>OZ260094.1:0-4800000 GCA_965284505.1 Pseudomonadaceae bacterium | reverse complement strand
AAAGCCTTCTGGGCCTGCGCCGCATTGGGCAGTGCGCTGGTCCTGGGTTATGCGCTGATCAGTGGCGCGGGCAGCATCCAGGCTGGCGATCTGCTGATGCTCGGGGCGATTGCCGTCGGCGGCCTGGGCTACGCCGAGGGTGGACGCCTGGCCAAAGAGATGGGCGGCTGGCAGGTGATCTGCTGGGCGCTGGTGCTGTCGACGCCGCTGTTGATCGGCCCGGTACTGTACCTGGCCCTACAGCACCAAGGGGCGATCTCGAGCAAAACCTGGTGGGCTTTCGGTTACGTGTCGCTGTTCTCGCAGTTCATCGGCTTCTTCGCCTGGTACGCCGGGCTGGCCATGGGTGGCATCGCCCGGGTCAGTCAAATCCAATTGCTGCAGATCTTTTTCACCATCGCCTTTTCAGCGCTGTTCTTCGGCGAGCACGTCGAGCCGATCACCTGGCTGTTCGCCGCCGGGGTGATCGTCACGGTGATCCTGGGGCGCAAGACGGCGGTGCAGCCAGCGCGCCCGGCCACGGCCTAGCCGAGCAAGCCGTCAGCGCGCAGCAGGGTTTCCAGGCAGTGCTCACTGATCTGATAGAAGGCTTTGAGTTCGTCGATTTTCTGCAACAGCTGGGCCGGGTCCACCGGCTCGGCGCGCTTGACCGCCAGGATCATCTTGTTCTTGTTGGTGTGGTCCAGGGAGATGAACTCGAAGACCTTGGTCTCGTAACCACAGGCTTCAAGGAACAGCGCGCGCAGGCTGTCGGTGACCATCTCCGCCTGCTGCCCCAGGTGCAGGCCGTATTGCAGCATCGGCTTGAGCAGCGCCGGGCTCTGGATCTGTAGGCGAATCTGTTTGTGGCAGCACGGCGAGCACATGATGATCGACGCGCCGGAACGGATGCCGGTGTGGATCGCGTAATCCGTGGCGATGTCGCAGGCATGCAGGGCGATCATCACATCCAGTTCGCTCGGCGCCACGCTGCGCACATCGCCACACTTGAACACCAGACCCGGGTGTTCGAGGCGCTCGGCGGCGGCGTTGCACAACGTGACCATGTCCTCGCGCAGCTCGACGCCGGTCACCACGCCTTCGGCTTTCAAGGTGTTGCGCAGGTAATCATGAATGGCAAAGGTCAGGTAGCCCTTGCCGGAGCCGAAGTCCGCCACCTGCACCGGCTTGTCCAGCGCCAGCGGCGAGGACGTCAGGGCATGGCTGAAGACTTCGATGAACTTGTTGATCTGCTTCCACTTGCGCGACATCGCCGGAATCAGTTCGTGTTGTTTGTTGGTCACGCCGAGGTCGACGAGGAACGGCCGGCCGAGGTCGAGGAAGCGATTCTTCTCGCGGTTGTGCTCGGCTGAGGGCACTTCGCGCAGTTGCTGGGGCTTGCTCTTGAACAGCGAACTCTTGCCCTTCTTGCTGTATTCGAGCTGTGCCTCGTCGGTCAGCGACAGCAAGTGCGCGTTCTTGAACGCTTGCGGCAACAAGTCGGCAACCGTTGCCACGCCCTCTTCGAGCGGGAAGTTCTTGGTGATGTCGCGCGTCTTGTAGCGATAGACGAAGGACAGGCACGCCTGCTCCTTGACCGTCAGTTGTTTGATGATGATGCGCTGCAGATCTGCCTCGTCGCCGACGTACTTGGCCAGCACCAGCTTGATAAACGCATTCTGCGCCAGGCTGCTGTGCAACAGATCGATGAATTGAGCGTGGTGATCAGGCGTGAGGCGGGTGGGAGTTGCGGAAACGGACATGGAGAAAACGCCTCAGGCGATGCATAACGAAGAATGAACGCTATTTTAGGGGCGATGACGGATTAGGGCACGGGGTTATTTTTCGCCGGGCCCGGGAAGTCCAGTCCAGGGCCTGAGCGAACGGTCGTCTTGTTCAAGGTTCTACCAGGCGCAGCTTGCGATTGCTCGGCGAGTTGATCACGTATTTGACAATCAAGCCGACGGGCACCGCCCAAGTCAGGCCATTGGCCGGATCCGTCACCACGGCCACGGTTTCGGTGCTGGCGGCGATGTCCAGCCGCCGCCGATCATGGCCGCACTTGAGCGTGCCATAGGCATGGCTGACCAGGCGCTCTGCCACATGCATCGGTACATCGAGATCCTGCAGGTGCCGCACTGCGCGACAGAACAGCACCTGGTCGCTGGCCAACCCGTGACTCTCGTGACGGCGCAGAAAGGCCTGGGCGATGCCCAACAGTTCCTGATCCAGTTCGTGCGGGTCGTCGAACACCTTCATCCCTGATCCTCCAAGGCCTTTTGCGTCATCGGCGCTGGTACAACAGGCCGTGCAGCGCGCCGCAGATCCGGCCCGGCACAAGGTAGATGCACGGACGGATTGGGCATGCCGCTGGGCGACAGTTCATGGGTCATTTCAAATTCCGCGCGCACCGACCAGCCACAAGCTTCCGAGGTGCATTGCAGATAGGCGACCCGAAGGAATATATGGCGGCCCTCGCTGGTGCGAATCCGCATCCGGCTCAAGCAATGGGGACAAACCATCTTGTAAGTACTCATGCGTGCCTCCCGGCGGTCATTGAGTGGAAATCGACTGGCGTAAACGCAATACTGGCTAGCACACTTACAGACCCCGCCCCGACATTAAAACAGCGACTACCGGACATAAGGACATGTAATGGAAGAACGCACGACAAGCACTTGAAAATCCTGTAGGAAATATTCCCCAACCCTGTAGAAAGTTTCAAACAATCACTCTTCTTCTGTCTAGTTGATGAACGATTAATCATACAAAAAAAGTATTCATTGTGCATAAGCAAGATACTCAAAAAGAGCATATCAAAAGGAAGAGGCTCAAATTGCGTAGCAAAAAACCACAAAATGTTTTGGCCCGTTTAAAACTGATTACTGGCACAACAACTGACGTTTCGTTGTCTCTAGCCCTGCAGATCAGCCCTCAAACCCTCAGCAGCTGGAAAGGTCGGGGCAGCACGCCATACTCCAAATGCGTAGAAATTGCCCAGTCACGGGGCGTCTCCCTGGACTGGCTACTCTTGGGCGTGGGGCCCATCCTGCGCGCTGCGGCCGTGCCTACCGCAGAAAGCAACAGCGACGTTACCGCCGAGGAAAACACCCTCCTCGCATTATGGCGCCGCCTCGATGAACGTGAGCAAACGGCACTACAAACAGCGCTGGAAGAAAAGCAACGTCTGCGGGAAATGGAACGCCGGCTTTGTGAAATGACCTCTATCCTGTCCAGACTTAAACAGCAAATTGACATATGAGGTCATACTTATCGCTTCACAAAATCACTTCAAAAAACCTCAAACAAACTTCCCGCAGACAATGCATCACCCTCGACCTCTGATACGCCGGAGAATCTCTGTAATGGGTGCATTATCAATCCACTGCATAACTTTGATACTTATGGGAATGACCATCAATGCACAGATGAAAGCAGCCACTCCACCCGTCAGAAACGGCACCAGTGGCAAGGTCACCGGGGTGAACAGATACCCCACTCCCGCCGACAGCAGAAACGAACCAATACTTTGCCAAACCTTGAGGTGACTTCGGGTCGTTGTGACCAGCCACGCCCCGAGTACAGCGCCAAACAGGGCTTCACCATTGATCGCCGGCAATGTCGAAGACATGCCCAGCCCCAACAGCAAACCGCTGAAAGTGATATAGGGGGGGTCAGTCATATTCATGGGCGCCTCGTGGCCTTAGCGTTCCAACGGCAATGACGCCTGATTCGATGGCCTTGATCAGCGCAGCGCTGCGCGAGCTGACCGCAAATTTTCGGAGTATGTTCGAAAAGTGGAAATTGATCGTGGACTCTGAGCAATTCTGGATCCTGGCGATTTCCCAGGAGGTTTTTCCCCGGAAGCTCCACAACAGGGCTTGTTTCTCTTTCTCCGTGAGTCGTGCTGACGATGAGTTTTCTCGACCCATCGCCACCGCCCCTGCAGAAGAGTCGTGTAGTTGATGCTTGGACATGGATGAACTCCCTTTACGTCCGAACGCCCGTCACGGGGGCGTTCGCTGGTAGAGAGAGCTTCACAGACAGGCGATGGCCCGGACAACGATCAGCGCTTGTAGGACCGCGTCCTACAAAATTCACTCGCAGCTGTCAGCCCAGCACCACCAACCGATTGGGCAATTCGTTGCGCACGTGGGTCACCGGCACATGCACCTTGAGCAGCTCGCCACAGGCCTCGATGCAGCTGACGAAACCCTGCAACGTCTGCCCCTGGCGAACCTGTCGGGTAAAGGCAGCGACTATGGGCTCCCACTGTTTGTTGTCCAAATGCCGGGAAATACCCTCATCCACCAGGATTTCCACATAGCGCTCGGCTTCGCAGACAAAAATCAGCAAGCCAGTGCTGCCGACCGTGTGGTGCAGGTTCTGTTCGAGGAATTGACGACGCGCCAGGTTCGAGGCGCGCCAGTGACGTACCGAGCGCGGGATCAGCCGCGTGGTCAGGGCCGGAATCCGGAACAGCAGGCACAAGACAACGAAACTCAGCCACTGCACCAGCAACAGCGTGTGCATGTTCATCCAGCCCGAGACGTAGTGCACGATGCCGGGCACGATCAACGCCACCAGGCTGGCCCAGAGCAACGGGATATAGGTGTAGTCATCGGCCCGCGCCGCCAGCACGGTGACCAGTTCAGCGTCGGTGTCGCGCTCGACCCGGGCGATCGCCTCGGCCACCTGACGCTGTTCGTATTCACTCAGTAATGCCATGGTTGTGCTTGCTCACTCATTGTTGTCTTCACCAGCCGCCCGACGAACCGCCGCCCCCGAAACTGCCCCCGCCGCCGCCGAAGCCACCTCCGGAGCCGCCGCCAAAACCGCCCCCGCCGAAGCCTCCGCCGCCCATCCCACCGCCGCCTCCGCGACCGCCACTGGGCAAGATCCCGAGCATCTGGCAGACAAACACCGTGAGGATGAACAGCACGACCAGCAACACGAACAGGCCCGGATGCTGGCCGGCGAAATCGCTGGCAGCGTCACCGCCAGCACCGACCGCGGTGGCGGGCTCATCCAGCGGATTGCCACCCAGTACCACCAGCATGGCGGCCACACCGTCGCTGATGCCCTTGCTGAAATTGCCGCTCTTGAAAGCCGGGGTGATCACCTGATTGATGATCACCGAGCTTTGCGCATCGGTCAGTCGGTCTTCCAGGCCGTAACCGACTTCGATCCGCAACTTGCGCTCGTCACGTGCGACGATCAGCAGCGCGCCGTTGTTCTTGTCCTTCTGCCCGATGCCCCAGTAACGGCCCAACTGATAACCGAAGTCATCGATGCTGGTGCCTTGCAGGTTGGTCAGGGTGACGACCACCAACTGCTCGCCGGTTGCCTGCTCATGGGCCTGCAATTGTTGGGCAAGCTGCACGCGCACTGCCGGTTCGATCATCTGGGCGTTGTCCACCACCCGCCCGGTCAGTGCCGGAAATTTCAGCTCGGCCTGTGCGGTAATGGCAAACACCCAGAGCAGCAACACCAGGTTCATTCGAAAGACGCGCATCAGTCACTCATCCCCATTCAATGCAGGCGCAGCCCAACGTTACCGTCGGGCTCCTGTGCGGTTCAGAACTTCACTTGTGGCGCTTTGTCCGCATCGGGGCTGGTGGCCTCGAAGGTTTCGCGCAACGGCAAGTTGCTGTACATCACCGTGTGCCACAGACGGCCAGGGAAGGTACGGATTTCAGTGTTGTACTTCTGCACCGCGAGGATGAAGTCGCGACGCGCCACGGCGATGCGATTTTCGGTACCTTCGAGTTGAGATTGCAGGGCCAGGAAATTCTGGTTGGCCTTGAGGTCCGGATAACGCTCGGACACCACCATCAAACGGCTGAGCGCGCCGCTGAGCTGATCCTGGGCCTGCTGGAACTGCTTGAGTTTTTCCGGATTGTCGAGGGTATTGGCGTCGACCTGGATCGAGGTCGCCTTGGCCCGGGCCTCGATCACTGCAGTCAGGGTATCCTGCTCATGCTGGGCGTAGCCCTTGACCGTTTCCACCAGGTTGGGGATCAGGTCGGCGCGGCGCTGGTACTGGTTCTGCACCTGCGACCAGGCCGCCTTGGCCTGCTCGTCGAGGGTCGGAATGGTATTGATGCCGCAGCCGGCCAATACCGCGCCCAGCAGCAGCAACACCGTGACGTGCCAGGCCGAACGAAAGCGCTGTTGTACATTCATGTCCGTGATGCTCCTTGCCCAGTGCATGGGTGATGACGCCGTGTCCCGGTAAATCGGCTGCCCGGGAGTTAATCTGCCGCCGCCACTGGATTGCATCGAGCCAATCGGCTAAAAGATGCCCAGCGCGAATTGCGAAGTTTGCTGCATTTACCTGAACAACAATAGCCGCTCCCTAAATTTTGGCTGGCCGATGCGTCCCGATGACCATTGTGTGGGCTTTTGAGAAAACTATTCATGAAGAAGCTGTGTTTGCTGGGCCTTGCCATCGGCCTGGCCAGTCACCCGGTCTGGGCCGGCACCACGCCCGCCCCCATCGAGAACAAGGATGCGTTCGTCAGCAACCTGATGAAGCAGATGACCCTGGACGAAAAGATCGGCCAATTGCGCCTGATCAGCATCGGTCCGGAAATGCCTCGCGAGCTGATCCGCAAGGAAATCGCCGCCGGCAACATCGGCGGTACCTTCAACTCGATCACCCGTGCAGAGAACCGTCCGATGCAGGACGCGGCCATGCGCAGCCGGTTGAAGATCCCGATGTTCTTCGCCTATGACGTGATCCACGGCCACCGCACTATTTTCCCGATCCCCCTGGCGCTGGCCTCCAGCTGGGACATGGACGCCATCGGCCTGAGCGGGCGCATTGCCGCCAAGGAAGCCGCCGCCGACAGTCTCGACATCACCTTCGCACCGATGGTCGACATTTCCCGCGACCCACGCTGGGGCCGCACCTCCGAAGGCTTCGGCGAGGATACCTACCTGGTGTCGCGCATTGCCCGGGTGATGGTCAAGGCGTACCAGGGCACCGGCCTGATCGGCGCCGACAACATCATGGCCAGCGTCAAGCACTTCGCCTTGTACGGTGCGGTTGAAGGCGGTCGCGACTACAACGTGGTCGACATGAGTCCGGTCAAGATGTACCAGGACTACCTGCCGCCCTACCATGCCGCGATCGAAGCCGGCGCTGGCGGGGTCATGGTGGCGCTGAACTCGATCAACGGCATCCCCGCGACCGCCAACACCTGGCTGATGAAGGACCTGCTGCGCGACGAGTGGGGCTTCAAGGGCCTGGCCGTCAGCGACCACGGCGCGATCTTCGAACTGATCAAGCACGGTGTGGCCCGCGATGGACACGAAGCGGCGAAGCTGGCGATCAAGGCCGGTATCGCCATGAGCATGAACGACACCCTGTACGGCAAGGAACTGCCAGGCTTGCTCAAATCGGGTGAAATCCAGCAAAGCGACATCGACAACGCGGTGCGTGAAGTGCTCGCGGCCAAATACGACATGGGCCTGTTCAAGGACCCGTACCTGCGCATCGGCAAGGCCGAGGACGATCCGGCCGACACCTACGCCGAAAGCCGCCTGCACCGTGACGAAGCCCGTGACGTAGCGCGACGCAGCCAGGTGCTGCTGAAAAACAGCAACGACACCCTGCCGCTGAAGAAGAACGCGAAGATCGTACTGGTCGGCCCGCTGGCCAAGGCGCCAATCGACATGATGGGCAGTTGGGCCGCTGCCGGCCGGCCCGCGCAGTCGGTCACCCTGTTCGACGGCATGACCCGCGCCCTGGGTGATCAAGCCAAGCTCAGCTATGCCCGTGGTGCCAACATCACCTCGGACAAGAAAGTCGTCGATTACCTGAACTTCCTCAACTTCGATGCACCGGAAGTGGTCGATGATCCGCGCCCGGCGCAGGTGATGATCGACGAAGCGGTAAAAGCCGCGCAGCAGTCCGACGTGATCGTGGCGGCGGTTGGCGAGTCGCGGGGCATGTCCCACGAATCGTCGAGCCGAACCGACCTCAACCTGCCGGCCAACCAGCGCGAGCTGATCAAGGCGCTCAAGGCCACCGGCAAGCCGCTGGTGTTGGTGCTGATGAACGGCCGACCGCTGACCCTGCTCGAAGAGAACGAACAGGCCGATGCCATCCTCGAAACCTGGTTCAGCGGCACCGAAGGCGGCAATGCCATCGCCGATGTACTGTTCGGCGACTACAACCCGTCCGGCAAGCTGCCCATCAGCTTCCCGCGTTCGGTGGGGCAGATTCCGACCTACTACAACCACCTGACCATCGGCCGTCCGTTCACCCCAGGCAAGCCAGGCAACTACACCTCGCAGTACTTCGATGACACTACCGGCCCGCTGTATCCGTTTGGCTATGGCTTGAGCTACACCCGCTTCAGCCTGTCGGACATGGCCCTGTCGTCGACCACCTTGAACAAGAGCGGCAAGATCGACGCCAGCGTGACCCTGAAAAACACCGGCAAGCGTGACGGCGAAACTGTGGTTCAGTTGTATATCCAGGACGAAACCGGCTCGATGATCCGCCCGATCAAGGAGCTGAAGAACTTCCAGAAGGTGCTGCTCAAGGCCGGCGAACAGAAAGTCATCCACTTCAGCATCAGCGAGGACGACCTGAAGTTCTACAACGCCCAGCTCAAGTACGCTGCCGAACCTGGCAAGTTCAACGTGCAGATCGGTCTCGATTCTGAGAGCGTGACGCAGCAGAGTTTTGAGTTGCTTTAACGCATGAAGCCATGGGGTGTGGCTGATGGCCTCATCGCTAGCAAGCTAGCTCCTACAGTGTTTTGGTCTGCTGGATCGGTTCATTACCCACGCCTATCCAGCAGATTCACCACCACCCGATCCACCCATCCCCATACGCGTTGCTGGACTCGCCGCCACAGTGGCCGGTGGCGCCAGGCTTCGAGGCTGACCTGCTGGCTCAGGGCAAAATCACGCTCGAAACTGCTCGCCACCGCGAGGGTCAATTCGCTGTCGATGGCTTCCAAATTTGCTTCCAGATTGAAGCGCAGGTTCCAGTGATCGAAATTGCACGAGCCGATGCTGACCCAGTCGTCCACCAGGACCATTTTCAGGTGCAGGAAACACGGCTGGTACTCGAAGATCTTCACCCCGGCCTTGAGCAGCCTGGGGTAATAGCGATGCCCGGCATAGCGCACCGAAGGATGATCGGTGCGCGGGCCGGTCAGCAGCAGGCGCACATCGATGCCGCGTGCTGCGGCCTTGCGCAGTGAGCGGCGGATCTTCCAGGTCGGCAGGAAATACGGCGTGGCCAGCCAGATGCGCCGCTGGCCGCTGTTGAGCGCGCGAAACAACGACTGCAGGATATCCCGGTGCTGCGCAGCATCGGCGTAGGCCACCCGGCCCATGCCCTCACCGGTTGGCGGAACCCTGGGCAGACGCGGCAAACCAAAATGCGCAGCCGGTTTCCAGGCGCGGCGATAGCGGTTGGCAATCCATTGGCGATCGAACAGCAATTGCCAGTCGAGCACCAGTGGCCCGCTGATTTGCACCATCACCTCGTGCCACTCGCTGACGTCCTGGCCCGGGGTCCAGAACTCATCGGTGACGCCGGTGCCACCGACCACCGCCAACGTTTGATCGACCAATAACAGCTTGCGGTGGTCACGGTAGAAATTGCGCACCCAGCGTCGCCAGCTGAGACGATTGTAGAAACGCAATTCGACACCGGCCTCGGTCAAGCGGCGACGCAGGCCCAGGGTAAACGCCAGGCTGCCGTAGTCATCGAACAGGCAACGCACCCGCACGCCACGCTCGGCGGCCTCGACCAGCGCCTGCACCATGGTTTCGGCGCAGGCGCCCGCCTCCACCAGGTACAACTCCAGTTCGACCTGCTCGTGCGCATCAGCGATCGCCGCCAGCATCCGCGGAAAGAACTGCGGACCGTCGATCAGCAACTCGAAATGATTGCCATCACGCCAGGGGAATACGGCGCCCTTCATGTCAGCGCGCCGTGAAAATCAGCACCGCACCCACCGGCACCGACAGGCTGATCGCCGACAAATCGGCGAGTTTGCGCAGGCGCTCGAGGCCCGGCGCCAGGTCGAAATCCTCGGCGTTGATCACCAGCGGCTCGAGGGTCACCACCTGGAAACGGCGGTCATCGAGACGGGTCGCCAGCAGTTCGGCATTGTAGGTGTGCTGCTTGCCGTGCAGGTCGACGGTCAGCGGCAGGCGCAGTTCCAACTGCGCCCCCGGTGCCAGGTCGTTGATCGGTCGCAGGTCGATTTGCGTAGTGATCAGGGCTTCGGGGAAGGTCTGGATCTCGAACAGTTCCTTGCGCATGCGCTCATCGCGCAGCGGCACACCACTGTTGACCGATTCCAGTTCGACCTGGACTTGCGCCAGGCCCTTCGGATCGACCTTGCCGTGCAGCACCAGGAAGCGCTGAACTTCGGAGATATTGGCGTTCTTGGTCGAGATAAACGACAGGCGCGACGATTCGCCGTCCAGGTACCAGTTGGCCTGGGCCGACGCAGCGGGACCCGCCAGCAGCAGGAACGCGACTGCTTTACAAAGTGAGCGATTGAACATGGAGACTCATGGGGCCGATAAACCTGAACGAACCTTAACCGCCCCCGTGCCGATTGCAAACCGCAAGATCACGGCAGCAGGCGACAACCCTGGCGAGCCCCGGTCCACACCGCTGTATTACTGCGCCCCAGGCCCCTGGCGGTCACACGCTTTTGCTCGGCATCGTCGAGCAAGCCACTGAGCGGCAGGTACTGCTTTACGTAGCCCCGGCAATATTCGTCCGACTGCCCGGCAACGTAGCGGCACGAGCAATATTCCTTTGCTGTGTAGGCGCTGAGAATGTCCGGGAAAGCCGCCAGGGCAACCCGCTCTTGCCAGCCCCAGCCAAGCAACAGAACCATCAGCAGCAACAGCAGCGTTACCAGCGGGTGACGTCGAACAAAATTGCGCTTCATGGCTGCACCTGCGGGGCGAATGCTGCCAGCGCACGCTTGAGCAACTCGTTATGGCGATAACTGCCGTCACGATCATCGCCGTAACGTACGATCACCAGGTCAGCGCCGGGTAGCACGTACAACGCCTGCCCCCAATGCCCGAGGGCGGCGAAACTGTCTGCCGGCGCATCCGGCCAGGGACTTGGCGCACCGTCCATTGGACGATTGAGCCACCAGTGCGCGCCCGGCACCGCAGCGTCCTGATTCGCCTGAAAGCGGTCGAAGGGCTGCAGATTGAAGGCGACCCAATCCACCGGCAACAACTGGCGCTCGTGCCAGCGACCGTTGCGCTGCATCAACAAGCCGACGCGGGCCAGGTCGCGGGCGGTCATGTAGGCATATGAAGAGGCAACAAAGGTGCCGGTGGCGTCGGTTTCCCACACGGCACTGCGAATCCCCAGGGGATCGAACAAGGCGCTCCACGGATAATCCGCGTAACGCTTTGGACCGAGCATGGTTTTCAGCGCGGCCGCCAACAGGTTGCTGTCGCCGCTGGAATAACGGAACTGCTCACCGGCAGGCGCGTAGCGGCCGTGTCCGGCAGCGAACCCGGCCATGTCGGCACGGCCACGGGTGTAGAGCATGGCAACCACCGAGGAGTTCAGCGGCGCGTATTCATAATCTTCCTGCCAGTCCAGGCCCGAGGCCCAGTGCAGCAGGTCGGCGATACGGATGTCGGGATGGCGCTGCAGCGGCGGGAAAAACTTCGCCGCCGAATCTTCCAGGCTGAACCGGCCTTCGCCATAGGCCACGCCCAACACTGCAGCCATCAGGCTCTTGCTCACCGACCAGGTCAGGTGCGGGGTGTCGGCAGTAGTGCCAGCGGCGTAGCGTTCATAGATCAACTGGCCGTCGCGGATCACCAGCAAGGCATCGGTGCGAACGCCTTTGCGGTTCACCTCATCACGGGGGACAAAGGCGTAATCCTCCAGTGCCTGCACCGCCGGGCCGCTGACGGCCGGACCCGGCGTCCAGTGTTCGCCGGGCCAGTTCTCGGCATGGACGCCAGCCCCGATCAGCAACAAGACCAACAGCGACAAACCTTTGAGCATGACAGGGACTCGTATGAATCAACCTGCTGAGCCTAGTCGAGATCGATGACAGTTCTAGCGCGCCGGCAGCGCCTTGGCCAGGCGCTTGGCCCGCGCCCCGGCCGCCAGTTGCAGGACCGCCTGGTCACGCTGCCACAGCGCCGCCCACTCCGGCGAGCCATTGGCAAAGGCTTGATCGATCGGCGCCTTCAACCCATCGAACTGGGCAAACAAGCCCGCCAGCAGCACATGCCCGGCACTGCTGTTGGGCGGCTGTCGACTGACTTCGGCGCAGCCGGCCAGCAGCGCCAGCAGCTGCAACTGCAGCGCCTGTGGCCAATCGCTGTCCTGGCCAACCCCAAACAGCCAGGCAGTCATGGCGCTGAGCACGTAGATGTCTTCCAGGGTTCGGAACGGTTTGACGTAGGCGTCCCAGCCATCGCCGGCGAGCAGTTCGCACAGCGCGCCGTCGAGTAGCAGACGACCGTGGCTGATGTCCGGCATCAAGGGAATGGCCGCGAGTTTTTCCAGGCGCACGCCGGGCTCGCCAGGATAGACCACCGCCAGGCTCAGGCGTGGCGACTCGCCGGCCTCCTCGCTGCGCGCGGCAATCAACAGCCAGTCGGCCGCATCGCCGGCGGTGACGAAGTCCTTGCGCCCGCTCAAGCGCAGATCGACCAGCCGGGTCTGCATGTCCGCCGGCCGCAGGCTGCGCTGTTCGGTCGCACACAAAGCGCCCAGGCTGAGCGGTGCGCTGGGCCACAACATGCGCAATGCCGCCTGGTAGCCCACGAGGAATGCCCAGCCCGGCGTGGCCATCATGCGCCCGCCGCGCACCGCCAATTCGAAGGGCGTCACGGCGCCCAATTGCTCCAGCAAAATCGCGTAACCCTCCGCCAGATCGGGGGTTGCGGCCAATCGCGTGTTGCAGTTCAACAGGGCTTGCCAAGGCATAAAGCGCTCCTCAAAGGCTGTCATACAAGCATCACCCAAACGTCATGGTGATGACACCGGGGCTCCATAGCCTGACTTTGCACAACAAAGTCGATCGACTGCAACCCGCGTGGGGTGAGCAGCGCGTACGGAGATTCGTCATGACCCAGATCGCCCGCATCCGTGACACCGGCACTGAACGCCGTCTGCAAGCCGAACGCCTGATCGGCGCAACGGCCCTGCAAGAAGCCCAGGCCCTGCGCTTCAACGTCTTCAGCGCGGAGTTCGATGCCAAGCTCAAAGGCGCAGAACTGGGTCTGGACATGGATGACTACGATGTTCACTGCAGCCACATCGGCGTGCGTGACCTGAACAGCGGGCGTCTGGTGGCCACCACTCGCCTGCTCGACCACACGGCGGCCAGCAGCCTGGGGCGCTTCTACAGTGAAGAGGAATTCAGCCTGCACGGCCTGAAACACTTGCAGGGCCCGATCCTCGAGCTGGGCCGCACCTGCGTCGATCCGGCCTACCGCAACGGCGGCACCATCGCCGTGCTCTGGGGCGAGTTGGCCGAAGTCCTCAATGAAGGCGGCTACAGCTACCTGATGGGCTGCGCCAGCATCCCGATGCACGACGGCGGAATCCAGGCCCACGCCATCATGCAGCGCCTGCGCGAACGTTACCTGTGCACCGAGCACCTGCGGGCCGAACCGAAAAAGCCGCTGCCCAACCTCGACATCCCCTCCAACGTGATCGCGGAAATGCCGCCACTGCTCAAGGCCTACATGCGCCTGGGCGCGAAGATCTGCGGCGAGCCGTGCTGGGACGAGGATTTCCAGGTGGCCGACGTGTTCATCCTGCTCAAGCGCGATGAGCTCTGCCCGCGTTACGCCAAGCACTTCAAGGCGGCCATGTGATGAGCCGGCTGCGGGTGTACGGGCGCATTGCGCGGGTGCTACTGGTGGTGGCGCTGGGCTTGAGCATGGCCTGCCTGTTCGGCCTGTTCGAGCGCCTGGGCCTGGCCAATTCGATGGTGCGGCGGCAACGCTGGTCGCGATTTTTCATGGGCCGCTTGAGCAATGCCCTGCCCTTTCGCGTGACCGTTCACGGCGAGCTGCCGCGCCAGCCGATGCTGTGGGTCAGCAACCATGTGTCCTGGACCGACATTCCCCTGCTCGGCATGCTGGCCCCGATGTCGTTCCTGTCCAAGGCCGAAGTGCGCACCTGGCCGGTCGCCGGCTGGCTGGCGGCCAAGGCCGGCAGCCTGTTCATCCGTCGGGGTGCGGGCGACAGCCAACTGATTCGCAAACAGATGGGCCGGCATCTGCAACAACAGCACCCGTTGCTGATGTTTCCCGAAGGCACCACCACCGATGGCCGCTCGCTGCGCACCTTCCATGGTCGTTTGCTGTCGGCGGCGATCGATGCGGACGTCGCCCTGCAACCGGTGGCAATCCGTTACCTGCGTGATGGCCAGATCGATACGCTGGCGCCGTTCATCGGCGACGACGATCTGCTGTCGCACCTGATGCGCCTGTTCGCCAACGACCAGGGCGATGTGCACATCCACCTGCTCAAACCTATCGCCTGTCAGGGTCAGGAGCGGGCCGCGCTGGCATTCGCCGCGCAACAGGCGGTGCATCAAGCCTTGTTTGGTGAAGTCGCCCAGCCCGCACAACCTCGTCGTGGCGGCGAGTTGATTGCAGCCTGATCAGGGGTGTAAACGCTGTCCGGCAAACGCCTGGAGCTGCGGATAGAACAGCCGGAAGTCCTCGCTCAACGGCTCATACAAACGCTCCAACTCCTGCATCGCGGCGGCCAGTTCCTGGGGCTGAGAGAGCCGCCGAGAGATGCCCCGCAACACCTGCTCCAGCACCGCGAACTCGCGATACGAACCCAACCAGTCATCCGCCGCCATGTACGGCGCGATCTGCGCCAGGCGCCCCGGCAACTGCGGTTCGGCGGCCAGTACCCGGTACACGCCTGCGGTGAAGTGCGTCAACGAAGAGTCGGCGTACTGCGCCCAATCCCGCGCCAGACAATGATCGAAAAACACGTCGAGGACGATGCCGGCGTAGCGGCGTCGGGTCTGAGTGAACCGGGACAGGGCCACATCGACCACGGCATGGCGGTCGGTGAAGACATCGATTTGGCGATGCAGGGCGATGGCGTTTTCGATCTCGGCGCTGAACTGCCCTTGCAGGCGCCCTTTGACGAAGTCGCCATACAAACTGCCGAGCAATTGACCGGGACGCTGGCCACCGAGGTGAAGATGTGCGAGATAGTTCATGGCGCACAGCTTAGCACTGCGCCCCTCATATCGTTATAACTCGATATACCGATTTATGCTGATGTCAGATCAAAATCATATTGGTATATCGCGAAGTACCGATTTAAAGTTCGCTTCATCGCGATATAACGTTTTACCCAACCCGAGCACCGCCATGTCCAGCATCGACCTCGACGAAATAATAAAAGCCCTGGCACACCCAGTACGGCGAGACATTCTCAACTGGTTGAAAGACCCGGCCACCGAGTTTCCCGACCAGGAACACAGCACCGACTTCGGAGTGTGCTGCGGGCAGATCGATCAACGCTGCGGCCTGTCGCAGTCGACCGTCTCCGCGCACCTGGCGACCCTGCACCGCGCCGGCCTGATCCGCAGCCAGAAAGTCGGCCAATGGCATTTCTACAAACGTAACGAGGAAACCATCCAGGCCTTCCTCGACACCCTAGGTAAAGAGCTCTGACGAGCTCATAAAGGACTTACAGCATGCCCCTCTCGCTTCTCATCCTGGCCTTGAGCGCCTTCGCCATCGGCACCACCGAGTTCGTCATCATGGGCCTGCTGCCCGATGTGGCGGCCGACCTCGGTGTGTCGATCCCCGGCGCCGGCTGGCTGGTGACCGGCTACGCACTGGGCGTGGCCATCGGTGCGCCGTTCATGGCACTGGCCACCGCCAGGTTGCCTCGCAAGGCGGCGCTGGTGGCGTTGATGGGCATCTTCATTGTCGGCAATCTGCTCTGCGCCCTGGCCAGCGACTACAACGTGCTGATGTTTGCCCGCGTGGTCACCGCCCTCTGCCACGGTGCATTCTTCGGCATCGGCTCGGTCGTCGCCGCAAGCCTGGTGCCGGCCAACAAGCGTGCTTCCGCCGTGGCCCTGATGTTCACCGGCCTGACCCTGGCCAACGTGCTGGGCGTGCCGCTGGGCACCGCACTGGGCCAGGAAGCCGGCTGGCGCTCGACCTTCTGGGCAGTCACGGTGATTGGTGTGATCGCGCTGATCGGCCTGATTCGCTTCCTGCCGGCCAAGCGAGATGAAGAGAAACTCGACATGCGCGCCGAACTGCGTGCCCTCAAGGGTGCCGGCATCTGGCTGTCGCTGAGCATGACCGCACTGTTTTCCGCGTCGATGTTCACCCTCTTCACTTACGTCGCGCCGCTGCTGGGCGATGTAACCGGCGTTTCGCCCAAAGGCGTGACCTGGACCCTGCTGCTGATCGGCCTGGGCCTGACCCTGGGCAACATCATCGGCGGCAAGCTGGCGGACAAACGCCTGAGCGCCACCTTGATCGGCGTATTCATCTCGATGGCGGTGATCTCCACCGTACTGACCTGGACCAGCGTCGCGCTGATTCCCACCGAAATCACTTTGTTCCTCTGGGCCACCGCGTCGTTCGCCGCCGTACCGGCACTGCAAGTCAACGTGGTGACCTATGGCAAGGCGGCGCCGAACCTGGTGTCGACCCTGAATATCGGCGCCTTCAACCTCGGCAACGCCCTCGGCGCCTGGGTTGGCGGCAGCGTCATCGCCCACGGCTTCGGCCTGACCAGCGTGCCCCTCGCGGCGGCGGCCCTGGCAGTACTGGCCCTGCTGGTGACCCTGATTACCTTCCGCCAGAGCGGTGACCCCGAACTGGCTCCTGCGACTAACTGATCCCACTACGAGCGCTATTTCATGACGACTATTTTCGATCCGATCAAACTGGGCGACGTCGAGTTGGCCAACCGCATCATCATGGCCCCCCTGACCCGCTGCCGCGCCGACGAAGGCCGCGAGCCCAACGCGCTGATGGCCGAGTACTACGTACAGCGCGCCTCCGCCGGCCTGATCCTCAGCGAAGCCACCTCGGTGACGCCGATGGGCGTGGGCTACCCGGACACCCCCGGCATCTGGTCCAACGACCAGGTGCGTGGCTGGGCCAACGTGACCAAGGCGATCCACGGCGCCGGCGGCAAGATTTTCCTGCAACTGTGGCACGTCGGTCGGGTCTCCCACCCTTCGTACCTCAATGGTGAAGCGCCGGTCGCACCGAGTGCCATCCAGCCAAAAGGTCATGTCAGCCTGGTTCGCCCAATGGCCGACTACCCGACCCCGCGCGCCCTGGAAACCGCTGAAATCGCCGACATCGTCGACGCCTACCGCACCGGTGCCGAAAACGCCAAGGCCGCCGGCTTTGACGGCGTGGAAATCCACGGCGCCAACGGCTACCTGCTCGACCAGTTCCTGCAAAGCAGCACCAACCAGCGCACCGACAACTACGGTGGCTCCCTGGAAAACCGTGCGCGCCTGTTGCTGGAAGTGACCGATGCCGCCATCGAAGTCTGGGGCGCAGGCCGCGTCGGCGTGCACCTGGCACCGCGCGCCGATTCCCATGACATGGGCGACGACAACCTCGCCGAGACGTTCACCTACGTCGCTCGTGAACTGGGCAAACGCGGTATCGCCTTCATCTGCTCCCGCGAAAAAGAAGGCGCCGACAGCCTCGGCCCACAACTCAAGGAAGCCTTCGGTGGCCCGTACATCGCCAACGAGCGCTTCACCAAGGACAGCGCCAATGCCTGGCTGGCCAGCGGCAAGGCCGACGCCGTGGCCTTCGGCGTGCCCTTCATCGCCAACCCGGATCTGCCGGCGCGCCTGAAAGCCGATGCCGCGCTGAACGAGCCGCGTCCGGAACTGTTCTACGGCAAGGGCCCGGTCGGTTACATCGACTACCCAACGCTGTAACCCGCCGCGCTTGAAACAACAAAGCCCCGACTCGAAAGAGCCGGGGCTTTTTTCATGAACAACCGATTGATATCAAGGGCGATCAGCCGCCCGCATGATTCGCCGAGCAATGAATCCACACACAGTTGATCAACCTTCCAGTGGTACTGGCCTGTTTCAGAAAAGCGCCCTGCAGTCGGGCGCTTTTCAAATTCGACTACAATCGCAGTCCGAGCAAGCTTCGCGCCGTCTCATCGGCGCGCAACAATTTTCCTACAAAATAGGCATGGATCCGACTGTCATCACGGAAAGTGACCGTATATAAATGCACCCTTGTTCAACCACAGGCCTCCAATGCGACATGCCTGCCCATGGTCAGACCCGCGTGAAGTTTGTTTCATTTGCGCAGGCTGGGACTCAATCGCAGCATCTCCAGCCCGGTATCGACCCAGCGCTCGGCTTCGGTGTGCAACTCGAAACTGTCGGGAGCCAGCAACCACTGGTACAGAATGCCATCAATGTACGCGTGGAGAGTGATCGCCGCGCGGGCAGTATCAAGGTGTTCCGGCAACTGCCCGCGCTTGACCGCATTGCGCAGTGCCAGGCCGATGCGCACATTGCAATCCAGACTCACCGTGCGGCGTTGCTCGCGCAGATCACACATTTCATCAGTGAATTCACACTTGTGAAACAGAATCTCATTGATGCGGCGGGTCTTCGGGTCCAGGGCAACTTGATGAAACAAATGAATCAACAGCTTGCGCATGCAGCCCAGCGGGTCTTCCTCATCCTCACTTTCGCTGGCGCGCGCCATCTCGTCCAGCGGCTCGCGCAGGCTGTCGAGCATGGCCTGGACCAGGTCGGCCTTGTTGCTGAAATGCCAATAAATGGCACCGCGCGTTACCCCCGCAAGGGTCGCGATATCGGCCAGCGTGGTACGGGCCACGCCCCGTTCGTAAAAGGCTTTCTCTGCGGCTTCGAGAATCTGGCTGCGGGTTTCCTGAGCTTCCTCTTTGGTACGACGAACCATGGCAGTACAACCTCAATCAGGGGTGCTTCGACGCTGCCTGAACAGCATCTGAACAAATGTGGGGGCGCCTCTTTCGGGCCTGCTCCCCGGCCTACAATTCACACCTTGAAACAGCCCTGCTGAAAGGTTTGCGCAGCCGCCAAGGTATTTACAAACAACCATGAACGTAAGTATATTCCTTAGCAAGCTACTTATCCACTCAGCACTGATTTTTCACCTTTCCACTTTTCGAGTGCGCCTCAAGCGCGCCTGACCCGAGGATCTTCATGCAATTCAAGCCAGCTGTTACCGCTCTGGTCACTGCCGTTGCCCTGGCATCGCTGCTCAGCGGATGTAAAAAGGAAGAGGCGGCTCCCGTCGCACAAGCCCCTCAGGTCGGCGTCGTTACCCTCCAGCCACAAGCCTTTACCCTGACTTCCGAACTGCCAGGCCGCACCACGGCGTACCGCATCGCTGAAGTTCGCCCACAGGTCAACGGCATCATTCTCAAGCGCCTGTTCAAGGAAGGCGGCGACGTCAAGGAAGGCCAGCAGCTCTACCAGATCGATCCTTCGGTGTACCAGGCCACGCTCAGCAGCGCTCAGGCCAACCTGCAGTCGACCAAGTCGATCTCCGACCGCTACAAGCAACTGGTCGACGAACAGGCCGTCAGCCGCCAGGAATACGACACGGCAATGGCCAACCGTCTGCAGTCCGAAGCGTCCCTGCAAACCGCCCAGATCAACCTGCGCTACACCAAGGTCCTGGCTCCGCTGACCGGGCGCATCGGTCGCTCCACCGTCACCGAAGGTGCGCTGGTGAACAACGGCCAGACCGAAGCCATGGCGGTCATCCAGCAACTGGACCCGATCTACGTCGACGTCACCCAGTCCTCGGTCGAGCTGCTTGAGTTGCGTCGCGAACTGGAAAGCGGTCGCCTGCAAAAAGCCGGCGACAATGCGGCGATGGTCAAGCTGACCCTCGAAGACGGCAGCCAGTACAAGCAACAGGGCAAGCTGGAGTTCTCCGAAGTCTCGGTTGACCAGACCACCGGTTCCGTGACCCTGCGCGCCGTGTTCCCCAACCCTGACCACACACTGCTGCCGGGCATGTTCGTTCACGCCCAGCTGCAAGCCGGGGTGAACAGCGCGGCGATCCTCGCGCCGCAACAAGGCGTGACCCGCGACCTCAAGGGCAGCCCGACCGCTCTGGTGGTGGGCCCGGACAACAAGGTCGAACTGCGCCAGCTCAAGGCCAGCCGCACTGTCGGCAGCCAATGGCTGATTGAAGACGGCCTCAAGGCCGGCGACCGCCTGATTACCGAAGGCCTGCAGTACGTTAAACCCGGCGTTGAAGTAAAAGTCAGCGAAGCGACCAACGTATCCGTGAAAAACCCGGCCCCTGCACAGGCAACAGACAAAGCTGCGGGCGGCAAAGGGGAGTAAACCATGTCGAAATTCTTTATCGACCGTCCGATTTTCGCCTGGGTAATTGCCCTGGTGATCATGCTGGTCGGGGCTCTATCGATCCTCAAGTTGCCGATCAACCAATACCCGAGCATCGCCCCGCCGGCGATCGCCATCTCCGTGACCTACCCAGGCGCCTCTGCACAGACCGTGCAGGACACCGTGGTGCAAGTGATCGAGCAGCAGCTCAACGGTATCGATAACCTGCGTTATGTGTCCTCGGAAAGTAACTCCGACGGCACCATGACCATCACCGCGACCTTCGAGCAAGGCACCAACTCCGACACCGCGCAGGTCCAGGTCCAGAACAAGCTGAACCTGGCCACCCCGCTGTTGCCCCAGGAAGTGCAGCAACAGGGTATCCGCGTGACCAAGGCAGTGAAGAACTTCCTGCTGGTGATCGGCGTGGTGTCGCGTGACGGCAGCATGACCAAGGACGACCTGTCCAACTACATCGTGTCCAACATGCAGGACCCGATCTCGCGGACCGCCGGTGTCGGTGACTTCCAGGTTTTCGGTGCGCAGTACGCCATGCGTATCTGGCTCGACCCAGCCAAGCTGAACAACTACAACCTGACCCCGGTCGACGTGAAAACCGCCGTGGCGGCACAGAACGTCCAGGTCTCGTCGGGTCAGCTCGGTGGCTTGCCTGCCCTGCCCGGCACCCAACTCAACGCCACCATCATCGGCAAGACCCGTCTGCAGACCGCCGAGCAGTTCAATGAAATCCTGCTCAAGGTCAACAAGGACGGCTCCCAGGTTCGCCTGAAAGATGTCGCCGATGTCAGCCTCGGTGGCGAGAACTACAGCATCAACGCCCAGTTCAACGGCGCGCCGGCTTCCGGCCTGGCCGTGAAACTGGCAACCGGTGCCAACGCCCTCGACACCGCCAAGGCCCTGCGCACCACCATCGACAGCCTCAAGCCGTTCTTCCCGGAAGGCATGGAAGTGGTGTTCCCGTACGACACCACCCCGGTGGTGACCGAGTCGATCAAGGGTGTGGTTGAAACCCTGGTCGAAGCGATCGTGCTGGTGTTCCTGGTGATGTTCCTGTTCCTGCAGAACTTCCGCGCCACCGTCATCACCACGATGACCGTGCCCGTGGTACTGCTGGGGACCTTCGGCATCCTCGCGGCGTTCGGTTTCAGCATTAACACCCTGACCATGTTCGGCATGGTCCTGGCCATCGGCTTGCTGGTGGACGACGCCATCGTCGTGGTGGAAAACGTCGAACGGGTGATGAGCGAAGAAGGCCTGTCACCCAAGGAAGCGACCAAGAAGTCCATGGGCCAGATCCAGGGCGCGCTGGTCGGTATTGCCCTGGTGTTGTCCGCCGTACTGTTGCCGATGGCGTTCTTCAGCGGCTCCACCGGTGTGATCTACAAGCAGTTCTCGATCACCATCGTCTCGGCCATGGCCCTGTCGGTACTGGTCGCCCTGATCTTCACCCCGGCGCTCTGCGCCACCATGCTCAAGGCCATTCCCCATGGCGAGCACGGCGTGCCGAAACGCGGTTTCTTCGGCTGGTTCAACCGCAACTTCGACAACGGCGTGCGCAGCTATGAGCGCGGCGTCGGCAGCATCCTCAAGCATAAAGCGCCGTACCTGCTGGCCTACCTGATCATCGTGGTCGGCATGATCTGGCTGTTCACCCGCATCCCGACCGCATTCCTCCCGGAAGAAGACCAGGGCGTGCTGTTTGCCCAGGTGCAGACGCCGGCCGGCTCCAGCGCCGCGCGGACCCAGGTGGTGGTGGACGAGATGCGCGAGTTCCTCCTGCGTCCGGGCAAGGATGGCGGTGAAGGCGATGCGGTGGCCTCGGTGTTTACGGTCAACGGCTTCAACTTTGCCGGTCGTGGCCAGAGCTCGGGTATGGCGTTCATCATGCTCAAGCCGTGGGACGAGCGTAACGCCGACAACAGCGTGTTCAAGGTCGCGGCCCGTGCCCAACAGCACTTCTTCACCTTCCGCGACGCCATGGTGTTTGCGTTCGCCCCGCCAGCCGTACTGGAGCTGGGTAACGCCACCGGTTTCGACGTGTTCCTGCAGGACCGCGCCGGTATCGGTCACGACAAGCTGATGGAAGCGCGTAACCAGTTCCTCGGCATGGCCGCGCAGAGCAAGGTGCTGTCGCAGGTGCGCCCGAACGGCCTGAACGACGAACCGCAATTTCAGTTGGAAATCGATGACGAGAAAGCCAGCGCCCTGGGCGTCACGCTGACCGACATCAACAACACCCTGTCGATTGCCCTGGGCAGCAGCTACGTCAACGACTTCATCGACCGTGGTCGGGTGAAAAAGGTCTACATCCAGGGCCAGCCTGGCTCGCGGATGACCCCGGAAGACCTGAAGAAGTGGTATGTACGCAACAGCCAGGGAACCATGGTGCCGTTCTCGGCCTTCGCCAAGGGCACCTGGATCTACGGCTCGCCGAAACTGGCGCGCTACAACGGCGTCGAAGCGATGGAAATCCTCGGCGCCCCGGCCCCGGGCTACTCCACCGGTGAAGCCATGGCCGAAGTCGAGGCGCTGGCGAAGAAACTGCCGGCCGGTGTCGGTATCTCCTGGACCGGTCTGTCCTACGAGGAACGTCTGTCCGGCTCCCAGGCGCCAGCGCTGTACGCCTTGTCGCTGCTGATGGTGTTCCTGTGTCTGGCTGCGCTGTACGAAAGCTGGTCGATTCCGATCGCGGTGATGTTGGTAGTGCCGCTGGGGATCATCGGTGCATTGTTGGCAACCAGCTTGCGTGGCTTGTCCAACGACGTGTACTTCCAGGTAGGTTTGTTGACAACCATCGGATTGGCGGCGAAAAACGCCATTCTGATTGTCGAATTTGCCAAGGAGCTGCATGAACAGGGACGCAGTCTCACGGATGCGGCCATCGAAGCCTGCCGGATGCGTTTGCGCCCGATCATCATGACCTCGCTGGCGTTCGTCCTCGGCGTGGTTCCGTTGGCCATTTCCACCGGCGCAGGTTCGGGCAGCCAGCATGCGATCGGTACCGGGGTGATCGGCGGTATGATCACTGCCACCGTACTGGCGATCTTCTGGGTCCCACTGTTCTTTGTCACCGTGTCGTCCATGGGGCAGCGCAAAAACGTTGACCAGGAAGGCGCAACTGAAACTCCTAAAGAGGCTGGCCAATGAGCAAGTCGCTACTCTCCCTAGCCATCGCCGCGTTCGTGCTCGGTGGCTGCTCGCTGATCCCCGAGTATCAGCAGCCCGAAACCCCGGTGGCCGGGCAGTATCCGCAAGGTCCGGCCTACACGCCGGCCGAGGCGGCCAGCCAGGCCGCGGCGGAACAGGGCTGGAAGCAGTTTTTCCATGACCCGGCGCTGCAACAGCTGATCCAGGTCGCGCTGGAAAACAACCGTGACCTGCGCGTCGCCGCCCTGAACATCGACGCCTATGCGGCCCAGTACCGCATTTCCCGCGCCGACCTGTTCCCCGCGGTGTCGGCCAACGGCAGCGGCAGCCGCCAACGCCTGCCAGCCGACGCCTCGCAGACCGGCGAGTCGAGCATCAGCAGCTCGTACTCGGCGACCCTGGGTGTCAGTGCCTACGAACTCGACCTGTTCGGTCGCGTTCGCAGCCTCAACGAACAGGCGTTGCAGACCTACTTCGCCTCCGAAGAAGCCCGCCGCAGCACGCAGCTCAGCCTGGTGGCCAACGTCGCCAACGCTTACCTGACCTGGCAGGCCGACAAGGAATTGCTGAAGGTGACCCAGGACACCCTCGCCACCTTCGAGGAAAGCTACCGCCTCACCGCGCGCAGCAACGAAGTCGGCGTGGCCTCGGCGCTGGACCTGAGCCAATCGCGCACTTCGGTGGAAAACGCCAAGGTGCAACTGGCCAAGTACACCCGCCAGGTCGCCCAGGACGAAAACGGCCTGATCCTGCTGCTCGGCACCGGTGTACCGAGCAATCTGACCGCCGCCAAGCCGCTGGCCGACGACCTGCTCAGCGAAGTGCCGGCTGGCCTGCCGTCGGACCTGCTGCAACGACGTCCAGACATCCTCGCCGCCGAACACAACCTCAAGGCTGCCAATGCCAACATCGGCGCCGCCCGGGCTGCGTTCTTCCCGAGCATCAGCCTGACCGCCAATGCCGGCACCCTGAGCCCGGACCTGTCGGGTCTGTTCAAGGGTGGTTCGGGGACCTGGTTGTTCCAGCCGCAAATCAACCTGCCGATCTTCAACGCCGGCGCGTTGAGTGCCAGCCTGGATTACTCGAAAATCCAGAAAGACATCACCGTCGCGCAGTACGAGAAGTCGATTCAGACGGCTTTCCAGGAAGTCTCCGACGGCCTCGCGGCACGCCAGACCTTCAACCAGCAGTTGCAGGCCCAGCGTGACCTGGTGGACGCCAACCAGACCTACTACCGTCTGGCCGAGCGTCGCTACCGCATCGGCGTCGACAGCAACCTGACCTTCCTCGACGCCCAGCGTCAGCTGTTCAGCTCGCAACAATCGCTGATCACTGACCGCCTATCGCAACTGGTCAGCGAAGTGAACCTGTACAAGGCCCTGGGTGGCGGCTGGAATGCGCAAACCGCGCAGAACGAGCCGGTCAGCAAAGAAGCACCGAAGCTCAAGATGTTCTGATCGTCAGACCCTTAAGCCTCATGAAAACCGGAATCCGCCCTGGATTCCGGTTTTTTTATGCCTGCCAGAAACTGCCTCTCAGATCTGCGCCAGCGCCTGGGCCAGGTCGGCGCGCAGGTCTTCAACGCCCTCCACGCCTACCGACAGACGCACCAGTGCATCGCCGATGCCGATTTGCGCGCGGGTGGCGGCCGGAATACTGGCGTGGGTCATGATCGCCGGATGCTCGATCAAGCTTTCCACCCCGCCCAGGCTCTCGGCCAGGGCAAAGATCTGCACCGCTTCAAGGAAGCGCCGGGCGCCGGCCAGGTCGCTGTTCAGGTCCAGGGAAATCATCCCGCCAAACCCGCGCATTTGCCGTTGCGCCAGGGCGTGTTGCGGGTGCGAGGGCAAGCCCGGGTAATAGACCCGCGCCACTTGCGGCTGACGCTCCAGCCACTGCGCCAGGTCCAGGGCATTGCTGCAGTGGCGTTCCATGCGCAAAGCCAGGGTCTTGACCCCGCGCAGGGTCAGGAACGCATCGAACGGCCCGGCGATCGCGCCGACGGCGTTCTGCAGGAACCCCAGGCGTTCCGCCAGTTCGGGGTTTTGCCCGACCACCGCAATGCCGCCGATCACGTCGGAGTGGCCGTTGAGGTACTTGGTGGTGGAATGCAGGACGATGTCGAAACCCAGCTCCAGCGGCCGCTGCACCCAAGGGCTGGCGAAGGTGTTGTCGGCGACACAGAGGATGCCGCGCTGGCGGCAGAGACGGGCGATGGCACTCAGGTCAGTCAGGCGTAGCAGTGGGTTGCTCGGGGTTTCCACCATGACCATCCGCGTGTCGTCCTGCAATGCGGCTTCGAACGCCGACAGATCGGTCAGGTCGACGAAGCTGAAGCGATGCCCGGCGCTGCGCTGGCGGACCTTGTCGAACAGGCGGAAGGTGCCGCCGTACAGGTCGTTGCCGGAAACAACGTGCGCCCCACTGTCGAGCAGCTCGAGCACGGTGGAAATGGTCGCCAGCCCGGAGGCAAAGGCAAAGGCCCGGGTGCCGCCTTCTAGGTCGGCCACGCAACGCTCGAGGGCAAAGCGCGTCGGGTTGTGCGAGCGCCCGTAATCCAGGCCTTGATGCACCCCGGGGCTCTGCTGCAGGTAGGTCGAGTTGGCGTAGATCGGCGGCATCAGCGCCCCGGTGGACGGGTCCGGGACCTGCCCGGCGTGAATCACCCGGGTGGCAAAGTCCTGCGGCACCGAGGGTTTATCGTGGTCACTCATGTCAGGGATCTCCGTAGGTGATTGAGCAGATCGACGCGGGTAATCAAGCCATGGAACACCGGGCCATCGGCAATGATCGCCACCAGGCCGCGGTCGAGTTCTGCCTGCAGCTCGGCCAACGAGGTGCTGGCGGGCAAGGTGTGCAGTTGATCGGTCATGGCCGAGGCGACGGTCATGCGCAGGTGCGCAGCGTCCTGATGCACGCCGAGCAAAATGTCGGACTCATCGATCACCCCGACCAGGCGCTGGCCATCCACCAGCACCGGCAATTGCGAGACATCGGCCAGGCGCATGCGCTGGAAGGCCGTCAACAAGGTGTCGTCCGGCCCGACGCTGATCACCCGGCCGTCCTCGAAACGCCGGGCGATCAGGTCGCGCAGGTCGCCGTAACTCTTGCGTTGCAGCAGGCCCTGATCGGTCATCCACTGATCGTTGTAGACCTTGGACAGGTAGCGCGTGCCGGTGTCACAGACGAAGCTGACCACGCGCTTCGGCTCGGTCTGCTCGCGGCAGTAGCGCAAGGCTGCGGCCAGCAGCGTCCCGGTTGATGAGCCACCGAGGATGCCTTCGGCACGCAGTAACTGGCGGGCGTGATCGAAGCTTTCTTCGTCGCTGATCGAATAGGCCTGGCGCACGCTGGAGAGGTCGGCAATCGACGGAATGAAGTCTTCGCCTATGCCTTCCACCGCCCACGACCCCGGCGTGACCAGGGTGCCGCTGCGGCTGTACTCGGC
The DNA here is from genome assembly GCA_965284505.1 of Pseudomonadaceae bacterium. Classification (GTDB taxonomy): domain Bacteria; phylum Pseudomonadota; class Gammaproteobacteria; order Pseudomonadales; family Pseudomonadaceae; genus Aquipseudomonas. Next base: position 4,773,018 of record OZ260094.1, on the reverse strand, counting down.
CATCACCGAGCCGACCGGATCGGCCAGCACCATCGCCAGGTTCGGCTGCACCCGACGGAAGAACCGAGTCAACCCGGTCAGGGTCCCGGCGGAGCCAACACCAACGACGATGGCATCCAGATCATACTGAGTTTGCGCCCAAATCTCCGGCGCGGTGCTGCATTCGTGGGCCAGCGGGTTGGCCGGGTTATTGAACTGATCGGCAAAGAACGATTGGGGAATCTCCCGCGCCAAGCGCGCGGCGACATCCTGGTAATACTCGGGATGACCCTTGCCGACGTCGGACCGGGTGATGTGTACCTCGGCACCCATCGCCTTCAGGTGCAGGACTTTCTCGGTGGACATCTTGTCCGGCACCACCAGCACCACCCGGTAGCCCTTCGCCCGACCGACCAGCGCCAGGCCCAGGCCGGTGTTACCGGCAGTCGCTTCGATAATGGTCCCGCCGGGGCAAAGGCGGCCGTCGCGCTCGGCGGCATCGATCATCGCCAGGCCGATGCGGTCCTTGATCGAGCCCCCGGGATTCTGCGATTCGAGCTTGAGAAACAGCGTGCAGGGCCCGGTGTCGAAGCGGCTGACCCGCACCAGTGGCGTGTTGCCGATCAGTTCGAGCACGGCAGGACGGGAGTTGTTCGGCATGTCGGCACCTCGCTGGGTGAATCAGCACAGGAAGGACTGCAACCTCGCATCGACCATAGGCCGCGAACGCAGGACCTGCAACCGCACCCGGCTCATCGGTAGCAGCGGTATTACCGTTCGATGATCGCCCAAAACCCGCTTTCGCAGATTGAACAATTTAGTACATTCACTCCACCATTCGCCCAACAAGACCCATGACAACAGGTTCCAAACCATGTCCCCGCGCCCTGCCCCGTCCGGCTGATCTGATTCGTTTTGCCCTCTTGAATGCACTTTGCCCGCAACCTTTGCGTCGCGGCGTTAACCCGTTTCATCTCCAACAATTAGAGAGTCCCTACGCCCATGACGCCTTCCCCTGTGCAGTATTTCGCTCCCAGCCTGATCGCCGCCGCCCTGTTCGCCGCAGCCCTGCCCGCCCACGCCGAAGAGGCGGGTTTTATCGACGGTGCCAGCGCCAACCTGAACCTGCGCAACTTCTACATCAACCGCAATTTCACCAACCCGGATAAGCCCCAGGGCAAGGCCGAGGAATGGACGCAGAGCTTCATTCTTGATGCCAAATCCGGCTTCACCCAGGGCACTGTCGGCTTTGGCATGGACGTGTTGGGTCTGTACTCGGTGAAGCTCGACGGCGGCAAGGGCACCGGCGGCACCCAACTGTTGCCGCTGGATCATGACGGCCGGCCGGCGGACAACTTCGGGCGCACCAACGTCGCGTTCAAAGCGCGGTTGTCGCAGACCGAGTTGAAAGTCGGCGAATGGATGCCGGTGCTGCCGATCCTGCGTTCCGACGACGGCCGCTCGCTGCCGCAGACGTTCCGCGGCGGGCAGATCACCTCCCGGGAGATCACCGGCCTGACCCTTTACGGCGGTCAAATGCGCGCCAACAGCCCGCGTGACGACAGCAGCATGAGCGACCTGTCGATGACCGGCAGAGCAACCATCACCTCCGACCGCTTCAACTTCCAGGGCGCCGAATACAGCTTCAACGACAAGCGCACCCAGGTTGCCCTGTGGAACGCCGAGCTCAAGGATATCTACAGCCAGCAGTTCGTCAATCTGACTCACAGTCAGCCGCTAGGCGACTGGACCCTCGGCGCCAACCTCGGCTTGTTCTACGGCAAGGACGACGGCAGCGCCCGGGCCGGCGAGCTGGACAACAAGACCTGGTCGGGTCTGTTCTCGGCCAAATATGGCGGTAACACCTTCTATGTCGGCTTGCAGAAACTCACCGGAGACAATGCCTGGATGCGCGTCAACGGCACCAGCGGCGGGACCCTGGCCAACGACAGCTATAACTCGAGCTATGACAATGCCCGGGAAAAATCCTGGCAAGTGCGTCATGACTACAATTTCGCCGCCCTCGGCGTGCCCGGCCTGACCCTGATGAACCGCTACATCAGCGGCGACAACGTGCACACCGCCACCGTCAGCGACGGCAAGGAATGGGGGCGCGAAAGCGAACTGACCTACACGGTGCAGAGCGGCGCCCTGAAAAACCTCAACCTGAAGTGGCGCAACTCGAGCATCCGCCGCGACTACAGCAGCAACGAGTTCGACGAAAACCGCCTGATCGTCAGCTATCCGCTCAACCTGCTCTGAGCCGATATAATCGCCGCGACCTGCTGAACCCTTCAGCGGCTTGACGTTCCTATGGGCACTTTCCCGGAACACTGGCCTTGGCGTTCAGTACCTCACTGCACGCCAACAGGTGTCATCCCCGCTGATTGATCGCCGGTCGCCCTGAAACCATGAAGTCGATTCTTGCCGTTATCGCTGTACTCGCCCTGTCCCTCGGCCTTGGCGGTTGCATCGGCCCACCGATTGCCCTGACGCCGCAGACTGAACAAGCCTTGCAGGCGTCGCCGCCGATTCGTTTCCTGCTGACGTTTGACGATGGTCCCAGCGCTTCCGGCTGGGCCAATCCGAGTCGGGCGGTGATGGAGGCGTTGGCGAACAACCCGATCCAGCCCGCGATCAAGGCCGTGTTCTTCGTTCAGACCCGTGCCCCGCGGGCCGGCGGCAGTGAGCGCGGACGCAAGACCATGATTCGTGAGCACGCGGCGGGGCACATCCTGGCGTTTCACACCGCCACCCCATGGCACACCAATCACCGGTCGCTGGATCCGCAGGAACTGGAGCAGTCCCTCTCTTGGGGCACCGCCGATATCCAGGCGATCACCGGCACCGCACCGACCCTGGTACGACCACCGTTCTGGAGTTATGACAAGCGCACCTTTGCCGCCTATCAACGGCATGGACTGCAGGTGTTATTGACGGATTTGAGTGCCAATGACGGCAAGGTCTGGGGCATTACCGCCAGCCCGCGGCGGCGGGCCAATCTGCTCAGGCAGTTATCGGAAACCCGCGAGCGCATCGCCAGGGGCGAATTGCCCACGGTCGATGGGGTGATTCCGGTGGTGGTGACCTTCCACGATCTGAATCGCTACACCGCCCGACATATGCAGGAATACCTGCAGATCCTCATCGACAGCGCCCAGCAGACCCACGTGCCGCTGGCGTCCCAGCCGTTCTATCAGGACTCGGCGGCGCTGCAGCGTGCGGCGATGGCGCGCACGCTGCATGAAGCTGGCGACCCGGTACGTTTACCGGGGCTGTGGAACTGGATCTGGGGCCACAAAGACTAAGCCCTACTCGCGGGACTCGACGCCCAACTCATCCCACACCGACGCGGCCAGGTGGAAGGTCGCGTTGGCCGCCGGAATGCCGCAATAGATCGCGCTCTGCATCAGCACTTCCTTGATCTCGGCCCGGGTCACGCCATTGTTCGCCGCCGCCCGCAGGTGCAGTTTCAACTCTTCATTGCGGTTCATGCCGATCAGCATGGCGATGGTAATCAGGCTACGGGTGTGCCGCGGCAAGCCCGGGCGAGTCCAGATATCGCCCCAGGCGTGACGGGTAATCATCTCCTGAAACTCCGAGTTGAACTCGGTCAGGCTGTCCAGGCTGCGGTCGACATGGGCGTCGCCGAGCACCGCGCGACGCACCTGCATGCCTTCGTCATAACGTTGTTTCTCGTCCACGGGTCGCTCCTCAGTGGGCCAACAGGAAGGTCAGCACACGCTGGCTGAACGCATCGCCGGCTTGCACGTTGGACAAGTGTGCAGCGTAGAACTCGGCGTACTCGGCACCTGCGACCCGCTCCTGGATGAAGCGACTGCCGGAAGGTGGCGTCACGGCGTCGTCGCTGCCGGCGATGACCAGGGTCGGGACCTTGATTGCGCCCAGTTGCTCACGGTAATCGGCATCGCGCACCGCTGCGCAGTTGGCGGCATAGCCCTCAGGCGAGGTAGCGGCGAGCATGTCGGTGATCTGTTTCGCGGTCGCCGGATGGGCTTCGGCAAAATCCGCGGTGAACCAGCGGGCAATCGAGGCGTCGCGCAGGGACACCATCGCGGCTGCGCCATCACGCAGGACCATTTCGATACGTGGATCCCACACCGCCGGTTCGCCGATTTTCGCTGCGGTGTTGCACACCACCAGCGACAGCAAACGCTCACCGGCATTGATGCCCAGCCACTGGCCGATCAGGCCACCCATGGACAACCCGCAAAAATGCGCGCGCTCGATGTGCAGGGCATCCAGCAGGGCCAGCACGTCGCGGCCCAGTTGCTCGATGCTGTAAGGCCCTGGAGTCACCAGCGAACGACCGTGGCCACGGGTATCGAAACGCAACACCCGAAAGTGCTCGCTGAACGCCGGAATCTGCGCGTCCCACATGTGCAGATCGGTGCCCAGGGAGTTGGACAGCACCAGCACCGGAGCGTCTTGCGGACCATCAATTTGGTAGTGCAGTTCGCCGTCGGCGAGTTGTACGAATGCCACAGAAATTCTCCTTCAGACAGTCAGGGTCAGGTGTTCGGCCAGCGCGCGCTCGACCCAGGTCTGGGCCTGGCCGAGGTAATGCGCGGGGTCCATCAGTTGATCGAGTTCATTCGCGGACAGCTCGCCGGTGACCTGCGGCTCATCGCCGAGGACTGCGCGCAGATGCCGCTGTTCGGCCACCGCGCGCTTGCAGCAGGTTTCCAGCAGATGATGGGCACGGTCGCGACCGATTCGCTGGGCCAGCACAATGCTGACGGCTTCGGCGAGCACCAGGCCCTGGGTCAGGTCGAGATTGCGTGCCATGCGTTCGGCGTCGACTTCCAGTCCTTGGGCAATCGCCAGCGCCTGCTGCAAGGCGCCGGACACCAGGCAGCAGATTTCCGGCAGGGTCTCCCACTCGGCGTGCCACAGCCCGAGGCTGCGTTCGTGCTCCTGGGGCATGGCGCTGAACAGGGTCGACACCAGGCCCGGCACTCGAGTCGCCGCGCTGATCAGCACGGCGGCACCGACCGGATTGCGTTTGTGCGGCATGGTCGAAGAGCCGCCTTTGCCCGGCGCCGACGGTTCGAAAACTTCCGCCGCTTCGGTCTGCATCAACAGGCTGATATCACGCCCCAGTTTGCCCAGGCTGCCGGCCAGCAGGCCAAGCACCGCGCCGAACTCCACCAGGCGATCGCGCTGGGTGTGCCAGGGTTGATCCGGCAGTCCCACATCCAACTCCTGCGCCAAGGCTTCGGCGATCGGCATGGCCTGCTCGCCCAATGCCGCCAGGGTGCCGCTGGCGCCACCAAATTGCAGGACCAGCAAGCGTGGCTTGAGTGCCTGCAAACGCTGGCGAGTGCGGGTCAGCGCCCCCAGCCAACCGGCGATCTTCATGCCCAGGGTGACCGGCGTCGCGTGCTGCAGCCAGGTGCGCCCGGCCAGTGGCGTGGCGACGTGCCGTTGCGCTTGCAGGGCCAGCGCGTCGGCCAGGCGAGTCAGGTCAGCTTCAATCAATTCGAGCGCAGCGCGCAGTTGCAGGACCAAACCGCTGTCCATCACATCCTGGCTGGTGGCGCCCAGGTGCACATAGCGCTCGGCCTCAGGGTCTTGCAGGGCAATCTGCTTGCCCAGCGCCTTGACCAGCGGGATGGCGGAGTTGCCGGCAGTGGCAATCGCCTCGCCGAGGGCGGCAAAGTCGTAGTGCCCGGCCTGGCAGGCGGCGGCAATCGGCGCCACTGCTGTCGTCGGGATCAGCCCGATGCTCGCCTCGGCCCGCGCCAGCGCGGCCTCGAAGTCGAGCATGGCCTGGACTCGGCCCTGGTCACTGAATACGTCACGCATGGTCCGCGCAGTGAAATAAGCATCGAACAATTGGTTGCTCGGACGTTGCATAAGGCTTCCTTGGATGACGCGCGCCCAAAGCAGGCGCGCGCCGCAGGGTCAAAGGTCGTGATGCAGATACGCCGCTTGCTTGGGCAAACGCAAGCTGAACAGGAAGGCGACCGCCATCATCACCGTCACGTACCAGTAGAAGGAGTTTTCCATCCCCACCGATTTCAGGCTCAACGCCACATACTCTGCCGAGCCACCGAACACCGCGTTGGCCACCGCATACGCCAGGCCGACACCCAGGGCACGCACCTGCGGCGGGAACATTTCGGCTTTCACCAGGCCGCTGATGGAGGTGTAGAAACTCACGATCGCCAGCGCCAGGGTAATCAGCACAAAGGCCAGGAACGGGCTGGTGACCGATTTCAGGCTCAGCAGGATTGGCACCGTGCACAGCGTGCCGAGAGCGCCGAACCAGAGCATCGAGTTACGTCGCCCGATCTTGTCGGCCAGCATGCCAAAGAACGGCTGCATGCACATGTACAGAAACAGCGCGCCGGTCATGATGTAGCTGGCGGTCTTGGCGTGCATCCCGGCGGTGTTCACCAGGTATTTCTGCATGTAGGTGGTGAAGGTGTAGAAAATCAACGAGCCACCGGCGGTGTAACCCAGCACAGTAATGAACGCTGCCTTGTGATCGCGAAACAGCGCACGAACGCTGCCGGCGTCCTTGTCTTCACGCATTTCCTTGCTGGTGGTTTCCTTCAGCGAGCGACGCAACAGCAGCGAAATCACTGCGGCCACCGCCCCCACCACGAACGGAATCCGCCAGCCCCAGGCGCGCAGCTCATCTTCGGAGAGGAACTGTTGCAGGATCACCACCAGCAACACTGCCAGCAGTTGCCCGCCGATCAGCGTCACGTACTGGAACGAGGCGAAGAAGCCGCGCTGGCCCTTGAGTGCGACTTCACTCATGTAGGTCGCGGTGGTGCCGTACTCACCACCCACCGACAGGCCCTGGAACAAGCGGGCCACCAGCAGCAGGATCGGCGCCCAGACGCCGATGTCCTTGTAGGTCGGCAGGCAGGCGATGAGCAATGAACCGGCGCACATCATCAGCACCGAGATCATCATCGAATTCTTGCGCCCGTGCTTGTCGGCCACCCGGCCGAACAGCCAGCCACCGATGGGCCGCATCAGGAACCCGGCGGCAAACACACCAGCGGTATTGACCAACTGCACCGTCGGGTCGTCGGAGGGGAAGAACGCCGGGGCGAAGTAGATCGCGCAAAAGGCGTAGACGTAGAAGTCGAACCATTCGACGAGGTTGCCCGAGGATGCGCCGACAATCGCGAAGATCCTCTTGCCACGCTCTTCAGCGGTGTAATGGCTGGTGGTTGCAGTCATGGTTTATTCACTCGATGGGGACAGTGAGAGTCTAGACACACTTTGCAACAGTCCCGTTCCGCAGAAACTGACCCCTACCGGCAGGCAGGCCTGTGGGGAACCTGTGGGAGCGAGCCTGCTCGCGAAGAATGCGCCGCGGTGTTTCAGATAACACGCGTTATCGTTGACGTTCTTCGCGAGCAAGCTCGCTCCTACAGGTATCGGGTGTTGGTCACACCCTCTCGATGGCCAGTGCCAGGCCCTGGCCCACACCTACACACATGGTCGCCAACCCTTTGCGGCCACCGGTTTTCTCCAGTTGATGCAAGGCCGTCAGCACCAGTCGAGCGCCGCTCATGCCCAAAGGATGCCCAAGGGCAATCGCGCCGCCGTTCGGGTTGACCTGTGGCGCGTCGTCCGCCAGGCCGAGTTCGCGCAACACCGCGAGACCCTGGCTGGCGAAGGCTTCGTTGAGCTCGATCACGTCAAAATCATTCACCGAGACACCGAGGCGCTCGACCAGCTTGCGTACCGCCGGCACCGGGCCAATGCCCATCACCCGCGGAGCAACGCCGGCACTGGCCATGCCCAGCACTTTGGCGCGGGCGGTCAGGCCGTGTTTTTTCACCGCCTCGGCGGAGGCCAGGATCAATGCCGCAGCACCGTCGTTGACGCCCGAGGCGTTGCCAGCGGTGACGGTCTTGTCCGGACCATTGACCGGCTTGAGTTTGCCCAGGGTTTCCAGGCTGGTGTCGGCACGCGGATGCTCGTCCTGCTCGACCACGCTTTCGCCTTTCTTGTGGGCGATGCGCACCGGGACAATTTCCTCGGCGAAGAACCCGGCCGCTTGCGCCGCTGCAGTACGTTGCTGGCTACGCAGGGCAAAGGCGTCCTGATCGGCACGCGACACCGCGTAATCATCGGCGACGTTGTCGGCGGTCTGCGGCATCGCATCGACACCGTATTGGGCTTTCATCAACGGGTTGATGAAACGCCAGCCGATGGTGGTGTCTTCCAGCTTCATGTTGCGCGAGAACGCCGCATCGGCCTTGCCCATCACGAACGGTGCACGGGACATCGATTCGACGCCGCCGGCAATCGCCAGCTCCATTTCACCGCTGGCGATGGCGCGGAACGCCGTGCCGATCGCATCCATACCGGAAGCGCACAGGCGGTTTAGGGTCACCCCGGGAATGCTCTCCGGCAGACCGGCCAACAGCAGCGCCATGCGCGCCACGTTGCGGTTGTCTTCGCCGGCCTGGTTGGCGCAGCCGAGGAACACTTCGTCCACGGCAGTCCAGTCAACACTCGGGTTGCGCTCGATCAGGGCCTTGATCGGCACTGCCGCCAGGTCGTCGGCACGTACCGTCGACAGGCCGCCGCCAAAACGGCCAATGGGGGTACGAATCGCATCGCAGATATAAACGTCACGCATCATGCTTCTCCCGGTGCCTGACCGTGGGCGGCAGCAGTGCGCGCTTCCAGATCACGCAGGGCAAGCAGCTCTGCCTCGGTCGGCTCGGCGGTGTGTTCCACCTGCTCGGCGAAGCGCACAGGCCAGCCGGTCGCAGCAACCACTTGCTCGCGGGTCACGCCCGGGTGCAGTGCGGTGACCACAAATTCGTGGGTGCCGGCTTCCGGTTCCATGATGCACAGGTCGGTGATGATCCCCACCGGACCGGCACCCGGCAGACCCAGGCGCTTGCGCGAGTCGCCGCCTTCGCCGTGGCCAACCGAGGTGATGAAGTCGAGCTTGTCGACGAACGAACGCGCCGACTGCTTGAGAATGATCAGCACACTTTTCGCCGAACCGGCGATCTCCGGTGCCCCGCCCGCGCCCGGCAGACGGACTTTCGGCTGGTGGTAGTCACCGACCACGGTGGTGTTGATGTTGCCGAAACGGTCGACCTGCGCGGCACCGAGGAAACCGACGTCGATGCGCCCGCCCTGCAGCCAGTAGCGGAAGATCTCGCCAGTCGGCACCACGGTGTCGGCAGTTTCCGCCAACTCGCCGTCACCGATGGACAGCGGCAATACACTTGGCTTGGCGCCGATCGGGCCCGATTCGTAGATCAGTACTACGTCTGGCGAGGAAGTCAGGCGCGCCAGGTTGGCCGCTTTCGATGGCAAGCCGATGCCGACAAAGCACACCGAACCGTTCTTCAGGCGGCGGGCCGCGGCAACGGTCATCATTTCATTGGTGGAGTAAGTCATTATTTGGCCTCCGAAGCACGAGCCAGCTTGGCCTGGAATTCACTGAAATCGGCAGTGCCGCGGATGTATTCGTTGATCCACGCGGTGAAGGTCTCACGGTCGCGGGCAATCGGATCCCACGCCTGGTAGAAACGGTTATCACGCTCGGTGTAGCCGTGGGCGTAGGACGGGTGCGCGCCGCCAGGCACATGGCACACAGCACTCAGGGCCCAGGTCGGCAGTACGCAAGCGTTCATCGGTGCTTTCAGGTCGTCGACGATCTCTTCGACTGTAACGATGCAGCGCTTGGCCGCCAGGGCCGCTTCCTTCTGCACGCCGAGGATGCCCCAGAGCAATACGTTGCCCTTGCGGTCGGCTTTCTGCGCGTGAATCACGGTCACGTCCGGACGCACCGACGGCACTGCCGCCAACACTTCACCGGTGAACGGGCAGGTCACGCTCTTGATCAGCGGGTTGACCTTGGGCAGATCGGAACCGGCGTAGGCACGCAGCACCGCGAACGGCAGACCAGAGGCGCCGGCCACGTAGGCGTTGGCCAGGTCGGCGTGGCTGTGTTCTTCGATTTCCAGGGCGTGCGGCCATTGCTTCTCAACTGCGTCGCGCAGACGGTGCAGCGAACCCACGCCCGGGTTGCCGCCCCAGGAGAAAATCAACTTGCGCGCGCAACCGGCACCGATCAGTTGGTCGTAGACCAGGTCGGGCGTCATGCGCACCAGCGTCAGGTCTTTTTTGCCCTGACGGATGATTTCATGACCCGCAGCGGTCGGGATCAGATGAGTGAAGCCTTCGAGGGCGATGGTGTCGCCGTCATTCACGAATTGCTTCACTGCGGCGTGCAGCGAAAGGATTTCTGCCATGGGGTTGGACTCCCGATTCTCAGTAAACCGATGTGGAGGACAAGGCGCGATAAGCAGCGCCGGATTGACTGAAGATTAAGCCGCGGCAAATCGCCAAACAATCCGATAATCGACTAAGTGTTCGTTTATCGAACAGATTGTTGTTGACCTAACGATCCTTTCGGAGCACTCAGGTCGCGTCCGCGTGACTGACCAGACCCTTGATAATCACCGCCGTGGTGGCCAGCGCAGCTGGAATTACCAGCGCCGTCAGCACTTGCTCGAAGTTCCAACCAAGGCCCAGCAGGGTCGCGCCCATCCAGGCGCCGAGGATCGCGCCAAAGCGACCGATCCCCAGCATCCACGAAACCCCGGTGGCACGCCCCTGGGTCGGATAGAAGCGCGCAGCCAGTGAAGGCATCGCTGATTGCGCGCCGTTGACGCACATCCCCGCCACCAGCACCAGGGTCGCAAGCAAGGTGATGTTGCCCAGGCTCTGCCCTACTGCGTAGGCAAACACCCCGGCCAGTAAATAGAAAACGCCGATCACCTTGTGCGGGTTGAACCGGTCCATCGCCCAGCCCACCGCGACGGCACTCAACACCCCGCCCAACTGGAACAACGCGCCGATGAACGCCGCCTGTTCCATGCTGGCGCCGCTGTCGCGCATCAGGGTCGGCAGCCAACTGGTCAGCAGGTAGACGATCACCAGGCCCATGAAATAGGTCAACCACAGCAGCAAGGTGCCGGTGCTGTAGGTGCCGGAGAAAATCACCGCGAACACGTTGCGCGCCTTGACGCTCTTTTGCTCGGGCACGCTGAAGCTGGATGCCTGGGCGACCGTGACCGGGTCAATCGGTGCCAGCGCCTTGCGCACCTTGTCGTTGCCGCGATTGCGCACCACCAGGTAGCGCGCCGATTCCGGCAGCCAGAACACCAGCACCACTACCAGCAATAACGGCAGGATGCCGCCGATCAGCAACAGGCTGTGCCAGCCGAACATTGGGATCAGCTTGGCGGAAATAAAACCGCCACCGGCCATGCCCAGGTTGAAGCCGCAGAACATGCTGGTGACCAGCAGGGACTTCTTGCGCTCCGGGGTGTATTCCGACAACAACGTGGTCGCGTTCGGCATCCCGGCGCCCAGGCCGAGACCGGTGAGGAAGCGCAAGACCAGCAATTGCTCGACGTTGGTGCTGTAGGCCGAGGCCAGGCTGAACGCACCAAACAACAGCACCGCCCCCACCAACACCACCTTGCGCCCGAAACGGTCGGCCAACGGCCCGGAACCGAGGGCACCGAAGACCATGCCGATCAGCGCGGCACTCATCACCGGGCCCAGGCTGGCGCGGTCGATGCCCCAGTCCTGGGACAAGGCCGGTGCGATAAAGCCCATGGCCGCAGTGTCCAGGCCATCGAGGAAGACAATCAGAAAACACAGGATGACGACACGCCATTGGTAGCGCGAGATTGGTTGAGCATTAATGAAGGATTGCACATCAAGGCAATTGCCGACGGCGGATTGAGGCTGGTTCATTATTTTTATTCCATGCTGGAAACGCAGGCGAACGCTGGCCGGCATACGCCAGGCCATTGAAAAAAAGGGGAATGTACGGAGTCAGGCGCTCCGTGGAGCAATGCAACGACAGGCCGGGGACAGACGCATGGTGGGATGCCTCTTCATTATTATGGGGGGCTCGACCGGTGTCGGACGCGAGGGCCAAGTACACCGGTAAACGCTGCCGCGACATTAATGAGGCAAGGGAAAGAGCGTCAATTGAGCCAACGCGAGTCTGTGCGATTATCGAACAGGTTAAGCGAACAACTGCGCGCTGAGCTCACGACTGGCGTTCAGCAGCCCAGGCAGGAAGCGCTGCTCCAACTCGTTGCGACTGACCCGCCCGGCGTGGGTGCTGACGTTCAGTGCCGCCAGCACCTGGCCGGAGGCGTCGTACACCGGCACGGCGATCGAGCGCAGGCCCTGCTCCAGTTCCTGGTCGACGATGCACCAGCCCTGCTGGCGAACCTCCTGCAGGCACTCGAGCAGCGCTTCGGGGGTATGCAGGGTGCGGCTGGTCTTGGCCTGCAGGTCGGCACTGTCGAGGTATTCACGCAGCGAGGCATCGTCCAGTGCCGCCAGGAGGATTCGTCCCATCGACGTGCAATACGCCGGCAGGCGCCCGCCCACCGACAGGTCGACCGAAATCAGGCGCTGGGTGGTCGCCGAGCGAGCGATATACAGGATGTCATTGCCTTCGAGGGTCGCCATGTTGCAGGCCTCGTGCAGCTGCTCGCTCATGCGATCCAGATAAGGCTGCGCCGAAACCGCCAGTGGCGTCGACGACAGGTAGGCATGGCCGAGTGTCAGCACCTTGGGCAACAGCGAGTAGGTGCGTCCGTCGGTGGTGGCGTAGCCAAGCTTGATCAGTGTGTGCAGGCAACGGCGCACCGCCGCGCGGGGAATTTCCGTGCGATGGCTGATCTGCGCGATGGTCAGGTGGCGCTTGCGCTCCTGGAACGCCTGGACCACGGCCAGGCCGCGGGCAAGGGAGGTCATGAAATCGGGGTCACCGGTCAACGCCTGGATCCGCTTGGCCGGCGAAGCAACGATGGGTGGCGCTGCCGAGGCGAAGGAGTTGCGCAGTTGATCATTCATTACAGGTCGTTCCCCCAAAGTTCATCGGCTATTACAAGCCGCCCTATCCGTTGTACACAAGCCACGCGCAGCGACTTCGTGCGATTATCGAACGATTATCCGATAATCGCAATCAGACTGTCCGCACAGGCCTTGCGTTCAAACCAGGGCGCACACTAGCGTGCAAAAAAACCGACTACTTAATGACGTCAATCTTCTATAGATGCCAGGCAAAGTGCATGCACTTGAAAATGTGTGAATCAGCATCCATTTCCATCAATACCCGATACTTTTGATTTACGGGGTGATAGTCATCGCCAAATTGAACGCTATAATACCTACAGTGATATCTCCACTTTCCTACAACGTAGGTAAGCGATCACTATAAGGTGACGCGGTACTTCGCTACCCGTTACCGATCAGCAAGCGCTGACGCGCATCCCAATGCCCGCCCCGTGCGCTTGCCGGAAACAAGAAGACTGATGCTACATCGGTGATTCTTCTCTGGTGCTGTGGCCGCCTGCAATATGACTGCTGTCAGCATGACGCCTTCATGAACCAAGCCTTCTGCGGAAGACCGGCATGAGCGTGCATGCACACGACAGAGCCCGAGTTGTGCGTTCACCAGAGTTTATTTCAATTTCAATAAGGTAATACTGTGACGAAAGACGAACTGCGCGCCGAACTTGAGCGCCAGGAACAACGTTACAAGGAAGTTTACGGCGGCGAAGTCACCACTTATGCCGCGCAGCCGGAACCGGAACGCAAGCCTTGGCGTAAACGCGCCACCGTCCAGGACCAGGCATTCAGCCAGGAATTGCAGAAGATGGAAAAAGAACTCAAGGCCGATGAGCCTTAGCGCCTGGGCTTGAGTTTTTTGCTGCCTGAAAATTCGAGGCTTCCTGCACATTCACGGCAACGACTGACAGCGAGCGAGCTTCTCCTTGGCGGTCGGCGATCAAGCGCCGGGGCCTATGTCAGCGCTGATTTCAGAAATTTCATACAGCATTGTTCTCCTCTGTGCGCGGCCACGGCATTTCCGCCATTCTGGATAATTTCCAGCAAATTCAATGACTTGAAATCCCTACACAAACACTGTGGCTTAGGGTCTTGTTACAAACTAAATGACCAAATCGCCATGCCGGCGACAACCGAGTGCATCGATTAACCATCTTTTCTGGCATAATCGCGCCCCCTTATGACCGGGTCAGAAAACCTTCATGATCGATTTATTCAGCGGACTGGATGCTTGGGTGCTTGTGAGCCTCTTGCTCGCCCTGGCCTTTGTCCTCGCCTTCGAGTTCATCAACGGCTTTCATGACACCGCTAACGCGGTTGCCACCGTTATCTACACCAAAGCCATGCCGCCCCACCTGGCGGTGTTCTTTTCCGGTGTATTCAACTTCCTTGGCGTGTTGCTCGGCGGCGTCGGCGTGGCCTATGCCATCGTTCACTTGCTGCCGGTGGAGCTGTTGATCAACGTGAACACCGGCCACGGCCTGGCCATGGTGTTCTCGCTCCTGGCTGCGGCTATTACCTGGAACCTGGGGACCTGGTACTTCGGTATTCCGGCTTCCAGCTCCCATACCCTGATCGGCTCGATCCTCGGTGTGGGCCTGGCGAATGCCCTGATCAACGACATTCCACTGGTTGACGGGGTCAACTGGCAGAAAGCGATCGACATCGGCGCCTCGCTGGTGGTCTCGCCAATGGCCGGTTTCGCCGTTGCCGCTCTGGTGTTGCTCGGCCTGAAATGGTGGCGCCCGCTGTCGAAGATGCACAAGACCCCGGACCAGCGCCGCAAGATCGACGACAAGAAGCACCCACCATTCTGGAACCGCCTGGTCCTGGTGATCTCGGCGATGGCCGTGAGCTTCGTCCACGGTTCCAACGACGGCCAGAAAGGCATCGGCCTGATCATGCTGGTGTTGATCGGTATCGTGCCCGCGCAGTTCGTACTCGACCTGAACAGCACGACTTATCAGATCGAACGCACTCGCGATGCGACCTTGCACCTGAACCAGTTCTATCAGCGCAATGAAGCCACCCTGGGCGAGTTCCTGGCGTTGGGTAAAAGCGTGAAGGAAGACCTGCCGGAGAAGTTCCGTTGCAACCCGCAACAGACCGAACCGACCATCGCTGCGCTGCTGAGCACCCTCAAAGGGGTTGCCGACTACCATTCGCTGCCGCATGAAAGCCGCATCGAAGTGCGTCGCTACCTGCTCTGCCTGGACGACACCGCGAAGAAAGTCGGCAAGTTGCCAGGCCTGGACGCCCGGGAAAAGGCTGACCTCGACAAGCTGCGCAAAGACCTGACCGCCACCACCGAATACGCACCGTTCTGGGTGATCCTGGCAGTTGCCCTGGCACTGGGCCTGGGCACCATGGTGGGCTGGAAGCGCGTGGTCCTGACCATCGGCGAGAAGATCGGCAAGCAAGGCATGACCTACGCCCAGGGCATGTCGGCACAGATCACCGCCGCGACCATGATCGGCCTGGCCAACGTATTCAGCTTGCCAGTATCGACCACCCACGTATTGTCCTCGGGTGTTGCCGGTACCATGGTCGCCAACAAGAGCGGCCTGCAAGGTGGCACGGTGAAAACCATCCTGATGGCCTGGGTCCTGACCCTGCCAGCGACCGTGGCCCTGTCGGCCGGCCTGTTCTGGCTGGCGTCGAAGGCCCTGGGCAGCTGATTCCCGGCTGAACAAAAAAAGGCGCGCCCTGATTGCAGGTCGCGCCTTTTTTTATGCAGGTTATTGCCAATCTCGAATCGCAGGCAAAAAAAAAGGGCAACCGAAGTTGCCCAAAATGCCTTGCGTGCTCGTGTTTCCGGAAAGACCTGCGCTTACTTGCGCTTGTGCGAGTCTCTCCAGATAAAGAATCCAAACCCAGCGAAAAACAGAATCATGAGGCTGACAGTCAGCACTCCGGCGAACACCACATTGTCGAAAAACATGACTGGCCTCCCGTGCTTGCTCAGTTGCGATGGGTCTAAGTTAACCAATCGGGCGCAGGAGAAAATTGACCGGGATCAATAGCACCCAAGACAGGGCGTAAAGGAGGGGAAATAACTGACGTATATCAACAAATACCGGCCGCTCAACGCTTCTTCGGTTTGTTCTTCGGCTTTTTCTTTGCCTTGCCCAGGGGCATCGCCTGTTCGAATGCCTGGCGCACTTCGTTCAGACGCTTTTCATTAAGGTCATGCACGCGCTTGGCGCGCTCGGCATTGAGGTCGATCAGCTTGTCGTCTTGGCTCATGGCGGGGTTGGTTCTTCCAGGTTCGATACGGGCGTGGCACCGCGACTGGTGTCAGCCGGGGGTTTGCCAATAATGCGGTCTGTGGCAGGCAATGACCAGCCTGCCGGATCGCCGCGGGCATTACAAAAGCTGTGTACCGCTCAGACTTCGATATCCACCCACAGCCCCTGGCGAGGCTGCTCATCCATCAGCGGCGCCACCGGCACCGTGTGGTCGGCATTCAGTTCGTCACCGGGAATCGCCAGGTAAGCCTCGGGGTCGCTGTCGGCTTCACGCCGGCGCTTGTCTTGTTCCTGACGGCGCCGCTGCTCGTCACGCAACGCCATGGCCGCTTCTTCCGGATCGCGCTTTTGCAGGTCTATCGTGCTTTCGCTGGAACTCGGTTGCACCGGCACCACCGGCGGCATGTCCGGGCGCGGGCGAACCGGATCCTGTTGCGAGGTGATCGGCACGGCACTCAAGGGCAGCATCGGTGGCAACATGGTAAGTCTCCTGTCGGCAGGCTGTCGGCGGAATGCCAGGCGACTTGAGCCATCGGTCGCAAACTTGTGACCGAGTTGACACTAAAAAGCTCCGATCGACGCGATGCGCTACCGTAAGACTAGTAGTTTTTATGAGAGTCCTTTGGCTCTGAAGGCAGCGATCCGTTAAGATAGTCGGCTTTTTCAAGGCGGGAGTCAGGCAGCATGGCGCAGCAGTATCAACCGGGGCAACGCTGGATCAGTGACAGCGAAGCGGAGCTAGGTTTAGGCACCGTTCTGGCACAGGACGGTCGCTTGCTGACCGTGCTCTACCCGGCCACTGGCGAAACCCGCCAGTATGCGCTACGAAGTGCACCCCTCACCCGCGTGCGGTTTTCGCCGGGTGACACCATCACCCACTTCGAAGGCTGGAAGATGACCGTGCGCGAAGTCGACGACGTCGACGGGCTACTGGTCTATCACGGGCTCAACGGTCAGAACGAGCCTGTCACCCTGCCGGAAACCCAGCTGTCGAACTTCATCCAGTTCCGCCTGGCCAGCGACCGTCTGTTCGCCGGCCAGATCGACCCACTGGCCTGGTTCGCCCTGCGCTACCACACCCTGGAACACACCAGCCGCCAGCTGCAGTCCTCGCTGTGGGGCCTGGGTGGCGTACGTGCGCAACCAATCGCCCACCAATTGCACATTGCCCGTGAAGTGGCTGACCGGATCGCACCCCGGGTTCTGCTGGCGGACGAAGTGGGCCTGGGTAAAACCATCGAAGCCGGCCTGGTGATCCATCGCCAACTGCTCTCCGGACGTGCCAACCGGGTGCTGATCCTGGTCCCGGAAAACCTCCAGCACCAGTGGCTGGTGGAGATGCGCCGGCGTTTCAACCTGCAGGTCGCGCTGTTCGACGAAGAACGCTTCATCGAAAGCGATGCCAGCAACCCGTTTGAAGACACCCAACTGGCGCTCGTTGCGCTGGAGTGGCTGGTGGACGACGAGAAGGCCCAGGACGCGCTGTTCGCCGCCGGCTGGGATCTGATGGTGGTCGACGAAGCGCACCACCTGGTGTGGCACGAAGATCAGGTCAGCCCTGAGTACTCGCTGGTCGAGCAACTCGCCGAGACCATTCCCGGCGTGCTGCTGCTGACCGCGACCCCGGAACAACTGGGCCAGGACAGCCACTTCGCGCGTCTGCGCCTGCTCGACCCGAACCGCTTCCACGACCTGCAGGCCTTCCGCGCCGAAAGCGAAAACTATCGCCCGGTGGCCGAAGCCGTTCAGGAACTGATGGACCAGGGTCGCCTGTCGCCTGCCGCACACCAGACCATCCACGGTTTCCTCGGCAACGAAGGCGAAGCGTTGCTGGCTGCGGTCAATGATGGTGATGTCGAAGCCAGCGCCCGCCTGGTGCGCGAGCTGCTCGATCGCCACGGCACCGGTCGCGTGCTGTTCCGTAACACCCGCGCCGCGGTCCAGGGTTTCCCGCAGCGTAACCTGCATCCGTACCCGCTGCCGTGCCCGGACGAATACCTCGAGCTGCCGCTGGGCGAACACGCCGAGCTGTACCCGGAAGTCAGCTTCCAGGCCCAGCCGGATGCCAGTGAAGAAGAACGCTGGTGGAAATTCGACCCGCGCGTCGAGTGGCTGATCGACCAACTGAAGATGCTCAAGCGCACCAAGGTCCTGGTGATCTGTGCCCACGCCGAGACCGCAATGGACCTGGAAGACGCCCTGCGCGTACGTTCCGGGATCCCGGCCACGGTGTTCCACGAAGGCATGAACATCCTTGAGCGTGACCGTGCGGCGGCCTACTTTGCCGACGAGGAATTCGGCGCCCAGGTGCTGATCTGCTCGGAAATCGGCAGCGAGGGTCGCAACTTCCAGTTCGCCCATCACCTGGTGCTGTTCGACCTGCCGTCGCACCCGGACCTGCTGGAACAGCGCATCGGCCGTCTGGACCGGATCGGCCAGAAACACACCATCGAGCTGCACGTGCCGTACCTGGAAACCAGCCCGCAAGAGCGTCTGTTCCAGTGGTACCACGAAGCGCTGAACGCCTTCCTCAACACCTGCCCGACTGGCAACGCCCTGCAGCACCAGTTCGGCCCACGCCTGCTGCCGCTGCTGGAAGAAGCCGACGACGGCGAGTGGCAAGCGCTGATCGATGAAGCCCGTGGCACCCGCGAAGCGCTGGAAGCCGAGCTGCACAGCGGCCGAGATCGCCTGCTGGAACTCAACTCCGGTGGCGCTGGCGAAGGTGAGGCACTGGTTGAAGCTATCCTTGAGCAGGACGATCAATTCGCCCTGCCGATCTACATGGAAACCCTGTTCGACGCGTTCGGCATCGACAGCGAAGACCATTCGGAAAATGCGCTGATCCTCAAGCCGAGCGAAAAAATGCTCGACGCCAGCTTCCCGCTGGGCGACGACGAAGGCGTGACCATCACCTACGACCGCAACCAGGCACTGTCTCGTGAAGACATGCAGTTCATCACCTGGGAACACCCGATGGTTCAGGGCGGCATGGACCTGGTCCTGTCCGGCTCGATGGGCAACACCGCCGTCGCGCTGATCAAGAACAAGGCGCTCAAGCCCGGCACCGTGTTGCTGGAGCTGCTCTACGTCAGCGAAGTGGTTGCCCCGCGCTCGCTGCAACTGGGCCGCTACCTGCCACCGGCGGCACTGCGCTGCCTGTTGGACACCAACGGTAACGACCTGTCGAGCCGAGTCTCGTTCGAAACCCTCAACGATCAGCTCGAAAGCGTGCCACGTGCCAGCGCCAACAAGTTCATCCAGGCCCAGCGCGATCAACTGACCCCGCGGATCAACGCCGGCGAAGCGAAGATCACCCCGCGTCACGCCGAGCGCGTTGCCGAGGCACAACGCCGCCTGGCCGCCGATACCGATGAGGAGTTGGCGCGCCTGACAGCCCTGCAGGCCGTCAACCCGACCGTACGCGACAGCGAACTGGTGGCCCTGCGTCGCCAGCGCGAGCAAGGCCTGGCCATGCTCGAAAAAGCGGCATTGCGTCTGGAAGCGATCCGGGTGCTGGTAGCCGGCTAACCGTCTGTGGGAGCGGGCTGGCCCGCGATGAAAGCGCCGCGTTATTTCAGGTAACGCGCGTTATCGTTCATCGCGGGCAAGCCCGCTCCCACAAAACTCGGCTCAAGATGAGCATCCTCAAGCAGCAGCGTCCCGCTGCTGACCTCACGCCGTCGCCACAACCACCCCAGTCTCAGCCACCGGCACCAAACCCTCCTTCATGCGCCGGGCATCGCGGACAAAACAGCGCGCCGCAAAGAACAGGAACACCGTGGTCAGCAGCAGCGCCACCGGAATCAGGTACATGGCATCGTGCAAACCGACCGCCTTGAACCCCTCGGTCATCTGCTCGGCCCCCGCCGCCAGCATCGCACTCTGGGCAAAGTGATCAGACAGCCCGCCCACTACCACCGGCCCCAACCCTCCTCCCAACAGATAAAGACCGGCAAAGAACAACGCCATCGCCGTGGCCCGCAAGCGCGGCTCGACCACGTCCTGAATGGCGGTGTAGACGCAGGTATAAAAGTTATAGGCAAACAGCCAGCCCAGGCTGAAGACCGCCACGAACACACCGATTTCGATCCGCCCGGCATGCAGTGCCCAAGCGGTGCACAAAGTGGAAATGATCAGGCTGAAGGCAGCAAACAACAGTCGGCCGTTGGCAATTCGCTGGTGGATCTTGTCGGCCACCCAACCGCCCAGTGTCAGGCCGAACAAGCCTGTCACCCCAACGATGACCCCAGTGGCCACCGCCGCCTCCTGCAACGGCAAGCCGAAATAGCGCTGCAACATTGGCACGAGGAATGAGTTGCAGGCGTAGGTCGCGAAGTTGAAGCACAGCCCCGCCATCACCAGCCAGAGGAAAGTCGGAATCGCCAGCACCCGGCGGATCGGCCGGTCCACGCGCTCCTGGGACACCGCCACGGTTTCCGCCGCGCCCCGCTTGGGCTCCTTGATGAAGAACATGAACACCGCGAGGATCAGCCCCGGCACAGCGGCAATGAAGAACGGCGCACGCCAGCTGTCGAACGCCTTGACCATGGCGCCAATGGTAAAAAACGCCAGTAACAGCCCCAACGGCAGGCCCAGCATGAAGATGCCCATGGCCCGCGCCCGACGATGGGCGGGAAACAGATCACCGATCAGTGAGTTGGCGGCCGGCGCATAGCTCGCTTCGCCAATACCCACGCCCATGCGCACGATGAGAAAGCTCCAGAAGCTGCCCACCAGGCCATTGACCGCCGTCAGCCCACTCCACACTGCAAGCCCCCAGCCCATCAATTTGCTACGCGATCCGGTATCGGCCATCCGCCCCAGCGGCAGGCCGGCAATCGCATAGACCAGGGTGAACGCCGTGCCGATGATCCCCAGCTGGAAATCGCTCAGGTGCCATTCCATGCGGATCGGCTCAATAATGATGGCCGGAATCGTGCGGTCGAAGAAGTTGAACAGGTTGGCCAGGAACAGCAGGAACAGAATGCGCCAGGCATTCGCCGCTTGGGTCGAGTTCTGCATGGGTCCGTCTCGTCTATTTATTGTTATGAGGGCTCCGCCACCACGCGCATCCGAGCCCGGAACCCGCAATCTAGTCAGGCCGGTCGCGGCTGTCTGTGATCATTCGCAAGGCTGATATGCGCTTATGGCGGCTGCGCCCCACCCTTCATGGGCTTTATTCCAGACAGCTATTGAATCAATTCGAAAAAAGTAACAGGCAATACGCCATCACTGCATCGTGATTTCAATGGGCTTTCTATACTCCTGGCATCCGCCCGTTTTCGTGGCGCCCATCGAGACTGATTCAGCGACAAGGAGTGCTATGGAGTGGCATTGGATCAGTGAACTGTCGCAGAACAGTGGTCACGTCGTACTCACCTGCAGCCATAACCCGGTCATGGTGCTGCTGGCCTATCTGGTGGCCTGTGCCGCCAGCTTCGTCACGCTGGTCATGGCCGAACGCGCGAGCCACGCCGACCATCCAGCATCACGCCGGCGCTGGCGTTGGGTCGGCGCCGGATGCCTTGCCGGCGGCATCTGGGCCATGCACTTCATCGGCATGCTGGCCTTTCTCGCGCCCATCAACCTCCACTACGACCCCTCGATCACCCTGCTGTCGCTGCTGATCGCGCTGATAGCTGGCTTCCTTGCGATGAATACCCTGAGCGATCCGCGACCCCGTACCTGGCGCTACGGCCTGGCCGCGATCGGTGTTGGCCTGGGTATCGCCGCCATGCATTACGTGGGCATGGCCGCCATGCACTCCGACGCCAGCCAGTATTTCCAGCCCTGGCTACTGGCTCTGTCGATTCTCATCGCCATCGTCGCCAGCGGCATCGCCCTGGTGCTCTGGCATCGACTGCGCGATGACAGTGGCGCCTTTCATCAATGGCTCAAGTATGGAACCAGCCTGGTCCTCGGTGCCGGCATCGTCAGCATGCACTTCACGGGCATGTGGGCGATGACCCTGGTGTTGCCTGCGGGCACGCCAATCCGCCTCGCCGCCGACGACAATCGGCTGCAACTCGGACTGACCATCGCCGTGATCGCCTTGCTGGTCATCGGCAGCAGCATCAGCGCTGCACTGGCCGACAAGAAACTACAGCGCAAGGAACACGACCTGCGCCGGGTCCAGTCCCTGCTGGGCCAACTTGACCAGGCTCGCATGTCGCTGCAGCAGGCGGCGCACTACGACCCCCTGACCAACCTGCTCAACCGGCGTGGCTTCAATCAGTTGTTCGGGGAGAAGATCGTCGAAAAGAGCGCACTGGGCGGCAAGTTGGCGATCATGTTCCTGGACATCGATCACTTCAAACGCATCAATGACAGCCTCGGGCACGACGCCGGCGACGATCTGCTGAAGGTCCTTGCTGGGCACTTGAAAAGCTCGATCCGCAGCCATGCGGATGTAGTTGCGCGCTTCGGCGGTGATGAATTCTGCGTGCTGATCAACTTGCAGGAGCGCGACGAGGCCCGGCACGTGGCGCTGCGCATCCTGGCAAAAATGCAAGAACCCATCACCCTGGCCGGACGCAGCATGGTCATGACCACCAGCATCGGCATCAGCCTGTACCCGGACGACGGCCGCAGCTGCGAAGAACTGCTGAAAAATGCCGACCTGGCGCTCTACCAGGCCAAGGCCAACGGTCGAAACGACCTGTGTTTTTTCAATGAGACCTTGAAAACCAGGGCAACGCTCGCCCTGCAATTGGAGGAAGAGCTGCGCCATGCCCTGCGCGAGGACAAGGGCCTGCTGTTGTATTACCAGCCGATCTACGATCTGGCGACCGGCCAGGTGACCAAACTCGAAGCCTTGATTCGCTGGCAGCACCCGACGCACGGAATACTGGCACCCGACCGTTTCATTGCCATTGCCGAAGCCAATGGCCTTATTGCCGAACTCGACCACTGGGTATTGCGCAAGGCCTGCGAGGACCTCCGGCAGTTGTCCGGGCCAGGCTGCGATTCACTTAAAATTGCGGTCAACTGCTCGCCGCTCAACCTCAGCCGCCCGGAACTGGCTGAACAGATCAAGGCCGCGCTGCAGTCTGCCGGGGTGGCCGCACAACGACTGGAACTGGAAGTCACGGAAAATGCGCTGATGGGCAACACCGCCGTCACCCTTGAGTTGCTGCACCAGATTCGCGACCTCGGGGTTTCGCTGTCCATCGATGACTTCGGCACCGGCTACTCCTCGCTCGCCTATCTCAAGCGCCTGCCGCTGAACACGCTGAAGATCGACCGCTCGTTCATCCAGGACATTCCCAACTCGCCGCAGGACATGGAGATTGTCCAGGCGATCATTGTCATGGCCCACACCCTGCACCTGCAGGTGGTCACCGAAGGGGTCGAGACGCTCGAGCAATACCGCTTCCTCGAACGCCTGGGCTGTGACTACATCCAGGGCTATCTACTGAGTTGCCCGGTGCCCCTGGCGGAACTTCGGCCGATCCTCGATCAAGTCAACCAGCGCATCAGCCCTTTGCGTCTGGTTCGCGGTACAGCTGAATCAAGGTAGCGGGGTCCTTCTCCAGAAAGCCCTGGCCACCGTGCAGGCGCATCAGTTGCGCGGCCAGGCCGCTGAGAGGGGTCGAGGAACCCTGTTCGCGGGAAAATTTCACTGCCCCATCGAGGTCCTTGAGCAGTGTGCGCACATGCCATTTCACTGGTTCAAAGCGGCTCTCGGCCATTTGCGGCGCGAGAATCTGCAACGGTTTCGAATCGGCAAAACCACCGCTCAAGGCTTCCGCCAACAGGCTGGCATCGACGCCCGAGCGCTCCGCCAGTGCCACCACCTCGGCAATCACCAAGGCGTTGCACGCAACAATCATTTGATTGCAGGCCTTGGTCACCTGCCCCGCACCCACCGCGCCCATGTGCGTGACCCGCTGGCCGAGGTTCAGCAGGATCGGGCGCACACGCTGCAAATCAGCTGCCTGCCCGCCCACCATGATCGCCAGGCTGCCGGCTTCAGCTCCCGCCACTCCGCCGGACACCGGTGCATCGAGCCATTGCATCGCGCATTGGCTGGCCAGTTGCTCGGCCATATCCCGTGTGGCCGTCGGTTCCAGACTGGAAAAGTCCACCAGCAACTGGCCGCTCCTGGCACCACTGGCGACCCCCGCCGGGCCGAACACCACCTCACGCACCACCTCGGTATTGGCCAGGCACAGGAGCACCAGGTCGGCGTGCTCGCACAACTCGGCCGGCGTCGCGACCTGGCGGGCACCGGCCTCTACCAGGGGCGCACATTTTTCCGGGTTGCGATTCCACACCGTCAGTGGATATCCCGCCGCCAACAGGCGACGACACATCGGCAAGCCCATCAAGCCGATGCCGGCGAACGCAAGTGCAGGTAACGCAGCCATAAGATTGCCTCTGTCAAATTCGGGATCGCGGGAATAGTCGCTGATATGTCGAGGCTTGGGGAAGGCCAACGATTTACAATCGGAAACAATCAAGCAGCCTTTCGACGGCCAAGCCAACTGTTCCCATTACGCGAACGTCACCGTCAACCGGCCCTGGCTGTGGCCTTTCTCTACGGCACCGTGCCATCACGCTACGCGGCTACACACTTTTTAGCGCGAACATCGCGCACCAACCTGGTGCATCGATTCAAGCTTGCGCCCTTTCCTGAATCAGGATCCAGGGCGAAACCACCACTGCCCAGAGCTCGGGATCACGCTCAAAAAGATCCAGCGCCCGCGTTTCAGACAGCTTCGAGAGTTTGTCGGCGGCCAACCAGGCAGCCACTTTCTCGCCTTCGTCCTGTGCCACTGCCTCTGCGGCAGCAATCAAATCCAGATCAGGATCGACCCACAATAGGGCACCCTTGGCGAAGAACGGTTCCAGTTCTTTCCACGTGATCGATGCGGTTTCGCCAAGCAGCTTGGCATAGAGGGTGCTAGGTTCTTCAGTCATGGGTCCTGTCCGGAAAAGAAATCGGCGCAATCATAACGTCGGTGGTCCAGCAGAAAAACCCGGATGCAAATGCAGCAACGAACGAAAAGTGCGGGAAAGCCTCGTAAAGCCGCTGAACCGGCTATAAGCCCTCAAAAGCCATGCCGCGTTTCTGTACTTTTCTTTCAATAAAGCGACACCGTCAGGTTTTGCCCCCAGCAGCCAGCTTTTCAAGCGAACAACCGGCGCTCTACACTGTACCGGTACAGTTGCCAGGGGCATTTCCGTAGAAGACTAAGGTCATCGATCGGTTCTGCGCCTCAGGCCGCCAGGACTATAAAAATTACAACAGTAAGAGTGGAGCACTATGAATAAGGCTACTAAGCAGATTTCCAAACTGTTTGCCGCTATGGTTCTGGCCGGGGTTGCCAGCCATTCGTTCGCAGCTGACACCATCAAGATCGGCATTGCCGGCCCTAAAACCGGCCCTGTAGCCCAGTACGGCGACATGCAGTTCAGTGGCGCGAAAATGGCCATCGAACAAATCAACGCCAAAGGCGGCGTAGACGGCAAGAAACTCGTAGCCGTTGAATACGATGACGCTTGCGATCCAAAACAAGCCGTGGCCGTGGCCAACAAAGTCGTCAACGATGGCGTGAAATTCGTCGTTGGCCACCTCTGCTCCAGCTCCACCCAACCGGCTTCGGACATCTACGAAGACGAAGGCGTGATCATGATCACCCCGGCTGCCACCAGCCCGGACATCACCACCCGTGGTTACAAAATGATCTTCCGTACTATCGGTCTGGACAGCGCCCAGGGCCCTGCCGCCGGTAACTACATTGCCGACCACGTGAAGCCGAAAGTCGTTGCCGTGCTGCACGACAAACAGCAATACGGTGAGGGTATCGCCACCGCGGTGAAGAAAACCCTGGAAGGCAAAGGCGTCAAGGTCGCCGTGTTCGAAGGCATCAACGCCGGCGACAAAGACTTCTCCTCGATGATCGCCAAGCTCAAGCAAGCCAACGTCGACTTCGTCTACTACGGCGGCTACCACCCGGAGCTGGGCCTGATCCTGCGTCAATCCCAGGAAAAAGGCCTGAAAGCCAAGTTCATGGGTCCGGAAGGCGTGGGTAACGACTCCATCTCGCAAATCGCCAAGGACGCTTCCGAAGGCCTGCTGGTGACCCTGCCGAAGTCCTTCGACCAGGATCCGACCAACGTTGCCCTGGTTGACGCGTTCAAGGCCAAGAAAGAAGACCCAAGCGGTCCGTTCGTGTTCCCGGCCTACTCGGCAGTTGAAGTCATCGCTGGCGGCATCACTGCAGCCAAGAGCGAGGACCCGGCCAAAGTGGCTGAAGCCATCCACGCCGGCACTTTCAAAACCCCGACTGGCGACCTGAGCTTCGACGCCAAGGGCGACCTGAAAGACTTCAAGTTCGTGGTTTACGAGTGGCACTTCGGCAAACCTAAAACCGAAGCTTCGCCTCAGTAAGGCCTTGCCTGACTGACTGCCAATAAAGCCCACGGCGTGCCGTGGGCTTTGTTTTACGAACGTACTGGGCCGTGCTGGCGTGATCCGCTAGCCTCCCCACCTGAAAATCTCAAAACCGTCATCAGCGGTTCGCTGGCCAAGTTCGAATTCGAGGTGGATGCAGATCCACGGGGCTCGGGCGGGACAAGGACTCCACCAGTGAAATGCGTATCAGGTTTTTAGGAGCGCTGTAATGCCTGAGATCTATCACTTTTTCCAACAGCTGGTTAACGGCCTGACCGTTGGCAGCACGTATGCCCTGATCGCCATCGGCTATACGATGGTTTACGGCATCATTGGAATGATCAACTTCGCCCACGGCGAGGTCTACATGATCGGTTCCTACGTGGCGTTCATCGCCATCGCCGGACTGGCCATGATGGGACTCGACAGTGTCCCGCTGTTGATGACCGCAGCTTTCCTCGCGAGCATCGTCGTTACCAGTGCCTACGGCTACAGCATCGAACGGATCGCCTACCGCCCGCTACGGGGCAGCAACCGTCTGATTCCGCTGATTTCCGCCATCGGCATGTCGATCTTCCTGCAGAACACGGTTCTGCTGTCACAAGACTCCAAGGATAAATCGATCCCCAACCTGATCCCGGGCAACTTCTCGTTCGGCCCAGGTGGTGCATCGGAAGTCCTGATTTCCTACATGCAGATCGTGGTGTTCGTGGTGACCCTGGTGGCCATGATCGGCCTGACCCTGTTCATCTCCCGTTCTCGCCTGGGTCGCGCCTGCCGCGCCTGTGCCGAAGACATCAAGATGGCCAACCTGCTGGGTATCAACACCAACAACATCATTGCCCTGACCTTTGTCATCGGTGCAGCCCTGGCAGCGGTTGCCGCGGTGCTGCTGAGCATGCAATACGGGGTGATCAACCCGAACGCCGGCTTCCTGGTCGGGCTCAAAGCCTTCACCGCCGCAGTATTGGGCGGCATCGGCAGTATCCCGGGCGCCATGCTTGGCGGTCTGGTGCTGGGGGTGGCTGAAGCATTCGGTGCCGATATCTTTGGCGACCAGTACAAGGACGTCGTGGCATTCGGCTTGTTGGTTCTGGTGCTGTTGTTCCGTCCGACCGGCATTCTGGGCCGTCCGGAGGTTGAGAAAGTATGACTAGGAATCTTAAATCGGCGCTGTTCAGCGCCTTGCTGGTGTGGGCCGTGGCCTACCCGGTGCTGGGTCTGAAACTGACCATCGTCGGCATCAACCTGGAAGTCCACAACACCAGCCCGGCCATCCTCGCGACCATCGCCCTGTGCTCGGTCCTGATGTTCCTGCGGGTGCTGTTCAGCCACCAGATCGACTCTGCGTGGAAATCTTCGCCACGCATGCCGTTGATCCCGGCCAAGGCCAGCAACTTCCTGACCCTGCCTGGCACGCAACGCTGGATCATCCTGGCGCTGATCGTCGGCGCACTGGTCTGGCCGTTCTTCGGCTCGCGCGGTGCGGTGGATATCGCCACCCTGATCCTGATCTACGTGATGCTCGGCCTCGGCCTGAACATCGTGGTCGGCCTGGCCGGCCTGCTCGACCTGGGCTACGTCGGCTTCTACGCCGTCGGCGCCTACAGTTATGCGATGCTGTCGCATTACTACGGCCTGAGCTTCTGGATCTGCCTGCCGATCGCCGGCCTGATGGCGGCCACTTTCGGCTTCCTGCTGGGCTTCCCGGTGCTGCGTTTGCGGGGTGACTACCTGGCGATCGTGACCCTGGGCTTCGGTGAAATCATCCGTCTGTTCCTGCGTAACCTGACCGATCTCACCGGCGGGCCAAACGGCATCAGCAACATCGAGAAACCGACGTTCTTCGGCTTGACGTTCGAGCGCAAGGCCGCCGAAGGGATGCAGACCTTCCACGAGTACTTCGGCCTGCAGTACAACTCGATCAACAAGGTGATCTTCCTCTACCTGGTTGCCCTGTTGCTGGCCCTCGGTGCGCTGTTCGTGATCAACCGCCTGCTGCGCATGCCGATCGGCCGTGCCTGGGAAGCGTTGCGTGAAGACGAGATCGCCTGCCGTGCGCTGGGTCTCAACCCGACCGTGATCAAGTTGTCGGCCTTTACCCTGGGCGCCAGCTTCGCCGGTTTCGCCGGTAGCTTCTTTGCTGCCCGTCAGGGTCTGGTAACGCCCGAGTCCTTCACCTTCATCGAGTCGGCGATCATTCTCGCCATCGTGGTATTGGGTGGCATGGGCTCGCAACTGGGCGTGATTCTCGCTGCGGTGGTGATGATCCTGCTGCCAGAAATGATGCGTGAGTTCAGTGAATACCGCATGTTGATGTTCGGCGCCTTGATGGTGCTGATGATGATCTGGCGTCCTCAAGGCCTGCTGCCCATGCAACGTCCTCACATGGAGCTGCGAAAATGAGCCGTGAGATCCTGAAAGTCGAAAATCTGAGCATGCGCTTCGGCGGCTTGCTGGCGGTCAACGGCGTGGCCCTGACCGTCAAGGAAAAACAGGTAGTAGCCCTGATCGGCCCTAACGGCGCGGGCAAGACCACCGTGTTCAACTGCCTGACCGGTTTCTACAAACCGAGCGGTGGCAGCATCCTGCTGGACGGCGAGCCGATCCAGGGCCTGCCCGGCCACAAGATTGCGCTCAAGGGCGTGGTGCGTACGTTCCAGAACGTGCGGTTGTTCAAGGACATGACGGCGGTCGAGAACCTGTTGATCGCCCAGCACCGTCACCTGAACACCAACTTCCTGTCCGGCCTGTTCAAGACCCCGGCGTTTCGCAAAAGCGAACGCGAGGCCATGGAGTTTGCCGAGTACTGGCTGGAAAAGGTCAACCTCAAGGAGTTCGCCAACCGTACCGCCGGAACCCTGGCCTACGGCCAGCAACGACGCCTGGAAATCGCCCGCTGCATGATGACCCGCCCGCGGATCCTCATGCTCGACGAACCGGCTGCCGGCCTCAACCCCAAGGAAACCGAAGACCTCAAGGCGCTGATCAGCGTCCTGCGTGAAGAGCACAACGTCACCGTGCTGCTGATCGAGCACGACATGAAGCTGGTCATGAGCATTTCCGACCACATCGTCGTGATCAACCAGGGCACACCGCTGGCCGATGGCACGCCGGAACAGATCCGTGACAATCCTGAAGTGATCAAAGCCTACCTGGGGGAAGCGTAAATGCTGCAGTTCGAAAACGTTTCCACCTTCTATGGCAAGATCCAGGCGCTGCACAGCGTCAACGTCGAGATCCGCCAGGGCGAAATCGTCACCCTGATCGGGGCCAACGGCGCCGGCAAGTCGACCTTGCTGATGACCCTCTGCGGTTCGCCGCAGGCACACAGCGGCAGCATTCGCTACATGGGTGAAGAGCTGGTGGGCCAGAGCTCGGCGCAGATCATGCGCAAGAGCATCGCGGTGGTGCCGGAAGGTCGTCGGGTGTTCTCGCGCCTGACCGTGGAAGAAAACCTGGCCATGGGCGGGTTCTTCACCGACAAGGGCGATTACGAAGAGCAAATGGACAAGGTCCTGGGGCTTTTCCCACGCCTGAAGGAGCGCTTTGCACAGCGCGGCGGCACCATGTCCGGTGGCGAGCAGCAAATGCTCGCCATCGGCCGGGCGCTGATGAGCAAACCCAAGCTGTTGTTGCTCGACGAGCCGTCGCTGGGCCTGGCACCGATCATCATCCAGCAGATCTTCGACATCATCGAACAACTGCGCAAGGACGGTGTGACCGTGTTCCTGGTTGAACAGAACGCTAACCAGGCGCTGAAAATCGCCGACCGTGCCTACGTTCTGGAGAACGGCCGGGTGGTGATGCAAGGCACCGGTGAAGCCTTGCTGACCGATCCAAAAGTGCGCGAAGCGTACCTGGGCGGCTAAGCAAAACGCAGTACAGAAAACGGCCTTCGGGCCGTTTTTTTGTGCGCGCTCACAACCGGTCCAACGCCTCGCCACTGCGCTTGAACCAGTCGATCAGATAGTCGGCCAACACCTGGGTGCGTTTGGGTAGTCCGCCCTGATACGGATGCACAAGGTACATCGGCATGCTGCGGGTCTGATAATCGCGCAACAGCCAGCGCAAGCGCCCGTCAACCAACTCGGTCTGAAGCAGATAGGACGGCAGTCGCGCAATCCCGGCATGGGCCAGCGCGGCCTTTTTCAGCAGGTTGTAATGATTGCTCGCAAAAGGCCCGGACACCCGCACCCGCGATAATTCGTGCTGCTGGTGGTAGAGCCATTCTTCGCGACCGGCGTAATGGCTATTGAGCAGGCAACGATGGCCGACCAACTCCTGCGGCGTCGCCGGCTCGCCAAACTGCTGCAGGTACTCGGGACTGGCGCAGGTCATTTCGTGCCAGGCCAACAGCGGCCGAGCGACCAGGCGCTGGTCATTGGCCACCTCAGAACGGATCGCCAGATCAAACCCGTCGCGGGACAAGTCGCGGTAGCTGTTATTCAGCTCCAGCTCGATCTGCACCTGCGGATACTTCCGGGAAAACTCCAGCAGCAAGCCGTCAAAGAACGTTTCCCCCAGCGAAACCGGCACGGTGAGTCGCACCGGGCCGGCCATGTCGTCCTTGAGCCGCGCCAGAGCCTGGCGTGCGCGTTCGACCTGGATCAGCAGGGCCTGGGCTTGCGGCAGCAACGCCGCCCCTGCTGCGGTCAGGCTCAAACGCCGCGTTGTGCGTTGCAATAACAACACATCGAAACGCGCCTCCAGCAGGCTGATGCGCTTGGACAGTTGCCCTTTGCTGCAGCCCAACTGCTGCGCCGCCAGGGTGAAACTGCCTGCCTCGATCAGCACGGCGAAGGCTGCCAGGTCGTCCATTTCGCTCATGGATTGTTTCCATTTGAAAACCAAAGGTTGCCTATTAGCACGCTTATC
This sequence comes from Pseudomonadaceae bacterium, assembly GCA_965284505.1. Lineage (GTDB taxonomy): Bacteria > Pseudomonadota > Gammaproteobacteria > Pseudomonadales > Pseudomonadaceae > Aquipseudomonas. The sequence continues at coordinate 4,741,605 of OZ260094.1, read as the reverse complement.
TACAGAAAAAACCACACTAGACTGAAACCTCGTTCACACACTTGAGGAATCCGCACGATGAAAATTCTTTTGATTGGCGCCAGCGGCACTGTAGGTTCGGCGATTGACAAGGAGTTGTCAGAACGTCACGAGATCATTCGCATCGGTCGCAGCAGCGGCGATTTTCAGGTCGACATCAGTGACAGCGCCTCGATTCGTGCGCTGTTTGAAAAAACCGGCAAGTTCGATGCCCTGGTCTGCGCCGCCGGCAGCGTAACCTTCGCCCCGCTGGCGGAAATGACCGAACAAAGCTTCACCCTGGGCCTGCAAGACAAGCTGATGGGCCAGGTCAATCTGCTGCTGATCGGTCGTGAGTTTGCCAATGACGGCGCTTCGTTCACCCTCACCAGCGGTGTCTTGAGCCATGATCCGATCCGCAGCGGCGCCTCGGCGGCCCTGGTCAATGGCGCACTGGACAGTTTCGTGCGCGCAGCGGCAATCGAATTGCCACGCGGCCTGCGCGTCAACTCGGTGAGCCCGACGGTCCTGGTCGAGGCCATGGGCAGCTACGCGCCCTACTTCCGTGGCTATAAACCGGTATCGGGCGCCGACGTGGGCCTGGCCTACGCCAAAAGCGTCGAAGGCCTGCAGACCGGCCAGACATTTCACGTCGGATAACGCGCCAAGTCTTGTGATCAACGGCTTGCCTGCGTAACGTGGCGGCACTTGCCTGGAGACCACACGATGCGTGCAGCCCGTTCCCTGATGTTTGTCGCCCTGTTGCCGGTGTTCGGTGGCTGCCAATGGCTGCCGAGCCTGTCTGAGGCGCCGTCCACGGCGGGCCTGACACGCATGCAGGGCGAACTGGGCATGGCCGGCGGCAAACTGGTGTTCAAGCCTTGCCAGGGCTCCACGCAATACCTGGTGCGCGACACGGGTGCCACCAGCGTCATGCAGGAAGCGGCAACGCTGGCTGGCCCGCAGCACAGTGTATTCGCCGATCTGCGCGGTCGCGTGCCCTCCTCCAGCGTCGCCGGCAATACCGCGCAACTGGAGGTCGAGCAACTTTATCGGCTGGAACGCGCGACCAGCGCCTGCGCCAATCCCGATTTCCCGAAACTGGTGCTGCAAGCTGCCGGCCACGGCCCTGAGTGGAACGTCAAGGTTGCAGGCAAAGGCATGGTCATCGAACGGGCGGGACAGCCTGCCCTGGCCCTGCCCTACCTGGAAGAACAACTGGGTGACGGGCGTTTCAATCTCAGCAGCGAGGCCAACGAGCAGCACGTCGAGTTGTGGGTCGCGCCACAGCGTTGCGTCGACCCGACCCGCCCCAGTGTCCAGTTCATGAGCGCCGAGTTGCGGGTCAACGGCCAGGTCCAGCGCGGTTGCGCCTACTTCGGCGGCGCACGCAGCGACTGATTCGACGAGCTGCTGTTTTAGCCTCACTGGACAGTGCCTTTGCGGCTTATAATTGCTCGCTTGCAAACGCCTTGGCGCATTGGTGCGCCCGCGAACCGGATCCTGTCATGCTACGAATCACCGAACTCAAGCTGCCAATCGACCATCCCGAAGAAGACCTGCGCCCTGCCATCGTGCAGCGCCTGGGCATCGCCAGTGATGACCTGCTCGATTTCACCTTGTTCAAGCGCAGCTACGATGCGCGAAAAAAATCTTCCGAACTGTGCTTCATATACACCATCGACCTCAGTCTGCGCGACGAGGCGAAGGTGCTGCAGGCGTTTGCCAATGACCGCAACGTCAACGTCGCACCGGATGTCAGCTACAAGGTCGTGGGCCAGGCGCCACAAGACCTGAGCGAACGCCCGATAGTCGTCGGTTTTGGCCCCTGCGGGATCTTCGCCGGCCTGCTGCTGGCGCAGATGGGTTTCAAGCCGATCATTCTCGAGCGCGGCACCGAAGTGCGCCAGCGCACCAAGGACACCTGGGGCCTGTGGCGTAAAAGTGTGCTCAACCCTGAGTCCAACGTGCAGTTTGGCGAAGGCGGCGCGGGGACTTTCTCCGACGGCAAGCTCTACAGCCAGATCAAGGATCCCAAGCACCACGGTCGTAAGGTCCTGCACGAGTTCGTCAAGGCCGGTGCGCCGGAAGAGATTCTCTACGTCAGCAAGCCACATATCGGTACGTTCCGTCTGACGGGCGTTGTCGAAAACATGCGTGAGCAGATTCGCGCCTTGGGCGGCGAAGTGCGCTTCCAGCAGCGGGTCACCGACGTGCTGATCGAAGACGGTCAACTGACCGGCGTCGAGCTGGCCAGCGGTGAGCAAATTCACTCCCGCCACGTGATCCTGGCCTTGGGCCACAGCGCCCGCGACACTTTCCGCATGCTGCACGGGCGCGGCGTGTACATGGAAGCCAAGCCGTTCTCGGTGGGTTTTCGCATCGAACACCCGCAGTCGCTGATCGACAGTGCGCGCCTGGGCAAGTACGCCGGCCACCCGAAACTCGGTGCCGCCGACTACAAACTGGTGCACCACGCGAAAAACGGTCGTTCGGTCTACAGCTTCTGCATGTGCCCGGGCGGCACGGTGGTGGCCGCGACATCCGAGCCGAACCGCGTTGTCACCAACGGCATGAGCCAGTACTCGCGTAACGAACGTAACGCGAACTCCGGGATTGTTGTGGGCATCACCCCGGAAGTCGACTATCCGGGCGGCCCGCTGGCCGGTATCGAGTTGCAGGAGCAACTGGAGTCACACGCCTTTGTCCTCGGCGGTGGCAACTACGAAGCCCCGGCACAACTGGTGGGTGATTTCATTGCCGGCAAGCCGTCGACGGCCCTGGGCAGCGTCGAGCCGTCCTACAAACCGGGCGTCGCCCTCGGCGACCTGGCGCTGGCCCTGCCGGCGTTTGCCATCGAGGCCATCCGCGAAGCACTGCCGGCCTTCGAGAAGCAGATCCGTGGCTACTCGCTGCACGATGCCGTACTGACCGGGATCGAGACCCGTACCTCGTCGCCGCTGCGCATCACCCGCAATAACGAGTCGATGCAGAGTCTCAACGTCAAGGGCCTGTTCCCGGCCGGTGAAGGCGCTGGTTACGCTGGCGGAATTCTCTCGGCCGGTGTCGACGGGATTCGTATCGCCGAAGCCGTGGCCCGCGACATCCTCGGTCTGCCGGCCTGAAACCTGGCACTGGCGTGACGGGTACCCGCCCATCACGCCAGTGCCAGTGCTTCAAATCCCGGCGCGCAACACGCTGTCCGGCAGCGGCTCACCGCGCTCGACGCTGGCGGCGACCGTCGCGATCAACCCAGCCAGCTCATACCCCTGCGCCTTCAACCAATCCTGATCGTAATAGGTGGTCGCATAGCGTTCGCCGCTGTCGCACAGAATCGCCACGATCGACCCACTTTCTCCCGCCGCAATCATGTGGTGCGCCGCCACCAGGGCGCCAATCAGGTTGGTCCCGCTGGAACCACCCACATGTCGTCCCAGACGCTGCGCCAGGTAATGCATGGCCGCCAGCGACAAGGCGTCAGGCACCTTGATCATGGCATCGATGACGTTGGGCAGGAATGAGGCCTCGACCCGTGGTCGACCGATGCCCTCGATCCGTGAACCACAGTCCAGGCGCAGAGTCGCATCGCCGCTGCGGTAATAGTCGAAGAACACCGAACGCTCGGCATCCGCGCACAGGACCCGGGTGCAGTGCTGGCGATAGCGCACATAACGCCCCAGCGTCGCCGTGGTCCCGCCAGTGCCGGGGCTGGAAACCAGCCAACTCGGCTCTGGATGGCGCTCGAAGCGCATCTGCTGGAAGATCGATTCGGCAATGTTGTTGTTGGCACGCCAGTCGGTGGCGCGCTCGGCATAGGTGAACTGGTCGATAAAGTGCCCGCCATGCTCACGGGCCAGGCGCTCGGACTCGGCGTAGATCTGCGTGGGATCGTCCACCAGATGGGGCTTGCCACCATAGAACTCGATTTGTGCGATTTTTTCCCGGGAAGTGCTCGCCGGCATCACCGCAATAAACGGCAGGCCCAACAAACGGGCGAAATAGGCCTCGGAAATCGCCGTCGAACCGCTGGACGCCTCGATCACCGGCGCCCCCGGCTTGAGCCAGCCGTTGCACAACGCATACAAAAACAGCGAGCGCGCCAGGCGGTGCTTGAGGCTGCCGGTGGGGTGGCTCGACTCGTCCTTGAAGTACAACTCGATACCCGGCAGACCCGGCAACGGCAGGGGAATCAGGTGGGTGTCGGCACTGCGCTGGAAATCGGCTTCGATGATACGGATGGCTTCGCGGGCCCATTGACGGCTGTCGCTCATGACTGGGATCTCATTGAATCGGATGGGACGGCTGAATACTTAAGCTTAGGAAATAACCTACATAACTCACAGGTACAGCTGGGGTTCAATACGCCAACCAACTGCTAGGCTCTGTGCACCAGTGGTTGTAACGACATATAACAAAAAAGAATATAACTTTTGTTTTATCGTCTAACGGTACAGGTTAGGGTGTCCCACCTTTTGAAACCACAGATGGAGAGCGACTTTGCCTCTGCGTAGCACTTTCACGCGTTTCTTTCAGATGGAAGCTGCCAGCGGTCTGTTATTGATCGCTGCCGCCATCCTCGCCCTGATCATCAACAACTCCCCGCTGTCCTGGCTCTACAGCGGCCTGCTGGACACCCCCGTGGTCGCCCAGATCGGCGCCCTGAAAATTGCCAAGCCGCTGCTGCTGTGGATCAACGATGGCCTGATGGCCCTGTTCTTCCTGCTGATTGGCCTGGAAGTGAAGCGCGAAGTCCTTGACGGGCAATTGTCCAAACCCTCGCAAATCGTCCTGCCCGGCGCCGCTGCCATTGGCGGCATGGTGGTGCCGGCGCTGATCTACTGGTTTCTCAACAAGGACAACCCGCCAGCGCTCAATGGCTGGGCCATTCCCACTGCCACCGACATCGCGTTCGCCCTCGGCGTGCTGGCCTTGCTGGGCAAGCGGGTGCCGGTGTCGTTGAAGCTGTTCCTGATGACCCTGGCCATCATCGATGACCTGGGTGCGATCATTATCATCGCGATTTTCTACTCCGGAACCCTGTCGACCCTGTCCCTGGCCTTGGCCGCCGCCTGTATCGCTGCCCTGATCGGGATGAACCGCGCAGGCGTGGTCAAATTGGGGCCGTACATGATCGTTGGCCTGATTCTCTGGGTCTGCGTGCTCAAGAGCGGCGTACACGCCACACTGGCCGGCGTGACCCTGGCCTTCTGCATCCCACTGCGCACGAAAAACGCCGAGCCTTCGCCACTCCAGACCCTTGAGCACGCGCTGCATCCCTGGGTGGCCTACGGCATCCTACCTTTGTTCGCTTTCGCCAACGCCGGTCTGTCGCTGAGCGGCGTTACCCTCGAAAGCTTCACCCACGACGTGCCCATGGGCATTGCCGTCGGCCTGCTGCTCGGCAAGACCATTGGTGTATTTGGCCTGACCTGGCTGGCAGTGAAAACAGGCATCGCCGGTCTGCCCCAGGGCGCCAACTGGGGCCAGGTGCTGGGCGTGGCGATTCTCTGCGGGATCGGCTTCACCATGAGCCTGTTCGTCGGCTCCCTGGCCTTTGAAGCCGGCAGCAGTGAATACGCTGGCATGGACCGCATGGGCATTTTGACTGGTTCGCTGTTTGCAGCGCTGATCGGTTACACGGTAATGGTGATGGCGAGCCGCAAGCGTTCAAAAGCGTAATTCGCTGCGCTCCACTGCCCAGAAACACAAAACCCCGACCAGTCGCCTGATCGGGGTTTTGTTTTAACCGTCTGCGCTTAGTGGGAAACGCGGCTGGTGCCATCAACGGTGGAGATACGCACGCGCTCGCCGACACGGAACACTTCGTTCTCTTGAACCTGCTGCACGTAGGCACGCATGCTGCCGTCGTCTTCACGTACGGTGATTTCCACGCCCTGGGTACGGGTCAGGCCTTCTTCAGTGGCCGAACCAATCAGGCCGCCAGCAACCGCACCGATGACCGCAGCAACGATGCTGCCTTTACCGCCACCGATGGCGCTGCCACCCACGCCGCCAACTGCTGCACCGGCCAGGCCGCCGATTGGGGTCTTGGTACCTTCGATCTTCACCGGACGCAGGGATTCGATAGTGCCCATGCGGACGGTCTGCACGCGACGCGCCTCGTCACGGGAGTAGGAGTCGCCGGTCAGGCTGGACTGGCAACCTGTAAGCAACATCGCCATCGTGGAAAAGGAAGCAACCAGCAGAACAGACTTACGCATAGCATCAACTCCAAAGGACAGGTATTCATTAAACCCCGCAGCTTGACGTCTGTCACGGCGCCGCCCGGGTAAACTTGCTTTCATTCAGGCGCAGTACAGCGCCTGCCAAGGACTCATCACACAGTAGCGGCAAACTCCAGAAGCTGCGCCACCGTCTCAAGGATTTCCATGGATTACTTCATCATTGTCGTCACCACCGCTGCCGGCCTGTACTTCCACTGGTGGCTGTACGTACGCATCAAGCGTTGGATGGATCGCGACCTGGCTCTGGCCATGGCCGGTAACGACGAACAGAAAAAGGCTTTCATGCTGCAACAACTGGAACGCGCCAGGCAGCAGAAAATCAAGCGTCGTGACCTGCAACAGTGGCTGGAGGCGGCCGCAGCCACCTACCCTGCCCGGTAGACTGCTCAGGGAGCCAGACGTTCACGGTTCCAGCAATCGTCGTGTAATCGATAGTTCAGGCGATCATGCAGTCGGCTGGCACGCCCCTGCCAGAACTCGATGCGTTCGGGCAGCAGGCGGTAGCCGCCCCAATGTTCCGGGCAATGCGGCTGGCTGTCGCTGAAGCGCTGCTCGGTGGCCTTGAGCAAGCCCTCGAGCTCGGCACGATCGGCGATCACCCGGCTCTGCGGCGAGGCCCAGGCCCCCAGGCGGCTGCCCAGCGGGCGCACCTGGTAATAGGCATCGGATTCCTGCGCGCTGACTTTGACCACCCGGCCTTCGATCCGCACCTGACGCTCCAGCGTCGGCCAGAAGAACGTCATGGCGGCAAACGGATTGACGGCCAATTGCTGGCCCTTGGCGCTGTCGTAGTTGCTGAAAAAGGTAAAGCCCTGCTCATCCAACCCCTTGAGCAACAGGATCCGGCAATGCGGGCGACCCTCTGCATCCACCGTGGCCACCGTCATGGCATTGGCTTCGACCGGAGGCTGTTCGGTTTTCACCGCCTCGGCGAACCACTGATGGAACAGCGCGAACGGCTCATCCGGAGCCTGGGCTTCGGTCAAGCCATCGCGGGTGTAGTCGCGGCGCATATCAGCCAGAGCCTGGGTCATGGCGCTTTCCTTGTGCTGGAGCAATCAGTTGGCAGCTGTAGCCTTGGCCGGAGCCGGTTTTGTCGCCGGGGTTGCGGTCTTGGCAGGCTGCTTTTTGGCCGGTGCGGCTTTCTTCGCCGGAGCCGCCTTTTTCGCCGTTGTGGTTTTTTTCGCCGGCGTAGCCTTTTTCTCGGCCAGGGTTGCTGCGACAGGCTTGACGTCCTGTACTGCGACCATTTCCGCGACTGGCGGGGTTGGCGAGCTGTACTTGCTCAACAGGGCCAGCATGGTGGTGCGCTGGGTCAGCATGATTTCCACACGACGGTTCAAGGCACGGCCCTGGGCACTGTCATTGGCCGCACGTGGCATCAGGTCACCCATGCCACGCAGCATCAGGCGATCACGCTTCAAGCCACCAAGGCTGAAGATCGAGGCAACGGACGTTGCACGTTCCTTGCTCATGGCCTGGGTCGCAGGCGCGGCGCCTGTGGAGTCACCGTGGCCCAGTACCAGTACCGAAGTCTTGGTATCGCCTTCAACCAGCTTGGCAATCCGGGTGAACGGGCCCAGGGTCGAAGGCAGCAGCATGGCTGGTCGTTTCGGGTTGAAGGACTCATCCACTGGGACAATCACCACCAGTACGTTTTCACGACGCTCAACCTGCATACGCTTGTCCTGGACGGCGCTGCGCAGGCGCGGCTCGTAGTCGTCCAGCCAGGCCTGGGTGATTTTCGGGTCCGGCATCGGTACATCCTTGATGTCGGCTTTGGTCACGGCTTTGGGCTGGTCGCTGAACGGCCACCACCATTTGCTTTCGGAGTCGGCCTTGGCGGCAGCTGCAGCCGCGCTGGTTGCTGCGATAGGTGCTACGGCCTTGGTGTCGGCAACGACAGGTTTGGCCGGGGTCTCGTCGGACGAGAACGGCCACCAGCTGCTGCCGGTCTCCTTGGCCTTGGCCGCAGGTGCCGCGGTAGCAGCAGCCTTGTCAGCTACAGGAGCGGCAGCGGTCTTCGCGTCTGCTTTGACGTCAGCCTTGGTGGCACCCTTGTCCGCGACTTTGTCGGAACCGGAACCGAATGACCACCAATGGCCACCGTCGGCATCATTTTGTGGAGTTTGTGCGCAACCGGTGATGGTGAGGCACAGTGCCAGGGTTAAAAATTTGTTCGGTGACATGGGATATCCACAAAATGAGATAAAAAGCTGTGGGTCGCAATGACCCGTCTGAACACACGCTCTGAAACATCAAAGGCCGTGGGGTTCCGTTCCACGACCTTTGGGCATCTTTTATCAAAAAAATGCGATACAGCAACCTTTTTACAGGCAATCGGCAAGAACCCGCACCAGCTTTTGCGCACGCGGGTCCATCAAAACGTAGGGTCCCAGGGTATTGGTGACAAACCCGAAGGCCACATCGTACTCGGGATCGGCGAATCCCACCGATCCCCCAGCGCCCGGGTGACCAAAGGCACGGGCGCCGAGGCCGAAAGTGGCGTTTGCCACATCCGGTTGATCCAGCATGCAACCCAGGCCAAAACGGGTCCGGGTCAGCAAGGTCTTGTCTTCGCCCAGGCTGTGCTCACGGGTGAGCTCCTCGAGCATTTCACTTTCCAGCAGACTGCCATCGAGCAGGCCGCTGTAGAAACCGGCCAGGCTGCGGGCATTGCCATGGCCATTGGCCGCTGGCTGCTGCATCCGTCGCCACTCCGGCTTGTTGGTGCTGGTCAGGATCGACGGCGGATTGGTAAAGGCCCGCGTGCTCATGGCCTCCGGCTCGCGCATGGTCACTTGGAGCAAGCGCTGGGCCGCCGCATCGCCGAGACTGCCTTTACCGCGCGCAATGTGTGCGACACGGTGGAATTCTTCATCCGCCAGGCCGACATGGAAATCCAGGCCTAATGGCCGGGCCACCCGCGCCACGATCGATTCGCCCGGCCCTCGGCCATCAGCTCGACGCAGCAGTTCGCCAATCAGCCAACCGTAAGTGATGGCCGCATAACCGTGGCCTTCACCCGGCGTCCACCAGGGCGCTTCGGCGGCCAATGCGTCGACCATGGTCTGCCAATCGTAGAGTGCCTCAGCTGGCAGCAATTCGCGCAAGGCCGGCAAGCCAGCCTGGTGGCAGAGCAACTGGCGCAAGGTCACCGATTCCTTGCCCGCGGCCGCAAACTCGGGCCAGTAGCGAGCCACCGGGGCGTCGAGTTGCAGCTTGCCTTCGGCGACCAGCTGCAAGGCGGTCACCGCCGTGAACGTCTTGGTGCAGGAAAACAGGTTGGCGATGGTGTCGCTGTGCCACGCCTGCTGACCGTCCTTGTCCGCCGTACCTGCCCACAAGTCGATGACCGTTTCGCCACCGACCTGGATGCACAACGCTGCGCCGCGTTCCTGGGAGTTGTCGAACAGCGCCGCGAAAGCCTCGCGCACCGCTTCGAATTTAAGTTCGTAATGACCCTGAATCTGCACCCGCCACTCCCCGGAAAAACGTCTCGCTTCAATGGCCCGCATTGTTCCAGCCCCGAGAGCTTTTGGGAACCCACGCAGGCTGGGCGGTCACCGGGAAAACCCACGAATTTACCTGATTAGTGGCCGTTGGCCGAATGCCCACCGGGATGACCGCTTTGCCCAGGGCCCTGGCGGTCAGGACGGTCTTTCTCGCCCTGATTGGCCGGTCGGGCACTCGCCGCTTTTTCGACCTCTGCCCTGGCCGTTTCTGCGGCCTTGCCAAGCTGATGGATGGTCTGCAGGTTGGCTTTGCGCACCCCGTCGACAAAGCCCTGAAACGGGACATCGGTGATGCCCACCAGGCCGAAATGGCCGTTCTCGCCGTCCAGCAGGCGCCCGGTGACCGGCTGATCCAGGTACTGGAACCAGTGCACGCCGACAATCGACGGCTCGCTGATAGCTTGCTTGAGGAAATTGGCGTAGGCCGGTGCGCGATCTTCTTCCCTGGCCAATTCGGTTACACCGCCCCAGAACGGGCCGCGATCGCGGGAGCCGAAGTTGAATTCGCTGATCAGTACCGGTTTATCCAGCGCCTGGAGCTGGGCGAAGTCGTAGCCGTCCTGCGGTTTGAGCGTGTACAGGTTGAAACTCAACACGTCGCAATACTGGGCACAGGACGCCACGGCCTCTGGCGTGCTCACGGCAAATCGGCCACCGAGCAACAGGTGATTGGGTGCGTGCCATTTCAACGAGTCGGAGATGGTCTTGAAATAGGTGTCGGCAAAGACCTTCTGGAAGTATTTGAAGTCAGCCTCGATCTCCGGGTGCTGCGGATCCGGCAGCGGCGGCACGAAACCCGGGTCTTCCATCAGTTCCCAGGCCGGCAGGTCGATGCCCCAGGCCTTGGACAGCCCGGCCTGGTTACGGTACTTGTCACGCAACTGCTTGAGAAAGGCACGCTTGGCCGGGACGTCGGTGGTCATTTTCAAGGTGCCATAGGCCAGCGCGTAGCGGGCCTTGGGATCGTCGCCAGGACCGGCCCAGGCCAACTCATTGTCGGCGTAATAACCGATCAGCCAGGGATCGTCACGATGATCGCGGGCAGCAATGGCCACGGCACGCTCGGTGGCCATGGCAAAGCGCGGATCAAACGGATCGGGCATACCGCCCCACCAGTCATTACCGGTGCTGATGCTGGTGTAGTCGCCGACAATCGACAGCGGCAAGGTGTAGGCCACGCGATCGCTCTGGCCCAACGCCGGGGCGCTCCAGTTTCCGAGGGTGTTGAAGCCCCAGGCTTGCAGGCGATCGAGGGTATGCCCGGCCCAGCGCTTTTCGTCAAAGGCAGGTGGCGTGCAGGCGGCGCTGGTTGTGTCAGCGGCAGGCAGTTCGGTCGGTGCGGCGCAGGGCTGAGCGTAGGTGCGCTGCAGGTTGGCGCCATAAAAGTCATACCAGCGACCGTTATTGAAACCCCGTCCGCGATCGACTCCATTACCGCCACGGTTGTCGCCTTCACCGTAATGACTGGCCAATGGCTCGCCGTCGCCTGGCAATGCCTCGAACATGCCCTCGCGACCGGCCACATACGTCTGGCTGGCGTCGGCTGTAACGGCGTTGACGCCGAGCGAGTAGAACGGATGGCCCTCGGGCGTCACCAGGTACCAGCGGCCATCGTGCTTCTCGGTGCGAAAGAAACCACTGGCCTTGAACGTCGGCCCCTGGTTCCAGCCGCCGAACTTGTCGAGGTCATTGCGCTGGCGCTCGGCGAGCCAGGTTTTCAGTTGCTGTTGCTCCTTGCCAGCGGCCGCCTTGAGCTGATCGTCGTTGGCAATTTTTTCCGGCCACCTGGCCCGGGTGGACTGCCCATAGGCGTCCACCAACGAGCCATAAACGGCCTTGACCACCGATTCACCCTCCTGCACACCAAAACGCTCGATCAGGATGCTTTGCGCCACTTTGGGCTGGTCCATCGACAGCGACACCGACACCACCTGGCTGCGATCCAGCTCACCCCCGCTGCTGGCCAACAGAATGCGTTGCCCCTCGACCGTCATCGGCATCGGCGGACCGGCTTTCATGCCCTGCCTCAGGGGGGTACTCGGGATCAGCGGCACCATCAGGGTTTGCGCAGGCCCCGCCGGCAGGTCGACACGACTGACCAGGGTCTTGCCGTCGTTGCTCTGGATCGTCACATAGAGGGTCAGCGCCCAGTTCATCGCACTCTGCAGCCGCAGGGTCATGACCCCGGACTGCGACCAATCCCAGGCGCCGGTCTGCGGGGTCAGGCGCAAGGTCGGCCGGGCCGTTGGATTGAAGGTTACCCGGCGCAGCACTTCACCCTCGGCCGTTTGCTCCGCGTTGGATTGCGGCAAGCTGGAATCCTGTGTCGCTACCTGGACCACATCGGCCGGGCGGACAAAGTTGAACAGCGTCTGTTGCCCGGTCGGTGCGGCCAGCAATGGCGCGGCAAACATCAGGGCAAATACGGCGGGTAAAGAACGGCGAATCATGGGAACCAGGTTCTCCCTAAGGCGAATGTGAGATCGGAGATAGGGGATAGACAACGCAGTGGGCGTTTCCGCCCACCTTGTCTCAAGAAATTTCGCGGCGGAACGGTGGCAGCGCGTTGAGGATCGCCTTGCCATAGCGCTGGGTGACCAGGCGTCGGTCCAGCAAGGTGATGGTGCCGCGGTCTTCTTCGGTACGCAGCAGACGCCCGCAAGCCTGGACCAGCTTGAGCGAGGCGTCCGGCACCGAGATTTCCATGAACGGATTGCCACCCCGGGCTTCGATCCATTCCGCCAGTGCCGCCTCGACCGGGTCATCCGGCACCGAGAACGGAATCTTGGCGATCACCACGTGCTCGCAATAAGCCCCCGGCAAGTCGACCCCTTCGGCAAAGCTGGCCAGCCCGAACAGCACACTGGAATCGCCACCGTCGACCCGCGCCTTGTGCTTGTTCAGGGTTTCCTGTTTCGACAGGTTGCCCTGGATGAACACTTGCTTGCGCCAGTCGCGGTCCAGGCCGTCGAACACGTCCTGCATCTGTTTGCGCGAGGAGAACAGCACCAGGGTGCCGCGCGAACCTTCGACCAGTTCCGGCAGGTCGCGGATGATCGCGGCGGTATGCGCTGCGGCATCCCGGGGATCGGCGTTGAGATTCGGCACCCGCAACACGCCGGCATCGGCATGATGGAACGGACTTGGCACCACGGCGGTCACGGCTTTTTTCGGCAGGCCGGCGCGCATGCGGAAGCGTTCGAAGGTGCCCAGGGCGGTCAAGGTCGCCGAGGTCACGAGGCAGCCATGTGCCACGTTCCACAGATTACGTCGGAGCATTTCCGCCGCGAGGATCGGGCTGGCATTGACCTCGATATCGAACAGCGAGCCACTTTCGGCCAGGGTCAGCCAGCGCGCCATGGGCGGGTTGTCTTCCGGGTCTTCAACCGTGAACGCCGTCCACAGCTCCCAATTGCCCTGGGAGCGCGCCAAAAGACTGCCGAACAGCGGGTACCATTCTTCTGCCTGATTGCTGGCAATGCCGATGTTGACCTCGCCATCCATGCCTTCCTTGAGCAACTCGGTCAGACGGGTGAACAGATCGGTGAGGCGCGCGAAGCCTTTCTTCAGCTCGATGCCCATTTCCCGCATGTGCTCGGGAATCACCCCGCCAATGAAGCGATGACGCGGCCGTTCACGGCCCTCGACGTCTTCACCGGGCTTGAAATCGGCGACCTGTTCGCAGGCGCTGAACATGAATTGTTGCTGGGTCTTGATCTCGCGTGCCAGCTCCGGCACTTGCTCGATCAGCTTGCCCAGGTCGCCTGGCAACGGATGCTGCGCCAGCAACTTGGTGAGGTTCTTGGCGGTGCTTTCCAGCCAGTCGGCGGTGGAGCGCAGGCGCGTGTAGTGGGCGAAATGGCCGATGGCCTTGTCCGGCAGGTGGTGACCTTCGTCGAACACATAAATGGTGTCGCGGGGGTCAGGTAGCACTGCGCCACCGCCGAGTGCGAGGTCGGCGAGGACCATGTCATGGTTGGTGACAATCACGTCGACCTTGCCCATGCCTTCGCGCGCCTTGTAGAAGGCGCACTGGCCGAAGTTCGGGCAATGGCGGTTGGTGCACTGGCTGTGATCGGTGGTCAGGCGCGACCAATCGACATCCTCCAGCGCCGTGGACCAGCTGTCGCGGTCGCCGTCCCATTTATTGCCGGCGAGCTTCTCGATCATGCTGGTGAACAGCTTCTGACTGGCCTCGTCGACCTCGATCTTGAAACCTTCTTCTTCGAACAGCTGCGCGGTCGCGGTCTGGGCGTGGCCTTCCTGCAGCAACATATCGAGTTTGGACAGGCACAGGTAACGGCCACGGCCCTTGGCCAGGGCAAAGCTGAAGTTCAGCCCGCTGTTGCGCATCAGGTCCGGCAGGTCCTTGTAGACGATCTGCTCCTGCAGGGCGACGGTGGCGGTGGCGATCACCAAGCGCTTGCCGGCAGCCTTGGCGGTCGGAATCGCCGCCAGGCTGTAGGCCACGGTCTTGCCGGTACCGGTGCCGGCTTCCACGGCGACAATCGCCGGGTCGCCACTGCGCCGGCCTTCGTCGTCGGTGTCGATGTCACCGAGGACTTTGGCAATTTCGGCGATCATCAGGCGTTGGCCGTAGCGCGGCTTGAGGCTCTTGGCTTCGAGAAAACGCGAGTAGGCGCCCTGGATCGTGGTTTTGAGTTCAGTGCTGATCATGAATTGTCGGGCGCAAAAACGCTGGATAAATTTTCAGTAGTTTGAATCGGCCGCTATCATACCCCGCTAATCAATCCTGCGCAGGACGGAGTACCCCAATGACACTTTTCGCCTTCATTTATAGCATCCACGTGCTGGCGGCCCTGGTCTGGGTCGGCGGCATGTTCTTCGCCTGGATGGTCCTGCGCCCCGCCGCTGGCAAAGCACTGGAAGGTCCGGCACGGCTGAAGCTGTGGGTCGAAGTGTTTCCGCGTTTTTTTGCCTGGGTCTGGGTCGCAGTGGTGATTCTGCCGATCGGCGGCGTCGGCATGCTTCACATGCGCTTCAACGGCTTTGAAACCGCACCGCGCTACGTGCAGATCATGATGGGCCTGTATCTGGTGATGACCGCGCTGTTTATCCGGATTCAGGCGCTGCAATTGCCGGCATTGCGCAAGGCGGTGCTGGCCGAGGACTGGCCGACGGGCGCCGCGACCCTGGGTGGGATTCGCCGGCTGGTGGGGATCAATCTGCTGATCGGCTTGCTGCTGGTGGCCATTGCTTCGGCACGTCCGATGTTTTGATACTTCACCCGCCTCGCGCCCTGTGAGCGAGGCGGGTGAGTTGTTTACAAGCGTTGAACCGTGACCGATCCGGGAGCACCGACAGGCCCAGGCTGACCGGCATCGCCCGGGCGACCGCTCTTGCCGCCATCGGCGCGATACACCAGGCAGCCTTTGGATTTGCCGCCCGCCCCAGCCTTGCCCCCGACACCCGGCAAGCCACCGGCACCGCCATCCACCAGCACCTTGATATTCTGCTCGGCAAAGTCGCGCGGCAGCTCCAGGCGCACCAACGCTCCCGGCGCCCCGGCACGGCCATCGCCACCGTTGTCGCCATCGGCACCGCGACCCGCCGCACCCCAGGTGCAGCCCGGTTCCTGGCCGTTGCCGCCATCGAGTCCGACAAAACCCGGCGCACCATCACCGCCGCGAGCATCCACCGACAGCTCAGGTGCGTTCAAGGAAGCGATGCGCAGATTCAGATTGCGTCCCGGACGCGCCGCCTTGAGGTAAGTACCCGGCGCCCCGCGGGAAGTGATCTGGCTGCCGCTGGCCAGTAGCGCATGGCCAACACTGATTTGCAGGCTCTGCTCGCCGGGGACGATGGCGATTCGCGCGTCATGCCCCAGGTGCAACTCGGTCACATTCAATTGGGTGACGTTGGAGGGAATCAGCAAGGTGCCGTTGTCCGCCACATCCAGCCGCTCCAGCTGCAAGGTGCTGGCGGTGTTGGGCAGGCGCATCAGCGAGTGGCTTTCAACCGTCAGGACCTGCGCCACCGCCATCGGGCTGATCAGTGCAGCAAGCAAGCAAAGCTTACGCATGGTTGGCCTCCGACGTCGCGGAGCTGGCGATGCTTTTGATATGAAAAATGCCGAACAGCAGCACTTGCAGGCGATCGCGCCAAGGATGCGCTCGAACCTTGAGCGTGCGGTTGAACAGCAGCACTTCCAGTAGATGAACCAGCAGCAACACGCCGGCAACCAGATTCACCAGCAGACTGATCGGATGGGTGAATGGCTGCAGCAGATTGACCACGGCCACCAGCCAGAACACCAGGCCTACACACTTGCCCAGCCCCCAAAACACTTTCATACGCGCCCCCGTGAATCATTATTCTTTGCGCGCACAGTAACGACTTCCACGAGGGCTGCGCCAGAGGTCAGTGAAAATTCTTCTGCCCGCTGCAGTTTCGCCGCCGGATCGACGATGATCGCCCATCCGGCAATGGCAGATCAGCGTCCGATCACCAGTTCGACCCGACGGTTTTTCGCCCGCCCCTCTTCACTGGCGTTATCGGCCACCGGCTGGCTTTCGCCCATGCCCTGACTGGTGAGCTTGTCCGGGGCCAGCCCCTGGTTGAGCAGGAACGCCGCGACACTGCTGGCGCGTCGCTCGGAAAGGCCTTGGTTGTAGGCGTCGCTGCCCTGGCTGTCGGTGTGCCCCACCACCTTGATACTCAGGACATCGGCGTTTTTCAGCTTGTCCATGAGTGCCATCAGTTGTTCATGGGCCGCCGGCGTCAACTCGGCCGAATCGAAGGCGAACAACACATCGCCTTGGTCGCTGAGGGTAATCACTTCACTGCTCGGCTCGACCGGCTTGGCGCTGGGCGGGTACTGGGGAATCGGGCAGCCGCGGTTGTCTACCGAAGTATTGGCTGGAGTGTCCGGACAATGATCGCGGCGATCAAAGACGCCATCGCCATCTTCGTCGCCATCCTGTGCGTAGCAGATCAGGCCGCCGGTCAACAGACCGAGTGCCGCGCCGCCTGCTGCCCAACCACCGCTCTCGATAGCGCCCAGGCCTCCGCCCACGAGTCCGCCAATGACGCTGCAGATCGGCCAGGTACGTTGATTGAGGGGGGCAGTGCCGTCGCTGTGGGTGGCGCAACCTGTGACCAGGCTGGCAAACAGAAGTACCGGTATTACGGTCCGTGCACGAACGCTCATGGTGATTGCTCCTGTGTCACCGGCCGATACCGGTCACACAGGAGTAAAGACCCGCATCCGTGACTGTTCAAGCCACGGACGCGAGGAGCTAGCGGTTGATCTTGATTTCGGTACGACGGTTCATTGCACGACCGTCAGCGGTTTTGTTGTCGGCCACTGGCTGGCTTTCACCGGCGCCTTCTACCGAGACGAAGCTGGCACGTGGCACACCTTCTTCGATCAGGTACTCGACCACCGAGTGCGCGCGTTTGTCCGAGAGTTTCTGGTTGTAGGCATCGCTGCCGACACTATCGGTATGCCCGGTCACGCTCAGTTGCGCCGAAGGTGCTTCCTGTTTCAGGCGAGTCGCAATGGTTTCCAGCTTGGTTTTGTCGGCGGCAGTCAGCTTGGCCGAGTCGAACTGGAAGTGCACGTCGCGGATAACGATGGTTTCTTCCTTGACCACCACCACTTCTTCTACCACCGGCTCCTGGACTGGAGGGCAACCGTTGGCATCGACCTGCACGCCTCGCGGGGTGCCCGGGCACTTGTCGCGGCTGTCCGGAACGCCATCACCGTCTTCGTCACCATCGCCATGCACCCAGCAATAGGCGGCAGCCAAACCGCCCACGAACAGCGCGCCACCGCCGGCCCACGCCGAGCTTTTCGTCGCGCCGAGACCGGCCCCGACCACGCCGCCCACCGCCGCACAGGTCGGCCAGTCGGTTTTCTGCAAACCTGCGCAACCAGTCAAGACACTGGTTAGCAGAACCAAGGGTAATGCTGTCCGAACTATGCTCATCGAGTTTTCTCCTGAGGGATCGGCATACGACCGATTCAAGCAGTAAAGACCCCAGCTTTGATATCCGCCAGCAATAGGCCACCCTTGCGCTGTCGAGCAATCACGGCCGCGAACAACATCCGGTACAAAGAGCCTCTAGGCCCCGGCGTTCGGGCAGGCTAGTCTTTGCAGTTCTGATTGAGGATCCTTGATGACCGCCGCAATTTCTTCGCGTACTCCCCAGCAGGCGCTGGCCGCCTTGCTTGATCGTTATGCGCCCAAACGGCTGCTGCTGATCGGCGCCGACGACTTCCCGGCGCTGGCCGCGTTCAAGCTGGCCCATCCCGACAGCGTCGTGGCGCAGGCGGCTCCCGGTCCGTTGCCCGCGGAACTGGCCGCGCAGCGTTTCGATCTGGCACTGGCACTCGACTGCCTGGAGCACCTGCCCAAGCGCGATGGCCTCAACCTGCTGGGCGGAATTCGCAACCTCAATGCCAGCCGCATCGCCGTGCTGGCTGACCTGGACGCCTGCCACTGGCAGGAGACCGACTTCTTCTCCCTGGCCCTGCAGGCCAGCGAGCGCTTCCAGCGCGATCAGCAGGTCTTGACCCTCTTCACCTATGATCTGCTTGAATACAAACAAGTCCCCGATTGGCTCAACTCACGTTTCTGGGCCAATCCGCAGAATTTCGGAAAATACTGGTGGTAACCAAATGAGTACATCCATTTGCCCTTGCGGCAGCGGCACGCCGCTCGATGCCTGCTGCGGGCATTATCACGCCGGGCACCCTGCACCCTGTGCCGAAGCGCTGATGCGCTCTCGCTACAGTGCCTACGTGCTGGGCCTGATCGACTATCTGGTGGCAACCACCCTGCCGGCACAGCAATCAGGCCTGGATCGCCAATCGATCAGCGACTGGAGCGCGCAAAGCACCTGGCTGGGCCTGGAAGTGGAGAGCTCGGAAGTGCTCGGCGGGCAACCTGAACATGCCTTCGTCACGTTCACTGCACGCTGGCACGACAGCAGCGGCGAGCACAGTCACAGCGAGCGCTCCGCGTTCGTGCAAAACGCCGGTCATTGGTACTTCATCGACCCTACCGTGCCGCTCAAGGCCGGGCGCAATGACGCCTGCCCCTGCAACAGCGGGCACAAGTTCAAGAAGTGTTGCGCGGGGTACATCGCCTGATCGGTTGAGGCATTGCAGCGAATCAAAGGGAGTCAGACCATGTTCAGCCAGCGCCGCGTCTTGCACACGATCTGCCTGTTTATGGTCCTGGGGCTCGGTGGCTGCGCCTCCTGGTTCAGCGATGACGACCTCGACCCGCAAGTCCACCTGCTCAAGGTCGAGGTGGTGCGGGCCAAGCTGCTGGACCAGAAGTTCATGCTGTATTTTCGCGTCGACAACCCCAACGACGACAGCCTGACCATCCGCGGCATGGAGTATCGGATTCACTTGAGCCAGTTCCTGCTGGCCGAAGGCGAGACCGAACAATGGTTCAGTGTCGACCCGAAAAGCAGCAGTTACTTCCAGGTACCGATTCGCACCAACCTATGGCAACACCTGCGCGAGATGGTCAAGCTGCTGAAAAAACCCGACCAACCCATCCCCTATCGTCTGGAAGGCACCCTTGAAACCGGATTATTCTTCGGCAAAGACGTGCACCTGTCCCATTATGGCGAGATAATTCCCGGCGATTTTATTCCGGAGTAACCTCGATGACCCAGCAACCTCACGTTCATGGCCCAGACTGCAATCACGACCATGACCATCACGAGCACCATGATCACGACCACGGCCATGTACACGGCCCGAACTGTGGCCACGCCCATCAGGAGCCGGTCCGCAACGCGCTGAAAGATGTCGGCCGCAACGACCCATGCCCGTGCGGCAACGGCAAGAAGTTCAAGAAGTGCCACGGCGCTTGATGCGCTGACACTTGATTGCAGGAACGTCAGACGACGTTCCTACAACAACTCAGCCGCTGCCACGACCGTCGCGTACTCGCCATGCAAGTTGGCCAGCGACATGGCGTGCACGGCCTCGGCTGAACGTGGATTGCCAAAAAAATCCGCCTTGTCGAAGGTGTAGCAAGCGTCCTCGACGACCCAGGTCGCAAATCCCAGATTGCCCGCCGTGCGAGCGGTAGACTCCACCGAATTGTTGGTCGCCACGCCGACCACGACCAACTGGGTAATGCCCCTCTCGCGTAATCCTGCTTCGAGTGCGGTTGCGCAGAACGCGTCCGGCACCTGCTTTTGCACCACCCACTCCCCGGCCTGCGGCCTGAAGCGTTGCTGAAACTCCACCCCCGGCTGTTGCGGCCAGAACACCGAGTCCGGTGAGCGCGACAAGTGCTGCACGTGGATCACCGGCCGCCCCATCGCACGCCAATGCTCCAGCAGTTCGGCGATGCGATCTTCGGCTTGCGGATTGTTGCGCGGCCCCAGCTTGGGATGATGAATGCCCTGTTGCTGGTCGATCAGGATCAAGGCGCTGTTTGCCTGCAATTCCATGGCATATTTTTCTCGTACAGTGGGGGAATTTCCTACTTGATCACCTTCATTTGCCCGAAGCAAGCTCACCAGCGGTCTCAAATTTCGCGATTTATCGGACAAACCTCTAAATAAGCCAACCACCCGCTTGCACGCCCCTCGGCCGCTGACTAACGTAGCGCCTTTATTCAGTACCCCCGCCTCGGAGCTTTGCCATGGCCTCGCCAGCCCTTACACCTTTTCTTCCCCGGTTCGGCGTTGCCGCAGCAGTGGCCAGTGTGCTCAGCCTCAGCGGCTGCCAGACCTGGAATGCCCAGGACACGGTGCCGCCGGTCTCCGGCGTACAGCCACTCAAGGGCCTGGCGCAGAACGTATCAGTGCGCCGCAATGCCATGGGCATGCCGCTGATCGAAAGCAGTACCTTCCATGACGCGCTGTTCACCCTCGGCTACGTGCATGCCAGTGACCGCATTAACCAGATGGTCACCATGCGCCTGCTGGCCCAGGGCCGCCTGGCGGAAATGTCCGGTGCGCAAATGCTCGACGCCGACCGCTACATGCGTGCGGTCAACCTGAAGAAAAGTGCCGATGAGCTGTACAAGGCCTCGTCGCCGCGGCTCAAGCGCTTCTTCGAAGTCTATGCGCGCGGGGTCAACGCCTACCTGTTCCGCTATCGCGACAAGTTGCCGGCCGACCTGGCCGCCACTGGCTACAAGCCGGAGTACTGGAAGGCCGAAGACTCGGCGCTGATTTTCTGCCTGCTGAACTTCAGCCAGTCGGCCAATCTGCCTCAGGAGATCGCCGCGCTGGTGATGGCGCAGAGCGTGACCAACGACAAACTGGCGTGGCTGTCCCCTTCCTACCCAGATGAAAAGCTGCCGGTGGCGGAGGCGGAAAAACTGCAAGGGGTGAAACTCAACGGCAGCATCCCGGGCCTGGCCGAACTGGCCAGCGCCAATGAGCAACTGGCTGGTTTGAACATGCTCGGTGGCACTGCCTCGAACAACTGGGCCATTGCCCCGCAACGCAGCCGCAGCGGCAAGAGCCTGCTGGCCGGCGACAGTCAATTGCCGATTGGCGTGCCGTCATTGTGGAATTTCGTACAGATCCGCGCGCCGAAGTACCAGGTCGCCGGGGCGTCGATTGCCGGCCTGCCGATGGTGTTGTCCGGCTTCAACGGCAAGGTAGCGTGGAGCATGGCGGCGGTCATGGGTGACAACCAGGACCTGTTCCTGGAAAAGCTCAAGCGCCAGGGCAACAGCCTGAGCTACGAAGTCGCCGGCAAATGGCAGCCGGTGATCGTGCGCAACGAAACCTACTTCGTCAAAGGCCAACGACCGATCCGCGAAGTCATCTACGAAACGCGCCATGGCGCATTGCTCAACAGTGCCCAAGGTGCCGCGCTGGCCAATGGCTTCGGACTGGCCCTGCAATTGCCGGACTTCAAGGACGACAAGAGCCTGGATGCGTTCTTCGATCTGTCGCGAGCCCAGAGTGCGGAAAAAGCCTCGGATGCCAGCCGTGAGATCCGCGCAATATCCCTGAACATGCTGTTTGCCGACGCCAGCAATATCGGTTGGCAAGTCACCGGGCGTTTCCCCAACCGCCGTGAAGGCGAAGGTCTGCTGCCATCGCCGGGCTGGGAAGGTCGATATGACTGGGATGGCTACGCCGACCCGATGCTCCACCCCTACGATCAGGATCCGGCACAAGGCCGGCTTGGCACCGCCAACCAGCGGATCATCCCTCATGGCTACGGCATGCAGCTGTCCAACTCCTGGGCCGCACCGGAGCGCGGCGAGCGCATCGCCGAACTGGCCGGTGCCGGCAAGCAGGACAGCCGCAGCATGATTGCCATGCAATACGACCAGACCACCGTGTTTGCCGCCAAGCTGAAGAAAATGTTCGAGGCGCCGGGCATGTCCCAGCCGCTGAAGCAAGCCATCAACGCCCTGCCTGCTGCCGAGGCCGCCAAGGCGCGTGAAGCGTTCAGCCGCCTGATGGCGTTTGACGGCAAGCTCAGCCCGACTTCGACCGATGCGGCGATCTACCAACTGTTCCTGCAAGAAAGCATGAAGCAGATTTTCCTCGACGAACTGGGGCCGCAATCCAGCCCGGCGTGGAAAGCCTTTGTCACCAACGGCACCTTGTCCTACTCGGCGCAGGCAGACCACCTGCTCGGTCGCGAAGACAGCCCGTTCTGGGACGACGTGCGCACCCCGGCCAAAGAAGACAAACCGGCCATTCTTGCCCGCAGCCTGGTCGCCGCCATTTCCGCCGGTGAAAGCCAGATGGGCGGCGATCGCCGAACCTGGCAGTGGGGAAAACTGCACCGTTACGAATGGAAAGATGTTCGCGGCCAAGGCGCACGCGCTGCGATGGCGGCCGGCGGCGACCAGAGCACGCTGAACGCCGCGGCCTACGCCTGGGGCCAGGACTTCAACGTCACGCGAGTGCCCGGCATGCGCCTGATCGTCGATTTCGCCCAGGCTGAACCGCTGCTGGGCCAGAACGGCACCGGCCAATCCGGCAATCCGGCGAGCCCGAACTACCTGAACAACATCGATCCATGGCTGAAAGCCCAATACCAGAGCCTGCCGATGCAACCGCAGAACTTCGACAAGGTCTACGGCAAGACGCGCCTGACCCTGGTGCCTGGTAAGTAATACAGCGCTGCAAGGGCGACTGAGACCAACCTAGCACCCGTTTTGGTGCAGCTAAAAGTTCGTGCCCGATTCAGGGCACGAATTCGCGATGGACACACAAGGAATCATCTTTTAAAACGCTTGTTCGGGACTCTGGTTCGGAAATTGCTACTTTCATAAGGTCTTACGCTTTCCAGTAACAATAAATCTGCGCCACAAGCGCTCATATTGGTTCTTAGGGATTGAATAATGAAAAAAGCATTGCTGACCCTTTCCGCACTGGCATTGTGCATGGCTGCGGGTTCCGCGCTGGCCAAAGAGTACAAAGAACTGCGTTTTGGTGTTGACCCTTCCTATGCACCCTTTGAGTCCAAGGCCGCCGATGGCAGCCTGGTGGGTTTCGACATCGATCTGGGCAATGCGATCTGCGCCGAGTTGAAGGTCAAGTGCAAATGGGTCGAAAGCGATTTCGACGGCATGATCCCGGGCCTCAAGGCCAATAAATTCGACGGCGTGATCTCCTCCATGACCGTGACCCCGGCCCGCGAGAAGGTCATCGACTTCTCCAACGAGCTGTTCTCCGGCCCTACTTCCTTCGTCTTCAAGAAAGGCTCGGGCCTGACCGAAGCGACTGAATCGCTCAAGGGCAAGACCGTCGGTTACGAACAAGGCACCATCCAGGAAGCCTATGCCAAGGCCGTGCTGGACAAGGCCGGGGTGAAAACCCAGGCCTACGCCAACCAGGACCAGGTTTACGCCGACCTGATTTCCGGGCGCCTCGACGCGTCGATCCAGGACATGCTACAGGCCGAACTGGGTTTCCTGAAGTCGCCACAAGGCGGTGACTACGAAGTCAGCAAGCCAGTCGACAGCCCGATGCTGCCAGCGAAAACGGCTGTCGGTATCTCGAAAGGTAACAAAGAGCTGAAGGCCCTTCTGGATAAAGGTATCAAAGCGTTACACGATGATGGCACCTACGCCACCATTCAAAAGAAACACTTCGGTGATCTGAATCTGTACAGCGGTAAATAACACCCAGCGCCCATCCCTGTGATGGGCGCTTTTTTTCCGTTATCAGGTCGTCGATCCTATGTTCGAAGAACTTTTGCAAACCCTGGGGCTCTCGGCGTTCAGCCTGAAGGGCTTTGGTCCGCTGTTGCTGCAAGGCACCTGGATGACCATCAAGTTATCGGTGCTGTCATTGCTGGTGGCGGTACTGCTCGGCCTGCTGGGCGCCAGCGCCAAGCTCTCGGCCTCACGACTGCTGCGCGTTCCTGCCCAGTGCTACACCACGCTGATACGCGGCGTCCCCGACCTGGTGCTGATGCTGCTGATTTTCTACAGCCTGCAAACCTGGCTGACGTCCTTTACCGATTTCATGGAATGGGAATACATCGAGATCAACCCATTCAGCGCCGGGGTCATCACCCTGGGCTTTATCTACGGCGCCTATTTCACCGAGACCTTTCGCGGGGCGATCCTCGCTGTTCCTCGCGGGCAGATGGAGGCGGCCACCGCCTATGGCCTGAGTCGGGCCCAGCGGTTTCGTTTTGTGGTCTTCCCGCAGATGATGCGTTTTGCCCTGCCGGGTATCGGCAACAACTGGATGGTGATGCTCAAGGCCACCGCGCTGGTGTCGATCATCGGCCTGGCGGATCTGGTCAAAGCGGCCCAGGATGCCGGCAAAAGCACCTATCAACTGTTTTATTTCCTGGTGCTCGCGGCCTTGATCTACCTGCTCATCACCAGCGCTTCGAACTTTGTCCTGCGCCGGCTTGAACGCCGCTACGCCGCAGGCGCCCGGGAGGCCGTACGATGATCGAACTTCTGCAGGAGTACTGGCGCCCGTTCCTGTACAGCGACGGCTACCACATGACCGGCCTGGCCATGACCCTGTGGCTGCTCAGCGCCTCAATCTTCATTGGCTTCCTGGCATCGATTCCGCTGTCGATCGCCCGGGTCTCGTCGAAGTTCTACGTGCGCTTGCCGGTGCAGTTCTACACCTATCTGTTTCGCGGCACGCCGCTGTATATCCAGTTGCTGATCTGCTACACCGGGATCTACAGCCTCGCCGCCATCCGGGCGCAGCCGGTGCTCGACGCGTTTTTTCGCGATGCGATGAACTGCACCATTCTCGCCTTTGCTCTGAATACCTGCGCCTACACCACGGAGATCTTTGCCGGGGCGATTCGCAGCATGAACCACGGCGAAGTCGAAGCGGCCAAGGCCTATGGTCTGACCGGCTGGAAGCTGTATGCCTACGTGATCATGCCTTCGGCCCTGCGCCGCTCGTTGCCGTACTACAGCAACGAAGTGATCCTGATGCTGCACTCGACCACTGTGGCGTTCACCGCGACCATCCCGGATATCCTCAAAGTGGCGCGCGATGCCAACTCGGCGACGTTCCTGACCTTCCAGTCGTTCGGCATTGCCGCGTTGATCTACCTGACCGTCACCTTTGCCCTGGTCGGCTTGTTCCGACTGGCCGAACGCCGCTGGCTGGCGTTCCTCGGTCCGACTCACTAACCACCCGGTTTCAGGACACCCACGCACATGCGCCACCAGATTCATGACCTGCTTGCCCCTCTGCCGGGTACCGCCCGGCAGATCCACAGCTTTCACTTCGGCCCGACCCAGGCCACCGGCAAGATCTACATCCAGTCCTCCCTGCATGCCGACGAACTGCCCGGCATGCTGGTGGCCTGGCACCTCAAGCAGCGCCTGGCCGAACTCGAAGCTGCAGGGCGCTTGCGCAGTGAAATCGTGCTGGTCCCTGTGGCCAACCCGGTCGGCCTGGAACAGGTGCTGATGGACGTGCCTTTGGGCCGCTACGAGCTGGAAAGCGGGCAGAATTTCAATCGCTGGTTCGTCGACTTGAGCGAAGAGGTCGGTAACGAAATCGAAGGGCAACTGAACGACGATCCGCAGCACAACCTGGCGCTGATTCGGCGCAGCCTGCGGCTGGCGCTGGCACGGCATGCGCCTACCACGCAATTGCAGTCCCAGCGCCTGACCCTGCAACGCCTGGCCTGCGATGCCGATATGGTGCTCGACCTGCATTGCGACTTCGAAGCCGTCACCCACCTGTACACCACCCCCGAGGCATGGCCGCAGGTCGAACCTCTGGCCCGCTATATCGGCTCCGAAGCCAGCCTGCTGGCCACTGATTCCGGCGGTCAGTCATTCGACGAATGTTTCACGTTGGTCTGGTGGCAATTGCAGGAGCGCTTCGGCGAACACTTCAATATTCCGCTGGGCAGTTTCTCGGCGACCGTCGAGCTGCGAGGCCAGGGTGACGTCAATCACGGGATGGCGAGTCATGATTGCCAGGCATTGATCGATTACCTGATCGGCTTTGGCGCCATCGAAGGTCAAGCCTCCCCACTGCCGGAATTGCCCTACCCGGCCACGCCGCTGGCTGCGGTAGAACCGGTTGCGACCCCGGTGGGCGGCCTACTGGTGTATAGCGTGTTGCCAGGGGAATACCTGCAGGCCGGACAGCTGATTGCCGAGATCATCGACCCGATCAGCGATCTGGTCACCCCGGTGCACTGCGCCAACGCGGGCCTGCTCTACGCCCGCTCGATCCGTCGCATGGCCACCGCCGGCATGGTAATCGGCCATGTTGCCGGCCTTGAGGCCTACCGCACCGGCTACCTACTTTCGCCTTGAGGATGCACGCTCCATGTACAAACTGACCATTGAAGGCCTGCACAAGTACTACGGCAGCCATGAAGTGCTGAAGGGTGTTTCGCTCAAGGCAAAAACCGGTGACGTGATCAGCCTGATTGGCGCCAGCGGCTCGGGCAAAAGCACCTTCTTGCGTTGCATCAACTTCCTCGAGCAGCCCAATGACGGCGCCATGAGCCTGGATGGCCAGGTCATTCGCATGATCAAGGATCACCGGGGCATGCGCGTGGCCGACGAAGCCGAACTGCAGCGCATCCGCACCCGCCTGGCCATGGTCTTCCAGCACTTCAACCTGTGGAGCCACATGACCGTGCTGGAAAATATCAGCATGGCCCCACGCCGCGTGCTGGGAGTGAGCAAAAAAGACGCCGAAGATCGCGCTCGCCGCTACCTGGATAAAGTCGGCCTGGCGGCGCGCGTGGCCGACCAATACCCAGCGTTTCTTTCCGGCGGCCAGCAACAGCGCGTGGCAATTGCCCGCGCGCTGGCGATGGAGCCGGAAGTGATGCTGTTCGACGAACCGACCTCAGCCCTCGACCCGGAGTTGGTGGGTGAAGTGCTCAAGGTCATCCAGGGGCTGGCGGAGGAAGGTCGGACGATGATCATGGTCACCCATGAAATGAGCTTCGCCCGGAAAGTGTCGAACCAAGTGTTGTTCCTGCACCAGGGACTGGTGGAGGAAGAAGGGACGCCTGAAGAGGTGTTAGGTAATCCAAAAAGCGAACGTTTGAAGCAGTTTCTCAGTGGCAACCTGAAATAATTGCTGCGTTTGAACTGAGGGAGCAGGCGACCCTGCCACCGCAGTTATTCAGCGATCAGCTCAGCGCGCCAAATGCCAGTCGGAAGCTGCCGTTGCGCACAGTGATGCCATTGGCATCGGTGCCGCTGAAAATCCCGGTGAACTGGCCCTCCTCCTCCACCGCCAGGGTCAGCGTGCCCTCGGGATACAGCTCTGCCTCATTGCCGTCCGTCACATGGATAATCGACGGCAGGCCAATTTCCAGCTGATAAACGCCGGATTCGATGCCGGACGGCAGATAGACGTAGAAGCCCTCCCCCTGATCGTTCACCGCTTCAATACAGTGAACGCCCCCTCGGTCGAAGTAATCCAACCCTGCTTTCAGGCGAAACGCCTGGCGACCCTCGGCGGTGCCGATATCTGCGCTGAAATGACCCGGTCGATTTGAGCTCATCACAAAATCCCTTTTCATAGACGACTGCCTGAAATAACCGCCCACCCCGGCCACAGCAGCAGGCTGGGCGAGCAACAGCGCGATCAAATCACGCACCGGCTATACAAAGGTTTCGACGATGGACACAGTTATTTCCAATGATGAGAGCGACTCACCCACCTCAAATCCATGACCAGAATCAGGCAACAGGGGCAGGGGGCGGCTCATCCGGCAGCGTCGGCTCACCTGGCTCGGTGGGTTGTTCGTTGGGGCTGTCAGGATCGGGTTGACCGGGGATTCCGCCCGCCTGAAAGAAGGACGGGTGGGCCAGCAACGACCAGGCCAACACCCCTACCTGATTGGGCTCAAGCCTTGCCAGTTCGGCACTTATTCGCGGATCGATTTTCATTGGGCACTCCTGGGCGTGGGCTCGATCCGCCTTGCGCGTATCGCAGCAGTACACTCCATAGAGTCTACGCCGGCCCAGGAATTCCCACGTTTCGTCAGACGGCTGACTCAGGTGCGCGGCAGGGTCACGCCACGCTGGCCCTGGTATTTGCCGCCACGGTCCTTGTAGGACACTTCACACTCTTCGTCAGACTCAAGGAACAACATCTGCGCCACGCCTTCGTTCGCGTAGATTTTCGCTGGCAGATTGGTGGTATTGGAGAACTCCAGGGTCACGTGACCTTCCCACTCCGGCTCAAGCGGTGTGACGTTGACGATGATGCCGCAGCGCGCATAGGTGCTTTTACCCAGGCAAATGGTCAATACATTGCGCGGAATGCGGAAGTATTCGACGGTGCTGGCCAGGGCGAAGGAGTTTGGTGGAATGATGCACACGTCACTATGGATGTCGACAAAGCTGCCAGCATCGAAGTTTTTCGGGTCGACGATGGCCGAATTGATGTTCGTGAACACCTTGAAATGATTAGTGCAGCGCACATCGTAGCCGTAGCTCGACACGCCGTAGGAGATCACACGGCTGTCGTCGCTGCCACGCATCTGGCGCTCGACGAACGGCTCGATCATGCCGTGCTCCTGCGCCATGCGGCGAATCCACTTGTCCGATTTGATGCTCATGGCGGGTGTCCTGAATAGCGAGGTGGAAAAATTCTGTCCGGCATCTTACCGGTGCGCGCCCTCGGGTTCAAAGACCGGGGCGGATAAATCACTGTTGCTGGCGATATCCACTACCGTGCGTCACCCAACTCACCGTCAGTCACGAAAACCGAGAAACCTTCGCAAAGACCATTGGCACGTTCCGGAAAAAGGGTTAAGGTGGCGCCACTGTGTTGCTTGTGTCACTGAGAATCTCTACACGATATGTTGAATTTCGATCCAACCATCTACAAGAATTTTTCCTGCTCTTTGCACTCAGTCTCGGCCAGGGTTCTTCCTGAGTCGCAGTTATCTTTGTTCAAGGAGTTACACCATGTCTAATCGCCAAACCGGTACCGTTAAGTGGTTCAACGATGAAAAAGGCTTCGGCTTCATCACTCCACAATCCGGTGACGACCTGTTCGTTCACTTCAAAGCTATCCAATCCGACGGCTTCAAAAGCCTGAAAGAAGGCCAACAGGTTTCTTTCATCGCTACCCGCGGTCAGAAAGGCATGCAAGCTGAAGAAGTTCAAGTTATCTAACTTGTCCTGATTTAGTAAAAAGCCCCACCGTCAAACGTGGGGCTTTTTTGTGCCTGTGTGTTTTGTCCGGTGGGAGGCTTTCGCCCCCCCCTGCCCGTTACCAGGTGACGCCGAAGCCTGCGGTGTAGCGCGTCTTGCTGAAGTCTGCATCTTCGGAACCGCTGACAATGTCGCGCTCCGCCTTGAGGTTGAGCGACGCCCAGTCCGTGACCTTGTAGCGCAGGCCCATTTCCGCATCGAGAGCGAAATCCGCCACGCCGGAGAGCGGCTTGCCCACCTCGCCATTGGTGAAGAACTCCACCGACTTGCCGACCAGATAACGGTTGTAGTCCCACTTCATCGCCAGCGAATAGAAGTTGTCCTTGCCGCCATCGGCGTATTCATAGTCGGTGCGATTGAGCAGCGAACCCAGCGAGAACGCCCCCAACTCGTCGTCCCAGAATTGATAACCCGGGCCGGTACCGACCGTGCGCTGACGAGCAAGATCCTCGACCTTGTCACGCTTGTAGGTCAAACGCCCCTGCCAGAACCATTGATCGGTGATGAAGCGGTCCAGGGCGTACTCGGCGCGCCAGTTGTCCGTGGTCACTTCCTCATCCTGGAATTCGCGGTTGTATTCACCTTCAGCGGTGTGACGCCATTTGCCGTGACGGGCGGAGGTCTTGAAATCGATGTCATAGTCATCGGTGTCTTTTTCCGCGCGCTGATAATCCAGGGCCACATCGACATTGCCTTTCCACACCAGGTCCTCGACCACCGGCTTGGGCTTGAGGATCTGCTGAATGCTCGCCAACTCCACAGTCTTCGGCGCTTCGCCGTTAGCCAGCGTGACCTTGCCGTCATCGGCAGGCTGCAGGGCCTTGGCTTTTTCACCGGAGTAGGCGTCCTGCTTGACCAGCAACTCCTGGTCGCTCTCCAGCGTCTTGACCTGCTTCCAGTCGATGGGAATCGCACCGGCATACTCGGTCTGGATTAGCAATTTGCCACCATCAAACAGCTTGATCTTGCCGCTCAGGCGGTCGCCATTCTTCAACCAGACGGTATCGCCAAGGGCGGGAGAGCAGGATCCGATGACAGCAAGGCATAGCAGGGTTCTGGACAACATAAGCAAAGATGGGACTCAAGTTTGCGAAAAAAAGGCGGCATTATCCCTGAAGAGAAAGCCTGAGCAAGGACTGACCGGGGTATAGGTAATGAGTTCATTTATCATCGACTCAACGGCACTCTGTCTTACTGACGGTCATTCGCCCACCTGCAAGGAAATCCGGACGTGAGCGACAACGAGCACGAACCTCAAGACCCAGCACAAATCCGCCGAACGGCACTCTACCTGACCCTGGCCCAAGTACCCGAAGGCAAGGTGGTGAGTTATGGCCAATTGGCCGAAATGGCGGGCCTGGGTCGCGCTGCGCGGTGGGTCGGACGCACCCTGAGCCAACTGCCCAAGGACAGCACATTACCCTGGCACCGGGTACTCGCCGCCGCCGGGCGCATCAGCCTGCCTGTGGGCACTGCGTCGGGCGATGAACAACGGGCGCGCTTGCGCCTGGAGGGCATCAGTATCCTGAACAATCGTGTTGATATTCAGCGCCATGGCTGGCGTCCGGTAGAGCACAGCGGTTAGAGTGCGCGCTTTGTTTCCGTAATTTTGAGGCAGACTCCAGCCCATGCCCCGTAAAACCTGGCGCGCCGCGCTCGCCGCTTATGCCAGCCCTTCGACGCTCGTGCTGTTGTTGCTGGGTTTCGCCGCCGGCCTGCCGTACATGCTGGTGTTTTCAACGCTTTCCGTCTGGTTACGTGAAGCCGGTGTGGCCCGCGAAACCATTGGTTATGCCAGCCTGATCGGCCTGGCCTATGCCTTCAAATGGGTCTGGTCGCCCCTGCTCGACCAATGGCGCCTGCCCCTGCTCGGCAAACTAGGTCGACGACGCTCATGGCTGGTGCTCTCCCAGGGCCTGGTGATTCTCGGCCTGGTCGGTATGGGCTTCTGCGACCCACAAAAGCATCTGTCATGGCTGATCGCAATCGCCGTAGTGGTGGCTTTTGCGTCGGCCACCCAGGATATTGCCGTCGACGCCTACCGCTTGGAAATCGCCGACGACACCCGCCAGGCAGCACTGGCCGCCAGCTATATGTCCGGCTATCGGGTCGCCGCACTGCTGGCAACCGCCGGCGCCCTGTTCTTCGCCGAAGGCTTTGGTTCCACCGGTTTCAACTATCAGCACTCGGCCTGGACCGGCACCTACGTGCTATTCGGCCTACTGATGGTTCCGGCACTGCTGACCAGTTTTTTCATGCGCGAGCCGCCAGTCCCCCTGCGCACCCAACTGTCTGCCGGACGCTACAGCTTCGTGCATCAATTGGCCTCGGTGTTCGTGCTGATCGTGCTGCTGGTTTCGCTGCCAGCGATGTTCACCCAGCTCTACAACACCGACTTCGCCAGCGTGCTGTTCGGCGACGCCAGCCCGCTCGACCTGCTGCTGGAAGACCGTGCCTTCCTGCGCGCAATTCTCTACATCACCCTGACCGCCATGTGCCTCTCAGCCATGGGCCGTCGCGGCCTGGCGCCGGTCCTGACGCCGGTCAACGACTTCGTTATCCGTTACCGCTGGCAGGCCCTGCTGCTGCTCGGCCTGATCGCCACTTATCGGATGTCCGATACGGTCATGGGCGTGATGGCCAACGTGTTTTACATCGACCTGGGGTTCACCAAGGACCAGATTGCCGGCGTCAGCAAAATTTTCGGCCTGATCATGACCCTGGTCGGCGCCGGCATGGGCGGTCTGCTGATCGTGCGCTTCGGCATCCTGCCGATCCTGTTCATTGGCGGCGTGGCCTCCGCTGCGACCAACATCCTGTTCGTGATGCTCGCCGACATGGGCGCCAACCTGCAGATGCTGATCGTCACCATTTCCTTGGACAACTTCAGCTCGGGCCTGGCGACCTCGGCCTTCGTCGCCTACCTCTCGAGCCTGACCAACCTGAAGTTCTCCGCTACCCAATACGCCCTGCTCAGTTCGATCATGCTCCTGCTGCCACGCCTGATCGGCGGCTACACCGGGGTCATGGTGGAAAAATTCGGTTACCACAACTTCTTCATCATTACCGCCTTCCTCGGGGTGCCGACGCTGGTCTTGATTGCCATCCACTGGTACCAGCAAAGCCGGCGCGAAGGCCCGACGCCCACGCCCGAACCGGTGGCGAGCGGCAAGGCCATCGAAGAATCCTGAAACACCCCGGGCGCAGAGCTTTGCCTGCCCCGGATCACACCGCCCGCCACACGCCTGTACGTCGGCGGATCTCGCCGGTACACTGCTCCGTCATTTCTCGTCATCAGCAACCGACAACGGCCTCCCATGCGCACCAGTCAATTTTTGCTCGCCACACAGAAAGAAACGCCTTCCGATGCGGTCGTCATCAGCCACCAGCTGATGCTGCGTGCCGGCATGATCCGCAAACTCGCCTCAGGCCTGTACACCTGGCTGCCCATGGGCTTGCGAGTCATGCGCAAGGTTGAAGCCGTCGTTCGCGAAGAAATGAACGCCGCCGGCTCGCTTGAAGTGTTGATGCCGAGTACGCAACCGGCTGAACTGTGGCAGGAATCCGGACGCTGGGAAGAATACGGCCCTGAACTGCTGCGCTTCAAAGACCGCCATGGTCGCGACTTCTGCGCGGGCCCGACTCACGAAGAAGTGATCACCGATCTGATGCGCAACGAGTTGAGCAGCTACAAACAGCTGCCGATCAACCTGTACCAGATCCAGACCAAATTCCGTGACGAAATCCGCCCGCGTTTTGGCTTGATGCGTGGCCGCGAATTCATCATGAAGGACGCCTACTCCTTCCACGCCGACCAAGCCTCGCTGCAGGTTACCTACGACCGCATGCACCAGGCCTACTGCAACGTGTTCTCGCGCCTGGGCCTGAAATATCGCCCAGTGGAAGCGGACAACGGCTCCATTGGCGGCGCTGGCTCCCACGAGTTCCACGTATTGGCCGAGTCCGGTGAAGACGACATCGTCTTCAGCAACGGTTCCGACTACGCCGCGAACATCGAGAAAGCCGAAGCCGTGCCGCGGGAAACCTCGCGCCCTGCGCCGGCCGAAGAGCTGCGCCTGGTCGACACCCCGAACGCCAAGACCATCGCCCAACTGGTGGAAGGCTTCGACCTGCCGATCGAAAAAACCATCAAGACCCTGGTGGTGCATGCCGAAGAAGCCGGCAAGCTGATCGCGCTGATCATTCGTGGCGACCACGAACTCAACGAAATCAAAGCTGCCCAGCAGCCTGGCGTCGCCAGCCCGCTGGTCATGGCCTCCGAAGCCGAACTGCGCGACGCCATCGGCGCCGGTGCCGGCTCCCTTGGCCCGCTGAACCTGCCGCTGCCGATCATCATCGACCGTTCGGTCGAGCTGATGAGCGACTTCGGTATAGGCGCCAACATCGACGACAAGCACTACTTCGGCGTCAACTGGGAGCGCGACCTGCCAGTCCCAACCGTGGCGGACCTGCGTAACGTCGTGGCCGGCGATCCAAGCCCGGACGGCAAGGGCACCCTGGAAATCAAGCGCGGCATCGAAGTCGGACATATCTTCCAGCTGGGCAACAAGTACAGCAAGGCGATGAAGTGCGAAGTGCTGGGCGAGAACGGCAAGCCAGTGACCCTGGAAATGGGTTGTTATGGCATCGGCGTATCCCGCGTAGTGGCCGCCGCCATCGAACAGAACAACGACGAGAAAGGCATTATCTGGAGCGACACCCTCGCGCCTTTCCAGATTGCCCTGGTGCCATTGCGCTACGAAGCCGACCTGGTACGCGAAGCCACTGACAAGCTGTATGCAGAACTGACTGCCGCCGGCTTCGAAGTGTTGCTGGATGATCGGGACAAGAAAACCAGCCCGGGCATCAAGTTCGCGGACATGGAACTGATCGGCATTCCGCACCGGATCGTGGTCAGTGACCGCGGCCTCGCCGATGGCAACCTGGAGTACAAGAGCCGTACCGAGGCTGAGCCGCAAGCGCTGCCAGTCGCCGAAGTACTGTCGTTCCTGCAGGCTCGTATCCGCCGCTGAAACCAGATAGAGACGTCATGTTCAAGCGAAACACCTTAAACCTCGGTGGTGCCGCCCTGTGCGGCACCCTGTTGCTCAGCGGCTGTGCCAACCAGATGTCACAGCGCAGCGAGCACGAGGAGCGCATCGAGCGAAAACTGCTCGATCACAGCCTGCAGATCGATGTCGGTGAGCCTAAGGTGCTTGAGCTGCCGCAACGCCGGGTACGGATTCACGAACAGAAGACCTTTGAGGTCACCGAGTTCGAAGTCACCCGCCGCTATGATCGCTATACGCCTTACCAACCCTGGCGGGAGGTCTACGAGATCCCGCTGGGCGCGGTCGCGGTCGTGGCCGGGGTCGGCGCCAACGTGGTCAATGTTTTTGCCCTCGGCAACCTGCCGGACAGCGTCACCAAGGACTGGATCAGCTATGGCTTTGCCGGGCTCAACCCGTTCATGAACGTACAGTCTCACGGTCGCGCGCAGCAGAACCTGGCCGGCATCGATGAAGTCGAGCGTGACAGGCGCACGGAATATTCCAGCCTGCCCTGGAGCGAGCGTCCGGTCGAGGTCAAGACCGGCAAGCAGACCTTCGAGCTGACCACCGATCGTAGTGGTGTGTTACGCCTGAACCTGCTCGACAGCCCGTTTTCCGAACATGACCTGAGCCGCCTCAGCAAATTGCAGATCAGTGTCGCCGATGCCCAGGACGACGTTCACGTCGACTCCTCCCTGGCCATCAGTAGCGGCCTGCGCGGCAAACTGCTGGAAGCCCACGAACTGATCTACGACGACCTCGAAGATGACGAAGTGAGCCAGTGGGTACACCGCGTCAAACGCCTGTCGGAATTGGGTCTGGAAGAGGAAGCCAGCGAACTGGAACAGAGCCTGATCGAACTGACCCGCAACGATCCCGAGTTGCAGAGTGAGTTCCTCAAGTCGCTGACCAAAGATGCCGGACGCCTGGTCGCGGACCCTGGCGTCAACTGAGTTTCAGCCACCTCGCGCCTGCTGGCGCGAGGTTTCTCCCTGATTAGCGACTAAACAGGTCCAACTGTTCGAACCCGCCGCGCATATCCTGCAAGCGCACGCCAATCCCCAGCAATCGCACGGGCTTGCCACCCCGATTGAACGCCTGCGTCAGCAGCAGCTGATAACTGCCCAGATCGCGCCCCGCCCCGGCCTGCTCCAGAGTGGTCTGAGTAAAATCATGAAACTTCACTTTGACGAAAGGTTTTCCCGGACGATAACTGCTGTCAATACGCGCCATGCGGCCATTCAGGCTTTCCAGTAGCTCTGGGAGCTTATCCAGGCAACTGATCAGGTCAGGCAGGTCAACGTCGTAGGTATTTTCCACAGAGATCGATTGCCTCCGGCTGTCGTTTTGCACCTGACGCTCATCGTTCCCACGCGCCAAACCCCATAGCCGCTCACCGAAGCTGCCAAATTCGCGCACCAGCGCCAATTTGCTCCAATCGCGCAACTGCAGGCAATCATCGATTCCCAGTCGCGCCAACTTGTCCGCCGTGACCTTGCCCACGCCGTGCAGCTTGCTGACCGGCAGTTGCGAGACAAAGTCCTCGACCTGATCAGGGGTGATCACATACAACCCATTGGGCTTTTTCCAGTCGCTGGCGATCTTCGCCAAGAACTTGTTGGGTGCTACCCCCGCCGATACGGTGATGTGCAACTGATTGGAGACCCGGCGGCGGATGTCCTGGGCGATGCGCGTGGCACTGCCGTTGAAATGACTGCTGTCGGAAACATCCAGGTAAGCCTCATCTAGCGACAGGGGCTCGATCAGCTCGGTGTAGTCGCGAAAAATCCCCTGGATTTCCTTCGACGCCTCGCGGTAAGCGTCCATCCGCGGCTTGACAATCACCAGGTCCGGACACAGCTTCAGCGCATGACGCGATGACATCGCCGACCGCACGCCATAGGCCCGCGCCTCGTAATTGCAGGTCGCAATCACCCCACGCCGGTCCGCCGACCCGCCCACCGCCAAGGGTTTGCTTGCAAGCGTCGGGTCGTCACGCATCTCGATCGCGGCATAAAAGCAGTCGCAGTCGACGTGGATGATTTTACGTTGCGTCATAAAAGGCGGCATTTAGTGAAGGAAAAAGGGCATACAACCGTCAGACCGCTAGTATCTCACTGACAACTGTATATAGCACCAGTGCTTTCCGGCTTCCTGAAAACCGCTTGAAACATTGCACTTTGAATTTATTTTATTAATCGTCATTTCACCTTCGATAGAGCTGAAAGCCTTACATAGCAAGCCCTGCAGCCCTGTCACGCAACCCTCTGAGACGCTAACCGATTGAACAGGAAGAGTTTTTTCTGCATTCGCGGTTGACACACCGGCATTCCTCTGTAGAATGCCGACACACAGACGCGGGATGGAGCAGTCTGGTAGCTCGTCGGGCTCATAACCCGAAGGTCGTCGGTTCAAATCCGGCTCCCGCAACCAAACATCAAAAAAGGCTACTCGAAAGAGTGGCCTTTTTTGTGCGCGCGTATTTTTTCACACCCTGAAGGAATCTCGTTGAACATCCGAGACTTATCTCGGCACTCACGAACGGGCGCCCTCACTTACATTAATTTGACCGAATGTTCGATTAACGGTTGACACCCTCGCGATCCTCTGTAGAATGCCGCCACACAGACGCGGGATGGAGCAGTCTGGTAGCTCGTCGGGCTCATAACCCGAAGGTCGTCGGTTCAAATCCGGCTCCCGCAACCAAACATCAAAGAAGGCTACTCGAAAGAGTGGCCTTTTTTGTATCCGTAGAAAAATCCTTTCGTGACAATGGCCTGGCAGGATACTGCGAACCTTTGCCACCCTCCCCGATTCTTCAGATCCGGCTATGCTCCCTCAAGACATGATTGCGCCCCCTGCGCACAGCGCTCAATGATAAGCGTCCGTACTTGTAACTATTTTTTTCTACAGGGATTGGTAACTTGGCTGGATACCCCCATCCTGTCGCGCACAATCCAAGAGGTGATTGATGCGCGCCAACTCGTCTGACTCACAAGACAACGTCACTGCGAACCAACCGATTACAGCCACCCGCCTGCACTGGCTGGATCTGCTGAGCAAATACCGCCAGCCCATCGGCCTGGCCGTCACCCTGTTGCTGTTCGCCATTGCCCTGATCGCTTGCCGCCACCTGTTGAGCGAGCTGGATCTGTATGCCCTGCACGACTCGATCCTGGAAGTGCCGCAACCGGCATTGCTGGGAGCCCTGGCAGCGACCATCGTCGGCTTCGTCATTTTGCTCGGTTATGAATGGTCGGCCTCGCGCTACGCCAATGTCAGCCTGCCGCCGCGCAGCCTGATGCTCGGCGGTTTCACCGCGTTCGCCATTGGTAATGCGATCGGCCTGTCGCTGCTCTCCGGCGGCTCGGTGCGTTATCGCCTGTATGCGCGGCATGGCCTCGGAGCGGCGGAAGTCGCCCACATGACCCTGTTCGCCAGTCTGTCTCTAGGTTGTGCCCTGCCCCCGCTGGCAGCACTGGCCACTCTGAGCAACCTGCCCGCCGCGTCCGCCGCCCTGCATCTGTCCGAAACCCTGCTGGGCGGCATTGCGATTGGCGTGCTGCTGCTCTGCGCGGCACTGGCCATCGGCATCTACCGTCGCCGCCTGCCCGATCAACCCTATGCGGACAACCTGCTGGTGCGTGCCGGACGACGCACGCTGCGCCTGCCGGGGCGGCGCCTGACGTTCCTGCAACTGATCATCACTGCGCTGGATGTCGCCGCCGCCGCCACCGTGCTCTACCTGCTACTGCCCGAGGCGCCGCCGTTCGGTGCGTTCCTGCTGGTCTATCTGTTGGCGCTTGCAGCGGGCGTGCTCAGTCACGTGCCGGGCGGTGTCGGGGTCTTCGAAGCGATCTTGCTGGCCGCCTTCGCCGACAAACTCGGTGCCGCACCACTGGCCGCCGCGCTGCTGCTGTACCGCCTGATCTACGTGATACTGCCGATGTTGGTGGCCTGCATACTGCTGCTGATCAATGAAGCCCAGCGCCTGTTCAGCACCCGCGAAACCCTGCGTGCTGCCTCCGGTCTCGCCGCACCGGTGCTCGCCGTACTGGTGTTCCTGTCGGGCGTCGTGCTGCTGTTCTCCGGGGCAACGCCAGAAATCGATACGCGCCTGGAGCACATCGGTTTTCTGATTCCCCATCGACTGATTGATGCCTCGCACTTCGGCGCCAGCCTGATTGGCGTGCTGTGCCTGCTGCTGGCCCAGGGCCTGCGTCGACGCCTGTCGGCGGCGTGGATCCTGACGACCGTGCTGCTGCTGGCCGGCGCCCTGCTCTCGCTGCTCAAGGGTTTCGACTGGGAAGAGGCCAGCCTGCTGATCCTCACCGCCAGCCTGCTGGCAATCTTCCGCAGCTCGTTCTATCGCCCGAGCCGCCTGACCGAGCTGCCATTTTCGCCGCTGTATCTGGTCGCCAGCGTCTGTGTACTGGCCGCCTCGATCTGGCTGTTGCTGTTTGCCTATCAGGATGTGCCCTACAGCCATCAGTTGTGGTGGCAGTTCACCCTGGACTCCGACGCACCACGCGGCCTGCGCTCGCTGCTCGGTGCGGCGGTGCTGCTGGTGGTGGTGTCGCTGACCTGGCTGCTGCGAACGGCCCGTCCGGCGATCGATCTGCCGGGCGCCGAGGAGCTGGAAAGGGCACGCAAGATTCTCATGGCTTCGGCGCAACCCGACGGCGGCCTGGCCCTGACCGGTGACAAGGCGCTGCTGTTTCACCCCAACGACGACGCCTTCCTGATGTACGCGCGCCGCGGCCGCAGCCTGGTTGCCCTGTATGACCCGATCGGCCAGCCGCAGCGACGCGCGGAAATGATTTGGCAGTTCCGTGACCTTTGCGACCTGCACCACGCCCGCCCGGTGTTTTACCAGGTACGCGCGGAGAACCTGCCGTACTACATGGACATCGGCCTGACCGCGATCAAACTCGGCGAAGAAGCCCGGGTCGACCTGCTGCGTTTCGATCTCGAAGCCAAGGGCAAAGAGATGAAGGACCTGCGCTACACCTGGAACCGTGGCACCCGCGATGGCCTGTCGCTGGAGATCCATGAGCCCGGTCAGGCTCCGATGGCAGAACTGAAAGTCATTTCCGACGCCTGGCTCACCGGTAAAAACGTGCGTGAAAAAGGCTTCTCCCTGGGGCGATTCAGTGACGACTACCTGAAGCACTTTCGCATTGCGATCATCCGTTTCGAAGGGCGCCCGGTGGCCTTCGCCAACTTGCTCGAGACCTACAGCCACGACCTGGCCAGCCTCGACCTGATGCGCGCACACCCGGACGCCCCCAAGTTGACCATGGAATTCATGATGGTCGGCCTGATTCAGCATTATAAGAACCATGGCTACGCCCGTTTCAGTCTGGGCATGGTGCCACTGTCGGGCTTGCAACCCCGTCGCGGCGCCCCATTGACCCAGCGCCTCGGCTCGATGGTGTTTCGCCGGGGTGAGCAGCTCTACAACTTCCAGGGGCTGCGTCGCTTCAAGGATAAATTCCAGCCTGACTGGGAACCTCGTTATATGGCCGTGCCCGCCGGACTCGATCCGCTGGTGGCACTGGCCGATACCGCCGCCCTGATCGCGGGCGGCTTGACTGGATTGGTGAAACGCTAATGATTCAACGCTCCTGGCGGTATGCATTGGCCACTCTGGTGGCACTGGCTGTAATTCTCGGTGGTGGCTACTGGTACTGGAACCGCCCGGCACCACAACCGACCCTGGAACGCCTGACACCCACCGAAGGCGCGCCAATGACCCGGGTCATTCCGGGTACCAAGGCGCGGGCCCAGGTAGTGGTAGCGGTCAACGATGAGCAAAAACTCAGCGACAGCCAACTGACCACACTCAGTCGCGCCGGCTCGGCGCAGATCGTCCAGGTGATCCTGCCCAAGGACTGCATGCTGCAAGGCCGTGCCCTGCAGTCGGCGCTCCGGCAGTTGCAAGGCCCGGCGACCCTGGTCAGTGGCATTGGTCCGGGCGCGGTACTGGCCTGGCGCTGGCTGGCTGAGCAGAAAGACGACAAATCCCAAGCGATCTCGGTCGACCTGGCCCTGGAAAAACCCGGCTGTACCCACCTGCTGCCAAAAAACGCGGCCCACGGCCATTGGCTGGCAGCCTGGAACGACAACCCGGACGACACCAGCGCCGCTTTCGTACGCGACCAGGCCAACGCCGAGACCAGCATCAGCGACTACGACATCAACCTGCCACAGGTCTTGAACAACGAACTGCGCAAGGTTCTCGTCGGCGCCGACCAGAGCAATGGCGGGCTGAACATCCCGGTGGTTGAAGTGCCAGCTGGCCAGGCCAAGGACACCGTCACCCTGTTCCTCTCCGGTGACGGCGGCTGGCGCGACCTGGACCGCGACGTCGCCGGTGAAATGGCCAAGATTGGCTATCCGGTGGTTGGCATCGACACCCTGCGCTACTACTGGCAGCACAAAAGCCCCGAACAAAGCGCCATCGATCTGGCGGAGTTGATGCAGCACTACCGGCAGAAATGGGGCACCAAGCGCTTCATCCTGACCGGCTACTCGTTCGGCGCCGATGTCTTGCCCGCCATCTACAACCGCCTGGCGGAGTCGGAGCAGCAGCGCGTCGACGCGATCATCCTGCTGGCCTTCGCCCGAACTGGCAGCTTCGAGATCGAGGTCGAAGGCTGGCTCGGCAACGCCGGCAAGGAAGCCGCCACCGGCCCGGAAATGGCCAAGCTGCCTGCCGCCAAAGTGGTGTGCATCTACGGCGAAGAAGAAGCCGATGAAAGCGGCTGCACCGACAAGACAGCCGTGGGCGAAGCCATGAAGCTGCCAGGCGGCCACCACTTCGACGAAAACTACCCGGCCCTGGCCCAGCGCCTGGTGGACATCATCGTCAAGCGCCAGGCTGCGGCGAAGGTGGCTGAAGAGTGAGTTGAGTCGCCGGTACCAAAAAGCCCTCGTCACTTGCCGGTGACGGGGGCTTTTTTCATACGCCAAATCTTACTATTTGGGCACATTGCCGTCTTATGGCGCCTTTGTTTGCCGAGGTAGCCTCCCTGCCGTCACTTACAATCCCCGCTCAGGGACAAATGTAGCAACACCTCCATCGGCAACCACTCAACCTGCCAATTGCAAGATGCACCTTTTTTGGTACACTCGACTATGACTGAAAAGCAACCGACCTTGAATGTCAGCTTTTTTCGTACGCCGGCGGGCAACGAACCAGTACGCGAGTGGCTTAACGCATTGCCACGTGATCACAAGCGAATGATTGGAATCGAAATCAAAACGGTTCAGTTCGGCTGGCCAATTGGAATGCCAATGGTCAGAAAACTCGAACGTGGCTTGTGGGAAGTACGGATAGATTTGCTGGATAACATCGCTCGCGTTTTCTTCACGCTAGACAATAACTTCATGGTTCTGCTCCACGGCTTCATCAAAAAGAGCCAGAAAACCCCGGCATCAGACCTGGAAACAGCCAAACAGCGCAAGGCGATACTAGAGAGGAACACCCAGTGAATCCGTACATAGGCTCCGATTTTGACGACTTTCTTGAAGAAGAGGGTCTGGTGGAAGAAGTATCTGCCGCAGCCCTCAAGCGTGTAATTGCCTGGCAGATCGCCCAAGCCATGAAAAGCCAGAAGGTAACAAAGAAAACCCTGGCGGAACGTATGCATACCAGCCGAACGGCTGTAGACCGTGCACTCGATCAGAATGACCCAGGCATGACTCTGGCAACCCTGGCCAGCGCTGCACGCGCTCTCGGTCAGCGCGTCGAGGTCAGACTGATACCAGAGCCAGAGTCAACTCATGCCTGACCTCACCCCCCAATAACAAGCCCGCTGACGCGGGCTTGTTTATTTCCTACATCTCCACCTGCGTCCCCAACTCAATCACCCGGTTCAACGGCAGATTGAAAAAGCGCAAATTGCCATTGGCATTCTTCAACATGAAGGCAAACAACGCCTCACGCCAACGCGCCATCCCTTCGAGCTTGGAAGCGATCACCGTTTCACGACTGAGGAAGTAAGTGGTGCGCATCGGGCTGAAATCCAGTTCGGCGAGATGACACAGTTTCAGGGCTTGCGGCACGTCTGGCTCATCGGTGAAGCCGAAATGCAGGATCACCCGGAAGAACCCTTCGCCGTAGGCATCCACCTCAAAGCGTCGGCTCGGCGGTACGCGCGGGATGTCTTCGTACACCACGGTCAACAGCACTACCTGCTCATGCAACACCTGGTTATGCAGCAGGTTGTGCAGCAATGCGTGAGGCACGGCATCCGGACGCGCGGTGAGAAACACCGCGGTGCCCTGCACCCGGTGCGGGGGCTGCACGGCGATGCTGCTGATGAATATCGGCAGCGGCAGACCACCCTCGTCGATACGGTCGATCAGCAACTGCTTGCCGCGCTTCCAGGTGGTCATCAGCACGAACAGGGCCAGGCCGGCGATCACCGGAAAAGCACCGCCCTGGACGATTTTCGGCACGTTGGCGGCGAAGTACAGACCATCTACCAGCAGAAAGCCGAGCAGTACCGGGACCGCGAGAATTGGTGGCCACTTCCACAGCAGCAGCATCACCGCCGACACCAGAATGGTGGTCATCAGCATGGTCCCGGTCACCGCCACGCCGTAGGCCGAAGCCAGGGCACCGGAGGACTCGAAACCGAGCACCAGCAAAATCACCCCGACCATCAGCGACCAGTTCACCGCGCCAATGTAGATCTGGCCCTGCTCGGCGCTGGAGGTGTGTTGAATGTGCATGCGCGGAATGTAGCCCAGCTGAATGGCCTGGCGGGTCAGGGAGAACGCCCCGGAGATCACCGCCTGGGAGGCAATCACCGTCGCCAGGGTCGACAGGCCGACCAGCGGCAGCAACGCCCATTCCGGCGCCAGCAGGTAGAACGGGTTGCGCGCCGCCTGCGGGTCGCCCAGCAGCAACGCGCCCTGGCCAAAGTAATTGAGCACCAGCGCCGGCAGCACCAGGATGAACCAGGCGCGGGCAATCGGCTTGCGACCGAAGTGGCCCATGTCGGCATACAGCGCTTCGGCCCCGGTCAACGCCAGCACCACTGCACCGAGGATGGCCACGCCCATGCCGGGATGGACGATGAAAAAGCGCACGCCCCACATCGGGTTTATCGCATGCAGCACTTCCGGGTACTGGAGTATCCCGTACACACCGAGGGCGCCCAGGACTACAAACCAAGTGACCATGATCGGACCGAACAGAATGCCGATTCGCGCGGTGCCGTGGCGCTGAATCAAAAACAGCGCCACCAGCACGACCAGCGACAGCGGCACCACCCAATGGTCGATGCCATCGAAGGCCAGGCCCAGGCCCTCGATGGCCGACAGCACGGAAATCGCCGGAGTGATCATGCTGTCGCCATAAAACAGCGCGGCACCGATCAGGCCACAGACCACCAGTAGCGTGCGCAGGCGCTTATGCCCCGCCGCGGCACTGCGTGCCAGTGCAGTCAGCGCCATGATCCCGCCCTCGCCCTGGTTGTCGGCGCGCAGGACAAACATCATGTACTTGATCGACACCACCCAGATCAGCGACCAGAAGATCAGCGCCAGAATCCCCAATACACCGTC
This sequence comes from Pseudomonadaceae bacterium, assembly GCA_965284505.1. GTDB lineage: Bacteria > Pseudomonadota > Gammaproteobacteria > Pseudomonadales > Pseudomonadaceae > Aquipseudomonas. The sequence goes on along the minus strand of OZ260094.1, from coordinate 4,697,602 downwards.
GTGGGTGACCGGAACGCCATAACCGCCGGAAAACACTTCCTTGAGGGTGTACAGCGGGCTCGTGCCGATATCGCCATAGACCACTCCCACCGCCGCGACCAGCATGCCGATCGGCTTGGCTGCCGAATGTTCGGCGCCCGCTGCCTGACTACTTGCCTGACCCATCCACCACCCCTACTACCCAGACCGGACCGCTTCGCGAGAAGCCCTATACTTTGACGTGCAGCATGCGCTGTTTTACTTGTTGTTACAGACGTTTCATTGACTGCAAAAAATCGCTGAGGCCCAACGGCGCGAAGCATAGCGCAGCACTCGTCGTATTTCCCTGCATAAAGCTGGTCAAGTGCGTCGACCATCGCTAGAATTGCGCACTTTTTGATCAGAGGCGCGCCAAGCGCCCGTCTGTCGCCTTGCCCATTGCGGCTGGAGGCGTCACCAAACACCGAGGTTAGACATGTCCACCACTCCTGCGTCGGCCAACCCCAAGGTTGGCTTCGTCTCTCTGGGTTGCCCAAAAGCCTTGGTCGACTCCGAGCGCATCCTTACCCAATTGCGTATGGAAGGCTATGACGTCGTGTCCACCTATCAGGACGCGGATGTCGTGGTGGTCAACACCTGCGGCTTTATCGACTCGGCCAAGGCCGAATCGCTGGAAGTGATCGGTGAAGCGATCAAGGAAAACGGCAAGGTCATCGTCACCGGCTGCATGGGCGTCGAGGAAGGCAACATCCGTGACGTGCACCCAAGCGTACTGGCCGTCACCGGTCCGCAGCAGTACGAGCAAGTGGTCAACGCCGTGCACGAAGTCGTGCCGCCGCGCCAGGATCACAACCCGCTGATCGACCTGGTGCCGCCGCAAGGCATCAAGCTGACCCCGCGCCACTATGCCTACCTGAAGATTTCCGAAGGCTGCAACCACAGCTGCAGCTTCTGCATCATCCCGTCGATGCGCGGCAAACTGGTCAGCCGCCCAGTCGGTGACGTGCTCGATGAAGCCCAGCGCCTGGTCAAGTCCGGCGTCAAGGAACTGCTGGTGATCTCCCAGGACACCAGCGCCTACGGCGTCGACGTGAAATACCGCACCGGCTTCTGGAACGGCGCGCCGGTGAAAACCCGCATGACCGAACTCTGCGAAGCGCTGAGCACCCTGGGCGTCTGGGTCCGCCTGCACTACGTTTACCCGTACCCGCACGTTGACGAGCTGATCCCGCTGATGGCGGCCGGCAAGATCCTGCCGTACCTGGACATTCCGTTCCAGCACGCCAGCCCGAAAGTGTTGAAGTCGATGAAACGCCCGGCGTTCGAAGACAAGACCCTGGCCCGGATCAAGAACTGGCGTGAAATCTGCCCGGACCTGATCATCCGCTCGACCTTCATCGTCGGCTTCCCCGGCGAAACCGAAGAAGACTTCCAGTACCTGCTGGACTGGCTGACCGAAGCCCAGCTCGACCGCGTCGGCTGCTTCCAGTACTCGCCAGTCGAAGGCGCACCGGCCAACGACCTGAACCTGGACATCGTCCCGGACGAGGTCAAGCAGGATCGTTGGGAGCGCTTCATGGCGCACCAGCAGGCAATCAGCTCGGCACGCCTGCAAATGCGCATCGGCCGTGAAATCGAAGTGCTGGTGGACGAAGTCGACGAGCAAGGCGCTGTCGGCCGCTGCTTCTTCGATGCCCCGGAAATCGACGGTAACGTATTCATCGACAACGGCAGCAACCTCAAGCCAGGCGACAAGGTCTGGTGCAAGGTCACCGACGCCGACGAGTACGACCTCTGGGCCGAACAGATCTAACCCGCACAAGCCCCTGTGTGAGCAACCCGGGCGGCGCTGCGCTGCTCGCGAATTACGCTGAACCCGAAAAGCCCCGCTCATTTCACAATGATGCGGGGCTTTTTTACGACTATCGTTTCCTACAGCCAATGGATTTGATCTCACGGACAGCAAAAGGAACAGGTGGGCATGCGCCATCATTCGGTCATCCATACACCGAAACACAGCGACTACGAAGAACTGACCCAGGTCTGGGAGGCGTCGGTGCGCGCCACCCACGACTTTTTGCCGGACAGCTACATCGAACTGCTGAAAAACCTGGTGCTGACGCGCTACCTGGACGCCGTGATGCTGATCTGCACCCGCGACAAATATCAGCGCATTACCGGGTTCGCCGGCGTGGCCGCGGGCAAGATCGAGATGCTGTTCATTGCCCCGCAGCACCGCGGCGAAGGTTTGGGCAAACAGTTGCTGCACTACGCCATGGAGCACCTGAATGCCGACGAACTGGACGTCAACGAGCAGAATCCACAGGCCCTGGGCTTCTATTTCAAGCAGGGGTTCGAAGTGATCGGACGCTCGGAAGTTGACGGCATGGGCCAGCCTTATCCCTTGCTGCACATGCGCTTGAAACAATCCCACCAGCAGGCGCAGCGCGGCTAAAAGCCACAGGAAGCAAATCGCCCCGCGATTAACCGGCGCGGGGCAGGTACAATACCCACCCCCTTTTTGTTACGGCCCTGTCATGACTGACCCGATTCGTCTTTCCAAACGCCTCATCGAACTCGTCGGCTGTTCCCGTCGGGAGGCTGAGTTGTTCATCGAAGGCGGCTGGGTGACCGTCGACGGCGAGGTGATTGATGAGCCGCAGTTCAAGGTCGGCGAACAGAAAGTCGCGCTTGACCCCGAGGCCAAGGCCACTGTGCCGGAGCCAGTGACCCTGCTGCTGCACGCGCCAGCCGGCGTCGATGTCGAGAGCGCCCAGCAATTGCTGAGCCCCGAGACCCTGAGCGAAGAACACCGCTTCAGCAAGCGCCCGCTCAAGGGGCACTTCCTGCGTCTGAGCGCCAGCGCCGACCTGCAGGCCAATGCCAGCGGCCTGCTGGTGTTCACCCAGGACTGGAAAGTCCTGCGCAAGCTCACCGCCGATGCCAGCAAGATCGAGCAGGAGTACGTGGTCGAAGTCGAAGGCGAAATGGTCGCCCACGGCCTCAATCGCTTGAACCACGGCCTCAGCTATAAAGGCAAGGAACTGCCGGCGGTCAAGGCCAGCTGGCAGAACGAAAACCGCCTGCGTTTCGCGATGAAGAACCCGCAACCGGGGATCATCGCCCTGCTCTGCCAGGCCGTCGGCCTCAAGGTCGTCGCCATCCGCCGCATTCGAATCGGTGGCGTTTCCATCGGCAAGGTGCCGGCTGGACAATGGCGCTACCTGTCCGCCAAAGAGAAATTCTGAAGTCGCCACACCTTTCGGCGTCGCCGACACCGGCAACGCCCACCGCTGAATGACCAGGACTGCACACATGATTCACAACGACGTACTGCGCAGCGTGCGCTACATGCTCGACATCAGCGACAACAAGGTCGTCGAGATCATCAAGCTCGGCGGCATGGATGTCACCAAGGAAGACCTCGCCACCTACCTCAAGAAGGACGAGGAAGAAGGCTTCGTGTTCTGCCCCGACGAGGTGATGGCACATTTTCTCGACGGCCTGGTGATCTTCAAGCGTGGCAAGGACGAGAGCCGTCCGCCACAGCCGATTGAAACGCCGGTGACCAACAACATCATCCTGAAGAAACTGCGGGTTGCCTTCGAACTGAAAGAAGACGACATGCACGCGATTCTCAAGGCAGCCGACTTCCCGGTCTCCAAGCCAGAGCTGAGCGCGCTGTTCCGCAAGTTCGGCCACACCAACTACCGCCCGTGCGGCGATCAGTTGCTGCGCAATTTCCTCAAAGGCTTGACCCTGCGCGTCCGTCCACAGTAAGCCCCTCGCCGTCCCCGGGCTGCACATGCCGCTCGGGGCTTGGCCTTATGGCCAGCCATTGCGCAAAAAAATAGTGGCTCCGCTTCCGGCGCCTGACGACTAGGGTGTAATGACCCTCAGCCCTCAGGATTCGCCATGCACCCCTACTTCTCCCTCCAAGGCCGCACCGCCTTGATCACCGGTGGCACCCGCGGTATTGGCAAAATGATCGCTAAAGCCTTCGTCGAGGCCGGCGCGACCGTGTACGTCTGTGCCCGCGATGCCGAAGCCTGCCAACAGACCGCCGAGGAGTTGAGTGCCCTTGGCCGCTGCCACGCCGTGGCTGCCAACCTGGCCAGCGAAGAAGGCGTGGCGCAACTGGTCGAGCGTCTTGGCAGCCGGCTGACCCACCTGGACATTCTGGTCAACAACGCGGGCACCACTTGGGGCGCGCCGCTGGAGAGCTATCCGGTCAAGGGCTGGGAAAAGGTCATGCAACTGAACGTGACCTCGGTCTTCACCTGCATCCAGCAATTCCTTCCCTTGCTGCGCAAGGCTGGTTCGGCTGCCAACCCGGCGCGCATTATCAACATCGGTTCGGTCGCCGGGATTTCATCCTTCGGCGAACAAGCCTACGCCTACGGTCCGAGCAAGGCGGCCCTGCACCAACTGTCGCGGATCCTCGCCCGCGAACTGGTCAGCCAACACATCAACGTCAACGTGATCGCACCTGGGCGCTTTCCGAGCAAAATGACCCAGCACATTGGCAATGATGAGCAGGCCCTGGCTGAAGACACGGCGCTGATCCCGATGAAACGCTGGGGCCGCGAAGAAGAAATGGCCGCCTTGGCGATCAGCCTGGCGAGCACCGCCGGGGCCTACATGACCGGGAACATCATCCCGCTGGATGGTGGGTTTAGTCTCTAGATCCGGGCGCGCCCATCGCGAGCAGGCTCGCTCCTACAGGGGTCTGTGTTGCACAGGAGATCCAATGTAGGAGCGAGCCTGCTCGCGAAGGCGGCCTGACTGACTCACACGGGTTATCATGACCGCCCGCTCCTGCCTCGACCTCACGCCATGACCTACAGCGTTTCCCCCATCGGCTTCGTGCGCTCCTGCTTCAAGGAGAAGTTCGCCATCCCGCGCCAACCCCAACTGGCCCCGGCCGCACGTGGCATTCTGGAACTGGTCGCGCCCTTCGACCATGGCGACGCGGTGCAAGGCCTGGAGCAGGTCAGCCATGTCTGGCTGCTGTTCCTGTTTCACCAGGCGCTGGAAGACAAACCACGGCTCAAGGTCCGGCCGCCGCGCCTGGGCGGCAACAAATCCATGGGGGTTTTTGCTACTCGCGCGACCCACCGCCCGAATGGCATCGGCCAGTCAGTGGTCAAGCTGGAAAAAGTCGAGGCCAATCGCCTGTGGATATCCGGCATCGACCTTCTGGACGGCACACCGGTCATCGATATCAAGCCGTATGTGCCCTACGCCGACATCATCCCCGAGGCCACCAATCACATCGCCAGCGCCGCGCCGCAGCTGATTACCGTGGAGTGGACCGACAGCGCGCTGCAACAGGCCCACCGCCACGCACAGCGCCTTGACGAGCCTCTGGTAGCCCTGATTGAGCAATGCCTGGCACAAGACCCACGCCCGGCTTACCAGACGCCTACAGCGCAAAGGGAATACGGAGCGCAGTTCTGGGATCTGGACGTACGCTGGCACTACCCCACGTCGGAAATGATCCGGGTGCTGGAAGTCATTCCGGCAAAAACCTGACCCCGGAAACGACTGTGGGAGCCGTTCGGCTCCCACAGGTATTACAAACAATGGTCGATTATTTCTCGACGAATGCTCGCTCGATCAGGTAATCGCCTGGCTCACGCATACGCGGCGAAACCTTCAGGCCGAAGCTGTTCAGAACTTCACTGGTCTCGTCGAGCATGCTCGGGCTACCGCACAGCATGGCGCGGTCGTCCTGCGGGTTGATCGGCGGCAGGCCGATGTCGCTGAACAGTTTGCCGCTGCGCATCAGGTCGGTCAGGCGACCTTCGTTCTCGAACGGCTCGCGGGTAACGGTTGGGTAGTAGATCAGCTTGTCACGCAGGGCTTCGCCGAAGAACTCGTTCTGCGGCAGGTGCTCGGTGATGAATTCGCGGTAGGCGACTTCGTTGACGTAACGAACGCCGTGGCACAGGATCACTTTTTCGAAACGCTCGTAGGTTTCCGGATCCTGGATCACGCTCATGAACGGCGCCAGACCGGTACCGGTGCTGAGCAGGTACAGGTGTTTACCGGGCTTGAGGTCATCCAGCACCAGCGTGCCCGTAGGCTTTTTGCTGATGATGATCTCGTCGCCTTCCTTCAAGTGCTGCAACTGGGAAGTCAGCGGACCGTCAGGCACCTTGATGCTGAAGAATTCCAGATGCTCTTCCCAGTTCGGGCTGGCAATCGAGTAAGCGCGCATAAGCGGGCGGCCGTTGGGCTGTTGCAGGCCGATCATCACGAACTGGCCGTTCTCGAAGCGCAGGCCCGGGTCACGGGTGCACTTGAAGCTGAACAGAGTGTCGTTCCAGTGATGGACACTGAGGACACGCTCGTGGTTCATGTTGCTCATGTACGGGGAACTCCTGGAGATTTGTCTGCACATGCTCTGCGAAAAATGAGCGGCCGTGCGCAATTGCATCGCATTCTAATGGCAGCCACAATATCTGTTAACTGAATTATTAAGATAAGGGTTATCGGTTATATCGATATGCGATTTACTTTACGTCAACTGCAAGTCTTCGTCGCCGTCGCCCAGCAAGAGAGCGTGTCGCGGGCTGCCGGCCTGCTCAATCTCTCGCAGTCGGCCGCCAGCACTTCAATCACTGAACTCGAGCGCCAGTCGAGTTGCCAATTGTTCGATCGGGCGGGCAAGCGCTTAAGCCTCAATGCCCTGGGCAAACAATTGCTACCCCAGGCCGTGGCCCTGCTCGACCAGGCCAAGGAAATCGAGGACCTGCTCAACGGCAAATCCGGATTTGGCTCTCTGGCGGTCGGTGCCACGCTGACCATCGGCAACTACCTGGCAACCCTGCTGATCGGCAGCTTCATGCAGCGCCATCCGGAAAGCCAGGTGAAACTGCATGTACAGAACACAGCCAATATTGTGCATCAGGTCGCGCACTATGAAATTGATCTGGGTCTAATCGAGGGCGATTGCAACCACCCGGACATCGAGGTGCAAAGTTGGGTCGAAGATGAGTTGGTGGTGTTCTGCGCCCCCCAGCACCCGCTAGCCGCGCGTGGCCATGCGAGCATGGAAGAACTGGCTCACGAGGCATGGATTCTTCGCGAACAAGGCTCCGGTACACGCCTGACCTTCGATCAGGCCATGCGCCATCACCGGAGCGCCCTGAATATCCGACTGGAGCTCGAACATACGGAGGCCATCAAGCGCGCCGTCGAGTCAGGCTTGGGGATTGGCTGCATTTCACGGTTGGCCCTGCGCGACGCATTCCGCCGAGGCAGCCTGGTGGCCGTGGAAACGCCAGATCTGGACCTGGCGCGACAGTTCTACTTCATCTGGCATAAACAGAAGTACCAGACCTCGGCGATGCGCGAGTTCCTCGAACTGTGCCGCGCGTTCACCGCAGGGGTTCAGCGCAGCGACGAGATCGTCCTGCCGACCATTGCCTGAGCGGTCAGATCAGAATCACTGCCCACACCAGTGCAATCATGCTCAAGGCCACGAACTGAGCAGCGCTGCCCATGTCCTTGGCGTTTTTCGACAAGGGGTGCAGGTCCAGGGAAATTCGGTCAATTGCCGCTTCCACCGCAGAGTTGAGCAACTCCACAATCAACGCGAGGAGGCAGACGGCGATCAGCACTGCCTGTTCGACCCGGCTGACAGTGAGGAAGAAGGTCAGAGGGATCAAGATGACGTTGAGCAGTACCAACTGGCGAAAAGCCGCTTCGCCGGTAAAGGCAGCACGTAGACCATCAAGGGAATAGCCTGACGCGTTGAGGATACGTTTGAGACCAGTTTGACCTTTGAAAGGTGACATAGAGTAAGCAACTGAAAAAAAGGAGTGGGAAAGCTAGATCAACAAAAGTCAAAAAAGCGTGAAGGTACAGGCGTTTATTGAGGCGAAATTGACTCAAGTTGTTGCAACAACAGCGCGGCCTGCGTGCGAGTGCGAACGCCCAACTTGCGGAAAATCGCCGTGACGTGGGCCTTGATGGTCGCCTCGGAAACACTCAATTCATAAGCAATCTGCTTGTTCAGCAACCCTTCGCAAACCATGGTCAAGACCCGGAACTGTTGCGGCGTCAAACTCGCCAGGCCTTCACTGGCAGCCTTGGCCTCAGGCGAAACATCGACCGCCTCGAACGCTTGCGGTGGCCAGAATACATCACCGTCGAGCACGGCACGCACCGCCTGCTGGATGACTTCCAGCGAACTGGACTTGGGAATGAAGCCACTGGCGCCGAACTCGCGGGACTTGACCATGATCGAGGCTTCTTCCTGCGCCGAGACCATTACCACCGGAATCTGCGGGTACTGGCCGCGCAGCAGGACAAGCCCGGAAAAGCCGTACGCACCCGGCATGTTCAGATCCAGCAGGACCAGATCCCAGTCGGCCTTCTCAGTCAGGCGGGTTTCCAGTTCGGCGATGCTTGCCACTTCCACCAAGCGCACGTCAGGGCCCAGACCCAGGGTAACGGCCTGGCGCAGTGCGCTTCTGAAGAGAGGGTGGTCATCGGCAATCAGGATGTCGTATGTGGCCATTTTTCAAATGATCCTGTTTTTTATGGCAGACCCGATGCATTCAGATCTCACCAAAACACACAAGGCAGCACCAGCAGGTGTTACCAACAGGGTACGTTCAACGCCAAGAGCCCGGAAACTCGGCGTTTCAATCTTCGGCCGCACCCCAATCGGCGCCAAGGATGCCCAGCGAAGACGGGGTGGTCAAGCCGCATCCTTTACGGCATCTTAGCCGGCTGAATAATAAGAGTGCCATCATGCAGACCAAAGCCCTGCGCGCCGATGTCCTGATGCTGATCACCGCGATGATCTGGGGATCAGGATTTGTCGCACAAACCTCCGGCATGGACCATATCGGTCCCTTCCTCTATTCCGGCCTGCGCTTCGCCCTGGGCTCACTGTGCCTGCTGCCGCTGGTGCTGTGGCGCGCCCCCGCTCGCCCGGAGCCCTTCCTGACCCGTGGACTGCTGATTGGCGGGTGCCTGATGGGACTTGCGCTGGCCCTGGGGATCAACCTGCAACAGGTCGGCCTGCTGTTTACCAGTGTGACCAACGCCGGGTTCATCACCGGCCTTTACGTCATTGTAGTGCCGTTGTTGGGACTGCTCATTGGCCACAAGACCGGACTCGGTACCTGGCTCGGAGCATCCCTGGCGGTGGTCGGGATGTTTCTGCTCAGCGTTGGCGATCAGTTCCAGGTGGCTTCCGGCGACTGGTTGCAATTGATCGGCGCATTTGTCTGGGGCGGGCACGTGGTACTGGTAGGCGTTTTCGCCGGCCGGCACGATCCGATTCGCCTGGCCTTCCTGCAATTTACCACCTGCGCGGTGGTCAGCCTGCTGTTGGCGCTGTATTTCGAGCCGTTCGACATCGACGCAATTATCGCCGCCGGCCCGGCCATCCTGTATGGCGGAGTGATTGCCGTCGGTATCGGCTACACCTTGCAAGTCATCGCCCAGAAGGACGCGATTGCCTCCCACGCGGCGATCATCTTTTCGATGGAAGCGGTCTTTGCCGCCATCGCCGGCGCCTGGTTGCTGGGAGAACAACTGAGCACTCGCGGCTACATTGGCTGCGGGTTGATGCTGGCCGGCATGCTCGCGGCGCAACTCTGGCCAAAAAAGCCCCGATTGATCGGGGCCTGAAGACTTAGAGGAAGGGCTTGAGGCGAGCGTGAGGGACGTCGTTCGGATCGATCGGTTGTTGGAATTTGGCCGACAGGTAATGGGTACTGAACACGTCCAGGTAAGCATCCAGCGCTTCGCTGGCCAATGGATCGTCGGCCAGTTCCAGGCACAATGCAGCCACTTCGGCGGTACAGAAGTGGTCGTCACGCTTGGAGCGGCGCAACTTATAGCGCGACAGCTGCTCGGGCGCCAGACTCAACACCGGCAGGTGCTCAAGATAAGGGCTCTTGCGAAACATCTTGCGCGCCTCACTCCAGGTGGCGTCCAGCAGGATAAACAACGGGCGCTTGCCTTCCTCGACCGTAACTTGCGAAACCACCCGCTCGGGCGCGACAAACTCCCCGGGAAACACGATGTACGGCTGCCACTGCGGATCGGCGATCAGTGCCAGCAAGTCCGGCTCGACTTCGGTGCGCGACCAGGCAAACGCGCTGGTCTGGGCGATCACATCGGCAATCAGCCAGCCCGTATTGCTCGGTTTCATCGGCTCGACGTCATGCATCACCAGGCACATGGCTGACTTGGCCGCGACGGTCGGTCGCCAGGCGCACATGCAATGACTGGGAATCACTCGGCAGCGGGCGCAACGCTCGGCCCGCGAGCCGCGCGCTACAAAAGGCCTGACGGCCCGCGCCAGACGCAAGGCGCGCAAACGGGAAACGGCGTGGCTCATGACAGGTTTCGACGGCAGGTGGATTGAATCGACACAAAAAGCGCTCGGCAGGGCAGTAAAGTCGCACCAGTTTACCAGAGCGCCCCGCACAAGCCTGTACCGCCCGCGCCCTGCCCCCTATAATTTGCCGCCACTGAACGCTCAGCCCTGTGACGGGTCGAAGCACCAGTCACTGAATCAGGAGAGTTCCATGCTGCGCCTTATCGTTCCCACCGCCGCCCTGCTACTGGCGCTGCCCTTCAGTGCCCAGGCCGCATCCAAGCAAGACTACGACCTGAACAAAATGCTGCAGCAGGTCGCTCAGGAAAGTAACGTCGGCCTGCCTCGCGAAGTCAGCAACGATATTCTCGACATGGGTTATACCGTCGAAGGCAAGGAATTGATCGACCATTTGAGCGTGCAGAAAGACTACGCCGATCAGATGCGCAGCAATCCCAAGGCGGTGTACCTGCAACTGGGTTCGAGCGTCTGCCGCAACCCGAACTACCGCAAACTGATGGCCAAGGGCGCGATCATGCGCTACGAGTTCACCGAGAACAAAACCAATCGCCCAGTCGCCTCGGCCAAATTCCAGGAATCGGATTGCCCGGCAACACCTGCGCAAAAAAAGAAGTAACCACTACGAGCCCGCGCGCCGCTGCTCTTCAGCCGCGCGCAGTTCAGCGACCAGCGCCTGCAAATAGGGCGAACGCTGCTCTCTGCCCTCCAGCCGTCGCCGACATTCCTCCTCGAGGCTCACCTGATGATCCTCAGCTGCCGTCTTCAGCGTTTGGTACAACTGCGTATCGATCTCCAAAATCACCAGTTTCATTGATCCCGCCTCCGTGCCCTCGAATCACCATTACCTGCCGATGACTCCCCACCGCTCCATACCCCGCGCCTTGCCCTGGGCGCACGGCTGACCTGCTGTGTCTGTCATCCAGTAAATCAGAGACTGCTGCCTTGAGTGTGGCTTCAGACGGGCGGTGAAAAGCTATCGATCAGCGCGCAGCCGCGCTTGCCAGCGCAGTCACGGGAGGGCCATGATCAAGTCAGCGCAACGGACGGCGAACGTCTAGATTCAATGTATCGATGTTCAACGTCCGCGGCAGAAAAGGAGCTGCCCTCCAGCGTCTGGCTCACGAACCGAGGGTTCCGTGCAGAAGGAGAAGTTGAATGCCTTATCAACCGAATGACTTGCTGATACGTCATTTTCAAAGCAACGGCGTCGATCTCAGTAGCAAGATCGAAGACCAACTCAACCTGGTTTCCCCCAACAGCCCGAATATCCCGATCTACCGCGACATGATGCTGACGGTCCTGCGCATGGCCCAGGACGACCACAATCGCTGGAACGCAAAGATTACCCTGCAAGCCCTACGCGAACTGGAGCATGCGTTTCGCGTCCTCGAACAGTTCAAGGGACGACGCAAGGTCACGGTATTTGGCTCGGCACGTACGCCGATCGAACACCCGTTGTACGCCCAGGCCCGGGAACTCGGGGAAAAACTCGCGCAATCCGAACTGATGGTGATTACGGGCGCGGGTGGCGGGATCATGGCGGCGGCCCATGAAGGCGCGGGCCGGGAGCATAGCCTGGGGTTCAATATCACCCTGCCTTTCGAGCAGCATGCCAACCCCACGGTTGGCGGCACCGGTAACCTGCTGCCTTTCCACTTCTTCTTTACCCGCAAACTGTTTTTCGTCAAGGAGGCCGACGCACTGGTGCTGTGCCCCGGCGGCTTCGGCACGCTGGACGAGGCCCTCGAAGTGCTGACCCTGATCCAGACCGGCAAAAGTCCGTTGGTTCCAGTGGTGCTGCTGGACGCTCCCGGCGGCACCTTCTGGGAGGGGGCGCTGGACTTCATTCGCAATCAACTGGAGGCCAACCATTACATCCTGCCCAACGACCTGAAGCTGGTTCGCCTGGTGTACAGCGCTGAAGAGGCGGTGGATCAGATCAATCAGTTCTACAGCAACTTCCACTCCAGCCGCTGGCTGAAAAACCAGTTCGTGATCCGCATGAACCACCCGCTCAACGATCAGGCGCTGCTGCACATGCAAACGGCCTTTGCCGACCTGTGCCTGAGCGGTCAATTTCACCAGCATGAATACAGTGGCGAGGAGCACGACGACGCTCAATTCAGCCACCTGACGCGATTGGCATTCACCTTCAAGGCCCGCGATCACGGGCGTCTGCGCGAACTGGTGGACTATATCAACCTGAGTGAAAACTGGGCGACGAGCAAGCCTGCAATCCCGGAACACAAACGAGAGTCCAGGGTGACCTGAAATGTAAAAGGCCCGACTACTTTCATAGTCGGGCCCAATCAGTCTTCCATTCCTCGGCCGCTGAACAAGCGGCCGATCATCTCCATGGAATAACCGCGATAAGCGAGAAACCGCCCCTGCTTGGCACGCTCGCGGGCGTCCACCGGCAACTGCCCGGAAAACTTGCGCCGCCAGACGTCTTCCAGCTGAGCCTGCCAGTTGATACCGCTCTCACGCAGGGCCAACTCGATGTCCGCGCGCTGCAAGCCACGCTGCCCCAACTCGTCGCGAATACGCGACGGGCCGTAGCCTGAACGAGCACGGTAGGAAACAAAACTTTCGAGGTAACGTGATTCGGACAGCAGCCCCTCTTCCGTCAAGCGGTCGAGGGCAGTGTCGATCATTTCATCAGGAGCGCCGCGCTGACGCAGCTTGCGCGTCAGCTCGACTCGACCGTGCTCGCGTCGCGCAAGCAGGTCCATTGCAGTTCGCCGCACCGCGACGAGGTTATCGAGTACGGCGATCATGGGGTCAATCAGATATCAGCGTCGGCCAGATCAGCTTCGGTCTCGTTGACCGTCGAGGCGTTGAGGTCTCCCACTGGCGACAGCAACTTGTCACGAATCTGCTTCTCGAGCTTGGCCGCGATGTCCGGATTGTCTGCAAGGAACTTGGCCGAGTTGGCCTTGCCCTGACCGATCTTGGTGCCGTTGTAGGCATACCAGGCGCCGGATTTCTCAACGAACCCGTGCAGCACGCCCAAGTCGATCATCTCGCCATTGAGGTAGATGCCCTTACCGTAAAGAATCTGGAATTCCGCCTGACGGAACGGCGCAGCAACCTTGTTCTTGACGACTTTGACGCGGGTTTCGCTGCCCACCACTTCGTCGCCTTCCTTCACCGCGCCAGTACGACGGATGTCCAGGCGAACCGAAGCGTAGAACTTCAACGCGTTACCACCTGTGGTGGTTTCCGGGCTGCCGAACATCACGCCGATCTTCATCCGGATCTGGTTGATGAAGATCACCAGACAGTTGGCGTTCTTGATGTTACCGGTGATTTTACGCAGCGCCTGGGACATCAGACGGGCTTGCAGGCCCACGTGCATGTCACCCATCTCGCCTTCGATTTCCGCCTTCGGTACCAGTGCTGCCACGGAGTCGACGATAATCACGTCAACCGCGTTGGAACGCACCAGCATGTCGGTGATTTCCAGGGCTTGCTCACCGGTGTCCGGCTGGGAAACCAGCAGGTCATCAACGTTCACACCCAGTTTGCCGGCGTACTCAGGATCCAGAGCGTGCTCGGCATCGACGAATGCGCAGGTCGCACCGGCTTTTTGCGCCTGGGCGATGACCGACAGTGTCAGCGTGGTTTTACCGGAGGATTCAGGACCGTAGATTTCAACAATACGACCTTTTGGCAGACCGCCAATGCCGAGTGCAATGTCCAGACCCAGAGAGCCCGTGGAAATAGCCGGGATCGCCTGACGGTCCTGATCGCCCATACGCATTACGGCACCCTTGCCGAATTGACGTTCGATCTGACCCAGGGCCGCAGCCAAGGCTTTCTTCTTGTTGTCGTCCATTAAAGTCCTCACGTAATCAATAAGGCCTGACGGCCAACACCTGTATAAGTAGACAGTATTATTCCACAGCGATTGTGGATCGCCTACCCCTGATTTGAGATTTCTCCGGCAGCATGTTGCAGCAGCCCCTCTAGCGCGGCCTTCACCGTTTGTCGGCGGACGTCATCGCGGTTACCGGGGAAGTGCCGGCACTCGGCAAACACCGCCTCGCCTACACCCCAGGCCAGCCAGACAGTGCCGACCGGCTTGTTCGGCGAACCGCCATCTGGCCCGGCAATCCCGCTGACAGCCACGGCGAAATGTGCATGACTGGCATGCTGGGCACCGCGGACCATGGCCTCGACCACCTCACGGCTCACCGCGCCCACCCGCTCGAACAATTCGGTCGGCACCTTCAGTTGCCGGGTCTTCTGCCGATTGGAGTAAGTGACATAACCTGCCTCGAACCATGCCGAGCTGCCGGCGATCCGGGTAATCGCCTCGGCAATACCGCCTCCGGTGCAGGATTCGGCAGTACTGACATGGGCATTGAGAACCTGCAGACGCCGGCCCAGTTCCGCGGCCAGTTGGGTGATTTCATTCACGGTTATCTCCTTGTCAGACGGGCGTGCGCACTACCCTACAGGACCAGGTAGCGCTTGCAAGGCACTGGCTGGGACAAAATGTGAGACGAGGACTATGGTCGTTCCTGGCCGCGATCATGGGCGACGGCCTACTGCGCATTGATACGCCGGGCTGCCCAGCGTCGATACATGCCAATGGCAAAGTCCGCCCCGGCCACCGCCGTCAAACCACCCAGTGCACCGGCCGTCCAGGCCGAAACATTGGCTGCATACAGCAACATCACCACCGAAACGCCACACATCATGCTCGACCCGGAACGCAGGATCAGACGCCGCACCAATACCCAGCCCCGCGCCCCGTCCTTATCGGCGCGCCACATTTCCCCCACCACCCCACCCAGCACTGCGAGTGCCATGACCAGCCAGACAGGAATCTCCAGCAGCCCTTGCTGTTCGATTGTCATTTCAATACCTCCAGGCTGGACGACGCTGGCAACCAGATTATGCACCAATGCATAACAGGTCAACCAAAAAGACCTGGATTCAGATAAAACCAATGCGTAAACGCATTACTTCAGACAAGAAAAAGCCGCCTGCGGCGGCTCGATCGGGCGACTGAAAAACCTCAGCGGGCGTACATACCCCACCAGAAGACATGTCCCAGAATAATGATCTGCCCAGTCTGAATGTCCTGGAAGCTGTAGTCTTCATCCGGGTGTTCTTCCCGGTTGAAGCTACGCAGGCGAATCCCGCTCGGCATGCGATACAACTGCTTCACCCGCAGTTGGCCATTGTGATTGATGGCATACAGATCACCATCGACGATGTCGCCGATCCCGCATTTGCCAGCATTGACACCGACCGTGGCGCCATCGCGCAGCACCGGCAACATGCTGTTGCCGCGCACTGTCACGCACTTGGCCTGGTCGAACTGCACCCCATTATGCCGCAGGCTGCGCTTGCCGAATCGCAGGCTGGCGCGCTCGCTTTCCTCGATGGCGAATCGTCCCGATCCAGCAGCCAATTCAACCTCACGCAAAAATGGCACCGACACCTCATCGTCGTCGATGGGAGTTTCGTCATCCCACAGGCTTATGTCCTTGAGTTCCGAATGCGAAGGTTCACGAGCCGGTGAATGACCTGAACCGAGCTCGACACGGCCGCGAAGCTGGTCAGTACTGACCTGGAAATAATCGGCGATCTTCGAGATATGCCGGTCCGACGGATCGGCAATCTTGCCGCCAAGAATCCGCGACAGGGTGGATTGCGGCACGCCGGTACGCCGGTGCAACTCCGTAGGAGAAATCCCGTGCTGGTCGAGCAGCGCTCTTAGAACAGTAGATACATTGCGTTTGTGCATGAACCGCATAATGCATGTTCTTTTGGACGATGACAAATGCGTCGCTGCATATCCCGCCGACGGACCCGCAGATGCTGATCCTGGGTCGCGCGGACTCGCGCGTGGTAACCTTGCGTCCATCGCGTAAAGGCCTGCGTAACACCGCCCTTCACCCACCCTCTTGAATGAATCCACCTGATTACCCGATGAATAAAGCACTCTCCGATCTGTCCTCCCACACTCCGATGATGCAGCAGTACTGGCGCCTGAAGAACCAGCACCCGGACCAGTTGATGTTCTATCGCATGGGCGACTTCTACGAGATCTTCTACGAAGATGCGAAGAAGGCCGCCAAGTTGCTGGACATCACCCTGACAGCGCGTGGACAGTCGGCGGGACAGGCGATTCCTATGTGCGGCATTCCTTACCATGCCGCCGAGGGTTACCTGGCGAAGCTGGTCAAGCTCGGCGAATCGGTGGTGATCTGCGAGCAAGTGGGTGACCCGGCGACCAGCAAGGGGCCAGTGGAGCGCCAGGTGGTTCGCATCATTACCCCTGGCACCGTCAGCGACGAAGCGCTGCTCGACGAGCGTCGCGACAACCTGATCGCAGCCGTGCTGGGTGACGAACGCCTGTTCGGCCTGGCCGTGCTGGACATCACCAGTGGCAATTTCACCGTCCTTGAAATCAAGGGTTGGGAAAATCTGCTGGCGGAACTGGAGCGGGTCAATCCGGTCGAGTTAATGATTCCCGATGACTGGCCAAAGGACCTGCCTGCCGAAAAGCGTCGCGGTGTTCGCCGGCGTGCGCCTTGGGATTTTGAGCGGGATTCGGCGCTGAAGAGCCTATGCCAGCAATTTTCCACCCAGGACCTCAAGGGTTTTGGCTGCGAGAACCTGACGCTGGCCATCGGCGCGGCCGGCTGCCTGCTGAGCTACGCCAAGGAAACCCAGCGCACCGCCCTGCCGCACCTGCGCAGCCTGCGCCATGAGCGCCTAGACGATACCGTGGTGCTGGATGGCGCGAGCCGTCGCAACCTGGAACTGGACGTCAATCTGGCCGGCGGTCGCGACAACACCCTGCAATCGGTGGTCGATCGCTGCCAAACCGCAATGGGCAGCCGCTTGCTGACCCGCTGGCTGAACCGCCCGCTGCGCGATCTTAAAGTGCTGCAAGCCCGACAGAGCTCGATCACGTGCCTGCTCGACGGCTATCGCTTCGAAAAAATACAGCCGCAACTCAAGGAAATCGGCGACATCGAGCGCATCCTGGCGAGGATCGGCCTGCGTAACGCCCGCCCTCGCGACCTGGCCCGACTGCGTGATGCCCTGGGCGCCCTGCCGCAATTGCAATTGGCAATGAGCGAACTGGATGCACCGCACCTCAATCAGTTGGCAGTGATCACCAGCACCTACCCCGAACTGGCAGCGCTGCTGGAAACGGCGATTATCGACAACCCGCCCGCGGTGATCCGTGACGGTGGCGTGTTGAAAACCGGTTACGACGCCGAGCTGGATGAGCTGCAAGCCTTGAGCGAAAACGCCGGCCAGTTCCTGATCGACCTCGAGGCCCGGGAAAAAGCCCGTACCGGACTGTCCCATCTCAAGGTCGGCTACAACCGAATCCACGGCTACTTCATCGAGTTGCCGAGCAAGCAAGCGGAGCAAGCGCCTGCCGATTACATCCGACGCCAGACTCTCAAGGGCGCCGAGCGTTTTATCACGCCGGAGCTCAAGGCGTTTGAAGACAAGGCATTGTCCGCCAAGAGCCGTGCACTGGCGCGCGAGAAAATGCTCTACGAGGCGTTGCTTGAAGACCTGATCAGTCAATTGCCGCCCCTGCAGGACACCGCAGCCGCATTGGCCGAACTGGATGTCTTGAGCAACCTGGCCGAGCGCGCGCTGAATCTGGACCTCAACTGCCCGCGCTTCGTCAGCGAGCCGCGCATGCGTATCAGCCAAGGCCGTCACCCGGTTGTCGAGCAAGTCTTGACCACGCCGTTCGTGGCCAACGACCTGAGCCTGGATGACAACACACGAATGCTGGTGATCACCGGCCCGAACATGGGCGGTAAATCCACCTACATGCGCCAGACCGCACTGATTGTGTTGCTGGCTCATATCGGCAGTTTCGTGCCTGCGGCCAGTTGCGAGTTGTCGCTGGTGGACCGCATCTTCACCCGGATCGGCTCCAGTGACGACCTGGCAGGCGGGCGCTCGACCTTCATGGTGGAAATGAGCGAAACCGCAAACATCCTGCACAACGCCACCGAGCGCAGCCTGGTGCTGATGGACGAAGTCGGTCGTGGAACCAGCACCTTCGACGGCCTGTCCCTGGCCTGGGCCGCTGCCGAGCGCCTGGCCCAGTTGCGCGCCTACACCCTGTTCGCCACGCACTACTTCGAGCTGACGGTCCTGCCGGAAAGCCAGCCACTGGTGGCGAACGTGCACCTCAATGCCACCGAGCACAACGAACGCATTGTATTCCTCCACCACGTGCTGCCTGGCCCGGCCAGCCAAAGCTACGGGTTGGCGGTAGCACAACTGGCCGGCGTGCCGAATGAGGTCATCCTGCGGGCTCGCGAGCATTTGAGCCGCCTGGAAACCACCAGCTTGCCCCATGAAGCCCCCGCCCCGGCCAAAGGCAAACCCGCGGCACCGCAGCAGAGCGACATGTTCGCCAGCCTGCCTCATCCGGTGCTCGATGAGTTGGCCAAACTTGATCTGGATGACCTCACGCCGCGTCGTGCGCTCGAAATGCTCTATACACTGAAGACACGGATCTAACGCTGTCGCCTGCAAGCTGTTAGAATCTCGCGCGGTTTGGGGTGCTGCAGGCAATTAGCCTGGTCTGCAGTCGACCGCTCCCAAACCCAGCGACCCCAACGTGAAGGGGCGCAGCATGCCGCCTGAGGAGAGAATTAGAAATGACCTTCGTCGTCACCGACAACTGCATCAAGTGCAAGTACACCGACTGCGTAGAAGTCTGTCCGGTGGACTGCTTTTACGAAGGCCCGAACTTCCTGGTGATTCACCCGGATGAGTGCATCGACTGCGCCCTGTGCGAGCCGGAATGCCCTGCCGTGGCCATTTTCTCCGAGGACGAAGTCCCGGAAGAAATGCAGGAATTCATTCAGTTGAACGTTGAGTTGGCCGAAATCTGGCCCAACATCACCGAGAAGAAAGAGTCGCTGCCAGACGCCGAAGAGTGGGATGGGGTCAAAGGCAAGATCAAAGACCTCGAACGCTGATCCTGGCTTAGCGCTCTCAAAAGGCCCCTCGTGGGCCTTTTTGCTTTTCTGCAGGCAAAAAAAAGGGGCGGTTTGACCCGCCCACATTTTTTCCCTATTCCCTGTGTTCCCTTTCATCGTCCTGATGAATCACGTCCTTGCGATGTTCCCTGACCATCATCCTTGATGGCTGTGTCTGTCCGTCGACACAGGGCTGATATTAGAGAGTTCCCCGTTAATCACAATCACCCTTGGGAGTTAAACACTCCGTATAGGTGGCTGACGAAAGTCAAATAAACTCTTTAAAAACAATAGATTAAATAACGTACTACACACCAGCGGAATACAACTTCCGAATTTAAAAACTGAACACTTACGAAAGACTAAGCGAAGGCTTACATAAACCTGAGAAAGAGAACCAACCGCTCGCACCATTGATCGACGCCTGATCAGCGCCCAACAAAAAGCCCCGACATAGACGGGGCTTTTGTTATCGAGAGAGGCTGTTACTGGAACAGTGACTCACTTGATAGGCCATTTTTTTCGAGAATTTCACGCAGCCGTTTCAGTCCTTCGACCTGGATCTGCCTTACCCGCTCCCGCGTCAGCCCGATTTCCAGGCCAACATCCTCAAGCGTGCTGCTCTCATGGCCACGCAGACCAAAGCGGCGAATAACCACCTCGCGCTGCTTGTCCGTCAGCTCAGAGAGCCACTGATCGATGCTTTGCGACAGGTCATCGTCCTGAAGCAGTTCGCAAGGGTCGGTGGGACGGTCGTCGGTGAGGGTGTCCAGCAAGGTTTTATCCGAATCCGGACCCAGCGAGACGTCAACTGAAGAAACCCGCTCATTCAGGCCCAGCATGCGCTTGACCTCTCCTACCGGTTTCTCCAGCAGGTTGGCGATTTCTTCGGGGGAAGGTTCATGATCGAGTTTTTGGGTCAACTCACGTGCCGCACGGAGGTAGACGTTGAGCTCCTTGACCACATGAATTGGCAGCCGGATGGTCCGGGTCTGATTCATGATCGCGCGCTCGATGGTCTGACGGATCCACCAGGTTGCGTAGGTCGAGAAACGGAAGCCGCGTTCCGGATCGAATTTTTCTACCGCCCGGATCAATCCGAGATTGCCCTCTTCGATCAGGTCAAGCAATGACAATCCCCGATTGACGTAGCGCCGGGCGATTTTCACCACCAGCCGCAAGTTACTTTCAATCATGCGTTTGCGCCCGGCCGGATCGCCACTTTGCGACAGGCGCGCAAAGTGAACTTCTTCTTCCGGGGAGAGCAAGGGGGAAAAGCCGATTTCATTGAGATACAGCTGGGTGGCGTCTAGCGCCCGTGTGTAGTCAATGTACTTGTGTTGCTTGAGTGAAGCGGAGTGTTTGGATTTTGCGCGAGCGGAGGGCGCAGCAGCCCCATCATTCGACGTCTGATCCGATGCGACGTCGGTCTCCATCAGGAGAACCTCATCGTCGATGTCAAACTCCGGCACTTCTTTACTGAGAGCCATTGTTATAGTCCTTTGGTGAGTTCGACCTCAAGCTCTAGCGGCGCCTTTATCCTTGGCAACGCTGGAGCCTGTTCCCTCTACGTGACGGAACAGGCTGGAAGCACATCAACGACGTGGCAGGAATTGCAGCGGATCGACTGGTTTACCCTGGCGGCGAATCTCAAAATGCAGTTTCACCCGGTCTGTACCCGTTGACCCCATTTCGGCAATTGTCTGCCCGACCTTGACCTGCTGCCCCTCCCGAACCAACAGCCTGCGGTTATGACCGTAGGCACTGACGTAGGTATCGCTGTGTTTGATGATGACCAACTCGCCGTAGCCCCGCAAGCCACTCCCGGCGTAAACCACTGTCCCATCAGACGCAGCTAAAACAGGCTGTCCCAAATCTCCGGCGATATCAATTCCTTTATTCAAACTACCGTTTGAAGAGAATTTTCCAATCAAAATGCCATTAGATGGCCATCCCCAGCCCGTCGGCGCCGGCCCCGCTGGCGGCAAAGGCGCTGGCGCCGGCTTGCTGGCAACGCTCGGAGCAACAGCGGTCGTGGTGGTGCCGGCCGCCGAAGCCGGACGCCGGGTGACGGTGAATTTGCCCGACGCAGAGCTGCTGGAGGTGGACGAAGTTACGACCGGGGTCGGCGTTGAACCGCTGCGACCATCAAAGCGAATCGTCTGACCCGGATGTATCGTGTAGGGCGCAGGAATATTGTTTCGAGCTGCAAGGGCCTTGTAGTCCCAACCGTAGCGAAAGGCGATCGAAAACAGCGTATCGCCACGCCGGACCACATACTGGCCGGTGGTGACGGCAGGACGCTGGGCAGCAGTATTGTTGCGATCCACGACCCGCACGTCACTCGACTTGGTGCTCGAACAACCGACCAGCAATGAACTCAAGACAAGGCCAGTCACCAGGCACTGAAAGCTTTTTGTACCAATACACTGCGCAATGACTTTGAGACTCACCCGCCGCTCCCTTTCTGGTGGCTGAAATAGAATATTGCCTTGTTCAGGCATGAAGTGTCGCAAGTATAACTGGCCGTTAGCGCTTTACCGGCACTGCAGCAAAATCGGCACACGCACACGTTTGCCTGATGCTCCAGGACCGCGTTTAACCCATCCTTGCCGCTGTAAGACCAAGGCAAACGAAGAGAATTCAGCGGTGTTCAATAAATGCTCAGGCCAGCGGCCCATTGAGCAATGGGACGAAGCGAACCGCCCCCAGAACACGCCTGGA
Source organism: Pseudomonadaceae bacterium (assembly GCA_965284505.1). Classification (GTDB taxonomy): domain Bacteria; phylum Pseudomonadota; class Gammaproteobacteria; order Pseudomonadales; family Pseudomonadaceae; genus Aquipseudomonas. The sequence goes on along the minus strand of OZ260094.1, from coordinate 4,675,540 downwards.
AAAACCATGTTCCTCACGAATGATCAACATCAATTGCTGAACTTCCCCCGAGCCGACCGGAATCACCAGACGACCTCCCGGCGCCAGTTGATCGAGCAAAGCCTGAGGCACATCGGTCGCTACGGCAGTGACAATAATGCCGTTGTACGGCGCCAGCGCTGGCCAGCCCTCCCAGCCATCGCCCCAGCGAAAGACCACGTTGCGCAAATTCAACTCGACCAGGCGTTCCTTGGCCCGATCCTGCAGCACCTTGATGCGCTCGACCGAAAATACCCGCTCGACCAGCTGCGACAAGACTGCTGTCTGATAGCCGGACCCGGTACCGATCTCCATCACCTTGTCCAACGGTCCCGCCTCCAACAGCAGCTCGCTCATGCGCGCCACCATATAAGGCTGGGAAATGGTCTGGTTGTGGCCGATCGGCAGCGCCGTGTCTTCATAGGCGCGATGGGCCAATGCCTCATCGACGAACAAATGACGCGGCGTACGACGAATCACTTCCAGTACCTGGGGGTTGCTCACCCCCTCTTCGTAGAGACGCTGGATCAAGCGTTCGCGGGTGCGCTGGGAGGTCATGCCGATCCCCCGGCGCAACATGTCGTCCTGCTCACGAGCCATCAGCGCAGTCCCTCCAGCCAGCCATCGAGACGTGCAAAAGCATCATTGAAGGTGCGATCGAGTTGCAGCGGGGTGATCGAGACATAACCCTGCATGACGGCATGAAAGTCCGTTCCCGGCCCACCGTCTTCCGCATCGCCGGCAGCGGCAATCCAGTAACCGGCCTTGCCGCGGGGATCGACCACCTTGATCGGTGCCGCTGCACGAGCCCGATGGCCCAGGCGAGTCAACTGGATCCCGCGGATGTGATCGAGCGGCAGGTTGGGAATGTTCACGTTCAGCACCGTGCGCGGCGGCAGGTCCAGCTCGGCATGAGCTGCCACCAGTTTGCGCGCGAAGTAGGCCGCCGTCGGCAGGTTTTCAACCTGGCGCGACACCAGGGAAAAGGCGAAGGAAGGCGCTGTGAGGAAGCGCCCTTCAAGCGCCGCGGCGACCGTACCGGAATACAGCACGTCATCCCCCAGGTTGGCCCCCAGGTTGATTCCCGACACCACCATGTCCGGCTCATGTGCCAGCAGCCCATTGAGGCCCAGGTGCACACAGTCGGTCGGCGTGCCGTTGAGGCTGATGAAGCCATTGGCCAGGGTGTGTGGGTGCAGCGGACGGTCGAGGGTCAGCGAACTGCTGGCGCCGCTTTTGTCCTGGTCCGGGGCAACCACCACGCACTCGGCATAATCCGCCAGCGCAGCATGCAGCGCGGCGAGACCGGGTGCCATGACCCCGTCGTCGTTAGAAATCAGAATACGCATGGGCTGTCCGTCTGCCCCACCGGCACCAGATCGACGAGTTCACGCACCAATACGGTGGCGAAGCATCCGGCCGGCAGGACGAATTCCAATTGCAGAATGTCAGGCGAAGGATAATGCCACGTCAACCCGCCGATGGGCAGCCGCAGAATGCGTCGTTCCTGGCTCATTCCGGCGTTTGCCAACCAGTCACGCAAATCGGCTTCGCCATTGGCGATGCGCTGCTCCAGTTCATGAGTTGCGCCGGTGGCAGGCGAATCGCCCTCGCCCCACTGGGGCCCGGTGGGATGCAGGTCGAGGATGGCCAGACGCGGGTCGGTGCATTCAGCAACGCCAGCGGGAAAGAAACTGCGGCTGTCGGTGAAGGCCAGCAGATCGCCTACCTGCGCACGCTGCCAACTGCCATCGGCGACACGGGCCGCCAGCACCTGGTTGAACAGGAAGCTGCGGGCAGTCGAGAGCAACCGCGAGCGCACGTTGCGCTGCTCCGGCAAGGCCTTGCGGGCTGCCCAGTCGCGGGCGTCGACCACGTTGCCACCGTTATGACCAAAACGCTGGGCGCCGAAATAATTGGGAATGCCCTGTTGGGCGATCAACTGCAGACGCGCCTCGATAGCCTCTCGATCGCCTGCAAACTGGGTCAGGCGCAGGGTAAACCCATTGGCCGAGTGCGCGCCGCGTTGCAGCTTGCGCTTGTGCCGTGCGGTCTTGAGGATTTTCAGGGTGGCGTTTTCTGCGCCAGACAGATCGGGGTCGGCCTTGCCTGGCAGTTGCACGCTGAACCATTGGCGCGTCAGCGCCTGGCGATCTTTCAACCCGGCGTAGCTGACCGTGCGCAATGGCACGCCTGCCGCCTTGGCGATGCGTCGGGCGGCCTCTTCAGTATTCAGGCCACGCTTCTCAACCCAGATCCACAGGTGTTCGCCGTCGCCGGTCAACGGGATATCGAGCACTTCATCGACCTGGAAATCTTCGGCGATAGCTTTTAATACGGCGCTGCCCAGCGGTTCGCCATAGGCACGCGGGCCGAGCAATTGCAGTTCATTCATGAGCGCAGCAACAAGGCAACGGAATGCACGGCGATGCCTTCCTCGCGGCCGACGAAGCCGAGCTTTTCAGTGGTGGTAGCTTTCACGTTCACTTGATCCAGTTCAACTTGCAGATCCGCGGCAATCAACGCGCGCATCGCTTCGATATACGGAGCCATTTTCGGCGCCTGGGCAACGATGGTGTTATCGACGTTGCCGACCTTCCAGCCCTTGGCGTGGATCAGCGCGACGACGTGACGCAACAGCACACGGCTGTCGGCCCCCTTGAATTGCGGATCGGTGTCCGGGAAGTGCTTGCCGATATCACCCAGCGCAGCGGCACCCAACAAGGCATCGCTCAATGCATGCAATAACACGTCGCCGTCGGAGTGGGCGAGCAGCCCAAAGCTGTGGGCAATTTGCACACCGCCCAGAGTGATGAAGTCGCCTTGCGCGAAACGGTGCACATCATAGCCGTGGCCAATACGCATAAAAAAACGCCCTGATTGATTCAGGGCGTGATTCTACCTGCTTTAGGCGTTCAGGGCGTGCGCGTGATGCCGCAAGTGATCGTCGATGAAGCTGGCGATGAAGAAATAGCTGTGGTCATAACCGGGTTGCAGGCGCAGGGTCAGCGGATGACCGGCCTGTCTGGCCGCTTGCTGCAGGGCCTCGGGCTTGAGCTGCGTGACCAGGAAGTCATCCCGATCGCCCTGATCGACCAGCAATGGCAGTTTTTCCGAGGCCTCGCTGATCAACACCGTTGCATCCCACTCACGCCATTTCGAGCGTTCTTCGCCCAGGTACCGGGAGAAGGCCTTCTGCCCCCAGGGGCAATCCATCAGATTGTTGATCGGCGAGAACGCCGACACCGATTGATAACGCCCAGGGTTACGCAGCGCGCAGACCAGGGCACCGTGACCGCCCATGGAATGACCACTGACGCCACGCTTGTCCGACGCAGGGAAATGCGCCTCGACCAACGCCGGCAATTCCTGCACTACGTAGTCATGCATCCGATAGTGTTTGGCCCAAGGCTCCTGGGTAGCGTTGAGATAAAATCCGGCACCCAGGCCAAAATCCCACGCGCCATCCGGATCCCCCGGCACATCGGCGCCACGCGGACTGGTATCCGGTGCAACGATGATCAACCCAAGCTCCGCCGCCAGGCGCATGGCGCCCGCCTTGTGCATGAAGTTCTCATCAGTGCAGGTCAGGCCCGACAGCCAGTAGAGCACCGGCAGCTTGCCGCCCTGTTCGGCCTGTGGCGGCAGGTACACGGCAAACACCATGTCGCAACCCAGCACCTCGGAGTGATGGCGATAACGCTTATGCCAGCCGCCGAAGCTCTTCTGACACGAAATATTTTCCAGACTCATGGACGCACCCTTGGCTTCAAGCTGCAAGCCCTCGCGGCGAAGAGGCGTTACCCCTCGCCGTTTGAAGCTTGCAACTCATCGCTGCTTTAGAAATGGATGACAGTACGAATGCTTTTGCCTTCATGCATCAGGTCAAAAGCCTTATTGATGTCTTCCAGGCCCATGGTGTGGGTGATGAAGGTATCCAGCGGGATTTCGCCGGTCTGGGCCATTTCCACGTAGCTTGGCAGCTCGCTGCGGCCGCGCACGCCACCGAATGCCGAACCGCGCCAGACGCGACCGGTCACCAGTTGGAATGGACGGGTGGCGATTTCCTGGCCTGCACCGGCCACGCCGATGATCACCGATTCGCCCCAACCTTTATGGCAGCACTCCAGCGCCGCACGCATCAGTTGCACGTTGCCGATACACTCGAAGGAAAAATCGACGCCGCCATCGGTCATGTCGACGATCACTTCCTGGATCGGACGGTCGAAATCTTTCGGATTCACGCAGTCGGTAGCGCCCAATTGCTTGGCAATTTCAAACTTGGCCGGGTTGATGTCGATGGCAATGATCCGCGCCGCCTTGGCCTTGACTGCGCCGATCACGGCCGACAGGCCGATACCGCCCAGACCGAAAATGGCCACGGTGTCGCCCGGCTTGACCTTGGCGGTATTGATCACGGCACCGATACCGGTGGTGACGCCGCAACCCAGCAGGCAGACTTTTTCCAGCGGTGCGTCCTTGGCAATTTTCGCCACGGAGATTTCCGGCAACACGGTGTACTCGGAGAAGGTCGAAGTGCCCATGTAGTGGAAAATCGGCTGACCCTTGTAGGAGAAGCGCGTGGTGCCGTCCGGCATCAAGCCTTTGCCCTGGGTGGCGCGAATCGCCTGGCACAGGTTGGTCTTGCCCGACTTGCAGAATTTGCACTGGCCGCATTCCGGGGTGTACAGCGGGATCACGTGATCGCCCACGGCTACCGAGGTCACGCCTTCGCCAATGGCTTCAACCACGGCACCGCCTTCATGCCCAAGGATCGACGGAAAAATGCCTTCCGGATCGGCGCCCGACAAGGTGTAGGCATCGGTATGACATACACCGGAGGCGACGACCCGCAGAAGCACTTCCCCGGCCTTCGGCATCGCGACGTCGACTTCAACGATCTCGAGGGGTTTCTTGGCCTCGAAGGCAACAGCAGCGCGCGACTTGATCATCCTGGCTCTCCAATGTGGATAAAAACGAGGCATCGAGTGTAAAACACTGTCGAACGATGAATAATCCAGCCAAAAGCAAAACATTATTGCTGTACAGGGATAATCTTGATGTCCGATAACCGCTGGGAAGGCATCGACGAGTTCGTCGCGGTAGCCGAATGCAGTCAGTTCACCGCTGCAGCTGAACGCCTGGGGGTTTCCTCCTCGCATATCAGTCGACAAGTCGTACGGCTGGAAGAGCGCCTGCAAACCCGCCTGCTCTATCGCAGTACCCGGCGCGTGACCCTCACCGAAGCCGGGCAGACCTTCCTTCAACATTGCCAGCGCCTGCAGGATGGACGCGAAGAGGCCTTACGTGCGGTGGGCGATCTCACCAGCGAACCCAAGGGCATGTTGCGCATGACCTGTGCCGTGGCCTATGGCGAACGGTTTATCGTGCCGCTGGTGACCCGCTTCATGGGGCTCTATCCGCAACTGCGCATCGATATCGAATTGAGCAATCGGCCACTGGACCTGGTGCATGAAGGCCTGGACCTGGCGATCCGCCTCGGGCGCCTGCAAGACTCGCGACTGGTGGCCACCCGCCTGGCGCCACGACGCATGTATCTGTGTGCGTCGCCCTCCTACCTGGAACATTACGGCCGCCCACACAGTCTTTCGGAACTCAGCCGGCATAACTGCCTGGTGGGGAGTTCGGATCTGTGGCAACTGGCTCAGGACGGGCGCGAATTTTCCCAGCGCATTCAGGGCAACTGGCGCTGCAACAGTGGGCAAGCGGTGCTGGATGCTGCACTTCAGGGCGTGGGTTTGTGCCAGCTGCCGGACTACTACGTGCTGGAGCACTTGAACAGCGGCGCACTGGTGTCACTGCTGGACGCTCATCAGCCACCGAACACCGCCGTTTGGGCACTGTACCCGCAGCAACGGCATCTATCGCCCAAGGTGCGCAAGCTGGTGGATTACTTGAAGGAAGGCTTGGCCGAACGGCCGGAATATCAGGACTGACGCAAAACCTACAAGGAACCGCGATTCGCCCAACGCAAGCGCAACCACTCGAGATCCTCGGGTCGCGTGACCTTGAGATTATCCGCACGCCCTTCGATCAGGCGCGGCGCCTGGCCCGACCACTCCATCGCCGAGGCTTCGTCGGTGATGCTGACATCGGCCACCAGGCTGTCGGCCAACGCTCGGTGCAAGGCGCCCAGGCGAAACATCTGCGGAGTGTAGGCCTGCCAGATCAGGCTGCGGTCGACGGTTTCGAGGACCCGCCCGTGCTTGTCCATACGCTTCAAGGTGTCGCGAGCAGGAACAGCGAGCAAGCCGCCGACCGGATCGTCCGCCAGCTCCGTGAGCAATTTGTCGAGATCATCGCGGCTCAGGTTCGGCCGTGCCGCGTCATGGACCAGCACCCAATCCTCATCAGCGGCACCTTGCGCATGCAGGTGCAACAAGGCGTTGAGTACCGAGTCCGAACGCTCGGCACCACCCTCTACCCGCTGGATTCGCGGATCGCGAGCGCAGGCCAGGTTCGGCCAGTAGGGATCATCAGGTGCAAGACTGACCACCAGACCTTTCAAGGCTGGATGGTCAAGGAAACAGCCAAGGCTGTGTTCGAGAATAGTGCGTCCGCCCAACGGCAAATATTGCTTGGGACGGTCGGCGGCCATACGGGCACCCACACCCGCGGCAGGGATCACGGCCCAGAAGGCCGGCAAGGCGTGCATCATTGGGCCAACTGGTAAAGGGTTTCACCATCCTTGACCATGCCCAACTCATGGCGAGCCCGCTCTTCAACGGTCTCCATGCCTTTTTTCAGTTCCATCACTTCGGCGTCCATCACCCGGTTGCGCTCCAGCAACGTCTGGTTTTCAGCTTGCTGATCCGCAATTTGCTGAGTCAGGTCGGCCACCTGTGCCAGGCTGCCATTTCCCACCCACAGGCGGTACTGCAACCCCCCCAGGAGCAAGAGCAAGACGAGAAACAACCAATAGGGACTGCGCATCGAATATCAGGTATCCACTGAAAAAAAACAGCCATGCCACACGTTGCAACGTCAGATAGCACGAAGCCTGGAAGAACCAGGCTCGTACTCTAAGGCATCAGACTAGTGGCAAAAAACCCGCTGTTGCGATTTTTTCGCCACAATCCACTGTCCTTTTACTTCACCAAGCTTAGCCGCGGAATTCGCTACGGCCGTTGTACTTGGCTTTGGCGCCCAATTGCTCTTCGATACGCAGCAGTTGGTTGTACTTGGAAACGCGGTCGGAACGGCACAGCGAGCCGGTCTTGATCTGGCCAGCCGAGGTGCCCACGGCCAGGTCGGCAATGGTCGAATCTTCGGTTTCGCCGGAGCGGTGCGAGATCACGGCAGTGTAGCCAGCGGCCTTGGCCATCTGGATCGCTTCCAGGGTCTCGGTCAGGGTGCCGATCTGGTTGAACTTGATCAGGATCGAGTTGGCGATCTTTTTATCGATGCCTTCTTTCAGGATCTTGGTGTTGGTCACGAACAGGTCGTCGCCCACCAGCTGGGTCTTCTCGCCGATCTTGTCGGTGAGGATTTTCCAGCCAGCCCAGTCGGACTCGTCCAGACCGTCTTCGATGGAGATGATCGGGTAACGCTCGGTCAGGCCTTTCAGATAATCGGCGAAACCTTCAGCAGTGAACACCTGGCCTTCGCCGGACAGGTTGTACTTGCCGTCTTCGTAGAACTCGCTCGCCGCGCAGTCCAGCGCCAGGGTCACGTCGGTACCCAGCTTGTAACCGGCGTTGGCAACGGCTTCGGAGATGACTTTCAAGGCATCTTCGTTGGACGCCAGGTTCGGTGCGAAACCACCTTCGTCACCGACGGCAGTGTTCAGGCCACGAGCCTTCAGCACGGCTTTGAGGTGATGGAAAATCTCGGTGCCCATGCGCAGACCGTCCGAGAACGACTTGGCGCCAACCGGCTGCACCATGAATTCCTGGATGTCGACGTTGTTATCGGCATGCTCGCCACCGTTGATGATGTTCATCATCGGAACCGGCATCGAGTAAACACCCGGGGTGCCGTTCAGATTGGCAATGTGCGCGTACAGCGGCAGGTCCTGATCGTGGGCAGCTGCCTTGGCCGCAGCCAGGGAGACGGCGAGAATCGCGTTGGCGCCCAGGCTGCCTTTGTTCTCGGTACCGTCGAGCTCGATCATGATGCGGTCGAGGGCTTTCTGGTCAACCGGGTCTTTACCCAGCAGCGCGGTGCGGATCGGGCCATTGATGTTGGCCACGGCCTTGAGCACACCTTTGCCCAGGTAACGGCTCTTGTCGCCATCACGCAGCTCGAGCGCTTCACGCGAGCCAGTGGAAGCACCGGACGGCGCGCAAGCGCTGCCGATGATGCCGTTATCGAGAAGCACGTCCGCTTCCACGGTGGGATTGCCACGGGAGTCGAGAACTTCACGACCTTTGATGTCGACGATCTTTGCCATTGTTGTAAACACTCCAAAGTTGACGAAAACGCTGTATACCGATCGATTTATAACTTGTGGGTCACATTGCTTTTTGTAGGAGCCGCTAACCGCTCCCACACGGAGAAACGCAGTTTCCGCCGTTGAAATCAAAGTGACCCACGGACCTTGTCGGGCCGTGGGTCACTTGGTCAGGCGAGTTACGCCTTCTTCTGGTGCTGAGCCAGGGCTGCCTTGACGAAGCCACTGAACAGCGGGTGGCCATCACGCGGTGTCGAAGTGAACTCCGGGTGGAACTGGCAAGCGACGAACCATGGATGATCCGCTGCTTCAACCACTTCAACCAGTGCGCCATCACCGGAGCGACCGGAAATTTTCAGGCCGGCTTCGATCAGTTGCGGCAGCAGCTTGTTGTTCACTTCGTAACGGTGGCGATGACGCTCGACGATCACGTCCTTGGCGTAGCAATCGTGGACCTTGGAGCCAGCTTCCAGCAGGCAGTCCTGAGCGCCCAGGCGCATGGTGCCGCCCAAGTCGGAAGTCTCGGTACGGGTTTCCACGGCACCGGTAGCATCTTCCCACTCGGTGATCAGGCCCACGACCGGGTGACCGCTGGCACGATCGAACTCGGTGGAGTTGGCATCTTTCCAGCCCATCACGTTACGGGCGAACTCGATGACCGCCACTTGCATGCCCAGGCAGATACCCAGGTACGGCACCTTGTTTTCGCGAGCGTACTGAACAGCGGTGATCTTGCCTTCCACGCCGCGCAGACCGAAGCCGCCCGGAACCAGGATCGCATCGACACCTTCGAGCAGCGCGGTACCCTGGTTCTCGATGTCTTCGGAATCGATGTAGCGCAGGTTGACCTTGGTACGGTTGCTGATACCGGCATGGCTCATCGCTTCGATCAGCGATTTGTAGGCATCCAGCAGCTCCATGTACTTGCCGACCATGGCAATGGTGACTTCGTGCTCTGGATTGAGCTTGGCATCAACCACCGCTTCCCACTCGGACAGATCGGCGCTGTCGCATTGCAGGCCGAAACGCTCGACGACAAAATCGTCCAGGCCTTGCGAGTGCAGGATGCCCGGGATTTTGTAGATGGTGTCGGCGTCTTCGAGGGCGATTACCGCGCGCTCTTCAACGTTGGTGAACTGAGCGATCTTGCGACGCGACGAGACGTCGATCGGGTGATCGGAACGGCACACCAGCACATCAGGTTGCAGGCCGATGGAACGCAGTTCCTTGACCGAGTGCTGGGTTGGCTTGGTTTTGGTTTCGCCGGCAGTGGCGATGTACGGAACCAGTGTCAGGTGCATCAGCATCGCGCGCTTGGCGCCGACTTCGAAACGCAATTGACGGATGGCTTCGAGGAACGGTTGCGACTCGATGTCACCCACGGTGCCACCGATCTCGACCATTGCCACGTCAGCATCGCCGGCACCCTTGATGATGCGGCGCTTGATTTCGTCGGTGATGTGCGGGATCACCTGGATGGTTGCACCCAGGTAGTCACCACGGCGCTCTTTGCGCAGCACGTGCTCGTAGACACGGCCCGTGGTGAAGTTGTTGTTCTGGGTCATGGTCGTGCGGATGAACCGCTCGTAGTGGCCCAGGTCCAGGTCGGTCTCGGCGCCGTCATGGGTGACGAACACTTCACCGTGCTGGAACGGGCTCATGGTGCCCGGGTCGACGTTGATGTACGGGTCCAGCTTGAGCATGGTGACCTTAAGTCCCCGCGCCTCCAGGATGGCCGCCAATGAAGCCGATGCAATGCCTTTCCCCAATGAAGAAACAACACCGCCCGTGACGAATATGTAGCGCGTCATGAAAAACCCTAGAAGTCTGCGTTAAAGCGGTCCGAGCCGCCGGGGAAAGCGAAGGAAGGCCGAAGCCCCCGATCACCTGCATTAATTACAGTGCATCTTTCAAAAAAACCGCCGCGTTGGGACAGACCGATAGGTGAATCACCGGTAGGTTGCTCGCTACACATTTTTTGGAATCGCCCAGCAAAGACTGCTTGGTAATCGGCAACTCCTGCAATTCAGGCGAATCCACAGAAGTTGTATCAAGAAGGGAGCGTAGTCTACCGGAAAGCCCCTTTCAGCTCAAACCTTGATCGTAGATTGCCGGCTGCCACTGCAAAACGTAGTTCGCCCCTGAGCTGCCGTCCAGCCCCGGCAGGTTGGCCACGGCGATCAATTGCTGGTCGAGGTACAGCAGCGGCAATCTGCCACGGGCGAAGGAAGGCAACTGTCGCTCATTGAGCAAACGCTTGAGGTCCCGATGCCCACGGCCAGGCAATGCCATCACCTCTCCTCCTTGGCGGTAACGCACGCTGAGCCTGCCTGGCGGGGCTGATCCGTTGAGGCTGAGCGTCCCGTTATCGGCCAACCGCAGCGGCAGTGATGGATCGGCCCAGACGCCCACCGGCAAGGCGGCTCGCAACCAATCGCCGGCCAGCCACCAGATCCGACCGTTCGCACGGTGTAACTCGCCATCGGCCAAACGCCAGATCGGCTGAGCATCCGGCGCCGCATCGCGCAGCGAGGTCCAACCCGACCAATGGTCGCTATCAGGCAGGCGAGTCTTTGCCGCCAACCAATGGCTGAGGGCGTTGCGTTGACGTGCCGGAGAAAGCAACTGGAGGGTGGGCAGGTCCAGCGATGACAGCTTCATCCAATCGAATTCGCTCGGGGTTTGCGCGTTGGCCAGGTCCATTGCGGCCAGCTCGTCGAGCAGGCCCTGGGATTCGCGCACATGCGCGGCACTACGGGCAATGGTGGCAGCCGCCTGCGGCCAGCGCCGGGTCAGCACCGGGAACACTTGCTGGCGCAGGTAGTTGCGAGAGAACTGTTGATCGGCGTTCGACGGGTCTTCGATCCACAGCAGCCGATGCTCCCGGGCGTACGCCTCCAACTCGGCTCTGGAAACATCCAGCAGCGGACGCAACAGATGCCCGCGCCCCAGCGGACGCTGTGTCGGCATCGCCGCCAGCCCCCTCGTCCCTGCGCCGCGCAACAAGCGAAACAGCAGGGTTTCAGCCTGATCGTCGCGGTGTTGGGCGGTCAGCAGTACATCGCCGGGCTGCGTGGCCTCGATGAATGCGCCATAGCGCGCTGATCGCGCCGCCTGCTCAAGGCTCGCGCCGGCATCGACGTGCACATGCACGATGGCCAAGGGCACGCTCAGTGCATCGCATATCGCCTGACAATGCGCCGGCCAGGCGTCTGCCGCAGCCTGAAGGCCGTGGTGAATGTGGATTGCGCTCAGCGCCGGCAGGGGATGGTTTTTTGCGAGAAGGGCCAGCAGATGTAGCAGGACAGTGGAATCCAGGCCACCGGAGAACGCGACACGCCAGCGTTTGGCTTGGCGCCAGGGCTGCAGATTACGCAGCAGCCGGGTAGGCAGATCAACCGTGGACCGAGCCATATCTTTCTCTTTGCCCAAAACAAATGTAGGAGCGAGCCTGCTCGCGATTGCGGTCCGACAGCCAACACTTCGGTTGAATGTTACGCCGCCTTCGCGAGCAAGCTCGCTCCTTCAGGGGTATTGCAGGTGACTTAGAGGCCGTAGCTCATCAGGCGCTCATAACGACGGGCCAGCAGCGCGTCGTTGTCGAACTTCTTCAGCATCGCCAGTTGCGAGCTCAACTCGGCACGGATCGAAGCCGCCGCAGCCGCCGGATTGCGGTGTGCACCACCCAAGGGTTCGCTGATAACTTTGTCCACAATGCCCAAGCCCTTGAGGCGCTCGGCGGTGATGCCCATGGCTTCAGCAGCATCCGGTGCCTTTTCCGCGGTTTTCCACAGGATCGAGGCGCAACCTTCCGGTGAAATCACCGCGTAGGTCGAGTACTGCAGCATGTTCAACTGGTCGCAGACACCGATCGCCAGAGCACCGCCGGAACCACCTTCACCGATTACGGTGGCGATGATCGGGGTTTTCAGGCGTGCCATGACGCGCAGGTTCCAGGCAATTGCTTCACTCTGGTTGCGCTCTTCGGCGTCGATACCCGGGTACGCGCCCGGGGTGTCGATGAAGGTCAGGATCGGCATTTTGAAGCGTTCGGCCATTTCCATCAGGCGGCACGCCTTGCGGTAGCCTTCCGGACGCGGCATGCCGAAGTTGCGGCGAACCTTCTCGCGCACTTCACGGCCTTTCTGGTGACCGATCACCATCACTGGCTGATCGTCCAGGCGCGCGATACCGCCGACAATCGCGGCGTCGTCAGAGAAATGACGATCACCGTGCAACTCATCGAACTCGGTAAAGATATGGTCGATGTAGTCCAGGGTATAAGGACGACGCGGGTGGCGCGCCAGACGTGCGATCTGCCAGCTGGTCAGCTTGCCGAAGATGTCTTCGGTCAGGGTGCTGCTTTTTTCCTGCAGGCGGGAGATCTCATCGCCGATATTCAGCGAATTGTCATTACCGACCAAGCGCAACTCTTCGATCTTGGCTTGCAGGTCGGCGATCGGCTGTTCGAAATCTAGAAAATTCGGGTTCATAGGCGTCCGTCTTGGGTCGAGGCCAAGTGAGCTTGGGTCGGCCGGTTGTCTATTCGCGCCCTACCTTAAGGGACAGGCGCGTTCAGGTCGAGATTAAAAATTCGGGTCAGGGTCAGGGCGCAGCAATGGCCCCTGGCCGTCAACGGTATTGGAGGAAGACGTTGTCTCGCCCGAACTGGTCACGCAGGGCTTGAATCAAGCTGTCTGCCGGATCAATTCGCCAGGTCTCGCCGAATTGCAGCAGGGCCTTGGCGTCGGGGCTGGTGTACTCCATGGTAATCGGGCAAGCGCCTCGGTGGCGCTTGAACAACTCGCCCAGCCACCGCAACTGATCGCCCTTGAGGTCCTGGGTCTGGACCTTCAGGCGCAAGCTTTCGGCCAGGTTGGTCCGCGCATCTTCCATGCTCATCACCCGCTTGACCCGCAGTCGCAAGCCACCGGAGAAGTCGTCATTGCTGACCTCACCTTCGACCACCACCATCGCGTCGGTCTGCAGCAGCGACTGCGCCGAGTGGAACGCGTCGGCAAATAGCGAAGCCTCGATCCGCCCGGAGCGGTCGTCAAGGGTGATAAACCCCATCTTGTCGCCCTTTTTGTTCTTCATCACCCGCAGGGCGATGATCATGCCGGCAACCGTCTGGGTATCGCGGGCCGGCTTCAGGTCGATGATGCGCTGACGGGCAAAGCGGCGAATTTCGCCTTCGTATTCGTCAATCGGGTGGCCGGTCAGGTACAGGCCCAAGGTGTCTTTCTCGCCCTTGAGGCGCTCTTTGAGCGTGAGTTCCTTGGCCTTGCGGTGATTGGCGTAGACATCGGCGTCTTCTTCGACGAACAATCCGCCAAACAGGTCGGCGTGGCCGCTGTCGTGGGTGCGGGCGGTCTGTTCAGCGGACTTGATCGCTTCTTCCATAGCGGTCAGCAGCACCGCGCGGTTGCGGTCGATGTTCGCCTGATAGGCCTTGGGCTCATCGTGGAAGAACGGACCGAGACGGTCCAGCGCACCGCTGCGGATCAAGCCGTCGAGGGTGCGCTTGTTGATGCGCTTGAGGTCGACCCGCGCGCAGAAATCGAACAGGTCCTTGAACGGTCCGGCCAGACGCGCTTCGGTGATCGCCTCCACCGGCCCCTCACCCACGCCCTTGATCGCACCGAGGCCATAGATGATGCGGCCCTCGTCGTTCACCGTGAACTTGAACTCCGAGGCGTTCACGTCCGGCGCGTCGAGGCGCAGCTTCATGGTGCGCACTTCCTCGATCAAGGTCACGACCTTGTCGGTGTTGTGCATGTCCGCCGACAGTACCGCAGCCATGAATGGCGCCGGGTAATGGGCTTTCAGCCAGGCCGTTTGGTAGGAGACCAGGCCATAGGCGGCGGAGTGGGATTTGTTGAAGCCGTAACCCGCGAACTTCTCCACCAGATCGAAGATGTTACCTGCAAGGTCGGCATCAATATTGTTGCTCGCGCAACCTTCGATGAAACCGCCGCGCTGCTTGGCCATTTCCTCGGGTTTTTTCTTGCCCATGGCCCGACGCAGCATGTCCGCACCACCGAGGGTGTAACCGGCCATGACCTGGGCAATCTGCATCACCTGCTCTTGATAGAGGATGATGCCGTAGGTCGGTGCCAGTACCGGCTTGAGGCCTTCGTACTGGTAGTCGGAGTGCGGATAGGCCAGTTCGGCGCGACCGTGCTTGCGGTTGATAAAGTCGTCCACCATGCCCGATTGCAACGGACCTGGACGGAACAGCGCCACCAGTGCGATCAAGTCTTCCAGGCAGTCGGGCTTGAGCTTTTTGATCAGCTCTTTCATGCCCCGCGACTCGAGCTGGAACACCGCCGTGGTTTCGGCTTTTTGCAGCAATTGATAAGTCGGCTTGTCATCCAGCGGGATGAAGGCGATATCCAGCGGCGCTTCGTTGACCTTGGCGCGGTCACGATTGATGGTTTTCAGCGCCCAGTCGATGATGGTCAGGGTCCGCAGACCGAGGAAGTCGAACTTCACCAGGCCCGCCGCCTCGACGTCATCCTTGTCGAACTGGGTGACCAGGCCGCCGCCCTCTTCATCGCAGTAGATCGGCGAGAAGTCGGTCAACTTGGTCGGCGCGATGACCACGCCGCCGGCGTGCTTGCCGACGTTACGCACAACGCCTTCGAGCTTTCGCGCCATCTCCCAGATTTCCGCCGCCTCTTCATCGACCTTGATGAAGTCACGGAGGATTTCTTCCTGCTCGTAGGCCTTCTCGAGAGTCATGCCGACTTCGAAGGGGATCATCTTCGACAGGCGATCCGCCAGCCCGTAGGACTTGCCCTGCACCCGCGCCACGTCACGCACCACCGCCTTGGCGGCCATGGAACCGAAGGTGATGATCTGGCTCACCGCGTTGCGACCGTATTTCTCGGCCACGTACTCGATCACCCGGTCACGCCCGTCCATGCAGAAGTCGACGTCGAAGTCGGGCATGGAAACCCGTTCCGGGTTGAGGAAACGTTCGAACAGCAGGTCATATTCCAGCGGGTCGAGGTCGGTGATCTTCTGCACATAGGCCACCAGCGACCCGGCACCCGACCCACGGCCCGGTCCTACTGGCACGCCATTGGCCTTACCCCACTGGATAAAGTCCATCACGATCAGGAAGTACCCGGGGAACCCCATCTGGATGATGATATCCAGTTCGAAATTCAACCGATCGACGTAGACCCGGCGCTTGGCTTCGTAATCCTCGGTGGTGTCCTTGGGCAGCAGGACCGCCAAACGTTCCTCGAGGCCCTCAAAGGACACCTTGCGGAAATACTCGTCGATGGTCATGCCATCGGGGATCGGGAAGTTGGGCAGGAAGTGCTTGCCCAGCTTCACATCGATATTGCAGCGTTTGGCAATCTCGACCGTGTTCTCCAGCGCCTCGGGAAGGTCGCTGAACAGCTCGGCCATCTCCTCGGCACTTTTGAGGTATTGCTGGTCGCTGTAGTTCTTCGAGCGCCGTGGATCGTCGAGCGCCCGGCCCTCGCCGATGCAGACGCGGGTCTCGTGGGCAGCGAAGTCTTCCTGCTTGAGGAAGCGCACGTCGTTGGTGGCCACCAGCGGCGCGCCCAGCTTGTCGGCCAGGGCCACGGCGGCGTGCAGTTGTTCTTCATCGTTGGGACGGTTTGTACGCTGGATTTCCAGGTAGAAGCGGTCGGGAAACACCGCCATCCACTCACGGGCCAGGGTTTCGCCTTCCTGCGGATTGCCGCTCAGCAGGGCAATACCGATCTCACCCTCTTTTGCCGCCGAGAGCATGATCAGGCCTTCAGCGGCCTCGGCCACCCACTCGCGCTCGATGATCACCTGGCCGTTGCGCTGGCCGTCGATAAAGCCACGGGAGATCAGTTCGGTCAGGTTGCGATAGCCGACGGCGTTCATCGCCAGCAGGCTGATGCGACTGACCGGGTTCTCCGGGTCCTTGTTTGACAGCCACAGGTCGGCGCCGCAGATCGGCTTGATCCCCGCGCCCATGCTGTTTTTGTAGAACTTGACCAGGGAACACATGTTGTTCTGGTCGGTGACCGCCACGGCAGGCATGTTCATGCCGACCAGAGTCTTGACCAGCGGCTTGATCCGCACCAGCCCGTCGACCAGGGAGTATTCAGTGTGCAGGCGCAGGTGAACGAATGAAGCCGGCATGGTGATCCTGTCCAGAACGTGGAGACAACAAGGCCCGGATTGTACCGGGCCTTGGCAAAAACATCAGCCTGGCGACTAGCTCCCGAGCAATTCCTCGCGAGCTTCATAGGCCTGGCGCACCGGCGCGAACGAGCGCCGGTGGATCGGGGTCGGGCCCAGACGGGTCAGCGCTTCCAGATGAACGGGCGTTGGGTAGCCTTTATGACCGCCAATGCCGTACCCCGGGTAGATCAATTCAAAGGCCGCCATTTCACGATCACGACTGACCTTGGCCAGGATCGACGCAGCGGCAATCGCCGGTACCTTGCTATCGCCCTTGACCACGGCTTCGGCCGGCATCGCCAGCTTAGGACAGCGATTGCCGTCGATCATCGCCAGTTTTGGCTGGACATGCAGGCCTTCGACCGCGCGCTGCATCGCCAGCATGGTGGCATGCAAGATATTCAGCTCGTCGATTTCCTCGACTTCAGCGCGGGCAATGCACCAGCTCAGGGCCTTTTCACAGATTTCGTCGTACAGCTTCTCGCGACGGGCCTCGGTTAGCTTCTTGGAGTCGTTCAGACCCAGGATCGGCCGCAGCGGATCGAGGATCACCGCAGCCGTGACCACGGCACCACACAGCGGGCCGCGACCCACTTCGTCAACGCCCGCTACCAGCTCCTCGGCATCGGCAACCAGGTTGAAATCCAGGCCCATTTGCATCTTTGTGTTACTCATTGTGCTGTGCCGATCAGTTTGAGGACGGCCTCGGCGGCCTGATTCGAGGCATCGCGGCGCAGGGTGCGGTGAATCTGGTCAAAACCGGTGGTCTGCTCCTCACCGCCATCGATCAGCGGCGACAAGGTCAGCGCCAGGGCTTCCGGCGTCGCATCATCCTGCAGCAACTCGGGCACCAACAGACGCTGGGCGAGCAAGTTCGGCAAGGAGATGTAGGGGCTTTTGACCATGCGCTTGAGAATCCAGTAGGTCAGCGGCGCCAAGCGATAGGCCACCACCATCGGTCGCTTGTACAGCAAGGCTTCCAACGTCGCCGTACCGGAGGCGATCAATACCGCGTTGCAGGCAGCCAGCGCTTGATGGGAGCGACCGTCGAGCAGGGTCACCGGCAAGTCGCGACTGGCCAGCAACTCTTCGATCTGCACCCGCCGTTGTGGGCTCGCACAAGGAATGACGAAGCGCACGCCGGGGCGCATGGCGCGCAAACGCTCGGCGGCGTCGAGGAACAAGCCGCCCAGGCGCCCGACTTCACCACCACGACTGCCCGGCATCAACGCCACCAGCGGCCCATCGGGCAGACCGAGTTCGGCGCGCGCAGCGGCGCGATCCGCCTCAAGGGGAATAGCATCGGCCAGGGTATGCCCGACAAATCGCACCGGCACACCCTTCTCTTCGTAGAAACGGGCTTCGAACGGCAGCAGGGTCAGCATCAGGTCGCAGCCTTCGCGAATCTTCAGCACACGCTTCTGCCGCCAGGCCCAGACCGAAGGGCTGACGTAGTGCACGGTCTTGATCCCGGACTGACGCAGTTTCAGTTCGATATTGAGGGTGAAGTCCGGTGCGTCGATGCCAATAAAGACGTCAGGCTTTTCAGCGATCAGGGTCTTGATCAGCTTCTTGCGCCGCGCCAGCAACTCACGCAGCCGCCCCAGCACCTCCACCAGCCCCATGACCGACAGGCGCTCCATGGGGAAGTAGGAGGTGAGGCCCTCAGCTTCCATCAACGGCCCGCCGACGCCGATAAACTCGACGGCCGGATGCTGCACCTTGAGCGCGCGCATAAGGCCCGCACCGAGAATATCGCCGGAGGCTTCGCCTGCCACCAGCGCAATACGCAGATTGGCCATGGTTAGCGGGTGATGCCGCGAGTCGAAGACTGAATCGAGTCACGGAATACCGCGACTTCGGGAAACTGCGCCGCCGGCTCGGCCAACTCGCTCAACGCCTGCTCGACCGTCAGGCCCTGGCGATAGACGGTCTTGTATGCACGACGCAAGGCATGGATCGCATCGTCACTGAAGCCACGACGGCGCATGCCTTCGAAGTTCATGCTGCGCGCTTCAGCCGGGTTGCCGAATACCGTGACATAGGCAGGAACATCCTTGCCGATGGCCGTGCCCATGCCGGAGAAGCTGTGGGCACCAATGTGGCAGTACTGGTGAACCAGGGTAAAGCCGGAAAGGATCGCCCAGTCGTCCACGTGCACATGCCCCGCCAGCGCGGTGTTGTTCACCAGAATGCAGTGATTGCCGATGACGCTGTCGTGGCCGATATGGGCATACGCCATGATCAGATTGTGATCGCCCAGGGTGGTTTCCGAACGATCCTGCACGGTGCCCCGGTGAATCGTCACGCCTTCGCGGATGACATTGTGGTCACCGATCACCAGGCGGGTTTCCTCACCCTTGTACTTAAGGTCGGGAGTGTCCTCACCGATCGAGGAAAACTGGTAGATGCGGTTGTGCTTGCCAATGCGCGTCGGGCCCTTGAGCACCACATGCGGGCCAATCACTGTTCCCTCGCCGATTTCCACACCTGCGCCGACGATCGACCACGGGCCGACCTCGACGCCGTCGGCCAGCACGGCCGTCGGATCGATGATTGCGCGAGGGTCAATCAAACTCATAGTTTGCGTTCCGCACAGATGATTTCAGCAGAGCAGACGGGCTTGCCGTCAACCGAAGCCTGGCACTCGAACTTCCAGATCTGGCGCTTGCAGCTCAGGAACTTCGCTTCGAGAATCAGTTGGTCACCCGGCAGCACCGGCTGGCGGAAACGCAGCTTGTCGGAGCCGACGAAGTAGTAAAGCGTGCCATCGGCCGGCTTGACGTCGAGCATTTTGAAACCAAGGATTCCGGCAGCCTGGGCCATTGCCTCGATGATCAACACGCCCGGCATGATTGGATGCGCAGGGAAGTGACCATTGAAGAACGGCTCGTTGATGCTGACATTCTTGTAGGCACGAATGCGCTTGCCTTCGACATCCAGGTCCACTACCCGGTCCACCAGCAGGAACGGGTAACGGTGAGGCAGGTATTCGCGAATCTCGTTGATGTCCATCATTTCGGGGGGAAGCCTATGTAAAGATTGGGAGCGCGCGATTGACGCGCACCCCTCTAGCAAATCAAGGAGGCAGTCTAACGTCTGTGCATACTTGATATGGAAATGGTATCAGCCATCTGATGAAGCATTACCGCCAGGGGTCACGTCACCGACTTGCTTTTCCAATTGTCGCAGGCGTCGCGCGATGTCATCGAGCTGACGGATGCGCGCCGCGCTTTTGCGCCACTCGGCGGCTGGCTGCATGGCCGTACCGGAAGAATAGGCACCCGGCTCTGTAATCGAGTGAGTGACCATGGTCATTCCGGTGAGGAATACGTTATCGCAAATATCAATGTGACCAACCAGCCCGACACCGCCCGCCAGCATGCAATGCTTGCCGATTTTGGTGCTACCGGAGATACCGACACATGCGGCCATGGCGGTGTGATCACCGACCTGCACGTTGTGAGCGATCTGGATCTGGTTGTCGAGCTTCACGCCGTTGCCGATGATGGTGTCAGCCAATGCACCGCGGTCGATAGCGGTATTCACGCCAATCTCCACGTCATCGCCTACCAGCACGCCACCGACCTGGGCAATTTTCTCCCAGACACCCTTCACATTGGCAAAGCCGAAGCCTTCGCCGCCGAGCACCGCACCGGACTGAATCACCACGCGCTTGCCGATGCGCACGTCGTGGTACAGCGTCACCCGCGGGGCCAGCCAGCCGCCCTCGCCGATCTCGCTGCGCGCTCCGACGAAGCAATGCGCCCCGACTGTGACACCGGCAGCAATCCGCGCCGCGCTCTCGATCACCGCGTACGGGCCGATGCTCGCCGCCGGATCGACCACCGCGTCAGCAGCAATGACTGCGGTCGGATGAATGCCGGCCGCCGCCTTGGGCTTGGGATCAAACAGGTGGGACACCCGCGCGTACGCGGCATAAGGATCCGGCACCACCAACGCATCACCGGTAAAACCTTCAGCGTCGGCAGCCTTGAGCAGCACGGCTGCGGCATGGCTGTCGGCCAGGTATTTACGGTATTGGGGGTTTGCCAGAAAGCTCAACTGAGCTGGGCCAGCCTCTTGCAAAGTGGCTAGCCCAGTAATTGTCTTCTCCGGGTCGCCACGGAGGGTGGCGCCGAGGAACTCGGCCAATTGGCCGAGCTTTTTAGTCGCTGTCATGGATTACTTCAGCTGATTCATGCGCTCGATAACCTGGCGGGTGATGTCGTATTGAGGCTTGACATCAATCACTGCGCCACGCTCGAAGACCAGGTCAAAAGCACCTTTCTTGATCACTTCTTCCACAGCGCTGTCCAGTTTCGGCTTGAGCTGCTTCAGCATTTCACGGTCGGCGACGGCCTTGGCTTCGTTCAGCTCCTTGGACTGGAACTGGAAGTCACGGGCCTTTTGCTTGAATTCAAGCTCCAGACGCTCGCGCTCACCCTGGGCCATTTTGTCGCCACCGCTTACCAGGCGATCCTGGATGCCCTTGGCACTGCTTTCCAGGGTTTTCAGCTTGGTCAGCTGCGGGCCGAACTTCTTCTCGGCATCCACGGCGTACTTCTTCGCCGCGTCGGATTCCAGCAACGCCATCTGATAGTTCAGGACCGCGATTTTCATGTCGGCAAAGGCCGGGCCTGCTACCAGGACCGTTGCCAGGAGAACCAATTGAGTCAACTTACGCACGATGCACTCCTACAAAATCCATTGTCGTTATCTTGGGTCAGACGCTTAGAACGTCTGGCCGAGGGAAAATTGGAACACTTGGGTTTCAGCGTTATCAGGTTTCTTCACTGGCATCGCCAGGGCAAAACTCAACGGCCCCAATGCAGTCACCCAGGTCACGCCGACACCGACGGAGCTGGCCATGTTGCTCAGGCTGACGTCGTTGCACTGCGTATTCGACTTCGAAGTGCCGTTACCGTTGGTGCTCTGATCACACTTGGAATCAAACACGTTACCCACGTCCCAGAACAGCGAGGTGCGCAGCGAACGTTGATCCTTGACGAATGGCAGCGGGAACAGCAGTTCCGCACCACCCTGGATCAGGACGTTACCACCAAACGGCAACGGATCCTGGTCCGGGTCAGCCAGCGTGCCCTGGTTACCGGTCTCGCCGACGCCACGACTTGGGGTACTGCGCGGACCCAGGGTACTGTCCTTGAAGCCACGAACCGAGTTGAAACCACCAGCATAGTAGTTTTCGTAGAATGGCAAGCCATCCGTCGAGCCATAACCGTCACCGTAGCCCAGCTCGGTATGGAAGCGCATGGTGTAGTTGTCGCTCAAAGGCGTGAACAACTGACCGCGGTAGTCGAGCTTGAAGAACGACAGGTCGCTGCCTGGTACGGTGGTTTCCAGGGTGACGCTCTGCGAGTGACCACGGGTCGCCAGCACGCCTTTGTTCAGGGTCGATTCGGACCAGCCGGCCGACGCCTTGAAGTTCAGGTATTGGTCGCCTTCACGGTTAACGAAGTCGAAGATTTCGTCGACGGTGTAGTTACCGGTCTTGATCTTGTCCTGCTGGGCGTTGAAGCCGAATGTCAGGCGCGAAGTCTCGCTGATCGGGTAGCCAACGCTGACACCAGCGCCCAGGCTGTCGACGGCATAGCTGGAAACGTCGGTATCGAGCTCATCGTAGTCAGTGGTGCGATAGAACGCGTTGTAACCCAGGCTCACGCCGTCAGCTGTCCAGTAGGGGTCGACATAACCGAAGTTATAACGGCTCTGGTATTCGCTGCGGGTCAGGCCGATGCTGACCTTGTTACCGGTACCCAGGAAGTTGTTCTGGGTGATCGAACCACCGAGGATCAGGCCGGCGCTCTGGGCGAAACCGACGCTCGCGGTGATCGAGCCGGAAGCCTGCTCTTCTACGCTGTAGTTCACATCGACCTGGTCATCGACACCCGGTACGGCCGGTGTCTCGACGTTGACTTCCTTGAAGAAGCCCAGGCGCTCCAGACGGGTCTTGGACTGGTCGA
This sequence comes from Pseudomonadaceae bacterium, assembly GCA_965284505.1. Taxonomy (GTDB): domain Bacteria; phylum Pseudomonadota; class Gammaproteobacteria; order Pseudomonadales; family Pseudomonadaceae; genus Aquipseudomonas. Next base: position 4,652,929 of record OZ260094.1, on the reverse strand, counting down.
TCAGGTAGGTCGAAGCCCAGCCGCCTTCCATCTGGCGCATTTCACGACGCAGCACTTCGTCTTCGGACTTGGTGTTGCCACGGAAGTTGATACGGTTGACGTAGGCGCGCTTGCCCGGATCGACCACAAAGGTGATGTCGACAGTGTGATCGTCATCGTGTGGCTGAGGCACGCCGTTGACGTTGGCGAAGGTGTAACCCTCGTTACCCAGGCGGCGAGTGATCAAATCGGAGGTAGTGGTCATCAGCTTGCGCGAGAACACCTGGCCCTTCTGCACCAGCAACAGCGCCTTGACCTGCTCTTCAGGTACTTTCAGGTCGCCGCTGAGCTTCACGTCACGCACGTTGTACTTCTGGCCTTCGGTGACGTTGACGGTGATGTAGACGTGCTTCTTGTCCGGGGTGATAGACACCTGGGTCGAAGCGATATCCATGTTGATATAGCCACGGTCCAGGTAGTAGGAACGCAGGCGTTCCAGGTCACCGGAGAGTTTTTCACGGGCGTACTTGTCGTCGTTCTTGAAGAACGACAACCAGTTGGTGGTTTTCAGTTCGAACAGGTCGGTCAGGTCTTCCTCGGGGAATACCGTGTTACCTACCACGTTGATGTGCTGGATGGCAGCAACGGTGCCTTCGTTGATATTGACCTTCAGGCCCACGCGGTTACGCGGCTGGGGAATAACTTCGGTATCAACGGTCGCCGAGTAGCGGCCTTGGGCCACGTACTGGCGTTGCAACTCGTTACGCACGCCTTCGAGGGTCGCACGCTGGAAGATCTCGCCTTCGGCCAGGCCGGACTGTTTCAGGCCTTTCATCAGGTCTTCGGTGGAGATCGCCTTGTTGCCTTCGATCTCGATACTGGCAACCGACGGACGCTCGACTACCGTGATGACGAGGACGTTGCCATCGCGACCCAGCTGGATATCCTGGAAGAACCCGGTTTTGAACAGTGCACGAGTCGACTCGACCAGACGACGGTCATCAGCCTGTTCACCAACGTTCAACGGCAAGGCACCAAAGACGCTACCCGCGGATACCCGCTGCAGGCCGTTGACACGAATATCGGAGATAGTGAAGGACTCGGCGTGAACTTCGGCGATCATCAATACGGAGAGAACCGCAGTTAGCAGCAGACGTTTCATGAAGTCCTTTCTTATTCCAACTGGCAATAAACAAACTGCCGCACAATGCGGCAGATTCGCAATTTCGCGAAGCGTTACAGTCGACCCAGATCGTTGACCAGAGCAAGAAGCATCACTCCAACCACCAAGCTGATACCGATCTGTATCCCCCAACCTTGCACCCGATCCGACAAGGGACGACCACGCGCCCACTCGATCAGATAAAACAACAGATGTCCCCCATCCAGTACAGGAATGGGCAACAAATTCAGAACCCCCAGGCTAATACTCAGATAAGCAAGGAAATTCAGGAAATCAGCGACACCCGACTGGGCAGAAGCGCCCGCCACTTTAGCAATGGTTATCGGTCCGCTCAAGTTTTTTACCGAGAGCTCGCCGAACAACATTTTCTTCAGCGAATCGAGCGTCAGGACACTCATGGTCCAGGTACGGCGTGCGCCTTCGCCAATGGCTGCCAGCGGACCGTAGCTGACTTCGCGGATCATCGATGGTGGCCAATCGACAGCCTTGACCCCGGCACCCAGGTAACCGCTGGCCGTCTTGCCTTCGCCGCGCGCCGCCAACGTGACAGGCACATCGATTTGCGCGCCGTCACGCTCGACCTTCAGCAAGACCTTGCTTTCAGGGCGCACACGCACCCAATCCACCACCTGCTGCCAATCGTTCAACGCTTGGCCATCCAGCGCCAGCAATCGGTCGCCGGCCTTCAGCCCGGCGGCCTGCGCCGGACCTTTTGGATCGAGCTCAGCCAGCACCGGCGGCAATGCCGGGCGCCATGGACGAATACCGAGGGAGCGAATCGGATCCGGCTCATCGGCACCTTTGAGCCAGTTATCGAGGATCAGTTCCTTGGGGGTGTCGGCGCTGGAGCCTTCATCGCGAACCAGCACCTGCACCGATCCGCTTTCACCGAGGCGACGAACCAGTTGCAGATTGACCGCTGCCCAGCCGGACGTTGGCTCGCCATCGATCGAGACAATTTCCTGCCCCGCGCTCAAACCGGCAGTGGCGGCGATGCTGCCGCTCTCGACAGCCCCGATCACTGGACGCACCTGCTCGCTGCCGAGCATCGCCAAGACCCAGAAGAACACCAGCGCCAGCATGAAGTTGGCGATAGGACCCGCAGCAACGATGGCGATGCGCTGACGAACGGTTTTGCGATTGAAGGATTGATCGAGCTGATCGGCCGGCACTTCGCCTTCACGCTCGTCGAGCATTTTCACGTAGCCACCCAGAGGGATGGCCGCGATCACGAATTCCGTACCCTGGCGGTCATGCCAGCGCAGCAGCGGCATGCCAAAGCCAACGGAGAAACGCAGAACCTTGACGCCACAGCGACGCGCGACCCAGAAATGGCCAAATTCATGGAAAGTGACCAGCACGCCCAGAGCCACCAGGGTGCCGACAATCATATAGAGCGCGCTCATCTACTTTTCTCCGCATTCCTAAACAACGCTGCCGCGTGCAACCCAGCGCAGCAGTTATCGCCCGTGACGACTCAACCAACGCCCGGCCAGCTCACGCGCCTTGGCATCCGCCGTGAATACTGCATCCAGATCATCGACCGAAACCACCGGTTCGAGGTTCAATACTTCCTCGATGATACTCGCGATCTCCAGGTAACGGACACGCCCATCGAGAAAGGCCGCCACCGCGACCTCGTTCGCCGCGTTCAACATGGCCGGCGCACTGTTGCCAGCCTCTGCCGCCTGTCGCGCCAGGCGCAGACACGGGAACCGCCCCTCATCGGGAGCCTGGAAGTCCAGGCGCGCCACGGCAAACAGGTCCAACGGCGGCACACCGGAGTCGATTCGCTGCGGCCACGCCAGGGCATTGGCAATCGGGGTACGCATGTCCGGATTGCCCAACTGGGCCAATACCGAACCATCGACATAATCGACCAGCGAGTGAATCACGCTCTGCGGGTGAATCACCACTTCGACCTGAGAGGGCTTGGCATCGAACAGCCAGCAGGCCTCGATCAACTCCAGGCCCTTGTTCATCATGCTGGCCGAGTCGACCGAGATCTTGCGCCCCATCGACCAGTTGGGATGGGCACACGCCTGATCCGGCGTGACATGCTCGAGCTCAACCAGGGGGGTTTGTCGGAATGGCCCGCCAGAGGCTGTCAGCAGAATCCGCCGCACGCCGACATTGCTCAACCCACGGGAAAAATCCGTCGGCATGCACTGAAAAATCGCATTGTGCTCGCTGTCGATCGGCAACAACACCGAGCCACTTTTATGCACGGCCTGCATGAACAAGGCGCCGGACATCACCAGCGCCTCCTTGTTGGCCAGCAGGATCTTTTTGCCGGCCTCGACCGCCGCCAGGGTCGGGCGCAAACCCGCCGCCCCGACAATCGCCGCCATCACCGCGTCGACTTCGGCGTCGGAGGCAACCTGACACAACCCCTCCTCCCCCACCAGCACGCGCGTCGGCAAACCTGCCGCGCGCAAATCATCCTGCAGGCGGCGTCCCGCCACCGGCTCCGGCACCACCGCAAACCGCGGCACATGGCGCACACACAGGGCCAGCAATTCACTCAGGCGCGAATAGCCGCTCAGGGCAAAGACCTGGTAGCGCTCGGGGTGGCGGGCGATGACATCCAGGGTACTCAGACCAATGGAACCGGTCGCCCCCAGCACGGTGATCTGTTGAGGGCGACTCACGGTGCAGCCATCCACAGCAGCACGGCAAACACCGGAATCGCAGCGGTCAGGCTGTCGATGCGGTCCAGAACCCCGCCGTGACCGGGCAGCAGATTACTACTGTCCTTGATGCCCGCCTGGCGCTTGAACATGCTCTCGGTCAAATCGCCCACCACCGAGATGAACACAATGATGGCTGCGCCGACCAAGCCCTTGAGCGCGTCGGCCAGCGACCAGTCACGCACCAGGCCGACGATGAGGGTGATCACCAGGCTCAGCGCCAGGCCACCGTATACACCCTCCCAGCTCTTGCCAGGACTGACCATTGGCGCCAGCTTGCGCTTGCCGAAGGCCCGACCGGAGAAATAAGCACCAATATCGGCCCCCCAGACCAGCACCATGACCGCCATGATCAGCCAGTTACCCAGCGGGTACTGCTTGATCATCACCAGGCCTTGCCAGGCCGGCAGCAGGATCAACAGGCCGATGACCAGTTTGCAGGCCGCACTGGCCCAATGCTCGCTGGTGCGAGGAAAGGTCAGCACCAGGAAGGTAGCAACGCCCCACCACAGTACAGCGGCCCCCAGCACCCAGGGCGCAAGACCCTGCTCCAGATGCATGATGAACAGCATGGCGGCCACCACCACCGCATAGCCGACGCGCATGGACTGTGCCTCGAACCCTGCCAGGCGCGCCCATTCCCAGGCGCCAAGGGTCACTACCAGGCCGATGAACAGGGCAAAACCGGAACCTTCGAGCAGGAAAAACCCGCACAGGGCAATAGGCAGCAGGATCAGCGCCGTGATGATTCGTTGTTTAAGCATTAAACCCGGGCTCCAGCTTCGACCTGCTCGCTCGTTTTACCGAAGCGACGCTGGCGAGAAGCGAAATCAGCCAGCGCAGTGCGCATGGCTTCGTGTTTGAAGTCCGGCCAGAACAGGTCGGAGAAGTACAACTCGGAGTACGCCAGCTGCCACAGCAGAAAGTTGCTGATGCGGTGCTCGCCACCGGTGCGGATACACAGGTCCGGCAACGGCAGGTCACCGGTGGACAGGCAGGTCTGCAACAATCCGGGCGTGATGTCGTCCGGCCGCAGGTGGCCGGCCTGGACTTCACGCGCCAGACGTTGCGCAGCCTGGGCGATGTCCCACTGACCGCCGTAGTTGGCGGCGATCTGCAGGACAAACCGGTTGGCACCGGCGGTCATCGCCTCTGCTTCACGCATGGCTGCCTGGAGTTCGGGATGAAAGCGCGAACGGTCACCGATGATGCGCAGGGTGATGTTGTTGTCGTTGAGGCGCTTGGCCTCGCGACGCAACGCCTTGAAGAACAGGTCCATCAAGGCACTGACCTCATCGGCCGGGCGCTGCCAGTTCTCACTGGAGAAGGCGAACAGGGTCAGCACTTCGACACCGGACTCGGCGCACACTTCGATTACCGCACGCACCGCGTCAACGCCCGCCTTGTGCCCGGCAACGCCAGGCAGGAAGCGTTTTTTAGCCCAGCGATTGTTGCCGTCCATGATGATCGCGACGTGTCGCGGCACCGTGGACAGCGCAGGCTGCTTGGTCTTTTCCATGAAAAGGTGACCCTTATACGGCCATCAGGTCTTTTTCTTTTTCTTCCGTAGCCTTGGTGATCTGGGCCTCGGCGTCCTTGGTCAGCTTGTCGATATCAGCCACGGCACGGCGCTCTTCGTCTTCGCTGATTTCCTTATCCTTGACCAGTTTCTTCAGGTCACCCAAGGCATCACGACGAATGTTGCGCACGGCAACACGAGCATCTTCGGCTGCACTGCGCGCCTGCTTGGTGAAGCCCTTACGGGTCTCTTCGGTCAGGGCAGGCATGGAAATCAACAGCAACTCGCCCAGGTTGGTCGGGTTGAGGTTCAGGCCGGCGCTCTGGATTGCCTTGTCGACAGCAGCGAGCATGTTGCGCTCAAAGGCCACGACTTGCAGGGTACGGGAGTCTTTTACAGTGACGTTTGCCACGCCGCTCAGCGGGGTGTCAGCACCGTAGTAAGGCACCATCACGCTGCCCAGGATGCTCGGGTGCGCCTTACCGGTACGAATCTGGCCAAATGCATGGCTCAGAGACTCCAGGGATTTCTGCATGCGCGCTTGAGCGTCTTTCTTGATTTCGTTGATCATTGTTCGACTTCCTCGATCAGAGTCCCTTCCGCACTGCCGCGTACAACATTCAGCAGGGCACCGGGCTTGTTCATGTTAAATACGCGCAGCGGCATCTTGTGGTCGCGGCACAGGCAGATTGCGGTCAGATCCATCACACCCAGCTTGCGATCCAGCACTTCATCGTAGGTCAGATGATCGAACTTCTCGGCATTCGGGTCTTTGAACGGATCAGCAGTGTAAACGCCATCAACCTTGGTCGCTTTAAGCACCACGTCTGCATTGATTTCAATGCCACGCAAGCAGGCTGCCGAATCGGTGGTGAAGAACGGGTTGCCGGTACCGGCAGCAAAAATCACCACTTCCTTGGCGTCAAGGTGACGCATGGCTTTGCGGCGGTCATAGTGATCGGTTACACCCACCATGGAAATAGCCGACATCACGATTGCCGTGATATTGGCCCGCTCCAATGCGTCGCGCATGGCCAGGGCGTTCATCACAGTGGCCAGCATGCCCATGTGGTCGCCAGTTACCCGATCCATACCGGCCGCACTCAGTGCCGCGCCGCGGAACAGGTTGCCACCACCGATCACCAGGCCAACCTGTACGCCGATTCCGACCAACTGGCCGACTTCGAGCGCCATGCGATCGAGGACCTTGGGGTCGATCCCGAACTCTTCGGAGCCCATCAGGGCCTCGCCGCTAAGCTTGAGTAGAATGCGTTTATAGCGAGCCTGATAACCACTGCCCTGCTGAGCCATTGCGAATCTCTCCTGCGGCGTATTTTAAAAAATTCTTTGCGAGCTGGTGTGCAGCCTGCGTTCACTCTAGCTTGACGCTATCACAGCGCCATCGGAACACGGCTTTGTAAGCCAGTTCCGCCAGGACGCCAAATAAATCGGCCTCCCCCATCTGAAAAGAGGCTGCGCGCGTGAGCGGGCAGCCTCTTCAGGGCGACAGTTGAAAAACCGTCTTACTGCTTGGCAGCAGCCAGTTGTGCAGCAACTTCTTCAGCGAAGTTGTCCACTGGCTTCTCGATGCCTTCGCCTACTTTGAAGTAAGTGAAGGAAACGATTTCAGCGCCGGCTTTCTTGGCCAGTTCGCCAACCTTGATTTCAGGGTTTTTAACGAAAGCTTGCTCAACCAGGCTTGCTTCAGCCAGGAACTTGCTGATACGGCCTTTGACCATGTTCTCAACAATGTTTTCTGGCTTGCCTTTGATTTTTTCTTCGTTCAGCTGCAGGAACACAGCTTTTTCGCGCTCGATGGCTTCGTCAGAAACTTCCGAAGGCAGCAGGAACTCAGGGTTGCTTGCCGCTACGTGCATGGCGATATCTTTGGCCAGCTCAACGTTGCCGCCTTTCAGGACAACAGCTACGCCGATCTTGTTGCCGTGCAGGTAACCACCCACCACGTCACCCTCAACGCGTACCAGGCGACGGATGTTGACGTTTTCGCCAACCTTGCCAACCAGTACCAGGCGAGCAGCTTCTTGAGCTTCGATCAGAGGAGCGACGTCAGTCAGCTTCTCGTTGAACGCTTTTTCAACGCTGGCAGCAACGAATGCCTTGAAGTCATCCTGCAGGGCCAGGAAGTCGGTCTGCGAGTTCACTTCCAGCAGAACGGCGGATTTACCGTCTTCTTTCAGCGCGATTGCGCCTTCAGCAGCAACGTTGCCTGCTTTTTTGGCAGCCTTGATGGCGCCCGAAGCACGCATGTCATCAATGGCTTTTTCGATGTCGCCGCCAGCCTTGGTCAAGGCTTTCTTGCAGTCCATCATGCCTTCGCCAGTACGCTCGCGCAGTTCTTTGACCAACGCTGCAGTAATCTCTGCCATTTCAAAATTCCTCTTGGATAGGTTATCAACCATTCCACCCGATCGAACGGGCGTTCAATTCTTCCCCGAATCACCCTTGTTAGCTGCCGCACGTTACAAAAAAGGCAGTGGGCGCCGACAAATGGTTTTCGAGGTGGCAAAAAGGGGGCCAAGCCCCCTTTTTGCTTACTGAGTCAACGCCAAGGCGTCAATTACTCAGCGGCAGCTGCCGGAGCTTCTTCAACGAAAACTTCGGTGGCGCCAGCAACGTTGTTGCGACCACGGATAACAGCGTCAGCCATCGAACCCATGTACAGCTGGATAGCGCGGATTGCGTCATCGTTGCCTGGGATGATGTAGTCAACGCCTTCCGGGCTGCTGTTGGTATCGACTACGCCGATAACCGGGATGCCCAGCTTGTTGGCTTCGGTGATCGCGATGCGCTCGTGATCAACGTCGATAACGAACAGTGCGTCAGGCAGACCGCCCATGTCCTTGATACCACCCAGGGAACGATCGAGCTTTTCCAGGTCACGGGAGCGCATCAGCGCTTCTTTCTTGGTCAGCTTGGCGAAAGTACCGTCTTCGGCTTGTACTTCAAGGTCACGCAGACGCTTGATGGAAGCACGGATGGTCTTGAAGTTGGTCAGCATGCCGCCCAACCAGCGGTGATCGACGTACGGCGAGCCGCAACGTGCTGCTTCTTCAGCAACGATCTTGCCAGCGGAACGCTTGGTGCCGACGAACAGAATCTTGTTTTTGCCCTGGGCCAGACGCTCTACGAAAGTCAGAGCTTCGTTGAACATTGGCAGGGTTTTTTCAAGGTTGATGATGTGGATCTTGTTACGCGCGCCGAAAATGTACTTGCCCATTTTCGGGTTCCAGTAACGGGTCTGGTGACCGAAGTGCACACCGGCCTTCAGCATATCGCGCATGTTGACTTGGGACATGATAGTTCCTTAATAAGTCGGGTTTGGCCTCCACGTATCCCAATGACCAACCAGCAGCTTCAGCTGAAGGCACCCAGGTCATCGTGTCGACACGTGTGTGGATTTAAGCTTTTCGGGGCATCCCCGGAAAGCGGCGCATTTTATACCACAGCGAGGTTGAAAACGGAACCCGGATTCTCAAAACCCCGCGCGCAACGCCGTTGCAGCCCGTGGAATCAGCGCAGATTGCGCCACCCTATAGAGAGAAGCGATGCAGCCCGCCACGGATTTGCCCTGATCGTCTGGTAGAATTGCGTTTTTCGGGGCAACACGCCGCATCACACTGCCCCATTCCGCATAGCAAGCGCCACTGAGCGTAGAGAGAGCCTGTATGACCGTCACCCTCAAAACCCCAGAGGACATCGCCAAAATGCGCATCGCCGGCAAGCTTGCCGCCGACGTGCTGGAAATGATTGCCGAGTACGTCAAGCCCGGTATCACCACCGAAGAGCTCGACCGCATCTGCCACGACTACATCGTCAACGAGCAGAAGGCCATCCCCGCCCCGCTCAATTACAAAGGCTTTCCGAAGTCGATCTGCACCTCGATCAACCACGTGGTCTGCCATGGCATCCCCAATGAAAAAGCGCTGAAGGATGGCGACACCCTGAACATCGACGTGACGGTGATCAAGGACGGCTACCACGGCGACACCAGCCGCATGTTCCATGTCGGCACCGTGCCCGTGTGGGCTGAGCGTCTGTCGCAGATCACCCAGGAATGCATGTACAAGGCCATCGAACTGGTCAAGCCGGGCTGCCGTCTGGGCGATATCGGCGAAGTGATCCAGAAACACGCGGAAAAGAACGGTTTCTCGGTGGTTCGCGAGTTCTGCGGCCACGGCATTGGCAAGGTGTTCCACGAAGAGCCGCAGATCCTCCACTACGGTCGCGCAGGCACCGGCATGGAACTGCAGGCCGGCATGACTTTCACCATCGAACCGATGATCAATCAGGGCAAGGCCGACACCAAGGTCCTGGGCGACGGCTGGACCGCCATTACCAAAGACCGCAAGCTCTCGGCACAGTGGGAGCACACCCTGCTGGTCACCGAAACCGGCTACGAGATCTTCACCTTGCGCAGCGATGACACCATCCCACGCGTTTCCGCCTGACCTGCCGTTCCCAGCCTTATAGAAGGAAAGCCAATCGATGCCGCAGGTGGATCCAGAACTGTTTGACCGCGGCCAGTTCCAGGCTGAACTGGCCCTGAAGGCAAGCCCGATTGCGGCATTCAAGAAGGCCATTCGCCAGGCCCGTGAAGTGCTCGACACGCGTTTTCGCGCTGGCCGCGACATTCGCCGACTGATCGAGGACCGTGCTTGGTTCGTCGACAACATCCTGCAAAAGGCCTGGGAACAGTTCACCTGGAGTACAGACGCCGATATCGCCCTGGTCGCCGTGGGTGGCTATGGGCGCGGCGAACTGCACCCCTACTCCGACATCGACCTGCTGATCCTGCTGGACAGCGCCGATCACGAGATCTTCCGCGACTCCATCGAGCGCTTTCTCACACTACTGTGGGACATCGGCCTGGAAGTGGGCCAGAGCGTGCGCTCGGTCGAAGAATGCGCCCAGGAGGCGCGCGCTGACCTGACGGTTGTCACCAACCTCATGGAAAGTCGCACCATCGCCGGCCCCGAGCGCCTGCGCCAGCGCATGCTCGACGTGACCAGCACCCAGCATATGTGGCCGGCCAAGGAGTTTTTCCTGGCCAAGCGCGCCGAGCAGAAGGCCCGCCACCACAAGTACAACGACACCGAATACAACCTGGAGCCCAACGTCAAAGGCTCGCCCGGCGGCCTGCGGGATATCCAGACCATTCTCTGGGTCGCCCGTCGCCAGTATGGCACCCTGAACCTGCATGCCCTGGCCGGTGAAGGTTTCCTGGTCGAAAGCGAAAACGCCCTGCTGGCCTCGTCCCAGGAGTTCCTGTGGAAAGTCCGCTATGCCCTGCACATGCTGGCCGGGCGCTCCGAGGACCGCCTGCTGTTCGACCATCAGCGCTCGATTGCCGGCTTGCTCGGCTTTGAGGGCGATGACGCGAAACAGGCCATCGAAAACTTCATGCAACAGTACTACCGGGTGGTCATGAGCATTGCCCAGCTCAGTGACCTGATCATCCAGCACTTCGAGGAAATCATCCTCGCCCCGGAAGACGAGGCGCCGCCGCAACCGATCAACTCGCGCTTCCAGTTGCATGATGGCTACATCGAGGCAATCAACAGCAACGTATTCAAGCGCACGCCGTTTGCCATGCTGGAAATCTTCGTGCTGATGGCCCAGCAACCGGAAATCAAAGGGGTGCGCGCCGACACCATTCGCCTGCTGCGAGAACACCGGCACCTGATCAACGATGAGTTTCGCAACGACATTCGCAACACCAGCCTGTTCATCGAACTGTTCAAGTGCAAGATCGGCATCCACCGCAACCTGCGGCGCATGAACCGCTACGGCATTCTCGGGCGCTACCTGCCGGAGTTCGGCTTTATCGTCGGGCAGATGCAGCACGACCTGTTCCACATCTATACGGTTGACGCCCACACCCTGAACCTGATCAAGCACCTGCGTAAGCTGCAGTACACCCAGGTGTCCGAAAAATTCCCGCTGGCCAGCAAGACCATGGGCAAACTGCCCAAGCCCGAACTGGTCTACCTCGCCGGGCTGTACCACGATATTGGCAAAGGCCGGCATGGCGATCACTCGGACATCGGCGCGGTCGACGCCGAAGCCTTCTGCCAGCGCCATCAACTGCCAGCCTGGGACAGCCGACTGATTGTCTGGCTGGTGCAGAACCACCTGGTGATGTCGACCACGGCCCAGCGCAAGGACCTCTCCGACCCGCAGGTGATCCACGATTTTGCCCAGGTGGTCGGCGACGAAACCCGGCTCAATTACCTCTATGTGCTGACCGTCGCCGACATCAACGCCACCAACCCGACCCTGTGGAACTCCTGGCGGGCCAGCCTGCTGCGCCAGCTGTACACCGAGACCAAGCGGGCCCTGCGGCGCGGCCTGGAGAACCCGGTGGATCGCGAAGAGCAGATCCGCCAGACCCAAAGTGCCGCCCTCGACATCCTGGTGCGCGGTGGCACCGATCCGGACGACGTCGAGCAACTGTGGTCGCAACTGGGCGACGATTATTTCCTGCGCCACACCGCCGGCGACGTCGCCTGGCACAGCGACGCGATTCTCCAGCAACCGGCTGACGGCGGCCCGCTGGTGTTGATCAAGGAAACCACCCAGCGCGAATTCGAAGGCGGCACGCAGATCTTCATCTATGCCCCGGACCAGCATGATTTCTTCGCCGTGACCGTGGCCGCGATGGACCAGCTCAACCTGAACATTCACGACGCCCGGGTCATCACGTCCTCCAGCCAGTTCACCCTCGACACCTACATCGTGCTCGACACCGACGGCGATTCGATCGGCGACAACCCGGTCCGGGTCAAGCAGATCCGCGACGGCCTGACCGAAGCCCTGCGCAATCCGGACGACTACCCGACCATCATCCAGCGCCGAGTGCCGCGCCAGCTCAAGCACTTTGCGTTTGCGCCCCAGGTGACCATCCATAACGATGCCCATCGCCCGGTGACCGTACTCGAGCTCAGCGCGCCGGATCGCCCGGGGCTGCTGGCGCGGATCGGCGGGATATTCCTCGAGTTTGACCTGTCGCTGCAGAACGCCAAGATTGCCACCCTGGGCGAGCGGGTCGAAGACGTGTTCTTCATCACCGACGCCGGGAACCAGCCGTTGTCCGACCCGCAACTGTGCAGCCGCCTGCAGGAAGCGATTGTCGAGCAACTGAGCGTCAGACCCGAATCCGATGTCAACCTGTCGCGCATCAGCATCTGATACACGCCATGATTTAACTGCTTTGATCGAGACCCTGCACCGATGAACAACGCTCTGAATCAGCTCCAGCCTTACCCGTTCGAGAAACTGCGCGCCCTGCTCGGTGCCGTCACGCCCAACCCGGACAAACGCCCGATTGCCCTGTCCATCGGCGAGCCGAAGCACCGTTCGCCTGAGTTCGTCGCCCAGGCCCTGGCCGACAACCTCGACCAGATGGCGGTCTACCCGACCACCCTCGGCCTGCCCGCATTGCGCGAGGCCATTGGCGGCTGGTGCGAGCGTCGTTTCAAGGTGCCGACCGGCTGGATCGATCCGGCGCGCAACGTGCTGCCGGTCAATGGCACCCGGGAAGCGCTGTTCGCCTTTACCCAGACCGTGGTCAACCGCGGCGAAGACGCCCTGGTGGTCAGCCCGAACCCGTTTTACCAGATCTACGAAGGCGCGGCGTTCCTCGCCGGGGCCAAGCCGCACTACCTGCCGTGCCTTGATGAGAACGGCTTCAACCCGGATTTCGACGCGGTGTCGCCCGAGATCTGGCAGCGCTGCCAGATTCTGTTCCTGTGTTCGCCAGGCAACCCGACCGGCGCGCTGATCCCGGTCGAAACCCTGAAAAAACTCATCGCCCTGGCCGACGAATACGACTTCGTGATCGCTGCCGACGAGTGCTACAGCGAGCTCTATTTCGACGAGCAGACCCCACCGCCAGGCCTGCTCAGCGCCTGCGTGGAACTGGACCGTAAAGATTTCAAACGCTGCGTGGTATTCCACAGCCTGTCCAAGCGCTCCAACCTGCCGGGCCTGCGTTCGGGCTTTGTCGCCGGCGACGCCGAGATTCTCAAGGGTTTCCTGCTGTACCGCACTTACCACGGCTGCGCCATGCCGGTACAAACCCAATTGGCCAGCGTCGCAGCCTGGAACGACGAAGAGCACGTGCGCGCCAACCGTACCCTGTACCGCGAGAAGTTCGACGCCGTGCTGGAAATCCTCGCCCCGGTGCTCGACGTCCAGCGTCCGGATGGCAGCTTCTACCTGTGGCCGAACGTCGAGGGTGACGATGCCGCGTTCTGCCGCGACCTGTTTGTCGAAGAACACGTGACCGTGGTCCCCGGCTCCTACCTGTCGCGCGAAGTCGACGGCTTCAACCCCGGCGCCGGACGCGTGCGCATGGCCCTGGTTGCGCCGCTGGCCGAATGCGTAGAAGCCGCCGAGCGGATTCGCGCATTCATTATCCGACGCAAGTAAAATCAACGGCACTGCGCCAGGCAATCTGGCGCAGTACTTCATTGCCGGAACGCAACGCTGCAACCAGCAATACCCCCTCACACTTGCGGCTTTACCCAGCGCTCTTTCATCCCTAAGTTATGCCCGCGCAATCACGATCGCCTGACGAAACCACGCCATCGTCACGAGCGATAACTGAGCTGGAACCCACACCTCAAATCAACTCGTTAATTCAAGGATGACATTAATGAAACCCTGTGCGCCGTGCCGAATTCGCCGACCTGAAAATGAGGCAGACTCATTCCATGCTGCGATCTCGGAGAATCCGAACAACCAACCCGCCGCCGCATCCGGTGCTCGCCACAAGCGCTCGGTAGGTTCGTGGCAAAAGTTCTGGGGCAATGGACGGGTGTTGAACATCAGCTTCATGACGCCTGTCGCTGCTGACCTCAAGGCCCGCGTTGAGCGTCTGATTCGACAATGGGAGCCGGCCACCAACCTGTCATTCAACTTTGATGACAAGAGCGCAGGGGATATTCGTATCTTCCTGGGCGGTGACTTAAACAGCTCCTACCTTGGGACTGACGCTCTCTTGGCGCCTTTGGATGCTCCCACCCTGAACATCGCCGTTGAACCGGATGAACCGGAGTTCGATCTGACCGTACTCCATGAGTTCGGGCATGCACTGGGACTGCAACATGAACACTTGCACCCGAAAGCCAATATCCCGTGGGATGTAGCAAAACTCTACGATTACTACGCCCTGCATTTCGCCTGGACCACGGAAGACGTCGACCACAACATTCTCACGCCACTGACCGATGACCTGCTGACGGGGCCGTACGACAAGGACTCGATCATGCACTACGAAGTCCCCAACGAGCTGACCACCGAAGATTGGCAGGTGGGGGTCAATACCAGGATCAGCAAGCTCGATCGACGCAACGTTCGTCGAGCCTATCCAAAACCCTAGCGAATTGAACAAGACTGCGTCCACCTGTCTTATTTGACATGGCCCAGGTTGGCCTCGCTCAAATCCAGGTCAGCCAACACCTCGCGCAGCACGTCATCACCAATCTGGTGATGGCGGCTGAGCCGATACAGTTCCAGACGCTGGGCGCGCAAGGCGTTCAGGCGCATGCGGCGCTCCAGCAAATCCATCTGAAAGGCCAGCGCCTGGGCTTCGGCGGAATCGTTGAACACGTCCAGTTGATGCCGGTACTCGGACATGATCCGCGCCTTGAGCTCAGCCGCCAGTGCCGCCTGGGCCGCATCCTGCGGGTTGACCTCCTGCGCCTCCAGCGCATGAATCGCCGCCTCGGCGGTCTTGCGCCAGGCGTCGCGGACCTCTTGCAGGCGTTTTTCGTCAGGACTTTGCTCAATCCCCCGCAGCAGGATTGGCAAGGCAATACAGGCTGTCACCAGCGACAGCAGAATCACCCCGGCGGCAATGAAAATCAGCAAGTCACGTTCCGGAAAGTCGGCACCGCTGAGCAGCAGCGGCACTGACATCACACCCGCCAACGTCACCGCACCCCGCACGCCGCCCAGCGTCAGCAGCCAGCACGAGCGCGCGGTCGGCACCAGCGTCAGCTCGCCCCTGCCACGCCAGCGCCGCAGCCAGCCGTAGAGGCGCCAGATGCTCTGCACCCAGATGTAGCGCAGCACCAGCAACACCGCAAAGATCGCCAGCACTGCCAGGGCGCGATAGAACAGCGTCGGCCACAGCGAGCTTTCGTGACTCACCACTGCCTTGATGATGTCCGGCAGTTGCAAGCCCAACAGCAGGAAAATCAGGCCGTTGAAGGCAAATTCCAGCAACGACCAGACACTGCGATTGAGTAAGCGGGTGCTGGTCTGGCGCGGCAGCAGGTCGAGCCAGCTCTGCATCATCCCCGCCGCCACCGCCGACAGAATCCCCGAAGCGCCAAGGCGCTCGGCCAGCACATAGGCGGCAAACGGCAGCAGCAACATGAACACCACATGGGTCGCCGGATCGTCCCAGCCGCGGGCGATCATCCATGCTCGCAGACGCCCCACCAGCCAGCTCAGCGCCACACCCACCAGCAGCCCGCCAATCGCCACCAGCATGAAGGCCAGGCTGGCATTGGCCAGGGAGAACGCGCCGGTAATCGCCGCCGCCAGGGCGAACTTGAAGGTCACCAGGCCGGTTGCGTCGTTCATCAACGCCTCGCCCTGGAGCATGTGCATCAAGGGCGTCGGCAGGCGATTCTGGGTGATTGCCGAGACCGCCACGGCGTCGGTCGGTGATAGCACTGCGGCCAACGCGAAGGCCACCGGCAGCGGAATGCTCGGCAACAGCCAATGAATGAAGTACCCGGCGCCGACCACGGTGAACAGCACCAGCCCGACGGCCAGGGTCAGGATCGGTCCGCGCAGTTTCCACAGTTCACGCTTAGGCATGCGCCAGCCATCGGAGAACAGCAGCGGCGGCAGGAACAGAAACAGGAACAGTTCGGGATCCAGCGCCACGTGCAGCCCCAGCGTCGGCCAGGCCAGCAGCGCACCCGCGGCGATCTGCACCAGCGGCAGCGGCAGCGGGATCAACCGGCCGACCAGGCGCGAGAGGCTGACCAGCATCAGCAGGATGAGGACGGTGTAAGCGGTTTGCATAAAACGAGTTTCCCGATCAGTCGACATGCAACAACAAGTAACAGGCAACCAGTTGCCGTCGAAGTGCCATATTAGACGCTTAAGCTGCTGCCTGACCGTTGCACAAAGGTCGCACCCGGCCGGGTAACTTGTCGCACAATCGCTCAATCCCGCCCGCCGCCGACGCCGAACCCGCTCGGTCGTGGCATAATCCGTCACCTTTTAATCCCAGCACCTCCAAAGGGGGGCAATTCCTTGACCGTTTCAAGCAAAACGTTGCACCTTTTCGGCATCAAAGCCTGCGACACCATGAAAAAGGCGCGCACCTGGCTCGATGAAAACGCTGTCAGCTTTGATTTTCACGACTACAAGACGGCCGGAATCGACCGTGAACACCTGACCCAGTGGTGCAACGAGCACGGCTGGCAAGTGGTGCTCAATCGTGCAGGCACGACCTTTCGCAAACTCGACGACGAACACAAAGCCGATCTCGACCAGGCGAAAGCGATCGAACTGATGCTTGCACAACCCTCGATGATCAAGCGCCCGGTGCTTGATCTCGGTGACCGAACCCTGATTGGCTTCAAGCCAGATATCTACGCGGCCGCACTCAAGTAAGGCAGCCCGTTCATTTTTTTGAGGTAATTGCATGTCCACTACTCTGTTCAGCGTCGCCTTCGGTGTCGGTACCCAGAATCGCCAGGGCGCATGGCTGGAAGTGTTCTACGCGCAGCCATTGCTCAACCCGTCGGCCGAACTGGTCGCCGCCATCACCCCGATCCTCGGCTACAGCGAAGGCAACCAGGCGATCACATTCACCAATGCCCAGGCCGCGCAACTGGCTGAAGTGTTGAAGTCGGTTGACGCCGCCCAGGCCGCCCTGCTGACTCGCCTGGCAGAAAGCCACAAGCCGCTGGTCGCCACCCTGCTGGCCGAAGACGCAGCCCTGAGCTCCACCCCTGAGGCCTACCTCAAGCTGCACCTGCTGTCCCACCGTCTGGTCAAGCCCCACGGTCTGAACCTGACCGGCATTTTCCCGCTGCTGCCGAACGTTGCCTGGACCAGCCAGGGCGCCATCGACCTCGCCGAACTGGCTGAGCGTCAACTGGAAGCCCGTCTGCGCGGCGAGCTGCTGGAAGTGTTCTCGGTGGACAAGTTCCCGAAAATGACCGACTACGTGGTACCGGCTGGCGTGCGTATCGCGGATGCCGCGCGTCTGCGCCTGGGCGCCTACGTGGGCGAAGGCACCACCGTGATGCACGAAGGTTTCGTCAACTTCAACGCTGGCACCGAAGGCCCGGGCATGATCGAAGGTCGCGTCTCGGCTGGCGTCTTCGTCGGCAAGGGTTCGGACCTGGGCGGCGGTTGCTCGACCATGGGCACCCTGTCGGGTGGCGGCAACATCGTGATCAAGGTCGGCGAAGGCTGCCTGATCGGCGCCAACGCCGGTATCGGTATTCCGTTGGGCGACCGCAACACCGTTGAGTCGGGTCTGTATGTCACCGCCGGCACCAAAGTTGCGCTGCTGGACGAGAACAACAACCTGGTCAAAGTGGTCAAGGCTCGTGAACTGGCTGGCCAGGCCGATCTGTTGTTCCGCCGCAACTCGGAGACCGGTGCCGTGGAATGCAAAACCCACAAATCGGCTATCGAGCTGAACGAAGCGCTGCACGCTCACAACTAATACCGCCCCAATGTGGCAACGAACCTGCTCGTGAAGCTATGGGTGTCCTTGAGGACGCCATCGCGAGCAGGCTCGCTCCTACAGGGTTTGGCGTATATCCCGCCCATCTTCACCAGGGCCAGAAACCGTGATGATTGCCTCCCCCTGGCGCGCCGACTTTCCGGCCATCGCCGCTCTGCAACGGCAGGACCAGACCTATCTGGACAGCGCCGCCACCACCCAGAAACCCCAAGCCCTGCTCGACGCGCTGACGCATTACTACGCCAATGGCGCGGCCAATGTGCACCGTGCCCAGCACTTGCCCGGCGCCCACGCCACTCAGGCGTTCGAAGACAGCCGCAGCAAAGTTGCGCACTGGCTCAATGCCGGTGACAGCGGACAGATCATCTTCACCCACGGCGCTACATCGGCGCTGAACCTCCTGGCCTATGGTCTCGAGCACCAATTTACGGCGGGCGATGAGATTGTCATCAGCGCCCTGGAACACCACGCCAACCTGCTGCCTTGGCAACAACTGGCGAAACGACGTGACCTGAAACTGGTGGTCCTGCCACTGGATGCCGATGGCCTGATCGATCTGGACGTCGCCGCCACGCTGATCGGCCCACGCACCCGCCTGCTCGCCGTCAGCCAACTGTCCAACGTGCTCGGCGCCTGGCAGCCGCTGGCATCCTTGCTGGCGCTGGCCAAGGCGCAAAACGCATTGACCGTGGTCGATGGCGCCCAGGGCGTAGTCCACGGTCGCCACGACGTGCAGGCCCTGGGTTGCGACTTCTACGTATTCTCCAGCCACAAGCTCTACGGCCCGGACGGCCTCGGCGTGATCTTTGCCCGCAACACTGCGCTGGGCCAACTCCAGCATTGGCAGTTCGGCGGCGAAATGGTGCTGGATGCCAACTACCACGACTCCCGCTTTCGCCCCGCCCCCCTGGGCTTCGAAGCCGGCACGCCACCGATTGCCAGCGTGATTGGCCTCGGCGCAACCCTGGATTACCTGGCTGGCCTCGATCAAGCCGCCGTCACCGCCCACGAAGCCGCGCTGCATGACTACCTGCTGCGCGGCCTGCAGGCGCGCAATGGCATCCGCCTGCTGGGCAAACCACAACTGGCCCTGGCCAGCTTCGTCGTCGAAGGTGTGCATAACGCCGACCTGGCGCACTTGCTCACGGAACAGGGGATCGCTGTGCGTGCCGGTCATCACTGCGCCATGCCGTTGCTGAAAAGCTTCGAACTGGCCGGCGCCATTCGCGTATCGCTGGCGCTGTACAACGACTCCGACGACCTCGAACGTTTCTTCGAAGCCCTCGACCAGGCGCTGGAGCTGTTGCGATGAGCCTCCCCGGCGACGCCGTCATCGCCCTCGCCACCTTCCAGGCCGCCGCCGGCTGGGAGCAACGGGCGCGCCTGCTGATGCAATGGGGGGATCGTTTGCCGCCGCTGAGCGACGCCGACAAAACCGAAGCCAACCGGGTCCACGGCTGTGAAAGCCAGATGTGGTTGTTGGGCGCCTTGCACGACGGCCACTGGCAGTTCAATGCCGCCAGCGACGCACGCTTGATCCGCGGCTTGGTGGCGCTGCTGCTGGTGCGGGTCAATGGCTTGTCCAGTGCCGAGTTGCAACAGGTGGACCTGGCGGGCTGGTTCGAGCAGCTGGGGCTCAGCCGCCAGTTATCGCCGTCGCGCAGTAATGGCTTGAATGCGGTGTTGCAGCGGATGCGAGCACTGGCTCAGTAAAGGGGGTGCGGCTGATGACCTCTCTCGGGCAAGCGCGCTCCCACCGCCGCGATTGGCCATCAGCCATAACGCTCAAACCTGCGGCTTGACCCTATCCGCCGGACGCCGCACGCCCGCCACAATCTTGTCCACCGCCTTGGTCGCCGCCACCATGCCGAAGGTCGCGGTGACCATCATCACCGCGCCAAACCCACCAGCGCAGTCCAGTTTCACGCCATCACCGACAAAACTTTTCTGCAGGCAGATGCTGCCATCCGGTTTCGGGTAGCGCAGTTGCTCGGTGGAAAACACGCAGGGCACGCTGTAGTGACGAGTCACAGTGCGTGAGAAGTTGTACTCGCGGCGCAGGGTGGAGCGCACTTTCGAGGCCAGCGGGTCGTTGAAGGTACGGTTCAGGTCGCAGACCTGGATCAGCGTCGGGTCGATCTGCCCGCCCGCCCCGCCGGTGGTGATGATCTGGATCTTGCGTCGTTTGCACCAGGCGATCAGCGCCGCCTTGGCGTTGACGCTGTCGATGCAGTCGATCACGCAATCGATATTCGGCGTGATGTATTCGGCCATGGTGTCGCGAGTGACGAAGTCCGGCACCGCATGCACGGTGCAGTCCGGGTTGATTCCGCGCAGACGCTCGGCCATGACCTCGACCTTGGGTTTGCCCACGGTGCTGTCGAGGGCGTGCAACTGGCGATTGGCGTTGCTCACGCAGACATCGTCGAGGTCGAACAGGGAAATCTCGCCCACACCGCAACGGGCGATGGCTTCCGCCGCCCAGGAGCCGACGCCACCGACGCCAACGATTGCTACGTGGGCCGCCCGCAAACGCTCCAGGCCCTCGATGCCATACAAACGGGCGATGCCAGCAAACCGCGGATCTTCTGTACTCATGACCATTACCCTGAAAACCGGCGCGCATTATAGGGGAACCCGCCGACAAGTTTTCACCTTCAACCTTCAAGTGTAAGAACTTATGTGAAAACAGGCTGCCAAATGCCTGACACCGCCCTGTCCGCTGTACGGTCAGGGAAAGCCCAGTGTAGGATGCGCGCCCTTTGGGCCGTATGCCGACCGTCCCCTCGTTCCACTCCTTTTGGAACCCGAAATAGCCATGTCATCGCGTAAATTTGGACTCAACCTGGTGGTAGTGCTGGCGATTGCCGCGCTGTTCACTGGTTTCTGGGCGCTGATCAACCGCCCGGTCACGACCCCTAACTGGCCTGAACAAATCTCCGGTTTTTCCTACTCGCCGTTCCAGCAAGGCCAGTTTCCACAGAAGAACCAGTATCCGTCCGACGACGAAATGCGCCGCGACCTCGAGATCATGAGCAAGCTGACGGACAACATCCGTACGTACTCGGTCGATGGCACGCTGGAAGACATCCCGAAACTGGCGGAAGAATTCGGTCTGCGCGTGACCCTGGGGATCTGGATCAGCCCGGATCTAGAGCGCAACGAGCGCGAGATCCAGCGCGCCATCGAGATTGCCAACACCTCGCGCAGTGTGGTGCGGGTAGTGGTCGGCAACGAAGCGATCTTCCGCAAGGAAATCACCGCCGAGCAACTCAGCGTATTGCTGGATCGGGTGCGCGCCGCGGTCAAGGTCCCGGTCACCACGTCCGAACAATGGCACGTCTGGGAAGAACACCCGGAGCTGGCCAAGCACGTCGACCTGATCGCCGCGCACGTCCTGCCCTACTGGGAGTTCATTCCGGTGGATCAGGCCGGGCAATTCGTCCTCGACCGTGCCCGCGACCTGAAAAAAATGTTCCCGAAGAAACCGCTGCTGCTGTCCGAAGTGGGCTGGCCGAGCAACGGTCGCATGCGTGGCGGCGCGGATGCCTCACCAGCCGACCAGGCAATTTACCTGCGCACCCTGGTGAACAAGCTCAACCGTCAGGGCTTCAACTATTTCGTGATCGAAGCCTTCGACCAACCTTGGAAGGCCAGCGACGAAGGTTCGGTCGGTGCCTACTGGGGCGTGTTCAACGCCGCGCGCCAGCAGAAATTCAACTTTGAAGGGCCAGTAGTGGCGATCCCGCAATGGCGCGTGCTGGCCATCGGTTCGGTAGTGCTGGCGCTGCTGTCGTTGACCCTGCTGATGATCGATGGCTCGGCCCTGCGCCAACGCGGCCGGACCTTCCTGACCTTCATCGCCTTCCTCTGCGGCTCGGTGCTGGTGTGGATCGGCTACGACTACAGCCAGCAATACAGCACCTGGTTCAGCCTCACGGTGGGTTTCCTGCTCGCCCTCGGCGCCCTCGGGGTGTTTATCGTGCTGCTCACCGAGGCCCACGAACTGGCCGAAGCGGTGTGGATTCACAAACGCCGACGGGAATTCCTGCCGGTTGAAGGGGATTCGACCTACAGGCCCAAAGTGTCGATTCACGTGCCCTGCTACAACGAGCCGCCGGAGATGGTCAAACAGACCCTCGACGCCCTGGCCAACCTCGACTATCCGGACTTCGAAGTCCTGATCATCGACAACAACACCAAGGACCCGGCGGTCTGGGAGCCGGTGCAGGCCTACTGCGCGACCCTCGGTCCGCGCTTCAAGTTCTTCCATGTCGCACCACTCGCCGGTTTCAAGGGCGGCGCACTGAACTACCTGATCCCGCATACCGCCAAGGATGCCGAAGTGATTGCGGTGATCGACTCCGACTACTGCGTGCACCCGAACTGGCTCAAGCACATGGTGCCGCACTTCGCCGACCCGCAAATCGCCGTGGTGCAGTCGCCGCAGGACTATCGCGACCAGAACGAAAGCACCTTCAAGAAGCTCTGCTACGCCGAGTACAAGGGCTTCTTCCATATCGGCATGGTCACCCGCAACGACCGCGATGCGATCATCCAGCACGGCACCATGACCATGACCCGGCGCTCGGTGCTCGAAGAGCTGGGCTGGGCCGACTGGTGCATCTGCGAAGACGCCGAGCTGGGCCTGCGCGTGTTCGAGAAAGGCCTGTCGGCGGCGTACTACCACGACAGCTACGGCAAGGGCCTGATGCCCGATACCTTTATCGACTTCAAGAAACAGCGCTTCCGCTGGGCCTATGGCGCGATCCAGATCATCAAGCGTCACACCGCCAGCCTGATCCGCGGCAAGGACACCGAACTGACCCGTGGCCAGCGTTACCACTTCCTCGCCGGCTGGCTGCCGTGGGTGGCGGATGGCATGAACATCTTCTTCACCGTCGGCGCGCTGTTGTGGTCGGCGGCGATGATCATCGTGCCGCACCGGGTCGATCCGCCGCTGCTGATCTTCGCCATCCCGCCGTTGGCGCTGTTCGTGTTCAAGGTCGGCAAGATCGTGTTCCTCTACCGTCGCGCGGTCGGGGTCAATCTCAAGGATGCGTTCTGCGCGGCGCTGGCCGGGCTGGCGTTGTCCCATACGATCGCCAAGGCGGTGCTGTACGGGTTCTTCACCAGCAGCATTCCGTTTATCCGCACGCCGAAAAACGCCGACAGCCACGGCTTCTGGCTGGCGATCTCGGAAGCCCGTGAAGAGCTGTTCATCATGCTGCTGTTGTGGGGCGCCGCCCTGGGGATTTTCCTGGTCCAGGGCCTGCCGAGCAACGACATGCGTTTCTGGGTGGCGATGCTGCTGGTGCAGTCGCTGCCGTACGTGGCGGCGCTGATCATGGCGTACCTGTCGTCGCTGCCAAAACCGGCGGTTGCCGCACAACCCGTACCTGCGGTCTAAATCTGCAGCGATCCACTAAACGGCGGCCAATGGTCGCCGTTTTGCTTTAAGATAACCGCCATTTTGCGGGGCTTGGCGTGATACACGGTCCATTGACTGACTCATGACCTGTGGGAGCGGGCTTGCCCGCGATAGCGGTGTAACAATCAACCTCTATGTTGACTGACACACCGCTATCGCGAGCAGGCTCGCTCCTACAGTAGTCCGCGCCCATATTCATGATTTCCGGAGTTTTCCATGACGGCCCACGCCGACCTTTCGCCGACCCTTCAACTTGCCATTGACCTGATTCGCCGTCCGTCGGTGACGCCGCTGGATGCCGACTGCCAGAAGCAAATGATGCAGCGTCTGGGTGATGCCGGTTTCATGCTCGAGCCGATGCGCATTGAAGACGTGGACAACTTCTGGGCCACCCACGGCTCACAGGATGGCCCGGTACTGTGCTTCGCCGGCCACACCGACGTGGTGCCGACTGGCCCAGTGGCAGCCTGGCAGATCGAGCCGTTCAACGCGCTGATCGACGAGCACGGTATGCTCTGCGGTCGCGGCGCGGCCGACATGAAAGGCAGCCTGGCGGCCATGACCGTGGCGGCCGAGCGCTTCGTCGGCGACTACCCCAACCACAAGGGCAAGGTCGCGTTCCTGATCACCAGCGACGAAGAAGGCCCGGCGCACCACGGCACCAAGGCCGTGATCGAGCGCCTGGTGGCACGCAAGGAGCGCCTGGACTGGTGCATCGTTGGCGAGCCGTCGAGCACCAGCCTGGTCGGTGACGTGGTCAAGAACGGTCGTCGCGGCTCCCTCGGCGCCAAGCTGACCATCCGTGGCGTGCAGGGTCACGTGGCCTACCCGCACCTGGCCAAGAACCCGATCCACCTCGCCGCCCCGGCCTTGGCCGAACTGGCCGCCGAGCATTGGGATCACGGTAACGACTTCTTCCCGCCGACCAGCTTCCAGATCTCCAACGTCAATTCCGGCACCGGCGCGACCAACGTGATCCCCGGTGACCTGGTCGCCGTGTTCAACTTCCGCTTCTCCACCGAGTCCACCGTCGAAGGCCTGCAACAGCGGGTGGCCGATATCCTCGACAGACACGGCCTGGACTGGCATATCGACTGGGCGTTATCCGGCCTGCCGTTCCTCACCGAACCCGGCGCACTGCTTGACGCCGTGGCGTCGAGCATCAAGGACATCACCGGTCGCGACACCCATGCCTCCACCAGCGGTGGCACTTCGGACGGCCGCTTCATTGCCACCATGGGCACCCAGGTGGTCGAGCTTGGCCCGGTCAACGCGACCATTCACCAGGTCAACGAGCGGGTCCTGGCCAGCGACCTCGATGTGCTGACCGAGATCTACTACCAGACCCTGATCAAGTTGCTCGCCTGATGCTTGCCTGCCCTATCTGCAGCGCGCCGCTGAGTGCGGTCGACAATGGCGTGGCGTGCCCGGTCGGGCATCGTTTCGACCGTGCCCGCCAGGGTTACCTGAACCTGCTGCCGGTGCAGCACAAGAACAGCCGTGACCCGGGCGATAACCAGGCGATGGTTGAAGCCCGCCGCGACTTTCTCAACGCCGGTCACTACGCGCCGGTCGCCCGGCGTCTCGCCGAACTGGCCGCCGAGCAAGCCCCGCAGCGCTGGCTGGACATCGGTTGTGGCGAGGGTTACTACACCGCGCAAATTGCCGACGCCCTGCCCGCTGCCGACGGCTACGCCCTGGATATCTCCCGCGAAGCAGTGAAACGCGCCTGCAAGCGCAACCCGCAACTGACCTGGTTGATCGCCAGCATGGCGCGCATCCCGTTGGCCGACGCCAGCTGCCAGTTCCTCGCCAGCGTGTTCAGCCCGCTCGACTGGGACGAAGCCAAGCGCCTGCTCAGCCCGGGTGGAGGCCTGATGAAAGTCGGCCCGACCAGTGGCCACCTGATGGAATTGCGTGAGCGCCTGTACGACGAAGTGCGCGAGTACACCGACGACAAGCACCTGGCGCTTGTCCCCGAAGGCATGAGCCTGCAACACAGCGAGACCCTGGACTTCAAGCTGACCCTGGTCAGTCCCCAGGATCGCGCCAACCTGCTGGCCATGACCCCGCACGGCTGGCGCGCGAGTGCCGAGCGCCGGGCTGCCGTAATCGAACAGGCCGAGCCGTTCGAGGTCAGTGTGTCGATGCGCTACGATTACTTCGTTCTGCAATAACCCTTAAACCCTTGGCCTCACGCAATGACGTGAGGCCGGCAAAATCCGCGAATGGATTTTCAGAACCCGCAGTGAGGAACATCCATGCGCCAACCGGATATCGAGATTTACCTGAAGGACGCCGACGTCGACCACAAGGCCATCGCCACCTGGCTCGCCGAAGCGCTCGGCCCTTGCACCGACTGGGTACAGAAAGGCCAGACCTACAAGTGCAAGGCCGGCAGCGTGCCTGTGACCTGGCTGCCAAAAGCTGTAGGCAAGTGGAACAGCCTGTACCTGGAAAGTGACCAGACGCCGTGGGATGACGACATCGCCTGCGCCCGGGCCGCCTTTGCCGCGCTGAACGTCGAAGTGCGTTGTGCGCCGGGTACCTGGGTCGAGGAAGAAGGTGAAGAGACGGCCGACCGCTGGATTCGGATCAGCGTGGATGGTGAAGAAGAGATCACCTGGAAAACCGCGTAAAAGCTTGAATCTGATGGAGCCTGCTTGCTGGCGATCATGACTGCGCGGTGTACCTGGCACTCCGTCTCGCTGGCAAGCCAGCTCCTACAGAATCGTATTACAGGCCGATTACGTCTTCGGCCTGCAGGCCTTTCTGGCCGTCTACTACCGCATATTCCACCTGCTGGCCTTCGGTCAATGAACGGTGGCCTTCACCACGGATCGCACGGTAGTGCACGAACACATCCGCCCCGCCTTCACGCTGGATAAAGCCGTAACCCTTGGCGTCGTTGAACCACTTCACGTTGCCGGTCTCGCGCGTTGCCATCAATCAGTACTCCCATTTTTTTATTATTGAATCAGCCTGTTCTTTGACAGGCCCGATGAACATTTGCCAGCGCTCGACGGTCTGTCAACAACAGGGTCGATAGTGGCAAACGGCCGGCCGAGTATATGACAGTCCTGAAAAGTCTCAACTCAACTTTACTTGCCTGCTTTTTTGCCGATTTTCGACGAATACGGCACACTATCGCCCCCGAGCAATTGCTCGGTTTTTTCCACTAAAGCAGCACGCCTATGACCCGCTCTCCGTTCCGCCGTCTGGTGTTTGGCGCCCTGCGCCGACTGTTGTACCTCTGGGTTCGCTCGGAAACGATCAACCAGTCGTCCTTTACCCTCAACCTCGACCGCAGTCGCCCCGTGTTCTATGTCCTGCAAAGCCCGTCGCTGACCGACCTGGCCGTGCTCGACCGTGAATGCACCAAGGCTGGCCTGCCGCGTCCGGTGTTGCCGGTATCGGTGGGCAATCTGCTGGAGCCTGCTGCGTTCTTCTACCTGACACCCGAACCCGACTGGCTCGGTCGCCAGGACAAGCGCGGCGCTCCGCCGACCTTGACGCGACTGGTCAGCGCCCTGAGCCAGAATGCTGCCGAAGATGCGCAGATCATTCCCGTCAGCGTGTTTTGGGGTCAGTCGCCAGACAGCGAGTCGAGCCCGTGGAAACTGCTGTTCGCCGACAGCTGGGCAGTCACCGGGCGCCTGCGCCGCCTGTTGAGCATCATGATCCTGGGGCGCAAGACCCGGGTGCAGTTCTCCGCGCCGATTCACCTGCGTGAACTGGTCGAGCACAACAAGGGCCACGAGCGCACCGTGCGCATGGCCCAACGCATCCTGCGGGTGCATTTCCGCAACCTGAAGACGGCGGTAATCGGGCCGGACATTTCCCACCGGCGCAACCTGGTCAAGGGCCTGGTCAATCAGCCGCTGGTGCGCCAGGCGATCCTCGACGAAGCCGAGCGCGAGAACATCAGCCCCGAGAAAGCCAAGGCCCAGGCCCTGCGCTACGGCAACGAGATCGCCTCGGACTACACCTACACCGCGATCCGCTTCCTCGAAGTGGTGCTGAGCTGGTTCTGGAACAAGATCTACGACGGGATCAAGGTCAACCACATCGAGGGCGTGCAGAAGGTCGCACCGGGCCACGAGGTGATCTATGTGCCGTGTCATCGCAGCCACATCGACTACCTGCTGCTCTCGTACCTGCTGTTTCGCAACGGCCTGACCCCGCCGCACATCGCCGCCGGGATCAACCTCAATATGCCGGTGATCGGCGGCCTGCTGCGTCGTGGCGGGGCGTTTTTCATGCGCCGCACCTTCAAGGGCAACCCGCTCTACACCTCGGTGTTCAACGAGTACCTGCACACCTTGTTCACCAAGGGCTTCCCGGTGGAGTACTTCGTCGAGGGCGGGCGTTCGCGTACCGGGCGCATGCTGCAACCGAAAACCGGGATGCTGGCGATCACCCTGCGCAGCTTCCTGCGTTCCTCGCGCATGCCGATCGTGTTCGTGCCGGTCTACATCGGCTACGAGCGGGTACTCGAAGGCCGTACCTACCTGGGCGAACTGCGGGGCGCCAGCAAGAAGAAAGAATCGATCTTCGACATATTCAAAGTGGTCGGCGCGCTCAAGCAGCGCTTCGGCCAGGTCGCCGTCAACTTCGGCGAGCCGATCAAGCTCGCCGAATTCCTCGACAGCGAACAACCGGACTGGCGCTCCCAGGACCTCGGTCCGCAGTTCCGCCCAACCTGGCTCAACGAAACCACCCATCGCCTCGGCGAACGCGTCGCGCGTCACCTCAACGAAGCGGCGGCGATCAATCCGGTCAATCTGGTCGCCCTGGCCTTGCTCTCCACCAGCCGCCTGGCCCTGGATGATCGGGCCATGGCCCGGGTCCTCGACCTGTACCTGGCCCTGTTGCGCCGCGTGCCCTATTCACCGCACACCACCTTGCCGGAAGGCGACGGCCGCGCGCTGATCGAGCACGTCAAGGACATGGACCTGCTGTCCGAGCAGAGCGATGCACTGGGCAAGATTCTCTATCTGGACGAGCAGAACGCCGTCCTGATGACCTACTACCGCAACAACGTCCTGCACATCTTCGCCTTGCCGGCGCTGTTGGCGAGCTTCTTCCAGAGCGCCTCGCGGATGAGCCGCGAACAGATCCTGCGCTACACCCGTGCGCTCTATCCTTACCTGCAATCGGAGCTGTTTATCCGCTGGTCGTTGGACGAACTGGACGCGGTGATCGATCAATGGCTCGAAGCCTTTGTCGAGCAGGGCCTGCTGCGTTTCGAGAACAACGTTTACCTGCGTCCGGCGCCGAGCTCACGGCATTTCGTGCTGCTGACCCTGCTGTCCAAGAGCATCGCCCAGACCCTGCAGCGCTTCTACATGGCCATCTCGTTGCTGCTCAACAGCGGCCAGAACACCCTCAGCGCCGAAGAGCTGGAAGACCTGTGCACGGTCATGGCCCAGCGCCTGTCGATCCTGCACGGCCTGAACGCCCCGGAATTCTTCGACAAGAGCCTGTTCCGGCACTTTATCCAGACCCTGCTCGACCTCGATGTGTTGCGCCGCGATGAAGCCGGCAAACTCAGCCACCACGAATTGCTCGGCGAGTTGGCCGAAGGCGCGGCCAAGCGCGTATTGCCGGCGGAGATTCGCCTGTCGATCCGCCAGGTGGCCCTGCACCGCAGCGAAGATGCCGCGGACCAACCTGCGCCCGCGCCCACCGTCTGATTGTTCAAGGCGCCAGGGTGTTTCTGGCGCCGCCGTTACGGAGTACTCCGATGAAAAAACTCACCCTGCTCGCCGCCGCCACCTTGCTCAGCGCCTGCCAGTCGACCTCCCCCACCGGTAAAAACAGCCTCGACGGAGAGGTGTTTTACCTGCAGCGCATCGCCCTGCCGCCGACTGCGACCCTGAGTGTCAGCCTGCAAGACGTATCGCTGGCCGATGCACCGGCACAGGTGATCGACGAACAGAAAGGCCAGGTCCAGGGCCAGGTCCCGCTGAAGTTCCAGCTCAGCTACGACCCGCAGCAAGTAAAACCCGGGCACCGCTACTCGGTGAGCGCACGGATTGAAAACGACGGCCAGTTGCTGTTCATCACCACCGAACATCACGCCGTGCAACTGGACGGCAGCGACCCGCAGCCGATGAAAGTTCGCGTTGACGCTGTTCGTTAAGCAGTAACTGCCAAAGGAGAGGAGCCCGCTGGCGGGCTCCTACTTCCAGTCAGCCTGGATATTCGCGGCATCCCGCAGGAAGAACACCCACTCGCGTCCCATCTTTTTCTTTTCAAACACCTTGAGTTCGACCAGACCATTAAGGGTGCTGGCCGCAGTGTTGTAGGAGCAATCCAGGTTTTCCTTGACGTTGACCGCGGTGAACTCCTTGGCCATGCCACTCTTGGCGACCTGCACCAGGGTCCGCTGCTTGTCGCTCAATTGCTTGAACAAGCCCGATTCCTGCAGCCAGCGGTTAAAGCCCTTGGCGTATTCCAGGCTGTTGCGATATGCCGCCGTGAACTCGGTGACGGCCCGCAGAATCACCGAACACTGGTAGTCGATGAAGTAGGTCAGGTCCAGGCCGTCGCTCTCGCTGTAGAGGTACGAGCGGCCATATTTCACCGGGGCATTGCGCAGCAGAATGCTGATGGCGATGTAGCGAAACGCCGAAAAATCATGCTTGAACATCAGCCAGTAGAACAACGCCCGGGCCACCCGGCCGTTGCCGTCACGAAACGGATGCTCGTAGCCAATCGCGAAATGCAGGGCGATCGCCCTGATCAGCGGGTGCACATAGTCGCCATGCAGCGGATCGTTGTGCGCCTGATTGATCCACTGGGTCAAACGCTCCAGCCGTGGGCCGAGGCCGGACGCCGGTGGTGGCCTGTGCACGGTATTGCCCTGGGCGTCCTGCACCACGACCTGATCGTTGCTACGGAACTGGCCAGGTGAATATTGCCCGTCATCGATCCCTTCCACCCCGACGCCATGCAGTTGCCGGATAAGTTCGAGACTCAAGGGTTCATCGCGCTTTTCCCAGGCCAGCAGCATCATCTTGTAGTTGCCGATGACCATCCGCTCATCCGGCGAGCGTGGCAGGCGATTGCGCTTGAGCATGTCCTTGGCCACCTGCGTGGTGGTCGCCGCCCCCTCCAACTGACTGCTGCTGATGGCCTCGTCTTCGATCAGGTCATTGAGCAGGTAACTGAAGTGCGCCGTCTCGCCGATGTGGTGGGTCATGTACTCCAGCGCCGCAGTGGTGGCCTGGCGATCGACCACCGACAGAGTTTTCTGCGCCAACGGCGTGAGCACGTACTGCCCCCAGCACGTCGGTTCTCCTACAGGTAATAGGCGTACGTACTGCGCGGAGCGGGCCTTTTTCACCAAGGCCCAGCACAAGGTTGCATCCAGGCCCGGGGCCCATCGGTAACGCAGATCATCGAACGGCAAATATCGCCCCTGATCATCCAGCGGCTTGAGCAAGGCCAGGTACTCGGCAAGCTTTTCCTTGTGGGGAGAGAGCGCGAGTTTTTCCAGCTCATGGGGATCGATGGTGGGGGGGCTTTTGATCATCGCTGTCTCAAAATCAGCTAAACCTGAGACAGCAGTACAGCATATGAGGCTCCATGTCTCAATATTCGCCAATATTGAGACAAGGATTTCTGACAGGTCCTATTCCTTCCTGATCCTGAACCACGCCGCATACAGCGCCGGCAGGAACAGCAAGGTCAGCGCCGTGGCGACAATCAGCCCGCCCATGATTGCCACCGCCATTGGCCCGAAGAATACGCTGCGCGACAAGGGAATCATTGCCAGCACCGCGGCCAGTGCCGTCAGCACGATGGGGCGGAAGCGCCGTACGGTCGCTTCGATGATCGCCTGCCAGGGTTTCAGGCCGGCGCGGATGTCCTGCTCGATCTGGTCCACCAGGATCACCGAGTTGCGCATGATCATTCCCGACAAGGCGATGGTGCCGAGCATGGCCACGAAGCCGAACGGCTGGCGGAACACCATCAGGAACAGCGTCACGCCAATCAACCCCAACGGTGCGGTGAGGAACACCATGGCCGTGCGCGAAAAGCTGCGCAGTTGCACCATCAACAAGGTCAGCACGACCACGATGAACAACGGCACGCCGGCTTTCACCGAGTCCTGGCCACGGGTCGAGTCTTCCACCGTGCCGCCGACATCCAGCAAGTAACCGTCGGGCAGTTCGGCGCGAATCGGCTCCAGGGTCGGCAGGATCTGCTTGACCAGGGTTGCCGGTTGCTCCTTGCCGTAGATGTCGGCGCGCACTGTCACGTTGGGCAGGCGGTTACGGTGCCAGATAATGCCCTCCTCGAAGCCGTATTCCAGGGTCGCGACCTGGGACAGGGCCACGCTCCTGCCGTTATCGGTGGGCACCGCCAGGCTCGACAACCGCGACAACTCGCTGCGCTCATGCACCGTGCCGCGCAGCAGGATCTCGATCAACTCGTTGTCTTCGCGATACTGGCTGACGCTGGAGCCGGTCAATGAGCTTTGCAAAAACTTCGACAGGTTCGCCGTACTTACCCCCAGCGCCCGCGCACGATCCTGATCGATGTTCAGGTAGACCACCTTGCTCGGCTCTTCCCAATCCAGGTGTACGTTGACCACATGCGGGTTCTCGCGCACCTTGGCCGCCACCTTGCGCGCCAGCGCACGGACTTCCTCGATGTGCTCGCCAGTGACCCGGAACTGCACCGGATAGCCCACGGGCGGCCCGTTCTCCAGGCGCGTGACCCGCGAACGCAAGCTCGGGAACTGTTCGTTGAGGGTCTCGATCAGCCAGGTGCGCAGGCTTTCGCGTTCTTCGATGGTATTGGCCAACACCACGAACTGGGCAAAGCTGGCTGCCGGCAATTGCTGGTCCAGCGGCAGGTAGAAGCGCGGTGAACCGGTGCCGACGTAGGCCACATAGTTTTCAATGCCGGCGCGCTCCTTGAGCATCCCCTCCAGGCGTTTGACCTCATCCGTGGTGTTGCTAAGCGAAGCGCCCTCCGCCAGTTTCAGGTCGACCATCAACTCCAGGCGACCCGAGGCCGGGAAGAATTGCTGCGGCACGAAGCGGAACAACACCACCGAGGCCACGAACAGCAGGAGGGTCAGGGTGATCACCGTTTTACGCCGCTGCACACACCACTCCACCAGCCGCCGCACGCGCTGATAAAACGGTGTGGCGTAAGGGTCCGGTTGATCGGCGCCGTGCTTGGCGGCGTGGATTTTCGCCAGGTCCGGCAGCAGTTTCTCGCCCAGGTACGGCACGAACAACACTGCGGCCACCCAGGAGGCCAGCAGGGCGATGGTCACCACCTGGAAGATCGAACGGGTGTACTCGCCGGTGCCCGATTGCGCGGTGGCGATCGGCAGGAAGCCGGCGGCGGTGATCAGGGTCCCGGTGAGCATCGGAAACGCGGTGCTGGTCCAGGCATAGCTGGCCGCCTTGATCCGGTCGAAGCCCTGCTCCATCTTGATCGCCATCATTTCCACGGCAATGATCGCGTCGTCCACCAGCAACCCCAGCGCCAGCACCAGCGCGCCGAGGGAAATCTTGTGCAGGCCGATGCCCAGGTAATACATGCAGGCGAAGGTCATCGCCAGCACCAGCGGAATCGACAGCGCGACCACCATGCCGGTGCGCACGCCGAGGGAGAAAAAGCTCACCAGCAGGACAATCGCCAGTGCCTCGACCAACACCCGGACAAACTCGCCCACACCGGTTTTCACCGCCGCCGGCTGATCGGAAACCTTGCGCAGTTGCATGCCCGCCGGCAGGTTGTTCTGGATGCGCTCGAACTCCGCCTCCAGCGCCTTGCCGAGCACCAGGATATCGCCACCGTCCTTCATCGCCACGGCCAGGCCAATCGCGTCCTCGCCCATGAAACGCATGCGCGGTGCCGGTGGATCGTTGAAGCCGCGGCGCACGTCGGCGACGTCGCCAATACGGAAGGTGCGATCGCCGACGCGAATCGGGAACTGCTGGATCTGTTCGACCGACTGGAAATTGCCCGAGACCCGCAGTTGCAAACGTTCGCTGCCGGTCTCGAAGAAGCCGGCGTTGGACAATGCGTTCTGTTCCTCCAGGGCCTGCTGCACCGCCGCCACCGGCAATCCGAGGGTTGCCAGTTTGAGGTTGGACAACTCGATCCAGATCTTCTCGTCCTGCACCCCAAGCAGTTCGACCTTGCCGATATCCTTGACCCGCTGCAGCTGGATCTGGATGCGGTCGGCGTAATCCTTGAGCACTGCGTAATCAAATCCTTCGCCGGTCAGCGCATAGATATTGCCGAAGGTGGTGCCGAATTCGTCGTTGAAAAATGGCCCCTGGATACCCGGCGGCAAGGTCTGGCGAATGTCGCTGACCTTCTTGCGCACCTGGTACCACAGCTCGGGAATTTCCACCGAGTGCATCGAGTCGCGGGCAATGAAGGTGACCTGGGATTCACCCGGACGGGAGAACGAAACGATGCGCTCGTATTCGCCGGTCTCCATCAGTTTCTTTTCAATGCGTTCGGTCACCTGTCGCGAGACTTCCTGAGCGGTCGCGCCTGGCCAATTGGTCTTGATCACCATGGCCTTGAAGGTGAAGGGCGGGTCTTCGCTCTGGCCCAATTTGGTGTAGGACAGCGTGCCGACAACCGCCAGCAGAATCATCAGGAACAGTACGATCTGGCGATTACGCAGCGCCCAGGCGGAAAGATTGAAACCCATCGGGGATTACTCCTTGGCCGCCACGTTGACCGCGCGGTTGGAGCGATCCACCGGACGCACTTTCTGGCCGTCGAGCAGCACATGCACGCCGGCCGCCACCACCCAGTCACTGGCGCTCAAGCCTTCGAGCACCGGCACGGTTTTTTCGCCGAACGCGCCGACCCGCACCGGGGCTTTTTTCAGGGTGTTGTCAGCGCCGACGATCCACACGTAGGTCGCGCCGTTTTCGGCGGTCAGTGCCGAGAGTGGCACCGACAGTGCCAGCGCCTGGGCGTTTTCAATGAACACCCGGGCACTCTGCCCCAGTTCCGCCGGCACCTTGCCGGCAGTGAAGGCGATGCGCGCGGCAAAAGTCCGTGATTTTGGATCGGCCGCTGGCGACAGCTCGCGAATGGTCCCCGGCAGGCGTTGATCGGGCTGGGTCCAGAGTTCTACAGAGACAGGCTGGCCGACCTTGAAGCGCCCGAAGTTCTGCTCCGGGAGGCTGATCAGCACCTCACGCTCACCGTCGGCAGCCAGGGTAAACACCGTTTGCCCGGCGGCCACCACTTGCCCGACTTCTGCCGCACGCTTGGCCACCACCCCGTCCTGAGGCGCGCGCAGGATCGCGTAGCTGGCCTGGTTGTTGGCCACGTCGAACTCCGCCTTGATCTGCTTGAGGCGTGCTTCACCGGATCGATAGAGATTTTCCGCATTGTCGTACTGCGAACGGCTGACCATCTGACGCTCCATCAGGGTCTTGTAGCGATCGCGTTCGGCGCGTACCAGATTCAGGTTGGCGGTGGCTGCGGTGACCTGGGCGCGGGTGGCGTCCAGTTGCAGGCGTACATCTTCGGGATCGAGTTCGGCCAATGGCTGATTGGCCTTGACCCGTTCACCCTCATCGACCAGTCGTCGGCTGACTTTGCCACCAATGCGAAACGCCAGGTCGGGCTCGAAACGTGCGCGAACTTCACCGGGGTAGCTCTCCAGCGACTGCGCCGAGGGCTCTGGCTGAACCACCATGGCCGGGCGCACGGTGGCCTGCACCGGCTCGTCCTGACCACATGCCGTTAACAGAAAGGCCAGGCTGACTGGCAACGCGAGGGGCAAGGCATAGCGGAACATGGTGAACGACCTTTCGCTAATGGTGCTTGGAATATTTATACTGGCCAGTATGTTATTAATAGCAAACTCACCAGTCCAGTATTAAAAGCGAAAAATGTCCGACAATCTTTCTTCACAAAACGGCCCTGGCCGCCCCAAAGATCTCGCAAAGCGCGAGGCAATCCTTGAAGCGGCAAAGCGCCTGTTTCTGAGTAATGGTTACGCGAGCACCAGCATGGACGCGGTGGCGGCTGAGGCCGGCGTATCGAAACTGACCGTATACAGTCATTTCAATGACAAGGAGACTCTGTTTTCCTCCGCCGTGATGGCCAAATGCGAAGAACAATTGCCTACCTTGTTCTTCGAATTGCCCGACGGCATGTCGGTGGAAAATGTATTACTGAACATTGCCAGGGGCTTTCATCACCTGATCAACAGCGATGAATCCGTCAACCTGCATCGTTTGATCATGGCCCTCAGCAGCCAGGACCCCAAGCTCTCGCAGATCTTCTTCGAGGCCGGTCCCGAGCGCATGTTGCAAGGCATGGAGCGCTTGCTGGGCAAGATCGACCAACTCGGTGCCTTGAGCATCGACAAGCCGCGCAACGCCGCCGAACACTTTTTCTGCCTGCTCAAGGGCGCCGGCAATTTTCGCTTGCTCTACGGATGCGGCGAGCCCCTGACCGGTCAGGCGGCCGAGGCACATGTGCGGGAAGTGGTGGAGCTGTTCATGCGGGCGTTCGCCCGCAGGAATTAGCGGCAAGCTCAGGGCTTGAGGGCTTTCTTGGGATAAATATCGTAACGGCTGGACTTGCCATCCAGCGCGTGACTCGGCTTCGGCCCTTCGATGCACGGTGCCTTGCGCGGACGCTTGACCACCACGCGGTGGGTGGCCAACGCCAGGGCGGCGGCGAGCAGCGCCGGGGCGTCCGGGTCGTCGCCGACCAGCGGCCGGAACAGACGCATTTCCTTCTTCACCAGCGCGGTTTTCTCGCGGTGCGGGAACATCGGGTCGAGGTAGATCACCTGCGGCGGCTCGCCTTCCCAGTTGCGCATCAACTCGATCGAGTTGCCCTTGAGCAACTGCATGCGCGCAACGATCGGCGCCACCTCGAAATCTTCAGCGGCGCGGGCCAGGCCGTCTTCGAGCAACGCGCCGATCAGCGGTTGGCGTTCGATCAGGCTCATCTCGCAGCCGAGGCTGGCGAGCACAAAGCCGTCCTTGCCCAGGCCCGCCGTGGCATCCAGCACCCGAGGTCGCACGCCTTGGGCGATCCCCACCGCCTTGGCAATCATCTGCCCGCTGCCGCCGCCGTACAGCCGGCGATGGGCTGCACCACCCTCGACAAAATCAACCCGCACCGGTCCCGGCGCATCCGGCCCCAACTGCTGCAACTGCAAGCCCTGCTCACCCACTTGCAAGGCGAACTCGGCATCTTCCAGGTGCAGCGGCAGGCCCAGGCGCTCGGCCCACTGCTCGGCTTGGGTGCGGTAGGCATCGGCCAGGGCCTGGACAATGATGCGGCTGGCCGCGGGTTGCTCACTCATCAGAAATCACACTCGAAAAAATCAAGGATCGGCAAAAACGGCCGATAACCAAACTATCGAGCATTTTGCCAGAGCTGAGCGTCGACCGAGAACAATGTCAGACCTTCAACGCGTCCCCGCAGGCTTTATTACGCCTTACCGCGAATACAGCCGTCACAACACCCAGACACTGAGCGGCGTCAGCAGCCACCTGTGGCAAGATTTCTTTGCCCGGGCGCTGGCCGATCAGGTGGGTGACGGGGCCCCGCCGCCTGGCACCTTGCAACCCGTGGTGGTTGATGGCCCGGACGAACCTGCAGGTGGCTCCGAGCTGCTGGCAGAGATCGTCAGCCAGCGCGCCTGCGAGATCGTCGACACCGAAATCCGTCCTCCCGAGCCACTGTTCCTGCCGATCGCCGAATTCGAGATGGAGCTGGCCGACAAACCCGCTCCTGCCTTCGCCGCTGAAGAACTGGTGGCCCAGCAAGCGCAACAGGACTTCGACCGCGAGTGGCGCCGCCCGCTGGTCCTCACTGCCGGTCAACCGCTGCCCACTCCAGGCCCCGCGCCGCAACCGCGCTCGTTGTTCCTGCCGATTGCCGAATTCGAGCTGGACCTGCTGGACCCACCTGCCCCGCCGTATCCGCCGCAGGAACTGGTGGAGCAACAGCAAGACCTGGACTACGACCTGCACTGGGCACGTCCGATCGTCCTGCAGAACCTGCGCATCGCCGCATAAGCCTCAGCGACAGACCCACCAACGGCCTACGTCCAGATGAAAATGGTTGCGGTGCGCCGCGTTGTAGTCCGGGCTCAATACCACATTGAACAGGTCACAAGCGTCGTCGCGGACCTGGCGCAGGAAGCGCGCATCGTCGTTGTCTTTGGGCCAATCGCGCAGCACATTGATGCTGCGGCCATCGGCCAGGCGAAAACCGGCGATATCCAGGGCGCTGGCGCTCGCGTGCTGACTGCGCGCGGCTTTTTCCCGGCCATAGATATTGCGGCAGGCAAAGCTGCCCAGATGATCGACCCGTGTCACCGCCTGACCATAGACCTGCTGCGCCGCCGGTTGCAGGGCATGCCGTTCGAACAGGGCGAAGGCCACGGCCAGCGGGCAACTGGCGAGGAAGCTGCTGCTCAGGCCGACCTCGGCGCCCTGCACTCGCACCACATTGGTCAATGGACAGGCAACGTTCGGTGGACTGTCGGCCTGGCGACTGACTTTCAACCCCGAGGTGACCAGCACCTGGTCGCAGAGCGCCGGGTCATCGCGCAACTGGGCGAGCTTGAAGCGGGTCAGCAGGTTCGGCGCCGTGCGCACGTCCAGCGGCGCCCAGGGATTCCAGGCAGACGACAGCGGCAGCCAGCCACGCCAGGCGCTGAACAATAGCGTGGCGAAAAGCACCAACAGCAGCGCCAGCACTTTCAGCACCCGCATGAAGACACCCTACCCATCAGCCCTTGAACAATTGATTGGCCTGGGCAAACGGCATCGAACGCTCGGTGAAGCCGAAAGTGCCGTGATCGCGGATTTCCTGGGCGGCGCGGAAGAACTCGCCATAGGCTGCCAGGGCCATCGCCGACCCGACGCTGATGCGCTTGACGCCCATCTCGCCAAGTTGCGCCACGGTCAACTTGAGCCCGCCCGACATCAACACATTGACCGGTTTCGGCGCCACGGCCCGCACCACCGCCAGCACTTCCTCGGCCGTGCGCAGGCCCGGGGCATACAACACATCGGCGCCGGCCTCGGCAAAGGCCTGCAGGCGACGAATGGTGTCGGCCAGGTCGGGTTTGCCATGCAGGTAGTTTTCCGCGCGGGCGGTCAGGGTGAACGGGAATGGCAGGCTGCGCGCCGCCACCACCGCCGCTTCAATCCGCGCAACGGCGTGTTCGAAGCAGTAGATCGGGCCTTCTTCGCGGCCGGTGGCATCTTCGATCGAGCCACCGACGGCCCCGGCCTCAGCGGTAGCCAGCAGACTGGCGGCGGATTGTGCAGGGTCGTCGGCGAAACCGTTTTCCAGGTCCACGGCCACAGGCAGATCACTGGCGGCGACAATCGCGCGGACGTTGGCCAGGGTGTCGTCGAGTTTCAGCGCACCATCGGCGCGCGCCATGGAAAAGGCGCAGCCGGCGCTGGTGGTGGCCAGCGCCTGGTAACCCAGGCTGGCGAGCATCTTGGCCGAGCCGGCATCCCACGGATTGGGAATCACGAACACCCCATCACCTTCGTGCAGGGCTTTGAACGCATGGGCTTTGCGGGTTTGCGCATCCATTGATGGGCTCCTTGGCGATAGGCGTGAGCCGTCGTCAGAGCAATCCAAGCTGCACGGCGGCGGGCTCTCTGTATAGCTCAGACAGCGCCGGCAAGCCAGGCAATCGCAGCATCAGGCGCTGATGAAAGCGTTGCGCCAAAGCCGCCGCCAGTCGGTTATCCGCGGTGTGCAGAAAGATATAGGGCGTGCGACCTTCCTCGATCCACAGGGCGATCTTCTCCACCCAAGGCGTAAGAAATGATTCGTTGGCTTCGAGTTCGGGATGGCCGATGAAGCGCACCTGGGGGAATTGGGTAAAGGCCGCCGGCCGGGTCGGCACATTGGGCTTTTTATCCTGTGCGTGCAGGATCGCAGCCTCGGTCGAGGTGCAACTGAACAGTGCCCGCGGGTCAAGGCAGATGCGCTCGACGCCACGGTCGCGCAACAGCCGGTTGAGCATGCGTTCGGCATCGCCCTTGGCGAAGAAGTCCCAATGCCGTACCTCGACCGCCAGCGGGCACTGCAGGCCATCGATAAACCCGGCGAGTTCGCCCAGGCGCTGCGGGGTGAAGGCTTTGGCCAGTTGCAACCAGAACGGCGCGACTCTGCCTCCCAACGGGCTGAGCAATTGCACGAACGACTCGGCCGCAGTCAATTGCTCACGCAGGTCGCCGCCGTGGCTGATATCGCCGGGAAACTTGGCCGTGAAGCGGAAATGCTCGGGCATGGCCTGCGCCCAACGCTCCACGGTCGCCGGGGCGGGACGGGCATAAAACGTGGTATTGCCTTCCACCGCGTTGAACACTTGCGAATAGAGTTCGAGGTACTGGCTGGCGCGCGCGTCTTGCGGGTACAGGTACTCGCGCCAGGCGTTCTCGCTCCAGGACGGGCAACCGAGGAAATAAGGCAGCGGCATCAGATGTAGAGGTCGAGCCCCAGCACTTCCATATCCCAATCGACGAAAGCGGCGGTACTCAGGTAACTGGCCAGGGCCAGGGACACGTTGCGATTCATCGCACGGTGATAAAGCAGGTCTTGCTGACGGGCCGGCAGATTGCTGGTGCGCTGCTCGGCACGCGCGGCCAGTTGCTCTTCGGTAGGGATCTGCGGCTCGCCATCTTCGTCGATGACGGACTCGTCCACCGTCACCAAGCCTTTGCGAGGCTTGCGTGAAATGGGGTACGACTGCGAGGAAAATCCGTCTATGCGCATAAGAGCGTGCCTGTCATCAATGATGGCAATTTAGCGGCACTTGTTGATGTGCGCAAACAGCCAAGTGATAACTAGAACACATAAAAGGCAAAAGGTTTAAAAGGCTGAGGGAAAACAGACGATTGGCGGGGTTATTGGCCTTCAACCACCGCCGGGGCGGTAACCACAAAACCTGTGATCGTTCACAGATCCTGTGGGAGCTGGCTTGCCAGCGATAGCGGTGCATCAGTCGATAACAGTGCTGATTGACCCAACGCCATCGCTGGCAAGCCAGCTCCCACAGGGTTTTGTGTATATGTCGGAAAGTGGCTGCTCTCTTTACCGCGCCTTCGGCGTCGCCACTTTATCGCGCAGGTAAACCGGTTGCGCCTGATCGGCGGCAACGGCTTCGCCGCGTTCCCAGGCGAATCGGGCGAGGCTCAGCAGGTCCTCGGCGTGGGGCAGCATGCTCGCGTCCTGGCCGCTGAGACTCACCGCAATGCGCTCACCGTAACCCCAGCCGGTGCCCGCGCCGAACCACTCACCCGAGGCATCGTCCGGCAAGGCCGCGACTTCGGGCGGCAGTACCGCTTCGGCACCCACCAGGCGCATTTCGCCGGCGGTCTCGCGGTAGCAACCCCAATAGACTTCGTCCATCCGCGCATCGATGGCCGCGGCCACCTGCGTCGCGCCATGCTCGCGTAAAGCACGTTGCGCCAGCACCGCCAGGTTGGACACCGGCAATACCGGACGATCGAGGGCAAACGCCAGGCCCTGGACCACACCTATGGCAATCCGCACACCGGTGAAGGCGCCTGGACCACGGCCGAAGGCAATGGCATCGACGGCCTGCAAGGTGGTGCCCGCATCCGCCAGCAACTGCTGGATCATCGGCAGCAGCTTCTGCGCATGCAGGCGCGGGATCACCTCGTAATGGCTCGTCACTTTGCCGTCATGCAGCAAGGCAACGGAGCAAGCTTCAGTCGCGGTGTCCAGGGCCAGCAAGGTGCTCATCGATGTTTCCGTCAGGCAGTAGAAAAAAGTCCGTCAGTATAAACAACAACGGCCCGCAAGCGGGCCGTTGTAGACGAAGCAAATCAGCTTTCTCAGCTCAGCGCTTCCAGCACTTTGCCGGTGATCGCTTCAACCGAGCCAACGCCTGCAATGTGGCTGTACTTCGGCTTGCCCTGGGCAGCCGACAGGTTCTGGTAGAAGTCCACCAGCGGCTTGGTCTGCGAGTGGTAGACCGACAGGCGATGACGCACGGTTTCTTCGGTGTCGTCCTTGCGCTGCACCAGTTCTTCACCGGTGATGTCGTCCTTGCCAGCCAGTTTTGGCGGGTTGTAGACGGTGTGGTACACGCGGCCGCTGGCTTCGTGGACACGACGACCGGCGATGCGCTGGACGATTTCTTCATCGTCTACAGCGATTTCAACCACGTGGTCCAGCTCGACGCCTTCAGTGACCAGGGCTTCAGCCTGGGGAATGGTGCGCGGGAAACCGTCGAACAGGAAACCGTTGACGCAGTCCGGCTGAGCAATACGGTCCTTGACCAGGGCGATGATCAGGTCATCGGAAACCAGGCCACCGGCATCCATGATGCCCTTGGCCTTGATGCCCAGCTCGGTGCCAGCCTTGACCGCCGCACGCAGCATGTCGCCGGTGGAGATCTGTGGAATGGCGAATTTTTCGGTGATGAACTTGGCCTGAGTACCTTTACCGGCTCCGGGAGCTCCCAGCAGAATGACGCGCATCGATGTGCTCCTCAATTTCTTATTTATAAACAAGCGGATTCGCCGCGAAGGGCCAATCCTGGAATAGGGTTGTGGGCCGCCCAAACGGCCAAAGGCTGATCAAGATACACAGCAGGCACGACCCACACAAGCCGCCGAAAGTCGGAAGAACCCGCGTCTGTGGTGCCGTTGCGACGAGGTAATCCAAGTCGCAACCCCATAACAAAGTGTCGCCTGGCCATCGTCCATGAGCCTCGCCGCTCGCCCTGAAAAGGGACGAAAGCGCCCACAGACGACAGCGCAAAAGCCTCAGCCGGTGTTACGCAAACCGGCGGCAATTCCCGCCACAGACACCAGCAACGCCTGTTCCACCGGGCTGCCCTGCGCCACCTCCTGCTGCCGCGAGCGCGCCAGCAACTCGGCCTGCAATAGATGAAGAGGGTCGAGGTAGGTGTTACGCAAACGGATGAACTCGAGGGTGGCGGGGCTGTGGGCGAGCAGCTGCGACTGGCCGGTCAGGCCCAGCACCACTGCGCAAGCCTGCGACAATAGGTCGCGTAAATGCGCACCCAACGGCAGCAGATCCGCCTCCACCAGACGCTCGTCGTAGGATCGGGCGATGTCCGCATCGGCCTTGGCCAGCACCATCTCGAGCATGTCGATGCGGGTGCGGAAGAACGGCCATTGCTCGCGCATCTGCGCCAACAGCTCGCCCTCGCCGCGCGCCAGGGCGTTGCTCAGCGCCGCTTCCCAACCGAGCCAGGCCGGCAACATCAGGCGCGTCTGGGTCCAGCCGAAGATCCACGGGATCGCCCGCAGGCTTTCGATACCGCCAGCGCGGCGCTTGGCCGGCCGGCTGCCCAGCGGCAGGCGCCCGAGTTCCTGTTCGGGGGTGGACTGGCGGAAGTACTCGACGAATTGCGGATTTTCCCGCACCACCGCGCGATAGGCGCTGACGCCATCGGCCGCCAGTTCGTCCATCAGATGCCGCCACTCGGGCGTCGGAGGTGGCGGAGGCAGCAAGGTCGCTTCGAGCACCGCGGCCAGATACAGGTTGAGGTTCTGTTCGGCGATGTCCGGCAGGCCGAACTTGAAGCGAATCATCTC
The DNA here is from genome assembly GCA_965284505.1 of Pseudomonadaceae bacterium. Classification (GTDB taxonomy): domain Bacteria; phylum Pseudomonadota; class Gammaproteobacteria; order Pseudomonadales; family Pseudomonadaceae; genus Aquipseudomonas. The sequence continues at coordinate 4,609,778 of OZ260094.1, read as the reverse complement.
GCCCTGTTCGGTGGTGCGGAAGCGCCCGGCCACCGACCCCGGCGGCTGCGAGAGGATGGCCGCGTGAGCCGGGCCGCCACCGCGCCCCACGGTGCCGCCGCGACCATGGAACAGCAACAATTCAACCTGCTGCTCGCGGCAAATGTCCACCAGCCGCTCTTGCGCGCGATACTGCGCCCAGGCGGCGGCCGTGGTGCCGGCGTCCTTGGCCGAATCGGAATAGCCGATCATCACTTCCTGCGGGCCCTGCAGCCGCGCGCGATAACCCGGCAACAGCAACAGCCTCTCGATCACCGGCCCGGCGTTGTCGAGGTCGGCCAGGGTTTCGAACAGCGGCACCACGCGCATCGGCCGCAGTACCCCGGACTCCTTGAGCAACAGTTGCACGGCCAGCACATCGGAGGCGGCACCGGCCATCGAGATCACATAGGAGCCCAGCGAAGCCCCCGGTGCAGCAGCCACTTCACGGCAGGTGGCGAGGACTTCGGCGGTATCGGCCGAAGGCTTGAAGTGGGTCGGCAACAGCGGCCGGCGATTGTTCAACTCGTCCATCAGGAAGCGAATGCGCGCTTCCTCGTCCCAGTCTTCGTAGCGACCGAGACCGAGATAGTCGGTGATTTCAGTCATCGCCGAGGCGTGGCGCGAGGCGTCCTGACGCACGTCCAGGCGCACCAGGAACAGGCCGAAGGTCACCGCGCGGCGCAGGCAATCGAGCAACGGCCCATCGGCGATCACGCCCATGCCGCACTCATGCAGCGACTGATAGCACAGCTCCAGCGGGTCCAGCAGTTCACGGTTGTTACTCAGCACCTGCGCGGTAACCGGGGTGGTTGTGGTCAGCGATGAATGGGCCCACTGGCGAGTCGCGCGCAGGCGGTCGCGCAATTGCTTGAGCACCGCGCGGTAAGGTTCGGCGCTGTCGCCGGCCTGGGCACGCAGGTCCGCGCTGGCCTGTTGCATCGACAGGTCGGACGCTAGTTGATCGACGTCGCGCAGGTACAGGTCCGCCGCCATCCAGCGCGCCAGCAACAGCACTTCACGGGTTACGGCGGCGGTGACGTTGGGGTTGCCGTCACGGTCGCCGCCCATCCACGAGGCGAAACGAATCGGCGCGGCTTCCAGCGGCAGACGCAGGCCGGTGGCGGTCTGCAGCGCCTGGTCGGCCTTGCGCAGGTAATTGGGAATGGCCTGCCACAGCGAGTGCTCGATGACCGCGAAGCCCCACTTGGCTTCATCCACTGGCGTTGGTCGGGTACGGCGGATTTCTTCGGTGTGCCAGGCCTCGGCGATCAGCCGCTGCAAGCGCTGCTGGATCTGTTCGCGCTCGGCGCTGGTGAGGTCGCGGTGATCTTGGGCGGCAAGTTGAGCCGCGATCGCGTCGTACTTCTGGATCAGCGTGCGGCGCGCCACTTCAGTGGGGTGCGCGGTCAGCACCAGTTCGATTTCCAGGCGTCCCAACTGTCGGGCCAGCGCCTCGGCGCCATGGCCTTCGGCACGCAGCCGGGCCAGCAGTTCGGGCAACACCCGCGCCTCGAAAGGTGCCGGTTGCGACTCGTCGCGGCGATGAATCAACTGGTACTGCTCGGCGATGTTCGCCAGGTTGAGAAACTGGTTGAAGGCCCGCGCCACGGGCAGCAGTTCGTCTTCGCTCAGCTGGTTGAGGCTGGCACTCAGCTCAGCGTCCATCGAGCCCCTGCGGTCAGCCTTGGCACCCTTGCGAATCTGCTCGATCTTGTCGAGAAATCCTTCCCCGTACTGCTCGCGAATGGTGTTGCCCAGCAGCTCACCCAAGAGGTGAACATCCTCACGCAAGCGTGCATCGATATCGGTCATCAGCAGTTCTCCAGCGAATGGCGGTCAGCTCTGAAGCGAACCCCAAGAGTGCCGCCCGCAGCCGGTTCTTACAAGCAGGCGACGAACTGACAGTAAACCTTCGCGGTTACGACTAGTCTCATAAGTAAGCCGCACAAAGGCTTGCACCGGCCACGGCCGGACATTCATCTCAGCCTGTCACGAGCAGGTGCCAATTGAGGTCATTATGAAAATCCGTGAACTGGCCCAGCATTGGGAAGAAACCGCCAAAGGCCGCTTGACCAAGACCGGCTACACCATTCACCTGGACGTCGAAGCCGCTGCCCGCCTGGCTGCCCTCAGCGACATGTACCCCAAACGCCACCCCGAGGAACTGCTGGGCGAATTGATCGGTGCGGCGCTCGAGGAGCTTGAAGCGAGCTTCCCGTACATCAAGGGCCAGCAGGTGATTGCCACCGACGAAGAAGGCGACCCGCTGTACGAAGATGTCGGTCCCACACCGCGTTTTCTCACGCTGTCACGCCAGCATTTACGCGATTTGTCAGCCGAATCCGGCAAGCAGAAACACTGATCAAACCTCGCTGCACCCTCCCCTGAACGCCACAATTTCCGAGCCTTCACCGGCTCGGAAATTCGCCTGCCTGCGTCTGAAATGCCGTGCTCATGCCACGGTCGGGCCGTCCATTTTTTTTACAACAACCGTCAATTTTTCTGAACTTTGAAAAAAAGCCTCGGGTCCATCCTGTAACCATCGCTGGCACTGCCGTCTCAAAACCGGCACCACCGCCAGGATGGATTTGACGATTTTCAGGAGTTATCCAATGGAGTTGACGACCATGAAAACCCGCACCGCCACCCGCACCCCCACCTTCGCGCGCGGTCTGAAACTGGCTGCCCTGGCCCTCGGTTGCAGCTTCGTGCTGGCCGGGTGTGCCGGCAACCCGCCGACGGAGCAGTACGCCGTTACCGAATCAGCGGTCAAGAGTGCCGTGAGCGCCGGCGGTACCGAGTTTGCCGCCGTGGAAATGAAGTCCGCCCAGGACAAGCTCAAACAAGCCGAACTGGCCATGCACGACAAGCAATATGACCAGGCGCGGATGTATGCCGAACAGGCCGAATGGGATGCCCGCGTCGCCGAACGCAAGGCCCAGGCTGCGAAAGCCGAACAAGCGGTCAAGGACTCTCACCAAGGCGTCCAGGAACTGCGTCAGGAAAGCCAGCGCACCGTGCAGTAAACCCTGCCCCTACGCCCTGAGCCCCGCGAATAGATAGAAAGGACGAATTCATATGCGCAAACAACTGATGATCCCAGCCCTCTTGGCCGCCAGCGTTGCCCTCGCGGCCTGCTCGACCCCACCCAACGCCAACCTGGAACAGGCCCGCGTCAACTACTCGGCACTGCAGGCCGATCCACAGGCGAGCAAGGTCGCGGCCCTGGAAACCAAGGAAGCCAGTGACTACATGGACAAGGCCGACAATGCCTTCCGCGAACGCGAAGACGCAGCGAAGGTCGACCAGTTGGCCTACCTGACCAACCAGCGCGTCGAAGTGGCCAAGCAGACCATCGCCCTGCGCACTGCGGAAGCCGAGCTGAAAAACGCGTCGGCCAAACGTGCCCAGGCCCGCCTTGATGCCCGCGATACGCAGATCAAGCAACTGCAGGCCAGCCTCAATGCCAAGCAGACCGACCGTGGCACCCTGGTGACCTTCGGCGACGTGCTGTTCGCCACCGACAAGGCCGAGTTGAAATCCAGCGGCCTGGTCAACGTCAACACCCTGGCGCGCTATCTGGAGCAGAATCCGGACCGCAAAGTGATTGTCGAGGGTTACACCGACAGCACCGGCACCGCCTCGCACAACCAGTCGCTGTCGGAGCGTCGTGCCAACTCGGTACGCATGGCCCTGGTGAAGATGGGCGTCGACCCGGCGCGCATCGTCGCCCAGGGCTATGGCAAAGAATACCCGGTCGCCGACAACGGCAGCGCCTCGGGTCGGGCGATGAATCGTCGGGTGGAGGTCACGGTGTCCAACGACAACCAGCCAGTAATGCCACGTTCAGCGGTCAGCGCCGTCAACTAAAGCGCTATCGCGGTCAAACAAAAGCCCCGCCTGATCGAGTCAGGCGGGGCTTTTTTGTGCGCGAGCAGTGCGGCCTGGGGTTAAGGCTCCAACTGCTGCGGCGTTTCCTGGCCCATGCAGCGCACGGCCTGCTTCTTGTTGTTGACCAGCACACCGGTCAGGCCCTTCTGCTCGGTGTCGAACATCACCAGCACGCCATCGATGCACTGCGCGACTTGCGCGGCCGGTTGCAGCGAGATTTTGTAGTCTTCGCCCGGCACGGTCTTGAGCATGGTGAAGTCGTTGAGCAGCAAGGCGTCTTCCGGCTTGGCAAAGTGCAGGTAGCCGTACCACCAAAGGGCGCCGACGGTGCCGAGGATGGTGCAGATACCGGTGATGATCAGCGGGATGGCGTTACGTTCTTCACTCATTGCGGGCTCTCTTGCGGTTCAACTTCAGAATGACGGGGTGCCGGGTAATTGGGGATCTCACCAAGGCGGCGCACCCCGTTGAAATGCTCTGGATCATCCAGCCAACGCAGCATGACCGTGCGCCAGACCGGGTCGGCGAAGGTCTGAACATGACCACCACGGGTCAGTTGCAGGACTTTGGGCGGCGGCGCAGCTTGATACAGTCGGATGCCGTTGGAAAGAGGCACGATGGGGTCATCGATGCTGTGGTAGATCAATTTCGGCACTTGATTGATTTTTGGCATCGCGTAGATGGCGCTATCGGCGTCCGGCACCAGCCACGACAACGGCACTTGGAACGGCCAGGTCAGCCACGAAGTGCTCAAGGCAAACTGGCCGACTGCGCGGTAGCTGGCGGGCACGCCGTCAAGCACCAATGCCTTGAGCCCGGCCTGACGCTGCGGGCGTTCGGCCAGGTAATGCAGGGCCATGGCACCGCCCAGACTCTGGCCGAGCACGATCAGCGGCTTGCCCTGGACCTCGGGCGCCTGGTCGAGCCAGTTGAACGCGGCGTCGATGTCCAGATAGACCTGCGGCAGACTCGGTTTGCCCTCGGAGAGGCCGTATCCGCGGTAGTCGAGCAGCAACACTTGGTAACCTTCTTTCGGCAACCAGTAGCTGCCTCCCAGGTGCATCGGCAGGTTTCCGCCGTTGCCGTGCAGGTGCAGCACTGTGCCCTTGACCGCCACACCCGGCTTCGCCGGCAGCCACCAGGCGTGCAGGCGTACACCGTCGGAGGTGGTCAGGGTGACGTCGCGAAATTCGAGGTCGGCCTTGGCCGGGGTGAACAGCTGACCGGGTTCGGGGTAGAACAGCAGGGAGCTGCAGCCGGTCAGGGACAGGAGAAGGCAGATGACGCCGAGGATTCGCATCCTTTGAAACCTCTGTAGGAGCGAGCCTGCTCGCGATTGGGGGCCACATTCAACATCTTTGTTGCCGGATAAACCGCCATCGCGAGCAGGCTCGCTCCTACAGTTGTGCGGGTGAACATTCAACATCGGTGGTGCCCGATGGGTCGCCATCTGATTACAGAATGTTCGAATAATCCGCCTCGATCCGGTCCAGGCTCAGGTGATTCAGGAAGTTGGAGAAACACATCCACGCCGACAGCGCGTTCATGTCGCGGAACTGTGCCGGCAGGTATTTCGGTGGTTCCACCAGGCCTTCATCGACCAGCTGGCGCAAGGTGCGCATGTCTTCCAGGGTGGTCTTGCCGCAGAACAGCAACGGAATCTGCTCAAGCTTGCCTTTGCGCACGGCCAACTGAATGTAGTTGTAAACCATGATGAAGCCCTTGAGATAGGACAAGTCTTTGGTGAATGGCAGGCCATTGGGCACCGAACCGCGGAACACCCGGCTGGCGTTGCCGTAGCTCTCGGCCATTTCGAAGCCCTGCTCGCGGAAGAACTCGAAAACCTGCAAAAAGTCCGCGCCCTCCTCGACCATATGGATGGCGCGAGTGCGGTTGGTCAATTTGCGCAGGCGGCTGGGGTAGGAGGCGAAGGTGATGATTTCCATCAGGATCGCCAGGCCTTCCTGGGTCACGGTTGACGACGGTGGGCCCTTGGCCAGGAAGGTGCAGATCGGCTGGCTCAGGCCATTGAGCGTGGTACCGACATGCACCAGCCCCTCATGGACTTCGAGGGCGCGCACGTCGCGGTCGTTGAACATCGCGTCGGCGCGGATCTTGATGTAGTCGGCGCCCGCCGCCGCATCGGCGACGATACCGTCGGATTCGAACACCCGAATGGTTTCCTCGGCCTCGCCAAACACCTTGTTCAGGCGGGTTTGCAGCAGGTGGACGGCTTCCTTGGCGTTGAGGGTTTTCGGTTCGTCCTTGAGGTCGCCGCGGCCATCGATGTTGTTCAGGTAATCGGACATCATCAGGCCCAGGTCGGCCAGGGTCGGGTCGCCAGCATGGAAGGCATCGGAAGCGGCGCCGTAGAGCTCCTGGGAAATCAGGCCGAAATCCTCGGTGCCACGGGCTTCGAGCATCCGCACCACCATGCGGTATTCCTTGCACATGCGCCGCATGATCTGCCCGACCGGGTTGAACTGACCAAGCTGGCGGGTGATGTCACGCTCGATGTTCTGGAACTCCAGCTTCACTTTGCTCGAGTCGAAAGACAGCGGCCGATTGAGGTAGTAATCCCGGTCCACCGCCGGCATTTCCTTGCCCTTGGCCTTGAGGAAACCCTTGCGGATGGTGTCGTCCCACTTCACCGCATCGAGCACGCGGATCGGCGTCTGCGCCAGCACTATGCGATCAGACAGGGTGCGTATCGTCTGCTGGTAATCGTCCACCGGTAACTCCCTTGTTCAAGCGTTCTGTGCAGCAGTTATAGGTTTTCAGCGCCGCTGGTAGCGGGCGGCCTCGACAAAGACATCGGAATTGGCCGGATCATCGAGGTAGGCGAACACCTGGTCCATGCTGCTGTTGACCAGCACGCCATCGCCTTCGTCGGTGGAAAAGGGTTCCCCCTGCAGCCGCTGTTGGCCGAGGGCCTGGCGGATCTGGTCGAGGTCGAGATGATAGATCACCAGTTCCTGGCGATCGTCGAGATCGAAGCCGGCGATGGTGAAGTGACCGCCGTACTGGGCCGGCACCTTGGCCGACAGGTACCAGCGGTTGCCATGGCGCGACACAGTGAAGGGGTAGGCTTCGCGCTCCTTGGGCCGCGCCTTGAAATAGCTCACCGCCTGATAGCGATCCGGGCCGACGCGGGTCAGTTCCAGATTCTGCGCTTCGCCCCAGGCGTTCTTGCTGGTCCATTTGCCCAGCAACCCGGCCGGGGCGGCTTCACTGGCGGGCAACGGTTCCTTGAAGGAAACCAGACAGCCGCCGAGCAGCGAAAAGGCCAGGAAGATCACCATGACGCGCCAATACTTCATCCACCACTCCCGTTCACAGCTGGCCAGGGGTTACACCGAGGCCAGCACCAGATGCATGTACCGGGTGAGGATAGCGAGCGTTTCCTCTTCCGTTTGCGGCTGCGCCTCGTTGAGCAGGCCTTGATATTCCATCCGTCCGATTATAGCCGTCAACACTTTGGCATCCTGCTCCGGTTGCGCCGAGCCCAGCACCTCGAACAACTGGAAGGTGCCATGCAGGAGAATCTGCTGATGGGAACGCACCAACAATGCCAGGCGCGGATTGAGCAGGGCCTCCTGGCGAAAGGCCTGCTCGGCCATCAGGTGCTCGCGACGATTGACCAGTTGCCGGTGCACATAATCAGCGGTGAACCGCGCAATGTCGTCGGCCACTCGCGAACGCGATTCCGGGCTGCCATCACTGCTGACCACCAGCTCGCGCAGCATGCCCTCGTGGTTGGCCCACAATTTGGCCATATAGGCAGCACTGCGCTCCACGTACTGGGCAAAGGTATCGGTGAGGAGGTCGTCGATATCCTTGAAATAGTAGGTGGTCGCCGACAGCGGCACGTCAGCTTCGGCGGCCACGGCGCGGTGGCGCACCGCGCGCACGCCGTCGCGCACGACTATTCGCATCGCGGCGTCGAGAATCTCCTGGCGACGCTGTTCACTGCCCTGTCGGCTGGCCTTGCGGCCCTGGTACTGAACGCTTTCAGCGACCGCCGTGGCGACCCCCGCTGCTCCTTCTTGAGCATGTGCACGATTCACCGGTCTTACCTCGCAGTTGGAAGCAATAAGTTGATACGTTTGTTCCATTCAGGCAATAAAAAGCCGCCTTAATTAGGCGGCTTTTTAAATTGAAGCATTTACGCTTGCGGTCGCATGTGCGGGAACAGGATCACATCGCGGATCGACGGCGAGTTGGTCAGCAACATCACCAGGCGGTCGATACCGATGCCCTCGCCCGCCGTTGGCGGCATGCCGTACTCGAGCGCACGAACGAAATCGGCGTCGTAGTGCATGGCTTCGTCGTCGCCGGCGTCCTTGTCGGCCACCTGCGCCATGAAACGCTCAGCCTGGTCTTCCGCGTCGTTCAACTCGGAGTAGGCGTTGGCGATTTCGCGACCACCGATGAACAGCTCGAAGCGGTCGGTGACGTTCGGATTGTCGTCGTTGCGACGAGCCAGCGGCGACACTTCGAACGGGTACTGGGTAATGAAGTGCGGCTGTTCCAGCTTGTGCTCGACCAGTTCTTCGAAAATCATCACCTGCAGCTTGCCCAGGCCTTCGAAACCCAGCACCTTGGCGCCGGCTTTCTTGGCGATGTCACGGGCCTTGTCGATGTCGTTCAGGTCGTCAGCGGTCAACTCGGGGTTGTACTTGAGGATCGAGTCGAATACCGACAGGCGCACGAACGGCTCGCCGAAGTGGAACACCTTGTCGCCGTACGGCACGTCGGTGCTGCCCAGGACCAGCTGCGCCAGTTCGCGGAACAGTTCTTCGGTCAGGTCCATGTTGTCTTCGTAGTCGGCGTACGCCTGGTAGAACTCCAACATGGTGAATTCAGGGTTGTGACGAGTCGAAACGCCTTCGTTACGGAAGTTGCGGTTGATCTCGAAGACTTTTTCGAAGCCGCCGACAACGAGGCGCTTGAGGTACAGCTCAGGCGCGATACGCAGGAACATTTCCATGTCCAGCGCGTTGTGGTGGGTTTCGAACGGCTTGGCTGCCGCGCCGCCAGGGATGGTCTGCAGCATCGGCGTTTCGACTTCGAGGAAGTCGCGCTGCATCAGGAAGCTGCGAATGTGCGCAATCACTTGCGAACGCACGCGGAAGGTCTGGCGCACTTCTTCGTTGACGATCAGGTCAACGTAGCGCTGGCGATAGCGCTGCTCGGTGTCGGTCAGGCCGTGGTGCTTGTCCGGCAGTGGGCGCAGGGATTTGGTCAGCAGGCGCACGCTGGTCATTTCAACGTACAGGTCGCCCTTGCCGGAACGGGCCAGGGTGCCTTCGGCGGCGATGATGTCGCCCAGGTCCCAGGTTTTCACCTCGGCCAGGGTTTCTTCCGACAGGGTCTTGCGGTTGACGTAGACCTGGATGCGCCCGGTCATGTCCTGGATCACCATGAACGAGCCACGGTTGAGCATGATGCGACCGGCAACCTTGACCGGGATTGCAGCCTCTGCGAGCTCTTCCTTGGTCTTGTCCGCGTACTGTTTCTGCAGGGCATCGCAGTAGTTGTCGCGGCGGAAGTCGTTCGGGAAGGCATTGCCCTTGGCGCGCTCGGCAGCAAGCTTTTCCTTGCGCAGGGCGATCAGGGTGTTTTCTTCCTGTTGCAGGGCTTGCGGGTCGAGTTCTAGGTCGCTCATGTCTTTAATGATTCCATCACAGGTTCGTTGCCCCCAGCCTGCGGCTGGGGATCGCGGGCAAGCCCGCTCCCACAGGGATCGCCCAGTGCATCGGCGATCCGGTGTTACGTCTTTTACAGCCCGGACTTCAGGCTGGCTTCCAGGTATTCGTCGATGTCGCCGTCGAGCACCTTGTCGCAGTCGCTGCGTTCGATGTTGGTGCGCAGATCCTTGATCCGCGAGGCATCCAGTACATAGGAACGAATCTGGTGACCCCAGCCGATATCGGACTTGGTGTCTTCCAGCGCTTGCGACGCGGCGTTGCGTTTCTGCATTTCCTGCTCGTACAACTTGGCCCGCAGCATTTTCATGGCGGTGTCCTTGTTGGCGTGCTGGGAACGTTCGTTCTGGCAGCTGACCACGGTGTTGGTCGGTACGTGGGTGATACGTACGGCCGAGTCGGTGGTGTTTACGTGCTGACCACCGGCACCGGAGGAACGATAGGTGTCGATCCGCAGGTCTGCCGGGTTGATTTCGATTTCCACCTTGTCGTCGATCTCGGGCGAGACGAATACCGCGGAGAACGAGGTGTGGCGACGGTTGCCGGAGTCGAACGGGCTCTTGCGCACCAGGCGGTGGACGCCGATCTCGGTACGCAGCCAGCCAAAGGCGTACTCGCCCTTGATGTGTACGGTCGCACCCTTGATCCCGGCGACTTCACCGGCCGACAGTTCCATGATGGTCGCGTCGAAGCCGCGCTTGTCGGCCCAGCGCAGGTACATGCGCAGCAGGATGTTGGCCCAGTCCTGGGCTTCGGTGCCGCCGGAACCGGCCTGGATGTCCAGGTAGGCGTTGTTCGGGTCCATTTCATGGCTGAACATGCGACGGAATTCCAGCTTGGCCAGGCTTTCCTCGAGACGGGCCAGTTCGGCCACCACATCGTCGACGGCGCCTTCGTCGTTTTCTTCGACGGCCATGTCCAGCAGGTCACGGCAATCGGCCAGACCGGTGTTCAATTCGTCCAGGGTATCGACGATCTGCGCCAGTGCAGCGCGCTCGCGACCCAGCTCCTGGGCGTATTCAGGTTTGTTCCAGACACTCGGATCTTCAAGCTCGCGATTGACCTCGGTCAGACGCTCATGCTTTTGATCGTAGTCAAAGATACCCCCGAATAGTTTCGGAGCGCTCGGACAGGTCCTTGATGGTGTTAAGGATCGGGTTGATTTCCATGGCGGGCAGCACTCGTAGGCGAACTTTTGAAAGCCGGCGAGTATACCGTAATCAGGGCGCCACGGCAGCCCGCCTGGCGGCTATTGCGCCACCAAAACGGCTGTTTTTTACGCGATACCGACCTGATTGCGCCCGTTGTGCTTGGCCAGGTACAGGCCCTTGTCCGCCGCCGAAATCAGCTGCCGGCAGTCGCTGCCCTGCTGTGGGGTGACAGTCGACAGGCCGATGCTGATGGTCAGGCTCGCACCCTCGGCCGGGGAAATGTGCGGGATTTTCAGCGCAGCCACGGTCTGGCGCAGTTTTTCCGCGACCAGGCGGGCACCACCGGGCGAGGTGTTGGGCAGCACCAGGGCGAACTCTTCGCCGCCGTAGCGCGCCGGCAGGTCGGACGGACGGCTGCTGGCATCACGGATGGCCGTCGCGACCTTGCGCAGGGCTTCATCGCCTTCCAGATGGCCAAAACTGTCGTTAAATGACTTGAAGTAGTCGACATCGATCATCAACAGCGAGAGTTGGGTCTGGTCACGCAGCGACCTTCTCCACTCCAGTTCCAGGTATTCGTCGAAGTGCCGGCGGTTCGACAGGCCGGTCAGGCCGTCGGAGTTCATCAGGCGTTGCAGCACCAGGTTGGTGTCGAGCAACTGTTGCTGGCTGACCCGCAGCGCCCGGTACGCAGCATCGCGCTGGATCAGGGTGTTGTAGGAGCGTGAGTGATAGCGGATTCGCGCCACCAGCTCGATGTTGTCCGGCAGCTTGACCAGGTAGTCGTTGGCGCCGGCGGCAAAGGCCGCGCTCTTGATCAAGGGATCTTCCTTGGTCGACAGGACGATGATCGGGATGTCCTTGGTCGCCGGGTGATTGCGGTATTCGCGCACCAGCGTCAGGCCGTCCAGGCCGGGCATCACCAGGTCCTGGAGGATCACCGTCGGCTTGATGCGGATCGCATGGGCAATCGCCTGATGCGGATCGGCACAGAAATGGAAGTCGATGTTGTCCTCGTCGGCCAAGCCACGGCGCACCGCCTCGCCGATCATCGCCTGGTCGTCGACCAGCAGGACCATCGCGGCATTTTCATCGTTCTTGAAATCGTCGAGCTGTAACTCATCCATGGGGATTCACCTGAAATACTGCCTGGCCAGTACCGCTGTGGATGTCAGTCATTGTGCAAAGATCTCCAGCAAACGTGGCGCTATTTTGTCCAGCGGGCGAATTTCCACCGCCGCATCGATGGCGGCGGCGGCCTTGGGCATGCCGTAAACCGCACTGCTGTGCTGATCCTGAGCGATGGTCAGAAAACCCTGCTGGCGCATCAATTTGAGTCCCTGGGCGCCGTCGCGCCCCATGCCGGTCAGCAGTACACCCACTGCATCACCGTTCCAGTAACTGGCCACGCTTTCAAAGAACACGTCAATCGAAGGTCGGTAGATCTCGTTGACCGGTTCGGCGGTGTAGGCCAGCGTACCGTTTTTCAATAATCGAATATGGTGGTTGGTGCCCGCCAGCAGCACCGTGCCGCTTTGTGGCGGCTCACCTTCCCGCGCCAGGCGCACATTCAGGCCGCTGGCGCTGCTCAGCCATTCGGCCATGCCGGCGGCAAACACCTGGTCCACATGCTGCACCAGCACAATGGCCGCAGAAAAATTGCGCGGCAGGCCCTTGAGCAGCACTTCCAGAGCAGCCGGTCCGCCGGCCGAGGAGCCAATGGCAACCAGGCGCTGGCGCGACGCCGAAGCGCGCAGCGGGCTGGGCGTCGATCGTTCACGGCCGGTTTTTTCGCCAATCAACCAGCCGATGTTGAGTATTTTGCGCAGCAGTGGCGCGGCCGCTTCCTGGGCATTGCCGGCACCCAGCGCCGGGGTGTCGACCACATCCAGCGCACCGTGGCCCATGGCTTCGAAGACCCGGTGCACGTTCTGCTGCCGATCGACCGTGACAATCACGATGGCGCAAGGGGTCTCGGCCATGATCCGCCGGGTCGCCTCGACGCCATCCATGACCGGCATGATCAAATCCATCAGGATCAGGTCCGGGGTCAGCTCGGCACATTGCCGCACCGCTTCCAGGCCATTGCCGGCGACCCACACCACCTGATGCGCAGGTTCGAACGCCAGGGCCCGGCGCAGGGCTTCCACCGCCATGGGCATATCATTGACGATTGCGATCTTCATGCCCGTGCTCCTCCTATGAGCTCAACCACTGCATCGAGCAGGGCATCGTCATGAAAACTGGCCTTGGCTAGATAATAGTCGGCTCCGGCTTCCAGTCCACGGCGTCGGTCTTCTTCCCGATCCTTGTAGGAAACCACCATCACCGGCAATGACTGCAAGCGGTTGTCGCGACGCAACAGCGACACCAACTCGATGCCGTCCATGCGCGGCATGTCGATATCGGTGATCAACAGGTCGAAATCCTCGGCGCGCAGGGCGTTCCAGCCGTCCATGCCATCCACGGCAACGGCCACGTCATAACCGCGATTGACTAGCAATTTGCGTTGCAGCTCACGCACGGTCAGCGAGTCATCGACCACCAGCACCCGCTTGCGCGCGACCTGCGCCGTCTGCTGGCTGTTGCGGGCGATGCGCTCCAGGCGTCCGGTGTTCAGCAGTTTTTCCACCGAGCGCAGCATGTCTTCGACGTCGACGATCAATACCACCGAGCCATCATCGAGCAAGGCTCCGGCGGAGATGTCCTGGATCTTGCCCAGACGCTCATCCAGCGGCAGCACCACCAGCGTGCGCTCGCCGATAAAGCGTTCGACCGCGACGCCGTACACCGCATCGCGCTCGCGAATCACCACCACCTTGAGGGTCGCGGCGCTGTTCTGGCTGGCGGGGCGCTGCAACAACTGGCTGGCGGCGACCAGGCCGACGTGCCGGCCTTCGTGCCAGAAATGCTGGCGACCCTCGACCTGGACGATGTCATCCGGGGCCAGGTCGCACATCCGCTCGATGTGCGCCAGGGGAAAGGCATAGGCCTCTTCGCCCACTTCCACCACCAGGCTGCGGACCACCGACAGGGTCAGCGGCACTTCCAGATGGAAACGACTGCCCTGCCCGGCCTTTTGCTCAAGCTCCACCGCGCCGCGCAACTGACGCACCATGTGCTGCACCGCATCCAGGCCGACCCCACGCCCGGAGACCTCGGTGACCTTGTCGCGCAGGCTGAAACCGGGCAGGAACAGGAACGTCAGCAGTTCCTCTTCGCTCAACTGCGCGGCCGTCTCGACCGGCGACAGTTGCCGTTCGACGATGCTGCGGCGCACCCTTTCCAGGTCGACGCCATTGCCGTCGTCGCTCAATTCCAGCACCAGCAGGCCGGCCTGATGGGACGCGCGCAGGCGGATCAAGCCTTCGGCGGGCTTGCCGGCGAGCAAGCGCTGCTCGGGCATTTCGATGCCGTGGTCCACGGCGTTGCGCAGCAAATGGGTCAGCGGCGCTTCGAGTTTTTCCAGGACATCGCGATCGACCTGGGTCTTCTCGCCTTCGATCTCCAGGCGCACCTGCTTGCCCAGGCTGCGCCCGAGGTCACGGACCATCCGCGCCTGCCCGGTCAGCACATCGGCAAACGGCCGCATGCGACAGGCCAGCGCGGTGTCGTACAGCACCTGGGCACGCTGACTGGCCTGCCAGGCAAATTCGTCGAGTTCGGCGGTTTTCTCCGCCAGCACTTGCTGCGACTCGGCGAGCAAGCGTCGCGCATCCTCCAGGGCTTCCTGGGCTTCCAGGCTCAGGGTTTGTTCCTTGAGTTGCGCGTTGAGATTTTCCAACGCACGCAGGCCGTTGCTCTGCATGCGCTTGAGGCGTTGCAGGGTCGCCAGATAGGGTTTCAGGCGCAGGGTTTCCACCAGCGACTTGCTGGACAGGTCGAGCAAGCTGTTCAGGCGCTCGGCGGTAACCCGCAGCACCCGCTCGCCACCTTCGGTGGTGCGCTTGCCGGGGCGCGGCGATTGCACCGATGGCGTGATCTGCGGCTCGAGCAACTCCGGGGTCGACGGTGGCTCGAGCTGCAGTTCGGCCATCGGCACTTCAGGCAACGGCGCAGCCGTTGCCGGGGCTGGCACCGCCGCCGGATCAAGCAGACGCCCCATCAACGCCACATAGGCCTCGATGTGATCGGGACCGACATCGGCGCTACCGGGCGTGGCAATGCGCATCAACAGATCGGTGCCCTGGAGCAGCGCATCGATGTGCTCGGGGCGCAACAACAGGCGACCTTCCTGGGCGCTGACCAGGCAATCTTCCATCACATGGGAAACGCTGACGCCGGCGTCGACCCCGACAATCCGCGCCGCGCCCTTGAGCGAGTGGGCCGCGCGCATGCAGGCTTCGAGCTGGTCGGCCAGGGTCGGATCACGCTCCAGCGCCAACAGGCCGGCACTGAGCACCTGGGTCTGGGCTTCGGCCTCCAGGCTGAACAACTCCAGCAGCGAGGCGTCGCGCATTTGCTCGGGGGTCATGTCAGGCTCCGGGTCACGGCGGACAGCAACTGCTCTTCATCCAGCCAACGCAAGCTGCGCCCCTTGTACGGCAACACGCCGCGGGTGTAGCGGGCGCCGGCCTGCTGGCCAGACTGCGAGGCGGCGTCGAGCAGGCGTTGGTCAATGGCGTGAATGCCGTCCACTTCGTCCACCGGCACCACCACCGGGCCACCTTGCGCGGCGATGATCAACATGCGCGGCATCACCCGCGCGCCTGAAGCGGCGGCCGTCGAGGCTTCCAAACCCAGCAATTCCACCAGCGACAGGCAGGCCACCAGCGCCCCGCGCACATTCGCCACCCCCAACAGGGCTCGCGAACGCTGATGCGGTAACGAATGCACGGTCTGCAAGGGCGCGACTTCCACCAGACTGCGGGTGCTCAACGCCAGCCACTCCTCGCCGAGGCGGAACATCAACAGCGAACGCGTAGCGACCTGCACTTCGACCACCGCCGAAGAATGCCGCTCATCGTCCTGCTGCAGGGCATAGCGATCCAGCAGGTGCGTAGCCGCCGCGGAATACACCGCGCAATTGCGGCAATGAATATGATCGGCCAGCAACGGGCAGGAGTGATCGCCATGGATACCGATGCGGTTCCAGCAGTCATCAATGGCCTGGGCCTCGTCGTGGGTGACGTTCAAGGAAACAGGACCGATCATCGTTTGCGCTCACTGTCAGCGATTCGTTCGTTGCGCGCAGCGCGTTCCTGCAAGCGCCGGGCACCGGCTTCATCGCCCTGGGAGGCAAGCAGCGCGGCCAGATGCATCAGGGCTTCCGGGTGTTGCGGTTCCAGGTACAAGGCCTTGCGATAAAAGCCCTGGGCCTCGAGTGCGCTGCCTGCCACATCGCTGAGCAAGCCCAGCCAGTAGAACACCTGGGCGACAGGGGGATGGTTGCGCAGGTAAGTCTCGCAGGCTGCCCGCGCTTCCAGGCTTTTGCCTTCGTTGGCCAGGGTCGCGATGCTTGCCAACAGCTGTGCGGCGTCGCTGTCCGGGGCTTTGGCAACGGCTGCCGGAGCCGTGCTGGCAAAAGGACGACTGCGGGGCGTCGGCGCCGGTACGCGACGCACCGGCGCACTCACTGGCAAGGGCGGTGCGATGTAGGCAGGCAATGGCTCGGGCAGCGGTTCGCTGTGCCGACTGAAGGCGAACGACTGAGGTATTCCAATCGAACGCATGCCCAGGCGCCCCAACAGGCTGCCTTCGGCGGGGCCGATGAACAGCACGCCATCCTCGTGGGTCAGGCGCTTGAGCACTTCGAACACTTGCTGCTGGGTCGGCTGGTCGAAGTAGATCAGCAGGTTGCGGCAGAACACGAAGTCATAGGGCGGTTCATTGGCCAGCAGGGTCGGATCCAGCAGATTGCCGACCTGCAGGCGCACCTGCTCGCGCACTCGCTGGTTGAGCAGATAAGCGTCGGCCTCGACACTGAAATGCCGTTCGCGAAAGTCGATCTGCTGCCCACGAAACGAGTTCTTGCCGTAGCGCGCACGCTTGGCCCGCTCCACTGACAGCGGACTGACGTCCAGGCCCTCGACCTTGAACTGATGCGGCGCGAGGCCGGCATCGAGCAAGGCCATGGCGATTGAATAGGGCTCTTCGCCGGTGGAGCACGGCAGGCTGAGGATGCGCAGCGCGCGCATGTTGTGCAGCTCGGCCAGGCGTTTGCTCGCCAGTTTGGCCAGGGTCGCGAAGGACTCCGGATAACGAAAGAACCAGGTTTCCGGAACGATCACCGCCTCGATCAGCGCTTGCTGCTCATCAGCGCAAACCTGCAGGCGCAGCCAGTACTCATCGGCGGTCTGTATCTGTTGCGCGGCAGTGCGCTGACGCACCGCACGCTCGATGATCGCCGGCCCGACCGACGTCACGTCGAGGCCGATACGCGCCTTGAGAAAATCGAAGAAGCGTTGGTCGCTGCTCATGGTCGCTCCTCAAGCAGCGCCAGATCCAGCGGCGGTTCGGGAAACAGCAACGCACGCACCTGGGCATCGAGCAGATCCGCCACTCGTACCCACTGCAACAAACCCTGGGCATCCTCGCGCACCGGTCCCAGGTACGGCGCCTGGCGGTTGTCCAGGCCGTAGGGCTGGAAGTCGGCGGGGTTGCAGCGCAGGGTGTCGGTGGCCTGTTCGAGGATCAGCCCGAGCAAGCGCGCCGGGACCGTATCATCGGCCCGGTAATGCACCAGCACCAGGCGGGTACTGGTGCGCGACACGGCGGCCTGGCCAAAGGTCAGCGCGGCGATATCGATCACCGGCACCACTGCGCCACGGTAGGCAAACACCCCCGCAACCCAGTGCGGCGCCCTGGCAATCGGTTTCAATGGCAGGCGCGGCAGCACCTCCGCCACCTCGACGGCTTGCAACGCATAGCGCTCGCCGCCAATGCGAAACACCAGGAACAGCGACAGTTTCGGAGCCACACCGGCGCCCCGCTTGGCCACGAGTTCGCTCATCAGACTTTGAATCGCGAGACGCCGCTGCGCAGACCGACGGCCACCTGGCTCAGTTCGTCGATGGCGAAACTGGCCTGGCGCAACGACTCGACGGTCTGGCTGCTGGCGTCGCCCAGTTGCACCAGGGCGTGGTTGATCTGCTCAGCGCCGGTGGCCTGGGCCTGCATGCCTTCGTTGACCATCAGCACCCGCGGCGCCAGCGCCTGGACCTGGTGAATGATTTGCGACAGCTGCTCGCCGACCTGCTGCACTTCGGACATGCCGCGGCGCACTTCTTCGGAGAATTTGTCCATGCCCATCACGCCGGCCGAAACCGCCGACTGAATCTCGCGCACCATCTGTTCGATGTCGTAAGTGGCGACGGCAGTCTGGTCGGCCAGGCGTCGCACTTCAGTGGCGACCACGGCAAAGCCACGGCCATATTCACCGGCTTTCTCCGCTTCGATGGCAGCGTTGAGCGACAGCAGGTTGGTCTGGTCGGCGACCTTGACGATGGTCACCACCACCTGATTGATGTTGCCGGCCTTCTCGTTGAGGATCGCCAGCTTGGCGTTGACCAGGTCGGCCGCGCCCATCACCGAGTGCATGGTGTCTTCCATGCGCGCCAGACCCTGCTGGCCGGAGCCGGCCAGCACCGAAGCCTGGTCGGCGGCGGTGGAGACTTCGGTCATGGTGCGCACCAGGTCCCGGGAGGTCGCGGCGATCTCCCGCGAGGTGGCGCCGATTTCCGTGGTGGTCGCGGCGGTTTCGGTGGCGGTGGCCTGCTGCTGCTTGGAGGTCGCGGCAATTTCGGTGACCGAGGTGGTGACCTGGACCGACGAGCGCTGGGCCTGGGACACCAGCGCCGTAAGCTCGGTCATCATGTCGTTGAAGCCGGTTTCCACGGCACCGAATTCGTCCTTGCGGTCGAGGTTCAAGCGACTGCTGAGGTCGCCGGTGCGCATGATTTCGAGGATCTTCACGATGCGGTTCATCGGCGCCATGATCGCGCGCATCAGCAGCAGACCGCAGAGTGCGGCGGCAAGCACTGCGACCAGCAGGGAAATACCCATGATCACTTTGGCAGTGACGACCGCATCATCGATGGCCGCAATGTCCCTGTCCGCCACCTTCTTGTTGTGACGCAAAATATCATTGAGCTTGACTCGACCCGCGGTCCAGGCCGGCGTCAGTTGATCGTGGAACATCTTCAAGGCGTCAGCGTTCTGGTTGCGTGCATGCAAGTCGATCACGGCGGCGAGAATGCGGTGGTAGTCCTCATGAAGTTTGCCGAAAGCGGCAAATTCAGTCCGGTCTTCTTCATCCGTCACGGTCGCCTGGTACAGGTCCATCTGCTCCTGCAGGCGCGCGGCGTAGCCCTTGAAGTCGGCGGCATCCTGGGCACTGAAGCCCTGCCCCTCCTGCGTACCCAACATCTCCAGCATCCGCAGGTAACTGTCGGACCAGGCGCCGCGAATCATCGAGCTGTAAAACACCCCCGGGAGCGCGTCTTCACGAACACTGGCTTCGCTGCTTTCAATCTTCAACAGCCGCGAATACGAGACGACAACCATCAGCAGCATGATGGCGATAATCACCGCAAAGCTCGCCAAAATGCGTTGGCGCAACGTCCAGTTCTTCACAGTCAGTCCTCGGGGCCATTCAAATGGTGGGGAGTATAGCCGAGGGCGCGCGGCGTTTAAGCAGCCATTGCGCACTGCGTCTCATCCCGAGCGAAAAGTCTGCGTCCGCTCTGGGACGGCTACTTTCCGTTAGATGGGCCAAGTACCGCCAGTGATATTTGTGTAGAAACAGACCGTGGAATGGTCATGTGCGGGGCGGCGATGACAAGCCTGGCTCGCCATCGCCCAGGGGATCAGACCAGCGCCTGGCGTACCTGCTTCTCCAGTTCGACCTTCAAACCAGGTTCCAGCTTGAGCTGGCGCGCCAGTTCGTCGAGGTAGGACTTCTCCATGAAGCTCTCTTCATCCACCAGCATCACGCTGGCGATGTACATCTCGGCGGCCATTTCCGGGGTGCTGGCGGCGCGGGCGACATCGGCCGGATCCAGCGGTTTGTTCAATTCGGCGTGCAGCCAGTGCTGCAGTTGCTGGTCGTTATCCAGTTTGACGAATTCGCCCTCGATCAGCGCGCGCTCACGCTCATCGATATGCCCGTCCGCCTTGGCCGCTGCCACCAGCGCCTTGAGGATCGCCTGGCTGTGCTCCTCGACCTGCGCCGCCGGCAGGCGGTCGAGGGTTTGCGGCGCCGTCTGCGGTGCAGTGCCCTGCTGCGCCTGCCAATTGCCGAAGGCCTTGTAGGCAATCACACCCAACGCCGCCAAGCCACCATAGATAGCGACCTTGCCACCGACCTTACGCACTTTCTTGTTGCCCAGTAGCAGGCCCATGGCGCCTGCGGCCAGGGCGCCGCCGCCGGCACCGGACAACAGACTGCCGAGACCGCTTTTATCCGAACTTGAAGTCTTGCGCTGGCCATTGCCGGTCTTGTTCTGCAACAGGTCCTGACCGGACTTGAGTAACTGATCGAGCAAACCACGGGTGTTCATCTATAGCCTCCACAAGACATATTCACTAAATCCAGGGACAACACCCTAAACCCAAGGTGCCAAGGTGTGCCCGCGCACATGCTTCCAGATGTTGCCGTCCAGCAATGGGCAATCCGCAGCCAGCATTCGCATATTCTGGAGTTCTTCATAAAAACTACGTCTTTTATTGCAAAGAAGCTGGACAAACTGTCAATTCTGACAGTATCCGCCATTTGATTACCCAGCTAAATTTCAAGGGCAAAAATCACTATTAACTCAACATCGGAGTACTTGATCATGCCCTTGCCTACCGTCGATAAAACACACGAAAAATCCCCCGCCGAGGGCACTGTAGAAGCCTCTCACAACGATCAACAATTCATTGCCACGACAACCATCGACCTTCGCGTAACAAACAATGACTTTTACTTCATTGCCACTGCTGAACCCGATAAACACGTCATCATCTGCCTTCCACAGAAGGTCAGACTGGAGACCGGGCATCACAAAATAATGTATCCAATGGATCTGAACCCTAAACCCAGCATGAATTGGCAGGCAGGCACTCCCGGCGTCCTGAAAGTTAATTCCGGAAACGCCACAATAGATACCTCAAGGGACGCATCCGGCACTCATCTAGCGGGAGAGTTCTCTGCCCAACTTGGCGACAACAAGGGTGAATTGAAAGGTACATTCAAAATCAAGATCTAGATTCACAAAGAACTCACACCCCAAAGCCCATCGACCAGTAACTAGATGGGCTTTCATCCATACTGCCTCCCCCTCGCCGCAGAGTGGATTGCCCAGCCTGTTTGGATTGATCTTCTACTGCCTGTACGCAAGACATCATGACGATGCGTTAGCCCCCTTCGACCCGCCCCCTAAACGCGTCATCTGGCAATCGATTAAATAGATATATACTTGGGATCATCGATAAAAACAGCCCACCGGGTACCTTTCCCATGATGACCCTGCGTCAAATCCGTCACTTCATCGCCGTGGCCGAAACCGGCTCGATCTCGGCCGCCGCCCAGGCGGTGTATATCTCCCAGTCCACCCTGACCCTGGCCATCCAGCAACTGGAGCAGGAGATTGGCGTGAACCTGTTCAATCGCCACGCCAAGGGCATGACCCTGACCCACCAGGGCCATCAGTTCCTGCGCCAGGCGCACTTGATCCTCGCTACTGTCGACAACGCCAAACGCAGCCTGCAACAGAGCACCGACCAGGTCGCCGGGCAACTGACCATAGGCGTGACCAGTCTGGTGGCCGGCTATTACCTGGCCGACCTGCTGACCCGCTTCCAGCGCGCCTACCCCAATGTGGAAATCCGCGTGATGGAGGACGAGCGCCCGTACATCGAGCATTTGCTGGTCAGCGGCGAAATCGACGTCGGCGTGCTGATCCTCTCCAACCTGGAAGATCGCCACGCCCTGCAAACCGAAGTGTTGACCCACTCGCCCCATCGCCTGTGGCTGCCGGCCCAGCACCCGCTGCTGGAACACGACAGCATCAACCTGGCGGACGTCGCCCGCGAACCGCTGATCCAGCTCAACGTCGACGAAATGGACCGCAACGCCCAGCGCATGTGGCGCGCCGCCTCATTACAACCGCGCATCACCCTGCGCACCGCGTCCACCGAAGCCGTGCGCAGCCTGGTGGCTGCCGGCCTCGGCGTGTCGATCCAGCCCGACATGACCTACCGTCCCTGGTCGCTGGAGGGCGACATCATCGAAGCGCGGACCATCGCCGACCTCAGCCAGACGCTCGACGTCGGACTCGCCTGGCGTCGCGGCACCGCCCGACCGGCGCTGGTCGACCCGTTCCTCACCGTCGCCCGCGAGCAACCACCCGGCGGGCGCAAGCCATCGATTTAATCGAACGCTGCATTCAGTATTTAGAATTTGTCGTCCTCAAGCCCTGCCACTAGTCTTTATCCATCTATAAGACGGTCGGGCCCCCAGTCACAGGGAGCACCATGGCCACACAAGAAAAGAGAACCCGCAAAATGCCCGGCACGCCCACCCCGTTGTTCACCGCATTGCTGATCGATGGTGAATTGGTTGCCGGCCAGGGCTTTGTCGAGCCGATTCTCAATCCGGCCACAGGCGAAGTGCTGACCCAAATTGCCGAAGCCAGCAGCGAACAAGTCGAAGCGGCGATTCTCGCAGCCCACCGCGCCTTCCCGGCCTGGTCACGGACCACCCCGCAGCAGCGCTCGAACATCCTCCTGAGCATTGCCAATGCGGTGGAAAAACACGCCGACCTGCTCGCCCGCCTGGAATCGCTGAACTGCGGCAAGCCCCTGCACCTGGCGCGTCAGGACGATCTCAGCGCGACCGTCGATGTGTTCCGCTTCTTTGCCGGCGCCGTGCGCTGCCAGACCGGCCAGCTCAGCGGCGAATACCTGCCCGGCTACACCAGCATGGTGCGCCGCGACCCGATTGGCGTGGTGGCCTCGATTGCCCCATGGAACTACCCGATCATGATGGCCGCGTGGAAAATCGCCCCGGCCCTGGCCGCCGGCAACACGCTGGTGTTCAAGCCGTCGGAACACACCCCGCTGTCGATCCTGGCCCTGGCGCCGATGCTCGCCGAGATCCTGCCGCGTGGAGTGATCAACATCATTTGCGGTGGCGGTGAAGGCGTTGGCAGTCATCTGGTCAGCCACCCGAAGGTGCGCATGGTCTCGCTGACCGGCGACATCGTCACCGGGCAGAAAATTCTCCAGGCCGCGGCCAAGACCCTCAAGCGCACCCACCTGGAACTGGGCGGCAAGGCGCCGGTCATCGTCTGCAATGACGCCGACCTGCAAGCGGTGATCGAAGGCGTGCGCAGCTACGGTTATTACAACGCCGGGCAGGATTGCACGGCGGCCTGTCGGATCTACGCCCAGGCGGGCATCCACGACAAACTGGTGGCGGAACTGGGCGCCGCGGTCAGCAGCCTGCGGTTTGCCGGCAAGCGCGACGCCGACAACGAAATCGGTCCGCTGATCAGCACCCGCCAGCGTGATCGCGTGGCCAGCTTCGTCGAACGCGCCCTCGGTCAACCGCACATCGAACGCGTGACCGGCGCCGCAGTGCATTCCGGTGCCGGTTTCTATTACCAGCCCACCCTGCTGGCCGGTTGCAAGCAGAGTGACGAGATCGTCCAACGCGAAGTGTTCGGCCCGGTGGTCACCGTGACCCGCTTCGACGAACTGGAACAAGCGGTGGATTGGGCCAACGACTCGGAATACGGCCTGGCCTCCTCGGTCTGGACCCAGAACCTGGACAAGGCCATGCAGGTCGCCGCACGCCTGCAATACGGCTGCACCTGGATCAACAGCCATTTCATGCTGGTCAGCGAAATGCCCCACGGCGGCTTGAAGCGCTCGGGCTACGGTAAAGACTTATCCAGCGATTCGTTGCAGGACTACAGCGTGGTGCGGCACATCATGGCGCGTCACGGCAATGACCTGAAATAACGCAACTAAGCTAATAACGAGCCAAAAGGCCAGCAACCCTGCTTGAAACAACTGCCCCGACCATAATTTAAAGAAGAGGGAATTCCCATGTTCGCGCACAAGACCGCACTGCTCAGTGCAATCACCACCGCGCTGCTGGCCAGTGCCAGTCTCCAGGCCGCCGAACCGCTGCAAGCGGTGGGCGCCGGCGAGGGGCAACTGGATATCGTGGCCTGGCCGGGCTACATCGAACGGGGCGAGAGCGACAAGGCCTACGACTGGGTGACCGGTTTCGAGAAGGAAACCGGCTGCAAGGTCAACGTCAAGACCGCCGCCACTTCCGATGAAATGGTCAGCCTGATGGCCAAGGGCGGCTACGACCTGGTGACCGCGTCCGGCGACGCTTCGCTGCGATTGATCGTCGGCAAGCGTGTGCAACCGATCAATACCGCGCTGATCGCGAACTGGAAAAACCTCGACCCGCGCCTCAAGGATGCGCCGTGGTACGTGGTCAACAAGCAGACCTACGGCACCCCTTACCAGTGGGGCCCGAACGTGCTGATGTACAACACCAACGTGTTCAAGACACCGCCCACCAGTTGGAACGTGGTGTTCGACGCGCAGAACCTGCCGGATGGCAAGCCGAACAAAGGCCGCGTGCAGGCCTATGACGGCCCGATCTACATCGCCGATGCAGCGCTGTTCCTCAAGAGCACCAAGCCGGAACTGGGTATCCAGAACCCCTACGAACTGACCGAAGTCCAGTACCAGGCCGTGCTCGATCTGCTGCGCGCGCAACAGCCTTTGATCCACCGCTACTGGCACGACACCACCGTGCAAATGAGTGACTTCAAGAACGAAGGCGTGGTGGCCTCCAGCGCCTGGCCATACCAGGTCAACGGCCTGATGAACGAGAAACAGCCGATCGCCTCGACTATTCCGAAAGAAGGCGCCACCGGCTGGGCTGACACCACCATGCTGCACGCCGAGGCCAAGCACCCGAACTGCGCCTACAAGTGGATGGACTGGTCGCTGCAGCCGAAAGTCCAGGGTGATGTCGCGGCCTGGTTCGGCTCCTTGCCAGCGGTCCCGGCGGCTTGCCAGGGCAGTGAGCTGCTGGGCGCCGAAGGCTGCAAGACCAACGGTTTCGACCAGTTCGAGAAGATCGCCTTCTGGAAAACCCCGCAGGCTGAAGGCGGCAAATTCGTGCCGTACAGCCGCTGGACCCAGGACTACATCGCGATTATGGGCGGAAGGTAACCCCGCCCTCTGTAGGAGCGAGCCTGCTCGCGATTGACGGCGTGTCAGTCAACACAAGGTTGGCAGAACAAACGCTTTCGCTGGCAAGCCAGCTCCTACAGTTATCCGCGCATCCCCTGTAGGAGCTGGCTTGCCAGCGAAGAGCGCAAAGCGCTCGTCTCTACCGATTCAGATTTTTCAGAAGTCCAGGCAGGGCCGCTGCGACGGCCTTCGCCTTTTTGGAGCACCGCACCATGACGCTTGCAGTCCAGTTCACCAACGTTTCCCGTCTTTTCGGCGAAGTGAAAGCCGTAGACCGGGTTTCCATCGACATCCAGGACGGCGAGTTTTTTTCCATGCTCGGCCCCTCCGGCTCGGGCAAGACCACCTGCCTGCGGCTGATCGCCGGTTTCGAACAACCGAGTGCCGGCTCCATCCGCATCCACGGTGAAGAAGCGGCGGGTCTGCCGCCCTATCAGCGTGACGTCAACACCGTGTTCCAGGATTACGCCCTGTTCCCGCACATGAACGTGCGTGACAACGTCGCCTATGGCCTGAAGGTCAAGGGTGTTGGCAAGACCGAACGCCTGCAACGCGCTGAAGAAGCCCTGGGCATGGTCGCCCTGGGTGGCTACGGCGACCGCAAGCCAGCGCAACTGTCCGGTGGCCAGCGTCAGCGCGTGGCCCTGGCCCGTGCCTTGGTCAATCGTCCACGGGTGCTGCTGCTCGACGAACCGTTGGGCGCCCTCGACCTCAAGCTGCGCGAGCAAATGCAGAGCGAGCTGAAAAAGCTCCAGCGCCAGCTCGGCATCACCTTTATTTTCGTCACCCACGACCAGACCGAAGCGCTGTCGATGTCCGACCGCGTGGCCGTGTTCAACAAGGGTCGCATCGAACAGGTCGACACCCCGCGCAACCTGTACATGAAGCCGGCCACCAGTTTCGTCGCCGAGTTCGTCGGCACCTCCAACGTGATTCGCGGCGAGCTGGCGCAGCAACTGAGCGGCAACCCGCAAGCCTTCTCGATTCGTCCGGAACACGTACGTTTCGCCGACGGCCCGCTGGCCAGCCATGAAGTCGAAGTCAGCGGTCTGCTACATGACATTCAATATCAAGGCAGCGCCACCCGCTACGAACTGAAACTGGACAACGGCCAGACCCTGAACATCAGCAAGGCCAACAACCAGTGGCTGGACACCAGCGCCCAGCACCAGACCGGCCAGCGCATCAGCGCGCGCTGGGCGCGCGAGGCGATGACGCCGTTGCACGACACTGCCGTGGGCGGGGTGTGAAATGAACAGCGCGACAATGACCCATACGCCCACAGGCGGCACGCCGCTGCGCAGGTTGTCCAACCTGCTCTACCGCCGGCCCAACCTGTACCTGTCGATGCTGCTGGTACCGCCGCTGATCTGGTTCGGCGCGATCTACCTCGGCTCGCTGCTGAACCTGCTGTGGCAAGGCTTCTACACCTTCGACGACTTCACCATGGCGGTCACTCCCGACCTGACCCTGGCCAACTTCGCCGCGCTGTTCCAGCCCTCGAACTTCGACATCATCCTGCGCACCCTGAGCATGGCCATCGTGGTCTCGATCGCCAGCGCCTTCGTCGCGTTTCCAATTGCCTACTACATGGCGCGCTACACCACCGGCAAGACCAAGGCGTTTTTCTACATCGCGGTGATGTTGCCGATGTGGGCCAGTTACATCGTCAAGGCCTACGCCTGGACCCTGCTGCTGGCCAAGGGCGGCGTGGCGCAATGGTTCGTCCAGCACCTGGGGCTGGAGCCGCTGCTGCAGTTCGTGCTGGGGATTCCCGGGGTCGGCGGCAGCACCTTGTCGACCTCGCACCTGGGCCGCTTCATGGTGTTCGTCTACATCTGGCTGCCGTTCATGATCCTGCCGATCCAGGCCTCCCTGGAACGCCTG
The DNA here is from genome assembly GCA_965284505.1 of Pseudomonadaceae bacterium. Lineage (GTDB taxonomy): Bacteria > Pseudomonadota > Gammaproteobacteria > Pseudomonadales > Pseudomonadaceae > Aquipseudomonas. Next base: position 4,582,912 of record OZ260094.1, on the reverse strand, counting down.
CCGCCCTCGCTGCTGCAAGCCTCCGCCGACCTCGGGGCCAAGCCACGGCAAACCTTCATGCAGGTGATTCTGCCGCTGTCGATCCCGGGGATTGCCGCCGGTTCGATCTTCACCTTCTCGCTGACCCTGGGTGACTTCATCGTGCCGCAACTGGTGGGCCCGCCTGGCTACTTCGTTGGCAGCATGGTCTACGCCCAACAAGGTGCGATCGGCAACATGCCGATGGCCGCCGCCTTCACCCTGGTGCCGATCGTGCTGATCGCCATCTACCTGTCCATCGTCAAACGCCTGGGGGCCTTCGATGCACTCTGATTCTTCATCTCAAGGGCAGGCATCTTTAGGGCTACGCATAGCAGCCTGGGGCGGGTTGGTGTTCCTGCACTTCCCGATCCTGATCATCTTCCTGTACGCCTTCAACACTGAAGACGCCGCGTTCAGCTTTCCACCCAAGGGCTTCACCCTGAAGTGGTTCAGTGTGGCGTTCTCACGCCCCGACGTACTGGAAGCGATCAAGCTTTCAGCGCAGATCGCCGCCATCGCCACCCTGATTGCCATGGTCCTCGGCACCCTCGCGTCGGCCGCGCTGTACCGGCGTGATTTCTTCGGCAAGCAAGGCATCTCGCTGATGCTGATCCTGCCGATCGCCCTGCCCGGGATCATCACCGGTATTGCCTTGCTGGCGACCTTCAAATCCTTCGGCATCGAGCCGGGCATGTTCACCATCATCGTCGGTCACGCGACCTTCTGTGTGGTGATCGTCTACAACAACGTCATCGCCCGCCTGCGCCGTACCTCCCACAGCCTGATCGAGGCCTCGATGGACCTCGGCGCCGACGGCTGGCAGACCTTCCGCTACATCATGCTGCCGAACCTCGGCTCGGCCTTGCTGGCCGGCGGCATGCTGGCATTTGCCCTGTCGTTCGACGAAATCATCGTCACCACCTTCACTGCCGGTCATGAACGCACCCTGCCACTGTGGCTGCTCAACCAACTCAGCCGCCCGCGCGACGTGCCGGTGACCAACGTGGTGGCGATGCTGGTGATGCTCGTGACCATGCTGCCGATCCTCGGCGCCTACTACCTGACACGCGGCGGTGAGAGCGTGGCGGGGAGTGGTGGGAAGTAGGCCAGAAATAACTGAAAACAATCCCCCCTGTAGGAGCGGGCTTGCCCGCGAAGGTCGTGATAGCACTGCGATTCGTCTGGATGCACGCGTGATCGTTGACGACCTTCGCTGGCAAGCCAGCTCCTACAGGAGGCCGGCTTGCGTAGAACAACAACAGCTTCGAAGAGGACATGAACATGCAAACCAAACTCTTGATCAACGGCCAACTGGTCGCCGGTGAAGGCGCCGCCCAACCGGTATTCAACCCGGCCCTGGGCCGTGTCCTGGTGGAAATCAATGAAGCCAGCGAAGCCCAGGTCGATGCCGCCGTGCGTGCCGCCGATGCGGCGTTCGACAGCTGGTCGCAGACCCCGCCCAAGGATCGCTCGCTGCTGCTGCTGAAACTCGCCGACGCCATCGAAGCCAACGCCGAAGAGCTGGCCAAGCTGGAGTCGGACAACTGCGGCAAACCCCTTAGCGCGGCGTTGAACGACGAGATCCCGGCGATTGCCGACGTGTTCCGCTTCTTCGCCGGCGCCAGCCGCTGCATGAGCGGCATGGCTGGTGGCGAGTACCTGCCGGGGCATACCTCGATGATCCGCCGCGACCCGGTGGGCGTGATCGCTTCCATCGCGCCGTGGAACTACCCGCTGATGATGGTCGCCTGGAAAATTGCCCCGGCCCTGGCCGCCGGTAACACCGTGGTGCTCAAGCCCTCGGAACAAACCCCATTGACCGCCCTGCGCCTCGCTGAACTGGCGTCAGAGATTTTCCCGGCCGGCGTGCTCAATCTGGTGTTCGGTCGTGGCCCTACGGTCGGCAGCCCGCTGGTGACTCACCCGAAAGTGCGCATGGTGTCGCTGACCGGCTCGATTGCCACCGGTTCGAACATCATTTCCAGCACGGCCGACAGCGTCAAGCGCATGCACATGGAGCTGGGCGGCAAGGCGCCGGTGATCATCTTCGACGACGCCGACATCGACGCAGCGGTCGAAGGCATTCGTACCTTCGGTTTCTACAACGCCGGCCAGGACTGCACCGCCGCCTGCCGCATCTACGCCCAGGACGGCATCTACGACCAGTTCGTCGAGAAGCTCGGAGCGGCGGTCGCCAGCATCAAGTACGGCCTGCAGGATGACCCAAGCACCGAGCTCGGCCCGCTGATCACCGCCCAGCACCGCGACCGCGTCGCCGGCTTCGTCGAGCGCGCCGTGGCGCAACCGCACATCCGCCTGGTCACGGGCGGCAAGACCGTCGAAGGCAATGGTTTCTTCTTCGAGCCAACCGTGCTCGCCGATGCCCAGCAGGATGACGAAATCGTTCGTCGCGAAGTGTTCGGTCCGGTGGTCTCGGTGACCCGTTTCGATGACGAAGCGCAAGTCCTGGGCTGGGCCAACGATTCGGACTACGGGCTCGCGTCTTCGGTGTGGACCGCCGACGTCGGCCGCGCCAACCGCCTTGCCGCTCGCCTGCAATACGGCTGCACCTGGGTCAACACCCACTTCATGCTGGTCAGCGAAATGCCCCATGGCGGTCAGAAACTGTCCGGCTATGGCAAGGACATGTCCATGTATGGGCTGGAGGACTACACCTGTGTGCGGCATGTGATGTTCAAGCATTAAGAAGAGCTTCGCTGCGATGCGGCGACCCGACAAGCCAGCTCCTACAGGTTTGGTGCACCCCCTGTAGGAGCTGGCTTGCCAGCGAAGATGTCACCTCGGTTTCAAGGCAGAAACCGATAGCAAGCACCACCAGGCAAATGAAAAAACAACAATAACCCCCGATCCAGGTGACGCCGCCCAAGGCGCCGCCTCGGCCTCGGCTATCCGAAATCTGCCGATTTTCCGGAGCAACCACGCCATGAGTGCACTACCCGAAATGCCTGCAAGCGCCGTCGACAGCGATGCCGAACAGCTACGCCAACTGGGCTACACCTCGAACTTCAACCGCAGCATGAGCCTGTGGGAAAACTTCGCCCTGGGCTTCACTTACCTCTCCCCGGTCGTAGGGGTGTATACCCTCTTCGGCCTGTGCCTCGCCGCAGGCGGACCGCCAATGTTCTGGGCCTACTTGCTGGTGGGCTGCGGCCAATTGCTGGTGTGCCTGATTTTCGGTGAAGTGGTCTCGCAGTTTCCGATATCCGGCGGCGTCTACCCCTGGGCCCGGCGCCTGGTGGGCAAGCGCTGGGCGTGGATGGTTGGCTGGATCTACTCCATCGCCCTGTGCGTAACCATTGCCGCGGTGGCCGTTGGCGCTGGTCCGTACCTGGCCGCGATGCTCGGTTTTGAGCCGAACAACAACACCAACATCGTCATTGCCCTGGTGCTGACCCTGTTCGCCACACTGGTCAACCTCAGCGGCACCAAAGTGCTGGCGCGAATTGCCATGTTCGGCTTTCTCTGTGAGCTGATCGGCGCGGTGATCGTCGGTGTGTACCTGCTGATCTTCGAGCGCCACCAGCCGCTCAGCGTGCTGTTCAACACCTTCGACATCAGTGTCGATGGCTCCTACCTGCCGGCCTTCCTCACCGCTTCGCTGGCCGGGATGTTCCTGTACTACGGCTTCGAAGCCTGCGGTGACGTGGCTGAGGAAACACCCAACCCGAGCAAAAAAATCCCGGTGGCGATGCGCATGACCATCTACATCGGCGGCATCGCGGCGATGTTTGCCTGCCTCGCGCTGATTCTCGCGGTACCGGACATGCAGGCAGTGATCAACGGCACCGATAAAGACCCGGTCACTACCATCCTGAACAATGCGTTTGGCCCGGTCGGTTCGAAAGTGGTGATGGGCGTGGTGATGATTTCCTTCATCTCCTGCGTCATCAGCCTGCAAGCGGCGGCCAGTCGCCTGCTGTATTCCTACGCTCGGGATGAAATGGTCATCGGCAGCAGCCTGCTCAAACGCATCTCGCCGAACACCCAGGTGCCGGTCGCGGCGCTGTTCGTCTCAGGGGTCCTGCCGGCACTGATCATCATCCTCGGCTTCTTCCTCCAGGACGCCGTTGCCACCATCGTCAGCTTTGCCGCGATTGGCATCTACCTGGCCTTCCAGATGATCGTGCTCGCGGCGCTCTATGCCCGTGCGCGCGGCTGGAAGCCCAGCGGCAAATTCACCCTGGGGGCATGGGGCCTGCCGGTCAACATCGGCGCGCTGGTCTATGGTGTCGGGGCGATCGTCAACATGGCATGGCCACGCACGCCGGATGCGCCGTGGTTCATCAACTACGCAATGGTCCTGAGCACCGCCATCGTGATTGGCCTGGGCCTGCTCTACATGTGGCTGGGCAAGCCGTACGACCACGGCACCGCACCTTCCGGGGATGCCTGGAAAGTCAGCCGGTAACCACAACGCCCTGGCCGGTAAACACGGGTCAGGGCGACTAAAAACCAACAAGGATTGAACATGGATATCACCCGCCGCGACTTCCTCAACGGCGTCGCTGTCACCATCGCCGCCGGCATGACTCCGCTGCAGATTCTCCAGGCCGCACCGGATGGGCGCTACTACCCGCCGGCCCTCACCGGCCTGCGCGGCAGCCACGTCGGCTCGTTCGAACTGGCGCACCAGATGGGTTGGGAGAAAAAAGTCTTCGACACCGATGCCCTGCCGATCAGCGAGGACTATGACCTGGTGGTGGTCGGCGGTGGTTTGAGCGGGCTGTCCGCCGCCTGGTTCTACCGTGAGAAACATCCGAAAGCGCGGATCCTGATTCTGGAAAACCATGACGACTTCGGCGGTCACGCCAAGCGCAATGAATTCTCCGCCGGTGGCCGGATGATTCTCGGCTACGGCGGCAGCGAGGCCTTTCAGTCGCCCAACCATCTCTACAGCAAGGAAGTGAATGGCCTGCTGAAAAAACTCGGGGTCGACATCAAGCGCTTTGAAACCGCCTTCGACCGCCAGTTCTACCCGGGCCTGGGCCTGTCACGCGCGGTGTTCTTCGACAAGGAAAACTTCGGCGAAGACAAACTGGTCACCGGCGATCCGACACCGATGGTCGCCGACGACATCGCGCCGGACCAACTGCACGCCCGCAGCATCGAAGCCTTCATCAACGACTTCCCCCTGCCGCAGTCCGACCGCGATGCGTTGATTGCCCTGCACAGCGCACCGAAGGACTACCTGGCTGGCAAATCCACCGCGGAAAAAACCGCGCACCTGGAAACCACCAGCTACCGCGATTTCCTGCTCAAGGATGTCGGTCTGTCGGAACAGGCAGTGAAGTATTTCCAGAGCCGGACCAACGACTTCATGGCCCTGAGCATCGACGCCGTGGCCGCGTACGACGCCTACAACGTCGGCTTCCCCGGCTTCAGTGCGATGAATCTCGAGCCGATCAGCGAAGAAGCCCTGGCGGAAATGGAAGAGCCCTACATCTACCACTTCCCCGACGGCAACGCGTCTCTTGCGCGCCTGCTGGTGCGCAGCCTGATCCCGGCGGTCGCCCCCGGTCACACCATGGATGACATCGTCCTCGCGCCGTTCGATTACGCAAAGCTCGACCAAGCGAAAACCCCGGTGCGCATTCGCCTCAACAGCACCGCAGTCAGTGTGCGTAACGTCGGCAATGCGGTAAACATCGGCTACAGCCGTGGCGGAAAATTGAACCAGGTGCGCGGCAAGCACTGCATCATGGCCTGCTACAACATGATGATTCCGTACCTGTTGCGCGACCTGTCGAAGGAGCAGGCCCACGCCTTGAGCCAGAACGTGAAATTCCCGCTGGTGTACACCAAGGTGGTGATCCGCAACTGGCAGTCGTTCCAGAAACTGGGAGTGCACGAAATCTACGCCGCCACCCAGCCCTACAGCCGGATCAAGCTCGATTACCCGGTCAGCATGGGCGGTTACGAGCATCCGAAAGACCCAACACAGCCTATCGGTCTGCATATGGTCTACGTGCCCACCAGCCCCAACAGCGGCATGAACGCCCGCGACCAGGCGCGTGCCGGCCGTGGTCGACTGTATGGGCAGACTTTCGAGGCGCTTGAGGCTCAATTGCGCGATCAGTTGCAGCGCATGCTCGGCCCAGGTGGGTTCAACCACGAGACCGACATCCTGGAAATCACCGTCAACCGCTGGTCACACGGCTACGCGTACTTCTCCAACAGCCTGTACGACGATGCCGATGAGAGCGAGAAACTGATGGAACTGGCGCGTAAGCCAGTGGGCAAAGTGAGCATCGCCAACTCCGACGCTGCCTGGAGTGCCTACGCCCATGCGGCGATTGATGAAGCTCATCGTGCGGTAGGAGAAATCGGCTAAGCGGGGCCGTTCTGTCTCTGCCTCGCCATGAACAGTGGCGAGGCAGGATTGGGAAAAAACCTCAAAACCGCGAAATGCTGCGCATCGCGTCTACCAGATAACGCATGGCAATCCGGTCACTCTCCGACAACTCCCGGTAGTGCGCTACCAGTCTTCTTTCCTCATTGCTGAGCCGACGTGCACCACACGCACCGCTCACACCCAGGAACATCCCCAGCCATTCGATAATGCCTTGCGCTTTTGCCATGGACGATTTCCTTCTGCATCTGGATAAAAACGCCGACTGTTGCGTCGGTCATGAGCCTAAGAATAGGGAGAAAAATCGCTTCGGGAAGGGTTTTTAGAGTAATTAGTCAAATAAATGAAAACGCTTATTTAAAACGCCATATCGGCCATTCAGGACTACATAAAAGGCTGTAGGAAATCCCCTCGACCTGTAGGAGCGAGCTTGCTCGCGAAAAACGTCAACGATGACGCGGATTGTCTGATAGCAAGCGGTGCCTACAGTTTTTTCGCGAGCAAGCTCGCTCCTACAGGGACAGCCGTAGTTATCAAAAAAACAACCCAATCATTTTGCGAGTTATTTCGAACCCTTTAACTAATCGGGCATCTGTTTAAACTCCCACGGGTTTGGCCGAAGGCTTGTCCGAACCTCCATTTCAGATCCGTAACGCAGCCAGGAACGCCGCGGGATTGTCCAAGACAGGTTGTCCTATGCACCGCAGGAATTTGCTCAAGGCCTCCATGGCCATCGCTGCCTACACCGGCCTTTCGGCCACTGGACTGTTGGCAACCCGCGCCTGGGCCGGGACGGCCGATGGTGAGGCCCAGGCTTTCGACTTCGAAGCGCTGAAGATCCAGGCCAAGCAACTGGCCAGCAACCGCTATGTCGATACCAAGCAAGTGTTGCCACCGACCTTGGCGGGCATGACCCCGCAGAACTTCAACGCCATTCAGTACGACGCCAACCATTCGCTGTGGAATGAGCTGAACGGTCAGTTGGACGTGCAGTTCTTCCACGTCGGCATGGGTTTCAAGCAGCCGGTGCGCATGTACAGCGTCGACCCCAAGACCCGCCAGGCGCGCGAGGTGCATTTCCGCCCGGCGCTGTTCAACTATGAGCGCTCCAGCGTCGACACCAGCCAGCTCAAGGGCGACCTGGGTTTTGCCGGGTTCAAGCTGTTCAAGGCGCCAGAGCTGGATAAACACGACGTGGTGTCGTTCCTCGGCGCCAGCTACTTCCGCGCCGTCGACAACACTGGCCAATACGGTTTGTCGGCCCGCGGCCTGGCCATCGACACCTACGCAAAAAAACGCGAAGAGTTTCCCGATTTCACCAAGTTCTGGTTCGAAACCCCGGACAAGGACAGCACCCGCTTCGTGGTCTATGCCCTGCTCGATTCACCGAGCGCCACCGGTGCCTACCGCTTCGATATCGACTGCCAGGCCACGCAAGTGGTGATGGCAGTCGACGCCCACGTCAACGCCCGCACTGCCATCGAACAATTGGGCATCGCGCCGATGACCAGCATGTTCAGCTGCGGCACCCACGAACGGCGCATGTGCGACACCATCCACCCGCAAATCCACGACTCGGACCGACTCGCCATGTGGCGCGGCAATGGCGAGTGGATCTGCCGCCCGCTGAACAACCCGGCAACCCTGCAGTTCAATGCATTCGCCGACAAGGACCCGAAGGGCTTCGGCCTGGTGCAGACCGACCACGAGTTCGCCAGCTATCAGGACACCGTCGACTGGTACAGCAAGCGCCCGAGCCTGTGGGTCGAACCGACCACAGCTTGGGGCGAAGGCTCGATCGATCTGCTGGAGATCCCGACCACCGGCGAAACCCTGGATAACATCGTCGCCTTCTGGACCCCGAAAAAACCGGTGGCTGCCGGCGATTCGCTGAACTACGGCTACAAGCTCTACTGGAGCGCCCTGCCGCCGGTGGGCACACCGCTGGCACGGGTCAACGCCACGCGCTCGGGCATGGGCGGGTTCACCGAGGGTTGGGCACCGGGCGAGCATTACCCGAAAGTCTGGGCACGGCGTTTTGCGGTGGACTTCAATGGCGGCGGGCTGGATCGCCTGCCGGCGGGCACCGGGATCGAGCCGGTGGTCACCGCGTCGAACGGCGAGGTCAAGGATTTCAACGTGCTGCTGCTGGATGACATCAAGGGCTATCGAATCACGTTCGACTGGTTCCCTACCAATGACAGCGTCGAGCCGGTGGAACTGCGCCTGTTCATTCGCACCCACGACCGGACGCTGAGCGAAACCTGGCTCTACCAGTACTTCCCTCCGGCGCCATCGCTGCGCACCTACCCCGACTGGCCGAAGGCATAAGTCGAGCGGGCCGGTTTCTCGTGGAAAGCGGCCCGTTCATCACTTCAGTCGCGCAAATCCGACTCATGGATCGGTTGATCGCGGTGCGTCGCCCGTTGGTACTGCGATGGCCAGACAGCCTTGCGTCCTCCCAGGTCATCGTCGGCGTGCAGCGGCCAGTAAGGATCACGCAGCAATTCCCGCGCGAGCAGAATGATATCGGCCTGGCAGGTGCGCAAGATGTGCTCGGCCTGTGCCGGTTCGGTAATCAAGCCCACAGTACCTGTGGCAATCCCCGACTCCTTGCGCACTCGCTCGGCGAACCGCGTCTGGTAGCCCGGGCCGGTGGGAATCTCGGCATTCGCTGCCGTACCGCCCGACGACACATCGATCAGATCCACACCCAGGGCTTTCAGGCGCCGCGCCAGCTCGACGGTTTCATCCGGGTTCCAGCCATCCTCGACCCAATCGGTGGCCGACACGCGCACGAACAGCGGCAACTCTTCAGGCCACACCGCGCGCACTGCCTCGGTCACCTGCAGCACCAGGCGAATGCGATTTTCAAACGAGCCACCGTACTGGTCGCGCCGCTGGTTGCTCAGGGGCGAGAGAAATTGATGCAGCAGATAGCCGTGGGCGGCATGCACCTCGACCACTTTGAAACCGGCCTCCAGGGCCCGTTTGGCTGCTGCGACAAAGGCCTGGATCACCTCGGCGATCTGCGCTTCATCGAGTTTGCTCGGTTGCGTGTGCTGTGGATCGAAAGCAATCGGTGACGGGCCGACCGGGGTCCAGCCGCCGTCCGCCGGCTTGACGCTGCCATGCAGCCCCAACCAAGGCCGATGGGTGCTGGCCTTGCGCCCGGCGTGTGCCAGTTGAATACCGGCTACCGCGCCCTGGGCGGTGATAAAGCGGGTGATGCGTTGCAGCGGTTCGATCTGTTCGTCGTTCCACAGGCCCAGGTCCTGTGCGGTGATGCGGCCATCGGCGGTGACTGCGGTGGCTTCGGTAAAGATCAGGCCAGCCCCGCCCACGGCACGGCTGCCAAGGTGTACGAGATGCCAGTCGTTGGCCAGGCCATCGACGCTGGAGTACTGGCACATCGGAGACACGGCAATGCGGTTGAGCAAGGTCAATTGACGAAGGGTATAGGGTTCAAGCAGCAGACTCATGGGGCACCTCTTTGATCCAGTGGGCAGGCTCCAGGGTTCTGATTGAATAGTCGACGAGTGACTGGAAAGGATGCAGGACCCGCCCCCGCGGGTAAAAAATGGACAAAACGTCACAAGGCCAATCAAGCAGTGATTAGAGCCTAGTCGACATCCGCCGATCAGGGAGGGTTCGGGCTGCAGTTAGGGTGTTGCAGCCCGACCAAGTGCCTCAGCGTGGCTCGATATGGGCGATCATCAGTTGCACGGTTTCCTGGCCGCGGAACTCGTTCACATCCAGCTTGTAGGCCAGTTCGACCCAGCGGATGGTCGGGTTGGGCCAGACCTCGCGGTCAATCCCGAAGGCTATGCCGTCAAGCTTCACCGAGCCGCATTCGCTCTTGAGCACCACTTTCAGGTGACGCTCACCGACTACCCGTTGCTCGACCAACTGGAACACCCCGTGAAACAGCGGCTCCGGGAAGTGCTGGCCCCAAGGGCCGGCATGGCGCAGGGCGCGGGCCAGTTCGAGGTGAAACTCTTCCACCGCCAGGGTGCCGTCCGACAGCAGGCGGCCGGTCAGGTCTTCCTCGCGCATCTGACGTCGCACTTCGGCGTCGAACGCCTGGCAAAACAGCGGGAAGTTCGCTTCCGGCAAGGTCAAGCCCGCCGCCATGGCATGGCCGCCGTACTTGCTGATCAGCTCTGGATGCTGCGCCGCCACCACACTCAGGGCGTCGCGGATGTGGAAGCCCTGCACCGAACGGCCCGAGCCCTTGAGCATGCCGTCGCCGGCGTCGGCAAAGGCGATGGTCGGGCGGAAATAGCGTTCTTTCATACGCGAGGCAAGGATCCCGATCACCCCCTGGTGCCACTCCGGGTCGAACAGGCACAGGCCGAACGGCATCGATTCCACCGGCAAGTCCTTGAGCTGGGCCAGCGCCTCGCGCTGCATGCCCTGCTCGATGGATTTGCGGTCCTGGTTCATGCCATCCAGTTGCGCGGCCATTTCACGGGCCAGGCCGACGTCCTCGGTGAGCAGGCATTCGATGCCCAGACTCATGTCGTCCAGGCGCCCGGCAGCATTCAGCCGCGGACCGAGGATGAAACCCAGATCGGTGGAGGTGATGCGTGAATGATCACGCTTGGCCACTTCGAGGATTGCCTTGATCCCCGGCCGCGCGCGACCGGCACGGATCCGCTCCAGGCCCTGATGCACCAGGATCCGGTTGTTGGCATCCAGCGGCACCACGTCAGCCACGCTGCCCAGGGCCACCAGGTCGAGCAACTCGCCGATGTTCGGCTGCGGCCGGCTTTCATACCAGCCGAGGCTGCGCAGGCGCGCGCGCAGGGCCATCAACACATAGAAAATCACCCCGACCCCGGCCAGCGCCTTGCTCGGGAAGGTGCAGCCCGGCTGGTTCGGATTGACGATGGCATCGGCCAGCGGCAGTTCGTCGCCGGGCAAGTGGTGGTCGGTCACCAGCACCTTGAGCCCGGCCTGTTTCGCCGCGGCAACCCCTTCGACGCTGGAAATGCCGTTGTCCACCGTGATCAGCAACTGCGGCTGGCGCTGCAGGGCCACCGCGACGATCTCTGGGGTCAGGCCATAGCCGTACTCGAAGCGGTTAGGCACCAGATAGTCGACATGGGCCGCGCCCAGCAGCCGCAAGCCCAGGGTGCCAACGGTGCTGGCTGTCGCGCCATCCGCGTCGAAATCGCCGACGATCAGGATCCGCTGGCGCTGCTCCAGCGCCACCACCAGCAAATCCACCGCCGCCTCGATGCCCTTGAGCTGCTGGAACGGGATCAAGCGCGCCAGGCTCTTGTCCAGTTCCGCTTCGGACTGCACGCCGCGCGCAGCATACAGGCGGGTCAGCAGCGGTGGCAGGTCACCGAGAAATGGCAGGGTGGCGGGGAGCTGGCGAGGTTCGATGCGCATGGGATGTCGGAGGCTTCTCTTCGATAAGGGTGTAAAGGATGCAGGCGTGCGATCAGCCGCGCTCGCCCTGCAACCATTGCAACTGGACTTCGTGCTGGCCACGGTCGTCGGTGACGAAAATCGTCCCTTCGCTGATCATCACGTCCCACTTGATGACTCGAGGCATGTCCTTGGCCAAGGTCTCAAGTACTTCCTGGGGCACGGCGGCGATGTTGACGTTTTTCAGGGTCTTGATCGCCGGAATCACCTTGCCTTCCCACACCCGCAGGCTGCCGTAGGCCAGCAGGCTGGTGCGTTCGGTGCGACGCGAACACCAGGTCAGGCGGTCGGCATCGGGCTGGCCGACTTCGATCCAGTGCAGCACGCGGTCGTCCAGGCTCTTTTCCCACAGTGCAGGTTCGTCGACATCCGACAGACCACGGCCAAAGGACAACTGCTCGTTGTACCAGAAGGCGTAGGCCAGCAAACGCACGGTCATCCGCTCTTCGGTTTCCGAAGGGTGACGGGCGATGGTCTGCTTGACGCTCTCGTAGACACTGCGGTCGAGATCGGTCAGGTTCAGTTCAAATTTGTAGGTCGTGGACGGCTGGGCCATGGACGGGCTTCTTGATACGAGGAAAGGCGGCAAGTCTAACCGATGCGAGGACCATTCAACGAATCATGACCGCCATCAAGCTTGGCCGCTGGGCACCTGGCTATGATAAAACGCTGTATTGATTCCGCCTTGTCCTACAGGATCGTCCATGTCGCTCTCCGCCAAACCACTTGCCGGCCTGAAAGTCATTGAACTCGGCACCCTGATCGCCGGGCCGTTTGCATCGCGAATCTGTGCCGAATTCGGCGCCGACGTGACCAAGATCGAATCCCCGGACGGCGGCGACCCGTTGCGCAAGTGGCGCAAACTCTACGAAGGCACCTCGTTGTGGTGGTTCGTCCAGGCGCGCAATAAAAAATCCCTGACCCTTAACCTCAAGCACCCCGATGGCCTGGCGATCCTGAAAAAGCTGCTGGGCGAAGCCGATATCCTCATCGAGAACTTCCGCCCCGGGGTCCTGGAAAAACTCGGGCTGGGCTGGGACGTGCTGCATGCCTTGAACCCGAAGCTGGTGATGGTCCGTTTGTCGGGCTTCGGCCAGACCGGACCGATGAAGGACCAGCCGGGTTTTGGCGCCGTCGGTGAATCCATGGGCGGGCTGCGCTACATCACCGGTTTCGAGGATCGTCCACCGGTGCGCACCGGGATCTCGATTGGTGACTCGATCGCCGCCCTGTGGGGCGTGATTGGTGCCTTGATGGCCTTGCGTCACCGTGAAGTCAACGGCGGTCAGGGCCAGGTCGTCGATGTGGCGCTGTACGAAGCAATTTTCGCGATGATGGAAAGCATGGTCCCGGAGTTCGATGTGTTCGGCTTTATCCGCGAGCGCACCGGCAACATCATGCCCGGCATCACACCCTCCTCCATTCACACCAGCGCCGACGGCAAGCACGTGCAGATCGGTGCCAATGGCGATGCGATCTTCAAGCGTTTCATGCAGACCATCGGCCGCGACGATCTGGCCAATGACCCAAGCCTGGCCAGCAACGATGGCCGCGACAACCGGCGCGACGAGCTCTACGGGGTGATCGATCGCTGGGTCAACTCGCTGCCGCTCGATACCGTGATCGAACGCCTGAACGCCGCCGAAGTGCCCGCCAGCCGGATCTTCAGCGCCGAAGACATGTTCAGCGACCCACAATTCATCGCCCGGGAAATGTTCCTCCAGGCCAAGCTGCCCGATGGCAAGGCCTTCAAGATGCCCGGCATCGTGCCAAAACTCTCGGACACCCCGGGCTCCTGCGAATGGGTCGGCGCCGAACTGGGCGAACACAATGCCCAGGTCCTCGGCGAACTGGGCTATGACGCGACACAGATCACGCAGCTGCGTGAAGCTGGGGCCATCTGAACTGGCCAGGTTAATCGGAAGAGGACTGCGGCGGCTGGGCATCGCCGCAGCGCTGGTCTGCCTGCAGGTGTTCCCGGCCGCCGCCGACGACAAGCAAACGTTGATCTGGCTGCTGCGCGATCTGCCGCCGCTGACCATTTTCGAAGGCCCGCAGAAAAACCTCGGCGCGGTCGATCAGCTCATGCCGCTGTTGATTGCCAGCCTGCCGCAGTACCGCCACGACCTGCTGCGGGTCAATCGCGCGCGGGGCATGCAGATGCTCCTGGAGCCCAGCTTCACCTGCGACCCATCCCTGCTGTGGAACCCTGAGCGGGCAAAGCGCCTCGCCTATTCGATCCCGGCCTATCGCATCCGCAGCAACGGCATTGCCATTCGCCGCAAGGACCGGGAAACGCTCGCGCCTTTTCTCGTCGATGATCAGGTCGACCTTGAACGGCTGCTGGGCAGCAATGGGCGCAAGCTGGGCGTGGTGGCCGAACGCAGTTACGGCGAGGTCGTCGATCGCATCCTGCGCCAGGCTCCGCCCGCCAGCCTGTCGGCGCACTACGGCAATGATGCCCTGGGCAGCCTGCTGCAAATGCAGCGCCTGGGGCGCCTGACCTCGCTCCTGGGCTACTGGCCGGAAATTCGCTACCAGGCGCTGCTGCAAGGCATCGCGCCTGAAGATCTCGAGTTCTTCGGTATTTACGGCAACGCCAAGTACCAATCGATCCATGTGGCCTGCTCGGACACCTCCGAGGGCCGCCGGGCGATCAGCGCCATCAATGTAACGATTCGTCAGTTGCGCAATAACCGCCTGATCGAGTTCTACGCGCAGTGGCTCGATCCGCAGATGCGCACTGAGTACCTGCGCGACGCCGAGGATTTTTTCCAGGACGAGGCACCTGAATAAACACCGGGCAAAAAGAAACCCCGAGCAGTGGGGAGACGACTCGGGGTTAAACGTGGTCTACAAAGACCCGTACCTCAAGCGACAAGCACCGGAGCACAATGCTTGCTCTTGAAGGTACTAAATCTGACAGGCTCGATGAGGCGAAGGTTCCCGAAAAAAACAATCAGTGGCTCAGCGCCTGGTGCCGCTCTTGGGCAACATTGCGCAGGGCCTCGATGGCACAGGGTTGCAGGCGTCCTTCGGCAATCAACAGGTCACGGTGCAAACCATCGACGACATCGGTCAGCAGCCGCTTGTCGGTGAACTGCGCCTGATTGAACTCGCGCTCGATCACAATGGCGCCCACCGCGTTCTTCAAGGTCACCAGGCAGAGGCCGTCGATACCCGAGGGCGTCAGCGTCACTTGATAGGGGCTCAATGCTTCGCTCAACAACAGGCTGATACTTTCCATCTCGATCACCACTCAATAATTCGAAGACAAAGTGCCAAGGCGCATTCACTGTAAATGACCACCGGCCCGAGAAGAAAGTTCTGCAGCGCCCCTGCAGGAGCGCGATGCCATCCTGCGTTGGCTGAGCATGCACGGCAAAGATGACAGGAAAAAAACAGCGCGATGCGCGTCAGTCGCCAGTTCGCGACGGACCGCCACGGGGCTCGGTCCATCCCCCCACCACGCCGCGTAACTCACCGCTGGCGCTGTAGAACGGCACGCTCCATTGATAGATGCCCCTGACGCCCTCCTTGAGCAGCAGTTGACGCTCGCAGAAGCGGCTTTTGCCACTGCTCAGTTGTTCCATCATTTCCTCGTGCAGCAGCCTGGCCGTGGCATCCGGGACCACGTCCATGTCGGTCAGGCACTTGCCCTGCACTCGTTCCAGGCGTACTGACAGATACTCCTCGTAGCCCTTGTTGCACAGCAGCAGGCGCCCTTGCAGATCGCGCACGAACATCGGATCGGGCATGGCGTTGATCAAACTGTGCTGGAATGCCAGTTGATCGCTCAGCGACTGCTCGGCCTCCCGGCGCTTGTTCACCTGGATGTTCAGACGACGACGCCAGGACACGCTGAGCAGGCCGAACACGCCGACGAGCAAGCCACCCCACAACAGCCACGAGTTGATCGCTTGCCATGGCGAGGGCTTTGGCGCGACGCCTTCCAGCCATTTGCTGCGGATTGCCCGCAATTCGGCGACAGGGAGCGCCTCCAGCGCCTTGTTGAGGATGCTCAGCAGTTGCGGTTGATCCTTGCGCAGCGCCAGGTGATCGTGCTCCCACTTGCCTTCCAGGCTCGCACCAACCCTCAGCCGGCCAGCGGGAAAGCGGTAGATGGCATTGTCATTTTCGATGGTCGCGTCGGCCTCGCCGGTCTCCACCAGCGCTCGAGCCTCGGCATAGGTTTTCACCGAACGCAGGCCGATCTGCGGGTATTCGTGACGGATCGCGCTCTCCAGCGCATGCCGTGCCGGCAACGCCAGGACCTTGCCTTGCAACGCTTCCAGCGACTCCACCGACGGCGTCCCGGAGCGCTCGACAAAGACCCATCCCGAACCACCAAACGCGTGGCTGAAGTCGAGGAAGTCCTTGCGCTCCTCGTTCATCGCCAGCGTGGTGCTCATGTTTGCCCGCCCACTCTCCAGCAAGCCCAGCAGGTGCTCGGTGGAAAATGACTCTTCATGGACAAACTGCAACCCGGTCATCCGCGAAAGCTGCATCAGGATATCGTGGTTCAGCCCGGTCCACTGACCCTGCTCGTCCTTGAACAGGTACAGCGGGTATTGCACCGATGCGACGATCACCTGGCGGTTATGGGCGATCCAGTCGCGCTCTTCGGAGGACAACAGCAGGGGTTTGATCACACCGGCAGGTTTGCTTGCCGGGCCATCGGCCAGAGCGCTCGGCACCCATGGCAACATCCCCAGCAGGCAGAAAAAAACAGCCAGCACACGGCTGGCCTTACGCGCGTTATTAGCCACATGCCCACATCCTTCACTCTGACTGACCCATCCCTGAAGGGCAAAACGGCGACCAGTGTGGCATGCAGAAACAAGAAAGCCCGTCAGGAGACGGGCTTCATGTGTGACAGCTTTTTTCTTATCAGAGTGGCTTGCCGCGGTTGCCATGCTGACTGACAAAGGCCTGCACGGCTTTCAGATCATTTGGCAGGACGGTGCAACGCTCGTCTCGCTCAAACAAATCCGAAAGATGGGCAGGCAGTTCAAGCGCTTTTCCTACGCCGGCTTTTTCCACCGCTTCCGGGAATTTGACCGGATGCGCAGTACCGAGGATGACCATCGGAATATCCAGGCTGCGCCGGCACTCGCGCGCGGCCTTGACGCCAATGGCGGTGTGCGGGTCGAGCAGCTCACCGGTCTGGGCAAAGACTTCGGCGATGGTTTCGCAGGTCTGTGCGTCATCCACGGCAAGGGAGTCGAACAGTTTGCGCGCTTCGGTCCAGCGCTCCTGTTCGACGCTGAAACTGCCGCCCTGCTTGAAGCTGTCCATCAACCCGGCAATGGCCGCACCGTTGCGCCCATGCAGGTCGAACAGCAAGCGTTCGAAGTTCGACGACACCATGATGTCCATCGACGGCGACAGGGTCGCGTGCAGGGTTTCCTTGACGTACTGATTGCCGCTCATGAAGCGGTGCAGGATGTCGTTGCGGTTGGTGGCGACGATCAACTGGTTGATCGGCAGGCCCATGTTGCGCGCCAGGTAACCGGCGAAGATATCGCCGAAATTGCCGGTCGGAACCGAGAACGACACCGAGCGCGCCGGCCCGCCCAACTGCAGGGAGGCGTGGAAGTAGTAGACGATCTGGGCCATGATCCGCGCCCAGTTGATCGAGTTCACCGCCACCAGGCGAGTGCCCTTGAGGAAGCTCTGGTCGGCGAAGCTGGCCTTGACCATTTCCTGGCAGTCATCGAAGTTGCCTTCGATGGCGATGTTATGGATGTTGTCGCCGAACAGCGTGGTCATCTGCCGACGCTGGACTTCCGAAACCCGGTTGTGCGGGTGCAGGATGAAGATGTCGACGTTCTCGCAGTGCTTGCAGCCTTCGATCGCGGCCGAGCCGGTATCGCCGGAAGTCGCGCCGACAATCACCACGCGCTCGCCGCGTTTTTCCAGCACGTAGTCGAGCAGACGACCGAGCAGTTGCAGGGCAAAGTCCTTGAACGCCAAGGTCGGGCCGTGGAACAGCTCAAGCACCCATTCATTGCCGTTCAACTGACGCAAAGGCGCCACGGCGTTGTGGGAAAACGCGCCGTAAGTCGCTTCGAGAATCTTCTTGAAATCGGCATCCGGGATGCTGCCGGTGACGAACGGGCGCATCACCCGGAACGCCAACTCGTGGTACGGCAGGCCGGCCCAGGAAGCGATTTCTTCCTGGGTGAAGCGCGGCAGGTTCTCGGGCACGTACAGGCCGCCATCACTGGCCAGACCGGCCAACAGGACGTCTTCGAAATTCAGGGCCGGTGCCTGGCCGCGGGTACTGATATAGCGCATGGGGGCAAACCTTCGGTTTGAGCTTCAAGCTGCAAACTACAAGCTTCAAGTAAACGCTGAACCGCTTTTCACTTGTCGCTTGCAGCTTGCCGCTTACCGCTGCTGTATTAATTCAAATGTTCGACACGGATACGGACTACCGGACCGTCAACGCCTTGCAGCGCTTCGAGGGCGGTAATCGCATCGTTCATGCGCTGCTCCAGCACACGGTGCGTCAGCAGGATCATTGGCACCAGGCCGTCGTGTTCTTCGACTTCCTTTTGCATGATCGATTCGATGTTGATGCCGCGCTCCGACAGAATGCTCGCCACCTGGGCCAGAACGCCCGGATGATCCTTGGCCTGGATGCGCAGGTAGTAGGCACTTTCACAGGCGTCGATCGGCAGGATCGGGTGCGCCGACAGGGTGTCCGGGTGGAACGCCAGGTGCGGTACACGGTTCTCCGGGTCGCTGGTCATGGCGCGAACCACGTCCACCAGGTCGGCGATCACCGACGAAGCGGTCGGCTCCATACCGGCGCCAGCGCCGTAGAACAGGGTCGAACCGGCGGCGTCGCCATTGACCATGACGGCGTTCATCACCCCGTTGACGTTGGCGATCAGGCGATCGGCCGGGATCAGCGTCGGGTGCACCCGCAGTTCAATACCACTGGCGGTGCTGCGCGCCACGCCCAGGTGCTTGATGCGATAGCCCAGGGCTTCGGCGTAATTCACGTCAGCGGTGGTCAGCTTGGTGATGCCTTCGGTGTAGGCCTTGTCGAATTGCAGCGGAATACCGAAGGCAATCGACGCCAGGATCGTCAGCTTGTGCGCCGCATCGATGCCTTCGACGTCGAACGTCGGATCGGCTTCGGCATAACCCAGCGCCTGGGCTTCGGCGAGCACGTCTTCGAAGGTACGGCCCTTCTCACGCATTTCGGTGAGGATGAAGTTGCCAGTACCGTTAATGATGCCCGCGACCCAGTTGATACGGTTGGCCGACAGGCCTTCACGAATCGCCTTGATCACCGGGATGCCACCGGCCACGGCCGCTTCGAACGCAACGATCACGCCCTTCTCGCGCGCCTTGGCGAAAATTTCATTACCGTGAACGGCGATAAGCGCCTTGTTCGCGGTGACCACATGCTTGCCATTCTCGATGGCCTTGAGTACCAGCTCGCGGGCAACGGTGTAGCCGCCCATCAGCTCTATGACGATGTCGATCTCAGGGTTCGTGGCCACATCGAAGACATCGTTGGTAATCGCAATACCGGTCGTCTGGAACTGAGGCTTTGGCGTGCGCATGGCAATTTGTGCCACTTCGATTCCACGCCCGGCACGACGAGCAATTTCCTCGGCGTTGCGCTGAAGTACGTTGAAGGTGCCGCCACCGACGGTACCTAACCCACAGATGCCTACTTTGACCGGATTCACTCTGAACTCCCCATAAAACGGCCGACTCGAGGCCGGCCGTGGAAACAGCCGCACACTGTGCGGCTCTCTATTAATGGAGCGTCGACGGCTGTCGCCGCTCCATGATCGTCAAAGGCTTACCGTGACGACGCAGGATTATTTCGCACCCAGCGCCAGTTTGGCCACTTGTGGCGCTGGCTGGTAGCCCGGAATCACCTGGCCGTCGGCCAAAACGATGGCCGGTGTACCGTTCACGCCAATCGACTGGCCGAGGGCGAACTGTTTGGAGACCGGATTATCGCACTTGGCGGCCTTGATCTCCTTGCCATCGACCATCTTGTCCATGGCGGCTTTCTTGTCGGCCGAGCACCATACGTTCTGCAGTTGCTCATCACCCGGCGAGCCCAGGCCCTGGCGCGGGAAAGCAACATAGCGCACTTCGACCCCGAGTTTGTTCAGGGCTGGCACTTCAGCGTGCAATTTATGGCAATACGGGCAGGTGGTGTCGGTGAAGACGGTGATGTGGGTCTTGGTTTCGCCGATGGCCGGATAGACCACGGTTTCAGCGACCGGAATACCGTTGACCAGCTTGGCAATGCCCAGGCGCTCGGTTTTTTCAGTCAGGTTGACCGGCTTGCCGTCCTTGAGCTGGAACAGGTAGCCCTGGACGATGTACTGGCCATCGGCGCTGGCGTACAGCACGCGGCTGCCCTTGAGTTTGACTTCGTACAGACCGGCCAGCGGGCTGGCGCTGATGGTTTCGATCGGTGTGTCGAGCTGGAGGGTTTCGAGGCTCTTGCGGATGGCTTTGTCAGCCGCATCATCGGCGACGGCGAAAGTGCTGAGCAACGCAATGGCTGCAGCGGCGAAAATCTGGGTCAGACGCATGGGAACTCCTGAAGGCGGACAAATGGATCGATCAGAACGCCGCTGTCGCTACAGCGGGTCATAATCGTCCATCGTGCAAACCGGCAAAGCCTATCACATAAGGCTTGGCGGGGCGGAATGCGGGTGATGCAAGGTGTTGGCTCAACCCCGCGGATGATGCCTGGCATGCAGATCCTGCAAGCGTGCCCGCGCCACATGGGTGTAAATCTGCGTGGTCGACAGGTCGCTGTGCCCCAGCAACATCTGCACCACCCGCAAATCCGCCCCGTGGTTGAGCAGGTGCGTGGCGAAGGCATGGCGCAGGGTGTGGGGCGACAGCGACTTGCCGATCCCCGCGACCTTGGCCTGGTGCTTGATCCTGTGCCAGAACGTCTGGCGCGTCATCTGCTCGCCGCGCAGGCTGGGGAACAGCACGTCGCTGGGACGCCCGCCCAGCAACTCGACACGGGCATCGCGCAGGTAACGCTCGACCCAGACGATCGCCTCCTCGCCCATCGGCACCAGGCGCTCCTTGCTGCCCTTGCCCATGACCCGCAACACCCCCTGGCGCAGGTTGACCTGCTCCAGGGTCAGGCTGATCAGCTCGGTCACCCGCAGCCCACAGGCATACAGCACCTCGAGCATCGCCCGGTCACGCTGGCCGATCGCCTCGCTCAAGTCCGGCGCCTTGAGCAGCGCTTCGACGTCGGCTTCCGACAAGGACTTGGGCAACGGCCTGCCCAGTTGCGGCATGTCGACCCGCAGCGTTGGGTCCACGGCAATCATTTTTTCCCGCAACAGATAGCGATAGAACCCACGCACACCCGAGAGCATCCGCGCCGTGGAGCGGGGTTTATAGCCCTGCTCCACACGCCAGGCCAGGTGATCGAGGATCAGTTCGCGCCCTGCATTCAGCAGCTCCAGCCCCTGCTCCTGGAGCCAGCCGTTGAACAGCGCCAGATCACTGCGATAAGCGTCACGGGTGTTGTCGGAAAGGCCTTTTTCCAGCCACAAGGCGTCGAGAAACTGGTCGATCAGCGGGTGTTCGATAGCGGGCATGGGCACTCAAGACACGCAGGCCAGGCACTGCGCGCAAAAAAATAGTGAACGGTAAAGATGCCCGCTAGTCTTTCATAGCTGGCCATTTCAAGGAACAGGGAGCCTCAATGAACGAGCAGCAAATCCTCTTGGCCTTCGGTGGCATCGGTGCGGCAGCCATAGGCTGCCAGTGGTTGGCCTGGCGCCTGAAACTGCCGGCGATTCTGTTTCTGCTGTTGGCCGGCATCGTCATGGGCCCGATCATCGGCTGGCTCGACCCCGAAGAAATGTTCGGCCCGCTGCTGATGCCTCTGGTGTCGCTGGCGGTGGCGTTGATTCTGTTCGAAGGCAGCCTGACCCTGCACCTCTCGCAATGGCGCGAGATCGGCAGTGTGGTCCGGCGCCTGGTGACCATCGGTGCCCTTTCCACCTGGCTGGTGATCGCCGTCGCCACCCATTGGCTGCTGGGTTTCGACTGGCTGCTGGCAATCCTGTTCGGCACCCTGACCCTGGTCACCGGCCCCACCGTGATCGTTCCGATGCTGCGGGTGGTGCGGCCCAAGGCCTCGATCGCCAATATCCTGCGCTGGGAAGGCATCGTCATCGACCCGATCGGCGCGCTGCTGGCGGTGGTGGTCTACAGCTTCATCATCGCCAGCGCCGATGGCAACGGCCTGAAGGATAGCCTGCTGACCTTCGGCGGGGTGATCGTCTGCGGCAGCCTGTTCGGCATCGGTGGCGGCCATGCCCTCGGCAGCCTGATTCGTCGGCAATGGCTGCCGGAGTACCTGCATAACCTGGCGTCGCTGGCGGCGGTCCTGGGGGTGTTCATTGCGGCCAACGAGACGATTCATGAGTCGGGCCTGCTGGCCGTGACCCTGATGGGCATGTGGCTGGCCAACATGAAAGGCGTGGATGTGCGGCATATCCTGCACTTCAAGGAAAACCTCAGCGTACTGCTGATCTCCGGCCTGTTCATTTTGCTGGCGGCACGCCTGGACCTGGACGCCATGCTCGCCTTGGGTCCCGTGGTCCTGCTGTTGTTGTTGGTGATTCAATTCATCGCCCGACCGCTGAACGTAGTGCTGTCGACGGCCGGCTCGAACCTGAACTGGCGTGAGCGCGCGTTGCTGGCCTGGATTGCACCGCGAGGAATAGTGGCGGCGGCGGTGTCGGCGATCTTTGCGATTCGCCTGCACGAGGCCGGCCACCAAGGCGCACTGCTGCTGGTGCCCCTGACCTTTGCCGTGATCATCGGCACCGTGGTCCTGCAAAGCGCCACCGCCCGTCCCTTGGCGCGCTTGCTAAAGGTCGCCGAGCCGGCGCCCAGCGGCTTTCTGATCGTCGGCGCCAACGGCCCGGCGCGCGCTCTGGGCAAGGCTTTGCAGCAATTGGACAGCCGGGTGCTGCTGACCGATTCCAGTTGGGAAAACATTCGCGCCGCGCGCATGGAGGGGCTGCCCACCTACTTCGGCAATCCGGCCTCGCAACACGCCGATGCACACCTCGACCTGGTAGGCCTCGGGCACCTGCTGACCCTGTCACCCTCGGGCGAATTGAACACCCTGGCGACCATGCGCTTTCGCCATGAGTTCGGTCATCAACGCATGTTTTCCCTGGCCAGCGACCAGGAAAGCCGGCGTACCGACAAACATAGGGCCAGTCTCGAACACCGCGGACAACTGCTCGGCAGCCAGCCTTTGACCTACACCAAACTGGCCAGCCTGCTGGGCCAAGGCGCCGAGTTGTACACCACGCACCTGACGGACGGCTTTGGCTGGGACGATTACCAGGCCCTGCACGGCGAACGAGCGACACTGTTGTTCGCCCGCGACAGCAGCGGCTGGGTCTATGTGGTGACACCCGATAGCGTGCTCAAGCCCGGACCGGGATGGACCCTGGTGGCGTTGATCCAGCCGCAGTCCCATGCCGATGGATAAATCGCAGGCAACAAAAAAGCAGCCCGTAGGCTGCTTTTTTCTGCATCGGAAGCTGGACTTAAGCCAGTTTTTCCTTGATGCGAGCTGCTTTACCCGACAGGTCACGCAGGTAGTACAGCTTGGCTTTACGCACGTCACCGCGACGTTTAACAGCCATGCTGTCGATTTGCGGGCTGTAGGTCTGGAAAGTACGCTCTACGCCAACACCGTTGGAGATTTTACGAACAGTGAAAGCACTGTTCACGCCACGGTTACGCTTGGCGATTACTACGCCTTCGAACGCTTGCAGACGCGCGCGGTCGCCTTCCTTCACTTTCACCTGAACGACAATGGTGTCGCCCGGGGCAAAGGTAGGGATCTCTTTGGTCATCTGCTCTGCTTCGAGTGCAAGGATGATTTTGTTAGTCATGCTGTGCTCCTAAGGTAAATCGTCGGATCTACCATCGATACGTTGTTAACTATCGTCCCGCTCGCGGATGTATTCCTCGAGCAGCTTCTTCTCTTCTCCAGAAAGCGAGCGGCTTTCCAGAAGATCGGCGCGTCGTTCAAAGGTCCGACCAAGGGACTGCTGTAAACGCCAACGCCGGATGTGTGCATGGTTGCCACTAAGCAACACGTCGGGAACACGCTGATCCGCATACACCTCCGGTCGGGTGTAATGCGGGCAATCCAGCAGACCGTCCGTAAAGGAATCTTCCTCGGCGGAGTCCGCATGCCCTAAAGCTCCAGGCAGCAGTCGTGTAACCGCGTCAATCAGGACCATGGCCGGCAGCTCACCGCCAGACAGTACATAGTCGCCAATCGACCACTCTTCATCGACATGAGCTTCAATAAATCGCTCGTCAATGCCTTCATAGCGGCCGGCAATCAGGATCAATGATTCCTCATTCGCCAACTCGCGTACCGCCGACTGAGTCAGTTGACGGCCTTGGGGCGACAGATAAATTACCTTCGCCGCCTCCCCGGCTGCTGCCTTGGCCTGAACCAGTGCATCTTCCAGGGGCTTGATCTTCATCACCATGCCCGGGCCACCGCCAAATGGGCGATCGTCCACAGTGTGATGTCGATCCGTCGTGTAGTCTCGCGGGTTCCAACAAGTGAGCTGCAAGAGCCCCTGTTTCACCGCACGACTGGTGATGCCGTAGTCGCTGATGGCGGAAAACATCTCGGGAAACAAACTGATCACTTCTACGCGCAAGTTAGCCACGCTTAGAAGTCCGCGTCCCAATCCACCTTCATCTCGCCCGCTGCCAGGTCGACTGCCAACACGCATTGCTCCGTATAGGGCAACAGGCGTTCGCGATCATCCAGGCTGCCAGCGCAAGGCTTGACGACCATTACATCATTCGAGCCGGTCTCCAGCAGGTGATCGATCTTCCCGAACAGTTGCCCGAGTGTGTCGATGACCTTCAGACCTTCGAGCTGGTACCAGTAGTACTCGCCGTCGGTCAGTTCAGGGAACAGGTTGCGCGGCACGCAGATCTCATAACCGGCCAGAAGACGAGCTTCTTCACGATCATCGAGACCCTTGAGCTTCGCGACCAGGAACTTGTCATTCCCGCGTCCGCTGACCAGCTCTACCTGCTTTACATCGCCTTCGCGCTTGAGCGTCCAGGATTTGTAATCCAGCAGGTTCTTGATCGGATCAGTAAAGGAATACACCTTCACTTCGCCGCGAACGCCGTGAACAGAATAAATTTTGCCGATAACGATCAAATCATCAGCAATGTCTGGCGTCGCGTTCATATTGCTCAGGCCGCAGCCTTAGCAGCGTCCTTCAGCAACTGAGCAACACGCTCAGAAGGTTGTGCACCAACGCTCAGCCAGTAGGCTACGCGCTCTTGGTTCACGGACAGACGGGTTTCCTGACCACGAGCAACAGGGTTGAAGAAACCAACCTGTTCCTTGTGCGAACCGTCGCGCGGGTTGCGGCTGTCGGTTACGGTCAAGTGGTAGAACGGGCGCTTTTTGGAGCCGCCAAGGGCAAGACGGATTGTTAGCATGTGAACATAGTTCCTGTAGTCGGTGCTGCAAATCTAAACGCACAGCGGGCGTAGGTGCCCGAAAGGCCGCATATTCTAAGGAATATCCGGACTTTTGCAAATGACTTTTTCCGACGCCTGTCGGCGTGCGCTGCAGATTTGCGATAGAGCCGCTGCGAACAACGGCGAGTCAGTGCCTGCCAAGGCAGGTCACTGTAGTCCCCACATCCCTGTGGGAGACACGCCGGCATCACTGCCGGCGCGAATTCTTTACATCTTCGGCATGCCGCCGCCGGGCAACATTCCGCCCATGCCGCGCATCATTTTCGCCATCCCGCCTTTGGCGGAGAATTTCTTCATCATCTTCTGCATCTGCTTGTGCTGCTTGATCAAGCGACCGATGTCCTGCACCTGGGTGCCCGAACCCATGGCGATCCGGCGCTTGCGCGAGCCGCTGATCAGCTCGGGGTCGCGGCGCTCGGCCGGGGTCATGGAGTTGATGATGGCTTCCATCTGCTTGAATTGCTTCTCTGCCGCACCCTGGGCGTTGCCCATCTGCGCCAGGTTGACGCCACCGATGTTCGGCAGCTTGTCCATGAGCCCGCCGAGGCCGCCCATGTTCTTCATTTGTTGCAGCTGGTCGCGGAAGTCTTCGAGGTCGAAGCCTTTGCCCTTCTTCAGCTTTTTCGCCAGCTTGTCGGCCTTGTCCTTGTCGAGGGTCTGTTCGGCCTGCTCGATCAGGCTGAGAACGTCGCCCATGCCAAGGATGCGCGAAGCGATACGCTCCGGG
This sequence comes from Pseudomonadaceae bacterium, assembly GCA_965284505.1. Lineage (GTDB taxonomy): Bacteria > Pseudomonadota > Gammaproteobacteria > Pseudomonadales > Pseudomonadaceae > Aquipseudomonas. The sequence goes on along the minus strand of OZ260094.1, from coordinate 4,556,774 downwards.
TGGAACGGCTCCAGGGCTTCGGTCTTCTCGCCCATACCGATGAACTTGATCGGCTTGCCGGTGATGGAGCGCACCGACAACGCGGCACCGCCACGGGCATCGCCGTCGACCTTGGTCAGGATCACACCGGTCAGCGGCAGTGCATCGCCAAAGGCCTTGGCCGTGTTGGCGGCGTCCTGGCCAGTCATGGCGTCGACCACGAACAGGGTTTCGACCGGCTTGACCGCAGCGTGCAGGGCCTTGATCTCGCCCATCATCTCTTCGTCGATGTGCAGGCGACCGGCGGTATCGACGATGACCACGTCGATGAACTTCAGCCTGGCTTCTTTAATAGCCGCTTCGGCGATGTCGACCGGCTTCTGGCTCAGGTCGGACGGGAAGAACGTCACGCCGATGTCGTTGGCCAGGGTTTCCAGCTGCTTGATTGCCGCCGGACGGTAGACGTCCGCGGACACCACCATCACCGACTTCTTCTTGCGCTCTTTAAGGAAGCGCGCCAGCTTGCCGGCGGTGGTGGTTTTACCAGCGCCCTGCAGGCCTGCCATCAAGACGACGGCTGGCGGCACGGCGCTCAGGTTCAAATCTTCGTTGGCCGCGCCCATCAGGCTTTCGAGTTCGGCCTGGACGATCTTCACGAAGGCCTGGCCCGGTGTCAGGCTGCGCGACACCTCGGTGCCGACGGCGCGCTCCTTGACCGAATTGACGAAGTCCTTGACCACTGGCAAGGCGACGTCGGCTTCCAGCAACGCCATGCGCACTTCACGCAGGGTGTCTTTGATGTTGTCCTCGGTCAGCTTGGCCTTGCCGGTGACATGGCGCAGCGTCTGCGAGAGACGGTCGGTTAAGTTTTCAAACATGCGCGATCCTTTCAGGCCCTAAGGAAGACCGGGGTAATGGCCGCCCAGACCGTGAAATACAGGTGCTCGGCGAGCCTGCGGCGTGGGCAGGTCGCGGATTATAGCGAAGACTGCGTCTGGCGCACACCCGCCGTCTGGTTGTGCGGTCTTTCATGCGACAAGGGTTGTATGCCAAACTCATTCTCTTTCGGGCTTGCCTAACAGGATTTATGCTCCCCTTGTCACCCAGTTTGCTCACCACCCTCGCCGCCGCCTGCTTGTACGCCGCTGCGACTCTCTACCAGGGCTCCCGCCTGGCCACAGGCGCCAAGGCGAACAAACGCCTGTTGGTGACGCTCGGCATCCTTGCCGTGCTGACCCACAGCGCGAGCCTGTTCACTCACTTGATGACGCCGATCGGCCTGGGCCTGGACTTTTTCAGCGCCGCCAGCCTGATTGCCGCCGCCGTGATCGCCTTGACGCTGCTGGCCACCACGCGGATCCCGGTGGAAAACCTGCTGTTGCTGTTGTTCCCGCTGGGCATGGCCACCGTGCTGCTGGCGCAGTTCGCGCCGTCCGGGACAGTGCAGGTGATCGACGAAGAACCGGGCATCCTCGCCCACATCCTGCTGTCGATCCTCGCCTACGGCATGTTCACCATCGCGGTGTTCCAGGCGCTGCTGCTGCTGGTGCAGGATCACCAACTCAAGCACAAGCACCCGTCCGGGCTGATCAAGAACTTCCCGCCGCTGCAAACCATGGAAAGCCTGCTGTTCGGCTTTCTCTGGGCTGGCTGGAGCCTGCTCTCGCTGTCGCTGATCTCCGGCTGGCTGTTCGTCGAAAACCTGTTTGCCCAGCACCTGGTGCACAAGACCCTGCTGGCGTGCCTGGCGTGGATCGTCTTCAGTGTGCTGCTATGGGGGCGCACGCGCCTCGGCTGGCGCGGCCACAAGGCGATCCGCTGGACCCTCGCCGGTTTCTGCCTGCTGATGCTGGCCTATTTCGGCAGCAAGCTGGTCCGCGAATTCATCCTGCACATCTGACGGGCATTCGTTATGGACAACCTGCCCCTGGGGCCACTACTCGCTGTATTGGCCCTGTTGATCCTCTGGTCCGCCCTGTTCACCGCCATCGAAGCCGCCCAGCAGCACCTGCTGGCGCAGCGCACGGCCTCACGCTCCAGCGACAAGCCAGTGGCCCGCCTGAGCTTCCCGCTGGGCAGCCTGATCCTCTGCAACACCCTCTGTCGTTCGCTGGTGGTGATCATCAGCACCTTACTGGCGGTGTTCGCCTGGGCCGACAGCGGACCATGGCTGGCCTGCCTCGGCGCCACCGCGGCGCTGCTGGTGTTCGCCGACTACCTGCCACGTACCCTCGCCGCACGCTACCCGGATGCCGTCCTGAGCCTGGGCAATACCCTGCTGGCGGTGCCGCTGAAAATCCTCTACCCGCTGGCCTGGCTGCTCAGCAGCATCAGCCTGCTGCTGCTCAAGCCATTGGCACGCAAGCCCAAGGTGGTCCAGCAAAGCGACAACGAGCCGTTGCCGGCACAGAACACCGATCCCGATAGCGAACACGCCGTCTGCCGTCCGCACGCCCTGCCCGGCATTCATGCGCTGGACAACATTACCGTCAACGACATCCTGGTACCGCGCAGCGAAGTGGACGGGATCAACCTCGACGAGCCGATCGAAGCGATCATCGAGCAACTGCGGGCGAACCGGCGCACACGCCTGCCGGTGTTCCACAGCGATATCAACCAGGTCGAGGCGGTGCTCAACACCCGTCAGATCAGGCACATGCTGGCAGATGCCAGCCTGACCAAGGAGGCGTTGCTGGCGGCCTGCCACGAACCGTACTTCGTACCCGAAAGCACGCCACTGCAACTGCAACTGCTGAACTTCCACAAGCAGCAACGCCGCCTGGGCATGGTGGTCGACGAGTACGGCGAAGTCCAAGGCATCGTCACCCTGGAAGATATCCTCGAAGAAATCGTCGGCGAATTCGAAAGCCAGCACAGCCTCGATAATCCGCACATTCACCCGCAGGCCGACGGCCGCCTGATAATCGATGGCGCCGCCTCGATCCGCGAGCTGAACAAAAGCCTGGGCTGGCACCTGCCCAGCGACGGACCGAAAACCCTCAATGGCCTGGTGACCGAAGCCCTGGAAACCATTCCGGACTGCCCGGTGTGCCTGAAAATCGGCCGTTATCGCCTGGAAATCCTCGAGACCGAAGACAACCGGGTGAGCCAGGTATTGATCTGGCAAACCGCTTCCACGCCAGCCGTGCGCTAAGCCCCTTGTTGAATCGTTAGCCTCCTTCCTATAATCCAGACGCTTACCCAAGCGCCGCCGCAGACCGTGCTACCCGCACTCAGCGTCCCGCGGCAAGATTCGCGACTGTCCGGCGCTCGCTCCTACCTTGAGCCTGCGCCGCGCCCCACCCCACATCCCTGGGTGCTTCAACCATAATAATTCGCTCCTCGCGAGCACATGACTGTCAGGGATAACCGCATGACCACGAGCACCACTTACGGCGCCGATACGCCTGCCCAACCGACGAACTCCGCGACCCGGGTCGCCACCGCGAGCTTCATCGGCACCGCCATCGAGTTCTACGATTTCTACGTCTATGCCACGGCCGCCGCACTGGTGATCGGCCCGGTGTTCTTCCCCCAGACCTCCGGCACCGCACAGATGCTGTCGGCCTTCCTGACCTTCGGTATCGCCTTCCTTGCCCGCCCATTGGGTTCGGCACTGTTCGGCCACTTTGGTGACCGGATCGGCCGCAAATCGACGCTGGTCGCCTCGCTATTGCTGATGGGCGTCTGCACCACCCTGATCGGTGTGCTGCCGGGCTACGACAGCATCGGTGCCTGGGCGCCGATCCTGCTCTGCGTGCTGCGCTTTGGCCAAGGCCTGGGATTGGGCGGCGAATGGGGTGGCGCAGCCTTGCTTGCCACAGAAAACGCACCGAAAGGCAAACGCGCCTGGTTCGGCATGTTCCCGCAACTGGGGCCTTCGATCGGTTTTCTGGCAGCCAACGGGCTGTTTCTCACGCTGGCCATGACCCTGGACGACGAACAGTTCCGCTCCTGGGGCTGGCGCATTCCGTTCCTGCTCAGCGCCGCGCTGGTGATGGTCGGCCTGTATGTGCGGCTGAAGCTGCATGAAACCCCGGTCTTCGCCAACGCCGTGGCCCGCCAGGAGCGGGTGAAGATCCCGCTGGTCGAGCTGTTCAGCCAGTACTGGGCACCGATGCTGTTAGGCGCGGCGGCGATGGTGGTGTGTTACGCGCTGTTCTACATCTCGACGGTGTTTTCCCTGAGCTACGGCGTGTCCACCCTGGGCTACAGCCGCGAAACCTTCCTCGGCCTGCTGTGCTTCGCCGTGCTGTTCATGGCCGCTGCCACCCCACTGTCGGCATGGGCCAGCGACCGCTTCGGGCGCAAGCCGGTACTGATCATCGGTGGTGTACTGGCGGTGTTGTCTGGCTTCACCATGGAACCGCTGCTGACCCACGGCAGCACCTGGGGCGTGGCGCTGTTCCTGTGCATCGAGCTGTTCCTGATGGGGGTGACCTTCGCCCCGATGGGCGCGCTGTTGCCGGAACTGTTTCCGACGCACGTGCGCTATACCGGCGCCTCGGCGGCCTACAACCTGGGCGGCATTGTCGGCGCCTCGGCAGCACCCTTCTTCGCCCAGAAACTGGTGGCGATGGGCGGCTTGAGCTGGGTCGGCGGGTATGTGTCGGCGGCAGCGGTGCTCAGTCTGATCGCTGTGCTGTGCCTGAAGGAAACGCGTGATAACGATCTGGATCGGGTGGTGTGAACCAACCCTGTAGGAGCGAGCCTGCTCGCGATGAACGTCAACGATAACACTGGGTGCCTGACACTGCGCAGCGCTCTCAGGTTCATCGCGAGCAGGCTCGCTCCTACAAGGGACCTGCGTTACAGCTCGACAACAACCGCCTGCGAGGCGCGCATGGCCTTGGCCCGTGCCGCTTCGATCGACTCATCGCGAGCCAAGGCCACACCCATGCGGCGCTGGCCATTGACCTCAGGCTTGCCGAACAGACGCAAAGCCGTATCCGGTTCAGCCAATGCCGCGCCGAGGTTGGCGAATGCGGTCTGGGTCGACTGGCCTTCCACCAGGATCACCGCCGAGGCCGACGGCCCGAACTGACGGATCAACGGGATCGGCAGGCCGAGGATCGCCCGGGCGTGCAGGGCAAATTGTGACAGGTCCTGGGAGATCAGGGTCACCAGGCCGGTGTCGTGCGGACGTGGCGACACTTCGCTGAACCACACCTGATCGCCCTTGATGAACAGCTCGACACCAAACATCCCGCGACCACCCAGGGCCTCGGTCACGGCCTTGGCCACTCGCTCGGATTCCGCCAGGGCAATCGGGCTCATGGCCTGTGGCTGCCAGGATTCCTGGTAGTCGCCCTTCTCCTGACGATGGCCGACCGGCGCACAGAACGTAGTTCCGCCGATGTGACGCACAGTGAGCAGGGTGATTTCGTAGTCGAAATCGATGAAACCCTCGACGATCACCCGCCCTTTGCCCGCACGCCCGCCTTCCTGCGCGTAGTCCCAGGCCTTCTGCACGTCATCGGCGCTGCGCAACAGGCTCTGGCCCTTGCCCGACGAGCTCATGACCGGCTTGACCACACAAGGGAAGCCGAGGTCGTCGACGGCCTTGCGGTAGTCTTCCACGGTATCGGCGAAGTGGTACGGCGAAGTCGGCAGGTCCAGCTCTTCCGCAGCGAGGCGGCGGATGCCTTCGCGGTTCATGGTCAGCTGGGCGGCGCGCGCGGTCGGGATCACGGTGAAGCCTTCGGCTTCCAGCTCGACCAGGGTGGCGGTAGCGATGGCTTCGATTTCCGGCACGATGAAGTGCGGTTTCTCGGCCTCGATCACTGCGCGCAATGCGGCGCCGTCGAGCATGTTGATCACGTGGCTGCGATGGGCCACCTGCATCGCCGGGGCATCCGCGTAACGATCCACGGCAATCACTTCAACGCCCAGGCGCTGCAGCTCGATCACCACCTCCTTGCCCAACTCACCACAGCCACACAGCAATACGCGGGTCGCGGTTGGCGACAATGGAGTTCCGATACGAGTCATTTGCAGTTCCTCAAAGGAGCGGATCATCAAGGGACAAGGCGCTGCGCGCACTTCCCAGGGGAGAAAGCGCGGCATTTTACATGAACCGGGGGTTTTGGCCTCAGCTGGCGAGCGCCTGTTTGCGCAAGCGCCAGGCCATGATCAGCCACACGGCGGTGACGCCGGCGAACTTGGAGCCGAGCGCGGTGAGAATCACCCCAGGGGTCAGCGCGTCGATCATGCCGAAGAAGATGAAGGTGTCCAGCGGAATGCTCAGTGCCGAGCTGATCCACAAGCGGTCGTGCAGCGGGCGCTTGGTGATGCTGAACACCAGCCAGTCGATGCATTCGGACACCGCGAACGCCGTGGCACTGGCCAAGGCGATGGACGGATCGGAGGTCAGGTAGGACAGCACCAGCGCCACCAGCATGGCAATGATCGCGCCGTGGCCGAAGCGCGTCTGCACCATGTCGCGCAGCACAAACACCAGGCCACCCCAGGCCGACCAGATGATGTCCAGATGCGGGGCCGTGGAAAAGGCGAAGTTGATCAGCACGACGCTGCTGATGTAGGCAATCAGAAAGAGCATGGGACACGGAGTACCTGGAAATTTGCCGCACAGAATACCGTAGGAGGTGGCTTGCAGGCGATGTCGTTGCTGACGCCATCGCGGGCAAGCCCGCTCCCACAGGGTTCGAGTCGATCACATAGGCTGTGCAAAACTTGTAGGAGCCGGCTTGCCGGCGAAGGCGGTGTTCCTGACCCTGCTCCCTTTCCCTGTGGGAGTCGGCTTGCCGACGATGGCGTTTTATCAGACATACCGCGGTGCCTGAATCGCGGGCAAGCCCGCTCCCACCGTTCACAGATCGGCGGCAAATTCGCGACTACGGCTGCTTGGCCCCGATCATCCACACCAGCCCGCTGGCCTTGGCCCGTTCATGACACAACCCCAACACCAGGCGGCGTTCGTCGTTGTCCATGCGGCTCCAGCGGGTGATTTCCGCCACCGTGCGCTGGCAACCGGTGCAGATGTCCTGCTCGTCCAGCGCGCAAATATTCACGCAGGGTGAGGCAACGGGGCGTTCCGAGGCTGTCATTCTTCTTGCTCGACCAGATCCACCGCATAGCGCTGGGAGCGGTGAACATAGTGCGCGGCACTGGCTTCGAGCATCTTGATCTGCGGCTCGGTCAGTTCGCGCACCACCTTGCCCGGCGAACCCATCACCAGCGAGCCATCAGGGATCTGCTTGTTCTCACCAATCAGCGAGTTGGCGCCGATGATGCAGTTCTTGCCGATTTTCGCCCCGTTGAGGATCACCGCATTGATGCCGATCAGGCTGTTATCGCCGACGGTGCAGCCGTGCAGCATGGCGTTGTGGCCGATGGTCACGCCGGTGCCGATGGTCAGCGGATAACCCATGTCGGTGTGCATCACCGTGCCGTCCTGCACATTGCTGTTCTTGCCGATCAGGATCAGCTCGTTGTCACCGCGCAATACCGCGTTGAACCAGACGTTGGCGCCCTCTTCCAGCTTGACCTTGCCAATCAGCACCGCGTTGGGTGCGACCCAGCTCTGCGGATGGGTTTCGACGCGGGCGTCGCCCAGACGGTATTTCATCGTTGTTATCCTCATGGCTCAGGCGGCCGTGGGTTCGCGCCTTGGGCACGAGGGCTTCAGATATTGATAAAGCTTTTGGGAGGTTGGTGCAGGCTGATCTTGGCGTCATACAGCAGATTGATCAACTCGACAATCATGATCGCGGTCAGGCCCCAGATCTTGTACTCGCCGTATCGATAACTCGGCACATACCAGCTACGCCCCTGATAATCGATACGGTGCGTATGTTCGCGCGGGTCCTCGCGAAAAAATTCCAGCGGCACCGTGAATACGGCGGCGATCTCGGCGTCGTTGGCGCGGTACTCGACAAAGTCCGGAATGACACCGACATAAGGCGTGACCTTGATCCCATGCAGGGAGATCAGTGGGCTCAACGGCCCAATCACTTCCACCAGGCCCGGGGGCAGGCCGATTTCCTCTTCGGCTTCACGCAGGGCGGTGAACACCAGATCGGGATCTTCAGGATCACGTCTTCCGCCTGGAAAGGCCACTTCACCGCCATGGGTGGAGAGTCCGCTGGCACGCAGGGTCAGAACCAGTTCCGGTTCGTCACTGCGAGTGATGGGCACTAGCACCGCAGCCTCAGGGAAACGTCTGTCAGTTTCCATGGTACTCGGCGTGTGATTACTTACCCGGTGCAGTAGCTCGTCCAGCATGAGTGCTCTCGATCTGTTGGCTACCCCGCATCATGCACCAAACACACAGGCCGCCCAAGCCCCGAACCCGGGCATGTCGCTAAACGACAACTTGCCGACGGACACCGCTGCACGCCAAGATAGGCGCAGCCTTTTCGGAAAACCCAGCATGAATTTTTGCAGCCACTGCGGTAACCCGGTCACTCAACGCATTCCCGAAGGCGATTCGCGCCTGCGGTATGTCTGCGACAAATGTCAGACCATTCACTATCAGAACCCCAATATCGTCGCTGGCTGCATTCCCACCCTCGGTTCCAAGGTGCTGCTCTGCCGCCGCGCCATCGAACCACGGCGTGGCTTCTGGACCTTGCCGGCCGGCTTCATGGAGAACGGCGAGACCATCGAGCAAGCGGCGATTCGCGAGACCGCCGAGGAAGCCTGCGCCCGGGTACGCAACCTGAGCATCTATACCCTGATCGATGTACCGCACATCAGCCAGGTGCACGTGTTCTTCCGCGCCGAGATGGCCGATGAGCAGTTTTCTGCCGGCGTCGAAAGCCTGGAAGTGCAGCTTTTCGAAGAACAGGACATCCCTTGGTCAGAGCTGGCTTTCCGCACGGTGGGCCGTACCCTAGAATGCTTCTTCGCTGACCGACGCCAGGGCAATTACCCGGTGCGCAGCGAATCCATTCCTCCGCTTGCTCAGCCTGCGATCACTTAAACAACAAGAAGTACGCCGTACTCACAGGGATATCGTTTCAATGCGCTGGTTGCTCGCGTTCCTCTGCCTGTCGTTCGTTGCTGTCACCCAGGCTTCCACCGTGGAAACCCTGGACGGCAAAATCATCGAAAAAGTCCTGGTGCTCAAATCCGCCCATCAGTTGCAACTGATCAACGACGGCAAGCCCATCAAGACCTACCGCATCTCCCTGGGCAAGAACCCCAGGGGCCAGAAGCTCATGGAAGGTGATCGGCGCACGCCCGAAGGCTTCTATTGGCTGGACTGGCGCAAGGTCAGCGACCGCTTCAACCTGGCCATGCACATTTCCTACCCGAACATCAGCGACGCCGCCCGCTCGCGCCGCGAAGGCGTGAACCCTGGCGGCATGATCATGATCCACGGCACCCCGGACACCGAGGAAAACCCCGAGGACCTGTTCCACACCCTGGACTGGACCGATGGCTGCATCGCCATGCGCAATGTCGACATGCGCGAAGTCTGGGGCCTGGTCCCGGACGGCACGATGATCGAGATTCGCCCCTGATCTCGACGCGGCGAGGGCCTCTGCGCCCTCGCCATCCCGACGACCGTGCGTCGCCCGGCAAAAAAAACTGAAAATAAATCCTTTCAGGGCAACCCGCCCTGCCGCAATACCACCTGCGCAAGAAAACACCGGTGCAGACAACCGTCTGACCCGCTCGCAACGCCACCTCTAATACCACTTCAAAGCCAAGGTTGACGCCGTCTCCAGCCCAGCGGGTTTTCGCTCGCCTGCAGCCGGCCAGTGGCGTTGACATGGTATTTAAGTGGTATTAGTTTCCGCCTCACAACCGAGCGACAACAATCCTACATCCGCATCGGAAACAACCTATGAACGACCTCCAGGCCCTACGCCTCGATGACTCTCAGCCCACGCCGCTGTACCTGCAACTGGCGCGCAATCTGGAAGCGGCGATCCACGCCGGCCACTGGAAAGCCGAACAGGCACTGCCCTCGGAACGCAACCTCAGCGAACTGCTGAACATCTCCCGGGTGACCGCGCGCAAAGCCCTGGAAGTCCTGTTCGAACAGGGCCTGATCCGCCGCAGCCAGGGCTCGGGCACCTTCATTACCCCGCGCCTGGAACAACCGCTGTCGCGCCTCTCCGGCTTCAGCGAAATGCTCCGCCTCAAGGGTTTCGCCCCCAGTTCGCAGTGGCTGCAACGGGAAATCACCCAGCCAACCCATGAAGAACTGATTCGCCTGGCGCTGTCGCCCTACGACAAGGTCGCGCGCCTCAAGCGCCTGCGCAAAGCCGACGACACCGTAATGGCGATCGAAATGAGCACCCTGCCCGCCTCGATCATTGCCCAGCCCCAGGCCGTCGGCGACTCGCTCTACCACTACCTCGATGGCATCGGCAAACCGGTGGTCCGCGCCCTGCAACACATCCAGGCGATCAACGCCTCGGACGAGTTCGCTGCGCTGGTGGGCATCGCGCCGGGCACCGCCATGCTGCTGATGACCCGGGTCGGCTACCTCGAAGACAACACGCCGATCGAAGTCACCGACACCTACTGCCGCAACGATTACTACGACTTCGTCGCCGAACTGCGTCGATAACAGGCCAGAGAACCGTCCCATGTCTGAAGACAACATCCTCACCGCCAACGGCTGGGTCCGCGGCCGGCTGATCCATGAACACGGCAAGGTCGTGCGCATCGACGGCCAGCCGTGCGATCCGGCGGACAACGATCTCCCTTATCTGCTGCCGGGCTTTATCGACCTGCATGTGCATGGCGGTGGCGGCAAGGACCTGATGGAGGGCACACCCGCCTTCGAAACCATCACCAGAACCCATGTGCGTTTCGGTACCACGGCGCTGCTGGCCACCACCATGACTGCCCCCAGCGAAGAGATCGCCCGGGTGCTGGAGCAGGTCGGTGAATTCTGCGAGCAACGCCCTGCCGGCTGCGCCCGGGTTCTGGGGGTTCATCTGGAAGGGCCCTACATCAATCCGGGAAAACTCGGCGCACAACCCAACTTCGCCCACACCGCGCTGCTGGCTGAAGTCGAGTCCTACATGGCCCTGGCGCCGATCCGGGTGATCACCATCGCCCCGGAAATCGCCGGCCACGCTCAACTGATCCGCACCCTCAGCGAGCGTGGCGTGCGCCTGCAACTCGGCCACACCCTGGGCAGTTACGAGGAAGGCGTGGCCGCGCTGGAAGCCGGCGCCACCAGCTTTACCCACCTGTACAACGCCATGAGCCCGCTGCATCACCGCGAGCCGGGGATTGTCGGTGCGGCGCTGGCCCACGCGAAGTACGCCGAGCTGATTCCCGACCTGCTGCACGTGCATCCCGGGGCGATCCGCGTCGCGTTGCGTTCGATCCCCTGCCTGTACTGCGTGACCGACTCCAGCGCCGCCGCCGGCATGCCGGACGGCGAATACAAGCTGGGCAGCCACACCGTGACCAAATGCCTGGGCGGCGTACGCCTGCCTGACGGCACATTGGCCGGCAGCACCCTGACCATGGACCAGGCCCTGCGCAACCTGGTGAAAATCGGCCTGCCCCTGGCCGAAGCCTCGCAACGCCTGTCGCAATTTCCCGCCGACTACCTCGGCCTCAACGAGCGCGGGCGCCTGCAGCCCGGTGCCTGGGCCGACTGCGTGCGCCTGGATCGCTCACTCACACTGACCGCGGTGATGGTCGAAGGAGAAGACATTGACTTCAAAAATGCTTGAGGAGGCGCTGTCCTCACACCTGGCGGTGGAAGCCCAATTGCAGCAACTCGACCCGGCGCTGATCGAGGTCGCCGGACGCCTGAATCGCCAGCCACCCCAGGTGGCAATGACCGTCGCCCGTGGCAGCTCCGATCACGCCGCCAGCTACTTCGCCTACCTGACCATGCAACTGGTCGGCGTGCCAGTGGCCTCGCTGCCGATGTCGGTGGTGACCCTGCAGCAGGCACCGTTGAAAGTCAGCGGCCAGGCGGTGTTCGGTTTTTCCCAGTCGGGGCAGAGTCCGGACCTGGTCAACAGCCTGCGCCTGCTGCGCAAACGCGGCACCCTGAGCATTGCCATGGTCAACGCCGAGGATTCGCCGCTGGAAGCCGCGTGCGAATTCAGCCTGCCGCTGTGTGCCGGCACTGAACGCAGCGTCGCCGCCACCAAGAGCTTCATCGCCACCCTGAGCGCCAGCGCACGCCTGGTGGCCCACTGGAAGCAGGACGCCGAATTGCTCGAGGCCGGCCTGGAACTGCCCCAGGGCTTGCGCGAAGCCGCGACCCAGGATTGGACGCCAGCCATCGAGGCCCTGCGTGACTGCCAACGCCTGATGGTGATCGGCCGCGGCGCCGGGTTTGCCATCGCCCAGGAAGCGGCGCTGAAACTCAAGGAAACCTCGGCCATCCAGGCCGAAGCCTTCAGCAGCGCCGAAGTGAAACACGGCCCGATGGCCCTGATCAGCGACAACTACCCATTACTGGTGTTCGCCCCGCGAGGCGCCGAACAGGCCGGCCTGCTGAGCCTGGCGGCGGAGATGCGCCAGCGCGGTGCCCAGGTGCTGCTGGCCGCCCCCGATGACGTCGGCGAGCGCGACCTGACCCTCAGCCGCGCCGCCCACCCGGCGCTCGACCCGATCCTGGCAATCCAGAGTTTCTACGTGATGGCCGCCGGCCTGGCCCAGGCCCGCGGCATGGATCCGGATCAGCCGCGGCACCTGAGCAAAGTCACCCGCACCCACTAAACCGCCCGAGTCGAGTAGCGCGCCATGCCCAACAACAATAATGAGCTGACCCTCAGCGCCCCACTCAGCGGCCCGGTGCTGACACTCACCAAGGTCCCCGACCCGGTGTTCGCCAGCGGCGCCATGGGCGACGGGATCGCCATCGACCCGCTGAACAACACGCTGCACGCGCCCTGCAACGGCGTCGTGGTGCAGCTTGCACGCACCCGTCACGCGGTGACGCTGCGCGCCGACAACGGCGCCGAGTTGCTGCTGCACCTGGGCCTGGATACGGTCAACCTGCAAGGCGCGGGGTTCACCCTGCTGGTCGAGGAAGGCGCACGGGTCAGCCAGGGCGACGCACTGCTGCGTTTTGACCTGGACCGGGTCGCCCAGGGCTGCAAGAGCCTGGTCAGCCTGTTGATCCTGACCAACAGTGATGAATTCCAGATCCGGCCGATCACCCTCAAGTCGGTCAAGGTCGGCGAACCCTTGCTGCACATCGTGCCCAAGGCCGGCCATGCCGCGCCGCGCGCAACCGACGAGGTGAACCTGACCGCTCAGGGGCACGTGCGAGTCAACCATCGCGGCGGCCTGCATGCGCGTCCGGCGGCCTTGATCCGCCAGACAGCCCAGCCATTTCGCAGCCGCTCGCAGCTGCACTTCGCCGGCAAATCCGCGTCCTGCGACAGCCTGATCGGGCTGATGGGCCTGGGCATCGGCGAGCAGGACGAAGTCCAGGTCAGCTGCCAGGGCGCGGACGCCGACGCGGCGCTGCATGCCTTGCTGTCGGCGCTGTCGACGGCGGTGCACGACACACATCAAAGTGTCGCGCCCACTGCCATAGCCCAGCCCCCGCGCGCCGCCGAAGACGGTGTGTTGCACGGTGTCTGCGCCGCGCCCGGACTGGTCGGCGGTGCGCTGTTCCAACTGGCCGCCATCCACCTGCCCGAGGACATTGGCAATCACCAACCTGCGCAACAGCACCAGGCCCTGGAAACAGCGCTGGAACAGGTGCGCCACGAGATTCGCGAGACCCTCACCGCAGCGCAGAAACACCGCCAGGTAGAAGAAGAACAAATCTTCGCCGCCCACCTCGCCCTGCTTGAAGACCCGGCCCTGCTCGATGCTGCACACCGGGCCATCGAGCAAGGCAGCGCCGCGACCCATGCCTGGAGCGAGTCGATCGAGGCCCAGTGCCAGGTCTTGCTGCAACTCGGTAACCGGCTGCTGGCCGAACGCGCCAACGACTTGCGCGACCTCCGTCAACGCGTGCTGCGTGCGCTGCTCGGCGAGCAATGGCATTACGAAATCCCGCCAGGCGCGATAGTCGCCGCCCACGAACTGACCCCGTCCGACTTGCTGCAACTGTGCGAGCAAGGCGTCGCCGGTCTGTGTATGGCCGAAGGCGGCGCCACTTCTCACGTGGCGATTCTTGCCCGGGGCAAGGGTTTGCCCTGCGTGGTCGCCCTCGGCGCCAGTCTGCTGGAACAACCCCAGGGCCACGCGGTGGTGCTGGATGCCGATGGCGGCCGCCTGGAATTAACCCCCGATGCCCAGCGCCTGGCGCACGTCGCCCAAGCCCGGGACGAGCAACAACAACGCCGCGCCCGTCAGCAGGCCCAGGCCCACGAGCCGGCCGTGACCCACGATGGCCTGCACATGGAAGTGGCCGCCAATGTCGCCTCCAGCCACGAAGCCGCCGATGCCTTCAAGGGCGGCGCCGATGGCGTTGGCCTGCTGCGTACCGAGTTTCTCTTCGTCGATCGCCAGACCGCCCCGGATGAACAGGAGCAACGCCAAGCCTATCAAGCAGTGATGGATGCCATGGGCGACCAACCGGTGATCATTCGCACCATCGACGTCGGTGGCGACAAGCAGCTCGACTACCTGCCACTGCCGGCCGAAGCCAACCCGGTGCTCGGCCTGCGCGGGATTCGCCTGGCCCAGGTACGCCCGGAACTGCTCGACCAGCAATTGCGCGCCCTGTTGCAGGTCACTCCCTTGCAGCGCTGCCGGATTCTGCTGCCGATGGTCAGCGAGGTGGATGAATTGCTGCAGATCCGCCAGCGGCTCGACGCGCTGTGCGCTGAATTGCAGATCACCCAACGGCCAGAACTGGGGGTGATGATCGAAGTCCCGGCCGCCGCCCTGCTGGCCGAACAACTGGCCGAACACGCGGACTTTTTGTCCATCGGCACCAACGACCTGTCCCAGTACACCCTGGCCATGGACCGCGACCACGCTGGCCTCGCCGCCCGCGTCGACGCCCTGCACCCGGCGCTGCTGCGCCTGATCGCCCAGACCTGCGCCGGCGCCGCTCTACACCAACGCTGGGTCGGCGTGTGCGGGGCGCTGGCCTCGGACCCACTGGCGACGCCGGTGCTGCTCGGCCTGGGGGTTCGCGAGCTGTCGGTGAGCCCGCCGCAAATCGGTGAAATCAAGGCGCGCGTGCGCCAACTCGACGCAGCCGATTGCCAGCGCCTCAGCGCCGAACTGCTCAAGCTGCCCAGCGCCGCCGCCGTTCGCCACGCTTGCCGGCAGCATTGGCCGCTGGCCTGAATAACAAGAATCCACGGAGACACGCCATGTACCAACTCTTTATCGAAGGCCTGCAGCGCCTCGGCCGGGCCCTGATGCTGCCCATTGCGATCCTGCCGATTGCCGGCCTGCTATTGCGCCTGGGCGACACCGACCTGCTGGACATCGCGATCATCCACGACGCCGGCCAGGTGATTTTCGCCAACCTGGCGATGATCTTCGCCATTGGCATCGCGGTCGGTTTCGCCAAGGACAATAACGGCACGGCCGGCCTGGCCGGGGTGATTGGCTACCTGGTGATGATCTCGACGCTCAAAGTGCTCGATCCGAGCATCAACATGGGCATGCTCGCCGGCATCGTCGCCGGGCTGATGGCCGGCGCGCTGTACAACCGCTTCAAGGACATCAAGCTCCCGGAATACCTGGCCTTCTTCGGCGGCCGACGCTTCGTGCCGATTGTCACCGGCTTCGCAGCGGTCGGCCTGGGCGTAGTCTTCGGTCTGATCTGGCCGCCGATCCAACAGGGCATCAACAGCTTCGGCGCGCTGATGCTTGAAAGCGGCAGTTACGGCGCCTTCATCTTCGGCGTGCTCAACCGCCTGCTGATCGTCACCGGCCTGCACCACATCCTCAACAACATGGCGTGGTTCGTCTTCGGCAACTTCACCGACCCCACCACCGGCGCCCTGGTCACCGGTGACATCGCCCGCTATTTCGCCGGCGACCCCAAGGGCGGCCAGTTCACCACCGGCATGTTCCCGGTGATGCTGTTCGGCCTGCCGGCCGCCTGCCTGGCGATGTACCGCAACGCCCTGCCGGAACGACGCAAGGTGATGGGCGGGATCTTCCTGTCGATGGCGTTGACCTCGTTCCTCACCGGCGTCACCGAGCCAATCGAATTCGCCTTCATGTTCCTCGCGCCTCTTCTTTATCTGCTGCACGCGCTGCTCACCGGTTTGTCGATGGCGATTACCAACGCGCTGAACATCCACCTGGGCTTCACCTTCTCCGGCGGTTTTATCGACATGATCCTCGGCTGGGGCAAGTCCACCAATGGCTGGAGGGTGCTGCCGGTTGGCCTGGTCTATGGGCTGATCTACTACGGTGTGTTCAGCTTTTGTATCCGCCGCTTCAACCTGAAAACCCCGGGTCGGGAAGACAATCTGGTCACGGAAAAAGCCGAGCTGAGCGATAACCAGCGGGCCAGTGCCTACATTCAAGCCCTGGGTGGCGCGGCGAATCTGATCACCATCGGCGCCTGCACCACTCGCTTGCGCCTGGAAATGCTGGACCGCAACCAGGTCAATGATGCCGACCTGAAAGCCCTCGGCGCGATGGCCGTGGTCCGTCCGGGCAAGGGCGGCAGCTTGCAGGTGGTGGTGGGGCCGCTGGCCGACAGCATCGCCGACGAAATCCGCCGGGCGCTGCCGGTGGCTGGGTCAATGCCGGTTGCGGTAGTGGCCGATGAAGAACCAGTGCCGGCAGTACCGAACAGCGAAGCCCGAAAATGGCTCAGCGCCCTCGGCGGTCGCGACAACGTGCTGCAACTGGAGTGCGTGGCCCTGACCCGGATTCGCCTGCAATTGGCCGATGGCCAGGCGCTATCGCAGAATCAATTGAAGGAGTTGGGTTGCCAGGGCGTCAGTGCGCTGGAGGGCAATGTCTGGCATTTGCTGGTGGGGGAAAAGGCTGCGGGCTTGAGTGCGACGCTGATGGGCTTGGTTGAGCGGCGGGAGGTGGGTGCCAGGGTTTAGGTTATTTGGCTCCGGGAGGCCCTTTTCGCTGGCAAGCCAGCTCCTACGGAGATTTGAAAACCCTGTAGGAGCTGGCTTGCCAGCGAAGAGGCCGTCAGCCCCGACACAAAACCCTCACCCACAAAAAACCCGCTGAAATCGCTTCAGCGGGTTTCCATTTCAGCAGTCAGAAATCTTCCAACCGCCACACCTCGTAAGCCGGTGTCTCATAGGGATGGCTCTGTTTCAGCGCCATCACCACCGAGCGAATCAACTCATCGGCTACGACCAACTCGACCTTCCATTCCTCGACCCGCTCGACCTGCCCCGCTTCGCCAATGAACGGCTGGCTGCCGTCCAATGGGCGAAACTGGCCCTGGCCAAGCACTTGCCAGGCGCAGTGGTCATAGGCACCGATTCGTCCGCCACCGGCAGCGAATACGGCACTTTTGACCACCTCGACGTGGCTGTCGGGAACAAAAAAGCTGAGTTTGTACACAGCCCTTAGTTCACCCACACGCGAGCGTTGCGGAACATGCGCATCCACGGAGCGTCTTCGTTCCAGTCGTCCGAGCGCCACGAGTTCTGCACGGCGCGGAACACGCGCTCCGGGTGCGGCATCATGATGGTCACGCGACCGTCACGACTGGTGAGGCCGGTAATACCGCGCGGCGAACCGTTCGGGTTGGCCGGGTAGCTTTCGGTGACCTTGCCGTGGTTGTCGACAAAACGCAGCGCCACGCAACCGGACAGGTCGGCTTCAAGCAGTGCTTCTTCGCTTTCGAACTCGGCATGACCTTCACCGTGAGCGATGGCGATCGGCATGCGCGAACCGGCCATGCCCTGCAGGAAGATCGAGTTCGACTCCTGCACCTGGACCATGGCAACACGGGCTTCGAACTGCTCGGAACGGTTACGCACGAAGTGCGGCCAGAACTCGCTGCCCGGGATCAGCTCGTGCAGGTTGGACATCATCTGGCAACCGTTGCACACGCCGAGGGTGAAGCTGTCGTTACGCTCGAAGAAGCCCTGGAAGGCATCGCGGGCACGGCTGTTGAACAGCGCGGATTTAGCCCAGCCTTCACCGGCACCCAGCACGTCGCCGTAGGAGAAACCACCGCAGGCCACCAGACCTTTGTACTCGTTCAGGTCGACACGGCCGGCCAGAATGTCGCTCATGTGCACGTCGATCGCGCTGAAACCGGCGCGGTCGAAGGCAGCAGCCATTTCCACCTGGCCGTTGACGCCCTGCTCGCGCAGCACGGCAACCTGTGGGCGGATGCCTTTCTTGATGTAAGGCGCAGCGATGTCCTGGTTGACGTCGAAGCTGAGCTTGACGCTTAGGCCCGGGTTGTCTTCTTCCAGCACCACGTCGAACTCTTGATCGGCGCAGTCGGCGTTGTCACGCAGACGCTGGATCTGGTAGCTGGTTTCCGCCCATTGGCGTTGCAGCAGACGGCGCTGGCCTTCGAATACGGTTTCGCCGTTGAAGGTGATGCTGATCTCGCCATTGTTGATCGGCTGGCCGATCACCGAGACGCAGTCGCCCAGGCCGGCAGCGCTGAACTGCGCGAGGATGTCCGGGGTGGCGTCCTGGCGAACCTGGATCACCGCGCCCAACTCTTCGTTGAACAGGATGGCAGCGATGTCGGCCGAGGTTTCTGCCAGGCCATCGAGGTTCAGGTTCAGGCCGCAGTGACCGGCGAAGGCCATTTCCACGGCGCTGGTCAGCAGGCCACCGTCGGAACGGTCGTGGTACGCCAGCAGGTGACCGTCGGCGTTGAGGCCCTGGATCACCGCGAAGAAGGCTTTCAGGTCTTCAGCGTCGTCGACGTCCGGAGCCTGGGAACCGAGCTTGCCGTGAACCTGGGCGAGGATCGAGGCGCCCATGCGGTTCTGGCCACGACCGAGGTCGATCAGGATCAGGTCGGTGGTGCCCTTGTCCATGCGCAGTTGCGGGGTCAGGGTTTGACGGATGTCGGTCACTGGCGCGAAGCCGGTGACGATCAGCGACATCGGCGAAGTCACGGTCTTGTCGACGCCTTCGTCGTTCCAGCGCGTGGCCATGGACATCGAGTCCTTGCCCACCGGAATGGTAATGCCCAGCTCAGGGCACAGCTCCATGCCGACCGCTTTCACGGTGTCGTACAGACGTGCGTCTTCACCCGGGTGACCGGCAGCCGACATCCAGTTCGCCGACAACTTGATATCGGAAAGCTTGGCGATGCGCGAGGCGGCAATGTTGGTCAGGGTCTCACCAATGGCCATGCGGCCCGACGCCGGAGCGTCCAGCAGGGCCAGCGGCGTGCGCTCGCCCATGGCCATGGCTTCACCGGTGTAGACGTCGAAGCTGGTGGCGGTCACGGCCACGTCAGCCACCGGCACCTGCCATGGGCCGACCATCTGGTCACGGGCCACGAGGCCAGTGATGGTGCGGTCGCCGATGGTGATCAGGAAGCTCTTGCTGGCCACGGCCGGGTGATGCAGGACGCGCTCGACGCAGTCGGCGATGGCCAGGGTCGACGGATCGAAATCGTCGCCCTGCTCGGCTTCACGCTTGACCGAACGGTGCATGCGCGGCGCCTTGCCCAGCAGCACTTCCAGCGGCATGTCCACCGGGCTGTTGCCGAAGTGGCTGTCGGTCACAGTCAGCTGTGGTTCGGCAGTGGCTTCGCCGACCACGGCGAACGGGCAACGCTCACGTTCGCAGATCGCCTTGAAGCGCTCGAAATCAGCCGGGCCAACCGCCAGGACGTAACGTTCCTGGGATTCGTTGGACCAGATTTCGTGCGGGGCCATGCCCGGCTCGTCGTTAGGGATGTTGCGCAGTTCGAAACGGCCACCGCGGTCACCGTCGTTGACCAGTTCCGGGAAGGCGTTGGACAGGCCACCCGCACCCACGTCGTGGATGAAGCTGATCGGGTTCTTGTCACCCAGTTGCCAGCAACGGTCGATGACTTCCTGGCAGCGACGTTCCATTTCCGGGTTTTCGCGCTGTACCGAAGCGAAGTCCAGGTCGGCCGAGCTGGTGCCGGTGGCCATCGAGGAAGCGGCACCGCCACCCAGGCCGATCAGCATCGCCGGGCCGCCGAGCACGATCAGCTTGGAGCCAACCAGGATCTCGCCTTTCTTGACGTGTTCTTCACGGATGTTGCCCATGCCACCCGCGAGCATGATCGGCTTGTGGTAACCGCGAACTTCATCACCGTGCGGGGTGCTGATGGACTGTTCGAAGGTACGGAAGTAACCGGTCAGGGCCGGACGGCCGAATTCGTTGTTGAACGCTGCGCCGCCCAGCGGGCCTTCGATCATGATGTCCAGCGCGGTAACGATGCGCTCGGGCTTGCCGTATGGCACTTCCCATGGCTGTTCAAAGCCCGGGATCTGCAGGTTGGACACGGTGAAACCGGTCAAGCCAGCTTTTGGCTTGGCGCCACGACCGGTTGCGCCTTCGTCGCGGATCTCGCCGCCGGAACCGGTGGATGCGCCCGGGAACGGGGCAATCGCGGTCGGGTGGTTGTGGGTCTCGACCTTCATCAGGATGTGCACCGGCTCCTGCACCGCGCCGTACTGGCGGGTTTCAGGGTCCGGGAAGAAACGACCAGCCACCGAACCGACGATCACCGAAGCGTTGTCCTTGTAAGCGGACAGCACGCCTTCGCTGTGCATCTGGTAGGTGTTCTTGATCATGCCGAACAGGCTTTTATCCTGGCTCTGGCCGTCGATATCCCAACTGGCGTTGAAGATCTTGTGACGGCAGTGCTCGGAGTTGGCCTGGGCGAACATCATCAGTTCGATGTCGTGCGGGTTGCGCTTCAAGCCGACGAAGGCGTTGACCAGGTAGTCGATCTCGTCTTCGGCCAGGGCCAGGCCCAGTTCGACGTTGGCTTTCTCCAGCGCGGCGCGACCGCCACCCAGCACGTCGATCGCGGTCAACGGCTTGGGTTCGGCGTGGCTGAACAGACCGGCAGCCTGCTCGAGGTTGCCCAGCACGATCTGGGTCATGCGGTCGTGCAGGACGTCGGCAATGAGTTGGGCTTCGGTGTCGCTGAACTGACCGGCCACGTAGAACGCGATGCCGCGCTCCAGGCGCTGGATCTTCGCCAGGCCGCAGTTACGGGCAATATCGCTGGCCTTGCTCGACCAGGGCGAAATGGTGCCAAACCGTGGCAACACCAGGAACAGTCGGCCACTTGGCTCTTGTACCGGAACGCTTGGGCCGTACTTCAGAAGGCGCGCAAGCACCTGCTGTTCGTCGCCGGTCAGGACGCCGGTGACTTCGGCGAAGTGAGCGAATTCAGCATACAGGCCACTGACAGCCGGAACCTTCTGGCTCAGTTGCTCAAGGAGTTTGCTGTGGCGAAAGGCAGAAAGGGCAGGAGCGCCGCGCAGGATCAACATCTTCGGGACAGCCTCGGGAAGGGGGTGTGCTTTGAGGCCGTGCATTCTAGCCTAAACCGCCCGCGACAGCACCCGAAACGCTACGCCCGGTGTTGTCCGAACGTCGGCCGGGCACGGGTGGCCTATAACCAATGCTCATTAAGGTGGCCGCCCGGGAATGATTTGGTACTGAAAATCACTGGCAGACAGCTGTTTTTACTGGCTTTGCGCCGGTTTTTCGCGCACTAGCAGACAAGCCCCTTGCTGTCGAGATATGGCGGCCGTGGTCCTTTGCGTATACTGCGCAGATGTTTTCCCCAATGGCTTTGCGTCCGCGATTCGCCAAATGGCTCATCGCAACCGGTCTCTTCCTGATGCTCAGCGGCTGTGTTGATAAACCCAACACCCTGGAGCGCGTAAAGGAGGATGGCGTGCTGCGCGTGATCACGCGTAACAGCCCGGCCACCTACTTCCAGGATCGCAACGGTGAAACCGGCTTCGAATACGAGCTGGTGAAGCGCTTTGCCGACGATCTGGGGGTGGAGCTGAAGATCGAGACCGCAGACAACCTCGACGACCTCTTTGAACAGGTGGGCAAGCCCAACGGCCCCGTGCTGGCTGCTGCCGGTCTGGTCAGCAGCGAGCAACGCAAGGCGCAGGTGCGGTTCTCGCACTCCTATCTGGAAGTCACCCCGCAGATCATCTACCGCAACGGCCAGTCGCGCCCAACCAATGCGGCAGACCTGGTGGGCAAGAAGATCATGGTGCTCAAGGGCAGCACCCATGCCGAACAATTGGCGGCACTGAAAGCGAAAAACCCCAGGATCGAATACGAAGAGTCTGACGCCGTGGAGGTGGTCGACCTGCTGCGCATGGTGGACGAAGGCCAGATCGATCTGACGCTGGTCGACTCCAATGAAGTCGCGATGAACCAGGTGTACTTCCCCAACGTCCGGGTCGCCTTCGACCTCGGCGATGCCAGCAACCAGAGCTGGGCGGTAGCGGCCGGCGATGACAACAGCCTGCTCAACGAGATAAACGAGTTTCTCGACAAGGTCGAGAAGAACGGCACCCTGCAACGCCTCAAGGACCGCTACTACGGGCATGTCGACGTCCTCGGCTATGTCGGCGCCTACACCTTTGCCCAACACTTGCAGCAGCGGCTGCCCAAATACGAACAGCACTTCAAGACCTACGCCAAGAAAGAGAAAGTCGATTGGCGGCTGCTGGCCGCGATTGGCTATCAGGAATCCCTGTGGCAACCGGCCGTGACCTCCAAGACCGGCGTGCGCGGCCTGATGATGCTGACCCAGAACACCGCGCAGGCAATGGGCGTGTCGAATCGCCTGGATGCACGCCAGAGCATCATGGGCGGCGCCAAGTACCTGGCCTACATGAAGGATCAGCTTGACGACTCGATCAAGGAGCCTGATCGCACCTGGTTTGCCCTGGCGGCCTACAACGTCGGCAGCGGCCACCTGGATGACGCGCGCAAGCTGGCTGCCAAGGAAGGGCTGAATCCAGACAAATGGCTGGATGTGAAGAAAATCCTGCCGCGCCTGTCGCAGAAACAGTGGTACAGCAAGACCCGTTACGGCTACGCCCGTGGCGGCGAGCCGGTGCATTTCGTGGCCAACATCCGCCGCTATTACGACATCCTGACGTGGGTGACGCAGCCGCAGCTGGAAGGTGATCAGGTCGCCGAAGGCAATTTGCATGTGCCGGGGATCGACAAGACCAAGCCGCCGGAAGAGCCGGCGCCGCTGTGACAGACGCCTTAAGTCTCCTGTAGGAGCGAGCCTGCTCGCGATGCGATATGTCAGACACATCAACGGTGAATGTCAGACCGCATCGCGAGCAGGCTCGCTCCTACAGGTTTTGTGTCTATTTTCAGGCCTTGGCGGCAGCCGCCACTATCAACGCCTTCATCTCGGCCACCGCCGACTTGAAGCCGACAAACAGCGCATGGGCCACCAGCGCGTGGCCGATGTTCAGCTCATTGATGCCCTTGATCGCCGCCACCGCCTCGACGTTGTGATAATGCAGGCCATGCCCGGCATTGACGATCAGGCCCTGGGCCAGGCCGCAGGCCACGCCATCGGCCACGCGCTGCAGCTCTTCGGCGACTTCGCTCGGTGTCTGGGCATCGGCGTAGCGCCCGGTGTGCAGCTCGATCGCCGGGGCGCCGACCCGCTTCGAGGCTTCGATCTGGCGCTCGTCGGCATCGATGAACAGCGACACTTCGCAGCCAATCTTCGCCAGGCGCTCCACCGCCGCCTTGATCCGCGCCTCCTGCCCCGCCACATCCAGGCCGCCTTCGGTGGTCAGCTCCTGACGGGTCTCCGGCACCAGGCAGATGTGCGCCGGGCGAATGTGCTCGGCGAACGCCATCATTTCCTCGGTGACGCCCATCTCGAAATTCATCCGGGTCTGCAGCACGTCCTTGAGCAGCAACACGTCGCGCTCCTGAATGTGCCGGCGGTCTTCGCGCAGGTGCACGGTAATCCCGTCGGCGCCCGCCTCTTCAGCGTCCAGCGCCGCCTTGACGGGGTCAGGGTAGCGAGTAACCCGGGCCTGACGCAGGGTGGCAACGTGGTCGATGTTCACGCCAAGAAGAATGCGGGTGCTGGTGGTCACGGAAAACGCTCCAGAAGAAGAAAGTTCGGTGCACAGCATACGGGGTGATCAGGGCTTGCGAAACAGCTCGCGACTGACAAGCGGACGACCACCCAGATGAACCGCCAATGCCTGGCGCATCAGGCGCTTGGCGGCAGACAGCGCGCCCGGCACGTCCCAATCGGTCTCGGCCATGGCCAGCAACTCGGCGCCGCTGAACAATCCCGGCTGCACCAGGTAGACCCGCTCCAGCCCGGCGTCCACTTGCAGGCGGTACATCCCCGCCGCCTCGATCGGTTGCTGGTGGATATCGCTGGTCAGCGCGAAGCCATAGCCGAGATCGTCCAGCAGGCGCCATTCGAACGAGCGCAGCAAGGGTTCCAGCGCACGGCCTTCGGCCAGGGCCCGCAAGGTCGCGGCATAGTGCTCGAATACCGCGGGATGGGGATCTTCGGCAGGCAGCAGGCGAATCAGCAGTTCATTGAGGTACAAGCCGCTGAACAGCGCCTCGCCATTGAGCCAGATGGGGATACCCGCCCCCTCCATGCGCCCGACATTCTTCAGCTCGCCACGCCCACGAAACTCCGCCTCCAGCGGCACGAACGGCCGCGCCAGGGTCCCGGCCTTGCCCCGCGCACTGCGCAACACTGCCCGCAAGCGGCCCTGCGGGGTGATGAAGTCGACCAACGCACTGTTTTCACGGTAGGCGCGGGAGTGGAGGACGTAGGCGGGTTGGGCGATGGGTTGGGACATAAAAAATGCAGTGCTCGATGAAGGAATGCCGTTTTACATGCAACCCAAAACCAACGTGGGAGCGGGCTTGCCCGCGATGGCGGACTAACAGTCAACATCGCTGCTGAATGTTACATCCTCATCGCGGGCAAGCCCGCTCCCACAGGGGCCGATCCAGTGATGCCGCCCAGGCTTACAAGTCGCCGTAACCCAGCGAACGCAAAGCGCGCTCGTCATCGGACCAGCCGCCCTTCACCTTGACCCACAGGTTGAGCATGATCTTGGAGTCGAACAGCAGCTCCATGTCCTTGCGCGCCTCGGTGCCGATGCGCTTGATGCGCTCGCCCTTGTCGCCAATGATGATTTTCTTCTGCCCGTCACGCTCGACCAGGATCAGCGCGTGGATGTGCAAGGTCTTGCCCTGCTGCTTGAACTCTTCGATTTCCACGGTGATCTGGTACGGCAGCTCGGCGCCCATCTGGCGCATGATTTTCTCGCGCACCAGTTCGGCGGCGAGGAAGCGGCTGCTGCGATCGGTGATCTGGTCTTCCGGGAAGAAGTGATCGTTTTCCGGCAGGTGCTCGGCGATCACGCGCTCCAGCGCGTCGAGGTTGTGACCGTGCTGGGCCGAAATCGGGATGATCTGGGCGTTCGGCAACTGCTCCTGCAACCAGCTCAGGTGCGGCATCAACTCGGCCTTGTCTTCGATGCGGTCAGTCTTGTTCAGCGCCACGATCAGCGGGCCGGTGACGTACTGAACGCGCTCGAGCACCATCTGGTCCTCTTCGGTCCACTTGGTCCGGTCAACCACGAAGATCACCACGTCGACGTCTTTCAACGCCGCCGAAGCGGTCTTGTTCATGTAGCGATTGAGGGCTTTCTCGCCGCCTTTGTGCATGCCGGGGGTGTCGACGTAGATGGCTTGCACGTCGCCTTCGGTCTTGATCCCGAGCATGTTGTGGCGGGTGGTCTGCGGCTTGCGCGAAGTGATCGCCAGCTTCTGGCCGAGGATGTGGTTCAGCAGGGTCGACTTGCCCACGTTCGGGCGGCCAACGATGGCGACATAGCCACAGCGAGTTACGTTTGTATCAGTCATGGCCATTCTCCACGCCCAGGGCGATCAGTGCTGCAGCGGCCGCTACCTGTTCGGCAATACGACGGCTGACGCCCTGGCCACGGCTTTTTTCGTTCAGTAAGGTGATTTCACATTCGACAAAGAACGTCCGGCAATGCGGCTCACCCTGGATATCCACCACTTCGTAGCGCGGCAGCTCACAGGCACGCGACTGCAGGAACTCCTGCAGGCGGGTCTTCGGATCCTTGTTGGTGTCGACCAGCGTCAGGCTGTCGAACTCGGACGCCAGCCAGGCCAGTACCCGCTCACGCGCCATGTCCATGCCAGCATCGAGGTAGATCGCACCGATCAGCGCCTCGAGGGCATCGGCCAGAATCGACTCGCGACGGAAACCACCACTCTTCAGCTCGCCGGAACCCAGGCGCAAATGCTCGCCCAGGTCAAAACCACGGGCCAGTACCGCCAGTGTCTCGCCTTTCACCAGACGTGCGCGCAATCGCGACAATTGGCCTTCGCGGGCCAGCGGGAAGCGATCGAACAGGGCTTCACCGGCGACGAAGTTGAGGATGGCGTCACCGAGGAATTCCAGGCGCTCGTTGTTGCGCCCGGCAAAGCTGCGGTGAGTGAGGGCCAGGACCATCAGTTCCTGGTCCTTGAAGGTGTAGCCGAGCTGACGCTCAAGACGACTTAAGGAGGCGCTCACGGTTGACCCACGCTGAGTTCGTGGTCGACTTCCCCCACAGCATCGCTGCGAAGGCCTGGGACAAATAACGCTGTGTTCAAAAATTACTTCCTGAATATCGTGGCTTCAATGCTTTTCGGCAACCGTCTGCGGGTTCCAGAAAAGCACTCGGCGCTGTGTTCAACAGCGCCGTGTGGGATTACTTGATCAGGCCAACCCGCGAGAAATTCGGCAGGTGGCTGAGTTTTGGTTCTGGCCAGCTCATCCAGACCGCGAAGGCCTTGCCGACGATGTTCTGGTCGGGAACCATGCCCAGCAGGTTCTTGGGAATGTTCGGATCATCCCAGTAGCGACTGTCGTTCGAATTGTCGCGGTTGTCGCCCATCATGAAGTAATGCCCGGCTGGCACGGTCCACTGACGGTCCGGGGTGGCCCGGTAGCGGGTCATTTCCTTGCGGATCATGTGCTCGGCCGCACCGAGTTTTTCCTTGTACAGCTCGGCGCTGCCCAGGGTTCCCGGCTCGGAGCCGACCAGTTGCTCGGCAATCGACTCGCCATTGACGAACAGCTTCTTGTCTGCGGTGTAGCGAATCTGATCGCCCGGCAGGCCGACCACACGCTTGATGTAGTTGACGTTCGGGTCGCTCGGGTAGCGGAACACCATCACATCACCGCGCTGCGGATCACCCACCTCGATGACTTTCTTGTCGAGCACCGGCAAACGAATGCCGTAGGAGAACTTGTTCACCAGGATGAAGTCGCCGACATCCAGGGTCGGTTTCATCGAACCCGACGGAATCTGGAACGGCTCCACCAGAAACGAACGCAGCACCAGCACGATGAACAGCACCGGAAAGAACGACTTGCCGTATTCAACCAGCATCGGTTCCTTGTTCAGCTTCTCGACCACGACCTGGTCCGGCTGGCTGACAGTGCCCTGATAGGAGGCAATGGCGGCGCGCCGACGCGGTGCCAGAAGCACCAGGTCGAGCAAGGCCAACAAACCACAGACGAAGACAGCGATGACCAGCAACAGCGGGAAATTTAGTGACATAGGACCTAACTATCCAACCTGAGCACAGCAAGGAAGGCTTCCTGTGGAATTTCCACGTTGCCGACCTGCTTCATGCGTTTTTTACCGGCCTTTTGCTTCTCCAGCAGTTTCTTCTTACGGCTGACGTCACCACCGTAGCATTTGGCCAATACGTTCTTTCTGAGTGCCTTGACGGTTGTCCGCGCCACGATCTGACCGCCAATGGCGGCCTGGATGGCCACGTCGAACATCTGCCGAGGAATCAGGTCTTTCATCTTCTCGGTCAACTGGCGACCTTTGTAGTGCGAGTTGTCGCGATGCACGATCAGCGCGAGGGCGTCGACCTTGTCACCGTTGATCAGTACATCCAGCTTGACCAGATTAGCTGATTGGTAGCGATCGAAATGGTAGTCCAGCGAAGCATAGCCGCGACTGGTGGATTTCAGGCGATCAAAGAAGTCCAGTACCACTTCGTTCATCGGCAGGTCGTAGGTCACCTGGACCTGGGTGCCGAGGAACAGCATGTCGACCTGTACGCCGCGTTTTTCGATGCACAGGGTAATGACGTTGCCCAGGTGCTCCTGCGGCACAAGAATATTGGCGCGCACGATCGGCTCGCGCATGTCTTCGATGGTCGACAGGTCCGGCAGCTTGGACGGGTTATCAACGTAGATGGTTTCGCCGGTCTTGAGCAGCAGCTCGAAGATTACCGTTGGCGCGGTGGTGATCAGGTCCAGGTTGTATTCGCGCTCGAGACGCTCCTGGATGATCTCCATGTGCAGCATGCCGAGGAACCCGCAACGGAAGCCGAAGCCCAGGGCGTCGGAGCTTTCCGGGGTGTACTGCAGCGAGGAGTCGTTCAGCGTGAGCTTCTGCAGCGCTTCACGGAAATCTTCGAAGTCGTCGGAGCTGACCGGGAACAGACCGGCATAGACCTGCGGCTGGATGCGTTTGAAGCCTGGCAGTACGTCGACGTCTGGCGTCGAGCTCAAGGTCAGGGTGTCGCCCACTGGCGCGCCGTGAATGTCCTTGATGCTGGCGATGATGAAGCCCACTTCACCGGCCTTGAGGTCGGCAGTCGGGGTGTGTTTCGGGTTGAAGACACCGACGCTGTCCACCAGGTGGATCTTGCCGGTGGATTTGACCAGGATCTTGTCGCCCTTCTTCACCCGACCATGACGCACGCGCACCAGGGACACAACGCCCAGGTAGTTGTCAAACCAGGAGTCGATGATCAACGCTTGCAGCGGATCTTCGATGTTGCCGGTAGGCGCAGGAATGGTCGCAACCAGGCGCTCGAGCACCTGATCGACGCCCAGGCCGGTCTTGGCACTGCAGGTGACCGCGTCGGTGGCATCGATGCCGATGATCTTCTCGATTTCGTCCTTGACGCGCTCAGGATCGGCCTGCGGCAGGTCGATCTTGTTCAGCACCGGCATCACTTCCAGGCCCTGCTCGATCGCCGTGTAGCAGTTGGCAACCGACTGCGCCTCGACACCTTGACCGGCATCGACCACCAGCAGCGCACCTTCACAGGCCGCCAGCGAGCGGCTGACCTCATAGGTGAAGTCAACGTGGCCCGGGGTATCGATGAAGTTCAGTTGGTAGTTGATACCGTCCTGGGCTTTGTAATACAGGGTAACGCTGTGCGCCTTGATGGTGATCCCGCGCTCGCGCTCAAGGTCCATGGAATCCAGTACCTGGGCTTCCATTTCACGCTCGGCCAGGCCGCCGCACATCTGGATGAAACGATCGGCCAGCGTCGACTTGCCATGGTCAATGTGGGCGATGATGGAGAAATTGCGGATATGACTCAAATCACTCACGGATCAACACTCAAAAAGGCTGCAGGCATGGCCCGCCGAAAAATAGCCGGGAATTGTACCTGAATCACTGGGCAAGCGTCACGTTTGCAGCATGAAGCCCCTATGCAAAAACGCCCCGTTCTGGTGAACGGGGCGTTTTTGAATGTCCGACGCGAGGGTATCTACCGTTCGTCAGCCGGCTCGACGCATCAGGAACAGGCCCGCCAAGGCGCAGACCGCGGCCGGCACCAGCACCGCGAACAACGGCGAGAAGCCGAACACCAGGCTCGACGGCCCGAGCAAATCCGAGACGATGCGGAAGGTGAAGCCCACCAGCACACCGGTGAACACCCGCTGCCCCAGGGTTACCGAGCGCAACGGACCGAAAATGAAGGAAATCGCCATCAACACCAGCGCGGCGGTGACCAGTGGCTGCAACACCTTGACCCAAAATGCCAGCCAGTAACGCCCGTTGTTCAGGCCCTGGTCAGCCAGGTAGTGGATATACCCCCACAGCCCGCTGATCGACAGCGACTCCGGCGCCATCACCACGGTACTCAGCAGCTGCGGACTAAGGGCCACATCCCAGCGCTCGACCGGGGTGCTCACCACTTCGGTGCTCTTGTCGTGGAACAACGTGGTGGTGACGTCGCTCAGTTGCCAGTGATCGGTGTCGAACTCGGCGCGCTTGGCAAAACTCGACGACACCAGGTGCCGCTCGTTATCGAAGCGATAACGGGTCACACCATACAGGCGGCCGTTGGGCTGTACCGAGTTGACGTGGATGAACTCCTCGCCCTGGCGGTGCCACAAGCCATGCTTGGCGCTTTGCGAATCACCGCTGCCCTGGGCCAGCGAACGATTGGCCTGGGCAATGGTTTCGGTGGCCGGCGCCACATATTCGCCAATCAGCACGCCGGCGACCATCAGCAACAGCATCGGTTTCATCACCGCCCAGACGATCCGGCCGATCGACACGCCCGCGGCGCGCATGATGGTCAGTTCACTGTTGCTGGCCAGGCTGCCGAGACCGATCAGGCAGCCGATCAGCGCCGCCATAGGCAACATGTCATACAGCCGGCGTGGCGCGGTCAGCAACACGTAGCTCAGGACATCCATCACGGTATAGGTGTCGCTGGCATCGCCCATTTCATCGATGAAAGCGAAGAGTGTCGCCAGCCCGAGGATGATGCCCAGCACGGCCAGGATGGCCATGAACACACTGCTGCCAATGTAGCGATCGAGCTTAACCACGAGCCACCTCCAACGCACGGCGACTCGCCCGCTTCAACTTCATGGGTTCCCAGTAAAGCAGGCCGAGGCCGATCACCAGGAAGATCCCGTGGACCCACCACAAACCCAGCGACGCCGGCAGCTTGCCTTTTTCCAGGGCGCCGCGAGCGGCAATCAGAATGGTCAGGTAGGCCATGTACAGCAGGATCGCCGGCAACAGCTTGAGGAAGCGGCCCTGACGCGGATTGACTCGCGCCAGCGGCACCGCCATCAGGGTCACGATGAACACCAGCAACGGCAGGGACATGCGCCATTGCAGCTCGGCGCGCGAACGCACGTCGTCACTGCCCAGCAGGTTGGCGGTGCTGATCGCATCGCGATCGGTCACTTCATCACTGACATCCGGCTTGGGCAGCAGCACACCGTAGGTGTCGTACTTGATGACCCGATAATCGGCCTGCCCCGGGTTGCCGTCATAGCGGTAACCGTTGTCGAGGATCAGGTAGCGGTTGCCGTCGGGCTTGATTTCCTGGCGACCTTTTTCAGCCACCAGCACCGAGATCCCGCGATCCTTGGTTTCCGAGCCTTGATTCTTTTGCGAAATGAACACGCCAGCGAGGTTGATCCGGTCGTCCGACAGCGTCTCGGTGTAGGTCACCCGCGTGCCGTCGCGCAGCGACTGGAAACGCCCCGGCTCAAGCGTATCGAACTCGGTCAGGGCATCCTGCTTGTTCAGCAGCAACTGGAACTGATTGGCCCCTTGCGGCGCCAGGCCCAGGCTCAACCAAGCCACCAGCAGTGCCACCAGGGTCGCTGGAAACAAGGTGTAAACAAAAAGCCGCTGCTGACTCATGCCGGTCGCAGACAGCACGGTCATTTCGCTTTCCAGGTACAGCCGGCCATACGCCAGCAGAATCCCCAGGAACAACCCCAACGGCAGGATCAATTGCAGGAAGCCCGGCAGGCGGAAGCCCATGATCAGGAACAGCGAGCCCGGATCCAGCAGGCCGGCGGCGGCCTGGGCCAGGTATTTGATGAAGCGCCCACTCATGATGATCACCAGCAGCACGGCGCTGACGGCACTCAGGGTCACCAGGACTTCACGGGACAGATAACGGAAGACAATCAAACCAGACACTCCAGGGTTGTCAGGCTAACGCGGCCAAACAAGCAAACGGTGGCCCGCAGGGATGAGCCACCGAAAAAGATGCGGCATTATCCTGTGATTGACCGCGCCTGTCACTGCGCACGCTCAAGCCCGCGCGCAAAGCCTCGAAGATCAGTTGCGCAAGGGTTGTCAGGCGCCGCCGGCGAGGTTCACACTGCGGCCTTTGTCGCTGGCCGTAGCAGCGCCTTTTCAATATAGAAGCAAACGTGCATGCCGTTGCACTTTGACCATTTATTCAGGGACCCGGACATGGAACTGGTTGTAAAAAGCGTTAGCCCAGAAACGTTGAAGACCGCCACCCTGGTGGTTGCCGTCGGCGAAGGCCGCAAACTCGGCAACGTCGCCTCGCAGATCGATGAGCTCACCGGCGGCGCCATCAGCGCCCTCCTCAAGCGCGGCGACCTGGCCGGCAAAGTCGGCCAAAGCCTGCTCCTGCACAGCCTGCCGAACCTCAAGGCCGAGCGCGTGTTGCTGGTGGGCGTGGGCAAGGACGCCGAACTGGGCGACCGCCCGTTCCGCAAAATCGTCGCTGGCGTATTGAATACCCTCAAAGGCCTGGGTGGCAGCGATGCCGTGCTGGCGCTGGACGAAGTCGTGGTCAAGGGCCGTGACAGCTACGGCAAGACCCGCCTGCTGGCAGAAACCCTGGTGGACGGCGAATACACCTTCGACCAGTTCAAGAGCCAGAAAGCCGAACCGCGCGCGCTGAAGAAAATCACCCTGCTGACCATCAAGGCCGCCCAGGCCGAAGTGCAGCGCGCAGTGACCCATGCCACGGCGATTGCCAACGGCATGTCGTTCACCCGCGACCTCGGCAACCTGCCGCCGAACATCTGCCACCCGACCTTCCTCGGCGAGCAGGCAAAGAACCTCGGCAAAGAGTTCAAGGGCCTGAAAGTCGAAGTGCTCGACGAGAAGAAGATCAAGGAACTGGGCATGGGCTCGTTCTACGCCGTTGGCCAGGGCAGCGCCCAGCCGCCGCGCCTGATCGTCATGCAATACAACGGCGGCAAGAAATCCGAGAAGCCGTACGCCCTGGTCGGCAAGGGCATCACCTTCGACACCGGCGGCATCAGCCTCAAGCCTGGCGCCGGCATGGATGAAATGAAGTACGACATGGGCGGCGCCGCCAGCGTGTTCGGCACCTTGCGTGCCGTGCTCGAACTGAAATTGCCGATCAACCTGGTGTGCATCCTGGCCTGCGCCGAGAACATGCCGAGCGGCAACGCTGCACGTCCTGGCGACATCGTTACCACCATGAGCGGCCAGACTGTAGAGATCCTCAACACCGACGCCGAAGGCCGCTTGGTGCTGTGCGACGCCCTGACCTACGCCGAGCGCTTCAAGCCACAGGCGGTAATCGACATCGCCACCCTGACCGGCGCCTGCATCGTCGCCCTCGGCTCGCACACCTCGGGCCTGCTGGGCAATAACGACGAACTGATCGAGCAACTGCTCAGCGCCGGCAAGGCTGCCGACGACCGCGCCTGGCAACTGCCGCTGTTCGATGAGTACCAGGAGCAACTCGACAGCCCGTTCGCCGACATCGCCAACATTGGCGGGCCGAAGGCCGGCACCATCACCGCCGCGTGCTTCCTGTCGCGCTTCACCAAGAACCTGAACTGGGCGCACCTGGATATCGCCGGCACCGCCTGGATCAGCGGCGGTAAGGACAAGGGCGCCACCGGCCGTCCGGTGCCTCTGCTGACCCAGTACCTGCTGGATCGCGCCAAGGCCTGAAACCGATGACCGCGGATGGCGTCCTTTGCGGGGCGCCACCCACGGCTCAGGAACCGCAATGACCAAAGTCGACTTTTATATTCTGCCCAGCGCCGATCCGTCGGCACGCCTGGATTTCGCCTGCAAGCTCACGGAAAAGGCCTGGCGCATGGGCCATCGCATCTATTTGCATTGCAGCGATGCCTCGCAGCGCGATGATCTCGATGCCCGACTCTGGGCCTTCAAGGGCGAAAGTTTCGTCCCCCATGGTGCAGCCGAAAACGAGCCGGATGGCTTGATCGTGCTGGGCCTTGGCGATGATCCGGGCACTCATCAGGATCTGCTGGTCAACCTCGACCTCAAGGTCCCGGCCTTCGCCCAGCGCTTCGCCCGAGTGGCCGAAGTGGTGGTGGAAGATCCGGCAATTCGTCAGGCCGCGCGGGAGAGTTTCCGCTTCTACCGCGAACAGGGCTATCCTCTGCAAGATCACCGGCTACAGCGACTCTGAGTACCCAATGGACACGCCAAACCCGCTGAAAAACTCCGCGCACCTGCTGGACGATCTCGAATCGATCCGCCAACTGCTCGGTGATGACAACCTGCAACCGCCTCTGCTGACCGATACCGTCGAGACGGTCGAAAGCGTCAGTGAAGAGGGTCAGATTCCAATGCTGTTCGAGCAGGTGGGCGGCCAGGCGCCGGCCGCAACCATCGAAGAGCCAGCGCCCCCCGCGCCAGTGGTGCAAGCGCCTCCCCCACCAGCGGCAAGCACTGCGCAACAGGCCGCGGATGTGATGCTGCATCTGGATGGCGAACTGCGCGCCGCCGCGCAACTGATCATGCAAGACGTGATCGACGACTTCGCCCCGCACATCGAAACCGAAATCAAGCGTCGGCTGGATGCGCGGATGGAACGCTTGTTGAGTCAGTACGAGAATTGATTGCCAATACGAAAAGGAGCGAGATGACTCGCTCCTTGTTTGAATGTTACTGAGTCAGCCTTTAGTTGGACGCTTCAACTCTTTGAAGGCACAACCACCGTCGGTTTTATCCTCACAGTAATATTGGCTGTACCACTGTTCCCAAGCGCCGTCAGACTTGATCTTGACAACAGTACCTTCCTGCTTGAAACGCATATCCAACTTGCCACCATCGCGCAGGCTGTAGCCGCAATGCAGCAACTCGCCGACCACTTTACCTTTGACGGGCTCGCCATGAGCCTTGAAGATCGCCTCGTCAAAGCCGGCGACAGGCCCACCCGCGCCTTGCGAAGTGCCGTGCCACTGCCCCTCGCCGCTGACGGTTGGTGCCGTGTAGCTGGCGGTACCCACCTCTTTGATATCGGCGACTTTCGGGCAGTGCTCGATGACGCCCGCCCAGGCAGCGCTTGATAAAAGGAAAGGGATCAACAGCGCTAACTTTTTAATAGCCATAAACACTCCATGTAATACGTGTAACCCAATGTGTGATTTGCCGCTATCACGCGCAGATAACAATGGCGCTCCAGTGCCGGTCGAATATTACCCACACACTTACCTTGCTCAAACCCGCAAACTTGTAGGGAAAGTCTTTACATATAAACGAAAAGTCATTTGGCACTTCCACTCCCTCTTCAGCGGTTGGCATCGGAGACTGACTTCAGGGCGCACCCTCCTTGACGAGGAGCGGCCTGCGACGGCGACCGCAAAAAAACCGCGAGTTTTCTCGCCCCTGCCATCAGCTCGCCCTACGCCCCGGGCGTCATCCCCGCTATACTTGCCGGCTTTTCCTGAATAAATGCCAATAGGGTCCCGCCGCGCATGGATAAGACCTACCAGCCGCACGCCATTGAAACTTCCTGGTACAACACCTGGGAGTCCGAGAACTACTTCGCCCCGCAAGGCGCGGGCGATTCCTACACCATCATGATTCCGCCGCCGAACGTCACCGGCAGCCTGCACATGGGTCATGGCTTCAACAACGCGATCATGGACGCCTTGATCCGTTTCCGCCGCATGCAGGGTCGCGACACCCTGTGGCAGCCGGGCACCGACCACGCCGGTATCGCCACGCAGATGCTGGTGGAGCGTCAACTCGAAGCCAAGGGCCAGAATCGCCACGATCTGGGCCGGGAAAAATTCCTCGAGAAAGTCTGGGAATGGAAAGAAGAGTCCGGCGGCAACATCAGCCGTCAGATCCGTCGCCTTGGCTCGTCGGTGGACTGGAGCCGTGAGCGCTTCACCATGGACGACGGTCTGTCGGAAGCGGTCAAGGAAGCGTTCGTGCGCCTGCACGAAGACGGCCTGATCTACCGCGGCAAGCGCCTGGTCAACTGGGACACCAAGCTGCACACGGCGATTTCCGACCTTGAAGTGGAAAACCACGACGAGAAAGGTTTCCTGTGGAACCTGAAATACCCGCTGGCCGATGGCGCGAAAACCGCTGAAGGCAATGACTACCTGATCGTCGCCACCACCCGTCCGGAAACCATGCTCGGCGACGCCGCCGTGGCCGTTAACCCGAACGACGAGCGCTATCAGGCCCTGATCGGCAAGTTTGTCGAGCTGCCACTGGTTGGCCGCCGCATCCCGATCATCGCCGACGATTACTGCGACCCTGAATTCGGCACCGGCTGCGTGAAAATCACCCCGGCCCACGACTTCAACGACTACGAAGTCGGCAAGCGTCACAACCTGCCGCTGCTGAACATCTTCGACAAGAACGCTGCCGTGCTTCCGGCCTGCCAGGTGTTCAACCTCGACGGCACGCTGAACGAGACCATCGACGGCAAGATCCCGGCCGAATACGCCGGCCTCGACCGCTTTGAAGCGCGCAAGCAGATCGTTGCGGCCTTCGATGCGGCCGGCCTGCTGGTCAGCGTCGACGACCACGGCCTGAAAGTGCCGAAGGGCGACCGCTCCGGGACCATCATCGAGCCGTGGCTGACCGACCAGTGGTACGTGTCCACCAAACCGCTGGCCGAGCCGGCGATTGCCGCCGTGGAAGACGGTCGCATCCAGTTCGTGCCGAAACAGTACGAAAACATGTACTTCTCGTGGATGCGCGACATCCAGGATTGGTGCATCAGCCGCCAGCTGTGGTGGGGCCACCGGATTCCGGCCTGGTACGACGAGTCGGGCAAGGTCTACGTCGGTCGCGACGAAGCTGAAGTGCGCGCCAAAAACAACCTCGGCGCCGACGTTGCCCTGCAGCAGGACAACGACGTGCTCGACACCTGGTTCAGCTCGGGCCTGTGGACTTTCTCGACGCTCGGATGGCCACAGCAGACCGAATTCCTCAAGAAGTTCCACTCCACCGATGTGCTGGTGACTGGCTTCGACATCATTTTCTTCTGGGTTGCCCGGATGATCATGCTCACCATGCACCTGGTGAAAAACGAGGACGGCACGCCGCAGGTTCCGTTCAAGACCGTGTACGTACACGGCCTGGTGCGTGATGGCCAGGGCCAGAAGATGTCCAAGTCCAAGGGCAACGTGCTGGACCCGCTGGACATCATCGACGGCATCGAGCTTGAAGCCCTGGTGCAAAAGCGCACCTCCGGCCTGATGCAGCCGAAACTGGCGAAGAAGATCGAGAAGCAGACCCGCGACGAGTTCGCCGAAGGCATCGCCAGCTACGGCACCGATGCCCTGCGCTTCACCTTCTGCTCGCTGGCGTCCACCGGTCGTGACATCAAGTTCGACATGGGCCGCGTCGAAGGCTATCGCAACTTCTGCAACAAGATCTGGAACGCGGCGCGCTACGTGCTCGACAAGGGCGAAGACTGCGGCCAGAACGGCGAGGCCTACGAACTGTCGCTGGCGGACCGCTGGATCATCTCGCAGCTGCAACGCACCGAAGCCGAAGTGACCCGTCAACTCGACCAGTTCCGTTTCGACCTGGCGGCGCAAGCCTTGTACGAGTTCATCTGGAACCAGTATTGCGACTGGTACCTGGAACTGTCCAAGCCGGTGCTGTGGGACGAAAACGGC
This sequence comes from Pseudomonadaceae bacterium, assembly GCA_965284505.1. Classification (GTDB taxonomy): domain Bacteria; phylum Pseudomonadota; class Gammaproteobacteria; order Pseudomonadales; family Pseudomonadaceae; genus Aquipseudomonas. The sequence goes on along the minus strand of OZ260094.1, from coordinate 4,519,453 downwards.
CCGATCGAACGTCAGCGCGGCACCCGCCGCACCCTGGTTCGCGTGCTGGAAGTGGCCCTGCGCCTGGCGCATCCGTTCATGCCGTTCATCACCGAAGAAATCTGGCAGCGCATCGCGCCGCTGGCCGGTATCGAAGGCAAGACCATCATGCTGCAACCTTGGCCAGTGGCCAACGAAGCCCGCATCGACCAGGCCGCCGAAGACGATATCGAATGGCTCAAGGGCCTGATGCTCGGCACACGTAACATCCGTGGCGAAATGAACATCGGCCCGGGCAAGCCGCTGCCACTGTTCCTGAAAAACGTCAGCGCCGAAGACCAGCGTCGCCTCAGCGAGAACGAAGTCCTGCTGAAGAAGCTGGCCAAGCTCGAATCGATCACCGTCCTCGCCGCTGGCGAAGAAGCACCGCTGTCCGCCACCGCCCTGGTCGGCGAGATGGAAGTGCTGGTGCCGATGGCCGGCCTGATCGACAAGGGTGCCGAACTGGCGCGCCTGGACAAGGAAATCCAGCGCCTGCAAGGTGAAGTGCAGCGGGTTGGTGGCAAGCTGTCCAACGCCGGTTTCGTCGACAAGGCCCCGGCCGAAGTCATCGAGAAAGAACGCGCCAAACTGGCCGAGGCCGAACAGGCCCTGGGCAAGCTGGCCGAGCAACACGCGCGGATTGCCAGTCTGTAATCGGTAAATCGCAATGAAAAAGGGAGACCAGTGATGGTCTCCCTTTTTTGTTCCCCTAGCCCACCTACACCACTGATCACTGTGGGAGCGGGCTTGCCCGCGATACGGCCAAACATTCAAAACAGATTTGCCTGATAGATTGCTATCGCGGGCAAGCCCGCTCCCACAGAGCCCTGTGTTTGCAATTGGGTTCACAGCCGCAGGATGTGGGACAATGCCCGTCACTTTCAGCCATACCCGAATCGACTCCAGCCATGAACGTCCCTCGCACCCCCAAACCTGCGCGCAAAAAGCCTGCCACACCGATCCCGGCCAAAGCTGTGGCACCCCGTGAAAAGGCCAGCCTGCACCCGCGCAATCGCCATCAGGGCCGTTACGACTTCCCGGCGCTGATCAAAAGCACCCCGGAACTGGCGAAGTTCGTGATCATCAATCCGTATGGCAAAGAGAGCATCGACTTCGCCAGCCCCGACGCGGTGCGGGTGTTTAACCGGGCGCTGCTCAAATCCTTCTATGGCATTGCCCATTGGGACATTCCGGCAGACTACCTGTGCCCACCGGTGCCGGGCCGCGCCGACTACGTGCATTTCCTCGCCGATCTGCTGGCCAGCGGCAACGAAGGCGTCATTCCACGGGGCGCGGCGGTGCAGGTGCTGGATATCGGCATGGGCGCCAACTGCGTCTACCCGCTGATCGGCCACAGCGATTACCGCTGGCACTTCCTCGGCTCGGAGATCGACGCCACGGCCGTGGCCTCCGCCAAAGCCATCGTCCAGTCCAACGGGCTGAACAAGGCCATCCAGTTGCGCCAGCAAAGCAATCCCAAGCACATCCTGCTGGGCTTGCTCGAGCCAGGCGAGCGCTTTGACCTGACCATGTGCAACCCGCCGTTCCATGCCTCCCTTGATGAGGCCACGCGCGGCAGTACACGCAAATGGCGCGCGCTGGGCAAGGCCGACCCGAAACGCAAGCTGCCGGTATTGAACTTCGGCGGTCAGGCCGCGGAGTTGTGGTGTGAAGGCGGAGAAGTGCGCTTCGTGACGCAACTGATCGCTGAAAGCGCACATTTTGCGCACAAGGTCCTGTGGTTCAGCACGCTGGTGTCAAAGGCATCGAACCTGCCTGCCATCGAAACTGCCCTGAAAAAAGCCGGCGTCCTGGAAAGCCGGGTAGTGGAAATGTCCCAGGGGCAGAAACAGAGCCGCTTCGTCGCCTGGACCTTCCAGACAGCAAACGAGCAAAAGATCTGGCGTCAGCGCTGGGTGCGCAAGGACTGAATCGCAGGCAACAAAAAAGCCGTGCCCGGATCGCTCCGGAGCACGGCTTTCTTTTATGCGTCTTACTTGTTAACAGCGTCGGTCAGGCCTTTAGCCACAACCAGCTTGATAACTTTCTTGGCAGCGATTTCGATGGCAGCGCCAGTCGAAGGGTTGCGGCCGGTACGGGCAGGACGCTCGGTCACTTTCAGCTTGCCGATACCTGGCAGGGTGATTTCACCGCCGTTTTCCAGTTGATCAGCAACGATTTGGCCCAGTTGGTCCAGAGCGTTACGCGCGGTGGTTTTTGGCGCGTCGATAGCTTCAGCGATATCGGCGATCAGTTGGTCTTTAGTAAGAGCCATGTGGTGTTCCTTCCCTATCAAATTCATATGGATTGCAGAGTGCAGTGTCAGCTATCGAGCCCGATCTTCTGGATCTGGCACCCTCGGCTACAACACCGACGCATCGGGGTTATAGATACCGAAATCAGGGTTTGGTTCGACCTGACAAATGCTGAATGCAGGCTTGTCGCGGTGACTTCGCGCAAGACCGGGCAAAACTAGCACAGAGACGGGGAAATATCCGCCTCTACCTACCCATTTGGTCAGCTTTATTGCTCTAAATCGGTAAAAAACTGCATAAGCCCGACGGGAGTCACACAGCGCCACCTTCAACCGCCGCCAAAACCAGCAGGTGCGGTACACTGGGGACTTTTTCGGGGGAGCACGCCCTCCTCCATTCATCCAGCCGAGAAGCCCATGCCGATCCGTCATTGCATCGTCCACCTGATCGACAAAAAACCCGACGGCACGCCCGCAGTTCTTCACGCCCGTGACTCGGAGCTGAGCGAATCCGCCGCCATCGAGAACATGCTTGCCGACCTCAACGAAAGCTACAACGCCAAGCAAGGCAAGGCCTGGGGCCTGTTCCATGGTGAGTCCGGCGCACACCCGTTCAGCGGCTGGCTGAAGGAATACCTGGACGGAGGCAAGGACTTCACCGCCTTCAGCCGGATTGCCGTCGAGCATCTGCAAAAGCTGATGGAAGAGTCCAACCTGTCGACCGGCGGCCACGTGCTGTTCGCCCATTATCAGCAAGGCATGACCGACTACCTGGCGATCGCCCTGCTGCACCACAGCGAAGGCGTGGCGGTGACCGAGCAGCTCGACGTGACCCCTTCCCGGCACCTGGACCTCGGTCAATTGCACCTGGCGGCGCGGATCAACATCTCCGAGTGGCAGAACAACAAGCAGTCCAAGCAGTACATTTCGTTCATCAAGGGCAAGAACGGGAAAAAGGTTTCCGAGTATTTCCGCGACTTCATCGGCTGCCAGGAAGGGGTCGACGGACCTGGCGAAACCCGCACCCTGCTCAAGGCCTTCAGTGACTTCGTTGAAAGCGAAGACCTGCCCGAAGACGATGCCCGCGAGAAAACCAAGACCCTGGTGGATTACGCCAGCAGCCAGGCCAAGCTCGGCGAACCGATGGGCCTGGAAGAACTCTCCGAGCTGATCGACGAAGAACGGCCGAAGGCCTTTTACGACCATATCCGCAACAAGGACTACGGCCTGTCGCCGGAGATTCCGGCGGATAAGCGTACCCTCAACCAGTTCCGCCGCTTCACCGGGCGCGCCGAAGGCCTGTCCATCAGCTTCGAGGCGCACCTGCTGGGTTCGAAGATCGAGTACGACGAGGAAGCCGGCACCCTGATCATCAAGGGGCTGCCGACCACGCTGACCGATCAGCTCAAGCGTCGCAACTGATGCTCGCACGGACGCTGAAGAAGGTCCTGCTGATCCTGCTGGTGGTGGTGATCTATCAGAACTGGGGCAAGATCGAGCGGGTTTTCAATCCTTCCCAGGCGGTCTCCGAGCAAGTGCGGAGCAACGCCCGGGTGGTGCTTTACTCGACCGACTGGTGCGGCTACTGCCAGGCGACTCGGCGCTTTCTCGATAGCAAGGGTATCCCGTACAAGGAATTCGATATCGACAAGGACGCCGAGGCGCGCAAGGTGTATGAAGCACTGGGCGGTCGCGGCATCCCGGTGCTGGACGTGAATGGCACGCTGATTCGCAACTTTGACCCGGATGCGATCATGTCGGCCTTGTAACGGCAATGGATACAGATCTTGCGAACGACGCAGAACCTGTAGGAGAAGCCCGGGCGGCGCTCCGCTGCTGGCGATGAGGCCAGCACATCCAACATTGGCGGCGACTGACACCCCGTCATCGCTGGCAAGCCAGCTCCCACAGGTTTTGCGGCGATCACAAAACCTGTGGGAGAAGCCCGGGCGGCGCTCCGCTGCTGGCGATGAGGCCAACACATCCAACATCGCCGGTGACTGACCCGTTGCATTCGCGAGCAGGCTCGCTCCCACAGAAGGCCCGCACGACAACGCGTCAGCAGGCCTCGATACGGAATCCCAGGCGCGGGAAGTGCACATGCACCACACCGCCACGCTCGTCTTCGCGACGCACGATCAACTCCTCACTCCCCGCAAACATCAACTCCCCCGCCACCGGATCAACACCATAGTCAGTCGCGGCGATGACCACCTGCTGACCGGCGACAAAGCCGTTCGGGTCGATGAACGCCTCATCCGGCAAAGCCGCAGGCGTCGCGTCTCGCGCCACTTGCAAGGCCTCTTCTGCGGTCATGGCGCTGGATGCGCCGTGACCAAATCCAAGCACCCGCGTCAGCCAGGCTGAAACCGTCGGATAGGCATCCACCAACGGCGCCGTCACCGGTGTGCCCTTGAGGAACCACAGCGGATGGGCCATGGCCAGGTCGGCAATCGAAGGCTCGCCGAACAGGTAATCGCCATCGCGCTGCAGCTGCTGTTCCAGCCGTGCCATGAACGTCGGCCATTGATGCCGCGCCTGCTCTGCCGACAACCGGGTCGCGCTACCACCGCTGAACAATCCGGCACGATCGGCGACGAAGGCTTTCACCGCTTCCGGTGGCAGCTTGGCAAAACGCACGGCGATCGACTCGGGCTGGAACACCAGGCTCACGGCGTGCTGGAACAGCACCGAATCGGCCCAGGCAGCGAAGGTCGCACTGACCAATTCCTGGCCTTCCGGGAAGAACGCCGGCAGGGCCTTTTCCTGCTCCAGGCGCCGGGCAATCAGTGCGGTGTCGCAGTAGATATCGGCACCAATCTGCAGCACCGGGGTCTTGCGGTAGCCGCCGGTCAATGCCGTGAGATCGGGCTTGGGCATGACCGGCGAGATGTGCACCGAACGCCACGACAACCCCTTGAAACCCAGCATCAGGCGGGTCTTTTCGGCGAATGGGGAAGCCGGGTAATGGTGAAGAATCAACTCTGACATGCTGGTCCCGCCGCTTGAGTGAGGAGCCCGCAGCTTAGCGCGCAATCGAGTGCCGGCCTACCCGTGCGCCCTGATGGGAACTGATCAGTCAGATTGATGGGCCTGTCACTGCGCTGGCCACCAGGCACTCCTTGGCGCTCTTCCTGAGTTTTTTGATCAGCCGTTCCTGGCGCAGCGCATCGCTCTTGTCGCGGCAGCGCTCGGTGTAGACCAGCGCCACCGCCGGGCTGGAGAGAAAGAAGCGTGCGCCCTTGCCGCTCTGGTGCTTGGCGAAACGGCGCTCGGGATCATCACTGATCCCGCAATAAAGCGAACCATTGGCGGCACGCACGAGGTAGACAAACCAGGTTTTGCTTGCCGGGGTGTCGACGTCGACAGTGCTTTCGCTGAGGGTGGTCACGTAACGATTAGGACTTGTAGGAAACAGGCCGCAATCTTATCAGCGACCGGCCTGGAATGCCTTCAGCCCCTTCAGCGCCTGACCGCGCACTGCGTTGCCCACCAGCGGTGTCCAACCCAGCAGCAGGCCCTTGAAACCCAATGCCTGACGCGACCAACGCCACAGGCTGAAGGAATCATGGTGCTCGCAGATCTTGCCGTCGCGAAACACGAAGCGTGCCTGGATGTCGTTGACCACCGTATTGCCGGTCTGGCTGAACAGGTAGGTAGCGACCCAATGCGCGCTACCGGTGCGCTCGTCGGCCTGGACACTGTCGAAGGTCAGGGAGAAATCCTTGGCCCGGGTGGTGAGCATGCGCCACATATCGCCGGCATCGCGACCACGCAGCTCGCCAAAGGCCGGGTCGCTGAACAGCACATCGTCGCTGTAGCAGGCGGCCATGGCCTCGGCATCCAGGCGCTGGAACGCCTGGTAGAACGTGGTGATCAACGCGCGGTTGGCTTCGCTCATGGGCAGACTCCGGACAATCGAAAGATCGCTGCACGATAGTCTGCGCCAGCGCGGAACACCACCGGCATTCGCCACGCAAATACCGCGGGTGCGACCGAATTAGAGCCGTTCGCTTTCAACTTGCACGTAGCGCGCACGCCCGGCGCCGAGTCCGGCGATGATCGCCCCCAGGCCAATCACCGCGAAAATCCAGCCGACGGCGCCCCAGCCACCGGTCCAGTCGTGCACCAGGCCGACCGCGAACGGGCCCATCGACGCCAGGGTGTAACCAAAACCCTGGGCCATGCTCGACAGGTTGGCCGCCACGTGAGAGTCGCGCGAGCGCAGGACGATCAGGGTCAAGGCCAGGGCGAAGGTCGCGCCCTGCCCCAGGCCCAGCAGGATTGCCCAGCCCCACAGGCCTTCGATCGGCGCGTACAGGCAACCGAACAGACCGCCCAGGGTCATCAGCATCACCAGCACAATGGCCGGACGCTGGTCCTTGCCTCGCGTGGCCAGCCAGGGCGCCGCCAGGGAGCTGGCGAGTTGCACGATCACCGAGCCGGACAACACCAGTCCAGCCTGGGTCGGCGTCAGGCCGCGACCGATCAGGATCGACGGCAACCAGCCGAACACGATGTAGGCCAGCGACGATTGCAGGCCCATGTACAACGTCACTTGCCAGGCCAGCGGGTCGCGCAGCAGGCCGCGAACCCGGTACGCCACATTGTGCGCGCCGTGTTTGGGCCCAACTTGCGGCAGCCAGAACACGGCCGCGAGCAGCGCCGGAATCATCCAGAAGCCCAGGCCCGCCGTCCATCCCTGGTCAAAATGCTCGCTCAACGGCACGCTGGCGCCCGCCGCCATGGCTGCGCCCAGGCACAGGGCCATGGTGTAGACCCCGGTCATGGTCCCGGCGTGTTTGGCGAAGTCGCGCTTGACGATCCCCGGCAGCAATACGCCAATGATGCCGATGCTGGCACCGGCGAGGATGCTCCCGGCAAACAGCCCGACCTCTCCGAACGAACTGCGCAGGATGATCCCGCCGGCCAACGTCAGCAGAATCCCCAGCACCACGCGCTCGGCGCCGAAACGTCGGGCCAGGACCGGTGCCAGCGGCGCGAACAGCCCCAGGCAGAGCACCGGCAAGGTGGTCAACAAACCGGCCTTGGCGGCCGACAGGCCAAGCGCGTGGGACACCTCACTCAACAGAGGCGCCATGCTCGACAGCGCTGGACGCAGGTTCAGCGCCACCAGCACCAGGCCCAGCAACAGCAGCCATGGACGACGCACTAACGGCTGACTGGCCTGGACCTGCTCGTCGTCGGCCTCGGCATCGATCAGCAGCTCTTCAAGCTCTGCCGAGCGCTTCGGTGCAAGGGTTTCAGGGTGGTTGGACATAAGGCTCTCGGTATCAGGGTTCATTGATCAGCTGCCGGGAAATGGCTTTTGCCCGTTCCGGGTCGCGCTGCTCGACGGCATCGAGCAGGTCGATATGCAGATCGAACACTTCCTGACGTCTGGGGATTACATTCAGGGTCTCGCGCAACTGGGCGGCGACGACGCTGGAGAAATAGCGATACAACTCGCTGAGGGTGGGGTTGTGCGCGGCGTCCACCAGCAACCGGTGGAATGCCATGTCGCAGGCAATGTAACTGTCGAGGTCGCCGTGATAATGCCCGCCGCTGACTTCCAGCGCCTGGCGCAGGGCCAGCAAATCCTCGTCGGTGCGCCGCAGCGCCGCCAGCCCGATGGCCTCGACCTCGAGAATGTGCCGGGTCTCCCGCGCTTGCTCATGGGAACAGCGGGACAAGGCCTTGAGGGTGTCGAGCGGATCGACCACCGCGCGCACATAACTGCCATCGCCCTGGCGAATTTCGATCAAGCCGGTAAACGCCAGCACCCGCATGGCTTCACGCACGGTGTTGCGGCTGATGCCCAATTCGGCGCACAGCTCGGGCTCGGTGGGCAGGCGTTGGCCGACTACCCACTGGCCCTGGCTGATGCGCAGGCGCAGTTGCTCCAAGGCCTGATCGACCAGGGAGCGTTTAACAAGCGGAGATATTTCAGACATGGAATTCGCCCTGTCATCCAATCATGGGATGAATTTCCTGACATGTTAGTCAGCTTGCTCCGAGAGAGCAACAGAGCGGCCATGGTTTCTGCCGACATAAAAAAACCCGGCACTCAGTCCGGGTTTTTTCGTTACCGCGCTTCGATCAATGCAGGATCTGGCTCAGGAACAGTTTGGTGCGATCGTTCTGCGGGTTGTCGAAGAAGTCGTTCGGCGCCGCCTGTTCGACGATTTCACCCTTGTCCATGAAGATCACCCGGTTGGCCACGGTGCGTGCGAAGCCCATTTCGTGAGTCACGCAGAGCATGGTCATGCCGTCTTCAGCCAGGCCGATCATGGTGTCCAGAACCTCTTTCACCATCTCCGGGTCAAGGGCCGACGTCGGTTCGTCGAACAGCATGATTTTCGGCTTCATGCACAGCGCGCGGGCGATTGCCACACGCTGCTGCTGACCGCCAGACAGCTGCCCCGGGTACTTGTGCGCCTGCTCCGGAATGCGTACGCGCTCCAGGTAGTGCATGGCGATTTCCTCGGCCTTGCGCTTGGGCATCTTGCGCACCCACATCGGCGCCAGCGTGCAGTTCTGCAGGATGGTCAGGTGCGGGAACAGGTTGAAGTGCTGGAACACCATGCCGACTTCGCGGCGCACCGTTTCGATCTGCTTGAGGTCGTTGGTCAGCTCCACGCCATCGACCACGATGCGGCCCTGCTGGTGCTCTTCCAGACGGTTGAGGCAGCGAATAGTGGTGGATTTGCCGGAACCCGACGGGCCACAGAGGACAATACGCTCGCCCTGCTTGACGTTCAGGTTGATGTCTTTCAGCACGTGGAACTGGCCGTACCACTTGTTCACGCCCTGCATCTGAATAATGCCTTCAGCGCTGGACGGTTGTTTGATTGCTTCGCTCATAAGAGAACTTCCTAAATTAGGTACGGCGCTTCAGCGCTTGTGGCCAGTGTCGAGCTTGCGTTCCAAGTGCATGGAATAGCGCGACATACCAAAACAGAAAATCCAGAACACCAGGGCCGCGAACACATAGCCTTCAGTGGCCATGCCCAGCCATTTCGGGTCGGCGGCCGCTTGCTTGACGCTATTGAGCAGGTCGAACAGGCCGATGATGATCACCAGACTGGTGTCCTTGAACAGTGCGATGAAGGTGTTGACGATGCCCGGGATCACCAGCTTCAGGGCTTGCGGCAGAATCACCAGGCCCATGCTGCGCCAGTAACCGAGGCCCATCGCTGCGGCCGCTTCGTACTGACCCTTGGGAATCGCCTGCAAACCGCCACGCACCACTTCGGCCACGTAAGCCGACTGGAACAGGATCACCCCGATCAAGGCCCGCAGCAGCTTGTCGAAGTTCATGCCTTCGGGCAGGAACAGCGGCAGCATCACCGAGGACATGAACAGCACCGTGATCAACGGCACGCCGCGCCAGAACTCGATGAAGGTCACGCAGACCACACGAATCGCCGGCATGTTCGAGCGACGCCCCAACGCCAGGACGATCCCCAGCGGCAAGGCGCCGGCAATGCCGACGGTGGCGATCACCAGGGTCAGCATCAGGCCGCCCCACTGGCTGGTCGCGACTTGCGCCAGGCCGAACACGCCACCATGCAACAGGCACCAGGCGGCAATCGGGTACAGCACCAGGAAGCACAGGCCGTAGATGGCTTTGCGCGGGAAGCGCGAGATGAACAACGGCGCCACGCCAATGACTGCCAGCCACACCGTCAGGTCGACGCGCCAGCGCATTTCCGGCGGGTAATAGCCGTACATGAACTGGCCGAAACGCTGCTGGATGAACACCCAGCAGGCGCCCTCCTTCGTGCAGTCGGCGCGAGTGGTGCCGACCCAGTTGGCATCGAGGATCGCCCACTGCAGGATCGGCGGCACCACCAGGTAGATCAGGTAAAACGCGAACAGCGTCAGCAGGGTGTTGAGCCAGCTGGAGAACATGTTCGCGCGCATCCACGCCACGATGCCGATGCTGCTGCTCGGCGGTGGCATGTCAGGTTTGAAAGTATGAGTGCTCATGCGCTTTTCCTTACCGCTCGATCAGCGCAATGCGCTTGTTGTACCAGTTCATCAGCAGGGAAATGCTGATACTGATCGCCAGGTACACGCTCATGGTGATGGCAATCACCTCGATCGCCTGCCCGGTCTGGTTCAGCACCGTACCGGCAAACAACGAGACCATCTCCGGATAACCGATACCGGCCGCCAGCGAGGAGTTCTTCGCCAGGTTGAGGTATTGGCTGGTCAGCGGCGGAATGATCACGCGCAGGGCTTGCGGGATGATCACCTTGCGCAGGGTCGGACCGTTGCGCAGCCCCAGCGAGTGGGCGGCCTCGGTCTGGCCGTGGCTCACCGACTTGATCCCGGAACGCACGATCTCGGCGATGAACGCCGCGGTGTACACGGTCAAGGCCAGGGTCAGGGCCAGCAGTTCCGGGATCAACACCCAGCCACCGACGAAGTTGAAGCCCTTGAGCTCCGGCTTCTCCCAGTGCACCGGCGCGCCAAACACCAGGCTGCACAACGCCGGAATCACCAGCATCAGCGCCAGGCCGACCCAGAATTTATGGAATGGCACACCGGTCGCTTCGAAGCGGCGGTTAGCCCAGCGGCTCATCAGCACCACGGCGACGATTGCCACCAGGATACTCACGGCGAACGGCCAGAAACCCTCGGCCATTTTCGCCGCCGGCATGTTCAGGCCACGGGCGCTGACAAAGAAGGTGTCGCCGAAGTTGTGGCTGTTGCGCGGTCCCGGCATGGTCAGGAATACCGCGAAGTACCAGAACAGGATTTGCAGCAACGGCGGAATGTTGCGGAAAACCTCCACATAGACAGTCGCCAGCTTGGCGATGATCCAGTTCTTCGACAGACGTGCCACGCCGACGATGAAACCGAGGAGCGTCGCCAGGATCACGCCGATAAAGGTCACCAGCAGGGTATTGAGCAAGCCGATGACGAACACCCGGGCATAGCTGTCCGATTCGGTGTAGTCGATCAGGTGCTGGGCGATGCCGAAGCCGGCACTGCGCTCGAGAAAGTCGAAGCCCGAAGTAATGCCTCGGTGCTGCAAGTTGGTCTGGGTGTTATCGAACAGATACCAGCCCATGGAGACCACCGCCACGATGGTGATGATCTGGAAGAGCCACGCACGCACTTTTGGATCGCTGAGGCTGAACCTCTGCTTTGGTGCGCCGATAGAATTTTGCATGAAGTGCCCCGCAAAGAATGGAACAGAACATCACCCGGCGGTTGGCCCGCCGGGTGATAGAACCATTAGCGCACTGGTGGTGCGTACTGAATGCCGCCGTTGTTCCACAGCGCGTTCAGGCCGCGGTCGATTTCCAGTGGCGTGCTCTTGCCGAGGTTTTTCTCGAACACTTCACCGTAGTTGCCGACCTGTTTGACGATCTGCACAACCCAGTCTTTCTTCACTTTCAGATCTTTGCCGTACTCGCCGTCGCTACCCAGCAGACGAGCGACGTCCGGGTTCTTGGTGCTCTTGGCTTCAGCCTCGACGTTCTTCGAGGTGATGCCTGCCTCTTCGGCGTTGAGCATGGCGTAGCCGACCCAGCGCACGATGGCCAGCCACTCGTCGTCGCCATTACGCACGACCGGGCCCAGTGGTTCCTTGGAAATGGTTTCCGGCAGGACCACATATTCAGTCGGCGCCGCCAGCTTGCTGCGCTGGGCGAACAGCTGGGACTTGTCGGAGGTCAGCACGTCGCAACGACCGGATTCCAGCGACTTGGCGCTTTCATCGGAGGTGTCGAAGGTGATCGGGGTGTACTTCAGACCGTTGCCGCGGAAGTAGTCGGAAACGTTCAGCTCGGTGGTGGTACCGGCCTGGATGCAGATGGTCGCGCCATCCAGTTCCTTGGCACTTTTCACGCCCAGCTTGTTGTTGACCAGGAAGCCGATGCCGTCGTAGTAGGTAATGAAGCCCGGGAATTTCAGGCCCATGCCCGCGTCACGGGAGCTGGTCATGGTGGTGTTACGCGACAGGATGTCGATTTCGCCGGATTGCAGCGCGGTGAAACGCTCCTTGGCGTTCAGTTGGCTGAACTTGACCTTGGTCGCGTCGCCGAATACGGCAGCCGCAACCGCACGGCAGACGTCAGCATCGATACCGACGATCTTGCCGGTGGAGTCTGGAACCGAGAAACCTGGCAGGCCATCGCTGACGCCGCACTGCACAAAACCTTTCTTTTGCACCGCATCCAGGGTTGCGCCCGCCTGGGCAAACCCGCTGACGCCGAGTACTGCGGCCGCAGTCACGACTGCCAGGGTGGATTTCAACATCTTCATTCAAACCTCCAGTTTTGCTCTTGTTGTGTCGGAGCTTGAGTCCTGCCGCACCCTTATGAGGCGCTGTTGACCCGTGTTGGCTTGTTTTAGGGTCAAGCGGCGTCGGACTTTCGCTATGAGTCTAGTAGGAGAAAATCCACATAATGGAAAACTCACTTCTCACCAATCGGCCGAACGGGCTGTAGCCCTTTCCTGTCTGCCAAGCCCGTAGCGGCCTGTGGCGAACGTCCATCACCGGATTTTTGCATTCCCGTCGCCGACGTTAGCCTGATAGTGTTACCGCCAGGCGCAGGATTGATTGCACGGGTTTCCCCATAGCAAGGCCCGTACCACACTGATCGCAAAAGCGTTTCAGCGTGAGGTCAAGAGCAAAACTTGCAACCGTGCGACATCTTCTTAACTGATCGACCGAGCGTGCACCTCTGCCTCGCACCGAATGCGAGCGCACGCACAAAACTGGAGCAAACATGAGCGAGCCCTTGATTCTTCACCCTGCCAAGGCCGAAGACGCCTGCGTCATCTGGCTGCACGGCCTGGGTGCCGACCGCTTCGACTTCCTGCCGGTGGCCGAAGCCCTGCAGGAAACCCTGCAAACCACGCGCTTCGTCCTGCCCCAGGCGCCAACCCGCGCCGTGACCATCAATGGCGGCTACGAAATGCCGAGCTGGTACGACATCCTGGCCATGAGTCCGGCTCGGGCAATCGACCGCGACCAACTGGAAGCCTCCGCCGATCGTGTCGTCGAACTGATCGAACAGCAGCGCGCCAGCGGAATAGACGCCTCGCGGATTTTCCTCGCGGGCTTTTCCCAGGGCGGCGCAGTGGTCTTGCATACCGCGTTTTTGAAATGGCAGGGCGCACTCGGCGGTGTCCTGGCACTCTCCACTTATGCCCCGACCTTCAGCGACGCACTGGAACTGTCGGCCAGCCAGCAGCGGATTCCGGCACTGTGCCTGCACGGCCAGTACGACGACGTGGTGCAGAACTCGATGGGCCGCAGCGCCCACGAGCACCTGAAAGACCGTGGTGTCACCGTGACATGGCAGGAATACCCAATGGGGCACGAAGTGTTACCCGAGGAAATTCGCGACATTGGCACCTGGCTCGCCGACCGTTTGCGCTGATACCGGCACATCTGTGTCGCCGTATGACCAACGCACTACGCCGCGCCCGTTTCTTGCATTACACTGGCCGGCGTACATTCCTTAATCAATTGATGAGATGACCGTGCTCAGAGCACTCAAGAAAATGTTCGGTAAAAGCGAGGCTGAGCAGCTCGCGCCCAGCTCCAGCGCCCCCACTCCTGCTACCAGCCACCGCACCGACGGTCATCAGCCTGGTCGGACCACTGCGGACGGCGCAGCGAAAAGCGAGCCGGTGAACCCACCCGCCGTCGAAGCGACCCCGACACCCGCACGCAGCGAGACGCCTAAACCGCGTCGCCCACGTGCGCCAAAAGCGCCGGCAGTGGCCTGGAAACTCGAAGACTTCGTGGTCGAACCCCAGGAAGGCAAAACCCGCTTCCACGACTTCAAGCTCGCGCCTGAACTGATGCACGCCATCCAGGACCTCGGCTTCCCGTACTGCACGCCGATCCAGGCGCAGGTCCTGGGTTACACCCTGGCCGGCAAGGACGCCATCGGTCGCGCTCAAACCGGTACCGGCAAAACCGCTGCGTTCCTGGTGTCGATCATCACCCAACTGCTGCAAACTCCGCCGCCGAAAGAACGCTACATGGGCGAGCCGCGGGCGTTGATCATCGCTCCAACCCGCGAGCTGGTGGTGCAGATCGCCAAAGACGCCGCCGACCTGACCAAGTACACCGGCCTCAACGTCATGACCTTTGTTGGCGGCATGGATTTCGACAAGCAGCTCAAGCACCTTGAAGCCCGTCATTGCGACATCCTCGTCGCCACGCCGGGCCGCCTGCTGGACTTCAACCAGCGCGGCGACGTACACCTGGACATGGTCGAAGTGATGGTGCTGGACGAAGCCGACCGGATGCTCGACATGGGTTTCATCCCACAAGTGCGTCAGATCATTCGCCAGACTCCGCCGAAAAGTGAACGCCAGACCCTGCTGTTCTCCGCCACCTTCACTGAAGACGTGATGAACCTGGCCAAGCAGTGGACCACCGATCCGGCCATCGTCGAGATCGAAGTGGCCAACGTCGCCAACGAAAACGTCGAGCAGCACATCTACGCGGTGGCCGGCGCCGACAAATACAAACTGCTCTACAACCTGGTCAACGACAACGGTTGGGAGCGGGTCATCGTATTTGCCAACCGCAAGGACGAAGTGCGCCGCATCGAAGAACGCCTGGTGCGCGACGGCATCAATGCCGCGCAACTCTCGGGCGACGTGCCACAGCACAAGCGCATCAAGACCCTCGAAGGTTTCCGCGAAGGCAAGATTCGCGTGCTGGTGGCCACCGACGTGGCCGGTCGTGGCATTCACATCGACGGCATCAGCCACGTGATCAACTTCACCCTGCCGGAAGTGCCGGACGACTACGTACACCGCATCGGTCGTACCGGTCGCGCGGGCGCTGACGGCGTGTCCATCAGCTTTGCCGGTGAAGACGACTCCTACCAGCTACCGTCCATCGAAGAGCTGCTGGGTCGCAAGATCAGCTGCGAAACCCCGCCGACCCATCTGCTGCGGCCTGTAGAGCGCAAACGCCCGTAAGATTGGGTCACGATAAAAGAAGCGCAGCCGGCCACGGACTGCGCTTTTTTTACGCCCGGATATTGCCAAATAGATCAATAAGTCCACAATAGACAAATTAGTTTAGTTGCGACTTCATGGAGTCCTTGCATGTCCAGCACCCCTTTAGTGATCGATCAAGCCCAGGCCCGTGAACTGCTCGCGCAGGTCGACGTGCCGCAGGTCCTGCGCAAGCTGTTCCGTGACCTGGCGGCAGGCCAGGCCGTGCAGCCAGCCCAGCAACTGGTGGAGTTTCCCCAGGGTGCCGGCGACTTCATCAACTACCTCGGGGTGCTGGCCGAAGAGGGTGTATACGGGATCAAGACTTCGCCCTACATCGTCCGCGAGCAGGGGCCGCTGGTCACCGCCTGGACCTTGCTGATGTCGATGCAGACCGGCCAGCCGCTGCTGCTGTGCGATGCCGGCGAACTGACTACCGCGCGCACGGCGGCAACTACCGCGGTGGCGGTCGATGCATTGGCACCGCAGCAAGCGACGAAACTGGCAATCATTGGCAGCGGCAAGGTTGCCCAGGCGCACCTGCACTACGTCAAGGGCCTGCGTGACTGGCAGAGCATCAGCCTGTATTCGCCGAACCTGGCCGACGACGCTGCAACCATCGCCTTGCTGGAATCCATCGAGCCACGCGTGAACATCGCCAGCAGCCGCGCAGCCGCCATCGCCGATGCGGACGTGGTCATGCTCTGCACTTCCTCCGCCGGACCGGTGATCGACCCAGCCGACTTGAGCAAACCGGCGCTGATTACCTCCATCAGCACCAACGCCCCGCGCGCCCACGAAGTGCCGCCTTACAGCCTCAACGACATGCAGGTGTTCTGCGACTACCGCCTGACCACCCCGGGTTCGGCCGGTGAAATGCTGATCGCCAGTGAGCAGCATGGCTGGAACCAGACGGCAATCCTCGGCGATTTGCCTGACCTGCTCAGTGGCAAGGTGCAGCGTCCGGACTACGAGCGCCATGTGTTCTTCCGCTCGATCGGTTTGGGCCTGGAAGACATTGCACTGGCCAATGCCATCTACCCGTTGGCGCACTGACAGGAGCCGCTCATGCCCCAGGCTGACTTCATCATCATCGGCGGCGGTATCGCCGGTGCCTCCACCGGTTTCTGGCTGTCCCGGCAGGGTCGGGTGATCGTGCTCGAACGCGAGTCCCACCCCGGTTACCACTCCACCGGGCGCTCGGCGGCGCTCTACACAGCAGCCTACGGCACGCCACAGGTGCGTGCGCTGACCCAGGCCAGCCGCGAATTCTTCGATGCGCCGCCGCCAGGCTTCTGCGAACACCCGTTGCTGACCCCGCGCGGCGAGATGACCGTCGACTTCAGCAATGACCCGGCAGAGCTGAACAACCAATACCTCAGCGCAAAGGCCACCGTGCCGCAGATGCAATTGCTCAGTGCCGACGAGGCCTGCGTGCGCCTGCCGATCCTGCGTCGAGAAAAAGTCTTCGGCGCGCTCTACGATCCCACCGCGACCGACATCGACACCGATGCCCTCCATCAGGGCTACCTGCGCGGCATCCGGCGCAACCAGGGCGAAGTGCACACCGACAGCGAAGTGCTCGGCCTGCAACGTGATGCAGACGGCCACTGGCAAGTGCAAACCGCCACCCAGACCTTCAGTGCGCCGATCATCATCAACGCTGCCGGCGCCTGGGCCGACAAGCTCGGCGAACTGGCAGGCGCCCGCCCCCTGGGCCTGCAACCCAAGCGGCGCGCCGCGTTCATCTTTGCCGGACCGGAAGGCGTGGACATTCACAATTGGCCGATGCTGGTCAGCCTCGACGAATCCTTCTATATGAAGCCCGACGCCGGCATGTTCCTCGGCTCACCGGCCAACGCCGACCCGGTCGAACCCCACGACGTGCAGCCGGAAGAGCTGGACATCGCCATGGGCATCTACCAGATCGAAGAGGCCACCACCCTGACCATCCGCCGCCCGACCCGCACCTGGGCCGGCCTGCGCAGCTTCGTTGCCGATGGCGATCTGATCAGTGGCTTCGACCCGCAGGTACCGGGGCTGTTCTGGGTGGCGGCACAAGGCGGCTATGGCATCCAGACCTCGCCCGCCATGGGCCAGGCCAGCGCCGCGCTGGTTCGCGGTCAGCCACTGCCGCAGCACTTGTGCGAATTCGGCCTCAGCGCTGAAATGCTCTCGCCTTCGCGACTCGGCTGACACCCGCTGGGGTGACGCCCGCCCCTGTTTGCGGCAAACTTCCTGCGCCCCTTGTCCACGGGGCGCCGATTGCCTGGAGCAACACCCATGACCCCACCTCTACCCGATCCTGCACTGGATAACTTCCGGGCGATCGCCGACGCCATCGCCACGCTGTTTTTCCCCCATGCCGAGGTGGTGCTGCACGACCTGCGTACGCAGAAAATCGACTACATCGCCAACAACCTGTCCAAGCGCGAGATCGGCGACGACGCGGCGCTGGAAGACATGCTCAGTGACGAGGTCAGCGAGCGCAATATCGGCCCGTACGAAAAACTCAACTGGGATGGACAGAAGATTCGCAGCCTCAGCAGCGTGCTGCGCGACAGCCAGGGCCATCCGCTGGCCGTGCTGTGCATCAACCTGAACATTTCCCTGTTCGAAAACGCCAAGGCTGCGCTGGACCTGTTCCTGTCACCGTCCAAACTGATCCCGCAACCCGACGCGCTGTTTCGCGATGACTGGCAGGAGCGCATCAACACCTTCCTGCACAACTGGCTGCGGGAACGGCAACTGGGCTTGAACGTGCTGACCCGCGAACACAAGCGCGAGCTGGTGCTGGCCCTGCATGCCGAAGGCGCCTTCAAGGGTAAAAGCGCATCCAACTATGTGGCCAATGTGCTGAACATGGGGCGGGCGACGGTGTACAAGCATTTGAAGGAGATGAAGGGCTGAGGTTTTGCGGGGGCTGTTAAGGCCCCATCGCCAGCAGGCTGGCTCCTACAATGGATCGGTGTACTCCATCCCTGTAGGAGCGAGCCTGCTCGCGATAGCGGTCGATCAATCGCCGTAAATATCCGACTTGAAATACTTCTCGGAAATCTTCAGGTACTCGCCATCCGCGCGAATCGCATCGATGGCGCTGTTCAGCTGGCTGACCAGCTCGGCATTGCCCTTGCGCACCGCAATCCCCGCGCCCTCACCCACATATTTCGGGTCCTTGAGCTCCGGCCCGACAAAGGCGTAGCCCTTGCCACGGGGCATCGACAGGAAGTCGTTGAGCGGGATGGTGTCGGCAAAGATCGCATCAAGACGCCCGGCTGCCAGGTCCATGTAGATCTCTTCGTTGTTGCTGTAGCGCTTGACGTTGATGCCCTTGGGTTCGAATACCTCTGTGGCATAGCGGTCGGTGGTGGTGGCGCGCTGCACACCGACGGTCTTGCCCTTGAGGCTGGCGTACTGATCATCCACCGTCGCGCCTTCCTTCATCACCAGTCGCGATGAGGTGAAGTAATACTTGTGAGTGAAATCCACCGACTTCTTGCGATCATCGTTGATGGTCATGGACGACAACGCCATGTCGATTTTCTTCACTTTGAGGGAAGGAATCAGACCGTCGAACTCACCCTCGACCCACACACACTTGACCTTCATCTCGGCGCACAAGGCGTTGCCGATGTCGTAGTCGAAACCGACGATCTCGCCCTTGTCGGTTTTCGAGGCGAACGGTGGGTAGGCGGCTTCGATGCCGATACGCAGGGTTTTCTCGGCGGCGAACACTGAGCTGCACGCCAACAGGCTCAGGGCCAGACCGGTGATGAGGGGTAACTTCTTCATGGTGGTTTTCTCGCGAGTTGTTGTTGGTTTGGCAAGAGAGAAGAAAGCGCTGGAACGGTGGAAACCTTTTTTTGTACTTATAATTCCATACTGGACTTTTATGTATTTGGCGTCAACCGGGCAAATGCGGGGCGTGCCGGCCGGTGGTCGGGTGGGCAGTCATTGAGGATTTTTGTGAGGCAAATGCCGCCATCGTCGGAACGCCGCCCGGAGCCGGCTCGCTCCTACATTGGGCGCGGATCAAACTGTAGGAGCGAGCCTGCTCGCGATGGGGCACTTATAGACAATGCAAAAATAACGGACTCAGCGCTTCCAGCGATCCGCCGCCGCATGATCACTGTCCCGCCCTTCCACCCAACGCGGGCCATCACTGGTGGTTTCTTTCTTCCAGAACGGCGCGCGGGTCTTCAGGTAGTCCATGACAAAGGCGCAGGCGTCGAATGCCGCCTGGCGGTGGGCGCTGGTGGCGCCGACAAACACGATGGGCTCGCCCGGCTCGAGGGCGCCGATGCGATGCAGCACCTCGAGCTTGAGCAGAGGCCAGCGCTGCTCGGCCTCGACGGCGATCTTGGCCAGGGCTTTTTCGGTCATGCCCGGATAGTGTTCAAGGAACATCCCGGCGACATCGAGGCCATCGTTGAAGTCGCGCACATAACCGATAAAACTCACCACCGCACCGACGCCGACGTTGGCGTCGTGCAGTGCATTGACTTCAGCGCCCGGATCGAACGGCGCCGATTGCACGCGGATGGCCATGGTTCAGCCTCCGGTCACGGTGGGAAAGAACGCCACTTCATCGCCATCACTGAGCGGTTCGTCCAGCTGGCAAAGGTCTTCATTGCGCGCACACATCAGGTTCTGCTCGCTCAGCACTTCGGCACCTTCACGCTGTGCCAACAGTGCGCGAACATCGTCGACCGTGGCGAATTCACCCTCGACCCGCTCCGAATCCATGCCCAGGGCTTCGCGGTATCGGGCAAAGTATTTGACTGTCACTTTCATTGGTCGTCCGCCTGATAGTGCCCGCTCTTGCCACCGAGTTTTTCCAGCAAACGCACGTTCTCGATGACCATGCCGCGGTCCACCGCCTTGCACATGTCATAGATGGTCAATGCGGCGACGCTGGCGGCGGTCAGGGCTTCCATTTCCACGCCGGTCTGCCCTGACAGCTTGCAGCGGGCGGTGATATGCACCGTATCGAGCCCTTCGGCGTTCAGCTCGACCTTGACCCCGGTCAGCAGCAACGGGTGGCACAGGGGGATCAGATCCGAGGTTTTCTTCGCTGCCTGAATCCCGGCAATGCGTGCCACGGCAAACACATCACCCTTGGGGTGGCCGCCGCTGACGATCATTTGCAGGGTTTCGGGGAGCATGCGCACGCGCGCTTCGGCCGTTGCCTCACGGAACGTCACGGATTTTTCGGTGACGTCGACCATATTGGCGCGACCTTGGGAATCGAGATGAGTCAGCACGGGGTTACTCCTGATCAGGAGCCCCGATTGTAAACCTGCTGGTCAGATTTAATCACCCTTGTTTGTAGGGTTATCCGCCACGCAAAAAAACCGGGCGGCTTTCAAGGCCGCCCGGTGTGTGTGAAAAGTTACAGATGAGATTCGGCGTATTCGGCCAGAATCGAACGAGGCACCCCTTGCAGGGTGATGTGCACACCGTTGGGGAAATCCTTGAAGCGTTCAGTCAGGTAAGTCAGCCCGGAGCTGGTCGCGGACAGGTAAGGGGTGTCGATCTGCGCCAGGTTGCCCAGGCACACCACTTTGGAACCGGCGCCGGCACGGGTGATGATGGTTTTCATCTGGTGCGGGGTGAGGTTCTGGCATTCGTCGATCAGGATCAGGCTTTGCTGGAAGCTGCGGCCGCGGATGTAGTTGAGGGATTTGAACTGCAGTGGCACTTTGCTGAGGATGTAGTCGACGCTGCCATGGGTGCTTTCGTCATCCATGTGCAAGGCTTCGAGGTTGTCGGTGATGGCGCCCAGCCACGGCTCCATTTTTTCCGCCTCGGTGCCCGGCAGGAAGCCGATTTCCTGATCCAGACCCTGCACGCTGCGGGTCGCGATGATGCGCCGGTAACGCTTGCTGACCATGGTCTGCTCGATGGCCGCTGCCAGCGCGAGGATGGTTTTGCCGGAGCCGGCGGCGCCTGACAGGTTCACCAGGTGGATGTCCGGATCGAGCAAGGCATACAGCGCCAGGCTCTGGTAGATGTCACGCGGTTTCAGGCCCCAGGCTTCCTGGTGCAACAGGGGTTCCTGATGCAGGTCGAGGATCAGCAGCTTGGCGTCTTCGATCTCCTTGATCCAGCCGACAAAGCCCTGTTCGTCGATGATGAATTCGTTGATGTGCACGGCCGGCAGGTTGTCGATCAGTTGCACCTGGTGCCAGGTGCGACCGTGGTCCTGACGGGTCTCCACCTTGCTCACGCGATCCCAGAAGGAACCGCTCATGTTGTGATAGCCGTTAGGCAGCAGCGAGACGTCGTCGACCAGTTGGTCGGTGCTGTAGTCCTCGGCCGCGATCCCGCAGGCGCGGGCCTTGAGGCGCATGTTGATGTCTTTGGTGACCAGCACCACGGGCAGCTTGGGCTCACGGGCGTGCAGGTCGATCAACTGGTTGATGATGATGTTGTCGTTCAGGTGCTCGGGCAGAATGATATTCGGCTCGGCGCGCTTGCTCATCAGAATCGACAGCAAGCCCTTGGGACCGCTTTTGCCACGCTGGATCGGCACACCCAGCTCGACGTCTTCCGGGGACGCCTCGCCCAGGGTCTTGTCGATCAGGCGAATGGCCTGGCGGCATTCGGCCGCGACGCTGTGATGCCCACTCTTGAGCTTGTCCAGCTCCTCAAGCACGGTCATGGGAATGGCGACGTGGTGTTCTTCGAAGTTCAGGAGCGCGTTTGGATCGTGAATCAATACGTTGGTATCGAGTACATAAAGGATTGGCTGGTTGGAAGAAGGGCTACGTCCGTGATCATCCATACTCGGTCACCTTTGTGGGAGCCAGTCGACGCAATACCGTGACAGTGCTGCGCCTCGAAGTGGCCACCGAATTCCCCGGGGGGGCGTCCGGAGAATTGCACACAAGCGGGTCTTGGAAGACGCCACCTGTGCTGCAGGTTTCGGCGGTCTGTCTTCGTAATACTCCAAAAACCATGACAGGAAAAAGCACTTTGATACTTTTTTGATATTTATTTTTCACAGCGCTAAAAAGCGCTTGGCGGGTGACTCAGGCACCGTTAAAGTCGGAAGTCCACCTGCAGCGAATTCCTCGCAAAATTCACCCCAAAGCCAATGTTTACGGGGTTTTGGCGTTTCAGCGAAACGCGTCCTGACACTCTTCCCAACCGATCCCGCTTTGCGCCGTTTGCGCCATCAGCCAGGGCAACGCCGTAGTCACTGCATCTTGCCGGCTATTGAAGTTGATCACCCCGTGGCGCCACAGCAACATCAGCGTCAGCACCCGTTGACCACTGGCCTCACCGCTCAACTGGCGGTTGCTGTCCATGGGATCAATGTCCCACAGCGCCACCTGCAAGCCCTGAGCCTTGAAAAAGCCCCCCGCATCGGCCCGCCGCTGGCCATTGGGCGGGCGGAACAGCGGTACGAAGTTCTCCGGCAGTTTGTTCTTCACCAGGTCGACACTGCGGGTGATGGAATACTGCCAATCCTGCCAATGACTGTGGGCACGAAACTCCCAGCCCATGACGCCGACGCACTGCCCCGAATAAAGATTCTGCAACTGCGCCACCGAGCCCTGGGTCAGGCGAGCCTGGATCTCGCTGCCGAGAACGAAGAAGGTGCCCGTGAGTTTCGCCTCACGCAGGTAGTCAGCCAGCCAAGCGCTGTGATCCGGCACCAGGTTGGCACCACTGTCAAAACTGAGGACAAACAGTCGGTCATTCAGTTGCTCGCCATTGCGCTCGTGATCACCGAGCAATTCCACCTCGCTGCTGGTTTGCGGCAGCAGCGCGGCCTTGCGCAGTTGTTCGTCGAGATAGCGCTCATGGAACTGCCGGCTCGGCTCGACCCAACGGGTGTAGTAGGAGTCCTCACCCAGTTCGAATTTGCCGGCCTGCTCGCGCAGGGTGTCGCGGTCCTCTACCAGGAAGCAGAAGGAGGCATCCTGGTCGCAGCTTTGCTGGGCGAAGTTGTAGTTCGCCAGCAGGCGCACCCACATCCGTTCCCGCAGGCGGTTGATCGCCTCGAGGTTGATCATGCGCAGGCCCAGGCGCTGTTTCAGCGCGGCCTCATCCAGCGCCTCGCTGGCGAGCAGCGCCCGGGCGAAGGTCAGGATCTCCGCGCGCGAAGCCACATCGAACAGTGTCGGACTGGTTAGCTGTTCCGGCCAGGTACTGCGGTCCAGCGTCGCCGGTCCGACAGGCGCGGCAGTGGCCGCGAGGCTGAACAGGCCGGCCGCAAACAGTAAAGCGCTACGCACAGGGATGACTCCTCCGAAAACCCGCGCGGCACTATAGCCGATTCGCCACCCGCCTCCGCCACTGCGCGCACCGCCGATCAGCTATGACCCCGATAGCTGGAGTCCAGCCGCCCAACCCCCTAGAATCGCCGCACGTTTAAAGGAGACGACTGCATGCTGATGGTGATTTCCCCCGCCAAGACCCTCGATTACGAAACGCCGCCGGCCACCCAGCGCTTCACCCAGCCGCAGTACCTGGACCACTCCCAGGAGCTGATCGAGCAATTGCGCGAGCTGACGCCGGCGCAGATCAGCGAACTGATGCACGTTTCCGACAAGATCGGTGGCCTCAACGCCGCACGCTTCGGCAGCTGGACCCCGGCCTTCACCCAGGACAACGCCAAGCAGGCGCTGCTGGCCTTCAAGGGCGACGTCTACACCGGCATGAATGCCCAGACTTTCAGCGAAGCCGACTTCGACTATGCGCAACAGCACCTGCGCATGCTCTCCGGCCTCTACGGCCTGCTGCGCCCGCTGGACCTGATGCAACCGTACCGCCTGGAAATGGGCACCAAGCTGGCCAACGCCCGGGGCAAGGACCTGTACGCCTTCTGGGGCACGCAGATCAGCGAATGGCTGAACGAAGCCCTGGCCGAGCAAGGCGACGACGTGTTGCTGAACCTGGCCTCCAATGAGTACTTCTCGGCGGTCAAGCGCAGCGCCCTCAACGCACGGATCATCAATACCGAGTTCAAGGACCTGAAGAACGGCCAGTACAAGATCATCAGCTTCTACGCGAAAAAAGCCCGCGGCCTGATGAGCCGGTTCGTCATCCAGGAACGCATCAACGACCCCGCAGCCCTCACCGGCTTTGACCTGCAGGGCTACCGCTACAGCGCCGAACAGTCGAAACCCGACAATCTGGTCTTCCTGCGCGATCACGCACCGGAATAAAGCAACAATGGCGCGCGACGGCCTCGGCTGTCGACGCGCCAGATCCTCCCCTGACTCCCGCCAAATACGTCATTTTCATGACGCCAAAAATTCGCCACGCCTCTGCGCTAACTTTAATTTCACTCGACAGGAGTGATTTTTTTCACTAGTGGCACCGATTTTTTTATTCGGTAGTGGCATAAAACTATCCCCGCCAATTAACTCCCCAAATATAAAGGCCCAAACGGTAAGTGCTATCAATATGAGAGCAGTGCCATCTTTGGCAATATTTCAAGAGATTTCAAAAATCAGGATGAGCGGCCATGAACTATCCGAAAATGCGCCGCTCATACCACCGGTAACGATTCTTCACGAAGTCGTAGGAGATGACTTACGCAAAGCATGCAGCCAATAAGCAAGTTGTCACATTGAACTTGCTGCCTGGCGATCGTGCTTCGGGAACAACAGTGATTGACCGGAGAACCTCTCGACTCACTATCCCAAAAAGGCCAGCGCCTCGCCCCTGAAGTGTACTGATTGAAGTACCAGGCGCCTGCACCACAGCCTCCTCAGCGGGGGCCTGGCTGCTTATCAGGGCGAGCCGACACAACCGGCCAAAGTTACGCACAACTTGAGTGCACTTATTTAGCCACTCGCAATTGAACATGCCACTACGGGTAGTTTGCGCCTGCGGGAAAGTTGCGAGTGCACTTCGACCACAGAACATTATTAACTTCGGCCATTTAATGGCGTGATAAACACAGAGGTAATTACGATGCGCATCAGCATATTTGGTTTGGGTTATGTCGGCGCGGTCTGTGCCGGTTGCCTGTCGGCCCGCGGCCATGACGTCGTGGGTGTCGATGTGGCCAAGGACAAGATCGACATGATCAACGCCGGGCGTTCACCCATCGTCGAGCCGGGCCTCGGCGAGTTGCTCGCCCAGGGCATCGAGACCGGGCGTCTGCGCGGTACCACCAACTTCGCCGAAGCGATCCGCGATACCGACCTGTCGATGATCTGCGTCGGCACGCCGAGCAAGAAGAACGGCGACCTGGAACTCAACTACATCGAAGCGGTGTGCCGCGAGATTGGCTTCGTGCTGCGCGACAAGACCACCCGCCACACCATCGTCGTGCGCAGCACCGTACTGCCGGGCACCGTGGCCAATGTGGTGATCCCGATTCTCGAAGATTGCTCGGGCAAGAAAGCCGGCGTCGACTTCGGCGTGGCAGTGAACCCGGAGTTCCTGCGTGAAAGCACCGCCATCGCCGACTACGACCTGCCACCGATGACCGTCATCGGCGAGTTCGACAAGGCCTCGGGCGACGTCCTGCAATCGCTGTACGAAGAGCTCGACGCGCCGATCATCCGCAAGGACATCGCCGTCGCCGAAATGATCAAGTACACCTGCAACGTCTGGCACGCCACCAAAGTGACCTTCGCCAACGAGATCGGCAACATCGCCAAGGCCGTCGGCGTCGATGGCCGTGAAGTGATGGACGTGGTCTGCCAGGACAAGACCCTCAACCTGTCCCAGTACTACATGCGTCCCGGTTTCGCCTTCGGCGGTTCCTGCCTGCCGAAAGACGTGCGCGCCCTGACTTACCGCGCCGGCTCCCTGGACGTCGAGGCACCGTTGCTCAACTCGCTGATGCGCAGCAACGAGTCGCAAGTGCAGAACGCTTTCGACATCGTCTCCAGCCACGACAAGCGCAAGGTCGCCCTGCTCGGCCTGAGCTTCAAGGCCGGCACCGACGACCTGCGCGAAAGCCCGCTGGTGGACCTCGCCGAAATGCTGATCGGCAAGGGCTTTGACCTGAGCATCTACGACAGCAACGTCGAGTACGCCCGGGTGCATGGCGCCAACAAGGATTACATCGAATCGAAGATCCCCCACGTCTCGTCCTTGCTCAACTCGGACTTCGACGAAGTGATCAACAACTCGGACGTGATCATCCTCGGCAACCGCGACGAGAAGTTCCGCAGCCTGGCGCACACCGTCCCCCACGGCAAACAGGTGATCGACCTGGTCGGTTTCATGGCCAAGGCCACCAACCCGACGGCGCGCACCGAAGGGATCTGCTGGTAAGCCCTCCCTGTGGGAGCGAGCTTGCTCGCGATGAACGCAAGAACACCACGGGGTATCAGGTACCCAGCGTCATCGTTGACGACCATCGCGAGCAAGCTCGCTCCCACAGGTTTTACGGATCGAGACGGATGCAGATTATGCACAGGCTAAAGCACGGCCTACTCCAGGCCGCCGGTTGGCTGCTGTTTTTATGTTTACTGATGGGCCTCGCCCTGGCGTTGCCCGCGTCCACTTTCGACTCCGAATCGAAGGACTTTATTTTCCTGATTGGCGCCGTGGGCATCTGGCGCTACTCGATGGGTGCCACGCATTTCCTGCGCGGCATGCTGTTTCTCTACGTGGTCTACCCGCACCTGCGGCGCAAAGTGCGCAAGCTGGGCAAGGCGGCGGACCCGTCCCATGTTTTCCTGATGGTCACCAGCTTTCGCATCGACGCGCTGACCACCGCCCAGGTCTATTGCTCGGTGATCCGCGAGGCCATCGAATGTGGTTTCCCGACCACCGTGGTGTGCTCGATCGTGGAAATGTCCGATGAGCTGCTGGTGAAAAGCCTGTGGGCAAAAATGAACCCGCCGAGCCACGTCAAACTGGATTTCGTGCGCATCCCCGGCACCGGCAAACGCGACGGCCTGGCCTTCGGCTTCCGTGCGATCTCCCGCCACCTGCCGGACGACCGCGCAGTGGTTGCCGTGATCGATGGCGACACCGTGCTCGCCGAAGGCGTGGTGCGCAAGACCGTGCCGTGGTTCCAGCTGTTCGACAACGTCGGCGGCCTGACCACCAACGAATTCTGCGAAGTGCGCGGCGGCTACATCATGAGCGAGTGGCACAAGCTGCGCTTCGCCCAGCGCCACATCAACATGTGCTCGATGGCCCTGTCCAAGCGCGTGCTGACCATGACCGGACGCATGTCGGTGTTCCGTGCCAGCGTGGTGACCAACCCGGAGTTCATCGCCGACGTCGAAAGCGACTCGCTGCAGCACTGGCGCCTGGGTCGCTTCAAGTTCCTCACCGGCGACGACAAGTCCAGCTGGTTCAGCCTGATGCGCCTGGGTTACGACACCTTCTACGTGCCTGATGCGGCAATCAACACCGTGGAGCACCCGCCGGAAAAGAGCTTCATCAAGGCCAGTCGCAAATTGATGTTCCGCTGGTACGGCAACAACCTGCGGCAGAACTCCCGCGCCCTCGGCCTGGGGATCAAGCGCCTCGGTCTGTTCACCTCAGTGGTGCTGTTCGACCAGCGCGTATCGATGTGGACCTCGCTGCTGGGCCTGACCGTGGCGATCATCGCCAGCTTCAAATACGGCACCGCGTTCATCCTGGTCTACCTGCTGTGGATCGGCATCACGCGGCTGATCCTGACGCTGCTGCTGTCGTGCTCCGGCCACCGGATCGGCCCGGCGTACCCAGCGATCCTCTATTACAACCAGATCGTTGGCGCGCTGGTGAAGATCTACGTGTTTTTCCGCCTCGACCAACAGTCCTGGACGCGCCAACCCACTGCTCTGTCCCGTGATCTCGCCAGCTTTCAACGTTGGTTCAACACCTGGTCGTCTCGGACCATGACCTTCTCCGCCGGCAGCATTTTCGTCGCCGTGCTGCTGCTGATGGTCTGACCCACCTTGCCTGAATTAACTAGGAAATCGCCCCCTATGAATACCGCCGTGAATGTCAACGTAGTGCATGAATCCGAAGCCCAACGCCAACACGCCCGGGTCAAGATCCCGGCCAAGCTGCGCTTCTTCGGACCGGACCGCACGCCTGTCGAGGCGCGCCTGAACGACCTGTCGGCGGGTGGCCTGAGCTTCAATGGCGGGCAGATCCCATTCAAGGTCGGCGAAGTGAAAAAGGGCCGCCTGCAGTTCCTCATCGACAACCTCGGCCTGGCCATGGACGTCGAGTTGATGGTGCGTTCCTGGGACCCGCAGACCGGCCGGGTCGGCTGCCAATTCCAGAACCTCGAACCGCAGGACATCTCCACCCTGCGCCACCTGATCACCTCGCACCTGTCCGGCGACATCGTGACCATGGGCGACGTGCTGGCGACCCTGCAACGGGACAACTTCACCAAGGCGCGCAAGAACAAGGACGGTGGCAGCGGCATGAGCGCCTTCGGCCGCCTGCGTGCGGTGACCTTCAGCGCCGGCATCTTCATCGTCGGCCTGGCAGCCTTCGGTTTCATTCTCAAATCGGTGTACGGCATGTACTTCGTCAGCCACGCCCAGGCCGGGCTGGTCAGCGTGCCGGGAATGAACGTCACCATGCCCCGCGACGGCACTGTGCAAAGCCTGATTCAAACCGACGGCGTGGCCGCCAAGGGCGCGCCACTGGCGACCTTCAGCACCAGCATGCTCGATGTGCTCAAGGGCCATCTGGACGAAGACCAGTTGCAACCGGCCAAGGTCGAGGAACTGTTCGGCAAGCAAATGACCGGCACCCTGACCTCGCCCTGCGACTGCATCGTCGCGCAGCAAATGGTTGCCGACGGTCAGTACGCCAGCAAGGGCGACGTGATCTTCCAACTGGTGCCGCGTAACAGCCAGGCCAATGTCGAGGCGCGCTTCTCCTATCGCCAGTTCGCCGACGTGCGCCCCGGCACCGCCGTGAGCTTCCAGGTGGCCGGCGACGACAGCGTGCGCAGCGGCAAGATCGTCAGCAGCACCAGCCTCAACAGCGCCGACCTGTCCTCCGACATTCGTGTGCAGATCAAACCGGACGAAGCGCTGGACAGTGCACTGGCCGGGCGCCCGGTGGAAGTCAACAGCGATCGTGGCCCGAACCTGAGCTGGCTGATCGACAAAGCCATGGCCAGTGGTCTTTAAGTCGAGGATATGCCTGTGACTACTCCATTCCTCAATGCACCACGGACTCTGTGGGAGCTGGCTTGCCAGCGATTGAGTCCATGCGGTGTGTCTGACTCACCGCATCGCGAGCAGGCTCGCTCCTACAGGGGTCATTATGTGTGTGGGCTGGCGTTGGCAGTCAGCCTGGCCGGTTGCGCCGGCCTGCCCGATCAGCGCCTGGCCAATGAAGCCCTCAAGCGCGGCGATACCACGACGGCGGCGGCGAATTACCAGCAACTGGCGGACCTCGGCTACAGCGAAGCCCAGGTCGGCCTGGCCGATATCCAGGTCGACAGCCGCGACCCGGCGCAGATGCAAAAGGCCGAAGCAACTTACCGCGCCGCCGCCAGCGTCTCGCCTCGCGCCCAGGCTCGTCTCGGACGCCTGCTGGTGGCCAAGCCGGGCGCCAGCGAAGCCGAGCGTCACGAAGCCGAAACCCTGCTGAAAAAAGCCTCCGCCAGTGGCGAAGGCAACACCCTGATCCCGCTGGCGATGCTCTACCTGCAGTACCCCCACAGTTTCCCCGAGATCAACGCCCAGCAGCAGATCAGCCAATGGCGCAGCGCCGGTAATCCAGAGGCCGGCCTGGCCCAGGTGCTGCTGTATCGCACCCAGGGCACTTACGACCAGCACCTGGATGACGTCGAAAAAATCTGCAAAGCCGCCCTCAACAGCACCGACATCTGCTACGTCGAGTTGGCCACGGTCTATCAGAAACGTGCCCAACCCGAACAACAGGCCGAACTGCTCAAGCAATTGCAGGCCAACTTCAGTCGCGGCGCCGTCTCGGCTCAACGCGTCGACAGCGTGGCGCGAGTGCTCGGCGATGCCAGCCTCGGCCAGCCGGATGAAAAAACCGCCCAGGCTATGCTCGAGAAAATCGCTCCCGGCTACCCGGCGTCCTGGGTCAGCCTGGCGCAGTTGCTCTACGACTTCCCCGAACTGGGCGACGTCGACACGATGATGAAGTACCTGGAAAACGGTCGCGCCGCCGATCAACCTCGCGCCGAGCTGCTGCTGGGCAAGCTGTACTACGAAGGCAAATGGGTGCCGGCCGACGCCAAGGTCGCCGAGGCGCATCTGCAGAAAGCCGTGGGCAAGGAAGTCGCCGCCGACTACTACCTCGGGCAGATCTATCGCCGTGGCTACCTCGGCCAGGTCTACTCGCAAAAAGCCGTCGACCACCTGCTGACCGCTGCGCGCAACGGCCAGAACAGCGCCGACTTCGCCCTCGCCCAGCTGTTCTCCCAAGGCAAGGGCACCAAGCCCAACCCGCTCAATGCCTATGTCTTCAGCCAACTGGCGAAGGCCCAGGACACCCCGCAGGCCAACGAGCTGGCGCAAACAATCGACGCCCAACTGCCGCCAGCACAACGGGCCGAAGCGCAACGCCTGCTGCAACAGGAACAGGCGATGCGTGGCGCCGTGAGCCAGAACCCGATCAGCGCCCAGGCCCTGCAAGAACAAGATGGTGAGGAATCCCTATGAAGTTGAATCCCTTTGTGAAGGCCGGCATTGGCCTGAGCTTCGCCCTGCTGTGGTCGTGCCCGACATTGGCGGCGATGACTGAGACCAAGAACTTCGGTTTGGACGTGAAGATCACCGGCCAATCCGAAGACGACCGCGACCTCGGCACCGCCAGCGGTGGCGACGTCAACGGCGTCGGCCTCGACCTGCGTCCGTGGGTCTATGGCGAAAGCGGCAACTGGAGCGCCTACGCCATGGGCCAGGCCGTGACCTCCACCGACATCATCGAAACCGACACCCTGCAGCAGTCCGACACCGAAGGCAGCCAGGGCAGCAACGATGACGGCCGCAAGAGCAAGAAAAACTACCTGGCCATGCGCGAATTCTGGGTCGGCTACAGCGGCCTGACGCCCTACCCCGGCGAGATACTCAAGCTCGGTCGCCAGCGCCTGCGCAACGACGACGGGCAATGGCGCGACACCAACATCGAGGCGCTGAACTGGACCTTCGACACCACGCTGCTGAAAGCCAATGTCGGGGTCGCCGAGCGCTTCAGCGAGTACCGCACCGACCTCACCGAGCTGTCGCCGCAAGACAAAGACCGCCTGCACATCTTCGGCGACATCGCCACCCAGTGGACCCCGGGGCAATGGGTCGGCCTGCGCGCCCACCACACCCATGACAACGGCAAGCTCGACTACCCGACGCCCGGCGAAGCACCCGAGGCCACCGACAAGAAACAGAATGGCGACCTCAGCTGGGTCGGCGTGGAAGCCAACAGCGACGCCTACAACTGGCGCAACACCAACACCGTCAATTACTGGGCCAGCCTCACCGGCATGAGCGGCGACCGCGACACGGTCAACCCGCTGAACGCCGATGGCAGCCAGCCGGCGCAAGCCAAGCGCAGTGGCGACGTCGACGGCTGGGCCACCGATTTGGGCGTACGTCTGCGCCTCGATCCGAAGTGGCAGGTCGGTGCCGCTTATGCCCGCGCCAGTGCCGACTACGAGCAGAACGGCTTGCAGAGCAACCGCTCGAACTACACCGGCACCCGCGCCCGGGTCCATCGTTTCGGCGAGGCCTTCCGTGGCGAAATGAACAACATGCAGAGCGCCACCCTGTTCGGCTCCTGGATGATTCAGGACGACTACGACGCCAGCTTGGTCTACCACAAATTCTGGCGCGTCGACGGTAACAAGCCGGTCGGCAGCAACGGCATCAACGCGGTCGACAACAACTACGACGACGTCACCGGCGCCCTGCTCTCCAGCACTTCCCTGCCACTGGAAGACGGCAACAAAGACCTCGGCCAGGAAGTCGACCTGGTGGTCACCAAGTACTTCAAGCAAGGCCTGTTGCCGGCCAGCCTGAGCAAGTCGATCGACGAACCGGCGGCGCTGGTGCGCTTTCGTGGCGGTGTGTTCAAGCCGGGCGATGCCTACGGCAACCAGGTCGACTCGTACATGCACCGCGCATTCGTCGACGTGATCTGGCGCTTCTGATGCGAGCCGCCAAGGGAGTGCCCCGGATGAACAACCCCGCGATCAGCCTGCTCGCCGCCGCCCTGTTGCTGGCCGCCAATGCCGCCTGCGCCAGTGTCGAGCCGGCCAAGCCGGTGACCCTGGCCAAGGAGCTGCAACAGGCCAAGACCTACACCGTCAGCAGTGCGCCGACCGGCCCGCTGGAACTGGCCGCGCCGAAGCTGCCCGACCTCTCCGGCTACACCGCCGAAGCGGCCGCGGCGAAGATCGTCCGCAGCAAGGCCGGCAAGGTCAGCGTGCGGCGGATGATGCAGGAAGACGCGCTGAAGGACTTTATCGGCGGTGACAACAAGATGGCCGAATGGGTGGTCCGTCAGCACGGCATTCCCCAGGCGATCTTCATTGACGACGGTTACTTGAACCTCAAGGACCTGAGCAAAAAGCTGCCCAAGCAGTACTTCAGCGAGACGTCGCCGGGGGTGTTTCTCGCGCGCCTGCCGATCGTGGTCGGGGCCAAGGGCATTCTCGAGATCGACAAACAAACGCAAGAGTTGCGCCTGTCCGAGGAGGCCGGCTCGTTCCTGGTCAACGACGGCCAGTTGTTTGTGCGTGACAGCAAGATCACCGGCTGGCGCGAGAAGGACAACGGCCCGGCGACCTTCCGTTCGCCCAAGGACTTCCGCCCGTTCCTGCTGGCCTGGGGCGGCACCCAGACCTACATCGTCAACAGCAAGATGGCCAGTTTCGGCTACGCCAACAGTAAGTCCTACGGCGTGAGTATTTCCCAGTACACGCCGAACATGGCCAAGGTCCTCAAGCGCCCGGAACCGACCGGCTGGATCATCGGTTCCGAGTTCTCCGACATGTGGTACGGCTTCTACTGCTATGAAACCAGCGACTTCGTGGTCAAGGGCAACACCTACAAAGACAACATCGTCTACGGCATCGACCCCCACGACCGCTCCCATCGCCTGATCATTGCCGACAACACCGTCTACGGCACGAAGAAGAAGCACGGCATCATCATTTCCCGTGAGGTCAACGACAGCTTCATCTTCAACAACCGCAGCTACGACAACAAACTCTCGGGGCTGGTGATCGACCGTAACAGCGTCAACAACCTGGTCGCCTACAACGAGATCTACCGCAACCACACCGACGGCATCACCCTCTACGAGAGTGCCGACAACCTGCTGTGGGGCAACAAGGTGATCAGCAACCGTCGCCACGGCATTCGCATTCGTAACAGCGTGAACATTCGCCTGTACGAAAACATCGCCATGGCCAACGGCCTGACCGGGCTCTACGGCCACATCAAGGACCTGTCCGACACCGACCGCGATATCAAGCTCGACCCGTTCGACGCCCAGGTCTCGCTGATCGTGGTCGGCGGTGAGCTGGCGGCCAACGGCAGCGGGCCGATGTCCATCGACTCGCCGCTGAGTATCGAGCTGTACCGGGTGTCGATGCTCGCCCCGACCAAATCCAGTGGCATCAGCTTCTCGGGGATCCTCGGCGAACGCCAGGACGAAATCCTCGACCTGCTGGTGCGCCAGCAAAAAGCCGTGCTGATCGACCCCGTCGAACGCCAGACCGAAATGCGCGACTGAGGATGACATTGATGAAGCCCCACCTGATCAAACTGCTCGGCCTGACCGGCATCGCCGCCGCCCTGCTGACCGTCAGCGACGCGGCCAGCGCCGCCACCGCCACAGCGCCAACCTTTAGCGCTGAGCCGTGCTGCAACCTGTGCCCCGAAGCCCATGACGCGAAGAATTACACCACGCGTTACCAGCAGAACTTCACCACCCTGGTGCAAGCCCAGGGCGACTGGCTGTTCCGTACCCAGGAAGACCTGCGCACCGAATTCAACACCACGGCCGCCGGCTACCGCCGCCTCAAGCAACTGCATGAGGCGTTCAAGAGCAAGGGCGTGGAACTGGTGGTGGTCTATCAACCGACCCGTGGCCTGGTGAACCGCAACAAGCTCAACCCGCAGGAAAAAGCCGCGTTCGATTACGACAAGGCGCTGAAGAACTACCAGGGCATGCTCGGGCGTTTCGCCGAGATGGGCTACGTGGTACCGGACCTCTCGCCGCTGACCAACGAGTCGCTGCCCGAGACCCTGCCCGCCCACGATTTCTACTTCCGTGGCGATCAGCACTGGACCCCGTACGGCGCCCAACGCACGGCAAAAATCGTAGCCGAGAAAGTCCGCCAGCTCCCCGAGTTCGCCGACATTCCCAAGCGTGAGTTCGAGACCAAAAAGTCCGGACGCATGGGCAAGACCGGCACCCTGCACAACATGGCCGGGCAACTCTGTGGCACCAGCTACGCGATCCAGTACATGGACCAGTTCACCACCGAACCCAAGGGCGAAGCCGCCGACGGCGACCTGTTCGGCGATTCCGGCAACCCGCAGATCACCCTGGTCGGCACCAGCCACAGCGGCAAGAACTACAACTTCGCCGGCTTCCTCGAAGAGGCGATTGGCGCCGACATCCTCAACGTCGCCTTCCCCGGCGGTGGCTTCGAAGGCTCGATGCTGCAGTACCTGGGCAGCGAAGATTTCCAGAAGAGCCCGCCGAAAATCCTCATCTGGGAATTCTCGCCGCTGTACCGCCTCGACCAGGAAACCATCTACCGGCAAATGATGGCGCTGCTCGACAACGGCTGCGAAGGCAAGGACGCGCTGATGAGCAGCAGCTCGACCCTCAAGCCGGGCAAGAACGAGTTGATGGTCAACAGCCGCAACATGGACCTGCGCAACAGCAGTCATCAGATCGACATCCGCTTCGCCGACCCGTCGGTGAAAACCCTGCAAGCCACCCTCTGGTACATGAACGGGCGCCACGAGGACATCAAGATCGACAAACCGGAAACCTCCGACACCGACGGTCGTTTCGCCTTTGAGTTGCGCACCGACGAAGACTGGGCCTCGCAGAACCTGCTGGCGGTCGAAGTCCAGGGCCCCGAAGCCGGGGGCGCGCCACAGAAAGTCGAAGCGAAAATCTGCAAACGCAACGTATTCCCGAGCGCTGGGCAACGCACCGCCCAGCTCGGGCAATGAGGTCTGCCATGCACACTGCACAACGCAAGAAGCTCTGGGTACCGGCCCTGCTCAGCCTGGCGATGTTCGCCGGCGCCAGCCAGGCCGCCGCGCCACTGCGTCCGCCCCAGGGTTACTTTGCCCCGGTGGAAAAATTCAAGACTGGCGACAGCAGTGAAGGCTGCGACGCGATGCCGACGCCCTACACCGGCGCGCTGCAATTTCGCAGCAAGTACGAAGGCTCCGACAAGGCCCGTTCGACCCTGAATGTGCAGTCGGAAAAAGCCTTTCGCGAGACCACCGCCGACATCACCAAAATCGAGCGCGGCACCAGCAAGCGGGTGATGCAGTTCATGCGCGACGGTCGCCCGCAGCAACTGGAATGCACGTTGAACTGGCTGACCGCCTGGGCCCAGGCCGATGCACTGATGTCCAAAGACTTCAACCACACCGGCAAGTCGATGCGCAAATGGGCGCTGGGCAGCATGGCCTCGGCCTACATCCGCCTGAAGTTCTCCGACTCCCATCCGCTGGCGAATCATCCGCAGCAGGCGCAGCAGATTGAAGCCTGGTTCAGCCAGATGGCCGATCAGGTTGTCAGCGACTGGAACGACCTGCCGCTGGAGAAAACCAACAACCACTCGTACTGGGCTGCCTGGTCAGTGATGGCCACCTCGGTCGCCACCAACCGCCGCGACCTGTTCGACTGGGCCGTGAAGGAGTTCAAGGTCGGCGCCAACCAGGTCGACGCCCAGGGCTACCTGCCCAACGAACTCAAGCGCCAGCAACGGGCCCTGGCTTACCACAACTACGCCCTACCGCCGCTGGCAATGATCGCCAGCTTCGCCCAGGTCAACGGCGTCGACCTGCGCCAGGAAAACAACGGCGCGCTCAAGCGCCTGGGTGAACGGGTGCTGGCCGGGGTGAAAGACCCTGACGAGTTCGAGGAGAAAAACGGCAAGGAACAGGACATGACTGACCTCAAGGTCGACTCCAAATTCGCCTGGCTCGAACCCTACTGCTCGCTCTACAGCTGTTCGGCGGATGTGCTGGAGAAAAAGCACGGCATGCAGCCGTTCAAGAGTTTCCGCCTGGGTGGGGACCTGACCAAGGTCTATGACCCGGCCAATGAAAAGGGCTCCTGAAACCACCACGCCCCCTGTAGGAGCTGGCTTGCCAGCGAAGACGCCAGCACATCCGAAAGGGATGTCGACTGACACACCGCTTCGCTGGCAAGCCAGCGCCTACAAATGAACGGAACAACGCGGTGTACCTGTCACACCGCTTTCGCTGGCGAGCCAGCTCCTACACATTAAACAAGGAGAAACCGGGATGGTGTTTTCATCCAACGTGTTCCTGTTTTTGTTCTTGCCGATCTTTCTCGGCCTGTACTACCTGAGCGGGCAACGCTATCGCAACCTGCTGCTGCTGATTGCCAGCTACGTGTTCTATGCCTGGTGGCGCGTGGACTTTCTCGCGCTGTTCGCCGCCGTGACGTTGTGGAATTACTGGATCGGCCTCAAGGTCGGCGCTGCAGGCGTGCGCACCAAACCGGCGCAGCGCTGGCTGCTGCTCGGCGTCGGCGTTGACCTGTGCATCCTCGGCTATTTCAAGTACGCCAACTTCGGCGTCGACAGCATCAACGCGATGATGACCTCGGTGGGCCTGGAGCCCTTCATCCTGACCCACGTGCTGCTGCCGATCGGTATCTCGTTCTACATCTTCGAGTCCATCAGCTACATCATCGACGTCTACCGCGGCGACACCCCGGCCACCCGCAACCTGATCGACTTCGCCGCGTTCGTCGCGATCTTCCCGCACCTGATCGCCGGGCCGGTGCTGCGTTTTCGTGACCTGGCCGACCAGTTCAACCACCGCACCCACACCCTCGACAAGTTCTCCGAAGGCTGCACGCGGTTCATGCAGGGCTTCATCAAGAAGGTGTTCATCGCCGACACCCTGGCGGTGGTCGCCGACCATTGCTTCGCCCTGCAGAACCCAACCACCGGCGACGCCTGGCTCGGCGCCCTGGCCTACACCGCGCAGCTGTATTTCGACTTCTCCGGCTACAGCGACATGGCCATCGGCCTGGGCTTGATGATGGGTTTCCGCTTCATGGAAAACTTCAAGCAACCCTACATCAGCCAGTCGATCACCGAGTTCTGGCGGCGCTGGCACATCAGCCTGTCGACCTGGCTGCGCGACTACCTGTACATCACCCTCGGCGGTAACCGCAAAGGCACCCTGACCACCTACCGCAACCTGTTCCTGACCATGCTCCTCGGTGGCCTGTGGCACGGCGCCAACATCACCTACATCGTCTGGGGCGCCTGGCACGGCATGTGGCTGGCGATTGAAAAAGCCATCGGCCTCAACACCTCGCCGCGCAGCTTCAACCCGATCCGCTGGGCCCTGACCTTCCTGCTGGTGGTAATGGGCTGGGTGATCTTCCGCGCAGAAAACCTGCACGTCGCCGCCCGCATGTACGGCGCCATGTTCAGCTTCAGTGACTGGTCGCTCTCGGAGCTCAACCGCGCCAGCCTCACCGGCCTACAAGTGGCAACCCTGGTGGTGGCCTACGCGACCCTGGCGTTCTTCGGCCTGCGGGATTTCTACCGTAACCGTCCGCCGGCCAAGGACAGCCCGGCGCCAAGCCAAGCGGTTGATGGCGGCACCTTGAGCCTGGCCGGAGGCGGCGCTTTGGATTGGCCGCGCTACGCCATGCGCGCGCTGGTGCTGCTGCTGTTCATTGCCTCAATCCTGAAACTCTCGGCGCAAAGCTTTTCGCCGTTCCTTTACTTCCAGTTCTGAGGGATCTGACCATGACCCGCTCATTACGCGTGTTCTACATCGCCCTGTTCCTGGTGACCCTGCTGGTCCTGGGCCTGTGGTCGGTACGCAGCTTCTTCGGCTTCAGCACCAACAACGAGGCGACTGTGCTCAACGGTCGCTGGACCAAGGCCGTGGAAACCCACTACGACGAAGAATTCCCGATCAAGCGCCTGGGCACCAACCTGTGGGCGGCGCTGGATTTCAAGCTGTTCAACGAGGGTCGTCCGGGCGTGGTGCTCGGTCGCGATCAGTGGCTGTACAGCGACGAAGAGTTCAACCCGATCGTCAATGAAGAACTCAACCTGCAGGGCAACTACGCGCTGGTCGAAGGCGTGCGCCAGACCCTCAAGGCCCGTGGCGTCGAACTGGTGATGGCGATCGTCCCGGCCAAGGTGCGCCTGTATCCGGAGCATCTGGCCGAGGTCAAGCCGGCGAGCATCCATGCCGACCTGTACCGCGATTTCCACCAGCGTGTGGCGGCGGAGCGCATCCTCGCCCCTGACCTGCTGGGCCCGCTACAAAAGGCCAAGGATGCCGGGCAGCAAGTATTCCTGCGCACCGACACCCACTGGACCCCGGAAGGCGCACAAATCGCCGCCGAACAACTGGCACGCACCATTGCCGACAAGACTCCGCTGAGCGGTCAGCCGCAGCAATTCGTCACCCAGGCCAGCGAGAAAGTCAGTCACAAGGGCGACCTGCGCCTGTTCCTGCCGCTGGATCCGCTGTTCGAGGACCTGATGCCGGCCACCGAGCCGCTGCAAAAGCGCAATACGGTCGCCGCCGAGCAACCCGCTGAAGGTGAGGACGCACTGTTCGCCAACAGCGAAATCCCCGTCGCCCTGGTCGGCACCAGCTACAGCGCCAACCCCAACTGGAACTTCGTCGGCGCACTCAAGCAGGCGTTGCACAGCGATGTGCTCAGTTACGCCGAGGACGGCCACGGGCCGATCCTGCCGATGCTCAGCTACCTGAAAAGCGATGACTTCAAGAACAGCCCACCCCAAGTGCTGATCTGGGAGTACCCCGAACGCTATCTGCCCGTCAACAACGAAATCGGCGACGCCGACCCGCAATGGGTCGCCGAACTCAAGCAAGCCGGTGCGCGCCAACAGAACGTTGCACTCAATACCCCTAAATCCGAGATGCCCGACCGGGCGCAAAACTGAAAGAGGTAACTCCCATGACTTGCACTTCCACTCCTCGTCGTCTCGCCAAGACCTTCGCCCTCGTCGCCGGTCTCAGCGCGCTGTCGCTGCAGGCCTTCGCCGGTGACGCCGCGCTGTACGGCCCGACCGCGCCGAAAGGCTCGAGCTTCGTGCGGATCTACAACGCCAGCAACGCCGAAGTCAGCGCCACCGTCGGCAGCACGGCCCTCAACGACGTCGCACCATTGGCCAGCAGCGACTTCAGTTTCATGCCCGGCGGCGACTACAGCGCCAAGGTCGGCAGCCAGAGCCTGCCGGTGAAACTTGCCGCCGACCACTATTACACCCTGGTCAACAACGCCAGCGGCCAGCCACAACTGATCGAAGAACCGCCGTTCAAGAACAAGCAGAAATCCCTGGTGCGGGTGCAGAACCTCAGCGACAAGGCGCTGACCCTGAAGACTGCCGACGGCAAGACCGAAGTGGTCAAGACCGTCGCCGCCAAAGGTCGAGGCGAACGTGAGATCAACCCGGTGAAAGTCAGCCTGGCGCTGTATGACGGCGCCACCAAAGTCGGCGACGTCAAACCGGTCGCCCTGGAACGCGGTGAGGCCGCAGTGCTGTACGTCACGGGTAGCGGCAGCAGCCTGTCGCCGGTGTGGGTGAAACGTCCGGTTTCTACTCGCTGATCCATTTTCCGAATTGATGAAGTTCCCTGTAGGAGCCGGCTTGCTGGCGATTGCGGAGTGTCATTGGGCATTGATGTGTCTGATCCACCGCATCGCTGGCAAGCCAGCTCCTACAAAGGGCCACCGAACAAACAAATTTGAAGGAGCTACACCATGATTCCAGTCATCCTCTCCGGCGGTAGCGGTTCACGTCTCTGGCCACTGTCGCGTAAACAGTTCCCCAAGCAGTTCCTGGCCCTGACCGGCGAGCACACGCTGTTCCAGCAAACCCTCGAGCGCCTGGTGTTCGACGGCATGGACACGCCGATCGTGGTCTGCAACCAGGACCACCGCTTCATCGTCAATGAGCAGTTGAGCAACCGCAAACTGGAAGTGCAGCGCATCCTGATGGAACCGTTCGGGCGCAACACTGCGCCGGCCGTGGCCCTGACCGCGATGATGCTGGTCAATGAAGGGCGTGACGAGTTGATGCTGGTGCTGCCGGCCGACCATGTACTGGAAGACCAGAAAGCCCTGCAGCGCGCACTGGCCCTGGCCACCGTGGCCGCCGAGCGCGGTGAGATGGTGCTGTTCGGGGTGCCGGCGACCAAGCCGGAAACCGGTTACGGCTACATCAAGTCGGGCAACGATGCGCTGCTGCCGGAAGGCGTCAGCCGGGTCGCGCAGTTCGTCGAAAAACCCGACGTCAAGCGCGCCACCGAGTTCGTCCGCGCGGGCGGCTATTTCTGGAACAGCGGCATGTTCCTGTTCCGCGCCAGCCGCTTTCTCGAAGAGCTGAAAAAACACGATCCGGACATCTACGACACCTGCCTGCTGACCCTCGAACGCAGCGCCCAGGACGCCGATACCATCACCTTCGATGAAGCCACCTTCGCCTGCTGCCCGGACAACTCCATCGACTACGCAGTAATGGAAAAAACCCAGCGCGCCTGCGTGGTGCCGCTGACCGCCGGCTGGAGCGATGTCGGCTGCTGGTCGTCGCTGTGGGACGTGCATGAAAAAGACGTCAACGGCAACGTCAGCAAAGGCGACGTGGTGATCCAGGACAGCCGCAACTGCATGATCCACGGCAACGGCAAGCTGGTGTCGGTGATTGGCCTGGAGAACATCGTGGTCGTCGAGACCAAGGACGCGATGATGATTGCCCACAAGGACAAGGTCCAGGGCGTCAAGCAGATGGTCAACACCCTCAATGAACAGGGCCGCAGCGAAACCCAGAACCACTGCGAAGTGTTCCGTCCGTGGGGCTCCTACGACTCGGTGGACATGGGCGGACGCTTCCAGGTCAAACACATCTCGGTCAAGCCGGGCGCCTGCCTGTCCCTGCAGATGCACCACCACCGCGCCGAGCACTGGATCGTGGTCAGCGGCACGGCGGAGGTGACGTGCGACGAGAATGTGTTCCTGCTCACCGAGAACCAGTCGACCTACATCCCGATTGCCTCGCTGCACCGCCTGCGCAATCCGGGAAAAATTCCGCTGGAGATCATTGAGGTGCAGTCGGGCAGTTACCTGGGCGAGGACGACATCGAGCGCTTCGAAGATATCTACGGGCGCTCGACGCCGCTGGAACGCGGGGTGTCGGTGAAAACCATCGCGCAGTAACTTCAGGGCAAGACCAAGCCCCCGTCCAACCCACTGCGTCCCCTATCCGCAGTGGGTTGAACGGGGGCTTTTTAATACCTCAGTCCTGCTTGCGCTTGATTACTCGCGGCGAAACATTCGACTGAGAAACGACGGTCCAGCCACTGGTGTTGCCGGAGAATTCATCGCCGCCTTTTCATATCTCAGTTCGTAGCGTCCCTTGACCTTTTCATCGGCCAACACGTCGTGGCCCAAGCGCCCATCGATTGCGCCAATCCTCGTTTCAGTGGCGGCATGCAAACGTATCCCAGGAACTGTTTGGTTCGAATCCGAACCCGAATCCGCATCCCTGACGCCGTAGCTTGTACTCGAAATGACAGTGACGCTTTGATCTTCATTCAAATGAATATCGAAGCGCGCCCTGGAGCTGTCCGAAAAAAAATACCGCTCCATCTCGTTATGTTTTTGGAGCTCCTGAAACGTCGGAACCAGACTGACTTGAAAGGCCACCTCGGAAATACGCGCACGGTTATCCGGATCCGGGACCTTATCGGCAAAGAAGCTCAGTTGTTCCGCAAGGGTGGGCAACATAGTCAACGACGCGGAAAAACCATCTGAGCCCGTGCCTGGGTCACCTCGGTGCAAGAAATAATCCGACCGGTGCAAATCCTTGATAAAGCCCGC
Organism: Pseudomonadaceae bacterium; assembly: GCA_965284505.1. Taxonomy (GTDB): domain Bacteria; phylum Pseudomonadota; class Gammaproteobacteria; order Pseudomonadales; family Pseudomonadaceae; genus Aquipseudomonas. The sequence goes on along the minus strand of OZ260094.1, from coordinate 4,477,158 downwards.
CGAATAGACCCCTGACACACCTTCTTCCGTGATCTCGGTAGCCACTTCGGAAGCGGGCGTATAGTGCTCCGAATCTTCCTGCCAACTCAAACTGATCACGTCCTTGTCGCCACTTTTGCGCAACGACTCGGAGTACTGGGTGCCCTCTACAAGCCTGACGTAATGATCAAGCTCTTCGGCCATGGCGAACGGTGCCGGATCGAATTCTGCAAAGGGTTCGAAATAGTCCGCCACCTTGATCAAACCCAACCGATCGCGATACGTGACTGGATTGTTGGCGACCATGGCATAACCATTGAGCCCATCGACCACACCCGCCGGATCCGGATTCAACCAGCGCTGCCACCCCGCCATGTAGTACCTGAACCCATAGTAATAAAGCCCCGTCGCATCCCGCTCCTTGCCCGAGTACCTAAGGGTCTTGTAGCTCGCCTCGACCTCGCCCCTGCCGGCAAACCACGCCGTGCTGCCAAATGGGTGATAACGCTCCTGGCTGATCACCCCGCCTAACCCGTCCAGTTCCAACGCGCAGGAACCCAGATGATCGTTCAGGCTGTACCGGTATTGATCGTTGCCGATGTCCTTGGGCGGCACGGATTCCCAGTGCAACACCCGCACACTGCTGCGCCCGGCCGGCACGCTGATCACCTGCAGCCTCTCGCCGGTGCCGCTGTGGGTGCGCAGTTCGAGGTTGGGCAGGTAACGCACTTCAGCGGCCAAGGTGCGGGTGCCGGTTTGCGTTTCGCGGACCTTGCGCACGCGCATGCCGTCGGCGCCGTAGACATAGCGCTCGCGGTCATCGGCAGCTGAGTCGCGCAACACCGGGCGTACCTCGCTCAGTTGATTGCGCAGGTCCCAGGCCAACGCCTGCCCCGGTTGCAATTGGAGCAGATTGCCGTTGCCGTCGAAGCGGCGCAGGAAGTCGTCGTCGCCCGGTTCGGCACCTGTGCGCGCGGGCAGACAACGGTTGCTGTGCAGCCCGGCCCGCAGTCGATGCCCATGGCTTTGCGCGCCCTGGTGCTTGAGTTCCAGCAGATTGCCGCCGGCATCGTAGTGGTAGGTCTGGCGGTAATTGACGCAGGGTGCCGGATCATCGAGGTTGGCCAATACCGGCCCCTGATTGGCAGCGCCCGCTTCCCAGCCGCTGGCTTCGATCAGTTGCGACAGGCTGTCGTAGCAGTAGCGATTGACCGGCTCGACGCGCTGGTTGGCGAAGTAGCGGATCGCCAGCGCAGCATCCTCGATGCTCAGCACATTACCCACTGGATCGTAGGCGTAGCGCAGGTCTTGCAGGGTCGTGGAGTCGCGCAGGGACTCAAGGCGGGCCAGGCGACCGTCCTCGGCGTCATACTGCAACTTGGTCAGCACACCATTGCCGGCGACTTCCCGTTCGGTCTGCCCGAAGGCGTTGTAGGCGATGTCGCTGAGCAGCAGTTTGGGCACCGCCGCACCCGTGAGTTGCAGACGAACCTCGCGCAACTGGCCGTCCAGCGTCTGGCGGTAAAACTGCCGATGACCCTTGGCGTCGATGTGCTCCAGCACGTCGCCCGCCCCATTGAAAAGTGAACGGCTGCTGGCGCCTACGCCCGGTTCCAGCAGCACCTCACGATCGGCTATCGACTGCGGCCAATCGGGTGGCGCCAGCGTCTTGAGAAAATGCCGGGTCTGCTCCAGCGTCGCACCGCTCACGCCAAACTCGACAAACAACTGAGTGCCCGCCGGGTCGTCATGCCGGATCAACTGGCCGCATTGGTTGTGAGCGGCGAACGAAGCATCGCTGGCGCCGTAGGCAAAACGCTCGGTACAGCGGGAGGGTTCGCCCTGGCCTTGCTCCCAGACCGCCAGCGGCCGCAGCTGATTGTCAACGCAGCTGGTGCGCTGACTACCCCGGGAATCCCAGCTTTGCAACGCCTGCGCCGCTTCGCCCAACAGGCTGACACGCCAGCCTGCATCCACGCTGTCGGTGCCCAATACATGGGCGCCGAGGGAATGGATCGAGCTCAGGTTGGCGGGCGCCGAGGCGTCGCGGATCAGACGTGGGTCCCATTGCGCGACACCCCGACCTTGCGCATCGAACGCGCTGCGCTCGATCCGCGCCTCGGGTAAGTCTTCGGGCCGGTCACGCCAGTAAGTCACGGCGCGCACGCCCAGGCCCCGGGCATCCGTGACATTCAGCGCTGGCGTGAAGGCATGAATGGTTGCGTGTGTTCGTCGTTGCATGGCACAAATCCTTTTGATGTTTCGCCCAGTTCATGCGCAAAACCTGCGCCCGACTACTCTCAGAAATCACAGTTGCGCAAAACCCGCCTTGCCTATACCAGAGCGTGGCGCCTGCGCTGAAACGTGGTCAATCCGCCCCACGCTTGGTTAGGATGGCGTTCTTTAATCCCGAGGTAGCGAGTCATGTTCATCGGCGTCCTGCTGATCATCACCTGGCTGGTGCTGTTGCTGCGTTATCCGGCCAAGGCCCTGCCGGTTTCCCTCGCCGCCGCGCTGGGGCTCGGCCTGGTGGCGGCCTGGGTGGTGTGGCTGGATAACCGCGAGGTCAAGCAACTGGCGCGCCTTGAGTTGCGCATCAGTTATGCCCCCGAGCAGTGCCCGGCGGACCGGCCGTTGTTGCTGAAAATGAACAACGGCAACGATGTGCCGCTAACCGAGCTGCGTTGGCGCATCGCCGCTTATGCCCCGGGCGACACGGTCAACCTGGCCGACAATCAATACGCCGCACCACGCTACCGCGGCCCCGGCGAACTGCAGGCCGGTGCCAATTGGCAGGATTGCCTGCCTATGCCGCCCCTGCGCCCCGGCTACCGCCCGCAAACCCTGGAGTTTCGCGCCGAGCGATTGCAGGGTAGTTTCTCCGACTGACTTTCCACTTCTTTGCACAAGGAATGCGCCATGCCCGTTGCGTTGATCACCGGTTGTTCCAGCGGCATTGGCCGCGCCCTGGCCGATGCTTTCAAACAGGCGGGGTACGAGGTCTGGGCCACGGCGCGCAAGGCTGAAGACGTGGCACTTCTCGCCACCGCCGGCTTCACCGCCGTGCAACTGGACGTCAACGACGGCGCCGCCCTCGAACAACTGGGCGAACGCCTGAACCAGCAGCACGGTGGCCTCGACCTGTTGATCAACAACGCCGGCTACGGCGCCATGGGGCCGTTGCTCGATGGCGGCGTGAATGCCATGCAGCGCCAATTCGAAACCAACGTGTTTTCCATCGTCGGCGTGACCCGCGCACTGTTCCCGGTGTTGCGCCGCAGCCAGGGCCTGGTGGTGAATATCGGCAGCGTGTCCGGGGTGCTGGTCACGCCGTTTGCCGGTGCCTACTGCGCTTCGAAGGCAGCGGTCCACGCATTGAGCGATGCGCTGCGCATGGAACTGGCGCCGTTCGGCATCCGCCTGATGGAAGTACAACCGGGGGCGATTGCTTCGAGCTTTGCGAAAAATGCCGGTGCCGAAGCCGAGCAACTGCTCAACGAACAATCACCCTGGTGGCCGCTGCGCGACGGCATTCGCGCGCGGGCCAAGGCTTCCCAGGACAAGCCGACGCCGGCCAGCGAATTTGCCGCCGACCTGCTCAAGGCCGCCCTGCAAGACTCGCCACCGCGCTTGCTGCGCCTGGGTAACGGCAGTCGGGCCTTGCCGTTGCTCGCCGCGCTGTTGCCCAAGGCATTGCTGGAAAAAGTGCTGATGAAACGCTTCGGCCTGCGCGGTTCGCTGTGAAATTCAGTGCCACGTCTTCATGAAGTCAATAAACGCTCGCACCTTCAGCGGCAAGTGCCGGGTATCCGGGTACAGCGCGTAGACCCCTTGCCGGGCAAAGCGGTGATCGGGCAGCAGGCGCTGCAGCGTCGCGTTTTTCAGGTCATCGGCCACCAGCCATTCCGGCAGGATCGCCACGCCCTGACCGGACAACGCGAAGGCCCGCAGCGTGGCCGAGTTGTCGGCAACTATCGCGGTCTTGCCGGGTTGTGGCTGGTAGACATGCTCACTGCCTTCGGCGTCCTCCACGGTCAACTCCGGCACCCGCCCGTGGCCCAGGGTTGGTAGCGCCTGCAACTGCGCCAGCGTACTCACCGGCGGGTGTTGCGCCAGCAGCGCCGGTGCCGCGACCGCATGAATGTCGAAGGTCGACAACTGCACGGCGCGCAGGTTGGAGTCGTCCATGCGCCCCAGGCGCAGCGCGACGTCGAAGCGTTCGGAAATCAGATCGGCATGGGTGGATGAGGTCGACAGGTGAATGTTCAACTGCGGGTGTTGCTCGCGGAACACCTGCAGCGCCGCCACCACCTGGGCCAGGGCAAACTCCAGGGTGGTGGTGATGCGCAAGGTGCCCTTGAGCTGGCTGTGCTCCGAGCGTGCGTCCTCGATGGCCAGGCGTGCCTCATCCAGGGTGCGCAGGCAGCGCTGGTAGAACCGCTCGCCGGCGTCGGTCAGGGCCAGTTTCCGGGTGCTGCGGGTCAACAGGGTGACGCCCAGTTCAGCCTCCAGGCGCTTGAGGTTGAAGCTGACCACTGCCCGCGTTTGCCCCAGCAGGTCCGCTGCGGCGGTCAGCGAACCGGCCTCGACCACGGCCTTGAAGGTGTCGAATCGGTCCAGGCTGACCATCGTGGCGGCACTCCTTGTCAAAATAATTTTGACAAACTAGCAGCCATTTCACGGTTTTTCCAAACCTCCCGGCGCTCTACCCTGCACCGCTCATTGCCCGGAAAGTGCTCATGGCCTATCGCTGGAAAGTTGCGCTGGTGTACCTGCTGGGGTTCGCCCTCGACCTGCTGAACATGTTTGTCGCGAACATCGCCTACCCCGACATTGCCCGTCAGCTAGGCGCTTCGGTGAGTCAACTGGCCTGGATCGGCAACGCCTACATGCTCGGCCTGATCCTGGTGATGCCCTTGAGCGTGTGGCTGGCGACTCGCCTCGGCGAGCGCCGTCTGATCCTTGTCTCGTTGCTGTCGTTCGGCTGCGCCTCGCTGCTGGTCGCGCAGGCGGGCTCGATTGAAGCCCTGATCGGCTGGCGACTGTTGCAGGGACTCAGCGGCGGGCTGTTGATCCCCATCGGCCAGGCCCTGGCGTTTCGCGCGTTCCCGGCGCAGCAACGGGCGCATCTGACCACCTGGGTGATGTCCGTTGCGCTGTTGGTTCCGGCGCTGTCGCCGGCATTGGGCGGGCTGATCGTGCAAGCGCTGTCGTGGCGCTGGGTGTTTTACCTCAACCTGCCCTTTGTCCTGCTGGCGTTGCTGCTGGCGGCGCTCTGGCTGAAGACCGATAACACGGACGTCGAGGGTACGACGCGCCCCATGCTCGACCTGCACCTGCTGCGCAATCCGGCATTACGTCTGGCCATGTGGGTCTATCTGCTGATTCCCGGGGTGTTCATCGGCACCAGCCTGATTGCCGTGCTGTACCTCAACCAGCGCGGTTGGGGCAGCCCGCAAATCGGTGCCTTGATGCTGCCGTGGGCCATGGGTTCGGCACTGGCGATCATCGCCGGTAAACGCGCCTTCCAGTACTGCGGCCCCAAGCCGGTGCTGATACTCGGCGCACTGCTGCAAAGCCTCGGCATTGCCTTGCTGATACTGATCGATCAGCCACACAGCGCTTTGCCGATCCTCGCCTACGGATTGATGGGCCTGGGCGGCAGCCTGTGCAGCAGCTGCGCGCAAACCCTGGCGTTTCTCGACATGCCTGCCGCACGCATGAACCACGCCAGCGCGCTGTGGAACATCAACCGCCAACTGAGCTTCGGCCTTGGCGCCGCAGTGCTCAGCGCGCTGCTCGATGCCCTCGGGCCGCAATCGCCGCACGCCTTCGAACGCATCTTCCAGATCGCCGCGCTGTTGACCCTGATCCCGCTCCTCGCCGTCTGGCGCTTCGACGACAGGGCCGTGAAAGTCCTCGCCACTCCCCCACCCAAGCTGGAAAAACACCCATGAATGATTATTTCGCTGAAGTCAGCCACACCCTTGCCGACATCGAGCAATGGTTCGCCGGCACCGATGACCGAAACGTGCTGAAGCGTTTGCTCGCCCGTTTCTCGCCAGCGTTCTCGATGATCGCGCCCAATGGCGATTCGCTTGATGTTGCTGGCCTGCAGGCACTGTTCGAAAAACTCGGCGGCGCCCGGCCGGGGCTGCGCATCGAGTTGAGCGAGTGGCACAACATCGACCAGCATGCCGGCGGCGCCAGCGTCAGCTACCGCGAACTGCAGTCGGATGCCAGCGGGGTACTCAATGACCGGCGCGCCACCGCGGTGTTGGAGCGACAGGCTTCGGGCGCGCTGGTGTGGCGGCATCTGCATGAGACGTTTTGCTGAATGACACCACCCTACCCTGTAGGAGCGAGCTTGCTCGCGATGGACGTCAACGATAACGCGCCCTTTCCGAGTGTCCGCAGTGCCTGTTATTCCATCGCGAGCAGGCTCGCTCCTACAGAGATTGAGTGGGGTCAAAGAAACCGGAGATCGACTCGGACCCTGTGGGAGTCGGCTTGCCGACGATGGCGGTGGATCAGACATTTCGTGGCGCCTGAATCGCGGGCAAGCCCGCTCCCACAGGGACTGAGGGTTGTCACGCAACCTTGGGGAAGTCAGCGCGGTGCTTGATTCACCACCACCGTACAAGTAATCCCCGCCGCCAGCAGCACCCCCTCCGGCACTTCATCGATATGGATGCGCACCGGCACCCGTTGGGCCAGGCGTACCCAGTTGAAGGTTGGGTTGACGTCGGCGATCAGTTCACGGCTCTCGGGGTTGTCGCGGTCGTAAATGCCGCGGGAAATGCTTTCCACGTGGCCCTTGAGCACTTCGCCGCTCATCAATTGCATCTCGGCCTGGTCGCCGACCCGCACGTGGGGCAGCTTGGTTTCTTCGAAGAAGCCGTAGACCCAAAACGAGTTCATGTCGACCACCGCCATCTTCGGCTCGCCGATGCGCGCGTAGTCGCCGCGATGCACGTTGAGGTTGGTGACATAACCGTCCACTGCCGCCAGCACTTTCGTACGTTTGAGATTCAACTGCGCGGCTTCCAGTTGCGCCTGGGCGTGCTGGTAGTCGGCCAGTGCCGAGTCGGCGATGTTGCTGGCGTCGTCGCGGTTCTCGCGGGAGATCACCAGGTTATCCAGGTCGGCACGCCGGTGGGCGTTGACCTTGCGCATTTCCCAGGTGGCCTTGCGCGAAGCCACCAGCGCCTGGGCCTGCTTGACCGCGAGCAGGTAATGCTCGGGATCGATCTGCATCAGCAGGTCGCCCTTTTTCACCAGTTGGTTGTCGCGCACCGGCACCTCGACCACCTCTCCCGTGACGTCGGCGGCGACGTTGATGATGTCGGCCCGCACCCTGCCGTCGCGGGTCCAGGGGGTGTTCATGTAATGCACCCACAGCGAGCGGCCGATCCACAGCGCAAGGGCCAGCACCAGCAAGGTAGCAAGCAGACTGAAAAGCTTTTTCATCGAAGCGGACTCACTGGTAAATCGTCAGCGCCAGGGCGCCGAACAGGCAAATGAACAGGCTCAAGCGCAGCAGCGCCGGATGCCAGAAAAAACGGTACAGGTCGAACCCGGAGAGAAATCGATCCAGCGCCCAGGCCAGGGCGGCGGCGATGAAAAACATCAGGGTCATGGTCGGCATGTACACGCCGTGGAAGGCGATTTCACGAGGCATGGTCAGGTCCTTGCGGGGCGGCCAACGCCGCCAGCGGCGATTGCGGGTCGAGCAGCGAAGTGCGGATGAAGTGCAGGTAACTCTTCACCCGGCGCAGGGCCGAGGTGTCGAAGTGCGGGGCGAAAGGCTCGTCGGTGGCCTGGACGCGGCTGATGGCATGGTCGACAGCAATCAGCGCCCGTTCCAGATTGCTCTGCCCTGGCTGCAGGAACAGCCGCACCAGCGAACGGCCCATGACCCGGATCGCCTGGCGCCACGGCTGCGACTCGGCGTAGGCCGGATGCACCGGGAGGATCGCCTGTTCCTTGCGCAATTCGATGATCGCGTGACCGACCTGCAGCACCACGAACATCCAGCGCAGCAGATTGCGTTGCACCTGCGGCTGCCCCACCGCCAGGCCATAGGCCTGGTGCAACAGGTCGCGGGTGCTGCTTTCGAAACTCGTCGCCAGGCCCTTGAGCTTGCCGCTGATGGCAACCACCACCTGGCCGCGCAAATCCTGCTCGAGGCGACGCCAGAGCCAGCGGCTGTTGGGCGGCAGAATGATCGCCCCGGCGGCCGCGCAGACCAGCATGCCGATGACCATGGCGATGTAGTCGTTGATGAAGGTGTAGGGGTTGTAGATCGTCAGGTTGTCCGGCACCGAACCGGTGCTGAAGAAGATCAGCAAACCCAGGCCGACGCCGACGTACTGCGGGCGCGAGGTGAGGAAGGCACCGAGCACAATCACCGGCGCCAACATCACGCACAGCAGCGGGAAACCGTCGATCCACGGGAAGATGAAAAACATCTCGACGAAGCCGATCAGCGCACCGAGGAATGTGCCGCAGGCCATCTGGAACGCCATGCGTTTTGGATTGGGCGTCGCCGCCGACAAACCGACGGTGGCCGCCGCAATCAGGGTCATGGTCGCGCCGCTCGGCCACGCGGTCGCCACCCAATAACTGCCCAGCACCAGCAAAATAAACGAGGCGCGAATGCCCGACGCCGCCGCGGCCAGCCAGTTGGTTTTCGGCGTGAACGGCTCGTCCCACTGCTCCCGTTCGTGGCGGTGTTCGGCCAGCGAGGCGTGGGTCTGGGCATAACTGTGCAGTTCATCGACGAAGCGATAAAGCAACTCGTAGGCAGTGTGAAAATCCAGTTGATCGGCGTCACTCGGCGCGCTGTCTTCGAAAGCCGCGCGCAGGCTGCGCACCCGTGCCGGCAAGCCGTCCTTGTAGGCCGCCAGTTGACTGGCCAGGCGCGCCGCGTCGGCGTGGGTCAGGGCCCTTCCGGAAAAACCGTCGAGTAATTCCGCCAGGTCCTGCAGCCCCGGTTTGATCGCCGCCAGCACCTGATCGGCGGCGGTGTCGCGCAGGCGTTCGAGCAACTGGTGCAAGGCGTTGAAGCGGGTGGTGATGCCCATGAACTCGCTGTTCAGCCGACTGAGGCGACCGTTGCGCCGGCGCATGTGCGGGTCTTCAAACACGGTCACGCTGCGCAGCCCTTCCAGGCCCACGGCTTCGGCAATGAATCCGACGTTGCGGTGTTCAAAGCTGTCGCGCTGGTTGCGTCCACGCAATCCGTCGGTGACGAACAGGGCGAACACGCCGAAGCGTTGATACAGGGCGTTGCGCATCGCGGCACTGGCGGTCTGCGGCAGGATCGCAGCGCTGACCACAGTCGAGCAAAGTATCCCCAGGGAGATTTCCAGCACCCGCCAGACCGCCGCCATGAACGCCCCTTCCGGGTGCGCCAGGGCCGGCAGGCCGACCATCGCCGCGGTGTAGCCAGCGAGCACAAAACCGTAAGCGCGGAAGTTGCGATAGCGCGCGGCACCGGCCGAGCAGATACCGACCCAGATCGCCAGCGCGCCGAGAAACAGCTCGGTGTTCTGCGCAAACAGGGCAATCAGCGCGACCATCACCGCCGATCCGGTGAGGGTGCCGAGGAAGCGGTAGAAGCTCTTGGCGAACACCTGGCCGCTTTGCGGTTGCATGACGATGAACACGGTGATCATCGCCGTGCGCGGTTGCGGCAGTTCCAGGCGCATGGCCAGCCAGAGGGTCAGGAACGCGGCGATCAACACCTTGAAGATGTAGACCCAGGTCACGCCGTCGCTGCGTGCCCAGTCGAAAAATCCACGGCGCCACTCAAGGCTATACAGCCAGCGCAGCGGTGCAGGCAAGGGAGTCATGGTGTCCTGCTCAATGATCGAGGGCGGAGAGAATGGCCGGGGTTTTCGGTGCCTGGACTTTGCTCTCGGCCGGCACGTCAGCACCCGCACCGAGACCGCCGCCGAGGGCCGTGACCAATTCGGCGTGGGCACTCAGGCGCGCTGCCTGGACTTGCTGTTGCACCTGCTGCTGTTTGAACAGCAGGGTTTGCGCGTTCAGCACATTGAGGTAATCGGTCAGGCCGCGCTGGTAGGCGATCATCGCGATGTCATAGGTTTTCTGCGCCGCGGCCACCGACTCGGCGGCGAAGTCCTGCTGCTTGTCCATCGACTCGCGACGGATCAACTGATCGGAAATACCCTTGAGCGCATTGACCAGGGTCTGGTTGTATTTGGCGACGGCCAGGTCATAGCCGGCCGAGGCCGAACCCAGCTCAGAGCGCAGGCGCCCGCCGTCGAAGATCGGCAGGGAGATCGCCGGGCCGACGCTGTAATTGAGTTTTTTCCCGGTCAGGAACTCCAGCGCACCACCGCCGGTGGCCATGTAGCCCAGGCTGCCGACCAGATCGACGTTGGGGTAGAAACCGGCGTGGGCGACGTCGATGCCGCGGGCCTCGGCGGCCACCTGCCAGCGACTGGCGACCACGTCCGGACGCTGCCCGAGCAATTGCGCCGGCAGGCTCGAGGGCAACTTCAACGGCGCGCCCAACGCCAGGCTCGGACGCTGCAACCGTGCGCCCTCGCCCGGGCCTTTGCCGGCCAGGGCCGCGAGCTGGTTGCGGCTGAGAGCGATTTCCTCGTCCAGTGCATCCAGTTGCCGATGGGTTTCAGGCAACGGCGCCTCGGCCTGGCTGACTTCGAAATGGGTGCCGATGCCACCGTCCAGGCGTTTCTGCGCGAGGTCGAGAATCTGTTGTTGCTGGGCCAGGGTCGCGGCGACGATGTCGCGTTGGGCGTAATGCAGCGACAGCTGGATATAAGCGCGCACCACGTTGTTCTGCAATTCCAGCTGGGCCATGCGCGCTTCGGCGGCGCTCATGTGCGCCAGGTCGACCGCACGTTCGCTGGCATTGCTTTCGCGGCCCCAGAGGTCGAGGGCGTAGCTGAAGCCCAGCGCCGCGTTGTTGTCCCAGGTGGTGGAGTTGGCCAGGTCGCCGGGGCCGTAGAACTGATCGGTGGGCCAGTTGTGGCGCTTGAGGGTGGTGTCGGCATTGACCTGTAACGATTCGGCCGACTCGACCACACCGGCCATGGCCTTGGCCTGACGCACCCGCGCCGCCGCCATGGCCAGGCTTGGGCTACCCTGTACGGCGAGTTCGACCCAGGCATCCAGTTGGCGATCGCCATAGGCACGCCACCACTGTGCGACGGGCCAATGAGCGTCCTGTGCGGCGCTCTGGATGGCCTCGTCTGTGGCCAATGTATTGGCATCGAGTGCCTTGCCCTGTGGGGCAATACCTCCGGTTCCGATGCAGCCGCTGATTGCTAACGATAAAGCCCAAACACTGAGAGCCTTGAGCTCTCTGTCGATGCGACGCGGCACTGCTGCAAATTCCTGAGGGGGAGGTTTTTGATCGCGATAATTCTAGGGCTGGGCCCCTGCGGCGATAAGCTGGGAATCCTGTGAATCTTTGTTACCGTTAACGAGATAATCCCTTGGTTGAATGCTTTGCCTCGTAACTTCATGTCACAATTTGCCATCTCCCTTGAGAGCACCCCATGGACACCTTGCAAAACATGCGCGCCTTCAGCTGTGTCGCCGAGGCTGGCAGCTTCACTGCCGCCGCCGTGCAGCTCGATACCACCACAGCCAACGTCTCGCGCGCGGTCTCCAATCTGGAAGCCCACCTGCAAACCCGTCTGCTCAACCGCACCACTCGCCGCATAGCCCTGACCGAGGCCGGCAAGCGCTACCTGCTGCGCTGCGAACAGATCCTCGCGTATGTAGAAGAGGCCGAAGCCGAGGCCAGCGATGCCCACGCGCGACCCGCCGGACAATTGAAAGTGCACACCATGACCGGCATCGGCCAGCACTTCGTGATCGACGCCATCGCCCGCTATCGCAAGACCCACCCGGATGTGACCTTCGACCTGACCCTGGCCAACCGTGTCCCGGACTTGCTCGATGAGGGCTACGACGTGTCCATCGTGCTCGCCAGCGAACTGCCGGACTCCGGTTTCGTTTCCCAGCGCCTGGGCATCACCTACAGCATCGCCTGTGCCTCGCCGGCCTACGTCAAGGCGCACGGCTGCCCGAACAAGCCCAGCGACCTGCTGAACCACGCCTGCCTGCGCCTGGTCAGCCCGGTGATTCCGCTAGAGAAGTGGCTGTTCGACGGTCCCGATGGCCAGGAGATGGTCACCATCAACGGCTCGCCGTTCCTGGTGAACTCGGCCGATGCGATGAAAACCGCGATCACCAGCGGCATGGGCGTTGGCGTGCTGCCGCTGTACGCGGCCATCGACGGCCTGCGCAACGGCAGTCTGGTGCGGGTGATGCCCAACTACCGCTCGCAGGAGCTGAACCTGTACGCGATTTATCCTTCACGGCAGTACCTGGATGCCAAGATCAAGACCTGGGTCGAGTACCTGCGCGGCTCGCTGCCGGAAATTCTCTCGGCGCACCAGGCCGAACTGGCAGCCTATGAGCTGAGTGGCACCCTGGGCGGCGCACGCCTGGCCAATTGAAGCGGATGCGCGGTTCTTGCCCATGGGACTCGCGCTGACCTTGCCAAGAATGATAGCTTGCTTGGCATTGTCCTCCGCCCGATGAGCTTTCCCGCGATGAAAAAGACTGTACTTGCTTTCAGCCGTGTCTCGCCTGCCATGGTCGAGTACCTGCAACAGGATTTCGAGGTGATCGTGCCCAATCCCAAGCAGGGCGACATCAATGCACAGTTCAACGAAGCCCTGCCCCACGCCCACGGCTTGATCGGCGTCGGGCGCAAGCTGGGCCGGGCGCAACTGGAAAACGCCAGCCGCCTGGAGGTGGTGTCCAGCGTCTCGGTGGGTTACGACAACTATGACCTGGCCTACTTCAACGAACGCGGGATCATGCTCACCAACACCCCGGACGTGCTGACCGAAAGCACCGCCGACCTGGCCTTCGCGCTGTTGATGAGCAGCGCCCGCCGCATCGCCGAACTGGACGCCTGGACCAAGGCCGGCCAGTGGCAAGCCAGCGTCGGCGCACCACTGTTCGGCTGCGACGTACACGGCAAGACCCTGGGCATCGTCGGCATGGGCAACATCGGCGCGGCTATTGCCCGGCGCGGCCGCCTGGGCTTCAACATGCCGATCCTGTACAGCGGCAACAGCCGCAAGACGGCCGTCGAGCAAGAACTGGGTGCGCAGTTCCGCACACTCGACCAATTGCTGGCCGAAGCCGATTTCGTCTGCCTGGTGGTACCGCTGAGCGAGAAAACACGGCACCTGATCAGCCACCGCGAACTGGCGCTGATGAAGCCCGAGGCGATCCTGGTGAACATCTCCCGTGGTCCAGTGGTGGATGAACCGGCGTTGATCGAGGCCCTGCAGAACAACCGCATTCGCGGCGCCGGACTGGATGTCTACGAGAAGGAGCCGCTGGCCGAGTCGCCGCTGTTCCAGTTGAAGAACGCGGTGACCCTGCCGCACATCGGCTCCGCCACCCACGAAACCCGCGATGCCATGGCCAACCGCGCCCTGGTCAACCTGCGCAGTGCCCTGTTGGGCGAGCGACCGCAGGATCTGGTCAACCCGCAGGTGTGGAAAGGCTGATTGGCAGGCGGCACGTCCCGTGGGGCGTGCCGCTGGCGGTTCAATACTTACGGCCAACTTACTGCCGACTGTTTAATATCAAGCGACAAAACTTGTGCGGCAACTGGCGACAGACTTTCTGCCGCGCGCTATAAACTCCGAACCCCATATAAAACTTCAAATACGGGTTAACCTCGGAGTATCTCGCCCATGATGAAACTCACTACCACTTGCGCAGTCAGGCGCAGCAAAATATTGATTGTCATGATGGCAGCCACCTTTGGTTGTGTCACCCTCGTCAACAACTTCACCGACTACACCGCCTATTATGAATACATTGGCGAGATCCTCAGCATGGCCACCACCGAGGGCAATGAATCTCGGCGCTACCGCGCCATCACCTCAAGCCTTTTCCACCACCGCTTCTACTGGGCGATCATTACTTTCGAGACCATCTTCACCCTATGCTGCCTGATTGGAACTTATCAGCTCTTCCGAACTATCGATGCGCCGCGCAAGGAATTCCAGAGTGCCAAGAGGTTCGCCATTATCGGCCTGACCACGGCGATCTTCGTGTACTACATCATCTATGTAGTCATCATTAACGAATGGTTTGATGTCGAATACTCGACCAAACGCAATGCCTTTGACTGGGCACGCAGTAATCTTGAATACATGTTTCCCGCGCTGATCTATGTATCGTTGGAAAACGAACACTGAAAAGCCTCATGCCAGGTCGGCCTTCAGCGCTTTGCTCCGCGCCGAGGGCTTGCGAAACACCAGCACGTTACCCAGCATCACCAGCACTAGCCCGGCCAACGCCGGCGCGGTCCACTGATAGCCCTCGACCAGCGCCGAAACGTTCAGCGCCACCACCGGGAACAGCACCGTGCAATAGGCCGCACGCTCCGGGCCCATGCGCCCGACCAGGGTCAGGTACGCAGTGAAACCGATGACCGAACCAGGAATCACCAGGTACAGCAGCGAACCGACGTACCGGGCATTCCACTCCATATCGAAGGGAATGCCCTTGAACACGCAATACATCGACAGCATCGCCGCCCCATAGGCCATGCCCCAGGCATTGGTGGTGAGAGGCCTCAGCCCGGCTTTCTGTTGCAGGCTTGAGAGCATGTTGCCTGCCGAGAAACACAGGGTGCCCAACAGCGCCAGACCCAGGCCCAGCAAGGTTTGCGGGCTGGCGCTGTGACCGACCAGTTCAGGCCAGAACAGCAGGCCCAGACCCGCCAGACCCAACCCGCCGCCCAGCAGCACATTGCGGGCGATTTTCTGCCGGAAAAACACCCGGGCGTTCAGCGCATTCCACAAGGTGGCCGTGGAAAACACCACCGCCACCAAGCCGCTGGGGATCCACTGGCTGGCGCTGAGAAAGCACATGAAGTTGATACAAAACAGGCACAGACCCTGGGCCAGGCAGATCAGGTGTCCACGGCGGTTCATCACCTGCAGCTTGCGGCTGAGCAGCAGCATCACGAACAGCAGCAGCGCCGCCAGACCAAAGCGATAGACGATCGATACCGGAATGGCGACCACCCCCAGCTGCAGTTTCAGGGCAATCCAGGTGGTACCCCAGATCAACACGGTCAGCACATACAACGAAAGGTTCATCACGCTTACTCCTGAAGATGGCCTTCAGTCTGTGACGCGATGAGCGAGCGCGCTTGCATAAACTTGCGCTTTTCTCGGCTGCCGGGCTGGCACGACCATGACGAGGGAGTAGGATGCAAGGCGTTGGAGAAACGATCATGCCCGCACTGGAAACCCTGCAAGTCTTTCAAGCCCTCAACCGCTCGCCCCATGCGCGCCTGGAGCACAGTGCCGAGCTCGGTGACGGCATGGCTGCAGCCCTGTGGAGCAACCATCACGACTCCCAGGACTATGAAGCACCCGGGCATCACACCCTGTCCTGCTACCTGGCCGGCGGCACCGAGACCTTTCGCCGCGAACAGCCCGGCACCACCGGCGGGCCGAACAAGCTGTGTATCCTCCCCGCCGAACACCAGTCGGCCTGGGTGATCAATGGCGAGATCCGCCTCGCCCACCTGTATTTCAGCCCCGATCAATTCGCCCTCGGCTGCATCACCCTGCTCGACCGCGAACCCCGCACCATGCAATTGCAAGAGAGCACGTTTCTCGACGATCCGCTGCAGGCCCGACGCTTTCGCCAGTTGACTGAACTGAACTGGAACGAGCCTGGCGAACGCCTGCTGACCAGCAGCCTGGCCCACGAAATGCTCAGCCACACCCTGCTCAACCAGGTCGGCCTGCGCCAGGGCTTGCGCCTCAAAGGTGGCCTGGCCGCCTACCAGCGCCGGCAACTGGTGGAGTACATCGATCAGCATCTGGAGCAGCCCATCAGCCTCGGGCAATTGGCAGCCATGTGCGCACTGTCGGAGTACCACTTCGCCCGGATGTTTCGCCAAAGCTTCGGCCTGCCGCCCCATCAGTACCTGCTGGCGCGGCGCCTGGCCCATGCCCGGCACCTGCTGCGCCACACCGCCCTGCCCCTGGGCGAAGTGGCCCTGGCTTGCGGGTTTGCCAGCGCCAGCCATTTCACCAATCGCTTCCGGCAAACCCTGCACGCCACGCCCGGCGAATTCCGCCAGGCGTTCGGCAACTGAGCGGTGGTCAGAATTCCAGGGTGCTGGACAACGACACCTGCCGCGCCTCGCCCATCGAGACAAAGAACCGGCTCGCTGCCGAGGTGTAATAGGTCTGGTCGAACAGGTTCTTGACGTTGAGCTGGAACTTGACCTTTTGCCCGTCGAGCTGGGTGTCGTAGGTGGCGAAGGCATCGGCCACGGTGTAGGCCGGCAAGTCGAAGTCGTTCACCGCGTTACCGGCCCGCTCGCCGACATAACGCGCACCCGCGCCGACCCGCAACTGGTCTCCGCCGATCAGGCTGCCAACGTCATAGACCGCCGACAGCGAGCCACTGTTGCGCGCCACGTTTTGCAGTTGCTTGCCCTGGTAAGTTGGGTCCTCGGTGACCTCGGCATCGGTGTAGGCGTAGCTGCCGATCAGGTTCCAGCGCTCGCTCAATTGGCCGCTGAGATCGACTTCCAGCCCGCGTGAACGCACCTCGCCCGCCGCGCTGTAGATCGTCACCGGGCCTTCGGAGTTGGCCACCAGCACGTTGCGCTTCTTGATGTCGAACAGGGCGATGTTGCCGGTGATCCGCCCCGGCATGTCCAGCTTGGCCCCCAGCTCCCACGACTTGGCTTCTTCCGGCGCGACGCTGCCGTCGAGCACCGTGCTGCTGCCGCTCAGCGGGGCGATGGTCGAGTTGGGTTTGAACGATTCGGTGTAGCTGCCGTAGAACGACAACTCGTCGGTGTAGCGATACACCAGGCCGGCGCGAGGCACCCACTTCTGGCCGTTGCTGTCGGTGTTGGCCTGGAACGGCCGGCCCTTGCCGGCGTACTGGTCGTACTCCTGGAAGCGCGCGCCGGCCACCAGAATCCACTGCTCGGTGAGGTGAATCGAATCCTGGAGGAACACCGAGTCGCTGCGCAGCAGGTCGGTCTGTTCGCTGTCCGGAGCGCTGACCGTGGTGCCGGCCACTTCACGGCCATATACCGGGTCGAGGTAGCTGAAGCTCGGTGACAGGCTCTTCTGCCGGATCAGATCGGCGCGGTAGATCTTGCGGTACTCGTCGTCGACACCCATCACCAGATCATGCTGCATACCCGCCAGCTCAACCTTGCCTTCGAGGCTGAGGGTGGTGAAACGATCGGTGGTCAGCGCATCCTGGGTGCCGTCCATGTTGCGCGTCAGCGTGCCCTTCACCGGATCGATGGCGGTGATGCGCACCTGGCTGGCGTCGTAGGTTTCGCGGTTCCAGCTGTAACCGAAGTGGGCGTTCCAGTTGTCGTCGAGCTGATGGTCGGCCTCGAAGTGGTACAGGTCCGAGCGCCCTTCCATGTTGTTGAACGGCTCGTCGAGGCGGCGCGAGGCCGGGATGTCGAGCGGGTGGTTGGTTTGCGGATTGATCGCCGTGCCGCGGTCAAAGGGCGAGAGGAATTCGCGGTGCTCGTAGGCGAACAGCAGTGAGGTGCTGTCGCCATACCAGGCCAGCGACGGCGCGATCAGGGTCTCGCGGTGGGTGCCGAAATTGCGCCAGTAGTCTTCGTCTTCGTGGTCCAGCACCAGCCGGTAAGCCAGCCCGGATTCGCCCAGCGCCCCGGTGCTGTCCAGGCTGCCACCGCTGCCGTTCTTGCCGTCACCGTAGGTCGAGCCGCGCGCGGTCAGGGCGTTGTAGCTCTGCAACTGGGGTTTCTTGCTGACCATGTTGACCACCCCGCCCGGGTCCTGGATGCCGTACAGCAGCGACGCCGGGCCCTTGAGCACTTCCACCCGCTCCACCGACGCATTCAGCCCACGGCCCTGCACGATCGGCATGCCGTCGCGCATGATCGAGCCGTTGCGGTTGTCGCCAAAGCCACGGGTCATCACCGAATCCTGGGTGCCACCCAAGGTATTGCCCTGGGTGATGCCGCTGACGTTTGCCAGGGCATCGTCAAGATTGCGCGGAGCCTGATCGCGCAGGACCTGGGCGGCGACCACGTTGATGGTCTGGGGGATCTCCTGCAGGGTCGCCGAGGAGCGGGCGATCGAGGTGGTGGATGGCGGTTGGTAGCTGGTCGACTGATCGAGGGTCGAGGTGATGGTGGTCGCGCCGAGGTTCAAGGCGCCGGTGGTCGGTACAGGTTCGAGGGCCAGGGTGCGGGCATCGGTCTGGCGGAAAGTCAGGCCCGATTGGCTCAACAGCTGCTGCATGGCTTGCTCGGCGCTCATCTGGCCGTTGATCGCCGGCGCGGTCAGGCCGTAAGGCGCCTCGTCGGTGTAGACCACGCTGATGCCGGTCACCCGGCTGAAATCGCTCAGGGCCTGGGGCAAGGGTTTGGCGGCGATGCTGAAACTGAATTGCGTGCTGTGCTGCTCGCCGACCTGAGCGGCATGGGCCACCTGTTGCGGCAGCAGCGTCAAGGCCGACACGGCCAACACTGAAACACCGAACCACTGCTGCTTGGACACTACCGAACCTGACCTGGACTTCATTGCTTGGACCCGTGTGGAGTAACGCAACCGATGCGAATCAATCGCACTTTCATCCACTACACGGATGGGGATCGGGTTTACCTCATGGGGTTTTGCAAAATATTTTCGAGGGGGGATTTTTTTGATTGTGGGTAGTCCGGGAATCTGCGGTGCTCGCGCTATGTGCGGCCTGCCACAAACCTTGAAGGAGCCGGCTTGCCGGCGAAGGCGGTGTGCCTGACACACCGAGGAGCCTGGTTCGCTGCGTTGCGGCGTCCCGACAAGCCAGCTCCTACAGAGATCTGTGGCTTGTCGGCACATTCAGCGCACGATGATCAATCCACCCAACTCATGCAACTCAACCCCCAACACCCCCTGCAACGACCCCAACACCGCGCGCGGGTCCTTGCTGGGGAAGCTGCCGCTGATGCGCCGGGCGGCCAGTTCATCGTTGAGCAGGATGATCCGTCCGGGGTAATAGCGCTGCAGATCGCCGATCACCTCGGCCATGGGCGCCTTGTAGTAATTGAGCCAGCCCTGGCGCCAGGCCAGTTGCGCCTCGCTGTCGACGGCGTGCAGCGGCTCGGCGCGGCCGGCGTGATACGCCACCTGCTGACCCGCGCCGAGCACCTGCTGTTCAGCACCCGCCTGCGCGGTCACCCCGACTCGCCCGGACAGCACCGTAACCTGCGCGCCCTGCGCTTGCCGACGCACCTCGAACTGCGTCCCCAGCACCCGCGCCTGACCCTGTTCGGCCTCGACCACAAACGGCTCGCCAGTGTGAGTCACGCTGAAAAACGCTGCGCCACGGCGCACTTCGACGTGACGCTCGCCGCCGCTGAAATCCACCGCAATCGCGCTGTCGGCGTCCAGGGTCACCTGCGACTGATCGGCCAGGGTCACGCTGCGCACCTGACCGGGTGCCGAGACGTAATCAGCGCCGAGGTCGTCGAACCAGCGCGCCGGCTGCCAGCCCGCGCCCATCGACACCATCAACAGCAGACACGCCGCCATCGCCAAACCCGCCGACCATCGCCCCACGCGTGAGTGCCGCGAGCGGTCCATGGCATCCAGGTAGCCCTGCAAGGCCTGCGCGTCTTCAGCGGCGAGGACTCGCGCCGGCCCTTCGCTCAATTCCCAGAGCACCTGGGCCTGGGCATAAGCCTGGGCATGGGCCGGGTCAGCCAGCAACCACTGGCTGAAAGTCGCCTGGTCACCGCTGCTGGGCTGGTCGTGCAACAGGCTCAGCCAGGCCAGCGCGGCCTGTTCCTGGGCGGGCGTCGGGCTGATGGGGGGGATGGGGTTCACGGGGCTTTCCCTGGCGTGCGCGGTTGAGGTTCCCGCAGGCTGGCTTTGCAGGCTTCGAGTGCGCGCATCATATGTTTTTCCACGGCACTCTGGGAAAGCCCCATGGCCTTGGCGATCTCGGCGTAGGTGCGGCCATGGATGCGATTAAGCAGGAAAATCTGCCGGCTGCGCTCGGGCAGGCTGCGCAGGGCCGCTTCGACATGGCGCAGGTCATTGCCGGCTTCCAGCGCCGCTTGCGGCTCCACGCCGAACTGCTCTTGTTGCTCCGGCAGCCATGCCTCGCTGAGTCGCCCGCGCGCGCCTTCGCTGCGCAAATGATCGATGGCGATGTTGCCAGCGCAGCGCAGCAGGTAGGTGCTGAGTTCTTCAACCTGCACCAGCGGTCGGCGCCAGAAGCGCACAAACAGGTCCTGCACCAGATCGGCCGCCGTCGCCCGACAGCCCACCCGGCGATTGACCAGCGCCTCCATCTGCGAGCGCTGGGACAGAAACACCCGCAGGAAATGCGCCCGGCCACCGGGGTTGTCCGGGGCGTCGGGGATCTGCGATTCGGGGGGCGTGAGGTTCATTGCCGATTCGCCTCGACTACCACAGCGCCAACGGGCTGCAGAGCAACCCGGCGACCGCCAGCGACAGTGCCAGGCGCGGCCGATAGGGCAGCAACCAGACCAACAGCATCGCACTGGCCATCAACGCCGCACACCAGTCCACCAGCCCCAGGCTCCAGCCAGCCGCCGCCACCGCTGGCCACATCGACAGCGCGAGCAAGCCCCAGCCCAGGGCTTTGAGCAACTGACGCTGGCGGATGGTCGGCGTGCGTCCCAAGAGGTCGCGGTGGTGCCGATCCATCGACACGCACAGGGCGCTGAATCCGCCGTAGCACAGCAACAGGGCGAGCAACATTCAGCTCACCTTCTGCGCAAGGGGGACTTTTCGCGCACGCTCGGCGCCTTTCGGTGCAAGCGCCGTGGCGCGCTGCATTTTCCACGCCGCCCAGGCCAGGAACAGGCCGCTGCCCAGGCACGTCAGGTCAAAGCCGAGCATGGCCCAGTCGCCCCGGATCAACGAGATGATCAGGCCGTTCGCAGTGGTCAGCGAATTGAGTAGCGGCACGGCGCCAAACAACAGCGCCGCCAGGGTCAATTGCTCGACCCAGGCCGCGCGCCCCGGACGCAGTGCCGCATGCACCAGGCTCAGGCCCCAGGCGATGAAAAAGCTGTTCACTTCCCAGTCGGCGCGCTCGGCAAAGTCCACCGGCAACAGGCGATTGGCCCAGAAATAGGCAGCCACGGCGATCACCAGGCCCGACATGCTGGCGATATTCGCCACTTCCACCAGGCGCAGTTCGAACGGCATCGCCGCGCTTTTCGCGTGTTTCAACTGGCGCTTGCCGAGCCAGATCACCAGCCCGGTGCCAATCATCGCGGTGCCGGCCAGGCCGCAGATGAAGTACAGCCAGCGCAGGGCTGTCCCGGCAAAGTTCCCCAGGTGCAGACCGTAAAAAGTCCCGGCCAGCACCATCGGTGCCGCACGTTGTGGATCGGCGCCGAGGAACTGGCCGCTGACCCCGTCGAACGACACCGCGCTGCCAAACGCGTAGGCCACCCGGTCGGCGCCGCTGCGCATGACATTCACCGTGGCCTTGAGATCACCCGGATGGCTCACCGTCACCAGGTTGACCCGCCCACCACCCCAATGCGCCTGGGCCTTTTCGAGAAACGGCGCCAGCGCCAGCAATTGCCCAGGCTGGCCCGCCGCTGGTGGTGCGTCGGTAGTCGCCGGAAACAGTTCGCTGAAGAAGCTGTCGGTGTCGCCCTTGTAGGCCACCAGGATGCTCGCCGGCATCACCATGTACATGAAAATCACCAGGCTGCTGTAGGTGATCATCAAGTGAAACGGCAACACCAGCACCCCCACCGCGTTGTGCCCGTCGAGCCAGGAGCGCTGGCCCTTGCGCGGACGGAAGGTGAAGAAGTCCTTGAAGATTTTCTTGTGGGTAATGATCCCGCTGATCAGCGCCACCAGCATCAGCATCGCGGCGCTGGTGGTTAACCAGCGTCCCCACGGATGCGGCATCTGCAACTGGTAGTGAAAGCGAAAGAAAAAGTCGCCGGCACGGCTGTCGCGGACCTGGATCTCTTCACCGCTCAGCGGGTCGAGTTGGCGGTTCTCCCGTGGGCCACGCCGGCCCTCGTTGCCGGGCATCTGCCAGGACACCGACAGCCCCGGATCGCGCGCGCTCGGCAGGCTGATCACCCAGCGCCCGGCATCGGCGGCATGTTGCTGCAGATAGTGCTGGGCCAACGTCAGGCTGGCCTCGCTGCTGACCGAGCGCAGCGGCACTTCCGGCTGCATCCAGTGGCTGATCTCGTCCTTGAAGTACGACAGGGTGCCGGTGAGGAAAATCGCGAACAGAATCCAGCCGAAGATCAGGCCGGTCCAGGTGTGCAACCAGGCCATCGCCTGACGAAAGCCGTCTTTCATGCTTGCCCCAGCCAGTAGCCCAGGCCGCCGAACGCCGCCAGCACCAGGCCCGGCACCAACAACCCCAGCCACGCCTGCCAGGCACTGCGGCTGGCAAAGCACCAGAGCACCGCGACCAGGTACACCAGGAAAGACGTCATCATGCCGCTGACCACCGCTTCGGCGCGGGGCATCGGCAACCACAGGCTCATGCAGATGCTCGCCAGTGCCGCGAGCAGGTAGCCGCCAAACAAGGCGGCCAGCACCCGTGAGGTGACAGCCAGGCGATAGGAAACGGGGAGGCTTTTCATGTTTCGACCTTGAAACGTAAAGGAATCTGCGCGCGGTCCGTGCCAGCACAGGATCAACAGACGGCGATAATAATGATAAATATTCTCATGTGCAAAATACTCCGATGAAAAACCCCATCGCCATCGGTCAGCGCTGATTGCCGAATGACAGCATCGGCCACTACAATGCGAACAATTCTTGTTCTCTAAAGCATCCGCATGCTCCCGGAGTGGTCGCGTTGCCTCCAGCCAATACCGTTGAAAGCCTCTACCACGCCCATCACAACTGGCTCACCGGTTGGTTGCGGCGCAAGCTTGGCTGCCCGCACAACGCCGCCGACCTGGCGCAAGACACCTTTATCCGGGTCCTGACCGCTCGCGAAGCGGCGCCCATCATCGAGCCGCGGGCATTCCTCACCACCGTCGCCAAGCGCGTGCTGTTCAACTACTACCGCCGCCAGGACCTTGAGCGCGCTTACCTCGACGCCCTGGCGCAGATGCCGGAACAGGTGGTTCCCAGCGAAGAAGAAAAAGCGATCATCCTGCAAACCCTGGTCGAGCTCGACCAACTGCTCGATGGCCTGCCGCGCCAGGTCAAGCGCGCATTTCTGCTGGCACAGGTCGATGGCCTGAAGCAGGGCGAAATTGCCCTGGAACTGGGGATTTCCATCGCCACCGTCAAGCGTCACCTGAACAAGGCAGCCCTGCGCTGCTACTTCGCCCAATGATGGCCGGTATGAATCGTCCGCCTGACTTCTCGGCCCAGGTCGCCGAGCAAGCGGTCCATTGGCTGCTGGAAATCCAGGACGGTCCCCTCAGCCCACGCCAGCAGCAGGCCTGGCAGCAATGGCTGAATGCGCACAGCGAACACCGACGCGCCTGGGAACACATTCAGCGGGTCAACCAGCGCTTGAGTGGGCTGTCGTCGCCGCTGGCGCATTCGACCCTCAATGCGCCGAAGTCCCGCAGCCGGCGCCAGGCCCTCAAGCTGCTGCTGATCCTCGGCGCCGGCTCTGCGGCGACCTGGGGCCTGCGCGAACCACTGATGCCGATGCTGGCCGACTACCGCAGCCCGATTGGCCAACGACGCAAGCTGCAGCTGGAGGATGGCAGCCAGTTGCAACTGAACACCAATACTTCGGTGGACGTGCGTCTCGAGGCCGGACAGCGGCTGATTCGCCTGCTCGACGGCGAAATCATGCTGACCAGCAGCAACGGTTTGCATCTGCAAACCGCCCAAGGTCTGCTGCGCAGCGCTTCGGCGCGGTTGAACGTGCGCCAGCTGCGCAACCGCACCCAGGTGGCGGTATTCGCCGGGCGTGTCGAGCTGACGGCCAACAGCGGCGCGGCGCTGTCGATCGGCGCCAATCAGCAATTGGCCTTCACTGACCAGCACTGGGACACGCCGCGCGCCCTGGACGCCAACAGCGGTGCCTGGACCGACGGCATACTGGTGGCCACGCAGATGCGCCTGGCGGATTTTCTCGACGAGTTGGGCCGTTATCGTCGCGGCCAGCTCAACTGCGATCCACACGTCGCCGACCTGCTGATCTCCGGCAGCTACCCGCTGGACGACAGCGAACGCATCCTCGAGCTGCTGGAAATCAGCCTGCCGGTGAAAGTGCAGCGCTTTACCCGCTACTGGGTGACGGTGCAGGCACGGGCGTAATCCGCCTCGTGAAATTATTTTGAACCGTGTGAGCTGTTTTTCAAATCTGGCGTGACAGAGAAGGAAAGCCACCTTGATTGCCCCTTCTCAGGATCGTCCCCATGTCCACCCCTGCTACTCGCCTGACTCCCCTCGCCCGCTCGTTGCGCCAACTTGTGCTGGGCGCCAGCCTCAGCTTCGCCGCCTTGCCAATGGCGCTGGCCAGTGAGGCCAAGCCGTATCAGATCGCCCCGACGTCGCTGGAAAGCGCCCTGAATCAATTCGGTCGCGAAGCCGGAGTGCTGATCTCGTTCGGCTCCCAGGTCACCAGCGGCTTGCAGAGCCAGGGCCTGCGCGGCAGCTATGACGCCGAAAGCGGATTGCACAAACTGCTCGAAGGCACCGGCCTGCAAGCTCGCGCCGAGGGCAATAACGCGTTCAGCCTGCAACCGGCCGACGCCCCGGCTGCGCCCCAGGCCCTGGAGTTGGGTGAGTCGAGTGTGGTTGGCGACTGGCTGGGGGATGCGGCGGCGATCAATGTCTTCGAACATCCCGGCGCCCGTGATGTGGTGCGCCGCGAAGAGTTCGAACGCCAGGGCGCGACCCAGGCCCGCGATGTGCTGAACCGCGTGCCCGGGGTCAACGCTCCGGACAACAACGGCACCGGCAGCCACGACATGGCGCTGAACTTCGGCATCCGCGGCCTCAACCCGCGCCTGGCCTCGCGCTCGACCGTGCTGATGGACGGCATTCCCGTGCCGTTCGCCCCGTACGGCCAGCCGCAACTGTCCTTCGCGCCGATCAGCATGGGTAACATGGACGCGGTGGACGTGGTACGCGGCGGCGGTGCCGTACGCTACGGTCCGCAGAACGTCGGCGGCATCGTCAACTTCGTGACCCGGGCGATTCCCGACGAGCCGACCGTCAAAGGCGGGGTGCAGACCGAGACCAGTCCGTCCTCCAGCCATGACGGCTTCAAGAGCACCAGCAATCTATTGGCCGGCGGCACCGCGGATAACGGCCTGGGCGGCGCGCTCCTGTACTCCGGCACCCGTGGCGGCGACTGGCGCGAACACAGCGACACGCAAATCGACGATCTGATCCTCAAGGGCAAATACCAGCTCGACGACGCCAACAGCTTCAACGCCATGGCCCAGTACTACGAGGGCAACGCCGACATGCCCGGCGGCCTGAATGTCGCCGACTACGACGCCGATCCGTATCAGTCGACCCGTCCCTACGACAAGTTCTGGGGCCGCCGCACCATGTTTAATGTCGGCTATCGCTATGAGCAGGATCGCCGCGAATTCACCGTCAACAGCTTCTTCACCAAGACCCTGCGCAGCGGCTACCTCGATCAGGGCTCGTTCCTCTCGCTATCGCCGCGCGAGTATTGGGTACGCGGCCTGGAAACCCGTTTTGCCCAGGGCTTCGACCTTGGCCAGAGCAGTCATGAGGTCGGTATCGGCTACCGCTACATCAACGAAGCCGGCCACGAACTGCGCTACCGCACGCCCATCAGCGCCAACCAGCAATTGCCCACCACCGACAGCCGCAACGACCGCGACACCCGTGGCGGTACCGAGGCCAATGCATTCTTTGTCGATGACCGCATCGACATCGGCAAGTGGACCATTACCCCGGGCGTGCGCTACGAGATGATCGACTCGCAGCAATCCAACAATCTGACCGACGTTAAATACAAGGGCGATTACAGCACCACGCTGCCGGCCTTGAATGTGCTGTATCACCTGACCGATGAGTGGAACCTGTACGCCAACACCGAAGGCTCATTCGGCAGCGTGCAGTACAGCCAGATGCCCAACCGGGTAACCAGCGGCGAGGTGAAGCCGGAGAAAGCCCGGACCTGGGAACTCGGCACCCGTTATGACGGCGGTAACCTGCGGGCCGAAATTGGCGCCTTCCTGATCAACTTCGACAACCAGTACGAAAGCAACCAGACCAACGATTCGGTGATTGCCCGTGGCGAGACCCGCCACCAAGGCATCGAGACCAGCGTCAACTATGCGCTTGAGGGCCTGAACCCGGCGCTGGCCGGCTTCGATGTCTACGCCACCTACGCCTACGTCGATGCGACCATTCAGGAAGACGGCCCGAACAAGGGCAACCGCGTGCCCTTCTCTTCCAAACACAAGGGCACCCTGGGCGTCGGCTACACCGAAGGTCCGTGGCAGTTGAACTTCGACAGCAGCTTCCAGAGCGACCAGTACGCCGACAACGCCAACACTGGCACCGAAAGCGCCGACGGTAGCACCGGCAAGATCCCTGGCTACATGCTGTTCAGCAGCCGCGCCGCCTACGATTTCGGCCCGCAGTTGTCGGACCTGAGCGTCGCGGTCGGGGTGAAGAACATCTTCAACCACCAGTACTTCACACGTTCCTACGACGATAACAACAAAGGCAAGTACGTGGGCGAGCCGCGCACCCTCTACATGCAGACGTCCGTCGCATTCTGATTTCGCGCCCGCAAAACAAAACGGGCCTGCATCTGCAGGCCCGTTTTCATTGGGGTGAAAGTGTCAGGCGTCAGCTATTGAGCGCGGCCTGTTCATTCTCGAGAAACTCTTCTTCCAACAGCGCATCGGCATGAGCGCCCGATTGGATCGGGGTCACGGTGGCGCGTTTACCGCGCAGTTTGCCGAACAGATGTTCCAGCGCATGTTCCAGCTTGGTGGCGGCCCCTTCGATGGCCTGTTCCAGGGTGTCTGCCTTGTGCGTCACGGATACCGGTTGATGGCCTTTTGGCCGCGCTTCAAGTTGGCAGCGCATATCGTGTGGACCGGGTTTATCGCCGTTCTCATCGCGTAGATGGACTTCGACGCGGGTCAGGTCTTCCTCATAACGTTCGAGCGTGCTCTCAATGGTAGTACGTACCCACTCCTCCAGTCGGATGCTGCTTTGAATATGGTTATCGCTGTTGACTTGGATTTGCATAGTTCATCCCTTATTTCAGCTAGCTCGCGAGAGGTCCGGGGTGGTCTCGAAAAACCCAGTTACCGTGACCTCTTACTTACAGAGTTGGGCAGATCCGGAAACAATTCAACCCCTAAAAAAAGATAAATTTTCGAGGGCGAAAAAGCCGGACAAAGGGCAAAAGCGCTGGTAAGGTCGGGAGTTGGGTCGGCTTGCAATACTGCAACAATTGCTCACAACTGCCCGTCACCCAAGGGGTGCAAACTGCGGAAGATTTCCGCCTCTTCCACCAGCCAGTCATGCACCGCACGCACGCCCGGATGGCTCAGCGCACCGGGAGCGTAGAGCAGTACATAGCGCTTGTGATTCGGCACCGCGACCCCGAACGGCACGATCAAGGTGCCACGTTCCAGCTCATCGTTGAGCAGGGTACGCCGGGCAATCGCCACGCCCATCCCGGCGATCGCCGCCTCGATGGTCAGGTGGTTGCGATTGAAGGTGTGCCCGCGCCGTACATCGGCACCGTCAAAGCCGATGGCATTCAGATAAAACTCCCACTCCGCGTATTCATAGCTGCCACGCCAGGCGGTGATGTCGTGCAACAACGCAAAGTGCCCGAGGTCCGCCGGACCATGCAGCGGCGGACGGCCGCGCAACAGGCTCGGTGCGCACACCGGAAAGATCTGTTCATCGAGCAAGGCTGTGGATAACAGCCCGGGGTAGCTGCCGTCGTTCAGATCGATGGCCAGGTCGAAGTCGCCTTCATGCAGGGCCACGCTGCTGTCTTCGGCCACCAGCCGCAACTGGATATCCGGATAGCGTTGTTGCAAGCGTGGCAGGCGCGGGGTCAGCCATTTACCGAGGAACGACGGAATCGAGCGCAAACGTAGAATGCCGCTGATCATCCCGGCGTCCAGCCGACGCAATTCGGCGTCGATGCTGCCGTAGGCCTCACTCACTGTAAGGGCCAGGCGCTGGCCTTCAGCGCTCAGTTCAACGCCGCGCGCGCGGCGATGGAACAGGCGAAACCCCAGGCGCTCCTCCAGTTGCCGGATCTGCTGGCTCACCGCCCCCGGGGTGATGTGCAGTTCTTCGGCGCAGCGGGTAAACGACAGGTGCCGCGCTGCACAGGAAAACACATGCAGCCAGACATAAGTCTGGGCGTGAAATTGATGGCGCATCGTTTAGTCCTGCTAAAGCCTTGAGTAGGAAGTTTCGTTGGTCACCTGCGACCGAGCGGAGCAGTATCGCCGACATTGCGCTTGGCCTACAAAAAATGGCAGCGATTTCTCCTCCATTGCTTGTAAGGCTTTAGCATGGCTATCAGTGTTTTCGATCTCTTCAAAGTCGGCATCGGTCCGTCCAGCTCCCACACGGTCGGCCCGATGCGCGCCGCCGCGACCTTCGTCCAGGCCCTGTTTGATCAGGATTTGGCCGGCCAGGTAAAGCGCGTCGAAGTGCGCCTGTACGGCTCGCTGTCCGCCACCGGCGTCGGCCACGCCACCGACCGCGCCAGCGTCATGGGCCTGATGGGCGAATGGCCCGACAGCATCGACCCCACCAGCATCAACCCGCGCATCCAGCAGTTGCGCGACAGTGGCGAATTGCTGCTCGGTGGCCGCCAGAGCATTGCCTTCGACTGGCAGCGAGATGTCCTGCTGCTCGACGAGAGCCTGCCTTACCACCCCAACGCCATGGCCCTGAGTGCCTATGGCGAAAACGGCCTGGTGTTCGAGCAAACCTACTACTCGGTCGGCGGCGGATTTATCGTCGAGGCGGCCGAAGTCGAAACCGGTGCGCCGGCTACCACTGAGGTGCAACTGCCGTACGACTTTTCCAGCGCCGCCGAACTGTTGTCGCTGTGCAAGCAGCACGGCCTGCGGGTGGGCGAACTGATGATGGCCAATGAACGGGCCTGGCGCAGTGACGCCGAAATCCGCCAGGGCCTGCTGCACATCTGGTCGGTGATGCGCGAGTGCGTGGAGCAAGGCCTGCGCCATGAAGGCATCTTGCCCGGTGGCCTCGATGTGCCGCGCCGCGCGGCAAAACTGCACCGCAGCCTACTGGAAATCGGCAAGCCGAATGTCATCACTTCGACCCTGTCGGCGATGGAGTGGGTCAACCTGTACGCCCTCGCAGTAAACGAAGAAAACGCCGCCGGCGGGCGCATGGTGACCGCGCCGACCAACGGCGCAGCGGGGATCATTCCCGCCGTGCTGCATTACTACATGAAGTTCAATCCCGAAGCGTCGGACGACGACGTCGTGGCGTTTTTCCTCGGCGCTGCGGCCGTGGGCATCCTGTGCAAAAAGAACGCGTCGATCTCCGGTGCCGAAGTCGGCTGCCAGGGTGAAGTCGGTTCTGCTTGCGCCATGGCTGCTGCCGGTTTGGCAGAGGTGCTGGGCGCCACCCCCGAGCAATTGGAAAACGCCGCCGAAATCGGCCTGGAGCACAACCTCGGCCTGACCTGCGATCCGGTCGGCGGGCTGGTCCAGGTGCCGTGCATCGAGCGCAACGCGATTGCCGCGGTGAAGGCGATCAACGCCACGCAGATGGCCCTGCGCGGCGACGGCAAACATTTCATTTCCCTCGACCGGGTGATCCGCACCATGCGCGACACCGGCGCCGACATGCATGACAAATACAAAGAAACTTCACGGGGCGGCCTGGCGGTGAGCTGGGTGGAGTGCTGAGGAGCACTGCCTGATTGTCCCTGGCGGGTTGCTGAATAAGGTTCGCTTACTGCCTTTGTGGGAGCGAGCCTGCTCGCGAAGAACCTGAGGGCGCCGCGCATATTCAGGATGCGCGCGTCATCGTTGACGTTTTTCGCGAGCAGGCTCGCTCCCACAAAGGCCCAATGCAGCGCAACCGCACCAACCCGCCCCACGTGAGCCCGAGCAACAATAATAACGAGGCCTTAACGATGACCGATGTACGTACACCTGCTGCCGAAAACCCCGCTGTAGATCTGACCCGCACCACCGACATCAGCCACAAGGGCTGGAGCAAACACGACAGCACCTGGATGCTCGGCCTGTATGGCACGGCCATCGGCGCGGGTACGCTGTTCCTGCCGATCAATGCCGGCGTCGGCGGCTTCTGGCCGTTGCTGATCCTCGCGCTGCTGGCCTTCCCCATGACCTTCTTTGCCCACCGCGGCCTGACCCGCTTTGTGCTGTCCGGACGTTCCGGGGACATCACCGAAGTGGTGGAAGAACACTTTGGCGTCGGCGCCGGCAAGCTGATCACCCTGCTGTACTTCTTTGCGATCTTCCCGATCCTGCTGGTGTACAGCGTGGCGCTGACCAACACCCTGGGCAACTTCATGGAGCACCAGTTGCACATCACCCCGCCGCCGCGCGCGGTGTTGTCGCTGGCGTTGATCCTTGGCCTGATGGCCATTGTGCGCTGCGGCCAGGGCGTGATCGTCAAGGCCATGAGCGTGCTGGTCTACCCCTTCGTCGCAGCCTTGCTACTGCTGGCACTCAGCCTGATTCCCAACTGGAACGGTGCGTTCTTCGCCTCCGCCAATGAGGGCATGGCCATGCCGGTGTTCCTCAAAACCCTGTGGCTGGCGATCCCGGTGATGGTGTTTTCCTTTAACCACTCGCCGATCATCTCGGCCTTCGCGGTCGATCAGAAACAACGCTACGGCGCCCAGGCCGAGGCGAAGAGCAGCGGCATACTCGCGGCGGCCCACGTCATGATGGTGGTGACGGTGATGTTCTTCTGCTTCAGTTGCGTGCTGGCGCTGTCGCCGGCCGACCTGGCGGCGGCCAAGGCACAGAACATCTCGATCCTGTCGTACCTGGCCAACCACTTCCAGACCCCGGTCATCGCTTACGCCGCGCCGCTGATTGCCCTGGTGGCGATCACCAAGTCGTTCCTGGGCCACTACATCGGCGCCAGCGAAGGCTTCCAGGGTCTGATCGTGAAAAGCCTGCGCGGCCGTGGCCGGGTGGTGTCCAATCGCTGGCTGAACCGGGCAACAGCGCTGTTCATGATTCTCAGCTGCTGGGCCGTGGCGACCTTCAACCCAAGCATCCTGGGAATGATCGAAACCCTCGGCGGACCGGTCATCGCCTGCCTGTTGTTCCTGATGCCGATGTACGCGATTCGGCGCGTGCCAGCTTTGCGCCAGTACTCGGGCCAGGCGTCGAACGTGTTCGTGGTGTTGGTCGGGCTGATCGCACTGTCTGCGATCATCTTTTCGGTGATGCCCTGAAATAGCTCAGTAACCCACCCGCCGCAGGTGCTGCCACGCCTGCGCCTGCGGCAGGTGGCTTCCCGGCATGTCCTTTGCTTTGTCCTACAGGCAGCCCACCAGCCGCCGACGGTCTGGAAAAGCGAACCAATCCCGGCCATGGCCGGTCAATGAATGCACGAGCCAATCTAGCGGTGACGCATCATGGACAATCCTTTCCAACTGATTACCGACGCCTTCGCCGAGGATTATCAGATCAACCTGAGCATCCAGGGCCTCGACGGCGGCATCATGCTGACCCTGTCCAACGCCGGCCGGGTAGTTGCCAAGCGCATGATCAGCGCCCAGCAACGCAATGACCCACAGCGCCTCAAACGACTGGTACAAAGCATTCAATTCGGCATTGCCATCGAACAGGGCCACAGCGCCGTGGCGATCCTCGAAGCCATGACCGACAGCGCCAGGCACGCGTTGCCACCGCCGATCCGCAAGCGCCCGGCGGCCCTGTCAGCCCGGCATTAAAGCTCGCCTTTCTCGACTTCCGGATGTTCCGCCGAGCCCGCACCGACCTTGCGCTGCGGGTGGTCTATTTTCACCGAGGGGAACTGCGACGAGGCATAGCGCACCACCAGGATCGCGAACGCCAGCAACAGGATCCCGCCGCACAGGTAGATAATCCCCAGGTCCGGCGGATTGTGGTGCGACACGTTGGAGATCAGCAGGCGCGTCAGCGCGGTGATCGCCACGTAGATCAGGAAGCGCACCGGCATGTGGTTGGTCTTGAAGTAAATCCCGACCATCGCCCCCAGTTCCAGATAGATGAACAGCAGCAGGATGTCGTCGATCTTGATGTGGCCCTTCTCGAGCATGCCGAGAAACTCCATCACCGCAGCCCAGGCGGTGACGGCGCCAATGGCGAACAGGGCCAGGTAGTGGAAGGATTCGACGAACAGGTTGCCCAGGGACTCGGCCAACTCATGCACGTTCTGGCGAAGACGCTCTGCCCAATGGATTTTCACGGTGGTTCTTCCTTAGGTCGCTTCGACCGAATAATGCGGGTTGGACGTGACGGTTGATCTGCATGCAGAAAAAAGGCCAGCGATCATCGATTGAGATGATGGCCGGCGTCGATGAGGCACGTTGCCACTGCCGGACAGCTGACAAACCCCGAAACCGGTCTAGATTAAAAAGCGACTACCCAAAGCGACGAGATTCGCTTATCCTTTTTGCTGTATATAAATACAGTGGTCGCAAAAGACAACTATTGTGAAGGCATATGAGGTGGTAAATGGCCGTCGAAGTGGTATACCGCAGCAGCCGAGATCTGGAGCGCTTGTTCATGGATAAAGCCGAAGCTGACCGTCATGACAAAATGCTCGAACTGGCCGAGTTGCTGGCCGAAGTGCTGCAAAAAGCGGTGCCGTCGCTGACCGAGCAGCAAGTGGAGGAAGCCGGAATCTACATGGCGAAGAATCGCGATGTGTTCGCCAAGGCCTTCAAGAGCCAGCCGGACGCCTTGAACGAATTGCTCACTGCACCGGCGCCGGTTGAACCCGCGGTCGAAGTGGCGGAACCGGCAACTGAAGACGAGCCTGCCGAACCGGTCAAGGCCAGCAAGCCGGCCAGGACGGTCAAGGCTGCGAAATAGACGACAGCTGAATTGAACAGGCCCTGACTCACCGAGTCAGGGCCTTTTTCATGATGCGGTGCTCAGCGGTACAGCAAGCGCTCCGCCAGCTCATCGGCCACCCGGGCCGGCGAGCGCTTTTCCGCTTGGGCGTGGGCGAAGACTTCGGTCAGGCGCGAGCTGATCTTCGACAGGTGCCCGGTGATGGTCGACAAATCCTCGCCACGATGCTTGAGCACTACGTAGATCAGGCCACCGGAATTGATCACGTAATCGGGGGCGTACAGAATCCCGCGCCCTTCCAATTGATCAGCCACGCCGAGGCTGGTCAGTTGGTTGTTGGCCGAGCCGGCCACAGCCGCACAGCGCAATTGCGCCACGCTGTGGCTGTTGAGCACGCCGCCCAGGCCGCAGGGCGCGAGGATGTCGCAGGGTGTACTGAGCAGGGCTTCGTTGGCAATCGGGTGCGCACCCAACTGCTCCATCGCCAGTTGCACCTTGCCCGGATCGATATCACTGACCAGCAACTCCGCGCCAGCCGCGTGCAGTTGCTCGGCCAGGGCAAAGCCGACGTTGCCCAGGCCCTGGATCGCCACCCGCAAGCCTTCGAGGTTGTCGCTGCCCAGGCGGGCCATTGCCGTGGCGCGAATGCCGGTGAACACGCCCATGGCCGAATGCGGCGATGGATCGCCCGACGCAGTGGTACTGGTGACGTGCTGGGTGTGCTGGGCGATGCAGTCCATGTCGACCACCGAGGTGCCGCTGTCGATCGCCGTGATGTAGCGGCCATCGAGTTGCTCGACACAGCGGCCGAAGGCTTCGAACAATGCGCTGCGACTCTCGACATGGGCCGGGCGCACGATCACCGCCACCCCACCGCCTTGGGGCAGGCCGGCCAGGGCCGCCTTGTAGCTCATGCCTTGCGCCAGGCGCACAGCATCGGTCACGGCGCTTTCATCGTCGGGATAGGCAAGGTAACGACAACCGCCAAGAGCAGGCCCCAGGCGGCTGCAATGAATGGCAATCACGGCCTTCAACCCGGTGGCCGGGTCGACGCTCAAGTGCAGCGATTCAAGGCGAGTGCTTTGCATGAGAGCGAACATCGTAAGGCTCCCGAATCACTTCCAGTAGTCGCCAGTATAGGCGTGCGGCCAAAAATTGCTGGAGCGCACCGGAATAAGCAAAGGCCGGCGCCGAGGCTTTGCGACATAACTTGTCAGCGGATGCGTACGGCACTGGACGAACGTGCGCGGCAGGGATAAAACGGGGCATTCACCTGTAGGAGCGAGCTTGGTCCGGGCGGCGATCCGACGAGAAACGTTAACGATAACGCTGACATTCTGAATGAACGCGGTGTCCTGAAGTTTTTCGCGAGCAGGCTCGCTCCTACAAAAGCGCTCGACTGGACAACATTGGGCATTCACCGGAGATCTCGATGAAACCGCGCCAAGCCTTTTTCGCCTGCCTGCAACGCTCGCCACCGGCACTCTTCGAAGCCGCGCTGTGGATTGCTGCCGAGCACGATGCCGAGGTCAAGCCAGAGGTACTGCTGGCGCAATTCAAGGAGGTTGAGCAACGGGTCAGCAGCGGCCTGCCGATGTTGCCGGTCAGCGAATTGGGCCAGCCGTTGCTGCGCCGTCTCAACGACCTGGGTTATCAACAGGACGATGCGTCGCCGCTGCGGCCCCAGGCGGCGCTGCTGAACAAGGTACTGGAGCGAAGGCGCGGGCAGCCGCTGACCCTGGGCCTGATTGCCCTGGAGCTGGCACGGCGGCTGGAGATTCCCATGGTCGGGGTGAATTTTCCCGGGCACTTCCTGTTGCGCGTGCCGGGTGCCGACCACCTGCTCGACCCCTGCGGCGGTCGACGCCTGTATCCCGGAGATTGCCGGGAGTTGTTGCATCGCCAGTACGGACCGCAGATGCCACTCAGTGCCGAACACTTGGTGAGCAGCGAACCCGTGCAGATACTCCAGCGCCTGTCACGCAATCTGCGCCAGTTGCACCTGGCCAACGACGACTGCCTGGGTGCCTTGATCGATGCCGAACGGGTCCTCGAACTGGGCAATGCCAGCGCCAGCGATTACCTCGCCCGCGCCAGCCTTTATCAGCGGCTGGAGTGCCCCAGTGCCGAACGTTTCGACCTGGAGCATGCCCTGCTGCTGAGCGACGACCCGATCCAGCGCATTCGCCTGACCGAACGCCTGGGCCATCTGCCGCCCAACTCGGTTGTCCACTGAGGTTTACGGCGTGTCCGGCTGATTACCCGGATGCGCCTTGACGAACGCCGGATGCGTCGCCGCCAGCGCCGCCACCCGGCGAATCCGCGGATAAGCCTGCAGGTCGATGTTGAAGCGCTCGGCCGCATACAGCTGCGGGATCAGGTACACGTCCGCCAGCCCGGGTTCATTGCCGAAGCAGTAACCCTGCTCGCCAATCAGCTGCTCGACCGCCGCCAGCCCCTGGCTGATCCAGTGCCCGATCCACTGCACCACCTGGGTTTCATCGTGCCCCAGCTGGCGCAATTGGTTGAGCACGCTGACGTTGTGCAGCGGATGGATATCGCAACCGATCAACGCCGCCACGGCCCGCTCATGGGCACGCTGGGCGAGGTCCTCGGCGAGCAGCGGCACCTGTGGATAACGTTCTTCCAGGTACTCGATGATCGCCGGCGACTGGATCAGCAACTCGCCTTCGTCGGTACGCAAGGCCGGCACCCGGCCCTGCGGATTGATTTGCAGGTACGCCGGCTGACGGTGTTCGCCGCCGGCCGGAGCAATCAGATTGACCGGCAGTGCCTGGTAATCCAGGCCCTTGAGCGCCAGGGCAATCCGCACCCGAAACGACGAGGTCGAACGGTAATAGGTAAAGAGTTCCATGCCCCTGCCCCCTTAGCGTGCCGGCAGGATCTTGCCACGGCACTCGCCGAAGCCGATGGAGGCGAACCCCTCGCGGCTGCAACGGGCACGCAGGATGATTTCATCACCGTCCTCGAGGAATTTGCGCACTTCACCGGACGCCAGTTCGATCGGCTTTTTGCCGCCTTCGGTGATTTCCAGCAGGCTGCCGAACTGACCATTTTCAGGACCGGACAAGGTGCCCGAACCGAACAGATCGCCAGCCTGCAACTGGCAGCCGTTGACGCTGTGGTGCGCGACCATCTGCGCCACGGTCCAGTACATGTGCTGGGTGTTGCTCAGGGTCAGGCGATGGGCCGGCAGGTTTTGCTCGCGCATGGTTTCGGTGAGCAGCAGCACTTCCAGCTCGATGTCGAAGGCGCCGGCGGCCTGGTCACGCGTGTCCAGCAGGTACGGCAGCGGCTGCGGATCACCTTCTGGACGTGCCGGTTGAGCACGACGGAACGGCTCCAGGGCTTCGGCAGTGACGACCCATGGGGAAATGCTGGTGATGAAGCTTTTCGACAGGAACGGACCCAGCGGCTGGTATTCCCAGGCCTGGATGTCACGCGCCGACCAGTCGTTGAGCAGGCAGTAACCGGCAATGTGCTCGGCTGCGTCGCCGATGGCAATCGAGTCGCCCATGGCATTGCCCTGGCCGATCCAGATGCCCAGCTCCAGCTCGTAGTCCAGACGCGCGCACGGGCCGAAGCTTGGCTCGGTCTGGCCGGCCGGCAGGGTCTGGCCTTTCGGGCGACGCACGTCGGTGCCCGACGGGCGAATGGTCGAGGCGCGGCCGTGGTAGCCGATCGGCACGTACTTGTAGTTCGGCAGCAGCGGGTTGTCCGGACGGAACAGTTTGCCGACGTTCTGCGCGTGCTCGATGCCGACGTAGAAGTCGGTGTAATCGCTGATGCGCGCTGGCAGGTGCATCTGGCAATCGGCAGCCAGCGGCAGCAGTTTCGCGCCCTGGGCTTCGAGCTTGCCGTGCAGGCTGCTGCCTTCGGCCAACAGTTCCAGCAGACGCTCGCGCAGGGCCACGCGGGCACTGCGGCCGAGTTCGAAGAAGGCGTTCAACTGGCCGCCAAGGGTGGCTTCCACCGCCGTGCGTGCCGCGCCTTCAAACAGACCGGCCGCCAGCGCCGCCTCGAGGTCGAAGATGTGCTCGCCAATCGCCACGCCGCTGCGCGGTGCCGAACCCTGGGTGCTGAACACGCCCAGCGGCAGGTTCTGCAAAGGGAAATCAGCATGGCCGTTGGCGGAGGCAACCCAGCTACGAGTGGGGGTGATCTGGGTCATGGGTTATCTCCGATTCGGGTTGAAAGTGGCGGGCAGCGATGCCCAGCAAGCGTCATAAGTTTTTTGCAACTGAGGGCAGTCAAGGGCAAAGCGCGTTGGGCGCAGGACTTGGCTGGTCTCGAACATGAAGGCCATGGTGTTATCGATCTTGTGCGGCGCCAGCTCGGCGTTGATCGCCTTGGTGCAGGTCTCGCCATCCGGGCCGTGAGCGCTCATGCAGCTGTGCAGCGAGGCGCCGCCGGGTAGGAAGCCTTCGGCCTTGGCGTCGTATTCGCCACGTATCAGGCCCATGAATTCATTCATCAGGTTGCGGTGGAACCATGGTGGACGGAAGGTGTTCTCGGCCACCATCCAGCGCGGCGGGAAAATCACGAAGTCGAGGTTGGCCAGGCCATGCACGCTGGTCGGCGAGGTCAGCACGGTGAAGATCGACGGATCCGGGTGGTCGAAGCTGACGGTGCCGATGGTGTTGAAGCGGCGCAGGTCGTATTTGTACGGCACATTGTTGCCGTGCCAGGCGACCACGTTCAGCGGCGAATGATCCAGCTCGCAGGCCCACAATTCACCGAGGAATTTCTGCACCAGGGTGGTCGGTTGCTGCAGGTTTTCGTAGTGCGCGACCGGGGTCAGGAAGTCCCGCGGGTTGGCCAGGCCGTTGCTGCCAATCGGTCCCAGGTCCGGC
The DNA here is from genome assembly GCA_965284505.1 of Pseudomonadaceae bacterium. Classification (GTDB taxonomy): domain Bacteria; phylum Pseudomonadota; class Gammaproteobacteria; order Pseudomonadales; family Pseudomonadaceae; genus Aquipseudomonas. Next base: position 4,439,193 of record OZ260094.1, on the reverse strand, counting down.
AGGCGCAGCGGCGCGCCGTGGTTTTCTGCAAGGTAGCCACGGGCCTGTGGGTCGAGCAGTTCGATGCGGAATTTCAAGCCACGGGGCAGCACGGCGATTTCCAGCGGCTCCAACTCCAGAACCCCCAGTTCAGTAGCAATCCGCAGGCGCCCCAATTGCGGCACCAGCAGCCACTCGCCATCGGCGTTGAAGAACACCCGTTCCATGGAGCGGTTGGCGGCGTAGTGATAAATGCTGATGCCGGACGGTTTCTCTGAACCAGAGTTGGCCGCCATGCTCACCAGGCCGTCGATGAAATCGGTCGGCTCGGCAGGAATATCCAACGGGTTCCAGCGCAGGCGATTGGGCGTGACTTCGCCCAGCGGGCCTCCGGCCAACTGGCGCTCCAGTTTGACGAACGCCGGGTGGTTGGCCGACGGCTGGATGCGGTACATCCAGGTGCGTCGTGCTTCGCTGCGGACCATGGTGAACGCGGTGCCGGAGAACAGCTCGGTGTACAGGCCGTACGGGGCTTTCTGCGGCGAGTTCTGGCCGACCGGCAAAGCACCGGGCAAGGCCTCGCTGCTGAATTCGTTGCCGAAGCCTGACTGATAGGCCAGCGCTGGCGTCGTTGAATCGGGGTTCATGGAGCCTCCTGAACAGGGAGAGGGCCGTGGCCTTCGCGCCCATGGATCAGGGTGTCGGCACGTCCCGGTTATTTTTGTCGTAATTCAATTACGCATAACGTAATTTGATTGGTATTGACCGTCAAGCTATAAAGACGCCCATTCATCTGCAGACATGACCGAACCATGGATAAGCCGCGCCCTACCGCCGACAGCTCCGGCAAACAGAAAGTCCGCTCGGCCGAGGTCGGCACCGACATACTCAAGGCGCTGGCCGAACTGTCGCCCTCGACCTCGCTGTCGCGCCTGGCCGAACATGTGCAGATGCCCGCGAGCAAGGTCCACCGCTATCTGCAGGCACTGATTGCCAGCGGCTTTGCCGAGCAGAATGCGGCGACCAACCACTACGGCCTCGGTCGTGAGGCGCTGCGCGTCGGCCTGGCTGCGCTGAACAGTATGGACGTGCTGAAAGTCGCCACCCTGCCCCTGTCGGAGTTGCGCGACGAGCTGAATGAAACCTGCTTCCTGGCGGTCTGGGGCAACCAGGGCGCTACCGTGGTGCATATCGAACCGGCGGTGCGCGCCGTGACCGTGGTGACCCAACTGGGCTCGGTGCTGCCGCTGCTCAGTTCGTCCACCGGGCTGGTGTTCGGCGCCTATCTGCCGCACCGTGAAACCGGCGAACTCCGGGAGCAGGAAGTCGCGGCTTCAGCGCCCCATCCTCTGGCCAGTGAATCGGCCTACGCGAGCCTGTGCGAACAGATCCGCGAACGCGGCCTGCACCATGTGCACGGTTTGTTGATGCCCGGCGTCGATGCACTCTCGGCACCGGTTTTCAACGCCGTCGGACAGATCGCTGCGGTACTGACCATCGTCGGCCCGGCCTCGTTGTTTCACGCCGACGAAAACGGCCCAGCCGCCCGGCGCTTGCTGGCGGCGGCGCGGGCGGTGAGTTGGCGCATGGGCCACGACGGCATCGCCAGCCAGGGCTGATCTCAGGCGAAAAAACCCAACGCCTTGGCCTTGGCCACAGCCTGTGTCCTGCGCTCAACCGCCAGCTTGCCGTTGATGCGCCGGGCGTGGGTCTTGACGGTGTGCAGGGAAATGAAAAGGCGCTCGGCGATCTGCAGGTTGGAGTTACCCTGGGCAATCAGTTGCAACACCGCCATCTCGCGCTGGCTCAAGGGATTTTCACCACGACCTGGCGCAGGCTCCTGCTCTGCCGCCGCAAACAACTTCGGCATTTGCCGCTGCAAGGCGATCAGGGGTTGCTGCAGGTGACAGCGTTCGGCGAGTTGCCGGGCCTGCTGCAATGCATCCCTGGCTTCAAGTGGACGCTCCAGCAGCCAGGCCACCTGCGCGACAGTCAGCAGTAATTCCACCTCCAGCCCGAGCATTGCCGATTGCCGGGCCTCAAGCAATTGCGCCTGCAACTGGGCCAGGGGCTGCGTCGCTCGCTGTAGCTGAACCTCGGCCAGCACCAGCAGGTAACGCAGACGCGGGATCAGTTCCAGGGTCGCCGGCGGCGCCTGCCGGGCCTGCGGCCCATGAAAATGCCGGAGCACCCGGGTCAGCGCTTCATGTGCCAGCTCCGCTCGCCCTTGCTGCAGCCAGAAATCGCTGCTGACTTGCAGCAGGACCCCACGGTACACCGTGTCGGGAATCTGCCGGCGCTGCATCATGCGCTCGGCGTCACGCAGGTAGACGAAGGCCTGGGCGAAATCGTCGCGGTTGGCTGCGATCTGCGCAAGGCCCAGGTAGCCGTACAGCACGCGCTTGTCATGGCTGCGCAGACACTCCTGCAGCCCGGTTTCGAAAAACTCGGCGGCCTCCTCGTCCCGCCCCAGACTCAAGGCCAGCCGACCGCGGCGCAGGGCAATCCGCCCCAGCAAAGGCATGGCCGAACTGGCCTGCTGGGACAGCAACTGCTGGATACCCTCCAGCAGGTGTTGCGCCCGATGAGGCGCGCCACGCTGCTCGAGAATTTGCGCGTGATCAAGCTCCAGCAGGCCTTCGAACAACAACGCACCCTGGGCTCGCGCCAGGCACAACGCGTCGCGATTCAAACCCTGGGCGATGTCGAGCTCGCCGCGCAGCAGGGCTTGTTGGGTCAGCCCCGACAGACACAGCAAGCGGGCGGCCCAGGCCTGGACTGGTAACGCCTGCAGCGCCTCGACGAAGTGCTCGCGCGCTGGCGCCATCCGCCCTTGCAGGTGCAGCAGCCAGCCCTGTTGCGCCTGCCAGCGGGCGACCAGTTCGCGCTGGCTATCCGCCGTGGGTTGCGGGGCGAACCGAGCCATGTGCTCGATACAGGTTGCCGCCTGTTCAAAGCGTCCGGCGAACAACAAGGCGGCGGTGACCAGGCCGATCAGGTGGGCGCTGCACAGCAACAGATCAGCGCCCTGCTGCTCATACAAACGCAACAGCAGGACGGCATTACGCTGCTGGAACAACTGCTCGAAACCGAAATGCTGCAGCAGACTGATCGCCATCTCGAACGCTTCGGCCTGCAACGCCTGGTCGAACGCCGCCTGCCAATCCTGCTGCGCGACGAACCACTGGCAGGCCTGCCGATGCCAGGAACGACCGGCTTCCCAGCCATCGTCGCGAACCAGCTGCGCCACGGGCGGGAACACTTGCAGCCAGTCATCGGAGCTGTCCCAGGGTTCGATGAAACACCCCAGCTCCTGCAGGGCGCGCAGCCATTGCCCGCCCTCGCCCGCGCCGAACAGGTGCTCGCACAGCCCCAGATTGAACCGTGGCAAATGCGCCAGCACGCGCCAGGCTTGCGCCAGTTCCGGTGACAGGCCGCTGAACAGTTCGTGGTGCAGGTAATCGAGCAGGATCGCCGAGCGCCCGCTCTTCAGTTCATCGGCGCTGCGCCCATTGCTGTCCTGCAAGGCCACCCTGACGCAGGCGCACCAGCCACCGCTGCGCTGGAAAATCCGCTCGCAGGCGTTGGCACATAGCGCATGGGGCAGTTGGGCGATCAACTGCTGGATCTCGCCCCGGTTGAAGGCCAGTTCGCCCGCCGCCGCTTCGTGCAGATCGTCGTCGAGCAACAGGCGTGGCCAATTGCAGTGCGGTCGCCGGCGGCCGGACAGCCACCAGGTCAGCGCCGGGCTGCTGGCGTTCAACAGGCGATCGAGCAAGGCATCCAGTTCCGGTGCCGAAGCACGGCAGTAGTCGTCGATAAACAACCAGGCCGGGGCCGTTAGCTGAGCCAGGCCGGCCAGCAACTGCGGCTCGTCCTGCACCTCCAGCCCCAGCGTCCGGGCCAGGGCACGACACAGTTGATCCGGACTTTGCGCCACCCCATGCAGCGCCAGCCAATGCACCGTGCAGCCTGCCGGCGCTTGCGCCAGGCATTCGGCGAACAGCGCGCTCTTGCCGCTGCCCGCCGGCGCACAGAGCAATTTCACCCGCGCCGGCGAGCTCAGCAATGGCTGCGCGAGGCGCGCGCGATTGACATGCAGGGCCGACAAACGCGGCACCGCTCCCGGGCGATCCAGACACAGTGTCATGGCAGTCATTGCAACGGGCCTTTTTATAATTGTGCAGCCACCCTAGTCCTCTGCCGTGGCCTTGTTGAGAAAGATTCAGCAGGCTGATCGAGTGCCATAAAAAATGGCGACCGGTGGGTCGCCATTTGTTCTGTGGGAGCGGGCTTGCCCGCGAAGGCGCCAGACCAAACACCACCGAGTTCGACTGAACCGACGCCTTCGCGAGCAGGCTCGCTCCTACAGGGGGTTTAAAGCTACCCACAAATATCCCGGCCTGAACCGGGAGCACGAGGCTTAACGCACCCCCTCCGCCCGCAGCGCTGCCGGGGTGTAGTCCGCAGCCCTGGCCTCAAAACCAAATATGAAGCTGTGCTTCTCTTCGTTCTTCATCCCCAGGGCGATGTAGCGACCGGCGATGATGTCGTACAGCGCTTCCAGGGTGTAGGCCTGGGTCTGGTGGTCGTAGTAGTACTGCGAGTGCCCTTCGGCGACGCGCCACAGTTGCCCGCGACCGTCGTAGTGATCGGCCAGCGCCACTTGCCAGCTGTCTTCATCGATATACATGTGGCGCTTGGCGTAGATGTGCCGCTCGCTCGGCTTGACCGTTCCCACCACTTCCCAGACCCGGTGCAGCTCGTAGCGCGTCAGGTCCTGGTTGATGTGCCCGGCCTTGACCACGTCGTCGTACTTGAGGCTCGGCGAGTCGAGCTTGTAGCTGTTGTACGGGATGTACATTTCCTTCTTGCCGATCAGCTTCCAGTCATAGCGATCCGGCGCGCCGGAGAACATATCGAAGTTGTCCGAGGTACGCAGGCCGTCGGCCGCCGTGCCCGGCCCGTCGTAGGCCACTTGCGGCGCACGGCGCACCCGGCGCTGGCCGGCGTTGTAGATCCAGGCCAGGCGCGGTTCCTTGACCTGGTCGAGGGTTTCGTGGACCAGCAGCACGTTGCCGGCCAGACGTGCCGGGGCGGTCACCGACTGCTTGAAGAAGGTCAGCACGTTGGCGGCTTTTTCCGGATCCAGGTCCTTGATCAACTGCGGCACGGCGATTTCTTCTTCGAAGCGGATCGGCGTGTAGGCGCCGTTGGTCTGCGGGGTCACCTGGGTGATGATGCGCTTGAGGTTGCCGCCGTGATAGCGGGTGATGTGGTTCCACAACACCTCGACGCCGTTCTTCGGAATCGGGAAGGCGTAGTAGCGATTGCCGGTGAAGTTAGCCAGGCCGTTACCGTCGTTGATGCTGGTCACGTTCAGCGCGCTGCGCTTGGCCGACTCGTAGATTTCCGGCGGCACGGCGACGCTGCGGTGGGTCGGATAGACCGGGATTTTGTAGGTCTCGGGGTAACGCTTGAACATTGCCACCTGGCCGTCGGAAAGCTTGTCCTTGTATTGGCTGACGTTGGCTGCGGTGATGGTGAACAGCGGTTTCTCGCTGGCGAACGGATCGGCGAGAAAGCCCTTGCTGTCCACCGCGCCGGCATTTTTCGGCAGACCACCGGTCCAGGCCGGGATCGAGCCATCGGTGTTGCCGGCCTTCTCCGCACCCAGCGGGGTCAGGCTGGTGCCGAGCTTGTTGGCTTCTTCCGGCGACACCGCCGCCATTACATTGGCCGCCAGCAGGGTCAAGGCCAGGGCACCGCATTGCAGAATCATCTTGCGCATAAGGTCATCCTTTTCAGCCAGATCAGAAGTTCACGCCGAAGCTCAGGGCCAGGAAATCGCGGTCTTCGAGGGTGTTGTAGTCGCCACCGAAAAAGTCGGTGTAGCTGAGGCTCGCGGTGTAGGTGTTGCGGTAGTCGGCATCGACGCCGACGCTGACCGCCTTGGCGCCTTCGTTGAACAAACCGTTGGGGCCATAACCGGCGACGTCGTGGGACCAGGACAGGTTGGGCTTGAGGTTGATCCCGCCGATCACGTTGGCGTAATCGAGGATCGCCCGCGTGCGGTAGCCCCAGGAGGTGGAGGTGACGAAGCCGCCGGTGTCGCCGGCAAAACCGTACTGGCCGTAGACCGAGTCACGCCCGTAACGCAGTTTGCTGCGCGACTCCAGGCCGCCGACCCGCACCACCCCCGCCTCGCCCACCAGGGTCAGGCGCTGGGCCCCCATGACCTGGTCGAAAAAGTGCGTCAGGGTGCTCTGCACCTGGGTCACTTCCTTGCGCCGGTAGCCCTGGTTGTCCGCGCCCGGCGTGGTGCTGATCGGCGACAGGCTGCCGCCGGCAATCGGGTTGAGCAGGGCCAGGGTCAGGTCATTGGTGCTGACTTGCACCGGGGCGTTGGGCCGGTAGCTGATCTCGCCGGTCCAGGCGGTGCCGGTGGGCAAGGTGGTGGAAAAGCTCGCGCCGTACAGGCGAATGTCTTCCGGGTAATCGAGGTAGTACTGGCCGCGACCAAGCATCACACTCTGCGCCAGCGCCGAGCCGGTACCGGGGGCGATCGCGTTGGCCGTGCCGACGATGCCCGGCAATGCCGAGAGCGTCGACAGCCCGGCGGTGACGGTGCCGACGGTTGGCGTGCGGCTGTGATAATTCATGAAATACAGGCCGTACTCGGTGTCATCGCCGAGCCAGCGCAAGGCCGTGCCCCACTGCCCGGAATCCCGCGCATCGCGATCGCCGCCGCGAGGCACCACCACACCTTCGGAGGTTACTTCGAAGCCCTGGCCAAAGGCCGCGGCAATCGGCTCCAGCGGGCGTATTGCCGGGCTGGCCACCGTGTAATTGTTCACGCAACCGTCGGCGACCACGTCGTTGCCGAAAAAGGTTCCGCAGTTATCCACAACTGTCTGGTCCCACTCCAGTTGATAGAAACCCTCGACGGTCAGGCGATCGGTCAGGCTCTGGGTGGCGAACAGCATGTTGACCGGAATCAGGCCTTCCTTGATCTCGGCACCTGGACGGCGAAACGCGGAGACGTCGATCGGGTTGATGCTGTTGATCGAGTTGCCGATGAAGGTGCTTTCGCCCCAGCTGACCACTTGCTTGCCGGCGCGCACGGTGCCCGGCAGGTCGGCAATCGAATAGTTGTGATAGACGAACGCATCGAGGATCTGCCCACCGGAGGATTTCGCGCCTTCCTTGCGGTTGTGGTCGCTGATGTCCTTGAACGGCCGGCTTTCGTCCTTGAGTTCGAAGTCGTACCAGTACTTGCCGCGAACAAACACACCGCTGTCGCCGTACTTCAGTTGCAGGTCATGAATGCCCTTGAAGATCTTCGAGAAGGTTTCGCCCTTGCTGAAGTTCAGACGGCCATCGTCACCGGTCGACGACTGCCCGGAACCGCCATTGACCGTGCCCACCAGTGCGTCATCGGCATCGCGCATGCCCCAGCTCGCGCCGATCGACAGCGAGGAATCGAACGTGCCTTCGATTTCCCCCAGATTGAAATCGACCGCCTGCGCCTGGGCACAGCAGCCCAAGGCCACCGCTGCGGCGAGCGCGTGCGGCGTGAAGATGGCGCGCATTGTTGTTTTTGTCATGCGTCTTCCCCGGTGAGTGACAGAAGGCCCCACCCTACTGCCGCCCACTGAGGTCGATAAGCGCACCAAGGAGGTATTCGCGGTGTCGCTCCAAAGAGTGAATGCCCGCAGCTGGCGGGGCTTTGCGCCGGGTATGGATTGGCTGGATGAAGGGTTATCAATCAAACCGATGATCGACCGCACTGTTGCCGATGACGTAACAGTGCATGTCGCGAATCGCTATTTTTCCTTTGGCAAGAAGGACTTATTCTCTGTTCGTGGTCGCGGCAAGTTGCCCCGACAGCCCATTTCGATGGATTGAGCGCCTGTCGTTCAACCTGTCATCCGCTGTTCACTGACGTTGATTTGTAGCTCCTTGATCCAACGTCTTACTTTGGCCGCTGCCTGTGCAGCGGCCTTTTTTATGGAAAAAAATGTATGGCGCAGCGCACCGGCGCCGTCCTACAAAACATCAAGAAAGCCACCACTCATCACGCGTATCGACACTGCTACCTTGCCGTTAGTTGGTTATTCGCTACCAACACCCCACTAACGAAGAGGCATGCACATCATGTTTGCTATTAACCGAAATTATCGTGCCCAGGCGTTCAACAACCGCGACCGTTGTTTGATCATTCATTACACTGCGGGCAACTTTTCCAGTTCGATCAATGCCCTGACAGGCCCCAATGTCAGTGCGCATTATCTGATCCCCGATATCAGCGACAGCACTTACCTTAAAGCCGGTTACTCCGATCAGCAGATTTTCTGCCTGCTCGAAGAACACCAGCGTGCCTGGCATGCCGGTGTCAGCCACTGGGCAGGCCGCAGCAACCTCAACGACACGGCCATCGGTATCGAGGTGGTCAACCAGGCAAGCGACAACCAGGGCCTGTTCCAATTCCCGCCCTATCACCCACAACAGATCAGCGCCATCGAGCAACTGGCGACCGACATTCTGCAGCGCTACCCGGACATCGGTCCGCGTCAGGTGCTGGGGCATTCGGACATTTCCATCGGCCGCAAAAGCGACCCCGGCGCCGCCTTCCCCTGGCACGCGCTGTACCTCAAGGGCATCGGCGCCTGGTTCGACGATGACTGCCGCGACAGCTGCCTGGCTCAATACCAGCAAGCCGGCCTGCCGGAGCGCGCCACCCTGCTCAAGCAGTTCAAGGCGTACGGCTACGACACCTCCGGGGCGACAAACGAAGCAGGCTACCGGCAACTGGTGCGAGCCTTCCAGCTGCACTTTCGCCCGGAGCAGGATGATGGGGTAATGGATGCGCAGACCGCGGCGCGGTTGCAGGCGCTGGTGAGCAAGTACGTGGGTTGAGCATGACGCACTGTTTTGCGCATAACAAAACAAACTTAATCACTGCCAACCCAGTGATTAAGTTTTCAGTTAAAGCCAGCAAAATCTCGCTGTAAGAATCAACACCAGAGCAATAGCGAAATACCGTCACCCACACCAAAAACATACGACATCTACCGATGTTTCGTACAGACCTCTGCGCCCAAACAACATGAAATCTTCAGTAGCATTAAAAAAACAAAAACAAAAAAAGTCGCTCTACCAAACCGTGGCTGAGTAAATCCAGAATAACTCGCACAAGAGAAACTCATACATGAGCCATCAACAAGGAACGTTGTACCTGTCCGCTACTTATATCGGAGCCCAACCCTCCCCGGGCAAGGATGAAATCGGTGGAGGCTTCAGCAACAACTCCGGCACCGGATTTTCACCATCGCCGGGCGCCATGGACCCTCTATACAAGCATCTCACCCAACTAACCGTTGACGCACTGGATGCAACGGTCGAAACGGTCCTGCAGGAGCACGAAGTCAAACTGCAAACCCTCGCCCAAACAATCGAAGATGACCTCGCGGCAGTTCGCACCGAAGGCACAACCCATCCCTTGCCTCCCGTTCAAGCGATTCAACGGGAGTTGCAGGTTCGCAATACCCTGCTGTTGCGCAAAACCGCTGAATATCACGTTCAAAACGCCCTCGCCAACGCGTTTTACGGCGCTGACCCGATAGGCCGAACAGACTTTTTCGCCAAAGCCAGAAGATTCGCCCCGGTGCAGACGCCTGATGGAAAGGCTGTCGAGCAATGGACTCGCTCATACAAAGCCGCATGGTCGGCACGTCTGCTGCACGAAACCATCCAGCGCTTGAATCAGCAGCAGATATCGGTTCAAAACTTTCTTGCGGCCGTACAAACGGACGAACAGGCGCGACTGATTTCGGAGCAGGAAGCTCAACGGGTGGCTGCGGAGTTGGCGCGTATGGCAGCCGAGGCTGAAGCCCGGCGCATCGTCGTTGAACAGCAGGTGGCCAATGAACAACGCCTCGCCGCTGAGCAGGCTGAAGCGCAAGCCCGGGAGCGAGCCCGACTTGCAGCGCTGGCAGAGGCTCAGCGACTGGCCATCGAACAAGCCGAGTTAGCGGCTGCAGCCGCCGCGCAGCAGTTAGCGGCAGAACAGGCTCGCCTTGAACTTCTGGCACAAGCGCAACGCCAAGCCGAGACGCTGCGCCTGGAAAGAGAGCATCAGCAAGCGCAACAACGGGCACGAGAACAGGCTCGTCAGCAATCCCCCACCTTCGCTCAATCGGGCGCGATGTCGGCAGTGGGTCCGGTATTTACCACCACGGCAGGCAGCGTCCTCGCCAACCCTGTCACGACCCTCGCACTGCAAAATGCACTGCGCACCGCAGTGTCCGGAGCGCTCACCGCACTTGCCACCTCGGCAACGCCGATTATCGCCGGATTCGCCGCACTCCTCGACCCTTCGCCATTGGGTAATGGCGACCTTTACTCGCTGAGTGTGCCGCTGTCCGACCTTGGCCCCGAACTGCCCAACAACCTGCAGGAAACGGCGGCAGCGCGAGGGCACATCACATTGAAGGTGACGCTGGGTTCGAGCACAACGGGTAATCAAACCCGGTTCGTTGTCGCGACTACCGACGGTGTATCCGTGCCAGCCGATGTGCCGGTGCGACTTGCACAGTTTGATTCGGAGAAAAATCTCTACGTTTCGAGCGGAGCCGGTCCGCAGTCCATCACCCTGACCTGGACACCTCTGGTGGACGTGCCGGGTGTAGTGACCGCCTTTCCGGTCATCGACACGGATCCACACATTTACCAAGGCGCCATCCTCACGCCGGCAGAAGTAAGGATCGATGAATTCCCGCAACTGGATCAATACGACTTCGGCGGATTCGTCACCGTATTTCCAAGCGATTCCGGTATCCCGCCGATCTACACAATGTTCAGGGACCGACGGAACGAGCCGGGTGTCGCAAGCGGCGCTGGTCAGGCGGTTTCCGGTGCATGGCTGGGAGCCGCATCCCAACCGACAGGCGCGCCGGTGCCTTTGCAAATTGCAGCACAGCTAAAAGGACGGGAGTTCAAAACGTTTAGGGCTTTTCGTGAGGCTTTTTGGAAAGCGATAGCTGAAGATGCATTACTGAGTGTCCAATTTACCGGGCTTAACAAAATCGGTATGAGTGAGGGGCACTCTCCTTTTGCCTCTCCGTCTGAGCAAGTGGGAAGGCGGACAAAATTCGAGATCCATCACGTCGAACAGATCAGTGGAGGGGGACAAGTTTACGATATGGACAATCTTCGCCTGCTAACACCCAAGCAACACATCGAAACCCATTCAATCAAGGGAGGGCAGTGAAATGCAATTCAAACAGAAACTTGAAGAGTATACGGAAGCCGAGTACCTGGGCCTTATAGAGCGCTTGTTCCAGGGAGGCTTTTCGTCCGAAGAAGAACGCGACTCGTTTGTTGAAAACATCGCGAGAACTTCCGAGCACCCTAACGGAAACGGCGTTTTGTACTACCCGGAACAAGGCGTAGAAGACAGCCCCGCCGGTGTGCTCAACGCGATAAAAACCTGGCGTGCAGCCAATAACAAACCAGGTTTCAAAGCCGACGACCCATCCTAAAAACCATCGAGCGCAAGCCCTCCATTGCGCTCGATTCCTACTCCTGATTACAACGCATACTTCTGCAAATTACCCATCATCTCTTTCAACGCTTCGATGTTGTCTTTCGGATGCGCTGCACCTTCGAAGTCGCAGATCTGCTGCCAGTGGGCGGCGACGTCTTCCGGGGAGAAGCCTTCGCGCGGATCGAAGCCGGCGCCGAGGCTGCGTTCCCAGCGCACTTTGCCCATCCAGCCGCCGCCGACTTCAAACAGGCCCGAGGTTTCCTGGCAGTTTTCGCTGGCCAGGTACACCACCAACGGGCTGACCAGTTCCGGTTTCAGTTGCTCGAAGACTTGTGGCGGGATCAGGCCTTCGGTCATGCGCGTGCCGCCGGTGGGGGCGATGGCGTTGACCAGGATGTTGTTCTTGCGGCCTTCGAGGGCCAGGGTGCGGGTCAGGCCGTACAGGCCGAGTTTGGCCATGCCGTAGTTGGACTGGCCGAAATTGCCGTAGATGCCCGAAGTGGATGCGGTGAAGATCACTCGCCCGTAGTTCTGCTCGCGCATGTGCGGCCAGGCGGCGCGGGTGACTTTGTAAGCGCCTTCGACATGGACCCGGTAAACCAGGTCCCAGTCGCTGTCTTCCATCTTGTGGAAGGTCTTGTCCCGCAGGATCCCGGCGTTGTTGACCACCACGTCGATGCGGCCAAAGGCGTCGAGGGCGTGCTGGACGATTTTCTCGCCGTCGGTCACCGAGTCATGGTTGGCCACCGCAGTGCCGCCTGCTTCACGGATCTCGGCCACCACGCGGTCGGCCGCCGAGGCATTGGCGCCTTCGCCCTGGGTCGAACCGCCGAGGTCGTTGACCAGCACCTTGGCCCCCTGTTTGGCGAACAACAAGGCATGGGCCCGTCCCAGGCCACCGCCGGCACCGGTAACGATCACGACTTTATCTTCGAAGCGCACAGACTCATTCATTACCCAACTCCAGCAGGCCAAGGACAGTGGCTTCAGTGTCGGGCAGCGGACGAGGGCCGACAATCAACTGGGTGGCGCCTGAATGGTGGGCAATAAGGTAGGGGGATGATTGCCGGACACGGCAATCCCGGCAGCGTGACGCCGATCAGGAACAGGCGATTTTCAGCGACGGTGGGGCCAATTGCTCACGAAACGCCAGGTAATGCCTGAGCACCTGCGCCGGTGCTTCGATTTGCGGGTAGTGGCCAATGCCAGGCAACAGCACACTGTCAGGCTTGGCAATCAGCTGCCGGTAACGCTCGACCATGTGGCTGCCGGAAACCGGGTCGGCTTCGCCGTCGATCACGCGCATGGGCACGCTGGACGATTGCATGGCGCTGAGCCAGCGCTCACGCTGGGCGCGCCGTTGCGGCACGTAATTGATCAACTTGTGCAGCACCCGCGTCCCGCGATTGCTGTCGATCAGGCTCCAGAAGTCATCCAGCTCACTTTCGCTGGGACGGGTCTGTGGGCCGAAGATCTGTCGGAAACTCTTGACCAGTGCATCACGGGTGAAAGCGCGGCCGATCATCCAGCCAATGGGGCTGAGCAGCAGCTTTTGCATCAAGACCGGCCGGTGGGTCTCGGGGAACAGACCGCCATTGAGGAACACGCAACTGGCGATCTCGGCGCGCGCTTCGACGTGCCGGGCCAACAGCTCTTGCGCAACACTGTCACCGTAGTCATGGGCCAGCAGGTGCACGCCCTGATCCACCCCCAGGTGCGTCAGCACGGCCTGCTGCAAGTCGGCCTGCTCCAGCAGGCAGTAGTCATGGTCTTGGGGTTTGGCCGAATCGCCAAAGCCGAGCATGTCGCAGGCGATCACCCGATAGCGCTGGTTCAGGGGCTGCCACAGGTAGTGCCAATCCCAACTGGCTGTGGGAAAACCGTGGATGAGCAGCAAGGGTTCGCCCTGCCCGGCCACCCAATAGCGAATGGTCTGACCACGGAAGACCAGGCTCTGACTGCGTTTGCGCCAGACGCGCAGCGGTATCTCGGTGAGATCCATCAGAGTCTGTACCCCGGGTCTTGTTTATCCAGTTTGCGTAGCAACGCCGGCCAGGCCAGCGCGCCTCCCATGCCCTGCGCACTGCGGGTCACCCCGGCCAGCATGGCCTTGGCGCCTGCGAGAATCTGCGGTTCGATGGCAATCAGTTCGGCCCCGCCGTTCTGCGCCAGGACCTGGATATCGCAGGCACGCTGGAAGGTGAACATCATCAAAAAGGTGTCGGCAATACTGCTGCCACAGGTCAACAGGCCGTGGTTGTGCAGCATGAGGAAGTTGCGGTCACCAAGGTCGGCCTGCAGCCGGACCTTTTCCTCGTGATTCAGCGCCACCCCTTCGTAGGCGTGGTAGGCCAGGCTGGAGAGGACAAACAGCGACTGCTGGCTGATGGGGAGCACGCCCTGCTTCTGCGCGGACACCGCCACGCCGGCGGCCGTGTGGGTGTGCAGCACACAGACCACGTCATGCCGCACTTCGTGTACTGCACTGTGGATGGTGTAGCCGGCCGGGTTGATCTCGTAGGGACTGTCCATCAGCTTGTTGCCGGACTGATCGACCTTGACCAGGCTCGAGGCGGTGATTTCGTGAAACATCATGCCGTAGGGGTTGATCAGGAAATCTTCGGTGCCCGGCACCTTGGCCGAGATGTGGGTGAAGATCAGATCGTCCCAGCCATGGGCGGCGACCAGCCGGTAACAGGCGGCCAGGTCGACGCGTGCTTGCCATTCGGCAGCGCTGACCTGATCTTTCACGCTCTGGACGGGGGCTACGCTCACGGCAAGGACCTCGGGTTTTTTATTATTTTTTGGTTGTGAACGCAGTCTAGTCAGGAGTCTTGATTAGGGTAGTTGCATTGGCAGCCAGCTTACTGACCTATCGAGTCAGTTAGCTGACAAGTGCCATATGACGTGAAGTGGATCACAACCAATGGGTCAGAAGAGGCGCCGCGAACAGGTTGAGCAAGCCGGTCAGGACCATCACCAGGCCCGCCACCGAGCCTTCTTCGCCGCCCACTTCATGAGCGCGGCTGACACCGGCACCATGAGCCCCGACGCCGAACAACGCACCCCGCGCCAAGGCACTGCGCAGTGGCAACCACTTGAGCAGGATGCCGCCGAGCATGGCGCCGAACACCCCGGTAAACATCACGAATACCGCCGTCAGCTCCGGCACGCCACCGAGGTCGTGGGCCAGGGGCATGGCAAAGGGCGTGGTGATGGAGCGCGGCAGCAGCGACATCGTCACCGAGCTGTCCAGCGCCAACGCCCGCGCCAGGGCAAACGAGCTGCCCATCGAGGCGGCACTGCCCGCCAGCATCCCCAGCAACAGCGCTGGCCAGTGGCGAATCAGCATCTGCCGCTGTTGCCAGATCGGCACCGCGAAGGCCACGGTGACCGGGCCCAGCACCGCCATCAGCCAATGGGTATTTTTCGCGTATTCGCTGTAGGTCGCGTGCAGTGGTATGGCCGTGAGCAGCAGGATGGCGGGGACCAGGATCAACGGCGACACCAGGTAGCGTCCGCTGCGTTTATACAGCCAGCGACTGAACACGTAGGCTGCCAGGGTAAACAGCAGCCAGAACAGCGACATCCACTCAAGCTTCATGACGCAGGCTCCAGCGACACACCAGCTCCACGGTAAAGGCCGTGACCAGCATCACCACCAGGGTGCTGACCCCGATCACCAGCAGGATCCGCCAGCCTTCGTCGCGCAGCAGGCCACCGTAGTCGAGCAGGCTCATCAGCGCCGGGATAAAGAACAACAGCATCTCGGCCAGCAGGAAACCGGCGCCCATGTTCAGCGTGGCCGGTTTCACCCAACCGAGGGCGAAGGCCAGCAGCAACACCGCCAGACCCATCACCCCACCGGGAATCGGCCAGTCCAGCCAGGTCGCCAACTGACAGCCAAGCAGATAGATCGCCAGCAACACCGCCAGCTCTGCCAGCAGTCGAAGAAATTTTTTTACAGGGCCAGGGTTCATTTTTGCGCTCCTCACAGGTGGCCATTTTAAAGACCTTGCTTTCATCACCGAAGCGAATTGTTAGACTCAAACCCATTCCAAACTAGAATTACACCCATGGAATTCAAACAGCTGCGCAGCTTCGTCGAGGTGATACATCAGGGCGGTTTCACCCAGGCCGCCAAGACCCTGCACATCAGCCAATCGGCGGTGAGCAAGCAAGTGGCCCAGTTGGAACACAGCCTGGGCACGCCACTGTTGCAGCGACAGGGCTCGCATATTCAACTGACCGCCGCCGGCGGCGTCGTCCTGCAACGCGCCGAAGGCATGCTGCGCCTGCGCAATGAATTGCTCAGCGAACTGGATGACTTGAGTGAGCTCAGGCGCGGTGAACTGCGCCTGGGGCTGCCGTTATTGGGCAGCGATGCGCTGTTTGCCGGGCTGTTTGCCGAGTACCGCCGACGCTACCCGAACATCAGCGTGCAGTTGCTTGAGGGGGGCAGCCTGAACATCGAACAGGCGGTGCTCAGCGGCGAGCTGGAACTGGGCGGCGGTCTGCAACCCAAGGATCCGCAATTCGCCTGGCAACCCTTCTGCGACGAACCGCTGGATGCGCTGCTGGCCACCGACCATCCGTTGGCCGGCAACAGCAGCGTGCGCCTGGAAGAGTTGGCCGAGACGCCCTTCCTTCTTTATCAGCGCAGCTTCGTGCTCAACGAGCGCCTGCTGCAGGCCTGCCAGCAGGTCGGCTTTACGCCCAGGGAGGGCGGGCGCAGTGGCCAGGCGGATTTTCTCGTGGCACTGGTGGCGGCCGGGCAAGGCGTGGTGTTGTTGCCCAGGGTGGTTGCGCGCGGGCTGGTGCGGCCAGGCGTGGTGCGCCTGGCCTTGCAGGCTCCCGAGTATCTGCGTTGGGACATTGCCTTTATCTGGCGCCAGGGCGCCTATCTGTCGAAAGCCGCCCAGGCCTGGTTGGCACTGCTGCGCGAGCAGCCGGTCAGCCGCGCAATGCCGTGATCAGCTCGTTGAGCCAGGGCTCGGCATCGGTTTCGGGGGTGACGCTTTCGCTGGCATCCAGGCGCAACATCGGCAGCACTTCGCGCACGCCCAATTCGCCGAACAGTTCACGCATCTGCTCGCCGCCGCCGCAGAAGGTGTCGCCATAGCTGGCATCGCCCAGACCGATCACCGCCCCGGGCAACCCGCGCCAGGCGGCCGGCAGTTGGTCACGGATCGTCGAATACAGCGGTTGAAGGTTGTCCGGCAATTCGCCCATGCCGGTGGTCGAGGTCACGGCCAGAAACGCCTCGGGGGCGAACTCGAGCACTTCGGCGAGGGTCGCCCGCGGGTTATGCCAGGCATTGAAACCTGCAGCATTGAGTAACGTGCGCGCGTGACGGGCGACTTCTTCGGCCGTGCCGTACACCGAGCCGGAAAGGATGGCGACTTTCATCAATCTGATCCTGAAGCTGAGTCAAAGACCGGCGATCTTACCAGTTGGCGAGAAAAAACTGCGATTGAGTCTCAATTGACACTGATGGCAAGTGGACAGCCGCCAACCATGCCTTAAAATCAACACCACTACTCAACGTTGAATGGATGCTCCGATGATCAATGCGCAACTGCTGCAAATGGTGATCAACGCTTCGAATGACGGGATTGTGATTGCCGAAAGAGAGGGTGAGGACACCATTCTCATCTACGTTAACCCGGCTTTCGAGAAACTCACGGGTTACAGCTCGGAAGAAATTCTTTATCAGGACTGTCGTTTCCTGCAGTCTGGAGACCGCGACCAGGCGGCGCTAGAGTCTGTCCGTAAAGCCCTTGAAGCCAAAGGCACATGCCGCGAAATCCTGCGCAACTATCGCAAGGATGGCACCCCGTTCTGGAATGAGCTGTCGCTTTCCACGGTAATAAACGAGAACGACGGTCAGACTTACTTTGTCGGTGTGCAAAAAGATGTGACCGTTCAGGTCAAAGCCCAGCAGCGAGTTGCCCAATTGGAAGCGCAATTGGCCGATGTCCAGGCAGAACTTGCCGCACTCAAAGCGACCAGCGGTCAGAACCAGTTAGCGAATTAATGGTCACTCACTACAATCACCAATAACTTTGTAACTATATCCTTCGAGCTAGCCATGCAGCGCGACGCCCTCCTGACCCAGGATGAGCTGGATTTCATCCGGACCATGCAACACAACCCGCAGCTCAACGTGCGCGATGCCACGTCGAGCCTGCTGGTCAATGGCGGTTCGCAAATCCGCGACCTGCTCACGCGCCTCGCAGCCAATGAGCAGGTGACGATCCAGGCACAGTTCGAAAACCAGCAGATCACCTTCCCCCTGCACCTGGAGGAAGACGAATTTCATGCACTGCATTTGCGCCTGGGTGTGCCAAGCATTTATGAGGGCGGGCCGATGGTCCGCCCCTGGCGCCTGGCCCTCGAGGAGCCGGTCGCGCTGGAAAATGCCAAAGGCCAGCCGGGGACATTGTGGGTCCACGAGATTTCGTTCAAGGGTGTCTTGCTCGAAGTGCGCAATCGCACCAAGCCACCGAAAGGCTTCTCGCTGTGGTTCAGTCCATCAGGGTATGAGCGAATTGCCCTGCGCGGGACTTTCGAGCGGCAGAACGAGCAGGGCTTTTACGCCTATCGGCTGAACCAGGGCAACAGCGGCGAAACCGAACGGTTACGCCAGTACATTCTCCAGCAACATCGCCTGAGCCACCCTGCCCTGCACCTCTGAGCTTCAGGTATCCAGCGTTCCGCCGAGAAACTGCCGCAGTCGCTGACGCATTTCCAGGCCTTCATTGCCCAGGCAGCCGATCGAGGAGCCGGCCAGGCTGTCCTGCGCCAGGTCCGAAGCAGTCCCTGCCACCAACAGACGGCAATCCACACTCATCGCCAGGCGGTTCAAGCGGCGCGTAAAGTCGCTTGCCGGCGCGCGATTGGAAACCAGTACCAGGGCCTGTGGCTGGATTTTTTCGCAGATCAGGGTCAGCTCATCGAAGGGTTTGCCCAGTGCCAGGACCCTGACAGAGGTGTCCTGCCCGCTCAGATACAGCCCGGCCAGCAGCAACTCCAACTCCTGGCAATGCCCATCAATCGCGGCGACCGCGACCTCCGCACGCGCCGTTCCCCGTGCCATCATCAGGCGCTGCATCACCCGAGTGCGCAGAAATGCGTTAAGCATCACCCATTCACTGGTGCGGCCAAACAAGTCTTTTTGCTGCAGGGCCTGGGTCCACACCGGCATGAAGATGTCCTGGAACACCACGGTCAGCGCGTAGGTGGAGAACACCTGGCCGTAGATCCGCGCCAATTCAAGGTCGTCATAATTGACCAGCGCGGCGCGAATCTGCCCCTGCCACTGGGCGTAATCCGCCTGGACCCATTTATCGGGAATGATCTTCGACAAGGCCTGGGTGGCTTGGGACCGCGCGAGGATCTTGCCGACCTTGCTGACGGGCACGCCGCGGGCAATCCAGCCGAGGATGCTGCGGATTGCCTCGATATCGCTCACGGAGTAGAGGCGATGCCCACTTTCGGTGCGCGTTGGCTGGATCAGGCCGTACCGACGCTCCCAGGCACGCAGGGTCACCGGGTTCACGCCCGTGAGCCGCGCGACCTCACGAATCGGGACCAGAGTAGTCAGGGTGTCTGCGCAATCGTTGTGTAACGATTCAGCTAGCTCAATGTTTTCAGGCATGAGGGTGCAAACTTCCGTGTCAGTTCGGATCCTATTTTAACGCCTAATCTCATCATCTATACAAGTAGCAGCCACGTTCGACGAATGTTACGGGTATTTTTGTTAGAATCAGGACCATTCCTTGCTTTGCCATGACCCAGCCCACTACCCCGGCGCTGTGTTGTGTACGCCTCCTACCCGGAATCGCGTACCTGTCCTACGGAGATACATAATGTCTACCTCACCCGTCACCCTGATGGTGGCGCGCCGCGTTGCCAGCGGTCGCTACCAGGACCTGATCGCCTGGTTGCGCGAAGGCGAACAACTGGCCACTGACTTTCCCGGTTATCTCGGCTCCGGCGTGCTCGCGCCGCCACCCGGCGATGACGAATTCCAGATCATCTTCCGCTTCGTCGACGAACAGACCCTGCACGCCTGGGAGCACTCCGCTTCGCGCACGGCCTGGCTGGGACGCGGCAGCGACTTGTTTGCCCATCCCTCGGAACATCGCGTGAGCGGTATCGACGGCTGGTTCGGTGCCGCTGGTCAACGCCCGCCACGCTGGAAACAGGCGGTGGCGATCTGGCTGGCGTTTTTTCCGGTGTCGCTGCTGTTCAATTTTGTCCTCGGCCCACTGCTCGGCGAACTGGACATGCTGGCACGGGTGTTCATCAGCACCCTGGCCCTGACGCCCTTGATGGTCTATCTGTTCATTCCGCTGTCGACCCACCTGCTGGCCGGCTGGCTGAACAGTACACCGGCGCGCGCGTTGCCCGCCGAGGCCGCGCCGCAGAACAACTGACCCGAGCCTTTGAGGTATCCGGCTCGCGGCGCTGGTATAGTTTTGCCATACCCGCGAAGCGAGCCGTCCATGACCTCCTCCCCTGCCCCGATCCTGATCACCGGCGCCAGCCAGCGCGTGGGCCTGCATTGCGCGCAGCGCCTGCTGGAGGAAGGTTATCCGGTGATCATCAGCTATCGCACCGAACGCCCGGGCGTGCAGCGCCTGCGCGAACAGGGTGCCACCGCGCTGTATGCGGACTTTTCCAGCGAAGCCGGGATCCTCGCCTTCATCGATCAGCTCAAGCGCCACACTCCATGCCTGCGCGCCATTGTGCATAACGCTTCGGCGTGGATCGCGGAAACGCCCGACAACGAAATGGCCGCCTTCGCACAGATGGTCAACGTGCACATGCTCGCGCCGTACCTGATCAACCTGCATTGCGCCGCACTGCTGGAGCGCTCAAGCCCCGCCGACATCGTGCACATCAGCGACGACGTCACCCGCAAGGGCAGCAGCAAGCACATAGCCTACTGCGCCAGCAAAGCCGGACTGGACAGCCTGACCCTGTCGTTCGCCGCCCGCTACGCGCCAACCATCAAGGTCAACGGCATCGCCCCGGCCCTGCTACTGTTCAATGCGGATGACGACGCGGCCTATCGCGCCAAGGCCCTGGCCAAGTCGGCGCTGGGCTTCGAGCCCGGCAGCGAGGTCGTCTATCAGAGCCTGCGCTATCTGCTGGACAACCCCTATGTCACAGGCACCACCCTGACCGTCAACGGCGGCCGGCACGTCAAGTAAGCCGTCCCCGCGAGGAAACATCATGAGCTTGAGCCTGCCCCAGCAATACCGCGAGATTCTCATCGGCCTCGGTGAAAATCCCGAGCGCGAGGGCCTGCTCGATACGCCGGTGCGCGCGGCCAAGGCCATGCAGTACCTGTGTCATGGCTATGGGCAAAGCGTCGAGGAGATCGTCAACGGTGCGTTGTTCGACTCTGACAATGATGAGATGGTGATCGTCGACAACATCGAGCTCTACTCACTCTGCGAACATCACCTGCTGCCCTTCATTGGCAAGGCCCATGTGGCTTATATTCCTACTGGCAAGGTGCTGGGCCTGTCGAAGATCGCCAGGATCGTCGACATGTTCGCCCGACGCCTGCAGATCCAGGAAAACCTCACCCGGCAGATCGCCGATGCCGTGCAAGGTGTGACCGACGCCGCCGGCGTGGCCGTGGTGATCGAGGCCCGGCACATGTGCATGATGATGCGCGGCGTCGAGAAACAGAATTCGACCATGAACACCTCGGTGATGCTCGGCGCCTTCCGCGACTCGAGCAACACCCGCCAGGAGTTCCTGCAATTGATTGGACGGAGCAAGTAGCAATGCCACAACTTCAACCGGGAATGGCCCGGATCCGGGTCAAGGACCTGAGCCTGCGGACCTTCATTGGCATCAATGAGGACGAAATCCTCAACAAGCAGGATGTGCTGATCAACCTGACCATCCTCTACTCCGCCCAGGACGCGGTGCGTGACAACGATATCGATCACGCGCTGAACTATCGCACCATCACCAAGGCGATCATCGCCTACGTGGAGGGCAATCGCTTTGCCCTGCTCGAGCGCATGACCCAGGAATTGCTGGATCTGGTGATGGCCAACCAGAGCGTGCTGTACGCCGAGGTCGAAGTCGACAAACCTCACGCCCTGCGCTTTGCCGAGTCGGTGTCGATTACGCTCGCGGCAAGCCGATAAACTTGGAGCCGTAAGCTCCAAGCTTTAAGCTGGACGCCACCGCACCTAACTTGCAGTTTGCCTGCTGTCTCAGAGATTCCCATGACCTCCCAAGAACAACTTGAACTGGAAGCCGCCGCCTTTCGCCGGCTGGTTGCCCACCTGGACAGCCGCAAGGATGTGCAGAACATTGACCTGATGAACCTCTCCGGCTTCTGCCGCAACTGCCTGTCCAAGTGGTACAAGGCCGCGGCAGACGAGCGCCAGATCGAGGTCAGCCTCGATGATGCCCGCGAAGTCGTCTACGGCATGCCATACGCCGAGTGGAAAGCCCAATACCAGCAAGAAGCCAGCGCCGAACAACAGGCGGCGTTCGCCAAAGGAAAAACCCATGACTGACCTGAACACCCTGCGCGCCAGCTTCAAGAGCGGCGAACATCTGTTTGCCGACACCTTGGCATTTATCGCGGCGGGCTATGACTACCAGCCGCAAGCCTTCAACAACGGCGGCGTGGAAAACGCCGCCGGGCAGAACGAAGGCTCGTGCAAGACCCTGGGCCTGGCCCTGCTTGAAGGCCTGAGCGATGAAGAAGCGCTGCTGGCGTTTGGCGAGCATTACCGCTCGGTCCTGGCGACGCCCGAAGGCACTGACCACGGCAACATCCGCGCGCTGATCGCCCACGGCCTGGCCGGGGTGAAGTTCACCGCCGAGCCGCTGACCCGCCGCTGATTCGCTGAATCGCAGACAAGAAAAAACCGGCCAAGGCCGGTTTTTTTATTCGCTCAGATTCAAGCGTTCTTCAGGTTATCCAGGTAACGCTCGGCATCCAGCGCGGCCATGCAGCCAGCGCCAGCCGAGGTGATTGCCTGACGGTACACGTGGTCAGCCACGTCACCCGCCGCAAAGATACCTTCGATGCTGGTGGCAGTAGCGTTGCCATCACGGCCGCCCTGTACAACCAGGTAGCCATCTTTCAGGGTCAGCTGGCCTTCGAACAGCGAAGTGTTCGGCGTGTGGCCGATGGCGATGAACACGCCGTCGACTTTCAGCTCGTCGAAGCTGCCGTCGTTGTTCTTCAGGCGCGCACCGGTCACACCCATGTTGTCGCCCAGCACTTCGTCCAGGTTGGCGTTGAGCTTGAGGATGATCTTGCCTTCAGCCACGCGAGCGTTCAGCTTGTCGATCAGGATCTTCTCGGCGCGGAAGGTTTCGCGGCGGTGAACCAGGGTCACGGTGCTGGCGATGTTGGCCAGGTACAGCGCCTCTTCCACGGCAGTGTTGCCACCACCGACCACGGCCACTGGCTTGTTGCGATAGAAGAAACCGTCGCAGGTGGCGCAGGCGGAAACGCCCTTGCCCATGAAGGTTTCTTCCGATGGCAGGCCCAGGTAACGCGCGCTGGCGCCGGTGGCGATGATCAGTGCGTCGCAGGTGTAGGTGCCGCTGTCGCCCGTCAGGGTGTACGGCTTGGCAGCGAAGTCGACGGCATTGATGTGGTCGAAGACGATTTCAGTCTCGAAGCGCTCGGCGTGCTCTTTCATCCGCTCCATCAGCGCCGGGCCGGTCAGGCCATGGACGTCACCCGGCCAGTTGTCGACTTCGGTGGTGGTGGTCAGCTGACCGCCAGCCTGCATGCCGGTGATCAGCAGCGGCTTGAGGTTGGCGCGGGCGGCATAGACCGCGGCGCTGTAACCGGCAGGGCCGGAACCGAGAATAATCACACGCGAATGACGTACATCAGACATGACTCACTCCTATCGACCGGCCGCTGTTCGCTGGCGCGGAATGCCGGATTGCCGGCTGGAATAAAAAAGGACCGTGCCAGCACTTGGAGAAGCGCTGTAGTGGGACGGCCCTGAAAAATAATGGGTGCAGCGTATCGAGGAGGCGAAGATTAAGGAAATACGGATTAACAATCCAGCTCATAGGCGGTCTCTATGCGCGGGAGGCTGAATTATCGGCGCCTTTGTTACAGTTAATGTCGATCCCGCTGCCGTGCTTTCGCCTGCGGGGCAAAGCCGGTAAGGTCGGCGCGTTTTCCCATTGCTCGGAGCACCTTATGCCCGCCCCTGTTCTGTCCGGCCCGCAATACCTGCGCGAAGGCCTGAAGCTGGTCCTCAGTCCCGGCCTGCGTTTGTTCGTGCTATTGCCCCTGGGCATCAACCTGCTGCTGTTCGTCGGATTGATCTACCTGGCCGGCCATCAGTTCAGCCTGTGGGTCGACACCCTCATGCCGTCCCTGCCCGACTGGCTGAGTTTCCTCAGCTACGTGCTGTGGCCACTGTTCGTGGTGCTGGTGCTGCTGATGGTGTTCTTTACCTTCACCATGCTCGCCAACATCATCGCCGCGCCCTTCAACGGCTTCCTCGCGGAAAAAGTCGAAGTGGTGGTGCGTGGCACCGACGACTTCCCGGCCTTCAGCTGGGGCGAACTGGTAGCCATGGTCCCGCGCACCCTGGCGCGCGAAATGCGCAAACTGGGCTACTTCCTGCCCAGGGCGCTGGCGCTGTTCATCCTCTCGTTCATTCCGGTGGTCAACCTGATCGCGGCGCCGCTGTGGCTGATCTTCGGCGTGTGGATGATGGCGATCCAGTACATCGACTACCCGGCGGACAACCACAAGCTGGGTTGGAACGAGATGCTCGCCTGGCTGCGCGAGAAACGCTGGCAGAGCATGAGCTTTGGCGGCAGCGTGTACCTGGTGCTGCTGATTCCGTTGGTGAACATCCTGATGATGCCAGCGGCCGTAGCGGGCGCCACGTTGTTCTGGGTGCGCGAGCGTGGGGCCGAGAATCTGGTCGCGAACCAGCGCTAAGCCTGTCACATATTCGTCATCACACTGCCACAATGACGACATGGCCTCAGCCGACACTGAGGTCATGACGACAGCCCTGCACATCACTCTGATCACCGAGACCTTTCCACCGGAAATCAACGGCGTGGCCAACACCCTGGGCCGCCTGTGCGATGGCTTGCGCGCGCGCGGGCATCAGGTGGAATTGGTGCGTCCGCGCCAAGCTTGCGACCAGCACACCGCCAGCGACGATGGCTTGCTGTTGTGCAGGGGCTGGCCGCTGCCGGGCTACCCAGGTTTGCAGTGGGGTCAGTCGTCGATGCACAAGTTGCTGCGGCGCTGGAAACGCCATCGCCCGGATGTGCTGTACATCGCCACTGAAGGGCCATTGGGCCTGTCCGCCCTGCGCGCCGCTCGACGCCTGGGAATCGCCGTGGTCAGCGGCTTTCACACCAACTTCCAGCAGTACTCCAGCCAATATGGCCTCGGCCTGCTGACCCGCCTGCTCACCCACTACTTGCGCTGGTTCCACAATCGCTCGGCGGTAACCCTGGTGCCCAGCGCCAGCCAGCAATTGGAGTTGGAACGTCGGCATTTTGAGCGCCTGGCGTTGTTATCCCGAGGCGTCGACAGCCAGCTGTTTCATCCGGCCAAAAGCCTTGCCTCGCTGCGAGAAAGCTGGGGACTTGGTCCTGACGATATCGCGGTGATTCACGTCGGCAGGCTGGCGCCGGAAAAGAACCTGACGTTGCTCAAACGCTGCTACGAGCACCTGCGCGCGAGTTATCCACAACGGCGGATGAAGCTGATTGTGGTGGGTGATGGCCCGCAACGCGCAGCGCTGGAGAAGGCGCTGCCAGAGGCAATCTTCTGTGGTTCACAACGTGGCGAAGCGCTGGCTTGCCACTATGCCTCGGGGGACGTATTCGTCTTTCCGAGCCTGACCGAAACCTTCGGCAATGTCGTGCTCGAAGCACTGGCCTCGGGCTTGGGCGTGGTGGCCTACGATCAGGCCGCCGCCGCGCAGCACATCCGCCATGGCTACAACGGGGTGCTGGCGATGCCGGGGGATGAAGATGCTTTTTGCGACGCCGCCAGCTGGATGCTGGAACAAGCGGAAACCCTGCGCTGCATCCGCCTCAATGCCCGCCAGCACGCCAGCCGTCAGGGCTGGGCGGCGATCATCGAGCAGTTCGAGGGGCAGTTGCGCGGAGCCTGTCAGGGCCCCGCACCAGCGGTCATTGAAACGCCGCTTACACCAGCGTCATCAACGCTTCGCGACTGAACGGCAAGATTTCGCCTTCGCGCCCGTCACGGACTTTCTGCGCCCAATCCGGGTCGACCAGCAGCGCACGCCCCACCGCCACCAGATCGAACTCGTCCTTGTTCAGGCGCTCCAGCAGGTTTTCCAGGCTGGCCGGTTGCGCGACTTTGTCGGTGTTGACCATGAACTGCAGGAACTCGCCGTCCAGGCCGACGCTGCCCACGGTGATGGTCGGCTTACCGGTGAGCACGCGGGTCCAGCCAGCGAGGTTGAGGTCAGACCCTTCGAATTCCGGCTCCCAGAAACGTCGTGTCGAGCAGTGGAAAATGTCCACGCCGGCGTCGGATAGCGGCTTGAGGAATTCACCCAGTGCCTCGGACGTCTGCACCAGGCGCGCGCTGTAGTCCTGCTGCTTCCACTGCGAGAAACGGAAAATGATCGGGAAACCTTCGCCCACTGCAGCCCGCACCGCCTGGATCAGTTCAATGGCAAAGCGCGAGCGGTTGGCCAGGCTGCCGCCGTATTCATCGGTACGCTGGTTGCTCTGCTCCCAGAAAAACTGGTCGATCAGGTAACCGTGGGCACCGTGGATTTCCACGCCGTCCATGCCGATGCTCTGCGCATCTTTGGCGGCTTGGGCGAAGGCCGCGATAACGTCCTGGATATCCTGATGGGTCATGCCGTGCACCACGACCTGCCCGTCCTTGAGTTTTTCCGATGGGCCGAAGCCGGGCACGCTCGCATCCGGCTCAGTGCCAACGCGCCGCACACTGCCGACGTGCCAGAGTTGCGGAACAATCTTGCCGCCTTCGGCATGCACCGCGTCCACTACCTTCTTCCAGCCGGTCAGGGCCGCTTCGCCGTAGAACTGCGGCACGTTCGGGTAACCATTGGCCGCCTTGTGGCCGACCGTAGTGCCTTCGGTGATGATCAAACCCACGCCGGCGGCAGCACGACGACGGTAATACTCGATCACTTTGGAATTCGGCACGCCGCCCGGGGAAAACGAACGGGTCATCGGCGCCATGACCACACGGGTCGGCAGTTCGAGGTTGGCGAGGTGGAAAGGTTTGAACAAGGCTTGAACAGGCATGCGGCACTCCACAGGGACGCGAGGTTTATGACGAGCATAATATGGAGCGCGAAATGCTTTGAATAGCACTATTGATTTGAATGATTAAGGTTTAAAACAACGGGAGGATTTGCTGGGCCGGGATCCCGGCTCCAGCAAAGAAAGATCAGCGCAACGCCTTCTCGATAGCCTGCACCACCGCTGGATCATCCGGTGGGGTGCGCGGTGAAAAGCGCGCCAGGACGCGACCGTCCTTGCCCAGCAGGAATTTTTCGAAGTTCCAGGTGATGTCACCAGGAAACTCCGCGCCTTCACCGGCCAACAAACGGTACAACTGATGACGATCGTGACCGTTGACTTCCAGCTTGCTCGACAACGGGAAGCTCACGCCGTA
The DNA here is from genome assembly GCA_965284505.1 of Pseudomonadaceae bacterium. Taxonomy (GTDB): domain Bacteria; phylum Pseudomonadota; class Gammaproteobacteria; order Pseudomonadales; family Pseudomonadaceae; genus Aquipseudomonas. The sequence goes on along the minus strand of OZ260094.1, from coordinate 4,411,984 downwards.
GTTGAGGCTGCAGAATTCCTTGATCTCGCTCTCAGTACCCGGTTCCTGCCCGGCAAACTGGTTGCACGGCAAGCCCAGGACGCTGAACCCCTTCCCCTTGAATTGCTGATGAAGGTTCTCCAAAGCCGCGTACTGTGGCGTCAAGCCACATTTGGAGGCCACGTTGACCACCAATACGACTTGTCCCTTGAAGGGCGCCAGCGGCAACTCCTCACCGTTCAAGGCTTTTAATTTAAGGTCGTGAAAAGCACTCATGGCAAACTCCGAATATCCCGTGTTTTTCTCGAAAAGCCCTTTACGCACTCTTTTCGTCGCCGACTAAAAAGGCGCCACCAGGGCGCCTCTCCAGATATCTGAGCTTAGCGCAGAAATCAGTGGTGGTGACCACCTTCGCCATGGACGTGACCATGAGCGACTTCTTCCTGGCTGGCATCACGGATAGCCACGATCTTGACTTCGAACGTCAGGCGCTGGCCAGCCAGTGGGTGGTTGCCGTCAACGGTGACGTCGTCGCCGTCCAGGTCACGGATGGTGACGATTTGCATCTGGCCGTCCGGCGCGGAAGCGTGGAACTGCATGCCCACTTCCAGCTCGTCGACGCCTTCGAACATGCTGCGGCTCAGGGTGCTGACCAGCTCGGCAGCGTATTCGCCGTAAGCGTCTTCAGGTTCAACGGACACTTTCAGCTCGTCGCCGACAGCTTTGCCTTCCAGGGCTTTTTCCAGGCCTGGAATGATGTTGCCTGCGCCTTGCAGGTAAACCAGCGGTGCGCCGCCGGCGGAGCTGTCGATGACCTCACCAGCGTCGTTGGTCAGGGTATAGTCGATAGAGACAGCCTTATTGGCGGCGATCAGCATGGGGCGAGACCTTTTGCAAAAGAATGAAGAATGGGCAAGTTTAGCGAAGCAATCGCCCGAAAGCGAACGGAACCCGGACCAACGGCCCGCGTCGACCCTCTCGACGATCATCGGCTTCCATCAGGACGAAGAAGGCCATTGGGTGGTCGAGCTGTCCTGTGGCCATACGCAGCACCTGCGCCACCAACCGCCCTGGCAATCCCGGGCCTGGGTCGAAGACCCGCTGCAACGTCAGGAAAAAATTGGCCAGCCCTTCGCGTGCGGTTGGTGCGCTCAAGGCGTGGTTAGCGCTAACCTTGGCGTCTGAAATTGCGGTCGTCGGCCAGGCTTGGGCCGACACCTTGCCATGCACCTCCAGAGAACTCGCATGCAAACTTTTTTTATTGCACCCACCGATTTTGGCGTGGGTCTGACCTCCATCAGCCTCGGGCTGGTGCGCACCCTCGAACGGGCCGGTCTCAAAGTCGGCTTTTTCAAACCGATCGCCCAGCCGCACCCCGGCGATACCGGCCCGGAACGCTCCACCGAACTGGTGGCCCGCACCCACGGTTTGAAGCCGCCGCAACCTCTGGGCCTGGCGCACGTCGAGCGGATGCTCGGCGACGGCCAACTCGATGAGTTGCTGGAAGAAATCGTCACCCTGTACCAGCAAGCCGCGATTGGCAAGGACGTGTTGATCGTCGAGGGCATGGTGCCGACCCGCAGCGCCAGCTACGCCGCGCGGGTCAACCTGCATCTGGCAAAAAGCCTGGATGCCGAGGTGATCCTGGTCTCGGCCCCGGAAAACGAAGTGCTGACCGAGCTGTCCGGCCGCGTCGAGTTGCAGGCGCAATTGTTCGGCGGGCCGAAAGACCCGAAAGTGCTCGGCGTGATCCTCAACAAGGTCAAGACCGATGAAAGCATGGAAGCCTTCGCCGCCCGCCTGAAAGAACATTCGCCCCTGCTGCGCAGCGGCGATTTCCGCCTGCTCGGCTGCATCCCCTTCCAGCCGGAACTGAATGCCCCGCGCACCCGCGACGTGGCCGACCTGATGGGCGCGCAGATACTCAATGCCGGCGACTTCGAAACCCGGCGCATGACCAAGATCATCATTTGCGCACGCACCATGCGCAACACCGTGGAACTGCTCAAGCCCGGCGTGCTGGTGGTGACCCCCGGCGATCGTGACGACATCATCCTTGCGGTCAGTTTGGCGGCACTCAACGGCGTACCCTTGGCCGGCCTGCTGCTGACCAGCGACACCCTGCCCGACCCACGCATCATGGAGCTGTGCCGCGGCGCGTTGCAGGCCGGTTTGCCGGTGCTGTCGGTGAGCACCGGCTCCTACGACACCGCCAACCAGTTGAACGGCCTGAACAAGGAAATCCCGATCGACGACCGCGAGCGGGCGGAGATCATCACCGATTTCGTCGCCAGCCACCTCGACGCCAACTGGCTGCACCAGCGCTGTGGCACACCGCGGGAGATGCGCCTGTCGCCTGCGGTGTTCCGTTATCAATTGATCCAGCGTGCCCAGGCGGCGAACAAGCGCATCGTCCTACCCGAAGGCAGCGAACCGCTGACCGTGCAGGCGGCGGCGATCTGTCAGGCCCGTGGCATTGCCCGCTGTGTGTTGCTGGCCAAACCGGCCGACGTCGAGGCGGTGGCCCGCGCCCAGGGCATCGAACTGCCGCCCGGGCTGGAAATCCTTGACCCGGACCTGATCCGCGAACGCTATGTCGAACCGATGGTGGCCCTGCGCAAGACCAAGAGCCTCAACGCGCCGATGGCCGAACAGCAGCTGGAAGATCCAGTGGTGATCGGCACCATGATGCTGGCGCTGGATGAGGTCGACGGCCTGGTCTCGGGGGTCATCCACTCCACCGCCAATACCATTCGCCCGGCGCTGCAACTGATCAAGACCGCCCCCGGCTGCACCCTGGTGTCGTCGGTGTTCTTTATGCTGTTCCCGGAAGAAGTGCTGGTCTACGGCGACTGCATCATGAACCCGCACCCCAGCGCCAGCGAACTGGCGGAGATCGCCCTGCAAAGCGCCGACTCCGCCGCCGCGTTCGGCATCAGCCCGCGGGTGGCGATGCTCAGCTATTCCAGTGGTGATTCCGCCAGCGGCGAGGAAGTCGAGAAGGTCCGCGAAGCGACCCTGCTGGCCCACGAGTCGCAACGCACCCTGCTGATCGATGGCCCGTTGCAGTACGACGCCGCCGCCAACGCCGACGTGGCACGGCAACTGGCACCCAACAGCCAGGTGGCCGGTCGCGCCACGGTGTTCATTTTCCCTGACCTGAACACCGGTAACACCACTCACAAAGCCGTGCAGCGCAGCGCCGACTGCGTCAGCCTCGGCCCGATGCTGCAAGGCCTGCGCAAACCGGTGAATGACTTGCCGCGCGGCGCTCAGGTCGACGACATCGTCTACACCATCGCCCTGACCGCGATTCAAGCCGCCAACCGACCTATGGATGTATAAATGCTGGATTTTCTCCCTGCTCCTGTCCGCGGCGTGATCGCAGCACTGTTGCTGGCGCTCAACACCCTCCTGCTGTGCTCGTTTCTGTTCTGCGTGGCGCTGGTCAAGGCATTACCGTTCGCGTTCACCCAGCGCGTTGCCGGCTGGTTGATGAGCCATACCCATGAAGCCTGGATCAGCCTCAACAAGGGCTGGATGAATCTGGTGCGCCGCACCCGCTGGCATATCAGCGGACTGCAGGGTCTCGACTATCAGCACTCGTACCTGATCACCAGCAACCACCAGAGCTGGGTCGACATTCTGGTGCTGCAATACGTGCTCAACCGGCGCATTCAGCCACTGAAGTTCTTCCTCAAACAGGAACTGATCTGGGTCCCGGTGATCGGCCTGGCCTGGTGGGCTTTGGGCTTCCCGTTCATGAAGCGCTACTCCAAGGCTTACCTGGAAAAGCACCCGGAAAAGAAAGGCAAGGATCTGGAAACCACCCGCAAGACCTGCGCGAAGTTTCGCAACAACCCGGTGGGCATTTTCAACTTCGTCGAAGGCACGCGCTTTACCGAGGGCAAGCACAAGCAACAGCAATCGCCGTTCAAATACCTGCTCAAGCCCAAGGCCGGCGGCATCGCCTTTGTCCTCGACGCCATGGGCGAGCAACTGGAGTCCATCGTCAACGTCACCATCCACTACCCCGCCGGCCGCCCCGGCTTCTGGGACCTGCTGTGCGGCAACGTGCAGGATGTGGTGGTACACCTTGAAGAGCTGAAGATCCCACCGCAGTTCATCGGCAAGAACTACGACCAGGACGGCGAGTATCGCTTGCAGTTCCAGGGTTGGATCAACCAGCTGTGGCAGGACAAGGATGCGTTGCTGGCGCAGATGCATCGGGAGTATCCAGCGAAATAGTGCGCCGAATGTCCCGCCCTCTTCGCTGGCAAGCCAGCTCCTACGGGGATCGCGTCGTTCACAAAATCTGTGATCACCTTCAAGACTGTAGGAGCTGGCTTGCCAGCGAAGTCGGTTTCAAGAACTACGACCAGGACGGCGAGAACCGCTTGCAGTTCCAGGGTTGGATCAACCAGCTGTGGCAGGACAAGGATGCGTTGCTGGCGCAGATGCATCGGGAGTATCCAGCGAAATAGTGCGCCGAATGTCCCGCCCTCTTCGCTGGCAAGCCAGCTCCTACGGGGATCGCGTCGTTCACAAAATCTGTGATCACCTTCAAGACTGTAGGAGCTGGCTTGCCAGCGAAGTCGGTTTCAAGAACTACGACCAGGACGGCGAGAACCGCTTGCAGTTCCAGGGTTGGATTAACCAGCTGTGGCAGGACAAGGATGCGTTGCTGGCGCAGATGCATCGGGAGTATCCAGCAAAATCCTGAGGCGCCGGTACCGGCCCAATCGCGGGCAAGCCCGCTCCCACAATGTCCAGTGGTGAACATCAATCCTGTGGGAGCGGGCTTGCCCGCGATAGCAATCCAAGAGACACAAAAAAACCCGCTGATGATCACTCATCAGCGGGTTTTTCTTTTACCGCTAAGGCTTAGATCGCCCCACGCTGGCGCAGCAGATCCAGCACTTGCTTGACGCCCTCTTCCAGCGACACGGACTGGGTGTCGATCACCAGATCGGCATCCAGCGGCACGTCGTACGGGAAGGATTCGCCCGGGATGTTATCCCCGGCTGCCGCGTACAGGCCTTGCGGGTCACGCTGGGCGCAGACCGCTGGCGAGGCCTGGACGTAGACGGTCAGCAGACGCTCCTTGCCGATCAGGTCCCGGGCTTGCTCGCGACCTTCTGCGCTCGGCGCAACGAATGCGGCGAGGGTCAGCAGGCCGGCTTCGTTGAACTGGCGCGCGACGTGAGCAGCACGACGCCAGTTCTCGGTACGTCCGGCGCGATCCTGTGGCAGACCTTTGTTGAGGTCGTGACGCAGGTTCTGGCCATCCAGTACAAACACCGCGCGCCCGAGGTCGAACAGCTTGCGCTCGACCGCATAGGCCAGGGTGCTTTTGCCCGCGCCGGACAAGCCGCTGAACAGCACGGTGGCCGGTTGCTGACCGAAGCGCTGGGCACGTTCTTCGGTGGCCACGTGGGCCAACTTGCCGTGGTGCGTGGCGTTGCCGTGAGCCAGTGGCTGGGCGACGATCATGCCGGCGCCAACGGTGCCGTTGGTCAGGCGGTCGATAATGATGAACGCGCCGGTGGTGCGGTTGCTGTCGTAACCGTCGAGGGCAATCGGCGCATCGAGCGCGATCTTGACCTTGCCGATTTCGTTCAGCTGCAAGGCACTGGCCGGGCCTTCTTCCAGGGTATTCACATCGACCTTGTTGACGATGCTGGCAATCGAGCCCGGAACGTAGCTGGTGGCACGCTTGATGTCGTATTTCTTGCCCGGCAGCATCGGCTCTTCAGCCATCCATACCAGCATGGCTTCGAAGCTGTCGGTCACCGGCGGCACGTTGTCGGCATGCACCAACAGGTCGCCTCGGGAGATATCGATCTCGTCTTCCATGGTCAGCGTCACTGCCTGGCCAGGACCGGCGTGTTCCAGTTCACCTTCGAAGGTGACGATGGACTTCACGCGACTGCTCTTGCCCGATGGCAGAACGACTACTTCGTCGCCTTTCTTGACGATGCCACTGGCCAGGGTGCCGGCGAAGCCACGGAAGTTCAGGTTCGGACGGTTGACGTACTGCACCGGGAAACGCAGGTCGGTGAAGTTGCGATCGCCCGCCACTTCAACGGTCTCGAGGATTTCCATCAGCGACTGGCCGGTGTACCACGGCGAGCGCTCGGACTTGTTCACCACGTTGTCGCCCTTGAGGGCAGACATCGGCACGAAGTGCATGCTGGTCGGCTGCGACTTCAAGCCTTCAGCGAACTGCAGGTAGTCGGCCTTTATCGACTCGAACACGCCCTGGTCGAAACCCTTGAGGTCCATCTTGTTGATGGCGACCACGATGTGCTTGATGCCCAGCAACGAGGCGATGAAGCTGTGACGACGGGTCTGGGTCTGCACGCCGTAACGGGCGTCGACCAGGATGATCGCCAGGTCGCAGGTGGATGCGCCGGTGGCCATGTTGCGGGTGTACTGCTCATGGCCGGGGGTGTCGGCGATGATGAATTTGCGCTTGGCGGTGGAGAAATAGCGGTACGCGACATCGATGGTGATGCCTTGCTCACGCTCGGCCTGCAGGCCGTCGACCAGCAATGCCAGGTCGATATCGTCGCCGGTGGTGCCGACTTTTTTCGAGTCGCGGGTAATGGCTTCCAGGTGATCTTCGTAGATCATCTTGGAGTCGTGCAGCAGACGCCCGATCAGGGTGCTCTTGCCGTCATCGACGTTACCGCAGGTCAGAAAGCGCAGCAGTTCTTTACGTTCGTGCTGGCCCAGGTAGGCGAGGATGTCCTCGCTGATCAAATCAGATTGATGCGACATGACAGCCCCTTAGAAATAACCTTGACGTTTTTTATCTTCCATCGAGCCGGCGCCATCGTGGTCGATGACACGGCCCTGGCGCTCGGAAGTTCGCGTCAGGAGCATTTCCTGAATGATGTCCGTCAGGCTTTCGGCCTCGGACTCCACCGCGCCCGTCAACGGGTAGCAACCAAGGGTACGGAAACGCACTTTCTTTTTGACGATGCGGGCTTTGTCTTCATCGCTCAGGTGTTCGAGGATGCGCTCGTCGTCGATCATGATCAGGGTGCCGTTCTTCTCGATGACTTCACGCTCGGCGGCGAAGTACAGCGGGACAATCGGGATACCTTCCAGATAGATGTACTGCCAGATGTCCAGCTCGGTCCAGTTCGACAGCGGGAATACGCGGATCGACTCGCCCTTGTTCACTTTGCCGTTGTACACGTTCCACAGCTCGGGGCGCTGGTTCTTCGGATCCCAGCGGTGCTTGCTGTCGCGGAACGAGTACACGCGCTCCTTGGCGCGGGACTTTTCTTCATCGCGGCGGGCGCCGCCGAAGGCTGCGTCGAAACCATGCTTGTCCAGCGCCTGCTTGAGGCCCTCGGTCTTCATGATGTCGGTGTGCTTGGCGCTGCCGTGGGTGAAGGGGTTGATGCCCTGCGCCACGCCGTCCGGGTTGACGTGGGTGATCAGGTCCAGGCCCAGCTCTTCGACCATTTTGTCGCGGAAGCGGTACATCTCCTGGAATTTCCACTGGGTGTCGACGTGCATCACCGGAAACGGCAGCTTGCCCGGGAAAAATGCCTTGCGCGCGAGATGCAGCATCACGGCGGAGTCTTTACCGATGGAGTACAGCATCACCGGGTTGTCGAACTCGGCGGCCACCTCACGGATGATGTGGATGCTTTCCGCCTCCAGCTGTTTCAGATGCGTCAGTTTGTCGACCATGGCTACTCACGAAAACTTTCTTATGAACGGCCAGCGGGCCGTGTTCGAGCGGGAAATCCTAGCACAGCGCCCTCTTCTAATCAGGACGCCTACTAGATCGAAAGGGTATATGAATATGCCCGTCGGTTCGGGCATCAGGGGCCTGCTTCAAATCGGATTCGGGCAATCGATAAAGATGTGTTCCAGGGCAAACCGACGCGCCAGATACTCGCCCAAGGCCTGCACGCCGTAACGCTCGGTGGCGTGATGGCCGGCAGCAATAAAGCTGATGCCGTTTTCCTGGGCGCTGTGGAACGTCTGCTCGGACGCCTCGCCGCTCAGGTACAGATCGACACCCGCTTGCACTGCTTGATCGATATAGCCCTGGCCACCACCGGTGCACCAGCCGACCCGGCGAATCATCGTCTCGCCTTCGATCAGCAGGGGCTCGCGGCCCAGCGCTTCCTGCACGTGCCGAGCAAAATCGCGTGCGGTCATGGGTTCGGCCAACGAACCCACCAGGCCGACCACTTTGGCGTTGTCCGGATCCAGCGGGCCTTCGACGGTGATGTCCAGTTGCCGGGCCAGTTGCACGTTATTGCCGACGTCAGGGTGCAGATCCAGCGGCAAGTGATAAGCCAGCAGGCTGATATCGTGCTTGAGCAGGGTCTTCAGCCGGCGCTGCTTCATGCCGGTGATGCACGGGTTTTCGCCCTTCCAGAAGTAACCGTGGTGGACCAGGATCAGATCGGCGTTGGCCTCCACCGCTGCATCGAGCAAGGCCTGGCTGGCGGTGACCCCGCTGACGATCCGCATGACCTGCGGCCGGCCCTCCACCTGCAGGCCATTGGGGCAATAATCGGCAATCCGCGAACTGCCAAGATAGCGATCCGCTTCTTCTACCAGGGTGCTCAGTGCAACGGCCATCAAAGACTCCTAAATATCCCGTTCAGAGGCGCGCGCGGCCTCGTATAATGCGCGACATTATGGGCCGTCCCGGGCCCCTCGTAACCTCCCAGGATTTGTTCAATGCTCAAGGGTCTGCGTTTTTTTGGCTGGCCGCTGTTGGCCGGCGTGCTGATTGCGTTGCTGATTATCCAGCGTTATCCGCAATGGGTCGGGCTGCCGAGCCTGGACGTCAACCTGCAGCAGGCCCCGCAGACCACGCTGACGCAACAGGGGCCGGTGTCCTACGCCGACGCGGTGGTGATCGCCGCACCGGCGGTGGTCAACCTCTACACCACCAAAGTAGTCAACAAAACCACCCACCCGCTGTTTGAGGATCCGCAGTTCCGGCGTTTTTTCGGCGACAACGCGCCCAAGCAGAAACGCATGGAATCGAGCCTCGGTTCCGGCGTGATCATGAGCCCGGAAGGTTACCTGCTGACCAACAATCACGTGACCTCTGGCGCCGACCAGATCGTGGTCGCCCTCAAGGATGGCCGCGAGACCCTCGCCCGGGTCATTGGCAGCGACCCGGAAACCGACTTGGCGGTGCTGAAAATCGACCTGAAAAACCTGCCCTCGATCACCGTCGGCCGCTCGGAAAGCATCCGCGTCGGCGACGTCGCACTGGCCATCGGCAACCCGTTTGGCGTCGGCCAGACCGTGACCATGGGCATCATCAGTGCCACCGGGCGCAATCAACTGGGCCTGAACAACTACGAAGACTTCATCCAGACTGACGCGGCGATCAACCCGGGCAACTCCGGCGGCGCGCTGGTGGATGCCAATGGCAACCTGACCGGGATCAACACGGCGATCTTCTCCAAATCCGGCGGTTCCCAGGGCATTGGCTTCGCGATCCCGATCAAGTTGGCCATGGAGGTGATGAAGTCGATCATTGAGCACGGCCAGGTGATTCGTGGCTGGCTGGGGATTGAAGTACAACCGTTGAGCCAGGAACTGGCGGAATCGTTCGGCCTGTCCGGTCGTCCAGGGATTGTGGTGGCGGGGATTTTCCGTGACGGTCCGGCGCAGAAAGCCGGCCTGCAACTGGGTGATGTGATCCTGAGCATCGATGGCGAACCGGCGGGTGACGGCCGTCGTTCGATGAACCAGGTGGCGCGGATCAAGCCTACCGACAAGGTCAGTATCCTGGTGATTCGCAACGGCAAGGAGTTGAAGCTGACGGCGGAAATCGGCCTGCGTCCACCGCCGGCGCCGATTGCCAAGGAAGAAGAGAACTAAGCCAGGCAAACATCTGTAGGAGTGAGCCTGCTCGCGATGAACGATAACGCGGTCTATCTGTTGAACCGCGCTGGCTTCATCGCGAGCAGGCTCGCTCCTACAGGGTTCAGAGCTGACCCAGACCGTCGATCAGCGCCTGGTTCTGCTCCGGCGTACCGATGGAGATGCGCAGGAACTGGGCAATCCGTTCCTGTTTGAAGTGCCGCACGATCACCCCCTGCTCCCGCAACTTGGCCGCCAGGCCGGCCGCATCATGCTGCGGGTGACGGGCGAAGATGAAGTTGGCCGCCGATGGCAGCACTTCGAAGCCTTTCTCCTGCAACTGGGCGATGACCTGTTCGCGACTGTCGATGACTCGCTGGCAAGTGCTCTCGAAGTACTCACGATCTTCAAAAGCCGCCGCCGCGCCGACAATCGCCAGGCGATCCAGCGGGTAGGAGTTGAAGCTGTTCTTGATCCGCTCCAGCGCCTCGATCAGGTCCGGATGGCCCACCGCCAAGCCCACCCGCAAGCCAGCCAGCGAGCGCGACTTGGACAGGGTCTGGGTCACCAGCAGGTTCGGGTAGCGGTCCACCAGGCTGATCGCCGTTTGACCACCGAAGTCGATATAGGCTTCATCGACCACGACCACCGAATCCGGACTGGCCTTGAGGATCTGCTCCACCGCATCAAGGGCCAGCAGGCAGCCGGTCGGCGCGTTCGGGTTGGGGAAGATGATCCCGCCGTTCGGCTTGGCGTAGTCCGCCGGGTCGATCTGGAACTGCTCGTTCAAGGCAACTGCGTCGAAGGTGATGCCATATAGGCCGCAGTACACCGGATAGAAGCTGTAGCTGATGTCCGGAAACAGCAGCGGTTTATCGTGCTGCAGCAGGCCGTGAAAGATGTGCGCCAGGACTTCGTCGGAACCGTTACCGAGGAACACCTGATTGCCCTGCACGCCGTAGTACTTGGCCACCGCTTGTTTGAGCAAGTCGCTGTTCGGGTCCGGATACAGGCGCAGGTTGTCGTTCAGCTCGACCTGCATCGCGGCCAGGGCTTTGGGCGATGGACCGTAGGGATTTTCGTTGGTGTTGAGCTTGACCAGCTTGGTCAGCTTCGGCTGCTCGCCCGGCACGTACGGCACCAGGTCCTTGACGAACGAACTCCAGAATTTACTCATGCTCAGTTCCCTTCCTTATCGGCCACGATGCGGTACTCGGCGCTGCGCGCGTGAGCGGTCAGCGACTCGCCACGGGCCAGTACCGAGGCGGTCTTGCCCAGTTCAGAGGCGCCGGCTTCGGAGCAGAAGATGATCGACGAACGCTTCTGGAAGTCATAGACCCCCAGCGGCGAGGAGAAGCGCGCGGTGCCGGAGGTCGGCAGCACGTGGTTGGGGCCGGCGCAGTAGTCGCCCAGGGCCTCGGAGGTGTGACGGCCCATGAAGATCGCGCCGGCGTGACGAATCTGCGGCAACCAGGCTTGCGGGTCGGCCACCGACAACTCAAGGTGTTCCGGCGCAATACGGTTGGCCACTTCGATGGCTTGCTGCATGTCACGCACCTGGATCAGCGCGCCGCGACCATTGATCGAGGTCTCGATAATTCCGGCACGCTCCATGGTTGGCAGCAGCTTGGCGATGCTCGCCGCCACCTGATCGAGGAACTCGGCATCCGGGCTGACCAGGATCGCCTGGGCGTCTTCGTCGTGCTCGGCCTGGGAGAACAGGTCCATGGCGATCCAGTCCGGATCGGTCTGGCCATCGCAGACCACGAGGATTTCCGAAGGACCGGCGATCATGTCGATGCCGACCTGGCCAAACACGTGGCGCTTGGCCGTGGCCACATAGATGTTGCCTGGGCCGACGATCTTGTCGACCATCGGCACGCTCTCGGTGCCATAGGCCAGTGCCGCAACCGCTTGCGCACCGCCGATGGTGAACACCCGGTCGACACCGGCAATGCACGCCGCAGCCAGTACCAACTCATTGATTTCACCGCGCGGTGTGGGTACGACCATGACCACTTCGGTCACCCCGGCGACCTTGGCCGGAATCGCGTTCATCAGTACCGAAGACGGGTACGAAGCCTTGCCACCTGGCACATACAGGCCAGCGCGATCCAACGGCGTGACCTTCTGGCCCAGCACGGTGCCGTCCGCTTCGGTGTAGGTCCAGGAATCCTGTTTCTGCTTTTCGTGGTAGCTGCGCACACGGGCAGCGGCTTTTTCCAGGGCTTCGCGCTGAGCCACGGTAATCCGGGTCAAGGCCAGTTCCAGGCGCTCGCGCGGCAGGATCAGGTCGGCCATCGAGGCCACCTGCAAGCCGTCGAACTTCTCGGTGAATTCCACCAGCGCCGCATCGCCACGCTCACGCACGGCCTTGATGATATCCAGCACGCGCTGATTGACCGAGTCGTCAGACACACTTTCCCAGCTCAGCAGATGATCCAGATGATGCGCGAAATCCGGGTCAGCAGCGTTGAGTCGGCGAATTGCAGTCGGTGCGGTCATAGCGAGAGCCTCATAGGATTGGCGAAAACTCAGGCGCCCTAAACTAGCAGTCGTTCCGCTTGGGCACCTGAGAATTCTGGCTATGAGGCGGATAGACGGGCGCGACTTAACGTCGCGCAGGTGAATCAGCCGCGGTGTCGCGACTCCACTGCCTTGCGCAGGGTGTCGATCAGTGCCTGGATACGGGCGTGTTGCATTTTCATCGAAGCCTTGTTGACGATCAGTCGGGAACTGATGGAGGCGATGAATTCCTGTGGCTCCAGGCCATTGGCCCGCAGCGTGTTACCGGTGTCGACCACGTCGATGATCTTGTCAGCGAGGCCGATCAGCGGCGCCAGCTCCATCGAGCCGTACAGCTTGATGATGTCGACCTGACGGCCCTGTTCGGCGTAGTAACGCTTGGCCACGTTGACGAACTTGGTGGCGATACGCAGGCGGCCCTTGGGCTCGACCGCACCGACCTTGCCGGCGGTCATCAGCTTGCACTGGGCAATCTGCAGGTCCAGCGGCTCGTAAAGACCCTGGCCGCCGTATTCCATCAGCACATCTTTACCGGCGACGCCCAGGTCCGCGGCACCATGCTCGACGTAGGTCGGCACATCGGTGGCGCGCACGATCAGCAAGCGCACATCGGCCTGGGTCGTGGGGATGATCAGCTTGCGGCTCTTGTCCGGATTCTCGGTCGGCACGATGCCCGCTTCAGCCAGAAGCGGCAGGGTGTCGTCAAGGATGCGGCCCTTGGACAGTGCGATGGTCAACATGGGAAACGTCAGTCCTTAATTCAGGCTACTGATGCCCGGTCGCAATCGGCGCCGGACACACATCGAGCCTGAAACAGGCTCGACTGGAACAAATCTGTGGGCGCGTCCCTGCGCCCTGAAGCAGCGATCAGCCCGGTACGCGGCGGATCTTGGCGCCGAGCATCTGCAGCTTCTCTTCGATGCACTCGTAACCACGGTCTATGTGGTAGATGCGATCGATCAGGGTGTCGCCTTCGGCAACCAGCGCCGAGATCACCAGGCTGGCCGATGCACGCAGGTCGGTGGCCATGACTGGCGCGCCCTTGAGCTTGTCGATGCCAGTGACGATCGCGGTGTTGCCTTCAACCTGGATGTGCGCGCCCATGCGGTGCAGCTCGTAGACGTGCATGAAGCGGTTTTCGAAGATCGTCTCGATCACTGCGCCAGTGCCTTCGGCGATGGCGTTGAGGGAGATGAACTGCGCCTGCATGTCAGTCGGGAATGCCGGGTACGGCGCGGTGCGCACGTTGACGGCCTTGGCCCGCTTGCCGTGCATGTTCAGCTCGATCCAGTTTTCGCCCGTGGTGATTTCAGCACCGGCTTCACGGAGTTTTTCGAGGACGGCTTCGAGGATGGTCGGATCGGTGTCCTTGACCTTCACTCGGCCACCGGTCACGGCAGCCGCTACCAGGTAGGTACCGGTTTCGATACGGTCCGGCATCACCTTGTAGGTCGCCGAGTGCAGACGCTTCACACCGTCGATGGTGATGGTGTCGGTGCCCGCGCCCTGGACGTTGGCGCCCATGGCGTTGAGGAAGTTCGCCAGGTCGACCACTTCAGGCTCGCGAGCGGCGTTCTGCAGCACGCTGCGACCGTTGGCCAGGGCCGCGGCCATCATGATGTTCTCGGTACCGGTCACGGAGACGGTATCGAAGAAGAAGTTGGCGCCACGCAGGCCGCCTTCCGGCGCCTTGGCCTTGATGTAGCCGCCTTCCACGTCGATGCTCGCGCCCATGGCTTCGAGGCCACGGATGTGCAGGTCGACCGGACGCGAACCAATGGCGCAACCGCCAGGCAAGGCGACTTCGGCTTCACCGAAACGCGCGACCATCGGCCCCAGTACCAGGATCGAGGCACGCATGGTTTTCACCAGCTCGTACGGCGCGATCAGGGTCTTGATGGTGCGCGGGTCGATTTCGACGCTGAGTTTCTCGTCGATCACCGGCTCAATGCCCATGCGACCGAACAGCTCGATCATCGTGGTGATGTCGTGCAGGTGCGGCAGGTTGGCGACCGTCACGGGACCATCGCACAGCAGCGTTGCCGCGAGGATCGGCAGGGCAGAGTTCTTTGCCCCGGAGATACGGATTTCGCCATCAAGACGAGCACCGCCGGTAATAATCAATTTATCCATAAGAATCTCGACGCCCTTGGGCTCAGGTGCGCTCGGCCCAGGCCGCGCGGCTGAAAAATTTCATAGTGACCGCGTGGATGCTGCCATCGGCGATCCATGGGTTCAAATGGGCATAGACGCTCTGCTGACGCTTGACCGGGCTCAACGCCGCCAGTTCATCGCTGATCACGTTCAGTTGGAAGTTGCAGCCTTCGCCTTCAACTTCAATCTGCACTTGTGAAAGCGTCTCGGACAGCTTTCCTTCAAGAAAGCTCTTCACTTCTACGGCCTGCATGCTCAACCTCAATCGGCGCCCTGTGCGCACGGGTCGGACATCATACAAAAAAGCCCCGCGCCTGCGAACCCCGCTAAGCAGGACTCTGACGGGGGGCTTGTCTATAGATGAGGGTTATGGGTGCGTCAAAAGCTCGGTCAAACCGCTGACCTCGGCAATTTCACGCATATCGTCGGGCAGCGCGCGAATGCTGACGGCCTTGCCGGCCGCTGCCGAGTCACGGATGAACGACAGCAGCAGGGACAAGCCGACGCTGCTGGACTTCACCACGCCCGAGCAATCGAGCACGATCGCGGTCGCCGCACTCGACTTGATCAAGGTCTGGCCCTGCTTGCGCAGGCCAGGCCCGGAGCGGTAATCGAGGACGCCAGTGAGCATCAGCTCACCGGCCTGGCCCAAACGCACTGCCGACTCACTCATTGGCTTTGCTTCTCGGTGTTTTCCTTGGCCTTGGCGACTTCACCGGCCCAACCATTGATGGTCTTGTCCAGGTCGTTGCCATTGCGCTGCATCGCGTCAGCGAACTGGTCACGGAACAGCTTGCCAATGTTGATGCCATTGATGATCACGTTACGCAGTTTCCATTCGCCATTGATCTTTTCCAGGGTGTAGGACACCGGATAGATCGCGCCGTTGCTGCCCTTGACCGTCATGCCAACGCTGGTACGGTCGCCCGACTCATCCTTGGCAGGGTCCACGGTGATGCCCTGGTTGTTGTATTCGAGCAAGGCATTGCCATAGAACTGGAACAGACCCTTCTTGAAGTTCTCTTCGAAGGTTTTCATCTGCGCCGGCGTGGCTTTGCGCGAGTACTTCACCGTCATGATGCTTTTGGAAATGCCTTCGGCATCCACCACCGGCCCGACAATGCTGTTCAAGGCCGCATAGAAGTCCGACGGGTCCTGCTTGTACTTCTCTTTGTTGGCGGCAAGGTCTGCCAGCAACCGGTTGGTCGTGTCCTGGACCAGGTCATGCGCAGAAGGCGCAGCCACGGCGTTGGCGACCAGCGGCAAGGCCGCCAGCAGGACCAGCAGGCCACGTCGCAAGGTTGAGATCATGGAGAAACTCCTCATTTGGCGTCTTTACTAACGGTATTGAGCAGGAATTTACCGATCAGGTCTTCGAGCACCAGCGACGACTGCGTGTCATGGATAGTCCCGCCATCCTTGAGCAACGACTCCTCGCCACCGACGCTGATACCGATGTATTTCTCGCCCAGCAACCCCGCAGTGAGGATAGATGCAGTGGAGTCCGACGGCAGGTTATCTACACGTTTTTCCAGCTGCAGCGTCACTCGCCCGGTGAAACTGTCGCGATCCAGATCGATTGCCGTGACCTTGCCGATGGTCACACCGGCCATGGTCACTTTCGATCTGACCGTCAAACCGGCGATATTGTCGAAATAGGCATAAAGTTTATAACTGTCGGTGCTCGAAACCGGGGACAGTCCACTGACCCGCAAGGCAAGCAACAGCAAAGCCAGGATGCCGGCCAGCAGGAAAAGGCCGACACCGATTTCCAGGGTGCGGTTTTGCATCAGAAATCTCCAAACATCAAGGCGGTCAGAATAAAGTCCAGGCCGAGGACGGCCAATGAGGCATACACCACGGTCTTGGTGGTGGCGCGACTGATCCCTTCTGAGGTGGGTTCGCAGTCATAGCCTTGGAATACGGCGATCCAGGTCACGACAAAGGCAAATACCATGCTTTTAATGATGCCATTGAGCACGTCACCGTTGAACGTCACGCTGTTTTGCATGTTCGACCAGTAGGAACCTTCATACACTCCAAGCCAGTCGACAGCCACCCAGGAACCGCCCCAGATACCGACCACGCTGAAAATCATCGCCAGCAGCGGCAGGGAAATGAAGCCGGCCCACAACCGGGGGGCAATGATGTACTTCAGGGGGTCGACACCAATCATCTCGAGGCTGGACAACTGCTCGGTGGATTTCATGTTGCCGATTTCCGCGGTCAGCGCCGAACCGGCGCGCCCGGCGAACAGCAGCGCGGTGACTACCGGCCCCAGCTCACGCAACAAGGTCAATGCCACCATCTGCCCGACCGCCTGCTCCGAGCCGTAGCTGGAGAGAATGTTGAAGCCTTGCAGCGCGAGCACCATGCCGATGAATATCCCCGAGACCACAATGATCACCAGGGACATCACGCCCACCGAGTGCAGCTGCTTGACCAGC
The DNA here is from genome assembly GCA_965284505.1 of Pseudomonadaceae bacterium. Taxonomy (GTDB): domain Bacteria; phylum Pseudomonadota; class Gammaproteobacteria; order Pseudomonadales; family Pseudomonadaceae; genus Aquipseudomonas. Next base: position 4,395,017 of record OZ260094.1, on the reverse strand, counting down.
AGGCCGAAGCCGCCGCCAATGCCGCCACGCCCGAGCAAGGCATGAAACAGGAACAGGGAGGAGCGACCGAGCACCGCGACGCTGTCGATGGCGGCGAGGCCGAATCGGCGAACTCTCTCCAGAATTGAAGTCTTGCGCATCAGCGCTTCCCCAGTAGATCTGCGCGGTAATCCGTCGCTGGAAAATGAAACGGTACCGGCCCATCCGGATCGCCAGTCATGAATTGGCGAATCCGCGGGTTGTCGGAATCCATCAGTTCGGCCGGCGTACCCTGCCCCAGCACTTGCCCGTCACCGACCACGTACAGGTAATCGGCGATGCTCGCGGTCTCGGCGAGGTCATGGGAAACCACGATACTGGTGATCCCGAGGGCGTCGTTGAGCAGGCGGATCAGGCGCACCAACACGCCCATGGCGATCGGGTCCTGGCCCACGAAAGGCTCGTCGTACATGAGGATCCCGGGGTCCAGGGCAATCGCCCGGGCCAGTGCCACCCGACGTTTCATGCCGCCGGACAGCTCATCGGGCATCAGTTCGGTAGCACCGCGCAACCCCACGGCCTGCAGCTTCATCAGGACGATGTCGCGGATCATTTCGTCCGGCAGCTCGGTGTGCACCCGCAACGGGAACGCGACGTTCTCGAACACATCGAGATCGGTGAACAGCGCGCCGCTCTGGAACAGCACACCCATGTGCTTGCGCGCATCGAACAGGTCGCTGCGAGACAAGGTCGGCAAATTCTGTCCGTTGACCCACACCTCGCCACTGGACGGGCGCAGTTGCGCGCCCATCAGGCGCAGCAGCGTGGTCTTTCCGCAACCCGAAGGCCCCATGATGCCGGTAACCTTACCGCGCGGGATGCGAATATCGACATTATTGAAAATGCTACGCGCGCCGCGCTTGAAGGACACTCCCTTCAGCTCGACCGCGTAGGCGTTATCGGCACTCATCTAAACTCCTTGCGATGCAAGCCTCTCACTCGGACGTCGTGATCTCGGGCGAGAGCACAAACCTCCTGGGCAGGCCGAACTGGCGACGAACTATATCACTGCCGGTACAAAGCGCCCAAGGCCGAAGACCGCAGCATTCAGCTCCAATTAAGCTTAAAAACGCTTAATTGGAGGCTTGCCGTGACACAGCCCGCACAAATCCGTGACGAACTAGCGTGAGGGAATTGATCATAACCGCTATAATCGTCACCTTTTCCCAGGCTATTCGACTTCAGACATGAGCCAGCCCAGCGACCCGATCAAGTCAGCCCAACGCACGATCCGCCTTGAACTGGACGCCGTAAAAGGCTTGCTGGCCCATATCGACGCAAATTTCGTGCGCGCCTGCGAACTGATCCTGGCCAGCAAAGGCCGGGTGGTCGTGGTCGGCATGGGCAAGTCCGGGCACATCGGCAACAAGATCGCCGCCACCCTGGCCAGCACCGGCACCACGGCGTTTTTCGTCCATCCCGCCGAAGCCAGCCACGGCGACATGGGCATGATCACCCGCGACGACACTCTGCTGGCGCTGTCGAATTCCGGCTCCACCCACGAAATCATCACCCTGCTGCCGCTGATCAAACGCATGGGCATCACCCTGATCAGCATGACCGGCAACCCGGACTCCCCTCTGGCGCGAGCTGCCGACGTCAACCTCAATGTGCATGTCGAGCATGAAGCCTGCCCCCTGAATCTGGCACCGACCTCCTCGACCACCGCGGCGCTGGTCATGGGCGATGCCCTGGCGGTCGCCCTGCTGGAGGCCCGCGGATTTACCGCCGAAGATTTCGCCTTTTCGCACCCCGGCGGCGCCCTGGGTCGACGTCTTTTGTTGAAAGTCGAAGATGTCATGCACGTCGGTGACAGCTTGCCGCAGGTTCAGCGCGGCACCCCGCTCAAGGATGCCTTGCTGGAAATGACCCACAAGGGCCTGGGCATGACGGTGATCCTGGAAGCCGACGGCAAACTGGCTGGCATCTTCACCGACGGCGACTTGCGCCGGGCCCTCGATCGCTCGGTGGACTTGCGCCAGGCGACCATCGAAAGCGTGATGACGGTTCATGGCAAGACGGTCCGCGCCGAAATGCTCGCCGCCCAGGCCCTGAAAATCATGGAAGACAGCAAGATCAACGCGCTGGTCGTAGTCGACGACGAAGATTACCCGGTAGGCGCCTTGAACATGCATGACCTGCTGCGTGCAGGAGTGATGTAATGAGCGACGACCTGCTCGCCCGTGGCAAGCCGATCAAGCTGGCCGTCTTCGACGTCGACGGCGTGTTGACCGATGGGCGCCTGTATTTCCTCGAAGATGGCAGCGAATTCAAGACCTTCAACACGCTCGATGGCCAGGGCATCAAAATGTTGATGGCCAATGGTGTAACAACTGCCATTATCAGCGGTCGAACAACGCCTGTGGTCGAGCGACGCGCGAAAAACCTCGGCATACCGCACCTGTACCAGGGGCGCGAGGACAAACTTGTGGTGCTCGACGAGCTTATCGCGCAACTGGGCCTAAGCTATGAGCAGGTTGCCTACCTGGGTGACGACCTGCCGGACCTGCCGGTGATTCGCCGCGTTGGCCTGGGCATGGCCGTTGCCAATGCGGCAGATTTTGTGCGCAAACATGCCCACGGCACGACCCTGGCCCGAGGCGGCGAAGGCGCTGCACGCGAATTCTGTGAATTGATCCTGCGCGCCCAAGGCACCCTTGACGCTGCCAACGCCGCGTATCTGTGAGTTAAATATGTTGAGTAAGAAGTTTCGAAATTTTCTGTTCTTCGGTGCCATTGCCGCGCTGTTCGCTGCGGTGGGCTACTGGAACATCAGCCCCGAGCGTTTTCTCGACAAGCCGGTAGTGGCCGCCAATGAAAGCGAGATCGACTACTACGCGATCAACGCTCATAGCGTGCAATTTCTGCCCGACGGCAAGCTGCAGTACGACATGACGTCGGACAAGCTCGAGCACGTCAAGGCCAGCGAAGTGACGCAGCTGACCAAGCCCGACCTGAAAATGTACCGCGGCACCGAGTTTCCGTGGCACGTGCAGAGCGAGCGCGGCGAGGTCAACCCGGACGGCACCGAGGTCGAACTGATCGACTCGGTGCGCATTTCGCGCACCGATGAAAAGAACCGCCCGATGCTCATCACCACCACCCGCATGACCGTATTCCCGGAGCAGGAATATGCGCAGACCCAGCAACCCGTTAAAATCGACGGCGCTGGCGGCGTATCGACGGGCACCGGCATGAAAGCGTATTTGAAAGAAAGCAGGATACACCTGCTATCGAACGTAAGAGGACAGTATGAGGCTCGTTAAAACCCTCCCTATTTTGCTCGGTCTGGGCGCAGCACTGGGAAGCGTGAGCGCCTGGGCCCTGCCGTCCGATAGCCAGGAACCGATCCGTATCCAGGCTGACGATGCACAGCTTGACGATCGCAACGGCATTGCCACCTACAAGGGCGACGTGATCATCACCCAGGGCTCGATGAAGGTCACCGGCAATACCGTGACCATGACCCGCGCGCCGAATGGCGACATAGACGTCGTCACGTCGGTGGGCAACCTGGCCTACTTCGAACAACTGCAGACCGCTGGCGATACCAAGCCGGTCCAGGGCTACGGCGTCACCATCCAGTACCACGCCCAGCAGAACCGCGTCGTGTTGATCGACCGCGCCAAAGTGATCGACAAGGACGGCAACATCACCCAGGGCGAGAAAATCGTCTATGACACCGAGAAAAAGCTCGCCAGCGCCGGACGCGCCACCGGCAGCAAGGTCACCGAAGCACGCCCGCGGATCGACATGGTGATCCAGCCGAAAAAGAAAACCGACGAGCAAAAGGCCCCGTAAATGGCAACTCTTAAAGCCCAGCACCTGGCCAAGAGCTACAAGAGCCGCCAGGTCGTGCGTGACGTCAGCCTGTCGATCGACAGCGGCCAGATCGTCGGCCTGCTCGGTCCGAACGGCGCCGGCAAGACCACCTGTTTCTACATGATCGTCGGCCTGGTTCAGGCCGATCAGGGCCGTGTGCTGATCGACAACCTGGACGTCAGCCACCAGCCCATGCACGGTCGTGCCCGGGCCGGTATCGGCTATCTGCCGCAAGAAGCGTCGATCTTCCGCAAACTGTCGGTCGCCGACAACATCATGGCCATTCTCGAAACCCGCAAGGAGCTCGACAAGGCCGGTCGGCGCAAGGAGTTGGAAAGCCTGTTGCAGGAGTTCCACATCAACCACATTCGCGACAACCTCGGCATGAGCCTTTCCGGTGGTGAGCGGCGCCGTGTGGAAATCGCCCGCGCACTGGCCACCGCGCCGAAATTCATCCTGCTCGACGAACCGTTCGCCGGTGTCGACCCGATTTCGGTCGGCGACATCAAGCAGATCATCCATCACCTCAAGGCCAAGGGCATCGGCGTACTGATCACCGACCACAACGTGCGCGAGACCCTGGATATCTGCGAAACTGCCTACATCGTCAATGACGGCCAACTGATTGCCGAAGGCGATGCCGAGACCATCCTGGCCAACGAACTGGTCAAGGAAGTGTACCTGGGCCACGAGTTCCGCCTGTAAGCGTCGAGGCGTCTGGATGCCGCCAGAGCGTAATGTCAATGAAACTATCTATCTTTTTATTGTCATGACGCTCTAGGCAAACACTTCAGTTTCGGGCATATAATTTGCTTAAGTTTGGCGCCCCGGCGCCCTGTAGTGGATGGCGCACGTGCGCCGGCGAATAAGGTGTTAAGCCCCAGCCATGAAACCATCGCTAGTCTTGAGAATGGGCCAGCAGCTGACGATGACACCGCAGCTGCAACAGGCCATCCGCCTGCTCCAATTGTCGACCCTGGACCTGCAACAGGAAATCCAGGAGGCCTTGGAATCCAATCCAATGCTCGAACGCCAGGAAGAAGGCGACGACTTCGATAATGCCGACCCGATGGCCGACAATATCGAGCAGAAACCCAACACCGACGTTCAGGAACCTTCCTACCAGGAAACCGCCCCCACGGTGGATAACCTTGAGGAAGGTGAGTGGAACGAGCGCATTCCCAACGAACTCCCGGTCGATACCGCCTGGGAAGACGTCTACCAGACCAGCGCCAGCAGCCTGCCGAGCAACGATGACGACGAGTGGGATTTCACCACCCGCACTTCGGCCGGTGAGAGCCTGCAAAGCCACCTGCTCTGGCAACTGAACCTCGCCCCGATGTCCGACACCGATCGCCTGATCGGCGTGACCCTGATCGACTGCATCAACAACCAGGGCTACCTGGACGAAACCCTCGAGGAAATTCTCGAGGCCTTCGACCCGGAACTGGACATCGAGCTGGACGAAATCGAAGCGGTCCTGCACCGCATCCAGCAATTCGAGCCAGCCGGCATCGGCGCCCGCAACCTGGGCGAATGCCTGCTCCTGCAATTGCGCCAGTTGCCCGCCAAGACGCCATGGATAGCCGAAGCCAAGCGCCTGGTCACCGACTACATCGACCTGCTGGGCAGCCGCGACTACAGCCAGTTGATGCGCCGAATGAAGCTCAAGGAAGACGAGTTGCGCCAGGTCATCGAGCTGGTGCAGAGCCTCAACCCACGCCCGGGCTCGCAGATCGAGTCCAGCGAAGCCGAATACGTGGTGCCGGACGTGATCGTGCGCAAGGACAACGAGCGCTGGCTGGTCGAGCTGAATCAGGAGTCGGTGCCGCGCCTGCGGGTCAACCCGCAATATGCCGGCTTTGTCCGCCGCGCCGACACCAGCGCCGACAACACCTTCATGCGTAATCAGCTGCAGGAAGCCCGCTGGTTCATCAAGAGCCTGCAAAGTCGCAACGAAACACTGATGAAAGTGGCCACGCAGATCGTCGAGCACCAGCGCGGCTTCCTCGAATACGGCGACGAAGCGATGAAACCCCTGGTCCTGCACGATATCGCCGAAGCGGTGGGCATGCACGAGTCGACTATTTCGCGGGTTACCACGCAAAAGTTCATGCATACCCCGCGCGGTATTTATGAGCTGAAATACTTTTTCTCAAGTCATGTCAGCACCTCCGAAGGCGGCGAATGCTCGTCCACGGCGATCCGCGCGATCATCAAAAAACTGGTTGCCGCGGAAAATCAGAAAAAGCCGTTGAGTGACAGCAAGATCGCTGGTTTACTGGAGGCACAAGGCATTCAGGTGGCCCGTCGTACCGTCGCCAAGTACCGCGAATCCTTGGGGATCGCGCCTTCGAGCGAACGCAAGCGTTTGATGTAACGGGCCACGCCACCGCGTTCCAGGGTGTGTTCGGAATTGTTTCGGATGCACCCAGTGGCAGGTCTCACCACCTGCCGCCTTATGCACTGGCAACGAAGGAGAAGCTGTATGCAAGTCAACATCAGTGGACACCAACTGGAAGTTACCGAACCTCTGCGCACCTACATCGGCGAAAAACTCGACCGACTGGAAAGGCACTTCGACAAGATCACCAACGTGCAGGTCACGATGAATGTCGAGAAGCTGAAGCAGAAAATCGAAGCCACGCTGCATATCCCCGGCGGAGAAGTGGTTGCCAATGCCGAGCATGACGACATGTATGCCGCCATTGACCTACTGACCGACAAGCTGGACCGTCAACTCAAAAAGCATAAGGAAAAGACCCAGAGCCTCCTCCAGGGCGCAACCGGTCGCTAACACCCTCATCCCATGATCCGACTTGAAAGCATCCTGACCCCCGGCCGTTCCCTGGTGAACGTGCCGGGAGGCAGTAAAAAGAAAGCCCTCGAACAAATTGCCAACCTGATCGCCCGGGAAGTTCCGGATCTGGAGATGCAAGATGTCTTCGAGGCATTGATTGCCCGTGAAAAACTCGGCTCGACCGGTTTTGGCAACGGCATCGCCATTCCACACTGCCGCCTCAAGGGTTGCACCTCGCCCATCAGTGCCCTGATGCACCTTGACGCGCCTATTGATTTCGACGCCATCGACGGCGCCCCGGTCGACCTGCTGTTTGTCCTGCTGGTCCCCCAGGCGGCTACCGATGCGCACCTGGAGTTGCTGCGCCAGATCGCCAGCATGCTGGACCGCAAGGAAGTCCGCGATCGCCTGCGCAGTGCCACCAGCAACCAAGACTTGTACCAGGTGGTCCTGGACGAGCAGAACGGTCACTGATGATGCGCCTGATCATTGTCAGCGGACGCTCCGGCTCCGGTAAAAGTACCGCCCTCAACGTTCTCGAAGACAACGGTTACTACTGCATCGACAACCTGCCGGCGGGCCTGCTACCGGAGTTGGCCGAGCGCGCGCTGATTCACAACGAGTTGAGCCAGCCACTGGTGGCGGTCTCCATCGACGCGCGCAACCTGCCCAGTCATCTGACCCGTTTCCCCGAGTTGCTCGCCGAGGTGCGCAACCGGCATATCCAATGCGATGTGCTGTACCTCGACGCCGACGAAGAAACCCTGCTCAAGCGTTTCTCCGAGACACGCCGGCGCCACCCGTTGAGCAGCTCCAATCGCTCGCTGGCCGAAGCCATCGAGGATGAGACCGCCCTGCTGGGGCCCATTGCCGACCTCGCCGATCTCAAGCTCAACACCACCAACCTCAACCTGTACCAGCTGCGCGACACCATCAAGCTGCGCCTGCTCAATCAGCCGGAGCCCGGTACAGCCTTTCTGGTGGAGTCGTTCGGCTTCAAGCGCGGTATGCCGGTCGATGCCGACCTGGTGTTCGACGTGCGCTGCTTGCCGAACCCGTACTGGATACCGGATCTGCGTGCCCAGTCAGGCCTGGACCAACCGGTTGCCGACTATCTGGCCGCCCAGCCGGATGTCGAGGAAATGTTTGAAGACATCTCCAGTTACCTGCTCAAATGGCTGCCGCGTTTCGCCGCCAGTAATCGGGCCTATGTGACCATCGCCATTGGTTGCACCGGCGGACATCACCGCTCCGTCTACCTGACTGAACGCCTGGGCCAGACCCTGCAAAAAACCCTGAAGAACGTCCAGGTTCGCCACCGCGACCTTAGCTAAAGGATTCACATCGCGATGCCTGCTCTGGAAATTGAAATCATCAACAAACTGGGCCTGCATGCCCGCGCTTCCGCGAAATTCGTCGGTGTTGCGGGTCAGTACCCTTGTCAGATTCGGGCGGGGCGCACACCTGAGTCGATGGTCGACGGTAAAAGCATCATGGCGATGATGATGCTGGCGGCCGGCAAGGGCACAAAGATTCATCTGTTCACCGAAGGTGAAAAAGATGAGGAAGCGATGCAGGCGTTGGTCAAGCTGATCAACAACTACTTCGACGAAGGCGAGTAAGGCTCGCCCTCCTCCCCTTAGCCCAGCGCGGTATCCATCACCATCATCAGGCAGAACCCGATCAGCAGGCCGAGGCTGGCCAGTTTCTCGTGACCATTGCGGCGCGATTCGGGAATCACCTCATGAGTCACCACCAGCAACATCGCTCCGGCAGCCAGGGCCAGGCCCAGCGGCAGGATCACCTCGGCGAGGCTCACCAGCCAGGCACAGAGCAAGGCAAAGACCGGCTCGACCAGCCCTGATGCCGCGCCGATCAAAAACGCCCTGAACCGCGACATCCCGGCCCCGGCCAGCACCAACGCGATCACCAGCCCTTCCGGCACATCCTGCAAGGCAATGCCCATGGCCAGACTGTCGGCGTCCGGCATGCCGCCGCCCGCCGAAACACCCACCGCCATCCCCTCGGGAATGTTATGGGCAATGATGGCAAACACAAACAGCCAGATGCGTGGCGGGATTACCGGACACTCCGGTGTGCCCACCAACATCTCGGGGCTCGCCCCGGACACCTGGCGATCTACCAGGAACAGCCCGACCGCACCGAGCATGATGCCGAAACAGATCAGCCCGCTGGCGGCCCAAGGCGTCAGCCCCAGGCTTTCGGCGGCAGCAATCCCGGGCACGATCAGCGAAAAGGCGGTGGCGGCCAGCATCACCCCGGCACCAAACCCCAACAACGTATCGCTGAGTGCCACTGGCATCCGGCGAATCACCAACACCGGCACCGCGCCGAGGGCCGTGCCCAAGGCACAGATGGCTCCCCCTTGCAGTGCGCGCATCAACCTCGGCTCAAGGTTCAGCCACGCCAGACCGTGCGCAACCAGCAAGGTGGTTCCCGCCAACAGCAGGAGCGAACCCAGTGCATATCGAAACATTCGCCCGCTGTTGATCGCCAGTGTCTCAGTGCCCATAGAACGCCTTGATTGCTTTATGACAGTGAAGGCTCACGCCAGTGCCGCCTGATAACGCTCGGCGACTTCGGGCCAATGGATCACGTTGTAGAACGCATTGATGTATTCCGGCCGACGGTTCTGGTAGCGCAAGTAATAGGCGTGCTCCCAGACATCCAGGCCGAGAATCGGCGTATTGCCATTCATCAGCGGGCTGTCCTGGTTACCGCTGCTCTCCACCACCAGGGTCTTTTGCGGGGTCACGCTGAGCCACGCCCAGCCGCTGCCGAAGCGCGTGAGTGCCGCCTTGGTGAACGCGTCCTTGAAACTGTCGAAGCCGCCCAGTTGCTCGTCGATCGCCTTGCCCAGGTCGCCGCCTGGCGCCCCGCCACCGTTGGGCACCATCACTGCCCAGAACAACGAATGGTTGGCATGCCCACCGCCCTGGTTGATCACCGCAGCGCGGAGTTTTTCCGGTAACTGCTGGACGCTGGCCACCAGGCGCTCAACTGGCCACTCGGCATACTCGGTGCCTTCGACCGCGGCATTGAGGTTGTTGATGTAGGTCTGGTGGTGCTTGGTGTAGTGGATCTCCATGGTCTGCGCGTCAATATGCGGCTCCAGGGCGTCGTAGGCGTAAGGTAATGCAGGTAGGGCAAAAGCCATTTTAATGAACTCCGTATTGAGCGCGCGCTTCTCGCGGCTGCGCTGCGGCACCGATGTGCAGCAAACGATGGGTACGTGGGTATTCGCCGTGCTCGCTGATGAAATTCAGCAGTTCGACGTAGGTCTTGCTGCTCTGACGCAACGCCGCCTCGCGCAAGGCCGGGGCCAGACGCGGGTCCTGCATGGTCTGCAGCAACAGTTGATGGATCGCACACAGGTACTCGGCGCTCTCCTCGGGTTGATTCAGGCGCAAATGCAGGTCGGCGAGGTTGTGATGGGAAATCACACAGGCGGCAACCGCCTCGTCAGCGTCCGACCAACGCTCGAACAGCACCTGCGCCAGCGCCAGGGCCTGTAAATACGCCTCCCGGGCATCCACCAACTCGCCCAGCATGAAGCAGCGGTTGGCCCTTTCGATCGTGCGTTTCCAATGCTCCATGTGAGCCTCCAATGCGCCGAGGGGTTAAACGCCGCCCGCCGTGAGTTTTTCCGGATTGAGCAACTCTTCCAGCTGGCTGCGGGACAGTTCGGTGTGCTCAAGGGCCACGTCAATCACCGGCCGCCCCTGCTTGTAGGCGGTCTTGGCAATTTCGGCGGCCTTCTGGTAACCAATGATCGGGTTCAGCGCAGTGACCAGGATCGGATTGCGCGACAAGGCTTCCTTGAGCTTGGCTTCGTTGACCTTGAAGCTGGCGATAGCCTTGTCCGCCAGCAGGCGGCTCGAATTGGCCAGCAACTCGATGCTGCTTAACAGGTTCTGGGCGATGATCGGCAGCATCACGTTGAGTTCGAAGTTGCCCGACTGACCGGCCACGGTGATCACGCTGTCATTGCCGATCACTTGCGCAGCGACCATCGCCGTCGCTTCCGGAATCACCGGATTGACCTTGCCGGGCATGATCGAGGAGCCAGGCTGCAAGCCTTCCAGCTCGATTTCACCCAGACCGGCCAATGGCCCAGAGTTCATCCAGCGCAGGTCGTTGGCGATTTTCATCAGCGACACCGCAGTGGCCTTGAGCTGGCCGGAGACCGCAACGGCGGTGTCCTGGGAGCCGATCAGGGCGAACAGGTCCTGACCTGGAGTGAAAGCCACGTCAGTCAGTGCACTCAATTGCTGGCTGAAGCGTGCGGCGAACTCAGGATGCGCGTTGATCCCGGTGCCGACCGCCGTGCCGCCTTGCGCCAGGGATTGCAGGGCCGGCAACAGATTCTCCAGGTGCCCGAGATTGGCCTTGAGCTGCTGGGCCCAGCCGTTCAATACCTGGCTCATGCGCACCGGCATGGCGTCCATCAAGTGCGTACGCCCAGTCTTGACGAAGGGGTGAACCTGCTCGGCCTTGCGCTCGACGACCTGGATCAGGTGCTCAAGCGCCGGCAACAATTGCTCATGCAGTGCCAGCGCGGCGCTGACGTGAATGGTGGTGGGGATGATGTCATTGCTGCTTTGCCCGCAATTGACGTGATCGTTCGGGTTGACCGCTTCGCCCAGCAAACGGCTGGCGAGGGTTGCCAGCACTTCGTTGGCGTTCATGTTGGAACTGGTGCCGGAACCGGTCTGGAAAATATCCACCGGGAAATGCGCCATGAAATCGCCTTCGAGCAAGCCCTGGGCCGCATCGACAATCGCCTTGCCCTGGGCTTCGCTCACTTGCTGGAGTTCGACGTTGGCCTTGGCCGCTGCGGCCTTGGCCAGGATCAACGCACGAATGAACTGCGCCGGCATGCGCTGGCCGCTGATGGGAAAGTTATCCACCGCGCGCTGAGTCTGGGCGCCGTAGAGGGCGTCCACCGGGACTTGCAGCTCACCCATGCTGTCTCGTTCGATACGGGTATTACTCATCGGGAAATCCTTGCACCAGTTCAATAAGAGGAATCGAGGGCTGCAACTCGCAGGTCGCCAGTTGCCAGGTGTAGCTCTGCCAGCGCTTGAGCCGGCACTTGCACAACGCCAGGCGCTCGAGGTCACGCAGCGGACGCCAGGCCTGATCCAGGCAGAAGCTGCGCCAATGCCAGGGCAAAGCGACATCGGCGGCGGTGTCGAGCAACAAGCGAAATGACGTTTCAGCGACCGTCCACGGCGAGGTGGCCGTGCAACAGGAGAGATAGCGGCCTTCGGCCAGGTAATGCTCGATCAAGCGCGGCTCGTCAGCATCCAGCGCGCAACGGATCTGGCGACTCATCCAGCGCCAGCTTTCAAGGTAAGGCTGCTCGTGCAAGGCAGAACTCATGACCCAAGGCTCATTCGATAATGAGATTTATTATTAGATGATAATGAGAACCAAAACAAGTGCGCAAAATAAGCCTGCCCGATAAAGAGTGTTTTCAATGGGCAAAAAAAAGCGCGCCACCCAAGGGTGACGCGCTTTTTTCAAACAGCCGGTAGCTTAGCTGCCAGCGACCGTCATCCGTTCAATCAGCACTGACCCGGTGCGGATGTTGCTGCGCAATTCCAGGTCGTTACCCACGGCGATGATCTGCTTGAACATGTCGCGCATGTTGCCGGCGATGGTCACTTCCTGCACGGCGAACTGAATCTCGCCATTTTCCACCCAGAAGCCCGCCGCGCCGCGCGAGTAATCGCCGGTGACCATGTTCAGGCCCTGGCCCATCAGCTCGGTGACCAGCAAGCCGCGACCCATGCGCTTGAGCAGCACGGCCTGGTCTTCGTCGCCATGGGTGACGAACAGGTTATGCACGCCGCCGGCGTTGGCGGTGCTCGGCATGCCCAGTTTGCGTCCGGAATAAGTACCCAGCACGTAGGACACCAGCTCACCGTTTTCGACGAACGGCTTGGCGTAGGTCGCCAGGCCATCGCCGTCGAACGCCGAACTGCCCATGGCGCGCATCAGGTGCGGGCGCTCGTCGATGGTCAGCCACTCGGGAAACAGCTTCTGTCCCAGTGCGCCTTCGAGGAACGACGACTTGCGGTACAGGTTGCCGCCGGCAATCGCGCCCAGAAAGCTGCCGAACAAACCGCCCGCCAGTTCCGCAGAAAACAGCACCGGCACTTCGCAGGTCGGCACCGGGCGCGCGCCCAGGCGGCTGGCGGCACGTTGCGCGGCGCGCTGGCCGATGATCAATGGGTCCATTAGCAGGCTGCCCTGGCGATTAACGTCATACCAGTAGTCGCGCTGCATCTGGCCTTCGGCTTCGGCAATCATCACGCAGCTGAGGCTGTGCCGGGTCGAGGCGTAGCCGCCGATAAAGCCGTGACTGTTGCCATACACGCGGCAGCCCTGATGGGTGCTGAGGGTGGTGCCGTCGGCGTTCTTGATCCGGCTGTCGGCATCGAAGGCTGCGGCTTCGCAGGCCAGCGCCTTCTCGATCGCTTGTTCCGGGGTGATGTCCCAGGCGTGGAACAGGTCGAAGTCCGGCAGATCGCGAGCCATCAAGGCTGCATCGGCCAGACCCGAGTGTTCATCTTCGGAGGTGTGTTTGGCGATCGCCAGGGCGGCAGCGACAGTTTCCCGAATGGCCTCGGCGCCACTCGCCGAGGTGCTGGCCGAACCCTTGCGCTGGCCGACATAGAGGGTAATGCCGAAGCCCTGGTCGCGGTTGAACTCGACCGTTTCGACTTCGCGCTGACGCACCGAAGTCGACAGGCCCTGCTCCAGCGACACCGCCACTTCGCAGGCACTGGCGCCCTGGCGCTTGGCTTCGGCGATGATCTGCTCGACTTGCTCTTGCAGTGCCGGCAACGCTTGTGGGCCGACGCTTTCAACTGCACTCATGCTGTTCTCCACTCAAATTCTGCTTTCGGTCAAGGCCATTCGAGCGACCGGGCCGGACAAGCGGCCCCCGACTGGTTATCATGGCGGCGTTTCTTTGCGGACTGCCACCATGGTTGATTCTTACGACGACTCCCTCTACGGGGGAGAAAAAAGCAAATCCCAGGTCAAACGCGAGCTGCATGCTCTGGTTGACCTCGGCGAGCGCCTTACAACACTCAAGCCTGACTTGCTGGCAAAACTGCCGTTGACCGACGCCATGCGCCGGGCCCTGGCCGATGCGCCCAAGCACACCGCGAATATCGCGCGTAAACGGCACCTGAGCTTTATCGGCAAACTGATGCGCGATCAGGACACTGACGCCATTCTGGTCTTGCTCGATCAACTCGACGCCTCCACCAAACAGTACAACGAACGCTTCCACGGTCTGGAACGCTGGCGCGATCGCCTGATCGCCGGCGACGACGCCGTCCTGGAAAAGTTCGTCGTCGACTACCCGGAAGCTGATCGCCAGCAACTGCGTTCGCTGATCCGTCAGGCCCAGCACGAAACCGCGCATAACAAGCCGCCTGCTTCCAGCCGGAAAATCTTCAAGTACATCCGTGAGCTGGACGAGACTCAACGCGGCCTGCGTTGACTCCCGACCGGGTGGGACTGCGTCGCAGCCCACCCGTAGCTCCATTCCTCAAGCGCCCGTGCCACCCACGGTGATCGCGTCGATTTTCAAGGTTGGCTGCCCGACACCCACCGGCACCGACTGACCATCCTTGCCACAGGTCCCTACACCGCTGTCCAGCGACAGGTCGTTGCCGACCATCGACACCCGGCTCATGGCTTCCGGACCGTTACCGATCAGCGTTGCCCCCTTGACCGGCGCGGTAATCTTGCCGTCCTCGATCAGGTACGCCTCGCTGGTGGAGAACACAAACTTGCCGCTGGTGATATCGACCTGACCACCGCCGAGGTTGGCGCAGTAGATGCCCTTCTTCACCGAGGCAATGATTTCTGCCGGATCGCTTTCGCCGCCGAGCATGTAGGTGTTGGTCATGCGCGGCATCGGCAGGTGCGCGTAGGACTCGCGACGACCGTTGCCGGTGCGCGCCACGCCCATCAGGCGCGCGTTGAGCTTGTCCTGCATGTAGCCCTTGAGTACGCCGTTTTCGATCAGCGTGGTGCACTCGGTCGGCGTACCTTCGTCGTCGACGCTCAGCGAGCCACGGCGCCCGGCCAGGGTGCCGTCATCGACAATGGTGCAGAGTTTCGAGGCAACCATCTCGCCCATTCGCCCACTGTAGGCGGAGCTGCCCTTGCGGTTGAAGTCGCCTTCCAGGCCGTGGCCGACCGCTTCGTGCAACAGCACGCCGGACCAGCCCGAACCCAGCACCACCGGTAAAGTCCCGGCCGGTGCCGGAATCGCTTCCAGGTTCACCAAAGCCTGGCGCAAGGCTTCACGGGCATAACCCATGGCGCGGTCTTCGGCGAGGAAATAACGGTAATCGGTGCGACCGCCGCCACCATGGCCACCGCGCTCACGGCGGCCGTTCTGCTCGACGATCACGCTGACATTGAAGCGCACCAGCGGCCGTACATCCGCCGCCAGGCTGCCATCGGTGGCGGCCACCAGGATGCGCTCCCAGACCCCGGCCATGCTCACGGTCACCTGCTGGATACGCGGATCGAGCGCACGAGTCGCGACGTCGATGCGCTTGAGCAGCTCGACTTTCTCGGCGCGGCTCAGCACTTCGAGGGGATTGTCCGGCGCATACAGCTGGGCCACGTCCTGGCTGGTGAAGGCCTGAACCGTGCCGTTCTGCCCGGCGCGGGAAATCGAGCGCGCCGCACGCGCGGCGGCGCCGAGGGCTTCGAGGGTGATGGCGTTACTGTAGGCAAAACCGGTCTTTTCACCGGATTGCGCGCGCACGCCGACACCCTGGTCGAGGTTGAAGCTGCCTTCCTTGACGATGCCGTCTTCCAGCGCCCAGGACTCGGAAATCTGCCCCTGGAAATACAGGTCGGCGGCATCGATGCCCGGGCCGGCCAGGTCACCCAGCACGCTTTGCAGGTTTTCGATGGTCACGCCGCCCGGCGCTAGTAAATGTTCACTGACTGAGGACAACAACTCGCTCATAGGTTTACGCCTTAATTCAACGTTCTGAAGCAGGTCGCTGGGCGCCCTGCGAGAAAAAGCGCCGGTGACTGGACACCGGCATCCGCGCCCGAATGGACGCCTGTTCGCTGCTGTCGCGCTCGGCCAGCAGCACGGCCTCGCCTTGATCCTGCTGCGCAACGATCCGCCCCCAGGGATCGACAATCGCCGCGTGGCCAAAGGTCTCGCGCGGTCCTGGGTGGATGCCGCCCTGCGCCGCCGCCAGCAGGTAGCACTGGGTCTCGATGGCACGCGCGCGGATCAATACCTCCCAATGCGCCGCCCCGGTCACCGCAGTAAAGGCCGAGGGCGCAGTAATCAACTCGGCGCCGGCAGCGCGCAATTCGCTGTACAGCTCGGGGAAACGCAAGTCGTAGCACACGCTCAGGCCAACCCGGCCGACCGGCGTATCCGCCACCACGACTGCACTGCCATGAGCATAGTCATCGGATTCACGGTAGCGCCCGCGATTGTCTGCAACATCGACATCGAACAGGTGCAGTTTGTCGTAGCGCGCTACGGTTTCGCCGTGTTCGTCGATCAACAATGAACAGGCATTGGCCTTGGCCTCGGGCTGGTCTATCGGAGGCAACGGTAAAGTACCGGCGACTATCCATAACTTGAGGTCGCGTGCGGCCTGTTTCAACCATGGCAGGATCGGGCCCTCGCCCATGGCTTCGGCTCGGCCGAGGTCAGCCACGTCGCGCCGACCCATGGCCGCGAAGTTCTCCGGTAGCACTGCCAGCCGCGCGCCGCCAGACGCCGCCTGCTCCAGCAGGCGGCGCGCCTGGGCCAGGTTCGCCAGCACGTCGCTCTGGCTGACCATTTGAATCACCGCAAAGGACATGGTGCACTCCGTATCAGGTATGCAGCCATGCTACTCCATAGGCGGGGGTTGTGAGACCGCCTCAAAAGGGTTTCTCAAAGGTGATTTTCGGCTCTTTGACCGGCCCTTTGACGGTGTATTTGACACTGGCAAAGCGCGCCACGCGATCGCCGATCAACTTGTCGATCAGGAACAGGGCACCACCGACCGCCGGCGCGCCGACAATCAGCGCGGCGATAGGCAGGTTGTTGGTCAATGGCAGGGTCACCAGCAGCTTGGCGTCGATACGGTCGGCGGCCATGTCCAGCGTGCCATTGAGCTCGAGGTTGCTCGAAGGGCCGGTGAGGATGATCGGCTCGCGGGTGACGAACACCCCGTTGCTGGCGACCAGCAGGCCCTTGACCCGGTCGTAGCTCAGGCCTTTGCCGAACAGGTCGGAGAAGTCCAGGCGCAGACGCCGGCCGATCGAGTTGAAGTTGAGCAGGCCAAACACCCGCAGGGCCTGGGCACCGCCTTCGACTTCAACCATCTGCCCCTTGTTCAGCGACGCATCGAGGCTGCCGGAATAGCGCTTCAACCCAACCCAGGCCGGTGAACCAGGCCAGCGGCCGTCGATATCGACATGGAAGTTCTCACTGGTGACCGTGGGCGCAAACCCCCAGCCCTGGAGCACGTCCGCGAGGTTCTTGCCTTCAAGACGGCCCTTGATCCAACTGTTGCTTGCACCCGGCACACCTTCCCAACCGCCCGCGCCCTGCAACTGCATGCCCTTGAGCCCCAGGCTCATTGAATTGAACGCCAGGCCCTTGGCCGTCGGCCGCACTTTCAAGGTCCAGGCGCCGACCAGGTCCTTGCCCTGGAACAGCTGCGCGATATTGATATCCAGCGCCGGGACCTTGGTCGGCTCGACCGAGGCCAGCGGATCCGGGGCATTTTCGTCGGCCTGCACCGCCGGGTCCGGTGCCGGCAGGCGGATGTACTGCAGGTTCACCGCAATCGGCGCACCCTTGGCATCCGGCAGCCCGACGTTGCCCTTGACCTGCTGGCTGTCGAGCTGCAAGGCCCAGGCGCCCGGTTTGCGGTCCAGTTGCACGCGCGCCTGATCCAGGGTGGTGCCGAAACCGCCGAGCTTGTTGACCTTGAAGTCTGCGCCACTGAGCAATTGCTTGGCGCTGCCGCCCGGATCCTGCCCGGCGTACTTGTCCACCAGGTTCTTCCACGGTTCGACATCCAGCTCCGACAACACGCCGCGCACCCGCAGGCCCTTGTTGCCCGGCAACACCGCGCTGCCATTGCCGAGAAACAGCTCACCACGACCGTCGGCAAAATTGTTGCTCGGGGCGGCAAAGGTAAAGTCGGCCAGGTCCCCATAGTCCAGCCAGTAACGGCGCTCGGTGCCCTGCAGAGTCATGCGGAACACCGTGTCGCGGCCCTGCTCGGCAGTCAGGCCGAACGGCGCCGGCAGGTCGACCGCCACCCCCTTGAGGCTGGAGCTGACCATCAACTGGCTGTCGGCGCCGTCGAGGGTGACTTGCAACTGATAGGGGATATCGCCGGAAACCGGCAGTGGCTGAGTGACTTTCAGCCATTCGGTGAGTTTCTTCACCGTGACCTGGCCCGAAGCAGTCACCCGGGTGTTGAGCTTGCCGGCGCTGCCGTCGGCGAAAATCTGCGCGGTCACCGGCCGATCAAAAGCCCGCGCGCTGATCCCCTGGCCGCTCAGGCCCTTGGTGCTGTCAAAGCGGAAATCACCCTTGAGCTGGGTCAGTTCAAGCTCCGGCTCGCTGAGTTTCAAGCGCGCCTTGGCGGTTTTGAAGTCCACCAGGATTTTCGGCTCTTCGCCCTTTTCCAGGGGAATGTCGAGTTTCAGCTTGCCCTGCAGTTCGCCTTCGCCCTGCCAGCCGGCAAAGGTCGGACCGGTGCCGATCGGCGCCTCCTGTAGAATCTTCACCCCGTCGCCCAGGCCACCCGCGAAGGCGCCGTCGATGTACATGTGGGTGTTTTTCTCGGCCGGCACATGGGGAATGTTGACGAATACATCGCGCACCTGGGTGTCGAGCAACTGCCCCTGGCTGGCGACGATGCGCACGCCACTGTCTTCGACGAACACGTCGCCATTGATCTTGCTCAGGTGTGGCCAGCCCGGCTGAAACGCCAGTTCGGCATCGTGCACCTTGAAAAACAGGCTGATGCTGCGGTCAGTCTCGGCCGCGTCGTGGCTCAGCGAGCCCTGGTACTGGAAGAAACCTTCATCGACCGCGCCTTTGAGAATCGCCGTACGCAACCACTCGTCCAGCCCAGGGCTGAGGACTTTGGGCAGGTACTTGCTGGTGTAGCGGCCGTCGCCGTCCACCAGGCCGACCCGCAGGTCCATGTAGTCTTCCTGGCTATGGTCGAAATGCAGGCGGATCAGGAAGTCACCGGCAATCTTGCCCTCCTCGCCCAGCACCTTGAGGTAGGGCGCGATCAGGGTGAAGCCTTGCTTGTCGAGCTTCCAGGTCAGCCGGGCATTGGCCTGCAGGTACTGCCAGGGCTTGGCGAAGATCGGGTCCAGGTGCAGCATGAAATCCTTGCTGTCCATGCGCAGCTCGCCCTGGCCGAGGTCGCCGCTGATGCTGCCGCTGACGTTACGCGCCGCCGGTGCACCGTGGTAGGCATCGAAGCCGACCTTTTCCAGATTGGCGGCGAAGCTGAATTTGCTGTCATCGGTGGCATTGGGTCGAATGTCGATCAGCACATTGCGCAGGGTGCCGGTGACCTTGAGGCGTTCGATGGTGGTCGCCACACCCTCGGGTAAAGGCCCCAGGGCATTGATGATCGGGGTCAGCGGCGTGAGGTCGAGGCGATCGGCCTGCAGGTGCCAGCGCTCCGGCTCTTTCTCGGAAGCGACGCTCTGCTGCAATTGCAGGCGAGTATCGAAACGGGTCTTGCCGAGGTTCATCGCCAGCGAGTCGATGGACAGCTGGAACCCTTCGCCGCTGCGCTTGAAGTAGGCATTGAGTGCCAGGTTGTTGATCTGCACCGGCTTGCGCTCGGCATAGGCGCCCTTGAATTCCGGAGCATTCAGGCGGATCGCTGCGCTTTGCAGGGTGCCCTTGCCCCAGCTCACCCAGAACTCGCCACCGGCCTTGAATTCAGCAAGTTTCCACTGTTTGGTGACCCTGGCCGGCACCCAGCGTGCCCAGTCACTTTGCGGCAGGCTCAGGTAGCTGTCGATTTCTGCGTCCTGCCACTGCCCGGCACGCATGCGGCTGCGCAGGCTCAGTGCCAGCGGCTGGCCATCGGGCAGGGTCAGGCGGGCGTCGAGACGCTGGCGGCTGGGGCCGGTCTTGAGGGTCAGGCCGACGTAGGTCAGGGTCAGCGGCGCATGGTCCAGCGGTTGCAGAGTCACCTGGCTATCAAGCACCGACAGGCGGCTGACCATTTGCATCTGATTGAACAATTGCTCGGGATCCAGCGGTTTGTCCTGCTGCACCGGCAAACCTTCCAGCGCCCATTGGCCGTCGGCGTTTTCCTTGAGGCTGAGCTTGAGGCCATTGAGTTGCAGGTGGTCGATCCGCACCGCGCGCGCCAGCAGGCTGCCCCAGACATCCGGCACCACCCGCACCTGATCCAGGTGCAGGGCGTTGGCGCCCTCGCCCAGCGTCACGTCATGGGCCAGCAACACCGGGGCCATGCCGCTCCAGCGTCCTTCCAGGCTGCCGATTTCCAAAGGCATACCCAGCGCTTCCTGGGCCTTGGTCTGCACCTCGTCACGGTATTCGGCCACCAGCGGGATCAATTCACGACCCAGGTTGACGTAGAGCGCGACCAGCACCAGCAGCAACGCGCACAACCCCAGCCCCCAGCGGGTCAGCGTGCCCAGAATGCGGATCAGACGTTCCATGTCAGTTGGCTCCCATGGAAAACACGTTCAGCGAGCACAGGCCAGCCATCTTGAATGGAACACAGCGATTCAGAGCAGCACCACGTCGTATTGTTCCTGGGAGTACATGGTTTCCACCTGGAAACGAATGGTGCGCCCGATAAAACCTTCGAGTTCGGCGACGTTGCCCGACTCTTCGTCCAGCAGCCGATCCACCACTTTCTGGTTGGCCAGTACGCGATAGCCTTCCGCCTGATAGGCACGCGCCTCACGCAGGATCTCCCGGAAAATTTCGTAGCACACGGTCTCCGGGGTCTTCAATTTGCCCCGGCCCTGGCAGCTGCTGCAGGGTTCGCACAGCACCTGCTCGAGACTCTCGCGGGTGCGTTTGCGGGTCATTTGCACCAGGCCCAGCTCGGTGATGCCGATGATGTTGGTCTTGGCGTGATCACGCTCCAGCTGTTTCTCCAACGTGCGCAGAACCTGGCGCTGGTGCTCTTCATCCTCCATGTCGATGAAGTCGATGATGATGATCCCACCCAGGTTGCGCAGACGCAGTTGTCGGGCAATCGCGGTCGCTGCTTCAAGGTTAGTCTTGAAGATAGTCTCTTCAAGGTTGCGGTGCCCGACGAACGCGCCGGTATTGACGTCGATCGTGGTCATGGCCTCGGCAGGATCGACCACCAGATAACCGCCAGACTTGAGCGGCACCTTGCGCTCCAGGGCTTTCTGGATCTCGTCCTCGACCCCGTACAGGTCGAAAATCGGCCGCTCGCCCGGGTAGTGCTCCAGACGGTCGGCAATCTCCGGCATCAATTCCGCAACGAACTGCGTGGTTTTCTGGAAGGTCTCCCGGGAGTCGATGCGGATTTTCTCGATCTTCGGGCCGACCAGGTCGCGCAAGGTGCGCAAGGCCAGGCCCAGATCCTCGTAAATCACGTTGGGTGCGCCGATGGTCTTGATCTGCGCACCGATCTGATCCCACAGGCGACGCAGGTAGCGGATGTCCATGAGAATTTCATCGGCACCCGCACCTTCGGCGGCAGTGCGCAGGATAAAGCCGCCGGCCTCCTTGATCCCTTCCTTGGCCACGCAATCGGTGACCACCTGCTTGAGGCGCTCGCGCTCGGCTTCGTCCTCGATCTTCAGGGAAATACCAACGTGAGCGGTACGCGGCATGTACACCAGGTAACGCGAGGGAATCGATAGCTGAGTGGTCAGTCGCGCGCCCTTGGAGCCGATCGGGTCCTTGGTGACCTGCACCACCAGGCTCTGCCCTTCATGCACCAGGGCACTGATGCTCTCCACCGCCGGCCCTTCGCGCAGGGAGATTTCCGAGGCGTGGATAAACGCGGCGCGATCGAGCCCGATGTCGACGAAGGCTGCCTGCATGCCTGGCAGTACCCGTACCACCTTGCCTTTATAGATGTTGCCGACGATCCCGCGTTTCTGCGTGCGCTCGACGTGCACTTCTTGCAGGACACCGTTTTCGACCACCGCCACGCGTGATTCCATCGGCGTGATGTTGATCAGAATCTCTTCACTCATGGCAGGATCTCGTTCAGGCATGTTCACGATTATGGCCGCATCAAGTCAGTACGGCGCTGGGCGCGCTGGGGGTTTGCCAACAGGGTATGCCGAAATGGCCGAGCAGTTCTGCGGTTTCGCATAAAGGCAGGCCGACGACTGCGGAATAACTGCCATTGAGGCCGCTGACGAACACCGCGCCAAGGCCCTGGATGCCATAGCCGCCGGCCTTGTCCCGAGGTTCGCCGCTGGCCCAGTAGGCATTGGCCTCGGCCACGCTGATGGGACGAAAACGCACCAGGCTACGCACCACCCGCGACTCGCAACGCTCGCCGTCGAGCAGGGCAATCGCGGTCAGCACTTCGTGCTCCTGGCCGGCCAGGCTCAACAACATCACTTGCGCGTCGGCTTCGTCGACAGGCTTGCCGAGGATTTTTCCGTCCAGCACCACGGCAGTGTCGGCGCCTAGCACGCAGGCCGGCGCATCGGCGCTCAGCCGCGCGCGGCCGGCCTCGGCCTTGCCACGGGCGAGGCGCTCGACATAGGCCGCGGGGGATTCATCTGGCAGAGGGGTTTCATCGATATCAGCGCCGATGACGCTGAACGCCACGCCGATCTGCGTCAGCAGTTCACGCCGGCGCGGCGAACCTGAGGCGAGGAAAAGCGGATTCATCAAGACATCTCCCTGTCGAGGTGCGGGCCAATGCCTGACCGAATGATTAGTTGATTTTGTAGCGGCGGCTCAACCCACGCAATCCGAAGCTGACCCAGGGCCAGAGCAAGGCGCTGATCAGCGCGGGCAACAGCACCGCCAGCGTCTGCCGGTTGCCGGTCAGGGCGCTGAGCCACAGTTGCAACAGCTGCGCCAGCCCGAGCACCACCAGGATCACCAGGCTTTGCTGCCACATCGGGAACATCCGCACCCGCTGCTGCAATGACAGGATCAGGAAGGTGATCAGGGTCAGGATCAACGCGTTGTGACCCAGCAGGGTGCCAAACAGCACGTCCTGCGCCAGGCCCAGGCAAAAGGCGCTGGCCATGCCGATCTTGTGCGGCATTTCCAGGGCCCAATAGGCCAGGGGCAGCGCGAGGAACATCGGCCGCAAAATCTCGACATGGGGAAACGGCACGACGCTCAGCAGCATGCCGACGGCGAAGGTCATCCAGATCATCCAGCCATTACGCGAGCGGGTACTGACCATTATTCTCTACCCTGAGGAGCGGCGGCGGGCGTCGTCGCAGGCGGCTTGGTCGCGGCCGGCTTGAGCGGGGTCGCCACCGGTTTGGCCGGGGCGGCGTGGGTAGCAGGCTTGGCCGGCGTCACCGGTTTGGCGGCGGCCGGTGTGGCGGCGGGTGCCGGGGTTGCCGCGGGCGCCGGCGCTACAGCAGCAGGTGCTGGCACCGCTGGCGGCACCACCACGGCGTTGCCGACGTGCTGATCCTGCGCGTCCTGAGCCTGGGCGGCGGCGTTGGCGCGCTCTTCCGGCGTGCGACTGTCACTGAACACCAGCAACATGTAGCGACTGCGATTGAGCGCGGCCGTCGGTACAGCCCGGACGATGGCGAATGGCTGGCCGGAGTCGTGAATGACTTCCTTGACCGTGGCGACCGGGTAACCCGCCGGGAAACGCTGACCCAGGCCGGAGCTCACCAGCAAGTCGCCTTCCTTGATGTCCGCCGTGTCCGCGACATGGCGCAACTCCAGGCGCTCCGGGTTACCAGTGCCACTGGCGATTGCGCGCAGGCCATTGCGGTTCACCTGCACCGGAATGCTGTGGGTAGTGTCGGTCAGCAGCAGCACTCGCGAGGTGTACGGCATCAACTCGACCACTTGGCCCATCAGGCCGCGGGCATCGAGCACCGGCTGGCCAAGCACCACGCCGTCGCGTTCGCCCTTGTTGATGATGATTCGGTGGGTGAACGGGTTGGGATCGACGCCGATCAGCTCAGCCACTTCGACCTTTTCATTGACCAGCGCCGAGGAGTTGAGCAACTCGCGCAGCCGCACGTTCTGCTCGGTCAGGGCCGCGAGTTTCTGCATGCGACCCTGCAACAGCAGGTTTTCGGTCTTGAGTTTTTCGTTCTCGGCGACCAGCTCGGTGCGGCTGCCAAACTGGCTGCTCACCCCTTGCCACAAGCGCTCGGGCAGATCAGTGATCCAATAGGCGTCCATCAACACCAGCGACATCTGACTGCGCGCAGGCTTGAGGGCGTCGAAGCGGGCATCCACCACCATCAATGCGACCGATAGCACGGCCAGCACCAGAAAGCGCACACCCAACGAGGGACCTTTGGTGAAGAGCGGTTTAATGAGCCGCTCCTCCCAGGCAAATGTTCTGTTTATTCATACGGCATCAAACCGGCCTGGATGCAGATTGACAGAAGATAAACGCCAACAGGCAGCACTGCAAAGTGCTGCCTGTGCGCGAACAGCATAGAAGCCTGCGGCGAATTTACTCGCTGGAGAGCAGGTCCATGGTGTGCTTGTCCATCATTTCCAGTGCACGGCCACCGCCGCGAGCAACACAGGTCAGCGGATCTTCGGCAACAATCACTGGCAGGCCGGTTTCCTGGGCCAGCAGCTTGTCGAGGTCACGCAGCAAGGCGCCACCACCGGTCAACACCAGGCCACGCTCGGCGATATCCGACGCCAGTTCCGGCGGCGATTGCTCCAGGGCGCTCTTGACCGCCTGAACGATGGTCGCCAGCGACTCTTGCAGAGCCTCCAGCACTTCGTTGGAGTTCAGGGTAAAGGCACGTGGTACGCCTTCGGCCAGGTTACGGCCGCGCACGTCGACTTCGCGCACTTCGCCGCCTGGGTAGGCCGTACCGATTTCCTGCTTGATGCGCTCGGCGGTGGACTCGCCGATCAGGCTGCCGTAGTTGCGACGCACGTAGGTGATGATCGCTTCGTCGAAACGGTCGCCGCCAACCCGTACGGATTCGGCATAAACCACACCGTTGAGGGAGATCAGTGCGATTTCGGTGGTACCACCGCCGATATCAACAACCATCGAACCACGGGCTTCTTCTACCGGCAGGCCGGCACCGATCGCCGCAGCCATTGGCTCTTCGATCAGGAACACCTCACGGGCACCGGCACCCAGTGCCGATTCACGAATCGCGCGACGCTCGACCTGGGTGGATTTGCACGGAACGCAGATCAACACACGAGGACTTGGCTGCAGGAAGCTGTTTTCGTGAACCTTGTTGATAAAGTACTGGAGCATTTTTTCGCAGACGCTGAAGTCGGCGATCACGCCGTCCTTCATCGGACGAATGGCAGCAATATTGCCCGGAGTACGACCGAGCATGCGCTTGGCTTCGGTACCGACGGCAACGACACTTTTCTGGTTACCGTGCGTCCGAATGGCCACAACCGAGGGTTCATTCAGGACGATACCGCGCTCACGCACGTAAATAAGGGTGTTGGCAGTGCCCAGGTCGATGGATAGATCGCTGGAAAACATGCCACGCAGTTTCTTGAACATGGGAAAGGGACCCTAGGCAACGCGTGGGTAAAAAAGTGCGGCAAACTCTAACAACGACAGGGATTTTGGGCAAGGCGCCAATATGTTAAATTGGACGCTTTTCCGTGCACCAACCCCCACAATCGCGGCCTTATGACCGTAGAAATGCGGTAGTGTTCCGACAATCTAACACACGGACGAGATCCGTTTTGTTTTCCACTGGAGAATCCCATGGCGCTTGAACGCTCCGACGTGGAAAAAATCGCTCACCTGGCCTGTCTTGGCCTCGATGATGCCGATCTTCCACACATCACTTCGGCCCTGAACAGCATTCTCGGGCTGGTCGACGAAATGCAGGCGGTCGATACCGACGGTATCGAACCCCTCGCCCACCCACTGGAAGCCAGCCAGCGCCTGCGTGCAGACGTTGTCACCGAGTCCAATCACCGCGAGGCCTATCAGTCCATCGCACCAGCGGTCGAAAACGGCCTGTATCTGGTTCCGAAAGTCATCGACTAAAGGGAAAGAGCCTGCAATGCATCAATTGACTCTGGCCGAGATCGCCCGCGGACTCGCCGACAAGAAGTTTTCCTCCGAAGAGCTGACCCGCGTCCTGCTGGCGCGTATTGCCCAGCTCGACCCGCAGCTCAACAGCTTCATCAGCCTCACCGAAGAGCTGGCGCTGCAGCAGGCGCAAGCCGCTGACGCCCGCCGCGCCAAAGGTGAGACCGGTGCCCTGCTGGGCGCGCCGATCGCCCACAAGGACCTGTTCTGCACCCAGGGCATTCGCACCAGCTGCGGCTCGAAGATGCTCGACAACTTCAAGGCCCCGTACGACGCCACCGTGGTCGCCAAGCTGGCTGCGGCCGGCGCCGTGACCCTGGGCAAGACCAACATGGACGAGTTCGCCATGGGCTCGGCCAACGAATCGAGCTACTACGGTCCGGCGAAGAACCCGTGGAACCTGGAGCACGTGCCAGGCGGTTCGTCCGGCGGTTCGGCAGCGGCCGTTGCCGCTCGTCTGCTGCCGGCGGCCACCGCCACCGACACCGGCGGCTCGATCCGACAGCCGGCAGCCTTTACCAACCTGACAGGGCTGAAACCGACGTACGGTCGTGTTTCGCGCTGGGGCATGATCGCTTATGCCTCAAGTCTCGATCAGGGTGGTCCTTTGGCGCGCACCGCTGAAGACTGCGCAATATTGTTGCAAGGTATGGCAGGCTTCGATCCGAACGACTCCACCAGCATCGACGAACCGGTTCCGGACTACAGCGCTGGCCTCAACGGCTCACTGCAGGGCCTGCGCATCGGCGTGCCGAAGGAGTACTTCAGCGCCGGTCTCGACCCGCGTATTGCCGAGCTGATCCACAACAGCGTCAAGGAGCTGCAAAAGCTCGGCGCGGTGATCAAGGAAATCAGCCTGCCGAACATGCAGCACGCGATCCCGGCGTACTACGTGATCGCCCCGGCCGAGGCGTCTTCCAACCTGTC
Source organism: Pseudomonadaceae bacterium (assembly GCA_965284505.1). GTDB lineage: Bacteria > Pseudomonadota > Gammaproteobacteria > Pseudomonadales > Pseudomonadaceae > Aquipseudomonas. The sequence goes on along the minus strand of OZ260094.1, from coordinate 4,368,125 downwards.
GCGTTTCGACGGCGTGCGCTTCGGCTATCGCTGCGAAGACCCGAAAGACCTGACCGACCTGTACAAGCGTTCCCGTGGCGAAGGTTTCGGTGCCGAAGTACAACGGCGGATCATGGTCGGTGCCTACGCGCTGTCGGCCGGTTACTACGACGCCTACTACCTGAAGGCGCAAAAGATCCGTCGCCTGGTGAAGAACGACTTCATGGCTGCCTTTAATGAGGTCGACATCATCCTCGGCCCAACCACGCCAAACCCGGCCTGGAAACTCGGCGCCAAGAACAGCGACCCGGTCGCTGCGTACCTGGAAGACGTCTACACCATCACCGCCAACCTCGCGGGCCTGCCGGGCCTGTCGATGCCAGCCGGTTTTGTCGATGGCTTGCCGGTCGGCGTGCAATTGCTCGCCCCTTATTTCCAGGAAGGCCGCCTGCTCAACGTTGCGCACCAGTACCAGTTAAACACTGACTGGCACACCCGCACCCCGCAGGGGTTTTGAAACGACTGCGCTCGGTAATGCTGCGTTGAAAACTGGCTCGTAATGCTCATTGACTAACGTCAACTCCGCTTACTCACCAGTTTTCGCCTTGCCTTACCTTCGCTCGTAACGTTTCAAAATCCCCTGCCCAGGCTTCTGAGGAGACACACATGCAATGGGAAGTCGTGATCGGGCTGGAGATTCATACCCAGCTCGCCACCCAATCGAAGATTTTCTCCGGTAGCGCCACCACCTTCGGCTCCGAGCCGAATACCCAGGCCAGCCTGGTAGACCTGGGCATGCCCGGCGTGCTGCCGGTGCTGAACCAGGAAGCGGTGCGCATGGCGGTGATGTTCGGCCTGGCGATCGACGCCGAGATCGGCCAGCACAACGTGTTCGCGCGCAAGAACTACTTCTACCCGGACCTGCCGAAGGGCTACCAGATCAGCCAGATGGAACTGCCGATTGTCGGCAAGGGCCACCTGGACATCCCGCTCGAAGACGGCACGGTCAAGCGCGTCGGCATTACTCGCGCGCACCTGGAAGAAGACGCCGGCAAGAGCCTGCATGAAGAGTTCAACGGTGCCACCGGCATCGACTTGAACCGTGCCGGCACCCCGCTGCTGGAAATCGTATCCGAGCCGGACATGCGCAGCGCCAAGGAAGCCGTGGCCTACGTCAAGTCGATCCACGCGCTGGTGCGCTACCTGGGCATCTGCGACGGCAACATGGCCGAAGGCTCGCTGCGTTGCGACTGCAACGTGTCGATCCGACCAAAAGGCCAGATCGAGTTCGGCACCCGCTGCGAGATCAAGAACGTCAACTCGTTCCGTTTCATCGAGAAGGCAATCAACACCGAAGTGCGCCGCCAGATCGAACTGATCGAAGACGGCGGCAAGGTGATCCAGCAGACCCGCCTGTACGATCCGAACAAAGACGAAACCCGCGCCATGCGCAGCAAAGAGGAAGCCAACGACTACCGTTACTTCCCCGATCCGGACCTGCTGCCGGTGGTCATCGAGAATGCATTCCTCGACGACATCCGCGCCACACTGCCGGAACTGCCGCCGCAGAAACGCGAGCGCTTCCAGGAGCAGTTCGGCCTGTCGGTCTACGATGCCAGCGTCCTCGCCTCGAGCCGCGAACAAGCCGATTACTTCGAGAAGGTCGTGAGCATTGCCGGCGACGCCAAGCTCGCCGCCAACTGGGTCATGGTCGAGCTGGGTAGCCTGTTGAACAAACAGGGCCTGGAAATCGACGAGGCGCCGGTATCGGCCGAGCAACTGGGCGGCATGCTGCTGCGGATCAAGGACAACACCATCTCCGGCAAGATTGCCAAGACCGTGTTCGAAGCCATGGCCAACGGCGAAGGCAGCGCTGACGAGATCATCGACAAGCGCGGCCTCAAGCAAGTCACCGACAGCGGCGCAATCTCGGCCGTTCTCGATGAAATGCTCGCGGCCAACGCCGAGCAGGTCGAACAGTACCGCGCGGCAGACGAAGCCAAACGCGGCAAGATGTTCGGCTTCTTCGTCGGCCAGGCCATGAAAGCCTCCAAAGGCAAGGCCAACCCGCAACAAGTCAACGAACTGCTGAAAAGCAAGCTCGAAGGCTGATGAGCATGGAGCCAGCTGCAATAACTGGCTCACACGCCTGTGGGGGCGAACTGGCTCGCGATGAACTGTCGGCCGACATCAATGTCACTGAACAGTCATCGCGAGCCGCCTCGCGCCCACACATGCTCTCCGGAACCTCCTCCATGAAACGCCTCCTCGGTGCCTGCGCCCTGTTCTCGCTGCTTGCCGGCTGCGCCAGTTACGACGTCGACCCCCGCGGCTACGACGAAACCGGAACCGCCTCCTATTACGGCAGCAAACACCAGGGCAAACGTACGGCCAGTGGTGAACGCTTCAACAAGAATTCGCTGACCGCCGCCCACCGCCAACTGCCGTTCGGCACGCGGGTGAAGGTCACCAACCTGAGCAATGACAAGAGCGTCGTGGTCCGCATCAACGACCGTGGCCCGCACACCCGGGGTCGCCTGATCGACCTGTCGCAAGCGGCCGCCAGCCAGCTGGGCATGATCCGCAGCGGCACCGCCCGGGTCCGCGTGCAAGCGCTGAACGACTGACCGGGAGCCTCGACCATTTCCGCATTAGCCAACCTGCCCCTGCCCAGCGTCCTGCAACTGCTCAGCGGCTTGCTGCTGTTGATCATCGGCGCGGAAATGCTGGTGCGCGCGGCAGTGCGCGTGGCCGCCCACCTCAAGGTACGCCCGCTGATCATTGGCCTGAGCATCGTCGCCCTGGGCAGCAGCGCGCCGCAGATGGCCGTGAGCCTGCAAGCGACTTTCGCGCAGAACAGTGACATTGCCGTCGGCAGCGTGATGGGCAGCAACATCTTCAACCTGCTGGTGACCCTCGGCCTGTCAGCGCTGATCATTCCACTACGGGTATCCAGGCACCTGTTGCGCCTCGACATCCCGCTGCTGATCGGCGCCAGCGCGCTGGTCTTCGGCCTGGCCTGGAACGAACAACTCAGCAAGTTCGACGGCGCCTTGCTGCTTGCAGTGTTGGTGCTGTACCTAGGATTGCTCTGGCGCCAGTCGCGTCAGGTTGCGGACCCGCTGCAAGCGGCGAACGTAACCCCGCCGACCGGCAAACCCTGGAACAGCAGCGTGCTGTTGATGCTGTTTGGCCTGGCCCTGTTGATCGTGGCGGGTCGTCTGCTGGTCGCTGCAGCGGTGGACGTGGCGATCGAGCTGGGGCTGTCGGAACGCATCATCGGCCTGACCATCGTCGCCGTCGGCACCTCCCTGCCAGCGCTCGCCACCTCGCTGATCGCCGCCCTGCGCGGCCAGCGCGACCTGGCGGTGGGCAACATCATCGGCAGCAACCTGTTCAACCTGCTCGGGGTGCTGGGCATCACTGCGCTGCTGGCGCCGACGCCCTTGTCGGTGTCGCCCAATGCCCTGGATTTCGATTTGCCGGTGATGCTCGGTGTCACCGTGCTGTGCCTGCCGATGTTCTACACCGGCTACCGCATCACCCGCGCCGAAGGCTTGTTGCTGCTGGCCCTGTACGCTGTGTACGGTCTGCACGTGGTGTCGTTCACCATGGGCATGCCGCTGGCCGGCCGACTCGAGCGCCTGATGCTGCTGTACGTCCTGCCGGCACTGCTGGCATTTTTGCTGTTCACGTCATTGCGCGCCTGGCGCCGCCAACACAACAAAAGAGAATCGCCATGACCGATCAATCCAGCTCCAGCAAACCCACCGGCATCGAAGTGCGTCGCCAGGTCATGGGCGACGCCTTCGTCGACCGTTCCATGGGCAACGCCACGGAACTGACCCGGCCCTTCCAGGACTTCGTCAACGAACACGCCTGGGGCGCGGTGTGGAATCGCGGCGGACTGGAACTCAAGACCCGCAGCCTGATCACCCTGGCCGCGCTGACTTCGCTCAAGTGCCCGCAGGAGCTCAAGGGCCACGTGCGCGGCGCGTTGAACAACGGTTGCACGGTCGACGAGATTCGCGAAACCCTGATGCATTGCGCGGTGTACGCCGGTGTGCCGGCAGCGATGGAAGCCTTTCGTGCAGCGCAGGAAGTGATCGACAGCTACACCGCCGAAGCGCGCTAGATCCAACCGCCCCACTGCAGCACAAAGATGCCGATGTTGGTGGTGACTGCCGCCATCAACGTGGTGATCACAATGATCGCCGCCGCCAGCTCATGATTGCCATTGGCCGCCCGGGCCATGACAAAGCTGGCCGCGGCGGTCGGGCTACCGAAGTACAGGAACAGGATCCCCAGTTCCGCCCCGCGAAAACCCCAGAACCACGCGCCCACTGTGGCCAGGATCGGCAAGCCGATCATCTTCACCAGGCTCGCACTCAGGGCCATTCCACCACTCTTGCGCAACGCCGCCAGTGACAGCGTGCCGCCGATGCAGATCAGCGCCAGCGGCAGGGTCATTTGCGCCAGGTAGCTGCCAGACGTTTCCAGCCAGCCGGGTAATGGGATCTGAAAATAGGCGAACGGCGCCGCCGCCAGCACGCTGATGATCAGCGGATTGCTCACCACACTTTTGCAGATGCTCCACGGATCGGACTTGATCACCGGGCTGTACACCGCGAGGACGATGGTCGACAGGGTGTTGTAGAACAGGATCACCAGCGCCGCGAGAATCGCCCCGAGGGAAATCCCGTAGGCGCCGTACATGCTCGCCGCCAGCGCCAGGCCGATCACTCCGTTGTTGCCGCGAAACGCGCCCTGGGTGTAGATCCCGCGGTCTTCACGCGGACAACGGAAAATCGCCCAGCCCCAGGCGATGGCGAAACAGATCAGGGTGGCAATCGAAAAATAGATCAGCAGGTCGGGCTTGAGCGCCGAATGCAGGTCGGCGTGGAGGATCCCGAGAAACAGCAGCGCCGGCATGGTGACGTTGAACACCAGCGAGGAAGCGACGTGGATGAAGTTGTCGTCGATCCAGTTGATGCGCTTGAGCAAGACCCCGAGGAACAACATGGCAAACACCGGGGCGGTGATGCTCAGGGTTTGCAGGAAAATTGCCAGCATGCCGGGGACCTTGGGGATAGAGGTGTCGTTAGGTGGCTAATGATAAGCCACCGGGGACATTGGCGTCTGGTCTACCGCTTTTGTAGGAGCTGGCTTGCCAGCGAAAAAAATCACCGCGGTGTATCAGATGAACCGCCTTCGCCGGCAAGCCGGCTCCTACAGGTCTCAGGTAATCGGCGCTGGATTGAACAGGGTAATGTCGTTATGCAGCTTATGCCGCTGCGCCCAGGTTTCCTTGCGTCCGCTGGCCACGTCCAGATAGAAGTGGAACAACTCCCAGCCCAGCTCTTCGATGGACGCCCGTCCGGTGGCGATCCGCCCGGCATCGATGTCGATCAGGTCCGGCCAGCGTTGCGCCAGTTCGCTGCGGGTCGAAACCTTGACCACCGGCGCCATGGCCAAACCATAAGGCGTGCCGCGACCGGTGGTGAACACATGCAGGTTCATCCCGGCAGCCAACTGCAAGGTGCCGCAGACAAAATCGCTGGCCGGCGTCGCGCAGAAGATCAGCCCCTTGCGCTTGAAGCGCTCGCCCGGGCCAAGCACGCCGTTGATCGCGCTGTTGCCGGACTTGACGATCGAGCCCAAGGACTTCTCGACAATGTTCGACAACCCGCCCTTCTTGTTGCCCGGCGTGGTGTTGGCGCTGCGATCGGCCTCGCCTTTGGCCAGGTAACGGTCGTACCAGTCCATTTCCCGCACCAGTTCCTCGGCCACCGCCTCGGTCTCAGCGCGCGCGGTCAGCAGGTAGATGGCATCGCGCACTTCGGTGACTTCGGAAAACATCACTGTCGCCCCGGCCCGCAGCAACAGGTCCGAAGCAAAACCCAGGGCCGGGTTGGCGGTGATCCCGGAAAACGCATCGCTGCCGCCGCACTGCATGCCGAGGATCAGTTCCGAGGCCGGCACGGTTTCCCGCCGACGCTGGTCGAGTTTCTTCAGGCGCACTTCGGCCAGCTCCATGATCTGCTCGATCATTTCGCTGAAACCGTGACTGGCGTCCTGCAGGCGATACAACCACGGCTCGCTGAGATCCACCGAGCTATCGTTGTCATGCATCACCTGCCCGGCCTGCAATTTCTCGCAACCGAGGCTGATCACCAGCGCCTCGCCGCCCAGGTTCGGGTTGCGCGCCAGGTTGCGCACCGTGCGAATCGGGATGTAGGCATCGGTGGCGGTGATCGCCACGCCACAGCCGTAGCTGTGGGTCAGGGCGATCACGTCATCGACGTGCGGGTAACGCGGCAACAGTTCGTCCTTGATGCGCTTGACCGCATGATCGAGGACCCCGGTGACGCACTGCACGGTGGTCGTGATCCCGAGAATATTACGGGTGCCGACCGTGCCGTCGGCATTGCGGTAACCCTCGAAGGTGAAGCCTTCCAGTGGCGCCTGGGCCGCCGGCACTTCGGTGGACAGCGGCAAGCTGTCCAGCGGTGGCGCAGTGGGCATACGCAGTTGATCTTCCTTGACCCAGCTGCCACGGGGAATCGGCTGCAAGGCATAACCGATGACCTGGCCGTAACGAATCACCTGGCCGCCTTCGGGAATGTCCTGCAGGGTCACCTTGTGGCTCTGCGGTACGAAATCCACGGTCACCAGGCCGTCGGGGAACTCCGTCCCCGCCGGTACGCCCTGGTCGTTGACCACTACTACCACGTTGTCCCGCTCGTGCAGGCGGATGTAGCGCGGCGAGTCGGAATGTTCAATCAACTGCATGACGCCGCTCCTCAGGAATGCGCTTGAGACAATTTACCAGCGGCTTCGGAACCGCCGTTGGTTGGTGGCTCTTTGAGCACAACACGTTTGATCGGACCGACGATTACCAGGTAGCTGAATACCGCAACCAGGGCGTTGGCGCCGACAAACACCAGGGCCCACTTGAACGAGCCGGTGGAGCTGATGATGTAGCCGATGACGATAGGCGTGGTGATCGAGGCAATGTTACCGAAGGTGTTGAACAAACCACCGCTAAGGCCAGCGATCTGTTTCGGCGAAGTGTCGGAAACCACCGCCCAACCCAGTGCGCCAACGCCTTTGCCGAAGAAGGCCAGGGCCATGAAGCCGACCACCATCCATTCCACTTCGACATAGTTGCAAGCCACGATGCTGCTGGACACCAGCAGGCCGGCGATGATCGGCGCCTTGCGGGCGAAGGTCAGGGAGTGGCCCTTGCGCAGCAGATAGTCGGAGATCACTCCGCCCAACACGCCGCCGATAAAGCCGCAGATCGCCGGCAACGAGGCAATGAAACCGGCCTTGAGGATGGTCATGCCGCGCTCCTGCACCAGGTACACCGGGAACCAGGTCAGGAAGAAGTAGGTGATGCCGTTGATGCAGTACTGGCCCAGATACACGCCGAGCATCATGCGGTTGGTCAGCAACTGGCGGATGTAGTCCCATTTCGGACCGTCAGCCTTCTTGCCTTTCTGGTCCATGTCGACCATGCCGCCGTTGTCGGCGATGTGCTTGAACTCGGCTTCGTTGATGCGTGGGTGTTCACGCGGGCTGTAGATCACTTTCAGCCAGACCAGCGAGAAGACGATGCCGAGAATACCCATGACGATGAACACATGTTCCCAGCCGAAGGAGTAGACGATCCAGCCCATCAGCGGTGCGAACAACACGGTGGCAAAGTATTGCGCCGAGTTGAAGATCGCCGAGGCGGTGCCGCGTTCGGCGGTGGGGAACCAGGCGGCGACGATGCGCGCGTTGCCGGGGAAGGATGGCGCCTCGGCCAGGCCCACCAGGAAGCGCAGCATGAACAGCGCGACTACTGCGGTGGACATGCCGAATTCACCGACAAAGCCTTGCAGCACGGTGAACAGGGACCAGGTGAAGATGCTCAGGGCGTAGACTTTTTTCGAGCCGAAACGGTCCAGCAGCCAGCCTCCGGGAATTTGTCCGGCGACGTAGGCCCATCCGAAGGCAGAGAAGATATAGCCGAGGGTGACCGCGTCGATGCCGAGGTCTTTTTGCAGGCTGGAACCTGCGATGGCGATAGTGGCACGGTCGGCGTAGTTGATCGTGGTCACCAGGAACAGCATGAGCAGGATCAAATAGCGGACGTGGGTCGGCTTGGTCGCTTGCATGTAAAAGTACTCCCACTGATTATTTTTATGCGCGGGTAAAGCTTCTTTGGTCTGTTTTTGTAGGAGCTGGCTTGCCAGCGATGCGAGCGACTCGGTGTGTCAGTCACTGCGCGATAATGCTTTCGCTGGCAAGCCAGCTCCTACAGGTAGTGCATGTATCAGGAGCCGATGTAGGAAGTTTTCACCACCGTGTAAAACTCTTGTGCATAGCGACCTTGCTCACGAGATCCATAGGATGAACCTTTTCGCCCACCGAACGGAACGTGGTAATCCACGCCGGCGGTCGGCAGGTTGACCATCACCATCCCGGCCTGGGAATGGCGTTTGAAGTGGTTGGCGTACTTCAACGAGGTAGTGGCGATGCCCGCCGACAGGCCGAACTCGGTGTCGTTGGCCATGTCCAGCGCCGCCTCGTAATCGGCGACCCGCACGATGTTGGCCACCGGGCCGAAAATCTCTTCACGGCTGATGCGCATCGCGGCTTCGCTGTCGGCAAACAGCGTCGGTGCGAGGAAGTAGCCCTCGGTATCGCAGGTCACCAAGCCACCGCCGCTGACCAGGCGCGCACCTTCGGACTGGCCGATATCGATGTACTTCAGGTCTTGCTCAAGCTGGGACTGGGACACCACCGGACCGATGTCGATACCGGATTTCAGCGCATGGCCGACCTTGATCGACTTCATCCGCTCGGCCATGGCCTCGACAAATTGATCGTGAATCCCGGCGGTGACGATCAGCCGGCTCGACGCCGTGCAGCGCTGGCCGGTGGAGTAAAACGCGCTTTGCACCGAGAGTTCGACCGCTTGCTTGAGGTCGGCGTCGTCGAGAATGATCTGCGGGTTCTTGCCGCCCATCTCCAACTGCACCTTGGCCTGGCGCGACACGCAGTTGACTGCGATCTGCCGGCCTACACCCACCGAACCGGTGAAGCTGATGCCATCGACTTTCGGGCTGTTGACCAGCGCCTCGCCGACCACACGGCCGCTGCCCATCACCAGGTTGAACACGCCCGCCGGGAAGCCGGCACGGGAGATGATTTCGGCCAGGGCCCAGGCACAACCCGGTACCAGGTCGGCAGGCTTCAACACGACGCAGTTGCCGTAGGCCAGAGCCGGGGCGATCTTCCAGGCCGGAATGGCAATCGGGAAGTTCCACGGAGTGATCAGACCGACCACGCCCAGGGCTTCGCGAGTGACTTCAACGTTAACCCCCGGACGTACCGAAGGCAGGTAGTCGCCGGACAAACGCAGGCACTCGCCGGCGAAGAACTTGAAGATGTTGCCGGCACGCGACACTTCACCGATCGCTTCCGGCAGGGTCTTGCCCTCTTCCCGCGCCAGCAGGGTGCCGAGTTCTTCACGACGAGCGAGGATTTCGCTGCCGATCTTGTCCAGCGCGTCACTGCGTGCCTGGATACCCGAGGTCGACCAGGCAGGAAAGGCTGCGCGAGCCGCATCGATGGCCGCATTGACCTGGGCCAGGTCAGCCTTGGCGTACTCGCCAATCACATCGGACAACTCCGATGGGTTGATGTTGGCCGAGTAGTCGGCACCGGCTACCCATTGGCCACCGATGTAGTTGTCGAATCGCTTTACGTCTGCCACGGCAGTCTCCTTACGCAAAAGGCCGCTGATTGCTCAGCGGCCTTGATTGATCAAGTTGTTACTGCGCACCTTGCTTGTCGATCAAGGCGGCCAGTGCTTCGTATTCTTCAGGCAGCAGGTCGGTCAGCGGCGCACGTACCGGACCTGCGTCGTAACCCGAGATTTTTGCCCCGGCCTTGACGATGCTCACGGCATAGCCGGCCTTGCGGTTACGGATGTCCAGGTACGGCAGGAAGAAGTCGTCGATGATCTTGCCCACGGTGGCGTGATCTTCGCGGGCAATGGCGTGGTAGAAGTCCATCGCGGTTTTCGGGATGAAGTTGAACACCGCCGAGGAGTAGACCGGTACGCCCAGGGCCTTGTAGGCCGCGGCGTAGACTTCTGCAGTCGGCAAGCCGCCGAGGTAGCTGAAGCGATCACCGAGGCGGCGACGGATCGACACCATCAACTCGATGTCACCGAGGCCGTCCTTGTAACCGATCAGGTTCGGGCAGCGTTCAGCCAGGCGTTCCAGCAACGGCGCGGTCAGGCGGCAGACGTTGCGGTTGTAGACCACCACGCCGATTTTTACCGATTTGCACACGGCTTCAACGTGGGCGGCAACGCCGTCCTGGCTGGCTTCGGTCAGGTAGTGCGGCAGCAGCAACAGGCCCTTGGCGCCCAGGCGCTCGGCTTCTTGTGCGTATTCGATGGCCTGGCGAGTCGAACCACCGACACCGGCGAGGATCGGCACGCTGGTGGCGCAAGTGTCGACGGCGGTCTTGATGATCTGCGAGTACTCGCTGGCGGCCAGGGAGAAAAACTCACCCGTGCCACCGGCGGCGAACAGCGCCGAAGCACCGTACGGCGCGAGCCATTCCAGGCGCTTGATGTAGCCGTCGCGGTTGAAATCGCCTTGCGCATTGAAGTCGGTGACCGGGAAGGACAGCAGACCGGAGGAGAGGATGGACTTCAGTTCTTGTGGATTCATTATTCGAACACCCTGGGTTGCACGTTGTGATGAAAAGCCGCTCAGCCTTGGCTGAAGTTGTATGTCATCGTACAACTTAAAATACAACCGTCAACTGCATTTCATCCGGCATGGGCTGATTTGTCCCAAGCACGTCTTTGATTTTTCGATATCTAATTGATTTTTAACGAATAAATAAATCGCGCCGGAAAGCCGATTTCACCCGCAGAGGGAGTTGATCGTTGAGGTAGTCATGAGATGTCCGACACTCAGCAGCCAAGGTTTGACTGCTGATTATGCCGGCACAGGGGGCAGGAAAAGCGCTTAGCCGTGCTGCGCCTGGGCTTCTTCGTGGGCGTGGCGCAGGCGTTCGCGGCTGTTGGTCAGGTGCAGGCGCATGGCGGCGCGGGCGGCGTCGGAGTCCTGGCGGGCGATGGCGTCGTAGATCTCATCGTGCTCGCGGGCCAGGCGGCTCATGTAGTGCTGGTGGTCGTCATGGGCCAGGCGCGCCGAGTTGAGGCGGGTGCGCGGGATGATGCTGGTGCCCAGGTGAGTCATGATGTCGGTGAAGTAACGGTTGCCGGTGGCCAGGGCAATCTGCAAGTGAAACTGGAAGTCCGAGGCCACGGCATCGCTGGCATGAGCCGCGCTTTCGTTCAGCGCATCCAGCGCCGCGCGCATCAGCGCCAGTTGCTCGGGGCTGCGGCGTTGCGCGGCCAGGCCGGCAGACTCCACCTCCAGGCTGATGCGCAGTTCAAGAACCGCCAGCACATCGCGCAGGGTGACCACGGTGGCCGGATCGATGCGAAATCCACTCGGGCTCGGGGTGTCGAGGACAAAGGTGCCGATGCCGTGACGGGTTTCCACCTGCCCTGCCGCCTGCAAGCGCGAGATCGCCTCACGCACTACCGTTCGACTGACACCATGGGCTTCCATGATCGCCGACTCGGTGGGCAGCTTGTCGCCACGCTGCAGCAGTCCATCGCGGATCTGCTCGGTCAGCACCGTCACCAGCTCCTGCGCGAGGCTGCGGCGCTTGCGGGGCAGACGGGGGGTGTCGATCGGGTTTTCCATGGCAACATCGGTCTCAGGCGAGCAGTGATTGTCACATCATAGCGCAGCGCAGTTGTACGATCACTGTTGACCTGCAATGTCCGCGTTTTTTATACGTGCATTGCAGGTCGATCGGCCAATCAGGCGGTGACGGTCTGCTCCTGCAGATGACCGTTTTCGATCCGCACATGGCGTGGATGGAAGCGCTTGAGGCTGCTGCGGTGACCGACGCTGACAATGCTCAAGCCCGGCAGTTGATCGATCAGCGCCTGGTACAGGTTGGCTTCGTCTTCCTCGTCCATCGCCGACGTGGCTTCGTCCATGTACAGCCATTGCGGCGCATACAACAGGGCACGGGCGAAGGCCAGACGCTGTTGCTCACCGGGCGACAGCAGGCGTTGCCAGTGGTTGGCTTCGTCCAGGCGGGCGATCAGGTGCGGCAGTCGACAGGTTTCCAGCACCTGCTCATAGCGTTCGGAAGCATAGGTATCACCCGCTTGTGGATAACTCAGGGCTTCGCGCAGGGTGCCAATCGGCAGGTAGGGTTTCTGTGGCAGGAACAGATAGCGTGCGCTGGGCAGGCGAATCGCCCCGTGCCCGGCTGGCCACAAGCCGCCCATGGCCCGCAGCAAGGTACTTTTGCCACTGCCGGAGCGGCCGCTGAGCATCAGGCGATCGCCCTGCTCCACGGTCATGTCGGCGTTGGTCAACAGGTGCCGGCCGTCCGCCAGATCGAGGCCCACGTGCTGCACCTTCAGTTCATGGCCCTGCAGCTGCACATCAATGGCCGGTGCACGCTCTTCGTTTTCAGTCATGGCCTGGCGGAAACTCAGCAGCCGGTCACAGGTGGCGCGCCAGGAGGCGAGGTCGGCGTAGGCGCTGATGAACCAGCTGAAGTTCTCCTGGACGTTGCCGAACGCCGAGTTGATTTGCATCAGCTCGCCCAGCTCGATCTTGCCGGCGAAGTAGCGTGGCGCGGCGACGATAAACGGGAAGATGACCGCAATCTGGCTGTAGCCGGCAGTGAAGAAGGTCAGGCGCTTGGACACCTTCATGATGTCCCAGAAGTTGTGCCAGACCCTGCCGAAGCGGGTGCTCAAACGCTGGTTTTCATTGGCCTCGCCGTTGTACAGGGCGATGCTCTCGGCGTTTTCGCGCACCCGTACCATGGAAAAACGCAGGTCGGCTTCGAAGCGTTGTTGCTGGTTGTTCAGGCCGATCAGCCGGCGGCCGATCAGGTGGGTGATCCAACTGCCCACCACGGCATAGATCAGCGCGCACCAGAACATGTAGCCAGGGATGGTATAGCCGAACACTTCGATGCTGCCGGAGACACCCCACAGAATGATCGAGAACGACACCAGGCTGACCACGGTGCGGATCAGCCCGAGGCCCAGGCTCAAGGTGTTGCTGGTGAAGTTGTTGAGGTCTTCGGAGATCCGCTGGTCCGGGTTGTCGGTGTAGCCGCCCTGCTCCAGCTGGTAGTAGTTCTTGTGCGCCAGCCAGCGGCTGAAGTGCTTCTCGGTGAGCCAGGCCCGCCAGCGGATGGTCAGCATCTGGGTCAGGTACAGGCGGTAGACCGCACCGAGGATGGCCACCGCGGCAATCCCGCAGAAATACAGGATCAGGCTCCAGAACGCGGTGTCGTCCTTCTTTTCCAGGGCGTTGTAGAAATCCTTGTACCAACTGTTGATCCACACCGAAATCGCCACGCTGAACAGCGACAGGCCGATCACCGCAATCAACAGCACCCAGGCCTTGCCCTTCTCTTCACTGCGCCAGTACGGCGTGATCATCTGCCAGACACGGCGCAAGAAATCACCGCGCACCGCATCGTTGACCGCGGAATATTCAGCGTTCTGATTCATGGTTCAGGCTCGGTAGAAAATACAGGATGTACGAACCGATCATAGATGATCGGTTCGGTTTGTCGCGAAGGCCGGCAAATTTCGTTCAGCGCAGGTTCAGCGGCGCACGGGACGCTTCTGCAATTTGCGCTGCAAGGTACGCCGGTGCATGCCCAGGGCGCGGGCAGTGGCGGAGATGTTGCCTTCGTGCTCGGTGAGGACGCGCTGGATGTGCTCCCACTGCAGGCGGTCCACCGACATCGGGTTTTCCGGCACCAGGGTGTCGAGGTCGGCGTGCTCGGAGAGCAAGGCGGCCAGCACGTCATCGGCGTCGGCCGGCTTGCACAGATAGTTGCAGGCGCCGCGCTTGATCGCCTCGACGGCGGTGGCAATGCTCGAATAGCCGGTGAGGATCAGCACGCGCATTTCCGGGTCGAGCTCGAGCAATTTAGGCAGCAGCACCAGCCCGGAATCGCCTTCCATCTTCAGGTCGAGCGCGGCATAGTCCGGCAGGTCCTGCTGGGCGATCACCAGGCCTTCCTCGGCAGAGCCGGCGGTGCTGACGCGAAAGCCGCGACGGCTCATGGCGCGGGCCATGACTCGGGTAAATGTGGCGTCGTCGTCTACCAGCAACAGATGCGGCAGGTCTTCGCCTTCGACTTGGATCTCTTCACTCATGTTCGTCTCCTCGTGCGGCACGGGGCAGGCGCAGCTCGGTGAGCGTACCGCCTTCCTCGTGACTATAGAGTTTCACTGAGCCACCGGCGCGTGTCACGCTGGCTTTGCTCAAAAACAGGCCGAGGCCGAAACCTTTACCCTTGGTGGTAAAAAATGGCTTGCCGATCTGCTCGGCAATCGCCAATGGCACACCGGCGCCGTGGTCGCGAATGCTGATGGTCAGCTCGAGAGCGTCCCAGTCGAGCGTCACTTCCAGCCCTTCGGGGCAGGCATCGGCGGCGTTGTTCAACAGGTTCAGCAGGGCCTGGGTCAAATCCGGAGGTGGCGCCAGGCGCGGTTCCTCGCCCATGCCCATGTGCTGCAGGCGGTAGGTGGCTTCCGGGCGCATCAGGTGCCAGCGGTCCAGCGCCTCCTTCAGCCAGACGCTGACGTCCTGCATCTCCACCGCCAGCCGGCGATTGGCCTCGGCGGCGCGCACCAGCTGCTGGAGAGTCTGTTTGCACAATTTCACCTGATCCTGCAGCACGCTCAGGTCCTCGCGCAGCAGCGGGTCCTGGTGATCCTGCTGCATCTCGTTGAGCAGCACGCTCATGGTCGCCAGCGGCGTGCCCAATTCATGGGCGGCACCGGCCGCCTGGGTGGCCACGGCCAGCAGTTGCTGATCACGCAGTCCTTCTTCACGGCGGATCGCGCGCAACTCTTCCTGGCGACGCAACTCTTCGGCCATGCGCGCGGCAAAGAAGGTGATCACCGCCGCTGCCAGGGCGAAGCTCAGCCACATGCCGTAGATCTGCATTTTTTCCCGGTACATCGGGAAGGTTTCCAGCGGGTAGAACTGCGCCAGGAGCAAGGTGTACATGGTCAGGGCGATGCCCGAGAGGATCACCGAATAGCGCCAGGGCAAGGTCACGGCGGCGATGGTCAGCGGCACCAGGTAGTAGGAGACGAACGGGTTGGTCGAGCCGCCGGAGAAATACAGCAGCGCACTGTGGATAAACAGGTCGCAGGCCAGCTGCACGGCGTATTCCAGCTCGGTCACCGGCCAGGTGGTGCGCAACCGGATGGCGGTGAAGGCACATAGCAGCATCGAGCAGCCGAGGGTCGCCGCCAGCTCCAGCCAGGGCAAGGGCAGCAGGTCAAACCAATAGGCGAGCCCGACCGAACCGGCTTGGGCGGCCAGCACCAGGGTGCGGATGAACGTCAGACGCCAGAGGTTCTGGCGCGTTGCGGAAAGTAGTTGTACGGGGGCGAGCATGAGCTCTCCTGATGAGCGCTCCAGGCGGATCGCGTCGAGTATAACCAAGCAGGGGCGTTCACAGGCAAAAGTGCGGCAAAGCGCCACAGGTCTGGGGTAATGCTGTTTTTGTAGGAGCAGCCGGTCGACGCTCGAATGCTCGCGAAAAACTTGAGGGCGCCGCGTTCATTCAGAATGACCCCGTTATCGTTAACGTCTTTCGCGAGCAAGCTCGCTCCTACAAGGTCCGCCGTTCAGATCTGTATAGAAGTTGTAACCGGGTGAACCCACCATTAGTAGCTAGAGTCTGATGGGTCAACGCAGGTTCGGATCGTCACCCCTGCACATCATCCAAGGAGCTTTCATGCACACTTTTCGCCGCAGCGTCGCCCTTCTCGCCCTCAGCGCCGGCACCCTGGCCAGCCTCCCGACCCTGGCCGCGGACGAACTGCACTACAACCAGATTTCCCTGCGTGCCGAAGTCAGCCAGGAAGTCGCCCGCGACCTGATGATCGTGACGCTCTACACCGAAGAGCAGAACACCGATCCGGCCAAGCTCGCCGCCGACATCAGCACCACCATGAACAAGGCCCTCGGCCAGGCCCGCCAGGTCAAGGACGTGACCCTGCGCCAGGGCAGCCGCAACAGCTACCCGATCTACGACGACAAAGGCCAGAAGATCACCGGCTGGCGTGAACGCGCCGAACTGCGCCTGGAAAGCTCGGACTTCGCCGCGCTGTCCAAGCTGACCGGCGAACTGCTCACCGGGCTGAAAATGGCCGGCATGGACTTCGCCATTGCCGATCCGACCCGCAAGGCCAGCGAAGACGCCCTGCTCAAGCAGGCGGTGAACGCGTTCAAGGCCCGCGCCCAGTTGACCACCGAAGCGCTGGGCGGCAAGGGTTACAAGATCGTCAACCTGAACCTCAACACCAACGGTTATCCACAGCCCTACATGCGCGCGCCGATGATGATGAAGGCCGCCGCCATGGATTCCGCACCGGTCACCCCGGATGTTGAAGCCGGCACCAGCCAGGTGAGCATGACCGCCGACGGCTCGATTGAAGTGCTGATGCCATAACCCCTTGTGCGACGAAACCTGCTGGGCCACCTGCAGGTTTTCATCCCGCTCGCCAACGCAAAAAAACCCGTCTAGGCTCTACGTATAGTTCGGTAACACCACCGCTCCAACAGGGTGCAAACGCTACCGAATAAGCACCATCGTGGTGCGACCATTGCACCGAAAAAACCCGGCGCAAACGGTCAAATGCGGCAAATTTTATACATATGCGACATTAAGGTACGTTCGTACCACTGTTTAATCCTTGTAGCCGCTCTGCGTCTTGCATTGGGTATAGCCCCTGCATAAGTATCCGCAGGTCGACTCACGAGGTCGTCCTCTAATTCCAAAAATGACAACAAATCATGAGGCCACCATGCTCAAACACGCGGTCATTCCGTTTTTAGTCGGCGCCAGCTTGCTCGCTAGCGCACCCTTCGCCTCCGCTGCGACTAACCTGGTGTTTTGCTCCGAAGGGAGCCCGGCCGGTTTCGACCCAGGCCAGTACACCACCGGAACCGACTTCGACGCCTCGGCAGAAACCATGTTCAACCGCCTGAGCCAGTTCGAACGTGGCGGCACCGCCGTGGTTCCTGGCCTGGCGACCAGCTGGGACGTTTCCCCGGATGGCCTGACCTACACCTTCCACCTGCGCGAAGGGGTCAAGTTCCATACCACGCCGTATTTCAAGCCGACCCGTGAATTCAACGCCGACGACGTGTTGTTCACCTTCAACCGCATGATCGACAAGGACATGCCGTTCCGCAAAGCCTACCCCACCGAGTTCCCGTACTTCACGGACATGGGGATGGACACCAACATCAAGAACATCGAAAAAATCGACGACAAGACCGTCAAGTTCACCCTGGGCACGGTAGACGCCGCGTTCATCCAGAACATGGCCATGAGCTTCGCCTCGATCCAGTCCGCTGAATACGCCGCGCAACTGTTGAAGGAAGGCAAGCCGGGCGACATCAACCAGAAGCCGGTCGGCACTGGTCCGTTCGTGTTCAAGAGCTACCAGAAAGACTCCAACATCCGCTACACCGGCAACAAGGACTACTGGAAGCCTGAAGACGTGAAGATCGACAACCTGATCTTCGCCATCACCACCGACCCGTCGGTGCGTATCCAGAAGCTGAAGAAAAACGAGTGCCAGGTCACCCTGTTCCCGCGTCCGGCCGACCTCAAGGCCCTGGGCGAAGACAAGAACCTGAAACTGCCGCACCAGGCCGGCTTCAACCTCGGCTACATCGCCTACAACGTGATGCCGGTGCTCAAGGGCCGTACCGACGCCAACCCGCTGGCCAAGCTCGAAGTGCGCCAGGCACTGGACATGGCGGTGAACAAGCAGCAGATCATCGACTCGGTGTATCAGGGCGCCGGCCAACTGGCGGTCAACGCCATGCCGCCGACCCAGTGGTCCTATGACGACACCATCAAGGACGCCAAGTACGATCCGGAAAAGGCCAAGGAACTGCTGAAAAAGGCCGACATCAAGGAAGGCACCGAAATCACCCTGTGGGCCATGCCGGTCCAGCGTCCGTACAACCCGAACGCCAAGCTGATGGCTGAAATGCTGCAGTCGGACTGGGCGAAGATCGGCCTCAAGGTCAACATCGTCAGCTACGAGTGGGGCGAGTACATCAAGCGTTCCAAAGGTGGCGAGAACCAGGCCATGATCATTGGCTGGAGCGGTGACAATGGTGACCCGGACAACTGGCTGAACGTGCTGTTCGGCTGCGACTCCCTGAGCGGCAACAACTTCTCGAAATGGTGTGACAAACCGTACGACACCATCATCAAGGAAGCCAAGGCGACCACCGACGTTGCCAAACGCACCGAGCTGTACAAGCAGGCGCAACACCTCCTCAAAGATGCAGTCCCGATGACACCTATCGCGCACTCGACGGTGTATCAACCCATGCGCAGCACCGTGCAGGACTTCAAGATCAGCCCGTTTGGCTTGAACTCCTTCTACGGCGTCAGCGTCAGCAAGTAAGGGTCAGCCATGGCGACGTCCGTGACGTCGCCATGGCGCTACCTGCCCAGACAGCGGACTTTGCCTACACATCCATAGGATTGCGAACTACTTCGCGGTGCTAGGACGCGTCGACTTTTCTTACCTGTCTTTCGGACCTTACGCATTTACCACCCGAGCCTCGACTGACTAACGTCGGCGACCGGTCGTATTGCCTTGGAACCGGCTTTGCTGAATCCGTGGATCTGTGCCCGCATGTCCCCCGGACGGGACAAGGGTTTACATCGAACAAGAGAGGGAGCGTCATGCGCCATCACCTGCTATTTTCCGCCCTGCTGGGCACTGGCCTGTTAGCCGCCACATCCATCAGTCACGCCGCCAGCAACAGCCTGGTGTTCTGCTCCGAGGGCAGCCCGGCCGGCTTCGACACCGCGCAATACACCACCGCGACCGACAATGATGCCGCCGAGCCGCTGTACAACCGCCTGGTCGAGTTCGAAAAAGGCGCGACCACTATAGTGCCGGGCCTGGCAACCAACTGGGATATTTCCGAGGATGGCCTGACGTACACCTTCCACCTGCGTGAAGGGGTGAAGTTTCACACCACCAAGTACTTCACGCCGAGCCGCGACTTCAACGCCGACGACGTGCTCTTCACCTTCAACCGCATGCTCAATGCCGAGCACCCCTTCCGCAAGGCTTACCCCACCGAGTTCCCGTACTTCAACGGGATGAGCCTGAACAAGAACATCGCCAAGGTCGAGAAGACCGGGCCGCTGACCGTGGTCATGACCCTGAACACGGTCGACGCCGCGTTTATCCAGAACATCGCCATGAGTTTCGCCTCGATCCTGTCTGCCGAATACGCCGACCAGTTGCTCGCCGCCGGCAAACCCAGCGAGATCAACCAGAAGCCGGTCGGTACCGGGCCGTTCGTGTTCCAGCGCTACCAGAAAGATTCGCAGATCCGCTACGCCGGCAACAAACAGTACTGGGACCCGA
This sequence comes from Pseudomonadaceae bacterium, assembly GCA_965284505.1. GTDB lineage: Bacteria > Pseudomonadota > Gammaproteobacteria > Pseudomonadales > Pseudomonadaceae > Aquipseudomonas. The sequence continues at coordinate 4,348,573 of OZ260094.1, read as the reverse complement.
GCCGGGTCAAGCTCGACCAGCTGATTTTTGCGATCAACACCGATGCCTCGGTGCGCGTGCAGAAACTCAAGGCCGGTGAATGCCAGGTCACCCTGCATCCACGTCCGGCCGACGTCGAGGCGTTGAAGAAAGACCCGAAACTGCAACTGATCGAAAAACCTGGTTTCAACCTCGGCTACATCGCTTACAACGTGCGCCACAAGCCGTTCGACCAGCTCGAAGTGCGCCAGGCGCTGGACATGGCAGTGAACAAGCAAGGCATCCTCAATGCCGTGTACCAGGGCGCCGGCCAGTTGGCAGTCAACGCCATGCCGCCAACCCAGTGGTCCTACGACGAGACCATCAAGGACGCCGCCTTCGACCCGGAAAAAGCCAAGGAGATGCTGCGGGCCGCGGGCGTCAAGGAAGGCACCGAGATCACCCTGTGGGCCATGCCGGTGCAGCGTCCGTACAACCCCAACGCCAAGCTGATGGCGGAAATGCTCCAGGCCGACTGGGCAAAAATCGGCCTGAAAGTGAAGATCGTCAGCTACGAATGGGGCGAATACATCAAGCGCACCAAGAACGGCGAGCATGACATCAGTCTGATCGGCTGGACCGGCGACAACGGTGACCCGGACAACTGGCTGGGCACCCTGTACAGCTGCGACGCGATTGGCGGCAACAACTACTCCATGTGGTGCGACCCGCAATACGACAAGTTGATCAAGCAAGCCAAGATCGTCACCGACCGTGACCAGCGCACGGCGCTCTACAAACAGGCCCAGCAGTTGCTCAAGCAGCAAGTGCCGATCACCCCGGTTGCCCACTCGACGGTCAACCAGCCGTTAAGCGCCAAAGTCGAAGGTTTCAAGGTCAGCCCCTTCGGCCGCAACGTGTTCTCCGGTGTCGGTATAGACCAATAATTTTTTAACCAGAACCTGGGGGTGAATCTCGCCCCCACGCAACACTGCTGCCTGAATTCGGCGATCCGCCCTCATACAAACGTTTGCGATGCCTTGAACGTGTTACCCAACTAACCGGATCACCCACAAAGACCGGTGTTTATAAAAAGAAAGAAAGGAGCTTCACTGATGAAACTGAGCAACACCGCACTGTTGGCCCTGGCCATCAGCAGCATCACCGCCACCGCCTACGCCGAACCACAAAGCCAGGCGTTCAACCCGGTGACCGTGAACACCGGCAATGCCCAATCCGAGGCCACCGGCTTCGTCGAAGGCCAGAAGATCGACGGTAGTACCCGTAACTGGTACGCCAACGAACAACTGAAGCGCGGCGCCAAGTTCGCCTACAAGAAAGATGGCGTTTCGACCCCGACTGATCGCCGGATCAACTGGGTCCAGGGCACCATCATCAAATACAACTCCGGTTTCACCGAAGGCACCGTGGGCTTCAGCACCGAGCTGGCGGCGTACAACGCCATCGCCCTGGAACGTGACCGCGAAAACCTGGCCTCGAACAACGGCGGCGCACCGGGCACTCGTCCAGGCGCGGGCAACAACCGTACCCTGACCAAGGAAGGCGGCGATGCCCAGGGCCAGTGGAGCAAGCTGGGCCTGGCCAACGTCAAGGCGCGCATGTCCAACACCACCCTGACCGCCGGGCGCATGAACTTCAGCAGCCCGCAGGTCGACGTGATCGGCAACCGTGCCCTGCCCTCGAGCTTCCAGGGCGTAGCGCTGCACAGCGAAGAGCTGAACAACCTGTCGTTCGACCTCGCGACCTTTGACCGCAACTCGCCGCGTACCGAAGAAAGCCTGAGCAAATTCCGCTCCGAATACGGCGACATCAATGCCGAAGCCGATCACGTCAACACCGCCGGCATCAGCTACTCGCCACTGGCCAGCCTGACCACCAGCCTCTGGGCCACCCAGGCCGAAGACCTGTGGAACCAGTACTACTTCGGCGCCACCCACGTACTGGGCGACAGCTCGGTCGTGAGCCTGACCACCGGCCTGAACTACTACAAGACCCAGGAAGAAGGCAAAGCCAAGCTCGGCAACATCGACAACGATACCTACTCGCTGTCGTTCGGCCTGACCCACCAGGCGCACACCCTGACCTTCTCCTACCAGCAGATCAACGGTAACGAGTACTTCGACTACCTGCACGAAACCAACGGCATCTACCTGGCCAACTCCCTGCTGTCGGACTTCAACGGCCCGAACGAGAAATCCTTCCAGGTTGCCTACGGCCTGAACATGGCCGAGTACGGCGTACCGGGCCTCAAGTTCAACATCTACCAGGCCCGCGGCTGGGGCATCGACGGCACGCACTACACCGGTACCGGCTACGACGGCATCCAGGCGCAGGACGGCGAGCACCACTATGAATACGGCATCGGTGCAACCTACGCGGTGCAGAGCGGTCCGCTGAAAGCCACCACCGTACGCGGCACCTACACCGCGCACCGGGCGAGCGAGAACCAGGCTGACGGCAGCATCAACGAGTTCCGCCTGGTCACCACCATCCCGTTCAACATCCTTTAAGTCGCAACAACACCGGGGCCGATTCGACGAATCGGCCTCAACGACTAATCTGCCTCATTGGTTACGGAGGGTTTACATGAACATGCTTCCCTTGCGCGCCGCGCTCGCCGCCACCCTGCTGGCGACGGCTATCGGCGCTTCGGCAAAACCCCTGGTGGTCTGCACCGAAGCCAGCCCGGAGGGTTTCGACCCGGTGCTCTATACCACCGCCGTGACCGCCGACGCGGCAGCGGAAACCCTGTTCAATCGCCTGGTCGACTTCAAGCCCGGCACCGCCGATATCCAGCCGGCCCTTGCCGAGCGCTGGGAGATCAGCGCGGATGGCCTGCAGTACACTTTCCACCTGCGCCAGGGCGTGACGTTCCACACCACCGACTATTTCAAACCGACGCGGCCGCTGAATGCCGACGACGTGGTCTGGAGTTTCCAGCGTCAGCTGGACCCGAACCACCCGTGGCACAAGCAATCCACCGTTGGCTTCCCCTACTTTGAAAGCATGGACTTTCAGAACCTGCTGAAAAGCGTCGAGAAAGTCGACGAGCTGACGGTCAAGTTCACCCTGAACCGTCCCGAGGCGCCGTTCCTGCTCGACCTGGGCATGGCCTTCACCTCGATCCACTCGGCCGAATACGCTGACCAGTTGCTCAAGGCCAATAAAATGGCCGACCTCAACAGCAAGCCTATCGGCACCGGCCCGTTTATCTTCCAGCGTTATGCCAAGGATGCCCAGGTCCGCTACAAGGCCAACCCGGAGTACTTCCGTGGCAAGGCGCCAGCCGATCCGCTGATCTTCGCCATCACCCCGGACAACAACACGCGCCTGCAAAAGCTAAAGGCCAACGAATGCCAGGTCGCGCTGTACCCGAAACCCGATGATGTGCCGAGCATCCAGGCCGATCCGAACCTGCAGGTGGTGAACATCCCGGCGATGTCCACCGGCTACACCGCGATCAATACCAGCCACAAATACCTGAGCGATGTGCGCGTGCGTCAGGCCATCGAGCTGGCGCTGGACAAGCAGAACTACGTCGACACCCTGTACGGCAAGGGCAACGCGGTTGCCGCGGTCAACCCGTATCCGCCGGCTCTGCTAGGCTACAACACGGCACTGAAGAACCCGCCCCAGGACCTCGACAAGGCTCGCGCCCTGCTCAAGGAAGCCGGGGTACCGCCCGGTACGGTCTTCACCCTGTATACCCGTAACGCCGGTGGGCCGACCAACCCGAACCCGCAACTGGGGGCGCAGTTGATCCAGGCTGACCTGGCCAAAGTCGGTATCACGATCGACATCCGAGTCATGGAATGGGCCGAAATGCTCAAGCGCGCGAAGAAAGGCGAACACGACCTGGTATCCGCCGGCTGGAGCGGCGACAACGGTGATCCGGATAACTTCCTGACACCACTGCTGAGTTGCGAAGCCGCCAAAAACGGCGAAAACTACAGCCGCTGGTGCAACCAGCCATTCCAGGAACTGATCACCCAGGCGCGGGCCACCACCGACACCGCCGAGCGCGCCGCCCTCTATGAAAAAGCCCTGGCCATCCTCCACGACGAAGTGGTGTGGATCGACCAGGCGCACCCGAAAATGTTTACCGCCATGCGCAAGAATGTCGACGGTTATCACATGAACCCGCTGACCAACAATAACTTCGCCACCACCCAGGTGAAGTAGAAAAAACCCCGGCCAACCCGTACTCCGGGCTGGCCGGTACGCCTAACCGGCTGATGAGGTACACCTGAAGATGTTTAGTTTTATTGCCCGCCGACTGGGACTGCTGATCCCCACGTTCTTCGGCATCACCCTGCTGACGTTCGCGTTGATCCGCATGATCCCTGGCGACCCCGTGGAAGTCATGATGGGCGAACGTCGCGTCGACCCCGAAATGCACGCTCAGGCAATGGAACGCCTTGGATTGAACAAACCGCTGTACGCCCAGTACCTGGACTACGTCGGCAAACTGGCCCAGGGCGACCTGGGGGAATCGCTGCGCACCCGCGAGAGCGTGTGGACCGAGTTCACCTCGCTGTTCCCGGCGACCCTCGAGCTGTCCATGGCCGCGCTGCTGTTCGCCAGCATTCTCGGCCTGCTGGCCGGGGTGATTGCGGCGCTCAAGCGCGGGTCGCTGTTCGACCACGGGGTGATGGGGATTTCCCTCGCCGGTTATTCGATGCCGATCTTCTGGTGGGGCCTGATCCTGATCATGTTCTTCTCCGTGAGCCTGGGCTGGACCCCGGTTTCAGGACGCATCGACCTGCTCTACGACATCGAGCCGCGCACCGGCTTCATGCTGATCGACACCCTGCTGGCTGACGAGCCGGACGCGTTTTTCGACGCCCTGCACCACCTGATCCTGCCGGCCATTGTGCTCGGCACCATCCCGCTGGCGGTGATCGCGCGGATGACTCGCTCTTCGATGCTCGAAGTGCTGCGCGAAGATTACATTCGCACCGCCCGCGCCAAAGGCCTGTCGCCGGCGCGCGTGGTGTTCGTCCACGGCCTGCGCAATGCGCTGATCCCGGTGCTGACGGTGGTCGGCCTGCAGGTCGGTACGTTGCTCGCCGGCGCGGTGCTGACCGAGACCATTTTCTCCTGGCCGGGCATCGGCAAATGGCTGATCGAGGCCATCGGCGCCCGGGATTATCCGGTGGTGCAAAACGGTATTTTGCTGATCGCCTGCCTGGTGATCCTGGTCAACTTCGTGGTGGATATCCTCTACGGCTTTGCCAACCCACGCATCCGTCATCAGCGCTGAGATCAAGACCATGACCACTCCAACTCCCGTGTCAGCAGTCGATCAAAGCCTGCTGTACCCGTCCCCGTACAAAGAATTCTGGCACGCCTTCTCTCGCAACAAGGGCGCCGTCGCCGGGCTGATGTTCATGCTGCTGGTGATCTTCTGCGCGATTTTCGCGCCGTGGGTCGCGCCGCATAACCCCAGCGAGCAATACCGCGATTTCCTCCTGACGCCGCCGGCCTGGCTGGAAGGCGGCCAGTTGCAGTTCCTGCTCGGCACCGACGAGCTCGGGCGTGACCTGCTGTCGCGACTGATCCAGGGCTCGCGCCTGTCATTGATGATCGGTTTGTCGTCGGTGGTGATGTCGCTGATTCCGGGGATTCTGCTGGGTCTGTTCGCCGGGTTCTTCCCGCGTCTGCTCGGCCCGACCATCATGCGCCTGATGGACATCATGCTAGCCCTGCCGTCGCTGCTGCTGGCCGTGGCCATCGTCGCGATCCTCGGCCCAGGCCTGATCAACACCGTGATCGCCATCGCCATCGTTTCCTTGCCGTCCTACGTGCGCCTGACCCGCGCCGCAGTGATGGGCGAGCTGAACCGCGACTACGTGACCGCCGCGCGCCTGGCCGGTGCCGGCTTGCCGCGCCTGATGTTCATCACCGTGCTGCCCAACTGCATGGCGCCGCTGATCGTCCAGGCCACCTTGAGTTTCTCCTCGGCGATTCTCGATGCTGCGGCACTGGGCTTCCTCGGCCTCGGCGTGCAACCGCCCACCCCTGAGTGGGGCACCATGCTGGCCTCGGCCCGCGACTACATCGAACGCGCCTGGTGGGTCGTCAGCCTGCCCGGTTTGACCATTTTGCTCAGCGTGCTGGCAATCAACCTGATGGGCGACGGCCTGCGCGATGCGCTGGATCCGAAGCTCAAGAATGCCGCCTGAGGAGATTTCCATGTCACTGTTAGAAATCAACAATCTCAACGTGCGCTTTGGCGACAAGACCGCCGTGCCGGTGGTCGACGGCCTGGATCTGAAGGTCGACAAGGGCGAAGTCCTGGCCATCGTTGGCGAGTCGGGGTCGGGCAAGTCCGTGACCATGATGGCGCTGATGGGCCTGATCGAGCACCCCGGCATTGTCACCGCCGACGCCCTGAGCTTCGACGGCAAGGACATGCTCAAGTTGAGCAACCGCCAGCGCCGCAAGATCGTCGGCAAGGACCTGGCCATGGTCTTCCAGGACCCGATGACCGCGCTGAATCCGAGCTACACCGTCGGTTTCCAGATCGAAGAAGTGCTGCGCCTGCACCTGAAAATGTCCGGCCGCGCCGCGCGTAAACGCGCCATCGAACTGCTGAAAAAAGTCGAGATCCCCGGCGCCGCCAGCCGCATGGACGCCTACCCGCATCAGCTGTCCGGCGGCATGAGCCAGCGCGTGGCGATTGCCATGGCAATTGCCGGCGAACCGAAACTGCTGATCGCCGACGAACCCACCACCGCCCTCGACGTGACCATTCAGGCGCAGATCATGGACCTGCTGCTGGCCCTGCAAAAAGAGCAAAACATGGGCCTGGTGCTGATCACCCACGACCTCGCGGTCGTCGCCGAAACCGCCCAGCGCGTCTGCGTGATGTACGCCGGCCAGGCGGTGGAAGTCGGCCAGGTGCCGCAGCTGTTCGACATCCCGGCGCACCCTTATAGTGAAGCGCTGCTTAAGGCGATTCCGGAACACAGCCTCGGTTCGACGCGCCTGGCGACCTTGCCGGGCATCGTCCCCGGCCGCTACGACCGTCCCCACGGCTGCCTGCTGTCGCCGCGCTGCCCGTACGTGCAAGACAGCTGCCGCGCCCAACGGCCGACCCTCGACCCGAAAAGCCACAGCCTCGCCCGCTGCTTCTATCCCTTGAATCAGGAGGTGGCGTAATGGCCGTCGTCCTCACCGCCCGTGACCTGACCCGTCACTACGAAGTCTCCCGAGGCCTGTTCAAGGGCCACGCCACCGTGCGTGCGCTGAATGGCGTGTCGTTCGAACTGGAAGCCGGCAAGACCCTGGCCGTGGTCGGCGAATCGGGCTGCGGCAAATCCACCCTGGCCCGCGCCTTGACGCTGATCGAAGAGCCCTCTTCCGGCTCGCTGAAAATCGCCGGCCAGGAAGTCGCCGGCGCCGACAAGGCCCAGCGTAAGCAGCTGCGCAAAGACGTGCAGATGGTGTTCCAGAGCCCGTACGCCTCGCTCAATCCACGGCAGAAAATCGGCGATCAACTGGCGGAACCGCTGTTGATCAACACCAACCTGAGCGCTGCCGAACGCCGGGAAAAAGTCCAGGCGATGATGAAGCAGGTCGGCTTGCGCCCCGAGCATTACCAGCGTTATCCGCACATGTTCTCCGGCGGCCAGCGCCAGCGCATCGCCCTGGCCCGGGCGATGATGCTGCAACCGAAAGTGCTGGTAGCGGATGAGCCGACCTCGGCCCTCGACGTGTCGATTCAGGCTCAGGTGCTCAACCTGTTCATGGACCTGCAGCAGGAATTCAACACCGGCTACGTGTTCATCTCCCACAACCTGGCCGTGGTGCAACACGTGGCCGACGACGTGATGGTCATGTACCTCGGTCGCCCCGTAGAGATCGGCCCGAAACACGACATCTACGCCCGCCCCCTGCACCCTTACACCCAGGCGCTGCTGTCAGCCACCCCGACCATCCACCCGGACCCGGACAAGCCAAAAATCAAGATCGTCGGCGAACTGCCCAACCCGCTGAACCCGCCACCGGGTTGTGCGTTTCACAAGCGCTGCCCGTATGCGACCGAGCGCTGCAGCACGGAAGAGCCGGCGTTGCGATTAGTAGATAGTCGGCAGGTGGCGTGTCATTACGCGGAGCAGTTTGTGGATGGGGCTGCCTGAAAAGGCTTGAAAATGGAATACAAATTGTAGGAGCTGGCTTGCCAGCGATGAGGCGGTGTCAGTCACCATTGATGTCGACAGACACACCGCCATCGCTGGCAAGCCAGCTCCTACAAGGGTTTTGTGGACAGCCGAAAGATTCGGTGCCTGCACAAGATTCAAATGCTCTACAACCCCGTCGCTGCCGATTGCGCATCAATCAGCAGCGACGGGGTTTTCTTTTATCGGCCATCTACGTCTGGCTGTCACCTTCATCCGGATCATCGGAATCCGGCTCATCAGTGGTCGAGTCATCATCATTGTCCGCACCACCCTGCCCCTGATCACCCGGCTCCGATTCCGACTTGGCCAACATCAACCCACTGTGCCCGACCTGCCCACTCGACGCCTGGGTATCGTGCTGCGTGCATTCGGCCCAGGCCATGGAAGTCCCGAACGACAACATCACCAACACCTTCAACATCAACAACACCCGCAGCAACCTGTTCATAGCCGATCCCTTCCTTTCGTAAAGTGCCTGACTGGCGCTGAGTAAAATCTAGCGCGGTTCCTCTGGTAGGACGCTATGCAAGTACCGCAAATGCCCTTGAACTGAAGACCGGTTTTGCATAATGGTTATGGCGAATGGTTATGACCCCGAAGGTCGGAGATCTGGACATGGAACTGGGACAAATACTGCTGGAGCTCGAGCAACGCCTGCTGTCTCAACAGACCCGCTGCGACGTTGAAGAAATCTCCCGACTGATCGCCGACGACTTCAGAGAATTCGGCGCCAGCGGTGGGATCTGGAGCAAGGCTGATGTGCTGGAGCATTTGCCCCAACAGCCTTTCAGCCAGCGGGCTATCAGCCAGTTCATGATTAAACCGCTGTCGGATGACACCGCACTGGTGACCTACCACTGCGCAAACGGCCCTGATTCCCACAGCCTACGCAGTTCGATCTGGCGCCGAGAAGGCGAGCAATGGCAGATGATTTTCCATCAGGGCACCCTGACGAACCCTTAGGCGCTGGCTTGTCGGGACGACGCATCGCAGCGAAGACCGTCAACGATGACGCGCGCATCCTGATTACCCGCGGCGCCCCTCCAGTTTTCGCGAGCAAGCTCGCTCCTACAGGGGGAAAATCAGCGCTCATGAAAAACCCCGCAGCTCTCGCATGCGGGGTTTCGGTGTTGCCGTTTAGCGCTTAATGATGCTCACGGGTCGCGCGGAATTTCACGTCGGGCCAGCGTTCTTCCATCAGCGCCAGGTTGACCCGGGTCGGGGCCAGGTAGGTCAGGTGGCCGCCGCCGTCGACCGCGAGGTTTTCCACGGCCTTGTTGGAGAATTCCTCAAGCTTCTTCTTGTCGCTGCAATCGACCCAGCGTGCCGAGTAAACGGTGATCGGCTCGTAGGAGCATTCGACCTTGTATTCCTCTTTCAGGCGGCTGGCGACCACGTCGAACTGCAGCACACCGACGGCACCGAGGATGATGTCGTTGCTGCGCTCCGGGAAGAACACCTGGGTCGCGCCTTCCTCGGCCAGTTGCTGCAAGCCCTGGCGCAGTTGCTTGGATTTCAGCGGATCGCGCAGGCGTACGCGGCGGAACAGTTCCGGGGCGAAGTGCGGGATGCCGGTGAAGCCCAGGACTTCGCCTTCGCTGAAGGTGTCGCCGATCTGGATGGTGCCGTGGTTGTGCAGGCCGATGATGTCGCCGGCGTAGGCCTCTTCCAACTGCTCACGCTCGGAGGAGAAGAAGGTCAGCGCGTCGCCGATCCGCACATCCTTGCCGGTACGCACGTGGCGCATCTTCATGCCTTTCTCGTACTTGCCGGAGCAAATGCGCATGAAGGCGATACGGTCGCGGTGTTTCGGGTCCATGTTCGCCTGGATCTTGAAGATGAAGCCCGAGAACTTCTCTTCCACCGGCTCCACGGTGCGCTCGTTGGCGACACGTGCCAGCGGTTGCGGCGCCCAGTCGACCACGGCGTCGAGCACATGGTCGACGCCGAAGTTGCCGAGTGCCGTACCGAAGAACACCGGGGTCAACTGACCGTCGAGGAACTCCTGCTGGTTGAACTCGTGGCAAGCGCCCTGCACCAGTTCCAGCTGCTCGACGAAGCGCTCGTACTCGTCACCCAAGTGGGCGCGAGCTTCGTCCGAGTCGAGTTTCTCGATGATCTTGGTTTCGGTGCGCTCGTGACCGTGGCCGGCGGTGTAGACAATGATGTAGTCGTCGGCGAGGTGATAGACACCCTTGAAGTCACGGTAGCAACCAATTGGCCAGGTGATCGGCGCCGCCTTGATCTTCAGTACCGCTTCGATTTCATCGAGCAGTTCGATCGGGTCACGGATATCGCGGTCGAGTTTGTTGATGAAGCTGACGATCGGCGTGTCACGCAGACGGCAAACGTCCATCAGCGCGATGGTCCGTGGCTCTACACCCTTACCGCCGTCGAGGACCATCAAGGCCGAGTCGACCGCGGTCAGGGTACGGTAGGTATCTTCGGAGAAGTCTTCGTGGCCCGGGGTGTCGAGCAGGTTGATCATGTGCTCGCGATACGGGAACTGCATGACCGACGTGGTAATCGAGATACCCCGCTGCTTTTCCATTTCCATCCAGTCGGAAGTGGCATGGCGGTCGGACTTGCGAGACTTCACCGTGCCGGCAACCGCAATCGCCTTGCCCATCAGCAAGAGTTTCTCGGTGATGGTGGTTTTACCCGCATCGGGGTGGGAAATAATGGCGAAAGTGCGGCGTTTCGCGACTTCGGCGGCCTGGTTGGTCATGGGAAATCGCCTGGCAGGTGATTCAAAAAAGGGCGCAGATTATAGCCCAACTTGAGTCAATAACCGAACCGTTGAGCACATCAGGGGTGGCCAAATGCTGCCTGAGATGGGAACCTTTTAAAGCGTAGAGACGTCCACTCCCCTGTTACGACCATTCGTCAGGGCTTGAAACATCTGCAATTCGGCCTGACGAGGCTGTGCTCATGGCTCGACCTCCTGCCGCTCTTGACGGCGTTGGCGAGCTGCTCTTCGCGAACATTTTCCCGGCAGCCAGGCATGGCATTGCCACACGGGAATGTGTCCGCCGACTGAAAAAAGGAGTCCGCCTGTGGCTATTCGCTATGGCAAAGGGCTGATAGGAGGCGCGCTGGTAATCGCCCTCCTGGCCCTGCTGATCCACTGGATCGGCATCAACACGATCGAACTGTACCGCGACGATTTGTTGTTTTACCTGCAAGCTCATCTGATCCTTGTTCTCGCTTCCATGCTGGCTGCCCTCGTCGTGGGCATTCCCGCCGGTATCTGGCTCAGCCGCCCGCGCATGGCCAGCCGCGCCGAACGCTTCATGCAAGTGTTCAACATCGGCAACACCGTGCCGCCCCTGGCCGTCCTGGCCATCGCCCTGGGGATCCTCGGGATCGGCAGTGGCCCGGCGATCTTCGCCCTGTTCCTCGCCTCGCTCCTGCCCATCGTGCGCAACACCTACGAAGGCCTGAAAAACGTCCAGGGTTCACTCAAGGAAGCCGCCACCGGCATCGGCATGACCCCGCGCCAAGTACTGTGGCAGGTCGAATTGCCCAACGCCGTGCCGATCATCATCGGTGGCGTACGCGTCGCACTGGCGATCAACGTCGGGACCGCACCGCTGGCGTTCCTGATCGGCGCCAACAGCCTGGGCAGCCTGATTTTCCCCGGCATCGCCCTGAACAATCAGCCGCAATTGCTGCTCGGCGCGGCCTGCACCGCCCTGCTGGCGTTGTTGCTTGATGGCCTGGTGACACTTGCCAGCCGTCTCTGGCTCGAACGCGGCTTGCGCCCGTCTTAAGCCCCGGCAAAGGAATCGTCATGAAAACCACTAGCTTTTTATTAGGCTGCGTCCTGCTGTTCGCAGGATTTGCCCAAGCCGCGGAAAAACCGCTGATACGCATCGGCGCCCGGGTGTTCACCGAACAGACCCTGCTCGCCGAAATCACCTCGCAATACCTGCGCACCAAGGGCTACGAGGTGCAAGTCACCGGCGGCCTGGGCAGTAACCTGGCGCGCAGTGCCCACGAGACCGGGCAACTGGACATGCTCTGGGAATACACCGGCGTATCGCTGGTGGCCTACAACCATGTCACTGAGAAACTCGATAGCGAGCAGTCCTACGCCCGAGTCAAAGAACTCGACGCGAAAAAAGGCCTGGTCTGGCTGACGCCATCGAAATTCAGCAATACCTACGCCCTAGCATTGCCGAAAAATGTCGCGGAGCAATACCCGCAGGTCAACAGCATCAGCGACCTCAACCAGGTGCTGCGCCAGGAGAATAAAAGCAACAACCTGGTGGCGCTGGACACCGAGTTCGCCAACCGCTCCGACGGCCTGGCCGGCATGGTCAAGCTCTACGACATGGACCTGACGCGCAAGAACATCCGCCAGATGGACGCCGGCCTGGTCTACACCGCACTGCGCAACGGCCAGGTGTTCGCCGGGCTGGTCTACACCACCGACGGTCGCCTGAATACGTTCGGCCTCAAGCTGCTGGAAGACGATAAACACTATTTCCCGGACTACACCGCCGCCCCGGTAGTGCGTCAGGCGTTTCTCGACCAGCACCCGCAACTCGCCGCACAACTCAAGCCACTCGCCGAACTGTTCGACGACGAGACCATGCGCCAGCTCAACGCCCGGGTCGATGTCGATCACCAGAGCCCTTCGGTGGTTGCCGCTGATTTCCTGCGCCAACACCCGATCAACTGAGGAGAAAACGTCATGGACTTCTTCAACGCTTTTTCCCACCTCGACTGGCAACAGGTCCTGCACCTGACCTGGCAACACATCACCCTGGTCGGCATCGCCGTGACCCTGGCGATTGTCGTCGGCGTGCCGCTGGGCATCCTGATGACCCGCTTCCCGACCCTCGCCGGACCGCTGCAGGCCAGCGCCACTGTACTGCTGACCGTACCGTCGATTGCCCTGTTTGGCTTGCTGCTGCCGTTCTACTCGAAATTCGGCCAGGGCCTGGGGCCCATGCCGGCGATTACCGCGGTGTTCCTTTATTCCCTGCTGCCAATCATGCGCAACACCTACCTGGCGCTGACCGGCGTCGAACCGGGGATTCGCGAAGCCGCACGCGGCATCGGCATGACCTTCGGCCAGCGCCTGCGCATGGTTGAACTACCGATCGCGGTGCCGGTGATCCTCGCCGGCGTGCGCACCGCCGTGGTGATGAACATCGGCGTGATGACCATCGCCGCCACCATCGGCGCCGGTGGCCTCGGCGTGCTGATCCTCGCCTCCATCAGTCGCAGCGACATGTCGATGCTGATCGTCGGCGCGCTGCTGGTCAGTCTCCTGGCCATTTTCGCCGACCTGCTCCTGCAATGGCTGCAACGCTCGCTGACTCCAAAAGGACTGCTCAAATGATCGAACTTCAGAACCTGACCAAGACCTTTCAAAGCAACGGCAAGACCGTATCCGCCGTCAACGACGTAAGCCTGACCGTCAACGAAGGCGAGATTTGCGTATTCCTCGGCCCCTCGGGCTGCGGCAAGAGCACCACGTTGAAAATGATCAACCGCCTGATCAAACCGACTTCGGGCAAGATCCTGATCAACGGCGAAGACACCACCGATCTGGACGCCGTGACCCTGCGCCGTAACATCGGCTACGTGATCCAGCAGATCGGTCTGTTTCCCAACATGACCATCGAAGAAAACATTGTGGTGGTGCCCAAGCTGCTGGGCTGGGACAAGCAGAAATGCCACGACCGCGCCCGCGAGCTGATGAGCATGATCAAGCTCGAACCCAAGCAGTACCTGCATCGCTACCCGCGTGAATTGTCCGGTGGCCAGCAACAGCGGATCGGGGTGATTCGTGCTCTCGCCGCCGATGCGCCGCTCTTGCTGATGGATGAACCCTTCGGCGCGGTCGACCCGATCAACCGCGAAATGATCCAGAACGAGTTCTTCGAAATGCAGCGAGCGCTGAACAAGACGGTGATCATGGTCAGCCATGACATCGACGAAGCGATCAAGCTTGGCGACAAGATTGCCATCTTCCGCGCCGGCAAATTGCTGCAGATCGATCACCCGGACACCCTGCTGGCGCACCCGGCGGATGACTTTGTCAGCAACTTCGTCGGCCAGGACAGCACCCTCAAGCGCCTGTTGCTGGTCAAGGCCGAAGACGCGGCGGACAACGCTCCGTCCGTCAGCCCCGAAACTCCGGTGGCCGATGCGCTGGAACTGATGGACGAGCATGACCGACGTTATGTAGTGGTCACCTGCGCCGAGAACAAGGCGCTGGGTTATGTACGACGTCGCGACCTGCACCGTCAGACCGGCACCTGCGGCCAGTACCTGCGCGAGTTCAACGCTACGGCGGCCTATGACGAGCATTTGCGCATCCTGTTGTCGCGCATGTACGAATTCAACCGTTCGTGGCTGCCGGTAATGGATGCCGAGCGGGTGTTCTTGGGCGAGGTGACGCAGGAGTCGATTGCGGCCTATTTGAGCTCGGGGCGTTCGCGGGGGATGAAGACCAATATCGTGTCGCCGGCTGAGGTGGCGGCGATTTGATCGCGTAAACCACCTGTTAAAACGCAAACCCTGTGGGAGCGGGCTTGCCCGCGATGGCCCAATGTCAGTCGATGAAAGTGTTGGCTGTGAAATTGTCTTCGCGAGCAGGCTCGCTCCCACAGGTATCGTGCCATTCTGGGCACAGCATCCGCCGGAAAAAAATCTCAACACTCGTCACTGCAAAAAACCACGCTTTGAACCACAAAATCCCCCACAGAAATCCTTCTCGCCGCCAACGTCGCCGATGTTGCGCCCATCGCACTTACCCACGATCAAGCACACATCAGCAGCGAACGTGCAGGTATTTTTAACACCCAAAAATAATCCGGGAACATCTGCCCGTCATCTCGGTCGGCTACAAAGAGTGCTGTGGAGGACGCACGTCAGAAGCGTGCAAAAACGCGACATTTTTTGTTGCTCTCAAGCCCCTCACGCCCTAAAGTTCGCGCCGAACGTCCATGCTGGAAACGATCCATCCGGCTCAAGTACTGACGACGAGACAGCAAGGCCAAGGGAAAAGCTGCACATCCCATGGCCTTTTTGCTTTCGGCGACATGCCTTGGGAAGTAGGCGAACCAAAGTGGGGATACGGAGGACGTTCATTTGCACCCATTGATTTCTAACGTTTGCCAGTAGGAGCTTCCCTCTATGTCGATCCAGGTCGAAGACTATTTCGCGCGCGATACCTTTCAGAAAATGAAGGCGTTCGCCGACAAGCAAGAGACCCCTTTCGTGGTGATCGACACCGCGATGATCAGCCAGGCCTATGACGACCTGCGCGCCGGCTTCGAATTCGCCAAGGTCTACTACGCGGTCAAGGCCAACCCGGCCGTCGAGATCATTGACCTGCTCAAGGAAAAGGGCTCGAGCTTCGACATCGCCTCGATCTACGAGCTGGACAAGGTCCTGGAGCGCGGCGTCAGCGCCGACCGCATCAGCTACGGCAACACCATCAAGAAGTCCAAGGACATCCGCTACTTCTACGATAAAGGCGTGCGCCTGTACTCCACCGACTCCGAAGCCGACCTGCGCAACATCGCCAAGGCCGCGCCGGGTTCGAAAGTCTACGTGCGCATCCTTACCGAAGGCTCGACCACCGCTGACTGGCCACTGTCGCGCAAATTCGGCTGCCAGACCGACATGGCCATGGACCTGCTGATTCTCGCTCGCGACCTGGGCCTGGTGCCATACGGCGTGTCGTTCCACGTCGGTTCGCAACAGCGCGACATCAGCGTCTGGGACGCGGCAATCGCCAAGGTCAAAGTGATCTTCGAGCGCCTGAAAGAAGAAGACGGCATCGTCCTCAAGCTGATCAACATGGGCGGTGGCTTCCCGGCCAACTACATCACCCGCACCAACAGCCTGGAAACCTACGCTGAAGAGATCATCCGCTTCCTCAAGGAAGACTTCGGCGACGACCTGCCGGAAATCATCCTCGAGCCAGGCCGTTCGTTGATCGCCAACGCCGGCATCCTGGTCAGTGAAGTGGTACTGGTTGCACGGAAATCGCGCACCGCCGTCGAGCGTTGGGTATACACCGACGTGGGCAAATTCTCCGGTCTGATCGAAACCATGGACGAAGCCATCAAGTTCCCGATCTGGACCGAGAAGAAAGGCGAAATGGAAGAAGTGGTCATCGCCGGCCCAACCTGCGACAGCGCCGACATCATGTACGAGAACTACAAGTACGGCCTGCCGCTGAACCTGGCCATCGGTGATCGCCTGTACTGGCTGTCCACCGGCGCCTACACCACCAGCTACAGCGCAGTTGAATTCAACGGCTTCCCGCCACTGAAATCGTTCTACGTCTAAAGGCTGTCTGTAGGAGCGAGCCTGCTCGCGATGGACTCAAGGGCAACGCGTTCACCCAAACTGAACGCGTTGCTACGCTCCCTGCAACTGCTCCATACGCATCCTGTAATCCCCCGCCATCGCCCGAATCCGCGCATCCTGCGCACTCTCCAGCGCCTGACACGCCACCGCGAGAAACTTCAGGTTGCCACCCGCCAATGCCTCGCGCAGCCATCCCTGGGCCGCCTCGATCTGCCCCTCACCCGCCAGCACCGCGGCATAACTGAACTGCCCGCGAAAATCCCCCCCTTGCGCCGAACGTCGGTACCACTCGACCGCGCCCGCCGCATCAGCCGGACAAAACCGCCCTTCCTCCAGATAGCGCCCCACCAGGTTCATCGACTTGGCGTGGCCCAGCTCAGCGGCACGACGATACAAACCCAATGCCTGGGACTGATCCTCGACCACGCCGCGACCGGTCGCCAACAGATTGGCGAGGTTGTACATCGCCCAGTCCAGACCAGCCTCGGCGGCGACTCGATAGTGCCGCGCAGCAACCGCAGCATCCGCCACACACCCCCAACCGTGCTCATGGCAGCGCCCAAGCATATTGCGCGCCATCAGGTGGCCCTGCTGCGCGGCGATGCCGAACCAGCGCACGGCCAGCGGCTGATCCTGGGCGATGCCCTGGCCATCGAGCAGAATCTGCCCGAGCAAGGCCTGGGCTTCGAGCTCACCTTCGCCGGCGGCGATCAGGATCGCCTGGGCCGCGCGGGCCGGGCTTTCGTCGAGCATGGCGCGCAGGCGCTCGGCGTCGAGGGTTTCTTCGCGGCGTAAACGAAAGTCCGCCACTTACACCTCGACCCAGCGACGCAGCAGGTTGTGGTAGGTGCCGGTCAGGCGGATCAACGACGGGTGATCGGGCATGTCGGCGGTCAGTTGCTGGATCGCCTCGTCCATCTCGAACAGCAAGGCGCGCTGGCTGTCCTCGCGCACCAGGCTCTGGGTCCAGAAGAACGAGGCGTAACGCGTACCGCGCGTGACCGCGTTGACCTTGTGCAGGCTGGTGCCCGGGTACAGCACCATGTCGCCGGCGGGCAATTTCACGCGCTGGGTGCCGAAGGTGTCCTGGATTTCCAGTTCGCCGCCGTCGTATTCGTCCGGGTCGCTGAAGAACAGGGTCGACGAAAGGTCGGTGCGCACCCGCTCGACGCTGCCCTTGGGCTGGCGCACGGCGTTGTCGATATGAAAGTCGAAGCTGCCACCGGCGGTGTAGCAGTTGAGCAGCGGCGGAAACACTTTGTGCGGCAGTGCGGCTGACATGAAGCGCGGATTTTTCCACAGCCGATCGAGCATCGCCGCGCCGATTTCCTGAGCCAGTGGATGGCCCTCGGGCAATTGCAGGTTGTGCTTGGCCTTCGCCGACTGGAACCCGGCGGTGATCTTGCCGTCCGCCCAATCAGCCTGTTCCAGCGCCTCGCGAATGCGCTGCACCTCCTCACGGGAGAACAAGCCGGGAATGTGCAGCAGCATGGCGCGATACCTGAAAGTCAAGAGGTCGCCAATGGTATTGATTCTTATTGTTGATGTAAAACTGGCATGACGAACGAGAACGTAAAAACCGTAAGGACAAATTGTAAAGAATGTAAATTCAGTGCAAATAGCAATAAATCGCAATTGTTAGAAATACCTGTTTACCCTATATTTCGCCGCCTCAAATCCTTGGGGAGGGGAATTCACAATGTCACGTCAACTACCACAATCACCGGTCAGCACGCCGCGTTTGCTCGCTTCTGCCATTGGCGTGGCGATCACCGCCGGCTCCGCAGGCCACATGGTTTTCGCCGCTGAAAAAACCGAGGCGAAGACTTCCGGCAATGCGATCGCGCTGGACGCCACCAGCGTGACCGGTGAAGCGCAGGACGCGACGTCCTACCAGGTTGAAAAGGCATCCTCGCCCAAGTACACCGCGCCGCTGATTGACACCCCACGTTCCGTGACCGTGATCCCGCAACAAGTCCTCAAGGACACCGGCGCCCTGAACATGCAGGACGCCCTGCGCACCGTTCCAGGCATCACCTTTGGCGCTGGCGAAGGCGGCAACCCGCAAGGCGACCGTCCGTTCATCCGTGGTTTCGACGCTCAGGGTGATACCTACCTCGACGGCGTGCGCGACACCGGTTCGCAGAGCCGCGAAATCTTCGCCGTTGAATCGATCGAAGTCAGCAAGGGCCCGAACTCCGCCATTGGCGGTCGTGGCGCAGCCGGCGGCACCATCAACCTGGTGAGCAAGAAAGCGCACCTGGGCGACTCGTTCGACGGTGGCTTCACCTACGGCTCCGACCAGACCCGCCGCTACACCCTGGACGGCAACTACCAGTTCAGCGACAGCGCCGCTGGCCGCCTGAACCTGATGAGCCACGAAAGCAATGTGGCCGGCCGTGACAGCGTCGACTACGACCGTTGGGGCGTTGCGCCTTCCCTGGTCTTCGGCCTGGGCACCGACACCCGCGTCAACCTCGACTACTACCACCTGGAAAGCAACGACACGCCGGACTCGGGCATTCCGTACACCATGCCAGCGTCAGGCAAGTCGGCTGACCGCACCAAGTCCAATCCGGACAAGCCGTACGCCGGCGGTGACAGCAGCAACTTCTACGGCCTGGACAACCGCGATTTCCGCAAGACCCGTACCGACACCGCGACCTTCGCCATCGAGCACGACCTGAGCGACGCGCTGACCGTGAAGAACACCCTGCGCCACGGCAGCAGCATGCAGGACTACATCCTGACCCAGCCGGACGACAGCAAGGGCAACGTCAACAATGGTACCGTGTGGCGCCGCGCCAACACCCGTGTCAGCAACACCGACACCACCACCAACCAGACCGATCTGTTTGGTGACGTGTACATCGCCGGCTTCAAGAACAGCTTCTCCACCGGTATCGAGTTCAGCCGTGAAGAGAGCGAGAAGTCCGGGTACAACGTCAACACCAACACCGGTCTGAACACTAGCGGCTGCAATCCATCGATCGTAGGCGCACCAAGCGGCTACAACTGCACCTCGCTGTCCAACCCGACCCCGAGTGATCCGTGGAACGGCGCGATCTCGCGCAACTACGCAGGCACCGACACCGATGCCAACACCCGCGCCATCTACCTGTTCGACACCCTCGAGTTGTCGGAACAATGGCTGGTGAACATGGGCCTGCGTTACGACCACTTCGATACCCAGTACAAGTCCTACAACGCTGCTGGCGCCACCACCTACAAAGGCAAGGACACCAGCGAGTTCATCACCGGTCAGTTCGGTGTGGTCTACAAGCCGGCTGAGAACGGCAGCATCTACGCGTCCTACGCCACTTCCGCGACGCCACCGGGCAACTGCATCGGTGACTGCCAGGAAGGCAACGCGCTGGGTGGCACACCCGACCGTTCGGGTAACCAGCTCAAGAGCGACATGGAGCCGGAAACCACCAAGAACTACGAAATCGGTACCAAGTGGGACCTGCTGAACGATCGCCTGTCGCTGACCGCCGATATCTTCCGCACCGAGAAAGACAACGCCCGCGTCCAGGTTGACTCGACCACCTATGAAAACGCCGGCAAAACCCGCGTTCAGGGGATCGAGTTGTCGGCCACCGGCAAGATCACCGACAAGTGGCAAGTGTTCGCCGGCTACGCCTACATGGACAGCGAACAAGTCGACGGCGGCCCGCTCAGCGTGACCGACGGCAACGAACTGCCGAACACCCCGAAAAACAGCGCCAGCGTCTGGACCACCTACCAGATCACGCCGAAGCTGACCGTCGGTGGCGGCGCGTTCTATGTCGACGACGTATTCGGCAGCGTCGCCAACACCACCATGGTTGATTCCTACGTTCGCTACGATGCAATGGCCGCCTACAAGCTGACCAAAAACATCGACCTGCAATTGAACGTGCAGAACCTGACCGACGAAACCTACTACGACAAAGCCTTCTCGACCCACTTCGCCAACCAGGCGGCGGGCCGTACGGCATTGCTGAGCACCAACTTCCACTTCTGATGGAAGCGTGAACACCAGGGCCCCGTTCATCTCGATGAGCGGGGCCTTTGTGCGTAAAAGGCAAAGCCTGCCAGCAACCCACGGCATAATGCGCGCCGTGAAAATTCTTTGAACGAAACAAGGCGGTCGATGTGTTGAAGAAAACCCTGTTCCAGCTGCACTGGTTCTTCGGCATCAGCGCAGGCCTGGTACTGGCCTTGATGGGCTTTACCGGCGCCACGGTGTCGTTTCAGGACGAGATCATGCGGGCCATCAACCCCCAGGTGCTGCGGGTGGAGAAGCTCCCGGCCGGGGTCTTGCCACCGGTTGAGCTGGTGGCCAAGGCCGAAGCGCGCGAGGGCAAGAAAGTCGCGATGCTCTGGGTCGACACTGACAGCGGCTATGCCGCGCGCCTGTTCTTCACTCCGCCGCCGGGGGAACGTCGCGGGCAGATGCGCTACGTCGATCCATACACCGGTGAGTTCACCGGCGAAGCGGTGGGCCAGGATTTCTTCGGCCTGATGCTGCAGCTGCACCGCTTCCTGGCGATGGGCGATACCGGTCGGCAGATCACCGGCGCCTGCACCCTGATCCTGATCTTCTTCTGCCTGTCCGGGCTCTACCTGCGCTGGCCGCGCCAGTGGCAAAGCTGGCGCGCCTGGCTGACCCTGGACTGGAAGAAAAAAGGCCGCAGCTTCAATTGGGACCTGCACTCGGTGGCCGGCACCTGGTGCTTGCTGGCGTACCTGCTGGCGGCCCTGACCGGACTGACCTGGTCCTACGAGTGGTACAACAAGGGCGTGACCCGACTGCTGTCCGACGCCCCGCAAAACGAGCGCGTGCGCCAGGGTCGCGGCGGCCCACCACCGGCCGGTCCGGCCCCGGTGGCCGATTACAATGCGATCTGGAGCAGCATCTACAGTGCCGCCGGCCCGGACCTCAGCGCCTACAACGTGCGCATGCCGCCAGTGGCCGGGCAACCGGCGACCGTGTTCTACCTGCTGAAAACCTCGCCCCATGAGCGCGCCCTGAACCAGATCAGCCTCGACCCGGCCACCGGGGTGATCAAGCGTCACGATCGCTACAGCGACAAGAGCTTCAAGGCGCAGCTGTTGACCAGCGTCTACGCGCTGCACGTCGGCAGTTATTTCGGCCTCGCCGGACGCATCATCTTGATGGTCACCTCGTTGCTGATGCCGCTGTTCTTTATTACCGGCTGGCTGCTCTACCTCGACCGTCGACGCAAGAAACGCCAGATCAAACAGGCGCGCAAAGACCTTGTGCCAAGCGCCAGCAACACCCCGGCCTGGTTGATCGGTTTTGCCAGCCAGAGTGGCTTTGCCGAGCACCTGGCCTGGCAGACCGCCAGCCAACTGCAGGCGGCCGGCATGCCGGTCAAGGTGCAACCGCTCGCGGCCGTCAGCGAGCAAGACCTGCGTGAATCGAACAACGCATTGTTCGTGGTCAGCACCTTCGGCGACGGCGAAGCGCCGGACAGTGCCCGTGGTTTCGAGCGCAAAGTGCTGGGCCACGCAGCCAGCCTGAGCAGCCTGAACTATGCGGTGCTCGGCCTCGGTGATCGCCAGTACCAGCACTTTTGCGGCTTCGCCCGGCGCCTGCACCAGTGGCTGGCGCAACACGGCGGCACCACGCTGTTCGCCCCGGTGGAAGTCGACAGCGGCGATGCCTACGCCCTGCGCCACTGGCAACAGCAACTCGCTCAGTTGACCGGGCAGGCCCCAGCCGAACTCTGGCAGGCGCCGAGCTACAACAACTGGACCCTTAAGCGTCGCGAGCTGATGAACCCCGACAGCAACGGCTCCGGCGTGTACCTACTGGGCTTGAGCGCACCCGATAACAGCAGCTGGCTGGCGGGTGATCTGGTGGAAGTGCTGCCACGCAATTGTCCGTGGGCGATCGAGCATTTCCTTGATGGCCTTGGCATTGCCGGCAGCACGTCTGTGCAACTCGATGGCCTGCAGGAAACCCTGGAGCAAGCCCTCGCCAGCCGCCAGTTGCCGGACAACCGCACGCACCTGGTGGGCCTGCATGCCCAGGCGCTGGTCGATGCGCTGGTGCCACTGGCCATGCGCGAATACTCGATCGCCTCGATTGCCGCCGACGGTGTGCTGGAGTTGATCGTCCGCCAGGAACGGCATGCCGATGGCAGCCTCGGCATCGGCTCGGGCTGGCTGACCGAACATGCGCCGCTGGGTTCGCCGATCAGCCTGCGGGTACGGCGCAACAGCGGCTTCCATCTGCCGCCTTCTCCGGTGCCGATGATTCTGCTGGGCAACGGCACCGGCCTCGCCGGCCTGCGCAGTTTGCTGAAAGCGCGGATTGCCGACGGCCAGACGCGTAACTGGCTGCTGTTCGGTGAGCGTAATCGCGAGCACGACTACCTGTGCCGCGACGAACTGGAGAGCTGGCTGATCGAGGGCGACCTG
Organism: Pseudomonadaceae bacterium; assembly: GCA_965284505.1. GTDB lineage: Bacteria > Pseudomonadota > Gammaproteobacteria > Pseudomonadales > Pseudomonadaceae > Aquipseudomonas. The sequence continues at coordinate 4,325,636 of OZ260094.1, read as the reverse complement.
GAGCGCCTCGACCTGGCCTTCTCACGGGATCAAGTCGAGAAGGTCTACGTCCAGGATCGGTTGCGCGAATCGGCGTCACTATTGAAACAGTGGCTGGCGGACGGCGCAGTGATCTACATCTGCGGCAGTTTGCAGGGGATGGCGTCGGGGGTGGATCAGGTGCTCAACGAGGTGCTGGGCCCTGACGAGGTTGAGCAGTTAATCGAGCAAGGGCGTTATCGCCGCGACGTGTACTGATCCTGGTTACACACAACCACCTGTAGGAGCAGCCGGGCGGCGATCCGTCTGCTCGCGATGAGGCCCGTACATTCACCGTTGAATGTCAGGCCGCCATCGCGAGCAGGCTCGCTCCTACAGGTGTCATTGAGTCAGGCGCTGGCGGGTTCAACCGCCAGCTCCACCGCTTCCGGTCGCTTGACCAGTGCATACACCACCGCCGTCAGCAGGCTACCGGCGACAATCGCCAGCAAATACAGCAACGCATGGTTGATCGCATTCGGGATCAGCATCACGAACAGTCCACCGTGTGGCGCCATCAGTTTGCAGCCGAAGTACATCGACAGCGCACCGGTCAACGCGCCGCCGGCGATGCTCGCCGGAATCACCCGCAGCGGGTCCTTGGCGGCAAACGGAATCGCCCCTTCGGAGATGAAGCACAGCCCCAGCACCAAGGCAGCCTTGCCGGCTTCGCGCTCGGTCTGGGCGAACTTGCGCCGGGCGATAAACGTGGCGATGCCCAGGCCGATCGGAGGCACCATACCGGCGGCCATGGTCGCGGCCATCGGTGCATAACTCTGCGAGGCCAGCAGCCCCACCGAGAATGCATAGGCGGCCTTGTTGATCGGCCCGCCGAGGTCGACGCACATCATGCCGCCGAGCAATACCCCCAGCAGAATCGCGTTGGTGGTGCCCATGCTGTCGAGGAAGTGGGTCAAGCCGGCAAGCATCCCGGCCACCGGTTTGCCCACGACATAGATCATCACCAGACCGGTAAACAGGCTCGCCAGCAGCGGGATGATCAGGATCGGTTTCAGCGCTTCCAGACTCTGCGGCAACCGCGCATAACGATTGATCGCCTGCGCCGCGTAACCGGCGAGGAAACCGGCAATAATCCCGCCGATAAACCCGGCACCCAGGGTGCTGGCCAGCAGTCCGCCGATCATCCCCGGCGCCAGGCCAGGACGGTCGGCGATCGAATAGGCGATATAACCCGCCAGCAACGGCACCATCAATTTAAAGGCGCTGTCGCCACCAATCTGCATCAGCGCCGCAGCCAGCGTGCCCTGCTCCTTGAACGCCTCGATGCCAAACACGAACGACAGAGCGATCAACAAACCGCCCGCCACCACCATCGGCAACATGAACGACACACCGGTCAGCAGGTGCTTGTAGACCCCGGTTTTCTCTTGTTTGGAAGCCACCTTGCCAGCGCTGGCGGCACTCTCCTGCTTGCCTTCGGCCAGCGCCTTGTTCAGTGTCGCCTCGGCCTGTTTGAGGGCGATACCGGTACCACAGCGATAGATTTTCTTGCCGGCGAAACGCTCGGTCGGCACCTCGATGTCCGCCGCCAACAGCACCACGTCGGCCGCTTCGATGGCCTCGGCACTCAACGGATTGCGTGCGCCGACCGAGCCCTGGGTTTCCACCTGCAGCTCGTAGCCCAGGCGTTTCGCAGCTTGCTGCAAGGCTTCGGCGGCCATGAAGGTGTGGGCGACGCCAGTCGGGCAGGCGGTGACCGCCACCAGCCGTGGTGTGCTCTGAGCCGTAGCGACCGGCTCGGCTTGTACCTGCGGCGGGCTGTAGATTTGCGCTTCTTCAGCACCCCGGCGCAACACCGCATCGACGTCCTGCAGGGCCTGGGACGGCGTGCTCTGGAACAGGCGCTTGCCGACGAAGCGCGACAGGTCCAGCGTCCCTGTGCTGACCAGCAACACCCACTCGGCTTCGTCGAGCGTAGCGGCTGATAACTGGCGCTCCGGGTGCGCCGCATCGTGGACTTCAACGCTGGTGCTCCAGCCCTGGCGCTGCGCTGCCGCATCCAGCAAACGTGCGCAGAGCACACTGGTAACCATGCCGTTCGGGCAGGCAGTAACAATGGCTAACTTCATGACCAAGCCTCTTATTGTTCTGTCAGGGGACGCACGCGCACCCCCTGTTCGAGCTGCGCCAGGTGCGCGGTGTCGTTGATGCCGAAACCGATCTGGGTCACCGCCAGGGCGGCGATTGCAGTGGCGGTACGCAGCGTCTGCTCCGGTGTGTCGGCACTCAGCAGACCGTGGAGCATGCCCGCCAGCAACGAGTCACCGGCACCGACCGTGCTGGCGACGATGACCCGTGGCGGTGTGGCATGCAGCGCCGAGCCGACGCTGAACCAGTTCACGCCCTCGGCGCCATTGGAAATCACCACATGCTCGATGCCCTGGGCATGCAGGCGGCTCGCTGCTTCGGCCTGGGCCGCGGACGAAACCACGGCACTACCGAGCACGTCGGCCAGCTCTTCGGTGTTGGGCTTGATCAGCCACGGCCCGGCGCCAAGGCACGCCTTCAGCGCTTCGCCGCTGGTGTCGAGGGCAACCTTCAGGCCCTTGGCCTTGAGGCGCAGCACCAGAGCGTGCAACCACTGCGCGCTGACACCACGGGGCAGGCTGCCGGCGACGACGACGGCGTCATGGCCGTGGGCGATCTGCTCCAGCCGATCAAGCAGGTCCTGCTGCGCAGCGGCGCTGATCACCGGCCCTGGGCCATTGAGGTCGGTGATCCGTCCATCATCCTCGGCCAACTTGATATTGCTGCGGGTTTCCCCGGCGACCCGGATGAAGGCATCGACAAAACCCCGGCGCGCAAACAGCGCCTCGAACGCCTGCAGATTGTCCTCACCGAGAAAGCCGCTGACGGTCACCTGATGCCCCAGATCGGCCAGCACCTGGGCAACGTTCACGCCCTTGCCGGCAGCATGGGTGTGCATCGCCGTGCTGCGATTGACCTGACCGGCCGCCAGGCGCGGCAACTGCACCGTGAGGTCCAGGGCCGGGTTGAGGGTCAGGGTTAAAATACGGGCCATTACTGCGTCTCCACTAACGTGCGCACTTCCTGCGCGCTGCCCACGGCCAAAGCCTGGCGGGCCAATTCTTGTGCCTGGGGCAGGCTCAACTCACGTACCCGCGCCTTGACCTCACCGATGCTGCGCGCACCGACGCTCAGCTCATCGACGCCCAGCCCGACCAGCACCGGCACCGCCAGCGGATCGGCCGCCAGCTCGCCACACACGCCGACCCATTTGCCATGGGCATGGGCGGCGCGCACGGTGATGTCGATCAGTTGCAGGACCGCCGGGTGCAAGCCATCGGCCTGGGCCGACAAGGTCGGATGACCACGGTCGATGGCCAGGGTGTACTGGGTCAGGTCGTTGGTGCCGACACTGAAAAAGTCCACTTCCTTGGCCAGCACCGGCGCGAGCAAGGCGGCCGAGGGCACCTCGATCATGATCCCCAGTTGCAGGTCCGCCACCGGTATTTCCAGGCGCAGGCGCTCGGTCATGTCCCGCGCCTGGCGCCATTCCTCGACGTTGCCGACCATGGGAAACATGATGCGCAGCGGGCGATTGTCGGCGGCGCGCAGCAAGGCACGCAGTTGCGCTTCCATCACTTGCGGGCGTTGCAAGGTCAGGCGAATGCCGCGCACGCCGAGGAAGGGGTTTTCTTCCTTGGCGATCGGCCAATACGGCAGCGGCTTGTCGCCACCCACGTCCAGGGTGCGCACCACCAGCGGCCGTCCGGCCAGGCCATCAAGCACCCGGCGATACTCGACTTCCTGGGTGGCCTCGTCCGGCAACTGCGGATGGGCCATGAAGATCAGTTCGGTGCGCAGCAGGCCGATGCCTTCGGCACCCTGCTCCACCGCGCCAGTCACTCCGGCGCTTTCGCCGATGTTGGCAAACACTTCGACGGCATGCCCGTCGCGGGTCACCGCCGGTTGGTGACGCTGCTCGGCGGCGGCCTTGAGGCGCTGCTCGCGGGTATCGCGCTCCTCGCTGGCACGCTGCAGGGTGGCGGCGTCGGCATCCACATGCAGGCGACCGCGCTGGGCGTCGAGCAACAGCGGCGTGCCCGGGGCCAGCAGCAGTACCGCCGCACCGGCACCGACCAACGCTGGAATCCCCAGGGCGCGGGCGACGATGGCGCTGTGGGCTGTGGCACCGCCGCGGGCGGTGAGAATGCCGGCCACCCGCGTCGGATCGAGGCGCGCGACGTCGGAAGGGCCGACTTCGTCCATCACCAGGATGTACGGCTGGTCCGGCTCGCTGGGGGTCTGGATGCCGCACAGTTGGGCCAGTACCCGTCGCCCGATGTCGCGCAAGTCCGCCGCACGTTCGGCGAGCAAGGCGTCCTGCAAGGATTCCTGCTGACGCGCCGCGGCATCGATCACCGCCATCCATGCCGCCTCGGCGCTTTCGCCCTGCTTGAGGCGGGTGTCGACTTCGTCGGTCAGCTCCGGGTCGTCGAGCATCTCCTGGTGAGTGATGAAAATCTCGCGAATCGCCTTGGCCTTGCTGCGCTGGATCAGCCCTTCGATGTCGCTGCGCACTTCGGCCAGTGCGCCGTGCAAGCGCTCGCGTTCATGGGTGGTGGATTCGCCACGCAACGGGTAATCGATGGCCTGCTGGACCTGAATGTGCGCCGGGCCGATGGCAATACCGGGGGCCGCGGCAATGGCCGCAATCTGGCTACCGGAGGCCGGTGCCAGGAGCACCTCGGCAATCTCGGCCAGGGCTTCGCGCGGCTCGCTGAATGCCGGCAGCGGTTCGATGTCTTCGCCCAGCCCCTCTTCAATTGCCGCCAACAACGCCGGCAGTGCATCCGCGGCGATGCTCGGCTCGGCAATCAACTCCAGCACCTGGCCACGACGGGCGCCGAGGCTCAGCAACTTGCTCAGGCTTTTCGCCGAGACGGCACTGTCTTGGCCGTCGACGATGCGCAGGCGAATCTCGCCGTCAAAACTTTTCGCCAACTGCGCGAGAATTTTCGCCGGCCGCGCATGCAGGCCATGGGCGTTGGCCAGGGCGATCCGCGCGCTGGGCCAGTCGGCAGGCAGTTCGCCGCCGAGCACTTCCAGCACCGCACGGCGACTGGTGGCACGGCCCAATTCGTGGCCACGACCCTCGATCAGCAACGCGCACAGGCGTTCGAGCAGGGCTTGATGGGCTTCACCCAGGCTGGCCAGGCAGAACAGTCCGCTCAATGGCTGGCCGAGGTAGCGAATCGGTTTGTCCGGGGTGACGAACGCCAGGCCCGGACGCTTGACCGTCTGCTCGCTGTGCAACCACCACAAGCCATCGCCCAGGGGCAACGCCTCGACCTGTTGCAGCACCGCCGAGAAACCGTTGCTCACGCAATCGGCCTGGCGCAGCAGGCGGGCGCCGCGCCACACCAGTTCCTCGAAATCGTCAGCGGACACGCCCAGGCCAATCATCTGCGCATCCAGCGCCAGCTCCTGCGGCGCGCCCTGCAACAGCTTGAGCAAGGCTTCGGCGCTGCTGGCACGGCGCAAGGCTTGGCCCAGGTCGGTTTCACCGAGGGCGCGGGTGAGCAATTGCAGGAGACGCAGGTGTTCGTCGGACTTGGCGGCGATGCCGATGGCCAGGTAGACGATCTGTCCGTCGCCCCAGTCCACGCCTTCAGGGAATTGCAGCAGACGGACGCCGGTGGTGTGTACCAGCTCGCGAGTATCGGGGGTGCCGTGGGGGATGGCGATGCCCTGGCCGAGAAAGGTCGAGCCCTGGGCTTCACGCGCCTGCAAACCCGCGAGGTAACCTTCGGCCACCAGGCCGTCGGCGACCAGTTTGTCGGCCAGCAGATGCAATGCAGCGGCTTTATCCACGGCGCTCTGGCCCATGGATATCTGCTCTATGGTGAGCTCGAGCATGCTTTCTCCTTTTTGGTGCCGGGGCACCAGGTATTGTTTTGAATGAATCAGCTTAGGCTTTTATGCGAACAGTTTTTCGAGGCATCCTTTGGCGGTTTCGCGGCAGCACCGACAAAAGGGCGAATACTGTAGAAAATACGCCTGCTGAATCGTTTAATCTAGCGAAGTGCGCACGTTACTCGATAATCTTTCAGGCATGAAGCCCAACCGGTCGGATGCGTGCGACATTGGTCTGCTGCCTTATTCAGGTAGGATTGGCGAAAATGTCGGGGCAAGCTCGAAAAAACAAGGAATTCCCGAGTTGAAACTCAGTGATATCGCCCAGTTGGCCGGTGTGTCCGTCACCACCGCCAGCTACGTCATCAACGGCAAGGCCGAACAGCAGCGCATCAGCAACGCCACGGTCGAGCGCGTGCGCGCCGTTGTCGAACAACATGGTTTCACACCCAATCCCCAGGCAGCCGGGCTACGCAGCCGGCACACCCGCACCCTGGGCTTCATTCTGCCCGACCTGGAAAACCCCAGTTACGCACGTATTGCCAAGTTGCTGGAGCAGGGCGCCAGGGCCCATGGCTATCAATTGCTGATCGCCAGCTCCGATGACGCCCCGGACAGCGAGCGCCAATTGCTCAAGCTGTTTCGTGCTCGGCGCTGCGATGCGCTGTTCGTCGCCAGTTGTCTGCCGGCCAGCGACGACAGTTATCGCCAGTTGCAGGCCAAGGGTTTGCCGATCATCGCTATCGACCGGGTCATGGAGCCAGAACACTTCTGTTCGGTAATCAGCGACGACCGGGAAGCCAGCCTGCAACTCACCCGCAGCCTGTTGCAACCCGAACCGCGGCAGATCGTGCTGCTGGGTGCACGCCCCGAGCTGAGCATCAGCCAGGACCGCGCCGCTGGCTTCCAGCAGGCACTGGTCGACTTCAAAGGCCAGGTGCTGATCGAACACGGCGAGTCGTTCAGCCGCGAAGGCGGCCGTCAGATGATGGAAGAGCTGCTGCAACGCCTCGGGCATCTGCCGGATGCGCTGGTGACCACTTCCTACGTGCTGCTGCAGGGCGTGTTCGATGCGTTGCACGATTACCCGCTGAAAAACCGCCCGCTGCGCCTGGGTACGTTCGGCGATACGCAGTTGCTGGACTTCCTGCCGCTGCCGGTCAACGCCATGGCGCAACAGCATCAACTGATCGCCGACAAGGCCCTGCAACTGGCCCTCGCTGCCGTTGAAGAAGATCTCTACCAGCCGGGCGTGCAAGCCATCGGCCGGACGTTCAAGCAGCGCATTCACCAGGACTGAGCCGTGGAGCTGATCGACAGCCACACCCATCTGGATTTCGCCGATTTCGATCACGACCGCCAGGCGCTGCTCGCCCAAAGCCGCGCCCTGGGGGTGCAGCGCATGGTGGTGCTGGGGGTTTATCAGCGCAATTGGCAGCGGGTCTGGGAGCTGGTGCAAAGCGATCCGGACCTGCACGCCGCCTTTGGCCTGCACCCGGTCTATCTCGACGAACACCAGCCCGACGACCTCACGCAGTTGGCGGACTGGCTGAGCCGCCTGGCCGGTCATCGGCAGCTGTGCGCGGTGGGAGAGTTCGGCCTCGATTACTACCTGCCAACCCTGGATCGCCAGCGCCAGCAAACGCTGTTCGAAGCGCAACTGCAATTGGCCAATGATTTCCAGCTACCGGCGCTGCTGCACGTACGGCGCAGTCATGCTCAGGTGATTGCCACCTTGAAACGCTTCAAGCTGCAACGCGGCGGGATCATCCACGCCTTCGCCGGTAGCCGGGAGGAAGCACTGGAGTACATCAAGCTCGGCTTCAAGCTGGGCCTGGGCGGCGCCGCCACCTGGCCGCAAGCCTTGCGCATGCACAAGGTGATCGCCAATTTGCCGCTGGACGCGGTGGTGCTGGAAACCGATTCACCGGACATGGCGCCGGCCATGTACCCCGGGCAACGCAACAGCCCTGCGCACCTGCCGGCGATTTGCGTCGCCCTGGCCGCGATCATCGGCATCACCCCGGAGCAACTGGCCGCCGCCAGTACCGCCAACGCCTGCCAGTTGTTCAACTGGTAAAAGTGTCGGTGTGAGCCTTGCCGGCTTGCAGGATCAACGTCAGGTGCTGGCGCCGCCGGGCAATGAGCATGACCGCGAAGTAGATGAACACGGCGATCAGCGAAAAATTCAGTTGCTCGAGCTTGCTCAGCAGCCCCACCCACTCCATGACCAGGGCCACCAATAGCGCCGTGGCGATCATCACCCGCAGGCTTGCCCGCAGCATTGCCAATGAGTCGAGTCCCTTGAGCCGCCTGATTTGCGTCGGACAACTGAGGCGCAAGGCTTTCTGGCAGTGACTGCAAGTGAAGCTCTCATTGATCGCCATGGCATTGAGCTCCCATGGCTTGAGTTCCAGGGTGAACTGGCAGTGAGCGCAACGCCCCTTGATACCCAGCGATGCAGCGGTCATGGCCGTGTCCTTCTTAGGCTTATGGTTTTGTCAGCACAAGTAGAGCGGTGAACGCTCTTTCATTGAAGACGACAATCCCGATCCTGCCGCAAAACAGGATCGGGACCACTCGAACGAGTAATGTGTACTACAGGTGTTTCGTTGAGTCATACCCGAAATGCACTAATCAACTGCTTCAATTGCACCACTTGGGCCGATAACGCACGGCTGGCATCTTCGGTCTGGTGCGCGCCTTCGGCGGTGCGCTCGCCGGCGTGATTGATCTCGACGATGTTCTGGTCGATGTCGTGGGCGACGGCGGTCTGCTGCTCGACGGCGGCGGCAATTTGCTGATTCTGATCGACGATCATGCCCACCGCGCCGAGGATGTTTTCCAGGGCTTTCTGTACTTTTTCCGACTGCCCTACCGTGCCACTGGCCATCTGATGACTGATGCCCATGGCTTTCACCGCCGCCCCCACCCCGCCATGCAACTTGGTGATCATCTGTTCGATTTCTTCGGTCGACTGCTGGGTGCGCTTGGCCAGGGTACGAACCTCATCGGCCACCACGGCAAAACCACGCCCCTGCTCACCGGCGCGCGCCGCCTCGATGGCGGCATTAAGTGCGAGCAGGTTGGTCTGCTCGGCAATGCTCTTGATCACTTCCAGCACGCGGCTGATGGACTGGCTGTCGCTGGCCAGTTGATTGATCACCTGTACCGAGGCATCGATCTCCTGGGCCAACTGGGCGATGCTGCCCTGCTGGGACTCAACCAGCACCCGGCCGCTGATGGTTTCATCGTTGACACTATGCGCACTGCTCACCGCCGCCGCTGCACTGCGGGCAACCTCTTGGGCGGTGGCCGACATCTGGTTCATCGCCGTGGCCACTTGCTCGATCTGCGAGCGCTGGCCGGCCACTGCCTGATTGCTCTGGGCCGAGACACTCTGCACTTGCCCGGCCTGGCGCTCGACCTCGTTGACGGTTTTGCCCACCAGCTCGATCAGGTCATGAATCTTCGCCACGGTGCCATTGAACACATTGCCCAACTCACCCAGCTCATCCCGGCTGTGGGCGTTGAAGGTCACCGTCATGTCACCGCCAGCAACCTTGTCCATCACCCCACCCAGGCGCTTGAGGGTGGTGCGGGTGGAGGCGTAGAAACCGCCATACAGGTAGAAAATCAGCACGAACACTACGGATAGCGCGACTGCCTGCAGCACCATGTGCGTGCGGTTCTGCTCCAGGCGCTGTTGCAGTTGTACGGCAAGAAACTGCAGCGTCGCCTCGTTAAGCTGGTAGGTCTTTTCCATCAGGCCTGTAGCCTGATCGTAGAAACCCTGCCAGGGCGCATCGAGGGTATCGGCCATCACCACCTGCTCTTCAAACAGCTCGCTGGCTTGTTTGAGCGTGGCGTGGCTGGCATTGGCCACCGACTCCAGAGCCTGGCGTGCGGCGTTGCTGGCACCCAATGCATCCTGCACCTTGAGGCCGTACTCGGCCTGAAGCTTCTCCATCTGCACCAGCAATTCATCGAAGCGTGTCGAGGAGGCGGAATTGAGGAAGCCCTGGCCCAGGGAGTACGCGCCCATAGCCCGGCCATCGCCGATGATCTGGGTAACGCGCGGGGTGACCGTGGTCAGCAGTTCACTGAGTTGGCGGATATCACTTTGATTGTCACGACTGAGGCCCGCCTGGCTGGCGATCAATTGCCCAAAGATTTGCGCATTGCCCAACAGCTTGCCGATCAGCGCGCTTTTGCTTTGCAGGGAGGTTTCCGCCTGTTGTGCCTTGAACGCGACGAGCATTTCCTCGCGCTTGCTTTCGAAGACGCGGATCTGCTCCGGGTCGCTACTCATCGCTGACAGATTTTGCAGGCGCTCGAGGATTTTCTGCTCAAGGGTGCGAATGGTGGTCTCGATCGCCCCGCCTTTGCCCGACTGGCCCAAAGTGGTGTTGATCTGCACCAGATTGTTCAAGGTTTCCAGGTCGTGGCGCAGAGCCAGGCCGCTGCCAAGCAGGTCGAGGCTGTGCAACTCCACTTGGGTACCGTGGAATTCCCGGTAGGAGTCGCGCACCAGATAGAAGTTGGTGACCAGCATGGGTACCAGGAACAGCACACTGATCAGGCTGAACTTCATGCCGAAGCTCAGGCGATTCATCAGGGCCACGGCGGGATAGAGCAAACTCTTCACAAGAAGTCCCCCTTTCGTTTCTTATTTTTATGAGCAGGCAGCACAGAGCAAGCAGATAGCCACTACGGCGCGCCGCTTCTGTATAACTTAAATCGGCGGGAGTTTTTGTAACTTAAGGTTAACGGTCGGAGCGAGACGCCGATTGTGGCGTCTCGCTGACGGAAAGGACTGGAAAGGTTTTAGAGCAGCACCGTCCACAGGGCAAAGCCGGCGTACCAGACAATCGCTGCGCGCAGCAGCAGCTCCCACAGCTGATCCAGGCTGTTGATGCCCTCCGGCCCCGTCACCGGCGCCGGTATCTCGCCGGCGACCTTGCCCACCTTGTCGATCAGTTGCGCGGCACTGATATTCCAGTTCAACAGCTCATGGAGCATGACCCGGCTGACCGCGACGAAGTTGCCGACCAGGGCGAAACTCGCCGCCAACAGGCGCACCGGCAACCAGTCGAAGGCGTGCCGGAGTTGGGCTGCACGCTCCGCTACCGCAGGATTCTGGCTGTGCTCGGCGGCCAGGGCCAGCAAGCGATAACTCAAGGCCGCCACCGGACCGAGCAGGAAATACCAGAAAATCACCGCAAAAAAACTCTGGTAGGCCTGCCACAACAAATGACTCTGGACCTGCTGCAGCAGCTGTTCGCCACTGTCGGCGCAGATATTCAGGTCGCGCTGGGCCACATGCGCCGCTGCTTGCAGGTCTTCGCGGCGCCAGGCATCACGAAACGGCCCCAGCTCGCCGAGCAAGTCGCCACGCCCCAGGCTGTAGATCACCACCAACAGGTGCACGGGCAACGCCAGCAAGCCATAGGCCACTGGTTCCAGCACTAACAGCAACAGACCAAGCAAGGCCACCGGCAGCACGATCATCAGCACCACTACCAGCCAGGGCCGACTGGCCAGGCGTGGACTGCTTTCCAGTTTGCCCAGCTCACGCAACCAGCCGCCATCACGCTGCAGTCGATGGCGCAGCGCCGAGAATTTCTCGATCCATACAGCCAGCAACAACACCACAAAACTCATTGTGTTTCTCCTTGCTCCAGCGCGGCACGATAGCGCGCCCAGTCGAATGCCGGCCCTGGGTCGGTCTTGCGTCCCGGGGCGATGTCGCTGTGGCCCTGGATACGCTCGGTGGTGATGGCACTGAACGCCGCCTGCAACTGCCGGGTCAGGGCCGACAGCGCGCGATACTGGGCGTCAGTGAACGGCAGATCATCGGTGCCCTCCAGCTCGATGCCCAGGGAAAAATCATTGCAACCTTCGCGTCCGTCAAACAGCGAGACACCGGCGTGCCAGGCGCGCTCGAGACAGGAGACAAACTGGGTAATGGCGCCGTCACGTTCGATCAGAAAGTGCGCCGACACGCGCAGGTCGGCAATCCCTGCAAAGTAGGGATGTTCGGTGACATCCAGGCGATTCTGGAAAAACTCCTGCACCTTGCCCGTGGCGAATTGCGCCGGGGGCAGGCTGATGTTGTGAATCACCAGCAGGGAAATTTCATCTGAGGGGCGCGCATTGCAGTTGGGTGACGGGCAATGCTGCACACCTTCAAACCAACCGCTCGCGGGGTCCAGCTGCATACGGGTTCCTTCGACAACGGCTTTGACAGCTTTCAGTATGCCGTGATCGCCCCCCCGGTTGCGATCACTTGCCCTATAATCGGGCCACTTTGTTTGTGGAGCACGTTATGCCGAATCTACGCCTCGCCGACCTGACCGCCGAAATCGAAGCCAACGTGCGCCGTGCGCTGCTGGAAGACATCGGCAGCGGCGACATCACCGCCCAACTGATCCCCGCCGAGCGCCTGGCCAAGGCCACCATCATCACCCGTGACGCCGCAGTCATCAGCGGTACCGCCTGGGTCGATGCGGTGTTTCGCCAGCTCGACCCCCGCGTTGCGGTCCATTGGCAGGTGCGCGACGGTGAGCGGGTGACCCCCAATCAAGTGCTGTTTCACCTCGAAGGCCCGGCCCGTTCGCTGCTGACCGGCGAGCGCTGCGCGTTGAACTTCATGCAGTTGCTGTCCGGCGTGGCCACCCGCGCACAATACCTGGCCGACTTCGTCGCCGATACCCAGGTCAAACTGCTCGACACCCGCAAGACCCTGCCGGGGCTGCGCCTGGCGCAGAAATACGCGGTGACCTGCGGCGGCTGCCACAACCACCGCATCGGCCTGTATGACGCCTTCCTGATCAAGGAAAACCACATCGCCGCCTGCGGTGGCATTGCCCAGGCCATCGCCGCCGCGCACAAGATCGCCCCGGGCAAGCCGGTGGAAGTCGAAGTGGAGAATCTGTCGGAGCTCAAGGAAGCGCTGGCAGCAGGCGCCGATATCATCATGCTCGACGAACTGAGCCTGGATGACATGCGTGAAGCCGTGCGCCTGAATGCCGGCAAGGCCAAACTGGAAGCCAGCGGCGGCGTCAACGAAAGCACCTTGCGGCCGATCGCCGAAACCGGCGTGGACTACATCTCGATTGGGGCGATGACCAAGGATGTAAACGCGGTCGATCTTTCGATGCGTTTAAGCCTCTGAACAAGCAAAAACGCCAGCCTCATCGAGGCTGGCGTTTTTCTCAGACCACCAGATTATTCATCTCGCAGTATTCATCCCACTCCACACCCAGCACCTCTGCCGCTTCCTTGTGCAAGACAAGGCGCTGCGCTTCGAACTCCTCTGGTGTCGAGGTGTACTTGAGGGTCAGCTCCCACGGCTGCAAACCCTGGGCTTCGGCCTCATCCTCGAACGCCCACTGGATCTGGTCTTTCTGATCGTCAGGACTCAGGTCCTTGATCTCTTCAATCAAATCTGGCGTTTCCAGTGCGTACTGCTTGAGTGCTTCTTCGTGCCTGGCTTCTTGGCTCAATGTCGTGTCGGTCATGGCGTTCTCGTTGATCTGAGGAATGGAAGATGGATGTGGATCATCAAGGATCTCTCTGACGCAAATAAACCGCGTGATATCTGGCTTACCTGGCCTTCGGAACCATTCGGGATCATTGGAAACAGTTGGTGCCTGGTGCCCGAGACAGGAATCGAACCTGCGACCTTCGCGTTACGAGTGCGCTGCTCTACCGGCTGAGCTACACGGGCAGTGGGCTAAACCTAGCACTGACCTTGGGGTCAGGCAACTTCCCGGTGGTGACAATTTCCTGCGCACAAAAAAATACCCCGCAGCTTTCGCTGCGGGGCATTTTCTACAAGGGTGTAGCGCTCAAGCGTTGGGGCTGATTAAACGCCCGACGCCTTGGCTGCTGCTACGTCCTTGATGGACAGCTTGATACGGCCGCGGTTGTCCACGTCCAGTACCAGCACTTCCACTTCCTGGCCTTCTTTCAGGATATCGGTCACTTTCTCGACACGAGCGTCGCTCAGCATCGAGATGTGAACCAGACCGTCCTTGCCAGGCAGGATGTTGACGAACGCGCCGAAGTCGACGATGCGCTCAACCTTGCCGACGTAGATCTTGCCGATCTCGGCTTCAGCGGTGATGCCCAGGACGCGCTGACGTGCTGCTTCAGCCGCTTCCTTGGTTTCGCCGAAGATCTTGATCGAACCGTCGTCTTCGATGTCGATCGAAGCCTTGGTTTCTTCACAGATCGCACGGATGGTCGCGCCGCCTTTACCGATAACATCACGGATCTTGTCGGTATCGATCTTCATCGCGATCATGGTCGGAGCGTTTTCCGACAGCTCGGTACGCGACTGACCAATGATCTGGTTCATCTGGCCGAGGATGTTCAGGCGCGCTTCCAGGGCTTGGCCCAGAGCGATTTCCATGATCTCTTCGGTGATGCCCTTGATCTTGATGTCCATCTGCAGCGCGGTAACACCTTTGGCGGTACCGGCTACTTTGAAGTCCATGTCGCCCAGGTGGTCTTCGTCACCCAGGATGTCGGTCAGGATGGCGAACTTCTCGCCTTCTTTAACCAGACCCATGGCGATACCGGCAACCGGCGCCTTCATCGGCACACCCGCGTCCATCAGGGCCAGGGAAGCGCCGCAAACGGAAGCCATCGAGCTCGAACCGTTGGATTCGGTGATTTCCGACACCACACGGATGGTGTACGGGAACACGTCGGCAGCAGGCAGCATGGCTGCAATCGAACGACGAGCCAGACGGCCGTGACCGATTTCGCGACGACCAGCGCCACCCATGCGACCACACTCACCTACCGAGAACGGAGGGAAGTTGTAGTGCAGCATGAACGGGTCTTTTTTCTCGCCTTCCAGGGTGTCCAGCAGCTGCGCGTCACGGGCAGTACCCAAGGTCGCGACGACCAGAGCCTGGGTTTCGCCACGGGTGAACAGAGACGAACCGTGGGTCTTTGGCAGAACACCGACTTCGATGTTCAACGGACGTACGGTCTTGGTGTCGCGACCGTCGATACGTGGCTTGCCGTTAACGATGTTCTCGCGAACGGTGCGGTATTCGATTTCACCGAAAGCCGCTTTGACTTCGCTGGAAGAAGGCTGGCCTTCTTCGCCGGACAGCTTGGCAACGACCTGATCCTTCAACTCACCCAGGCGAGCATAACGGTCGGCCTTGATGGTGATGGTATAGGCCTGGGAGATCGCGTCGCCGAACTCGGCACGGATAGCGCCCAGCAGTGCAGTGGCTTCTGGTTGTGGAGCCCAGGTCCAGGTTGGCTTGGCCGCTTCGGCTGCCAGTTCCTTGACGGCGTTGATCACCACCTGGAACTCGTCGTGGGCGAACAGTACCGCGCCCAGCATCTGGTCTTCGGTCAGCTCTTTGGCTTCCGATTCAACCATCAGTACCGCTTCCGAGGTACCGGCAACGACCATGTCCAGGCTCGATGCTTTCTGTTGCTCGTAAGTCGGGTTCAGCAGGTAGCCGGTGCTTTCGTGGAAGGCAACGCGGGCAGCGCCGATCGGGCCATCGAAAGGAATGCCGGAGATGGCCAGGGCAGCGGAGGTACCGATCATCGCAGCGATGTCCGGATCGGTCTTCTTGCTGGTGGAAACGACGGTGCAGACAACCTGCACTTCGTTCATGAAGCCTTCTGGGAACAGCGGACGGATCGGACGGTCGATCAGTCGGGAAGTCAGGGTTTCCTTCTCGGAAGGACGGCCTTCACGCTTGAAGAAACCACCAGGGATCTTGCCGGCGGCGTAGGTTTTTTCCTGGTAGTGAACAGACAGAGGGAAGAAGCCCTTGCCTGGATCGGCTTGCTTGGCGCCAACCACGGTCACCAATACGCTGACGTCGTCGTCAACGGTGACCAATACTGCGCCGGAGGCCTGACGGGCGATACGGCCAGTCTCGAGGGTAACGGTCGACTGACCGAACTGGAATTTTTTGATTACCGGGTTCACGGTGTCCTACCTTCTTTGTGGCTCTTGGGGGAACTGGTTTCTTGCGAAATTCTTGGGCAACCCCGGGAATCGGCCCGGCCTGTATTGTCCTGGTAAAACGTGTGTCCAGATAAAACTTGAGGCTGGGAGCCTGCCCTGCGCCCGTGGGAAACCCACTGACGCAAGACAGACAACCAACCTCTAGCGCAATCGCTGATTAGCGACGCAGACCCAGGCGAGCGATCAGAGCGCTGTAACGGCTCACGTCCTTGCCTTTCAGGTAGTCCAGCAGCTTGCGACGCTGGTTTACCATGCGGATCAGACCACGACGGGAGTGGTGATCTTTACCGTTGGCCTTGAAGTGACCTTGCAGCTTGTTGATGTTGTGGGTCAGCAGTGCAACTTGCACTTCTGGAGAACCAGTGTCACCAACAGCTTGCTGGTAGTCAGCTACGATTTGAGCTTTTTCTTGAACGTCGAGAGCCATGAGGCAATCCTTTTATCAGGAAACTGTTTCAGAAAAACAGTTTCAACAGGCCAGGGACTAATCCCTGTATCTATAAATGAGTGTTGACCGTGCCTGTTAACAGCCACACTCGCCAGCCTGCTGTTACACAGACCGGTTTTCGGTCATTCCGACCGAATCAGTCGACGCGGCGCGATGCGCCCGTCTTCGCTCACTTCACCGATACCGATGAAGCGACCATTGTGATCCTGTACGCGTACCATGCCAAATTTCGGTGCGTCCGGGGCGCGTACCGGCTGGCCGTTGAGCCAGTAGAACGCGCTTGCCTCCGAGAACTGCAACAGTGGCCAATCCAGCAGGCCGCTGTCCGATGGCATCAGGAAGCGGTCGACCGCCTCGTTGCCGCCTTCGGCATGTACCGCTTCCAACTCTTCCAGCGTGACCGTCTGGGCCAGGCTGAAGGGACCGGCCTGGGTACGTCGCAGTTCTGCAACGTAAGCGCCACAACCGAGCTGTTCACCAATATCTTCCACCAGGGTACGGATATAGGTGCCTTTGCTGCAATCCACGGCAAAGCGCGCAGTGTCACCTTCAAAGGCCAGCAATTCCAAGCGCGCAATAGTAACAGATCGCGGTTCGCGCTCCACCACTTCGCCTGCGCGTGCCAGCTTGTACAACGGCTGGCCATCACGCTTGAGGGCAGAGTACATCGGCGGTATCTGACTGATTTGCCCACGAAAACCGGGCAAAACCGCTTCGATATCGGTGCGACCAACGGTCACCGGGCGTTCCTGCAAAACTTCACCCTCGGCATCCGCCGTGGTGGTGGTCTTGCCCAATTGCGCGAGGGTTTCATAGCCCTTGTCGGAATCCAGCAAATATTGCGAGAACTTGGTGGCCTCGCCGAAGCACAGCGGCAGGACGCCGGTCGCCAATGGATCGAGACTCCCGGTGTGCCCCGCCTTTTCGGCATTGAGCAACCAGCGGACCTTCTGCAAGGCCGCATTGGAGGTAAACCCCAGCGGCTTGTCGAGCAGGATGATGCCGCTAACGTTACGACGGATACGCTTGACCTGAGCCACCGATTACTCCTTGGTGTCTTCGGCTTCTGCCGTAACCGAATGCTGGCTGTCTTCCGCCACAGCACGCTCGATCAAGGCCGACAGGTGCGCGCCGCGCACGACGCTTTCATCGTAGTGGAAGTGCAGCTGGGGAACACTGCGCAGCTTCATTTCACGCGCCAACTGCATACGCAGGAAACCTGCGGCAGCGTTCAGCACCTTGATGCTCTGGCTGATTTCTTCGGCGCCATCCTGGCCCATCACGGTGATGAAGATCTTCGCGTGACCGACGTCACGGCTGACTTCAACAGCGGTAATAGTGACCAGGCCGACGCGCGGGTCTTTGACTTCGCGACGGATCAGTTGGGCCAGCTCGCGCTGCATCTGATCGCCGATACGTTGGGTACGGCTGTATTCTTTTGCCATGTCTTGTTACCTGTTACTGCCTCACGGTGAAACCCGTGTGGTCTGAAAGCGGCAAACGCCCGGCCTGACAGATGCCAGACCGGGCGTTGCGTTTAGAGGCCGGGCGATGCGCCGTGCATTTGCATGCGGCTGCCCATCGCGGCTCTTGAAGTGCGCGAGTTAGAGGCTGCGAGCAACCTGAACCTTCTCGAAGACTTCGATCTTGTCACCGACCTTGACGTCGTTGTAGCTCTTCACGCCGATACCGCACTCCATGCCGGCACGTACTTCGGAAGCGTCATCCTTGAAGCGGCGCAGGGATTCCAGCTCGCCTTCGAAGATAACGATGTCTTCACGCAGTACACGGATCGGACGGTTACGGTGAACAACACCTTCGATCACCATGCAACCGGCGATCGCACCGAACTTCGGCGAACGGAATACGTCACGCACTTCGGCGATACCGAGGATGTTCTCGCGAACATCGCTGCCCAGCATGCCGGTCAGGGCTTTCTTGACGTCTTCGATGATGTCGTAGATCACGTTGTAGTAACGCATATCCAGACCTTCCTGCTCGACGATCTTGCGCGCGCCGGCATCGGCACGCACGTTGAAGCCGAACAGTACAGCGTTGGAGGCCAGTGCCAGGTTGGCGTCGGACTCGGTGATACCACCGACACCGCCACCGACAACGCGCACTTGCACTTCGTCGTTGCCCAGGCCGTTCAGAGCGCCCTGCAGAGCTTCCAACGAACCACGGACGTCAGATTTGAGGACGATGTTAAGCGTCTTCTTCTCTTCCTGGCCCATGCTTTCGAAGATGTTTTCCAGCTTGCCGGCGTGAGCGCGAGCCAGTTTGACTTCGCGGAACTTGCCTTGACGGAACAGAGCCACTTCACGGGCTTTCTTCTCGTCGGCAACCACGCTCATCTCGTCGCCAGCGTCCGGGGTACCGTCCAGGCCGAGGATCTCGACCGGGATAGCCGGACCGGCTTCCTTGATTGGCTTGCCGTTCTCGTCGAGCATGGCACGTACACGGCCATAGTTCGAACCGACCAGGACCATGTCGCCTTGGCGCAGGGTACCGTCTTGAACCAGCACGGTTGCAACCGGGCCACGGCCCTTGTCCAGGCGGGACTCAACCACCACACCACGGCCAGGAGCCGAAGGAGTAGCGGTCAGTTCCAGAACTTCGGCTTGCAGCAGAACGGCTTCAAGCAGTTCGTCAACGCCGGTACCCATCTTCGCGGAAACCGGTACGAATGGGGTGTCGCCGCCCCACTCTTCCGAGGTCACGCCGTGAACCGACAGTTCGCTACGGATGCGATCGAGATCAGCGCCCGGTTTGTCGATCTTGTTCACTGCAACCACCAGCGGCACGCCAGCTGCCTTGGCATGCTGAACAGCTTCGATGGTTTGTGGCATCACGCCGTCGTCCGCTGCAACCACCAGGATCACGATGTCGGTCGCCTTGGCACCACGAGCACGCATTGCGGTAAACGCGGCGTGACCCGGGGTGTCGAGGAACGTCACCATGCCACGGTCGGTTTCAACGTGGTATGCACCGATGTGCTGGGTGATACCACCGGCTTCGCCAGCAGCAACCTTGGCACGACGGATGTAGTCGAGCAGGGAGGTTTTACCATGGTCAACGTGGCCCATTACGGTCACGACTGGCGCACGGGAAACCGCCTCACCTTCAAACTTCAGGGACTCGGCCAGGGAATCTTCCAGGGCGGTGTCGCTGACCAGGGTCACTTTGTGGCCCAGTTCTTCGGCTACCAACTGGGCAGTTTCCTGATCCAGTACCTGGTTGATGGTCGCTGGAGTACCCAGTTTGAACATGAACTTGATGATTTCAGCAGCCTTGACCGACATCTGCTGGGCCAGATCGCCCACAGTGATGGTCTCGCCGATCTTCACTTCACGCACGACAGGGCCGGTTGGGCTCTGGAAACCGTGGGCGTTGCGTTTCTTCAGCTTGGCCTTGCCGCGACCACCACGACGGAAGCCATCGCTTTCTTCGTCGGTAGTACGTGGTGCAACACGTGGCGCCGGTGCCTTTTCCTTGACCGAAGCACGATGCGGAGCGTTTTTGCGCTCGCCATCGCCACCGCCGCTACGACGATTGTTATCGTCGGCACGCGGTTTGTCCGGACGGCGCTGTTCGTCACGCTTGCGCGCGTCGGCTGCAGGTGCAGGAGCAGCTACCGGCGCTTCACGCGCAGGTTCTGCCACTGGAGCAGGGGCGGCTACCGCTGCAACCGGAGCAGGTTGCGCAGCGGCTGGCTGGCGACGTGCTTCGTCTTCAGCGTTGCGCTTGGCTTCTTCTTCAGCCTTTTGACGGGCCGCATTTTCTACTGCGCGACGTTCGTCCTGCTCGCGCTTGCGCTCGGCTTCGATTTCTTCCGGGCTGCGTTGCACGAAGACTTTCTTCTTGCGCACTTCAACGCTGATGCTTTTGCTGCCAGCAACACGCAGGGTGCTGGTGGTTTTACGCTGCAACGTGATTTTGCGTGGTTCTTCCACTTTCGCCTTGTGGCTGCTTTTCAAGTGAGTCAGCAGAGACTGCTTCTCACTGTCGGTCACATGTTCATCGGCGGCGGTGTGCGGCAGACCTGCCTCACGCATCTGCTGCAGCAGGCGCTCTACCGGTGTTTTGACCTCAAAGGCCAGTTGTTTCACCGTGACTTGCGTCATGCACTTCTCTCCTCAGGCCGCGCCTATTACTCGAACCAATGGGCTCGGGCGGCCATGATCAACTTGCCGGCACGATCATCGTCAATGCCGTCGATGTCGAGCAGGTCGTCAATAGACTGCTCGGCCAGGTCTTCGCGGGTAACTACGCCGCGCACCGCCAGTTCCATCGCCAAATCCTTGTCCATACCCTCAAGCGAGAGCAGGTCTTCGGCCGGATGGGCGTCTGCCAGCTTTTCCTCAGTAGCGATGGCTTTGGTCAACAAGCGATCCTTGGCTTGATCACGAAGATCGTTGACGAGGTCTTCGTCAAAGCCGTCGATGTTGAGCATTTCTTCCAACGGTACGTAGGCAATCTCTTCCAGGCTGGTGAAGCCTTCAGCAACCAGCACCTGTGCCAGGTCTTCATCGACGTTCAGTTCGTCCATGAAGTGACGCAGGATGTCGCCTGTTTCTGCTTCTTGTTTAGCCTGGATGTCCGATTCGGTCATCACGTTCAGGGTCCAGCCAGTCAACTGGCTCGCCAGACGCACGTTCTGACCACCACGACCGATGGCCTGAGCCAGATTGTCAGCGCCAACGGCGATGTCCATGGCATGGGCATCTTCGTCGACGATAATTGCCGCAACCTCAGCCGGGGACATGGCGTTGATCACGAACTGCGCCGGGTTGTCATCCCACAGGACGATATCCACGCGCTCACCGCCCAACTCACCGGATACCGCCTGCACGCGCGAACCGCGCATGCCAATGCAGGCACCCTGCGGGTCGATGCGCTTGTCCTTGGAGCGGACGGCGATCTTGGCGCGCGAACCCGGATCACGGGAAGCAGCCATGACTTCGATCAGGCCTTCAGCAATTTCCGGCACTTCGATGCGGAACAGCTCGATCAGCATTTCCGGCGCGGTGCGCGACAGGATCAACTGCGGGCCGCGGTTCTCGGTGCGGATTTCCTTGAGCAGCGCACGCAGACGCACGCCAACCCGGAAAGTTTCGCGAGAAATGATGTCTTCACGGGCCAGCAACGCCTCGGCGTTGTTACCCAGGTCGACGATCACGTTGTCGCGGGTGACTTTTTTCACGGTGCCAGAGATGATTTCACCCAGGCGCTCGCGGTAGGCATCGACGACTTGAGCGCGCTCTGCTTCGCGAACTTTCTGCACGATGACCTGCTTGGCAGTCTGTGCAGCGATACGGCCGAACTCGATCGATTCGATCTTTTCTTCAACCACATCACCTACCTTGGCGCCAGGATGCGTTTGCGCAACCTTGCTTGGCCAGGTTTCAATGGCTGGATCGTCCAGATCGTCTTCTTCAACCACCGTCCAGCGACGGAATGTTTCATAAGCACCGGTGTGGCGATTGATTTCCACACGCAGATCGACTTCGTCCTCGAAACGCTTCTTGGTAGCCGTGGCCAAAGCCAGCTCCAGCGCTTCAAAAATCACGTTTGCCGGTACACCCTTTTCGTTGGATACCGACTCAACAACCAGCAGTACTTCTTTGCTCATCGTACGCCTCGCCTTTCGCAAGCCATTGGATCCGCGGGATCCGCAGTTTCTGGCACGTCTCAGTCAAAACTGGGAATAATGTTGGCCTTGTCGATCATATCGATCGGCAACAGGAACTCATGGTCATCTACCTGCACCACGACGTCCTGATCTTCTACAGCGCGCAGAAGGCCCTGAAAGTTGCGTCGACCTTCAAAAGGCGAGCGCAGCTTGATCTTCACTTGTTCACCGGCAAATTGTGCAAACTGCTCAAGAGTGAACAGTGGGCGTTCCATGCCAGGCGAGGAAACTTCAAGGGTGTATTCAACGGAGATTGGATCTTCTACGTCCAGGACGCCGCTGATCTGACGGCTGACAATGGCGCAATCGTCCACCAGCACTCCGCCTTCTTTATCGATATAAACGCGCAACATCGAGTGACGACCCTGAGCCGAAAACTCGATACCCCAGCATTCATAGCCTAGGGCCACGACCACCGGGGCCAGCAAGGCCTGCAACTCTTCTAGCTTGCTCGACACCTGAACCCCCTAGTGCATGTATGTGCATGCCATGAAAATAAAAAAATGGGCGTAATGCCCATCCTTGAAACGCCGCCGAATAGCGGCGTTGAAAGTGTCCAGCTAACAAAAAGCCCCTTAAAAGGGGCTCCTGAAACTGGTTGCGGGGGCCGGATTTGAACCGACGACCTTCGGGTTATGAGCCCGACGAGCTACCAGACTGCTCCACCCCGCGACAAAGCTGGGGCGGAAGTATACGACCGATCCCCTACAGGGTCAATGTAACCTTCCACCTGCAAGAAAGCCCGCAACAGCGGGCTCTCCTGACTAATTGGTACCGAGAAGGGGACTCGAACCCCTACACCCTATGGGCACAACCACCTCAAGGTTGCGTGTCTACCAATTCCACCACCTCGGCAATACTACGTTTGAAACCCTTCTTACTTTTGCTCTTGAGCTGGAGGTACGTCAGTCGCATTGGTTGCCGACTTTTGCTCTTCAAGCACCGGTACATCATCAGAAGCCGGTTTTTGCACTGGCACTTCCAGAACCGCTGGGTTTGGCAAACCTACCTGAGTCAGCTGGTGAGCTTTCTCTTTAGCAAAGTAACCTAACCCTAAGCTGGTTATGAAAAAACCTGCGGCAAGTATAGCAGTAAACTTACTAAGAAAGGTAGAGGAACCTTGGCTTCCGAACACAGTATTTGAAGCACCTGCTCCGAAAGACGCGCCAGCGTCCGCACCCTTACCCTGCTGCAGCAATACCAGAGCAACTACGCCCAATGCACCCAGCAGATGAAAAACGACTACGACTGTTTCCAGCATTTTCTCAGTTTCCCGCGGCGCGACAGATCGCACCGAACTCATCTGCATTCAGGGAAGCTCCACCAATGAGCCCCCCATCGATATCCGGCATGCCGAACAGTTCGACCGCATTGGCCGCCTTCACGCTGCCGCCGTATAGAAGCCGCACACCTTGTGCCACTTCAGAATTCTCTGCCGCCAACTGTGCGCGGATGGCTGCGTGCACATCCTGCGCCTGTTGCGGTGAAGCAGTCAGCCCGGTACCAATGGCCCAGACCGGCTCGTAAGCAATTACTGCACTTGCAAACACACCAACACCCAGCTCGTCGATGATGCTGCCCAGCTGCTGCGAGACAACCTCAAGGGTCTTGCCGGCTTCACGCTGCTCCAGGGTTTCCCCTATACACAACACCGGAGTCAAACCGCTTGCCTGTGCCGCTGCAAACTTGCGAATCAGCACGTCGTCCTGCTCGCCCATGATCTGGCGGCGCTCGGAGTGCCCGACAAGCACCAGGGAACAACCTGCATCCACCAACTGAGTTGGCGAGACCTCACCGGTCAGTGCGCCCTGTCCGGATTCCACCGCAGAATTCTGCGCGCCGATCGAAATCGACTTGCCTTTCAAGCCATCAACCACTTGGCTGACATGCAACAAAGGCGGGAATACCGCGACATCAACACCGCTCGGCAAGGCCAAGTCACGTAGGCCGTCGATCAGCTCAGCGACGCTGGCGCGGGTACCGTGCATCTTCCAGTTACCAGCTACCATAGGGCGACGCATGCTTTACCTCGTCGGTCAAAGTGGGCGCAGATGTTACCCAACCACATCTGCGCTGGCAAGCTGAAATCAAACAGAAACTTCAGCAACCAGTTTTGCCAGCTCTTCGGCGTAGCCGCGAACCGCAGTTTCGTCCTCGCCTTCGACCATTACCCGCACCAATGGCTCTGTTCCGGACTTGCGCAGCAAGACCCGACCACGACCCGCCATGGCCTTGGTCACCCGCTCACTGGCCTCCTTGACAGACGCGTGCTCGACAGGATTGACGCCACCTGCAAAACGCACGTTGATGAGCACCTGCGGGCATTTGCGCAAGGCCTGACGCGCCTGGGCCAACCCTTCACCTCGATCCTTCAGCGCCATCAGCACTTGC
The DNA here is from genome assembly GCA_965284505.1 of Pseudomonadaceae bacterium. Lineage (GTDB taxonomy): Bacteria > Pseudomonadota > Gammaproteobacteria > Pseudomonadales > Pseudomonadaceae > Aquipseudomonas. The sequence continues at coordinate 4,301,171 of OZ260094.1, read as the reverse complement.
AGTGCCGCAATGATCGCGTCACCGGTGGTGGTGTGGTGGAAGCACACGATATGCCCGGAGTTTTCACCACCCACCTTCCAGTCGCGCTCCAGCAAGTCGGCAATCACATAGCGATCGCCCACATTGGCTCGCACAAACGGAATCTTCAGCTCATCGAGCGCCAACTCCAGGCCCAGGTTACTCATCAGGGTGCCCACCACACCGCCCTGCAATGAGCCGCGCTCGTGCAAGTCGCGAGCAATGATGAACAGCAACTCGTCACCGTCGACGATGGCGCCGGTGTGATCGACCATCAGCACCCGATCCCCGTCGCCATCGAAAGCGATACCCAGATCGGCCTGCTCGGCCAGGACCGCAGCCTGCAATTGACCCATATGGGTCGAACCACAGTTGTCGTTGATATTCAGGCCATTGGGTTGCGCAGAGAGCACGACAACCTCGGCCCCCAACTCGCGAAAGACGCTGGGCGCGACCTTGTAGACCGCGCCATGGGCACAATCGATAACGATTTTCAGACCGGCAAAGCTGGTGCCAGTGGGCACACTGCTCTTGCAGAATTCGATGTAGCGACCCGACGCATCGTTGATCCGCGACACCTTGCCGATCTTGCTCGACTCAACCACCGTCATCGGAGTGTCCAGCAGCTCTTCGATCATCAGCTCGATGTCGTCCGGCAGCTTGGTGCCCTGGCCGGAAAAGAACTTGATGCCGTTATCGTCATGAGGATTATGCGAAGCACTGATGACAATGCCCGCTTCCGCGTGGAAGGTGCGTGTCAGGTAGGCGATCGCAGGGGTAGGCATTGGCCCGAGCAGCATCACATCTGCACCCGCAGATGTCAGACCAGCCTCAAGAGCCGACTCGAACATGTAGCCGGAGATACGCGTATCCTTGCCCACCAGCACTTTGCAGGCGCCCATCTTGCGGAACGCCATGCCCGCAGCCCAACCGAGCTTGAGCATGAAGTCAGGAGTAATTGGGTATGTACCGACCCGACCGCGAATGCCGTCGGTGCCAAAATATTTCTTAGTCATAAGTGCTCCATCATTCTTATTCGGCTGATTCTACTGCTGCGATCATCCGTACTACGTCCACTGTTTCGGCCACGTCATGCACCCGCAGGATGCGCGCACCCTTGGTCAACGCCAAAGCGGCGAGTGCCAGGCCGCCATGCAATCGCTCGCCCACAGGGCGATTCAACGCATGGCCAATCATGCTTTTGCGCGACACCCCGACCAGCAGCGGACGACCAAGCTGATGCAGGTCTTCCATGTGCTTGAACAAGCTGAGGTTGTGTTGCAGGGTTTTCGCAAAGCCAAAACCCGGATCGAGGACGATCCGCTCTGCGGGAATACCCACGACAGCACACTGCGCAACGCGCTCGGCAAGAAACTCGCCGACCTCACGTGTTACATCAGCATAGTGGGGATTGTCCTGCATATCGCCCGGCTCGCCGAGCATGTGCATCAGGCACACCGGCAGGCCGGTGGCGGCTGCAGCATCCAGCGCACCGTCGCGACGCAGGGAGCGAACATCGTTGATCAAGCCCGCACCCAATCGCGCGGTTTCGCGCATGACTGCCGGCGTGGAAGTATCGACCGAGATAATCACATCAAGTTCACGATTGATCCGCTCGACGATCGGCGCGACGCGCTCCAACTCCTCCAGCGGCGATACCACTCGAGCACCTGGCCGGGTCGACTCGCCTCCCACGTCAATCAGCGTGGCGCCAGCAGACACCATGGCCTCGGCGTGCTTCAGGGCAGCATCGAGCTGACTGAAGCGACCACCGTCGGAGAAGGAATCAGGAGTGACATTGAGAATACCCATGACATGCGCATGGGCCAAATCAAGAACCCGGTTGCCGCAAGGCAACCGGGTCGAGGACTGAACAGAGTTCATTTCAAGCCTTAGACGTCGGCAGCAGGGCCACCGATAGGGGTTTGCGGACGCTCATCCTGAGCCACTGGCGGAGTACCGGAAGTACCCGTGCCACCCGACCAGTCACGCGGCTCGCGTGGCGGGCGACCCGCCATGATGTCGTCAATTTGCTCGGCATCGATGGTTTCGTACTTCATCAGCGCATCAGCCATCGCGTCCAGCTTGTCGCGATTGTCCGTGAGGATCTGCTTGGCCGTGCCGTAGCACTGATCAATGATGCTGCGCACTTCGGAGTCGATCAGCTTGGCCGTCTCGCCAGAGAAGCTGGCGTGTTGACCACCGCCGCCACGACCCAGGAACACCTCGCCTTCTTCCTCGGCGTACATCAGTGGTCCGAGTTTTTCCGAAAGACCCCACTTGGTCACCATGTTCCGCGCAATCTGGCTGGCACGCATGATGTCGTTGGAGGCACCAGTGGTGACGCCGTCGAAGCCCAAGGTCATTTCTTCAGCGATACGACCACCGTACAGCGAGCAGATCTGGCTGATCAACGCACGCTTGGACAGGCTGTAGCGATCTTCTTCAGGCAGGAACATGGTCACACCCAGCGCACGACCGCGCGGGATGATCGACACCTTGTAGACCGGATCGTGCTCAGGCACCACTCGGCCGACAATCGCGTGACCGGCCTCGTGATACGCAGTGTTCTGCTTCTCTTTCTCGGACATGACCATGGACTTGCGCTCGGCGCCCATCATGATCTTGTCTTTAGCCAATTCGAATTCTTTCATTTCGACGATGCGCTTGCCGGCACGGGCAGCGAACAGCGATGCCTCGTTCACCAGGTTGGCCAGGTCGGCACCAGAGAAACCGGGGGTACCACGAGCGATCACGCCGGGAGCGACATCATCACCCATCGGTACTTTGCGCATATGGACCTTGAGGATCTGCTCACGACCACGGATATCCGGAAGGCCTACAACCACTTGGCGGTCAAAACGACCCGGACGCAGCAGCGCAGGGTCGAGAACGTCAGGACGGTTGGTCGCGGCGATGACGATAATGCCGTCATTCATCTCGAAACCATCCATCTCTACCAGCAACTGGTTGAGGGTCTGCTCACGCTCATCGTGACCACCGCCCATGCCAGCACCACGGTGACGACCGACGGCGTCGATTTCATCGATGAAGATAATGCACGGGGCGTGTTTCTTCGCCTGTTCGAACATGTCACGAACACGGCTGGCACCGACACCGACGAACATTTCGACGAAGTCGGAACCGGAGATGGTAAAGAAAGGGACCTTGGCTTCGCCGGCAATCGCCTTGGCCAACAGGGTTTTACCGGTACCTGGCGGGCCGACCATCAGCACGCCGCGAGGAATGCGGCCACCCAGGCGCTGGAATTTGCCCGGATCGCGCAGGAACTCGACCAACTCACCCACTTCTTCCTTGGCCTCGTCGCAACCGGCAACGTCAGACAGGGTAGTTTTCACCTGATCTTCGGAGAGCAGGCGCGCCTTGCTCTTGCCGAAGCTCATCGGCCCGCCCTTGCCCCCTGCGCCGCCTTGCATCTGGCGCATGAAGAACATGAACACGGCAATGATCACCAGGATCGGGAAGCTGGCAACCAGCAGTTGAGTCCAGATGCTTTGCTGTTCAGGCTGTTTGCCTTCGACAACGACATGGTTGTCCACGAGGTCGCCGATCAGACCGTTGTCCTGGATCGCCGGACGAATGGTCTTGAAGCTGTCGCCATCAGTGCGCTTGCCAGTAATGACATAGCCATCAACGGCTACGCGCTCGACCTTGCCATCCTTGACCTGCTGGATGAAGTCGGAATAGTTGAGGGTCTGCGGCTCGTTAGGGCTGGAGAAGTTGTTCATCACGGTCACCAGGACCGCGGCGATGATCAACCACAGGATAAGATTCTTTGCCATATCGTTCAATTAACTACCCTCTGAAGCAAGCTCCGCAACTGGCGCGCGCTTCGCATGATATTCACCGGCCTAACTTACTACATTACGTACAGCTCTGGCAGGCGCCGTCTGTAACCCTTTGTGAAACACTTCCTACACAATATTCGCTTATGCACGCGAGGCGAAATATGAAAAACCTATCGCCCCGCGAAAAAACCTCGCCTTACTCGCTTTCGCGGCGGTAGCCCCAAGCCAGCATGTATTGCTCGCGGGAACTGCCGCGAGAAGAATCCGGCTTGATCATCTGGATCTTGTCGAACTTCTTGCGTGCGTCCTTCAGGTAGACATCGAAGCCTTCGCCCTGAAAGATCTTGATCACGAAATTGCCACCCGGCTTGAGAATCCGCTCCGCCAAATCAAGCGCCAGCTCGCAAAGGAACATGGCCTTGGGCATGTCCACTTCAGGTGTACCACTCATATTGGGGGCCATATCGGAAATCACAAGGTCCACCTGTGAATTACCCACGGCTTCGAGGATTTGCCCGAGCACTGCATCCTCGGTGAAGTCACCCTGGATGAAAGTCACGTCCGGGATGCTGTCCATTTCCAGGATATCCGAAGCGATCAGGCGCCCCTGACCGCCGATCAGCCGGCTGGTGACCTGCGACCAGCCACCGGGGGCCGCGCCCAGGTCGACAACGCTCATCCCAGGGCGGATCAGTTTGTATTTCTCCTGAATCTCCAGGAGCTTGTAACTCGCACGCGAGCGGTAGCCATCCTTCTGCGCCTGTTTCACATAAGGATCGTTGACATGTCTTTTCAGCCAACCAAGGCTTGTCTTGGAACGCGCCACTGGGCACCTCGATGATTAGGGTCGTGATTAGTTGGGCGGATCCACGAGCCCTCGGGTAAAATGGCCGCCATTTTACAGAATCCAGACGAAAGGGTCAGATTATGCCGCTCACTCAAGAGCAGAAGAAACAGTACAAATCCATTGGCCACCATCTGAAACCAGTTCTGATTGTGGCAGACAACGGTTTGACTGAAGGTGTTTTAGCCGAACTGGAGCGCGCGCTGGCGGATCACGAACTGATCAAGATCAAGCTCAACATCCTCGACCGCGAATCGCGCCTGGCGTCCATTGCTGAACTGTGCAAGGTCGGCAAAGCGGACCTGGTTCAGGTCATCGGCAAGATGGCACTGATTTATCGCAAGAACTTCAGCGTAAACAAGCAACTGTCGAACGTCCACCGCTTCAAGTAATGAAACGGGTCAAGGGTGTGCTTCGCGCACCCTGCCACCCCATCCCGGGACCGGCTGCAATACCAGCAGCAAACCGGAAAAACCCAGCACCAGATAGCTGAACAGTGCCCATTGCTGCGCCTCGGGCCACTGGATACGCACCACGAAATACATCGTGCTTGCGTACAGCGCCATCAACAGCAGTTGCCCGCGAATATCGCGCCATAGACTGACAAGGCCCTTGGCCTGAACCAGCACCAGGATTTGAGACACCACGCACGCCGCTGAAAAACCGACCAGCAGCGCACTCAGCATGCTTGAAATTTCGTCGATCAGCAGCGGTGCCAGGCCAATCCTACCCAGCACCGGCAGCAGACCGATATGCAGCAACCACAGGCCGCCAACCCACAACATCTGGGCCAGCTGCCAAAGCATCGCGCCCGCACGCAGCGAGCGCCAGCCTTCAGATATGGCGGACTTCAACAATCTCGTACTCGATAACGCCACTTGGCGTTTTCACCGCAACCACATCACCCTCTTCCTTGCCGATCAAGGCACGGGCCAGGGGCGAGCCGACGGAAATCTTGCCGAGTTTGAAGTCAGCCTCATCCTCACCCACGATGTGGTAAGTGACGCTTTCATCGGTTTCGACGTTGGCGATTTCGACGGTGGTGCCGAAGATCACCTTGCCGGTGTGAGGAATGGTCGTGACGTCGATGATGACCTGATTCTGAATCCGGCCTTCAATGTCACGAATCCGCGCCTCGACCATACCCTGCTGCTCGCGGGCAGCGTGGTATTCGGCGTTTTCCTTCAAGTCGCCCAACTCGCGGGCCGTTCCGATGTCCTGGCTGAGCTTCGGACGAACGACCTTGGTCAGGTGGGCGTGCTCCTCTTCCAGGGCTTTGGCGCCCTGGACGGTCATTGGGTATTTGATCATGCCTTCAATCCTGCATGCAGATCCTGCAAGCGGCGCACGGTCTTCTCGGGACCGAACTTCAGCGCTTCGCAGATCGCTTCGCCAGCAGCAATGGTGGTGGTGCAGTAGATCTTGTGCTGCAGGGCGTTACGACGAATGGAGTAGGAGTCAGCGATCGACTGACGGCCTTCGGTGGTGTTGATGATCAGCGTGACTTCGTCATTCTTGATCATGTCGACCACGTGCGGACGACCTTCGGTCACCTTGTTCACGCGACGCACTTTCAGGCCTGCGGCCTCGATCAGCTTGGCAGTACCGGCGGTTGCAACCACTTCGAAGCCGAGGCTGATCAGGTCACGTGCAACACCGGCAACCAGTGGCTTGTCATCATCGCGAACGCTGATGAACGCAGTACCGCCGGTCGGCAGCACTTCGCTGGCGCCCATCTGGGCCTTGGCGAACGCCTCACCGAAAGTGTCGCCCACGCCCATCACTTCACCGGTCGACTTCATCTCTGGGCCGAGGATCGGGTCAACGCCAGGGAATTTGGCGAATGGGAACACCGCCTCTTTCACGCTGTAGAAGTTCGGGATGATTTCCTTGGTGAAACCCAGTTCTTTCAGGGTTTTACCGGCCATCACACGGGCAGCGATCATCGCCAGGGAAACACCGATGCACTTGGACACGAACGGTACGGTACGGGAAGCGCGCGGGTTGACTTCGATGACGTAGATGTCTTCGCCTTGCAGCGCCAACTGCACGTTCATCAGGCCGATAACACCCAGTTCCAGGGCCATTTTCTTGACCTGTTCGCGCATCTCGTCCTGGATGTGCGCCGGCAGCGAGTACGGCGGCAGCGAGCACGCGGAGTCACCGGAGTGAACACCAGCCTGCTCGATGTGCTGCATGATTGCGCCGATCACTACATCCTTGCCGTCGCAGACCGCATCCACGTCCATTTCGATGGCGCAGTTGAGGAAGTGGTCCAGCAGCACCGGGCTGTCGTTGGACACTTGCACCGCTTCACGCAGGTAGCGCTTGAGCTCTTCTTCTTCGTAAACGATTTCCATCGCACGACCGCCCAGTACATAGGACGGACGCACTACCAGCGGATAACCGATCTTGCTGGCGGCACGAATCGCTTCGTCTTCGCTGCGCACGGTGGCGTTTGGCGGCTGACGCAGGTTCAGGCGCTGCACCATCTGCTGGAAGCGCTCACGGTCTTCGGCACGGTCGATCGCGTCAGGGCTGGTACCGATGATCGGCACGCCTGCAGCTTCAAGGGCACGCGCCAGTTTCAGCGGGGTCTGGCCGCCGTACTGGACGATCACGCCTTTTGGCTTCTCGACGCGGACGATTTCCAGCACGTCTTCCAGGGTCACTGGTTCGAAGTACAGGCGATCGGAGGTGTCGTAGTCGGTGGAGACGGTTTCCGGGTTGCAGTTGACCATGATGGTCTCGTAACCGTCGTCGCGCAGGGCCAGTGCCGCGTGTACGCAGCAGTAGTCGAACTCGATGCCCTGGCCGATACGGTTAGGACCGCCACCCAGGATCATGATCTTGTCGCGACCCGATGGCGCCGCTTCGCACTCTTCCTCGTAGGTCGAGTACAGGTAAGCGGTGTCGGTGGCGAACTCGGCCGCGCAGGTGTCGACGCGCTTGTAGACCGGGAAGATTTCCAGCTTGTGACGATGAGCACGCAGGCTCTTCTCGGTCACACCCAGCAGCTTGGCCAGACGCTGGTCGGAGAAGCCTTTGCGCTTGAGGCGGAACATCATGTCGCGGTCGATGGCCGACAGACCCAGGGTCTTGACCTTCTCTTCGTCCTTGATCAGATCTTCGATCTGCACCAGGAACCACGGGTCGATCATGTTCATGCCGAAGATGTCTTCGACGCTCAGGCCGGCACGGAAGGCGTCCGCCACGTACCAGATACGCTCGGCGCCCGGCACGGTCAGTTCGCGCTTGAGCACGCTCATGCTTTCCGGGTTTTTCAGGTCGAGCTTCTCGTCCAGGCCGCAAACACCTACTTCCAGGCCACGCAGGGCTTTCTGCAGGGACTCCTGGAAGGTCCGGCCGATGGCCATGACTTCACCCACCGACTTCATCTGGGTGGTCAGGCGGGCGTCGGCCTTGGCAAATTTCTCGAAGGCGAAACGCGGCAGCTTGGTCACGACGTAGTCGATCGACGGCTCGAAGGACGCTGGGGTCTTGCCGCCGGTGATGTCGTTCGACAACTCGTCAAGGGTGTAGCCCACGGCCAGCTTGGCCGCGACCTTGGCGATCGGGAAACCGGTGGCTTTCGAAGCCAGCGCCGAAGAACGGGAAACGCGCGGGTTCATCTCGATCACGACCATGCGGCCAGTGTCCGGGCAGATACCGAACTGCACGTTGGAACCGCCGGTCTCGACGCCGATCTCGCGCAGTACCGCCAGGGAGGCGTTACGCAGGATCTGGTATTCCTTGTCGGTCAGGGTCTGTGCTGGAGCCACGGTGATCGAGTCACCGGTGTGCACGCCCATCGGGTCGAAGTTTTCGATCGAGCAGACGATGATGCAGTTGTCCTTTTTGTCGCGGACAACTTCCATTTCATATTCTTTCCAGCCAATCAGCGATTCGTCGATCAGCAGCTCTTTGGTCGGCGACAGGTCGAGGCCGCGAGCGCAGATTTCTTCGAATTCTTCACGGTTGTAGGCGATACCGCCACCGGTGCCGCCCATGGTGAAGGACGGACGGATGATGCACGGGAAGCCCAGGGTCTCGAGGACTGCGTTGGCTTCTTCCATGCTGTGGGCGATACCGGAACGCGGGCACGCCAGGCCGATGGATTTCATCGCCTTGTCGAAACGCGAACGGTCTTCAGCCTTGTCGATGGTGTCAGCGTTGGCACCGATCATTTCCACGCCGAACTTCTCGAGGACGCCTTCGCGCTCCAGGTCCAGGGCGCAGTTCAGAGCGGTCTGGCCACCCATGGTCGGCAGCAGTGCGTCCGGACGCTCCTTCTCGATGATCTTGGCAACGGTCTGCCACTTGATCGGCTCGATGTAGGTCGCGTCGGCCATGGCCGGGTCGGTCATGATGGTGGCCGGGTTGGAGTTCACCAGGATGACGCGGTAACCCTCTTCGCGCAGGGCTTTGCAAGCCTGGGCGCCGGAGTAGTCGAATTCGCAGGCCTGGCCGATCACGATCGGGCCAGCGCCGAGAATCAGGATGCTTTTAATGTCTGTACGTTTTGGCATGGGTTTGTCACTCAAATCCGCAGGTCAGTCGGCAAGCCGTCTTGTTCAATCGTTGCCTTGAGGGGGCCGCCGTGGTCGGGACCACCCTCAAGCCTCGCTACATCAAGGCCAGCGATCAGCGTCGCTTGGCCATCTCGTTGATGAAGCGATCGAACAGAGGTGCCACGTCGTTCGGGCCAGGGCTGGCTTCAGGGTGACCCTGGAAGCTGAAGGCGCTCTTGTCGGTACGCTCGATACCTTGCAGGGTGCCGTCGAACAGCGATTTGTGGATCGCCCGTACGTTGGCCGGCAGGGTTTCTTCGTCCACGGCAAAACCGTGGTTCTGGCTGGTGATCATCACCACGCCGGAATCCAGGTCCTGCACCGGGTGGTTGGCACCGTGGTGGCCGTGGCCCATTTTCAGGGTCTTGGCGCCGGACGCCAGGGCCAGCAGTTGGTGACCCAGGCAGATGCCGAATACCGGAATCTCGGTCTCGAGCACTTCCTTGATGGCCTGGATCGCGTAGTCGCAAGGCTCAGGGTCACCCGGGCCGTTGGACAGGAACACGCCGTCAGGGTTGAGAGCCAGCACGTCGGCAGCAGGCGTCTGCGCCGGCACCACGGTGACGCGGCAGCCGCGCTCGACCAGCATGCGCAGGATGTTGACCTTGACGCCGTAGTCGTAGGCCACGACGTGGTGCGGCAGTTCGCTGGCATCGATGGTCGCGTGGCTGTCCGTCTTCAGATCCCAGACAGTCGAGCGCCATTCGTATTGCTCTTTGGTGCTGACGACTTTCGCCAGGTCCATGCCCTTCAAGCCCGGGAAGCCGCGCGCTGCTGCAATTGCCGCCTCTTCGGAAATGTTGTCACCGGCCATGATGCAGCCGTTCTGCGCGCCTTTCTCACGCAGGATGCGCGTCAGGCGGCGGGTGTCGATACCGGCGATAGCCACCACGTTGTTGGCTTTCAGGTAGTCGGACAGGGACATCGTGTTACGCCAGTTGCTCGCCACCAGTGGCAGGTCACGAATGACCAGGCCGGCAGACCACACACGGTTGGACTCGGCGTCTTCCGGCGTGGTGCCGGTGTTGCCGATGTGCGGGTAAGTCAGGGTAACGATTTGCTGGGCGTAGGAAGGATCGGTAAGGATTTCCTGATAGCCGGTCATGGCGGTGTTGAACACCACCTCTCCAACGGTCTGGCCGTCGGCTCCAATGGCTTCGCCACGAAAAATGCTGCCATCAGCAAGGGCGAGTATGGCTGGCTTAGTCAAGAAGACCTCCCGTAAATAAAGCCTGAAGGGGCGATCGCAGGTTGTAAAAAAGCGGAGTGACGTATGGACACGTCACCCCGCTTTTTTCACTGAATTATTCTGCGCGCTTTTAGTGGACACACTAAAGCTGTAGCTTACAGAAAAAGGGCTTTTTGGTCTACCGCCAATGAGCCTGAAAGGCCGGAGAATGCGACAGGTCGTCGCTTGGCGAGGTAAAACCGGGCCCGAACGTGACGCTCGATCCCGATTTCGGGCGCATCTTAACGCAATTCGAGCACGTCTTGCATGTCATACAGGCCCGGTTCGCGCGCATCCAGCCACAGGGCTGCACGTACCGCCCCCTTGGCGAAGGTCATGCGACTCGATGCCTTGTGCGTCACTTCCAGGCGCTCGCCTTCACAGGCGAACAGCACCGTGTGATCGCCCACCACATCACCGCCGCGAACGGTAGCAAAGCCGATGGTCTGGCGATCACGTGTACCGGTGTGGCCTTCGCGCCCATAGACCGCGACCTGCTGCAGATCACGACCCAGCGCATCGGCAATCACCTCTCCCATGCGCAACGCAGTACCCGAAGGCGCGTCGATCTTGTGCCGGTGATGAGCCTCGATGATTTCCACGTCCGCTTCATCACCCAGGACCCGCGCCGCCATGTCGAGCAACTTCAGCGACAGGTTGACGCCGACACTGAAGTTGGCCGCGAAGACGATCGGGATGTCCTTGCCAGCGTCCGCCAGTAACTGCTTCTGCGCCGAGTCCAGGCCAGTGGTACCGATGACCATGGCCTTGCCCGCCTTGCGGCAGAACGCGAGGTTTTTCAGCATGACTTCCGGCAGGGTGAAGTCGATCAACACATCGAACTCGTCCGCCACCGCTTCCAGGTTACCTACGAGTGGCACCCCGATACGGCCCAGCGACGCCAGCTCACCGGCATCGACGCCAATCAAGGTGCTGCCGGGGCGCACAATGGCCGCGGTCAGGCCGGTCAGCGGCGCGCGTTGCTGCACCGCCTCCACCAGAATCTTGCCCATGCGCCCAGCGGCGCCCATCACAGCTATACGTCGCATACCAGTTTCCTTACAGGTCGCCGAAGAAACGCTTCACGCCTTCGAACCAGCCAGTGGTTTTCGGCGAGTGGCTGTTGTCATCCGCCAGCGAGCTGCGGAATTCTTCCAGCAATTCGCGCTGACGACGGCTGAGGTTGACCGGCGTTTCGACCGCGACCCGGCACATCAGGTCGCCTGCACCGCCGCCACGCACTGGTGCAACGCCTTTGCCACGAACGCGGAACTGCTTACCGGTCTGGGTGCCTTCAGGGATCTTCAGCTTGACCCGACCATCGAGGGTCGGAATCTCCAGCTCGCCACCCAACGCCGCATCGACAAAGCTGATCGGCACTTCGCAGAACAGGTGCTTGCCGTCGCGCTGGAAGATCGCGTGCTCACGCACGTTGATCACCACATACAGGTCGCCAGTCGGCCCACCCTGGGAGCCCGCCTCGCCTTCGCCTGACAGACGGATGCGGTCGCCGGTATCGACGCCAGCCGGCACTTTCACCGACAGGGTCTTGTACTCTTCGACACGGCCTTCGCCGTTGCAGGAGTTGCACGGGTCGGAAATGATCTTGCCCTGGCCATGGCAGCGCGGGCAGGTCTGCTGCACCGAGAAGAAGCCTTGTTGCATGCGCACCTGACCGATGCCGCCGCAGGTTGGGCAGGTCACTGGCGAGGAGCCTTTCTTCGCGCCCGAACCGTCGCAAGGGTTGCAGTTGACCAGGGTCGGCACACGGATATTCACCGTGGTACCGCGCACCGCTTCTTCCAGGTTCAGCTCCAGGGTGTAGCGCAAGTCGCTGCCGCGCTGGGCGCCGCCACGGGAACCGCCGCGACCTCCACCGAAGAAATCACTGAACACATCACCGAAAATATCGGAGAAGTTCTGCCCGCCAAACCCGGCACCGCCGCCACCCATGCTTGGATCGACACCGGCATGACCGTACTGGTCATACGCCGCGCGCTTGCTGGAATCGGACAGCACTTCGTAGGCCTCGTTGGCCTCCTTGAACAATTCTTCCGACGCTTTATCGTCAGGATTACGGTCCGGGTGATGCTTCATCGCCAGGCGGCGGTAGGCCTTCTTCAGGTCTGCTTCGCTTGTGCCACGCTCAACACCCAACACTTCGTAATAGTCACGCTTTGCCATAAGTCTTTGCACTCTTAAGGACGTCCGGCAAACCCCTCCTGAGCCTTGCCAAACTCGTTGAGCCCCAATACAGGCCCGGACCCAACTCACGTCAATTCAACGATCCTGGTCTTTGATGGCTGCAGGTTCAGCGCCCTGCAGATGCGGTACTCATGAGCCGGGAAGCAGGAGCATTCCCGAGCGCACCGCCAGCACCCGAACGCTGTCGCATGCTGTAAAAATTCGTCTACTCCAGACACGCCAACGCGGGAGCAAGCTCCCGCGCGGCGACATCCTACCAGTCACCGCACAAAGGCAGTCAACCGGCCGACCAACAACTTACTTCTGGTCTTTTACTTCTTCGAACTCGGCATCGACAACGTCATCTGCCTTCTGAGCCGATTCACCTTGCGCGGCCGCACCTTCAGCTGGCTGAGCCTGCTCGGCGTACATCTTCTGCGCCACTGGAGCGGAGACTTTCGACAGCTCTTCAACCTTGGCTTCGATGGCAGCCTTGTCGTCGCCTTTGACGGCGGCTTCCAGGGCAACCACTGCAGCTTCGATTGCAGTCTTCTCTTCAGCAGTCACTTTATCGCCAGCATCGGCAATCATCTTGCGAGTCGAGTGGACCAGCGCGTCACCCTGGTTACGGGCAGCAGCCAGCTCTTCGAACTTGCGGTCTTCGTCGGCGTTGGTTTCAGCATCACGAATCATTTGCTGAATTTCTTCCTCGGACAGACCGGAGTTGGCCTTGATCACGATCGACTGAGTCTTGCCGGTGGCCTTGTCCTTGGCGCCTACGTGCAGAATGCCGTTGGCGTCGATGTCGAAGGTCACTTCAATTTGTGGCACGCCACGTGGTGCTGGTGGAATCTCGGCCAGGTCGAACTTGCCCAGAGACTTGTTCTGCGCAGCTTGTTTGCGCTCACCTTGCAGCACGTGAATGGTCACAGCGCCCTGGTTGTCATCGGCAGTCGAGAACACTTGCGATTTCTTGGTAGGAATCGTGGTGTTTTTCTCGATCAGCGCAGTCATCACGCCACCCATGGTTTCGATACCCAGGGTCAGCGGGCTGACGTCGAGCAGCAGGACGTCTTTCACGTCACCGGCCAATACCGCGCCCTGGATAGCAGCACCCATGGCCACTGCTTCGTCCGGGTTCACGTCTTTACGTGCTTCTTTACCGAAGAAATCGGTCACCGCTTTCTGTACCAGCGGCATACGAGTCTGGCCACCGACCAGGATCACGTCGTTGATCGCGCCAACGTCGATACCCGAGTCTTTCAAAGCGATGCGGCAAGGCTCGATGGTGCGTTGAACCAGGTCTTCAACCAGCGCTTCCAGCTTGGCGCGGGAAATTTTCACGTTCAAGTGCTTAGGACCGGTCGCATCTGCAGTGATGTACGGCAGATTGACGTCGGTCTGCAGGCTCGAAGACAGCTCGATCTTGGCTTTTTCAGCGGCTTCTTTCAGGCGCTGCATCGCCAGCGGGTCACCCTTGAGGTTCATACCGCTTTCTTTCTTGAATTCGTCGACGAGGTAGTCGATCAGACGAATGTCGAAGTCTTCACCGCCGAGGAACGTGTCACCGTTGGTCGCCAATACTTCGAACTGGTGCTCGCCATCGACTTCAGCGATTTCGATCACCGAAACGTCGAAGGTACCGCCACCCAGGTCATAAACGATCACGGTGTGATCGCCCTTGGCCTTGTCCATACCGTAAGCCAGAGCGGCTGCGGTTGGTTCGTTGATGATACGTTTCACGTCCAGACCAGCAATACGGCCGGCGTCTTTGGTCGCCTGGCGCTGGCTGTCGTTGAAGTAAGCAGGAACGGTGATGACCGCTTCAGTCACTGCTTCGCCGAGGTAGTCTTCGGCGGTTTTCTTCATTTTTTTCAGGATTTCAGCCGAGATCTGTGGCGGCGACATTTTCTGGCCGTTCACTTCAACCCAGGCGTCGGCATTGTCTGCCTTGACGATCTTGTAAGGGACCATCTGGATGTCTTTCTGTACCACTTCTTCTTCGAAGCGACGACCGATCAAACGCTTCACCGCGTACAGGGTGTTGTGCGGATTGGTCACTGCCTGACGCTTGGCCGACTGGCCAACCAGGATTTCGCCGTCGTTGGCGTAAGCCACGATCGATGGCGTGGTGCGCGCGCCTTCGGCGTTTTCGATAACTTTAACGTTGCCGTTTTCAAGAATGGAGACGCAGGAGTTGGTGGTCCCCAGGTCGATACCGATAATTTTGCCCATGTTCACTCTCCCGAAACTTTGGATTTGGTTGCCGCAGCAGTGGTGGCTAACTGCGGTAATACTTAAACGCTTGACTTATAAATGGGGGCCTTGCGGCCGATTTCAAGCCTGCTCGTCAATCGAAGGCGAAACCGGCGCAGGCGCCTTGCTGACCACAACCATGGCCGGGCGCAGCAGGCGGCCGTTGAGCACGTAGCCCTTCTGGAACACCTTCAGCACGCTGTTGGGTTCCATGTCGGCGCTTTCCTGCATCGCCATCGCCTGGTGGTGCTCGGCATTGAACGGCTCGCCTTCAGGATCGATCGCTTCCAGCTGATAACGCTTCAGGGTGTCCTGGAACATTTTCAGGGTCAGCTCGATCCCTTCGCGCATTGGGCGAATGCTTTCGTCGTCCGGGTTGGACAACTCCAGGCCGCGCTCCAGGCTGTCGATGATCGGCAGCAGGTCGCCGGCGAATTTTTCCAGGGCGAATTTGTGAGCCTTTTCTACATCCTGCTCGGCGCGACGGCGGACGTTCTGCAGATCAGCCGCAACACGCAAAGCTTGATCCTGAGCGCCAGCCAGTTGCTCTTCGAGCACTTGTACACGAGCCACCAGGTCTTCACCCGATGCTTGGGAAGCCTGATTGGCGTCTGGGTTTTGCGTATCCAGTGTCTGTTCGTCAGCCATAGATTTCTCCTTTCAAAATCGTGCGCGATCTCGACTCGCGCTTCTGTCCCGGTATATGGGGTCGCAATTCACCGGTTCAAGGGCTCGCCGTGCGCGCAATTGCATTACCCACATAAAAAGCCGTGTTTTGTCCTTGGGCGGTTGTAAAAAAATCCCAGGACCAAGCAAATCGAGCTAAACGCGGGCATTGTCAGGCGCAAATAAACTACTGTATAAATAACCAGACATTTCGCTTGGGAGCGGCCCTTATGCTGGTGCACCTGTCGGTACACAACTACGCCATCGTTGAACATCTCGATCTGGAACTGGATCGCGGGATGAGCGTGATCACAGGGGAAACCGGCGCCGGCAAGTCGATCATGCTCGACGCCCTGGGCCTGACCCTGGGCGATCGCGCCGACAGCGGCGTGGTTCGCCCAGGCGCCGAAAAGGCCGACATCCTCGCCACCTTCGACCTGGTGGACATCCCCGAAGCCCGCGCCTGGCTGGCCGAGCGCGACCTCGACAGCGACGGCCCGTGCATCCTGCGCCGGGTGATCACCGCCGAGGGCCGTTCGCGCGGCTACATCAATGGCACCACCTGTCCGCTGGGGGATCTCAAGGCCCTTGGCGAACTACTGATCGACATTCACAGCCAGCATGAACACCAGTCGCTGCTGAAAACCGAGACCCATCGCCGACTGCTGGACGAATACGCCGGCGCCACTGACCTCGCCCGCCAGGTGCAACTGGCCGCCCAGCGTTGGCGCCAGACCCGCCAGGAGCTGGAACGCCTGTCCAACTCCGGCGACGAGCAGCGCGCCCGTCACCAATTGCTCAGCTATCAGCTCGAAGAGCTGGAAAACCTCGCCCTCGGCGACAACGAGCTCGAGCAACTGGAGCAGGAACACAAGAACCTGACCAACGCCGAAACCTTGCTGGGCATTTGCCGCCAGGTCGTCGAGCAGTGCAGCGAGAGCGATTCGGGCAACGTCCTGAATGCGCTGACTGCCAGTCTCAATCGCCTGTCCAGTGTCAACGGCTCGTCCAACGCTCTGGGCGAGGCCACCAATCTGTTGACCAGCGCCCAGATCCAGGTCGAAGAGGCTGTCGGCGAACTGAATCGCTTCCTAGACCACTTCGACGCCGACCCAGCGCGCCTTCAACAACTCGAAGAACGCCTGGACACCATCTATACCCTGGCGCGCAAACACCGAATCCAGCCCACCGAGGTCGCCGAACTGCAGCAACGACTGCTGGACGAAATCGACACCCTGAACGCCAATGATGAGTCCATCGAGCGCCTCAGCGAAGAATTGGGGGCATTCGCCCGCCATTACCAGGAAAAAGCCCGCGAACTGAGCGACCTGCGCCATCAGGCCTCCACCAGCCTGGCCCACGCCGTCGAACAGGAAATCCAGCGCTTGGGCATGCCAGGCGGCCGCTTCACCATCGAATTGCGCCCCAACACCAGCGCCGAGCTACTGCCCAACGGTTTGGAACAGGTAGAACTGCTGGTCAGCGCCAACCCCGGGCAGCCGCTCAAGGCCCTGGCCAAAGTGGCCTCCGGAGGTGAGCTGTCGCGTATCAGCCTGGCGATCCAGGTGATCACCGCGCAAACCTCGCGCATTCCGACCCTGGTGTTCGACGAAGTGGATGTGGGCATCGGCGGGCCGACTGCGGAAATCGTCGGCCAATTGCTGCGCCGCCTGGGCGAGCGTGGCCAAGTACTGACCGTCACCCACTTGCCGCAAGTGGCCTCACAAGGGCATCAGCATCTGTTTGTGCACAAGGTCCGCGATGAGGATGCTACGCGTACCGCGGTGTCCAAGCTGAGCAAGAACGAGCGAATAGAAGAAGTGGCGCGGATGCTGGGCGGGATCGACCTGACCAAGGAATCCCTGGCGCACGCGAAAAAAATGGTCGTCACTGCAAAAATTTGAAGGCGACAGATAGCACGAAGGCGACCCTTGGGTCGCCTTCGTTCGTTTCGCGGACCTGGATCCACGCGACATGCTTACTTTTTGCTGCGTACGTACAGCACCAAGTTGTGGTCGACCATCTCGTAGCCATGCTTCTCGACGATCGCCTTCTGAAGTTTTTCGATCTCTTCGTCGAAGAATTCGATCACTTCACCGGAGTCCACGTTGACCATATGGTCGTGGTGACCGCCGTCAGCCAATTCGAAGACCGCGTGGCCGCCGTCGAAGTTGTGACGGACCACAAGACCAGCCGCTTCGAACTGGGTCAGGACACGGTAAACCGTGGCCAGGCCAACGTCCTCACCAGCTTCCATCAGGGCCTTGTAGACATCTTCTGCACTCATGTGACGCTGCTCGGTGGAGTCGAGCATTTGCAGAATCTTGACCCGTGGCAGGGTCACTTTGAGGCCGGCTTTGCGTAGTTCGCTATTTTCAACCATGGTCAGCTTTCTCGCGATGCTGCTTCGCAGCTTCTCTTAATGCGGGTATGATCGGCGTTTACGTTGTCCCAGCCAAGATAGTGGAAGTCGCCCACCGATGCAAAACACCAAGCTCTTGCTAACCAGTTTCACCTTCGTGGGACTGCTCGCACTCGCCGGTTGTTCATTCCCCGGGGTTTACAAAATCGACATCCAGCAGGGCAATGTCGTCACGCAGGACATGATAGACCAGTTACGCCCGGGAATGACCCGTCGGCAAGTACGGTTTATCATGGGTAACCCTCTGCTGACCGACACATTCCATGCCAATCGCTGGGATTACCTGTATAGCTTGCAACCAGGTGGCGGTGAACGCCAGCAGGAACGCATCAGCGTGACCTTCAGCCCTGACGACCAACTGGTCGGCCTGTCGGGCGATTTCATGCCCGGTGTGAGCCGCGACGAAGCCCTGATGGGCAAGGAAAGCGGCACTTCGGTGAGCGCGCCTGTGGAAAACGTCGAACAGCCCAAGCCAGAGAAACCGGTCAAGCCGGGTTCGCTGCTCGACCAGATCCAGAAAGACGTCGACGGCGTCGAGACCGTTCCGGTACCAACGCCAGAACCCCTCGACACCACGCAATAATTTTTTGCGACACCGAAAAAAGCCCGGCATGCCGGGCTTTTTTTTGCCTGCCTGACGGCAAGACTACTGTTCCCGCGCTTTCGCCTGGGTTGCCTTGGCCGCACGCAAGCGCCGGACTTCCTTGGGGTCGGCCAGCAACGGGCGGTAGATCTCGATGCGATCGCCGGCCTGGACCTCACAGCTATCCGGATCCGCCACAGCCTTGGCGAAAATCCCGACGGCGCAGTTCGCCAGGTCCAGCTCCGAGAACTGCTCTGCGATCCCCGAACGCAACAAGGCCCCACGCACCGTAGAGCCCTGAGGCACCAAGACCTTGAGCAACACCTGACGATCGACAGCGGCATGCACCACCTCGACCTCGATCATCGACTCAGACATGCAGTTGCTTGGCGCGCTGACAGAACGCATCGACCAGGGTATTGGCCGCCTGATTGAACAATGGCCCCAAGGTCGCTCGGATGATCGGCCCGGCATAATCGAAGGTCAGGTCCAGGCTGATCTTGCAGGCCTTTTCGCCCAACGGCTTGAACACCCAGACGCCATGCAACTGGGTGAATGGCCCCTCCTCCAGGTTCATCTCGATCGAATGCCCCGGCACCAGAGTATTTCGCGTGACGAAATGCTGGCTCAAGCCGCCCTTGGCCACTCCGACGCTGGCGCGCATGTGCTCGGCAGAGCTTTCGATGACCTTGGCATCGGAACACCAGGGCAGGAATTCCGGGTAGCGCGCCACGTCATTGACCAGGTCGTAAAGCGCTTGAGCCGGATACGGCAACAGGGCCGAACGTTGAATGTGTGTCGTCATGTCAGCGTCACTTCCAAAACTGGGCGGCAAACACTACGAGAATGCCGAGGGGCGCCACATAGCGCATCAAAAACAAGGTCAGGCCGAACAGCATCGGGCTGCGGATCGACAATTCGTCGCGCACCGCTTCCTGGTTCATCACCCAACCCGCAAACACCACAAAACACAAACCACCCAGCGGCAACATGATCCGCGAGGTGAAGAAATCGATTACGCCAAAGAAGTCCAGCCCGCCGTTCGCTCCCCACTGGTAGAGGTGAAACCCGGCGCCATCGTTCACAAAAAACCTGGCCTGCCTCCAGATATTGAAGGAAAACACCGTGCCCAGGCCAACGAACCAACAACTGAAGGCCAGCCAGAACGTCACCCAGCCACGGCTGATACTGGTCCTCTCAACCAGATACGCCACCATCGGCTCAAGCAAGGAAATCGCCGAACTCCAGGCGGCAATCGCCACCAACACGAAAAACACTACGCCCATTAACTGGCCGAAGGCCACATTACCAAAGGCAAAAGGCAGGCTGACAAACATCAGGCCGGGTCCTTCGCTGGGGTTCAAACCGCCAGCAAACACAATCGGAAACAATGCCAGGCCGGCCAGCAGCGAGACAAAGGTATCCAGCAAAGCCACGCCGACCACAGTGCCGGAAATCGATGAGTCCTTAGGCATGTAAGCGCCATAAATCATGATGGAACCGACACCCACGCTCAAAGAAAAGAACGCGTGCCCCATGGCTGGCAACAATCCGTCGAGCACTTTCGAGGCGTCGAAGTCGAACATGAAATGCACGCCTTGCATGAAGTGCCCGGTGGTCATGCTATAGCCCAGCAGCACCAGCAACATCACGAACAACAACGGCATCATGATCCGCAAACTGCGCTCCAGCCCCGCCACCACGCCCTTGGCGATGACCGCTGCCGACAGCAACATGAACAGGGTATGCCACAGCGTCAGCCGCCAGGGATCGGCAATCACGCCTTCAAACCAGGCACCGACCTGATCGGCCGCCACCCCCTGAAACTGACCGCTGCCCATGCTGATGATGTAATCCAGCGACCAGCCGCCGACCACACTATAGAAAGACAGAATCAGTAACGCGGTGATCATCCCGGCAAAGGCGCCCCAGGACCATTTCGCCGAATGCCCGGCTTCCAGCGCCAGCACCTTCAAGGCATTCGCCGGGGCTTGGCGGGCACGCCGGCCGATCAGGGTTTCGGCGAGCATTACCGGCAGACCGATCAGCGCGATACACGCCAGAAACACCAAAACAAACGCACCGCCGCCGTAGACGCCGACCATGTAGGGGAATTTCCAGATGCTCCCCAGGCCCACGGCAGAACCGGTCGCCGCGAAGATAAATACCCAGCGACTGGCCCAACTCCCGTGGACTGAAACCTTGTCTGACGACATCGCTACCACGTCCAACCCAGAAAAAAAGTGCGCGCATTGTCCGGGATTCAACCAAAGCGCTCAAGCACGCAGCAATCCCGTAGCCGACTGACGCGCAACTGCCTATAATGCCGCCCCTATGGCTAAACAGAAGAAACACCCAACAGGGACCATCGCGCAGAATAAAAAGGCGCGACACGATTACTTCATCGAACATCGGTTCGAGGCTGGTCTGGTCCTGGCCGGCTGGGAAGTAAAAAGTCTGCGGGCGAGCAAGCTGCAACTGGTCGACAGTTACGTGCTGCTCAAGGATGGCGAGGCCTGGCTGCTCGGCAGTCACATCACGCCATTGACCACCGCCAGTACCCACGTCATCGCCGACCCGGTGCGCACCCGCAAGCTGCTGCTCAACCGACGCGAGATCGAGAAACTCTCCGCTGCCGTCCAGCAGAAAGGCTATGCCTGCGTCTGCCTGTCCTGGTACTGGAGCAAGCACATGGTCAAGTGCGAGATTGCCCTGGGCAAGGGCAAGAAGGAATACGACAAGCGTGACACCGAGCGCGAACGCGACGCCGGTCGCGAACTGCAGCGCGCAGTCCGCAACAAGGGCAAGGAAGACTGACTTGCCCGTTGACGAAGGCTCCCACCCGAGCGTGGGAACCTTCGTCAGCCACTGCTAAATCCCCTTGCGCCGCTCCGCCCGAGCCATGCGCTGCACTTCCTGACGCACCTCTTCCAGCACTTCCTGCACATACAGGATATGCCGGCTGGAAACCTCCCGTGCCTGCTCGGCGCGCCCTTCGATAATCGCCAGGTACAGCTCCCGGTGCTGGGTAATCAGCATGTCGCGGGTTTCCGTGCGCTGCTTGTACATGCCGCCAATGTTGGTCACCACGTTGCGCTTGAGCAGGTCGAACAGGCCGCGGATGGTGTGCAGCAGCACCGCGTTATGGCTGGCTTCGGCAATTGCCAGGTGAAACTTGGCGTCCGCCGCGCCCTCCTCCGCACGACTCACTTCATCGTGGCGGGTGTAGCAATCCTGCAGCTCGTTGAAAGCCGCGCTCAAGCGCTCGCGATCGACATCGGTGGCGCGCAACGCTGCGTAATAGGCACAGGACGCTTCCAGAGTGTGACGAAACTCGAGCAGATCGCGCTGGGCTTCAGGATTGCTTTCCAGCAAGTGCAGCAGTGGATCGCTGAAGGTCGAGCCGAGGGATTCGACCACATAGTTGCCGCCGCCCTGGCGACTGATCAGCAGCCCCTTGGCGGTCAATTTCTGGATCGCCTCGCGCAACGAAGGCCGCGACACACCGAATTGCTCGGCCAACGCGCGCTCTGCCGGCAAGCGCTCGCCGGATTTCAGCGTGCCCTCAAGGATCATGCCTTCAAGCTGCTCGACAATATCGTCGGACAAACGGCGCTGACGCACCTGATCAAAACCCATCACTCGTTCTCCACCATCCCGACACCTCGCCGGGCTCTCTATTCTGGCCCATTGGCGCCGCGCCAGCACCTATCAGGACGCATTTGATCGAGCGGATCAGATGACCTCTGCACCGCTCATTCGACAAAAGTTTTAGGGCGGCAAATTGACACACCGCCCACAAGGCTTTTAACCTAGCCCACAGCGATTGTAAATTGGTCTTACCAATTATCCAAGACCGCTATGCAGTGCCTGACCAACAACAATTAGGGGCCACCCCATATGCAAACCTGGCAACAGCTCTACAGCCCGCTCGGCAGTCTCGGCTTGTCCGCTCTCGCGGCCGTCATCCCCATCGTATTTTTCTTCCTGGCCTTGGCCGTGTTCCGCCTCAAGGGTCACGTCGCCGGGAGCATTACCCTGGCGCTGTCGATCCTGGTCGCGATCTTCGCCTTCCAGATGCCGGTCGACATGGCCTTCGCCGCCGCCGGCTATGGATTTGCCTACGGACTGTGGCCGATCGCCTGGATCATCGTCGCCGCCGTATTCCTCTACAAACTGACGGTCAAAAGCGGCCAGTTCGAAGTGATCCGCAGCTCGGTGCTGTCGATTACC
This sequence comes from Pseudomonadaceae bacterium, assembly GCA_965284505.1. Lineage (GTDB taxonomy): Bacteria > Pseudomonadota > Gammaproteobacteria > Pseudomonadales > Pseudomonadaceae > Aquipseudomonas. The sequence goes on along the minus strand of OZ260094.1, from coordinate 4,278,357 downwards.
GACGACCAGCGCCTGCAAGTGCTGCTGATCGGCTTCTGCTTCGGTGCTTTCCTGGAAGGTGCCGCCGGCTTTGGCGCGCCGGTCGCGATCACCGCCGCACTGCTGGTGGGCCTGGGCTTCAATCCACTGTACGCCGCCGGCCTGTGCCTGATTGCCAACACCGCGCCGGTGGCGTTTGGCGCACTGGGCATCCCGATCATCGTCGCAGGCCAGGTCACCGGCATCGATGCCTTCAAGATCGGCGCCATGACCGGTCGCCAACTGCCACTGCTGTCGCTGTTCGTGCCATTCTGGCTGGTGTTCATGATGGACGGCCTGCGCGGCGTACGTGAAACCTGGCCTGCAGCCCTGGTGGCCGGCTTGAGCTTTGCCATCACCCAGTACTTCACCTCGAACTTCATCGGCCCGGAACTGCCGGACATCACCTCGGCCCTGGCCAGCCTGATTTCCTTGACCCTATTCCTCAAAGTCTGGCAGCCAAAACGTACCGCTGGCGCACAGATCGCCGGCGTCACCTCGGACGCCGTGGTCACCGCCAGTGCCGGAGGTTTCGGCCTGAAGCGCGCGACCCTGGTTTCGCCTTACAGCCTGGGTGAAATCATCAAGGCCTGGTCGCCGTTCCTGATCCTCACCGTGCTGGTGACCATCTGGACCCTCAAGCCGTTCAAGGCAATGTTCGCCGCCGGCGGCTCGATGTACAGCTGGGTGTTCAACTTTGCGATCCCGCACCTCGATCAAATGGTGATCAAGGTCGCGCCAATCGTCACCAACCCGACCGCGATCCCGGCAGTGTTCAAGCTGGACCCGATCTCGGCCACCGGCACGGCGATTTTCTTCTCGGCGCTGATCTCGATGCTGGTCCTGAAGATCAATATCAAAACTGGTCTGACCACTTTTAAAGAGACCTTCTACGAACTGCGCTGGCCAATCCTGTCGATCGGCATGGTGCTGGCCTTCGCCTTCGTCACCAACTACTCGGGCATGTCGTCGACCATGGCTCTGGTACTGGCCGGCACCGGCGCCGCCTTCCCGTTCTTCTCGCCATTCCTTGGCTGGCTGGGCGTGTTCCTGACCGGTTCGGACACCTCGTCCAACGCCCTGTTCAGCTCGTTGCAAGCCACCACCGCGCACCAGATCGGCGTCAACGACACCTTGCTGGTCGCCGCCAACACCAGCGGTGGCGTGACCGGCAAAATGATCTCGCCACAATCGATCGCCGTGGCCTGCGCCGCGACCGGTCTGGTGGGCAAAGAGTCGGATCTGTTCCGCTTCACCCTCAAGCACAGCCTATTCTTTGCAACCATTGTCGGCCTGATCACCCTGGCCCAGGCCTACTGGTTCACTGGCATGCTGGTGCACTAAGCAGTACGCAACACGAAAGAACCGACGCTGGGCCACGATCCCGGCGTCTGCGACTCACCACCCGGTCTGCAAGGTTGCTGAAAGCTTGTCGCTTTACAGTCAGCAACCGCCGCCGACGGATAACCGGGACCACCCGGAGACACGCCTGATGAGCGAGCTTTTCTACAACGCCGTGCCCAATGCGACCCGTGTCGCCCCGCCCCTGCGCGAACCGCGTCAGTACCCCAGCGAAAAACCGCAGCGGGTCTACCTGTTCGGCACCTGCGTGGTCGACCTGTTCTATCCCGAAGCCGGGATGGACGCGATTCACCTGCTGGAACGCGAAGGCATTCGCGTGGAGTACCCGCAAGGGCAAAGCTGCTGCGGACAACCGGCCTACACCTCGGGTTACACCGAGCAGGCGCGGACCGTGGCGCGCTCGCAACTGGCGTTGTTTGCCGGGGATTACCCGGTGGTGGTGCCGTCGGGTTCCTGCGCCGGCATGCTGCGCGAACATTACGCCGACTTGTTCAAGGACGAGCCGGAAACACTGCAACAAGTCCAGGCCTTGGCCGCCCGGACCTATGAACTGGCGGAGTTCCTGCTGTTTGTTTGCAAGGTGCAGCTCAAGGACAGCGGCGAACCGGTCAAGGTCGCCCTGCACACCTCGTGCTCGGCGCGCCGGGAAATGAACACCCACCTGCACGGCCGCGAGCTGTTGGCGCAACTGGGCAACGTGGAGCGGGTTGAGCACAGCCATGAAAGCGAATGCTGTGGCTTCGGTGGGACTTTCAGCGTCCGTATGCCAGACATTTCCGGAGCGATGGTCGCCGACAAGACCCGCGCCCTGAAAGAATCCGGCGCACACCAGGTGCTGAGTGCCGATTGCGGTTGCCTGATGAATATCAATGGCGCCCTGGAAAAACAGCAGCAAGCGTTGCGTGGCCAACATCTGGCCAGCTTCATCTGGCAACGTACCGGAGGTGCCCGATGAGCGCCCCGGCCTTGATCCCGACGGTTGCCGTCGAGGAAGATTTTCGCACCCGGGCCCACACCGCCCTGGGTGACCAGCAACTGCGCAACAACTTTCGCAGTGCCATGGATTCACTGATGACCAAGCGGGCAACGTCGTTCAGCGATGCCCACGAAAGAGAACACCTGCGCGTCCTGGGCAATGCAGTCAGGGCCCGCGCGCTCTCCAAGCTGCCCGACCTGCTCGAGCAACTGGAACAGAACCTGACCCGCAACGGTGTGACCGTGCACTGGGCGGAAACGGTGGACGAGGCCAATGGCATCGTCCTTTCGATCATCCGCGCTCACGAGGCGCGGCAAGTGATCAAGGGCAAATCGATGGTCAGCGAAGAGATGGAGATGAACCATGTCCTCGCTGAACAGGGCATTGAATGCCTGGAATCGGACATGGGCGAGTTCATCGTCCAGCTCGACCACGAGAAGCCTTCACACATCATTATGCCGGCGATCCACAAGAATGCCGGTCAGGTCGCGTCCTTGTTCCACGACAAACTTGGCGTGGAATACACCAAGGACGTTGACCAACTCATTCAGATCGGTCGCAAAGTCTTGCGGCAGAAATTCTTCGAAGCCGACATCGGCGTCTCCGGCGTCAACTTCGCGGTCGCCGAAACCGGCACCCTGCTGTTGGTGGAAAACGAAGGCAACGGCCGCATGTCGACCACCGTGCCACCGGTGCATATCGCCGTCACCGGCATCGAAAAAGTCGTGGAAAACCTGCGTGACGTGGTGCCGCTGCTGTCCTTGCTGACCCGCTCGGCCCTCGGCCAGCCGATCACCACCTACGTCAACATGATCTCCGGCCCGCGCAAGGCCGAGGAACTCGACGGCCCGCAAGAAGTGCACCTGGTACTGCTGGACAACGGTCGCAGCCAGGCGTTTGCCGACAGCGAACTGCGCCAGACCCTCAACTGCATCCGCTGCGGCGCCTGCATGAACCACTGCCCGGTCTACACCCGCATCGGCGGTCACGCCTATGGCGAGGTCTACCCGGGACCGATCGGCAAAATCATCACCCCGCACATGGTTGGCCTGGCGAAAGTCCCGGACCATCCGAGCGCCTCATCCTTGTGCGGCGCCTGCGGCGAAGTGTGCCCGGTAAAAATTCCGATCCCGGCCTTGCTGCGGCGCCTGCGCGAAGAAAACGTCAAGGCCCCGGACAGCCCGCACCAGGTGATGCGCGGCCAGGGCAGCAAGTATTCGCGCAAGGAGCGCCTGATGTGGAACGCCTGGGCGCGGCTTAACAGCTCGCCGAAGCTGTATCGCCTGTTCACCGTGCTCGCCACCCGTCTGCGCGCCCTCGCGCCGAACAATGTCGGGCCCTGGACGCAAAACCACAGCGCGCCGAAACCCGCCGCTCGTTCACTGCACGACATGGCCCGCGAGCATCTGGCCAAACAGGGAGACCGTTGATGAGCGCGAAACAGAACATCCTCGCCAAGCTGCGCAACAGCCTCAGCGGTACGACACCGGTCGCCGACAATTTCGATGTACCGCTGGTGACCGAGCCGTACACCTACACCGCCGAGCAACGCATCCCACAGCTGCGCAAGCTGATGGAAGCGGTGCATACCGAAATCCACCTGACCTCCGGCGCCAATTGGCCGCAACTGCTCGGGCAATTGCTGCTGGATCGACAGATTCCCAGCCTGTTGATCGCACCCAGCACGCCCCATGGTCAACGTGTCGTACAGCATTGGGCGAACCAGCCTGCCCTGCCGACGCTGAAAGCCTACGACCGTCCTGTGGAAGAGTGGAAAGCCGAACTGTTTAACGACACCCCGGCCAGCCTCACCACCACCCTCGGCGCCATCGCCGCCACCGGCAGCCTGATCATCTGGCCGACCCGCGAAGAACCGCGCTTGATGAGCCTGGTGCCGCCGGTGCATTTCGCCCTGCTCAAGGCCAGCGAAATCCGCGACAACTTCTATCAGGTGCAGCAGGAGTTCGCCTGGGCCCAGGGCATGCCGACCAACGCCCTGCTGGTGTCCGGCCCGTCGAAAACCGCTGACATCGAACAAGTCCTGGCTTACGGCGCCCATGGCCCGAAAGACCTGGTGGTGCTGATCCTGGAGGACCAATGACGTTACCGGCGGCTTTCCTGCGTGATGCGCAGCAACTGATTCCCCAGGAGCGACGCTTCGACGACCCGCTCTCGACCCTGGCCTTCGGCACCGACGCCAGCTTCTACCGACTGATCCCGCAACTGGTGATCCGCGTTGAATCCGAAGACGAAGTGGTCGCGCTGCTGCACCTGGCCCAGCGCGACCGCGTCCCGGTGACCTTCCGCGCCGCCGGCACCAGCCTCTCCGGCCAGGCCATCAGTGACTCAGTGCTGATCGTCCTCGGCGATAACTGGAACGGCCGCGAGATTCGCGCCCAGGGCACACAAATCCGCCTGCAACCGGGGGTTATCGGCGCCCAGGCCAACGCCTGGCTGGCGCCGTTCGGGCGCAAGATCGGCCCGGATCCGGCGTCGATCAACGCCTGCAAGATCGGCGGCATCGTCGCCAACAACGCCAGCGGCATGTGCTGCGGCACGGCGCAAAACACCTACCACACCCTGGCCGGGATTCGTCTGGTACTGGCCGATGGCAGTCGCCTCGACACCGAAGACCCCAGCAGCGTCGCCGCCTTCCGCAGCAGTCACGCCGACCTGCTCGAGCGCCTGGCGACACTGGGCCGCGAGACCCGCGCCAACACTGATCTCGCCGCGAAAATTCGCCACAAATACCGTCTGAAAAATACCACCGGCCTGTCACTCAACGCCCTTGTGGATTACGACGAGCCTGTGGATATCTTGAGCCACCTGCTGGTCGGCTCCGAAGGCACCCTGGGCTTCATCAGCGCGGTGACCTACGACACCGTGCTCGACCACCCGAACAAGGCGTCGGCGCTGATCGTCTTCCCGGATGTGGAAACCTGCTGCAACGCCGTGTCCGTGCTGAAAAGCCAACCGGTGTCCGCCGTCGAACTGCTCGACCGCCGCAGCCTGCGCTCGGTGCAGGACAAACCCGGGATGCCGGCCTTCGTCCGCGAACTGTCGAACAACGCCTGCGCGCTGTTGATCGAATCCCGCGCCGCCTCCTCTGCGCTGCTGCACGAACAACTGACGCAGATCATGGCCTCGTTGGCCGCATTCCCGGTGGAGAAACAAGTCGACTTCAGCGAAGACCCGGCAGAAAACGCCCGGCTCTGGGCGATCCGCAAAGACACCTTCCCGGCCGTTGGCGCCGTGCGCAAGACCGGGACCACAGTGATCATCGAAGACGTGACCTTCCCGGTGGAACAACTGGCCATCGGCGTGAATCGCCTGATCGAGCTGTTCGACAAGCACCACTACGACGAAGCAATCCTGTTCGGACACGCCCTGGAAGGCAATCTGCACTTCGTCTTCACCCAAGGCTTCAACAACCCGGAAGAAGTCGCACGCTACCAAGCGTTCATGGACGACGTCGCGCAACTGGTGGCCGTGGAATTTGGCGGTTCGCTCAAAGCCGAGCACGGCACCGGACGCAACATGGCGCCCTTCGTCGAACTGGAATGGGGCAGCGATGCCTACCAGTTGATGTGGCAACTCAAGCGCCTGCTCGACCCCAACGGCATCCTCAACCCGGACGTGGTCCTCAGCGAAGATCCGCAGATCCACCTCAAGCACCTCAAGCCTTTGCCGGCGGCCGACGAGATCGTCGACAAGTGCATCGAATGCGGCTTCTGCGAGCCGGTCTGCCCGTCCAAAGGCCTGACCCTGAGCCCACGCCAGCGCATCGTGATCTGGCGTGACATCCAGGCAAAAAAACGCGCCGGCATCGACACTCGGGAGCTGGAACAGGCCTACGAATACCAGGGCCTCGACACCTGCGCCGCCACCGGTCTCTGTGCGCAACGCTGCCCGGTCGGCATCAACACCGGCGAGCTGGTGAAAAAACTGCGGGCGCGCAGCGCTACCCATCAGAAAACCGCCAACTGGCTTGAAGGCAATTTCGCCACCGCCCTGCAAGGCGCGCGTTTCACCCTGCACGTCGCCAACGGCGCGCGCATGCTCCTCGGGGCGCCACGCCTGAGCAAGCTGACGGCCAGCCTGAACAAACTGTCCAAGGGCCAAATCCCCCAGTGGACCAACGCCATGCCGCAGCCGGAACGGGCCATCCGCTTCAGCCCGACGGTCAACGACCAACGCCCGCGCGTGGTCTACCTGCCGGCCTGCGTCTCACGGGCAATGGGCCCGGCGGCGGGTGATAAAGAGCAGATGTCGCTGTACGACAAAACCCGTGGCCTGCTGGAAAAAGCCGGCTATCAGGTAGTCCTCCCGGACAACCTCGACAGCCTGTGCTGCGGCCAGCCTTTCGCTTCCAAAGGCTACGCCGAACAAGCCGAACACAAGCGCCAGGAACTGCTCGGCGCGCTGCTGCACGCCAGTCGCGGCGGGCTCGACCCGATCTACTGCGACACCAGCCCCTGCACCCTGCGCCTGGTCCAGGACCTCGGCGATGTCCGCCTCGATCTGTACGACCCGGTGCGCTTCATCCGCACCCACCTGCTGCAGCGCCTGGACTTCACCCCGCAAGACGCCCCCATCGCCATCCACGTGACCTGCAGCACCCAGCACCTGGGCGAAAGCCAGGCCCTGATCGACCTCGCCCGCCGCTGCAGCAACAACGTCGTCATCCCCGAAGGCATCCACTGCTGCGGCTTCGCCGGCGACAAAGGCTTCACCACCCCGCAACTCAACGCCCACGCCCTGCGCACCCTCAAGGACGCCGTGCAGCACTGCAGCGAAGGCCTCTCCACCAGCCGCACCTGCGAAATCGGCCTGACCCAACACGGCGGCATCGACTACCACAGCCTGGTCTACCTGGTAGACCGCGTCACCCAACCCCGCGCCCTACCTCCAACCAATCCCCGCGCTCGACCCCTGTAGGAGCTGGCTTGCCAGCGTAGAACGTCAACGATAACGCGCCTACGTTGACGTTCTACGCCGGCAGTCTCACCCCCTCCACCCATCAAACAATCAAAAAAAAACCGAATTCCTACGCCCGGCTATAGTCATTTAGCTAAGCCCTGCCAAAGAGCTTGAAGCCCCCCTCGGCCAGCAGCCCCATCGACCGGCAGCACCGAGCCCTCATGCACAAGGAGATACCCATGAAGCACTCTGCACTGGCTGGAATGTTCATTACCGCGGCACTGCTGGCCTCACCGGTGTTTGCTGCAGAAGATCTGTGCGCCACCAACATCCAGAAACTCCAGGACGCCGTCGACGCCAAGATGTCTGTCGGTGAAAACTCCCTCGAGAACATTCAAGCCGCATTGGATAAAGCCAAGACAGCCCAGGCTGCCGGCAACGACAAGGACTGCATCGCCATCTCCACCGGCATGCTGCAGAAAATCGAGATCCGCGAGCCTAGCAAAGGCTGATGCACACACAGGCCAACCTTCGGGTTGGCCTTATCGCCATCACTGGCGTACACTACGCAGGCTTGCTGCTCAAAATGTTTCGCAGAGCAGCAGGCTCGGGGCCGTTTTGGATTCGACGCTGGTTGCGAAACTCTAGGTGCATGCCGAGTTGGTAACAGAACTCGTAAATCCACTGTTGCAACTTCTTATAGTTGCCAATGACGAAAACTACGGCCAGGAATTCGCTATCGCTGCGTAAGCAGCCTTAGATCCTGAGCTTCTGGTACCTTCGGGTCCAGCAATCACCAGGGGATGTCTGTAAACCCAAAGTGATTGTCATATAGAACAGAATCGCCGTGCAGTACGTTGTGGACGAAGCGGCTAAAACTTACACAACTCGCCCAAAGCACCCTGCCCGTCGGGTCGCTGAGGGTTAACTTAATAGACACGGCTACGCATGTAGTACCGACAGCGGAGTACTGGCGGACGGGGGTTCAAATCCCCCCGGCTCCACCACTTCATCATCTAAAGACGTCCACGGACGTCTTTTTTTGTGTCTTAAATCCAGTGAAATCAAGGGTTTGAGCGCTACTGGCCTCCATAGAACGTTTTTGAGTTCCAGCCGCTTTGGTATTCCCAGTGGTATTCCCGGCTACCCAGCGCTAATCTTGGGAATACCAAAAGGTGACATGGAGTACTTCTCATGTGCGCTCAAACCGCCCGCCTCTCGGACCGTCAGCTCAAGGCTGTCAAACCCAAAGACAAGGACTACGTCCTTACCGATGGTGACGGGCTTCAGCTGCGAGTCAGGGTCAATCGCTCGATGCAGTGGAATTTCAACTACAGGCATCCAGTAACGAAGAACCGAATCAACATGGCACTCGGTACCTATCCCGAACTTTCTCTTGCACAAGCCAGAAAGAAAGCGGTTGAGGCCCGAGAGCTGTTGGCGCAAGGCATCGACCCCAAAGCTCAACGCAACGAGCTGGTGCAAGCCAAACGAGCGGAGACAGAACACACGTTCGAGAACGTAGCCACGGCCTGGTTCGAACTGAAGAAAGATTCCGTCACACCGGCATATGCCGAGGACATCTGGCGCTCACTTACGCTGCATATTTTTCCGAGCATGAAATCGACACCCCTCTCGGAAGTCAGCGCCCCGATGGTCATCAAGCTCCTTCGCCCAATCGAAGCCAAAGGCAGTCTCGAGACAGTGAAGCGGTTGAGCCAACGGCTCAACGAGATCATGACTTACGGGGTGAACTCTGGGCTGATTTTCGCTAACCCCCTCAGTGGCATTCGTGCGGTCTTCAAGAAGCCCAAAAAAGAGAACATGGCCGCGCTACGACCCGATGAGCTTTCCGAGCTCATGATCGAAATCGCGAACGCCAGCATCAAGCGGATCACCCGCTGCCTGATCGAATGGCAACTGCACACCATGACCCGCCCTGCCGAAGCGGCTACCACCCGATGGACAGACATCGACTTCGACAAACGCATCTGGACCATCCCGCCGGAGCGCATGAAAAAGCGTCGTCCGCACACCATCCCGCTGACCGAACAGGCACTCGCCTTACTGGAGACGCTCAAGCCCCACAGCGGCCACAGGGAATACGTGTTCCCGGCAGATAGAAACCCGCGCACCCACGCCAACAGTCAGACTGCCAACATGGCGTTGAAACGCATGGGCTTCCAGGACCGCTTGGTCAGCCACGGCATGCGCTCTATGGCCAGCACCATCCTGAACGAGCATGGGTGGGATCCGGAGCTCATCGAAGTCGCGCTGGCGCATGTCGACAAGGACGAAGTCCGAAGCGCTTACAACCGGGCGGACTACATCGAGCGCCGGCGTCCGATGATGGCTTGGTGGAGTGAGCACATCCAGAAAGCGGCCACTGGCAACCTGTCGGCATCTGCGATCAATCAAACCAGGGACCACAACGTCGTGCCGATACGGTGAGCGCTCACCGGACACCGCCAGTAACCGAGAATGACTCCCCAGATGGAGTGATGGTTGATTTGGCGACAGCGGCGACACCGGCGACAACCCGCGTAATACCTGGCCTGCAGCGTGGCGACAGAGGTGGCGACTGTCGCCGCTGCAAGCCTCGCCCTTGGGGCTTTCTCGGCCAAGCCCACGCGAGCGGGAAGGCTCCGCATTCCCACTCGCATGGGCTCACATTAAAAACCGACGAACGACCACCCAGCCATGGAAAACCACCGGCCTCCAAGGCCTTCCAGCGCTACCAATGGGCGCAAGAGTCACCCCCAAAATACGGTTGACCGCCAGCAGAACGAGCGCTAAACCAGAACCGTACCAGCGCTGTCCTCGACAGCACCCAGGTAGCCAGAACCTTTGAGGCTACGCCACATCGTGGTGGTTCTCCCCAAGTGCGATTAGCGTCCGGCGGCTCGCACGCTCACAGTGATGTGATGGATGCCTACTTCTACCAGAGTGCCACTGCGGCAACTCATACCCCTTTATAGCTGCCCTGCAGCAACCTATCCGCTTGGCCATTTCCTTGCGCCAACCTGTTGCCCGTCTCTTTGCCTCCTAAAGAGACGGGCGCTCCTACCACTGCTGCAGCCCTGCTCACACGGGCCTTTGCGGCTTTCCCCCTCGTGACAATCGGCGTGACAAACACCGAATGCTCACTCGCCACAGCGATGCCGATGATGGTGCCGCAGCCCAAGGAATGGACTGCACCTGACTGACAGTCAGGCATGCCCCAGTCATCGCCTCACTGCCTTCACCTGACTCAGGATCTCGCGGCCGGTCTCGTCAGCCAGTGCAGCCTCCACCCGCCCACTTCTTCGGAAGTGCTCAGGAGGCCAGATCATGAGATGCCCAAGCTCCCGGTCGTAAGGAGCCGCCAGTCCCGCGTGAGAGGACAACCCTCACAGGTCGCAGGGGCCTTGATCCCTGATAACACTCAACAACCGTGGCGGGATGAGTGAGGACGAAGTCGATAATCTGAGGAGAATAGCGATGCAACTGTGCGAAGCGTTCGAGCCACCACAACCATTGCTGGAATACCAGCAGGCGCCACTGCCCTACCCCGTCGAAGCACTCGGAGAACTATTGGGCCCTACGGTCCAACGACTGGCCGAAGTGATCGGCGTGCCCTGCGCCATGGCCGCGCAATCGGTGCTGGCTACCACTGCCTTGGTGAGCCAGGGTCATGCCAATGTCCGACTCGACGGTCGAACTTATCCGCTGTCCCTCTACCTCCTGACGGTGGCGTCCTCGGGTGATCGCAAAAGCGCGGTGGATCAACTGGCATTGAAAGCGGCGCGCGACTGGGAACGACAGCAGTGGACCCTGTATGCGGAAAAGCTCAAAGCCTATCGCGCCGCTACCAGCATCATGGCCAAACCCAAAACCTCAAAGAAACACGCGGAGGTGGAAGGCGGTGAGTTATCCGAACCGGTACCGCCAAGACTGATCATTGCCGAGCCCACCATCGAGGCCCTGGTCAAAAGCCTGTGCCATGGCTTGCCCAGCATGGGCTTGTTCAATGATGAAGGGGGCCAGTTCCTGGGCAGCAGCACCATGAGTAAAGAGAACCTGCTCAAGGCGATCACCACCTTGTCGACACTCTGGGATGGCAGCCCGATCGACCGGACGCGCTCCATGGCAGGGGAAAGCTTACGTGCCTATGATCGCCGCCTCAGTCTGCACCTGATGCTGCAGCCCTACCTGGCCAACCAGCTGTTCAAAGACCCGGTGATCAATGGCCAAGGCATCCTCGGTCGTTGCCTGATTAGTTGGCCCGAGCGCCTGGTCGGCCAGCGGCTTTACAAGGCGATCGACCTGAGCCGGGATGCCAAAGTCCAGCATTACCAAAAGCGGATCACCGCCCTGCTGCAACAGCCCTGGTCGCTTCACAGGGATGGCTCACTCAATCCCACCACACTGGAGCTGACTGCCCGTGCCCGTCGGGCCTGGATTGATATTCACGACACCATCGAATGTCAGTCTGGGGAGTTCGGCGAACTGGCCGGCATCCAGCCTGTCGCGGGCAAGGCGGCGGCGAATGTACTGCGTATCGCGGGCGTGCTGGCCATGGTGGAAGAGGCCAGCTCGTTGGAGGAGGCACACATCCAGCGCGCCTCCACGCTGATGGATTACTACCTGGCCGAGATCCAGCGCTTGACCGAACAGGAGCCGGTCAATAACCGACGCGAAGAGGCGGATCGACTGCTGCGCTGGTTGGTGCAGAAAGGCTGGACCCACTTCACCATCCGCGACGTCAATCGCAACGGTCCTCGTTTTGCCCGCAAGAGCGCTAGCCATACCGCCTCATTATTGGTCGTGCTAATCACTCATCGCTGGCTGAGCAGCCGTGACGGAAAAACTTTCGAGGTCCACCATGTTTCGCCTCAATGACGCGGTGCGCCGCTATCAGGCGCAACATCAATCGCAACCAGCATCGCGGCGTGTCGCCGCCACTGTCGCCACCCTGTCGCCACGTGCCAGGCCAGAAACGACGCGGGTTGTCGCCACTGTCGCCGCTGTCGCCACACCCCCCATGGACCCTGCCTACATCGTTCTGCTGATTGAGCAACTGCGTGAGGAAGGGGCAATGCTGCAACATCAGGAGAACGCCCTCCTAATCCGCCCGACACACTGGCAGCAGGTAGACAGGCTCAGCCCTCACTGGAAAGCCTTGCTTCTCTTTCTGCAAACAAACGAAAACGGTGATGACGATGGCCTTGGTCGGTCGGCGTAATGGGCGCAATTTCGGCTACGGCCGTCAGTTGAGTTACGCCGGCCCGCAAGCGCTGAAGGATTTGTTTGCCGGCGGACACTTCGCCACCGTTAAAGCCCATAGTGATCGCTGGCAGGCGTTCGTGAGGTGGTGTCGGTCAGAGGGCGGTCCTGGTTACAACGATGCGCGCCAGATCGATCGACGGACGCTGCAGGACTACGCCGCATACCTGCGCCAGCAGATCCAGCAAGGTGAACTCTGCATCGCTACCGCGCAGAACCGCCTCAGCAGCGTCAACCGTACCCTCGCTGCGCTGCGCGGTAATCAGGACGTGAGGATCGCCAGTCCGAGCCAGGCGTTAGGACTGCAGCGCTCGAGCGTACGCACCCGCGCGCCAGATGGCCAAGACCGCCAACAGCTGCGGCGAGTGCTTGAGGTACTTGGCAAACGGCAACACGAGCGGGTGGCGGCGATTGTCCTGTTGGCCCGAGAAACCGGCATGCGCCTGCGCGAAGCGATCCTGGCTGACCTGCCACGCTTGCACCTCGAAGCTGAACACTTAGGCCGCATCAACATCCAGGACGGCACCAAGGGCGGCCGCTCAGGCGCTTCCGCACCGCGATGGATCGTGGCCAATGAAGCGGTGAAGGCGGCGCTACAATTAGCTCGTCATGCATCGCCACCTCGCAGCCGCAACTTGCTGGCCCGAGACGAAAGCTACGCCGCATTCCTGCAACAGACCGTGCTCCCCGCCCGCGAAACGCTGCATGAACACGGCCTGAAGGGTTTCCATGAACTGCGAGCGGCCTACGCCTGCGAACGTTATGAGCAGCTCACGGGCCACCCCGCCCCGGTCAATGGTGGCCACGGCTATCGCATTGACCGCGACCTTGATCAACAGGCGCGGCAACAAATCAGCCTTGAACTCGGGCATAACCGGATCGATGTAGTTTCGGCTTACATTGGAGGAAGAGCGTGACTAAGCCCTTCGATATGACGCTGTTCCTGAGCGGCGTACTGGATGGTTCGAAGGCCACTCAGCAACGCCACCTACAGCAAGCCCGAATCATGCAAGCGGCCATTCAACAACGATGGCAGCGAGATAATCCCTGGACCTGGCAGCTCAAGCATGTGCGTTGGTTTTTGGCGCAACACCTCAAGAGTCGTTCCAAGGCTACCCGATATTATTATCGGCTCACGGCCCTACTGATCTGGAGACGAATGGGAAACAGCCCGCTGAACGGTGGGGATGGGGCCGATTGGTTTCATGAGCCGATACCACTACCGCCAGAGCGTACCGCTGATCGTTAGACGTCTGGGAAAAAGTTGGGATGGTAACGTGCATGCAAAGGCAAATCTTCGTTTACACGTTAAAGGTCCAGACCAGCTCCACGCCCCCGCAGCCACTCCTTCCGGTCGCGATAATCGGGCAGCACCTTGTCGACCTCGTTCCAGAACGCATCAGAATGATCACGATGATGTAAGTGACACAGCTCATGAACGACTATGTAGTCAATGATGGTCAGCGGAGCCATCAGACACTTCCAGTGAAAATGCAAATCTCCGTTTTTCAGACAGGATGCCCAGCGGTAACCGATATCTTTGACGCGAATACTGCCCGGCGTCGCCCCAACCTTGCTGGCGAAGAAAGCGACCCGCTTGCTCAGCCGGGCAAGGCCCTTTTCCTTATAAAAGGATTCAAAAGTCTTCTGCGCAAGTTCGTGCCCCCCCGTTTCTACAACAGACCGCAACAGGCAGAACCGACCATCCTTGAGTTTTAGGAGCTCATCCTGTTCTTGCACCAGCTGCAAGCGATAGCTGCTACCCAGGTACAGAAAAGACTCGCCACCGACCCACTCACGTGTCACGCGAGTGGCATTGAGATCACGCCAATCGGCAAGGTTGCGATAGATCCACATACGTTTGCTGAGTACGGTTTCATCCACCTGCTCAGGGGTCATACGCCTGGGCGGGCGCACAGTGATCAAGCCATCGCGCTCAATCACGATATCTGTAGTCTGGCGGTCTGAGCCCGGCAACAATTGATACTCAATGTCTCGAACCTGACGAAGTTGCATTATGCGTCTCCACAGCGCAGGGCTCGGATTAGTTCATCATGACGGTTCTTGGCCAATTTCATGACCTCGATTGCCACCCGCTCACGATTCTGCTTGAGTTCCTCGATGCCCGCTTTGGTGATTTCAGCCTTGAGCAGTCCTCGAACACGTTTTTGTTTGTCCGGATTTTGCCAGAAATCAATGCTGGCGATGGTTTCCTGCAAAATTTCCACCGTAACGCCCATCAGTGTCTTGAACTTGGATTTATCCCCACCTTCAACCGTTCCGTTTGGGAACCCAACCTGGATGATATGCTCATAGAAGGTCGTCACTTCCTTACTCATACCCTCTTCGCCTTGCTGACGGCCGGTGATCGCTTGGTTTCTAAGTTCGGCCAATTTTTCCGCTAACAAATCCCACTCGTCGTGATGCTTCTCAATCAGAGCATCAACCTTTTCCGATAGGCTCTTGAAGAAGGCTGGATCCTCATCATGATGCACAGTGCAATGCTTACGAATGGCATGCTCCATCTCGCTGGCTTTGGCCTCACTATTTTTGCCCGCATGGGCATTGAGTTTCTCCAGGAAGTCCTCAGCTAATAGCTCCACCGGCTCAATCTTGGGGTTAATACCCAGGCTGATTAAGTGCTCGTTGATCAACGCTTTCACTTTTTCACCAGCGTTGCCCAAATCGAGACTGGAGTCTTTGTACCGTTCCTTGGTGACTTGCAGGATATAACCAAAACGCTTGGCCGGGACGCGGTAGGGCTGTGCAGACGAATGAGGCAAAATGATGTCCAGGCTCATCAAGAATTTCTTGAGGTAAACCTCGAAATCCGCCCGTTGTTTTTCATCCTTCAGGGCTTTGACGGCCTCATGCACCACCGCGGCATCTGCATCTAACGTGGCTAAAGCCCCGGTGACAAAGGCCTTGATGTTACTCACCCCCAAGGTAGCGAAGTGTTGCAGCAAGCGTTGAAATCGCTCCTCCAACACTGGTAACTCGGAGGTGATGTTTTGCATGCCGTCTTGCAGCTCTTGTAGCTCATCACTGGCCGCGTACAGCGTCAGCGCATCGGTCAGATGGTTGGCCAAGCCGATGTAATCGACGATATAGCCGCGCTGTTTGCCCCTCTTGACCCGGTTAGTCCGGGCAATGGCTTGAAGCAAGGTGTGCTCGCGCAGTTTCTTATCGATGTACATCACCTGCTCGATGGGCGCATCGAAGCCCGTCAGCAGCATGTCGCAGACGATCAGAAACGCGATGCCGGTGTGCTCTTTGTCCGGATCGTCAAAATCGAAACTACGGCAGAAGTTATCAACCGCGTTCATTCGCGCGGCCTGCTTGCGCGCTTCAGTGATGAATGCCGCCTCGTTAGTGCCGTCTGACGACATCACGACGGCTGTTTTCAAAAAACTCAGCCGTCGGATCAGTTCCGCGTCAGGCAATGCCCGGGCCTGTTCTTGATTGATGCGCTCGGCCAACGCCGCGTTGATACCTGTTTGATAGCGCACACAGGCCAGCTTGGAATGGCATACCACCTGCGCCTTGAAGCCGTTGGGCAAGATGTTGTCAACGTAATGCTTTACCAGATCCTGGGCAATCGCGTTGATACGGTTTTCAGCTTCCAGAATGTCGCCAGTAGCACCGTACTTTTTCTTGATCGCCAGCAGCTCTTCTCCGCTGCGATCACGGAACAGGTCCTCAAAGGCCTCATCAAAAGCATACTTTTCATTCAGCGCACTATCGGCCGTTTTACCTTCGTACAAAATTTGCAGGGTGGCGCCATCCTTGACCGCATCCATCAGCCGGTAAGTGTCGATGTATTCACCAAAGCGTTTACGGGTTTTGCGCTCACCGTGGCGTTCGGTCAGTAGCGGAGTGCCAGTGAAGGCTAAGCGAGTGGCATTGGGAAAAGCCTCAAATAGGTTTTCACCTAGGTCCGAGCTTTGAGTGCGATGCGCCTCGTCGATCATCAGGATGATCCGCTCCGAAGGGTTTACCACACCAAAAGTCTTGCCTGCTGGTATAGCCAGGTAGGTGCCCAACGCCTCAGCCACGGTATTGCTTAGGGTCTGTTTGTGCTCCTGAAACTTGTGCACCATGACCATATTGATGTCGGAGCTATCTGTGGCCAGGTGTTGGCGTAACGCTTGACCGCTCTCGATCACATTGACCCGCCCACCAATCAACGTAGCGGTTTTTCCAAGCTGCTCTTCCAGATCTTGCCGATCATTGACCAACACAATCTTGTAGTCAGCAAGATCACGACCGGCCCGCAGCATCCGCGCCAGAAAAACCATCGTCAGCGATTTACCCGAGCCTTGGGTGTGCCATACCACACCACTGCGCTCCATGGCCGTGGAGCCGTTACGCAAGCGCTCCATAATTTTGTTCGCAGCGCGAAATTGCTGGTAGCGGCATACCACCTTAACCCGAGGACCGCCATCAGTATCCATCACCACTGAACTAGTGCGCAGAATCTGCAGCAGGTTGGCTCGGCTCAACATCCCGGCGATCAGTTGCTGCTGCGGGTTTAACCCTTCGAGGGCCGCATCGTCCTGCGGATAGAGCGTCTTCCAGGTATAGAAATGCTCCGCCTCTGAGGTAATGGTGCCGTAGTCCGCTTGCAAACCGCTGCTGCGGATTAGTAGTAGGTTGCTGTGAAACAGCGCCGGTTCACCTTCCTTTAACCCAGCACTTTGGGTTTCCGGGCGTTTGCGCATGTAGCGCTGTAGCTGCACAAAAGCTTCCTGCATCGGATTGGCACAGGTTTGAGAGGCTTTTTTGCACTCCACTACTCCGAGAGGGATGCCATTCACGAACAGCACAATGTCCGGAATGATGAAATCTTTCACGCATCCTGGCGTATCAATACGGAACTGATTAATGGCATGGAACTGATTGTTCTCAGGCGCGTTGAAATCAATCAACCGCACCACGGGATCGGCTTCACCGGTCAGCTCATTGACATCTACCTGCGCTTTAAACAGCAAAGCTTGGATCGCTTCATTAGCTTCCAGCAGGGTGCGGTTGGGCTGGCGCAGCAATTGGCTGCGCAAATCGTCCAACTGCCGATCGGTCAGCCACGGTAAGCCTTCATCAGTGCGATTATTCTCCCGGACGGCGTTATTGAATACTTCGGGCAACAACCATTGGCGAAAGTGAGTACGTAAGCTGCCGTGTGCGCTCTGCGGAATCCCTGCTCCTTGGTCAATCACCGTCCAACCCTGTTCAGCCAATTGCTGCAGAAAGGGCTGTTCGACTTCGCTGTACTCACTCATCGCGTGCTTCTTTGGCTATTGGCCTGCAACCAGTGCAGGCCTGTGGCGGTCAGTCGGTAGCGATGCAACCGACTGTTGGATTGCTCGGACACTGACATTTCTAGGCACCATCTGCAAAGGCGGGCAGACCATAGGCTTTGCGAACGTGTTCAGCATTCTTGAATGCCCATGGCAGCCTGCAGATCTTGCGTACTCATTTCGCCAGCAACCGCATTGAGCAGGACTGCTGCTTCCAAGATGACTTCCTCGACAGCCACATCTATCCCATGAGCGGGTGGATGGGCAGGCAACCCACCACATAGGGAATATGTCTCAACGTCGGTTTCAAGCAAAGGCACGGGAAAGCGATTGGCGACATAGCCGACACCTAGGGATTCAAGGTCATTGGCAAAAGCGCAAAGTGTACAAAGAATGGCCCGGCTTCCAGGCTCTCTTGCCTTCGATAAGCTTACCCACCATACGATGGCCCAGCAAAACATTGAGGTTGACTGAAAACTTGTCAGGCATCGGCAGTCTCCTGGGTATCGATTTTGACCGGGACTTTCCCGGTCAATAGGTCTTGCATCAGGCCGAGTTTTTGGCGGTGAAGCTTTTCGACTTTCAAGCGTTCGAGGTTCAGATTTCGGCTGGCACAATTTGAGAGCGCGACGATTTGATCTTGCTCAGTAAGACTAGGCCAAACAAACCGCAGCTGATTCAAAACTTCACTATTGGCTACGTCGCGCCCACCACTATTTACGCGGGCACGAATCTGCGCTTTTACCCTAGCATCACTCGCAAGTGCCATTTGTAGAAAGTCAGGCCTGGCGACACTCTCTTCGATAGCGATCCGCATCAGATTGGAAGACATGATCCAACCGACCTGATCATCACGAACAACAACAGACCGTCCGACATCCGCAACGCGGGAAAAAACCACATCACCGACTTTCAGCTGGAAGTCGCGCAGTCGAGCTGCATCCCTCTCTCCAACAAATAGCAGCTCCTTGTGGCTAAAGTCGCCCTCCCCCAACGCACCGATGGTAATAACTGGATGCCCGTAAACCTGCCAGTGCTCACCCTTCAATGCCGACCCAAATGGCCCAGTTCGTATCCAATTCGAGCCTGGACGTCCTTTCGCCGCAAGACCTGAAACCTCCCACTCTTTAGGAATCCAACCAATTGCCGTTTCCTGATACAGCTCCGGCGCTTGCTCGCGCGATGGGCGCATTTGGCCGTTAGGCAGCACACCACGAGTGAACAGGTCATGCATCAAACCGGTCTTTATCTGACGGTATTTGGCAATCAGAGCCTCCGTTCTTTCGATAGCTGTATCGATACAATCAAGTATGGAGGCAATTTTTCTCTGGGTTCCGATTTCTACCGGCACACGCACAGAGATTGTAGGAACCTTTTTCGTATCCAGATGGAGAACAGTTGACCCTGCCGAGTATGCAACCATTCGCCGATGCACGTCCGGAAGCATGAGCCGGTGATAGAGAAATCCCTTATCACATAGATCAGCAACGGGCTGAATCCACATGCAATCCATCGACGCCAAAGCTAGCTTTTTTCCACCAAAATCAGGAACACGAAGAGGACTACCGACGATGTCGCCCGCCCGGGTCAGATCGGTCACCGAAAATAAGATGTCGCCAGGCGATAGCTGATCTGCTTTGGTCGAGAATCCGTCATAAAACTTAATACCTTTTGGTTCGTAACCTCCACCTTTTACGAAACACTTGATCGTAACAAATGGATGCCCCGAGTATGCATCGCTGTAATCCGCCGACTTGTAGTTGATTCCTTTCCTCTGCGTTGTAATTGAGCCGAGAGAGACGGCCTTCCACTCACTCATACCCTAACTCCACAAAAACGGCCTGCAAAGCCTGCAAAGCACCATCGCGCTCCGCCTCAATTCTCCGTGCTGTGATCGCATACTTTCCCCATAGGCTCTCAATATCAGCAACAAAGGCTCGCTGATCGGCCCGCAAATATTGGCGGTAACTGTCGAACAGCACATTGCCCAACCGCTCGACAATCACCACCCGGGCCTCGTCGCTGCTGATCCTCTCTCGGGCTTTTTCTACCAAATCATCGCGGCTTTGTTCGGTCGCTTTGATCAGTGCTTTGAGATTTTTGGCTTCGTCTTCCAGCGCCTTATGGCGAGTCAGTTGTGCCTGAATGCGCTCTGCCTCGCCCTGGTAACTTTTCCAGTCACCAAAGCTGGTATCGCGTTTGGCTAGTTTCACCCGACCGAGAGCTTCTTTAAGGCTAGCCTTGGAGGTTTTCACCTCATCGGCCGGCAACACGCCACTATCATCAGTATCCTCGAAGTCTTCTTCTCTCGCTGCTGCGAACAACGCTTGCAGCTCGGCCAAGCGGCTGTGTTGTTGTTCCAGTTCTTTCAGCACTTCTGGGAATTGACTTTGCAGAATATCCTCGTTGGGAATCAGCTCCGGTCCCCAACCGCTGGCAGCAATGGATTTAAAGTCGGCAGCCAGTAGCTTGTAATAGTTGGCAAAGGCTCCGCGCACTTGGTAGTGGTTCAGCAGGTGCTGACCGGCAAAGGTGCGCTCAATGCTGTCGAGCAACGTCGCGCGCATCTGATAGACATTGTTGGCCCGCGCATGCTGATTTGTGGTATCCGGTGCTAGCGCTTCGACAATTGGCAAATGCTGCTGCCACCAGTTGTGCAACGCCTCCATAAACTGGCCGTGGCATTGGATCACGCCGGGGTGTGAGCTAATGAACTCCGCAATCGCACGCTTGTCTTGCAGCTCGGTCGAAAAGTCCGCATAGGCCATGCCGCTTGCAGGTACGGTACGAGGCACAAAGCAGCTCTCACGCAGCCCAACATAGTTTTCCCAAAAGTGCTCCAGCGCGTCGATCTCGCTGACCGGCACACCGCCGTGCAGATGGGCTCTCACATCGTGGGGCTCGGGCGGCGAAGCATTATCCACATAGCGGCGAATATTACAGTTGTAGTCTTCAGCGCTAATCGCCGTCACCGGAATTAGCTGTGCATAGCCAGGAATATCTTGCCCGGCCCGATAAGCGTGCACGATCTTGTCAATGTCTTCGGGCCGCAGATGATTCTGAGCCTTACCTTCGCGGTACTCACGATCGGCGTTGATAAACAACACATGGTCACGCTCAGCCGCCCCAGCCTTATTCAGCACCAGAATGCAGGCAGGAATTCCAGTGCCATAGAACAAATTGCTCGGCAGGCCAACCACCGCTTCGAGATAGCCTTTTTCAATAAAATACTTGCGCGCCTCGCGCTCTTCGCCCCCGCGGAACAGCACACCATGAGGCATCACCGTAGCCATACGGCCATCGCTCTTCAACACCGCCAGCATATGTTGGACAAACATCAAATCGGCTTTTTTGCCCTTTTCGGGCATCCACACAGGGAAGCGACCAGGGAATTTGATGTCCTTTTTGATGTAGTTCTGACTGAACGGAGGGTTGGCTAGTACGCGATCGAAGCGCTTGAGCTGACCATCGTCGGCCTGATGCTGAGGCTCGCGCAGTGTATCTTGCTGGCGAATCACCGCGTGGGAGATGCCGTGCAGCAACATATTCATTTTGCAGATAGACCAGGTGGTGCCCATCTTTTCCTGACCGTACAACGCCAGCTCGGAAGCATCGGCGCCGCATTCGCGCAGATAATCACGCGCCTGGATCAGCATGCCGCCCGACCCCACAGTAGGGTCGTACACACTCATGTTTTCCTGAGGATCGCAAATCTCGACGCAGATACGTACCACTTCAGCCGGGGTGTAGAACTCGCCAGCCTTCTTACCCGCAGAGTCGGCAAAGTGCTTGATCAGCCATTCATAGGCAGTACCCAGTAGATCGGGGAACTCGAAGTCTTCGTCACGCAGCGGGATTTTTTCAAAGTTCTGAATAAAGTTGACTAGCGTGTCGTCATCCAGTGTGTTCTGACCGATTCTTTTGTTGAAGTTGATGTGTTTAAGCACATCCTGCAAGGCCTCAGGGTTGGCCTCTTCCAATGCTTCAAGCGCTTTATTGAGGGCCGTGCCAACGTTTTCTTTGACGTGTTTGAGAGCCGGATGCAGATTCCAAGCGCTATCGACCCAGCCCTGATTCCATCGAGCCCGCTCCGGTACGAAGAAATACTTGCCGGAGTACTGATCAGGGTCCTCAAGGTGGGCCTTGATGTCATTCTCGCTCAGACCATTGGCGTTGCCTTCTGCGGCAATCTCTTCGCGCCGCTGATCGAACAAATCGCTGGCACGTTTGAGGAACAGCATGCCGAAAATGTATTCCTTGTACTCGCTGGCATCCATGTTGCCACGTAGGTCATCACAAGCCGTCAGCAACAAGTTTTCAAGCCGTGCGAGTGTCAATTTGGCGCTTGCCATAGGTATTCTGGTTCCTGTCACAACGTCGAACGGAGTGCTAATTGGGTGCAACGAATCACCTGAGAGATGTCCGTGCAAAAGATGCCATAGGATACCCCACTAAATTCGTGAAGGCTGCTCAACTGGTCTATCGGGATTTCACTTATGCCTGCAGACGGCTCAGGTGACTCGCCCCAACAAATACCTTCGCCAAAGGAAGGAAAAATGCCCGCTCCCACTTACGACCAGTTCATCGAACCGGTATTGCGTTTTTTAGCGACCCAGCCAGACAGCGCGCCTACACGAGATGCCCAGGAAGCAGCTGCGCCCCCCCCAGCATGCATCATCTGCTTGTTTCCACCTCACCTCGCTGACATCATCAAGCCATCACTGGGATGAGACTTGTCACTCCACCCCACCCGCAGGTTTCGCCAACTCCAGGAAAAACGCTACACATGACGCAGCCCCTCAAGGACGAACTTCAAACGCTGCTAAGCGGCCTCGTCACCTCCGATATCGTCGTAGCCAGCACCTCCGTTGCCGCCTTGCTAGGCGGCGAGTCGATCCGTGGCAGCGACGACCGCCACATAGAAGGCCGGTTGACCATTCCCGAATACCAGCGCCCTTACCGCTGGCAGATCAAACACCTGCAACGCCTACTGAACGATCTCACTGAATACTTCTCACCGCTTGCGGGTACAACGCCGCCTAAGCACGACTTCTACCTGGGCAGTATCATCGTCCACCAATCGCGCCCACCAAGAATGCGCACCGACGTTTTGAACATCATAGATGGCCAGCAGCGCCTGATTACCCTGGCATTGCTGGCGCATGTGCTGAAGCGACGAGATCTCGCCAAAGGCATCGAGTTGGCCTCTCCAGAGTCCCAGACCCGCGCTCTGGGCAATTTGCGTTGGTTTGAGCAACAGCCGCTGCCAGCGGTGGACTTCTCTCGAATGAACATCACCTTGGTCGTCACCCGCAGTGAGGATGACGCCTACCGCTTTTTCGAGACGCAGAACACCGGTGGGGTCCGGCTAGACGGCCCGGCGATCCTCAAGGCGCATCACTTACGTGGGGTATTGCGACAGGAGCAGGACAAGCAGGCGCGGCGCTGGGAGGCCTGGGGCAAGCTGGACGACACGATGGATGCGCTGATGAAGGCGCGTCACTGGCAACAGCTGAAGTGGCGCAGTCTCTCGAGCCACCGTCAGCCGCTGCAGATGCGTGAGGAGATTGTCGCGGAGTTGGCCGAGCGCACCGGCCAGGGCCGGGATGTGGCGTATCGCACCGCGCGGGTCAGCCATTTTGGCGAAGGTCAGGCCTTGCAGGTGGACAGTGGATACGCGATGCGTCAGCCAATCAATGCCGGTACAAATGCCATTCACTACTTCGATTATTTCCATGAGCTGCGTCGGGCGGTGTTGATCAGGCGCGATGACGACAGCCTTACGCCTTTTCATCAGCTCTACGACGAGTTGGTGATTAAGGCCAACGGCAGCGAGTTTTTACGCAAGCTCTTTGACTGTGCGGTGTTGCTGTATGTCAGCCAGTTTGGTCGACAAGGGTTGTTGGAGGCGGGGTGCTGGTTGTTCAGGGTGATCTTCTCGCCGCGGCTGAGCAATGAAAAGGCCGTGCGTGAAAGCACAGCGCAGAGTTTTTCCGAACACAATCCGGTGTTGGACTGGATTGCCTACAGCTACACCCATGACGAGCTGATCGAGGTTTTGCAGAGGTTCAGTTATTCCATTGCCGAGCGACTGGACGAGAATAGTGTGAAGTACCGGTTCGTGCGTACTGTGCAGGCGTACTTTTCGATGGGCTTGAGTAAGCCGGGCGAAGCGCTGCAGGCGGACTTTGATGTTGAACTCAAGCAGGTCATCAGCCACATGCTCGAAAAACGCTCTTCCAACCAGGCAGGTGTGCAATGAGTGCCAGTGTCCGTTCCTATGTCCAGACGCCAGCCTTGTTGTGCGCTGCAGAGATTACGCTGATCATCCCCAGCTACCAGCGCCCTTATGTCTGGCCGAGCGAGGATGTTGTCGGTCTGCTGGAGCAGATCATGGTGGCCTGCGACACCGATGCGCCGCATTACTATATAGGCACGGTACTGACGTCCGTCACCCCACGCGACTCAGGACACATCCACACTCTCTATGAAGTGATCGACGGTCAGCAGCGCATGACCACCTTGATGCTGCTAGCCCTCGCGCTGACTGCGGTGGTGCCCGACAACGCGCTGGCGAAGTTCATCGTATGGAACAAGCAGCCCCGGCTGACCTTTGCCATTCGTGACGAAGTGCAGCGACTGTTTGCGGCGTGGGCCGGGCTTGAAGTCGAGGAAAATACGGGCAGGGCCTCTGAGACGGACGAAGCTTACATCAAGTACCTGGCCGCTGCCCGCAAGGCGCTTGCCGATCGGTTGGGCGCGTTGCGCAGCAAGCGGGGGGAGGCGTATTTGGCCGAGGTGGCCGAGTACCTGTATGCGAAGGTGAGATGGGTGAACAACATCATGCCCTCGGGCATGGACCTGAACCGACTGTTTTCGACCATGAACAACAGCGGCGTGCAGTTGGAGCACAGTGACATTCTCAAGTCCCGTCTGCTGTCGGTGATCGAGACGCAGAAGCTGCGCTTCGATGCTATCTGGCAGGCCTGTGAAAACATGGAAGACTTCTTCGAGCGCAATCTGCGCAAGGTCTTCCCAGACGCGGATTGGAAGCGCCTGAAACAGGATGCCCTGGCTAGGCATTGTGTGACTACCTTCCCGCTCAAACGCGTCCCCGCCGGGGATGTGCAGGGTATGACCATTGCACAGTTGGCCAAACTGTCAGTGGTTGAATCGGACGAGCCCAAAGCACGGCAGGAGCCCGTGCGTTATTGTCGCCCGATTATCAGTTTTGGCCTCCTGCTGATGCACGCCTACCGCATCTATCTCAAGGAGCACCGTCAGGACGATGTCGAGGTGCGCCTGCATGACAGTCGGCTCAACGACTACTTTGCCGACTTCATCGCCCACGCCACCGAAAGACAGGCCAAGGTCTTCATCGAATGCCTATGGGCGGTGCGTTATCAGTTCGACCTGTGGGTAGTAAAATGGCTGCCGGAGGCTGACAGCCAGGTCTGGAATCTGCGTCAAACCAGCGTCAGCCGAAGCCGCTCCGACAACGGCTGGCGACTTGCCCGCACCCGGCTGGAAAGCAGCGACCTGAGCCAGTTGCAGAGTGTGCGAAACTTCACCGGCGAGCGAAGTGCGCAGTATTGGTTGACGCCGTTTCTCGGGGCGTTGGTGGCTGGCGAGGCAAGGACGCAAGCGCAGGTCGTGGCGCTGCTGGAGCGCATTGACAATCAACTGTCCCTGGCCGAAGACAGTCAGAAGGAAGCCAGCTTTGCGCTGTTGGCCGGTCATGACTTCTCCATGCGGGGCATCGACACAGTTATCAATGACTTGAAGGAGCCCAACGGCACTCGCTTCGAGCATTACTGGTTCCAGAAACTGGAATACATTCTATGGCGAGAGCGCAGCCGTTTTAGTTTCTATGACGCGTCCAAGCTGGCGGCCTACCGAATCACCTCGAAGAACTCTGTGGAGCATGTTCATCCCCAGCGGGAGGAGTTCGGCCTTGAGTTGGCAAAAGTTCACCTCGACAGCTTTGGCAACCTGGTGCTGCTGAGCCCCGGCGAAAACTCGTCCTACAGCAACCAGCGCGTCGGCAAAAAGCGAGAAGACTTCAAGGGCAAGCCCCGTTACGACTCGCTCAAACTTGCTCACATCTTCAGTGGCAAAGCCGAGATGGAATGGGATGCGCCAGCTATCGACCGGCACCAGGCGCAGATGTTGGCGTTGATCAAGGAGCACTATGACGCGACGGGGACCTAAAGACTGCCCGGTGCGACCCAGCTAGCATTGCTTTGCGCCGCGCCATTCCCGAGCTTCGCCCGGTCTCACATGACCAAAGGCATCACTGGGGTGGGACCGGGCGAGTTTCGGGAAATAGACGACGTAATCTCATACTAAGCATGCCACCGGGATGTCCGCTTCGGGCAGTTCTCTGCCGATCATGGTTACGAAGCGTGCTGGTCAACTCCGATGCAATCGGTGGTCAGATCGAATGCAAACGGATGGTCAAGTGGAGTGCGATTTCGCACGGTATTCCAATTGGTATTCCAACTAAAAATCAAAACAGATATTAATGTTATGAATCAATAGGCTACCGAACAGATTCAAATTACCCCGGCCCACCAAATGATCAAAAAAAGACGTCCACGGACGTCTTTTTTTGTGCCTGGCATTCAGTGGCTGCGGGCTCTGATGGTTTCGTCAGACTATCGAATACATAGAAGACACCTCAGCTCACACTGCGGCACCAAAAACCGCACCTGCTCCAGCAACAGCTTGCTCGATAGCTACCAAAGATCCTTAGCACACAGACCGAATCACCCCTCAATAACCTCCAACCGCTCCTTAAGCCGCTGATTCATCACCGCCCCATCCACCCCAGAATGAATCTCCCGATGGCAACTCGGACACACCGCGCCCACATAACGCGGATGATCCAACCCCCCATCCGAAAGCCGGTTCACATGATGCGGTTCTAAGTAAGGCGTCCCGTCCTTCTTCATAAACGGCGCAGGCTTCTCACAGCTTTCGCAGGCACCGTTAGCGCGCATCAGCACGTAGTGGGCGACTTTACGGCTTCGCTGGTAGATCTTTCGCGGTGCGGACTGGGCCAACTCATCACTATTTGGCTTACATGCATTCAAAGCGGCCACTCGCGCGGCGGCCAACGAGTCGCAAAGGTCACCTTTGTCCTCTACTTCGGCCTCCATGGGCTCATTCGGAATGCTCACGGGCACCAACCGAAAAACCAGCGCCGCACGCTGCTGTCCATCTAGATCGGGCTGGCTACGGGTAAATAGGTCGGCACATGAAAACTCCCCGGCGTAGGCATAGCCGTTGCCTTTACCGAGGGATTTGAACAAGTACAGCGCGCGACCATCCTCAGCGTGCTCAGCAATAGCCCGATTGCCACGGGTTAGGGTCATTGGCCCGCGCTGCCCTTCGCCGGTGTAAAAGTAGGCGCCGTCTTCCCAATGGTCGGCATAACCGTATTGCTCGCCGCTATCCCCTGTGAATAAGAAGATCGCGGGGCAGATGGCAGACGCAGCAATGCCACTCTGCAGGCTTCCACCGAAAGGTCCATTGATCTCGGTTTTTCGGTCGTATACCGCACCGACCGTGAACTTCGGCACGAGCTCGCCGTCCGCACGCGGCAGCTCGACGATGGTGAAGCCGCGCTTCTCGAGGTAGCTATTGGTGGGGTGACCGCCGGAAAAATCAGCGACAGCGATACCGGTGGCTAGGGAGACGATTTTCTTTGCCGGATACAGCACACCACCGACGTCTAAAGCGTAACGGTGGGCTTGGTTATTTTCCCAGCCCTGCCAATCGCGGGAACTTCGGTAGTTGCTGTCAAATTCCGACAAGGCGGTGTTTATTCGTTCCTTCGAAACTGCTTTTATCGCCACGTGCCCTGCCTTTTTTCGCTTAGCGCTGTAGGAAAAATCCTATCGTCGCGAAAACGTATACAGGTTTCAACACATGACTGGGTGAGGAAAGCCACTACCTCAACGCGCTACAGCTCAATAGTGGCTAACTAGGGCAGTGGAGCCTCAAGACTTACCGGCAGAACCCCGCGCCCCCCCCAAACACCCTCTCCTCCTGCTGACCATTTGCTTTTGATCCCGATTCGTTTTTGGGGGGCAGAGCTCAAAAGGCACCGTCCATCGGAATCCAAATCAAGCAGTGTTCAAAATGGTATGCCAAGCAAGTTGGCCAATAAATTATTAACCAGAAAAAACAGATAGCTACCGACTTGTTTCAAATTACCCCAGCCCACCAAATCAACAAAAAAAGACGTCCACGGACGTCTTTTTTTGTGCCTGAAATCCATAATCAGGTACGTGCTATCACCTGCAGCAAACCTTCCACCTCAGTTAGCGCTGGAGCATAGGCCCCGGGATAGCGGCACGATACGGAGGCGCAGGCCGCTGAAAATCGCAGGCGTGCGCTCAAGTCAGAGATCCCCAGCAAGTCCGCCGCCAACCAACCCGCCATACACGCGTCTCCTGCTCCAACCGTGTCTTGCACTTTCACGGCAATAGCCGGTTGCTCGAGTTGGCTGTCCGGGGTGTGGAGCATCATCCCGTGCTCCCCTCGGGTAAACAGGATATGCGCCTGAGGGTTGAGCGCGCGAAGCTCGTCCATTGCCTGGTGTTCGGTAAGCCCTGGATAAATATGCCGAAGGTCTTCGTCGGACAGCTTAATCATGTCAGCAAGGGCGGTCATCGTCGGGAAGGTATGCTCCCGATAATGGCTATCCATTAAATTGCGCCAGTTCGGATCATAGCTAATCCGTTTGCCAGCCTCTTTTACCTGCTGAGCAATTTTAACCAGTCTGCCTGCGAGTGGCTGTCGAGCCAAACTGATGCAGCTGAAATGACACAGCTCTGCGGGGTTGATCCATCCCTCGGGCATCAGATCGGGATCAAAAAACAGATCGGCCTCTCCAGCAAAAAAGTATTTTGGAGGACTGGTTGATGGAACGATGGCGACCAAAGGTGTTCGGTCTACCCGTTGGATAAACCTCATATCCAACGCTGCCGCCTCCGACTGCGAAACTATCTCGTCACCCAGTGAGTCCATGCTCACAGAACCAGCAAAAGCGCAGCCAACGCCCAAGCGACTTAGCGCTCGTGCAACGTTCCAGGGAGCACCACCCGGGTAGCCCTTCCACTGTCCAGGAGTGCCTTGGACAAGGTCGGTCAGCGCTTCGCCAAATACTACTGCGCGAGGCAATACCATCGTCATTTCCTCAATACTCTGTCGTGGGTCACTGCTGGCTAATCAGCTTCGACCTGTAATCACTTACTCAATACGCCTTGGCGCCTTGGTGTTGGCCGGACGCGTTCAACTATCAAAACCAGGTTTCCATCTGTATGCCGTACTGCCACACGCCTCCAGCATTGAAGTCCGACTTGCCGAAGGAGTCATAGGTGCTGTAGCTGTCCAGGTCCGAAGACCAGTCCATGAGGCTTGCGAACACTCGCAGTTCGGGACGTGTGAGCAGGTCGCCCACATCAGGCTTGAATGTCGGGGCGATCGTGAATTTCCAGAAGTTACCATCAACCGCATTACGTTGCAGGTAGCCCTTGGGGTCGAGATCCATGGTTTGCCAGCTCATTTCGTAGGCCATCTCGAAATTGCGGTTGATTTCATTGGCCAACCGAACGTTCAGGGTCATCCAGCGGTAATCGTCACCCTTGACGTACCTGTCCTTGCTTTGCTCGGCCAACACGCTGGGGCCGATGCGCCAGCTTGGCGCTATGGGTGTCTCGCCATAAACCGCCAGACGCAGAGCGCGAGCGTCGTCGATCAACTCGCCATCCGAGCCGATGTTCTTGACCTCTGCCCCCAGACCTTGCCCGTAGAGCAGCGCCGTTTTGAAAAAGCCTTCCCTGCCGAAAAAGTCTTTCTGGTGATTGGCCAGCATGCTGTGCAAACCGGAATCCGCAGGCGTCAGACCCGCTTCATTGCTGCGGCTGCCGATGTCGTTTTTCTTTGAACCAATGGCATTGAACATCCACTGCCACGTACCGCTGTCGAAGAACTGGTTGGAGGTCAGGATGTAGCTTTCCACATCGGCATTGATACCGTCCTCACTGAAATCCCCGTAGTTACGGCCGATCAAGGAGTAATTCGAGCGCCAGCCCTTGTTCATCTGCACATCGTAGATTCCACCTCCGGTGCCGGCCAGAAAGACCACGTCCGAGTCCAGCCAGTGGATATCGAAATTATCTCGATCAAATCGCTTGCCGGCCCACAAAGTGGCGTTCTCGAACACTGTGTTGCCCTTGAAGGCGGCGAGCTGATCGAGTTCAGTGAAGACCTGACGCACGTTCAGGTTGCTCTCGTCGGCCGTCCAGTCATTGGAACTCTCCACGCCGTCGGCGATGGACACGGTGAATTTGGCGCGGGTGCCGTTTTGCGCATAGGCCTCTTTCGACAGGTCGATGCGCATGTAGGTGTCGTCTTCGTTGCCGAGTCGTCCGACTGCACCACCGACTGAGCCGGCCGGGGTTGTATACGGACCGCCACGACCACCCCCCAGCCCATCGTTGATCAGTAATCCGGAGCGGGCGTACCCCTTGAAGCTGAAGCCGTCAGTGAGGTGCCCACTGCTGCCCTGCTTTTCCATGCTTTGCTGACGGGCTTCGAGTTTTGCCAGTCGGGTGTCCAAAGCAGGCACCGAAACGGCTGCGGTAGCAGACGCTGCCGGTTGCAAGGCGGGAGTGGCCAGTTTGATCTGTTGCAGTTCTCTGGCAAGAGCCTGAGTTTGCTGTTCGGCGGCGGCGGCGCGTTTTTCCGCTGCGCTGGCACGGGCTTCAAACGCAGCCATGCGTTGTTCCAAGGTTGCGGCCTGAGAGGTTGCCACCGAGGTGCCAAGCACACCTGCGAGTAGCCAGCCTGATGCTTTCTGCATGTGGATTCCCTGTTTGTTTTTATTGTTTTTGTTGCCGCGACTGAGCATTTCTTCGTCAACGATGAATTGTCACATCGACGAAAAAAATGATGTCTCATCGCAAATACGCTGATACATTTGGCGCTGTTAACGTTAACTTTTCTAAAAACAAAAATAAAGAGGCTTTATGAATCCGCTGAAATCTCTGCTTCCAGTCGCACTACTCACCCTCTGCGTCGGCCTGCCGTCCGTATCGAGCGCCACGGATCTGACGATCTCGTGCGGTGCGGTGGGTGCGGAGTTACAACTCTGCAAGGAGGCTGTCGAGGCGTGGTCGAAACAGACCGGCAACACCGTCGAGGTGGTTTCCACGCCTAACTCGGCGACCGAGAGGTTGTCGTTCTACCAACAGATCCTCAGTGCGCAGTCCACTGACATCGACATCATTCAAATCGATATGGTGTGGCCGGGTATGCTGGCCAAACACCTGATGGATCTGCGCGAGGTGCTTCCCGCCAACGCCACCCAAGGCTACTTCCAGGCACAGGTGGATAACGCCACGGTGAACGGACGGCTGGTGACGATGCCGTGGTTTACCGACTCGGGTCTGCTGTATTACCGCAAGGACTTGCTAGAGAAGTACGACCGGCAGGTGCCTCAGACGTGGGAGGAAATGACCACTACCGCCAGGCATATTCAACAGGCCGAACGCACTGCCGGGAACCCCAATGCCTGGGGCTACATCTTTCAAGGGCGCGCCTACGAGGGCCTGACGTGCAATGCGCTGGAGTGGATCAGCAGCCAACCGGAAGGCGGACTGGTCAATCCACGAGGCGACATCGCGATCAACAGTCAGGCCTCGAGAACGGCCTTGACCCTGGCGAAGAGCTGGGTGGGAGACATCTCCCCACGGGGCGTACTCAATTACACCGAGGAAGAAGGCCGTGGCGTATTCCAGTCGGGAAATGCGCTGTTCATGCGTAACTGGCCTTATGTCTGGGCCCTGGTGCAAAGCCAGGACAGCGCTGTAAAAGACCAGGTTGGAGTCGCTCCCCTGCCCCGGGGCGGCGAAAACGGCAACCATGCATCCACCCTCGGTGGGTGGGGCCTGGCGGTCTCGCGGTACAGCGCCCATCCAAAACTTGCCGCCGAGTTGGTGAGCTACCTGACCAGCGCCCAACAGCAAAAACATCGTGCTCTGGCTGCCGCCTATAACCCAGTGATCGAGTCGCTGTATCAGGATCCCGAACTGCTCGCGGCAATGCCTTATTACAGTCAGCTCCAAAGCATTCTCAACAATGGCGTGATGCGCCCCGCCGCAATCACCGCCGACCGCTATCCAAGGGTCTCCAATGCGTTCTTCGATCGAGTGCATGGTGTGCTGGCGGGCGAGTTGCCAGTCGATCAGGCGCTGACCGAACTGGAAAGCGAACTCACGCGCATCAAACGCCGGAACTGGTAAGCCACAAGGAAGGAAATCACCATGTCTGTCTCAACTACCCATGCCCCCCGTGACGAGCTCCTGCTCACCAGGGACACTCCCGTGCAGCGTCGTCGAGTACGTGCCGCCTGGCTGTTTTTGACACCCATGTTGGTGTGTCTGGCCCTGGTGGCGGCCTGGCCGCTACTGCGGACATTCTGGTTCAGCCTGACTGATGCCAGCCTGGCGGACACCGGTGGCGGATCCTTCGTGGGTTTGAGCAATTACCTATTCCACAATGGTTCCAGTTGGTCGGGCATCCTGGTCGATCCGCAATGGTGGAACGCTGTGCGTAACACGTTGCATTTCACCGTGGTGTCGGTGGGACTCGAAGTCGTCCTGGGGCTGTTGGTGGCACTGCTGCTGAATATCAAATTCACTGGCCGTTCCCTGGTGCGTGCGATGATCCTGATTCCCTGGGCGATTCCTACCATTGTCTCGGCGAAGATCTGGTCATGGATGCTCAACGACCAGTTCGGCATCATCAATCACTTGATGCTGAGCCTAGGACTGATTGACGCCCCGCTGGCCTGGACCGCAGATGCGGATCTGTCGATGTGGGCAGTCATCATCGTCGACGTCTGGAAGACCGTTCCTTTTGTCACGCTGTTGATGCTGGCGGCGTTGCAGATGTTGCCGAGTGATTGCTACGAAGCGGCAAGGGTCGACGGCATTCACCCGCTGAAAGTATTCTGGCGGGTCACGCTTCCTCTGCTGATGCCCGCGCTGCTGGTGGCGGCAATCTTCCGCATTCTCGACTCCCTGCGGGTATTCGACGTCATCTATGTGCTGACCTCGAACTCTTCGAGCACCATGAGTATGTCGGTCTATGCCCGCCAGCACCTGGTGGAGTTCCAGGACGTTGGCTATGGCAGCGCGGCCTCGACCCTGCTGTTCCTGGTCGTTGCGGTGATCGCCATGCTTTATCTCTACCTCGGACGTCGTCATCTGGAGGTTCGCCCATGAACCAGCGCTCAATCAAGAAAGCGCTGTTGCGCATCGGCTTTTGGTGTTTGATCGGGATCTTGCTGCTGTATGCGGTCTTCCCTTTCTACTACGCCATCGTGACCTCTCTGAAGCCATCCAGCGCCCTGTTCGAGGTGAGCTATTGGATCGAGAGCCCCGACTTCTCAAATTATGCGGCTGTCCTCCATCAATCCTCATTCTTGAGAGCCATCGGCAACTCGCTGATCGTTGCGCTCTGCGTGGTGGCGCTGGCGCTATTCCTCAGCCTGACCGCCGCCTACGCCTTGGGCCGGGTGAAGTTCCGGGGGCGTGGCACGGTGTTGATGATCGTGCTTGGCGTCTCGATGTTTCCCCAGGTCGCTGTACTGTCGGGGCTATTTGAAGTGATACGCGCCTTGGGCCTGTACAACACGTCCCTGGCGTTGATCCTGAGCTACACGATTTTCACCCTGCCCTTCACCGTCTGGGTGCTGACCACCTTCATGGGGCAACTGCCACATGAACTGGAAGAAGCGGCAATCATGGATGGCGCTTCGCCCTGGGTCACGCTGACCCGCGTGCTGTTGCCCCTGCTTTGGCCCGCACTGGTCACCACTGGCTTGTTGGCCTTCATCGCGGCGTGGAATGAGTTCCTGTTTGCCCTGACCTTCACCCTCACCGACACGCAACGCACAGTGCCGGTCGCCATCGCCTTGATTTCCGGCGGAAGTCCCCATGAGCTGCCTTGGGGGCTGTTGATGGCCGCATCGGTGGTGGTCACCGTCCCACTGGTGATTCTGGTGCTGATCTTCCAGCGCCGAATCGTCTCCGGCCTCACTGCAGGCGCGTTAAAGGGTTGATGCCCGACAACTACAAGGAACCGTATCTTGATCAAATTGCAGCTGGACAACGTGAACAAACAATTGGGCGGTGCGCGGATTCTTCGCGACGTCAGCCTGCAGATCGCTGCGGGTGAATTCGTCGTGTTCGTTGGCCCTTCGGGCTGCGGAAAATCGACCCTGCTGCGACTGATTGCCGGACTGGATTCGATATGCGGCGGCGACCTGCTGATCGACGGGCGCCGGGTCAACGACCTGGAGCCGCGCGAGCGTGGCGTCGGCATGGTGTTTCAGTCTTATGCGCTGTACCCGCACATGAGCGTGTACGACAACATCAGCTTTGGTCTCAAACTGGCCAGGACTGACAAAAGCAGCCTGCGTGAGCGCGTGCTGAAAACAGCGCAAATCCTTCAATTGGACAAACTGCTGCAACGCAAGCCGAAAGAACTGTCTGGCGGGCAGCGCCAGCGCGTGGCAATGGGTCGAGCCATGGCTCGTGAGCCGGACATTTTGTTGTTCGATGAGCCTCTCTCCAATCTGGATGCATCCTTGCGGGTGCAGATGCGCAACGAAATCGCTCGGCTGCATGATCGACTTGGCTCGACGATGATCTACGTCACTCACGACCAAGTGGAAGCGATGACCCTGGCCGACAAGATTGTCGTGCTCAATGGCGGTCGCGTGGAGCAGGTCGGCTCACCACGCGAACTCTATGAGCGTCCGGCGAGCCGCTTTGTCGCCGGTTTTCTCGGCTCGCCCAAGATGAACTTTCTGGCGGCGCGCCTGCATGTGCCGGGCGAAACCAGCCTGGTCGACACTGCCGTTTTGGGTATGACCTCCCTGCCCTTCGACAGCTCGAACCTGGTGGCCGACGCCCCGCTGAGCCTGGGCATTCGCCCGGAACACATGTCGCTCAAGGCGGCGCAGGGAACTGCCGGCGTGGTCGTCAGCGGGGTCGAATACCTGGGCAGTGAAACCTATGTGCACCTGGATACAGGTCAGGACGAACCACTGATCTGTCGTTGTGAGGTCAACGCCGGATGGCAGGCAGGCGATCGGGTCGAACTCTATCTGGACATGGACAACCTGCACCTGTTCGACGCCGACGGCGCGGCTGTGGGGCGCCACCCGGCAGCCATTGAAAGCTTGCCGGACGACGTTTCTGTTCGCTCAGCCCGAGCGCGCGCCCTATGACCTTACCCTTGAATACCATGAGCGTTCCAATGACTTCCTCCCTTGCCATTGCCCAGCGTGCACTGGATGACAGCGCGTCTCGAGTCATCCAGGACTATCGACCCGGTTATCATATTTCCCCTCCGGCAGGCTGGATGAACGACCCAAACGGGGTCGTGTACTTTCGTGGCGAATATCACGTTTTCTATCAGCATTACCCGTTCGACGCGAAATGGGGCCCGATGTATTGGGGCCACGCCAAGAGTGCCGATCTGGTTCATTGGCAGCACCTGCCCATTGCGCTGGCACCTGGCGATGACTTCGACCGTGACGGATGTTTTTCCGGTAGCGCAGTGGTGTGTGGCGACACCCTGGTACTGATCTACACCGGGCACACCTGGCTGGGGGACGTGGGGGACGAGCGCTCAATCCGCCAGGTCCAGTGCCTGGCCACCAGCAACGACGGCATCCGGTTCATCAAGCATGGCGCTGTCATCGAGACCGCGCCGCAGGACAGGATCATGCACTTTCGTGACCCCAAGGTATGGCAGGAGGGTGACTGCTGGTACCTGATTGCCGGCGCACGCCTGGACGATGTGCCGTTGCTCCCGCTGTACCGATCCTTCGATCTGCAGAGCTGGGAGTTTCTCGACTATGTGTCCAGCGGCAGTGAGGGCGAAGGCTATATGTGGGAATGCCCGGACCTGTTTCAGTTGAACGGACGCGATGTGCTGCTGTACTCCCCTCAGGGCATGCAACCCCAGGGTTATGAACGGCTCAACAAGTACCAGACGGGTTATCGTGTGGGCCGCCTCGACAGCGACTGGCACTTCACCGGCGGACCTTTCATCGAGCTGGATAACGGCCACGATTTCTATGCCGCGCAAACGCTCCTGGCCGCAGACGGTCGGCGCCTGGTGTGGGCATGGCTCGACATGTGGGAAAGCCCGATGCCGAGCCAGGTCCATCACTGGTGCGGCATGCTCGGTGTGCCACGCGAGCTTGAACTGTGCGCAGATCGCCTTTGCGTGCGGCCGGCACGGGAACTCGCCGCTCTGCGCATGACGCAGTTGGCCGGCACGCCATGGTGGGAAGAGTCGGGAACCCGGTGGGTGCCGGAAGTGAGTGGCGATATGCTCGAAATTCATGTGCACCTCGATTTACTCGGCTGCACCGACGGCCATCTGGGCGTCGCGTTGCGCTGCAGCGACGATGGCCATGAACAAACCCTGCTCTACTACGATGCGGTGTTGCAGCGCCTGGTGCTTGACCGTAGCCGCTCGGGTGCGCAAGTCACAGGCCAGCGCAGCGTACCGATAGACCCGACACAAGAGCGACTGGAACTGCGCGTGTTTCTCGATCGCTCGTCTATCGAGGTGTTCGACGAAAACGGGCGCTTCAGCCTCAGCAGCCGCCTCTATCCGCGGCCCGACAGTCTGGGCGTGAAGCTTCTGGCAAGCGGGAGTGGCGGGCGTGTGTCGATTCCCAAGGCCTGGCCTCTCGACTCGGGATGGCTATGAGGGGCGTCATTGCGGTCGCGAGAGGCCCGGGCCATGTGTCATGATTCCGCGTCAACCTGACCGGTCTCACTTCGCATGACTTCAGTGAAAGACGTTGCACAGCTGGCCGGCGTGTCCCTGATGACAGTGTCTCGAGCGCTCAACACTCCGGAAAAACTGAGCCCCGAAACCCTTGTACGGGTGCGTCGTGCCATTGATGAGCTGCAATTCGTACCGAGCCTGTCGGCGCGCAAGATGCGTGGCGATAACCTCCAGTCGCGAACCATCGGTGTGTTCGCGCTGGACACCGCGACCACACCATTCGCGGTCGAGTTGCTGCTGTCGATCGAGCAGACCGCGCAGCAAGCCGGCTGGAACGTGTTTATCCTCAACCTGCTGAGCAACCCGCCCACCGACCAGAACATCGACCAGATGTTGTCGCACCGTCCCGACGGGTTGATCTTCAGCGCCATGGGGTTTCGCCAGGTGTGCATTCCCGAGCGATTGAAGAGCAAGCCACTGGTACTCGCCAACTGCCTGGCGGATGACAGTCGGCTGGTCAGTTATGTGCCAGACGACGAAATGGGGCAGTACCGGGCCGTACACCACGCGTTGAGCCTCGGTTATAAGCGCCCTCTGTGTATCAATCTTCCCAGACAGAGTCTGGCCTGGGGTCTGCGACAACGAGGCCTGCAGCGTGCCTGCCAGGCATTCGGACTGGCGCCTGACGCGCTCTTGCAATACGACCTTTCCGATCATGATGCCTATGGTGAAACAGCAGCCATCCTCGACCGGCACCTCATTGATGGTCGCCCCCAATTCGATATTCTGATCTGTGGCAACGACCGCATTGCCTTTTGTGCCTATCAGCTGTTGTTCGGCCGTGGCCTGAAAATTCCCGACGATGTCGCCGTGCTCGGCTACGACAACATGATCGGTATCGCCGAGCTGTTCATCCCACCGCTGACTACGGTGCAACTGCCCTATTATGAGGTTGGTCGCAAGGCTGCCCTGCACTTGATCGAGACCCTTGAGGTATCGGGAATCCAGCCGGTTGATTGTCCATTGGTGGTCAGGTCATCACTATGAGAATGAGATAATTGGGTGATCGCACGCCCGTTTGCGGTTACCGGGTGCGAACTCACGCCGTCAGCATTCCATCTTGGCCCACCAAACACTAAGCAAACCAAAACCCGCCAACCGCGGGTTTTGTTGCATCTGGACCATGCCTTTTTCAGCACCCTTTTCCCCGCGACTCCCCAAAAACCCGCTCCTCCTGCTCCCGTGCCTCCTCCGTCAACCCCTCCCCAAAATCCTCCACCTCAAACACCTGCCGAATCTCTATCTCCGCCTCCACCCCCGGCATCGGATTCGGACACCGCTTCACCCACTCAATCGCCTCCTCCTTCGACTCAACCCGCCACAACCAAAACCCCGCAATCAACTCCTTGGTCTCGGCAAACGGCCCATCAATCACCGTATGCCCGCCCCCACTAAACCGCACCCGCGCCCCTTTGCTGCTCGGCTGCAGTCCTTCACCGGCCAAGAGAACTCCGGCCTTGTGCAGTTCTTCGTTGTAATTACCCATAGCCGTCAGCAACGCCTCGCTGGGCATTTTTCCGGCTTCGGAGTCTGGGCTGGCTTTGATGATGATCATGAAGCGCATGGCGGTATCTCCTGTGGTTTGCGGGTTAGTCGAATGAGCGGGGCGGCAATCGACACTCCACCTGAAAATTCTTCCAACCCCTACCCGCCGCCCTCTGGCTAACCCTCGGATCCCTGCTAGCGTTTCCCTCACTCCAGCACGCCACGCAGGGCCGCCATGACCACCCTCAAAGACCGCCTGAAACAAGGCAAGGAAGCCCGCAAACACTGCCCGCGCAGTTCCCAGGCGCTGCACGCCAAGAGCGAGCGCGATCCGATTCCGTTGATCAAGGCGTCGAGTGAAGGGCGGGTGCAGTCGTTGGTGGCGTTGCGGTATGGGCGGATGTTGGTGTCGCCTTTTACCTTTTATCGCGGCAATGCCTTGCTGCAGGCGCACGATTTGTCGAAGACGCCGGACATGGGGCTGCGTTCGATTATTTGTGGGGATTGTCATTTGATGAATTTCGGCGGGTTTGCCACGCCGGAGCGCAATCTGTTGTTCAGCGTCAACGATTTCGACGAGGTGCATCCCGGGCCCTGGGAGTGGGATTTGAAGCGGCTGGCGGCGAGTTTTCTGATTGCTGCTCGGGATCTGCGCCATGGCGCGATGGTGGAAGAAGCGGTGTGTCGGGAGTTGATCGGCGCCTATCAGCGCAGCATGGCCACGTGCGCCGAGCAGAGTGCGCTGGAGATCTGGTACGACTCCATCAGCTATGAAGATCTGCTGCAGCGGGCACAGTCGGAGACCACCCTGCAGCACGTGCAGCGCGCTGTCGACAAGGCGGCGCGGCGCACTCATGCCGAGTTGCTGCCGAAGATTTGCGAGCGGGATGCCCAGGGTCGGTTGTTGATCCGTGACGATCTGCCGGAGATTTTCCATCTGCATAACACCACCACCTTGCTCGATGCCGAGGATGAATGGTTGCGCCTGGCCGACTGGCGGCCGTTGTACGACACCCTGATGCGCGATTATCGAGGGACGCTGGCCGGGGATCGCCGGGAGTTGCTGGCGCGTTTCGCGGTGCAGGACCTGGCGTTCAAGGTGGTCGGCGTTGGCAGTGTCGGCACTCGCTGCATGGTGGCGTTGCTGACCGACAATCAGGAGCGTCCGCTGTTTCTGCAGATCAAGGAGGCGCGGCGCTCGGTGCTGGCGGACTATGTGAAAAGCAAATCCCGGGTGCGCCACAACGGTCAGCGGGTGGTGGAGGGGCAGCGTTTGATGCAGTCCGCCAGCGACCTGTTCCTCGGTTGGACCAGCGGCCCTCACGGCCGGCACTTTTACCTGCGTCAGTTGCGCGACATGAAAATCTCGGCGGAGCTGGAGACCTTCGATGCCGAAACCTTTTCCGCTTACGCCCGCACCTGCGGTCGCGCCCTGGCCCGGGCCCACGCCAAGGCGTCCGGGCAGGCCGCGTTGATCAGCGGCTACATTGGCAAGAGCGACACCCTCGCCGACGCGCTGTTCAAGTACGCCCAGGCCTATAGCGATCAGAACGAGCGGGATTTCGAGCGTTTCCAGAACGCCTGCCGCACCGGCCGTTTGCTGGCGCGTTCGGAAGCCGATTTCGCCGCCGACCACCTGCCCTGATCCTGACGGAGAGCTGTCACAAGGCGTTCACTATTTGTTCAGATTCGCCGCCCTATACTTGCAGCCCTCCCGCCCCCGCCTCCGGTAGCCCAACGCACATGACGCGCCCTGCCCCGCTGCTGTTTCTGCTCGCTGCCCTGCTGTTTTTCTTCGCCCTCGGCAACCACCAACTGCAAGGCTCCACCGAGGCCCGGGTGGCCGGCATCGCCATGCAGATGCACCTGGACAATGACTGGGTGACCCCGCGCCTGTTCGGCCAACCTTTCCTGGAAAAACCACCGCTGAGCCTGTGGCTTGATGCCGGCGCCATTCGCGCGTTTGGCGGAACGCCTTGGGCGGTGCGCCTGGCCTCGGCGTTTGCCGGACTGTTCAGTGTGATGCTGCTGTATGCCATGCTGCGGCGCTTCGGCAGGCCCAAGGAGATCGCCTGGACCGCCGGGATCCTGCTGGCGACCATGGCCAGTTACTGGGTCAACTCGCGCAGCGTCGGTGAAGATGCGTTGCTGGCGCTGGGGGTGAGCATGGCGCTGCTGGCGTTTTTCCAAGGGCATCGTCTGCCGACGCTGGGCAGTGCTGCGCTGTTTGTTGGCGGTATTGCCATTGCCACCTTGAGCAAAGGCGTGCTCGGCCTGGCGATGCCGGGGGTGGTGATTTTCGTTTATCTAGTGTGTACAAGCCTGCTCGACAAACGCCTCAAGCCCGGCGACTGGCTGCGCCCTGGACTGCTGACGCTGCTGGGGGTGATTCCCCTGCTGCTCTGGTTGCTGGTGCTTTATCAGCGCGGCGGCTCGGCGGCGGTGGCCGAGGTGCTGCTGACCAACAGCATCGGACGGTTCAGCGGTTCGTTCGTCGAGGCTGGGCACTACGAGCCCTTCTACTACTACCTGGCAAAACTGCCGCAAGCCTTCCTGCCGTGGAACATCCTGGTCTACCTGGGGCTCTGGCACTTTCGCAAACAGCTGGCGAACAACCGCTACCTGCTGTTTTTCAGCCTGTGGCTGCTGGCCGAGTTCGTCATGCTGTCACTGGCGTCGAGCAAGCGCACGGTGTACCTGATGTCGCTGACACCCGCAGCGGCGGTGATTGCCGCGGAATATGCCGCGGTGCTCTATGAGCGCTTGCGCCAGCACACTCAAGGTTCGGGGCTGGTCGGCAAAGTCGCCCGTCAGCGTCGCATCCTGGTCATCGGCCTGATCAGTCTGGTTATTGTTGCCTACCTCGCCGCCGCCCAATGGGCCGCGCCCCGGGCCGATCGTAAGCTGTCGTTCTTGCCACTGACCGAGCAGATCCAGACCCTGCAAGCCGCAGGCAACGAGGTGGCGTTGTTCCAGGCCAACGAGCGCACGGCCGGGGCGACGGTGTTCTACACCCACAGCCTGCTCAAGGATTTGCAGACTGAGGCCGAACTCAGCGCCTTCCTCAGCCATTCACCGAGTCACGTGGCGCTGATTGCCAGCGACCGCGAGCCGACGCCACCGCTGAAAGTGTTGAAGCAGATGAGGGTGGGGCGTCAGGCGTATTACTTCATCGGGCAGTAAAGCTCGGCGCTTTCACGTTCGACGGCCGAACGCACCGGCACCTCCAGCCGCACCCGCCCATAAAACGCCAGCGCCGTCAGCAGGCACGACAACCAGACGAAGATCCCCGCCCAGAAGGTGTGGGACATGTAGTGCCAGCCTTGCAGGACCCGCGTGGTGCCATAGATGAAACCCAGCAGCAGCGAACCCCAGAGGATCGCCTTGGCGAAGCGCCATTGATGACGGCGGGCGACGAAGTACAGGGCGAGCATGGTGAATCCGCCCGAGGCGTGGCCGCCGGGCCAGCAGCGGCCTTCGCCGGCTTCGTGGAACAACTGGAAGTTGTTGTACCACTCGATGTGCGGGAGTTGGCCGCCGTAGAGCGTGGTTTCGATTGGGCAGTAGACGCTGGTGTGGGCCTTGAGGAAGTGGATCACCCCGGTGCAGATGGCGAAGGCAAACACCACGAACCAGAAGTCGCGGCGGTGCTCATGGGTGAAGCGCAGCAACGGCCCTGCCTTGCTGCGCTCCAGAAAACTACCCAGCCGCGGATGCTTGTGAGCGTTGATGCGCGGCCAGACGAAGGACAACAGGCCACCGATCAGGGCGATTTCTGCGGTCCAGTTCGGTACGATCCGCGCCCACTTGTGGGTGAATTGCTCGAAGATGCGGATGTGATCGATGGGGAATATCTGATTCACCGGATCGAACAACAGGTTGCTGAAAGCAATGTCGATGCGGGTCATGTCGAACAGCAGAAACACCACCGCCGCACACAGCAGCGGTATACCGAAATTCACCCAATAGAATCGCTGGCGCGCAAAGGTCTGCATCGAAGTTCTCATTTAATGGCAAGGGATGATGGGCTGAACACTGCGTGCCAATCGGCGGCATCGAGGTAGCCCAGCAACTGTGAGCGGGCGTTGCCCTTGGCGGTGGAGAGGAACAGTGCCGAGCCGTAACCGAAGTCCGAGTTCGACACCTTCAACTGTTTTTCCAGCTCGGCCATGCACTCGCTGTGGGTCACCAGCACCAGATTGCGCCCGGCGACCTTGTGCGCCAAGGCATCACGCAGCAGCGTGCCCTTGCAGTTGAACAGCCAATCCTGGTCGGTGGTGGTCGAGTTGAACATGTAGCTGGAGGTTTGCACGGCCCGCAGCACCGGGCTGTTGTAGATATCGGTACGGGCCAGCCCCAGGCGCTCGAATTGCGCGCCCAGGCCCACGGCCACACTGCGCGCGCGGTCGGTGATGCCGTCGGCGGCATTCAGGCACGGCGCCTTGGAGTGATCGCAGCGTTCGACATGCCGCACCAGCACGATCA
This sequence comes from Pseudomonadaceae bacterium, assembly GCA_965284505.1. Classification (GTDB taxonomy): domain Bacteria; phylum Pseudomonadota; class Gammaproteobacteria; order Pseudomonadales; family Pseudomonadaceae; genus Aquipseudomonas. The sequence continues at coordinate 4,235,658 of OZ260094.1, read as the reverse complement.
TCCCGCCCGCCGCCCAATCCGCCCGCAACTGCGCCAGTCCCGATGGATTGCCCTGGCCCAGGTTGACTACTGCAGCCGGGCGCGTCAGGTAGACCGTTGCCGCCAGCACGCACAGCGCCAGCAGCAGGGTCATCAGGGTGTTTTTGTAACGTCGGATGTCCGCCAACCCGACACTCGGCCGAACATTGACCGCTTCGATTCTTGATGCCACGCCCTTATCGCCTCTGTCGCTGCGCCACGTTGAAAGCCAACGCCTGTGTGACGCCAGTGTGCCCGGACATTAACGACAGGCAGGTTGAAGGCCGGTGAAATGAATGTGAAAAAAAACGTGACGGGCGATCGCCCCCGCCAACCGCCTGGCGGCCCGTGACAAAAACCGTTTCAGCTATCGCCCCGGCTGCCGATACAGGCGATCTACACCCTTGCTGGCGCCCAATAACAACAATCTTCCAGCCCACCGACGATCAAGAAGCGCAACGTTCCTGGAGGAATTGTTTATGAATAGCTGGTTCGCCAATATCAGCGTCAACCTCAAGCTGGGCCTGGGGTTCGGCCTGGTCCTCGCCCTCACCTGCATCCTCGCCCTCACCGGCTGGACCAGCCTGGGCGGGTTGATCGACCGCAGCAACTGGATGAGCGACATCACCCAGCTCAACGCCGGCCTGACCAAGCTGCGCATCACCCGCCTGCAATACATGCTGGCCAACGGCGACGAAACCGTGGCGCAGACCGTGCAGACCTCCCTCGATGACTTCAAGGCCCAGCAGCAGTCGCTCCTGGCCTCCTTCAAGAGCCCGGACAACCTCAAGTTGCTCAGGGAACAAGGCGTGGTTATCGACGCCTATCAGCAGTCGCTGAACAAGATGCGCAATGCCTATCGCACGGCCAGCAGCGCGCGCCAGGCCATGGCCGACAACGCTGAAAGCGCCAACACCCTGATCAACGATTTCAGCAACCGCGTGCGCCAGATGCCGTTGAGCGATCAGCGTTTCGAGCAGTTCCAGGCCATTTCCGAGGCCAAGGAACAATTCCTGCTGGCCCGTTATGAAGTGCGTGGCTACATCGCCGACAGCAACCCGGCCAACGAGCAAAAAGCCGCCGCGCAACTGGAGGCGGCGTTGGCCAGCCTGAAGTCGCTGAACAGCCATTTCTTCGACAGCCAGGCCGACGCTCTGCGTCAACTGGAGCAAGCGCTGACCCGCTATCGCAGCGCGGTGCAGGCGTATAAGGCCGCCACCGGCGAAGCGATCACCGCGCGCCAGGAAATGACCGTGCAAGGCAGCGACATCGTCACCCGCAGCGATGCGCTGTATCAGATCCAGCTGGATCGCCGCGACAGCGAAAGCGCCCAGGCCCGCACCCTGCAACTGATCAGCACCCTGCTGGCGCTGCTGGTGGGTGTACTTGCTGCGGTGCTCATCACCCGGCAGATCACCCGCCCGCTGCGCGAAACCCTGGCTGTGGTCGAGCGCATTGCCGGTGGCGACCTGACCCAGGATGTGCGGGTGACCCGCCGCGACGAGTTGGGTGTGTTGCAGCAAGGCATCGCGCGCATGGGCGTGACCTTGCGTGATTTGATCAGCGGCATTCGCGACGGGGTGACGCAGATTGCCAGTGCTGCGGAAGAGCTTTCGGCGGTGACCGAAGAAACCAGCGCCGGGGTCAACAGCCAGAAGGTCGAGACCGATCAGGTCGCCACCGCCATGCACGAAATGACTGCCACCGTGCAGGAAGTCGCGCGTAACGCCGAACAGGCTTCACAAGCCGCTGCGGCCGCCGATGGCGAAGCCCGTGAAGGTGATCGGGTGGTCAATGAAGCGATCACCCAGATCGAACGCCTGGCCAACGAAGTGGCGCGTTCCACCGAAGCCATGAGCGTGCTGCAGAAGGAAAGCGACAAGATTGGCAGCGTGATGGACGTGATCAAGGCCGTCGCCGAACAGACCAACCTGCTGGCGCTGAACGCCGCCATTGAAGCTGCGCGGGCCGGTGAGGCCGGTCGTGGGTTTGCTGTGGTTGCCGACGAAGTACGCGGCCTGGCCCAGCGTACGCAGAAATCCACCGAGGAGATCGAAGGCCTGGTGGCCGCGTTGCAGAATGGCACCCAGCAGGTGGCAACGGTGATGGGCAACAGCCGCAGCCTGACCGACAGCAGCGTCGAGCTGACGCGCAAGGCCGGGCTATCGCTGGAAAACATCACCCGTACGGTGTCGAACATCCAGTCGATGAACCAGCAGATCGCCGCCGCTGCCGAGCAGCAGAGCGCGGTGGCCGAAGAGATCAGCCGCAGCATCGTCAACGTCCGTGACGTCTCCGAACAGACCGCCGCCGCCAGCGACGAAACCGCCGCCTCCAGCATCGAGCTGGCGCGGTTGGGGAATCAGTTGCAGATGATGGTCAGCCATTTCCGGGTTTGACTATGACGATGGCGGTGTAGCACACATCGCCATCGCCGGCAGGCCGGCTCCCACAGGTTTTGCGGTCGATCACAGCCCCCTGTGGGAGCCAGCCTGCTGGCGATGAGGCCATCAGCTACACCGCAATCATCGCTGGCAGGCCAGCTCCCACAAGGTTCACAGGTCTACCGCGTCCCACGCTGGCGCAATGCCGATGGCATGAAGTAGGCGTCTTCCGGCACCGGTTGGGCGAAGTCCACGGTGTCGGCTTCTTCGTTGTCCAGATTCTGCACGTAGTACCGACGCGCCTGCAGGTCGTGGAACACGTCCAGCGCACTCCAGGTGGTGGGCAGGTCGTAGAAGTTCTTCAAATAGCCCATCGACACCCGCCACAACTCCCCGCGCCCGTCGTACTGATCCACCACCGCAGCGCCCCAGCTGTCCTCGTCGAGATACAGCGTGCGCTTGGAATAGATATGCCGCGCGCCGGGTTTCAGCGTGCCCTCGACCACCCACACCCGGTGCAGCTCATAACGGGTGTACTTGGGATTGAGGTGCCCTGGCGTCAGCAACTCGGCGTACTTCACCTCAGGACTGGAAACCTTGTAGTTGTTGTACGGAATGTACATTTCCTTCTTGCCCACCAGCTTCCAGTCGTAGCGATCCGGCGAGCCGTTGAACAGGTCGGTGTCGTCCGCCGTGCGCAGGCCATCGGACGAAGCAATCGGCGTGTCGTACGCCAGGTTCGGCGCGCGACGCACTCGACGTTGACCGGCGTCGTAGACCCAGGCCTGGCGTGGATCCTTGATCTGGTCGAGGGTCTCGTGCACCAGCGCCGCGCCACCGGCCAGGCGCGCCGGGCTTTTCACGAAGGCCAGGTAGTAGAACAGGATGTTTTTCAGGTCGGCGAACTGGCCGCCCGGGCGGTAGTAGGTGAACAACCCTTCCTGCTGCGACGTCACCAGGGCGAAGCTGCCGTTGCGTTGCACCGGCGCCTCGGAAGCACGTCGCACCACGTAGATCCCGCGATAACGGGTGATGTGGTTCCACAGTGCTTCAACGCCGCTTTTCGGCACCGGGAATGGCACGCCACCGTAGGCGTCGGAGAAACCGTTGCCGCCATCGAGCAGCTTCGCCGAGGTGGCGTTTTTCAGGGTGTTGTCATACAGCCATTGCGGCGCCGAGCCGGAACGACGACTGGTGTAGATCGGCATCTGGAAACTGTCGGGGTAGCTGTTGAACAGGGCGATTTGCCCCGCCGTCAGCTGGCCCTTGTATTGCTCCAGGTTGGCCTTGGTGATGGTGAACAGCGGCTTGTCGCCGGGGAACGGGTCCACATGATGCTTGCCTTTGACGTAGCCGGCCGGGGCCTGGGTAATGCCGCCGTCCCAGGCCGGAATGGTCCCGGTGGCGTTGCCGGCGCGCTCGGCGCCCAGTGGTGTCAGGCTGGTTTTCAGTTGCTGGGCTTCCTGGGGCGTCAGCGCCGCCAAAGCGCTACCTGCCGCCAGGCTGAGGACCAGTGCCAGAGTGGTCTTGATCAATCGTGGTGAGTGCAGCATTGCGGTTCTCCGAAATAGAGCCAACTGCCCAGGCACAGCGGCGCCCGGGCGATTCGAGTCCTACAAGAAATACTTGAGGTTGAAGCCGATGTTGTCGCGGTCGCGAATGCCGTTGTTCTGGCCGCCGCCGTAGAATTCGGTGTACTGCAGTTCGGCTTCCATACGGTTCTGGTAGTTGGCCTTGACCCCCAGGGTGTAGGCCTTGCGCCCTTCGATGTTATTGCCGGCCTGGTAGCTGTTGCCCTTGAAGTCGTCCTTGTAGACCACGTACGGCGAGACGTTGACCCCGGCATACACGTCGTTCCAGGTGCCGTTGAACATCGCGGTGTAGCTGTAGGAGTTGCGGTTGACCTGGTCACCCCGATCGCCACCGGACACATAGGAATAGTTACCGGTGCCGGCGTAGTACCGGCGGCTGCCGTCGTAGGCGGTGTATTGCAGGCTGCTGCCGCGCAGGTGCTCGGAGGCCAGTTCGAAAACCCCGAACATCGAGTCGAACGACAGGCTCGGGCCGAAGTTGTAGATGCTGCCCAGCGAGGTGTTGAAGGCTTCGACGCGCTCGGCGTTGTTGATCTGGCTGTCGAGCTGGACCATCTGCCCGCCGATGTTGATGGTCTGGCCGGACGCCGCTGCGGCGGCTCCGTTGGCCAGGTCGCCGATCAAGTCGTTGGTGGCGGCGACGCCGATTGGCAGGTTCGGCCGGTACGCCACTTCACCGAATACCGAAGCCTGGCCGAGGGTGGTGTTGAAGCTGAAGCCGTACATGCGGATGTCTTCGGCGTAACGCCGGTGGGCCTGGATGTTGCCCATCACGTCGGCGGTGACCAGGCCGTTGGCCAAGGCCCCGGCCTGACTGCCAGCGACGCCGGACAACAGGTTGGTCAGGGCATCGATGTCGACGCCCTGGTAACCGCCAAGGTCAGCGGAGATGGTCGGTTCCTTGGCGTGGTAGTTGACCATGTACAGGCCGAACTCGGTGCTGTTGAGCTCTTCGGCGATGTAGCGGAAGGCGAAGCCGAACTGGCCATCGTTGCGCGCGTTGTAGTCCTTGCCCACCGAGGCGACCTTGAGGGTGTTGCCGAACGCCGGCGTCACGCCGTTGGCGTACAAGCCGGTGGTGCCCAGCGCCTGCTTGAGGAACGGGTTGTTGCCCAGCGCGCCGTACAGGTCGATGACATTGCCGAAGCCCGGCACCGGGGTGTCGAGAGCGGTGCCGCTGAAGTCGTTGTAGGCAGTGTTGCCACCGTCGGCGAACAGGTCGGTCTGCGAGTAGAAGGTGCCGACCGGGTCGATGCGGGTCTCTTTCCAGTTGGTCTGGTAGAAACTTTCCATGGTCAGGTTATCGGTGAGGCCGATGTTGAAGCTGACCGCCTCCACCGGCATCAGCACTTCCTTGACCTCGGCGCCCGGCAAGCGGTATTTGGCCGCGTCCACCGGGTTGGTGGTGTTGACCCCGCCGCGATAGAAAATCCCCTCGCCCCAGTTGAACACCTGGCGCCCCAGCCGCGCGGTGACCGGCATCTGCGCCACGTCCCAGTTGCCATAGACATAGGCGTCGAGCATCTCGACCCGGCTGCCGGCGATGTCGCGGGTCTGCTCGGTGAAATGGTCGTCGTGGGGGTTGCTCTGGCTCGGTTGCGCGGGGTTGTTATTGCGGTAGTAGTCGTTGCGCTTGTCCATCAACTGGGTGTCGTAGAACGCGGTGCCGCGCATGAACACGCCGTAGTTCTGATAGTTGGCTTCCAGCTCCGAGGTGATCTTGTACACCTCGGAAACCAGGCCGGTGTCGAAGTTGCGGTTGCCGTCGTTGGTGTTGACGTCATCGTTGCTCTTGTCACGACCCTGCACCCGCCACAAACGGCCATAGGACAACGTGCTGTCGAACGAGCCGGTGACCTGATTGTCCAGCACCTTGAACTCGGCCGCCTGCACCCCGTCGACCGCGCACAGCTGCAACAGCCCCACCAGCCCTACCCCGGAAATCGCTGCGCCAGACTGGCGTAGTCGAATGTTCATGCGGTGTTCCTCCCTTCCCTGATTTTGTTGTTTTTTTGTCCACATAGCGCCGCTAAAGACCTGCTAACGCCCGCCCCCTGTAGGAGCGAGCTTGCTCGCGAAGAACGAAAGAGCGCCGCGTTAAACCAGACTGTCCGCGTTATCGTTGACGTTTTTCGCGAGCAGGCTCGCTCCTACAAGGGGAGGGGCATCATTCAGCCAACCCAGCCCGCACAAAATTGCGGCTATGCGCACCGAAATGCCCCAGCAGCGTGAACAGCTGCTGGTTGAGCAACGGATGGTCATAGTCTTCGCGCTGCACCTGATTGCCGGCGCTGAAACTGCTGGTCGCCGGCGCCGTGTCCAGCCATTGGCCAATGGCCTCGTCGAACCCCGCCCCCGCCGCAGCGGACTGGGCGCTGACCACCTCGCGCAGGTAGTCCACCGAGTACGGCGGATAAACCCCATCCTCGGCGGTGTCGACGTAGGCCTGAAGCATCGGGTGCGCCTGCTGCCCGCTGCGCAGCAGGCGAGACAGCCAGGCCGCCTGGTATTTCTCGACTTCCATATGCCGGGTGGCGACGCGCTCGACTGCCGCCCGCTTGTCGTCGCCAAAACCGGCCAGGGCCTTGCCCTCCATCAACAACATGCTTGCCAGCTCGACGCCGGGCAGCGGCTTGGCGTGGTAGGGCTGGGTCAGGTCCTGGACGTGGTGCAGGCCCCAACCGAGAAAGCGGTAGCCCCAATACGGATGGCCGCTGGCAAACGCCAGGCGCGCCAGGCCCATGTATTGATAGGCGCGCCAGTCCGGCCAACTGCGCTCGAGGAATCCGGCGGCGGCATACACCACCGGGTTCTCGTGGAAGAAGCCCATGTGAAACGGCGCCTGGGAGCTGTACTCGAAACGCTCGTCGCCGAACGACTGCGGACCAAAGCCATAGAGCGCCGCGACCTCCCCCGGGTTGTCGCGGAACAGGTTGATGTCGTGCCCGTAGTCCGGCTCGTCGGCGGCGCTGGCCAGTACCGCGAGGGCACTGACCTGTTCACCGTCCGCCACCGCAATGAAGCGCTGGCGATTCCACGGCGACAGGGTTTGCGCGACCATCACCTGGTCGGCCTTGAGGTGTTCGCGTTGCGGCACGTCCTGCCCGGGCGACGGCTGGATGACCATCGCCAGGTGAACCTGTGGATTGACCCGCAGCGCCATGAGAAAGGCGTGGCGCAGATTGTCCCCCGGCACGACCGGCAACTTCAGGCTGTCGGGGCGCGATGGGTATTGGGCAAAGTGCTGACGGGCGAAGGTTTCCTGTTGCTCGAGCAGTTCGACGATCGCCGGATATTGCGCACTGAGGAAGGCTTCCAGTGGCTCGACGGCCACCTGCGGTGCCTGCTGCACCTCGGGCAACGCCTGCAAAGCCAGGTAGCTGCCCACCGTGTGGTTGGACCAACCCCAGGCCGTCGGGGCGACGGCGCAGAGCAGCAACAGGAGTGACGTCAGCTTCATTGCTCGAGGTTCTTATTGGAGGTGTTGTAGGGACGAGCCTACAGACCGACCCCCACCCTGACACTGTCCAATCTCGCCATAAAAACTCTCAAATAGCGCCAGCGGTGCGCGTCATCCAGCGTCTCAGGCCGGGTAACCGGTGATCTGCCGAATGCTCTGGTACAGCGGTTTGAGCTGGCGATACATGCGCAGGTAGACCTCCTGGTACAAGCGCTGATAGACCTGCTGCGCCTCCGGTTGCGGGGTGAACACCGTGCCGACCCGGGTCATCGCCGCAATAGCCGAAGGGAAATCGGCATGCAGCCCCAGGCCCACCGCACAGCAGATCGCCGCCCCCAGGCCGGACGCTTCATAGACATGGGGACGCTCCGCCGGCAGGCCGAAAATGTCCGCCGTCAGTTGCATCGCCGCATCGCTTTGCGATCCGCCGCCGGCCACCCGCAAACGCTGGATCGACTGCCCGGAACGTTTTTCGATGCGCTCCTTGCCTTGGCGCAAGGCATACGCCAGGCCTTCGAGGATCGCCCGGTAGATGTGCGCGCGGGTGTGTACGTCGCCGAAGCCGATCATCGCGCCCTTGGCCTCGACGCCCGGGTCGCGAATCCCCGGTGACCAGTAGGGTTGCAGCATCAGCCCCATGGACCCCGGCGGTACCGCGTTGACCAGCGCATCGAACAACTGCTCCGGCTCGATGCCCTGCTCCTTGGCCTGTTGCATCTCGCGCAGGCCGAACTCGTTCTTGAACCAGCTGACCATCCAGTAGCCGCGATAGATCATCACTTCGCAGTTGTACTGATCGGGCACCGCCGCCGGATACGGCGGGATCAGCGGGACGATTTCCAGGTAGCGCTGGCGGGTGGTGGTGATGGTCGCGGTGGTGCCGTAGGACAGGCACACCGTCGACTCATCGACCACCCCGGCGCCAAGCACCTCGCAGGCCTTGTCGGCACCGGCGGCAATCAGCGGCACGCCTTCGGGAATGCCGGTATGCCGGCTGGCCTCGGCGCTGATGTGGCCGAGGGTTTCGCCGGGTTTGAGCAGGGTCGGCAATTGCTCGGCGCGCACCGCCAGCGCCTGCCATTTCCAGTCCGACGGCGCGGCCCAGCGCAGGCGCTTGAAATCGAACGGCAGGTAGCCGACGCAGGCGCCCACCGAGTCGACAAACCGCCCACACAGGCGATGGGTAAGGAAGCCCGAGAGCAGCAGCAATTTGTCGGTGGCGGCCCACACGTCGGGCTGGTGCCGGGCAATCCAGTTGGCCTCGGCCTGGGCGCGAAAGTAGTCCACCGTGGCCTGGGCGCCGACCAGCTTGAACAGCCAGCCCCAGGGCCCCTTGATCCCGCCTTCGACTTCGGTCTGGCGCTGATCGAGCCAGAGAATCGCCGGACGCAGCGGCTTGCCCTGGGCATCGACGTTGATCAGGGTGCCGCGCTGGGTGGTCAGCGACACGCCGGCGATCTGCGTGCGGTCGATACCGGTCTGCTGCCACAGCAACTCGCAGGCCTCACCGAGTTTGGCCCAGTAATACTCCGGGTCCTGCTCGGCCCAACCCGGTTGCGTCGAGTAGTAGGCCTGCAGCTCGACCTTGCCCTTGCCCAACAGATTGCCCTGCAGATCGAACAGCAACGCGCGCACGCTCTGGGTGCCGTTGTCGATGGCCAGTAGGTAGCGCTTATTCTTGTGGTTATCCATGGAGCTCTCTTCGATGGGCCTTCATTGCGTGGCATCCGGCAAACCATGATGGCGCTGCCACAGCGCCCGATAACGCTGCTCTTCTTCTTCCCAGCGCGCGTCGTCCCAGCCCAGTCGCGGCTGACATAACCGGCGGATCGCCGGCAGGTACTGCGCCCCGCCCTCGGCCAGCAGCAGCCCCAGACGGGTGCGCCGCAGCAGCAGGTCGTCCAGGTGCAGGACCATTTCCGTGTCGCAGGCCAGGGCCAGTTCCACCCATAACGTGTCGGTGGCGCCGACGCTGTCGCTGCCCAATTGCTCGATCAACTGCGCCACGCGCGGCAGGTCGCGGCCATGCCGTCCGGCCAGGCGTCGCCATTGGCTGGCACTCAAACCGACGATGGGCAGCGGCTCGACGGCGGCAAACACCGGCGCGCCGTCATCGCTGAGCTCACGCCCGAGCATCGCCGCGCAGGCCTGGAGCACTTCGATGGCTTGCGGGCGAAAGGTAGTCAGCTTGCCGCCTGCCAGGGTCACGCATCCGGGCTCCTGCCACAGCACGTGCTCGCGGGTTTCATTGGACGGCTGGCCCTGTTGCGCACCGCTCGAACCGACCACCGGACGCACGCCTGACCAGGTCGACAGCACGTCATCGGCCACCACCTGGGCGTGGGGAAATTGCTGGGCGCAGGCAGCCAGCAGGTAGTCAAGCTCTTCGCCGCTGATGCTCGCGCTGATGTCCAAATCGGCCTGATGATCGAGGTCAGTGGTGCCGACCACCGTGGCGCCTTCCCAGGGGAAGACAAACACCGGGCGCCGGTCGCGGCTGTGCAAAAAGGTGAAAGCTTGCGCCACCGGCAAGCGCCAGCCCGGCAGCAGCAGATGACTGCCGCGCAATGGGCGCAACTGGCGCACGGCATCGTTCGGACGCAGGCGCTCGGCCCAGGCACCTGTGGCCACGGCGAGTACGCCACAGCGTAATTGCAGGGTTTCGCCGCCCTCTGTGTCGTGAACCTGGACCCCGCAGACCCGGCCGTCTTCGCGCAGCAATTGCTCGACCCGCAGGCCGTTGAGTGCCACCGCACCATCGGCCCTGGCTTCGCTCAACACTCGCAGCACCAGGCGCGCATCATCGGTCAATGCATCGACAAAACAGGTGCCGCCGAGCAGCCTTTCGTCCTTGAGACCCGGTGCCAGAAAGCGCATTTGCTGCGCATCATGAAAGCGGTGACTGCGCCGTCCCGCGAGGTAGTCATAAACCGTCAGCAGGCCCCCGAACAGCCGCGGCCCGGGAAAGCCGCCCCGGTAGTGCGGCATCATGAAACTCATCGGTTCCACCAGCCCCGGCGCTTCGTCGAGCAGGCGCTGGCGCTCGTGGACCGAGTCGCGGGTCAGCCGCCATTGGCCCTTGGCGATGTAGCGCAAACCGCCATGGACCATTTTCGACGAGCGGCTGGAGGTGCCCCAGGCGAAGTCACGCTGCTCCAGCAACAGGCAGCGCCAGCCGCGTCGGGCGGCTTCGCGCAAAATCCCGGCACCGCTGATGCCGCCGCCGATGACGATCAGGTCCCAGGTCTCGGCGGCCAGGGTCGGCAGCACCTGCTGTCGCCAGGCGGCGTTCCAGTCCAGGCTCATGCCGTCACTCCTGCAGCAGCGTGCCGGGGTTGAGGCGCCCGGCCGGGTCGAAGTGCCGGCTCAGCGCCTGCAAGGTGTCCATCGCCAGCGCGCCTTTCTCGCGCAGCAGGTACGGCGCGTGATCCTTGCCAACACCGTGCTGGTGGCTGATGGTGCCGTGGTGGTCGACGATGGTCTGGCTGGCCGCGTGCTTGAGCGCCTGCCAGCGCGCCAGGGTCGCCGGGTAGTCGGCGGCCGGGCGGAACACGTAGGTGGTGTAGATGCTCGAGCCTTCGCCATAGACATGGGACAAATGGGTGAACACGTGCACCCGCTCGCCCTGCGCCGCGAGGCCATCGCGCAGGCTGCTTTCGATGCGCGTCAGCAGGTTGTCGACGTTGCTCCAGTCGGTAGCGGTTTCCAGGGTGTCAACCACGTAGCCGGCGTTCCACAGGTTCTCGCGCAGGTAGGGAAAGCGGAAGCGGTTCTGCGCCCACTTGTTACCCAGCAAGGTGCCGGTGAATACGCCGCCGAAGGCTTTCAGGTGCTTGCGCGCCTGGCTCAGGGACAGCGCGTTCTGACGGCGATTGCCAGTGACGCCGAAGGTCAGCATGCACTTGCCAGCACCGGCACCGCGCAGCGCCAGGTATTTCTCCAGCCAGGCAATCTGCTGCGGATGGCCGGCCAGGGCGAGCTGGGTTTCGGTCTCCACGGCGTTCGACAGGCGCAGCATCGACAGCGGCACACGAGCCTGGGCCAATTGACGGATGGCTTGCAGGGCCTGCTCCCAATTGGGCAGGAACACCCCATAAAAACGTTCATCGGCCGGCAGTGGCGTGACCCGCACCTTGACCTCGGAAATGATCCCGAAGCGCCCTTCGCAACCGAGCACCACTTCGCGCAGATCCGGCCCGGCGGCCGAGGCCGGGAAGGTAGGGATCTGCAGCGGGCCGGCGAAGGTTTCCAGGGTGCCGCCGGCGAACATTTGCTCGATGCGCCCATAGCGCAGCGACTGCTGGCCGCTGGAACGGCTGGCGACCCAACCGCCGAGGGTCGACAGTTCCCAGGACTGCGGGAAGTGGCCCAAGGTATAGCCGCGGGCGCGCAACTGGCTTTCCACTTGCGGACCGCAGGCGCCGGGGCCGAAGGTGGCCAGCAGGCTCTGCTCGTCGAGGTCGAGCAGGCGATTCATGTGGGCCAGGGAAACGGTGAGCACCGGTCGTTCGGAGTCCAGCGGGTTGATGTGCCCCGCTACCGAGGTGCCGCCGCCGTAAGGAATCAGGCACAGGTCGCGTTCTTCGGCGAGGGCCAGCAGCTTGCGGATCTGCTCGGCGCTCTGCGGGAAAGCGACGGCATCGGGATAGATCCCCGGCGCGCCTTCGCGTAGGGCCAGCCAGTCCGCCAGGCTCTGGCCACGGGCGTGCATCAGGCGGTCCTGGGGCTCGATGCTGTACAACGAATGCTGTGGCAGACGCGAGGCCGGGACACGGGCCAGGGCCGACTCGAGGCTCGCGTCGGGCAGCGCGCGACCGGCGCCGACCCGCGCCTCGAGAAATCCTGCGCCCTGCGCCGGCAGTTCGACCACCGTGCTTGCATCTCCCCAGCCGTTCCAGCGTCGCATGCGTGTGTCCTTTTGCGGTTCTTATAGGTGACATTTCAGGCGCCTATACTAGCCAGCCGGCAAAACCTGTCACGGTCGCATCGGGCCAGTTCGAGTAGCCAATTGAGTCAAGCCGCGCCGCCGCTCCCAGCCATTTACTTTAGCTGTGGTTTCAATTTACCTTTCGAGGTCTTGCGCTGCCCTCGCCTGCTCCGATCAAAGGACCCCGATCATGCAATCCCTCGGCTTCACTTCGGTTCCGCCGCTGCTCAAATACGTGCGCCATGCCGAGCACCTGGGGATGGTCATCGAGCCGGCGCTGGCCGCCGCCGGATTGCAGGCGCAGCAATTGAGCGACAACAGCCTGCGGGTGTCGGGGGAAGCCCATGAACGCCTGCTCGACTACTTCTGCGAACACTCCGGCGATCCGCTGTTCGGCCTCAACTCGGCGCGGTTTGTCTTGCCCAATTCGTGGAGCGTGCTGGGCTACATCACCATGAACTGCGCGACCTTGGGCGATGCAATGAACCGGATCATGCCCTTCGAAAAACTGGTGGGCGACATGGGGGTCAGCCGTGCCGAGCTGCACGGGCAACAGGTGCACCTGGTCTGGACCTGCCGCCACCAGCGCCCGCGCATCCGTCGCCATCTGGTGGAAAACGTGTTGGGTTCCTGGCTGCAATACGCGCGCTGGATTGCCGATAAGCAGCTGTCACCGGATGCGGTGTGGTTCGAACATCCGCTGCCGGCCAACACCGAGCTGGCGCAGTACCAGGCATTTTTCGATTGCCCGGTGCTGTTTGATCAGCCCTACTCGGCGCTGATCGTGCCGCTGCCGTATCTCCAATTGCCGCTGCGCCAGGCCGATGCGCAGTTGCTGCGCACTCTGGAAGAACATGCTTTGGGGTTGATGGCGACGCTGGAAGACGCGTCGCTGGAGCAGCGGGTAAAAAGCTGCCTGCGCCAGTTGCTCAAGGAAGGCTTGCCGCGCAAGGAACAAGTCGCCGAACAATTCGCCGTCTCGGTGCGCACCCTGCAACGCCAACTGCACCAGGCCGGCACCACCTACCAGCAAATCCTCGACGACCTGCGCCAGGAACTGGCCGAGCACTATTTGCTCAACAGCACCTTGCCGATCCAGGACATCGCCCAGTACCTGGGCTTCACCGAACCCCGCTCCTTCCACCGCACCTTCAAAAGCCGCAGCGGCATGCCACCGGGGGAGTTTCGCCAGACCCATCGGCAGGGGGATGAGGGTTGAGATTGTGGTGGGGTGGCTGACGCCCTGAAGGAGCTGGCTTGCCAGCGAACCAGACGCCCCGGTACATCAGACGCACCGCCTTCGCCGGCAAGCCGGCTCCTACAGAATTTGTGTCATACCGCAGATATCGCGAACACCGCAGATCCCTGTAGGAGCTGGCTTGCCAGCGAACCAGACGCCCCGCTGCATCAGACACACCGACTTCGCCGGCAAGCCGGCTCCTACAGAATTTGTGTCATGCCGCAGATATCGCGAACACCGCAGATCCCTGTAGGAGCTGGCTTGCCAGCGAACCAGACGCCCCGCTGCATCAGACACACCGACTTCGCCGGCAAGCCGGCTCCTACAGAATCTGTGCCATACCGCAGATATCGCGAACACCGCAGACCCCTGTAGGAGCTGGCTTGCCAGCGAACCAGACGCCCCGGTGCATCAGACACACCGACTTCGCCGGCAAGCCGGCTCCTACAGAATTTGTGTCATGCCGCAGATATCGCGAACACCGCAGATCCCTGTAGGAGCTGGCTTGCCAGCGAACCAGACGCCCCGCTGCATCAAACACACCGCCTTCGCCGGCAAGTCGGCTCCTACAGGGTGTTAACAAACACCAGCCGATTGCCAAACGGATCCTTGATGCTCATTTCCCGACTCTCCCAAGGCGTGTCTTCGATGCCGGGATGGGCGTAGCGGTAGTTTTTCGCCAACAGTTCCTGGTGCAAGGCATCCAACGCATCAGTCTCGATCCGCAACGCCGCACCCGGCGAGGCATCACCGTGGTGTTCGGAAAGGTGCAGCACGCATCCGTCGCGCGAGACCTGCAGATAGAGCGGGTAATTGGCCTCGAAACGGTGCTGCCAATCGACGCTGAAGCCGAGGAAGTCGACGTAGAATTCCAGCGCCTTGGCCTCGTCGAAGATCCGCAGGATCGGGGTGATTTTTCCAAAACCCATGGTGATACTCCCTGATTGAATGCAGAGCATCATAGACAATCATTGAAGTCAGGTGTCAGGCATTGAAGCCGGCGCGCAAGTCGCCCTCTCGCGCCAGGAACCGTCCATGCCGCTGCCCGTTGGCCTGGCCATCGACGTAACTGCGCACCCCATTGACCCACACCCCGTCGATGCCCTCGGCCGAGCGCTGGGGGTCGTTGAAGTCCGCAACATCCCGCACCGTCGCCGGGTCGAACAGCACCAGGTCGGCCCAATAGCCCTGGCGAATCTCGCCGCGCTGCTTCAAGCCAAAACGCGCCGCCGACAGCCCGGTCATCTTGTGCACCGCGGTGTGCAACGGGAACAACCCGAGATCACGACTGAAGTGCCCGAGCACTCGGGGAAAGGCGCCCCACAGCCGTGGATGGGGGAACGGGTCTTCGGGCAGGCCATCGGAGCCGACCATCGACAGCGGGTGCGCGAGGATCCGCCGCACATCCGCCTCGTCCATGCCGTAATACACCGCCCCCGCCGGCTGCAGACGCCGCGCCGCATCCTCCAGCGACAGGCCCCACTCGGCGGCGATATCGATCAAGTCGCGACCGCTGACCTGCGGATGAGGGGTCGACCAAGTGATGGTGATGCGATGGGCATCGGTGACCTGCTTGAGGTCCAGGGTCGAGGAACTGGCGGCATAGGGATAGCAATCGCAGGCGACCGGATGGCCCTGCGCCGCCTGCTCCAGCGCCGCCAACAATTGCGGACTGCGCCCCCAGTTACCGGCACCGGCGCACTTGAGGTGGGAAATGATCACCGGGCTGTTGGCCTGGCGACCGATGTGGAACGCCTCGTCCATGGCCTCCAGCACCGGTTCGAATTCGCTGCGCAAATGGGTGGTGTAAACCGCACCGAACGCCGCCAACTCCGTCGCCAGTTGCACCACTTCATCGGTGGACGCGGCAAAGGCGCTGGCATAGGCCAGCCCCGTCGACAGCCCCAGCGCACCGGCCTGCAGGCTGTCGCGCAGTTGCTCGCGCATGGCACTGATTTCAGCGGCGCTGGCGGTACACTGCAGGTCATCCAGATGGTTGCTGCGCAGTGCCGTATGCCCCACCAACGCCGCGACATTCAGGGTAGGCCGAGCCGCCTCGACTGCCGCGCGATAGTCGCTGAAGCGCGGATAAACAAACGCCGCCGAGGTGCCGAGCAGATTCATCGGATCCGGCGGATCACCGCGCAGGCTCACCGGCGAGGCGCTGATCCCGCAGTTGCCGACGATCACCGTGGTCACCCCCTGGCTGAGCTTGGGCAACATCTGCGGCTGACGGATCACCACCGTGTCGTCGTGGGTGTGCACATCGATGAACCCCGGCGCCAGCACCCGGCCGCGAGCGTCGACCTCCTCGTCGGCGCTGTCGGCCGACAAGTCACCGATGCGCTCGATCCGCCCGTTCAGAATGCCGACGTCAGCCGGGTACGCCGGACGGTTGCTGCCGTCGATGATCGAGGCGTTGCGGATCAGGGTGTGGTAGTGCATGTCAATCTCCCAGTGGCGAAAGCTCTTCGCTCACGGATAGCCCCTTTGGCGAAAATGCACAGGGGGATTTTCAGCGGATTATCCTTCACCGGGCCGTTTTTATGGTCGCTTCACGTCGCCGCAATAAAAAACCCGATACCGACACCCTTGTTCGCGCCATCGCCAGTTCGACCGCGATTGAAACCGGTCAAAGTATCGATGCGGTCGAGCGCAAACTCAAAAGTAGAAAACAGCAAGTTCCTGCCCCTCACCCTGGCGTGGTGAAGAAAACGCCCCGCCCTTGCTCGCTTTACGCTGACTCACGCCAACACGGCCAGATGAACCCAGTGCTCCAGGGGCGCGAATTGCCTATACAGCCCTTGAAGGGCGTGACGACTGATCATTCGGATAGCAGCTAGATCCTCCCGTTTTGACGACTCTTCCGAAAATCGCGTGGGATCTTTCCTGTTCGTATCCCGCCGTCTTGCATGACATTTCTGAGCCAGTACGGTGCGTTGACTCGGCCTATGTGGGGCCGTGGACGTCCCCGCTACGTGGGACGCTTGCCAGGAAGGAGTTCAGGCTATGACGACCGGTTACTTTATTCGCAAGGACGACAAGACGTCGTGCGGTGGCACTGTGCTGGAAGGCCAGGCGACCATTTCCAGGATGGGTGGCCACCAGGCGCGCGAGGGAGATCGGGTCTCCTGTGGAAAGAACAAGAAAACCTACACCATCGCGGGTGGCATTCCGACCATGATCAGCGATGGTCGTGCTTTCGCCGGGACCCTGCATAGCGTCAGCGGCTGCCCGTGCAGGGCCACATTGATCCATTCATTGACCACACACGCTTACGGCATCGACCCCGATGCGCCGCCAAGAGCAACGCGAAACTCAGCCCAGCCGGCTGCAAGCGCCGCTCCCCAGAACGCGCAAGCGAGCGGTTCTGCCCATGCAGCAGCGACCTCGAACCGCTCCGCATCCAGCTTTGTCCCACAGCCGGAAGTGGTCTGTCAGAACATCTGGCGGATGTATCAGGAAAATGCCGAATCCATCGTCGCCCCAGGCGGCGTATTGATTGCCGACCCGAGGGCACGCAATCGGGCGATCAACGCCGCCTACGCTCGCCTTTGGCGCCATGATCAGCGCTTCCAGTGGGCGGGGCTTGCGGCCTTCGCCTCGAAACAGGTGGGCTGCGGTTTGTTGCACGCGGCGCAGTCGATCGAAAAGATCCAGGCCAGCCATGACGCCGGGCAGCAATTGGCGCACAGCGGCAGGAAGGGCTTTTGGGGGCTGTTCAGTCGCAGTGCCGGCGAACGCAAGGCGGCCGTTGAAGACTTCAAGAACAAGCAACGGGAAGAGGAGCAGGCTCGTCGCGACAACCCGTTGCCGAACATCGACATCAGGCGTGAAGGCGAGCCGTTGACGCTCACGCAACAGACCTTCCAGCATGTGTACGAGATGCTGGCGTTGGGCAATACCACGCTGTTTCTGGACGTCTATCCATTGCATGCTTTCTACGGCGATCGGGGGATGTGGGCGTTGGAGGCGTGTTTGTCTGCACGCAAGGGAATATTTGGGGATGCGAGACATCCGGTGTTGTGGCCTGTCGCTCCGGAGAAGCTGAAGTTTGGGGTCGACCAGCAGGAAATTTTGCATGCTTTCAGGGCCATTGAGGCCGGAAAGATCGCTGACAGTGTTGAATGGTTAGCAAAGCATGAACAAAAAAACATCCTGCAACCAACGATGTACAGTGACGCGCTACTGGTCGCATTGTTGCGTGCCAATCACCTCTCCTATGTCACAGATTTTCCATCCGGTGCGGCGCAAGCCATCGAGCTGACCCTGGCCAGTCAGTGCCAACCTGTGGATGACGGGCGCACTATCGGCTTCAGCAAAGAGCACTTTGCCGACTTGTCCGATCTCGATCAGCGCATGGCGTTTGTTTTGAGGGCGGCGGGACAATTCCACGAACTGTTGTCCAGCACTAGCCGCCATAGCATTGAGCGAGCCATTGAGGACATTGCGGCTGGGCGAGGTGTGCAATGAATCGGCTGGTCGAAGTCAGTTGGTGGCGCCAACGGCTGATTCAGTTAGTGGTGGTGCTGTTTCTATTGGCAGTGATCCGTCTATGGGCCGATTCGGGCAAGCCTGAAATCGCACTGGTGATGGGGGAGCCTTGGGAAAATATGCGCCAACGCTCAAGCGCAGCCATCGGCCCGACAATTCCAGGTCATATCAGCTTTAATATTCCCAGGTCAGATGCAAGTTTGCGATTCATTGACCCTCTGTACGGCTTTTCTACCCCTCCAGCCCGATTTTTCACAATCGATTATGGACGTGACGGGCTAATCGACGGCGTACGCATGTCCCCACAAATCGAACCGCTCCTGCTCGACGACGCCCTCGCCGTCGTCCTCGATTTGCAGGAGCAATGGCGCCGGGGCGGCTGGACACTCAGGCGCGCCAACAGCTATCCAGCCTTTGCCGACACGCCTGAATGGCGCGCCCAATTGCGGGACGTGAACAAAGGAGGGACAACTTACTGGCGGGCGGGAGACAAGTATCAGACGCTGCTCCTGCTGCACCGCTTCCGCGACGATAAACGCCCCACGGAAGAGCGCTACCTGATTACCTTGGGGCTTCACGAGTCGGATGGCATGCCATGAATCGACTCGTCGATGTCAGTTGGTGGCGCTATCGGCTGATTCAGCTGGTCATGGTGTTGTTGGCATTGGCGCTGATTCGCCTATGGGCCGAGTCGGGCGAGCCTGAGATCGCATTGGTGATTGGTGAACCCTGGGAAGACATGCGCCAACGCTCCAGCGCGAGCATCGGTCCAGCAGTGCCCAACCGCATCTGGTTCCACATGCCCCAGTCCGACGCCCGCCTGCGTTTCAGCGATACGCAATACGGCTTCGTCACACCACTGGCTCGTCTCTTCACGGTCAACTTCAAAGATGAACTAGTCGACGGCGTGCGCATGTCCCCACAAATCGAACCGCTCCTGCTCGACGAAGCCCTCGCCGTCGTCCTCGACTTGCAGGAGCAATGGCGCCGGGGCGGCTGGACACTCAGGCGCGCCAACACCTACCCAGCCTTCGCTGATACACCCGAATGGCGCGCCCAATTGCGGGACGTGAACAAAGGCGGGAAAGTTTACTGGGGGGCGGGAGACAAATATCAGGCAATGCTGGTGCTGCATCGCTTCGGCGACGATAAACGCCCCACGGAAGAACGCTACCTGATCACCCTGGGGATTCATAAATCGCGAGGCGTGCAATGAATCAGCTCGTCGATGTCAGCTGGTGGCGCCACCGGCTAATTCAGCTGGTTCTCGTGTTGTTGGCATTGGCGGTGATTCGTCTATGGGCCGAATCGGGTGAGCCGGAGATCGCATTGGTGACGGGTGAACCCTGGGAAGACATGCGCAAACGGTCCAGCGCGAGCATTGGTCCAGCGGTGCCCAATCACATCTGGTTCCAAACTCCCAAATCTGACGCCCGCCTGCGTTTCATAGACCCTCAATACGGCTTCGTCACACCATTGGCACGCTTCTTCGCGATTACTTTCGACGATGAACGAGTTGCTGGAATCCGCATGTCCCCACAAATCGAACCGCTCCTGCTCGACGACGCCCTCGCCGTCGTCCTCGACTTGCAGGAGCAATGGCGCAGGGGCGGCTGGACACTCAGGCGCGCCAACAGCTATCCAGCCTTTGCCGACACGCCCGAATGGCGCGCCCAATTGCGAGACGTGAACAAAGGTGGGAAAGCTTACTGGCGGGCGGGAGACAAGTATCAGACGCTGCTCCTGCTGCACCGCTTCCGCGACGATAAACGTCCCACGGAAGAGCGCTACCTGATTACCTTGGGGCTTCACAAGTCGGATGGCATGCCATGAATCCACATCGTTACTTCACGGCTGTGGCCCAGCGTCACCCCTCCCCCGCATACCCCACCAACTTCCCCTGAATAAAATCCAAAAAACACTGAATCCGCAGGGCCAGCTGCGAGTTGCGGTAGTACACCGCGTTGATCGGTTGGCGGTAGCCGCTGTTGGCCTCGGCCAGCAGTGGGATGAGGCGGCCGGAGTGGATGTCGGCGGCGGTCATGAAGTCTGACAGGCAGGTGATGCCCTGGCCTTCCAGTGCCAGCTGGCGCAGGGTTTCGCCGCTGGAGGCGCTGAGGTTCGGCTGGATCGCCCAGCGATCACCATGGGCGTGGCGCAGTGGCCAGTGGTTGAGGGTTTCGGTCTGGGTGAAACCCAGCAGCGAGTGCCCGGCCAGTTCGGCGACGCTCGTTGGGGTGCCGTGTTGTTTCAGGTAGGCCGGGCTGGCGAGGATGTGCAGCGGGCTGCAGCCCAGCGGGCGGGCGTGCAGGGTCGAGTCGGCCAGGGCGCCGATGCGAATGGCGATGTCGGTGCTCTGTTCGAGCAGATCGATGATCAGGTCGTTGCTGTTGAGTTCGAGCTGGATGTCCGGGTAGAGCCGGCGGAATTCGTCGATGTAGGGCACGATGGCGTGCAGCATGAACGGCGACGCGGCGTTGATCCGCAGGCGTCCGGAAGGGGTTTGCTGGCGCGAGGTCAGGCGCTCTTCCAGCTCTTCCATCTGATCGAGAATGCGCTTGGCCTGTTCGAAGAAGTACTTGCCCTCCTCGGTCAGGTCCATGCGCCGCGTGGTGCGGTTGATCAGGGTGGTCTCGAGCTTGGCTTCCAGGCGCGACAGCGTGCGACTGACCGCCGAGGGCGTTTGCCCGACCTGCTCGGCAGCAGCGGAAATCGAACCGCACTCAATCACGCAGACGAAAATCTGCAACTCATCGGATCTGGCCTTCACCGTTGCCCTCGCTGTCGAACCCGCCCGGCGCTGAAGCCCGGGCCAAGGCGTCGATAGTAGCTCGATACGCGGCGCGGCGCAGGTCAGGCCGGCAGGTTGAACACGCTCTTGAGGTGCTGCTCGTAACGCGCCACGTCGCCTTCGATGTTCGGACGCTTCATCACGTCGACACAGAGGAAGGTCGGCAAGGCCGTCATGCCGAGAAACTGGTTAGCCTTGTGGAATGGGAAGTACACGGCGTCAACACCACGGGCTTCGAAGAAATCGCTCGGGTCGTCGAACGCTTGCTGGGGTGCGTTCCAGGTCAGCGACAGCATGTACTGCTTGCCCTGGATCAGGCCGCCGCTGCCGTATTTCTGCGAGGCGTCGGAACGGGTCCGGCCGTCGCTGGCGTAGAGGCTGCCGTGGCCTTCGGTGAAGACTTCGTCGATGTACTTTTTCACGGTCCAGGGTGCGCCCATCCACCAGCCGGGCATCTGGTAGATGATCACATCGGCCCAGAGGAACTTGGCCACTTCTTCGGCGATGTCGTAACCCTCGTCGATGTGGGTGACCTTGACGTCGATGCCACCGCGATCCAGCACTGCCAGCGCCGCGTCGTGCAGGGTGGTGTTGTAGCGACCGTCGGAGTGAGCGAATTTTTTGCCACCGTTGAGCAACAGAACTTTTTTCATGGAGTGCCTCGTCATCTGGATTGAATGCGCCGCGCTGTGGATCAGTCGCGGGATCAAGAAGGTGTGTTTCGATGGCGAGCAGAATATCGAGGGAGGTCCGGCTGAATAAGCCACGAACCGGCAAATCACATTTGACTGATACGCACGAATGACACAGCCATTGTTGCCGTAGAATTTTCTCACACCCCTTCAGAGGCAATCCCATGACTCAGCAACACGGCTTTATCCTGCAGGCCAAGACCCGCCCGGAACAATCCGACGCGTTCGAGGCGCTGTTCCGCGCCTACGTCGAACCGAGTCGAGCCGAACCGGGCTGCATCGAGTACCACGTGCTGCGCGACCAGCAGGACCCAAGCCTGTTCATCTTCTACGAGATCTGGGAATCCCAGGCCCATCTCGACACGCACTCCAACCTGCCGCACATGAAGGCGTTCTTCGATAAGCGCATGGATTACCTGGAACGCGACTTCGAGATCCGCCGCATCGATATGCTCAGCCCGTCGTCCGCTAGCCGCTGATCAGCAGGTGGCAGCCGAGCAGACCTAGCCCGATGAAAAATACCCGCTTGAACAGCAGCGCGCTGATGCGTTGGCGCAGCCATTGCCCCAGCAGCATGCCAAGCACAGCGGGGATCAACGCCAGCATCGAAGCGCCGAGTTCACCGCTGCTCAAGGCGCCACGCCACATCAGGCCGCCGGCGAGGGCCAGGGTCGACACGGTGAACGACAGGCCCAGCGCCTGCACCAGTTGATCCTTGCCCAACCCCAACGCCTGCAAGTACGGCACCGCCGGAATCACGAAGACCCCGGTAGCCGAGGTGATGATGCCCGTCAGCACCCCGCACAACGGTCCCAGCCAGCGCTCGCGGCGACTGCCGACCCGCAGCGTCGGCAGGAATAACCCGCTCAGGGCATACAGCACCAGCGCCGCACCCAAGGCGCGCACCACCCATTGCCCGCCGTCGATGCCCAGCCACAGGGTGCCGGCGCCGGTGCCGAGAAAAATCGCCAGGAGCATCGGCCACAACCGCGTGAGCAGCGCCCGCAGGTGGCCGCCGAATGCCAGTTGCCAAAGGTTGGTCAGGGTCGACGGAATGATCAACAAGGCCGCTGCCTGCACCGGCGCCATAGCCAGGCCGAGCAAGCCCATGGCGATGGTCGGCAGGCCAAGACCGATCACGCCCTTGACCGTTCCCGCCACCAGGAATGTACCCATCACCAGCAACGACAGGGCTGGACCGAGGTCTTGATAAAACGCCAGGAGAGTATTCATGGCGCCATTGTCGGGCACTGCCGGTGCGCTGAAAATTCGCCATATACTGAGCCTGCCTCTTGTTTTAGCAGAGTCAGGAACCTTCCATGCATTTCGACCTGATAGATTTGCGTCTATACCTGAACACCCTCGACGCCGGCAATATCACCGCCGGCGCCCAGCGTAGTCATCTGTCGCTGGCCGCCGCCAGTGCGCGGATCCGTGCCATGGAAAGCTCGCTGGGGATCACGCTGTTGGAGCGCGGTCGCCGTGGCGTCAGCCCGACCCCAGCCGGCAAGGCACTGGCCCGGCATGCGCGGCTGATGCTGCTGCAAGCCGAACGCCTGCAGCAAGATCTGGCGGAGTACGCCAAGGGCGTTAAAGGCCAGGTGCGCCTGCTGTGCAACACCACGGCCATCAGCGAATACCTGCCGGAACTGCTCGCCGACTTCCTGCGCGAACAGCCCAACCTCGACATCGACCTGCAGGAGCTGCCGAGCCAACGCATCACCCACGCCCTGCGCGAGGGTGCCGCCGAGCTGGGCATCGTCTCCGACGCGGTGGACACCCAGGGCCTACAGACCCGGGCGTTTCGCGACGACCCGCTGGTGCTGGTCTGCGCCCACGATCATCCGCTGGCCGAGACTCGATCCGTGACTTTCAGCCAAAGCCTGGCCCACGACTATGTCGGCTTGAATGCCCACAGCGCGCTGGCGATTTATCTGGAGGAGCAAGCGTTGCATGCCGGTTTACGCATGCCGATACGAATTCGCACCGAGGGCTTTGACGCGGTGCTGCGCATGGTCGCCCACGGTGCGGGATTGGCGATTGTGCCGCTGGCGGCGGTGCAACGTTGCGCCGCGCCACTGCCGTTCACATTTTTCGCCCTGCAGGAGCCCTGGGCCCAGCGCAGATTACTGCTCTGCGCCCGCGACTTCGACGCCCTGCCGCGCTATGCCCGAGCCCTGCTGCTCGCCTTGCAGCCGCAGCAGGGTCGTTAGCCGATCACGCCTCGTCAGGCAACGCCCCCAGCGCTGCGCCGGCTTTGCCCTTGCGGAAAAACAGCGCGTAGACCAGCGACAGGATCAGCAGGAACGGCACGCCAAACACCAGGGTCATCTTGAACGCGTCGGTGAAGTAGGTAGTGATCATCACCGCGCCCATCAGCACCAGGCCCAACAGCGTGGTGTAGGGAAAAAAGCGCATGCGGAACGACAGCTTTTTCTCGCCATGACGCTGGTGGTAACGGCGGAAGCAGTAGTGGGTGAGGAAGATCATGAACCAGGTGAAGATCGCGCCGAACATCGAGATCGCCATCATCAGGGTGAACGAGCTCTCCGGGTACAGCAGGTTCAGCAGCGTCGCCAGGGCGATGCCCGAACTCGACAGCAGCAAGGCGTTGAGCGGGATGCCGCTTTTGCTCAGCACGCCCATGGACTTCGGCGCGTAACCGCCGCGCGACAGGCTGAACATCATCCGCGTGGTGATGTAGAGCTGGCTGTTCATCGCCGACAAGGCAGCAATCAGGATCACGAAGTTCATCACCCCGGTGGCCCCAGGAATGCCGATGGTCTGCATCACAGTGACGAATGGACTCTGCGCCTTGCCGGCCTGAATCCACGGCACGATCGCCAGCATCAGCGCCAGGGTCAGCAGGTAGAACACCACCAGGCGCACGATGGTCGCGCGAAAGGCTTTCTTCACCGCGCGCTCCGGATCCTCGGCTTCACCGGCGGCGACCGCGATCATTTCCACGCTGAGGTAGCTGAAGATCGACACGATCACCGCCACCCACATGCCGCTCAGGCCGTTGGGGAAAAAGCCGCCGTGGGCCGTGTAGTTCTGCACCCCGTACTCCGGGTTGCCGGAGCCGAACACCACGTACACCGCGAGGATGATGAAGCCGACAATCGCGCCGATCTTGATGGTCGAGAACCAGTACTCGAAGGTGCCGAAGGTCTTGACGCTGATCGCGTTGAGCACGATCAGCACGCTGGAAAACGAGACGATCCAGATCCACTCCGGCACGTTGGCGAACCAGTACTTCATGTACATCGCCACCGCCGTCACTTCAGTGCCGACCGCCAGCACAATCGCCGCCCAGTAGGCATAGCGCACGAGGAAGCCGGCCAGCGGGCTGATGTAGAACTCGGCATAGGCGCCGAACGAGCCGGAGGTGGAGTGCGCCACGGTCATTTCCGCCAGGCAGCCCATCAGCAGCAAAGTGATGATCGCGCCGATCGCGTAGCTCAGCAGCACGCTCGGCCCGGCATAGCCGATGGCGTAGGCGCTGCCCATGAACAGCCCGGTACCGATCGCCCCGCCAATGGCGATCATGCTCATCTGCCCCGACGTGAGCTGGCGCCTGAGGCCCTGCTCACGGTTGGAGATCGTTTCGAAACCGCGGTTGTCGCTCATCGTTCACGCCTCTGCATGTTGTCTTTCTTGGAGAGAGCCAATCCTTGGGAGTAGTGCCTGGGTCAGAGAATATTCAGTGGATATTCAATGATCACCCGTACTTCGTTGTTGTCGGTGGTGTCGGCCTGGGCCACCTGGGCGCTGGAGCGCAGGCTCGCCTGGCGGATCCGCACCGACAGGTCCTTGGCTTTGCCGGACTGCACGACATAGCGCGCCTCGATGTCGCGCTCCCAGCGTTTGCCATCGCTGCCGTAGCGCCCATAGGCGCCGTTGGGGCCGCCATCGTAATGGCTGTCGTCGATGTGATCACCGTTGACGTAACGCGACATGAAGCTCAGACCCGGCACGCCGAAAGCGGCCATGTCGAGGTCGTAACGCAGTTGCCAGGAGCGCTCGTTGGGCGCGTTGAAGTCGACGATCTGGATCGAGTTGGCGAGGAAGATCGACGTGCCCGGCTGGCGATCGAAGCCCAGGTAGTCGAACGGTTCGTTACCGTCGACCTGCTGGTAGGCCAGGGTCAGGCGCTGGGCGCCAAGCTGGTAAGCAGCGGCCAGCGACCAGGTGGTGTTGTCGATTTTGCCGGCCAGGCTCTGCCCGGTGTCATCGGTGCGGTACAGGTTGAAATCGACGTTCAGCGACTGGTTTTCACCGGGCGCAAAACTGTAGTTGGTATTGACGTAATACTGCCGCCAGATGTCCTTGAACTCCGAACCGTAGAGGCTGACGCTCAGCTGATCGCTCAGTGCATAGCGACCACCGAGGTAGTCGACGCTGCGGGTTTCCACTCCGGCGTACAGGGCCTTGAGCGCACCGTCATGGTTGCTCGAGTTGCTGTCGCTGGCCGAGGTGAAGTGCCCGCTGTCGAGCAGCAGCCCTTGCAGCTCCTGGCTGGTCAGTTGAAAGCCATTGGCATGCTGGGTGAACAGCCGTGCGTTGCCGGTGCCGAACACCGGATTGAGCGGGGTCAGGTTGCCGTACTTGAGTTCGGTCTGGGAGATCCGCGCCTTCACCGCACCGCCCGCCTCGGAGTACTCATCCTCGGGACGGCCATCGGAGTCGATCGGCAACAAGCCGGTGCCGGTGCGCCCACGGCCGCTGTCGAGCTTGAGGCCCAACTGCGCGTACGCGTCGATGCCGAAGCCGACGCTGCCCTGGGTGTAGCCCGAGCTGTAGTCGAGCATGATCCCGTGGGCCCACTCTTCCCGGTAGTTCTGGCCACCGGGGTTGTTGAGGTTGTTGCGGTAGAAATAGAAGTTGCGGTTGGTCAGGGTCAGGCTGCTGTCTTCGACGAAACCGCTGTCGGCGGCATAGGCCAATTGACCAAGGCCAGTGCTGATGGCGAGCGGCAAGGCGAGCCAAAGGGACAATTTCATTCTGCGTGCTCCTTATTATTGTGTTTGCACAGAACTTTTGTTCAGACGACAAGATCCCGCTGCCGGCAGAAGCGGCAGCAGGATCGAGACATCCGGGGGGTATCAGGTCACGCTGTGGCGAACCTGGAATTGCGCCTGCGCCCAGGTTTTCTGGTCGAGGATTTCGCCGAGGATCTGCACCGCATCGAAGACCTCGGTGAAGCTGGTGTACAGCGGGGTGAAGCCGAAACGCATGATCCGTGGTTCGCGGTAGTCACCGATCACGCCCTGGGCGATCAGCGCCTGGATCACCGCATACCCTTCGGGGTGTTCGAAGCTGACATGGCTGCCACGCTTGGCGTGCTCGCGCGGGGTCACCAGTTTCAAGTCGTGGGCGGCGCAGCGTTGCTCGACCAGTTCGATAAACAGATCGGTCAGGGCCAAAGACTTGCGACGCAGGCTCTGCATGTCGGTCTGGGCGAAGATATCCAGGCCGCATTCGACCATCGCCAGCGAGGTGATCGGCTGGGTGCCGCACAGGTAGCGCGCGATGCCCTGGCTTGGCTCGTAGGCCGACTCCATGGCGAACTGGCGGGTGTGCCCGAACCAGCCGGCCAACGGTTGCGCGACCAGGTTGCAGAGTTTCGGCGAGACCCAGGCAAAGGCTTGCGAACCCGGGCCACCGTTGAGGTATTTGTAGGTGCAGCCGATGGCGTAGTCGGCATCGGCCCCGCGCAGGTCCACCGGCACTGCGCCTGCGGAGTGGGCGAGGTCCCAGATGGTCAGGGCGCCGCACTCGTGGATCAGTTGGGTCATGGCCTGCATGTCGTGCATGTAGCCGGTCTTGTAGTTGACGTGGGTCAGCATCACCACGGCGACGTCCTGGTCGATGGCCTGAGTCAGCTCTTCGGGCGCGTCCACCAGGCGCAGGCTGTAGCCCTGTTGCAGCAGGTCCATCAGGCCCTGGGCGATGTACAGGTCAGTGGGGAAGTTGCTCGACTCGCTGACGATAATCTTGCGCTGCGGCGCACGCTCGGCCTGTACCCGCAGGGCGGCGCCGAGGACTTTGAACAGGTTGATCGAGGTGGTGTCGGTGACCACCACTTCGTCGTTACCGGCACCGATCAGGCTGGCCAGACGGTCGCCCAGACGCTGCGGCAGGTCGCGCCAACCGGCACTGTTCCAGCTGCGAATCAGACCGTTGCCCCACTCTTCGGCGATCACCGCCTGCGCACGCTCAAGGGACGCCTTCGGCCGCGCGCCGAGGGAGTTACCGTCGAGGTAGATCACCCCTTCAGGCAGCGCAAACTGATCACGCAGAGGGGCCAGGGTGTCCTGTGCATCGAGCGCCAGGCAATCGTTTCTTGTGGTCATTGTCGGTCCTGTTCTTTGAATGTCATGCGGCCGGTACACGCCGTGTTTTCGGGCGTTCGAGCACCAGCACGATGAGCAAATAATGAACGAAGCATTGGAGAATTTTCGTGCAAAGTGCGGGGCCGTATAGTAGTTATCTCGAAGAAAATTCGAATTCCACCGACAAAAACGCGGATTTATTCAAACCATGACTCTCGACTCGACAGACCTGCGAATCCTGCACTTTCTGCAGCAGGACGGCCGCATCAGCAATCAGGAATTGGCGGAGAAGGTTTCGCTGTCACCCTCGGCCTGCCTGCGCCGTTTGCGCTTACTGGAGAGCGAAGGAATCATCACCGGCTACCGCGCCGAACTGAGCGCCGAACGTCTAGGCGTGGAGCTGGAGGCGATCGTCCATGTGTCCCTGCGCCAGGACGTGGATGACTGGCACGAGACCTTTATCAAGAAGGTCCAGTCATGGCCGGAAGTCGCCACCGCCTATGTAGTGACCGGCGCCAGCAACTATGTGCTGCGGGTCCAGGCGCGCAACCTCAAGCACTTCTCGGACTTCATCGTCGGCAAGCTGAACCGCACGGCGGGGGTGACGGATATCCGCTCGGAAATCGTCCTGCAGAAGATCAAGGAGCGCGATGATTTGCTGGATTTGGTGATGCGTAAATAGAGATCCTACGGGGGTACCGCTGAACTCAAAATGATGCCCTTGTGGGAGCTGGCTTGCCAGCGATTGGGCCATAAATCCACCATCATCGATGACTGATCCACTGCCATCGCTGGCAAGCCAGCTCCCACAGGGGGTACACCCTCAGGTTCAATTGGAATCGGCGCTCACCGCATCCGCCGCGACTCGTTCCGCTGCACCGTGGCGCTGGGCGACTCTTCAAACAACTTGCGGTATTCGGCCGAGAACCGGCCCATGTGGGTGAAGCCCCAGGCCATGGCGATTTCCGAGATGTTGCGGGCCTGGCCGTGTTCCAGCAGGTCCTGGCGCACCGCATTCAAGCGGTGTTTCTTCAGGTAGGCCATCGGCGATAGCGCGAAATATTTGCGGAACGCCTCGAACAGTTTGAACCGGGAAACCCCCGCCGCCATTTCGATATCTTCCAGGCACAGCGCCTCGCGGGCGTTGTCGTGGATGTACTGCTTGGCGCGCACCAGGTAGTGCGGCACCTTGACCCCGAGCACGTCGCGCAGCTCATCGGAGTAGTTGTTCGGCTGGGCAAGAATCAGGCCCTTGATCAGCGAGCTTTCGATGTCGCGAGTGAAGGTCACCTGGTCGAACAGCGCGCTGTTGTGCTCCAGCTCGGCGATGAAATAGCGCGCCATCCGCCACCACGCCGCCGAGGCACCGTCCACCGCATCCATCAACGGTTCGAAGCGCAGCGGCGCGTCCAGCGGGCGTTGCAGCATGCCTTCGAGGGACTCGCTCATGGCTGCGCGGGTGATCACCACCTGGACCTTACGGCAATCCCCGGAGATCGCCAGCACCTGGTTTTCGTTGGGCGAAATGATTACGCCCAGATCCCGATCGGACCTGAGCAAGGCGCCGTTCTTGCGCAGTTCCTGCTCACCCACCAACGGCAGGCTGAGGCTGTAGCTGCTGAAGTGCTCGGCGTCCTCGATGTCGACGGTCACATCAGTGCCGTACTCGATGGTGCCCAGGGTGGTGGCCATCGATTTGAAGACATTGCCGCTGTGGTGAAATCGAATCCGCTCCGGCGTCGCGGTTTCCAGGCGATGCGGGCCACAAATACCGGACATCCAGGTCCTGGCCCCTTCAAGGTCATAGTGATCGATACGAATATCGCGACTTTGCGGATCGGCTTTGCTACTCATCACGGCGCACCCACGGCAATATTTTTTCAGTGCACTCTGACGGCGCACCTCTGGCTTGAGCAGAGCAAATTCCACACCAGCAAACGCGCGCGCTGAGCCGATGGATAGCAATCACCGACTAAGTGGATAACGCCGCGCCCCGAAGCCGATCCGCGCACTCAAGACTGGGCAAAACAGTACATCAATGCGCGACATCAGTGCGCCCGTTCATCAACTGGCGCAGGAAATTGAGTATTCGCCGCCCAGAGAAAGCACCCGGTGTTACCCCCGAATGCCCGTCCCCGCCGCCGTGAATTTTATGGACTGTCTTCGCCGACTAAGCGGATAGACCCTCACCCACCCCACTCTCTCTAATGGGCGCACCGATTAGCCTGAACAAAAACAAGGGGCACACACCCATGAGTGGCGAAAAAAACGTCGAGCAATGGAAATCATTTATCGAAGGCTGCCTGGACTTTCGTCCGGCCGAAGGGGTGTTCCGCATCGCCCGGGACATCTTCACCGAGCCGCAACTGTTCGACCTGGAAATGGAACTGATTTTCGAGAAGAACTGGATCTACGCCTGCCACGAAAGCGAGCTGGCGAATAATCACGACTTCATCACCATGCGCGCCGGGCGCCAGCCGATGATCATCACCCGTGACGGTGACGGCCAGCTCAATGCGCTGATCAACGCCTGCCAGCATCGCGGCACGACCCTGACCCGCGTCGGCAAGGGCAACCAGTCGACCTTCACCTGCCCGTTCCACGCCTGGTGCTACAAAAGCGACGGTCGGCTGGTCAAGGTCAAGGCTCCGGGCGAATACCCGGAAGGCTTCGACAAGGCCACGCGCGGTCTGAAGAAGGCGCGCATCGAGAGCTACAAGGGCTTCGTGTTCATCAGCCTCGACGTCCATGCCGGCAACAGCCTGGAAGACTTCCTCGGCGACTCGAAAGTGTTCTTCGACATGATGGTCGCCCAGTCGCCCACCGGTGAACTTGAAGTGCTGCCCGGCAAGTCGGCCTACACCTACGACGGCAACTGGAAACTGCAGAACGAAAACGGCCTCGACGGCTACCACGTCAGCACCGTGCACTATAACTACGTGGCCACCGTGCAGCACCGCCAGCAGGTCAACAGCGACAACGGCACCAGCAACGGCAGCACCCTGGACTACAGCAAACTGGGGGCTGGCGACGCCAACACCGACGACGGTTGGTTCGCCTTCAACAACGGCCACAGCGTGCTGTTCAGCGACATGCCCAACCCCACGGTGCGCTCCGGTTACGCGACCATCATGCCGCGCCTGATCGAAGAATACGGCCAGCAGAAAGCCGAATGGATGATGCATCGCCTGCGCAACCTGAATATCTACCCGAGCCTGTTCTTCCTCGACCAGATCAGCTCGCAGCTGCGCATCATTCGTCCGGTGGCGTGGAACAAGACCGAAATCATCAGCCAGTGCCTGGGGGTAAAAAACGAGTCGGCCGCCGACCGCGAAAACCGCATCCGCCAGTTCGAGGATTTCTTCAACGTCTCCGGGCTCGGCACGCCGGACGACCTGGTGGAATTCCGCGAAGCCCAGCGTGGTTTCCAGGCCCGCCTGGAGCGCTGGAGCGACATTTCCCGGGGCAGCCATCGCTGGGAAACCGGCCCGACGCCGAACAGCGAGGCGATCGGCATTCAGCCGGCGATGACCGGCACCGAGTTCACCCACGAGGGGCTTTACGTCAACCAGCACGCCAACTGGCAGAAATTCCTGCTCGACGGCCTGGACGCGAAATCCCTGAAACTCCGTGAGGTGTAACCATGAATGCGCAATTGCAGTATCAGATCGAACAGTTTTTCTACCGTAAATCCGAGCTGTGCGACGCCAAGGAGTGGGACGCCTACCTCGCGCTGTTCGCCGAGCACAGCGAGTTCCACTTGCCGCAATGGGACTCGGAACACGTCTACACCCAGGACCCCAAGCGCGAGATGTCGCTGATCTACTACGCCAACCGTTCCGGCCTGGAAGACCGGGTGTTCCGCCTGCGCACCGGCAAGGCCGCCTCGGCCACACCGCTGCCGCGCACCCTGCATTTGATCAACAACGTGCGGATCAACGAACTGCCCCAGGGCGAGCTGGACGTGCGCTTGAACTGGCACACGCTGTTCTATCGCCTGGCCACTTCCGAACAGTTCTACGGCACCGCCACCTATCGCCTGACGCCCCATGACGGCAGTTGGCTGATCGCCCGCAAGCATGTGCTGCTGCTCAACGACACCATCAACTCGGTGCTCGATTTCTACCACCTCTGAGGAGACCGGCGCATGAACCACAAGGTTGCGTTCAGCTTTGCCGACGGCAAGACCCTGTTCTTTCCGGTGCAGGCCAACGAAATACTGCTCGATGCCGCCCTGCGCAACGGCATCAAGATCCCCCTTGATTGCCGCGAAGGTGTGTGCGGCACCTGCCAGGGTCGCTGCGAGTCCGGCGATTACAGCCAGGACTATGTGGACGAGGAAGCCCTCTCCAGCCTCGACCTGCAGCAGCGCAAAATGCTCACCTGCCAGACCCGGGTCAAATCCGACGCGGCGTTCTACTTCGATTTCGCTTCCAGCCTGTGCAACGCCGCCGGGCCGGCGCCACTCAGTGGCACGGTGAGCCAGGTCACCCAGGTCTCGGCGAGCACGGCGATCCTGCACCTCGACCTGGGCACCGACGGGCCGACGCTGGACTTCCTCCCGGGGCAGTACGCCCGGCTGCTGATTCCCGGCACCCAGAGCAAGCGTTCGTACTCCTTCGCCAACCGCCCGGGCGCGGCAAACCAACTGCAATTCCTGATCCGCCTGCTGCCCGACGGGGTCATGAGCAACTACATCCGCGAGCGCTGCCAGGTCGGTGACCGGATTGATCTGGAGGCACCACTGGGGGCGTTTTACCTGCGCCACATCACTCGCCCACTGCTGCTGGTGGCGGGTGGTACCGGGCTGTCGGCAATGCTCGGCATGCTCGACGAAATGGCCGAGCGCGGCTGCGAGCAACCGGTGCACCTGTACTACGGCGTGCGCAATGCCGCCGACCTGTGCGAGCGCGAGCGCATCCTCGCCTACGCCCAGCGCATTCCGGGGTTTCGCTACACCGAGGTGGTCAGCGAGCCGACGGCCGAATGGAGCGGCAAGCGCGGCTACCTCGCCGAACACTTCGAAGCCAGCGAACTGCGCGATGCCGCCGCCGACATGTATGTGTGCGGACCACCGCCAATGGTCGAATCGATCAAGAGCTGGCTCATCGCGCAAAATCTGCAAAACGTCCACCTTTATTACGAAAAGTTCACCGAAAGCAACGTCTGACGGCCACAAACGGGCGCCAATTGAATAAGCTGTCGGGGTGCAACACAGCCGGACCAAAACAACTAGAAGGTAAGCAGATGGCGGAACAAATACAGCAACAGGGCGAACTCAAGCGGGGGCTGAAAAATCGACACATTCAGCTGATCGCCTTGGGGGGTGCGATCGGGACAGGCTTGTTCCTGGGCTCCGCTGGCGTACTCAAGTCAGCAGGCCCTTCGATGATTCTCGGCTACGCGGTTGCCGGGTTCATCGCCTTCCTGATCATGCGCCAGCTCGGCGAGATGATTGTCGAGGAGCCGGTCGCCGGCTCCTTCAGCCACTTTGCCCACAACTACTGGGGTGGTTTTGCCGGCTTCCTGTCCGGCTGGAACTACTGGGTGCTGTACGTGCTGGTGGGCATGGCGGAGCTGACGGCGGTTGGCAAGTACATCCAGTTCTGGTGGCCCGAGGTGCCGACCTGGGTCAGCGCGGCGGTGTTCTTCGTGCTGGTCAACCTGATCAACACCATGAACGTGAAGGTGTTCGGCGAAGCGGAGTTCTGGTTCGCGATCATCAAGGTCGTGGCCATCATCGGCATGATCGTGCTCGGCTGCTACATGCTGTTCAGCGGCACCGGCGGCCCGCAAGCCTCGGTGAGCAACCTGTGGGACCACGGCGGTTTCTTCCCCAATGGCACCACCGGCCTGCTGATGGCGATGGCCTTCATCATGTTCTCCTTCGGTGGCCTGGAGCTGGTCGGCATCACCGCGGCTGAAGCCAGCGAGCCACGCAAAGTGATTCCCAAGGCGATCAACCAGGTGGTCTATCGGGTGCTGATCTTCTACGTCGGCGCCCTGACCGTGCTGCTGTCGTTGTACCCATGGGACCAACTGCTGCAGACCCTCGGCGCTTCGGGCGATGCCTACAGCAGCAGCCCGTTCGTGCAGATCTTTGCCTTGATCGGCAGTGACACCGCCGCGCAGATCCTCAACTTCGTGGTGCTGACCGCGGCGCTGTCGGTCTACAACAGCGGCGTCTACTGCAACAGCCGCATGCTGTACGGCCTGGCGGAACAGGGTGATGCGCCGAAGTCGTTGATGAAGCTGACCAGGAACGGCGTACCGTTGCGCGCACTGTGCGTGTCGGCGCTGGTGACCATGCTCTGCGTGGTGGTCAACTACGTGGCGCCGCATAGCGCGCTGGAGTTGCTGATGGCGCTGGTGGTTGCTTCGTTGATGATCAACTGGGCGATGATCAGCCTGACTCACCTGAAATTCCGCAAGGCCATGCAGGCCAAAGGTGTGGTCCCGGGCTTCAAGGCCTTCTGGTCGCCCTACACCAACTACCTGTGCCTGGCGTTCATGTTCATGATCATCTGCGTAATGTTGATGATCCCTGGCATCAGCGCCTCGGTGTATGCGATTCCGGTGTGGGTCGCGATCCTGTACGTGGCCTACCGTGTGCGGGTGGCGCGTGCCGGGAATGTGTCGGTCGTGCAGTAAGCTTCAACCCATAAAAAACCCCGGTGAATACCGGGGTTTTTTTATGCCTGTTGCCTCAGAGCGTGGAGCGCACGCGCCACAATTCCGGGAACAGCACGGTGTCGAGCATCTTGCGCAGGTAGCCGACGCCTTCAGTGCCGCCGGTGCCTGGCTGGAAGCCGATGATCCGCTCGACCGTGGTCACATGGCGGAAACGCCACTGGCGGAACGAGTCTTCGAGGTCGATGAACTTCTCGGCCAACTGGTACAGGTCCCAGTACTGCGTCGGGTTCTTGTAGACCACGCGCCAGGCCGCTTCGACCGAGGCGTCGTGGGCAGTCGGCAGGGTCGGATCGACGCTCAGGCGCTGTGGATCGATGTCCAGGCCGGCGCTGATCATCAGGCGAATCGCTTCGTCGTACAGCGACGGTGTGGCGATCGATTTCTGCAACTCAGCCAGCAGTTCCGGGCGATGGGCGTGAGGACGCAGCAGGGTCGCGCTCTTGTTGCCGAGGATGAATTCGATCTCGCGGTACTGGAACGACTGGAAGCCCGACGACTGGCCGAGGAACGGGCGGATCGCGTGGTATTCGGTCGGGGTCATGGTCGCCAGCACGGTCCAGGCATGCACCAACTGATCGAAAATCCGCGACACCCGCGCCAGCATCTTGAACGCCGGCGGCAACTCGCCGAGACGCACGTGCTCACGGGCAGCCTTGAGTTCGTGCAGCATCAACTTCATCCACAGCTCGGAGGTCTGGTGCTGGATGATGAACAGCATTTCGTTATGGTCGGGCGACAGCGGGTGCTGGGCGCTGAGGATGCGCCCCAGGTCCAGGTAGTCGCCGTAGCTCATGGAGTCGGAAAAATTCAGCTCGGCGTTATGCCATTCGTCGTTCTGGTTACCGGCGGAATACGGACATTGGCTCATTGGGCGGCCTCCTCAGGTGTCATTTTATTCAGGGGACGCAAAATGGCCCGGACCGGGCTGGCGTCAAGGTTGGCAAAGCGCAGCGGCAAGGCGATCAGCTCGTAGTCACCTTCGGGCACGTCATCGAGGACGATGCCTTCGAGGATAGCCATGCCGTGCCGGGCGATCGCGTTATGGGCATCCATGGTTTTCGAGGTCTGGGGGTCGAGGGACGGTGTGTCGATGCCGATCAGCCGTACGCCCAAGCTCGCCAGCAAATCGACAGTGGCCTTGGCCACAGCGGTGAAGTCGCTGTCCCAAGTGGCCAGCGGAGCCTGGCGATAGGTGCGCAACAGCACCCGCTCAGGGACCTGCCCGAGACGACCGGCGAGCTGCTCGGGCTCGACCAGCGCGCCGCTGTCCAGGCAATGCAGGACCCGGCACGGCCCCATGTAGGTGTCCAGCGACACGTCGCCGATGGGCGCGCCATCCGGGCTGTAGTGCAACGGTGCGTCGACATGGGCGCCGGTGTGCGGCGATAGGGTGATGCGCCCGACGTTGACCGGACACTGCGGCCCGTAGCTCCAGACGCGTTCTTCCTGAAACGGTGTATCGCCCGGCCACGTGGGGGTGGCGGTACTCAAGGGTGGGCTGATGTCCCACCAGGAGGGTGTTGTTTTCATTGGATTGATCTCGGCCTGCTCACGCGTGAATGATACGAGCGAAACCCCTGAACTTTCTTGCAAAAAACTTCGCCGCTGGGCAAATGTTTCGCACTTACTGCTAAAAAAACCGGGTTTGAACGATGGAAATTTCAATCACCGAAAGAGCCCCTTGACTCTCCCCCATGGGGCCGACTTTATCCTCGGTATTCTTCGCTTCCTCTGTGGGAGCGAGCCTGCTCGCGATGAGGACTCCAGCGACACCGCATCAACTTCATCGCTAGCAGGCTAGCTCCCACAAGGGTCCTGCAAGCAACACAAAATTTGTGACCGACATACCCCACCACTGTAGGAGCGAGCCTGCTCGCGATGAGGCCACCAGCGACACCGCATCAACTTCATCGCGAGCAGACTAGCTCTACAAGGGTCCTGCAAGCACCACAAAATTTGTGATCGACATACCCCCCACTGTGGGAGCGAGCCTGCTCGCGATGAGGCCACCAGCGACACCGCATCAACTTCATCGCGAGCGGGCTCGCGCCTACAGGTTTTTTGTCCTTGAGTGATTCTTCCATGAGCAAACGCATCCTGGTGATTCTCGGTCACCCCTCCCACGACAGCTTTTGCGGCGCGCTCGCCGAGCGTTACGTGCAGGCCGCGAAAGACGCCGGGCACCAGGTGCGTGAGCTGCGCCTGGGCGCCTTGAGTTTCGACCCGATCCTGCGCGAAGGCTA
Organism: Pseudomonadaceae bacterium; assembly: GCA_965284505.1. Lineage (GTDB taxonomy): Bacteria > Pseudomonadota > Gammaproteobacteria > Pseudomonadales > Pseudomonadaceae > Aquipseudomonas. The sequence goes on along the minus strand of OZ260094.1, from coordinate 4,198,789 downwards.
CCGCCAGGTGCAGCCGCTGGAAGCCGATCTGCTGCAGGCCCAGGCGGACATCACCTGGGCCGAACACCTGACGTTCGTCTACCCGATCTGGTGGGGCGCGATCCCGGCCCTGCTCAAGGGTTTTTTCGACCGGGTGTTCCTGCCCGGGTTCGCCTTCAAGTATCGCCCCGGCAAAGCCTTCCCGGAACAGCTCCTGCGCGGGCGCAGTGCCGATCTGCTGGTGACCATGGACACGCCGCCCTGGTACTACCGTTGGGTGTACCGCATGCCCGGCCTGCATCAGATGCGCAAGACCACCCTGGCCTTCTGCGGCATCCGGCCACGCAAGACCCTGACCTTCGGCCCCATACTCGGCTCGACCGAACGGCAACGGGAAACCTGGCTCAAGCAAGCTCAGGCTATCGCTGCGGGGTAAGTCTCGGGGATAATCCGCCGCGTCAACCACGAAAAAGGGACTTTTCATGTACATCGGCAAAGCGGCGAAGCTTTCAGGCACCACCATCAAGAGCATTCGTCACTACGAAGACATCGGCCTGCTGCCACCCGCCCAGCGCCAAGGCAAATACCGCATCTACGACCAGCAGAGCGTCGAGCTGCTGAGTTTCATCAAGTGCGCTCAGCAACTGGGCTTCAAGCTCAAGGAAATGCAGGCGATGTTCCAGGACTACCACGGCCAGGCCATGCCATGGAATCTGGCGCAGCAGGCGATCAGCGAGAAGAAGCAGCAGCTCAGCGCGAGCATCGCGCAGATGACCCGTCAGGTCCGCCAACTGAGCGAGCTGCAGGCCAGCCTTGCCCAGGTCCAGAGCGATTGCCCGCTGGAGCGGATCTGACGCCAAGCGCGTTTCTGGACAGCTGAGTGTCGACCCCAGACAACTGATCCGGGGTCGGGCGCTATAGGGTGCAGGTTCATTCCTGCCCAACGCCCGGAGTCCGCATGACCGCCCCGATTACCGTCCTTCGCGATACCCATCCCCTGCCCGTGCTCGATGCCTGCAAATGGGAAAAGCTCGAAGGCGACCCGCACACCGTCAACCTCAACGCTTACACCAGCGAAGATGGCAGCAAGATCATGGGCACCTGGATCTGCACGCCGGGCAAATGGCGTGTGGATTATGTGAAGTGGGAGTACTGCCATTTCCAGGAAGGCTACTGCGTGATCACCCCGGACGGCATGGCGCCGATCCACCTGCGCGCGGGCGACATCTTTGTCGTCGAGCCAGGCATGAAGGGGACTTGGGAAGTGGTGGAGACGGTGCGCAAGTATTTTGTGTTTGCCTGATACCGGATCCTGCAAAAAACTCGTAGGAGCTGGCTTGCCAGCGAAGCTTCTGGCGCTCTCAAGGACGCCTTCGCTGGCAAGCCAGCTCCTACAAAAGTGTCACCCTGGATCCGCTTACTTCGGCTTGCGATAGCTGTTAACGATCGCCGAGAAATCCTGCCCACCCTCACCGCGCAAGCTCATCGCCTGGTACAGCTGCTGAGCCACCGCGCCAAGCACCACCGGCTGGTGCGCCTGACGCGCCGCTTCAGTCGCCAGCCCGAGATCCTTGAGCATCAGCTCGGCACCAAAACCGCCGGTGTAGCCGCGCGAGGCCGGTGCGGTTTCGATCACGCCGGGCCAAGGGTTGTAGGTGTCCGAACTCCAGCAACGCCCGGTGGAGCTGTTGATGATCCCGGCCAATACACCGGTATCGATCCCCAGCGCATCGCCCAGGGCCATGGCTTCGCTGACGCCGACCATGGAGATTCCCAGCAGCAGGTTGTTGCAGATCTTGGCGATCTGCCCGGTGCCGACGGCGCCGCAATGCACAATATTGCGCCCCATCTGCGCCAGCACCGGCTGCAGGGTGGAGAACAGCTCAGGCGTGGCGCCGACCATGAAAGTCAGGGTGCCCGCCGCAGCGCCACCGGTACCACCGGACACCGGTGCATCGGCCAGGCTCACGCCCTGCGCGGCCGCCGCAGCAGCGACATCCCGCGCCGTCTGCGGATCAATGGTGCTGCAATCCACCGCCGGCACGCCCTCGCCGATCCCCGCCAGTACACCGTTCTCACCCAGCCAGACGCTGCGCACATGCGCTGCGGCCGGCAGCATGGTGATCACCAGTTCGGCGCCCTGCGCGGCTTCCTTGGCCGAGCCGCTGATGTGCCCGCCCAATTGCTCCAGCTCCGCCAGCACCGCCTTGTTCAGGTCGACCAGGTTCAGCGCGTGGCCGGCCTTGATCAGGTTGCGCGCCATCGGCGCGCCCATGTTGCCCAGACCAATAAACGCGATCTTCATCTCGGCTTCCTTAACGCAGGTTAATGGTGGTGTTCACACCGTCGTTGACGCTGTTGTCGTCAAACCAGCGGGCGGTGACGGTCTTGGTCTGAGTGTAGAACTGCACCACTTGCTTGCCATACGGGCCGAGGTCGCCGAGCTTGGAACCTCGGGAACCGGTGAAGCTGAAGAACGGGACCGGCACCGGGATCGGGATGTTGATACCCACCTGGCCAACGTCGATTTCGCTCTGGAATTTGCGCGCCGCCGCGCCACTCTGGGTGAACAGGCCGGTGCCGTTGCCGAACGGGTTGGCGTTGACCAAGGCAATCGCCTGATCGAGGGTGTCGACTTCCAGCACCACCAGCACCGGGCCGAAGATTTCCTGGGTGTAGATCTGCATGTCGGTGGTCACCCCGGAGAACAGGGTCGGGCCGACAAAGTTGCCTTGCTCGTAGCCCGGCACGCTGATGTCGCGACCGTCGAGTTCGAGCGTCGCGCCTTCCTTGATGCCGCTTTCGATCAGTTCGAGAATCCGCGCCTTGGCACGCTTGGAAATGACTGGGCCGACATCGGTCCCCGGCTCGCTGCCGGCATTGACCGTGAGTTTCTGCGCCAGCGCCTTGAGGTCCGGCAGCCACTGCTTGGCCGCGCCCACCAGCACCACCACCGAGGTCGCCATGCAACGCTGGCCGGCCGCACCGAAACCGGCACCGACCAGGGCATTCAGCGCCTGCTCGCGGTTGGCATCAGGCAGCACCACGGCGTGGTTCTTCGCGCCCATCATCGACTGCACGCGCTTGCCATGTTTGCCGGCGAGGTCGTAGACGTGGGTGCCGACTGCGGTCGAACCGACGAACGATACGGCCTTGATATCCTTGTGGGTGCACAGCGCATCCACCACGTCCTTGCCGCCGTGCACCACGTTGAGCACACCGGCCGGAACCCCGGCTTCAATCGCCAGCTCCACCAGCAGCAAGGTCGACAGCGGATCCTGCTCGGACGGCTTGAGGACGAAGGTGTTGCCGCAGGCGATGGCCATCGGGAACATCCACAGCGGAATCATCGCCGGGAAGTTGAATGGGGTGATGCCGGCGCAGACGCCGATTGGCTGGCGCAGGGTGTAGGTGTCGACGCCGCCGGCGACGTTCTCGGCGAACTCGCCCATCTGCAGGGTGCCGATGGAGCAGGCGTGCTCGACCACTTCCAGGCCACGGAAAATGTCACCTTCAGCGTCGGCAATGGTCTTGCCCTGCTCGGCACTGAGGACCACGGCGATGCGCTTGGAGTGTTCGCGAATCAGCGCCTGGAGCTTGAGCATGATGCGCATGCGCGCGCCGATCGGGGTCAGTTTCCAGGTCTGGAAGGCACGCTGGGCAGCGTCGATGGCGGCGTTGACTTCATCGGCAGTGGCGAACGGAACCTTGGCCAGCACTTGTTGGGTCGCCGGGTTGACGATGTCGTGCCACTCGCTGGTTTGAGACTCGACCCACTGACCGTCGATCAGCAATTTGGCCGTTTGCACGGTGGTTTCGTTGGGCGTGAGCGATGCGTTCATGTGGGTCTCCGGTACTTATAGTTATGCTGGGAGCCAAGGCGCAGAGGTCGCCTTGAGATGAGGCGTGTGCCGCAGGTTGGTGAGCGGACTGTTTTTGGAGTATAGATGTGCAAACTTCTAATAAGAACGCACATAAAAGCCGGTCCAACATGCAAAAAAACATCACATCCCTGGGCTCCCTGAACTGGGACGACCTGAAGTTTTTCCTCGAAGTGGCCCGCACCCGCAAGGCCAGCACCGCCGCCAAGCGCCTGGCGGTGGACTACACCACGGTGTCGCGGCGCATCAGTTCACTGGAAGGCGCGTTGGGCACCTTGTTGTTCGAGAAATCGCGGACCAACGGCTTCGTGCTGACCGCCGAGGGCCAGCGCCTGCTCGGTTATGCCGAGTCAATCGAAAGCACCCTGCACATGGCCTGCGAGCAGGTGTCGGGGTCCGGCGTGGCGTTGTCCGGGCACGTGCGGATGGGCTGCACCGAAGGTTTCGGCAGCTTCTTCATCACCCCGCAACTGAGCCACTTCGTCGACGCGTACCCGGCGATCTCGGTGGACATCCTGCCGCTGCCGCACTTCATCAGCCTGTCCAAGCGCGAAGCCGACATCGTCATCGCCCTCGAACGCCCGGAGCACGGCCCGTACGTGTGCTGCAAACTCTGCGACTACCGCCTGCAGCTGTACGCGACCCAGGACTACCTCGACCAACACCCGCCGATCCGCCGCCCGGCCGACCTGGCCCGGCATCAATTCATCAGCTACGTCGACGACCTGGCCTTCAGCTCCGAGCTGCTGTACCTGGCCAACGTCCTGCCAGGCGCCAGCGCCAACCTGCGCAGCACCAGCGTCATCGCCCAGTTCGTCGCCGCCCAGCAGGGCCGCTCGCTGGCGATCCTGCCCTGCTTTCTCGCCGCCCAGGATCCACGGCTGCTGCCGGTGCTGCCGGAGGAGATCAACATCACCCGGCAGTTCTGGATGTACTGCCGCGAAGACCTGCGCAAGCTCAAGCGCATCACCCTGCTCTGGGACTACATCCGCAGCGTCACCGAGCAGAACCAGGCGCTGTTGATGGGGCAGACGCGGGTGATGCACTTTGCCGACACCTAGTTCATGCCAGAGCCCAGGGGCAGGAAATTGCACAGGGCGTCGAGGGCATGGGCGCAATGGCTTATGCTTGCCTCCAGCGACGTCGAGTACCCCGTGGCGGGTCGCCCCCTGATTGCGAGTTTCTATGCACCCGGAACATTTTGATTTATCCACCCCTGTGTTCCTGCCTATCACAGCTGAACGCTGTGCGAGCCTGTTGCTGGCCGATGGCGCAACGACTCTGGGCAGCCTGTCGGACCCCGAGCTGGCGGCGATGCTGGTCATTCAGAATCTGGCCCAGGCGCCGGAAAAAGACCTCAATGCCGGTGCCGCCGAGCGGGTCCTGGCCAGGCTGCTGGGGTGGGCGGTCGATTCCCGGCAGTCGACGGCGGCAGGCTTGCTGTCAGAAGCGCAAAGGCTGTTCGATCCACGCAAGCTGTACTTCGGCCTGGAAGCGCTCAAGCCTTTGAACCTGCGTTTACTGCTTGCCGAGGAAGTACAGGCGCGCGCTTACCTGCTGGCCGACGACAAGTGGGATTTCGATTTCAAGATCCGCCACCACAGCAGCAGCAATCCCTTTATCCGCCAGATGGTCACCCCCGTTCATCGCGAGCGTTGGCTGAGTGATGCGCAAGACAAGCTGGTCAGGACCTTTCGCGCCAACCTCGACGAAGACCTGCACGTCCAGGGCTACGCCGGGATCGGCAAAAGCCACCTGATCGGCGCCTTGATGGAGTGCCTGCGGCCCGCCGGGACCTTGGTGCTGGCACGCACGCCGGAAAAGCTCGCCGCGCTTCGACAGCGGATCGGGACGGCGGGCGACAGGAAGAAGGGCACCACCTTCGGTGATTTTGCGCGGGTGCTGTTGCACGGTCCGCGGCCGCAACCCGTGCGTCCGCCAGGCAAGGGACCGGGCAAACCAGCACTGGCACAGCAGTTGAATATCTTTGGTTTCCGTGACCACGACGGGCAGGCGACACTGGAGGTGTGCCTCAAGGTGCTCAAGCACTATTGTCAGTCCAGGGACAGCAGCTTCTCGAACAAACACCTGCCGCATTTCAAGGTGGCCCTGTCCAGCCTGGAGGCCAAGGTCCTCCTTGAATACACCAGCCGCCTCTGGACTTACCTCGAGGCCAATCCGGCCTGGGCCGGGCAGACCGGGTTCGAAGCACTATGGCTGATCAAGCGGGCGAGCCTGGCGGGTTGCCGGGTGCCTGATCGTTTTACCCACGTGCTGATCGACGAAAGCCAGGATATTCCTGCGTCACTGCTGCAGATCATCGAGCGCGGGCGTCAGGTGCTGATTACCCTCGGTGATGAGTATCAGCAGGCCCGTGGCGAAATGGCCAGGCGATCGCGCGAAGTGCGGCAAAGCACGATCAGCTATTGCGTGCGCTCCGGCCGCAATATCGAGCGCCTGGTCAACCCGCTGATCGGCCTGCACTCGCAGAAAATCAAGGTCCCGTTCGAGGGCTCTTCACAGGCTGACGTCAGCATCGAGCATTATCCGGCAGGCTTCGTGCCCCCCGAGGGCTGCGTGGTGCTGGCCGCGTCGCGCTGGGACATGATGAAGTGGATGATCGAGTTGCAGGATGCCAGCTGTGCGTTCTGTTTCCCGGACAAAACCGCGCAGCAGGACCTCGAGCTGTTTATGACCACCGCCGTCATGTTGTTCAACCCGCGCTACTACAGTGTCGAAAGCAGCACGCTGGGGACACATGGGGACTTCAGCGAACTGAGCGACTGGCAACAGGTGCGTGAGGCCCATCAATTCGACGAGGCGTTTCTGTGGGTCGAGTCGGTGCTGGAAAAAGGCTTCAAGATGGCCGACGTGACGCGCTTGAATCGCGTCGTGGGCAGCCCCGGCAGGAGCTGCATGCTGATGCTGGCCGAAGACGCTGGCGGCATGGAGTTCGACCGCGTGCTACTGACCCCCGAACTACTCAGCAACGGCAAATTCAAGGACGCCTACGCGTTCGACGAGCGTCTATGCCTGGTGTACATCGCGATCTCTCGCGCCAGGCAACAGCTCTACCTTCCTTTTGACCTGATCGAGTGGGTCGAGTATCACGACTACCAGAAATACCGCGAGTCCCACGGCTACTGATCGAGCTCAGTCGTTGCTGACGACGATCGCCACCCGGCGGTTTTCGTAACGGCCGGTGGCGGTCTTGTTGCTGGCGACCGGCACGCTGCTGCCGAATCCGCGCAGTTGGATGTTTTCTTCACGCATGCCGACCTGCTGCAACACCGTGCTCACGCTTTTGGCACGGCGCACGGAAAGCTGCTGGTTGTAGGCTTCCTTGCCCGAGGCGTCGGTGTGGCCGTCGACCCTGACCCGATCGATGCCGACGTCCAGCAGGGCCTTGCCGATGCGCTGGACGATGGCGCTGCTCTGCGCATTCAGGCTGTCGACGTCGCTGCCGAACAGCACCTTGCCCGACAGGCCGAACTCCCAGCCCTCTTCGGTCAACTCGAACCCCTGCTGCTTGAGTACCGCGATCTGTGCGGGGCTGAGGCCTTTTGGCGGGGCGGTCTGGCAGCCGCTCAGGGCGAGCATGGCCATGAACAGGGAGAACATGAAAAAGCGCAGGGAACGCTGGGAAACTGGGGACACGGGGGATTAGCTCCTGTTTTTCAAAGGTGCGGCAAGGTGCTCCGACGTTGCCGTGTATTGCCCGCCTCGGGAGAGGCGTTTGGCCTGGTACATGGCCGCATCGGCGGCATGCAACAGGGCGCCGGGTGTGGCGCCGTGATCCGGGAAGATCGCGATCCCCACACTCAGCGAGGTCTGCACCGTCTGGCCGTCGGCCAATTGCACCGGTGCCTGCATGCTGGAGATGATCTTGTCGGCGATGCGTTCGGCATCTTCGCGCTTGTGCAGCGGCGTCAGCAGTACGGCGAACTCATCGCCGCCCAGGCGCGCCACCAGGTCTTCCTCGCGCAATTGCGCGCGCACCCGAGTCGCCACCGCCATCAGCACCGCGTCACCGGCGGCGTGACCGTGCTGGTCGTTGATCGCCTTGAAGCGGTCGCTGTCGAGGAACAACACCGCCACTCGCTCGTCATACTTTTTCGCCGTGCGCAGGGTGCGCATCAGGCGGCCTTCGAAAAATGCCCGATTCGGCAGGCCGGTCAGGCTGTCGTGACTTGCCTGGTGGGCGAGGGATTCGTTTTCACTTTGCAGGTGGGTCTGCCACGACTCGAGTTCATCGAGCAGGGCATTGAAGTCGTTGCCCAGGCTGTCCAGTTCGGCGATCCGCGCCGGCGGCACCCGCTGATCGAAGGCCCGCTCGCTGCGCACCGCATGCGCCACCTGCGCCAACCGACGCAGCGAGCCGGTGATGCCTTTGAGCTGATGGCGCGCCAGGTACAGCGCGACCCAGGCACTGATGGCGGCGCAGGCGATGATCCCGGCAAGTCCGCTGAGCAGAAAGCGCAGCAGACTGGCACCGTGGCCCACCACCAGGATGCTGCCGACCTCACGACCCTCGTGGACAATGGGCAGGTGCATGGGTTTTTCCAGCACCGCCCGCGCCAACTGCATCTCCAACTGCGACACCCAGCCGGTTTCCGGACGCTGCCAGCGCGCCAGCAACTGCCCTCGCCTGTCGAACACCTGGGCGTCTGCCACCTCTTCGGTCGAGGCGATCAATGCCAGCGCTTCGGTCGCCGCCTGGTTGTCGTTGAACACCACTGCCGCTTCCACGGTGTAATTGATCGAGCGGGCGATCAGTTCCAGGTTGTGATCGGCGTAGGCGCGCAAGGCCAGGACCCCGAGCAGGGTCAGGGACAGGCTGGTCATGGTCACGCCCACCAGGGCAATCATCAGGTTACCGCGGCCGATCACCGAGCGCAGGGTGGCTCGCCCATCCTTGTTGAATAGCCTCATGGCGCCGCCGTTTTGCGACGCGAGAGTTGCAGGACGCTCGGGTGGATGCGCACGCCACTGCGCGCCACCGAGTCGAGATTGACGTCGAACGCCACATGGGCGTCGCTGACCCGCAGGCAGAACAGGCTGCCGACCGTACAGGCATCGTCCGCCTCACTGATGCTCAGCACCGGATGCCCGCTCAGCGAGGAGAACAGCGTCTCGCGCTCTGCCTGGGAAAGTTTGCCGATATAGACCGCCTCGCAGTCGCTGGCAATCGCCGGATGGCTGGTGAGGAAGCGCCGCACCACCACCGCACGCCCGGTGGCCTGGGTTGTGCCCTTGACCAGGTCGTCGGTGTATTCGGTGGGGCCGATCACGCACAGGCGCAGTTGCGCAGGCTCAACCGGCCAGCGGGCGTAGCTAAGAATGCCAAGCACCACCTGAGTGACCGCCAGGGCGCGCTGCTCGGCCACGCTCACTGGAGCGGGCGACTCGGCGCAGGCGGCAACACTGGATAAACAGAGAATGGCTGCCAGCAGCCAACGCTTGAAGCTGACCATGCACTCTGTCATCACGACAGTCAGCTCCATGCAGGCATTCTCGTTGATCGTTGCGAAATGATGCCGCAACGATAGCACAGCGCCGAAACAGCGGCGAGGCTGCGCCGCTCGCTCCGTGGGTCAGTGCAGTTCCAGCATCAGCCCGCTCAAGCGCTTGACCTTGCGCTTGACCGCCTCCTCGAACACCCCGCCACGGGGCTCGATCAGGCTGAACCAGTCCTTGGCCCGGGTGATGCCGGTGTAGATCAATTCCTTGGTCAGCACCGGGTTGAGCGCATCCGGGAGGATCAACGCGGTGTGGGCAAATTCCGAGCCCTGGGACTTGTGCACCGTCATCGCGTACACGGTTTCCACATCGTTGAGCCGGCTTGGCAGCACGAAACGCACGCCACCCTGGCCATCGTTGCGCGCGAAGGCCACCCGCAGCACCTGGCGTCCCGGTTGATCGCCATCGCGCTCGGGCAATTTCAGGGCGATGCCGATGTCGCCGTTCATCAGCCCCAGGCCGTAGTCGTTGCGGGTCATCAGCACCGGTCGGCCTTCGTACCATTGCTGGTCGCTGTCGATCAGCCGGGCCTTGAGCAGCGCCGCAGTGATCCGCTGATTGAGCCCCTCGACACCCCAAGGCCCCTTGCGCACCGCGCATAACAACTGGAACGCGTCGAAAGCCTGCAGCACCTCCCGCGCCCACTTGACCCAGCACGGGTCGTCAGCCGCCGCCTGGGCCGATGGTCGCGTTGTGCGCAGGAGGCTGAGGTAATGTCGGTAGCCTTGCGGCCCCTCGCCATGGCCGTCCAGCAGCAGGCGCTCCAGCGCCCGGTCCTGTTCGCCCTTGAGCGCCAACGAATACAGGTCGGCGTGGCTGCGTGCGGCGAGCAACTTGCGCGCCTCGTCGGCCTGCTGCTGGTTGACCCAACGCGCCAACTGGCCGATGCCACTGCCTTCGCCAAACCGCCGCGAGTGGCGCAGCATCACCACCTGCTGGGCCAGCGGATGACTGCCGTCCTGGTCTTCATGCAAGCCACTGTCGGCCAGCGACTCGTGGCTGACCGCTTCCAGCCAGGCGCGGGTCGCCGAGTTGTACCAGCCGGCTTCGGCATCGCGACACAGGTCGCCAAGCACCGCACCGGCTTCCACCGAGGCCAACTGGTCCTTGTCGCCCAGCAGTACCAGCCGCGCATGGGCGGGCAAGGCGTCCAGCAGATTGGCCATCATTTCCAGGTCGATCATCGACGCCTCGTCGACCACCAGCACATCCAGCGGCAGGCGGTTGCCGGCGTGGTGACGGAAATGCCGGGTGCCCGGACGGCTGCCCAACAGGCGGTGGACGGTGGTCACGTCGCTGGGGATCTTGTCCTTGACCGCGGCGGCGACTTGCAAGGTGCGCACTTGTTGGCTGATGGATTCAGTCAGGCGTGCGGCAGCCTTGCCCGTCGGCGCGGCGAGGCGAATGCGCAGCGGCGTGCCGGCTTCCACGGCGGGGCCCTGGAGTAATGCCAGCAACCGCACCACGGTGGTGGTCTTGCCGGTGCCGGGGCCGCCGGTGATGATGCTGAAGGCGCCACGGGTGGCCAGGGCGCAGGCGAGTTTTTGCCAGTCGATGGGCGCACCGGCACGCGCCGCGCCGAACAGTCCGGCGAGGCGCTCGGACAGGTCAGGCGGTGTCGGCTCAGCGGCGGATAGACGCTGACGCAAGGCATCGTCGATGCGCCGTTCGTAGGCCCAGTAACGGCGCAGGTACAGGCGTTTGCCGGAGAGTATCAGCGGCCGTTGTGCGGCTTCGGCGCTGGCATCGGCGGCCAGCGCCACCAGCGGGCTGCTCGCCAGGACCTTGCACCAGTGCGCGCCTTCCAGCGCTTCGAGCAGTTGCGAGGGCAATAACTGGGCGCCGCTCTGCGCGTCCCCTTCCGGCGGCAGGGACAGGGCGAAATCCGGCTCCTTGAGGGTTTCGAACAGGTCGAGGCAGACGTGACCGTGACCCAACTGGTGGCTGGTCAACGCTGCCGCCACCAGCACCAGCGGATCGCCGTCGGGGGCGCGCTCGTGGAGGAAACCGACGAAGGCCTTGTCCAGCGCCCGCAGCCAGCCGCGCTCGACCCAGCGCTCCAGCAGCAGCAACAAATCCCTGGCACTGCTCAGCGGCGCCAGTTGCGCCAGGCTGTCGTCGGTCAAAGGCATGGGTAACAGGTCAGCAAAGGAGCGTTTCATAGCAGTTCACCCTGCTCCCAGGCGGCTTCGACCCTGGGCTCTGGTTGGCCCTGGAACATCCGGTCCAGGCGTTCGATCAGTTCCCGTGGCGGACGGGCAAAATAGACGCCCTGGCTCGCCGCGCGCGTGCCACGCAGGAACAGGTACAGGGCGCCGCCGACGTGGCGGTCGTAGTCGTAGTCGGCCAGCCGCGCCTTGAGCTGACGGTGCAGGGCCAGCAGGTACAGGACGTACTGCAGGTCGTAGCGATGGTCGAGGATCGACTGCTCCATGGCTTGCTCGCTGTAGGCCGAGTCATCGGCGCCCAGCCAGTTGGATTTGTAGTCGGCCACGTAATAGCGCCCGGCGTGTTCGAAGGTCAGGTCGATAAAGCCCTTGAACATGCCATTGAGCAGCACCGACTCGGCCCCTGCCCTCGCGACGCCGGCGTGGGTGTACTGGCGCACCAACTCATCGAGCTTGAGCACGTCGACCTTGTGGCTGGCGAACCAGAACTCCATCTCGACCCGGTACTCGCGCAACTGCCCCAGCACCACCGGCGGCTGCTCGCTGCCCACCGGCAGCGGCAGTTGGACCAGGTGCTGCAGCCAGTCGCTCAGGGTGGTGATCCAGCCCTGCCAGCCGCGACGGTTGCAGCGCCGGGCAATCGCATCCTCGATCAGCTTCGGCTCGGCACTGAAGCGTTCCTCGCCCGCCCATTCCAGCAGACCGTGAAGAAAGGTCCCCGGATTGGGGCCGCGAGGAAAACGATGGATGTCGCCACCGCTGGCAAGCATTTCACGGGGCGCATCGGGGTCGAGTCGTTCGTCATCGAAGAGTTTCTGCGCCTGCGGACTTTCCGGCGCTTCGTCGCTGCCCGGGGCCAGGCTGTCGCTGATGCGCAGGGCACTGTAGGAGGCGATCCACCAGTTTTCCGCAGCGCGCCGCGTTGGCAGCAACGGCGCCAGCAACTGCGCGGTGTTGCGCGGCGGCTGGTAGCGCTCGTCCGTGGCAATCGGCAGCGGCTCCTGGTGCACGGCGGCGCAGCCTTGCTGCAGATCCAGCAGCCAGCGCTGCAATTGCGCCGACTCGGCCAACACCTGGCCGCCGCCAAGCACATAGCCCAACGCCGACAGGTGCAGCACCGAGCTGTTGCTGTTGCCGCGCTTGAGGTCGGCGACACCCAGCCAGCAGGCATGCTGGGCGCGGGTCAAAGCCACGTAGAGCAGGCGCAGGTCTTCGGCCAGGCGCTCGTGATCGGCCAGGGCAATCAGCTCGGACGTCGGGTTCAGGCTGACCTGGGCCCTGCCCTGTTCATCGTGGTAATGCAGCGGCAGGCGGCTGCCATCCACCGGTTTGGCCGAACAAATGAACGGCAGGAACACCAGCGGGTATTCGAGGCCCTTGGACTTGTGGATGGTCACCACCTTGACCAGTTGCTCGTCGCTTTCCAGACGCAGGATCTGCTCTTCACCGGCCTGGCCGGACAGTGCCAAGTGCTCGGACAAATGACGGATCAACGCCTGCTCGCCATCAAGTTCGGCGGCGGCCTGTTGCAACAGTTCCGAGAGATGCAGCAGGTTGGTCAGCACCCGTTCGCCATCGCTGCGCGCGATCAGTGCCTGAGGCAAGCGGAAGTCGTGCAGCAAACGACGCAACATCGGCAACACGCCCTGGCTGCGCCACAGGCTGCGATATTCACGGAACTGCATGACCCGGGATTCCCAAGCCAGTTCGTCCTGATTCAAGCGCTCCAGTTCAACCAGCGACAGGTTCAAGGTGATGCTCGCCAGCGCCGCGCGTAACGGTCGCTCGACATCGGGCTCCGCGCACGCCTTGAGCCAGCTCAGCAGGCCATGGGCTTCCTGGGCGGCGAACACCGAGTCCTTGTCCGACAGATAGACACTGCGCACCCCGCGCGCCGACAACTCGCTGCGCACCGCCTGGGCTTCCTTGCCGTCGCGCACCAGGATCGCGATGTCCGCCGGCAGCAGGCCCTTGAGCGCTTGTGCGTCGCGGACAAAACCGGCTCGGCCCTGTTGGCCGGCATTGAGCAAGGCGGTGATTTCACTGGCGCAGGCGGCGGCCAGTTGTTGCCGATAGACCGCGCCTGACAGCGCTTGCCCACTCGCCAGGTGCCAGATGTTCAGCGCCGGCGTGACGGCACCCTCGATCTGCAGCACTTCCTTGCGCCCCTGGGATTGCACCGGGGCAAAAGGCACCGGGTTGTCGCCGTTCGGCTCGCGGAACAGGAACGCGCCACGCCCCTGCTCGCGCACTTCGGCGCTGTGGAACACGTGGTTCACTGCCTCGACCATGCCGTGGCTGGAACGGAAGTTGGTGCCCAGGGTGTGCAGCCGGCCACTGGTGGCCTGGCGAGCGCGCAGGTAGGTGTAGATGTCGGCGCCACGGAAGGCGTAGATCGCCTGCTTCGGATCGCCGATCAGGAACAGCCCGCATTCGGGGTTGTTGTCCTCGATGCGGTAGATGCTCTCGAAAATCCGGTACTGCACCGGGTCGGTGTCCTGGAACTCGTCGATCAACGCCACTGGAAACTGCTCGCGGATCAGGCTCGCCAGGCGCTCCCCGCCTTCGGCCTGCAACGCCGCGCGCAGGCGCAGGAGCATGTCGTCGAAGCCCATTTCCGCACGTCGGCGTTTCTCTTCTTCGAAGCGCGCGCCGATCCACTGCGCGGCATGCTTGAGCACAGCGGCGTCGGGGGTCGGCAGCGCATCGAGGCGCGCCTTGAGTCCGGCAATCGCTTCCAGGCCCGGATGGTCCGGGGGCTGGCCTTTCCAGGCTTCGGCCATGCCATCGGGGGTCAGGCGGGTGAAGCCGGTGCCGATGTCCAGTTCTTCGAGGCTTTCATCCGCGGCCCAGGCGCTGATTTTCTCGAACCAGGGTTCGCAGTAGCGCGCTTGCATCTTGCGTCCGTCGACCGCCTTGTCGGCGATGCCTTGCAGACAGATCGCGCGCAACTCCTGAGCCCAGTCGGTCCAGGGCGCCTTCAAGGAGACCAGGGCCTCGCGGCGTTGCTGCAGGCATTCGTCGATCAACTCGGCCGGCTCACGTCCTGCAACGCCGTCGCGCTCACTGTCGAACAAACCGCGCACCCGTCCCAACAAGGCGGCCGGACCACCCCAGTGACTGCGCACCCAATTCAGTGCATCGCCCTGCATCGGGTAGCAATACAGGCGCCAGTAATCGCGCACCACTTCGCCGAGCAAATCGCTGTGATCGGTTTCCAGCGATTGAGTGAACAGGCTGCCGCTGTCGAACGCATGTTCGCGCAGCATGCGTTGGCACCAACTATGGATGGTCGAAACCGCGGCTTCATCCATCCACTGCGCGGCGATGTCCAGGCGATTGGCGCAGCCGGGCCAATGTTGCGCTTGGTATTCGTCGCGCAGGTCGGCGATCAGGCTGTCGGGGGCCGGTGTCTCGTCGCGGAAATAGCGCGCGGCCTCCGCCAGCCGGGTGCGGATGCGCTCGCGCAGTTCCTTGGTGGCGGCGTCGGTGAAGGTCACCACGAGGATTTGCGGCGGCAGCAATTCCCGGCCGAAGCCGCTGCTGGCGTCGCCATGCCCGAGCACCAGGCGCAGGTAGAGCGCGGAAATGGTGAAGGTCTTGCCGGTGCCGGCGCTGGCTTCGATCAGTTGGCTGCCACGCAGCGGAAACGCCAGGGCCAGGGGTAGCGTCGCGGTCATCAGTGCGATTCCTCGCCGGTCAGTGAGCGCCAGGGCGCTGCGTGCAATGGGCGGTACAGGGCATCGCACCAGAGGGTAAACGTCTCATCGGCGATCAGCGCGTTGTAGTCGCTGAACTGGCGGGCCAACGCCGGGCTTTCGCGGCGCTCACCTTCGCTGTTCTGGCCATCGCCGTCGTAGGCCTTGCGTGCGGCAGCCTCGGCCTTGTTCGGATCGCTCTGACCGAGCCAGGCGAAGGCGGTCTTCACCGCGATCGGCAGGGGCTGGCGCATGCCGGCCTGCCAGGCTTGCATCAGGTCGCCAAGAATCTGCGTGGCGGTTTTTTCGTCCAGCGGGTCGAGCAACAGGGTGTCGTCACTGGCCACCAGCCCGGTGGTCAGCGACAGGCCGCTGGCACAGGCCACCAAATGGTTGACCCAGGGCCGGATCAGGCGATGCCACTTGCGGCTCTTGATCGAACCGATGCTGTTGGGAATGGTGGTGACCGCCAGTAGTCCACCGTCGCTGCGCTGATGCAGGCCACCGATCCAGCCGTCCAGGCTTACGCCGTGCAGTTGCAGGGAGACCGGCAATGCGCTGGTCTGCGGCGTCGGCCACAACACCAGCAGTTGCTGATAGCGCTGCAGCAGGTCCGGCAGCGGCTCGATCAACTCGCGTTGCAGGCACTCACCGAAACCGGCCATGGGCAGCAAACCGCTGTCTTGCAGACGTCGCGCTTGCGCCTGCAACACCGGCTCGGCCTGGTCGAGATCAGTGAGGGCCGCCGCCAGCAGGTTGTCACTCAGGCTGTAGCGCTGCAGCGCATCGAGGACGAAGGGTTCCTCATCGGCCAGCGGCGCCTGCGCGGCTTCGAAGAACACCTTGAGCCGTTGGCTGAAAAAGTGCCGGACCGGATGGCGCAGGAAATCCTGCAGTTGCCCCAGGCTCAGGGGTTCTTCCTGAACGTAGGGATCGAGCAGGTTCGAGGGTGCTGGATGATCCTGTTGCTCATGCAACAACTGCCACTCGCGGGCATAGCTGAACAGCGGATCGCCTTCATGAAAATAGCGCGCGCTGAAGGGTTGCAGCGGGTGCTCCTGGGTCATCGCCTCGAGCAGCCCTTCTGTCTCGTCAGCCAGCCTCCAGCCATTGGCCAGGTGGTCACGCAATTGCCCGATCAGCACCGAGGCCGGACGTTCACTGTTGTCGCGAATGCTGCGGCCGACCCAACTGATGTAGAGCTGGTCGCGCGCCGAGAGCAGGGCTTCGAGGAGCAGGTAGCGGTCATCTTCGCGACGCGAACGATCGCCGGGGCGGTAGTCGCTGCCCATCAGGTCGAAGTCCAGCGGCGGTTGTGCACGGGGGTAGTCACCGTCGTTCATGCCCAGTAGACACACCAGCTTGAACGGGATCGCGCGCATCGGCATCAAGGTGCAGAAGTTCACCGCACCGGCGAGGAAGCGCTGGGACAGCCGGCCCTGGTCGAGCCCGGCCAGCCAGGCCTCGCGGACCACTGTCAGCGGCAGCGCGTCGTGCAGCCCGACCGCTTCGCAGGTCTCCAGCCAGGTTTCCCTTAATAGCTCGAGCTGTGCGAGGAGATAGTCGTCGTGTTCGTTGCTCGCCAGGAAAAACACCTGCATCAGCGCTTGCAGGCGCAGACCCCACTGCTCAGGCGAGGCCGCTTGAGTGAGCTCATCGTGGGTGATCTGCAAGGCATCGAGCAGCGCCACCAGAGGGCCGATCAAGGCCGCATCGAGGCCGCCGATTTCATCGTAGGGCTCGATGCCGTCACAGGCCTGTCCGCTGCCGACCGCGTAGCCGAGCAGCATGCGCCGCAAGCCGAAACGCCAACTGTTCTGTTCCAGCGCCTGGGGCAGACCAAGGCCGGCGCGCTGCTCGGCATCCATGCCCCAGCGAATGCCGGCGCCTTCGATCCAGCGATGCAGGGTCGGCAGGTCGCGTTCCTCGATGCCGAAACGCGCACGCAGCGCTGGCACGTCCAGCAGGTCGAGAATCTCGCTGACCGGAAAACGGCTGTCCGGCAGTTTGAGCAAATGCTCGACGGCAATCAGCAGCGGATCTCGACCGCGCTGGCCCTGGTCGGTGAGGGTAAAGGGGATAAAGCGCGGGTCGTCACGGGTCAGTTGGCCGAACACCGCGCGAATGTGCGGCGCATAGCTGTCGACGTCCGGGACCATGACGATGACGTCTCGCGGACGCAATTGTGGATCGGCACTGAAGCGAGCGAGCAACTGGTCATGGAGGATTTCCACCTCGCGCTGGGCGCTGTGGGCAATGTGAAAACGGATCGACTGGTCGTTGGCGAGATCGACCGCTGGCCAGGTCTCGCGGGTTTCGTTCAGCGGCCGTAGTTCGAGAATGTCGTCCTGCAATTGGTTGAGCATCGAACCTGGCTGGCTGTCGCTGAACAGGTCGATGCGACCATCGCGGAATGCCGCGCGATAGCTGTTGGGATCGTCATAGCTGTCGAGCAGGTTGATGTAGTCGCGACCCTGCTTGCCCCACGCCGCCAGCAGTGGATGGGCGTGTTGGTGCAGGGTGTCGGCGTCGAGCACCACTGGCATTCCGGTCTTGCGCGCCTGTCGCTTGTATTGGTGCCGTAACAGGTCTTTATCGGCGACGATGTCTGCCCAATGGTGACGGCAGGGGTTGTGCACGCAGAGCAGCACCTGACTGAAACGTGCCAGTCCGGCGAGGGCTTCGAGGGCCTGGGCCGGCAGCGAAGAAATCCCGAAAACGATCACTCGGGATGGCAAGCCAGCGGGCGCGACATCGAGACGAGTGATGGTTTCCATGAAGCGCTGATGCACGCCGGCGCGACTTTGCGCCATGCCCTGTTCGCCGACATCCAGCAGCAGCGCGCGCCACAACTCGGCTTGCCAACAGTTGGCCGGCGTCAGGGCGTTGCTTTCGCCCCTGGCGTTGCGCAACTGATGGCGTCCCGCTGCCCAGTCTTCCAACCAGTCGGCGCGATACACCTGGTATTGGTCAAACAGGTCGGCCAGTCGCTCGGCCAATTGATAGCGCTTGCGCAGGTCGCTGTCGTGGGTCAGGAAGCGCTGCAGCGGCTCGAAGTGCGGTTGGTCGATCAACTCCGGCAACAGGCGCATCAGGCGCCAGGTCAGCGGAGCCTTGTCGAGCAGGGACTTGGCCGGAATTTCATCGCGACCCAGTACCTGTCGATACAGTTGCCACATGAAACTGCCGGGCAATTGCACGTCAATGGCTGCTGCAATGCCGCAGCCGCCCATGTCGTCGGCTTCAGGGTCTTCAGCCAAGGCCAGTTTCAGCCACTGGGCGATGCCGTTGCTCTGCACCAGGGCAATTTCATTTTCCAGGGGCGCCAGCGGGTAGCGCCGCATCCAACTGACCACCAGGCTGCGCAGTTCGTCCAGGCGATTGCCGTGAACCACCATGAAACCAGTACTGAGTCGCGAGGCGTCCGCCATGAATGCTTCCTTGATGAAATGCCAAAGCCAGGGCCGAACCTTAGCATTATCAGGTGGTTGTGGCTGCGCAGGAAGTCGGCAACTTTCTCGCGCGCAAAAACAAAACCCCTACCTGCATACGCAGATAGGGGTTTCGGAATTTAATCTTGACGATGACCTACTCTCACATGGGGAAACCCCACACTACCATCGGCGATGCATCGTTTCACTGCTGAGTTCGGGATGGGATCAGGTGGTTCCAATGCTCTATGGTCGTCAAGAAATTCGGGTACTGAGTCGTGGCCTGAGGGCCTCGCTTCAGCAAATTGGGTATGTGACAGCTGGTGTTTTATGAGTCGCAAACTTTCGGTTTGTATCGTCTTCACACACCGCAATCTGGTCTCTTTCGAGCATGCAGATTGCTTGGGTGTTATATGGTCAAGCCTCACGGGCAATTAGTATTGGTTAGCTCAACGCCTCACAGCGCTTACACACCCAACCTATCAACGTCGTAGTCTTCGACGGCCCTTCAGGGAACTCAAGGTTCCAGTGAGATCTCATCTTGAGGCTAGTTTCCCGCTTAGATGCTTTCAGCGGTTATCTATTCCGAACATAGCTACCCGGCAATGCCACTGGCGTGACAACCGGAACACCAGAGGTTCGTCCACTCCGGTCCTCTCGTACTAGGAGCAGCCCCTCTCAAATCTCAAACGTCCACGGCAGATAGGGACCGAACTGTCTCACGACGTTCTAAACCCAGCTCGCGTACCACTTTAAATGGCGAACAGCCATACCCTTGGGACCGGCTTCAGCCCCAGGATGTGATGAGCCGACATCGAGGTGCCAAACACCGCCGTCGATATGAACTCTTGGGCGGTATCAGCCTGTTATCCCCGGAGTACCTTTTATCCGTTGAGCGATGGCCCTTCCATACAGAACCACCGGATCACTAAGACCTACTTTCGTACCTGCTCGACGTGTCTGTCTCGCAGTCAAGCGCGCTTTTGCCTTTATACTCTACGACCGATTTCCGACCGGTCTGAGCGCACCTTCGTACTCCTCCGTTACTCTTTAGGAGGAGACCGCCCCAGTCAAACTACCCACCATACACTGTCCTCGATCCGGATAACGGACCTGAGTTAGAACCTCAAAGTTGCCAGGGTGGTATTTCAAGGATGGCTCCACGCAGACTGGCGTCCACGCTTCAAAGCCTCCCACCTATCCTACACAAGCAAATTCAAAGTCCAGTGCAAAGCTATAGTAAAGGTTCACGGGGTCTTTCCGTCTAGCCGCGGATACACTGCATCTTCACAGCGATTTCAATTTCACTGAGTCTCGGGTGGAGACAGCGCCGCCATCGTTACGCCATTCGTGCAGGTCGGAACTTACCCGACAAGGAATTTCGCTACCTTAGGACCGTTATAGTTACGGCCGCCGTTTACCGGGGCTTCGATCAAGAGCTTCGCGTTAGCTAACCCCATCAATTAACCTTCCGGCACCGGGCAGGCGTCACACCCTATACGTCCACTTTCGTGTTTGCAGAGTGCTGTGTTTTTAATAAACAGTCGCAGCGGCCTGGTATCTTCGACCGGCATGAGCTTACGGAGCAAGTCCTTCACCCTCACCGGCGCACCTTCTCCCGAAGTTACGGTGCCATTTTGCCTAGTTCCTTCACCCGAGTTCTCTCAAGCGCCTTGGTATTCTCTACCCAACCACCTGTGTCGGTTTGGGGTACGGTTCCTGGTTACCTGAAGCTTAGAAGCTTTTCTTGGAAGCATGGCATCAACCACTTCGTGTTCTAAAAGAACACTCGTCATCAGCTCTCGGCCTTAGAATCCCGGATTTACCTAAGATTCCAGCCTACCACCTTAAACTTGGACAACCAACGCCAAGCTGGCCTAGCCTTCTCCGTCCCTCCATCGCAATAACCAGAAGTACAGGAATATTAACCTGTTTTCCATCGACTACGCTTTTCAGCCTCGCCTTAGGGACCGACTAACCCTGCGTCGATTAACGTTGCGCAGGAAACCTTGGTCTTTCGGCGTGGGTGTTTTTCACACCCATTGTCGTTACTCATGTCAGCATTCGCACTTCTGATACCTCCAGCAAGCTTCTCAACTCACCTTCACAGGCTTACAGAACGCTCCTCTACCGCATCATCCTAAGATGATACCCGTAGCTTCGGTGTATGGTTTGAGCCCCGTTACATCTTCCGCGCAGGCCGACTCGACTAGTGAGCTATTACGCTTTCTTTAAAGGGTGGCTGCTTCTAAGCCAACCTCCTAGCTGTCTAAGCCTTCCCACATCGTTTCCCACTTAACCATAACTTTGGGACCTTAGCTGACGGTCTGGGTTGTTTCCCTTTTCACGACGGACGTTAGCACCCGCCGTGTGTCTCCCATGCTCGGCACTTGTAGGTATTCGGAGTTTGCATCGGTTTGGTAAGTCGGGATGACCCCCTAGCCGAAACAGTGCTCTACCCCCTACAGTGATACATGAGGCGCTACCTAAATAGCTTTCGAGGAGAACCAGCTATCTCCGAGCTTGATTAGCCTTTCACTCCGATCCACAGGTCATCCGCTAACTTTTCAACGGTAGTCGGTTCGGTCCTCCAGTTAGTGTTACCCAACCTTCAACCTGCCCATGGATAGATCGCCCGGTTTCGGGTCTATTCCCAGCGACTAGACGCCCTATTAAGACTCGCTTTCGCTACGCCTCCCCTATTCGGTTAAGCTCGCCACTGAAAATAAGTCGCTGACCCATTATACAAAAGGTACGCAGTCACCCAACAAAGTGGGCTCCCACTGCTTGTACGCATACGGTTTCAGGATCTATTTCACTCCCCTCTCCGGGGTTCTTTTCGCCTTTCCC
This sequence comes from Pseudomonadaceae bacterium, assembly GCA_965284505.1. Classification (GTDB taxonomy): domain Bacteria; phylum Pseudomonadota; class Gammaproteobacteria; order Pseudomonadales; family Pseudomonadaceae; genus Aquipseudomonas. The sequence continues at coordinate 4,177,262 of OZ260094.1, read as the reverse complement.
TCACGGTACTAGTTCACTATCGGTCAGTCAGTAGTATTTAGCCTTGGAGGATGGTCCCCCCATATTCAGACAAAGTTTCTCGTGCTCCGTCCTACTCGATTTCATGACTAAGAGATTTTCGCGTACAGGGCTATCACCCACTATGGCCGCACTTTCCAGAGCGTTCCGCTAATCTCAAAGCCACTTAAGGGCTAGTCCCCGTTCGCTCGCCACTACTAAGGGAATCTCGGTTGATTTCTTTTCCTCAGGGTACTTAGATGTTTCAGTTCCCCTGGTTCGCCTCTTGCACCTATGTATTCAGTACAAGATAACCATCTTATGATGGCTGGGTTCCCCCATTCAGACATCTCCGGATCAAAGTCTGTTTGCCGACTCCCCGAAGCTTTTCGCAGGCTACCACGTCTTTCATCGCCTCTGACTGCCAAGGCATCCACCGTATGCGCTTCTTCACTTGACCATATAACCCCAAGCAATCTGGTTATACTATGAAGACGACATTCGCCGAAAATTCGCAAAACTCTTAAGAGTCACTCACAAATTTTACCTTAGCCTGATCCGTTACCAGTGAAAGTAACGTCCAGTCTATCTTTCTATCACATACCCAAATTTTTAAAGAACGGTCTAATCTTAAAGATCAGAAATCAACATTCACGCTGGAATACTCATTTCTAAGCTTTACGACATACAACAACCCCCGTACCGCAGGGCTGTTCTCGTCTTCTTCAATGAATCAAGCAATTCGTGTGGGAGCTTATGCAGCAGCTGATGTCGTCGATTAAGGAGGTGATCCAGCCGCAGGTTCCCCTACGGCTACCTTGTTACGACTTCACCCCAGTCATGAATCACACCGTGGTAACCGTCCTCCCGAAGGTTAGACTAGCTACTTCTGGTGCAACCCACTCCCATGGTGTGACGGGCGGTGTGTACAAGGCCCGGGAACGTATTCACCGCGACATTCTGATTCGCGATTACTAGCGATTCCGACTTCACGCAGTCGAGTTGCAGACTGCGATCCGGACTACGATCGGTTTTATGGGATTAGCTCCACCTCGCGGCTTGGCAACCCTTTGTACCGACCATTGTAGCACGTGTGTAGCCCAGGCCGTAAGGGCCATGATGACTTGACGTCATCCCCACCTTCCTCCGGTTTGTCACCGGCAGTCTCCTTAGAGTGCCCACCATTACGTGCTGGTAACTAAGGACAAGGGTTGCGCTCGTTACGGGACTTAACCCAACATCTCACGACACGAGCTGACGACAGCCATGCAGCACCTGTCTCAATGTTCCCGAAGGCACCAATCCATCTCTGGAAAGTTCATTGGATGTCAAGGCCTGGTAAGGTTCTTCGCGTTGCTTCGAATTAAACCACATGCTCCACCGCTTGTGCGGGCCCCCGTCAATTCATTTGAGTTTTAACCTTGCGGCCGTACTCCCCAGGCGGTCAACTTAATGCGTTAGCTGCGCCACTAAAATCTCAAGGATTCCAACGGCTAGTTGACATCGTTTACGGCGTGGACTACCAGGGTATCTAATCCTGTTTGCTCCCCACGCTTTCGCACCTCAGTGTCAGTATCAGTCCAGGTGGTCGCCTTCGCCACTGGTGTTCCTTCCTATATCTACGCATTTCACCGCTACACAGGAAATTCCACCACCCTCTACCATACTCTAGCTCGTCAGTTTTGAATGCAGTTCCCAGGTTGAGCCCGGGGCTTTCACATCCAACTTAACGAACCACCTACGCGCGCTTTACGCCCAGTAATTCCGATTAACGCTTGCACCCTCTGTATTACCGCGGCTGCTGGCACAGAGTTAGCCGGTGCTTATTCTGTCGGTAACGTCAAAATTGCAGAGTATTAATCTACAACCCTTCCTCCCAACTTAAAGTGCTTTACAATCCGAAGACCTTCTTCACACACGCGGCATGGCTGGATCAGGCTTTCGCCCATTGTCCAATATTCCCCACTGCTGCCTCCCGTAGGAGTCTGGACCGTGTCTCAGTTCCAGTGTGACTGATCATCCTCTCAGACCAGTTACGGATCGTCGCCTTGGTGAGCCATTACCTCACCAACTAGCTAATCCGACCTAGGCTCATCTGATAGCGCAAGGCCCGAAGGTCCCCTGCTTTCTCCCGTAGGACGTATGCGGTATTAGCGTCCGTTTCCGAACGTTATCCCCCACTACCAGGCAGATTCCTAGGCATTACTCACCCGTCCGCCGCTCTCAAGAGAAGCAAGCTTCTCTCTACCGCTCGACTTGCATGTGTTAGGCCTGCCGCCAGCGTTCAATCTGAGCCATGATCAAACTCTTCAGTTCAAACATCTTTGGGTTTTTAAGAAACCCTAAACTTGGCTCAGCAATCGTTGGTTACATCTTTGATTTCTCGCGGAGTAACTTGTGATGCTGATAATCTTTTTGACTATCAGTCTGACTGCACAAGCACCCACACGAATTGCTTGATTCAGTTGTTAAAGAGCGGTTGGTTAAGATCTTTCGTCTCAACCGAGGCGCGCATTCTACAGCAGCCTCATTTACTGTCAAGTGATTATTTTCAGAAGTTTTCAAGGAATCCTTAACAACTTCAACCACTTGCGCCTTCGATCTCTCGTCAGCGGGAGGCGAATTCTACAGCGTTACACGCTGCTGTCAACACCTCTTTTTCAACTTCCTTCGTGTTTCGATGACCTGAAACACTGACTGCCGAAAACTGCGCAACTCGTTGTTTACCAAGGAGTTTTCCGTTTCGACTGCGCCGGAAGTGGGGCGAATTATAGACAGATAGAAACTCGCGTCAACCACTAATTTCATAATTCTGTCATATAAGTCAGAAACACGCGAAAACGCGAAGGCCGTGCCCACGGGCACGGCCTTCTTCACGAGATAGCCTTACAAGCTCGGGAAGGCGAATTGCGAAGCCTCATGGCTCGCACGCTGCGGCCAGCGCTGGGTGATTGCCTTGCGCCGGGTGTAGAAGCGCACACCGTCCGGACCGTAGGCATGCAGGTCGCCGAACAGCGAACGCTTCCAGCCACCGAAGCTGTGGTACGCCACCGGTACCGGCAACGGCACGTTGACCCCGACCATGCCCACTTCGATCTCGTCACAGAACAGCCGCGCCGCTTCACCATCACGAGTGAAGATGCAGGTGCCGTTGCCGTATTCGTGATCGTTGATCAGCTGCATCGCCTCTTCCAGGCTGTTGACCCGGACGACGCACAGCACTGGGCCAAAGATCTCTTCTTTATAGATGCGCATCTCAGGCGTGACGTTGTCGAACAGGCAGCCACCGAGGAAGAAGCCCTCCTCATGACCGGCCACGCTCAGGCCACGACCGTCCACCACCAACTTGGCACCCGCCGCCACGCCGTCATCGACATAACCGCTGACCTTGTCCCGCGCCTGGCCCGTCACCAGTGGCCCCATGTCCAGGCCACAGGACGTGCCCGCGCCGATTTTCAGCGCCTTGATCTGCGGCACCAGCTTGGCCACCAGCGCATCCGCTACCTGGTCACCCACGCACACCGCCACCGAAATGGCCATGCAACGCTCACCGCAAGAACCGTAGGCGGCGCCCATCAGCGCACTGACGGCATTGTCCAGGTCGGCATCCGGCATCAATACCGCATGGTTCTTCGCCCCGCCCAGTGCCTGGACGCGTTTGCCGCGCTTGGTGCCTTCGGCATAGATGTACTCGGCAATCGGCGTCGAGCCTACAAAGCTCAGGGCCTTGACCTCAGGCGCTTCAATCAGCGCATCCACCGCAGACTTGTCGCCATGCACCACGCTCATCACGCCTTTCGGCAGACCGGCTTCCAGCAGCAGTTGGGCGATCAACAGTGTGGAACTTGGATCACGCTCGGACGGCTTGAGGATAAAGCAGTTACCGCAAACGATAGCCAGCGGGTACATCCACAGCGGCACCATCGCCGGGAAGTTGAACGGCGTGATGCCGGCAACTACGCCCAGCGGCTGGAAGTCAGACCAGGCGTCAATGTTCGGGCCGACGTTACGGCTGTATTCACCCTTGAGGATTTCCGGAGCGGCACAGGCGAATTCGACGTTCTCGATACCGCGCTTGAGCTCACCCGCCGCGTCTTCCAGGGTCTTGCCGTGTTCTTCGCTGATCAATTGCGAGATGCGCGCTTCGTTCTGCTCCAGCAGTTGCTTGAAGCGGAACATCACCTGGGCACGCTTGGCTGGCGGTGTGTTGCGCCAGGCCGGGAACGCCGCCTTGGCAGCATCGATGGCCTGCTGGATAGTTTCGCGGCTGGCCAATGGCACTTTATGGATCGGTTGACCGGTGGACGGGTTGAACACGTCAGCGGTGCGACCGTTGTCGGTCACCAGTTCGCCATTGATCAAATGCGGGATAAGGCTCATGCAGGGCTCCTGAAAAGTTGTCCACAGGCGCCCGTCGAAGGACGCCTGCTTATATAAGAAGGTAATTGCGATCAGTCGATCTTGTTCAGCGCTTCGCCAACCGCATCGAACAGGCGATCGAGGTCCTGCGCCTTGCTGTTGAAGGTTGGGCCGAACTGCAGGGTGTCGCCGCCGAAGCGCACATAGAAGCCGGCCTTCCACAGGGCCATGCCGGCTTCGAACGGACGCACGATGGCGTCACCGTCACGCGGTGCAATCTGAATCGCCCCGGCCAGACCGAAGTTGCGGATGTCGATGATGTTTTTCGTGCCCTTCAGGCCGTGCAGTGCATTCTCGAAATGCGGTGCGACTTCGGCCACGCTCTGCACCAGGTTTTCCTTCTGCAGCAGGTCAAGTGCGGCCAGGCCCGCGGCGCACGCCACCGGGTGGGCGGAATAGGTGTAGCCGTGGGGGAATTCCACTGCGTACTCCGGCGTCGCCTGGTTCATGAAGGTCTGGTAGATCTCGGAGCTGGCAATCACCGCGCCCATCGGGATCGCGCCGTTGGTGACTTGCTTGGCGATGCACATCAGGTCCGGGGTCACGCCAAAGGTGGTGGCGCCGAACATGGTGCCGGTACGGCCGAAACCGGTGATCACCTCGTCGAACACCAACAGAATGTTGTGCTGATCGCAGATCTCGCGCAGGCGCTTGAGGTAACCCTGCGGCGGTACCAGCACGCCCGCCGAACCGGCCAGGGGTTCGACGAACACCGCGGCGATGTTCGAGGCGTCGTGCAGTTCGATCAGCTTCAGCAGTTCATCCGCCAGAGCGATACCGCCCTGCTCCGGCATGCCGCGCGAATAGGCGTTGCTGGCCAGCAGCGTGTGCGGCAGGTGATCGACGTCCATCATCGCCTGGCCGAACAACTTGCGGTTGCCATTCACCCCGCCGAGGCTGGTGCCGGCGATGTTCACCCCGTGATAACCACGGGCACGGCCGATCATTTTGGTCTTGGTCGACTGGCCTTTCAGGCGCCAGTAAGCACGCACCATCTTCACCGCAGTGTCGGCACACTCGGAGCCGGAGTCGGTGAAGAACACGTGATTGAGGTTGCCCGGGGTCAGATCGGTGATCTTTTCCGCCAGTTGAAACGACAGCGGATGGCCGTACTGGAAGCCTGGCGAGTAATCCAGGGTGCCCAATTGCTTGGCCACCGCCTCCTGGATTTCCTTGCGGGTATGCCCGGCGCCGCAGGTCCACAGACCGGACAGCGAGTCATAAACCTTGCGGCCCTTGTCGTCGATCAGCCAGCTGCCTTCTGCACCGACGATCAAGCGTGGATCACGCTGGAAGTTGCGGTTGGCAGTGTAAGGCATCCAGTGAGCATCCAGCTTGAGCTGGCTGGCCAGGGACGACGGGGCGTTTTCAGGCAAGTTCATGAGCGAAACCTCGCAAGGCAATAAACGGCGTAGGGATTAAAAACCTTAGTTGCAGCTAAATTGCCACGGCGATAAAGTCGGTGAAATCCAACATTTCTAACCTTCAGTCAGACCACCACTAAACTATCGAGCCCGCCCCATGAGCAGCCGTCGACCCGACCCTCTGGCGCAAGTCAGCGACTTTGATATCCGCCTGCTACGGATCTTCCGCAGCGTCGTCGAATCCGGCGGCTTCTCTGCCGCCGAAAGCGTACTGGGGATCGGCCGCTCGGCCATCAGCCAGCAAATGAGCGACCTCGAACAACGCCTGGGCCTGCGCTTGTGCCAACGTGGGCGCGCCGGTTTCTCCCTGACCGAGGAAGGCCGTGAGGTCTATCAATCGGCGTTGCAGCTGCTCAGCGCCCTGGAAAGTTTTCGCACCGAGGTCAACGGCCTGCACCAGCATCTGCGTGGCGAGCTGACTATCGGCCTGACCGACAACCTGGTCACCCTGCCCCACATGCGCATCACCCACGCCCTGGCGCAATTGAAGGAACGCGGGCCGGACGTGCAGATTCAGATCCGCATGATTGCGCCCAATGAGGTCGAACAAGGTGTGCTCGACGGTCGCCTGCACGTGGGTGTCGTGCCGCAGGCCAGCGCGCTGTCGGGCCTGGAATATCAGCCTCTTTATAGTGAGCGCTCACTGCTGTACTGCGCAGTCGGCCACCCGTTGTTTTATGCCGACGATAAACAGCTGGACGACGCGCGCCTCGACAGCCAGGACGCCATTGCTCCGACCTTTCGCTTGCCGGCGGAGATCCAGGCCCATTACCAGGCGCTCAATTGCACCGCCAGCGCTTCGGACCGCGAAGGCATGGCCTTCCTCATCCTGACCGGGCGCTACATCGGCTACCTGCCCGACCACTACGCCAGCCTGTGGGTCCAGCAAGGTCGCTTGCGAGCGCTCAAGCCTGACGCACGTTTTTATGACCTGAGCCTGGCCTCGGTCACGCGCAAGGGCCGGCGCCCGAACCTGGTGCTGGAAAGCTTTCTCGAAAGCCTCGCCGCCACTCGATGAGGCACCCGGTTTTTTCTAGTGCCAAGGCTTGTCGGATACCCGCCGGTACGCTATCAACGCACTGACACATCCACTGACTCGCCTGGAAACCTCCATGACCCTTGAAGTCCCCGCACACAGCGGCAAACCCGCCGGCCGCATTCGTCAAAAGAACGAACAGGCGATTCTCAAGGCCGCGGAAGTCGAGTTCGCCCGACATGGCTTCAAAGGCACCAGCATGAACACGATTGCGCAGAATGCCGGCCTGCCCAAAGCCAACCTGCATTACTACTTCACCAACAAACTGGGCCTGTACATCGGCGTGTTGAGCAACATCATCCAGTTGTGGGACAGCACCTTCAACACCCTCACCGCCGACGATGACCCAGCCGAAGCGTTGACCCGCTACATTCGCGCCAAGATGGAATTCTCGCGGCGCCATCCGCAGGCATCCCGAGTGTTTGCCATGGAAGTGATCAGCGGCGGCGAATGCCTGAGCGAATACTTCAACCGGGATTACCGCAGCTGGTTCCAGGGCCGCGCGAGTGTGTTCCAGGCCTGGATCGACGCCGGTAAAATGGACCCGGTCGATCCGGTCAACCTGATCTTCCTGCTCTGGGGCAGCACCCAGCACTACGCCGACTTCTCCACCCAGATCTGCCGTGTCACCGGGCGCAGCAAGCTGACCAAGCAGGATATCGACGACGCCGGCACCAACCTGATCCGCATCATCCTCAAAGGCTGCGGCCTCACTCCCGCCATTTAAGACAGTCACCATGCCCTTTACCCTTGCCGGCTTCTGCGACTACCACGAAGAGATTCGCAAAAGCCGCTTCATCACCCTCGCCGGGCCGATCACCAGCCCCGCCGAAGCCCAGGCCTTTATCGAGCAACACAGCGATCTGGATGCCACCCACAATTGCTGGGCCTGGAAACTCGCCGAGCAATACCGCAGCAACGATGATGGCGAACCGGGTGGCACCGCCGGCAGACCGATACTGGCCGCGATCGAAGCCCAGGACTGTGACCAGGTGGTGGTGCTGGTGATTCGCTGGTACGGCGGCATTCAACTCGGCACTGGCGGCCTGGCCAGGGCCTACGGCGGTGGCGCCAACAAATGCCTGCAAGGCGCACCCAAGATTGAGCTGATCAGCCGCGTGCCCCTGAGCTGCCACTGCGGATTCAACGAGTTGGCACTGGTCCGGCTGCGCGTCGCCGAGGCGGGTGGATTGGTGGTAGATGAGCAATTCACGGCCAATGGCGTCGAGCTCCAACTGGCCGTGGGTGAAGCGCAGATCGAGCTGCTGCAAAGCCAGCTGGCCGACTTGAGCCGCGGGCGGATTCTGCTGCAGCGCTGAATCATCGACAGTTGCCCACATCCGCTGTGCACCCGACTGTGGATAACCTGAGCACACAGCGCTGTAACCCTTCTGTCACGTGGCTTTGCGGGCACTGCTCAGTTTTTGTCCAATTGTTCGCTCAATGACTCAATTCAACCGTAAAACAGTCGGTTAGAGCGCGTTAGCAGCTTTGGATCAAAGCCCTGCCGCGCTTATGCCTGAGCTTTTTGCTTGCACACAAATACTGTGGAGCAAGCTGTGGATAACCCGTTCATGGGTCGCGCAGTTGCACAGCCAGCATGGGGCGCAGGTGGGTGGTCATTTTTTAACCAGGCATGACCCGAGGCTAACGCCAGGAGTATGCTCAAGGGTCAAGCCTCCAAGTCGACAGCCGCGACGTCCCGCGAGCCCCTGATTTTTCTCAAGGAAGCCACACATGACTACCGCAAAAACCGCGCTGATCATCGGCGCCTCCCGAGGCCTTGGCCTTGGTCTGGTGAAAACCCTGCTGGCGGACGGCTGGCACGTCACCGCCACCGTGCGCGACCCACAAAAAGCCGAAGCCTTGAAGGCGCTGGGCGATGTGCGGATCGAGCAACTGGACATGGACGACCAGCAGGCGCAGATCGCCTTGAGCCAACAACTCGAGGGCCAGGTGTTCGACCTGCTGTTCGTCAACGCCGGAGTCAAGGGGCCAGACGTGCAGACGCCCAATGGCGGCGCGACCCTGGCAGAAGTCGGTCAGCTGTTTTTCACCAACGCCGTGGCGCCGATCAACCTGGCCCAGCGTTTTGTCGGGCAGATTCGCCCGGGCAGCGGCGTGCTGGCATTCATGAGTTCGGTGCTGGGCAGCGTGACCATGCCCGACGCGCCGGAGCTGGCGCTATACAAGGCGAGCAAGGCGGCACTCAACTCGATGACCAACAGCTTCGTCAGCCAATTGGGCGACGCTCAGCCGACGGTGCTGTCGCTGCATCCGGGCTGGGTGAAAACCGACATGGGTGGCGAAGGTGCCGACCTCGATGTGCAGACCAGCACCCGCGGCCTGATCGACCAGGTGAATGCCTACGCCGGCAAGGGCGGCCACCACTTCATCAACTACAAGGGCGAAACCATTCCCTGGTAATTTCGTCCTGTCGGGCCGGGCTTGCCTGCCAGGCCCTTTTGCCCGACACTGCGCACCTCGTCCCCGCGACGAACCTGGATCAGCAGACAGGGCAACACTGAGCTGGCGAACCTGAACCCAACTTTCAGAGGAGCCGGCAAATGCCTGCGACCCGTATCTGGTTAAAAAACCCCCTCGCGATTTTCACTGCCAACGCACTCGATGCCCGTGGCGGCCTGGTCGTGCAAGACGGCGTCATCGTCGAAGTACTCAAGCAAGGCCAACAACCCGCGACGCCCTGTGGACAAGTCTTCGATGCCCGCGAGCATGTGATCCTGCCGGGCCTGATCAACACCCACCACCACTTCTATCAGACCCTGACCCGCGCCTGGGCACCGGTGGTCAACCAACCGCTGTTCCCCTGGCTCAAGACCCTGTACCCGGTCTGGGCGCGCCTGACTCCGGAAAAACTCGCGCTGGCAACCAAAGTGGCGCTGGCCGAATTGCTGCTGTCGGGCTGCACCACGGCGGCTGACCATCACTACCTGTTCCCTGACGGCCTGGAAAACGCCATCGACGTGCAAGTCGAAAGCGTCCGCGAACTAGGCATGCGCGCCATGCTCACCCGTGGTTCGATGAGCCTTGGTGAAAAAGACGGCGGCCTGCCGCCACAGCAGACCGTGCAGGAAGGCGAAGTGATCCTCGCCGACAGCCAGCGTCTGATCGCCGAGTACCATGAACGCGGTGACGGTGCGCAGATCCAGATTGCCCTGGCGCCCTGCTCGCCGTTTTCGGTGACCCCCGAGATCATGTCCGCCAGCGCCGAACTGGCCAACAAGCTGGACGTGCGCCTGCATACCCACCTGGCCGAAACCCTCGACGAAGAAGACTTCTGCCTGCAGCGCTTCGGCCTGCGCACCGTCGACTACCTGGACAGCGTCGGCTGGCTCGGCCCGCGCACCTGGCTGGCCCACGGCATTCACTTCAACCCGGATGAGATCGCCCGCCTTGGCGCCGCCGGCACCGGCATCTGCCATTGCCCGAGCTCGAACATGCGCCTGGCCTCGGGCATCTGCCCGACACTGGACCTGATCGCAGCCGGGGCGCCAGTCGGCCTCGGCGTCGATGGCTCGGCCTCCAACGATGCTTCGAACATGATCCTCGAAACGCGCCAGGCCCTGTACATCCAGCGCCTGCGTTACGGTGCGGAGAAAATCACCCCCGAAGGCGTGCTGGGTTGGGCGACCCAGGGTTCGGCGAAACTGTTGGGACGCACTGACATCGGCGAACTGGCCGTCGGCAAACAAGCCGACCTGGCGCTGTTCAAGCTCGATGAGCTGCGCTTCTCCGGCAGCCATGACCCGATCTCCGCGCTGCTGCTGTGCGGTGCCGATCGCGCTGACCGGGTGATGGTCGGCGGCAAGTGGCGGGTGATCGATGGCCAGGTCGAAGGACTGGACCTCAAGGGCCTGATCGCTGATCACAGCCAGGCCGCACGCCAGTTGATCAACGACCTCTGATGCGCCTGCTGCGCCGGCAACCGCGCGCTTGCCGGCGCAGCACTCAAAGCCCCAGCAGCGACAGCATGATAAAGGTCGCGAACAGCACAAAGTGAGTCATCCCTTCGATGGCATTGGTTTCGCCATCGTTGAGGTTGATCGCGCTGACAATCAGGGTGATGAACACCATCACCGTTTGCACCGGAGTCATGGCCATCTGAAAGGGTTGGCCGGTGTACAGCGCCATGGCTTCCATCACCGGCACCGTGAGAATCACCGTCGACAACGACGCGCCCAAGGCGATGTTGACCACCGACTGCATCCGATTGGCCAGGGCCGCGCGTAACGCCGTAAGGATTTCCGGCGCCGCCGAGATCGCCGCCACCACGATCGCCGTCAATACCGGCGGCGCTCCCGTTCCCTCCAGACCGAGGTCCAGGGTCTTGGACATCACTTCCGCCAGCGCACCAATCACCACCACGCCAAACACCAGGGTCGCGATGGACAGCCCGAGGCTGATCGTCGGTTCCTCCTGCACCGGCTCCTTGCGCCGACGTTTTTGTGGGTAGCTGTAGCTGAAAAAGTAGCTGTGCGGGCCGACCTGCATGCGCAGGAACAGGGTGTAGAGCACCACCATCGCACCGATGGTGAAGGCCGAGTAAATCTTCCAGTCGGCTTGCGGGATGAACTCCGGCACCACCATGGAAACGCCCATGGCGGTCATGATCATCACGCTGTACGTGCGCGCTGAATCGTCGTTGTAGGACTGTTCGCCATGCTTGATCCCGCCCATCAATGCCGCGAGGCCGAGGATGCCGTTGATGTCGAGCATCACCGCCGAGTAAATGGTGTCACGCACCAGCGTCGGCGAGGCCTCGTTGCTCATCATGATCGCCAGGATCACCACCTCCACCAGCACTGCGGCCAGTGTCAGGATCATCGTGCCGTAGGGATCGCCGACCTTTTCCGCCAGCAACTCGGCGTGGTGGGCGACACGCATCGAGGCAATCACGATAAAGCCGATCAGCACCACCCCACCGAGCAGCGCAATCAACTGCCCACTGTTCAGCATCCAATGCTCCAGCGGGTAAGCCGCACAGGCAGCCAGTACGGCCAGCAGGAGGAATTTTTCTTGCCTGAAGAATGTGAGCATTGCGCAGCCTTTTGCAGAACCAGCAGAACCTTGGGCGATGAACGACTGACTGCAACGCCCCGTACATGTTCCGTTGAACCTTAGCCCAGAGTGCCTTGGTCAGGTTTTGCCAAATATTTACACGGTCACCTGTAGAATGCCGGCCATAAGCACCTGATGAGATTTGAACATGTACGACTGGCTGAACGCCCTGCCCAAGGCAGAACTGCACCTGCACCTGGAGGGTTCGCTGGAACCCGAACTGCTGTTCGCCCTGGCTGAACGCAACAAGATCGCCCTGCCATGGAGCGACGTCGAAACCCTGCGCAAGGCCTACGCCTTCAACAACCTACAGGAGTTTCTCGACCTGTATTACAAGGGTGCCGACGTGTTGCGCACATCCCAGGACTTCTACGACCTGACCTGGGCCTACCTGTTGCGCTGCAAGGCGCAGAACGTGATCCACACCGAACCCTTCTTCGACCCGCAGACCCACACCGACCGTGGCGTGCCTTTCGAAGTGGTATTGAACGGGATCGCCAGCGCGTTGAAAGATGGCGAACAGCAACTGGGCATCACCAGCGGCCTGATCTTGAGCTTCCTGCGCCACCTGAGTGAGGAAGAAGCCGAGAAGACCCTGGACCAAGCGCTGCCGTTTCGTGAGGCGTTTGTCGCCGTCGGTCTCGACAGTTCGGAAATGGGTCATCCACCCAGCAAGTTCCAGCGCGTGTTCGACCGCGCTCGCCATGAAGGCTTCCTGACCGTTGCCCATGCCGGTGAAGAAGGCCCGCCGGAGTACATCTGGGAAGCCATCGACCTGCTGAAGATCCAGCGCATCGACCATGGCGTGCGCGCCATCGAAGACGAGCGCCTGATGCAGCGGATCATCGACGAACAGATCCCGCTGACCGTGTGCCCGCTGTCCAACACCAAGCTGTGCGTGTTCGACCACATGTCGCAGCACAACATCCTCGACATGCTCGAGCGCGGGGTGAAGGTTACGGTGAACTCCGATGACCCGGCCTACTTCGGTGGCTACGTGACGGAAAACTTCCACGCCCTGTACACCCACCTGGGCATGACCCAGGACCAGGCCAAACGCCTGGCGCAAAACAGCCTGGATGCCCGCCTGGTAAAACCCTAGGCCGATGCGGGAGCGAGCCGACTCGCTCCCGCTGCCTCGCCCCCACTCACCTAAAGCGCTACTTCCAGCTCGGCTTCGGTGCCGAAGCGCGCGAGTGCGCGTGCGCCCAGGGCTGTCACCTGCAAAGCGCGGGAGTCTGCGGGCAAATTCAACCAACCCGATTGAATGAACAACTGCAGCAGCGCCGCGCCCAGCGCGCCGCCCAGGTGCGGGCGACGTTCACTCCAGTCCGGACAGGCGCAGGCCACCTGTGCGTCGCTGTGCGCCAGGGCTTGAATGAAGACCCCATGGGCTGCCAGGCGACTGGCGCCCTTGTGGGTCACCCTGACGCGCTTGTCCGCCTGCTCGAGCCAGCCGGCATCCAGCAGGCGTTGATACAGCTCCGCCGCCAGGGTTCCGCCGAAATGCTCGTCGCAGAGGCGGGCGCGCATCACCGAAGAAGGTGCCGTAGGGCCTTTGACCAATGGGTGGCTGCGCTTGAATACCGGGGCAATGTGGCCCGGTGAGCTGACCAGCGTGGCACTCGCCAGGGCCTCGACCGCCGCGCCCACTTCGGGTGCTGCCAGTCGGTAGAACCGCTTGCGTCCACGCTCCTCGAGTTTCAGCAGGCCACCGCTGAACAAACGCCCGAGGTGGGCATTGGCTGATGACGGCGACAGCCCTGCCAGCAGTGCCAACTCCTCCGACTGTCGAGCCGTGCCGTCCATCAAGGCCCACATCATCGCGCTACGCTTCGGGTCAGCCAGCAAGGTGGCTATCTGGCTGATGCAAGGTGCATGTTCCATGTCTTCACTCCCTGTTGAATCATTTGTCTACTGCTCGGCGAACATCTTGACCAGTAATGGGGTGCCGGCCAAGGCGCGATATCCGCCAAAAACCGGGCTAACTAACAAACTAAAGCGACAAACTTCTTCGAAACCCTCAACCCTGGAAAATCCGGCAGGTAGCCGAACCCGGGGGATTGAGCAAGGCGGCATACGTTCGCAGGCAATGGTGCGAACCCAGGCGGGCGCTAGTATAAGCGTGATGATCGACAGATCCTGCCCTTGGCAAAGCGCCAAAGGCGACAGCTGCCCAGGGAATTTTCGCTGTGAGAGTGCGATTAATGGCCAGTGACAATTTTTGTCGAAAAATGACCGGTCAAATCCGCACATCGACGCTTGAGCATTTCCTTCAACAGGTTCACTGGCTTACTTAACTGTGCGCGATGAGCGCACAACAAATTCAGCGGAGCACGTTCGCACTGCAACTCCGGCATCAGCACTTTCAAACGTCCGGCCAGGACATCAGCCGAGACATCCAGCCACGACTTGTAGGCGATTCCGGCGCCGGCCACCGCCCACAGACGCACCACGTCAGCATCATCACTGAAGCGATCACCGGTGACGGTCAGGCTGACCTGCCGTTTGCCGTCATGAAAACTCCAATGGTCATGCACCCGGCTGCCGAGCATGTAGAGGAGGCAATTGTGCTGCGCCAGTTGCTCCAGATGGCGCGGTTCGCCACAGCGCGCCAAATAGTGCGGCGAGGCGCACAGCACCCGCCGATTGTCCGGCGCGATGGGCAGCGCCACCAGGCTGGAGTCTTCCGGCTCGCCGTAACGCAGGGCAATGTCCACCGGCTGACGGAACAGGTCGGCAATCCGGTCGCCGAGCAACAGGCGCACGGTGAGCCCTGGGTGCTCGCGCTGGAACTCGTCGAGCCACGGCAGCAACAGGTTGCGCCCAAAATCCGACGGCGCCGACAGCTGCAACACGCCGCTGACCTGATCCTGCCCGCGCGCCAACAGGCGCCGCCCCTCTTCCAGTTGCCCCAGCGCCGCCCGGGCATACTCCAGGAAGCCCTCGCCTTCCGCAGTCAAACGCAGGCTGCGGGTCGAACGCGCCAGCAAACGCGCAGCCAATTGCTGTTCGATACGCTTGAGCGCGGCGCTGGCCACGGCGGGCGACATGTCCATGCCCCTTGCAGCCGCGGACAGGCTGCCAAGGTCGGCCGCCCGGACGAACAACTGCAAATCATCGAAACGCAGCATCAATGCACCCGCAATTATCAAAAAATCATTGAAAGAGACTGTGGTTTTAGCGGGTTTTATCTCGCAGATAAATAGCCAATCATGGGCCATCTCTTTAAACAGCCGAGTCCGTCACGCCATGAAAGCCATCGCCTACTACACCAGCCTGCCGATCACCGACCCACAAGCCCTGCAAGACGTCGAACTGCCGGAGCCCGTCGCCGGTCCACGGGACTTGCTGGTGGAGGTCAAAGCCATCTCGGTCAACCCGGTGGACACCAAGGTTCGTCAGAACGTCTCGCCGGAAGGCGGCGCGGCCAAAGTGCTGGGATGGGACGTGGCCGGTGTGGTCAAGGCGGTCGGCAGTGAAGTGAGCCTGTTCAAGGCCGGGGACAAGGTGTACTACGCCGGCTCCATTGCCCGCGCCGGCGGCAACAGCGAGTTGCACGTGGTGGATGAGCGGATTGTCGGGCACATGCCCAAGTCGCTGGGTTTTGCCGAAGCCGCCGCGCTACCGCTGACCGCCATTACCGCCTGGGAACTGCTGTTTGAACGCTTGCAGATCGGCGAAGGCAATGCTGCCGAAGGCCAAAGCCTGTTGATCGTCGGTGCCGCCGGCGGCGTTGGCTCGATCCTGACCCAACTGGCCAGCCAGCTCACCGCACTCAAGGTGATCGGCACCGCCTCCCGCGCGCAGACCCGCAGTTGGGTCGAGGCGCTGGGCGCCGACCTGGTGATCGATCACGGCAAGCCCCTGAGCGAGGAACTCAAGCGCGCCGGCCAGCCACACGTCACTCACGTCGCCAGCCTGACCCAGACCGACCAGCATTTCGCGCAGTTGGTGGAGGCCCTCGCGCCCCAGGGCAAGCTGGCCTTGATCGATGATCCGAAGGCGTTGGACATCACCGCGCTCAAGCGCAAGAGCCTGTCGCTGCACTGGGAGTTCATGTACACCCGCTCGCTGTTCGAAACCGCCGACATGCTCGAGCAACACAAACTGCTCAACCGGGTGGCTGAACTGATTGACGCCGGCACCTTGAAAACCACAGTTGGCGAGCACTTCGGCAGCATCAATGCGACCAATCTGCGACGCGCCCACGCGCTGCTGGAGAGCGGTACAGCCAAGGGCAAGATTGTCCTCGAAGGCTTCTGACCGGCCTTGGAACAAAAGAGCGCAACCTGCGCTCTTTTGCTTCTAAGCCACCAGTCCGACAGTTGATCGCAGTCATATTTGTCGGCGGATTCCGGGTCTACAATCGCAGCTTCTGCAATGCACTCTTTTACGCACGGAGGTCAGCAATGAAGATCCTGATAAAAGAACTGGCAAAATCCCGGTGGCAAGTGCGCCTCGACGAACAGACCGTGAACTTCCGCTCCGAAGCCGAAGCCCGCGCCTTCACCACCACCCTCGAAACCCGAATTCACGCCCCTCATTACCTGCCCGAGCGCCAGCCACAACGCGCCGTGAGCTGAATCAAGCCTCGGCTTGCGCCGCCCGGGCTATCTGCAGGCGACGGGTGAGCATCGCCACACTCACCACCAGAATCCCGCACAGGCTGATGACCATCGCCATCGGTACCGCCGTGCCGTCATGCAGCACCCCGACCAACGCCGCCGCACCGGCGGCGACACTGAATTGCACACAGCCGAGCAACGCCGACGCGCTGCCGGCGCGTGCGCCCTGGCCGTTCATGGCGCAGGCCGAGGCGTTGGGCAGAATGCAGCCCAGGCTGGAGATGCAGATAAACAGCGGAATCAGCAATGGCCAGAGGTGTTCGGTGTGCAGCGCGCTGACCGCCAGCAACGCCAAGCCTGCCGTCAGATAGATCCATACCGTGCGAGTCAGCAGGAACGCCGGTCCGCGCCGGGAGAGCAAGCGCGCGTTGATCTGTGCCACCAGGATGAACCCCGCTGCATTGATCCCGAACAGCCAACCGAAATGCTCGGCCGGCACGCCATACAGCTTGATGAAGACGAACGGCGAACCGGCGATGTACGAAAACATCCCGGCAATCGCGATGCCGCCGGTCAAGGCGTGCCCGAGGTAGACCTTGTCCGACAGCAACCGTCCATACTGGCGCAGCGCACCGGACAAGGGTTGCCGAGGCTGATGGGCCGGCATGCTCTCCGGCAGCCCCATGGCCACCGCCAGCCCTGCCGCCGCACTGAACACCGTCAAGGCAATGAAGATCGACTGCCAGCCGTGCAGATTGACCAGCAAACCACCGAGCATCGGCGCAAGAATCGGCGCCAGGCCCATCACCAGCATCAGTTGCGAAAAGACCTTCGCCGAACCCACCGCGTCGCATTTGTCGCTGACCACCGCCCGGGAAATCACCATCCCGGCACAGCCACCCAGGGCCTGCACGAACCGCGCGGCAATCAACCATTCCAGGCTCGGGGCGAAGGCGCAGACCAGCGAGGCCAGGGTAAACAGCCCCACGCCAATGAGCAGGGGAATACGTCGTCCGAAGCGATCGGCTACCGGACCGTAAGCCAGCTGCCCGATCGACAGACCGAGAAAGTACGCGGCCAGCGTCAGTTGCACGTGCTGTTCGTCAGTGCCGAACGCCGCCGCCATCGCCGGGAAGGCCGGCAGGTAGAAATCGATGGCCAACGGCCCGAAAGCGCTGAGGGCGCCAAGAATCAGGATGGTGCGAAAATTCATCAGGCGTCCAGCTCACATCAGTCGACAGCCCGACAGTCTAGCCGCGCTGGAACGCCTTGAACATTCCGATAGGTCGCTAACTATTGTTTTTTACCCGGCGAGTTGCACCGCGTAGCCTTCCTCGCTGATCAGGCTGATCACCTGCTCGGCGGTCAGCCGGCTCTCCACGCCCACTTCCTTGGCGGCGAGGTCGACGCGCACACTGGCCGCCGGATCTTCGGCTTGCAGCACTTGGGTAATGGCCCGGACGCAGTGACCGCAGGACATTCCCTGGACATTGAATACTTGCATGAGGCATCTCCTTTATTGAGGTTGCGAGCAGTCTTGAGCTTGCCACCGTGGC
Source organism: Pseudomonadaceae bacterium (assembly GCA_965284505.1). Lineage (GTDB taxonomy): Bacteria > Pseudomonadota > Gammaproteobacteria > Pseudomonadales > Pseudomonadaceae > Aquipseudomonas. The sequence goes on along the minus strand of OZ260094.1, from coordinate 4,159,183 downwards.
AAGGTCAAGTTCTTTGCACCACTGCCGGGCTGGCATAACGCGACACGCTCGTCCAAGCTTGGCCATCGATGACTTTCAACAGGAGCCTCAGCCATGCGCTGGCACGCTTTCAGCCTACTTGCCCTGCTCGGCCTGTGCGCCGCCGCACCACCGGCCAGCGCGCAGGATTACGCGGTGCTGATCATTTCCCGCGAACGCCTGGAAGTCGCAACCTCCTGCGAAATCGGCGTGTACATCCAGGATCAACTGTCAGGACGCTTGTTCCAGGAACAGAGCACCTCATTCAACCTGCCGCCCGGCAGCTTCTCCCTGCGCCTGAAACTGCTGCCCGGCCAGGCACCCGGGTGCAACCCGGGGATGCTCGCGCCAGGTTCTCAGAACATCACCTTGCGCGCCGGCGATATCCAGAAATACCGCATCGCCATGAACGCCCAGGGCATGTACTTGAAACAGGCTGGACTGGGTTACTGATTCGCACCTGGCAATGGCGCTTGACCTTGCCAGCATGGCAAGGTTGATCCTGTAGGTCATTTCTACAGGGAGTAAGACCGATGTCCGATTCCACTACCTTCGATTTGCCGATTGCCGGCATGACTTGCGCCAGTTGCGCCGGGCGTGTCGAGCGCGCCCTGCGCAAAGTCAGCGGCGCCGGCGCGGTCAGCGTCAATCTGGCGACCGAACAGGCGCGGGTCGAGGCGCCTCGCGACAGCTTGCCGGCACTGCTGGAAGCGGTGCAGCAAGCCGGTTACAGCGTTCCGGCCCAGAGCCTCGAACTGAGTATCGGCGGCATGACGTGCGCCTCCTGCGCAGGTCGGGTCGAGCGGGCCTTGAACAAGGTTGCCGGGGTCAAAAGTGTCAGCGTCAACCTGGCCAATGAACGGGCACATCTGGAATTGCTGGGGCAGGTCGATCCGCAAGGCCTGATCGACGCCGTGACCAAGGCCGGTTACAGCGCCAGCGTCTGGCAAGCCGAAAACGCCACCAATGACGATCAACAGCAGCGCCTGCAACGTGAACGCTGGAGCGTCCTGCTCGCGGTCATCCTCGCCTTGCCACTGGTACTGCCGATGCTGGTGCAACCCTTCGGCCTGCACTGGATGCTCCCGGCCTGGGTGCAGTTCGCCCTGGCGACACCGGTGCAGTTCATCTTTGGTGCGCGCTTTTATGTCGCCGCGTGGAAGGCCGTGCGCGCCGGTGCCGGCAACATGGACCTGCTGGTGGCCCTAGGCACCAGCGCCGGTTATGGCTTGAGCATTTATCTGTGGGCAACGGCCAGCGCCGGCACCTTGCCCCACCTGTACTTCGAAGCCTCGGCGGTAGTCATCGCCCTGGTCCTGCTGGGCAAGTACCTGGAAAGCCGCGCCAAACGCCAGACCGCCAGCGCCATTCGCGCCCTCGAAGCCCTGCGGCCGGAACGGGCGATCCAGGTGATCGATGGCCGCGAACAAGACGTCGCCATCAGCGCCCTGCGTGTCGGTGACCTGGTACTGGTCAAGCCCGGCGAGCGTTTTCCGGTGGATGGCGAAGTCGTTGAGGGTCAGAGCCATGCCGACGAAGCGCTGATCAGCGGCGAGAGCCTGCCGGTGCCGAAACAACCCGGCGACAGCGTGACCGGTGGCGCCATCAACGGCGAAGGACGCCTGCTGGTACGCACCCGGGCCCTGGGTGCGGAAACCGTGCTGGCGCGGATCATCCGCCTGGTGGAAGACGCCCAGGCTGGCAAGGCGCCGATCCAGAAACTCGTGGATAAGGTCAGCCAGGTCTTCGTCCCCGTGGTGCTGTTGCTGGCCCTGGCGACCCTGGTCGGCTGGTGGCTGTACGGCGCGCCGCTGGAAACTGCGGTGATCAATGCGGTGGCGGTGCTGGTGATCGCCTGCCCGTGTGCGCTGGGCCTGGCCACGCCCACGGCGATCATGGCAGGTACCGGTGTCGCCGCGCGCCACGGCATTCTGATCAAGGACGCCGAAGCCCTGGAACGCGCCCATGAAGTCAGTGTGGTGGTGTTCGACAAGACCGGCACCCTGACCTCCGGCACCCCGCGCATCGCTCACTTTGCGGCCCTCGATGGCAACGAAGCACTTCTGCTGCAACAAGCCGGCGCCTTGCAACGTGGCAGCGAACACCCGTTGGCCAAGGCCGTACTCGACGCCTGCAGCGAGCGTGGCCTGGCGGTGGCGGACGTGACGGCCAGCCAATCGCTGACCGGTCGCGGCATTGCCGGTACGCTGGACGGTAAACAATTGGCCTTGGGCAATCGCCGGCTGCTGGAAGAAAGCGGCCTGAGCGCCGGCTCGCTGTCGGCCTCGGCCACGGCCTGGGAAGCCGAAGGCCGGACCCTGTCCTGGCTGATCGAGCAAAGCCCGCAGCCCCAGGTGCTCGGCCTGTTCGCCTTTGGCGACACCCTCAAGCCCGGCGCCTTGCAAGCGATTGCCGAATTGAACGGACAACAGATCGGCAGCCATCTACTGACCGGCGATAACCGCGGCAGCGCCCGGGTGGTGGCCGAAGCGCTGGGCATTCGCAACGTGCATGCTGAAGTACTGCCCGCCGAGAAAGCCGCGACGGTGACCGAGCTGAAAAAGTCCGGGGTGGTGGCGATGGTCGGCGACGGCATCAACGACGCCCCGGCGTTGGCGGCGGCGGATATCGGCATCGCCATGGGCGGCGGCACCGACGTGGCGATGCACGCTGCCGGTATTACCTTGATGCGCGGCGACCCACGCCTGGTCCCGGCCGCCCTGGAGATCAGCCGCAAGACCTACGCGAAGATCCGCCAGAACCTGTTCTGGGCCTTCGTCTATAACCTGATTGGTATCCCGCTGGCCGCGTTCGGCCTGCTCAACCCGGTAATGGCAGGTGCGGCGATGGCCTTGTCCAGCGTCAGTGTGGTCAGCAATGCGTTGCTGCTCAAGACCTGGAAGCCGAAACAACTGGAGGACCTCGAATGAACATCGGCCAAGCAGCCCGGCACAGCGGCCTGAGCGCCAAGATGATTCGCTACTACGAGTCGATCGGCCTGCTCAAGCCGGCCCATCGTACCGACAGCGGCTACCGCATCTACAGCGATGAGGACCTGCACAACCTGGCCTTTATCAAGCGCTCGCGGGACCTGGGGTTTTCTCTGGAGGAGGTCGGCAAGTTGCTGACCCTGTGGCAGGACCGGCAGCGGGCCAGCGCCGACGTCAAGGCCCTGGCGCGCCAGCATATCGATGAGCTGAATCAGAAGATCCGCGAACTGGGCCAGTTGCGCGACACCCTGCAGGACCTGGTGGAGCACTGCCAGGGTGACCATCGTCCCGACTGCCCGATCCTCAAGGAACTGGCGTCGGGCTGTTGCGCGCAACCCGTGGCGAGCTGACTCGCCACGGAAAAGCGGATCACTGCATCCAGGGTGGAGGCGGCTCTTCGGCCTTGCTCGGTGGCGCGTCGTCGGCCTTGCGAATCGCCTGGCGACGCTCCTCGTCGAAGCGCGCTGCCTCGATCTCGCGCATGATGCCGCCGACATCCGCCAGTTCTTCAGGATCGTCGAACTCGCCGGTCAGCACGCTGGCCGGGTGCAAGGTGCCGGCTTCATACAACGCCCACATTTCCTTGGCATAACGCGTGCGCTTCAACTCCGGGGCAAAACGCCCGAAGTACAGGGCCATGTTGCCGACGTCCCGCTCGAGCATGCTGAACGCATGGTTATTGCCCGCCGCATCCACCGCTTGTGGCAAGTCGATGATCACCGGGCCGTCTGGCGTCAGCAGCACATTGAACTCGGACAGGTCACCGTGCACCAGTCCGGTACACAGCATCAGCACGATCTGGGAAATCAGGAAGGCGTGATACTCGCGCGCCTGATCGGCTTCCAGCACCACGTCATTGAGACGCGGCGCCGCATCGCCGTACTCGTCGGCCACCAGCTCCATCAGCAACACGCCTTCAAGGAAGTCGAACGGCTTGGGCACTCGCACGCCGGCACCGGCCAGACGGAACAGTGCCGCGACTTCAGCGTTCTGCCAGGCGTCCTCAGTCTCTTTGCGACCGAACTTGGAGCCCTTGGCCATGGCCCGGGCCTGGCGGCTGTTGCGCACCTTGCGGCCTTCCTGATACTCGGCAGCCTGGCGGAAACTTCGTTTGTTCGCCTCCTTGTAGACCTTCGCGCAACGTAGTTCGTTGCCGCAGCGCACCACATAAACAGCTGCTTCTTTACCACTCATGAGTGGGCGCAGCACCTCGTCAACCAGACCGTCCTCGATCAGGGGTTCAATGCGTTTTGGAGTCTTCATCAGCTTTTATTGTGGGTCCTTTATTACCAAACACGCGAATGTCACTCGTTATACGGCAATCCTCTCGACACGGGGAGGGGTTGCCGACCTATGAACCCTGTGGATGCACTCACTGTGCCAGATTTATTCGCGGCCAGTCGTCGGGTGACGCTGATCATAGCCGAGACTTCAACGCTTGTTGTCGATGCGATGAGAAGGCATTTACGACAGAACCCGAGGTACTACAGCCATTTTTTTGTAGGTTTTTTCACACAACTCCTCAATTTCCGCAGCCGGCAGCCGAAGTCATCAGAGACACAAGGATTTGTCTGACAATCGGCCAATAAGAAAAATTCTGGAGCGCGGATGAACATCAAACAAAAACTGACGTGGGCGTTTGCAGTAATCGCCTGCTTGCCGGTGGTGCTGGTGGCAACCCTGGTGATCATGAACCTGCGCAGCGATGCCAAGGCCGGCTTTGTCGACTCCAGTGATCGAGAGATCCGCCAGGTCAGCAACGCCATGCAGATGTTCTTCGACGGCATCAGCCAGAACGTCAACTACCTGGCCTCGTTGCCCCTGATCAAGAACACCGACGCCAGCCTCAAGAGCTATATGGGCGCCAACGCGGCGAGCATTCCCCAGGGCGAGATGGACAAGCAGGTATTTGCCCTGCTGGAAAATCTGGGCAACAGCCACCCGGCCTATGCCTATGCCATCGTCGGCACCAGCGCCGGCGGTTATGTCTCATGGCCCGACGACGCCCAGCTCGCCAACTATGATCCGCGCCAACGGCCCTGGTACAAGGCCGCCCAGGCCAAGCCCGGCAAGCCACTGCGCACCGAAGCCTATTACTGGACCGATGACAACACCACCTACGTCAGTACCGTGCGTACCATCGACAACAAGCTTGGGGCGCAGGGCGGCGTGGTCAGTATCGACGTGACGCTGACCCAGCTGACCGAGCTGGTGAAACAGATCAAGCTCGGTGAAACCGGCTACCTGATGCTGATGGAAAACAACGGCACCGTGCTGGTCGATCCCAAGCAACCGGAACACAACTTCAAGCCACTGAACAGCCTCGGCGACGGCTACGCGCAACTGGCCAAGGCCGGCAAGGGCCTGGTGGAAGTCGAGCTGAACGGCGAGCGCTACATGGCCAATGTCTGGCCGTCGGAGCAGCTGGGCTGGACCTTCGTCGGCCTGATCAAACAGGCTGACGTAATGAGCTCGGCGACCCAACTGACCTGGTTGATCGCCATCATCGCTGCCGTATTGGCGGTGATCTTTGCCGTGGTCGGCGCGAGCTTCGCCAGCCTCATCGTGCGGCCGATCCGCAGCGTCGCCAGTGGCCTGGAAGGCATCGCCCAGGGTGAAGGCGACCTGACCCGCAATCTGCAAATCCGTGGCAGCGACGAAACCGCGCAACTGGCCAACTGGTTCAACCAGTTCCTCGCGGCGATCCGCAGCCTGATCCAGCACATCGGCGGCGCCGCGACCAAGATCCTCGCCAACTCCCACAATGCCACCCAGGTCTCCGGTGAGATGGCCGAAGCCGCCGGGCGCCAGCGTGAGGCAGTGGACATGGTCTCGACCGCGTTCCACGAAATGGTCGCCACCGCCAACGAAGTGGCCCGCTCTTGCAGCCAGGCCGCCGACTCGGCCGACAGCGGCCAGCGTCAGGCCCGCGAAGGCCAGCAGCAGATCGATGCGGCCGTGAGCAGCGTCGATCGCCTGAGCCAGGAGATCGAGCAATCGGCGCAGTCGATGCAGCAGTTGGAGCGCGACAGCAACGATATCCAGTCGATCCTCGGCACCATTCGCTCGATTGCCGAGCAGACCAACCTGCTGGCGCTCAATGCTGCCATCGAAGCGGCGCGGGCCGGTGAACAAGGTCGTGGGTTCGCCGTGGTCGCCGACGAAGTGCGGGCCCTGGCCAAGCGCACCGCCGACTCCACCGCGGAAATCGACGGCCTGTTGGGCAACCTCGCCAAGCGCACCAGCCAGGTCACCCAGCAGATGCACGCCAGCCTTGAGGTCTCGCAGCAGTCGGTGAGCCGCATCGGTGAAGCGCGCAACAGCTTCGGGCAGATCCGTGAATCGGTAGACGTGATCCGCGACATGAACACCCAGATCGCCACGGCCGCCGAAGAGCAGCATCAGGTCGCCGAAGACATCAACCGGCACATCAGCCAGATCCATGGCGATGCACAGCTGGTGGCCGAACTGGCCAACTCGGCCCGCCTGGATTCGCAGAGCCTGGCGGGGTTGTCGAATGAGTTGGACGGGTTGGTGCGCAGGTTCCGCACATAAAGCCTGTTCAATGCCCCAGGATCTGGCACCCGCTTGCGGATTGCCAGACCCGGAAACCACGGTGCATCAGACACACCACCTTCGCCGGCAAGCCGGCTCCTACATGTTTCATCAGGCTCTTGTAGGAGCTGGCTTGCCAGCGATCCAGACACCACGGTGCATCAGACACAGCGCCTTCGCCGGCAAGCCGGCTCCTACAGGTCACCTCATTCGCGCCCCTGTGGGATTTAACGTTCGATAATCGCCGTCACACCCTGCCCGCCCGCAGCGCAGATCGAGATCAATCCGCGGCCCTGCCCCGCCGTCTCCAGCAATTTGGCGAGGCTGGCGACGATGCGGCCGCCGGTCGCGGCAAACGGGTGGCCGGCGGCCAGGGAGCTGCCTTTGACGTTGAGCCGGCTGCGGTCGATCGAGCCCAACGGCGCATCCAGTCCCAGGCGGCTTTTGCAGTAGTCGGCGTCTTCCCAGGCCTTGAGCGTGCACAGCACCTGCGCGGCAAAGGCTTCATGAATTTCGTAGTAGTCAAAATCCTGCAGGCTCAGGCCGTTGCGCGCCAGCAAACGCGGCACCGCGTAGACCGGCGCCATCAATAAACCTTCGGCGCCGTTGACGAAATCCACCGCCGCCGCTTCGCCATCGCGCAGGTAGGCGAGGATCGGCAGCCCGCGTTCCTCAGCCCAGGCTTCACTGCCCAGCAACACCAGGGAAGCGCCATCGGTCAGCGGCGTCGAGTTGCCAGCAGTCAGCGTGCCCTTGGCACTTTTTTCGAAAACAGGCTTCAACGCCGCGAGTTTTTCCAGGGTCAGGTCCGGGCGCAGATTGTTGTCGCGGGTCAGGCCGAGAAACGGCGTAAGCAGATCGTTGTGCCAACCCTCGGCGTAGGCAGAGGCCATTTTCTGATGACTTTCCAGGGCCAACTGATCCTGCTCGGCGCGCGGGATGTTCCAGGTCTGGGCCATCAGCTCGCAGTGCTGGCCCATGGACAACCCGGTGCGCGGCTCACCGTTGCGTGGCAATTCCGGCACCAGGTGCCGAGGCCGCAGTTGCAGGAAGGTTTTCAGCTTGTCAGCAGTGGTCTTCGCCCGATTGGCTTGCAGCAGAATCTTGCGCAGGCCCTCGTTGACCCCGATCGGCGCATCCGAGGTGGTGTCGACGCCGCCGGCGATACCGCACTCGATCTGCCCCAGGGCAATCTTGTTGGCCACTAGCAAAGCCGCTTCCAGCCCGGTGCCACAGGCTTGCTGAATGTCGTAGGCCGGGGTGGTCGGCGACAGCCGTGAGCCGAGCACGCACTCGCGGGTCAGGTTGAAATCCCGCGAATGCTTGAGCACCGCCCCCGCCGCCACTTCGCCCATGCGCAGGCCGTGCAGGTTGTAGCGCTCGATCAGGCCCTCCAGCGCCGCCGTCAGCATCGCCTGGTTGCTGGCCGTGGCGTACGGTCCGTTGGACCGGGCAAAAGGGATGCGATTACCGCCAATGATCGCGACGCGGCGCAACTGGGTCATGAAAAGCTCCTATTCTGTGACAGCCATGACCCACAAGCGTAGGCCTTATCTCGCGGATCGAACGACTGATGACAATCCGTGGTCCACACTTTGAACCCCAACTCCTGGAGCGCGTTCCATGTCTGACCGCTATATCGACTTCGCCAACTCGTCCCTCGGCCATCGCCTGGTCGCAGCCGTTGGCCTGCCCTCGCCGGTCCGCCTGGAGCGTTGGCAAGCCGGGCGCCTGCGGCCGGTGGACGGCGCGCTGCTGATCGGTGGCGGCGCCCTGGCGCGCAACGTCGGCGCGTTCGCCCACAAGCTCACCGAGCAACTCTACAGCTATGGCGCCGAACCGCTGGTGGCCCAGGCGTGGATTCCCGGCCACGGGCCCAAGCTCAAGGCGGTGCTGTTCGACGCCAGCGAACTGCTGCACACCGATCAGCTCAAGCAGTTGCGTGAATTCTTCCAGCCGCTGCTGAAAAACCTCGACCACAGTGCCCATGTGGTGATCCTCGGACGCGCCCCGCAAAGCCTCAGCGACCCGTTCGCCGCCAGCGCCCAGCGCGCCCTCGAAGGGTTCAGCCGTTCGCTGGCCAAGGAACTGCGCAGCGGCGGCACCCTGCAGTTGCTGTATGTCGGCGCCGGTGCCGAAGATCAACTGGAAGGCGCGCTGCGGTTTTTCCTGTCGCCGAAAAGCGCCTACATCTCAGGCCAGGTGGTTCGCCTCGACGCCTGCGCAACCCAGGTCGAGGACTGGACCCGGCCACTGGCGGGGCGCAAGGCACTGGTGACCGGTGCTGCACGCGGCATCGGCGCCTCGATCGCCGAAACCCTGGCCCGCGACGGTGCCGACGTGGTGCTGCTCGACGTACCGCCGGCGAAAAACGACCTCGAGGCCCTCGCCGCACGCCTCGGCGGCAAGAGCATCACCCTGGATATCTGCGCCGAAGACGCCGCCAGCCGCTTGATTGAACAGTTGCCCGAGGGCATCGACATCGTCGTGCACAACGCAGGGATCACCCGCGACAAAACTCTCGCCAACATGACCCCGGACTTCTGGGACGCGGTGCTCGCGGTCAATCTCAATGCGCCGCAAGTACTGACCCAGGCCCTGCTCGACAGCGGCACCCTGCACGACAACGGCCGGGTGATTCTGCTTGCCTCCATCAGCGGCATCGCCGGCAACCGCGGACAGACCAACTACGCCGCGAGCAAGGCCGGGCTGATCGGCCTGGCCGAGGCCTGGGCGCCTTCGCTCGCAGCACGCGGGATCAGCATCAACGCCGTGGCGCCGGGTTTCATCGAAACCCAGATGACCGCCCATATCCCCTTCGCCCTGCGTGAAGCCGGGCGGCGCATGAGTTCCCTGGGCCAGGGCGGCCTGCCGCAAGACGTCGCCGAAGCCGTGGCCTGGTTGGCCCAGCCCGGCAGTGGTGCAGTGAGCGGGCAGGCGCTGCGGGTCTGCGGCCAAAGCGTATTGGGAGCCTGAACATGACCACGGATTGGCAGCAGCTTCACAGCCCCCCTCAGCTATCCGGTTTGTATTGGCGCGCGGCGACTCGACGCAAGATCACCGGCACGCAATTGCCGAATGACGGCCTGCGCTCGTGGGTCGAGGTCGATGCACGGAACGTGACGGCCTATCGCAAGGTCTGCGGTTTTCCCGACAGCGCGCTGCTGCCGCCGACTTATCCCCATGTCCTCGCCTTTGGCCTGCAGATGGCCTTGCTCACGGGCAAGGATTTCCCCTTTCCGCTGCTGGGACTGGTGCACCTGGGCAATCGCATTCGCGTGATCCGGCCCCTCGGCGGCATCAGCCGGGTGCAGGTGAGCGTCCACGTGCAAAACCTGCAACCCCACGCCAAGGGGGCAACCTTCGATTTGGTGACATGTCTGGAGGATTCACTCGGCACGCTGTGGCAAGCCGAAAGCCAGATGCTGTGCAAAGGTGTGAAGCTCGAGGGCGAACCTGCCGAGAGCTTGCCGCAGGCAACACTGGCGCTGGATGAGCTGACGCGCTGGTGGGCACCGGCCGAGATTGGCCGGCAGTACGCACGGGTCTCGGGGGACTACAACCCGATCCACTTGAGCGCTGCCAGCGCCCGTCTGTTTGGCTTTCCCAAGGCGATCGCCCATGGGCTGTGGCTCAAGGCGCGGACGATGGCGGCCTTGAGCGGGCACCTGCCCGGCAGCGGCTATGAGATCGCCGTGCAGTTCAAAAAGCCCGTGCGCCTGCCCAGCGAAGTCATTCTGCAAAGCAGCGCGACAGGCTCCCAGGGTGAGGTGCAGCTGCTCGGCCACGGCGACCTGGAACACATGCGCGGCACCTGGCAGACCCTGCCCTGAGCCGAATCAGCCGCGACGAATCAGGAACACACCCGCCAGGATCAACACCAGCCCGGCAATCTTGCCGGCGCTGATGGGCGCCTCGCGAAAGCCCGCCCAACCAAAGTGATCCAGGGCCAGGGCCATGCCCAACTGCCCGGCCAGAACCAGCGCCATGAACAGCATGGCGCCAATACGCGGGCCGGCGAACGCCGCCGTGGTGATGAAGAACGCCCCCAGTAGACCACCGCTCCAGTGCCACCAGGTCAGGCCCTTGAGCGCGCTCAGGCTCGGCGTTTCGCGCTGGATCAGCATCAGCACCAGCAAGGCCACGGTGCCGACAAAAAACGAGATCAGGGCAGCGGCCAGCACGCTGGACACCTGCTTGGCCAACTGACCATTGATACCGGCTTGCAACGGCAAAAACGCCCCGGCAATCAACGGCAGACAAAGTAACCACCAGACAGGTGCCGGCATGCTGTTCTCCAACGAAAAGATATGGCGCGCAGTATAGCGTCCGCAGCCGGCGGCTTAATTGTGCTTATCACTTAAGTGGAGAAAGTCGTCAGTGGTTTTGGCAACACCTTGAATTACCGCGCTTTTTTCCGTACCTGCCGCACAGCTATCGAAAGGCCTAATGCCAAGTGAGGAGTGGAATCCGACACCACGAGGATTAGAACTGTATGCAACGGACGAGGCATTGCCGGCATCCAGAACCGACAGGCCATCGAATCAGTGATCGTGGTATTAGGTGCAAGGAAAATCCTCATGAACACGCGCGTATGGTTGAAAGCAAGTACAGCAGTGGCTCTGGTCCTGAGCATGAGTTTGGCGGGTTGCAGCAGTGGCGGTGGCGGACACCACAGCACCTCCGACAGCTCGCCGCCCGATGGCGCTGCCGGTGCGGCAGACGGCGGTGGCTCCGGCGGATCGGGCGGCAGTGGCGATGGTACGGCGGGCACCGGTGGCGGCACTGGCGGCGGTGCGGGTGACGGCACCGCAGGCACCGGCGGCGGTACGGGTGGCGGGACCGGCGGCGGCACGACCAATCCAGGCGGTGGCACGAACCCAGGCGATGGCAACGGCGGCACCACACCACCGGGCCTGACCACCAGCACCGTAATCAGTGACATCGGCAAAACCGTAAGTGGCGTCGGCGACGGCGTGACCCAGATTGGCGACAGCGCTGCAGGTGCCCCGGTGGTCGGTGGCGTCGTGCAAAGCGTGACCAACACCACCGGCAATGTGGTGGGCAGCGTGGGCGACGACCTGAGCAATGGCCTCGGGAAACTCGGCAGCGATCCCCAGGCCGTTAGCAAAACCACTGCGGTGGCCGGGCATGTCGTGACCGATGTCGGCAACGGCGTGACCGACCTCAGCGGCAAGCTGACCACTGCCACCGGCAGCATCCCGTTGGTGGGGGGCGTGATCACCAAAGTCGACCCGGTACTCGGCGGCGTCGGTGAAAAAGTCAGCATGCTCGGCGACACCCTGACCACGGCTACCAGCACCGGAAAGCTGGGCTCGCTCAGTGATCAGGCCGGCAATAAAGTGCTGGTACCGGTGGTGACCCTGGCTGAAGGCCTGACCGGCAAAGTCGCCGGCGCCACTGGTTTGAGCGCTCCGGTCAGCGGCCTGCTCAACGGCGTCAGCGGCGGCGTCGCCGAGCTGGGCGGCAAGGTCAAGACGGCGGGCAACGGCAATCCGCTGACTGACACCACCGGCACCGCGCTGACCAATGTCGCCACCACCCTGCACACGTCCACCGGCCTGGTGGCGACGACCGGCAGCGGCGGCAATGGCGGCGGCCTGCTGGAAACCGTCGGTGGCGCGGTGATCAATCTGGGCAATGGCTTGAACGCCGGCAACAACAATCCGCTGGTCAGTTCGGCAGCCGTCACCGCGGGTACGGGCGGTTCGCTGGTGGCCAAGGTGGGTCCGGTGCTGGGCGGTTCCGGCGTGGCCAACACCGCCGCCACCGCACCATTGGCCGGTGCCGGCAATGCCATCGGCACTGCGCTCAACCCGGTCACCAGTGGCGTCGCCAGCGTCACCCAGACCGTCGGCAGCGCCACCGGGCTCGGTGCTCCGGTCGCCGCTCTCACCGGTCAAGCCGGAGCGGCGGTCAGCAACGTCGGCGCCAACATCGCTGCCGCTGCGCCCAACCCGGTGACCCAGGCCGTCGGCACCACGGTGGCGGCAGTCGGCAACACCCTGGGCGCCGTCGGCACCTTGACCAATGGCACTGGTAACGGTGGCTTGGCCGGCGGGCTCGGCGCGCTCACCGGCAACAGACACTAACGCTGCACCTGGCCGGTTCGCCGGTCGCCCTTTCAGCGCCTACGCTTGGTTGCAGGTGGAAAGCCGCAAAGGCTTTCCACCTTTTCTTCAAGGGGCCTGTTGCCCCCAATCGCTTGAGGGTTCAACGGACTGAAGCTCCTCTGGCGAGGCTGCCGTTTCGACCAAGGAGTGTCCCATGCGCGCTATTGCTTGCCTGTTGGTGTTCACCTGCTGCAACTACACCCAGGCTGATTCCCTGCCCAGCTACCTCAACACCAACCAGACCACCCGCAACTTGCCCGTCCCCAACCTGCCCACCGACGCCTACCGCCCCGCCGCCGCGCCCCTGCAGGTGCCACAGCCCGCAGCCAGCGCCGCCCAGCCGTTGACCATGGGCACCACGCTGACCATCCGCAAATTGCAGATCGAGGGCGGCACTCGCTACCCCTTGAGTGAAGTCGGCAAGGTCTACCAACCGCTGCTGGGCCATCCGATCACGGTCGCCGAATTGATCGAGGCGACCCGTAGCGTCACCCGCCGCTACCAGGACGACGGCTACCTGCTGTCCTACGCCTATCTGCCGCAGCAATCCTTCGACCAGGGCCTGGTGCGCGTGGTGCTGGTGGAGGGCTACATCAAGGATTATCAACTGCAGGGCGACATCGGCCGCGCCAGGGCGCTGCTCGACGAACTGGTGGCCAAGCTCAGCGCCGAACGTCCGCTGACCCGCAAGACTTTCGAACGCTACACCACCCTGATGAACCGCATTCCGGGGGTCAGCCTGCAAGCCCAGGTACCGCCGCCCGGCACCACCGACGGCGCGACCTACCTGGTGGCCGACGCCAGCCGCAAACCCTGGACCAGCAGCCTGAGTACCACCGCCGACAACCGCAAAGGCACCCAGGCGCTGCTGGGTGTCAGCAGCAACTCGCAGACCGCGATGGGTGAGCAACTGAGCCTCAGCGGCCTGTTTCCACCGGGCGATGACGAAGAAAAATACTACCGCCTGGACTACAGCCAATTCCTCAATGCCGAAGGCACGCAACTGCTGGTGTCCGGCTCGCGCTACCGCGCCGACCCCGCCACCCTGCTGCGCCTGGACAACGGCCTGCAGCTCAAGTCCCACCGTGAAAATGATCGCTACTCCGTAGGCTTCAACCACCCGCTGATCGCCGCGCCCACCGAGCAACTCAACGCCGGGGCGCGGCTGTATGCGGTGGATGACCAGACGCGCTATCGGGTGGTCGACGACCCACGGCAAATCACGATCAAGACCGACATCCGCGCGATGGCATTCGAGGGTGACTGGCGCAAGGCCGATGCCCGGCAATTGCAGATCCTCAGCGCCGGTCTGTACCAAGGTATCGACGGCATGGGCGCACACACCGACGACCCGACCTACGACCTCGACTTCTTCCGCCTGCGCTTGTCGGGCGTGCAGAGCAATAGTTTCTTCGAGCACTGGCAAGGGGTGCTGTCGGCGGCGTTGTACTGGAGCGACGACACCCTGCCCGACAGCGAGCGTGCGGTGTTCGGCGGGCAGAATTTCGGCCGTGGTTATCCCGACGATCAGGCCTCCGGCGACAAGGGCTGGGGCGCGGCGTATGAGGTGAACTACAGCTTCAATCGCGACAGCCGTTGGCTGAAGATCCTGCAGCCCTACGTGGTGCTCGACCGGGCGAAAACCTGGTTCAACAGGTTGCCGATCCAGGGCAGCGACCTGTCTTCCGTGGCGCTGGGCCTGCGCTTTGGCGATGGCAAGTACTACAACGTTGCGCTGGAGGCTGGGAAGGCGATGTCGGATGAGGCGCTGGATACGTTTAACCGGCGGACGCGGTATAGCGTGAGTTTCAGTTATCAGTTGTAGGGGGGGGGAGCAGAGGGCAAACGACCCGCTTGTGGCGGGTCGTTTTAGATGCGAAAAAACTATTTGGCGTCTTTCGCCGCGTCCAATGCTCCCGATACCTTGGTGAACATACCCTCGACTGATGTTCCCAGAGTCTTGCCTGCAACGAGGACGACCAAACCAATCATCGCGATGATCAGCGCATACTCAATAGCCGACGCACCCTCGGTACGACGCATGAACAGCTGTACCCGGATGAACAGAAAACGCACGAAGTTAAGCAACATAGGGACTTCTCCTGCCTGGAAAGAAACGCTCAAAAGGTTCTAGAGATTGGCGACATGCAATATCGGTTGAGGGAACAGGGTGTTCAGGGTCTCCAGCAAACGAACGTGGTAAATGGGTTTGCGAAACAGGTCCAGCACCTGCATGCGCCGCAGTTCATCGACATCCTCCGAGGCGGCATGCCCGGAGATGACAATCACCGGCAAATACTGGCGCGCAGTGTGCTCACGCAAACGACGAATCAATGCCAGGCCACTTTCTTCCGGCATACGCAGATCAGTGATGACCAGGGCGATATCCGGATGACGGGTAAGTTGCTGCAGGGCGACCTTGACCGAAGTTGCCAGGAAGCAACAAAAGCCCTCGCCTTCCAGCAACTCTGCGAGCTCCTGCAAGGCGTCTTCTTCATCGTCGACCAGAAGCAACTGTTGGCGTGGGAATGAAAAAGCGCTCATGTGCGATTCCTGTCGGGAAATAGGCCGGTGGCTGTGCACATCAGCACAGCTTCACGTGGTCTTCGCAGTGTGGTGGCGGTGCCGGGATGTCCTGAAATCAAGACTCATATGACTACTCCTTTGCGCCAGAGCGCATCGTCATCGGGGAACACATGATTGCTTTGTGCCACCGGAGCATTGTCAACAAATCCCACCCCAGCAACTGTAAGAAAGGATTAATCACAAAGTAATAATCGCTCCCTTGACGCCCGAAAAACCGAGCAAACAAACGCGCGTCATAAATACGTGAGTTATTTTTTTGACCGCTAATGGCATTTTGAAATAGCTGCGCTAACGTCAAATAGCGAAATAGTTGAATGTTCATAGCTGCCTGGACGCGAGCTTACTCGTTGAAACTCAACGAGTAGTCGTGCAGCAGGATAGGGAGAGCCGTCATGAACAGTCGTGTCACCATGGGATTGGCTGGCCTGCTTTTGGTCGCTGCACTGATTGTCGGGTATTGGGGGCTGGTCCTCAGCCGTCAACCGCAAACCGTCATTGAACCGGTTGCCGCCCCCGTCGCGGCCACCGCCCTGACCGCCGTTGAACAGACCGTGGCCAGTGCCGAGGACCAGACGCGCCAGGCCGTGGTCGTCCTGGCCCGTGACGTGCCCGCCTACACCGCCCTCACCGCCGCCGACCTGACCGTGGAAAAACTCCACACCGCCCCCGCCGGCAGCCTCGACAACCTCGATCAGGCCATCGGCCGCACACCCTGGCGGCCACTCAGTGCCGGCACCTGGCTGAGCGACGACAGCTTCGACGCCGGCGGCCCGCTGGCGCGGATGATTCGCAAGGATGAGCGGGCGCTGGCCGTGGCCGTGGACGAAGTCATCAGTGCGGGCGGCCAGTTGATGCCGGGTGACTACGTCGACGTATTACTGTTCCTGCGCCAGGACAACATCAACCTGCAGCAATCGGCCCAGATCGCCATCCCGGCCATGCGCGTGCTGGCGGTCGGCGACCAGCTCGGCCTGGCCAACAACGGCAAGCCCGCCAACCCGGCACTGAGCGCGGAAGAAAAACTCAAGCAAGAACAACGCCGCGGCGCCGCCCGCACCGTGGTCCTGGCAGTACCGGAGCAGCTTTTGAGCCGCTTGATGCTGGCATCCCAGGCGGGCACCTTGCGCCTGGCCGTGCGCAGCAGCGAAGAACAACGCCTGGCCCGCTACTGGGCCGGTGAAAACGAATCGCCCGCGCGCCTGGATGCCGCGAGCAGCCAACTCATGCAGTTCAACCAACTGGCTTTCGCCAGCACCCCGAAAAACCCCGTGAGCGCATTGCCCAGCTCAGCCCCTCGTCGCGGCATCGAAGTGATCCGCGGCAACCAGGTCACCCAACAACTTCCCTGATTGCGCAAGGATCCACAGAGATGCCCAGTCGCCTCATGCCTCTGCTTGGCCGTGCCAGCTGCGCGCTGTTGCTCGCCGGCCTGCCCCTCGATCTCGCGATGGCCGCCGCCAGTTCCTGCAGCGCCCTGAACCAGTTGCCCGCCACCTTCGAAGTGGGCGAAGGCCTGCAACAACAGATCCAGTCGCCGGTGGCCATTACCCGCCTGGCCATCGGCGACCCGAAAATCGCCGACGTGCAGACCAGCGGCAACAGCAGTTTCCTGCTCACCGGCATGGCCCCGGGCGCCACCAGCCTGATGGTCTGGACCGCCTGCGCGACGGCGCCACGCCAGAGCATGGTGTTCGTCAAGGGCAAGGCCAGCGTGGCCTTGACCGGCACCCAGGCCACGGAAGAAGAGTTGCTGCCCAGCCAGGTGCAGACCGATATCCGCTTCGTCGAAGTCAGTCGCACCAAGCTCAAGGAAGCCTCGGCCTCGATCTTCGGCACCCGTGGCAACTTCCTGTTCGGATCACCGCGGACCCTGCCGACCATCGATGGCGTGGTCCAGCCACGGCTACCGGTGAACAATGATCAGTTCAACTTCTCCTGGGTCGGCGGCAAGACCCTGGTCATGATCAATGCCCTGGAAGGCAGCGGCTTCGCCTACACCCTGGCCCGCCCCAGCCTGGTGGCGCTGAGCGGGCAGAGCGCGAGCTTTCTCGCCGGCGGTGAAGTGCCGATCCCGGTGCCCAGCTCCGGCAGCGACAACGTGTCGATCGAATACAAGGAGTTCGGCATTCGCCTGACCCTGACGCCGACCATCGTCGGCCGCAACCGGATCTCGCTCAAAGTCGCGCCGGAAGTCAGCGAGCTGGACTTCAGCAATGCCGTGGTCATCGCCGGCACCACCGTGCCTGCCCTGAGCATCCGCCGCACCGACACCAGCATCTCCCTGGCCGATGGCGAGAGCTTCGTCATCAGCGGCTTGATCAGCAGTCGCAACAGCTCCCAGGTCAACAAGTTTCCCGGGCTCGGTGACATCCCGGTGCTCGGCGCGTTTTTCCGTGACTCGACGATCAACCGCGAAGAGCGTGAACTGCTGATGATCGTCACCCCGCACCTGGTCCAGCCGCTGGCCGCCGATGCCCAGCTGCCGTCGCTGCCGGGGGAAAAACTGCGCACCTACGACCCGAATTTCTATCGCATGTTTTTCCTGGAAAACGGCGACTTCGATAAACGCAGTGGACTGTCGCGATGAGCCAGAGCCTGAGCCAGACCTTTCTCGCCATCACCCGCAACAACACTGATCTGGAGTGGTTGCAAGGGGCGCTGGCGCCGCTGGGCCAGGTGGTGGGCACGGGCACCAGTGACCTCGACGAACTGCTGGCGCTGGTCGACGTGACCTTCGCCAGCCTGGTGTTTGTCGGCCTCGACCGTGAACATGTGGTTGCGCAGTGCGCGATGATCGAAGGCGCGCTGGAAGCCAAGCCGATGCTGGCGATCGTCGCCCTCGGCGACGGCATGGACAACCAGTTGGTGCTCAATGCGATGCGTGCCGGGGCGCGGGATTTTGTCGCCTATGGCTCGCGTTCCAGCGAAGTGTCCGGCCTGGTTCGACGCCTGGGCAAACGCTTGCCCGCCGTCGCGCCCAATGCCCAACTGGGCGGGCTGACCGTGCTCTACAGCGCGCAAAGCAGCGCCGATGGCGCGCTGCTGTCGAGCCACCTGGCCCTGGTGGTGCAGCAGAGCGGCCAGCAAACCCTGCTGCTCGATCTCGGCTTGCCACGGGGCGACAGCCTGGCGTTGCTGGGACTGGAAAGCTCGTTCCATTTCGGCGACGCCCTGCGTCATCTGCGCCGCCTCGATGCGACCCTGATCGACAGCGCATTCACCAGCGCCGAAGCCGGCCTGCGCATCCTCGCTTCTGCCGACAACGACGAGCCGCTGGAGCGCACCAGCGCCGCCGAGCTGTATATGCTGCTCAGCGCCTTGCGCCAACACTTCCAGCACATCGTGGTGAACCTGGCGGGCCAACCCGACAGCGAAGCCGTGCGCACTTTCGTCAGCCATTGCGACAAGCTGCTCTGGTACACCGACCAGAGCGTGCTCGATTGCCGACGCAACCTGGCGGTGCTCAACCGCTGGCGCGAAAAGGGCATGAAACTCGAACACGCCAAACTGTTGGTGGACCGTTATCTGCGCAACGTCGCCCCCGACTCGGACACCCTGGGCAAGACCTTCGCCCTGGAAATCATCGCCACCCTGGCCTACAGCCCGGAAGTGCGGCTCAACGCCAAGAACCAGGGGCTGACCCTGTTCGAACTGGCGCCGCGAGAAAACCTCACCCAGCACCTGCGCACCCTCGGCACCCGCCTGGCCAAGCGTTCCGCCGGCCAGGAAAAACCCAAGGTCAATTGGCTGAACCGCCTGCGAGGCAGCAAATGAACGGCAACAATCTGTTCGGCGCGCAATCGCGCAAAGCAGGCGGCAACCATGATCATGAAAGCCTGAAACTGGTGCTGCACCGGCACATCATCGACGCCATCGAAGAGTCCGGGAAAAACCTGCTGGAAGGCTCCAGGCTGGTGCTGACCCAGTTCGTCATGGACAAGGTCGCCGAGTACACCGCGCGCCTGCACCTGGCGATTTCCCGTTATGAAATGGAGCGCCTGGCCGAGGAAATCGTCGACGAACTGACCGGCTTCGGTCCGCTCGAAGTGCTGCTGCGCGACCCGGCAGTGACCGAAATTCTGGTCAATGGTCCGCACCGGGTGTTCATCGAGCGTGATGGCGTGCTGCACCAGAGCGACCTGCGCTTCATCGATGCGCACCACGTCGAGCGGGTCATGCAGCGCATCCTCGCGCCGCTGGGCAGGCGCCTGGACGAGTCGTCGCCGATGGTCGACGCGCGCATGCCCGATGGCAGCCGGGTCAACGCGATCATCCCGCCCATCGCCCTCGATGGTCCCTGCCTGTCGATTCGTAAATTTCGCAAGGACATGCTCAAGAGCAGCGACCTGGTGGCGATGCAGACCATCGACCAGGCGATGTTGGAGTTTATCCAGGAAGCCGTGGGCCGGCGCTGCAACATTCTGATCAGCGGCGGCACCGGCACCGGCAAGACCACCCTGCTGAACATTCTCAGCCAGTTGATCAACCCTCGCGAACGCCTGGTGACGATCGAAGACATCGCCGAACTGCAATTGAATCACCCGCACGTGGTGCGCCTGGAAACCCGTCCGCCGAATGCCGAGGGCCATGGCGAGGTCAAGGCCAGCGACCTGATTCGCAACGCCCTGAGGATGCGCCCGGACCGGATCATCCTCGGCGAAATTCGCGGCGTCGAAGTGCTCGACGTACTGACCGCGATGAACACCGGCCACGACGGTTCGATGAGCACCGTGCACGCCAACAATGCCCAGGATGCACTGCTGCGCCTGGAGACCCTGGTGGGCCTGACCGGGCGGCAGATTGCCGAGCGCACCCTGCGGCAGATGATCTGCGCCGCACTGGATGTGGTGATCCAGCTCACGCGCATGCCCGATGGCCGCCGCTGCGTCAGTGAGGTGGTCGAAGTGGTGGGCATTCGCGACGACGTGTATGTCACCAACACCCTGTTCCGTCTCGACCGGCGCACTGGCTTCGGCTTTGTCCGTGAAGCGCTCAACCCTGCGGGCGACAAGCTGCGGCGCAGCGTCCACCCGCAACTGACCTGAGGAGGCGGATCATGGGACCCTGGGTGCTGATCCTGCTGTGCCTGCTGTTGCTGGCCTTGTCGATTCGCCTGTTTTACCAGGGCGTGCGCAAGACCAGCACCGAGCGCGTGCTTAACCGCCTGGCCGCCGGGCAGCCGCAACTGATCGTCGAGAAACCGGCGTGGAATGGCCTTGAACGGGCGTTTGTCCGCGCCGGCCTGGGCGCGCCCACCGACCGCCTGGGCCTGTGGTTGTCGATCTGGGCCTGTGCTGCCGTGCTCGGCTACCTGCTCGCTGACTGGCCAGGATTGCTGTTGCTGATCCTGCTGCCACCGCTTGCGCTGCGCCTGTACATCTCCCTGCGTTACCGGCTGCGGCTCAGGCGCATGATCGCGCTGTTGCCGGCAATGCTCGATCACGCCATCCGCAGCCTGAAATCCGGGCGGACCTTGGCCGACGCGCTCATGGGGGGCATCGACAGCAGCGCCGAACCGCTGAAAAGCGCCTTGGGCCGGGTCCAGCGCAACGTGCAACTGGGGGTCAACCTGCCGGATGCCATGCATGATTTTGCCGAACTCTACGACCAGGACGAACTGCGCATGCTGGCCCTCGGACTCAAGGTCAACCACCGTTACGGCGGCAATGCCAGCGAGCTGCTGGAAAACCTGATCAAGCTGATTCGCGAGCGCGAGCAAGGCGCCCGGCAACTGCGCGCCATGACCGGTGAAACCCGCATGACCGCCTGGGTGCTCGGCGTGCTGCCGGTGTTGATTGCCGGCTGGTTCATGCTGACCAATCCGGCCTACCTGATGGGCATGTGGAACGACAGCAGCGGCCAGCACATGCTGCTCGCCGCCGTGAGCCTGGAAGTGTTCGGCTGCCTGGCACTGTCGCGCATGTTGCGGAGTATCTGAATGGCGATCCTGGCGAGCATCATCCTGCTGTTGGCCGCCGTGGCGCTGCTCCTCGGCAACCTGCTGGCGCAACGCCGTCGGGCACGCCAGGTTGCCCGTCGCCTGCAGGGCCAGATGTCGCGGGACAACAGCCTGGAAACCTGGATGCGCCAGCTCGGCGACAGCAAGTTCGGCCAGCGCTCGGTGAGCATCGATGGTGAAACCCAGACCCTGCTCGCCCGCCTCGGCTGGCGCACCACCAGTGAACGCTCGCTGTTTGCCGCATTCCAGGTCGGCACGCCGATCCTGGTGCTGGGCTTGGTGGTGTTCCTCCAGGAAGTATTTTTCCCCGGTGCGCAGAACCGCTGGATTGCCCCGGTGCTCGGTGCCGGCATCGGTTACCTGCTGCCCAAGCGCTGGCTGGCCTACGCCGTAGGGCGCCGGCAGAAACAGATCGCCCAGGAGATTTCGACCTTTATTCCCCTGCTGAGGATTCTCTTCGAGTCCGGCATGGCCGTGGAGCAGTCGCTGCGCGTGCTCAGCACCGAGGCACAGAAACTGCTGCCGGAGCTGACCAGCGAATTGCGCCTGATCCTGGCTCGGGTCGACTCCGGCCTGGAGCTGGGCCTGGAGCTGAATCAGTCCGCCGCGCTGCTGGCGGTGGATGAATACACCGACACCTGCGTGATCCTCCAGCAACTGCTGCAGCAAGGCGGCGGGGCGATGAAATCGCTGCTGGCGCTCAAGCAGTTGCTCGACGACCGACGCCTGACTCGCCTGCAGGAATACATCTCGAAAATGTCCGCCAAGATGTCGGTGGTGATGATGCTGTTCCTGTTCCCGGCGTTATTGATTGTCCTGGCCGGGCCGGGTTTCACCGCCATCGCCCGGGCCTTTGCGTCCTAGAGGAAAACCGATGAAAGCACTGCTTATCGCCACCAGCCTGCTGTTGCTCAGCGGCTGCGCCAGCAACGGCCAGACGCCCTGGGCATCCATCGGCGGCGCCAGTTGCGCCAAATTGAGCTCCGACCAGGAGCTGGCATTGAACCTCGCCGATGACATGGCCAACGACGGCAAGCTGCACGCCAGCCTGGCCAACCTGGAGAAGCTGCCCGACAGCTTGAGCGAAGTGCGCCTGCGCAAGGCCCGGGTCTACCGCCTGCTCGGCCGTAGCGAGGCGGAGCCGCTGTACCGCAGCCTGGTTGACGGCTGCGTCAGCGCCGAAGCCGAACAAGGCCTGGGACAGTTGTACGCGGCACGCGGCGACAACGGCCAGGCCCAGGCCCATCTGCAGCGCGCGGCACGGCTGGCGCCAACCAATGAAAAGATCCGCAACGACCTGGGCGTGGTGTACCTCAACCAACTGCGCCTGGCGGACGCGCGCTTCGAGTTCCTCACGGCCATTGAACTGAAACAGGGCGATCAACTGGCGTCGATCAACCTGGTGACCCTGCTGCTCTATCAAGACAACTGGCAGCAGGCCGCCGAAGTGGTCAGCCAGTCAGGCCTGAGTCGCGAGCAGTTCAGCATTGCCCAGGACCGCGCCGAACAGCTCAAGGCCCCGCAAAAAGCCAAGGCCGCGGCCGGCGATCAAGTCGCCGCCGTCGCCGAAGCACCGAGCAACCCTCTCAAATAATTCAGCGGAGAAGGACCATGAACAGACTGCCGATTCTCGCCTGCCTCGGGCTGCTGGCCCTGCCCTGCTCGGCCATGGCCCTGGAGGCCGGGCCGTCCTCGCCGCAGCAGGCAGAAACCGAAGGCTGGCTGCAGCTGCAAATCAGCCACCAGGCCGCCTCGCCGATTGCGCAGACGGCCACGGCCACCGAGCGCGAATTGGCGATGCAACGTTGGCTGAGGAAATTCAACTACGACATTCCGGACCTGTTCGAGCAGGGTCAGGAAGGGCACATCCAGAGCAGCAACTGATCGCCTGCGCCGGCAGTGCCCGAGCCTTCAGTGCGCGGTGACCCGCTGGCGCAGGCCCGCATTGCTCGGCGACAGGGCCAGCGCCAGCTGCGTGCGATTGTGCATGTGAGTCAGGCGCAGCACCTGCGACACATACAGTTTGACGGTGTTCTCGGTGATCCCCAGCTCACAGGCAATCTGGTAGTTGGTCTGGCCCTTGCCCACCAGCCGCGCGACGTCCAGTTGGCGGGGTGAAAGCTGATTGAAAATGGCCGGAATCTCGACCTGATCGACATCGCCGGCGCTGTCGCTGGCGGATTCGCTGGACGGTGTGCGGCGGACTTTGTCGAGGTCCTGATAAAGGTCGTCGATGGACTCGGAAAGGGTTTGCAGCTTCTGGTTGAGGTGCCCCAGCTGCAGGGTTTTCTGCCGTTCCTGCAAGGCCGCTTCCTGACGTTGCACGCCTTCGAGCAGCTCCTCGAGATCGATCGGCTTCTGATAGTAGTCGGCGATCCCGGCGCGCAGGGCCTTGATCACGTCCTGCTTGTCGGCGCGGCCGGTGAGCATGATCGCTTCGAAGATCCGCTCCTTGCCGGCCAGGTGTTGCAGCGCCTGGACCAGGTCTATGCCACTCAAGTCCGGCATGTGCAGGTCACAGAGCACCAGGCCGATGTCGGGGTCTTCACAGAAGCGGTCCACCGCCTGCTTGCCTGACTCACAAGGCACACAGCGATAGCCGCTGTTTTCGAGGAATTCGCACAATTCTTCGACGATCAGGGGCTCGTCGTCGACTACCAATACTTTTACTGCAGAGAGGGACTTGTTCACTTGCGACTCCATGCCCAGGCGAGACTGATCGTTCCTGATTCGACTGCAAAACAGTCCGAATTCTGCATTGAAAGTAGTCGCTCTTTATCACCCTGTACATAGTTGGAAAGTGAGTGCAGCCCTAGGGAATCCACGCCATGGTCAACAAAAAGCCGATCAGCACGAAAGGCGCGAAAGGTGTTTTTTTTGACAGCTCTGGCGCCAGTTGTGGAATACGTTTCCTAAGTCCTTGAGTCATATATGGCCAGACCTTGGGCGCCAACAGCAGCCACAGCGCACCCAACACGCCGGCACCGACGAAACTGCCCATTAAATGCACAGGGTCCGAGGCCAGACCGATCGTCGCCATCAGTTTCACATCACCGGCCCCCATGCGCCCGGTTGCGTATCCGGGCAGGGTGAACAGCAGTGCCAACACCAGCGCCCAGCCCCCCTGCTCGGCCGGCGCGCCCAGCCAGGTGGTGCCGCTGGTAAGCATGTACAGCAGGGCAATGAGACCCGCGCCGAGGGTCAAGCCATTGGCGATATGCCGTTGCTGAACATCCTGAGCCGCGCAGAGCGCCAGCCAGATCAGTAGGACAAAACTCTGCATAAACCGTCCTTATTGGCTGAATGATTCTATGCTGACAGCACGTGGTAAATGTCAGGGTAGACGCACTCATGAGAAGACACCTCTCCCGCAAGCAAAAAGGCGCCGTCGCGATTGAATTCGCCCTGGTCTTCAGTATTTTTTTCGCGGTGTTCTACGGCATCGCCAGCTACAGCGTGCCGCTGTTACTCATGCAGTCATTCAATGAAGCGACCGCCGAAGCGGTACGCCGTAGCGTCGCCCTCGACCCCACGACCAACAACTACCCGACAGCGCTGGTGACCCTGGCCAACAGCGTGCTGCAGCAACAGCTGTCGTGGGTGCCCAAGGCATTCAACATCACGTACGGCACCGGCGGCGATGCCAAGGCGGTCTACAGCGCCGGGGTGCTCACCGCCAGCGTCAACTACCCGACCAGCAAGCTCAACCAGGTGATCCCGTTCCTGGTCTTGCCCGGCGTCGGCAGC
The DNA here is from genome assembly GCA_965284505.1 of Pseudomonadaceae bacterium. Lineage (GTDB taxonomy): Bacteria > Pseudomonadota > Gammaproteobacteria > Pseudomonadales > Pseudomonadaceae > Aquipseudomonas. Next base: position 4,134,194 of record OZ260094.1, on the reverse strand, counting down.
GTGCCCAACCTGCCGGTGAACCTCAGCGCGCAATCGAGCCTGCAGTTTTGAAGGCCTCGGACACGCTCTTCGCCCGCCTGCTCGGGCGCCCACCCTCAGCCGAGCTGGCCACCGCCCACAGCCTGGTGGTGCAGAACATCGGCCTGCATGTGCAACTGGACCATCAGGGGCATGTGCTCGACCTGAGCGGACCGCTGCGCCATCTACTGTTCCGCCAGCTGCCCGATAGCGCCACCGGGCACCTGGCGGACTACCTGCTGCCCCACAGTCGCCATGCCGTCGAAGGTGTGCCCGTGGAGTGGCAGGGACACAGCCTGGACCTCGACTTCCCCGGTGCGGCGGGCGAGACCCTGCACCTGCGCGGCTGGGCCCAACCGAACCTCGACGGCTGGCTGTTGCAACTGCTGGATATCGGCGACCTGCTGCGTGAGCGCCAGCAGGCACAGGACCGGGAACAATGTCGGCAACTCGCCGAGCAGGTGGGCGAGTGCCTGCGCCTGTGCAGTGCGGCGCGCCTGCCCGAGGTGCTGCAGGAGCAACTGCAAAGCCTCTCTCAGCAACTGCGCATTCCCTGCATTGCCCTGGCCTTGCCGAACCAGGACGCACCCGGCTGGCAGATTTTCAGCCAGTACCGCGCCCACGATGCCCCCGACCTGTGGCACAGCGGGCATCCCCTGGGCACGCTGCTCGAGCGTTTCGCCGGCCATACCCCACAACACCTGAGTGCCGCCCACAGTGCCGACCAGGACCCACGCCTGCTGGATATCTTCGGCCACAACGAAGGCTTCCTGGTGCCCTACCGCGATGACCGGGGCACCAGCGCCTGGCTGCTCTGCGGCTTTTACCCGGTGGTGCAACGCGCCCCACAGCTCGGCGAGCGCGACTGGTTGCAGCTGGTCGCCGCCCTGGCCGGGCCGCTGCTCAGCCGTTTGCGCGAGCAGCAGCAACAGCACCAACTCGAGCGCCTTGATGCCCTGCAGGACTTGCTCGGCAGCGGTTGGTGGGAGTGTCCCGAGGGCACCGACGAAATACGCCTCGCACCGCAACTGGCGCAGACCCTGGGCCTGGAACACGTGCGCCTGGCGCTGGACGAGTGGCTGGCGCTGCTGCATCCGGTCGACCGCCCGGAACTCGCCAGCCGCCTGCAGATGCTCGCGCAGCACGGCACGCCGTTGCTGATGTGCGTGCGCCTGCAACACTCCGATGGCAGCTGGTACCGGGTCCAGGGCCAGGTCCGCGGCAGTGGCCGACAACGGCGGCTGGTGGGTTTCATGCTCGACATCAGCGACATCAAGGAGCAGCAACAACAGGCAGCCGCCGCCCATGCCCGACTGGACAATCTGGTCGCCAGCTCGCCGGCGGTGATCTATGTCCAGCAATATGACCAGGGCGCGCTACTGCCGAGTTTTTTCAGCGCCAGCCTGTTGCCGCTGCTCGGCTGGCAATTGAGCGACCTGAGCGATAGCGCGCTGATCGAACGGGTCCACCCCGAGGATCGCGAACTGTATTTCCAGCGCAGCCGGCAACTGCTGCGCGAGGGCAACGTGCGCGCCCGCTACCGCCTGCGCGATCGCCAGGGCGACTACCACTGGCTGCTCGACGAGGCCCGGCTGCTGCGCGACGACCTTGGCTTGCCGGTGGAAGCGGTCGGCTTGTGGCTCGATGTCACCGAAGCGACCCTGGCCGCCGAGCAGGTCAGGCAGAGCGAGGAGCGCTATCGGATTCTGGTCGAGGATTCGCCGGCGATGATCTGCCGCTACCGCCCCGACCTGACGCTGTCATTCGCCAACCGGCCATTGGCGCTGTACCTGGAAACCGCCCCGGAGCAATTGCCCGGCGCCGATCTGGGCCAATGGCTGTCGGCGCAACAGCGTGAGGCCTTCATGCAGCGCATCGCGCAATTGAGCCCCGAATTTCCGGTCAGCACCGCAGAAATCAGTCTGCAATTGCCCGGCCGTGAACACGCCTGGTGGGTCTGGTCGGATCGTGGAGTGTTCGACGAGCACGGCCGGCTGGTCGAGATCCAGGCCGTGGGCCGGGACAACACTGAGGTTCGGCGCTCGCAGCAGCAACTGCTGCAAAGCGCGAAGATGGCGACGCTCGGCGAAATGGCCACGGGCCTGGCCCATGAGCTCAATCAGCCGCTGAATGTGATGCGCATGGCCGTGGTCAACACCCTCAAGCGCTTGAGCAACGGCGACGTGCAGATTGATTATTTGCAGGACAAGCTCACCCGCATCGACGCGCAGATCCAGCGCGCCGCCCGGGTGGTCGACCACATGCGCGTGTTCGGCAGGCGATCGGAGATCGAACAGCTGCCGTTCGATCCGGCCCTGGCCGTCGAAGGCACGCTCGCATTGCTGGCCGAGGGTATGCACGGCAAGGGCGTGGAATTGCGCAGCCATGCGTTCGGCTTTGCCGTGCAGGTGCGCGGCCACGCCGATCAGCTGGAGCAAGTGTTGATCAACCTGCTGGTGAATGCTCGCGATGCGCTGCTGAGCAAACGCGAGACGGACCCGGCATTCGCGCCCTGGATCAGCCTGTCAGCCGAGTGCGATGAGCGATCGGTGCGGCTGTGGGTGGAAGACAACGGCGGCGGCATCGATCCGCGCCTGCTGGAACGGATCTTCGAGCCCTTCTTCACCACCAAGCCGGTGGGCGTCGGCACCGGCCTCGGGCTGTCGGTGAGCTATGGGATTGTCGAGAACATGGGCGGAACCCTCAGCGTCAGCAACGCGGCTGAGGGTGCGCGGTTTTGTATTGAACTGCCGATTGTGGGGTTGGCCTAGATCACCAGGTAGGCTTTGCCTTTTTCGCCGCAGGTCAGGTTGAAACCAACGTCGACCTTGTTCACGTCGATGCCGAGGTTGAAGAGCAAGGTGTTTACCAGGGGGTCGACCAGGGGGGCGAGCAGGCCGTTGATCGTACTGGTGAGCAAGGTGACGACCTGCGCCAATAGGTTGCTCAGCACAGACAGCAGCAAACCGATCAGACTGGCAAAACCTGGCAAGGGATCATGAGAGATCAGTTTTGCCCCGCCCAGCGTGGCGCTCAGGCCACCGACTACACCGGAGACAGAAACCGTGTGCAGCGGTGAAGGTGTGATGTTGACGTCTTTCGGATTGCTGAAGGCGTAGTTGAACTCGCTGGTACCGAGGATTGGGCTATCGACCATGATTTCGGCCCCGCCACCAGCGAATGGCGTCCGCACCGCACCGCTACAATCCGGTGTTGCCAAGAGCCGTCCCTTACAAACCTTGCCGCCAACATCAATCAACGTTAAAGGCTTGACTGCATTTGCGGACGAAGACGAAAGCCAGATCGCTGGATCGATACGGCCAATTTTGACGTTCAGCGCGGAAATTTCCGTGGTGGCGGACAAGCTTTTAGAGGTAGGCAGGTCACACGAGTAGTCAGTGACATAACTTTTTCCAACACCGGCTTCCAGCCCCACATCCAAGCTGGAACCTAAAACCGCCAAATCTGTTTGTAGACAGCTGGCACCCGGCAGACAACTTAACGCATCGATAAGGTCGAGCACGCCACTCAACAAACCTGTTACGACCTTCAGCACATTATTGAGTAGCGACAAATCCACCGAACTCAACACCCGCACCTGAGCCGTCTTCACATAAATCCGGTTAACCCCGAACTCTCCCGCGACCTTGGCCAACGCTGGATCACCCACCGCGGAAAACTGTGGTGGCTCGATTACTTTGACCGTGGTAGTCAGCCCAAGCAGCCCCAACACATTCACCGGCAGCACCGCCACCGCTGCCGCGTTTTTGTTGGCCAGTTGCACGAAGGCCTGCACCAGCTGGAATAACTGCACCGCCGCATCCAGGCCCGCCGCAGTGGTACCGGTCTGCAGTTGCAGGATGTCCCCCAGCTTGATCGGCGGCGCGTTGATCGCGCCTACCTGCAGCTTGGCCAGCGCCGCCTGGACGTCGGCCGTGGCGCCGTTGATCGGTGCGACGGTGGCGGCGACCTCGAGAAAGTCAGTGACCGAGCCCTCGGTGATCAGCAATTTGCTGTAGTCGCCCGCCGTGACCTTGAGCTTGATCGCCAATTGATCCATGAACTTGAGCAGATTGACGTCGGTCTTGACCAGCCCATCCCAGCCCGCCGCAGTAAGATTGACGTTGCCGCCGAGCAAGCCGGAAAACAATGGATTGAGGGTATTGGAGCGTGCCGTATCGACGCTCAGCAGGGTGCTGCGAATGCTCAGTTGCGCCAGGGTCGGCTTGGGTTTGGCGGCCACGGCCGTCGCCGTCAGCTGCATGTTGACACTGACTGCCGCGCCGCTGAACAAACCGAACAGTGCGCCGGCGACACTGGTCTGCACCCGATGGGTGGCGACCACCCGAACTGCGGCTGACTGGCTGGCATCAAGGGCAAAAGTCCGCAGGTTGTTGGCGGCGGTGACCAGCGTGCCGCAGGTGGTGGTCAGGGTGGCGGTGGGGCCGACGACAAAGGCATTGCGCACCGCGCTCTGTCCGACATAGGTGGCGGCGCTCAGGCCCGGCAGGCAGTTACCGCCGCGACTGACCGCCTCCAGCGCAGCGGTATCGGCCACCCGCTGCAACTTGCGCTGTTCCAGGTACAGCCGACCGCTGTCGACCACCAGCAATGCAAACAACAGCGCCAGGCCAAAAGTCGCGGCGGCCATCAGGCCAATCGCCCCGCGCTGCTGCGCCGGGCCACGAAACTGCGAGCGGGGAGACATCGAGCACTCCTTGCTTCCTCCAATCGTCATCGCAGTGTAGTCAAGGTGTGGCGGCAGCGCTGGCTAGTTGCCAGCGCTTTTGGTGAAGGTGCAAGGGTGAGTGGGTATTCAGGATGTGCGCGTTATCGTTGGCGACTTTCGCTGGCAAGCCAGCTCCTACAGGGATTTTGCGGTGGATGCCGATCTTGTGATCGGCCGCAGGACCTGTAGGAGCCAGCCTGCTGGCGATGAAGTTGATGCGGTGTTGCTGATGGCCCTATCGCGACGGTGCGACGATTCGACAGGCTCGCTCCTACAGGGTTTGCGGTGACCGCAGATTTTGTGATCGGCCGCTGTGGGAGCTGGCTTGCCAGCGATTGCAATCTCAATGCTTGGGCGGATAGTTGCTGAGGATCCGGTTGACCGTCTCGCGGATCGCGTTGCTGCGGCTGCTGGGGTCAGGCGAGTTGCTGAGCATCTGCTCGTCGCTGCCGCGCCAGACCAGCTTGCCGTCCCTGCCGTCGAGCAGGTCGATCTGGATGGTCGCGACCTTGTAGCTGATATTGCGGGTTTCGTTGTACATCGGCGCGCCCCAGTAACCGTTCCACGGGTTGCCCCAGGCGCCGCCATAGTTGGTGGTGACCTGTTGCTGACGCTCTTCGATGATCAGGTAGGTTTGCACGTTGAGATCGCCATGGCTGCTGCCCGCTGCCGGGCGCAGGCCGCGCTGGTCGAGTTGATCGGCCACGGACTGGCGAATGCGCTGTTCGGTGAGGTCGCTCTTGATCCGCGGATCATCCGGGCGGTACTGCAGGGCGGGCTCTTTCCAGGTCCAGCTGCGGTACGCGGCAAAGTCGCGGCTGGCGTCGAAATCACTGTTGATCTGGTTGGACTGGCAGGCGCTGAGCAAGACAGCGCAGGCCAGCAGGGCAAGTCGGCGGAACATGATGATTCTCCGGTTCAGACCCGCACACGAACGCGAGTCATCAAGAAGGAGGATACGCCGCTACCGCCTTTTCCACAGCTGTTCTTAACGCATCACCGCGCTCGCGTTCATTGCCGTTGACGCTGGTCTCGGCGCTGGCGCTCCACACCGGTTGCCCGCTCGCAGCGTCGTACAGCTCGACTTGCACCACCAACACCTGGACCTGATACGTGCGCACGACCGGCACGCTGTTGTACATGCCGACGCCGCTGCCGTAACCGTTGTTATAGCGGCTGTAACCGCCGTAGGCACCATAGCCGTAGTCGTCCTGCACTTGTTGCAAACGGGTTTCCTGATGCAGGTTGGCGCTGACCAGCAGGTCGGCCTTCTGGTTCGCGTGCAACGGGCGCAAGCCGCGCTGGTCGAGGGCGTTGCTCACCACTTCGGCAATCTGCGCCGAGTCCGCCCAGGCCGAGCCGCTGGGTGCCTGGCCGTCGAGCCAGGTCCAACTGCGGTACTTGCCATAGTCCCGCGGGGCAGCGGGATAGGCGCTGCGGTCGAAGGTCTTGGCCGCTTCTGGCGGGGCCGGCGGCAGCGGTTTGGAGCTGGCGACATACGGATTGCTGCCCTGGCAGGCGCCAAGCCCGAGGCACAGCAGGATCAATCCCAAGCGGCGTTTCATGATGCTCTCCAGAGGGACCGGGGATCAGGCCGGACGACAGATCCAGTGCAGGTAACGACCCAGCCCGGCAAAGGTCGGGTGACGACGGTGGGCGAGTTCCATTTCCAGCAGGTCGAGCAGTTCGGCACGGGCCTGGAACTCCACCGGCATGTAGTCATGGAAAACCCGCACGCCACTCTGGCTTTGGACCGTCCACAGGCCTTGCAGTTGCGTTGCCAGTTCCCGTGGATCGAGGGGCATCTGCGGGGTCAGGCTCTGCTTCTCGCCGGCCATGTCGTTCTTGCGCATCTTACGGAAATGGCCCTTGAGCAAGTTGCGATAGATCAGCGCATCGCGGTTGTAGAAGGCCAGGGACAACCAGCCTTGCGCGGCGGTCAGCTGATGCAGCACCGGCAAAATCGCGTGGGGCTCGGCCAGCCACTCCAGTACCGCGTGGCACAGCACCAGGTCGTAGGGTTCGGTGAGTTGTCCGAGCAACTCCTGCCACGGCGCCTGGATGAAGGTCGCGCTTTGACCGGCCTCGGCGAACCGCTGGCGGGCGCCTTCAAGCATCGGTTCGGCCGGCTCGGCCAGGGTCACCTGATGCCCACGCTCGGCCAGCCACAACGACATGTGACCCAGGCCGGCGCCGATGTCCAGCACCCGCAGCGGACGATCCGGCAGGGTTTCCGCGAGGTCGGCCTGCAGCACCGCGAGGCGGATCGCGCCCTTGGCGCCGCCGTAGATTTTCTCGGCGAAACGGGTCGCCAACTGATCGAAATGACGGTCGCTCATCAGCTGAACCGCCGTTCGCTGTCAGCCAACTTGGCGCGGACGACTTGATCCATATCCAATCCCAATTCACTGCACAGCAGTAACAGATAGAGCACGATGTCCCCCACTTCCTGGCCGGCGTGGGCGAGTTTGTCGGCGGGTAACTGGCGCGACTGGTCTTCGCTCAGCCACTGGAAAATTTCCACCAGTTCGGCCATTTCCACGCTGGCAGCCATGGCCAGGTTTTTCGGGCTGTGAAATTGCCGCCAGTCATTGCGGTCGCGGATGCTGTGCAGGCGTTCGGTCAGTTCAACAAGGTTCATCGGGCTCTCCAGAAGGCGTATAGCTTCGGGCGCTTTGGCCAATCAAGCAAGGTATTCAATCAACCACATTGAACTCGACCCGTGCCGTTTGTCCGCCTTCATCGAGCACGCTCAACTCGACGCGGCCGAGTTGCTCGAACGTCGCGTTGATACTGTCCTGATGGGCACTGTCACCCAGCGGTGCGCCATTGACGAACCACCAGCGCCGGCCGCTGCCACCCAAGGCCGAGAGTTTCAGGCGCAGCAGTTCCTGGCTGGCCGCCGGTCGGCGCAGTTGGTCGCCGTCGCGCACGCCGACGATCGACAGCGGTGAGGACGCCGCCAGCATCGGCCCCGGGCAGTCCGGGTCATTCGCCGGCAAACGTGCCTCGCGCCGTTCGATCCGTGGCAACCAGGGTTCCAGCGGCGCCGGCCACAGGGCAATCGCGCGCGGCAACGCACCCGGGCACTTGGCGTCGACCCGCAAGCCCTTGGCGTTGACCCAGATGTTTTCCAGCAGCCCGGTGCCCAGCGGTTGGTCCATGGCCTGCAGGGTCGGCGGCGTGGTGCCGTCCAGGGTCCAGGCGAAACGCTGGCGGCGACAGTTCGGATCGCTGCGGCTCATGGGTTGGCCGAGGGGCCAGCAGATCGCCGCCACCGAGACATTCGCCGGCACCGGTTGCACAGCAGCAGAAATGCCGCGCTGGCTGTCACGGTTGGTCAGCACGTCATGCACCTGCAGCATCAGCGGCGCCGCCGAAGCCAGGCCAAATTGCCCCGGCACCGGCGTGCCGTCCGGGCGGCCGATCCAGATACCGATCAGGTAACGCGGCCCCACACCAATCGCCCAGGCGTCGCGAAAACCGTAGCTGGTGCCGGTCTTCCAGGCCAGCACCGGACGCTGCACCAGCTCGGCACGCGGGTCGCGGTCGGGGCGCGCCTGACCGCTGAGAATCCGCCGCACGATCCACGCCGAGCCGGGCGACAGCAGTGGCCGCTCGCGCAGTTGATCGTCGGGCTGCAAACGAATGTTGGCGTTCTTGCCGCCACGGGCGAAGGCGCTGTAGCCGCTGACCAGGTCTTCGAGGCGACTCCCGGCGCCGCCGAGGATCAACGACAGGTTGGGTTCGGCCATGGCCGGCAAGGCCAGCGGCATACCGCCGATGCGCATCTCGGCGGCAAAACGCTTCGGTCCGTAGGCTTCGAGCAATTGCACGGCGGGCAGGTTGAGCGAAGTCGACAACGCGCTGCTGGCCGGCACCGGGCCGCTGAAGCCCATGGAGAAGTTGCCCGGCCGGTAATCGCCGTAGCGCCGGGGCACGTCCTGCAGCAATGACTCGGAATGGATCAACCCGGCGTCCAGGGCCATGCCATAGAGGAAGGGTTTGAGGGTCGAGCCGGGCGAACGCAGGGCGCTGATCATGTCGACGTGGCCAAAGCGCCGGGCGTCGTTGATGTCCACCGAACCGAGGTAGGCGCGCACCGCCATTGTCTGCTCTTCGACCACCAGGATCGCCGCCGAAGTGCGCTCCGGCAACCGCGCACGCCAGCCCAGCAGCAAGTCTTCGAGGCGCCGTTGCAGGGTGGCGTCGAGGGTGGTGCGAATCAGCGGCGGGCTGTCCGGGCGATTCAGCCGCCGCGCCAGCAGCGGCGCCAGGCTCGGTTCCAGGCGTGGCGCCAGCAGCAAGGGTTCCTCCAGGGCTTCGTCGACCGCGGCCTGGGGCCACACGTTGAACTCGGCGAGGCGGCGCAAGACCTTGTCCCGGGCGATCTGCGCGCGCGCCGGGTGACGGTCCGGACGCAAGCGGCTGGGGGCCTGGGGCAGGACCGCGAGCATCGCCGCCTCGGCGTGGGTCAGGTGCTTCGGCGACTTGCCCAGGTAAGCCCAACTGGCCGCCGCCACCCCTTGCAAGGTGCCGCCAAACGGCGCGCGATTGAGGTACAGGTTGAGAATCTGTTCCTTGGACAGGTGCCACTCCAGTTGCCCGGTGCGCCACAGTTGCCGCAGCTTGCCCGGCAGCGTGCGCGAATGCGGATCGAGCAAACGCGCAACCTGCATCGACAGGGTGCTGCCACCAGACAACACGCGCCCGCCACTGAGGTTCTGCCACGCCGCCCGTCCCAGCGCCAGCGGGTTGATGCCGGGGTGCTGGTAGAACCAGCGGTCTTCGTAGGTCAGCAGTGCGTCGAGGTAATAGGGCGAGACTTCGTCGGTGCGCACCGGGTAACGCCACACCCCGTTGGCATCGGCGAAGCGCCACAGCGGCGTGCCGTCCTCGGCCAGCACCACCCGCGCCAGATCATCTTTGGGCAACGGCAGCGGCCAGAGTCGATCGGCCAGCCACAGCAGCGCCACCAGCAGTAGCACGCCAGCGATCAACCGACGCAGGAATCGGCTGGCAGACAAACGCCGCGCCGCTTTTGCAAAATTCAAACGCGCAAACCTCTATGCTTCAGGGAACTCGGCCGCACACACCACAGCCAAAGCCTCGGCTGCGATGCAACACCCACTCTTTGATCAGGACGCACACATGCAGGTAGAAAGCTTTTTCGAATGGCTCGGCCAGGCACTGGGATCGGTCATCCGCTTTATCGTCGAGATTCTCAGTGGCTTGTTCAATACCCTGACCCACGCCGGCGGCAACTTTGTCGAAGGGCTGTCGCAGGCATTGGGCATGGACACCTCGGTGATCAGCATCATCAGCCTGGTGATCGGCCTGCTGCTGTTGTATTCGGCCATCCGCGCCTTCATGCGGGCATCGATTATCGCCGGGGTGATCTGGCTGGTGCTGGGCTTGTGGGTGTTGAGCTGGGTGATCCATTGATCACCCAGCCTCCTTTCAGCGGCCCTTGATGACCATCTGCGGCGCAGTTTCACCCAGCGCCTGCCAGTTCGGCCGGTACATCGACTCGACTTGCGGCGGCGGCACCCGGTAGGTCCCAGGCGTCACCGCCCGCGCCAGGTACAACAGGTGCGTGGTGCCGTAGCCGTCCAGGTTGAGCGCCGCGACATACCGATCATCGCGGAACTCCTGGTGCTTGAGACTGGCGTTCTGCATCGACTCGCGCCATTCCTTGACCTTGCTGCTGGCGTTTTCCAGACTGGCAGCGCTTTGCGCCAGGTTCTGGTTTTCCAGCTCCAGACCGGCCGGCAGCAAGTCCACCACCAGCGCATCCGGCACCCGCTGCTTGGCACTGACGGCGATGTGCACCAGCACCAGGTCACCGCTGTCCAGCGCCTTGAGGTCCAGAGGCTGGCCATTCATTCCCAGGTACTCGCGACGAATACTCAGGTTCTCCCCGCCCTGCTGCGGCGCCTGCGCCGGGTAGCCGGAGATCGTCAGTTGTTGATAGACCGGCTCGCTGCCGACATTGCGCAAGCTCAGGTTGGCTGACAATTGCTGCCCTTCCAGCATCAGCGCCGGCTGGCCGTTGCTCAGTTCCTGCTCGCCGGCGAAACCGTCCAGCACCACCTTCCACGGCGCTTCGGGCTTGCCCAGCAGGCTGCGACCGGCAAGGAACAGCGCGTTGCGCTCCTGGGTCGACAGCCACTGGTTACTGGCGAGCAAATCGGACAGCTCGAACAGCCGCTCCTCACGCTTGCCCTTGGCCAGGTCGTTCTCTTCCAGCAAGGCCAGGATCATCGCCTGGTCGCGCAGCGGGCTGCCGTAATCGGCCAGCCAGTCGTTGCCCTGGCGAGTGCTGGAAAGCCCGGCGAGCAAGGCCTGGTCGGCGCGCGGCTGATCGCCCATTTTCTGCAGGGCGATGGACAACTGCACCAACGGAAGCCCGGAGCGGGCATCGCTGCGTCGCTCGAACAGACTGCGCAACGCCCCCAGAGGCGCCTGCTGACTGCGAGCCAATACCAGGCCGGCATAGGCCTGCACGGCAAAGCGTGTGTGCTCGGCGTTTTCGCTGTAGTCGACCTCGATCAGGTTGCGTTCCTGCAAGTAGCGCAACAGGCGCTCGCTGGCCTTTTTCAGCGCCTCGGGCGGCACGGCATAACCCTGGTCGCGGGCGCGCAGCAGGAAATCGGTGACGTAAGCCGTCAGCCAATATTCTTCTTCACCGTCGGCCCCCCACAGGCCAAAGCTGCCGTTGTAGCGCTGCATGCCCAGCAGGCGTTCGATGCCCAGCTCGATCTTGCGCTTGCGGGTCGCGTCCGGCTCGCCTTCCAGACCCAGACGCTTGAGGCTCGCGGCATCGGCATACAGCGACGGATACAGGCCGCTGGTGGTTTGCTCCGAGCAGCCATAGGGATAGGCCTTGAGCGCGCGGATCTGCTCGCCGAGGTTCAACGGTGGTCGGCTGGAAAGGCTGAGCAAGGCTTCGCGCCCGGCCGGTTCGAACTGCGCCAGCTCACCTTCGGGCAAGCTCCACGGCTGATCCTTGAGCACTGCGCGGTAATGCTTGAGCAAGGCCGGATACGCTGGACGAACCCCAAGGGTCCATTCACGGCTGAAAGGCGGCAAGCTCTCGCCCGGTAGATCGAGGCCGTTGACCAGCACCTTGACTTTACCCTGGCCGAAGCCGCCGAGCGCGCGCACCGGAATCTGCAGCGTGGTGCGCTGGCCCGGAGTCAGTTGCACGCTTTGCTCGGCTCCATTGAGCAATGCCAACTGGCCTTCAGCACTCAGTTGCACCGTCAGCGTCTGCGCCTTGCCTGACAGGTTGGAGAGGTCCAGCGCCAAGGTGGTCTGGTCGCCACCGGCGAGGAAACGCGGTGCCGAGAGTTCGGCGATCAGCGGCGCGGCGACCACCGTCTTGCCCTCGGCCATGCCGTAGCGCTCATCGGTCCACGCCTGCGCCATCAGCCGCAACTCGCCATTGAAGTCCGGAATCTCGACGCTGACCTCGCCCTCCCCCTGCTCATTCAAGGTCACCGGCGCGCTCTGCAGGGCGACGATGGTCACGCTGGTGTCCGGGCGCTTGCCGCCCTTGGCCAGTGCCGCGTCACCGCCGAACGCCAGGCTCGCCAGGCGTCCTTGGCCGGCTTCGATCAACTGCCCGTAGACATCCAGTTGGTCGGCGCCGTAGGCCTTGCGCCCGAACAGGCTGGAGTACGGATCGGGCGTCGGGTATTCGGTGATATTGAGGATGCCGACATCGACTGCGGCCAGCAGCACGTGCACCTGCTTCGGCACGCTGCCATCGGCGTTCTTCGCCTGGATCTGCACCTTCAATGGCTGCTTGGGACGCATTTTTTCCGGCGCCGTCAGGCTCAGGGCGAGCTTGCGCTGGCTGCGTTCCAGCGGTAAATGCAGCACGCCTACGGCGCGCTTGGGCGTGACATTGGCCTTACGTTCACCGGGACGAATCACCAGCGCGCTGACATACAGGTCGTGGCGCGCCCACTTCGGATCGAGCTTGATGGCGAAGCTCTTGCCCTCGGCCGGCACGTCGATTTCCTGCCACCACAACGGCCCGTCCGCCGACTCCAGCAGCAGGTAACCCTTGCCGGCAGCCGGCGGCGTCACCGTGACACTGGCGGTATCGCCGTCGCCATAAGCGGGTTTATCCAGCGCCAGCTTGACCTGGTCCGGGCGCACCGCACCGCCTTCGGCGTTGTCCTGGGCACGGTAGCCGGCCCAGAAACGCACGCTGCTGATCACGCCGGTCTGTGGGTCTTCGACTTCAACACGGTAAGGACCCCACTCCACCGGGAAGCTGACCTTGGCCGTTTCACCGGCCTTGATGCTGAGGGTTTCTTCGGCCTGGTTGAGGAACTTCTCGTTGAAGTGGTAGCTCCAGCCATCGTTGTCCGAGTAGTTCCAGTAGTAGTCGCGACGCTCGCGCACCAGGCGCACCTTGAGGTTGTCGGCAGCCAGCTTGCGGCCTTCTTTATCAGCCACCAGCAGCTCGAACTCGACCGGGCCATCGCCATCGGTTTCCTCGCCCTCGAACAACCCCCGCAGCCCCGGCATGCGCTCGGCCGGCCACACCGGCTGCACCACGCGACGGGTGATCGGGCGACCACCGGACTCCTGCAAACTGGCCTGGACGATCAGTTGCAGCGGCGATTTGGCTTCGGCCCATTTGCTTTCCAGGGAGATCAGCACCTCGCCGTCTTCATCCAGCGCGGTTTCTTCCAGCTCCAGGTCCTGGCTCAGCTCCTCTTCAGTGACCGAGCCGAACTGATAGCCCGGCAGGCTTTTCACCGCCTCGCGCAGGGGCCGCACGTAGACCTGGCCACTCAGGCGATTACCGGCAGCCGGAGCGCCGTAGAGGTAACGACCGTTGACGCTGATTTCAGCGGTGTCGGTCGGCTTGATCGGCGCGTCATTGCCCTTGAGTTCCAGGGCCAGGCGCTCGGGCAGAAAGTCCTCGACCAGGAATTCGTAAAGCTGCGGCTTGCCGTCACCGAGGTCGAAAAGCAACTGCCAACGCCCGGTCGGCGCTTCAGCGGCCAATTGCAGCGGGTATTGATAGAGCCCTGAAGCATCGGCGTCCCAGACAAATTTGCGACTGACCTGCTCATCCGGACGCCGGACTTCGACACTCACCGGCTGCGGCTTCACCGCGTTACCGTCGGCGTCGCGCAGCAGTGCGTTGAGCAGCACGGTTTCGCCGGGGCGATACAGATCGCGCGGGCCAAACACGAAGAACTGCAAGGGGTGCGCCTGGGGCCCGGCGATGTTGAACTCGGCCAGGTCCAGCGCCGCGCTGTTCAGGCGCAACAGGCTGGTCTGCTCGCCCTGATGGGCCAGCAACACTTCGGCTTTCTTCGGCAGCGGCAACTGCGCGTGACCGCCGCTTTCGGTCTTGCCCTGGCCGACCACCCGGCCCTCGGCGTCGAGCAGTTCGAGGCTGATGCCCTCCAACGCCTTGCCGCCTTCCAGTGCCTGAGTGAACACGTCGAGGCGGTTCTGATAGCGGTGCACCGACAGGCCGATGTCGCTGAGGGTGAACAAGGTCGCCGGCTGCGAGTAGTTGTAGGTGCCAGACGCGCGCATCACCGCCAGGTAAACCCCGGGTTGCTGCAACGGCTTGAGGCCGGCAATCGGCAGCAACAGGGTTTCGCGGGTATTGCGCGCCGGATTGAGATCGAAGCGGCCGCCGTAGACCAGTTCGGCCATCGGCAGCAATTCGCGGGACTCATAGCTCTGCAGGCTGTTGCTGCGCCCCCATTGGGCAAGGAACGCCGGCAGCGCTTCGGACTTGATGCGGAAGAATTCGACATCGATCTTGTCGACGTTCAGCGCGATCACCGGCAAGCCTTCGGCGAGGCGAGTCGGCAGCAGGGTGCCGCGACTGGCGAAACCGACGGTCGGTTGCAGGTCACGGGTTTCCAGGCGGCTGACGTGTTCGGCGGCGAGCTTGCTGTCGTTGACCGCCAGCAGCCCGGCGTCCACGGTCAGCACCAGCTTGCGCTGCGGCTCGAGGTGACGCAGGCGCAGCTCCATGAGGTTATCGGACAGTTCCCAGGCACCGTCGACCTTGCCGCTTTTGCTGTCGACCAGGTGCAGTTTGTCGGTGAACTTCTGCTGTGGGTCCAGCGGCACCGAGAAACTCACCGACAGGGTGCTGGCCCCGTCGACCTGGATTTCCGAGACATCCACCACGCTCAGTTCCCGACCGGCGTAGCGCTGTTTCAAGGTCGCGACGTCCTGTACGACAGGCGCACTGGCCGTGGCTGGCACAGTCGCAGTGGCCGAGGTTTTTTCGGAGGTCGACGAATCGCAGGCGCTAAGCAAGGCCAGCGCACAGGCCAGGAACAATCCTTTGTTAAGCATGGGGCACTCGATGGCAGAAGTATCGAAGGGTTGAACTATAGCCCATGCACCTGTCGGGCTGGTCTGATTGACCGACGTTTGGCCGATTGGTTCTCGGCGCGGGTTCTGCCGCTACAATGGCCGCTCTCAAGGAGCCTGCATGTCCACCCTGATCACCGACTGGCGCGATCGTCCGACCCATCGCCGGGTCTGGGCGCTCGCCGCGCCCATGATTCTCTCGAATATTTCCGTGCCGCTGGTGGCGCTGGTCGACAGCACCGTGATCGGTCACCTGCCGCACGCCCATCAGCTGGGCGCGGTCGCCGTGGGCGCCAGCCTCTACACCTTCCTGGCCTGGGCCATGGGCTTCCTGCGCATGGGCTCCACCGGCTTCGCCGCCCAGGCCGCCGGACGCGGTGACGGTGCGGCCCTGCGGCAGATCCTCCTGCAAGGCCTGCTGCTGGCGCTGGGCCTGGCGCTGGTCCTGGGCGCCGTTGGCGTCCCCCTGAGCGGCGTGGCCCTGCACTTCATGCAGCCATCCGCCGAACTCGAACAACTGACCCGCGAGTTTTTCCACACCCGGCTGTTCGGCCTGCCGGCGGCGCTGGCCAGTTATGCCCTGGTCGGCTGGTTCCTCGGCACCCAGAATGCCCGCGCGCCCCTGGCCATCCTGCTGACCACCAACCTGGTGAACATCGCCCTCAACCTGTGGTTCGTGATCGGCCTGGACTGGGGCGTGGTGGGCTCGGCCCGCGCCTCGGTGATCGCCGAATGGACCGGCGCGCTGCTCGGCCTGGCACTGACACGCGGCGCCCTGCGCGCCTATCCCGGCCACATCGCCTGGGCCGCGCTGGCGCTGTGGCAGAGTTGGCGGCCGTTGCTGGCGGTCAATCGCGACATCTTCATTCGCAGCCTGGCCCTGCAATCGGTGTTCTTCATGATTACCGTGCAAGGGGCGCGACTCGGCGATGCCACGGTGGCCGCCAACGCCCTGCTGCTCAATGGCCTGCTGCTCACCGCGCATGCCCTGGACGGCCTGGCCCATGCGGTCGAGGCGCTGTGCGGTCACGCCATTGGAGCCGGTGACCGCCAGGCGCTGCGCCGTTCACTGGTGGTCGCGTGCGGTTGGTCGTTGCTTGCCAGTGCGGGCTTTGCCCTGCTGTTTCTGTGCGCCGGGCACCTGTTCATCGAGATGCAGACCGACATCCAGAACGTGCGCGAGACCGCCTCCCACTACTTGCCGTACCTGGCGCTGCTGCCGTTGATCGCGGTCTGGAGCTACCTGCTCGACGGCTTGTTCATCGGCGCTACCCGGGCGCGAGAAATGCGCAATGGCATGCTGTTGAGCGTGCTCATCGCCCTGCCCTTTGCCTGGATCCTCCACGGCCTGGGCAATCACGGCCTGTGGCTGACGTTCCTGCTGTTCATGGTGCTGCGCAGCCTGACACTCGGGGTGATCGCTTGGCAGTTGCGCAGCAAGGATCGGTGGTTCAGCCCTCAGGGCTGATCGTTGCGCCAGCGTTGGCGCAGGCTGTCGAGGCGCTCTTGCTGGGTGCGCCCTGGCAGTGGTTCCTCGGGTTCGGCAGAGGGATATTGCAGACGCAGGCGCAGCCAGCCGTCCAGTACGGCGCGCTGGCTGAAGCCCAGCTCGATGCCTTGCGCAAGGCTGTTCCAGATCACTTCATAGTCACGTCCGGTGGAACGGCTCCAGCGCCAGGCATGCTGTTCGAGCATGCCCGCCTGCAAGCGCCCTTGCTGCTGCAGGCTGAGGCTGTCTTCGATGGCCAGCGGCTCGACCTCCAGGCGTGGATTGACCAGTTGCTGCCAGCCCAGGCTGCCCGTCGCGTGGTCGTCCCAGGTCCCGCCGTACCAGTACAGCTTCTCGATCGGGCCCATCCAGCGACTCAATTCACGGGCATCGCAGGCATCGAAAAAGTAGCTGGCGGTACAGGGGTTGTAGTAGCTCAGCAGGCCTTTGTAGTGCAGGCCGAAGGTGACGGTCAGCATGCGTCGCAGATGCTCGAGCAAACACGCCGTCGTGACGGTTGCCTGCAACAGCAGGCCCGGCCACTCCTGCGGTTGCTCGTGCACCCATTCGGCCAACGCCCCCTGAGCCGCCAGTTCAATCACGCGCGGGCCGTGCGCACGCAGCGCATGCAAGTCGGTGTCGGCAAACAGCGCATGGGCCGAGACCGGCGCAAACGCCTGCAGCTTGTCCGCTATCCCCGGTGTTCCCGGCACATCCAACACGATCCATTGAGCCGTACGGGCCACACTCATGCCGCACCACGCACGCCAGGCCCCAGCGCCATGCGGCAAGCGCAGGTGGTCTGCCGGCACTGACTGAAACTGCCGCCACCGGGTATCAGGCACAGCAGGGTCAACGGCTGACTGCCCTGGATCTGTCGTAGCCACTCCTGGTGCCCGTGCGCCTGTGTCGGGTCGTCATCGGGCTCGTCACCTGGCATGGCCTGCAGTTGAATACTCGGGCTGGACAGATGCACGTGGGTCGGGTCGAAACGCACCTCGCTGCTGCCGACCCTGAACTGCGCCTGATCGCTCGAGCCCGTGCCCAGCACTTCGACCTGTGGCGCATCAGCCATGAACGCGTCACGGCTGATCTGCAGCTGCAGCAACGCCTCGCCCTGCGCTACCGGGTTGTCCTGGGGATAAGTGGCCGAGTGGAAAATGGCGCTGATCAGCGGCTGGTCCGGATCTCCCTCGATGAAACTGACGCACACCTGCGTACCCACTACCAACGCGGCATCCGCCTGCTCGCTCAACCGCGAGGACAGTGGCATCCAACAGTGACTGGGCCTGCCGCCCTCACCCTGGTACAGGCACTCCAATTGCACCGCGACCCAGTCCCGCGAATCGCGGTGCGCGCCGTCGACACTCACCACCCAGCCACGCTGGACGCTGCTCATGCGTGGTTTGGGCAGCTGCTCGGCAGGCGCCAGCGGCGCATTCCAGGGACGCACGCTCAGGCAGTTGTGATAGGGCAGCGGCGACAACCGCCCCCCCACATGCTCGATGTGGCTGATCAGCCATTGACCATTGCTCGCCGCTTGCGGGTATCCCGATACCAGCAAATGCCCGCCCGCCCGCACATCCGCCTGCTCGGTTCGCACCTGTGCCCAACCGCCCTGCCCATCGGCATGCAGCTCGAAGCGACTGTCGGCGTGGCCGGCCTCGCCGTCGATCCACAGGCTGTCGGGCGCACAATCCTCGGGCCAGCGATCGACCAGGACCAGGCAATGGCCCTCACGCCGATGCTCGAAGTGGTAACGAATCCCCCACTGCTGGCAGAGGCGCTGGAAAAACTGCAGGTCCGTCTCACGGTATTGGGTGCACAGGTCCAGCACCGGGTAATCGCCCTGTAATTCGAAACGCCGGGCGCCTGCGCCAATGCCGTGCTCCTGGAGAACCTGCTTGAGGATCCGCGGCAACGACAGGCCACTGAACAACCGCTGATTGCGGCGCCGCGCCAGGCATCCCAGCTTCGGCCCCAGGGTCGCGCGCCAGAGCCCGGGAGTCGCGCCGTCGTGCAGCGGCACCAGGTCGAGAATGACCCCATGGACACCGCCCCCCGCCTTGCCTATCCCGAACCAGGCGCTGCGAAACACCAGGCTGCGCAAATCCAGCTGGCACTGATCCAGTGGCAGGTCGAGCAGGAATTCGAAGGGTTGGCTGATGGCTTCGCGGCCGGTAAAGGCCAGGACTTCCAGGGGGTTGGGTTGGCCCGTCAACTCCAGATGAAATGACGGCTCGTGAAGGGGGTCGAACATCGGCTTTTCTCTACAGGAGGGGCGGGCCGGGGATTCTCGCCGAGAGGCATGGCCGAGTAGAGTGCCGAAATACAACTTGGGAAAAGGACTACACGAAATAAAGATGCAGCAGCGTTGAAAGTGCTGCACCTTTGAAATTCGCTGCTAAAAACCGGAATTTCCGCACCGAGCTATCCGAATTTTCCGTAGGACACGGAAAATTTTCAGACAGCCCGGCAGCAGCCGTTCGTTACCTCAAGACGACAGGTAAGACGAACGGGTCAGACCCAGGCGCAACGCGTCGAGGTACTGGGTACGTTCCGTGGCACTGATGCGCGCACTGGCCACCTTGTCGCGGTAGTGAGTCATCAGCTCTTCTGGCGACAAGTGCACGTAGCGCAGCATGTCTTCGATGGTGTCGTGGGTTTCGATACCGGCGTGATACACGCTGCCATCGGCATTCTGGTAGATGTTCACCGAGTCGGTGTCACCAAACAGGTTGTGCATGTCGCCGAGAATTTCCTGGTAGGCGCCCACCAGGAAGATCCCCAGCAGGTAGTCCTCGCCATCCTTCAGGGCATGCACCGGCAGGCTGGTCTCGATGCTCTGCTCGTCGACGTACTGCTTGATCTTGCCGTCGGAGTCGCAGGTCAGGTCTTGCAGCACGGCGCGGCGCAGCGGCTCTTCGTCGAGACGGTGCAGCGGCAGGATCGGCAGCACCTGGCCGATCGCCCAGGTGTCCGGCAGGCTCTGGAACACCGAGAAGTTGCAGATGTACTTGTCGGCCAGCTTGTCGTTGAGCTCGTCCAGCACCTGGCGGTGCGAGCGCTGACGGGCCTTGAGCGAGTTGTGCAGGCGACGGCAGACGGCGAAGTAGCACTGTTCGGCCAGGGCTTTTTCCGCCAGGGTCAGCTTGCCATCAGCGTACTGCGCGGCGACGTCGCTCATGTAGTGAGTGGCGCGCCAGTAGGTTTCGGTGACCATTTCAATGTCGGTCGGACCCAGCAGGTCGACCAGCCATTGCACGGTTTCCGGCAGGGCTTCCTTGTTCTCGATCTGTGGCACGTCGTCGTTGTGTTTCTCGACGTCGGTTACCTGCACCACCAGCATGGCGTGGTGTGCGGTGAGGGAACGGCCACTTTCGGAGAAGATGTTCGGGTGCGGCAGGCTCTGCGCGTCGCAGAATTCCTTGAGCATGCCGACCACGACACCGGCGTAGTCGTCCATGTCGTAGTTGATCGAGCTGGCGTTGCGCGAGTGTGTGCCATCGTAGTCCACACCCAGGCCGCCGCCGACGTCGATGTGATCGACCGGCAGGCCGAGGTTGCGCAGTTCGCCGTAGTAGCGGATCGCTTCCTTGAAGCCGTGCTGGTAGTCCGCCAGGTTGGCGATCTGCGAGCCCATGTGGAAGTGCAGCAGGCGGATGCCCTGGTCCAGGCCCGCCGCGCGGAAGCGCTCGACCACCGACAGCAGTTGCGCGGCGGACAAACCGAACTTGGACTTCTCGCCACCGGTGTCGGCCCACTTGCTCGACGCCAGGGACGACAGGCGCACCCGCAGGCCCACCTGCGGCTTGACCTTCAGCGAGGCGGCTTCTTCGATCACCAGGCCGACTTCGGATTCTTTCTCGATCACGATGAACACGTTGTGACCCAGCTTCTGGCCCATCAGCGCAAGGCGGATGAACTCACGGTCCTTGTAACCGTTGCAGACGATGGTGCCGCCCTTCGGCGCCAGGGCCAGGACCGCCAGCAGTTCCGGCTTGGAACCGGCTTCCAGGCCGATGGAGACGTTCTGCGTGGCGATGATGTTCTCGATCACCGCTTCCTGCTGGTTGACCTTGATCGGGTACAGCGCGGTGTATTTGCTCTGGTACTCGAGACGCTCGATGTTGGCGTCGAACGCGCCCGTCAGCTGACGCACGCGGTCTTGCAGGATGTCCGGGAAACGAACCAGCAATGGCAAGGACAGGCCGCTCTTGCGCAGCTGGTCGACTTGCTCGAACAGGTCGATAGGCGAGCTGCTCGGACCGTTCGGACGAACTTCGACGCGACCGGCGTCATTGATCGCGAAATACCCGGCCCCCCAATGGCGAATCCCGTAAACACTGCGGCTGTCCGCAACTGTCCATTGGCTGCCATCGTCTTTGCGTGTGCGTCGTACGGACATTGAAGTCCCCTATAAATGAAGTCGAAGAGCGCCATCCGGGTTGAGGGCTGGCGCATTCTAAGGAATGAAAATGACGATTGGGCTGCATGCAAGGTCCATAGACCGCACAAGCAGCGCTGAGTTTAGAAACCGGTCAGAACAGGCTCTGTGAAAACCATGGGGACGACATTGAACCTGGCGTACTGCAGGTGAACATCAAGTCGGGGTGGTTTTCACAGAGGCTGCTAGCCGCCGGATTTCTTCGCTTTGAAACCGTGTTTGAGCAGTTCAGCCAAGAGTAGCTCGACATGGTCGCCCTGGATCTCGATGACGCCGTCCTTCAACGCGCCTCCGGTGCCACAGCGCTTCTTCAGCGTCGTCGCCAGCTCCTTGAGCGCGTCTTCCGCCAGCGGCACGCCGCTGATGGTGGTCACGGTCTTGCCGCCACGGCCCTTGCTTTCGCGGCGCACGCGCGCGATGCCGTCGCCGGCCGGGATGACGGTTTGTTTGCAGATACAGGCTGCTACCGGCTGGCTACAGTCCGGGCAATGTCGACCTGCGTCGGTGGAAAATACCAGGCCACCAAGGGCGGCGAAGGATGCGGCTTTTTTGGCCACCGGCAATCCTCTTGGGAGGACAAAGACTGGTCGCAGCAACGTTGGCACGTGCTATCGACCGCGAAGCCCCACTCAGGCAGGGGCAGCGCTACTGGACCGGATTACCTCCCCCTGTAGGAGCTGGCTTGCCAGCGAAGACCGTCAACGATAACGCGCAGCATCAGACAGCACGCATCATCGTTGACGTTTTTCGCGAGCAGGCTCGCTCCTACAGAAAAGCAGGCAATCCGGTCCAGCTTTAAAAGGTCGCGCAGTGTAACGGCAAAAAGCCTGATTGCTAAGAGCCAATCGGCGCCAATTTATGCCTCTTTTGCGACGTCGAGCCCACGCGAGTGCAGATAGCGCTTCAAGGCCGCCAAAGAGTCCGGGCAGTAAGGCTTTTGCTCGATCTCCACCAGCACTTGCTCGATCGGAATAAAGCGCGCCTGCAAGACTTCTTCTGGCTGCAGTTGCAGGGGGCCGTCCCAGACCGCGGAAAAGGCCGAGCACCACAGGCGGTTGCCGGTGTCTTCGAAGTAGAAGTGGTCGTGGGCAGTCAGTTCGACCCCGCTCACGCCCAGTTCCTCGGCCAGTTCCCGGGCCGCCGACTCGGCGTAGCTTTCGCCGGCGCCGACCATGCCGCCTGCCGCCACATCCCAGAAACCCGGGTAGATCGCCTTGCTGAAGGTGCGCTGGTGCACGCACAGCTCGCCGGCCGAATTGAACAGCATGATGTAGGTGCCACGGCCGATCAGCCCGCGCTCGCGCAGTTCCGAGCGACGCAGTGCACCGAGCAGGTTGTCCTGCTCGTCGACCCAGGCGATCTGCTCGGCATCGGAGGCCGCGCGATGGGCGGCCTCACGGGATTGATCGACCATCACTCAGCCCTGGTTGAGCAGTTGGCGCAGGTCGATCACCGCTGCGTTGGCCCGCGAGATGTAGTTGGCCATGACCAGCGAGTGGTTGGCCAACGGACCAAAGCCGCTACCGTTGAGGATCATCGGGCTCCAGACCGGCTCCTGCGAGGCCTCCAGCTCACGAATGATCTGGCGCACGCTGACCGTGGCGTTTTTCTTGGCCAGCACATCGGCGAAGTCGACTTCGATGGCGCGCAACAGGTGGGACAGCGCCCAGGCCTGGCCACGGGCTTCGTAGAACACGTTGTCGATCTGCATCCACGGGGTTTCCACCACTTCCTCATCCACCTGCGGCACCTGGCCCGGCGCGATGACTTCGGTTTTCAGCGCAGTGTTGAGCTTGACCCGGCCGACGCTGGCCGACAGCCGTTGCGACAGCGAGCCCAGGCGCGTGCCGACATCGCCCAGCCAGTTGTTGAGGTTGTCGGCACGCGCATAGAACAGCGCGTTCTTCTGCGACGGATCCGACAGGCGGGCCTGATAACGGCTCAGGGAGTTGATGCCTTCCTGGTACTCCGACTCGCTGGATGGCAGCACCCAGCTCTTGTTGTCGAAGTTGAAGCGCGGCTCGGCCTTGGCCAGGTCGGCATCTTCCGCCGACTGCGATTGCGAGCGGGCGAAGTCCTTGCGCAGGGCGCGGGTCAGGTCACGCACCTGTACCAGCACGCCGTATTCCCAGCTCGGCATGTTGTCCATCCACAGGCCTGGCGGGAAGCGGTCGTTGGAAATATAGCCACCGGGCTTGTTCAGCAACGTGCCGGCGACGGTTTTCAGGGTTTCGACCGTGGTGTAGCCGACGACCATCTGCTTGCCGTCTTTTTCGGCGGCGATTTGCGCCGTCTGCTGGACCGGAAACAGTGCCGGTTCCTCGCTCCAGTACCAACCCAGGCCGGCGGTCACCAACAGATACAGCCCGATCAGCGTCGCCAGCGCGCGGCTGAACAGCAGACCGCCGAAGTAGCTGCGGGTGGCCGACTTGGGTTCGGCGGCACGTTCAGGCGCGCTGCCTGCGCGGTTCTTCCAGTCCAGCATGGCGATATCCTTTCAATCACTTGAGTTCATCGATTTCGACCACAACCCGGCGCCATCGTGCCTCGCTTCGCGCGGATTAATCCGGCCTCGGCAGGACGCCTGCAAGCGGCGGTCGAGCGAGCACTATAAATGAAGGCGCGCCGCGAGCCTACGAGACCAGTCGGTCACAAACTGAATAAGGTCGCTTTGCACATTATTGACTTATGGCACTCATGTAATCGAAAAGGGGTGCTAGCATAGAGCCACCAGTCGACCTCAGCATGCACCCTTACTAGTAGTCAGGATATGACCGAGCCAGAAGATCCCAGCCGTGAGCGCCTCAAACAGCACTTTGCCCAGCGGGTAATTCATCAGGCACGTCAGATTCTTGAGATATGGCAGCGCTTGCAAGGCAGCGAGTGGTCAAGCGCCGATCTGGGCGAACTCGGTGAGGCCAATCTGCGCCTGCTGCGTTTCGCCGAACGCTTCGAGCAACCCGAACACACCCGCCTGGCCCACAGCATCAGCCAGGCCCTGCAGGCGGTCGAGGCTAATCGCGGGCGCCTGAGCAGCGCCCTGATCACTGAGCTCAACCGCCTGATGCAGCGCTTGTCGCGCACCGGCCTGCGCCAGGGCGACCAACTCGAACAGACCTTCCTGCCGCCCCTGCGCAAGCCGGTGTACATCCTGCTGCAGGATCACGAGCGCGCCGAACGTCTGGCCCGCCAGCTGGAATTTTTCGGCCTCAGCGCGCAATCCCTCGACAGCGTCGCGGCGTTTCGCTCCTCGATGGTCGAACGGCTGCCCGCCGCAATTGTCATGGATGTCGACTTCAACGGCCCGGGCCAGGGCCTGCAACTGGCCGCCGAAGCCCAGCAAGGGCTGGAGCAACAACTGCCGCTGCTGTTTTTCAGCCTGCTGGAAACCGATACGCCGACGCGCCTGGCCGCGGTCCGCGCTGGCGGCCAGGAGTTTCTGACCGGGGCGCTGGAAGCCTCGAGCCTGCTGGAGAAGATCGAGGTCCTGACCTGCGTCGCCCAGTACGAGCCTTATAAAGTGCTGATCATCGATGACTCGCGCGCCCAGGCGATGCACACCGAGCGCCTGCTCAACAGTGCCGGGATCGTTACCCGCACCTTGATCGAGCCGATCCAGGCGATGGCCGAACTGGCGGACTTCCAGCCCGACCTGATCATTCTCGACATGTACATGCCGGCCTGCACCGGCACCGAACTGGCCAAGGTGATTCGCCACAACGACCGTTATGTCAGCGTGCCGATCATTTACTTGTCTGCCGAGGATGACCTCGACAAGCAACTGGATGCGATGAGCGAAGGTGGCGACGACTTCCTGACCAAGCCGATCAAGCCGCGCCACCTGATCACCACCGTGCGCAATCGCGCCGCCCGGGCACGCAACCTCAAGGCGCGGATGATCCGCGACAGCCTGACCGGCCTGTACAACCACACCCACATCCTGCAACTGCTCGAAGACTGCAGCTTCCGCGCTCGCCGCGAGAACAAGCCGTTGAGTTTCGCGATGCTCGACATCGATCACTTCAAGCGGGTCAACGACAGTCATGGTCACCCCATGGGCGACCGCGTGATCAAGAGCCTGGCGCTGTTCCTCAAGCAGCGCCTGCGCAAGACCGACTTCATTGGCCGCTACGGCGGTGAAGAGTTCGCCATTGTCATGCCCGACACCGACAGCGAAGCGGCCTGCAAGGTGCTGGATGAAATCCGTCGGCGCTTTGCCGAAATCCACTACCCCGCCCAACCGCAGGACCTGTGGTGCACCTTCAGCGCCGGCGTGGTCGACCTGCACGACGACTGCGACAGCCTGATGATGGCCAGCCAGGCGGACGCCGCCCTGTACCGCGCCAAGGCCGCAGGACGCAATCGAGTGCAGGCAGCCCGCGCCACAAGGCAAAGTGCCACCTTTTCACCTGAAAGCACCGATTCGGTCATAACCCTGTAATACAAGCGCAATAACTTCAGGCCTTCGCCATTTTGTCGTTGGTAGAAATCGATGCGCCTGAAGTTGCTGACCAATCTCAACACCCTGCTATTGGTTGCCGTGTGCCTCGCACTCGGCGCCACGCTGTGGTGGTCACAAAAAGCCCTGGAACGTCCCTATCTGTTGATGGAGCGTTACCTGGGCTTGTCGCAGCAGTTCCAGAATCAGGTCGCGCGCAATGTCGACGAGTACCTCGCCAGCGGGGACGCCTTGCGCCTGAGCGGCGCCAACCAGAGCCTCGACACCCTGCAGCAGCAACTGCGCGAGATGCCGGCTGATCTGGCCCAGAGCCTGCGCCCAAGCCTGGCCGCCCTCGACCAGTTCAGCAAAACCGAGCTGCTGGCCGCCGGCAAACTGGCCGGCGATCCACAGGCCCTGCTGTTGCAGGCCGAGCGCGAGTTGGGTGCCAGCCTCGAACAACTCAGCCAATACGCCAACAGCAGTCCAGCGCCCGCCGCCGCGCAGTACCTGCCGGCGCTGCTGGCAGCGTCCCAACACCTGGGCAAGTTATCGCTGGCCCGCGACAAGCTGGTCAGTAGCGGGCGCAGCGAACTGGCCGCGGATGTCGAGCGCGAAGTGCACAACATCCGCAGCCAGGCCGAGATACTCGACGCCCTGCCCTTGCTCGGCGTTGCCAGTACCCAGGCCTCCAACAGCGACGACTTCGCCGCACTGATGGGACTGGAGGGTAGCGAGCAAACGGTCGCCGAAGACGCCGGCAGCAGCTACAAGCGCGAACTGTCGAGCCTGCTGGCGCGCTACCCCGCCGAACTGGCCCGCACCCGCGAGCAGATCCAGCAACGGACCGACTTGAGCGCCGCGACTCACCTGAAAATCGACGCCGTGCAGCAGGCGATTGCCGGCCTGGAACCAGTGGTGCGTGGGCAACACGCGCAAATTCAGGGCGAAGTCCGACTGCTGCAGGGTGTGATGATCGGCTTGATCCTGCTGATCGCCCTGCTCATCGACACGCTGCAACGACGTCTCGCCCGAGTCCTGACCAACCTGGCGCCGGCCCTCTCGACCTGGGCCGAAGGCGACTTCAGCCGGGACATCCAGCTCGGCGCTACCAATCGCGAACTGCATGACATCGAGGAATCGCTCAATCGCCTGCGCGCCTACCTCGCGGACCTGGTGGGTACCATTCGCCGGAATGCCGAGCAGGTGGCCGGCAGCAGTCGGGTGCTGGCGGAGTTGAGCAACGACCTGCATAGCGGTGCCGAGCATCAGGCCGGGGACACCGCGTTGATTCGCGACTCCCTGGGCGAGCTGGAAGCGACCATCGTGCAGGTCGCCGGCGATGCCAGCCAGGCGGCAGACGCCAGTCGTCACGCCGGATTGGCGGTGCAGCAGGGGCAACAGGTCATCGGCCAGAGCCTGACCGGACTGTATGCGCTGGTCGGCGAAGTCCAGGGCAATGCGCAGATGATCGAACACCTGGCGCAGGAGTCGGCGACCATCGGCGGCGTGCTGACGGTGATTCGCTCGATCGCCGACCAGACCAACCTGCTGGCCCTCAACGCCGCGATCGAAGCCGCCCGCGCCGGGGAAATGGGCCGTGGGTTCGCCGTAGTCGCCGAAGAAGTGCGCTCGTTGGCGCAACGCACCGCCGGTGCCACCGCCGAAATCCAGGGCCTGATCGCCGGCCTGCAGCAGGCCGCGCGGGCCTCGGTCGAGGGCATGCGCGCCCAGGTCGAACACGCCGAAGCCACCGCCAGCCAGGCCCAGGCGGCGGATGGCGCACTGGATAAAATCGTCGAGGCGATCCAGACCATTGCCGACACTGCCGAACGCATCGCCGATGTCACCGCCCAGCAAAGCGGCGCGGTCAGCGAGATTCGCGATCACAGCGAGCGGATTCATCAGTTGGGCGGCGACAATCTGCTGCGCATCGGCGAAGGCCGCGAGCAGGGTGAGAACCTGCTGGTATTGGGCGGCAGGCTGCATACCGCGGTGCAGGCGTTCCGCGTCTGATTCTCGGCGCCGAACGAGCGTGCTGATGACCAAACTCAAGCCGTTGGTCATTTATCTCGCGCAATCATCGGTCATCGTGCCGGCTATTGCAGAGAACTGGACAGTCACAAAGGCTTTGCGGCATAGTCGCCGGGTTCTGATAACTGCGCATAGACAACAAGGAACAGCAGATGGCGACCTTACTGGTTCTGCACGGACCCAACCTGAACCTGCTCGGCACCCGTGAACCGGGTGTCTATGGGGCCGTGACCCTGGCCCAGATCAATCAGGACCTGGAACGCCGGGCGCGTGATGCCGGCCACCATTTGCTCTACCTGCAAAGCAACGCCGAGTACGAATTGATCGACCGGATCCACGCCGCCCGCGATGAAGGCGTGGACTTCATCCTGATCAATCCAGCAGCTTTTACGCATACAAGTGTCGCATTACGTGACGCGCTGCTGGCGGTGAGCATCCCATTCATCGAAGTGCATTTGTCCAACGTGCACAAACGCGAACCTTTCCGCCATCACTCTTACTTCTCCGACGTAGCGGTGGGAGTGATCTGCGGCCTTGGCGCCAGCGGTTACCGACTGGCCCTGGAGGCCGCCCTGGAACAGCTTGAACTACAGGCAACGGCTTGAACCACAAGCGTTGAACGCCCCCCTGACCGACCCTTGGGAGTTGATGATTCATGGATATCCGTAAAGTCAAGAAACTGATCGAACTGCTGGAAGAGTCCGGCATCGACGAGCTGGAGATCAAGGAAGGCGAAGAGTCCGTACGCATCAGCCGTCACAGCAAGACTCCGGCCCAGCAGTACTACGCGCCAGCTCCAATGGCTGCACCTGCCGCTGCCCCGGTTGCTGCCGCTCCGGCTGCCGCTGCTGCTCCTGCTGCGCCGGCCGCTCCAGCGCTGAACGGCACCGTTGCCCGTTCGCCGATGGTAGGTACCTTCTATCGCAAGTCTTCGCCAACCTCGCCGTCCTTCGTTGAAGTCGGGCAGACCGTGAAGAAAGGCGACACCCTGTGCATCGTCGAAGCCATGAAGATGATGAACCACATCGAAGCTGAGACCAGCGGTGTGATCGAATCCATCCTCGTTGAAGACGGCCAGCCGGTTGAGTACGACCAACCGCTGTTCACCATCGTTTGAACTGCGGAGAGCCTTTGATGACTGCGAAGTTGGAAAAAGTTCTGATCGCTAACCGCGGTGAGATCGCCCTGCGGATTCTGCGTGCCTGCAAAGAGATGGGCATCAAGACCGTCGCCGTTTACTCCAAGGCCGACAAAGAGCTGATGCACCTGGGCCTGGCGGACGAGTCCGTCTGCATCGGCCCGGCTTCTGCCGCGCACTCCTACCTGCACATCCCGGCAATCATTGCGGCCGCTGAAGTGACTGGCGCCACCGCCATTCACCCAGGCTACGGTTTCCTCGCGGAAAACGCCGACTTTGCCGAGCAGGTCGAGAACTCCGGCTTCGCCTTCATCGGCCCGAAAGCCGACACCATTCGCCTGATGGGCGACAAGGTATCGGCCAAGCACGCGATGATCGAAGCGGGCGTACCGACGGTTCCAGGTTCCGACGGCCCGCTGCCGGAAGACGAAGAAACCGCTCTGCGCATCGGCCGTGAAGTCGGCTACCCGGTGATCATCAAGGCCGCTGGCGGCGGCGGTGGTCGCGGCATGCGCGTGGTGCACAAGGAAGAAGACCTGATCGCCTTCGCCAAACTGACCCGCACCGAAGCCGGTGCAGCGTTCGGCAACCCGATGGTGTACTTGGAAAAATTCCTCACCAACCCGCGCCACGTCGAAGTGCAAGTGCTGTCCGACGGCCAGGGCCAAGCCATCCACCTGGGCGACCGCGATTGCTCGCTGCAACGTCGTCACCAGAAGGTTCTCGAAGAAGCGCCGGCACCGGGCATCGACGAGAAGGCTCGCCAGGAAGTCCTGGCTCGCTGCGTCAAGGCATGCATCGACATCGGCTACCGTGGCGCAGGCACTTTCGAGTTCCTGTATGAAAACGGTCGCTTCTACTTCATCGAGATGAACACTCGTGTCCAGGTAGAGCACCCGGTTTCGGAAATGGTCACCGGCATCGACATCGTCAAGGAGATGCTCAGCATCGCCGCTGGCAACAAGCTGTCGTTCACCCAGGATGACGTGGTCATTCGCGGTCACTCGCTGGAGTGCCGGATCAACGCTGAAGACCCAAAGACCTTCATGCCGAGCCCGGGCACGGTCAAGCATTTCCACGCTCCAGGCGGCAACGGCGTTCGCGTCGACTCGCACCTGTACAGTGGTTATGCCGTACCGCCGAACTATGACTCGCTGATCGGCAAGCTGATCACTTACGGGGCAACCCGTGAAGAAGCCATGGCGCGCATGCGCAATGCGCTGGACGAGATCGTGGTCGACGGCATCAAGACCAACATCCCGCTGCACCGCGACCTGGTTCGCGACGAAGGTTTCTGCAAAGGGGGCGTGAACATTCACTACCTCGAGCACAAACTGGCTGGCGAGAAGCACTAAGCTTCAGCCGCACCAGACAAGGCCGCCTTCGGGCGGCTTTGTTGTTTCTGCCGCCCGCCCCCTCAACCCTGTGGGAGCGAGCCTGCTCGCGAAAAACTTCCAGGCGCCGCTAGTATTCTGGATGTCCGCGTCATCGTTGACGTTTTTCGCGAGCAAGCTCGCTCCTACAAAAAACCCGCACTCTGGCGTAAACTTGCGCCCTTCTCGCAGCCCGCCAGGCTGCCATCAATATTTTTCAAAGGTGCCCGCCATGCCTTGGCTGCAAGTCCGTCTCGCCATCAGCCCAGAACAAGCCGAAACCTATGAAGACGCTTTCCTTGAAGTGGGCGCCGTCTCGGTGACCTTCATGGACGCCGAAGACCAGCCGATCTTCGAGCCGGAACTGAACACCACCCCACTCTGGTCGCACACCCACCTGCTCGCCCTGTTCGAAGGCGGCACCGAAGCAGCCCCGGTACTGGCGCACCTCGAACTGCTGACCGGCAGCCCGCTGCCCGAGCATCACAGCGAAATCATCGAAGACCAGGACTGGGAACGCAGTTGGATGGACAACTTCCAGCCGATGCGTTTCGGCCAGCGCCTATGGATCGTGCCGAGTTGGCACGCCGCCCCTGAGCCGGACGCAGTCAACCTGCTGCTGGACCCGGGCCTGGCGTTCGGCACCGGCACCCACCCGACCACCGCCCTATGCCTGGAATGGCTCGACGGCCAGGACCTGAAGGACTGCAACGTCCTCGACTTCGGCTGCGGTTCGGGGATCCTCGCCATCGCCGCGTTGCTGCTGGGGGCCAAACAGGCGGTCGGCACCGATATCGACGTGCAGGCCCTGGAAGCTTCCCGCGACAATGCCGGGCGCAACAACATTGCCGAGGCACTGTTCCCGCTGTACCTGCCTGAAGACCTGCCACAGGAACCGGCCGACGTGCTGGTGGCCAACATCCTCGCCGGCCCACTGGTGGCCCTCGCACCGCAACTGACCCGCCTGGTCAAGTCGGGCGGTCGCCTGGCGCTGTCCGGCATCCTCGCCGAGCAGGGCGAAGAAGTGGCAGCCGCCTACGCCAAGGACTTCGACCTCGACCCTATCGCCAATCGCGATGGCTGGGTGCGCATTACCGGCCGTCGGCGCTAAGATGAGCGCTTGCAGACTCCGGATGGCCGCATGACCGACAGCTTCGTCACCCAATGCCCACACTGTCAGACCCGCTTTCGCGTCAACCACGCCCAATTGAGCGTGGCCCGCGGAGTGGTTCGCTGCGGCTCGTGCCTGCAAGTATTCAATGCCGCACGACAGTTGCTCGAACAGCGCATGGGCGAGGAAGCACAGGCGCTCACCCCGCCGCCCGCGATTATCCCGCAGCCTGAACAGCGCGCCATCAGCCAGAAACAGTGGACGGCCGCCGAGCTGGACCTTGACCACCTCGACCTCGACCAGGAACTCGCCCGCCTCGAGCAGCGTGAGATCCAGCCGACCCAGGCGTTCGGCCAGCCGCGCAAGCCACGGGAAGAATCGCTGAGCGCCAGCCGGGACAGCGGCGAAAGCGATGAACCCTGGTCCGACAGCCTGTTCAGTCAACCCGCCGATGAACGCGTCCTCACCGACGACACGCCGCCGAAGCCGGACACCCCCCTGCTGGGCGACATCGACGACCTGGAGCCCACTTCGCGCACCGAACCTTCGTTGTCGCTGGTCGATCTCGACGACGAGCCCGACGCCCCGCAACTGCGCCTCGACGCGGTCGACGAAGACCTCCCGTCCGAGCCCCGGCATGAGCGCCTGTCGGCGAGCGCCGATGACGATTTCGATGAGCAACCCGAGGCCGTCGAACCGGTGCGCAAAAAGCGTGCGCGCAACGAACCGGCCGTGCGCGAAGAGGTGCTGCAGGACCTGGTCGACGACCCGCTGCAACTCGACTGGCAAAAGCGCCGCTCGCCCTGGGGCCGGCGGCTGTTCTGGGGCTTGCTGGTGTTGCTCGGTGCAACGGCGCTGGCCGGCCAGTACATCGCCTATCACTTCGACGAACTGGCACGCCAGGATCAATACCGCCCCTGGTTCCAGCAACTGTGCCCGCAGCTTGGCTGTGAGGTACCGTCCAAGGTCGACATCGCGAAAATCAAGAGCAGCAACCTGGTGGTGCGCAGCCACCCGGACTTCAGCGGAGCCCTGGTGGTCGACGCGATCATCTACAACCGTGCGCCCTTCTCCCAGCCCTTCCCACTGCTGGAGTTGCGCTTCGCCGACCTCAATGGCCATCTGATCGCCAGCCGGCGCTTCAAACCCGGCGAATACCTCAACGGCGACCTCGCCGGCCTCGCGGAAATGCCCCCGCAAACCCCTATCCACATTGCCCTGGACATCCTCGACCCAGGCTCAAAGGCCGTGAACTACAGCCTGAGCTTCCACTCGCCCGAGTGAATCGGTTCAGTCGCGCACCGTTGACGTCGACATCCCGGCGCCCGCCCGGGCGAACCAAACTGCTGGCAATAACAAAATAACTGTTCAGATTTTATCCAATTCAGCCTTTATCCAGTCATCGAGAGCGGGTATCATGCCAACCCTTTTTCGAACTCTCATGATCCGACCCCACAACAGGGAAGTCCTATGTCGGCGGTACGCATCGGCCCATACACATTGCACAACGGCTTGATTCTCGCCCCGATGGCGGGGGTCACCGACCAGCCCTTTCGTCAGTTGTGCAAACGCCTGGGTGCAGGGTTGGTTGTCTCGGAAATGGTCACCAGCGACATGAGTTTGTGGAACACCCGCAAATCGCGTCTGCGCATGGTCCACGAAGGTGATCCCGAGCCGCGCTCGGTGCAGATCGCCGGCGGTGATGCGCAGATGCTGGCGGATGCAGCCCGGGCCAACGTCGAACTGGGCGCACAGATTATTGATATCAACATGGGCTGTCCGGCGAAAAAGGTCTGCAACAAGGCCGCCGGTTCCGCGTTGCTGAAAGATGAAGCACTGGTTACCGAGATCCTGCAGGCCGTGGTGGCTGCAGTGGATGTGCCGGTGACCCTGAAGATTCGTACCGGCTGGGACCGGGCGAACAAGAACGGCCTGACGGTGGCGAAGATCGCCGAACAGTCGGGGATCACGGCGCTGGCGGTGCATGGCCGCACCCGTGCCGACCTGTACACCGGTGAAGCCGAGTACGACACCATTGCCGCGATCAAGCAGGCCGTGTCGATTCCGGTGTTTGCCAATGGCGACATCGACTCGCCGGAAAAGGCCCGGCAGGTGCTGGATGCCACCGGTGCCGATGGCCTGTTGATCGGCCGGGCTGCCCAGGGGCGGCCATGGATTTTTCGTGAGATCGAGCACTTCCTGCGTACCGGCGAACACCTGCCGGCGCCGGAACTGATCGAAGTGGAACGTATTCTGCTTGAGCATCTGGCCGCACTCCATGCCTTCTATGGTGATGTCATGGGCGTACGTATTGCACGCAAGCATGTCGGCTGGTATCTCGCAACCCTGCCGGGCGCCAGGGAGTTTCGCGCCCACTTCAATCGTTTGGATGGTACGGAAACACAATGCGCCAACGTCCGGGAGTTTTTCGCCGAACGTTATAAGAGCCTGACAGGGGACGGAAAAGGGGTGGCCGCATGACGATGATGACCGAGACTTTAGTGAGTGGAACAACACCCGTGAGCGACAACGTGAATTTGAAACAGCACCTCAATACCCCCAGCGAAGAAGGCCAGACCCTTCGCGGGAGTGTCGAGAAGGCGCTGCACAATTATTTCGCCCACCTTGAGGGCGCTGCCGTCACGGATGTGTACAACCTGGTGCTTTCCGAAGTCGAGGCTCCCCTGCTCGAAAGCGTGATGAACTACGTCAAGGGCAACCAGACCAAGGCCAGCGAGATGCTCGGACTCAACCGCGGCACGCTGCGCAAGAAACTCAAACAGTACGATTTGCTGTAAGCATTCAATCAAACCAGAAAGGCGCCCGCGTAAAAACCGGTCGCCTTTTTTGCTGACTTCCCTTGCTTTAATGGAAATTGAAATGACCGACCAGACCACCCGCCTGCCGATTCGCCGCGCCTTGATCAGCGTTTCCGACAAGACCGGGATCCTCGAATTCGCCAAGGAACTCGAAGCCCTGGGCGTTGAGATCCTCTCCACCGGCGGGACGTTCAAGCTGTTGCAGGACAATGGTGTTGCCGCTGTGGAAGTCGCGGATTACACCGGTTTTGCTGAAATGATGGACGGTCGGGTGAAGACCCTGCACCCGAAAATCCACGGAGGGATCCTCGGTCGTCGCGGCATCGACGACGCCATCATGAGCGAGCACGGCATCAAGCCGATCGACCTGGTCGCGGTCAACCTGTACCCGTTCGAAGCCACCATCAACAAGCCAGGCTGCGAGCTGCCGACCGCCATCGAGAACATCGACATCGGCGGCCCGACCATGGTCCGTTCGGCAGCCAAAAACCATAAAGACGTGGCCATCGTGGTAAATGCCAGCGACTACGCCAACGTCCTGGAAAACCTCAAGGCCGGTGGCCTGACCTACGCCCAGCGTTTCGACCTGATGCTCAAGGCATTCGAGCACACCGCCGCCTACGACGGCATGATCGCCAACTACATGGGCACCGTGAACCAGGCTGCCGACGTCCTGTCGACTTCCGGCCGCAGCGAAT
Organism: Pseudomonadaceae bacterium; assembly: GCA_965284505.1. Classification (GTDB taxonomy): domain Bacteria; phylum Pseudomonadota; class Gammaproteobacteria; order Pseudomonadales; family Pseudomonadaceae; genus Aquipseudomonas. Next base: position 4,099,529 of record OZ260094.1, on the reverse strand, counting down.
TCCCGCGCACCTTCAACAGCCAGTTCATCAAGGCCCAGGAAATGCGCTACGGCGAGAACCCGCACCAGAGCGCGGCGTTCTACGTGGAAGCCAAGCCGGCCGAAGTCGGGATCGCCACCGCGACCCAGCTGCAAGGCAAAGAACTGTCGTACAACAACGTGGCCGACACCGACGCCGCGCTGGAATGCGTGAAGAGCTTCGTCAAGCCGGCCTGCGTCATCGTCAAGCACGCCAACCCGTGCGGCGTGGCCGTCAGCCCGGACGCCGAAGGCGGCATCCGCAAGGCCTACGACCTGGCCTACGCCACCGACACCGAATCGGCATTCGGCGGCATCATCGCCTTCAACCGCGAGCTGGATGCTGAAACCGCCAAGGCCATCGTCGAGCGTCAGTTCGTCGAAGTGATCATCGCCCCAAGCGTCAGCGAAGAAGCCCGCGCCATCGTCGCCGCCAAGGCCAACGTGCGCCTGCTGGCCTGCGGCGAGTGGTCGGCTGACCGCGCTGCGGCCTGGGACTACAAGCGCGTCAACGGTGGCCTGCTGGTACAGAGCCGTGACATCGGCATGATCGGCGCCGACGACCTGAAAGTGGTGACCAAACGCGCACCGACCGAGCAAGAGATCAACGACCTGATCTTCGCCTGGAAAGTGGCCAAGTACGTCAAATCCAACGCCATTGTCTACGCCAAGAATCGCCAGACCATCGGTGTCGGCGCCGGCCAGATGAGCCGCGTCAACTCCGCACGTATTGCTGCCATCAAGGCCGAGCATGCTGGTCTGCAGGTGGTGGGTTCGGTGATGGCATCGGATGCGTTCTTCCCGTTCCGTGATGGCCTGGACAACGCGGCCAAGGCCGGTGTGACTGCCGTGATCCAGCCAGGTGGCTCGATGCGTGATGCCGAAGTGATTGCTGCTGCTGATGAAGCCGGCATTGCGATGGTGTTCACCGGCATGCGCCACTTCCGTCACTAATCAGACAGCGGCCGCACTGAACCCGGCATCTGCTGCGTTGGAGCCGGCCTCGATGATGCTCATTGCCAAAAGGCAACTCCGCTCATCGAGGCCGACTCCGCCTTGCATCTACCGGCTTCATTGCGACCTCCTACAGCGTGAAGCGCTGTAGGTTCCGAACAGAATCAGCGTCATCCGAGGTTTTTGAAATGAATGTTTTGATCATTGGCAGCGGTGGCCGTGAACACGCCCTGGCCTGGAAAGTGGCTCAGGATCCGCGCGTGCAGAAAGTTTTCGTGGCCCCGGGCAATGCCGGCACCGCCATCGAAGCCAAGTGCGAAAACGTCGCGATCGACGTGCTGGCCCTTGAGCAGCTTGCCGACTTTGCCGAGAAAAACGTTTCCCTGACCATCGTCGGCCCGGAAGTCCCGCTGGTCGCTGGCGTGGTCGATCTGTTCCGCTCCCGCGGCCTGGATTGCTTCGGCCCGACTGCCGGCGCTGCCCAACTGGAAGGCTCCAAGGCCTTCACCAAGGACTTCCTGGCACGCCACAAGATCCCGACCGCCGACTACCAGAACTTCACCGAGATCGAGCCGGCCCTGGCTTATCTGCGTGAAAAAGGCGCACCGATCGTGATCAAGGCCGATGGCCTGGCCGCCGGTAAAGGCGTGATCGTCGCCATGACCCTGGCCGAAGCCGAAGACGCCGTGCGTGACATGCTCGCCGGCAACGCCTTTGGCGACGCCGGTTCGCGTGTGGTCATCGAAGAGTTCCTCGACGGGGAAGAAGCCAGCTTCATCGTCATGGTCGACGGCAAGAACGTCCTGCCGATGGCCACCAGCCAGGACCACAAGCGTGTTGGCGATGCCGACACCGGTCCGAACACCGGCGGCATGGGTGCCTACTCCCCTGCCCCGGTGGTCACCGCCGAAGTTCACCAGCGCGTCATGGACCTGGTGATCTGGCCGACCGTCAACGGCATGGCCGAGGAAGGTAACGTCTACACCGGCTTCCTGTACGCCGGGCTGATGATCGACAAGGCCGGCAACCCGAAAGTCATCGAGTTCAACTGCCGCTTCGGCGACCCGGAGACCCAGCCGGTGATGCTGCGCCTGCAGTCGAGCCTGGTGTTGCTGGTCGAAGCCGCACTGGCCCAGGCCCTGGACAAGGTCGAAGCGCAATGGGATCCACGCCCAAGCGTTGGCATCGTGCTGGCTGCCGGCGGTTACCCGGGCGACTACGCCAAGGGTGCGGCCATTGAAGGCCTGGATGCCGCCGCCGCGCTGGAAGGCAAGGTGTTCCACGCCGGTACTGCGCTCAAGGACGGCAACGTCGTCACCGCCGGTGGCCGCGTGCTCTGCGCGACCGCCATGGGCGCCAGCGTCGGTGCGGCCCAGCAGCAAGCCTACAAGCTGGCGGCGGCAATCGACTGGGAAGGCTGCTTCTATCGCAAGGACATTGGCTACCGCGCCATTGCCCGCGAGCGTGGCGAAAGTCAGGAATAAACCCGCCATTCGGCCAGGCAAGGACCCTCGGTCCTTGCCGTCCTGTTCGCGGCCCGCGCATAGTTGTAATCTGGCATCAATCTACGAAGGGATTTCGCCGTGCGCTGGCTCAGGAACGCCATAGGCTTTTGCGTCACTCTGCTGACCCTGCTCTGCATGCTCCCGGCCCAGGCTGGTGCGCAAGGCAGTGGCTGGGCGGTATTGTTCGACGATCAAGGCGCCCTGCAGTTGAGCGACATCCGCTCGGCCCGCTACACCAACCAATTCAGCCCGATTGAACTCGACCGGATCACCGCTGCCGACCCTGGTGGCGCGCTGTGGCTACGCTTTAAACTCAATCCTGGCAAACACGAACAACTGCTGCGCATCTTCGCCCCCGATCTGGCGCAACTTGACCTGTATGTGCTGGAGGGCGAAGCGCTGCTCGAGCAGACCCACAGCGGCAGTGCTCAACCGCTGAGCAGCCGTCCGCTGCCCAGCACCGACTTCATGGTCCCGCTGCCACAGAGCCAGCAGCCGCTGGATGTCTACGTGCGCCTGGTCTCCGAACACCAGTTGCGCCCCTACATCACCCTGCAATCGGCGGTGATGACCGCCGCCAACCAGACCCAGACGCTGATCTACGGCCTGCTGTTCGGCTGTATCGCGATGCTGATCCTGCACAACTTCACGCGCTACGCCTATACCCGCTCGCAAACCTGCCTGTGGCTGGCGGCGTGCGAAGCGCTGTTGGTGCTGGGGATGTTGCAATTGTTGAACCTGGCCGGCCCCTGGCTGCCCGACTGGAGCGCGTTGCGTTCCCCCGCCGCCTACCTGGCCCTGCTGCTGACGGCCCCCTGCGGGCTGATGTTCACGTATCGCTTCTTCACGCCGCGCGGTCCACACCCGCTGAACAAGCTGCTACTGGCCGACATTCTGTTGATTGTCCTGTGCAGCCTGCTGATGCTGTTCGTCGACACCCTGCCGCTGAACCTGATGACCTACGCCCTGGTCGCGCTGGCCGGCTTGAGCATGCTGTTCGTCAGTGCCTTCCACTGGCAACAAGGCTATCGCCCGGCCCGCTTCTTCGTGATGGCGATGCTGGTGTTCAACGCGGGCACGCTGATCATTCTTCCGGCCCTGCTCGGCCTGACCCTCGTCGCACCGCAAGGCATGATCACCACCTTGCTGGTGCTGATTTGCCTCAGCGGCCTGCTGATGGGCGTGTCCCTGAGCGAGCGCCAGCGCAGCATCATGTTGAGTCGTTTCAGCATCAGTCGCGACCTGGCCGCCAGCAATGCCGAAATCAACGCCAAGGCCGAGTTCCTGGCGAAGATCAGCCACGAAATCCGCACCCCGATGAACGGCGTGCTGGGCATGACCGAGCTGCTGCTGGGTACGCCGTTGTCGGTCAAGCAGCGGGACTACGTGCAGACCATCCACAGCGCCGGCAACGAACTGCTTACGCTGATCAACGAAATCCTCGACATCTCGAAACTCGAGTCCGGGCAAATCGAACTGGACGATGTGCAGTTCGACCTCAATGCGCTGGTCGAAGACTGCCTGAGCATCTTCCGGGCGAAGGCCGAGCAACAGAACGTCGAGCTCATCAGCTTCATCCAGCCGCAAGTGCCACGAGTGATCAGCGGCGACCCGACGCGTCTGCGCCAGACGTTGCTGAGCCTGCTGGAAAACGCCATGAAGAACACCGAGGAAGGCGAGATTCTGATCGTCGTCGCCCTCGATGAGCGCAGCACCACGCCACGCCTGCGCATCGCCGTGCAGGACAGCGGACAACCGATGGACGCCGAGGAACGCGAACTGCTGATGCACGCCGAGTTGCACAGCAAGAACTTCCTCGCGGCCACCCGCCTGGGCGGCAATCTGGGGCTGGTGATCGCGCGGCGACTGGTGCTGATGATGCACGGCGAATTTGGCATCAAGTGCGGCAGTACCCAGGGCAGCACCCTGTGGCTGACCTTGCCGCTGGACCCTGATCGCCTCGAACACCCGACCTCCGACCTCGACGGACCGCTGCAAGGCGCGCGGGTATTGGTGGTGGATGACAACGATACCTGCCGCAAGGTGCTGGTCCAGCAATGCACGGCCTGGGGCCTGAACGTCAGTGCCGTGCCGTCCGGCAAAGAGGCGCTGGCCCTGCTGCGGACCAAGGCGCACCTGCGTGACTACTTCGACGTGGTCCTGCTCGACCAGAACATGCCCGGCATGACCGGCATGCAACTGGCCGCCAAGATCAAGGAAGACCCGAGCCTGAACCACGACATCCTGCTGATCATGCTCACCGGCATCAGCAACGCGCCGAGCAAGATCATCGCGCGTAACGCCGGGATCAAGCGCATCCTCGCCAAACCGGTGGCCGGCTACACCCTCAAGACCACCCTCGCGGACGAACTGACCCAGCGCAACAAGGGCCCGGCGCCCGCGCCACCCTCCCCCGGCATGGGGCCTGTGGAAGTCAGCGTACCCAGCGATTTCCGCATCCTGGTGGCCGAGGACAACAGCATCTCGACCAAGGTGATCCGCGGCATGCTCGGCAAGCTCAACTTGCAGCCCGACACCGCCAGCAATGGCGAAGAAGCACTGAAGGCGATGAAAGCGCAGCGCTATGACCTGGTGCTGATGGATTGCGAAATGCCGATCCTCGACGGGTTCTCCGCCACCCAGCAACTGCGCGCCTGGGAAGTCGGCAATCAACGCAGCCGCACCCCGGTGGTGGCCCTGACCGCGCACATCCTTGCCGAACACAAGGAGCGCGCGCGCCAGGCGGGTATGGACGGTCATATGGCCAAGCCGGTGGAGCTGTCGCAACTGCGTGAGCTGATCGAGCACTGGGTGGCCCAGCGCGATCAGCTCAACCGCAGCGCATCGACCTCCTGAAGTATCGGAGGGGCAACCCGGCACTAGAGATGCAAGTTGGTGATGTACTTCAGGGACTGATTCAGCACCGACTTTTTCACCTTCTCGCGATAATCGCCATAGTGCAGCAAATTGAGGGTAACCGAGGCGATCTGCTCGGTGCTGTCGTGCACCTGGGCAGCGCCTTTTCCAAACAGAAAACCTGAGCCCCTGCGACTCACCCGAAACTCTCGGTGGTAGAGCCCCAGTACGACCTTGTTCGGGCCGTCCATGACACAGGGAATCATCTGAAAGACACCAGCCTCTGCGGTGTAGGCTATATCGTCGAACAACGCGATCGCCTGCGCATTACGCTCCATCGCACCCAAGGCACTGCGCATGGGGCTGGCATAGCGCTCACCCAGATTCAGCTGGATCTGCCGGGCGCCCTGGCTGCCCAACGCATCATCGGCCAGAGGCGATAACCGCTGAGGTTTTGGCACATCCCAGCCGAGAAACTGCAGCTGCTTTCGGTAGTAGTCAAACCAACTTCCCGAGAGTCCGTCGTTGACCGCCGCACGAGTGGCCTGTTGCGCGTAGGCGGTAATCATGTAGACGTCTTCCCGATGGGTCGCAGGCAAGCCTGCGGCAAATGCAACGACACTCGCCCCCACCACGGCCGCCTGCGAGTCGAAATTGGTCATGACGTCATCTCCCCTGAACCGTCATTTATCGGTGCATCCAATGGCCGCAGGTTTGCATTCAGTTTGTCTTTGACCTTCACCGCGATTGCGCGACGTGCCGATCGGTAAAGAAACTCCGACAGGCTCGCCTGGGAAAAACGAAGACCGACAGCACCATTTACCAGCTCTGTCTGGAAACGCTGCCACGGATTGAATTCGGTCTGCTGCCGGGTCGTGAACTCGACAAACACGCTGGTGAACGATGTCTCTGATTGCGGCACGATGACCAGCACACCTGGCCGATTCAGCGATTGGGCCGTTGATGCCGCTGCCGCGTGATCGGTCCTGGCACTGACTGTGGTTTCGGCGCCCCGGGTGCCGGCAATCTGCTGCAATGCCGGCGTCAGGTATTGGCTTCCCTCTGGCGCCCTGTCGATCACCACCTGGGTAATCCACTCGAAAAATGAATCGCTGCCGTGATCGCTGATCTGCAGGTCGTATCGTACCTTTGACTGCCTCAACCAGAAATCGTCAAGCACACTGACATAGCAGTCGTACCAGTTGGCCTGGGTATCTTCCTCGACTTTCCGGTTGGCGACCAACTGCGCCAACAGCACCGAGTTGATCAGATCAGCGTACGCAGTTGTCTGGCTTTTTTCGGGCAATACCAGAAGAGCACGCCCAAGTACAAAAATGGAGCAAGTCGTTTCCATACCAAGTCTCCTTATTTAAAGTGGGAGCACCCTCAAGTGCTCCCCGACGCAACTTATATCTGATACTCCGCAATTTTATTCAGTGCATTGGCCGTGATGTACTCTTCAACTTTCGATCGAGTGGCCCTGGCCACCACATCATTCTTGGAAAATACGGTTTCACCACGATAGATTTTTACATTACGCACATCGACATCCACGAATAACACTTTGTCGGACCTGTTGCGGCGTTTGAAACGCACCACTCCAATCGACATTTTGGCCTCGCCATCAACTTCGCTGCATGCACCCGCAGCCATGCCGCCCACTCCTTGGTCCAGCAGGTTGTTCTCGTACAGTGTCAAGGCTGTATCACGCTTCTTGAGCGCCGTAACCGCGTCGCTTGCCACCTTCAACATCAGGGCGCTCGTCGGCCCTGGCAGTGCAGCTGCGGTAATGGCCGAACCCAGGATCTCCAGTACCAACTTATCCATTCGGACACTGGTGCCGCCAATTTCCATGTCGCTGTAAAATGTAGAAATGGGCATCCAACCGGTATTGCTCATCACGTCGCAGAATTTCCTGTACCACGCTTGCCCCTGATCTTCACCCGGGTGATCTCGCGTGGCAATCAGCGTGGCATGGAAGAATGCATTCTGCGCATCCGTGCGGTTTTCTTTGCCAAGGTTGCCACTGAACGAAAGAATTGCCTCACCAATAATTGCGGCTTTTGCGGGCGCCTCGATATTGGTCTCTGCCGACATGAAACCCCGAATACTTTGATTCACAGGACCTGCCGCATGGTAGGACTCCAAGGCTTTCAGGCAAGAGGAAACATAAACACCATCTATAGACTCACTCATCAATCACATTCCTTATAAAGATAAAAACAAGTCCTCCATGAACTTGCGAACCTCACAATATAGAAACAACCAAAACAACTAAAATCGAAAAGTGTAACTTGCTATCCGCCATGCAAGATAACTAGCGAGCCGAGTATTTCTGCACAACCACCCACAAACTACTGATCGGCTGCTAGACTCGCCCTCAACTCTCCAGCGACAGGTTTCAGCCATGCTTCACGTGTTGTTCAGCGTTTACCTGAAGATGCTGGTGCTCTACAGCCCGTTCTTCGTCCTGTCCTGCTTCATCAGCCTGACCCGCGGCTATTCCAACAAGGAACGTCGGCGTCTGGCCTGGAAGGTGGCCCTGGCGACCCTGGTTTCCAGTGTCCTGCTGTATCTGTTCGGGCGGGTGATTTTCAACGTGTTCGGCATCACCGTGGACGCCTTTCGCATCGGCGCCGGCAGCGTGCTGTTCATCTCGGCGTTGGGCATGGCCCAGGGTAAATCAGCGGTGCAGACCGACAACGTGCAGCAGGACGTGACCATTGTCCCGCTGACCATTCCGCTGACGGTCGGCCCTGGCACCATCGGCGCCCTGCTGGTGATGGGCGTTGGACAACCGCACTGGGATGACAAGCTCACCGCGATCCTCAGCATCGCCCTGGCCAGTTTCACGGTCGGCGTGGTGCTCTATCTGTCCAACCGCATCGAACGCATTCTCGGCGACCAGGGCTTGCAGATTGTCAGCCGCCTGATGGGTTTGTTCGTCTGCGCACTGGCGGCGCAGATTATCTTTACCGGGGTCAGGGGCTACCTGGTTCCCTGAACGACGTGGTTCGAGCATAAAAAAGGCCAGCGACAGGGTTATCGCTGGCCTGATTCATTCAAGCAACCCGAGCACTCAGGAAAGCGGCTTTTCACCGTACCAGCGCGGCGTGTACACCCAGTCCCCCCCTCGGCACGAGGGAACACGCAGGTTGTCGACGAGCCGATCAGGACCATGGTGCGCATGTCCACCTGGTCCGGGGTCAGTGCGCCCAGGGTGGTGGTGCGCAGCGTCTGTCCCGGACGTCCGATGTCACGTCCCAGCACCACCGGTGTGGCGGCGGTTCGGTGCCTCGCGACGATTTCCAGGGCACGGCCCAACTGCCAGGGGCGCGAGCGCGAGATCGGGTTGTAGAACGCCAACGCCAGGTCGGCCTCGGCGGCCAGGTCCAGGCGCTTTTCGATGATCGACCAGGGCTTGAGGTTGTCCGACAGCGACATCACGCAGAAGTCATGGCCCAGCGGTGCCCCGGCTTGCGCAGCGGTCGCCAGCGACGCCGAGACACCCGGGAGGATTTCCAGCTCGACGTTATGCCAACCTGGCTCGCTGGATTCGTGCAACGCCTCGAGCACGGCCGCCGCCATGGCGAACACCCCCGGGTCACCCGACGACACCACAATCACCGAGCGCCCCTGCGCTGCCAGCTCGAAAGCATGCCGGGCACGCTGCATTTCTTCGCGGTTGTCGGTGCAATGCAGCACCTGATCGGGGCGGAACGGACCGGCCATACGCACGTAGGTTTCATAGCCGAGGACGTCGGTGGCCCGCGCCAGCTCGGCCTTCACCGCCGGCACCATCAACTCGGCCGCGCCGGGGCCGAGGCCGATCACGGCCAGGCGACCGCGGGCACGACCGATCAGGTTGATCTGCAATGGTTGTGCGGCGATCGCGATGGCAACCGCCGCTGCCGCTTCGATGATCTGCGCCCCTGGCACGGCGCTCCGGGCCAATGCACCGGCGCTGTCCGCTGCTGCGACAAACCGCAGCGGCACACCGAACGCCAACGCCGCTTCGCGCAAGGCCCCATTGGCCATCTGCTCTTGGGCTGCGACCAGACAGGCCAACGCCTGCTCCGCCACTTGCGCCTGACGCAAGGCCACACGGATGCTCTCGGGCAAATCAGCAGCACCCGCACTCACCGCCACCGCCACACTGCGCGGGTAAATCAGCAGCTCATGACTATTCGCTTCACGCAAGGCGCTGCCGATGTGAATCGAACGCTGCGCCTGCGGATCCTCGGGCAGTTGCGCCTGATCCAGCCAGGGCGCAGCGCCATCGATGCGCACGCTGTGCCCGGCCAGCAGATCGGAAACGAAACGCTTGCCCAGCTCCAGATCAGCCAGGGCATAACCGGCAGGCGGATTGAGCAGGCAAGTGCCAAAGCGCAACTCGCCACTGGTGGTAATGGCTGGCGCGACTTCAAGGGCGGCGGCAATCTCTCGCGCCATGCCATTCACCCCACCCAGGCCGCCGAGCAGCGGCACCACCGCGCTGCCGTCTTCGGCCACCGCCAGTACCGGCGGTTCGGCGCCCTTTTCCAGCAACAGCGGGGCCAAGGTACGAATGACGATACCCGCCGCGCACAGCGCAATGATCGGCGTGTCGTGCTGGTACAGCTCGCGCAAGGTGTTGCCGAATTCGAGGTAGGTGCAGTCGGCACCCTCGACCCGACCCGCCAGGCCGTGGATCTGCGCAGCAGGATAGACCTGCTGGATACGGCGCGCGGTGGCCAGGCTGCCCTGGCCAAGGATGACGATGGCCGGCGTGGAATCAGTCATCAGCCTTGCCACCTTTCACCGGGAACGATGATCAACGAGAAGTACGGCGACGACATCGGCTCGACCTGATCCAGCGGCACAATCTTCTGGTTGGCCATGGTCGCGCGCTCGACATACAACGCACGGTCGGCCAGGCCCAGCTCCACCAGCACCTCGCGGACCTTCGGCAGGTTGCGCCCCAGCTTCATGATCACCGCCGCATCGGCATCGGCCAGGCGCCGCTTGAGCTCTTCGGCTGGCAACACCCCGGACAGCACCGACAGGCTCTGATTGCGATACACCAACGGCGCCCCCAATACCGACGCGCCGCCGAGCATCGAGCAGACACCCGGTACCACCTGCGCTTCGTAGCGTTGCGCCAGGCGATCGTGCAGGTACATGTAGGAGCCGTAGAAGAACGGGTCACCCTCGCAGATCACCGCCACATCGCGCCCGGCATCCAGATGTTCGGCCAGTTGCTCGGCGGCGCCATCGTAGAAATCGCTGATCACTTGCTCGTAAGACAACGGCGGCGCCAGCGTCTCGGTGGTCACCGGGTACACCAACGGCAGCAGGTTCTGCGCATCCTGCAAATGAGCCTCGATGATGCCGAAGGCGTTGCCTTTCTTGCCCTTGGCCACGAAGTACGCCACCACTGGTGACTCACGCAGCAGGCGCAGGGCCTTGACCGTAATCAGTTCAGGATCACCGGGGCCCACGCCAAGGCCGATCAGACGTCCAGGTTGCTGCATCATTCAATCTCCGTGGCGAGGGCATTGACCGCTGCGGCGGCCATGGCGCTGCCGCCCAGCCGACCTTGCATGATCACGAATGGCACGCCCCGGCTGTCCGCCGCGAGCATGGCCTTGGACTCGGCGGCGCCGACAAAGCCCACCGGGAAGCCGAGAATCAGCGCCGGCTTTGGGGCGCCGGCATCGAGCATTTCCAGCAGGTAGAACAGCGCGGTCGGGGCATTGCCGATCACCACCACGCTGCCTTCCAGATGCGGACGCCACAGCTCAAGCGCCGCCGCAGAACGGGTGTTGCCCAGCTCCCGTGCCAGTTCCGGCACGCTGTCATCGCGCAGGGTGCAGATCACCGGGTTGTTGGCCGGCAGGCGTGCGCGGGTCACGCCTTCGCTGACCATGCGCGCATCGCACAGGATCGGCGCACCGGCGGCCAGCGCCTCGCGCCCGGCCTTGCCAGCGCCTTCGGAAAACTGCAGGCCGTCGATGGCCTCGACCATGCCGCAGGCGTGGATCACCCGCACCGCGAGCTTTTCCAGGTCGGCCGGGATCCGGTCCAGGTTCGCCTCGGCGCGAATGATCGCGAAGGAGTTGCGATAGATCTCCTGACCGTCGCGGATGTAATCAAGCATCAAGGGGGCTCCGTGAGCGGGCGTCGAGCAAGGCGCCGACCGCGTCGATAGTAAGGTTGCGTGCGTGCAGGGCGCCAAAACCCGGCTGCCGTGCATCGCGAAAATAGAGGTCGTAATGACCGGCGCCCACTGCCAGCAAGGTGACGGGCGCCGTGTGCGCCGAGGCGCAGGAACGCGGGCAACCGGACAGGTGCACGTGCCGCTCGCCGGGGCGTTGCAGCAGCGCGGCCAGTTGCACGGCGTCGTGCTTGGTGTCGGCCAGGCCCTTGGCGCAGCCGGCCGAGCCGGTGCAGGCCAACAAATGAGCCAGAGGTTGCGCGGCATCGAGGACAAATCCAAGATCTTGCAGTTGTTGGCTGAGCAGCGGCGCATCCTGAGCGCGGATGTTCGGCAGCAGCAGGCTTTGCCATGGTGTCAGGCGCAGGCTGGCGTCACCGAAGGCCTCGCTCAGGTGCGCCGCGCCCTTGAGCATCGCAGGGTCGAGGCGCCCCAGCGGCGGCACGGCGCCGACGTGTACCCGGCCCGCCTCACGTTGCGCTTGGGTGCCGATGTGCCGATGGGCCTCGGCCGGTGCGCGCTGCCAGTGATCGATGGGATGCACGGCGACACGCTCGGCCACGGCCTGCAGCAATGACTCCGCGGAGCACTCCGCGAGCAGATGACGCATGCGGGTCTGCTCCGATCGCGCGCGCTCAAGGAACAGCTCCAGTACCGCGATCACCAAGGCATGGCCGTCCTCGACGCGCACGGCAGCCAGCGGCGTATCCGTCGGGCAACCCGCCAGACCAAATGCCAGCCAGCACTCACCCTCACGCTCGACGGCGCTCAACCAGAGGTCATGGGGGTGCTCAAGCATCGCCAGCGCCTCACCGCCATCCAGTTGCACGGCGAACTTGGCCGACAGGTCGTGAAACACCGGGTTGTCTTCCAGGCTGGCAAGAATCCGCGCCGCCAACGGCCGGGTGTCCAGCACGCCATGCGGATCAATCCCCGCCGTCGGGCTGAGCATCAGGTTGCGCACATCGTCACCGGCTGCCGAGCGCGGGCCCAGGCCGGCGGCCAGCAGGCTGTCGATCAAGCACCGGGATTCGCCGCCAATCCCGCGAATCTGCAGGTTGCCGCGATTGGTCGCCTCGATCACCCCGCCGGCAAACCGCTCGGCCGCATTGGCCACTGCCAGCGCCTGGGCCGCACTGATCGCCCCGCCGTTGAGCTTGATCCGGCAGATCCCGCCATCCAGTGCCTGGACGATACGCAGCAACCCCGGGCAGGCCGAGGGGCGTAAGGTGGTGTGCTGCTGAGGTTCGTTCAAGGGGGCGACCGGCTGTGAGGTAGAGGCGCTTCGCAGGCGAAGGCGCGGTATTATGCCTGCTTTGTCCGACAGCATGAAAAGCCTGCCTGTCGGAACCTGCCTGTTCGAGGAATATAGATGACCCCCTGGCTGACAGTCGTAGGCATCGGTGAAGACGGCTTCAAGGGGCTGGGCAAGCTCGCCCGCCGCGCGCTGCTGGGTGCCACGCGGATCATTGGCGGCCAGCGCCAGCTCGATCTGTTGCCGGTGTGCATCCGTGGCGAGCGCCAGCTCTGGCCCAGCCCGTTCTCCCTGGAGCCGCTGTTGGCGCAGCGCGGTGAGCCGGTCTGCGTGCTGGCCAGCGGTGATCCGATGTTTTTTGGCGTCGGTGCCAGCCTGGCGCGGCAGATTCCCGCCGATGAAATGCTGATCATCCCTGCCCCGTCTTCCTGTTCCCTGGCGGCGGCGCGCATGGGCTGGCCGCTGCAGGAGACGGTCACAGTGTCGCTGGTCGCCCGGCCCCTGACTGCAATCAATGCACAGCTCTTTAGCGGCGTGCGCCTGCTGGTCCTGAGCAACGACAGGCACAGCCCGGCAGCGGTGGCCGCGCTGTTACGCGAGCGCGGTTTCGGCCCAAGCCGTCTGACCGTGCTGGAGCATCTGGGCGGTGAGGCCGAGCGACGAATCGACGGCATCGCCAGCGACTGGACTGACCCGACGCTGGCCGACTTGAACCTGATTGCCATCGAGTGCCTCGCCGACCCTGCCACGCCACGCCTGTCGCGGCTGGCCGGCTTGCCGGACTCGGCATTTGAGCACGATGGTCAACTGACCAAGCGCGATGTGCGCGCCGTGACCCTGGCGCGCCTGGCGCCAACGCCCGGCGAACTGCTGTGGGATGTCGGCGCCGGTTCCGGCTCGATCGGCATCGAGTGGATGCGCGCCCACCCCAGTTGCCGCGCCCTGGCCATTGAAGCCGACGACGGCCGCCAAGCGCTGATCGAACGCAACCGTGACACCCTCGGCGTGCCCGGCCTGCACCTGATTCGCGGCAGCGCCCCGCAGGCGTTGGCCGGGCTTGAGCGGCCGGACGCGATTTTCATCGGCGGCGGCGTGACCCGCGACGGCGTGCTGCAAACCTGCTGGGATCAACTCAAGCCCGGTGGCCGCCTGGTTGCCAATGCCGTCACCCTGCAAAGCGAAATGACCCTGATGGCCTGGCGCGAACGCCATGGCGGTGAACTGACACGGATTCATATCGCCCAGGCGCAGCCGCTGGGCGAATTCGACACCTGGCGCCAGGCGCTGCCGATTACCCTGCTCGACCTGGTCAAACCTTTCGATGCGTGACGAAACCGCCGAACAACCCGCGCCCCTGCGCAGCGGCCTGACCACCGGCAGCTGCGCCACCGCCACCAGCCTCGCCGCGGCACGCCTGCTGCTCGGCGGCGTGAGCAGTGATGCGGTGCAAATCACGCTGCCCAAGGGCAAGCAGGTGACGATGCGCCTGGAGTTCTGCCGCTTGACGCCCACGGGCGCCGAAGCCGGCACGCTCAAGGATGCCGGGGACGATCCGGACGTGACCCACGGCGCCCTGCTCTTCAGCCAGGTGCGCCTGCTGGCCGGGCCGGGCGTCCATTTCGTGGCCGGAGCCGGGGTCGGCACCGTCACTCGCCCGGGGCTGGTGCTGGGTGTTGGCGAGCCGGCAATCAACCCGGTGCCGCGCAAGATGATCAGCGATCACCTGTCGGCGCTGGCCCTGGAGCTTGGCTACGAAGGCGGCTTCGAGGTCACGGTGAATGTCCGCGACGGCGAAGCCCTGGCGCTGAAAACCATGAACCCGCGCCTGGGCATTCTCGGCGGACTGTCGATCCTCGGCACCAGTGGGATCGTCCGGCCATTTTCCTGCGCGGCCTACATCGCCTCGATCCATCAAGGCATCGATGTCGCCAAGACCAACGGTTACCTGCATATCGCCGCCTGCACCGGCAACGCCAGCGAGGACACCATGCGCCGGGTCTATAACCTGCCGGAAATCGCCCTGATCGAAATGGGCGACTTTGTCGGCGCGGTGCTCAAGCACCTGCGAAAAGTGCCTGTGGATAAACTCAGCCTGTGCGGCGGTTTCGGCAAGATCAGCAAGCTCGCCGCCGGGCACATGGATTTACACAGCCGGCATTCGAGCATCGACCTGCCGCAGTTGGCGCAATGGGCGCTGGAGTGCGGGGCCGAAGAAGGCCTGGCGCAAGGGATTCGCGAGGCCAACACCAGCCAGCAGGCGCTAGCCATGGCGAGCGCCGCCGGGATCGCCCTGGGTGACGCGGTGTGTCAGCACGCCTTGGATTTCGCCCGCAGCGTGGTCCCCGCCCAGGTTCAGGTCGAGGTGTTTGCCATCGACCGCCAGGGCGGGATTGTCGGTCATGCCGGAGCCCTGCAATGAAGCGCCTGTTAATGCTCGGCGGCGTCACCGAGGCCCTGGCCATTGCCCGCACGCTGGGGCCGCAGCACATCTACAGCCTGGCCGGCGTGGGCCGCGTGCCCACCGACCTGCAGTGTCAGGTCCGGGTTGGCGGCTATGGCGGCGCCCAAGGCCTGGCCCAGTTTATTCAGGAGCAGGGCATCGACCTGCTGCTCGACGCCACCCATCCCTACGCGGCGCAAATCAGCCAGAATGCGGTCACCGCCGCGCAGCAAACGGGCATCCCGTGCTGGGCGCTGCGCCGTCCGGCGTGGCAAGCCCAGGCCGGTGATGACTGGCGCGAAGTCGCTGACTGGACCGAGCTGACCGACGCCCTGCAGCCGTTCAAGCGCCCGTTGTTCACCCTCGGTCGCGAACCGTTGCAGCACCTCGACGAGATCCCTGCCGAACAATTCTGGACCCTGCGCGCGCTGGAGGCTTACCCCGGCAACCCGCGCTGCGAGGTCATCGGCGCACGTGGCCCCTTCCACTTGGAAGACGAACGCGCCCTGTTCGAGCGTCGCGATATTGATGTGCTGATCAGCAAAAACAGCGGCAGCAGCGCCACCGAGCCCAAGCTGGAAGTGGCCCGTGAGCGCGGGGTGCCGGTGCTGATTCTCAAGCGTCCGCTACTGCCAGAGGTTAATCGGGCATTTGTCAGCGTGGGCGAGGTGCTATCAGCGCTATCAGATCAGCACTGACAACAGGCCCAAGAGCAGAATTTTCCCACAAGCGTTTCAGCATGCATCCCATGGCTTGGTTCAACCCGCCTGCTCTACAGTCCCCCGCCCTGAAAGACAGTGCCCTGTAGAACCATGGTTAATCGATTTTCCCGCTTCGACGCCGCCGAGCTGCTCAACACCCCAGAGCAGATCGCCGCTTATCTGGAGGCCTGCTTTGAAGAGGACGCCGGCGACGGCGCCTTGATCCGCTCGGCCTTCAACGACATTGCCCGCGCCAAGGGCATGACCCAGATGGCCCTGAACGTCGGCCTGAGTCGTGACAGCCTGCACAAAGCGCTGGGCAGTAGTGGCAATCTGGAATTTACGACTATCATCAAGGTCATGAAGGGCCTTGGCCTCAAGCTTCACGCGACTGCTGTCTGACAGGTGCTGCGACACCACACCGCACAGCGGTTTTTTACTTATCCACCCCGATCAGGCTAAATACGCCGCCTGATGACCCCATAACCGGATGTGACCATGTCCCGACAACGGCTAGCATTTGCCTGGATCGCCTGCTTCGCAGTGCTGTTCAACATGCTCGCCATGCCGATGTCCGGTGCAATGACCAAGGCCAGCAGTCAGTCACCGACCGAGCAATTGTTGTGGGGCAGCTTCTGCTCGTCTACGGGTACGCGGATGGTCGCGATCTCCCTCGGCAGCCTTGAGCAGAAAGCCCCGTCCAGCGAGCAGCATTCCAACATGCAGCACTGCTGGTGCTGCTCCGGCTCGGCGCCGCTGGTGGCGTTGCCTGGCCATTCGCCACAGCTGTACTTTGCCCACTTCGAATCCAACCGAAGCTTGCCGGCACCGACCCTCGATTCACCGACGCCCCGCCAGCAATGGCCGAGCCTCAACCCCCGCGCCTCGCCCATCGCCTGATTCGATTCGCACCCACACTGCGTTTTAATCGTTCAGGAGAACTGCCATGTTGAAAACCTCCCTGGTGAAGCAAGCCCTGCTGCTCGCCGCCCTGCTGCTGCCTGCCTGTTTTGCCAATGCCCACGAGTACACACTCGCCGAACTCGAGATTGCCCATCCGTGGTCGCAAGAGCTGCCACCCAATGCCCCCACCGTGGCGGCGTATTTCGTCATTCACAACAACGGTAAAAGCGCCGATCAACTCGAGAGTGTCAGCTCGCCGATTGCCGGCCTGGCCCAGTTGCACGAACACGTGATGACCAAGGACCTGATGAAAATGCAGCAGGTCCCCAGTGTGGAAATCCCTGCCGGAGGCGATGTCACCTTCGCGCCGATGGCCTACCACGTGATGCTCCTGGAGCTGAAAGATCGCAGCCTGCTGACGGATGGCAAGCGCTTCCCGCTGACACTACACTTCAAGCATTCAGGCGATGTGACGGTCGAGGTTGCGGTGCAAAAGCAACCGCCCGCCGGCAACGACGCCCACCAGCACGCTCAGTAACCACAGGCTGAACCGTCCGTGAACATGCGGCGCTCACTCGGCTCCAGGCGCACCCCGCCACGCCAGACCTCGATGACGGTCGCGCGCGGCAGTTGGGTCAGCCTGTTCGCCATGCTGATGATCTTTATCGGTCCGCTGATTTCTCAGTCGATGCCGATGGATCAGCGCGCGCCGATGTCCATGAGCATGTCGATGGACATGCACGCGGACATGGACATGCCGTCCGACGCCCATGCCGGACACGACACCCAAGCCATTGCCGAACACTGTCCACCGCAAGCCGAACACCACGCCATCTGGGAAAAGTGCGGCTACTGCAGCCTGCTATTCAGTTGCCCTGCACTGCCGGGCAGCCAGGTGCTGGCGATCTTCGATTCGCCGCTGGTCCACGCCTTCCTCAGCCTCTCACCGCGCCAGGGCCATGCCCGGCAAACGGTATTCCCCGGCGCTCGCACCCGCGCCCCGCCCATCGTCACGTAGACACCCAGATCACCACTGACACGGCCACCTGTTGCGCATAACAGCCACGGGCTGCTGGCCGTGTGTTTACGACTGATTGATGGAACCTTCAATGTCCAGGTTTTCTGCTGACTCACGGCTGAGCGACGCTCAGCTATCCCTCAAGCCGGATGCTGCACGCATTCGCCTCAAACACGCCCTCGCGGTGTTCTGCGGCGTGCTGCTGGCGCCCATGGCCCATGCCGCCGAAACCGCGGCCGAACATGCCCGGCACAGCGAAGAGCTGAGCCCGACGGTGATCACCGGTATCGCCCCGAGTTCGCCACTGACCATCGTCACCAACCCCAAGGACCCGCGCCAACCGGTACCGGCCAGCGACGGTGGCGACTACCTGAAAACCATTCCCGGCTTTGCCCTGGTGCGCAATGGCGGGACCAATGGCGACCCGGTGCTGCGCGGCATGTTTGGCTCGCGGCTAAACATCCTGACCAATGGCAGCATGCTGCTGGGCGCCTGCCCCGGGCGGATGGATGCACCGACCTCGTACATTTCGCCGGAAACCTACGACACCCTGACCGTGATCAAGGGCCCGCAAACCGTGCTCTGGGGCCCTGGTGCCTCGGCCGGGACGATCCTGTTCGACCGTGAACCGGAGCAGTTCGGCGAACTCGGCAGCCGGATCAACGCCAGCGTGCTGGGCGGCTCCAGCGGGCGCTTCGACAAGGTCGTGGATGCCGCTGCCGGCGGTCCGCAAGGCTACGTGCGGGTGATCGGCAACACCGCGCATTCCGACGATTACAAGGATGGCAACAACGACACCGTGCCCTCGCGCTACGACAAGTGGAACGGTGACGTGGCGCTGGGCTGGACGCCAAACGCCGACACCCTGCTCGAGTTGACCGCCGGCAAGGGCGACGGTGAAGCGCGTTATGCCGGACGCGGCATGGACGGTTCGCAGTTCAAGCGCGAAAGCCTGGGCCTGCGTTTCCAGCAGTCGAACATCAGCGACGTGCTCGAGCAAATCGAGGCGCAGGTCTACTACAACTACGCCGACCACGTCATGGACAACTACACCCTGCGCACGCCGTCCGGCACCGGGATGATGGCCGGCCCCATGGCCTCCAACGTCGACCGCCGGACCCTCGGCGCTCGCGTCAAGGCCACCTGGCGCTGGGCCGATCTGCAACTGATCAGCGGCCTCGATGCCCAGACCAACGAACATCGCCAGCGCAGCGCCATGGGCATCGACACCTACAAGGACCTGCCCTACACCAAGGACGCCGACTTCCATAACTACGGGGTATTCGGCGAACTGACCTGGTACGCCGCCGAGCGCGACCGGCTGATCAGCGGCGCGCGCCTGGACCGTGCTTCGGCCAAGGATTTCCGCCAGAGCATCGGCTCCGGGATGATGAGCATGCCCAACCCGACTGCCGACGACACCCGCGCCGACACCCTGCCCAGCGGTTTCATCCGCTACGAGCATGATCTGGCGGACAGCCCGACCACGCTCTACGCCGGCCTCGGCCATGCCGAGCGCTTCCCGGATTACTGGGAGCTGTTCTCGCCGAACTCGGGTCCGGTGGGCTCGTTGAATGCGTTCGACTCGATCAAGCCGGAGAAAACCACGCAACTGGATATCGGCCTGCAGTACAAAAGCCGCGACCTCGAAGCCTGGGTCTCGGCTTATGCCGGCACCGTGCATGACTACATCCTGTTCGACTACACCCCCACCGCCATGGGCACCAGCTCGCGCGCCGAAAACATCAACGCGCGGATCATGGGCGGTGAGCTCGGCGCGGCCTACAACCTGACCTCCAACTGGAAAGCCGACGCCACCCTGGCCTACGCCTGGGGCAAGGACACCACCCACGACACCGCACTGCCACAGATGCCGCCGCTGGATGCACGCTTCGGCCTGACTTACAGCCAGGACACCTGGAGTGCCGGGGCCTTGTGGCGGGTAGTCGCGGCGCAAAACCGTATCGATCAGAACAAGGGCAACGTGGTGGGCAAGGACTATGACAAGAGTCCGGGCTTCGCGGTGTTCTCCCTCAATGGCGCTTACCGCATCGACCAACACTGGAAGGTCAGCAGCGGTATCGACAACCTGTTCGGCAAGGACTACGCCGAACACTTGAACCTGGCCGGCAACGCCGGGTTCGGCTATCCGGCCAGCGATCCACAAGCGATCAATGAACCGGGGCGCACCTTCTGGACCAAGGTGGATATGAGCTTCTAAAGGCTTCGCCGGCACCTGCGGACATTAGCGTTCGCAGGCGCCGGATGACTCGCGAACCGACACAACAACATAAAAGATGCATAGCCGAGCGGAGTGCTAATGATGAGCCAACCTAAAGTGTCCTTCTACAACCTGGCCTGGCGCTGGCATTTTTATGCCGGGCTGTTCGTTGCCCCTTTCATGGTGATGCTGGCGTTGACCGGCACCCTTTATCTGTTCAAACCGCAACTCGATCCGTTGATGTACGGCAACCTGATGAATGTCCCGGCCGGCCATCACAGCCTCAGCGCCGACGACATGCTGGGACGGGTGCAAGCGGCGTACCCCAAAGGCCAGGTCACCCAGTACCTGCCTGCCGTCGACGCCGAGCGCAGCGCGCAGTTTGTGGTCAAGACCGCCGACAGCGAACTCAATGTGTTCGTCGATCCGTATCGCGGCGAGATCCTTGGCGATCAGGACGCCAAGTACAACCTGCAGGCCATCGCCCGGGCGATTCACGGCGAGCTGATGATTGGCACTGTCGGTGACCGGCTGGTGGAAATGGCCGCTGGCTGGGGCGTGGTGCTGGTGGTTTCCGGTGTCTACCTCTGGTGGCCACGGGGCAAGGGCGGCGCGGGGATTCTGTGGCCGCGCCTGAGCAGTCGCGGCCGAGTGCTGTGGCGTGACCTGCACGCCGTCACCGGTTTCTGGGGCGCGACGCTGTTGCTGGTGATGCTGCTCAGCGGCATGACCTGGACCGGCTTCTGGGGCAAGACCTATTCCGAGGTCTGGAATAAATTCCCGGCCGCGATGTGGGACAACGTACCGACCTCTGATGAGCAAGCCCGCGACCTCAATACCGCCGCCCGCCAGACCGTGCCCTGGGCCGTGGAGAATACGCCGATGCCGATGTCCGGTGATCACGCCGAACACATGGCCCATAACACTGCCAGTAGTGCTCCGGCGGCGCCGACTGTCAGCCTGCAGGACGTGCAGGAAATTGCCGTGCAACGTCAGGTCGAGCCGGGCTACAGCATCACCTTCCCGACCACGGCCAGCGGCGTTTTCACCATCGCCGTTTTCGCCGACGATCCACGCAACGACGCGACCCTGCACATCGACCAGTACAGCGGCAAGGTGCTGGCCGATGTGCGCTGGGAACACTACGGCCCGGTGGCACGCGCCACGGAAATGGGCGTGATGCTGCATGAGGGCAAGATGTTCGGCCTGGTCAATCAACTCATTGTGTTGCTGATTTGCCTGATGATCCTGCTCAGCGCCGTCAGTGGCGTGGTGATCTGGTGGAAGCGTCGCCCACAAGGCAAGGTCGGGGTACCACCACTGCGGCATGACCTGCCCACCTGGAAAACCGGTGTATTCATCATGCTCGCACTGGCCGTGGCCTTCCCGCTGGTGGGGGCTTCGCTGGTGGTGGTGTGGGTGCTGGATCGACTGCTGCAGGCGCGGGTCAACCGCCGTATCGAGTCGGCCTCCTCATCGACCTGAGTCGCGAAAAAGCTCTGCATTGGCCGGCGCCTGGAAAGGCCCGGCCATGCAACTTGTCAGCATGTATTGCACTGAAAAATCCTGTCGCGAGTTTGCTCTGCGCGCCTCTGAAGTCCAACTCCATACTCTGCGAGCCGTGTATTCGACGCTAATCAATTTGGCGCTGAAGACATGGCAACTTCCTACTTATTGACTCCCATCTTTCCTACAGAAATATAAAGAGGTCAACTTGATAAAGAAGATCGCAGTCGCGCTCGCGTTTGTTTCGCTACCCGCCCTCGCCGCCCAACCGCCGTTCACCGGCGCGGACTATTCGGGCCAGTACCTGTGTAGTGGCATGGACAGCCATTTAGGCAAGTTTCTGGGTCGCGTCGACATGCAACTCATCCCCGCACAAAGTACCGGCCAGTATGGCGCCTATCGCTTTACCCTGACGTTGACCGACAACTCGCTCTACAACGGCTTCGCCGCTGGCAAGGACAATGCCCTGGCGATGTACTTCGCGCACACCGATCCTGCGGTGAAAGACTACGGTGTGGGCATTGCCACCGTTGAAACCGCAGCCAACGGCAAGGTTTCCTTCAGCAAGTTCTATTACGGCCCGGAGTATGAAGGCGGCGGCCATGGCATGGAGACCTGCATCAAACAATAACCCTGCCTGCCACGATCAAAGCGTTTGCACCTTTGATCGTGCCCCGCTACATGCACCACCACCGACAAGCACCAATGCCGCGCATGCGCGCGCACGCAGTCCAGTGAAAGCCCCATCTCGGTGCGCCACGCCTCCTCCTTCCCGCTTCAAAGCGACATTTCCCGGCCTTTTCGCGACCGGGCACAACCCTTGCTAAAGCCCCTTCAGTAGTCCGCATCTGCCAACCCAGAAAAATTCAAAATGTTCATGGAGATCGCACAATGAAGCGTCGCAGCTTGCTCAAGGCTTTCACACTATCGGCATCGATTGCCGCGATGGGCATGACCTGGACTGTCCAGGCCGCCGAGACCATCAAGGTTGGCATTTTGCATTCGTTGTCCGGGACCATGGCGATCTCTGAAACCTCGCTCAAGGACATGGCCTTGATGACCATCGACGAGATCAACGCCAAGGGTGGGGTCAACGGCAAGATGCTCGAGCCGGTGGTGGTCGACCCGGCCTCCAACTGGCCGCTGTTCGCCGAAAAGGGCCGGCAGTTGCTGACGCAGGACAAGGTTGCGGTGGTCTTCGGTTGCTGGACGTCGGTGTCGCGTAAATCGGTGCTGCCGGTGTTCGAAGAACTCAACGGCCTGCTGTTCTACCCGGTGCAGTACGAAGGTGAAGAGATGTCGCCGAACGTGTTCTACACCGGCGCCGCGCCGAACCAGCAAGCGATCCCGGCGGTGGAATACCTGATGAGCGAGGAAGGCGGCAGTGCCAAGCGCTACTTCCTGCTGGGCACCGACTACGTCTACCCGCGCACCACCAACAAGATCCTGCGCGCGTTCCTGCACAGCAAAGGCGTCGCCGACAAAGACATCGAAGAGGTCTACACCCCGTTCGGTCACAGCGATTACCAGACCATTGTCGCCAGCATCAAGAAGTTCTCCGCCGGCGGCAAAACCGCGGTCATTTCCACAGTCAACGGCGACTCCAACGTACCGTTCTATAAAGAGCTGGCCAACCAGGGCCTGAAGGCCACCGACGTGCCGGTGGTGGCGTTCTCGGTGGGCGAAGAAGAGCTGCGTGGCATCGACACCAAGCCGCTGGTGGGCAACCTCGCGGCGTGGAACTACTTCGAGTCGGTGGATAACCCGGTGAACCAGAAGTTCGTCGCCGACTGGAAAGCCTACGCCAAGAAACACAACCTGCCGGGGGCCGACAAAGCGGTGACCAACGACCCGATGGAGGCCACCTATGTCGGTATCCACATGTGGGCGCAGGCCGCAGAGAAAGCCAAGTCCACCGATGTCGACAAGGTTCGCGAAGCCCTCGCCGGCCAGACCTTCGCCGCACCGTCGGGCTACACCCTGACCATGGACAAGACCAATCACCACCTGCACAAACCGGTGATGATCGGCGAGATCCAGGCCGATGGGCAGTTCAGCGTGGTCTGGCAGACCGAAGGCCCGGTACGCGCCGAGCCGTGGAGTCCGTTCATCGCTGGCAACGACAAGAAGCCGGATTATGCGGTGAAGAGTAACTAGGGCGACATTCCCCCCTGTAGGAGCGAGCCTGCTCGCGATGAGGGCTTGGCAGGCGACTTGATGGTGAATGTCAGGTCCCTTTCGCCGGCAAGCCGGCTCCTACAAGGTCCGCGCATGACCAGGACATTTGAGATGCCCACTGCCTTCTACCGCTTCATCCTCGCCATCGCCCTGTGGTTGCCGCTGGCCGCCCATGCCGGCGACGCCGACGACTTCGCCGCCGCCAATCCCGTGCAGCAAGCCAAACTGCTTGAAGCCTGGGCCGCGCAACCCGACCCGGCGCGCATCGAACTGCTCGATGGCTTGCAACGTGGCGAGCTGAGCATCGACGGCCAGCCGAAAACCCTGCGCCTGAACAATCGCCTGCGGGGGCTGATCGACACCGCCCTGGCCAGTCATCAACTGCTCGCGGCCGACGCCAACATGCGTCTCGGCGCTGCGCAGCAACTGCAAAAAAGCGCCAAGCCGGCGCAACTGAAATTCCTCGATCAGCGCCTTGCCGCCGAGCAGGACGAAGCCGTCCACGCCGCCCTCAGCCTGGCGCTGGCCAACCTGCAGCTGGTTGACAGTGATCCGGCGGTGCGTCTGGCCGCCGTGCGCCTGCTCGGTGAAACCGGCGACCCATTGGCCCGTACGCGCCTCGAAGGCCTGCTGGAGCCGGGTGTGGAAAGCGATGCCGGGGTGCTCACCGCCGCGCAGACCAGCCTCGGCCAGGTCAAGCGCAAGTTGCTGGTCGGCGAGTTGCTCGGCCAGGCCTTCAGCGGCATGTCCCTGGGGTCGATCCTGCTGCTGGCAGCCCTCGGCCTGGCAATCACCTTCGGCCTGCTGGGGGTGATCAACATGGCCCACGGCGAGATGCTGATGCTCGGTGCCTATTCCACTTACATGGTGCAGTTGCTGTTGCAGCGCTTCGCGCCGAATGCCATCGAGTTCTATCCCTTGCTCGCCCTGCCGGTGGCGTTCTGCGTGACCGCCGGGATCGGCATGGCCCTGGAACGCACGGTGATTCGCCATCTCTACGGCCGGCCCCTGGAAACCCTGCTCGCCACCTGGGGCATCAGCCTGATGCTGATCCAACTGGTGCGCCTGCTGTTCGGCGCGCAGAACGTCGAGGTGGCCAACCCGGCGTGGCTGTCGGGTGGCGTGCAGGTGCTGCCCAACCTGGTGTTGCCGTACAACCGCATCGTGATCATCGGCTTCGCCCTGTTCGTCGTGGTGCTGACCTGGCTGCTGCTGAACAAGACCCGTCTCGGCCTGAACGTGCGTGCGGTGACGCAGAACCGCAACATGGCCGCCTGCTGCGGCGTGCCCACCGGGCGCGTGGACATGCTCGCTTTCGGCCTCGGTTCGGGGATCGCCGGCCTCGGTGGCGTGGCGCTGAGCCAGATCGGCAACGTCGGCCCGGACCTCGGCCAGAGCTACATCATCGATTCGTTCCTGGTGGTGGTGCTCGGCGGTGTCGGCCAACTGGCCGGTAGCGTGTTCGCCGCCTTCGGCCTGGGGATCGCCAACAAAATCCTCGAGCCGCAAATCGGTGCGGTGCTGGGCAAGATCCTGATCCTGGCGCTGATCATTCTGTTCATCCAGAAACGCCCGCAAGGCCTCTTCGCACTCAAAGGACGGGTAATCGACTGATGAACCAGCCCCTGCTCATTACCGCCACGCAAAAAGCCGGACCGCGGCTGACGATTGCCGTGGGCATCGTGGTGCTCGCCCTGCTGCTGAGCCTGCCGCTGCTGTCGCTGTTGCCGGCCGACAACGCGCTGCACGTCTCGGCCTACACCCTGACCCTGGTCGGCAAGATTCTCTGCTACGCGATTGTCGCCCTGGCCCTCGACCTGGTCTGGGGCTATGCCGGCCTGTTGTCCCTGGGCCATGGCCTGTTCTTCGCCCTCGGCGGCTACGCCATGGGCATGTACCTGATGCGCCAGGCCGCCGGCGATGGCTTGCCGGCCTTCATGACCTTCCTGTCCTGGACCGAGCTGCCCTGGTACTGGACCGGCACCAGCAGCTTCCTCTGGGCCATGTGCCTGGTGGTGCTGGCGCCGGGTCTGCTGGCCCTGGTGTTCGGCTTCTTCGCCTTCCGCTCGCGGATCAAGGGCGTGTATTTCTCGATCATGACCCAGGCCCTGACCTTCGCCGGCATGCTCCTGTTCTTTCGCAACGAGACCGGGTTTGGCGGCAACAACGGCTTCACCAATTTCCGCAGCATCCTTGGTTTCGGCATTACCGAACCGGGCACCCGCGCGGTGCTGTTTCTCGCCACGGTGCTGTTGCTGGTGGGCAGCCTGTTCATCGGTTGGCGCCTGGCCCGCAGCAAGTTCGGCCGGGTGCTCACCGCGCTGCGCGATGCGGAAAACCGCCTGATGTTCTGCGGCTACGATCCACGCGGCTTCAAGCTGTTCGTCTGGGTTTTGAGCGCGGTGTTGTGTGGTCTGGCCGGAGCGTTGTATGTGCCGCAGGTGGGCATCATCAACCCCAGTGAAATGTCGCCGACCAACTCGATCGAAGCGGCGGTATGGGTGGCTCTTGGCGGTCGAGGCACGCTGATCGGGCCGCTGCTAGGGGCTGGTGTGGTGAACGGGATGAAGAGCTGGTTCACCGTGGCCTTCCCCGAATACTGGCTGTTCTTCCTTGGCGCCCTGTTCATCGTGGTGACCCTGTACCTGCCCAAAGGCGTGATTGGCCTGATGAAAAAAAGAGGTGAGCAATGAGAGTCACCGCGACCGCCGAGTTCATGCTCGAACCCATCCTCGAACCGAACAAGGACGCCGGCAGCAGCCGCGACGCCATCGGCCTCGGCCAGCGCGCCGAAAAGGGCTTGAACACCCGCCACGGCACCATTCTCACGCTGGAGGACATCAGCGTCAGCTTCGATGGTTTCAAGGCCCTGAACAGTCTCAACCTGTACATCGGTGTCGGCGAGCTGCGCTGCATCATCGGCCCCAACGGCGCAGGCAAGACCACCTTGATGGATGTGATCACCGGCAAGACCCGGCCCACTCACGGCAAGGCCTGGTTCGGTGAAACCCTGGACCTGACCCAGATGAGTGAAGTGCAAATCGCCCAGGCCGGGATTGGTCGCAAGTTCCAGAAGCCGACGGTGTTCGAAGCCCTGAGCGTGTTCGAAAACCTCGAGTTGGCGCAAAAGACCGACAAGTCGGTGTGGGCCAGCCTGCGGGCGCGGCTCAGTGGCGAACAGAAAGATCGCATCGACGAAGTACTCGACACCATCCGCCTGACGGCGTCGGCTCAGCGCCAGGCCGGCCTGTTGTCCCACGGCCAGAAGCAGTTCCTGGAAATCGGCATGCTGCTGATGCAAGACCCGCAACTGCTGCTGCTCGACGAACCGGTGGCCGGCATGACCGACGCCGAGACCGAGTTCACCGCCGAACTGTTCAAGCGCCTGGCCGGCAAGCATTCGCTGATGGTGGTGGAACACGACATGGGCTTCGTCGGCTCGATCGCCGACCACGTCACTGTGTTGCACCAGGGCAGCGTGCTGGCCGAGGGCTCGCTGGCGCAGGTGCAGGATGATGAGCGGGTGATTGAGGTCTACCTCGGTCGATAGCCCTGCAAACACAAAACCTGTAGGAGCTGGCTTGCCAGCGATGAGGCCGGCACATCTGACATCCTTATCGAATGACAGACCGCTATCGCTGGCAAGCCAGCTCCCACAAAGGGCTTGAGGAGAATTTGAACATGCTGCAAATCGAAAAACTGCACCAATACTACGGCGGTAGCCACATCCTGCGCGGCCTGAGCTTTGAGGTGAAGGTCGGCGAAGTCACCTGCCTGTTGGGGCGTAACGGCGTGGGCAAGACCACCCTGCTCAAATGTTTGATGGGCCTGTTGCCGGCAAAAGAAGGCGCGGTGAACTGGGAGGGTAAAACCATCACCGGTTTCAAACCGCACCAGCGCGTGCAGGCGGGGATTGCCTATGTGCCCCAGGGTCGGGAAATCTTTCCGCGGCTGACCGTGGAAGAAAACCTGCTGATGGGCCTTTCGCGTTTTCCCGGCAGCGAAGCCAAGGAAGTCCCGGCGTTCATCTACGAGCTGTTCCCGGTGTTGCTGCAAATGAAGCAGCGGCGCGGCGGCGACTTGTCCGGCGGGCAGCAGCAACAGTTGGCAATCGGCCGCGCCCTGGCCAGCCGCCCGCGGCTGCTGATCCTCGACGAACCCACCGAAGGCATTCAACCTTCGGTGATCAAGGAGATCGGCGCGGTGATCAAACAACTGGCGGCGCGCGGCGACATGGCGATCTTGCTGGTGGAGCAGTTCTACGATTTTGCCGCCGAGCTGGCCGACCAGTACCTGGTGATGTCGCGCGGGGAAATTGTCCAGCAAGGTCGCGGGGAAAACATGGAGGCCGAAGGTGTACGCGGCCTGGTAACGATTTAGCCTGTAGCGTCCTGAAGATAACTAGAAAATATGACTGCCCCTGCCCCACATGCCCTGTTCACGCCCAGCTGGCACGCCGAACTGCAACTCGGCTACGCGCGCTTTGGCGACTGCACCCGCCCCGTCCTGCGCCGCCACAGTGGTCCGTTGCGCGTACAAAAACACCTGTACGCCGAAGGTCCGCAGGTCTGCCAACACATCATCGTCCACCCACCGGGCGGGATTGCCGGCGGTGATCGGCTGGACATCAGCGCCCGCGTCGAACGCGACGCCTGGGCGCAACTGACCAGCCCCGGCGCCGCCAAGTGGTACCGCGCCAACAGCCCCGCCTATCAGCAACTCGAGGTAACGGTGGCGGCCGGTGCCACACTGGAATGGTTGCCTCAGGAAACCATCGTGTTCAGCGCAGCCCAGGCCGAGCTGAGCACCTCGATTGACCTGCAGGGCGATGCCCGGCTGTTCTACTGGGACGTGATCGCCCTCGGCCGACCAGCCAGTGGCGAACGCTTCGAACGCGGGCACTTTCAGTCGCAACTGAACATCCGTCGCGACGGCCAGTTGCTCTGGCATGAGCGCCAGCGCATTGTCGGCAACGACGGTTTGCTCGACTCGCCAATCGGCCTGGACGGTCAGCCGGTGTTTGCCACCTTGCTGGTCACCGGCGAAATCGACAGCGAACTGCTGGAACGCTGCCGCTCGCTGGACCATCCAGTACGCGGCGACCTGACCCAGTTGCCCGGCCTGCTGGTTGCACGCTGCCTGGCCAGTGAAGCATTGCTGGCGCGCGCCTGGTTAATTGCCTTGTGGCGGCTGCTGCGCCCGGCGTTGCTCGGCCGCGAAGCACTCGCGCCGCGCATCTGGAACACCTGAATATGCCCTTTTTTCTGCCGACCATGGATTCTCGACGATGGACCTGACCCCACGCGAAAAAGACAAGCTGTTGATCTTCACCGCCGGCCTGGTGGCCGAGCGCAGGCTGGCCCGCGGCGTGAAACTGAACTACCCGGAAGCTATGGCCTATATCTCTGCCGCCCTGCTCGAGGGCGCGCGCGACGGCCAGACCGTCGCCGAGTTGATGCACTTCGGTACGACCCTGCTGAGCCGTGAACAGGTGATGGAAGGCATTGCGGAAATGATCCCCGAGATCCAGGTCGAAGCCACCTTTCCCGACGGCACCAAGCTGGTCACCGTCCATCAACCCATCGCCTGAGATCCGCCCATGACTTATGCCATCCGCGATGCCCTGCACGCCGACCTGCCGGCGATTCGCGACATCTATAACGACGCCGTACTCAATACGACGGCGATCTGGAACGAGCAGGCGGTCGACCTTGGTAATCGCCAGGCCTGGTTCAGTGCCCGCCAGGCCCAGGGTTATCCGATCCTGGTGATCGTCGACGACGCCGAACGGGTGCTCGGCTACGCCTCTTTCGGCGACTGGCGGCCGTTCGACGGTTTCCGTCACACCGTCGAACACTCGGTGTATGTGCGCAGCGACCAACGCGGCAACGGCCTCGGCCCACGGCTGATGGAAGCACTGATCGAGCGCGCCAGGGGCTGCGACAAACACGTGATGGTGGCGGCCATCGAAAGCGGTAACGCCGCGTCCATCCGCCTGCATGAGCGCATCGGCTTCATCACCACCGGGCAGATGCCGCAAGTGGGCACCAAGTTCGGCCGCTGGCTGGACCTGACCTTCATGCAACTGACCCTCAACCCAGGCTCGGAGCCGCCCCACGTCAACAAGGAGTAAGCCACGATGAACGCTGCCCAACTACGCCGGGTCAACGCCGAGAGCTTTGCCCACTATCGCCGGGGTCTTATCAGCCTGCTGCTCGATGCCGTGGAGCACGGCGCGTCGATTGGCTTCCTCGCCGATTTCGATGAGACCCAGGCGCACGCCTACATCAATAGCGTGCAGGCCGATCTTGAGCACGGCAGCCTGTTGCTGTGGGTGGTGGTCGACGACGAGGAAAAAGTCCTCGCCAGCGTGCAAATGGGGCTGTGCCAGAAAGCCAACGGGCGCAATCGCGCCGAAGTGCAGAAGCTCCTGGTGTTGCACCAGGCGCGTCGGCGCGGCCTCGGGCAGCAACTGATGAGCGCCCTGGAGCTCGCCGCCCGCCAGCATCAGCGTGGCTTGCTGTACCTGGACACCGAAGCCGGTTCGGCCGCAGAAGCTTTCTATCAGGCGCTGGGCTACACCCGTGTCGGCGAGTTGCCGAACTATTGCCAAAGTCCGGCCGGCCACTACGCGCCGACCGCCATCTACTTCAAGACCCTGGGACAACCCGTATGATTCCTGGCGAATACCGGATCCAGCCCGGCGAGATCGAGCTCAACGCCGGTCGCCGCACCCTGAGCCTGACCGTGGCCAACCGTGGCGACCGGCCAATCCAGGTCGGCTCGCACTATCACTTTTTCGAGACCAACGACGCGCTGATGTTCGACCGCGCCGCCAGCCGCGGCATGCGCCTGAACATCCCCGCCGGCACCGCCGTGCGCTTCGAGCCAGGGCAGAGTCGAGAGGTGGAGTTGGTCGACCTGGCGGGCTTGCGCCGAGTCTTCGGCTTTGCCGGAAGAATCATGGGCAACCTCTAAACAACGCCTGCCCCCCCGTGGGAAACGGCTCGCCCCTGTAGGAGCGAGCTTGCTCGCGATAGTGAGCGCAGCGAACGATTTCAAACTCAATTGAGTCCCAAGGCAAACGAATGAAAATCTCCCGTCAAGCCTACGCCGACATGTTCGGCCCCACCCTCGGTGACAAGGTCCGCCTGGCCGATACCGAGCTGTGGATCGAGGTCGAAAAAGACTTCACCACCTACGGCGAGGAAGTGAAATTCGGTGGCGGCAAAGTCATCCGCGACGGCCAGGGCCAAAGCCAGCTGCTCGCCGCAGAGGTGGTCGACACCCTGATCACCAACGCGTTGATCATCGACCACTGGGGCATCGTCAAGGCCGATGTCGGGCTCAAGGACGGGCGCATCGCGGCCATCGGCAAGGCCGGCAACCCGGACATCCAGCCCAATGTGAACATCGCGATTGGCGCCAGCACCGAAGTGATTGCCGGTGAAGGCATGATCCTCACTGCCGGCGGCATCGACACCCACATCCACTTCATTTGCCCGCAGCAAATCGAAGAGGCGTTGATGAGCGGCGTCACCACCATGATCGGCGGCGGCACCGGCCCGGCCACCGGCACCAACGCCACCACCTGCACCTCAGGACCGTGGCACCTGGCGCGCATGCTCCAGGCCGCCGATGCCTTCGCGATGAACATCGGCCTCACCGGCAAGGGCAATGCGAGCATGCCGGAACCGTTGATCGAGCAGGTCAGGGCTGGCGCCATCGGCCTCAAGCTGCACGAAGACTGGGGCACCACCCCGGCAAGCATCGACAACTGCCTGAGCGTGGCCGACCAGTTCGATGTGCAGGTGGCGATTCACACCGACACCCTCAACGAGTCGGGCTTCGTCGAAACCACCCTCGCCGCCTTCAAGGGCCGGACCATTCACACCTACCACACCGAAGGCGCCGGTGGCGGGCACGCCCCGGACATCATCAAGGCCTGTGGGTTCGCCAACGTGCTGCCCAGCTCGACCAACCCGACCCGGCCGTTCACCCGCAACACCATCGACGAACACCTCGACATGCTGATGGTCTGTCATCACCTCGACCCCAGCATCGCCGAAGACGTGGCCTTCGCCGAGAGCCGCATCCGTCGCGAAACCATCGCCGCCGAAGACATCCTGCATGACCTCGGTGCCTTCTCGATGATCAGCTCCGACAGCCAGGCCATGGGCCGGGTCGGCGAAGTCATCACCCGCACCTGGCAGACCGCCGACAAGATGAAAAAACAGCGCGGCCCGCTGCCCGGCGACGGTGCGGACAACGACAATTTCCGCGCCAAACGCTACATCGCCAAGTACACCATCAACCCGGCGATCACCCACGGCATCAGCCATGAAGTGGGTTCGATCGAAGTGGGCAAATGGGCCGACCTGGTGCTCTGGCGTCCGGCATTCTTCGGCGTCAAACCCACGCTGATCATCAAGGGCGGGGCCATTGCGGCGAGCCTGATGGGCGACGCCAACGCCTCAATCCCGACTCCGCAACCGGTGCACTACCGACCGATGTTCGCCAGCTTCGGCGGCTCGTTGCACGCCACCAGCCTGACCTTCATCAGCCAGGCCGCGCACGACGCCGGACTACCGGAAAAGTTGGGTTTGAAGAAGACCATCGCCGTGGTCAAGGGCTGCCGCGACGTGCAGAAAACCGACCTGATCCACAACGACTACCTGCCGGACATCGAGGTGGATCCGCAGACCTATCAGGTCAAGGCCGACGGTGAATTGTTGTGGTGTGAACCGGCGGACGTGCTGCCGATGGCGCAGCGTTATTTCCTATTCTAGCCCCACGCAAAAACCCCGAATGCGCCATCGTGCGCATTCGGGGCTCGACTCGGCTATTGCGACAATTAGCGCGACGTCACGTCTTCAAGCTCGAGTATTT
Source organism: Pseudomonadaceae bacterium (assembly GCA_965284505.1). GTDB lineage: Bacteria > Pseudomonadota > Gammaproteobacteria > Pseudomonadales > Pseudomonadaceae > Aquipseudomonas. The sequence continues at coordinate 4,066,890 of OZ260094.1, read as the reverse complement.
CCTGAGGGGTAAGCAGATTCACCAGCTTGCGCTTCACCTCTTCGGCTTCGGCCGACAGTGCGCTGATCTGCGTGTTGTACTGCTGGCTGGTCAAGGTTTCCTTGGTGTCTTCCAGTGCATCCAGGCGCTCCAGTATCGGCTCGACGGCCAGATCAAAACGCGAGCGGTATTTGTCTTTCAGATAGGCGACCCAGAAATCCCGCCCCGCAATCGAGTCAATTTCAGCCTGGGAATTATTCAGACTCGCGATCTGCTCCACCGCTGCATTGAGCTTGGCATCGGACACATACTGCGCACCTGTGTATTGCGCCCGGGTCGGCTGCCCCGGCAACTCCAGCCGGTCGCGCAGGCCGACCCGGTAAGACAGGCGGACTTCAATCTGGTCCAGCAATATCAGGCGCCTGCCGGTTTCGCGCTTGCCCAGGCCGGCACGCATGATCGCTCGTACCTGCTCCTGAATGTCGAGGAGCGCAAACTCCTCGACCTGATCCAGGCGAAACAACCCCTTGGCCAGTTTCAACAGTTCCAGGCCGGCACCCCGATCGCCGACCCGCGCCAGGGCGTTGTGGATCTGCACCTTCACCTCCAGCGTGCTGAACACCAGAGCCGCCCGGTCACTGCAGGTTTGCGGTTCGCCCGCGGCTTCGAACAGTTCCGCGCGCAACTCGGCATTTTCTGACGCCGCCTTGAGCACCGTCCAGACCCGCGCTTGCAAGTCGGGATAGGCCTTTCGGTATTCCTCGCTCTGGCGCAATTTTTCCAGCAGGCGGAAGAATTCCTCGCTGCCCTGATCCAGGGGGGTGTCCTGCTCCAGTAGCCTCCATAACTCCCTCCATGCCACCTTGTCCGCGTCGGACGCATCCGTGAGCCAAGGATCAACCCGTTGCGTCGATGGCGCCAACTCGCCCCCCGCGGCGCCTCGCTCGGCAGGCAGGTCGGCAGGTGCCGGCACCAGGCCAATCTCGCTGTCGTTCTGGTAGATGCGCTCCAGAATGTCCGCATATTGCTGCAACCCCTGCTCGGAGAGCGGGTTGCCGTTCAGTTCGGTGACCCGCAGCAACCGATCGATCACTGCGGCCTGTTCGGCAGGCGGATTGACCGCCCATTCGGGGAAGCGGGTGAGTTGGTTATCACGCAGGTCGAGCATCTCCAGTTGGCGCAGATTTTCCACCCCGCTCGGCCATTGGCTGATTCCGGTGCCCTGCAAGCGGATCTCGGTCAGCTCGGTCATCTGGCTGAAATCAGGCGTGCGTTGCAACGGGTTGTGACTGAGCTGGAGTTTTTTCAGGGTTCTCGCACTCGACAGGACGCTCGCCTCATCGGCGGTCAAGCGGATGTTGTTACTGGAAAGATTCAGCCCCACCAGATTGGCCTTGCCCTCCAGTTGCGTGGGCACATCGACCAGTCGGTTACTGCGCAGATCCAACCAGCGGACGTCGGGAAATGAATCGAGAAACTCATTGGGTGCCGCCACCAGGTCCATGTCACTCAGGTCGACAAACTCCACCCGCTCGAAGTCGGCTTCCAGCGCCGGCAGGGCCCCGGCTCTGCGCCCCTTGAGTATCAGCTCGTAACCCCGTGGATAGCCGAACGCGCTGAACCTGGCGCTCAATTTTTGCCAACTGCGCCTGAGCAACTCCGCGACGATTTTTTTCTCCAGCGGCTCGACCGCCACCCGGCTGCCATCCGCCAGGACACGGGTGGTCGGGGTATCGACCCATCGCTGTGAACCGTCGAGCAGCCGTTGGAACTCGGACTCGAAATTGGTCAGGTACAGCTCGCTATCCGCTCCCAACGACTGCACAAAGCGCTCGATCTGACCGTCGAGATAGCCGGGAAAAAGGCTACGTGCCCGCGCTGTATAGGCCGCGTACTGCGGACTCATGCCCGCGCCACGGCCGCTCAACGGATAGCCCAGGCGCCCATCGGCCAGGCGTTGCGGCGCCCGGAACCCGGGTTTGACCGGCTGCATGCGCAACTGCGCGCGCAACTCGATCGGCGTCAGCAGGTGTTCGTCGAGCAACGCCTGCAAATCCGCCCCCTGCCCCACATGCGGCAACCCGATGGCCGTGCGCTGCTGATCCGGCAAGGCATGCTGCAGCGCGGCATAGAAGTCATCGGGGCCGTGCAACTGCCCATCATCCTGATCGCGCGCCGCGTATTGGCCCAGTTCGTCTCGCACCAGGACCTTGCGACTGGCGGCATCCTCCGGGCCGACACTGGCCCGCAAGCCGCCGCGGAACGTTCCCTCGCGAACCTCCAGACGCAGCTCATTCGACCAACCGGGCAGCTTTTCCAGGGAGCCGAGCAACAGGGACTCGGTATCCCGATTCATCAGCGCTTGAAGATAAAGCCCCTCATAGGCTCGCGACACCCGCACCTCACGCTGCAGGCTGCGCAACGCCTCCGACAGGCGCAGGGGGATGGGCCTGGTTTGCAAGGCGTCGGCGAGATCCCACTGCGACATTTGCTGGCGCTCTGTGCTGCTGGCCTCGGCCAGCAGTTGTTCGATCGCACTGCTCGGCACGCTGGGGAAACGCGACTGGATCAGCGCAAGACGCGGGTCATTGCTGGTGCTTGAAGCGCGGTACAGGTCGGCGAACCACTCGGCCTTATGCTGCCGGGCAACCTCGGCGATGCGCCTGCGCAGCGATTCAACGCGCGTCGTCATGGCCTCAAGCGGGGCGTCGTCGCGTTGACCCAGCAAGGTGTTGGTGTCGCGCTGATCAAGGCGTTCCAGCAGCCTTTGCAGCAGCTGCCCGTCGCGCACTTGCGTCTCTTCGACAAGCACCACGTTCATGACCTCAGCCTTGCCCGCTGGCGGACCGAACTCGCCGAGTGTGCCGCCCTGACCATCGACAATCTGCAACAGCAGGTTGTCTGGCCACTGGCCGTAGCGGTGCATGACCTGCACGGGCTGCAGCGGCTCTTCGACAGCAGCGCCGTTGTTCAAATCGGCAATCAAGCCCTCGACTTTTCGGTAGGTGTCATAGCGCTGCAGGGTGTCCTCGAGGATGGTCGCTGGCGGCTGGTTGTCGACATGCATTCTGCGCAGGACACTGTCGTCGATCCCGCTGACCCGGCGAATCTGCTCCAGTTCGGTGTCGCTGTACTGGCTGACCCGATGCCCCAGGCGTCGCATCAACGGCGTCCCCTGCCATGTCTGCGGCTGTTCCACTTCATGACTCCAAGCACCGCTGCCGTTATGCTTGAGCTCGGGAGCGTAGGTATCCGCCCGCTCGGGATGGGCGATGCGGTACTGGTCACTGAGTGGGTCTTTCCTGACCCGGTAGTATTTATCCGCCAGCGCCACAAACTCCTGGCCCTGGTGTTGCATCAGCCCCAAGTCATTGGGTTTCAGGCCTTCGGGCAATGGCCCCCGATGCTCATAAGGCGCCAGGTCAGGGTTCCACAATCGCGACTTGCCGCCGACCTCCACCGGCTTGAGCCCTTCGACAAAGGGCGAGACCTTGATCGGTGTCACCCCGCCGCTGGGCAACACGTGACCGGCGCTCATCAGCGCCAACTGCGCGAAGTTGATCAAGACCCCATTGATGTAGGCGGCGGCTTCTTCCTTGTCGCCCTTGCGCCAGTCCTCGACCCCTTCGGCCAACTCAGCCAGCATCTGCGCAATCATCAGGCCCAGCAGCGCCTCACCCAGGCCGGGCACCAGCATCGCGGCAAAGTTGAAGACGTTCCAGCCGATCGACAGGTAGCTGGTCAGGCGCTTGAAGCGCGAAGTGGCGTCTTCATCGTCGGTGGGCACGGCGATCAACCGGGCATCGGCGATCGCCTTGTCGCGCCGCGCGACAAACAGCGCGATCCACAGATCGCCGGCAATCTGATTGGTGATGGGTTCGGCATCGGGGTTTTCCACCGCCGTTTCGCGCCACCAGGGGCCTGGGTCCAGTGGTTCGCGCTCGTGCCAGGTGTAAGTCGTGAGACGCTCGTTGACCCGGGTGAAGAACAACCCCTTGTCTTGCTGCGCCACGAAGCGGCTGAAAAAAGCCTGGTACTCCTTGTTGCGTAACTGCCCCAGCAGCGCCTGCATGAACACGCTGAATGACGAATACTCCTTCAACGGGTGATCCGGATCATCCGGCACGTAGGCGATCAACGAGCCGGACAAGCGGCTTTGTTGATGAATGTCCTCGCGGCGCAACAACTCTTCGGTGACACCCTGGGAGCCGTTGGCGAAGTAGGTCTGCAGCAGTTTGAACTGTTCGAAAGCCGGTATGGTCATCTCTGGCGTGTCGGATACAAGGCCGAGCAACAGCTTCCACGTGGCCGGGGTCAGCGCATCGATTGCGCTTCTGATTGCGCTCGGATCACTGACGGCACTGAACAGGGTGATGCCGGTCAGCCTGAAGCCCATCAACGATAATCGATGGCAAAGCAAGGGCTGTTCGTACAGCGTGACATTGGCCTGTCCTTCCCTTATTCGCCCCAACTGGGCGTAGGCATGACCGCTGATATCACCCCTTAACAGGGCAATCAGCGCCGCCACATGGAAACTGGCCTTTTCGCTAGCGACACTGTCCTGCTGCAGCCTGACCCTGGCGACTTCAGTATCGGGCAACAGGACGGACTGGATGTGTCGTTGATACTGGCCGCCGATGTCCAGTGTTCGACACATCGAGGCAAAGGCTGCCACGCTGACGGCGGGCTCCAGGCTGGAACGGCCTGGTTGATCCGGGCGATAAACACCCGAACTGTCGCGAAAGGCGCCGGCTTGGGTCTCGTACTCTTCGAAGTTGTGCAAGGCCGCTTCCAACAACGAGGAATAGCGGATACGACTGGCGCCGGTATCGATGCCAAAGACGATGGTGCTTGGCACTTCAAGTTGCAGGGTCAGTTCGTCGAAGTTCTGTACGGTACTGAAGGTGGTCTGCAATGACGTCTTGAGCAGGGGTTCGGCAAAGGCATTGATGTCGTGCTGCAAGTTGCCGAGTGTATCGTCCAGCACACCTTGCCGGCGTGCCTGTTCGTCCATCAAACCCTTCAAGTACAGGCGGTCGATTTGCCGTGCGCTGCCATACCATTCAGGGGCTTTCGGCTTGAGCGTCGGTAGGGTTTTCAGCCTCGCCAGCGGCGCTTTTTCGAGCGCGGCGGGGATCGCGTCATGGACGCGGCGGTAATGCCTGCCGTGAGTTTCAAGCGGCGGGTTCTGTGAGTTGCTTCCATGCAAGTCAGACACTTTGAATCACCTTTTTAACAGGAAAAGAGCTATCAGCTTATTCACCTGTCGATGAAACAAAAGTCCAAAAAACTGCTGAGCCCGGCGCCTTAACAGGCCGGGCTGATTCGAAAATCATGAAGTCGAAAATGCATATCTAAGGCCAGCAAAAACCGAACATGTGGCAACCGCTACTCCACCAGCAACCGCCCCAGGCGCTGTTTGAGCATCTGGTTTTCGGCACGCAGTTGTTGCACTTCTTCGAGCAGGTCGAGCGCCAGGGCGACGCCTTCCCATTCCAGTTCCAGGTCGCGCCGCAGCTTGGCGGCGCGCTTGGCCAACACCAGTTCATAGTCGTTGAAGCGCCAGTCCTGGGGCTGCGCCCCCTGGGGTTCGAGGATGCCGTGCTCGACGATCTCGATCACGTAGACGGCCGGTAGCTCGGTCGCCTCACAGAATTGCGCCATGTCCAGTTGAACGATCAGGGGGCTGCTCATAGTCAGTGTCTCCAGTGTTCTGGAACCGAATGTTCTCGATCAAAAATGCTCGCGTGGGTTGAAGGCGGCTTTCTTCGCCAGTTCCTGCCACAAGGCCTTGACCTCGTCGTCGGCAGTTTTCGGCATGACCGCCTTGAGCTGCACGAACAGGTAGCCGCGCTCACCTGCCTTGTTCAGCAGGCCATGGCCCTTGGCGCGCATGCGCTGGCCGTTCTGGCTGCCGGCCGGAACTTTCAGGTTGATCTTGCCGGTCAGGGTCGGCACGGCCACTTCGGTGCCCAGCGCCAGCTCCCACGGAGCCAATGGCAACGTGATGATCAGGTTTTCGCCTTCCACATCGAATTTCGGATGCGGGGCGAAGCGAATGGTCAGGTACAGGTCGCCATTGGCGCCGCCACCGATGCCCGGTGCGCCCTGGCCCTTGAGGCGGATGCGCTCGCCATCGCTGACACCGGCCGGAATCTTCACGTTCAGGCTTTTGCTGGTATTGCTGACGTGTTGACCGGCGGCGTTGTATTGCGGCACCTGGAAGCTGATCTTCTTCGACTCGTTGGACAGGGTCTCTTCGAGAAACACCGCCAGTTCCATTTCCACGTCCTGCCCTCGCCGCCCGGCGCTGCGCCCGGATTGTCCGCCGCCGAAGCCCGGGCCGCGGTTGCCAAAGATCGAACTGAAGAAGTCCGAGAAGTCGCCCGTGTCCTGGCCGCCGCCGAAGCCGCCGCGGCTCTGCCAGCCCGGTGGCCCCTGGAAGGGCTGGCCGTGCTGGCCGTAGCGACGCAGGTCGTCGTATTCGGCCCGTTTATCGGCACTTTTCAGTGCTTCATAGGCTTCCGAGGCATCCTTGAATTTGGCCTCAGCGTCTTTTTCCTTGCTGACGTCAGGGTGATATTTACGCGCCAACTTGCGATAGGCGGCCTTGATCGTCTTGTCGTCAGCGGTCGGTTCCACACCGAGAATCTTGTAATAGTCTTTGAAGTCCATCGCGGGAATCACCATCCGTTATCGATATCGCGCTGCCTGCCAGCATGCACTCGTGGGTTGCAGCAGGCTTGACCGATCTCAAGATTGTGACCGGACAGCGCATCAGAAGTTTATCGGCAGCCGCCCGAATCGGTTGATTGGACGGTGGCTGCCAAGCCATGCCTGTAAGTTTGGGGAGCAAGGATAGTCTTTCAAGGCACGCAAAGCGCAGATTTAGCGGATAGTCGGCCTTCGATTCTGCGGCGCACTGGCATACACTGCGCGGCCGTTTTTTAACCGGAACCTGAAAGACATGAACAACGCATCTCCAGCCCGTGCCTTGGGTATCGACTTTGGCACGTCCAACTCCACCGTCGGCTGGCTGCGCCCCGGCGTGGAAACGCTGATCGCGCTGGAGGACGACAAGATTACCCTGCCGTCGGTGGTCTTCTTCAATATCGAAGAACGCCGCCCGGTGTACGGCCGGCTGGCGCTGCACGAGTACCTCGAAGGCTACGAAGGGCGCCTGATGCGCTCGCTGAAAAGCCTGCTGGGCTCCAAGCTGATCAAGCACGACACCAGCGTCCTCGGTACGGCAATGCCGTTCAAGGACCTGCTCGGGCTATTCATTGGCCAGCTCAAGAGCCGTGCCGAAGCCGCCGCCGGTCGGGAATTCGAGCAAGTGGTACTGGGTCGACCGGTGTTCTTCGTCGATGACGACCCGCTGGCCGACAAGGAAGCCGAAGACACTCTGGTGGACGTGGCGCGCAAGATTGGCTTCAAGGACGTCTCGTTCCAGTTCGAACCCATTGCCGCGGCCTTCGACTACGAGTCGACCATCGAAAAAGAAGAGCTGGTGCTGATCGTCGACATCGGCGGTGGTACTTCCGACTTCTCCCTGGTGCGCCTGTCGCCAGAGCGTCGCACGGTGGACAACCGCCAGGACGACATTCTCGCCACCGGCGGCGTGCACGTCGGCGGCACCGACTTCGACAAACAACTGAGCCTGCAAGGCGTGATGCCGTTGTTCGGCTATGGCAGCCGGATGAAGAGCGGCGCCTACATGCCCACCAGCCAGCACATGAACCTGGCGACCTGGCACACCATCAACTCGGTGTATTCGCAGAAGTCCCAACTGGCCCTGGGCAGCATGCGCTACGACATCGAGGACACCGGCGGAATCGACCGCCTGTTCAAGCTGATCGAACAGCGCGCCGGGCACTGGTTGGCGATGGAAGTCGAGGAAACCAAGATCCAGCTGACCCACGCCGACAACCGCCACGTGGCGCTGGATCGCATCGAGGCCGGCTTGAGCGTGGACCTGAGCCGGGGGCTGTTCGAGTCGGCCATCGACGGTTTGCTGGAAAGGGTGCGCGGCAGCGTCAGCCAGCTGTTGAGCGACGCCAATGTGCGCGTTGACCAGGTCGACACGGTGTTCTTCACCGGCGGTTCAAGCGGGATCCCGGCGCTGCGCAACAGCGTCTCGGCGATGCTGCCCAACGCTCGGCATGTCGAGGGCAACATCTTTGGCAGCATCGGTAGCGGGTTGGCGATCGAGGCAGCCAAGCGTTACGGTTCCATGGGCTGATCCAGCGGATCAAACCATCCCCACCTGCTTCAACTCGCTCTTCAAGTACGCGTAATAAATCGGCCCTGCCACCACCCCCGGCAGGCCGAACGCGGCTTCGAAGACCAGCATCGCCAGTAGCAACTCCCACGACTTGGCACTGATCTGCCCGCCGACGATCCGCGCGTTGAGGAAGTATTCCAGCTTGTGGATAAAGATCAGGTAACCCAGCGCCGCCATTGCCACCCAGATCGACAGCGATAGGCCGACAATGGTGATCAAGGTGTTGGACATCAGGTTGCCGATCACCGGCAGCAGGCCCAGCAGGAACGTCAGGACGATCAGGGTTTTGGTCAGCGGCAGGTGAATGCCGAACATCGGCAGGATCAGCGCAAGGAAGATCCCGGTGAAGAACGTGTTGAGCAGGGAAATCTTGATCTGCGCAAACACAATGTTGCGAAACGCCTGGACCAGCAGGTGCAAGCGGTCGAACAGGGCGGCGGCCAAGGGTTTGCGCTTGGTCACGTCCGGCACCCGCTGCAGGGCGATGATCGCGCCCAGCACCATGCCGATCAGCAAGGTGACGAACATGTGCGCGGCGTCCTTGCCCACCAGTTGCAGTTCGCTCAGGTGCTTGCTCAGCCATTCGCCGATGGCCACGCGAAACTCGGCGGCGCTGGCCGGCAAATAGGCGTCGACGAACGGCGGCAACTGACCGCGCGCCTTGTCGACCACGCCCATGAATTTGTCCAGCGAGGCTCCGGGGTTTTCCGCCTCGTGCAGGAGGAAACTGAAAGCCCCGGCAAAAATCAGCGCCAGCACGCTGACCACCAGGGTGCCGAGCAATGCCACCGCCAGCCAGCGCGCCCGTCGCCCTTCGATCAGGCGCTGCAACTGCGGCGTAAGCATGTTGACCAGTTCATACACCAGCAGGCCGGCCAACAGGCTGGGCAACAACCGCAAGGGCAGGACCAGCAGCAGCCCACCGAAAATGATCACCCAACTGACCAACAGCAACACGTGACGCTGAGAAAACGTTGGCATACAGCCTCAAAACAAACGGCGTTAAAGGATCGGCAGTCTGCCAGCGTTCGCGCCTTGAAGCGAGCACGCCGCAGACTGTGCCGGACATGCTCGTGGCGCTGGAGGCGTTACTTTTTCTTCAGGCAATCGCTCATGAAGGTCTTGCGCGCGTCACCGGTGAGCGCCTGGGTGGCGGCGGTGGCGTTGCAGGTTTTCATTTTCTGCTGTTGCGGGGTCAGCGCCTTGGCATCGTTGGCCGCCGGCGTCGCCTTGAGGCAGTTGCTCATGAAGGCCTTGCGCTCATCCCCCTTGAGGGCCTTGGTGGTGGCGTCGGCGTTGCAGGTGGTCATTTTGTCCTGTTGCGCCGTGGCGGCAAAGCCTTGGGAGCACAGCAACAGGCCGACCATCAACAGCGGAATACGCAGCATCTTCATGACATGTTCTCCTGATTGCTGCGTCGAGCGGCGCAGCCTGCAGTGGAGTGTAGACAAAGCCTGTTACACCTTCACCCCGGCATTCCAGGAGCAACGCGACCGGCGCATTGCCCCTGTTCTTGTGCCTTATGACTCGACGTTGGGGTTGAGTCTCAGTTGGCGCTGGCGATAGCGCTCCAGTTCAGGCTCGACCGCGACCTGGTACCGCTGGAAGGCGTCGATTCGCTGCTCGATCACCGATAAGTCGTGACGCTGAAATGAAACAGGTTGCCCTTGCGGCTCTTTGTAAGTGAGGCCCAACTCCTGGACCGAGAGCCACTGCGCATAGGCCCCGCTGATGTGCAGCTTGGCGACCACCATCTGCCTCAAGGTCGTGTCATCCGTGCCACGGGGTGGCGTCTGCGCCTGACCCGGGGCGGTATCGGCAATGAACTGGTACTCGGCAACGGCAGGGCCAGCGGCGAGACTCGCGATCGGCTCCGGCTTGAACTTGAAGGCGCCCTCGCTGGCCAGGTGGGCGACGGGAAATTCCGGCCAGGAATCAGCGACGACCAGTTGCTCGGGACTGTCCAGATCACCAATGACCACAAATTGATGGTCAATCCTGTCCGCCGCGACGATATGAATGGCGCTGTCGCGGGGTTGGCTGGCCAGAATTGAAAAGGTTACCTTGGAATTCTCCGAACAGTTGCCCCCCTGGATCTCGATAGCCGCCTTGGCCGCCTCGGCGATCGTCAGGTCGGCGTTGGCCACGCCGGTCTGCCAATCGATGAGCCTGAGCTTTTTCAGGTTGGCGATGGTCGAGCTACCTTTTTCCCACATGGTTGGCCATTGGTTGGCCGACAACGGCAGCAATTCCTTGCTGCGGGTGATCGCCCGTTGTGCCAAGTGTAGATTGGCCATGGTCTGCGGCTCGACTTCCAAGATCGAGTCGGTGATGACCGCTCCGTCACTGCCCAGATAATGGGCATAGGCTTGCACGTCCGCCAAGACAGTTGCCGGCACTTCACCCTGCCTGGCCGAGAGCAACAGCGCCTGATATTCGACCTCGCGTCCGGTATTGCGCAGAAACCCCGCGGTCATGGCCAACCCCCGCTGTTGCGCGGATGGCAGGACCGGTTCGCGTTGCAACAGATTGCCCAGCAGCTCGGAAAATTGCTCTGGCGCCAACAAGTGGCTCAACTCCGGCAATGATTCGATACTCTGCCTGAGCCTGATGGTTGCAAGCGGATCCAGTGTCACGTCGTTGTAGGCCCACTCAAGGGTGTACAAAGCCTCGACCGGAAAACGCTCGCGGATCAAGTCGATCGCCTGCTGGTAGTTCGCCTCGATCCTGGGCAACACAGGCCCCCTGCCATAGGCATACACACGCAAGTTGTTGCTCGACCTCTGAAAGTTCTGTTCGGCCTCGGCCGCCAGCCTGACATCCGCCGGCGCCCCGCCACGCAATCGCAGCAAGCGCGGGTCGTAGGGCGGTGGAGCGCTGTCAGGATAATTGGCCAGCACAGGCGGCAGCGCATCACGTGCCAGCAGGTGCTCGCGAACGCTCTGCTTGAACCCTTGGACGTCAGCGCGGCGAATCCCCAGGCCGTCGAGTTCAGCCTCCGGCAGTGCCCGCAGAATCGCCGCGTGAAAATCACTCTCAGCCCCGAGCAAGGTGCGCTGCTCGTCCAGGACCTCGAAGCCATCGTCGGCCCCCAGGACGATCGTGCGCTTGAGGCGGGCCTGTTGCGGGCCGATGCTGTCCAACAGTCGTCCATCCACATCATAGTGCCTGACCTCAAGCCGCAGATCCGTCGGCCAGCCCGGCAGGTTTTCCAGCGAGTGCAGCAGCAGCTTGTCCGTGTCGAAGCTTTCGACGCAGCTCAGGTAAACCCCTTCATAGGCCCGCGCCACGCGCACTTCTTCCAGCGCAAAGGAGGCCAGCCCCTCCAGTCGCGTCGGCAACGTGCCGCTGGCCACGGCCTGGAGTTCCTCGGGGCTGGCCACCGCGAGCAGCTCCTGCGCCAGCGCCCCGGGCAGCCCGGGGACCTGCCGGCGTACGAACTGCACGGGCGCATCCCACTGCGACTCGACGTCGCCATAGCGGCGCTCGAACAGATGCCCACGTGCACGCAAAGCACGCTGCGCCAATTCGCTCCTCAGGGTCTGGGCGTTGACCTCGGGCGTTGCCAGTGAGGCGCCCAGCTCGCGCACCATCAACTGCTCGATCTGCTGCTCACTCAGGTGCGACAACAGGGTTTGCAGCAGGTCACCCTGGCGCAGGCGGTCCTCATAGACCCGTTCACGCGCGGCGCTGCTGGAGCCGATTTCGCCGAGGCTGGTCCGGCCATCACGGGCAATCACTTGCACCCGTCGCTCGCTGGGCCACAAGCCATCCATCAACTGCAGTTGCATGGAGATATCGGCTTGCAGGTAATCGGCCGATTGCGCGCTGGCAAGCTGCTCACAAAACCGCGCGACCGAGCGATCGATGCGCAAGCGCGCCAAGGTATCGCTGAGCAGCGGCAAGGACGGCTCGTTGTTGCCGTACATGCGGCGCAGGGCCTCGACCGGCGTGCCGCTGATCGTGCGAACCGCCGGCCCGGCATCTTCCAGCCCTTCGCCCTGCGGCCCAAGACGCGCCATCAGGGTTTGCTCATCCCAGCCCTCGGGACGCTCGCCCTCGATGACAAACGCCCCCGCACCATTGCTGCGCACCCGAGGTTGATAGGCGTCCGTCCGGGAGGGGTGCTGGAGCCGATGTTCATTGGTCAGCGGGTCCTTCTTCAGCTCGAAATGACCGCTGTCCAGGCGCAGTAGCGATTTGCCCTGGTATTGATGCAACCCCTGCGGATCGGCCTGCGAGTCGGCAGGCAGGCTCAGTTCACGCTGCCGATAAGGTGCCAGGTCCTGGCTCCACAAACGTTGTTTGCCGTTGGCCAGGGTGACCGGTGCCGCGCCTTCGATCAGCGGTGACAACGCCAGCTTGCCAACCGCAGCGGCGGCACCGAATGCGGCAATTTGCGCGACACTTTCTGCGACCCCGATCAAGTGCCCGCTGGCTTGCAGATAGAGCCCCTCGGCAAGGTCAAAAACGCCTTCGATCACCTCGTAGGTCAGTTGATACACCGTATAGGCCAGCATCAACTCGCCCAGGAAAGGCACAAAGGGTGTGATCACCATCAGCGCGACATTGAAGACCTCAGACAGCATGCTTTCCAGGTTTTCGACCCAATGCCAAAAAGCTGCACGGTCCGCATCACCGGTGGAAATCACCAGTTCCCGGGCATCGTTGAAGACTTTGTTGATCTGTTGTTCGAAGAGGTAGTCCCAGACGTTGCCACGAAAACGATGTTGGTTGTCATCGTCAAAGGCCACGACGGTATAGCGCAGGTCGGGCTGGTCGATCGGGGTTTCCCGCCAGGTGGGCAAGGTCGATCCGGGCTCGCGTGGATGCCAGATCACGTGGTTCAGGCGCTGGTGCAGATCGGCAAAGAAATACCCCCGTTTGCTGTGCGCAATGAAGCGACTGAAAAACTGGTGGTACGTCTGCCGATCCCCAGCGGACACCGCGTTGCTGCGCAGTTGGCGGGTCAATTCGTCAAGAAATGCCACAGAAGAAGGGTATTCCTTGAGTGGGTGATCGGGGTCATGGGGCACATAGCCGATGACCCGCCGAGTGATGGTTGTCGGCACGCCAAGGTCGGGGGCAATCAGCAGGATGCCGATCAGGCGCGTGTCCATCATCTCCAGGTGGTAGAAGCGCACCGGGGCGCCATCGAGCATCACCTCCTCGCGCCCCTCGATCAAGCCATCGACCACCCGACTGGTCTCGGTCCCCATGTGCCTGTTCTACCGCGCCAGCTCGAGGGCGGCCTTGAGAGCGCATTTGTGACTGTCGGCGATGCGCATCCGCACCAGGTTATGGGAAAAGGCGTCGGATAAATTCAGGTAGTCATCAAGATAAGCCTGGTAACGCGCGCCCAGGTCCAGACTTCGGCAGAGCTCCTTGAACTGTTCAATCGACATCTTCTGTCGAATCGGCTTTATATCAAAATGCCCCTCTGCGTCCGGCCGACTGATGAACTCGGAGTGCTCAAGAAAGGTCTCGGAACTTGCAAAGTTACGGATCGCCGCATCCAACATGGAAGTGCTTCGACTTGTCGCCCCCTTTACCGCCCCAAATAGAGAATCGGATGACATGTACAACATCAGGAAAGTTTCGCTGACATCCACATCGACCCCATAATCCTGCAACACCCGTTCACGCAGAAGGGGAGCAGAAAACGCATGGGCGTCTTTCAACTCGGCGAACATCTTATCGACTTTGTTTTGTGCCACCCAACTGGCCGCCAGGGCACTCTTGAGCGCCTGCTGATTGGCCTCAGGTTCTGTACTGGCCCAATCCGGCAGCGGCCCACGACCGCTACGCAGGGTACTCAAGCGCTGTGGTGTGGCCTGGCCGAGCCAGTCGGGAATGGCTTTCTTGATAAATTCATGATGAACACTGACGGGCGCGTCAGAACTTTCAGGTGATAACGTCATTGCGAATACCTGCACAATAAGTGAACTGAGTAAGTCCTTTCACAGGGTCGACTATTGTTTTCCAACCATGAAAAAACCGCACAGCCGACCTTACAGCGTGCAACCCGCAATGAATGAACTTCGATTCCTGCAAGCCTGTAAGAAATATCAACTTCCTGCAGGGGCTTTAATCAACAGCGTTAAATCACCTTATAACGACGATAGTGTTCCGGGGTACATCCCGCCTGTCGCTGGAACATCGCAATAAAGGCCGACGCCGTGCTGTAGCCCATGTCAAAGGCAATTTCCTGGACGCTGCGCGGGGTGTCCAGTGCTTCGATCGAGGCAATAAACCGCATGCGCTGGCGCCACTGGCCAAAGCTCATGCCCAGCTCGCAGACGAACTGGCGGGCCAAGGTCCGCTCGCTGACATGAATGCCTTCGGCCCACTGTGCCAGCGTTCGGTTGTCGCCCGGCGCGGCTTGCAAGGCATCGAGTATGCCCAGCAGGCCCGCGCTGCTGGCATAGGGCAAGTAGCCCTCATGCACCGGCGCCTGCTGCAGTTGGTCCACCAGCACTTGGGCCAGGCGCGCATCGGCTGCGCGCTCGGGAATCTTCACGTCGCGGGCGGCAAAGTCCTTGAGGATCGCCTTGATGATCTCGCTGATGGCCAGGGTGCAGCCCTGCCGTGGCAAGTCCTGGCACACCGACGGCGCCAGGCACACGGCTCGATAGCTCACCGGCTGATGGCTGTAGAAGCTGTGTTCGGTGTGCGGCGGCACCCACACGGCGTATTGCGGCGGCGACATGAAACGGCTGCCGGCAACCTCCATGTGCAACACGCCATGGGCCGAGTACTCGAGGGTGCCCCAGGGATGGCGATGGGTCGAGGCAAAACGATGGGCGGCGAAATCGGCGTAGCGAAAGTACACCGGGGCCGGCAACTCGCTGAAATCCAGGACATCGATGGGCTGGCGAGGCATGTTGTCCGTATGCAAAGGCAATTTGTCTGGATCGAAGTATAAGCATTGATCCAGACAACGGATAATCACCCTTCATCAATGCTCTGGTTTTTCCCATGCAATATGCTTATCCGCTGCTGGCCATTTTTATCTGGGCGGGCAACACCGTCATCACCAAAATGTCGGCCGGGGCCATCTTCCCCGCCGAGATCGGCTTCTATCGCTGGCTGCTCGCCGGCCTGCTGTTCACCCCGTTCATGCTCAAACCGGTGATCAGCCACTGGCCACAGATACGCCCCAACTTGGGGAGAATTTTCATCCTCGGCGTGCTCGGCATGGCGGTGTATCAAAGCCTGGCGTACTTCGCCGCGAGCCTGACCACGGCCACTAACATGGGCATCATCCTGTCGCTGATGCCATTGATGTCGCTGGCCATGGCCATCATCAGCCTCGGCCAACGCTTGACCGCCGGCGCCCTGGTCGGCGCGCTGCTTTCGTTCAGCGGGGTGCTGGTGGTGGTGTCAGCCGGCAGCCTCGGCACGCTGCTGGAACATGGGGTCAACCTCGGCGATGCGATGATGCTGATCGCGACGCTGGCCTATGCGATCTACAGCACCCTGCTGAAAAAATGGCAACTGCGCCTGCCGCCGCTGGTGCTGCTGTACTTGCAGGTGCTGGTGGCGGTGGTGGTGCTGTTGCCGCTGTTTGTCGTCTCGGACAAGGTCGGGCCAACGCTGCACAACATCCCGCTGGTGCTGTATGCCTGCCTGCTGGCCTCGATGGTCGCGCCGCTGGCGTGGATGCAGGCCGTGGTGCGCCTGGGCCCGAGTCGTACCACGCAGTTCTTCAACTTGCTGCCGTTGATCACCGCACTGATTGCCGCCGTGGTGCTGCATGAGCAACTGGCGCTGTTCAACCTGGTGGGAGGCGCCCTGACCCTGGGCGGTGTGATTGTCTCGGAACGCTGGACCCGGGTGCTCGGTCGCCGCTAAAGGCCCGCCGCTTTCAGGCGTTGCGCATGCTCGACAAACAGGCGCAGCGGATCGGCGCCCTTGCCCACCCGCCCCAGCGACTGGTTGACGATATCGAAGTGATCCAGCGGAAAGTCATCGCCGATGACCGTGCCCAGATGCGAACTGTAGCGCCCGACCATGCCATCGCACTGCCCGGCTTCGCGCACGAACGTCCGGGCAAACAGCCGGCAACTGCGGTTGCTGGGGTCGAACAGGTTGCCACCACGGTCGGTCTTGCCCGGCTGCAGGGTGCCCGACCAGGAGTAATAGCGAACACCGTTGACCTCTTCCGCGCCCTGCCCCCCCCAGGTCTCGGGCAGCCCCTGTGGATAACACTGGTTGAACAGCGCCACGCCGGCGCTGGTCAACGAGTTGTGGGACGCGTGGACATCCACTGGCCACTTGCGCACGTGATGTCCGGTTTCCAGCAGCCCCATCAGCCAGGCGACCACGCTTAACACGCCACTCAGCAGACGGCCCTTGGGGCTCTGGGGCGGGTAGTGTCGGTGCAGGTAGTCCGCCAGTTCCGAGCCATGGTTGGGGCCAGCCACCGAGGTCACCGACGCCACTTGGTCAGGTCGCTTGGCCGCAGCGTATCGGGCGGTCAACGAGCCCTGGCTATGGCCGATCAGGTTGACCTTGTCGGCGCCGGTTTCCTGCAGGATCGCCTGGATCTGCAGCAGCAACTCCTCACCGCGCACCTCATTGGAGTTGACCGGCGACACCTGCACCGCAATCACCCGCGCCCCGCCGCGGCGCAACGCCGGGATGATCCCGTACCAGTACGGATACAGCACAAGGCGAACAAACCCGAGCATGCCCGGGACCAGCACCAGGGGGTAACGCGTGGCGGTGTCCTGCGGCATGGCAGACTTCCTTGTGGTGGGCGTTCCAGCATCGTCAGAGCTGATGACAGCTTCACGATCAGTCTATGACAACGAAAAATCCGATAAAACTTTTCCTACGGCGCGTCACTCACACCTGAAGAGCACGCCAACAGAGCGTATGCCTACCGGATCAGCCCGAGGAAACCGAAATGAGTGACATCCAGTTATCCGATGTAAACACCCTGCGCCAGCGTGCGCGCACCCACGTCGAGAACGGCGCCGTGACCGAAGGCTACAGTGCCAACCGCGAAGAGGTGCTGCGTCTGCTCAACGAGTCGCTGGCCACCGAACTGGTCTGTGTGCTGCGCTACAAACGCCACTACTTCATGGCCGAAGGCCTGAAAGCTGCGGTCGCCGCCGAGGAGTTCCTCGAGCATGCCACCCAGGAAGCCCAGCACGCCGACAAACTCGCCGAACGCATTGTGCAACTGGGAGGGGAACCGGAGTTCAATCCCGACTTGCTGTCGAAAAATTCCCACGCCCAATACGTGGCCGGCAACAACCTCAAAGAGATGGTCTACGAAGACCTGGTGGCCGAACGTATCGCCATCGACAGTTACCGCGAGATCATTCAGTACATTGGCGAAAAGGATCCGACGACGCGGCGGATTTTCGAAGACATCCTGGCTCAGGAAGAAGAGCATGCGGATGATATGGCGGATTTGCTGAAAGGATTGTAGCGGTTGGAAAAGCCTTGTTGTGGTGCACCACAACAAGGCAAGCAGTCAAAGCAGACCGACAAACTTGTCATCAGCAGGCGTTGATCCCAGGCTGATTACTTTTTTATTGAGTGCATCCAGGAGTTGCTCCAGCACCAAGGTGCGAATCCCTCCTTTTTTATAGGCCTCACTGTTCAGCGAATACTGCGCAACGTCGATGCTCAGATTATCCACCGCCTCAAAAGGCTGATTGAAAAAACCAGCGCGAATCTCCTCATTGGTTTTGAAATGAATAAATATCGAGTAGATACTCGCTGCGGCGCCGAGCAAATTAACCCGCACCACAACCTGTGAGGCCGGGGCGCCCTCTTCCCCACTGTTTTGCAGTACCGTTGCCGCCCTCAATGTCTTCCAGTTGCCATCTTCTGCCGATAACTGCTCGACACCGGCGACTACCGACTCAAAGTCTTGCGCCGGACCGCTACCCAGAACCGGGTAGAGTTTCTCCTCAAGCAACTTCCTCAAAACAAAATCCGCACCACTCCGTTCAAGTACAATCGTTCGATCGCGCTCGCGGTTCCATTTGAGATTCAGCAAGGCCTTGTTATGTCGCGCGTTCCAACTTCGCGCCTCAGCAAACACATTGAATTTTGATTTTGCGTACAGAGAACAATAGAGCAACGCACGAATGACATCACCTTGATCCGATGATGAAAAACCCTGCGGAACATACACCAGCCCACCGTCTACGAGTAACAGGTCATCCTTTCCCATGCACATCTCCAGAGCAGCAAGTGCGGGCTAAAAAACTAGCCCGCCTGCAACTTCAACTATCTGAATCATCGTAACTCGCGAGCTTGGCCGACTTGAAGAAGGCCTCACTGTTGGCACCCAACGCTTCAAGAATCCAGTCTCTGGCCCGCTCATGCTCGTCCATATTCAGTTCGATCATCGCAGCGGCTTTTTTCATTTTCACTTCAGCCATGTTCCATTTCCAGAACCAGGCACCGCCCTGCTCTGTCTTCAGTTCACAGTCCATTGCGAGCAACGCGGTAATGGCCGTTCCCTTGGCTGATGACAGGCAGGGAACAATCCGAAAGTCGGCTTCTTTGCCGCTTTTACTGTTTTTGTCAAACAACGTGGTCAGTCCATCATTGGACTTTATCGTTCCGAAGGCGTCGCCCAACAGTTTCAACATCGCGCCCTTATTGGCCCCGGCAACGGCACCGACAATATCCAGGACAATGGACTCCATGGTTATATTTTTCTGCTTGACGGTATGACTGGCATACTTATAACCGGTGGTGGACCAGCCACAATACTTCATGGCGATTGCATACTTGGCGTGCCACCTCATTGGCGTTTCGGCTTTATTGGCATTACCGTCGGCGTACCGCTCTGCATAGGTGATACTGTCTCGTGCCGCTTGCGCGATGTCGCCATCAAGATTATCGGCAAAGGCCAGTGTGACGGGTTTGTCATCACCCACAAGCAGCTTGCCGTCATCTTCTTCGACGACTTCACCCTTGACATCTTCATCTTCCCCTGCAAAGGACCTGATAGTCCTGGAAGCCTGAAAGGGTGCAAGTACAGCACCATCAAAAAACGCAATACGCTCTTCGTTACTGGGTATAAGATTACTCATTTAAATATCCTTACTCAAATGACAGTAGATTCCTGAACAACAGCCTAACGACTGTTAAATACAAACTAGACAGATTGCGTTTTTAATGCCAACGCGCATCTATAACAACAAATTACCAACGCACTAATAAACATCAGAACCCGTTGACGTGGAGCGCTTCAATACCAAGTTAAGCGCTCCTTCGGCAGAACTTTCCAGCGAAAGGCCCCCTCCGCCTTTTAACCCTTCACCGTCTTCGGCGCCTTGCCCATCTTCATCTGCTGCAACAACGGCGCACACTGATTGGCCTCGCCCCCACTCGGCGCCACCAGCGCCAGCAGCCCGGCCGCCGGGCCTGCAATCACCCCCAAGGCGACCATCCCGGCGCCGCGCAACATCAACGGCACCGACTTGACCCCGGCATCCGGCTTGATGAATTTGCCTCGCACATACAGAGGCGAGCGCAACGAAATCAAGCGCCAGCCCTTGGACTCGGGGGTGACGGTCAGGTCGAGCTGTTCGGTGGCCATGTTCGCCGTGCCATCGATGTAGATGACCGCGTTCTCGGTGTCGAACACAAACAGGCGCGAGGTGGCCAGGCCTTCCTTGATGCCGACGTCGGCGGCGGCGCAGTTGATCTTCACTTCCTTGTCGCCAAAGATCTTGCCGACCACGTAGTTGCCCACGTTCAGCCCCGCCAGCTCCATCAGTTCACGGCTGATCGCGC
The DNA here is from genome assembly GCA_965284505.1 of Pseudomonadaceae bacterium. GTDB lineage: Bacteria > Pseudomonadota > Gammaproteobacteria > Pseudomonadales > Pseudomonadaceae > Aquipseudomonas. The sequence goes on along the minus strand of OZ260094.1, from coordinate 4,046,855 downwards.
CGTCGTTGATCAGCATCTTCAGATCGCCATTGGCACTGCCCAACAACGCCGCCACCGAATTGCCGCGCCCGCTGATATCGGCATCACCGTTGAGTTCACCGAAGCTGGTCTTCATCGGTTCGAAAGTCGGGAACAGTTGCTTGAGCTTGAAACCGCGGGCGCTGAGTTTGGCCCGGCCCTGCAGCGGCGTGGTGTGGCCGTTGAGGCGGATCAACGCGTCCAGCGTGCCGCCCGCCACGCCAAAGCGCAGCGGTTCGAGATTGAGCTGGCCGTCATTGAGAATCACGTGGGCGTACAGGTCATTGAATGGCAACTTTTCGCTGTGGACGATGCGCTTGCCAGTGAATTCGACGTCCGCGTCCATGTCCCGCCAGCGCTCGGTGCGGAACTCTTCGACCGGTAGCAACTTGTCCGCAGGTTGCTTGCTATCGCCGCCGCGCGCCTTTTGCTTGGCATTGGAATCGGCACCGATCAAGGGCGCCAGGTCGGCGAACAGCAGTTGATTGGAGACCAGCGCACCGCTGAGCTTGGGCCGTGGCTGGCTGGCGACGTACGTCAGGTTGCCGTGGATATCGCTGCTGCCGATGGTGCCGTTGAAGTCCTCATAGCGGAATTTCGCCCCCTCCGGCGCCCGCAGATTGGCACTCAAGTGGCCGTCCGTGGCGTAAGGCGGCGAATCCGGCAGGGTCACGCCGGTCAATGGATAGAGGTTGCCCAGGCTGGTGCCCGCCAGCTTCAGACGCAGGTCCAGCGCCCCGAGGTTCAACGGGTCCGTCAGGGTGCCGGCCAGTTCGACCCGGGTATCGGCAATCTGCACCTTGGCCTGCAGCGGGAAAGGCTGGGCCGCGTCCTGCAAGGCCAACAAGCCGCCGACCTTGCCCTGGCCGGTGAGCGCCTGGCCGTGGTACTGGCCCTTGACCTTCAGCGCGAACGCATAATCCTGCGGTGCCGCGCCCTGCTCCCGGGCTTTCTTCGCCGCCTTGTCGCCGACGATGTCGCTGAATGGAATCGGTTTGCCGAGCGGATCGATCAGCAGGTCGAGGCGGGTTTTCAGGCTTTGATCGTCGAGGGTCACATGGCCTTTGTCGAAGCCGATCGAGCCAACTTCGACCGCCCAGCTCGATGGTTCGGCATCCGGATCCTTGGGATCGAAGGTGAACGTCCAGTTGGCGCGGCCGTCAGCCAGGCGCTGCAACTGGGCGTTAGGCTCTGTCAGGTCGATACGCGGAATCACCACCCGTTGCGCCAGCAGGGCCAGCGGCGAAACCCGTAGCTCGACCCGTTTGAGACTGGCCATCTGCGGCTGCTTGAGCCAGTCCGGGTTACCCAGGCTGATGTCCTCGGCCACCACGTGGGGCCATGGCACCCAGGCGCGCCAGCCGCCTTCGTCGGCTTCGCGCTTCCAGATCACCGCCAGGTTGCCGTTGATGGCGAAGGGCCGATGCAGCTCCTCGGAGACCTTGGCATTGAGCGGTGGCTTGATTCGGTTCCAGTCAAAGAATGCGATGAACACCAGCAATACCGCCAATAACAGCACCAGGCTGGCGAGGATCCAGGCGAAAATTTTACCGGTGCGCGTCATTGCACAAAGCTCCTGATCACTGCTCGGCGTCCGTACCGCGACGCACGTTGAATACCCCAGGCCAAAAATCGACCGTCTCTGCAGATTACGACTGGCAAATGGCCCGCAGGTTTAATGAAAAAGCCGATTCAGCGGCAAATAAGCGATTTTATCCTGATCGATCCGACAACAAGCTGTTACCTCACCTGCACTTTTTCGATCCGTACCTGAGTCGAAAATACCCACATCAGTGCCAAAGCACTCGGCGGAAACGCCCGATCTAGAGCCATCCAGCAGAACCATCAATTCCGTTGATTATTACCATTGTCCTTATGAACTTTTATATCGATTTATCGAGAGTAGCATTGGCTTCGTACCCACTTTGTCGCCCACCCACGGAGCACCCGACCATGAAACGCCAATTACTGCTGAGCCTGACCCTCTCGATCCTCGCCGCCAACGCTTTTGCCCTGCCCGCCGCCGAGCAAGCGACTCCGCAAGTCAAAGCCGAACACTCGGTGTTCAGCCAGACCGTTGCCGAAGGCGGATCCGACCGTCTGCTGGAACGCAATAAAGTCGCCGCCGATGGTTTCGACCGCACTCCACAAGGCCAGACCATTGCCGAAGGTGGCCGTGATCGCCTGGAAGAAAAAGGCCTGGTTGAAGACGGCTACGACCGTACCCCACAAGGCCAGGTGGTTGCCGAAGGTGGTGGTGACCGTGTGATCGAACGCAACAGCACTGTGAGCTGAGCCCATGGTGGCCTGGAAAAAAGCCCGACTCCCTGGAGTCGGGCTTTGACTGTGTGAAACAAGTACTTCCCCGCGACACAATCCCCGCCTGAACCTGCCAACGCCAGTTCGACGCCGGCAAAGCCGATTTGCTAGAGTGCGCCGCCGTACCTGATGAGAAGTCAGCCGCCTGATGCTGCCCCGCGCCGAACAGAAACAACAGACCCGCCACGCCCTGATGGACGCCGCTCGCCATCTGATGGAGTGTGGCCGGGGGTTTGGCAGCCTGAGCCTGCGGGAAGTGGCGAAAACCGCCGGGATTGTCCCCACCGGGTTCTACCGTCACTTTGCCGACATGGACCAATTGGGCCTGGAACTGGTCAGCGAGGTCGGCCAGACCTTCCGCGAAACCATTCGCCTGGTGCGCCATAACGAATTTGTCATGGGCGGCATCATCGACGCCTCGGTACGGATCTTCCTCGACGTGGTCGCCGCCAACCGTTCGCAGTTCCTGTTCCTCGCCCGCGAGCAGTACGGTGGTTCGATGCCGGTACGCCAGGCCATCGGTCAATTACGCGAAAACATCAGCGCCGACCTGGCCGCCGACCTGTCGTTGATGCCCAAGTTGCAGCACCTGGACCTGGCCGGCCTCTCGGTGATTGCCGACCTGATCGTCAAGAGCGTATTCGCCACCCTGCCCGACATCATCGACCCGCCTGCCGAGGCGCTGCCCGAGCACCTGACGCCGCAAGCGAAGATCACCCAGCAATTGCGCTTTATCTTTATCGGCCTCAAGCATTGGCAGGGGCTGGGCAGCACCGAATAGCCCGTCCTCAGTGGAAGCGCTTGGCGAAGGTGAAGTTTTTCTTCCAGTAACTGTTGGCCAATGAATCGATACGGGTGTTCTTGCCCGCGCGCGGCGAGTGGATGAACTTGCCTTGGCCAACGTAAAGCCCCACGTGGTTGACCTCGCCACGCCCATTGCCTTTGAAAAACACCGCATCGCCCGGTTCCAGTGCGCTGCGTTTGATCGTCGCCGCACTCGAGCGCTGCATCGCCCTGGTCGTGCGCGGCAGTTGCAGGTTGGCTTCGGTCTTGAACAGATACACCAGCAAACCACTGCAATCGAATCCTTGCGCCTGCGTCGCGCCACCCCACGTGTACGGCGTACCCAGCAATTGGTGGGCGCGGTCGATGACGTTGTCGATGGACGGTTGCGGCACGGCCTGCAGGGCCGAACCAAACGGATTCGGGCTCAGGGTGCGCTGCTCGACATTGGCCCAGGCCGGTGAAGTGAGCAGAAGCAGACTGATGATGACTAAAAAGGTAAAGACCCTGCACATATTGGATACCGTCGTGAATTAAACACCGGGCGGCATCCTAGTAACGTTCGAGGTAGGCACATGTACTCCAAGTCCTTAATTCACGTAGGACCAGTCTCTTAATCAGACAAAACTAAACAAGATGTTGATTTTTATTGGCTTTTTCCAAAGCGCACGGCACGCCCGATTTCAGCGCAATAAACACCGTATGCGCACCACAATGAAACATTCCGAAACTTTTCACCCCGCACCCATTTGACGCACAGCCACTACCTACAGGGTTTTCCTACACTTGGCCGGGTTGGCAAGCCCCTTGCTCTAGCGTGTTTATTGCTCATCGCTGGAAGCTGCCTGATGCTGGTCATCCACCGCCGAATCGCCCCACAACCCACCTGGGCCGCCGAACTGCTGCTCAACTTTGACGCCCGCAGCAAAAGCCGCCTGCGCTGTTTCAGTGTCGAGGGCGAAGACGTCGGCCTGTTCCTTGAACGCGGGCAACCGCCGCTCTACGACGGCGAGTGCCTGCAAGCCGAGGACGGGCGCATCGTGCGCGTCTGCGCGCGTCCCGAACAACTGCTGCACGTGACCTGCGCCAATGCCTTCGAACTGACCCGTGCTGCCTACCACCTGGGCAACCGGCACGTTGCCCTGCAGGTTGGCGATGGCTGGCTGCGCCTGCTCGACGACTACGTCCTGCAGGCCATGCTCGACCAACTGGGCGCCCGCACCGAACGTATCGAGGCCGGATTCCAGCCTGAACATGGCGCCTACGGCGGCGGCCATCATCATTCGCGTCACGGCGACGAAGACTTCAACTACGCGCCGAAGCTGCACCAATTTGGCGTACGTCTGTGAATCCAGCGTGGGCCTTGCTGCGCCTCGCCAGCCCACAGTTGCCGATTGGCGGCTACAGCTACTCCCAGGGTCTGGAAATGGCTGTGGATAACGGCCGCGTCAGCAACCCCGAGACCGCGAGGCGCTGGATCAGCGACCAGTTACTGCTCAACCTCGCCCGGTTCGAGGCGCCGTTGTTGCTCGCCCATTGTCGCGCCGCCGCCGAAGAAAACTGGGCGCTATTGCGCCAGCACTGCGACCAGCACCGCGCCAGCCGCGAAACCCGCGAGTTGCACCAGGAAAGCCGGCAGATGGGCTACTCCCTGCAGCAACTGCTCAACGGCTTGCCGGAGCTGGACGCCAACGCACGAGTGTTCCTCGAGCAGAGCGCCGAGCCGCACCTGGCCCTGGGCTGGTCGCTGGCCGCCCGCGCCTGGCACATCAGCCCGCAGGACGCCCTGGCTGCCTGGCTGTGGAGTTGGCTGGAGAACCAACTGGCGGTGCTGATGAAAACCTTGCCGCTGGGCCAGCAAGCCGCGCAGCGCCTGACCAGTGAACTGCTGCCGCTGCTGCAACAGGCCCAGCAGGACGCCTCGACGATTGACCCCAAACACCTTGGCAGCGCCGCTTTCGGCCTGTCCCTGGCGTGCATGGCCCATGAGCGCCAGTACAGCCGCCTGTTTCGTTCCTAGGGCCCCTTGTTTTGGAGAATCACATGAACACACAACCCCTGCGGGTCGGCATCGGTGGCCCGGTTGGCTCCGGCAAAACCGCGCTGACCCTCGCCCTGTGCCTGGCCCTGCGCGAGCGCTACAACCTGGCGGTGGTCACCAACGACATCTACACCCGTGAAGACGCCGACTTCCTGGTGCGCAACGAAGCCCTTGCCCCGGAGCGCATCATCGGCGTGGAAACCGGTGGCTGCCCGCACACGGCGATCCGCGAGGACGCCTCGATCAACCTCGAAGCGGTGGATCAACTGAACCGCCGCTTCCCCGGCCTCGACCTGATTCTCGTGGAGTCCGGCGGCGACAACCTGTCGGCGACCTTTAGCCCCGAGCTCTCCGACCTGACGATCTATGTGATCGATGTCTCGGCCGGCGACAAGCTGCCGCGCAAGGGCGGGCCGGGAATCTGCAAATCCGATCTGCTGGTGATCAACAAGATCGACCTGGCGCCGCTGGTGGGCGCGTCGCTGTCGATGATGGACAGCGATACCCGGCGCATGCGCAACGGCAAACCTTTCGTCTTCAGCAATCAGAAAATCGGCCAGGGCCTTGAGGAAATCATCGCCTTCATCGAGCGCCAGGGCCTGCTGACCGCCGCCTGATACTTATCCACACGCCACTCAACAAGGACGCTTATCCATGACCCTCCATCGCCTTTTCGCCGCTGCGGCGCTCCTGCTCACCCCGGCCCTCGCCTTCGCTCACCCGGGGCATGGCGATAACGGCCTGCTGGCCGGCATCAGCCACCCGATCGGCGGCCTCGATCACCTGCTGGCCATGCTCGCCGTCGGCTTGTGGGCCGCCCAGCAACAGGGCGCCGCACGCTGGGCGCTGCCCTGCACCTTCGTCGGCACCATGCTGCTGGGCGGAGTGCTCGGCTTCGAGGGCCTCGAGCTGCCAGCGCTGGAAAGCGGGATCGCTGCCTCGGTACTGGCGCTGGGCCTGGCCGTGGCGCTTGCCGTACGTCCACCGTTGAGCCTGGCGGTCGCTGCGACAGCGCTGTTCGCCCTGTTCCACGGCGTAGCCCATGGCCTGGAGCTGCCGGACATGTCGAGCCCCTGGACCTACGCCAGCGGTTTCGTCCTGGCCACCGCAGCCCTGCACGCGGCGGGTTATGGGCTTGTGCGTGCATTGCCGCAAGCCGCTGCGCCGCTGGTGCGGGTCGCCGGGGCGGTGTCGGCCGGCATGGGTGCCTGGCTTTTGGCGGGATAGGAGCAGCGGCAAGCTTGCGCGGCTCTGCTACCATGTCGCGCAACCACTACCGCCGTGACGACGCCCGCCAATGCCCCACGCTCCCCGCTCTGCCCCCCAGCCTGAACTGACCGCTCTGTTTGCCACGGTGCAAGCGCATTTCCGGCAGGTCATCGTGCCGCTGTGGCAGGGCCCGGGCTGGAACGCCGACATGGCGCTGCCCTACGAAGCGCTGGACGCCGCGCAACAGCCCTTGCCGCCACAACGCTACCGGGCGATGGCCTGTGCGCGTCAGCTGTACCTGTTCGCCAGCCTGATCGGCGAAGTGACCGGGGCCGAGGAGCGGGCGGCGGCGTTGTTCCGCTCGCTGCAACGGCATTTCCACGATGCCGAGCATGGCGGCTGGTTCTATAGCATCGATGCCCAGGGCGCACCGCTGGACACCCGCAAAGACCTCTACACCCACGCCTTCATCCTCTTTGCCTGCGCCCACTACTGGGCCAGGGTCAAGGAGCCGCTGGTCGAATCGGTGCTCAATGCCGCCCTGGAAGTGATCGCCCAGCGCTTTGCCACAGGTGACGGTCTGTACGAAGCCAGCCTTGATCGCGACTGGTCGTCATTGGGCTCAGGACCGCTGCAGAATCCGCTGATGCATCTGGCCGAAGCCTTCCTCGCGACCCTCGCGGTACGCGATGACGCCCCGGTGAACCAAGCGCTGAACGAGCTATGCACCGCCATGCACAAACACTTCATCGACCCGCAACACGGGGTGATGATGGAGAAACCGCTGGGGGCTGTGGATAACTGGTTCGAACCCGGGCACCAGTTCGAATGGTTTTTCCTGCTGGATTCGTCGACCACCCTGCAGGGGTCGCCGTTACACGCGTCGTTGACCCGCGCCTTCGACTTCACCGAACAGCGCGGCGTTGACCCGCACACTGGCGCGGTCGCCGCCACGCTTGAGCTGAATCAGAGCCAAGCGCCGCGTGATGCCACCCAGCGCATCTGGGCCCAGGCCGAGTACCTGCGTGCGCTGACCTTGCGTCCGCACAGCCAGGCCGCGCTGCTGCGCCAATTGAAGGCCTTGCAGCAACGCTTCCTGCACAGTGATGGCTGGTACGAATGCCTGGACGCCCAGGGCGTGGTCAGTCGCCAGGACATGCCCTCGACCACGCCTTACCACCTGGCGACCTGCTACGCCGGACTGGCCGACTACTGCGCCAGAGGCTGATCAGCCCTTGGCGCCACGATCGATGGCAAAGCCACCCCAGGTCTGACTCACCGGCATCAACTCGAGACGGTTGATGTTGATGTGCGCCGGCGCGTTGAGCACCCAGAAAATTGTCTCGGCAATGTCTTCCGGCTGGATCGGCTCGGCGCCCGCATAGGTGGCGTCGTAACGCGCCTGATCACCGGCAAAGCGCACCAGCGAGAATTCGCTTTCACACAGCCCCGGCTCAATGTTGCTGACGCGCACGCCAGTGCCCTGCAGGTCGCAACGCAGGTTCAACGAGAACTGTTTGACGAACGCCTTGCTCGCGCCATACACGTGGCTGCCCGGGTACGGGTAATTGCCGGCGATCGAACCGAGGTTGATGATCCCCGCGCCACGACCGTGGGCGATCAGCCGTGGCAGCAACAGGCGGGTGCTGTACATCAGGCCCTTGATGTTGGTGTCGACCATGGTGTCCCAGTCATCCAGGTCGCATTTCGGCGCAGGATCCACGCCCAAGGCCAGGCCCGCGTTGTTGATAAGTCCACGCAAGGTGGCGAACGACGGTGGCAGGTTGGCGATGGCCGCTTCCATGGCCTTGCGATCGCGCACGTCGAGGACCAGGCCATGGACCTCGGTCTGCGCCGATAACTCGGCACATAGAGCATTCAGACGCTCTTCACGACGCCCGGTCAGCACCAGCTTCCAGCCAGCCGCGGCAAAACGCCGGGCGCAGGCTTCACCAAAACCGGACGTGGCGCCGGTAATAAACAGGGTGTTGGACATCGTGCTCTCCTTGATCGGGCGGCTACACAGCCGGTGTAATGAACCATCAGGCGGCAGCATGCCCGGCCCGCTGGCGACGGGCAACCTCGGGTTTATTGAACAAAAAATAACCAGCTCGAGCAACGCCTTTAAAACCGTGGCCTGCAGCGCATTACACCCACCTTATCCACAGCCCGGCCCACATTCTCTGGGGGCAACTCGAAGGGGCTGAGAACCGCTATCCACAAGGCTTTGCCCGCAAATATCAAAGTTTTTTGCTTGACCCCACCGCCCTCGCGTGTAGCCATCCACCGCAAACTAGACCGTGCGGTCAACTTGACGATGGCGCCAAGCCAGCAACCACGCCGCTTTGCGAAGTCTTTCCAGAGTTTGCTCACAGACTTATCCACAGGCTTCTACCGCCATTTTCAACGCTATCTGACAGCCAACAAAAAGGTTGACATTCCGCCCATGGGGCTACGCAAAAGCACCTGATCAAAAAACCACCAAAGGCCGGAAAGCCTCGAAAACAAAGGCCCCCAGCGAGTTGCACCCACGTTACCCACAGCCCGCTCCACAGCAAACGGGGACAAGTCAAAACTGTAGAAAAACAGCTATTTGCAGCGGCTTTATGTCGCGCTTTGGCAACTGCTGCGAATTGTTTTCCACAATTTCACCGGACCTGTCATCGAGCAGGCTTTTACCCAGACGAAAAAAAGCCCCGAGCTTGCGCATCGAGGCTTGTGGATAACCGCAAGAATCAGTGCCCGCCGAGATAGGCGTTACGCACCTCCTCGTTCACCAGCAACTCTTTGCCGGTGCCGGTCAGGCGGATCTGCCCGTTGACCATCACATAGGCGCGGTCCGACAGGCGCAGGGCGTGGTTGGCGTTCTGCTCGACCAGGAAGATGGTCATGCCGGTGCTCGCCAGTTCACGCAGGGTGGCGAAGATCTGCTTCACCACAATCGGCGCCAGCCCCAGGCTCGGCTCATCAAGCAGCAGCAGCTTGGGACGGCTCATCAGCGCCCGGGCAATGGCCAGCATCTGCTGCTCGCCACCGGACATGGTCATCGCGCGCTGGTTACGCCGCTCCTTGAGCCGCGGAAACAGCTCGAACATCCGCTGCATGTCCTCGGCAGCGTGCTTGTCGCCAATGGGGATAGTGCCCATCTGCAGGTTTTCCTCGACGGTCATGTCAGGGAAAACCCGCCGCCCTTCCGGCGATTGCGCAATGCCGTTGGAGGCGATGTAGTGCGACGACTTGTGGGTAATGTCCACGCCTTGATAGATAATTTGCCCATCGGCGGCGCGGGGCTGGCCGAAGATCGACATCAGCAGCGTCGACTTGCCGGCGCCGTTGGAGCCGATCAGGCTGACAGTTTCACCCTCATTGATGTGCAGCGAGACTTTTTTCAGGGCCTGGATCGGCCCGTAAAACACGTCCAGTTCCTTGAGTTCGAGGATCGGTTGGCTCATACCACCTCCTCTTCGTCAGCACCCAGGTAGGCGGCGATCACTTTCGGGTCGTTGCGAATCGCTTCCGGCCCGCCTTCGGCGATCACGTTGCCGTGGTCCAGCACCACGATGTGGTCAGAAATGCTCATTACCATGCCCATGTCGTGTTCGATCAGTACCACGGTCAGATCGTGCTCATCGCGCAGCACCCGGATCATCGCGCTCAGCGCTTCGGTTTCCTGCGGGTTGAGGCCGGCAGCCGGTTCGTCGAGGCAGATGATTTGTGGCCGCGTACACATGGCCCGGGCGATTTCCAGGCGTCGTTGCTGGCCGTAGGACAGTTCGCCAGCCAGGCGGTTGGCGCAGTCCACCAGGTCGACCACCTCCAGCCAGTAGAACGCGCAGTCCAGTGCATCGCTTTCGGCCTTGCGGTAGCCCTTGGTATTGAGGATGCCGGCCAGCATGTTGCGGTTGACCCACATGTGCTGGGCCACCAGCAGGTTTTCCAGCACCGACATTTCCTTGAACAGGCGAATGTTCTGGAAAGTCCGGGCCAGGCCGGCACGGTTCACCAGATGAGTGCCGCCGAACATTTTGTAGTACAGGCGCGAGGCAAAGTTTTTCGGCGAAACAAAGTCGCTCGCCTTGAACGATTCGCCCAGCAGCTGGATGACGTTGGTTTGCTTGCCGCGGGTGTTGAGCTCGATCTTGCCGCCCGAGGCTTTGTAGAAACCGGTCAGGCAGTTGAACACCGTGGTCTTGCCGGCGCCGTTAGGGCCGATCAGGGCGAAGATCGAGTTGCGATGGACTTTCAGGCTGACGTCACTGAGGGCTTTGATACCGCCGAAGTGCATCATCAGCTTCTCTACACTGAGTACGACTTCACTCATGGCCCTGCCCCCTTTCATACGCAATGGCACCTTTACGCGGGGTCACGCCCGTCCGGCTGATCCGGATCAGGCCACGTGGCCGCCAGATCATCATCAACACCATCAGCACGCCAAACAGCAGCACCCGGTACTCGGCGAAGCCACGCAGCAGCTCCGGGGCAACGGTCAGGACGAACGCGGCGATCACTACGCCAATGGTCGAGCCCATGCCGCCGAGCACCACGATCGCGAGGATCAGCGCCGACTCGAAGAAGGTAAACGAGGTCGGGTTGACGAAGCCCTGGTAGGTGGCGAAGAACACCCCGGCCAGGCCTGCGGTCGACGCACCGATGGTGAACGCCGAGAGCTTTACCAGCACATGGTTGAGGCCCATGGAGCGGCAGGCGATTTCATCCTCACGCAGGGCTTCCCAGGCGCGGCCGACCGGCATGCGGGTCAGGCGGTGCTTGATGTACAGCACGGCCAGCACCACCAGGAACAGCACGGCGTAGATGAAGTAGTACTTCACGTCGGGGTTGTAGGCGATGCCGAAGAACTCGTGGAACGGCACGCCGCCCTCTTTCGCACGTTTGCCGAACTCCAGGCCGAAGAAGGTCGGCAAGGGCGCGGGCATACCGTTCGGGCCGCCGGTGAGCGACAGCCAGTTGTTGAGGATCAGGCGGATGATTTCACCGAAGCCCAGGGTCACGATCGCCAGGTAGTCCCCGTGCAGGCGCAGCACCGGGAAACCGAGGATGCAGCCGGCCAGCGCGGCGGTGATTGCCGCCAGCGGCAGCACGGTCCAGAAGCCCAGCCCCAGGTACTGATAGCCCAGCGCCAGGCCATAGGCGCCGATGGCGTAGAACGCCACGTAACCCAGGTCGAGCAGGCCAGCCAGGCCGACCACAATGTTCAGGCCCAGGCCCAGCAACACGTAGATCAGGCCGAGGATCACCACCCCCAGCAGGTAGGAGTTGGAGAAGAACGGGAAGATCACCGCAATGGCAATCATCAGCGGGATGATCCAGCGCAGGCGTGACTTGTAGTCGGGCGCCAGCACATGCACCCCGGAACCGGTGGATTCGAAACCTTCGAGAATCCGCCGGCCCTTGCTGGTCTGCAGGAACAGGCTCAGGGCAAAGCGCCCGGCCATGACCACGGCGACGATCCACGCCACTCGCGTGGGCTCCAGGTTGAAGCTGTAGCCATCCAGTACGACGCCGACAATCGGGCCAAAAACGATGAGGGAAATCAGGCCGGCGAGGATCGCGTCGACCACACTTTGTTTGATATCGATGGATTTCTTATGGGTTGCAGACATCGCTTACACCTTCGACACAAGAGGACGGCCGAGCAGGCCTTGAGGCCGAAAGACCAGAACAAGTACGAGCAGCGAGAAGCTGAACACGTCTTTGTAGTCGGAGTTGACCAGGCCCGAGAACAGCGATTCGGAGATCCCCAGGATGATTCCGCCGAGCATCGCCCCGGGCAACGAGCCGATGCCACCCAGTACCGCGGCGGTGAAGGCCTTGATGCCGATGACGAAGCCTGCGTAGAAGTCGAAGGTGCCGTAGTTCATGGTGATCAGCACACCGGCCAACGCCGCCATGGCGGCACCGATGATGAACACGTAGGAAATCACCCGGTCGGTGTTGATGCCCAGGATCGAGGCCATCTTGCGGTCTTGTTGCGTCGCCCGGCACATGCGCCCGAGCTTGGTGTACTTGATGATGTAGGTCAGCAGCGCCATGCCGGCGAATGCGGCGACCAGAATGAAGATCTTGGTGTAGGTCAGTTGTACGAAACCTTCACCGATATCCACGCGCCATGCACCGGTGAGCAGCGTCGGAACACCCTGTTGGCGGGCGCCCTGGCTGATCTGTGCATAGTTTTGCAGGATCAGCGAAATACCGATGGCACTGATCAGCGGTGCCAGGCGGGTCGAGTTACGCAGGGGTTTGTAGGCAATTCGCTCGATAACCCAGCCATACACCCCGGTGACAACGATGGTGAAGACCAGTGTGCCGAGCATCAACAGCGGGAAGGATTCAATACCGAAGTATGCCAGCAGTGCCAGACTGATTGCCGCGAGGTAAGCGGAAATCATGTAAACCTCGCCATGGGCGAAGTTGATCATGCCAATGATGCCATAGACCATTGTGTAGCCGATGGCGATCAGGCCATAGACCGACCCGAGGGTCAGGCCGTTGACCAGTTGCTGCAGGAAAATACCATCCATAACGCAATCTCACGCAGTGAGAACCTGCACACCCCGGGTGTGCGGTTCTTCTAGGAAAAATACAGATTTACGTCGAAGCGCTATCAGGCAGAACACCACATCCCCTTGTGGGAGCTGGCTTGTGTAGGAGCTGGCTTGCCAGCGAAGGCTCCCCCAGTCCTACAACACCCATTCAGCCCCCCTTCGCCGGCAAGCCGGCTCCTACAAGGGGTTAGGTGGCTCAGCCCTTACTTCTGTTTTTCCAGCTGGTGATATTTGCCGTCCTTGTCCCACTGGTAAACCACGTAGTCGGAGACTTTCAGGTCGCCCTTGGCGTCCCAGGTCTTCTCGCCCATGACGGTTTTCACCGGGTTGGCCTTGAGCCACTTGGCGGCGTCTTCGCCTTTGTTGGACTTGGCGCCGTTGAAGCCGGCGGCCAGTGCCTGGACCGAAGCGTAGGCATACAGGGTGTAGCCTTCAGGCTCGGTGCCGGCCTTGCGGAACGCGTCCACCACGGCCTTGCTCTCTGGCAGCATGCGTGGGTCGGCGCCGAAGGTCATCAGCACGCCGTCGACGTACTGCGGGCCACCGGCGGTGGTCACCAACTCGTCGGTCACGATGCCGTCGTCGGACATGAACTTGACGTCTTTCAGGCCTTCAGTACGCAGTTGCTTGACCAGTGGACCGGCTTCCGGATGCAGGCCGCCGAAGTACACCACGTCGGCACCGGCCGCGCGGATCTTGGTGACCACGGCGCTGAAGTCTTTCTCGCCACGGGTCAGGCCTTCATACAGCACCGGCGTCACGCCACGCTTTACCAGTTGTGCCTTGGTTGCATCTGCCAGGCCCTGGCCGTAGGTGTCCTTGTCATGCAGCACCACGACTTTCTTGCCCTTGAGCACGTCGACGATGTAGTCGCCGGCGACGATGCCTTGCTGGTCGTCACGCCCGCACATACGGAACATGGCGCTCAGGCCGCGCTCGGTGACTTGCGGGTTGGTGGAGCCTGGAGTGATAGCGATGATGCCCGCTTCGTCGTAGATCTCCGACGCAGGGATGGTCGACGAGGAGCAGAAGTGACCGACAACACCGGCGACTTTCTGGTTGGTCAGGTCCTTGGCGACGGTCACCGCCTGTTTTGGCTCGCAGGCGTCATCACCCTTGACCAGCACGATCTTCTCGCCGTTGACGCCGCCTGCTGCGTTCACCGCATCGGCCGCGGCCTGTGCACCCTTCATGTACTGCTCGCCAAATGCCGCGTTGGCACCGGTCATCGGACCCGCTACACCAATCTTGATGTCAGCCTGAGCAAACGCGGAAACACCCAAGGCAGTAGCCACTGCGAGGGCCAGAAAGCCTTTTTTGTAAAACGTCTGGGACATGAGGTGATGCTCCAAGGTTTTTTTTAGTTGGCACTGCGACTTCACTCCATGCTCAGAGCAAGGGCCGTGCCATCGGTTTTTTATTCGTCAACAAGTCGCTGCTTTATTGTTTTTTCGACTGTCTCGGGCCCATTTTCATTGGGCGTGCAACCGTCTAAATCGCAGAAGGTAAAACCTTTATTTTTTAAGGGAGCAACCTTCCCGTGCCAGCATTGCAACCGTAAGCAGAAACGACGTGCAACCAGCCTGTAACAGCATGCGTCACCGAACTGCACACTGCTGGTGCGCGACTGCTACAACCCGCACCACTACAGGCTAGTCGCAACTTCGAAAACTGCCCCTTACTTGAGCAGATTTGGGTTGCTTAAATGACAATCCGCAGGCACTGGCCCGCGTGATAGAGGGAAAAACCCGCCTCATACAGACAGCTGCGTACCCCGACCCCGAGCACCGGCTGCATGGGGGCAAAAGGTATCGGCAAGGCCTGAGGATTTCCGTTACACAGGTAATCGGCGAAGGCTTTGCCGACCACTGTGCCGGTGGTGACGCCACGGCCGTTGTAACCGGTGACAGCTACCAGGCCCGGTGCAGGCTCGTACAGGCGCATCAAATGGTCTGGAGTAAAGGCGATGCAACCGGTCCAGGTGCACTCCCATTCCACCGGTTTGAGGTAAGGGAAATAGTGCTGCTGAACCCGGTCAGCCCACGCCTTGAGGAACCAGGTCGGCTTGCGATTGCCATTGCCCAGGCTGCCGAGCAACAACCGGCCGTCCTTGTCGCGACGGATGCTGCTGAGGACCTGACGGGTGTCCCAGGAACCCTGGCCGCCCGGCAGAATCTGTTGCGCAGCCTCTTCAGTCAGCGGCGTCGAAGCCACCTGGTAGTAGAAACCGGGGAAGAAATTACGCCGCAGTTCAGTCCAGTCGCCCTCGGTATAGGCGTTGGACGCGATTACCACTTGCTCGGCCAGCACCGAACCTTCAGCGGTCTGCACTGACCAGCGCTGGCCCTGGCGTTCCAGTCGGGTGACTGGCGAATGGTCGAACAACTGGCCGCCCAGATCACCCGCGGCCTTGGCCAGGCCGCTGGTGTAGGCCATCGGATTGAGCGTGCCAGCACGCCGATCGAGCAAGGCGGCGGCGATTTTCCTGGTCCCGGTGGCTTGTTCGCAAGCCGATCCGGTCAACAGTTCCACGGGGGCACCGCGACGCTTCCATTGTTCCTCGCGGCTGCGCAGATCAGCTTCGCCACGCGCGTTGTGCGCCATGTGCAGCGTGCCCTCACGGCGCAACTGGCAGTCGATTTTGTATTTGTCGATCAGGCTGAACACCAGCGCCGGCGCGGCACCGAGCATGCGGTTGAGTTGGCTGCCAATGGCCTCGCCGAAGCCTTCTTCAATTTCGTCCGGCGGGATCCACATGCCGGCGTTCACCAGCCCGACATTGCGCCCCGAACCACCCTGGCCGCAGCGCTGAGCCTCCAGCACACAGACCGTCTTGCCCTGCTCCAGCAAATGCACGGCCGCCGACAAACCGGTGAACCCCGCGCCGATCACGCAGACATCCGCCGTTATCTCACCCTTGAGCGCCGCTCGGTCAGGCCGTTGCGGCGTCAGTTTTTCCCATAAGCACTCTTCGCGTAACGGCATTGCCAGACTCCAGCAGAAACCCAACAAATACACCTGTCAAATGTAGGAGCGAGCCTGCTCGCGATGACGTCGGCACATGGTGTGACGCTATCGCGAGCAGGCTCGCTCCTACAGGGGACCTTCGATCAATCGAAGGTAATGCCCTGGGCCAGCGGCAGCTCCAGCGAGTAATTGACCGTGTTGGTCTGGCGGCGCATGTAACCGCGCCAGGCGTCGGAGCCGGATTCGCGACCACCGCCGGTTTCTTTCTCGCCACCAAAGGCGCCGCCGATTTCCGCGCCGCTCGGGCCGATGTTGACGTTGGCAATCCCGCAGTCGCTGCCCACTGCCGACATGAACTGCTCGGCTTCACGCACGTCGGTGGTGAAAATGCACGACGACAGGCCTTGTGGCACGGCGTTGTTCAGGCGCAGCGCTTCGGCGAAGTCGCTGTAGCCGACCACGTACAGGATCGGTGCGAAGGTTTCGCTGCAGACCACGTCGCTCTGCTCCGGCATTTCGACGATGGCCGGCGAGACGTAGTAGGCATTGGGGAACTGGTCTTCGAGCTGACGCTTGCCGCCGAACACCCGACCGCCTTCGCTCAAGGCCTGCTCCAGGGCGTCCTGCATGTTGTCGAAACTGTGTTTGTCGACCAGCGGGCCGATCAGGTTGCCTTCCAGCGGGTGGCCAATGCGCACTTTGGAATAGGCGGCCTTGAGGCGGGTGACGATCTCTTCCTTGACCGACTCATGGGCAATCAAACGGCGCAGCGTGGTGCAGCGCTGGCCGGCAGTGCCGACGGCGCTGAACAGGATGGCGCGTACGGCCATGTCCAGATCGGCGCTTGGGCCGAGGATCATCGCGTTGTTGCCGCCCAGTTCGAGAATGCTGCGGGCGAAGCGTGCAGCGATTTTCGGTGCCACTTCGCGGCCCATGCGGGTGCTGCCGGTGGCGCTGACCAGGGCCACGCGTGGATCGTCCACCAGCGCTTCGCCGGCATCGCGGCCGCCAATGATCACCTGGCTCAGGTGCGGCGGCGCGTCGCTGAAGTTCTTCAGCACGCGGTCGAACAGCGCCTGGCACGCCAGGGCGGTGAGCGGGGTCTTTTCCGAAGGTTTCCAGATCACCGGGTTGCCGCAGACCAGCGCCAGCGTAGTGTTCCAGGCCCAGACCGCGACCGGGAAGTTGAACGCACTGATCACCCCTACGATGCCCAGCGGGTGCCAGGTTTCGCGCATGTGGTGACCAGGACGCTCGGAGGCGATGGTCAAGCCATAAAGCTGACGCGACAGGCCGACGGCGAAGTCGCAGATGTCGATCATTTCCTGCACTTCACCCAGGCCTTCCTGGGTGATCTTGCCGGCTTCCCAGGACACCAGCTCACCGAGGTCGGCCTTGTATTCACGCAGGATCTCGCCCAGTTGGCGGACCAGTTCGCCACGGCGTGGCGCCGGCACCTTGCGCCACAGTTCGAAGGCATGATCGGCACGACTGATGTGCTGCTCGACTTGCGCGGCACCTTCCCAGTTCACGGCGCCGATCTGGCTGCCATCGATGGGCGAATGCACCGCCACTTTGCCGTTCTGGTACAGGGCCGGGTTCACGCCCAAACGATCAAGCAATGCGGCAACCATGGGTCACTCCTCAAGCAAAAGACAGAAAGTGTGCAGCCGAAAACGCACGGCTGGTCAGGACTGTAGTTGTAGCGCTACGAAGACGTGGCAACAAACGACCATTAAGCGAGATATCATTCCGTTTATTCATGCAAAGCGCCGCGACAAGAACAAGGACCACCCATGCTGAATAAACGCCACCTGCCCTCGATCACCGCCCTGCAGTGCTTCGAAGCGGTCACCCGCCACTTGAGTTTCACCCGTGCCGCCGAAGAGCTGAATCTGACGCAAAGCGCCGTGAGCAAGCAAGTCGCCCAGCTCGAAGAGCTGCTGCAGCATCTGCTGTTTCGCCGGGTGCGTCGACGCCTGCAGATGACCCCGGCTGGGGATTTGTATCTCGTTGAAGTTAGAAAAATCCTCACCCAGGTCGAGATGTCGACGCATTACCTGCGTTCCTACGGCGGCGAGACTGAAGTCCTGCGGGTCTCTACGCCCTCGACTTTCGGTGCGCGCTGGCTGGTGCCTCGTCTCAAAGGCTGGCGCCTGCGTCATCCGCAGATCCACCTCGACCTGCGCAACGAACAGGAAGCCGACGACCTGCTGCAAGGCCACAGCGACCTGGCGTTTTTCTTCGGCCAGGGCTCACGGCCGGGCACCGAGTGCTTGAAGCTGTTCGGCGAAGAGCTGGTTCCGGTGTGCGCGCCGGGCAGCCTGCCGGCAACCCCGTTTACCGATCCGACCCAGCTCAGCGAACTGGTCCTGCTGCAAAACGCCTCGCGCCCCCAGGCCTGGCACGACTGGTTCGCCAGCCAAGGCTACCAGACCGAGCACAGCTACCACGGCCCGCGTTTCGAGACCTTTTACATGTGCATCCGCGCCGCCCAAGTCGGTTGCGGCGTCGCCCTGTTGCCGCGCTTCCTGGTGGAAGAAGAATTGGCCGACGGCAAGTTGGTGATTCCCTGGCAGCATGCAATGCCCAGCAGCGACGCTTACTACCTGGCCTACCCGGAACATTCGGCGGAGGTGCCCAAGGTGCGCGACTTCGTTAAGTGGATGCTGGAGCAGGTCGAGTCACCGCACTGAAAAAACACTGGCCTTGGGCCCCGTGGATATGCGCCACTGGGCCCATTCACTGAATCACGGCATAGGCTGCGGCCAGCCTGGAGATCCCCCGTTATGAGCGAGAGTGTGTTTGCCGATCGCATCGTGCAGAACCTGCTCGACACCGACTTCTACAAGCTGACGATGATGCAGGCGGTGCTGCACAACTACCCCAACGTCGAGGTGGAATGGGAGTTTCGCTGCCGGAACAGCGAGGACCTGCGCCCGTATCTGGCGGAGATCCGCTTTCAAATCGAGCGTCTCGCCGAATTGAGCCTGAGCGCCGATCAACTGGGCTTTCTCGAGCGCATCAGCTTCATGAAACCGGACTTCCTGCGTTTTCTTGGCTTGTTCCGCTTCAACCTGCGCTACATCCATACCGGCATCGAGAACGGCGAGCTGTTTATCCGCCTGCGCGGCCCGTGGCTGCACGTGATTCTGTTCGAAGTGCCGTTGCTGGCGATTGTCAGCGAAGTGCGCAACCGCTATCGCTACCGCGAAGTGGTGCTGGAGCAGGCGCGCGAGCAGCTGTACCGCAAGTTCGACTGGCTGACCGCCAATGCCAGCAGCGATGAATTGTACGAGTTGCAGGTGGCTGATTTTGGTACCCGCCGCAGGTTTTCCTACCGCGTGCAGGAAGAAGTGGTGACGGTGCTCAAGCACGATTTCCCCGGCCGTTTCGTCGGCACCAGCAACGTGCACCTGTCTCGTGAGCTGGACATGAAGCCCCTGGGCACCATGGCCCACGAATGGATCATGGCCCACCAGCAACTCGGTCCACGGCTGATCGACAGCCAGAGCGCCGCCCTTGATTGCTGGGTCCGCGAGTACCGTGGCTTGCTCGGGATCGCCCTGACCGACTGCATCACCACCGACGCCTTTCTCAACGATTTCGACCTGTACTTCGCCAAGCTGTTCGACGGTTTGCGCCACGACTCCGGCGACCCGATTGCCTGGGCCGAAAAATGCATCGCCCACTACCACAAGCTGGGCATCGAGCCGATGAGCAAGACCTTGGTATTCTCCGATAGCCTGACGCTGCCGCGGTCGCTGGAGATCTTCCGGGCGCTGCGCGGGCGGATCAATGTCAGTTTCGGCATCGGCACCAATCTGACCTGCGACATTCCCGGTGTCGAGCCGATGAGCATCGTGCTTAAAATGGCCGCCTGCAACGGTCAGCCCGTCGCCAAGATCAGCGATGAACCGG
This sequence comes from Pseudomonadaceae bacterium, assembly GCA_965284505.1. Classification (GTDB taxonomy): domain Bacteria; phylum Pseudomonadota; class Gammaproteobacteria; order Pseudomonadales; family Pseudomonadaceae; genus Aquipseudomonas. The sequence continues at coordinate 4,027,034 of OZ260094.1, read as the reverse complement.
GCAAGACCCACTGCAAGGACCCAAATTTCGTCGCCTATTTGCGACACGTGTTTCAAGTACCTGCCGCCCCATCCGCACATTCAAGCAAGGAGTGATTCATGCAAGCCGTACAGCGTGAGATTGCCGAGCAGCTCAAGGTTCAACCGCCCTTCGCCGACCAGGCCGCCCTGGAAGCGGAGATCGCCCGGCGGGTCAGCTTCATCCAGGATTGCCTGGTCAATTCCGGGCTCAAGACACTGGTGCTGGGCATCAGCGGCGGCGTCGACTCACTGACCGCCGGCCTGCTGGCCCAGCGCGCCATGCGTGAGCTGCGCGAGCGCACTGGCGACACGTCCTACAGGTTCATCGCCGTGCGCCTGCCGTACCAGACCCAGTTCGACGAACACGAAGCCCAGGCTTGCGTGGACTTCATCACCCCGGACGAGCGCCACACGGTCAACATCGGCCCGGCGGTCAAGGCTCTGGCCAGCGAAGTCGCGGCCTTTGAAGGCAAACCGGCGGCGTCGGTGGACTTTGTCCTGGGCAATACCAAGGCGCGGATGCGCATGGTCGCGCAGTACACCATCGCCGGTGCCGCCCAGGGCCTGGTAATTGGCACCGACCACGCAGCCGAGGCGGTCATGGGTTTCTTCACCAAGTTCGGTGACGGCGCCTGCGACCTCGCCCCACTCAGTGGCCTGGTGAAAAACCAGGTACGGGCCATCGCCCGGCACTTCGGTGCTCCCGAATCGCTGGTGGAAAAAATACCGACCGCCGACCTCGAGGACCTGTCCCCGGGCAAACCGGACGAAGCGTCCCATGGCGTGACCTACAGCGAAATCGACGCCTTCCTGCATGGCGAGCCGGTTCGCGAAGAAGCGTTCAGGATCATTTGCGACACCTATCGCAAGACCCAGCACAAACGGGTGATGCCGTTTGCGCCTTGAGGCAACTGGCAGGCAAAAAAAAGCGTCCCGAGGGGACGCTTTTTTGTTCGCGCGTACCTGATTACTTCAGGGTAACAGTGCCTTTCATCATCGAGATGTGGCCAGGGAACGAGCAGAAGAAGCCGTATTTTTCATCGGCCTTGAGTTTGGAAACGTCGAAGGTCACCGAGTCGGTTTCCTTGGCGCCGATGATCTTGGTGTGGGCGATGATGCGCGCGTCACCGTCTTTCAGGTAGTTCTTGTCGATGCCGGCGGCCAGGCCGTCAGTGGCGATCGGCTGCATGTCGGCTTCTTTGCTCAGCACCCAGTTATGGCCCATGACGTTCTTCGGCAGGCTGCCGGAGTGGGTCAGTTCGACGGTGAAGGTTTTGCAGCTCTTGTCGATTTCGATGGCCTTGGTGTTGAAGGACATCTGGTCGGTGGAGTCGACGGTGACCTTGCATTCGGCAGCCATCAGTTGGCTGCTGGCCAGTGTCAGCAGGGATACCGCAACAAGTTTGGCAAACATGGTTAATCTCCAAGGCAGGGTTGAATAATCCGTATGGTGTAGAGACTGCCTGAATTTTTCAGAAGTTCCTATGACCTGAATCAAGAATTGTATACAACTTTCGGGCTATGGGCCCCATCGACACAATCTACCAGCCAGACACCTCGCGCCCGCCTAAGATCGCCCCATCGACCCCAGTCTGGAGTAACCGTCATGTTCATCAACAGCCTGTTGTGCAGCCTGCTCGCCGCCTACGCCTGTGGTGCCAGTGGCACCTGCGAAGAACCCCGCCGCGCGGATTAATCCTTGGAGCACCCGGCGCCAGCCATTACTCTGCGTGGGTCACTGATCACGGAGTAAGGCATGTCGTTAACATCTGTTTGTGTGTTTTGTGGCGCCAGCACCGGCTCCAATCCGGCCTACCGCGAAGCGGCTGTGGCGCTGGGTGAAGAGCTGGCCCGACGCAAATTGACCCTGGTCTATGGCGGCGGCGCCGTCGGCCTGATGGGCATTGTCGCTGACGCTGCCTTGGCCGCTGGCGGGGAAGTGATCGGCATCATTCCTGAAAGCCTGAAGAGCAAGGAAATCGGCCACAACGGCCTGACGCGCCTGGAAGTGGTTGACGGCATGCACGCGCGCAAGGCCCGCATGGCCGAGTTGAGCGACGCCTTCATCGCCCTGCCCGGCGGCCTGGGCACGTTCGAGGAGCTGTTCGAGGTGTGGACCTGGGGCCAGCTTGGCTACCATGGCAAACCGCTGGGCCTGCTGGAAGTGAATGGTTTCTACAGCAAACTCACCGCCTTTCTCGATCATGTCGTCGGCGAAGGCTTCGTTCGCGGCCAGCACCGTGACATGCTGCAAACCAGCGAATCAGCACAGGATCTGCTCAATGCACTGGATGCCTGGCAGCCCGTCATCGCGCCAAAATGGGACGGACAAAAACCCGACTAACCCTTGTCCCCTGTTTAAAGGCAGAATACGCGCCGCTCAACCTCACCTTCGACCCCAGAGGATCGCCCATGGCCAAACCTAATTACTCCTTCGCCAAACGTCAGAGAGACTTGGCCAAGGAGCAGAAGAAAGAGGAAAAGCTGCAACGCAAGAAGGCGGCGGCCGAAGCCGACGCACTACCACCTGAAGCCGATGACGTCGAAGACGCCGAAGACGCGCCGAAGGACCAGGCCCCCGAAGCCTGAGTCGCGATCTTTTGTAGAAGTGGGCGCGCCCGCTTCTACAAAGGCATCACCGTCACCCGGACGTCCGGGTCGTGATTGCCCCCACCCAGAATGACCCCACGCAACGGCGAGACATCGGAAAAATCCCGGCCCCAGGCCAGGGTGATGTGCTCCAGTGCCGGCTGCACGTTGTTGGTCGGATCGAAATCGACCCAGCCCAGTACCGGGCAAAATACCGAGACCCAGGCGTGCGAGGCATCGGCGCCAATCAAGCGTGGCTGCCCCGGTGGTGGCTGGGTCAGCAGGTAGCCGCTGACATAGCGCGCCGCCAGCCCCCGCGAACGCACACACGCCAGCATCAGGTGCGCAAAGTCCTGGCAGACCCCACGTCGGCGCTGCAACACCTCCACCAGCGGAGTCGCTACCTGAGTGGCTTCGGCGTCGAAGGTGAACTCCGTGAAGATCTTCTGCATCAACGCCTGCACACCGAGCATCAGCGGCCTTCCCGGCGGAAAACAGCTTTCACCGAACTCGACGAAGCTGCGCTTGAGGTGCACGTAAGGCGACTCGAAGCGATAGCGACAGGCTTGCAGCAGATCCTCAGCGAGCGGCCGGCCGCTGTAGCTCAATGCACTGCGGGTCGCTTCCCAAGCGGGTGACTGGCGCAAGTCGCCCGTCGAACGGCGCAACACCTCGACACTCAGCCGGGCATTGACCTGCAACTCGGTATGCGGCCGTTCGAATGCCAGGCGCGTCAGCGGATTGCCGAACACATCCAGTTCGTCGCTGCGGGTGGACGGGTGCGGACTGATCAGCAAGTGACGTTCGCTGCAGCGCTGCCAGGCGCAGACCCGCGGCCACAAGTGGGCGAGCTGCCGGGCCAGCGACACCGGACTGTCGTAGCGATAGTGGGTATCGTGGAGGATCTGGTAACGGGCGCTCATCAGACGGACACCGTGCGCTGGCTGATATCGTCGACGTGGGCAAAATGGCGCAAAGCCAGGCGGTCCGAGACCCGGCCGCCTGCCTCGGCGATTTCCTGCAGCAGGTCCGCCAGGCCGTCCAGCGCCGAACGCACACTGCTGGCGCCGAACAACGGGTTTTCCAGGCAGCCCAGGTCGAAGCTGGCCAGGCGCTCGACCAGGACCGGCAAGTCCCGTTCACGGGGCGCGGCAAACTCGTCACTCAAACGTTTGAGGCTGCGGCTCACCAATTTCAACTGAAACAACACCGCATGCGGATTCTGCTCATCGAGCAACAGCAAATCGAGCACCGGGATCAGCTGGGCCACCGCCAGGTAGCGCGAGCGGTAGGTGATGCTGCTGTTACCCAGCTCGAGCAGCCACTCCAGGCCCGCCTGGTCGAAGGCACCGGCACTGCGCAGGAAACCCGCCAGGCTGCTGCAAAGAAACTGCAGGCGTTCGAGGCGCCGCCCCAGCATCAGGAACCGCCAGCCCTCATCGCGGGTCATGTCGTCCAGGGCGAAGCCCGACAGCGCCGCCAGCGACATCACCAGGCGGTTGAGAACGTCCAGCAGTTCGCCGAAATCCGCACCGGCGGTCTCCAGTTCCAGAGCCTCGCGCTGCAGCTCCACCAATGCTTGCCAGTTTTCCCGCGACAGCTTGCCCCGCACCTGGGACGCCGCCCATTGCAGCCGTTGCAGGTTGGCGCGCAGGCTGAACGAGCACTCCTTGCCCAGCAGCGCCGCGAGCAAGCGTTCTGGCAGCTCCCCGTCTTCAGGCAGCAGCGACAGGCTTTCAGCCAACTCGATGGCTGCTTGCAGGGCGCTGGGATCGTCGCCGTCAACGTAGCGGATCAACAGGATGCGCAACAATCGGGCGCTGTCATCACAGCGTTCACAGTAGCGGCCAAACCAGAACAGGTTTTCCACCACCCGTGAGGGCAGGTAAGGGTCGCGGCGAATCAGATCGTGGACGCCCAGGGTTCGTTGCGCCTTCCACTGCTCGCCAGCAGGAGCCCGTTGCCCCAACACCCAGGTATCCTTGCTCGCACCGCCGCGCTGCATCGACACCACATCGGCATCGGCCTGCCCCGCCACCCGGGTCAGGCCACCGGGCAAGACCCGGTAACCTTCGTTACTGGCCACCGCGTAGACCCGCATGCCAATGGCCCGCGGTTGCAGTTGGCCGCTTTCGGCTTGCCAGACCGGGGCCAGGGACGCGTGCGCGAGCGCTTGAGCAACATAGGCATAAGGCCGAGCCCGCATGCGCTCGGCCAGGCTTTCACGCTGCTTTTCACTCAAGTCACGGCCGAAAACTGGCGAAAAGCTTTGCGACGGAAACGCTGGCTTGATCAGCAATTCCGGCAACTTTTCCAACGCTTGCGTCAGCACCGGAGGCTCGCCGCACCACCAGGTGGCAATCGACGGCAGGATCAACTCCTCACCAAACAGGAACTGATTGATCCGCGGCAGAAATCCCAGCAGTCCCGGCGACTCCAACACCCCGCTGCCCAAGGCATTGGCCACCAGAACCCGCCCACGCCGCACGGCCTCGAGCAAGCCCGGCACGCCGAGGGCGGAGTCGGTACGCAGCTCCAGTGGGTCGCAGAAGTCATCGTCGAGCCGGCGCATGATCGCGTGGACTCGACGCAGACCGCTCAGGGTCTTGAGGTAGACGCAGGCATCACGCACCGTCAGGTCGCCACCTTCGACCAGTGGATAACCCAATTGGCGGGCGAGGTAAAGGTGCTCGAAATAGCTTTCGTTGAAGCGTCCGGGCGTCAGCAGCACCACCAGCGGCACCTCGTCGTCACAGGGTGCCTGGCGAGCGAGGGTCTGCTGCAAGGTCCGGAAGAATCCGGCCAGGTGTTGTACGTGCAGGTCGCGGTACAACTCGGGAAAGGCACGCGAGACGATGGTGCGACTTTCCAGCGCATAGCCAGCGCCGGAAGGCGCCTGGGTGCGGTCGGCGGTGACCCACCAGCGGCCGTCGGGAGCGCGCGCCAGATCCACTGCATACAGGTGCAAAAAGCTGCCTTCGGGCGGCTGAATGCCCTGACAGGGCCACAGGAAATTGTTATGCCCGAACACCAATTCCGCTGGCAACAGGCCCTCGGCGATCAGCCGCTGCGGGCCATACAGGTCGGCCAGCACGGCATTGAGCAAACGTGCGCGCTGGGCGATCCCGGCCGACAGCTGCTGCCACTCGTCGTCAGCGATCAAATGAGGCAACAGGTCCAGCTCCCAGGGCCGGTCAGCGCCCTTGGGGTCGGCGTAGACGTTGTAGGTGACGCCGTTCTCCTGGATCTGCCGGGTCACCAGCGCCTGGCGTTGCAGCAATTGCCCGGGCGTACTGCGCTGCAACTGATCGAACAACCGTCGCCAATGCGCGCGCACTCCGCCGCTGTCGTCCAGCAGTTCATGGTAAGCGCCCGCCGTGAGCGGGTAACGGTCCAGCAAGTCAGGCATGGCGTGCTCGGCATCGACAGGGAGTGATCCACAGGTATGACGCGGCGCGCAAGGTTTGTGCCAGAGGGTCACCTGCGGCGATTTCCCTGGATCATCGGAGCGGTGCAGCACCAGAATCGGGCGCCGATGAAAGGGCCTGAGGAGGGCTGCACGTAAATGTGGCGATTTTTCGCGAGGGCCGGGGGCAGTGCCGTCGCCTTCGCGGGCAAGCCCGCTCCTACATGGAGCGGGCTTGCCCGCGAAGGGGCCAGCAGCCGCACCTCAATGTCCGAAGCCAAAAACGCAAAACGCCAACCCGAAGGTTGGCGTCCTGTTCAGCTCAAGCGCAGCTTAGCGCGGTACCACCGGCTTGCGGGCCGGCTTCGGTCCCTTGCCCTTGGCGGCGTCCTTGCGATCCTTGGCGGCCTGCTGGTTACGGGCGAATGCTGCGGCCTTGGCCTGCTCGCGCTTGTCCCACGAATTACCGCCATCGCTGGCGCGCGGTGGCAGCCCGGTGTGCTGGGTGAGGATCTTGGTGGTCTTCTCACCCGAGACTTTATGGCTGCCGGCCGGCGTCGAGTTCTTGCGACGGGCGCTCTGATAGCTGTCGGTGGACGGCTGGTGCAGCGGGATCAACTGGTTCTTGCCCGGCCCGATCAGGTCGGCGCGGCCCATGCGGGTCAATGCTTCACGCAGCATCGGCCAGCCTTTAGGGTCGTGATAGCGCAAGAACGCCTTGTGCAGGCGACGCTGCTCCTCGCTCTTGACGATGGTCACGCCGTCGCTCTTGTAGGTCACCTTGCGCAGCGGGTTCTTGCCCGAGTGGTACATCGCGGTGGCGGTGGCCATCGGCGACGGGTAGAACGCCTGCACCTGATCGGCACGGAAACCGTTGCCCTTGAGCCACAGCGCCAGGTTCATCATGTCTTCATCGGTGGTACCCGGGTGGGCGGCGATGAAGTACGGAATCAGGTACTGCTCCTTGCCCGCTTCCTTGGTGTACTTCTCGAACATCCGCTTGAACCGGTCGTAAGTGCCGATCCCCGGTTTCATCATCTGGTTGAGCGGACCTTCCTCGGTGTGTTCCGGGGCGATCTTCAGGTAACCACCGACGTGGTGGGTCACCAGCTCCTTGACGTACTCCGGCGACTCGACCGCGAGGTCGTAGCGCAGGCCGGAAGCGATCAGGATCTTCTTCACACCCGGCAAGGCGCGGGCGCTGCGATACAGCTGGATCAACGACGAGTGGTCGGTGTTCAGGTTCGGGCAGATCCCGGGGAACACGCACGACGGCTTGCGGCACGCGGATTCGATTTCCGGGCTCTTGCAGGCAATGCGGTACATGTTCGCGGTCGGGCCGCCGAGGTCGGAGATCACCCCGGTAAAACCCGGGACCTTGTCGCGAATCTCTTCGATTTCGCGAATGATCGACTCTTCGGAACGGTTCTGGATGATCCGGCCTTCGTGCTCGGTGATCGAGCAGAAGGTGCAGCCGCCGAAACAGCCACGCATGATGTTCACCGAGAAACGGATCATGTCGTAGGCCGGGATTTTCTCCTTGCCGTACGCCGGGTGCGGAATGCGCGCGTAGGGCATGCCGAACACGTAGTCCATTTCTTCGGTGGTCATCGGAATCGGCGGCGGGTTGAACCAGACGTCGACTTCGCCGTGCTTCTGCACCAGCGCACGGGCGTTGCCCGGGTTGGTTTCCAAGTGCAACACGCGGTTGGCGTGGGCATAGAGCACCGCATCGTTACGGACTTTTTCCACCGACGGCAGGCGAATCACGGTCTTGTCGCGAGTCATCTTCGGGCTGGCCAGGATCTGCACGACCTTGGCTTCCTGCGGATCCTCGACCGGACCCTTTTCCTGCTCGATGGCGCAGGCCTGAGTGTCCTGGGTGTTGACGTACGGGTTGATGATCTTGTCGACCTTGCCCGGACGGTCGATGCGCGTCGAGTCGACTTCGTACCAGTCTTTTGGTGTATCGCGACGAATGAACGCGGTGCCGCGCACGTCGGTGATGTCTTCGATCTTGTGTCCGTAGGACAGGCGCTGGGCCACTTCGACAATCGCCCGCTCGGCGTTGCCGTACAGCAGGATGTCAGCGCTGGCGTCGATCAGGATCGAGTTGCGTACCCGGTCCTGCCAATAGTCATAGTGGGCGATGCGGCGCAGGGAGGCTTCGATGCCGCCGAGGACGATCGGCACATGCTTGTAGGCTTCCTTGCAGCGCTGGCTGTACACCAGGCTCGCGCGATCCGGACGCTTGCCGGCCATGCCGCCAGGGGTGTAGGCGTCATCGGAGCGGATTTTCTTGTCGGCGGTGTAGCGGTTGATCATCGAGTCCATGTTGCCGGCCGCGACGCCGAAGAACAGGTTCGGCTCGCCGAGCTTCATGAAGTCGTCTTTGGACTGCCAGTTCGGCTGGGCAATGATCCCGACGCGGAAGCCCTGGGACTCCAGCAGCCGGCCGATGATGGCCATGCCGAACGATGGGTGGTCGACGTAGGCATCACCGGTGACGATGATGATGTCGCATGAATCCCAGCCAAGCTGATCCATCTCCTCCCTGCTCATTGGCAGGAATGGCGCTGGACCGAAACATTCGGCCCAGTACTTGGGATAGTCAAATAACGGCTTGGCTGTTTGCATGACGGTGACCGGTGTTGAGGTGAAAAATCGCGGGCGCGGAATATAGCACAAATTTTGACCAATTCCGACGGTGGTGGTCGGAAATTGGTGAAACCCCAATCGCCAGCAGGCTGGCTCCCACCCTGGAATGCATTCCTTTGTGGGAGCCAGCCTGCTGGCGATGGGGCCCTTTCAGCCACCAGACAACTTATTCATCATCATCGAAGTTATAGCTACCCGGCGCCAGGTTCTCAAAGCGCGTGTATTTGCCGATGAACGCCAACCGGATAAAGCCGATCGGGCCATTCCGCTGCTTGCCGATGATGATTTCGGCAATGCCTTTGTGCTCGGTTTCCGGGTGATACACCTCGTCCCGGTACACGAACATGATCACGTCGGCGTCCTGCTCGATGGCTCCGGATTCACGCAAGTCGGAGTTGATCGGGCGCTTGTTCGGACGCTGTTCCAGGGAACGGTTGAGCTGCGACAGCGCCACCACCGGGCAGTTGAATTCCTTGGCCAGGGCTTTCAGGGATCGGGAGATCTCGGAAATCTCGTTGGTCCGGTTGTCGCCACCAGAACCCGGGATCTGCATCAACTGCAGGTAGTCGATCATGATCAGGCCGATATCACCGTGCTCACGGGCCAGGCGACGGGTTCGCGCACGCATTTCCGAGGGGCTGATGCCGGCGGTATCGTCGATGAACAACTTGCGATCATTGAGCAGGTTGACCGCCGACGTCAGGCGCGGCCAATCGTCGTCTTCCAGCTGCCCGGAACGGACCTTGGTCTGGTCGATACGCCCCAGGGACGAGAGCATACGCATGATCAGCGATTCGCCTGGCATCTCCAGCGAGTACACCAGAACAGCCTTGTCGCTACGCAATACGGCGTTTTCCACCAGGTTCATCGCGAAGGTGGTTTTACCCATCGACGGACGACCGGCGACGATGATCAAGTCGGCCGGTTGCAGGCCGCTGGTTTTTTCATCGAGGTCGGTATAACCCGTGGACAAGCCGGTGATGGCGTTGTCGGTGTTGAACAGGGTGTCGATACGATCGATAGCCTTGGTCAGCAGATCGTTAACACCCACCGGGCCGCCGGTTTTCGGCCGGGCCTCGGCGATCTGGAAGATCTGCCGTTCCGCTTCATCGAGGATTTCTTCGGCCGTCCGCCCTTCCGGGTTGAAGGCGCTGTCGGCGATCTCGTTACTGATACCGATCAATTGACGCAGGGTCGCACGCTGGCGAACGATCGCGGCGTAGGCCTTGATGTTGGCAACCGATGGCGTGTTTTTCGCCAGCTCGCCCAGATAACCCAGGCCGCCGACTTGCGAGGTCTGCCCTTCCTTGTCCAATTGCTCGGCCAGGGTCACGACGTCAATCGGCATGTTCTGATCGGCCAGCTTGGCGATCGCACGGAAGATCAGACGGTGGTCATGACGATAGAAATCACCGTCCGAGACCTGATCGAGCACGCGTTCCCAGGCGTTGTTGTCCAGCATCAGACCACCGAGCACGGCCTGTTCGGCCTCGATGGAATGCGGCGGCACTTTCAGCGCGGCGGTTTGCAGATCGTATTGCTCAGGAGCGGAGATTTCGTTCATGGCCACTTGGAATCAGATTTAAAAATCAGGAACTGCAGAAAGACAAAGGGCACGACCTGTAAACAGGATCGTGCCCGATGTTACCGGCAAGCACCCAAGGGTGCCAAGCCGACAAGTGCTGCTTAAGCTGCTACCACGACAACGCGTACGGTGGCTTCAACTTCAGCGTGCAGGTGCACAGCTACGTCGAATTCACCTACGTTGCGGATGGTGCCGTTCGGCAGACGAACTTCGCTTTTCGCAACTTCAACGCCAGAGGCGGTCAGTGCGTCAGCAATGTCGTGAGTACCGATCGAACCGAACAGCTTGCCTTCGTCACCAGCGGTGGCAGTGATAGTCACTTCCAGCTCGGCCAGTTGGGCAGCGCGGCTTTCAGCCGAAGCTTTCTTGTCTGCTGCAGCTTTTTCCAGCTCAGCGCGACGCTCTTCGAACGCAGCCAGGTTGGCAGCGGTCGCAGCGGTAGCTTTGCCGTAAGGCAGCAGGTAGTTACGGCCGTAACCAGCCTTAACGTTCACTTTGTCGCCCAGGTTGCCCAGGTTGGCGACTTTTTCCAGAAGGATCAGTTGCATGTGGAAATCCTCTTAACTTTTAACCTTCACCGTTCGCGCTATCGACGTCTTTCGGCGTCAAACGACCGCGAAAATCAATCAGGCTGTCGACAATGGCCAGGACCACCAGCAACGGATAGATCAGCTGCATAAACAGCAACAGCGTTACGTACAACCCCACCAGCCAAAATTTGGCCAGTCGCTTTTCAGCCACCAGCCCATGAATCAGGGCCAGCCCGGCGAACACCAGCGGTACACTGCACAACGGCGTCAACATGGCCATCTGGGTACCGAAATTCGGTCCCAGGAGCATGCACGCCAGCAGCAACATCGCTGGCCCCAGCGGGATTCGGATGGCGCGAAACTCGCGGCCAAAACCACCGGGGTTGTACAACAACGCCTGCCAGTAGCGCCCGACAATCAGGCTCAGCACACTGACGATTTGCAGCAAGGCCGCTATCAGGCCGGTCAGGACCGGGGCAATCAGTGCGGCGAGACGCGCTCGCTCCTCTTCCGACAATTGTTGGTAGAGGTCACCAAGGGCCAGCGGCAGGATCTTTACCAGTTCCTGCGCCAGCATCTCGATGTGAGGGCGGTAAACCGCACCCAGCACCACTGAAAACACCACTCCCATCGCTACGCTGACCAGCAGCGTGCGGACCCAGGATTCGCTTGCGCGTAAAACCAACGCAAGGCCCGACGACCCCAGCAGCACCATGAGCGCCCGTGGATCATCGGAATACAGCCACCAAATCAATGCTGGCAGCATTCCCAGAGCAAGAACGCCGAGGGCGTCCTTCAATCCGCGCCGCAGGAGCACCAGGCTCCCCGCGGCAGCACCCAACCAATACAACAACGGCAATGCTGCACATCCAGCCACTACCAGAGTGGCCTGCATCCGGCCGCGCATGATGAACTCAGCTATGGCACGCATGCATTCAATCCTTTGCTACGTGTCGACTGCCCGGTCTCAGCGGCCGTGGCTGTCGGTGTAGGCCAGCAGGGCCAGGAAGCGGGCGCGCTTGATAGCGGTGGCCAGCTGACGCTGATAACGAGCTTTGGTACCGGTGATGCGGCTTGGAACGATTTTGCCGGTCTCGGATACGTAGGCTTTCAGAGTGTTGAGATCTTTGTAATCGATCTCTTTCACGTCTTCAGCGGTGAAGCGGCAGAATTTACGACGACGGAAGAAACGTGCCATTTGATAGGCTCCTTAAAAGGTCCGTGGATTACTCGTCAGCGTTATCGCTGTTGTCGCTGTCATCACTATCAGCGCTTTCAGCGCCTTCGTGCTCAGGACGGTCGCGACGCTCACGGCGCTCACTGCGGTTTTCTTCAGCCTTGAGCATCTCGGATTGGCCGGTAACGGCTTCTTCGCGACGGATGACCAGGTTACGGATCACTGCATCGTTGTAGCGGAAGTTGTCTTCCAGCTCGGCCAGGGCCTTGCCAGTGCATTCAACGTTCAGCATCACGTAGTGAGCCTTGTGAACATTGTTGATTGCGTAGGCCAGTTGACGACGGCCCCAATCTTCCAGACGGTGGATTTTGCCGCCGTCTTCTTCGATCAGCTTGGTGTAACGCTCAACCATGCCGCCGACTTGCTCGCTTTGATCCGGGTGGACCAAAAAGATGATTTCGTAATGACGCATGAATGCTCCTTACGGGTTGTAGCCTGCCGCTCAAAAGCGGTCAGACAAGGAGTGAATGACACTTATGGACTTGCCGGCGATGGACACATGCGTGCCTGCCGTCACAGCAAGGGGCGCAATTGTAGAGAAGGGGCGGGAGAGGTGCAAGGTAATTGGTGAATATTTGAGCAGTCACCAATATGCAGTTCCCTTGTAGGAGCGAGCTCGCTCGCGATGGCGGTGCAACATTCAACATTGATGCTGAATGTGACGACCTCATCGCGAGCAAGCTCGCTCCCACAGGGGGCGCGACCGAATCAGGACTTCTTCGCTGCAGCCTTGGCTTTCGCACCGCGCTGACGCTGTGCTTCGAACAGGCACACACCGGTTGCCACGGACACGTTCAGGCTGCTGACGCTGCCGGCCATCGGCAGGTTGACCAGATAGTCGCAATGCTCACGCGTCAGGCGGCGCATGCCTTTGCCTTCGGCGCCCATGATCAGGATGGTTGGACCAGTCAGATCCTGGTCATAAATGCTGACCTCGGCCTCACCCGCCGTACCCACGACCCACAAGCCGCGCTGCTGGAGTTTTTCCAGAGAGCGCGCGAGGTTGGTCACGGCCACCAACGGAATCACTTCCGCAGCACCACAAGCGACTTTTCGTACAACTGGAGTCAAGGTAGCCGACTTGTCCTTCGGCACGATGACCGCCAGCGCACCGGCCGCATCGGCCGAACGCAGGCAGGCGCCGAGGTTGTGCGGATCGGTCACGCCATCGAGCACCAGCAGCAGTGGCGCGCCTTCGGTGCGATCCAGCAGCTCGTCGAGCATCGCCTCGCCCCAGACCTGGCTCGGGCTGACTTCTGCTACCACGCCCTGGTGCACGCCTTCGACCCAGGCGTCCATTTCACGACGCTCGGCCTGGCCCACCGCGACGCGGTTTTCGCCAGCCAGCTCAACCAGGGTCTGCACCCGCGGATCACTGCGGCCTTCGGCCAACCAGATCTGCTTCACGCGCTTCGGGTGATGACGCAGCAATGCTTCCACGGCATGCACGCCGTAGATTTTTTCCAACTGACTCATGACTTGGCCTTCGGTTTACGTGCCCCGCCACTCTTGGCTGGAGCCGAGCCCGCCTTTGGCGGACCCTTGCGGTGCTTGGTCGGCTTGCTGCCGCCAGACTTTTCAGCGCTCGAGCGTCCAGGCTTGCTACCGGACGTCGCTTTGCCGCTGCTTTTTGCTTCAGCCAGCAAGGCTTGTTTCATTTCCCGACTTTTGCGCACTTCGGCGTTTTTCGCCGCGGCATCGCTTGGACGGTAGGCATCCGAGGCCTTTTCCTTGGCGGATCCGCGACGAGCGCTTTTTTCCGCTGCCGGCTCGGCCGCAGCCTTGGCGGCTGGCGCAGAGCTCTCGCTGCCACGCTTCTTGCGACCGATCGGCGCACTGATGGTTTTTTCTGCCATCTCGAAGTCGATCTTGCGCTCGTCGAGATCGACACGCATCACGCGCACTTCAACGGTATCGCCGAGACGGAAGCTGCGACCGGTACGCTCACCCGCCAAGCGGTGATGCACAGGATCGAAGTGGTAGTAGTCGCCCGGCAGTGCGGTGACGTGAACCAGACCCTCGACGTAGATATCGGTCAGCTCGACGAACAAGCCAAAACCGGTCACTGCGGTGATCACGCCCGGGAACGATTCACCCACGCGATCCTTCATGAACTCGCACTTGAGCCAGTTCACTACGTCACGCGTCGCTTCGTCGGCACGGCGCTCGCTCATCGAGCACTGCTCGCCGAGTTGCTCCAGCGTGGCCTCGTCGTACGGGTAGATGCGCGCTTTCGGAATGGTCATGGCGCCAGCACGCTTGACGTGCGGGGTGTCCATTTTCGAATGAATGACACTGCGAATCGCCCGGTGCGTGAGCAGGTCCGGGTAACGGCGAATCGGCGAGGTGAAGTGGGTATAGGCTTCGTAGTTCAGGCCGAAGTGGCCCTGGTTGTCAGCGCTATACACCGCTTGGCTCAAGGAGCGCAGCATTACGGTCTGGATCAGGTGGAAATCCGGACGGTCCTTGATGCTGGCCAGCAACGCCTGATAGTCCTTCGGCGACGGACCATCCTTGCCCTTGTGCAGGGACAGACCGAGCTCACCCAGGAAGGCGCGCAGTTTTTCCAGGCGCTCCGGCGGCGGGCCATCGTGCACCCGGTACAGCGCAGGAATTTCGTGCTTTTTCAGGAATTCGGCAGTGGCCACGTTGGCCGCGAGCATGCATTCCTCGATCAGCTTGTGGGCATCGTTACGCACGGTCGGACGGATTTCCGCGATCTTGCGCTCGGAGCCGAAGATGATCCGGGTTTCCTGGGTTTCGAAGTCGATCGCACCGCGCACATGACGGGCGCCCAGCAACACCTTGTACAGCGAGTACAGCTGCTTGAGGTGCGGCACCACGTCGGTGTACTCGCCGCGCAACTCGCGAGCCTGGGTGGTTTTCGGCTGCTCGAGCATGGCGCTGACCTTGTTGTAGGTCAGACGCGCGTGAGAGTGGATGACCGCTTCATAGAAGCAGTAATCGGTCATTTCGCCGGATTTGGAGATGGTCATCTCGCAGACCATGGCCAGGCGATCGACATGCGGATTCAGCGAGCACAGGCCGTTGGACAACTGCTCGGGCAGCATCGGTATCACGCGCTCGGGGAAGTACACCGAGTTGCCGCGCACCTGGGACTCGGCATCCAGCGCCGAACCGATCTTCACGTAGCTGGAAACGTCGGCAATCGCCACGTACAACTTCCAGCCGCCGGAGAACAGGCGCAGCTTGCCCGGCTTGGCTTCGCAGTAGACCGCGTCGTCGAAGTCGCGGGCGTCTTCGCCGTCGATGGTGACGAACGGCAGATGACGCAAGTCGATGCGCTTCTCTTTGTCCTTCTCTTCGACTTCCGGCTTGAGCTTGGCCGCTTCCTTCAGCACCGCTTCCGGCCAGACGTGCGGAATATCGTAGGTACGCAGCGCGACGTCGATTTCCATGCCCGGCGCCATGTAGTTACCCACGACTTCAACCACATCGCCTTGCGGCTGGAAGCGTGGCGTCGGCCAGTGAGTGATCTTCACTTCAACGAATTGGCCGATCTGGGCATTGGCATTGCGACCCGGCGTCACCAGCACTTCCTGCTGGATCTTCGGATTGTCGGCAACGACGAAACCGATGCCGCCTTCTTCGAAATAGCGGCCGACGATGGTTTCGTGGGCGCGGGACACCACTTCGACGATCACACCTTCACGGCGACCGCGACGGTCCAGGCCGGAAACCCGGGCCAGGGCACGGTCACCATCGAACACCAGGCGCATTTGCGCCGGACTCATGAACAGGTCGTCACTGCCGTCATCCGGGACCAGGAAACCGAAACCGTCACGGTGACCGCTGATGCGGCCCAGGATCAGGTCGAGCTTGTCCACTGGCGCGTAAGTACCGCGGCGGGTGTAGATCAGTTGAGCGTCGCGCTCCATGGCGCGCAATCGGCGGCGCAGGGCTTCGATCTGGTCTTCTGTGGTCAGACCAAATTCTTCGACCAGCTGCTCGCGGGCAGCAGGCGAACCACGATCAGCCAGGTGCTGAAGGATCAGTTCGCGGCTAGGGATAGGGTTTTCATATTTTTCCGCTTCACGAGCGGCCTCGGGATCGAGGGACTGCCAATCGGCCATTAGAGAGTTTTCACCTTGTCTATATACGGGTTAGTTTGGCATACGCGGTTTGAAACGGGAAATTTCGGGCTATAGAAGCCGCTAAAAGCCCCCTCCCACCTCAGGCGTATGTGCCGTCTGGCACCATTTAGCAAAATTTCCCTGTTTTTTTGATGACAGGGGTTTACAGTTAAATTGTCGCTCCGTATAGTGCGCGCCATCGACGACGGACAACGTTGCCGATACTGCCCAGATGGTGAAATTGGTAGACACGCCAGCTTCAGGTGCTGGTGACCTTACGGTCGTGGAAGTTCGAGTCTTCTTCTGGGCACCAATTTCGAGCTTGAGATTAGTTCAATTTCAACGCTCACACAAAAACCCGCGAAAGCGGGTTTTTGCATTTTCGACTCCTGATAAATATTTTTCAAATCAGGGGTTTACAGATCAAACGGTGCTCCGTATAGTTCGCCACATCAACAGCGGCAACGCAGTTGATACTGCCCAGATGGTGAAATTGGTAGACACGCCAGCTTCAGGTGCTGGTGACCTTACGGTCGTGGAAGTTCGAGTCTTCTTCTGGGCACCAATTTCGAATTCAAGGTTACGATCTTGAATCTCACAAGAACCCGCGAAAGCGGGTTTTTTCGTTTCTGCCTTCCTGAAACACCGCCCTCTCGCTCGCGAAGAGCCTGAAGGCGCGGCGCGCATCCAGGTAGAACGCGTCATCGTTTACGTCCATCGCCAGCAAGCTGGCTCCTACCAGTAAGCGGTGCCACCACGCAAGGCGCACTTGAGAAACAATATCGTTTATCATTGTTGCAAGTTTTTGCAATGCGACAGTGAGGAACCCTGCGAATGATGTTTCGAAATACCCTGCGCCGCGGCCTGACCATCACACTCCTGGGGTTGGCGCTCGCCTCCCCGCTGACCCAGGCCGCCGATCCGGTATCCCTGACACTCTACAACGGTCAACACAAGGAAGTCGGCGACGCCGTCGCCAAAGCCTTCGAAGCCAAGACCGGGATTCACGTCAACGTGCGCAAAGGCAGCAGCAACCAGCTCGCCAGCCAGGTTGTCGAAGAAGGCGATCGTTCGCCTGCCGACGTGATCTACACCGAAGAATCCCCACCGCTGAACAAACTCGGCGAACAAGGCCTGCTGGCCAAGGCCGACGACGCTACCCTCGCCGTACTGCCCAAGGACTACGTGGCCAGCAATGGCACCTGGATCGGCGTGACGGCTCGGGTTCGCGTGGTCGCCTTCAACCCGAAACTGATCGATGAGAAAGACCTGCCCAAGTCGGTGATGGAGTTTGCCGATCCACAATGGCAAGGCAAGGTCGGCTTCGTGCCCACCAGCGGCGCCTTCCAGGAACAGGCCGTGGCGATCATCAAGGTGCACGGCATGGAAGCGGCCGAGGAATGGCTGACCGGCCTGCGCGCCTTCGGCAAAACCTACAGCAACAACATGGTCGCACTGAAGGCTGTGGAAAACGGCGAAGTGGCGACGGTTTTGGTCAACAACTACTACTGGTTTGCCCTGCAACGGGAAAAAGGCCAGCTCGACTCCAAACTGCACTACTTCACCGGTGGCGATGTCGGCGGCCTGATCACCGTCTCCAGCGCTGCCGTGCTCAAGTCCAGCAAACATCCGCAAGAGGCGCAACAACTGCTCGCCTATATGGCCAGCGAAGAAGGCCAGCGAGTGATCACTCAGGTCACCGCCGAGTATCCACTGCACAAAGGCATGGAATCGGATCGCGGACTCAAGCCGTTCAGCGAGCTGGAAGCACCAAAAGTCACCCCGGCCGATCTCGGTAACGCCGAGGAAGCCCTGGAACTGGAACGCGAAGTTGGCTTGAACTGATGAGCGCATCGCTGCCCGCCTCCACCTCGCGCCCGGGCTTTGTACCCGGGCGCAAACGGCCTTCGATCTGGCTGCTGCTACCAGTGCTGTTATTGGTTTGCCTGAGCCTGCTGCCGCTGCTGTATGTCGGCCTCAAGGCCTGGCAGGCGGGCTGGGCGGAGGCGGTGCATCTGCTGTGGCGGCCGTACGTGTTCGGCCTGCTGCGCAACACTTTACTGCTGATGGTCGGCGTCACCCTGGCCAGCGCGCTCATCGGCCTGACGCTGGCCTGGCTGCTGGAGCGCAGCAACCTGCCTGGCCGGCGCCTATGGGGTGTGATCCTGTGCCTGCCGTTTGCCGTTCCGGCCTTCGTCAGCAGCTTTACCTGGGTATCCCTGAGCGCCAGCTTCGAAGGACTGGGCGGGGCGATCCTGGTGATGGCCCTGTCCAAATACCCGCTGATTTTCCTGCCGGTGGCGGCCACCCTGCGCAATCTCGACCCTGCCCTCGAAGAGTCGGCTCGCACCCTCGGCCTGAACCGCTGGGGTGTGTTCTTCAAGATCACCCTACCGCTGCTCTGGCCTTCGTTGCTGGCCGGCGCGCTGCTGATTGCCCTGCACATGCTGGTGGAGTTCGGCGCGCTGTCGATCATCGGCCTGCAAACCTTCACCACCGCGATCTATCAACAGTTCGAGCTGGAATTCAGCAACGCCAATGCGGCCATGCTCTCGGCCGTGCTGCTGGCGCTTTGTTTGATGCTGTTGTGGCTGGAGTTGCGGGTGCGCGGCAAAGGACGCCATGTGCGCATCGGCCAGGGCGCGGCACGTCATGCCGAACAGGTTCGATTGGGCGCCTGGGCGCCATTGGGGCAACTCTACTGCCTGCTGCTGACCGTCATCGGCAGCGGCATCCCTTTGGGCATGCTGGTGTATTGGCTGGCGGTCGGCTCGTCAGCGGCATTCCCGGTGGCAGCCATTGGCGAGGCACTGCTGTCGTCGCTGGCATTGTCCTTGGGCGGCGCCGCACTGTGCCTGGTGCTGGCAGTCCCGGTCGGCTTGCTGGTGGTGCGCTACAAGGGACGCCTGGCGCTGTGGGCGGAACGCTTGCCCTATCTGCTGCACGCCCTGCCCGGCCTGGTGATCGCCCTGACCCTGGTGTATTTCGCCCTGCACTATGTGCCGGCGCTGTACCAGACCTCGGCTTTGTTGCTGATTGCCTACGCACTGCTGTTCCTGCCCCTGGCCCAGGCGCCGATTCGCACCGCCCTGAACAAGGCCGCGCCGCAATTGGAAGAAGCCGCCCGCACTCTCGGCGCCTCTTCGTTTACCGCATTCGTCCGGGTGACCCTGCCGATCATCTTTCCAGCGCTGGGCGCGGCCTTTGCCCTGGTGTTTCTCGATGCGATGAAGGAGCTGACGGCCACCCTGCTGTTGAGCCCAACCGGACTCAACACCCTGGCGACCGAAGTCTGGGCGCATACCGCCAATGTCGAGTTCGCGGCAGCGGCGCCCTATGCAGCGTTGTTGATCCTGGTATCCGGGCTGCCGGTGTATCTGCTGACCACCCGGATGTACCTGAGCCGCTGACAGCATTCAGGCCCGGAACTGCCCCAGACTGGCTTTGAGCTGCGCCGCCAGGCCGTCCAGAACCTTGCCGCTGGCCGTAGTCTGCTCCACTGCCTGGGCGGCCTTCTCGGCCTGGGCGTGGATGGTCTGCACCCGCCCACGCACCGCTTGCGCGCCTTTGGCCTGGTGCTCTGCCGCCTGAGTGGCAAGGCCGATGGCCGCATGCACCTGCTCGACCGACACCTGGACCGACTGCTGCAACCGCGCACTGTCGCGCAACACCAGCAGGCCCTCACTGGCCTGGCGCCCAGCCTGACCAATGGCTGCCACCGCCTCGCGGGCGCCCTGCTGCAGCGCGCCAATGTGCGCCTGAATGTCGCCGGTCGAGCTTTGCGTCTTGCTCGCCAGCGCGCGAACCTCATCCGCTACCACCGCGAACCCACGCCCGGTCTCACCAGCCCGCGCCGCTTCAATGGCAGCGTTCAGGGCCAGCAAGTTGGTCTGTTCTGCGATCCCGTGGATCACCTCCAGCACCACTTCGATCTGCTCGCTCTGCTGCGCCAGGCGTTCGATCACCTTGGCCCCGGTATCAACCTGCCCGGCCAGGGCTTCGATCAGGCTGCCCACCTGCGCCGAAGTACGGGTGTTTTCATCGGTGGCCTGACGGATGTCCACCACCTGCTGCAAGGCGGCCTGCATGGCCTGGCTTTCGGCTTGCGCCTCGTCGGCCATCTGCGACAACGCCTGCAGGCTCTGCGCCACCTCATCACGCTGGGTTTGCGCCGCCGCGTCGGCACCGGCATTACGCTGGGTCAGTGCACCAATTTCGACACCGGTACGCTGGGCCACATCGCCGGCCTCACGCACAATCGGCTGCAACTTATCGACAAAACGATTGACCGCCGACGCCATGTCGCCGATCTCGTCCTTGCTGTTGATTTGCACGCGCTTGGTCAGGTCGCCCTCACCCGCCGCCAGGTCATCCATCGCCGCAATCAGCAGCTTCAGGCGATTGACCACCCTGCGCCCGAGCACCACCGCCAGCAACAGCAACACCCCGCAACCCACCAGCGCCAGCGCCAGGCCGATTCTCCAGCGCAAATCCGCCGCAGCCTCCTGCACGGTACTGGCAGTGTTGGCCTTCATTTGCGTCGCGGTCGACTGCGCCGACTGCAAGCGTGAACGCATGGCGGTGGCGCTGTCAGCCGCAGCGCCCTTGAGACTATCGCCGACCAGTTGATCACTGCTGGCAATCAACGCCGAGAAGCGCTTGTCGAGCGCCACCAGATCAGCCTCCACGGACGCCGTGGACACCCCCATCAAGACCTTGCCGATTTCCACGCCATTGGGATTGATCGACGCCTCGACGTAGTACACCGAAGGATCGTTCTTCGCCGCGTCCAGCACCTTGTCCAAAGCCCGCTCGCCCTGGCCTTTTTCCAAAAGGGCCTTGTTGATCGGGTTTTCGCGGTTGAGGTAGCGCGTCAGGTGCTGACCGGTGGCGTCGTCGTAGACCACGAACAACACATTGGGATTGCGCTGGGCACGCCGGGCGAATTCGGACAGGGTCGGCACGTCGTTGTCCCACATGGCCCGAGGTGCAACCGACGCCAGGAGTTGCGCCATGTCATTGGCGGAATCCTTGAGGTCCTTTTCCAGGGTGGCACGCAGTTGCGCCTGCTCATCCTCCAGGCGCGCGGACAAACCGCTGGTCAGGCGTTGCCGTGTACTGCTGGAGAGGTTGTCGAGGCTCGAGGTGACCTCTCGCCCGGCCTGCTCCAACTCGCCGGACAGCTTCTGGCTATCAGCGCCGAGGCGCGACGCCAGATCCGCCTCCAGGGCGGTCACGGTGCTTCGGGTCAGGGCGACCGCCACCACCACCTGCACCAAAAGGGCGATACCAAGGGTAACGAACACAGGCCGCAAGAGACGGCTTTGTAACAGTGAGAGAACGGCAGACACGATAAATCCCCCTGCTTCGGTGCTATTAAACTGACAGCACTCGCGAAGGGATAAATACAGCAAAGGTCATGCCGCCCGGCGGGCAGAAACGACAAAGGGCCCAATCAAGGGCCCTTTGTTTTTTACATCAACAACTTATCAGGCGAACGGGTGACGCAGAACGATGGTTTCGATGCGGTCAGGACCTGTCGAAATAATGTCGATCGGGGCGCCGATCAGCTCTTCGACACGCTTGATGTAGGCACGGGCGTTGGCTGGCAACTCTTCCAGGGTCTTGGCGCCCACGGTCGATTCGGTCCAGCCCGGCACTTCTTCGTACACCGGCTGCAGGCCGACGTAGCTGTCAGCGTCAGTCGGGGCAACGGCATTGCCTTCTGCGTCTTTGTAACCAACGCAGATGTTGATGGTTTCCAGGCCGTCGAGTACGTCCAGCTTGGTCAGGCAGATGCCCGAGATGCTGTTCACATCGATTGCGCGACGCAGGATAACGGCGTCGAACCAGCCGCAACGACGGGCGCGGCCAGTGGTTGCACCGAACTCGTGACCTTGCTTGGCCAGGTGCGCACCGACGTCATCGAACAGCTCAGTCGGGAATGGACCCGAGCCTACACGGGTGGTGTAAGCCTTGGTGATGCCCAGGATGTAGTCCAGGAACATCGGACCCACGCCCGAACCGGTCGCAACGCCACCAGCGGTGGTGTTGGAGCTGGTCACGTACGGGTAGGTGCCGTGGTCGATGTCCAGCAGGGAGCCTTGGGCGCCTTCGAACATGATGTCCTTGCCAGCGCGACGCAGGTCGTGCAATTCGGCGGTCACGTCCAGCATCAGCGGCTTGAGCAGCTCAGCGTATTGCTTGCACTCGGCCAGGGTCTTGTCGAACTCGATGGCTGGCTCTTTGTAGTAACCCACCAGCATGAAGTTGTGGTAATCCACCAGTTCACGCAGCTTGTCTTCAAAGCGCGGCATGTTGAGCAGGTCGCCCACACGCAGGCCACGACGGGCAACCTTGTCTTCGTACGCCGGGCCGATGCCGCGACCGGTAGTACCGATCTTCAGCTCGCCACGGGCCTTCTCACGTGCCTGGTCCAGCGCAACGTGGAAGGACAGGATCAGCGGGCAGGACGGGCTGATACGCAGGCGCTCGCGCACCGGTACGCCTTTCTCTTCCAGCTTGGTGATCTCGCGCAGCAGGGCGTCAGGTGCAACCACCACGCCGTTGCCGATCAGGCACTGCACGCCTTCGCGCAGCACGCCCGACGGGATCAGGTGCAAGACGGTTTTTTCGCCGTCGATCACCAGTGTGTGGCCAGCGTTGTGGCCACCTTGGTAGCGCACTACGGCGGCAGCATGTTCGGTCAGCAGATCAACGATCTTGCCTTTGCCCTCATCACCCCATTGGGTGCCCAGGACTACGACATTCTTACCCATAACACTTGTCCTCATTCGCGCAAACTTGGTGCCGGCCGCGGCCGGCAGGAAAACTCAAGAAGCCAGTGGCGATACTTGCCAAAGCCCGTTCTGCTGGATCAATTGCCGGTCGCAGTCCGCATCACGGGCGGCGGCCAAAGGCTGCCCAGGCAATGCCTGGACAACACGCTGACCCTCACTGCGCAACTGGCAAACCTGCTGCCAGAGTGCCGCATCCGTACTGTCAGGCATCCAGATACCGCCAGACGGTAGCTCGATATCAGCACGCCCCAGGGTCACCAGGGTTTTCAAATCGGTGGAGAAGCCGGTTGCCGGACGGGCACGACCGAAGTCGGCGCCGATGTCGTCGTAACGACCGCCCTGGGCAATGGACTGGCCAACGCCCGGGACGAACACGGCGAACACCACACCGGTGTGGTAGTGGTAGCCACGCAGCTCGCCGAGGTCAAAGTACAGCGGCAGCTCGGGGAAACGCACGGACAGACGCTCGGCAATCGCCAGCAAATCGTCCAGTGCCGCCACGACCGGAGCCGGCGCATGGGCCAGACGCTCACGAGCCGCAACCAGCACTTCGCGACCGCCACACAGCTCGACCAACGACCGCAGCATGCCCGCCAGATCAGCCGGCAAGCCTTCGGTCAAGGTAATGACCTCATCGATGGCCTTGCGTTGCAGGGCATCGAACAGCTGTTGCTCGACTTCACCGGACAGACCGGCCGCACGGGCCAGGCCGCGGTAGATGCCGACATGCCCAAGATCCATGTGCACATCCGGCACATCGGCCAGTTGCAGCATGGCCAGCATCAGGCTGATCACCTCGACGTCGCTGCTCGGGCTGGCGTCGCCGTACAACTCGGCGCCCAGCTGGATCGGACTGCGCGAGGTGGACAAGGCACGCGGCTGCGCATGCAGCACGCTACCGGCGTAGCACAGGCGGCTCGGGCCTTCGCGACGCAGGGTGTGCGCATCGATGCGCGCCACTTGCGGCGTGATGTCGGCGCGGAAGCCCATCTGCCGACCCGACTGCGGGTCGATGACCTTGAAGGTGCGCAGATCGAGGTCCTGGCCTGCCCCAGTGAGCAGGGATTCCAGGTACTCGATATGGGGAGTCACGACAAACTCGTAACCCCAGCTCTGGAACAGATCCAACACCTGGCGACGCGCTACTTCAATGCGCGCCGCCTCCGGTGGCAGTACTTCTTCGATGCCATCTGGCAGCAGCCAGCGGTCTACCGTTGCCATTACGCCATTCCCCTTTGATGCGGGCGGCCAACCCTCGGGCGAGCCTTGAGTGAAGCAGAAAATGGTCGGGCCGTTCAAAACACACGCGCAAGAACGACGCAGCGACACGCCGGTTACCGGCCTCGCCAACCACTTTCCTCGAAAAACTGTCGGGCCATTCAACCCGATGTTCTGCAGCAAAAACAACAATCAAACGTGCAGACGCAAAAAAGCCGGGAATTTCCCGGCTGCCGCATCATACACACGTTTTCCCAAAGGATCACCCCACCCGATGTTTTAGCCGCCGGGCGGAGTGATTCAGGTCAACGTCGTATCAAGGCTTGGCCTTTTCCAGGTAACGGAAGAAGTCGCT
This sequence comes from Pseudomonadaceae bacterium, assembly GCA_965284505.1. Classification (GTDB taxonomy): domain Bacteria; phylum Pseudomonadota; class Gammaproteobacteria; order Pseudomonadales; family Pseudomonadaceae; genus Aquipseudomonas. The sequence goes on along the minus strand of OZ260094.1, from coordinate 4,002,542 downwards.
GCTTGGGTCGAGGACCATGACGTCGGTTTTGTTCGCGAAGCTTTCACGGTAGGCGCGCAGGCTACGGTAGAAGCCGTAGAACTCCTGGTCCTGGCCGTAGGCCTTGGAGTAGATCGCTGCGGCCTGGGCGTCACCATCACCGCGAACCTCTTCGGATTCACGATAGGCTTCAGCCAGCAGTACGCGGCGTTGACGATCGGCGTCGGCACGAATGCCTTCTGCCAGCTCGTTACCCTTGGCGCGGTGCTCGCGAGCCTCACGCTCACGCTCGGTGCTCATACGCTCGAACACGCTGCGGTTCACTTCCTTCGGCAGATCGATGGCCTTGACCCGAACATCGACGACTTCGATGCCCAACTCTTTTTCCGCCATCTTGTTCAGCGAAGCGGTGATATCCGCCATCAGCGCATCACGCTCGCCAGACACCACCTCGTGCAGGGTGCGCTTACCGAACTGGTCACGCAGGCCCGATTCCAGACGGCGCGACAAACGCTCGTCAGCAATCTGCTTGAGGCCGGAAGTCGCGGTGTAGAAGCGCTCGGCATCTTTCACGCGCCACTTGGCGTAGGCATCAACCATGACCGCTTTCTTTTCCAGCGTCAGGAAACGCTGTGTCGGCGCATCCAGCGTCATCAGGCGTGCGTCGAATTTACGCACCTGGTTAACGTAAGGCACTTTCACATGCAGGCCGGGCTGGACATCAGCCTGGACCACTCGACCGAACTGCAGCAACACCGCGCGCTCGGTCTGAGCCACGATGTAGAAGCAGTTCCAGGCAGCGATCGCCACGACGACGCCGACAATAAGGGCGATCAGCGATTTATTGCTCATCAGCGACTCTCCCTGGTACGTGCTTGCTGTTGCTGCAGATCGGCTGCTGCACGCGCATTCGCTTCATTGCTGCTGGCTGCGGCATTGGTTGCCGGAGCGCTGGTGGTGCGACCGCTGTCGATCATCTTGTCCAGCGGCAAGTACAGCAGATTGCTCTGGCCATTCTTGTTGCCAGTCACGAGGACTTTGCTGGTGTTGCTGAAGACTTCCTGCATGGTGTCCAGGTACAGACGCTCACGGGTCACTTCAGGGGCCTTGCGGTATTCGGCGACCAGCTTGGTAAAGCGGTCAGCCTCACCCTTGGCGCGGGAAACCGTTTCATCGCGGTAGCCGTTGGCATCTTCGATGATGCGCTGGGCCTGACCACGAGCTTCCGGCACGACGCCGTTGGCGTAGGTTTCAGCCTGGTTGCGCGAACGCTGCTCGTCTTCACGGGCGCGGATCACGTCATCGAAGGCTTCCTGGACTTCACGCGGTGCCGCTGCGCTCTGCACGTTGACCTGGGTGACGGTGATACCGGTGCGATAGGTATCGAGGAAGCGTTGCAGACGCTCCTTGATCTCGCTGGCCATCTGCTCACGACCTTCGGTCAGCACCTGGTCCATGGCGGTGGAACCCACCACATGGCGCAAGGCACTGTCGGTCGCGTGCTGCAGGCTGATTTCCGGCTGGTCGACGTTCAGCACGAAATCCTGCAGGTTGCTGATCTTGTACTGCACGGTCAGCGGCACTTCGACGATGTTCTCGTCTTCAGTCAGCATTTGACCCTGCTTGGAGTAAGCACGCTCACGCGTGACGTTTTCCATGTACTTCTTGTCGATCGGCGGCAGGTAGATGTTCAGGCCCGGGCCAACGGTCTCGTAGTACTTGCCGAAGCGCAGCACCACGGCCTGCTCCTGCTCGTCGACGACGTAGACCGCGCTGTACAGCCAGACGGCCGCCAGCACGACAAGACCCAGGCCGAGCAAGCCGTAACCGCCGCCCTTGCCTGACCTGCCGCCATCATCACCACGTTTCTTGCCACTACCGAACAACCCATTCAGGCTTTCCTGCAGCTTTCGGAAGGCCTCGTCGAGATCTGGTGGACCCTTGCGGTCGCCGTTATTGCGGCGCTTACCACCCCAGGGATCCTGATTATTCGAGTTGCCACCCGGCTCATTCCAAGCCATAGCGCTCTCCATCTGATAAAGCAAAGACGCACCCACGGCGCGCCGACCAATGCTACAGAATGCCTGTCACAGCGGCACAACCGCTTTTTCAGGCTTTTATTGCAAAGTGTGTTGCTCGATGAATTCCAGCGGCTGCATTCCCTCGCGGCTCACCAGTCGATTGAGTTCGACTCGCGGCAAACGAACGGCCAGCAAACAAGTGCCTTCTTCGTCGTGTTCTTCTTTCTGTACGGCACCCAGTTCAAAGAACTGAGCACGCAGTCGAGCAAAACGCTGCGGCAAGCGCAAGGTGCCGACAAACAAATCACCGCCCAGCAACTCGGCAATCGCCTGTTCAAGCAGTTCCAGACCACTACCGTCCCGCGCAGAGAGCCATACCCGTTGGGGCTTGCCGTCCGCGTCGCGCTGGATTTGCGGCTCAACGCCATCAAGCAAATCGAGCTTGTTATAGACCTCGAGGATCGGCAAGTCCTGGGCACCAATCTCGCCCAATACCACCATGACCTGCTCGATCTGCAACATCCGGTCAGGCTCGGCCGCATCGATCACGTGCAGCAGCAAGTCCGAGTTGCTCGACTCTTCGAGCGTAGACCGAAATGCCTCGACCAGCTTGTGCGGCAGATGACGGATGAAACCCACGGTATCGGCCAGGACGATCGGCCCCAGGTCGTCCAGTTCCAGACGACGCAAGGTCGGGTCGAGGGTGGCGAACAACTGGTCGGCAGCGTACACGTCGGATTTGGTCACGTTGTTGAACAACGTGGATTTACCGGCGTTGGTGTATCCCACCAGGGACACGGTAGGGACATCCGCGCGCGTACGGCCACGTCGCGATTGCTCGCGCTGGCTACGCACCTTTTCCAGGCGACCTTTGATCTGACGCAGGCGAACCCGCAGCAGGCGTCGGTCGGTTTCGAGCTGGGTTTCACCCGGGCCGCGCATGCCGATACCACCACCTTGACGCTCAAGGTGAGTCCAGCCGCGAACCAGGCGCGTGCTCATGTGGTCAAGCTGGGCCAGTTCAACCTGGAGCTTGCCTTCATGGGTACGGGCACGTTGAGCGAAAATATCGAGAATCAGACCGGTACGGTCGATCACGCGACACTCGAACACACGTTCGAGGTTACGTTCCTGACTGGGCGTGAGGATGTGGTTGAAGATCACCAGATCGGCTTCTTCGGTACGGACCAGGTCGCGCAGTTCCTCGACCTTGCCGCTGCCAATCAGGAATTTGGCGGTTGGCCGATGACGCGGCACGCTAAAAAACGCGACGGTCTCGGCGCCAGCCGAATTTGCCAGTTCCTGAAACTCCTGCGGATCTTCGCGCGCCTCAGGGTCCTGTCCATCCAAGTGAACGAGGATGACTCGCTCACCACCACCATGGCGCTCAAAGAACAAAGGAGACTCCTATCAGGCGTTACCTGGCTCAGCGTCACCCTGTTCGGATTCGGATGCACTTGGCAGACGAATTGGACGAACCGGTACCACTGTCGAGATAGCGTGCTTGTAGACCATCTGGCTGACAGTGTTCTTCAGCAGGATGACGAACTGGTCGAACGATTCGATCGTGCCTTGCAGCTTGATCCCGTTGACCAGATAGATGGAAACCCCAACTTTCTCTTTACGTAAAGTATTCAAGTAAGGGTCTTGTAGCGAATGCCCTTTTGACATGTGTCGCACTCCTTTAAGGATTCAATAATAAAAAAATAGGTAAACAGAAAGCTTTCCGCCGTCACACCCCCAAGGATAGACGGCAATTGCAGGGACTCAGCTCAATATGGAGACCGATCCCAAGTATTTCAAGGCGCGTGGCAGATTGTCGCAATCGAGACTGTCCAACCAGTGCAGGTCGGTCCAACTGCGCAACCAGGTGAACTGACGCTTGGCCAATTGGCGCGTGGCGATGATTCCACGTTCCTGCATCTCGGCTGACGTCAGCTTGCCATCCAGGTAATCCCAGACTTGTCGATAACCCACTGCGCGTATAGACGGCAACCCGGCATGCAGGTCACTTCTTTTCCGCAGGGCTACGACCTCATCAATGAATCCCTGTTCCAACATTTGTGTGAATCTTTGTTTAATTCGTTCGTGCAGTACCTGGCGATTTGCCGGGGCAATGGCCAAGTTTGCGACAGTATAGGGCAATTGTGGGCGCCCCGAAGCGCCTGCTTCAGTACTTTGCGCAGATTGTCGTGCGCGCAGCTCGGTCATGCTCTGGCCGCTGACCCGATACACTTCCAGGGCGCGGCTCAATCGCTGCGGATCATTGGGGTGAATTCGTGCAGCGGACACCGGGTCAATCTGCGCCAATTGCTCATGCAGGGCCTGCCAGCCAAGGCGCGCGGCTTCTGCTTCGATATCGGCGCGAACCTGTGGATCGGCCGCCGGCATCTCCGCCAAGCCGTCGATCAAAGCCTTGTAATAGAGCATGGTACCGCCCACCAGCAGCGGGATCTTGCCGCGCGCGGTGATGTCGGCCATGGCCTCCAGGGCATCGCGGCGAAAATCGGCTGCTGAATAGGCCTCGGCCGGGTCGAGAATATCAATCAGCCGATGGGGATGCTCGGCCAGCAATTCTTTTGACGGTTTGGCGGTGCCGATATCCATGCCTCGGTAGACCAGTGCCGAATCGACACTGATCAGCTCGCAGGGCAGAACCTTGGTCAGCTCGATCGCCAGGTCGGTCTTGCCCGCAGCAGTCGGGCCCATCAGGAATATCGCTGGAGGTAGTGGACTCATCAGCGACCGCGCAGGAACAGTTTGTCCAGATCGTCCAGACCCAATTGGGTCCAGGTCGGTCGGCCATGGTTGCATTGACCGCTGCGCTCGGTGCTTTCCATGTCACGCAGCAGGCCGTTCATTTCCGGCAGGGCCAGGCGCCGGTTGGCACGGACCGCGCCGTGGCAGGCCATGGTGCCGAGCAATTCGTTCAGGTGCGCCTGGATGCGATCGCTGGTGCCGTACTCCATCAGGTCGGCAAGCACATCCTGCACCAGGCGATTGGCCTCGGCCTGCTTGAGCAGCGCCGGAATCTGGCGGATTGCCAAGGTTTCCGGGCCGAGCCGCTGCAGTTCGAAGCCCAGGCGCTGGAACCAACTGACGTGCTCCTCGGCGCAGTCGGCTTCGCGCTGGCTGACGGCGAGCGATTCGGGGACCAGCAGCGGCTGACCGCTCAGGCCTTCGCTGGCCATCGCCACTTTCAGGCGCTCGTACATGATCCGCTCGTGGGCCGCATGCATGTCCACCAGCACCAGGCCCTGAGCGTTTTCCGCAAGAATATAAATGCCCTTGAGCTGCGCCAGGGCGTAGCCCAGCGGTGGAATGTCATCCTGACCGGCCGGCAACGCCGTTGCGTTGGCCTCGGGCAGCGGTGCAAAGAACTCGCGATAGGCGGCCTGGGCTTCCGCTACTGGCACGCCGGAAGATTGCGGACGCGGGCTGTACTGGTACTGAAAGCCGGCACCAGCAGCCGAACCGGCGGCTTGGGTGGTATTGAACGATGGCTGGGCCTGCGGTTGCTCCAGCAGCGCATTGGCCGCCAGGCGCATTTCACCTTGCGGGCCGAACTCGCCCGCTTCCAGGCCGGTCGGGCGCACCATGCCGGTGACTGCCGCTGGCGCTGCCAACTGATCTTCCGGCCGCACATCACCCAAGGCGCGATGCAGCGTGCCATAAAGGAAATCGTGGACCATGCGCCCGTCACGGAAGCGCACTTCGTGCTTGGTCGGGTGCACGTTGACGTCGACCGCCGCCGGGTCGACTTCGAAAAACAGCGCGAAAGTCGGGTGTCGACCGTTGAACAGCACGTCGCGATACGCCTGGCGCACCGCATGGGCCACCAGCTTGTCGCGCACGGCACGGCCGTTGACGAAGAAATACTGCATGTCCGCCTGGCTGCGGTTGAACGTTGGCAAGCCAACCCAACCCCACAAGTGCAGGCCATTGCGCTCGATTTCGATCGGCAGCGCTTGCTCCAGGAAGCCCGCACCGCAAATCGCCGCTACCCGCCGGGCACGCGCCGCATCATCGTGAGCTTCGTGCAGGCTGAGGATGGTCTTGCCGTTGTGGCGCAGGTGGAAGGCCACGTCGAAGCGCGCCAGGGCCAGGCGCTTGATCACTTCTTGCAGGTGATCGAATTCGGTTTTTTCGGTCTTGAGAAACTTGCGCCGCGCGGGCGTGTTGAAGAACAGGTCGCGCACTTCCACCGAGGTGCCCACCGGATGGGCGGCTGGCTGGACCCGGCTGGCCATTTCACGCCCCTCGGTTTCCACCTGCCAAGCCTGATCGGCGTCTCGCGTGCGCGAAGTCAGGGTCAGGCGCGACACGGAGCTGATGGACGCCAGCGCCTCACCGCGAAAGCCCAGGCTCATCACCTGCTCGAGGTCTTCCAGGTTGCGGATCTTGCTGGTGGCATGACGGGCCAGGGCCAGCGGCAAATCGTCGGCGGGAATGCCGCGACCGTCGTCACGCACCCGCAGCAGCTTCACTCCGCCCTGCTCGATATCGACATCGATGCGCTTGGCACCGGAGTCGAGACTGTTTTCCAGCAGCTCCTTGATCACCGAGGCCGGGCGCTCGACTACTTCGCCGGCGGCAATCTGGTTCGCCAGGCGCGGGCTGAGCAGTTCGATGCGCGCGCCACTGTTCAGGGTGTCATTCATTCCTTGGCCGCCAACTCGGTGCCCGGAATATTCAGGTGCTGGCCGATTTTCAGCTCGTCGCTTTGCAGCTTGTTGGCGCTACGCAGCGTGGCCGCCGACACCTGATAGCGCACGGCGATCATTGCCAGGGTCTCGCCAGGGCGCACGGTATGGTCGCGCGGCCCTTGGGCGATTTTCCCGGAGTCGCGCAGCCAGGCAATGTAGGTGCCTGGCGGTGGATTCTGCTGGAAGAACTGCCGCACGCCACTGCTGATCGAACGTGCCAGCGCTTGCTGATGGCCGGAAGCGGCCAATTTCGATGCTTCGTTGGCGTTGGAGATGAACCCGGTTTCCACCAGGATCGACGGGATATCCGGCGACTTCAGCACCATGAAGCCCGCCTGCTCGACGCGCTGTTTGTGCAAAGGCGTGACCCGGCCAATGTTGCTCAGAACCTTTTGCCCGACGTTCAGGCTGGAGGTCAGCGAGGCGGTCATCGACAGGTCGAGCAGAACGCCGGCGAGCATGCGGTCTTTGTCGTCGAGGCTGACGTTGCCGGCACCGCCGATCAGGTCGGAACGGTTTTCACTGTCGGCCAGCCAGCGTGCGGTCTCGGAGGTCGCGCCACGGTCGGACAGGGCGAAAACCGAAGCGCCGAACGCGGCCTTCGACGGTGCGGCGTCGGCGTGGATCGAGACGAACAGGTCGGCGCCCTTCTTGCGAGCGATTTCGGTACGGCCTCGCAACGGGATGAAATAGTCGCCGGTGCGGGTCAGCTCGGCGCGGAAACCTTTCATGCCATTGACCTGACGTTGCAGCTCGCGGGCGATGGCCAGCACCACGTCTTTCTCGCGCTGGCCGCGGGAGCCGGAAGCGCCCGGGTCTTCGCCACCATGACCGGCATCGATGACCACGATGATGTCACGCTTGCCTGCCGGGGCTGGCGGCAGTTTGATTGCGGGTTCGGTCGGAGTCACCGGCACGGCCGGTACGGTCGCTACGGTGGGGGTCGGTACTGGCGCGGGCGCGGCATCGGCCGGGTTGTCGAACAGGTCGACCACCAGGCGGTTGCCGTATTGCGCATTGGGCGGCAACACGAAGCTTTTCGGGGTCACGGCCTTTTTAAGGTCGATGACCACCCGCAGGTCGGTCGGCGTCCGCTGCGCCGAGCGCATGGCGGTGATCGGGGTGTTGGCGGTGGCAACGTTGAGCGGCGCGCCAAGAACGGCGCCGTTGATGTCGATCACCAGGCGATCCGGGGCTGTCAGGGTAAAGACGCTGTGCTGGACGGTGCCCGACAGGTCGAACACCAGGCGCGTGTTGTCCGGCGCCCGCCACAGGCGAACACTGTTGACCTTGGTCGCGGCCACGGCATCCACGGCCAGCGCCGCAAGCAGCATTCCCACGACAGCAACCAACGCGCGAAAGCGCATACCTAACCCCATCATTATTTGATTTCCAATGCCAAAGCGGCACACCAGGCCTCGCCACGCGAACCCTGGGATAAAATTGTCAGCGAACGCCCGCTGTCTTGCGGGCTAATGGTAATGGTCAGGTCGGGCTTTGGCAAAAAGCCTGCACCTTTATCGGGCCACTCGATGAGGCACAGGGCATCATCGTCGAAGTAATCGCGGATACCGAGGAATTCCAGCTCTTCCGGATCGACCAATCGATACAAGTCGAAATGAAAGGCACGAACCTCGCCAATCTCGTAAGGCTCGACCAAGGTAAATGTCGGACTTTTTACCGCGCCCTCATGGCCCAGGCCACGGATGATGCCCCGTGACAGCGTGGTCTTGCCCATCCCGAGATTGCCTTCCAGGAAGATCAGGCCATGTCCTGCGGTGATACGGGCGATGCGTGCACCGAAGTCGCTCATGGCTTGTTCATCCGCCAGGTACAGGGTTACTTCTGACACGGTGCTTGCTCCTCCAACAACTGACGAATGGCGGGAATCAAATCACTGGCCGCCAGCCCACGGCCCAGTCGGCCTTCACGCTCGCCCGCAGCGGCGTGCAGCCAGACAGCCAGGGTCGCGGCTTCAAACGCTTCCATGCCCTGCGCCAACAACGCCCCCAGCAGACCGCTCAACACATCGCCGAGACCGGCGCTGGCCATGGCCGAATGCCCAAGATCACAACGAGAGACACGACCCTCCGGGCTGGCGATCAAACTGCCCGCGCCTTTCAAAACAGTGACGGCATTGAAGCGCTGGCTCAACGCGCGCGCCACGCTAATGCGGTCTTCCTGAACCTCAGCTGTCGAAATCCCCAATAAACGAGCGGCCTCACCCGGATGCGGCGTGATCACGCAGTCCTTGGGCAGGCTCACCCCGCCCTGGGCCAGCAGGTTCAGGGCATCGGCATCCCAGACTTGCGGCAACGGTGCATTGGCGGCCGCCGACAACAAACTGCGCCCCCAGGCGCCCTGCCCCAGCCCCGGACCTACCACCAGCACCGACGCCTGATCCAGCAGGCCCATCAACTGGTTGGCTGACGAAGTGCCGAGCGCCATCACTTCCGGCAAGCGCGCCAAGGCTGCCGGCACATGCTCGCTGCGAGTCGCCAGCGACACCAGGCCAGCGCCGCTGCGCAAGGCGCTTTGCGCGCTGAGCAGGATCGCGCCGCCAAAACCCCGATCACCGCCAATCAACAGGACATGGCCGAACTGGCCTTTATGGGCGTCCGCAGAGCGTGGGGCCAGCGTCGGCAAATGAGCGGCGTCCAGTAACTGAACGTCGGGTAAATCGTGTTTTGTCTGCGGCATGCGTCTTCAGGCTCCGATGTCTGGCAGAATTATACGCATCTCAGCTCCGGTTTCTCTTGTCCCATGCCTGCTATTACTACAGACCTGCCCGCTCTCGCCCAATTGATCAAGGACTGGGGACGCGAGCTGGGCTTTCAACAAGTCGGCATCAGCGGACTGGACCTGGGCGAGCATGAGCAACACCTGGAGCGCTGGCTGGCAGCCGGCTACCACGGCGAAATGGACTACATGGGCGCCCACGGCAGCAAGCGCTCACACCCCGAGGAACTGGTACCCGGCACGTTGCGCGTGGTTTCCCTGCGCATGGACTACCTAGCCGGCGACAGCAGAATGGCGCAAGTCCTGGCCCAGCCGGAAAAAGCCTACGTGTCGCGTTATGCCTTGGGCCGCGATTATCACAAATTGATCCGTAAACGCGTGCAACAACTGGCGGACAAGATCCAGGTGCACATCGGGCCTTTCGGCTTCCGCGCCTTCGTCGACAGCGCACCGGTGCTGGAAAAAGCCATTGCCGAGCAAGCCGGCCTGGGCTGGATCGGTAAAAACACCCTGGTCCTGAATCGCAAGGCCGGCAGCTATTTCTTCCTCGCCGAACTGTTTGTCGACCTGCCCCTGCCGGTCGATCCGCCCCACGCCACCGAACATTGCGGTCGCTGCAGCGCCTGTCTGGATATCTGCCCGACCAATGCTTTTGTCGGCCCGTACGTACTGGACGCCCGACGCTGCATTTCCTACCTGACCATCGAACTCAAGGGCGCCATCCCCGAAGACCTGCGACCACTGATCGGCAATCGCGTGTTCGGTTGCGACGACTGTCAGATCGTCTGCCCGTGGAACCGCTTCGCCCGTCCGTCCGGCGAAAGCGATTTCAGCCCACGGCACAATCTGGATAACGCGGAGCTGGCGGTGCTGTTCCTGTGGGACGAGGAGAAATTCCTCAGCAATACCGAAGGTTCGCCCTTGCGCCGTACCGGATACGAAAACTGGCTGCGCAACCTGGCCGTGGGCCTGGGTAACGCGCCGTCGAGCATTCCGGTGCTGGAAGCCCTGAAAGCCCGCGCCGACCACCCGTCCGAACTGGTCCGCGAGCATGTGGCCTGGGCCCTCAAGCAACACGGCATCCAGTAACGCGAGCGCCCGTCAGGCCTGGTCGTTGTAGACGAACTTGGGCATTTCCCAGTGAAAGCGGATAGCCAGCAAACGCAGCAGGAAACCGCCAAACAGGGTGATCAGGATGGCCTGCTCGCCCGGCAACTCCAGGTAAATGCAGAACATGTAGCACCAGGCAGCCGCGAACGAGACGCTGGCATACAGTTCGCGGCGGAAGATCAAGGGGATGTCATTGCAGAAGATGTCACGCAGGATCCCGCCGAACACCCCGGTGATCACTCCACTGACGGAGGCCACCAACATGCCATGCCCCATCTCCAGTGCGGTCATGCAACCGATCAGGGTAAACGCCACCAGCCCCACGGCATCCAGCACCAGGAACAATGAGCGCAGGTGACGCATCCAGCGTGCGGTGAACACCGTGATCATCGCCGCCACGGAGGTCAGCACCAGGTACTCCGGATGCTTGACCCAGGTCAGCGGGTAGTGCCCCAGCAGCACATCACGCACCGAACCGCCACCCAGCGCCGTGATACAGGCGATCAATACCACACCAAACCAATCCATCCCGCGACGCCCGGCAGACAGCGCGCCAGTCATGGCTTCAGCAGTAATGGCTATTAGGTAAAGCATCAGCAACATGGCGGCGGTCCTTGCAGAAAGGCGCGCAGTCTACTCAGAACACCCGAGCACCAAAAGGGGGCGGCGCATGAAATAGCCGCCCCTTCTTTATATAGGCCACTTAAGCCTTGATGAAATGCTTACGGTAATGCTGCAGTTCGGCGATCGACTCACGGATGTCGTCCAGCGCCAGGTGCGTGCTGCCCTTCTTGAAACTGTCGCGAACGTCGGGCGCCCAGCGAGCAGCCAGTTCCTTGAGTGTCGAGACGTCGAGGTTGCGGTAGTGAAAGTAGCTTTCCAGGGATTTCATGTGGGTATAAAGGAAGCGCCGGTCCTGGCAGATGCTGTTGCCACAGATCGGCGATTTGCCTTTGGGCACCCACTGTTCAAGGAACGCGATGGTCTGGGCCTCGGCCTCGGCCATGTTGATCTTGCTCTCACGTACCCGTTGGGTCAGGCCGGAACCGCCGTGCTGACGGGTGTTCCACTCATCCATGCCAGCGAGAATCGCGTCGCTGTGATGGATAGCGATCACCGGACCTTCGGCCAGGGTGTTGAGGTTGCTGTCGGTGACTATGGTCGCCATCTCGATGATGACGTCGGTGTCCGGGTTCAGACCGGTCATTTCCAGGTCGATCCAGATCAGATTCTGCGGGTTTTGCATGTGTCGGCTCCTCGGCGTAGTTGCGCAGTTTAGCCTAGGCGACTGCGTGGGCGTGCTAAACTCGCGACCGTTTTACCTAATCGCTGCATTATCAACACGGAACACCCATGGCCAAACGCCAACTCAATCGTCGTCAAAACTGGCGCATCGAAAAGATCCAGGGCGAGCGCGCAGCCCGCGCCGCCAAACGCGAATCCTCCGCCGTCGAAGCGCTGGAAGGTGGGGACCTGGGCCCTGAACAGACCGGTCTGGTGATCGCGCACTTCGGCGTACAGGTCGAAGTCGAAGCCCGTGACGGCGAACTGGCCGGCCAGGTATTCCGCTGCCACTTGCGCGCCAACCTGCCCGCGCTGGTCACCGGCGACCAGGTCGTCTGGCGTGCTGGCAACCAAGGCATCGGCGTCATCGTCGCGCAACTGCCGCGCAACACCGAACTGTGCCGCCCGGACAGCCGTGGCCAGCTCAAGCCGGTCGCTGCCAACGTCGACATGATCGTCATCGTCTTCGCCCCGTTGCCCGAGCCCCATGCCAACCTGATCGACCGCTACCTGGTGGCCGCCGAACATGCCGGCATCCGCCCGTTGCTGCTGCTCAACAAGTTCGACCTGATCGACGAGCACAACGCCCCGGCGCTGAATGCCTTGCTTGAGGTCTATCGCACCTTGGGCTACCCGGTACTGGAGGTTTCGGCCCACCACGGCAATGGCATGCAGACCCTGCAGGAGCAGTTGGACGGACGCATCAGCGTGTTCGTCGGCCAGTCCGGCGTCGGCAAGTCGTCGCTGGTCAACAGCCTGCTGCCGGATGTCGAAACCCGTGTTGGCCCACTGTCCGAGCTGTCTGGTCAGGGCACTCACACCACGACCACCGCGCGCCTGTTCCACTTCCCCGGTGGCGGTGAGTTGATCGACTCCCCGGGTATCCGCGAATTTGGCCTTGGCCACGTCAGCCGTTACGACGTTGAAGCCGGCTTCATCGAATTCAACGACCTGATTGGTACGTGCCGCTTCCGCGACTGCAAGCACGACCGCGAGCCAGGTTGCGCCCTGCTCAAGGCCCTGGAAGACGGCCGCGTGCAGCAGCAGCGAATGAACAGCTACCGCTCGATCATCGCCAGCCTGCCCGAAACCAGCTACTGATCAGAGGATCTGGCACGGACGCAGGTGTCCGTGCCAGGCAAAAACCTTCTGTAAGAATTTTTTCCTTCGAATGAAGGATTCGTCTCTTTGTGCTCGGCAGCCTTGCTGCTACGGGCCCTTCTCCTACAGTCAGTCCCACTTTGCGCTCAAGGGACTCGTCTAATGCCTGTATTCATCAGCTACCGCCACATGGATCGCCCACACGCCGTCCTCATCAACAACCGCCTGATGCAGGCGAACATCCAGACCTGCCTGGAGGTCCTGGACCCGGAATCCCAGACCACCGACGACATGACCGGCCTGATCACCCGCAATATCGGCGAGTGCAGTCACCTGCTGGCGCTGGCCAGCGACAAATCTGCGCAGTCCTGGTGGCTGCCGTTTGCACTGGGCGAAGCGACTATCTGCAATCGGCGTATCTGCACCTTCAAGACCGACGCCAGCGAGTTGCCGAACTACCTCGACAAGTGGCCACGCCTGGCGAAAATCGCCGATCTCGACTTCTTCATCGATGCTTATCGCAACGAGCAGACACTCCGGCGCTCGTTGAGCCTGGACGCGGAGGTCGACAACGAGTGGCTGCATACCAGCAACAAGACCAATGCCGAACGCTTCCACAACGAACTCAAGGCGCGCATCCGCCGCGGATTTTAAGAGCGCACAAAAAAGCCGACATTGCTGTCGGCTTTTTCTCACTGCTTCGGCGGTTCGGCCGGTTTGGGCGCCGGATCGTCGAACAGGTTCAAGCGTTCACGTACCTCGTGGGCCGGCAGCGGTTGCTGATCGGCCGGCAGGGCATGGGGATCGGCCGGCACTTCGCCGGGCGCGCCCTGGCCCTGGGTCGGCGCAGGAGCAGGCTCGGCACCTTGCTCGCCCTCGATGGCGCGCTGGGCTTTCTTGGTCAGCACGACAATGTCGATGCGCCGATTGATCGGGTTGAACGGGTTCTCCCGATCGAACAACGCCGACGAGGCATAGCCCACCACCCGCGCCACCTGGGCCTCGGGATAGCTGCCGGCGACCAAGGCTCGACGGGCGGCGTTGGCGCGATTGGACGACAGTTCCCAGTTGCCGAAATCGCCACTGCCGGTGTACGGCTTGGCATCGGTGTGGCCGCTGATGCTGATCTTGTTCGGCACCGCTTTGATGGTGTCTGCCATCGCCAGCAGGATGTCCTCGAAGTAAGGCTTCAAGCGCGCGCTGCCGGAGTCGAACATCGGCCGGTTTTCCGAATCGATGATCTGGATGCGCAAGCCGTCCGGGGTAATTTCGAACAGGATCTGGTCCTTGAACTTCTGCAATTGCGGATTTTCTTCGACCTTGTTCTGCAGTTCCTGCAGCAACAGCTCGAGGCGCTCCTGCTCGACCTGCTCGGCCATGCCTTCAACCTGATCGGTATCGACCGTGACCTTGTCCGGCTGCGGCTGGAACTTGGCTTCCGGGTTAAGCGTCTGGTCCGGCGCCAGCTCGGGTGAACCACCCAGGTCGATGACGTAGGGCGTGCCGCTCTCGGTGAAGCCGATCGGATCCTTGAAATACCCGGCGATGGCGATCTTCTGTTCCGGCGTGGCCGTGGACAACAGCCACAACACCAGGAAGAACGCCATCATCGCCGTGGCGAAGTCGGCGAAGGCGATTTTCCAGGCGCCCCCGTGGTGCCCGCCAGCAATGCGCTTGACGCGCTTGATGATAATCGGCTGATTGTTTTCCATGACTTAGCGACCGCGAACCGCTTGTTCCAGCTCGGCGAAGCTCGGACGGTGCGCCGGGTACAAGACCTTGCGCCCGAATTCCACCGCCAGCGAGGGCGGCATGCCGGAAGCCGAGGCCACCAGCGACGCCTTGATCGCTTCGTAGGTGTTCAGCTCTTCCTTGGCGTCGTGGGCCAGGGAGTGAGCCAGCGGACCGAAGAAACCGTAGGCCGCGAGAATACCGAAGAAGGTACCCACCAGCGCCGCGCCGACGTGCAGGCCGATGGACGCCTGATCGCCTTCACCCAGGGAGGCCATGGTCACCACGATACCCAGTACCGCAGCAACGATACCGAAGCCGGGCATGCCGTCGGCGATGCCGTTCACCGCGTGAGACGGGTGCTCCAGGTCCTCCTTGAGGCTGTAGAGTTCCATGTCGAACAGGCCTTCGAGCTCATGGGGCGCCATGTTGCCGGAGGACATGATGCGCAGGTAATCGCAGACGAAGGCGGTCATGCGCTCGTCCTTGAGAACGGTCGGGTACTTGGCAAAAATCGGGCTGGCGGCGGCGTCTTCGATGTCCGCCTCGATTGCCATCATGCCTTCGCGACGGCTCTTGTTGAGGATCTCGTAGATCAGGCCCAGCACCTCCAGGTAGAAGGCGTGGGTGAAACGCGAACCGAACATGCTCAGGGACTTCTTGAGCACGTGCTTGGTCATGTAGCCGGGGTTCGCCTGGAGGAATGCGCCCAGCGCTGCACCACCGATAATCAACACCTCGAAAGGCTGGATCAGGGCGGCAATCTTGCCGTGGGAAAGCACGTATCCGCCGAGCACGCTCGCGAATACGACGATGATGCCGATAATTTTAGCCATAGGTAGGAAGGTACTTACTTAAGTCGGGTTCAAGGTCATATTCGGAAGTTAAACAATCTCTTCTTCTACTTATCGGCAAAACTGCGCCAGACTATAGCCAGTTATGGCGAAAAGCCAATTTGCCCCCTCTCGGGCGTGTTTGAAGTCAACGGTGACCGCGCCCGACCATGGCTAATCCAACCAACTCCACCCCCTCCACACTCCAGGACTGGGTTAAGCGTCTCGACAGCGTGATCCTGCCCGTACCGCTGGCCAGCCATGACCGGGTGAGCCGAGCGCTGAACAATCCTCGCAGCTCATTGCGCGAAATTGCCGACCTGATCCAAGGCAGTCCGGCGCTGGCCCTGAGCGTGATTCGCGAAGCCAACCGGCATGTCAGCAGCAGCCTGACCGAGCCCTGTGAAAACCTCGAGGTGGCGATCACCCGTCTTGGCCTCAAGCGCACGGCGCAACTGCTCGCCCGCCTGCCCGCCGTCCCGCAGAACGAAATCCCACCCGCGCTGCGCAAGCTGCAGATGATCAGCCAGCACGCCTCGCAGCAGGCCAGCGGTTTCTTTGCCAGCCGCCTGGCGCGGCTATGGCAGGACATCCACTGGGGCAGCCTGCTGTTCCTGGCACCGCTGTGGCCGTTGGCACTCAGCGACCCGCAACGCCTTGAAGACTGGGAACGTCGGGTTATCCACAACGGCGAGGCGGCGCACAAGGTTGAAAAAGAGCTGTTCGGCGTGCACCTGCTGGAGTTGTGCCAGACCCTGGTGGAACTGTGGCGCCTGCCGTACTGGGTCGCCCAGGGTTATCGGCTGTTGATCAGCGAACAGCGCGAGCTGGCCAAGGTCCTGCTGATCGCGCGAGACGCCGATCACCCCTTGCGCCAACAGAACCGCCTGGACGATGACCCAACCCTGCGCCGCTGGCTCA
Organism: Pseudomonadaceae bacterium; assembly: GCA_965284505.1. Classification (GTDB taxonomy): domain Bacteria; phylum Pseudomonadota; class Gammaproteobacteria; order Pseudomonadales; family Pseudomonadaceae; genus Aquipseudomonas. Next base: position 3,986,117 of record OZ260094.1, on the reverse strand, counting down.
ATCAACCCGCCAACACGGTGTTGCTGGCCAACGGCCTGGCGCTGTCGGCACAACGCTCATGGGTCAGCCCACACACGCGGCGCTGGCAGTACCTGACCAGTCTCTACCTGCAGATCCCTATGGATGAGGTGCAACAGCAGCAGCATCAACAGGCCGCGCAAAGTGCGCGCAATCACGCCATGCCCGATGTCTGGCACCCGGCCGAGGCGCTGCTGTGGCCTTGGGGCAATGCCGACCAACAGCGCGACCGCTCGCCCGCCGGGCCAACGGCCGAAGACCTGGCGCAATGGCGCAAACACTGCGCGCAGTTGCTCACCGAACCGAGCCCTTTCAGCAACGCCCTGCACCTGACCACCTGCGCGCGCGACGCCCTGGCTGCCTGCGGCCTGCGCCGCGCCGTGCTGCTGATGGCCGACCGCAGCCACAGCCAGTTGCGCGCCCACCAGACCCTTGGCCTTGGCCAGGACGCCGCCGCGCTGAACCTGATGGTCAGCCAGAGCAGCCTCCTGCAACGCCTGCTGGCACAACCCGCGCAACTGCGCCTGACGCCTGCCAATCACGCGCAGTTCAGCGCCCACCTCCCCGCCAGCCTGCGCAACCTGTTCAGTGGCGAACACCTGCTGCTGCGTTCAGTGGCGATCAATGGCAAGGTGCTCATGGTGCTGGTGGCGGACCAGGGTGGCGGAGCGTTTTCCGACATCACCGTGCAAGCTTTCGGCAAAACCGCGCAATGTGTCGAAAAGGCCTTGCACAGCTTTAGCCACCGCGGCCAATGACGCTGCGCTACAATCCCCCCCTTTGTGCTCTGGAGACCTCACATGTCTGACTTCTCTGGCTTGGCGCTGGTCATCGAACCGAGCGACCTGAGCGCCCGTCTCGACGCCCGCGAACTGATCCTGGTCGATCTGACCAGCAGCGCCCGCTACGCCGAGGGCCATATCCCCGGCGCACGCTTCGTCGACCCCAAGCGCACCCAATTGGGCCAGCCTCCCGCGCCGGGCCTGATGCCGCCGCAAGCGGCGCTCGAAGCGCTGTTCGGCGAACTGGGGCACAACCCGGACGCGGTCTACGTGGTGTACGACGACGAAGGCGGCGGCTGGGCCGGACGCTTTATCTGGCTGCTGGATGTCATCGGCCACACGCGCTACCACTACCTCGACGGCGGGCTGCTGGCCTGGCTGGCTGAAGGCTTGCCGACCTCCACCGAGGTCCCGCCGCCCGTCGGCGGTCCGGTAGCACTGACCCTGCACGAGGAGCCCACCGCCACTCGCGAGTACCTGCAAAGCCGTCTCGGTGCCGCCGACCTGGCGATCTGGGACGCCCGCGGGCCACTGGAATACTCCGGCGAGAAAGTCCTGGCCGCCAAAGCCGGACACATCCCCGGCGCGATCAACTTCGAGTGGACCGCCGGCATGGACCAAGCGCGCAACCTGCGGATCCGCCGCGACATGCCGCAGATCCTCGAGCAGCTCGGCATCACCGCCGACAAGGAAATCATTACTCACTGCCAGACCCACCACCGCTCTGGCTTCACTTATCTGGTGGCCAAGGCGCTCGGTTATCCGCGGGTCAAAGGCTACGCCGGTTCATGGGGCGAATGGGGCAACCACCCTGACACGCCCGTTGAGATTCAAGGTTTTTAAGGACACCCAATGAAAAATCGCTTGTTCATCATCAGTCAGTACCTGCTGCCCCATCACCTGCTGTCGCGCCTGGCCGGCTGCGTTGCCGAATGCCGTGTGCGCTGGTTCAAGAACGCCTTCACCGCCTGGTTCGCCAAGCGCTATCAGGTGGACATGTCCCAGGCCCTGGTCGAAGACCTAACCGCCTATGAGCACTTCAACGCCTTCTTCACCCGTGCCCTGAAAGACGGCGCGCGGCCGCTGGATGAAACCCCGGGCGCGATCCTCAGCCCGGCCGACGGCGCGGTCAGCCAACTGGGCCCGATCGAACACGGCCGGGTCTTCCAGGCCAAGGGCCACAGCTTCAGCGTGCTGGAACTGCTCGGCGGTGATGCGGCCAATGCGGCGCCGTTCATGGGCGGTGATTTCGCCACCATCTACCTGTCGCCGAAGGACTACCACCGCGTGCACATGCCGCTGGCCGGCACCCTGCGCGAAATGGTCTACATCCCGGGCCGGATCTTCTCGGTCAACCAGACCACCGCTGAAAACGTGCCGGAACTGTTTGCCCGCAACGAGCGCGTGGCGTGCATTTTCGACACCGAGCGCGGGCCGATGGCCGTGGTGCTGGTGGGCGCGATGATCGTCGCCTCGATCGAAACCGTCTGGGCCGGCCTGGTCACGCCACCCAAGCGCGAGCTGAAAACCTTCCGCTACGACGAAGCCGCCCGCGCGCCGATCCACCTGGAAAAAGGTGCGGAGCTGGGTCGTTTCAAATTGGGTTCGACGGCTGTCGTGCTGTTTGGCCCGGATCAGGTGCAGTGGGCGCAGGAGCTGGCGGCAGGTTCGCCAGTGGTGATGGGCCAGGGGCTGGGTTCGCCGAAGGCTTGATTAGCACCGAAATAAACCTGTAGGAGCGAGCCTGCTCGCGATGGGGTCATCAGCAACACCGCATCAACTTCATCGCGAGCAGGCCGCAAGCGGGCGCCCCCTCCTACAATGTGATTGCGCGTTAGAGCTGCCCGTCGCGGTCGCGGAAGCCCAGCAGGTACAGCACACCATCCAGCCCGAGGGTGGAGATCGCCTGCTTGGCCGACTGCTTCACCAGCGGCTTGGCCCGAAACGCCACGCCCAACCCGGCAATCGCCAGCATCGGCAGATCGTTGGCACCGTCACCGACCGCAATGGTCTGCTCCAGTCGCAATCCTTCCTTTTGTGCCAGTTCTCGCAGCAGATCAGCCTTGCGCTGGGCGTCGACGATAGGCTCGACCGCTACACCCGTGACCTTGCCGTCGAGCACTTCCAGCTCGTTGGCGAACACGTAGTCGATGCCCAACTTGGCTTGCAATTGCTTGGCGAAGTAGGTGAAACCACCCGACAGGATCGCCGTCTTGTAGCCCAGGCGCTTGAGTTCGGCGAACAGGGTTTCGGCGCCTTCGGTCAGGCGCAGCGAGGCACCGATGGAGTCGAGCACGCTGACATCCAGGCCCTTGAGCAAGGCCAGGCGTTCCTTGAAGCTGGCACGGAAATCCAGCTCGCCGGCCATTGCCCGCTCGGTGATTTCCGAGACCTGCTCGCCGACACCGGCAGCCTTGGCCAACTCATCGATGACTTCCGCCTCGATCAGTGTCGAGTCCATGTCGAACACCGCCAGGCGACGGTTGCGACGGAACAGCGAATCTTCCTGGAAGGCGATGTCGACATTCAGATCATGGGCAACGCTGAGGAATTCGGCACGCAGGGCCTGCGGATCGGCCGCCTCGCCGCGCACGGAAAACTCGATGCAGCCCTTGCCCTTGTCGGCCGGAGTGTCCAGCGGCATGCGCCCGGACAGCCGATCGATGTGATCGATGTTCAAGCCGTACTTGGCGGTGATCGAACTCACGCTCTGCAGCTGCTCGGCGGTCACTTTACGGGTCAACAGGGTCACGATATGACGTTTTTTGCCCTGGTTGCCGACCCACTGCTGGTAATCCTCTTCGGACACCGGCGTGAAACGCACCTGCTGATCGAGCTTGTAGGCGGTGAACAGGATGTCCTTGAGCACCGACTTGCCTTGTTCGGTGTCGGGAATTTCAACCAGGATGCCAAACGACAGCGTGTCGTGGATCACCGCCTGACCGATGTCGAGAATGTTCACACCACCCTGGGCCAGTACACCGGTAATGGCCGCAGTCAGACCCGGACGGTCGACTCCCGTGATGTTTATCAGGACGATTTCGCGCAAGGCGCACCCCCGCAAGTGGAAAAAAACCGCATTCTACCCACTTTCGGTGACCATCGGGCACAGCGAGCGCTTTGCCGGTCTGGGGGCTATCGCTATACTGCGCTCCAACTCCACGGACAAAAGAGCCGAGCTCAGTGAACCGGCCCACGCCAGTCAAACCCGATAACTTCTTCCTGCTGATCTTCCGTGCACTGCGCCACCGCCGTGTACCGATTGCATTGCGCATCGCCAGCCATAACGTGATCCTGGTCGCCTTGGCCCTGGTGATCTACGCCTGCGTGATGGGTCTGCAGTTCAAGCAGGCCATGCACGAGCAGGCCGATGCCCTTGGCCAGAGCCTGACCACCCAGACGGCGACGTCCGCGACCGAGCTGTTGGTGTCCAACGACATCCTCAGCCTCAACGTCCTGCTGAATAACCTGACGAAGAACCCGTTGGTGGCCCACGCTGCTATCTATAGCGTGGACAACCGGATTCTCGCCGAGGCCGGGCAGCGCCCCAAGCAGAGCCTGCTGGGTGAAACCCAGGGCATGTACGAAAGCAAGATCACCTTCCAGGACGTGAACGCCGGCCAACTGCGCATCAGCCTGGACATGGATCAGTTCGAACAGCCGATGACCATCAGCCTGCAAAGCATGGGCATCCTCAGCGCCATCCTGCTGGCCCTGGCCCTGGCCTTGAGCCTGCGCCTGGGGCGGCACATCTCCACGCCGCTGCTGCAACTGCGCGTGTGGTTGCGCGATATCGACGAACACACCCCGGCCACCCAGCGCCAGGACGAAATTGGCGACCTGGCGCGTCAACTGCACGCCAGTTTTGCGCCGGAGCCAGTGATTCCCGAGCCGGTTGCAGAGCCTGAAGTCGAAGACCTCGACGAAGACGAAGACGATGAACCGGCGTTCGAAGTACGCAACCTGCGCGACCCGAGCTTCGACGAAAGCGCCCCGATCCCCGCTGCAAAGGCGGCGCCCCGGCATGTGGTCAAGGCGATTGAGGACGAGTCGGACGAAGACGACGAAGATCCGTTCGCCGATCTTCGCGACAGCGCCACCGCCCCGGTGGTGGTCAAGCCGCAAGCCAAGGCCGTCGCCTCGACACAGCCACAGTTCAGCGCCGTACTGGCGGTGCAACTGGGCGCCCAGGAACAACTGCGGCGCCTGCCGCGGGCGCGCCTGACCGAGCTGCTCGACCGCTACCGCGACTGCCTCGACCAGGCCGCCTCGCTCTATGAAAGCGAGCTGCACACGCTCAATGACGGAAGCACGCTGATGCTGTTCCACACCCAGGACAGCGGTGAGGACTACCTGACCAACGCCATTTGCTGCGGCGAACTGCTGCGCGCACTCGGCCATCAGTTGCAGATCGAAGTGGCGGACAGCGGCATTACCCTGCAACTGCAACTGGGCCTGACCTTGGGCGACGAGCTTTACGGCCTGAGCCAGATCGACCTGCTACTGACCGAAACCGCCCAGGACGCCCTCGCCCTGTCCCAACACAGCCGCAACCTGCTGCTGGTGGAGCGCAAGATCAACGACGATGCGCTGATCCGCCAACGCGCCCGCATCCGCCCAATTGCCAGCCCGGAAGGCGCCTGCTGCGTCGAACGCCTGATGGAGCCTTATCCGTCGATGCTCGAACGCCAACTGGCCCGCATGCACGAGACCAGCGCCAAGGATTGAGCAAATAGCAGACAACAAAAAGCCCGCATTACGCGGGCTTTTTGTTGCCTGTAGGAGCGAGCTTGCTCGCGAAAAACGTTAACGATGACGCGCGCCTCCTGAATGCGCGCGGCGTCCACAAACTTTCGCGAGCAGGCTCGCTCCTACAGGTCTGCGAAAATCAGAAGCGAAACACTTCCATATCGGTACGAATCGGTGCAGCCATCGGGATCTTCGGCTGTTTCTCCCGCTCCGCTGGTGCCGTTGGCTTGACTGCGGCCGGCTTGCGTGGCGCTTCGACGATAGCGGGCTGGTTGGCCAGCGGCTTGAGCGCGACCGACAGCTGCTCGGCCAGGCGCTGCAGCAAGATACCTTGCGCCTGAACCTGCGCCGCAGTGCCGCCGGCATGCTGCTCCTGCAGGTGAATGATGCGGTTGTCGCGAACCTGGCCACGACGGTCGATCAAGCGCCACTGTGCATCAAGCACCGCCGGTTGCGACTCGCCCGAATCGAGGCGGGTAATCGACAACAGCACCTGGACGTCCGGGGCAAAACCCAGGGTCGCCGGGGCCAGCACGACGCGCTGGCTGTCCAGGTGACCGGCCACCTGACGCAGCAGCAACTGATTGATGTCCGAAGACAGGCTGCCCGCCCAGCGACCGTCGGTCGAGGCTTGCAGGCTGCCGTCCGGCTGGCGTTGCAACAGGGTTTCGCGCTGCAGGTAATCGGCAATCAACACTGGGCCCAGCAATACGGCCATGCCCGCACTTTGCGCAGGCTGCGCCGGGCTACCGCTGTCCAGCTGATACAGCGACACCGGTTGGTGGGTGCTGCAACCCGCCAGGCCAAGAACGCCGGCGAGCAACAAAATTAGGGGAAAGCGCAGAACAGTCATCATCCCATCCAGGTGAGGGCCACAAGGCCGCTCACTGTGAAAATACTCAATAAATATGAAGAACGCTCGACCACGCCGGCGCTTGAAAGGCCATATCATCCGTGAATATGCCCTGCGACTCCAGCGCGAAAGCGTCGATCTACGGGTTAAATCGTAGATCGAGCGCTCTAGACCGCTTAATTGAGAGTTTCTACCAATAGTGCGTCGACCCGCTGGAATCCGCGCGGCAGCTTGTTGCCGCGCCGACCACGCTCACCTTTGTAGTGCTCCAGGTCGTCGGCCTTGAGCGACAGGGTGCGTTTGCCGGCTTGTAGCACCAGGGTCGCGCCGTCTGGCAGGACGGCGATATCGGTGACGTATTCCTCGCGGTTGGCCACACGTTCGCCGGGAATACCGATGATTTTGTTGCCCTTGCCCTTGCCCAGTTGCGGCAGGTCACTGATTTTGAAGATCAGCAGGCGACCTTCGGTCGTCACCGAGGCCAGCCAATTCTCATCCCGATCGGCAACCGGACGCGGCAAGATCACCTTGGCGTTGTTGGGCAGGCTCAACAGCGCCTTGCCCGCCTTGTTCTTGGCTTGCAGGTCTTCGCCCTTGACCACGAAGCCGTAGCCGGCGTCGGAAGCGATGACATACAGGCCGTCATCTTCAGGCATCAACACGCATTCAAAGGTCGCACCCGGTGGCGGTGTCAGTCGACCGGTCAACGGTTCGCCCTGACCCCGTGCCGACGGCAAGGTGTGGGTCGCCACCGAATAGCTGCGCCCGGTGGAGTCGATGAACACCGCAAACTGGTTGGAACGCCCGGCCGCAAGGGCCTTGAAACCGTCCCCTGCCTTGTAGGAAAGACCGGTGGCGTCGATGTCATGGCCCTTGGCCGAACGCACCCAGCCTTTTTCCGACAGCACTACCGTGACTTTCTCGTTGGGCAGCAGATCGTGCTCGGTCAGCGCCTTGGCTTCGGCACGCTCGACAATCGGTGAGCGACGGTCGTCGCCATAGGTTTCAGCGTCCTTGATCAGCTCGCTGCGCACCAGCTTCTTGAGCTTGGCTTCGCTGCTGAGCAGGGCCTGCAGCTTGGCCTGCTCCTTGAGCAGTTCATCCTGCTCGTCACGCAGTTTCATTTCTTCGAGACGGGCCAACTGGCGCAAACGGGTGTCGAGGATGTAGTCGGCCTGGATTTCGCTCAGGGCAAAACGCTCGATCAGCTTGGCTTTCGGATGCTCCTCTGTGCGGATGATGTGGATCACTTCATCCAGGTTGAGGTAGGCAATCAACAAACCGTCCAACAGGTGCAGGCGACGCTCGACCTTGTCCAGGCGGAACTGCAGGCGACGACGCACCGTGCGCACCCGGAACTCCAACCATTCCACCAGCAGCGCGCGCAGGTTTTTCAACTGCGGCTTGCCGTCCAGACCGATGATATTGACGTTGACCCGGTAGGTGGATTCCAGCTCGGTGCTGGCGAACAGATGCTGCATCAGGGCTTCATGGTCAACCCGGCTGTTGACCGGAATGATCACGATCCGGCACGGGTTCTCATGGTCGGACTCATCGCGCAGGTCGGCGATTTGCGGCGCCTTGGACGGCTTGGCCTGCATCATCGCGGCGATTTGCTCGAGCACCTTGGCGCCGGACACCTGATGGGGCAGCGCGGTGACGATGATGTCGCCGTCTTCGACGTGGTACACGGCGCGCATGCGCACCGAACCACGACCGGTTTCGTAGATTTTCAGCAGGTCGGCGCGCGGCGTGATGATTTCCGCTTCGGTCGGGTAATCCGGGCCCTGGATGTGTTCGCACAGCTGCTCGACCGTGGCCTTGGGCTCATCGAGCAGGCGCACGCAGGCGGTAGCGACTTCCCGCAGGTTGTGCGGCGGCACATCGGTGGCCATGCCGACCGCGATACCGGTGGTGCCGTTGAGCAGGATGTTCGGCAAACGCGCAGGCAATACCAGCGGCTCGTCGAGTGTACCGTCGAAGTTCGGCCCCCAATCCGCGGTGCCCTGGCCCAATTCGCTGAGCAGGACTTCGGAATAGCGCGACAGGCGCGCCTCGGTGTAACGCATGGCCGCAAAGGATTTCGGATCATCCGGCGCACCCCAGTTGCCCTGCCCGTCCACCAGCGTGTAGCGATAGCTGAACGGCTGCGCCATCAGCACCATGGCTTCGTAGCAGGCCGAGTCGCCGTGGGGGTGGAATTTGCCGAGCACGTCACCGACGGTACGCGCGGACTTCTTGTGCTTGGAGTCGGCGTCCAGCCCCAACTCGCTCATCGCGTAGACGATGCGTCGCTGCACGGGCTTGAGACCGTCGCCGATGTGCGGCAGGGCACGGTCCATGATCACGTACATGGAGTAGTTGAGGTAGGCGTTTTCGGTGAAGTCAGCCAGCGACCGGCGCTCTACGCCATCTAAGCTGTCTGCAAGGATATCGCTCATGCGGGCCTCATCAATGTGTTGACTGGCGCAGCAGCAAGGTGCCGCCGCGCTGGGTAAATTCGAGTTGTTTCAGGGCGCTCATGCCCAGCAGCACTTGATCGCCGCTCAGGCCTGGCGCCACCAGGGCGCGCACGTCATGCAGGACAATGTCGCCCAGTTTCAATTGTTGCAGCCGGGTGCGATAGCCCTGGCTGCGGCCATTCGCCGTGCTGAGCATGACCGGCGCGCCCTTTTCCAGGTTCAGGCGCTCGGCCAGGCCCGCCGGGATCGACACGTCGGTGGCCCCGGTATCGAGCATGAAGTTCACCGGCTGGCCGTTGATCTGGCCATCGGCAACGAAATGCCCCTGGCCATTGCCCACCAGCTTGACCTCAATGTAACCGTCGACCTGCTGCGAGCTGACTTGGGTGTTGGGGTTTTCTCGACGCTGTTCCCACTCACCGAAGAAACGGGTGGCCAGGAACAGCCCGGCACACCAGGCAAGCACCAACAGGATGCGCCCGGCGCGCTTGCCCGGTACCGGCTGGCTCACGACTTGTCACTCCAGCCGCCCACAGGGGCAGCGAAACGCCAGACCACTGGCCTGACTTCACCGTCGGCGCGCGCACCGTTGTTGTTGTCAATGCCGACCCAGGCGCCTTCAGCGTCGATCACCAGGGCTTCGGCGAGACCGTAGGCCTGTGGATATCGTCGCGGTTCCTGCAAGGCTTCGGCGGCGAACGACCAGCATTGCTCAACCTTGGCGCTCTCGGCATCGCGACGGCAGATTTCGTAGGCATTGCGTTCCAGGGTGAAGAGCTTGCCGGCAAACCACGCCAGGTCGGCAAAATCCCGGGAGACGGCCCTGGCGTTGGGGAACTGTGCAGGCTGCATCTGTGTGCCGGCCTCGCTGAGCAACACACAGCTGCCCTCGCAATCCCACACCGTTTGCTGACGCTTGATGCGCAGCAATCCACGCCGTTCGCGCTCGGCCGCCAGCCACAGCTGATTGCCCTCAGGATTGACCGCCAAGCCTTCGAACAAGGCATTGAAGTGCAGCAACATGCCGCTGGCGCGCGCTTCGCGAACCAGGCTTGGCGAGATTTTCAGCCATTGCGCAGAGCCCGTCGGCGCCACCTGCAGCACCGCCGCATGCGCTTCACTGACGATGTAGCGATTGCCCGCCCGGTCGCAGCTGATGCCTTCGTAGTCCAACTCTCCGCCACGCACCACCGACGTCGCCCAGGTCCGGCTCTTCAAACCCCAGGGCAGGCCGCTGTCGGGCACCGGCGGCACATTGATCGCCACCGCTTCGGCCTGCCAGGTGCTGTCACGGGTATCGAGCCGGTACAGGCGATCGTCATCTCGATCGGAAATGGTCCACAGGTCGGCACCGCACTGTGCCAGCCCGGACAGATTGCCGCCGCGCATGCCTTCCACGGCATGCTCGGACAGCAAACGCAGCTCCTCAGCCGGCTGCGCACTGGCAGTTCCGGCTAGCAACAGCAATGCGAGGGCAAAGCCGCTCCGCATCAGGCCAGCACCTCGGCCAGGTTGCCTTTGGATTCCAGCCAGGACTTGCGATCGCCGGCGCGTTTTTTCGCCAGCAGCATGTCCATGATTTCCGCCGTCGCCTCGAAATCATCGAGGGTCAGCTGCACCAGGCGCCGAGTGTTCGGATCCATGGTGGTTTCGCGCAACTGCGGCGGGTTCATTTCGCCCAGGCCCTTGAATCGGGTGACCTGCGGTTTGCCACGTTTTTTCTCGGCCACCAGGCGGTCGAGGATGCCGTCGCGTTCGGCTTCATCCAGGGCGTAGTAAATCTCCTTGCCCAGGTCGATGCGGTACAGCGGCGGCATGGCCACGTAGACGTGACCGGCATCCACCAGGGTGCGGAAATGCTGGACGAACAGGGCGCAGAGCAAGGTCGCGATGTGCAGGCCGTCGGAGTCGGCGTCGGCGAGGATGCAGATCTTGCCGTAGCGCAGCTGGCTGATGTCCGTGGCACCCGGATCGACGCCGATGGCCACGGCAATGTTGTGCACTTCCTGGCTGGCGAGGACTTCGCTGCCGTCGACTTCCCAGGTGTTGAGAATCTTGCCGCGCAACGGCAGGATCGCCTGGAACTCCTTGTCTCGCGCCTGCTTGGCCGAACCGCCGGCGGAGTCACCTTCGACCAGGAACAGCTCGGAGCGCATCGGGTCCTGCCCGGCGCAGTCGGCGAGCTTGCCCGGCAGCGCCGGCCCCTGGGTGATGCGCTTGCGCTCGACCTTCTTGCTCGCCTTGAGACGGCGACCGGCGTTGTTGATCGCCAGCTCGGCCAGCAGCATGCCGGTTTCCGGGTGCGCGTTGAGCCACAGGCTGAAGGCGTCCTTGACCACCCCGGAAACGAACGCCGCCGCTTCACGGGACGACAGGCGCTCCTTGGTCTGGCCGGAGAATTGCGGCTCCTGCATCTTCATCGACAGGACAAAGGCAATCCGCTCCCAGACGTCCTCCGGCGCCAACTTGACGCCGCGCGGCAGCAGGCTGCGGAATTCGCAAAACTCGCGCATGGCATCGAGCAAACCCTGGCGCAGACCGTTGACGTGGGTGCCGCCTTGCGCGGTCGGGATCAGGTTGACGTAGCTTTCCTGCACGCTGTCGCCGCCTTCGGGCAACCACAGCAGCGCCCAATCGACCGCTTCCTTATTACCCGCCAGGCTGCCGCAGAACGGCTCATTGGGCAGGCGCTCGAATTCGCTGACTGCGTCGACCAGGTAGGAGCGCAGGCCGTCTTCGTAATGCCACTCGACTTTTTCGCCGCTGGCCTTGTCTTCGAAGCTGACCAGCAGCCCCGGGCACAGCACGGCCTTGGCCTTGAGCACGTGCTTGAGGCGGCTGATGGAGAATTTCGGTGAATCGAAGTATTTCGGATCCGGGGCGAAGAACACGCTGGTACCGGTGTTGCGCTTGCCGACGGTACCGACAACTTCCAGCTCGGTTTTCTTGAAACCGTCGGCGAAGGTCATCTGGTATTCGTTGCCGTCACGCTTGACGCGCACCCGCACTTCGGTCGACAGGGCGTTGACCACGGAAATGCCCACGCCGTGCAAACCGCCGGAGAACTGGTAGTTCTTGTTGGAGAACTTGCCGCCGGCGTGCAGCTTGGTGAGGATCAGCTCGACGCCGCTGACGCCCTCTTCCGGGTGGATATCCACCGGCATGCCGCGGCCGTCGTCGCTGACTTCCAGGGAGTGGTCGGCGTGCAGGATGACCTGGACCGACTTGGCGTGGCCGGCCAGGGCTTCGTCGACACTGTTGTCGATGACTTCCTGGGCAAGGTGGTTCGGCCGACTGGTGTCGGTGTACATGCCAGGGCGCTTGCGCACCGGGTCGAGGCCCGAGAGGACTTCGATGGCGTCTGCGTTATAAGAGCTAGCGCTGGGAGTGGCCATGGGGTCTCGTCGTCAGTCATTCATGAAAATAGGAGCCAGGCTTCACACGCAGGTGAAATCGATTGCCTGGTAAACATCGGCGCCAATGCCGGCAAAGCTCAGAAGCGCCGGCATGCGCTGGGCGAACCCTTGGAAACTGTGGTCGCCACCCGCCTGGATGCGCAAGGCACAGGCTCGGTAATACTGTTGGGCGAGGCGGTAGTCCAGCGTTTCATCGCCGGTCTGCAGCCACACCTGGTAACGCTGTGGGTCCTGGGGCGCCGGCACTTCCAGTTCGGCGAGGGCCGCGACGTGGTCATGGGTCAACTCCCAGGTCTCTTCGGTGTACAGGTTCTGTTGCGTCCCCAGATACCCGTCGAACATCCGGTGGGGAGCGACCGCCGGGTTGATCAGCAACGCCTTGAGGCCATGCTGTTCGGCCAGGTGAGTGGCATAGTAGCCGCCGAGTGAGCTGCCGACCAGCAGCGGCCGCCCCAGCTCGGCAATCGCCTGCTGCAACTGACCGATGGCCTCGCGCGGGTGATGGTGCAAGGCCGGCACCCGCAGTTGCTCGCCCAGGCCCAGACGCTCCATCACGCCGACCAGCTGGCACGCCTTCTTCGATGAAGGCGCGCTGTTGAAACCGTGGATATAGAGGATCGAACCGGACATGCAAGCTCCCTGCACCTGAGACAAAGAGCGGCAGTTTACAGGGAGTCCGGGCGCTTGACTTGCCTTGGCGCGAAACCCCTTGTTTCGATCTCAGTAGCCGTTTGAGCCGTAATCGGCCTCGAAGGCGAAGCCGCTGACCCGCTCGACGCCGGTTTCCAGCTGTCCGTCCGGCAGCAGACGCAGCCAGCGGTAGCCCGGCGCCAGGGTGTCGAGCTTGAAATCCTCGCTGCCGGGAGCGAACTGGATACAGGTCGAGGGCGAAGCAAGCAGACGCATGTCATCGCGCATGCGGTCGATTTCCTGATGAACGTGCCCCCACAGCACTGCGCGCACCTGGGGAAAACGGTCGAGTACGGCAAACAGCGCCTCCGGGTTGCGCAAACCGATCGGCTCCATCCACGGGCAGCCGATGGACACCGGGTGGTGATGGAAGCACACCAGGTGATGACGCTGCGGCGCTTCGCTCAGGGCGCGGGCGAGCAGTTGCAGTTGCTCATCCGCCAGATAGCCCGGCACCGAGCCTGGGACGGCGGAGTCGAGCAAGGTGATGCGCCAGTTGCCGATGTCCACCACCGGCTCCAGCAACGAACTCTGAGTCGCCGCCTGCTCCATCACCATCGGCTCATCGTGATTGCCCGGAATCCAGCGCGCCGGCGCCGATAATTGCGCGCTCATCTGGCGGAACTGTTGATAAGACTCCAGGCTGCCGTCCTGGGACAGGTCGCCACTGGCCACCAGCAGATCGATCTGCGGTTGCTGGGCCAGCACCAGTTCGATGACTTTCTGCAGGCTGTCGCGGGTGTTCATGCCCAGCAGAGTGCCGTGCGCCTCGCCAAACAGATGGCTGTCGGACAGTTGCACCAGCATCACAGGGTCGTTGACGGTCAGAGTGGATACGCTCGGCAAGGCGTTCTCCCAGGGCGTGTTCACGCGGGCGGATAAGTGGCGCAATTATGCTGGGACACAGGAAAAGAGCAAAGCCATGAACCGGACGCAGTTCACATCTGGCGTTTAACGCACCACTTCATATTCATGCCCGCATGCCAGGCAATGGCTCAGCCATTCACCGAGGAACACGTTGAGCTGGGACTTCTCGTCCGGTTGGTGCATGAACGCATTGGGGTAAGGATAGATGCCACGAAAGCGTCGCGCATGCTCGGCGCTGACGACTTCGGCCATGCGCGCATCGTGGTAGACCTGCACTTCCAGCTGCGGCACCGGCAGCCAGGGCAGGCTGTGTTCCTGGCGCACGCGCAGGGTGGTGGTGTAGGGACAAGTCAGCAGCACCTCCAGGGTCAGGACGCCAAGCATCTGGTCGCCCTGGGTCATGGCGATGCGCCGGGCTGCCGGGCTCTCGCGCATGTCCGGCAGCAGTCGAAGCAGCCGGGCATAGTTGGCCTCGCAGGCGCTTTGCAGCCCCGCGAGATCGACCCGATAGCGGTCGCGTTGTTTGTTTACGACCATAGCCCCCTCACTTCAGCGCGGTTCAAAGCCAGCCACTGCATGGCAATAATGCTCGCCGCGTTGGAAATCCGTCCATCACGCACGGCCTGCAGGGCATCTTCATAAGCCCAGACCGTCACGCGAATATCTTCTGCTTCCTCCAGCAACCCATGCAGGCCGCCAGCCCCCGTGCTGTCGCAACGTCCCAGGTACAGGTGCACGTATTCGGTGCTGCCGCCCGGCGACGGAAAATAGTTGAGCATCGGCCATAACGCCGTAATCTCCAGCCCAGCTTCCTCCTGCGCTTCGCGGTGAGCAACTTCTTCCGGTTGTTCCTGCTTGTCGATCAGACCAGCGACCAGTTCGATCAGCCACGGATTGTCGACCTTGCCCATGGCGCCAACACGAAACTGCTCGATCAACACCACGGTGTCGCGCACCGGATCGTAGGGCAGGACGCACACCGCATCATGGCGCACAAACAATTCACGATTGATTTCCCGGCTCATGCCACCGGCAAACAGCTCATGGCGCAGGTGCACGCGATCGAGCTGGTAGAAGCCCTTGTGGCAGTTCTCGGTGCGCACGACCTCAACCTGGGTCGGGATGGCATTGGCGAAATCAGTCATGGTTATCCTCGTCTACTGCAAAACCGGTACGAGGCTCCCACCTCGACATCGCGCCATCCTAACGCGCTCGCGATGCTGGATGCAGCCCCTTTGCCACCAGCGGGATAGACGGCAGGGCTGTAAACCACTCTAATTAGCTTAGTGGCGAACTGACTGCCCCGTCGACAGTCGAAGCCGGTAACTTTTGCCTCCCCTTGATCCTTGAAGGACGCCCATGTCACTTTTGAAAATCGCCTCCGTGGCCTGTATCGCCCTGACGCTGGGCGCCTGCCAAAGCCTGTTTCAACCGAGTTACAAGGCTCCGCTGGAAACCCTGCGCGACACCGCCGAAACCATCAAGCCGGGCTGCACCGCCGCCGATTGCCCACTGGTGAACATCGACACCGTGCGTTTCCCAGGTGAGCCGCAACTCGACGGCATCATCGAAAAACGCCTGCTGCAAATGACCCGCACCACACCCGACGCGCCGCTGCCCGCCTCGCTTGCGGCGTATCGCGACGAATTTCTGCGCACCGCCGGCCCACGCACCAGCAGCTACCTGCAAGCCAAGGTACGCGAGCAGCATGACGGACTGGTGATCATCGAGTTGTCGAGTTACTACGACAACGGCACCGCCCATGGCGTGCCGGGCCGCGGCTTCATCAATTACTCACGCCAGGAGCACAAGGTGCTGACCCTGGCCGACATGCTGAAACCGGGCGAAGAAACGGCGTTCTGGAAAGCCGCGCAGGTGGCGCACAACAGTTGGCTGATCAGCACCCGGCTCGATCAGGAGCCGGAGTTCCTCAAGGCCTGGCCCTTCAAGCAGACCCCCAACGTGGCGCTGACCACCGCCGGTGTGATGCTCAAGTACGACGTGACCACCATCGCGCCTTACGCGCTGGGCCACGTCGAGTTGAAGATCCCTTACTCGCGCCTGAGCGGCATCCTCAAGCCTGAGCTGTTTCCCGCCCAAAAGTAACGATCCGCCCCAGCACCAGTTGCAGCAGCCCTGCCAGGATCAACGCCGGCAGGGTTGCGCCCAGCTCGGGATAGAGATTGGCCAGCAAGTGATAGGTCGCCACCCCGCCCAACCAGGCGATCAACGCCGAGCCGCGCAACGCGGCTGAGCCCGCCACGGCGCTGCGCTTGCGCAGGATGAAGTGATCCACCAGCACCACGCCGAACAAGGGTGCGAACACCGAGCCGATCAGCAGCAGGAAGTTCTGGTACTGCGCCAGGGGTGCGAGCAAGGCAATCAGGGTGCAGATCACGCCGATAGCCAGCGCCAGGTGTTCGACTTTCAGGCGTGACAGGGTCGCACTGGACACTGCCGCCGAGTGAATGTCGGCGAAGGCGTTTTCCGACTCATCCAGCAGAATCAGCAGCAGCGGGATCCCCAGGCCAGCACCGGCCAGCGCCAGCAGCAAGGCATTGACTTCGCCACTCGGGGCGAACGCCAGGGTGTAGGCCACGCCCAGGCTCATCAGCCAGAAATTACCGATGAAGAAGCCCAGCGCAGTGCCGCCAAACACGTTTTTCGCGCGCTTGCCGAAACGCGAATAGTCGGCGATCAGCGGCAGCCACGACAGGGGCATGGCGATCGCGATGTCGAAACCGACGGCAAACGGCAGCGAACCATCGCCCGCCTGTGCCCACAATGCCGCCAGATCGGCCTTGGCAAACAGGTTCCAGGTCAGCCAGATGCACGCGGCCAGTAGCAACCAGATGCCCCACTTGCGCAGAATCTGCCGGACGAAGGTCAACGGACCGCTGACGGCCAGCAATGTCGCCAGGGCACCGAAGAACAAGGTCCACAGCAGCGGATTGGACAGCCAACTGCCTTCGCTGAACGCCTTCGCACCCAGCAGGCTGGCAGCGTCGCGCATGACGATGATTTCGAATGAGCCCCAGCCCACCAACTGCAATAGGTTGAGCAACGCCGGCAAGCTGGCGCCCCGCGCACCGAGGGTGAGTTTCAGCGCGGCCATAGACGACAAGCCGGTGTCGCTGCCGATCACGCCGACGCAGGCCAGCAGCAATACGCCGACCAGCGTGCCGAGAAAAATCGCCAGCAGCGAACCCGACAAACCCAGGCCAGGCGCCAGCAAGGCCCCGGTCTGCAGGACCATCAGGCCGATACCGAGGGAGAACCACAGGGAAAACAGGTCGCGACCGCCGAACACACGCTTGTCCAACGGGACCGCGGTATCGGGGGAGTAAGTGCTGGGTTGAATGCTCAAGGGTGTTATCTCAGAGGGACATTTGTTGTTGTGTTGATCGCCTTCGCGAGCAGGCTCGCTCCCACAAGGTTCCTTGCTGAACCCATTTTCTGCGTACGACGCGAAACACTGTGGGAGCCAGCCTGCTGGCGATGGGGCCAATACAGGCCCCACCTTTTCAGCTCAGATCAAACCTTCTTGTACAGCTGACTGCCTTCCTGCTTGAAGCGCTCGGCCTGTTCGGCCATGCCTTGGGCGACCTCCACGTCGACCGCTTCGATCCGTTGGTTGGCCGCGTACTCGCGGACTTCCTGGGTGATTTTCATCGAGCAGAATTTCGGTCCGCACATGGAGCAGAAGTGCGCGACCTTGGCCGAATCCTTCGGCAGGGTTTCATCGTGATACGAACGCGCGGTGTCCGGATCCAGGCCGAGGTTGAACTGGTCTTCCCAGCGGAACTCGAAGCGCGCCTTGCTCAAGGCGTTGTCGCGAATCTGTGCACCAGGATGACCTTTTGCGAGATCGGCAGCATGCGCGGCGATCTTGTAGGTGATGATCCCGGTCTTCACGTCATCCTTGTTCGGCAGGCCCAGGTGCTCCTTCGGCGTCACGTAGCAGAGCATGGCGCAACCGAACCAGCCGATCATCGCGGCACCGATGCCCGAGGTGATGTGGTCGTAGCCGGGTGCGATGTCGGTGGTCAGCGGGCCGAGGGTGTAGAACGGCGCCTCGTCGCAGCATTCCAGCTGCTTGTCCATGTTTTCCTTGATCAACTGCATCGGCACGTGGCCCGGGCCTTCGATCATGCACTGCACGTCGTGCTTCCAGGCGATCTTGGTCAGCTCGCCAAGGGTTTCCAGCTCGCCGAACTGCGCTTCGTCGTTGGCATCGGCAATCGAGCCCGGACGCAGGCCATCGCCCAGCGAGAAGCTGACGTCGTAGGCCTTCATGATTTCGCAGATTTCCTCGAAATGGGTGTAGAGGAAGTTCTCCTGGTGATGCGCCAGGCACCACTTGGCCATGATCGAGCCGCCACGGGAAACGATGCCGGTCACCCGCTTGGCGGTCATCGGCACGTAGCGCAGCAGCACGCCGGCGTGGATGGTGAAGTAGTCGACGCCCTGCTCGGCCTGCTCGATCAGCGTGTCGCGGAACAGCTCCCAGGTCAGGTCTTCGGCGACGCCGCCGACTTTTTCCAGGGCCTGGTAGATCGGCACGGTCCCGATTGGCACCGGCGAGTTGCGAATGATCCACTCGCGGGTTTCATGGATGTGCTTGCCGGTGGACAGGTCCATGACCGTGTCCGAACCCCAGCGAATGCCCCAGGTCAGTTTCGCCACTTCTTCTTCGATGGACGAACCCAGGGCGCTGTTGCCGATGTTGCCGTTGATCTTCACCAGGAAGTTACGGCCGATGATCATCGGTTCCAGTTCGGTGTGGTTGATGTTGGCCGGGATGATCGCGCGACCGCGGGCGATTTCCTCACGGACGAACTCCGGGGTGATTTCCTTCGGGATGCTCGCGCCGAAACTGTGGCCGGCGTGCTGCTGCTTCAACAGGCCGGCAGCGCGGGCCTCTTGCAGCTTCATGTTTTCGCGGATGGCGACGTATTCCATCTCGGCGGTGATGATGCCTTGGCGCGCGTAGTGCATCTGGCTGACGTTGGCCCCGGCCTTGGCGCGGCGTGGGTTGTTGACGTGGGCAAAACGCAGCTTGGTCAGTTCGGCGTCGGCCAGGCGCTCCTGGCCGAAGTTCGAGCTCAGGCCGCTGAGGCGCTCGGTGTCGCCGCGGTCGTCGATCCACGCCGAACGCACATCGCCCAGGCCTTTGCGCACGTCGATCACCACGTTGGGGTCGGTGTACGGGCCCGAGGTGTCATAGACAGTCACCGGCGCGTTGATCTCGCCGCCGAAATCGGTCGGGGTCACGTCCAGGGTGATTTCGCGCATCGGCACGCGGATGTCCGGGCGAGAGCCCTGGACATAGACTTTTTGCGAACGGGTAAAGGGTTGAACCGACTGTTCATCGACCTTTGCCGATTCACTCAGATTGATCGCGTTTTTTGCTTTTATGGTCATCACGGGCTCTCCAGACAGCATCCAGGCAGTGGATTGTCGGAGCAGAACCTGAAAGGCACGGACGCACCAGGACTGGTGCTGTGCATCGTCGTCGAGCGTTCGATTGTCGAACAAAATCCCGGACGAAGCACAAGAGGACTCGCCGGGTGACGAGAAATCTTGTTCCCTACGCAGGCGCTAACCTGATCAGGTTCAACGGGATCCGAAATTATTCGATCTCAGCCTCATAGCAAGGCACCCCGACAAGAACGGGGCCAGTCTAGACATAACTGCCAGAGAACGCCAACACCGGATCAAATAGCGTGATGAATGGCGTAATTGCGCGCAGTAGAAGGATTGTTGACGACCCTTTGCACATCTACACTCGCTACGCCACTCCACGCATTGACGCTGCATTCGCGGCGCCTTAGCCTTGGCCGTCAAATTACCCGTGTAATACCTTATTTAGGGAACGCTTATGCTGCGCAAACTCTCACTGGCCCTTGCCGTGTCTTGTGCGTCCAATGGAATGGCCTGGGCAGCAGAAGCGCCCGTATCGACCAAGACGGACCTGGTCAGCGTGTATCAGGAAGCGGTCGACAACAACGCCGACCTGGCCGCCGCCATCGCCCAATATGGCGCGCAGAAAGAAGTGGTACCCCAGGCCCGCGCCGGATTGCTGCCCAATCTCTCGGGCGGTGCCGACGTGAACAATGTGCGGACTTCACTCGACCAACCGTCGGCGACGCTCAACCGCAATGCCCACTCCTACCAGGCGACCCTGGCGCAGCCGCTGTTCCGTGCCGATCGCTGGTTCCAGTTCCAGGCCGCCAAGGAAGTCAACGAACAGGCCGCGCTGCAACTCTCGGCGACCGAGCAGAACCTGATCCTGCAAACCGCCAACAGCTACTTCAACGTGCTGCGCACCCAGGACAACCTGGCCTCGACCAAGGCCGAAGAAGCGGCGTTCAAGCGCCAGCTCGACCAGTCCAACGAGCGTTTCGACGTGGGCCTGTCGGACAAGACCGACGTACTGCAATCGCAAGCCAGCTACGACACCGCGCGGGCCAACCGGATCGTCGCCCAGCGCCAGGTCGATGACGCCTTTGAAGCCCTGGTGACCCTGACCAACCGGCGCTACAACTCGGTCCAGGGCATCAGCCACAAACTGCCGATCCTGCCGCCGGCACCGAATGACGCCAAGGCCTGGGTCGAAACTGCAGCCCGGCAGAACCTCAACCTACTGGCCAGCAATTACGCGGTCAGCGCCGCCGAAGAAACGCTCAAGCAGCGCAAGGCCGGCCATGCGCCCACTCTGGATGCCGTCGCGCGCTACGAGAAAGGCGATAACGATGCGCTGGGTTTCAGCAACCCGAACGCCACTGGCCAACCTTATGGCGGCGACGTGTCGCAGACGAGCATCGGCCTGCAGCTGAATATCCCGATCTACAGCGGCGGCCTGATCAACTCGCAAGTCCGCCAGTCCTACGCCCAGTTGGACCAGACCGAGCAGCAACGCGAATCCCTGCGCCGGCAGATCGTCGAAAACACCCGCGACCTGCACCGCGCGGTGAACACCGACGTCGAACAGGTCCAGGCGCGCAAGCAGTCGATCATTTCCAACCAGAGTGCGCTGGACGCGACCGAGATCGGTTACCAGGTGGGTACTCGCAACATCGTCGACGTGCTGGATGCGCAACGCTCGCTGTACACCTCGGTACGCGACTACAACAACACCCGCTACGACTACATCATCGACAACCTGAAGCTCAAGCAACAGGCCGGCACCCTGAACCCGGGCGACCTGCAGGACCTGGCGCGCTGGCTGAACCCCAACTACAACCCGGACAAGGATTTCCTACCGCCGGACCTGGCGAAAGAGGCGGCTGAACAACTCAAGGCCCGTCCTTGAAAACCGCCCGTGGCGAGGGTCCCCTCGCCACACTCAAGCCTTGTCGATCAACCGTCCCAACCCGTCCAGCAAACGCTGCAGCGCGCCCTGATTGGCGCGCATCACCCGCAACCCCGCCTCGGCCATCTGCTGCGCATCACGGGGCAACTCGAACAGGCGCTGCACGGCCACTGCCAGGCCGTGGGCGTCGTCGACTTCCTGCAGGGCCTTGGCGCTGCGCATCAACGCGGCGATCTCGAGAAAGTTGAACAGGTGCGGGCCGCTGAGAACCGGCTTGCCCAGGGCGGCCGGTTCCAGCAGGTTGTGGCCGCCATTGGGCACCAGGCTGCCGCCGACAAACGCACTGTCTGCCAGGGCGTAGAGAAACAACAACTCGCCCATGGTGTCGCCGAGCAACACCGAGGTGCCAGCGCTGACGGGATCACCGCTGGAGCGGCGCACCGTGGCGAAGCCTTGCTGCTGGCAGAGAGCGAACACCGAATTGAAGCGCTCGGGATGGCGCGGCACCAGGATCAGCAGCGCGTCCGGGTGGCTGGCGAGCAGTTGGCGATGGGCTGCCAGCACCACCTCGTCTTCACCTTCATGAGTACTGGCGGCAATCCACACCGGACGCTGCTGCGCCTGCCATTGCTCGCGCAGGGCCGTGGCGCGGGTCAGCAACTGCGGATCGATGTTCAGGTCGAACTTGATCGAGCCCGTCACCTCGACCGTTTCCGGGCGGGCACCCAGGGCGCGAAAACGCTCGGCTTCGGCTGCGGTCTGCACGGCGAACAGGCTCATTTCGGCGAGCATCGGCTGGGTCAGTTTGCGAAAGCGCCCATAGCCTCTGGCCGAGCGCTCGGACAGTCGAGCATTGGCCAGCGCCACCGGAATTGCGCGCTTGGCGCACTGATGAATGTGGTTGGGCCACAGCTCGGTTTCCATGATCACCGCCAGCGTTGGCCGGACCCGGTCGAGAAACCTTGCCGCTGCGCAAGGCAAGTCGTAGGGCAGGTAGCAGTGCTGGATCCGCGGTTCGTTGGCGAACAGCGCGTGGATCCGCTCGGAGCCGGTCGGGGTCATGCAGGTCACGGTGATCGGCAACTGTGGATAACGCTGCAACAGCGCGCGAATCATCGGCGCCGCGGCGATGCTCTCGCCCACCGACACCGCGTGCACCCAAATCCCGCCGGGATGCATGGCCGGCAAGCCGATAGAGAATCGCTCGCCAATCCGCTTGGCGTAGGCCGGTGCCTTGCGCGAACGCAGCCATAGCCGAATCGCTACCAGCGGCAGCCCCAGGTAAAACAGTGCGGTGTACAGGGTTCTATTCATGGAGGCGGAGTCTATCGGCTTTTTCAGCCGATCGCCCGCAACTGCACGGCAAACCGCTCGGCCAGCCAGCGCGCCGCCGGGCCGAGGGTTTCATCGCGGCGCCAGACCAGTTCCACCACCAGTGCCGGTGGCGTCCATTCACTGACCAGCTCGACGATCTGCCCGTGATAGGCCGGATACTGCACCACGTGTCGCGGCAGCCAGCCCCAACCCAGGCCGCGCATCAGCCACTCCGCGAGCACGTAGAAACTGTCGGCACGCCAGACCTGCGGACTGGCCTGCTCGCTGCCTGGGTACACGCTGGAATGGGTGGCCATCAGCAACTGTCGATGCTGGGCCATCTGCTGGCAGTTGACCTGGCCCGTCAGTGCCAGCGGATGCCCGACCCCGCACACCGTGACCATCTCGATGCTGCCCAGCACCCGTCGCTCAAGAGACTCAGGGATCTGCTCGTGATAAAACAGCAGGCCGAGGTCGGCCTGGCGCTGCACCAGCTTGCGCGCCACATCGCCCTGTGCGGCGCTGGCCAACTGCACCTCCAGGCTGGGGAATTGTTCGGCCAGCGCTTCGAGGCTCTCGATCACCGGCTGATAAGGCATCGCCTCGTCCTGGGCCAGGCGGATACGGGCTTCCTGCCCGCGCATCAGCGCCTGCGCCCGACCATTGAGCCGTTCGCACTGGCGCAGCACCTCCCGCGCTTCCTCCAGCAATGCACTGCCGGCTTCGGTCAGCCTTGGCTGGCGACCGCTGCTACGCTCGAACAGGCAGACGCCCAGGTCTTCCTCCAGCAGCGCAATCGCCGTGCTGATCGCCGATTGCGCCTTGCGCTGGTCACGGGCGACGGCGGAAAACGAGCGCTGCTCGGCGACGCTGACGAACAGCTGCATCTGTTCCAGATTCCACTGAATGCTCATGGCTCAACCTATCTTGGTTTCAGATAGGTAATGACTTTACCGCATCTGTTGAATCTCTAAAATACCGCCCTA
Organism: Pseudomonadaceae bacterium; assembly: GCA_965284505.1. Classification (GTDB taxonomy): domain Bacteria; phylum Pseudomonadota; class Gammaproteobacteria; order Pseudomonadales; family Pseudomonadaceae; genus Aquipseudomonas. The sequence continues at coordinate 3,962,665 of OZ260094.1, read as the reverse complement.
TGTAGGAGCGAGCTTGCTAGCGAAAAACGTCAACGATTACGCGAATATCCTGAATGAGCGCGGCGTTCTTGAGTTTTTCGCGAGCAAGCTCGCTCCTACAGAAAGGGGGAGCCCGCCACTATTTCATACGAGGATTGATCAATGAGCGCTTACTACTACCTGGCCATCGCCATCTGTGCCGAAGTGATCGCCACCGTCTCGATGAAAGCCGTCAAGGGCTTCAGCACACCCCTGCCCCTGCTGTTGGTGATCTGCGGCTACGGCATTGCCTTCTGGATGCTGACCCTGGTGGTGCGCAGCGTGCCGGTTGGGGTCGCCTATGCGGTGTGGGCCGGCATGGGGATTGTCATGGTCAGCGTTGCGGCGCTGTTCATCTACGGCCAGAAACTCGACGTGCCGGCAATGCTTGGCATGGCGCTGATTGTGCTGGGTGTGGTGGTGATTCAGCTGTTCTCGAAAACCGCGGGGCATTGATCCAGAGCAAGACAGCAATGCGCTCAGCGCTTGTACTGCACATTGAGTCTGTATACTGCGGCCCTAGTCTTGAACACTGAGGTCGCCCCCATGCCCACCGATATTTCCACCGACGTCCTGATTGTCGGCGCTGGAGTTGCCGGGCTCTGGCTCAATGCACGCCTGCGCCGCCTGGGTTTTTCCACGGTGCTGGTGGAAAGTGCCAGCCTCGGTGGCGGGCAGAGCGTCAAGTCCCAAGGCATCATCCACGGTGGCGCCAAATACGCGCTGCACGGTGCCCTGACGGGCGCCTCGGAAGCGATTGCCGACATGCCGCGCCGCTGGGGTGAAGCCCTGAACGGCAATGGCGAACTGGACCTGTCCGGCGTGCGCCTGCTCTCCGACGCCCACTACCTGTGGTCGCCCGGCACCCTGGCCGGCAACCTCACCAGCTTCTTCGCCAGCAAGGCCGTGCGCGGACGCGTCGACCAGGTCAAGGGCGAGCGACTGCCCGCCGCGTTGCAAGACAAGCGCTTCAAGGGCAAGGTCTATCGCCTGGCCGAACTGGTGGTCGACATCCCGAGCCTGATCGCGCGCCTGGCACAACTGGCCGGAGACGGTCTGCTGGCCGCCCAACAGATCGAACCCCTGCAGGACAACGGTGAACTGGTGGGCCTGCGGGTCGATGGGCGGGAAATCCGCGCACAGCGCATTGTCCTCAGCGCCGGCGCCGGCACCGCCGAACTGCTCGCTGCACTGGGCCTGAGTCAGCCAGCGATGCAATTGCGCCCGCTGCACATGGTCCTGGTCAAAGGCCCGAGCCTCAAGCCGCTGTACGCCCACTGCCTGGGCGGCGGGCCGAAACCACGGATTACCGTGACCACCCATCCGGCCGCCGACGGTCAATGGGTCTGGTACGTCGGCGGCGACATTGCCGAAGCCGAAGGCGTGGCCCGCGAGCCTGCCGAACAGATTGCTGTCGCGCAGAAAGAACTGGCGCACCTGCTGCCATGGATCGATCTCAGCCAGGCCCAGTGGGCGACCTTGCGGGTCGACCGCGCAGAACCCCAGCAATCGGGGCTGATTCGTCCCGACAACGCCTTCCTCGCCGAGCAGGACCGCCTGCTGGTGGGTTGGCCGACCAAGCTGGCACTGGCCCCTGATTTCGCCGACCGGGTGATCGCCGCACTGCAACGCGACGGCATCCAGCCTGGCCCTGCGAGCGCCCTGCCAGACCTGCCGAAACCGCCGCTGGGCGTACCGGCCTGGGAGCAACTGCTGCCATGAGCCAGGCGACCCTGCACGATCTGCATCGCCCGCTGGGCAGCACCGGCCTGCGGGTTTCGCCTCTGGGCCTGGGCACGGTCAAGCTCGGCCGCGACCAGGGGGTGAAATACCCCAATGGTTTCCAGATTCCCGACGATGACGAAGCGCGCATGCTGCTCAAGCTGACCCGCGACCTGGGCATCAACCTGATCGACACCGCACCGGCCTATGGTCGCAGCGAAGAACGCCTTGGGCCGCTGCTGCGTGGCCAGCGCCAGGACTGGGTGATTGTCAGCAAGGTCGGCGAGGAATTCGCCGATGGCCTGTCCCGTCACGATTTCACTGCGGCGCACACGCGGTTCTCCATCGAGCGCAGCCTGCAACGTCTGGAAACGGATTTTATCGACCTGGTGCTGGTGCATTCCGACGGCAATGACCTGGCGATTCTCAATGACAGCGAGGTCTACCAAACCCTCGCCGCGCTCAAGGCCGAGGGCAAGATCCGCGGTTTCGGTTTTTCCGGGAAGACCGTCGAAGGCGGCCTCAAGGCCCTGGAGCAAGGCGACTGCGCCATGGTCACTTACAATCTCAACGAACAGGCCGAGCGGCCGGTGATCGACTACGCTGCTGCCCACGGCAAGGCGATCCTGGTGAAAAAGGCCCTGGCCAGTGGTCACGTGTGCCTGAGTCCGGGAGTCGATCCGGTACGTGCCAGTTTCGAGTTGTTGTTCGCCCAACCCGGAGTTGCCAGTGCTATTGTCGGCACCATCAACCCGCTGCACCTCGCCCACAATGTGGCGACCGTTGCTCAAGTCCTAGCCAGTCGTTGAACCGCCGTCGAGGCGGCCGACCCCGACGCAAGAAGGAGCCGACATGCCGCGAACGCTGATCCGCAAGAACCCGAGCAACTTCAAGACCCTGCCCCTCTACGTCGAAGCGACTCCCGAAGGCCTCAGCTATCAGAGCGTCGGGATGCCGCTGAATTTTGCGCAAACCTTGCAGCGCCGGCGTCCGGTCAACGTGGCCGATGCCGAGCGCTTTGCCCTTGAGCTGGCCAACCTCGGCGTCTCGGTGCGCCTGACCCTGCGCTGGCAAAATCGCGACTACTGGGTGCTGGTACGCCAACGTCGCCAGGATCGCGGCGATGTCGTGCTCAAGCTGATTTCCGGCTACGTTCCGGCCCACGAACTTAACCTGCCGCTGCACACCGCCATCCAGGAGATCGCCGAGGAATGCCTGCTGGAAACCCCGGAGGGCTGGCTCGGCGGACGCTTCAATGACACCTGGCTGCCGGCGCCCTACGCCACGGCACTGCATTATCGCGAAGCCATGCCGTTTCGCCTGAGCCCGGAATCCGGCGCCGCCCGCCCGGTGCGCTGCGCCAACCTGCAACTGATCGAGCGTCCACGGGCCTACGTCCACCTGCCCACGGCGTCATTGCAGCTGATTTACGATCTACGCCTCGACGTGCCCAAGGAAGCCAAGTCCCTGAGCCTGTTTCACGTCGATGAGCGCCTGGAGGGTGATCAACTGGTCGCCCGCCTCGACCGCAAGCGCCCTGACCTGTACCTGATGCCGCTCAAGGACGGGCAACCGCTGCCTGAGCTCTACACCCTGAAGAAAGACCAGTTGCTCCCGGCGAGCACACGTGGCCTGTACCTGGCAGAAAGCTTTGCCCGGCAGGAAGGTTGGTTGGTCAGGGATGAGCGGATTCGCTGGAAGGACTGGCTCAAGCAACAAGGGCTGGTCGCCCCGGCCAAGGATTCGAAATTACGTCAATTCACCGGCAAGGCTCGGCAGATGCTGCGCAAGATCGTGGCGAAAAAAGCCAGTCGCTGAACATTTCTCAGCCGCACTGCAGGCGCCCGCCCGCAGTGCGGGTGAGGGTATTACTCGGTCTTGCGGATCTTCTCGACGATCGCGGTGGTCGAGCTGTTTTCCACCAGCCCCAGCACCTTCACGGTGCCGCCATAGGCCTTGACGATGTCGGCACCCACGACCTGATCGATCCCGTAGTCGCCACCCTTGACCAGCACGTCAGGCTTGACCTGGGACAGCAGGTTTTCCGGCGTCCCTTCCGGGAAACTGATCACCCAATCCACCGCGCCCAGACCCGCCAGCACGGCCATGCGCCGGTCGACGCTGTTGATCGGCCGACCCGGCCCTTTCAAGCGACTGACCGAAGCGTCATCGTTGATCGCGACGATCAAGCGATCGCCTTGGGCGCGCGCTTGCTCCAGGTAGGTCACGTGACCGGCGTGGAGGATGTCGAAGCAGCCGTTGGTGAACACGATCGACTCGTTATGCGCACGCGCGTCTTCGACCGCCTGCAGCAATTGCTCGATGCCCAACACGCCGCGCTCGGAGCCCTCTTCGCGCTGGATCGCACGACGCAGTTCCGGGGCGCTGATGGAAGCGGTACCCAACTTGCCCACCACAATGCTCGCCGCCAGGTTGGCCAGGGCCACCGCGTGCGGCAGTTCCTCGCCGGCCGCGATCGCGGCGGCCAGGGTCGAAATCACCGTGTCACCGGCACCGGTCACGTCGAACACTTCACGGGCCCGCGCCGGCAGGTGCAGGGGCGGATGCTCCGGGCGCAGCAGGGTCATGCCATGCTCGCCACGGGTCACCAGCAAGGCGCCGAGTTCGAGGTCGTGCATCAGCTTGGCGCCCTTGTTCACCAGGTCGTGCTCATCGACGCAACCGCCGACGATGGCTTCGAATTCGCTGAGGTTCGGGGTGATCAGGCTGGCGCCACGGTAAATCGAGAAATCCTTGCCCTTGGGGTCAGCCAGTACCGGAATACCCTTGGCACGGGCGGCCTCGATCAGCGCCTGGTGGTTCTTCAGTGCGCCCTTGCCGTAATCGGACAACACCAGCACCTTGATGCCTTCGAGCAGGCTGTCGACTTCAGCAGCGAGGGCCTGGGCGTCGGTGGCGAAGGGTTGTTCGAAATCGATACGCAGCAATTGCTGGTGCCGACTCATGACCCGCAGCTTGACGATGGTCGGCTGGTGCGCAATGCGCTGGAACAAGGCGCGTACGCCAGCGCCCTTGAGACTGTTGGCCAGGCTGTCGGCGGCCTCGTCATCGCCGGTCACGCCGACCAGCGAGGCAGGGGCACCGAGCGCGGCAATGTTCAGGGCAACGTTGGCGGCACCGCCCGGGCGGTCTTCGATTTGATCGACCTTGACCACCGGCACGGGTGCCTCAGGAGAAATCCGTGAGGTACCACCATGCCAGTAACGGTCGAGCATGACATCGCCGACCACCAAGACAGGGGCCTGATCGAAACGCGGCATGGACAACTTCATGGTGCAACCCACATACAAAATGAACAGGGGCGCGATATTAACACAGGGTGAACGCCGGCTAGTTCGCCCGCTTCATCCGCGCTGATACACGCTGTTGGTTTGGTTAATTCTTGAGCAAAACTGCCGAATGAGGGGCGTTTTGAGGCGAGCGTCGCAGACGGGTAAATCATCCGCCGGGCGCGTTGTGTGCCCGGCGAACAATCAATCTGCGAACGGATCAGGCAATGCCCGCCGAGGTCGGTTCATCCAGACCCATGGCGTGCAGGCGGGAGTAGTAGCCGCCCTGCGCCAGCAACTGGGCGTGAGTGCCGCGCTCGACAATCTCACCGTGGTCCATGACCAGGATCAGGTCGGCCTTCTCGATGGTCGACAGGCGGTGAGCGATCACCAGCGTGGTGCGGCCTTTCATGACCTTGTCCAGTGCCGCCTGGATATGGCGCTCGGACTCGGTGTCGAGGGCCGAGGTCGCTTCGTCGAGAATCAGCAGTGGGGCGTTTTTCAACAATGCGCGGGCGATTGCCAGGCGTTGCCGTTGGCCACCGGAGAGCAATACACCGTTTTCCCCGACCTCGGTGTCCAGGCCTTGCGGCAACTGGGAAATGAAGTCCATCGCGTAGGCATCTTCTGCTGCCCTCTCGATGTCCTCGCGCGGCGCACCCGCCAGGTCGCCATAGGCGATGTTGTTGGCGACAGTGTCGTTGAACAGCGTCACATGCTGAGTCACCTGGGACACATGCTTGCGCAGGTTGCGCAGGCGATAGTCCTCGATCTCGATTTCATCGAGCAGGATCTTGCCACTTTCGTGATGGTAGAAGCGCGGGATCAGGCTGGCGAGCGTCGACTTGCCGCTACCGGAACGCCCCACCAGCGCAATCATCTGCCCAGGCGTTGCGGTGAAGCTGATGTTCTTCAACACCTCGCGATCGGTGCCGGGGTAGGTGAAGCTCAGGTTGTGCACGTCCAGGCGGCCGCTGACGCGCTCGCGCTCGACGGTGCCGTTGTCGACTTCCGGCTCGACATCCAACTGCTCGAAAATGCTCTCGGCACCGGCCACGCCCTTCTGGATGGTCGAGCTGACTTCCGACAACTGGCGAATCGGCTTGGGCAGCAGGCCAGCCGCAGTGATGTAGGCCACCAGGTCACCAGCGGTGGCATCGCCGCGCAGGAACAGCACCAGGAACATCAAGGTGGCCATGGCGGTGTAAATCACCAACTGCAGTGCCGGCGTGTAGATGGCACTGGTGCGGGTCATGCGCAGTTGCTTGTCGGTATTGCTCTGGCTGGCGCGGGCAAACCGCTGTTGCTCGTAGGTCTCACCACCGAAACTGCGCACCACGCGATAACCCTGGATGGTTTCGGAGGCGACGTGAGTCACATCGCCCATCGCCACCTGGATGCGCTTGCTCTGCTTGCGGAATTTCTTGCTGGTGTTGCCGACCATGAACGAGATCAGCGGCAGAATCGCCAGCATCACCAGAGTCAGCTTCCAGTTCATCCATAGCAGGTAGGCAAACAGGAAGACCACGGTCAGTCCTTCGCGAATCACTACCTTGATCGCATCGGTAGCCGCGCCGGTGACCATGGTCACGTTGAAGGTAATACGCGAAATCAGGTGCCCGGAGTTGTGGGTATCGAAATAGCGATTGGGTAGGACCAGCAGCTTGTTGAACAACTCGACCCGCAAGTCGTGCACCAGGCCCAGCGAGACCTTGGCCAGGTAGTAGTTACTGAGGAACGAGCCCAGCCCCTGCCACGCCGCGATCAGAATGATCAGCAGGGGCACGGCCACCAGCAGCTTCAAATCCCGCAGGACCGGTATATGAGGGAACAGCACGGCTTCCGGATTGCTCAAGCCGTCGACGAAATACTTGAGGATCCCCGCCAGCATGGGCTGGGTGGAGGCAAATATGACGAAACCCAGGATACTCAACAGGAAAATGCCTACGTAGGGTTTGACGTACCCCAGCAGTCGAAAATAGATTTTCAGGCTTGAATCCTGCTCCGCATTGGGCGGTGTTGCACTCATCGTCGAGCTCACTTCTTAGGTAGAACGCGGAATTTTATCACAGGCGTGGAGTTTGGCCTGTGTCCATACCAAAACGCTGGCCAGGCCTACTGGCAGCCAACTGATGAACCATTCGGCACGCGGTGTTCCACTGATGCTTGCCGCGTCGAACTGCATGGCCAGGAACGAAAACATCCAGATACCGATAACGCCACGGCCGTACAAGGTATCACGGGCACGCCAGGCTTCGCGCAGCACGGCGAACCAGAGCACGCACCACAGCAGCAGGCCCGGCAGGCCGAGTTCGATGGCGATATGGGTGAACAGGTTGTGCGCATGATCGAATTGCATGCCTTGGGTAAACACCGAATAACCCGAGCCCATGCCCAGGCCCGTCCACGGATGCAGGGCAATCATGTCCAGGCTGGCCATCAATATTTCCGGGCGGTACGACGTGCCTCGCGCCAATACCAACGGCTCCAGCACCCAGAACGCCAGCATCGCCAACAACAATGCACCTGCGGAAATCAGCCTACTGTGCCGGTCGCGACACCAGATGGGCATGCTCAGGAAGGTCAGCAACAGGGCTAGTGCGGCGCCACGACTTTGCGAGAGCAGGACAAAACCGCAGAGAAACGCCAATGCCAGTAGCCAGAGCGCTTGCCTGGCGCGGCTTTGCGGAACCCAGTGGACCATCCACACGGCTGCCAGCCCCAGCACATAGCCACCCAGGATCGGATGCGCCAGTTGCCCAAGGCCGACCAGGCGAGCCATCCAGTGGTTGCCCTCGACGCCGTAGAACTTGATGGCCGCCAACAGCGCGGTCAAGGCCAACCCGAGCCCGCCCCACTGCATGATGCGGATCACTCGCTCAGGGCGGGCATTGGCGAATATCGGGAAAAACAACAGGAAGACGATGATGTACAGGGAGCGCTTGGCACCGCGCGAAGGATCGGGGTCCTGGGTCCAGAGCAGGGTAATCATGGCCCAGCATCCCAGCCCGATTACCGCCAGGCACACCAGCCGCTGGCCCTGCCAGAGCTCCCTGAGCCGGGCGCGTGCCGACCAGGCGAGGACAAGTGTCGGCAACCAGAGAAACGCGACCAACCCTTGCTGGTAGATCTTGTTGGTCGGTGCAAATGCAATAGCGAGTAAAAACCATAGGAGGCCCGCGGCCATCCAACCCTGCGCCCAGCGCGTCTCCTGCATCTAACCGCTCCCACTGAAAAATCCAACTGCCAACACGGCATGGTTAAAACAACAACTTTTCGGCATCATGGTTTGCATATACGCCACCTTTTTCGACAAGGCTTCCTACATGCAATGCTTGCGGCTACCCAATGCCACGTTAAATCAAATGGTTGAAGGCGCCAGAGTACTAGAAGCCGACAGCTTCGGCCCAAAAGTCTTCCTCTTGCCGGACGGCAACATCCTCAAGCTGTTTCGCCGCAAGCGCCTGCTGTCTTCGGCACTCTTTCGGCCTTATTCAAGGCGCTTCATCGATAACGCGGTGCAACTGGAAAAACGCGGCATCCCGACGCTTCAAGCGCTGAAGTTCCATCGCCTGGAAACCCCCGGCATGACGGCCGTGCTGTACCGCCCGTTGCCAGGTGAAACCTTGCGCCAGATCGCCAACAAGGACGGCTTCGACTGGCAACAGGCGCTACCTGCGCTCAGTCAATTCATTCGCGAACTGCACAGCGCCGGGGTCTACTTCCGCTCGCTGCACCTGGGCAACATCGTGGTCACGCCCGACAACCGCTACGGCCTGATCGACGTGGCCGACATGCGCTTCACGCGCGGGCCGCTGCCGCCTCATCTAGTCAAGCGCAACCTGCAACACTTCGCGCGCTATATTGAGCGCGAGAAGCTGAACGACAGCTTTCCAATGCAGACGTTGGCGCAATCCTTACTGCCGGCATGACAGCAGCGTGCGCGCCGCCTGGCTGAACTCCAGCCAGGCGCTGTCCGGGGAAAGTACCGCACACTGGGCGGTCGCGACCTGCTCGGGAACGACGTTGAACGCCTCGACAAGCGCCGCACTCCAGGCGCTGACATCCTGCAGGGCGACGTAGCGACCTGCGTCAGCCAACTGCTCGCGAAACACCGCAAGCTCACTGGTCACTACCGGAACGCCTGCCAGTACGGCCTCCTGCAGGATCAGGCCGAGACCTTCTTCCAGCGATGGGATCGCCACCCAATCGAATGCCCGATAGAGCGTGGCGACGTCATCCAGGTGCCCGGGGAGCGCCACCGCTTCGCCCAGACCCAGTTGATCGATGCGCGACTGCAGCGCTTCACGCGCACGCCCCTCGCCGACGATCACCAGGCGCAATTGCGGTTGCTGCTGGCGGGCGCGGGCAAACGCTTCGATCAGGCAGGCAAAGCCTTTGTTATCGACCAGGCGCCCCACCGCACCGACAACCGGCGCGTCTTCGGGCAACTGCAAACGGCTGCGCGCCTGCTGGCGCGACAACAGCTTCGAACGGAAATCGACGGGATCGAGGGCGCCACGAACGGCGACGACCGGGATCTGCAGATCACTGGCCAATGAATCGGCCAGGGTTTGCGAAACGGCGGCCAAGGTCAGCCGGGAAGGATCAAACGCTCCGAGCAAAGCGACATCTGCCGGGCGGATGCGGGTTTCACCATGGAACATCACCACGGCACGCAGGTTCGGGAGCTTTCTCAGGACCGGCAACAGCGCCCTCGCTGCGCCCAGGCCATCGAGCAACACCACCTGCACGTCACTGCCCTTCAGCGCCTGGTAGAAACGCGCCTGCATGCGCGGCACCAGCAGTTTCCACAGGTGCTTGCCCTTGAGTTGGCTGGAGGAAAGGCGCCACTCGCGGGTCTCGCCGAACGCGGCGGCACAGCCTTGCGCATCACCGCACAACAGCCAGGTATTGATGGCGGTGGACGGGGCCACCTGGTCAAGCAACTGCCGGTGAACCTTGTGGATGGAGGCAAAGGCAGAGCCTCCGGACCACATGACATTAAGGATACTCATTGAGCAAGACGCCCTTTTCCACATCGGCTTTTGACACTGCTGAGCCTCAACAGTGACGGGTCCTTGCCAGTTATAGTTGCAAATACTTTCAAATGCCTTGAACGCCGGGTCAAACGCCTAGTTTCAAGCGTAGTCGCTCGACCAGGCTCAGGTCTGCACGCGGACGCAGTGGCGGCTCGATCGCTTCGACGATGCGCTGGCCGACGCGGGCAAAACTGAACTGGTTCACCGCCAGGTCCCGACCATTGCGCGCGATGCTGGCCGCCAACTCGGGATCGGCACGCAGCTGCGCGAGTTTCTCCTGCAGGTGCGCGATGTCGCGATAGAACACGATGTTGTGCATATCCTGCAGCCCCAGCGCGCGGCTCTCCGCCTCGCCCTGATCGAAGGCCAGCAATACGCAGCCGCAGGCCATGGCTTCGAAATTCTTGATCATGAACTCGCCCATGCCGACGTCGGCACTGACGAAAAAACGGATGCGGTTGAGGGTGTCGCGGTACTCGTCACCGGACTTGGTGCGGGTGACCACCAGCGGTTCGACACTCGCCAGTTCGTCGAGCAGCGCCTTGCGCCCACTGTAGGCGACACTGTTGGTGCTGCCGACGAAGGCCAGTTCGATATCGCGCTCACGCCCCTGATCGTGCAACAGGGCCTGATCGTAGCCCTTGGGCACGAACACCGCGTCGAAACCCTCTTCACGCAAGCGCTCGGCGACCACGAAGCCCGAGCTGATCACTCGCGCCCACGGCAGCCGGCGGTAGTGCGCGCTGAATTTGCCGGTGTACTTGCACGGGATGTAGTTCTGGTAGGCGTCGTGCTCGAGGATCACCAGGTTGGGGAGGGTGCGGATGAAGCTCGCCTGGCGAATTTCCTGCTTGAAGCGCAGGAAGAAAATGATCCGGTCATAGCGCGAGACATCGACTTCACGACGGAAATAGCCGCGCAGGTTGCGTTGTTCATCACTGCTGAGCCAGCGCAGGTCGCACTCGCAATTCGCGGCGACGCCTTCGTACAAGCGGTCGAGGATCGCCCGCTGTTCTTTCTGCACCAGAAATAAAACCTTCATCGTGTTCCTTGCGAGGCCCGGCAGCCCCAAAAAAGTGCAGAGATTAACCCAGAGTAGCGGTAGAGATAGTTCACGAAATACATATTTACAAACGCCAGAACAGCTCATGCCGGCGCACGGCCTTGCGGAAGAATTCGTTCTCCCCGTAAGGCGAAGCACGCCGCCCCGCCAACCAGCGCTGCAAGCACCGACGCAGGCGGCGCTTCAACGGCGCGCGGGGCTGCAGGTCATGCATCATGCCCAGCGCCATGGCCTTGTCGATCTGCTGCTGCGGTGACAATGCCAGACAGTACGGCTGCAGCACTTGCGCCGGATCAAAGACCGGAGGCAAGGCAATGCCGGCCCCGGAATCGCCCATTGGCCAGCGATCGTTGTCGTGCAAGTGATTAGCGTAGCCGAGCAACGTCGTGGGCTGCCATTCAAGGCCGTTCAAGGCCTCCAGCACCGCTTGCTGGGCGCAGATGTGATCGGGGTGTGGATCAAGCGAAGGATGGGGCAGGACGATCACCTGCGGTCGCGCCTTGAGCAGCACTTCACGCAGATCGGCCAGCAGATTGTTCCAGGTCGGCCGGCCATCCTGATCGCCCGGCAAGGCGAACGGATTGAGCTGACGGAACCCGCGAATGTCATCCAGTCCGGCTTCGCGCGAAGGCATCGGCTGGTTCGGCGCGGCTTGCATGGCCGGCAACTGCAGACAGAAGTAACCCAACTGCACGCAGTGCGCCGCCGGTACGCCCGCCCAGCGCGGCACGGCAATGCTGTCCCAGGCACGCAGGCGCCCCTTGAGTCGCGAGGCTTCGACTGTGCTCAAACCCATCTGCTGATAGTGCTCGGCTTCGATTTCACCGGCGGTCAGGGTGACAATCCAGGTCTCGTCGGCCTGGCTGTACAGCCCGTAGGCGGCCAACTCGGCATCGTCGGCGTGCGGCGCGATCACCATCACGCGCTGACGCCGGTAGTCCGGCTGTTCGACAGACCACAGGACAGGTTCGCCGTGCACCTGGCAATGGCGTCCGCGCAAGCGCAACTGCCCCGCCGAAAGCGCCTGCGCCTGGCCGCTGAGATTGAGGTAGCGCAAACCGTTGACGCCACGTTCGAAGACTTGTCGATCCGGATTGTCACCGCCCAACAGCTCTACCGCCGGGTCGAGAAAGCGCCCCAGCCAGCCGCTTTTCACCCGCAGCGCGAGGATCAGCGTGGTGTCGTCGGCGAGGATCACCCCGTCGTCGAGCAGCAAACGCTCGCCGTCCAGGCGAATCTTCGGTTGTGGCGTGTAAGGCGCGAAGCTGTACTGGTAATCGTCACGCGGGGAGTAGAACAAATGGTCGGCGAACCAGGCTTCATGGGCTACCCAGGCCAGGACCGCGAGGACCAGCGGTAACCACCACGCCACCAGCACACCCACGGCGATCAACAGCGCGAGGGCGATCAGCAGGCCGATCCGTTTGTTGCGGCGATGCCGCTTGAGCAATTGCTGCTTGCGACTCATAGGCGCACTCATACGGTGAAGACCGGCACAGGATTGCACCAACGGTCCTTGTACTCACGATCGGCACGGCCAAACGAGAAGCGCAGCGGCTTGTCGAGCGCCCGCGCCTGTTCCCAGGCACTTTGCGTATTAAGGAAACTCAGCACGCTGCCAGGACTGAACTCGCGGGTTTCGGGATCGACGCCGCCATTGATGTATTCGACGCTGATCCATTGTGGCGCCTCGACCCGGTACACCAACTGGATCGCAATCGGCGCATCGTTGAGGAAGATCACCGAGCCGATCAACAGTTCGCGCAGCAACTCCAGCACCTCACCCATGCGCGCCGCACCAGTGGCCGGGAAGCCCCAGCGACGCTGGAACAGATCGCAGTAGATCGCCGCCAGTTCCTGGCTACTGAAGTCGCTGACCGGGCGCACCACACCACCCGCCTCTTCCAGCAAACGCAGTTCGCGGCGCTGGTTGTAGCGAAACTTCTTCGACAGTTCTTCCGGGGTGCGGGCCATCGCCAACTGCTCTGTTTGCAGCTTGAGGCCGGCAAAGCGCCCTTCGTTGAGGGCCGAGAGGTAACGTGCGCGGTGGCGCAATGGGGCCTGGGCATTGGCGGCAGCCGGCAGGATCAATTCGGCGTTGCCGAGATCGAACAGGCCTTTCTTGCCGTGACGCTTGAGCACGTCCTTGGACAGGGCCAGGTCGCGGCCCCATGTGGGAATCGCCGCTTGCAGCTCGCCGGCCTGTTCCCAGGCCAGGTAACGCACCGGGATGCCGGCCAGATGGGCCAGGCGTTCGACCACCAGCGGATGAGTCGCCACGCTGCCGCCCCATCGCTGCCAGGCATCGGCATAGGTCGACGCGTCGACAACGGACCAGCCGCGTTCGCGCCAGCCTTGGAATCGGTTGAGCATCAAGCCCTCGTCGTCAGATCAATGACCGCCGGCAAACGCCAGAATGCATCGCGTACCGCGCGATCGGAAAAGTGCTGGTGCAGGCGTTCAAGCATCAGCTCGGCGCACACCTGGCGCTGATGCTGATCCATGGCCGCCAGATGTTGCAGGCCCTGGGCCAGGTGCTCGGCATCGCCCAGCGGAAAGAGAATGCCCACGCCTTCGACCACTTCCTTCGCGCCGCCACAGGCCGTGGCCAGCAAGGGCACGCCCGCCGCCATGGCTTCGAGTAGCACCATGCCGAAAGGTTCATGATCGGAACTCAGGGCAAACACATCGAACGCGCGGAAATAGCGACGGGCCTCGGGGACCTGGCCGAGAAACAGCACGCGATCACCAATACCCAGTTCGCGGGCCAGTTCCTTGAGGTCCTGTTCCAGACGACCGGTGCCGAGGATCGCCAACTGACTGTCGGCCGGCAAGCGCGGCAACGCCAGGGCGAAACCCTGGAGCAGGGTTGCCTGGTCCTTGTCCGGGTGCAGGCGACCAACGTTCCCGACCACCCAGGCATCCGGCGACAGGCCCAAGGCATCTCGCGCTTCGGCAAAGGACAGTTGGCTGGCTTGCAGCGCCTCGACATCGATGCGGTTATAGAGCGTCTGGATACGTGCCGCCGGCCACTTCGGCAGGCAGCGGCGCATGTCGTCGCGCACCGCATCGGAGACCCCGAGCAGGCTCAGGCGCTTGTGGACAATCTGCGCGAACAGCTTGCGCGAGCGCCGCTGGTAGTCACCAAAGGCGTGGTGCACGCCAATCACCGGCAACTTCGTACCAAGCAAGGCGATGTAGATCGGCTTGAAGCGGTGGGCGATGCAGAAACTGAACTGGCGCGATTGGGCGATCTTGCGCAGGTCGGCAATCGCCCCCAGCTTCAGGCCACGAATGGCCTTGGAGCTGTATTCCATGAACAGGACTTCGTCGGACGCACAACCGGCGGCGACGTCGGCATCGGCGACCCCGGTGAGAAACACCGTGGTCACGCGATAGCCGGAGCCTGCGAACAGGCTGGCGTACTGTCGGGCGCAGTCGAGGAACGGCCCGTCATAGCCGTGGCAGAACTGCAGCACATGACGCTCAGCCGAGCGAGTCATAAGCGTCTGCGCCGTCTTTGACCACCAGAATGTCTTCCATGATCAAGTACTGTAGATCGGAACCGAAGAACATGTTCAGCGCGTCCGTCGGCGAGCAGATCATCGGTTCGCCACGACGGTTCAGCGAGGTGTTCAGCGACACGCCGTTGCCGGTCAGTACTTCAAGGGCTTTCATCATGTCGTAGTAGCGCGGGTTGTATTCGCGCTTGAGCACCTGGGCCCGCGACGTACCGTCTTCGTGGACCACTTCCGGCACGCGGGTCTTCCACTCTTCAGCCACTTCGAAGGTGAAGGTCATGAACGGCGCCGGGTGATCGATCTTGATCATCTGCGGTGCGACGGTGTCGAGCATCGACGGGCAGAAAGGCCTCCAGCGCTCGCGGAACTTGATCTGGTGGTTGATCCGGTCAGCCACGCCGGTCGCGCTCGGGCAGCCGATGATCGAACGCCCACCGAGGGCGCGCGGACCGAACTCCATGCGGCCCTGGAACCAGGCCACCGGGTTGCCGTCGACCATGATCTTGGCGATTTTTTCCGGCATGCCGTCGAGCTTGCGCCACTTCGGCGCACTCGGGTGACGGGCGCAGGCGGCGATCACGTCTTCGTTGCTGTACGACGGGCCGAGGTAGACGTGTTCCATCTTCTCCACCGGCACGCCACGAGCGTTGGACACATAGGCCGCGGCGCCAACAGCAGTACCTGCATCGCCGGAAGCCGGCTGGACGAACAGTTCCTTGACGTCATCGCGGGCGATGATTTTCTGGTTCAGCTTGACGTTCAACGCACAGCCACCGGCATACGCCAGCTTGCCGGTTTCCTTGAGCACGTCGCCCAGGTAGTGGTCGATCATCTGCAGCGCAATCTTTTCGAACAGCGCTTGAATGCTGGCGGCGTAGTGGATGTAAGGTTCGTCGGCGATATCGCCTTCACGCTTCGGACCCAGCCACTCGATCAGCTTCGGCGAGAAGTAGTAACCCTTGCCCTTCTCTTTGTAGCGGCGCAGGCCGATGACGTTGGCGTAATCGGTGTTGATCACCAGCTCGCCGTTTTCGAAGGACGCCAGGCGGGAGAAATCGTATTTGCTGGCGTCGCCGTACGGCGCCATGCCCATGACCTTGAACTCACCGTCGAGCATGTCGAAACCGAGGAACTCGGTGATCGCGCCGTACAGGCCGCCGAGGGAATCCGGATCGAAGAATTCCTTGATCTTGTGGATCTTGCCGTTTTCGCCGTAGCCGAAGAAGGTCGTGGCGTACTCGCCCTTGCCGTCGATACCGAGGATCGCGGTTTTCTCTTTGAAACCGGAGCAGTGGTAGGCGCTGGAAGCGTGGGCCAGGTGGTGCTCAACCGGTTCGATCTTGATTTTCTTCGGATCAAAGCCCAGTTGCTCCAGGCACCAGACGATCTTGTTGCGGTAGCGCTTGTAGCGACGGTTACCCATCAGGATCGCGTCAAGGGCGCGGTCCGGGGCATACCAGTAACGCTTGGCGTACTGCCAGCGGGCCTTGCCGAAGATGCTGATCGGAGCGAACGGGATCGCGACCACGTCAACGTCGGACGGCTTGATACCGGCCTGTTCCAGGCAGAATTTCGCCGACTCGTAAGGCATGCGGTTCTTTGCATGTTTATCGCGTACGAAGCGCTCTTCTTCAGCAGCCGCGACCAGCTTGCCGTCGATGTACAGCGCTGCGGAAGGATCATGGCTAAGGGCGCCGGACAGGCCAAGAATCGTCAATGCCACAGGGGTCTAGCCTCTTTAGTCTGCATGCAGGCGCCGGGGCGCCTGGAAATTGTGTGTCTCTGCACCAGGGCGAGAAACAGCTAAAGGGCGAGATTATAGCGTAAAGCTGACGAGAATGACCCAGCGGTTGTTTGGCGCAGCCCTACAACCGCGGCAAGCGCTGATCGATCAGCCGATACAGCGCTGAATCCTCGGCCCAGTTGCGCATGAACCGCGCCCGGTCCCGTGCATAGGCGGGCGCAAAGCTGCCTTGGGTACGGTGCTGGCACATCGAATCGAGGTCGATCAACGACCAGCGATCCTGATCCCAGAACAGGTTGTGGCCCTTGAAGTCGCCATGGCTGATGCGCTCGGCGATCAGCACCGCAAACAGCTGGTCCAGCGCCAGCAGTTCGGCTTCCGGCGCGTCACCCCGCTCAACGTAAGGTGCGAAGCGCTCGATGATGTCCGGCCCTGGCAGGTATTCGGTGATCAGGTAGGCACGGCTGCGCAACCAGAAAAAGCGCTTTTCCAGCAACGCCAACGGCTTGGGCGTGGCGATGCCGAGGAAGGTCAGGCGATTGCCCTCGCGCCACGAATGCCAGGCACGGCTCGGGCGCCAGAAGCGCTTGAGCCAATGGGCGAAGCCCTTGATGTTGTAGCGCTTGGCCACCAGGGTGCGCCCCGCCACCTCGACCTTGCCGACGCTGGCCGCGCCACCAGTCTTGTACAGATGGCCCTGGTCCAGCAGCGCATCGGCCTGCTCCAGTACCGGCAGCATCGCCGCCTGCTCTTCGCGGCGAATCGCCCGCAGCAGGAAGGCTGTGCGTTGCACGCTGAACAGCGAGCATTCGCGACCGACCTTGATCAAAAAGTCCTTCAGGCGCCAGTTGCGCACCTTAACCACCTGCTTTTGCAAGGCTTCCAACGGCAGCGCATGCTCGCCGTTGCTCAGCAGGTAATACACCAGCAACTCTTCGGTGAACGGCTCCAGCGACTTGGGCAACTGGGCAAAAAACACCCCGAGGTTTTCCAGGACTTTCTCTCGCGACAGCGGCTGGCCTGCGGTTTCCGCGTGAATCCCGGCCCCGTCGATCAAGTACAGCTTGCCGCCATGGCGCAGCAGGTTGTCCAGGTGCAGGTCAGCCTGCCACAGGCCCTTGCTGTGCATCTGCGCGACCGCCGCCAACGCTTCAGCCAACACTGCGCTTTGCTCATCCGCCAGCACCGGCAAGGTCTCGACCTGCTTCCAGGCATCGCCCAGGCTTTGCGCACCTTCCAGCAATTCGAACAGCAACCAGCCGCCCTCACCCTCTTTCAGGCCGTCGGCCAGCAACAAGGGCGTGGTCAGGTTCTGCGCCGCGAGCAGGCGCACACCGTCCAGTTCACGCTGAAAATGACGTGCTGCCTTGCTACCGACCAACAATTTGGCCAGTACCGGACGACCACGCCAGACGCCGGCGCCGACATAACGCTGACCAGGCAGCACCCGCAGCAGGCTGAGCAATTGCAATTGCGCCGGCCCCGCCGCATCGGCCAGTTCCAGGCTCAACGGCAGAGAGGGCGTGCGCCCGGCATTTTTCAGTTCAGACAAAAGCATCAACGCACTCCCTTGTGGCTGCGTCGAGCCGACAGGCGCCCAAGCCAGGCATCCACCAGCGAGCTGTCGGCGGGCTGGTGCAGATAGGCCGCCAGCAAGGTACGCACGTTATCGCTGCTCCACACCGGTGCGCGGCGCAGCAACGGTTCCAGGTCCTTGACCCGGTCACGCTGGCCGAATAGCAGGGGGCGGGTCTTTTCCAGGTCGATCAGTTGCGCCCGATAGCGCTCGCCGTCGGCCTGCAGAAAAATGTGCTTGGGGTAAAAACAGCCATGCACTTGTCGCACCCCGTGCAACTGCCGGGCAAGCAAGCCGCAAGCCTTGAGGATCGCCGTCTGCTGCGCAGCGCTGAGTTGCGGCCATTGCTGCAACAGCGCATCCAGGTCGCTCCAGCCATCCAAGGCACGCGTGAGCAGGATCGCGCGAACTTCGCCTTCGACCTTGCGCTCACCGAAGAACACCGCTTCCAGCGCCGGGATACCCAGCTGCCGGTAACGGCTGATATTGCGAAATTCACGGGCGAAGCTCGGCTCACCGAACGGCCGCTGCCAGGTCCGCGTCAGGTAATTGCTCTGGCGCTTGAGGTAGTAACCCTGGCCGTCGAGGTCGAGACGGTAGACGCTGCTCCAGCCGCCACCGGCGGTATTGGGCTCGTCAACCGCCTCAAGCTGGCGCTCCCACAGGGCGTCGAAGTTGTTCAGGCCATGACGTTCGAACAGTTCACGGTCCTGCGCGGCGAGGAAATCAGTCATCAGAGCGCATCCCCATAGCGCTGTTTGCGCTCGTAGAGTTTGTTCGCCTTGCCTTCGAGCCAGGCCAGCAGCGACGCTTCCTCGCGCAGGATCTGGCGCAACGGCTGCATGAAGTAGCCCTTGAGAAAACGCAGTTTGTCGCGCCGGGTCAGACCGATGTCCAGCGCCGAAAAGTACAGCGCAGCCAGATCCTTGTTGCGCCAACGTTTAGTGATCGCCGAGCGGGTCTGGGCGCGGTGCAGGTCGATGACCGACAACTTGAAATCGTCCGCCGTCACCGGTTTGTCGGTGTGCAGCAGGAAGTGGCAGATGTAGCAGTCACGATGGTTGACCCCGGCGCGGTGCATCATGCCGGTCATGCGCGCCACTTCATCGATCAGCGCGCGCTTGAGCCGCGGCTCAGGCGGTTGGGTGCGCCAGTTGATGCTGAAATCTTCGAGGCTGACGGTTGGCGCCAACTCCTCGGTGACGATGAACGAATGCTGGTCCGCCGGATTACGCCCTTTCTCGCCATAGGCCACCGCTGTCATGGTCGGCACGCCGGCTTGCTGCAAGCGCTGGATCGCCCGCCATTCCTGGCCCGCGCCAAGCACCGGGAGTTTCGCCGTGAGCAGGTTCTTGAAGATTTCGCCCCAGCCTATGCCACGGTGAATTTTCACGAAGAAGCCGTTGCCGGCCACTTCGGTGCGCAAGGTGCGGCGCGCTTCCAGTTCGCGGTAAACCTCGCCCTGCAGGCCTTCGACTTCGTCGAACGCATCGCGTCCGGCCCACAGGCTCTTGAAGGGTTCGGCCAGAATCAGCTTCATCAGTGGTGCTCCGCCAGAATTACATCCGCCGCGTGCTGCGGCATGCTGTAAAGGTCGGCCGTGTCGGCGAAGGCCAGGCCATTACGGCTCCAGGCCGCACGTGCGGCGTCATCGCTCAACATGGTCGTCAGGTATTGCGTGAGTTGCGCCTGCTCGAACGGTTCGTCCAGCACCAGGCCGCTGTCGGCCTCAGCAATGTAATGCGCGTAGCCGCACACCGCACTCACCAGCACCGGCAGCCCGGCCACCAGCGCTTCAAGCAGCACGGTACCGGTGTTTTCGTTGTACGCCGGGTGGATCAACAGGTCGGCGCCCAACAGGAAACGCGGGATATCACTGCGACCCTTGAGGAACTGCACGTTGTCGCCCAGGCCCAATGCCGCACTCTGCAATTGGAATACTTTGGGGTCGTCCTGGCCAATTACAAATAGCCGGGTGCGCTTGCGCAACTCGGCGGGCAGCGCGGCCAGGGCCTTGAGGCTGCGATCGACGCCCTTGGTCTTGAACCCGGAGCCGATCTGCACCAGCAGCAAGTCATCGTCAGCCAGGGCGAATTCACGGCGGAACTCTGCGCGAATCTCGGCTGCGTTCGGCGGCGCCCGGCGGTCCTGGGCGATGCCCGGTGGCAGCAGGTGGAAGCGCTCCAGGGGCGTGTCGTAATGCTTGATGAACAGCGGTTGCTGGACCTCGGAGATCATCAACACTTCGGTTTTCGCGTCCTTGGCGAACACCGCCCGCTCGTACTCGGCGAAGTGCCGGTAGCGGCCCCAGCGCCGATACAGCGAGTTGCGCAGGTTCTGCGCCTTGTCTTCGAAGCAGCCATCGGCGGCGTAATACACGTCCAGGCCGGGCATTTTATTGAAGCCGATCAGTCGGTCCACCGGACGCTTGGCCAGGTCGGCGGCCATCCAGGCGCTGAGCTTTTCATTGCGCCGATGGTTGAAGATCGCCTTGACCGGAGCCACCAGTACTTCAAAGCCAGGGGGAATGTCGCCTTCCCAAATCAGCGTGTAAACGCGGATCTGATGCCCGCGCTGCTGACATTCGAGGGCAATGCGCATGAAATCGCGCTGCAGGCCGCCAAACGGGAAATATTTGTACAGCACAAAAGCCAATTGCATCAACGCAGCTCCTCAGCCATTAACAACGTGCTCAGTCGGCTCGCGACACGCTCGGGGTTCAGGCGAGTGAAGCACAACGGCCACTCGCGCTTGAGATCGAACCGACGCAGGTCTTCAGCCGTCGGTTGGTAGGTACATTTCTTCTGCATGCACGGCGCACAGGGGAAGTCGCTCCCCAGGTGCACCTGGCCGCGGCCATAGGCACCGGTCAGCCCCGGATTGGTCGGACCGAACAAGGAGATCGTCGGCACGTCCAGCGCCGCCGCCAGGTGACCGAGACCGGTATCCACCGCGACGCAGGCCTGGGCGCTGGCCAGCACCTTGGCGACGCCGGCCAGGTTGAGTTTCGGCAGCACTTCGGCGTTGCGCAGGCCTTGGGCGATCCGCTCGGCGCGGGCCTTCTCGGCCGGATTGCCCCACGGCAATTTGACTGTCATGCCAAGGCGTCCCATGCGCTCGGCCAGTTCACGCCAATAGGCTTCCGGCCAGTGCTTGGTGTCCCAGGTGGTGCCATGCAGGAACAGCACGTAGGGATTCTTGCGCGGCAATTCGACCAGGCGCTCGACGTTCAGCCCGTAATCGCCCAGCCCCTGTGGCAGGTCGTAACCCAGCGCCACGGCAAACAGCTGGCGCAGACGCTCCACCGCATGTTGGCCACGGGCCACGGCCAGGCGCCGCGAGTAAAAATGCGCGGCCAGCGGCTCACGCGCCGAGTTTTTGTCCAGCCCGGCCACCGGCGCACGCACGTAGCGCGTCAGCCAGGCACTCTTGAGCAGGCCCTGGGCGTCGATCACCAGGTCGTAGCGGCTGGCGCGCACGCTTTGCTTGAAGCGCTTGAACTCGCCGCTCTTGATGGTCTGCCAGATATTCTTGCGCCAGCGGCGAATCGCCACCGGAATGACTTTGCCGACCGCCGGATGCCAGGTCGGGATCTCCGCGAAGCCCTCTTCGACCACCCAGTCGAACTGGATGCCGGGAATCGCCCGCGCCGCGTCAGTCAGCGCCGGCAACGCGTGAATCACGTCGCCCAGCGATGAGGTCTTGATCAACAGTACCCGCAACTTATCGAACCTCGACCACGGAGCCCTGCAACCGCTGCAGGGCATCGTTGACCGGCTGCGGCAGCAATTGACGCAGGCAGTTGTAATGACCGAAGCGGCAGGTGCGATCGAAGCACGGGCTGCATTCGATGCCCAGGCGCACGATCTCGACATGCTCGGCCAACGGCGGGGTGAAGCCTGGCGAGGTCGAGCCGTAGACCGCCACCAACGGGCGATTCAGCGCCGCCGCCACGTGCATCAGGCCGGAGTCGTTGGAGACCACGGCGTCAGCGCAGGACAACAGGTCGATGGCCTCGGCCAGCGAGGTGTCGCCGCTGAGGTTGGCCGCTTCTTCACGCAGGCCGGGAATCAGCCGCGAACGGATGTCTTCGCCCACCGCATGATCGTTTTTCGAGCCAAACAGCCAGACCTGCCAGCCATCACGAATTTTCGCCTCGGCGACCTTGGCATAGTGCTCGGACGGCCAGCGCTTGGCCTCACCGAACTCGGCGCCCGGGCACAGCGCCAGCACCGGACGATCGAGGCTCAGGCCGAACTTGGCCAGGGCGGCCTCGCGGGTCACCGGATCAATTTGCAGGCTGGGACGCGGGTACGGCGTGGGCAGTTCGGCTCCAGGCTCGTAGGCCAGCGCCATGAAGCGCTCGATCATCAGCGGATAACGTGCCTTGTCGAGGGTGCGCACGTCGTTGAGCAGGCCGTAGCGGAATTCGCCACGCCAGCCCGTGCGCTTGGGGATGCCGGCAAAAAACGGCACCAGCGCCGATTTCAACGAATTGGGCAGCAAAATCGCCTGGTCATATTTGCCCGCCAAGGATTTGCCGATGCGCCGCCGCGTCGCCAATTCCAGCGCGCCATGGCCGAGCGGAAAGCTCAAGGCCTGGCGTACTTCGGGCATGCGCTCGAGGATCGGCCGGCTCCACTCGGGGGCCAGGACGTCGATTTCGCACTGCGGATGACGCTGTTTCAGGCACTGGAACAGTGTCTGCGCCATCACCATGTCACCGACCCAACTGGGCCCAACGATCAGAATATTCATGTGCCTTCCAAAAACGAACCGGGGAGGCTGTATGCCTCCCCGTCTCGAGAATCACTGTGGGAGATCCCCTGTGAGAGCCAGCCTGCTGGCGATGAGGCCGGCACATTCAATCGCGGGCAAGCCCGCTCCCACATTGCCCGCGCCCACATTGGGGTAGTACATCGCTATCAGCTTAGCCCCAGCTCCTGCCAGATCCGCATCACCTGCCGGCGCTCCTGCACGAACTGATCGCCCGGAACCACTCCGGCCTCTTTCTGCAAGGCCTGCCGGTGGGCAGCGGCGCGGTAGGCTTTATACACCTCGCGCAGCAGGCTGGCGTCTTCGACCGGCATCAGCCCTTCGTGCTCCAGCTCCTCGGAAATGCGGATATTGTCGGTCCAGCGCAGCAGCGGCGGATGGCTATGCGACCACGCCAAAGCCGCGTATTGCACCATAAATTCAATATCGACGATACCACCGGCGTCCTGCTTGAGGTCGAACGGCGATGTCGCTTCAAAGGCATTGGCAGCCTTGCCGGCGGACGTGCTCTTGGTCCCCAGGTTATCGCGCATCTTGGCGCGCATTTCGCTGACTTCCTGGCGCAGCTTGGGCAAGTCCCGCTCCCGGGCAAGGACTTTGGCGCGGACTTTCTCGAAGGCCTGGCCAACATCCTCGCTGCCCACCAGCACGCGCGCGCGCACCAACGCCTGATGTTCCCAGGTCCAGGCCTCGTTCTCCTGATAACGCTCGAACGCGCCCAGCGAGCTGACGAGCAGACCCGCTGCGCCCGACGGCCGCAGGCGCATATCGACTTCATATAACTGCCCGGAGTTGGTCTGGGTGGTCAACAAATGGATGATCCGCTGCCCCAACCGGGTGAAAAACTGTGCACCGTCGATGGGTTTGGGCCCATCGGTTTCCGCCTGCGGGTCGCCGTCATGGATGAACACCAGGTCCAGGTCCGAGCCATGGCCAAACTCCAGCCCACCCACCTTGCCGTAGCCGACAATGATAAAGCCCGGATCGCAAATCGTGCCGTCGAGACGCCGCGGCGAACCGTACTTGGCCGCCGTCTGGCGCCAGGCCAGGGCCAGCACTTGCTCGAGAATCGCTTCGGCCAGCCAGGTCAGGTAATCGCTGACTTTCATCAACGGCAGGCTGCCGGCGATTTCCGAGGCTGCCACGCGCAAGCGGTGGGCCAGTTTGAAATGACGCAGGGCCTCCATTTGCTGTTCGAGGTCGTCCTCGGGAATCCGCGTCAGGCGCTCGCGCAGTTCGGCGGCCAATTCCGGCGCCAACGGCGGTTTGAACAGGCGCCCCTCATTCAGCAACTCGTCGAGCAGCAGCGGAAAGCGGGTGATCTGTTCGGCAATCCACGGGCTGGCGGCACACAGGGTCAGCAAGCGGCGCAGCGCCCCGGGGTTTTCCGTGAGCAACACCAGATAGGCCGAGCGCCGGGCCACGGCTTCGACCAGCGGCAGCACGCGTTCCAGCACCAGGTCCGGATTGGCATGCTCGACCGCCTGAGCCAGCAAACGCGGGATAAAGGCGTCGAGCCGCTCCCGACCGAGGCGCTGCATCGCCCGCAACTGCGGACTGCCACGCAGTCCGGCCAAAGCCTTGAGCGCTTTGGGCGCATCGGCGAAGCCACCTTCCTCCAACTGCCGGCAGGCCGCCTCCTCGTTCTGCGCTTCTTCCCACAGCGGCAGCCACTCACCGCCGACGATCACCTCGCCTTCCTCGCCCTCCTCCTCGTCAGGATCGGCGATCACCTGGCGGAAATGCCAATCAACTCGGCCTCGCCAGTACATCAGTTGCTCGTGGAAGGCTGTCCAGTCGGCAAAACCCAGCATGAAGGCGATACGCGCCTGATCCTGTTCATTGTCGGGGAGCATTTGCGTCTGCCGATCGGCAATCGCCTGGATCGCATGTTCGGTGTAGCGCAGGAATTCGTAGCCTTCACGCAGCTCACTGATCACCGCTGGCGGCAGGTAGCCCTGCCCCTCCAGCGTGCCGAGCACCTTTAATAGAGGACGTTGCTGCAGGCTCAGGTCGCGACCGCCGTGAATCAGCTGGAAGGCCTGGGCGATAAACTCGACCTCGCGGATACCACCGGCCCCCAGCTTGATGTTGTCGGCCATGCCTTTGCGCCGCACTTCCTGCTGAATCAGCTGTTTCATGGTGCGCAGCGCTTCGATCGCCGAGAAGTCGAGGTAACGCCGATAGACGAACGGGCGCAGCAGCTCGAGCAATTGCGCGCCCTTGGCCTGATCACCGGCCACCACCCGCGCCTTGATCATTGCGTAGCGTTCCCAGTCGCGGCCCTGGTCCTGGTAGTACTGCTCCAGCGCGTTGAAGCTGAGCACCAGTGCTCCGGACGAGCCGTAGGGGCGCAGGCGCATGTCGACGCGGAACACAAAACCGTCGACGGTGATCGGGTCCAGCGCCTTGATCAGGCGCTGGCCGAGCCGCAGAAAGAATTCCTGGTTATCCAGGGGCCGTTTCACCCCGACCGTTTCGCCGCCCTCGGGGAAGGCGAAGATCAGGTCGATGTCCGACGACAGGTTCAACTCCACCGCGCCAAGCTTGCCCATGCCGAGGATGACCATCTGCTGCGGCTCGCCGCTGCGCCAGCCGGTCGGCGTGCCGAACTGCTGGCAATGACGCTGGTACAGCCATTGATAAGCCTGGTCGATAGACGCGTCGGCCATGTCCGAGAGATCGCGGCAGGTTTGCACCAGATCGGCCTGGCGGGTCAGGTCGCGCCAGATGATCCTCACCTGATGGCGGTTGCGCTGGCGGCGCAAGGCGCGGGCCAGTTCGTCTTCGGTGGTTGCGGCCTGCACCGCCGCGGAGATCTGCGCGCACAACTCACCTGCTGCATAACTGCGATCCAGTTCGCCGGACTGCACCAGCGCCAGCAACATCAAAGGGTCACGCACGCTCTGTTCAATGACGAAGTCGCTGGCGGCGGTGACCCGGGCGAAATCTGCCCAACGCTCAGGCGTCCAGTTGGACAGGCCGTGGTCGTCATCGAGGGTGGCTACCGCCGCGCGGAACGATTGCTCGGCGCGGCTGACCAATGGCAGGAGAATGGTGGGCAGTGGGGCAAGCGAAGGAAGGCTCATGGTCTATCCTTGATCGGCGTAGAAAGGGCGGTTTGTAGTGAACCCGTCACATCCACTACGCAAATGACTGTCGAACAAAAGTTAGAAATAGCTGAAATTCTCGTTTTTTTGGCAGCCAACATCACGCTCTACCCTATTGCGAATGACGAAAGAGCAAGATTAACGATTATTCTCACAACGCAGCAGGAGGCCACAAGCCGTTCTCCTGTAGTTTTACTACTCGTCTATACAGGCGAAAGGCTGAAATGCCCGAAGATTTGTAGTAAAACTACACGCCGCCGAATAACCTCCGGCAATCCAAGAATTCATAAACGTCTGCCCACAAGGCCAGTCGCTAACTCAGGCAACCGATTCTGGTAGCCTTTCCGCCCTGGAGCAAGCCATGCAAGACCTCGATCCCGTCGAAACCCAGGAATGGCTGGACGCCCTGGAATCGGTTCTCGACAAAGAAGGCGAAGACCGTGCTCACTATCTGATGACCCGTATGGGCGAACTTGCGACCCGCAGCGGCTCGCAACTGCCATACGCCATCACCACGCCATACCGCAACACCATTCCTGTTACCCACGAAGCACGCATGCCTGGCGACCTGTTCATGGAACGCCGCATTCGCTCGCTGGTACGCTGGAACGCGATGGCCATGGTGATGCGTACGAACCTGAAAGATTCCGACCTCGGCGGTCACATCTCCAGCTTCGCTTCCAGTGCGACCCTGTATGACATCGGCTTCAACTACTTCTTCCAGGCCCCGTCCGATGAACACGGCGGCGACCTGATCTACTTCCAGGGCCACACCTCGCCAGGCGTCTACGCCCGCGCGTTCATGGAAGGCCGCATCACCGAAGACCAGATGAACAACTTCCGCCAGGAAGTCGACGGTCAGGGCCTGTCGTCCTACCCGCACCCTTGGCTGATGCCTGACTTCTGGCAGTTCCCGACCGTATCCATGGGTCTGGGTCCGATCCAGGCGATCTACCAGGCACGCTTCATGAAGTACCTGGAACACCGTGGCTTCATCCAGCCAGGCAAGCAGAAAGTCTGGTGCTTCCTGGGCGACGGCGAGTGCGACGAGCCGGAATCCCTGGGCGCGATCTCCCTGGCCGGCCGCGAGAAGCTGGACAACCTGATCTTCGTCATCAACTGCAACCTGCAGCGCCTCGACGGCCCGGTTCGCGGCAACGGCAAGATCATCCAGGAACTCGAAGGCGTGTTCCGCGGCGCTCAGTGGAACGTGACCAAAGTCATCTGGGGCCGTTTCTGGGACCCACTGCTGGCCAAGGACGTCGACGGCATCCTGCAACGTCGCATGGACGAAGTCATCGACGGCGAGTACCAGAACTACAAAGCCAAAGACGGCGCGTTCGTCCGTGAACACTTCTTCAACACGCCTGAACTCAAGGCGATGGTTGCCGATCTGTCCGACGACGAGATCTGGAAACTCAACCGTGGCGGCCACGACCCGTACAAGGTCTACGCGGCGTACCACGAAGCGGTCAACCACAAAGAACAACCTACCGTCATCCTGGCCAAGACCATCAAGGGTTATGGCACCGGTGCCGGCGAAGCGAAGAACACTGCGCACAACACCAAGAAAGTCGACGTCGACAGCCTGAAGTTGTTCCGTGACCGCTTCGACATCCCGGTCAAGGACGAAGAGCTGGAAAACCTGCCGTTCTTCAAACCTGAAGAAGGCAGCGCCGAAGCCCGTTACCTGAGCGAGCGTCGCACCGCACTGGGCGGCTTCGTGCCTCAGCGCCGCGCGCAAAGCTTCAACATCCCGACGCCACCGCTGGAGACCCTCAAGGCCATCCTCGACGGTTCGGGCGACCGCGAAATCTCCACCACCATGGCCTTCGTGCGGATCCTCGCGCAACTGGTCAAGGACAAGGAAATCGGCCCGCGCATCGTTCCGATCATCCCGGACGAAGCCCGTACCTTCGGTATGGAAGGCATGTTCCGCCAGCTGGGCATCTACTCGTCCGTCGGCCAGCTCTACGAGCCAGTCGATAAAGACCAGGTGATGTTCTACAAGGAAGACCAGAAAGGTCAGATCCTTGAAGAAGGCATCAACGAAGCGGGCGCCATGAGCTCCTTCATCGCCGCCGGTACTTCGTACTCCAGCCACAACCAGCCGATGCTGCCGTTCTACATCTTCTACTCGATGTTCGGCTTCCAGCGGATTGGCGACCTGGCATGGGCCGCTGGCGACAGCCGTACCCGTGGCTTCCTGATCGGCGGCACCGCCGGCCGGACCACCCTGAACGGTGAAGGCCTGCAGCACGAAGACGGTCACAGCCACCTGCTGGCCGCGACCATCCCGAACTGCCGCACCTATGATCCAACCTACGGCTACGAGCTGGCGGTGATCATCCAGGACGGCATGAAGAAGATGACCGAAGAGCAACAGGACGTCTTCTACTACATCACCGTGATGAACGAGTCCTACCAGCAGCCAGCCATGCCGGCCGGTGCCGAAGAAGGCATCAAGAAAGGCATGTACCTGCTCGAGGAAGACAACCGCGAAGCGGCGCACCACGTCCAGCTGATGGGCTCCGGCACCATCCTGCGTGAAGTCCGTGAAGCGGCTAAGATCCTGCGCGAAGAGTTCAACGTCGGCGCCGACGTGTGGAGCGTTACCAGCTTCAACGAACTGCGTCGCGACGGCCTGGCCGTCGAGCGCAGCAACCGTCTGCACCCTGGCCAGAAGCCTAAGCTGAGCTACGTCGAAGAGTGCCTGAACGGCCGTAAAGGTCCGGTGATTGCCTCTACCGACTACATGAAGCTGTTCGCCGAGCAGATCCGTCAGTGGGTACCGTCCAAGGAATTCAAAGTCCTGGGCACCGACGGTTTCGGCCGCAGCGACAGCCGCAAGAAACTGCGTCATTTCTTCGAAGTTGACCGTCATTTCGTGGTGTTGGCAGCCCTGGAAGCACTGGCTGACCGTGGTGACATCGAGCCTAAGGTGGTAGCCGAGGCTATCGTCAAGTTCGGTATCAACCCGGAAAAACGCAACCCACTGGACTGCTGAGGAGAACCCCTGTGAGCGAACTCATTCGCGTACCTGACATCGGCAGCGGTGAAGGTGAAGTAATTGAACTGTTTGTGAAGGTCGGCGACCGTGTCGAAGCCGAACAGAGCATCCTGACGCTGGAATCGGACAAGGCGAGCATGGAAGTTCCAGCTCCCAAGGCCGGCATCATCAAGAGCCTGAAAGTGAAGCTGGGCGATCGCCTGAAAGAAGGCGACGAACTGCTGGAACTGGAAGTCGAGGGTGCCGCTGCGGCATCCGAGGCTCCGGCCGCGGCCCCTGCACCGGCTGCGGCGGCACCTGCTGCCGCGCCAGCCCCGGCGGCTGCTCCTGCAGCAGCTGCGGCACCGGCTGCCGCCACTGTCCAAGACATTCATGTTCCGGACATCGGTTCGTCGGGCAAGGCCAAGATCATCGAAGTACTGGTCAAGGTCGGCGACACCGTCGAGGCTGATCAATCGCTGATCACCCTGGAATCGGACAAGGCCAGCATGGAAATCCCTTCGCCGGCTGCCGGCGTCGTGGAAAGCATCGCGGTCAAGCTGGAAGACGAAGTCGGCACTGGCGACTTCATCCTCAAATTGAAAGTGACTGGCGCTGCAGCACCGGCTGCTCCTGCTCCTGCCGCCGCGCCTGCGGCCCAGGCTGAAGCAGCGCCTGCGCCGGCTGCTGCTCCTGCGCCAAAAGCCGAGGCTGCTCCAGCCCCGGCTGCCGCTCCAGCACCAAGCGCTGGCAAGGTTCACGCAGGCCCGGCGGTTCGTCAGCTGGCCCGCGAGTTCGGCGTCGAGCTGAACGCTGTCGGCGCTACCGGCCCGCACGGTCGCATCCTCAAGGAAGACGTGCAGGTTTACGTCAAGGCGATGATGCAGAAGGCCAAGGAAGCTCCGGCCGCCGGCGCTACCGGTGGTGCTGGCATTCCACCGATCCCGGTCGTGGACTTCAGCCGCTTCGGTGAAATCGAAGAAGTGCCGATGACCCGCCTGATGCAGGCTGGCGCTGCCAACCTGCACCGCAGCTGGCTGAACGTGCCGCACGTCACCCAATTCGACTCGGCGGATATCACCGAGCTGGAAGCGTTCCGTATCGCGCAGAAAGCCGTGGCCGAGAAGGCTGGCGTCAAGCTGACCGTACTGCCGCTGCTGCTCAAGTCCTGCGCGCACCTGCTCAAGGAGCTGCCGGACTTCAACAGTTCGCTGGCGCCAAGCGGCAAGGCAATCATCCGCAAGAAGTACGTGAACATCGGCTTCGCCGTAGACACCCCTGAAGGCCTGCTGGTGCCGGTGATCAAGAACGTCGACCAGAAGAGCCTGCTGCAATTGGCAGCCGAAGCCGCTTCCCTGGCTGAAAAAGCCCGGACCAAGAAGCTCTCGGCAGACGAAATGCAAGGCGCCTGCTTCACCATCTCCAGCCTCGGCCACATTGGCGGCACCGGCTTCACGCCGATCGTCAACGCGCCGGAAGTGGCGATCCTGGGTGTTTCCAAGGCCACCATCCAGCCAGTCTGGGACGGTAAAGCCTTCCAGCCGAAACTGATGCTGCCGCTGTCGCTGTCCTACGACCACCGCGTGATCAACGGCGCCGCTGCGGCCCGTTTCACCAAGCGTCTGAGCGACCTGCTGGGCGACATCCGCACCATCCTGCTGTAAGACCGAAGGGCCCTTCTTCACCGAAGGGCTCTTCGCGCTCCACGTTTTCCGAGCGCCACGCTCGTACCTCAACCCCGCCAATTTGGCGGGGCTTTTTTTGTCTGCCATTCCCTGAAAACCTGAACTCACCTACCTGGATCACGGCTATTTCCCACAGCCAGCGCTGATCCAGACCACATCTCGAGTCCGCTTACCCGCCAATATTTCCTTTGCCACGAGTCATACGATAAGTCGGCCAAGAGACATCATCGCTTCGCGCCTCCCCCCCAATTCAACGCAGCACTTCGAATGGACTCGAATATGTTCAAGCCCACTGTCGGCCCCATTGTCGGCCACACCACTGCCCATCACACGCGCCTGTTTATCCGCGGTGAATCCATCAGCAACGAAGGACTGTTTGCCGCGGTCCGCTATCGACGCGCGGGCGAGCAGGACTGGTCCGTGCCGGTATTTTCCGAGCTTTCAGCGTCCCGCGACCATTCAACCGTCATCGCCCTCAACCACCTGGGCAGTGATACGCCTTACGAATACCAGGCTGGCTGGTTCAACATCGGCAAAGGCCAGGCGAGCACACAGGCCCTGCAGGAACTACCGCTGCGCTGGCCCGGGGAGATTTACCGGCTGCGCACCCACACCAGCGAAATGAGCACGCCGCGTGGCTACATCGTCGGCTCATGCCGCTACTTGCGCATGACCCTGGGCATCCCGTCGCTGCCAGCAAAGGGCGACAAGATCTTCTCGGCCATCCATCAGCTGTCGAAAAACCCCTCGACACCGGTCAATGCCCTGCTGATGACCGGCGACCAGGTCTACGTGGACGACATGAACATCGTCGGCCCGGATCGCGAATACAAGGAGATCCTGGCCAAGTATCGCGCGGCCTTTTCCCAACCGCACATCCGCGCACTCATGGCCTCCGTGCCGACCTACATGATCCTCGATGATCACGAAATCGAAGATAACTGGCCGGCCAGGGCCGACAACGATTTCGCGCTGTATCGCAACGCCATGGACGCCTACGAGATTTATCAGGCCAGCCACAGCCCGGCCCATGAACTGCTGGCGGGCGGGCAGCCTGCCCGTAAACTGCCGCACTACTGGTACACGTTCGCCCAGGGCGATATCGAATGGTTTGTCACCGACAGCCGAACCCGGCGCAACCTGACGCCGGCTGACCGGCGAATCCTCGATGTCGAGCAGGAATACGCGTTGCTGTCGTGGCTGATCAACAGCCCGGCACGGGTCAAGCTGTGGGTGACCAGCGTGATGTTCTACCCGGACCGCTCAAGCGCCGACGGTGACGCCTGGAAAGCCTTCCCCGAGCAACGCCTGCGGATTCTGGAAACCATCCGCAGCCACAAGATCAAAAACGTCTTCATTGTCTCGGGCGACATTCACGGCTCGCTGGTCTCGCGCCTGAAGCACACTGAAGACCGCGACTTCGAAGTGCACACCATCGTCTCCTCACCCTTGTGCAACAGCGCCCTGCTGCCCTATGCCAAGGCCTCCTGGTTCATCCTTGACCAGCCCCTGACCCGCACCGTGGCCGGCGACTATCACCTGCAATGGACCAGCCCAGTCATCAGCCAGGACAACTTTGCCTATCTGCGAGTCGAGAGAGAGCACCTGAAAGTGGAGTACTGCGGCCCTGACGGTGAGCACCTGTATTCAGTCGCCCTGCCGTTGCGCCCGTAACCCTCGTAGGAGCCGGCTCCTTGCAGGCTGACTCCTACAATTTACACACAGTATTTCCTACAGAAGTTCGGCACTCTGCCGATAAAGACTTATAGCATTTAGCCTTCATCCTCTATTGTCAGTCAGGGCTGCATCATGCAACCTTGCGCCAGGCAACAGAACAGCGGGCGAGAGCCCATCGCGCTCAGCATTTTCGAAGCGAGTTCCTTCAATGAAAAGCCATCCCGATGCCGCCAGCCGAATGGTGGCCGAGGTAGTGACGCAATTGCCTGTGCCCTCGCGGCTGGGCATGCTGCGTTTCGAACGGCTGAATGAAGCGAGCTGGGCCCTGCTGTTTCTCGACCCTAATTGTGAACGCCAATTCGGCCTGCCCGCCGTCGAACTCTGCGCCCTGGTCGGCTCACCCTACGCCAGCCTGATGGAGCCCGAGGCCCGCTACCAGCTCCACGACGCGATCCAGCAGCAACTGAGCGAAGCCCCGCATTACCTGATCCGTTACACCCTGCACACTGCCCAGGGCCCGCTGAGCCTGCTGGAAATGGGCGAAGCCTACAAACAACACAATCGTCACCTGCTGCGCGGCTACCTGCTGGTGGTCGATGGCATGTTCGAAAATGATCCGCTGGTCCCGGCGCTCGACCTGGAAACCCAGAACTCACGCCTGCAAATCGCCCTGGAACTGAATCAGCGCGCACAACAGGAGCAGCTGCAGCACCTGGAGCGCATGCGCGCCCAGCAAGACCTGATCCTGCTGCTCACGCGCCAGCGCTACAGCTCCGGCAACTCCTTGCAGGAAGCAGCCAAGCTGATTACCCGCAGCGCCTGCGAGATCTACGAGATCGACAGCGCCAGCCTGTGGAACCTCGACGGCCAGCGCCTGCTGCCCGTTTCCGCCTACCACCGCGCGTCCCAGGAATACCGCCTGCCCGAGATCATCGACGCCAGCGGCTTCCCCGACTACCTCGAAGCCCTGCACACCAGCCGGGCCATCGACGCGCACAACGCCATGCACGACCCGCGCACCCGGGAAATGGCCGAGAGCCTGCGCCCGCGCGACGTCAACGCCATGCTCGACGCCAGCATCCGCGTCGATGGCCAGGTGGTCGGCGTGCTCTGCCTTGAGCAAACCGGCGTCACCCGCGCCTGGCAATCCGATGAAATCGCCTTCGCCGGCGAGCTGGCCGACCAATTCGCTCAAGTCATCAACAACCACAACCGGCGCACGGCAACCAGTGCCCTGCACCTGTTCCAGCGTGCCGTCGAGCAAAGCGCCAACGCCTTTTTGCTGGTCAATTGCGATGGCGTGGTTGAGTACGTCAACCCGAGCTTCACCGCGATCACCCAATACAGCACCGAAGAAGTCCACGGCTATCGCCTGTCGGAACTGCCGGCCCTGGAAAACCTCAGTGACCTGCTGTTCGATGCGCCTTCCAGCCTGGCCAAGAGCAACAGCTGGCAAGGCGAATTCAAGAGCCGGCGCAAGAACCTGGAACCCTACTGGGGCCAACTGTCGATCTCCAAGGTGTACGGCGACAATCGCGAGCTGACCCACTACATCGGCATCTACGAAGACATCACCCAGACCAAGCTCGCCCAGCAACGCATCGAGCGCCTGGCCTACACCGACAACCTGACCAACCTGGGCAACCGCCCGGCGTTCATCCGCAACCTCGACGAGCGCTTCGCCCGCAACAGCGACAGCCCGACCTGCCTGCTGCTGGTGGACATCGACAACTTCAAGCGGATCAACGACAGCCTCGGCCACCAGACCGGCGACAAGCTGCTGATCAGCCTGGCCCGGCGCCTGCGCAACAGCCTGAGTCCGAGCGGCAGCCTGGCACGGTTCGCCAGTAACGAATTTGCGGTATTGCTGGACGACGCCAGCCTGCATGTCGGCCAGCAGATGGCCAGCCAGTTGCTGATGACGCTGGACAAGCCGATGTTCGTCGACAACCAACTGATCAGCGTCACCGCGTCGGTGGGCGTGGCCTGTGCGCCGCTGCACGGCAGCGACCCGCAGACCCTGATGCGCAACGCCGGCCTGGCGCTGCACAAGGCCAAGGCCAACGGCAAGCATCAGGTCCAGGTGTTTACCGAAGCCCTGAACGCCGAGGCCAGCTACAAACTGTTCGTCGAAAACAACCTGCGTCGTGCCCTGACTCAGAATGAACTGGACGTGTTCTACCAGCCCAAACTGTGCCTGCGCACCGGCCGCCTGCTGGGGATGGAGGCACTGCTGCGCTGGAACCACCCCGAAAAGGGCATGATCCGTCCGGATCAGTTCATCAGCGTCGCCGAAGAGACCGGCCTGATCATCCCGATCGGCAAGTGGATCGCCCGCCAGGCCTGCCGCATGAGCATCGAGCTGAGCGCCGCCGGCCTGGGCAACCTGCAGGTGGCGATCAACCTGTCACCCAAGCAGTTCTCCGATCCGGACCTGGTGTCGTCGATCGCCAATATTCTCAAAGAAGAACAGCTTCCCGCGCATTTGCTGGAACTGGAGCTGACCGAAGGCCTGCTGCTGGAAGCCACCGAAGACACCCACCTGCAACTCGACCAGCTCAAGCGCCTGGGTCTGACCCTGGCCATGGACGATTTCGGCACCGGTTATTCGTCCCTCAGTTACCTGAAGAAATTCCCGATCGACATCATCAAGATCGATCGCAGCTTCATCCACGAAATCCCTGACAACCAGGACGACATGGAGATCACCTCGGCAGTGATCGCCATGGCCCACAACCTCAAGCTCAAGGTGGTGGCCGAAGGGATCGAGACCGCCGCCCAACTGGCGTTCCTGCGTCGTCATCGCTGCGACGTCGGCCAGGGCTACCTGTTCGACCGGCCGATCCCCGGCACCGAGCTGATCGACAAGCTCAAACGCTATCCACGTGGCCCAATCGCCTGACAGCGCGGTAACACTCGGGCACACTGGCGGTCTGACTCCTTACTACATCCCCAACCTGACTGGAGGACTGCTCATGGTCTTGCGCTCGGAAATTCTGGTGAATAAAAACGTGCTGCCTACTCAAGAACAAGCGCTGCCTGGCCGTGAAACAGCGATGACGCTGCCGGAAAACCACTTCGTGTTCAAAGACACGCCGTTGCTCGGCCCATTCTTCCAGGATGTCGACTTCGCGATCTTCGGCCTGGGCTGCTTCTGGGGCGCAGAGCGTCGCTTCTGGCAGCGTGAAGGCGTGGTCAGCACGGTGGTCGGTTACGCCGGCGGCTTCACCCCGAACCCGACCTACGAAGAGGTCTGCTCGGGCCTGACTGGCCACACCGAAGTGGTGTTGGTGGTGTTTGACAAGGATAAAGTCAGCTACAACGAGCTGCTGGCGATGTTCTGGGAACTGCATAACCCGACCCAGGGCATGCGCCAGGGCAATGACATCGGCACCCAGTACCGTTCGGCCATCTATGCCACGACCCCGGAACATTTGGAGGCGGCGCAAAAGAGCAAAGCCGCCTACCAGGCTGAACTGACCAAGGCCGGCCTGGGCGAAATCAGCACCGAGATCGACCAGGCGCCAACCGTGTACTTTGCCGAGGCCTATCACCAGCAATACCTGGCGAAAAACCCTCAGGGCTATTGCGGGATTGGTGGTACAGGCGTTACCTGCCCGATCTGACTTTCGGCAGCTGAAATGCATCGCGGGCAAGCCCGCTCCCACAAACTACTGTGGGAGCGGGCTTGCCCGCGATTGGATTGCTCAGTTGGCAAACTACTCAGCAATAAGCCAATCCATCTGCCAGCCACCCTGGGTCTGGCCAAGCTTCTGCGACAACCACGGCAGCAGCTCGCGCAACTCCTCCTCCAACCCCCACGGCGGATTGGCGATCGCCAGCCCGGAGCCATTCAGGCTGTTCGGCGTATCCAGCGGATGCACCAGTAATTCGACACGCAGCAGCTTCGGCGCACCGGTGCCGGCCAGGTCCTGATAGAAGCGGCGCAACATGCGCTGATCCTTCACCGGGTACCAGATCGCAGCGACGGTCTGGCGCATCCGGCCAATCGCCTCTTTGAGCGACGCGGCGCAGCGCTGCATCTCGTCGAGCTTCTCGAACGGCGGGTCGATCAGCATCAGGCCGCGCTTCTCCGGCACCGGCAACATGGCACGCGGCACATGCCAGCCTTCGCCCAGGTGCACCTTGACCCGACGGTCGCCCTTCATGTTGTCCTTGAGCAGCAAGCCATCATCCGGGTGCTTTTCATTGAGCAACACCCGGTCCTGCGGCCGCGTCAGGCGCCGCGCCAGCTCTGGCGAGCCGGGGTAGTAGCGCAACTGGCCATCGGGGTTCATCTCATGCAGGACCTGCATGTAGTCAGCCGTCAGAATCGGCAGGTCCGGCTCGCCCCACAACCGCGCGATACCTTCCAGGTACTCGCCGGTACGGCTGGCCTGGTCGCCCTGCAGGTCATACAGACCAATGCCGGCGTGGGTGTCGAGATAGGCAAACGGCTGCTCCTTGCGCGACATGAGGGCGATGAGGCGGGTCAAGGTCAGGTGTTTGAACACATCGGCGTGATTGCCGGCGTGGAAGGCGTGACGATAATTCATGATTGCTCCTGCGAAGGAGGCGAAGTTTACCCTGTAGCGCGCCCAGCGTCAGGGGTTCGCAGCCGAGTGGCCCATGTGCTGGCGCCGGTCTTGCCTTTGGGCAGGAATGACGAGCACAAAAAAACGGCCCGCACCTTGAGGATGCGAGCCGTTTTTTTGATCAACGATTGATCAGGGCTTGAGCCCCGCCAATCACTTGTTCAGGTGGAAATCTTTCTCAGCAGCAGCAAAACGCTGCAGCATGCCCGCCGAAGGCTCACCCAGCTTGCTGACCAGGAAGATCGCCAGGCTGGCGAAGATGAAGCCCGGGATGATTTCGTACAGGCCCAGCAGTTCGAAATGCTTCCAGACGATCACGGTGATCGCGCCGACCAGGATACCGGCCAGTGCGCCGTTTCGGGTCATGCCCTTCCACAGTACCGAAATCAGTACCACCGGACCGAAGGCTGCACCGAAGCCGGCCCAGGCGTAGCTCACCAGGCCCAGCACGCGGTTTTCCGGGTTGGCTGCCATGGCGATGGCCACCAGTGCAACCACCAGGACCATTGCACGACCGACCCACACCAGTTCCAACTGCGAAGCATTCTTACGCAGGAACGCCTTGTAGAAGTCTTCGGTCAGGGCGCTCGAGCACACCAGCAATTGGCAGCTCAGGGTGCTCATTACGGCAGCCAGAATGGCCGACAGTAGCACGCCAGCGATCCATGGGTTGAACAGGATCTTCGCCAGTTCGATGAACACACGCTCGTGGTTTTCGGTCACTGGACCGGCAACTTCCGGGTGCGCCGAGAAGTAAGCGATGCCGAAGAAGCCTACCGCCACGGTACCGGCCAGGCACAGGATCATCCAGGTCATGGAGATACGGCGGGCGTTGGCGATCGATTTCACCGAATCCGCCGCCATGAAGCGCGCCAGGATGTGCGGTTGGCCGAAGTAGCCCAGACCCCAGCCCATCAGCGAGATGATGCCGATGAAGGTGGTGCCTTTGAGCATGTTGAAGTTTTCAGGGTTCTGCGCCTCGATGGCGAGGAACGTGGTGTCGACGCCACCGGTGGCCAGCAGCACGATGACCGGCGTCAGCAACAGGGCGAAGATCATCAGCGTGGCTTGTACGGTGTCAGTCCAGCTCACCGCCAGGAAACCACCGACGAAGGTGTAGGCAATGGTCGCCGCAGCGCCAGCCCACAGCGCAGTCTCGTAGGACATGCCGAAGGTGCTTTCAAACAGACGGGCGCCAGCAACGATGCCGGAGGCGCAGTAAATGGTGAAGAACACCAGGATCACGATCGCAGAGATGATCCGCAGCAGGCCGCTTTTGTCTTCGAAACGGCTGGAGAAGTAGTCCGGCAGGGTCAACGCGTCGCCGTTGTGCTCGGTCTGCACGCGCAGACGACCAGCAACGAACAGCCAGTTCAGGTAGGCACCGACGATCAGGCCGATGGCGATCCAGCTTTCCGACAGACCGGACATATAGATGGCGCCCGGCAGGCCCATCAGCAACCAGCCGCTCATGTCGGAAGCGCCAGCGGAAAGCGCAGTCACGACGCTGCCCAGGCTACGGCCACCGAGAATGTAGTCGGAAAGGTTGTTGGTGGAGCGATAGGCCATGAAGCCGATCAGCACCATTGCTGCGATGTAGATCACGAACGTGATCAGGGTTGGATTGCTTGCACTCATTGAGTTACGCCCTGGCTTTGTTTTTATGTAGCGGCGGTCTGATGGAACGCCGCCAAACGATTACGCTTGAAAGACGATCGGATAATCCGCGCATTTATGACCGATGTTTCCCCAGGAAAGCCATCGGCCGATGAATCGTCTCGTGGACGGTTGCACCTTGGGCGCGAATCCTATTCAACAATGCAAATGAGGTGCAACCTGTTTCGGCCGAATAAGTTGCACCCAGTCGGAAATTTATTTTGCGGGATAGTTTCTTGCTCCCTTTCGGAGCAAGAAAACTAACTGACCGCGAGAAAAAGCACCATCAAGGTGCTCGCCTGATGTACCAGCATTTGTTTCCTGACGAGCTGCCAGGCCGTCCGGCAAAAAAAGGGTTGCACCCGGTTGCACCTCTTTCAGCTCACGGCTAATCTTGCCGCCAGCTGATGCCACGCGGTCGTGGCAAACATGAGGATAAAAATATGGCTACCACCACCCTTGGGGTCAAACTCGACGACCCAACCCGCGAGCGCCTGAAAGCCGCGGCTACCTCGATTGATCGCACGCCACACTGGCTGATCAAGCAGGCGATTTTCAATTACCTGGAAAAACTCGAGGGTGGTGCAACCCTGACCGAACTCAACGGTTTGACCCGTGTCGATGCCGACGACAGCGCAGAAGTGCAAGTCGACCACGCGCACCAGTGCTTCCTCGAGTTCGCTGAAAGCATTCTCCCGCAATCGGTGCTGCGCGCTTCCATCACCGCCGCCTACCGTCGCCCGGAACCCGAAGTGGTGCCGATGCTGATCGAACAGGCGCGCCTGCCGGCTCCGATGGCCGAAGCCACCAACAAGCTGGCTGCCTCGATTGCCGAAAAACTGCGCAATCAGAAGAGCGCCGGTGGCCGTGCCGGCATCGTTCAGGGCCTGCTGCAGGAATTTTCCCTGTCATCCCAGGAAGGCGTGGCGCTGATGTGCCTGGCCGAAGCGCTGCTGCGCATCCCGGACAAAGGCACCCGCGACGCGCTGATCCGCGACAAGATCAGCACCGGCAACTGGCAGCCACACCTGGGCAACAGCCCATCGCTGTTCGTCAACGCCGCCACCTGGGGCCTGCTGCTGACCGGCAAACTGGTTTCCACCCATAACGAAGCCGGCCTGACCTCGTCCCTGAGCCGCATCATCGGCAAGAGCGGCGAGCCGATGATCCGCAAGGGCGTCGACATGGCCATGCGCCTGATGGGCGAGCAGTTCGTCACCGGCGAAACCATCGCCGAAGCCCTGGCCAACGCCAGCAAGTTCGAAAGCAAGGGCTTCCGCTATTCCTACGACATGCTCGGTGAAGCTGCACTGACCGAACATGACGCGCAGAAATACCTGGCGTCCTACGAGCAAGCCATCCATTCGATCGGCAAGGCTTCCCACGGCCGCGGCATTTATGAAGGCCCGGGCATTTCCATCAAGCTGTCGGCCCTGCACCCACGCTACAGCCGCGCCCAGTACGAGCGCGTGATGGACGAGCTGTACCCGCGCCTGCTGTCGCTGACCCTGCTGGCCAAGCAGTACGACATCGGCCTGAACATCGACGCCGAAGAAGCCGACCGCCTGGAGCTGTCGCTGGATCTGCTCGAGCGCCTGTGCTTCGAGCCGCAACTGACCGGCTGGAACGGTATCGGTTTCGTCATCCAGGCTTACCAGAAGCGCTGCCCGTACGTGATCGACTACGTGATCGACCTGGCTCGCCGCAGCCGTCATCGCCTGATGATCCGCCTGGTGAAAGGCGCGTACTGGGACAGCGAAATCAAGCGCGCCCAGGTCGAAGGCCTGGAAGGCTATCCGGTCTACACCCGCAAGGTGTACACCGACGTTTCCTACATCGCCTGCGCACGCAAACTGCTGTCGGTGCCGGAAGTCATCTACCCGCAGTTCGCCACGCACAACGCCCACACCCTGTCGGCCATCTACCATATCGCCGGTCAGAACTACTACCCGGGCCAGTACGAGTTCCAGTGCCTGCACGGCATGGGCGAACCGCTGTACGAGCAGGTTGTAGGCAAAGTTTCCGAGGGCAAGCTGAACCGTCCGTGCCGCGTGTACGCACCCGTCGGCACCCACGAAACCCTGCTGGCGTATCTGGTGCGTCGCCTGCTGGAAAACGGCGCGAACACTTCGTTCGTCAACCGCATCGCCGACCAGTCGATTTCCATTCAGGAACTGGTAGCCGATCCAGTAGCCAGCATCGAACAGATGGCCACTCTGGAAGGCGGTTTCGGCCTGCCGCACCCGCGCATCCCGTTGCCGCGCGACCTGTACGGCTCCGATCGCGCCAACTCCAGCGGCATCGACATGGCCAACGAACATCGCCTGGCTTCGCTGTCCTGCGCCCTGCTCGCGACCGCCCACAACAACTGGAAAGCCGCGCCGATGCTTGGCTGCGCCTCCAGCAGCGAAACCCCGCAACCGGTGTTGAACCCGTCGGACCTGCGCGACGTGGTGGGTCATGTCCAGGAAGCCACGGTCGAAGACGTCGACAATGCCATCCAGTGCGCCCTCAACGCCGCACCGATCTGGCAGGCCACGCCGCCGGCCGAACGCGCCGCGATCCTGGAACGCGCTGCCGACCTGATGGAAGCCGAGATCCAGCCGCTGATGGGCCTGCTCGCCCGTGAAGCCGGCAAGACCTTTGCCAACGCCATCGCCGAAGTGCGCGAAGCCGTGGACTTCCTGCGCTACTACGCAGTGCAGGCACGCAACGATTTCAGCAACGACGCCCATCGCCCATTGGGTCCGGTGGTGTGCATCAGCCCGTGGAACTTCCCGCTGGCGATCTTCAGCGGTCAAGTGGCGGCTGCTTTGGCCGCCGGTAACCCGGTGCTGGCCAAGCCTGCGGAGCAAACCCCACTGGTGGCTGCCCAGGCCGTGCGCCTGATGCTCGAAGCCGGGATTCCCGAAGGCGTGCTGCAACTGCTGCCGGGCCGTGGCGAAACCGTCGGTGCCGGCCTGGTCGGCGACGATCGGGTCAAGGGCGTGATGTTCACCGGTTCCACCGAAGTCGCGCGCCTGCTGCAACGCAACATCGCCGGACGCCTGGATTCCCAGGGTCGTCCAATCCCGCTGATCGCTGAAACTGGCGGCCAGAACGCGATGATCGTCGACTCATCGGCACTGACCGAACAAGTCGTCATCGACGTGGTTTCCTCGGCCTTCGACAGCGCCGGCCAGCGTTGCTCGGCCCTGCGCGTACTGTGCCTGCAGGAAGATTCGGCTGATCGTGTCATCGAAATGCTCAAGGGCGCCATGGCCGAATCGCGCCTCGGCAACCCGGAACGCCTGAACGTGGACATCGGCCCGGTGATCGACGCCGAAGCCAAGGCCGGCATCGAGAAGCACATCCAGGGCATGCGCGACAAAGGCCGCAGCGTGTACCAGGTGGCGATCGCTGACGGCGAGGAAATCAAGCGCGGCACCTTCGTCATGCCGACCCTGATCGAACTGGAAAGCTTCGATGAGCTGCAACGCGAGATCTTCGGTCCGGTGCTGCACGTGGTTCGCTATAAGCGCAAGGACATCGACCAGTTGATCGCGCAGATCAATGCGTCCGGCTACGGCCTGACCCTGGGCGTGCACACCCGCATCGACGAAACCATCGCCAAAGTGATCGACAACGTCAACGCCGGTAACGTCTACGTCAACCGCAACATCGTCGGTGCCGTGGTCGGCGTCCAACCGTTCGGCGGCGAAGGCCTGTCGGGTACTGGCCCGAAAGCCGGTGGTCCGCTGTACCTGTATCGCCTGCTGTCGACCCGTCCAAGCGACGCGATTGAGCAATCCTTTGCCCGCGCCGACGCAGAGACCGCACCGGACACCCGCCTGCGTGATGCCATGAGCAAGCCGCTGACCTCCCTGAAAACCTGGGCCGAGAGCAACAAGCTCAATGACCTGAGCGCTCTGTGCGCGCAGTTCGCCAAGCAATCGCAAAGCGGTATCACCCGCACCCTGGCCGGCCCGACCGGCGAGCGCAACAGCTACGCGATCCTGCCGCGCGAGCACGTGCTGTGCCTGGCCGAAGTCGAAGCCGACCTGCTGACCCAACTGGCAGCGGTATTGGCTGTAGGGGGTTCGGCTGTTTGGCCGGAAACCGAGCTGAGCAAGAAGCTGTTCGCACGCCTGCCGAAGGATATTCAGGCACGCATCAAGCTGGTTTCCGACTGGAACAAGGACGAAGTGGTGTTTGATGCGGTCCTGCATCACGGCCATTCCGACCAGCTGCAAGCGGTCTGCCAGCAAGTGGCCAAGCGCGCTGGCGCGATTGTCGGCGTCCAGGGCTTGTCGCAGGGTGAGACCAACATTGCGTTGGAGCGCCTGGTGATCGAGCGCGCGCTGAGCGTTAACACCGCTGCGGCGGGTGGTAATGCGAGCTTGATGACGATCGGTTAAACCCGATAAACCGGGCAGCCGCAATGGCTGCCTGGTAAGCAATATCCATGTGGGAGCGGGCTTGCCCGCGATAGCGATATCTCAGTCGACATAGATGTTGACTGATCTGCCGCCATCGCGGGCAAGCCCGCTCCCACAGTGGTCTTGGCGATCAGCGAACTGATGCACTGCTCCAATATCACCACCATCAATCATCCTGTTCATCCTATATTCCCCACCCTAGACTCGGCCCATCCCAATAAAAGGTAGGCCGCCATGTCCGAGACGCTGCTCAGTTCCCGCAATCTGGCTTTCGAGCTGTATGAAGTCCTCGATGCCGAGGGCCTGACCCAGCGTGAGCGGTTCGCCGAGCACAGCCGCGAAACCTTCGATGCCGCCATCGGCACCGCCCGCACTATTGCCGAGAAATTTTTTGCCCCGCACAACCGCAAGGGCGACGAAAACGAGCCGCGTTATGAAGACGGCCAGGCCATCCTGATCCCGGAAGTCAAACCTGCCGTCGATGCGTTTCTCGAGGCCGGTTTCCTCAATGCCGCACGCAGTTTCGAAGCCGGCGGCATGCAGTTGCCGACCTTGCTCTCGCAAGCCTGTTTCGCGCACTTCCAGTCGGCTAACGCGGCATCCACTTCCTACCCGTTCTTGACCATGGGCGCGGCCAACCTGATCGAAAGCTTCGGCACCGACGAGCAGAAACAGCGCTTCCTGCAGCCGATGATCGACGGCCGCTTCTTCGGCACCATGGCCCTGACCGAACCCCATGCCGGCTCGTCGTTGTCGGATATTCGTACCCGCGCCGAACCGGTGTCCGACGGCAGTTATCGAA
The DNA here is from genome assembly GCA_965284505.1 of Pseudomonadaceae bacterium. Taxonomy (GTDB): domain Bacteria; phylum Pseudomonadota; class Gammaproteobacteria; order Pseudomonadales; family Pseudomonadaceae; genus Aquipseudomonas. Next base: position 3,918,981 of record OZ260094.1, on the reverse strand, counting down.
TCAAGGGCAACAAGATTTTCATCTCCGGAGGCGACCACCCGCTGTCGGAAAACATCGTGCACATGGTCTTGGCCAAGCTGCCCGACGCGCCGCCCGGGGTGAAGGGTATTTCGTTGTTTATCGTGCCCAAGTTCCTGGTCAACGACGACGGCAGCCTGGGCCAGCGCAATGACGTGCTACTGGCCGGGCTGTTCCACAAGATGGGCTGGCGCGGGACGACTTCCACCGCGCTGAACTTCGGCGATAACGGGCACTGCGTCGGCTATCTGGTGGGCAAACCGCACCAGGGTTTGAGCTGCATGTTTCAGATGATGAATGAAGCGCGCATCGGCGTCGGCATGGGCGCGGTGATGCTCGGCTACGCCGGTTACCTCTACTCGCTGGAGTACGCCCGCGAGCGTCCGCAGGGCCGCCTGCCGGACAGCAAGGATCCGACCACCGCACCGGTGTCGATCGTCCAGCATGCCGACGTCAAGCGCATGCTGCTGACGCAGAAAGCCTACGTCGAAGGCGCCTTCGACCTCGGTCTGTACGCCGCCCGGCTGTTCGATGACACCACCACCCTGGCCACCGAAGCCGAACGCAAACAGGCCCACGAACTGCTCGACCTGCTGACCCCGATCGTCAAATCCTGGCCGTCGGAGTTTTGCCTGAAGGCCAACGAACTGGCGATCCAGATCCTCGGCGGCCACGGCTACACCCGTGAGTATCCGGTGGAGCAGTACTACCGCGACAACCGCCTGAACCCGATCCACGAAGGCACCCACGGCATTCAGTCGCTGGACCTGCTGGGGCGCAAACTGGCGCAGAACGGCGGCGCCGGCTTGAAACAGCTGATCCGCCTGATCGCCACCACCGGCGCGCGGGCCCAGGCATTCGCCTCACTGGACGCCCTGCGCGAGCCGCTGGAAACACTGGTAGCGCGCCTGCAAACCGTGACCATCGGCCTGTTGACCGATCTCGGCCAGGGCAAGGTCAACAGCAGCCTGGCGAATTCGGCGCTGTACCTGAAAGTGTTCGGCCATACGGTGATTGGCTGGCGTTGGCTGGAGCAGGCGATTCGGGCCGAGGAAGGGTTGGCCAAGGGCAATGCTGCGGATGTGGCTTTCTATAAAGGCAAGCTGCAGGCGGCGCGGTACTTCCTGACCTGGGAAGTGCCGGGCTGTCACCATGAGTTGGCCATTCTGGAAGCGCGGGATGATGTGTGTTTGAACATGCAGGAAGAGTGGCTCTGATCAGCGCTTTGTAATGCTGTGGGAGCTGTACAAAATCCGCTCCCACAGCTAGATACTTACCGTCCGTCTAAACTGTCATTTCTGACAGGCAGACAATGCCAAACCTCCGTTATAGCCTCTTGATGTGCAACTCATGAAGCCACACATCAATCACGAGGACAAATTTAATGGATAGCAAAATCTCCCGCCAAAAAGCATCAGACAATGCAAAAATTTCTTCCTTGATAAAGGATATTCCACCTAATTCCTGGATACTTGGATTTAACGTAGACGTACTCAGTGCAATAGATGGAGCGGAAGTTACATACAACACAAATAACGTCAGAACCATCCTTTACCACACTCTATTCGGCCCCCCAGAGTATGCCACTATCAAGGAACAAATGTATAAAGAAGAGGCGGATGGCTTTGAACGAACAACCTGGACCGAGCCTTTTAACAACGCCTCATTGGCAATCGACAAAGATCACTACAGAACGATCACCTTGAATGCGGTCGAATCGATGTCAACTGGAGATTCAATTTACTTACTAAACGGCTCAAGTTTCGGCCTTCAGAGAAAAATCTTTATAGGGGTAGATAACGCTTGGTCATGCGAGCTCAGCGGAGACAGCTACCCCGGATTTGTCATTTCACCTATTGACCAAACTTCGTTTATTCTAGCGGCAAAAAGAGATAACGTAATAGAATCGCCACTGGAAGAAACAATCCTGAGCAAGACATTCGAACATCGCCCCGACGGTCTATTTGAAGTAAGAATTGAAACAGAACACCGGACCTTCAAAACTGAGGGAGTAGACTTCACTCGAGTATTTCGCTGCTGCGAACAGCTCGACCATTTTGTCTATGACGATGAACGATTCAGGCTGAAATCTAAATTTATAGATATGACCGACGAAGAAAACACATGGGTGGAACTCCTGCTTCAGCCCTTTTAACGTAGAGACGACCGAGTCAGCACCCGCGTGCTGACTCATTCTCTAAGTCGAAGTCATGCCTCATCAACCCAGCCGAAACCCACCCACCTGCCGCGCCAGATCATCCGCCAACCGCTGCAACATCTGGCAATCCTCACGGCAAGCCCGCACCTCCCCCGCCGTCGCCCGCGCCAGATCGGAAATGCCCTGCACGTTGCGGTTGATTTCCTCGGTCACCGCCGACTGTTCTTCGGTGGCCGCCGCAACCTGGTGGTTCATGTCGCTGATGCGCTCTACCTGCCCGGTAATAGCGGTCAACGAGACGCCGGTGCGCTGGCTCGACTCGACGCCGGTGCCGGTGGCCGCCTGGCCGCTGTGCATGGACGACACAGCGTTCTGCGCCCCCTGCTTGAGGCTGCCGATCATCTGCTGGATCTCATCGGTGGACGACTGGGTGCGCCGCGCCAGTGTGCGCACCTCGTCGGCCACCACGGCAAATCCGCGGCCCATGTCGCCGGCTCGCGCCGCTTCAATCGCTGCGTTAAGCGCCAGCAGGTTGGTCTGCTCGGAAATCCCGCGGATCACCGCCAATACCTGATCGATCGACGCCACCTGGTCCGCCAACTCGCCCACGGCACCGGCCGCGATGCCGATTTCATCGGACATGCTTTCTATATGGCGAATCGAACCACCGACCACTTCCCGCGCCTGCATCGCTTCATCTCGCGCACTTTGCGACGCGACGGCTGCGTTGCCGGCGTTTTGCGCAATTTCCTGCACCGTCAGGCCCATTTCGTGGACAGCGGTGGCGACCATGTCGGTCATTTCCTGCTGACGCCCGGAACGCTCGGCGGTGTTCTCCACGACAGTCGCCACCTGACCGACCGCCACCCTCAAGCGCTCGCTGGTGGCCAGCACTTCGCCGATCATCTCGCGCTGACTGTCGAGGAACCGATTGAAGCCACGGGCCAAATCACCCAGCTCATCGGCACGACTGGCATCGAGCCGATGGGTCAAATCGCCACCACCGCTACCGATAGCCACCAGCGCAGTTGTTACCTGACGAATCGGCCGCACCAGACCACGGGCCAGCAGCACCACCAGCAACATGCACACCAGCACCACCGCCAGGCCGATACCGCTGCTCATCCACATGGCCCGGCGGGCTTCGGCATAGATTTGCGACTGCGGCACTTCGGCCACCAGACTCCAGCCCAGCCCCCGCAGCGGCATGCTCAATGCCAGGTAATCCTCCCCGTCGCGGACAAAACTGCTCGTGGCGTTTTTTTGACCAATGATCGTCTGCGCCGCCGATTCGCCGATCTGTTCGGCCAAGGTGCGCTTGCCGCTCAATTGCGCCTCGGGATGGACCTGGATCAACCCGTCGGAACGCACGAGATAGACCTTGCCGCGCTCGCCAAAGCTGAAGTCGTGAATCAGCTGCGACAACTCCTTCATGCTCAACCCAAGCCCGGCAACGCCCACCACCTTGCCGGCCTGCTCGACCTTGATATCGATGAACAGCGCCAATTCTCCGGTGGCGGTGTCATTGTCGATATTGAGGGTGCGCGACTGATCGCTGTCGAGAAATGAAAAGAACCAGGCATCGCTGGGCTTGGCACGACTCAGGGTGCGGTCCAGGCCTTTTTCAGTGATGTAGTGATGGGAAGCACCGCCGATGATCAGCGCGGTGAACGCCTTGTGTTCGGCGCGGATGCCTTCCAGATACTGCGTGTAGGCGGGAATTTGCGCGCTGTCTTCACCAGCGGCCAGCCAGTCGCGCAGCATGCGGTTGCTGGCGATATCCCTGGCGGCGGTGAGCGGTTGGCCGAGGATGCGCTCGATATCGTTGCGCATCGCCTCGATGCTCGAGGGCAGCGCCTGCTCGACCAGATAGTTCTGGGCAAGGCGGTTGACCACGAGGGTATAAATGCCAACCACGATCAGCATGCTCACGAGCAGGGCGGTGCCCATGCTCAGGATCAACTGCCATTGAATACTGCGTCGCCAGAACTGCATGAAGCACCCCCAAAGAGTAAGAGGCGAAACACACTGCAACTGCCATGCCGATTGTATACAACCAGTTCGACAATTTACTCTTTGGTTGTGCTCACAGTGATCAACCCTGGTTGATCGTCTTGGCAATCACCTCAACCGTGGCGCTGACTTGCTCTTGATAACGGTCGAGTTCCTGCTGGTGGCGCTTTTGCATTTCCAGCTGCTTGGAGCACAGGTTCATCGCTGCCAGCACCAGCAGTTTGTCGCCGATCAGGGTCGGGTAGCGCTTTTTGGTCTCGGCCAGCGCCGCTTTCAACATCAGCGCCGCGTCCAGCAGGGTCTGTTCTTCCCCGACGGGCGCCTTGATCGAATAGTCCTCCCCGAGAATCGAGACGACTTTCACCCCATCGACACCGTGGCTCATGCGCTGACAGGACCCGAGCTCACGCGCTCAACCAGGGCTTGAATGCGCGCAACGGTCGCGCCCTGCTTTTCTTCCTGTTCCATCAGGCTCAGTTGCAGGCTTTCGTTTTCATCCTTGGCCTGGGCCAGTTCGGCGCTCAGGGAAGAGTTTTTGCCGAGCAGTTCCTGGTTCTGTTGCACCAGTTCGCTGACCAGTTGTTCCAATTGGCTGAGGGTTGTTTCCAACATTTTGATTTTCCGGGCATTTTCAAAGGGCGCGTAAGATAAAGAAAAGTCACCACAGGCGCCAGGGTTATTCCGGCGTGAAGCCTGGAATTGTCTGACAGGTACTTTCTCGCGAGTTTTAAAGACTGTGAATGCCCCTTCTGGTTCCCACCCTTCGTCATATCACCCGGCACGACATTCATTCTGCGAGCATGCCGGCGGGTTGAGTTTTTACTCGGTAAAAGCTTTTTGACAGCATCACATTTCAACAGGTTAGAATCGCTGGCACGCACACTGCATAGGCAGTTTGCGCCCGTCTTTTCCTGCTTTGCGGAGTACTGCCTTTGAATGCGACGACCATCAACAGCCTGTTCTTGATCGGCGCGTTGCTGGTAGGTGCGAGCATTCTGGTGAGTTCACTTTCCTCGCGCCTGGGGATCCCGATCCTGGTGATCATCCTGGCCGTGGGCATGGCCGCCGGCGTCGATGGCGGCGGCATCATCTTCAACAACTACCCCACCGCTTATCTGGTCGGCAACCTGGCCCTGGCCGTGATCCTGCTCGACGGCGGATTGCGCACCCGAGTGTCGAGTTTCCGCGTGGCGCTGTGGCCGGCGTTGTCGCTGGCCACGGTCGGGGTGCTGATTACCACCGGCTTGACCGGCATGGCAGCCGCCTGGCTGTTCGACCTGAACCTGATCCAGGGCCTGCTGATCGGAGCGATTGTCGGCTCCACCGACGCCGCAGCGGTGTTCTCGCTGCTCGGCGGCAAAGGCCTGAACGAGCGGGTGACCGCCACCCTGGAAATCGAATCCGGCAGCAACGACCCGATGGCGGTGTTCCTCACCGTCACCCTGATCGACATGCTCGCCAGCGGCCAGACCGGCCTGCACTGGAGCCTGCTGACCCACCTGCTGCGCGAATTCGGCATCGGCGGGTTGATCGGCCTGGGCGGCGGCTGGCTGATGCTGCAGATGGTCAACCGGATCAACCTGGCCACCGGCCTGTATCCGATCCTGGTGATTGCCGGCGGGCTCGTCGTCTTCGCCCTGACCAATGCCCTGCACGGCAGCGGCTTCCTCGCGGTGTACCTGTGCGGCCTGGTGATCGGCAACCGCCCGGTGCGCAGCCGCCACGGCATTTTGCACATGCTTGACGGCATGGCATGGCTGGCGCAGATCGGCATGTTCCTGGTCCTCGGCCTGCTGGTCACCCCGCACGATTTACTGCCCATCGCCGTGCCCGCCCTCGGCCTGGCCCTGTGGATGATCCTGTTCGCCCGCCCACTCTCGGTGATCGTCGGCCTGCTGCCGTTCAAGGCCTTCCATGGCCGGGAAAAGGTGTTCATCTCCTGGGTCGGCCTGCGCGGCGCGGTACCGATCATTCTGGCGGTGTTCCCGCTGATGGCCGGGCTGCCCAACGCGCAGCTTTATTTCAACCTGGCATTCTTCATCGTGCTGGTCTCGTTGCTGGTCCAGGGCACCAGCCTGCCGTGGGTCGCCAAGCTGTTGAAGGTCACGGTGCCTCCCGAGCCGGCACCGATTTCCCGCGCGGCCCTGGAAGTTCACGTGACCAGTGAGTGGGAGCTGTTCGTGTATCGCCTTGGTGCGGAGAAGTGGTGCATCGGTGCGGCACTGCGCGAGCTGAAAATGCCCGAAGGCACCCGTATCGCGGCGCTGTTTCGCGGGCAGCAACTGCTCCATCCGTCGGGTAGTACGGTGCTCGAAGCCGATGATTTGCTGTGCGTTATCGGCCATGAACACAACCTGGCGGCCCTCGGAAAACTCTTCAGCCAGGCCCCCCAACGCGGCCTCGACCTGCGCTTCTTCGGCGACTTCGTGCTCGAAGGCGACGCCCAGCTGGGCGCGGTTTCCGCGCTGTACGGACTGCAACTCGAAGGGGTCGATCCGGACATGCCCCTGGGCCGCTTCATCACCCAGAAAGTCGGCGGCGCTCCGGTGGTCGGCGACCAGGTGGAATGGAACAACACCATCTGGACGGTGGCGGTCATGGAGGGGAACAAGATTGCCAAAGTGGGCGTCAGATTCCCCGAAGGAAGTCGCCCGGGCCCCGGGTTGTTCCTCTAAACTCCTTTTTTTCGCCCTGCTTTTGATCGGTCACTATGCCAACCCTGCGCACATTTCTAGCGATAGCCCTGTTGGGGCTGAGTCTCTCCGTCGGCACCCTGCAAGCGGCCGAACCACCGTCCGCCGAAAGCGTGCAGAAGAGCCTGGACAACATTGCCGCGCGCAAACTGCCCGAGGCTGACCAGAAAGCCCTGCAGACCGTGCTGCAGCAGACCCTGACCCAGCTGTCGAACAAGACCGATTATGAAAAACGCCTGAGCGACCTCAAGCAACAGCTGAGCACTGCCCCCAAGCAGAACCTCGAGAATCAGCGCGAGCTGGAGCGCCTCACCGCGACCAAAGTGGTGCCGGTGGCGCAGCGCTACGCCAACCTGACGGTGCCGCAACTGGAGCAGATGCTCACCGATCGCAGCACCCAGCAAAGTGACCTGCAAAAAGCCCTGGCCGATGCCAACAGCCTGATCATCACCGCACAGACCCGGCCCGAGCGCGCCCAGGCGGAAATCGCCAGCAGCCAGACGCGCATCCTGCAGATCAACAACATCCTCAAGGCCGGCAAGGATGGCGGCAAGACGCTGTCCGCCGAACAGCGCGACCAGCTCAATGCCGAACTCGCCGCACTCAATGCGTTGATCCCACTGCGCCGCCAGGAACTGGCCGGCAACAGCCAGCTGCAAGACCTGGGCAACAGCCAGCACGATCTACTGGTCGAGCGCACCGCGCGCATGGAGCAGGAAATCCAGGACCTGCAGACCCTGATCAACCAGAAGCGCCTGGCGCAATCCCAGGAGACGGTCACCCAGCAGTCCATTGAAGCGCAGAAGTCCGGCGGCAGCAGCTTGCTGGCCACCGAAAGCACCGCCAACCTGAAGCTGTCCGATTACCTGCTCAAGAGCACCGACCGCCTCAACGAGCTGACCCAGCAGAACCTGCAGACCAAGCAGCAACTCGACATCGTGACCCAGAGCGACGCGGCGCTGGACGAGCAGATCAGCGTGCTCAAGGGCAGCCTGTTGCTGTCGAAAATTCTCTATAAACAGAAGCAGGCCCTGCCGCGCCTGCGGGTCGACCGCGACCTCGCCGATCAGATTGCCGACATCCGCCTGTATCAATTCGAAGTCAATCAACAGCGCGAGCTGATCAGCAATCCCACCGCCTATGTGGATAACCTGCTGGCCTCGCAACCGGCCGACCAGGTCACTCCACAGCTGCGCAAGAACCTGCTGGAACTGGCATTCACCCGTGCCGATCTGCTGGAACGCCTGAATCGTGAATTGAGCGCGTTGCTCAACGAATCCATCACCCTGCAACTGAACCAGAAGCAACTGCTGACCACCGCGTCGAATCTGCGCGCGACGCTGGATGAGCAGATGTTCTGGATCCCCAGCAACAAGCCGCTGGATCCGGAATGGATGCGCGGCGTGCCGTCGCGCCTGGTCAAACAGATCGACACCCTGCCGTGGGTTTCCAGCCTGAGTGAGCTCAGCGACGGCCTGATCCAGCGGCCGCTGCTGTTTACTCCGCTGGCGTTGCTGATCGGCTTCCTGCTGTGGCGCCGCAAGTACCTGTATGCACGCCTGAACAAGGTCCACCAGGACATCGGGCACTTCAAGCGTGACAGCCAGTGGCACACCCCGCAGGCGATTCTGATCAACGTGCTGCTGGCGATGCCAGTCGCGCTGGCGCTGGCGCTGTGCGGCTACGCCTTGCAGTTCGACGCCCGCGGGCAGAACGCCAGCCTCGGCGCGGCCCTGCTGCAGATATCCCAGGCGTGGCTGGTGTTCTACACCGCCTACCGGATCCTTGCGCCGGGTGGCGTGGCGGAACTGCACTTCCGTTGGGAGCGTGCGCAAGTCGAATTCCTGCGCCGCTGGATCCGCCGCCTGGGCATCGTAGTGTTCGCCCTGGTCTCGGTGGTCTCGGTGGCCGAGTTGCAACCGGCGGCGCTGGCCGACGACGTGCTGGGCATCGCCGTGGTCCTGACCTGTTATGCGCTGATGGCCTGGCTGCTCAGCCGCCTGCTGCTCAACAGCCCGACCCACAACAATGCCTCGCTGTTTCGCAAAGCGGTCGGCGTATTGTTCACCGCCATGCCCGTGGCGCTGTTCATCGCCGTGTGCTTTGGCTATTTCTACACCGCGCTGAAACTCAGCGACCGGCTGATCAACACCCTCTACCTGCTGATGTTCTGGCTGGTGATAGAAGCCACCTTCGTCCGCGGCCTGGCCGTTGCGGCACGGCGCCTGGCCTACCAACGGGCACTGACCAAGCGCCTGGCGGCCAAGGAAGCCGGCGACGGTGACGCGGTGGTCGAAGAACCGACCCTGGACATCGAAAAGGTCAACGAGCAGTCCCTGCGCCTGATCCGCCTGGCCCTGCTGGGCGGCTTCATCGCTGCGCTGTACTGGGTCTGGGCCGACCTGATCACCGTGTTCTCGTACCTGGACAACGTCACCCTGTACGAATACACCAGCGGTACCGGCGCCAACATGAGCATGGTGCCGATTAGCATCGGCGACATGCTCGGCGCGCTGATCATCATCGGCATCACCCTGGCCCTGGCGCGCAACCTGCCCGGCCTGCTGGAAGTGCTGGTGCTGTCCAAGCTCGACCTGGCCCAGGGCAGCGCCTACGCCACCACCACCCTGCTGACCTACGTGATCGCCGGCGTCGGCTTTGTCTCGACCCTGTCCACCCTCGGCGTCAGCTGGGACAAGTTGCAGTGGCTGGTAGCAGCGCTGTCGGTCGGCCTGGGCTTCGGCATGCAGGAGATTTTCGCCAACTTCATCTCCGGGATCATGATCCTGTTCGAGCGCCCGGTGCGGATCGGCGACACCATCACCATCGGCAACCTGTCGGGCACGGTGAGCAAGATCCGGATCCGCGCCACCACCATCACCGATTTCGACCGCAAGGACATCATTGTCCCGAACAAGACGTTCATCACCGGGCAACTGATCAACTGGTCGCTGACCGACACCGTCACCCGCGTGACCCTCAAGCTCGGCGTGGACTACGGCTCGGACCTCGACCTGGTCAAGGAACTGCTGCTCAAGGCCGCCCGCGAGAACCCACGCGTGTTGAAAGAGCCCGAGCCCCACGTGTACTTCCTGAACTTCGGCGAAAGTACCCTGGACCACGAACTGCGCGTGCATGTGCGCGACCTCGGCGACCGCAATCCGGTGCTCGACGAGATCAACCGTTTCATCAACCGCGAGTTCAAGAAGCAGCACATCAACATTTCGTTCCGGCAGATGGAGGTCTACCTGAAGAACCTGCACGGCCAGGAATACAAAATGGTGCCGATCGAACCGGAAGCGAAAACCATCGTTGCGGCCAAGGACTCGCCTACCGAGCAAAAGCCGCCCGCGCCCAAACTCGACTAACGCCCCAATCCCCAGCAGAATGCTCGGACATTCTGCTGGAGATGGCCGTTGAAAGCCCTCGACGAACTGACCTTCGACAATCGCTTCGCTCGCCTGGGCGACGCGTTCTCAACCCACGTCCTGCCCGAGCCCATCAGCGAGCCTCGACTGGTGGTGGCCAGTCCTGCCGCCATGGCGCTGCTCGACCTCGATCCGGCCGTGGCCGAGACCCCGGTGTTTGCCGAACTGTTTGGTGGCCACAAACTCTGGGCCGAGGCGGAGCCGCGGGCGATGATCTACTCCGGGCACCAGTTCGGCTCCTACAACCCGCAACTGGGTGACGGGCGCGGGCTGCTGCTCGGTGAGGTGTATAACCAGGCCGGAGAACACTGGGACTTGCACCTCAAAGGTGCCGGGCAGACACCCTACTCGCGCATGGGCGATGGCCGGGCCGTACTGCGCTCGTCGATTCGCGAATTTCTTGCCTCCGAAGCACTGCATGCGCTGGGCATTCCAAGCTCCCGCGCGCTGTGTGTAATCGGCTCCAATACCCCGGTGTGGCGCGAGAAGCAGGAAAGAGCGGCCATGGTCCTGCGCCTGGCACCCAGCCACATCCGCTTCGGTCATTTTGAGTATTTCTACTACACCAAGCGCCCCGAGCAGCAGAAAGCCCTCGGCGAACACGTCCTGACCATGCACTTCCCCGAATGCCTGGAACAACCAGAGCCTTATCTGGCGATGTTCCGCGAAATCGTCGAACGCAACGCCGAGCTGATCGCCAAGTGGCAGGCCTATGGCTTCTGCCATGGGGTGATGAACACTGACAACATGTCGATTCTCGGTATTACCTTCGATTTCGGCCCGTTCGCTTTTCTCGACGACTTCGACGCCAACTTCATCTGCAACCACTCCGATGACCAGGGTCGCTATTCATTCAGCAACCAGGTGCCGATCGGCCAGTGGAACCTCAGCGCCCTGGCGCAGGCCCTGACGCCGTTCATCAGTGTCGAAGCGCTGCGCGAAACCCTCGGCTTGTATCTGCCGTTGTTCCAGGCCCATTACCTGGACCTGATGCGCCGCCGCCTGGGACTGACCACCGGTGAAGAAAACGACCAGGCGCTGGTCGAGCAACTGCTGCAACTGATGCAGGGTAGCGGCGTCGACTACAGCCTGTTTTTCCGTCGTCTGGGCGAGGAAAGCGCCGAGTTGGCGGTCGCCCGCCTGCGGGATGACTTTGTCGACATCAAGGGTTTCGATGCCTGGGCCGAACGCTACTGCGCCCGCGTGGCCCGCGACGCCGACGATGACCAAAACGAACGCTGCCGGCGCATGCACGCGGTCAACCCGCTGTACATCTTGCGCAACTACCTCGCGCAGGAGGCCATCGACGCAGCCGAAGCCGGCGATTATTCGATCGTCCGCCGTCTGCACGAGGTGTTGAGCGATCCGTTCAACGAACAACCCGGCATGGCCCACTTCGCGGAACGGCCGCCGGAATGGGGCAAGCACCTGGAAATCAGCTGTTCGTCGTAAAAGCCGTCAGATAAAGGTTTCGACCGACACCCCGAAGCGCTCGGCCAGCCAGCGGACCTGCCGCAGGTTGAGCTGGCGCTTGCCGCTGAGGATTTCCGAGACCACCGACTGCGCGCCGACCCCGGGCAGTTCGCTCTGGCTCAAGCCGTGCTCGCGCATCATGTAGCGCAAGGCATCCACCCCACTGGCCAGCGGCATTGGCCGGTGCTGCTGGTCATAGGCTTCGATCCAGTCGCTGAGAATATCCACCAGGCTCATCAGCGGACTGGTTTCATCCTCCCCGACCAACTCCAGCAGTTCATCGAGGGCGGTCACCAGCACGTCGTAATCCGCTTCATTCTTGGGTTTGCGCAGCAGTGGCGCGATGAAGTGCCAGTGCTCCGCAGCTTGCTTGATCAGAACGCTCATGGACGCTCCTCCTTCCATTTTTTTCTTTCTCGATATCGCATACCGCTATGTCTCAGTTAATCACAGTCCGTACATATCGCAATATGCGATTACACGCAGCGGACCAACGGCGACTCAAGCCTCACCAGACCAGGCAGCGAATACCGCATAGCCCGATTGAAATTGTCAGGCTTTGTCTCCAGATAAGGGATATCCGCCTTTGATTGGACCCCTGTCATGACCGACCCACTGCTCATCCCCTGCCCGCACTGCAACGGCCTCAACCGCATTCCCGCTGAACGCCTGGGCGACCAGCCGAAATGCGGGCGCTGCAAGGCCGAGGTGTTGTTGAACAAACCTTTCGATTTGAAGCAGGGCGATTACGCGAGCCAGATCAAGGGTGACCTGCCGTTGCTGGTGGATGTGTGGGCGGACTGGTGTGGGCCATGCAAGTCGTTCGCGCCGATATTTGCCCAAGCGGCCGGGCAGTTGCAGGGCAAATGCCGGCTGGCCAAGCTCGACAGCGAGGCCAATCAGCAGTTGTCGGCGCAGTTGGGGATCCGTTCGATCCCCAGCCTGATCCTGTTCAGGAACGGTCGCGAAGTGGCGCGCCAGAGCGGGGCGCTGCCGCTACCTCAGTTGCTGGCATGGCTGCGCAGCCAGGGCATCTGAGGCGCAGCGGTAAATCAGGAATGCTCCAGCAGATTGTGCAACTCGACAAACTGCTGGGTCAGCTTGTGCCGAGGGTCGAGGTGGATCAACGGCATGTTTGCCTGGTGCGACTCGCGCATCCGCACCGAACTGCCCAGGTACACCGGCAACACCGGCAAACCCTCGGCGATCAGTTCGTCGAGCATCTGCTGTGGCAGAGTGGCCCGGGCCTGGAACTGGTTGACCACAATGCCCTCCACTTGCAGGCCTTCGTTGTGGTCCTCTTTCAGCTCTTCGATTTCCGCCATCAGGCCGTATAGCGCCTGGCGCGAGAAACTGTCGCAGTCGAAGGGGATCAGTACGCGATCAGCGGCGATCAACGCGGAAACCGCATAAAAATTCAGGGCTGGCGGGGTATCGAGGTAGATCCGGTCGTAATCTTCGGACAACTCTTCGAGCAGTTTGCGCAGCTTGTTGATCTTGTGCTTGGCCTCAAGCTTGGGCTGCAAATCGGCCAGTTCAGCCGTGGCGGTAATCACATGCAGGTTATCGAACGGGGTTTCGTAGATATCCACCCGGTTTTTCTTGGAAAACGGCCCGGACGACAGGGTTTGCTTGAAAAAGTCGGCAATGCCCATCGGGATATCGTCGCCGGTCAGGCCCGTGAGGTACTGAGTGGAGTTGGCCTGGGCATCGAGATCCACCAGCAGGGTGCGATAACCCTCGCTGGCACTGACCGCCGCCAGATTGCAGGCAATACTGGACTTGCCCACGCCACCTTTCTGATTGAACACCACGCGCCGCATTGCAAAACCTCCGTGTATCAAAGAATGATCGAGTGTAGTAGCCGACCGCGCTGCTTAGCTACCTCGGCGGCACACGGACTACAGAGTCATTCGTAATCTCTTCGGAAAAATCAGCGATTTCAGGAATTATCTGAGGATAAGTCCTGCAGATATTAGCCGCTTGAGAACGCACATCATCCGTTGAACAAAATGTAACCAACATTTGCTACACACCAACGGCACCGGGATAATGCGCGACACTCGGCCCTCGTGCCACGCCAGGCCTGTGGCCATTCGAAACGGCTCACCGCGTCAAGACAGCCCGCAGGGGCGGGATGAATTTCAAGTGATCAGATTCAGCATCGCCCAATGGCGCGCCTGGGCCCCTGGGCTCGCAAGCGTGGACGACTGGCAAGCCTGGAGCCGGCAACCGGTCCGGCTGGCGAGCAGCGATGCCGCACCCGATGTGTCCTTCCTGCCCGCCATGCAACGGCGCCGCCTGAGCCGCCTGGCCCGCATGGCCTTCAGCGTCGGCTGGCCACTGGCAGAAGGCCGCGAGGCCCTGCCCCTGGTGTTCGTCTCGCGCCACGGTGAAACCCCGCGCACCTTCGAGATCCTCAGCGATTTGGCCAGGGAGCAACCGCTGTCGCCCACCGGTTTCAGCCTGTCGGTGCATAACGCGATCATTGGCCTGTGGTCGATCATGCGCGGCGAAACCAGCGAAATGACCGCCCTGGCCGCCGCCGGCGATGGCCTTGAGCACGGCATGCTCGAAGCGGCGGCGCTGCTGGACGAAGGCGCGCCGGCGGTCTTGCTGGTGATCAGCGAAGACCAGCCACCCGAGGCCTACTCGCCGTGGATCGACGACGTGCCCTTTCCCTACGCCGTCGGCCTGTTGCTGACCCCCGGAAATGACTGGCAGCTGACCCTGAACAGCGCGCCCGATCCGTTGTCCAAAGCCCACTGGCCGCACGCGCTGAACCTGCTGCGTACCCTGCTCGGCCAGGAGACCACCTGCCAACATGCCTGGAAAAATCGTGTATGGACCTGGCAACGCAACCCGTGACCGAGAAGCACCGCGACGCCTACTACTGGCGGCTGCTGGCGACTGCCGCGAGCTTTGCCCTGTTCGGGTTGGGTGGCCTGTGCCTGCGTCTGGTGGTTTTTCCCGTGCTGGGGTGGCTGCCCGGTGACGCCCACACCCATCGTCAGCGCGCACGCCGCACCGTCAGCTGGCTGTTCTGGTGCTTCGTGCGCTTCATGGCCCGCACCGGCGTGCTCACCTACGAGATCCAGGGCGCGGAGCGGCTGGGCCGTCCGGGTCAGATGATCATGGCCAACCACCCGTCGCTGATCGACGTGGTGTTCCTCATCGGCCTGGTGCGCCACGCCAATTGCGTGGTCAAGCAAAGCCTGTGGAACAATCCTTTCACCGGCACTCCGCTACGCTGCAGCGACTACATCAGCAACGATGGCAGCATGGACATGCTCGACACCGCAGCCGACGCCCTGAAGCACGGCCAGACCCTGATCATTTTCCCCGAAGGCACGCGCACCCAGCCCGGCCAGCCGCCGGTGTTCCACCGTGGCGGCGCGTCGATTGCGCTACGCGGTGCGAGCGTGCTGACGCCGGTGATCATCAAGGTCAGCCCCAGCACCCTGACCAAGGCCGAGCCCTGGTACCGCATTCCCGCCCGTCGCGTGCACTTCAGCATTCGCGTCGGTGCCGATATCGATCCGCAGGCGTTTGCCGGCGCAGGCCCTGCGCCGCAAGCCTCGCGCAAGCTCAACGACTTTTTGCACCACTACTACATTAAGGAGCTCGCCACAGATGAGCGATCTGAACCGTGATTTGAAACAGCTGATCATCGATGCCCTGGGCCTGGAGGATATCGGCGTCGACGACATCAACGATCAAGACCCGCTGTTTGGCGAGGGCCTGGGCCTGGACTCGGTGGATGCCCTGGAGCTGGGCCTGGCGATCCAGAAAAAATACGGTATCAAGATCGATGCCGACGCCAAGGACACCCGCAATCACTTCAGCAACGTGGCGAGCCTTGCGGCATTCGTCACCGCTAAACAGGCAGCTTGAGACCGGACCATGCAAACTCGTGACGATATTTTCAACACCCTTCGCGATGCCCTGGTCGAGCTCTTTGAACTGGACCCGGCGCGCGTGAGCCTGGAATCCAACCTGTATCAGGACCTGGAAATCGACAGCATCGATGCCGTCGACCTGATTGACCACATCAAGCGCCAGACCGGCAAGAAAATCGCCGCTGAAGAGTTCAAGTCGGTGCGCACCGTCGGCGATGTGGTCGAGGCGGTCTACCGTCTGGTTCAACCGGCCGCATGAGCCAATTGATCGGCCTTGGCCTGCTGCTCGCGGGCCTGCTGTACCCCTTTGCGGTGTATTACGGCATGGCGCACTTCGCCCCGTGGCAGTTCGCCCTGCTGCTGGGCAGCCTGTGGCTGGCCAAGGCCCTGGCCGGCAAACGCCAGCCGGGCAGCCTGTGGATGGCCTTTACGGTGATCGGCTTTTGCCTGTTGCTGGCGCTGTTCGACAGCCCGGATTTGCTGCGCTGGTACCCGGTGCTGATCAGTGCGCTGCTGCTCGGGCTGTTCGCCGCCAGCCTGAAAGTTGGCCCGCCCATGATCGAACGCCTGGCCCGCCTGCGTGAGCCGCAGTTGCCGCCAAGGGCAATTGTTTATACCCGCCAGGTCACGCGGGCCTGGTGCGTGTTTTTCCTGTGCAACGGCTTGTGCGCCGCCGCCCTGACCCTCTGGGCGCCGCTGAGTTGGTGGGCGCTGTATACCGGCCTGATCTCCTACGGGTTGATCGGCCTGATGTTTGCCATTGAGTGGCTCATTCGACAACGGCTAAGAGGCCAGCCATGAAGTGGATCAAACTTGAGCACCTGCTGCTCGAGACGCCAAAGATTCGGGCCGTGACCAGCAGTCCGTCACTGGACCATCACCAACTGTGCGAACAGGCCCTGAGCCTCGCTGCCTTCCTGCAAAAAAAAGGCGTGCAGCGCATTGCCGTGCACCTGGAAGACGCCGCCGACCTGGCGATTGCCCTGCTCGGCGCCTGGCGGGCCGGGGTTGGCGTGCTACTGCCCGCCGACCTGCAGCCCCAGACCCGCCAGCGCTGGTCGAGCGACGTCGACCTGTGGCTGACCGACCAACCCGGCGATGCCCAACTGGCCGCCTGCCTGGGCGAGCCCCTTGCGCCGGCAGCGCTGGACCTCGACCGCTGCCAGTTGAGCCTGTGCACCTCCGGCTCCACCGGTGAGCCCAAGCGCATCGATAAATCCCTGCGCCAACTGGCCAACGAAGTCGAAGCCCTGGAGCAGCTGTGGGGCGCCGACCTGGGCGACGCCTGCCTGATCGGCAGCGTCGCCACGCAACACATCTACGGCCTGTTGTTCCGAGTGCTCTGGCCGTTGTGCGGCGGACGCCCGTTCGACCGCCGGCAGCTGGCCTTCCCGGAGGACCTGCAACGCGCCAGTCGTGAACACCCAGTGTTCGCCTGGGTCGCCAGCCCGGCGTTGCTCAAGCGCATGGGCGACAACCTCGACTGGCCAGCGTTAAGCGCGGTGCGGCGGGTGTTCTCCTCCGGTGGCGCCCTGCCCGAGGCTGCCGCGCAGAGCTTGCAGGAGCGCTTGCAGCAATGGCCGACGGAAATTCTCGGCAGCTCGGAAACCGGCGGCATCGCCTGGCGACAGGGGCAGCCGTTGTGGCAGCCCTTCGCCGGAATCACGTTGAGCCAGGACAGCGATGGCGCCCTGCTGATCGCCTCGCCGTACTTGCCAGCCGGGCACATCGAACACACGGCTGATGCCGCTCGCATCGCTGCTGACGGCCGCTTTGAGCTGTTGGGCCGGCTGGATCGCATCGTCAAACTGGAAGAAAAACGCATCTCGCTGCCCATGCTGGAAAACGCCTTGCTCACCCATCCCTGGGTCGCTGAAGCGCGTCTGGGTGTGGTCCAGGAAAACCGCGCGTCACTCGGCGCCTTGCTGGTGCTGAGCGACGCGGGCCTGCATGCACTGCGCAATGGCGGGCGCCGCGGCCTGACCCAGGCCCTGCGCCAGCACCTCAGCCAGCATTGCGAAACCCTGGCCCTGCCCCGGCGTTGGCGCCTGCTGCGACAACTGCCCCTGAACGCCCAGGGCAAACTGCCCCAGCGCGAGGTCGACGCCCTGCTGCTGGCGCCACGCACCAAGGCCCCGGAAGTCCTCGAGCAGTCCTGCACCGAGGGTGAATGGAACCTGCAACTGGCCGTGCCGCCCGACCTCGCCTATTTCACGGGACACTTCCCACAAGCCCCGGTATTGCCCGGCGTGGTGCAAGTGGACTGGGCCATGCACCTGGGCCAGCAACTGATGGACCTGCCGCACGTATTCGCCGGCATGGAAGTGCTGAAGTTCCAGCAACTGGTGCGCCCCGGCGATGAAATCCAGTTGCACCTGCGCTTCGATTCCGCCCGCAGCAAGTTGTACTTCACCTACCGCAACGCCACGACCACCTGTTCCAGCGGGCGGATTCTGCTCAAGGCGGCGGATGATGCATAACCCCTGCGCGGTGATTCCGGTCTACAACCATGAAGGCGCAATTGCGACCGTGGTCGATGCGCTGCTGGCCAATGAACTGCCATGCATTCTCGTGGACGATGCCAGCGACCCTGCTTGCGCCCGGGAACTCGACCGTTTGAGCAAGCGCGACAAGGTGTTCCTGGTGCGTCTCGCGAGCAATCAGGGCAAGGGCGCTGCGGTCATGTGCGGCCTGCGCGAAGCCTCGCGCCTGGGCTTCAGCCACGCCTTGCAGGTCGATGCCGACGGTCAGCACGATTTGCAGGATGTGACGCGCTTCATCGAACACTCCAGGCGCCACCCCGACGCGCTGATCTGCGGCTATCCGCTGTATGACGCCAGCGTGCCCAAGGGCCGTTTGTACGCCCGCTACCTGACCCACGTGATGGTCTGGATCAACACCCTGTCCCTGCAGATCCGCGACTCGATGTGCGGCTTTCGCGTGTACCCGCTGCCGCCGACCCTGGCCCTGATCGCCGCGGCCAACATCGGCAAGCGCATGGACTTCGACTCGGACATCCTGGTGCGCCTGGCCTGGCGCAATCAGCCCATGCAGTGGCTGCAGACCCGGGTGCATTACCCGCTGGACGGGGTTTCGCATTTCCGCCTGTTCCACGACAACGTGCTGATATCCAGCATGCACACCCGGTTGTTCTTCGGCATGTTGTTGCGTTCGCCGGTGATCCTCTGGCGCCGGTGCCGCCCATGAATCGGCCGCTGGACAAGCAGCACTGGGCCGACCGCGAGGAGCGCGGCAGCTTCTGGCTGATGAAATTCACCGCAGTCGCGGCCAAAGTCCTCGGCCGTCGCCTGCTCAGCCCGTTGCTCTACGGCATCGTGCTGTACTTTTTCCTGTTCGGCCGCAATGCCCGCCAGAGCGCCTGGCAATACCAGCAACGCCTGGCCGACTGGAGCGGGCGCGACGACTTGCGCCCCAGTCATTGGCGAGTGTTTGGCCAGTTCATGGCCTTCGCCGACTCGATGCTCGACAAGCTCGACGTGTGGAATCGCAAGCTGAGCATCGAGCAGATAGAGATCAACGACCCGGCCTTGCTGCGCACGCAACTGCGCGGCGCTCGCGGGCAACTGCTGGTCGGCGCGCACCTGGGCAATCTCGAAGTCTGCCGCGCGCTGGCGGAGATCGGTGAACGGGTCACCATGAACGTGCTGGTGCACACCAAGCACGCCGAACAATTCAACCGTCTGCTGGGTGAAGCCGGGGCGACCCATTTGCGACTGATCCAGGTCAGTGAGCTCGACCCGCTGATCATGCTGCAACTGCACGAACGCCTGGAGCGCGGCGAATGGCTGGCGATTGCCGGCGACCGCGTGCCGCTGCACGGCGGGCGCAGCGTGACGGTGGACTTCCTCGGGCATCCGGCGGCCTTTCCCCAGGGCCCGTGGCTGCTGGCCGGGCTGCTGAAATGCCCGGTGAACCTGCTGCTGTGCCTGAAAAAGCCCACGGGCGGCTACCGACTGACCCTTGAACCCTTTGCCGATGCGGTGGTCTGGAAGCGCAGCGAGCGCGAACAGGTCATTCATCAGTGGGCGTCACGCTACGCCGAGCGGCTGGGTCACTATTGCCTCGAAGCGCCCCAACAGTGGTTCAATTTCTACCCTTTCTGGAAGACCGATGACGACGCCAACGCTTGAGCCGATCACCTTCGGCGAACTCCCTTTGCGCATCGAAGACGTGCTGGCCCTGGCTCGGCAGCAGGCACCGGCCCGCCTGCAAGCCGACGCCGCGTTCCGCGAGCGCATTGCCAAGGGCGCGCGATTCCTCGATTCGTTGCTGGACAAGGAAGGGGTGATCTACGGCGTGACCACCGGCTACGGCGATTCCTGCGTGGTCGCCGTGCCCCTGCATCACGTCGAAGCGCTGCCCCGTCATCTGTACACCTTTCATGGCTGCGGCCTGGGCAAGCTGCTTGACCCTGCGGCCACCCGCGCGGTGCTGGCGGCGCGTTTGCAGTCGCTGTGCCAGGGCGTGTCCGGGGTTCGCGTGGAGCTGCTGGAGCGCCTGCAGGCGTTTCTCGAACACGACATTTTGCCGCTGATCCCGGAGGAAGGTTCGGTGGGTGCCAGCGGCGACCTGACGCCGCTGTCCTACGTCGCCGCGACGCTCTCCGGCGAGCGTGACGTACTGTTTCGCGGCGAGCGCCGCACATCCGCCGAGGTCCATCAGCAACTGGGCTGGACGCCGCTGGTGCTACGACCCAAGGAAGCCCTGGCGTTGATGAACGGCACGGCGGTGATGACCGGCCTGGCCTGCCTGGCCTTCGCCCGCGCCGATTATCTGCTGCAACTGGCCACGCGCATCACTGCGTTGAACGTGGTCGCGCTGCAAGGCAATCCGGAACATTTCGACGAGCGCCTGTTTGCCGCCAAGCCCCATCCCGGGCAAATGAAGGTCGCCGCCTGGTTGCGCGCGGATCTGGCGATCAATGCCCCCACCGCTCCGCTGCATCGCTTGCAGGATCGC
Source organism: Pseudomonadaceae bacterium (assembly GCA_965284505.1). Classification (GTDB taxonomy): domain Bacteria; phylum Pseudomonadota; class Gammaproteobacteria; order Pseudomonadales; family Pseudomonadaceae; genus Aquipseudomonas. The sequence continues at coordinate 3,898,319 of OZ260094.1, read as the reverse complement.
TATTCACTGCGTTGCGCACCGCATGTGCTGGGCGTGTTGGCAGACAGCCTGAACTGGCTGCGTTCGTTCATCGAGATCGAACTCAACAGCGCCAACGACAACCCGATCATCGACGCCGAAGCCGAGCGTGTCCTGCATGGCGGGCACTTCTACGGCGGGCACATCGCCTTCGCCATGGACAGCCTGAAAAACCTCGTGGCCAACGTCGCCGACCTGCTCGACCGGCAACTCGCGCTGCTGGTCGACGAGCGCTACAACCACGGGCTGCCGAGCAACCTGTCGGGCGCCAGCGCCGAGCGGGCGATGCTCAACCACGGCTTCAAGGCAGTGCAGATCGGTGCCAGCGCCTGGACCGCCGAGGCGCTGAAAAACACCATGCCGGCCAGTGTGTTCTCGCGTTCCACCGAGTGCCACAACCAGGACAAGGTGAGCATGGGCACCATCGCCGCCCGCGATGCGTTGCGGGTGCTGGAGCTGACCGAGCAGGTCGCGGCAGCCACCTTGCTCGCGGCCAATCAGGGTGCCTGGCTGCGCAGTCAAGCCGAGGATGCCCGGCCGTTGCCGCCGGCCCTGGCCGCCATGCACGAGGCGCTGGGCGAGGATTTTGCGCCGGTGATCGAAGACCGTGCCCTCGAAGGCGATCTGCGCCTGTGCCTGCAACGCATCGGCGAACAACACTGGAGGCTGCATGCGTAGCAAGGGAGTGCTGCACAGCGACACGCAGATCCGCGTGCCGTTTTTCGACGTCGACAGCATGCACGTGGTCTGGCACGGCCACTACGTGAAGTACCTGGAGGTCGCCCGCTGCGCCCTGCTCGACCAGCTCGGCCACAACTACCTGGCCATGCAGGAGGCGGGTTATGCCTGGCCGGTGATCGACCTGCAGCTGCGCTATGTGCGCGGCGCGGTGTTTGGCCAGGAACTGAATGTGCGCGCCAGCCTCGTGGAGTGGGAGAACCGGCTGAAGATCAACTACCTGATCAGCGATCTGGCCAGCGGTGAACGGCTGACTCGAGCCAGTACCGTGCAGGTGGCGGTGGCGCTGGACAGTCGGGAGATGCAGTTGGCGTCGCCGCAGGTGTTGATTGATGCCGTGGAGAGGGCTTTGCAATGTTGAGGGCGGCGATGGGGCGCCAGATAGTCCGGGGTACTCTTGGGTTTTTCGCGAGCAGGCTCGCTCCTACAGGGTTCTTGGTGATTGCGCTGTTGATGCCCGCCTTGGCCCAGGCTTTCGACTTGCAGCAGTTGAGCGAGCAGTTGGCCAGGCCCGCGGTGATTCACGGCAACTTCGTCCAGGAAAAACACCTGCGCGCCCTGCCACAGCCGTTGACCAGTAAAGGCAGCTTCGTCCTCGCCAGGGATCACGGCCTGTTGTGGCTGTTGAAGACCCCGCTGCAACAGGATTACCGCATCACCCCGCAAGGCATTGCCCGCCGTGAAGGCACGGCTTGGCAACTGTTGCCCGGCAAAAGTGCCGGCGCCGAACAGAACCGTTTGTTCCTGGCCGTGCTGCAAGGTGACAGCAGCGGCCTGCAGCGAGATTTCGAACTGGCCTTGAACGGCGACGCACAACACTGGACCCTGACCCTGACCCCGCGTTCGCTGTTGCTGCAACAAGTGTTCAAGCAGATCAACATCGACGGCGGCGCCCTGGTGCAACGCATCGAACTGCTGGAAACACAGGGCGACAGCACCGTGCTGCGGATGCTCGACAGCACCGACAACCAACCCTTGAGCGACGCGGAGCAACATGACTTTGCTCAATGAGCGCAGGCTGCCCTGGCTGTTCCTCAGCCTGTTGCTGGCGGTTGTCGCGCTGGGCGCCTGGCAATGGCGCGACGGCGCGCCGCTGTCGGCCAACCTGCTGGAGCTGGCCCCCGGCACCACCCCCGATGCCCTTGAACTGCGTGCCGAACAGCGCATGCAGGAGCCGCTGAACCGGGAAATGCTGGTGCTGGTCGGTCATCAGGATCGCAACCAGGCGATTCGCACCGCGCAAACCCTCGGTGAGCAATGGCAGGCCAGCGGCCTGTTCGAAAAGGTCCAGTGGAACCTGCAGGCCGACTTGCCGGCCCTGCGTGAACAGTTGCTGCGCGGGCGCCTGGCGATGCTCTCGGCGGCAGACCGAGAGCAGTTGATCGCACACCCCGAGGCCTTTATCGAGCAGCGGGTACAGGCCTTGTTCGATCCCTTCAGCGGCTTCAGCCTGGTGCCCAGCCAGGACGACTGGCTGGGGCTCACCGGACGCATCCAGAACAGCCAGCCGCGGCGCGGCACGGTGCAACTGGACCTGGGCAGCGGCGCGTTGATCGCCGATGCCGAGGGCAAGAGTTGGGTACTGCTGCGCGCACGCACCCGTGGCGACGCTTTCGACATGAACCTGCCGCTGCAAGTCGCCGGGCTGCTGGAGCGCAGTCGTGAACAGGCGGCGACGAATGACGTGCAACTGTTGGCCGCCAGCGGCCTGCTGTATGCCGCCGCCGGTCAGCAGCAAGCCACCCGGGAAATCACCTGGGTCGGGGGCGGTGCGACTGTAGGGATTTTGCTCTTGCTGTTGCTGGCGTTCCGGCGCTGGCGGGTGTTGTTGGCATTTGTGCCAGTGCTGGTGGGCATGCTCTTCGGTGCAGTGGCCTGCGTGGCGCTGTTCGGGCGCATGCATGTGATGACCCTGGTGCTCGGATCGAGCCTGATCGGCGTGGCGGTGGACTACCCGCTGCATTACCTGTCCAAGAGTTGGAGCCTGAAACCCTGGCGCAGCTGGCCGGCCCTGCGCCTGACCCTGCCGGGACTGACGTTGAGCCTGATCACCAGTTGCATCGGCTACCTGGCGCTGGCCTGGACGCCCTTCCCGGCCCTGACCCAGATCGCCGTGTTTTCCGCCGCCGGGCTGGTCGGCGCCTACCTGTCCGCAGTGTGCCTGCTGCCGGCGCTGCTCAAGGGTGTCGAGTTGCGCCCAGCGCAATGGCCGCTGCGCATCTGCCAGGCCTTGCTCAATCTGCGTGAAGCCCTGCTCAAGCACCTGCGCACCCCGCTGCTGCTGGCCCTGTTGTTGGCCTTCTGTGTCGGCGGCCTGCTGCAACTGCGCACTCACAACGACATCCGCCAATGGGTCGGCACTCCTGAGCAACTGACCAACGAGGCGCGGACCATCGCGCAGATCACCGGCTACAAGCCCACCAGCCAGTTCTTCCTGGTGCGCGCCGCCGACCAGCAGCAATTGCTCGAACGCCAGCACGCTTTGAGCGAGCGCCTGCAGCAATTGGTCGCCCTGGACAAACTCGAAGGCTTCCTGAGCCTTGATCAACTGCTCAGCCCGCCCGCCGATCAGCAACGCTTGCGTGAGGCCCTGGCCAAGCTGCCGCAACACTGGCAGCCGCTGCTGCAACTCGGGGTGCCAGAGGCAGCCTTGCAAGCCGAATTGGCGGTGCTGCAGGCACTCCCCGACGAAGACATCGACGCCGCGCTGCAAGGCCCGTTGGCCGAACCCTATCGCATGCTGTGGCTGGGCCATACCGCCGACGGGGTGGCCGCCACCGTCAGCCTGCAAGGCCTCAACGATTCGTCGCTGCTGCGCCTGCAAGCCCTGGACTTGCCCGGGGTGGAACTGGTGGATCGCCTCGGCGACTTGAACAAAGTCTTTGCCGCGACCCAGATCAGTGCCGCCGAACTCAAGCTCGCGTCCTGCGTGCTGATCGTCCTGGTGCTGCTCCTGCCGTTCGGGCTGGGCGGCGCCACGCGAATCGTCGCCCTGCCGTTGCTGGCCGCCTTATGCAGCCTGGCCAGTCTCGGCTGGCTGGGACAACCGCTGACGCTGTTCAGCCTGTTCGGCCTGCTGCTGGTCACGGCCATCAGCGTCGACTACGCGATCCTCATGCGCGAGCAGATCGGCGGCGCCGCCGTGAGCCTCCTCGGCACCCTGCTGGCGGCGCTGACCACCTGGCTGTCGTTCGGCCTGCTGGCCGTTTCCAGCACCCCGGCGGTGAGCAACTTCGGCCTGTCGGTGAGCCTGGGCCTGATGTTCAGCTTCATGCTCGCGCCCTGGGCCGGACACCAGGTGCATGCCGCGCCACTCACCGAGCCGGCCGCCTGATGATCATCCTGTTCTGGCTGCTGGCCTTGGCGCTGTTCGCCGTGGCGACCCGTATCGGCAAGCACTTCGGCCTGATTCCAATCGTCAGCCAGTTGCTGCTGGCAACCTTTGGCCTGCCGCTGCTGATGTACTTCTGGATCGAGCCCGGCTGGCACCTGAGCGGCGCCGACCTGATCGCCCCGGATTGGCTGAAAAACCTCTACAGCCTGGCGTTCGCCCTGTTGCTGGGGCATATCCTCAGCGACGTGATCGACCTGCGCCTGGATCGCCAGAGCCTGAAAATCGCCCTGCCAAGTTTCGCCATTCCCTTCGCCTGTGGCCTGGCTACCGCGGTCTGGCTATTGCCGGCGCAGCCGTGGATCAGCTCGTTGGCGGTCGGCCTGCTGTTCGCCATCACGGCGATCCCGGTGCTGTACCTGTACCTGCGGCACATCGATTATCCGCCGGCCGCGACCCGGCGCCTGGTACAGAGCGCGATTCTGATCGACCTGACCTGCTGGACCCTGTTCGCCCTGGCCCAGGGCAGCCTGCACCTGAGCAGCCTGCTGCTGCCACTGCTGGCCGGCTGCACGCCGTTGCTGTTGCGCCTGCTCGGCCTGCGCCGGCCGCTGGTCTACTGCGTGGGCTTCTTCGCACTGCTGGTGCTGGCCGAACACTACCGGCTCAACGCGTTGATTCTGGGTATCGGTTATCTGCTGTGCATGGCGGCGCTGAAAGTGCCGTTCGTGCTGCCCCTGCCCGCCAACATCATGAGCGCCCTGCAGACCTGGCTCGCGATCCCGCTGATCCTCACCTTCGGCATTGTCCAGATCAATGTGCACAGCGCTCTGGACAGCCTCGGCTGGCTGCAACTGACGGCGCTGTTGCTGCTGCCGATTGCCAGCAAATTGCTGGGCAACTGGCTCGGCCTGGGCTGGGCCGGATTGTCCTTTGCCGGCGCCAGCCGTTGGCGCGAAAGCGTGCTGCTGAACATTCGCGGCTTGAGCGAAATCGTCTTTCTAAATCTGTTGCTGCAACAACAGCTCATCAGTGGCGCGCTGTACTTCGCGCTGATGCTGATGGGCCTCGCCGCGACGCTGCTGCCGGCCCTGCTCGGCCTGCATCGCGCGCCCCTGAACACGGCCGCTGCGCCAAGGAGTCCACGTGTCCCACACTGAACTGCAACGTCGTCAGGTCGTCATCATCGGTGCCGGCCCTTCCGGCGCCATCGCCGGCGCGCTGCTCAAGCGCAAGGGCCACGATGTGCTGGTGATCGAACGCCAGCACTTCCCAAGGTTTTCCATCGGCGAAAGCCTGCTCTGCCATTGCCTGGATTTCGTCGAGGAAGCGGGCATGCTCGAGGCGGTCAACGCCGCCGGTTTCCAACTGAAAAACGGTGCGGCGTTCGCCTGGGGCGAGCGCTACAGTGCCTTCGATTTTGGCGACACCTTCACCGCCGGCAAACCGACCACGTTCCAGGTGCAGCGCGCTGATTTCGACCAGTTGCTGGCCGACCAGGCCGCCTTGCAGGGCGTGGAAATTCGCTACGGCGAGAGCATCGTCAGCGTCGACTTCGACCTGCCGCAACCGCGCCTGGTCGTGCAGCGCGAAGATGCCAGCCAGTACGTGCTGGAGGCGACCTTCGTCCTCGACGCCAGCGGCTACGGCCGGGTCCTGCCGCGCCTGCTGGACCTGGAGTTACCTTCGAATTTCCCGCCGCGCCAGGCGGTGTTCACCCACGTGCAGGACCGGATCGACCGCCCGACCTTCGATCGCGAAAAAATCCTCATCACCACCCACCCGACCCAACGTGATATCTGGTTCTGGACCATCCCCTTCAGCAACGGTCGCTGCTCGGTAGGTGTGGTGGCGGCGGCCGAACACTTCGCTGGCCGCACGGACGACCTCGACGCCTGCCTGAAAGGCTTCATCGCCGAAACCCCGAGCCTGGCCGGCGTTCTGGAAAATGCCGTGTGGGACACCGAGGCCCGGACCATCGGCGGTTACTCGGCCAACGTCAAAACCCTGCACGGCCCGGGCTTTGCGTTGCTGGGCAATGCCGCAGAGTTCCTCGACCCGGTGTTCTCCTCCGGCGTGACCATCGCCATGCGCTCGGCGAGCATGGCCGCCGCCGTCCTCGACCGGCAACTGCAAGGGCAAAGTGTCGATTGGCAAAGCGAGTTCGCCGAACCATTGAAACGCGGTGTCGATACCTTCCGCTGCTACGTCGAAGGCTGGTACAACGGGACCTTCCAGGACGTGATCTACCATGAGGGCGGCACCGTGGAAATCCGCCGCATGATCAGCTCGATCCTTGCTGGCTACGCCTGGGATGAGCGCAACCCGTTTGTCAGCGAAGCGCGCCGCCGACTGAAGATGATTTCGCAAATCTGTGCCCGAGAAGCCACATGAAGCTGATTCGCCTGATGCTCCTGGCCAGCGCCCTGCTGCTGAGCGCGTGCGCCGGCCGCGCGCCGTTGCCCGCGGCACAACCGAGCCTGGAACTGCCGTTGCAATTACACATCGAGCAGACCGTCGACCAGCAACGCCAGGATTGGGTGCTGGTGATTCAGCGCGAAGGCGCAGGGCTGCGCTGGTCGATGATGGACCTGCTGGGCATTCCCCAGGCGCGGCAGATCCTGCAGGACGGCGAATGGCAGGCAGACGGCCTGTTGCCGCCCAATCCACAAGCCCGGGAGCTGTTCGCCGCCCTGCTGTTCGCCTTGACTCCGGCCGACGAACTGTCGGCCAACTACCCCGTCGCCTGGCAGCATGGCGCACAACGCGCGCTGCCCGAACGCTGGGACGTGCGTTACCGGCAACCGCTGAACTTTGAACTGAGCCTGATGAAAGGACCGAAGTATCGGGTCACGCCGCTCAGTGGAGACATGCCATGACCGCCTACCTCAACGCCCTCGGGCTGGTCTGCAGCCTCGGCCGTGGCAAGCGCCAGGTCGCCGAGCGCCTGTTTGCCGGGGACGACTCGGGCATGCGCGCTGCATCCGGCTGGGTGCCCGAGCGTTCGCTGCCGGTGGGTGCGGTCGAGGGCGAGTTGCCGGCGATCCCCGCCGAACTGAGCCGCCACGCCAGCCGCAACAACCAACTGCTGCTGGAGGCGGCGCTGCAGATTCGCGACGACATCGAGCAGGCTATCCACCGCTACGGCCGCGAGCGCGTCGCCGTGGTGCTGGGCACCAGTACCTCGGGCATCCATGAAGCCAGCGAGAGCCTGGGCACCTACCTGCACGCCGGGCAATTCCCCGCCGACTACGACTACCGGCAACAGGAGTTGGGCGCGCCGGCGGATTTTCTCGCCGACTGGCTGCAGGTCAGCGGCCCGGCCTATGTGATTTCCACCGCCTGCACCTCCAGCGCCCGGGCGTTGATGAGCGCCCAGCGTCTGCTCGCCATGGGCCTGTGCGATGCGGTGCTGTGTGGCGGCGTCGACAGCCTGTGCAAACTGACCCTCAACGGTTTTTCGGCACTCGAAGCGGTGTCCGCGCAACGCTGCAATCCGTTCTCGGTCAACCGCAACGGCATCAACATTGGCGAGGCCGCGGTGCTGTTCCTGATGACCCGCAGCGCAACCGAAACACCCGCCATCGCCTTGCTCGGTGGCGGCGCCAGTTCCGATGCGCACCATATTTCCGCGCCGGAGCCGGCTGGCCGTGGCGCGCTGCAAGCCATGGGCAAAGCCCTGGCCCGCGCCGGCCTGCAAGCCGGGCAAATCAGCTACCTGAACCTGCACGGCACTGCCACCCAGCACAATGACGCCATGGAAAGCCGCGCCGTTGCCAGCCTGTTTCCCGAGGGCGTGGCCTGTTCCTCGACCAAGCCCCTGACCGGCCATACCCTGGGGGCCGCCGGCGCCCTGGAGGCGGCGTTCTGCTGGTTGAGCCTGAGCCAGCACAACCCCGGCCAGCGCCTGGCGCCGCACCTCTGGGATGGCCAGGCCGATCCCGAGCTGCCAGCGCTGCACTGGGTGACCCCGGCCGATCGCCTGGCGTCCACAGCTGCGCGCTACCTGATGAGCAACTCCTTCGCCTTCGGTGGCAACAACGTCAGCCTGATTATCGGAGACGCACCATGATTGACTGGCCGATCGCCGAACTGCTGCCCCACGCCGGCGACATGATCTTCATCGACCAGGTCCTTTCCTTTGACGAGGAACAGATCCACACCCGCATGACGGTCAAGCCCGGCGGTTTGTTCAGCCGCGAAGACGGCAGCCTGCCGGCCTGGGTCGGCATCGAGCTGATGGCCCAGACGGTCGCCGCCTTTGCCGGCTGCCGCGCCCGCGAAGAAGGCCGCGCGGTGGAACTCGGGTTCCTGCTTGGCAGTCGAAAATTCGAATGCAACGTCGATCACTTCCCGGTCGGTAGCGAACTCACCCTGCATGGCCGGCGTTCGCTCGAGGATGACAACGGCATGGGCGTGTTCGAATGCCACATCGAGGCGCCGGGCATCCACGCCAGCGCCCGCTTGAATGTGTTCAAGCCGCCCAAGGCGGCTCATTATCTCGATCCATCCAGGGAGTCCCGTGATGACTGAATCCGTACTGGTCACCGGCTCCAGCCGTGGCATCGGCCGCGCCATTGCCTTGCGCCTGGCGCAGGCCGGGCATGACATCGTCGTGCATTGCCGCAGCGGGCTGACGGAGGCTCACGCGGTCCAGGCCGAGATCGAGGCCCTGGGCCGCAATGCCCGGGTGCTGCAATTCGACGTGTCCGATCGCGCCGCCTGCAGGGCTGTGCTGGAAGCCGATGTCGAGACCCACGGCGCCTATTACGGCGTGGTGCTCAATGCCGGGTTGACCCGCGACGGCGCGTTTCCGGCGCTGAGCGAAGACGATTGGGACGATGTGCTGCGCACCAACCTCGACGGTTTCTACAACGTGCTGCACCCGGTGATGATGCCGATGATTCGTCGTCGCGCGGCGGGCCGGATCGTCTGCATCACCTCGGTGTCGGGACTGATCGGCAATCGCGGGCAGGTCAACTACAGCGCCTCCAAGGCCGGTTTGATCGGCGCGGCGAAAGCGTTGGCGATCGAGTTGGCCAAGCGCAAAATCACGGTTAACTGTGTCGCACCCGGCTTGATTGACACGGCCATGCTCGACGACAACGTGCCGGTGGAAGAACTGATGAAAATGATCCCCGCACAGCGCATGGGCACCCCTGAAGAGGTGGCCGGCGCGGTGAATTTCCTGATGTCGGCGGAAGCCTCGTACATCACCCGCCAGGTCCTGGCAGTCAACGGAGGGTTGTGCTGATGAAGCGCGTCGTCGTCACCGGCATGGCCGGCATCACCTCCCTGGGCAGCGACTGGGCAACCATCTCCGGGCATTTCAAGGCCAACCACAGCGGCATCCAGCGGATGGACGAGTGGGATCGCTTCACCGAACTGAATACCCGCCTGGCCGGGCCGATCGACGATTTCCAGGTGCCCGGACACTGGACCCGCAAACAGCTGCGCAGCATGGGCCGGGTATCGCGCCTCGCTGTCGGTGCGGCTGAACGCGCGCTCGCCGATGCCGGCCTGCTCGGCGACGAGTCGATCAAGGACGGGCGCATGGGCGTCGCCTGCGGTTCCTCCACCGGCAGCACCGACGAGATCAAGGCCTTCGGCAACATGCTGCTGAACTCGGTGGCCGAAGGGCTGAATGCCAACTCCTACGTGCGCATGATGCCCCACACCACGGCGGCCAATATCAGCATCTTCTTCGGCCTGACCGGGCGCCTGATCCCCACGTCCAGCGCCTGCACCAGCGGCAGCCAGGGCATCGGCTACGCCTACGAAGCCATCAAGTTCGGCCGCCTGCCGCTGATGCTCGCCGGTGGCGCCGAAGAGCTGTGCCCGACCGAGGCCATGGTGTTCGACGCGCTCTACGCCACCAGCCTGAAGAACGACGCCCCGCAATCCAGCCCGCGTCCCTACGACAGCGCCCGCGACGGCCTGGTGATCGGTGAAGGCGCCGGCATGCTGGTACTCGAAGAACTCGAACACGCCCTGGCCCGCGGCGCCCACATCCACGCGGAAATCGTCGGCTTCGGCAGCAACGCCGACGGCCAGCACACCACCCGCCCGGAGCAGGTCACCATGCGCCGGGCCATGGAGCTCGCGCTCGAGGATGCCGACCTGCAACCCGCGGCCATCGGCTACGTCAACGGCCACGGCACCGCCACCGAACAGGGCGACATCGCCGAAACCCAGGCCACCAGCAGCCTGTTCGGCAGCCACATGCCCATCAGCTCGCAAAAAAGCTTCCTCGGCCACACCCTCGGCGCATGCGGGGCACTGGAGTCGTGGTTCAGCATCGAAATGCTCAACCGCGACGAATACGCCCACACCTTCAACCTCGACCACATCGACCCACAGTGCGGCGCCCTCGACTACCTGCGCGGCGAATTCCGGCAGATGAGCAATCGGTACGTGATGAACAATAATTTTGCGTTTGGTGGGGTGAATACGTCGTTGGTGTTTCGGCGGTGGCCGTGATGAAGACCTGGTTGCCAATGAAAGCGATATAACGGTCGAGAGCAACGTCGCCTGTTCATCCGCTATCGCCGGCAAGCCGGCTCCCACAGGGTTCTTTGAACACCCGCAACACCTGTAGGAGCTGGCTTGCCAGCGAGAGGCCATCAGCCACACCGCATCAACTTCATCGCCAGCAAGCTGACTCCCACAGGTCAAAGTCCAGCCACTACACCCTGCTCGTCAGCAACTCGACAAACGCCCGCGCCATCGGTGATTTCTGGTCTTTGCGCTGCACCAGCCACACTGCGGTTTCCGCCGCCGGGTCGAGCAAGGGGCGGTAGACCACGCCGTCGATGCGCATGCGCTGGTAGGACGCCGGCAGGACCGAGACGCCGAGGCCCGCTGCCACCAGACCGATGATGGTCATGGCTTCTCCGGCCTCCTGGGCGAAATGCGGGCTGAAACCGGCGTCACGGGCCAGGCTCAGCAGTTGCGCGTACAGACCACTGCCGTAGCTGCGCGGGAAAAACACGAAAGGCTCATGGGCCAGTGCCGACAGGAACAAGCCTTCCTCGCTGCCCAGCGACAGCGGGTCCTTGGAGCTGAGCACTGCCACCAGCGGTTCACGGTTGAGCTCGACCACCTGCAGCGAATCCGGCAACGGCAAGGGGCGCATGATGCCGATCTGGATTGACTCGTCCACCAGCGCATCGGCCACCTGGGTGCTGCTCATTTCCCGAAGGTTCAGGTGCACCGCCGGGAAGCGCTGGCGAAAGCCGAAGATCGCCTGGGGGATGGTCGAGTTGAACGGCGCCGACGAGGTGAAGCCGATTTTCAGTTCACCCAGTTCGCCGAGTTGCGCCCGTCGCGCGACATCCGCCGCCTTGTCGACCTGCGCCAGCACCAGCCGCGCCTCCTCGAGAAACAAACGCCCCGCCTCGCTGAGCTCGACCCGACGATTGGTACGCTCGAACAGCCGCGCGCCCACTTCCTGCTCAAGCACCTGAATCTGCTGGCTCAACGGCGGCTGAGAGATACCCAGTGCCTGTGCGGCGCGGCCAAAGTGCAGTTCTTCGGCGACAGCGATGAAGTAGCGCAGGTGACGCAGTTCCATGGGTTTTCCATTAGGTCGTGAAAGCTATCAAACAGGTCGAACAATATATTGGATAGAAACATTAGCCGGCTATATGCTTTTTCCATTGCCTGCTTTGCCTGCACTCCCGAGGTCCCCCGTGAAAACTGCTGTTGCGCCACTCGCCCACGATCTACCCCCTACCGCACTGGACGATCAACTCGCTCCGCTCAACGAGATCTATATCGAAAAAGGCACGCCGATGTTCCTGCGCACGGTGCTGGCGCTGTTTTGCGGCGGCTTCGCGACCTTCGCCCTGTTGTACTGCGTGCAGCCGATGATGCCGATGTTTTCCCAGGAGTTTTCGATCAACGCGGCGCAGAGCAGCCTGATCCTCTCGGTCTCCACCGGCATGCTTGCCATCGGCCTGTTGATCACCGGCCCTATCTCCGACCGCATCGGGCGCAAGCCGGTGATGGTCGCGGCCTTGTTCGCCGCCGCCCTGTGCACCCTGGCCAGCGCGCTGATGCCGACCTGGGAAGGCATCCTGCTGATGCGCGCCATGACCGGTTTATCTCTGAGCGGGCTGGCAGCGGTGGCCATGACTTACCTGAGCGAGGAAATTCACCCGCAGCACATTGGCCTGGCGATGGGCCTGTACATCGGCGGCAATGCCATTGGCGGCATGAGCGGGCGACTGATCGTCGGCGTGCTGATCGACTTCGTCAGCTGGCACACAGCGATGCTGGTGATCGGCGCCTTGGCCCTGATCGCCGCAGGGCTGTTCTGGAAGGTCCTGCCCGAGTCGCGCAATTTCCGCCCTCGCTCCCTGCACCCGCGCAGCCTGCTGGACGGCTTCACCCTGCACTTTCGCGACGCCGGCCTGCCGCTGCTGTTCCTTGAAGCCTTTGTACTGATGGGGGCCTTCGTCACCCTGTTCAACTACATCGGCTACCGCCTGCTGGCCGCGCCTTACCACATGGACCAGGCCTTCGTCGGGCTGCTGTCGGTGGTGTACCTGTCGGGGATCTACAGCTCGGCGAAAATCGGCTCGCTGGCCGACCGCCTGGGACGGCGCAAAGTCCTGTGGGGCACCATCGTGTTGATGCTCGCCGGCCTCGCGGTGACGATGCTCAGCCCGTTGCCGCTGGTGATCCTCGGCATGCTGATCTTCACCTTCGGCTTCTTCGGCGCGCACTCGGTGGCCAGCAGCTGGATCGGCCGCCGCGCCACCAAGGCCAAGGGCCAGGCGTCGTCGCTGTACCTGTTCAGCTACTACGCCGGCTCGAGCATTGCCGGCACGGCGGGTGGCGTGTTCTGGCACCTGGGCGGCTGGAACGGCATCGGCCTGTTCATCGGCGGCTTGCTGCTGGTGGCGCTGCTGGTGGCGTTGAAGCTGGCGAAGTTGCCGCCGCTGGCGCAAGGCGGTGCGACTATCTGAGCTCGACCCGCGCCTCCAGCACCGCGTCGCGCGTGTCCAGGGTCAGTGATTGCAGCACCACGCCGTCCCGCTCGAGCTGGTCCAGCCAGGTCAGCAATGTCATCGCATCACCGCTGATGGTCAGGCGCAGCACCCTGTCGTCGCTGTCCAGTTGCTGCAACTCGAGGCCGGCCACCGAGGCGCTTTCGCTGATGCGCAGCGCCAAGGGCTGGTCAGCAGTGGTGGGCACCGACTGCCGCGGTCGCGCCTGCTGCAGTTGCGCCGCCAGCTCCAGTTGCCGTTGGTACTCAAGCCCGGCGCGGGCCAGTCGAGCTTGAGTCGGCTGCCAGATCAGACTGAAGGCAGCGACGCTGAGGAGGAACACACCCAGCCCTGCCAGCAACCACCGCTCGCGCGGCGAAAAGCCCTGCCAACGTTGCACCATCGCTGCCCGCCATGCGCCTGGTTTCATGTGTCCTGCTCCACGATCAGGGTGGCCTGCACCCGGTTGCCGTTCTTGCTCGCGCCGTCGATGCGCACGGGTGTCCCTTGTTGCCGGCCGCGTTCGCGCAACACCTCCAGCTCGGCGAAGCTGTTGGCGATCAACGGGATCTTCCACCCCTCGCCCTGCCGAAACTCGATGCGCTGGATGTCGACCTGAGTAGCGCCAATCACCTGTTCCACCAGCTTGACCAGCTCGGCGATGCGTCCGGCCTGCGGCTGCGCATCCTGGTTCTGCAAGGCGCCGAGTTGCGCCGCGAGGTCTACGATGCGCGTCTGCTCCGGGTAGAGCGCCTTGAACTGCTGCTCGCTACGGCTTTGCAGTTGCCGGCTTTGGCTTTCCAGAAATTCCACGCGCGCGACACTCGCGCCCCAGGTCAGCAGCAACAACGCGAAAACCGACACCGCGCCGAGACGCCCGGGCAGACGACGCCCCTGCCGGGCAAATGCACCGTGCAGCAGGTTGATCGACCGCGGCGAGGCTGCGTCCAGCCATGCATCCGCGTCGGCGCTGTTCTGCCATTGGATATCCACTGGCAAAACCGGCTTGAGCAGCGCCAGGCTGTGTTCGCTCAAGGCCAGGCGCGCGGGTAAATCACCGCCGAGCAACCAGCGGCCAAACCAGCAGATGCCCAGCGCTTGCTCGTGGGGCAGTCGATCGGCATCGACGTACACCGAGCGCACGTTGATGCCCGCCTCCTGCAGCAGCTTGAGGACGGCGGCAAAGCGTTCGCGATCAATCACCAGCACCGGGTAACGCCCCTGCGCATCGCGGGCGCCGATGCTCAGGTGGAGTTTTTCCAGGGGTTCGCTCAATTGCTCTTCGACGGCAAAGGCAATGGCGCGAGCATCGGGTTTTCGCCTCGAGGGCCATGCTTCGCTGCGCAGCCAACTGCACAGCTCCATGGGTAACAACAGGTCGACTGCCCGTCCCTGCAGCGTCTGCGCCGCTTGATTCAACGGCTGGAGCTGGCGTTCGCCAGCGGGCGACCACAGGCAGCAGGGCCACTCGGGCGACAGCGTGGACAGGCCTTCGGCCGTCAGGTAGAGCCAGGTTTTCATTGGGTTATCTCTAGGGTGCTGAGCGGCAGCACGCGCCGTTGCACAATCTTCAGCCGGGCGCTCTTGGGATCACGTTCGACATCGCTGGCCAGGCGCAAACCGCGCTGCCCTTGCGTGACCTGCACGGTGATGCGGAACCAGCGGCTGTCGATGCCCAGGCCCTGACTGCTCAAGCCGACACCTGCCAGCAATGGGTCCTGGGTAAAGGCCTGCACGCTCGACCAAGGGGTGGTCGAGCGTTGGCGCACCAGGCTGGCGACAGTGTTCGGATCGAGGTCATCGAGTATCCGCAACAGCTGCGGTGGCGCGGTATTGATGTTCAAGGCAGCCTGGGTTGGCAGCAGCGCGACCCAGGGCTCGATGCGCTGCAGCCACTGCCCATCGACACCCGGCAGCAGGCGCAGCTGACTCAGTTCACGCAAGGTACCGACTTGCTCCAGGTGCAGTTCGGGCAAATCCAGCGACGCCAGCAAACGACTCCAGCGCTCGCGCGTGAGCTGATCGATCTGCCCCTCACGCAACAAGGCATTGAGATTGAAGCGACCGGCCAGATCCTCGACCTGCGCCCGCACCTGTATGTCGTCAAACTCATAGCCACGCTCGCTGACCCAATCCTGAGTCAGGTCGATACGGCCGTTCTCCGTCTGCCCGATGTCCTGCAAGCGCAGCAAGGCCCTGGCTTCCTTGGCCAGGGCACGCTCTTGCCAGTGCATGTGCTGCAGCTGCTGGGCGCTGCCTTGCAGCAACAAACGGTGGCTGCGCAGCACCCCGGAAATGATCAACAGGGCCAGGCTCATGACCAGCAACACACTGATCAACGCGACCCCACGCTGGCCCGCTCTCATGGCGTGCCCTCTGGCAACAGCAGCACCCGGCGGATCGCCTCGAAACGCCCTGCCGAGAGCTGCAGTTCCAGCGCCAGGGGTACGGTTTTATCTTTACCGGTCGGCCACTCGGCGCGCCAACCGTGCTGCTGATCGAACAGCCGCCACCTCAGGTGCCGGACGTCGTCGAGCAGCTTCTGCTGCTGCACCAGCGGCGAACCCTCACCCTGGCTGTCGCGCCACAGCGCTGAGTTGTCGAGTCGATACGTCAGGGCTTGTCGCTCACTGCGCGGCTGATCCAGCGGGTTGCGCCAGTTGCTGCGCTGCAGTTGCAGCTGCGTTGGCTGCAGCAGGATCGGCTGTTCGCTGATGTGCAGCAGATCGCGCTCGATCACTGCGATTGCCCGTTGCAGGCTCCTGAGTTCTCGCTCGTGCGCCGTGCTGCTTTGCTGCACCCGCACAACGCTGTCCAGCAGCATCCAACTGCCCAAACCCAACAAGGCAAAGATCGCCAGGGCAATCACCAGTTCGAGCAGGGTGAACCCGGTTTGCCTATTCATGGCGCTTGGCAATCCAGCCGCTGCGCCGGTGCAATACCTGATCGCGCTCAACGAGCCCCACTTCAATCTCGACCTCGACCCATCGCGGCTCGCGCGCATTGACGCTGCGCTGGCGCACCCGCCACTCACGGCGATCCATGACCACAGACCGCTCAACAGGGCCCAGGGTGGGTGCGGATTGCAGGCGCAGCTCATTGAGATAATTGTCCGCCAGCCACGCCGCCATCAGCCGCTCTTCGGCCACACCGGCTTGCTTGACGACGTACTGGCTGGCGGATAACACCGCCGTCGCCAGCGTGGCAAATACCGCCAGGGCAACCATCACCTCCAGCAGGGTGAAGCCTGACGATCTAACCATCGATGTGCACCGTGCCGATGCCGTCGCTGGACAGGTTCAACCAGGTTCGACCCTGGATCTCGAACGTCAGGCTGAATTCGCTGGTTTCATCGCTGCTGAGCATGAGCAATTGCGGCGGCCCCTCATCAGCGCCGAGGATCACCCGGTAACCCTCATTCTTCAGTTGCAGGCGCAGGGTATCGGGCCATCGATTCAACGCCGACAGCGGTTCCCAACCGCGCACACCCAGGCGCATCGCGCGGTAGCCGCTGTCGCTGAGGCGCACACCATGCTCCCGGCTTTCCAGCACCGCCTGCTCGCGCAAGTGCCGGATCAGCCCGGCCAGCGCTTGCGCTTCGTGCCGGGCCTGGCGCGCCGGGTTCAGGCCGGTGGCGAAACTGACCATGCCCAGCAGCACGCCGATCAACACGATCACGATCATCAGTTCGAGCAGGGTGAAGCCCTGGCAGCGACGCCTCATCTGTCACTGGCCCCAGTTGCCGATTTCACCCGCGTGCCCTTCTCCTCCCGGCACCCCATCGGATCCCAGGGAGTACAGGTCGAAGCCACCGTCGCCCGCTTTCACCCCCGGATTGAGGTACTGATAGGGCGTGCCCCAAGGGTCAACGGGCAGGCTTTTCAGGTAGCCCTGGGGGTTCCAGCCACGCGGCACCGGCACTCCGGACGGGCGCCGGGTCAAGGCTTCCAGGCCCTGCTGGGTCGAGGGGTAATGCGAGTTATCCAGGCGGTAGATTTCCAGGGCTGTGGAGATCGCCTGGATATCGACTTTGGCGGCGGTGGCCTTGGCCTGATCGGGACGGCTCATGAACTGCGGGACCACGATGGCCCCGAGAATGCCGATGATGACCACCACCACCATGATTTCGATCAGGGTAAAACCGCGCTGCGCGGCAGCTGTGTTTCGGACAGGTTGCATGGATCAATTCACCAATTGGTTGAGGCTGAGAATCGGCAGGAGGATGGCCAGCACGATCAGCAGCACGACGCCGCCCATCAGCACCAGCATGGCTGGCTCGAACAGGCTCACCACCACGGCGATGCGCGCGGCCAGGCTGCTCTCTTGTTGTTCGGCGGCGCGCGCCAGCATGCGATCGAGCTCGCCGGCCCGTTCGCCGCTGGCGATCAGGTGCAGCATCATCGGCGGGATGTCACCGCCCGCTTCCAGGCCACGGGTCAGGGTGCCGCCTTCGCGGACCGAGCGGGCCACGTCGACCATGCGCTGGCGGATGCCCAGGTTGCCGATCACCGCGGCGGCGATTTCCAGGGCGTCCACCAGGGGCACCGCGCTTTTGCCGAGGATCGCCAGGGTGCTGGCAAAGCGCGCGGCCTCGATCGCCCGCAGCACTTCGCCGAGCACCGGCAGGTTCAGCACCGCGCGGTGCCAGCGCGCGCGCCAGTGCGGCTGACGCAGGCTCCAGCGCCAGAGGCCGAGCAACAGCATGACCGTGCCGAGCAGCAACAGGCCATGGTTGCGCAGCCCATCGCTGGCGCCGATCAGCGCTCGGGTCAGCCACGGCAGTGACTGGCCACTGTCGACAAAAATCTTCACCACATCCGGCACCACGTACCCCAGCAGGAAGCCGACGATCAACACGCTGACCAGCATCAGCAACGCCGGGTACACCAGGGCCATCTGGATCTTCTGCCGGGCAGCCTGGCGAGCCTGGGTGTAAGCGGCCAGTTGTTCCAGCACCTGGCCCAGGTGCCCCGAGCGCTCACCGGCGGCCACAGTGGCGCGGTACAGTTCGGGGAAGGCCGCGGGGAACTGCGCCAATGCCGTGGCCAATGCGTGCCCCTCCATCACGTGACCGCGAACCGCCGCCAACAGGCCGGCGACCCGCCGCTTGGCGGTCTGCCTGGCCACCGCATCGAGGGCCTCTTCCAGGGGCAGGCCGGCCTGGACCAGCGTCGACAGTTGCAGGGTCAGCAAGGCCAGGTCGGCGGCACTCAAACGGCCGCCGCGCTGGCGCAGATTACTGCCACCCGAGACCTGCATCTGGCTGACGGAGCGCGGCCACAAACCGCGTTCGCGCAACAATTGCCGGGCATGCCGGGCACTGTCTGCCTCGAGCCGGCCCTTGCAGCGCCGGCCCCGAGCGTCATCGGCGCGGTAATCGAAGGTCGGCATGCCTCAGTCCTCCCGCGTCACGCGCAGCAGTTCGTCGAGGCTGGTCAGGCCGTCGAGCACCCGCTGGCGGCCGTCCTGGAACAGGCTGGGCGAGGCCTTGCGTGCCTCGTCGAGCAACGCCTGTTCGCTGGCTCCCTGATGAATCAACGCGGCCAGGGCCGGGGTCACACCGACCAACTCATAGATGCCGATGCGACCGCGATAGCCGTGCTGGCACTGCTCACAGCCTGTGGCCCGGAACAGTTGCAACGACGCCGTCGATTGGTATCCCAGGCGCTGGCAGGCTGTCGCATCAGCCAGGTACGGTGCCTTGCAATGGGCGCACAGGGTACGCAACAGGCGCTGGGCGAGAATGCCGACCAGCGACGACGCCAGCAGGTAGGTATCGACCCCCATGTCCACCAGCCGCGTCACCGCGCCGACCGCGCTGTTGGTGTGCAAGGTCGAGAGCACCAGATGACCGGTGAGGGACGCCTGCACGGCAATCTCGGCGGTCTCGCGATCGCGGATTTCGCCGACCATTACCACGTCCGGATCCTGGCGCAGAATCGCCCGCAAACCTCGGGCGAAGGTCATGTCGACCTTTGGATTGACCGGCATCTGGCCGATCCCCGGCAGGTGATACTCAATCGGATCTTCAACGGTGAGGATATTGCGGGTCTGGTCGTTGAGGCTGCTCAAGGCGGCATACAGGCTGGTGGTTTTGCCGGAGCCGGTGGGCCCGGTCACCAGCAGGATGCCGTGGGGTTTGCCTAGCAAATGACGCAGGGTCGCCAGGGTCTTCTCGGGCAGGCCGAGGCGCTGCAGATCGAGGCGTCCGGCCTGTTTGTCGAGCAGGCGCAAGACCACGCGCTCGCCATGAGCCGATGGCAAGGTCGAGACCCGAACGTCCACTTCATGGCCAGCCAGGCGCAGGGCGATCCGCCCGTCCTGGGGCACGCGACGTTCAGCGATATCCAGGCGCGCCATGACCTTGATGCGCGACACCAGCAGCGTCGCCAGTTCCCGTCGCGGCCGGAGCATTTCACGCAATTGGCCGTCGACCCGCATGCGCACCGACAGGTACTGCTCGAAGGTCTCCAGGTGAACATCGGATGCGTGCTCGCGCACTGCTTCACTGAGCAGCGCGTTGATCAGGCGAATGATCGGCGCATCGCCCTGCTGCTCCAGCAGATCGGCGGTTTGCGGCACCTGATCCACCAGGCTCAGCAGGTCCAGGTCTTCATCCAGGCCCTGCGCCACCTGTTGCGCTGCGCTTTGTCCCTCGCGGTAGGCCGCGGCCAGGCGCTCGGCGAACTCTGGTGCGGGCAACAGCCGTAGCGGCAGCTCCTGTGCGCACAGGCGTCGTGCTTCGGCAATCGCGGTCAGCGGCGTGTCGCTGCGCAGCACCAACCCCCACTCGCCCTCGTCACACGCCAAGAGGATGCCGAAACGTCGGGCAAATCCGAACGGCAGGGGCTCGCAAAGGTGCGTCATGGTTGGCTTGGCGCGGATTTGCGCAGGTCGAATAACGGAGCATCGGACACCGGCTCGAACAACTGCCGCGAATCGGCGGGAAGCAGCAACGAGTTGTTGCCCCGGGCGTTGTCCTGACTGAGGTTGCGCAGCGCGTTGTAGCGCTGCTGGCTGACGTCGAGCAGGTCTTCCTTGCTGCGCACGATGGTCGGCCGCAGGAACACCATCAGGTTGCTTTTGGTCTGGGTTTCGCGGTTCCAGCGAAACAGCGCGCCCAGATAAGGAATCTCGCGCAGCAGCGGTACACCGCTTTGCTGGGTGCGCACGCTGTCGCGAATCAACCCGCCGATCACGATGATTTCGCCGTCGTCGGCAAGGATGGTGCTCTTGAGCGCCCGCTTGTTGGTGATCAGGTCCGAGGTGTTGACGCCGGATACCGAGGGCGCGATGTCCGAGACTTCCTGCTCGACTTCCAGGCGCAGGGTCGAGCCCTCATTGATATAGGGTTTGATCTTCAGGCTGATGCCCACGTCCTTGCGCTCGACCGTGGTGAACGGGTTGTCCGCACCATTGCTGTTGGTGGCGTAGGAACCGGTCTTGAAGGGCACGTTCTGGCCGACGATGATTTCCGCCTGCTGATTGTCCAGGGTCAACAGGCTGGGCGTGGACAGCAGGTTGCTCTGGGTATTGCTCGCGAGCGCGGAAATCAGTGCGCCAAATCGGTCGCTGCCCAGGCGCAACAGCGCGCCTTCCGGTGCCGATTTGCTCTCGTCGAATTTCAGCCCGCCGACGATCGGAATGTCGGTGCCGGGGAAGTTGATGAAGCCCTTAGCGTCACCGGTGCTCAGGCCCCACTGCACGCCCACCGCCTCGGCGATGTCGCCGGAAATTTCGACGATCGCGGCGTGGATCAGCACCTGTGCCCGAGGCTGGTCCAACTGGCGGACGATGCTTTCGATGGTCCTGACCTGGGCCGGTTCGGCGATCAACACCAGGGCGTTCTGGCTTTCATCGGCCTTGATCAACAATGACGCGTTGGTGCTGCTTTCCTTGCTGCCGGCAACCGTCGACCCAGCTTTGCCGACCTGACCCATGGACTGCAGTATTTCCGCCAGTTGCTTGGCGTCGCTGTGGCGCAAACGGATCACCCTGGCGTTATCGGGCATCGAGGTCGAGGGAATATCGAGATGGCCGGCCAGTTCGGCCAGGCGTTGGCGCACCGCTGCCGGGCCAATCAATACCAGGCGATTGGTCCGGGCATCCGCCAACACCTGGATCGCCGAGTCAGCCGAGCGCTTGCCCACCGAAGCCTCTATCACCGGCACCAGGTCACTGGCCTGGGCGTGCTGCAACTGCACCACGCTGTGCTTGCTGCCCTGGCCGGCGTCCAATTGCCGCACCACCTGGGTGATGCGCTGGGTATTGGCGGCGGTGTCTGTGACCACCAGGGCATTGGTCGCTGCCGACGGCCCCACATAACCGTTGGCCGATACTAGCGGTCGCACCAGCCCGGCAAGCTCGGCGGCGCTGGCGGAGTTCAGTTCAATCACCCGAGTGACGAATTGCGAGGCGGTAGGTTTTTGCGACGACGCGGTGCCGGCGCGGGTTTTGGCTTCGCTCACCGGGGTAATCAGAATGCGCTCGCCTTCATCGATCACCGTGAAGTTGTGGGCATCGAGTACGGCATAGAACAACCGGCGCACGCCCTCGCGATCGAGGGCTTGCCGGGACATCACCGTCACTCGCCCGGACACCCGCGGATCGAGGACCACGGTGGTGCCAAGAATGGCGGAGATCTCTTCGACGATGTCCCGCAGCTCGGCGTTGTTCATTGCCAGCTGCCACTTTTCTTCCGCGGCCTGTGCGCAAGCCCAGGGGAGGATCGCCAACACGGCCGTCAGCAAAATGCACCGCAGGGCCCGCGCCCCGGTGAGGATGTTCATGGATGTGCTCACTCTGAGGGCTCGACAATCGGACGTAGAAAACGCGTGGAAACACCAGGGGTGGAAACAGCGGCAGGCGATTCGAGTGATCGCAGAAAGCGCCCGCCAGGTGGTTGCAACATCAAGTGCTCCTCGCGCCCCTTGTTCCACAACACCACTTGGTTGGCCTCGACCCGCCGCAGGACACTGCCACCGGGCAGGCTTTCGCCCACTTGATAAACGCGTGCGCCTTGGGCACCGGCCAGCAACGCCCTGGACACACCGCTGCTGACGACGAAACACGCTTGCAGGGTCAGCGGCTCGGCGCTTGCCTGCAACGCGCCTGCCGCCGTCAGCCCGAGCGCGGTCGCGACCGCCGTTGCATCGAGGGCTTGAAGGGGCTGCGCAACACTGGGGGCGACTTCGACCGGCATCGGTAACACCAACTGCAGGCGATAGCGCCATTCCTGCCACCCCAGGAATGCGCCATAGAGCACGGCAGTGACCAGTAACCCCGCCTGACACAGACGCCAGGCAAGCCTGTTCAGGCGCTCAGGCGAAAACATCAGCATCGACTCACTCGAGGGGCTCTCGGCGCCGGCGCAAAGACATTTTTCTCAGGACAGGGTGCTTGCAGGCCTCGTGCACGATCACCGCGCCGATGTGCCAGACCAGCAGCAACGACAGCACCACACACAGCCACGTATGCACCGTAACGAACAAGGCAAGCAGCTGTGGATCGCTCACCGGCTGAGGGATTTCCAGGAGCCAGAAGACATTGATCCCACGGTCCATCATCAATACGCCCGTCAGCAGGACGGCACCGACGAGGATGTAGATCATGGTGTGCGCAGCTAAGGCGAACACGTCGAGAAGAGATCGGGCGTTGATGCCCGAAAAGCGCGTATGGGTGATGAACAAAAACACTCGCCATACATAAAACGGAATGAACACCGTGGTCAGCGAAACATTGAAAAAAGCGACCGGCTCCTTGAAGTGTGCAAACACCTCGAAGCCCGCCACAAGAAAACCGGACAGCAAGGTCCAGAGGATCACCGCTGCCGACAGCCAGTGCAGCATCACGCGCTGCCGGCAATAGCCCGAAGCTTCCATGTTCAACTCGATCGACAACTGAGTGAGTGAACTTCAGGCGATCGCCAACGATCGCCTGAAGCGCTACGCGAACGGCTTAGAGTTTGTTCCAGGCCATGTGCCAATGCGCACCTACGCCTGGCTCATAGCCGTTGGCGGAGGGGCTGAATTGCTTGCAGTAGCCCGACTCGGGGAACGGCTTGCACTCGAAGACTTCATTGGTTTTCGGTTGCAGCACCTTGGTGCCGGCGGTGTAGCCGCTGATGCCTTCCGGGAACACGAAGTCATAGTCGGCACCGGCGCCCTCGCCGGTCAGTTGAGTGACCTGGGTATCCTGGCGCGTGGTACGGCCATCCAGCGTGGTGCCGACCAGGGTCAGGGTGTGTTTGCCGGGGTTGCTGCGCACATCCAGGCTCAGCCAGGTCGAACCGCTGTTGACCCGTGCCGTGGTGGAACCGACCAGTTTGTTCTGCTCGTCGAACAGGCTCGCTTCGACGTTCATGTCGCGGTTGGCAAGCATGCCGAACTCGACCTTGGCCAGGCCCTTGTCGAGAACGTACTCCGCTTGCTGGGAAGCCACCGCCATGCGTGCAGCAGCGTCTTCGCGCATGTCCAGTTGCACTTCGTAGCGAGTTACGCCGCTTTCTTTCTGCGCGTACAGGCTGTTGTTGCCCTTGACCGGTTCGATCGTGCCGTTTTCATCACGCACGCCCGCGCGGACCAGGGTGTGAGCCTGGTTGATGGCTTCGGCCAGCTTGAACGACCAGTTGTTGGGCGAGCCTTCCTCGGGGTTGGCAATGCTGATTTCGACGCTGTAGCTCGAGTTCTCGCCATTGGCGGAGAAGGCCCGGGCCTTGACCTTGTCACCTGTCAGCAGTTGGGTTGACGGCGCGATGCCGCCTACCGAAGTCCAGCCGCCCGGCAGTTCCGGCTCGGCGATGATGTTCACGTCCGCGGCGTTGTAGAACGCCGCATCGGTGTCACCGACGGTCCAGACCGCCAGGATCACGTGCTGGCCAGTTTTGTCGGTGGGGATGTTGCAGTTGTGTTTGTCGCTGTCCGATGGCTTCTGGTTGCCACCGTCGACGGTGCAGAACGGCGTGCTTTCGAAGGTCGCGCGTTTCAGCGCTTCATTCGGGTTCCAGTTGTTGCGGGTGATGAAGTACTCATGTTTGGTGGCCGGATGCACCGCCGTGTAACGCCATTGGAAATCGATGTTGCGATCCTTGATTTCCGTCGGGTGCCAGCGCGTGGCAGATTGTGCGTCCATGGCGGAGAACAGCGAGTGGCCACCGCTGGCGATCTTGCCATCGACCGGCCCTTGCAGGGGAGCGCCACCGACACCGGCCGGGAAGCCCTTGAAGGTTTCGCCGACACTCTGGGGTTCGTATTGCGCGCCACCACAGTTGGTGTTCAAGCCTTTCTGGCAAGCCAGCGCGCGCGACGGCGGGGTTTCCAGATAGCCGTGGGCGGAAGCGGTTTGAGAGGCGAGCATTGTCGATAACAGGATCATTGAGGAGGTGCAGACGGCTAATGCACTTCCTTTGTAAGTGTTGTTTTTCATCTTATGAATTCCGGACTGCTTATCGAAGATTGCGACGCACTTCAGGGCGTCGATCACTGCGTCATTGCTCAGCGAGCGCCGCTGGGCAAGGGTCCGGAACCATACTTGGATGGAGACGCTTTCTCTGTAGGGAAAGTCTCCGCCTATTGAGTGAAAAGCCGCTTCGTATATTGATCCGACAAACAATGTAAAACGCTCTTACAACTCCCTGGGAAAACTCATTACAAAAAGCCGAACACAAAAAAAAGCCTGTCCGGAGTTGGGCCGGACAGGCTTTTTTAGTCTCTGCGCAAATTGTTACTCGTGATATTGCGCCGACAACTCATGCACCGCACGCAGGAAGGCGCCGGCGTGTTCCGGGTTGACTTCCGGGGTGATGCCGTGACCGAGGTTGAATACGTGGCCGCTGCCCTTGCCGTAGCTGGCGAGGATCCGTCCGACTTCAGTGCGAATGGTTTCTGGCTTGGCGTACAGCACGGTCGGGTCCATGTTGCCTTGCAGGGCGACTTTGCTGCCGACGCGTGCGCGCGCGCTGCCGATGTCACAGGTCCAGTCCAGGCCCAGGGCATCGGCGCCGGCATCGGCGATGCTTTCCAGCCACAGGCCACCGCCCTTGGTGAACAGGATCACCGGCACCTTGCGGCCTTCGTGCTCACGGATCAGGCCGTTGACGATTTTCTTCATGTAGGCCAGGGAGAACTCCTGGTACGCCGCCGCCGACAGGCTGCCGCCCCAGCTGTCGAAGATCTGCACCGCTTGCGCGCCGGCCATGATCTGGCCGTTGAGGTAGCTGGTGACGGTCTGCGCGAGCTTGTCCAGCAACAAGTGCAGGGCTTGCGGGTTGTCGTAGAGCATGGTTTTGGTCTTGCGGTAGTCTTTCGACGAGCCGCCTTCGACCATGTACGTAGCCAGGGTCCACGGGCTGCCGGCAAAACCGATCAACGGCACACGGCCGTTCAGTTCGCGACGGATGGTGCTGACCGCGTCCATCACGTAGCCGAGGTCTTTTTGCGGATCCGGAATCGGCAGGGCTTCGATGTCGGCCAGGGTGCTGACGACTTTCTTGAAGCGCGGACCTTCGCCGGTCTCGAAATACAGGCCCTGACCCATGGCATCGGGGATAGTCAGGATATCGGAGAACAGGATCGCCGCATCCAGCTGTGGATAACGGTCGAGCGGCTGCAGCGTGACTTCGCAAGCGAACGAAGGGTTCATGCACAGGCTCATGAAGTCACCGGCCTTGGCGCGGCTGGCGCGGTATTCAGGCAGGTAGCGACCGGCCTGACGCATCATCCACACGGGCGTGACGTCTACGGGTTGCTTGAGCAGGGCGCGAAGGAAACGGTCGTTCTTCAGGGCAGTCATGTCGGCATCCGGAAAAAAAGTGCGGGCATTTTCTCAGAGCCGGACGCAAAAGGCACGAATGCAGGTCAGCCTTTTGTCTATCGGGGCAATTTGTCGCGGTTGGCAGGTAGGGCAATTCGCTGGCAAGCCAGCTCCTACAGGTCATGCGCAATCCTGTAGGAGCCGGCTTGCCGGCGAATCTCTTGATCAGACGCCCAGGTAATCCAGGATCCCTTCAGCCGCATTGCGGCCTTCGAAGATCGCCGTCACCACCAGGTCGGAACCGCGCACCATGTCGCCACCGGCGAAGATTTTCGGGTTGCTGGTCTGGTGCTTGTACTGACCTTGCTCCGGTGCCACGACGCGGCCCTGGCTGTCGGTCTGGATGCTGAACTGCTCGAACCACGGCGCCGGGCTTGGACGGAAACCGAAGGCGATAACCACGGCGTCGGCCGGGATGATCTCTTCGGAGCCCGGGATCGGCTCAGGGCTGCGACGGCCACGGGCATCCGGCTCGCCGAGACGGGTCTCGACCACCTTCACGCCTTCGACCTTGTCTTCGCCAACAATGGCAATCGGCTGGCGGTTGTAGAGGAACTTCACGCCTTCTTCCTTGGCGTTCTTCACCTCTTTGCGCGAGCCCGGCATGTTCGCTTCGTCACGACGATAGGCGCAGGTCACCGACTTGGCGCCCTGGCGGATCGACGTACGGTTGCAGTCCATGGCCGTGTCACCACCGCCCAGCACCACGACCTTCTTGCCTTTCATGTCGACGAAATCTTCCGGCGACTTTTCAAAGCCCAGGTTGCGGTTGACGTTGGCGATCAGGAAGTCCAGCGCGTCGTAGACGCCCGGCAGGTCCTCACCGGCAAAGCCGCCCTTCATGTAGGTGTAGGTGCCCATGCCCATGAACACCGCATCGTATTCTTCGAGCAGTTGCTCCATGGTCACGTCCTTGCCGACCTCGGTGTTGAGGCGGAATTCGATGCCCATGCCGCTGAAGACTTCGCGACGATTGCTCAGCACGGTCTTTTCCAGCTTGAACTCGGGGATGCCGAAGGTCAGCAGGCCACCGATTTCCGGGTTCTTGTCGAACACCACCGGGGTCACGCCACCGCGCACCAACACGTCGGCACAGCCCAGGCCCGCCGGGCCCGCGCCGATGATCGCGACGCGCTTGCCGGTCGGCTTGACCTTGGACATGTCCGGACGCCAGCCCATGGCGAACGCGGTGTCGGTGATGTACTTCTCCACCGAACCGATGGTCACCGCGCCGAAACCGTCGTTCAGGGTGCAGGCACCCTCGCACAGACGGTCCTGCGGGCACACCCGGCCGCAGACTTCCGGCAGGGTGTTGGTCTGGTGCGACAGTTCGGCGGCGGCGAGGATGTTGCCCTCGGCCACCAGCTTCAGCCAGTTGGGAATGAAGTTGTGCACCGGGCACTTCCATTCGCAGTACGGGTTACCGCAACCCAGGCAGCGGTGGGCCTGGTCGGCCGACTGCTGGGGTTTGAACGGTTCGTAGATTTCCACGAACTCTTTCTTGCGTTGACGCAACAGTTTCTTCTTCGGATCCTTGCGCCCGACCTCGATGAACTGGAAGTCATTATTCAGACGTTCAGCCATTGTTAAAACCTCATCAAACTCTTCAGGCGCATATCACTGCGGGTTGGCACGGGTGCTGGAAAGCAACGATTTCAGGTTGGCAGCCTTGGGCTTGACCAGCCAGAAACGACGCACGTAATCATCGAGGTTCTCGGCGAGTTCACGACCCCACTCGCTATCGGTTTCCTCGACGTACTCGTTCAGCACGCGCTGCAGGTGGCTACGGTAGGCCTCCATCGCCTCACCGCTGATCCGCTGGATTTCCACCAGTTCGTGGTTGACCCGGTCAACGAAGCTGTTGTCCTGGTCGAGCACGTAGGCGAAACCGCCGGTCATGCCAGAGCCGAAGTTGTAACCGGTCTTGCCCAGGACGCAGACGAAACCACCGGTCATGTACTCACAGCAGTGATCGCCAGTGCCTTCCACGACGGTATGGGCACCGGAGTTACGCACGGCGAAACGCTCGCCCGCAGTACCAGCGGCGAACAGTTTGCCGCCAGTGGCACCGTACAGGCAGGTGTTGCCGATGATGGCACTGTCCTGCGTGCGGTAAACGCTGCCTTTTGGCGGAACGATAACCAGCTTGCCGCCGGTCATGCCCTTGCCGACGTAGTCGTTGGCGTCGCCTTCCAGGTACATGTTCAGGCCGCCGGCGTTCCACACGCCGAAGCTCTGCCCGGCAGTGCCCTTGAAGCGGAAGGTGATCGGCGCATTGGCCATGCCCTGGTTGCCGTGTTTGCGGGCGATTTCGCCGGAGATCCGTGCACCGATGGAACGGTCGCAGTTGCAGATATCCAGGGCAAATTCGGCGCCGCTCAGGTCGTTGATCGCCGAGGTGGCGAGGTCGACCATCTTCTCGGCCAGCAGGCCCTTGTCGAATGGCGGGTTGCGATCGACCTGGCAGAACTGCGGTTTGTCGGCCGGGATGTGATCGCTACCGAGCAACGGCGTCAGGTCGAGGTGGTTCTGCTTGGCGGTCTGGCCTTCGAGGATTTCCAGCAGATCGGTACGGCCGATCAGCTCTTCGAGGGAGCGCACGCCCAGCTTGGCCAGCCACTCACGGGTTTCTTCGGCGACGTAGGTGAAGAAGTTCACCACCATGTCGACGGTGCCGATGTAGTGATCCTTGCGCAGCTTCTCGTTCTGCGTCGCAACGCCGGTGGCGCAGTTGTTCAGGTGGCAGATACGCAGGTATTTGCAGCCCAGGGCGATCATTGGCGCGGTGCCGAAGCCGAAGCTTTCGGCGCCGAGGATGGCTGCCTTGATCACGTCGAGGCCGGTTTTCAGGCCGCCGTCGGTCTGTACCTTGACCTTGCCGCGCAGGTCGTTGCCGCGCAGGGTCTGGTGGGTTTCGGCCAGGCCGAGTTCCCACGGCGCGCCGGCGTACTTGATCGAGGTCAGCGGCGATGCGCCGGTGCCGCCGTCGTAGCCGGAGATGGTGATCAGGTCGGCATAAGCCTTGGCCACACCGGCGGCGATGGTGCCGACGCCCGCTTCTGCCACCAGTTTCACCGAGACCAGCGCCTTCGGGTTGACCTGTTTCAGGTCGAAAATCAGCTGCGACAAGTCTTCGATCGAGTAGATGTCGTGGTGCGGTGGCGGCGAAATCAGGGTCACGCCCGGCACTGCATAACGCAGCTTGGCGATCAGACCGTTGACCTTGCCACCCGGCAACTGACCACCCTCGCCCGGCTTGGCGCCTTGGGCAACCTTGATCTGCAGCACTTCGGCGTTGACCAGGTATTCCGGGGTCACGCCGAAACGACCGGTCGCCACTTGCTTGATTTTCGAGCTCTTGATGGTGCCGTAGCGCGCCGGGTCTTCGCCGCCTTCGCCGGAGTTGGAACGCGCACCCAGGCGGTTCATGGCTTCGGCCAGGGCTTCGTGAGCTTCCGGCGACAGTGCGCCCAGCGAGATACCGGCGGAGTCAAAGCGCTTGAGCACCGATTCCAGCGGCTCGACTTCGCTGAGGTCCAGCGGCGTATCGAGGGTCTTGACCTTGAACAGGTCGCGGATCATCGACACCGGACGGTTGTCCACCAGCGACGTGTATTCCTTGAACTTGCTGTAGTCGCCCTGCTGCACAGCGGCTTGCAGGGTGTTGACCACGTCCGGGTTGTAGGCGTGGTATTCGCCACCGTGGACGAACTTCAGCAGGCCGCCTTGCTGGATCGGCTTGCGCGGGCTCCAGGCTTCGACCGCCAGGGCTTTCTGTTCGGCTTCGATGTCGACGAAACGCGCACCCTTGATCCGGCTCGGCACGCCACGGAAGCTCAGGTCGCAGACTTCCTGGGACAGGCCGATGGCTTCGAACAGCTGCGCACCACGGTACGAAGCAATGGTCGAGATGCCCATCTTCGAGAGGATCTTCAACAGGCCTTTGGTGATGCCTTTACGGTAGTTCTTGAACACCTCATAGAGGTCGCCCAGCACTTCACCGGTACGGATCAGGTCGCCCAGCACTTCGTAGGCCAGGAACGGATAGACCGCCGACGCACCGAAGCCGATCAACACCGCAAAGTGGTGCGGATCGCGCGCGGTGGCGGTCTCGACCAGGATGTTGGAGTCGCAACGCAGGCCTTTTTCGGTCAGACGGTGATGCACCGCGCCGGTGGCGAGCGAAGCATGGACCGGCAGTTTGCCGGGGGCAATGCGGCGGTCGCTCAGGACAATCTGCGTGCGGCCGGCACGCACGGCTTCTTCAGCCTGGTCGGCGATGTTGCGCACCGCAGCTTCAAGGCCCAGGGCCTCGTCGTAGTTGAGGTCGATGACCTGGCGCTCAAAGCCCGGGCGATCGAGGTTCATCAGCGAGCGCCACTTGGCCGGCGAGATCACCGGCGAGCTGAGGATCACGCGCGAGGCATGCTCCGGCGACTCCTGGAAGATGTTGCGCTCAGCACCGAGGCAGATCTCCAGCGACATGACGATAGCTTCACGCAGCGGGTCGATCGGCGGGTTGGTGACCTGGGCGAACTGCTGGCGGAAATAGTCGTACGGCGTGCGCACGCGCTGGGACAGCACGGCCATCGGCGTATCGTCGCCCATCGAGCCAACGGCTTCGTAGCCCTGCTCGCCCAACGGACGCAGCACCTGGTCACGCTCTTCGAAGGTGACCTGGTACATCTTCATGTATTGCTTGAGCTGATCGACGTCGTAGAACGCCGAACCGTGGTCGTTGTCTTCCATGGTGGCCTGGATGCGCAGGGCATTCTTGCGCAGCCATTGCTTGTACGGATGACGGGACTTCAGACGGTTGTCGATCGCATCGGTGTCGAGGATCTGCCCGGTTTCGGTGTCAACGGCAAAGATCTGCCCAGGACCAACGCGGCCCTTGGCGATCACGTCTTCAGGCTGGTAGTTCCAGACGCCGATTTCCGACGCCAGAGTGATGAAACCGTTCTTGGTGGTGACCCAGCGCGCCGGACGCAGACCGTTACGGTCGAGCAGGCACACCGCGTAGCGACCATCGGTCATGACCACGCCGGCCGGGCCGTCCCACGGTTCCATGTGCATCGAGTTGTATTCGTAGAACGCACGCAGGTCCGGGTCCATGGTCTCGACGTTCTGCCACGCTGGCGGAATGATCATCCGCACGCCACGGAACAGGTCGATGCCACCGGTGACCATCAGCTCCAGCATGTTGTCCATGCTCGAAGAGTCGGAACCCACGCGGTTAACCAGCGGGCCAAGCTCTTCCAGGTCCATCAGATCGTTGGTGAACTTGGTGCGACGGGCCTGGGCCCAGTTGCGGTTGCCGGTGATGGTGTTGATCTCGCCGTTGTGCGCCAGGAAGCGGAACGGTTGAGCCAACGGCCATTTCGGCAAAGTGTTGGTGGAGAAGCGCTGGTGGAACACGCAGATTGCGGTTTGCAGGCGCTGGTCGCTGAGGTCTGGATAGAAGGCGGTGAGGTCCGCCGGCATCATCAGGCCTTTGTAGATAATGGTCTTGTGGGAAAAGCTGCAGACGTAGTGGTCGGTATCGGCGGCGTTGGCCACGGACGAGCGACGACGGGAGCTGAACAGCTTGATGGCCATGTCCTGATCGCTCAGGCCATCGCCACCGATGAACACTTGCTCGATCTGCGGCAAACGCTCCAGGGCCAGGCGTCCGAGCACGCTGGTGTCGATGGGCACTTTGCGCCAGCCGATCAATTGCAGGCCTTCAGCCAGGATCTCGCGGTTCATGTTCTCGCGAGCGGCTTCGGCTTTCACCGGATCCTGGTTGAAAAACACCATGCCCACTGCGTATTGCTTGGGCATGTCGACGCCGAAGGTTTCCTGGGCGATCGCGCGCAGGAACTGGTCCGGCTTTTGAATAAGCAGACCGCAACCGTCACCGGTCTTGCCGTCGGCGTTGATCCCACCGCGGTGGGTCATGCAGGTCAGGGCCTCGATGGCCGTTTGCAAAAGGGTATGACTGGGCTCGCCCTGCATATGGGCTATCAGGCCGAAACCGCAGTTATCCTTGAATTCATCTGGTTGGTACAGACCTGCTTTCATAGACACTTTCTCACCAGGCTGCCTCTTGTCGAGGCAAATTTCTTTTCAATTCAACCACTTACCATCCGCGCCGAACGTACGCCAGCTTTGCGGGG
This sequence comes from Pseudomonadaceae bacterium, assembly GCA_965284505.1. Taxonomy (GTDB): domain Bacteria; phylum Pseudomonadota; class Gammaproteobacteria; order Pseudomonadales; family Pseudomonadaceae; genus Aquipseudomonas. The sequence continues at coordinate 3,866,271 of OZ260094.1, read as the reverse complement.
GCAAAAGGGAGGTCATTGTACACACCGACACAGACGCCCACAAATTTGACGACGAAATGTCGCAAATTCATGTCGCATTTATGAAAGGTTTAAAGCGATCTACTGTGCTAGTCAAAACTTTTTTCAATTTTGACCGCACGACTCAAAGACTACTGTGACGCAGACACCACAAGGCACGCGGCCTCCAGGGCAGCATGCCTTGTAGAAATTTTGAGGTGCCGGGAGAGGCGGCCTGGGTAAGGCCGCCGAATCTTCAGCGAGCTGTTGCCAGTTCCTGTTGGACGCTGGCGACAGAGCGAGGCCAAGGTTTACCAGCCTGAACCTTCGCTGGCAAGGCCTTGATGGCGGAAACGGCTGCATCGCGACTGGCGAAGTTGCCGTAGGTGATGACGTAAAGCGGCTTGCCGTTGAGCACTTTCTTGAAATAACGGTACTCGCCGCCCTGCTCCTTGACGAAGCTCTGTGCCGAGGCCTCGGAGCTGGTGCCGAGAATCTGCACGACATAGTTGCCAGGCTTTTGACCGGCGTACCAGGTGCCACCGGCTGCAGCAGGTGCCGCTTTGGCTACAGTGGTCGGTTTCTCGACCGGCTTGGTCACCGGTGCAGGCTTGACCACCGGGGCCGGGGCCGGTTTGGCCACTGGCGCAGGCACTGGCTTGGCCACGGCGACTTGAGTCGGTGCCGGTACCGGTTTGGCCGCAGGGGTCGGCGCAGGGCCGGCTGCTACGCCTGATGGCGGGGCGATGGTGGTCACGGTCGGTGGCACCGAGCTCGAACCAGGGACTGGAACGCCATCGTCACCCTCGGTGATACCTCCGGCTTCTTCGGCCAGCGGACCGCGCATGACCGGCTGCGACTGCCCGACCAACGGCAGCGGCATCGGCTGGGTGTTGCCGGCAAATTCGACCGACGGCGCAGCGCCATTGGCACCCTGGCCGAGTGGCAGTTGCGCCTGCTCGTTCGCCGGTGCACCGGTGGTTGGTGTCTTGCTGCGACCCGGCAACAGCCAGGCGGCAGCGACCGCAACCACGACCACGGCGGATATCGCCAATACGTGTTTCTTCGGCATGTTGAACCCCATACTTGGACGCTTCACCGCAGAACGGCTGGCGATCATGGCTTCGATCATCGCATCGCGGGCCACCTGATTGATGTTGCCAGGCCAGCCCTCGGAGCTTTCGTGAATCTCAGAGATCTGATTTGCCGTGAAAAGTTCGATTCCGCGGCCCGCACCTTCAAGGCGCTGCCCCAGATATTCACGGGTTTCTTCTTCGGTGTAGGGCTGCAGCTCGATGACGTGGAAGCGCTCTTCCTCGGTGCTCAGCTGGTCCAGGCCGGCGATCAGCGAAGGCTCGCCAAACAGGAACACGTGCGGACGCCCTTCCGGCGCCCCGGCCGCCAGGGCCAGCAAGACTTCCAGGGCCGACTCGTCGAGCTGCTCGGCGTCATCCACCAGCAGGTAGACCTCCTGGCCGGTCAGCGCGAGCTGCACCACTTGCTTGAGGATCGCACCGACTTCAGCGTCGACGTCCAGCGCCTGGGCGATCTGGCGCAGCACGCCCGCCGCGTCGCCAGCACCACGGGCCGACACCACCACACTCTGCACCGTTTGTTTGTTGGTGCTGGCCACCAGCGCCTGGCGCAACAGCGTCTTGCCGCTGCCCAGGGGCCCGGTCACAACCAGCAGCAACTGGCTGTAGCGCGCCAGATGGTGCAGTTGCCCCAGAACAGGCTTGCGCTGGGCAGGGAAAAACTTGAAGCCAGGCACCCGCGGAGCAAATGGGTCATGGTTCAGCTGGAAGTGGCCTAGGAACGCCTCGTCGGCATGCAAACTGGTCATCGGGATCTTATTAACCTTTCAGCTGAGCCAGGGCGCGGTAATCCGCGCCCAGCGTTGCCTGTAAAATCTCTTTCGGATAATCGTCGGTGATAACGGCTTCACCCATGCGGCGCAACAGCACCAGGCGCAAACGTCCGTCGATTACTTTCTTGTCAATTGCCATATGTTCGAGAAAATCGGCCTCGGTCATCTCCTCGGGAGGAATGACCGGCAACCCGGCGCGCTGGAACAGGGCGATGCCGCGATCACGTTCTGCGGCGGTAATCCAGCCGAGGCGCGCCGACATGTCCAGCGCCATCACAGTGCCAGCAGCGACCGCTTCACCGTGCAGCCAGACACCATAGCCCATGTGGGTTTCGATGGCGTGACCGAAGGTATGGCCCAGGTTCAGCGTGGCCCGCACCCCGGACTCACGTTCGTCGGCACCGACTACCGCCGCCTTGGCCGCGCAGGAGCGCTCGATCGCATAGGTCAGGGCATCCTGGTCCAGCGCCCGCAGGCGATCGACGTTTTCTTCGAGCCAGGTCAGGAAGGGCTCATCGCAGATCAGCCCGTATTTGATCACTTCGGCCAGCCCGGCGGAGAGCTCGCGGGCCGGCAGCGTGTTGAGGGTCGCGGTATCGATCAGCACCACGTTGGGCTGATAGAAGGCGCCAACCATGTTCTTGCCCAGCGGATGGTTGATACCGGTCTTGCCGCCCACCGAAGAGTCGACTTGCGACAACAGGGTGGTCGGCACCTGGATGAAATCGACGCCACGCTGGTAGCAGGCTGCAGCAAAGCCGGCCATGTCGCCAATCACCCCGCCGCCCAGGGCGATCACAGTGGTGCGGCGGTCATGACGTGCGGTCAGCAGGCCATCGAAAATGCGCTGCAGGGTTTCCCAGGTCTTGAAGGCTTCGCCGTCGGGCAATACCACGGAAATCACCGAGAACGCCGCAAGACTGCGGGTCAGACGCTCCAGGTACAGCGGCGCTACCGTCTCGTTGGAGATGATTGCCACTTGCCGCCCATTGATATGCGGCGCCAGCAACTCGGGCTGATCCAGCAACCCTGCACCAATATGAATCGGGTAGCTTCGCTCGCCCAGATCGACCTTAAGTGTCTGCATGTGTCCCCACAGAAAAGTTGGAATCAGGCGTCCCGCCTGGCGTTATCGACGGGTAACGTCTGCCTGTATGACGTTGCCCGCTGCGCATGCGCCACACTCGTGGCCATCATTACGCGACGCCGAGGATAGCGCATTTCGCCTTGCGCATTAACGCGGTGGCAATTGCTGCAAGCGCTCCAGAATATCCAGCACCACCATCCGCGGCGGCCGCTCATCGGTTTCCACTACCAGATCGGCAATTTCCCGATAAAGCGGGTCGCGCAGGGTCAGCAGGTCGCGCAGGGTTTTCGCCGGGTCGGCGGTACGCAGCAACGGACGATTGCGATCACGCGCCGTGCGCCCGACCTGCTGCTCGACCGAAGCATGCAAATACACCACCCGTCCGCCGGCGTGCAGGGCGCGGCGATTGGCTTCGCGCATTACGGCGCCGCCACCGGTCGCCAGCACCACACCATCGAGCCCACAGAGCTCGGCGATCATCGCCTGCTCGCGGTCACGAAAGCCGGGCTCGCCTTCCTTGTCGAAGATCCACGGGATATTGGCGCCGGTGCGCAGTTCAATTTCCTTATCGGAATCCTTGAACGGCAGACGCAGCTCTTTGGCCAGCAAGCGACCGATGGTGCTTTTACCAGCACCCATCGGCCCAACAAGAATCAAATTTCGCACAGAATCAATGACTCACAGCAATCGCCTGGTTATTCATGATACGCGGAGTGAGAAATACCAGTAGCTCGGATTTTTTCTCCGACACCACGTCACGCCGGAAAAGGCGGCCAAGATACGGCACATCACCGAGAAATGGCACCTTATCTACCACCTTGCTTTGAGTATTTGAGAAAACCCCACCAATAACGATGGTTTCACCATCGATCACCAGCACCTTGGCGTTGACCTCATTTTTCCGGATGGGCGGCACTTCCTGCACCTTGTTCAGGTAATCGGGCTCGTCCTTGGTCACCTTGACCAGCATGATGATGCGGTTGTCCGGAGTGATCTGTGGCGTCACCTCCAACGACAGCGAAGCCTCCTTGAACGACACCGAAGTCGCGCCATTGGCGCCAGCCTGCTGATAGGGAATCTCAGTGCCTTTGAGGATTTTCGCGATTTCCTTGTCGGACGTGAGCACCTTGGGCTGCGAGATGATTTCGCCGTTGCCGGTTTTTTCCATGGCTGTCAGCTCAAGATCCAGCAACAGGTTGTCGCTGATATAACCGACACCGATGCCCGAGGTAGCACCTATCACGCCCATGTCGACGAACGGCGCACTGCCGGCGTCGCCCGGACCACCGACTCCCGCCCCGCTCCAATTGCCCCTGCCAAACGAGCCACCCCAGCGCACGCCCAGGCTTTTGTCGTAGTCGACATTCACCTCGACGATACGCGCCTCGATCATCACCTGGCGCACCGGGATATCCAGTTGCGTGACGATTTGCCGTAACTCGTCCAGACGCTCCTGGGTCTGATAGGCAATCAGTTGATTGGTGCGCTCATCCACGGTCAGCGACCCTCGTTCGACCGGCTTGCCAGTGGTGACCGACTGAAACAGCTGGGCGATATCCGCCGCCCGGGCGTAATTGACCTGTAGCAACTCTCGGCGCAGCGGTGCCAGCTCGGCGATACGCTGTTGCGACTCAAGCTCCTGGCGTTCGCGGTTGGCAATGTCGTCTGCGGGAGCGACCAACAGCACATTGCCCACCTGGCGCTTGTCCAGCCCCCTGGTCTTGAGCACCAGATCCAGGGCCTGATCCCAAGGCACATCCTGCAGGCGCAAAGTGATACGACCCTGTACCGCATCACTGGCCACCAGATTGAGCTGAGTAAAGTCGGCAATCAGTTGCAGCACCGAACGCACCTCAATGTCCTGGAAATTCAGCGAAAGCCTGTCGCCACGGTATTCAAACTGATTGATGGTTTCCGGCACCGGGTGACTGGCCGCCTGCACCAAAGACGACAGCAATGCGATCCCCAGCGCGAGACCGGGGAGGGAGAAAATCCTTTTCATGATCCAGCTTCCACTATGAGCGCACATTCAAAGAGAGGGTCCGCAACTGCTCGCGCCAGCTGTCATCGCCGTCGGCGACGATTTCCAGCAGTTCGACCCGGGTTTCGCTGATGGACACGATGCAGCCGTCACTGCGCCCCAGGTAGTCCCCCACCTGCAATCGATGGACGCCGCCCGCCCCGCGCAACAGCGCAGACGTGCCCGAGGCATTGGCCATGCTGCCGACCATCACGAACTGCTCGATGTCGTAACCTTCGAGGTACTGCTTGTCCCGCTGCGAATCCGGCCTGACGCCTTGTCGCCCCGCGTTCTCAGTCGAACGTTCAACCCTGGGCGAAGGCGAAAACGGGCTGCGCAATGAGGCGGCGGCATAGGTAAACGGCGGATCAGGCTCGAAGGCCGGGACCGGCGCGATACGAGTGGGCGGTTGTTGGCGAACCTCATCCATAAAGGCCTGAAGATCGACGAAGGCATCGCTCCCGCCGCAGCCACCGAGCCCGACGAGCGCTCCCATGGACATCGCCCTCACCACCCTCAAGGCTGCAGCCCTCCGTGGTAGCGATAGGTCTGGGCCAGCAGGCTCATGCGCAGCACAGATCCACCTGGCTGGTTGACCGGTGCCAGGCTGAGGTCGTGCAACGTGACAATCCTTGGCAGCGCCGACACTGCACTGACGAACGCCGCCAGGCCATGGTAGGTGCCAAGCACGGTGATCTGGATCGGCAGTTCGAGGTAGAACGCCCCACTCACCTCGGGCAGCAGCTTGATTTCCTCGAAGGCCAGGCCATTGTCCAGGCCCGTACGACTGATGTCTTCCAGTAACCCGGGCACCTCGGCATCCCTGGGCAACAACCGCAACAACTCATCGAGCGCGCGCTGCATGCCCTGCATCTGTTCGCGGTAGAGCGCTAGATGGGCCGCTTGACCGGCCTTGTCGGCGAATTGTTGCTTGAGGTCTGACTCAGCGGCGCGCAAGTGTTCCAACTGCCCCAGCCGTTCACGCAAATGCAGGCCGTAACCCATCACCAGCACCGCCAGCAGCAATAATGCGCAGAGCAAACCCTTCGCCAGACTCGGCCACTGAGCCATCTCGCGAATGTCCAGACGCCTGAAATCTACCTTGCATGCATTGAGCAACGCACTCATGGCTTGCCCTCCGCCGGTAGTCTGTCGCCGTGACGAACGGTCAGGCGGAACAGACTGGTCGAGCCTTCTGGACGTCCGCCACCAGCGGCCTTGACGTCGGTCAGGCTCGGGGCGGCGAATACCTCATCGGCGGCGAGATTGCGCAGCAGTTCGGAAACCCGGTGGTTGGACGCTGCCACACCACTGATGGACAGCGTTCGGTCACGCCATTGCAGGTCGGTGAAATGCACATCTTCCGGCATCGCCCGAGCCAGCTGCTCGAAGACTCTCGGCCTGACCGGGCGCTGCCCCTGCAAGCCCTGGATGATGCGCATCCGCTCGATCAATTGCTCGCGTTGGGCTTGCAGATCGTTGATCTGCTGGATCCGCTCATCGAGAGCCATGGTCTGTTTGCCGAGAAAAACATTGCGCCTGGATTGCCGCTCGACGAGGTGATCGATATAGCGATCACCCAGGATCACCACCCCAACCGCCAGCAACCCTGTAGCACCCAACACCAGCAGAAATCGCTTGCGGCGCACCTCACGGCGAGCTTCGCGCCACGGCAACAAATTGATCCGGGCCATCAGTCGAAACTCCTCAATGCCAGGCCGCAAGCGATCATCAAGGCGGGCGCATCGCCAGCCAGCGTCGCCGCGTTGACCTGCCCGGCCAGGGTCATGTCGTTAAAGGGGTTGGCCAGCCGTGTCGGGATGCCCAGGCATTGTTCGAGCATCGGCTCCAGGCCGATGCTCGAGGCGCCCACTCCCGCCAGCAGGACGTGTTCAACCGCGGGATACTGGCCCGTATCGGCATACATCTGCAGCGAGCGGCAAACCTGCTGCACCAGCGCCTCGCACAAGGGCTGGTCTGGGACGCATTGCACCCAATCATCCAGCGCGACCATGGGCGCACCCTGGCCGTAGCACGGCTGAAGATCGGCGGTCAGTTGTGGAGCGGCGAACAGATGTTCGCGGCTGTAGACGATCAGGCCATCGCACAGCACATGCAGGGTGGTCAGGCTGGCACCGATATCAACCACCGCCACGACGCACCGTTGCAGATCCGGCAGCAAGGCGACGGCCCGCTGCCAGGCATGGGCCTCGACATCCACGACCGCAGGCACCAACCCAGCCAGGTCGAGCACCGCCTCGAGCCGTTCGACACTTTCCCTGCGACACGCCGCCAACAGCACACTGACTTGCCCCGGATTTGCAGCAGACGCGCCCAGCACCTGAAAATCGAGGGCCATGTCATCCAGGGGATAGGGAATGTACTGATCAGCGTCGACTCGTAGCCGGATCTCCAGCTCATCGACCGACAACCCCGCTGACATCTCCAGGGTCTTGGTAATGACCGCCGATCCGGAAACCGCCACGACAGCCTGCCGGGAGCGGGCACGGGCCTTGAGCAACAGTCGCGCGATGGCTTGCCCGACCGCTTCAGGCTCGACAATAGCGTTCTCGACCACCGCATTCGCCGGCAAAGGCTCTATTGCGTAGGCCTCGACCTGATACTGGGCACCTGAACGAGCCAGCTCAACCAGCTTGACCGCGGATGCGCCGATATCGATACCCACTAACATTCGGTGTTTTTTGCTGAAGACTCGCGGCATTGGCAATTCCCTATGACTTTCCGTGAGTTACGAACTCTTGATGGCGACTGGCGTCCAATGCCAGTGCCTTGACACAGCGGCCAACTGCGCTGCCTGCGGAAAAATGCTTATAATGCCCAGCGTTTTTCTCCGCTTTCTTCAAGCGCAGGTCGAACCTTGTTTACCCTGAATGCCCTGACGCCAAATTCATTCTTTGCCCTGGATATCCAAAAGCCTTGATTCGTCTGCTGAAATTTTTCGGGTGGTCCATCGTCGCCATTTTCTGCGGACTGCTTCTGGGTCTGAGCGGGGCGTTTCTCTACCTTAGTCCGGGTCTGCCGTCGGTGGAGGCGCTCAGAAGTATCCAGTTGCAGATTCCGTTGCGGGTCTACAGCAGCGACGACAAGTTGATCGCAGAATTTGGCGAAATGCGCCGCAATCCGATCCGTTTCGCCGACATTCCCCCCAACTTCATCAATGCGTTACTAAGTGCTGAAGACGACAACTTCCTCAATCACTATGGCGTCGATCCGAGCAGCCTGATGCGTGCCGCGACCCAATTGGTCAAAAGCGGACACATCCAGTCCGGCGGCAGCACCATCACCATGCAGGTGGCGAAGAACTTCTTCCTGACCAGCGAACGCAGCTTCTCGCGCAAGACCACCGAGATCCTGCTGGCCCTGCAAATCGAACGACAGCTGAGCAAGGACGAGATCCTCGAGCTGTACGTGAACAAGATCTACCTGGGTAACCGCGCCTATGGCATCGAGGCGGCGGCGCAGGTGTACTACGGCAAATCGATCCGCGACGTCAGCCTGGCGCAGATGGCGATGATCGCCGGCCTGCCGAAGGCCCCTTCGCGCTTCAATCCGCTGGCCAACCCGGCGCGCAGCAAAGAGCGTCGCGACTGGATCCTGGGGCGCATGTACAAGCTCGGGAAAATCGACGAGGCGGCGTATCAGGCGGCGATCAACGAACCGCTGAATGCCAGTTATCACGTGCCGACCCCGGAAGTGAATGCACCGTACATCGCCGAAATGGCCCGCGCCGAGATGGTCGGCCGCTACGGTGCAGACGCCTACACCGAAGGTTTCCGCGTCACCACCACGGTGCCGAGCAACCTGCAGGAAATGGCCAATACCGCCGTCCACGAAGGCCTGATCACCTACGACCAGCGTCACGGCTACCGCGGCCCGGAATCGCGCCTGCCCGGCAAGACCCCGGACGCCTGGGCCACTGAGCTGACCAAGCAACGGTCCATCAGCGGCCTTGAGCCGGCGATCGTCAGCGAAGTCGACAAGAACGGCCTGCAGGTCCTGACCCGCAGCGGAACCGAACATGTGGCCTGGGACAGCATGAAGTGGGCCAGACCCTTCCTGAACACCAACAGCATGGGCCCGAATCCGCGCCAGCCTTCGGATGTAGCGCAGATCGGCGACCTGATTCGCGTGCAACGCCAGGCGGATAACAGCCTGAAGTTCAAACAGCTGCCGGCCGCCCAGGGCGCCCTGGTGTCGCTGGATCCGCAAAACGGTGCTATTCGCGCCCTGGTCGGCGGCTTCGCCTTCGAGCAAAGCAACTACAACCGCGCCATACAGGCCAAGCGCCAACCGGGTTCGAGCTTCAAGCCGTTCGTCTACAGCGCAGCCCTGGACAGCGGCTACACCGCCTCGACCCTGGTCAACGATGCGCCGATCGTGTTTGTCGATGAATACCTGGACAAGGTCTGGCGGCCGAAGAACGACACCAACACCTTCCTCGGCCCGATCCGGCTGCGCGAAGCGCTGTACAAGTCGCGCAACCTGGTATCGATCCGCCTGCTGCAGGCCATGGGCGTCGGCAAGACCATCGACTACATCAGCCGCTTCGGCTTCAACAAGCAGGATCTGCCGCCGAACCTGTCCCTGGCGCTGGGCACCGCGACGCTGACGCCGATGGAAATCGCTACCGGCTGGAGCACCTTTGCCAACGGCGGCTACAAGATCAGTCCGTACATCATCGACAAGATCGAAAGCCGCAATGGCGACACACTGTTCGTCGCCAATCCGCCAAGCGTGCCCAAGGGCGATACCGCCACCAGCGGCATCGCAGCACCGACTGGTGAGGCGTTCACCATCAACCCGACGCCTGGTGAAGCTCCGGCCATGCCGACGACCGAGCAAACGCCTGCGGTTGCCGAGCGGATTGTCGATGCCCGCACCACTTACATTCTCAACAGCATGCTGCAGGATGTGATCAAGCTTGGCACCGGGCGGCGCGCCCTGGCACTGGGTCGCACCGACCTCGCTGGCAAGACCGGGACCACCAACGAATCCAAGGACGCCTGGTTCTCGGGTTACAACGGCGATTACGTGACCACTGTCTGGACCGGTTTCGACCAGCCGGAAAGCCTCGGCCGCCGTGAGTTCGGCGGCACCGTGGCACTGCCGATCTGGATGAGCTACATGGGCGCCGCCCTCAAGGACAAGCCGCCTCACACCCAGCCGGAACCCGAGGGTATCCTCAGCCTGCGCGTCGACCCGATCAGCGGCCGCGCCGCCTCTCCAGGCACACCCGGTGCCTACTTCGAACTGTTCAAGGCCGAAGACACGCCGCCCAACGGTAGCGAACTGGGTAACGGCACCGCGCCGGGTAGCCCGCTGCCGGCAGATGAAGTGGCGCCGATCGATCTGTTCTGATCTGACCCAGCCAAAAAGCCCCGCCTCCGTAAGGAATGCGGGGCTTTTTATTAACTGCTGAGGTGCTCTCTGTAGGAGCGGGCTTGCCCGCGAAAGCGCCGGCACAGCCCCCACAAAACCTAAGCCATAAAAAAAACCCGACTCGCCAGAGCCGGGGTTTTCTGTTGAAGCGCTACAACGACTTAGCCGTTGAACACATCATCCACGCTTTTCAGCGGGTAGTTCTTCGGATACGGCAGGGTTGCTACGCCGGTCTCGATCGCAGCCTTGGCCACGGCATCGGAGATCACGGTGATCAGGCGGGCATCCATTGGCTTCGGAATGATGTACTCACGACCGAATTCCAGCTTGATACCGCCGTAGGCGTCGCACACTTCCTGAGGCACTGGCAGCTTGGCCAGTTCACGCAGGGCGTTGGCCGCAGCCACTTTCATTTCTTCGTTGATGCGCTTGGCGCGAACGTCCAGGGCACCACGGAAGATGAACGGGAAGCCCAGTACGTTGTTCACCTGGTTCGGGTAGTCCGAACGACCGGTGGCCATGATCACGTCATCACGGGTGGCGTGCGCCAGCTCAGGGGAGATTTCCGGATCCGGGTTCGAGCAGGCGAACACGATCGGGTTGGCTGCCATGGACTTCAGGCCTTCAGCGCTCAGCAGGTTCGGACCGGACAGGCCGACGAACACGTCAGCGCCTTCCAGTGCGTCTGCCAGGGAGCGCTTGTCGGTCGCGTGAGCGAAGACTGCCTTGTACTGGTTCAGGTCGTCACGGCCGGAGTGGATCACACCGGTACGGTCAACCATGTAGATGTTCTCGATGTTCGCGCCCATGCTCACCAGCAATTTCATGCAGGAGATAGCGGCAGCGCCAGCGCCCAGGCAGACGATCTTGGCTTCTGGCAGGGTTTTGCCAGCGATTTCCAGGGCATTGATCATGCCGGCCGCGGTAACGATCGCGGTGCCGTGCTGGTCATCGTGGAACACTGGAATGTCGCACTGCTCGATCAGAGCACGTTCGATCTCAAAGCACTCAGGCGCCTTGATGTCTTCCAGGTTGATGCCACCGAAGGTGATGGAGATGCGCTTTACCGTGTCGATAAAGGCTTGCGGGCTTTCGGAGTCGACTTCGATGTCGAACACGTCGATCCCGGCGAAACGCTTGAACAGTACGCCCTTGCCTTCCATGACCGGCTTGGACGCCAGTGGGCCGAGGTTACCCAGACCAAGAATCGCGGTGCCATCGGAAATCACTGCAACCAGGTTGCCCTTACCGGTGTACTTGTAGGCCAGCTCAGGATCGCGAGCGATTTCGCGCACTGGCTCGGCTACGCCGGGGCTGTAGGCCAGCGACAGGTCGCGGGCGGTAGCGGTGGCCTTGGTGAGCTCGACACTCAGCTTACCTGGACGAGGTTGAGCATGATATTCGAGAGCGGCAGTTTTCAGATCAGACATAGGGGCATTCCGCTTTTTACTGTTGGACAGACTGGTCAGCGAGGATACGCGCCTCGCAAAGTCCCCACAAGACTGACCGGTCACCCCTGTCAAGCGCCCTGCCCTACGACTTTCGCCCAAGAGCCACGGAACACAAGGGCTTCAAGTGTTCACAATTGATATAAAAAATGTCTACAATTTTTTATTGCGCGCTTGCGCTCGAGTGCCCCGCACGAAACGGACATCCTCCCCAGCCCTGCAGCAGTGTTCAATCCAGCGGGCTGCAGCGGATTGGGTGCAACCGGCAATACAACCGACCCCTTGAACCTGCGCCAAATCACCTCGCGATTGCCGCAGGCCAGGCCCGGACACAACAAATCGCAGGCATAAAAAAAGCGTCCACAAGGGACGCTTTTTTCATCACCAGGGAAAAGCCACGAGGGTTTTCCCGGTAGATCGGCCTTAGGCCTTTTTCGCACCGAACGCACCGAAGCGGTCTGCGAAGCGCTGTACACGGCCGCCGGTGTCCAGAGTCTTCTGCTTACCGGTGTAGAACGGGTGGCACTCGTTGCATACGTCGATTGGCAGAGCTTTGCCGAAAGTCGAACGAGTTTCAAACTTGTTGCCACAGCTGCAGGTCACAGCGATGACTGGGTATTCTGGATGGATATCAGCTTTCATGGTGTTTTCCTCAGCTAGCGTGCCGCCACTCAACACCATTGTTGAATACCGCACGTAATTAGGCCGCGGATTCTACCAGACCTTGACGATCACGCAAGCTGTCCCTCAAACCGGTCGTCTGCTAGGCTCCGCCCCCTATGGGTGCGACCCAACCCTTGTGGGAGCGGGCTTGCCCGCGAAAGCCCGGTGTCAGTCAGCACACATGTCGCCTGACGCACCGCTATCGCGAGCAGGCTCGCTCCTACAGGGGGCGCGCCATCTTCTTTGCCTATTAAAGAGATTCTCCCGCGTGCCCGACGCCATTTTGCGCCTCGCCCTGCCCTCGCCCCTGCGCCGCCTGTTCGATTACCGTGCCCCGGCCGGCGTCAAGCGCGCGCAGCTGCAGCCCGGCATGCGCCTGCGGGTGCCGTTCGGTCGCCGGGAGATGATCGGGATCCTGGTGGAGATCAGCGACCACAGCGAAGTGCCAGCCGACAAGCTCAAGCCGGCGCTGGCCTTGCTGGATGCCACGCCGCCGCTGCCGGCTTCATTGTTCAAGCTGTGCCTGTGGACCGCCCAGTATTACCAGCACAGCCTCGGTGACACCCTGAATTGGGCCTTGCCGGTCCTGCTGCGACAAGGCGAGCTGGCCGAAGCCCGCCAGGAGCGCTTCTGGTCCGCGGCGCCGGGCGCCAGGCTCGATGACCCGCGGATTGCCCGCGCCCCGCGCCAGCGCGAGGCCCTAGCGACCCTGGCCCAGCATCCCCATGGCGTGGCCCATGCGCTGCTGAGCAAGCTGATGCTGAGTAAGGACAGCCTCGACCTGCTGCTGGCCAAGGAGCTGGTCCAGGTCGAAATCCGCAAGCATGCCCCGGGCGGACGCCACGAACATTGGCTGGCCCAACCGGAACTGCCGCTCAATCCCGAACAGCGCGCCGCCTATGAAGCGATCAGCGCCGGGATGGACAGTTTTCACGCGTTTTTGCTGGCGGGGGTCACCGGCAGCGGCAAGACCGAAGTCTATCTGCAACTGATCCGCGCGACCCTGGAGGCCGGCAAGCAGGCGCTGGTGCTGATCCCGGAAATCAACCTCGGACCGCAGACCCTGGCGCGCTTCGAGCAGCGTTTCAATGCGCGGATCGCCCTGCTGCACTCGGCGGTCAACGACCGTGAACGCCTGGACGCCTGGCTCGCCGCCCGCGACGGCGAGGCCGACATTATTATCGGCACCCGTTCGGCACTGTTCACACCGATGAAGAACCCCGGGCTGATCATCATCGACGAAGAGCACGACGGCTCCTATAAACAGCAGGAAGGCCTGCGCTACCACGCCCGCGATCTGGCACTGGTGCGAGCGCGCCAGGAAAACATCCCGATTGTCCTCGGCTCCGCGACGCCCTCCCTGGAAAGCCTGCACAACGCCTACACTGGACGTTACGGCCTGCTGCGCCTGAATGAACGTGCCGGCGGAGCCAAGCAACCACGTTTCCTGCGACTGGACGTCAAGAGTCGCCCGCTCGACAGCGGTATTTCCGGGCCGATGCAACAGGCTATCGGCCAGACCCTCGCGGCCGGCCAGCAAGTCCTGGTGTTCCTCAATCGCCGCGGATTCGCACCGACCCTGCTGTGCCACGATTGCGGCTGGATGTCCGAATGCCAGCGCTGCGATGCGCGGATGACCGTGCATCAGCGCTCGGGCGAACTGCGCTGCCATCACTGTGGCTACGTCGAGCGCGTCCCTCGGCATTGCCCCAAGTGCGGCAAAGTCGACCTGCGCCCCGTAGGCGCCGGCACCGAACGCGCAGAGGAACGCCTGGGCATTCTGTTCCCGGACTACCCGGTACTGCGGGTCGATCGCGACAGCACCTCGCGCAAGGATGCGATGAACCAGCTGTTCGCTACCATCCATAAAGGCCAGCCGTGCATCCTGGTGGGCACGCAGATGCTCGCCAAGGGCCACCACTTTCCGCGGGTCACCCTGGTGTCGATTCTCGATGCCGATGGCGGCCTGTTCTCCGGTGATTTCCGCGCCAGCGAGCGCATGGCGCAATTGATCGTGCAGGTCGCCGGGCGTGCCGGGCGGGCCGAAGAGCCGGGCAAAGTGATTATCCAGACCCATCTCGCCGACCACCCGCTGCTGGTGCAACTGACCGAACAGGGTTACTTCGCCTTCGCCGAGCAAGCCTTGAGCGAGCGTCGCGCCGCCGGCCTGCCGCCCTTCGCCCACCTGGCCCTGCTGCGTGCCGAGGCGCACAAGCCAGGACAGGCCGAGGGCTTCCTCGACGAAGCCTGCAGCGAGGCCGAACGCTTGCTCGCCGAACAGAACCTCGGTGGCATCGAACTGCTCGGGCCGGTGCCGGCGCCCATGGAGCGCCGGGCCGGGCGCTATCGCGCACAACTGCTGGTGCAAGCCAGTGCCCGTGCGCCGCTGCATCGACTGCTCAATGCCTGGATGCTGGTACTTGAGCAAATGCCCAGCGGGCGGGCGGTACGCTGGTCGCTGGATGTCGATCCGGTGGATTTGTATTGACCGGCGTCACGCTTGCCAGTGAAGGCAGGCAATTGTCACCACACATCCATAACCGGCCTGCTAAGGTTGGCAAGCCTGCCCCGGCAACGGATAATGCCCAGTTTTTCCACCCGCGCATTGACGCGCCGCCGCTATGCGGTCGAAAGAGAAGCCCATGAAAGACACCATTCGCCAGTTGATCCAGCAAGCCCTCACCCAACTCGTTACCGACGGTGTGTTGCCTGAAGGCCTGACGCCGGCGATTCAGGTGGAGAACGCCCGTGACAAGACTCACGGTGACTTCGCCAGCAACATCGCCATGATGCTGGCCAAGCCGGCTGGCATGAAGCCACGCGACCTGGCGGAGAAAATCATCGCCGCGTTGCCCGCCGACGAAAACGTCAGCAAGGCTGAAATCGCCGGCCCGGGCTTCCTCAATTTCTTCCAGAACACCCAGGCCCTGGCTGCGCGCCTGGATGCCGCCCTGGCCGACGCCCAAGTTGGCGTGCGCAAGGCCGGCCCGGTGCAGCGCACTGTGGTCGACCTGTCGGCGCCGAACCTGGCCAAGGAAATGCACGTCGGCCACTTGCGCTCGACCATCATCGGTGACGGCGTGGCGCGCGTCCTGGAGTTCCTTGGCGACACCGTAATCCGGCAGAACCACGTCGGCGACTGGGGCACCCAGTTCGGCATGCTGATGGCCTACCTGCAGGAAAACCCGATCACCAGCGACGAGCTGTCGGACCTCGAGAACTTCTACCGCGCCGCCAAGCAGCGTTTCGACGAGTCCGCCGAGTTCGCCGACCGCGCTCGCGGCCTGGTGGTCAAGCTGCAGGCCGGCGATGCCGAATGCCTGGCGCTGTGGACCAAGTTCAAGGACATCTCGCTGTCGCACTGCCAGAAAATCTACGAGCAGCTGAACGTCAAGCTGACCATGGCCGACGTAATGGGCGAAAGCGCCTACAACGACGACCTGATCAACGTGGTCAACGACCTCAAGGCCAAGGGCATGCTGGTCGAGAGCAACGGCGCACAATGCGTGTTCCTCGACGAATTCAAGAACGCCGACGGCGAGCCGCTGCCGGTGATCATCGTCAAGGCCGACGGCGGCTACCTGTACGCCACCACTGACCTGGCGGCCGTGCGCTACCGCAGCGGCGTGCTCAAGGCCGACCGCGCCCTGTATTTCGTCGACCAGCGCCAGGCCCTGCACTTCCAGCAAGTGTTCGCCGTGGCCCGCAAAGCCGGCTTCGTGACCCATCCGATGGAAATGGAGCACATGGGCTTCGGCACCATGAACGGCGCCGATGGCCGTCCGTTCAAGACCCGTGATGGCGGCACCGTCAAGCTGATCGACCTGCTCAACGAAGCCAAGGAACGCGCCTACAGCCTGGTCAAGGACAAGAACCCGGAACTGGCCGAGGCCGACCTGCGCAACATCGCCAAGGTGGTGGGCATCGGCGCGGTGAAGTACGCCGACCTGTCCAAGCACCGCACCAGCGACTACAGCTTCAACTTCGACCTGATGCTCAACTTCGAA
Organism: Pseudomonadaceae bacterium; assembly: GCA_965284505.1. GTDB lineage: Bacteria > Pseudomonadota > Gammaproteobacteria > Pseudomonadales > Pseudomonadaceae > Aquipseudomonas. The sequence continues at coordinate 3,849,782 of OZ260094.1, read as the reverse complement.
GGCAACACCGCACCGTACCTCCTGTACGCCTACACCCGCGTGGCCGGTGTGTTCCGCAAGCTGGGCAAGAATTTCAGCGAAGTCGACGGCCATATCGTCCTCGAAGCCGCCCACGAGCAGGAACTGGCCGCCAAGCTGGCGCAATTCGCCGAGGTGCTGAACAACGTCGCCGACAAAGGCACGCCGCACATTCTGTGCGCCTACCTGTATGACGTTGCCGGCCTGTTCTCCAGCTTCTACGAGAACTGCCCGATCCTCGCCGCCGAAACCCCGGCGCAGATGCAGAGCCGCTTGCGCCTCGCCGCACTGACCGGTCGCACTCTCAAGCAAGGCCTGGAGCTGTTGGGCCTGGAAACCCTGGAGCGTATGTAAGTTGGCTGCCAAGAAAAAACCTGCACCCAAGCGTGGCGCCAGCCGTTACCAAGCTCCAGCAAAACAGCCGATTCCGGGCTGGCTATGGATGGCCATCGGCCTCACCGTGGGCGCGTTCATCGTGTTCCTGATGAAGCTGGAGCCCGGCAAGGGCGACGACGTCAAGCGGGTCAAGCAGGAAGAGCAGAAAGCCACGCGCATGGCCGAGGCCAACAAGACCCCGCCGAGCCCACAGCAACCGGTGAAGCCGAAGTACGACTTCTACACCTTGCTGCCGGAGTCGGAAGTCATCGTGCCGCCGGACGCCGTGCCCGAGAAAACCCTGCCGACCCCGCAGACCGCCCCCGTGGCGCCTGTGACACCGGCAGAAGCGGCGAAGATCGACACCGCCCGCGCCCAGGCCGCCCTCAGCGGCCTGACGCCACCACCGGCACCTCCGGTGGCAAAAGCTGCGCCGGTGACCAAGTTCTTCCTGCAGGCCGGTTCGTTCCGCAAGGAAGCCGATGCCGACAAGGTGCGGGCGCAGATCATCCTGCTCGGCCAATCGGTTTCGGTCGAGTCGGGCACGGTCAAGGATGAAACCTGGTACCGGGTGCTGGTTGGACCGTTCAGCAATCGTGAGCAACTGACGACGGCGCAGAAGCAGCTGGCTGGAAGTGGTTTCAGCAATCTGTTGTTACAACAACGTCAGAGCCGCTGATCGGCGGATTTAACGCTGCCACTGTAGGAGCAGCCGGGCGGCGATCCGTTTGCTCGCGAGAAACCTGAGATCTCCGCGCGCATTCAGAAAGCCCGCGTCATCGTTGACGACCTTCGCGAGCAAGCTCGCTCCTACAAGGGGCGGGCTTGTTTGACCGCTTGTCTTGCACCACGTCCTACAGTTGAAAAACGCCACTCCACCCCCATATGAGTCTGCATAAGGCATTTTCGCCCCGCTGCGTGGAGACTCTTCCCTTGACCACCATCGTTTCAGTTCGCCGCCACGGCAAAGTCGTCATGGGCGGCGACGGCCAGGTTTCCCTGGGCAATACCGTGATGAAAGGCAACGCGAAAAAAGTTCGTCGCCTGTACCACGGCCAGGTCATCGCCGGTTTCGCTGGCGCCACCGCCGACGCCTTTACCCTCTTTGAACGCTTCGAAGGCCAGCTGGAAAAACACCAGGGCCATCTGGTGCGTGCCGCCGTCGAACTGGCCAAGGAATGGCGCACCGACCGTTCCCTGAGCCGCCTCGAAGCGATGCTCGCGGTTGCCAACAAAGACGCCTCCCTGATCATCACCGGCAACGGCGATGTAGTTGAGCCCGAAGATGGCCTGATCGCCATGGGTTCCGGTGGCGCCTACGCCCAGGCCGCCGCCAGCGCCCTGCTGAAAAAAACCGATCTGTCGGCCCGTGAAATCGTCGAGACCGCCCTGGGCATCGCCGGCGACATTTGCGTGTTCACCAACCACACCCAGACCATTGAGGAGCAGGACTGCGCCGAGTAAGCCCGTGCGCCCTGTGCCACGGCTGCTGCTTGCTTGAGGTCCGCCAATTATTATGTCCATGACTCCCCGTGAAATCGTCCACGAACTCAATCGCCACATCATCGGCCAGGACGACGCCAAGCGCGCCGTCGCCATCGCCCTGCGCAACCGCTGGCGCCGGATGCAACTGCCCGAAGAACTGCGCGTTGAAGTGACCCCGAAAAACATTCTGATGATCGGCCCGACCGGTGTCGGTAAAACCGAAATCGCCCGTCGCCTGGCCAAGCTCGCCAATGCGCCGTTCATCAAGGTCGAAGCGACCAAGTTCACCGAAGTCGGCTATGTTGGCCGTGACGTCGAGTCGATCATCCGCGACCTCGCCGACGCCGCGATCAAGCTGCTGCGCGAACAGGAAATGACCAAGGTTCGCCATCGCGCCGAAGACGCCGCCGAAGAGCGCATCCTCGACGCGCTGCTGCCGCCGGCGCGCATGGGCTTCAACAACGACGAAGCGCCGACCCAGGATTCCAACACCCGCCAGCTGTTCCGCAAGCGCCTGCGTGAAGGCCAGCTGGACGACAAGGAGATCGAAATCGAAGTCGCCGAAATGGCCGGCGTCGACATCTCCGCGCCGCCGGGCATGGAAGAAATGACCAACCAGCTGCAGAGCCTGTTCGCCAACATGGGCAAGGGCAAGAAGAAGGCCCGCAAGCTCAAGGTCAAGGAAGCGCTGAAGCTGGTACGCGACGAAGAAGCCAGCCGCCTGGTCAACGATGAAGAGTTGAAGGCCAAGGCCCTGGAAGCGGTCGAGCAACACGGCATCGTGTTCATCGATGAAATCGACAAGGTCGCCAAGCGCGGCAATGCCGGTGGCGTCGACGTGTCCCGCGAAGGCGTGCAGCGCGACCTGCTGCCGCTGATCGAAGGTTGCACGGTCAACACCAAGCTGGGCATGGTCAAGACCGACCACATCCTGTTCATCGCTTCCGGCGCGTTCCACCTGAGCAAACCGAGCGACCTGGTGCCCGAGCTGCAAGGCCGCCTGCCGATTCGCGTCGAACTGAAGGCGCTGTCGCCGGAAGACTTCGAGCGCATCCTCAGCGAGCCACACGCCTCCCTGACCGAGCAATACGCTGCGCTGCTGAAAACCGAAGGCCTGGGCATCGAGTTCCAGCCAGACGGCATCAAGCGCCTGGCCGAGATCGCCTGGCAGGTCAACGAGAAGACCGAGAACATCGGTGCCCGTCGCCTGCACACCCTGCTCGAGCGCCTGCTCGAAGAGGTGTCGTTCAGCGCCGGTGACCTGGCCAGCGCCCACAGCGACCAGCCGATCCGCATCGACGCCGACTACGTCAACAGTCACCTGGGCGAATTGGCGCAGAACGAAGATCTGTCCCGTTATATCCTGTAAGCCAAACAAGAACCTATGTAGGAGCGAGCTTGCTCGCGAAGAGGCCGCCACATTCAAAATAGATGTTGAATGTGATGCCGCCATCGCGAGCAAGCTCGCTCCTACAGGGTTCCATCCTCAGCGGAACTTTGGCCATGATCCCCACCGACATCAAACTGCACAAAGCCTCGAAAACCCTGTCGCTGAAATACGCGTCCGGCGAGGCGTATCAACTGCCCGCAGAATTCCTGCGCGTACACTCCCCCTCCGCCGAGGTCCAGGGCCACGGCAAACCTATCCTGCAATTTGGCAAGATCGGCGTCGGCCTGAGCAAGGTCGAACCGGCCGGCCAGTACGCACTGAAATTGACCTTCGATGATGGCCACGACAGCGGCCTGTTCACCTGGGACTATCTCTACGAACTGGGGCGACGTCATGACGCACTCTGGGCGGATTACCTGAACGAGCTCAAAGCCGCCGGAAAATCCCGCGACCCCAGCGAGTCCGTCGTCAAGCTGATGCTCTAATCCGGGCCTCTCGCTCTTTAGAGCGCATTTTCTAATTTCATCTGCTTGAATGCTCCCCCCGTGAGCCATTGATTGGCCTGCTTGCGAAAAAAATTAAACTCGGGTAACCAATGGAGCTGGCAAGTTCTGTGCAGCGCTCCCTGAACTGAAAACTCAGCGATGTGCAATTAACGGTCACCCGAGCGCGCACCTGGCAAGAGCTGTGTGACTCCACAGCCGGACTCAGGTACTCGACTCGGGACAATGGAGCGTCGTAGATGAGTAACAAGAATAACGATGACCTGAAACGCCAAGCCTCGGAAAACACTCTTGGGCTAAATCCTGTCATCGGCTTGCGCCGAAAAGATCTGCTTGGTTCTGCTCGCATGGTGCTGACACAGGCCATCAAACAACCCATCCATAGCGTCAAGCACGTTGCTCACTTCGGCCTTGAGCTGAAGAACGTGATGTTCGGCAAGTCCGAGCTGCAACCGGAAGGCGATGACCGACGTTTCAACGACCCGGCATGGAGCCAGAACCCGCTCTACCGACGTTACCTGCAAACCTACCTGGCCTGGCGCAAGGAGCTGCACGACTGGATCGGCGACAGCAACCTGTCCGAGCAGGACATCAGCCGCGGTCACTTCGTGATCAACCTGATGACCGAAGCCATGGCCCCGACCAACAGCGCGGCCAACCCCGCAGCGGTCAAACGCTTCTTCGAGACCGGCGGCAAGAGCCTGCTTGATGGCCTCTCGCACCTGGCCAAGGACCTGGTGCACAACGGCGGCATGCCGAGCCAGGTCAACATGGGCGCCTTCGAAGTCGGCAAGAGCCTGGGCACCACCGAAGGCGCGGTGGTGTTTCGCAATGACGTACTGGAACTGATCCAGTACCGCCCCATCACCGAACAGGTCTACGAACGCCCGCTGCTGGTGGTGCCGCCGCAGATCAACAAATTCTACGTATTTGACCTCAGCCCGGAAAAAAGCCTGGCGCGTTTCTGCCTGCGCAGCAACGTGCAGACCTTCATTGTCAGTTGGCGCAACCCGACCAAGGCGCAGCGCGAGTGGGGCCTGTCGACCTACATCGAGGCGCTCAAGGAAGCGGTCGATGTGGTCAGCGCCATCACCGGCAGCAAAGACGTCAACATGCTGGGCGCCTGCTCCGGCGGCATTACCTGTACCGCCCTGCTGGGCCACTACGCCGCACTCGGCGAGAAGAAGGTCAATTCGCTGACCTTGCTGGTCAGCGTGCTCGACACCACCCTGGACTCCCAGGTCGCCCTGTTCGTCGACGAGCAGACCCTGGAAAGCGCCAAGCGCCACTCCTACCAGGCCGGCGTGCTGGAAGGCAAAGACATGGCCAAGGTCTTCGCCTGGATGCGCCCCAACGACCTGATCTGGAATTACTGGGTCAATAACTACCTGTTGGGCAACGAACCGCCAGTCTTCGACATCCTGTTCTGGAACAACGACACCACCCGCTTGCCGGCTGCGTTCCACGGCGACTTGATCGAAATGTTCAAGAGCAACCCATTGATCCGCCCGAATGCACTGGAAGTGTGCGGCACGCCGATCGACCTCAAGCAGGTCACCGCCGATGTCTACGCCCTGGCCGGCACCAGCGACCACATCACGCCGTGGAAGTCCTGCTACAAGTCGTCCCAGTTGTTTGGCGGCAAGGTCGAGTTCGTGCTGTCCAGCAGCGGTCACATCCAGAGCATCCTGAACCCGCCGGGCAACCCGAAGTCGCGCTATATGACCAACTCGGAATCCGCCTCGAGCGCCGATGAATGGCAGGAAAACTCCACCAAGCACACCGATTCCTGGTGGCTGCACTGGCAGGCCTGGCAGGCCGAACGTGCGGGCAAGCTGAAAAAAGCCCCAACCGTCCTCGGCAACAAGACCTTTACTGCGGGTGAAGCCGCACCGGGGACGTACGTACACGAACGCTAGCGACAAGCTTCCAGCTGCAAGCCAGACGCTTGCAGCTGGAATCTGCTCGACCCCAACTGCAGGTTCCGAATCATGCCGCAACCGTTCATCTTTCGTACCGTCGACCTGGATGGCCAGACCATCCGCACCGCGGTACGCCCGGGCAAGTCACACTTGACCCCCTTGCTGATTTTCAACGGCATCGGCGCCAACCTGGAGCTGGTGTTTCCGTTCGTCCAGGCGCTGGACCCGGACCTTGAAGTGATTGCCTTCGACGTGCCCGGTGTCGGCGGTTCCTCGACACCGCGACGGCCCTACCGCTTTCCCGGCCTGGCCAAATTGACCGCGCGCATGCTCGACTACCTCGACTACGGCCAGGTCAACGTGATTGGCGTGTCCTGGGGTGGCGCGCTGGCACAACAGTTCGCCCATGACTATCCCGAGCGCTGCAAGAAGCTGGTGCTGGCGGCAACCGCAGCCGGCGCGGTGATGGTGCCGGGCAAGCCGAAGGTGCTGTGGATGATGGCCAGTCCGCGGCGCTACATCCAGCCATCCCACGTGATTCGCATCGCGCCGATGATCTATGGCGGCTCGTTCCGCCGCGATCCAAACCTGGCGGCGGACCACGCGAGCAAGGTTCGCTCGGCCGGCAAGCTGGGCTACTACTGGCAACTGTTCGCTGGCCTGGGCTGGACCAGCATCCACTGGCTGCACAAGATCCGCCAACCCACCCTGGTGCTGGCCGGTGACGACGACCCGCTGATCCCGCTGGTCAATATGCGCATGCTCGCCTGGCGTATTCCCAATGCCCAGCTACACATAATCGACGACGGTCATTTATTCCTGATCACCCGGGCCGAGGCCGTCGCCCCCATCATCATGAAATTCCTCCAGGAAGAACGCCAGCGCGCGGTCATGCACCCGCATCCGGCGCCCTATGGCGGTACATGAGGCACGGCGAAGCTCGACAAGGTAGTCGAGGCGCCGCGCAGGCCTGCCGCGCAACATCCACGCGTGCAGGATTGAGCAATGTGTTGAAGGCTTGACGAAGGAGTGTTGACTCATGCGAGACAAACCAGCGCCGGGCACCTTGCCAACAGCGGCGACGTTCATCAATGCCCAGAGTGCGATCACCGGCCTGCGGGGCCGCGACCTGTTCTCGACACTACGCAGCGTCGCCGCCCATGGCTTGCGCCACCCCGTGCATAGCGCCAGGCACGCATTGGCGCTGGGCGGGCAGTTGGGCCGGGTGTTGCTGGGCGAGACACTGCACCAGCCGCATGCAAGCGACAGCCGTTTCAGCGATCCCAGCTGGAGCCTCAATCCCTTTTACCGGCGCAGCCTGCAGGCCTATTTGAGCTGGCAGAAACAGGTGAAAAGCTGGATCGATGAAAGCGGCATGCCCGACGATGACCGCGCCCGCGCGCACTTCGCCTTTGCTCTGATCAACGACGCGGTTTCGCCCTCCAATACCTTGCTCAACCCCTTGGCCGTCAAGGCGCTGTTCGACTCCGGTGGTCATAGCCTGGTCCGCGGCCTGAGCCACCTGTTCGATGACTTGCTGCACAACAATGGCTTGCCCAGCCAGGTCACCAAGCATGCTTTCGAGGTCGGCAAGACCGTCGCCACCACCCCCGGCGCCGTGGTATTTCGCAATGAACTGCTGGAGCTGATGCAGTACAAGCCGATGAGCGAAAAGCAGTACGCGCGGCCATTGCTGGTGGTGCCGCCGCAGATCAACAAGTACTACATTTTCGACTTGAGCCCGAGCAACAGCTTCGTCCAGTTCGCCCTGAAAAACGGCCTGCAAGTGTTCATGATCAGCTGGCGCAACCCCGATGTACGGCACCGCGAATGGGGCCTTTCCAGCTACGTCGAAGCCGTGGAAGAAGCGATGAACGTGTGCCGCGCGATCACCGGCAGCCGTGACGTCAACCTGATGGGCGCCTGCGCCGGCGGGCTGACCATTGCCGCCTTGCAGGGCCATCTGCAGGCCAAGCGGCAATTGCGCCGCATCGCCAGCTCGACCTACCTGGTCAGCCTGCTCGACAGCCAGCTGGACAGCCCGGCCACACTGTTCGCCGATGAGCAAACCCTCGAAGCGGCCAAGCGCCGTTCCTACCAGCAAGGCGTGCTCGACGGCCGCGACATGGCCCGGGTATTTGCCTGGATGCGCCCCAACGACCTGATCTGGAACTACTGGGTCAACAACTACCTGTTGGGCAAGGAGCCGCCGGCGTTCGACATCCTCTACTGGAACAACGACAACACGCGTCTGCCGGCCGCCCTGCACGGCGACCTGCTGGATTTCTTCAAGCACAACCCGCTGACTCATCCGGGCGGCCTGGAGGTGTGCGGCACGCCGATCGACCTGCAGAAAGTCAACGTCGACAGCTTCAGCGTGGCCGGCATGAATGACCACATCACCCCATGGGATGCGGTGTATCGCTCCACCCTGCTGCTCGGCGGCAATCGGCGTTTCGTGCTGGCCAACAGCGGTCATGTGCAGAGCATTCTCAATCCGCCCGGCAACCCCAAGGCCCACTTCGTCGAGAGCGCGAAAATGACCAGCGATCCGCGGGCCTGGTACTACGACGCCAAGCAGGCCGAAGGCAGCTGGTGGACCGAGTGGCTGAGCTGGATCCAGTCGCGCTCCGGCGCTCAACGGGAAACGCTCACCGCGCTGGGCAACCAAACCTACCCACCCCAGGAAGCCGCACCTGGCACCTATGTGCGGGTGCGCTGACAGCAGACTGCGCGGCGGCCGGGACACAGGCCGCCGCATCCACCGATCTCAAGCCTCGACCACTAAGAAGACTGGATGAAAACCCGCGACCGGATACTTGAATGCGCCCTGTTGTTGTTCAACCAGAAGGGCGAACCGAATGTCTCGACCATGGAAGTTGCCAACGAAATGGGGATCAGCCCCGGCAACCTCTATTACCACTTTCACGGCAAGGAGCCGTTGATTCTCGGTTTGTTCGAACGCTTTCAGAGCGAGCTGACACCGCTGCTGGATCCACCCTCCGATGCGCGCCTGAGCCCGGATGAATACTGGCTGTTCCTGCACCTGATCATCGAACGCCTGGCGCATTACCGCTTTCTGTTCCAGGACCTGTCGAACCTGGCCGGACGCCTGCCGAAACTGGCCAAGGGCATCCGCAACCTGCTCAACGCCCTCAAGCGCACACTGGCCTCGCTACTGGCGCGGCTCAAGGCGGAGGGAAGACTGGTGAGCGATACCCGCGCGCTCGGGCAATTGGTTGAACAGATCACCATGACCCTGCTGTTTTCGCTGGACTACCAGCGGATTCTCGACCGCGAAGGCGAAGTGCGGGTGGTGGTCTATCAGATCATGATGCTGGTGGCGCCCCACCTGCAGCCGGCGGGCAAGCTCGCGACCGAGCAGTTGGCGCAGCAGTATCTCGAGGCGCATGCCTGATAGCCCCATCGCCAGCAGGCTCCCACAAGTGTCGATCACAAATCTGTGGGGCGTGCAAAACCTGTAGGAGCTGGCTTGCCAGCGAAGGGGCTCTCAGCCACATTGCAGTGGTCGGTGGTTCAACTCAAAAGGCCCAAACAAAAACGCCCGACCTTCGCAGGCCGGGCGTTTTTGTGTGTCCCGCAGTGATCAGGACTGACTGGTTGGCGCCGCTGGAGCTGGCGTTACAGTCGGTGCAGCCGTTGGCGCCGGGGCGGCGGCGGAGTTCGCCGAGCTGACCGGAGCTGGCGCAGCAGCAGTGGCTGGCTTGGCAGCGGCGGCTGGCGCTTTCGGTGCCGCTGGTTTTTTCACTGCCGGCTTTTTCGCTGCGGCCGGTTTGGCTGCAGGCTTGGCCGCTGCGGTTTTCGCCGCAGGCTTGGCGGCTGGCTTCGCTGCCGGCTTGGCTGCTGCCTTGGCGGCAACTGGCTTGGCGGCGGTTTTGGCCGCAGCAGGCTTGGCTGCTGCCGTTTTCGCAGCCGGCTTGGCCGCTGGTTTGGCAGCAGGTTTTGCGGCGGCCTTGGCGGCTACTGGTTTGGCGGCTGGCTTGGCAGCAGCTGGTTTGGCCGCTGCGGTTTTCGCCGCAACAGGCGCGACCTTGGCGCCGGTGAGTTTTTCGATCTGCTTGGTCAGGGTATCGACCTTGCTGTGCAGTGCCTTGACTTCATTGCGGCTTGGCACGCCCAGACGGGAAATGGCGCTGTTCAGACGCTTGTCGAAAGCCCCTTCCAGTTCATCCCATTTGCCCAGCGCACGATCTTTCACGCCGGAGATACGCGACTTGGCGGACGACGCAGAGTCTTTGGCAGCGTCGACTTTCTTACCCACAGCGCTCTTGGTGAGCTTCTCTGCTTTCTCGCCATCTTTAACCAATGCATCGAAGAGTTTGCTGCCGTCAGTGTCGATCTTCGAGTACACGCCTAAACCGGCCAGCCAGATCTTGCGGGAGTAGTCTTCGACCTTCCCGATCCACGAGCTGCCTTCTTTATCAGTGGTTTTTTTACCAGCCATCCCGTTCTCCTTAATGTTTACGCGCGACACGTTCAAGCAATGCCGTCAGCTCATCGAGCTTAGCAGAGAGTGTCTCAACGTCATGTTTAGACGCAATGCCGACACGATTCAAGGCATTGGCGACACGGGTGTCGAAAGCCCGCTCGACTTTGTCGAACTGCACTTCTACACGGTCCCTGAGACTGACCACATCACCCTTGACGTTATCGATCTGAGTGTTGGCGGCTTCAAGTTGTTCAGAGACAACTTCTTTGCCTTTCTTTTCAACAGTTTGACCCGCCTTGATCAACTCTTGAACGTACTCGCTGCCCTCTTGGCCAACCTTGGCGTAGGCACCCAGGCCTGCCAGCCAAATCTTGCGGGCATAGGATTTCACTTCATTCACCGGGGCAGGCTGAACGTCGGTTTTTTTCTTCAGAATAACTTTGGCCATGGTGCACCTCACGCGCAGAAGGTTTGAGGAACTGCCCGCAAAAGTTTCGGGCTCAGGCACACGGTAGGGAGAAAAATTAGAAACGGCACCCTAACCGGGAATGCTGAGTGCACCGCAGAAACTGTGGGAGCTGGCTTGCCAGCGATTGGGCCACTGCGGTGAACCTGTTGCACCGCCATCGCCGGCAAGCCGGCTCCCACAAGGTCCGTGTCGTACTTCAACCCAACATACACTGCAGAAACTGTGGGAGCTGGCTTGCCAGCGATCGGGCCACTGCGGTGAACCTGTTGCACCGCCATCGCCGGCAAGCCGGCTCCCACAGGGTCCGTGTCGTACTTCAACCCAACATACACCGCAGATACTGTGGGAGCTGGCTTGCCAGCGATTGGGCCACTGCGGTGAACCTGTTGCACCGCCATCGCCGGCAAGCCGGCTCCCACAGGGTCCGTGTCGTACTTCAACCCAACATACACCGCAGATACTGTGGGAGCTGGCTTGCCAGCGATTGGGCCACTGCGGTGAACCTGTTGCACCGCCATCGCCGGCAAGCCGGCTCCCACAGGGTCCGTGTCGTACTTCAACCCAACATACACTGCAGAAACTGTGGGAGCTGGCTTGCCAGCGATCGGGCCACTGCGGTGAACCTGTTGCACCGCCATCGCCGGCAAGCCGGCTCCCACAGGGTCCGTGTCGTACTTCAACCCAACATACACTGCAGAAACTGTGGGAGCTGGCTTGCCAGCGATCGGGCCACTGCGGTGAGCCTGATGCACCGCTATCGCCGGCAAGCCGGCTCCCACAGGAGGATGGGGTATCAGCAAATCGATGCCCGGCTCAAACCAACGCCTTGTCCAGCGCCTTCTCGATCTCCGCCTTGATCATGCCGCTCATCGCCGACATCATCAGGCCCAGTTCGACATCGACCCGAATAGAATCCGCGGCCACATGCACCGCGCCCTTGACCCCCGAACGCTTGAGATTGAGGGTGTCGCCGGCCCATTGCGGCTCCAGGCCATATTCCTCGGAGAGCTTCTTCGCCAGCTTCTCGGCCTTCTCGCGGGCCGCGTCCTTACCCAGGCTGTGGGCACGTTCAACACTAATGCGGGCCATTGAATGACTCCTTCTTTTTGAATTCAGCGATGGATGTTTGTCGGTAAATCTGACCGCCACTGCGGCAAATCGTCCCGAAGGTCGCCCATCTTACCTTTAGCCATTCCAAGACAAAGCATGGCTTGGGGATTAGAATGGCGCGCATTCTCTTATGGTGACAGCGATATGACTGATCAGCGCAAAGGCAGCGATGCCGAACCCACCACGCACTTCGGCTTCAAAAACGTTCCGGAAAGCCAGAAGGCGGAAAAAGTCGCCGAGGTGTTCCACTCGGTAGCGGCCAAGTACGACTTGATGAACGACGTGCTGTCCGGCGGCATGCACCGCCTGTGGAAGCGTTTCACCATCGAACTGTCGGGTGTGCGTGCAGGCAATCGCGTGCTGGACATCGCTGGCGGCACTGGCGACCTGGCGGCCAAGTTCTCGCACCTGGTTGGCCCGACCGGCCAGGTGGTGCTGGCGGACATCAACGAATCCATGCTCAAGGTCGGCCGTGATCGCCTGCTGGATAAAGGCGTGGCCGGCAACATCGAGTTCGTCCAGGCCGACGCCGAGAAGCTGCCCTTCCCGGACAACCATTTCGACTGCGTGACCATCGCCTTCGGCCTGCGCAACGTAACGCACAAGGAAGACGCCCTGCGCTCGATGCTGCGCGTCCTCAAGCCCGGTGGCCGGCTGCTGGTGCTGGAGTTCTCCAAGCCGACCAACGCGCTGATGTCCAAGGTCTACGACGCCTACTCGTTCGCCTTCATGCCGATGGTCGGCAAGCTGATCCTCAACGACCCGGAAAGCTATCGCTACCTGGCCGAATCGATCCGCATGCACCCGAACCAGGAAACCCTGAAGTCGATGATGGTCGAGGCCGGTTTCGACCGCGTGACCTACCACAACATGACCTCCGGCATCGTCGCCCTGCACCGCGGCATCAAGCCCTGATGCTGCTCGCCGGCCTGCTCGCCAGTGTCGAACTCAGCCTGAACCGGGTCTTGCGCCTGGACAGCACTGCGCTGCCGCGCCTGGCGCACCTGAGCGGCAAAGTGATCGCCGTCGAGTGCCGCAGCCCGGCGCTGCAGCTGTTCATCCTGCCCAGCGATGAAGGCCTGATGCTGGCCGCGCACTGGGAAGCCGACGCCGACTGCACCTTGCGCGCACCCGCCTCCAGCTTGCTGGCGCTGGCATTGAGCAAGGACAAGACGGCCATTCTCCACCGCCCCGAAGTTGAGCTCGATGGCGACAGCGGCGTGCTGCTGGAGCTGGCCGGCGTGCTGCAGGACCTGGAGCTGGACTGGGAGTACGAACTCTCGCGCTGGCTCGGCCCGGTGGCCAGTCACCTGATCGGCGGTCACCTGCGCAGTCGCGCCCGCTGGTATCAACAAGGTTTCGCCAGTCTCAACCAGAACCTCGCCGAATACCTCGCCGAAGAATCGCGCACCCTGGTGGGCCAGCGCGAAGCCGAAGCCCGATTCAGTGAACTGGATCAGGTCAAACTTGACCTGGAACGTCTCGAGGCGCGCCTGGAGCGTCTCTCCCGATCCCTCGACTCAAGCGATAACGCATGAAGCTGCTCGCCGTCCGCCGTCTGTTGCGCATCCAGCGCGTCGTGATCCGCTACCGCCTCGATGACCTGCTGTTTGCCCTGCCCCTGCCCTGGTTCCTGCTGGCCCTGCGCTACGCACTGCCGTGGCGCTGGTTCCCGCGCAAGCCCCTCGATCTCAGCCGTGGCGCGCGCCTGCGCCTGGCCTTGCAAGACCTGGGGCCGATCTTCATCAAGTTCGGACAGATCCTGTCCACCCGCCGCGACCTGCTGCCCGAGGACATCGCCGACGAGCTGATGCTGCTGCAGGACCGGGTGCCGCCGTTCGATTCGCAGCTGTCGGTGAAGCTGATCGAAGAGCAACTCGGCAAGAAAATCAGCGAAGTATTCAGCCGTTTCGACGTTGAACCGCTGGCCTCGGCCTCGGTAGCGCAGGTGCATGCCGCGCAACTGAAAACCGGCGAAGAAGTGGTGGTCAAGGTGATCCGCCCGGGCCTCAAGCCGATCATCGCGCAGGACCTGGCGTGGCTGTTCATCCTCGCCCGCGCCGCCGAAAAGCTTTCTGCCGACGCGCGCCTGCTGCACCCGGTGGACGTGGTCCAGGACTACGAAAAGACCATCTACGACGAACTCGACCTGCTGCGCGAAGCGGCCAACGCCAGCCAGCTCAAGCGCAACTTCGACGGCTCGCCGATGCTCTACGTGCCTCAGGTCTACTGGGACTGGTGCCGCCCCAAAGTGCTGGTGATGGAGCGCATCTACGGGATCCAGGTCACCGACCTGGCGACCCTCGCCGACCAGCGCACCGACATGAAAATGCTCGCCGAACGCGGCGTCGAAATTTTCTTCACCCAGGTATTCCGCGACAGCTTCTTCCACGCCGATATGCACCCGGGCAACATTTTCGTCAGCACCGTCAACCCGTGGAGCCCGCAGTACATCGCCATCGACTGCGGCATCGTCGGCAGCCTGACCCCGGAAGACCAGGACTACCTGGCGCGCAACCTGTTCGCTTTCTTCAAGCGTGACTACCGCCGCGTAGCGCAGTTGCACATCGACTCCGGCTGGGTCCCGGCAGAGACCAAGCTCAACGAATTCGAGGCGGCGATTCGCACCGTGTGCGAGCCGATCTTCGAAAAACCGTTAAAGGATATTTCCTTCGGTCAGGTGCTGATGCGCCTGTTCCAGACCGCGCGGCGCTTCAATATGGAAGTGCAACCGCAGCTGGTACTGCTGCAGAAAACCCTGCTCAACATTGAAGGCCTGGGCCGTCAGCTGTACCCGGACCTCGACCTGTGGAACACCGCCCAGCCGTTCCTCGAACGCTGGATGCGCGAGCGCGTCAGCCCGAAAACCTTGCTCGGCAACCTGCACAGCCAGGTGGAACAACTGCCGCACCTGGCCAACATGACCCGCGACCTGCTCGAACGCATGTCCCAACCTCACGCCAAGGACCCGCCCCCTCCCTGGCACCGGCGTCGCGACGACTGGTTCCTGCGCCTGCTCGGCACCGCGCACCTGGCCGGTGGCGCGATCCTGCTGGCCGGTGGGCCGCTGAACGAACTGGGTCACTGGCCTGGCGGCGTGATGGTGGCTGTGGGCTTGTATCTGGTCGTTCGCCGATAGCCAGCCGCGTTATCGGCTGGCACACTGTTTCAATTCGCCTGGGCCCAGCGAACACGCCGGGCCAGGTTGTCGGAGTCGAAGATGAAAAACTGGCTGGACGAGATCAAATGGGACAGTGACGGCCTGGTGCCGGCGATTGCCCAGGACCACAAGACCGGGCGCGTGCTGATGATGGCCTGGATGAACCGCGAAGCCCTGCAACTGACCGCCGCCGAGAACCGCGCCATCTACTGGTCGCGCTCGCGTGGCAAACTGTGGCGCAAAGGCGAAGAATCAGGGCACGTGCAAAAACTGCATGAGATGCGTCTGGATTGCGACGCCGACGTGATCATCCTGATGGTCGAGCAGATCGGCGACATCGCTTGCCATACCGGTCGTCAGAGCTGCTTCTATCGCGTCTTTGAAAACGGCGACTGGAAAACCGTCGATCCGGTGCTCAAGGATCCGCACGCCATCTACAGCGCAGGACACACCCATGAGTGACACCCTGAACCGCCTGGCCCAGGTGCTCGAAGAGCGCAAAGGTGCCGCCGCCGACAGCTCCTATGTCGCCAGCCTTTACCACAAGGGCCTGAACAAGATTCTGGAAAAGGTCGGCGAAGAGTCGGTCGAGACCATCATCGCCGCCAAGGATGCCGCCGTCAGCGGAGATTGCAGCGATGTCATCTACGAGACCGCCGACCTGTGGTTCCATAGCATGATCATGCTCGCCCAACTGGGCCAGCATCCGCAGGCGGTCCTGGATGAACTGGACCGCCGCTTCGGCCTTTCCGGGCACGTCGAGAAAGCCTCGCGTCCGTCCAACTGAATAACTATTAGAGAGGAGTTGCAACATGGGCATTTTTGACTGGAAACACTGGGTCGTCATTCTCGTGGTAGTGGTTCTGGTGTTCGGCACCAAGAAACTGAAAAACCTCGGCACTGACGTCGGCGAATCGATCAAGGGCTTCCGCAAGGCCATGAACGACGACGAAAAACCCGCCGAGCCGGGCGTTCCACCCACTGCACAGCCAGTTCCGCCGGTGCAGCCACAGGCTTCGACCCTGAAAGAGCCGCACACCATCGACGTGCAGGCGCAGAAAGTCGAAGAGCCGACCCGCAAAGACTCGTGAGCACAGAATAATGTTCGGTATCAGCTTCTCTGAATTGCTGCTGGTCGGCCTCGTCGCCCTGCTGGTGCTGGGTCCCGAGCGCCTGCCGGGCGCTGCGCGCACCGCCGGCCTGTGGGTCGGGCGCCTGAAGCGCAGCTTCAACGCGATCAAACAGGAAGTTGAGCGTGAGATCGGTGCCGACGAAATCCGTCGGCAACTGCACAACGAGCACATCCTGTCGCTGGAGCAAGAGGCGCGCAACATCCTCAAGCCCGTCCAGCAACAGCCGACTGCGCTTGAAACGCCGACCGAGCAGAACGCCCAGGCCACGCCCCCGGTCGAGCCAGCGCCGGCCATCACGCCTGCGCCCGCCAGCGTTACTCCCGAGGCGGCCGCTGCGGCGCCTGCCCCCCATGACTCCACTCTGCCGCCGCGAGCCCCATGAGCGATATTCCAGAGAATGACCAGCACATGCCGCTGGTTTCGCACCTCACCGAGCTGCGTACCCGCCTGCTGCGCTGTGTCGCGGCGATCTTCCTGATCTTCGCCGGGCTGTTCGCCTTCACCCAGCAGATCTACACCTTCGTCTCGACCCCGCTGCGCGCTTACCTGCCCGCCGGCGCAACGATGATCGCCACCGACGTGTCGTCGCCGTTCCTGACGCCGTTGAAGCTGACCATGATGGTCTCGCTGTTCCTGGCGATCCCGGTGATCCTGCATCAGATCTGGGGCTTCATCGCACCCGGCCTGTACAAGCACGAGAAGCGCATTGCCGTGCCGTTGCTGTGTTCGAGCATCGTGCTGTTCTACGCCGGCATGGCCTTCGCCTATTTCCTGGTGTTCCCGCTGATCTTCAAATTCTTCGCCGCCGCCACCCCGGCCGGTGTCGAGATGATGACCGACATCACCAGCTACCTGGATTTCGTCATGACGCTGTTCTTCGCCTTCGGCGTGGCGTTTGAAATCCCGGTGGCCGTCGTGTTGCTGGTGTGGATCGGCGTGGTCGACGTGGCCTACCTGAAGAAAATCCGCCCGTACGTGATCATTGGCTGCTTCGTGGTCGGCATGATCCTCACGCCACCGGACATCTTCTCCCAGACCCTGCTGGCCGTGCCGATGTGGATGCTGTTTGAAGTGGGCATCCTGTTTGGCAGCCTGATCAGCAAGCGCGGTGACCATCCGGACGACCAGGCGGCAGACGACCATAACGACCAGCCGCCAGCGACCCAGCCGTGAACCTGCTGCTCCTCGAAGAGGCTGATTTCATTGCAGCCGACCGCGTGGTGCTGCGCGATCGGCGTCTGACCCACATGCAGGAAGTGCATCGCGTGGCGGTCGGCGACAGCCTGCGGGTCGGGCGCATCGGCGGTTTGATGGGAGCCGCCGAGGTGCTGCGCCTGGACGCCGGCGAAGCCGAGCTGCAGGTCACGCTTGACCAGCCACCGCCAGCCAAATTGCCGCTAACCCTGGTCCTCGCCCTGCCTCGCCCGAAAATGCTGCGTCGGGTGTTCCAGACCGTGGCCACCATGGGCGTGGCCAACGTGGTGCTGGTCAACAGCTACCGCGTAGAAAAGAGCTTCTGGCAGACCCCGTTCCTCGAACCCGAAGCGATCCGCGAACAGCTGGTCCTGGGCCTCGAACAAGCCCGCGACACGGTGTTGCCGACCATCAGCATCGAAAAGCGCTTCAAGCCCTTTGTCGAAGACCGCCTGCCGGCCATCGTCGAAGGCACCCTGGGCCTGGTCGGCCACCCCGGCAACCACCCACCCTGCCCGCGCGGGCTGGATGAGCCGGTGACCCTGGCCATTGGTCCGGAAGGCGGCTGGATCCCCTACGAAATCGACCTGCTGGGCAAGGCCGGGTTGCAACCGGTGCAGCTGGGCGAGCGCATCCTGCGGGTTGAAACCGCTGTTACTGCCCTGCTGGCCCGCCTGTTCTAAGACTGCGCCTGACGCCTTCAGATTCCCGCCTGCCTGCCGATAGCCTCCCCAAGAATTGATTCGATGGGGAGTTCGCAGCATGTACCGATGGTTAGCCGAGAATCTGGGCAATGTGAGCGTCAATCGCAAGCTGGGAATCGGCTTCGGGCTGGTGCTGTTGCTGACCCTGTTGATCACCGTCAACGGCTGGTCGGGCATGAGCGGCATCATCAGCCGAGGCGACAAGCTGGGCTACATCTCCAGCCTCAACGAGCTGACCAAGGACCTGCGCATCGCCCGCCTGAACTACGACATGCAGCATGGCGAGCAGGGTCCAGCAGCGGTAAACGAAGTGCTGAACACGCTCGACCAGGGCCTCAAGAGCGCCCTGACGATGATCGAGCAGCCGGCTGACCTGGCCATGCTCAAGCAGCAACTGGACGCCGCCAGCGCGTACCGCAGCGCCTTCACCGACCTGACCCAGGCCACTACCAGCCGCGAAGCCGCGCGCGCCAGGCTGGGTGCCACCGCCGACACTGCCGTGGCGCGGGTTGGTGAAGTCGAAAAATCGTTGCTGCAAGGCGACAACGTCAGCCAGTTCAATAGCGTCGTCGAGCTGAGCAAACTGCTGCAGCAGGCACGCTTCCAGGTGCGCGGCTACACCTACAGCGGCAAGGCCGAGGCCCAGCAGCCGGCCCTCGACGCCATCGACAATGCCCTGAGCTACCTGAAAAGCCTGCCGGGGCAATTGCCTGATCAACACGCCATTCACCTGCAACAGGCCAGCGATTCGCTGATCGGCTACCGTGCGGCGGTCAGTCAGTTCCGCGACGCCCAGGTCGCCAGCGCGGCCGCACTCAAGGACATGGCCCAGCAAGGCGAATTGCTGATGGACCTGAGCAAAAAGCTGACGCTGTCCCAGACCCAGGTGCGCGACAGCGATGCCGCACACGCCAAGAACACCCTGCTGCTGGCCACCATCCTCGCGCTGGTCTTTGGCCTGATCGCGGCCTGGGCCATCACCCGCCAGATCATCATCCCGCTGAATCAGGCGCTGACGGTCTCCCTGCGTATCGCCGCCGGTGACCTGACCCACGACCTGGTGTCCCAGCGTCGCGATGAACTGGGCCAGCTGCAACGCGCCATCCAGAGCATGACCGTCGGCCTGCGCGAGCTGATCGGCGGCATCAGCGACGGCGTGACGCAAATCGCCAGCGCTGCCGAAGAGCTCTCGGCCGTGACCGAGCAGACCAGCGCCGGGGTCAACAGCCAGAAAGTCGAGACTGACCAGGTCGCCACCGCCATGAACGAAATGGCCGCCACCGTGCAGGAAGTCGCGCGTAACGCCGAAGAGGCGTCCGAAGCGGCCGTCGCCGCCGACCAGCAAGCCCGTGAAGGTGACAAGGTGGTCAACGAAGCCATCGCGCAGATCGAGCGCCTGGCTACCGAAGTCGGCCACTCCACCGAGGCCATGGGTCACCTGCAGCGCGAGAGCGACAAGATCGGCAGTGTGCTGGATGTAATCAAGTCCGTGGCCCAGCAAACCAACTTGCTGGCCCTCAACGCCGCCATCGAGGCCGCGCGTGCCGGTGAAGCCGGCCGTGGTTTCGCGGTGGTCGCCGACGAAGTGCGCAGCCTGGCGCAGCGCACCCAGAAGTCCACCGAAGAGATCGAGGAGCTGATCGTCGGCCTGCAGAGCGGCACCCAGCAGGTCGCCAGCATCATGGACAACAGCCGCGCCCTGACCGACAGCAGCGTCGAGCTGACCCGTCGCGCCGGCGGTTCACTGGACAACATCACCCGCACCGTGTCGGCCATTCAGGCGATGAACCAGCAGATCGCTGCCGCTGCTGAACAGCAAAGCGCGGTGGCGGAAGAGATCAACCGCAGCGTGCTCAACGTGCGTGACGTCTCCGAGCAGACCGCCGCCGCCAGCGAAGAAACCGCGTCCTCCAGCGTTGAGCTGGCGCGGCTCGGCACTCACCTGCAAATGCTGGTGGGCAAGTTCCGGGTTTGATGGAAACCGGGAGGCTGCCAGCAGCCTCCCGCCTCAGGCCAGCGCGCCGTCTACCTGACGAATATGCCGGGCCAGCGCCGCCAGGTCGTGGTTGAGCTCGCCCTTGAAGTCATGGGACGAGATATAGCCCTCGTAGCGCTCGAAGAACTTGTCGACGTTGGACGCCAGCGGCTTGAACGCGCTGGAGTCGCCCGTGCCGTGCATGGGGAAGAGTTTCGCGTGCAGATGATCGATGCCATAGCCTTCAAGCATCAGGCCGGTACGGCCAACGCCCGGCAGCGCGCGGTCGATCAGCAAGGCGACTTTTTTCGCCGCAATCACCAGTGCCGACAGCACCTCATCCGACTGGGCAAACGCGTAGCTGCCATGGTGCTGCCTGGGCACCACCACCGAAAAACCCGGTGTATTGGGGCGAATGGAAAGAAAGGCGACGTGGCCTTCATCCTGCCAAATCCTGTGCATCGGCGCCTGGCCGGCGAGCATTGCGCAAAAAATACAATCCATGTGCAGTGAACCTTCCGGGTGATGGTTGATGAACGTATTGCAGGTCCGCTGATTTAGTCATTACTTCGCAGCAACGGTTTAAACTTAAATCTCTAACGTTCATAACATTTTAATCTAGCACTACTAACAGTTCTGATAGTTACACCAAACAATAAACCAGCTCACGCTATGGCTTCCGCCTTTTCCTCAGGAGCATGACCGTGAGCGACAATTCAAACGTAGATTCCGGCGAGGCAACCGATCCAACCTACAACGCTCCCAGCAGCATAAACTACAGCCGCTGGATGACCGACATGGCAGCGGAGATCGGCCACCTGAAACTGCACCAGTTGGCGATTCCAGGTGCGCATAACTCCGGGGTTGACCGGGCAGGAAAATTTGAAATTTTTAAAAAATTTGCCGCCTGCCAGGACAATAGTTTCTACCATCAATTATCAGCCGGCGCGCGCTATCTGGATCTGCGCCTGGTTGATAGCAGCTACAAAAAAGACGTTGGCGGGGGCAAAGTACCAAGATATAGATTCGTGGAAGTGTTTGAGTTCAAGCATAACATTGTAAGTGTCGGTCGGACGCTGGATGACATGGTACTCTGGGTTAGAACCTTCTCCATGTTCAATCCTGGCGAGATTATAATTATTGATTTTCGTATTTACGATCGCGGGCGTAATTACTCCCATACCAGCCTGGAGCGTTGCCTGGCCAAACTCAGCCCATTAAAAAATCTCTTGATACCCAACTCCGCTTACAACATGAGCCTTGCAGAGATTCGTCAAAAACATCCAGGCTGCAATATAGTATTAGGTCTTGACCATAAATACCCCAAACCGCAGCCAGCAAAGCCAGGCGATCCCCCTCCACCTGACAAGTGGCCCGGCGGGACGGTAACCAGAGAGCAAATATGGCAGCCGCTCCATCATGTCTGGACGACTGACGCAGATGAAAGCAGAGTTGAAAATCTTGTTTCTACTTCAATGACAAGTCCTCCATTGATTGACTATTGGGTACTCTCTGCTGCCGTTACTAAACACTGGGAGCCGCACGCTCTACCCGCTGACCACAAAGTAAGAACAGAGGCCTTCAGGCCAGGGTATCAGAACGTCAAAATCCATATGGTAGATTTCATTGAGAGAGACGCTACAAGAGTGGGCGTAGTCGATCGTTGCATCACACTAAATAAACTGAGAGCTACCGATAAAACTCCCCCAGCCGCACCGACCAACCTGGTTGTAACGGCCAGGTATGGAGATACCGGCAGCGGACACGAAAACAGACTGATTATCAAATGGACACCGGCGGTCGACAATCTTGGCGTGCGCCTCTACGAAATTTATTGCGACGGCGTGCAAATAGCCACAACAAGCAGTAACCCATACTGGCAACCAAATCCGGCCATGAAAAACTACAGATTTAAAGTAAGGGCCATCGACAACTCATTTAATGTTTCCGAGTTTTCTGATGAGTTTTTTCTTGTTCAGGACGATATACCCCCCACCACACCCGGAAAAATTGAATTACAACTCAACCTCGATGGAACCTTTGTCACTGCAGTATGGGATCACTCTGAGGACAACGCTGGGCTCGACTGTTATGAAGTATATCTAGATGGTGCGTTCTTGAAATCCGTCCCCTACGTGGATACCCGCAGAGTATTCACCGAATTCAGAAACTTATCTACCACTCGGCAGTACGAAATCCAAATCCGCGCCAAAGACATCAACGAATTGTTTTCCGAATTCTCAACAATCACACTTTACCCACGCCCAAGATTAATTAACCCCCGATACTCCATTGTCGGCTATGACGAATCAACGGAAAAATACAGCGTCAACGTAGTGTGGGAAACTGACTCACCCTCCTCTCCAGAAATCAGCTACGAAGGCGAGACCAAGTGGTACTCGGGGCACGCGGAATACAGGGACATCTATTACCCCCAGTCAGGTGAAGGACCCGTATTCAACTTTGAAGCTACTCAATTTGAAGAGATAAAGCACCGCTGCATCACCTGGTATGGACGCTATCCAGTAAGCTCTTTTACTTCGTTCGACTTTGTATTTGACGCAACCCCCCCAAGACCCATCAGCAACCTCAAACTCGAATCGCGTACGCTCGACGAAACCACCATTTCCTGGACTCCGTCTCCCGACAGCAACATTCAAAATTACGCCATTTCGATAAACGAGGCCCCTCCTGTATTGGTTGCCAAGGAAGCACGGACCCATACGTTCGAAGAAATGCCTTTTGATCAGGATCAGGTGGTCGAGGTGTGGGCTATCAACAACACCGACGCTGCTTCAACAGTTGAATCACTTACCATATACGCCACTGTTCCGAGCAAGCCTGATCTCATTCAGATAGCCAGGATCACCACCACTTCAGCAGAACTTTTCTGGGGCCACTCCGCCGGCGCAGTCGCGGGCTATAGCGTCATAGTCAACGATGGCCAAGCAATTACCATTTTCGAGAACAGACACTTTCTTACCCACCTGGCGATTTCAACTTTATACACGATAGACATCAGGGCTTTGGATCATTACGGTAACGCATCTGAACCCTCATCCACCTCATTCAACACCTTTCATCTCGGCCGACCGGGCACCCCAATCATCACCAATTCCACTAGCACCTCTGTCATTGTCGATTGGCCGCCCTCTGAGGATAACGGAGCCGTTACCGGGTACGACGTGGTGTTGGATAATAATCCGCTAATTATTGTGCCGGGCACCACCCACACCTTTACAGGGCTCAAGGACAAAACAACCTACTCCGTCCATATCCGAGTCAGAGATGCATTCGGAAATCGCTCTGAACCATCATCCGCTTCATTCACCACGAAAGATGTGACCCCTCCCAGCGCTCCTGGTCGATTCACCATCAACAACATCACCAGTAGCACCGCTGAGATTCGTTGGATGGCTTCCACGGGGGATATTGACTACTACGAATTCACGCTAGGCACAAAACAGCCCATATTCATTCGGACAAACAGCCAATTCCCCAATGGCCTGACCGAAGGTACTTCGTATGACGTCAGGGTTAGAGCCCAGGACGCTGTCGGCAATTTTTCCGCACCTTCTTTTGCCTCATTCATCACAAAAACCACCAGACCGCCCAGCCAACCTGGTGTCCCCGTCATCACAGACATCACCGACACCTCGGCACGCTTGAACTGGACGCCTGCGCAGGGCTTGAATGTTCGGTACACCGTGTGGATCAACGGATCACGTTACATAGAAAAACTTAACGCGACGAACCTGGAATTGAGAAACCTGAAAACTGATACGGAGCACGTTATCGAGCTTGCCGCCACTAACGAAGCGGGTGCAACCGAGCCAACATCCAGCGTATTCAGAACCCGCCGAAAACTGCCAGCCAGCCCTACCAACTTCCGTTATACCCAGCAACTGGATACCACAATACTTGAGTGGGATCCGTCCAACGAAGCTGAACTGGGCTATAGAGTCATACTGATGGATGCCCAAGGGAAGGAGTTCAGGTACTTACCGGTCGAACCCCTCATGAGAGAACGACTGCCTTCAGCTAGCCAATTTTCAGTCAGGATTACCGCCCGTGCTGCCACTGAAGAGTCACTGCCTTTAATTTCAGAATTAGCGACTGAGTAAAAGCATTACCCCAACGACAGTCGCCGTGCTTGAACCCTGAACGTGTTCAGGCACGGTGGCCGTTCTACAAAACCTGCCTCAAAAACGCCTGCGCCCGCGGATCCTTCGGTGCATCGAAGAATTCCGCTGGCGAGGCGTCTTCCAGCAGTTTGCCGTGATCGAAGAACAGCACCCGGTCTGCCACTTCGCGGGCGAAGCCCATTTCGTGGGTGACGCAGACCATGGTCATGCCTTCCACGGCCAGGGTCTTCATCACGTCCAGCACTTCGCCGACCATTTCCGGGTCGAGCGCCGAGGTTGGTTCGTCGAACAGCATGACCTTGGGCTCCATCGCCAGTGCCCGGGCGATCGCCACGCGCTGTTGCTGGCCGCCGGACAGGCGCGAAGGGAACTCGTGGGCCTTCTGCGCGATGCCGACCTTTTCCAGCAGCGCCATGGCCTTGGCCTCGCGCTCCTTCTTGCCGCGCTTGCGCACGACTTTCTGCGCCAGACACAGGTTGTCGAGCACGGTCATGTGCGGGAACAGGTTGAAGTGCTGGAACACCATGCCGACTTCTCGGCGGTAGGCATTGATGTCGGTTTTCGGGTCGGCCAGTTGCAGGCCGTCGATGCTCACCGAGCCCGAGTCGAACTCCTCCAGGCCGTTGAGGCAGCGCAGGAAAGTCGATTTGCCAGAGCCTGACGGGCCGATGACCACCAGCACCTCGCCCTTGGCCACTTGCGTGGTGACGTTGTCCACCGCGCGGACGATCTGGCCACGAGTGTCGAATACTTTTATCAGATCGCGGACTTCAATCACTTTGCGCGAGCCTCCGCTCAAGCCGGCTGGCGATTTTCGACAGCGGCAGGTTGATCAACAGGTACAGGCCGGCCACGCAGAACAGGATTTCGAACGGCGAGAACGAGGTGGTGATGACTTCCCGACCGCTCTTGAGCAGCTCGGTAATGGCAATCACCGACACCAGCGAGGTGTCCTTGACCAGGCTGATGAACTGCCCGGCCAAAGGCGGCAGCACGCGCTTGAAGGCTTGCGGCAGCACCACGTGGCGCATCGACTGGCTGGCATTGAGGCCCAGCGAGCGAGCCGCTTCGTTCTGCCCACGGGCAATCGACTGCACGCCGGAACGGATGATCTCCGCCACATAAGCGCCAGTAAACAACGACAGCGCGGCAATCCCGGCGAATTCGCGGGACAGGTTGAGCACCGTGCCAATAAAGAAGTAGAAAATGAATATCTGCACCAGCAGCGGCGTACCGCGCACCAGCTCGATGTAGACGATCGACAGGTCGCGCAGGGTCGGGTTGTTCGACAGCCGGCACAGGCCGGTCGCCAGGCCGATCAGCAGGCCAAGCACACCCGAGACCAGCGACAGCCACAAGGTCGTCCACAGGCCCCACAGCAGCGGTCCAGCGGCCCAATGCCGGGTGACACCCACGACATCGCCTTCAGCCACATCGTCGCCACGCGCCACTTGCAGGCTGTTCTCGTCGACGACCAGTACTTGCTCGGTGCCAGCGTCGTTGCGCAGGGTCACTTCAGCCTTGTCGCCCTTGCGCACCAGTTCGCTGACGGTGGAAATGTCGGCGGCGCGCTGGGTTTCCTCGGCGTGGTAGGCGAAGTACTGCGGGACGCGGTTCCAACGCCATTCGTAGGACATCAGCGAGGTGGCGTAGTACAACGCGCCAGCCAAGCCGACCAGCACCAGCACGGTCAGGACGTGCCAGGGCCATTGGGCTTTTTTATGTTTCATTGCGGGTTCCGGGATGTTTGTTGCCTGTCAGGCCGTCATCGCGGGCAAGCCCGCTCCCACCGGTCCAGTTGAACAGCATATTTGTGTGCGGCACTGAACCTGTGGGAGCTGGCTTGCCAGCGATTGAGGCGACGCGGTCTGGCTGACCGGCCTTATTCCATGTCTTTTTGCCAAGCGGTGTCTTTGAACCACTTGTCATGGATGCGATCGTAGGTGCCGTCTTCGTGGATCTGGTGCAGGAAGTTGTTGATGAAGTTCAGGCTGTCGTAGTCGCCCTTCTTCAGACCGAACGCCAGTGGCTCGTAGGTGAACGGTTTGTCGAGGAACACCAGCTTGCCATTGCCTACCTTGTTCACCGCCACGACGTTGTACGGCGCGTCGTAGACGAAGGCATCAGCCTTGCCGTTGACCACGTCCAGCACACCTTCCTGCTCGTTGTCGTAGCCGTGGTACTTGGCCTTGGACATCAGCTTCTTGGCAACCATCTCGCCGGTGGTGCCCAGCTTGGAGGTGATGCGGTAGTCAGCCGTGTTCAGGTCTTTGTAGGACTTGATGGTGCCTTCCAGTTCCTTGCGGATCAGCAGGGTCTGGCCGACCACGATGAACGGATCGCTGAAGTTCAGGCGCAGGTTGCGTTCCTGGGTCAGGGTCATGCCGCTGCCGATCATGTCGAACTTGTCGGTCAGCAGGGCCGGGATGATCCCGTCGTAGCCGGTGGACACCAGCTCCAGCTTGACGCCCATGGCCTTGGTCATCGCCTTGAGCAGGTCGACTTCAAAGCCGATGATTTCGCCGCGCTTGTTGGTCATTTCGAACGGCATGTAGGTCGGATCCATGCCGACTTTCAAGGTGCCGCGCTTGACCGCGTCATCGATGGCGCCAGCCTGTGCGGCGTTGACGGCTACCAGTGCGGTGACGCCAAGCAGCAGCATCGAGAGATACTTCTTCATCATCAAAGTCCCCAATCTTTTTGTAGTAAGGCGCGCAAACTGTCGTTTTCTTATGGAAATCCGACAGATAAGGACAGAAGGCTGTCCAGGCGCACCAAAGAAGGGAGCGATGCTAACGCACTCGTCGACTTGGACAAAGCGGATGAAGGCTTTTGTCGTAGTTCATTGCCCTGGTGTTGCGTAGGAAGATTTCTCGCCGAGGACAGCAAAAAAAAACCCGCATCTGCATGCGGGGTTTTTTCGTCAGGCCGGTTGTGCCTGCAAGCTCAAGGGCTTGAGCGGCAACAACGGTGCATGGGGGTCGGCTTTCACCGAACCGCGCCAGGCGTCCAGCCATTCGGTGTGGCCTTCGCTCCAGACCTGCTCGTGCAGACGGGCCAGGGCCACCGGGTCGCTGAGCAGTTGCAGGCGTTCATGGTTGTTCAAGCCAGCGGGGCCGACTTTCAACGCATGCCGCACACGCTCGGCGCGCAACCACTCGATCGGCTCGGCCTGGCCGTGACGCGAAGTCGCCAACGCACACGCCAGGGCGTTCTGCTGCGGATCGACCACGGCGCGGATGAAACCGTCATTCAGTGCATGCCAACGGTTCTCGTGGGTGTACTGATCGGTCGCCAACAGGGCCTGCGGCGGATTGTATTCCTCAGGGATGAGGAACAGGCTCTCGTCACGGGACTTGAGGCCCAGGCCAACGCGACTGGAGATCACCGAGACCGGGATCGACAGCATCAGCGAACCGACAATCGGCACCAGCCACCACAGGAAGCTGGGGTTCAACCAGATCACCAGCAGCGCCCAGAAGAAACCCAGCAGGGTTTGCGGACCGTGGCGCTTGACCGCCTCGCTCCAAGGCGTCGAGTCGTCGTCACGCTGCGGCGAATTCCAGGTCGCGGCCCAGCCGAGGAACGCGGCGAGCACGAAGCGGGTGTGGAAAATCATCCGCACCGGCGCCAGCAGCATGGAGAACAGCATCTCCAGGAGCATCGACAGGGTCACCTTGAACTTGCCGCCGAACTCTTTCGCGCCCTTGGCCCAGATCAGGATGATGCTCAGCAACTTGGGCAGAAACAGCAGCACGATGGTGGTCGAGAACAGCGCGATGGCCTTGTCCGGGTGCCATTGTGGCCACAGCGGATACAGCTGGCGCGGCTCGAGGAAGTACTGCGGCTCCATCAAGGTGTTGACCGCCAGCAGCGCCGTCGACAGCACCAGGAAGAAGAACCACAGCGGTGCCGACAGGTACGACATCACGCCGGTGAGGAACACCGCACGGTGCACCGGGTGCATGCCCTTGACCAGGAACAGGCGGAAGTTCATCAGGTTGCCGTGGCACCAGCGACGGTCACGCTTGAGTTCGTCCAGCAGGTTCGGCGGCAATTCCTCGTAGCTGCCCGGCAAGTCGTAGGCAATCCACACGCCCCAGCCGGCACGGCGCATCAACGCCGCTTCAACGAAGTCGTGGGACAGGATCGAGCCGGAGAACGCACCTTTACCGGGCAACGGCGCCAGGGCGCAGTGATCGATGAACGGCTTCATGCGGATGATCGCGTTGTGACCCCAGTAGTGGGATTCACCCAACTGCCAGAAGTGCAGGCCGGCGGTGAACAGTGGACCGTACACGCGGGTAGCGAATTGCTGCATGCGCGCGTACAGGGTGTCCATGCCCGACGCCCGTGGCGCGGTCTGGATGATCCCGGCGTCCGGCGTGGCTTCCATCAGGCGCACCAGGCTGGTCAGGCACTCGCCGCTCATCACCGAGTCGGCATCGAGGACGACCATGTACTTGTAGTCACCGCCCCAGCGCCGGCAGAAGTCGTCGAGGTTGCCGCTCTTGCGCTTCACGCGACGGCGACGACGGCGATAGAAGATCTTGCCGAAGCCCTTGGCCTCGCGACAGACGTCCAGCCAGGCTTGCTGCTCGGCCACACAGATGTCGGTGTCGTTACTGTCGCTGAGGACGAAGAAGTCGAAACGATCGAGATCGCCAGTCGCCGCCACCGATTCAAAGGTCGCACGCAAACCGGCAAACACTCGCGGCACGTCTTCATTGCAGATCGGCATCACCAGTGCGGTACGCGCGTCTTTCGCAATCGGTTCGTTGCCCGCGCTTTTCCCGGAGATACGGTACTTGTCGTGGCCGGTGAGCAGCTCGAGGAAGCCCATCAGCGCGGTCCAGAAACCGGCCGAGACCCAGCAGAACAGAATCCCGAACAGAATCAGGATGCTGGTTTGCAACGCATACGGCAGCACTTGCGTGGCGGTCTGCAACAGCGGTTGGTGCATGACTTCTTCAAGGTCAACGAACGACCAGCCCTGGTACGGCATGATGCCTTTCATGTACCAGCCGGCGACGATGGTCTGGCCAAGCATCAGCAGCAGCAGGATGTAGCGCCGGATCGAACCGACGGTGCGCCAGCGCGCAGCCGGCAACACCCGCTCATCCTTGGGCGGCGCCGGCGGATTGGTGCGACCGGTCAGCCGCCGCCAGCCACGCACCAGGATATTGGTGCGCCACGGCTCGGGCACCACCTTGGTCCGACGGATCGGCGGTGTGGCCTTGAGGCAGACCCGACCGCTGGCGTCGAGCGCGAGCATTTCGGCCTCCTCAAGCTCCTCGGCGGAGTTGAGGGTCAGGCGCCGGCCAACCGAGGCCTGGGCGGCCTCGCTCGGTGCGTCAAAGGTCGAGGACGACAGGCGTTCATGCAGTTCGCTGAAGGACTTGCAGCCCGCCAGCTCGGCGCGCTGCTCATCGGTCATCGGCAGATGCGCCAGATACTCGCTGAGAGTCTCTGGCTGTACGTGGGAATTACTCATCGGCAGGCAACTGATAGCTCCAGGTCTCGGTCAGGACTTCTTCAGTCGGCGCCGATTCCGGTGTGGCTGGGGCCGCGTCGGCAGCAGCAGGCTGCTTGGCGTCATTCTTGGTGGCCTTGTCCTTGGCATCCGCGACCGGCTTGGCTTCGGCTTTATTGGCCTCGGCAGCCTTCGCATCTTTCTCGGCTTTTTCCGCCTGCTTGGCAGCGACCTTGTCAGCCTTGGCCACCGACGAGGTGGACGCCGGGATCGAGGTCTTGGCCAGATCGGCCGGCACGATGTTCTGCACCAGGGCCGCGCGCATCTCGGTGGACTTGCTCGGGTCCTTGATCTTCATCCGCAGGGTCAGGCGCCAGCCCTTGGTTTCCGGGTTGTAGCGCACGCTGTTCTCGACCAGTTCGGCGTTGTCGCCGACGCTGACCTGGCTGCGTACATCGGTATCGGCTGGCAGTGCCGCCAGGGACGGACCTTCGAAGTCCACCAGGTAGGCCACGCTGCCGTCTGGCTGACGGATCAGGTTGGATTGCTTGACGTCACCGGTGGATTTCAGGGTCTGGCTGACCCAGGCGCTGTCCGGCGCGTGAATCGCCGCCTCGTCCATGGTCCAGTGCATGCGGTAGGCGAAGTCCAGCGGCTTGCCTGGCTCCGGCATGGTTTCCGGGCTCCAGAAAGCCACGATGTTGTCGTTGGTTTCGTCGGCGGTCGGAATCTCAACCAGGTCGACGGTGCCCTTGCCCCAATCACCTTTCGGTTCGATCCAGGCGCTTGGGCGCTTGTCGTAGCGGTCATCGAGGTCTTCGTAGTGGCTGAAATCACGGCCACGTTGCAGCAGGCCGAAACCACGCGGATTCTCGACCGAGAAGTTGCTCACGGCCAGGTGTTTCGGGTTGTTCAGCGGACGCCAGATCCACTCGCCATTGCCGGCGTGAATCGCCAGGCCGCTGGAGTCGTGGAGTTCACGGCGGTAGTTGAGGACTTTCGACGGCTGGTTGGCACCGAACAGGAACATGCTGGTCAACGGCGCGATGCCCAGTTTGCCGACCTTGTCACGCAGGAACATCTGCGCCTTGACGTCGACAATGGTGTCGCTGCCTGGACGCAGGGTCAGGCGGTAGGCGCCGGTGGCCCGAGGCGAATCCAGCAGGGCGAAGATCACCAGATGCTTGTCGCCTGGCTTGGGCTGTTGAATCCAGAACTCGCGAAAACGCGGAAATTCTTCGCCGGAAGGCAAGGCGGTGTCGATAGCCAGGCCGCGCGCGGACAAACCGTAGACGTGATTCTTGCCGACGACGCGGAAGTAACTCGCGCCGAGCATGGTCATGATCTCGTCTTGCTTGTCGGCCTTGTTGATCGGGTACAGCACACGGAAACCGGCATAACCCAGCTGTTCAGTGGCCTTTGGATCGAACTTGAGGTCGCCGAAATCGAAACGAGCTGGGTCGTATTTGATCTCTTCGACGGTGTTCGCTGTGATTTCGTTGATTTTCACCGGCGTATCGAAATGCATGCCCTGGTGATAGAACGACAGCTTGAACGGGGTCTTCTTGTCCGCCCACTCGGCCTTTTCGGTGAGGAAGCGAATTTTCTGATAATCGGCGAACTTCATCTCGCGGAATTCGTTCGGCAGATTGCTGCGCGGGGCTTCGTACTTCTGCCCGGCCAGCTCTTGCGCCTTGGCCGACACGTCGTTCAGATTGAATGCCCAAAGCTGGCTGGCGCTGAGCAGGCACAACAGGGCAGAGCCCGCAGCCAGTGCGTTGCGCAACCGTTTGGCAGACAATTTTGGTGCAGTACAGGGACTAACAATCACGAGCAACCCTCGCCGAAAACAGATCAAAAAACCAACGGCCAGCTATCTATATGCCAGGTTGGCGAGCATTGTTCGGACTCCGATGGGGCAAAATGATTCCCCAAACGGTCGCGAACAAGTCTCTACCTAAGTCAAAAATGGGCCAACGAACGCTGATCCCCGTAGCGCGGGATTATCTAGTAGCCCGCGTTACAACGCATCAGGGGTAACAAAGTATTTATTGCGAAAAACCCCTGTTTCACCCTGAAACACGCCGGAAAAGATGTTTCAAACGCTTTCAGGTCTGCAACAGGAAGGTCACCGGGCCATCATTGACTAGGTGCACCTGCATGTCCGCGCCAAATCTGCCTGATGCCACATTGCCATGCAACTGTTGCGCTTTGCCTAATAGATAGTCAAAAAGCTCTTCGCCGAGTGCCGGAGGGGCAGCGGTCGAAAAGCTTGGGCGCAGGCCGTTTTTGGTATCGGCGGCGAGGGTGAACTGCGAGACCAGCAGCAAACCACCGCCAACGTCGGCCAAGGACAGGTTCATCTTGCCCTCGGCGTCACTGAACACCCGATAGTTAAGCAGCTTATGCAGAAGTTTGTCGGCACTTGCCCGGGAATCCTGAGGCTCGACAGCGACCAGCACCAACAACCCCTGGTCGACCGCCCCGACAATCTCCCCCGCGACCTCGACGCGCGCACCCCGTACGCGCTGCAGCAGGCCCTTCATGCTTCTTCTGGCGGCAGGTCGAGCAGGCGTCGCGCCATCTGGCTCGCCGCACGTACCAAGGCATCAGTGATGCCCGGCTCCGAGGCCGCGTGGCCGGCGTCGCGAATCACTTGCAGCTCGCTGTTCGGCCAGTTCTGGTGCAGTTCCCAGGCATTGTCCAGCGGGCAGATCACGTCGTAACGGCCGTGGACGATGACGCCTGGCAGGTGGGCGATCTTGCCCATATTGCGAATCAACTGGTCCGGCTCGAGGAAGGCATTGTTGGTGAAGTAATGGCATTCGATCCGGGCAATGGACAGCGCACGCTGTGGCTCGGAGAAGCGATCGACCACCAGCGGGTTCGGGCGCAGGGTCGCGGTACGGCCTTCCCAGAGCGACCAGGCCTTGGCGGCGTGCATCTGGGCAATCTGATCGTTGCCGACCAGGCGCTTGTGGAAGGCGCTGAGCAAGTCGTGGCGCTCGTCCTGGGGAATCGGCGCGATGTAGTCCTGCCAGTAGTCGGGGAACAGACGGCTGGCGCCTGCCTGGTAGAACCATTCGATTTCTTGCGGACGGGCGAGAAAGATCCCACGCACGATCAGACCATGGACACGCTCGGGGTGGGTTTGCGCATAGGCCAGTGCCAGGGTCGAACCCCAGGAGCCGCCGAACAGCACCCATTTATCGATGTTCAGGTGCTGGCGAATTTTCTCCATATCGGCCACCAGGTCCCAGGTGGTGTTGTTTTCCACGCTGGCGTGCGGGGTCGAACGGCCACAACCACGCTGGTCGAAGGTGACAATGCGGTACAGGTTCGGATCGAAATAGCAGCGACTCGCCGCATCGCAACCGGCCCCGGGACCGCCATGAATGAACACCACCGGTAAACCTTCCGGTGAGCCGCTCTCGTCGACATACAGGGTATGGGTTTCATCGACAGCCAGATCGTGCCGGGCGTAGGGTTTGATCTGCGGAAACAATGTCTGCATTGCGCGCTCCGTAAGGGGTCGAGGTCATCCCTGGGGGGACTACTTTTATTCTGCCGTTGGGCATCATAAACCCGATTCACCTTAATGAGCATGTCCGCGCGCCGTCGCGGGTTACCTGCCACACGCACCGTCATTTTTTACAGGCGAAAAACCTGTAGGAGCGAGCTTGCTCGCGATGGCGCCCGCCCTACCGCTAAAGCTATCCGCCCTCTCCACGAATAATAGAAACAACGCCTGATAGCCAAACAATATAAAAAACTGTCAGAAACATCAGTAGCCGACCTCCACTAACAATCATTCAATATTGAATTAACCACCGCCAAAACTGGCAGATGTTATTGGAGAACCACCATGAGTTTCCCTTCGCCTTCACAATCGATCAAAGAAGAGTTTTATGCAGCAGTCGAATTCCCAAGTGAACATCTGGAGTTCAAGGCAAACAAAGTCAATATAGAAAACAGCGTTGACACTTCGGGCGTCGAATGCTTTACGCTCATGGCCTTCCACGACATCCTGAAGGACCCAACAAAGAGCGTCACCTTGAATAACATCCAGGAGGTGCTTGGGCTTCACCTTTACCTTCCGCGTGCCAATCCCACGGACGACCGGGCTCTTGGACGTTCTGCGATCCCACCGCTATTGAATGCGTACAGCGGGAATTTTTACAAAATTGTCGACAAGGTCCCTGACAAGGACAACAGGATCGATACGATCGTGAGTTACCTGGGCACGTCTGGCTGGATCACATATATATGGGTCGAAAATAACACTTGGGTCAGAGGCACCTTCACCCTCACGGTCAAAGGTGCAGACGGAATAGAAGTAAAAATGATGGGGCATTTCAACATTTCAAATACCGGCGAGCACCTTATCTAATATCAAAACAAACACAGGGCGATATCCGTCCCATCGTATATCGCCCCTTATATCAATTAGAAAATCTAGCTTTTCCCCAGCTCAACAACCCCTCCAGCAACTCCTTCAACACCCCCCGCGTCGGTTCCGCCAGATCCGCCCGATAGCGGAACGGCTCGAACTCTTCCATGTAGGTGCACTGGCCCAGTTCCAGTTGCACGGCATGGATATTCTCGGCTGGATTGCCGTAATGGCGGGTGATGTGGCCGCCTTTGAAGCGCCCGTTCAGCACATGGCTGTAGGCCGGATGCCCGGCGCAGATTGCTTCCAAACGCGACGCCAACTGTGGATCGCAACTGGCGCCATTGAAAGTACCCAGGTTGAAGTCCGGCAGCTTGCCGTCGAACAGGTGCGGGATGATCGAGCGGATCGAGTGGGCGTCGAACAGCAGCGCGTAGCCGAACTCGGCCTTGAGGCGGGCCAGTTCGTTTTGCAGGGTGCTGTGGTAGGGCGTCCAAATCTGCTCGAGGTAGGTCGCACGTTCTTCTTTCGACGGTTCCTGCCCCTCCTTGAACAGTGGAATGCCATCGAACAACGTCGCCGGGTACAGGCCGGTGGTGGCGCCGACGTACAGCGGCTTGTCGTCGGACGGGCGGTTGAGGTCGATGACGAAGCGCGAGTACTCGGCCGCCAGGGTGCTGGCGCCCAGTTCGGAGGCGAAATCGTAAAGCCGCGGGATGTGCCAGTCGGTGTCCGGCAGGCTTTTCGCGTCAGCAATCAACCCGGCTTCGACCGCCGGGGTCAGGCGGGTGCCGGCGTGGGGCATGCTGATCAGCAGCGGTACCCGGCCTTGTTTGAAGTTCAGAACCTTATCCACAGCTGCTCTCCTAAATCTCGACTTCGACGCCGTGACGCACGACGCGTTTTTCCAGTTCGCCACCCAGCCAGTACGACAGGTCGGCGGGACGATCGATTTGCCAGGCGACAAAGTCGGCGACCTTGCCCACTTCCAGCGAACCGTGAGTCTGCTGCATGCCCAGCGCCGTGGCGGCGTGAATGGTCGCGCCGGCCAGGGCTTCTTCCGGGGTCATGCGGAAACAGGTGCAGGCCATGTTCAGCATCAGACGCACCGACAGCGCCGGCGAAGTCCCCGGGTTGAGGTCGCTGGCAATGGCGATCTTCACCTTGTGTTTGCGCAGGGCGTCCATCGGCGGCAACTGGGTTTCGCGCAGGAAGTAGAACGCTCCCGGCAATAGCACGGCGACCGTACCGGCGGCGGCCATGGCGATGGCGTCGTCTTCGGTCATGAACTCCAGGTGATCGGCGGACAATGCCTGGTAACGCGCCGCCAGGCTGGAGCCGTGCAGCGACGACAGTTGCTCGGCGTGCAATTTCACCGGCAAACCAAGCTGCTGCGCAGCAATGAACACCTTCTCGACTTGCGCCGGGGAAAAC
Organism: Pseudomonadaceae bacterium; assembly: GCA_965284505.1. Taxonomy (GTDB): domain Bacteria; phylum Pseudomonadota; class Gammaproteobacteria; order Pseudomonadales; family Pseudomonadaceae; genus Aquipseudomonas. The sequence goes on along the minus strand of OZ260094.1, from coordinate 3,814,452 downwards.
GCCAGGTACTCGCAGAACGCATCCACCGCGTCCACCAGGCCCTCGGCCGCCAGGGCCGGGAGCATTTCGGCGCAGATGTGTTCGATGTAGTCGTCAGCGCGATCCTTGTATTCCGGCGGCAAGGCGTGGGCAGCCAGGCAAGTGGTGCGCACGCTGACCGGAAAGGCTTCGCCGAGGCGCCGGGCGACCCGCAGCATCTTGCCTTCGTTGGCCAGGTCGAGGCCGTAGCCGGACTTGATCTCGATGCTGGTGACGCCGTCGCGCAGCAGGCTTTTCAGGCGCTTGGCGGCGCTAGTGAACAGCTGATCCTCGCTGGCGGCACGGGTCGCGCGCACGGTGCTGGCGATGCCGCCACCGCTGGCGGCGATTTCCGCGTAGCTGACGCCTTGCAGGCGCTTTTCGAATTCGTCGCTGCGGTTGCCGCCGAACACCGTGTGGGTGTGGCAGTCGATCAGGCCCGGGGTGACCCAGGCGCCGCCGAGGTCGTGGACCTCGGGGTAGTAGTCGGACGGCAGCTCAGAACGTGGACCGATCCACTCGATGAGCGCACCGGACGTCACGATGGCGGCATCCTCGATGATCGAGTAGGTGCCCTGCGCCATGCTCGCGACGTTGCAGTGTTGCCAGAGGGTTTTCATCCCGGGCCTCCGTGGGGTTATCGATGAGAGGTAGAAGGGTCGCGGGCGACTTCGACCGGCTTTCCGGCCGCCGGCTTGACCCACAGTTTATAAGCAATCACCAGCAGCACGATCCACACGGCACCCACTACCAGCGCGGCCTGGGTGTCCGGGAAGTAACCCAGTACACCAAAGACGAACAGCATGAACACGATGGCCGCCGCCGGCGCGTAGGGCCAGAACGGTACCGGAAATTGCAGTGCGGCAACCTGCTCGCGAGTCATGGAGCGGCGCATGGCGACCTGGGTGACCAGGATCATCAGCCAGACCCAGACGGTAGCGAATGTGGCGATCGAAGCGATCACCAGGAATACGTCCTTGGGGATCAGGTAGTTCAACACCACGCCGCCGAGCAACGCGGCGCCCATGACGACCACGGTCATCCACGGCACGCCCTGTTTCGACAACTGCGCAAAGCCTTTCGGTGCGTGACCTTGCTGGGCCAGGCCGTACATCATGCGCCCGGCGCCAAAGATGTCGCTGTTGATCGCCGAGACGGCGGCCGAGATCACCACGATGTTCAGCACGATCGCCGCCGAGCTGATGCCCAGGCTGTCGAAAATCTGCACGAACGGGCTGCCCTGGCTGCCGATTTGCGGCCAAGGGAAGATTGCCATCAGCACGAACAGGGTCAGCACGTAGAACAACAGGATTCGTAGGGGTACGGCGTTGATCGCCTGCGGAATCACCCGTTGCGGGTCCTTTGCCTCACCGGCGGTGATGCCGATGATTTCGATGCCGCCGAAGGCGAACATGACGACGGCCAGGGAAGCGATAACGCCGCCGATGCCATTGGGCATGAAACCGCCATGGGCCCAGAGGTTGCTGACGCCGGTGGCCTGTTCAGTGCTGGCCGAACCGATGCCGAACAGCATGATGCCGAAGCCGCCGAGGATCATCGCGACGATGGCCGCGACTTTCAGCAGCGACAGCCAGAACTCCATCTCGCCAAAGACTTTGACGTTGCACAGGTTCAGGCCACCGATCAGCAGCACGATGCCCAGCACCCAGATCCAGCGTGCGACCTCGGGAAACCAGAAGCCCATGTAGATGCCGAAGGCGGTGACGTCCGCCAGGCAGACGATGATCATTTCGAAGGCGTAGGTCCAGCCGAGGATAAAGCCGGCCATCGGCCCGAGGTAGGTGCTGGCGTAGTGGCCAAAGGAGCCGGAGACCGGGTTGTGCACGGCCATTTCGCCGAGGGCGCGCATCACCATGAACACCGCTGCGCCACCGATCAGGTAGGCCAGCAATACGGCAGGGCCGGCCATCTGGATGGCCGAGGCGGAGCCGTAGAAAAGCCCGGTGCCGATCGCCGACCCCAGTGCCATGAAGCGAATATGTCGGGCAGATAGCCCGCGTTTCAAGCCTTTGTCTGGCTGTTGCATTGCTCGTCCCTAATTATTCTTGTCGACGCAAAAGCGAATCGCGGGCGAGTCGCACCGCCGCTCCCACATAAACCTGAGTGGGAACCCCCCATCCTGTGGGAGTGGCGGTGCGACGATTCGACTTGCCCGCGATGAGGTCCTTACAGGCTCGGCAGCAACTTCGCCGTCACCAGTTCATTCAGGCAGCGCGACGCCAGCAGCTCGCTGGCCGCGTTGATGTCCGGCGCGAAGAAGCGGTCCTTCTCGTAGAACGGCACTTCGGCACGCAGAACACCGCGAGCCTGCTCAAGTTTCGCCGAAGTTTTCAGGCCGTCGCGCAGGTCCAGGCCCTGGCAGGCTGCCAGCCACTCGACCGCCAATACACCACGGGTGTTTTCGGCCATTTCCCACAGACGCTTGCCAGCTGCAGGCGCCATGGATACATGGTCTTCCTGGTTGGCGGAAGTCGGCAGGCTGTCCACCGAATGTGGATGTGCCAGGGCCTTGTTCTCGCTGGCCAGTGCCGCTGCAGTCACCTGAGCGATCATGAAGCCGGAGTTGACGCCACCGTTGGCCACCAGGAACGGCGGCAGTTGCGACATGTGTTTGTCCATCATCAGCGAGATGCGACGCTCGCTCAGCGAACCGATTTCAGCGATCGCCAGGGCGATGTTGTCTGCGGCCATGGCCACTGGCTCGGCGTGGAAGTTACCACCGGAAATCACGTCGCCTTCGGTGGCGAATACCAGCGGGTTGTCCGACACGGCGTTGGCTTCGATTGCCAGTACTTCGGCAGCCTGGCGGAACTGGGTCAGGCAGGCGCCCATGACTTGTGGCTGGCAACGCAGGGAGTACGGATCCTGGACCTTTTCGCAGTTCTGGTGCGAGTCGGACACTTCGCTGCGCTCGCCCAGCAGGTCGCGGTAAGCGGCAGCGGCGTCGATCTGGCCTTTCTGGCCACGAGCGGCGTGGATGCGCGCGTCGAACGGCGAGCGCGAGCCCAATACGGCTTCAACGGTCAGGCCGCCCAGCGCCAGCGCGCCGGCGAACAGGTCTTCACCTTCGAACAGGCCACGCAGGGCGTAAGCGGTAGAGACCTGAGTGCCGTTGAGCAGCGCCAGACCTTCCTTGGCGGCCAGGGTCAGCGGGGTCAGCCCGGCGACTTTCAGCGCTTCGGTCGCTTCCAGCCATTCGCCTTTGTAGCGCGCCTTGCCTTCGCCCAGCAGCACCAGCGACATGTGCGCCAGCGGTGCGAGGTCACCGGAGGCACCGACCGAACCTTTCAATGGAATGTGCGGGTAGACCTCGGCGTTGATCAGGGCGATCAGCGCATCGATAACGACCCGGCGGATACCCGAGAAGCCACGGCTCAGGCTGTTGACCTTGAGCACCATGATCAACCGTACCAGCGCGTCGCTGATCGGCGCGCCGACACCGGCCGCGTGGGACAGCACCAGCGAGCGCTGCAGGTTTTCCAGGTCTTCGCTGGCAATCCGGGTCGAGGCCAGCAGGCCGAAACCGGTGTTGATGCCGTAGGCGGTGCGGTTCTCCGCAAGAATCTGCTCAACGCAGGCGACGCTGGCGTCGATTTGCGCCGAGGCACTGTCGTCCAGGGTGATGCTGACCGGCTGTTGGTACACGGCGCGCAGTTGGGCGAGGCTCAGTTGGCCAGGGATCAGTTTCAGTGCAGTCACATTCATTCTCCTTTTGAGAGTTTTACGCCCTTGAATTCAAGGGCAGTAACCAGACGCTCCGGAGATATCCGTTGTCCGTCGCTTCCCTCGGGTTGTGAGGGATTGCGCCTTGGCACGCTGGCTGGGTTCGAAAAATCAGCGGTGGTTCGGTACTACCTGGTGCAGCAAATTAGGTTCTTTCAACACGCTGGCGGCAGCGGCAATATCCGGGGCCAGCCAGCGATCCTGGTCATAGGCCGGCACGCGCTCACGCAACAGGCGCCAGGCGCGGTCGGTGCCCGCGCCGAAGCGCTGGGTCTTGAGAAACTCGAACGCCTGGGCCGCCAGCAGGTACTCGATGGCGAGGATCTGCGTGCAGTTTTCCAGGGTCTGCAGCAGTTTCAGCGCGGCATTGGTGCCCATGCTCAGGTGATCTTCCTGCAGGCCCGAGGTGACGAAGTTGTCGAGCACGGCCGGCTGCGCCAACTGGCGGTTCTGCGCACAGAGCGAAGCGGCGACGTATTGCACGATCATCATTCCCGAATTGACCCCGGGATTGGCCACCAAAAACGCCGGCAAGCCGCTGACGTGCGGGTTGATCAAACGGTCGAGGCGCCGCTCGGCAATCGAGCCGATTTCCGCCATGGCAATTGCCAGCAGGTCGGCCGCCATGGCGACTGACTGGCCATGCGGGTTGGCCTGGGACACCACCCGGTAATTGTCCGGTGTGCCCAGCACCAGCGGGTTGTCGGTGGCGCTGTTGAGTTCGATCTCGATCTGCCGGCTCGCATGCGCCAGTTGATCGCGCGCGGCGCCGTGGACCTGGGGGATCGAACGCAGGCTGAGGGCATCCTGGGTGCGAATGCCCTTGCTCTGGGCGATCACTTCGCTGCCCTCGAGCAGCGCGCGCAGGTTGACGCCGACCTGTTGCATGCCGGGGTGCGGTTTGAGCGCGATGATCTGCGGATCGAAGGCATCGATCTGGCCGCGCTGGGCCTCGAAACTCATGGCCCCGATCACATCGGCCCACTCCAGCAGGCGACTCGCATCGTCCAGTGCCAGGCAGCTCAGGCCGGTCATGCACGGCGTGCCGTTGACCAGGCACAAACCATCCTTGGCCCCGAGCCGCACCACCTGCAGCCCTTCTTCGGTCAACGCCTGCTGCGCCGGGACGATCTGCCCGCGATAGCTGACGTTGCCGACGCCCAGCAGCGCGATGCTGACGTGTGCCATGTGGGTCAGGTAGCCCACCGAACCTTGCGCCGGGACTTGCGGGGTGATGCCGCGGTTGAGCAGCGCCAGCAGCGCTTCGACCACCGGGCGCTGCAGGCCGGATTTGCCCTGGCTGTAGATGACGATGGCGGCGCAGATGATTGCCCGCGTCTGCTCGTCGGCCAGTGGCGCACCGACGCCGCAGGCATGGCTGAGCAAGGTGTTGCGTGACAGCTGGCTGAGTTGTTCGTCCTGCAGCGACACGTTGCACAAGGCGCCAAGGCCGGTGTTGATGCCATAGGCACGCTCGCCGCTGGCGACGATGCGCTGGACGATGGCCTGGGCGTTGTCGATCCGCGCCCAGGTGCCGGGGGCCAGCTCGAGCTGCGCGCCATGCCGGGCAACGGCGACCACGTCCTGCCAACGCATCGGGGCGTCGGCGATGATGATTTTTTCAGCCTGGGACATCTTTACCTCGACCCTGAAATTTGTGCAGCTTTGCCGGCCCCTTCGCTGGCAAGCCAGCTCCTACAGGGGGGGTATGCATTCCAACTGTGGGAGCGGGCTTGCCCGCGAGGGGCCTGCCCTGACACCACCAATCCCTTACACCACCGCCGCCCGCCGCTGCACAAACCGGTCGACATACTCATCCGCCGGCGAATGCAGGATCTCTCTCGGCGTGCCGACCTGGATCAGGCGGCCGTCCTTGAGAATCGCGATGCGGTTGCCGATACGCACGGCTTCATCGAGGTCATGGGTGATGAACACGATGGTCTTGTGCAGGGTCTTTTGCAGCTCCAGCAACTGGTCCTGCATCTCGGCGCGGATCAGCGGGTCGAGGGCACTGAAGGCTTCGTCCATCAGGATGATGTCGGTGTCGGCCGCCAGGGCACGGGCCAGGCCAACGCGCTGGCGCATGCCGCCGGACAGCTGGTGCGGGTACTTGTTCTCGTAGCCCTTGAGGCCCACGGTATTGATCCAGTGCAGCGCGCGTTCGTTGCACATCTGCTTGCTCTCGCCACGGATCTTCAGGCCATAGGCGACGTTGTCCAGCACGCTGCGGTGCGGTAACAGGCCAAAGCTCTGGAACACCATGCTGATCTTGCGCCGGCGAAATTCGCGCAGGGCTTCCATGTCGTATTGCAGGATGTCCTGGCCGTCGACCAGGATCGCGCCGCTGGTCGGGTCGATCAGGCGGTTGAAGTGGCGCACCAGGGTCGACTTGCCGGAACCCGAGAGGCCCATGATCACGAAGATCTCGCCGCTGCCGATGCTCAGGGACAGGTCGTTGACCCCGACCACACAACCGGTCTCGGCCAGCACCTGGTCCTTGGTCTTGTTCTGGCGAATCATGTTCAGCGCGTCGGCCGAACGATTGCCGAAAATCTTGAAGACGTTTTTGACTTCGATCTTGGCTGCGTTGCTCATTTGCTCACCTCATGCCGTGGCCGGCCGTAGGCCTGGGTAATGCGGTCGATGACCACAGCGAGAATCACGATCGCCAGGCCGGCTTCGAGGCCGCGTCCGACGTTGAGGGTCTGGATCCCGACCAGGACGTCTTCGCCCAGGCCGCGGGCACCGATCATCGAGGCGATCACCACCATCGACAGGGCCATCATGGTGGTCTGGTTGATCCCGGCCATGATGCTCGGCAGGGCCAGTGGCAGTTGCACGCCAAACAGTTGCTGCCAGCGGTTGGCACCGAACGCATTGATCGCTTCCATCACCTCGCCATCCACCTGGCGGATGCCCAGGTCGGTCAGGCGGATCAGCGGCGGCGCGGCGTAGATCACCGTGGCGAAAATCGCCGGGACCTTGCCCAGGCCGAACAGCATCAGCACCGGAATCAGGTACACGAAGCTGGGCATGGTCTGCATGATGTCGAGCAGCGGCATCAGCACCGAACGCAGGCGGTTGCTGCGGGCCGAGAGGATGCCCAACGGCACGCCGACCAGCACCGAGATGACCGTGGCCACCATCATCAGCGCCAGCGTCTGCATGAGTTTGTCCCACAGGCCGACAGCGCCCACCAGGAACAGCAAGCCGACGATCACGCCGGTGGTCACCACCTTGCGCGTGGCGTGCCAGGCAACCCCGGCAACGATCGCCAGCATCAGCCACCAGGGCGCCGCACGCAGCAGGCCTTCAAGGTTGACGATGGCCCAGAGCAGGGTGTCGGAGATCTGCCGGAACACATCGCCGTAGTTGGTCACCAGCGCATCGACCCAACCGTTGACCCAGTCGGCGATAGAAAAGGTAAAGCTTTCAGGAAACATAGGAGACTCTCAATCAAGGGGTTGTGATCAAGCGTCCGACTGCCCTTGCAGGCAGCCGGAAAGGCTCGACCTACAAAGCCGCGTCGATTTTCTTGGCCGCATCTTCACTGACCCATGCGTGCCAGACTTCAGGATGTTCCTTCAGGAAGATCTTCGCCAGTTTTGGCGACTCGATCCGCTCTTTGGTCATGCGCGCCAGGTTCTGGTTCAGCAGATCGATCGGCAGGTTGACCTTTTCCAGCACAGCCACCAGTTCCGGTGCCTCTTCGTGGAAGGTTTTCGACAGGCCGACCTTGATGGTCACGCTCTTGTCGACGCCGGCCTTCTCTTCAAGCTTGACCACGTCGATCTGCCCCATCAGCGGGGTGGGCGACCAGTAGTAGAACAGGATCGGCTCGCCGCGCTTGTAGCTCGACAGGACCGCAGCATCGAGGGCAGGCCCGGTGCCTGGGCGGAAGTTGGTGTAGCTGCTTTCCAGGCCGTAGCTCTTGAGCATTTCGCTGTTATCGAGCTCACAGGTCCAGCCGGCCGGGCAGTTGTAGAAACGGCCCTTGCTTGGCTCTTCCTGGTCCTTGAACACGGCGGAGTATTTGCCCAGATCGGCAATGCTCTTGAGGTCCGGCGCCTTGGCTTCCAGCTTGCGCTTGGCATCGCCTTCGATCACATAGCGCGGCACGTACCAGCCTTCGATGGCACCGACCACCGGAGCACCGACGCCCACCACCTTGCCGGCCTTTTCAGCCTTGTTCCAGACTTCGCTGCGGCCAACCCACTCCTCGGCGAAGACTTGAATATCGTTACTGCTCAAGGCGTTTTCCATGGTGATGGAATTGCCTGGCAGGCTGTCGGTCTTGCAGTCGTAACCTTTCTCCAGCACCACCTGCATCACGTCGGTCAGCAGCATGCCGCTTTCCCAGTTCAGCCCGGCGAATTTCACCGGCTTGCCCGATTCACACCAGCCGGCCGCCTGGGAGGCGCCAGCACTGGCCGTCAGGCCTACAGCGATCAGCGTGCTCAGCAGAGTCTTATTCATGTTCATTCGCTCCTAATCAAGAATTGGCTTACGGCAGTCAAGGGGCATCCTGCCCTTTCCACGTCCCAATCAGGCCCGCGCCGCAGCGCGACCCGCCTCGCTTGTTTTAGGCTGTACAACGCTGTTCTGCTCGATCGGCAGAATCAATTGATCCGGCACTGCGCTGTGCCATTTTTTTGCGCAAACGTAGTAAAGGGCGGCAGGCACTACCAGGCCGATGATCCAGGAAATGTCCACGTCACCGAGGGCCGCCACCAGCGGACCGGTGTAGAACTTGGTGGAGATGAACGGCAACTGCACCAACACACCGAACACATAGACGCTGATACCGAGCATGTTCCAGCGACCGTAGCGACCGTTGGGGTCGGCCAGGGCCGGTACGTCATAGCGTTCCCGGGTGATGCAGTAGTAGTCCACCAGGTTGATCGCGCTCCAGGGCGTGAAGAACGCCAGCAGGAACAGGATGAACGACTTGAACGCACCGAGGAACGAGTGCTGGCCGAGCAATGCCATCAGCGTCGCCGCGCCGACGATCACCAGCACGAACACCAACCGCTGCAGGCGCGAGACCTGCAAGTGACCACGAAAGCCACTGATGATGGTCGCGATGCACATGAAGCTGCCGTAGGAGTTCAGCGTGGAGATGGTGACCTTGCCGAACGCGATGCTGAAATACAGCAGCGCAGCCGTGGCACCGGTGCCGCCCAGGCCGACGATGTAGGCCACTTCGTGACCGGCGAATTGGCCATTGGCGGAGGCCGCGGCAAATACCCCGAGGATCATCGCCACTTGGGCGCCAACCACCGAACCTGCACCGGCGGCAAAGAAGGTCTTCACCGCAGAGGTCTTGCTCGGCAGGTAGCGAGAATAGTCAGCCACATACGGGCCGAAGGCGATCTGCCAGGACGCGGCGAGTGACACCGCGAGCAGGAAGCTGCTCCAGCTGAAGTGACGGATTTGCATGAGTGCGCCGACATCGGTCTGGCTCACCAGCCGCCAGAACAGGAACACGAACGCAATCACGCCAATGATGCTGGCGACCCGACCGATGAAATGGATCACCCGGTAGCCCAGCACCGTGACCAGCACGATGACACTGGCAAACAGCAGGATGCCAGCACTGTCGCTGATGCCAAACAACTGGCCCAGCGCCTGGCCGGAAAGCACCGTGCCCGTCGCGGTGAAGCCCATGTACATCAGGCACACCAGCACGATCGGGATGGCCGCGCCATAAACGCCGAACTGCACGCGGCTGGAAATCATCTGCGGCAGGCCCAGTTTCGGACCTTGCGCAGCATGCAACGCCATCACGCCACCGCCCAGTACTTGACCGATCAACAAACCGATCAACGACCAGAACACATCACCGCCCAGCACCACGGCCAGGGCCCCGGTGACAATCGCGGTGATTTGCAGGTTGGCACCCATCCACAGGGTGAATTGGCTGAACAGACGACCGTGTCTTTCCGCTTCCGGGATGTAGTCGATCGAACGCCTTTCGATCAACGGTTTGTTGCCTGCACGATCGGTACTGCCTGCCATGATTCAACCTCTGTGGATTGTTGTTCTGGGTTGGTGCCCCCCCTGTAGGAGCGAGCTTGCTCGCGAAGGCGTCTTTCCTGACACACCTAGGTGCGTCCTTCGCTGGCAAGCCAGCTCCTACAGAGAGCGATGCTTATTTGCCGGTAATCATCGGCAGGTTCAGGCCTTGTTCCTTGGCGCAGTCGATCGCGATCTGGTAACCGGCATCGGCGTGACGCATGACGCCAGTGGCCGGGTCGTTGTGCAGGACGCGAGCGATACGCTCAGCCGCTTCGTCGGTACCGTCGCAGACGATCACCATGCCCGAGTGCTGGCTGAAGCCCATGCCGACGCCACCGCCGTGGTGCAGCGAGACCCAGGTCGCGCCGCTCGCGGTGTTGAGCAGGGCGTTGAGCAGTGGCCAGTCGGACACGGCGTCGGAACCGTCCTGCATCGATTCGGTTTCGCGGTTCGGGCTGGATACCGAACCGGAGTCCAGGTGGTCACGGCCGATGACGATCGGTGCCGACAGCTCGCCGCTGCGCACCATTTCGTTGAACGCCAGGCCGAGCTTGGCGCGCAGGCCCAGGCCAACCCAGCAGATACGCGCCGGCAGACCCTGGAAGCTGATGCGCTCGCGGGCCATGTCCAGCCAGTTGTGCAGGTGGGCGTCGTCCGGGATCAGTTCCTTGACCTTGGCGTCGGTCTTGTAGATGTCTTGTGGATCACCCGACAGCGCAGCCCAACGGAACGGACCGATACCACGGCAGAACAGTGGACGGATGTAGGCAGGAACGAAGCCTGGGAAGTCGAATGCGTTTTCCACGCCTTCTTCCTGGGCCATCTGACGAATGTTGTTGCCGTAGTCGAAGGTCGGCACGCCCTGTTTCTGGAACTCGAGCATGGCTTTGACGTGAACGGCCATCGATTGCTTGGCGGCCTTAACCACAGCAGCCGGCTCGGTCTTGGCGCGAGCGCGGTACTCTTCCCAGGTCCAGCCGGCTGGCAGGTAGCCGTTGAGCGGGTCGTGGGCGCTGGTCTGGTCGGTGACCATGTCCGGGCGCACGCCGCGACGTACCAGTTCCGGGAGGATTTCCGCGGCGTTGCCCAGCAGTGCGATGGAGATCGCCTTGCCTTCCTTGGTGTACTTGTCGATGCGCGCCAGGGCGTCGTCGAGGTCTTTGGCCTGCTCGTCGACGTAACGGCTGCTCAGGCGGAAGTCGATGCTCACCTGTTGGCATTCGATGTTCAGCGAGCACGCGCCGGCCAGGGTCGCGGCCAGTGGCTGGGCGCCGCCCATGCCGCCGAGGCCGGCGGTCAGGACCCACTTGCCGGTCAGGTTGTCGTTGTAGTGCTGGCGACCGGCTTCGACGAAGGTTTCGTAGGTGCCCTGGACGATGCCCTGGCTGCCGATGTAGATCCAGCTGCCGGCGGTCATCTGGCCGTACATGGCCAGGCCCTTGGCATCCAGTTCGTTGAAGTGTTCCCAGTTCGCCCAGTGTGGCACCAGGTTGGAGTTGGCGATCAGCACGCGCGGGGCGTTGCTGTGGGTCTTGAATACGCCGACCGGCTTGCCGGATTGCACCAGCAGGGTCTCGTCGTCGTTCAGGTTGGTCAGGCTTTCGACGATCTTGTCGTAGCATTCCCAGTTACGCGCTGCGCGACCGATACCGCCGTACACCACCAGTTCTTTCGGGTTCTCGGCAACCTGTGGGTCGAGGTTGTTCATCAGCATGCGCAGCGGTGCTTCGGTCAGCCAGCTCTTGGCGGTCAGCTGGTTGCCGCGAGCAGCGCGGATTTCTACGTCACGAAACTTCGTCGGTTTATTCTCGGTCACGAAAAGCACTCCTCAGCAATCAATCCAAACCAACCCAGGCGGTGGGCGAGCGAGCCGGCGAGCCACAGTGCTTGCCAGCGAATCAGTGGACGATGGTCGAGTCTTCGTGACTCATACGCATACGTCTTTACTTGTACATACAAGCATATGCAATCGAGCGGCCAACTTATTGGATAGCCGTTCAATAAAGTGCTGGAAATGGCTGAAACACCACAAGCGCAAGGGTTTGCACGGTGGAGTGATTCTCAACCGTGCATCGCCTACAAGCGACGGCGACTGTTACTTAGGTGTGCTTTCGCCCTGAACTGGGGCGTTCGGTAACACGAGCGGTACACAACAGAGCATTCAGGAAACACCCTACGCACTCACCAGATGCGCCCTACTCCATCAACCCGGGTCCTCGCCGACTACCCAGTGACGCTACTTTTGCGAGGAACACCCGATGAAACAGTGGAAAGTCAGAACTCACCTCCTGCTACTGGCCAGCCTCCTGCTCAGCAGCGTGACGGGCATTGGCGCCCTAGGCCTGTACGGCATGCGCTCGACCGTCCAGGGATTGGAAACGGTGTACCTGGACCGAGTCATTCCGTTGCAGGACTTGAAGCGGATCGCCGAGCTGTACTCGGCGCAGATCGTCGAAGCCGTCCACAAGGCCCACAGTGGCGCCTATACCGCCGGGCAGGCGGTGGAGCAGATTCAACGGGCGCAAGCTGAAATCGACACACTCTGGCGCCACTATCGCTCGACCCAACTGATCGCCCAGGAGGTGCAGTTGATCAACCGCATCACGCCGCTGATGCAGGCCACCGATGCCCCACTTGAGCACTTGCAGGAGATTCTCAAGCGTGACCCGCTCAGCGACCCGAGCCTGGAACAGTTCGTAGCCAACGAGCTGTATCCCCTGATCGATCCGTTGAGCGAGCTGTTCGCGCAGCTGATCCAGGCCCAGCTCGACGAGGCCCGGCAAGAGTTCGTTCACAGCCAGGACCGCTACGCGACTTACGTGCAGTGGATGGCGCTAATGCTGGCACTGACCCTGCTGTGGGGCAGCCTCTATGCCCTGTTGTTTGGCGCCCGCCTGAGCCGCTTCCTCGGCGCCGAACCCCACGAACTGGCAAGCATCAGCACCCAGATTGCCCAGGGCCAGCTCAGCGAGCCGGCCACCTACGGCGCGGTTTCCACTGGCGTCATGCAATCGGTGGAGGCCATGCGCCGCAGCCTGCGCGGCATGATCGGCAAGGTCCGCGAGGCCTCGCGGCACATCGAGTCGTCGACCCTGAACCTGAGCGTGGTGTCCGAGCAGGGCCTGCGCCAGGCCGCCGAACAAAACGCCGCCGCCTCGTCGATTGCCGCAGCAGTGGAACAGATGTCCGCCAACATCACCCACATCGCCGAAAACGCCGCCCAGGCCCAGGCCACCACGCAGAAAGCCGAACAGATCACCGCATTGGGCATCACCAGCATGGAACGCTCGATCACTGAAATGCAGCAGATCGCCGAACTGGTGACGCAGACCTCGAGCGAAATCGATCAGTTGACCCTGCACTCCAATGCCATCGGCAAGATTGTCGACGTGATCCACAACATTGCCGAACAGACCAACCTGCTGGCCCTCAATGCCGCCATCGAAGCCGCCCGGGCCGGCGAACAGGGCCGTGGTTTTGCCGTAGTGGCCGAAGAAGTGCGCGAGCTGGCGACCCGCACCACCCGTTCCACCGACGAAATCGTGACGCTGGTGAGCGCCATTCAAAGCGGCATGCGCAAGGCCAACAGCAGCATGAACACCGGCCGCGAGCGCGTGCTTCAGGGCCAGCAATTGATCGACAGCGCCGGCAGCTCGATGAACGACGTCAAGGCGGTGTTGGATGCCTCGCTGAATGCGGTCCGGCAGATTTCCCATGCCTTGCAGGAGCAGCGCGACGCCAGCGAGGACGTCGCACGCAACGTCGAAACCGTCGCCCAGCGGGTCGAGGAAAATGTCACGGCGCAGCAGGATGTGGTCAAGACCATTCATGCCCTGCAGCGGATGTCGAGTGAGCTGGAAGGCGCCGTTCGAGGGTTTGTGCTCGAACGGCAATAACGCCGCTTCAAAACCGCAGCGCACTGAGCAAGTGCTGCAGCTGCGAAGGCTCAACGTCTAGCAGTTCTGATAGTTACCGGCCCGACCTGATTGCTCTAGCCTTACTATCCGAATCAACCGATGTGGAGGATTGATGCCATGGGCAAGCTTGACACCCCACTGTGCCTTTATCGCTACGATGCACTGGACCAACTGGTCGGCTTGACGCCCGCACTGCAGGCGAACACTCGGCGGTTTTATGCGCAGGACAAGCTGGCAACGGAGATTCGAGGCCAGGAAAGTCACACAATCATTCAGCACGCTGATCAGCTGTTGGCACAGCAACGACGCCAATCAACAACGGTGAACACCCGTCTGCTACTTGCAGACCGGCACCGCTCGATCCTGCACATTCTCGATACTCAGGCACACCTGCTCAATTACACGCCTTACGGCTATCGCCCGGTAGAACACAGAACCAGCAGCTTGCTTGAATTCAATGGCGAGCGGCGTGATCCAGTGACGGGCCATTACCTGCTGGGAAACGGCTACCGCGCATTCAATCCAATACTGAAGCGCTTCAACAGCCCGGACAACATGAGTCCGTTTGGTGAGGGTGGGTTGAATCCGTATGCGTATTGCATGGGGGATCCGGTTAACTACAGCGATCCAAGCGGGCATTTCATAGGGGGATTGGTCTCGCTCATTGGTGCCTTCTCGACAAAAATGACTGCTGCATTTGCAACGGGAGTTAACCTGATGAACGGAGTGTTACTTGCAAGGGTAGGAGGAACCAGTGTTGGCTTGGCAACTTCAGAGATCGTCTCTAGCTTTACTGCCGCAGTCGCAACTGGACTCGCCTTTAGTCCCGTTTCAGCACAAGCAGCGCTATACGCAGCTCGCCCCATTGCACAAGCCGCACTGGTCACAGGAGGCGCGATCGCTATCACGAAACTGGCGCCCCGCGTTTGGGCGCGAATTCCCCTTGTAGTGAGAGAAACGCTCCGATCAGAACGAGACATCATCAGAGTTGCAGCAGGCTAAAGAGCCAATAGCTCGATGACACAGCAAGAGCTTGAGATCGCTACTTCAAGCAGAGCGGCATTACCGTCGAACTGAAGGCAGTCATAACGCCCCAATAGCTCCTTAACATCAGCGCCGCATGTCACATCAACCCGATCAGATGCGCTGAATATCAATACCGTACTGGCCGAACTGAAAAACCGCTGCTCGCCCGCCAGCCACTGCAACCGTGCACGGTAGCGCTGGGGCGCATAAATCAGGTTGAAGTCGCGAATCGCCCCGCCCAGCAAGGTGCAGGACACCTGGCTCTCGCCGCTGAAGGCGAAGGGATCGAGTGGCAGCAACGGGCGAGTGTCCTGGCCATCGACGGTCAGCGTCATGCCCTCGCCTTGCAGCACGGTGATTACCCGCTGGTAGCCGGCGAAGGTCGAGAAGCCGCCCGACTCGCCAATGTCGGCAATCGACAGGCGCCAGCCGAAGCCGTCCAGCCCGGTGCCGGCGTCGCGGGTGATTTCCTCGGTGCTGCCGCCGCCGTTTTTCCACGGCATGCGCGGATAGTCGACCGCGCGCAAGACTTTCAACTGACTCATGACTGCCTCAATGCTTACTTGTGAAAGCGCCCTTCCAGGCGATGACGGGAACCGGGGTGGATCAGCCGTGCGGCGGTCACTGGCTGGCGACCGGACCAGGTGCGCCGACGAATCAGCAGGCACGGCTCGCCTTTCTCGATCTGCAGCAGCTTGCATTCACTCGACTCGGCGAGGATCGCCTCGACCACGTGCTCGCCTTCAGTCAGCGGTGCCACCTGGTTCAGGTAGGCATAGGGGGTTTGCACGGTGAAGTCCTGCTTGAGGTACTCCGGCGCCACCAGCGCGTTGACGAAGCGGTCTTCGATCTGCACCGGGATATCGTTTTCGTAATGCACGATCAGCGAGTGGAAAACTTTCTGCCCTTCGCGCATGTCCAGCGCCAGCGCACGCTCGGAACCGGCGGCCTCTTCTTCCAGGGTGATCACCTGGCAGGTGTGGCGATGACCGCGGGAGGCGATTTCGTCGGCGATGTTGTGCACTTCAAACAGGGCTGACTGACTCTTCGGTTCGGCAACAAAGGTGCCGACGCCCTGCATGCGCACCAACAGGCCGTCCGCGGTCATCTCGCGCAATGCACGGTTAATGGTCATGCGGCTGAAACCCAGTTGGCTGACCAGCTCGCTTTCCGACGGTACGCGGTAGTGCGGCGGCCAGTTTCCGCTGTCGATCTGCTGGGTGATCATCTGTTTGACGCGGGCATACAAGGGCGCCGGACTGTCGCCCAGGTTGGCACTCAGCGGCGTGTTGGCAGGCGGAGTCGGCACAGGAAATCCTTGTTGAGGGATAAAGGTTGCTAGCTTGCCGGAGTTTACCGGGCAGGCAAACGTCTGTATATGTATATACAAATAACACACGATGGGGTGCTGAACCATGTCCGCCTTCTTTGCCGAACGCGCGCTACTGCCTAACGGATGGGCCAACAACGTACGTCTTGAGATCAGCGCCGACGGCCTGCTGACCCACATCCAGGCCGATGCCAGCGCTGAAGGCGCAGAACGCCTGAGCGGACCAGTGCTGCCGGGCATGCCCAACCTGCACTCCCACGCGTTCCAGCGGGCCATGGCCGGCCTGGCGGAAGTCGCCGGCAATCCGAACGACAGTTTCTGGACCTGGCGCGACTTGATGTACCGCCTCGTCGGAAAAATCAGCCCGCAACAGTTGGGCGTGATTGCCCGCCAGCTGTACATCGAAATGCTCAAGGCCGGTTACACCTCGGTCGCTGAATTCCATTACGTGCACCACGACCACAATGGCCAGCCCTACGCCGACCCGGCCGAGTTGTCGTTGCAGATCAGCCAGGCTGCCAGCGCCGCCGGCATCGGTTTGACCCTGCTCCCGGTGCTCTACAGCCACTCCGGTTTTGGTGGTCTGGCGCCAAACGAGGGTCAGCGTCGCTTCATCAACAGCACGCAGAACTACCTCGACCTGCAAACGCGCCTGCAGCCGATCCTGGCGAAGCAACCGGCGCAATCCCTGGGATTGTGTTTCCACTCGTTGCGCGCGGTCACGCCGCAACAGCTCAACGAGGTCCTGGCCGCCAGCGACAAACAGTGCCCGGTACACATTCACATCGCCGAACAGCAGAAAGAAGTCGACGACTGCCTGGCCTGGAGTGGCCGCCGTCCGCTGCAATGGCTGTATGAAAACACCGAGGTCGATCAGCGCTGGTGCCTGGTCCACGCCACCCACGCCAACGCCGAGGAAGTCAGCCTGATGGCGAAAAGTCGCGCCATCGCCGGCCTGTGCCTGACCACCGAAGCCAACCTCGGCGACGGCATCTTCCCGGCCGTGGACTTCCTCGCCCAGGGCGGGCGCATGGGCATCGGTTCCGACAGCCACGTGTCGCTGAGCGTGGTGGAAGAATTGCGTTGGCTGGAATACGGCCAGCGCCTGCGCGACCAGCGCCGTAATCGCCTGTATGGCGCCGAGCAACCGATGGTCGGCCGCACTTTGTACGACGCCGCCCTCGACGGTGGCGCCCAGGCCCTGGGCCAACCGATTGGTGCCCTGGAAGTCGGCAAGCGCGCCGACTGGCTGGTGCTCGACGGCAACGACCCGTACCTGGCAACCGCGAGCGGCGACGGGATTCTCAATCGTTGGCTGTTTGCTGGCGGCGATCGCCAGGTGCGTGATGTGCTGGTCAACGGCAAGTGGGTGGTGCGCGGCGGGCAGCATGCCGATGAAGAGCAAAGCAACCGCGCCTTCACCCAGGTGTTGCGCGAATTGCTGGGCTGAAACGTCCGGCGCTGATACGGCGAGGGAGCCGGCTCCCTCGCGGCAGGCTTACTTCGAGGTCTGCGCCATGCGGGTGTCCGACACGCGCCAGATCAGGCGGGTGGTGTCGTAGCCCTGCTGACGGGCGCGGCTGAGCAGTTCTTCGCGGGTCTCGGCGTTGACTTCCGGCTTGCGGGACAGCAGCCACAGGTAGCGGCGATTAGGGTTGCCGACAATCGCGGTCTGGTAGTCGTCGCTGACGTACAGCACCCAGTAGTCGCCCTTGACCACGCCCGGCAGCAGTCGGGTAAACCAGTTATCGAAATTGACCCAGAGCTTGTCGGTCTTGCCCGGCACCTGCGCGACGGCCGTGCCGCGGGCTTCTTCCCAGGTCCATTCGGCGGTCAGGCAGCGGTTGAGCACATCGATTTCGCCGTTGGGCTTGAGTGCGTAGTGGGCTTCGGACTGCGCGCAATTGCGCTGGAAGTACATCGGCATGCGCGCCAATTCGTACCATTTACCCTGATAACGCTTGAGATTGACCTCACCGGCCGTTTTCGGGGCCAGCGAATCATCGCCATGGGTGGCGCAGCCAGCCAAGATCAGGCTGGCAAAGAGAGCTATTACAAACCGCATCATTATTCTTCTCCCGAGGGCGCGTGGCCCCGGTTTACTTCAGGCCTTGCCCGGAAAACATCAGCACTTTGTCACCGGCGTACTGCACGCTGATAAAGCTGTTCTTGTCGCCCCAGGTGCAGCTGGACATGCCCAGTGCGCCGGAACAATCGGCTGGCTTGCCGAGCAGGTTTTCCACTTCAGCCTTGGGCATGCCCGCCGACAATTTCGAGTAGTTTTCCTGGTTGACCTTGCTGCACGCGACCAACAGCACGCAAAACGAAAGCAAGGCGATAGATCGCAGCGACATGGTGAAACTCCTGGAAAGAAACGCTGGCATGGCTGCCAACCAGAAGCTTAGAAGAGAAAACCCCCATCTGGTTCCCGGCACCCGTGGGAATTTCTTGAACGGTCAGATCGACATTTCGCCGGCAAATCAGCGACTTTTTTCGGCTGATCGGCATTTCGTCGTAAATCGCAAAAGCCGCCTAATCTTTGGCGCCGCCCTGTCGACATAGAAGCTGCGCCAAGCCAGCTGTGGCGCCCCCTCGTTGATCAGTCCTCCCGCGGTAGCGCCTTTAATGACCAGAAACATGAAGTTCAGCCACAAGATCCTGCTCGCTGCCGCCCTGGTGGTGGCCGTTGCATTTGCCTGTTTCATCCTGTTCAACGACTACCGCCAGCGCCAGACCCTGCGCGCCAGCACTGAAGCCTCGATGCAGGAGCTCGGCAGCCTGACCACCAGCAACATCCAGACCTGGCTGGAAAGCCGCATCCAACTGCTGCAATCGCTGGCCCAGCAAGTGGCCGTCGACGGCCCGGCCGCCGCCAGTCTGCAACGCGCGGTGGGCCTGCCGGTGTACAGCCGCAACTTTCAGCTGAGCTACTTCGGCGGCGCCGACGGCGTGATGTACTCGGTGCCGGCCGGCAATCGCGCGGCGGATTACGACCCACGCAGCCGGGGCTGGTACAAGGCGGCCAACGCCGCACAGCAGAGCATCGTCACTGAACCCTACGTCGCTGCGTCCTCGGGCAAGCTGGTGATCACCGTGGCCACCCCGGTGCAGCGGCAGAACCAGATGATCGGTGTCGCCGGCGCCGACATCGACCTGGGCAGCGTCAGCTCGATCATCAACTCGCTGGACTTCGACGGCCACGGCCATGCTTTCATTGTCAGCAGCGACGGCAAGATCCTGGTCCATCCCGAGAGCAGGCTGGCCCTCAAATCCCTGGCCGATGCGTATCCCAACAGCACGCCGCACGTGCGCGCCGGCCTGCAGGAAGTCACGCAAGATGGCCGCAGCCAGTTCATCTCCTTCACCCCGGTCAACGGCGTGCCGTCAGCCAACTGGTACGTGGCCCTGGTACTCGACCAGGACAGCGCCTTCTCGATGCTCAGCGAGTTCCGCACCTCGGCGATCGTCGCCATGCTGATTGCCGTGCTGATCATCATCAGCCTGCTCGGCATGTTGATTCGCGTGCTGATGCAGCCCCTGCTGGACATGGGCCGCGCCATGCACGATATCGCCGAAGGCGAAGGTGACCTGACCAAGCGCCTGGTGATTCACGGCCACGACGAGTTCGGCACCCTGGGCCTGTCCTTCAACCGTTTCGTTGAGCGCATTCACAACTCGATCCGCGAAGTCTCCTCGGCCACCGGCCAGGTCAACGAAGTCGCCCTGCGGGTGGTCAGCGCCTCCAACTCGTCGATGTTCAACTCTGACCAACAAGCCTCGCGCACCAGCAGCGTCGCCGCGGCGATCAACGAGCTGGGCGCCGCCGCCCAGGAAATCGCGCAGAACGCCGCCCTCGCCTCGCAGCACTCCAGCGACGCACGCGGCCTGGCCGAAGACGGTCAGCAGGTGGTGGATAAAACCATCGCGGCGATGCAGCAACTGTCGGCGCAGATCAGCGATTCGTGCGGCAACATCGAGACCCTGAACAGCAACACGGTGAACATCGGGCAGATCCTCGAGGTGATCACCAGCATCTCCCAGCAAACCAACCTGCTGGCGCTCAACGCCGCCATCGAAGCCGCCCGCGCCGGTGAGGCCGGGCGTGGCTTCGCGGTGGTCGCCGACGAAGTGCGCAACCTCGCCCACCGCACCCAGGACTCGGCGCAGCAAGTGCAGACCATGATCGAAGAACTGCAGGTCGGCGCCCGCGCCGCGGTGAACATCATGACCGACAGTCAGCGCCAGAGCGAAAACAGCGTCGGCATCGCCAACCAGGCTGGCGAACGCCTGGGCAGCGTGACCCAGCGCATCGGCGAAATCGACGGCATGAACCAGTCGGTGGCTACCGCCACTGAAGAACAGACCGCCGTGGTCGAGTCGATCAATGTCGACATCACCGAGATCAACACGCTGAACCAGGAAGGGGTGGAGAACCTGCAGTCGACCTTGCGCGCCTGTGCCGACCTTGAGCAGCAGGCGGCGCGGTTGAAGCAGTTGGTGGGGAGTTTCAGGATTTAGGTCGCTCTTGTTGGCCCCTTCGCTGGCAAGCCAGCTCCTACCGGTACGTGTGCGATCCGTAGGAGCTGGCTTGCCAGCGAAGCCTCTAAAATCCCGACCCTGGCTCCTTGAGAAACGCCAATTCCTCCGCCGTCGACTCCCGCCCCAACACCCCATTGCGATGGGGAAAGCGGCCAAACCGGGCAATGATCTTTTGATGCCGCTCGGCATAGTCGAGGTTATCGGCGAACACCGCACGATCAGCTTCGGGCTGCTGATTCATCAGCTCAGTGAAGCGCGAAATCGCCTCGTTCTGCACCGCGAGGTGCTCGCAATGTTCGAACACCAGGTAGATGAACACCCGCTGGATCGGCCGCAACCCGCGGTCGAAATCCGCGGCAATGCCCTGGGCTACCAGCTGTTGTGCTCGCAGATCGCCGGAAAAAGCCTTGGGGGTCTCGCGAAAGATCATTCGCGGCAATTGGTCGAGCAACAACACCAGGGCCAGCCAACCTTCGGGACGTTGCGTCCACTCGGTCAATCCGCCGGCCAGTGCCTGTTCCACCAGTTCCCCGAAACGCTCGCGCGCTTCGAGGTCCTGGCTGTCACGCTTGCCGAACCATAACTTGCCCTGTTGCGCCGCCACCTGGTTGGGGTCATCGGCCGAACCGAACCACCACTCAAGCAATGGCTGCCAGGGCGCGCTCATGGTTTATTCCTTGTGGTAAGCCGTGATGCGTTCAACTTCCTGCTTCGAACCCAGGTACACCGCAACGCGCTGGTGCAGGCCTTCTGGCTTGATGTCGAGGATGCGCTGGTGACCGTCGGTGGACGCGCCGCCGGCCTGTTCCACCAGGAACGACATCGGGTTGGCTTCGTACATCAGGCGCAGTTTGCCCGGCTTCGACGGCTCACGGCTGTCGCGCGGGTACATGAACAGACCGCCACGGGTCAGGATGCGGTGTACGTCGGCAACCATCGCCGCGACCCAACGCATGTTGTAGTTCTTTTTCAGCGCGCCTTCTTCACCGGCCAGCAGCTCGCCCACATAGCGCTGTACCGGGGCTTCCCAGTGACGCTGGTTGGACATGTTGATGGCGAATTCCTGGGTGGTTTCAGGAATGCTGATGTCTTCGTGAGTCAGCACGAAGCTGCCCATTTCGCGGTCCAGGGTGAAGCCCTTGACGCCGTCGCCCAGGGTCAGCACCAGCATGGTCTGCGGGCCGTAGATCGCGTAGCCGGCAGCCACCTGCTGGGTGCCTGGCTGCAGGAAGGCGTTTTCGTTCAGCGCTTCGTTCTGGCTCAGGTATTCGTTCGGGCAACGCAGTACCGAGAAGATGGTGCCGACCGGGGCGTTGATGTCGATGTTCGACGAACCGTCCAGCGGGTCGAATACCAGCAGGTACGCGCCTTTCGGGTATTTGCCCGGGATCTGGTAGGCGTTATCCATTTCTTCGGACGCCATGCCGGCCAGGTGACCGCCCCATTCGTTGGCTTCGAGCAGGATCTCGTTGGAGATCACGTCGAGTTTCTTCTGCACTTCGCCCTGCACGTTCTCGGTGCCCATGCTGCCCAGAACGCCGCCCAGGGCGCCCTTGGACACAGCGTGGCTGATCTCCTTGCAGGCACGCGCCACCACTTCGATCAGGAAACGCAGATCGGCAGGCGTGTTGTTGCTACGGGTCTGCTCGATCAAATAGCGACTCAGGGTAACGCGGGACATGGAAGGCTCCGAAGGAATGGGGGCTAAAAACCCGCGCAGTTTAACGCGAGTCGTCAGGCAATTGCTCTTATCAGACGAGATTCGCCGAACAGAGTTCATAGGCGGGTTGAGCGTAGTCCGGAAAATGGACGTGTGGGTGGACGTGTACAACGCAAATGCCAGGCCTCATCACGGCTTGACCGACGGCTTGCGCGACAGGCTGAACGCCATGGCTGCAAGGAACAGCACGCTGAGCAGCAGCACCGCCCACAGACCGATCTTTTTCCAGTCGCTGCCCACCGGCGCCGGTGTCAGCGCCGCGCTCGGCGGCGCCACTAGCGTGCCGTCCTCGACCCGGGCCTGGCCGAGACGCTCCAGGCGTTCGGGGCTGAAGTCCGGAATCAGCGTGGCCAAAGGCAAGTTCGCCGCCTTCGCCGACGGGTTGCCGAGCGCCAGGGTATAAGGCCCGGCGCCGCGGGCGAGGAACACCACCTGGGTCGAGCGCACGGCGTAGCGCACCGTCGGCGCCTGCGCACCAAGACCGCCACCACGATCATCCACCGTCAGTTTCAGCTGCTGCACCACCTGCCCGGGCAGGGGCAACTGATCCTGCACCACATCCTGGCCATTCTGGCTCAAGCGATAGAGCAGACCGCTGCTCAACGGCTGCCACGGCAGGCTGCTTTCACGCCGCCCCGAGAGCAGCACCGGTGCCAGGCTGTTAGCCTCATCCAACTGCACCTGGACGCGTTCGACATTCAACCCCACGGGCAACTGCCAGCTGTATTCGGCGTCCTTCACCCGATTGCCGGCCAAGGGCGCCGACCAGGCGAGTGGCGGCGGTGGGCTGCGCGAGTCGAGACTCTGCACCTGAGCCGACGTCAGCACCGGCGCCCCTTGCGGCGACAACCACAACAACCGCAGGTAACGTGCCCGCAGCGCCGGCAGCTCGACCTCACGCTG
The DNA here is from genome assembly GCA_965284505.1 of Pseudomonadaceae bacterium. Lineage (GTDB taxonomy): Bacteria > Pseudomonadota > Gammaproteobacteria > Pseudomonadales > Pseudomonadaceae > Aquipseudomonas. The sequence goes on along the minus strand of OZ260094.1, from coordinate 3,791,237 downwards.
CTCGACCCGCTCGTCGGCAAACGACAAGCGCGCCACCTGCCCCTCGCCCCAGGCCTGCCAATGCTGCAAATCGTCACTGGCCTCAATGCTGAAACGCTGGAAGCCGTCCAGTTCGCTCGACCAGTCGAGGATCAACTGCTGCAACGGCGCCTTGATCGCACTGGCATCCAGCAGCCAGCCGCGACGCACTTCTTCGCCGGCCTCCAGCTGGCTGGGCGGCTGGACCTGCACCAGGGTGCCATTGGCATTGGACTGCACGCGCACGTTCGGTACCGCCGAGCCGGCGTCCGCCGAGTCGTACAGCGGGAATGCCTTGAGCTCATGCAGCGGCAGGCTTTCGCCACTGACGGCCGGTGCCAGGGTCAGCGCATAGGCCTGTGCCTCACCGGCGGGGTTGAAGATGCGCAGATCACTGAGATCGCTCTGGCGCGCGTGCAGCTGCACCGCCAATGGCAAATCCAGGCGATACCAAGGGCCCTCGCCGCTCACGGTCAGCGGCACCTGGGTGGTGAAATCCGCAGGCGTGCCCTGGGCCTGTGCCGCCAACGCGATACAGCAGCCGAGGACGCCCAGCCAGGACCGGTTCAACATCATGCTCAAGACGACACTCCTTTGGATTCATCGACCGCCTCTTGCGGCCCGGCTGTGGCGTCGATGCGGCGCGGCGGCAACGGGGCAAAATAGCCCACCACCAGCAGCAACACACCAACCCCGATAAACGACACGATCCGCGCCAGACCGCCACGGTTACTCAATTCGACAAACAGCAACTTGGCCACCACCACGCCGATCAGCGCCGCGCCCACCAGCCAGACTTCACGGCGATTGCGCAGATGGCCGCCGATCATCAAGCCAAGGGCGATCAGGGTCCAGACAATCGATAAACCGGCCTGCACTCGCATCGACTCCAGCAAGGCCTCCAGCTCATAGGGCACGCCACTCCAATGATGGGCCGTGCGCATGACCATCGCGGTGAAGAAGGCGAACAGCGAAACACCCACGACGATCTGCCTGAGTTGGCCTTGGGCGAACGGCAGTTGGTCGAGGCGGTTGCGCGACCACAGGTAAACGCCGAACAGACTGAACAGCAGGCCGATCTCCAACGGGTTGACCAACGGCACATAGGGCAACGGCTCGGCGGCGCCGTCGCTGGCTATGTTCGCCAGCCAGAACCAGCCAAGCATCAGCAACGCCAACGGCAGTGCGGCGTACAGTCGGTACTCGCGGCTGTAGCTCGACAGCGGCCACGACCAGGCACGCGGCGCGGCCATTGCCACCAGGTACAGGCTCGGCACCAGCGCCCAGCCGAGCCAGCGCCAGGCGTTGTACTGCTCGGACAGCACCAGCAGGCCGTAACGCAATTCCAGCACCAGCACCGCGAGCAACAGCCAGCAACCGAGCACATGGGCGACACTGGCGACGCGCGCCGGCAGCAGGGACGCCAGCCGCTTCAATGAGAGCAAATGCACGGTGAACAACAGCGTCCAGGCCAGCCAGCCGAAGTCGGCCGCCGGGTGGTAGCGCGCATGCCAGGCGCCCAGCAACACCAAGGCTGCAGCCGGAATCAATGCGCAGCTCAGCACGCCCAGCGCCGGCCAGTTCAGGCGCAGGGCCGACCAGCTCCACAGCGCCACGCTGAGCGCCAGCAGCACGAGCAACCAGGCCGATTGCAACAGCGGCGCGGCGAAATGCAGCACTTCGCTGCCCAGCGCCAGCGCCCACCAGCCCGCGCCCCAGGCCAGCAGGCCGTAGGACAGGCGTTGCAGGTCGAGTCCGCTGAACACACTGGCGAACCGCTGCAACTGCCAAGCCCCGAGCATCGCGACCAGCCCCAGCAGCGCCGGCGCCCAGAAACCGGCATGAGCCAGCAGCGTGCGATCTTCAGCAGCGCTGCCCGCCACCAACAACACCGCGCCCGCCAGCAATTGCACCGCCAGGGCACTCAACAGCACGCTGCGCGACGGAAGACGCACGCCCACCAGCAGCGTCAGCAACCCGCCCAGCGCCCAGCCGATCACCGTGCCATGACTGAAGAAAAACAGTGGTGCCAATAGATAAAGGAAGCTCAGGCCGGCGCAGGCCAGCACCGGCAGGGCCTTGCGCTCCCAGCTCCGGCTGCGCTCAAGCGGTGCCTGATGCAATTGCCAAAAGCTGAACAGCAGCGCCACACCAACCAGCAACGCGCCCAGGGTCGAACCGGCAAGCAGGCTGCTGTCGCCCTCGCGCAATTCGCCGAGCAACATCAGCGCCGCGCCCAGTTGCAGCAACAACGCAAAGGCGCGGGCGATGGGTCGCTGTTGACGCAGGCCGAGCCAATAGATGCCCGCCCCTTCCACGGCCCAGGCCGCGGTGGTCCAGCGCGCATCCAGGCCCAGGGGAATCGCCAGGCTGGTAAAAATCACCCCCAGCGCCAGACAGGTTTGCGCCAGCAACCAGGCCCGTCCGCCGCGCAGAACATACGCCAGGCCCATATAGAGGAAACCCAGCACCAGGGCGCTGAACGCCGGCGCCAACGCCAGGTGCTGGACCAACGCGAACTGCAGGCCGAAGCCCACCAACGGCGGACCGAACAGCAGCGTACCGTCGACGTAATCGCCGTTACGAGCCGACCACTGCAGCAGCGCCGCGCGGTCTTCGGCCTGCGGGACGTCCTGGGCCTCGTGCAATTTGCGCCGGGCGTAGAGCAGGCCGATGGCCAGGTACATCAGGAAAAACCCGATCAGAAACGGCTCGGTGCTGGCCAGCAGCTCAGGCGTGTAGGCGCGCATACCCCAGGTGAATCCGATGCCGAAGGTACCAACGAAGCCGATCACGTTCAGCATGCGCCAGGCCTTGAACCAGGCAATGGCGAGGATGCCGGCGTTGAGCAAAAGGAAGTAACTGAACAGCGCGACATGGCTGCCGGCGCCGGTAGAGGTCAGGATCGGCGCGGCAAATCCGCCCAGGGCGGCTGCGCAGGCCAACGCCAGGGAATCCTGCTGGATCGCCAGCAGCGCCGAGAACACCGTGACCGCTACCAGCAAGCCAAGGGCCGCCGTCGGGTCGAGCAAGGGATGCAAGCGCATCGCGGCAAATACGGTGAGGTACAGCACGCCAATCCCGGCGCCCTGCAGAATCAGCGCGTAATCAGGATTGCGCTGACGCAGCCACCAGCCCAGGGCCATCAGCGCCAAAGCGGCCAACGCGACCCCGGCGTAGCGCACTTCCAGCGGTACCACCATGCCTTCGGTGGCGTAGCGCAACAGAAACGCCAGGCCGAAGAACAGCAACACCACGCCGACCCGCAGCACGGTGTTGCCGCCCAGCAGCCAATTGCGGGCAGCGTTGATGCCACGTTCGATCAGGTTCGGGACGTGCGGGGCGTCAGGCGGCTCGGGCTCGCGGGCGCTCCAGTGGTCGACCGGCGTCGGTTGCGGCTCGAGTTCAGGGGGCAGCTCCCAGACCAGTTCTGGCACAGCCGGCTCAGGGCTGGTCGAGGCAACAGTCTGCGGTTCGGCAACGGGCGCCACGCGCTCGCCGCCGGCCTCCAGCAATGCCAGGCGCTGCTCGACCGCACCCAGCGCGACCTGTGCCAGGTGCAATTGCCGTTGCTGCTCGGCGGCTTGCCCGCTCAAGCGTTTGATTGCCAGCACCTGACCAATGCCCAGTCCAATCAGCGCGCCCACAAAGGCGTCGCTGAGGGACTCATCCAGCAGCCAACCCAGCACCAGGCCAATCAGCATGTACGTCCATTGCATGGTCGATATCCCTAAGCGCTGAAGAATCCAGTGAAACCGGGGCCCAGTATATCGATCCGGCCCAACAAACGCTGGGCCTGCAACAGATTTATGGTGATTGCTACTCCAGCGCTTTCCAGATTTGCGTGGCGTACTCGCGGATGGTGCGGTCAGACGAGAACCAGCCCATTCGCGCGCTGTTCAGTACAGCAGAGCGCCACCATTCCTTCGAGTCATGCCAATGGCTCTCGACGCGCATTTGCGCCGCCCAGTAGGAATCGAAATCGGCACAGACCAGAAAGCGGTCATAGTCGATCAGCGAATCGATCAGGCCGGTGTAGCGCGCCGGATCGTCTGGCGAAAACACCCCGCTGCGAATCGCCTGCAGCACGTCGTTCAAGCGATGGGACGCGGCGATATCCGGGGCGGCATGGAACTCGTGGTTCTGTTTGCGTGCTTCCACCTGCTGGGCACTGAGACCGAAAATGAACATGTGCTCGGCGCCAATGCGCTCGCACATTTCCACGTTGGCGCCGTCCAGGGTGCCGATGGTCAGCGCACCGTTGAGGCCGAACTTCATGTTGCTGGTGCCCGAGGCCTCGAAACCGGCGGTGGATATCTGCTCCGACAGGTCCGCTGCCGGGATGATGCTTTCGGCCAGGCTGACGTTGTAGTTGGGCAGGAACACCACCTTGAGCAGGCCGCGCACGGTCGGGTCGTTGTTCACCGTGCGGGCGATGTCGTTGGTCAACTTGATGATCAACTTGGCCTGGTGATAACTGGCCGCCGCCTTGCCGGCGAAGATCTTCACCCGTGGTACCCAGTCAGTTTCCGGCTCGGCGCGGATCGCCTGATACAGGGCGACGGTGTGCAGCAGGTTGAGCAACTGGCGCTTGTACTCGTGGATCCGCTTGACCTGCACGTCGAACAGCGCCGCCGGGTTGACCGCGATGCCCAAGCGCTCGTGAATCAGATAGGCCAGGGCTTTCTTGCTGTGCAGGCGCTGCTCGGCGAATTGCTTGCGAAACGCCGACTTCTCGGCGAACGCTTCAAGGCCGATCAACAGTTCCTCGGGGTTATCCAGCAGTTCGGGGCCGATGGCGTCGACCATCATCGAGGTCAGCTCGGGGTTGGCCTGGTACAACCAGCGGCGGAAGGTGATGCCGTTGGTCTTGTTGTTGATCCGCTCCGGGTAGAGCTTGTGCAGTTCGGAAAACACCGTGCTGCGCATCAGCTGCGTGTGCAGGCCGGACACGCCGTTGACGCTGTGGGAGCCGAGAAACGCCAGGTTGCCCATGCGCACGCGACGGCCGTTGTCTTCCTCGATCAGCGACACCGCGCGCAGCACGTCGAAATCATGAATGCCCTTGGCCCGCAGCGAATCGATGTGCTGGGCGTTGATCAGGTAGATGATCTGCATGTGCCGCGGCAGCATGCGCTCCATCAATCCGACCGGCCAGGTCTCCAGCGCCTCGGGCAACAGGGTGTGGTTGGTGTAGGACAGCGTATCGACGGTGACCTGCCAGGCCGCGTCCCACTCCACGTCGTGCACATCGACCAGTTGGCGCATCAGTTCGGCCACGGCAATCGAGGGGTGGGTGTCGTTGAGCTGGATTGCCGCGTGATCGCCCAGGGTCAGCACCGAGGTGTGCATGTTGCGGTGACGACGCAGCAGGTCCTGCAGCGAGGCGGCGACGAAGAAGTATTCCTGGCGCAGGCGCAATTCCTGCCCCGCTTCGGTGCTGTCGGCCGGGTACAGCACCCTGGAGATGCTTTCCGCTCGCGCCACTTCGGCCACAGCGCCCAGGTGATCGCCGGCGTTGAAGCGCTCCAGGTGCAGGTCTTCCATGGCTCGTGCCCGCCACAGGCGCAGGGTGTTGACGCTGGCACCGCGCCAGCCGACCACCGGCGTGTCATAGGCCACCGCCCGCACCGTTTCCCCGGGCGTCCAGACCTGTTTGGTCTTGCCGCTGGCATCGGTGAGGGTCTCGACGCTGCCGCCAAAGCCGATCGGGTAGATCACCTCCGGGCGCTCGAACTCCCAGGGGTTGCCGAAATCCAGCCAGTGTTCGGTCTGTTCCTGTTGCCAGCCATCGACGATCGCCTGGCGAAACAGGCCGTGTTCGTAGCGAATGCCGTAGCCGTGCCCGGCGATACCGAGGGTCGACATGCTTTCCATGAAGCACGCCGCCAGGCGCCCCAGGCCGCCGTTGCCCAGCGCCGCGTCGGGCTCGAGCAGGCGGATGCGTTCAAGGTCTACACCCAATTCGGTCAGCGCCTCGCGGGCGACATCGAGCAAACCGAGGTTGCTCAGACTGTCGTAGAGCAGGCGCCCGATGAGGAATTCCAGCGAGAGGTAATACACCCGCTTCTGGCCCTTGCGGTAGATCTGCCGCGTGTGGTCCATCCAGTGCTCGACCATGTGATCGCGCGCTGCCAGCGCAATGGCCTCGAACCAGTCGTGATCGAAGGCGTGATCAGGGTCTTTGCCGACGGCGTACGTCAGTTTGGTCAGGACGGCTTCGCGGAACGCAGCCACCTCGGCTTCGCGAACAAGTGGTTCTTGAGTCATCGATGAGACCTCGGGAGCATGGAATTGTCTGAGCCTAGACGGTCTGACAGACGGTAGAGGCGCGGGTTCGGCAGTTTTTCCAATGGGTGCGAGTCAGTCGCGAATCTGAGGTTGTCTTGGGTAAATGAATGCAGGGGTCGTGCCGGGGTTTGCGAGCATTTGGCCCAGCGAAAAAAAATCTGGCGAAAGGTTGTTCAAAAATCCACCAGTCCCGGTATGATCGCGCGCCCTGATGCACGCCGGATATTACCCATGATGAAGCCCACCCTGATCGCCGCCGCGGAGATCGACCGTCTCGATACCTGGGCCAAATACTCCGCCCCCATGTGTGGCGCCTGCATCTCCAGCTGCTGCACGCTGCCGGTCGAAGTGAAGATCAAGGACCTGATCCGCATCGGCATCGTCGACGAGTTCGAAATGGGCGATCCGCCGAAGAACATCGCCAAGCGTCTGCAAAAGGAAGGAATCGTCGAGCGCTTCAACCAGCGCACCGAGATCTTCACCATCCAGCGCATGAGCAACAACGATTGCTACTACCTGGATCGTAAATCGCGTTTGTGCACTATTTATGAAAAGCGCCCAGACACCTGCCGCAACCACCCGAAAATCGGCCCGCGTCCGGGTTATTGCGCGTACAAGCCCAAGGAAGTGGAGCGCCAGAGCAACAGCCGGCGGACCCTGGACAAGTTCTGATCCAGGCGCTGTGCCTGACACACCGCCATCGCTGGCAAGCCAGCTCCCACAGGGGCGTGCCGTACTCCAATTCAACATACACTGCAGATGAACCTGTGGGAGCTGGCTTGCCAGCGATAGGGCCAGACCCCACACCGCAAATACCCCAGACAAACAAAAACGCCCCCAACCTTGCGGTCGGGGGCGTTTTTTTGTGGCCGGTTAACTAAGTGACTTAGTTAGCCTTGGCCTTCTTGGCAGCGCGGGTACGCTCGCTCTCGTCCAGGATCTTCTTGCGAAGACGGATGGACTTAGGAGTGACTTCGCACAGCTCGTCGTCCTGGATGAATTCCAGAGCCTGTTCCAGGGTGAAGCGAACAGGTGGAACCAGGGCGATGGTTTCGTCTTTACCCGAAGCACGCATGTTGTCGAGCTTCTTGCCCTTGGTAGGGTTGACGCCCAGGTCGTTGTCACGGCTGTTCAGGCCAACGATTTGACCGTTGTAGATTTCCTGACCGTGTTCAACGAACAGCTTGCCACGCGCCTGCAGGGTTTCCAGGGAGTAGGTCAGCGCCTTGCCGGTTTCAACCGAAACCAGAACGCCGTTCTGACGGCCGGACATGTCGCCCGACTTCATCACGTCGTAACGGTCGAAGATCGAGGTCAGGATGCCAGCACCGTTGGTCAGGGTCAGGAACTGGTTACGGAAACCGATCAGACCACGAGCAGGGATGTTGTATTCCAGACGCACACGGCCTTTGCCATCCGGCACCATGTTGGTCAGGTCGCCTTTACGCAGGCCCATCTCTTCCATCACCTTGCCCTGGGATTCTTCCGGCAGGTCGATGGTGACGTTTTCGAACGGTTCGTGCTTCACGCCGTCTACCAGACGGATGATCACTTCCGGACGGCCTACAGCCATTTCGAAGCCTTCGCGACGCATGGTTTCGATCAGTACCGAGAGGTGCAGCTCACCACGGCCGGAAACCTTGAACTTGTCAGCCGAGTCGCCTTCTTCAACGCGCAGTGCAACGTTGTACAGCAGCTCTTTGTCCAGACGTTCCTTGATGTTACGGGAAGTCACGAACTTGCCTTCTTTACCGCAGAATGGCGAGTCGTTTACCTGGAAGGTCATGGAAACGGTTGGCTCGTCAACGGTCAGAGGCTTCATCGCCTCGACGGTATCCGGGTGGCACAGGGTGTCGGAGATGAACAGCGAGTCCATGCCGCTGATGCACACGATGTCGCCAGCTGCCGCTTCTTCAACGTCGATGCGGTGCAGACCGTGGTGACCCATCAGCTTCAGGATACGACCGTTGCGCTTCTTGCCGTCGGCGCCGATAGCCACTACTGGAGTGTTTGGCTTGACGGTACCACGGGCGATACGGCCAACACCGATAACACCCAGGAAGCTGTTGTAGTCCAGAGCGGAGATCTGCATCTGGAACGGACCGTCACGGTCAACGGACGGCGCTGGTACGTTGTCGACGATCGACTGGTACAGCGGGGTCATGTCTTCAGCCATGTCGGTGTGGTCCAGACCGGCAATACCGTTCAGGGCCGAGGCGTAGACGACTTTGAAGTCCAGCTGTTCTTCGGTGGCACCCAGGTTGTCGAACAGGTCGAAGATCTGGTCCAGAACCCAGTCCGGACGAGCGCCTGGACGGTCAACCTTGTTGATTACCACGATCGGACGCAGGCCGGCTTCGAAGGCCTTCTTGGTCACGAAACGGGTTTGCGGCATAGGGCCGTCTTGAGCGTCAACCAGCAACAGAACGGAGTCGACCATCGACATTACGCGCTCTACTTCGCCGCCGAAGTCGGCGTGGCCCGGGGTGTCCACGATGTTGATGTGGTAGCCGTTCCAGTTGATGGCGGTGTTTTTCGCCAGAATGGTAATACCGCGCTCTTTCTCCTGGTCGTTGGAGTCCATCACGCGCTCGTCGTTGAGCTCGTTGCGCTCCAGGGTGCCGGATTGACGCAGGAGTTTGTCTACCAGGGTGGTTTTACCGTGGTCAACGTGAGCAATGATGGCGATGTTGCGTAGATTTTCGATCACTTGTGTATCTCGATCAGAGGATTCGGTGTGCTGACAAGTCTTGGCAGCGATTTACAGTAGAGTCAGGCCATGCCGTTACAGCTTGACGGCAGAGTCGGGGGGCCGGTGACGCAGGCCACAGGCATACAGCCCCGGGCTCTTAGCTCGGTCGATAAACGCGCACATTGGCATGCCCCTCACTGAGCAAATGGTGGGCATGCAGGCGACTCATCACGCCTTTGTCGCAATACAACAGGTACTGGCGAGTAGGGTCCAGTTCCTTGAAACGAGCGTTCAGTGCATAAAACGGCATCGTTTGTACCTCGACGCCAGCCAGGGCCAGCGGGTCATCTTCGGCGGCATCCGGGTGACGGATGTCGATGACGATCTGACCGGCCAGCGCTTCGCTGACTTCTTCAATCTGCAAGTCCTGGCCCAATTCGTCGATCACTCGATCGATCGGCACCAGCTTGGCGTTCTCGAGCGCTCGCTCAAGCACCGCCATGTCGAATTCTTTCTCTTCGTGCTCAACGCGGTGGCGCTTGGCAGCGGTCTTCGGGTTCACCGAAATGACCCCGCAGTACTCCGGCATGTGCCGGGCGAAATCGGCGGTGCCGATCTCGATGGCGGTGTCGATGATGTCCTGCTTGTGACTGGCGATCAGCGGACGCAGCACCAGCTTGTCGGTCACGCAGTCGATCACGTTGAGGTTCGGCAGCGTCTGGCTGGATACCTGGGAGATCGCCTCGCCGGTAACCAGCGCATCGATGTGCAGGCGATCGGCAATGCGTTCGGACGCGCGCAACATCATACGCTTCAATACGACGCCCATATGACTGTTATCGACTTTGCCGAGAATTTCGCCGAGCACTTCCTCGAACGGCACACTGACAAATAACACGCGTTGCGAGCTGCCGTACTTCTTCCAGATGAAATGCGCGACTTCCATCACGCCCAGTTCGTGGGCACGACCACCGAGGTTGAAGAAGCAGAAGTGCGCCATCAGGCCGCGGCGCATGATCTGGTAGGCGGCGACGGTGGAGTCGAAACCACCGGACATCAATACCAAGGTCTGCTCCAGCGCGCCCAGCGGATAACCGCCGATGCCGGTGTGCTGGCTGTGGATCACGAACAACCGTTGGTCGCGAACTTCGATGCGAACTTCGATTTCCGGCTTTTTCAGGTCGATCCCGGCGGCCCCGCACTGACGGCGCAACTGGCTGCCGACGTATTTCTCGATGTCGATCGAGCTGAACGGGTGCTTGCCGGCACGCTTGCAGCGCACCGAAAAGATCTTCCCGGCCAGGGCATCGCCGTAGTGCTGCTTGCACTTGGCGACGATGTCGTCGAAGTCGCCCAGCGGGTACTCGTCGATCTGCAGGAAATGCGCGACGCCCGGCGTGCAGCTCAGGCGCTCGGTCATGTCCTTCAGGGCCTTGGCATCAGTGACGTGAGTTTCCAGCTCGAGGTTGTCCCACACGCCGTTCACCACCACGGCCGGGTCCAGATCGCGGAGCACGGCACGGATGTTCTTGGCCAACTGACGGATGAAACGCATCCGTACCGGGCGGCTTTTGATGGTGATCTCGGGGAAGACTTTTACGATTAGTTTCATGAAAACAGCGCGCGCTGGGCCAGCCGAAAAAGGGGGGCGCGGATTATAGCGGAAATTGCTCAAGGTTTAACCAATTAATCTGCACCTGATTTGCAATGCACCAAAACGGGTCATTTATGGCTTTTGGCGCTACATTAGGGGGCGCGTTTTTCGGCATTCAGGTCGATTACACCTTTATAAGGGTGATTTTGGGGCGAAAAACCCATGCTGGGGCACTGGCATGCAATTTGCTCTCTTGTGAGGCAGGTTGCCTTGGCAGAGTATTCGCGCCGGCATCACCCACATTACTTAGGGCATCCACTACCAAGCCCGAAGCCACCCGGAGGACACTATGTCGAAGTCGGTTCAACTCATCAAAGATCATGACGTTAAATGGATTGATCTGCGCTTCACGGACACCAAAGGCACTCAGCACCACGTGACCATGCCGGCTCGCGATGCGCTGGAAGACGACTTCTTCGAAGTCGGCAAGATGTTCGACGGTTCCTCCATTGCTGGCTGGAAAGGCATCGAAGCCTCCGACATGATCCTGCTGCCGGACGACTCCACCGCTGTGCTGGACCCGTTCACCGAAGAGCCGACCCTGATCCTGGTCTGCGACATCATCGAACCTTCGAGCATGCAAGGCTACGACCGCGACCCACGTGCGATCGCCAAGCGCGCTGAAGAGCACCTGAAATCCACTGGCATCGGTGACACCGTATTCGCCGGTCCAGAGCCAGAGTTCTTCATCTTCGACCAGGTCAAGTTCAAGTCGGACATTTCCGGCTCGATGTTCAAGATCTACTCCGAACAAGGTTCGTGGATGTCCGACCAGGACATCGAAGGCGGCAACAAAGGCCACCGTCCAGGCGTCAAAGGTGGCTACTTCCCAGTTCCGCCGTTCGACCACGACCACGAAATCCGTACCTCCATGTGCAACGCACTGGAAGAAATGGGCCTGACCGTTGAAGTTCACCACCACGAAGTGGCGACTGCCGGCCAGAACGAAATCGGCGTCAAGTTCAACACCCTGGTGAAGAAAGCCGACGAAACCCAAACCCTGAAGTACGTTGTGCACAACGTTGCTGACGCTTACGGCCGCACCGCGACCTTCATGCCGAAGCCACTGTACGGCGATAACGGTTCGGGCATGCACGTTCACATGTCCATCTGGAAAGATGGCAAGAACACCTTCGCAGGCGAAGGTTATGCCGGCCTGTCCGACACCGCCCTGTACTTCATCGGCGGTATCATCAAGCACGGTAAGGCGCTGAACGGTTTCACCAACCCGGCGACCAACTCCTACAAGCGTCTGGTACCAGGCTTCGAAGCTCCGGTAATGCTGGCCTACTCGGCTCGCAACCGTTCCGCTTCGATCCGTATTCCTTACGTGTCGAGCCCGAAAGCCCGCCGTATCGAAGCTCGCTTCCCGGATCCAGCAGCCAACCCATACCTGTGCTTCGCCGCACTGCTGATGGCTGGCCTGGACGGTATCCAGAACAAGATCCACCCTGGCGATGCAGCTGACAAAAACCTGTACGACCTGCCGCCTGAAGAGGCGAAAGAGATCCCACAAGTTTGCGGCAGCCTGAAAGAAGCCCTGGAAGAGCTGGACAAAGGTCGTGCGTTCCTGACCAAAGGCGGCGTGTTCTCCGATGACTTCATCGACGCCTACATCGCCCTGAAAAGCGAAGAAGAAATCAAAGTGCGCACCTTCGTGCACCCACTGGAATACGAGCTGTACTACAGCTGCTGATCCGGTAGCGCCAGCACTCGCGGCGTGACTTGAAAGAGGCCTTCTTCGGAAGGCCTTTTTTTATGGAAAATTCCGACACGGCAAAGCAATCGCGCCTGGGGCAAACAAGGTTGCGTCCGGCATCCAGCAGGAGACACATCTCTTAATCTTTTCGGCTCACCCACTGGATAAACCGAGTGCGAGCCTTGCCTATGAAACCGCTGAACATTTCCGTCGCCTGCCTGTTGCTGAGCGGTTGCGTCAGCAGCCCGAGCAAACCCCAGCTCGAACGCCAGATCCTGATCCAGACCAGCCATTCCTGGGACGGCAACGCCTACGCTGCCTACCCCGAGGGCCGCCCCGAACTGACCCTGCTGAAACTGCGCATCCCCGCCAACACCGCCCTCGACTGGCATACCCACCCCATGCCCAACCTGGCCTACATCCTCTCCGGCGAGCTGACCGTGCAAGCAAAAGCCAGCGGCCAGCAACAGACCCTCAAGGCAGGGCACACCCTGGCCGAGATGGTCGACACCGTGCATCGCGGCAAAACCGGTAACAGCCCGGTGGAGTTGATTGTGTTTTACGCCGGCAGCCCGGGCCTCCCCTTGTCGCAAACCCCCTGAGTGAGAGCGCGACTCAGACAAGGATCATGCAATTACCGAAAGCGTCGCCCGGTGTTGCGCACTATATTGGTGCGATAGGTTGCACTCGCTCATACCTTGAAACCCATTTTGGTTCGTAAATACCCGGGCAGTGCATGCAAATTGCCACGCCAATGACCTTGAAACGCCCGTTTCAGTGGGTAGATTGCTTCTTTTCGGAGCCTTGGTTTGGTTTTTGCATTTTCTTTGTAACAGCGCCTTATTCTCGCGCGCGCCTGCTCCAAAAGAGGTCCTAATGACCATCAGCGACGCACTGCACCGCTTGCTACTCGACAACTTGACCACCGCCACCATTCTGCTCAACGCCGACCTGCGGCTCGAGTACATGAACCCGGCCGCGGAAATGCTCCTGGCCATCAGCGGTCAGCGCAGTCACGGGCAGTTCATCAGCGAACTGTTTACCGAGTCGACCGAAGCCCTCAACTCGCTGCGCCAGGCCGTCGAGCAGGCACATCCGTTCACCAAGCGCGAAGCCCTGCTCACCGCCCTGACCGGCCAGACCCTGACCGTCGATTACGCGGTCACGCCAATCCTCAGCAATGGCGCCACGCTGTTGTTGTTGGAAGTCCACCCACGGGATCGCTTGCTGCGCATCACCAAGGAAGAGGCCCAGCTGTCCAAGCAGGAAACCAGCAAGATGCTGGTGCGCGGCCTGGCCCATGAAATCAAGAACCCATTGGGCGGGATTCGTGGCGCCGCGCAGTTGCTGGCGCGCGAACTGCCGGAAGAAAGCCTCAAGGACTACACCAACGTCATCATTGAAGAAGCGGATCGCCTGCGTAACCTGGTGGATCGCATGCTCGGTTCGAACAAGCTGCCGTCGCTGGCCATGTGCAACATTCACGAAGTGCTGGAGCGCGTGTGCAGCCTGGTCGAGGCCGAAAGCCAGGGCTGCATCACCCTGGTGCGCGACTACGACCCGAGCATTCCAGACGTCTTGATCGACCGCGAGCAGATGATCCAGGCCGTGCTCAATATCGTGCGCAACGCGATGCAGGCCATCAGCAGCCAGAACGAACTGCGCCTTGGCCGCATCACCCTGCGCTCGCGGGCCATGCGCCAGTTCACCATCGGCCACGTGCGCCATCGCCTGGTGACCAAGATCGAGATCATCGACAACGGTCCGGGGATTTCCGCAGACCTGCAGGAAACCATCTTCTTTCCCATGGTCAGCGGCCGCCCGGACGGTACCGGGCTGGGTCTGGCCATTACCCAGAACATCATCAGCCAGCACCAGGGCCTGATCGAGTGTGACAGCCACCCAGGCCACACCACCTTCTCGATCTTTCTGCCACTGGAACAAGGAGCCACATCGACATGAGCCGTAGTGAAACCGTGTGGATCGTCGATGACGACCGTTCAATCCGTTGGGTCCTGGAAAAAGCCCTGCAACAGGAAGGCATGACCACCCAGAGCTTCGACAGCGCCGATGGCGTGATGAGCCGCCTGGCCCGCCAGCAGCCGGACGTGATCATTTCCGACATCCGCATGCCCGGCGCCAGTGGCCTGGACCTGCTGGCGCGGATTCGCGAGCAGCACCCGCGGTTGCCGGTGATCATCATGACTGCTCACTCCGATCTGGACAGCGCTGTCGCGTCCTATCAGGGTGGCGCTTTCGAATACCTGCCCAAGCCTTTCGACGTCGACGAAGCGGTGTCACTGGTCAAGCGCGCCAATCAGCACGCCCAGGAACAGCAAGGCCTGGAAGTGGCCCCGACCCTGACCCGCACCCCGGAAATCATCGGTGAAGCGCCGGCGATGCAGGAAGTGTTTCGCGCCATCGGACGCTTGAGCCACTCCAACATCACCGTGTTGATCAATGGCGAATCCGGCACCGGCAAGGAGCTGGTCGCCCACGCCCTGCACCGCCACAGCCCGCGCGCGGCCTCGCCGTTCATCGCGCTGAACATGGCGGCGATCCCCAAGGACCTGATGGAGTCCGAGCTGTTCGGTCACGAGAAAGGCGCGTTCACCGGCGCCGCCAACCTGCGCCGCGGACGCTTTGAACAAGCCGACGGCGGCACCCTGTTTCTCGACGAAATCGGCGACATGCCGGCCGACACCCAGACCCGCCTGCTGCGGGTGCTGGCCGATGGCGAGTTCTACCGCGTCGGCGGTCATGTGCCGGTGAAGGTCGATGTGCGAATCATCGCTGCGACCCACCAGAACCTGGAAACCCTGGTACACGCCGGCAAGTTCCGCGAAGACTTGTTCCATCGCCTGAACGTGATCCGCATCCACATTCCGCGCCTGTCGGACCGTCGCGAAGACATTCCGACCCTGGCCAAGCACTTCCTGGCCCGTGCTGCGCAGGAACTGGCGGTCGAGCCGAAGTTGCTGAAAAGCGAAACCGAGGAATACCTGAAGAACCTGCCGTGGGGCGGCAACGTGCGCCAGCTGGAGAACACCTGCCGCTGGATCACGGTGATGGCCTCGGGCCGCGAAGTGCACATCAGCGACCTGCCACCGGAACTGCTGAACCTGCCGCAGGATGCTGCACCGGTCACCAACTGGGAGCAGGCCTTGCGCCAATGGGCCGACCAGGCTTTGGCCCGCGGTCAGTCGAGCCTGCTCGACAGCGCCGTGCCAGCCTTCGAGCGGATCATGATCGAAACCGCCCTCAAGCACACCGCCGGCCGCCGACGCGACGCTGCCGTCCTGCTGGGCTGGGGCCGCAACACCTTGACCCGCAAGATCAAGGAGCTGGGGATGAAGGTCGATGGCGGGGATGACGACGAGGTGGACGAAGGCTGAACGACCCGGATTCATTGCTGGCTGTTAAATCCAATCGCGAGCAGGCTCGCTCCTACAAGTGTAGGAGCGAGCCTGCTCGCGATGCTTTTGGGGCCAGCATGCACCACAGCAATGCACCCTGACCTGCAATCGCGCATGCAAAAACCAAGAGAAAGCAGTAAGCATCTTGTAGACCAAAAACACCAAAGCCCCGTAATCCGGGGCTTTTGGGTTTTATCTGAAACTTTTTGGCACAACTCGAGCGTTCTGGCACGCCCCCTGCAATAACTCCAGTACTACCCAGTTTCGGGGACCTTGGTACAGGCAGGCCGAGGATTCCCCTCTTTACACCGGGCTGGCGACGCACGTCGCAGCCCTTCCCGTTTGGGGACCTTGGTACAGGCAGGCCGGGGATTCCCTCTTTTATTGCTCCTGGAGATGGATCTCCAACCGCCAGCGATCATCCACCTCGCTGCCGGCCCAGTCGCCCTTCAGCGGCCGGGCCGCCACCAGCGTCAGCAACAGCCCCTGGTCACTCTTGCGCACTCGCCAATTCACGTCCCGCTGATTCAGCTTGAGCTGTCCCTTGGCAGACTTGCCCTGCGCATCGAATAGCAGCGCCACCGTACCGTCGATCTGCTCGCCGTGGACCTTGGGTTCATTGTTGAACCACACCACCAGGCCATCGCCCGTCACCTCAACCTGCTGCAACTCGGTCGGGTCCGGGGTGGTCAGGCGGCCGATCATCAAGCCCACCATCACCCCGACAATCGCCAACGAGCCCATCACCCGCGGGAATAGCTTCGATCGCCGGTCCACTTCCGGCGTAGAATGCCGGCTGTCTTTACCTTCGGAGCCGTGCATGTTTCACGTCATCCTTTTTCAACCGGAAATTCCACCGAATACCGGCAACGTTATCAGGCTCTGTGCCAACAGCGGCTGCCACCTGCATTTGATCGAGCCGCTGGGCTTCGAGATGGATGACAAGCGCCTGCGCCGGGCCGGCCTCGACTACCACGAGTATGCCACCCTGCAGCGCCATGCCGACCTCGCCAGTTGCCTGGAAAGCCTCGGCCAGCCGCGGGTGTTCGCCTTTACCACCAAGGGCTCGCAACCTTTCCACGACGTCAGCTTCGCCGAGGGCGATGCGTTCCTGTTCGGCCCGGAAAGTCGCGGCCTGCCTGCCGAAGTGCTCGACGCCCTGCCCGCTGGCCACCGCCTGCGCTTGCCGATGCGTGAGGGCTGCCGCAGCTTGAACCTGTCCAATACCGTAGCGGTCGCGGTGTATGAAGGTTGGCGGCAGCTGGGCTTCAAGTAAGACTTTTCGCCAGCGTAAAACAATCGCGGGCAAGCCCGCTCCCACAGGGTTGTGCAAAACCTGTGGGAGCGGGCTTGCCCGCGATAGTGTCAGCCGCGCCGTTTATTGAACGGTCTGCGCGCCTTCCTGCTGCATACGCTGCACTTCCTGCGCGTACAGCGCATCGAAGTTCACCGGAGCCAGCATCAGTGCCGGGAACGAGCCACGGGTCACCAGGCTGTCCAGCGCTTCACGAGCATACGGGAACAGGATGTTCGGGCAGAACGCGCCGAGGGTGTGGCTCATCGAGTTCGGATCAAGGTTCTTGATCAGGAAGATACCGGCCTGCTGGACTTCAGCGATGAACGCTACCTCGTCACCGTTCTTCACGGTTACTGACAGGGTCAGCACGACTTCATGGAAGTCGCTTTCCAGGGCTTTCTGGCTGGTGTTCAGGTCCAGACCGACGCTCGGCTCCCACTGCTGGCGGAAGATCGCCGGGCTTTTCGGGGCTTCGAAGGACAGGTCACGTACATAGATGCGCTGCAAGGAGAATTGCGGTGCATTTTCTTCTTCTGTTGCAGCGGTGTTCTGTTGGTCAGTCATCGCAGATCCTTCTTGATCCAGGGGTCTTTTAGGTTGGCTTATCGTGTAGCTCAGGCCTTGAGCAGCGCGTCGAGCTTGCCCGCGCGGTCCAGGGCAAACAAATCATCGCAACCACCGACGTGGGTGCTGCCGATCCAGATCTGTGGCACCGAGGTGCGCCCCGCCTTCTGGGCCATATCGGCGCGCACTTGCGGCTTGCCATCGACCTTGATCTCTTCGAAGGCTACGCCCTTGTTCTCGAGCAGGTACTTGGCTCGCGAGCAGTAGGGGCAGTAATCGCTGGAATAGACGACGACCTGGGCCATTTCACTTCACCAGCGGCAGGTTGTCGGCTTTCCAGCTGGAGATCCCGCCGGACAGCTTGGCGGCAGTGAAACCGGCCTTGAGCAGTTCGCGCGCGTGAGTACCAGCGGTCTGACCCATGGCGTCGACCAGGATAATGGTCTTGGCCTTATGCTTCTCCAGCTCGCCAACACGGGCCGTCAGCTTGTCGTGCGGGATGTTCAGCGCGCCAACGATATGACCGGCGGCGAAATCCTTGGTCGAACGGATGTCGATCACCACGCCGGTGTCCTTGTTGACCAGCGAAGTCAGTTCGCCAGTGCTCAGGCTGCGGCCGCCACCTTGCATCTGGTACGCGATCAGCAAGCCCAGCAGTACCACGAAGATACCGACGAGCAGATAGTGATTAGTGGCAAATTCAATCAGGTGAGCGACCATCGAAGGAGGTTCCAGGGCGTTAAAATGTCGGCCAGTATACACAGCCACTATGGTCGGCCAAACCCCGTCCGGCGGTGACGTGGAAGGAACTTGCCTTTAAACTGCCACTCCCTTTTTCCATCGCCCCTTTTTTAACTCCAGCCAGAGCGGAATCTATGACTACCACGCCTAAACCTTTGGTCCTGATGATTCTCGACGGCTTCGGTCACAGTGAGAGCGAGGAATCCAACGCCGTGTTCGCGGCCAACAAGCCGGTCCTCGACCGCCTGTGCGCGACTGTTCCGAACGGCCTGATCTCGGGTTCGGGCATGGACGTCGGCCTGCCGGACGGACAGATGGGCAACTCGGAAGTCGGCCACATGAACCTCGGCGCCGGCCGCGTGGTGTACCAGGATTTCACCCGCGTGACCAAGTCGATCCGCGACGGTGAGTTCTTCGAGAACCCGACCATCTGCGCCGCCGTGGACAAGGCCGTTGCCGCCGGCAAGGCCGTGCACTTCATGGGCCTGCTGTCCGATGGCGGCGTGCACAGCCACCAGGATCACCTGATCGCCATGGCCGAACTGGCAGTCAAGCGCGGCGCCGAGAAGGTCTACCTGCATGCGTTCCTCGATGGTCGCGACACGCCGCCGAAAAGCGCCGCTTCCTCGATCGAACTGCTGGGCGAAGCCTTCAAGACCCTGGGCAAGGGCCGGATCGCCAGCCTGATTGGCCGCTACTTCGCCATGGACCGCGACAATCGCTGGGATCGTGTGGCCCAGGCCTACAACCTGATCGTCGACGGCCAGGGTGAATTCCACGCTGCAACCGCTCAGGAAGGCCTGCAAGCCGCCTACGAGCGCGGCGAGAGCGACGAATTCGTCAAAGCCACGACCATTGGCGACAAGGTCACAGTCGAAGACGGCGACGCCATGGTATTCATGAACTTCCGCGCCGACCGCGCGCGCGAGCTGAGCCGGGTGTTCGTCGAAGACAACTTCAGCGAATTCGAGCGCGCGCGTCAGCCGAAACTGGCCGGCTTCGTCATGCTCACCCAATACGCCGCCAGCATTCCGGCACCCTCGGCGTTTGCCCCGGGGAGCCTGGAAAACGTGCTGGGCGACTATCTGGCGAAAAACGGCAAGACCCAACTGCGCATCGCCGAAACCGAAAAATACGCCCACGTGACCTTCTTCTTCTCCGGCGGCCGCGAAGAGCCGTTCCCGGGTGAAGAGCGCATCCTGATTCCTTCGCCGAAAGTCGCCACCTACGACCTGCAGCCGGAAATGAGCGCCCCGGAAGTCACCGACCGCATCGTCGACGCCATCGAAAACCAGCGTTATGACGTGATCGTGGTCAACTACGCCAACGGCGACATGGTCGGCCACAGCGGCGTGTTTGCCGCTGCAGTAAAGGCCGTGGAATGCCTGGACCAGTGCGTCGGCCGCATCGTCGACGCACTGGAGAAAGTCGGCGGCGAAGCGCTGATCACCGCCGACCACGGCAACGTCGAGCAGATGTCCGACGAATCCACCGGCCAGGCCCACACCGCCCACACCACCGAACCGGTACCGTTCATCTACTACGGCAAGCGCGACCTGAAAGTCCGCGAAGGCGGCGTCCTGGCCGACGTGGCACCGACCATGCTCAAGTTGCTGGGCCTGGAGCAACCGGCGGAAATGACCGGTAAATCGATCCTCGTCTAAACGCCAGCCCTTTGTGTAGGAGCTGGCTTGCCAGCGAAAGCAATCTGATATTCACCATTATTGGTGATTGATCTGACGCCATCGCGAGCAAGCTCGCTCCTACAGGTTGTTACGGGGTTTTTCCGCCCAGTTATCACACACTCGGAAAAGGGCATTTTTTTTGCCGTCCATGGCGGGCATACTAAGCTGTCTTTTTTCGCCTGGTGTCACCCACCTCTATGCTCCGCGTCCTGATAGCCCTCGCTCTGACCTGCCTGCTCCAACCGGCCTTCGCTGACGAGCGCGCGCAAACCCAACAACAGTTGGACGCCACGCGTCAGGATATTGCCGAGCTGAAAAAGCTGCTGGGCAAGCTGCAGGAAGAAAAATCCGGGGTGCAGAAAGACCTCAAGGGCACCGAAACCGAGATGGGCAAGCTCGAAAAGCAGGTCGATGCCCTGCAAAAAGAGCTGGAGAAAAGCGAATCCGAGCTGAAGCGCCTCGATACCGAGAAAAAAAACTCCAGAGCGCGCGCACTGAACAGCAACAACTGATTGCCACCCAGGCCCGCGCGGCCTACCAGAACGGCCGTCAGGAATACCTCAAGCTGCTGCTCAACCAGCAGAACCCCGAGAAATTCGCCCGCACCCTCACCTATTACGACTACCTGAGCCAGGCCCGCCTGGAGCAGCTGAAGAATTTCAACGAAACCCTGCGCCAACTGGCCAGCGTCGAGCAGGAGATCAACCAGCAACAGGCCCAGTTGCTGGTGCAGAAAAGCAGCCTCGACAGCCAGCGCGACGAACTCGACAAAGTGCGCAAGGAACGTCAACTGGTGCTGGCCAAGCTCAACACCGACGTGAAAGACCGCGACCAGAAGCTGCAAGCCCGCGAGCAGGATCAGGCCGACCTGTCTAAAGTACTCAAGACCATCGAGGAAACCCTGGCCCGCCAGGCCCGAGAGGCAGAAGCAGCGCGGCAGAAAGCGCTGATCGCCCAGCAGGAAGCGGAAAAAAAGCGTTTACGTGAGGCCCAGGCCGCGGCAGACGCCGAGACCGACGCCCCACGCAAAATCACCCGACCAACCCCTGGCGCACTGGTTTCCAGCTCCGGCGAAACCTTCGGCGGGGCTTTTTCGGCAACCCGGGGAAAACTTCCGTGGCCGGTTGATGGTCGATTGCTTGCACGTTTTGGCGAAAGCCGCGGTGATGACGCCCGCACCAAGTGGGACGGGGTGATGATCAGCGCCTCCGCCGGCAGCCAGGTGCATGCCGTGCACGGCGGTCGCGTGGTATTTGCCGACTGGCTGCGCGGTGCCGGCCTGTTGGTGATTCTCGACCACGGCAACGGTTTTCTAAGCTTGTACGGCCACAATCAGACGCTGCTCAAGTCAGCCGGCGATGTGGTCAAGGCCGGGGAGTCCATCTCCACGGTCGGTAGCAGCGGCGGCCAGGACACGCCCGCCCTGTATTTCGCTATTCGTCAGCAGGGTCACCCGAGTGATCCGGCACAATGGTGTCGCGCGCAAGGATAGGGCGCCACCTAACTCAGGAGTTCGTTCGACATGCTGCATTTGTCCCGCCTCAATTCGCTGGCCCTGACGATCGCCCTGGTGATCGGCGCGCCGCTGGCGTTTGCCGCTGAACCCGCCTCCTCGACCTCGGCCGCGACCACCAAGGCGCCATTGCCGCTGGACGAGCTGCGCACCTTTGCCGAGGTCATGGACCGGATCAAGGCGGCTTATGTAGAGCCGGTCGACGACAAGACCCTGCTGGAAAACGCGATCAAGGGCATGCTCAGCAACCTCGATCCGCACTCCGCCTACCTCGGCCCGGAAGATTTCGCCGAGCTGCAGGAAAGCACCAGCGGCGAGTTCGGCGGCCTGGGCATCGAAGTCGGCTCCGAAGACGGCTTCATCAAGGTGGTCTCGCCCATCGACGACACCCCTGCATCCAAGGCCGGCATCCAGGCCGGTGATTTCATCGTCAAGATCAACGGCCAGCCAACTCGCGGCCAGAGCCTGACCGAAGCCGTGGACCGCATGCGCGGCAAGATCGGCGAAAAAATCACCCTGACCCTGGTGCGCGACGGCGGCACGCCGTTCGACGTGACGCTGGCTCGCGCGACCATCCAGGTCAAGAGCGTCAGGGCCCAGTTGCTGGAGTCGGGCTACGGCTACATCCGCATTACCCAGTTCCAGGTCAAGACCGGTGACGAGGTGTCCCAGGCCTTGGCCAAGCTGCGCAAGGAAAACGGCAAGAAGCTCAGCGGCATCGTGCTCGACCTGCGCAACAACCCGGGTGGCGTCCTGCAATCGGCGGTGGAAGTGGTCGACCACTTCATCACCAAAGGCCTGATCGTCTACACCAAGGGCCGCATCGCCAACTCCGAGCTGCGCTTCTCCGCCACCGGCAAGGACGAAAGCGAAGCCGTGCCGATGGTGGTACTGATCAACGGCGGCAGCGCCTCGGCCTCGGAAATCGTCGCCGGCGCCCTGCAGGACCAAAAACGCGCCGTGGTCATGGGCACCACCAGTTTCGGCAAGGGCTCGGTGCAAACCGTGCTGCCGCTGAACAACGACCGCGCGCTGAAAATCACCACGGCGCTGTACTTCACCCCCAACGGGCGCTCGATCCAGGCCCAGGGCATCGTCCCGGACATCGAAGTGCGCCGGGCGAAGATCACCAACGAGCAGGACAGCGAGTACTTCAAGGAAGCCGACCTGCAAGGCCACCTGGGTAATGGCAACGGCGGCGCCGACAAGCCGAGCGGTTCGGGCGGCAAGGCCAAGCCGATGCCGCAGGATGATGACTATCAGCTGGCCCAGGCGTTGAGCCTGCTCAAGGGCCTGAGCATCACCCGTAGCCGCTGAGATGGGTTTGCGCGGCATCCTCTGCCTGTTGTGCTGCCTGGCCAGCGTCGCCCATGCGACCCTGGCCCAGGCCTCCCCCACGCACAAGGCCTACCTGAGCCTGATCATCGACGACCTGGGGCAGAACCTGCCCCGGGATCGCCGCGTGCTCAGCCTGCCCGGCCCGGTGACCGCGGCAGTCATGCCCGACACCCCCCACGCCGCCGAATTCGCCCGCGAGGCGCACCGCGCCGGCAAGATCGTGATCCTGCACATGCCCATGGACCCGGCCACCGGCCCGTTCGCCTGGCACCCTGAATTGCCCATCGAAGAATTGCAGAGTCGCCTGAATGCGGCGTTCAAAGCCGTGCCCTACACGGCGGGCATCAACAACCACATGGGCAGCCGCATGACCGCCCAGCGCCCAGCCATGACCTGGTTGATGGCCGAGTTGCAGCGGCGCCACAAGTTTTTCCTCGACAGCCGCACCAGCGCCCAGACGGTCGCCGCTGCCGAGGCGCAGAAAATCGGCCTGGCGAGCCTGTCGCGGGACGTGTTTCTCGATGATGTGCGCACCGAAGCGGCGATTCTCACTCAACTGCAAACCGCCATCAGCCTGGCACGCAAACAGGGCTCGGCGGTGATGATCGGCCACCCTTATCCGCAGACGCTGGCAGTACTGGAGCGCGAATTGCCCCGGCTCAAGGCCCAGGGCGTCGAGTGGATTGATATCAAGTCGATGATCAGCCTGCGCAGCAACCAGGCGATGGCCGGGCATGGCAAGGACGGGCGTTACCGCTAGAGATAGCGCGCCATGATGTCGTCCACCACGCCTTCGGCGCGCAACTTGTCCAGTGCGGCCTGCAGCTTGGCGACGGTTTCGTCGGAGACATCCTTGTTCAGCGCAAGGTACAGCTGCGCGCTATTGAAACGCAGCACGGTCTTCAGCCCGGTGACGCCGTCCTGGCGCGCCAGGTAGCGGCCAGCCGGGTCACCGGTGGCCCACAGGTCGATCTGGCCACTGACCAGCTTCTTCGCGTTGTCCTGGTCGCGCAGCACCACAATCGGCTTGAGCCCCTGCTTGGTCAGGGTTTGCGCAATCGCATCGCCCTTGTAGGCGCCGATCTTGTACTTGCGCGCCTGCTCCAGGGATTCGAGGGTGATCTTGCTATCAGCCCTGGCCAGCAGGATCCAGTCGTCCGGACCCAGCGGGCCGACCCATTTGAACAACTTCTCGCGATCCGGCAGGCGCGCCATCACGAAAGCGCCATAGCCAGGGTTCTCCAGGGCGAGCTTATAGACCCGCTCCCAAGGGAAACGCAGGGTCAGGCTGTAAGTAAGGTCGGTGCGTTTGAACATCTCACGGACGATGTCCACGGCAATGCCGTCGATATTCTCGTCCTGGGCGAAGTTCTTGCCGTTCTTCGCCATGTTGTAGGGCGGGAAGTTTTCCGTCAGCAACACCAGGTCGGTGTTGATGCTTTCTGCGGCGCGCAGTGGGCTGGATAACAGCAATGAGGCACTGGCGAAAACGAGGAAAAGGCGTCTGAGCATGTCGGCTACCGGAATCCATGGCGTGCCCAAGCTTGCCTTGAGCCCGCCATGCTGTCCACTGGCCTTTAGCGAACCACGATGCCGCGTGCCGCCATGTAGGCCTTCGCTTCCGGCACGGTGTACTCGCCGAAGTGGAAGATACTCGCCGCCAGCACTGCGCTGGCGTGGCCTTCGAGGATGCCATCGGCCAGATGCTGCAGGTTGCCGACGCCGCCGGAAGCAATCACCGGGATGCCCAGCGCATCGCTGATGGCGCGGGTCACACCGAGGTCGAAGCCGTTCTTCATGCCGTCCTGGTCCATGCTGGTCAGCAGGATCTCACCGGCCCCCAGGCCTTCCATCTTCTTCGCCCACTCCACCGCATCCAGCCCGGTCGGTTTGCGTCCGCCATGGGTGAAGATTTCCCAGCGCGGGGTTTCACCCGGCAGTGAGACCTTCTTGGCGTCGATGGCGACGACGATGCACTGCGAGCCGAAATGCTGCGCGGCTTCGCCGACGAATTCCGGGTTGAACACCGCCGCGGTGTTGATCGAGACCTTGTCCGCACCGGCATTGAGCAGGTTACGGATGTCTTGCACGGTGCGCACGCCACCGCCGACGGTCAGCGGGATGAACACCTGGCTGGCCATGCGCTCGACGGTGTGCAGCGTGGTGTCGCGGCCGTCGACGCTGGCGGTGATGTCGAGAAAGGTAATCTCGTCGGCACCCTGCTCGTCATAGCGACGGGCAATTTCCACCGGGTCGCCGGCGTCACGGATGTTCTCGAACTTCACACCCTTGACCACCCGGCCGTTGTCCACGTCCAGGCAAGGGATGATGCGTTTGGCCAGCGCCATGGTCAGTCCTCAGCCTTTGTACGAATCGCAGAAGGCTTGCGCCTCGGCAACGTCGAGAGTGCCTTCGTAGATCGCGCGGCCGGTGATGGCGCCGATGATGCCGGGCGCCTTGGCGTCGAGCAGGCTCTTGATGTCACCCAGGTTGTGGATGCCACCGGACGCGATCACCGGGATTTTCGTGGCCGCTGCCAGCGCTGCGGTGAAGGGTACGTTGCAACCCTGCATCATGCCGTCTTTGGCGATGTCGGTATAAACAATGGCCGAGACGCCGTCGGCTTCGAACTGCTTGGCCAGGTCGATCACCTGCACGGTGCTGATTTCAGCCCAGCCGTCGGTGGCGACAAAACCGTCCTTGGCATCCAGGCCGACTATCACTTTGCCCGGGAACGCGCGGCAGGCTTCGGCGACGAACGCCGGATCTTTAACGGCCTTGGTGCCGATGATCACGTAGCTCACGCCCGCCTTGACGTAGTGCTCGATGGTTTCCAGCGAGCGAATGCCGCCGCCGATCTGGATCGGCAGGTTCGGGTAGCGCTTGGCGATGGCCGTTACGACTTCGCCGTTGACCGGCTGGCCTTCGAAGGCGCCGTTCAGGTCGACCAGATGCAGGCGGCGGCAGCCGCCCTCCACCCATTTGGCGGCCATGCTCACCGGGTCATCGGAGAACACCGTGGAATCTTCCATGCGGCCCTGGCGCAGACGTACACAGGCACCGTCTTTGAGATCGATAGCGGGAATAATCAGCATCTGGCAAAACCTTCAATTCGATTTTTCAGCGTTGCTCGGAAATCAGTTTTTTTCGAGCGCCCACAGGTCGCTTTCGATGCTTTCGAATCTCTCTTTGAGATGGGTCTGCACATCGAAAATCGCCCGGTTGTAATAGTGCGGAGCAATTTCGCGGGTAAACAGCTCAAGAATCTCAGCCGCCTCGAACGTACCGAGGTCGAGTTCGAAGCGGTCCTCCATGAACCGCTTGATCTTGCTGTTGGCCTCGTTCTCCTGCTCGGCGGTGAGCGTGAGGATCGGCGGCTTGGACTTCTTGATCGCCATTACCAGCGACCGTCCCACGAGGCGAAGTTCTGCAGCAATTGCAGGCCATGGGAATGGCTCTTCTCCGGGTGGAACTGCACGGCGAAGCGCGAGCCTTCGGCCAGTGCTGCGGCGAAATTGGTGCCGTAGTGACCGCCACCCACCACCTGGCGCGGATTACCGGCGGCGATGTAGTAGCTGTGTACGAAGTAGAAACGCGCCAGGTCCGGGATCTCGTGCCACAGCGGGTGATCCACCGTCTGCTGCACTTCGTTCCAGCCCATGTGCGGGACTTTCAAGTGTTCGCCGTCTTCGTGCAGGTCCTTGCCGAAGAACTTCACCTGGCCCGGGAACAGGCCAATGCAGTCGACGCCATCGTTCTCTTCACTGTGCTCGAGCAAGGCTTGCATGCCCACGCAGATGCCGAGGAACGGCCGGTCCTGGCTGACTTCACGAACCAGCGAGTCGAAGCCCAGGCGACGGATTTCTGCCATGCAATCGCGAATCGCGCCGACCCCGGGAAACACCACGCGATCGGCTTCGCGAATCACGTTGGCATCGCTGGTGATCAGCACCTTGCCGGCACCGACGTGTTCCAGCGCCTTGGCCACCGAGTGCAGGTTGCCCATGCCGTAATCGATTACCGCAACGGTCTGCATTACAGGACGCCCTTGGTCGAGGGCATTTGCCCGGCCATGCGGTCGTCCAGCTCGACGGCCATGCGCAGGGCGCGACCGAAAGCCTTGAACACGGTTTCGATCTGGTGGTGGGTGTTGTGCCCACGCAGATTGTCGATGTGCAGAGTGACGTTGGCGTGGTTGACGAAGCCCTGGAAGAATTCCTGGAACAGGTCGACGTCGAAGCCACCGACGGTCGCACGGGTGTAGGGAACGTGCATCTGCAGGCCAGGACGGCCGGAGAAGTCGATCACTACGCGCGACAGCGCTTCGTCGAGCGGCACGTAGGCGTGGCCGTAGCGACGGATGCCTTTCTTGTCGCCAATGGCTTTGCTGAAGGCTTGGCCCAGGGTGATACCGACGTCTTCCACGGTATGGTGATCGTCGATATGCAGGTCGCCCTTGCTCTCGATATCCAGGTCGATCAGCCCGTGACGGGCGATCTGGTCCAGCATGTGCTCAAGAAAAGGTACACCGATATCAAATCGGGCCTTTCCGGTGCCATCCAGGTTGATCGAGGCTTTGATCTGGGTTTCCAGAGTGTCGCGCTCGACGGAGGCAATACGTTCGGCCATCACCAGCTCCGCAAAATCATTGGGCGAAAAAGGCAGCCAGTATAGGCGCGCGGGCCGGAAACAGAAACATGCGAGGTGAGATGGCTGACGGATAGAAGCCCGTATTTGCGGGGATAGACATGTCCATACAAGGCATATCGGCCATGCCTGAAGAAACCTGTAGGAGCGAGCTTGCTCGCGAAGGGGACCCCACATTCAACATCGCCGTCGATTGTCAGACCGCTTTCGCGAGCAAGCTCGCTCCTACAGAGGTAATGCGATTAGCTTAGTGAAACAACACCGCCGTCTTCTGCAACGTCACCCAGATCCCCCACGCCAGCGGAATCCCCACTGCCAGCCAGGCCGCTACCGCCAACGGCACGCTGGCCGAAGAGGCTTTCCACTCCAGCACCGTGCTGCTGTCGGCGCCCTTGTCGTGGCCCAGCGCCTGTTCGGCGGCCAGTTCGGCGTCGGTCATGAAGTACTTGTCGGCCACCGGCCGCACCAGCAGATTGCACAGGAACCCGAGCACCAGCAGGCCGGCGAGGATGTACAGGGTAATGTCATAGGCCGCCGCACGCTCGACGCCGATGCTCAACTGATACTCACGCAAATAGTTCACCAGCACCGGCCCCAGCACGCCGGCCGCGGCCCAGGCCGTCAGCAGTCGGCCGTGGATCGCGCCGACCATTTGCGTACCGAACAGGTCGGCCAGATACGCCGGCACGGTGGCAAAACCGCCGCCGTACATCGACAGGATGATGCAGAACGCCGCGACAAACAGCGAAACGTTCCCCAGGTGCCCGAGATTCGGGATCAACGCATAGAGGGCAAAACCCAGGGCGAAGAACACGAAGTAGGTATTTTTTCGTCCCAGGTAGTCGGAAAACGACGCCCAGAAGAAGCGTCCGCCGATGTTGAACAGGCTCAACAGGCCGGTGAAACCCGCCGCAATCGCCGCAATCGAGGCCAATTGTCCGGCGTCCAGCGCGCCAAAAGGCAGGTCATTGCCCAGCAGCTTGCCGCCGAACACTTCCTGCAACAGCGGCGAAGCCATGCCGAGGATGCCGATACCGGCCGAAACGTTCAGGCACAACACCAGCCAGACCAGGCGGAACTGCGGGGTTTTCCATGCCACGTTCACGTGTACATGGCGATGGGTGATCATCGCGTTCGCGGTTTTTTTCTCCGGCGGGGTCCAGCCTTCAGGCTTCCAGCCGGTCGGCGGAACACGGTAGGACATCGCGCCGCCGAGCATGAACACCAGGTAGATGGCGGCCATCACCAGGAAGCTCTGCCACACGCCGACACCGCTTGGCGAAGCAAAATGGCTCATCAAGGCAGCCGCCAACGGTGCGCCGACCATGGCCCCGCCGCCGAACCCCATGATCGCCATGCCGGTGGCCATGCCGCGCTTGTCCGGGAACCACTTGATCAGGGTCGAGACCGGCGAAATGTAGCCCAGGCCCAGGCCGATCCCGCCAATCACCCCGGAACCTAGCCACATCAGCCAGATCTGGTGGGTATAGATACCCAGCGCCGAAATCAGCAGGCCACCGCACCAGCACAGCGCCGACACCACACCGGCCTTGCGCGGTCCGGCGTGTTCCAGCCAGCCGCCCCAGATGGCTGCCGAGCAACCGAGGAAGATGAAGAACAGGGTGTAGATCCAGCCGAGCATCGAGATCGGCCAGTCGCACTGCGACGAGAACACCTGCGCGATGAAACTCATGTCCGGCGCACAGGCCACCGGCGCGGTGATCCCCAGCGCCTTGGACAACGGCAGCCAGAACACCGAGAAGCCATAGGCCATGCCGATGCACAGGTGAATGGCCAATGCGGCCGGTGGAACCAGCCAACGGTTGAAACCGGGCTTGGCGATAATGCGTTCCTTGGACAGGAACGCCGGCTCGGCGGCACTATTGCCGGCCACGGTGCTCGTGCTCATTTGTGTTTCCCCCAATTATTAGTATGGTTCGCCGAACCCGCCTCATTCCCGGCCTTGTTGCACACCAGGCTTGGCCGTTTTTTCGAATGAAGCGGTTCCCTGCGCGACAACAGGTCGCAGCGGCGCCGACGAACGGCCGCAGGGTAGCATTTGCCTGCCCTGGCCGACCCGGACCAATCAGGCCTTTTTTCAGGTGATTTGCGTCGATCCCCCGGCAAAAACCGGTTTAACCCTGGAGCGCCCCGTCAGGATCGCTCTCTGCAAGGAATTCCCATGCCCATCGTTGTCGAATCGCTGAACACCCCCAGCTATCAGGATCAGCAGGACCTGCAGAAGATTTACCAGGACGCCCCGCCGTGGCTGTTCGCGCCCTTCGCCGATGAACGCCAGCTGATAGAAGATAGTCTGTCTGACGGCAGCCTGATCGCCGGGCGCTTCAATGACCGCCTGCTGGGCGCGGCCCGCCTGCAGCGCCAGGCAAGCGTGTGGCAGCTGTCCCAACTGTGTGTGCGTAAGGTCACTCGGCGCCGCGGGGTGGCCGAGCGCCTGGTCAGCGAAGCCCGCAGCATGGCCGAGCGCGCTGGCGCGACTCTGCACCTGCTGGCCCCCGCCGGCCATCTCGAGGCACAGGCGCTGGCCGCCAAGCTGAAGCTGCCGCTGGACCTGCTGTAAATGTGATCACTGACCAGTCGTCAGTTTCGGAGCGCTATACTCCCCGGCTAAATTTCGAATTCGACTCTCTACAAGGACTCGCCCATGAAAGCGTTCGGCAAAATCCTGGGTCTGGTACTTCTCGGGCTGTTGCTGGTCATTGTGGCCCTGGGCTTTGCCCTGACCCACTGGTTTGACCCCAATGACTACAAAGACGAGATTCGCCAGATTGCCCGCGACAAGGCCCACATCGAGCTGACGCTCAATGGCGATATCGGTTGGAGCCTGTTCCCCTGGCTCGGCCTCGAGCTGCACGAAGCCAGCGTCGCGACCCTGGCCAACCCCAGCGCGCCGTTTGCCGACCTGCAAATGCTCGGCCTGTCGGTCCGCGTGCTGCCGCTGCTGCGTCGCGAAGTGCAGATGAGCGATGTGCGCGTCGAAGGCCTGAACCTGCGCCTGAATCGCGACAAGGACGGCCACGGCAACTGGGAAGACATCGGCAAGGCCGCCCCCGTGGCGAACAGCACCGGCACCCCCGCGACCAGCCCTGCTCCCACCAGCGAAACCCCGGCCAGCATGGAAAAGCCGGCGCAACCGATGCGCCTCGACATCGACAGCCTGACCGTCAACAACGCCCGTGTGGAATACACCGACGAGCGCACCGGCAAGCAATTCAGCGCCGAAAGCATCCAGTTGAGCACCGGCCCGGTGCATGACTCGACCAACATCGACGTCAAACTCACTGCCTTTCTTTCCAGCAACCAACCGGCCGTGCGGGTGCGCAGCGAACTCAATGGCGAGCTGCGTTTCGAACGCGCCCTGCAGCGCTACAAGTTCGAAGACATGAAGCTCACCGGCGAACTGACCGGCGAGCCGCTCGAAGGCAAGGCCGTGACCTTCTCCGCCCAAGGGCAAATCGCCGTGGATAAAGCGGCGAACGTCGCCGAATGGACCGGCATCAAGCTGTCGATCAACCAGCTGCGGGCCCTTGGCGAACTGAAGGCCAACGACCTCGACAAGACCCCGCAAATCAGCGGCGCGCTGTCGATTGCCCAGTTCGACCTGGCGAAGTTTGTCGACAGCATCGGGCAGAAACTGCCAGCCATGGGCGAAGGCAGCCTGAGCAAGGTCGAGCTGGTCAGCCGCATCGCCGCGACCCCCACCAGCGTGGCGCTGGACAACCTCAACCTGAAGCTCGACGACAGCACCTTCGGTGGTCGCATCGCTGTCGAGGATTTCGCCAAACAAGCCCTGCGCGTGCAGCTCAAGGGCGACACGTTCAACGCCGATCGCTACCTGCCGCCGAAATCCGCCGAGGCCAACAGCGCCGCCGTGGCCCGCCAGGCAGAAGTCAGCAGCACCGAGGCCGATGCCATGGCCGGCGCCGGCAGCACACCGCTGCCGAATGCGCCGACCAAGGGCGCCTGGAGCACCGACAAGCTGATCCCCACAGAGCGCCTGAGCAAACTCGACCTCGATGCCGAGCTGACCTTCGGCCAACTGACCCTCGACAAACTGCCGATCCAGAACGCCGCCCTCAAGGCCACTGGCCAGGGCGGCCTGCTGACCCTGCAGAACCTCAGTGGCGAACTGTACAACGGCACGTTCAACGCCAAGGGCACCCTCGATGTGCGTCAAACAGTGCCAGCACTGGGCATGCAGACTGCGATCAGCCGGGTGCCGGTGGAAAAAATCCTCGAAAGCCAGGGCAAGAATCCACCGGTCAAGGGCCTGGTCACGCTTAACAGCAACCTGACCGCCAGCGGCAACAGCCAGAAAACCCTGATCGACAGCCTCAACGGCACCGCCAGCTTCGTGATCAACAATGGCGTGCTGCTCAACGCCAATCTTGAGCAACAGCTGTGCAAAGGCATCGCCACCCTCAATCGCAAGACCCTGAGCGGCGAACCGCGGGGCAAGGACACGCCGTTCCAGGAGCTCAAGGGCAACCTGACCTTCCGAAATGGCGTGGCCAGCAACCCGGACCTGAAAGTGCGCATCCCGGGCATGACCGTCAACGGCAACGGTGACCTCGACCTGCGCGTGCTGGGCATGGACTATCGCGTCGGCATCATCGTCGAAGGTGACCAGCGCGACATGCCGGACCCGGCCTGCAAGGTCGGCGACAAATTCGTCGGTATCGAATGGCCGTTGCGCTGCCGTGGCCCGCTGGAACTCGGCGCCAAGGCCTGCCGCCTGGACAACGAACGCCTGGGTCAGGTCGCCGGCAAAATGGCTGGTGACAAACTAAGCGAAAAAATCGACGAGAAGCTTGGCGACAAGGTCAGCCCGGAACTCAAAGACGCACTCAAAGGGCTGTTCAAGCGATGAGATCCGAGCAATTTTCCACGGCGGTGCTCGATTGGTACGACCGCCACGGGCGCCACGATTTGCCCTGGCAGCAGGGCATCACGCCTTACCGGGTGTGGGTCTCGGAGATCATGCTGCAGCAGACCCAGGTCAGCACCGTGCTGAACTACTTCGACCGTTTCATGGCCTCGCTGCCAACGGTCGAGGCCCTGGCGGCGGCGCCGGAAGATGAAGTGCTGCACCTGTGGACCGGGCTGGGTTACTACACCCGCGCGCGCAACCTGCAGAAGACCGCAAAAATCGTCGTGGCCGAGTACGGCGGCGAGTTTCCCCGCGATGTCGAAAAGCTCACCGACCTGCCGGGCATCGGCCTGTCCACCGCCGGCGCCATCGCCAGCCTGAGCATGGGCCTGCGCGCACCGATCCTCGATGGCAACGTCAAACGGGTGCTGGCGCGCTTTACTGCGCAGGAAGGCTATCCGGGCGAACCGAAGGTGGCCAAACAGCTGTGGGCCACCGCCGAACGCTTCACCCCCCACGACCGCGTCAACGCCTACACCCAGGCGATGATGGACATGGGCGCCACGCTCTGCACCCGCAGCAAACCCAGCTGCCTGCTGTGCCCGCTGGAAAAGGGCTGCGAGGCACACATGCTGGGCCTGGAAACCCGCTACCCGATTCCCAAGCCGCGCAAGACAGTCCCGCAAAAGCGCACCCTGATGCCGTTGCTGGCCAATCGCGACGGCGCCATCCTGCTTTACCGGCGCCCGTCGACGGGCCTGTGGGGCGGCCTGTGGAGCCTGCCGGAGCTGGACGATCTCGGCGATCTCGAGCACCTGGCGCTGCAACATTCGCTGCAACTGGGCACCCAAACCGAACTGCCGAACCTGGTCCACACTTTCAGCCATTTTCAACTGGCCATCGAACCCTGGCTGGTACAGGTCCAGGAGGCCGGCCAGCACGTGGCCGAGGCCGACTGGCTCTGGTATAACCTCGCCACCCCGCCGCGCCTGGGCCTTGCCGCCCCGGTGAAGAAACTGCTGAAGCGCGCGGCCGACGTATTGAACGCAGGAGAGTCGTCATGACCCGCACCATCATGTGCCGCAAGTACCACGAAGAACTGCCGGGCCTGGAGCGCGCGCCCTTCCCGGGCGCCAAAGGCCAGGACATTTTCGATCACGTCTCGCAAAAGGCCTGGGCCGACTGGCAGAAACACCAGACCCTGCTGATCAACGAGAAGCGTTTGAACATGATGAACGCCGAAGACCGCAAATACCTGCAGGGCGAGATGGACAAGTTCTTCTCGGGCGAAGATTACGCCAAGGCCGAAGGCTACGTGCCGCCAGCGGAATAACCCCGCAAAAACGGGGGTCGGATCGTAAGCGACGGAATAAATTAAAATTTTTCTGAAAACCTGCTTGACGACCCCCTGAAAAAGCCGTTTAATGCGCCCCGTTGCCCAGATAGCTCAGTCGGTAGAGCAGGGGATTGAAAATCCCCGTGTCGGCGGTTCGATTCCGTCTCTGGGCACCACTTATTCATTTCAGGTGGTGTCAAAATCACCCGAAAGCTACAAAAAGCCCGCCTAGCGCGGGTTTTTTGTTATCTCGCCCAGATAGCTCAGTCGGTAGAGCAGGGGATTGAAAATCCCCGTGTCGGCGGTTCGATTCCGTCTCTGGGCACCAATACAAAAACCCTGAATCGCAAGATTCAGGGTTTTTTTATGCCTGCGATTTACCCCCCCTGTAATTCACGTCCCTACAGTTTGAGAGTTCTCTCATAGAGTTGCTCCCCTGCCACGGTCAAGCTTGAGCAGTTGCACAAAGCTGAATCAAAGCTGAATCAATGCTCCCAACGATCCAACGCAAGGAAGTAGTTAGTGAATGCAATTCTGAAGATCTTCGCCCTCTCCACCCTCATCGCCACCGCCAGCGGTTGCGTCAGCTACAACACCAGCCAGCCCTCCTCCCCGATCGACAGCACCGTCAAGGCTGACCTGAAGGCCGACGTTGCCGTGGGCGACGCCATCTCCGGCCAGTCGTCGGTCAACATCCTGTTCGGCGTATTCAAGTTCGGCGGTGACAGCCAGTTCGCCGACGGCGTGGCCTACGGCGCAGACAGCGGTCTGAGCCTCGGTGGCCTGGGCCTGGATCCGGTGAGCGCGGTCAAATCGGCGGCGGCCTACAAGGCTGTCAAATCGTCCGGCGCCGACCTGATCGTCGCACCGCGCTACGAAGTGAACGAAGAGAACTACTTCCTCTTCAAGAAAGTCTCGGTCACCGTCAAAGGCAACAAAGGCAACATCCGCAGCATCCGCTAAATCCATCGCCCCAAGGTGGTTGGTTGCCGGCGGCGCTCCCGCGACGCTGGCAATCTGCGAGCCCCCCCGGCTATTCCCCAGCCCAATGGAACACCAGATTTCGCGCAGCGCCGTTGCCGATATCCGCCACGTCATGCCGCACCTCGCCATTGCGCGTAGCGACCACCGAGTACTTGCCCGCAGGCAACCGCACGTACACCAGCGGCCCGACATGATCCAGATTGAGCACGGTCTGCCCGGGTGCCTTTTCTACCGTCACATCGACATCGGAGGTGTACTGGTTCTGTGCGCCGATGGCGAATGTCATGTGCAGGTTATAGCCCTGGGCTTGCAGGATGCTGCGCGATTCGTCCAGGCCGATGCCGCCCGACAGGTAGGTCACGCCGTTTTGCTGTTGCGGCTGCGCCTGCACACCGGCACTGTCGATGGCTTCATAACTGGCGGCCTGTGCCATCAGGGGAAAGATCAGCAAGCCGAGCGCAGCAATAGGCACGATGAATGAATGGACATATTTCATGATGACAACTCCCGGGCTCATCAGAACCCATTCGTTACCTGCATTGGATGACCTCAAGCCAGGCGACGTTTCAGACTGATTGGCGCTTGAACCCACTGCAAAACGCACTAGCCGATTGTTCATCGGCATTTCGCCGACTATGGTTGGCTGCTAGCCGCCGAGGTTCGAAGCCGATGAATGTGCAGGACGCCCCTACCCCGACTCCCTCCCAAATGGCCTTGCCGCTGACCGCTGCGGCCCTGCGCGCCGAACCGTTCCAGGAACCCGCAGCCGACGGCTTCACCCTCGGCGGTTTCACCTGGCGCCAGTCCGCTGCAACCGCCTCCAGGGCCGTGGTGATCATCAACGCCGCCACCTCGGTGCGCTGCCGTCATTATTCGCGCTTCGCCGACTACCTGTTCGCCAATGGCTTCGACGTCATCACCTACGACTACCGGGGCATCGGCGAGTCGCGCCCAGCCTCGATGAAGAACCTGCGGGCAAGCTGGTCCGACTGGGGATCGCTGGACTTCGAGGCCATGATCAAACGCGCCCAGCGCGAGTTTCCCGGCCAGCCGATCGATGTCGTCGGCCACAGCTTTGGCGGCTGCGCGGCGGGGCTGGCGAGCTCCGGGCAGCTGATCCGCCGACTGGTGACGGTCGGTGCGCAATTCGCCTACTGGCGCGACTACACCCCCGCCCAGCGCTGGCAGATGCTCGGGAAGTGGCATGTGCTGATGCCGCTGGTCACCTGGTTTTGTGGCTACTTTCCGGGCAAGCGCCTGGGCTGGCTCGAGGATACGCCGGCCGGTGTGGTGCGCGACTGGAGCGTTTCCACCGCGCGCTACGAACAGCGCCCCAGCGGCCGTCTGCTGGCCGCCAAGGGCGCAAGCCTGCCGTTCGCCGGCGTGACTGCGAACACCCTGGCCATCAGCCTCAGCGACGATCCCTACGGCACCGTGCCGGCCATCGAACGCCTGCTGGGCTACTTCAGCGGCAGTACGAACACCCACCTGCGAATCGACCCACAGGACATCGGCGAGCAACAAGTCGGACATTTCGGCTTTTTTCGCAGCCCATACCAAGCCACACTATGGCCCATTGCATTGTCCTGGCTGCAACACGGCGAGCTGGCCCCCGATCATCCCGGGCGGCGAGTCCCGCGCAGCCGCTAGGCCTGCACCCTCTCGACGAAATACGGAACGACGCCCATGGCCTCCGCGAACAAGCAGCAAAAACGTGCCTCCCGCGCCAAAGCCAAGGCCAAGCAGAACCGCACCCAACGCGCAGCGCCGCAGGTGGAACTGGACCCGAACGATGACCGCATCGATTTCGAGTCAGTCGACCTGACAGAGCTGTTCAAAAAGATGATCGACGCCGAAAAAACCAGCCAGCAGGCCATGTGCCGCGCCTTCCTCGAAGACCCGTTGCTGGAACTGGTGTTCGAGCAGGAAGGCGAAGAAGGCGCGATGGATTTCATCCTCGCGGCCCTGATCGAATATCGCCAATGGTCCACCGAGACCGACGAAGCCGGCGCCCTGGCGTGGATCGAATCACCGGCTTTCCAGGCCGACTACGTGGCAGCTTCCGACGCCATCGCGGCCACCCCTCAACACACAGCGAACTGACATTACATGGCATCCCCGAACAAGCAGCAAAAACGCGCCAAGCGCGCCAAGGCCAAGGCCAAACAGATCCGCATGGTCGGCCGCAAGCCGCTGGCGCTGGACGACGACACCGGCCACCTCGCCGAGCCGATCCCCGAGTACACCCTGGCCATGTTCAGCAAGATGCATGCAGCCGAAGCCAACAGCCGTGACGAGATGCTGCTGATCCTGCTGAACGACCTCAGCGGCATCATCAACGAACGTCCAGAACTTCTGGACATGGAAAACGCCGAGAACGAATCGATGGCCGCCACCCACCTGGCTGCCGACATGCTGATCGACTACCGCATGTGGGCCGACGGCATGGACCGCGAGACCGCCCAGGCCTGGCTCACCGAACCGCAGTTCATCAGCGATTTCGGCAAAGCCCTGGACAGCTACCGCGCATCCCTCGACGAGCCGCAGGACAAGGCCGAATAATCGGGTCATGGCCAATCGCCGGCCCGCAGCCCACGAACTGCGGGCCGGCAAATTATTTCAAGGCATGACCAAATCAAAGCGGCTTCGCGCTGAAAAGCCCGTGCACACTAATTGTGCAGATCTGTACCGAATGTCCGCTCAAGCCTTCCAACCCCCGGCCAAAGCTGGCACCATCGCGCCTTTTTTTACGCTCCCCCCACGCACACATGGCATCGAACGGATGTTCGGTTGTTGATGGCGCGACAGTCTGCTGCGTCGATGCGACACCCGCTCACCACATCCCGTGTACGCCCCGTGGGGCTGTTGGCCGCCATTCCAACGCTATGCTAGCTTGGCGCCTCGCCAGGAAGGCTGCCCAACAGCACAAGCACAACCGAACACAATGAGGACCGCACATGGCCGAGGCCACGCCCGCGCTTGAAATCCGCAACCTGCACAAACGCTACGGCCAGCTCGAGGTGCTCAAGGGCGTCTCGCTGACCGCACGCGACGGCGATGTGATCTCGATCCTGGGTTCCTCCGGCTCCGGCAAATCGACGTTCCTGCGGTGCATCAACCTGCTGGAAAACCCCAACCAGGGGCAGATCCTGGTGGCTGGCGAAGAGCTCAAGCTCAAGGCTGCGAAAAACGGTGAACTGGTGGCCGCCGACGGCAAACAGATCAATCGCCTGCGCAGCGAGATCGGTTTTGTGTTTCAAAATTTCAACCTGTGGCCGCACATGAGCGTGCTCGACAACATCATCGAGGCACCGCGCCGGGTGCTTGGCCAGAGCAAGGCCGAGGCCATTGAAGTCGCCGAAGCCCTGCTGGCCAAGGTCGGCATCGCCGACAAGCGCCACGCCTACCCCGCGCAACTGTCCGGCGGCCAGCAGCAACGTGCAGCCATTGCCCGCACCCTGGCGATGCAGCCGAAAGTGATTCTGTTCGACGAGCCGACTTCCGCACTTGACCCGGAAATGGTTCAGGAAGTACTTAATGTGATCCGCGCCCTGGCCGAAGAAGGCCGCACCATGCTGCTGGTCACCCATGAAATGGGCTTTGCCCGTCAGGTCTCCAGTGAAGTCGTGTTCCTGCACCAGGGCCTGGTAGAAGAGCAAGGATCGCCACAGCAGGTGTTTGAAAACCCGCTTTCGGCGCGCTGCAAACAATTCATGTCCAGCAACCGCTAACGGAGCTCCCCGCATGCAGACCTACAAGAAATTCCTCCTGGCCGCGGCCGCCACCCTGGTGTTCTCGGCCAACGCAATGGCCGCGGAAAAACTGCGGATGGGTATCGAGGCGGCTTACCCGCCATTCAACAACAAGGATGCCAGCGGCCAGGTCGTCGGTTTCGACAAAGACATCGGCGACGCCCTGTGCGCCAAGATGAAGGTCGAGTGCGAAGTCGTCACGTCCGACTGGGACGGCATCATCCCGGCCCTCAACGCCAAGAAGTTCGACTTCCTGGTGTCCTCGCTGTCGATCACCGATGAACGCAAGCAGGCGGTTGATTTCACCGACCCTTACTACTCGAACAAACTGCAGTTCATCGCGCCGAAAAACGTCGACTTCAAGACCGACAAGGACTCCCTCAAGGGCAAGACCATCGGCACCCAGCGCGCCACCCTGGCAGGCACCTGGCTGGAAGACACCTACGCTGACGACATCAAGGTCAGCCTCTACGACACCCAGGAAAACGCCTACCTGGACCTGACCTCCGGTCGCGTCGATGCGATCCTGGCCGACAAGTACGCCAACTACGACTGGCTGAAAAGCGACGCCGGCAAGAACTACGAGTTCAAGGGTGACCCGGTTGTCGAAAGCGACAAGATCGGCATCGCCGTGCGCAAGGGTGACAACGAGCTGCGCAACAAGCTCAACAGCGCGCTGAAAGAAATCGTCGCTGACGGCACCTACAAGAAGATCAACGACAAGTACTTCCCGTTCAGCATCTACTGATCCTGACGTGCCTGACCGGCGCAGCCCCTGGCTGCGCCGGTCTTTTGCAAAGCCTGCTGCAACCTGAATAGACTTCCATGATTATCGATCTCCAAGGATTCGGCCCGGCGCTCGCCGCTGGCGCGCTGATGACCGTCAAACTGGCTCTCACGGCACTTTGCCTGGGGCTGGTACTCGGCCTGCTCGGCGCCTTGGCCAAGACTTCCCCGTACAAGTCACTGCAGTGGCTTGGCGGCACCTACTCGACCCTGGTTCGCGGCATTCCCGAACTGCTGTGGGTCCTGCTGATCTACTTCGGCACCGTCAACCTGATGCGTGTCATCGGCGAGTTCTTCGGCACCCCCGACCTGGCCCTCAACGCCTTCGCCGCCGGGGTGATCGCCCTGGGCCTGTGCTTCGGCGCCTACGCCACGGAAGTGTTCCGTGGGGCGATCCTGGCTATCCCCAAGGGCCATCGCGAAGCCGGCGTGGCCTTGGGCCTGTCGAAATGGCGGATCTTCACCAAGCTGATCATGCCGCAGATGTGGCGCATCGCCCTGCCGGGACTGGGTAACCTGTTCATGATCCTGATGAAGGACACCGCGCTGGTGTCGGTGATCGGCCTGGAAGAAATCATGCGCCACGCGCAGAACGGCGTGACCATGACCAAGCAGCCCTTCACCTTCTACATGGTCGCCGCCTTCATGTACCTGGGCCTAACCGTGATTGCCATGACCGGCATGCACCTGCTGGAAAAACGCGCCGCTCGCGGCTTTGCCCGGAGCACCGAATGAACTGGGAAGTGATCATCAAGTGGCTGCCGAAACTGGCCCAGGGCGCCACCCTGACCCTGGAACTGGTGGCCATCGCCGTCATCCTCGGCCTGCTGCTGGCGATTCCGCTGGGCATCGCCCGCTCGTCCAAGCTCTGGTACGTGCGCGCCCTGCCCTACGCCTACATCTTCTTTTTCCGCGGCACGCCGCTGCTGGTGCAACTATTCCTGGTCTACTACGGCCTGGCGCAGTTCGACGCGGTGCGCAACAGCGCGATGTGGCCGTACCTGCGCGATCCGTTCTGGTGCGCCACCGCCACCATGACCCTGCACACCGCCGCCTACATCGCCGAGATCCTGCGTGGCGCGATCCAGGCCATTCCGCCGGGTGAAATCGAAGCCGCCCGGGCGCTCGGCATGTCGCGACCGAAGGCGCTGTTCTACATCATCCTGCCGCGTGCCGCGCGCATCGGCCTGCCGGCCTACAGCAACGAAGTGATCCTGATGCTCAAGGCCAGCGCCCTGGCCAGCACCGTGACATTGCTGGAACTGACCGGCATGGCCCGTACCATCATTGCCCGGACCTACCTGCCAGTGGAGATCTTCTTCGCTGCCGGCATGTTCTACCTGCTGATGGCCTACATCCTGGTGCGCGGCTTCAAGCTGCTGGAGCGCTGGTTGCGCGTCGATGCCTGCCAGGGCCGCTGACACCCCGGTGCTGACGGGCGAGCAGCTGCTCGCCCGCTTCAACGCCCTCGACACCTTCCTCAGCCAGCACCAGGCACTCTGGCGCCCACGTCCGTTTACCCAGCGCCAGCTGCCATGGGAAACCGAGCACCCTGAACTGGCCGCCTGGCTGCGCCAGCGTACGTTGGAAGACGCGGAAAACAGCCATAACCATCCCGAACACCTCGACGCACCAGCGCCCTTTCCGGCATTGGCGGCCCAGGCGTTGGCCCTCGGCAACGTAGGTGAGCTTCCTGTTCAAGCCATCGCGCCAGCCGCTCATCGCCTCAACGTCGACGTCCCCGGCCGCAAATGGCAACAGATCGAAGCCTTCGCCGCCTGCCTGCAATTTACCGATCAGCCCAAGCACTGGCTGGACTGGTGTTCCGGCAAGGGTCATCTGGGCCGCCGCCTGCTGCAAGCCGATCAACAGCTGACCTGCCTGGAATACGACCCGGCGCTGGTCAGCAGCGGCCAGGCGCTGAGCCAGCACCACCATCTGCCAGCCCGGCACTTGCAGCAAGATGTGTTGGCAGACAATGCAGCCCAGCACTTGAACGCACACCTGACCCCGGTGGCCCTGCACGCCTGCGGCGATCTGCATGTGCGCCTGCTGCAACTGGCCAGCGCCGCCGGCTGCCGACAGCTGGCAGTCGCGCCGTGCTGCTACAACCGCATCCACGCCAGCCACTATCAGGCGCTGTCGGCAGCCGGGCAAAACTCGGCTCTGTGTCTGTCGCTGGACGACCTGGCCCTGCCCCTCAGCGAAACCGTGACGGCCGGCGCCCGGGTCCGCCGCCAGCGGGACAGCTCCATGGCTCGCCGCCTCGGCTTCGACCTGCTGCAGCGGCAACTGCGTGGCTGCGACGATTACCTGCCCACCCCGTCGCTGCCCAGCGCCTGGCTGGACAAACCCTTCGCCGATTACTGCCGCGACTTGGCCGCACT
Source organism: Pseudomonadaceae bacterium (assembly GCA_965284505.1). Classification (GTDB taxonomy): domain Bacteria; phylum Pseudomonadota; class Gammaproteobacteria; order Pseudomonadales; family Pseudomonadaceae; genus Aquipseudomonas. The sequence goes on along the minus strand of OZ260094.1, from coordinate 3,749,546 downwards.
GAAGGATTTATCCACAGTCGGCACGCAGGACTGGCCAGCACTGGAAGCCGCCGGCTGGCAGCGCCTGGCCGAAGTACGCAACCTAGAGCTGCTGCGCGGCCTGTTTCGCCGCCCCCTCGAACTCTGGCTGGTGCTTGACCGCGCCCTGTTTCTGCAATCCCAAGGCTATGCCGTGCGCCTGGGCACTTTTTGCGAAACCGCCCTGACTCCGCGTAATTTGCTGTTGCTCGCCGAACGCCACTGAGCCTGTGGATAACTCTGTTGATGAAATTACTGGAAGCCCTTGGATTCGAGGGCCATGTAACAAAAATGCAACTGTTCATTTTTTGTTCATACGGAAAAATCAACCAAATAACAGCCAGTTGCGCATTGATGAGAATCAAGGCTGGAACACTCGCGTCGCAACGTTGAAACAGCTGTCGATTGTGCATAAGCGTTAAAACCAAAGGACATAACTGCCGAATCCCGGACCCCTCGCGCCAGTAATTGCACGAGATAAAAGCAGTTGCTATACAAGGCGCACGGGCGCCGCGCGCGTGCCCCGAGCAGACCGACAGGAACCGCCCGTGACGTTCATTTCCTATGCACAGAACTTCGAAGACATTCGCCTGTGGCGCGCGCTGAAATTCTTCGAAAACGGCTTCTACATTGACGTCGGCGCGAACGAGCCGACCGCCGACTCGGTGACCAAGGCGTTCTACGAGCGCGGCTGGAGCGGGATCAACATCGAGCCGGTGCAGGTCTACCACGACGCCCTGTGCAGGGAGCGGCCCAGGGACATCAACCTGCAATGCGTGGCCGGCGAAAACGCCGCCGACCTGACCTTCTACGCCATCGCCGATACCGGCCTGTCCACCGTCGAGCCCGCCGTCGCCAAGCAGCATCAGGACGCCGGCATGGATGTGCGAAGCCACACCGTCACCTCGCGCACCCTGAACTCGATCTGCGACGAACACGTCAAGGGCCCGATCCACTTCCTCAAGATCGACGTCGAAGGCCACGAAGAAACCGTCCTGCGCGGCATGGATTTCAGCCGCTGGCGCCCATGGATCATCCTCATCGAAACCCCCTGGGCCCGCGACCAGGCCTGGGAACCCCTGCTGACCGACGCCGGCTATCAATCCGTGCTGTTCGACGGCCTCAACACCTTCTACCTGGCCGAAGAACACCTGCACTTCAAAGGCGCCTTCGACCTCGCCCCGTGCAACCTCGACGAGTTCCAGTTCTGCTACGGCCACAAATTCAGCCACCCGGTCAGCGACCTGGAAAACGCCCTGCACAGCCAACGCCAACGCGCCGAAACTGCCGAAGCCGAACTCCACGCCCTGCGCAACAGCCGCACCTGGCGCACCCTGGAAAAGCTCAAGAAAGTCCTGCGCCGGGCCTGACCCGAAGCCTGATGCAAAAATAGTCAGAATTCAGGGGTTTACAGACGCCAAGCAATCGCTATAATCGTCGCCCAACACGCCGGTATAGCTCAGTTGGTAGAGCAACTGACTTGTAATCAGTAGGTCCCGGGTTCGACTCCTGGTGCCGGCACCATACAAAACAAAGCCCTCGTAGAAATACGAGGGCTTTGTTGTATCTGGAATGTCTTCTTTCAGAACTGCACCCTGGCCCCTGTAGGAGCGAGCTTGCTCGCGAAGAGGCCATCAGATCCAGCGAAGATCCCCCCCAAGCCAACCAGCTCAACCAAACAACACCTTTTGCCAATGATCCTCCCCCACAATGGCAATCGAAGCCCCCGCCTCCCGTAATTCCACAGCCTTGATGATCTTCGCGCCATAAGTACTGTGACGCCACTGCTCATTACCGATGCTACCTACCACCAGGTAATGCACCTTCTTGCTCACACCACCCCCAATCAAGCCACCACGCTCCTCGACCAGCGCCTGACAATCCTTGCGCGGACCAAACGCCATGACCCCGGTGAATACAAACACCCGGCCGTCCCATACCAAATCAGGGATCGGCGAATTGAAAGGAAGGTCTGTCGGCGCAACGACGACAGCGCCATCTACTGTCGGTCGCTCGATGCTCAACCCAGAAAAACCACGCAGGATGTTAAGCAGCTCCTGAGACTCATCCATGTCCAGGGCATTGTCCTGAAGCATGCACGCCAATCGCGAATACAGCAGATTGATCACCGGATCATTCAGGTGCGCCAGGTTGTTTTCCAACTACTGCTTCAGAAAAACCGCCTCATTGACTCGCTGACATTCGCCTTGGGCAGTGTCAGTTTCACCCCGGCCTGAGCGCCGGTCAGTACCGCGCGGGCGTCCTTCGGCGAAAGCTGCTCGATGTGTTTACCACTGCCTGAGTTCAGTGCATCGAGGAATGCCTGAGTGTTGTGTTCGACGCCAGAGTCAGCGAATGCGTTACCGATCGACAAGGCAAGGAGCGAGCCTGCGAGTGTTTTGGTCAAAACGCTCATTTCATATCTCCTGTTTCTGCTGAGTCGGGAAGTTAGACGGTGACGTGCAGACGGACATCGACGTTGCCACGGGTTGCGTTGGAGTAAGGGCACACTTGGTGGGCCGCCTCCACCAACGCTTGTGCATCGGCTTGCTCCAGGCCTGGCAGGTTGATGCTCAGGTCGATATCCAGGCCAAAGCCGCCTGGGATCTGGCCAATGCCGACCTGCGCAGTAATCGAGGCGTCGACTGGAATGCTGCGTTTGCTCTGGCTGGCAACGAACTTCAGTGCACCGATGAAGCAGGCCGAGTAACCAGCGGCGAACAGTTGCTCAGGGTTGGTGGCATCACCACCGGCACCACCCAATTCCTTCGGAGTGGCCAGTTTTACATCAAGGTTGTTGTCGCTGGAGATGGCTCGGCCATCCCGACCACCGGTTGCGGTTGCGACTGCGGTGTAGAGAACTCTCATGGCTTTCCTCACTTTTGAATGTCTTTGGGGATTCTGTTGGCGATTTAAATGTTTGAGCGCTAACAATGCGCAATAAGCTGCCGCTCAATAATTTAGCGCGCAAACTTTATAAAAAATCGTCTGTCGCTGTAGCAAATTGATTTTCAAGGGGGTTACACCTCAGTCCGCTTGGGCTCGCCCGCGCGTTGATGCTGCCTTACCGTCTCAAGCAACGACCGGAATCGGGCAGATTGCTTGTTGCTGCCAAGCCTTCGGTGTCATGCCTTCAGCCTTCACGAATGTACGGCAGAAGTGAGATTGATCGCTGAAGCCGCATTCCAGCGCGATCTCTGTGAGCAACATCGTGGAAGCCTTCAATAACTCTCTGCTCTTCATGACCCGCTGTTCACGCAGCCATCGCTGCGGGGGCATACGGGTGCTTTCCTTGAACATGCGTGAGAAGTGACTGCGTGACAATGCGCAAGCTTCGGCTAGTTCAGTCACTGAAATGCCGGTATCCAGCCTGCCCAGCATCAGTTGTTTGGCAGTTCTTATCTGCCAGGATTTGAGCTGCCCTGTCGAAGCCAGTGTGAGAGTCGCCAGCACGGTAGATTTGTCCTTGTTCATACACATCCATTAATCCAGGTAACAGGATGCGAGCGCCTGACTCGTACAGCGCTGGGCCTTGGAAATCCCCAGAGGTTCCAGGCCAGGCTCGTTGACTCGGTTCAGTCGACTGCGCACCCTTCGCAAGTCTGTGAACAGCCCCCAGGGCAGGGGCTGGCGATGGCTCAGACAGACGCAGCGACAGGCGCCAAGGTGGGGCCATGCTGAACGCGCTCAGGCGCCTTGTGCACCATGGTGTAGGCGTAGTCGACGCCCATGCCATATGCACCAGAATGTTCCTTTACCAATTCCATTACGGCGTCGTAGGTGTCGCGGTTCTTCCAGTCCCGTTGCCATTCCAGCAGCACCTGCTGCCAGGTCACCGGTACTACGCCGGCCTGGATCATGCGCTGCATGGCGTAATCGTGGGCTTCTTTGGTGGTGCCGCCGGAGGCGTCTGCAACCATATAGATTTCATAGCCGGCATCGTTCATTGCCGACAGGGCGAAGGTGGCATTGCATACCTCGGTCCACAAGCCGGAGACGATGATCTTGTTGCGACCATTTCTCTTGAGTGCGTCGCGTACCTTCTGATCATCCCAGGAATTCATGGAGGTGCGCTCCAGCAGCGGGGCGTCCGGGAACACAGCGAGTAGTTCGGGGTAGGTGTGACCTGAGAAGCTTTGTGTCTCAACCGTGGTGAAGGTGGTGGGGACATTGAAAATCTTCGCTGCCTTGGCCAAGGCAACGGTATTGTTTTTCAGCGTTTGCCGGTCAATGCTCTGAACGCCGAAGGCCATCTGTGGCTGCTGATCGATGAAAATAAGTTGGCTATTAAGCGGAGTCAGGACTTCAGTTTTAGGATTGTTCATTTTTGTTTCCTTTCAGCTTGATGATGTTCAATCGCACAAGTCTCGGGTCCCGCACCTTGCAGGCATTACCGTAGCCACGAGCGCACTCCTCAGCGTCGTTGCTTGAGGACGAGCAAAAGATAACGAATCAAGATGCCTTTCGGTGGCGCACTTTTGCGCTCCTGTCGGCTCATTTATGAGCCATCAAATACGCGATCGCGCTGCTAGCATTCGCCCATTCGGATCAAGCCGGTCCGTCATGTGCAGGAGAATGCAATGTCAGCTTCACAACCGTTCAACAAGCAGACCGCCTACTGGGGCGTTTCCTGGGAGGAGGCGTATGGCTATCCGCAGGCACGGCGGGTAGGAAACGAGATCTACGTATCAGGTCAATTCAACCATGATGAGGAAGGTAATCTGGTAGCTCCGGCGCCGCTGGACGCCGACGGCAAGCCCAGTGATTTCTCTTCGATGGGAGAGCAGATGCGGGTCTCTTACGACAACATTTCGAAGCTGCTCGCCTTGTATGGCGCAACTATGCAAGATGTTGTCGAGGAAACGCTTTATGTACTGGACATGGACGCTGCGTTCGCGGTGGTTGGCAAAGTGCGCAAAGCGGCCTACGGCACTGAGCGACCTCAGTGCGCGAGCAATATCATTGGGGTGTCGAGACTTGCACAGCGTCCGCAACTGATTGAGATCGTGTGCAAGGCCGTGATTGGCGCCCGAGACATCTGAGCTGCACTCCCGGTTTCGATCCAGGGTTTGGCCTAGGTGACCGGGAGTATCAATTGCCCCTCTACCAAGGGCTTTTGACCGGCCACGGCAGCGGCGCAGAAGGTCATGAATGCTTTGACTCGCCACGACTTTCGAATGTCCTGGTGAGTCAGCAGCCACAGCTCATCCTGAAGCTCTGGCACCACCGGGCCGACGCGTACCAACCCTGGGGTTATGTCGCCCAGCATGCAGGGAAGGAATCCAAATCCCAGACCCGCCGCGATTGCAACGCTTGCTGCTGCAACAGAATCGGTGCGATACGCGATGCGCTCAGCAGCGACTCTGCTTTCGACATAACTTGTCGCCCTCAAACCACAGAGTGCTGCGGAGTATGACACCCATGCCCGGCCCTCATCGAAAAGGGGCAAGGCAGTCATCTGCTTGGCGCAGCAGTAAGGTGCCCAGGCAATGTTCGCCAGTTTACGTCCCACCAGGCTTTCTGCAGGTTTTCTCGTCGCTCGAATCGCGATATCCGATTCATCCCGGGCGAGGCTAAGGGTTTCATTGCCCACCAGCACCTCGACGGTGATCCCCTCGTTCAGGGCCTTGAAGGCCGCGATGATGGGGGTCAAGAAGTACAGCAGCAGCGAGTCGCTGGTGGTAATTCGAAGTTTCCCGAGGGGGCCTTGGCCTGAACGTGAAACACGCCGCGTGACGCTGACGATATCCAGCTCCACTCGCTCGGCGAGTGCTCGCAATTCAGCACCCTCGGCGGTGAGCAGATACCCTGTTTTGCGGTGATCGAACAGCGCGATGCCGAGCGTTCGCTCAACTTGAGCAACTCGTCGCGAAACGGTGGATACATTGATGCCAAGCTTCTTGGCCGTAGCCGAACGATTGCCGCAATCACTGAGCGTCTTGATGATGCGCAAGTCGTCCCACGAGAGCTGATTGACAGCCTCGCCTACGTCCCACTTCGTTCCATCAGGGGCCGCCGGAGCCTTTCCAGTTAGCGAGTTCACACAGTTCGTTCCAGATACGAAGGCGCTGATGATACGAGAAGGGGTTGGGTGAAGCAGCCACATTGTTCCGGCGATTGGTTGAAAATCGCCAACTTGTGCCACTCCGTCAGTCGCTGAATGAGCAAACTTGTCTGTACGCTAACCGACAGATCGCCGACCCCAGTTCAAATCCAGGAAGCGCCATCCAGAATAGACTTCTCCCGAAGCCTTCAGACCTTCTCCAAACACTCACCCCGCACCGGCTCCAACCTGACCCCCACCACACTCCCCAACACAATCACCCCACCCACAACCACCATCACCGAAGGCCGCTCAGCCAACACCACCGAAGCCAGCCCCATGGCCGTCGGCGGAATCAGGTACAGCGCCATAGAAGCCCGGCTGACCACGCTGTGTTTGAGCACATAGGCCCAGGCCAGGTACGCCAGGGCGCTGGGGAAGATGCCGAGGGTGAGGACGGCGAGGTTGACGTTGATGGGGGCGTTTTGTGCCTGTTGCCACAGGCCCGGTGCGTAGACCAGCAGCAGCGCGGTGCCGGACCAGATGGTGTAGCAGACCAGGGTCAGTGGGTCGTAGCGGTGGGCGTGGTGTTTCTGCAGGGCGAAGTACAGGCTCCACGACAGTGCCGCCAGCAGGATCAGCAGGCCGTGGGCGTCGAGTTGGCCGAGGCCACGGTCGCCGCTGATGACCACGGCGGCGCCGAACAAGCCGCAGAGCAGGCAGAGCCATTGCCAGGTGTTGACCCGATCCTTGAACACGAAGTGCGCCAGCAGTGTGCTGAACAGCGGTGTCGATTGCGCCAGGACACTGGCGGCGCCGGCACTGACGATGCGTTGGCCGAAGTTGAGCGCGATGTGGTGCAGGCTGACGGCAAAGAAGCCGAGCAGGATCAGCAGTGGCAGGTCTTTGAGTCGCGGCAGGGAGATGCCCATGACTGCAGCGACTGCGGCCATGAATACCGAGGCGATGAGGAAGCGCATCACGGCCAATTGGCCGGGCTCGTAGCCTTGCAATCCGATGCGGATGCCGATGGGCGAATAGGCCCAGCACAGGATGACAAAGCCTGTTGCCATGCTGATTTTCAGACCCGGTTTGATGTTGAGCAAACTGCGCTGCATGGAGACTCCCCTGATTTCTACGACTCACAGGGAGTATCGAAAACGCCTCCATTCACAACAAGTGACTTAAACTGCTACGAGAATTCACTTTCGGTGAACTATGGAACTGTCCCAACTGCGTATGTTCAAGACGGTGGCCGATATCGGCAGCATCGCTCGCGCCGCCGAGTTGCTGCACTGCGTGCCGTCGAATGTCACGGCACGCATCAAGTCGCTGGAGCGTGAACTCGGCACCGCGTTGTTTTTCCGCGATGGTCGAGGGCTGCGGATTACGCCGGCGGGGGAAGTGTTCCTCGATTACGCCTCGCGCATTCTCAATCTGGCGACGGAAGCACAGCGCGCGGTTGCACCGACCCACGAGCCGAGCGGGCCATTGCGCATTGGCGCGATCGAGTCCAGTGCGTCGGGGCGACTGCCGCCCTTGCTGGCCAAATTCCACGCGCTGTACCCGAAGGTGGCACTGGAACTGAGTACCGGGACCTGGTCGCAGTTGCTCGACGATGTTCAGCACCACCGCCTAGATGGCGCGATAGTGGCGGTGGACGTCGAGCGCCCTGCACTCAAGCGTACGCTGATGTATGGCGAAGACCTGGTGCTGATCGCTGCCCAATCCCATGGACCGCTGCAAACCGCAGCGGATCTGCAAGGCAAGGACCTGTTCATGTGGCCGCCAGGCTGCCCCTACCGCCTGGCGCTCGAGCAGTGGTTGCTGCGTCATGAGCTGACGCAGAAGATCGTCAGCATCGCCAGCTACGGGACCATCGTCGGCTGTGTCAGCGCCGGTGCCGGCGTGGCCCTGGTGCCGCGCGGAATCTACGAACAATACCGCGACAACGCAGGTTGGCTGGGCTACGAGTTCGACGACCTCACATGCATCGACAACCTGTTCTACTCCCATGCACACGCAGCACGCCATCCGGCACGAGAGGCCTTTGTGGCATTGCTGCAGGCTGAGTTCGAAACGCCCTCGGCGGTCGACTATTGAGGATTGGCGGCACTCACCCAGGGTAGCGCCGCCCCTTGCATAAAATCCCTGCCATCACGACAATGCGAGCGATTACCATTTACGCATTGGTGGCTCCCCCATGTCGGCGCTCGATCATTCAGCCCTGCAGCAGTTGTACAGCGACCACAACAGTTGGCTCAAAGGCTGGTTGCGCGTGCGCCTGGGCAATGCGGCGGATGCTTCGGATCTGGCCCAGGACACCTTTATTCGGGTCATGACCGCGCGCAATGCCGCGCCGATCCGCGAGCCACGGGGTTACCTGAGTGCGATTGCGCGCTCGTTGCTGATCGACAGATCGCGCCGCCGCACCATCGAACAGGCCTACCTGTACGCGTTGGCACAACAGCCCGAGCCGGTGGAAGTGTCACCGGAAGTCAGGCTGTCGATCATCGAGATGCTGGTGATGATCGATAGCCTGCTCGATGAATTAGGCAGCAGGACCCGGGAGATCTTCCTCGCCGTCCAGCTCGAAGGCTTGAGCTATGTCGCTGCCGGCGAGCGTTTCGGGGTGTCGGTCACCACCGTGAAGAATCATTTGATCCGCGCCATGACCCGCTGCCTGCTGCTGGTCGAGCCCTGATGCCCGCCGCCCCGGATTTCAAGACACTGGAAGCCGCCGCCAGTTGGTATGTACAACTCAACGATGGCACGTCCAACGAGGCTCGCGCCATGGCCTGGCAGACCTGGCTGCACGCGAGCCCGGCACACGCGGCGGCCTGGGCGCGGGTGGAGGCGCTGCAACGTCAGTTCGCCCGGGTGCCTCGCCAGGCCGCCCTGTCCAGCCTGGGCGCCGCGCAGGCGCAACGTCGCGAGGTGCTGAAAATTCTTGGCCTGTTGTTGGCCGTGGGTGGCAGTGGTTGGCTGGCCGTGGAGCAGGTGCCCTATCGCGCGATGCTCGCCGATCAACGCACCGGCGGGCGGGAGCGGCGCTCCATGCACCTGGAAGACGGCTCGCAACTGCAACTGAATGTCGACACCGCGCTGGATATTCGCTTCGACACCACCCAGCGGCTGATTCAGTTGCAGCAGGGCGAAATTCTGCTGCAGACCGCCAAGGATCCCGCCCAGCGCCCTTTCATCGTGCAAACCGCCGAAGGCAGCGTACGAGCGCTTGGCACCCGATTCAGCGTCAGACGACTGCCCGGGCACACCAGGGTCGGTGTGCTGCAGGATGCCGTTGAGGTTTGCCCGAGCCGACAGGCCGAGCAGCGCTTGCGCCTTGTAGCCGGGCAGCAGGTCGATTTCGATCGCGACGCTGTGGCGAATATTCATACCCTACCCTCGGGCTCGACGGCCTGGGTTCAGGGCATGCTCAGCGTCAACGACTGGCGCCTGGGCGACTTTGCTGAGGAACTGGAACGTTATCGCCCGGGCGTGCTGCGCTGTGCCGCGGCGGTCCGAGACTTGCGGATTTCCGGGGCGTTCCGCCTCGATGACACCGAAACAGTGCTGGAGAACCTGAGTAAATCCCTGCCGGTGAAGGTGAATTATCTGACTCGCTACTGGGCCAGTATCGAACCGGCATGAGCTCATTTGCAGTTTTTTCGGCGGCAACCTTGCTGATTTCGATTCTCATCCGTCAATGACACAAGCCGCGATCACAGCGACTTTCTGCCAGCACAACGGAAGGATCACCTAATGCCCCCGCTTTCCCTCAACGCCACGATTTCGATGACGCGCGCCGTGCGTCTGGCAATCGTTGGCCTGACCCTGGCCAGTCTGACAAGCCTGGCGCTCGTGCCCGGCCCTGCCTTGGCGCAAAACCAGACGTCGTACCAGATCGCCGCCGGTCCGCTGGGCAGTGCATTAACCCAGTTCGCGCTACAGGCGGGAGTCACGCTGTCGTTCGACACCGAGCAGGCCCGCCACCTGAACACCGACGGACTCAGCGGCTCGTATGACACCGAAGAGGGCCTGGCGCGCTTGCTGGCCCACAGCGGGCTGCACGCCGAACGCCAGAGCAATGGCGGTTACGTGCTGGTGGCGAACAACAGCCAGGCCGCGCTGGAGCTGGGGTCCACCGAGGTCGTCGCCAACCAGTTGGGGACCGTCACCGAAGGCACCGGCTCCTACACCCCGGGCACCATCGCCACCGCGACGCGCCTGGTGCTGACGCCACGGGAAACCCCGCAATCGATTTCCGTAGTGACCCGCCAGGTCATGGATGACTTCGGTCTCACCGCCATCGATGACGTAATGCGCCATACGCCGGGCATCACCGTGTCGACCTATGACACGGAGCGGACCAACTACTATTCCCGTGGTTTTTCCATCGTCAACTTTCAGTACGATGGCATCCCGACTCTGCGCGACGCCCAGTACTCGGCCGGCCAGACCTTGACCGACATGGCCCTGTACGACCGCGTCGAAGTGCTCAAGGGCGCCACCGGCCTGCTCACCGGCGCCGGCGGCCCGGGCGGCACCATCAACCTGATTCGCAAGAAACCGACGTCCGACTTTCACGGCAGTCTCGAACTGGGTGCCGGCTCCTGGGATAACTACCGCACCCAAGTCGATGTCAGCGGCCCGCTGACCGAAACCGGCAACGTACGCGGCCGGGCCGTGGCGGCCTATCAGGATAAAAAGTCGTTCCTTGATCACTACTCGCGCAAGACCGATGTTTACTACGGCATTCTTGAAGTCGACCTGACGCCCGACACCCTGCTGACCCTCGGTGCCGACTATCAGGACAGCGATCCACAAGGCTCCAGCTGGACCGGTACCCGCACCATCTTCGACCCGGCCGGCAACAAACTGGATCTGCCCCGCGCCTTCAACAATGGGCCGAAATGGAGCAGTTGGGAGCAATACAACCGCACCCTGTTCACGACGCTGGAGCACAGCTTCGACAACGGCTGGGTCACCAAGGGCCAGTACAACCACCAGATCAACGGCTACGACGCGCCCCTGGGTTTCATCTCCCAGGACAGCATGACCGCCAGCTCGATCTTTGCCCGTAAGTACACCGGCGAGACCACCAGCGACAGCCTGGATGTGTATGCGTCCGGCCCGTTCGAGTGGCTGGGCCGGGAGCATGAAATGGTGATCGGCCAGTCGTTGTCGATTTCCAAGTGGAAAGCCAAGGACTACTCCAACGCCACCTACTTCGACAATTCCTACGACTTCTACCAATGGCACGGCGAAGCCATTGAACCCCTGTGGAATCAGCCGACCAGGATCAGTAACGAGACCACTCGCCAGACCGGTACTTACATCACCGGTCGCTTCAGCCTGATGGATGAGCTGCACCTGATGCTCGGCTCGCGAATCGCCAATTACCAGGTCACCGGTACCAGCGACACCCAGGAAAGCGGCAAGGTGGTGCCCTATGCCGGCCTGACGTACGACCTCAACGACAACTTCACGGCCTACACCAGTTACACCGAAATCTTCCAGCCGCAAACCCAATACCGCGACCGCACCAACAAGATGCTCGAACCCAACGAAGGCAAGAACTACGAAGTGGGCATCAAGGGTGAGTTCTTCGACGGCCGCCTGAATTCCAGCCTCGCCTATTTCGAAGTACACGAAGAGAACCGTCCGATCGCCGACACCGTTTTCAACTCAACCCCTGGCGCGGATTACTCCTACATTGGCACCCGGACCAAAACCAAAGGCTACGAGGCGGAAGTTTCCGGAGAGCTCAGCCCGGGCTGGCAATTGCAGGCCGGCTATACCCACAAAATCAGCCGCAATGCTGACGATGACAAAGTCGCCACCTGGGAGCCGGAAGACCAGTTGAGCTTCTATACCAGCTACAAGCTCAAGGGCAATCTGGACAAACTCACCGTCGGCGGTGGCGCACGCTGGCAGAGTGCGGGCTGGCAAACCGTTTACAACGCCGGCAAACGCGACTACGAGAAATTCACCCAGGACCCTTACTGGCTGGTGGACTTGATGGCGCGCTACCAACTCACGGAAAACCTGTCGGCGACCCTCAACGTCAACAACCTGTTCGACAAGGTCTACTTCACCAACATCGGCTTCTATGACTCGGCCTACTACGGTGACCCGCGCAACGTGATGGTCACCACCCGCTGGGACTTCTGACGACCCTGCCGGAGCCGCAGTGAACACTCGCAGCGGCTCCGTTCCTCTCCCCTTGGTGGCCAATACGAACTGTCAGAAGTCACATTTGCCGTTTTTCTGCATATCACATTGCCACTATCCTGCTATTTGGCACTATCATGTGCCCATTACCCTCGATCGAATAGCTGACGCTTTGTTGTGCTAGATTTGCTGCCCTCTGAGCAGCACCTGCAAACACGGACGTCCCGGCCTTTTATGGCTGGCACTTATACGGATATTTCCTTTCATGGGCTTTTGCCTGGGTCATGACATCTCTCGTTCGCCTGGAGTTTCGCGCTATGCGCGCAGCTCGGGCTTTTGCTCGCCTGCGATTTGCCGTGGGCGGGCTTCGGGCATCGGAAATTCAACGGCTGGGTTGGCAAGCATCCCCGTCTGATGGCGGGTCAAGGAATGGGGAAAAGGACATTGGCATGGGTGTGAAAACAATAGTGAAGCCGACGGCACTTGCCGTGGCAGTGGCGATGGGCCTGGGTGGTTGCGCACAGGTCGACGGCTACCTGGGCCAGTCTTCCGGGACCAGCGCCTGTCTGGCCGGCGGTGCAGTGGGTGCGGTGCTGGGCGTGGCCGTCGTGGCGCTGACCAAAGGTGACGGCAAGGCCATGGTCGCGGGTGCGACCGTGGGTGCCGGCGCCGGTTGCGGCGTGGCGCTGCTGTATCAGGATCGGGTGAAGAAGCTGCAGGCCGTGGCCAAGCAGGAAGGCCTGGTGATGCAGGTCAGCGAGATCAAGGCCAACGTCGCCGCCACCCCGAGCGCCGCGCCAAGCGTGCAGCCGGTGGGCGTGGAAGCCCAGGTGCAATCCTCCGAGATGTTTGCGGTGGGCTCGGCGCAACTGACCCCGGCGGGTCGTCGACAACTGACGCTGCTGGCCGCCGCGCTCACCGACAAGCAGCCGGCCAAGGGCCAGGTGGCGAAAAAGGTCCTGGTGGTCGGTCATACCGATGCCACCGGCGCCGCTGAATTCAACCAGCAACTTTCGGAACAACGCGCCCGTGCGGTAGGCGGAATCCTCGCCGATGCCGGCATCCCGCGCCAGGACATCTACTACCAGGGCGCCGGCGCTTCCCGTCCACTGGCCGACAACACTTCCGAACAGGGCCGCGCAGCGAACCGTCGGGTGGAGTTTGTCGAAGTCGAAAACGAGCAGTTGCTGGTCGAGCGCGTGCGCAGTGAACGCAGCAACGCCAAGTACCTCGCCCACGGTACTGCGCCTGCTGCTCCGGCAAAGCCTGCGGCTGCCAAACCGGCGAGCAAGCCTGCGGTGGTGGCGAGCAAGCCTGCCAGCAAAACCCCAGCCCCTGAAGTGCCAGCACCGGTCGTGGTCGACAGCTCGCCAACCGTGCCGTTGAGCGGCAAGGGCGGTGTCGATTTCGGTGGTCACGCAGTCACCGATACCCGTTCGCTGCTAGCCATGGGCATCACCCCGAAAAGCTCGCCCTTCGCCCTGATTGCCAGCGCCAACGCGGCAGCTCCGCTCAGCTCCTGCGTTGCCGACCTGCCGCGCATCGAGGGCCAGGTGAAGAGCCTGGCAGACGACAAGCCGCTGCAGGAGTTCGCCACCAACGAGTTCTTCCCCGGCCTCAACGGCAAGCCATGGGCCACTGCGGTCAACGGCCATTCGGTGGCGGTGGGTCCGGTAGCGGTGCTGCGTGATGGGGCCAAGGTGGCCCAGGCGCCGAAGCTGCAATTCATCACCGACTACGCCAGCGCCCAGAAAAAGCAGAGCCCGGGCTACGCCTCGGTCGCCAATACCTACGAAGGCGAGAGCCAGATTCTGTATCGGGTGTTCGCGCTCGATCAGCAGAAGTCGCCGGTGAGCTGCATCGACATCGTCTTCGACAAACGTGCCGGCAACGCAGTCGCCGGTGAAATCTTTTACCCGAAACAGGGTGACGCTTACGTCGCTCAGTTCACGCCAAAGCGCCGTTAAGTAGAGAGAGACCCTCATCATGCTCGAGATTTTTCGTACGTTTTTTGCGGCGTACTGGTATGTGATCATTCCAGTCGTCTTCACCATCCTGTTGGCGATTCCGGTGATCGTCTACTGGTCGTCCTTCCGCTATTGGTGGATGAACCTGCGCATTCGCATGCCGGGTTTTGGGCGGATTCGCCATTGGGTGAAGAACCCGGGTGAAAAGGAAAAGCCCAGCGAAACCAACCCCAAGCCTATCGGTTTCCTGTCGTCCGAGAAGGAGCTGTGCGGGTTCTACGAGACCTACTATCGCCTGCACCAGCCTTCGGAAGCGGCCTTCCGCCGCAACCAGGATTACCTGGGCAAGATCCATGAAGACGGTCGTCGCGAGAAAGGCCTGGGCCTGTGGACGTTGATCGTCATCCTGATGCTGATCGAGGCCACCGCCTTCGGTTTCGCCCTGGCGCCATTTGCCCTGACCCTGGCCACACCGAACACGGCACTGGCCGGTGCCTTCGCCATCGGCCTGGTGATTTCCATTATCGGTTTGTTCCTGTCCGAGTTTGCCGGTCGCGCGTTGTACAAAAATCGCGTGGTCGACCACATCATGTCCTACGAAAACCTGCGCCGCAGCGGCGCCGGTGGCGACATGATGAGCACCGCCGTCATCACCCTCGACAACACCCATATCGATGACGGCGCCGCGCCTTATCAGCAGATCCTCAACCGGGTCAAAGTGGACAAGGACGGCGACAAGCCTGCCAAGCGCTACACCATGTTGATCGGCTACGGGATCTTCATCGTCGGCCTGGCGATTGCCGCGTTCTGGGTGCGAACCGAAACCCTAAACGCCCAGGAAACCGACCTGATCGCCAACCCGCCAGCCGTCAGCCAGGCGGCGGACGACTTCCCGAGCACCGACGCCATCCCGCTGCCGGACGACATGCAGGCACTGTCCGACAACGCTGCCGGCAAATCGGCACAGGACCAGATCGATGCCCTGCATCGCGCGTCCCTCGTGACCTTCGCCGTGCTCAGCGGCCTGTTCATCTTCATCCAGGCCAGTTCGACCTACCTGGCGTTCATCTTCGGCTTCGCCGGCACCCACTCGCGCAAGGCCTGGGAGCTGACCCACAAGTTCTCCAGCGCCGATGACTACATGCGCTATCACGCCAACCAGGCCCGCAGCGTCGCCAACGATGCCCAGGCGTCGCTGGGCACCCTGCAAGGCTTGCAACTGAGCGTGTTCCGGGTCAGCGGCACCGACCAGGAACAACTGCGCGCGGACCTGCTGAACCGAACCTTCGAGTCGTACATCCAGCAGGAAGACGACAAGGTGGCGACCAAGGAACGAATCCGCATCAAAAACGAGACCGACACGGGCAATCGCAAGGTCATCGTCGACTACATGGCGAAGATCGTCAGCGAACTGACCGCAGCCATCGACGCCGGCGACGACAACAAGATCAACGATCTGATCGCCAAGGCCAGCCCGCGCTTCGATCAGATCAGCGATAGCGACACGGAACTGGCCGGCTACAAGAAGAGCTTCGCCGCCTTGAAGATCTTCTACGTGGCACCGACGGCTGCACCGGTGGCAGCGCCTGCGCCTGCACCTGCTCCTGCTCCGGTGGTTGCCGCCGTTGCAGCGCCGGCACCTGAGCCAGCAGCGGTTGTCGCTCCTGCTCCTGCTCCTGCGCCTGCTCCAGCCGTCGCCGCCGGCGCCTTCGACCACAACGCCTACGGCGACCTGACCGGTTACGACGAAGACGACATCGACTATGTCGCCGGCAAGAAGGGCGTGGACGCGGCCACCATCCGTCGTGCGCGCAAGCTGCAATTGCTCGACAAGTCGGAGGCCTGATGAAGTTCAAGAGCCTGATCCTGGCTCTGGCATTGGCGCCCGCTGCCCTGGTGGCAGCGGAGCGCAATGATGTCCCGAGCTGCTACGCCCAAGCGAAGATCGAACAGTTCCGCAGCGCGCCGTCCGGACGCATGCTGACGGTGGTGGTCGACCAGACCACGCCGCTGACCCCGGACTTGCAGAAAACCGCCTGGGGCCACATCAAGCGCTTCCTGCAACCGGGCGACAAGTTGCGCCTGTACTCGTTCAGCGCCTACCTCGAAGGTCACTACACTCGCCTGCAATTTGCCGGCGAGCTGGAAAAACCCATCGATGCCGCGGTGCTCGGTGACGTTCCGATGATGGCCACGCGCAAGTTCGACGCCTGCCTCAAGGGTCAGTCGACGGCGTTCTACCAACGCTTCGGCAAGGCCTTCGCCGGCACCATGGGCAAGTCCAGCTCGGACATCCCGCGCAGCGAAATCCTCTTCAGCCTGAAGTCCATCGGCGACGACATCAAGACCGCCGAAGGGGTGGACGACAACGTCATCCTGCTGATGTCCGATATGCTCGAATACAGCGACTTCGGCAGCTTCTACACCAACAACGGGATCCGCGAGATCAATCCAGGCGTGGAACTGGCGAAGGTCGAAAAGCAGAACCTGCTGGCGGATTTCAACGGTGCCCGGGTCTATGTTCACGGGGCGGCGTTCGTGCCGACCCAGATCAAGAACGGCTACCGCAGCGGCAAGATGATCCAGAACCTCGAAGGCTTCTGGAACCAGTACTTCGCCAAGTCCAATGCGTCGCTCAAGGGCTTTGGTAATCCGGAGTTGACCAGCGCGGTGGAGTGATTGCACCACGCCCCCCCTGTAGGAGCTGGCTTGCCAGCGAAGGACGTCAACGATAACGCAGCGCTACCTGATAGAGCGCGTTATCGTTGACGTCCTTCGCGAGCAAGCTCGCTCCTACAGGGGGCGGGATGATTTCAGAGCATAAAAAAGCCCCAACTCTCACGAGTCGGGGCTTTTTTTCAGCCCGGAATCAGGCCGCGATCAGGTGCGCTGGATCAGAACACGTTGATCGGGTAGTCGACGAACACACGCAGCTCGTTGCCGCTGACGTTGTATTCGCTGGACTTCTGCGACACGCGCAGGACCGAGCTGCGCAGCTTCACGCTCAGGTCTTTGGCCGGGCCGCTCTGGACCACGTACTTGAACTGGTTGAAGATTTCGCGCTCGGTGCCACCGGTGCTGGTGGAGGTGGTGATGTTGTCGCCACGCACGTAAGCCACGTTGTAGGTCAGGCCAGGCACGCCGAACGCGCCGAAGTCCAGGCCGTAGCCCAGCTGCCAGCTGCGCTCGTCTTCAGCGTTGAAGTCGGACCAGTAGGAGTTGGCCAGGTAGATGGTGTTGCCACCGTCACCGACGCGACCCTGGTCTTTCTGGTAGCCGCCGTAGGCGTAGCCCAGGTTGCTGTCACCGGTGCTGCGCTGGTGCGCCAGGGTGAACGAGTGCGGGCCGGTGGCGTAAGTGGCGGCCAGGCTCCAGATCTTGTTGTCGTCGCCGGTGGCGCCGCTTTCACGAACGTAGGAGTCTTCCAGCTTGGTGCGGTAGCCGTTCAGGTCCAGGGTCAGGGACTGATCGGAAGCCAGTGGGAACACGTAGTTCAGGTTGATGTACTGCTTCTTCAGCACGTCTTCGACGTCGGAAGCGTACAGCGCGCCCTTGAACTGTTCGGTGAACTGGTAGCTACCACCCAACACGTTGATCGACTTCAGGCCACCGCTGTCACGGCCTTCCGCGCTCTTGCGCGATTCGGCGGTGAAACGACCGGCGTTCAGTTCCAGGCCTTCGATTTCTTTCGAAGTGATCAAGGTACCGGTGTAGCTTTCCGGCAGCAGACGCGAGTTGTCGTAGTTCAGCACCGGCAGGGCCGGCATCTGGTCACCGTAGGTCAGCACGGTGCTCGACAGACGGAATTTTACCGCCGCGCCGCCCTTGGACAGGTCGTTCGCCGCAGCGCCGCTGTCGCCTTGCTTGAAGAAGTCGATACCACCGGCACCGCTACGACCCTTGCCGCCGTCCAGGCGCAGGGCGTACAGACCGAAGGCGTCCACACCGACACCGACGGTGCCCTGGGTGAAGCCCGAGGAGAAGGTGCCGATGACACCTTGGCCCCACTCGGCCTTGTCTTCGTTACCATCCTTGTAATCGCGATTGATGTAAGCATTGCGCAGCAGCACTTTCAGGCTGCTGTCTTCAACGAAACCCTTGGACTCCGCCTGGTCATTGGCCATGGCTTGAGTCGCGCTCAACATCCCCAGAGCGATCAGACTAATACGCTTATTCAACATGTTATTTTCCTTATTACGGGTTGAGACGCACTGTGACCGCTGGCTGAAATGGCTGCTTTTGCGCTCTTTTTTCATCCGTCAAACAAAAGGGCCCGCCCACGCGAAAGCGTGGCGGGCCCTTTTTATTGTTTTGAGGTCGTGGCTACGTGCCACAGGCGTGGGGCGGATCCTAGCCGCGCATGTAACTGTGTGTCAATTTCGTGAATCGTCTGTAATAAGTAGAAAATCGTCTAAGAAATCAGTTGCCTGGCGCGCAGCCGTCGAGGCCGCAGCTCGGATGGTCTGAAGAACTCTGCGCCAACGAATGCCCTACAGACTGTTTGAGCCAATGGGCGAACGCGTCCGGCTTGCCCAGCCACGGACCGATATCAATCAGCGAAAAATGTCCGTCCTGCTCCAGCGCCAAAGTCGGGAAACCCTGGCCGCCGACCTGCGCCAGCAGCGCCCGGCTGTGCTGGAAATGCGCCGGCAGTTCGTTCGCCAGAATCTGCTTGAAGGTCTGAGTGAAGGCCGCAGGCTCCATACCCAGCGCCGCAGCGAATTCAATCAACACCGCTTCATCAGCGATCCGCCGGCCCTCGACATAATGCGCACTTTGCAGACGCCCGAGCAGTTCCAGGCCGCGCCCGGCCAATTGCTCGGCCGCCAGTACCGCTGCGGTGGGCGGCGCGGAATCGAACAGCGCCGTGTGATCGCGCAGCAAGCCTTCGAAATAGGCCTGGCCAAACGGTTGGCCGGTGTATTCGGCTATCCGCCGGTCATGGGGCATCACGTAGTCGCGCAGTTGCGCCGAGACCGGCTGGCGATTGGCCCCGGTCATCATCCCGCCGCCGTGGGCGATCACCGGCAGCACCGTCTGCGCCGCCGCAATCAACGGCTTGGCGCCATAGCACCAACCGCACAGGGGATCGTAGAGGTAATGCAGGGTTGCGGCAGACATGGACAGCTCCGAGAGAATTGAATGCCGACAGCCTATGCCTGTCCCTGCCCCAGAAAAACGCTGTAATGGCACTCAGTTTGTTGCGCCAAGCGGTCAAATCGCCTCAGACACAACTAGAAACAAAGAAACATCCCTGCAACACAAGAATAATTAACGCGCGTAAATAGCAAGCATTACCATTCGCACCCTTAAATTTCCCACCCTTTCCGGATGCGTTTCGTACATGCCTGCCCCTTTCCGTCTTACGTCCGTCACCCTCGGCCTTTGCGCCTCGTTGAGCGCTGGTTTCACCTACGCTGCCACCACTGAATTGCCCGCCACTTCCATCAGCGCCGACGCCGACATCGACGATCCACGGGTCAAGGAAACCAGCACTGCCACCCGCACCGCCACCCCGGTGCGCTACGTTCCCCAGGCCATCGACTCGATCAAGACCGCCAACGTTTCCGACTACGGCACCAATGACCTGGGCACCGCCCTCAGCGGCATTCCCAACGTCAGCAGCGGCGCTGACACGCGCTTCGACAGCCTGCGCATCCGCGGCTTCGATGCCAGTAACGACTTCTACCTCGACGGCATCCGCGACGACAGCCAGTACGTGCGCGACCTGCACAACATCGAGCGCATTGAAGTGCTCAAGGGCCCGGCTGCCGTGCTGTATGGCCGTGGCAGCCAGGGCGGGATCGTCAACCGGGTGAGCAAGTTGCCGGAGTTCGGCCGCCGCTCGACGATTGAAGCCCAGGGCGGCAGCGAAGACCTGCGCAGCCTGTACGCTGACCTGAGCACCGACCCCAGCGACAACCTGAGCCTGCGTCTGAACATGGGCAACATGGACGAAAACAGCTTCCGCGACGGCGTCAGTGGCAGCCGCCAACTGTTCGCGCCCTCGATGAGCTGGCAACTGACGCCCGACCTGAACTGGCTGGTGCAGTACGAATACAGCCGCTACAACCGTACGCCCGATCGCGGCATTCCGGCGATCAATGGCCGCCCTGCCGACGTCGGCCGCGATACCACCTACGGCACCGACAACGATTTCATCGACGACAAGTCGCAATCCCTACGCTCCAAACTCAGCTATGACATCGCCGACAACTGGCAACTGCGCCAGACCCTCGGGGTGTTCAAGCTCGACAGCGATTTCGACAACACCTACGTCACCAACGTGAATACCGCGACCAACCAGGTGGTGCGCCAGCACTGGCAGCAGGATCTGACCACCCGCAACATCTACAACAACCTCGAACTCGAGGGCAGCTTCGACACCTACGGTTTCGAGCACCGCCTGCTCACCGGGCTGGAGCTGGGCAGCCAGCGTCGCGACCCGAAACTGTACAACGCCGCGACTACGCCACCGGGCAACACGGCCGTGCCGGGGTTGGACCTGTACAACCCCAATCGCGACCTGGTGCACACCGGACGCATGCAGGTGTTCAGCGACTCGCACACCGAAGTCGAAAGCCGCGCCATTTACGTCCAGGACCAACTGCGCCTGAATGATCAGTGGCAACTGCTCGGCGGCCTGCGCTACGACACCTTCGAGGTGGATTCGACCAACCAGCTCAAGGACATTTCCGAAGACCGCGACAGCCACAGCACCAGCCCGCGGGTCGGCCTGGTCTGGACGCCACTGCGCAATCACTCGTTCTATGCCTCATGGAGCAAGACCTTCTCCCCGGTCGGCGGCGGCCTGATCGGCATCACGCCGGGGGTCACCACCAACGTCAACGACCTCAGTCCCGAGCTGACCAAGCAAAAAGAAATCGGCGTCAAAAGCGACTGGCTCGACGAGCGCTTGAGCACCACCCTGGCGGTCTACGAACTTGAGTTGTACAACCGCCGGACCAGCGACCCGAACGATCCGACCGTAACCCTGCTGACCGGCATGCAGCGCTCGCGCGGCATCGAGTTGACGGCGGCCGGCAAGATCACCGGCAACTGGTACCTGCGCGGTGGCGCCGGCTTCCAGGACGCGACCGTGGAGAAAGACAACAACGGCTTTGAAGGCAAGCGCATCAGCAACGTCGCCAAGCGCAATGGCAGCCTGTTCATCACCTGGAAACCGGAAATGGGCTGGTACGCCGAGACCGGCCTGACCCTGGTTGGCGACCGCTATGCCGACAACCTCAACACCACTGTGCTGCCGGGTTACGGCCGCTGGGATGCGCTGGCCGGGTTCCGCCAGAAAGACTGGGACCTGCGCGCGGCGCTGAACAATATCAGCGACAAACACTACTACGAGTCGTCGACCAGCGCCTTCCAGATCCAGCCGGGCGCGCCACGCAGCCTGGTGGTCACCGGCACCTACAGTTTCTGACCGGCGAAAAAAAAGCGCTGCCATCCGGGCAGCGCTTTACCAATCCGTTGTTGTCTATCCTTCCATCACATCCCACAGCGCCTCAAGTTCTGCCTCGCTGAACAACCCAGCGGGGTAGCGCTCGATCATCATCCTGCGCGGGTCGGGTTCCCTGACCTGTCGCGTTCCGTTGGATTTCAACCAGTGCGCCAGCACTTGTAGCGATTCGCTGTTGATTACAAAGGGATGCGGAGTCCGCTCGCTGACCATGTTCATTTGCAGCGCTCTCTCCCGGTTTGTGAGCGGCCTAACTTATCCAAGGTTTATGACAGAACAACGCCGTTCTACATTCCCGAGAATCACTCTCAAAAAGATACAAGAGCTATGCCAATCAGCCGGGTGAGCCGACGTGCGGCGACAAAAAAGCCCGCAACCGGTCAAGGCTGCGGGCTTGCTTGCTGGCGGGTGCTTCAGACGGGTGGAGCTCCCGGCTAAACGCTTGTTACAACTCCACTCAAACGGTGTGCGGCGCTGGCTGCTGTTGGGTAAGGCAATGGATATTGCCGCCACCCAGTAACAGTTCACGGCCCGGCACCATCACCACTTCGTGCTGCGGGAACAGGTTCTGCAGGATTTCCCTCGCCGGTGCATCCATTGGATCGTCGAAGCTCGGCGCGATGATGCCGCCGTTGACGATCAGGAAATTGACGTAGGAACCGGCCAGGCGCACCGACGGATTACGTTCCTGGGTGCCGTCCACCGGATCGACACCGGCGCACTCTTCCTCGGTGGCGAACAACGGCCCCGGAATCGGCATCTTGTGCACGATAAATGGGCGGCCCTTGGCGTCGGTGCTGTTTTGCAGCACATTCATCGCCGCCTGGCAGCGCGGGTAGTTGGGGTTCTGCGCATCGTCAGTCCAGGCCAGCAGCACTTCGCCCGGGCGCACGTAGCAGCAGAAGTTATCCACATGACCGTCGGTTTCGTCGTTGAACAAACCATCCGGCAGCCAGATGATCTTATCCACAGCCAGTTGCGCGCTCAGCACTGCTTCGATTTGCGCGCGGTCCATGTGCGGATTGCGATTGCGGTTGAGCAGGCACTCTTCGGTGGTGATCAGCGTGCCTTCGCCGTCGACGTGAATCGAGCCGCCTTCGAGCACGAAGCCCTCGGTGCGGTAACGAGGTGCGCGCTCGATTTCGAGGATCTTGCCGGCCACCTGCGAGTCACGATTCCACGGCGAATACAGGCCGCCATCGAAACCGCCCCAGGCATTGAAGTCCCAATCGACACCCCGGACTTCGCCGCTGCCATTGATCACGAAGGTCGGCCCGGTGTCACGGACCCAGGCGTCATCGCTGGACATTTCCACCAGGCGGATATTCGGCACATCGAGGCGTGCACGGGCGTTTTCGTACTGGCCAGCGGACACGGCAACGGTCACCGGCTCGAAACGCGCAATAGCCTTGGCCACGGCGACGTGGGCCGCTTGTGCCGGCTTGCCGCCCAGGCGCCAGTTGTCCGGGCGCTCTGGCCAGACCATCCAGGTCTGGGTTTGCGGCGCCCACTCGGCAGGCATGTGGAAGCCGTCTTCGCGCGGGGTGCTGTGTAAAGTGGTCATTGCAATCAGGACTCCAGGGAACCGTCGAGGGTTTTCAGCGGGCCGTAGAGGTTCGGGCGACGATCGCGGAACGAACCCCAGGCGCTGCGGATGTGCTCCAGCTCATCCAAATCAAAACTGTGCACCAGTATGCCTTCTTCAGTCTGATTGAGCTCTTCAACCTTCTCGCCGAACTGGTTGGCAATGAACGAGGAGCCATAGAAGGTGATGTCGTAACCGTCCTGCTCTTCGTTGCCGATGCGGTTGCTGGCAATCAGCGGCATCAGGTTGGCGCCGGCATGGCCTTGTTGCACGCGCTGCCAGTGGTCACGGGAGGAGATGGTCTGGTCATGGGGCTCGCTGCCGATGGCGGTTGGGTAAAACAGGATTTCCGCGCCAAGCAGCGCCATGCTGCGGGCGCACTCCGGGAACCACTGGTCCCAGCAGATACCCACGCCGATCTTCGCGTAGCGGGTGTTCCAGACTTTGAAGCCGGTATCGCCCGGGTTGAAGTAGTACTTTTCGTGGTAGCCAGGACCATCCGGAATATGGCTTTTCCGATAAATCCCGAGGTTGCTGCCATCGGCATCGATGATCGCGATGCTGTTGAAACGGGCGCGGCCGGCCAGCTCATAGAAGCTGATGGGCAGTACCACCTGCAGCTCCTTGGCGACTTTCTGGAAGTGCTTGATCGCCACGTTGTCTTCGACCGAGGTCGCCAACTGCAGGTAATCCGGATTCGGCTTCTGGCAGAAGTACGGGCTCTCGAACAACTCCTGGATCAGGATGATCTGCGCGCCCTTGCCCGCGGCCTCGCGGACCAGCTTCTCGGCGGTCTCGATGTTGGCTTCAAGGTCCCAGGAACAGGCCATCTGGGTAGCAGCGACAGTAACGATACGACTCATGGAACATCTCCCGGGCGGGTGCAGGCGATCGAGTATGGCCTCGACCGATGACAGAAATGGGGACGTCCGGGCGTGGCAATCCACAGCCCTGCGTCAGGCGACTTTATAACCGATAAAAATCGGCTTTAGAAGCGCGCACACATCATTTCGTCAGAAATACACCGATTTAGGCCGATAATAATCGGCTTAAGTCACCCATGAGAAACGCCTACAACCCCTCATCCAGCACTTTGGACAGCATGTCGACAAAGAAATCCACGCTCTGGCGCGAGGTCACCATCGGCGGTTTGATCTTCAGGATGTTGAGGAAGTCGCCGGTAGGCTGCATGAAAATCCCCAGCTCGCGCAGGCGGTCACAGAGCAGCGTGGTCTCCTCGGTGGCCGGCTCCAGGGTCTCGCGATTGCGGATCAACTCCACCCCCAAGTAGAACCCCGAACCGTGTACCGCGCCGACCAGCGGATGGCGCTCGATCAAGGCTTCCAGGCGCTCCTTGAAGTAACCGCCGACGACCTGGGCGTTTTCCCAGAGTTTTTCTTCGTGCATCACATCAAGCACCGCCATGCCGATCCGGCAACTGACCGGGCTGCCGCCGGCCGAGGAGAAGAAGTAGCCCTCGGCTTCCAGCGCTTCGGCAATCTCCCGGCGGGTGATCACCGCGCCCAATGGCTGGCCGTTGCCCATGCCCTTGGCCATGGTGATGATGTCCGGCACCACGCCCTGCTCTTCGAAGCCCCAGAAGAACTTGCCCATACGCCCATAACCGACCTGCACCTCGTCGGCGATGCACACCCCGCCCTGGGCCCGCACCAGCCCGTAGACCTGCTGCAGATAACCCGGCGGCAAGGAAATCCCGCCGGCGTTGCCGTACACCGGTTCACAGATGAACCCGGCCAGCTGGCGTTTTTGCTCGGCAATTTTTGCCAGGTTGTGCTCGACGCTGCGCACGTAATCCGGCGCGCTGTCCGGGCCGCGGAATTCACCGCGATAGGTGTTGGGCGCGGTCACCGGGTGCACCCAATCCGGACGGCTGCTGAGGGCTTGCGGGTTGTCGGCAATCGAGGTCGACACCGCGTCCGCCGCCACCGACCAGCCGTGGTAGGCCTCGAGCACGCTGAGCATGTCGCGGCCACCGCTGTAGGCCCAGGCCAGGCGGATGGCCAGGTCGTTGGCCTCGGTGCCGCTGTTGACCAGGAACACCCGGTCCATCGAATCCGGTGCCAGCGCCAGCAGGCGTTCGGAGAACTCGGCAATCGCCGCGTAGTGAAAGCGCGAGTTGGTATTGAGCAGCGACCACTGGCGGCTGGCTTCGGCGGCCATGCGCGGATGACCGTGGCCGAGCACCGCAACGTTGTTGAGCATGTCCAGGTAGGAGCGGCCCTGCATGTCGATCAGGTGGTTGCGCCAGCCGCGTTCGATGCGCGGCGGGTCGACGTAATAGTGTTTTTGCGAACGGGCGAAACTGGCATCGCGGCGCGCCAGCAAGGTGTGCGGATCGAGTTCGGCTTCGGCATCGCAGGCCAGCCCCAGCAGCGCCGCCGGTGACGGGCACAGCGCTTGCCAGGCGGCTGCCCGGGAGGGGCTGCAGAACAGCGGCGGATCCAGTTCGGCACCACGGCTCAACTGCACCCGCAGCGCTCCACTGACCTCCCCCAACACCTGGCCCTTGATCACCGCCGCACCGGCATGCAGCGACGGATTCACGCCCCACAGGCGCACGCTCAATTGCGCGCTGTCGAGTTGCAGATGACCGTCACGCCCCACGTGCACCACACCGGCAAACGGTGCTTCGACCGTGGTCCCATTGGGCACCTGCAGGTCGACATGCAGTGGGCAGGTGTCCGGCTCGATGGCGCTGTCCGGCTGCGTGCGCGACAGGCGGAACTGCCCGTAGCGACTGGCTGCCAGGCCATGGACCGCCGCCGCTTCCTGCAGCAGACGCTGATCGATACCCTCTTGCTCCCAGTTGCCGGCTTCGAAATGCGCACTCAAGACCCCGAGGTCGATCAGCGCGAATTCACGCCCCACTAGGCTCGGCAGCAAAGGTGCGAAGCCCTGGCTGGCGATCACCGGCAGCGACTCGCCGACGGCCACCAGAATCGCGGCTTCCATCAATTCGAACGGCACCGAGGTGGCGACGCGGAAAATCTCCCACTCGTGGTTCAGGTTGTCGCGGCTGTACTGGTTCTGCGGATCGATGCTGACCTGCTGTTCACCGCTGAGCACCAACACCACCGCCCGCGCCACGATCATCGGCCACAGCGCCAGCAGCTCTTCGCGTTTCAGCGGATTGACCGCGTGATAGGCACGCACGGCCGGCAGAATGATCATCGGATCACCGTCGGCATGGTGCAGCAGTGCCGCGCAGGTCACCGACAGATCGGTGATGCGCCAGGTGCGGATCAGGTCGCCGAAATCGATCACCCCCTGCAACTGCCAGTGGCGCTGCTGATCACGCTGCCAGACCACGTTGTCGTCGGTGATGTCCATGTGGATCGCCTGCACCGGCAGCTTCGCCTGTAACGGCTGCAAGCGCCGCTCGGCACGCTGGGCAGCCTCGGCCAGGCGGGCGCGCTGCGCCTCATCGGCGATCACCGGCAGCAGGTGCTCGGTCAGGGCGCGGGCGTGACGGGCGTCCCACTGCAGGGTGCGCTCGAGTCCGGGATGATCGAAGTTGGCCAGGGCCAGGTCCATTTCCCCGCAGAGCTGGCCGAACCCGGCGACCACTTCGTGGCCGAGGTGGTCGAGGTGGGTCAGCGACTGGCCTTCGATGTAGTCGAGCAGCCGTACATGCAAGGATTGCCCGGCCAGCTCGAGGGTCAGCAGGTCCTGGCCGTTTTTCGCGGTAATCACTCGCGGAACGTGCAGGCCGCGGTGTGCGCCGAGGTGCTTGAGCGCCGCGTGCTGGGCCTCAAGCTCCAGCGCCGCGTAATCGCCACGGCAGATTTTCAGGACGAAGCGGCCCTGGTCGCTGTCGAGCCGATAGTTGAGGTCCTGCTGGCTGCCCAGCGACTTCAGCGTTCCGCTCAGGCCGTAGTGCTCGTGCAGCAGCTCCAGCGCCTGCTCGGCAGTGACTTGCGGACTGGCCAGACTGGCGCGATGAATCAACGTGGCGAGCAACATGACGACCCCTGGAATTTTTGTAAGGCGTCTATATCGCCACCGCTCGGGGCGATACGCAACCCCCGGCAGCGGTCAGTGATCGGGCGCCCGGCACGCCGGTGGCGCGCTTGCCCCCCGCGACACGCTATGATTCACAGGCTCAGACGTGAAAAAGGCCTTCTCCATGCGCATTCTCATCACCGGCGGTGCCGGCTTTATCGGTTCGGCGCTGATTCGCCACCTGATCCGGCACACCGAACATGAAGTGCTCAACCTGGACAAGCTGACCTACGCCGGCAATCTGCAGTCGCTGGCCAGCATCGCCACCAACACCCGCTACGAATTCGTCCAGGCCGATATCGCCGACCAGGCGACGGTCAGTGCGGTCATGGCGCGCTTTGAGCCCGAGGCGATCATGCACCTGGCGGCCGAGTCCCATGTCGACCGCTCCATCGACGGCCCGGCAGCCTTTATCCAGACCAATATCGTCGGCACCTACAGCCTGCTGGAGGCCACCCGTAGCTACTGGCAGAGCCTCGCCGAACCGGCAAAAAGTGCCTTGCGCTTTCACCACGTTTCTACCGACGAGGTGTACGGCGACCTGCACGGGCCCGACGAATTGTTCAGTGAAACCACAGCGTATGCCCCCAGCTCGCCCTACTCGGCCAGCAAGGCGGCGTCCGATCATCTGGTCCGTGCCTGGCAGCGCACCTATGGATTGCCGGTGCTGCTGAGCAACTGCTCGAACAACTACGGGCCTTTCCAGTTTCCGGAAAAGCTCATCCCGCTGACCATCCTCAACGCCCTCGCCGGAAAACCGCTGCCGGTGTACGGCAATGGCCAGCAAGTGCGGGATTGGCTGCATGTAGAAGACCATACGCGTGCGTTGCTCAAGGTGCTGCACCAGGGAACCGTCGGCCAGACCTACAACATCGGCGGGCACAACGAGCAGCGCAATATCGATGTAGTCCACGCCATCTGCACGTTGCTGGAGGAGCTCGCGCCGCAAAAGCCTGCCGGGGTCGGCCGCTACGCCGAGCTGATTCGCTTCGTCGAGGACCGTCCCGGTCACGATCTGCGTTATGCCATCGATGCCGGCAAGATCCAGCGTGAGCTGGGCTGGATCCCCAATGAGACGTTCGCCAGTGGCCTGCGCAAAACCGTGCAGTGGTACCTCGCTAACCGCCAGTGGTGCGCCGCAGTGGCAGACGGCAGCTATCAGGGCCAGCGTCTGGGCCTGACTGACTTCAAGGACCTGATTGCATGATGAAGGGCATTGTATTGGCCGGGGGCACGGGAACCCGCTTGCACCCGATCACCCTCGGGATCTCCAAACAGCTGCTGCCGGTGTACGACAAACCGATGATCTATTACCCGATCTCGGTGCTGATGCTCGCCGGCATCCAGGATATCCTGCTGATCTCCACGCCCCACGACCTGGCGCAATACCGCAACCTGTTGGGCGACGGCGGCCAGTTTGGCGTGCGCCTGAGCTACGCCCAACAGACGGCGCCAGAGGGCCTGGCCCAGGCGCTGTTGATCGGCGCCTCGTTTATCGGCGATGACTCGGTGTGCCTGATCCTCGGCGACAACATTTTCCACGGCCAGCACTTCACCGAGAAACTCCTGCGAGCCGCCGCACAGAACAGCGGCGCGACGATTTTCGGCTATTGGGTCAAGGACCCGCAGCGCTTTGGCGTGATCGATTTCGACGCTGACGGCAGGGCGTTGTCGATCGAAGAAAAACCCCAGCAGCCGAAATCCAGCTACGCCGTCACCGGGCTGTATTTCTACGACAACTCGGCCGTTGAGATTGCCCGCTCGCTCAGCCCTTCGGCGCGCGGCGAACTGGAAATCACCGACGTCAACAATGCCTATCTGCAGCGTGGCGACCTGCGCGTCGAACGTTTCGGCCGAGGCTTTGCCTGGCTCGATACCGGCACCCACGACAGCCTGCTGGAAGCCTCGCAATACGTGCAGACCATCGAGCATCGCCAGGGTTTGAAAATCGCCTGTCTGGAAGAAATCGCCTTCCACCAGGGCTGGATCGACCGTGAGCGGTTGCTGGCCCAGGCGGCCTTCTTCGACAAAACTGGCTACGGCCAATACCTGTACAGCCTGGCCGGAGAAATAGCGTGAAGGTCATCCACAGCGAATTGCCCGGAGTGCTGATTATCGAACCCCAGGTGTTCGGCGATGAGCGCGGTTTTTTCTACGAGAGCTTCAATGCACGGGAATTCCAACAGGCGACAGGCTTGAGCCCGGTTTTTGTCCAGGACAACCATTCGCGCTCACAGCAGGGTGTGTTGCGTGGCTTGCACTATCAGCTGGAACAGCCCCAGGGAAAACTGGTGCGGGTAATGGCTGGCGAGGTGCTCGACGTTGCCGTGGACATTCGCCGCAGCTCGGCTAATTTTGGCCGCTGGACCAGTGTGCATCTCTCAGCCGACAACCGCCGTCAACTGTGGATCCCCGAGGGCTTTGCCCATGGTTTCGTGGTGTTGAGCGAGTACGCCGAGTTTCTCTACAAAACCACCGACTACTACAGCCCGGCGGCTGAGCGCTGCATTCGTTGGGATGACCCGCAATTGAGCATCGACTGGCAACTCACCCAGGCGCCGCAGCTCTCCGCCAAGGACATGACTGGCAAGTGCCTGGCCGATGCGGATCTGTTCCCGTGAGCGCGCCGCTGAAAATCCTCATCAGCGGCCAGCACGGGCAGGTTGCGACCGAGTTGCAGCAAAGGCTTGCAGGTATCGGTCAGCTGATCGTGCCGGGGCGCCACGAACTCGATCTGGCGCAACCACAGATGATCCGCCAGCAGATCCGCAGCCTGCGCCCGGACTTGATCATCAATGCCGCGGCCTACACCCGCGTCGACCAGGCGCAGAGCGAACCCGAGCAAGCCTTTGCGATCAATGCCATCGCACCTGGCGTGTTTGCCGAACAGGCATTGGAGCTGGGCATTCCGCTGATCCACTATTCCACCGACTACGTATTCGACGGCCAGCAAGACCGCCCCTATGTCGAGAGCGATGTGCCGCGCCCGCTGAATGTCTATGGCGCCAGCAAATGGGCCGGTGAACAGGCGATCAACGCCGTCGGCGGACAACACCTGATCCTGCGCACCAGTTGGGTGTATTCGCGCCATGGGCACAATTTCCTGTTGAGCATGCTGCGCTTGCTGCAGGCGCAGCCGCAGTTGCGGGTGGTGGTCGATCAGTTGGGTGCGCCGACCTGGGCCGGCACCCTCGCCAACAGCACCCGCGCATTGATCGAGCGCTGGCAAAGCGGGCAACCCGGTGCCTGGGGCACCTACCATCTGAGTGCCGCAGGTGAAACCTCCTGGTTTGGTTTCGCCCAGGCAATTGCCGAGCACTTGCACGATCGGCCGTGCGCCGAGCTGCTGCCGATCCCCAGCAGCGAATACCCGACGCCGGCCATGCGCCCGCTCAATTCGCGGCTCGACTGCCGTTCGCTGCAACAGCAATGGCAGGTCAGCCAACCCGACTGGCAAGATGCATTGCGCGAGTGTCTCGCCGAACCAGCCTAGGCATAATGCATCCGTACTCTCAGGCGACGCCCGATGCCCATGACCCCAGCCCTCCCCCGTAGACCCCGTTGGCGCAGCCTGGCGTTGCTCGCCCTGTGCCTGGCGCCATTGCTCTGGCCGCTGGAACAACTGGCCGAGCGTTACTACCGCAGCGAGCTGGCCGGGCAGAACCGCCAGACCCTGGACCTCTACGTCGCCAACCTGCTGGGCACCCTGCACCGCTACGAGGTGCTGCCGCAGATCCTCGGCGACCTGCCGGCCCTGCGCGCCGTGCTCGGTGCGCCGGACGACGGCGTCACCCAGGGCAACGCCAACCGTTTCCTGAAGAACATCAGCGCCCAGACCGGCGCCGAGGTCATGTACCTGATGGACACCCGGGGCAATACCCTGGCCGCCTCCAACTGGGACAAGCCCGACAGTTTCATCGGCCGCAATTTTTCCTTCCGGCCCTATTTCAGCGAAGCCATGCAGGGCCGTCTCGGGCGCTTCTTCGGCCTGGGCACCACCTCGACCAAACGCGGCTACTACTTTGCCGCGGCGGTGCGCGATGGCGAGGACATTCTTGGCGTGCTGGTGATCAAGGTCGACCTCGACCACACCGAAAGCCTGTGGGGCAAGACCCCGGAACAGCTGCTGGTGACCGACCACAACGGCGTGGTCATCCTCACCTCACGGGCCGACTGGCGTTTTCGCGCCACCCGCGAACTGACTGCCGAAGAACGTGAGGCTATCGCCGGCGTACAGCCTTACCCGACCCTCGATCCACGCCCGCTGCTGATCAACCGCGACGCCTGGCTGACCCAGACCCAACAGATCGACGAGACCGGCTGGAGCGTCAGCATCCTTGCCCCGCGCACGTTGATCGATCGCCCGGTGCGCAATGTCGTGGTGATCGGCGGCGCAACCTTGCTGGTGCTGATGTTGCTGCTCGGGCTGCTGATGCAGCGCCGCCGGCATTACTTGCAGCGCATCGATTTCGAAGCCCGGACCCGGCGCGAACTGGAAGCGCGGGTGGCCGAGCGAACCAGCGACCTCGAAGGCCTCAACCGCCGGCTCAAGGAAGAAGTGCTCGAGCGCGAGCAGGCGCAGCAGGAACTGGTGCGCGCCCAGGATGACCTGGTGCAGGCCGGCAAGCTTTCGGCGCTGGGCACCATGTCGGCGAGCATCAGCCATGAACTGAACCAGCCACTGGCAGCGATTCGCAGCTATGCCGAGAACGCCGAGATCCTCCTCGATCATCAACGCACCGACGATGCCCGTGGCAACCTCAAGCTGATCAGCGAACTGACCGGACGCATGGCCTCGATCATCGCCCACCTGCGCGCTTTCGCCCGGCGCGACCGCCACGCCCCGGAAAGCGTCGCCCTGCAACCGGCACTGGACGATGCCCTGGCGCTGCTGGCCAAGCGCCGTCGGAGCATGGAAGTGGAGTTGATCCGCGATCTGCCCGCCGCCCCGCTGTGGGTCGAGGCCGGTGAAACCCGTCTGCGCCAGGTGCTGGGCAACCTGCTGGCGAACGCCCTCGACGCCCTCACCGAAAAAGGCCCGCCGCGCAAACTCTGGTTGAGTGCCGAAACCACCGCTGAAGGCGTCAATCTGTACATCCGCGATAACGGCCCGGGTTTCTGCATGGAAGCCCTGGGCCGCGCCAGCGAGCCGTTCTACACCACCAAGACCCGCACCCAGGGCCTTGGCCTCGGGCTGGCCATCTGCGAAACCCTGATGCGCGCCTTCGGTGGTGAACTGTCGTTCGCCAACCACAAGGAAGGCGGCGCCCTGATTACCCTGCGGCTACGCGCTGGTGCACCCGGTGTCAGTCTGCAACCGTCCGAGGACCGCAGTGAATGAGTATCGACGAGCGGATTGAAGTCATCCTGATCGACGACGATCCCCACCTGCGCCAGGCGCTGAGCCAGACGCTCGACCTGGCCGGTTTGAAAATCCTGCCGCTGGCCCAGGCCCAGGGCCTGGCCGCACAGCTGGGTCGCGACTGGCCGGGGGTGGTGGTCAGCGACATCCGCATGCCCGGCATGGACGGCCTGGAACTGTTGGCCGAACTGCACGCCCAGGACCCGGAGCTGCCGGTGCTGCTGATCACCGGCCACGGCGATGTACCGTTGGCGGTGCAGGCGATGCGCGCCGGCGCCTATGACTTCCTGGAAAAACCCTTCGCCAGCGACGCCTTGCTCGACAGCGTGCGCCGCGCCCTGGCCTTGCGCCGCCTGGTCCTGGAAAACCGCAGCCTGCGTTTGGCCCTGAGTGATCGCAATGAACTGAGCACGCGGCTGATCGGCCAGTCGTCGTCGATGCAGCGCCTGCGCGAGCAGATCGGCGCACTGGCACCGACCAAGGCCGACGTGCTGATTCTCGGTGAAACCGGTGCCGGCAAGGAAGTGGTAGCCCGCGCCCTGCACGACCTGTCGAACCGGCGCAACGGCCCGTTTGTCGCGATCAATGCCGGTGCGCTGGCCGAATCGGTGGTCGAGAGCGAGCTGTTCGGCCATGAGCCCGGCGCCTTCACCGGCGCGCAGAAACGCCGTATCGGCAAGTTCGAATTCGCCAACGGCGGTACGCTGTTCCTCGACGAAATCGAAAGCATGAGCCTGGATGTGCAGGTCAAACTGTTGCGCTTGCTGCAGGAGCGAGTGGTCGAGCGCCTGGGTGGCAATCAGCTGATCCCGCTGGATATCCGCATCATCGCCGCGACCAAGGAAGACCTGCG
Organism: Pseudomonadaceae bacterium; assembly: GCA_965284505.1. Lineage (GTDB taxonomy): Bacteria > Pseudomonadota > Gammaproteobacteria > Pseudomonadales > Pseudomonadaceae > Aquipseudomonas. The sequence continues at coordinate 3,716,047 of OZ260094.1, read as the reverse complement.
CCAATCCGCCGACCAGGGGCGTTTTCGTGCTGACTTGTACTACCGGCTGAATGTCGCGCCGTTGCGCATTCCGCCGCTGCGCGAACGCGGTGAAGATGCCCTGGTGATGTTCCAGCACTTTGCCAATGAAGCCAGCGAACGCCACGGTTTGGCGCCCCACGAACTGCTGCCGGGGCAACGGGCCTTGCTGTTGCGCCACCCATGGCCGGGCAATGTGCGCGAGTTGCAGAACGCCGCCGAGCGCTTCGCCCTGGGCCTGGAGCTGGCGCTGGATTCGAATGCCGTCGATGGCAGCCCGGCACCACAGGAGCAGGCGCCGAGCGGCAATCTCAGCGAGCAGGTGGAAAGCTTCGAGAAGAACCTGATCGCCGTCGAACTGGCGCGCTCCCACAGCTCGCTGCGCAGCGTCGCCGAAGCCCTGGGTGTGCCGCGCAAGACCCTGCATGACAAACTGCGCAAGCACGGCCTGAACTTCGCCGATGCCGCCGGCGCCCAGCATCACGGCGACGACCTCGACTGAGCCGTGTCGATCAACCTTTACCCCGAGGCCCTTGCATGAACCGCGACAGCCGTTACCTGGAATCGATCCTGCACCACGACATTCCCCTGACCCGCGAGATGGGCCTCACCGTGCTCGACTGGCAGGACCAGCAACTGCGCCTGCACCTGCCGCTGGCGGCTAACGTCAATCACAAGAGCACCATGTTCGGCGGCAGCCTGTATTGCGGCGCGGTGCTGGCGGGTTGGGGCTGGCTGCATTTGCGCCTGCGTGAAGCGGGGATCGAGGACGGCCACATCGTGATCCAGGAAGGCCAGATCAACTACCCGCTGCCGGTCACCGGCGACGCGATTGCCCTGTGCGATGCGCCTGATGCGACGGTCTGGAAGAAGTTTCTGGCGATGTACCAACGCCACGGCCGCGCCCGCCTGACCTTGCAGACACGGATCGTCAATGCCGGGAGTGATGAGGCTGCGGTGACGTTTAGCGGGCAGTATGTGTTACATCGTTGAAAGTTCGGCTTCGTGCCTCTGGGATAGGCCTGTAGGAGCTGGCTTGCCAGCGAATAGCACGCCAAGGTACATCAGGCACTCCGCCTTAGCCGGCAAGCCGGCTCCTACAGGTTTTGTGCAATCCCGCACACGCCGCAAATCTGTAGGAGCTGGCTTGCCAGCGAATCGCACACCAAGTTACATCAGGCACACCGCCTTCGCCGGCAAGCCGGCTCCTACAAATCTCAGGCTCGCGCCAATTCCAGCAACTTTTCCCGCCACACCGCTTGCGCCGGCAAGGCCAGGAAAAAGCCATTGAGCAGCGATTCCCGCGGTGGATAGCTGAACGGCGCGCCGCTCAATTCCAACACCTCACCGCCCGCGCCTTCAAGCACGCCTTGGGCTGCGGCGGTATCCCACTGCGAAGTCGGGGCCAGGCGCGGGTAACAGTCCGCCGCGCCTTCGGCCAGCAGGCAGAACTTCAACGAGCTGCCGATATTGGCCAGGTGCAACTCACCCAGCGCAGCGCTCAAACCGGCGAGCAAGCGTTCCTGCTCAGGGCTGGAATGACGCCGGCTGGCGACCACCGTGAACGACTCGCCTGAGGCTGGAGCGGTGCGCACCTGAATCGGCGCGGCATCCTCGCCCCGGTCCGCACGCCAGGCACCGAGGCCACTGCCACCGACGTAGTAACGACCACTGGTAGGCATCGACACCACACCGAACACCACGCGGCCATTCTCGATCAGGGCGATATTGACCGTGAATTCTTCACTGCCGGCAATGAACTCCTTGGTGCCGTCCAGCGGGTCCACCAGCCACCAGCGCTGCCAGCCGGCGCGCACGGCCTGGGGAATATTGGCGTCTTCCTCCGAAAGCACCGGGATGCTCGGATCCAGCGCGGTCAGGCCGGCAACGATCAGGTGGTGCGCTGCCAGGTCGGCAGCGGTCACCGGTGAATCGTCGGCTTTGGTCAGCACGTCGGTGCCGCTGCGCCAGAACGGCAGGATCGCCTCGCCCGCCTGCAAGGCCAACTCGATCACCGGTGCCATCAATGGATGGGGAAAATTCATGGCTGGAAGGCTCCACGCTGGGTCAACAGGTCACGCGCCAGGTAGAGTGCCGCCAAGGCCCGGCCTTCGGTGAATTGCGGATTCTGCGCCAGCGCCGCCAGCTCACGCAGGTTGACCCGATCAACGCGCATCGGCTCCGGCTCGTCGCCTTCCAGACGCTCTTCATAAAGTTCGGTGGCCAGCACCACCTGGATTTTCTGGCTCATATAGCCCGGCGACAGCGACAACTCGGTCAGGTGCTCCAATTGCCGGGCGCCAAAGCCGGCCTCCTCCTTCAACTCGCGCTCGGCGGCGGCCAGCACATCCTCGCCCGGCTCGATCAAGCCCTTGGGCAATGACATTTCATAGGCATCCGTGCCGCCGCAGTATTCCTCAACCAACACCGCGTGGTCGGCGTCGAGCATCGCCACGATCATCACCGCGCCATAGCCAGCGCCCTTGCCGACCAAACGCTCATAAGTACGCTCCACGCCATTGGAGAAACGCAGCTGGACCGCTTCAACGCAAAACAGACGGCTGGTGGCGACGATTTCGCGGGCGAGGACTTCGGGTTTCTGGCGCATGGCGGCTCCTTGACGTGAACGGGTTACTATACCCGGCCTGTCCTGATTGTTTATGTCGGATATTTGTTTACCGCTGGAGAAGTCCGCGATGCCCACACTGCCCTGGCGCGACATCGATACCGTTCTGCTGGATATGGACGGCACCCTGCTCGACCTGCACTACGACAACCACTTCTGGATGGAACACCTGCCCCAGCGTTACGCCGACCTGCATGGCATCAGCCGGGCGATGGCCGAGCTGGAAATACAGCCGCTGTTCGAGCGCAACGCCGGTCAGTTGCAATGGTATTGCCTGGATTTCTGGAGCAGCGAGCTGAAACTGCCGGTGCGCGAACTGAAGCTGGAAACCGCGCACCTGATCGCCATGCGCCCTGATGCCGATACCTTTCTGGCGGCGATCAAGCGGGCCGGCAAGCGGGTGATCCTGATCACCAATGCGCACCGTGATTCGCTGTCACTGAAACTGGAACGGATTGAACTGGCGCCGTACTTCGAACGGCTGATCAGCTCCCACGACTACGGTTTCCCCAAGGAAAACCGGCAATTCTGGGATGCCTTGCAAGCAGACATCGGCTTTGACCCGAGCCGCAGCCTGTTCATCGACGACACCCTGCCGATCCTGCGCAGTGCGCGGGATTTTGGCGTTGGGCATTTGCTCGCGGTCAGCGTGCCGGACAGCCGCAAGGCGCCCAAGGACACGGCCGAATTTGCGGCGGTAGGGGATTATCGGCAGTTGCTCGAAGGCCTGTAGCGGGCGCACTCCCACAGGGCGCATGGCACTCTGTGGGAGAGGCTGGATGAATCAGTCGGGAATACGCAGGGTTTGGCCCGGATAGATCTTGTCCGGGTGCGACAACATCGGTTTGTTGGCTTCAAAAATCTTGTTGTACTGGTTGGCGCTGCCATACACCGTCAGGGAAATCGCGCTCAAGGTGTCGCCCTTTTTCACCACCACAAAGCGTGCCTCTTTCACCACAGGCCCGGTCACGGTGATCTGGTCGTCGACACTGCCGACGCCAGCGATGTTGCCCACCGCCAGAAGGATTTTCTCTTTCTCTTCCTGACTGCCGACCTCGCCGGTCACGGTGACCTTGTCACCCTCGACCGTGGCCTGAACGTTGGGATTGCCCAGGCCGACCTTGCTGATGTGTTCCTTCAACTGCTCGCTCGCATTGGCGTTACCCGGTGTCAGCAGATCCAGCAGTTTTTCGCCTGCTTCTTTGACAAAGCTCAAAAGACTCATGGTGCACTCTCCTTGGGTTTGATTGGTCCGGTCGCGAAAGCCTAGACCAACTCTACGCCACGCGGCTGCCAACCGACCAATGACGCAGGTCAAGCCAGCCGCTAGAATCCGCACTCCAGCGCGCCGAGGACCGAAGATGGACATCAAACAACTGAAATTCCTCATCGCCCTCGACGAGACCCGGCATTTCGGCCAGGCCGCCGCGCGCTGCCACATCACCCAGCCGACCTTGTCGATGCGCTTGCGCAGTCTCGAAGAAGAGCTTGAGCTGCCGCTGGTCAATCGCGGCCAGCGCTTCGAAGGCTTCACCGCCCCGGGCGAACGGGTGCTGGCCTGGGCCCGCACGGTACTCGCCGCCTGCGATGGCTTGCAGGCCGAAGCCGCCGCCTGTCGCGGCAACCTGGTCGGCACCCTGCGCCTGGGCGTGGTGCCGCTGTCGAGCTTCGATCCCGTGCCGCTGATGCAACAACTGCATGCCGAGCACCCCAACCTGCGCTTTGAATTGTCGGCGCTGAGCTCCGAGCAGATCCTCGAACAACTGGCGAACAACCGCCTCGATCTGGGGGTGTCCTACCTGGAGCGCCTGGACGGCGAACGCTTCGACTCCCTGGCCTTCAGCGAAACCCGCATGGGCCTGGTGTACGATCAGCGCTTCTTCAGTTTCGGCGACACACCACTGAGCTGGGAGGCGCTGATCGAATTGCCGCTGGGCATGCTCACCAGCGGCATGCACTTTCGCCAGTCCATCGACCACAACTTCCACAGCCGCGGCCTGAGCCCGCAACCGCTGCTGCAAACCGATGCGGTCCACCAACTGCTGCAGGCGGTACACGGCGGCCTGTGTTGCGCCGTCATGCCCCTGACCGGCGGCCTGGAGTCGTTGACCGAGCACCTGCGCCTGCAACCCATCGAAAACGCGCAAACCCTTGGCCGACTGGGCCTGATCATGCGCCGCAGTGCCCCTCGCTCGGCGTTGGCCGAAGCCTGTTTCGCCTTTTACCAACGATCAATGGCGAGCGCTTGATCGACGCCATCTATCGGTAGATCAGTAATAGCGATTAGACGCGACACTTTGTCGCGCATAGGCTGGAAGCTGGATAAACCGCCGGTAACGCCCCATGAATACCAAGCGCCCGACCTGCGCGGCGCCCGCCGCCGAAACGGCCGCGCCCGCCGCCAGTCAGAACTACCAATACTGCAACCTGGATCGCGACGAATCCGCCGACACCGCGCTGGCGGAAGAAGTGGCGCTGGCCATCGCCTACAACGGCATCAGCCAGGCGGTGATGCTGGTGACCCCCAGCGATCTGCAGGACTTCATTGTCGGCTTCAGTCTGGGCAGCGGCATCGTCAGTGAACTGGCGGACATCTACGACATCCAGCTCAGCGGCAGTGGCTCGGCGCAATACGCCCAGGTCAACATCGCCAGCCGCGCGTTCTGGCAGCTCAAGCGCCAGCGCCGGCAACTGGCCGGGACCAGCGGTTGCGGGTTATGCGGGGTCGAGGCCCTTGAACAGGCGCTGCCCCAGCTCGAGGTGTTGCGCGGCGCGCCCTTGCCGCCCGCGCAGTGGCTCGAGGGCCTGCGCCAACGCATCAGCGCCTTCCAGCCCCTGGGCCAGCACTGCGGCGCCGTGCATGCGGCGGTGTTCATGAACGAGCGCGGCGAACTGCTGCTGGGCCGTGAAGACATCGGCCGGCACAACGCCCTCGACAAGCTGATCGGCGCCCTGGCCCGGCAGAACATCCCGACCGCCGGCGGCCTGGCGATCGTCACCAGTCGCTGCAGCCTGGAGCTGATCCAGAAAGCCCTGCGTGCCGGGATCCAGACCCTGGTCAGTCTGTCGGCACCCACCGGCCTGGCCGTGCAATGGGCGCGCCGACACAACCTCAATCTCATTCATTTGCCCCAGAAAAACGCCCCACGGGTCTACAGCCCGGCGTCGGAGAATCAAGCGTGAGTCAACACCGTCAAGCCGACCAGACCCCTGTCCCACGTTACAAACCCTATAAAGGTCCGGCCGGTGGCTGGGGCGCATTGAAAAGCGTTGCCCAGGCCTGGCTGACCAGTGACAACGCGCTGAAAAACCTGCGCATGATGCTCAAGACCAACAAGAACGGCGGCTTCGACTGCCCGGGTTGCGCCTGGGGCGACTCGCTGGAAGGCGGCATGGTGATGTTCTGCGAGAACGGCGCCAAGGCGGTCAACTGGGAAGCCACCAAGCGTCGAGTTGATCCGGCGTTCTTCGCCAAACACAGCGTCACCGCGTTGCTCGAGCAGAGCGACTACTGGCTCGAATACCAGGGTCGCATCACCGAGCCCATGCGTTACGACGCCGACACCGACCGCTACCAGCCGATCAGCTGGGACGCCGCCTTTGCCCTGATCGCCAAACATCTGCGCGCTCTGTCGAGCCCCAATCAGGCCGAGTTCTACACCTCGGGCCGGGCCAGCAACGAGGCCGCCTTCCTCTATCAATTGTTTGTGCGCGCCTATGGCACCAACAACTTCCCCGACTGCTCGAACATGTGCCACGAGGCCAGCGGTGTGGCGCTGTCACAGAGCGTGGGCGTCGGCAAAGGCACGGTGACCTACGACGACTTCGAACATGCCGATGCGATTTTCGTCTGGGGCCAGAACCCCGGCACCAACCACCCACGCATGCTCGAACCGCTGCGCGAAGCGGTGAAGCGCGGTGCGCAAGTGGTGTGCATCAACCCGCTCAAGGAACGCGGCCTGGAACGTTTCCAGAATCCGCAAAAGCCGATCGAAATGCTCACCAACGGCGACAAGCCGACCAACACCGCCTACCTGCGCCCGGCACTGGGCGGCGACATGGCGTTGATGCGCGGCATGGCCAAGTTCCTCCTGCAATGGGAACGCGATGCGCAAAAGGCCGGCGCGCCGGCGGTGTTCGATCACGCCTTCCTCAACGAGCACAGCGTCAATCTGCTGGACTACCTGGCCGTCGTCGACGACACCCCGTGGGAGCAGATCGTCACGCAGTCCGGGCTGACCCTGGTGGAAGTCGAGCAGGCGGCGCGCATGTACGCCACCGGCACGAAAGTGATCATGTGCTGGGCGATGGGCATCACCCAGCACCGCCATTCGGTGGCGACCATCCAGGAAATCGCCAACCTGATGCTGCTGCGCGGCAACATCGGCCGCCCCGGCGCCGGTCTTTGCCCAGTGCGTGGCCACAGTAACGTGCAGGGCGACCGCACCATGGGCATCAACGAACGGCCACCGGCAGCGTTCCTCGATGCGCTGGAGCGACGCTTCCAGTTCAAGGTGCCACGGGACAACGGCCACAACGTGGTCGAAGCCATCCACGCGATGCTCGAAAAGCGCTCGAAAGTATTCATCGCCCTCGGCGGCAATTTCGCCCAGGCCACACCCGACAGCCCGCGCACCTTCCAGGCCTTGAGCAATTGCGAGCTGACTGTGCAGATCAGCACCAAGCTCAACCGCAGTCACCTGGCCCACGGCAAGGACGCGTTGATCCTGCCGTGCCTGGGGCGCACCGACATCGACCTGCAAACCGAAGGGCCACAGGCGGTGACGGTGGAAGACTCGTTCAGCATGGTGCACGCCTCCAATGGCCAGTTGGACGCGCTGTCCCGGCAGATGCGCTCGGAGCCGGCAATCATCGCCGGCATCGCTGCCGCCACCCTGGGCGAAACGCCGGTGGACTGGAATTGGCTGGTGGGCGATTACCGGCGCATCCGCGAGTTGATCGCCGAGACCATTCCGGCCTTCAAGGACTTCAACCAGAAGATCCAGCATCCGGGTGGCTTCTACTTGGGCAACAGCGCTGGTGAGCGACGCTGGAACACCGCCTCAGGCCGCGCCAACTTCCGCCCCAACAGCCTGCCGCTCGACCTGATCCACGAACGCACCCGCGCGACGGGTCAGGCGCCGGACCTGATCATGCAATCAATGCGCTCCCACGATCAGTACAACACCACCATCTATGGCCTCAATGATCGTTATCGCGGGGTCAAGGGCCAGCGCGATGTCCTGTTCGTCAACGAAGCCGACATCATTCGCCTGGGTTTCAAGCCGGGGCAAAAGGCCGATATCGTGTCGCTCTGGGACGATGGCGTGGAGCGCCGGGTGAAGGGCTTCACCCTGTTGGCGTTCGATATTCCGGCGGGACAGGCAGCGGCCTATTACCCGGAAGTGAACCCGTTGGTGCCACTGGAAAGCATCGGCGAGGGTAGCCATACGCCCACTTCGAAGTTCGTCGCGATCCGCCTCGAAGCAGCCAGCGACAATGGTTTGATCTTGAGTAAATCGGCGTAAAAATCGCCCACAAAAAAGGCCGCTTTGTGGGCAAAGCGGCCTGTCTCAAGTAACCATTGACCCGCGAAAATCCATTAAGTTCCGTCGATAAAACAATAACTTAGCTAATTGTGCACAAGTCGTGTTACTCGTCGGATTCCGATTGTAACGATCCTGTCACAGCCTCAGGATCGCGGCGTCATCCCTCTGAGGCTCCTCTATGAAGTTCTCCTCGATTCTCTTGTTGTCCCTTGGCCTGATCAGTGGCGTTGCGTCAGCTGGAGGCAACACCGAAGCCGGTGTGGGCGGCGCATTGGGCGGGGTTCTCGGCTCGGTCGTCGGTCAGTCACTGGGCGGCAATACCGGCTCGACCATTGGTGCTGCACTGGGCGGTGCGGGTGGTAGTGCGGTGGGCGCCGACAAACACAGCCGTGGCGAAGCCGCCATTGGCGGCGCGCTCGGCGCGGCAGGCGGCAACGTGGTGGGCCGCAGCGTCGGCGGCAGCACCGGCAGCCTGATCGGCGCGGCAGCCGGCGGTGGTGCCGGTGGTGCGCTGGGTAACTACATGGGCAACAAAAGCGAGGAAGACGACCGTGACGACCGTCGCTACCGCGGTGGACACGACGACCGTCGTTATTACCGTGATGGCCGCCATGGCCGCGGTCACGCCTATGGACATCGCAAGCACAAGCATCGTCACTATCGCGACTGATGCCTTGCTGAGTCGCAGCCCTCGGGCTTGATGTTGGGAACCTTGTGGGAGCGAGCTTGCTCGCGAAAAACTTGAGACACCACGTGCATTCAAGATGACCGTGTCATCGTTGACGTTCTTCGCGAGCAAGCTCGCTCCCACGAGAAAAAAATCGCAGCCCTCGGGCTGCGATTTTTCGTTTCACACCAATAAACTTTGCAACGCCCCACGCAACTGCCCAGGAATCGGCACCGGCTGGTTCGATGCCCGATCGACGAAGACGTGAACGAAGCGCCCCGCCGCACACGCATCCTCTTCCCCCGCCTTGAACACCGCCAACTCGTATTGCACCGAACTGTTGCCCAGCTTGCCGACGCGCAGGCCGATCTCGATACGCTCGGGAAAGGCAATCGAGGCAAAGTAATCGCAGGCCGAACTGACCACGAAGCCGACCACTTCACCGTCATGGATATCCAACCCACCGACTTCGATCAGGTAGGTGTTCACCGCTGTGTCGAAGAAGCTGTAGTAGGTCACGTTGTTCACATGCCCGTAGATATCGTTGTCGTGCCAGCGCGTGATGATCGGCTGGAAGTGACGGTAGTCGGAGCGTTGCGGCATGCGGTCGGTCATGGGATTTCCTGGCAATGAATGGGCGTCCGGCGATCACCATAGTCAGCCCGCCGCGCTTTTTGAAGGAGATAAACGTGATGGGTGGCATTCAGCCGCTGGATGCGCCTGCCGCCAGATGTCCCTGGGCCCAGGCCCGCACCTCGGCATAGGGGTAGTCTTCCAGTGCCGCGAACCCCGGGATCGCCCGGGCCTTGAGCCGGGTAAACAGCGGTACGCTGATCCCGCAGAGAAAGCGGGTCAGCCGTTCTGCACCCGGCGCCTGGCCGCAGTGGCTTTGGTGCTTGTGGATAAAATCAGCGCACAAGGCCGCGAAGTTTTTATCCACAAGCGCCGGCAACGTCGGCGGTGCTGGCAAGTGGGCCACCTGGCCTTGGCACACCGAACAATGCCCGCAATGCGCGGGTGCATTGTCGTCACCAAAATACTGCGCCAGCCGCTGGCCCAGGCAGCGCTCGGTGGCGAACAGATCGAGCATCGCGTGGATCCGGGCGATTTCCGTGCATTCGTGGCGAGTGAAGTAGGCGAACAACTCCAGGCTCAATGCCCGCGCGTCGAAGTCGCTGTGCAGCAGGCTATAGACCTCGGTCATTTGCCTGCTTTCCAGTTCGACCCAGCCTTTTTCCTGGAAGTAATCGAGGGCTTTGACCACACGGCTGCGCTCGGCCTGATGCTGCAGGTACAGCGCGTCGAAATTCACCGTGGCCCAGGTTCGCTTACGGTCGGACGTCTGGATGACGGCCCGGACAAACTCCCGACGCTCGCCCTCGAACCGCGCGAGCAAATCCTCCGGCTCCAGCAGGTACTTGAACCGGTACTCGGCAAAGTAGGCATAACGCGGCGCAATCAGGCGCCTGAGTTCAAGCTGCACCAGCAAGGTCTTGAGTGGTAATTGGCGAATGTTGCTGTGGTCAGCCAGCGGTCCCAGCAGGAATTCCCATTGACCATCCGGCGCGGCCGCGAGCAACTCATCCAGCACACAACGGATGCCATCCAGTTCCGGGGTGTCGCCATACACGAAGTTTTCCAGGACATTCAGGCTGTCGCGATTGGCCAGCACCAGGCAATCCGAAGGCTGCCCGTCACGCCCGGCACGGCCGATTTCCTGGCTGTAGTTTTCAATCGATTTCGGCAGATCGAAGTGCACCACGTTGCGGATATCACTCTTGTCGATACCCATGCCGAAGGCGATGGTGGCGACGATGCAGTTGGACTCCCCGGCCATGAATCGACGCTGGATGGTCTCGCGCTGCTCATGGGGTAAACCGGCGTGGTAGGCCTGTGCCTCGAGCCCGTTGCGACTCAAGTATTCGGCAATCTGCTCGGCGGTTTTCTGCAGGGTCACATAGACGATGCTCGGCTGACCGGTGCGCTGGGTCATCCATTCCAACAAACGACGGCGCTTGTCCTGGCCGCTCACCGGCTCCACCAGCAGATTGAGATTGGGCCTGTAGAAACCGGTGGTGATCACATCGCCGGGAGCAATGGCGAACCGGGCCTGCATGTCGGCAATCACCTGCGGCGTGGCGGTGGCGGTCAACAGCAAGGCTTGGGGAATGTTGAACTGGTGCTGGTAGTCCGGCAGCTTCAGGTAATCAGGGCGGAAGTTATGCCCCCACTCGGAGATGCAGTGAGCTTCGTCTACCACCAGCAGCGAGATCGGCACTTGCTGGAGGAAGTTGCGAAAGCGCTCGTTCTTCAGGCGTTCCACGGAAATCATCAGGATCTTCAATTCGCCACTGCGAGCCCTGGCCATCACCTCGTTGGCGTCGTCACGGCTCTGTGCCGAATCGATACTGCCGGCGGCAATCCCGTGGCGCTGCAGGAACGCCAGTTGATCCTGCATCAGTGCCAACAGCGGCGAGACCACCAGCGTCAGGTGGGGCAACAGCACGGCCGACAATTGATAACACAAGGACTTGCCCGAGCCGGTGGGGAAAATCGCCGCCGTCGAACGGCCAGCCAGCACCGCGCTGATCGCCGCCTCCTGACCGGGGCGAAACTGTGGATAACCAAAAATCTGCTGGAGGGTGTTGTGCATAAGCGGTCACTCCGTTGACGGCTGCGGTGCCGAAAGCCTAGCGGGCGAGCGCAGCACGTCGAGAAAAGCTCGGGGTAAAAAAGATACTGGATGATACAGGGAGAATGTCCGACAGCTCGCTGTGCCTGGACCTACAAACATCGCGCAGATGAATACGAAATGCCTTACTTCACCAGACTGAAGTTCGGCGCAGCTGACTGCATAACGCCTGACACTCTCGTATGAAAACCGAACGCTGGGTGCCTGCGAAAAATCCTTTCGAAAGGACTGTAGTCCGATCAGCGCAAAACCCGTAAACCCCCTACAACCGCCGTCCATATGCACCCTATTGCTGCGCTCTGGCGCCACTCCCTATAGTTCTGCGCCATGGACTTAGCGAACGTTTCCCGGACCCACTGCCATGACAACCCTCATATCTCCCTGCGAACGCTATCGGCCTCTGACAGCGACTGTGGGCGATTGCCCGGTACTGGTCATCGATACCCAGGCCACCTGTCACACCCTGCTCGACGCTGCCCAGCAACGCATCCGCGCCGCCAGCGAACTGCTGGAAACGCTCTATTGCCTGTGTTTCGACCAGGTCGATAGCAAAGACATGGCGCATGTCGTCAGCGCGCTTTACTTGCTGACGCAAGATGGCAGTGATTTACTCGACGCTGCTCAGCAGCAACTTATACAACAATAAACCTGCAACAATTAACACCTTTAATAATCAACAAAACAAACCTAGCCTGAACAATCATTGATTATATAAAGGCTCACTTCATGACCACACTAACCGTGTACTTCTGCGGCACCAGCTCGACCAGATTCGACAATAAAAACGAGACTTACTGGAACGGCGAACTTGTTTCGACGTTGGCCGCCAACTCCCTCGGCAGGGAATTTGCCGAATGGATAGTGGTTGACGGCCCCGGCTCGAGCAATCTTCAGGCCGATGAACAGTTCTTCAAATCCGAACACTATGGAATCTCTGGAACCCTGTTTGGTCGTGGTTGGGATGAAAACGTCAAACACGCCGTACACATCGCCAAGGGTCAATATTCCTGGGAACGCATCGAGCTCACAGAGGATGAATACCGGCGACTCAAGGATGCCGGAATCCCCATTGAAGATGTTCAGGTTGAGGGTTCGTGGCTATGGCGAAAATACAACTACGGTAACCGCGCAGTGACCCAGCAGAAGTTACAGGAAAAAATCATAAAAACCTTCCGAAAAGGCGGGCTGATTCCAACTACCGTCAACTTGGTAGGCTGGAGCCGCGGCGCCGTAAGTTGCCATATGATGGCCAACCAAATGCTCAACGACAAAGAACTTAAAAATGTCCCGGTCAATATATTTGCTATTGATCCGGTGCCCGGCCCCATGAACTTCAACGAAGAACGCGCGACTCTCGGCGCCAACGTCGAGGAGTATGTTGGCTTCTTTGCCCGCGATGAACGCTCAAAGGGTTTTTCCTGCCTGATCCCGCGAACCCACAGCAGCACCCGCACCCATATCTACCCGATGGCCGGACGTCATGCCACCTTGGTCGGCAACGCCGCCGCCAACGGCAATAAAGGGCCGAAAATCCTCGCCGCCCCCGGCCTGATCGTTCGCCACTTCGCCGAAACCTGTCTGCGCCGCTGGGGTGTCAAGCTCGACAAGACACTCGACCTGTCCAAAGCCGAACTGGAAAACCATCACAACAGCCTGAAAAATGATGAAGCGAAGTACCTGCAGATGCGCAAGGAGTCGTACACCTATTTCACTGAACTGGATCAAGGCGAACGCTACGTCGTCCACGGCAAGGATGGCATCGCATTTTCCAAAGTACAGGGGGGTCATATGAAACCTGCAACCGGTCTGTCGGCCAGCCTGACGCTAGAGGCAGCGAGCTACCAGGAGATCCGTTGAGTCGCCGAATCACCTACTTCGATCATTCCCCGCCGATGGCGCGGGAATGATCCTCACAGATCCACGCCTGCACCGAGGAACTCTCAGTGACCACACTGAACCCTTTCACCACCCGCTTCCGAGCGCTGCACAGCAATCTGTGCGACGCCCCGGTCCTGCTGATCGATACCGAAGCCGACCCACAGGACATCTTCGAAGGCGGGCTGCAACGCATCCGCGCTGCCAGCGACTTGCTCGACACCCTGCACCGTCAATCCTTCCGCCACGCAGACATCAAGGACATCGCCCACCTCACCCGTGCCCTGCGCCTGCTGACGCTGGACGGCCGCGACCTGTTGCAGGTCGCCCAGCAGCGGTTGCTCGACCGGTAGACCCCGGGCTGACGAGCAGGCTTTGCACCCGACCTCCCCACGTTCTACCATCCAGCCCTACCCCGGACGGATAGCATCATGAATCTCGCTCCCCACTTCCCCGACGACCGCGCCATGCACCTGCTCATGCAGCTGCTGCACGAAGAACTTGGCCTGCCCGAACGCAAAACCATCAGCCTCGGCACCTGCGTCAATTTCGACCTTGGCTGTGACGGCGCCGACGCCCGGCAGTTGATGGAAGCCCTGGAAGAACAGTTTGATGTCGACCTGAACGACTTCGACGGTCATCGCTACTTCCACCCGGAAGGCCAGGACCTGTCGCTCAAACGCCGAGCCAAGGGTCGTGGCGAAAAGCTGCCGCTGACCATTGGCATGCTTTACCAACTGATCAAGATACAGCGCTGGGACACCACAGAACTCGAGAGCCTCTAGTTCCGCAGGCATAAAAAAACCGCCCCGGAGGGCGGTTTTTTCATTGCATCAAAGCAATCCTTACAACTGCGGACCCGCAGCCTTGATCGCGTCGCTCACGTCGAACTTCTTGAAGTTCTCGATGAACAGGCCAGCCAGGGCCTTGGCGGCTTCGTCGTAGGCGGCTTTGTCAGCCCAGGTGGTGCGTGGGTTCAGCAGCTCGGTCTCAACGCCCGGTACGGCTTTTGGCACGTCGAGGTTGATGGTGCCCAGGTGCTCGGTCTCGGCACCGACCAGTGCGCCGCTCTGGATCGCTGCAATCACTGCACGGGTAGTCGGGATGCTGAAACGCTTGCCCGAACCGTAGCCACCGCCGGTCCAGCCGGTGTTGACCAGGTAGACCTTGGAGTTGAAGCCACGGATACGCTTTATCAGCAGCTCGGCGTACTCGCCAGCCGGACGCGGGAAGAACGGTGCGCCGAAGCAGGTGGAGAAGGTCGACTTGATGCCGCTGCCCGAACCCATTTCAGTCGAGCCCACCAGAGCGGTGTAGCCGGACAGGAAGTGGTAGGCCGCTTGTTCTTCGTTGAGGATCGACACGGGCGGCAGTACGCCGGTCAGGTCGCAGGTCAGGAAGATCACCGCGTTCGGCTCGCCACCCAGGTTCGCTTCCGAACGCTTGGCAACGTGCTCCAGCGGGTAGGCCGCACGGCTGTTCTGGGTCAGGCTGACATCGTTGTAGTCGGCGTGCTTGGCGTCGTCGATAACGACGTTTTCCAGGACCGCGCCGTGCTTGATGGCTTTCCAAATGACCGGCTCGTTCTTCTCGGACAAGTCGATGCACTTGGCGTAGCAGCCGCCTTCGATGTTGAAGACCACGCCTTCGCCCCAACCGTGTTCGTCGTCGCCGATCAGGTAACGGCTTTCGTCAGCCGACAGGGTGGTCTTGCCAGTGCCCGACAGACCGAAGAACAGGGTCACGTCGCCTTCTTCGCCGATGTTGGCGGCGCAGTGCATTGGCAGCACGTCGGCAGCCGGCAGCAGGAAGTTCTGCACGGAGAACATGGCCTTCTTCATTTCACCGGCGTAACGCATGCCGGCGATCAGCACTTTCTTCTGCGCGAAGTTGAGGATCACGCAACCGTCGGAGTTGGTGCCGTCACGCTCTGGCACGCATTCGAAGTTGGCCACGTTGAGGATCTGCCACTCTTCACGGCCAGCCGGGTTGTACTGGGCCGGGTTGATGAACAGGCAACGACCGAACAGGTTCTGCCAGGCAGTCTGGGTGGTCATCTTCACGGCCAGGTAGTGGTCCGCTGCCGCACCTACATGCACGTGGGAAACGAAATGCTCTTGAGCGTTGTTGAACGCCTCGACGCGGTCCCACAGGGCATCGAACTTGTCGGCCGGGAACTTGCGGTTGATCGGGCCCCAAGCGATAGCGTCCTGGGTGCTTGGCTCTTCAACGATGAAACGGTCAACTGGCGAACGGCCGGTACGGTGACCGGTGCGAACTACCAGCGCGCCAGTATCGGCAAGCTCGCCTTCACCGCGATTGAGGGCTTCTTTAACCAGATCATCAACACTCAGATCGGTGTAAACGGCGTTATTGGCTTGCGTCATGAGGTTCCCCGTCGGCCATTGGCCGAGTGCTCCGAACGTTTTGTAGTAGAAAGTCCTGCACTACTACCGCGAAAAAAGTGGGCCGGATTATGCCAGAAAAGCCTGAAAAGAGTAGAGTCCTCCCGTCAGTACGGCGCAAATCCGGCGCAAAGCAGTGAATTCACCTGTGCTGAAGCGTTTTAGTGCCGAGTATCCGATGGTGTATCCACACCCGCTCCGGTGAACAATTGGGCGATATCGGCCGAATCGAACAGGTAGCGCTGGTTGCAGAACTGGCAATCGATCTCGACGCTGCCGCCATGTTCGACCGCCAATGCCTGGGCATCTTCCGGCCCCAGGCTGACCAATGCATTGCCCGAACGCTGACGCGAACAGCTGCAATGGAAACGCAACTTCTGCACATCGAACAGGCGCACCTGCTCTTCGTGGTACAGGCGATGCAGGACGGTTTCGTTGTCCAGGCTCAACAGCTCGTCGGCCTTCAAGGTGCGGCCCAGGGCGGTCAGGTGCTGCCAACTGGCGGCACGCTCTTCTTCATCCTTCAGGCGATCGGCCGGCAGCTGCTGCAGCAGCATGCCACGGGCGCGACGGCCATCGGCGCACAGCTGAATACGGGTACCAATCTGCTGGGACATGACGAAGTAGTTGGTGAAGCAATCGGACAAGGTTTCGCCGTCCAGATCGACGACGCCCTGGTAGCGTTGGCCGCGTTGCGGGTCGACGGTCAGGGTCAGCGAGCCATCGGGCATCATGTCGGCGAGTGTTGCGCCCGCAGCGATCTGCGCCTCGTCATAACGCGCCAGACCACGGATTTCACGCTCGCTGGAACACTCGATCATCAGCAGCGGAATCGGCCCTTCGGAACGCGCCTGGAGAATCAGCAGGCCATCGAACTTCAGGGTGCCGACCAGCAACGCCGCGGCCGCCATCAGTTCACCGAGCAGCTGCGCAACCGGCTCCGGGTAGGGATGTTTGGCAAGGACTTCGGCGTAGCTACGCTCCAACGCAACGAGTTCGCCGCGGGTGTCGCTGTCATCGAAGATGAAGCGTTGGGTGAAGTCGGTATCCGGTAGATCAGTCATAGGTCTAGGTATCTGAAGTAATGACAAAGTGTGTCCAAGAGCCGAAAATCACGCCATCGCACTGTTTTGGTGCGTGATTGACTGCCATGGGAGGCATTTTATGAACAATCCGAGTCTGTTCCAAGCAAGGTGGGACCTCGGCCGATTGACGCTGTGTAATTTGATCCCGCTCGCTTTGCTGAGTTTCTGGTTATGGCCTGCGGGACAAATGCTGTGTGTAGTTTTCGACGAATGGCTTTTTCATCTACTCAATGACCCGTTGGCCAGCAATGCAAGCTGGCTGCACATCTGGGCGATCGCCAGTCTGCGTCCCTTCGACGCAGTCGTCGGGGTCATCCTGCTGGCGCTGCTGATACGCGGCAATTGGGTATTCAAGGCCGGTGACGTGCGCCGGGCATTTTTCGCGTTCTTCGCCATCCTGCTGTTGATGCTGGTGATCCGCACGCTGTTCTCCAAAGTCGCCGCCCACCTGGGCTGGCAGCATCAGAGCCCATCGATGGTGATCGCTGGCGCCGTGCAAATGAGCGACTACTTCCCCGGCCTGGAAAAAACCTGGGAGCTCAAGGACCGTTCCAGTCAGAGCTTCCCTGGCGATCATGCGTCCGTGCTGATTATCTGGGCGCTGTTCATGGGCCTGTTCAGCCGCACCCTCGGGCAACGGCTGGTGATCTGGGGCCTGGCGCTGCTGTTCATGCTGCCGCGCCTGGTGGCGGGGGCACACTGGGGCCAGGACGATTACATTGGCGGCCTGCTGCTGGCAGTCTGGGCCTTGGGTTGGGGCTATTACACACCCTTTGCTGTCAAGGCCGCGGAACTGTTAATGCGGCTGACGGCGCCACTTTTCAAGTTTTTGCACAAATTACCGCTGGTTTCGCGGATGAGCGTGGTGCGCAGCGCCTGACCAACTCCCTCGCGCCAGGATCACAACGATCGGTTGTGATCCTGGCCGTTCAGTCATGGCTGCTGCCCTGGAACTTGAACAGGTCGCGACGTTGTTTCTTGCTTGGCTTGCCATCGGTGGTGACACCCAGGGCACCCGCCTTGCGCTGTGCCGCCGCGTTCTCGCGCTTGGCGATGCTGGCCTCGGTTTCGGCGTACAGGGTCTGCGCCTCGGGGGCGCCTCGGCGGACAATCGAGAGCGCCTGGACCACCACGGTGCGCTCGTCGAAACCAGCGCGAATCTGAAACTCGTCACCGACTCTCGGCTCCTTGCCAGGCTTGCAGCGCTCCCCCCGGCAATGCACTTTGCCACTCTCGATGGCGGCCTTGGCCAGCGCGCGGGTTTTGTAGAATCGCGCCGCCCACAACCATTTATCGAGACGGACTTTGTCGTCCTCTTCGGTTTTTTGTGCCATGGGATTTCCTCATTCTGAAATATTTCTGAACTGTACTACCGTTTCTGACGTGCCATGATTTTCACCGGCTCAGCATACAATGCGCGACCTCCTCGGATCGTGTTCGAGGGCCGGCAATCCGGGCTGTAGATATCTGTCGCCTTTTAACCACTATTCTGCGTGAATACCGCTCATTCGTCCGCGTTGCGCGGCGAGCAGGTCTCTCACCGGCTGAGCACATTTGAAGACATTTGACCATTTGACCGTTGTTGGTCTGCGCGAGTGGGTGGCGCTTCCCGATCTGGGGGTTGCCGGCCTGCGAGCAAAAATCGACACCGGCGCCAGCACCTCCAGCCTGCACGCCACGGAGATCGAACCCTTCGAACGCGATGGCGAAAAATGGGTGCGTTTCACTGCGCACCTGGGCACGGTGGTGCAACTGCGTCACCGTCGCTGCGAGGCGCCGCTGGTAACCCGCAAGACCATCAAGAGTTCCAACGGCCAGGCCCAGGTTCGCTACGTGATCAGCACCACCCTGGCCCTCGGCGATCGAGTCTGGCGAGTCGAGTTCACCCTCGCCTGCCGCAAATCGATGCGCTATCGCCTGCTGCTCGGCTCCAAGGCCTTGATCGACGGCCAGTTGGTCGTCAATCCCGGCATCAAATACGTTCAAGACAAGCCGGTGTTCCCGGTGTCCATACATTCCTCCACAGGTGTTGCATGAAGATCGCTGTGCTTTCGCGGAACCCGCGTCTGTATTCCACTCGTCGTTTGGTTGAAGCCGGGACCGAACGCGGGCATGAGATGGTGGTGATCGATACCCTGCGCGCCTACATGAACATCGCCAGCCACAAGCCGCAGATCCACTACCGGGGCAAGCCCCTGGAAGGCTTCGACGCAGTGATCCCGCGGATCGGCGCATCGGTGACGTTTTATGGCTGCGCGGTATTGCGCCAGTTCGAAATGATGGGGGTGTTTCCGCTCAATGAGTCGGTGGCCATTGCCCGTTCGCGGGACAAACTGCGCTCGTTGCAGCTGCTCTCGCGTCGTGGTATCGGCTTGCCGGTGACCGGCTTTGCCCACTCGCCGGACGACATTCCCGACCTGATCGACATGGTCAACGGCGCGCCGCTGGTGATCAAGGTCCTGGAAGGCACCCAAGGCATCGGCGTGGTGCTGTGCGAAACCGCGACCGCGGCGGAGTCGGTGATCGAGGCGTTCATGGGCCTCAAGCAGAACATCATGGTCCAGGAGTACATCAAGGAAGCCGGCGGTGCCGACATTCGCTGCTTCGTGGTCGGCGACAAGGTCATCGCCGCGATGAAGCGCCAGGCCAAGCCCGGCGAATTCCGCTCCAACCTGCACCGTGGCGGCAGCGCCAGCCTGATCAAGATCACCCCGGAGGAGCGCATGACCGCGTTGCGCGCGGCCAAGGTCATGGGCCTGGCGGTGGCGGGCGTGGACATCCTGCGCTCGAATCACGGGCCGCTGGTGATGGAGGTGAACTCGTCTCCCGGCCTGGAAGGGATCGAAACCACCACCGGCAAGGACGTGGCGGGGATCATCATCCAGCACCTGGAGAAAAATGGCGGGCCGAACATGACCCGGACCAAAGGAAAAGGATAAATAGGATCAGTAGTGAGCTTTTAGCTGCAAGCAAGGGCGGAACGCGTCGCTATACCAGGCGCGGACTGCCTTTGCTCCTGACTTGCCGCTTGAAACTCTCTGCTGCTTTTAAACCGCATCCCTGGGCAACATCAACCCCAACGGCAATCTCACCCGCGCTTCAAGGCCGCCACCGGAACGGTTGCGCAGCTCGACATTGCCACCATGCATCGAAGCAATGCGTTTGACGATGGCCAGGCCCAGGCCGGTGCCCTTGCCGCCGCGAGCGCGGTCGCCGCGGGTGAACGGGTTGAAGATCGCTTCCAGCTCCGACGGATCGATGCCTGCGCCACGGTCGAGAACGCTGAGCACCACGTAGGGCGCGCTGACATCGCCTGAGACATAGGCCGCCACCTCCACCCCGCTACCAGCGTGATTCAAGGCGTTGCCGATCAGGTTGTTGAGCAGGCGTTTCATCGACACCCGGCGCAGCGGGAACGGCTGGATCGGTTCCAGACGCAGGCGCACGCGCTCTTCGTTCTGGTTGTAGGGCGCCGCCACCTCACGCACCAGTTCACTCAGGTCGACTTCCTCTACCGATTCATCACGGCCATCACGGATAAACGCCAGGAACTGGTCGAGGATGGCATCCATGTCCTCGATATCGCGCACCATGTCGTCGGTCAAATCGCTATGGCTGCCCATCAGTTCCAGCGACAGGCGCAAGCGTGTCAGGGGCGTGCGCAGGTCATGGGAGACCCCCGCCAGCATCAACTCGCGCTCGCGTCCGGCCTGCTCGACATCTTCGGCCATCTGGTTGAAGGCGCGGTAGACCTCGGCCATCTCGCTCGGCGTATCACTGATTGGCAGCCGCACGCTGCGGCCCTGGCCCAGTTGCCTGGCCGCATCCACCAGGCGCTTGAGTGGCTGGTTGAGCTGGCTGACGAAAATCCACGCCGACGCGGTGGACAGCAAGCCAATGGCAAGGAACCAGCCCAACACGCTCCAGATTTTCTGTCCGCGCAGCGGATGCGGGTACAGCGGTACTTTCAGCCAGCCATCGCCCAGGCTCGGCGCCCGCACCCAGAGCGCAGGAGGCGCGTGCATGCGCAGCCGCACTTCGGTGTCGCCACCCAGTTCGGCCTGCATCTGGCGCTGATAGATTTCACTGTAGGGCCAGTGCTGCTCACCCTCGGGCACGCCAGCGCCGACCACACGGATCAACCCGGCAGAGTCGGCGATTTTGGTTCGGTTGTCTTCATCGGCCGCCCAGTAGGCGCGCAGGGTCAGCGCGACGCCGTGGCTGTATTGGCGATCCACCAGCACGTCCTCGTTCATCAACAGATAAACCAGGGTCAGCGCCTTGGAAAACAGCACGACAATCAGCACCAGCCAGAGGGTGCGGGAGAAAAAACTCTGGGGAAACCACACGGGGGTTTTCATGGAAGGCAGCTACACACTTTGCAGGAGCGAGAGAGCCTCGCAGAATTGCGGATCGCGAATCAACCGGATAACGCATTATCCGGCGGACCCGCTCCTACAAATCGCCCATCACTTGGTCGCGGTGCCGTCCGGAACGAACACGTAACCCACGCCCCAGACAGTCTGGATGTAGCGTGGTTTGGATGGATCGGGTTCGATCATCCGGCGCAGGCGGGAGATCTGTACGTCGATGGAGCGCTCGAGGGCATCCCACTCACGGCCACGGGCCAGGTTCATCAGCTTGTCGCGGGTCAGCGGCTGGCGAGCGTTCATCACCAGGGCCTTGAGCACGGCGAATTCGCCGGTAGTGAGCATGTGCACTTCATCGCCGCGCTTGAGTTCGCGGGTGGCCAGGGACAGTTCGTAATCACCGAAGGTGACGCTCTCGTCCTCGCTGCCCGGTGCGCCTGGCACGGGTGCCGATTGACGACGCAGGACGGCCTTGACGCGAGCCATCAACTCGTCCGGGTTGAACGGTTTGGCCAGGTAATCGTCAGCGCCCAGTTCGAGGCCCTTGATACGGCTCAGCTCATCGCCCTTGGCGGTCAGCATGATGATCGGGATCTGGTTGTTTGCGCCACGCAGGCGGCGGCAGGCGGTCAGGCCGTCTTCGCCGGGAAGCATCAGGTCGAGGACGACCAGGTTGAACACTTCACGCGCCAGCAGGCGGTCCATCTGTTCGGTGTTGGATACCGCGCGGGCACGGTAGCCCTTGCTGACGAAAAAACGCTCCAGCAGGCTGCTGAGCCCCGGATCGTCGTCAACAATAAGAATTTTTTCGCCTTCAGCAGTTTGTGCAGTGCTGCTCATTGGATGCTCCTTTGATCTCGGCGCGCATTATGGCGTAGCTGCCGTTATACGTACCGTGTGCATTGTTAGCAGATTTTTCTTCTACTGCCAGTGATACAGGCATTGTGCCTACAGGTCGGGATACCCCCCGAACCACAGAACGCTGGTTATAATGCGCGGCGTTTTGTGTCAGGCAACGTCAGATCGTTAACGTCGGTGGCGGCTTTTTATTTTTTCGCTGCGGGCAGTAATTGTTCGATTTCACGGGTCAATGGGATGCCTTTTGATCCAGGTAGCGGCGCAGCCCAGGCCGCTCAACCAGACTCGCCGGGCCTCGTTCCTGCGCCCGCGAGCCTGCTTTCACAATTTGTCAGGTGGTTTTATGGACAGCATCAACAGCCGCATCGCCGAGGAACTCGGTGTCCGCCCACAACAGGTCGAAGCGGCCGTCGCGCTACTCGATGAAGGCTCCACGGTGCCCTTCATCGCCCGCTACCGGAAAGAAGTGACCGGCAGCCTCGACGATACGCAACTGCGTCATCTGGAAGAGCGCCTGCGCTACCTGCGAGAACTCGACGAACGGCGCGTCAGCATCCTGGCCAGTATCCAGGAGCAGGGCAAGCTGACCCCGCAACTCGAAAGTGACATCAAGCTCGCCGACACCAAGACCCGGCTTGAAGACCTGTACCTGCCGTACAAGCAGAAGCGCCGCACCAAGGGCCAGATTGCCCTGGAAGCCGGTCTCGGCGAGCTGGCCGACGGCCTGTTCAACGACCCGAGCCTGACGCCAGACGCCGAAGCCGCACGTTTCGTCGATGCCGAAAAAGGTGTCGCCGACGTCAAGGCCGCCCTCGAAGGCGCCAAGTACATCCTCATGGAGCGCTTCGCCGAAGACGCCAGCCTGCTCGACAAGCTGCGCAGCTACCTGAAGCAGGAAGCCACCCTCAGCGCCCGCGTCATTGCCGGCAAGGAAGAGGAAGGCGCGAAATTCCGCGATTACTTCGAACACGATGAACCGCTGAAAAGCATGCCGTCGCACCGCGCCCTGGCGATTTTCCGTGGCCGCAACGAAGGCATCCTCAGTTCCGCGCTGAAAGTCGGCGATGAACTGCCGGGCAGCATGCACCCCTGCGAAGGCATGATCGGCCAGCAATTCGGCATCGCCAACCAGAATCGCCCGGCGGACAAATGGCTGTCGGAAGTGGTGCGCTGGACCTGGAAGGTCAAGCTCTACACCCACCTGGAAACCGATCTGCTGGGTGAGCTGCGCGACGGCGCCGAAGCCGAGGCAATCAACGTCTTTGCCCACAACCTGCACGACCTGCTGCTGGCCGCACCAGCCGGCCCGCGTGCGACCCTGGGCCTCGACCCGGGCCTGCGCACCGGCTGCAAGGTTGCCGTAGTCGACTCGACCGGCAAGCTGCTCGACCACGCCACGGTCTACCCGCACGTGCCGCACAACAAGTGGGACCAGACCATCGCCGTGCTTGCCGCCCTGTGCGCCAAGCACTCGGTCGACCTGATTGCCATCGGCAACGGTACTGCGAGCCGGGAAACCGACAAACTCGCCGCCGACCTGATCAAGAAATACCCAGCGATGAAAATGACCAAGGTCATGGTCTCTGAAGCGGGCGCTTCGGTGTACTCGGCGTCCGAGTTGGCGTCCAAGGAATTTCCCGACCTCGACGTGTCGATCCGTGGCGCGGTGTCGATTGCCCGACGCTTGCAGGATCCCCTGGCCGAGCTGGTGAAGATCGACCCGAAATCGATCGGCGTCGGCCAATACCAGCATGACGTGTCGCAGCTGAAGCTGGCGCGCGGCCTGGACGCGGTGGTCGAAGACTGCGTGAACGCCGTCGGTGTCGACGTCAACACCGCCTCCGTGGCGCTGCTGGCACGCATCTCCGGGCTCAACGCGACCCTGGCGCAGAACATCGTCAGCCACCGTGACGAACACGGTGCATTCAAGACCCGTGCGGCGCTGAAAAAAGTCGCGCGCCTGGGTGAAAAAACCTTCGAACAGGCCGCTGGCTTCCTGCGCGTCATGAACGGCGACAACCCGCTGGACTCGTCCGCAGTACACCCGGAAGCCTACCCGCTGGTGCAACGCATCGCCGCCGAAACCGACCGCGACATTCGCTCGCTGATCGGCGACAGCGGTTTCCTCAAGCGCCTGGACCCGAAAAAGTACACCGACGAAACCTTCGGCTTGCCGACGGTCACCGACATCCTGCAAGAGCTGGATAAACCTGGCCGCGACCCACGTCCCGAGTTCAAGACCGCCGAGTTCC
The DNA here is from genome assembly GCA_965284505.1 of Pseudomonadaceae bacterium. Lineage (GTDB taxonomy): Bacteria > Pseudomonadota > Gammaproteobacteria > Pseudomonadales > Pseudomonadaceae > Aquipseudomonas. The sequence goes on along the minus strand of OZ260094.1, from coordinate 3,691,650 downwards.
AGGAAGGCGTCGAAGACCTCAAGGACTTGCAGCCAGGCATGATCCTCGAAGGCGTGGTGACCAACGTGACGGCCTTCGGTGCCTTCGTCGATATCGGCGTGCATCAGGACGGTTTGGTGCATATCTCCGCGCTATCCGAGAAGTTCATCAAGGATCCGCGTGAAGCGGTGAAAGCCGGCGACGTGGTCAAGGTCAAGGTCATGGAAGTCGACATCCCGCGTAAACGCGTGGGCCTGTCGATGCGCATGAGCGATACCCCGGGCGAGAAGGTCGACGGTGCCCGAGGCGCCCGTCCTGGCTCGGCGCCACGTCAGTCGCAGGGCAACGCGCCACGCAAGGAAACCACGGCGGCAGCACCGAGCAACAACGCCATGGCTTCGCTGTTCGCCAACGCCAAACAGCTGAAGAAGCGTTGATGGAGGTCCCTGCCGGGTACACCGAAAGCGCCTTCTTCAAGCTGCTGGGGTGCCGCTTGCACAGCCTTGAAACCGGGGTCGCGCAAGTGGCCCTGGAGCTGGCGCCGGAGCTGCGTAACCGTGCCGGCAAACTGCACGGCGGGGCCCTGTTCAGCCTGGTGGACATTGCCATGGGGCTTGCCTGTTCCAGCGCCCACGGCTTTGACCAGCAGAGCGCGACCATAGAATGCAAGATCAACTACATCCGCGCCGTCGCCGACGGCGAGGTGTTGTGCACGGCCCGGGTGATTCACCCCGGCCGGCGCACGCTGGTGGTCGAGGCCGAGGTGGTCCAGGGCGACAAACTGGTCGTAAAAGCACAAGGCACGTTCGCTGTCCTGTAGCTAGCCGTCATCAATTTGGGGTAATTTCGACGACATGAATCTGTAGGAGCGAGCCTGCTCGCGATGGCGGTTTCTCAGGTAAGCTCACATTCGCCTGACATGTCCCCATCGCGAGCGGGCTCGCTCCTACAGTTGTCGTGATCGGCAAGACAAAAACAAGGCGAAAACGCCAGTTTCTACTTCACCCTTGTAGACCGTCCGGCCCACCCCCATATTGGGGCGACTGACGCGTGAAGGAATCCAACTTGAGCGAACTTCTCAACCGCCGCCTGGCTCTGCTCGGCGAGCGCGACAACCTCTCTCTGCTCGAACAGTGTCTTCACGGTATTGAACGTGAATGCCTGCGCGTGACCGAGGAAGGTCGCCTGGCGCAAACGCCGCACCCCGAAAGCCTGGGTTCCGCGCTGACCAACGAACAGATCACCACCGACTATTCCGAGTCGCTGCTGGAGTTCATCACGCCCGCCCTGCCCGACCCGGCCGACACCCTGGCGAGCCTGGACAGCATTCATCGCTTTGCCTACAGCAAGCTCGGCAACGAGTACCTGTGGAGTCCGTCGATGCCGTGCCCGTTGCCGGCCGAGGAAGACATCCCGATCGCCTACTACGGCACCTCCAATATCGGGCAGCTCAAGTACGTGTACCGCAAGGGCCTGGCCCTGCGCTACGGCAAGACCATGCAGTGCATTGCCGGGATTCACTACAACTTCTCGCTGCCGGAAAAGCTCTGGCCACTGCTCAAGCAGGAAGAAGGTTTCGTCGGCAGTGACCGCGATTACCAATCGGTCGCCTACATCGCACTGATCCGCAACTTCCGCCGCTACAGCTGGCTGCTGATGTACCTGTTCGGTGCCTCGCCGGCACTCGACGCCGGCTTCCTGCGCGGCCGCTCGCACCAGTTGGAACAACTGGACGCCGACACCCTGTACCTGCCTTACGCCACCAGCCTGCGCATGAGCGACCTGGGTTACCAGAGCAACGCCCAGGCCGGCCTGACGCCGTGCTACAACGACCTGAACAGCTACACCGACAGCCTGCGCAAGGCGGTAGCCACGCCTTACCCGCCGTATGTCGAAGTCGGCACGCACAAGGACGGCGAGTGGGTCCAGCTCAACACCAACATCCTGCAGATCGAAAACGAGTACTACTCCAACATCCGCCCGAAACGCGTGACCTATACCGGCGAGCGGCCGATCCAGGCGCTGATGGCCCGGGGCATCCAGTACGTCGAAGTGCGCCTGCTGGACATCAACCCGTTCCTGCCGCTGGGCATCGACCTGCCGCAAGCACGTTTCCTCGACGCCTTCCTGCTGTATTGCGCGTTGAACGACAGCCCGCTGCTGACCGGCGACACCTGCAGCAACGCCACCTCGAACTTCCTCAGCGTGGTCAAGGAAGGTCGCCGTCCGGGCCTGCAATTGCAGCGTGACGGTCAACCGGTGGACCTCAAGGAATGGGCCAGCGAGCTGCTGGAAAACATCGCTCCATTGGCGGCGCTGCTGGATCAGAGCCATGGCGGCAACGACCACAGCCTGGCCCTCGACGCGCAACTGGCGAAGGTTCGCGATGCGTCGTTGACACCTTCTGCCCAGGTGCTGGCGGCGATGAAGCAGCACCAGCAGAGCTTTGCCCAGTTCTCCCTGCACCAGAGCGAGGCCCACGCCGAGTTCTTCCGCAGCGAGCCGCTGCCGGCTGACAAGCAGGCCAAGTTCGAAGAGCTGGCGCGCACTTCGCTGCAACAGCAAAGCGAGCTGGAGCAGAACGAAGTCGGTGACTTTGATGTGTTTGTTGGCTCGTACCAGGCGAGCATTTTGGCGATCAGCAACTAGCTGGTGAGGTCCTGCGGACCTTGTCACGCGCAACCGCAAGCGGGAGGCCGCTCCCACATTGGATTGCGCGACTGTAGGAGCGGTCTCCCGCTTGCGGTTGCCAGCGAATAGGCCAGGTCAGTCACGAATGCTGTGACTGACACTCCGCCTTCGCCAGCAAGCTGGCTCCTACAGGGTACACTCCACAGAATATGCGACCGACACAAACCCTGTGGGAGCGGTCGCCCGCGATGACTGCACAGCGGTCATTCCTGAAAAACTTCCCCACATAAGCTAATTCGAAAAAGTTATTTATTTTCGAATTCTTAGATCATTTAGTCTCATCACTCGCCGAAACCCCGGCCGCCTGATGAGACTTTCATGATGAAACGACACTTCCCCCTTCGCCTGCTGGCGGCCGCGACTCTGGCCGCAGCAAGCTTCTTCGCCCAGGCAGCAGACTTCACCGTCGCCTACCAGACCACCGTTGACCCAGCCAAAGTGGCTCAAGCCGACGGCAGCTATGAAAAAGCCACCAACGCCAAAATCGATTGGCGCAAGTTCGACAACGGTGCCGACGTGATCACCGCTATCGCCTCGGGCGATGTGCAGATCGGCTACCTCGGTTCCAGCCCACTGACGGCGGCCATCACCCGCAAAGTGCCGGTGCAGACCTTCCTCATTGCCACCCAGATCGGCGCCGCCGAAGCGCTGGTTACCCGTGACGGTTCCGGGATCAACACCCCGCAAGACCTGATCGGCAAGAAAATCGCCGTGCCGTTCGTGTCCACCGGACACTACAGCCTGCTGGCCGCGCTCAAGCACTGGAACATCGACCCATCGAAAGTCACCGTGCTCAACCTGGCTCCCCCGGCAATCATCGCTGCGTGGAAACGCGGTGACATCGACGCCACTTACGTCTGGGACCCGGCCCTCGGTGTAGCCAAGGAAAACGGCAAGGTGCTGATCACTTCCGGCGAACTGGCCAAGTTCGGCGCGCCGACCTTCGATGCCTGGATCGTGCGTAAAGACTTCGCCGAGAAACACCCGGAGATTGTCAGCGCTTTCGCCAAGGTCACCCTCGATGCCTACGCCGATTACCGCAAAGACCCACAAGCCTGGCTGGCCAATCAAGGCAACGTCGACAAGCTGGTGAGACTCTCCGGCGCCAAGGCCAGCGATATTCCGCTGCTGTTGCAGGGCAACGTCTACCCATTGGCCGCCGACCAGGTCATCAGCCTGGGCGCACCGACCACCAAAGCCATTACCGATACCGCCGCGTTCCTCAAAGAGCAAGGCAAGGTCGAGGCCGTCCTGCCGGACTACGCGCCGTACGTCAGCGCCAAGTTCATCCCCAACTGATCGGAGCACCCTGCGATGGCCTTGCTACAACTGGAGCGCATCAGCGCACAGTACCCAGGTAACCCGGAACCGGTACTGGCGGATATTTCCCTGACCCTGGGGCCCCAGCAACTGCTGGTCGCCCTCGGCCCGTCCGGAAGTGGCAAGACCTCGTTGCTGAACCTGATCGCCGGCTTCGTCGAGCCCAGCGCCGGGCGCATCACCCTCGACGAGGTGCCGGTCAAAGGCCCGAGCGCCGAGCGTGGCGTAGTATTTCAGGACGATGCCTTGCTGCCCTGGCAGGACGTGCTGGCCAACGTCGCGTTCGGCCTGGAACTGGCCGGCGTACCCCGCGCGCAACGCGAAGCTCGCGCCCGGGAGATGCTTGCCCTGGTCGACCTCGCCGGCTATGACAGTCGGCGTATCTGGCAGCTTTCCGGCGGGCAGAAACAGCGCGTCGGCCTGGCGCGCGCCCTGGCTGCCGACCCACGGGTGTTGCTGATGGACGAACCCTTCGGCGCGCTCGACGCCTTCACCCGTGAACAGATGCAAGAGCTGCTCCTGCAAGTCTGGCGGCGCACTTCCAAGCCAGTGTTTTTGATTACCCACGACATCGAAGAAGCGGTGTTCCTCGCCACCGATTTGATTCTGCTGGCGCCCAATCCCGGACAGATCGTCGAACGCTTGCAGCTGGATTTCGGGCAGCGCTATGCCGCCGGCGAATCAGCCCGGGCGATCAAATCCGACCCACGCTTTATCGAAACCCGCGAGCACGTCCTGGCCCGCGTGTTCTCGCAACGCAGCGCCGCCCAGCGGCAGGAGCGCGCATGAGCACTTACGAAATCAGCCGCGCCGCGGCGCCAACCACAACCCCATCGCGCCCGGTCCGACGCAGCCTGAGCATCCGCTGGATCAGCGTGCTGACGCTGATCAGCCTGATCGCCCTGTGGTGGGCGGTGACTGCCACCGGCCTGATCGAACCACTGTTCCTGCCGCCGCCCTCGGCTGTTGTGCAAAAAGGCTGGCTGCTGGCAACCAGCGGCTACATGGATTCGACACTCTGGCAACACCTGGCCGCCAGTCTCGGACGCATCGGCCTGGGCCTCGGCTTTGCGGTGCTGACCGCAGTGCCGGTGGGCATTGCCATCGGTCACAACCGTATCGCCCGTGGCGTGCTCGATCCGCTGATCGAGTTCTACCGACCGATCCCGCCGCTGGCCTACCTGCCGTTGATCGTGATCTGGTGCGGCATCGGCGAGTTGTCCAAGGTGCTGCTGATTTACCTGGCGATCTTCGCCCCGATTGCCATCGCGACCGCCACCGGCGTGCGCACCGTCGACCCGGCGAAATTGCGCGCCGCACAGTCGCTCGGGGCGACCCGCAGCCAACTGATCCGCCATGTGATTCTGCCCAGCGCCCTGCCGGACATCTTGACCGGCGTGCGCATCGGCCTGGGTGTCGGCTGGTCGACCCTGGTCGACCCTGGTCGCCGCCGAACTGATCGCCGCCACCAGCGGCCTGGGCTTCATGGTGCAGTCGGCGGCACAGTTCCTGGTCACCGATGTGGTGGTGCTGGGGATCCTGGTGATCGCGCTGATCGCCTTCGCCATGGAAATGGGCCTGCGTGCCCTGCAACGCAAGTTGGTGCCCTGGCACGGCCAGAGCCATTGAACTGCACCTTGAACCCCTTCTAGGAGCGAGCCTGCTCGCGATACACCAGACGACAAGTCTGTGATCGCGAGCAGGCTCGCTCCTACAGTTTGTAAAGAAGAGAACCCCCATGAGCAGCCTCACCATCACCCCACTCAGCAGCGCCCTCGGTGCACAGATCGGCGGCGTCGACATTGCCCAGCCGCTGACCATCGAACAACGCGACACCATCGAACAAGCCCTGCTCAAACATCAGGTGCTGTTCTTCCGCGACCAACCCGTCACCCCAGAACAACAGGCGCGGTTCGCCGCCCACTTTGGTGACCTGCACATCCACCCGATTTACCCCAACGTCCCGGAACAGCCGGAAGTGCTGATCCTCGACACCGCCGAAACCGACGTGCGCGACAACGCCGTGTGGCACACCGACGTGACCTTCCTGCCGACCCCGGCCATGGGCGCGGTGCTCAGTGCCAAGCTGCTGCCGGAGTTCGGTGGCGACACTTTGTGGGCCAGCGGCATCGCCGCCTATGAGGCGCTGTCCGAGCCGTTCAAGCTGTTGCTGCAGGGCCTGACGGCGACCCACGACTTCGTCAAATCCTTCCCGTTGGAACGCTTCGGCAACAGCCCGCGAGCACTCGCGCAGTGGGAAGCCACACGCCAGAAAAACCCGCCGTTGTCGCACCCGGTCGTCCGCACCCACCCGGTGAGCGGGCGCAAGTCACTGTTCGTCAATGAAGGCTTCACCACTCGCATCAACGAACTGTCGGAGACCGAAAGCGAGGCGGTCCTCAAGCTGTTGTTTGCCCACAGCACCCGCCCGGAATTCACCATCCGCTGGCGCTGGCAGACCCACGACGTAGCCTTCTGGGACAACCGCGTGACCCAGCATTTTGCCGTCGACGATTACCGCCCGGCACGCCGCGTCATGCACCGCGCCACGGTGTTGGGCGACGTGCCGTTCTAACTTTTCGGCCTGCGCGCCAGAACGCCGCCTATGCTCGATAGACGGCACAGGAGCGCTCGCCCATGCACACCACCATCATCATCGCGTTTGGCCTGATCCTGCTGGCGTTGATGTTGTTCATCGGCCAGCAGCTGGGCTTCACGCCCGAAGTCATGACCTACAGCTTCATCGTGCTGTGGCTGGCACTGACGACGATCAACGGCGCCATCGGCGTAAAGATCGCCGAGCGCTCGCTGCGCGAAGAAGTGATGACCGGGTGCATGGTGTTTGCCGTGCCGGTGGCCACCCTGGTGCTGTACATGACCCTGACGGCCAACACCTGAGCAGCCCCGGCCCTCGCTCAACGCACCAGGTGCAGGAACTGCATGTGCCGCTCGTACTGGTCGAGGATGTCGTTGATGATCTGCTCCTTGGTGTAGCCCATCAGATCGTAATCCTGACTGCCCTCGCTCAGGTGCACCTCGGCCCGGTAATAGCGCCGATTGCGCAGTTCCTTGGGCCCCATCCCACCACGGGCAAAGGACGGCGTGAAGTAGCCACGCATCTGCACCTGATAGATGAACGGATGCTGGTCGCCGTGACCGATTTCCAGGCTGACGCTGTCGTTGGCCGGATCGGGCTGCGCGATCACGTTCAGGCCCTTCTCGACAAACACCGCCGTCACTTCCTCGATGGCCGGGCGCACCGTCGTGTCGAGGAAGCGATACACCTCGTCGCGGGACGGAAAGTGCACCGCCTGGCTCAAGCGCTGACGCCAGCCACCCTTGCCCCGGCGTGAAGCCGAGACCGGCGCCAGCGAATGCATCTGCGCGATTTTCTTCTGCGACTCGAGATAGAAGGCTTTGTGCAGCCCCCACATCATCAGCAGCAGAATCATCGAGAACGGCAACGAGGTCAGGACCACCGCCGACTTCAACGAGTCGATGCTGCCGGCGAACAACAGCGCACTGGTGACCAGCGCCGTCATCGCACCCCAGAACACCCGCAGCCACTTCGGCCCGTCTTCATCGGCGCTGCCGCCCCGGGCGGACAGGGTCGACAAGACCACGGTGCCGGAGTCGGCCGAAGTGACAAAGAACACGAAGCTGATGAATACCGTCACGGCGATCACCGTCTTGCTCCACGGGTAGGTTTCCAGCAGCAGGTAGAGGGTCATGGACGGGTTGTCGATGGCCGACATGCCCAGTGCGCTCATGCCGTGATTGAGCACCTGGTCGATGGCGCTGTTGCCGAAGATCGACATCCACGCCAGGGTGAAACCCAGGGGAATCAGCAGCACGCCGAAGACGAATTCACGGATGGTCCGGCCACGGGAAATGCGCGCAATGAACAGGCCCACGAACGGCGACCAGGCAATCCACCAGGCCCAATAGAACACCGTCCAGCCGCCCAGCCAGTCGCTCGGCTTGTCGTAGGCGTACAGGTCGAAGCTCTTCATCGGCAAGGCGCCGAGGTAATCGCCAAGGTTCTGGATCAGGGTATTGAGCAGGTGCTGGGTGGGGCCGGCGAACAGCACGAAGAGCAAAAGCGCACAGGCCAGCAGCATGTTGATGTCGGACATCACCCGCACGCCCTTGTCGACGCCGGCGACCGCGACGATGATCGCCGCGCCCATCATCAAGGTGATCAGGCCGACCTGCACCCATTGGGTGTGGGCGATGCCGAACAGGTAGTCGAGTCCGGAGTTGAGGTGCAACACGCCGAAGCCCATGTCGGCCCCCAGGCCGAACACCGTGGCGATGATGCCGAAGCCATCCACCGCGTAACCGATCGGGCCATTGATGCGCTTGCCGATCAGCGGGTACAGCGCCGAGCGCAGGGCCAGCGGCAGGTTATGCCGGTAGGCGAAGTACGCCAGGGCCATGCCGACGAAGGCGAACACGCCCCAGCCGTGCAGGCCCCAGTGCAAAAACAGAATCTGCATGGCCTGGCGCGCCGCATCGGCGGTGCCGGCTTCGCCCTGGGGCGGCAGCGACAGGTGGGTCAAGGGTTCGGAAACACAGAAGAAAAACAGGGTGATGCTGATCCCGGCAGCGAACAGCATGCCGGCCCATGACAGGTAACTGAATTCGGGCTCGTCGTGGTCGGCACCGAGCTTGATCTTGCCGTAGCCAGACAAGGCGGTGACCACCACGAAGACCAGATACAGGGTCATCGCCAGCATGTAGTACCAGCCGACCGTATTGGCCGCCCAGTCTTGCGCCGCCAGCAGCCAGGCACCAGCCTGTTGCGGGAACGCGATGACCACCAGGCCGAAGAGCAGAATGAAGGTCGCGGCGAAGTAAAACACCGGCGGGTTCATGCGGATTTGACTGTTTGCAGCAGGAGCGGATGCACTCATGTTCGGTGCACCTTTTGCGGGTAGGAAGTGGCTGTAGAAATCGGACTCAGCAAAGGCAAGCCTCCTGTTGTGAGCGGGCAGCGAACTGCCGGTTTAACTTGAATGAACGTTCAAGTTAAACATGGATAGGGGGCTAAGGACTAATCCCCGGGCTCGACGGTAGCCCCTCGCCGGCCCCTATCACGCTCGCAAAGCCCCTGCTGGCAAGGGCTCGCGTCCTGTCGGCAAAAACTTATTTCTGCGTCCCGTCATCGTGCTGCAGGTTGGCCTGGGTCAGGTTGCAACCGGCGGGAACGCTGCGGGTCAGCCAGACGTTGCCGCCGATGGTCGAGCCCTTGCCGATGGTGATTCGCCCGAGAATAGTCGCCCCGGCATAAATCACCACATCGTCCTCGACGATTGGATGGCGCGGGTGGCCCTTCTGCAACTGACCATCTTCGTCCGCAGGGAAGCGCTTGGCGCCCAGGGTCACTGCCTGGTAGATGCGCACCCGCTCACCAATGATCGCGGTTTCGCCGATCACCACGCCGGTGCCGTGATCGATGAAGAAACTGCGGCCGATTTGCGCGCCGGGGTGAATGTCGATGCCGGTGGCCGAGTGGGCAATTTCCGAACTGATCCGCGCCAGCAACGGCAAACCGGCCTGGTACAGATGATGTGCCAGGCGATGGTGAATCACCGCCAGAATCCCCGGGTAGCACAGCAGCACCTCGTCGACGCTGCGCGCCGCCGGGTCACCGTGGAAGGCCGCCAGCACATCGGTGTCCAGCAGGCTGCGCAGCGCCGGCAACGCCAGGGCGAAATCCTGGATCAGGCTGATGGCGCGGGCGTCGACTTCGCTGTCGACCTGCGCGCTTTGCCGGGCGACGTAACGCAGCTCCAGGCGGGCCTGGCCCAGCAACGCGTTGAGCGCCACGTCCAGGGTATGCCCGACGTAGAAATCCTCACTTTCTTCGCGCAGGTCCACCGGCCCCAGGCGCATCGGGAACAAGGCGCCACAGAGCGCTTCGAGAATCTCCGCCATGGCTGCGCGCGAAGGCAACTCACGGCCGCCCTGCTCGCCGCTGCTGCGACCATTCTGCGCACGCCACTGGTCGCGGGCTGCGCGCAGTTGGCCGACGATGGTCTGTAATTGCCAATGGCTGGAACGTTCACTCACGGTCAAGACTCCTCACACGCTGCGACCGCACGATAGGGCCGCTTAAATGCCAATCACTGTACGGCATGGGCTCAAAACGCCATTAAGAACTAATTGTCCTGCTCTCAGCACTTTTAGCTATAAGTGATTGACGGTTGCCCGAGCAAATCCCCCTGCCTATAGTCCAGACATCTCCTACAACCCGTGCGGCCCCATGATCAAACAACAGCTCGCTCGCTTTAACCGTCTGGACCTGCTTACCCACGCCACGCCCCTGGAAAAGCTCGAGCGCCTGTCGACCTGGCTGGGCCGCGATGTCTACGTCAAGCGTGACGACCTGACGCCGCTGGCCATGGGTGGCAACAAGCTGCGCAAACTCGAATACCTCGCCGCCGACGCCCTGGCGCAAGGCGCTGACACCCTGATCACCGCCGGCGCCATCCAGTCCAATCACGTACGCCAGACGGCGGCCATTGCCGCAAAACTGGGCCTGGGCTGCGTCGCCTTGCTGGAAAACCCGATCGCTACCGAAGACCCGAATTATCTGGGCAATGGCAATCGCCTGCTGCTGGACCTGTTCGATGCCAAGGTCGAGCTGGTCGCCAATCTCGACAACGCCGACCAGCAACTGCAAGCCCTCGCCGAGCGCCTGCGCAGCAACGGCAAGCAGCCTTACGTGGTGCCGATTGGCGGCTCGAACGCCTTGGGTGCCTTGGGTTATGTGCGCGCCGGGCTGGAACTGGCCGAGCAGATCAAGGACACCGGCCTGGAGTTCGCAGCGGTAGTCCTCGCTTCGGGCAGCGCCGGCACCCACAGCGGTCTGGGCCTGGCCCTCAGTGAAGCGCTGCCGGACCTGCCGGTGATCGGCGTCACCGTGTCGCGCAGCGATGAAGATCAACGGCCCAAGGTCCAGGGCCTGGCCGAGCGCACCGCTGAACTGCTCGGCGTGAAGCTGCCGCCCGCGTTCAAGGTGCAACTGTGGGACGAGTACTTCGCCCCGCGCTACGGCGAGCCGAATGCCGGCACCCTGGCCGCGGTGAAACTCCTCGCCAGCCAGGAAGGTCTGCTGCTTGACCCGGTCTACACCGGCAAGGCCATGGCCGGTCTGCTGGATGGTATCGGCCGCCAGCGCTTCGATGAGGGTCCGATCATTTTCCTGCACACCGGTGGGGCGCCGGCGTTGTTTGCCTATCCAGGTTCGTTTGCCTGAGCGAACAACAAACGGTTATAAGCAACTAGTTTAATAGTATTTTCCAATCTAAAAGCAGCGTCATATAGTCCCGCCGCAGGCGCAATCGCCGCGGGACGCATACGCTGCTTTAATGCAGGATGCCGCAGTCGCTCAATAATCGATGTTGCCTGCTTGATAACAAACGTCTTGATAAAAAACACACACAGGGGCTTGTCATGAATTTTTCCGCACTACGTCGAAATCTGCTGGTGGGTTCGCTGGGTCTGGCGCTGAGTGCCGGTCTGCTGGGGCAGGCGGTGGCCGGTGAGCAGTTACAGAAAATCAAGGACGCGGGCACGATCAACATCGGCCTTGAAGGCACCTACCCACCCTTCAGTTTCGTCGATGCCGACGGCAAGCTGACCGGTTTCGAAGTCGAGCTTTCCGAAGCCCTGGCGAAAAAACTCGGGGTCAAGGCCAAACTGCAACAGACCAAATGGGATGGCATCCTCGCCGCCCTCGAGTCCAAGCGCCTCGACGCGGTGGTCAACCAGGTGACCATCTCCGACGAGCGCAAGAAGAAGTATGACTTCTCCGAGCCTTACACCGTTTCCGGGATCCAGGCGCTGGTGCTCAAAGACAAGGCAGCCGCGCTGAACATCAAGACCGCCGCTGACCTGTCCGGCAAAAAAGTCGGTGTCGGCCTGGGCACCAACTATGAGCAATGGGTTCGTGCCAACGTGCCGGGCGCTGACGTGCGCACCTACGACGATGATCCAACCAAGTTCGCCGACCTCAACAACGGCCGCACCGACGCCATTCTGATCGACCGCCTGGCTGCACTCGAGTACGCCAAGAAAGCACCGAAAACTGTCGCCGCCGGTGACGCCTTCTCCCGCCAGGAAGCCGGTATTGCCCTGCGCAAAGGCGAACCTGAACTGCTGGCCGCCGTGAACAAGGCACTCGATGAACTGCGCGCCGACGGCACCCTGAAAAAGCTCTCGGAAAAGTACTTCAACGCTGACGTCACTCAATAATGGAAGCAGCTTTCCAACTCGCACTGGACTCCGCGCCCTTTCTGCTCAAGGGCGCGTACTACACGGTGATCCTCAGCCTCGGCGGGATGTTCTTCGGCCTGCTGATGGGCTTCGGCCTGGCGCTGATGCGCCTGTCACGCCACAAGCTGGTGAGCTGGATAGCTCGCATCTACGTGTCGTTCTTTCGCGGCACGCCGTTGCTGGTGCAACTGTTCGTGATCTATTACGGCTTGCCGCAACTGGGCATTGAGCTCGATCCGCTGCCAGCCGCACTGATCGGCTTCTCCCTGAACATGGCGGCCTATGCCTGTGAAATCCTGCGTGCCGCCATCAGCTCGATCGAGCGCGGCCAGTGGGAGGCCGCAGCCAGTATCGGCATGACCCGGGCGCAAACCCTGCGCCGCGCGATCCTCCCGCAAGCGGCGCGCACGGCCCTGCCGCCGCTGGGCAACAGCTTCATCTCACTGGTCAAGGACACCGCGCTGGCGGCCACCATCCAGGTGCCGGAGCTGTTCCGCCAGGCGCAGTTGATCACCGCCCGGACCTTCGAAATCTTCACCATGTACCTTGCCGCCGCGCTGATCTACTGGGTTCTCGCAACAGTGCTCTCGCACATGCAGAACAAGCTGGAAGAGCGGGTCAATCGGCACGATCAGGAGTCCTGACCCAATGATTGTCGTGGAAAAACTGACCAAGCAGTTCAAGGGTCACGTGGTGCTCAATGGCATCGACCTTGAGGTCAAGGAAGGCGAGGTGGTTGCCATCATCGGCCCCAGCGGATCGGGCAAGACCACCTTCCTGCGCTGCCTGAATTTTCTCGAGGAACCCAGCAGCGGGCGAATCAAGGTCGGTGACATCGAGATCGATGGCAGCCGACCGCTGAACCAGCAGCAGAGCCAGGTCCGCACACTGCGCCAGCACGTGGGCTTCGTGTTCCAGAACTTCAACCTGTTCCCCCACCGCACAGCCCTGGAAAATGTCACCGAAGGGCCGCTGGTGGTGAAGAAAGTCCCCCGCGAACAAGCCCTGGCCCTGGGGCGCAAACTGTTGGCCAAGGTCGGCCTGGCGGGCAAGGAAGACGCCTACCCGCGACGCCTTTCCGGCGGCCAGCAACAACGCGTGGCCATTGCCCGGGCACTGGCCATGGAGCCTGAAGTGATCCTCTTCGACGAACCGACTTCGGCACTCGACCCGGAGCTGGTCGGCGAAGTGCTGGCGACCATCCGCGGCCTGGCCGAGGAAAATCGCACCATGGTCATCGTCACCCACGAAATGGCTTTCGCCCGAGACGTGGCCAATCGGGTGGTGTTCTTCGACAAGGGCGTGATCGTCGAACAAGGCGAGGCAAAGGCCTTGTTTGCCAACCCCAAGGAAGAACGAACACGGCAGTTTCTCAGCAAGTTTCTCAACGCCTGAAGTTGTCACAGCCAACCAATACTTTATGTGATCCCATCACTTTCCATGGATGGAAGTGACGCTTCTCCTCACAAAAACCTGCCACTTGCGCAGCACCCAAACTCACTACAAATAGATACCTCTCCCCGCCTCTGCTTGTGCCGTACCCTGGCACAGGCCCTGCTGCTTTCAGCCACGAAAAGCCCCGATTAATCTAGCTCTCGCCCCAAGTACAGCGGAGAAAGCACGCGGTCAGCCGTGCGCTTTACCGCTGCAAAATGTCGGAAATTTCGGATTAGCTGAGCCCTCGCCATGTTCTATTGACGCCTTATCGAGCGCACTTTTATCTAACGGCCAATGGCGGCTCGCGCCCTGTTGGCCGAACTCCCCACCCCCATCGATATGAACTAACGCACTTTCGAAATGGACTTCGCAGCGGTATTTCAAGGAGATACAAATATGACCTGCCTGTCGCCCACTATTGAACTGTCAGCCCCCTGCCTGGCGCAATCACCAGGGTCAGCCATCAATCTCGCCTCGGCCGCCGACCTGCTGATCGAGATCCCGCCCTCTGGCTGCATGGACGAGGGCGACCTGATCGAATTGTTCTGGGACAACTGCTATGTCGCCTCGCGGCTGCTTGGGCCCGCGGATATCGGCCACCCGGTGCAGCTGCGGGTCCCTGAAAGTTTTATCCGCACCGGCCAGTCAGGCGTTCATTACCGGCTGATGCAGGTCGGCCAGAATCCGCTGACTTCACCCACCAAACGCCTGCACGCCAAGCTGGATTGCCCCGGCGGCCAGGCCCTGGGTGAGTGCGCCGACGAAAACCAGAGCCTGGAGCCGCCGGGCATTCCGCTGATGATTGCCCGTCATGGGGTCAATGCCAGCCAGATCAGGCGCGGGGTCCCGCTGACCATCGCCCCCTACCTGAACATGGCCGCCGACGATGCCGTCACCCTGCGCTGGGGCGACGCGCGCATGGACCTGCCCAAGCTGCAGCCGAACGACGTCGGCCGGCCGCTACAAGTCTGGGTGCCCCCCGAGGTGATTGCCCAGGCGGGAGAGGACAGCCGGCTTGAAGTCACCTACTGCATCATCGACCGGGTCGGCAACAATTCGCGCTGGGCTCCCGCCCGCACCCTGAGGGTCGGAGGCAGCGATCCCGGTCTGAAAATCCTCTGCCAAAAGGCCCTGCGCCACAGCGCCGGACGCTCGAAGAGGAAGCAGCGCTGACCTTCTATATATATTCCAAAAAGTTAGTTCATTAATTATTTATAAGCCATTAGGGTATATGCACCGGACCACCGGACATTCCAGATTCTGATTTCGCCGCAGCCTGCGGCTTATCCATGAAATGTGAGGTAGGTATGGTCCGGAACACAATCACCCCAGCCAGGGCATTGCGTGCAGCCAAGGAGTGGCAGTGATGTCCAATCTGGCCGAAGCAATTGTCCAGAGCGATCTGGACGTCTCGCCGGCAGTGTTGCCTGCACAGGTGCTGAGCAACGATGCCGAGGTTCTCGAAGCCGCCCGCGAACTCGCCGCCGTCGCCCGCCAGCAAGCCGCGCGCCGCGATCAACAGCGCAAATTGCCCTGGGCCGAGATCGAGCAGTTCACCCGCAGTGGCCTGGGCAGCATCACCCTGGGCAAGGCCTTCGGTGGCCCCGAAATTTCTCATGTCACCCTGGCTGAAGTCTTCGCCATCATCAGCGCGGCAGACCCAGCCTTGGGACAAATTCCGCAAAACCAGTTCGGCATTCTCAACCTGCTGCAACAGGTCGCCAGCGAAGGACAAAAACAGCAGTTGTTCCAGAGCGTGCTCGACGGTTGGCGCATCGGCAATGCCGGGCCGGAGCGCGGCAGCAAAAACACCCTGGAGCTCAAGGCTCGAATCACCGCCGAGGGCGATGGCTTTGTCCTCAATGGCGAGAAGTTCTACTCCACTGGCGCCCTGTTCGCTCACTGGGTGGCGGTCAAGGCGCTGAATGACCAAGGCAAGCAAGTCATGGCCTTCGTGCGGCGCGGCACGCCGGGCTTGCGCATCGTCGATGACTGGTCCGGCTTCGGCCAGCGCACCACCGCCAGCGGCACCGTGCTGCTGAACGATGTACGGGTCGACGCGGGTCTGGTGGTCGAGACCTGGCGGATCAATGACTCGCCGAACATCCAGGGCGCCGTCTCGCAGTTGATCCAGGCGGCCATCGACCTCGGCATTGCCCGTGGCGCACTGGATGACGCCATCGAGTTCGTGCGCACCCGCGCCCGGCCCTGGATCGACGCCAAGGTCGAACGCGCCAGCGACGACCTCTACGTGATCGCCGATATCGGCAAGCTGAAGATCGAGCTGCACGCCGCCGAGGCGCTGCTGCGCAACGCCGGCAAAGTCCTCGACCAGGTCCGCGCTGCGCCCATCAGCGCCGCCGCCGCGGCTCGCGCCTCGATTGCCGTTGCCGAGGCCAAGGTGCTGACCACCGAAATCTCGCTGCTGGCCAGTGAAAAGCTGTTCGAACTGGCCGGCAGTCGCGCGACCCTCGCCGAGTTCAACCTCGACCGTCACTGGCGCAACGCCCGGGTGCACACCCTGCACGACCCGGTGCGCTGGAAGTACCACGCCGTGGGCAACTACCACCTCAACGGCACGCTGCCGAACCGACATTCCTGGATCTGACCGACCAGACCTCTGGAGAGAAAAACATGACGTACTCCCCCTCCGTCGCGGTCATTACCAGCGATGAACAAGCCCTTATTGTCGCCAGCGACCTGGCCGAAGACTTCCAGCGCGACAGCGCCCTGCGCGACCGCGAACGCCGCCTGCCGCACCCGGAGCTGGAAGTGTTTTCCCGCTCGGGCCTGTGGGGCATCAGCGTACCCAAGGAGTACGGTGGCGCTGGTGTCTCCAACGTCACCCTGAGCAAAGTCATCGCACTGATCGCCCAGGCTGACGGCTCGCTCGGACAGATTCCGCAGAACCATTTCTATGCCCTTGAAGTGCTGCGGGTGAACGGCAGCGAGGCGCAGAAAAAGCGCCTGTACGCCGAGGTCCTGGCCGGTCAACGTTTCGGCAACGCCCTGGCGGAACTGGGCACCAAAACCGCTCACGACCGCCTGACCCGCCTCAGCCAGGACGGCAGCGGCTATCGCATCAACGGGCGCAAGTTCTACGCCACCGGTGCGATCTACGCGCAGCGGATTCCGACCTCGGTGGTCGATGAACACGGCGTCCAGCACTTGGCATTTGTCCCCCGTGACAGCCAAGGCCTGAGCGTGATCGACGACTGGAGCGGTTTCGGCCAGCGCACCACCGGCAGCGGCTCGGTGGTGTTCGAAGATGTGTACGTCGCGGCAGAAGACGTGATCCCGTTCCAGAGCGCGTTCGAACGCCCCACCACTGTCGGCCCACTGGCGCAGATTCTCCATGCCGCCATCGATACCGGCATAGCCCGCGCCGCCTACGAAGACGCACTGCATTTCGTGCGCACGAAAACCCGCCCCTGGATCGACTCCGGCCATGACCAGGCCACTGCCGACCCACTGACCATCAAAAGCTTCGGCCACCTGAGCATCCGCTTGCACGCCAGCGAAGCCCTGCTCGAGCGCGCCGGCGAATTCCTCGACCTGGCCCAGGCCACTGCCGACGCACAAAGCGTCGCTGCAGCCTCGATTGCCGTGGCCGAGGCCCGCGCCATCAGCACCGAGATTTCCCTGGCCGCCGGCAGCACCCTGTTCGAACTGGCCGGCAGCCGCGCGACCCTGGCCGAACATGGCCTCGACCGTCACTGGCGCAACGCCCGGGTGCACACCCTGCACGACCCGGTGCGCTGGAAATACCACGCCGTCGGCAACTACTACCTCAATCAGGAAAATCCGCCACTGCGAGGGACGATCTGATGAGCGCCGAGCCAGCCCGCAAGAAGATCCTCCTCAATGCGTTCAACATGAACTGCATCGGCCACATCAATCACGGCCTGTGGACCCATCCACGGGACAATTCGACCCAGTACAAAAGCGTCGAATACTGGACCGAACTCGCGCAACTGCTGGAGCGCGGGTTGTTCGACGGGCTGTTCATCGCTGACATCGTTGGGGTGTATGACGTCTACCAGCAGTCGGTCGATGTGACGTTGAAGGAGTCGATCCAACTGCCGGTCAATGACCCGTTGCTGTTGGTCTCGGCGATGGCCGCGGTGACCAAGAATCTCGGCTTCGGCCTGACCGCCAACCTGACCTACGAGCCGCCCTATCTGTTCGCCCGGCGCCTGTCCACCCTCGATCACCTGAGCCGTGGACGGGTGGGCTGGAACATCGTCACCGGCTACCTCGACAGCGCCGCCAAGGCCATGGGTCTGCCGGAGCAGGTCGAACATGACCGGCGCTACGACCAGGCCGACGAATACCTGCAGGTGCTGTACAAACTCTGGGAAGGCAGCTGGGAACAGGGTGCAGTCGTCAACGACCGCGAACAGCGGGTCTATGCCCAACCCGACAAGGTGCACAAGGTCGAGCACCGTGGCGAGTTCTACCAGGTCGAGGGTTATCACCTGTGCGAACCCTCGCCGCAGCGCACCCCAGTGCTGTTCCAGGCCGGCAGTTCGACGCGCGGTTTGCAGTTCGCCGGGCAGCATGCCGAGTGCGTGTTCATCAGCGGCCAGAACAAAGCCTCGACCAAGGCCCAGGTGGACAAGGTTCGCGCCAGCGCCGTCAGCGCCGGGCGCAATCCAGAGGACATCAAGGTGTTCATGGGCCTGAACGTGATCGTCGGCGCCAACGAAGCGGCGGCCTGGGCCAAGCATGCCGAGTACCTGAGCTACGCCAGCGCCGAAGCCGGCGTCGCGCACTTTTCCGCGTCCACCGGCATCGACTTTTCCGAGTATGAACTCGACGAACCGATCCAGTACGTCAAGAGCAACGCCATCCAGTCCGCGACCCAGCACCTGAAAAACAACGACTGGACCCGGCGCAAATTGCTCGAACAACACGCCTTGGGCGGACGCTACATCACCCTGGTCGGCTCGCCCGAGCAGGTCGCCGATGAACTGGAATCCTGGATCGCCGAGACCGGCCTCGACGGCTTCAACCTGACGCGCATCGTCTCGCCGGAAAGCTATGTCGACTTTATCGAACTGGTGATTCCCGAGCTGCAGCGACGGGGGTCGTACAAGACCGCGTATGAGCAAGGAACCTTGCGGCAGAAGCTGTTTCGCGAGGGGGATTTATTGCCTGAGCGACATGCCGGAAATTCTTATCGCCGCTGAAAGCATCGCGGGCAAGCCCGCTCCCACAAGGGAATTTCGCTGTTCACACGATCCCTGTGGGAGCGGGCTTGCCCGCGATGAGGCCCCGAAACACACCATACATTCATGCACTGACTGGAATAACCATCATGACCAAAACCAACCTCTCCCACCCAGTCAAAGCACTGGCCCTGGCCCTCGGCCTGTTCAGCTCGGCGGTCTTCGCCGCCGATGCCCCGTTGAAAGTCGGCACCACCGCCGCCTTCGCCATTCCCCTCGAAGCCGCGGTCGAAGAAGCCGGCAAGCAAGGCCTGAAAGTCGAGCTGGTGGAGTTCAGCGATTGGATCGCGCCTAACGTCAGCCTCGCTTCCGGCGATATCGACGTGAACTACTTCCAGCACATCCCCTTCCTCGAAAACGCCAAGGCGGCCGCCGGTTTTGACCTGGTGCCGTTCGCGCCGGGGATCATCAACAACGTCGGCCTGTACTCGAAGAAATACAAAAGCTTCGACGAGCTGCCGGAAGGCGCCAGCGTGGCCATCGCCAACGATCCGATCAACAGCGGTCGCGGCCTGCAACTGCTGGCCAAAGCCGGCCTGATCACCCTCAAGCAGGGTGTCGGCTACAAGGCCACCGAAGACGACATCGTCGCCAACCCGAAGAAGATCAAGATCCTCCAGGTCGAAGCCGTGCAACTGGTCCGCGCCTATGACGACGCCGATCTGGTCCAGGGTTACCCGGCCTACATTCGCCTGGCCAAGACCTTCGACGCCGGCTCGGCGCTGCTGTTCGACGGCCTCGATCACAAGGAATACGTGATCCAGTTCGTGATCCAGCCGGACCACAAGACCGACCCGCGCCTGATCAAGTTCGTCGACATCTACCAGCACTCGCCCGCCGTGCGCGCCGCCCTCGACAAGGCCCACGGCAAGCTCTACCAAGCCGGCTGGGAAAGCTGAGAATGAATGCAGCGAGCCAACGGCGACTGGAGATTCCAGAGCCCCAATCGGCGGTGCGCAGCGAGCTGCACCCCGAGCTTAATCACGCCCACGTGCGCTTCGTCGGCCTGGGCAAGACCTACAACGGCCAGCAGGGTCCGGTCGCGGCGCTGCAGGGCATCGATCTGGCGATCCAGCGTGGCGAGGTGTTCGGCATCATCGGCCGCAGTGGCGCCGGCAAGTCGTCGCTGATCCGCACCATCAACCGCCTGGAGCAACCGACCTCGGGTCGGGTGCTGATTGATCAAGTGGACATTGGCGAGTTCGACGAAGACCACCTGGTGGCGCTGCGGCGACGCATCGGCATGATCTTCCAGCACTTCAACCTGATGTCGGCCAAGACCGTGTGGCAGAACGTCGAACTGCCGCTCAAGGTGGCCGGCGTGGCCAAGGCCGAGCGGGAAAAAAAGGTCCGTGAATTGCTGGAACTGGTGGGCCTGCAGGAGAAGCACAAGGCCTACCCGGCGCAGCTCTCAGGCGGCCAGAAACAGCGCGTCGGTATTGCCCGCGCGCTGGTCCATGACCCAGAGATCCTGCTGTGCGACGAGGCCACCTCGGCGCTCGATCCGGAAACCACCCAATCGATTCTCGGCCTGTTGCGCGAGATCAACCAGCGCCTGGGCCTGACCATCGTGCTGATCACCCACGAAATGGCGGTAATCCGCGACATCTGCGACCGGGTGGTGGTGCTCGAGCATGGCCGCATCGTCGAGCAGGGACCGGTCTGGGAAGTGTTTGGCAACCCACAACACGAGGTCAGCAAAACCCTGTTGGCGCCGCTGCAACATGCCCTGCCGGCCGAACTGCAGAAACGTTTGCAGACCCAGCCACCTTCAGCGGATGCCGCGGTGGTGCTGCGCCTGCAATTGACCGGCAGCAGCAGCGACGAACCTGATCTCGCCGCCCTGTTCGCCGCCCTCGGTGGTCGTGTGCGGCTGTTGCAGGGCGGGGTCGAACGGATCCAGGGGCATGCCCTCGGGCAACTGCTGCTGGCGGTCACCGACTCGCCGCACACGGCCGAGGCACTGCGCCAACGCGCCGGCAATTGGGCACAACAGGTAGAGGTGCTGGGTTATGTGGTTTGATCGCTTGCTGCAAGGTTTCATCGACACCTTTCTGATGGTCGGCGTGTCGTCGTTGATCGCCCTGCTGGCGGGGATTCCGCTGGCGGTGATCCTGGTCACCAGCGCCAAGGGCGGGATCTATGAGGCACCGGCGCTGAACCGCGCGCTGGGCGCGTTCGTCAATCTGTTTCGCTCGATTCCGTTCCTGATTTTGATGGTCGCGCTGATTCCTTTTACCCGTTTGATCGTCGGCACCACCTACGGCGTCTGGGCCGCCGTGGTGCCACTGACCATCGCCGCCACGCCGTTCTTTGCGCGGATCGCCGAAGTCAGTCTGCGTGAAGTCGACCACGGCCTGATCGAGGCCGCTCAAGCCATGGGCTGCCGGCGCTGGCACATCATCCGCCACGTGTTGTTGCCCGAGGCGCTGCCGGGAATTGTTGGCGGGTTCACCATCACCCTGGTGACCATGATCAATTCATCGGCGATGGCCGGGGCCATTGGCGCCGGTGGGTTGGGAGACATCGCCTACCGCTACGGCTACCAGCGTTTCGACAGCCAGATCATGCTCACCGTGATTGTCTTGCTGGTGATTCTGGTGGCCGCGATCCAGCTCGGTGGCGACCGCCTGGCGCGGGGGCTGAACAAGCGCTGATCAGCAAAAAGCGCTTATAGTCGCAGGCAACTCCCTTGCCTGCGCAGCCGATCATGAAACACACCGACGCCGATCTCGAACAGATCACCCGCACCACCCTGGGCCATTACAACTCGGTGGCCGAGGGTTTTCGCGAGGGCACCCGCGACCATGACGTCAGTCAGAACATCGCGGCGTTGCTGCGCCATATCAACGCCACCGCGCCCTTCACCCTGCTGGATTTCGGCTGTGGCCCGGGACGCGACTTGCAGACCTTTACCCGCATGGGCCACGTGGCTGTCGGCCTGGATGGCTCTGCCGAATTCGCGCGGATGGCCCGCGAGGACAGCGGCTGTGAAGTCTGGCAGCAAGACTTCCTCAAGCTCGACCTGCCCAGCGAGCATTTCGACGGGATTTTCGCCAATGCCGTGCTGTTCCACATCCCGTTGCAGGAACTGCCACGGGTGCTGCGCCAACTGCATGGGACGCTGAAACCGGGAGGCGTGTTGTTCAGCTCCAATCCGCGCGGCGACAATCAGGAAGGCTGGAACGGGCCGCGTTATGGGGCGTATCACGATCTACAGGCGTGGCAGCAATTGCTCACCGAGGCGGGGTTTGTCGAGCTGGAGCATTACTACCGCCCGGCAGGGCTGCCGCGTGAGCAGCAGCCTTGGTTGGCGAGTGTCTGGCGCAAGCCGGTGTAACCAACCCGGCTCAATCGCGGGCAAGCCCGCTCCCACAGTGGAATACACACATTAGCTCTGTGTGGCTTCTTGTGGGAGCGGGCTTGCCCGCGATGAGTGCGAAGCACTCGATTTATGCAGCTTGCTGGGTCGGCTCCTTGATCTTGTACCAGGCCACATACAGCGCCGGCAGGAACAACAAGGTCAGCAAGGTTGCTGCCACAATCCCGCCGATCATCGCGTAGGCCATCGGCCCCCAGAACACTTCGCGGGCAATCGGGATCATGCCCATGCTCGCCGCGGCGGCCGTGAGCAGGATCGGTCGGCGCCGGTGCTCGGTGGCTTGCACCACCGCATCCCAAGGCGTCGCGCCATTGCGTTCGAACTCGTCGATCTGGGTCACCAGGATCACCGAGTTACGAATGATGATGCCGATCAGCGCGAGAATCCCGAGGATCGCCACAAAGCCCATGGGCGTACCCGTCGGCACCAGCGCCAGGACCACGCCTATCAAGCCCAGCGGCGCGACGCTGACCACCAGGAACAGCTTCTGCACGCTGTGCAGCTGGATCATCAGGAAGGTCGCCATCAGGAACAGCATCAACGGCAGCACCTTGGCGATCGGCCCCTGGGCCTTGGCGCTGGACTCCACCGTACCGCCGGTTTCCACGGTATAACCGGCAGGCAACGCCGCCGCAAACTCCTTGATCTTCGGTTCGAGCAGGCGCACCAGGTCAGTAGGCTGGATCTCGTCGCGCACCGCCGCCTTGACCGTGATCGTCGGCTTGCGATCGCGACGCCACACCAGCGGTTGCTCCAGCTCATAACGCACCGTGGCAAACGCCAGCAGCGGAATCGAGGTGCCGCTCGGGGTGACGATCTGCAGGTTCTGCAGGGTCTTGGTGCTGCCCCGCTCGGAATCCACCGCCCGGCCGATCACGTTGATCAGGTAGATATCGTCGTCGACCTGGGTCACGGTCGAGCCGCTGACGATGCCGTTCATCAGGTTGGCCACGTCCTCGGACGACAAGCCGAACTGACGCGCCTTGTCCTGCGCAATATCAACGCGCAACACCTTGCCCGGCTCGTTCCAGTCGAAAATGATCTCGCCGATGTGCGAGTTCTTGTCCAGCTCGGCGGCCAGGTCGATGGCATGCTTGCGCACCAGGTCGACGTCCTTGCCACTGAGCCGGTACTGGATCGGACGCCCCACCGGCGGGCCCATTTCCAGGGCCTGGACATAACTGCCGATGCCGACGAAATCCTTGCGCAGGCGTTCGCGCAGGCGCTGGCTGAGCACCTCGCGCGACTCGAAGCTCTTGCTGACGATCACCAGCTGCGCGTAGTACGGGTTCTGCAATTGCTGGTCGAGCGGCAGGTAGAAACGAATCGCACCCTGGCCGATGTAGCTGCTCCAGCGCACGATGTCCGGGTCGCCCTTGAGCGTCGCTTCCAGGCGGTCGACCGCCTTGCGGGTTTCCTCCAGCGAAGCGTTTTGCGGCAGGTTCAGGTCGACCAGAATTTCCGGTCGGTCCGAAGCCGGGAAGAACTGGTTCTGCACAAAGCGCATGGAAAACAGCGCCAGGGCGAAGCACAGCACGGTGATGCCGATGGCCCACCAGCGATTGCGCATGCTCCACAGCAAGCCGTTGTTGAACGCCCGACCGACCCGCCCGGGTTCAGTGGAATGCGCTTTGACCTTGGTGCTGAGGATATGCACGCCGATCACCGGGGCGAACAGCACCGCCACGATCCACGACACGATCATCGCCACCGCAATCACCGCAAACAGGGTGAAGGTGTACTCACCGGCCGAACTGGCATTGAGGCCGATGGGCACAAAGCCGGCGACCGTGACCAGGGTCCCGGTGAGCATCGGGAACGCGGTCGAGGTGTAGGCAAAGGTCGCCGCCTGCTCCTTGGTGTCGCCCATTTCCAGGCGCGAGACCATCATCTCCACCGTGATCATTGCATCGTCCACCAACAGCCCGAGAGCGATGATCAAGGCGCCAAGGGAAATCCGCTGCATGGTGATGCCGCTGTATTCCATGAACACAAAGACCATGGCCAGTACCAGCGGAATCGAGCAAGCCACCACCAGCCCGGCGCGCACCCCGAGGCTGATGAAGCTGACCACCAGCACGATGATCACCGCCTCGAACAAGGCGCTGGTGAAACCGCCGACTGCTTCTTCCACCACCTGCGCCTGGTCGGAAACGACATGGATGCCGATGCCCACCGGCAGGTCGGCGGTCAATTGATTCATGCGGTCGTGCAGCGACTTGCCGAATTCCTGGATGTTGCCACCGGCCTTCATGTTGATCGCCAGGCCAATGGCCGGCTCGCCGTTGAAGCGGAACATCGGGGCCGGAGGGTCGACGTAGCCACGGGTGATCTCGGCAATATCGGCCAGGCGATAGAAACGGTCATTGAGCCGCAGGTTGACCGCTTGCAGGTCTTTCTCCGAGACGAACTGCCCGGAAGTGCGCACGGAAATACGCTCGGGACCGGCCTCGATGACCCCCGCCGGTGTCACCGCGTTCTGCGATTGCAGGCTCTGCAGCACCTGGCGTTGGTCAAGGCCCAGGGCCGCCAGTTTGCGGGTGGAGAAGTTCAGGTACAGCACTTCGTCCTGCTGGCCGATCATCTCGATCTTGCCCAGCCCCGGCACCGTATGAATCTCCAGGCGGGCCTGCTCGACGTAGTCGCGCAACTGACGCATGGTCAGGCCGTCGGCGGTAAACGCGTAGATCGAGCCGTAGACATCACCGAACTCGTCGTTGAACGAAGGGCCCTGGATACCGGCGGGGAAACTGCCACGGATGTCGCCGATTTTCTTGCGCACCTGGTACCAGATGTCCGGGATGGACTTGGCGGGCGTGGTGTCGAGCAAGTTCACATACACCGTCGACTCACCCGGGCGGGTGTAGCTTTTCACGTAATCGAGGGAGTCCAGCTCTTCGAGCTTTTTCTCGATCCGGTCGGTGACCTGCTTGAGGGTTTCATCCTGGGTCGCGCCCGGCCAGCGGGTCTGGATCACCATGGTCTTGATGGCGAACGACGGGTCTTCTTCGCGCCCCAGGTTGAGGTAGGAGAACACCCCCATCAACAAGGCGACGAACATCAGGTACCAGACAAACGACTGATGCTTCAGAGCCCATTCGGATAAGTTGAAACTCCCTTTCATTGTGGGCTTCCTTCGTCGATTTTGACTGTTTGTCCGGGTTTCAGGCTATGCACCCCGGCCGTGACCACGCGCTCACCCTGGCTCACGCCACCGGCGAGGGTCGCGCTGCCGCCGCTGCGGCTGATGACGGTGATGTCTCGAGGTGAAACGGTCTTGGCCGTGGGGTCGACAACCCAGATGCGGGTCTTGCCATCCACCTCCTGCAAGGCCGTCAACGGCAGCTCGATCCGCGGTGCAATCGCCGAACTGAGGCTGACCCTGATCGAAGTACCGAGGCGAAAGCCCGCTGGCGTCTCGGCCAGGGTCAGGCGCGCACGCCGGGTGCGGGTGGCGCTATCGGCCTGGGGCTCGATCTCGCGCACCACGGCCGTGGTGTGGATACTCGGGTCGAGTTGCGCGCTGACCTCAAACACCACATCCGCGGGCAACTGCTCGGCGAGTTCCGCCGGCAAGTCGATCACCGCTTCCTTGATGTCCGGGCGCGCCAGGGTCACCACTTGCTGACCCGCCGCCACCACCTGCCCGGCCTCGGCACTCCAGGCGGTGACTACTGCGGCGTGATCGGCGCGCAGCTCGGTGTACGACAATTGATCGCGAGCCTGATCGACCGCCGCCTTGGCCTGATCCATCGATGCCTGGGTGGTTTTCAGGTCGGTGTTGGCCGTGTCCAGTTGCGCCTGGGCACCCACGCCCTGGTTGAACAGTTCCTGTTGCCGACGGGCCGTGGCCTGGGCGTTGATCAGTTGCGCCTGGATCTGCGCGAGGTTGCCCTGGGCAGCGCGCAACTGGTTCTGTTGATCGGTCGGATCAAGGCTCGCCAGCAACGTACCGGCGCTGACTTCGCTGCCGACGTCGACGCTGCGACTGGCAATCCGCCCGGCCACACGAAAGCCGGTATTGCTTTCATAGCGCGCCTGGATACTCCCGGCAAAGCGTCCCAGGTCCTGTTGCCCCATGGCCTCGACCACCATCGAAAGCACCGGGCGAATCGGTGCAGGCGGCTCTTCCTGCTTCGAACAGGCCACCAGCAACAGGCCTGCCGACATCACTAACAAACGCTTCATGGCAGGCTCTCCGCGGCTTTATCGGATGGCGGGGCAATTTCCACCAGCACCCCCGGATGGAGCAATTGCCCACCGGCGGTGACCACTTTCTGCCCAGGTTCCAGACCGTCGCGAATCAGCACGCTGCCGGTCTGGTAACGCCCCACCTTGACCACATGCAGGCTCGCCTTGCCCTGGTCATCGACCAGCCACACGGCCGGCTCATGGACTTTCTTGGTCAGGGATGACCACGGCAACTCGACGACTTTCTGCGCTGCGACATTGCCGGTGGCGCTGACCACCGAACCCAGGCGCATGCCTTCGGGCAACTCCTTGAGCGCCACCTTGACCTGCACCGTACCGGTTTGCGCCGACACCGAAGGCGTCACTTCACGCACGGTGCCGGTGACCTGGATCTTCGGGTTATCCAGCAGGCTGACGACCACGTCCCGGGAGCTGGGCGCTTCCATCAGCAAGGATTCGTACACGTTGAACACCGCATCACGCTCGCCATCACGGGCCAGGCTGAACACCGGCACGGTGGCCTGCACCACCTGGCCGACTTCAGCCTGGCGGGCAGTGATCACACCGGGGGCATCGGCCACCAGCGCGGCGTAGCTCAGTTGATCGCGGGCGTTGGCAAACTGCGCCTGGGCCGCCACCAGCGCGCTCTTGCTGCTGAGCAAGGCGGCCTTGGCCGAATCGTATTCACTCTGGCTGGTGTAGCCCTTGGGCAGGAGCTTTTCCTGGCGCACGAACGCCGCCGCCATCTGCTTGACCCGCGCCTCTTCGGCGACCACCTGGGCCTGGGCCGAGTCGACACTGGTCTGCAAGTCCTTGGGATCGAGCCGCGCCAGGACCTGATTGGCCGTGACCCGGTCACCGACATCCACCGTGCGCTGGATGATCTTGCCGGCGACGCGGAACGACAGATCGGTCTGCACCCGCGCCTGGATATCCCCGGTCAGCGTCACCGACGCGGCAAAATCAGCGGGTTTGACCTCTTGTACAAACACCCTCGGGCGTTCTTTTTCCACTACCGGCTTGTCGTTGCATGCGGTCAGCAACCCACAGAGACTCAGGTAAACGATGAACTTCATTGCGGGACCAGTCATGCAGGCTCCTTTGCTTGTTTCCTACAATTTTGCGACGTACGACCGATGAGCTTAGATCAGGGTGGCCACGGCGCCTCAAGCCATTGAAAATCAATTTCAAACCGGCTGATTAAACGCTGGAAATCCTGACACACTCAATGGACAACTCTGTGTCGGACGTCAAAAATCGGCGAAATTTCCCGCCGCGCGATAAAGGAATTTGCGGATGCTCAAGACCCTGGCGGTCGCCAACTACCGCTCGATCAACACACTGGTGATCCCGCTGGGCCGGCTGAACCTGATCACCGGCCCCAACGGCAGCGGTAAATCCAACCTGTACCGCGCCTTGCGCCTGCTGGCCGAGACCGCCCAGGGCGGTGTGGTCAATGCACTGGCTCGCGAAGGCGGGCTGGATTCAACCTTCTGGGCCGGCCCGCAGACCCTCAGCCGGCGCATGCGCAATGGCGAGGTGGCCATCGAAGCCAGCGTGCGCCAGGGGCCCAAACGCCTGCGCCTGGGCTTCGCCGGTGAGGATTTCAGCTATGCCATCGCCTTGGGTCTGCCGATGCCGCTGCCCGAAGAGGTTTCGTACTTTTCCCTGGACCCGGAAATCAAGCGTGAATGCATCTGGGCCGGCGCGGTTTATCGCCCGGCCAGCCTGCTGGTCAATCGCGCCGGGCCGATGATCAAGGCCCGCGACGGTCGCGACTGGGACGTTCTGGCCCAGCGCACACCGGCCTTCGACAGCCTGTTCGATCAGGTCGGCAACCTGCGCGCTTCGCCCGAGGTGTTGCTGCTGCGCGAACAGATTCGCGGCTGGCGCTTTTATGATCACTTTCGCAGCGACGCCGAGGCCCCCGCTCGCCAGGTGCAACTGGGCACGCGCACGCCGGTGCTGCATCACGATGGCCGCGATCTGGCCGCCGCGTTGCAGACCATCCGTGAAATCGGTGATCCCCAAGCGCTGCAACAGGCCGTCAGCGATGCCTTCCCCGGTGCCCGGCTGAACGTCGTGCCGCTGCACGGCGGGCGCTTTGCCATCGAGTTCCATCAGGAAGGTTTGCTGCGCCCGCTGTCTGCCGCCGAACTGTCCGATGGCACCCTGCGCTACCTGCTGCTGATCGCCGCCCTGCTGACCCCGCGTCCGCCGACCCTGATGGTGCTCAACGAACCGGAAACCAGCCTGCACCCGGACCTGCTGCCGGCATTGGCCCGCCTGATCATCCGCGCCTCGCAGGACTGCCAGGTGTGGGTGGTGTCCCATGCCAGCCGGCTGATTGCGGCGCTGCAGCAGGATGACCAATGCAACTGCATCGTGCTGGAGAAAAATTTCGGCCAGACCGAGGTGGTGGGTCAGGGGATGCTGGATGAGCCGGCGTGGAAATGGCCGGATTGACATACCAAAGGTGTCAGCGTGACCGCTGATTTTCTGATCAAGCCCAAACTGAACTGCGCAAAATGGGCGGCATGCCACAAAATCTGTAGGAGCCGGCTTGCCGGCGAAGGCGGTGTGTCTGATGCACTGCGGCGTCTGGTTCGCTGGCAAGCCAGCTCCTACAGGGTCCCGAGATGTTCACAATATGGGCGGCATACCACAAACCCCTGTAGGAGCGAGCTTGCTCGCGATGGTCGTGAACGATGACGCTTGCATTCTGACACCCCGCGGCGGCCTCAGGTTTTTCGCGGGCAAGCCCGCTCCTACAGTTTTCAGGACCTCCGCTTCCCACAGGCCAAAAAAAACGCCGACGCTGTAGCAGCCGTCGGCGTTATAACCTTGAAGGGGTTTATCAGAACGCTGGCAATACCGCGCCGCTGTACTTCTTGGCGATGAATTCCTTCACCTCAGGGCTGGTCAGGGCCTTGGCCAGTTTCTGGATGGCGGCGCTGTCCTTGTTGTCCGGACGAGCCACCAGGAAGTTCACGTAAGGCGAATCCGCACCTTCGATCACCAGTGCATCCTTGGCCGGGTTCAGACCGGCTTCCAGCGCGTAGTTGGTGTTGATCATGTCCAGGTCAACCTGGTCCAGCACACGCGGGAGCATGGCCGATTCCAGTTCCTTGAACTTGAAGTTATGCGGGTTCTTGGCAATGTCCTTCGGCGTGGCCAGGGCGTTTTTCGGATCCTTGAGCTCGATCAGGCCGGCTTTCTGCAACAGGATCAGGGCACGGCCGCTGTTGCTGCCTTCGTTGGGAATGGCGATGGTGGCGCCGTCTTTCAGCTCAGACAGGCTTTTGACTTTCTTCGAGTAGCCGCCGAAAGGTTCGACGTGCACACCGATCACGGTCACCAGGTTGGTGCCTTTGCCTTCGTTGAAGCTTTTCAGGTACGGCAGGGTCTGGAAGTAGTTGGCATCCAGGCGCTTCTGATCGACCTGTACGTTCGGCTGCACGTAGTCGGTGAACACCTTGATTTCCAGATCCACGCCCTCTTTGGCGAGGGTCGGCTTGATCAGTTCAAGAATCTCGGCGTGCGGTACCGGGGTCGCGGCAACCACCAGTTTCTCGCCGGCCTGGGCCAGACCAGCGGTCAGGGCAGCCGCCAATGCAGTAAACAACAGAACCTTTTTCATGCGGTGTCCTTAATTGTCGTTGTCGACAACGGCGTAAAAGTGGGTTGCCAGCGAAGTGCTATCGCTGGCGTGAAGCGGAAGATACCGAGGTTTTTTATTCCTGAACAATATCTTTTAGCTAGCTTCTTATATCGTTTTTGCAATTCAACACGGTGCCCGCAGCGCTCATTCGATGCGCAATGCCATGGCTTTGCTACCGACTTGCCGCGCCAGGTCCTCCCAGGCCCCCAGTACCTCCTTGCGCACCTCCTGGAGGCTGACGGCGTCTGCAGCGCTGGGCCATACCTCGCGCAGTCGCCTGTCCGCCTCGATGGCCAGTTCTTCCGATTGTGCGGCGACGACCACCCCGGTTTTTGTCGCGCCCAGGCCGGAGATCAGCGTTTTGGCGGTCAGCACATGATTGAGCTTGCTCTGCAAATTCAGCGTCTGCCTCGCTGCCGCAGCGATAACCGAAGCCCGGGCATACATGCCCCCGCCCTCGGCCGCTCGTTGCACAGTTCGCTGCGCAGCAGAGACTGATGACAGTGAGTTGACGCTCTTGGTCAGCGCGAAACCGATGCCTTTGCTGCCCGCCGTCGCCAGCGTCGTGGCGCCAAGCGAAACAACCCCCAACGCCAGGCTGGCATAGGTCAAGACTTGGGAAGCAGTGGAATCGGGCGCCAACTCACTGGTGACCGCTGCGGCAACCGACACCACACCGGATACGACTTCCAGGGTCAAATAGGCCAGGCCTGAAATCGATAGCCCTGCCAGTGGCGATGCCGCGCCGAGGGTGACGACGGTCAACGCCACTGCGGCGGCCGCCAATAACGCGGTGACACCGATTTTCACCCAGCCCCATACCGAAATGTGCCCGCTGGGGTCCTTGAAATTGATCGGGTCGCCTTGGCAATACGCGTAGGCATTAAGCCCACCGCCACCGAACGGGCTCCAACTGTCGGGGCTGTGAAAGCGCATCAACTGTGGGTTGTAGGGGCGATAGCCGTTGCCGAGCAAATAACACCCGGTCGCAGGATCGAGCCGCTCGCCCTGAAAACCCAGCAGTCCACCCAACCCACCGGTGATTGCGCGGTGACCATAGGGCGCGTGGGACAACACGGACTCGTCCTCTGCGGACACACGCTTGAGCGCCGTCCCCTGACCATCGGTTACGAACAGGACAGTCGAGTCACCCTGCTGTTCGGCCAGTACCTGGCCGCCGTACGCCAGCAGGCTGCGACGCTGGCGCCCGTCGACCTCACTGCACAGCGCATCGGCCTTATAGAACTGCCTGACCCATTCACCTGACTCGCTGCTGACGCGGTGCAACCGGTCCTCGGCGTCGAACCCATAGTGCGTATCGGCGATGCTTGAAACGCTCGCCAGCCGACTCAAGGCGTCGTACTTGAAGTGGCGTCCCTGTTCATCGTTGAGCAGGTTGCCATTGCCATCGTATTCAAAGCTCACCGCCTGCGGCTGATAATCCCCATGGCTGTGGGTCAATGAACTGATCTGCGTCTTGTCCGCACGCTCGTAGGCAAAGGTACACAGGTCTTCGCCACCGTCGAAAGCGGTCAGCACCGTCAGCAGGTTATCCAGATAGTCGTAGTTGTAGTGCTGGGAGTTGATGCGCTTGCCCCAGGGGTCGACCGGCCTCGCCGTGCCCTCGCAGTCATAGCGCACCAGACGGGCGCGATTGTCGTAGGCGAATGTCTCGGTGCGCGTCGAACCGTCGTGAGTCAGTGATCGCTGACGCAGCTTGTCGTCGGCGCCGAACACTTGCTCGATGAGCAGCTCAGAGCCATCACTCAACAGCGAACTGCGCTTTATTTCGCGACCGAATTCATCGTGCACCAAGCGAGTCGTCTGCGAACGTTGCGACGCCGAATCCCGAACACTCAGCGTGAGCAGATCGCCTCGTGGGCCATAGGTGTAGTGGGCCGACACCGGACCTTGCTCGACCCGCACCGGTCGCGCTGCGCGGTCGTAGTCATAAGTGGTCTCCAGGTTGTTGACGTCGACAAAGCGGGTGAGCAGCCCATTCAACGAGCAGGTATTACTTGTACGGTAGCTACCCGCGCTGGCAACCCACTCCTGAGTCTTCACGTTGCCCGACGCGAAGTAGTCCACCCGGTGCTGCACCACGGGGTTGGCGGTTTCGATCAGTTGCGCCGTGCGAGGATCGAATCGGTAGCGGGCCGACAACGCCGCGTGGCTACCTTCCCGTGAGTTGATGACGCCGTTGAGCAATGGATCAAAAGCAAACTTGATCACCTCGCCAGCTGCCGTGATGCGTTGGGACGGCTGGGTTTGCCAGCCCTCGTAGCTCAATTGCTCGGTTCTGTCGCCGACGGTGCTGCGGGTGATGCGCATCAGGCCGTCGTAGGCCAGGCTGCCCAGCACATAGTCGTTGGCGCGGATGTCGAGCGGATAGTCCTGGGTGCTGCAGGGGCTGTAGTTTTTGATCGAAGTGCCATCGGGCAAGATTGTCTCCACCACCCGGCCGAAAACGTCGTAGCGAAAACCCGTTGCAAACCCGGCTTCGTTGGTTCGGCTCAGGCAACGACCCAGCCCGTCGTAAGTGAACCTCGCAATGACACTGAGGGCGCCCTGGGAATCGATACGCTCCTCCCGTTCCGGCTTCCCGAAAACATTGAGTACGGTCCGGGTTTTCCCTCCTCCTTCGGTCCAGCGGGTTCGGATCAGCGCAACCGGATCGAACACATCATTGACCGCAACACCGTCCGGGCCCACGGTTTTGCACACGCGCCCCCAATCGTCATGGGCAAAGCTGGTCGTCGACACTGCGGGTTCGCCCTCGAACCAATCGGTGTGGGTCTCGCTGAGCAATTGGCCCAGGTGGTCGTAAAGAGCGGCGTAGGTCAGGCGCATCGGCTTGCCCGGACTATCGATATCCTGACGCTCAAGGCGGGTCTTGCGCCCCAATCCATCGACCCAGCACCGGCTCGACACCCCACGCACACTGGTTGTGTGAACCACCAGCCCGCCCAACGCCCCGGGCGCGTTGCCCAGCTCAAAAGAGGTGGTGCGCGAGGCTGGATTAACCCCAGCGGCGGCCGCGGTTTCCTTGATCACACGGTTCAGGCTGTCGTACTGCGTCGAAAATTCGTTGCCTGCACCATCCCGGGTCTTGACCTGATTCCCGCAGAAACGCTCATGCCAGGCATCGCAGTCATAGGTCAGACCTGCGACCTGTAATTGCTGGTGAGTCCTGACCGAATCCTCATCGATCGAATACTCGAATTCGAGACGATTATGGCCATCGTGCTGGATCAACGTCCGCCGCTTGAGACGACCATAAAAGGCGTGGCTGGCATCGTCGATGTAGTCGAATCGGGTATCGACCAGAGGCTCCTCGTTGCCGCGCTCGAATAGCATTTCCGTGGCCGGTGACAGGAAGCGGTGACCGCCGTCGCGCAAAGAAGGCATATCGAGGTAGGTAAAAAAAACGGTCACGGTTGGTGCCGACGCAAAATCAGGTGCGGCGATGACCGAACGTTGCTTCAGCGCACTCTTGAACCCCAGTTCGTTGGCCGGACACCCGTCGGCACCCTCGGCCGGATAGTAGACATAAACCTCGCGGGCACCACTGGGGTTGACCTGCTCCAGCAGATTGCCGAACTGATCATAGGTGGTGTAGGTGATTTCAGTGCGGGTCGCCGTGCTCGAGGCGCTGTCTTTATAAGTAACCGCCGCGCTGCGTTGCATTTGAACGTTGGCGGGCTGCTGATAAAAGTCCAGGCCATCGACATCGTGATAGGTAAACGACTTGTGCTGGATCTTGCCCTTGGCAACCGACATTTGCGAAAGCATCAGGTGGAAGCGGTTATAGGTCCTTTCGATGCGGCTCTCTTCCGCCGCTTCGCCAGCGATCAACGTGACCAGACGCTCGGTAGAGGAATAGGTGTAAGTCCCCGTGTGGTCGTAAAGGCAATCGCCGTCCTGCGACCACGCCATGCCCGAGAGATAACCCAGGAAGTTGCTGACCGAGTACTCGTAGTCGCGGGTAATGCTCGGTAACCCTTGACCGGGCGCCAGCACGCTGCGGCTGACCGCAGGCACCGTGGTGATCGGGGCCCCCGGCGGTACTTGATGACCGCGCGCCTTGTATTCGATGGTTTCGCTGCAGCCGCCGGGTGTGCTGGCGTGCGTCATCAGCAGGAAACCATTCAACTGTTGGTAATCGAATGACCAGGTCAGCCGCTCATTGCCCGCGTGCGAAAGGTTTATCTCGCGCAGCCAGCCATTGCTCAGGAAAAAGCTGAAGCGAATACGCCTTTGTGGATGATCCGGCCACAGCGTGATGCTGGGAGGCGCGTCTTCCAAGCCGTAATCGAGGACAACCGCGCGATGAAATTGATCACGCACCTCACGCAGCAAGCGCCGACCTCTAACGAGGGTGTAGGCCAGGCTGACCCACCGTCCCTCATTGGAATAGACACGTTCAGGCAACCACTCGTCATGGGTTTCATCCGGCCGGGAAAGCTCTTCGACCATTCCATCCTTATGGCTGACAATCAGCCTGTCGCCGCGAAGAGTGAGCCGGGTGTTTTCCAGCTTTTTGTCTTTGACCACCACCTTCCCACCGACCCTGTGGACACGGTAGGAAATCCCACTGGCGAGCGTCAACCTGTGGGTTTTCTGGTTATAGGAACTCAAGCTCAACGACCAACCTGCTCCCCAGCCAATATCCAGCGCTTGGAAACAGTTGAAGGACAGGGCCAGCGGTATATGCGGGCCGCATCCGTTGTTGGCCCTCCAGCCCGCGAGGCTGATAGTGGTGCTGTAAGTGCCGGTGCGGGCATCCACACCGCTTTTGACGAAGTCAGAAAACTTGAACGCGCCTGACTCTACTTCGGGTGTCGCTGTGCTCATCTATCTCTCCTTGATATCAAGTCATCAACACAATGCGCGTAGGGTCCGCCGGGTCAATGCGCAATTCGAGCACCTGTTTATTCCCATACATGTCCTGCAAGAACATCTCTACCGACAGACAGTCATTGAGCATGAGCGGATCGCTGATTCGCTTTTTTGAAACATGCACAAGCAATGTGATCTTGCCGTCTTCATTGTGCTCAATGGCGACGCTGTCAGCCTTCTCCGCGTAGGGATCGTACTCTTGAAAGACTTGCTGCCCCTTCAGATAACTGATCACATAAGTATCAATAAAGTGTTTATCTGGATGACTGCGGGTGCGCAGCAGGTTGTTCAACCGACAACTGACAAACTTTATATGGTGCTGCTCGGCCTCCAGATGAAGCTGATAGCGACCAAGCCGCTCAATAGCTTCAGAGTCATAACGTTCATTTGCGTAGTATTTGAATATGAACTTATCCCTGGAGTAGACCGCCGGCGCAATCGCCTTGAGACTCACCCGACCGAATGGTGCTTCTTCATCGGAGTAAAAGACCTTGCCATCAGCGCGGGTGATGGCAGCCACCAGATTGATTGTCGAAGGCGTATTACTGTTCACATAGAACTCTTTGACAAAGAGACCCGGCCCATGGGTCCTTGGCCCGTTGAATTCTCCCGAATAGGGAAGCGGTGCAAAATGACCGACCTTGTCCATGTTGCACTTCCAGGTAGGAGGATCACCGTCTCGGATATAATCAAACTCCAGGGCTTCACGGCTATGGGCATCGACTAGATGTATATTATTGAACTCAGCCTCGGATAGGTTCACTCCCTCAAACGCATCGTTGACCGCTCGAACGACAACTATCAATTTGATCTGCTGATGGCCATTGGCATAAATAACAGTGGCACCCGTGGCGGAAAACACTTGAAGCTTTTCAAGCCCACTCCACCTCGACGCGTCGGCAACTTCAACGACCATTGGAGAAGGCTCGGCGATCTCTGGCACTGAATCATCATCAACCTCATCGAATTCGTAGAGGTCATAGAGCTCATCAATCTCATCGATCTCATTCAGCTCAACATCATGACCGGGAGCCATTGCCGCATCATTATCCATAACACTCATAAAACTTCCTTTTCCCTGAAAAATAATAGCCACCCATCGAAATCAACTCCCGACAAGCGCAACTATATTCAGAACAAAAAAAGCCGCGCACTTAATAAATACTCCACCACTCCTGCAAATATTACCAAACATAACGCCCACAAAAAAAAGGCACAGCAACCATCAGTTGCCATGCCTTATTTAACGCATCAATTGAGTTAGATAGTTATACGCTCCAAATAGCGTTTCAATGATTGAACCTCACCGACTTCGCCATTTTCCACCAGCCGATCCACCCACTGCCTGATCAAGTCCGCTGAAGCGTCAACAACCGGCAAATTCAAATGCACCGGCAAAATCTCGTCACCCGTGCTGACCAACAACGCAAAGTGAATGACGTTTTCCAGCTCGCGGGTGTTGCCCGGCCAAGTGTGGCGCTCCAACGCCAGCTGCGCCGCTTCGCTGATCAGCGGCACGGGCAAACCGAGTCGCTGGCTGTAGATCCCCAGGAAGTATTCGGCCAGGGACAGGATGTCACCCGTACGCTCGCGCAGCGCCGGCAATTGCAACTGGCCTTCGCTGAGGTAGTGGTACAGCCGATCGTGGAATTTACCGGCCGCCACCGCTTGGGCCAGGTCGATGCTGGTGGCCGCCACCAGGCGCACATCCACCGGGCTTGGATGCTGGGCGCCGACGCGGGTGACTTCGTGATTTTCCAGGGCGGCGAGCAATTTGATCTGGATCGGCAACGGCAAGTCACCGATTTCATCCAGGTACAGGGTCCCGCCATTGGCCGAACCGAACCAGCCGGCGCGACTGCTGGCCGAGCCATTGAAACTGCCGGCGGCATAGCCGAACAGTTCGGCGTCGGCGTAGGTCGGACTGATCGCGCCGCAATTGACCGACACGAACAACCCACCGCGATCACTGGCCCGGTGGATATGCCGCGCCAGCAACTCCTTGCCGCTGCCGGTTTCCCCGTGAATCAACACGCTGGTCGAGCGCGGGGCCAGTTGTTCGAGCTCATGGCGCAGGGTGCGCGAGCGTGGGTCGACGAACACCAGCGCCTTGGCGCGAATGCTCAATGGGCTTTTTTCAGCGTCGGGAAAGGTCAGCAACGGCTGACCAAAAGATTCATGCAGGCTCATGGCAGGCTCCCGCCCAAAACCGCCAGCGGACGGGGGCGTTCAAGTGAAAAGGGACAATCAGGCGCGTCGCAGCTGGTGATGTTCCAGGCGGCTTTGCAGGCGGTACAGGTAAGCGAATCCTTGCTCCCAGCGCTGGTGGCCGGACTTCACATTGATGTGCCCGGCCCCCGCCAGGATGCCGGCCTCGGCACCCCAGTGGCGTGCCAGCTCCAGCGCACGCGGGGCGCTGACGGCCGCATCGTTGTCGGAACCCACGACCTGGCTCGGGAACGGCAGCAGCTGCGTGGGGATCGGCGCGAAATTGCGCAACGCCGGGGCGCACGCCGGACGCTCGACATCGGCCGGCGCCACCAGCAATGCACCGCGCACCTGGCGCAGCATCGGCAGCGGTGCGGTGGCCGCCCAATGCGCGACGGTGATGCAGCCCAGGCTGTGGGCGATCAAGATCACCGGCGTGCTGTCGGCGGCAATCGCTTCGGCCAGCGCCGCGACCCAATCTTCACGGCGCGGCGTCAGCCAGTCGGCCTGCTCGACCCGTGCGCTATTCGGCAAACTGTTCTGCCAGTGGCTCTGCCAATGATCGGCGGGCGATCCCTGCCAGCCCGGCACAATCAGATAGCGAATGGATTCGTTGCGCATGGGGAAGCTCTCCGGTGCGTGTCTGTTCCTGATCCAGTATAGGGATGAGTCATAT
This sequence comes from Pseudomonadaceae bacterium, assembly GCA_965284505.1. GTDB lineage: Bacteria > Pseudomonadota > Gammaproteobacteria > Pseudomonadales > Pseudomonadaceae > Aquipseudomonas. The sequence continues at coordinate 3,653,692 of OZ260094.1, read as the reverse complement.
ATTCGTTAAGGAATAAGAAGCTATTTATTAAGACCTGTATGGAATATGCGACCTGGCTTTTTCAAGTCCAAAAAAAAGGGCCGCACCCTGCCAAGGAGACGGCCCTGGAAAACTGGATTGATTCAACGCGCGGTAATCACCGAGAGCTTGGTGATGCCCGCCCGTTCGATGGACGCCATGGCCCGCGCCACTTCGCCGTAGTTCACACCGTCGTCGGCCTGCAGTTGCACGCGCACGTCAGGGTCCTTGGCCTTGGCGGCCTGCAGGTTGAATTCCAGCAGGCCGGGGGCGATTTCATCCTTGTTGATGAACAGCTTGCCGGCGCCGTCGATGCTCACCACCAGCGGGTCTTTCTGCTCCACTGGGGCGACGGCTTCGGTCTTCGGCAAGTTGATCGGGATGGCATTGGTCAGCAGGGGCGCGGTGACGATGAACACCACCAGCAGCACCAGCATCACGTCTACCAGAGGCGTGACGTTGATCTCGCTCAGCACCTCATCGCTGTCTTGGGTGGAGAAGGCCATATCAGGACGCCTCCTTCACTTTCAGCGCGCCGCCCTGCACCGCTGGTTTCTGCGCGGTAGGGTGCAGCAGCACGCGGAACGCACTCTTCTGCGCCAGGCTGTAGAAGTCGTGGGCAAAGTCATCAAGGTCGGCGGCCGTCAGCTTCAGGCGCCGCAGGAAATAGTTGTAAACCAGCACCGCCGGGACAGCGACGGCGATCCCCACACCGGTGGCCACCAGCGCCGCACCGATCGGCCCGGCCACGGTTTCCAGACTCGCCGAGCCGGCGGCGCTGATGCCTTTCAAGGCTTCCATGATTCCCCACACGGTGCCGAACAACCCAATGAACGGCGACGTGCTACCAATGCTCGCGACCACCGCCAGACCGGTTTCCAGCGAACGCCGCTCGCGCACGATCTGCTGGCGCAAGGCGCGTTCCAGGCGGTCCTGATGATTGATCGCCTGGCTCAAGTCTGCCGCCGGCGCGTCGCCGACCTGGATCGCTGCATAACCGGCCTGCGCGACTCGCGCTGCGGCGCCGGGTTGGGTCTCGCTCAATTCGGCCGCCGCGTCGAGGCTGGAGGCGGCCCAGAACTGTTTATGGAACTTGCGATCCTGAGCCTTGAGGCGGGCGAACTGCACGCCCTTGAGCAACGCCAGGCCCCAGGTGGCGACGGAAAAAACCACCAGCAGCCAGATCACCGCGCTTTCGATGGATTCGAGTGGAGATGCCAGTAACGTCATGATGTGTTCCCTCTGTGTAAACGTTTAGCGCGAATAGGTTGCTGTTCAATGAATCTTGAAATCGATGGGCACGCTGACCCAACCGTCCTGGGCCACGTCACCCTGTTTGGCCGGGACGAAACTCCAGCGCTTCACCGCGCTTAAAGCCGCGTCGTCGAGTTGCTGGCGGCCACTGCTTTTCTGGATCTGGATCTCACCCGGCTTGCCGCTGGCCAACACGTGCACCCTTAACAGCACCGTGCCTTCCCAACCGCGACGCTGGGCCAGCGACGGATATTCCGGCGCCGGGTTCTTCAGGTAGGCGGCGTTGGCCGAGGCTGGCGTCACCGGCGCGGGCGCCGGTGGTGCAGGGGGCGCTGGAGCCGCCACCGGGGCGGCCGGTTGCGCAGGTGCCGGCGGTTGTTGAACCACCTTCGGCGCAGGCTTCGGCGTCGGCTTCACCACCGGTTTGGGCTTGGGTTTAGGCGCCGGCTTGGCGGCCAGTTCATCGACCACCGGTGGCGGTGGTGGTGGAGGCTCGACCACGGGTGGCGCGGGCGCCGGTGGTGGCGGCTCGACCACCGGCGGTGCCGGACGCGAAAACTCGATGGTCATCGGCGGAATTTCCGGCGGGACAATCGGCAGCGCCGGGGTCGGTTGTTGATTGACCCAGTAAATCACCGCGCCATGCACCAGCACCGCGAGCACCGCCAGCGCAATCGCCTCGCGCCGACGCAGACTGCTTTTCGGCGTCTGTTGCAGGCGCAACTGGCCCAGCGGCGTGCGATAAGGTCGACCAAGATCGACCAGCTCGGCACTCGGTGCCTGGCGCCACGACACCTCATGTGTGCTGGCGGCGGTCTGGACGTTGCCCATTGAATGACTCCCTACGGTCTCTTTGCGAATAACCCGCCACCCACGCTTGAACAGCCCCCCGCGCTGGTGTCAGGGGGTGAATGATTGGCGTGGATGGCTTATCCCTTAAAGTAATTTTTAAGGCTTCGCATAGATCCGAAAGGAATATGTGTTTTTGCTGAATGACGTAGAGCCACGCCGATCAAGGGCTGCAGCACTGGGGTAAAAAGTCGATGCTTTACAGGCATCAAAAATATTCCCGCAAAGCATGGAAAACTCCCCTCCCCCTGTAGGAGCGAGCTTGCTCGCGAAGAACGTCAACGATGACGCGAGACATCCTGAATGTCCGCAGCGCCTTCCGATTTCTCGCGAGCAAGCTCGCTCCTACATCCCAATTCCAGCAACTGCCCCTCCAGCGCCTTGCCCGCCCGGCTCAAACCACTTTGCGCATACAGCGCCAAGCGCACGCCCTGGATATCCGGCAAACCACTGCTGGCCTCGAGCACCCGGTGGCCAGCCGTCACCACACGCACCGGCAACAGGCTGATACCCAGTCCGGCGGTCACGGCCGAGCAGACACTGGCCAGGCTCGCGCTGGAATACGCAATGCGCCAGCGCCAACCGCCCACTTCCAGGTGATGGAGCATTTCGTGGCGGTACAGCCCACCCACCGGAAACGCCACCAGCGGCAACGGCTCACGGCCGAACGCCGGATTTTCAACACTGTCGACCCAGCACAACGGCTCCGGCCAGGACGCCAGGCACTCGTCGTTATGGCCCATCTGCTTGACCAACAACAGGTCGAACTCGCCGCGCTGGTACAAGCGGCGCAACTCCGGCCCCAGGCCGCTGGTGACTTCCAGGCGCACCCCGGGATGCTCCACGCCAAAGGCCGAGAGCAGCGGCATCAGGCGCTCGGCGGCGAAGTCCTCCGGCACCGCCAGGCGTAACACCCCTTCGCTCTGTTGATGAATCAACACGTCCGCCGCTTCGTCATGCAAGGCCAGGATGCGTCGGGCATACGCCAGCAGGCGCTCGCCTTCCGCCGTGGCGACGACGCGACGCTGATCGCGGTCCAGCAGCTTGCAGCCGAGGTTGTCTTCCAGCCGGCGTACCTGTTGGCTGACGGTGGATTGGGTCAGGTGCAGGCGCTCAGCGGCGCGGGTGAAGTTTTCACTGTCGGCCACGGCGACAAAACTGCGCAGCAATACCGGATCGAACATGGGCACCACCATTACGACTGCCACTGATTGGCATGGTTATATTTAATTTCAGAATACATCACGCCTTCACCATACTGGCGGCCAATCTGTGGTCCCGGGAGTCTGTCGATGGCCCTGCGCAAAAAGCTCAAACATGGCCTGCTGCTCGCCGGGCTGTTAATGGTCGGAGGGGTTATGGCCAGCAATGATGCATTGCTCAAAGCGGTGCGCGACGGCCAGTTGCAGCAGGTGCAAAGCCTGCTCAAACAAGGTGCCGAGGTGAATGGGCGCGGCCTTGATGGCAGTAGCCCGCTGCTGCTGGCCACCGCCGACAACCAGGTCGAAATCGCCCGGGCATTGATCGAGGCCGGGGCCGACGTCAACCAGAAAAACCTGATCCAGGACAGCCCGTACCTGCTGGCCGGCGCCAGCGGTCTCAACCAGATCCTCAGCCTGACCCTGAGCCATGGCGCCGACCTCAAAAGCACTAATCGCTACGGCGGCACGGCGCTGATTCCGGCGTGCGAGCGTGGCCACGTCGAGACTGTGCACTTGCTGATCGCTGCCGGCGTCGACCTGAATCACGTCAACCGCCTGGGCTGGACCTGCCTGCTGGAAGCGATCGTGCTGTCCGACGGCGGCCCGGCGCACCAGCAGATCGTCGCGCAACTGATCGCCGCCGGTGCCGATTTGAACCTGCCGGACAACGCGGGTGTCAGCCCGCTGCGCCACGCCGAACAACGCGGTCAGCAGGCCATCGCCAAACTGCTGCGCGACGCCGGCGCCTCTTGAACCCACAGGATTTTCCATGACCCTATCGCGCCTGCAGTCCTTCGCGGGCTGGCTGTTGTTGATCGCACTGGGGCTGAACTTGCGGCCACTCCTAAGCTCCGTCAGCCCCTTGCTCAACGAAATCCGCAGCGCTACCGGCATGAGTTTTCAAAGCAGTGCCTGGCTGACCAGCCTGCCGGTGATCTGTATGGGTTTGGTCGCCCTGATGGGGATTCGCCTGGAAGCGCGCTTGGGTGAACGTCGGGGGATTGCCCTTGGCCTGTTGCTGATCGCCCTCGCCTGCCTGCTGCGCCTGTTGCTCGACCAGGCCACGACACTGCTCGCCACGGCCCTGCTCGGCGGGGTCGGCGTGGCCTTGATCCAGGCGCTGGTGCCGGCCCTGATCAAGCGCCGCTTCACTGGCCACGTAGCCCTGGCGATGGGCGTGTATTCGGCGTCGCTGATGGGCGGTGGCGGTATCGCTGCCCTGCTCAGCCCGCACCTGGCGAGCCATTTCAGTCATTGGCAGGCCGGCCTTGGCATCTGGTTGTTGCCGGCGCTGGCGGCCCTGTTGTTGTGGTGGTGGATGCCGGTGAGCGGCTTGCGCAACGCCAACGTCGCCACACCCGGCGAAGCGCTGTCGCGGCAACGCCGGGCCTGGACGTTGGCGCTGTATTTTGGCCTGATCAACTGTGGCTACATGAGCATGGTCGCCTGGCTGCCGGCCTACTACCTGCAACTGGGCTGGAGCGCCACGCAGAGCGGTTCGTTACTGGCGTTCATGACCATCTTTCAAGTCAGTGCGGCGCTGCTGATGCCAGCGCTGGCGCAACGACAAATCGACCGCCGGCCGTTGCTGGGCATCAGCCTCGTCGCCCAGGCCCTGGGTTTTTCCGGCCTGGTGCTGTGGCCGCTGGATGCGCCGCATGTGTGGGTGGCGCTAATCGGCTTCGGCCTCGGCGCCTGCTTTGCCCTGAGCCTGCTGCTGACCCTCGACCACCGCCGCGACCCACGGCAGGCCGGGCAACTGGCGGCGTTCGTGCAAGGCGTGGGCTTTCTGATCAACGCCGTCTCGCCGTGGCTGAGCGGCTGGCTGCGCGAACTCACCGGCAGCTTCACCAGTGCCTGGTGGGTGTTGATCGTCACGGTGCTGGCGATGCTGGTGTTGACGCGGGTGTTCAGTCCGGCCAGTTACCAGCGCAAGGCCAGTGCTGACAACAATCCCTGTGGACTGAAGCTGACATCCGAATCCGCGGTGACTGCAAAACCCTGTGGGAGCGGGCTTGCCCGCGAAAAACCTGAGGGCGCCGCGTTCATCCAGGATTTAACGCATCATCGTTGACGATTTTCGCTGGCAAGCCAGCTCCTACAGGGGATGCGGTCACCGCAGACTCGGCGGGAAATATCTGACAGGGCTTTCAGGTTGTCGCTCGGAAGCGGTCTCTTTAGGCTTCGACGGTCGCTGCCAATTCAGCGATCGGATTTGACCGTCCGTGTAAACTCTAGGCGCACAGCGTCCATTGATCATGAGCAGACGCTTTTTTTATGTCTGTCATTTCATGTTATGGCGGCCGTGCGCGGGATACCTTCGGGTATGCCGGGTTCCTAGAGTCCCGGTCGGTCAACCCGCGTACAGCCGCCACCCTTATTCGTTTGACCGCGGACGGTGGCAGCTCACTACTCTAGGAGCTTCACCATGCACAAAATCACCCCCAATCCCCCGCCGCTACACACCCTCCACGACGCCGCCGAACGCGCGCTGAACCACTACCTCGGCCCAACCTCTCGCCCCACCGAATCCCCCGAAAAACCCGCCTCGCATATCTTCAGCGTGATCCCCAACCAGGACACCGAAACCCTGCTGATCCACGCCTCGCAAACCCTGGCGGCGGTCGATGCAATGAGCAGTGACCTGGCTTTCGAGCTGGAAGGTAAACAGCGGCATGTGGCGCTGGCGATTCAGCAGATGATTTCGCTGGGGGCGCTGTTGGTGGAGCAGACGCTGGAGCGGATTGATCAGCCCTGGGCTATGCATTTGGGCGAATGATCCACCGACCACAATCCCTGTAGGAGCGAGCTTGCTCGCGAAAAACCCGGGAACGCCGCGTGTATTCAGGTTGCCGCGCGTCATCGTTGACGATTTTCGCTGGCAAGCCAGCTCCTACAGGGAGGGCTTGTATATTCCAATATCATCTAACAACATAAAAACTGATCAATTGACGGCATATCAAATCCCCTTTAAAACCTCAGGCACCCCTCACCACCACGCTCTTTCCAGGACGCCGCAATCACCATGGACCTCCGCCAACTGCGCTACTTCATCGCCCTCAACGAGCACCGCAGTTTTGTCCGGGCCGCCGATGCAATGGGCATCACCCAGCCGGCGTTCAGCCGTAGCATCCAAGGGCTGGAGCAGGAGTTCGGTTGCGTGCTGGTGGACCGGGGGCACAAGGATTTGCGCCCCACGCCTGAGGGCCAGGTGGTGTTGCAGCATGCCTTGAGCCTGGTTCAGGGCGCCGCGTTGCTGACGGCCCAGGTCACGCAGATGACCAAGCTCGATGCCGGTGAAGTGCGCTTCGGTTGCGACCCGGCGGCGGCCGCCAGGCTGGTGCCGGACGCGGTGGCGCGCCTGGTCAATTCACACCCGAAACTGCGCAGCTGTTTTCAGGTGGATAACGGCCAGCGACTGAGCCGCGCCTTGAGCCGCGAAGAGATCGAATTTTTCATCGCCGACATCCGTCATTTCGAGGCCGATCCGAACTTCCAGACCCGTGCACTCACGCCACGACGCAGCGTGTTCTTCTGCCGACCGGGGCACCCATTGCTGGCCAAGGACAGCCTGTCCACGAACGACATGTTCGACTACCCGCTGGCGACCGCACAGCTGCCGGCGGGCACTCGCAAATTGCTCGCCAACCTCAGTGGCCGCAGCGACTTTTCGCCGAGCATCGAGACCGAACACGTGCCCGCACTGGTGAAGATCGTGCTGCAATCCAACGCCATCGGCGTGGGCAGCGCAGAGGAGATCAGCAGGGACACGGTGGCGCTGCTGCACTGGCGCAACCTGCCGCCGCACCTCGAGAGCCTGAGCACCCGCTGCGGGATCGTCAGCCGCACCGGGTATCGCCTATCGCCTGCCGCGCGAGCACTGATCGAGACCCTGCAGGCGCTTGATCAACAGCCGGCGCTGACGCTCGCAAACTCTGCACGCGCTCTGCCCGCAGGGGCTGCTTGCACGTAAAGCCGTTCGAGGGGCTTGCGCAAGTACCGTGCATGCTTCCATCCTCTGGTCATTGAGGTTTCGCAGTTGCCTTGCGCGGTCGCCCCGGGCGCTAGCTGTGGACGCCAACCTGTTGACCGGAGTGCCAATCATCATGATTGAACCCACCTCCCTCGCCAGCTGGACACGCGCACTGCGCAAACAACTCGATGCCCTGGGCCTGGACAGCGACGCCCTGTGCCTGCAGGCCGGGCTCGACCCGCAACTGATGGACGATCCCAACGCCCGTTACCCGCTGTCGGCCACCACGCGCCTGTGGGAACTGGCGGTGCAGGTCAGCGGCGATCCGGCGATCGGCCTGCGGGTCTCGCGCTTTGTCAGCCCCACCACCTTTCATGCCCTGGGCTATGCGCTGGTCGCCAGTGGCAGCCTGCGCGAGGTGTTCGAACGCATCGTGCGCTATCACCAGGTGGTCAGCGACGCCCTTGAACTGCACCTGAGCCGTGACCACGACCGCTACTGCTTCACCCTCACCGTCCCCGAAAGCAACCCGGCGCCGGCGCCCGAAGCCATCGATGCCTTCGCCGCGATTTATGTGCGCACCTGTCGCAATCGCCTGGGCCGCGAGTACGCGCCGCTGGCGGTGTACCTGCGCCGACCGCAACCAGAGGATCCGCACCCCTGGCACAAAGTGTTCCGCGCCCCGGTGTATTTCTCTGCCGCACAGGATCGCCTGGAATTTGCCCTCGATGATTTCGACAGCCACCTCGATGACGCCAACCCGGAATTGGCCGAACACAACCCAACCGAGTTAAGGCGCAGCCTGGCGCAACTCAAGCCGCTGACCTGGGAACGCAAAGTGCGCGACACCATTGAAGCCCATTTGCCCGAAGGCGAACCCGACGCGGAACTCATCGCCCAGGCCTTGCACTTGAGCTTGCGCAGCCTGCAACGCCACCTGGCCGACGAGGGTTGTCGCTTCGACACGCTGCTTAACGAAAGCCGCGAAAACCTGGCCCTGCTGCACCTGCGCGATCCGCAGTGCTCGTTGAGTGAAATCAGCTACCTGCTGGGATTCGCCGACACCAGCAGCTTCAGCCGCGCCTTCAAGCGCTGGACCGGAATGACGCCGGGGCAGTTTCGCGATGGGTTGGGGTGATCAATTATTCACCAGGCTGAGCGCCGCGCCAGATCGCCATTGTTCATGCATGGCCGTGCCGATCTCGACAAAGCCCGGGTTGAACTTCATGTAGCGCTTCATCTCGACCATCGCCAACGCCATGCCGTGCACCACCTGCTGCAACAGCTCATTGCAGCGGCCCTCGCTCAGGTTGCAGGCCACACGGCCAAATTTCACCAGTGCTTTGCGCTTGGGCCAGGCTTTCGAGCCACCCAACAGCAGCGCCAGGCTGTCGTTCCGGTTGTAGACCGAGGTGGTTACGACGTCGTAGGCCGGCGCCAGGCTGATCAGGGCGTCGGCAGCGCAATCGGGGTACAGCACGCCGAAATTTTTCAAATGGGCATCGCCATTTTTCACCCCGGCTGACAGCGCAACCCTCTTGAAGAAAGACTCCAGCGCAGTGTTCAGCAACGAAGGCGAAACGAATGCCTTGATCTGCCTGGCAGCGCCTTCGTAGGAGCCATCGTATTTGGCTTTCGCCGGCCAGGCGTTGAGGACACACAGATCCTCGAACCCCAGACAGCCTAGGGCATTGCAGTCGAAACGCTCGACCAGCAGGAATTTGCCATGCTCGCTCAACTCGAAGCTCGGCACCTCGAGGCCCGAATGCAGCCCCGCACGCAGGCAGAAGTACTCGTTGCTGGCCAACTCCGGGGTCTGTTCGGTGTTGAAGGTCTTGAGCAGGTGCGTGGCGCCGCCATGGGCCGTGGGGGCGGCGTTGCTGTCGCGCACCAGCACTTTGGGCTGCACCCCGGAAACACCGGAATACTCGCCGTAGGTCTGCAACAACGCCTCAAACAGACCTGGCGTTCCATCCTGCGAGAGCAACTCGGTGAGGCTGGTTTCCGGCATTCGGGAATTGACCCGCTGCGCGTCGGTTATCTGCAGTCGACCCAGTTGGTGAGGGCCGGTCATCGACAGCAGGTCGAAGTCATCAAAACCACGAACGGCCTTGCTGAATCGCCGCATCAGCTCATCACGCAATGCGCCTTCCGGCAGGTGCATGTCTAAAACCGGCGGCAGCCCACGCTCCCACAGATAGCTCTCAAGGCGCACGGGCATGGTCAGGGATACTGCGTCAGTGTCCTCGACATCTGCCCTGTAATTGAGCACCGAATCGGCTGGTGACTCAGCACGACCCAGGGTGGCTACAGCGCGACCCGAGACACCTACCTGTAGCCGGTGGGCGTTGCGTGGCTCAGTCATGGAAGCCGGCCTGTTTCAGGCTATCGAGGGTCGGGCGAGTGGATTTTCGAGCAACGGCGGACAGCTGATAGCCAAAGCCATTGAGAATGGCCTCGACCTTGCGGATGCCAATTTCAGACAGCGTGTTGTTCTCGATACCCGAGATAGTCGCGCGGCTCATGCCGTATTGCTCCGCCAGCATCTGCTGCGTCAGCTTGCGCTCTTTGCGTAACGATCTGATCAAGTCGCCCAGGTTTTCCATAAGCCTCATCTGCACGCTATAGAATGCATTTTCTTTATTTCGATGATTTTGCATCGTATTTGATGCATATATCACCCAAGCATAGCTCGTTTTTTGACCAAACAGGGCGAAGCAAGACAGAAGGCAATCAAACCAGAGCCCGCAAACCCTGCGCGTCGACAATCTCGATGGTGCCGTAACCAATACGCAGCAGACCCTGGCTCTCCAGGTCCTTGAGGATCTGGTTGGTGGTCTGCCGTGACAATGACAACAGCAGCGCCAACTGCTCCTGGGGCAACTGCAACACGCGGCGCGCCGGTTCGATTTCGCCATAGCCGTCGGCGATCATCAGCAAACGCTGGGCGACGCGGGCCGGGGCTGGCAGCAGGGTCAGCTGTTCGAGGTTGATGAAGGTCAGGCGCAACTTGTGGCTCATCAATAACGCCAGCTGTCGCCAGTACTGCGGCTGTTCGTCGAGGTATGCAAGCAGCGCCGCCTGGGGAATCTGCAGCAAGGTGCAGGGCCCGACGGCGTAGGCATCGTGGGTGCGCGGCTGGCCATCGAACAGGCAAATCTCGCCGAACCACTGCGCCGGCTCGATCAGGCTCAACAGCGCTTCCTTGCCCTGCTCGCTGACCGCGCCGATGCGCACCGCACCCTCGAGTACCGCGTACAGGCCACAGGGCGCGTCGCCGCGGCCGAACAGGCGCTGGCCCGGCGTCAGCCGTCGCACGCGGGCCAGGCCCAGCAGACTATCCTGTAACTCAGGCGGCAGATGGTTGAACCACTGACCTTGCATCAGGCGCGAACGCCAGACCGGGATTTGCATGCACGCTCCAAGCTGATTGTCGTCTGGCTGACAGAGCGCAGACGGGCCGCAGGGCATGATCAACACCCCTACAGGAGGAAATAACAATGAAAAGCCTCGTTGACCATCTCAGTCAATACGCCGCGTACCACCGTGACCCACGCAATATCGCCAGCCACTTTATCGGGATTCCGTTGATTGTGGTGGCGGTGGCCGTGCTGCTGTCGCGCCCCGAATGGGCCGTAGGCAGCCTGTGGATTTCACCGGCAGTCATCGTGGCGTTGTTTTCGGCGTGGTTCTACCTGCGCCTTGAGCTGGCGCTGGGGGTGCTGATGACGGTGCTGATGGGACTGTCGGTGTGGGCCGGGCACACGCTGGCGGCGCAGAGCACGATGGTCTGGCTGAGCAGCGGCGTGGGGATGTTCGTGGTGGGCTGGGTGATCCAGTTTGTCGGGCATTACTACGAAGGCAGGAAACCGGCGTTTGTCGATGACGTGTCGGGGTTGATTGTCGGGCCGCTGTTTGTGGTGGCCGAGCTGGCGTTTGTGCTGGGGATGCGCCAGGCGCTCAAGCAGGAGATCGAACAGCGGTCGGGGCCGGTGCGGGTGAGCAAGAAAAAAGTGGCGGCCTGAAGCGCCCTTTTTCCCTTTGGGTCACGTCCCCCCCTGTAGGAGCGAGCCTGCTCGCGATGGTCTTGAAGACGCCGCGTTCATTCAGAATGTGCGCGTCATCGTTGACGATCTTCGCGAGCAAGCTCGCTCCTACAATTGTTTGACGTGTGAACCTAGATATTCGCGACCTTCTGCCAAACCTTCGGCTTGAAGAACAACGTCTCGCCCTTCGCCAGCCCGGTCAGGCTGTCGTGGTCCTTGACCACCTCGGCCTCGATCAACTCACTCTGCCCTTCGACTTTCAAGGTCACCCGAGTGGTCGCGCCCAGCGGACGGATGTCGCGCACTTCGGCGGCGTGGTGATCTTCCAGTTCGTGGCGCGACAGCGACACTTCGTGAGGACGGAACAGCACATGGTTGTCTTCGCCCAGGTGCAAGCGGTTCGAGTCGCCAAGGAAGTGGTAGACAAAATCGCTGGCCGGGTTCTCGTAGACCTGGCCTGGTGAGCCGATCTGCTCAATCACGCCTTTGTTCATCACCACGATGCGATCGGCGACTTCCATCGCCTCTTCCTGGTCGTGAGTCACGAATACCGAGGTCAGGTTGATGTCTTCGTGCAGGCGCGCCAACCAACGGCGCAGCTCCTTGCGGACCTTGGCATCAAGGGCGCCGAACGGCTCGTCGAGCAGCAGCACCTTGGGTTCCACCGCCAGGGCGCGGGCCAGGGCAATACGCTGGCGCTGACCGCCGGACAACTGCTCCGGGTAGCGATCCGACAACCAATCCAGTTGCACCATGTTCAGCAGCTCATGAACCTTGGCGGCGATCTGGCTTTCGTTCGGACGCTGGTTCTTCGGTTTCATGCGCAGGCCGAACGCGACGTTGTCGAACACCGTCATGTGCCGGAACAACGCGTAGTGCTGGAACACGAAACCGACGTTGCGATCACGCACGTCGTGACCGGAGACGTCTTCACCGTGGAACACGATGTTGCCCTGGTCCGGGGTTTCCAGGCCGGCGATGATCCGCAGCAGGGTGGTTTTGCCGCAGCCGGACGGGCCGAGCAAAGCCACCAGCTCACCGCTTTGAATGTCCAGGCTGATGTTGTCCAGCGCCTTGAACGCATTGAAATTCTTGCTGACGTTACGCACTTCGATCGACATGAATTATTCCTCCGCGGCGCTGGCGCGCAGGCGGTTAATACGGTTTTCGCTCCACTGCTTGAGCAGCAGGATGAAGAGCGCCAGGATCAGCAACAGGCTCGCGACGGCAAAGGCGGCGACGTGGTTGTACTCGTTGTAGAGGATCTCGACGTGCAACGGCAAGGTGTTGGTCACCCCGCGAATATGCCCGGACACCACCGACACCGCGCCAAACTCGCCCATCGCCCGCGCGGTACAGAGCACCACGCCGTAGATCAGGCCCCATTTGATATTCGGCACCGTGACGTGCCAGAACATCTGCCAGCCGTTGGCGCCCAGCAGGCGTGCGGCTTCCTCTTCCTGAGTGCCCTGCTCCTGCATCAGCGGGATCAACTCGCGGGCCACGAACGGCACGGTGACGAATATCGTCGCGAGGACAATGCCCGGCAAGGCGAAGACGATCTGGATGTCGTGATCCGACAGCCACGGGCCGAAGAAGCCCTGGGCGCCGAACATCAGCACATAGACCAGACCGGCGATCACCGGCGACACCGAGAACGGCAGGTCGATCAGGGTCACCAGCATGCTCTTGCCACGGAACGAGTACTTGCTCACGCACCAGGCGGCGCTGACGCCGAACACCAGGTTCAACGGCACCGAAATCAATACCGCGATCACCGTCAACTTCAACGCGGACAAAGCGTCCGGCTCGAAGATCGCGGCGAAGAACGCCCCCAGGCCCAGTTTCAGGCCCTGGGACACCACGATGAACAGCGGCAACAGCAGGAACAGGGCAAAGATCAGCCAGCCCAGGACAATCAGGACGCGCCGGGCGCCGGGACTGCCACGCCGCGCGGCGTTGGCCGAGGATGCGGCGCTAATAGACGATTGGGACATGGTTCGCGCCTCCTTATGGGGTTTCGATGCGCCGCTGCAACAGGTTGATCAGCAGCAACAGGACAAAGGAAACCACCAGCATCAACACGCCAATGGAAGTGGCACCGGTGTAATCGTACTGGTCGAGCTTGACCATGATCAGCAACGGCAGGATTTCGGTTTTCATCGGCATGTTGCCGGCAATGAAAATCACCGAACCGTATTCACCAACACCGCGGGCAAACGCCAGGGCGAAGCCGGTCAGCCAGGCAGGTAACAATGCCGGCAGGAGGATATGGCGGAACACTTGCAGGGGCTTGGCACCCAGGCACGCGGCGGCTTCTTCGATCTCTTTGGGGATATCGGCCAATACCGGCTGTACGGTACGTACCACGAAAGGAAGGGTCACAAACGTCAGGGCCAGGGTGATGCCCAGGGGGGTATAGGCAATCTTGAAACCCAGGTCCGCAGCAAACTGACCGACCAGACCATTAGGGGCGTAGAGCGCAGTCAAGGCGATACCGGCGACCGCCGTCGGCAAGGCGAACGGCAGGTCGATCATCGCGTCGATGATTTTGCGCCCGGGGAAGGTGTAGCGCACCAGCACCCAGGCCAGCAGCGTGCCGATGATGCCGTTGATCACGGCCGCGCACAGCGCAGTGCCGAAGCTCAGCTTCAACGCCGCTAGCACCCGCGGTGCGCTGATGATTGCCCAGAACTGATCCCAGGTCAGTTGCGCGGCATGCACGAACATCGCCGCCAGGGGTATGAGTACGATCAGGCTGAGGTACACCAAGGTGTAGCCCAGCGTCAGCCCGAAGCCGGGTATGACGGGGGAGATACGACGCGACATAAAAGTCCTTGGTCAATGGCTGGTTACAACGGTAGGAGCGAGCTTGCTCACGAAGGCGGTGGGTCAGACAACAAATGGGTTGGCTTATCGTCCGTCATCGCGAGCAGGCTCGCTCCTACAGGTAAGGCGGTCGTCAGATTACTGCGCTTGGTAGATCTGGTCGAACACTCCGCCATCATTGAAGAATTTTGGCTGGGCGGATTTCCAGCCGCCGAAATCCTTGTCGATGGTCACCAGGTCCAGGCTCGGGAACTGCTTGGCGTACTTGGCGGCCACTTCCTTGTCACGCGGACGGTAGAAGTTTTTCGCCGCAATCTCCTGGCCAGCCGGGCTGTACAGGTGCTTGAGGTAGGCTTCGGCAATCTGCTCGTTGCCCTTTTTCTCGGCGTTCTTGTCGACCACGGCCACTGGCGGTTCGGCGAGGATCGACAGCGACGGCACGACGATGTCGAACTTGTCCGCGCCGCCATCTTCCTTGAGCGCCAGGAAGGCTTCGTTTTCCCAGGCCAGCAACACGTCACCCTGACCGTTGTTGACGAAGGTGATGGTCGAGCCGCGCGCGCCGGTGTCCAGCACTGGCACATGCTTGAACAGGGTCTGCACGTATTCCTTGGCCTTGGCTTCGTCACCGCCGTTGGCTTTCAGGCCGTAGGCCCAGGCCGCGAGGAAGTTCCAGCGCGCACCGCCGGAAGTTTTCGGGTTCGGGGTAATCACTTCGACGCCGTTCTTGGTCAGGTCGCCCCAGTCCTTGATGCCCTTGGGGTTGCCCTTGCGCACCAGGAACACAATGGTCGAGGTGTAAGGCGTGCTGGCTTCGGGCAGACGCTTCTGCCAGTCGGCGGGCAGGGTCTTGCCCAACTTGGCGATTTCGTCGATGTCACCGGCCAGGGCCAGGGTCACCACGTCGGCGCGCAGGCCGTCGATCACCGCCCGGCCCTGCTTGCCGGAGCCACCATGGGACTGCTGGATCTTCACGGTGTCGCCAGCGTGCTGGGTTTTCCAGTAGCTGATGAATTCAGCGTTGTACTCCTGATACAGCTCACGGGTCGGGTCGTACGACACGTTCAGCAACTCGTAATCCTTGGCAACCGCGGAACCGGCAAAAATGGCACTGGCCAGAGCGGCCAAAGCGTAACGGCGAATCGACGACATGGTGAAGCTCCTGAAATTTTTGTGTGGGCTGTTCTTATGGAGTTCTGGAAACGGGTTGCCGGTGCCGGGCCGACTCAGCTCGGCTTGTTGCCGGCCGGGTTCTGCAGGCGGAATTTTTCCTTGCGCTCGATCTGCACCACCTGCGCGTTGTGCACGGTGATCTCTACCGCGCCGAACCGCAGGTCGCGCAGGGCGCTCTGGATTTCGCGCAGGATGGTGGCTTCGTCGTGTCCGTCAACGCTACGTAGAGATGCGCTCATGGTGCTGCTCCTGAAAGGGGAAGTGCCTCGCAGTGGCGGCACTGCTTGCGGCGTAGGAGCAATAGTAGAGAGGGTTAGATATTCTTAAAAATACTATTTAAGAATGTTTATATAACCGAAACAGCTGACAGGAACTGCACGGAAAAGGGGCCGCACCGCAGCCCTTCCCCTGAAAGGCCTAGCGGATCGCCGGGGCCCGCGACCAGTCCAGCTCACTCGCCGGCATCGGCCGGCCAAACCAGTAGCCCTGGCCCAGATCACAGCGCTGATCGAGCAAGAACCCTGCCTGCTCCTGGTGCTCGATGCCCTCGGCGTGCACCTGCATGCCCATGCTTTGCGCCAGGGCGATGATCACCCGCACGATCGCCGCGTCATCGTCGTCCGCCGGAAGGCCGGCGACAAAACCCTGGTCGATTTTGAGTTTCTGCACCGGCAGGCGCTTGAGCCGCAGCAATGACGAATAGCCGGTGCCGAAATCGTCGATGGCCAGGCGCACGCCGAGCTCGCGCAAGCGGTGCATCTGCTCCAGCGCCACCTCAGGATCGAGCATCACCGCGCTTTCGGTCACCTCAAGCTCAAGGAAGGCCGGGTCCAGGCCGGTATCGTGCAAAACCTGAGCAACTCGCTCATACAACTCACGCCGGGCGAACAGATGGGTCGAGACATTCACCGCGACGAACGACAGCACCACCCCCGCGCGCTGCCAGGCACACATCTGCTCACACGCCTGTTGCATCACCCAGGCGTCGATTTCCGCGATCAGCCCGGTGCGCTCGGCAATCGGAATGAACTCACCGGGCGCCACCAGCCCCCGTTGCGGGTGCTGCCAGCGCACCAGCGCCTCGACACCGACCAGGCGGCTGAATTGCAGGTCATGCACCGGCTGGTAGTAGACCCGCAACTCCTGCTGCTCGAGGGCGCGGCGCAGTTCGAAGGCAATTTCTACCCGGTGCTGGGCGTGCGCAGTCAGCTCTTCGGTGTACAGCGCATAGTCGTTGCGCCCGGAGCTCTTGACCTTGAACAGTGCGGTATCGGCATTGCGCAGCAATTGATCGGCGCTCAAGGCATCGCTGGGAAACAGGCTGATGCCGACGCTGGCATTGATGAACAACTGGCCGCCATCGATCACAAACGCTTCTTTCAAGCCATCGAGGATGCGTTGCGCATGGCCCGCCGCCTGCACCAGCTGCGCGCAGTCCTCGACCAGCACGGCAAACTCGTCGCCGCCCAGCCGCGCCAAGGTCACGCCCGGGCCGAACAGCTCGCGCAGGCGCGCCGCCACTGCCTTGAGCAGGCGGTCGCCGACGTTGTGCCCGAGGCTGTCGTTGATCATCTTGAACTGGTCGAGGTCGATCATCAGCAACGCGCAGCCGCGCTTGTGCACTTGCGCCGAGGCCAGGGCCTGCTCGACGCGGTCGCGGAACAACAGGCGATTGGGCAGATCGGTCAGCGGGTCATGGTGCGCCAGGCGCTTGATCTCGTGCTCGGAATCCTTGATCGCACTGATGTCGGAGAATACCGCCACGTAGTGACTGAGCTGGCCGCAGTCATCACGGATGACCCGGATGGTCTGCCACTGCGGGAAAATCTCGCCGCTTTTGCGCCGATTCCAGATTTCGCCGCTCCATTCACCGTGTCGACCCAGGGCTTGAAACATCTGTTTATAAAAATCCTGCGAGTGATGACCGGACTTGAACAGGCTCGGTGTGTGCCCCAATACTTCGTCTGGCTGATAGCCGGTAATGGCCATGAACGCGCGGTTGACGTGGACGATCTTGCGCTGGCGATCGGTGACCAGCACCCCTTCGTGGGTGCAGTCGAACACCGCCTGCGCCTGGCGCAGACGCGCGCGATCTTCCTGGTGAAAACGCAGGGCGTCCCTGAGCCCCAGCACGTTCCAGCGCCCAGCCAGGGCCAGTAGAATCAAGCCGGCGCTGAGACCAACCCAGACATAACCGTTGATCAGTTGCCAGCGTGGCAGATCCGGCGAACCATCGAAGATATTGCTCAAAAGACAACCTGTGACACCCAGCCACATGCAGGAAATCACCAGGTAAAGCAGCGCCGCACGGAAGGCTGCGCGATATGAAGCCGACATTCGGTCATCCATGTCCCTACGAAAGTTCTGGATTATAGAGTAAAGAGACAGCGCGCCACTCTTATCTGAAAGGCCGACTGGTTTTATCTGAGCCCTGAGTGATAATGCGCGAGCTATTTTTTTCTTTATCGAGGGCCCAACAGCCTATGTGGTACGAAGGTTTACTCGGCTTGTCAGCCTGGCAACTGGTGGCAGTCACTCTGGTCATGACCCACATCACCATCGTCGGCGTCACGGTCTACCTGCATCGCTACTCGGCGCACCGCTCCCTGGAGCTGAACGCCGGCCTCAAGCACTTCTTCCGGTTCTGGCTGTGGCTGACCACCGCGCAGAACACCCGTGAGTGGACGGCGATCCACCGCAAGCACCACGCCAAGTGCGAAACCGTCGACGATCCGCACAGCCCGGTGATCAAAGGCCTGTCGACCGTACTGCGCAAGGGCGCCGAGCTGTACCGCGCCGAGGCGGAAAACGCCGAGACGCTGCGCATCTATGGCAAGAACTGCCCCGAAGACTGGATCGAGCGCAAGCTGTACAGCCGTTACCCGCTGCTGGGCGTGGCGATCATGGGGGTCATCGACCTGCTGCTGTTTGGCACCATCGGCATCACCATCTGGGCGATCCAGATGATGTGGATTCCGGTCTGGGCTGCTGGCGTGATCAATGGCCTGGGGCATGCCGTGGGCTACCGCAACTTCGAATGCCGCGACGCAGCGACCAACCTGGTGCCGTGGGGCATCCTGATCGGTGGTGAAGAGCTGCACAACAACCACCACACCTATCCCAACTCGGCCAAGCTGTCGGTGAAGAAGTGGGAGTTCGACATGGGCTGGGCCTGGATCAAGCTCTTCAGCTTCCTGCGCCTGGCCAAGGTGCAGCGCGTCGCCCCCATCGCCCACCGCGTCGAAGGCAAGGGCAATCTGGACATGGACACCGCCATGGCGATCCTCAACAACCGTTTCCAGATCATGGCCCAGTACCGCAAGCTGGTGATCGGCCCGCTGGTCAAGCAGGAGCTGGAGAAGGTCGACCATTCGGTACGCCACCAATTCCACCGCGCGAAGCGCCTGCTGTCGCGCGAGACCAGCCTGCTGGAAGACCGCCATCACGTGCGCATCCAGACCATGCTCGAACACAGTCAGGCCCTGAAGGTGATCTACGAGAAGCGCCTGGCCCTGCAGCAAATCTGGGTCAAGACCAGCTCCAACGGTCACGACATGCTGGCCGCGATCAAGGATTGGGTTCACGAAGCCGAAGCCAGCGGGATTCAATCGCTGCGCGACTTCGCCCACCAGCTGAAAACCTACTCGCTGCGTCCTGCAGCCTGAAACGCGACGGGAGTGAGGCGACTCACTCCCGTTGTCAGGCTGGCGTCTTGCGCAGCCGCATCAATTCCGGCAAACCAATCTTCAGCAGGCGTGCCGTCCGGCTCTTGGCCAGCTCTTCCACACCCTCATGCTCGGTCAGGCGCGCCAGACTGGCCGCCATGTTCATCACCAGCGCTTCGCGCGAGTACACCCCGCCACCGAGCTGATAGACCGCCGCAATCAATTCGCGCAGCTCCAGCGGCAGGCGCCAGCGGGTGCGCAAGGCCGAGCCGTAGGCGGCGGCAAACTCCTTGAGGGCGTTGCCGATCTGGTCCTGATCGTCCAGCTCGCCACCGGCCTGTTTCCACTCCTGCAAGCAACGCAGCAGCGCCAGGTCGCCGAGGCAATGGAGCATGCCGGCGCAATAGCAGCGCTCCTGATCGAGATCGAGCAGACGGGCCAGGGTGCGACCGTATTCGGCAGTGTGCAGCGACAGCTCCCAGTAGCGCTCGGCGTAATCGGCCAGCAGCGGGTCGCTCAACTTCGCGCTGCGCTTGAGGGCCAGCCCCAGCACCAGGTTCATGCTTTGCCCAGTGCCCAGGCGGTGCAAGGCCTGGGACAGGGTCTGTACGCCTTCACCGAGGTGATGGGCCGCACTGTTGGCCGCAGCGATCAGCACAGCGGTGATCTGCGGGTCATTGCGCACTTCCTCTTCCAGCAAACGCAGGTCGAGGCCATTGGGGTTGAGGCTGCGCTTGACCGCCTGCTGCACGTCGGTGAGCAGCGGCGCACCGTCGGCCAGCTCACGGCGGCGCTCGAGAAAGGTCGACAGGTTCATGCCCGGCGCCAGGGTCGGCACCTCGCAGGACACAGTCTGCCCGGCGTTGAGCAGCAATTGCTGGAGACGCTGGGTCAGGTTTTCCATGTCCAGCGGCTTGGTCAGGTAGGCGGTCGGGTGCAGCGGCACGGCTTCGCGGACGCTGGCGCTGTCGTTGCGGCTGCTCATCAGGATGAACGGCAGCAGCGGCTGGCGGCGGCGCTGGCGCACACTGCGCAGCACATTGAGGCCATCGACCCCCGGCAGCTCCCAATCGGCGATCACCAGGTCGTAGGGCTGCTCGCTCAACAGTTGCAGGGCTTGCTGGCCATCGGCGCACAGGTCCAGTCGCGCGTCGCAGCGCACGTTGAGCAACACCTGTTTGAGCAGATCGCGCGACCAGGGATCGGCTTCGGCAATCAGCACTCGGGGCACAGCGGGAAGCTCTACAGCGGTCATCTTTTCACTCCGGGACAATCCTTGCACCTTAGACAATGCTGGCACTTCGATACAGGTGAAAAGCCGGGGATGTGTTTCCAAAGACAAAAAAACCCGCCGAAGCGGGTTTTTTGTGAAGCCGGTCACACTCGGGGATCAGAGCTCGGAGAAGCACTCTTCGATGATCGCCAGACCTTTGTCCAGTTGCTCGTCCGGCGAAGTCAGCGGAACCAGGACCCGCAGCACGTTGCCGTAGGTGCCGCAGGACAGCAGGATCAGCCCCTTCTCGCGGGCCTTGGCAACCACGGCAGCCACGGCCGGAGCGTTAGGCTTGTGGCTGTCGCCGTTTTCGAACAGCTCGACCGCGATCATCGCGCCCAGGGCACGCACTTCGCCGATCACCGGGTACTTGGCCTGGATAGCCTTGAGGCCGGTGACCAGACGCTCGCCTACCGCTTTGCAGCGGTCCAGCAGGTGCTCTTCTTCGAACACTTCCATCACCGCCAGGGCCGCGGCGCACGCGATCGGGCTACCGGCGTAGGTGCCGCCCAGGCCGCCTGGGGCAATGGCGTCCATGTATTCGGCCTTGCCGCACACACCGGCCAGCGGGAAGCCGCCAGCGATGGATTTGGCGAAGGTGGTCAGGTCGGCAGCAACGCCCATCTGTTCCATGGCGAAGAAGGTGCCGGTACGGCCAGCGCCGGTTTGTACTTCGTCAGCGATCAGCAGGATACCGTGCTGGTCGCACAGGGCACGCAGGCGTGCCATGAAAGCTTTCGGCGCGACGTAGAAGCCGCCTTCGCCCTGCACCGGCTCGATGATGATGGCAGCGATGTCACGCGGCTCGGCATCGTTTTTGAAGATGCGTTCGATGCTGGCGATCGAGTCGTCGATGCTCACGCCGTGCAGTTCGTTCGGGTACAGCGCGCGGAACACGCCGCCTGGCATCAGGCCCATGCCGGCCGAGTAAGGCACAACTTTACCAGTCAGACCCAGGGTCATCATGGTGCGGCCGTGGTAGGCGCCGGTGAAGGCGATCACGCCAGCGCGGCCAGTGGCGGCACGGGCGATTTTCACGGCGTTTTCCACGGCTTCGGAACCGGTGGTGACCAGCAGGGTTTTCTTGGCGAAATCACCTGGGACCTTGGCGTTCACTTTTTCGCACAGTTCAACGTACGGTTCGTACGCCAGCACCTGGAAGCAAGTGTGGGTCAGCTTGTTCAGCTGCTCGGTCACCGCGGCGATGATTTTCGGGTGCAGGTGACCGGTGTTCAGCACGGCGATACCGCCGGCGAAGTCGATGAACTCGCGACCTTCAACGTCGGTCACGGTGGCGTTCTTCGCGGACTCGGCGAAGATCGGGTGAATCTGGCCAACACCGCGCGGTACAGCGGCTTCGCGGCGTTTCATCAAAGAAGCGTTAGTCTTGCTCATAGTGTCCTCATTCGCCGCTCATCGGTCGGCGTGGTTCAAGGATTACGCGGCGGGGAGGCAACTACGGCAGCATGCGATGATCGACTGCCACAGCTTTCCCGGCCACAGATAAGAATCCGGTGAAACACGCAAAGGGTCAGCGCTCTCGTGCCCTTTGCGTTTCAAGCAATGCCCTGCCCGGCTCAAGCCTTGTGGCTTAGATGCCCAGGCACAGGTATTTGATTTCCAGGTAATCCTCGATGCCGTACTTGGAGCCTTCACGGCCCAGGCCCGACGCCTTGATGCCGCCGAACGGCGCGACTTCGTTGGAGATCAACCCGGTATTCACGCCAACCATGCCGTATTCCAGGGCCTCGGCCACACGGAACACACGGCCCAGGTCGCGGGCATAGAAGTACGAGGCCAGGCCGAACTCGGTGTCGTTGGACATCGCGATCACTTCGGCTTCGTCTTTGAAGCGGAACAGCGGCGCCAGTGGGCCGAAGGTTTCTTCCTTGGCCACGGCCGCAGTTTTCGGCACGTTGGTCAGGATGGTCGGTTCGAAGAAGTTGCCTTCCATCACCTTGCCGCCGGTGAGCAGGGTCGCGCCTTTGCTCAGGGCGTCGGCGATGTGTTCCTGGACCTTGGCTACCGCCTTGCCGTCGATCAACGGACCGGTGGTGGTGCCTTCTTCCAGACCGTTGCCGATCTTCAGCTTGGCCACGGCCGCCGCGAGTTTTTCGGCGAAGGCGTCGTAGATCGAGTCCTGGATGTACAGGCGGTTGGCGCAGACGCAGGTCTGGCCGTTGTTGCGGTACTTGGAGATGATCGCGCCTTCGACGGCCTTATCCAGGTCCGCGTCGTCGAACACGATGAACGGTGCGTTGCCGCCCAGCTCCAGGGAGACTTTCTTGATGTCCTTGGCGCATTCAGCCATCAGTTGGCGACCGATTTCGGTCGAGCCGGTGAACGACAGCTTGCGCACGATCGGGTTGCTGGTCAGCTCGCCGCCGATGTCGCCGGCGCTGCCGGTGACCACGCTGAGCACGCCTTTCGGGATGCCGGCACGGTGCGCCAGTTCAACCAGGGCCAGGGCCGAGAATGGGGTCTGCGAGGCAGGCTTGATCACCATGGTGCAACCGGCGGCCAGGGCCGGGCCGGCTTTACGGGTGATCATCGCGGCCGGGAAGTTCCACGGGGTGATCGCAGCGGTCACGCCGATTGGCTGCTTGATCACGATCAGGCGCTTGTCTGGCTGGTGGCCCGGGATCACGTCACCGTAGATGCGCTTGGCTTCTTCGGCGAACCATTCGATGAAGGAAGCGGCGTAAACGATTTCGCCCTTGGCTTCGGCCAATGGCTTGCCCTGCTCGAGGGTCATCAGGCGACCGAGGTCTTCCTGGTTTTCGATCAGCAATTCGAACCAGCGACGCAGCTTGTTCGCCCGCTCTTTGGCGGTCAGTGCACGCCAGGCCGGCAGCGCCTTGTCGGCAGCTTCGATGGCACGGCGGGTTTCGGCAGCGCCCATTTTCGGCACGGTGCCCAGAATATCGCCCGTTGCCGGGTTGTTGACGTTGATCGTCTGACCATTGTCCGCATCCACCCAAGCGCCATCGATGAAGGCTTGCTGGCGGAACAACAGGGAATCTTTAAGCTGCATGTCGGCTTTCCTTAACAGCACCGCGCACGCGCGGAGCGAATTATGATTGTAGAAAGGCGCCCTAGGGCTGCCGTCAGGGAACTCATTCACCGGGCTGAAGCACATAAATAGCGCACGGTTCGAAAGACGTGCGGCTCAGCACCCAGACAAGAGCGTTTGAAATCTCAAACGAATCCTAGGATCAAAGGGGGTAAAGGACAATAGGCTGTTCGAAAAAAAGAACGTAAAGCCGACTTTTGCCCAGTATTTCGGATCAACGTTACGAACGCGCCTCGACAGCAGCAAAACAACAGGTTTTTCAGCAGCATGGACGCCCGCCACGCTTATGCGTATCATGGCGCCCGCTGCACCAGTAGCTCAGCTGGATAGAGTACTGCCCTCCGAAGGCAGGGGTCGTGGGTTCGAATCCCGCCTGGTGCACCATACCGCTGTAAAGAAAAAGCCTCAGGCCTTATGGGTCTGGGGCTTTTTTGTGGGTGGTGTTTTTTCGCGGCGGTGAGTGGCAGCCCTACGCCAAAGAGCTAGGCCAGGGGCAATCCTCAAAAATCGAAGAACACCGTCTCCGCCGCACCCTGCAGATAAATATCAAACCGATAAGCCAGCTTGCCATCCACCGTGCAGCGCTTGGCGATCAGGGATTCGCGGCGGTGGGGTTGTTCGATCAGGTTCAGCACCGGGTCCACGGCATTCGCTTCGGCTTCGTCATCGAAGTACAGGCGGGTTTGCAGGTGGATGTTGATGCCTCGGGCGAACAGCGACACGTTGATGTGCGCGGCCATCGGTACGCCGGCGGCGTTTTTTACCACGCCCGGCTTGATGGTGTTGAGGGTCCATTCGCCGGCATCGGTGGTGGCGGTGCGGCCAAAGCCGTTGAAGGGTTTTTCCAGGTTGTAGTCGCTGTCGTAGACGCCTTCGTGGTTGGCTTGCCAGCATTCCAGGAATGCATCGCGAATCAGCTGGCCGTTGCCGTCATAGACGCAACCGACTACCACTATGTGCTCGCCCGGTGCGCCGGGTTTGGCCATCTGGTTCCAGATTTCCTCTTCGCGTGGCTCGTTGCCGGCGGTTTCCAGCGCCAGGCCGATGTGCACGTAGGGGCCGGCGGTTTGCGACGGGGTTTCATTCAGCAGTTGAACGGGCATGTGCAGGCCTCCTCAGCGGTTTTCGAAGTGGGTCTTGCGCTGGCCGCGCAGGACGATGTCAAAGCGATAGGCCAGGCAATCCATCGGATTGGCCATGCTCATGTCGAGTCGGGCGATCAGGCTCTGCACCGCTTCCGGGTTGGCAATCGACTTGACGATCGGGCACATCGGGATCAGCGGATCCCCTTCGAAATACAGCTGGGTAATCAGGCGTGTGGCGATGGACGGGCCGCTGATGGACACATGCACGTGGGCCGGGCGCCAGTCGTTGGGGCCATTGCGCCATGGGTACGGGCCGGGTTTGACGGTGCGGAAGCAGTAGTTGCCCTCGCTGTCGGTCAGCGCACGGCCGACGCCGCCGAAGTTCGGATCGAGCGGCGCCAGGTAGCTGTCCTTCTTGTGGCGGTAACGGCCGCCGGCGTTGGCTTGCCACATTTCCACCAGGGTGTGGGGAATCGGCTTGCCGTACTGGTCACAGACGCGACCGGCGATCAGGATGCGCTCACCGATCGGCAGGCCACCGTTATTGAAGTTCAGCAGCAAGTCGTTGTCGTGCTTGCCCATGCGCAGATGGGAGAAATCCGGGCCGCTGGTTTCGGAGACCGATTGTGGAATGCTCACCAGAGCCTGGCGCGGCGAGCGCAGGATCGAGGTCTTGTAGTCAGGCGTCAGGGCTTTGGGATGCCAATTACGGTCACGAATGACGAAGCGGCTGTCGTGCGCGTCGGACATGTCGTACTTCCTATTATTATGGTGAAAGGTCCGTCAGCTTCGCCTGTAGCGGCCCAATCAAACATTGAAAATACCGACCCTATCCATATCCAGATGGTTATGGATACTGCCCGCCACGGTATTCTTCGCCCACCTCGCGCAGCACCTGCGCACACCATTGCGCCGCCGACGTCAGCGGCAAGGCCGGGTTGCTGCACAGCCCGACCGAGCCGCCGGGCTCGCGCATGCCCAGGTCGAGCTCGACCAGATCTCCCTGGCGCAAGTCCTGGCGGACCGCGTCCAGCGGCGCGACCCAGATCGCCTGGCTGGTTTGCACGTAGCGTCGGCTCAGGGCCACCGACAGGGTTTCCAGGCGTTGCCGCGACGGGGTAATGCCGTGCTGGACAAACAGGCTGTCGGCAAATTGGCGAATGGTGGTGCCCGCCGACGGCAGGACCAGCGGATAGTCCTGCAGGTCGTGCTGGCCCTGCGGATCGGCCAGAACCGGATGGCCGGTACGCACCACCAGGGTCATGGACTCACTGTACAAATGTTCGAAAGCCAGGCCGAGGATTGCCGGGCTGTCGGTCATGCGGCCCACCACCAGGTCCAGCTCGCCAACGCGCAGTTGCGCCAGCAGATGGGCGCTGGCCCCGGTCACCACGTTCACCACCAGCGGCGGATGACGCTCGTGCAGACGGCGCACCACTTCCGGCACCAGCAGGCTCTCGACAGTGGACAGCACGCCAAGCTGCAGGGTGATGGGCTCGTGTACCCCGGAGCGCAGACTGTTCACCCCCTCGCGCAGCGATTGCACGCTCGGCCCGGCATACCGCAAAAATGCCACACCGGCCTCGGTCAGGGTGGTGCCCTTTTTGCTGCGCTCGAACAGGGTCGAGTCGAGCAGGGTCTCCAGCTCCTTCAAGGTCTTCGACAGTGCCGGCTGGCTGATTGCCAGTTTGTCGCAGGCACGGGCCAGGCTGCCCTGGCGCGCGACTTCGAGAAAACACAGCAGATGGCGGAATTTGATGCGGGTATCGATGTTCAAGCGGGCGCTCTGCCGGAGAAGGTATAGCGTCCATTATTGTTGAAAGTGCTGTGGGAGCAACACCGCGATGCACTCAGCCTCTGGAACTGCGCGCCAGTTGCTCGACGAAAAACTCCACATGCCCCGCCGGGTGAGTCGGCAGCGGCCAGGCTTCGGTTTTCAGGGCGATGTCGCGAAAGGCTCGGGCGAACTTGGAACGTGCATAGCCATCGACCACTGCCTGACGCTTGCGCACGGCCCTGGCCACGGCCTCGTCGCTGGGCACCGCACCGATGTAATGCAGTTGTACGTCAAGAAAAGGATCGGTGTACTTATGCAACTCCGCAAATAGCTTGCGACTTTCAAGTGGCCCGCCTGAGCGGTTGACCAGTATTCGAAAACGATGAAGACCATAGTCCTGATGCAGCAACTTGATCAGGTTGCCGGTGCCGTGGATCGAAGCGGGTTCGTTGCAAATCACCAACAGGACTTCCTGGGCGGCCTGCAAAAAACTCAGCACCCATTGCCCGATACCACCGGCCGTATCGATCACCAGCACATCCAACTCTTCGCTGATGGCACTGAAGGCATGGGTGAGTGCGCGAAATTGCGCAGGTTCCAGCCTGAGCATGCTCTGCACGCCCGACGCCGCGGGTGCGATGCGAATCCCGCCAGGCCCCCGAATCAGTGCCTGCGCAAGGCTGCAACGACCTTCAATGACGTCCGCCAGGGTAAACCGCGGGAACAACCCCAACAGCACATCGATACTGCCCAGGCCCAAGTCGGCGTCGAGCAACACAACACGTTTGCCGGCTTTCGCCAGCGCCACGGCAAGATTGACCGCTACTGTAGTTTTACCAACACCTCCCTTGCCGCCGCCGACCGCGATAACGCGTACGCGATGGGCTGGAGTTATCTTCAACGGGTCTATTGCGTGCATAGAGCAGATCGTTCCTTTACCCCAATCAGTGGGCAGGCTTGTGGGCCAGTTAATACTTTTTAGTTAGTTGTTTAATACGCAAACAACTCCCCTACGAAGAACAGCAAGTATTGACACCAAAAAATCGTCGCGCCACCGCAGCGCAACTAAATCAAGTTGGCCTCACCCATCAACAAGGACGACATCACGCTGGCAAAAACAAGCAGATAAAAACAATGATACACACCTGAAAACATGCGGGAGAGTCTGATTTTCAGGCAATTGTATTTAATCCAAAAGCATTACTTTAACGTGTTTTCCGAACAATATGAAATGCGCCTTGCGGATACCGAAAAACGGCCTAACATGATGATAATAAGATGTGCGCCTGATTGTAATAATGGGCCAATAGGACTCACAAAGCCCTTTAAATCAAGGCTCACAGACGGATGATATTTTTTTGCCGCTTATGTAGAAAATCTTCAGCGGTTGAATTAGAGTCCTGACTGAGCTTTGGAATTTCAACCTAAAGCCCTATTTTTTATCGGGAATTGGAGAACCAACCGGCACTGTAATATGGTGCCGGGAGAGAAGGATCGCATATGCACAAGAAAACCGCGCGCCTCACTATATTGATCGATCTTCCGACGAAAAAGAAATTAGAAGATCTCTCTGAGACTGTTGATCTGACCGTATCGCAGATTCTCAGAAAATTAATCAAAAACCACTTGAGCGAATTTGATCAGCCGATCAGTTTTTCCGCCGAGGAATCGATTCGCGAAGATAATGTCCCACTCAACTAGGACACACGTACCAAGTCTTCCAGACTCCCCGCCCGAATCAGCTTCGGTGGGGAGCCATGACGCCAACTGTGACGCAGCTCACATAATTAACCTGTTGCGTCATAGAGCACTTCGCCCTGCCCCTGTCTTCAACTGACGTTGACAATGGATTTTCTTATGTCTTTGAAACAGCAACTAACGGCTTGTTACAACCTTCTCCAACAACAGAATGTCGAGCTCACGGCCAAGGACGACAGCCCTAAAGACTGCTGCCTGTTCTTTTCCATCAGCGACGGCTCTCAGCGGGCGCAGGTGTTCCAGGTGAACGCAGCCAGCTTTGCGGCGGCCTGGAACGACGGGCAGCAGGCCATGCAGGCGTTCGAACAGTGCGACAGCGCACTCTGGTTGCGAGTCGAGCGTGCAGTCAACGTGACCTCCTTGTCCTGGGCGCAACTGCAGGAGCGCCTCAAGCGTTACAAGCGCAACTACTTCAGGCAGGGCATCGCTTTCGATTCGGCGCTGACCACCGCGCTCACCGAGCAGGAAATCAACGCCAACGCCATTCTCTATGGCGGCGCCAACATGCCGCTGGCCACCTTCAACATGGGCAACTTTTCGGTCTACGTGAAAAGGCGCTTCAGCGACACTGCCGCACTGGACGCCGCAGTGGCCGCTCAGGCCAACCCGAGCTCACTGGTCTACCTGTTCCAGACCCGCGGCGTGTTCTGTGCTGACGACGGTGCCGTCCATGAATTGCACGGCAATGGCTCCAGCGTCGGTCGGCGCAAAACCGCCGAGCTCAGCGCTGGCGATGTTCGCGAAAAGGTGGTCAGCGCCTCTGAATTTCTCAGCCGCCAGGTCAAGGACAGCGGGCAGTTCGTCTACGGTGTGTTCCCCTGCTTCGATCGCACCATCGAAAACTACAACGCCCTGCGCCATGCCAGCACCACCTACTCGATGATCGAAGCCTTTGCACTGACCGGCGACGAAGCGCTGCATGGGTCGATCCAGCGTGCGCTCGACTATCTCACCACACAGTTGATCAAGCCCTATACCCTGGCCGATGGAAGCGCTGCAGCGTTCCTGGTGGACAGCGGTGATGAGATCAAACTGGGCGGCAACGCGGTCTGCCTGCTGGCCCTGGTCAAATACTGCGAAGTCACCGACAGCCGCGATTACCTGCCATTGCTGACCGCGCTGGCCAACGGCATCGCCTCGATGCAGGACCCGCGCACCGGCGGCTTCAATCACGTATTGCACGCCGGCGACCTGAGCATCAAGGCGCCCTTCCGCATCATCTACTACGACGGCGAAGCGGCCTTTGGCCTGATGCGTTTGTATGGCCTGAGCGGCGACGAGCGTTGGCTGCAGGTGGTGGAAAAAGCCTTCGACTACTTCATCGCCAAACAGCACCACCGCGAGCACGACCACTGGCTGAGCTACTGCGTCAACGAGCTGACTCGCTACCGTCCCGAGGAAAAATACTTCCGTTTCGGCCTGAACAATTTCGTCGACTACCTGGGCTTCGTCCAGCAGCGCATCACCACCTTCCCGACCCTGCTGGAACTGATGATGGCCGCCCAGCAGATGCTACAGCGGATCGAGCAAATACCGCAGCTGCGCCACCTGCTCAATGAAGTCGATCTGCAGGCGTTCTACCGTGCCCTGCACCACCGGGCCGGGCATTTGATGAACGGCTATTTCTGGCCGGAAATCGCGATGTTCTTTCGCAATCCGGCGCGCATCGTCGGTGCGTTTTTCATTCGCCACCACGCGTTTCGGGTGCGCATCGACGACGTCGAACACTACTTGTCCGGGCTGATCGCCTATCACCAGTACCTGCGTGATGGCGCACCTCAGGTCGCTCGCGCACTGCCGCGCACTCAAAGCGGCTGGCACTGGGACGCCGCCACTGTGGCCCGGGCCACCGGCGGCACCTGGGTGGTCGAGCCACCCGCCGATTGGCAGGCCAGCGGCCTGGTGCCGTCGATGGTCTTCGGCAACTACCAGCGCATGCTCAGTCGTCCGCCGAGCGCTGCGCGCCCGAATGAAGCGCATCTGGCGCGGATGTGGGCCAACGCCGATCCCTCGCGCCGGCCTTCAGCCTTCGTCTGCGTCGAGCCGACGCCCTACCTCGACACCGGCCTGCCAGTGCTGCAAGTCGCCGACACCGCCGAAGCGATGCTGCAAATGGGACGACATGCCCGACTGAATTTCGGCGGCCAGGTATTCGGTGTCACCGGCAGCGCCGGCAAGACCACGGTGGTGGCGATGCTCACCCATGCGCTGCAGCCGTTGGGGCCGGTGGCGCAGACCGAAGGCAACGCCAACCTGCCCCACGGCATCGCCTGGAACCTCTCGTGCATGACCGCCCCGGCGCGCTTCTGGGTGCTGGAAATGGCCGTGGGCAGGATGCCAATCAACTCCGAGCTGGTGCGCCCGCACATTGCCGTGGTCACCAGCCTGTCGCCGGCACACCTGGAGTACCACGGCACCCTGGAGAATGTCGCGCGCAAGAAAAGCGCGATCTTCAGGTCCATGGCACCCGGCGGGCACGCGGTGCTGAACCACGACATGCCGTACTACCAGGTGTTTGCGGACGCCGCCCGGCGCGCGCAGTTGTCCCTGATCAGCTATGGCGAGCACGCGCAAGCCGACCTGCGGCTGATCGACTGTGTGACCACTCCCTCGAATTTGCAGGTCACTGCCGATTTCCGTGATACGCCACTGCGCTTCAGCTTGCGCGCCCGTGGTCACCACATGGTGCTCAACGCCTTGTCGGTGCTGGCCGCACTGATCGCCGCCGGCTTGCCCACCGAACAAGCGCTGGCTGCCCTGGAGAGCTTCGAAGCGGTGCAAGGTCGCGGCAAGACCCTGACAGTCAACTGCGAGGGCGGCGCCTATCAGTTGATCGACGACGCCTACAACGCCAATCCCGGCTCGATGGGTGCTTCGCTGAAAATGCTCGCCGAACTGCCGGGGCTGCCGCATCAACGGGTCGCCGTGCTGGGGGATATGCTTGAGCTCGGCCCGGACAGCCAGCGTTATCACCTGGAACTGGCCGAACACCTGTTGGCGGCCAAGCCGCGCCATACCCTGCTCTGCGGCCCGTTGATGCACGCCTTGTACGCGCAGTTGCGCGGGCAGTTGAGCATCGAGTGGTTCGAAGACGTCAGCGCCTTGCGCGAGCAACTGCCCGAGCACGCCGCGCGCTGGTTCCGCGCGGATGACTATGTGCTGGTTAAAAGCTCGGGCGGCACCCGCTTGTCGGAGCTGGTGGAATCACTGACCAACACCGAGCCGGCATTGGCGACCCCCTGACTCAGGGTCGGGCGCAACGCGCCGCGGTCTTCAGGCCGATGTCGTTGCGCAGGTGGTGGAAGGTCGGACTCACCGCCGGCGCTTCGATCAACTGCGCCGGCAGCCCCGCCGCCAGCAGCGCCTGAAAAAAACTCTGCTGCAGCGCGAAGGCGGTGACCTGGTCTTCAGGGTTGCCGATCACGAACAGCGCTTGCCCGGGTATTTTGGCGATGCCGTCGACATGATCCAGGGGATCGTAGGGGTTGAGCATGCCGTTGGTGTCGCGCCCTTCACGCGGCGGCAGGCCTCTTCTTTGACGAACCATCTGCGCCCGCTTCAGCAGGTCAAACGCCCCCGAGGTCATGACCGCGCATTGCACATCCTCTCGCCCCAGTGTCAGTAGCGCCGCTACTGCCGTCGCCCCACCACTGTGGCCGAGCAGGACGAACCGGCCAATCGAATAGCGTGCGCGCAACGCATCCAGCGCCGCATCCAGAGGCTGGAATTCGCTGGCCTGACGCCGATGCAGATGATTGCCGCTGGAGCCGTACGTCCCCGGACGCGCAACAATCACCACCGGAACACGGGCGCGCCGGCTGAGGGTCGCCGCCTGCTTGTCTTTGGCCGCCACGGTGTTGCCGGCGATCTGCTCGGGCGCCTGGCGCATCTCCTTGTCGCGGTCACCGTGGAACATCACGATCACTACCGGCGCATGCTCCAGCGGCTCACCGCTGAAATAGCGGATGCAGGATTCGCCGCTGGCAGACTCGACCCACAGCGCCGAGTGCGGATCGTTGCAGTTGGCGCGATCTGGGCCGACATTCCACAGCAGCGGCGAATCATCGCTGGCGCCAACCGGCACGCTCAAGCTGGTCAGCAGAGCCAGTGCCCATACCCCGCGCATGGGCTTCAATCCGTACATGCCGGCGCCTCGCCCACTAGCGTTCACGCAGCGCTTCACGCGCCCGGTTCATCGGCTTGATCAGGAAGTCGAGCACGGTCTTCTGCCCGGTCTTGATATCCGCCGCGGCGATCATCCCCGGCACAATCGAGAACGCCTTGCCGGCCTTGTTGTGCAGCTCGTTGTCGTTGGTGCGGATGAACACCCGGTAGTAGAACACCTCGGGTTTGACTTCATCCTGGAGGGTATCCGGGGAGATCGTCACCACCTTGCCGTCCATGCTGCCGTAGATCGAGTAGTCGTAGGCGGTGATCTTGACCTTGGCGTCCTGGTCGGGATGGATGAAGGCAATGTCCCGCGGGGAGATCCGCGCTTCGATCAGCAACTGGTCGTCCATCGGCACGATCTGCATCAAGCGGCCGTTGGGCGGGATGATCCCGCCGATGGTGGTGACCTCGATGTCCTTGACGATGCCGCGCACCGGCGAGCGCAAGGTCAGCCGGGTGACCGAGTCGGAACGGCCCATGAGCACCGAGGACAGGGTCTGCACATCGGAGTTGGCCTTGGCCAGTTCCTCGCCGGCCCGCACCATGTACTCGGAACGTGACTGGGTAAGCTTGAGCTCCAGCTCGGATTTCTGCCGCTTCAGGCGCAGCACCTCGACGTTGCTCGCGGCGCCGACCCGGGCCAGGTTTTCGGTGATTTCCAGCTCACTGCGTACCAGCCCCAACGAAGTGCGCACCCCGGCCTGGGACTCTTCCAGGCCCTTGCGCCGGGTCTGGTACAGATCGGTTTCGGCGGCCATCAAGGCCGGGTAGGCCTTGAGCTCTGCGGGGAAGTTCAGCGCAGTGCCGTTCACTTCCGCCTGCAGGCGCGCCACGCTGGCCAGTGATGCACGGTACTTGGCCGCGCTCTCACCGAAATTGGACTCGGTCTTGGTCGGGTCGAGTTTGGCGAGAATCTGTCCCTGCGCGACGATATCGCCCTCGGCGACATTCAGTTCGGCAATGATCCCGCCTTCCAGCGACTGGATCACCTGCTCGCGCGAGCTGGGGATGACCTTGCCGGTGCCGGTCGACACCTCGTCGACCTCAAAAAGGTAGGCCCAGGTGCCGAAGGCCAGCAGCATCAGCGCCACGCACCAGACCACGCGGGTGGAGCGCACCACGGTGGCGTCGTCGAGGCCGTCGTCGTGAGCCTGGGCATGCTCGGCGGTACGAGTGTCAGTAGCCATGGGAACTATCCTTCAGCGCAGTCGATTGCGGTGTCAGCCGGCTCATTGCGCCGGACTCCTGGGTTTGGAAAGCCGGGCAATGGCGTTGTCCTTGGTGTCGTCGATGACCACCGCGCCGTTGTCGACGACGATGATTCGGTCCACCAGGCTCAGCACGCTCATGCGATGCGTGGCGATGACGAGTGTGCGTTGCGCACCCCATTGGTCGAGGCCCTGGATCAGCTTGCGCTCGCTGGCGTCGTCGAGGGCTGCGGTCGGTTCGTCGAGCAACACGATCTGCGGCTGGCGAATGATCAGCCGCGACAACAGCAACGACTGCCGCTGGCCGCCGGACAGCCCCAGCCCGCCCTCGAGAATCATGTGGTCCATGCCCAGGGCGAACTTGCTGATGAATTCCAGGGCGCCGGTCAGGGTCAACGCTTCGAGGATCTCCTGGTCACTGGCCTGGGGCGCACCCAGCATCAGGTTCTCCCGCAGGGTGCCGTGGAACAGCCGCGAGTTCTGGGTCAGCAGGCCGACATCGCGGCGCACGTCGGCCGGGTCGATATGGCTCAGGCCGACGCCGTCCAGGGTCAGCGAGCCCGAACTCAGGTCGATCATCCCGGCCATCGCCTGCAACAGCGTCGACTTGCCGGCGCCATTGCGCCCGAGCACGGCGATGCGTTCGCCGGGGGTGATCTTCAGGTCCTTGACCAGCAAGGCCGGCATCGGCGCGTCTTCGCTGTACTTGAACTGCGCCTGTTTGAACTCGTAGTTGCCCTGCACCACCGGCAACTGCACGCGCTTGCTGCCTTCGGGCTGGTCGACCGGCAATTGCATGATCCGGTGCAGGCCCTGCAGTGCCACTTTGGCCTGCTGCCAGCGGGTCAGCACCATGGTGATCTGCGACATCGGCGCCATCATCCGCGAGGCCAGGATCGACGACGCCACCAGGCTACCGGTGGTGATGTCGCCGGCCATGACCATGGGCGCACCGAACACCACCACCACGGCGAACACCCCGCCCTGCACGGTCTGGGTCCAGGTCACCAGGCCGCTGGTAAGGGTCCGCGAGCGCAGGCTGGCCTCGGCGGCGGTGGCGTTGTAGTGATTCCATTGCTGCTGGAAGCGTTGCTCGGCCTGGAGCATCTTGATGTCATCCAGGCCCTGCACCGTCTCCACCAGCATGGCGCTGCGCAATGAGCTTTCGCGCATCGACTGGTTGGCCAGCCGCGCGAGTTTCTTCTGCGCCAGCAACCCCGGCACCACCAGCACCAGCAGCGCGCCCAGGGGCACCGCCACCAGCGGCCCGCCGATGAACCAGTAGATCACCACGAACAGCAGGAAGAACGGCAAGTCGGCCAGGGCGCTGGCAGTGCTCGAGGTAATCAGTTCACGCAGCTGTTCCAGCTCGCGCAACTGCGAGATGAACGAGCCGGTGGATTTTGGTCGCGCGCTGTTGCGCAGGCGCATCGCATGGCCGAACACCAGGTCGGAGACGCGCATGTCCGCGCGCTTGCCGAGCAGGTCGGTGATGCGCACACGCATGATCCGCAGGATGAAATCGAAGAACAACGCCAGCATCACCCCGCCAAATAAAACCAACAGGGTCGGCATCGATTCAGCCGGGATCACCCGGTCATACACCTGCATCGAGAACAGCACGCCGGCCAGGCCCAGCACGTTGGCCGCCAATGACGCGAGCATGACGTGACCGTAGGGGCGCAAGTCGCGCAGGACGATGTTTTTGAACCAGCTCTTTTCGTAGGGTTTGACGTAGTCGTCGACCCGCGAGTCCCGCGCCGCCCGCGCGGGACGCAGGATCAGCGCCTTGCGCGCCGAGGCGACCAGCTCGGCGCGGCCGATGCGGCTCTGCAGGCCCTGGTCGCCGCTGTAGACGATGCCCAGTTCTTCGTCATCGCCAAGGGTCTGCAGGACGCCGATCTGCCCGTCATCCAATTGCACGACCAAGGGCAGCCGCCGTTGCACCAGCAAGGCCGGCGAGAAATCGACAATCTTCAGGCTCAGGCCGGCCTGGCGCGCCATCTGCCGCAGCACCTGGTCGACGTCGACGCCGCTGCTCCA
The DNA here is from genome assembly GCA_965284505.1 of Pseudomonadaceae bacterium. GTDB lineage: Bacteria > Pseudomonadota > Gammaproteobacteria > Pseudomonadales > Pseudomonadaceae > Aquipseudomonas. The sequence goes on along the minus strand of OZ260094.1, from coordinate 3,618,296 downwards.
CTGCGCGGCGATGCGCACAGTCTGCGCCGAGCAGTCCAGGCGGTTATGCCGGGCGACGCTGATAATCGCTTCGAGCCAATCTTCATAATTCAGAGCCAGCGCCGCGTCCAGGCTCTGCGGTTCGCTCGCGCTCTGGGTATCGAGGTTGACGGCGTCATTCATGGTCGAATCTCCACACCTTGGATGGTGCTGCTGTCCAGGTTGAACGCCGTGCGCAGGGCGCTGCTGTTGTACAGGCAATCGATTTCCAGGCGGTTGAGGTCGGCGGCGGTGTTCGCCCGGTCCATGGCGGCCTGGTGGATTTCCTGTTCGGCGTTGAGCAGATCGAGCAGCGGTCGCGTGCCCAATTCCAGGTATTGCTGGCGATACAGATCGCGGGTTTCGGAAATGCTGCGTTCACGAAAATCCAGGGTCGACAGGCGCTGTTCGAGGCTGGAGGTCTGGTCCCGCGCCTCGAGCAAGCCCTGGCGCACCGCCAGGCGTGCGGCATCGTTGGCCGCCTCGGCCGCGCGCAGGGCCTGGGCCGCCGCCGATTTGCGGGCGGTGATGGCGCCGCCTTGATACAGCGGCATCTGCACGTTGAGGAACACCCCGTAGCGGGTGCGATCGCGGCCACCGACGCTGCCGTCCTCGTCGTTGTTGTCCAGGTATTGGGTGGCGGTGGGGTCCAGGGATACGGTCGGCATCGCTTCGGCACGCGCCTGGGCGATTTGCGCCTGGGCGTCGACCTGCTGGGCCTGGGCGATCAGCAGCGACGGCGTCAGCACCTGGTCGGCATCGATGCCATCGCAAGACTGCTTGAGCGTCGCCGGCATGCTCGCGGTGATGCTTACCGGCGCCCGTGCGCCGAGCAGGCTGCCGAGGGTGCTGCGCCAGCGGTTGTACAGCGCGGTGTATTGCAGTTGCGTAGCGACGGCGGCCTCGACCCGGGAGCGCGCCTGGATCAGGTCGGAGCGGGTACTGGCGCCCATGTCGCTGCGCTTTTGCGCGAGGTCGGCAATCGCCGTCAGGCCTTTGACCTGTTCCCGGGAAATCGCCAGCAGGGCCTGGTAGCGCTGCAGTTCGATCACCGCAAACGCGGTGTCGCGCGCCACCTGGTCGATCGCCAGCAGCACCGAGGCTTGCTTGCCATTGAGCTTGGCCACGGCGCTGTCCACCGCGCTGTCGACCTTGCCGAAGTCATAGAGCATTTGCGACATCGACAGGGTAAAGGCCTGGCTCTGGCCATTGCCGGTCAGGCCGCTGTCATAACCGCTGTTGAAACCGCCCTTGATCTGCGGGTAGTAACCCGAGCGGGCGACGGTGACGTTGTCGTGCTGCTGGTACAGCTGACCAATCGACTCCGCAATCGCGGGGTGCCAGGCGACGGCCAATTGAATGGCGCGTGGCAGGTCGAGGTTGTCGGGGACCACGTTGCTGGGGGCAGCCGGTCGGCTGGCTCCGAACGAATCGCCCGGTAAATGCTGGCCCACATCTCTTGGGCTGATGGTGGAGAGATTTTCAGGTGCGTAGTCGCGTGTCAGCGCTACGGCCCTCTCTATTGTCAGTGACTGCATGGCCACGGCCAACAGGGTCACAAACAGGAACTCGAACCGATCCTTAGGCTTCAAGTAATGCTCCAATACGACGTGCTGTCAGAAAGATAGCCACTATTTCGCCATGCTGCCGAGAACATCTCAGAGGCGAGCACAGTGCTGTTCGAATGCGTTGGGTAACCGCCAGGACGACGCTCGCGGCGCCGCCTGGTGGGTTACGTCCAGTGATTGAAGGAAGGGCAGGAGAACGCCAGGCCAACGGCCCGACGCTCCCCGCCTGCCACGTGGCTACACCACGTTGACGCCGCTTTGCACCCAGAGTTGATGGGTTTCATCTTCCTGGCTGGTGTACACCACGTACTCCTGCCCGTTCTCCAATTGCGTGGCCCCCACCGACCAGTTGCCCGTCAGGTGGACGCTGTCTTGCTCGTCGCCCTGGATAAACAATCTATCCGTCTCGGGCGCCGTGACAGCTACCAGGTCTTCCAGACTCAGGGTCAGGTTGACTGCACTGAAGTCGTTGAGGTCGATGCTCTCGATGTTGCTGACTTTGCCGACCAGCAGACTCAAGTCGATCGTTGCATCGCCACCGTCCCATGCCAGGGTGTCGAACCCATCGCCGCCATCCACCGCTGCAAACTCGGTGTCATGGATCGCGATGTGGTCAGCACCGTTGGCGCCTTCGGTGATCGTGGCGTGTGACGAGTCCTCTTCGAACGAGGCTTGCTCGAACGAAGCGGCCGCGAAGCCCGCGACTTCGGCGCCAGGCGTACCTGGATTGCCCGGATGGGCATCGTCCCAGACCAGATCGACATCCGGCGAGTCAAGGCGTACGAACAGCGTGGCGGTGTCCTCCTGGCCACCTGGAGTGGTGAGTTTGTAGGTGAAGCTGTCGACCTTGCCGATATCAGCCACTGCCAGGCCCGCGTTCGGTACGTAGCTGTAATCACCGTCTGCTTGCAGCGTCAGCGTGCCGTACTGGCCGTGGACCACGGCGCCGGTTTGACCCGGGATGACGTAGGTGGCACCGACCAACACACTCAGCACCGTCAACGTCGAGCCGAGGCTGTCTGCTGCGGAGTGATCACTGAGCGCCAGGACGTTGCCGGTTGCGGCAGTGGCCGGACCGGTAACGAACTCCGTCAGCAGCGTGGTGTGCAGGGTCTGCGTCACCGTTACCGTACCGAGCGAAGCCAAGGCCCCGGTCGTCGACGTCACCCGATAATCACCTGCCTCACTGATGGTGAAAGTATGGGTTGGGTCAGTGGTGGTTTGCCCCGGCACCGGTTTCCACGTTGCGCCATCCAACTTCTGAAGGACGATCGTGGTCGTAGGCAGTACGCCAATCCCGTCAAAACTGCGGGTAACCACAAGCTCAACCTTGGTATCGGCTGCGACGGTGAAGGAATCACCGATATCAGACCCACTACCAATCACCAACGGTGGGCGATAACTGAGATTGTCCAGGTCACTCGGCACGACCGGATTAACCAGATCGATCTGCGTTGTGCCGATGTCATCGGTGGCAACCACGGCAACGGTTCCCAGTGCCGACGGATCGGCAGGACTCCAGGTGACACTGCTGTCGGTGCTGTCGATGCGCACGTACAGGGTGGCCGTAGCCGTCCCGCCCGCCGCTGTCACCAGCTCGTAGGCAAAGCTGTCGACCTTGCCGACGTTCGCCGGATCGCCGTCAGGTGTGTACGTGTACTCACCGTTGGCGGAGATCAACAGATCGCCGTACAACCCGTGAATCACGGTAGGTTGCGCAGGATCGATCGTGACCCCGTTGACTTCCTCGACCGTCGCATCGGCGCTGGTACCTGGAGAGTCCGGCAAACCACCCACACCGTTATCGGTGATGACGTTACCGTGAGCTTCACCGCCGGAGGCGTTGAAGTCGACCAGGCTTGCGTTATCGACGCTCAGGGTCGCGGTCGCTGTTGCACCCACTGCAACCAGTGCAGGGTCCATGGACAGCGTGAAGCGATACTGCCCTGCCGCCAGACCTTCGATTTTCGCGCTGGAACCGGAACCGAACAGCCCCAGCAGATCGAGCAAGCCACCGCCTACGCTGCCCTGATCCACCGGCACCCAACCGCCAGCACCATCACTGACTTCAAGCTTGGCCGAGAACCCACTGCCCAGCACGGAGACCAGGTCACCCGTACCGAAGGACAGATTCAAGGTACCGGTGCTTTCATCCGACACGCTGAACGTCTGCGACACGGTCGGCACACCGAGCTGAATACCACCCACTCCGAGCAGCGTGAACACGTTCATGCTGTTCAGGGTTGTGTGGGTTGTCACCGGGGTGACGGTCAGGTCGGCGGTTGCCAGGTCATCGAAGGCTTCGAGGTCGGCGTCGGCATCGGCATCGGCGTCCGCATCGGCATCCGCATCCGCATCCGCATCCGCATCCGCATCCGCATCAGCATCAGCATCCGCGTCAGCATCGGCATCGGCATCGGCGTCCGCATCGGCGTCGGCGTCGGCGTCGGCATCAGCATCCGCGTCGGCATCGGCATCCGCGTCCGCGTCCGCATCGGCATCGGCATCGGCGTCGGCATCGGCATCCGCATCAGCGTCCGCATCGGCATCGGCATCGGCGTCTGCATCAGCGTCTGCATCGGCGTCGGCGTCGGCGTCGGCATCGGCATCGGCATCGGCATCGGCATCGGCATCGGCGTCAGCATCAGCGTCCGCATCCGCATCGGCATCGGCATCGGCATCCGCATCGGCATCGGCGTCGGCATCCGCATCCGCATCCGCATCGGCATCGGCGTCGGCGTCGGCATCGGCGTCGGCGTCGGCGTCGGCGTCGGCATCCGCATCGGCATCGGCATCGGCATCGGCATCGGCATCGGCATCAGCATCAGCATCAGCATCAGCATCAGCATCAGCGTCGGCGTCGGCATCCGCATCCGCATCCGCATCGGCGTCGGCGTCGGCATCGGCGTCGGCATCGGCATCGGCGTCGGCGTCGGCATCAGCGTCGGCGTCGGCGTCGGCATCAGCATCGGCGTCCGCATCAGCATCCGCGTCGGCGTCCGCATCAGCATCCGCGTCGGCATCGGCATCGGCATCAGCATCAGCATCAGCATCAGCATCAGCATCAGCATCAGCATCAGCATCAGCATCAGCATCAGCATCCGCATCGGCGTCGGCGTCGGCGTCGGCATCCGCATCGGCATCGGCATCCGCGTCGGCGTCGGCATCCGCATCGGCATCGGCATCCGCATCGGCATCGGCATCGGCATCGGCGTCTGCATCGGCGTCTGCATCGGCATCGGCATCCGCATCGGCGTCGGCGTCGGCATCGGCATCGGCGTCCGCATCAGCATCGGCATCGGCATCGGCATCGGCATCGGCATCAGCATCAGCGTCTGCATCAGCATCAGCATCAGCATCGGCGTCGGCGTCGGCGTCGGCATCGGCATCGGCGTCGGCATCAGCGTCGGCGTCGGCGTCGGCATCAGCATCGGCGTCGGCGTCCGCATCCGCGTCGGCATCGGCATCGGCATCGGCATCGGCATCGGCATCGGCATCAGCATCAGCATCGGCGTCGGCGTCGGCGTCGGCATCCGCATCAGCATCGGCATCGGCATCGGCATCGGCATCGGCATCGGCATCAGCATCGGCGTCGGCGTCGGCGTCGGCATCCGCATCAGCATCGGCATCGGCATCGGCATCGGCATCGGCATCAGCATCAGCATCGGCATCGGCGTCGGCATCAGCATCCGCGTCGGCATCGGCATCCGCGTCCGCATCCGCATCGGCATCGGCATCGGCATCGGCGTCTGCATCGGCATCGGCATCAGCATCAGCATCAGCGTCTGCATCGGCGTCGGCATCGGCATCGGCATCGGCATCGGCATCCGCATCAGCGTCCGCATCGGCATCGGCATCGGCGTCTGCATCAGCGTCTGCATCAGCGTCTGCATCGGCGTCGGCATCGGCATCGGCATCGGCATCGGCATCGGCATCGGCGTCAGCATCAGCATCAGCATCAGCGTCCGTATCGGCATCGGCATCGGCATCCGCATCCGCATCGGCATCGGCATCGGCATCGGCGTCCGCATCCGCATCCGCATCCGCATCCGCATCGGCATCGGCGTCGGCATCAGCATCGGCGTCGGCGTCGGCGTCGGCATCGGCGTCGGCGTCGGCATCAGCGTCGGCGTCGGCGTCGGCGTCGGCATCAGCGTCGGCGTCGGCGTCGGCATCGGCATCGGCGTCGGCGTCGGCGTCCGCATCAGCGTCGGCGTCCGCATCAGCATCAGCGTCGGCGTCGGCGTCGGCGTCGGCATCGGCATCGGCATCGGCATCGGCATCGGCATCGGCATCAGCGTCGGCGTCCGCATCAGCGTCTGCATCGGCATCGGCATCGGCATCGGCGTCAGCGTCTGCATCGGCGTCGGCGTCGGCGTCGGCATCGGCATCGGCATCGGCATCAGCGTCCGCATCCGCATCAGCGTCCGCATCCGCATCCGCATCCGCATCCGCATCAGCGTCCGCATCCGCATCCGCATCGGCATCCGCATCGGCGTCGGCATCGGCGTCCGCATCAGCGTCCGCATCGGCATCGGCGTCCGCATCGGCATCGGCATCCGCGTCTGCGTCAGCATCGGCATCGGCATCGGCATCGGCATCGGCATCAGCGTCTGCGTCAGCATCGGCATCGGCATCGGCATCCGCATCCGCATCCGCATCCGCATCCGCATCCGCATCCGCATCAGCATCAGCATCGGCATCGGCATCGGCATCGGCATCGGCATCAGCATCAGCATCCGCGTCAGCATCGGCGTCGGCATCGGCATCGGCGTCGGCATCAGCGTCCGCATCCGCATCGGCATCGGCGTCTGCGTCTGCGTCTGCGTCTGCGTCAGCATCGGCATCGGCATCAGCGTCGGCATCGGCATCCGCATCCGCATCCGCATCCGCATCGGCGTCAGCATCGGCATCCGCATCGGCATCCGCATCGGCATCGGCATCGGCATCGGCATCGGCATCAGCATCAGCATCCGCATCCGCATCCGCATCCGCATCCGCATCCGCATCCGCATCCGCATCAGCATCAGCATCAGCATCAGCATCCGTATCATCGATATCCGGCGCAGTCACTTCGCCTGGAGCGGAGACGTTGTTGGCGGTGTCGGTGAGGGTGACGGTCAGGATTTCGCCGTTGACCTGGGGAGTGGTCAGGACGACTTCGAAGGTGCCATCGGTGCCGACGGTGCCGGTACCCATGACGTTACCGTCAGCATCCTTGATGGTGACGGTGGTGTTGGGTTCGCCCTTGCCGGTGACGGTGGTGCCATCGGCACTGACCACCAGGTCTGTCGGCGCGTCGGGTGGGGTGAGGTCACGGCCGTCGATGACGTTCGGTGCGTTGACGTTGCCAGGCGCGGAGATGTTGCCCGCCGCGTCGGTCAGGGTCGTGGTCAGGGCTTCGGCGTGGGTCAGAGGCGCGATCAGGGTGACCTGGAAGGTGCCGTCGGCACCCACCGTGCCGGTACCCACGACATTGCCGTCAGCATCCTTGATGGTGACGGTGGTGTTGGGTTCGCCTTTGCCGCTGACGGTGGCGCCATCGGCGCTGACGGTCAGGTCGGTCGGGGCGGCCGGGGCCGTGGTGTCGCCGGCGTTGAAATCAGCCGGCAGCGACACGTTGCCCGCGGCATCGGTCAAGGTGGCGGTCAGGGGTTCGCCGTTGGTTTGCGGGGTGCTCAGGCTGACCTGGAAGGTGCCGTCGGCGCCCACCGTGCCGGTGCCAATCACATTGCCGCTGGCATCCTTGATGGCCACCGTGGTGTTGGGTTCGCCTTTACCGCTGGCCGTGCTGCCATCGGCACTGACACTCAAGTCAGTCGGAGCGGCCGGGGCGGTGGTGTCGCCGGCGTCGACGCTGGCCGGCGCCGACACGTTGCCCGCGGCATCGGTCAAGGTGGCGGTGAGGGGTTCGCCGTTGGTTTGCGCGGTGCTCAGGGTGACCTGGAACGTACCGTCGGCACCCACCGTGCCGGTGCCAATCACGTTGCCGTTGGCATCCTTGATGGTCACGGTGGTGTTGGGTTCGCCTTTGCCGCTGACGGTGGTGCCATCGGCACTGACCGCCAGATCGGTCGGCGCAGCCGGGGCGGTGGTATCGCCAGCGGTCACCTCGCCTGGTGCCGACACGTTACCCGAGGGGTCGGTGAGGGTCACCGAGACGGTCTCGCCGTTGGTTTGCGCAGTGGTCAGCGCGACCTGGAAGTTGCCGTCCGAGCCCACGGTGCCGACGCCAATCACTCGGCCGCTGGCATCCTTGACGGTTACGGTCGTGCCTGGCTCGCCACGGCCACTGAGCAGCGTGCCGGTTGGATTGAACGCCAGATCGGTGGGTGCGTCAGGTGGAGTGGTGTCGGCACCACTGCCGCCGCCACCGCCACCGCCACTGCCGCCATGCCCACCGAAGAAGATCGCTGCCGCACCGCCCACACCCAACAGGGTCAACCCCCACGCCAGCCAGTCGGGCGTGGTATTGCCGGCTGCGGTGGCGGCCATCAGGTCTTCGACGGAGCCGATTTCGCTCCAGCTGAAACCTGAGTACGGGCTGGAGTAACTGCCCAGCAGCAGGGTGCCGTCGCTGTCTTCCAGTACCAGTTGGTTGGCCGCACCCTCACTGTCGACCACAAAGAAGTTATGGACAGTGATCGTGCCGCCATTTTTGAGGGTGATAACCAGGTTCTTGCCCGACTGTTGCATCGACTGGATGCTGCCGGGGTTTATCGGCACTTTTACAACACTGGTTCCGGTCAGGGCGACGTTACCGAACGTGTGTTCGGTGGCCGCCCCCGTCGCCTTGTCGACTATTACAATATTCTTCATCGCACACCTGTTTTTGTGTCAGCTAGTCGAACCCGATAACAAAAGCGAGTCGAACGCGTCCGCAGCCCCTTAAAAGGAGGCTGAACATTCGAATCAGCGAAAGTTATATAAAAGGTTTAATCCAGAAGTTGTAATCAACCCACGCCCGAGCGCTCACTGCAGGTCAGGTATTGCACTTGGCCAACACTCGATGAGTTGAACGTGCACAGGAGAGCTGCAACATCAGCCTGCAGCGTTGTCAAACTCGGTTGCCAGCGCTTGCGCAGAGGTTTGATCACCGTAGACGCTCCCTGTCTTTTGCCCCGTGGATTGGGGATTGGCATCCTGTCGCCAGACCTGTCGAACACGCCTGGCCAAGGTGCAAAAAGTAAGCGTAAGACCGTCACGGCAGAACATTTCCACCTAACTGATTACGGCTCGCTTGAGGGGATACTAGCGAGCATATAGTTGGCGTCAAAGAAAAATGTTTAATCCGTTAATAACCGCACTAACGCCACGGAAAAACGGATTAAACACAAGTGATTACTCCGTTTAAATAAAAAATAACCGGATGCTAATTTCATTATCATAAAATGCTAATCAAGCGACTGGAGATGTTCGATTAGTGATCAAAACATGCCAAAAGTATTAAGTAATTAGGCCCTGTTACATTTTGAAATATTTATCTTGGAGGCGGGTAAAAAATCTCACGATTCCATCGGCTTTTGCGCCCCTCAAAAAATATTTTCTGCCGCCCGGGAACGAAAGCCACTCGCCACCAGACAACAGTACGACCCCCGAGCAGCGCCTTGCGGGAGCGCTGACATACCTGTTTCAACAGGTCTACTATCATTCGAGCCCTCCCTCGGGGCATCAAGACGGATAACACGCGGGGCCATCCCTCGCCAGGAGTCGTAAAACCATGAAAGTACTGTCGCTGTTCGGTACTCGCCCGGAAGGTATCAAGATGGCACCGCTGGTCCACGGCCTGGCCGAGGCCGAAGGCATTGAAAGCATTGTCTGCACCACTGGCCAGCACCGGCACATGCTCGACCAGGTGCTGCAGTTGTTCGATATCCAGGCGCACCACGACCTCGACGTCATGGTCCCCGGGCAAACCCTCAACGGCCTGTTTGCACGGCTGATGACCCGGGTCGATGCCCTGCTCGAAGAGGTCAATCCCGATTGCGTATTGGTGCATGGCGACACGTCGACCGCGACCGCCTGCAGCCTGGCGGCGTTTCATCGGCGCATTCCGATCGGCCACGTCGAGGCAGGCCTGCGCACCGGCGACCTGACCCAGCCATTCCCCGAGGAAATGAACCGCCGGGTAGTCGATGTGATGGGCAAATGGCTGTTCGCCCCGACGGCGACTTCCCGCGACAACCTGCTCAAGGAAAACCTCGAAGGGCGCATCTATGTCACCGGCAACACGGTGATCGATGCGCTGGACCTGACCCTGCGCAAGTTCGACCACAATCCGCAAATGGACGCCGACCTGGCGGCACGCTACGACTGGGTCGACCCGACACAGCGCCTGGTGCTGGTGACCGGCCACCGTCGCGAGAACTTCGGCGATGGCTTCAAACAGATCTGCACGGCGCTGGCGAAAATCGCCGAGCGTGACGACGTGCAGGTGATCTACCCGGTGCATTTGAATCCACAGGTGCGGGACGTGGTGATGACGACGCTGTCGGGCTTGCCCAACATTCACCTGATCGAGCCGCTGGACTACCTGGATTTCGTCTGGTTCATGCGCCGCGCCTACCTGATTCTCACCGACTCCGGTGGCGTCCAGGAGGAAGCGCCGCACCTGGGTAAACCGGTGCTGGTGATGCGCGATACCACTGAACGCCCGGAAGCCGTGAGTGCCGGAACCGTGACACTGGTGGGTACTCGCAGCGAACGCATTGTCAACGCCGTGCAGGGCTTCCTGAATGACGCCGAGCACTATCAGCGGGTCGCGCGCAGCGTCAATCCGTATGGCGATGGACACGCCACCGGCCGCATCATTTCGGCACTTACAGGGCGCCCGTTCAACGAATTTGCGCCCCCTCAGCCGGCAATTCACACAACCATCGTCTAAACTAACAAGTCAAAATAACGTCACGCCAAACCCAAGGCGCGCACAAAAAAGAAAATTCATCAAAATATTGACACATGGCATTGCAGCACTACACAGTGTGCTTGCCAATGCGGGGATGGATCCAATGCAGCCAAATGGAATGCCGATGGTCATTGCCCCTCCTGCACTGCCACTTATTGTTCGAGCTCATGCCAGCCCGCTTTTGAGGTATGTGCGCCAGCCTGTGTCGCGGCTGAGCACCGTCACTGAGCCCTTGTACATTGCCTGTCGCCTGCGCCAGCACCCACGCCATGTTGCCGTGGGTCCGCGCAGGGCAGTCGTGACCTCTCACCTTCAAGACGCGGCCGATAACCACGCATGAATACTCTCTCGAATCGTAAGCAGTGCCTCACCCTCCTCAAACAGGTTGTGCTTGTCGCGCCCTTCGCTGCCCCGCTGTTGGCCATGGCCTCGCCGGGCAGCGATGCGATCCGTACCCTGGCCCAGGACGACTGGGTCCAACGCAGCGTGTCATTGGCCGATATGGGCATCACCAATCCGGTGGTGCTGCAAGAAACCGACAACCACCAATCGTTCTTCCTGCCGGTGCCCAAGGGCGTCGCGCTGGATGCTGCCTCGATCAACATCCTCGGCAACTTCATCAAGGGTGAAGAAGCCGCTGCCGCGCTGCGCCTGTCCGTCGACAGCCGGCCGCTGTACGCCCAGCGTGTCACCGAAAGCGAGGGCGACCTGGCCCGCGTCCTGCCGGTCGAGGCCCGCCGGCACGAGTCCGGGTTCGTCGATTTCACCATCGACTGGAGCTCCCCCACCGGCCAGACCCTGTGCGAACCGACACGCCAGAGCAGCAACATCCTGACGCTGTCCCCGGACACCGCGCTGACCTACCGCTACTCGATGCAGGGTCTGCACACCCTGGCCGATGCCTGGAGCACCCTGCCCGGCAAACCGGTGATCCTGATTGCCGCCGGCAAGCTTGAACAACAAAGTTTCGACAGCGCCTGGCGCCTGGGCGTGGCGCTGGAGCGCAACGCCAAGCGGGCACAGGTTCGGGCGTTCCCGTCCGTGGGCGAAACCGTTGCGGTCGATGGGCTGAAAATCCCCACCGCGCTGACCTCGGTCGCGCCGTTCTCGGCCCTCGCCGGCAAGACCCAGCACAAGGTGGCCAGCGCCGCCGAACTGGGTGCGCTGCTGGTGCTGGACGCGAGCGCAACCCGCGCCGACCTGGCGATTGCCGACACCGCGCTGGTGGGCCAGATCAACGCCGCGCTGGATGCCCTGCAAGATCAACTGAAAAACGACGAGGACGCCGTCAAGGCCGTGCAGGAATGGCGCAGTCGTCATGCCAGCGCCGCGCAGAAAGTTCCGGGCAGCCAACAGATCCAACTGGTCAGCCTCGGCCACCAGGCCGTGATCGCCGTAGCCCCCGATGCAGGCGCCAAGGCCGCCGGGGTGTTCGATTCGCACTGGCGCAATGTGTTGGTCTCTTCCGAAGCGACCATCAGCCAGGCCGGCGAGAGCGGCGACAGTACTGAACGTGAGATGCGCGTAAGCGCCCTGGGTGGTTCGTCCACCGCCTTCGACGTGGTGACCCGCGGTGAGTGGAACGCGGTCTTCCCGTTGAGCGCCGTCGCCGTCCAGGGCCGCATGCCCGGTGAACTGGTACTGGATGTCGCCGCTGCACCGGGCGCTTCGAGCACCCAGCCAGTGGCCTCGGTGCTGTGGAACGGCATCCTGCTCAACGCCAAGCAACTGGCCGCCGACGGTCAACCCGAGCGCCTCACAGCCCGCGTTCCCGGCTATGCGCTGGGCGTGACCAACAACCTGCAGGTGCGTTTCCAGCGCCAGCCGGTCTCGCCGAACTGCGCCGAAATTCCCCAGGGTTATCCGGTCAACGTCCTGCCCACCAGCTATCTGCGCTCCTCCGATGCCGAACCGGATGGCACCTTCGTCGGCCTGCTGCCGCTGCTTGCCGGCAACGCCCAGGTCATTGTGCCGAAGACTGCATTGGATACACCGGCGGCCAACCTGCGCCAGATCATCCGCCTGGCCAGTGCCGCCTCGGTGTCGCCGGTCAACGCCGAGCTGACCCTGGCCGACAGCACTCAGGTGTTCAAGCCGACCAAGCCGTTCCTGTCGCTGGACGTGCCGGTGGACGGCGCCAAGCCGCTGATCGACGTCAAGGACCTGCAGCGCCTGCGCGCCGGTGGCGACAACAAGCGTCTGCTCGACCTGACCGGGCCGCAGCCGTTGAGCGCTGCCTCGGTGGTCGACTCGAACAATCAGCACGGTGTGATCTGGTATGCCCTGGGTAACCAGGTGCTGACCCCACGCACACCGTTCGTGTTCAACCAGGGCAATGCCGTGGTACTGGGCGAGGAAGGACCGCTGACCTGGGTCGATACCTCCAACCCGCAATTGAGCCAGGCGATGGGCCTGGGCGAGACGCCGTTCCATCAGTGGCGCAAGTACCTGGCGTGGGTGTTGCCACTGTTTGCGGGCTCGCTGTTGGTGCTGCTGGTACTGGGTGTTCTGGCCCGTCGCCAGAAAAAGAAACAAGGCTTGTAACGATCACGGGAACAGCTCATGTCCTCGCTATATTTGCCGTACCTGTTAGCGGACTACTATCACGTTCTCGAAATCGTGACCGTGATAGTCGGCGTGCTGATCATGCTTTCCAGCCTCGATGACCTGTTCATCGATGGCTGGTACTGGGTGCGCCAGACGTATCGCTCGCTCACGGTCCGGCACCGTTACAAGAAGCTGACCGCCGAGCAACTGCGCGCCAAGCACCAGCAGCCGCTGGCAATCATGATCCCGGCCTGGCTCGAGTACGACGTGATCGCACCGATGCTCGAGAACATGGTGGGTTCGCTCGAGTACAAGAACTACTACATCTTCGTCGGCACCTACTGCAACGACGCGCGCACCATTGAAGAAGTGGAGCGCATGCGTCGGCGCTACAAGCAGTTGATCCGCGTCGAGGTCCCGCACGATGGCCCGACCTGCAAGGCCGACTGCCTGAACTGGATCATCCAGGCGATCTTCGCCCAGGACCTGCGCCAGCCGGAGCCGTTTGCCGGGGTCATCCTGCACGACAGCGAAGACGTGCTGCACCACCTGGAGCTGCACTACTTCAACTACCTGCTGCCACGCATCGATTTCATCCAGTTACCGGTGACGTCCCTGGAACGGGAGTGGTACGAACTGGTGGCGGGCACCTACATGGACGAGTTTGCCGAATGGCACACCAAGGACCTGGTGGTGCGCGAAAGCATGTCGAAGATGGTGCCGTCCGCCGGTGTCGGCACCTGTTTTTCGCGCAAGGCGCTGCTGCAATTGTCGGCAGAGACCGACAACCAGCCGTTCAACACCGACACCCTCACCGAGGACTACGACATCGGCGCGCGCCTCGCCCGGCGCGGCATGAAGCAGATCTTCGGCAAATTCCCGGTGGACTACATCGCCAAGCGCACCAAGTGGTTCGGCCATGGCGCGGTGAATATGGTCGCGGTGCACATGCCGCTGGGTGTGCGTGAGTATTTCCCCGACACCTTCCGCACCGCCTACCGGCAGAAAGCTCGCTGGACCCTGGGCATCGGTTTGCAAGGCTGGAGCCAGGTGGGCTGGGAAGGTTCGCTAGCCACCAAGTACCTGCTGTTTCGTGACCGCAAGGGCCTGATCACTTCGTTCGTGGCGATCGTCGCTTACCTCCTGCTGGCCCAGCACCTGCTGTTCATGCTGATGACCTCGATGGGCTGGTGGACCACCTATTTCCCCTCGGTATTCAGCCCCCACAGCGGCCTGCTGCAACTGATGTGGGCCAACGGCATTCTGCTGAGCATGCGGGTGTTCCAGCGCGGCTACTTTGTCGGCCGTCTTTACGGCTGGGAACACGCGATTCTCTCGGCGCCGCGAATGATCATCGGCAACTTCATCAACGCCATGGCCGCCGCACGGGCCTGGCGCCTGTACCTGGGTCACCTGTTCCTTGGCAAGCCGCTGGTCTGGGACAAGACCATGCACGACTTCCCGTCCTCCGACCAACTCACACAGCAGCGCCTGCGCCTGGGCGACCTGCTGATGTCGTGGCGGGCGATCGACCAGGAGTCGCTGACCAAGGCCCTGGAGGCCCAGGCCAAGGAACACAAGCCACTGGGGCAGATTCTGCTGGAGCACGGTTACCTCGACCAGGCCACCCTGAGCGAAGCGATCTCCTTCCAGAACGACAACGGCGAGCCACTCGCTACGCGTCCCGATGAACCACGATCGACCGAGCTGCCATGACCCCGACTTCGCGCCTGCTGTTGCTCACCGCAGCTTTGTTCTGCGGCTCGTCCTTCCTGGCAATGCCAGCGTCGGCGGCCGCCTATGAAGCCCCCCTGGAAGGCGAGGCCTGGCAGCAGGCCGACCTGGCCTACAAGAGTTACTCGGCGGGGCGTTATCGCGATGCGCTGGAGCAGGTCAACGCAGCGTTGAAGCTGCGCCCGGAGGTGGTCCGGCTGAATCTGCTGCAGGTCTACACCCTGCAAAAACTCGGACGCACCACTCAGGCTCGCCAGGCAGCCCAGGCGGCGATCAAGCGCGGGGTGGATGACCCAGCGTTGCGCGCCACGGTGAAAAACCTCCAGCCGCAAGGCGCCGCTGCGCCCGGTAAAGGCCCCTCGGCCGCCTACCAAAAGGGTTTCCCGCTGGCGACCAAGGGCTATGCCGCCTACAACGCCGGCGACATGCCCGGCGCTGCGCGTTATGGCGAGCAAGCCTTCCGCGCCGACCCGACCCAGGGCCCATGGGCACTGCTGTGGCTCGATGCCCTGGAGGCCCAGGAAAAATGGTCGGATGGGGTCAAGGCGGCCAACGAAGCCATCGCCTTGAAGCCACCGAACCTCAGCGACATCGAAGCGCGTCGCGCGATGCTGCAGCGGCGCATGGCGGTGCTGCCGACCCAACAGGCGTACAAGGCGCTGATCGAAAACAATCCGGCTGAAGCCGCCAGGCTGGCCCGGGTGGCCGTTGACCTCGCCCCGGATGTCGCCAGCCAGCGCTTGCTGCTGGTTACCGCGCTGCTGCAGAACAAACAGCCGGCCGCCGCCGAGCAGGCCGCCACTGAAGCCTTGCAGGAGAACGACGAAAACACCGTGATGCTGGTGATGCGCGCCTATCTGCGCCAGCTGCAGGGCAATGCCGACGCGGCCAAAGGCGATTTCGACGAAGCCCTGGCCCAGGACTGGCTCGACGACGACCAGCGCCGCAACGTGCGCCTGATCGCCATCGACGGCGCCCTGGCCGCCGGTGACACGGCCCGCGCCGACCAGTTGCTTAGCCAGCTCGACGCCAGCGACGAAGCGACCATCAAGCGCCGCAAGGCCCTCGATGAGGCGAAGAAACCACCGGCCAAACTGACCACCGCACTGTACCCGGCGCCGGCCCAATCCTGTCAGGACACGCCCTACGGCACCCAGTGCGAACTGCTGCCCTCCGACCAGGTCACTGGCCCTGCAGGCCCCGCCACCGAGGCCTACGCCGCCTATGGTCGCCAGGATTATCAGGAAGCGATCACCCAGGCCCGCCTGGCCGTCGAGCAAGCGCCGGACAATCCCGACTACCAGCGCCTGCTGACCACCGCCCTGGCCTCGGGCAACCCGGCCCAGGTCGCCGAAGCCGACCAACGCCTGTCCCGCGCCCTCGCGGTCACGCCCAACGATGCCGACCTGCTGATGCAGCGCGGCTACGTGCGCCAACGCAATCGCCAGCCGGATTTGGCCCTCAACGATTACCGCGCCGCCGAGGCAACCGGCAAGGCACCCCCGAGCGTTATTCTCAACAAGGCCTACGCCCAGTCGGCGATGGGCGACAACCCGGGCGCAGTCACGCAGTTGAAGAAAGCCATCGACATGGCCGACGCCAACAAGCTGGAGATGGACGACGAACAACGCTACAACACCCGCAGCGCGATCTCCGGACTGGACCGCGAATGGGGCGCGACCGTGTCGCTGGGCTATCGCGGCGCGCAGCCGACCACCAACAGCAGCGGCGCCGGCCTGAGCACGGCGGGCGACTCGCTGTTCAGCACCGCCGAGCTGTACTGGCGGCCAACCCAGTTCAATGACCAGAACGGCATCCTCGAGGTCTATGGACGGCTGACCAATACCCTGTATGACGAAGGCAGCAAGTTCAAATCGGACCGGTTCGTCGATCCGTGCGGCGTAGCACCCGACCAGGAACCACTGGATGGCGGCGATCGAACCAACGGTTCAAGAACCGTGACTGGATTTCCCAGCACCATCGGCTCACTGGGTGTGCGCTACATGTTGGCTGACACCGGTCTCACCTTTGGCCTGGAACGAAGATTCTTCCTCGGCTCAGCGACTCGTGAAGGCAGCGCGTACCCAACATCGCGAGACGATCAATGCAGAATTCAGCAAGAAGTCGCGGCAGCCAACGCAGCCATTGCCCAGGCTAATACTGATAACGGAACCGCCAACCCTCTGATCAACGGCATTCTCACCCGGTATCAGCTCGACAGCGACGCTGGCGGCTGGCTGTCGTACATCACTTACGGCTTCTACAAAGGCACCGAGCTGCGGCGCAATGAATCCAATTGGTTCACCATGGATGGCTACGCTCAACTGGGTTACTCCTGGGAGGACAATAACGCGACGTTCACCGCCTACGATGTGGACAGCCAGGGAAAATCCACCCGGCAACTGGCCAAGACCGATGGCCAGCTCAAGCGCCAGCAAGTGTTCGCCAGCTCTGAGCTGCGGGTCGGTCGCAGCCTGCGTTTCGATAACCTGAGCCCCAATCTCGTGGTCTTCCCGCATATCGTCGGCGCTGCCGATTGGATCTGGCAAAAAGATCGCGCGACTGACCTCGACTTCGTCACGACCGATGGCAGCAACGTCAGCCTGGAAAGCCAGGACTGGTCGCTTACCAATGACTCCACTTCCTGGTCCCTGGGTGTCGGTCCCGGTGTCGCGGTTCGCTACTGGTTCCGCGAAGACCACTACCACGCGCCGCGCTCATCCATCAGTTGGTCGATGCAGTACCGCTACCCGATTGGCGGCGGCGCTACCGAGCGGGCGGAAGGCCTGTTCATGAACTTGATTTTTTCCTATTAAGACCCGTAGTCATAAGGATTTTTACTATGTCTTTTTCACGATTGGTCGCTCACACCTTCAAGCCCCTGGCCACTCCCGTCCTCGGCGCCACGCTGCTGCTGTGCGTGGGCGCGGCGCAAGCCGAGGACTCCTCGCTGGTGATTCGCGGCAAGGACGGCTGGCTGTTCCCCGGTTGGGGCAGCCTGACCGTGGTCGACAACAAGAGCATCGACAGCAACACCGCCTTGATCAAGGACACCCGCGATGCCCTGCAAGCCCGTGGGGTCAAGTTGATCGTGCTGATGCTGCCGGACAAGACCTTGTTCTACCAGGACAAGCTGCCGGCCGACAAAACCCTCAGCCCGCAGGTCAAGGAGCGTTACCAGACGATTTACGGCAAGCTCAAGCAGGCCGGCATCCCGACCTTCGACGACGCCGCTGTGCTGAAACAGGTCCAGAGCTCCGGCAAGGATGTGTTCTATCGCACCGACCAGCACTGGGCGCAACCGGCCGCCGACGCTACCGCCGTGGCCACGGCCGATCTGATCAAGCAGATCGAGCCGAACCTCAAGGGCAGCGCCGGCAGTGGCATGAAGCTGGGCAACGAGTTCAAGGAACGGCGCTTTGGCGACCTCGCCGAACGTTTCCTGACCGAAGACCAACGCAAGGCCACCGGCCGCGAAACTTTCGTGGTACGCCGCCAGGACACCAGCGGCGGGCTGCTCGACTCCGCCCCGGCACCGGTACACGTGACCGGTCACAGCATGGTGCAGCCGTACTTCGGCTTTCCGCAGAAACTGTCCAACGTTCTCGACCGTCCGGTGTCGGTGAACTGGAAGCCAGGCAACATCGGCCATTGGGTGATGCTGCTGGAATACCTGGAATCCGCCGACTTCAAGAAAAACCCGCCGCAGGTGCTGGTCTGGCAGATGTTTGAACCGAGCTACTCCTACGGCCCGCAAGCCACCGGTTTCTGGGACAACGCCTCGATCATGAGCGACAGCGCCTGGCGCCAGCGCATGCAAAAAGCCCTGGGACGTTGATCGATGGCGACTGAGCAAACCCCGGTCTCGCACCGCATGAGCGGCACCGCGATCATTGCCCTGCTGGTGATCGGCCTGGCCGTGGGCATCGGGATGCTCGCCCAGGCCAAGCTCGAGCCCGGGCAACTGAAGCCGGCGGCCTGGGTCGATGGCACGGCCGGGCAAGTGCTGGGGCACGTGATGAAGTTGCCGCTGCAGGACGAGGCCGACACCATCACTTCGGCGGTGCGCTATCGCTTCTTCGGCGACCTTGGCGCGCAAGTCGTTCAGGGTTGCCCGAGCTGGCTGTTCTACCGCGACGGCCTGCGCCCGCAACCCGGGGTGCACGACGCTTATGACGCACGGGTGCGCTTGATGAACCACTGGGTCGCCGACCTGCGCAAGCAGGGCCTGCAAGTGCTGGTGGTGACCGTGCCCGACAAGTCGCGGATCCAGGTCGAAGGCCTGTGCGGCTTGCAGCAGAGCGCGCCGATGCAGGCACGCCTGCAGCTCTGGCAAACCCGCCTGGAGCATGACGGCGTACCCCACACCGACCTCTATCCAGTGCTCGCCCAAGGTACTGAACCACGCTTCTTCCATACCGATGTACACATGACCGCCACCGGCGCCCAGGCCGCCGCCGAGGTGGTCGGCACTCGCGCCCTGGCGTTGCTGGGGAGCAAGGGCAGCCAGACCTTCAACGTATCGCCACTCGGCGCCGCCGAACCACGCATGGGCGACCTGATCAGCCTGGCCGGCCTGGAAAAAGCCGAACCGGCCTGGCGTCCGCCGCTGGACGTGGTGCAACCAGTGACCATCGAGCCGGTGCGCAGTGGCGGTCTGCTGGATGAAACGCCGCCGGTGGAAGTGCTGCTGGCCGGCAGCTCGAATGGCCGGCGCAGTGAATTTGCCGAACGCCTGGGGATCACCCTGGGGCGCCAGGTGTGGAATCAGAGCATGGACGGCGGTCAGTTCTCCGGCGCCTTGCTCGCCGCCCTGAAGAAACGCGACAAGTGGCCCGCCAGCCTCAAGCTGGTGATCTGGGAATTCTCCGAGATGGCCCTGTCCCTGCCGCTGACAGCCGACGAGCGTGCCGTACTGGCCACCTTGCCCGCGCAACAGGACGACCATGCTCTTTAATTCGTATCTATTCCTCTTCCTGTTCCTGCCGGTGACACTCACGGCCCACTACCTGTTCGCCTCGATCAGCCCGCGGCTGGCCGCCGTGTGGCTGTGCATCACTTCGCTGGTGTTCTACGGCTGGTGGAACCCGCAATTCGTGATGCTGCTGGTGGGCTCGATCGCGTTCAACTACGCGGTCAGCCAGGTGATTCTCAGCACCAGCCACCGGCCGCGCCTGCAACTGGCGGTGGCGACGTTTGGCGTGGCGGCGGACATCGCCCTGCTGATTCACTACAAGTACTTTGTCACCCTGATGAACTTCGCCCACGACTGGGGCTTTGGCAGCGGCCGACTCGACGACATCATCCTGCCGTTGGGGATTTCGTTTTTCACCTTCACACAGATCGGCTTCCTGCTCGATTGCCGCGCCGGCATCGTCAAGGAGCGCAGCCTGCTCAGCTACGTGCTGTTCGTGACCTTCTTCCCGCACCTGATCGCCGGCCCGATCCTGCACCACAAGGAAATGATGCCGCAGTTCGCCAAGCGCGAGACCTACCGCTTCAACTTCGAGAACCTCAGCGTCGGCGGCATGCTGTTCGTCATCGGCCTGGCGAAGAAAGTGCTGCTGGCCGACCCCATCGCGCCCTATGCCGATGCCGGTTTCGCCCAGACAGGGGACCTGCAGTTCTGGACCGCCTGGGGCACCGGGCTGGCCTATGCGCTGCAGCTGTACTTCGACTTCTCCGGCTACTCGGACATGGCCCTGGGCCTGGCGAAGATGTTCGGCATCCGCTTCCCGCTGAACTTCAACTCGCCGTACAAGGCCAGCAGCATCATCGAATTCTGGGCGCGCTGGCACATGACCCTGACGCGCTACCTGACGGCCTATCTCTACTACCCGGTGGCAATGGCGGTTTCCAACTACCGCACCCGGCACAACATGCCGGTGGGCACCAAGGGCGTGTCGACCATTGGCGGATTTGCCGCCACCATCATCCTGCCCACCGCCTTCACCATGGGCCTGGCCGGCATCTGGCACGGCGCCGGACTGCAGTTCTTCATCTTCGGCCTGCTGCATGCCGGCTACCTGTCGATCAACCATGCCTGGCGAATTTTCGTGGTCGGCCGCACCCCGGCTGCGGCACGCAAGGACAACTGGCTCAAGGAAGCCGGCTATGTGCTGCTGACCTTTGCCGTGGTGATCATCGCCCAGGCGTTCTTCCGTGCCGCTGATACCTCTGATGCCGTGCGACTGGTGGAAGGCATGCTAGGGTTGCGTGGATTCGACAGCCTGCCGAACGTGGTGTACCCGGCAGGTATTGCCCTGGGCGACGCGTGGCGGATGTTCATGGGCCGCCATCTTGAGATATTCCATATCCTGGCCCTCCTGGCCGTGGTCTGGTTCTTGCCCAACTCGCACCAGATCATGGGCGTCTGGTCGCCATCACTGGCCAAGCCGCAGCCGACCGGCCCGGCCTTCCTGCGTTGGGCGCCGAACGTTAAATGGCTGGTGATTCTGGCGCTGCTGCTGTTCCTGTGCCTGATGAACCTGCACAAGGAAGCGCGCTTCCTGTATTTCCAATTTTGATGACTGATTAGTGGAGCAATAACGTGAATAGAGAAGAAATCCTCGCCCAGTTGGAAACAGTTCTAAAGACGATTTTGCAGCTACCCAAAGACGAGAAGGTAGATTTCGATGTCCCTCTGTCAGACTACGGACTGGACTCGATGCTAAAAGTGGATCTCGCTTTGGAAGTCCAGCAGAAATTTGGCTACAAGATTCCGGCCACGGAAATCGACGCCCAGCTGGAATCCCTGAGCGTTCTGGCAGACCACATCGAGGAAAACCAGAAAGCCTGACGCCCACACCTATCTCTGCACACCCAGGGGGCTGTATGCATTTTGATTTCGATCGCTGTGATTTCGTCGAGCAGGATCAGGCCACCGACGCGCCGGCCCTGAGCGACGCCCAACGCCAGATCAGTTGGGGCACCCTGCTGGCAGACACCGACGCCTGGCAAACCCGCGCCCTCGCTGCGGGCGTGCTACCTGGCCACGCGCTGGTGATCACCGGGCACAAGGAGATCGAGTTCGTGGTGGCCATGCTCGGCTGCCTGCGCCTGGGCGTGACCTACGTGCCGGTCGACAGCATCAACCCGCCCGAGCGCCTGAAGCTGATTACCGAGCGGGTCGCGGCGGCCAAGGTCTACAACGCCACGCTGAACAGCTTCACCGAAGGCGCGGCGGTGACTGCACCGCTGGCGGAGCCGGGCATCGCCTACGTCATGTTCACCTCCGGCAGTACCGGCGAGCCCAAGGGCGTGCAGATCGGCCGCGACAGCGTGGCGCTGTTCGCCAGCTGGATCCGCGACTGCCTGGAGCTGAAGCCGCGTCCGGCGTTCATGAACCAGATGCTCTTCAGCTTCGACTTTTCCCTGTTCGACCTGTGCGGCGCGCTGGCCCTGGGTGGCGCCTGCGTGCTCTGCCCACGGGAGACCATCGCCGACCCGGTGGCCTTCGTGCGTTACCTGGCCGACACCGGTGTGCAAGTCTGGGCCTCGACCCCGGCGTTCGTGCGCCAGCAGTTCCTCAACGACGATTTCAACCACGAACATCTGCCGCAGTTGGGCGTGTTCGTGTTCGGCGCCGAGTCGCTGTCGCCAGCCATGGCCGAGCAGCTCTGGTCGCGCTTTCCCACTGCGCGGATCATCAACTCTTATGGGCCAACCGAAGCCACCTGCTCGACCACCTGGGTGGAAATCAAGCGCCCGCTGGACGGCGCGCGCAACCCGCTGTCGATTGGCCGGGCCAAGCCCTATGCCGAAGTGTTCCTCGATGATGGGGAGATCTGCATCGCCGGCGATCACGTGATGCGCGGCTACCTCGGCCGCCCGGACCTGACCGCCAAGAGCCTGTTCCAGCACAATGGCAAGCGCGCCTACCGCACCGGCGATATCGGCGAGATCGACGACCAGGGCCTGGTGTACTTCCATGGCCGCCGTGACGATCAGATCAAGCTCAACGGCTACCGCATCGAGCTCGGTGAAATCGATGCAGCCCTCTCTGGCCTGCCGGGCGTACACGCCGCCGCGACGATCGCCCTGCGCCGCCCCGATGGCACCCTGGTGCGGATGATCGGCTTCGTCTCGACCCCGGAAAGCCTGGAGCCGGGGGTGATCGGGCCATTGCCGGAACACCTGCACAACTGGAAAGAAGCACTGGGCGAACGCCTGCCGCACTACATGGTGCCTTCGGAACTGGTGGCCTGTGGACGCTTCCTCACCAACGTATCGGACAAGGTCGACCGCAAGCGCCTGGAAGCCCAATACCGGGAAACACGCATGAAACCCGCCAAGGAGAAACCATGAACCCCCGTGCTCTCATCCTGCTGCTGGGCACCTGCCTGGCCGCCCCGGCCATGGCCGAAGGGGTCCTGGCCCAGCTTTACGCACCACGTCCGGCACCGGGTTCGGCATTCGTGCGAGTGGTCAACCCGACGCCGGACACCCTCAAGGTGAAAATCAGCACCGGCACCGAGCAAGCCATCGGCCCCGCGCAACTGGCCAGCAGCTACGCAATTGTCAAAGGTGACGAGCCCTTCACCGTGACCATCAACGGTAAGTCGGCCGGTCAAATGACCGTGAAAAAAGACAGCTTCAACACCCTTGTCCAACAGGACGGCAAATTCCAGGTGCTGGACGACACGGCCGGCAGCGATGACGCGATGAAGGCCGAGCTGCGCTTCTACAACCTGGCCAGCGACTGCGCCAAAGGCAGCTTGTCGGTGGCCGAAGGCGGCCCGCAACTGTTTGCCGACGTTGCGCCAAACAGCTCCAGCACCCGCGCGATCAACCCGGTGAGCGCCTCGCTGACCGCCGGTTGCGGCAGCGCTTCGACGGAAAAACTGGCGTTGCCGCAACTGCGCGCAGGCGATCACTACAGCCTGTTCCTCACCGGCAGCGCCGCCAAACCGGTGCTGAAGGGCTTGCTCAGCAGCACCGAACCCGTCGCGAAATAGGCCCCGTCATGCGCAAGATATTCCGTGAAGACCATTTGATGTTTCGCGAGCAGGTGCAGCGCTTCATCGCTGATCGCATCCTGCCGCGCTATGACGAATGGGAAGCCGCCGGGGTGACCCCGCGTGAGCTGTGGCGGGAAGCTGGCGAGCACGGCTTGCTCAACTCGGCCCTGCCTTCGCCTTACGGCGCCGAAGGTGACTTCGGGCATGCGGTGGTGGTGATCGAGGAACTGGCGCGGGCCAATTGCCTGGGCATCGGTTTCTCGATCCATTCGGACATGGTCTCGCCCTACCTGTGGAACCTCGGCACCCAGGCGCAGAAAGACCGTTGGCTGCCGGCCATGGCCAGCGGCGACGTGATCGGCGCCATCGCCATGACCGAACCCGGCGCCGGCAGCGACCTCAAGGCCGTGCGCACCCGCGCGGTGCGTGATGGCGACGACTTCCTGCTCAGCGGCCAGAAGACCTTCATCACCAATGGCGTCAACGCCGGGCTGGTGATCGTCCTCGCCTGTACCGATCCCGACCTCGGCGCGCGCGGCCTGTCGCTGTTCTGCGTCGAGGAAGGCCTGCCCGGCTTCAGCAAGGGTCCGGCGATGCGCAAGATCGGCCAGCATGCCCAGGACACCTGCGAGCTGTTCTTCGACGAGGTGCGCCTGCCTGCCGATTGCCTGCTCGGCGAGCTGAACTCGGCCTTTACCTACATGAGCCACGAACTGGCCCGCGAACGCCTGGCGATTGCCCTGCGCGCGTCGGCCTCGACCGAAGGCATGCTGGAGCAGACCAAGGCCTACACCCGCGACCGCAAGGTGTTCGGCAAGCGAGTCATCGACTACCAGAACAGCCGCTTCGCCCTGGCCGACGCCAAGGCGCGCCTGACCATGCTGCGGGTGTTCCTCGATGACTGCGTGGCGAACCTGATGGAAGGCAACCTTGACCCGGTTGTCGCGGCCATGGCCAAGCTCAACGCCACCGAGATGCAGGGGCAGATTCTCGACGAGTTACTGCAACTGCATGGCGGTTACGGCTACAGCGCCGAGTATGGGATCGGGCGTGCCTGGTCGGATGCGCGGGCGCTGCGAATTTTCGGCGGCACCAGCGAAATCATGCGCGAGATCATCGGTCGCTCGCTCTGAGTTTCAGGAGCGCGACTTGAGCCACTGCCGACGCAGGCTTTGTGCCTGGGGATCGTCGCCGGTGGCCCAGGGGTCGATGGCGAAAGCGACAACTCGCTCGGCACCGGTGCCCTGCGCCCATTTGAGTTGCCGGGCGACCCGGTGGTAATCGGCGGAAACCGCCTTGAAATCCGTACCGTCGCCACGCTCCGACGGCAGTTGCTCGAACAGCTCGACAATCACATCGAACGCCACATCGCGCCGGCGCAGGTAGGCCAGCAACGGCTCGACGCCCTCGAGATTTTTCCAGCCCGCCACACCGACGCCGTCCTGCACCATCGGCCGCAACCGCGCCCGGTCCAGCAGGCTTTGCCACAACTGCACCAGGCTGCCGTCGGTTTGCAGGGTGCTGAAGTAGGTGGAAATCGCCGGCACGCCATGACCGGCGTTCTGCGATACACCCGACAGCGCCATCAACCACTTGCCCAGACGCTCCTGGCGAGCCGCCTCGGTCCAGTGGTACTGCTCGATTTCGTAAGGGATGTACCAGCCTGCGAACTGTGGGTGCGCCGACCACTGCGCCTCGCGCATGTAGCGACTCGCCGCCTGCAGTGAGTGGCTGAAAAATTCGCTCTGGGTCGGCTCGTCGGTGGCCGACAGGGCCTGCCACCAACCGTTGTCATAGGGCAGGCCGATGCGCACCTTGATTCGCTGTTCGCCCGCCGCATTCATCAGCGCCTGCATCACCGGATCGGGCAGCATCCAGTCCGGCTCATCACCGCCGAGCAGGCCCACCCATTGCAGCACCAACTCATCACAGCCCAGATCGCGCATGGCTTTCATGCGTGCCTGCCAGTCCTTGGGACTGAGTTGCGCGTGACTTTTCCAGATTTGCAAAAAGCTCGCGTCCATCCGCGGCTTGGGCGAACAGCCCGCTATCGGGCCCAGCAAGGCGAGCAATGAGACACCGCTCGCCAGGCGCAAGAACTGCCGCCGACCTTGGCATGGATCGTTCAACGGAGTGGACATTGAGTGCTCTTCGACAGTGTTTGCGTGTCTGGAGGGCTGATCATAGCGTCTATCGAGCGGTTATGATGGGGATTGCCCAATCGGCCTCCTCTTCCACCCACCAGGATTGGCCCCCGCCAATTGAGTGATTTTTGTACGGACGGTTTTTCGCAGTACTCGTGGCATTGGCCCTGTTGACCGGCTGCTCGACCACGCCACCTCGCGACCAGGGCAACATCTGCAGCATCTACCGCCAGTACCCGGACTGGTACGAAGACACGCTGAAGATGGAGAAGGCCTGGGGCCTGCCGCCGCATGTGGCGATGGCGATCATCAAGCAGGAAAGCAGCTTCGTCGAAGACGCCCTGCCGCCACGCGACTATTTTTTGTGGGTGATTCCCTGGGGCCGGGTCAGCTCGGCCTATGGCTACGCCCAGGCGCAGGATCCGGTGTGGGGCGAGTACAAGAGCGCCACCGGTAACGGTGGCGCGCGGGACAATTTCGATGACGCGGTGATGTTCGTCGGCTGGTACGCCGCCGGCACGCAGCGCCAACTGGGCATTTCCAAGTGGGACACCTACAGCCAGTACCTGGCCTACCACGAGGGCCGCGGCGGCTTCAGTCGGCAGAGTTATCTACAGAAACCCTGGCTGATCCAGGTGGCACGCAAGGTCGAGCAACAGGCGAAGACCTACGGCTGGCAACTCAAGCAATGCCGGTCGGAACTGGAGAGCAATCGCAGTTGGTGGTGAAGTCAGGCGTCAGGTGAAGCATCATCGGCGGGATCCGCCTCATCGTCTTCATCCTCGTCTTCATCGTCCAGCAGATAGTCTTTACGGGCTTCAGTGATTGCCCGGCGCATGTCTTCACCCTTGACCGGGCAATTGAGCAATTGGGCAATACGGTCGATACGTTGTGTCACGGCTGGCCTCCAACTCGCCAGGAATTGCCTCGATAGTGCGCGTTTTCCCGGCGCGACGCCAATGCCTGAAAACAAAACGCCCGGCGTTGCAGGCCGGGCGTTGCGTTCACGCAGGCAGGCTTACTGCTCGACGTCCTGGGTGCCCAGTTTGCTCATGACAAAGCCGACGAATTCTTCGACGGTCATTTTCTGGCCGTTGAAGTCCACCTGGTTGTTGGCGTAGTGCAGTTTGGAGACGATGTTGTCGCCCGACAGCGTCGCCAACTGGGTGCCGACCGCCATGCTGCTGACCATGTCGCTGGTGGCCAGCGCTTGTTCGGCAATGGCCTTGGCGTCGGTCTGGCCTTCGGCGAGCGCCTGCAGGCTCACCAGGTCGGTGATCATCGGCTTGGACACTTGCAGGTTGAGGTCCAGCAGGGCAATCAGTTGCAGCACCAACTGGTCGACCGGCAGATCCAGCGACTGCGGCTTGGCCAGGTCAATCACCAGGCTGGCCTTGCTCTCGCCATTGCTGGTGGTGAACGAGAGATTCTCCAAAGCGATTTGCGGCTGGGCAGCCAGGAGTTTTTCCAGGTTGGCCTTGACCTCGGCTTCTTCGGCTTCAGTGAGGTTCAACTCAGGCAACGGTTGACCCGCAGCCTCTGCAGCGGTAGCAGCCTTTTCGTAGGGCTGCAGTTTGGTCTGATAGAGCTGCACCAGCGCCAGGGTCGACGGGATGTCGAGGTTCTTCATGCTCCAGGCCATCTTGGCCGAGCCGATGGGCTTGTCGTTGAGGCTGATCTCGGCAATCCGGTAATCGGCGCGCCCCGCCGCGTTGGTCCCCGACTCGCTGGTGGCGGTCTTCATTTCCAGCTTCTTGAAGTTCAGCACTTCCTGCTTGTCGCCGAAGGTGGTCTTGCTGCTGGCCACCTCGACGGTGTTATCCCCCAGGTAGTAGCCAAAGGTGCTCTTGCTGAGATTGCTGGCCAGGGTCAGCCCACTGAGTTCGACTTTGACCGGTGACTCATCCTCAGCCACGCTGGTCAGCACCAGGCTGTCCATGTAACCGTCGGCCTTGACCTTCTGCGCCTCGGCGCTGGCCGAGACCTCGACTTTCAGCCCGGAAAATTTCAGGGTCGACTGTTCGTCCAGCGCCGCGTCTACCGGCAGCAGCTCAATCGTGCCGCTGGTAGCACGGTCGTAGCCAAGGTTGACCACGCCCTTGAGCGGCGACACGTCCTTGGTGGCGGCGAACCACTTCTCGGTGAACGGCGTTTTTTCCAGGGTGTAATGACTGGTGGCCATCACCGGCAGCCACTTCAGGGTCACCAGCCGCGAGAAAGGCAGCGGGCCGTGTTCGATGCGATCGGTGAACAGCAATTCGACGCCGTCGGCGTGCTCGCCGAACATCTCGCCCTGGCCCTTGAACCGGTAATGGGCGGTGCTGCTGAACAGGTGGCGCTCCAGCGACACCAGCTCCAGTGACGCGGTGCCATTGGAGCCGACCATGGCCGCCTGCAGTTGCTGGTTGGCATCGCTGATGGTGGTCTGCAATACCCCTTCCAGTTTGGTCCCGGTGTACCAGGCGCCGCCGACGCTGATCGCACCGATGGCCACGACAATTCCAAGAAGCACGCCTGCTGATTTATTCATGAAGAACCTGATCGATGTCCGTTGTTGGAGGTGCTGTCGTCTTCCCTGAACCCTGTGACAGGCCGTGGCTCGACGTCGCTCAAAGTGGCGAGGAGATTAGCATTAGCTGTATAGCGCAACCCAATGAATAAGGGTTAAAGAGTGTCGAGCGATCATTCCCGGACCGATGTGGGAATAATCGCTGTTTGCCGTATCGAGCTTCCCGCCAGCCAAAAATCAGGCCGCGGAGTACTCCATCTCCATTTCATCGAGCTGATGATCGAAGCTTTTCAGGCGCGCGGTCCAGGTGTACACCAGCACTTCGAAATCGCGGTTGATCACCGTGCCATTGGGGGAGTCGCAACGCGGGTCGCAGACGTCCAGTTGATAACGTTCGCGGGCCATGGCATTGGCGACATTGGACAGCTCGCGAGCATTGTTCAGCCAGTGCCAGCCTTCGCCGGTGACCTGCTGGTCGAGGGCGCGGCATTGCACCTTGAGCGCTTCGAGGCTTTTTTCCAGGGGGGTGCCGGTCAGTTCGCCCATGACTTCCTGAAAGGTGCGTCCCGGCTGCCAGTAGCTGCCCCAGAAATAGCGGTCGAACACCGTCTCGACCCGGCGCAGGGCAACCTTGGTGTCCCAGATCTGCACCAGGGTCTTGCCTTGCTCGAGTTGTTTTTTCTTGATGCGCCGGCTTTGCAACGAAGCCCAGGCGACGACCACCATCGACAGCACGCCGATCAGGGCGCTGGCGCTGTCGAGAAAAATCAGGGCCTTGTCGAGTTGATGCGTCAGCATGACGCCATAGAAATACGTAGCGGAGAGCAGCACCAGTGCGACGATTGCGCACCAGAAGCCGGGAGCATAAGGGTTTTTCATTATTGGAATCCCCATGACCTGTGCGAGCCTTGATCGACGGATCCGCCCGCGCGGACCCGACATGTCAAAGCATAGCAACGGCCTCAGGGTTGCGTCGGTTTTGCCGCTTGCGTTCGTCCGCTTTCCCAACCGCCACCCAGGGCCAGGAACAGATCGATCTGGCTCATCGCCACCTGGGTATTGGCCGTGGCCACTTGTGCCCGTACGTCGGTGTAGGTGCGGGTGGCCTGCAGGTCGGCGAGGAAGGACGCGCGCCCGGCCTGGAAGAAGCGGTGGGTCTGGTCGGCCGCCACTTGTGCCGACTGCTCGGCATCGGCCAGGGCATCGCGGCGTTGCAGCAAGGCGGAATACTGCGCCAGGCCGGTCTGGGTCTCGCGAATGGCGTTGAGCACCACCCCGTCGAAATGCGCCAGCGCGCCCTGGGTGGCGGCTTCGGCTTCCCGGACCCGGGCACGCGAGCCGTTGGTCGGCACGCGCCAGGTCAGCAACGGGCCAAAGCCCCAGCGATTGGTCTGGGCCTGCCCCAAATGGTCGAGAATACCCACGGTGCCGACCGTCGCACCAATGCTGATGTCCGGGTACAGCTCACCGGTGGCCACGCCAATTTCCGCAGTCGCTGCCGCCAGCCGCCGTTCGGCCTGGCGCACATCCGGGCGACGCTTGAGCAACGCCGCGCCGTCGCCGACCGGCAACAGCTGGGCGATTTTCGGCAGTTCATGACAGGCGTTGGTGCCCGCTGGCAACTGGTCGACAGGCTTGGCCAGCAACATCGACAGACGGAACAACCCGGCCTGACGCGCGGCTTCGTAACGCGGCAGATCGGCGCGCAAGGATTTGAGTTGGGTTTGCGAGCGGGTGACCTGGGTTTCATCGCCACGCCCGGCATCGCGCAGGCGCTGGATCAGGCTGGTGCTCTGGTCTTGCAGGGCCAGGGAATGCTCGGCGATTTCCCGCTCTTCATTGGCCGCGCAGACCTGGGTGTAAGCGCGCACGACGTCGGCCACCAGGGTAATGCGCGCGGTGTCCGCGGCCGCCTGGGTCGCATCGGCATTGGCCCTGGCCGCTTCGATCCCACGCTGCAAGGTGCCGAACAGATCGAACTGATAGGAAGTGCTGATCGCCACGTCACCAATGTTGGCCACCGGGACCTTTTCCGGCAACAGGAACGCCTCGCCCGACTCCTGCAAGCGCTGCGCACCGAGTTTCACCCCGCCACTCCAGCCACCCGCCGCCTCGGCCTGCTCGACCTGCGCGCGGGCGCGGGACAGGTTGGCCGCCGCCACCCGCAAATCAGTGTTGGCCAGCATGGCCTGGCGCACCAGTTCATCCAGGCGCGGATCCTGATACAGCCGCCACCAGTCGCTCGGCACCGGCGCCGAGACCACATCCTGGTTGCCGGCGCCCAATTCACCTTGGGCATCTTTACGCTGCACCGCCGCATCGGCCGGCACCTGGTAATCCGGGCCGACCACCTGACAGGCCGACAGCATCAAACCCAGGCCGAGTGTCGCCAAGGCGCTGAGGGCTTTCATTGCGCCGGCTCCTGCACCGGCTTGTCGCCGATGATCGACACCGTGGCGGTGCGCCCGGCGATCATGCGGAAATCTGCCGGTACATCGTCAAACGCAATGCGCACTGGAATCCGCTGCGCCAGGCGCACCCAGCTGAACGCCGGGTTGACGTTGGGCAGCAGGTTGGAACCGCTGCTGCGGTCGCGGTCCTCGATGCCCGCGACAATACTTTCGACGTGTCCGCGCAATCGCGCACGGTCACCGACCACACGAATATCGACGCTCTGCCCGACATGAATGCCATCGAGTTTGGTCTCTTCGAAATAGCCATCGATATGAAACGAGTTGCTGTCGACCACCGACAACACCGCACGCCCGGCGCTGACGAACTCCTGGGGGCGCGGCGCGCGGTCGTTGACGTAGCCGTCTACCGGGCTGCGAATCACCGAGCGATCGAGGTTGAGCTGGGCGCTGTCCACCGCCACCTGGGCTTCCATCAACGCCACCTCGGCACGGGCCACGCGCGACTGGCTTTCTTCCAGTTGCTCGCCCGGCACCAGATTGCCCAGGCCACGGTTGCGTTTGGCTTCACGCTGGGCCTGGGCCAGGGTTTCCTGGCGGTCGGCAACGGCGGCCTTGGCCTGACGCAGCGCCAGCTTGAAGCGGTCCTGATCAATGGTGAACAGCACCTGGCCGCGTTTGATCAACTGGTTGTCGCGCACGTCCACTTGCTGGATCAGCCCGGAGACGTCCGGGGCGATCTGCACGATGTCGGCACGGATGTGCCCGTCCCGCGTCCACGGGGCGAACATGTAGTACATGATCATGCGCCACACCACGAAGCTGGCCAGGGTCACCACCAACAGGGTCACGACCACGCGGCCCAGGGTCAAAACAGGTTTTTTCATGTCATCAGGTATCGACTGAGTGAGTCCACAGCGCCGAGCAGCAAGGCGTAAAGACCGACGTTGAACAAAGCCCGGTGCCAGACCAGACGATAAAAGTGCAGGCGCGTCAGCAGGCCGTGCACCAGCAAATACAGCAGGTAGGTGATGCCCATCAGCACCAGTAGCGTGGGCAGGAATACCCCGCTGACATCCAGGTCACCGATCATAAAGGCGCTCCATCGATTCCATGGGGAAGCAGTTCTTCGGTCTCGCCGGCGCCGATGAAGGCCACACCGGGCAACAGTGCCAGGCGCAGGCCACTGAGGGCATGCAGCAGGTTCAGGCGGGTGTCGTCATCACCGGCCAGCGCCTGGCTGTTGAGCGCGCGGCGCGCGCGGTCCATGGTCATCTGCAGGGGAGCCGGAGCCGGCAAGCGTTCACCGGCCTTGAGGCAGGCCTTGAAATAGTCGCCGACCTCGGCCACTACCTGGCGCACCAAGGCGTTCGCCGGCCCCGATACCCGTGGAGCGTAGGCCAGCAAATCCAGAAGGTTCAGTGCCACGCGCACTTCGCGCAGGGCCACGCCGGTGTCCTGGCCGATCATCGCCAGGCGCGGCAGGTGCTGCATCAGGCGGTCGAGCATTTGCACACCGAGGTAGCGATGCTGGTTGAGATTGGCCGGCTCGCTCAGGCCGACGATGTCGCGCCAGCTGAAACGGGTCAGGCGCTTGGCCGCCAGTTCCGAACCGAAGGGCCGCGCCACCAGGGTCCAGACAAAGGCGAACAACAAGCCGATGGGCCCGGCCAGGTTGGAATTGATGAAACTCAGGAAGTCCGCATCGTAGACGCCCTGCAGGCTGATAAAGGACGAAGTGTTGACGATGGTCAGTAGCATGCCGAGGTAAAACGCCGGCTGCACGGTCAGGGTGCCGACGCAGATGTACGGGATGGCGAACGCGAGGACCAGCATCGGGAAGTCGTGCAGGTTCGGCAGGATCAAAAACAGGTAGAGGCTGGCGAACACCACCGACAACGCGGTCCAGAAAAAGAACCGATAGATTTGCGGCGCCGGGTCGTCCATCGCGGCGAAAAAGCTGCAGGCCACCGCCGCGAGAATCACCGCGCTGCCACCGTCGGTCCAGCCCAAAAGAATCCACAACACCGAGGCAACGATGATCGCCAGCACCGTCGACGCGGCGGAATAGAGCATCAGCCCGCGATCGAGAAACGGCGTCAGCCGGCCCAGGCGCCAATGCCGATAGACCGCGCGCCAGTTGTCCTGGCTGTCGTTGTGAATCGCCTGCTGCAGGCTGCGCAAGTCCTGCCACAGGTCGATCCACTCGCCCAGGCGATATAGCGCGTTGGAAAACACCAATTGCTTGCGCTCATCCAGCGCCTCGGGGCTCGGCTGCAGGGCGGCCAACTGCTCGCGCAACGCCTGCCAGCGCTCGACCGAGGCGTCGCGATGCTCAAGCCACTCCTGGGCGGCGGCGAGCATCGGCTCGATCTTTTCCACCAGGTCCGGCGTGCGGCGTTGCAAGGCGTAGAGCGCATCGTCCAGCGCGTCTACTACCGGCAACAGGTGAATCATCCGCCCGCGCAACTCCTTGGTGTTGCGCACGGTTTGCGGGCGCGCGCCTTCGTGGGGCAACTGGCCGATCATCAATTCCAGGGTGTTGAAGGTCGCCACCATCGAGGCGCGCAACGCGCTGACTTCCTCGGGCTGGACGTTACGGCTGAGGAAACGCTGGCTGTAGGTGACCGCCGCGCCAAACCATTTGTTCACCGCATCATCCAGCACCGGCGCCAGCCGCCGGGGCCAGAACAGGCTGCCGACCACCGCCGCACAGATGATGCCGAGGAAAATTTCTTCGGTACGCGCTTCCGCCACATCCCACACCGCCAGCGGGTTATCCACCACCGGCAAGGCGATCAGCGGCAAGGTGTACCCGGCGAGCATCAGCGCGTAGCTGTTGGCGGTGCGCAGGTGCATGGACAGGAACAGCAGGATGCCGGTCCACAGCGCGATGACCACCACCAGCACGTAGGGGCTCTGCACAAACATCGGGACAAACAGCAAGGCCGCCGCCGCACCGGTAAAGGTGCCGACGGCCCGGTACAACGCCTTGGAACTGGTGGGCCCGACGAATGGGCTGGAAACGATGTACACCGTGGCCATCGCCCAATAAGGACGGGGCATTTGCATGAGCATGGCGATGTACAGGGCGATCATCGACGCGGTGAACGTGCGCACGCCGTAGAACCAGTCACGGGCCGGGGGCAGGCCGGCAAAAAATCTGCTCAAGACTGGGCCACCGCTGGCTGCTCGGCGCTTTCGAATGCGCGAATCACCCGCAACGCCGCTTCCAGATCGGCGGGATCGATACCCTGCAGCACCTCGCGGCGCAGGCGCACCAGTTCCACCTCGACCGCCTGCACCAGCACTCGCCCGCTGTCGGTCAGGCTCAAGCACTTGGCGCGGCGATCATGGGGGTCTTCAGTGCGGCACACATAACCGGCCTGGCACAGCTGATCGAGCAGGCGCACCAGCGACGGACTCTCCATCCCTGCCGCGTGCGCCACCGTGACCTGGCGCACGCCTTCGCCGAGCCGGCCGATCATCAGCAACGGCACGGCACAGGCTTCGGAAATGCCGAAGTTGACCAGGGTGGTCTGGCAGACTTTGCGCCAATGCCGCGAAGCGACCACCATGGCGCTGCTGATGTTCATGTGAAGGGTGTCGAGGGTCTGGGGCACGGGAGGCTTCGCACACTGTTAGTTTGCTAACTATCAATATGACATTGGCGGGGATTTTCAGTCAAGTTTTGAAACAAATTACTGCTAACCCCCCCGCCCCTTACGCAACAACACATTCAACTGATCCACCACCTCAGCCCAATCAGCATCTTCACGAATTTCCTCGCGCAGGAACTGCGCCTGGCTTGGCGTCCAGAAAAACGCATCCGCCAGATGCAGTTCCGGTTTGAGCGGGGAATGAGTAGCGATGAATTTGTCGATGCTCTCGGCGTCATCCGGCAGGCCGAGTTGCTTGAACAGGCTGGGCAGGCTGTGGGTTGGTTTTTCCATGAGGGGACTCCTTGTGCAGGGGTAAACAGGCGGCGGCGCTGAGTGCGCCGCCGCCCGAGGTTATTGGCTCAACTCGCAGACCTGGGCGTGTGGCACCATTTTCAGGTACTCATCCATGCTCATGTGCAGCAGGTTGTTGTGGTTGCCGGCTTCAACATAGATGTCTTTCTGGCGGGTCAGCAGTGGATCGATGACCATGTTCAAGCCATAGGACTCACCCAGGGCGGGCACGGCACCTCGTTCGCAATCGTTGAACAGGTGCGCCAGGGTGCTTTCGCGGGTGACTTGCCATTCGCCGCTGCCGCGCACCTTGCTCAGGTCCAGATGCCGGCTGGCCGGCAGTACGGCCATCAGGTAGTGACCATGGTGATCGTCGAGGATCACCGATTTCGCCACACGCTCGGCCGCGATCCCCGCGACCCGGGCGCTTTCCAGGCTGGTGGCCGAGTGCGGGTGGGCCACCAGGTCAAATTCGCAGTGCGCGTCTTCCAGGCTGCGCTGCACGGTTCTTGCCATACGCATGATGCACCTCGGTGTCCGCCGCGAAGGCTGACGGACGATGGTTAAACCCTTGGTTAACACTTCAAAGTCTAGGCTGGGTGAGGGTCGACGACGGAAAATCCGCCCACTGGAAGACTCGACCCCGGCTGATCGAAATTCGTTCAACCCAAGGCTCTACTAGACTGTAGAGAGGGCCATCCTCTGGCTCGTTGACGGACGACTCTCCCGGAGGGTCAAGTGAACATTCGTGGCTGGTGTGGGGTTGCACTGTTGTCGGGCTTGAGCACGTCGGCGCTCGCCACCGATGCGGTGACGCTGATGGCGGGCAATCCGTTTGCCGTCTGGTTGATGCTGTTCGGCGTGGCGTTCCTGGTGGCCGAAGCCCTGTTGCCCAATTACGGCGTGGTCGGCCTGGCCGGGATTGTGATGTTCGTGATTGGCGCGGTGATGCTGAGCAACGCCGAGATTCCCACGCCGCTGATCACCGGCCTGGCGGTGGTCAGCGCGCTGTTACTGATCGCCTTGCTGATTCATGCCCTGAAAACCCGGCCGCGGCACACCGTAGGCGGCGATACCGAGCTGTTCGGCAGCGTCACCCCGGTGCTCGCCGTGCAGCCGGGCAGCGCCTATCACGGCTGGGTTCACCTGCAGGGCGAACGCTGGCAGGTGCGCAGCACCACGCCGCTGCAACCGGGGCAACGGGTGCAGGTGATCGCGCGCAAAGGGCTGATGCTCGAAGTGGCCGCGACCGACGCGCCGGCGCTGGGAGAATGATCATGGGCCTGCAATTGGGTTTTGCCGCGCTGCTGGTGCTGCTGATTGCACTGGCGGGCTCCACGTTCCGCATCCTGCGCGAGTACGAACGGGCCGTGGTGTTCCAGCTCGGACGCTTCTGGCAGGTCAAGGGGCCGGGCCTGATCCTGCTGATCCCGGTGGTCCAGCAAATGGTCCGGGTCGATTTGCGCACCATCGTGCTGGATGTGCCGCCCCAGGATGTGATCACCCGCGATAACGTCTCGGTGAAGGTCAACGCCGTGTTGTACTTTCGCGTACTCGATCCGCAGAAAGCGATCATCCAGGTCGAGGATTTTCTCGCCGCCACCAGCCAACTGGCCCAGACCACCCTGCGCGCGGTGCTCGGCAAGCACGAGCTGGATGAGTTGCTGGCTGAACGCGAGCGCCTGAATGTCGATATCCAGCAAGCCCTAGATGCCCAGACCGATGCCTGGGGGATCAAGGTCGCCAATGTCGAAATCAAGCACGTCGACCTCAACGAATCAATGATCCGCGCCATCGCCAAACAGGCCGAGGCCGAACGCGAGCGGCGGGCAAAGGTGATCCACGCCGAAGGCGAATTGCAGGCCTCGGAAAAACTCATGCAGGCCGCCGAAATGCTCGGCCGCCAGCCAGGCGCCATGCAACTGCGCTACATGCAGACGTTGAGTTCGATTGCCGGTGACAAGAGCTCGACCATCGTCTTTCCGCTGCCGATCGAGTTGCTCAAGGGCATGGCGGATTTGTCGGGTCGGGAATGAGGGGAAAAGACGCCGCGTACAACCGTGATGTACGCGTTATCGTTAACCTTTTTCGCGAGCAGGCTCGCTCCTACCCATGCCGATTGGATAGACCGACTGCCAGCCGCCGCCCAGGGCCTTGTACAGGTCGACCATGGCCAGCGAAACGCCGGTCGCGCTTTCCACCCACTGCTCCTGGGTCGCCAGCAACTCACCCTGGACGGTCAGGACGTTGACGAAATCCACCACGCCTTCGACGTATTGCTGTTGCGCGGTGCGCAGGGCGATCTGGTTCTGCCGCACCGCTTCGGCCAGGCTGTCGCGGCGCAGTTGGCTGGCGTTGTAACGGGTCAGTTGGTCGTCGATTTCATGCCAGGCCCGCAGCACGGTTTGCTGATAGGCCAGCGCCGCCTCCTGTTGTTGTGCCTCACGCAATTGCAGCATGCCGCGCAGGCGCCCGCCGTCGAACAGCGGCAGGCTGAACTGCGGGCCGAAGGCGAATTGACGCGAGCCCCAGGAGCCGAAATCACTCAACTGCATGGCCTGCGAGCCGAGGCTGCCGGACAAGGTGATGCGCGGGTAGAAATCGCCCTTGGCCACGCCGATATTGGCGGTGGCGGCATGCAGGCGGGCCTCGGCCTGGCGGATGTCCGGACGCCGTTCGGCCAGCTGCGACGGCAAACCGATCGCCACCTGACGCGGCGTCTGCGGCACCGGGCCGTCCTCCGCCAACTGGGCCTGCAACGCCTGCGGGCGCTCACCCATCAGCAAGCTCAAGGCATTGATCAGTTGCGCCTGACGCTGCTGCAGCGCCGGCAACCGCGCTTCGATGGCTGCCACTTGGGCCGCTGCTTCGGCGACGTCCAGATCGGTCGCCACGCCATCGGCCAGGCGCAGTTGCGACAACTTCAGGCTATGCCGGGCGACCTCGAGGTTCTGCTCGGTGACGACCCGGGTGCTTTGCGCGCCACGCAGTTGAATGTAGTCCTGGGCGGTTTCCGCCAGCACTGACAGCAGCACACCACGGCGATCGTTTTCCGCCACTTCCAGGTTGGCGTCAGCGGCCTCGGTCTGGCGCCGCACCCGGCCCCAGAAGTCCAGCTCCCACGACGCCGAGAAGCCCGCCTCCCACAGGTTAAAGGCCGAATCGCCGTTATGCCCGGATGGATCGCTCAAGCCCTCGCCGCTGTTGCGTTTGCGCCCGTAGCTGCCGCTGGCGCTGCTGTTGGGGTATTGCTCGGCGGTGATCACCTGGCGCACGGCACGACTCTGTTGCAGGCGGGCGCTGGCCAGTTGCAGGTCGAGGTTGTCGGTCAGGGCGCGGCGGCTCAGGGCCGACAGTTGCGCGTCCTGGAACACTTCCCACCAGCGCTCCTCCATGGCTGCCGCCACGGCCTGGCTGGCTGCCGGCTGCTGCGGCCTGGACCATTCGGTGAGAGGCTGCGCCTCGGGTTTCTGGAAGTCCGGGCCGACGGTGCAGGCTGACATACTCAAGACGAGCAAGGCACACAGTGTGAGGCGCGGCAGCTGGCCCCATCGCGAGCAAGCTCGCTCCCACACTGGATCTTTGTCGGAACAGGGTTGGTGTGTACTGCCGAGATCAACTGTGGGAGCGAGCCTGCTCGCGATGGCGTCGGCCCGATCAACGAACATTTTCATCGCTGAACCACCTCATTCTCCCTGACAGCCACCGTATCAATGCTCGCTTCCACCGACATGCCGACCCTCAGCCGTTGGGCCATCGGCTGGTCCGGATCGAGGACAATTTTCACCGGGATACGCTGCACCACCTTGGTGAAGTTGCCGGTGGCATTGTCCGGCTTGACCGCCGCGAAGGTCACCCCGGTGGCCGGCGCGATGCTCTCGACCCGACCGGTCAGCGCTTCGCCGCCCAGGCTGTCGACCCGCACCACCACCGCTTGCCCCGCCTGCACGTCGGTCAACTGGGTCTCCTGAAAGTTGCCGATCACATAGGCCTGCGCCAACGGCACCACGGCGAGGATCTTGCTGCCCGGCGTGACGTAGGCGCCAACCCGCACCGCGCGTTCGCCGACCATGCCATCCACCGGCGCGACGATGCGCGTATAGGACAGCTCGTAGCTGGCCATTTCCAGCGCGGCGTGGGCGCGCTTGAGCCCGCCTTCAGCGGCGTCGCGCTGGGCGCTGAGGATTTCCACCTGCTTGCGTTCCGCTGCCAGCACTGCCGTGGCATTGGCCAGGTGCGCGGCAGCCTGGTCGATGCGGGTGCGTGCTTGCTGGGCATTCTGTACCGTGCCAGCACCGACACCCGCCAGATGGTTGTAGCGGTTCAACTCGTGATCGGCGAAAGCCATTGCCGCCTTGGCCGCGACCACCGTGGCCTGCGCCTGGGCAATCACCGACGTCTGGCGCTCGAGCGTTGCCCGGGCGTTCTGCAATTGCGCCGCGGCCACCAGCGTGTCGGCGTCGGCGGCCTCGGCGGCGGCGCGCAGGTCGCGGTCGTCGATCAGCGCGAGCAGCTGCCCGGCCTTGACCTGCTGGTTATCTTCCACCAGCACCTCTTTGATGAACCCGGCCACGCGCGGCGCGACCAGGGTGAAGTCGGCGCTGACAAAGGCATCGTTGGTGCTTTGCTGCGGCGTGCGGCCGAAGATGCCGGGGGCCAGCAGGTAAACCAGTACGCCGACTGCGAGTACCGCAGTCGCGGCACCGGTGAGTTTCTGCTTGGGGGAAATCGTCATGAATAACCTTCTGTTTTAGTCAGGTCGGCGCGCGCGGTGGGTAGATCCGCGTCGGCAGCCAGAAAATCAGCAGGATCAGCGCCAGCGCGACCCCGGCCATGCACAGGTACAAATCGGAAGACGTCAGGACCACGGCTTGCTGGTGCAGGCGCCGGGCGAGGTCTGCGCTATCGCCACTGACCAGCGGCGAGTTGCCGAGGCTGTCGACCAACATCGTCGAGTGGAAATGCAGGCGCGATGTGGTCAGCGCCTCGAGCACGCCGGTGGCGATCACCGCCGCCAGGCCCTTGACCGTGTTGAACCAGGCCGAGGCGAACGGCCCTTCCAGCGGGCTGATGCTGCCAGTAGAGAGCATCAACAACGGCAGCACCGACATCGGCTGGCCGAAAATCTGCAGCAGTTGCAGCACGTAGAAGTCGTCGCGAATCCACACCGAGGTCAGGTGCGAGCCGCCGATGCACGACAGCGCCAACATGCTCAGGCCGATCCCCAGCACCCAGCGGCAATCGACCCAGCGCAGGTTGCACAGGGCCGCGACCAACGGCAGCGCGATGAGCTGCGGGGCAGCCATCAGCAACATGATCGGTGCGGTCTGGATCGGCCGATAACCCTGCACCTGCGCCAGGTAGCTGGAGGGAATGATGATCACCGCCAGCAATACCACCAGCACCCCGGCCAGGGTCATCAAGGCAAAACTGAGGTTGCGGATACCGAGCATCTGCAATTTGAAAAACGGCACCGGCTGCGACCATTCGTTGCACAGGAACAGCACCATCAACAGCAGGCCGCCGCCCAGCAGCCAACAGATCAGGCTCGACTCGAACCAGTCCAGGCGATTGCCCTGCAGGACGCCGATCACCAGCATGCAGATCGCCGGAAAACCCAGCAGCAGGCCGCGCCAGTTGAAGTGCTTGAGGCGCTCCAGGCGCAGCGGATCCTGGGGCAAGCCGTAGGCCACCGCCCCCATCGCCAGCAGGCTCGGCACGATGATCTGCCAGAAGGTCCAGTGCCAGCTGACGTACTCGGTCCACAACCCGGCCAATGGCGTGCCCAGACCCGGGCCGAAGGTGGCGGTCAAGGCGTAGCCGGCCAGGCCGTAGAGTTTGACGTTGGCCGGCAGAAAGCGCAGGGCGACGGTCATCAGCATCGGCGGCAAGGCGCCACCGGCCAGGCCTTGGACC
Source organism: Pseudomonadaceae bacterium (assembly GCA_965284505.1). Lineage (GTDB taxonomy): Bacteria > Pseudomonadota > Gammaproteobacteria > Pseudomonadales > Pseudomonadaceae > Aquipseudomonas. The sequence continues at coordinate 3,577,631 of OZ260094.1, read as the reverse complement.
GTGCGCAACAGCAGCAGGCTTTCGTAGGCCGGGGCGAACGGGATCAACAGGCCCAGCAAGGTGAACAGGCCGATCGCGCACAGGGTGAAACGGCGCAGGGAGAAGGTCACGGCACACCAGGGCGCGAAGGCCATGGCCGCCACCGAAGTCGCGGCGTAGCTGGCGACCAGCCAGGTGCCTTCGTCGTAGCCGATCGCCATGGCGCCACGAATGTCGGCCAGGGCGACCTTGGTCACCATTTCATTGAGGCCCGACACCAGCACCGCCAGCAGCACGCCCACCAGGCCGAGGATGATCCGTGGGCCGAAGCTCGGCGGTGACGCTACCTTGGGTGCGCTGGCCGCTTCAAGCGTGGCAGCGAGGGAAGTCATGGGAAGAACCGCTCCGGGTTGCAGGAATACCGGAGCAGTTTAAGAAGTAGGACAACTGACGAAAACTGACTTATCAACAGCTTATAAATGCGCCAAACGCACGCATTGCGAGTCAGTCCGGCTGCGTCGCCAGCCAGGTCGCATCGCAGCTGCTCTTCACCATTTGACGCAACCAGCGATGGGCCGGGTCCTTGTCGTAACGTGGATGCCAGGCTTGGGTCAGCATCATCGTCGGCAACGGGATCGGCAGGGTAAACGAGCGCAGGCGCAGCCCCAGGCGCGAGACGCTGCGCAAGGCCTCCTTGGGCACCGGCAGAATCAGGTCGGAATCGGGCAGCACGAACATCGCCGCGTGGAAGCTCGGGGCGATCAACGCCACTCGCCGCTCCAGACCCAAGGCTTGCAGCGCGGTGTCGATCGGTCCGCGAGCAATGCCGCGGCGGGACATGCTGATATGGGAAAAACTGGCGTAGCGCTCGGCGGTGATCTCGCCTTCCAGCAGGGGATGACCTTCGCGTACCAGGCCGACCATGTGCGTGGTAAAGAGGTTCTGCACCTTCACTTCCGGGGTGCGCGGAACCGTGTTGCTGATCATCAGGTCGATGCGCCCTTCGCGTAGCGCTTCGTCGTCGCCATCGCCTTCCGGCACAAAACGCAGCTCACAGTGAGGTGCCTGACGGTCCAGGGTATCGATCAGATGACCGCCGTAGACGCCGACGAAAAAATCGTTGGCACGCACGCTGAAGCGCCGGCGCAAGGTGCTCAGGTCGACATCATCGGCCGAACGAAACAGCAGCGCCGCCTGCTCCACCAGGTCGCGCACCTGGGCGCGCAATTCCAGGGCCTTGGGCGTCGGCACCAGGCCGCGGCCGGCGCGCACCAGGATCGGGTCGCCTAAAGCTTCACGCACCCGGGTCAAGGTCCGGCTCATGGCCGCCGGGCTCAGGTTCATCCGCCGCGCGGCACCGACGACGCTGCCTTCATCGAGCAGCGCATCGAGGGCGACCAACAGGTTCATGTCCGGGAGTTGCATGGCAAGCACTCATGGCAGATGGAAAATGATTCAAGCGCAATTCCGGCCGTGTTGGCTAGCCGGAAATGTCGAAGGCCTTTTGCACATTTTTCGGCAGCAGGGTGCCGTACAGCGCCTTCGGGTGGTCATGGCAACGTTGCACCACCTCAGGCAAGGCACCCAGCAATTCGAGGTTGAGCGTCGTGCCCTCCTCGGCTGGGCGCGCATTGGCAAACACCGGGAACAACAACGCCGCGCTGGTCCGGGAGAATGTCGGCGCACTGCTCAGGGGCTGGCCGGGATAGCGGCTGCGGTATTTGGCCAGCTCTTCGCTGAGCATCTCGCAGGTCTGGAACAGCATGTTGTGAATGGCGATTTGTGGGTGATTCGGCGACGGGGTGCCGAGCCCTGGGTCAAAAATCAGGGTGTTCTGCGCATCGACGACCGCCGGGGCGTCCTCGCTGACCTTCCACGGCTGGAACCGCCACTGCTCGACCGCCGCTTTCGCAGCCAGGCCGAATGCCTCATGGGTGGCACTCAGGACTTTCACGTCAGTGACCGAGCCGTCGTTATGGATGTTGAGGCTAACGCGCACATTACCCGAGACCGTGCCCATTGCCGCCGGATAAGCCGGCTTGGGCAGGTAGGCCGTGTCCGCCGAGGGCGGGAACGCCGCCGAGACATTCAACGAGCACAGCAGGGCTGCACCGAGGAGGAGGAGACGCATAGAAATCCTTTTGAGGCGCCGAAACAATGGCGACGATTGTCGCGCAACTCGATGCTAAAGGACAACCATTCTCATCTGCAAAGCTCCAATCTTGAGGCTTTCGGCTTGGAGCTTTCGGCTTGCAGCTGCGCGCTTAGCGCTCGTGCAACGCCTCCGCCCTTGCCTTGATGATCGGCTTGAGCAGATAGCTGAGGATGGTTTTCTTGCCGGTGATGATGTCCACCGAGGCGACCATGCCGGGGATGATCAGCAGCGGCTTTTCATCGGTGCCCAGATGGCTGCGTTCGGTGCGCAGGGTGATCATGTAGTAGGTGGTTTTCTTGTCTTCGTCGGTGATGGTGTCGGCGCCGATTTTTTCCAGCTTGGCCTTGAGGCCGCCATAGATGGTGTAGTCATAGGCGGTGAACTTGACCACGGCTTCCTGGCCCGGGTGCAGGAAGGCGATGTCCTGCGGACGGATTTTCGCTTCCACCAGCAGGGTGTCGTCCAGCGGCACGATTTCCACCATGTCGCTGCCCGGCTGGATCACGCCGCCGATGGTGTTGACCAACAGCTGCTTGACGATGCCGCGCACCGGTGAGGTCACCAGGGTGCGGCTGACCCGGTCTTCCAGGGCCTTGCCGGTGGCCTGCGCCTTGTTCAGTTCGGTGCGCGCCTCGTTGAGCTGGGTCAGCGCTTCACTGCGGAACTTGCCACGGGTTTCGTCGACTTTGCGCTGCACTTCCTTGATCGCCGACTCGGCACGCGGGATGGCCAGGGTGGTCGCGTCCAGTTGGCCACGGGTCTCGACTTCGGCGCGCTTGAGGCGCAGCACTTCCACCGGCGATACCGCGCCCTGGGCTACCAGCGGCTCGGACATGTTGATTTCCTGGCGCTGCAAACCCAGGGCCTGACGGTATTGCGCTTGCTTGGAGATGAACTCGCGCAGCTCCTGCTGACGCTGGATCAATTGCTCCTGCAGGCCGCCGATTTCATCGTGCAGTTGCTGGCGACGGCTGATGTACAGGGATTCTTCGTTGGCGGCCTGCAACGGCACGGCCTTCACAACGTCGGCGGCGAAGGCCAGTGGGCGATCATCGACCTCGGCACTCAAGCGCTCCACCCGCAGCAACATCGACAGGCGATCGGCCTCGGTTTCGCCAGCGTTGGAGACAAACCGCGTGTCATCCAGGCGAATCAACGGCGCGCCGGCCTCGACGATCTGCCCTTCACGGACGAACAGTTCGGCGACGATACCGCCTTCCAGGTTCTGGATTTTCTGCAGTTTGGAGGATGGAATGGCCTTGCCATCGCCACGGGTCACTTCGTCGATCACCGCGAAGTTGGCCCACAACAGCATGAACAGGAAGAAGGCGATGATGCCCCAGATGGTCAAGCGGACCACCCGTGGGGCGTCTTCGATCAACGCCTTCTTGACCTCGGGCAATGGCTGCCCGTCGAGGGATTCGGAGCCTTTGAAGTAACTGCGGATCGAGTCACGCACACCGGACTTAAGCAACACTGATCTGCCCCTTCTTCAAAGCTTCCATCACTACGGCTTTCGGACCATCGGCGAGAATCTGCCCGCGGTCGATCACCAGCAACCGGTCAACCAGCGACAACAGCGACGCCCGGTGCGTGACCAGCAGCACGGTCTTGCTCTCGACGACTGATTGCAGGCGTTGCTTCAAGCGTTCTTCACCGGTGTTGTCCATGGCGCTGGTCGGTTCGTCGAGCAGCAGGATCGGCGGGTTGAGCAGCAGTGCACGGGCCAGGGCGACGTTCTGGCGTTGACCACCAGAGAGGTTTTGTCCGCGCTCGCCGACTTGCAGTTCATAACCCTGCGGGTGCAGGCGGGCAAATTCGTGGACGCCGGCCAGTTCGGCGGCCTGCAGCACCAGCTCGTCTTCCATGTAGCGCGCACCGGACACCAGGTTGTCACGCAGGGTGCCGGCCAACAGCTGGATGTCCTGCGGCACGTAGCCGATGTTGTGGCGCAGCTCGCTGACGTCGATCTGGCGAATGTCCACGCCGTCGACCAGCAAGGCGCCGTCGTCCGGCTGGTAGAGGCCGACCAGCAGCTTGGCCAGGGAGCTCTTGCCCGAGCCGCTGCGGCCGATGATGCCGATTTTCTCGCCCGGCTTGATCACCAGGTTGATGTTTTTCAACGCCGGGTTCTGTTGGCCCGGATAGGTGAAGTTCAACTGCCGGCACTCGATGGCACCTTGCACCACCTGGCGGCTCAGCGGACGCTCTTCAAAGTTGCGCTCTTGCGGCAACTCCATCATCTGGTCCACCGAACTCATGGTGACCTTGGCCTGTTGATAGCGAGTCAGCAAGCCAGACAGCGAGGCCAGCGGGCTGAGGGCGCGGCCGCTGAGCATGTAGCAGGCGATCAGCCCGCCCATGCTCAGGTTGCCGGCGATGATCTGGTACACCCCGAAGGCAATCATGATCACCCCGGCCAATTGCTGGATCAGCAAGGTAATGTTGATCGACAGCCCGGAGAGCATTTTCACCCGCAGTTCGAGGCGGCTGAGGGTGCCGATGGTCTGCTCCCACTGGTACTGGCGTTCGCTCTCGGCGTTGTTGACCTTGACCGCGTCGAGACCGGAGAGGGTTTCGATCAGGCTCGACTGACGCTCGGCGCCGAGCGCCATGGTGCGTTCCATGGTCGCCTGCAGCGGCTTCTGCAATACATAACCGATCAGCAGGGCAATCGGGAACGCCAGCACCGGGATCCACACCAGGTGCCCACCCAACAGGGCGATCACCAGGAAAATCAGCAAGGTGAACGGCAGGTCGATCAGGCTGGTGAGTGTCAGCGAGGCGAGGAAGTCGCGCAGGCTCTGGAACTCATGGATGTTCTGCGCAAAGCTGCCGACCCGGGCGGGACGGTATTTCATCGACATGCCGACGATCCGCTCGAACAGGGTCGCGGAGATGATCAGGTCGGTTTTCTTGCCCGCCAGGTCCAGGCACAAACTGCGCAAGCTCTTGAGGATCAGGTCGAACATATAGGCGCCGGTAATCCCGACCACTAATACCCAGAGGGTCGCTTCGGCCTGGTTGGGCACCACGCGGTCGTAGACGTTCATCACGAACAAGGGCGCGGCCATGGCGATGATGTTGATCAGGAAACTCGCGGCGATCGCGTCGGCGTAGAGCCAGCGCGAACGCTTGAGGGTGTCGCGGAACCACGAGCGCGCCCGCGGGATCAGGGTGCCGTGGTTGACGTCGAATTTGTGCTGGGGCTGGGCAAAGAATGCCTGGCCAATGTAATCGTCTGCCAGCAGTTCACGGCTGATCAGCACTTCGCCGCCATCGCTTTCGCTGAGCAGCAAACGCGCCTGATCCTCGCCGTGCCAGCCCAGCAGGACCGCACTGCGGTCGTCCTTGAGCAGCAACAGCGCCGGCATGGCGATTGTCGGGATTTTGTCCAGCTTGCGTTGCAGCACCCGCCCTTGCAGGCCGGCACGCGCGGCGGCGCGCGGCAGCAGTTCGACGCTCAGGCGCTGCTTGGGCAATGGAAGACCGGTGGTCAGCATTGCCGCGCTGGCAGGTTTCTGGTGCAGCATGCACAGCGCCAACAATCCGTCGAGTAACGGATCGTCGTGCGAGGCGCGTGGATCATGACTGAGATGAACTCGACTGGCTTCTGATTCCACGCTCAATACTCTCGGCTATCAATTGAACATTAACTAAAGCTCAATTCATGCCAGGAAGCTGAACTTTTGGCTTCACGTCGTTCTGTACGACGGAGGCCATCGGTGCGACCACTCCCTGGCTCTTGAGCAACTCGCCCATGGTCGCCTTGATTCGATACTGAGTAAATAACTGAATGTTCTTGATTTCCACCAGGCGGCGGGAAGCGTTGAACAATTCGTTTTCACTGTCGAGCAAGTCGAGCAGGGTTCGCTCGCCAAGGCTGAACTGCTGCTGGTAGGCGCTGCGCACGCTGGTGCTGTAATCGACGTACTTCTGCGCGATCGGCACCTGGGCGTTGGCGTTGTTCAAGGCGTTCCAGGCCAGGCCCAGTTCTTCATTCAGTACGCGCAGGGCGTTGTTGCGCACGTCCAGTGCCTGGTTGGAGAGGTAGGCCTTGGATTCCAGGTCGGCCTTGTTGCTGCCGCCGGCATACAGGTTGAAGCGCATGCGCAGCATGGCCTGCCACTCGTTGCTGTGACCGTCCGCGCCATCGATGTCGTTGTCGGCAGAACGCCCCAACTCGGCGTCGAAGCGCGGGTAGAAGGTCGATTTGGCGGTGTCGTACTGCTTTTCCGCCGCAACAATGTCCGATTCCGCGGAGCGCAGGATCGGGCTGTTGTCCAGCATCTGCTGGCGCGCTTCGTTCAGGTCGGCCGGCAGCATGGCCAGGAACGGCGCAGGACGCTCGAGTTGATCGGGCATCTGGCCCACGGCGCTGAGGAAGTTGGTCTGGGCGTCCGCGAGGTTGGTCTGTTCGGTGATCAGGTTGTTGCGCGCCTGGGCCAGACGGGCTTCGGCCTGGTCGCGGTCGGCGGTACGGCCGACGCCACGCTCGGTGCGCAGGCGGATCTGGTCGAAGATCCGCTCGTGGTTGCGCAGGTTGTCTTCAGCCAGTTGCACGAACTCGCGACGGCTCAACACGTCGAGGTAAACCTGGGCAACGGTCAGCGCGGTGCGCTCGGAGGTGCCCAACAACGAATAAGCGCGAGAATTGACGGTGGCTTGTTGACGCCCGACTTCGCTGGACGTCGCAAAACCGTCAAAAACCATTTGCTGCAGACGCAAGCTCGACTCGCCGCGGTTCAGGGTTTCCCAATCGTTACGTCCGGTGCCCGACCGAGTGGAAGGGCTGTCGGTGCCTTCACGGCCATAACCGCCGAGCAGATCGACCTTCGGCAGGTATCCCCCTTCAGCTGCTCTTAATTGATAATCCGCGGCCAAACGGCTGTTAACACCCGCCTGGATTTCCGGATGGACATCCAGCGCCTGCTGCATGGCTTGAGGGAGGGTTTGGGCTTGTACGAACGTGGCGGCGAGCGTGAAAGGCAAAGCTTTGAACAAGTGCGAAAGCATAAAAGAATTTCCCAGGACTTCATGTCTCGAATCACAGCGAAAACGCGGGCTGCGGCGGAAAATGGCAACCGGAATAACCGTATGTCGTAAAGCTCAAAACTATTAACTGAAACACATGCTGTAGGTCAGGTCGCCGCGTAAATATCAATGTGACATTACCGGGGCGATTGTTTAGGATGCCTCCAATAAGGTCAATAGTTTGGCATTGAGTTAATTACGAAAAGTTATAGCCAAGTTATTGACGCAAATAAGCGTCATTAGTACGTCTATCATTTTGCAAGTACGTCCAGGCTGAACGGGCAAGAAACCCTTCAGATCAATGGAAGCCTACTGAACGGAACATCGGAGAGTCTTCAATGAGCAGTGTTGTTGCCATCGTCAAAAGCATTGTTGGTCAAGTTTTCGCGGTGTCCCCAGAGGGCGTCCGACGCGTTTTGATTGAAGGCGATCGACTGTTCATAGGTGACCAGTTGGACACCGGCCTGGCGGGGGCCGTCACCCTGGAGTTGGCGGACGGCCGTCTGCTCGACCTGGGCCGGGACACCCAATGGAGCGCCAGCGCCCCGGATTCCAGCACTGACCTGGCACAAGCCACTGCGCAGGCCGCACCGTCGGTAGAAGAGTTGCAGCAAGCCATCGTCGCCGGCGCCGACCCGACCACCGAACTCGAAGCCACGGCGGCGGGCCAGTCCGCGTCAGGCAGCGGCGGCGATGCCGGTGGCGGCCACAGCTTTGTGATGCTCGAAGCCACAGCCGGACGGGTTGATCCCACCATTGGCTTCCCGACGGCAGGCATCGACTCGGCCTTCACCGCCGTGGAAGAAACCCAAGGTCCACAGACCAACAACAACGGCAATGACACCACCGTCGTGCCGGGCTCGGTCCTGACCCTGAGTGCCACGCCGACCATCACCGAAGCCGGTGGCGTCCTTGTCTACACCGCCAACGTCAGCCGGGCGCCACTGACCGACCTGACCATCACCCTGTCCAACGGCTCGACCATCGTCATCCCGGCCGGCCAGGTCAGCGGCAGCGTCAACGTACCATTGGCACCGAATGACAGCGTTTACCTCGACCCGTCGCAAATCACCGTCACCGTCACCGGCACCACGGGCGGCGGCAACCAGGTAGTGACCGTCGACCCAACCCCTGCCGTGACCCAGATCACGGACACCATCGACACCACCACCGTCACCCTGACCGCGCAGCCGACGATCACCGAAGGCGGGCAGATTACCTACACCGCCACCCTGACCAATCCGGCGCAGACGCCGGTTAGTGTGACCTTGAGCAATGGTTCGGTGATTATCATCGAGGCCGGCAAAACCACCGGCACCGTCGTTGTGGATACGCCGGCCAATGATGTCTACAACAATGGCAGTACTGTCAGTACCACCATTACGGGTGCTACTGGCGGCAACTTCGAAAATCTGGTGCCGAGTACCACACCGGCTGTCACTACCATCACTGATTCGCCTGATTCGACCGGCCTGACCTTGACCGCTACAGGGGCAATTACCGAAGGCGGCCAGATCACTTACACCGCGACCCTGACCAATCCGGCCGGCACGCCGATGACTGTGACCTTGAGCAATGGCTCGGTCATTGTTATTGAGGCGGGCAAGACGACTGGCACTGTCGTTGTCGATACCCCGGCCAACGATGTCTACGTCAATGGCTCCACCGTCAGCACCACCATCACTGGCACTACCGGCGGCAACTTTGAGAATCTGGTGCCGAGCACTACCCCGGCTGTCACTACTATCAGTGATTCGCCAGACGCTACCGCGCTGACCTTGACCGCCACCGGTGGCATCACCGAAGGTGGCTCGATCACCTACACCGCGACCCTGACCAATCCGGCCGGCACGCCGATGACTGTGACCTTGAGCAATGGCTCGGTCATTGTTATTGAGGCGGGCAAGACTACTGGTACCGTGGTAGTTGATACCCCGGCCAACGATGTCTACGTCAACGGCAGCACCGTCAGCACCACCATCACTGGCACTACCGGCGGCAACTTTGAAAACCTGGTGCCGAGCACTACCCCGGCTGTCACTACTATCAGTGATTCGCCAGACGCTACCGCGCTGACCTTGACCGCCACCGGTGGCATCACCGAAGGTGGCTCGATCACCTACACCGCGACCCTGACCAATCCGGCCGGCACGCCGATGACTGTGACCTTGAGCAATGGCTCGGTCATTGTTATTGAGGCGGGCAAGACTACTGGTACCGTGGTAGTTGATACCCCGGCCAACGATGTCTACGTCAATGGCTCCACCGTCAGCACCACCATTACGGGCACTACCGGCGGCAACTTCGAAAACCTGGTGCCGAGCACCACTCCAGCCGTCACCACCATCAGCGACTCGCTGGACGCTACAGCTCTGACATTGACCGCTACCAGTGGAATCACCGAAGGCGGGCAAATCACCTACACCGCCACCCTGACCAATCCGGCTGGCACCGCAATGACGGTGACCCTGAGCAATGGCTCGGTCATCACCATCGAAGCCGGTAAAACAACCGGCACTGTGGTTGTCGACACCCCGGCCAACGATGTCTACGTCAACGGCAGCACCGTCAGCACCACCATCACTGGCACTACCGGCGGCAACTTTGAGAATCTGGTGCCGAGCACTACTCCAGCCGTCACCACCATTAGTGATTCGCTGGACGCCGTGACAGTGAGCATCGCCGGTAACGGCGAAGTGTTCGAAAACGCCAACCCGACCTTCACCGTCAGCATCAACAAAGCCCTCGCCGAGGACCTGACTGTCAAACTGAGCAATGGCGGTACCGTTACCGTCAAAGCCGGCGAGACTTCGGCTATCTACACCGCGCCAATCCAGGGCGAAGACGTGTACAAAGATGGCGGTCCGCTGAGCCTGACCATCACTGACGCTTCCGTGCCAGGTAAGGTCTTCGAAGACCTGCAACTGAGCAAAGAACCAGGCGTCGTACAGATCAACGACACCACCGACACCGTGACCGTGAGCATCGCCGGCAACGGACCGGTGTTTGAGAACGCGAGCCCGACCTTCACCGTCAGCATCAACAAAGCCCTCGCCGACGACCTGACTGTCAAACTGAGCAATGGCGGTACGGTTACCGTCAAAGCCGGCGAGACCAGCGCGATCTATACCGCCCCAGTTCAAGGCGAGGACGTCTACAAAGACGGCGGCCCGCTGAGCGTTACCATCACCGAAGCGACTGTTAAGGATCAGGTCTTCGAAGACCTGCAACTGAGCAAAGAACCAGGTGTGGTGCAAATCAACGACACCACCGACACCGTGACCGTCAGCATCGCCGGCAACGGACCGGTGTTTGAGAACGCCAATCCAACCTTCACCATCACCCTGAACCAGGCGTTGAAGGATGATCTGACCGTCAAGCTGAGCAACGGCGGCACCGTCACCGTTAAAGCCGGTGAGACCAGCGCGATCTATACCGCCCCAGTTCAAGGCGAGGACGTCTACAAAGATGGCGGCCCGCTGAGCGTCACGATCACCGAAGCCACTGTTAAGGACCAGGTCTTCGAAGACCTGCAACTGAGCAAAGAACCAGGTGTGGTGCAGATCAACGACACCACCGACACCGTGACCGTGAGCATCGCCGGCAACGGACCGGTGTTTGAGAACGCCAATCCAACCTTCACCATCACCCTCAACCAGGCGTTGAAGGATGATCTGACCGTCAAGCTGAGCAACGGCGGTACGGTTACCGTTAAAGCCGGCGAAACTTCGGCCATCTACACCGCGCCAGTCCAGGGCGAGGACGCCTACAAAGACGGCGGCCCGCTGAGCGTGACCATCACCGAAGCCACGGTGAAGGATCAGGTCTTCGAAGACCTGCAACTGAGCAAAGAACCGGGTGTGGTGCAGATCAACGACACCACCGACACCGTGACCGTGAGCATCGCCGGCAACGGACCAGTGTTCGAAAACGCCAACCCGACCTTCACTGTCAGCATCAACAGAGCTCTCGCCGACGACTTGACCGTCAAGCTGAGCAACGGCGGTACGGTTACAGTTAAAGCCGGTGAGACCAGCGCGATCTATACCGCCCCAGTTCAAGGCGAGGACGTCTACAAAGACGGCGGCCCGCTGAGCGTCACGATCACTGAAGCGACTGTGAAGGACCAGGTCTTCGAAGACCTGCAACTGAGCAAAGAGCCGGGTGTGGTTCAAATCAACGACACCACGGACACCGTCACCGTCAGCATCAAAGGCAACGGCGACGTATTCGAAAACGCCAATCCGACCTTCACCATCACCCTCAACCAGGCGTTGAAGGATGATCTGACCGTCAAACTCAGCAACGGCGGCACCGTTACAGTCAAAGCCGGTGAGACCAGCGCGATCTATACCGCCCCAGTCCAAGGCGAAGACGTCTACAAAGACGGCGGTCCACTGAGCGTCACGATCACCGAAGCCACTGTTAAGGACCAGGTCTTCGAAGACCTGCAACTGAGCAAAGAGCCGGGCGTGGTGCAGATCAACGACACCACCGATACCGTCACCGTCAGCATCAAAGGCAACGGCGACGTATTCGAAAACGCCAATCCGACCTTCACTGTCAGCATCAACAGAGCTCTCGCCGACGACTTGACCGTCAAACTGAGCAACGGCGGTACGGTTACCGTTAAAGCCGGCGAAACTTCGGCCATCTACACCGCGCCAGTCCAGGGCGAGGACGTCTACAAAGACGGCGGCCCGCTGAGCGTCACCATCACCGAAGCCACTGTGAAGGACCAGGTCTTCGAAGAACTGCAACTGAGCAAAGAACCGGGCGTGGTGCAAATCAACGACACCACCGACACCATCACCGTGAGCATCAAAGGCAACGGCGACGTATTCGAGAACGCGAGCCCGACCTTCACCGTCAGCATCAACAAAGCCCTCGCCGACGACCTGACTGTCAAACTGAGCAATGGCGGTACCGTTACCGTTAAAGCCGGTGAGACCAGCGCGATCTATACCGCGCCGGTCCAAGGCGAGGACGTCTACAAAGACGGCGGTCCACTGAGCATCACCATCACCGAAGCCACGGTGAAGGACCAGGTCTTCGAAGACCTGCAGCTGAGCAAAGAGCCAGGCGTGGTTCAGATCAACGACACCACCGACACCGTCACCGTGAGCATCAAAGGCAACGGACCGGTGTTTGAGAACGCCAATCCAACCTTCACCATCACCCTCAACCAGGCGTTGAAGGATGACCTGACCGTCAAGCTGAGCAACGGCGGCACGGTTACCGTTAAAGCCGGTGAGACCAGCGCGATCTATACCGCGCCGGTCCAAGGCGAGGACGTCTACAAAGATGGCGGCCCGCTGAGCGTCACGATCACCGAAGCCACTGTTAAGGACCAGGTCTTCGAAGACCTGCAACTGAGCAAAGAACCGGGTGTGGTGCAGATCAACGACACCACCGACACCGTCACCGTGAGCATTAAAGGCAACGGCGACGTTTTCGAAAACGCCAGCCCGACCTTCACTGTCAGCATCAACAGAGCTCTCGCCGACGACTTGACCGTCAAACTCAGCAACGGCGGTACGGTTACCGTTAAAGCCGGCGAGACTTCGGCGATCTACACCGCACCGATCCAAGGCGAAGACGTCTACAAAGACGGCGGTCCACTGAGCGTCACCATCACCGAAGCCACGGTGAGAGACCAGGTCTTCGAAGACCTGCAACTGAGCAAAGAGCCAGGTGTGGTGCAAATCAACGACACCACCGACACCGTCACCGTCAGCATCGCCGGCAACGGACCGGTGTTTGAGAACGCCAATCCAACCTTCACCATCACCCTCAACCAGGCGTTGAAGGATGACCTGACCGTCAAGCTGAGCAACGGTGGCACGGTTGCCGTTAAAGCCGGTGAGACTTCGGCGATCTACACCGCCCCAGTTCAAGGCGAAGACGTCTACAAAGATGGCGGCCCGCTGAGCGTCACGATCACTGAAGCGACTGTGAAAGACCAGGTCTTCGAAGACCTGCAACTGAGCAAAGAGCCAGGTGTGGTGCAAATCAACGACACCACCGACACCGTGACCGTGAGCATCGCCGGCAACGGACCGGTGTTTGAGAACGCCAATCCAACCTTCACCATCACCCTCAACCAGGCGTTGAAGGATGATCTGACCGTCAAGCTGAGCAACGGCGGCACCGTCACCGTTAAAGCCGGCGAAACTTCGGCCATCTACACCGCGCCAATCCAGGGTGAAGACGTCTACAAAGACGGCGGCCCGCTGAGCGTCACCATCACCGAAGCCACTGTGAAGGATCAGGTCTTCGAAGACCTGCAGCTGAGCAAAGAACCAGGCGTGGTGCAGATCAACGACACCACCGACACCGTCACCGTGAGCATTAAAGGCAACGGCGACGTATTCGAGAACGCCAACCCGACGTTCACTGTCAGCATCAACAGAGCTCTCGCCGACGACTTGACCGTCAAGCTGAGCAACGGCGGCACCGTCACCGTTAAAGCCGGCGAAACTTCGGCCATCTACACCGCGCCAGTCCAGGGCGAGGACGTCTACAAAGACGGCGGCCCACTGAGCGTCACGATCACCGAAGCGACTGTGAAGGACCAGGTCTTCGAAGACCTGCAACTGAGCAAAGAGCCGGGTGTGGTTCAAATCAACGACACCACCGATACCATCACCGTGAGCATCAAAGGCAACGGCGACGTATTCGAAAACGCCAATCCGACCTTCACTGTCAGCATCAACAGAGCTCTCGCCGACGACTTGACCGTCAAGCTGAGCAACGGCGGCACCGTCACCGTTAAGGCTGGTGAGACCAGCGCGATCTATACCGCCCCAGTTCAAGGCGAGGACGTCTACAAAGACGGCGGCCCGCTGAGCGTCACCATCACCGAAGCCACTGTGAAGGATCAGGTCTTCGAAGACCTGCAGCTGAGCAAAGAACCGGGCGTGGTGCAGATCAACGACACCACCGACACCGTGACCGTGAGCATTAAAGGCAACGGCGACGTATTCGAAAACGCCAATCCAACTTTCACCATCACCCTCAACCAGGCGTTGAAGGATGACCTGACCGTCAAACTCAGCAACGGCGGTACGGTTACCGTTAAAGCCGGCGCGACTTCGGCGATCTACACCGCCCCAGTTCAAGGCGAGGACGTCTACAAAGATGGCGGCCCGCTGAGCGTTACCATCACCGAAGCGACTGTTAAGGATCAGGTCTTCGAAGACCTGCAACTGAGCACAGAGCCAGGCGTGGTGCAGATCAACGACACCACCGACACCGTGACCGTGAGCATCAAAGGCAACGGCGACGTATTCGAAAACGCCAGCCCGACCTTCACTGTCAGCATCAACAGAGCTCTCGCCGACGACTTGACCGTCAAGCTGAGCAACGGCGGCACCGTCACCGTTAAAGCCGGCGATACCAGCGCGATCTATACCGCCCCAGTTCAAGGCGAGGACGTCTACAAAGACGGCGGCCCGCTGAGCGTTACCATCACCGAAGCGACTGTGAAAGACCAGGTCTTCGAAGACCTGCAACTGAGCAAAGAGCCGGGTGTGGTGCAGATCAACGACACCACCGACACCGTGACCGTGAGCATCAAAGGCAACGGCGACGTATTCGAGAACGCCAATCCAACCTTCACCATCACCCTCAACCAGGCGTTGAAGGATGATCTGACCGTCAAGCTGAGCAACGGCGGCACCGTCACCGTCAAAGCCGGCGAGACTTCGGCGATCTACACCGCACCGATCCAAGGCGAGGACGTCTACAAAGACGGCGGCCCACTGAGCGTCACGATCACCGAAGCGACAGTGAAGGACCAGGTCTTCGAAGACCTGCAGCTGAGCAAAGAACCAGGTGTGGTGCAGATCAACGACACCACCGACACCGTGACCGTGAGCATCGCTGGCAACGGACCGGTGTTTGAGAACGCCAATCCAACCTTCACCATCACCCTCAACCAGGCGTTGAAGGATGATCTGACCGTCAAGCTGAGCAACGGCGGCACCGTCACCGTTAAGGCCGGCGAGACCAGCGCGATCTATACCGCCCCAGTCCAAGGCGAAGACGTTTACAAAGACGGCGGCCCGCTGAGCGTTACGATCACCGAAGCGACTGTGAAGGATCAGGTCTTCGAAGACCTGCAGCTGAGCAAAGAGCCAGGTGTGGTGCAAATCAACGACACCACCGACACCGTGACCGTGAGCATCGCCGGCAACGGACCGGTGTTTGAGAACGCCAATCCAACCTTCACCATCACTCTCAACCAGGCGTTGAAGGATGATCTGACCGTCAAACTCAGCAACGGCGGCACCGTCACCGTCAAAGCCGGCGAAACCAGCGCAATCTATACCGCCCCAGTTCAAGGCGAAGATGTCTACAAAGATGGCGGCCCGCTGAGCGTCACGATCACTGAAGCGACTGTGAAGGACCAGGTCTTCGAAGACCTGCAACTGAGCAAAGAGCCAGGTGTGGTGCAAATCAACGACACCACCGACACCGTGACCGTGAGCATTGCCGGCAACGGCGACGTATTCGAGAACGCGAGCCCGACTTTCACCATCACCCTCAACCAGGCGTTGAAGGATGATCTGACCGTCAAACTCAGCAACGGCGGCACCGTCACCGTCAAAGCCGGCGAAACTAGCGCAATCTATACCGCCCCAGTTCAAGGCGACGACGTCTACAAAGACGGCGGTCCGCTGAGCGTCACGATCACCGAAGCGACAGTGAAGGATCAGGTCTTCGAAGACCTGCAACTGAGCAAAGAACCAGGCGTGGTTCAGATCAACGACACCACCAGCGAAGTCACCGCCACCCTCACCGCGAACAAAACCTTCGCGGTCGAAGGCAGCAGCATTACCTACACCGTGACCTTGACCGGGCCTGCCGGCCTGCCGATTGGCACCCACGCACCGCTGACCTTTACCCTCAGCGATGGCAGCAAAATCACCATCGACGCCAACAGCCTCACCGGCAAAGTCACCGTGCCCGTGGCCAATGACGTCTACGTCTCGGCACCCGTGACCAACAGTCTGACCGGCGTTACCGGCGACGAGACCTTTGAAAAACTGACCCTCGATACGAGTCCGGTCACCACAAAAGTCATCGACCTGCCGAACATCGTCATTGTCAGCATCGAAGGCAATGGTTCGGTTCTGGAAAATGCCAATCCACTCTTCACCGTCAAAATCAATCAGGCGCTCAAGGACGACCTCATCGTCAAGCTGGGCAACGGCGACACCGTCACCGTCAAGGCCGGCCAGACCTCGGCGATCTACACCGCGCCGATCCAGGGCGATGACGTCTTCAAGGACGGCGGGTTTGTTACCGCCACCGTGGCGGACGCCAGTGTGCCGGGCAAAACCTTTGAATTCCTGATCGTCAGCCCGCTGCCGGGCGTCGTGCTCGTCGGCGACACCACCAGCGAAGTGATCGCCACCCTCACCGCGGACAAAACCTCGGTGGAAGAAGGCGGCAGCATCACTTACACCGTGACCCTCAAGGGACCGGATGGCATCCCGATTGGCAATCACGCACCGCTGACCTTTACCCTCAGCGATGGCAGCAAGATCACCGTGGCAGGCGACAGCCTGACCGGCTCGATCACTGTGCCCGTGGTCAACAATGATTATGTCTCGGGCCCGATCGTTACCGGCATCACCAGCGTCACCGGCGATCGCAACTTCGAGAAACTGACCCTCGACGGCAGCAAAGTCACCACCACCGTGGTCGACACGCCAGACACCGTCACCGTGAGCATCGCTGGCAACGGCGATGTGTTCGAAAACGCCAACCCGACCTTCACTGTCAGCATCAACAAGGCCTTGGCCGATGACCTGATCGTCAAGTTGAGCGGCGATCACGGCACCGTCACCATCAAGGCTGGCCAGACCTCGGCGCTCTACACCGCGCCGATTCAAGGCGACGACGTCTACAAAGACGGCGGTCCACTCAGCGTGTCCATCGACAGCGCTTCTGTGCCAGGCAAGGTCTTCGAAGACCTGCAGCTGAGCAAAGAACCAGGCGTGGTGCAGATCAACGACACCGTGGACACCGTCACCGTCAGCATTAAAGGCAACGGCGACGTATTCGAAAACGCCAATCCAACCTTCACCGTCAGCATCAACCAGGTGTTGAAGGATGACCTGATCGTCAAGCTGAGCGGCGATCACGGCAGCGTCACCATCAAGGCTGGTGCTACTTCGGCCACCTACACCGCGCCGATCCAGGGCGACGACGTCTACAAAGACGGCGGTCCGCTGAGCGTCACCATCGACAGCGCCAGCGTTCCGGGCAAGGTCTTCGAAGACCTGCAACTGAGCACAGAGCCAGGTGTGGTGCAGATCAACGACACCACCGACACCGTCACCGTCAGCATCGTTGGCAACGGTCCTGTGTTCGAGAACGCCAACCCGACCTTCACTGTCAGCATCAACCAGGTGTTGAAGGATGACCTGATCGTCAAGTTGAGCGGCGATCACGGCACCGTCACCATCAAGGCTGGTGCTACTTCGGCCACCTACACCGCGCCGATCCAGGGCGACGACGTCTACAAAGACGGCGGTCCGCTGAGCGTGTCCATCGACAGCGCCAGCGTTCCGGGCAAGGTCTTCGAAGACCTGCAACTGAGCACAGAGCCAGGTGTGGTGCAGATCAACGACACCGTGGACACCGTCACCGTCAGCATTAAAGGCAACGGCGACGTATTCGAAAACGCCAATCCAACCTTCACCGTCAGCATCAACCAGGTGTTGAAGGATGACCTGATCGTCAAGTTGAGCGGCGATCACGGCAGCGTCACCATCAAAGCTGGTGCTACTTCGGCCACCTACACCGCGCCGATCCAGGGCGATGACGTCTACAAAGACGGCGGTCCACTCAGCGTGTCCATCGACAGCGCTTCTGTGCCAGGCAAGGTCTTCGAAGACCTGCAGCTGAGCAAAGAACCAGGCGTGGTGCAGATCAACGACACCGTGGACACCGTCACCGTCAGCATTAAAGGCAACGGCGACGTATTCGAAAACGCCAATCCAACCTTCACCGTCAGCATCAACCAGGTGTTGAAGGATGACCTGATCGTCAAGTTGAGCGGCGATCACGGCAGCGTCACCATCAAAGCTGGTGCTACTTCGGCCACCTACACCGCGCCGATCCAGGGCGATGACGTCTACAAAGACGGCGGTCCACTCAGCGTGTCCATCGACAGCGCTTCTGTGCCAGGCAAGGTCTTCGAAGACCTGCAGCTGAGCAAAGAACCAGGCGTGGTGCAGATCAACGACACCGTGGACACCGTCACCGTCAGCATTAAAGGCAACGGCGACGTATTCGAAAACGCCAATCCAACCTTCACCGTCAGCATCAACCAGGTGTTGAAGGATGACCTGATCGTCAAGCTGAGCGGCGATCACGGCACCGTCACCATCAAGGCCGGCCAGACCAGTGCTCTTTACACGGCACCAATCCAGGGTGATGACGTCTACAAAGACGGCGGTCCGCTGAGCGTGTCCATCGACAGCGCTTCTGTGCCAGGCAAGGTCTTCGAAGACCTGCAGCTGAGCACAGAGCCGGGTGTGGTGCAGATCAACGACACCACCGACACCGTCACCGTCAGCATCGTCGGTAATGGCCCAGTGTTCGAGAACGCCAACCCGACCTTCACCGTCAGCATCAACCAGGTGTTGAAGGATGACCTGATCGTCAAGCTGAGCGGCGATCACGGCACCGTCACCATCAAGGCTGGTGCTACTTCGGCCACCTACACCGCGCCGATCCAGGGCGATGACGTCTACAAAGACGGCGGTCCGCTCAGCGTCACCATCGACAGCGCCAGCGTTCCGGGCAAGGTCTTTGAAGACCTGCAGCTGAGCACAGAGCCGGGCGTGGTGCAGATCAATGACACCACGGACACCGTTACCGTGAGCATTAAAGGCAACGGCGACGTATTCGAAAACGCCAACCCGACCTTCACTGTCAGCATCAACCAGGTGTTGAAGGATGACCTGATCGTCAAGTTGAGCGGCGATCACGGCACCGTCACCATCAAGGCTGGTGCTACTTCGGCCACCTACACCGCGCCGATCCAGGGCGATGACGTCTACAAAGACGGCGGTCCACT
The DNA here is from genome assembly GCA_965284505.1 of Pseudomonadaceae bacterium. Classification (GTDB taxonomy): domain Bacteria; phylum Pseudomonadota; class Gammaproteobacteria; order Pseudomonadales; family Pseudomonadaceae; genus Aquipseudomonas. Next base: position 3,558,366 of record OZ260094.1, on the reverse strand, counting down.
CAGCGTGTCCATCGACAGCGCTTCTGTGCCAGGCAAGGTCTTTGAAGACCTGCAGCTGAGCAAAGAACCAGGTGTGGTGCAGATCAACGACACCACCGACACCGTCACCGTCAGCATTAAAGGCAACGGCGACGTATTCGAAAACGCCAATCCAACCTTCACCGTCAGCATCAACCAGGTGTTGAAGGATGACCTGATCGTCAAGCTGAGCGGCGATCACGGCACCGTCACCATCAAGGCTGGTGCTACTTCGGCCACCTACACCGCGCCGATCCAGGGCGATGACGTCTACAAAGACGGCGGTCCGCTCAGCGTCACCATCGACAGCGCCAGCGTTCCGGGCAAGGTCTTTGAAGACCTGCAGCTGAGCACAGAGCCGGGCGTGGTGCAGATCAATGACACCACGGACACCGTTACCGTGAGCATTAAAGGCAACGGCGACGTATTCGAAAACGCCAACCCGACCTTCACTGTCAGCATCAACCAGGTGTTGAAGGATGACCTGATCGTCAAGTTGAGCGGCGATCACGGCACCGTCACCATCAAAGCTGGTGCTACTTCGGCCACCTACACCGCGCCGATCCAGGGCGATGACGTCTACAAAGACGGCGGTCCACTCAGCGTCACCATCGACAGCGCCAGCGTTCCGGGCAAGGTCTTTGAAGACCTGCAGCTGAGCACAGAGCCGGGCGTGGTGCAGATCAATGACACCACCGATACCGTCACCGTCAGCATTAAAGGCAACGGCGACGTATTCGAAAACGCCAACCCAACCTTCACCGTCAGCGTCAACCAGGTGTTGAAGGATGACCTGGTCGTCAAGCTGAGCGGCGATCACGGCAGCGTGACCATCAAGGCTGGCCAGACCAGCGCCACCTACACCGCGCCGATTCAAGGCGACGACGTCTACAAAGACGGCGGCCCGCTGAGCGTGTCCATCGACAGCGCCAGCGTTCCGGGCAAGGTCTTTGAAGACCTGCAACTGAGCAAAGAACCGGGCGTGGTGCAGATCAACGACACCACGGACACCGTCACCGTCAGCATCGTCGGCAACGGTCCAGTGTTCGAAAACGCCAATCCGACCTTCACTGTCAGCATCAACAAGGCCTTGGCCGATGACCTGATCGTCAAGTTGAGCGGCGATCACGGCAGCGTCACCATCAAGGCTGGTGCTACTTCGGCCACCTACACCGCGCCGATTCAAGGCGACGACGTCTACAAAGACGGCGGTCCGCTGAGCGTGTCCATCGACAGCGCCAGCGTTCCAGGCAAGGTCTTCGAAGACCTGCAACTGAGCAAAGTGCCAGGCGTGGTGCAGATCAACGACACCACCGATACCGTCACCGTCAGCATTAAAGGCAACGGCGACGTATTCGAAAACGCCAATCCAACCTTCACCGTCAGCATCAACCAGGTGTTGAAGGATGACCTGGTCGTCAAGCTGAGCGGCGATCACGGCACCGTCACCATCAAGGCTGGTGCTACTTCGGCCACCTACACCGCGCCGATCCAGGGCGACGACGTCTACAAAGACGGCGGCCCGCTGAGCGTCACCATCGACAGCGCCAGCGTTCCGGGCAAGGTCTTCGAAGACCTGCAACTGAGCACGGAGCCAGGTGTGGTGCAGATCAACGACACCACCGACACTGTCACCGTCAGCATCGTTGGCAACGGTCCTGTGTTCGAAAACGCCAATCCAACCTTCACCGTCAGCATCAACCAGGTGTTGAAGGATGACCTGATCGTCAAGTTGAGCGGCGATCACGGCACCGTCACCATCAAGGCCGGCCAGACCAGCGCGACCTACACCGCGCCGATCCAGGGTGATGACGTCTACAAAGACGGCGGCCCGCTGAGCGTGTCCATCGACAGTGCTTCTGTGCCAGGCAAGGTCTTCGAAGACCTGCAGCTGAGCACAGAGCCGGGCGTGGTGCAGATCAATGACACCACCGACACTGTCACCGTCAGCATCGTTGGCAACGGTCCTGTGTTCGAAAACGCCAATCCGACCTTCACTGTCAGCATCAACAAGGCCTTGGCCGATGACCTGATCGTCAAGTTGAGCGGCGATCACGGCAGCGTCACCATCAAGGCTGGTGCTACTTCGGCCACCTACACCGCGCCGATTCAAGGCGACGACGTCTACAAAGACGGCGGTCCGCTGAGCGTGTCCATCGACAGCGCCAGCGTTCCAGGCAAGGTCTTCGAAGACCTGCAACTGAGCAAAGTGCCAGGCGTGGTGCAGATCAACGACACCACCGATACCGTCACCGTCAGCATTAAAGGCAACGGCGACGTATTCGAAAACGCCAATCCAACCTTCACCGTCAGCATCAACCAGGTGTTGAAGGATGACCTGGTCGTCAAGCTGAGCGGCGATCACGGCACCGTCACCATCAAGGCTGGTGCTACTTCGGCCACCTACACCGCGCCGATCCAGGGCGACGACGTCTACAAAGACGGCGGCCCGCTGAGCGTCACCATCGACAGCGCCAGCGTTCCGGGCAAGGTCTTCGAAGACCTGCAACTGAGCACGGAGCCAGGTGTGGTGCAGATCAATGACACCACCGACACTGTCACCGTCAGCATCGTTGGCAACGGTCCTGTGTTCGAAAACGCCAATCCAACCTTCACCGTCAGCATCAACCAGGTGTTGAAGGATGACCTGATCGTCAAGTTGAGCGGCGATCACGGCACCGTCACCATCAAGGCCGGCCAGACCAGCGCGACCTACACCGCGCCGATCCAGGGTGATGACGTCTACAAAGACGGCGGCCCGCTGAGCGTGTCCATCGACAGTGCTTCTGTGCCAGGCAAGGTCTTCGAAGACCTGCAGCTGAGCACAGAGCCGGGCGTGGTGCAGATCAATGACACCACCGACACTGTCACCGTCAGCATCGTTGGCAACGGTCCTGTGTTCGAAAACGCCAACCCAACCTTCACCGTCAGCATCAACCAGGTGTTGAAGGATGACCTGATCGTCAAGTTGAGCGGCGATCACGGCAGCGTCACCATCAAAGCTGGTGCTACTTCGGCCACCTACACCGCCCCGATCCAGGGTGATGACGTCTACAAAGACGGCGGCCCGCTGAGCGTGTCCATCGACAGTGCTTCTGTGCCAGGCAAGGTCTTCGAAGACCTGCAGCTGAGCAAAGAACCAGGTGTGGTGCAGATCAACGACACCACCGACACCGTCACCGTCAGCATCGTCGGCAACGGTCCTGTGTTCGAAAACGCCAACCCAACCTTCACTGTCAGCATCAACCAGGTGTTGAAGGATGACCTGGTCGTCAAGCTGAGCGGCGATCACGGCACCGTCACCATCAAGGCTGGTGCTACTTCGGCCACCTACACCGCGCCGATCCAGGGCGACGACGTCTACAAAGACGGCGGCCCGCTGAGCGTCACCATCGACAGCGCCAGCGTTCCGGGCAAGGTCTTTGAAGACCTGCAACTGAGCAAAGAGCCAGGTGTGGTGCAGATCAATGACACCACCGACACCGTCACCGTGAGCATCAAAGGCAACGGCGACGTATTCGAAAACGCCAATCCGACCTTCACCGTCAGCATCAACCAGGTGTTGAAGGATGACCTGATCGTCAAGCTGAGCGGCGATCACGGCACCGTCACCATCAAGGCCGGCCAGACCAGCGCCACCTACACCGCGCCGATCCAGGGCGATGACGTCTACAAAGACGGCGGCCCGCTGAGCGTCACCATCGACAGCGCCAGCGTTCCGGGCAAGGTCTTCGAAGACCTGCAACTGAGCAAAGTGCCAGGCGTGGTGCAGATCAACGACACCGTGGACACCGTCACCGTCAGCATCGTTGGCAACGGTCCAGTGTTCGAAAACGCCAACCCGACCTTCACCGTCAGCGTCAACAAGGCCCTGGCCGATGACCTGATCGTCAAGTTGAGCGGCGATCACGGCAGCGTCACCATCAAGGCCGGCCAGACCAGCGCCACCTACACCGCGCCGATTCAAGGCGACGACGTCTACAAAGACGGCGGCCCGCTGAGCGTGACCATCGACAGCGCTTCTGTGCCAGGCAAGGTCTTTGAAGACCTGCAACTGAGCAAAGAGCCAGGTGTGGTGCAGATCAATGACACCACCGACACCGTCACCGTCAGCATCGTCGGCAATGGCCCAGTGTTCGAGAACGCCAACCCGACCTTCACCGTCAGCATCAACCAGGTGTTGAAGGATGACCTGATCGTCAAGCTGAGCGGCGATCACGGCACCGTCACCATCAAGGCCGGCCAGACCAGTGCTCTTTACACGGCACCAATCCAGGGTGATGACGTCTACAAAGACGGCGGTCCGCTGAGCGTGTCCATCGACAGCGCTTCTGTGCCAGGCAAGGTCTTTGAAGACCTGCAGCTGAGCAAAGAACCAGGTGTGGTGCAGATCAACGACACCACCGACACCGTCACCGTCAGCATCGTCGGCAACGGTCCTGTGTTCGAAAACGCCAACCCAACCTTCACCGTCAGCATCAACCAGGTGTTGAAGGATGACCTGGTCGTCAAGCTGAGCGGCGATCACGGCACCGTCACCATCAAGGCTGGTGCTACTTCGGCCACCTACACCGCGCCGATCCAGGGCGACGACGTCTACAAAGACGGCGGTCCGCTGAGCGTGTCCATCGACAGCGCCAGCGTTCCGGGCAAGGTCTTTGAAGACCTGCAGCTGAGCAAAGAACCGGGCGTGGTGCAGATCAACGACACCACCGACACCGTCACCGTCAGCATCGTCGGCAACGGTCCAGTGTTCGAAAACGCCAACCCGACCTTCACCGTCAGCGTCAACAAGGCCCTGGCCGATGACCTGATCGTCAAGTTGAGCGGCGATCACGGCACCGTCACCATCAAAGCTGGTGCTACTTCAGCCACCTACACCGCCCCGATCCAGGGCGACGACGTCTACAAAGACGGCGGTCCGCTCAGCGTGTCCATCGACAGTGCTTCTGTGCCAGGCAAGGTCTTTGAAGACCTGCAACTGAGCACAGAGCCAGGCGTGGTGCAGATCAACGACACCACCGACACCGTCACCGTCAGCATCGTCGGCAACGGTCCTGTGTTCGAAAACGCCAATCCAACCTTCACCGTCAGCATCAACCAGGTGTTGAAGGATGACCTGATCGTCAAGCTGAGCGGCGATCACGGCACCGTCACCATCAAGGCCGGCCAGACCAGTGCTCTTTACACGGCACCAATCCAGGGTGATGACGTCTACAAAGACGGCGGCCCGCTGAGCGTCACCATCGACAGCGCCAGCGTTCCGGGCAAGGTCTTCGAAGACCTGCAACTGAGCAAAGTGCCAGGTGTGGTGCAGATCAACGACACCACCGACACCGTCACCGTCAGCATCGTCGGCAACGGTCCAGTGTTCGAAAACGTCAGCCCGACCTTCACTGTCAGCATCAACCAGGTGTTGAAGGATGACCTGATCGTCAAGTTGAGCGGCGATCACGGCAGCGTCACCATCAAAGCTGGTGCTACTTCGGCCACCTACACCGCGCCGATTCAAGGCGACGACGTCTACAAAGACGGCGGTCCGCTGAGCGTCACCATCGACAGCGCCAGCGTTCCAGGCAAGGTCTTTGAAGACCTGCAACTGAGCACAGAGCCGGGCGTGGTTCAGATCAATGACACCACCGACACCGTTACCGTGAGCATTAAAGGCAACGGCGACGTATTCGAAAACGCCAACCCAACCTTCACCGTCAGCATCAACCAGGTGTTGAAGGATGACCTGATCGTCAAGTTGAGCGGCGATCACGGCAGCGTCACCATCAAAGCTGGTGCTACTTCGGCCACCTACACCGCCCCGATCCAGGGTGATGACGTCTACAAAGACGGCGGCCCGCTGAGCGTGTCCATCGACAGTGCTTCTGTGCCAGGCAAGGTCTTCGAAGACCTGCAACTGAGCAAAGAACCAGGTGTGGTGCAGATCAATGACACCACCGACACCGTCACCGTCAGCATCGTCGGCAACGGTCCTGTGTTCGAAAACGCCAACCCAACCTTCACTGTCAGCATCAACCAGGTGTTGAAGGATGACCTGGTCGTCAAGCTGAGCGGCGATCACGGCAGCGTCACCATCAAGGCCGGCCAGACCAGCGCGACCTACACCGCGCCGATCCAGGGCGACGACGTCTACAAAGACGGCGGTCCGCTCAGCGTCACCATCACCGGCGCCAGCGTTCCAGGCAAGGTCTTCGAAGACCTGCAACTGAGCAAAGAGCCAGGCGTGGTGCAGATCAACGACACCACGGACACCGTCACCGTCAGCATCGTCGGCAACGGTCCAGTGTTCGAAAACGCCAACCCGACCTTCACCGTCAGCATCAACCAGGTGTTGAAGGATGACCTGATCGTCAAGTTGAGCGGCGATCACGGCAGCGTCACCATCAAAGCTGGTGCTACTTCGGCCACCTACACCGCCCCGATCCAGGGTGATGACGTCTACAAAGACGGCGGCCCGCTGAGCGTGTCCATCGACAGTGCTTCTGTGCCAGGCAAGGTCTTCGAAGACCTGCAGCTGAGCAAAGAACCAGGTGTGGTGCAGATCAACGACACCACCGACACCGTCACCGTCAGCATCGTCGGCAACGGTCCTGTGTTCGAAAACGCCAACCCAACCTTCACTGTCAGCATCAACCAGGTGTTGAAGGATGACCTGGTCGTCAAGCTGAGCGGCGATCACGGCACCGTCACCATCAAGGCTGGTGCTACTTCGGCCACCTACACCGCGCCGATCCAGGGCGACGACGTCTACAAAGACGGCGGCCCGCTGAGCGTCACCATCGACAGCGCCAGCGTTCCGGGCAAGGTCTTTGAAGACCTGCAACTGAGCAAAGAGCCAGGTGTGGTGCAGATCAATGACACCACCGACACCGTCACCGTGAGCATCAAAGGCAACGGCGACGTATTCGAAAACGCCAATCCGACCTTCACCGTCAGCATCAACCAGGTGTTGAAGGATGACCTGATCGTCAAGCTGAGCGGCGATCACGGCACCGTCACCATCAAGGCCGGCCAGACCAGCGCCACCTACACCGCGCCGATCCAGGGCGATGACGTCTACAAAGACGGCGGCCCGCTGAGCGTCACCATCGACAGCGCCAGCGTTCCGGGCAAGGTCTTCGAAGACCTGCAACTGAGCAAAGTGCCAGGCGTGGTGCAGATCAACGACACCGTGGACACCGTCACCGTCAGCATCGTTGGCAACGGTCCAGTGTTCGAAAACGCCAACCCGACCTTCACCGTCAGCGTCAACAAGGCCCTGGCCGATGACCTGATCGTCAAGTTGAGCGGCGATCACGGCAGCGTCACCATCAAGGCCGGCCAGACCAGCGCCACCTACACCGCGCCGATTCAAGGCGACGACGTCTACAAAGACGGCGGCCCGCTGAGCGTGACCATCGACAGCGCTTCTGTGCCAGGCAAGGTCTTTGAAGACCTGCAACTGAGCAAAGAGCCAGGTGTGGTGCAGATCAATGACACCACCGACACCGTCACCGTCAGCATCGTCGGCAATGGCCCAGTGTTCGAGAACGCCAACCCGACCTTCACCGTCAGCATCAACCAGGTGTTGAAGGATGACCTGATCGTCAAGCTGAGCGGCGATCACGGCACCGTCACCATCAAGGCCGGCCAGACCAGTGCTCTTTACACGGCACCAATCCAGGGTGATGACGTCTACAAAGACGGCGGTCCGCTGAGCGTGTCCATCGACAGCGCTTCTGTGCCAGGCAAGGTCTTTGAAGACCTGCAGCTGAGCAAAGAACCAGGTGTGGTGCAGATCAACGACACCACCGACACCGTCACCGTCAGCATCGTCGGCAACGGTCCTGTGTTCGAAAACGCCAACCCAACCTTCACCGTCAGCATCAACCAGGTGTTGAAGGATGACCTGGTCGTCAAGCTGAGCGGCGATCACGGCACCGTCACCATCAAGGCTGGTGCTACTTCGGCCACCTACACCGCGCCGATCCAGGGCGACGACGTCTACAAAGACGGCGGTCCGCTGAGCGTGTCCATCGACAGCGCCAGCGTTCCGGGCAAGGTCTTTGAAGACCTGCAGCTGAGCAAAGAACCGGGCGTGGTGCAGATCAACGACACCACCGACACCGTCACCGTCAGCATCGTCGGCAACGGTCCAGTGTTCGAAAACGCCAACCCGACCTTCACCGTCAGCGTCAACAAGGCCCTGGCCGATGACCTGATCGTCAAGTTGAGCGGCGATCACGGCACCGTCACCATCAAAGCTGGTGCTACTTCAGCCACCTACACCGCCCCGATCCAGGGCGACGACGTCTACAAAGACGGCGGTCCGCTCAGCGTGTCCATCGACAGTGCTTCTGTGCCAGGCAAGGTCTTTGAAGACCTGCAACTGAGCACAGAGCCAGGCGTGGTGCAGATCAACGACACCACCGACACCGTCACCGTCAGCATCGTCGGCAACGGTCCTGTGTTCGAAAACGCCAATCCAACCTTCACCGTCAGCATCAACCAGGTGTTGAAGGATGACCTGATCGTCAAGCTGAGCGGCGATCACGGCACCGTCACCATCAAGGCCGGCCAGACCAGTGCTCTTTACACGGCACCAATCCAGGGTGATGACGTCTACAAAGACGGCGGCCCGCTGAGCGTCACCATCGACAGCGCCAGCGTTCCGGGCAAGGTCTTCGAAGACCTGCAACTGAGCAAAGTGCCAGGTGTGGTGCAGATCAACGACACCACCGACACCGTCACCGTCAGCATCGTCGGCAACGGTCCAGTGTTCGAAAACGTCAGCCCGACCTTCACTGTCAGCATCAACCAGGTGTTGAAGGATGACCTGATCGTCAAGTTGAGCGGCGATCACGGCAGCGTCACCATCAAAGCTGGTGCTACTTCGGCCACCTACACCGCGCCGATTCAAGGCGACGACGTCTACAAAGACGGCGGTCCGCTGAGCGTCACCATCGACAGCGCCAGCGTTCCAGGCAAGGTCTTTGAAGACCTGCAACTGAGCACAGAGCCGGGCGTGGTTCAGATCAATGACACCACCGACACCGTTACCGTGAGCATTAAAGGCAACGGCGACGTATTCGAAAACGCCAACCCAACCTTCACCGTCAGCATCAACCAGGTGTTGAAGGATGACCTGATCGTCAAGTTGAGCGGCGATCACGGCAGCGTCACCATCAAAGCTGGTGCTACTTCGGCCACCTACACCGCCCCGATCCAGGGTGATGACGTCTACAAAGACGGCGGCCCGCTGAGCGTGTCCATCGACAGTGCTTCTGTGCCAGGCAAGGTCTTCGAAGACCTGCAACTGAGCAAAGAACCAGGTGTGGTGCAGATCAATGACACCACCGACACCGTCACCGTCAGCATCGTCGGCAACGGTCCTGTGTTCGAAAACGCCAACCCAACCTTCACTGTCAGCATCAACCAGGTGTTGAAGGATGACCTGGTCGTCAAGCTGAGCGGCGATCACGGCAGCGTCACCATCAAGGCCGGCCAGACCAGCGCGACCTACACCGCGCCGATCCAGGGCGACGACGTCTACAAAGACGGCGGTCCGCTCAGCGTCACCATCACCGGCGCCAGCGTTCCAGGCAAGGTCTTCGAAGACCTGCAACTGAGCAAAGAGCCAGGCGTGGTGCAGATCAACGACACCACGGACACCGTCACCGTCAGCATCGTCGGCAACGGTCCAGTGTTCGAAAACGCCAACCCGACCTTCACTGTCAGCATCAACCAGGTGTTGAAGGATGATCTGATCGTCAGGCTGAGCGGCGACGCCAGCGTCACCATCAAGGCTGGCCAGACCAGCGCGCTCTACACCGCGCCAATCCAGGGCGATGACGTCTATCAGGACGGCGGTCCGCTGAGCGTTTCCATCACCGGCGCCAGCGTTCCGGGCAAGGTCTTCGAAGACCTGCAACTGAGCAAAGTGCCAGGTGTGGTGCAGATCAACGACACCGTAGACACCGTCACCGTCAGCATCGCTGGCAACGGTCCAGTGTTCGAAAACGTCAGCCCAACCTTCACCGTCAGCGTCAACAAAGTCCTGGCCGATGACCTGATCGTCAGGCTGAGCGGAGACGCCAGCGTCACCATCAAGGCCGGTCAGACCTCGGCGCTCTACACCGCGCCGATCCAGGGCGAAGATGTCTACAAGGACGGCGGCCCACTGAGCGTGTCCATCACCGGCGCCAGCGTACCGGGCAAGACCTTCGAAGACCTGCAACTGAGCAAAGTGCCGGGTGTGGTGCAGATCAACGACACCACCAGCGATGTCGTAGCCAACCTGAGCGTGGACAAAACCTCCGTCGCCGAAGGTGACCAGGTTACCTATACCGTGACCCTGACCAACGCCAATGGCCTGGAACTGAAGAACCACGGCGGCCTGACCTTCAAGCTCAGCGACGGCACCTTCATTACCGTGCCAGCAGGTTCTGCCAGCGGTAGCTACACCGCAACGGCCAAGGACAACGTTTACATCAGCCAGCCGGTGAGCGTGGTCAATAAAATCGAAGAGGTGACTGGCACTCACAACTACGAAAACCTGGTGTTGAACAAAACGCCAATCACCGTCACCGTCAGCGACGAACCGGCGGGCCAAGCCGACCAGACCGTCCTGAGCATCAGCGGTGACAAGTCGGTCGTGGAAGGCCAAAGCGCGCACTACACGCTGAACCTGACGAACAAGTCGCAAACTGAAGTGACGGTTAACCTCAAGTACAGCGGCACCGCGGCCAATGGCAGCGATTACCAGGGCGTGCTCCAGGTCAAGATTCCGGCCGGCGCCAGCAGCGTCAACTTCGACATCAGGACCCTCGCGGACCATGTGGTCGAAGGCACCGAGAACTTCAAGGTCACCATTGATTCGTTCAGCGGCGGCGGCTTTGAAAAGCTGGTGGTGGGCGAAGATAGCGTCAGAACCGACATCCTCGATATCGACCACGCGCCGGTGGCCACTGGCGGCGCAGTAACCGGCACCGAAGACACGCCCCTGACCCTGAACTGGGCCAACTTCAATGTCAGTGACGTCGATGGCGATACCCCACTGGGCATCACCATCACTGGGCTGCCGGCCAATGGCAGCCTGTTGTTCAACGGAGTCGCGGTCACGCTAAACCAGACCATCAGCCAGGCCGATATCCAGGCCGGCAAGCTGACGTTCAGGCCTGCCCTCAACGAGTCGGGCGCCGACGGTTATGGCGGCACAGGCGTGGGCAACAAAGCGGCCGACTACGCGCAGATCAAGTACAAGCCTACCGACAGCTTCAACCTGGGCAGCGAAGCAACGCTGAAAGTCGACATTACCCCGCAAGCCGACGCGCCGACCCTGAGCATCGCCGGCACCAACGTCAACTCGACAGGCCTGATCAAGGAGACCTGGACTGGCCTCACCGCCCTCAACACCGGCTACAACGGTGCGGGCAGCGGTGCGCCGACCAACACCCTGAAATCGGTGATCGACGCGGCGGGCACCGCCAACAGCAAAACCACCGTGAGCGATGTGCAGGAAAGCAGCGTGACCGCCGGTATCGCTTCGAAAACCTCGGGCCTGATCTACCTCGAAGCCGGCAAGGTCTACACCTTCACCGGCAGCGCCGACGACAGCCTGCTGATCACCATTGGCGGACAAAACGTGGCCAGCGCCCTGTGGGGCGCCGGCGGCTCGATCAGCGGCTCGTACACGCCGACCACCAGCGGCTACTACACCCTGGACATCTACCACCACAACCAGAGCGGCCCGGGCAGCTACGACGTCAACCTCAAGGTAGACAACGGTCCGACGCTCAACCTGGACAATGCCGGCGTGCCGATCTACACCGGCGTCACCGACCTGATCAACGCTGGCGTGACTGTGTCCGATTTGCACGGCGCCAACGGTGAAGGCTATTACGAGGGCTACAAACTCAACGAAGGATCGGAGAACGGTAGCGTTCACCTGTCGAAGATCACCACAGGCCTGACCGACACCGACGGTTCCGAAAGCCTGAGCGTGAAGATCGGCGGCGTGCCGGCAGGTACCGTGCTCAGCGACGGCCAAGGCCATAGCTTCACCGCCACGGCGACCAGTGGCGAAGTCAATGTCACCGGCTGGAACCTGGCCAACCTCACCCTGACTCCGCCACCGTATTTCAATGGCAAGTTCAACCTGACCGTCACCTCAACCTCCACCGAGTTCGTCGGTAAAGACTCGGCATCGAGCATTGCGCAGATCCCGGTCACGATCTACCCGTCGGTGTACATTCCGAAGGTCGGTACACCCGACACCGATACGATCGACGGCACCACCGCCAACGACATCATCGTTTCCGACGTCATTGGCGGCCTGAAACCCGTGACGGGCCAGAACTACAACATCGCGTTCCTGGTCGACAGTTCGGGCAGCATGGATGGCTCGATGAGCGACGCCAGAAAAGCGTTGACCGATATGTTCAAGGGCCTCAAGGCCAGCCTGGGCACCGACACCTCAGGCACCGTGAATATCTTCCTGGCGGACTTCGATACTCAGGTCAACAAAACGGTCTCGCTCAACCTGAATGATTCCGACGCTCTGGACAGGCTCCAGGAAGTACTGAAGTCGATGTCCGCCCTTGGTGGTACCAACTACGAAGACGTATTCAAGGCCGCAGGCAACTTCTTCCTGAGCGCCGGAGCGCTGGCCAACAACACGCTCAAATCAAACAACCTGACTTACTTCATCACCGACGGTAAGCCAACGTATTACCAGTCGAACGAGAATGGTAACCCGACCTTGTTCGGCAACGTGAAGCTGGACAGCGTGGTGACGATGGCGAACTACAAGCTGGGGGATACCTTCTCCAAGCTGATCGATAGTACGCATGAGCTGAGAATCGACAGCTCCGGCAACACCACACTGCTGACGTATGAAAAAAACTGGTGGAACAACAAATACTCTTGGCAGAGCAGTGATGTGGGCACTCTCCACGCCCAAGGTGACGGCACCTTCGAGATCTCGTCCCTGGACGGTACTGGCAAAGCGAACAACAACAACTATATCGACTCGGCGAATAACTCGAGCGCCAGCTTCCTGATGCTCGGCGAGTTGTCAGGGGTTCAGGCCATCGGCCTGAACGACGATGTCTCACTCAATGACCTCAAGCCCTACAACACCCTGGGTAAACCGCAAACCAACATCGATCCGAAGGACTTGGCCGAAACCATCCTCGGTCACACCGAAGCGGTCTTGCCAGGCAACGACCAGGTCAATGGCGGTGATGGCAATGACATCATCTTCGGCGACCTGGTGAGCTTCAACGGTATCGCCGGCGAGGGGTACCAGGCGATGCAGGCCTTCGTGTCCAAGCAGACCGGCGTCGAAGTGAGCAAAGTCAGCGCCAGCAACGTGCACCAGTTCGTCACTGAGCACTACAACCTGTTTGACGTATCGGGAGCCAAGGATGGCGCTGACAACCTGCTGGGCGGTGATGGCAACGACATCATCTTCGGCCAGGGCGGCAACGACTACATCGATGGCGGCAAGGGCAATGACATCCTGCTCGGCGGTACAGGCAACGACACCCTGATCGGCGGCGCAGGCAATGACATCCTGATCGGCGGCTCAGGTGCCGATACCTTCGTCTGGCGTCAAGGTGACACCGGCAACGACGTGATCAAGGACTTCAAGGCCAGCGAGGGTGATCGCATTGACCTGCGTGACCTGCTGCAGGGCGAGTCCGCGAGCACCATCGACAACTTCCTGAAAATCACCACGGTTGAAGGGGTGTCGACGCTGCAGGTCAGTTCCGCCGGTAAACTCAACGAAACCGGCGGTATTGCCAACGCCGATGTGACGATCAAACTGGAAGGTAATAACTTGTCGGGTCAGAGTGTCAATTCGCTGGTGGTCGGCCTCGACCCTACCATCAAGATTGACCATAACAACAGTTGATCAGGCCGCCGGAGACCGCTCGCAAGGGCGGTCTCCCGGTGTGTCTGGGTGACGATTGCCACGAAGCACCGCATACTCGCCTGCGCTGGCCTATGCTGCTGACGGCACGACGCTGGTTCATTCATGAGGGATTCTCGATGTTCTACGTGCAACGTGATGCACAGGGCTCGCTGGTGCGCGTGGAGGCGGTGCCTTACGCCGAGGCGACGGAAACACTGCCCGCCAACCACCACGATATCCAGGACTGGTTCAGCGACGAACTGGTGGAAAACAGTCTCAAACAGCTGAAACAGAGCGACCTGGAGATGATCCGGGTGCTCGACGACCTGATTCAGGTGCTGACGGAAAAAGGCGTGATTCGCGTCACCGACCTGCCGCCGGCGGCACAGGCCAAGCTGATGGACCGTAACCAGGCACGTGTAGTCCTGGGCGGTTTGAGTCAATTGATCAATGAAGAAGAAAAAGGTTTGATCTGACGCCGGCAGCACCCCGCTCAACGGGGTGCGCTGCGCGTTGCCCTCACTGCCAGGGTTGCGGCTCGCCGAACAGCTGGCCCTGCACGCCAAACAGCCCCATCTCGCGAATCACCTGCAGCTCGCCGGCGGTTTCCACGCGCTCGGCAATCAGCGGCAAGTCGATGCTGTGGGCCGCGCGCTGGATCGCTTCGATAAACAGGCGCTTGTCGCTTTCCTGGTCGATGGCACGGATGTAGCCGCCATCGATCTTCAGGTAGGCCAGGCCCAGCCGCGAGAGATTGCCGATCATGCTGAAACGCCCGCCGAAGCGTTGCAGGCTGAGGCTGAAGCCGAGCTCGCGCAGGCGTTGGGTCAACTGTTCCAGCACCGCTTGATCGGGTAATTGCTCCTCACCGATTTCCAGGGTCAGGCGCGGGCCCAGATCGGAATGCTGACGCAGTATCTCGAAGACCTTGTTCAGTGCCTGCGGGTCCGCCAACGTTGCCGCCGACAGGTTCAACGCCAGTGACTCGCTGTGCCCGGCCATTTGTTTCAACACGCCTTCGAGCATCAGCCGATCGAGCCGCGCCATCCAGCCGAAACGCTCCAGCCACGGCAGGAAACGTCCTGCCGGAATGGTCTGGCCCTGTTCATCAAGCAACCGCGACAGCACTTTATAATGCAGCACCAACTGCGGATCCTGGCTGGCAACCACCGGCTGGAAGTACAGCTGGAAGCGCTGTTGAGCGAGCGCCTCGTCAAGCAGCCTGTGCCAGGTGTGGTGGTCGTCAGCGACCGTCGCCGCAGCGTGATGATCGAGGCACGCCCAGTTCGACTCGCCCTCGCCTTCCGCCTGCGACAAGGCCTGGTCAGCCAGGGTCAAGACCGCCTGCGGGGTGTCTCCATGGGCGAACGGCGCCAGGCCGATCGCCGCCACTGACGCCACATCCGTTGCGCCGGTGGCGTGCAGGCTGGCCAGGGCGCTGTCCAGAGTTTGCGCCAGTTGCAGGGCTTCTTCGCGGACCAGACCCGGCGCCAGCACGGCAAATTCGCCACCGCGGATGCGCGTTATCAGGTTCTGGGTTTCCGGGTAGTTAGCGCAGGTGCGCGTCAGTTGCTCGCCGACCGCCTTCAGCAACTGGTCAGTGCGCTGTCCGCCCAGGCGCTGGTTGAGCCCTGCCAGGTCCTTGACCCGCAACAGCAGCAAGTAACCCGAACTGGCCTGCTCGGCACTGCTCACCCGGGCATTGAGCTGCATTTCGAAATAACGCCGGTTGGCCAAGCCGGTGAGGTTGTCCTGGTAGGATTCGGCGCGCAGTTTCTCGCTGCGCTCGGCCTGCTCCTGGAACAGTGCCTTGAGCTTCTCCACCATCTGGTTCATCGCCTGCACCACCCGCCGCAATTCTGGGGTGCGCGGCAGCTCCGGCAGGCTGAGGAATTCGCGCCGGGCAATGGCGTGTGACTGCTTGACCATGTAGTCCAGCGGCTTGAGCTGGCGGCGCAACAACAACGCCCCCAACACCGCGCTGACCGCCCCACACAGCAGCAACCAGCCGAGGCTGCCCAAGGCGCTCTGCCACAATTTGGCAACAGCGAACATCGGATGGCTGACCACCTCGACCCTGGCCGCCTGCTCCCAGCCACGGCTGACCAGCGCATCGCCACCCGCCGGTTCCAGGCCGATCAATTTGACGAACCACTGCGGCACCGCGCTGACGTCAGGCGCCCCACTGCGCT
Source organism: Pseudomonadaceae bacterium (assembly GCA_965284505.1). Lineage (GTDB taxonomy): Bacteria > Pseudomonadota > Gammaproteobacteria > Pseudomonadales > Pseudomonadaceae > Aquipseudomonas. The sequence continues at coordinate 3,542,247 of OZ260094.1, read as the reverse complement.
CGACGATGGCCGTGTCGGTCTTCAAGTCGACCACCCGAATGCTCGCGTAGTAGCCGCTGTCGAAGATCGAGCTGACCAGCAACTCGACCATGGCCGGATCATCGATGTTCGGCGTCAGTGACAACGCCAGCGCCGTGGCCGCGTCCTGTGCATGGGAGCGCAGCTGATTGACGTACTGGGTGCGCGAGCTTTCCAGGCTGACCATGAAGCTGCCGGTAAAGGCCACCACCAGGAACAGACAGATAGCGATCAACAACTGTTTGAACAAAGACATCCGCGTGCATGCTCCTAGTGGGTCGTCTCGGCCGGAAATCCTTCGGCCTGCATTTTTTTCAGTACATCCTGCCAACGGGACAGGCGCTTGGTATCGCTGACCTTCTGGTTGCCCTTGCCCGACAGCCACAGCCCTTCGGCGTTGAAGGAGTAGACCGGCAACAGGTCGGTACGTTGGCTGGCGGGGGAAATCGTGTCGACCAGACTGTCGAGTACCAACGGCATGGCCTCGGGGCTTGAGTAATAGGTCAGGACCATGTGCGCGCGGTTCTGGCGCAGGGCCTTGACGTACGTGATGCGCAGTTTGTCACTGGACACCCCGAGGTGCCGCAGGCTGAAGTACTTGGCGATGGCGTAGTCTTCACAGTCACCGGCGCCCTTCCACAGCCCTTCGATCGGCGTTTCCCAGTAATCCACCTGGCGCCACAGGTCGATATCTTCCACATAGCGCATCTGCTTGTTGAAGAACAGGTTCACTACCTTGAGCTGTTCCAACTCCGGCGTTTGCCGCTGGGTTGCCAGCAGATGCTGCCAGGCGTCGATTCGCTGTTTGCCGTCGCCCAAGGGGCCGTATAAGGCTTCGGCGCGCCGACTGATCAGCGAGAAGTCCCAGTCGGCCTGCAGGGCGCCCAGCATGACGCTGCCGATCAGCAGTGCCGAGCACAGCCAACGCAAGGTCCGAGGGAGAGCAAAACGTGCCAGCAATGCAGTGATTCCGAAGGGCGACGGGCAATCGATGGATGGTGCAGCCTGGATTGGCAAAAGACAATGGCACGTTGCAATCACCCTCCGCGAGCTAAACTTATTGAGCATTCAAGGAGTCGATGCGCGGCGTTTATAGGCTGTAGGAACGAGTGGCATAAATCGCCGGGAAAAGGCATTGTCGCAGCCGTTTGACAAGCTATTATCCAGCCACTAGCGTGTATTGGATCCAATTTATTGCCGTCGGAGGTCGCTGTCGTGGCGCAAAAGCCCAACCCTCTCAACAGCATTACGGTCAGCGGACCGATTCCCGCGCATCTGGCGCGCGCGGTGATTGAAGAGACATTGCGCTCGGCCATTCTCGACGGCCGCCTGCCCTGCGGCATGGCCCTGCGCCAACAAGACCTGGCCGACCTGTTTGGCGTCAGCCGCATGCCGGTACGCGAAGCCTTGCGTCAACTGGAAGCGCAATCGCTGCTGCATGTGGTTGCGCACAAAGGCGCGGTGGTAGCGCCGCTGGTCGAGGGTGATGCTGCCGAGACCTACGCCCTGCGCATCCTGCTGGAGTGCGAGGCGTTGCGTCTGTCGATTCCGCTGCTCGACGACGACGATTTCGCTGAAGCCGCCAGCCACATTGAACACCTGGATAACGAAAGCGACTACGCCGAAATCGGCCGGCTCAACCGTCTGTTTCATATGGCCCTGTATCGCAAGGCCCCTAATCGCAGGTTGTTGAGCTTGATCGAAACCGGTCTGTGGGAAGAAGAGCGCTTCCTGCGTTTCAACCTCGGTGCCATGGGCCTGGGCAAACTCACCCAGGATGATCATCGAGAGCTGCTGCGCACCGCACAGGCCCGAGACATCGACCTGTGCGTGGCGAAGCTGACACATCACCTGAACCGTGGTGTCGAGGTCATCACCCGCTACCTCAACAGCCTCGAGCCCCCTGCGCAATAATCCGTCAGATCTTGAAGCTGTCTACCAACTGCTTCAGGCGCCCGGCCTGCAGCGACAGTGCGTCGCAATCCTTGAGGGTTTCATTGAGATTGGCCACGCCTTGCTGGTTCAGCAGGTTGATCTGATTGATGTCCACGTTAAGCGTTTCGACCACGGCGGTCTGCTCTTCAGTCGCGGCCGCTACCGACTGGTTCATGCCATCGATCTCGGTAATGCGCTGGGTCACACTGACCAGCCGCTCCCCCGCCTGATTCGCCACTTCGACACTTTGTTCGCTGGAGACCTGGCTGGCATTCATGGTCGACACCGCTTCGCGTGAGCCGACCTGCAGCGACGTGATCATCTTGTGGATTTCTTCCGCTGACTCTTGGGTGCGATGGGCGAGGTTACGTACCTCGTCAGCCACCACCGCAAAACCGCGCCCGGCTTCCCCGGCACGCGCCGCTTCAATGGCCGCGTTGAGAGCCAGCAGGTTGGTCTGCTGGGAGATGCCCTTGATCACGTCGAGGATGTGCCCGATGTTGTCGGTGCTGGCGTTCAGGGTTTCGATCTGGGTGCAGGACAGGCTGATTTTCTGCGACAACTCAGTCATCGCCAGAATCGTCTGTTCGACCACCTGACGACCGTCATCGGCCTGGTCGCTGGCACCGCTGGCGTGTTGCGAGGCATCGGCGGCGTTACGGGCGATTTCCTGGGTGGCGGCGCCCAGCTCATTGATGGCCGCGGCGACACTGTTGGTCCGCGCGCTTTGCTCATCGGAGCCGACCAGCGAGGCGTTGGACGATGCCATGACTCGTTGTGACAGGTCATGCACCTGGCGCGTGGCTGAAGAGACTTCGCTGATCGAAGCGTGAATGCGCTCGACGAACTGGTTGAAAGCACCACCCAGTTCGCCGAATTCGTCTTTGCTTTGTACGGCGAGGCGCCGGGTCAGGTCGCCCTCCCCCTGTGCGATATCCTGCATCGCACGGCCCATAGTAGTCAGCGGACGCATCAGTACCTGAATCAACAGGCTGAGCAGCACTGCAATCGCGCTCACGGCGACAAACATGGCAATCAATGCCGAGGTGCGGAATTTTCCCAGCGCGGCGTAGGCGGCGTCTCGATCGATCGACAGACCGATGTACCACTGCGCATTCGGCAAGCCGCTGACCGGGGTGAAGGACAGAATCCGATCCTGTTGATTTAGTCGCACGTCCTGGTTGCCCTGGCCGATCTGCACGTTGGCGCCCGGGTAGATGTCCTTGAGGTTTTTCATCACCTGGGTTTTATCCGGGCTGACGATAACCTGGCCGTCGGCACTGACCAGAAACGCATGACCGATACCGCCGAAATCCACCGCGTTGATGATGTTGACCAGGGTTGCCAGGCTCAAATCACCACCGACCACGCCAAGCAACTCGCCGTTCTTCTTCACTGGCATGGCGATGGTCACGACCAACCCACCCACTGCAGCCATGTAGGGCGGCGTGAGCATGGTGCGGTCGGCGGCGACTGCCTGACGGTACCAGGGACGCTGGCGAGGATCGTAGCCGTCGGGCATCTTCGCGTCGGGGCGCTGGGTAAACACACCGTTTACCTGGCCCACATAAGTGAACTGGAAATTCGAGGTGAAGGCGGATTGATCGACCAGCCCTGGCAGATCGGCGTTGGCGCCTTGGTGGGCGACGTTCTGCGCCAGGCTTTCGAGTACCAGAATGCGCCCGCTGAGCCAGTTCTGCACGCTGCTGGCGGTCAGCTCACCCGCTTGCTGGACCGAGGCGTCCAGGTTCTGCTGGATGGTCTTGCGCTGCAGGTAGTCGTTGTACAAGGTGAACAAGGCGAATGCCAGGACCACCACGCCTGAAGCGGCCAGGAGGATTTTATGGCTGAACTTGAGATTCATGTCAGGGGGACTTCTCATGCAAAGAGTAGGGATGCGTTCCGAATGAGCTCATAGGCCGCTCTGGGGGCTGCTCTACTTTGGTGCGCGCATGTCTCCTACAGTCTTTCGGCACCAATCCCGGAAAACTTAGGCTTTTGTGCGATGGTCGGCGCAATCTCTGCAAAAACCCGTTGATTGCTGAACCAGAGCGTTCGCAGCCGGGCTTGATGGCGGGTAGAGGGCGTTTTTTTCTACCCTGAAACGACAAAACCCCTGTCTGCAATGCAGACAGGGGTTTCGGAATTCAATCTTGACGATGACCTACTCTCACATGGGGAAACCCCACACTACCATCGGCGATGCATCGTTTCACTGCTGAGTTCGGGATGGGATCAGGTGGTTCCAATGCTCTATGGTCGTCAAGAAATTCTGTAACCGGTCCGTTGTGAAACAACGTGCCAGTAAAATTGGTGACTTCTACTTAAAACAAAACCCCTACCTGCATACGCAGATAGGGGTTTCGGAATTTAATCTTGACGATGACCTACTCTCACATGGGGAAACCCCACACTACCATCGGCGATGCATCGTTTCACTGCTGAGTTCGGGATGGGATCAGGTGGTTCCAATGCTCTATGGTCGTCAAGAAATTCGGGTACTGAGTCGTGGCCTGAGGGCCTCGCTTCAGCAAATTGGGTATGTGACAGCTGGTGTTTTATGAGTCGCAAACTTTCGGTTTGTATCGTCTTCACACACCGCAATCTGGTCTCTTTCGAGCATGCAGATTGCTTGGGTGTTATATGGTCAAGCCTCACGGGCAATTAGTATTGGTTAGCTCAACGCCTCACAGCGCTTACACACCCAACCTATCAACGTCGTAGTCTTCGACGGCCCTTCAGGGAACTCAAGGTTCCAGTGAGATCTCATCTTGAGGCTAGTTTCCCGCTTAGATGCTTTCAGCGGTTATCTATTCCGAACATAGCTACCCGGCAATGCCACTGGCGTGACAACCGGAACACCAGAGGTTCGTCCACTCCGGTCCTCTCGTACTAGGAGCAGCCCCTCTCAAATCTCAAACGTCCACGGCAGATAGGGACCGAACTGTCTCACGACGTTCTAAACCCAGCTCGCGTACCACTTTAAATGGCGAACAGCCATACCCTTGGGACCGGCTTCAGCCCCAGGATGTGATGAGCCGACATCGAGGTGCCAAACACCGCCGTCGATATGAACTCTTGGGCGGTATCAGCCTGTTATCCCCGGAGTACCTTTTATCCGTTGAGCGATGGCCCTTCCATACAGAACCACCGGATCACTAAGACCTACTTTCGTACCTGCTCGACGTGTCTGTCTCGCAGTCAAGCGCGCTTTTGCCTTTATACTCTACGACCGATTTCCGACCGGTCTGAGCGCACCTTCGTACTCCTCCGTTACTCTTTAGGAGGAGACCGCCCCAGTCAAACTACCCACCATACACTGTCCTCGATCCGGATAACGGACCTGAGTTAGAACCTCAAAGTTGCCAGGGTGGTATTTCAAGGATGGCTCCACGCAGACTGGCGTCCACGCTTCAAAGCCTCCCACCTATCCTACACAAGCAAATTCAAAGTCCAGTGCAAAGCTATAGTAAAGGTTCACGGGGTCTTTCCGTCTAGCCGCGGATACACTGCATCTTCACAGCGATTTCAATTTCACTGAGTCTCGGGTGGAGACAGCGCCGCCATCGTTACGCCATTCGTGCAGGTCGGAACTTACCCGACAAGGAATTTCGCTACCTTAGGACCGTTATAGTTACGGCCGCCGTTTACCGGGGCTTCGATCAAGAGCTTCGCGTTAGCTAACCCCATCAATTAACCTTCCGGCACCGGGCAGGCGTCACACCCTATACGTCCACTTTCGTGTTTGCAGAGTGCTGTGTTTTTAATAAACAGTCGCAGCGGCCTGGTATCTTCGACCGGCATGAGCTTACGGAGCAAGTCCTTCACCCTCACCGGCGCACCTTCTCCCGAAGTTACGGTGCCATTTTGCCTAGTTCCTTCACCCGAGTTCTCTCAAGCGCCTTGGTATTCTCTACCCAACCACCTGTGTCGGTTTGGGGTACGGTTCCTGGTTACCTGAAGCTTAGAAGCTTTTCTTGGAAGCATGGCATCAACCACTTCGTGTTCTAAAAGAACACTCGTCATCAGCTCTCGGCCTTAGAATCCCGGATTTACCTAAGATTCCAGCCTACCACCTTAAACTTGGACAACCAACGCCAAGCTGGCCTAGCCTTCTCCGTCCCTCCATCGCAATAACCAGAAGTACAGGAATATTAACCTGTTTTCCATCGACTACGCTTTTCAGCCTCGCCTTAGGGACCGACTAACCCTGCGTCGATTAACGTTGCGCAGGAAACCTTGGTCTTTCGGCGTGGGTGTTTTTCACACCCATTGTCGTTACTCATGTCAGCATTCGCACTTCTGATACCTCCAGCAAGCTTCTCAACTCACCTTCACAGGCTTACAGAACGCTCCTCTACCGCATCATCCTAAGATGATACCCGTAGCTTCGGTGTATGGTTTGAGCCCCGTTACATCTTCCGCGCAGGCCGACTCGACTAGTGAGCTATTACGCTTTCTTTAAAGGGTGGCTGCTTCTAAGCCAACCTCCTAGCTGTCTAAGCCTTCCCACATCGTTTCCCACTTAACCATAACTTTGGGACCTTAGCTGACGGTCTGGGTTGTTTCCCTTTTCACGACGGACGTTAGCACCCGCCGTGTGTCTCCCATGCTCGGCACTTGTAGGTATTCGGAGTTTGCATCGGTTTGGTAAGTCGGGATGACCCCCTAGCCGAAACAGTGCTCTACCCCCTACAGTGATACATGAGGCGCTACCTAAATAGCTTTCGAGGAGAACCAGCTATCTCCGAGCTTGATTAGCCTTTCACTCCGATCCACAGGTCATCCGCTAACTTTTCAACGGTAGTCGGTTCGGTCCTCCAGTTAGTGTTACCCAACCTTCAACCTGCCCATGGATAGATCGCCCGGTTTCGGGTCTATTCCCAGCGACTAGACGCCCTATTAAGACTCGCTTTCGCTACGCCTCCCCTATTCGGTTAAGCTCGCCACTGAAAATAAGTCGCTGACCCATTATACAAAAGGTACGCAGTCACCCAACAAAGTGGGCTCCCACTGCTTGTACGCATACGGTTTCAGGATCTATTTCACTCCCCTCTCCGGGGTTCTTTTCGCCTTTCCCTCACGGTACTAGTTCACTATCGGTCAGTCAGTAGTATTTAGCCTTGGAGGATGGTCCCCCCATATTCAGACAAAGTTTCTCGTGCTCCGTCCTACTCGATTTCATGACTAAGAGATTTTCGCGTACAGGGCTATCACCCACTATGGCCGCACTTTCCAGAGCGTTCCGCTAATCTCAAAGCCACTTAAGGGCTAGTCCCCGTTCGCTCGCCACTACTAAGGGAATCTCGGTTGATTTCTTTTCCTCAGGGTACTTAGATGTTTCAGTTCCCCTGGTTCGCCTCTTGCACCTATGTATTCAGTACAAGATAACCATCTTATGATGGCTGGGTTCCCCCATTCAGACATCTCCGGATCAAAGTCTGTTTGCCGACTCCCCGAAGCTTTTCGCAGGCTACCACGTCTTTCATCGCCTCTGACTGCCAAGGCATCCACCGTATGCGCTTCTTCACTTGACCATATAACCCCAAGCAATCTGGTTATACTATGAAGACGACATTCGCCGAAAATTCGCAAAACTCTTAAGAGTCACTCACAAATTTTACCTTAGCCTGATCCGTTACCAGTGAAAGTAACGTCCAGTCTATCTTTCTATCACATACCCAAATTTTTAAAGAACGGTCTAATCTTAAAGATCAGAAATCAACATTCACGCTGGAATGCTCATTTCTAAGCTTTACGACATACAACAACCCCCGTACCGCAGGGCTGTTCTCGTCTTCTTCAATGAATCAAGCAATTCGTGTGGGAGCTTATGCAGCAGCTGATGTCGTCGATTAAGGAGGTGATCCAGCCGCAGGTTCCCCTACGGCTACCTTGTTACGACTTCACCCCAGTCATGAATCACACCGTGGTAACCGTCCTCCCGAAGGTTAGACTAGCTACTTCTGGTGCAACCCACTCCCATGGTGTGACGGGCGGTGTGTACAAGGCCCGGGAACGTATTCACCGCGACATTCTGATTCGCGATTACTAGCGATTCCGACTTCACGCAGTCGAGTTGCAGACTGCGATCCGGACTACGATCGGTTTTATGGGATTAGCTCCACCTCGCGGCTTGGCAACCCTTTGTACCGACCATTGTAGCACGTGTGTAGCCCAGGCCGTAAGGGCCATGATGACTTGACGTCATCCCCACCTTCCTCCGGTTTGTCACCGGCAGTCTCCTTAGAGTGCCCACCATTACGTGCTGGTAACTAAGGACAAGGGTTGCGCTCGTTACGGGACTTAACCCAACATCTCACGACACGAGCTGACGACAGCCATGCAGCACCTGTCTCAATGTTCCCGAAGGCACCAATCCATCTCTGGAAAGTTCATTGGATGTCAAGGCCTGGTAAGGTTCTTCGCGTTGCTTCGAATTAAACCACATGCTCCACCGCTTGTGCGGGCCCCCGTCAATTCATTTGAGTTTTAACCTTGCGGCCGTACTCCCCAGGCGGTCAACTTAATGCGTTAGCTGCGCCACTAAAATCTCAAGGATTCCAACGGCTAGTTGACATCGTTTACGGCGTGGACTACCAGGGTATCTAATCCTGTTTGCTCCCCACGCTTTCGCACCTCAGTGTCAGTATCAGTCCAGGTGGTCGCCTTCGCCACTGGTGTTCCTTCCTATATCTACGCATTTCACCGCTACACAGGAAATTCCACCACCCTCTACCATACTCTAGCTCGTCAGTTTTGAATGCAGTTCCCAGGTTGAGCCCGGGGCTTTCACATCCAACTTAACGAACCACCTACGCGCGCTTTACGCCCAGTAATTCCGATTAACGCTTGCACCCTCTGTATTACCGCGGCTGCTGGCACAGAGTTAGCCGGTGCTTATTCTGTCGGTAACGTCAAAATTGCAGAGTATTAATCTACAACCCTTCCTCCCAACTTAAAGTGCTTTACAATCCGAAGACCTTCTTCACACACGCGGCATGGCTGGATCAGGCTTTCGCCCATTGTCCAATATTCCCCACTGCTGCCTCCCGTAGGAGTCTGGACCGTGTCTCAGTTCCAGTGTGACTGATCATCCTCTCAGACCAGTTACGGATCGTCGCCTTGGTGAGCCATTACCTCACCAACTAGCTAATCCGACCTAGGCTCATCTGATAGCGCAAGGCCCGAAGGTCCCCTGCTTTCTCCCGTAGGACGTATGCGGTATTAGCGTCCGTTTCCGAACGTTATCCCCCACTACCAGGCAGATTCCTAGGCATTACTCACCCGTCCGCCGCTCTCAAGAGAAGCAAGCTTCTCTCTACCGCTCGACTTGCATGTGTTAGGCCTGCCGCCAGCGTTCAATCTGAGCCATGATCAAACTCTTCAGTTCAAACATCTTTGGGTTTTTAAGAAACCCTAAACTTGGCTCAGCAATCGTTGGTTACATCTTTGATTTCTCGCGGAGTAACTTGTGATGCTGATAATCTTTTTGACTATCAGTCTGACTGCACAAGCACCCACACGAATTGCTTGATTCAGTTGTTAAAGAGCGGTTGGTTAAGATCTTTCGTCTCAACCGAGGCGCGCATTCTACAGCAGCCTCATTTACTGTCAAGTGATTATTTTCAGAAGTTTTCAAGGAATCCTTAACAACTTCAACCACTTGCGCCTTCGATCTCTCGTCAGCGGGAGGCGAATTCTACAGCGTTACACGCTGCTGTCAACACCTCTTTTTCAACTTCCTTCGTGTTTCGATGACCTGAAACACTGACTGCCGAAAACTGTGTAACTCGTTGTTTACCAAGGAGTTTTCCGTTTCGACTGCGCCGGAAGTGGGGCAAATTATAGACAGATAAAAACTCGCGTCAACCACTAATTTTGCTTTTTGATCAATGAGTTGCGCGAAACCCAAAAAGCGATGCCCTTCCTTCTGTTAAAGCTAGGAAGGGCACCGCTTCTATATAGAGAGGCCGCTTAAAGAACCCCGGACTCTTTATAGGCCGCCACCGCGTCGGCATTCATCCCCAGCACCCGCTGCAAGATCTCCAACGTGTGCTCTCCCAGAAGAGGAGGCGCATGACGGTACTCAACCGGCGTCTGCGACAGGCGAATAGGGCTGGCGACTTGCGGCACCAATCCGGCTAACGCATGGGGCAGCTCGATCGCCAACCCGCGCGCCTGCACCTGGGGATCGGCAAACACCTGTGAAAGATCATTGATCGGCCCGCAAGGCACGCCCGCTTGCTCCAACTCGGATACCCACTGCGCCGTGGTCTTGAACACCGTCGCCTGACGAATCAACGGGATCAGCACCGCACGATTCGCCACACGCTGGGTATTGGTCGCGAACCGCGGATCATCCGCCCACTGCGGCTGACCGGCCACCTGGGCAAACTTGCGAAACTGCCCGTCATTACCCACGGTGAGGATGAAATCACCATCCGCGGTCGGGAAGTCCTGGTACGGCACTATATTAGGATGAGCATTGCCCAGGCGCTTGGGCGCCACACCCGTGGTCAGGTAGTTCATGGCCTGGTTGGCCAGGCAAGCGACCTGCACATCCAGTAACGCCATGTCGATGTGCTGACCACCACCGTCGTGATCGCGATGCGCCAGCGCCGCCAGGATCGCCACCGTCGAATACAGCCCGGTCAGGATATCCGTCAGCGCTACGCCGACCTTCACCGGCCCGGCACCTTCATCACCTTCGGGGCGACCGGTCAGACTCATCAAGCCGCCCAAGCCCTGGATCATGAAATCGTAGCCCGCGCGCTTGGCATAGGGCCCGGTCTGACCAAATCCAGTGATCGAGCAGTAGATCAGGTCAGGATTGATCGCCTTCAGCGACTCATAGTCCAACCCATAAGCCGCCAGGCCACCGACCTTGAAGTTCTCGATCAGAATGTCCGACTTGGCCGCCAACTCGCGCACCAGCTTCTGACCTTCGGCTCGGGTGAAGTCGATGGTCACCGATTGCTTGTTGCGATTGGCCGACAGGTAATAAGCCGCCTCGCTGGTGTTTTCGCCGTAGGCATCCTTGAGGAAGGGCGGACCCCAGGCGCGCGTGTCATCGCCGTTGCCCGGACGCTCGACCTTGATGACCTCGGCCCCCAGGTCCGCCAGGATCTGGCCGGCCCATGGCCCGGCCAGCACCCGCGATAAATCCAGTACCCGCAAATGCGATAACGCACCCATGGCCGCTCTCCTATTAATAGAACGCCTGGAGACCGGTTTGCGCGCGACCCAGGATCAGCGCGTGAACGTCGTGAGTACCTTCATAGGTGTTCACCACCTCAAGGTTGACCAGGTGACGCGCCACACCGAACTCGTCGGAAATGCCGTTGCCGCCGAGCATGTCGCGAGCCATGCGTACGATGTCCAGGGACTTGCCGCAGGAGTTGCGTTTCATCATCGACGTGATTTCGACCGCAGCCGTACCTTCGTCCTTCATCCGACCCAGACGCAGGCAGCCTTGCAGCGCCAGAGTGATCTCGGTCTGCATGTCCGCCAGTTTCTTCTGGATCAACTGGGTGGCTGCCAATGGGCGACCGAACTGCTGACGATCCAGGGTGTACTGACGAGCGGTGTGCCAGCAGAACTCTGCGGCACCCAAAGCACCCCAGGAAATGCCATAGCGCGCCGAGTTCAGGCAGGTGAATGGACCTTTGAGGCCACGGACGTCCGGGAAGATGTTTTCTTCAGGAACAAACACGTTGTCCATCACGATCTCGCCGGTGATCGACGCACGCAGACCAACCTTGCCGTGGATCGCCGGAGCGCTCAGACCTTTCCAGCCTTTTTCCAGCACGAAGCCGCGGATATCGCCCGCATCATCTTTACCCCAGACCACAAATACGTCGGCGACCGGGCTGTTGGTGATCCACATCTTGCTGCCGGTCAGGCTGTAGCCGCCTTCCACTTTGCGTGCACGAGTAATCATCGAACCTGGGTCAGAACCATGGTTAGGCTCGGTCAGACCGAAGCAACCAATCCACTCACCCGAGGCCAGTTTCGGCAGGTACTTCTGCTTTTGCGCTTCTGTACCGAATTCATTGATCGGCACCATCACCAGTGAGGACTGCACACTCATCATCGAACGGTAGCCAGAGTCGACACGCTCGACCTCACGGGCGATCAGGCCGTAGCACACGTAGTTCAGGCCGCTGCCGCCGTACTGCTCCGGGATGGTCGCGCCCAGCAGGCCGATCTCACCCATTTCCCGGAAGATCGCCGGGTCGGTCTTTTCATGGCGGAAAGCTTCGAGGATGCGCGGTGCCAGCTTGTCCTGGGCAAACTGCGCAGCGCTGTCGCGCACCATGCGCTCTTCTTCAGTGAGCTGTTGATCCAGCAGCAGGGGATCGATCCAGTTGAAGCTAGCTTTACCGGCCATGAGTCTGTTCTCGTGAAGGTGATCAAATATCGTGGAATGATCCTAGGCGCCGCGCCGGGATTGGGCAAACGAGGATTTCGCATGCTGTTGTGCTAATTTCTCACTCCGTAATAGATTCAAGCCTTAAACAGACGACTTATTAGTGAGGTTGCCGTACATGCGCCGCAAAATCCCCAGCACTGCCGCACTGATCAGCTTCGAAGCGGCGGCACGCCACGAGAGTTTCACCAAAGCTGCCCAGGAGCTTTCTCTCACCCAAGGCGCCATCTGCCGACAAATTGCCGGGCTGGAAGAGTTCCTCAGCGTCGAACTGTTCCGACGCTCGCGACGCGGCGTGAAACTCACCGAAGCGGGACTTTCCTACAGCCGACGCGTCGCCACCCAACTCGACGCAGTCGAGCGGGATACCTTGTCAGTCATGGGCCAGCAGGGCGCCAATACCATTGAACTGGCGGTAGTCCCGACCTTTGGCACCCAATGGCTGCTGCCCCGGCTCAAGGATTTCCAGCAGCAACACCCGGAAGTGACGGTCAACCTGACCAACCGCACACGACCCTTCCTGTTCGCCGACACCGAGTTCGACGCCGCGATCTACTTCGGCGATGCCGATTGGCCAGGCACCGAATCCCACCGCCTGATGGGGGAGAATCCGATGCCGGTCTGCAGCCCGGCACTGCTGGGCAACCAGCCACAGTTGAGCGCCGAGCGAATTGCCGAGCTGCCATTGCTGCAACAGACCACGCGCCCCTACGCCTGGCGCCAATGGTTCAACGCCCAGCAGCTGAATATCCCCCGCGACATGACAGGACCGCGTTACGAGCTATTCTCCATGCTCGCCCAGGCGGCCATGCACGACATGGGGATTGCGCTGATCCCTCCGTTCCTGATTCAACGCGAGTTGGCCGAGCAAAGACTGGTGATTGCCAACCCGTTAGCGCTGTCGAGTCTCAAGGCCTATTACCTGATGATTCCTGACCGAAAGGTCGAATCTGCGTCCTTACGCGCCTTTCGGGACTGGCTGATCCATCAGGCAAACAGCTACAACCTAGATAGAATGGGCATCTCAGGGTAATCTGACCCCGTAGTCAGCAAAATAATAGCCCTACAGATATAACTATTTGTCGCATCTAAGCAGACTGTACCCAAAACGGCACAATCGTCCCACAGCCGCCTAAACACGCGGCTTTCAGAGGCCCAAACCAGGCAATGGCGCATCATTCATATAGCCGATGCGTAAATTCCTGTTTTTTTGCCACAATCCCCACAAGCCACGGGCTAGACGGAACTTTAACGGTGGGTTGCGACATTCGGTCACGGGGTGACTTGTAGTTAATTTTCCGTCACCCGTCATAATCCCTTGAAGGCCACTTAGTTCGCCTGCAAAATGCCGCGCCCCGCCTTGAATACAGCGGGGTCGTGCTGATCGGCCGCCCCAGTCGCACCCTCCGCAGTGCGCTGGCCTTCTAAGAAAGATCGAAAGCAATAAGATCAAGCAGGAGATTTGACGTGCACATTGGTGTTCCTCTCGAAACCCAGACCGGTGAAACGCGGGTTGCTGCAACCCCGGAAACCATCAAGAAGCTGATCGGCCAGGGTCATAAAGTCACTGTGCAAAGCGGCGCCGGCATCAATGCCAGCGTTGTCGACAGTGCTTATGAAGCGGCAGGTGCAGTGATTGGCAGCGCCAACGATGCATTTGGTGCAGAGCTGATCCTCAAGGTTGTCGCGCCCAGCGACAGCGAACTGAGCCTGATCAAAAGCGGCACCGTGCTGGTTGGCATGCTCAACCCGTTCAGCAATGAAACCATTGCCAAACTGGCCGAGGCCGGTATCACCGCCTTTTCCCTGGAAGCCGCGCCGCGTACGTCCCGTGCGCAAAGCCTTGATGTGCTGTCTTCGCAAGCCAACATTGCCGGCTATAAAGCCGTGCTGCTGGCCGCCCACCACTATCCGCGCTTCATGCCGATGCTGATGACCGCTGCGGGCACCGTAAAAGCCGCTCGCGTGCTGATTCTCGGCGCCGGTGTTGCAGGTCTGCAGGCCATCGCCACGGCCAAGCGCCTGGGCGCGGTGATTGAAGCGTCCGACGTACGTCCGGCAGTGAAGGAACAGATCGAATCCCTGGGTGCCAAGTTCGTCGATGTGCCCTATGAAACCGATGAAGAGCGTGAGTGCGCAGTCGGCGTCGGTGGTTACGCACGCCCAATGCCCGCCAGCTGGATGCAGCGTCAGGCCCAGGCCGTGCACGAGCGCGCCAAGCAGGCCGACATCGTCATCACCACCGCACTGATTCCGGGCCGCAAGGCTCCGGTGTTGCTGAGCGCGGAAACCGTTGCGCAAATGAAGCCAGGCTCGGTGGTCATTGACCTGGCCGCTGCACAGGGCGGCAACTGCCCGCTGACCGTCGCCGACCAGGTGATCGTGGCCCACGGCGTGACCATTTGCGGCCCGACCAACCTGGCAGCCCAGGTTGGTGCAGACGCTTCGGCGCTCTATGCGCGCAACCTGCTGGACTTCCTGAAACTGGTGTTCACCAAGGAAGGCCAGTTCGAGATCAACCTCGAAGACGACATCGTCGCCGCGTGCCTGATGTGCCGCGACGGTCAAGTCATCCGCAAAAACGCCTAAGCAGGGATTCAGACGATGGAAGAGCTTATCTCCCCCGGTATCTACAACCTGATCATCTTCGTGCTGGCGATTTATGTCGGTTATCACGTGGTCTGGAACGTTACACCCGCCTTGCACACGCCGCTGATGGCGGTGACCAACGCCATTTCGGCGATCGTGATCGTCGGCGCCATGCTGGCCGCCGCCCTGACCGTGACCCCGCTGGGCAAAACCATGGGCACCCTGGCTGTCGCACTGGCGGCGGTGAACGTCTTCGGTGGCTTCCTGGTCACCCGACGCATGCTTGAGATGTTCAAGAAAAAAGCCCCGAAAACCGTAAAAGAAGAGGCGCCGAAGTAATGAGCATGAACCTCGTAACGACGCTCTACTTGATCGCGTCGATCTGCTTCATCCAGGCCCTCAAAGGCCTGTCGCACCCCACCACCTCACGACGCGGCAACCTGTTCGGCATGCTCGGCATGGCGCTGGCGATTCTGACCACCGTGGGCCTCATCTATAAGCTGGGTGCGGAGCTTGCCACTGCCGGTATCGGCTACGTGATTGTCGGCCTGCTGATCGGTGGCAGCGCCGGCTCGATCATGGCCAAGCGCGTTGAAATGACCAAGATGCCGGAACTGGTCGCCTTCATGCACAGCATGATCGGCCTGGCCGCCGTGTTCATTGCGATTGCCGCCGTGGTCGAGCCGCAGTCCCTGGGCATCGTCAAGCAACTGGGCGACGCGATTCCGGCCGGTAACCGCCTGGAACTGTTCCTCGGCGCCGCCATCGGTGCAATTACCTTCTCCGGTTCGGTGATTGCCTTCGGCAAGCTCTCGGGCAAGTACAAGTTCCGCCTGTTCCAGGGCGCACCGGTACAGTTCAGCGGCCAGCACAAGGTCAACCTGATCCTGGGCCTGGCCACGCTGGGCCTGGGCATCATGTTCATGCTGACCGGCAACCTCGGCGCCTTCGCCCTGATGCTGGCCCTGGCCTTCGTGCTCGGCGTGCTGATCATCATCCCGATTGGCGGTGCCGACATGCCAGTAGTGGTGTCGATGCTCAACAGCTACTCGGGCTGGGCGGCGGCCGGTATCGGCTTCTCGCTGAACAACTCGATGCTGATCATTGCCGGTTCGCTGGTGGGTTCGTCCGGTGCCATCCTCTCGTACATCATGTGCAAGGCGATGAACCGTTCGTTCTTCAACGTCCTGCTCGGCGGTTTCGGCAACAGTGCCGACGCTGGCGGTCCGGCCGGTTCGCAAGAAGCTCGTCCGGTGAAATCCGGTTCGGCTGACGACGCGACCTTCCTGCTGACCAACGCCGACACCGTGATCATTGTTCCGGGCTACGGCCTGGCGGTAGCTCGCGCCCAACACGCGCTGAAGGAACTGACCGAGAAACTGACGCACCGCGGCGTGACCGTGAAATACGCGATCCACCCGGTCGCCGGCCGTATGCCTGGCCACATGAACGTATTGCTGGCCGAGGCCGAAGTGCCATACGACCAGGTGTTCGAGATGGAAGACATCAACTCCGAGTTCGGCCAAGCCGACGTGGTGCTGGTGCTCGGTGCCAACGACGTGGTCAACCCGGCGGCGAAGAACGATCCGAAGTCGCCGATCGCCGGCATGCCGATTCTCGAAGCCTTCAAGGCCAAGACCATCATCGTCAACAAGCGCTCGATGGCCAGCGGCTATGCCGGCCTGGACAACGAACTGTTCTACCTCGACAAAACCATGATGGTCTTCGGCGACGCCAAGAAAGTCATCGAAGACATGGTCAAGGCTGTCGAATAAAACATTGCTCCAGCGCAATACCCAAAACCCCGGCCTGCAATAGGCTGGGGTTTTTTATTCCTCCATGAAACCCGACCAAAGGCTCTAAATCAGCGGTCGGCATTCGACCATGGTAGCGGGACGAATTTTTGCGAAATCTCTAGACTGCGCATCTTGCTTCCGTTGCCCGAGATAACAACCATGTACCGTGACCGTATTCGCTTGCCTTCGTTGTTGGATAAGGTGATGAGCGCCGCCGATGCCGCCGCTCTGATTGAGGACGGCATGACCGTCGGCATGAGCGGCTTCACCCGCGCCGGCGAAGCCAAGGCCGTGCCCCATGCGCTGGCAGAGCGCGCCAAGGTCACGCCGCTGAAGATCAGCCTGATGACCGGCGCCAGCCTGGGCAACGACCTCGACAAACAGCTGACCGAAGCCGGCGTGCTGGCTCGTCGCATGCCGTTCCAGGTCGACAGCACCCTGCGCAAGGCAATCAATGCCGGCGAGGTGATGTTCATCGACCAGCACCTGTCGGAAACCGTGGAACAGTTGCGCAACAAGCAGCTCAAGCTGCCGGACATCGCGGTGATCGAGGCGGTAGCCATCACCGAACAAGGCCACATTGTGCCCACCACGTCGGTCGGCAACTCCGCCAGCTTCGCGATTTTCGCCAAGCAGGTGATCGTCGAGATCAACCTGGCGCACAACCCGAACCTGGAAGGCCTGCACGACATCTATATTCCGACCTACCGGCCGACCCGCACACCGATCCCGCTGACCCAGGTCGACGACCGCATCGGCAGCACCGCGATCCCGATCCCGGCGGAAAAGATCGTCGCGATCGTCATCACCAATCAGTCGGACTCGCCGTCCACGGTGTTGCCGCCGGACAGCGAAACCCAGGCCATTGCCGATCACCTGATCGACTTCTTCAAGCAGGAAGTCGACGCCGGGCGCATGACCGACAAACTCGGCCCGCTGCAGGCTGGCATTGGCAGCATCGCCAACTCGGTGATGTGCGGCTTGATCGACTCGCCGTTCCACGACCTGACCATGTACTCCGAAGTCCTGCAGGATTCGACCTTCGACCTGATCGACGCCGGCAAACTGAGCTTTGCTTCCGGCAGTTCGATCACCTTGTCGGAGCGCCGCAACGCCGATGTGTTCGGCAACCTGGAACGCTACAAGGACAAGCTGGTGCTGCGCCCGCAGGAAATCTCCAACCACCCGGAAGTGGTGCGTCGCCTGGGCATCATCGGTATCAACACCGCGCTGGAGTTCGACCTGTACGGCAACGTCAACTCGACGCACGTCTGCGGCACGCGAATGATGAATGGCATTGGCGGCTCGGGCGACTTCGCACGTAACGCGCACTTGGCGATCTTCGTCACCAAGTCGATTGCCAAGGGCGGGGCGATCTCCAGCGTGGTGCCGATGGTCAGCCACGTTGACCACACCGAGCATGACGTCGACATCCTGGTCACCGAGATCGGCCTGGCCGACCTGCGCGGCCTGGCGCCACGCGAGCGCGCCCGCGCAGTGATCGACAACTGTGTCCACCCGGACTACCGCCAGGCGCTCAACGACTACTTCGAAAAGGCCTGCGCCATCGGCGGTCACACGCCCCACATCCTGCGTGATGCCCTGAGTTGGCACATGAACCTGGAAGAAACCGGGCGCATGCTGGCGGTGTAATTGATACAGATGGCGGCTGACGCAAACAGTTTTTCGTCAGCCCGCCATTCCCTCGCTCAATCCTGACAAAAACTGTACTGCTGTACCGGTCTTTTCCTACCGTATTTCCCTACCTTCCAACGGCAAATCGACGAAAACGCACCAAGTTAGTGCGCATAGGTACAGTTGCCTCAATTTTGACCAGCACAGCACCCTTTAACAGTTAACTGGTCTCTCACAATACAGGTGAACTGTATCTACAGAGACTGGCCAAACGAGAGGATCATGGGCACCAGTTAAACCACTACCTAATCCCGCCACAAGCGGAAGGATGTCAACCATGGAACGTACACTCAGTTCCGAGCTGTTCTTCGAAGACAACGCTGCAAAAACCCAGGCTTCCATGCCTCTTCGCGTTCTCGCCAACCTGATGCTGTGGCAGCGCCGCATCTCCAGCCGCCATCAACTGGCTCGCCTGGATTCGCGTCTGCTGGCTGACGCAGGGATTAGCGAAGCACAACGCTTCGAAGAGCTGAGCAAGCCGTTCTGGCGCTAAGTTAGCGTCGCTGGCTCTGACCCTCTGGGTCCACCGCCAGCACTTTGAATTGCACACACAAGACCCGTCGCGGGAAACCGCGACGGGTCTTGTCGTTTCAGAGCCAGGAAACCACAGATACAGAAGCGAATACTCATAACAGGTACAGTTTAACGAAACAACAAACTGAACCAGTACAATTCAACACAGGTGTCACTGATACCTAAAGTGCGAATCGCTCACCATGATCTCCCAAGGCTGCTCTTCCAGCCTTATAGCGAGGACTGGATCATGGACCGTTCACTCGATACACAGCTGCCACGCCGCCAACGGCTCGCCGCATGGCGCTTGGTCCGCAGACTGTTCGCTGCCTGGGGCAGGAGCCTGGAGAGGGCACGGACCCGACGCTTGTTGGCCCAACTCAACGAGCAGCAACTGTCCGATACAGGCATCAGCCACTGCGAACGCATGGCCGAACTGGAGCGCTCGTTTTGGCAGTAGGTGGCGCAACTAAACAGCACAAGGCTGTTCTAAAGCGGTATCAAGGGCCTACTATCATTGATATTAAGTGGCGACTGCTGCGCGCCTGGCGTCAGACTCTTCAGGCGTTACGCAATTTGCCGTAGTTGTCTGGCGTACCCAGCGCCCTATTTTTGTTCATAAACAGGAGTTACCCCATGTCCCGTCTTCGTCTGCTCAGCGCTGCAGCCCTGCTGGCCGTGGCTGCCAATGCCCACGCTACCAGCTTCATCGTCACCACTGACGCGGTCGTCGGCGCACTGAAAGCCACCTCCGACGCCACCTCCGATGTCACCTCGTCGTTCCGTGACGACAAAATCGTCCGTGCAGCCCGTGACGATGCGGCCAGCTTCGTGGCCAGCGAAGGTGAAATCCGTGGCGTGCGCCTGGAAAGTGCCCTGGAGCACATCCGCAAGCAGGTTCCACAGCTGAGCGCGACTGACGCGCAGCTGGCTCAGGCGATCTTGACCATCTGATTGCCGTATCGAGGCGTGGCAGTCCACTGCTGCGCCTGGCAATGCCTGGCTCTGGCCCGGGCATTGCGCTAGCCTTGGGGCTCGCTTCCAACTGTCGAGTCCCATGCGTTTTCTTTCAAAAGCACTCTACGTCCCCGCCACACTGTTCGCCTGCTGGCTCAACCCGGCCCATGCCCTGGACCTGACCACGCAGAACCTGGTCGTCACCGCCTATGCCACAAGCATGGTGACCGCCGCGCCCTTCGACCATAAACTGCTGCTCGCCGCGCACGATGATGCCGCCGCGTTTGTCGCCAGCAATGGCCGTTTACGAGGCGCGCGCCTGGAGTCTGCCCTGAGTTACCTGCGGCATGCCCCGGCGAAACTTCATGCAAGTGACCTTGAACTGGCGCAGGCAATTCTCGTCCAATAGTTATTCCCTGTTATTCCGGAGTCGTTCCATGCGTAGCCCGCTGATTGCTGCCACCCTAGGCCTGCTGTTGTTGGCCGACGTGGCCCAGGCCCACACCCTGGTAGCCACCAGTAACATCATTATCCGTGCCTCCCAGCGCACCCTCGATTTCACCTCGGACACCACCACGTCCATCCGTGATTCGAAAGTTGTGCGCGATGCCCAGGACGACGCCGCCAGTTTTGTCGCCAGCAACGGCGATATCCGTGGCGCCCATCTGGAAGCGGCCTTTGAAACCTTGCGCACCCGCGTGCCGGAAGCCCGCGACGCCAGTGATCAGGTACTCGCCGAAGCCATCCTCGCACTGTGAGGCCGGTCGTCGCCTGGCTGCTGGCCACCGTCGTCCTGCTGTTCGGCACCACGGCGCACGCCGGCCTGCAACTGCAGCTCAAGCGCGAGGGCCTGAGCCCCGCCGAACAACAGGCCAGCCAGGCCTTGCTGGATGAAGCGCTGCAGGCATTGCCGCCGCGCTTCATCCAGCAACTGGACCGGCGTATCGATGTCGGCTGGACCGACAAAATGCCGGCCAATGCCTACGGCCAGGCATCCCTGGTGTCCGAGCTCGACCTCAATCGCAAGCTGCTGGCCAGCCTGACCGACGGCAGCGCCGCAACCAAGAAGACCAATCGCCCCCACGGCACGGTGCGCCAGGAACTGCTCGCGACCGTTCTCCACGAACTCACCCATATCTATGACCGCGCGCGCCTGTGGTCCGACTCCGAGAAGCTGCTGATCCAGCGTTGCACCCGCCGCAACAACAGCGCCGGGCTGATCGGCATGCCCGATCAATGCCGCGGCCAGAACGACCGGCGTTTCACCTTGAGTGATGACCCGCGCCTGCTCGACCTGGCTGGCTGGCAACAGTACGTCGGCCGCCGTGGCGAACGTGAACAGCACAACCGGCAAATCGCCCGCAGCCCGGACCTCTACGAGACCAGCAGTCCCAAGGAATTCGTCGCGGTCAACATGGAGTACTTCCTCCTCGACCCGAGCTACGCCTGCCGCCGTCCGGCGCTGTACCGCTATTACCAGGAGCACTTTGGCTGGGCGCCAGCAGCAAAAAACACCTGCGCCACCGCGTTTGCCTTCTTGAACGCCGGCAATGACTTCGCCAAGCAGCCCCTGGGCAAGGTCGACCCGGAGCGGGTCTACGCCATCGATTATCTATTGGCCGAAGCCAACCAGAACCTGGTGAGCCGCTGGGGCCACAGCATGTTGCGCCTGGTGATCTGTGCGCCTGGTCGCCCGCGCGGTCCGGATTGCCGGCTCGACCTGGAATATTCGCTGGTGCTGTCGTACCGCGCCTTTGTCGGTGACGTACAGCTGTCGAGCTGGGGTGGACTGGTCGGCAAATATCCATCGCGCCTGTTTATCCTGCCGCTGTCCCAGGTCATCGACGAATACACCAAGACCGAGCTGCGCAGCCTGGCGTCGGTGCCGCTGAACCTGTCGCGCAGTGAAATCAACGAAACGGTCGAGCATGCTGCAGAAATGCACTGGAGCTACGACGGCAATTACTTCTTCCTGTCCAATAACTGCGCAGTGGAGAACCTGAAACTGCTGCGCAGCGGCAGCAACAATTCGCAGCTGGTCGGACTCGACAGCATCATGCCCAACGGCTTGCTCGAAGTGCTCAAGGGCCGCGGCCTGGCGGACACCAGCGTGCTCGATGACCCGAAGGAAGCGTTGCGCCTGGGCTATCGCTTCGACTCGTTCCGCGACCGCTATCAAGCAATGTTCGAAGTCTTGAAAAAGCACCTGCCGATCAAGCAGGACAAGGTCGAAGACTGGCTGAGCAGCAGCGCCGCCGAACGGCGCAAGTGGTTCGACCAGGCCGACCTGCGCACCAGCGCCGCCTTGTTGTTGCTGGAACAGGCGAGTTTCCGCCAGCAGTTGCTGTTGGCCCAGAACGAAGTGAAAGAGCGCTACTTGAACGCCCGCGAGCTGGAAAACGGCGGCATGGACCGCGCCAACCAGACCTTGCAGCAGATCCTGCTCAACAGCGGCTTCCTCAGTCGTCCGGCGGAACTGCTCGATCGCGGCGGGTATGGCTTGCCCCAAGCCAATGAGTGGCAACGCCTGGAGTCGGAAAGCAGCAGTCGGCAGAAGACCCTTCAGGCCCTGACCGGGGAACTGGACAAAGAGGCCCGGGCCTTGCTGGAGCCGGAGCGCGCGGCCGAGATCGCGGCCAACGAAGCCAACGTCAAACAGCTGGGCGAACACTTGCGCGCCCTGCATAAGGCTGCCGGTGGACTGGAGTTGCCCTGATTCAGCCCACTAGAGGGTTTCTTCCCGCTCCTCGGGCAGTTGCTCATCCAGATGCAGCCAGGGCAGCCGGCTATCGGTCCAGATATGCCGGTCTGCAGGCGCCAGCTCCGGCTGATCGAGAGTGGCGATGGTCACGTCGATGCTCTCCGGGCTCAGGTGGGTGATCAGCGCCAGGTGCGCACCGCAATCAGCGCAGAAATATCGTGCGCAACTGGACGATGAGTCGTAGCGCGCTGGGGTGCCCGCCAGCCATCGGAAGCTGGAATGGGGCAGGGTGATCCAGGTGGTCACCAGGCCACCGCTGACCCGCCGGCAGATCGAGCAGTGACAATGGGCAATGTCGCGCAACGGCCCGCTGATTTCATAGCGCAGCCGACCACAATGGCAGCCACCCTCATGCACTGGGTTCATTCCCGTTCTCCTTCGACCACCGACTTCGCACCACTTTAGGCCTGTAAGTTTTGCCTGAACACCTCGTCAGACATTTCTCCAAGCGAAAGCTGGTTGAAAGGTTTGCCGACTAGGATCGCCCTCACTGCCGGCAATAGACCGGTTGGCCAATGCGACTTTCAAAGGTTCGCCCGGCCCAATTAACAACAACAATGGTGATTCTGATGTCCGCTCATACCCGCCTGTACGCCCCGACTCCCTTCGTACGTCTCGTGCTTCCCGTTCTGCGCTGACCCCATCCGGTCCGCCATTCCCTAGACGCGCTACGCCTGGAGTATTCCCATGCTGACTTTCCTTGGCTTTGCCATGGTCATCACGTTCATGTACCTGATCATGACCAAGCGCCTGTCCGCGCTGATCGCCCTGATCATCGTGCCGATCCTGTTTGCCCTGTTCGGTGGTTTCGCGCCGAAAATCGGCCCGATGATGCTCGAAGGCATCACCAAGCTGGCCCCGACCGGGGTGATGCTGATGTTCGCCATCCTCTATTTCGCCTTGATGATCGACTCCGGCCTGTTTGACCCGGCGGTGCGCAAGATCCTCAAGCTGGTCAAGGGCGACCCGCTCAAGGTGTCGGTCGGTACAGCGGTGCTGGCCCTGGTGGTTTCCCTGGACGGTGACGGCGCCACCACCTACATGATCTGTGTCGCCGCCATGCTGCCGCTGTACAGCCGCATCGGCATGAGCCCGCGCATCATGGCCGGCCTGATCATCCTCGCCGGTGGCGTGATGAACATGACCCCATGGGGCGGCCCGACCGCACGCGCTGCCAGTGCCCTGCATGTCGACCCTTCCGACATCTTCGTACCGATGATCCCGGCGATGTTGGCCGGTGTGGTGGCGATCCTGGCGATTGCCTACATGTACGGTAAACGTGAGCGCGCACGCCTGGGCGAGTTGCACTTGGTGGGCGATGAAATCGACCACAGCGAAATCAGTGTTTCGCAGTTCCCGGATGCCCGTCGTCCGAAGCTGATCTGGTTCAACGGTGCCCTGACCCTGGGCCTGATGTGCGCCCTGATCGCTGGCCTGCTGCCGTTGCCAGTGCTGTTCATGGTGGCGTTCAGCATTGCGATGATCGTCAACTACCCGTGCCTGCAACAGCAGAAAGACCGCGTCGCGGCCCATGCCGGTAGCGTATTGGCGGTGGTCGGGCTGATCTTCGCCGCTGGTATCTTCACCGGCATCCTGACCGGCACCGGCATGGTCGACGCCATGTCCAAGAGCCTGCTGGCGGTCATCCCGGATTTCCTCGGGCCGTACCTGGCAGTGATCACCGCGCTGGTGAGCATGCCGTTCACCTTCTTCATGTCTAACGACGCATTTTATTACGGCGTGTTACCGGTTCTCGCCGAAGCCGCCAGTCACTACGGCATCACCGCCGTGGAAATGGCCCGTGCTTCCATCGTCGGACAACCCGTTCACCTGCTCAGCCCGCTGGTGCCATCGACCTACCTGCTGGTGGCGTTGGCCGGGATCGAGTTTGGCGATCACCAGCGCTTCACCCTCAAGTGGGCAGTTCTGGTTTGCCTGTGCATAATGTTCGCAGCGTTGCTGATGGGGATTTTTCCGCTGTTCAGCACTCTATAAGAGCATCAACTCACCGCGCCGCCAGCTAGACTTCGAGGTTTGAAGCGGCTGGCGTCGCGGTTTAACACATCCTCAAAGGAATACACATGGAATGGCTGACCAACCCGGAGATCTGGGTTGCCTTCTTTACACTGACGGCTCTGGAAATCGTTCTGGGCATCGACAACATCATCATGATCTCGATCCTGGTCAGCCGCATGCCCAAGCATATGCAGGCACGTACCCGGATCTTCGGTCTGGCGCTGGCGATGGTCACCCGTATCCTGTTGCTGCTGTCGATCACCTGGGTCATGCAACTGACCGCCGATCTGTTCGAGATGTTCGGCCAGGGCATATCCGGACGTGACCTGATCCTGTTCTTCGGTGGCCTGTTCCTGCTGTGGAAAAGCTCCCAGGAGATGTACCACGCGCTGGAAGGCGAGGACGAAACCTCTGAAGAGCCTAGCGGCAAGGGCGGTAACTTCCTCTACACCATCATCCAGATCGCGATCATCGACATCGTGTTCTCCCTGGATTCGGTGATTACTGCTGTGGGCATGGTTTCCCACGTGCCGGTGATGGTCGCGGCGATCGTCGTGGCCGTGCTGGTGATGATGCTGGCAGCCGGCACCATCAGTGAGTTCATCGACAAGCACCCGTCGCTGAAGATGCTCGCGCTGTCGTTCCTGTTGGTCGTCGGTACAGTGCTGATCGCCGAATCGTTCGAAGTGCACATTCCAAAAGGCTACGTGTACTTCGCCATGGCCTTCTCGCTGGCAGTGGAAGCGATCAACATCAAGTTGCGCACCGCCATCGCGAAAAAGAAGAAGCAGCAGGATCCTGTGAAACTGCGCAAGGACATTCCGGGTCAGTAATTGGCGCCGGTTGTCATGGAAAGGGGCCTTCGGGCCCCTTTTTCACGCCTGCATGAAGCTGTTTTCATGACAGTTTTGTTTCAAAGCGCTGTTTAGCTATGCGATGCTGGCGTCCAGACCGTAAGCCAACTACAGCTTAAGTACAGAATGTAGAAAAAACGCGCGGTACTGCTGACTTGTCCCTTTGGGACGCTATTCAACCAGGGGGCCTGTCATGCTGACCCTGCTCAATTTGTTATCCGCCGTGGCCTTGCTGATCTGGGGCACGCACATCGTCCGAACCGGCATCCTGCGGGTCTACGGCTCCAACCTGCGCCACGTCATTGGCCGCAACATGTCCAAGCGCTGGCTGGCGTTCATCGCCGGGATCCTGGTGACCGCCATGGTCCAGAGCAGCAACGCCACGGCCATGCTGGTGACTTCGTTTGTCGGCCAGGGCCTGATGGCGCTGACCCCGGCCCTGGCGACCATGCTCGGGGCCGACGTCGGTACCGCACTGATGGCGCGGGTGCTGACCCTGGACCTGTCGTGGCTGTCGCCGTTGCTGATTTTCGTCGGCGTGATCCTGTTTCTCTCGCGCAAGCAAACCCGGGTTGGCCAGATGGGCCGGGTGGCGATTGGCCTGGGGCTGATCATCCTCGCGCTGCAGTTGATTGTCGAAGCCGCGGCGCCCATCACCCACGCCCAGGGTGTCAAAGTCATCTTTGCCTCGCTGACCGGCGATATTCTGCTCGATGCGCTGATCGGCGCGCTGTTCGCGATGATTTCCTACTCCAGCCTGGCCGCCGTCCTGCTGACCGCGACCCTGGCCGGTGCCGGGGTGATCAGCCTGCCCGTGGCCATCGGCTTGGTGATCGGCGCCAACATTGGCAGCGGGGTGCTGGCGTTTCTCAGCACCAGCATGCAGAACGCCGCCGGCCGCCAGGTGGCGCTGGGCAGCCTGCTGTACAAGCTGATTGGGCTGCTGCTGATCATCCCGGTGCTCGACCCGCTGGTGCACTGGATGGACAGCCTCGATTACAGCGCCCAAGGCCTGGTGATCGGCTTCCATCTGCTTTACAACACCGCGCGCTGCCTGGTGCTATTGCCGACTGTCAGCCCGATGGCGCGACTCTGTGTCTGGCTGTTGCCGGAGCGCCCGGAAGCCAACGGCCTGGCCAAGCCCCGGCACCTCGACCCGACGGCCCTGGTGACGCCAAGCCTGGCTTTGGCCAACGCCGCGCGGGAAACCCTGCGCATGGGTGACCTGCTCGACAACATGCTGGAGGCCATGCTCGACGTGCTGCGCGGCAAGCAGACCGCCGTGACCCAGGAAATGCGCCGCCTCAGCGATGACGTCGAAGGCCTGTACAGCGCCATCAAGCTGTATCTGGCACAGATGCCCCGCGAAGACCTGAGTGACCAGGACAGTCGGCGCTGGGCGGAAATCATCGAGCTGGCGATCAATCTGAAACTCGCCTCGGACTTGATCGAGCGCATGCTGCGCAAGGTCCAACAGCAAAAGACCGCGCAGCGTCGCTCGTTTTCCGACGTCGGTCTGGAAGAACTCGCCGGCCTGCACCACCAATTGATCGCCAACCTGCGCTTGGGGCTGTCGGTGTTCCTCAGTGCCGACAAGGAAAGCGCTCGGCAATTGCTCCGTGAGAAACGTCGCTTCCGCGCGCAGGAAAGACGCCTGGCCCATGCCCACGTCAGCCGCCTGCAACGCAAGATCGTGCAAAGCCTGGAAACCAGCTCCCTGCACCTGGAGCTGATCGCCGACATGAAGCGCTTGAACTCACTGTTCTGCAGCAGCGCCTATGTGGTCCTGGAAACCTCGGAGACTGGAGCCCTGGCGGTCGATGACATGGCTGACATCACCCATTCACCCTGAACGTCTGGCGTTGCCAGTAGTCATTTGCAAAGCTTGAGGAAAATCCCCCCGCATCCACACGCCAGGAAGGTTGTCATGCGTTGTCTGTTGTTTGCATGTCTGTTGCTCGGTTCCAGCTGTACATGGGCGCTGGACCGCTTGCAGGTCGAGGGCTATGTGCTGCGCAACGGCCTGCAGATCCTGCTCAAGCCGGGCAGTGAGCGCGGGCATGTGGCGATTCGCCTGGTGGTCGGCGTCGGCCTGGATGATTTTTCCTGTGCCGAGAAAGAACTGCCGCACTTGCTCGAGCACGTGCTGTTCAGCGGCATCGATGCCGGTGGCGAGGGCGGGCTCGAGGAGCGCATGCAAGGCCTGGGCGGCGAGTGGAATGCCTACACCAGCAATGCCGACACCACGTTCGTGATCGAGGCACCGGCGAAAAACCAGCGCAAGGTGCTCGACCTGCTGCTGTCCCTGCTGACCCAGACCCGGATCGACGACAACGCGGTCCAGGCCGCGAAACAGGTGGTCGAGCTTGAAGACGGTGGCCACGCCACGCATTTACAGCGCTGGCTCGACCGCCAGGACCTGAGCCACAACGCCAGCAATCAGCTGGCGATGGAACTGGGGCTCAAATGTCGGGAGCGGCCGGAGGTCGATCCCCTGACCCGCGAGCAGGTGGAGGAGGTGCGCAAGCAATGGTACGCCCCCAATAACATGACGCTGATTATCGTGGGGGATCTCGACCGTCTGCTGCCTGCCTACCTCGAGCGCGCCTACGGCCAGCTCAAACCGGTGGAACCCAGCCAGCATCCAGAGTTGCCACAACTGCAACAACCCGCCGAGGCCCAGCGCAACCTGATCCATGGCTGGCTTGGCGATTCGGCCAAATTGCATTGGCTGTTTCCCGAGCCGGTCCTCGACGACCAATACGACGAGACCTTCTCCCTGCTCAAGGACTACCTGGACTGGGCGCTGTACCGCCAGTTGCGCCTGGCCCACGGCCTGTCCTATGGCCCCTCGGCAGAACGCGAAGTGTTTGGCGGCGTGGGTTTCATGAGCCTGAATGCCGATCTTGAGCGCAACAACCTCGCGCAAGCGCAGCAGGTGCTGGAAGCGTTCAAGACAGACCTGCTGAAAAACGGCCTTGATCCAGTGGCCTTCGAGCGCCTCAAACAAGCCGCCATTGCCCGTCAGGCTTGGGCAGTGCAGGGCAACAGCGCGCTGGCCGACTACTATTGGAGCGCCCTGGCCGACTATGACGACGGGCGCTTTGCCGACCCGGCCCGACGCCTGCGCGCGGTGACGCTCAAGCAAGCGAACCTGGCCTTGAAACAGTTGTTGGAACAACCCGGCTACGTGCGTATCGAAAAGCCACTGCTCAGCTATGACCAACTGGTCTGGCTACTGGGGGCGGCGGTCGGGCTGATACTCCTCGCTCTGCTGGGCTGGCGGCTTCATCGCAGGCATCGATAACGCCCGGGTTTCTCGCTACATCGGTATACCGGCGGTATCCTGTGCGGGTTTTCCTACAACTATCGTGAACTGCCCCATGCCGAACTTGACCCTTTACGCACAGCGCATCCTCGAGCTGATGAAGCGCTACCCAGGGGTCATTGCACTCGGCGGCTTCATTTCGGGGGTCGGCAGCTTCATCCTGGTTGATCGCCAGCAAGGCCTGGCGACCTGGATTGCGATCATCATGCTGGTCAGCTGGGTCTGGCTGATGCTGGAAAATAGCCTGACCCAGCTGTTCACCAAGGTCTTCAAGCGCGAAATCCCCCAGCCGTTGCTGCGCTACGCAACGCAGATGATCCATCAGGAAAGCCTGTTTTTCGTCCTGCCTTTCTTTTTCATCACCACCACCTGGAACAGCGGGCAGCTGGCGTTTACCGGCCTGCTGAGCGCCGCGGCACTGATTTCCATCACAGACCCGCTCTACTACAAGTGGCTGGCACCACGGCGCTGGCTGTTCCTCGCCATGCACACCCTGACGCTGTTCGCCGCCTTGTTGACGGCGCTGCCGATCATCCTCCACCTGACCACCGCGCAAAGCTTCAAGCTGGCCCTGGGCATCGCCATGCTGCTGTCTTTCCCCAGCTTGGCCTCGATCTTTCCCATTCGCACCCTGCGCGGCGGCCTGAGCGTGCTGTGCATCACCGTCGCCATCGGAGCCACCGGCTGGTTCCTGCGCTCCTGGGTGCCACCGGCCACCCTGTGGATGACCGAAGTGGCGATCAGCACGCAATTGCAGGACCGCACGCCTGGCGACAGCCTGGATCAGGTCAGCGTCGGCCAACTGCGCGGCGATGGCCTGTATGCCTATACCGCCATCAATGCGCCGCGCGGTCTAGACGAGCGGATTTATCACGTGTGGACCTTCAACGGTAAGGAAGTCGACCGCATTGCCCTGGATATTCACGGTGGGCGCAAGGAAGGCTACCGCGCCTGGACCCACAAGAAGAACTTCCCGCCCAGCCCGGCCGGTAAATGGCAGGTGCGGGTCCTGACCGAGGACGGCCAGGTGATTGGCGTGCTGCGGTTCGTGGTCAGCGACACAGGTCAAGACAACCCACCGGCGAACCAGGCAAAGTAACAAGTAACGTGCTATTACGTAGCACTGCGTATCAGCTGAACAAGCACGGAGCTTATGAGCAATACGATCGCCGGCAATGCCCAACTCGACACCTCGCAAAGCCCAACCCAACTGAGGGTTAGCGGCGACTGGACGCTCGCCCACTACACAGCCCTCAAGCACCTCAGCGAAAGCCTCAAGGGCCAATACGACGAGCGCACCCACATTGACCTCAACGGTCTCGGCGCGCTCGACACCGCCGGCGCCTCGTTGCTGGTCGAACTGTTGGGCGCCCAGCGCCTGGGCAAATCCGCCGAACACCCCGATTGCAGCCTTTCCAGCGCCGACCGCGCGCTATTGCAGACGGTCTATTGCTCGATGAGCGACTTCTGTATTCCGGTCAAGGAGCCGGAGATCAGCGTCGGCGTTCAATTGCTGACGCGCATCGGCCGGGCCGTGGACACCGTCTGGAAGGACACCCTGCAGCTGCTCGGTTTCGTCGGCCTGATCCTCGAAACCATCGCCCGCGGCCTGTTTCGCCCGTCGCGCTGGCGCATCACCCCGGTGGTGGCGCACATTGAACAGACCGGGCTCGACGCCGCGCCCATCGTCGCCCTGCTGACCTTCCTGGTGGGTGCCGTGGTGGCGTTCCTCGGGGCCACGGTACTGGCCAATTTCGGCGCGACTATTTTCACCGTCGACCTGGTGGCGTTCTCCTTCCTGCGTGAGTTCGCCGTGCTACTCACCGCGATCCTCATGGCCGGCCGCACCGCCAGTGCGTTTACCGCACAAATCGGCTCGATGAAGGCCAACGAAGAAATCGACGCCATCCGCACCCTGGGCCTCGATCCCATGGAGTTGCTGGTGGTTCCACGAGTCCTCGCGTTGCTGGTGGCGCTGCCGATGCTGACCTTTATGGCCATGCTTTCAGGGATCATCGGCGGCGGCGTGGTGTGCGCGATTTCCCTGGGCATTTCGCCGGCGATGTTCCTCGCACTGTTGCAATCGGACATCGGCGTGCAGCACTTCCTCGTCGGCATGGTCAAGGCGCCGATTTTCGCCTTTCTGATTGCCGCGGTCGGCTGCCTGGAGGGCTTCAAGGTCAGCGGCAGCGCCGAATCCGTTGGCGCCCACACCACCTCAAGCGTGGTGCAATCGATTTTCGTGGTGATCGTGCTGGATGCGATCGCCGCGCTGTTCTTCATGGAGATGGGCTGGTGAGTCGCTTGAACCGTGCGCCCAGCGAGGCGGTGATCGAAGTGCGTGGGCTGTGCAACCGCTTCGGCAAGCAGAGCGTGCACGAAAACCTCGACCTGGATTTGTACAGGGGCGAGATTCTCGCCGTGGTTGGCGGCTCCGGCAGCGGCAAATCAGTGTTACTGCGCAGCATCATCGGCTTGCGCCAGCCCAGCGAGGGCAGCGTGAAGGTGTTCGGCAAGAACCTGCCGAGCCTGCCGGAACACGAGCGCTCGCTGATTGAGCGACGCTTCGGCGTACTGTTCCAGAAGGGCGCCCTGTTCTCGTCGCTGACCGTGACCGAAAACGTCGCGCTGCCGTTGATCGAGCACGCCGGCCTGAGTCGCGCCGACGCCGAGCACCTGGCGGCGGTGAAACTGGCCTTGGCCGGTTTGCCGCTATCGGCGGCCGACAAATACCCGGCCTCGCTGTCCGGCGGCATGATCAAGCGCGCGGCGCTGGCCCGGGCCCTGGCGCTGGACCCGGACATCCTGTTTCTCGACGAGCCCACCGCCGGCCTCGACCCGATCGGCGCAGCCGCCTTCGACCAGTTGATCCTGACCCTGCGCGATGCGCTGGGCCTGAGCGTGTTCCTGGTAACCCACGACCTCGACACGCTCTACACCATCACCGACCGGGTGGCGGTGCTGGCGCAGAAGAAAGTGCTGGTGGCGGATGCCATCGACGTCGTCTCGGAAACCGATGACGCCTGGATTCACGAATACTTTCATGGCCCCCGTGGCCGCGCGGCGCTGACGGCCGCTTCACCGTCCAACGAGGTATGACATGGAAACCCGAGCCCATCACGTATTGATCGGCCTGTTCACCGTCCTGGTAGTGGCCGGTGCCTTGCTGTTCGGTCTGTGGCTGGCCAAGTCCAGCGTCGACACCGAGTTCAAGGACTACGAAGTGGTCTTCAACGAAGCGGTCAGCGGCCTGTCCAAGGGCAGCGCGGTGCAGTACAGCGGGATCAAGGTCGGCGACGTGGTCAGTCTGCGCCTCGACCCCAAGGACCCGCGCCGGGTGCTGGCACGTATCCGCCTCGGTGGCGAGACGCCGATCAAGGAAGACACCCAGGCCAAACTGGCCTTGACCGGCATCACCGGCACATCGCTGATCCAGCTCAGCGGTGGCACACCGCAGAGCCCGGAATTGCGCGGCAAGAACGGCAAGCTGCCGGTCATCGTCGCCTCGCCATCGCCCATTGCCCGCTTGCTCAACAACAGTGACGACGTGATGAGCAGCATCAACCAACTGCTGTACAACGCCAACCAGGTGCTGTCGCCGGAAAACGTCGAACGCCTGAGTAAAACCCTGGCAAACCTTGAGCAAACCACCGGGGCCATCAATGACCAGCGTGGCGATCTCCAGCAGGCCATGCGCCAACTGGGGTCGATTGGCAAGCAGGCCAGCACCGCGCTGGAGCAGACCACCTTGCTGATGCGCAACGCCAATGGCCTGCTCAATAACAACGGCAAACAGATGTTCAGCAGCGCAGAGCAGGCCATGAAGTCGCTGGAGCAGAGCACGGCCACCATCAATACGCTGCTGACCGATAATCAGGAAGCGCTGGGCAACGGCATGCAGGGGCTCAACAGCCTGGCCCCGGCCATACGCGAGCTGCGCGACACCCTGGGCTCGTTGCGGGCCATCTCCCGGCGCCTGGAATCCAATCCCAGCGGTTACCTGCTCGGCCACGACACCGACAAGGAGTTCACCCCATGAAGCGCGTCTACCGCACCCTGGCCCACGGGACGCTGCTGGCCAGCCTGGCCTTGGCCAGCGCCTGTTCGATCCTGCCCAAGGCCGACCCGCAGGACGTCTATCGCCTGCCGGCGGCCCACAACCCTGGGTCGGCGACACGGGCGCCCGCCGTGAGCTGGTCGCTGCGAGTGTCCAAGCCGCAAGCCAGCGATGTGCTCAACAGCTCACGCATCGCGGTGATTCCCCAGGGCGACCTGATCAGCAGCTACAAGGCCTCGCGCTGGACTGACCGGGCACCGATGCTGTTGCGCAACCGCCTGCTCGACGGCTTCGCCGAGGATGGCCGGGTGCAGCTGCTGAGTACTGACGATGCGAATTTGCAGACCGACCTGGAACTGGCCGGCAACCTGCAGGCGTTCCAGACTGAATATCAGGGTAACGGCGTGCAGGTGGTGATCCGCCTGGATGCGCTGCTGGTGCGTGGCAGTGACCAGCGAATCGTCGCCAGCAAGCGCTTCGAGGTCCGCCAGCCGCTGAGTGATGTGCAGGTGCCTGGCGTGGTCAGCGGATTCGGCCGGGCCGGGGATGACCTGACCCGCCAGGTGATTGCCTGGACCGTGGAGCAGGGTCAGAAAAACCTGCCCGCCAAGCCTTGAATGCCTGACCTGCAGGCTTTCTGCAGGTCAGTGGCTCAACCGAAGAACCAGTAGCACACCCCGATCGCCGCCAGCACCCCGGCCAGCTCCGCCAGCAGTGCACAGCCCACCGCATGCCGGGCACGCTGGATACCCACCGCGCCGAAGTACACCGCCAGCACATAGAAGGTGGTTTCGGTACTGCCCTGGATGGTCGCAGCCACCAGCGCCGGGAAGCTGTCCACGCCCGAGGTCTTCATGGTCTCGATCAACATCGCCCGCGCAGCGCTGCCGGAGAATGGCTTGACCATGGCGGTGGGCAAGGCGTCGACAAAGCGCGTGTCCCAGCCCGCCCATTCAACCAGATGGCGAATGCCGTCGAGGCCGAAGTCCAGCGCCCCGGAAGCGCGCAACACGCCCACCGCGCAAAGCATGGCGACCAGATACGGCAACAGGTTCTTGGCGACGTCGAAGCCTTCCTTGGCGCCTTCGACGAAGGCCTCGTAGACCTTGACCTTACGCAGCGCGCCGATCACCAGAAACAGCATGATCAGGCCGAACAGCGTCAGGTTGCCGAGGATCGACGAGAGACCGGCCAGGGCGGTGGCCGACAGCGTCGCCAGCAAGGCCATAAAACCGCCGAGGGCCAGGGCACCGGGGATCAGATAGGCGAGCACCACCGGGTCCCACAGGCGCAGACGCTGCATAAAGGCCACCGACAGCAGCCCCACCAGGGTCGAGCAACTGGTCGCCAGCAGGATCGGCAGGAACACCAGCGTCGGATCCGGCGCGCCTTGCTGGGCGCGGTACATGAAGATGGTGACTGGCAACAGGGTCAGCGACGACGCATTGAGCACCAGGAACAGGATCTGCGCATTGCTGGCCACTGTGGCGCTGGGGTTGAGCTCCTGCAGGGCCTTCATTGCCTTGAGGCCGATGGGCGTGGCTGCGTTGTCCAGGCCCAGGCCGTTGGCGGCGAAGTTCAGGGTGATCAGGCCGATGGCGGGGTGGCCCGGCGGTACTTCCGGCATCAGGCGCAGGAACAGCGGCCCCAGGGCCTTCGCCAGCCACTCGACGATGCCGGCCTTCTCGGCAATCCGCAGGAAGCCCAGCCATAGGGTCAGGGTGCCGAACAGCAACACCATGACCTCCACCGACAACTTGGCCATGGCGAAGATGCTTTC
This sequence comes from Pseudomonadaceae bacterium, assembly GCA_965284505.1. GTDB lineage: Bacteria > Pseudomonadota > Gammaproteobacteria > Pseudomonadales > Pseudomonadaceae > Aquipseudomonas. The sequence goes on along the minus strand of OZ260094.1, from coordinate 3,507,516 downwards.
GACCATGGCGGCAAAGATCCCGGCATTGCCGCCGATCAGCCACTGCGCCATGGCCGAAATGGCCGCCACGATGAAAAAGCCAAGCCACAGGCCATTGAGCATCAGTTATATCCCCCAGAAGATGCGGCGAATGATAGCGGGGTGCGCAGAAACGACAAACCCCGGATTTCTCCGGGGTTTGCATGATCATCAAGCGCTGATCAGTTGTTCGACGTCTCACCCGCAGGCAGCTTGTCTTTGCTGCGCCAGTGCGGCAGGGAGTTCCAGTAGCGCTGGCCCTTGGCGTCGTCGTACATGCCTTCCCAGCGGGAGATGACCAGTACGGCCAGGGCGTTGCCGATCACGTTGAGTGCGGTACGCGCCATGTCCATGATGCGGTCGACACCGGCGATGAACGCCAGGCCTTCCAGCGGGATGCCAACGCTGCCCAGGGTCGCCAGCAGCACCACGAACGATACGCCCGGCACACCGGCAATACCCTTGGAGGTGACCATCAGGGTCAGGACCAGCAACAACTGCTGGCTGATCGACAGGTCGATGCCGTAGAGCTGGGCGATGAAGATCGCCGCGATGCTCTGGTACAGGGTCGAACCGTCGAGGTTGAACGAGTAACCGGTTGGTACGACGAAGCTGCAGACGGCTTTCGGCGCGCCGTAGGCTTCCATCTTCTCGATCACGCGCGGCAGCACGGTCTCGGAGCTGGCGGTGGAGTAAGCCAGCACCAGCTCATCTTTGAAGATGCGCATCAGCTTGAGTACCGAGAAGCCGAACAGGCGAGCGATCAGGCCCAGGACGACGAAGGCGAAGAAGGCGATGGCGAAGTAAACCAGGATCACCAGTTTGGCCAGCGGCAGCAGGGACGCGAAGCCGAAGTTGGCGACGGTCACGGCGATCAGTGCGAACACGCCGATCGGGGCGTAGTTCATGATCATGTGGGTGACCTTGAACATGCTTTCCGATACGCCCTGGAACATCTTCACCAGCGGCTCGCGCAGGTCGGACTGCAAGCTCGACAGACCGAGACCGAACAGCACCGAGAAGAAGATGATCGGCAGCATCTCGCCACGCGCCATGGCGGCAAAGATGTTCGACGGGATCAGGTTGAGGATGGTTTCGATGAACGCATGTTCATGCTGAACCTCCGCAGCCGTGGCCTGGTACTTGGAAATATCCACGGTACCCAGGGTGCTCATGTCGATGCCGGCGCCCGGGTGGAACACGTTGGCCAGCACCAGACCCACCAGAATCGCGATGGTGGTGACGATTTCGAAATAAATGATGGTCTTCAGACCGATGCGCCCGAGCTTTTTCGCATCACCCACGCCGGCAATACCGACGATCAGCGAGGAAATCACGATCGGGATCACGATCATCTTGATCAGACGGATAAAGATATCGCCCGCTGGTTGCAGGACGTTGCTGATCCACCAGGCTTTTTCAGCACTGAAATGGTTGAGCAGTGCGCCGATTGCTATACCCAGGACCAGACCGATGAGGATCTGCCAGGCGAGGCTAAGCTTTGCCTTCTTCATATCATTACCCTTACTTTTGTTTATCTCGGACCGATGCCAGAACTGCAACACCCAAGGGTGTGGAAGTTCGTGCATCGGCCCCCGTATAAGGTCGCCCGAGGCGCGTGTTACGGCTCTTCGGCAGGCGAAAAAAGGCGCAACTATTCCGATGCAAGGACACCGCGTCTAATGCCGTAAACGCCTACCCTATGCCGAATCGGCATGAGTTTTTTCAAACAAAACGACCGTCCCAACCGGTTCGAATACGACATTTCGGCAGGCATAAGTGCCGTGTACCGGTCATCGTAGAGGAGACTGGTGATTAATTGATCAGTCAATTATGTACAAAAAAAGAGAATTTCCTGACGTGATGCGTCGAAAAATGATCAGAAATTAGGCGTAAATTTCTCGATATACGGTCACCAGGAAACACTGTGAAACGCTTGGCGGCGACGATAGTGCCGTTTGGAGGAGGGGAAAATGTTTTGGATCAATAATCCGCACACATAAGTACGCCGTCTATCCGCTCCCTCGTAAACGATAGGTGAATAGACGGCGCTGCTTGCCTGACCCGGCCCTCTTCGCAGGCACTCCCTGTACCCGTAGGTCACTCCGATCCTGTAGCAATCAGAACGTCCCGGCCCCCTGGTCATACACGCACCCTCCTCGGGTGGGCGTAAAGGAAGAAATCGGCGTTTCGACTCCTTCGGTTTTCAATTCGTTGCCGTTGCACCGCGTCCATGTCGCTTGCCCTGGCACTGCCACCCATAGGGTGGCGGCCAGCGCCTTGCATTAAGGCCTCAGGTCAGCCTCGACCACGGCGGCCGAAGAAGAACGAGACAACAAACATCACCAGGAACACGACAAAGAGAATCTTGGCGATACCCGTGGCGGTGCCCGCGATACCACCGAAGCCCAGGACGGCAGCGACAATGGCAATGATCAGGAATGTGATTGCCCAGCTCAACATGATGATTCTCCTTACGCTTTTTAGAGGTCTTGCTGTTCCCGCTGCCTGAAGCCAGCAGCGGGTGTGTTACTTGAAAAACCATTTAGAAAATCCAGCGCTCCTGACGAGGCACGTCGAATTCGGTTTGTGCCTGATCGACGTCGAGCATTCGTACGGCGCCAGCCTCCATCGATCGGCTGCTGACTGCACTGAAGTGCGTCTGGGTGAAGTGATGAGTCGCTGGGATGGCCGCATCAGGCTGCTGGCTGTGTTGCCAGAGCATGAATTGCTGGCCGCCAATCAGAGTGATCACCAGCGCGAGGACAGTGAACAGTCCTTGCTGGAGATACAGTGGCGAGTAACGCAATTGGGCGGCACGTTGGCGAATCATCCTGAAACTCCTCCCACACTGGTGGTAAACGGTTTGAGGGCGGCGTCTTGATCGCCCTGGATGAATCAATACATTGCAGCCTGCATGCCAGAATTTTCACCAGATAAAATCTATTAAAATCAGTCACTTATAAACATATTAGATTTCTCGCCAAACGCATCCTGCACGATGCACGGTAGCGGGTCGTGCGATTTGCCCGATGAAATGGTTTGAAAACGAAAAATTTTTGGAATGGATGAAGGCACGCAGATGTCAGAAAAATAGGCAGAATCACGTAAGACGAAGCTTCAACATCTAAAAAATCATAAAAAACAGATGGTTAGCCGTTATTTGGATCGATCACTAGCGGACCAGACGCAGATGCACCCAGAATCGACCATGCAACTTGCCCGATTTGCGCGGGACTAACTAAGATCATTCATTTAAGGAGCGTAGGAAAAATGGAATCAGCCAACGAGCATCAAGGCCGCATTCTGCTGGTGGACGACGAGTCCGCCATCCTGCGTACCTTTCGTTACTGCCTCGAAGACGAAGGCTACAGCGTCGCCACGGCCAACAGCGCCGCCCAGGCCGACCTGCTGTTGCAGCGCCAGGTGTTCGACCTGTGCTTCCTCGATTTGCGCCTGGGCGAGGACAATGGCCTCGACGTACTGGCGCAGATGCGTATCCAGGCGCCCTGGATGCGCGTGGTCATCGTCACCGCCCATTCCGCGGTGGATACCGCCGTCGATGCCATTCAAGCTGGCGCCGCCGACTATCTGGTCAAGCCCTGCAGCCCGGATCAATTGCGCCTGGCCACTGCCAAACAACTGGAAGTGCGCCAGCTCTCGGCACGCCTGGAGGCGCTCGAAGGCGAAATGCGCAAGCCCAGCGACGGTCTCGACTCCCACAGCCCGGCGATGAAAGTGGTGCTGGAAACCGCCCGCCAGGTGGCGAGCACCGACGCCAATATCCTGATCCTGGGTGAGTCCGGCACCGGTAAGGGCGAGCTGGCGCGAGCCATTCACGGCTGGAGCAAACGGGCGAAGAAGTCCTGCGTGACCATCAACTGCCCGTCGTTGACCGCCGAACTGATGGAAAGCGAACTATTCGGCCACAGTCGCGGAGCCTTTACCGGTGCCAGCGAAAGCACCCTCGGCCGGGTCAACCAGGCCGATGGCGGGACGCTGTTCCTCGATGAAATCGGCGATTTCCCGCTGACCCTGCAACCCAAGTTGCTGCGCTTCATTCAAGACAAGGAATACGAACGCGTCGGCGACCCGGTGACCCGTCGTGCCGATGTACGGATTCTCGCCGCCACCAACCTCAACCTTGAAGACATGGTGCGCGACGGGCGCTTTCGCGAGGACCTGCTTTACCGCTTGAACGTCATTACCCTGCACCTGCCGCCATTGCGCGAACGGGCCGAGGACATCCTGACCCTGGCCGACCGCTTCCTCGCCCGGTTCGTCAAGGAGTACGCGCGTCCCGCCCGCGGCTTCAGCGATGAAGCACGGGAGGCGCTGCTGGGCTATCGCTGGCCCGGCAACATCCGCGAACTGCGCAACGTGGTTGAGCGGGCCAGCATCATTTGCCCGCAGGAGCGGGTCGAAATCAGCCACCTGGGCATGACCGAGCAACCGACCAACAATTCGCCGCGCATCGGCGCGGCCCTGAGCCTGGACGAGCTGGAAAAAGCCCACATCGGTGCCGTGCTCGCCAGCGCCGCGACCCTCGACCAAGCGGCGAAAACCCTGGGAATCGACGCCTCGACGCTGTATCGCAAACGCAAACAGTACAACCTGTGAGCGCCTCCCCATGAAGCTGGCGATGAAGTTGCGTACTCGGCTGTTTCTCAGCATTTCGGCGCTGATGACTGTCGCCTTGCTGGGCCTGGTGCTCGGCCTGGTCAGCGTGATGCAGATGGCAAGCAATCAGGAGGTGCTGATCCGCGACAACTTCATCACCCTCGACCTGGGCCTCAAGTTGCGCCAGAACCTGGGCGATCAGTTGATGATCATGCTCGACGACAAGCCAGACCTGGCAGCCCTGGAAAAGGTCGAGCGGCACTACTTCGAATTGCTGGACCAGGGCATCGCCCATGAAAACATCCTCGACAACGGCCACCATGGCTTCCAGCAGGCCCGCGATGATTACCTGAGTTTCCTCAAGGCCTTCAATGATGCACAACGCCCGACTGCGAGCCTGAGTGGCAACGACGAGCTGACGGGAAAATTCGACATCCTGCGCAACGGCCTGATCAACGAACACAAGATCGCGCTGGAAAACATCACCAACACCCAACGCGAAGCGCGGGAGCGCGCGTTACTGGTCGCCGGCTCGCTGGGTCTGGTTGGCCTGGCGGTGCTGATCATCGGGTTCATTACCGCCCAGGGCATTGCCCGGCGCTTCGGCGGGCCGATCGAAGCGCTGGCCAAAGCAGCGGACCACATCGGCCAGGGCAACTTCGATGTCACCCTGCCGATCTCCCAGTCGGTGGAAATGAACCAGTTGACCCGGCGCTTCGGGATCATGGCCCAGGCCTTGCGCGAGCATCAGGCAACCAACGTCGACGAACTGCTGGCCGGCCAGCAACGCCTGCAAGCGGTGCTCGACAGCATCGATGACGGCCTGCTGATGATCGATCGCCAGGGTCAGCTGGAGCACATGAACCCGGTCGCCCAGCGCCAACTGGGGTGGGACGACAGCCTTCTCGGCGTCGGCCTGGGCACGGCCTTGCAACGGCCGGAGCTGGATGAGCAACTGCGCCTGGTATTGCGCGGCGGCTCCCTGGAGCGCGCGCCCGATGACCTGAATGTCGAAGTCGACGGCGAATCGCGGCTGCTGACCTACAGCCTGACGCCGGTCAGTCCCGCCGAGGGGCAGATACTCGGGGCGGTGATGGTGTTGCATGACGTGACTGAACAGCGCGCGTTCGAACGCGTGCGCAGCGAGTTCGTCCTGCGCGCCTCCCACGAACTGCGCACGCCGGTGACCGGCATGCACATGGCCTTCGGCCTGTTCCGCGAACGCGCGCAGTTCGCCAAAGACTCGCGGGAAACCGACCTGCTCGATACCGTGCAAGAAGAGATGCAGCGCTTGATGCAGCTGATCAACGACCTGCTGAATTTCTCACGCTACCAGAACGGCCTGCAAAAGCTCACCCTCGCGCCCTGCAACATCGATGATCTGCTGGAGCAGGCCCGTGAGCGTTTCGCCGCACGGGCGAGTGAGCAGAACATCGAGTTACTGCTGGAGGTGCAGGCGCCGCTGCCGCGCTTGCAAGCTGACCAGGCCCAGTTGGATAGGGTGCTGGACAACCTGATCGACAACGCCCTGCGCCACACCGGCCAGGCGGGTCAGATTCGCCTGCAGGCGCGCCGGCATGGCGAGCGGGTGATTGTCAGCGTCGAAGACAACGGCGAAGGCATCGCCTATGGCCAACAGGGGCGGATTTTCGAGCCCTTCGTCCAGGTGGGACGCAAGAAGGGTGGCGCTGGCCTGGGCCTGGCACTGTGCAAGGAGATCGTCCAGTTGCACGGCGGCCGCATGGGCGTTTACTCGCGTCCGGGGCAGGGCACCCAGTTCTACATGGCACTGCCGCTGTAACCACTGCTCATGCCTCGTCATCGACGCGTCGGGGCGCCTTGCGGCGACCCCGGGTCACCAGCTCGATCAATTGCATCGCACTCAATGCATGGGCAAACAGCCAGCCCTGACCATAGTTGACGCCTTCACTGCTCAGGTACATGGCCTGGGCTTCGTATTCGATGCCTTCGGCGATGACCTTGAGGTCCAGGGCATGGGCCATGCGGATGATGTGCGGGGCCACTCCGCTGCTTGCCGCGTCATGGCCCAGCGCATCGATAAACGCCTTGTCGATTTTCAGGCAGTCCACCGGCAGGGTCTGCAGGTAGGCCAGGCTGCAGTAGCCGGTGCCGAAGTCATCGATCAGCACCTGATGCCCGGCGTCGCGTAGCGCTTGCAGGTTCTCCCGGGCCACCACCACATCGATCAGGCCGCGCTCGGTGACCTCGAAGGCAATCTGCCGGGACTCGACCCGATGCAGTTCCAGCAGACGCGCCATGACCTCGCCGATCCTCGGCACCATCACATCGCAGGCCGCCAGGTTGACCGAGACATACAGGTGCGGGTTGGCGCGCAGTAGCTGGCCCAACTGTTCCAATAGGCGCTGCAGGACGAAGTCGGTGATCTGGCGGATCTGCCCGCTGTCTTCGGCCATCGGGATAAACAAGTCGGGACTGGTCAGCGTGCCGTCCGGCCGGCGCCAGCGCAGCAGGGCTTCGGCGCCGACGCATTCACGGCTACGGAGGTCGAAGATCGGTTGATACAAGACCTGCAACTCGCCACGCTTGAGCGCTCCCTGCAACTCACCGCCGATCGACTGGCGCTGGCGGGCCAGGAGAAATACCAGCGCCCCTACGCTCAGCCCCAGCACCAGGCTAGCCGGCACCAGCCACCACCAGAGTGTGGGCAGGTGCATGGCGGTGCGCGGGGAAATCAGCACCAGTTGGTATTCGGGGTTGTTGGTGGGCATGCGGTAGATCAGCCGGTTCTGGGTGATCTGCAACGGTTCACTGCTGAACGGCGACCACGGTTCGGAGGGCGGCCAGGCTTGCGGGGCGCCCAATACCGGAATCGCCCGGGTGCCGTGATCGAGAATCACCAACAGGCTGCTGCCGGGCGTCAGGTCGACCATGTCGGTCAAATGCCCGCGCGAGGTCGCTACGCGAAAATTGCCCCGACCCAGCATCAAGGCCGCGCGGTTTTCGTCGGGTTCGGTGGAGGTGTTCAGCCAATAGCTGTAGGTGGGGCCCTTGATGTCAGGCGGACGGATGGCCGAAAGGGCTTCCTGATGGGGGCGATTGGAACAGAATTGCGTCTTGTCGATGTAGGCCGCTTCGTAGACGAAGCGATAACTGAAGCTGACCTGCTGCAGGGTGCTGAACATTTTCATGTCGCAACCACGCAATGGCTGGGCCTCAAGGTCGTCGAGGCCTTCGCGCAGTTGCCCGAACAGTTGCTCAAGGCGCTCGAGAAAACGTTCGCCCTGGCTGTTCATCTGCTCGCTTTCGCGCTGCTGCACCTGGCGCAGGGCCACGCCCAGGCTGCCGGCCAGCAGCAACACCGCGCTGAGGACAGCCGCCAGTATCGCCAACGTCCAGGGGCGATAAAACCAACTGCGCAAGCTCTCTCGGGCGGTCGCCATCATTGGACATCCAAAGGATTACCAATGAGTTATAGCTACTGATGGAAATTTCGCCCGGACCGTCGAGCGGGCGTCATTATTTTGTCTGGTTCAACACCTGCAGGATCGCGGCGGTTTGCGCGTCCGGCGTGCCATCGAAGCGTGCTGGCCGGAAGCGCATCTGGAAGGCCGCCAGCACGTGCTGCGTGGCGACATCCAGCTCGCCGGTCTGCGGCGTGGTGTAGCCCAGGTGGGACAACTGCTGCTGGAACCAGCTGATGCTCGGCAGTTGGGTTGCGTAGACCGCCTGTTGCCGCGCCACCGCCTGCTCATTTGGCCACAGGGCCACTCCGGCATCCGCCAGGCGCTTCCACGGGAACAACGGGCCCGGATCGAGCTTGCGCAGCGGCGCGATATCGCTGTGGCCGATGATCTGGTTCGGCTTGAGGCCGTAACGCTGCTTGAGGTCCTTGAGCAGAAAGATCAGGGATTGCACCTGGGCCTCGCTGTAGGGGTACCAGACCCGCCCAGTCGGCGTGTCGCTGAACCCCGGGTTGACGATCTCGATGCCGATGGAACTGGAGTTGAGCCAGGTACGGCCCTGCCACTCGCTTTCCCCGGCGTGCCAGGCGCGCAGGTTCTCGTCCACCAGCTTGAAGATGGTGGCGTTCTTGTCATCGCCCACCAGGTAGTGACTGCTGACTTCGCCATGGGTCAACAATGCCAACGAGCGCTCCAGGGAAGCAGAGGTGTAGTGAACCACCACGAACTGCACGCGGCTGTCGTGATTGACCGAAGAATGACTTGTGTCGATACGCGGACCGCTGGCGCAACCGGCCAGGACAAGAAGGGAGACGAGCAGGGCGATAAATTTCATGGCGAAGGCAGTACGCAGAGGGCAGTAATGCAACAGTGTAACGTACTGCCTGGCTGCCCACCGGCAAATGCCGGTGGATTAAACAAAATGGAACAAATACCTCAGCCCGGCTCGACCCGGTTACGCCCGGCATCTTTCGCCCGATACAACGCCTGATCGGCTCTTTTAAGCACCTGATCGCTGTGTTCACCGGCACGGAACGCGGAAATACCGATCGAGGCGGTGATGGTCACCGGGTCGCCCTTGAAGTGAAACGGGCACGCCTCGATGGCTGCGCGCAACGACTCCAGCAGTTTCATCCCCGCCGCCTGGGGAGTATCGGGCAGCAGCAGGACAAACTCCTCGCCACCAAATCGGGCAATGAAATCTGTGCCGCGCAGGCGTTTGCGCAGCACCGTGGCGATGATCTTCAGCACCTTGTCACCGGCCAGGTGGCCATAGTTGTCGTTGATCCGCTTGAAATGGTCGAGATCGAGCATGGCCAGCAGCAGGGTATTGCCATGCTGCTGCCATTGGCCGACTTCATGTTCCAGGCGCTCGCTCCAGGCCGCCCGATTGGGCAATCCGGTCAGAGGATCGACCAAAGCTTTCTGACGCTGTTCTTCAAGGTGTTCGCGATAACCCTGGGCCTCGTGCTCCATGCTCGCCACCCGATCCGCCAGGCCTTGCAGGCGCGCGGCAACTTCTTGCTCGCGTTGATCGCGCTGCTTGCGGTGTTCGTCCATGGTGCCAAGCAGACCTTCGAGGTGGTTCTCCAGGACTTGCTTGAGCCCATCCAGATCCTGTGCCTGATGCATGCTGCTCTGCAGCCCATCGACCTGTTCACGGATCTGCGAGTCGAGTTCCTGCGCCGCCGAGCGGTTGTCGGCATGGCCTTCACTGGCGGCCTGCAGGTTGCTCTGGAACGACTCCAGGCGCTCATTGAGCTGCTGGAGGTAAACCTCGAACTCATGCTGGCCGCTGTCGGTGATCGCCAGCATCAACACCGCCAGATCATCGAGGATCGGCAGCAACTCGTACCAGTTCAAGCCATTTTTCAACCGCTCACGCATGGCCTCGGCCTGCGGGCGATGGCGCTCGGGCAACGACAGGTCATCGAGCAAACCCAACAGGGTGTTTTCGATATGCTTGGCCACCGAGCTGTAAGACGGCTCGGGCGAATCCGGCAGGGCGTAGAGCGCCTCATGCTCGGAGCGGTGTGGGTCGAGCTCGGCCAACATCTCGGCCATGGCCGGCGCCAGCGCCATTTGCGGTTGCTGGACCGGCTCGATGGTAGATTCGGCCATGATCGGTGCAATCGATGGCACTTGCGCTGAAGGCTCCTCCAACAGCGCTACCTCGTTGTCCACCTCGACCTCGGCAGACGGTTGCTGTGCCGGGTGCGTTGGTTCGGGTGCCGCGTGTGCGATCAACGGCGAATTCGCCAGGGAATCATCCTGCGCATCAGCCTCCAGCTCACGCCCACCAAACAGGCGCTGCAACAAGCCTGGACGGGTCGTTTCAGCAGGTTGCTCCAACAGACTCAGCGCCTGCCCCTGCAGACCGCTCAACTCGCCCAGCAGCAGAGGGATCTCGCGCGCCTGACTGACGCGGCCATCCAGTTGCTTGGCAAAGCTTTTCAGCGGCCGGCTGACTTCCCGCGGCAGCGGCAGGCCCTGCAGCTGTTTGACCAACTCGGCCAGCGCGGTGCCGATCTGGTCGACACGGGTCTCGCGGCGCTGCTCGGAATCCAGAACGGCTTTTTCCAGGCGCGGCAGCAACGCGGCCAGCCCGGCGTCCATGTCGTCGGTGCGGATCACCTCGCGCATTTCCTTCATGCACTGGTCAACCGCGCGATCCGTGCCCTCCGCCGCCAGCGTGCTGCGCACCAGCCCGCGACGCAGCAGGTCGAGGCGCGCATCCCAGCGACGCTCGAGTTTTTCCTGCTGTTCGATACTTTTGAGGTACTTCTCTCTCCAGCGGTTGGCTTCGTCGCTCATTCAGGGGTTCCGCGAGGGGCAGGACTCAACGCGGGCAATGCATCAGCCGTGAGCGAACCCGGCAGACGAATCTCTACCGCGACCGGCAGGTGATCGGAAATCGGCTGCGCCAGCACTTCGACCCGTTCGAGGGTCAGGCTCGGGCTGAGCAGAATGTGGTCCAGGCAGCGCTGCGGGCGCCAACTGGGGAATGTCGCTTCGACTTGCGGCGCCAGCAAACCAAGATCGCGCAGGGGCGAGCTTTGCAGCAGATCGCTGGCGTGGGTATTCATGTCACCCATCAATACCTGGTGCTTGTAGTTGCCGATCAGCTCGCGAATATACGCCAGTTGCATCGTGCGCACCCGAGCGCCGAGCGCCAGGTGCATCATCACCACCACCAGCGCCTCCGGGCCTTCGCCGAAGCGCACCAGAATCGCTCCACGGCCTTTCGGACCGGGCAGCGGATGATCTTCAATCGCCCACGGGCGCAGTCGGCTGAGCACGCCATTGCTGTGCTGGGCGAGGCGTCCGAGATTGCGATTGAGCTGTTGATACCAGTAGGGGAAGGCGCCGAGCTGGGCCAGGTGTTCGACTTGATTGACGTAGCCTGAGCGCAGGCTGCCGCCGTCGGCTTCCTGCAACGCGACCAGGTCATAGTCGTTCAAAAGGCTGCCGATTTTTTGCAGGTTGTCGGCACGCCCGGTGTGCGGCAGCAGGTGCTGCCAACCTCGGGTCAGGTAGTGCCGATAGCGCTCGGTACTGATGCCCACCTGGATATTGAAGCTGAGCAAGCGCAGACGACTGTCCGCGGGCAAGCCCGAAGACTCCAGATGGTGCTCGTTGACCCGCGGATCATGCAGGCCAACGACGCGTTCAGTGCCCCAGCGACGCATGGCGTGCGCCGCTTACTGAGCGGCGCGCTCCTTGGCGATCAGTTGATCGGCCACGTTCAGGGCGCCTTCCGGACCACCGGCGGTGCCCAGGTCAAAGCGGTACTTGCCGTTGACGACCATGGTCGGTACGCCGGAGATCTGATAGGCCTGGGCCTTCTTCTTGGCGTCCTCGACCTTGCCTTTGACGGCGAACGAGTTATAGGTGCTCAGGAATTTTTCCTTGAATTTGTCCTGGAATTTGTCCTTGACGATGTCCAGACCGGCGAGGAAATCAGCCATTTCTTCCGGGTCAGCGAGTTTCTTGCCACCGTGGATGGCTTCGAACACGGCCTTGTGTACCTCTTGCTCGACGCCCATGACTTCCAGGGTGATGAACAGCTGGCCGTGGACGTTCCAGATGCCACCGAACATCGCCGGAATACGCACGAAATTCACATCGGCGGGGAGTTTTTCCGCCCATGGGTTGATGGTCGGCTCAAACGCATAGCAATGCGGGCAGCCGTACCAGAACAGCTCCACGACTTCGATCTTGCCCGGCACAGCCACCGGAACGGCACTGCTCAGTTCGACGTATTGCTTACCGGCTTCAAGCGGTTCGGCCGCCTGGGCGGTCACGCCGAACAAGCTGGCAGCAACCAGTGCGGCGCTGAGAATCAGTTTACGCATGCTTTACTCCTGGACAATTTGAGTACCTCGCGCGGCCTGCAGCAGGGCAGGTCATGGCGGGTTTGAGTTACCTAGTGTAACGGCAGCGGCCACAAAAAAGGGCGGCCTAAGCCACCCTTTTTATACTTGCATCGCAGGATTAATCGAGCGTTAACGTGGCGCGGGTAAAACCTCGCACGCCACGCCCGCTCAACGGTCTTAGTGCAGACCCTGGATGTAGCTGGACACTGCGGCGATGTCTTCGTCGCTCATGCGCTTGGCAATGCTCTGCATCGGTTTCGCGTCGCCGTCGTTGTTACGTCCACCTTCTTCCTTGCGGAAATCGGTCAGCTGCTTGGCAATGTACTGAGCGTGCTGGCCGCCCAGGTGCGGGAAGCCGGCAGCCGCGTTACCTGCGCCATTCGGCGAGTGGCAACCGGTGCAGGAAGGAAGACCCTTGGCCAGGTCGCCGCCACGGAACAGTGCTTCACCGCGAGCCACGACTTTCGGATCCGCCGCGCCCACGCTGCCTTTCTGGCTGGCGAAGTACGCCGCAATATCCGCCAGGTCCTGGTCACTCAGGTTGGTCAGCAGGCCAGTCATTTCCAAGACGGTGCGCTTGCCCGACTTGATGTCGTGCAGTTGCTTGGTCAGGTAACGCTCACCCTGACCCGCCAGTTTTGGAAAGTTTGGCGCCATGCTGTTGCCATCCGGGCCATGGCAAGCGCCACACACTGCGGCTTTCGCCTGACCAGCAGTCGCATCACCTGCAGCATGGGCAATGCCGGAGATCCCCACGGTCAACAGCAGACTCACGATCAATTTGTTCATCAGCTAATCCAACTACGGCTAAGGGTTAAAGAGTTATGGACCGGGATCACTCGCTCATCCAGTGGATGATGGCTCGGTAATCCTCGGCACTGCAGTCCATGCACAAACCACGCGGCGGCATCGCCTTGAAACCCTGGGTCACGTGTTGCACCAGCGTCTCCATACCTTGCGCCAGTCTCGGCGCCCAAGCTTCCTGATCGCCCTTGCGAGGCGCCGTTGGGAGTTGGCCGGAATGACAGGCCCCACAAACACGGTTGTACACGGCTTCCGGATCCTGTGTAGCCTGCGCGCTACAAAGCGGCATCAAGACACCGATAGCCAGCAGCCATTTCGTCATAAAACGACCTTTTCAGGGTTGAGAGCGTGCTGCGTTCTAATGCGCAATCAAGGTCTGTCGCTCTCGTGAACTTCATCCTACGCTGGGACAAAGCGCACACAAAATCTGCGGCATTATATACTGGCGTTACTGAAACGGAAACGACGCTGCTCTTTGCGACCATTCTCGGCACCGCCCACATCGGAAATCCCATGCAACTCAAGAATCCCATCCTCGGCCTGTGCCAACAGTCCACTTTCATGCTCAGCGCCGCCAAAGTCGATCAATGCCCTGACGACGACGGCTTCGAAGTCGCCTTCGCCGGGCGCTCCAACGCCGGTAAATCCAGCGCGCTGAACACCCTCACCCACGCCAGCCTGGCGCGCACCTCGAAAACCCCTGGGCGCACGCAGCTGTTGAATTTCTTCAAGCTAGACGAAGAACGGCGTCTGGTCGACCTTCCGGGCTATGGCTACGCAAAAGTCCCGATTCCACTGAAACAGCACTGGCAGCGCCACCTGGAAGCCTACCTGGGCAGCCGCGAGAGTTTGAAAGGGTTGATCCTGATGATGGACATCCGTCATCCAATGACCGACTTCGACCTGCTGATGCTCGACTGGGCCGTGGCCAGCGGCATGCCGATGCACATCCTGCTGACCAAGGCCGACAAGCTGACCTATGGCGCAGCCAAGAACACCTTGCTCAAGGTCCAGGCCGAGATCCGCAAAGGCTGGGGCGAAACCATCACCATCCAACTGTTTTCCGCACCAAAACGCCTGGGCCTGGAAGAGGCCTACACTGTATTGGCGGATTGGATGGAATTGGCTGACAAGGACGCTGAATAACACCTACAACTGTAGGAGCGAGCCTGCTCGCGAAAAACGTCAAACGATGACGAGGGCATCCTGAAGGTGCGACGCGCCCTCAGGTTTTTCGCGAGCAGGCTCGCTCCCACAGAGAGCGGGTCGAATTCCAGGCAAAAAAAACCCCGAAACTCATATGGGGAGGGAGAGTTCGGGGTTTAAGTACTCCGGACCGCTAGGGCGGGGTCCAGATATCTGCCAACACTTAACACAACATAGGAGCATCGAAGGGCTTCACCACCCATTCAGTAACTCTGAGTGGTGATTCACAGGTTTAGTTCAAACTATTTGCAAAATCGATTGGGAATAAACCCGATAATTTTTCGGACTAAGGCCCTTTCGCCCCGGAATACCGCGACACTATGCCGCGGCAATCAGGGCAAAAAATCGCAAAAAAGTGCCCTTAATGAGCCTCATCCCAGTTATTTCCGACTCCCACTTCCACCAGAAGTGGCACATCCAGGGTCGCCGCACCGCTCATGTGCCCACGAATTTCCTCACGAACCTGATCCACCAGGTCTTCGCGAACCTCTAATACCAGTTCGTCGTGTACCTGCAGAATCACCCGGGCATCCAGGCCGGAACTCGTCAGCCAGTTATCCACCGCCACCATGGCCTTTTTGATGATATCGGCCGCCGTGCCCTGCATCGGCGCGTTGATCGCGGTGCGTTCGGCCGCTGCGCGCTCCTGCGGCTTGTTGGAGTTGATCTCCGGCAGGTACAGCCGACGCCCGAAGAATGTCTCGACATAACCCTGGTCCGCGGCCTGGGCGCGGGTGCGGTCCATGTACTCACGCACACCCGGGTAACGGGCGAAGTAGGTGTCGATGTAGGCCTTGGCCTGCTTGGTGTCGACGCCGATGTCCTTGCCCAGCTTCTGCGCACCCATGCCGTAGATCAGGCCGAAGTTGATGGCCTTGGCACTGCGCCGTTGCTCGGTGCTGACCTGATCCAGTTCGACCCGGAAGACTTCGGCGGCGGTTGCGGTGTGCACGTCCAGGTTGTTGCGGAAAGCGTTGAGCAGCCCCTCGTCACGGGACAGATGCGCCATGATCCGCAGCTCGATCTGCGAATAGTCCGCCGCCAGCAGCTTGTACCCGGCCGGTGCGACGAAAGCCTGGCGAATGCGCCGGCCCTCGGCAGTACGCACCGGAATATTCTGCAGGTTCGGATCGCTGGAGGACAGACGCCCAGTGGAAGCCACCGCCTGGTGGTAGGAGGTGTGGATCCGCCCGGTACGCGGGTTGATCTGCTCCGGCAGACGGTCGGTGTAGGTGCTTTTGAGTTTGCTCATGGAGCGGTACTGCATCAGCACCTTCGGCAGCTGGTAGTCTTCTTCCGCCAGCTTGGCCAACACTTCCTCCGCCGTGGACGGCTGGCCCTTGGCGGTTTTCTTCAGCACCGGGTAGCCGAGTTTCTCGTAGAGAATCACCCCCAGTTGCTTGGGCGAACCGAGGTTGAAGGGTTCACCGGCGATTTCGAAGGCTTCACGCTCCAAGGCAACCATCTTGTCGCCCAGCTCGACACTTTGCTCGCCGAGCAATTTGTCATCCACCAGCGCGCCTTGGCGCTCGATCCGCGCCAGCACCGGCACCAGAGGCATTTCGATATCGCTGAGCACGCTGGCCAGGCTCGGGATCGCCGTCAGTTTTTCGTGCAGGGCCTGATGCAGGCGCAAGGTCACGTCAGCGTCTTCAGCGGCGTACGGGCCGGCCTGCTCCAGGGCGATCTGGTCGAAGGTCAGCTGCTTGGCGCCTTTGCCGGCGATGTCCTGGAAACTCACGGTGGTGTGGTCCAGGTACTTCTGAGCCAGGCTGTCCATGTCGTGCCGGGTCGCGGTGGAGTTGAGCACGTAGGATTCGAGCATGGTGTCGAATGCCACACCGCGCACGGTGATGCCGCAGGCTTGATCACCACCGATGGCGCAGTTGGCCAGGATGTTGATGTCGAACTTCGCGTGCTGGCCAACCTTGAGCTTTTGCGGGTCTTCCAGCAGCGGCTTGAGCGCGCGCAGGACGGTGTCGCGGTCCAATTGCTCCGGTACACCGATGTAGGAATGGGTCAGCGGGATGTAGGCCGCTTCGTTGGCCTTGACCGCAAACGACAGGCCGACCAATTGCGCCTGTTGGGCATCGATCCCGGTGGTTTCGGTGTCGAAGGCGAACAACGGGGCGCTACGCAACTTTTCCAACCAGACGTCGAAGCGCGCCTGATCGAGGATCGTCTCGTATTGTGCCTGCGCAGGGGCCGCCTCCTCGGGCTCCACCGCACTCAACAGGTCCGCCACCGGCGTCGGCTCGGCTGCAGCCTTGAGTTCGACGCGCTTGGCATCGCGCTGCAACTCGTCGAGCCAACTCTTGAATTCGAGCAGGGCGTAAAGCTCGGCGAGCTTGTCCCGATCTGGCTCACGCAGGTGCAGGTCGTCCAGGCCAACCTCAAGCGGCACATCGACCTTGATCGTCGCCAGCTGATAGGAAAGGAACGCCATTTCCCGGTGTTCCAGGAGCTTGGCGGGCAGGGTTTTCGCCCCACGAATCGGCAGGGTCGGGACGATATCCAGCTGTTCGTACAGCTCGACCAGGCCACCGTTGACCCCCACCAGCAGGCCCGATGCGGTCTTCGGGCCGATGCCCGGAACCCCTGGAATGTTGTCGGAGGAATCGCCCATCAAGGCCAGGTAGTCGATGATCTGCTCGGGAGCGACGCCGAATTTCTCCTTCACGCCAGCCACGTCCATGGCGCTACCGGTCATGGTGTTGACCAAGGTAATGTGCCCATCGACCAACTGCGCCATGTCCTTGTCGCCGGTGGAGATCACCACCGGGCGCTGAGCGGCGGCGCTGCTGCGGGCCAGCGTGCCGATCACGTCATCCGCTTCGACGCCTTCGACGCACAGCAGCGGGAAGCCCATCGCGATGACGCTGGCGTGCAGGGGTTCGATCTGTACGCGCATGTCGTCAGGCATGCTTGGGCGGTTGGCCTTGTATTCGGCGTACATATCATCGCGAAAGGTCCCACCCTTGGCGTCGAATACGACGGCGAACGGGCTGTCCGGGTACTGCTTGCGCAGACTCTTGAGCATGTTCAGCACGCCCTTGACCGCGCCGGTCGGCAGGCCTTTGGAGGTGGTCAGCGGTGGCAGCGCATGAAAGGCGCGGTACAGGTAAGAAGAACCGTCCACCAGGACGAGGGGTGCTTGGCTCATGAGCAGGATCAACCTTTTCGGCGGGTCCGGCGCTAGAATAGCGGGACCGTTGACGACAAAGGGACAAGGTTATCATGCGCACACTCAATCGCCTGTTGCTGGCTGGTTTGTTTGGTTGTATTCCATTGGCCGCCATGGCGGCAGACGATGCACCGACGCCAGACCCGGAAGTGACCATCCGCACCGAAGGCGACAAGACCATCCAGGAGTACCGCCAGAACGGCTTCCTGTATGCGATCAAGGTCACGCCGAAGGGGGGCAAGCCGTACTTCCTGGTGCGCTCGGATGGCACGGATGCGAACTTCATCCGTTCGGATCAGCCGGATATGCTGATTCCGGCGTGGAAGATCTTTGAGTGGAAGTAGTTTCTTAATTTTAATCGGCGCTGGCTTGATCGCCGCGCCCGAACTGAGCAGTTTTTAACCATGTCTGTGTTCACCCCCCTGGCTCGGCCCGAGCTGGAAACCTTTCTCGCCCCGTACGGGCTCGGCCGCCTGCTCGATTTCCAGGGGATTGCCGCTGGTAGTGAAAACACCAATTTCTTCATCAGCCTGGAGCAGGGCGAGTTCGTCCTGACCCTGGTCGAGCGCGGGCCGGTGCAGGAGATGCCGTTTTTCATCGAGCTGCTGGATGTCCTGCACGACGCTAATCTGCCCGTGCCTTACGCTCTGCGCACCACTGACGGCGTCGCCTTGCGCACCCTGGCCGGCAAACCTGCGCTGCTGCAGCCGCGCCTGGCCGGCAAGCACATCAAGGTTGCCAATGCCCAGCATTGCGCCCAGGTCGGCGAATTGCTCGCACACCTGCACCTGGCCACCCAGGACAAGATGATCAAACGCAAGACCGATCGCGGCCTGGACTGGATGCAGCAAGAAGGCACGCAATTGCTGTCGCACCTGAGTGATGGGTCGCGGCAATTGCTGCAACGGTCGCTGGACGAAATCAGCGAGCAGAAGAGCAAAATCCTCGCACTGCCTCGCGCCAACATCCATGCAGACCTGTTTCGCGACAATGCGATGTTCGAAGGCACGCACCTGACCGGGCTGATCGACTTCTACAACGCCTGCTCCGGGCCGATGCTGTATGACGTGGCCATCGCCCTGAATGACTGGTGCTCGGACGAAGACGGTCAGATTGATGGTCCACGGGCGCGGGCCTTGTTGGGGGCTTATGCGGCGTTGCGGCCCTTCACCGCGGCCGAAGCCGAGCTATGGCCGACGATGTTGCGCGTCGCCTGCGTGCGCTTCTGGCTGTCGCGCCTGATCGCCGCCGAATCCTTTGCCGGCCAGGATGTGTTGATTCACGATCCGATGGAGTTTGAACAGCGTCTGGCGCAGCGCCAGCAGGTCAGTACGCCGTTGCCGTTTGCCCTCTAAAAGCATCGCGAGCGGGCTCGCTCCTACAGGGGGTTGTGTCACCTGTAGGAGCGAGCCCGCTCGCGATTGCGTCGACGCCGATTCCAGCGTTACAGCGACTCCAGGCATCCCGCCAGATCATTCCCCAGCTTCTCCAGCACCTGCTCATACCCCTGGGCAGTCGCCGGGGTGTAGCCACCGAGCGCATCCAGTTCCGCCAACTTCACCGGCAGGCCAGCCACCAAGGTTTCGGCCAGGCGCGGGCGCAATGGCGGTTCGCTGAACACACAGGTCTTACCGACTTCCTGCAGGCGTGCACGCATCGCCGCCACATGCTGGGCGCCCGGCTGCACCTCGGCGGCCACGCTGAACACACCGGCATGCTTGAGTCCGTAGGCCTCTTCGAAATAATCAAAGGCTTCATGGAAGACGAAGTACGGTTTGCCTTCAATGGCTGCCAGACGCGCCTTCAAACGCACGTCCAGGGCATCGAGGCGCTCGTCGAAGGCCTTGAGGTTGCTTTGATAGCGCGCGGCATTGGCAGGATCGGCGGAAATCAGGTCGCTGGCGATTTTCCCGGCAATGACCCGCGCATTCACCGGTGATAACCACAGGTGGGCATCGAGACTGCCAGGCCGATGGTCGTGATCGTGGTCATCGGCTTCTTCGGCATGGGAATGGCTGTCTTCGGCAAATCGGCGCAACTTCAGGCCCGGCAGGTCCTGCAGCGCGACCGAGGGCGAACTGCGCCCCTTGAGCACGCGGGGCAGAAAACCTTCCATATCGGGGCCGATCCAGTAAAGCAGATCAGCCGACTGCACCCGCCGTACGTCGGAAGGGCGCAGGGCATAGTTATGCGGTGACGCACCCGGCGGCAGCAGCACCTCGGGAACGCCGACGCCATCCTGCACCGCAGCGGCAATCAACTGTACCGGCTTGATACTGGTCAGCACCTTGACCTCGGCCTGTGCGGCACTGATCGCGAAGAAACTGGCAGTAAATGTGACAAGGATGGCAAAAAGTCTGGACACGATGACCACTCAAAGAGGCGAGAACGGGTAATATAATAACGTCTCTCACCACAATCGTCGCCGCTCATGCCTAAAACACCGCTTGCCAGCCGCCCCCACGACCATTCGCACTGCGTACACACTGCGCTGTCCGAGGCCGATGCCATTTGCGCACGTCAGGGCCTGCGCCTGACCGCCTTGCGTCGGCGCGTGCTGGAGTTGGTATGGCAGAGCCACAAGCCACTGGGCGCCTACGACATTCTCGCGGTACTCAGCGAGCAGGATGGCCGCCGCGCCGCGCCGCCCACCGTGTACCGCGCCCTGGATTTCCTGCTGGACAACGGCCTGGTGCATCGCATTTCGTCGCTCAACGCCTTTGTCGGCTGCAACCATCCGGGCCACGCCCATCAGGGCCAGTTCCTGATTTGTCGCGAATGCCACGCGGCCATCGAGCTGGAGCAGAAATCCATCAGCGACGCGATCATCCACAGCGCCAGCGATGTCGGTTTCGTCGTCGAAGGCCAGACCGTCGAAGTCGTCGGTCTCTGCGCGGGTTGCCAGGGGGCCTGATGAGCACTGCATTGATCCGCCTGAACCAGGTTGCAGTGACCTTCGCCGGGCAAAACGTGCTGGACAATATCGAGCTGAGCGTCGAGCCGCGGCAGATCGTCACCCTGATCGGCCCCAATGGCGCCGGCAAGACCACCCTGGTGCGCGCCGTGCTGGGCCTGCTCAAGCCCGACAGCGGCAGCGTGTGGCGCAAGCCGAAGCTGCGGGTTGGCTATATGCCACAGAAACTCCATGTTGACCCGACCCTGCCGCTGTCAGTCCTGCGCTTTCTGCGCCTGGTCCCAGGTGTAGACCGTGCGCGCGCCCTGGCAGCACTGGGCGAAGTCGGTGCCGAACAGGTAATCGACAGCCCGGTGCAGAGCATTTCCGGCGGCGAGATGCAGCGAGTGCTGCTGGCCCGTGCACTGTTGCGCGAACCGGAGTTGCTGGTGCTGGATGAGCCGGTGCAAGGGGTCGACGTCGCCGGCCAGGCAGAGTTGTACAGCCTGATCACGCGTTTGCGCGACCGCCATGGTTGCGGCGTGTTGATGGTGTCCCACGACCTGCACCTGGTGATGAGCACCACCGACCAGGTGGTCTGCCTCAATCGCCATGTCTGCTGTTCCGGGCACCCGGAGCAGGTCAGCGGCGACCCGGCATTCGTCGAGTTGTTTGGCAAAAATGCGCCAAGCCTGGCGATCTACCACCACCATCACGACCACGCCCATGACCTGCACGGCTCGGTCGTCAGCGCGGCACCCGCCGCTCATACCCACGTTCATGGAGATGGCTGCAAGCATGGCTGATTTTCTGTTGTATGCCCTGCTCGCAGGCCTGGCCCTCGCTGTGGTCGCTGGTCCGCTGGGATCGTTCGTGGTCTGGCGACGCATGGCCTATTTCGGCGACACCCTGTCCCACGCCGCCTTGCTGGGCGTAGCACTGGGCTTCCTGCTCGATATCAGCCCGACCATCGCCGTCACCGTCGGTTGCCTGCTATTGGCAGTGTTGCTGGTGACCCTGCAGCAGCGCCAACCGCTGGCCTCCGACACCTTGTTGGGGATTCTTGCGCCAAGCACGCTCTCCCTCGGCCTGGTGGTACTAAGCTTCATGCATGAAGTGCGAATCGACCTGATGGCCTATCTGTTCGGCGACCTGCTGGCGATCAGCCCGAGCGACCTGGCATGGATCCTCGGCGGCAGCGCAGCGGTACTTATATTGCTGGCGGCGCTATGGCGACCCCTGCTGGCGATCACCGTGCATGAAGAGCTGGCGACAGTCGAAGGCCTGCCCGTACCGGCCTTGCGCCTGACCTTGATGCTGCTGATTGCCGTGGTGATCGCGGTGGCAATGAAAATCGTCGGGGTACTGTTGATCACTTCCTTGTTGATCATTCCGGCCGCTGCGGCACAACGCCATGCTCGCTCGCCGGAGCAAATGGCCCTCGGCGCGAGCGTGCTGGGTATACTCGCGGTCTGCGGTGGCCTGGCGTTATCGTGGTTCAAGGACACGCCGGCCGGCCCGTCGATTGTGGTCGCTGCCGCCGCGCTGTTTCTGCTGAGTTTTGTCCTGCCCCGCCGAGGGGTGTAGACTTGCTCGTTTTTTGCGCAATCAGAGAGTCGCAGGAATGAAGCCGTTCGCCTCCCGTTATCTGCTCCTTGTTGCCTTCGTGCTGCTGGGCGCCTGCCAGAGCACTCCCCCCGCCCCCGAGGTCCCGGACGCTCGGGCGACGGCGATTGCCCAGTTGCAACAGAGCCTGGCCAGCAGCGAACTGGCAACGGCCGAGGACCAACTGGCGACCCTGCAAGCCCAGACGCCGGATGATCCAGCATTGGAGCAATACCAGCGGCAACTGGCCGAAGCCTATCTGCAGCGCAGCCAGATTGTCCTGCAAAAAGGCGATGTGAATGCTGCGGCCACCGCCCTGAGTCGCGCCCGCGCCCTGATGCCCAAGGCGCCCGCGCTGACCGGTGGCGTCAATGGCGCCATCACCGAGGCGCGCAAGGCCGAGTTGGAGAAGGCCGAGGCTGCCCTTGAAGCGGCGGCCGCCAAGCCGAAAGCCAAGGTGATCGACCCGACTGCCGAAAGCACCACCGTTGCGCTGAACATCACCGATAGTCCAAAACTTCGGCGACAACTGGATGCGATCGCCGCCGATGTGGTGAATTATCAGTGCAATGTCAGCATCCAGGCCCCGCGCACCGAAGATTACCCCTGGCTCGCGACCCTGCTGACCAAGCGGGTGAAAAAGCTCGACCCCGACTTCGACTTGAAGATCCAGCGGCAGATCCTGCGCCACATCCCTGCGCAGATGGTGCTGACACCGCGCAAGGATTGATCTCGCTGACTCAGGCCGGAACCGCCTTGGCCTTCTCCTCGCGGTCCCAGACCCGATGCTGGCCAATGGCGGCAAAAAACGCCTTGGTCAGCTTGGCATCCGCGCCGACGATGAGCCCGGCATCGGCCTCCAGCTTCAACACATCCAGCAACTGTTTGGCCTCACCTTGCAAGGCGATGGCCTTCAGGTGCTTGTACGCCTCCAGCACGTAGTGCAAGGCCACACCGTTAGTGCTCAAGGCCTTGATCGACGCCGCACCACCCGGCACGAACACCGCATCGAAGGCGACTGACGGCATACCTTCCATCGACGCGTCCACTGCCAGCGACTTGCCATCGGCCGACGTCACCGGTGCGGAGGTCGGCCCCAACAGCTTGGCGTGCGCCCCTTCAGCCTCCAGCGCCTTCTTCATGGCGCTGATTGCCGCCGCATCGACGCCGTTCGCCGCCAAAATCGCGACTTTTCGCGTCTTGATGGTTTCCGGCAGCAGGTTGGCCTGACTCAACGCGGGCGAGCGATCCAGTGCGGTGGCAGGCACCTCGACAGTCGGCGCTTTCGGCGCTGGCAACCCGAGGTTCTGCGCCACGCGCGCGGCCAGTTCCAGATCGATATTGGCGAGGATCTCATTGACCTGCCGCGCCCGGATAAACTCGCGCTCGACCTTGCCCAGCTCAAAGCTGTAGGCGGCAATGATGTGCTCTTTCTCATGCTCGCTCATGCTGTTGAAAAACAGCCGGGCCTGAGAGAAATGGTCGCCGAATGATTCGCTGCGCTGACGGATCTTGTTCGCATCAATCCGTTCGGCATAGCTCTCGAAACCGCCATCGACCGCAGCAGCCGGGGTTTCTTTCGGCCAGCCGCCATCAATCGAATTCGGCTCGTAGGAGGCTCGGCCCTTGTCGATGGTGGTGCGATGCATGGCATCACGCTGTCCGTTATGCACAGGCGTGATTGGCCGATTGATCGGGATTTCATGAAAGTTCGGCCCACCAAGTCGGCTGATTTGCGTATCGGTGTAGGAAAACAGCCGACCTTGCAGCAATGGGTCATTGGAGAAATCGATGCCGGGCACGATGTGACCCGGGCAGAACGCGACCTGCTCGACTTCGGCAAAAAAATTGTCCGGGTTGCGGTTGAGCACCATTTTGCCCAGCGGTGTGATCGGCACCAGCTCTTCGGGAATCAGCTTGGTCGGGTCGAGAATATCGAAATCGAAGGCGTGCTCGTTTTCTTCTTCAATGACCTGCACCCCCAGCTCCCACTCGGGATAGTCGCCCATCTCGATGGCTTCCCAGAGATCGCGGCGGTGGTAGTCCGTGTCCTTGCCGGCAAGCTTCTGCGCCTCGTCCCAGACCAGCGAACAGGTGCCCGCCGTAGGCCGCCAGTGGAATTTTACGAAGCGCGCCTTGCCCTCGGCGTTGATCAGGCGAAAGGTGTGCACACCAAAGCCCTGCATGCTGCGCAGGCTTTTCGGAATGGCCCGGTCGGACATGGCCCAGATCACCATGTGCGCCGACTCCGGCTGCAACGACACGAAATCCCAGAAGGTGTCGTGGGCCGAGCCGCCGGTAGGAATCTCATTGTGCGGCTCGGGTTTTACCGCGTGGACGAAGTCGGGAAACTTGATTGCGTCCTGAATGAAAAAGACCGGCATGTTGTTGCCGACCAGGTCGAAGTTGCCTTGCTCGGTGAAGAACTTCACCGCAAAACCCCGCACATCGCGCACCGTATCACCGGACCCGCGCGGCCCCTGCACCGTAGAAAAGCGCACGAACACCGGGGTTTTTTGCCCTGGGTCCTGCAGGAAACCAGCCTTGGTCAGCTCCGCATGGTTCTCGTAGCACTGAAAGACGCCGTGAGCGCCGGTGCCACGGGCATGCACGATGCGTTCGGGAATGCGCTCATGGTCAAAGTGGGTGATCTTTTCACGCATGATGAAGTCTTCGAGCAACGACGGCCCGCGCGCGCCGGCCTTCAAGCTATTCTGGTTATCGGCGACCTTGACCCCCTGATTGGTGCGCAGGGCCTGCTCGGTGGCATCGGAGCGAAAGGTTTCCAGGCTTTGCAGCTTGGCATTGCTGTTGGCGCGGTCTGGGGTATCGGTGCCCGCCAGTTGGCTTTGGTCGGCACCCGGTTTTTTGTTACTCATCAGTCCTGAACTCCTCAAGTGGGATGCCCGTCGAGCGCGGGCGTTTTTCAGTTGCTGAAGTAGTGACTGACGGGCTCCGGCACCGTTCCTTTTTTATGACCTTTGATCGCGTTATCGCCAAATGAAAGGTTGTTTACGAAATAAATGCTAAGAACCTCTATACGGACAGGCTAAAATGCGCCCCCGGCTAACCGCTGATCCTTTTCCAACGCGCCCCACAAGGTTCGCTACGTGATCGAGTTTCAAAACGTCCATAAAACCTACCGCGTCGCCGGTAAGGATATTCCCGCCCTGCATCCGACCAGTCTGACGATTGAGAACGGTCAGGTGTTTGGCCTGATCGGCCACTCCGGCGCCGGGAAAAGCACCCTGCTGCGCCTGATCAACCGCCTGGAAGACTCCAGCGGCGGCAAGATCACCGTCGACGGCGAGGAAATCACTGCGCTCGACGCCACGGCCCTGCGCCGTTTCCGCCAACAGGTCGGGATGATTTTCCAGCACTTCAACCTGCTGGCCTCCAAGACCGTGGCCGACAACGTTGCGTTGCCCCTGACCCTGGCCGGCGAACTGTCGCGCAGCGACATCGACCGTCGCGTGGCCGAGCTGCTGGCGCGGGTGGGCCTGTCCGACCACGCCAAGAAGTACCCGGCGCAGCTGTCCGGCGGCCAAAAGCAGCGCGTCGGCATCGCCCGCGCCCTGGCGACCAAACCGAAAATCCTGCTGTGCGACGAAGCCACCAGCGCCCTCGACCCGCAAACCACTGCATCGGTCCTGCAACTGCTGGCCGAGATCAATCGCGAGTTGAAACTGACCATCGTGCTGATCACCCATGAAATGGACGTGATTCGCCGGGTCTGCGACCAGGTTGCGGTAATGGACGCCGGCCGGATCGTCGAACAGGGCCCGGTGGCCGAAGTGTTCCTGCATCCCAAGCATGCGACGACCAAGCGCTTCGTCCAGGAAGACGAGCAGGTCGACGAAGGCGAACAGCGCGATGATTTCGCGCACGTGCCGGGGCGTATCGTGCGCCTGACCTTCCAGGGCGATGCCACCTATGCGCCGCTGCTGGGCACCGTCGCTCGTGAAACCGGTGTTGACTACAGCATCCTCGCCGGTCGCATCGACCGCATCAAAGACGTCCCTTACGGGCAACTGACCCTAGCCATCACCGGCGGTGACATGCAAGCGGCGTTCGACCTCTTCACTGCGGCCGAAGTCCATATGGAGGTGCTGCGCTAATGGAACTGCTGACAAGTTTCTTCGCCAATATCGACTGGTACGAAATCTGGCTCGCCACCGGTGACACCTTGCTGATGCTCGGTGGCTCGCTGCTGTTTACCGTATTGCTCGGCCTGCCGCTGGGCGTGTTGCTGTTCCTCTGCAGCCCACGCCAACTGCTCGAAGCCAAGGGTGTCTACGCGCTGCTGTCACTGATCGTGAACATCCTGCGCTCGCTGCCGTTCATCATTTTGCTGATCGTGATGATCCCGTTCACCGTATTGATCACCGGCACTTCGCTGGGCGTCGGCGGGGCGATTCCGCCACTGGTGGTCGGTGCTACG
This sequence comes from Pseudomonadaceae bacterium, assembly GCA_965284505.1. GTDB lineage: Bacteria > Pseudomonadota > Gammaproteobacteria > Pseudomonadales > Pseudomonadaceae > Aquipseudomonas. The sequence goes on along the minus strand of OZ260094.1, from coordinate 3,480,926 downwards.
CCGTTCTTCGCGCGCCTGGTGGAAACCGCGCTGCGCGAAGTCGATCGCGGCATCATCGAGGCGACCCAGGCAATGGGCGCCACGACCCGTCAGATCATTACCAATGCCCTGTTGCCAGAAGCCCGTCCCGGCATCTTCGCGGCGATCACGGTGACGGCCATCACGCTGGTGTCCTACACGGCCATGGCCGGTGTGGTCGGCGCCGGAGGCCTGGGCGACCTGGCCATCCGTTTCGGCTATCAGCGCTTCCAGACCGACGTCATGGTGGTGACCGTGGTGCTGTTGCTGGTGTTGGTCCAGGTACTGCAAACCGTCGGCGATAAGCTGGTGGTGCACTTTTCCCGAAAATAAATGCAATCGTCGGCATTACGCCGGCAGGCGCCCGCAAGGGCGCTTCACAAGGAGTTTGCTGGATGAAAAAACTACTCGTCGCGTTCGCAGCCGTTGCTGCGTTCTCCGCCCAGGCTGCAGAAACCCTGACCGTTGCCGCCACCCCGGTGCCGCACGCAGAAATCCTCGAGTTCGTGAAACCGGCCCTGGCCAAAGAGGGCGTGGACCTCAAGGTCAAGGTCTTCACCGACTACGTGCAGCCGAACGTTCAGGTCGCGGAAAAGCGCCTGGATGCCAACTTCTTCCAGCACCAGCCGTACCTCGATGAATTCAACAAGGCCAAGAACACCAATCTGGTGAGCGTGGCCGGCGTGCACATCGAGCCCCTGGGCGCCTACTCCAGCAAGTTCAAGTCGCTGGCCGAGCTGCCAGGCGGCGCCACCGTGGTTATCCCGAACGACGCCACCAACGGCGGCCGTGCCCTGCTGCTGCTGGACCACGCCGGCGTGATCAAGCTCAAGGACTCGAAGAACATCCTGGCGACCGTCAAGGACATCGCCGAGAACACCAAGGGCCTGAAATTCCGCGAGCTGGAAGCCGCGACCATCCCGCGCGTCCTGACCCAGGTCGACCTGGCGCTGATCAACACCAACTACGCGCTGGAAGCCAAGCTGGACCCGGCCAAGGATGCGCTGGTCATCGAAGGCAAAGACTCGCCTTACGTGAACATCCTGGTTGCCCGTCCGGACGACAAAGACAGCGACGCCATGAAAAAGCTGGTGGCGGCCCTGCACAGCCCGGAAGTCAAAGCGTTCATCCTGGAGAAGTACAAAGGCGCAGTGGTGCCGGCGTTCTGATCTGAGCGACGCAACGAAAAAGGGGCGCATTCAATGCGCCCCTTTTTTGTGCCGGGAAAACGTCTCGCTTACTGACGCTTGACCATCACTGGCAACTGCGCCACCAGCTTCACGTTGTTCAAGGGCGCACGGATGAACCCGCGCTGGGTGCCGTCCGGGCCGATCACCGCCAGATTGCCGCTGTGGTCGACGGTGTAGTTAGGTTTGCTGGTGTCCGCCGGAATGAACGGGATGCTCAACGCGTTGGCCACAGTCTGCAGCTCTTCGACCGACTTTGGCGCCAGCCCGATGAACTGTGGATCGAAGTAGCCCAGGTATTGCTTGAGCTGCTGCGGCGTGTCGCGATGGGGGTCGACGCTGACCAGGATGATCTGCAGCTTGTCGCCCGCCTCCGCTGGCAGCTCGCTCTTGATCTGGCGCAATTGTGCCAGGGTGGTCGGGCAGATGTCCGGGCAGAAGGTGTAGCCGAAGAACAGCAGGCTCCACTTGCCTTTCAACTCATTGATGGTGACCGGCTGGCCGTCCTGGTTGGTCATTTGCACGTCTGGCAGGTTGCGGCTTTGCGGCAGCAGGATGATCCCGGCGTCGATCAGCGCGGTCGGATCCCCCTGGCCCTTGCCAGACAGGACCTTGTTGATGGTCAGCCCGAGGACAAGGGCAATCAGGGCAACAAGGATGAAGACGGTTTTCTGGGTTCGGGTCATAGGTTCAACATCAGATAGTGGTCTACGAGCAGGGCGATAAACAGCAGGAACAAGTAGTAGATAGAGTACTTGAAGGTGTTGATCGCCGCGTGCGGCCGAGTGCCACGGTACAGCACCACGGCCCATTGCAGAAACCTCGCACCCAGCCCCAGTGCACAGGCCAGGTACAGCAGGCCGCTCATGTGGATCACATAGGGCATCAGGCTCACCGCCAGCAAGGCGCAGGTATAGAGCAGGATGTGCACCTTGGTGTAGTGCTCGCCGTGGGTCACCGGCAGCATGGGGATATCGGCCTTGGCGTATTCCTCCTTGCGATGGATCGCCAGCGCCCAGAAGTGCGGCGGGGTCCAGGCGAAAATGATCAGCACCAGCAACAGCGGTTCGGCGCTGAGGTGCCCGGTGACGGCGACCCAGCCGAGCAGCGGCGGGGCCGCACCGGCCAGCCCGCCGATCACGATGTTCTGCGGGGTGGCGCGCTTGAGGAAGCCGGTGTAGATCACCGCGTAGCCCAGCAGCGAGGCCAGGGTCAGCCAGGCCGTCAGCGGATTGGTGAAGGCCAGCAGCAGGGCTTGCCCGCTCAGCGCCAACACCAGGGCAAAAGTCAGGGCTGCAGCTGGCGATACACGGCCTTCGGCCAATGGTCGCTTGTGGGTGCGCGCCATGACGGCATCGATGCGCCGGTCCACCACATGATTGACCGCCGCCGCGCCGCCAGCACACAAGGCGATGCCCAGGTTGCCGAATATCAACACCGTCCACGGCACGCCGGCCCGGGTCGCGAGGAACATGCCGACCAGCGACGTGATCAGCATCAGCACCACCACCCGGGGCTTGGTCAGCTCCAGGTAATCGCGCCAGATCGCCTGCCGGGGCCGTTCGCCAATCAGAGTCGCCATGGCATTTCTCCTTTAATGGTTATCGGCCCAGCCGCGTGTTTGCGCGGGCTGAAACGCCAGCGTCCGGGTGCGTGTTGCTTGACCCGGACCAGACTGGTGCGGGCGTGATAATTGACCAGCACCAGGGTCAGCAACAGTGCCGCGCCTCCGGCGTTGTGTGCGACAGCCACCGGCAGCGGCAGGTGAAACAGCACGTTGCTGATGCCGAGAGTGATCTGCGCCGCCAGCGCCAGCAGCACCAGGCCGGCCAGGCGAGTCATGCCGACCACCTTCAGTTGCCAGGCCAGCCCCAGCAGCACCAGGGTTACCAGCAACGCGCCGATGCGGTGGGTCAGGTGGATGGCCGTGCGCGCGTCACTGTCGAGCTGTCCGCCGAGGTAATTCGGGCCGATGTGCTGGGTCAGGTGAAAGCCGTTGGCGAAGTCCGCCGGGGGCAGCCATTGACCATGGCAGGTCGGGAAGTCGATACAAGCCACCGCCGCATAATTGGAACTGACCCAGCCACCGAGGGCGATCTGGCCAATCACCAGCAACAGGCCGGCAGTTGCCCAGTACTGCAACCGCCGCGGCACAATCAGCGCCGGCAGCACGCCGGACAGCCTCAGGGTCAGCAGGAACAACAGGCTCAGGGTGGCGAAACCGCCGAGCAAATGCCCGGTCACCACCTGCGGCCACAGCTTGAGGGTCACGGTCCACATGCCGAACGCCGCCTGGGCGAACACCACCGCCATCAGGAACAGCGGAAGTTTCAGCGGTTGGTCGGGATGCTTGCGGTGGGTCCAGGCACGCGCCGCCAGCAACACGATCAGCAGGCCCAGGGTCCCGGCGAAGTAACGGTGGATCATCTCGTTCCAGCCCTTGTGGGCCTCGACCGGGGTATCGGGAAAATGCAATTCGGCATGGGCCAGCTGGGCTTCGCTTTTCGGCACGCTGATAAACCCGTAGCACCCCGGCCAATCCGGGCAGCCAAGGCCGGCATGGGTCAGCCGGGTGTAAGCCCCCAGCAACACGACAATCAGTGCCAGCAAGGTGGCAAACAGCGCGAGGCGAAATCCAGGTTTGGCCATGACGATGCCCTTATCCGATATTCGACAGTTTCAGCAGGTGGCGCAGGTCGTTGAGCAGGTCCTTGCCTTTGACGGTGGGGCCGTAGCGCAGGACCAGGTTGCCGTGGGGATCGATGATCCAGAGTTGCGCCGCGCCTTTGCCTTCCACGGTTTTGTTGTAGGTTCCAAGGTCCAGCGGATAACGCTGCAGCTGTGGGTATTCGCGCTTGAGCTTGGCGTCGTAGTCGGCATTCAACGGCTGGGCGACCGCCAGGGCGTGGCTGGCGCGGGCAGCATCACGGTTCAGGCCAACCTGGATCTGCCGGGCGAGATACACCAGTTGCTGGCAATCGACCGAGCACTCCTGCGGCGCGGTCACCAGGATCTGCCAGCGCTGTTCGTCCGCCTGCACCCCCAGATCGGCGCGCCCCTGGCCGTTGCCGATCAGTTCGCCGTGATAACTGCGCCCGTCCGGCACCCAGAACTGCAACTTGTACATGCCGGTGGCGAGGATCATCGGGCCGATCACCATCAGCACAATCAAAATCAGCTGCCAGCGTCCGCGCCGCCGTTGTGGCGCCTGTGCATCAGACATGTTGGGTGGATTCATGGCCGCTCCCATGGTGTTTCTCCCGTGCGTTATGCCATCCGAGGTAGAGATAAAGGCCGAACAGTGCGAGCGCCATGGCGAACCACTGCACGGCATAACCGAGGTGTTTTTCCGGGCCCATGGACACCACCGGCCAGTCGGCCTGGAAGGCCGCAGGCCCGGCTTCTGTGCGAATTTCGTAGGCGAAACCGCTGCGATTCAATTCGTCCCACAGCTTTTCCGGCGCCACGGCCGTCACCAGCCGCGGCCAATTGGCCTGAAGCGGGTCGGCATGCAGTTGAAAGGTGGCACCGGGAGCGACATAGACCCACGCGGTCAGGGTCAAGGCCTGCTCGGGGGTGCTGAATGCCGGCGGTGTACGCCGGTCTGGCCACGGCAACCAGCCGCGATTGACCAACAGCCATTGGCCGCTGGCCTGGTCGAGAAACGGTTGCAGCAACTCGACGCCGACCTTGCCGTCACGCTGACGGTTGTCCAGCAGCACACTGTGCTCGGCATCGAACCGGCCGTGCAGGGTCATTCGGCGAAAGGCCGGATCGGCGCTGTGCAGCAACTCGGCGACAGCCACTGGCTCAGCCACCCGGCGTTCGGCGTAACTGTCCATGAGCAGCTTTTTTTGCTCGCCACGGGCCAATTGCCAGAAACCCAGCGCGACCAGCAGCGGCAGCAACAGCGCCACCACCAGGCTCGGCACGAGTCCCGGGCGGAAATGCTTCATGGCCGTGCCAGAAAGTCAGCGGGCGGGCTGGCTATACTCAACTGCATACGCGTTTCCCCCGGAGTGTCCCCATGCTCAAAGCAGCCATCGTCCTGATGCTGATTGCCACGGTTATCAGCCTGTTCAGCGGCCTGTTTTTTCTGGTCAAGGACGACAGCAGCTCACATCGCCTGGTGATCGCCCTGAGCGTTCGCGTGGGCCTGGCCGCCGTCACCGTCGGCCTGATCGCCTGGGGCTTCTTCAGCGGCCAGTTGGTTTCTCATGCCCCCTGGTAAGCGGCCTCAAAGCACGTAGACGAAGACAAACAAGCCGATCCACACCACGTCCACAAAGTGCCAATACCAGCTCGCAGCCTCGAAGCCGAACTGGTGCTCGGCATCGAAATGCCCACGCATGACCCGCATCAGCATCACGAACAGAATCAGGGTGCCGATGGTGACGTGAGCGCCGTGAAAGCCGGTGAGCATGAAGAAGGTCGCGCCGTAGATGCCCGAACCTAGGGTCAGCCCCAACTCTTTATAGGCATGGATGTATTCCTCGGCCTGGAAGCCCAGAAACGCGCAGCCCAGCAGCACGGTGAGCGCCAACCAGATTTTCAACGCGCCGCGGTGGCCTTTTTTCAGGGCATGGTGGGCGATGGTCACAGTGATACTCGAACTGACCAGGATCACCGTGTTGAGCAGCGGCAAGCCCCAGGGGCTGATGACATCCTTGGGTGGCGGAAACAGCTTGGAATCCGGGTTTTCCAGCAGCGGCCAGACGAACTGGAAGTTCGGCCAGAGCATGTGGGCAAGGCCCTTTGTGCCTTCGCCGCCCAGCGCCGGCCCCGAGACATGGCGCACGTAGAACAGCGCGCCGAAGAAAGCGATGAAGAACATCACCTCAGAGAAAATGAACCAGCTCATGCCCCAGCGGAACGAGCGGTCGAGTTGCGCACTGTACAACCCGGCGCGACTTTCCTTGATTACCGCGCCGAACCAGCCGAACAGCATGTAGGCCAGCAGCAGACCGCCGACGAAGAAGATCAGCGGGCCATGGGATTCCGGGCGCGCCGCCTTGAGGTCGTTGAACCAGGTGGCCAGGCCGAACACCGTGACGAGCATGCCGATGGTGGCGATGATCGGCCATTTGCTCTGGGCGGGTACGTAATAGTGCTCATGAGTTGCCATTTATTGTTCTCCTTATCGGGCACGCTCGAACGTCTAGCCACCGGTCTTCTCGGCAACGGCCACGGGCGGATGACGTGCGGTGATATCGAACAGCGTGTAAGCCAGCGTCAGGTGCTTCACATCCTTGGGCATGTCGCGGTCAACGATGAAACGTACCGGCATCTCGATCTGCTGGCCGGGCTGCAGCACTTGCTGGGTGAAACAGAAGCACTCGGTCTTGTGGAAGTACATCGCTGCGGTGCTGGGCGAAATGCTCGGCACCGCCTGAGCGCTCATCGGGCGATCACTGGGGTTGCGGGCGATGAAGATCATCTCGTTCACCGCCCCCGGGTGGACCACGATGTCATCGGACTTGGGATAGAAATCCCAGACCATGTCGATGGCGTTGGTCGACAGGAACTGCACCCGCACCTGCCGTGACGCATCCACCTGCTGCTCACCGGTGTACTGGCCACCGGTCTTGCCATTGATGCCCAACGCCTTGCACATCACGTCGTAGATCGGTACCAGGGCAAAGCCAAAGACAAACATCGCCACCACCACCAGCAGGAGCCGGGTTACCAGTTTTTTCATCGAGATCGAGTCAGCCATGGTGTCGATCCTCCGCGCCGTTCACTTCACATCTGGCGGTGTAGTGAAGGTGTGGTACGGCGCGGGCGATGGAATTTCCCACTCCAGGCCTTCGGCACCATCCCAGGGTTTCGCCGGGGCCGGTGGGCCGCCGCGAATGGTCTTGATCACAATGAACAGGAAGAAAATCTGCGTGGCCCCGAACATGAAGGCGCCAATCGACGAGACCATGTTGAAGTCGGCGAACTGCAGGTTGTAGTCCGGGATCCGTCGCGGCATACCCGCCAGTCCGACGAAGTGCATCGGAAAGAACGCCATGTTCATGCCGATGAAGGACAGCCAGAAATGCAGCTTGCCGAGGGTTTCGTCATACATGTGGCCGGTCCACTTCGGCATCCAGTAGTAAGCCGAGGCGAAAATCCCGAAGATCGCGCCCGGCACCAGCACATAGTGGAAGTGCGCCACTACGAAGTAGGTATCCTGGTACTGGAAGTCCGCCGGGGCGATGGCCAGCATCAGCCCGGAGAAACCGCCGATCGAGAACAGGATCACGAAGGCCACGGCGAACAGCATGGGCGTCTCGAAGGTCAGCGAACCCTGCCACATGGTGCTGGCCCAGTTGAACACCTTGACCCCGGTGGGCACCGCGATCAGCAATGTGGCGTACATGAAGAACAGTTCGCCCACCAACGGGATACCGACCACAAACATGTGGTGCGCCCAGACGATGAATGACAGGAAGGCGATGCTCGCCGTCGCGTAGACCATCGAGGTGTAGCCGAACAGCGGCTTGCGTGAAAAGGTCGGGATGATCGAGCTGACGGCACCAAAGGCCGGCAGGATCATGATGTACACCTCGGGGTGACCGAAGAACCAGAACACGTGCTGGAACAACACCGGGTCGCCGCCACCGGCGGCACTGAAGAAGCTGGTGCCGAAGTGGATGTCCATCAGCATCATCGTCACGCACCCGGCCAGCACCGGCATCACCGCGATCAACAGAAAAGCGGTGATCAGCCAGGTCCAGACGAACAGCGGCATCTTCATCAAGGTCATGCCCGGGGCACGCAGGTTGAGGATGGTCGCGATCACGTTGATCGCGCCCATGATCGAGCTGATACCCATCAGGTGGATGGCAAAGATGAAGAAGGTCACGCTCTCGGGTGCGTAGGTCGTGGACAGCGGTGCGTAGAAGGTCCAGCCGAAGTTGGGGCCGCCGCCGGGCATGAACAGCGTCGAGACCAGCATCAGGAATGCCGCCGGCAACAACCAGAAGCTGAAGTTGTTCATCCGTGGCAGGGCCATGTCCGGCGCGCCGATCATCAGCGGGATCATCCAGTTGGCCAGGCCGACAAACGCCGGCATCACTGCACCGAAGACCATCACCAGGCCGTGCATGGTGGTCATCTGGTTGAAGAAGGCCGGTTCGACGATCTGCAATCCGGGCTGGAACAGCTCGGCGCGGATCACCATGGCGAACGAGCCGCCGAGCAGGAACATCATGAAACTGAACCACAGGTACAGGGTGCCGATGTCCTTGTGGTTGGTGGTCAGCACCCAGCGCATCAAGCCCTTGGCGGGACCATGGGCGTGGTCATGGCCAGCATGACCATGGTCATCGATCACTGCGCTCATGTCCTTTCTCCTGCAAACGGATGGGCTGGGCAGCCCAGGGCATGACGCCCCAGGCGTTCACGGGAACATGCAGTCGAGCGGCTCATTTGCTTTCCGCCTGTTTCAGGGCCAACACGTCTTTCGGCGTGACCATGTCGCCTTTGTTGTTACCCCAGGCGTTGCGCTCGTAGGTGACGACGGCGGCGATATCGACTTCCGACAGCTGCTTGCCGAACGCCGCCATGGCGGTTCCCGGCTTGCCGTGGAAGACGATGCTCAGGTGCGCGTCCTTCGGACCGGTAGCGATTTTCGAACCCTTGAGTGCCGGGAACATCGGCGGCAGGCCCTGGCCTTCAGCCTGGTGACAGGCCACACAGGTGGTGTGGTAGACCTTGTCGCCGCGCTCCTTGAGTTCATCCAGCGTCCATTCCTTGCTGGTCAGCTCCTTGAGCTTGGCGGCTTCGACCTTGCGCTCGGCCAGCCAGGTGTCGTAGTCGGCCTTGCTTTTGACATCGACCACGATCGGCATGAAACCGTGGTCCTTGCCGCACAACTCGGCGCACTGCCCACGGTAGAGACCGGGCTTGTCGACACGGGTCCAGGCCTCGTTGACGAACCCGGGAATGGCATCACGCTTGACCGCGAATGCCGGCACCCACCAGGAGTGAATGACGTCGGCCGAGGTCACCAGGAAGCGCACCTTGGCACCGACCGGCAGCACCAGCGGCTGGTCGACCTCGAGCAGGTAGTGCTCGCTCTTGGCGCTCTTGTTGTGAATCTGATCTTGAGGCGTGGCCAGGTTGCTGAAGAACTCGACGTCCTGGCCCAGGTATTTGTAGTGCCACTTCCACTGATAGCCGGTGACCTGGATATCGATATCCGGCTCACTGCTGTCGTACATCTTGATCAGGGTGGCGGTCGCCGGAACGGCCATGGCGACCAGGATGATGAAAGGCACTATGGTCCAGAGGATCTCGACCGTCGTGCTTTCATGGAATTTGGCGGCTTCCTGTCCGGTGGAGCGCCGATGCATGATCATCGACCAGAACATCGCTCCGAAGACGATGATGCCGATCACTACACAGATCCAGAAGATGGTCATGTGCAGGTCAAACACTGCGTGACTGATTTCAGTAGCCCCAGGCGCCATATTCACAGTCCAGGCGGCTTGCGCCTGACTGAAAACCGACCACAACAGGAGGCCCATCCAGACTTGTGGATGTCGCATCATTGCGGGTTCCCCTTATCGTTCTTGTTATCCCGCCGGCTTTCACCTGCGTCCAAGGGAGCGGCTACCTAGACTACGAACTTAAACCGCCAAGCCTTGCTGCACATGCAGTCGGGCGTCATCAGCTAACTTCATACAAAACCGAGTATAGACAGGGAGTACGACCTCGCAACGCGACGGCGTAAATCAACTGAAACACCCTGGACTTGCGCCATGGGCCACGGATGGAGAAGGATGTGGGGTGGATGATGGCAAATGGATATAACCTATACGTATCAAAGGTGAATCAATTATGACAAATACGTCTTAAGGGTTTTCATAAGCAAGCTAACTTATGTCTTCCCCTATTTTCCTGCCTTCGTTTCCTGGAGTTTTCATGAACACCGCCGCATTGCGCGAGCAGATTCAACGTGCACAGCAACATGAGTCCGAAACCGGTCAGCTGAGCCGTCAGCTGGAAGTCCAACTGCCTCACCTGCATGCCGCTATCCAATTGCCAGAGGTCGACGCCAAAGGCGTAATGACCCGTTTCGTCACCGCTTACATCGACCAGGTACCCGACCTGCTGGACGCGGCCAATGAAGTCGCGCGCGAAGCCGGTATTGAATCGCAGATCAAGCCCGTGCTGAAAATCGCCGAACAGTTCTTCATCCAGCCACCAGAGATCATGAAAGGCCATGTCGGCCTCGACTGCCTGCTGGACGAAGCCTACCTGGCCCATCGCCTGGTAGAAGAAGTGAATGACCTGTACATCAAGCACTTTGGCCAGCCACTGATCCCCTTGGACATGACTGTCGCCAACCTGATTGCCCACCAACTGATCGGCGAAACATTCGCCAATCAACTGGATGAGGCGGTTCATCATGCCGTCGACGAAATGCTCGACGAAGACAGCTTCGCCCTGGAATCGGTCGAAGCCTACCGGGAAAAACTCAACAGCCCGGACACCGGCGCTGCCTGGAAACGCTGGCCGTGCCTGTCCCGCCAGTTGGGTGTTGGTCTGGAACTGGACCAACCGGCAGCTTGACCCCTCTTTGAGAGATCGCAGCAAGCCCTGCTGGCTGCGATCTTTCGCTTTACCCAAGCCCCACTGTAGTTCGCAATCGCCCCTCCAGCCGGCGCTTCAACCCCCGCGCTTCGATCACCAGCCTCGAACCTTTACTCTGATTGGCCCGATCCCATTCCTCCAGCAACTCCAGACAGGCATGGTCGATGTAACTGAGGTTGTTCAGTGGCACATGCACCGTTGCACCCGGCGGAATCGCCTGCAAAGCCCGCGACAATGCCGGCACCTTGAGAAAGGTTGCAGCGCCTGACAGTCGCAGTTCCATTTCACCTTGCGGTGCCAGATCGATCAGGCTGATCTTCAGGCGCGACGCCTTCCAGGCCAGTTTCGCCAGGGTCAGGCCAAACCCGACCAGCACCCCCGTCAGCAAGTCACTGAATACGATCGCCAGCGCAGTCACGGCGTAGGTCAGCATCGGCATCCGGCCATAGCGCCGCAGACTCCGATACGCCTTTAGATCCACCAGTTTGATCCCGGTGTACACCAACACCCCGGCAAGGCTGGCCACCGGAATGCTCTGCAGCACGCTGGACAGCAGCAACACGAAAGCCAGCAACCAGACGCCATGCAAAATGGCCGACAGACGGGTTTTGGCCCCCGCCTGGACGTTGGCCGAACTGCGCACGATCACCCCGGTCATGGGCAGGGCGCCCAACAGACCGCAGAGCATGTTGCCCACGCCTTGGGCAGACAATTCACGGTCGAAATCCGCCCGCGCGCCACTGTGCATACGATCCACGGCGGCCGCCGACAACAGGGTTTCCGCGCTGGCAATAAACGCCACCGCAAAGGCGGCAATCAGCAGGTTGGGGTCGGCGAAGTTGAGCAAGTCCGCCGGTTTCAACCAGTCGATGGCTTCGGTCAAATTGGCGGGCACCTCGACACGCTTCACGTTCATTGCCAGCAGCAGGCTGGCGAGGGTCGCCAGAGCCACGCCAAGCAGCGCCCCGGGAATGAAACGCAGTGCGGGCGGGCGCATTTTCTCCCACAGCGCCATCACGGCGATGGTGGACAACCCGAGTAAACCGGCCTGCCAGCCGACTCCACCGTCGAGCGCCTGGGACACTGTCGCCGGGAAACCGATGAGGTTTTCCAGGCCCGAAGGTTTGGGTACTCCGTCAAACAGCACATGCACTTGCGACAGGACGATCAGTACGCCGATCCCCGCCAGCATCCCATGCACCACCGCCGGTGCCGTCACCCGAAACCAGCAGCCAAGCCGCAGTCGGCCCGCGACCAACTGCAACAAGCCGGCCAGCAGCAGGATCGGCCCGAGCATCGCCACCCCATGCTGGCGAACCAACTCGAACACCAATACCGCCAACCCCGCCGCCGGCCCGCTGACTTGCAACGGCGCCCCGGCGAGCCAACCCACCACCAACCCGCCAATGATTCCCGTGACAAGACCTTTGGCCGGAGGCATCCCGGACGCGATGGCAATGCCCATGCACAACGGCAGGGCGACCAGAAATACCACCACCGAAGCCATCAGCTCCCGTGGCAAAACAGCTCTCAATTGCGCAGCACGCATAGCGGTCTCCCGATTTCTTACAGGCGTGACATGACCTGACTGCTTTTTCAGCAGCCACGACAGGCCAGACGAGGTGTTTAGGAGGTTCTAGAAGCGCGCTTTGGGCGTCGCCATGGGAATCGGATGTTGACCATCCAGCGGCAGGAAGCAGCCCTTATCCGCGTCATAGGCTTTGATTTCGCTGGTTTCGATGCTGTAGACCCAGCCATGGATAAACAGTTGCCCGTTGGCCATGCGCGAGGCCACGGAAGGGTGAGTCCGCAAGTGCTGCAGTTGCGCGATGACGTTTTCTTCGGTCAGCACCTGCATGCTTTCGTGTTCGTCAGCGCACTGGCAGTTTTCCTGAACCATGGTTTTCGCCACTTCGGCATGGCGCAACCAGGCCTTGACCGTGGGCATTTTCTCCAGGCTTTGCGGATTGAGCACCGCACGCATGGCGCCACAATCGGAATGCCCGCACACAATGATGTGCTGCACACCCAGGGCCAGCACGGCGTATTCGATCGCTGTGGAAACACCACCATTCATTTGCCCGTAGGGCGGTACGACATTGCCGACGTTACGGGTGACGAAGAGATCGCCTGGGGCACTCTGGGTAATCAACTCGGGAACGATGCGTGAGTCGGCACATGCAATGAACATTGCTCGCGGCCTTTGCGCGGTGGCGAGCTTCTTGAACAGCTCCTCCTGCTGCGGGAAGACTTCATGATGAAAATGCAGAAAGCCGTCGACGATATGTTGCAGCGCTGCATCAGCGCTTTCGGCCTCGGGAAGGGCCGAAGCCGATGCAGCCAGCGGCTGTTTGTCCTGGTCACTCATGGATCATCCTCTTTGACGAGTTAGCGAATCTTCCCGTTTTTACTTGGGACAGAGCCAACGGCTGGCCGAAAAACAAATCCGTGACCAGCCGGTCACTCGATGAGCACCGTAACCAGCGAAACTTAACTCAAACTGAATCAATAGCTCTAAACCGCACGTTCCAAGGATTACTGCAAATATTTCATACCGTGGTACGTATTACATAGCACCATAAAAGCCGTCACTTCATGGGCTATAACAACGACATCTGCGCGCCCGGAGGGCAAAAAGCACTGCAATCCAGGTTGAACCCCTCACGCTGATTCAGCCCAAGGCGCTTGATCGTCTTGCTAAATCGCTGTGCCAACAGGTCGGCAAATGGCCCTTCGCCACGCATGCGCACACCAAATCGACTGTCGTACAACTCGCCGCCACGACTCTGGCGAATCAGGCTCAACACGTGGGCGGCACGTTGCGGGTAGTGGGCTGCCAGCCACTCTTCAAACAGCGGAGCGACTTCCAGCGGCAGCCTGAGCATCATGTACGCCGCACTTTGAGCACCAGCGGCATGGGCTGCCGCGAGCAGGCTTTCCAGCTCGCTGTCGTTGATCATCGGAATCATCGGCGAACACAGCACGCCTACCGGGACTCCCGCCTCGCGCATCACCCGGATCGCTCGCAGCCGCGCTTTCGGGGCAGCCGTGCGAGGTTCGAGTATGCGTTTGAGCTCATCATCCAGGCTGGTCAGGCTGATCATCACCGCCACCAGGCGCTGCTCGGCCAATTCACTCAACAGATCCAGGTCGCGCAGGATCAGCGAGCCCTTAGTGATGATAGTCACCGGATGCCGATAGCGTAGGAGCACCTGCAGAATTCGCCGGGTGATTTTCTGTTCGCGCTCGATGGGCTGGTAGGGGTCGGTGTTTGAGCCCAGATTGATCGGGGCGCATTGATAACCACGCTTGCCGAGCTGCTGCTCAAGCACATCGGCAGCATTGGTTTTGGCGATCAGGCGGGTCTCGAAGTCGAGACCGGGGGAGAGGTCCCAGTAGGCATGGCTGGGCCTGGCGTAGCAGTAGATGCATCCGTGCTCGCAGCCTCGGTAGGGGTTGATCGAGCGATCGAACGGCAGGTCCGGCGAGTTGTTACGGGTGATGATGGTTTTCGCCGTCTCGATGCGTACCTCGGTGCCCTGGGTCAGCGGCACCTCCTGATACCAACCGTCGTCCTCGGCCACCGAACGGCTCGGTGCAAAGCGATTATGCGGATTGGCCGCCGTACCTCGCCCGCGAGGTGGAAGGGAATTGATCATCGAACACACCCTCTATCTGTATATTCATACAGTACTCCGGCGAACCGACTCCGGCCAGTACCGTTCGGCTCTCCGCTCAAGAGGGTGATGAAAGCAATGACTTATATCGACTCAACCATCTGATCAATATTCAGTAACTCATGAACTACATACTTAGGGGCTCACGCTGATTGGCCACCCGTACTATCCACTGCGCAAAACAAAAACACCCCTGACATCAAACTAAAGGATCAAGTCATGTCTTACTTCAATCAACGCGGTATATTCCTGCAACTCATGCAACCCGGCCCATCCGAACCTAATACCTGGGTATCGATGCAACTTGCCCGCAAGGAACTGGGTTGGGATGCGGAAAATGAAGTTCAAACAGAAACTTTGGTTGACTCCATTTTCGTCACCGCAATATCCAGCGATGGTGGAGACACTTTCACCCTCAGCGGGCCGAAAAAAGATGTGGACGGCGACGGCGACCTCGATGCCGCCGACGAGGCCAAACTGAAAGCGTTGGCCAAAGCCTACGTCAGCATCGTCAATCCCTGATCACGGGAGGTGTTGCATGTCTCCAACCAACAACCATGGCGTATCCTTGCAAAGGATCGATGGCGCCGACAAGGACAGGATCCTGATTGAACTGTCCAGGAGCAACCCGGATTGTGCTGTTTGCGCAACCACTCAATTGACCCTGCATATCGACAAGCAAGGCTACAACGCAACGCTCGATTTCGACCCTTGGTCCGATATCAATGTAATCCCTGACGGCAGCATTGATGAAAAAGACATTGAGGCCATTACTGACCTCGCGGTCGCTTTCTATCGGCAAACGACCATCGATCCCGAACTTGCAGTTTCTCTTACTGTGCTCGATAACCTTGCGGGTCCTGTGCGCGTAAAGATCGATTTGTTCGAAATGGATGAAGATGCCGATGAGTGGGTTGCCCACGATCACTCTTATACGGCGACGTCGGTCGATAACGGGATCAACTTCAGTCTCTACAGGGTGACACCGCATGGCGGCAGTCACCTGCAGGAAGATTCCGACCTGACGCCCATGCTCCAGGCATTCATCAAGATGAAGGTGTAGGTTACAGCCGTTCGCTGGGGGGCTTGGTCATTGAACAAATCTTTGACAAGCCCCTCACGGACCTTTGACCGCCCACCGCTGAAACTTGAATGCTGTCATCCGTCATGGTTTACCGACCTCATGTCGAAACAACGCTCGCTGTTCGCTCTGTGCCTGTCGCTCATGGCGTTTTTTTCGATTCATCCGGCTCAGGCCGCCCCGTCGCAATTCCTGCGCCCCAGTGAATGGGCACAGCCGATCGAAGCTCAATACAACCTCTTCCAGATGTCGCCAACGCTGTACCGCAGCGCGCTGCCGAATGACAGCGTCCTGCCGCTGCTCGACAAACTCAAGGTGCGCACGGTCATCACCTTCCTGCCGCAGTCCGATGCGCCATGGTTGTCCGCCCCCGGGATCAATCAAGTGCAGATTCCGTACAGGACCAACCATGTCGATGACAGTCTGGTATTGAGTGCCTTGCGCGCGATTGAAACCGGCCAGAGCAAAGGCCCGGTATTGATGCATTGCAAGCACGGCTCGGACCGCACAGGACTGATTGCGGCGATGTACCGGGTCGTGGTGCAGGGCTGGAGCAAAGAAGATGCGCTGGAAGAAATGACCGAAGGCGGCTTCGGCGACAGCCACCACTTCAAGGACGGCATTCGCTACATGATGCATGCCGACATCGATAAGCTGCGCCAGGCTTTGGCGAATGGGGAATGCAGCACCAGCGTATTTGCCACGTGCTCGATGAAGAGTTGGTTCAAATCGGCCAACGAGGCCAAGCCAGCGCTGTAAGACCTGCCGGCCGGCTCCCGGAGGAGGGGAGCCGGCCGCGCAATCAGGCGTCGTCGGTTTTTTTCTTCAGCTTTGGATTGACGAAGAACTGCACGGTCTGGACCTTGGCGTCCGCGACCTTCACCGCACTGGTGTTAACCCGCGTACCCAGTTCCTTGGGTACCGACAGGCCCTGTTCATTGAGGGTATCGCTGTAGCCGCAGGCTACGCATTCGCGATGCGGAACATCGTCTTCGCTCCACATCATCAACTTGTCCGGCTCGCTGCACGCCGGGCACACGGCACCGGCGATAAAGCGTTTCTTGGTTTTACTCACAGGCCCATCACTCATGCTGCTGCGTCCTCATCCAGGCCGCTGTGACGCAAGAGTGCGTCAATCGACGGTGCCCGTCCGCGGAAGTCGACGAACAGCACCATCGGCTCCTGGGAGCCGCCACGCGCCAGGATCGCCTCACGGAAGGCGCGACCCGTCGCTGCGTTGAGCACACCTTCCTCCTCAAACTTCGAGAACGCATCGGCCGACAGCACTTCAGCCCATTTGTAGCTGTAATAACCGGCCGCATAACCACCAGCAAAAATATGCGCGAAGCTGTTGGGGAAGCGGTTGTAGGCCGGTGGACGCATGACCGACACCTCGTCGCGCACACCCTCGAGCACCTGGGCAACGCTGCGGCCATCACCGTGGGTGGCATGCAATTCGAAGTCGAACAACGAGAACTCCAGCTGGCGCACCATCATCAGGCCGGACTGGAAGTTTTTCGCCGCGAGCATTTTCTGCAGCAGGTCCTGCGGCAGCGGTTCGCCACTTTCATAATGACCGGAAATCAGCGCCAGGCCTTCCGGCTCCCAGCACCAGTTTTCCATGAACTGGCTCGGCAACTCGACCGCATCCCAGGCCACGCCGTTGATACCGGAGACACCGGCGTGATCGACGCGGGTCAGCAGATGGTGCAGACCGTGACCGAATTCGTGGAACAAGGTGGTCACTTCATCGTGGGTCAGCAGGGCCGGCTTGCCGCTGTCGGCCGGGGTGAAGTTGCACACCAGGTTGGCCACCGGGCTCTGCAACGCGCCCTCGGCGGTGCGGCGACGGTCACGGGCACCGTCCATCCACGCACCGCCACGCTTGTTGGCGCGTGCGTACAGATCGAAGAAGAAACGCCCGACGTGCTGGCCGTTTTCACTGATTTCGAACAGGCGTACATCGGGATGCCAGGTGTCGAAGCCTTTCTGCTCGACGATCTCGATGCCGTACAGGCGCTGGACAATCGCGAACAAGCCGCCCAGCACTTTGTCGATCGGGAAGTACGCGCGCAACGCTTCCTGGGAGACGCTGTAGCGCTGCTCACGGAGTTTTTCGCCATAGAACCCGCTGTCCCAGCTTTGCAGGTCTGCGCAACCCTGTTCAGCGGCATAGGCTCTGAGCTGTTGCAGGTCCTGGGCGGCAAACGGCTTGCTGCGCTTGGCCAGGTCGCGCAGGAAACTCAGCACCTGGTCACTGGACTCGGCCATCTTGGTCGCCAGGCTCAGTTCCGAAAAACTCGAGAAACCCAACAATTTGGCCAATTCCTGACGCAGGTCGAGGATCTCTTCCATCACCGGGCCGTTATCGTTCTGACCGGCGTTCGGGCCTTGGTCCGACGCACGGGTGCAGTAAGCGGCGTAGACTTCTTCACGCAGTGCGCGGTCATGGGCGTAGGTCATTACCGCGTAGTAGCTCGGGAATTCCAGGCTGATCAGCCAGCCATCGAGGCCCTTGGCCTGTGCGGCCGCGGCCATCTGGGCCTTGGCCGAATCGGTCAGGCCGGCCAGCGTCGCTTCGTCGCTGACGTGTTTGGTCCAGGCCTGGGTGGCATCGAGCAACTGGTTGGAGAAGCGGCTGCCCAGTTCGGACAACTTGCTCTGCACTTCGGCGTAACGTTGTTGCTCGGCCTCTGGCAGGTCGATACCCGACAGACGGAAGTCGCGCAGCGAGTGCTCGATGATGGTTTTTTGCGCAACGTCGAAGCCGCTGGCTTCAGGGCTGTTGGCCAGGGCTTCGAAGGCCTGGAACAGTTCGCGGTTCTGCCCCAATTCAGTGGAGTAGGCGCTCAGGGCCGGCAGGCAGGACTCATAGGCCTCGCGCAGTTCGGCGCTGTTGCACACGGCGTTGAGGTGGCTGACCGGGCTCCAGGCGGCGCCCAGGCGGTCGTTGAGCTCGTCCATCGCCAGCACCAGGCCGGCCCAGGTCGGTTGTTGGCCCTGAGTCTTGAGGATCTCGGCAATGGCGGCGCGGTTGTCGGCGAGGATCTGTTCAATGGCCGGCTGCACGTGTTCGGCGCGGATCGCCGAGAACGGCGGCAGGTCGTAGGGCTGCAAAAGAGGGTTGTTCACGCTCACGGTTGGCACCTTGGCTGGAAGAAACATGGGGCCATCTTAATTACAATCGACGCTCACCGCAGCTATCAGCAAAAGAGAGAGAGCCTATCGTGTCCCTTCGCAAGTACCAGAACCACACACCCGTACTCGGCAACGGCGCGTTCGTCGATGGCTCGGCGGTGGTCATCGGCGACGTCGAGATCGGTGCCGACAGCTCGGTCTGGCCGCTGACCGTGATCCGCGGTGACATGCACCGCATCCGCATTGGCCAACGCACCAGCGTGCAGGACGGCTGTGTCCTGCACATCACCCACGCCGGGCCGTTCAACCCCGACGGCTTCCCGCTGCTGATCGGCGATGACGTGACCATCGCCCACAAGGTCATGCTGCATGGCTGCAGCATCGGCAACCGGGTCCTGATTGGCATGGGCAGCATCGTGATGGACGGCGCCAGCGTTGAGGACGAGGTCATCATCGGCGCCGGCAGCCTGGTACCACCGGGCAAGCGCCTGGAAAGTGGCTACCTGTATGTGGGCAGTCCGGTGAAGCAGGTTCGTCCGTTGACCGACAAGGAACGCGCATTTTTTACCTACAGCGCCGGCAACTACGTCAAGCTCAAGGACCTGCATCTGGCCGAAGGCTACGACCAGCTCTGACTCTCACACGGGAATTTTCATGCATTACCAAACTGTTCTATTCGACCTCGATGGCACCCTGACCGACCCGCGCGAGGGCATTACCCGTTCCATTCAGTTCGCCCTGAGCAACCTGGGCATCGACGAGCCGGACCTGGGCAAACTGGAACACTTCATCGGCCCGCCGTTGCTGCAAGCCTTCATGCAGTTCTACGACTTCGACGAGGCCAAGGCCTGGCAGGCGGTGAATTTCTATCGCGAGCGCTTCAAGGTCACCGGCCTGTATGAAAACCGCGTGTTCGATGGCGTCACGCCGTTGCTGGAAACCCTGAGCGGGCAGGGCCGGCAGCTGTATATCGCGACGTCCAAGCCGTGGGTGTTTGCCCGGGAAATTGCCCGGCACTTCGACTTCGATCGGCACTTCAAGGTGATTTACGGCAGCGAGCTGGACGGCACCCGCACTGACAAGGTCGAGCTGATTGCCCACCTGATCGGCGAAGAGGCTCTGGATCCCGCCACCACCCTGATGATCGGCGATCGCAAGCACGACCTGATCGGCGCCCGCCGCAATGGCCTGGATGCAGCGGCGGTGGGTTACGGTTTTGGCAGCCACGAAGAGTTGAGCGCGGAACAACCGGCCTATCACTTCGAAACCCTGGCGGACCTGCACCAAGCCTTTTTGCGCCAGTAATCCGCTTCAGTCAGCCAACGACATCAGCGCCTGTTTGCGTTGCGCAGGCGCCAGCGCACCCAGTTGCTCCGCCGCCAAGTAAAACTTCTGCCAGTCGCCGTCCGCCTGCCTGAACAGCTCGGCGAATGCTGGCACCCATTGGTCGTACAGCCCGAAAGGCAACAGCCGGGCATTGTTCATCGGCGCGTCGATCCACGCATCAAAGCGCCGATTACCGGCCCACTGGCTGTCGCGCAGGGTCTGGTAGTCAGTGCGCAAGCGTGCGAATTCTGCGGCCTTGCGCTGACGCATTTCGGCGTCCTTCAAGGGTAGGGCGTAGAGTTTTTCCAACCGCGCTCGGGTGTCCAGCAGCAACTGAATGAACTGATCGCGCTGACGCTCCTGCGCGTCACTGAGCGCAGGCAGATTGCGCGCCGCGCGCCATTGGCGCGTGCCTTCCTGCTCGACAAAGCTGGCGAAGGACTCGTTGAATTCGGTGTCGTCCTTCACATACAGGCGCTGGTGCGCCAGCTCATGAAAGATCAGGGTCGCCAGCCGTTCGTCGCCCCAGCCGAGCATCGAGTTCATGATCGGATCATTGAACCATCCCAGGGTTGAATAGGCCTCGACGCCGCCGATCGCCACGTCCATGCCCTGCAGGCGCTGAAGAGCCGCCTCACCTCGCGCGGCACCCTGCTGGTAATAACCGCGGTAGGCCACACACCCGGCAATCGGGAAGCAATAGTTCTGCGGCTTGAGGGAAAATTCCGGCGTGACGAACACATTCCACACCACGTAGGGCCGACCAATGTCCGCGTAGAGGCGGTAACTCTGGTTATCCGGCAAGTGCAGATGCTGGCTGGCGAAGTCCCGGGCCCGTTGCGATTGCTCCAGGTGTGCGCGCAGTTTCGCGTCGCTGGCCGGGTCGGCAATCACCTGGCTGACCGGTACACGTGCGCTCAACAACTGCAATTGACCACTGGCCAACTGGCTGTAGTAACTGACGCTGGCACAACCGTTCAGCAGCAAAAACATCACACTCGGAAACAAAACGCGCAAAACGCGATCAAGTAACCGATGGCTCGCAAGCAGCCTGATCACATCGAATCATCCTTGGGGAGTCTGCCCGCAAGACTATCTCGCCTGACTGGAGCTTCGCCATGCGCGCGTTACTACTGAGTGGAGGCCTGCTGACGCTGGCCGGCTGTGCTGGACTGCCGCAACCCGACCCGACACAAGCCTGGGTCGACCTGACGCCCCATGCCAAGGACACCGCGCTGCAAGCGCTGGAAGTCGATGACAAGGCCACCCTCGATAAACGTTACTTCGAAGTGCCCCCCGGCAGCCATGAGCTGACGGTGCGTTATCAGTTTGCGGTGGAGCCTGGCAACATCGGCCCCGACGCGAAAACCCTGTGGCGCGATTGCCAATTGAGCGTGAAATACAGTGATTTCAACGCCGGCGGTCGTTATCAACTGCAGGCGGGAAATATCGGTTTCAGGCCTTGGGCGAAACTCTACGATGAGCAGCGAAAAGTCGTCGGTCAGGCCCGTCCGACAGGCTGTCAGGGCACCTGATCGGCGCTATGCTGGATACCTGACCGCACGGAAATGAATCATGCACAGGTATCTGCTGTTCTTAACCCTCGGCACGCTCTCGGCGTGCGCCACTTCGCCCTTGCCCACGGTCGACCCGAACATGGCCTGGGTCGACTTCGCCATGCCATCGCCGGGCGGCAAAGTCTTGATGGCCGAGCGCCTGGATAATCAACGCCTGACCGACGGACGTTATTTCCAGGTCCCCCCCGGTCACCACGAGCTGATGGTGCGTTTCGACTTCGAAGTCTTCGGCGGCGGCATGGGCGGCATGAACACCGATCCGCAGGAGCGGTTGTGCTACATGACGATCCCTTATGACCATTTCGAAGCGGGGCAGCGCTATCGCCTTGAAGCCCGGTCGCTGGCCTTCACGCCCAGCGCCCGGCTGTACGACGCCAAGCGCCAGATCGTCGCCGAAGAGCGTCAGATCAACTGCGTGCCCTGAGGCGTCTTATTGATCGTTCTTCTGGTAGATGATTTTCTTGCTGCCATTTTCGCAACTGCCGACCACCATGTTCTGATCGTGCACTTCATCGTTGCTGACAATTTCCAGGGTGTAGGAAGAGACGTTATTGGCCTGGATCTTGGCTTCGATCTCGGCCTTGAGTTCTTCACACGGCTTGGGTGCCGCCAGGGCCGATGTGGTCAGCGCAGCGCAGATTACCGCCAAGGCAAAACGTTTCATGGTTGAAGCTCCCTCTAAGCAGCGCGCACGGGCGTGCGCTTAAGCTGCTGTCGTTAATTCGACCATCATTGTGCCAGACCCGTTCTGCGTTGCGCTGCCGCCATCACCCGCAGGGCAGGGGCTCAGGTGATGAGCTGGCCGTCCAGGCTGATTTTCGCGTTCAGTACTTTCGACACCGGGCACCCTTCCTTGGCCTTTTTACTCAGCTCTTCAAATTGCTGTTGGCTGGCGCCGGGAATTTTCGCCTTGAGAATCAGGTGAACCGCGGTAATCGCGAAACCGCCATCCACCTGATCCAGCGTCACCTCGGCCTGGGTATCAATGCTGTCAGCCTTGAGCCCGGCCTCGCCGAGAATCATGGAAAAGGCCATGGAGAAACAACCCGCATGCGCGGCTCCGATCAGTTCCTCCGGATTGGTGCCCTTGCCACCCTCGAAGCGCGCCTTGAAGCCATACGGCGCCTCGCGCAGCACGCCGGTTTCCGTGGATATCGAGCCAATACCGGTTTTCAGATCACCTGCCCAGTGCGCTGATGCTTTCTTGATGATGCTCATTTGTGCCTCCTCAGAATCCGGCGCGAGGTTTCGCGCCTTGATGGTTTTCGCTTCCCAAGGGTTCTGAGGATAGATCGCAGGGCAAAGTTCACCTTGTCGGAAAGGACCGCTTATCAGGTAGGCAATTTCACGCCTGCTATTGAAACTCGGGTATATGCCCACATTGCATAGAACAGGCTTATACATTCGGCAGGTTTTCGTTGGTGAGAAAAGCCTGCACCGCCCCTTTTGGAGAAGCAGGCTTATGAAACAGCTGTCCGATATCAAGTTTTCGACCCTGGACCTGGTGCCCGTCCGGGAGAACGGTAGCCCTGCGCAATCACTGCGCAACTCACTGGATTTGGCGCAACACGTCGAAAAATGGGGCTACAACCGCTTCTGGGTGGCCGAACACCACAACATGGACGGCATCGCCAGTTCCGCCACCTCGGTGCTGCTGGGCTATCTGGCCGGCGGCACGAAGAACATTCGCGTGGGTTCCGGTGGGGTGATGCTGCCCAACCATGCGCCGCTGGTGATTGCCGAACAATTCGGCACGCTCGAAAGCCTGTACCCGGGACGCATCGACCTGGGCCTCGGCCGTGCCCCTGGCTCCGATCAAATGACCGCCCGCGCCTTGCGCCGCGAACGCTCCGGCAGCGCCGACGATTTCCCGGAAGATGTCGCCGAACTGGTGCGCTACCTCGGCCCGCGCACGCCGGACCAACGCATCATCGCCATGCCCGGCACCGGCACCAATGTGCCGATCTGGCTGCTGGGCTCCAGTCTGTTCAGCGCACAGCTCGCGGGCGAGCGGGGCTTGCCCTACGCCTTTGCCTCACATTTCGCACCGCGCTACATGCACGAAGCGATTCGCGTCTACCGCAACCACTTCAAGCCTTCAGCCGTGCTGGATAAACCCTACGTGATGCTGGGCGTACCACTGGTCGCCGCCGACACCGATGAACAGGCCGACTACCTGGCGACCTCGGTCTACCAAAGGATTCTGGCGTTGATGCGTGGCCAGAGCCTGGTACAGCGCCCACCGGTGAAATCCATGGACGGTTTGTGGCTGCCGCACGAGAAACAGGCGGTGGGCGACTTCCTCGGGCTGGCCATGGTTGGCAGCCCGGCGAAGATCCGCGGCAAGCTCGAGGTGCTGATCGAACAGACTCAGGCCGACGAGCTGATTTTCACCTGTGACCTGTATGAGCACGCTGACCGCCTGCATTCCTATGAGTTGCTGGCGCAGGTCATGAAGGGCTGAATATCCCGTGAGCACCCATGAAAAAGCCGACGCCTGAGCGTCGGCTTTTTTGTGTGGAATGGATCACTTCTTGTAGACGATTTCCTTGGAGCCAGCTTCACAAGTTCCCACGACTTTGCCATCCGAAGCGCCTTTGTCGACGATCTCCAAGGAGTAACCCGAGACGCCCTTTGCATCGAGTTTCGCCGCAATCTCCGCTTTCAACTCCTCACAGGGTTTGCCTGCTGCCAGGGTTGTTCCTGCAATGCTCAGCAAACCCACAGCCAGTATCAACTTCTTCATCAGTCGCATTCCTTGGTCAGATCAAAAGGATATAAACGGGGGCCAAGACTCCGTGCCCGAGTCCAGATGGCGCTTGGCGACAATCTGGAGCAATCAGCCAGCTCACTCAGTCATGAACCTCAATGCTCAGCTGTTGGCGATCCGGAAGCCAACCTTGAGCGTCACCTGGAAATGCGCGGCCTTGCCGTCCTTGATGTGCCCACGGGTATCGACCACTTCGAACCACTCCAGGTGCTTGATGCTTTTACTGGCTTCGGCCAACGCATTATTGATCGCATCTTCAATACTGGTCGGCGATGAACCCACCAGTTCAACTTTCTTGTAGGTGTGATGGTCAGTCATGGTGATCTCCTAAGGTGTTAATACAGACTAGCAGTGATTTTTCGTATTTCTTCTGTGTGCATTTCCTAAGAGAAGGTTCAGATTTTCGGCACTTTCGCGAACGGCTGGAGTCGGAACCAACACATGCCACTCAATCAATGCAGGAGAGTCACCATGGCCAACACCTCGTTGCGCAAAGCTTCATTGCAAAGCATGGAAGCCGAGATCGAGAGTCTGCTCAAGTCGTTGGAAAGCTTGAAAAGCGATGCCTCTGACGAGTCGCTGAAAACCCTGAAAACCTTGAAAGGCAATGCCGAGAGCGCGCTGAAACACTCGCGCAGCCTGCTCAGCGATGCCTATGAAGAAGTCAAAGTGAAAACCCGCGAAACCGGGATCGCGACCCGCGACTATGCGCAAGAACACCCGTGGACCACGGCGGGTGTCGCGGTCGGCGCCCTGGGTTTGCTGGCGGCGTATCTGTTGTGCAAACGCGGCGACTAATTCGCCTGGCGCAGTTCGTTTTTCAGCCACTGCGCCAATTGCCGAGCGCGCCCGTCCGCGGCGCGCTTGGGTAACCACAACGCCAGTTGCGCCGGGGTTTGCGAAAAGCCCCACGGCGCAACCAGGCGACCCGCCTTCAAATCCTCGGCCACCAGCGGCTGCGGAGCGATAGCCACCCCCAGGCCGGCGACCGCCGCCTCAAGCAAATAATACAAATGCTCGAAACCCTGGCCGAGTTTCAAGGCACGCGGGTCGAGGTGATTGTGCTGGGCCCAACTGGGCCAGGCTTGCGGACGTGAGGTGGTGTGCAGCAGCGCTTGATCGAGCAGGGCGCTGGCCGGCGCTTCACGCAATGTTTCGTAGGCAGCGCAGCGCGGGCTGAGCACCGGGCCGATGCATTCGCTGGCCAGCTCGTAGACGTGCATATCTGCCGGCCACGGCGGCTCGGCAAACACCAGCAGGGCGTCCAGGCCGGGGCGGCGCGGATCCAAATCACCTTCTCCCGCCGACAGGTGCAGGCGCAGATCCGGCAGATCGGCATTCAACCGCCCCAGGCGCGGAATGAACCAGCGAGCCAGTAAGCTTCCAGAGCAGCCGAGCACAAAAGGTGCGTCGGCGTGACCTTGGGTCAGTTCAGCGCAGACGCTGCGCAGCCGTTCAAAGGCCTCGGCACTGGCATCGCGCAGGCGCACCCCGGCATCTGTGAGTTTAAGGCCACGTCCATCCTTGACGAACAGGCTGATGCCCAAGTGTTCTTCGAGCACTTTCAGTTGTCGGCTCACCGCACCGTGGGTCACGTGTAATTGCTCCGCTGCCTGACTGACGCTATTCAGGCGGGCAGTGGCTTCGAAGGCGCGCAGGGCGTTGAGAGGGGGCAGGTCGTGGCTCATGGATAGGTGAGTTTTCCTGACAGGTTGTGGCGATCTTATCGGTTTTCACCGGCCAACGTCAGGGGTAGAGTGAACGCCATTGTCTTCTCACGCATTCACCTGGAGCGCCCCATGACCCAGACTAATCTGCGCAACGGCCCTGATGCCAGCGGCCTGTTCGGCGCATTCGGCGGCCGTTACGTTGCTGAAACCCTGATGCCGTTGATCCTCGACCTGGCCCGTGAATACGAAGCTGCCAAGGACGATCCTGCGTTCAAAGAAGAACTGGCCTACTTCCAGCGTGATTACGTCGGTCGCCCAAGCCCGTTGTACTTCGCCGAGCGCCTGACCGAGTTCTGTGGCGGCGCAAAAATCTATCTCAAGCGCGAAGAGCTGAACCACACCGGCGCGCACAAGATCAACAACTGCATCGGCCAGATTCTGCTGGCTCGGCGCATGGGCAAGAAACGCATCATCGCCGAGACCGGCGCTGGCATGCACGGTGTGGCGACTGCCACCGTCGCCGCGCGCTTTGGCCTGCAATGTGTGATCTACATGGGCACCACCGACATCGAACGGCAACAGGCCAACGTGTTCCGCATGAAACTGCTGGGCGCTGAAGTGATCCCGGTGGTCGCCGGTACCGGCACCCTGAAAGACGCGATGAACGAAGCCCTGCGTGACTGGGTGACCAACGTCGACAGCACCTTCTACCTCATCGGCACCGTCGCCGGCCCACACCCTTATCCGGCAATGGTCCGTGATTTCCAGGCGGTGATCGGCAAGGAAACCCGCGACCAACTGCAGGCCCAGGAAGGGCGTCTGCCCGACAGCCTGGTGGCGTGCATCGGCGGTGGCTCAAACGCCATGGGCCTGTTCCACCCATTCCTCGATGACAAGAGCGTCGAGATCATCGGCGTTGAAGCGGCAGGGCACGGCATCGAAACCGGCAAGCACGCCGCCAGCCTGAACGGTGGTGTACCGGGCGTACTGCACGGCAACCGTACCTTCCTCCTGCAGGACGACGATGGCCAGATCATCGACGCGCACTCGATTTCCGCCGGCCTCGATTACCCGGGCATCGGCCCGGAGCACGCCTGGTTGCATGACATTGGCCGCGTTCAATACACCTCGGTGACTGATGACGAAGCCCTCGATGCGTTCCACAAGTGCTGCCGCCTGGAAGGGATCATCCCAGCGCTGGAAAGCGCCCACGCCCTGGCAGAGGTGTTCAAACGTGCGCCGACCTTGCCGAAGGATCACCTGATGGTGGTCAACCTGTCCGGCCGTGGTGATAAAGACATGCAAACTGTGATGTTCCACATGGAACAATCCAAGCAGGAGAAACACTGATGAGCCGCCTGCAGACCCGTTTCACCGAACTCAAAGAGCAGAACCGTGCGGCCCTGGTGACCTTCGTCACGGCTGGTGACCCGAATTACGACACCTCCCTGGCGATCCTCAAGGGCCTACCAGCGGCGGGGGCGGACGTCATCGAGCTCGGTATGCCTTTTACCGACCCGATGGCTGATGGCCCGGCGATCCAACTGGCTAACATCCGTGCGCTGGGCGCCAAACAGAACCTGGCGAAAACTTTGCAGATGGTTCGCGAGTTCCGTGCCGAGAACAACGACACCCCGCTGGTGCTGATGGGTTACTTCAACCCGATTCACTACTACGGTGTTCCACGCTTCATCGCTGATGCCAAGGAAGCCGGTGTCGATGGGCTGATCGTGGTCGACATGCCGCCTGAACATAACGGCGAGCTGTGCGATCCGGCACAAGCCGCAGGCTTGGACTTTATCCGCCTGACCACCCCGACCACAGATGACGCTCGCCTGCCGACCGTACTCAACGGCAGCTCTGGGTTTGTCTATTACGTGTCGGTTGCCGGTGTGACCGGTGCCGGTGCGGCCACCCTGGAACATGTCGAGGAAGCCGTCGCTCGTCTGCGTCGTCATACCGATCTGCCGATCAGCATCGGCTTCGGCATCCGCACCCCGGAGCAGGCGGCTGCCATTGCTCGTCTTGCAGATGGTGTGGTGGTGGGTTCGGCCTTGATCGATCACATCGCCAACGCCACCACTCCCGAGCAAGCCATCGATGGCGTGTTGAGCCTGTGCTCGGCGCTGTCACAAGGTGTGCGTAACGCGCGTACCGCGTAAGCATTAAAAGCTGTAACCAAGGCTCAGGGCGCTCGCTGCCCTGGGCCTTTTTTATGCGCATCTAGAAATTTGAAAGATCCAGCGGCCGCATAGCGCCCATCCAGATTGCGTGATCGGTGTGGTCCAACAGGTCATTGCCGGTTTCCGGATGCAGGAACACCACCAAGCCGTTTCGGTTAAGCGCCAGCCATGGCAACACGACGCCAATCAGCTCCGGCTCGAACGCCAGCTGACAACTCCAGTCGGGATGGGGGCCGACGGGGCGTTCGTGAACCCGGCCCATCCGCAGTTTGAACGTCTGCGCGGCCTGCTCACACAAAGCCCGCGCCTGGTCGATGGTGGTGGCATCAAAATAGACGTGGGCGTGATAACCCTTGATCCGTTGCATAACATTCTCGTGGCGCAAATGGTCAAGCTACACCGCAATCGACGGCAGGGCCAAGCCTGTGAGTGATTCCGCGCTGCTGGCCTGCTCGCTCATCAACCAGTCGACAAACTGCTGGATCAGCGCACGGCGACGTTTACGCTGGGGCAACACCACGTAATAGCCAAAACTCGACAGTGCCGTTTCGTTGATCGGTCGCACCAGCAAACCCTGCGCCAGCAGGTTGTCCACCAGATGACGCCATCCGATGGCCACACCCTGACCGCCAATCGCCGCCTGAATCAACAGCGTGTAATTATCAAAGCGCAGTTGTCCCGGCGCCGGTGCAATGCCGATGCCCAGGCTACGGAACACGCCGCTCCAATCGAACCAGTGGCTGCGGTTCTCGCCCCGCAGATGAAGCAACGGCAGCTCCATCAGCGCCTGGGCGGGCAGGGGAGCAGGTTGGTCCTTGAGCAGCAGCGGGCTGCACACCGGAAACACCTCCTCGCTGAACAACCAGTGACTCTCGCCCTGCTTGAAACGCCCGTCGCCAAACAACACCGCAACATCGATGTCTGTACGCAGCATGTTGTGACTGCGTTCGCTGGTGACCAGACTCACGTCCACCTGAGGATTGGCCTGGTGAAAGCGATGCAGCCGAGGCATCAGCCAGTAGGCGGCAAAGGCGAAGTCGGTGGCCACCTGCAACACTTCGTGTTGATGCTGGGCGTTGATCGCATTCAGGCCATCGTCGATACCCTGCAAGCCGGCCTGCACGTGCTCGAACAGAATCGACCCGGCTTCGGTCAGTTCGATGCCCCGATAGATACGGTCGAACAGGCGCGTGTCGAGTTGCTCCTCCAACCGCTTGAGCTGCTGGCTGACCGCCGGCTGGGTGGTTCCCAGTTCAACTGCCGCAGCGGTGAAGCTGCGATGGCGCGCCGCCGCCTCAAAGGTACGCAGCAGGTCCAGCGATAACTCACCAAGGGCGTCATACATAAGCTGTCGTTATCCTAGTCATTGCCGGCCATGGGCTTTACCACGAAGTGAGCGGACTCCATTCTCGATCGCAGCACTTTCGCATAACTGCTCACTATGGAATGCCGCGATTACATGAAGCGCAAGAACATTCTTTTCATCATGGCCGATCAAATGACCGCGCCGCTGTTGCCGTTCTACGGTTCATCACCGATCAAGCTGCCCAACCTGAGCCGTCTTGCTGCCGAAGGCGTGGTGTTCGACGCCGCCTACTGCAACAGCCCACTGTGTGCGCCTTCTCGCTTCACCCTGGTCAGCGGGCAGCTGCCGAGCAAAATCGGCGCCTATGACAATGCGGCGGACTTTCCCGCCGACGTGCCGACCTATGCCCATTACCTGCGCCGGCTCGGTTATCGCACCGCACTCTCGGGCAAGATGCACTTCTGCGGACCGGATCAATTGCACGGGTATGAAGAACGCCTGACCAGCGACATCTATCCAGCGGACTACGGCTGGGCAGTCAATTGGGATGAGCCGGACGTGCGCCCAAGCTGGTACCACAACATGTCATCGGTGCTGCAAGCCGGGCCGTGCGTGCGCACCAACCAACTGGATTTCGATGAAGAGGTAGTGTTCAAGGCTCAGCAGTATCTGTTCGATCACATTCGCGAAGATGGCGACCAACCGTTTTGCCTGACGGTCTCGATGACCCACCCCCACGACCCGTACACCATCCCCAAGGCATTCTGGGATCTGTACGACGACCAGGATATTCCGCTGCCGGAAACTCCGGAGCAATCCGACCTTGATCCCCATTCTCAACGTTTGCTCAAGGTCTACGACCTGTGGGACAAGCCATTGCCGGTGGAAAAAATCCGCGATGCGCGCCGCGCCTACTTCGGTGCCTGCAGCTACATCGATGCCAATGTCGGCAAGCTCCTGCAATCGCTGGAGGAGACCGGTCTGATCGACGACACCATCATCGTTTTCTCCGGCGATCACGGGGACATGCTCGGTGAGCGAGGCCTCTGGTACAAAATGCACTGGTTCGAAATGGCGGCCCGGGTGCCACTGCTGATCAGTGCACCAGGGCAGTTTGCGGCTGGACGTGTGAGTGCCGCCGTCTCCACCGCCGATCTGCTGCCGACCTTCGTCGCGCTGGCCGGTGGCGAGCTGGAGCCCGGCCTGCCATTGGACGGCAGATCGCTGTTACCGCATCTGCAAGGGCAGGGCGGGCATGACGAAGTGTTTGGCGAGTACATGGCCGAGGGCACCGTCAGCCCATTGATGATGATCCGCCGCGGGCCGTACAAATTTATCTACAGTGAAAGCGATCCCTGCCTGCTGTACGACGTGAGCAACGACCCGCAAGAGCGCGAAGAGCTCAGCCAGTCAGCAGAGCATCGGGAACTGTTTGCCGCCTTCCTCGCCGAAGCACGCGCCAAGTGGGACATTCCAACCATTCACAACCAGGTCCTTGCCAGCCAGCGCCGCCGCCGCTTTGTCGCCGACGCGCTGACCCTGGGCAAGCTCAAGAGCTGGGACCACCAGCCACTGGTCGACGCCAGCCAGCAGTACATGCGCAACCACATCGACCTCGATGATCTGGAGCGCAAGGCTCGTTATCCACAACCCTGCCAAAACCAATAACGTAAGGGGAAGAAGAGCATGCAAAGGTTATCCACCGTATTGACCGCGGGCCTGCTGGTGATCAGCGTTCCGACCTGGGCCGACGACAGCAGCTGCGCCACCGTGAAGATGGCCGATCCCGGCTGGAGCGACATTGCCGCGACCAATGCGATCACCGGCGTGCTGCTCGACGGCATGGGCTACAAGGCCAAAGTCGACACCCTCGCCGTGCCGATTACCTTTGGTGGCCTCAAGGACGGCCAGGTCGATGTCTTTCTTGGCAACTGGATGCCGGCGCAGCAGGGCTTCTATGACAAGTTCGTGGCCACTGGCGATGTCACCCAGTTGGCGAAGAACCTCGATGGCACCGAGTTCACCCTGGCTGTACCGGACTATGTGTGGGACGCCGGGGTGCGGAATTTTGCCGACCTGAACAAGTACGCCGACAAATTCGACCGAAAAATCTACGGCATCGGCTCCGGCGCGCCAGCCAATATCTCGCTGCAGGAAATCATCAAGAAGAACGACTTCGACATGGGCCAATGGAAACTGGTGGAGTCCAGTGAACAGGCGATGCTCGCCGAAGTCTCGCGGGCGGTGAAAAAGCAGAAGTTCGTGACCTTCCTTGGCTGGACCCCGCACCCGATGAACGTGCAACTGAAAATGCACTACCTCAAGGGCGGCGAAAAATACTTCGGCGACACCGGCAGCGTGTACACCCTGACTCGCAAAGGTTATGCACAGGCCTGCCCGAACGTCGGCAAGTTGCTGACCAACCTGAGCTTCACCCAGGACATGGAGAACAGCATCATGGCCGAGGTGGTGAACAAGAAGGTCAGCAATGCCGATGCGGCGAAAGCCTGGATCAAGGCCAACCCGGCGGTGCTGGAAAAGTGGCTGGACGGGGTCAAGACCGCGGATGGCAAAGACGCACTGCCAGCGGTGCAAGCCAAGCTCTGAATCTGCCCGACCCGGGGCTGTTCCCGCCAGCGGCGCGGGAACATTCGCCCGGGCCCTGATACTCTTTGGCAAACACCCCAATCGCGAGGATTCATGGCAATCCCCAGTCGCCATTCGCTCTTTCCCTTTCTCAAATGGCTACCCCGGCAAACCCGCGCCAGCGTCGGCCGCGACCTGTTGGTTGGCCTGAGCGGAGCCATTCTGGCGTTACCGCAGTCAATCGCCTACGCATTGATCGCCGGCCTGCCTCCAGAGTACGGCTTGTACGCGGCAATCATCCCGGTGCTGATTGCTTGCCTATGGGGCTCTTCCTGGCATTTGATCTGCGGTCCTACAGCGGCCATTTCCATTGTCCTCTACGCCAGCGTCAGCCCTCTGGCCGTCCCGGCGTCTCAGGACTACATCACGCTGATCCTGTTGCTGACGTTTCTCGCCGGAGTCTTCCAGTGGCTATTGGGACTTCTGCGCTTCGGCGCCCTGGTGAATTTCGTTTCGCACTCGGTGGTATTGGGGTTCACCCTCGGCGCCGCCGTGGTTATCGCCCTTGGGCAGCTACCGAATCTGCTGGGGCTGGATCTACCGAGCCAGGCCACGGCGCTCAATAGCCTGTTGTCACTGATCAGCCATCTCGACGCTGTGGATAAACCGTCGTTGGCGCTGGGCCTTGGCACCCTGGCACTGGGCATTCTGATCAAACTGTGGCGACCGCGCTGGCCCAGCCTGTTGATCAGCCTGGTCGCCGGCAGCCTTTTGGTGTGGCTGTGGCCATCGATGTTCGGTCATGTGGCGCTGGTCAGCGCCTTTGTCGGCCGCCTGCCGCCATTCAGCCCATTACCGCTGGACCTTGAACTGGTGCTGCGCCTGCTGCCGAGTGCGGTGGCCGTCGGCATGCTCGGCCTGGTCACCAGCCTGTCGATTGCCCGCTCGTTGTCGGCGCGCTCGCAGCAGTTACTCGATGCCAATCAGGAAGTCCGCGCCCAGGGCCTGTCGAACATTGTCGGCAGTTTTTTTTCCGGCTCGCTGTCGGCCGGCTCGTTTACCCGTTCGGGATTGAGCTACGAGGCGGGCGCCTGTTCGCCGCTGGCCGGGGTGTTCTCGGCACTCTGGGTGGCGCTGTTTGCGGTGAGCGGCGCGGCGCTGATCGCGCACATTCCGATTCCGGCCATGGCCGGCAGCATCCTCCTGATTTGCTGGGGGCTGGTGGACCATCGCGGGATTCGCGCGCTGTTCCGGGTCAGCCGTGCCGAGTTCGTGGTGATGGCGCTGACCTGTGTCGCCACCTTGCTGCTGGAGTTGCAGACCGCGATCTATGCCGGCGTGCTGGCCTCGTTGTTCTTTTATCTGAAACGCACCTCGCAGCCGCGAGTGCAGCTATGGCGCGACGGTGACGAGGAAATCCTGCGGGTCGGCGGCTCGATCTTTTTCGGCGCCAGCCATTACCTGCAAGTGCGCCTGCAACGGACCCAGGGTCTGAAGGTGGTGATCGAGGCGCAGTACATCAACTTCATCGACTATTCGGGTGTGGAGATGCTTCATCAGGAAGCACGCCGCCTGCTCAGGCAGGACCGCAGCCTGACCCTGCGCCGGGCGCGGGGTCATGTGATCGAGGAATTGCGCAAACTCGAGGGGCTGGAGAAGTGCCCGATTCGCTTCGAAGACTAGGCCAGCAGCCGGCGAAGTTCGGCCAGCACTGGCGCGGTGTCCGGACGCACGCCGCGCCACAGGAAGAACGCTTCGCCAGCCTGCTCGGCGAGCATGCCCAGGCCGTCCATGGTCACGCCGCCCTGATCGGCCGCCCAGCGACAGAACGAAGTCGGCTCCTTGCCGTACATCATGTCGTAGCAGAGGGTCTTGCCCGGTTCGATCAGGCTGCCGGCAATCGGCGGTACATCGCCCGACAGACTGGCCGACGTGGCGTTGATGATCAGGTCCACCGGCTCACGCAGCCAACCGAAACCGCTGGCCGACACCGGTCCCAGATCGCTGAACAATTCACACAGCAATTCGGCTTTTTCCACCGTGCGGTTGGCGATGATCACCGACGCCGGTTGCTCGGCCAGTAGCGGCTCCAGCGCACCCCGCACCGCACCGCCAGCCCCCAGCAACAGGATGCGTTTGCCGCGCAGGCTGAATCCAGCGTTGACCGTTAGATCGCGGACCAGTCCGGCGCCATCGGTGTTGTCGCCCAACAGGCTGCCGTCCGCTTGCTTGATCAAGGTATTCACCGCACCCGCTCGCTGCGCGCGAGGGGTCAGTTGATCGGCCAGGCGATAGGCTTCTTCCTTGAACGGCACCGTCACGTTGGCGCCGCGACCTTGGCGGAAAAATGCCTGGGCACAGCCGGAAAAATCATCCAGCGGTGCCAGCAGGGTCTGGTAATCGAGCTGCTGGGCGGTCTGCTCCGCAAACAGGCGATGGATCAAGGGCGACTTGCTGTGGCCGATCGGGTTACCGAAAACAACGTACTGATCCATCTCACAACCTCTGGGTAAGCGCCTTCAGGTTCGCTATTAAACAGTGCCTGCCAACCAGTCCCGGCCCTGCAGGAAGTATTCGGTCAAACGCGCTTCTTCGCTGCCGGGCTCGGCTTTCCAGTCGTAGCCCCAGCGTACCTGCGGCGGCAGCGACATGAGGATCGACTCGGTGCGCCCGCCCGATTGCAGGCCGAACAGGGTGCCACGGTCATAGACCAGGTTGAACTCGACATAGCGCCCGCGACGGAATTCCTGGAATTCACGTTGTTGCGCGGTGAAGGCCTGGGCCTTGCGCCGCTGCACGATCGGCAGGTACGCGTCGATGTAGGCATCGCCAATGGCGCGCATGAAGGCGAAGCTGGTATCGAAGTCCCATTCGTTCAGGTCATCGAAGAACAGGCCGCCGATGCCGCGCGGCTCGTTGCGATGCTTGATATGGAAATAGCTGTCGCACCAATCCTTGTAGCGGCTGTAGACGTCCGCCCCGAACGGCGCGCAGGCCTCGGCTGCAACCCGGTGCCAATGCACGCAGTCTTCTTCATTGCCGTAGTAGGGGGTCAGGTCGAAGCCGCCGCCAAACCACCAGACCGGCTCTTCGCCTTCTTTTTCGGCGATGAAAAAGCGTACGTTGGCGTGGGAAGTTGGCACATGGGGATTGTGCGGATGGATCACCAGTGACACACCGAGGGCTTCAAAGCCACGCCCAGCCAATTCAGGCCGATGCGCGCTGGCGGAAGGAGGCAGACCGCTGCCGAAGACGTGGGAAAAGTTGACCCCGCCTTTTTCGATGAGCGCGCCATTTTCGATCACCCGCGTGCGACCGCCACCACCGGCAGGCCGGGTCCAGGCGTCTTCGACAAAACGAGTGCCGCCGTCTTCGGCTTCCAGCGCAGCACAAATGCGGTCTTGCAGGTCGAGCAGGTAGGCTTTAACGGCCTCGGTGCGGGTAGTCATGGCATCACCTTGAATCGGGCAAAGCTACGTGGCGCCCGCACGGAGCGGCGGCCAACGCAAATGGGCGCGTAGCATACCACTGCACCCGCACCTGCCGCAGTTGACGAAGGTCAAGCTTAGGAGTCCGATAGACCCCCTACGCAAAACCACCCAAGGAGAGTGCAGATGGCCAAACGTATCCAATTCAGCGCCCATGGCGGCCCCGAAGTACTTGAGTACGTGGATTATCAGCCCGCCGAGCCGGGCCCGCAGCAAGTCCGGGTGAGCAATAAGGCAATTGGCCTGAACTTCATCGACACCTATTTCCGCAGCGGGCTGTATGCGCCGCCGGCCTTGCCATCGGGCCTCGGTGCGGAAGGCGCCGGCGTGGTCCAGGCGGTGGGCAGCGAAGTCACCCGATTCAAGGTCGGAGATCGCGTGGCTTATGGCAGCGGCCCGCTGGGTGCCTACAGCGATGTACACGTCCTGCCGGAAGCCAACCTGGTGCATCTACCGGAGGCGATCAGTTTCGAGCAAGCCGCCGGGGTGATGCTCAAGGGCCTGACCGTGCAGTACCTGTTGCGTCAGACTTATGAACTCAAGGGTGGCGAAACCATTCTGTTCCACGCTGCAGCCGGCGGGGTCGGCTCGCTGGCCTGCCAATGGGCCAAGGCCCTCGGGGTGAAACTGATCGGCACCGTCAGTTCACCGGAAAAGGCCGCGCTGGCCAAGGCAAACGGTGCCTGGGCGACCATCAACTACAGCCACGAAAACGTCGCGCAACGGGTACTGGAACTGACCGATGGGCAGAAATGCCCGGTGGTCTATGACGGGGTCGGCAAAGACACCTGGCTGACCTCCCTCGAGTGCACCGCGCCGCGTGGCCTGCTGGTGAGCTTCGGCAACGCTTCCGGTGCCGTGGACGGCGTCAACCTGGGGATTCTGGCGGCCAAGGGCTCGCTGTACGTCACTCGCCCGACCCTGGCGACCTACGCCAACAACGCCGACAACTTGCAGCGCATGGCCGATGAGCTGTTCGAGATGATCATCAGTGGCCAGCTGAAGGTGGATATCAGCCAGCGCTACTCGCTGGCCGACGCGGCCAAGGCGCAGGCCGAGTTGTCGGCGCGACGCACCACCGGCTCGACCATTCTCCTGCCCTGAACCCGCACGCTTTCGCTGGCGCTCAGCCGCCAGCGAATAGCGGCACTCTCAATCCGGACGCACGACGTGCCCGGTGGCCAAGTCGCGAATCACACTCGGGTTCTTGCGCCCACCGAGGCTGCCGCCCAGCACCAGGTCGACTTCACCACGGAAGTACTGCTCGACCCGCAGACGCGTACGCGCCGCCGGACGACCCTGCGGGTTGGCGGAAGTCGAGACCAGAGGCCCGACCAGCGAACACAGGTCACGCACCTGCGGGTGATCGCTGACGCGCAGGGCGACGGTCTCGTGCACGCCGGTAATCCATTGCGGCAGCATGTTCTGGTGCGGCACCAACCAGGTGTTGGGGCCCGGCCAGGTGCTGGCCATGCGATCCAGCCACAGTTCCGGGAAATCCTCGAACAGGAAGTCGAACTGACGGATATTGTCGGCCACCAGGATCAGGCCCTTTTCCACCGAGCGCCCCTTGATCGCCAGCAGGCGATACACCGCTTCTTCGTCCCAGGGATCGCAACCCAGCCCCCAGACAGCTTCCGTTGGATAGGCAATCACCGCCCCTGCGCGAATTCCTCGTGCGGCTTGCTGCACACGCCACCTGTTGACCATGACTGACTCTCCAAAATAAGGCTGTGCGCAGTTTACCCATCTTCAATGTAAAACCCAGCGTCTGAACCTAGCTTAGGCGGGCAAACCAGCGCCCGCCTTCGCACACCGCGCGCCCGTCCATTTCAAGCTCGGTCAGGGCCGCCAACACTTTTGGCAACGCCCAGCCGCAGGCATCAGCCAGGGCTTCGCTGGTATGCGGCGCGGCAATCAGTAAACAGAGCAGGGGATGATCGAGCACAATGGCTGGTTGTGCAGACACCGCCAGGTTTTGCCAACCCCGCAGCCCTTCGAGAATATGCTCGATGGTTTCCACCAGCACCGCGCCATCGCGAATCAGCTGGTGACAACCCCGGGCGACCGGATGATGGATGGAACCCGGGATGGCATAGACCTCGCGTCCCTGCTCCGCCGCAAGCCGGGCGGTGATCAGCGAGCCGCTGGCGACACTGGCCTCGACCACCAGCACACCCAGGGACAAACCACTGATGATCCGGTTGCGCCGAGGGAAGTTGCTGGCATGCGGCCCGGCATCGAGCGGGAACTCGGAAACTACCGCGCTGCCCTGGTCGATCATCATCTCGGCCAGCCGCCGATTGCGCTGTGGATAAAATTTTTCCAGGCCGGTGCCCAGCACCCCGATTGTTTGTCCGCCCACATCCAGTGCGGCCTGATGCGCAGCCGCATCGATGCCCAGGGCCAAACCGCTGGTGATGACAAAACCGGCACCCGCGAGGCTACGGGAAAATGCCGCGGCGGTATCCATGCCCGGCCTGGACGCGCGGCGACTGCCGACCATCGCCAGTTGTGGTTTTTCCAGAATGGTCGGATCGCCAGCGACGAACAACAGCGGCGGCGGATCGCTGATCTCGGCCAGCAATGCGGGGTAGCCGGGCTGGTCAAACATCAGTAAATGCTGGCCTTCGCGCTCAAGCCAGGCCAGCGCATGCTGCGCACTGTCACGCACCAGCGGACTGCGCCGAGCCTCGGCGCAACACGCGGGCAAGCCCAAGGATCGCCAGGCGCTGGCCGGTGCGCTGATGGCTTTGGCGGCCGAGCCGAAGGCTTCGAACAGTTTCAGAAAACGTCGCTGACCCAGTTCCGGCAAGCAATGCAGACGCAGACGCGCTTCGAGTTCAGCCGGGGAGATCGACGGATTGACGGGGCAGGGCATAGGATCATCCTTGATCGAAAGTGCTCCTGCTTGAGCAGGAACAAGCTGTGGATAACTCTGTTGGTAACTTGTTGAGTTTTTTCCGGAGCATGGCGTCAGGTCGAACGCCGCAGGGCGACTAATGATTCACTCATGCGGTGAATCCCTTTATCATGTGCGTTCGCGTAAAACGCCAGGGCCCGTCGGGCTCGCTCCTGTCGGGAGCAACGTTTTACTCCGGTGGCTTCGGCCCAGAACCTACTTCACACGTGCAGCTATTACGCTTATGGCCATTTTGAACATCCTCGAATTTCCCGACCCGCGCCTGCGCACGATCGCCAAACCGGTGGCCGTAGTGGACGATGAAGTGCGGCAGTTGGTCGATGACATGTTTGAAACAATGTATGAAGCTCCAGGTATCGGCCTCGCGGCGACCCAGGTCAACGTACACAAGCGCATCGTGGTCATGGACCTGTCCGAAGATCGCAGCGAACCGATGGTGTTCATCAACCCCG
The DNA here is from genome assembly GCA_965284505.1 of Pseudomonadaceae bacterium. Lineage (GTDB taxonomy): Bacteria > Pseudomonadota > Gammaproteobacteria > Pseudomonadales > Pseudomonadaceae > Aquipseudomonas. Next base: position 3,441,959 of record OZ260094.1, on the reverse strand, counting down.
AGTTCGAAACCCTGACCGACGAGATGGAGCAGTACCAGGAAGGTTGCCTTTCGGTACCGGGCTTCTACGAAAACGTCGACCGTCCGCAAAAGGTCAAGATCAAGGCCCTGGATCGCGACGGCAAGCCCTACGAGCTGATTGCCGAAGGCCTGCTGGCGGTGTGCATCCAGCATGAATGCGACCACCTCAACGGCAAGTTGTTCGTCGACTACCTGTCCACGCTCAAACGCGACCGGATCAAGAAGAAGCTGGAAAAGCTCCACCGCCAGAATGCTTGATTCCTTTCTTCCAAAGGCTTGCTGCGGCAAGCCTTTTTCTTTTGTGAGATCCCCCCGATGCGCATCGTTTTTGCCGGCACCCCCGAATTCGCCGCCGAACACCTCAAGGCCCTGCTCGACAGCCCGTACGAAATCGTCGCGGTCTACACCCAACCGGATCGTCCGGCGGGTCGCGGGCAAAAACTGATGCCAAGCCCGGTCAAGCAGCTGGCGCTGGAAAACAACATCCCGGTGCTGCAGCCGCCCACCCTGCGCAACGCCGACGCCCAGGCCGAACTGGCCGCGCTGAAGCCAGACTTGATGGTGGTGGTGGCCTACGGTCTGATCCTGCCGCAAGTGGTGCTGGATATTCCGCGCCTGGGCTGCATCAACAGCCACGCCTCGCTGCTGCCACGCTGGAGGGGTGCGGCGCCGATCCAGCGCGCCGTCGAAGCCGGTGATGCCGAAAGCGGCGTCACCGTGATGCGCATGGAAGCCGGCCTGGACACTGGGCCGATGCTGCTCAAGGTCTGCACTCCGATTACCGCCCAGGACACTGGCGGCAGCTTGCACGACCGCCTCGCCGAAATGGGCCCGCCCGCCGTACTCCAGGCGATTGCCGGGCTGGCGGCAGGCACCCTGCAAGGTGAAGTGCAGGACGATAGCCTGGCCACCTACGCACACAAATTGAACAAGGACGAAGCGCGCATCGATTGGAGCCGTCCGGCCGTCGAGCTGGAGCGCCTGGTTCGCGCGTTCAATCCCTGGCCGATCTGCCACAGCACGCTCAATGGCGAAGCGCTGAAAGTGCTCGCCGCCACCTTGGCTGATGGCACAGGTGCACCCGGCGAAATCATCGGCGCCAGCAAAGATGGCCTGCTGGTTGCCTGCGGCGAACAGGCACTGTGCCTGACCCGCCTGCAATTGCCCGGCGGCAAGGCCCTGAACTTCAGCGACCTGTTCAACAGCCGGCGCGAGAAATTTGCCGTCGGCACCGTCCTCGGCCAAGCGGTGGACGCACAATGAACCCGCGTCTGGCCGCCGCCAAGGCATTGACCGCCGTGCTCAACGGCAAAGCCTCGCTCAACAGTTCGCTGCCGACCCAACTGGACAAGGTTGAAGACCGCGATCGCGGCTTCACTCAGGACCTGGCGTTCGGCACCGCACGCTGGCAGCCACGCTTGTCGGCGTTGGCGGCCAAGCTGTTGCAAAAGCCCTTCAAGGCTGCTGATACCGATGTCGAGGCGCTGCTGCTGGTCGGCCTGTACCAACTGCTCTACACCCGGGTTCCGGCCCATGCCGCCATCGGCGAAACCGTGGGTTGCACCGACAAGCTGAAAAAGCCGTGGGCAAAAGCCCTGATCAACGCCGTACTGCGCCGCGCCCAGCGTGAGAGTGAAGCGCTGCTGGCGGAACTGGAGCACGACCCGGTAGTACGCACCGCCCACCCGCGCTGGCTGCAGAAATCGCTCAAGGCCTTCTGGCCGCAGCAATGGGAAGCCATCTGCGCGGCCAACAACGCTCACCCGCCGATGATCTTGCGGGTCAATCGTCGCCATCATAGCCGAGACGCTTACCTTGCCCTGTTGAATCAGGCCGGTGTGGCCGCGCAACCCTGCGAATTCAGCCAGGACGGCATCGTCCTCGACACGCCGGGCGATGTGCGCAGCCTGCCGGGCTTCAGCGAAGGCTGGATCAGCGTGCAAGACGAAGCCGCGCAACTGGCGGCCGACCTGCTCGACCTCGCACCCGGCCAACGCGTGCTGGATGCCTGCTGCGCCCCGGGCGGCAAGACCTGCCATATCCTTGAAGTGCAACCGGCGCTGGCCGGCGTGGTGGCAGTCGACCTCGAAGCCAAACGCCTGGTGCGAGTACGGGAAAACCTCGACCGCCTCGGCCTGAATGCCGAATTGATCGCCGCCGACGGCCGCGACACCCAGGCCTGGTGGGACGGCAAGCCGTTCCAGCGGATCCTGCTCGACGCCCCATGCTCGGCCACCGGAGTGATTCGCCGTCACCCGGACATCAAGCTGACTCGCCAGCCCGACGACATCGCCGCGCTGGCCACTCTGCAGGGCGAGTTGCTCGACGCCATGTGGAAGACCCTCGAGGTCGGCGGCATCCTGCTGTACGCCACGTGCTCGACGCTGCCCACCGAAAACACCGAAGTGATCGAGGCGTTTCTCGCCCGCACGCCGGGTGCCCGCGAGCTGGATATCGCCAGCCCGGCCGGGATCAAGCAGCCCCATGGTCGCCAGTTGCTGGCACAAGAGGGTGGTCACGACGGGTTCTATTACGCCAAGCTGATCAAGATCGCCGCCGCGCGCGGTTAAACGATTCCAAGGGAGTGACTGGATGAAAATCATCATCCTCGGCGCAGGGCAGGTGGGTGGATCGCTGGCAGAGCATTTGGCCAGCGAAGCCAATGACATAACCGTGGTCGACACCGACGGCGAACGCCTGCGCGACCTCGGCGATCGCCTCGACATTCGTACCGTGCAAGGACGCGGCTCGCTGCCGACCGTGTTGCGCTCGGCCGGTGCCGACGACGCCGACATGCTCGTGGCGGTGACCAACAGCGACGAAACCAACATGGTCGCCTGCCAGGTCGCGCACACCCTGTTCCACACCCCGACCAAAATCGCCCGGGTTCGCGAAGCGTCCTACCTGACCCGCGCCGATCTGTTCGACAACGACGCGATTCCGGTGGACGTGCTGATCAGCCCGGAACAAGTAGTCACCAACTACATCAAGCGCCTGATCCAGCACCCCGGCGCCCTGCAGGTGATCGACTTCGCCGAGGGCAAGGCGCAACTGGTGGCGGTCAAGGCTTACTACGGCGGACCGCTGGTGGGTCAGCAACTGCGTCAGTTGCGCGAACACATGCCGAATGTCGATACCCGGGTGGCCGCGATTTTCCGCCGCGACCGGCCGATCCTGCCGCAAGGCGATACGGTGATCGAAGCGGACGACGAAGTATTCTTCATCGCTGCCAAGGCGAATATTCGCGCAGTGATGAGCGAAATGCGCCGGCTCGACGAAAGCTACAAGCGTATCGTCATCGCCGGCGGTGGACAGATTGGTGAACGCCTGGCCGAGGCCATCGAGAGTCGCTACCAGGTCAAGATCATCGAGATGAACCCGGCCCGCTGCCGCTACCTGTCGGACACCCTCGACAGCACCGTGGTGTTGCAGGGCAGCGCCTCGGACCGGGATTTGCTGCTGGAAGAGAACATTGCCGACGCCGATATCTTCCTTGCGCTGACCAACGACGACGAGGCCAACATCATGTCGTCGCTGCTGGCCAAGCGACTGGGCGCGAAGAAGGTGATGACCATCATCAACAATCCCGCCTACGTCGACCTGATCCAGGGCGGTGATATCGATATCGCCATCAGCCCGCAACTGGCAACCATCGGCACCCTGCTGGCGCACGTGCGCCGCGGCGACATCGTCAGCGTGCACTCACTGCGTCGCGGCGCGGCTGAAGCCATAGAGGCGATTGCCCACGGCGACGCCAAGTCGAGCAAGGTCATCGGCAAGGCCATCGAAAACATCGCATTGCCACCCGGCGCCACCATCGGCGCGATCATCCGCGACGAAGAAGTGCTGATCGCCCACGACAACACCGTGATCGAAGCCGGCGACCACGTGATTCTGTTCCTTGTGGATAAGAAGCACATCCGCGATGTGGAGAAGCTGTTCCACGTGGGCTTGAGCTTTTTCTGACATTCACCAGGAGGTTTTCAGATGCTGGAGTCGCTGGAAAAGATGCTCGCCAAGGGTGTGGATAACTCATTGCTGCGCTTCGGCCTGGGCAAGGGTTATCTGGACTTGAAGGACAACGCCAAGGCCGCCGAACATCTGCGCAAATGCGTCGAGTTCGATCCGAAGTATTCGGCGGCGTGGAAGCTGCTGGGCAAGGCGCTGCTGGGAATCGGCGATCAAGCGGCGGCGCGCTTGGCCTGGGAGCAGGGGATAAGTGCGGCGCAGGCCCATGGTGACAAGCAGGCAGAGAAAGAGATGGCGGTGTTTCTCAAGAAACTCGACCGCCACCTCTAGGCACTGGTCTCAGTACCAGCGCTCTTCACCCGGCGGGCGCTTCTTGAAGCGCTTCATGCTCCACATGTACTGGCTCGGATAGGCCCGCACATAACGCTCGACCACCTTGCTCATCGCCGCGCAGGACGTCTCGGTGTCGGTGCTGTACATGTCTTCGGGGGCCGCTTCGAGGATCACTTTGTAGCCCGAACCATCGGGCAGGCGCAGGGCATGCAGGAACACCCCGACCGCCTTGCCACCGGCCAGCATATTCGGCACGAACTTGCTGGTCAGGGCCTTGGTGGCGAAGAAGGGCACAAAGATCCCGGCGGATTCAGCCGGCTCCGGATCAGCCGGAATACCCACCGCGCCCCCTTTGCGCACTTCCTTGATCACGCTGAGAATGCCTTCCTTGGTGGACGCCGCCACGCGATTGCCCAACTGCACCCGCTGCTTGCGCAGCAGTTCATCGACCGCCTTGAGCTTGGGCGGACGGTAGAAAATGATCGGCTTGCACTGGCTGCAATAGAAGTGATTGAGCACTTCCCAGTTGCCCAGGTGGCTGGTGATGCCGACCACGCCCTTGCCCGACGCCAAAGCGTCCTTGAGCACGTCCAGGCCTTCGACTTCGCGCACCAGGTCAATCGAACGCTGGGCCGGCCAGATCCACGCACAGGCGCTTTCGGTCAGGGACTTGCCGATGTCCTTGAGGCTCTGGCCCACCAGCTGCTCGCGCTCGGCCGGATCCATCTCGGGAAAGCACTTGGCGAGGTTGATGCGCACCACGTCGCGGGAGCGGTTAGGGGTTTTCCACATCATCCAGCCAATCGCCGAACCGACCGCCTGCACGGCCCGCCACGGGAGCAGGGCAAACAACCGCAGAGCGCCTACCAGCAAGGCGCCTTTAAACTTATCCACAGGTCACTCCTGTTGTCTGAATCCTGTTGCGAGCCGGCTATTCTAACCGCCCGCCGCCAACTCGGCGTAACGATCACAATCAAGTGTGTGATCCATGACCATGCCCGAGGCCTGCATCAGCGCATAACAAATGGTCGGCCCGACGAACGTGAAGCCGGCCTTTTTCAGCCCGCGACTCATTTCCACGGCGGCCGGCGTAATGGCCGGCACCTGGGTGCGGTCCTGGAAATGATTGACCGTCGGCACACCGCCGACAAACGACCAGAGAAACGCCACCGGGTCCTCCAGCGCCAGCCAGGCCTGGGCGTTACGGCGCGCGGCCTTGAGCTTGAGGCGGTTGCGGATGATCCCGGGGTCGAGCATCAAGTCGTCGATTTCGGCGTCGCTCATCTGCGCCACGCGCTGCACATCAAAGCCGTACAGCACTTCCCGGTAACGCTCGCGCTTCTTCAGCACGGTGATCCAGGACAGACCGGCCTGGAACCCTTCGAGCAAAAGCAACTCGAACAAGCGCTGCGCATCGCGTAGCGGCACGCCCCACTCCTGATCGTGATAAGCCATGTACAGCGGATCTTCGGAACACCAAAAGCAGCGTGGCATAAGGCTCCAGGGGGCGTGCGCACGAACGAATCGGGTATACTCCCGCTCTTTAAATCGCAGCCCAAGAAACAGGTGAATTTCGTGAGCCAGCCTACGCCAGCCGTGCGTACCTTCCAAGACTTGATCCTCGCCCTCCAGCAATACTGGGCCGAGCAAGGTTGTGTGGTACTTCAGCCCTACGATATGGAAGTAGGCGCCGGCACTTTCCATACCGCCACGTTCCTGCGCGCCATTGGCCCGGAAACCTGGAACGCCGCTTATGTGCAGCCCAGTCGTCGCCCGACTGACGGCCGCTACGGCGAAAACCCGAACCGTCTGCAGCATTACTACCAGTTCCAGGTAGTCCTGAAGCCGAACCCGGACAACTTCCAGGAGCTGTACCTGGGCTCCCTGAAGCACGTGGGCCTCGACCCGCTGGTGCACGACATTCGTTTCGTCGAAGACAACTGGGAATCGCCGACCCTGGGCGCCTGGGGCCTGGGCTGGGAAGTCTGGCTCAACGGCATGGAAGTGACCCAATTCACTTACTTCCAGCAAGCGGGCGGCATCGAGTGCTACCCGGTGACCGGCGAAATCACCTACGGCCTGGAACGCCTGGCCATGTACCTGCAGGGCGTGGATTCGGTCTACGACCTGGTCTGGGCTGACGGCCCGATGGGCAAGGTGACCTACGGCGACGTGTTCCACCAGAACGAAGTGGAGCAGTCGACCTACAACTTCGAACACGCCAACGTCGAAAAACTGTTCGAACTGTTCGATTTCTACGAAAGCGAAGCCAAGCGCCTGATCGAACTGGATCAGCCGCTGCCGCTGCCAAGCTATGAAATGGTGCTGAAGGCTTCGCACACCTTCAACCTGCTGGATGCGCGCCGGGCGATCTCGGTGACCGCGCGTCAGCAATACATTCTGCGTGTGCGCACCCTGGCGCGTTCCGTTGCGCAAGCCTACCTGCTGGCCCGCGCCAAGCTGGGCTTCCCGATGGCGACCCCGGACCTGCGTGACGAAGTACTGGCCAAGCTGGAGGCTGCACAATGAGTGCGCAAGATTTCCTGGTTGAACTGGGCACCGAAGAGCTGCCACCCAAGGCCCTGAACACTCTGGCCGAAGCCTTCCTGGCCGGCATCGAGAAAGGCCTGCTGGCCGCCGGCCTGGGCTTTGAAGCCAAGACCGTGTACGCCGCGCCGCGCCGTCTGGCCGTGCTGATCACCGCCCTGGCGACCCAGCAACCGGATCGCAGCATCAACCTCGACGGCCCGCCACGCCAGGCCGCGTTCGATGCCGAAGGCAACCCGACCCAAGCAGCTCTGGGCTTTGCCAAGAAATGCGGCGTCGACCTGAGCGAAATCGATCAGAGCGGTCCTAAGCTGCGTTACAGCCAGAATATCGCCGGCAAGCCGACCGCCAGCCTGTTGCCGACCATCGTCGAAGATTCCCTGAACGACCTGCCGATCCCGAAACGCATGCGTTGGGGCGCGCGCAAGGAAGAATTCGTTCGTCCAACGCAATGGCTGGTGATGCTGCTGGGTGACCAGGTCATCGACTGCACCATCCTGGCGCAGAAAGCCGGTCGTGATTCCCGTGGTCACCGCTTCCATCACCCGGAAAGCGTGCGCATCGGTTCGCCGTCCAGCTACCTGGCCGACCTGCGTGCTGCCTACGTGCTGGCCGACGCCAACGAGCGTCGCGAAATCATCAGCAAGCGCACCGAAGAACTGGCGACCCGTCAGGAAGGCACGGCCATCGTTCCGGCCAACCTGCTGGACGAAGTGACCGCCCTGGTTGAGTGGCCGGTGCCACTGGTGTGCTCGTTCGAGGAACGCTTCCTCGATGTGCCGCAAGAAGCCCTGATCACCACCATGCAGGACAACCAGAAGTACTTCTGCCTGCTGGATGCCGACGGCAAGTTGCTGCCACGTTTCATCACCGTGGCCAACATCGAAAGCAAAGACCCGCAGCAGATCATCGACGGCAACGAGAAAGTGGTTCGTCCACGCCTGACCGACGCCGAATTCTTCTTCAAGCAAGACAAGAAGCAGAAGCTCGAAGACTTCAACCTGCGCCTGCAGAACGTGGTGTTCCAGGAAAAACTCGGCAGCGTCTACGACAAGGCCGAGCGCGTTTCCAAGCTGGCCGCGTTCATCGCCCCGCACATTGGCGGCAACGCCCAATGGGCGGCGCGTGCGGGCCTGCTGTCCAAGTGCGACCTGGCGACCGAAATGGTCGGCGAGTTCCCGGAAATGCAGGGCGTCGCCGGTTACTACTACGCCCTCAATGATGGCGAACCAGAAGACGTTGCCCTGGCACTGAACGAGCAGTACATGCCGCGCGGTGCCGGCGCTGAACTGCCAAGCACCCTGACCGGTGCAGCCGTGGCGATTGCCGACAAGCTCGACACCCTGGTCGGGATCTTCGGTATCGGCATGTTGCCAACCGGTAGCAAGGACCCGTACGCCCTGCGTCGTGCGGCCCTGGGCGTATTGCGCATCCTGATCGACAAGAAACTCGACCTCGACCTGACCGACGCGGTGGCCTTCGCCGTTGCGGCGTTCGGTCCAAAGGTCAAGGCTGCCGGCCTGGCTGACGCGGTGCTGGAATTCATCTTCGACCGCCTGCGTGCGCGCTACGAAGACGAAGGCGTGGATGTCGCCACCTACCTGTCGGTTCGTGCACTGAACCCGGGTTCGGCACTGGACTTCGACCAGCGCGTGCAAGCCGTTCAGGCGTTCCGCCAGTTGCCGGAAGCCGCTGCCCTGGCCGCCGTGAACAAGCGCGTGTCGAACCTGCTGAGCAAGCTCGAAGGCAGCGTACCGACCACCGTCGAAGCCAAGTACTTCGACAACGCCAACGAGTTCTCGCTGTATTCGGCTATTCAGCAGGCCGATCAGGCGGTACAACCGATGGCCGCAGCTCGTCAGTATCGTGAGTCTCTGGCACGTCTGGCCGCCTTGCGCGAGCCGGTGGATGCGTTCTTCGAAGCCGTGATGGTTAATGCCGAGGACGCCAACGTGCGCGCCAACCGTTACGCGCTGCTGGCGCGTCTGCGTGGCCTGTTCCTGGGCGTAGCCGACATTTCGTTGCTGGGGTAAGACCGTTTGAAACTGCTGATTCTCGATCGGGATGGGGTCATCAATTACGACTCCGACGCTTACATCAAATCGGTGGCGGAGTGGATTCCGCTGCCGGGCTCGATCGAGGCGATCGCGCAGTTGAGCAAGGCCGGCTGGACGGTAGCCGTGGCTACCAACCAGTCGGGCATTGCTCGTGGCTATTACGACATCGCCACCTTGGACGCCATGCACGCGCGCTTGCGCGAGCTGGTGGCCGAGCAGGGCGGTGAAGTCGGCCTGATCGTCTATTGCCCCCACGGGCCTGACGAAGGCTGCGAGTGCCGTAAGCCAAAACCCGGCATGTTGAAAACCATTGCCGCACATTACGACGTGCCGCTGACCCATCTGTGGTTTGTCGGTGACAGTCTCGGTGACCTGGAGGCCGCAAAAGCCGTCGACTCTCAGCCTGTTTTGGTGAAAACCGGGAAGGGCGAGAAGACGCTGGCCAAGACCCTGCCGGCAGGTACGCTGATTTTTGACGATCTGGCGGCAATTGCCGCAGAACTTATTAACAACTAGAGCGACTCTGACAGCCTGTCGTGGGACTGCTCGGAGCGCGCTTTTGGAAGGCGGGCACTGACCCGCAACGGTAAACGCGACCATGTCGATCTTGCAGGCAATCAGAACCTTTCTTTTTTACCTGCTGCTGGGCACCAGTTCGTTGCTGTGGTGCAGCCTGAGCTTTTTTATCGCTCCTTTCTTGCCGTTCAAGGCGCGCTATCGCTTTATCAACGTCTACTGGTGCCGCTGCGCCTTGTGGCTGAGCAAAGTGTTCCTGGGCATCCGCTATGAAATCAAAGGCGCCGAAAACGTCCCACAGCGGCCTTGCGTGATCCTGTCGAACCACCAGAGCACCTGGGAAACGTTCTTCCTGTCGGCCTACTTCCAGCCACTGAGCCAGGTACTCAAGCGCGAGCTGCTGTTCGTGCCGTTCTTCGGCTGGGCCATGGCGATGCTGCGACCGATCGCGATCGACCGTGACAACCCGAAGGCCGCCCTCAAGCACGTAGCGAAGAAGGGCGATGAACTGCTCAAGGACAATGTCTGGGTACTGATCTTTCCGGAAGGCACCCGCGTCCCGTTCGGCACCGTCGGCAAGTTCTCCCGCGGTGGCACGGCGCTGGCGGTCAACGCTGAATTGCCAGTGCTGCCGATCGCACACAACGCCGGCAAGTTCTGGCCGAAGACCGGTTGGGCGAAAAAGCCTGGGGTGATCACCGTAGTAATCGGTGAGCCCATGTATGCCGAAGGCAGCGGTCCACGGGCGATTGCCGAACTGAACGACCGCGCGGCTGCCTGGAATGAGCAGACCCAGCGGGACATGGGCTCCTTACCGCCACTCACGTCTTCGGCAGAGACTCAGGCAATTTGAGTTTCTGTGGATAACCTGTGTACGGTTTTCTCAAAAAACGTTTCATCTACCGCTTAAGCATTTGATTTTGCTACATATTTCTTAAGCTGATTAAAGTCGGAAAAACGTGCATAAGTTTTTCACTAGCGCAAAAAAACCGGCTATTCGGCCGGTTTTTTTATACCTAATACTTGAGCCACGCCCATGAAAAAGGCCAACGCAAAGCGTTGGCCTTTTTTGTACCCGCTGAGTGAACCGTGGATCAGAAATCCAGGTTCGACACGGCCAGGGCGTTACTTTCGATGAAGTCACGACGTGGTTCGACCGCATCACCCATCAGGGTGTTGAAGATCTGGTCCGCGCCAATGGCGTCTTCGATGGTCACTTTGAGCATCCGGCGCTGGCTTGGGTCCATGGTGGTTTCCCACAGCTGATCTGGGTTCATCTCACCCAGACCTTTGTAGCGCTGGATGGTATGACGCTTGGTGCTTTCGGCCATCAACCACTCAAGGGCTTCCTTGAACTCGGTGACCGGCTTCTTGCGCTCACCACGCTGGATGTAGGCACCGTCGTCGAGCAAGGTGCTCAGCTGAGCGCCCAGGGACACAACGGTCTTGTAGTCGTTACTGCTGAAGAAATCACGGTTGAACGTGACGTAGTTCGACAGGCCGTGAGAGATCAATTCGACCTCTGGCAGCCAGACGTTACGTTCACGGTCTTCACGCAGGCTCGCTTTGTAAACCAATCCAGACTTCTCGACGGTGCGCAGACGCACTTCGTACTTGGCCAGCCAATCCTGCATTGCAGCGTGGTCGGAGAGTTGCTCCATGCTCACCGGCGGCAGGTAGATGAAGTGCTCGGTCAGCTCCTGTGGATACAGGCGCGACAGACGCTTGAGGGTCTTCATCACCAGGCGGAAATCGTTTACCAGGCGCTCCAGCGCGCCGCCGGAGATGCCTGGAGCGTCTTCGTTCAGGTGCAGGCTGGCATCTTCCAGGGCCGACTGCGTCATGTACTCTTCCATGGCGTCGTCGTCTTTGATGTATTGCTCTTGCTTGCCTTTCTTCACTTTGTACAACGGCGGCTGGGCGATATAGATGTAGCCACGCTCGATCAGCTCCGGCAACTGACGGAAGAAGAAGGTCAGCAGCAGGGTGCGGATGTGCGAACCGTCGACGTCAGCATCGGTCATGATGATGATGTTGTGGTAGCGCAGCTTGTCGATGTTGTATTCCTCACGACCGATGCCGCAGCCCAGCGCCGTGATCAAGGTACCCACTTCCTGGGAAGAGATCATCTTGTCGAAGCGTGCCTTCTCGACGTTGAGGATCTTGCCCTTCAACGGCAGGATGGCCTGGGTACGACGGTTGCGTCCCTGCTTGGCGGAGCCGCCAGCAGAGTCACCTTCCACGAGGTACAGTTCGGAGAGGGCAGGGTCCTTTTCCTGGCAGTCGGCCAGCTTGCCCGGCAGACCGGCGATGTCCAGCGCACCTTTACGGCGGGTCATCTCACGGGCTTTACGCGCAGCTTCACGGGCACGCGCTGCGTCGATCATCTTGCCGACAACCAGCTTGGCTTCGTTGGGGTTTTCCAGCAGGAAGTCGGAGAAGTACTTGCCCATTTCCTGTTCGACAGCGGTCTTCACTTCGGAAGAAACCAGCTTGTCCTTGGTCTGGGAGCTGAACTTCGGATCCGGGACTTTCACCGAGATAATCGCGGTCAGGCCTTCACGAGCATCATCACCGGTGGTGGCGACCTTGTGTTTCTTCGCCAGGCCTTCTGCTTCGATGTAGGTGTTCAGGTTACGCGTCAGTGCGGAACGGAAACCCACCAGGTGAGTACCGCCATCGCGCTGTGGAATGTTGTTGGTGAAGCACAACAGGTTCTCGTTGAAGCTGTCGTTCCACTGCAGGGCGATTTCCACGCCGATGCCGTCTTCACGCTGGATGTTGAAATGGAACACCTGGTTGACCGCAGTCTTGTTGGTGTTCAGGTATTCAACGAATGCACGCAGGCCACCTTCGTACTTGAACAGCTCTTCCTTGCCGCTGCGCTCATCCTTGAGGACGATGCCGACACCGGAGTTGAGGAAGGACAGCTCACGGATCCGTTTGGCCAGGATGTCCCAGCTGAAATGGATGTTCTTGAAGGTCTCGCTGGAGGCCTTGAAGTGGATCTGGGTGCCGGTGGTTTCGCTGTCGCCAACGATGGCCATAGGAGCCTGTGGCACGCCGTGGACGTAGGTCTGTTCCCAGATCTTGCCGCTGCGGCGAACGGTCAGCACCAGCTCTTCGGAGAGGGCGTTCACTACCGACACACCTACACCGTGCAGGCCGCCGGATACTTTGTAGGAGTTGTCGTCGAACTTACCGCCAGCGTGGAGGACGGTCATGATGACCTCGGCGGCGGAAACGCCTTCCTCTTTATGCACGTCTACCGGGATGCCACGGCCGTTGTCGCGAACGGTGATGGACTCATCCGGGTGGATGATGATGCTGATGTCGTCGCAGTAGCCAGCCAGGGCTTCGTCGATCGAGTTATCGACCACCTCGAACACCATGTGGTGCAGACCGCTGCCATCGTCTGTGTCACCAATGTACATACCGGGACGTTTGCGTACGGCATCCAGGCCTTTCAGCACTTTAATGCTCGTTGAGTCGTACGTATTTTCTTCGCTCATGCCTTCACTCCCGATGGTCGTGGGTCTGGGTGATACGGCCCTGTTCCACGTGGAACAGGGCGACTGGCGTTTCCGTCTGCCAGCCTTCCCTCAATAATTCGTGATCTACACAGGTGATAAACACCTGGCAGCGTAAGTCTTCCAGCAAACGGCAGAGCGCACGGCGGTGTTGCTCATCCAGCTCGGACGGCAAATCATCCACCAGATAAATACATTGGCCGCGCCGGGCCTGGCTCACCAGATGCCCTTGGGCAATTCGCAACGCGCACACCACCAGCTTCTGCTGTCCGCGCGACAGAATGTCCGCAGCATTGTGGGCGCCCAATCTAAGGCGCAAATCAGCGCGTTGTGGTCCGGCCTGGGTGTGCCCCATTTGCTGATCCCGGTGAACGGACGCAGCGAGCACCGCACTCAGTTCCCGCTCTTTGTCCCAACCCCGGTAATAGCTCAGCGTCAAACCTTCGAGTTCGACGAGCTCGCTCAAAGTTTGTTCAAAGACTGGTTTCAAGGCTTTGATATAAGCGCGACGGTATTCATCAATTTCAGCGCTGGCCTGGCACAATTCTCTGTCCCAAACCGCTTGCGAAACGGCGTCAAGTGTACCATGCCGCAGCCAAGAGTTTCTCTGGCGCAGGGCCTTCTGCAGGCGCTGCCAGGTCGACATGAAACGCGGTTCCACGTGAAACACGCCCCAATCGAGAAACTGCCGACGTATCTTCGGCGCGCCTTCCAACAAGCGAAAACTGTCAGGGTTGATCAGTTGCAGTGGCAGGATTTCTGCCAGTTGTGCGGCACTACGAGCGTTTTGCCCGTCGATGCGAATTTGAAACTCTCCCTGGCGATCCCTCGATATCCCGAGCGCGCTGTGGCCACCTTCGGCCAATTCGACCTGGCCGAAGACAGTACAGGCTAACTGCTCGTACTGGATAACCGGCAACAAGCGGGTGCTACGGAACGAACGAGCAAGACCGAGTAGATGGATGGCTTCCAGCACACTGGTTTTACCGCTGCCATTGGCGCCGTACAGGATATTGATGCGGGGAGAGGGGGAGAAGGTCACCGGGTGCAGATTGCGCACCGCGGTGACCGAGACGCGACTGAGAGACATCTAGCGGCTACAGGACATGTTTACAGACGCATCGGCATGACAACGTAAGCCGAATCGTCGTTGTCGGACTCTTGCACCAGCGCACTGCTGTTGGAATCCGACAGGATCAGACGCACTTGCTCGGTGGTCATCACGCCCAACACGTCCAGCAGATAGCTGACGTTAAAGCCGATTTCCAGCGAGCCGCCGTTGTACTCAACACCGACTTCTTCTTCAGCCTCTTCCTGTTCCGGGTTATTGGCCTGGATCTTCAACTGACCATTAGCCAATTGCAGGCGAATGCCACGGTACTTTTCGTTGGACAGAATCGCCGTACGGCTGAAAGCTTCACGCAGCGCCTGACGATCGCCCAGCACCAGTTTGTCGCCGCCTTTTGGTAGGACTCGCTCGTAGTCCGGGAACTTGCCGTCGACCAGCTTCGAAGTGAAGGTGAATTCGCCGGTGGTGGCGCGAATGTGGTGCTGGCCCAGAACGATACTGACGTTACCGTCCGGTTCGGTCAGCAGACGCGCCAACTCCAGGATGCCTTTGCGTGGAACGATCACCTGGTGACGATCCGGTTGACCGATGTCCGCCTGCATCGAGCACATGGCCAGGCGATGGCCGTCGGTTGCCACGGCACGGATGATCCCGGCCGAGACTTCGAGGAGCATGCCGTTCAGGTAATAGCGTACATCCTGCTGCGCCATGGCAAAGCTGGTGCGTTCGATCAAACGACGCAGTTTGCTTTGTTCCAGGCTGCAGGTCAGCGAACCAGGGCCTTCTTCCACAGTCGGGAAGTCATTGGCTGGCAGCGTCGACAGGGTGAATCGACTACGGCCGGCCTTGACCACGAGCTTCTGCTCATCGACCTTGATGTCGATCAGCGCATCGTTTGGCAGGCTCTTGCAGATATCCATCAGCTTGCGCGCCGGGACGGTGATTTCGCCTGGCTCAGCCGGCTCTTCGAGCTGTACTCGACCGACCAGTTCGACTTCCAGGTCAGTACCGGTCAGCGACAACTGCTGGCCTTCGACAACCAACAGCACGTTGGAAAGCACTGGCAAGGTCTGTCGGCGCTCGACGACGCCTGCGACCAGTTGCAGGGGTTTCAACAGGGCTTCGCGTTGAATGGTGAAATGCATGGTCTAGTCCCTTGCCTTAATAAGCTGCGCTGGTGTTCATCAAGTGGTCAATGTACGCAGCAGGTTCTTGTAGTCCTCGCGAATATCCGCGTCGGATTCCTTAAGTTCGTTGATCTTGCGGCAGGCGTGCAAAACCGTGGTGTGGTCACGACCGCCAAACACATCGCCGATTTCCGGCAGGCTGTGGTTGGTCAATTCCTTGGACAAGGCCATGGCCACTTGCCGCGGACGGGCTACCGAACGCGAACGGCGCTTGGACAGCAGATCCGAAATCTTGATCTTGTAGTACTCAGCGACGGTGCGCTGAATGTTATCCACAGAGACCAGTTTATCCTGCAACGCGAGCAAGTCCTTGAGGGATTCGCGAATCAACTCGATGGTGATGTCGCGGCCCATGAAGTGCGAGTGGGCGATAACCCGCTTGAGGGCGCCTTCGAGCTCACGGACGTTGGAACGAATACGTTGGGCAATAAAGAACGCAGCGTCGTGGGGCAGGTCAACTTTAGCCTGGTCAGCCTTCTTCATCAGAATGGCGACACGGGTTTCAAGTTCCGGCGGCTCTACGGCAACGGTCAGACCCCAACCGAAACGCGACTTCAGGCGCTCTTCCAGACCTTCGATTTCTTTCGGGTAGCGGTCACTGGTGAGAATGACTTGCTGGCCGCCTTCAAGAAGGGCGTTGAAGGTGTGGAAAAACTCTTCCTGGGAACGTTCCTTGCGCGCGAAGAATTGAATGTCATCGATGAGCAAGGCATCAACCGAACGGTAGAAGCGCTTGAACTCGTTGATCGCGTTCAACTGCAACGCCTTGACCATGTCGGCGACGAAACGCTCGGAATGCAGGTACACGACCTTGGCATTCGGGTTCTTCTTTAATAGATGGTTACCCACAGCGTGCATCAAGTGAGTTTTACCCAGGCCGACACCGCCGTACAGGAACAACGGGTTGTAGCCATGCTTGGGGTTGTCCGCCACTTGCCAGGCTGCCGCACGGGCCAGTTGGTTGGACTTGCCTTCGACGAAGTTTTCGAAGGTGAAGGTGCGGTTCAGGTAGCTGGTGTGCTTGAGCGCACCTTCAACCTGCACAGTTCGCTGTTCTGCACGCACCGGTGCCTGCTGCGAGCTGGCACCCGCCATTGGGTCAAAGCTGTCGCGAGACGGCTCTTCACTTTCTTCGACTACTTTTTGTGCGGACCGCTTACTTGGCGCAGAAGGCGCAGGCGTGCTGACCGGTGCTGGCGCAGCAGCAGCCTGGGCTTGCGAGGCTGCGGCGGCCAATGGCGCATTCGGTGCCGCGCGGGGTGCCGAGCTGCGTTTGCTGCCTATTAATAGAGACAGTGCCGGCGCCATGCCGTTGCCATGCTCGTCGAGCAGTTCGAGCACGCGGCCCAGGTACTTTTCATTGACCCAGTCGAGAACAAAGCGATTCGGTGCGTAGACACGCAACTCGTCGCCTTCGGCTTCGACCTGTAGTGGACGGATCCAAGTGTTGAATTGTTGGGCAGGCAGCTCATCGCGCAAAAGCTCCACGCACTGCTGCCAAAGTTCCACTGACACGGATATCCCCTAAGTTGAAAGCCGGTGAGGCAAAAACAAGCGGCCATTGTAGCGACCGGGAGCAGACTTATCCACACGAAGGTTGCTCACAGGTGCAGAAGAAACAAGGTTCTATCGACAGAAAACACGACCAACGGTCTGTGAATAAGCCCTGTGGATAAACCCGCCTGAGGTCTTTGTACAAGTGTGAGGAAAACTCAGTGGATAACCACCCTGTGGATAACGACTGATTTCACTCACAGGTTATCCGCGGGTGCAGCACAGGCTCAGCACCGTTTTCCACGGTAGTTGTCATTCTCTGTACAGCCCGAGATAGAAGGGCTAAAGGTAGTTATCCACAGATGATGGCGGTACTAGCTTTTATAAGCTTTACAGAAAAGCTTTAAATACTTTCCTTCTTTATTTTTATATTTTGTCCGCCAGCTTTCAACGAAACGCCCCTGAAGGATCATTTAAAGGAAACGCTGGTTGGAAATTGACCTAGAGGCTTGCTTTCTCTAGAATCCCCGGTCTCTTAAAACGGGGGCCATTCCGGCCCGTTGTGGACGAACCAGGTAACACGACATGAAACGTACTTTCCAACCAAGCACTATCAAACGCGCTCGTACCCACGGTTTCCGTGCTCGCATGGCTACCAAGAACGGCCGCGCAGTCCTGTCGCGTCGTCGCGCCAAAGGTCGTGCGCGTCTGGCAGTTTGATAATCCGGTACTGGAGGTGAGTCAGGACTTCAGTCGGGAAAAGCGTTTGCTGACCCCCCGGCATTTCAAGGCAGTCTTTGACTCCCCTACCGGCAAGGTTCCGGGGAAAAATCTCCTGCTCCTTGCACGCGCCAACGATCTCGATCACCCCCGTCTAGGGCTGGTTATCGGGAAAAAGAGCGTAAAGCTCTCCGTTCAGCGCAATCGCCTCAAACGTCTGATGCGCGAATCGTTTCGCCTCCACCAGGATGTTCTGGTTGGGTGGGATATCGTTATCGTCGCGCGCAAAGGTTTGGGCGACGTAGAAAACCCCGAATTGATTCAGCATTTCGGCAAGCTCTGGAAGCGTCTGGCACGCAACTCGCCAGTACCAGCAGCGACAACCGAAACTGTAGGGGTAGACAGCACCGATGCGTAAACTGGCACTCGTTCCGATCCAGTTTTATCGCTACGCCATTAGTCCCCTGATGGCCAGTCACTGTCGTTTCTACCCCAGTTGTTCCTGCTACGCGTATGAAGCCATCGAAAATCATGGCCTTCTGCGCGGTGGCTGGCTGACCTTTCGTCGTTTAGGTCGCTGTCATCCGTGGAATCCCGGTGGTTATGACCCGGTTCCACCTATCCCTACCTCCCGTTCTTCTTCGATGGCCGAGTAATCATGGATATTAAACGCACGATCCTGATCGTCGCCCTGGCAATCGTGTCCTACGTCATGGTTCTTAAATGGAACCAGGATTATGGCCAGGCTGCCCTGCCGACTCAGAATGTTGCTGCCAATCAGAATGCACCGGCTATTCCGGACGTCCCGCTTGGTAACAATGCTTCCGCCAGTGCCGATGTACCCAGCGCAAATGCCGATACCAGCACCCCTACCGAAACTCCGGTAATTGCCAACAAAGACCTCATCCACGTCAAAACGGATGTGCTTGATCTGGCAATCGATCCTCAAGGCGGTGATGTTGCCCAGCTGATGCTGCCGCTGTATCCACGTCGCCAGGACCATCCGGAAATTCCGTTCCAGCTGTTTGATAACGGCGGCGAACGTACTTATCTGGCACAAAGTGGCCTGACCGGTACCAACGGTCCGGACGCACGACCTACCGGTCGTCCGGTTTACTCGACCGAAAAGAAGACTTATCAACTGGCTGATGGCCAGAACCAGCTGAACGTTGACCTGAAATTCAGCGACGCTGGGGTCAATTACATCAAGCGCTTCACCTTCACGCGCGGTTTGTACGATCTGAAAGTCACCTATCTGATCGACAACACCAGCGACAAGGCCTGGACCGGCAACCTGTTTGCCCAGCTCAAGCGTGATGCCAGCGCCGATCCATCGTCGACTACCGCCACTGGCACTGCCACTTACCTGGGCGCTGCCCTGTGGACAAGTGCAGAGCCGTACAAAAAAGTGTCGATGAAAGATATCGACAAGGGCGCGCTGAAAGAAACCGTTAACGGTGGCTGGGTGGCCTGGCTGCAACACTACTTCGTGACTGCCTGGATTCCAGCCAAGAACGACAGCAACGTGGTGCAGACTCGCAAGGACAGCCAGGGTAACTACATCATTGGTTTCACTGGTCCGGCGTTGACCGTTGCACCAGGTGCCAAGGCTGAAACCAGCGCTACCTTGTATGCCGGTCCGAAAAGCCAGGCGGTACTCAAAGAGTTATCCCCAGGCCTGGAATTGACCGTCGACTACGGCATCCTGTGGTTCATTGCTCAGCCGATCTTCTGGCTGCTGCAACATATCCACGCGATTGTGGGTAACTGGGGCTGGTCGATCATCTTCCTGACCATGCTGATCAAAGGGATCTTCTTCCCGCTGTCGGCGGCCAGCTACAAGTCCATGGCGCGTATGCGTGCAGTGGCACCAAAACTGGCTGCACTGAAAGAGCAGCACGGCGACGACCGGCAGAAAATGTCGCAAGCCATGATGGAGCTGTACAAGAAAGAGAAGATCAATCCGCTGGGTGGTTGCTTGCCAATCCTCGTGCAGATGCCGGTATTCCTTTCGCTGTACTGGGTACTCCTGGAAAGCGTGGAAATGCGCCAGGCGCCATTCATGCTGTGGATTACTGACCTGTCGATCAAAGACCCGTTCTTCATTCTGCCGATCATCATGGGCGCGACCATGTTCATCCAGCAGCAGTTGAACCCGACTCCTCCGGATCCGATGCAGGCCAAGGTGATGAAGCTGATGCCTATCATCTTCACCTTCTTCTTCCTGTGGTTCCCGGCTGGTCTGGTGCTGTACTGGGTAGTGAACAACTGCCTGTCGATCGCACAACAGTGGTACATCACTCGCAAGATCGAAGCCGCGGCGAAAAAAGCCGAGGCATAATCCGGTCAGTGTGTAACCATTCAAAACGCCCCCTCGTGGGGCGTTTTGCTTTCTGTCATTTTTTTCTCGGGATATCGGTTTATGAGCGCTCCTCGTGAAACCATCGCCGCCGTTGCCACCGCCCAGGGCCGTGGTGGCGTCGGTATCGTGCGTATTTCCGGGCCTTTGGCCAGCGTTGCAGCGAAGGCCATCAGTGGTCGTGAACTCAAGCCGCGCTACGCCCACTACGGCCCATTCTTCAGTGCCGAGCAGGACGTGCTGGACGAAGGCATCGCCTTGTACTTCCCTGGGCCAAACTCATTCACCGGTGAGGATGTGCTGGAGCTGCAGGGGCACGGTGGCCCAATCGTCCTGGACATGTTGCTGCAGCGCTGCCTGCAATTGGGCTGCCGCCTGGCGCGGCCGGGTGAGTTCAGCGAGCGTGCGTTTCTCAACGACAAGCTCGACCTGGCGCAAGCCGAGGCGATTGCCGACCTGATTGAAGCCAGCTCTGCACAAGCCGCGCGCAATGCGTTGCGCTCCCTGCAGGGCGCGTTTTCGCAACGTGTGCATAAGCTGACCGAGCAACTGATTGCACTGCGCATCTACGTCGAGGCGGCAATCGACTTCCCGGAAGAAGAAATTGATTTTCTCGCTGATGGCCATGTCCTGAGCCTGCTCGATGCCGTTCGCGACGAGTTATCCACGGTGCTACGTGAAGCTGGGCAGGGCGCATTGCTGCGTGACGGCATGACCGTCGTGATTGCCGGCCGGCCAAATGCCGGTAAATCCAGTCTGCTCAATGCCCTGGCGGGTCGCGAAGCGGCAATCGTCACCGAAATCGCCGGCACGACCCGGGATATCCTGCGCGAACATATCCACATCGACGGCATGCCGTTGCACGTCGTCGATACCGCAGGGCTGCGCGATACCGATGACCAGGTCGAAAAAATCGGTGTGGAGCGCGCGTTAAAGGCCATCTCCGAGGCCGATCGAGTGCTGCTGGTAGTCGACGCGACCGCACCTGAAGCCCTGGATCCTTTCGCCTTGTGGCCGGAATTCCTCGAGCAGCGCCCTGACCCGGGCAAAGTGACGCTGATCCGCAACAAGGCGGATCTGACTGGGGAAGCGATTGAGTTGAAGGTTTGCGACGATGGCCATGTCACCATCAGCCTGAGCGCCAAGGCAGCAGGAGAGGGCCTGGAGCTATTGCGCGACCATCTCAAGGCCTGCATGGGCTATGAGCAGACGTCGGAGAGCAGCTTCAGCGCCCGTCGTCGTCACCTGGAGGCTCTACGCCACGCCAGTGCTTCGCTCGAACACGGTCATGCACAACTGACGCTGGCCGGTGCCGGCGAGCTCCTGGCTGAAGATCTGCGGCAGGCACAGCAATCACTGGGAGAAATTACCGGCGAGTTCAGTTCGGATGACCTGCTGGGCAGGATTTTTTCCAGTTTCTGCATCGGCAAATAGCCTTCTGCACAGTCGAATCAAGGGCGAAACGCTGAGCCAGGCGGCAGTTTCGCTTCATCGCTGACCCCTCATTGCCTGTCACGCGTTCAAGATTCCCGCTTTTTTTCAGACCCCGAGCGGCTTTTTGTCGCGTCGGGTCGTTTTCCCGTGCCCGACATTTGGCCCAGACTTCATTCCTCTGTGGATTAAGCCCTGTGAATAACTGCCTCTAAGCTCAGTTGATAACAAGACCCCAAGGCTGAGGAAAACCACCGCTGTGGATAAGCACCCCATTAATCCACAGGCTTATTCCGCTTATCCAATGACCTCCTGCCTAGATGACCACAGACTTTTGAATCTCTGTACACATTGAATCTAAAGGGCTGTAGCAATTTATCCACAGAAAGGTAGATGCATAGAAATAAACATAAAAACAAAGCTTTTATAAATTTCTTTCTTTTTAATTTCTATTGTTCGCGACTTACCCACAGCTGGTTAATTTTTGTGCAAAGGGTTCTTTAGGAGGGGCGAAGTCCCTATACTTGTCGACCAGGTCCGAAAACCTGAGCCCAAACTCTTTCTGATTACCTAACTGCAGCAGGCACGAGGTGCGTGGTGGATTTCCCTTCCCGTTTTGAAGTGATCGTCATCGGCGGCGGTCATGCCGGTACCGAGGCAGCACTTGCATCAGCACGTATGGGGGTGAAGACCCTATTGCTGACGCATAACGTGGAAACCCTCGGAGCAATGAGCTGCAATCCCGCGATTGGCGGGATTGGCAAAAGCCACCTGGTCAAGGAAATCGACGCCCTAGGTGGCGCGATGGCCATGGCCACTGACAAAGGTGGTATTCAATTTCGCGTCCTGAACAGTCGCAAAGGCCCAGCCGTGCGCGCTACTCGCGCCCAGGCCGACCGAATTCTGTACAAGGCAGCGGTACGCGAGATCCTCGAAAACCAGCCCAACCTGTGGATATTTCAGCAGGCAGCCGATGACTTGATCGTCGAGCAGGATCAGGTGCGCGGTGTTGTTACCCAGATGGGTCTGCGTTTCTTCGCAGATTCCGTGGTGTTGACCACCGGCACCTTCCTCGGTGGACTTATCCACATCGGCATGCAGAATTTTTCCGGCGGCCGTGCCGGCGATCCTCCGTCGATCGCCCTGGCCAACCGTCTGCGTGAACTGCCCTTGCGCGTCGGCCGCCTGAAAACCGGTACGCCACCACGTATCGATGGCCGCTCTGTGGATTTCTCGGTGATGACCGAGCAGCCAGGTGACACGCCGATCCCGGTGATGTCGTTCATCGGCTCCAAGGAACAACATCCACAGCAGGTCAGTTGCTGGATTACCCACACCAACGCCCGCACTCACGAGATCATCGCCTCGAACCTCGACCGTTCGCCGATGTACTCAGGCGTGATCGAAGGTATTGGCCCACGCTATTGCCCGTCGATCGAAGACAAGATCCATCGCTTTGCCGACAAGGAAAGCCATCAGGTCTTCATCGAGCCGGAAGGTTTGACCACTCACGAGCTGTACCCGAACGGGATATCCACATCCTTGCCGTTCGACGTGCAATTGCAGATCGTGCAATCGATTCGCGGCATGGAAAACGCCCACATCGTTCGCCCTGGCTATGCCATCGAGTACGACTACTTCGATCCGCGCGACCTGAAGTACAGCCTGGAAACCAAAGTCATTGGCGGCCTGTTCTTTGCCGGCCAGATCAACGGCACCACCGGTTACGAAGAGGCCGGCGCCCAGGGTTTGCTGGCCGGGACCAACGCCGCACTGCGCGCGCAGGGCAGGGACAGTTGGTGCCCGCGTCGCGATGAAGCGTATATCGGAGTATTGGTCGACGACCTGATCACCCTCGGGACCCAGGAACCGTACCGGATGTTTACTTCCCGGGCGGAATACCGATTGATCCTGCGAGAAGACAACGCCGACCTGCGTCTGACCGAAAAAGGCCGGGAACTCGGCCTGGTCGATGACGTGCGTTGGGCTGCATTCTGCAAAAAGCGCGAAGCCATCGAACTCGAAGAACAGCGCCTGAAAAGTACCTGGGTTCGTCCAGGTACTGCGCAAGGCGATGCGATTGCGGAAAAATTCGGCACGCCGCTGACTCACGAATACAACTTGCTGAACCTGCTGACCCGTCCGGAAATCGACTACGCTGGCCTGATCTCGGTCACCGGTGAAGGCGCCGACGACCCACAGGTCGCCGAACAGGTGGAAATCAAGACCAAGTACGCGGGCTACATCGACCGTCAACAGGACGAAATCGCCCGCCTGCGTGCCAGCGAAGACACCAAACTGCCTGTGGATATCGATTACACGGGCATTTCCGGTCTTTCCAAAGAGATCCAGAGCAAGCTCGGTGCGACGCGTCCAGAGACGCTGGGCCAGGCTTCGCGAATCCCGGGTGTGACCCCGGCGGCGATTTCGCTGTTGATGATTCATTTGAAAAAACGCGGCGCAGGCCGTCAGTTGGAGCAAAGCGCTTGAGTTCGTTGGTCACCGCGCAACACGCTGAAGAATTATCCACAGGCGCCCGTCAGTTGGGCGTCAACCTGAGCGCCAGCCAGCACGAGCAACTGCTGGGTTACCTGGCCCTGTTGATCAAATGGAACAAGGCCTACAACCTGACGGCCGTGCGTGATCCGGACGAAATGGTTTCCCGGCATTTGCTCGACAGCCTGAGCGTCATGTCGTTTATCGAAAACGGTCGTTGGCTGGATGTTGGCAGCGGCGGCGGCATGCCGGGTATTCCGCTGGCCATCCTGTTTCCGGAGTCGCAGGTCACCTGCCTGGACAGTAATGGCAAGAAAACCCGCTTCCTGACCCAGGTCAAACTCGAACTCAAGCTGGATAATTTGCAAGTTATCCACAGTCGCGTCGAAGCCTTCCAGCCGCCATTGCCTTTCAACGGGATCATCTCCCGGGCGTTCAGCAGCATGGAGAACTTCAGTAACTGGACACGCCACCTCGGCGACCGCGACACACGTTGGCTGGCAATGAAGGGCGTTCATCCCGCGGATGAGCTGGTAGCATTGCCGGCAGACTTCCACCTCGATAGCGAACACGCCTTGGCCGTACCTGGTTGCCAAGGCCAACGCCATCTGCTGATACTGCGCCGCACGGCATGATTGGGAACACAAGCAAGAATGGCTAAGGTATTCGCGATTGCGAACCAGAAAGGTGGTGTGGGCAAGACCACCACCTGCATCAACCTCGCAGCATCCCTGGTCGCCACCAAGCGCCGGGTGCTGTTGATCGACCTTGATCCACAGGGCAACGCCACCATGGGTAGCGGTGTGGATAAACACGGCCTGGAAAACTCGGTCTACGACCTGTTGATCGGCGAATGTGACCTGGCCCAGGCCATGCATTACTCCGAACACGGTGGCTACCAGTTGTTGCCGGCCAACCGCGACCTGACGGCAGCCGAAGTGGTGCTGCTGGAAATGCAGATGAAGGAAAGTCGTCTGCGCAGCGCCCTGGCGCCGATTCGCGAGAGCTACGACTACATTCTGATCGACTGCCCGCCGTCGCTGTCGATGCTCACGCTCAATGCGCTGGTTGCCGCCGATGGGGTAATTATCCCCATGCAGTGCGAATACTTTGCCCTTGAGGGTTTGAGCGACCTTGTGGATAACATCAAGCGTATCGCGGAACTGTTGAACCCGAACCTGAAGGTCGAAGGCCTGCTGCGGACCATGTACGACCCGCGCCTGAGCCTGATGAACGATGTGTCGGCCCAGCTCAAGGAACACTTCGGCGAACAGCTGTACGACACGGTTATTCCGCGCAACATCCGCCTGGCCGAAGCGCCGAGCTATGGCATGCCGGCGTTGGCCTATGACAAATCATCGCGTGGCGCCATTGCCTACCTGGCATTGGCTGGCGAGATGGTTCGCCGCCAACGCAAACACTCACGTGCCACCGCTGCTCAGGCAACTTAAGGAATCCCCATGGCCGTCAAGAAACGAGGTCTCGGACGTGGACTGGATGCACTGCTGAGTGGTCCGACTGTCAGCGCGCTGGAAGAACAAGCGGTGCAGGCGGAACAGCGTGAGCTGCAACACCTGCCCCTGGATCTGCTGCAACGTGGCAAATACCAGCCACGTCGCGACATGGATCCGCAGGCACTGGAAGAGCTGGCGCAGTCGATCAAGGCCCAGGGCGTCATGCAACCCATCGTGGTGCGCCCCATTGGTGGCGGTCGCTTTGAAATCATCGCCGGTGAGCGTCGCTGGCGTGCGAGCCAACAGGCCGGCCAGGAAACCATTCCGTCGATGGTCCGCGAAGTCTCGGATGAGACCGCCGTCGCCATGGCGCTGATCGAGAACATCCAGCGCGAAGACCTCAATCCGATCGAGGAAGCTGTTGCCCTGCAGCGCTTGCAGCAGGAATTCCAACTGACGCAGCAGCAGGTCGCCGATGCCGTGGGCAAGTCACGTGTAACCGTGGCCAACCTGTTGCGCCTGATTGCGCTGCCGGAAGTCATCAAGACCATGTTGTCCCATGGCGATCTGGAAATGGGTCATGCCCGTGCTTTGCTGGGTTTGCCGGAAAATCAACAGGTTGAAGGGGCGCGACATGTTGTCGCACGAGGGCTCACCGTGCGCCAGACTGAAGCACTGGTTCGCCAGTGGTTGAGTGGCAAACCGGAGCCCGTTGAAGCGGCCAAACCGGACCCGGATATCGCTCGTCTGGAACAGCGCCTGGCCGAGCGCCTAGGCTCTGCGGTGCAGATTCGCCACGGGAAGAAGGGAAAGGGCCAGTTGGTAATTGGCTACAACTCATTGGATGAGCTTCAAGGTGTCCTTGCGCACATCCGCTGAAACATTTCCTCATGTAGCGTGCAGTCGGAAATCACTACCTGACAGTTGAATAGGGGCTGAACCGCCCCTATACTCTGCGCGCATTTTGTCGGCACAAATTATGCCAAGTCATTGCGTTCTGGCAGCCGACCTTTGAGGAGCAAGAGTGATGGAAACACGCACGCCAAACCGCTTGCCGTTCCATCGCTTGGCGGTTTTTCCGGTGTTGTTGGCTCAGTTTGTCGTTGTGCTGGTGGCCGCTTTGGCGCTCTGGCAATGGCATGGAGTCGTAGCCGGATACTCGGGACTCTGCGGAGGCCTGATAGCTTTGCTTCCCAATGTTTATTTCGCTCACAGGGCATTTCGGTTTTCCGGCGCCCGAGCAGCTCAAGCCATCGTCCGGTCATTTTATGCCGGAGAGGCGGGCAAACTGATTTTAACGGCAGTGCTGTTTGCACTGACGTTCGCAGGTGTGAAGCCATTGGCGCCGTTAGCAGTCTTCGGTGTCTTTGTGTTGACCCAACTGGTCAGCTGGTTCGCTCCCCTGCTGATGAGAACAAGACTTTCGAGACCTTAGGGCGTTTGAGGCAACCATGGCAGAGACAACCGCTTCGGGCTATATCCAGCACCACTTGCAGAACCTGACTTTCGGTCAGCATCCTACCGGCGGCTGGGGCTTTGCCCACACCGCAGCAGAAGCCAAGGAAATGGGCTTCTGGGCTTTCCATGTCGATACCCTCGGCTGGTCGGTCGCATTGGGTCTGATCTTCGTTCTTCTTTTCCGCATGGCGGCGAAGAAAGCAACGTCCGGTCAACCAGGTGCCTTGCAGAACTTCGTTGAAGTACTGGTCGAATTCGTCGATGGCAGCGTGAAAGACAGCTTCCATGGCCGTAGCCCGGTGATTGCACCGCTGGCACTGACCATCTTCGTCTGGGTGTTCCTGATGAACGCCGTCGACCTGATCCCGGTCGACTGGATTCCGCAACTGGCCATGGCCATCAGCGGCGATCCACACATTCCATTCCGCGCCGTATCGACCACTGACCCTAACGCTACCCTGGGCATGGCTCTGTCGGTGTTCGCGCTGATCATTTTCTACAGCATCAAGGTCAAGGGCATCGGCGGCTTCATCGGCGAACTGACCCTGCACCCGTTCGGCAGCAAGAACATCTTCGTTCAAGCCCTGCTGATCCCGGTGAACTTCCTGCTGGAGTTCGTGACGCTGATCGCCAAGCCAATCTCGCTGGCACTGCGTCTGTTCGGCAACATGTATGCCGGCGAGCTGGTGTTCATTCTGATCGCTGTGATGTTCGGCAGTGGTCTGCTCTGGCTTAGCGGCCTGGGCATTGTTCTGCAGTGGGCGTGGGCTGTGTTCCACATCCTGATCATCACCCTGCAGGCGTTTATCTTCATGATGCTGACCATCGTCTACCTGTCGATGGCACACGAAGAGAACCATTAAGGCTGGCTTAGGCTAGTCTGATGTCCCTCTCGTCTCGGCGGGAGGGGGCCCATCACGGGCTTGATGAAACGATTTGTTTTACCGCTTTAAATTAAAAAAACCTAAACCATACGACGTAAAAGTCGGGAGGAAAGATGGAAACTGTAGTTGGTCTAACCGCTATCGCTGTTGCACTGTTGATCGGCCTGGGCGCACTGGGTACCGCAATTGGTTTCGGCCTGTTGGGCGGCAAATTCCTGGAAGGCGCTGCGCGTCAACCAGAAATGGTTCCAATGCTGCAAGTTAAAATGTTCATCGTTGCCGGTCTGCTCGACGCCGTAACCATGATCGGTGTTGGTATCGCTCTGTTCTTCACCTTTGCGAACCCGTTCGTTGGTCAGATCGCTGGCTAATCACTCGGATTTTCCGAGTGATTTGATGTGATGGACAACGTAACTGCGAGGTGTTGGCGTGAACATTAATGCGACCCTGATTGGCCAGTCCGTTGCGTTCCTGATTTTTGTACTGTTCTGCATGAAGTTCGTATGGCCTCCGGTCATCACGGCTCTGCGCGAACGTCAAAAGAAGATCGCGGATGGACTGGACGCTGCCAGCCGAGCAGCTCGCGACCTGGAGTTGGCCCACGAGAAAGTGGGTCAGCAACTGCGCGAAGCGAAAGCTCAGGCAGCTGAAATCATCGAGCAAGCCAAGAAGCGCGGTTCTCAGATTGTCGACGAAGCCCGTGAACAGGCTCGCGTCGAAGCTGACCGTGTGAAGGCTCAGGCTCAGGCCGAGATCGAACAGGAAATCAACAGTGTCAAAGACGCGCTGCGTGCCCAAGTGGGTAGCCTGGCCGTTGGCGGTGCTGCGAAGATCCTGGGTGCCACAATCGATCAAAACGCGCACGCAGAGCTGGTTAACCAACTGGCTGCTGAAATCTAAGCGAGGGCGATCATGGCAGAACTGACCACGTTGGCCCGACCTTACGCTAAGGCGGCCTTCGAGCACGCTCAGGCCCACCAGCAACTGGCCAATTGGTCAGCCATGCTCGGCCTGGCAGCAGCGGTGTCGCAAGACGACACCATGCTGCGCGTGCTCAAGGCCCCGCGACTGACGAGCGCAGAAAAGGCCGCCACGTTTATTGACGTGTGCGGCGACAAGTTTGATGTAAAGGTACAGAACTTCATCCACGTCGTTGCCGAAAACGACCGTCTCCCGCTGTTGCCGGAGATCGCCGCTCTTTTCGACCTGTACAAGGCCGAGCAAGAGAAGTCGGTAGACGTAGAAGTGACCAGTGCTTTTGCATTGAACCAAGAACAGCAAGACAAACTCGCCAAGGTTCTCAGTGCACGTCTCAACCGGGAAGTGCGCCTGCAAGTCGAGGAAGACAGCTCCCTTATTGGTGGTGTTGTCATCCGCGCCGGCGACCTGGTTATCGATGGCTCGATTCGCGGCAAAATCGCGAAACTTGCCGAAGCATTGAAATCTTGAGTTTGAAGGGGCAGCAGAGCAATGCAGCAACTCAATCCTTCCGAAATAAGTGAAATTATCAAGGGCCGCATCGACAAGCTCGATGTGACCTCCCAAGCCCGTAACGAAGGCACTGTCGTCAGCGTATCTGACGGCATCGTGCGGATTCACGGTCTGGCCGACGTAATGTACGGCGAGATGATCGAGTTTCCGGGCGGCGTCTACGGTATGGCCCTCAACCTGGAGCAAGACTCCGTAGGTGCCGTTGTATTGGGCGCTTACCAGTCTCTTGCCGAAGGCATGAGCGCCAAGTGCACTGGCCGCATCCTCGAAGTTCCGGTTGGTAAGGAACTGCTGGGTCGCGTAGTCGACGCACTGGGTAACCCAGTTGACGGCAAAGGTCCGCTGAACAACACCGAGACCGACGCGGTCGAGAAAGTTGCTCCAGGCGTGATCTGGCGTAAGTCGGTAGACCAGCCTGTACAGACTGGCTACAAGGCTGTCGATGCCATGATCCCTGTCGGCCGTGGCCAGCGTGAGCTGATCATCGGTGACCGTCAGATCGGTAAAACCGCTCTGGCGATCGACGCGATCATCAACCAGAAAGACAGCGGCATTTTCTGCGTATACGTAGCCATTGGTCAGAAACAATCGACCATCGCCAACGTTGTTCGCAAGCTGGAAGAAAACGGCGCCCTGGCCAACACGATCATCGTGGCTGCCAGTGCTTCGGAATCTCCTGCCCTGCAATACCTGGCACCGTACTCCGGTTGCACCATGGGCGAATACTTCCGCGACCGCGGTGAAGACGCGCTGATCGTTTATGACGATCTGTCCAAGCAAGCAGTGGCTTACCGCCAGATTTCCCTGCTGCTGCGCCGTCCACCAGGCCGTGAAGCTTACCCAGGCGACGTGTTCTATCTCCACTCCCGTCTGCTGGAGCGCGCATCCCGCGTTTCGGAAGAGTACGTAGAGAAGTTCACCAACGGCGCAGTGACCGGCAAAACCGGTTCCCTGACCGCATTGCCGATCATCGAAACCCAGGCTGGCGACGTTTCCGCGTTCGTTCCGACCAACGTGATTTCCATCACCGACGGTCAGATCTTCCTGGAATCGGCCATGTTCAACTCGGGCATCCGTCCTGCAGTGAACGCCGGTGTTTCGGTATCCCGTGTGGGTGGTGCCGCTCAGACCAAGATCATCAAGAAGCTGTCCGGTGGTATCCGTACCGCTCTGGCTCAGTACCGTGAACTGGCGGCATTCGCCCAGTTCGCTTCTGACCTGGACGAAGCGACCCGTAAGCAACTTGAGCATGGTCAGCGCGTAACCGAGCTGATGAAGCAGAAGCAATACGCGCCAATGTCGATCGCCGACATGTCGCTGTCGCTGTATGCCGCTGAGCGTGGGTTCCTGACTGACGTTGAAAACACCAAAGTCGGCAGCTTCGAGCAAGCGCTGATTGCTTACTTCAACCGCGATCACGCCGCCTTGATGGCGAAGATCAACGTGAAGGGTGACTTCAATGACGAAATCGACGCTGGCCTCAAAGCCGGTATCGAGAAGTTCAAGGCCACCCAAACCTGGTAAGCCGCAGCGGGGGCCGAGAGGCTCCCGCTTGCTAACCTGATAGGTGTTACATGGCAGGCGCAAAAGAGATTCGCAGTAAGATTGCGAGCATCAAAAGCACGCAAAAAATTACCAGCGCCATGGAAAAAGTGGCGGTCAGCAAAATGCGCAGGGCACAACTGCGCATGGCTGCTAGCCGTCCTTATGCGGAGCGCATCCGCCAGGTTATTGGTCATCTGGCCAACGCCAACCCGGAATATCGCCACCCATTCATGATCGACCGTGAAGTAAAGCGCGTTGGTTATGTCGTGGTGAGCAGTGACCGTGGTCTGTGTGGTGGCTTGAACACCAACCTGTTCAAGGCCCTGGTCAAGGACATGGCGGTAAACCGTGAAAACGGCGTCGAGATCGATCTGTGTGTTGTTGGTAGCAAGGGTGCGGCTTTCTTCCGCAACTTCGGCGGTAACGTCGTAGCAGCTATCAGCCACCTGGGTGAAGAGCCGTCGATCAATGATCTGATCGGCAGCGTCAAGGTGATGCTGGATGCCTACCTGGACGGCCGTATTGACCGCCTGTCCGTAGTCTCCAACAAGTTCATCAACACCATGACGCAAACGCCTACCGTGGAGCAGTTGATTCCACTGGTGGCAACCCCGGATCAGGAACTCAAGCACCACTGGGACTATCTCTACGAACCGGATGCCAAGGAGCTGCTCGACGGCTTGATGGTCCGTTACGTCGAGTCGCAGGTCTACCAGGCGGTGGTCGAGAACAACGCAGCTGAACAAGCAGCGCGGATGATCGCGATGAAGAACGCTACCGACAACGCCGGTGATTTGATCAGCGAATTGCAGCTGGTCTACAACAAGGCGCGTCAGGCTGCGATCACCCAAGAGATCTCGGAAATCGTCGGCGGCGCTGCCGCGGTTTAACGGTTCAAATATTCAGAGGATCCAGCTATGAGTAGCGGACGTATCGTTCAAATCATCGGCGCCGTTATCGACGTGGAATTCCCACGCGACAGCGTACCGAGCATCTACGACGCCTTGAAAGTTCAAGGCGCCGAAACCACTCTGGAAGTTCAGCAGCAGCTGGGCGACGGCGTGGTGCGTACCATTGCGATGGGCTCCACCGAAGGCTTGAAGCGCGGTCTGGACGTCAACAACACTGGCGCAGCCATCTCCGTACCGGTCGGTAAAGCGACCCTGGGCCGGATCATGGACGTACTGGGCAACCCGATCGACGAAGCTGGCCCGATCGACACCGACGAGCGTTGGGGCATCCACCGCGCTGCGCCTTCGTTCGCAGAGCAGGCAGGCGGCAACGACCTGCTGGAAACCGGCATCAAGGTTATCGACCTGGTTTGCCCGTTCGCCAAGGGTGGTAAGGTTGGTCTGTTCGGTGGTGCCGGTGTAGGCAAAACCGTAAACATGATGGAACTGATCCGTAACATCGCCATCGAGCACAGCGGTTATTCCGTGTTCGCCGGTGTGGGTGAGCGTACTCGTGAGGGTAACGACTTCTACCACGAGATGAAGGATTCCAACGTACTGGACAAGGTTGCTCTGGTATACGGCCAAATGAACGAGCCACCAGGAAACCGTCTGCGCGTAGCGCTGACTGGCCTGACCATGGCTGAGAAGTTCCGTGACGAAGGTAACGACGTTCTGCTGTTCGTCGACAACATCTATCGTTACACCCTGGCCGGTACTGAAGTATCCGCACTGCTGGGCCGTATGCCTTCGGCAGTAGGTTACCAGCCGACCCTGGCTGAAGAGATGGGCGTTCTGCAAGAGCGTATCACTTCGACCAAGCAAGGTTCGATTACTTCGATCCAGGCGGTATACGTACCAGCGGACGACTTGACCGACCCGTCGCCAGCGACCACCTTCGCCCACTTGGACGCCACCGTCGTTCTGTCCCGTGACATCGCTTCCCTGGGTATCTACCCAGCGGTAGACCCACTGGACTCGACTTCGCGTCAGCTGGATCCGAACGTGATCGGCAACGACCACTACGATACCGCTCGCGGTGTTCAGTACGTGCTGCAGCGTTACAAAGAACTGAAGGACATCATTGCGATCCTGGGTATGGACGAGCTGTCGGAAGCCGACAAGCAGTTGGTAAACCGTGCTCGTAAGATCCAGCGCTTCTTGTCGCAGCCGTTCTTCGTGGCTGAAGTCTTCACCGGTGCTTCGGGTAAATACGTTTCCCTGAAAGACACCATTGCTGGCTTCAAAGGCATCCTCAACGGTGACTACGACCACCTGCCAGAACAAGCGTTCTACATGGTTGGCGGCATCGAAGAAGCGATCGAGAAAGCCAAGAAACTGTAATTCCGGCGCCCGGAAACGGGCGCTAATCAGGTTGAGGCAATCAGATGGCTAATATGACAGTCCATTGCGACATCGTCAGCGCGGAAGGGGAAATCTTTTCCGGTCTGGTCGAGATGGTGATTGCGCACGGTGCACTGGGTGATCTTGGTATCGCCCTGGGTCACGCGCCGCTGATCACTAATCTGAAACCGGGTCCGATCCGCCTGATCAAGCAGGGTGGGGAAACCGAGGTGTTCTACGTCTCGGGTGGTTTCCTCGAGGTTCAGCCGAACATGGTCAAGGTACTTGCCGACACCGTGCAGCGTGCTGCCGACCTGGATGAAGCCTCCGCTCAGGAAGCCGTCAAGGCTGCCGAGAAGGCCCTGCATGAGCAAGGCGCCGAGTTCGATTACGGTGCCGCTGCTGCACGTCTGGCCGAGGCCGCAGCTCAGCTGCGTACTCTCCAGCAGATCCGCAGGAAGTAAGACGGCATCAGCCGTTGCAACGACTGCGTGATTGATTAAAAAGGGTAGCCTCGGCTACCCTTTTTCTTTTTCAGATATTCATCTCTTGGTCAGCCGCTGACCACCCAGGATTGGTAGCCAGTCATGTCGCTAGAAATCGTTATCCTCGCCGCGGGTCAAGGTACTCGCATGCGTTCGGCCCTGCCGAAAGTACTCCACCCGGTCGCAGGCAACTCGATGTTGGGGCATGTTATCCACAGCGCCCGTCAGCTTCAGCCACAGCGAATCCACGTGGTCATCGGTCATGGTGCTGACGCGGTGCGCGAGCGCCTGGCGGCGGACGATCTGAATTTCGTCCTGCAGGACAAACAACTGGGTACTGGTCACGCGGTAGCCCAAGCGGTACCGTTCATCACCGCCGACACCGTGCTGATTCTCTATGGAGACGTACCGCTGATTGAAGTCGAGACCCTGCAGCGCCTGCTCACTCAGGTCACGCCACAACAGTTGGGTCTGCTGACCGTCGAGCTGGACGATCCAACGGGATACGGTCGTATCGTGCGCGATGCATCGGGCAAAGTGGCGGCCATTGTCGAGCAGAAAGACGCCAATGAAACCGAGCGGGCAATCACCGAAGGCAACACCGGTATTCTCGCACTGCCGTTTGCACGCTTGGGCGAGTGGATGGGCCGGCTGTCGAACAACAATGCCCAGGGCGAGTACTACCTCACCGACGTGATCGCCATGGCGGTCAGCGATGGCTTGGTGGTGGCTACCGAGCAACCCCATGACGCCATGGAAGTGCAGGGCGCCAACGACCGCAAGCAACTCGCCGAGCTGGAGCGTCATTATCAGTTGCGCGCCAGCCGTCGTCTGATGGCCCAGGGCGTGACCCTGCGTGACCCAGCCCGTTTCGATGTGCGCGGTGAAGTGACCGTAGGTCGCGACGTACTCATCGACATCAACGTCATTCTCGAAGGCCGGGTGGTGATCGAGGACGACGTGGTGATTGGCCCGAACTGCGTGATCAAGGACAGCACCCTGCGTAAGGGCGTGGTGATCAAGGCCAACAGTCATATCGAAGGTGCCGTGCTGGGCGAAGGTAGTGATGCCGGTCCATTCGCCCGTTTGCGCCCAGGCACAGTGCTGGAAGCCCGGGCTCATGTGGGTAATTTCGTTGAACTGAAGAATGCGCATATGGGCGAAGGCGCCAAGGCCGGTCACCTGGCGTACTTGGGCGACGCCGAGATTGGCGCGCGGACCAACATTGGCGCGGGCACCATCACCTGCAACTACGATGGTGTGAACAAGTGGAAGACCACCCTGGGCGAGGACGTGTTCATCGGCTCCAATAACTCGTTGGTCGCGCCTGTGGATATCGCCAGTGGCGCAACCACTGCCGCCGGCTCAACTATCACTTCCAATGTGGATAAGTCTCAGCTGGCGGTAGGACGCGCCCGGCAGAAGAATATCGATGGCTGGAAGCGTCCGGAGAAAGTCAAAAAGTCTTGAGTTATCCACATGTGCAGTTATGCACATGCTGAATGCACTTGATTGTGGGCAAGTCTGGACTCGACGGACTTGCCCACAGTGCTTTCTATCCACACGGATTTTTTCTCCTGCCTGCTTGACGAATTTCCACTGATCGGTTTTGATTGCTTTCGTTATCTTTCGAAACGAAACTTGTCAGCATGTCGAAGCGTAATACCCCTCAACGTCGCCACAACATCCTTGCCTTGCTCGCCGAGCAGGGTGAAGTCAGTGTGGATGAATTAGCCAAGCGCTTTGAAACCTCGGAAGTGACGATCCGCAAGGATCTGGCCGCGCTTGAAAGCCATGGCTTGCTACTGCGTCGTTATGGTGGCGCGATCACCATGCCGCAGGAGCTGGTCAGCGAACCGGGCCAACCTGTCTCCCAGTACAAACAAGCCATTGCCCGCGCCGCCGTCACGCGGATTCGCGAGCACGCCCGGATCATCATCGACAGTGGCAGCACCACCGCCGCGATGATTCCGCAACTTGGCCTGCAGCCGGGCTTGGTGGTCATGACCAATTCCCTGCACGTCGCCAACGCTTTGAGCGAGCTCGAGCATGAGCCCGTGCTGTTGATGACCGGTGGCACCTGGGATCCGCATTCCGAGTCTTTCCAAGGGCAAGTCGCCGAGCAGGTACTACGCTCTTACGATTTCGACCAGTTGTTCATCGGTGCCGACGGCATCGACCTGGTCCGCGGCACCACGACCTTCAATGAATTGCTCGGCCTCAGCCGGGTCATGGCCGAAGTGGCCCGTGAAGTGATCGTGATGGTCGAATCCGACAAGATCGGCCGCAAGATCCCCAACCTGGAACTGCCCTGGAGCAGTGTCCATACCCTCATTACCGATGATCGCCTGCCTGATGACGCGCGCGATCAGATTCGGGCCCGCGGCATTCATTTGATTTGCGCGGCCGTCAGCCAGGAGAAATAACATGTGTGGAATTGTTGGCGCAGTCGCCGAACGTAACATCACCGCGATTTTGCTCGAAGGCCTCAAGCGGCTCGAATACCGTGGCTATGACAGCGCTGGTGTGGCGGTGTACACCAACGACAATGCGTTGCAGCGCATGCGTCGCCCGGGCAAGGTCAGCGAGTTGGAACTGGCCCTGGAAGCCGCGCCGCTGGTGGGTCGCCTCGGTATCGCCCACACCCGTTGGGCCACTCACGGTGCGCCGTGCGAGCGTAATGCCCACCCGCATTTCTCCGGCGATCTGGCGGTGGTGCACAACGGCATCATCGAAAACCACGAAGTCCTGCGCGCACAGCTCAAGGCCCTGGGTTATGAGTTCACCTCGGACACCGATACCGAAGTTATCGCCCACCTGCTCAACCACAAACTCAAGGACCAGCCGGACCTGACCGTCGCCCTCAAGGCCACCGTCAAGGAACTGCACGGCGCTTACGGTCTGGCGGTAATCAATGCCAAGCAGCCGGATCGCCTGGTAGCCGCCCGAAGTGGCAGCCCGCTGGTGATCGGTTTGGGCCTGGGCGAGAACTTCCTCGCTTCCGACCAACTGGCGCTGCGCCAGGTGACCGACCGCTTCATGTACCTCGAAGAAGGCGACATCGCCGAAATCCGCCGTGACAGCGTGCAAATCTGGGATGTCGACGGCAAGGCTGTCGAGCGTGAAACCGTGCAGTACCGCGACAGCGCCGAGTCGGCCGAGAAAGGCGAGTACCGTCACTTCATGCTCAAGGAAATCCACGAACAACCGTCGGTGGTCCAACGTACCCTGGAAGGTCGCCTGAGCCAGAACCAGGTGCTGGTGCAAGCCTTCGGTCCACAAGCGGCCGAGCTGTTTGCCAAGGTCCGCAATGTGCAGATCGTCGCCTGCGGCACCAGCTATCACGCTGGTATGGTTGCTCGTTACTGGCTTGAAGAGCTGGCCGGTATTCCGTGCCAGGTCGAAGTGGCCAGTGAGTTCCGCTACCGCAAGGTGGTGGTCCAGCCGGATTCGCTGTTCGTAACCATTTCCCAGTCCGGCGAAACCGCCGACACCCTGGCCGCGCTGCGCAACGCCAAGGAACTGGGCTTCCTCGCCAGCCTGGCGATCTGCAACGTCGGCATCAGCTCGCTGGTGCGCGAATCCGACCTGACCCTGCTGACCCAGGCCGGTCGCGAAATCGGCGTGGCCTCGACCAAAGCCTTCACCACCCAGTTGGTCGGCCTGCTGCTGTTGACCCTGTCCCTGGGTCAGGTGCGTGGCACCCTCGGCGAAGGTGTGGAAGCTGAATTGGTTGAAGAACTGCGTCGCTTGCCGACTCGCCTGGGTGAAGCCTTGGCGATGGACAGCACCGTGGAGAAAGTCGCCGAGCTGTTCGCCGAGAAGCATCACACGCTGTTCCTGGGGCGTGGCGCACAGTTCCCGGTGGCGATGGAAGGGGCCCTCAAGCTCAAGGAAATTTCCTATATCCACGCTGAGGCCTACCCGGCGGGCGAGCTGAAACACGGCCCACTGGCGTTGGTCGACAACGACATGCCGGTCGTCACGGTTGCGCCGAACAACGAACTGCTGGAAAAACTCAAATCCAACCTGCAGGAAGTCCGCGCCCGTGGCGGCCAGCTGATCGTCTTCGCTGACGAAAAAGCCGGCATGAGCAACGGTGAAGGCACTCACGTGGTGAACATGCCGCACATCCACGACATCCTGTCGCCGATCCTCTACACCATCCCACTGCAACTGCTCTCGTACTACGTCGCCGTGCTCAAGGGCACTGACGTTGACCAGCCGCGCAACCTGGCGAAGTCGGTGACGGTGGAATAAGTTATCCACAGTGTCGAGCATTTGAAGCTACGAAATAAAGTCTGTCGGAACTAAATAAAGTCTGTTGCTGGCGCCTTCGACCCTCTGGTTGAGTAGCCAGTGACGCTTTCTCCGGTGGTTTTGAAGATTAAAAACTGTCGCAGCGCTCAGGGAGCCGTTTTACGGCATCCCTCATGCGACGGCGTTTTTGGTTTGCTGCCTACTCGGCCGCAGCAAACCTCAGGTCCTTCTGATGCTTTTGCAGATCCAGCCCGATGAGTCCCTCATCTCGTTTGTGATACGAGCAATTCATATCAATCAGTACTCGCCAAAGCGCTCGCTACTTCATGATCTGACTCCTCGTAGCTCCTTCAACACCAAGCAGTTGCGCAAGATTGCTGGACTTATCGGCTGGCCAGGCTGCTATGGGTTCAACCGGTTGGTTCACAACCACACGATGTTGCCAGCGAAGCATGTTATCAAGGGCGACCAGGACATCTCCTATTCTGGACCGCTGTACGCTTCGCAGGCGTCCTGCCTAAACATGCTCCGCTCTGCCTACTGCCCGGACTGTGTCAGGGAGGATTTGGAAAGCCGGGGGTTTTCCTACTGGAGGCGCTACACCTACCCTAATGTGACGGTGTGCCACAAACACAACACGGTCCTTCTGGAGCGTTGCCACTTCTGCGACAGGCCCTTTTCCTATAGGGGGCACAGCCTGGATGTGATGTGGAGAGGGTGTAAAGGCAGGCAACTCTGTGAAGCACCTTCAACTCCAAATTCGGATGCGCTGGCGCTTCGACGTGCTGTGACATTCCATCGGCTATGCTCGACGCAGAAGGTCATTTCGTATCAGGCCGCTGCTCGCGCTCTGCATGACAAGGCGGAAACCGTTTTACCGACTATGACCGGCGACGTTGCACTTCAAATTCTGGAGCTCCGGAAGAAGATGGGCCGCGTACTCCAGCCACGGGAGGGTTCGCCAACTGCTCTCTCACCTGACATAGCCTCATGGAAGATTGGGGGAATCTTGGAGGCGATTATCCTCGTCTACGAGTCCTGTGATGATTTCCTGGTCGATGCGGCCTCGTATGATCACCAAATGCGAACTGTAGATTCGCTTTGGAATACCTATCAGGCGGTAGGACCGTTCTATCCACATTTTGTGGAGGAGGATGTTGCCGCTGACCGAAAACTGACCCAGTAAAGGCTGTTCTGCCGACTGAAAACTGACCCAGGTGTTCAACTGCTTCTGCTCAATTTCCGGGCAGGAGAACACAGGGTGATCAGCATGGAAATGATGGGGAAAATTCGGCGGATGTACTTTCGCGACAAGCTGTCGCTGCATCAGATAGCCAAACGTACCGGGCTGTCGAGAAACACCATTCGAAAATGGGTCAGAGCACCCGAAGCCACTCAGCCGGCGTACCAACGGTGCGCAACCTTCAACAAACTCAGTCCATTTCACGAGACGCTGGAGCAGGCGCTCAAGGCCGATTCGTTTCGGGCAAAGCACAATCGCAGAAGTGCCAAAGCACTCTTCGAACAGATCCAGGCCGAGGGGTACGACGGAGGCTACAGCCAGCTCACCGCTTTCATACGCTCGTGGCGCGGCGAGCAAGGCAAGTCTTTACGGGCCTTTGTGCCGCTGACCTTTGCACTCGGGGAGGCCTTTCAATTCGACTGGAGCGAAGAAGGTCTGCTGATCGGCGGCCTGTTCCGACGCATCCAGGTCTCCCATATGAAGCTGTGCGCCAGTCGCGCATTTTGGTTGGTTGCGTATCCCAGCCAAGGCCACGAGATGTTGTTCGATGCCCATACCCGCTCGTTTGGCGCGTTAGGTGGGGTTCCGCGTCGCGGCATCTACGACAACATGAAGACGGCTGTCGACAAGGTCAACAAGGGTAAGGGCCGCACGGTCAATGCTCGGTTTGCCGTGATGTGTGCGCACTACCTGTTCGACCCGGACTTCTGCAACGTCGCTTCCGGCTGGGAAAAAGGCATCGTTGAAAAGAACGTCCAAGACAGTCGACGGCGCATCTGGCTCGATGCTCAAAACTGCATGTTCCACACCTTCGAGGAATTGAATGTCTGGCTCGGCCAACGCTGCCGTGCGCTCTGGGACGAACTGCTGCACCCGCAGTACAACGGGCTGACCGTGGCGGACGTCCTGGAGCTGGAACGCGCTGAATTGATGCCAATGCCAACTGCCTTTGATGGCTACGTCGAGCGCACCGTACGGGTTTCCAGCACCTGCCTGATCAGCGTGGCGCGAAATCGCTATTCGGTGCCATGTGAGCGGGTCGGCCAGTGGGTCAGCAGCCGTCTATATCCTTCCCGGGTGGTGGTCATCGCCGATGAAACGACGATTGCCAGTCATGAGCGTCTGTTTGATCGAGATCAGGTCAGTTTTGACTGGCAGCATTACATCCCGCTTATCGAGCGCAAGCCCGGAGCGCTGCGCAATGGCGCTCCGTTTGCTGATCTGCCGAAGCCGTTGCAGCTGCTAAAACGTGGTCTGAGGCGTCACGCCAATGGTGATCGAGTCATGACGCAGGTACTGGCGGCTGTTCCCATCGCCGGGCTCGACGCCATATTGGTGGCTGTGGAGTTGGTACTTGAATCAGGCAGCTTGAGTGCTGAGCACATCCTGAATGTCCTGGCTCGACTGACATCGACAGCAGCCCCTCCGTCCGCCGAAACCAGCCTTCAACTCAAGATAGCGCCTGTCGCCAATACGGCACGCTACGACCGGCTCCGTACCACCGATGAGGAGACTCGCAATGCGTGATCTTATGGCGGAACTCAAAGAACTGCGTCTACATGGCATGGCCAGCGCCTGGGAAGAACTAGCCTCGCAAGGGGAAGCTTCGACGGCATCCTCGAAATGGCTGCTCGAACATCTGCTTCAACAAGAACATGCAGATCGAGCGGTGCGCTCAGTGAATCATCAGATGAACATGGCCAAACTGCCCATGCATCGTGATTTGGCCGGCTTCGACTTCAGCGCTTCCAGCGCAGATGCCCGCCTGGTCAGGGATCTGTCCAACCTGGAGTTCACCGATACCGCGCAGAATGTCGTGTTCATCGGCGGGCCTGGAACAGGC
This sequence comes from Pseudomonadaceae bacterium, assembly GCA_965284505.1. Classification (GTDB taxonomy): domain Bacteria; phylum Pseudomonadota; class Gammaproteobacteria; order Pseudomonadales; family Pseudomonadaceae; genus Aquipseudomonas. The sequence continues at coordinate 3,401,274 of OZ260094.1, read as the reverse complement.
AAAACACACCTCGCCACCGCCTTGGCTGTGTCCGGGATCACGACGCATCACAAGCGCGTGCGCTTCTACTCCACGGTGGATCTGGTCAATCTGCTGGAACGCGAAAAGTACGACGGCAAGACGGGCCGCATCGCTCAAGGGCTGCTACGAACAGATTTGGTGATACTCGATGAACTGGGGTATTTGCCCTTCAGCCAGAGCGGTGGTGCCCTGTTATTTCACCTGCTATCCAAGCTGTACGAGCACACCAGCGTGGTGATCACCACCAACCTCAGCTTCTCGGAATGGTCGAGCGTGTTTGGTGACGCCAAGATGACAACGGCGTTGCTGGATCGGCTGACACACCACTGCCACATCGTCGAAACGGGCAACGAGTCCTACCGCCTGCAACACAGCAGCTTGGTCGCCCAGACCAAGATCAAATCACGTGAACGAAAGCGCAAAGACAATGATGGTGCCGAGGACGATGAGCTGTTTTGATCTGCACCGAAAATACCCTGCCGCATGCCCACATGCGGTGGGGCTTAATGCCTCTTCCACCGGGACACGACTGCTAAGCTTATCCACAATTGCTGATGCCAAAATCAGCAATCCGCCCTGGGTCAATTTTCAATCGGCAGGGTGGGTCAGTTTTCAATCAGCGCCGACAGATCAGTGAGTTTATGAGTAGATCCCTCAGCAGCGACGCCTGGCCGTTCAGCAAAAGCCGACTGAAAAAACCGGAGTGACGAAAAGGCTCCGTCTATGCGGAGCCATTCTCCGTGGTTACCAGTATTGCGGACGGTGTTACACGCAGGTGGTGCCATTTTTCACAAATTTGCGGGAGAGACCACTCTTGGCCATCCGCACATGTAGTTGAAAGTTCGCATGTGCGCAGGTAATCGGCGAAAGGTCTGTGGCACACTAATTGAAACCGTCGTAGAAAACCGCTGCGATGGGTCTAAATCGATTCTTTTAGCGCTTTGAATTGCGTGATCGTTGGTTTCCTGGGACGCCTTCGGCACCGGTTTCCGACAGACTTTATTTAGTAGGTCGCACGCCAAAGCTTTCAAAATCGGTTCTGCGACAGACTTTATTTCTGATTCGTCCACCGGCGAGGCCCCGTATTTGCTGAGCTCGGTCCGACAGACTTTATTTCGTAGGTTCACATTGAAAAAATCGCATCCCAGGCTGCGATTTTTTTATCACCCCGAGGAAGCCCCCATGGACCGCCTGCAAGAAATGCAAGTCTTCACCACCGTCGCCCAGGAGCAAGGCTTCTCGGCGGCGGCGCGGCGGCTGGGATTATCGGCGGCGAGCGTGACCCGGGCGGTGGCGGCGCTGGAGGTGCGGATTGGCACGCAGTTGCTGATTCGAACCACGCGCAATGTGCACCTGACCGAGGCCGGGCAGCGATACCTGGAAGATTGTCGGCGGATTCTGGCGGATATTCAGGAGGCTGAAGCGTCGGCGGCGGGCAGTCACGCGCAGCCGCGTGGGCAACTGACGGTCACCGCGCCGGTGCTGTTCGGCAACCTGTACGTGACCCCGGTCATGGTGGGGTTCCTCGAGCAATATCCGGAGGTCAGCATCAATGCCTTGCTGGTCGACCGGGTGGTGAGCATGGTCGAGGAGGGCGTTGATGTCGCGGTGCGCATTGGTGATCTGCCGGACAGCAGCCAACATGCGGTGCTGGTGGGTCAGGTGCGGCGGGTGGTCTGCGGATCGGCGGATTACCTGCAGCGGTATGGCCGGCCGACCCATCCCGAGGATCTGCAACGGGCGCGGATCGTCGCGACCTCTGCCATTGGCCAGCAACGCAGTTGGCCGTTCAGGGTCGCGGGCGAAACCCTGAATGTGCGCCTCGAGCCGCGTTTGGTGACCACTGCCAATCAGGCCGCGATCAGTGCCGCAGTTCTGGGGCTGGGACTGACACGGGTCCTGTCGTATCAGGTCGCGGGTCAGGTGGCGGCGGGTGAGCTGGAAGTCGTCCTCGAGGACTTCGAACTTGCGCCCATGCCCATTCACGTGGTGTATCAGGGCGGGCGCAAGGCGCCGGCGCGGGTCCGTAGTTTTGTCGACTATGCGGTGCAGGCCTTGCGCGATCATCCGTCGTTGCGCAGTTGAGGCGTTATTTCAGCATATGAAATAATCGATTGTCTTTTCTGGTGATTCTGTTGTTTTCAAGTGCGGCGCAAGATGGCTTTCGACAGCGCGATCCAGCCCGGATCCGCGCCAATAAAAGTCGCGGAGCCAATCATGCAGGCCATCAAACTCTACAACTTCCCCCGTTCCGGTCACGCCCACCGCGTGGAGCTGATGCTGTCGTTGCTTGAACTACCGACGGAGCTGATCTTCGTCGATCTGGCGAAGGGTGAGCACAAACAAGCGGATTTCCTGAAAATAAACACATTCGGCCAGGTCCCGGCCATCGACGATCAGGGTGTGGTGCTGGCCGATTCCAACGCAATCCTGGTGTACCTGGCGCAAAAGTATGGCAATGGCCGTTGGCTGCCCACTGACCCAATCGGCGCGGCGCGGGTGCAGCGCTGGTTGTCGGTGGCCGCTGGGCCGATTGCCTTCGGTCCCGCCGCAGCAAGGCTGATCACGGTGTTCGGTGCGTCTTTCAACGCTGAGGAAGTCATCGCCCGTGCCCATGCCTTGCTCAAGGTGATGGATCAGGAGTTGGCCAGCTCGAGCTACCTGGTTGATAACACACCGACCATCGCCGATGTCGCTGCCTACAGCTATATCGCCCACGCCCCTGAAGGCAATGTCTCGCTGGCCGACTACGCCAACGTGCGTGCCTGGTTGGCGCGGATCGAGGCGTTGCCCGGCTTCGTGCCCATGCCGCGCACCGTGGCTGGCCTGCAAACCGCCTGAGATTGCGCCATGTGCGCAGGGGAGTGAGGTGATGGAGCTTTCACCGTGGCATGCCGGCGAACAACAGTTGCAGGCTCGCGTTGGGGTAGCCGAGCGCATGGAAGCGTTTGGACGCAAGGTCATCCGCAAGGAAATGCCGGATCAACACCGGCAGTTCTACAGCCAACTGCCGTTCATGCTGTTCGGCGCGGTCGATGCGCAGGGCAACCCCTGGGCGAGCATCCTCGAAGGCCAGGTCGGCTTTGCTCATTCCCCTGAACCGGCGCTGCTGCGGCTCGACAGCCTGCCGGCAGCGGATGACCCGGCGCAACTGCAAGCCGGGGCGGCGATCGGCATGCTCGGCATCGAACTGCACACCCGGCGCCGCAACCGCCTCAATGGTCGTGTTAGCGCACTCGATGGCCAGGGCTTGAGCATCGCGGTCGATCAGGCTTTTGGCAATTGCCCGCAGTACATCCAGCTGCGTCAGTTCGAGAGGGTGCCGTTGGCCGATCCGGCGACGCGCCCGGCGCAGCACCTGGACGCGCTGGATGACGCTGCCCGGGCGATGATTCAGTCAGCCGACACGTTTTTTGTCGCCAGCTACGTGGATGTGGATAACTCACGCTCGGTCGATGTGTCCCATCGCGGTGGCCAGACAGGTTTCGTCAAAATAGACGGTGATAGCCTGACGATCCCGGATTTTGCCGGCAACCTGCACTTCAATACCTTGGGAAATCTCGTGCTCAACCCGCGTGCCGGCCTGCTGTTCATCGACTTCACGACTGGCGACCTGCTGCAACTCACCGGCCGCACCGAGATCATCCTCGATGGGCCGCTGGTGGAGGCCTTTCAGGGCGCCGAGCGGCTGTGGAAACTGCATGTCGAGCAGGTAGTCCGGCGGCCTGCCGCGTTGGCATTGCGCTGGCGCTTTAATGGGGTTTCGCCTACCAGTCTGTTGACCGGAACTTGGGAACAGGCGGCGGCGCGGTTGCAGGCGCGGGCACTGGGCGATCGATGGCGGCCTTTGCGAGTCAGCCGGATAGAGCGCGAAAGTCTGAATATTCGCTCAATCTACCTCGAAGCAGCGGATGGAGCGGGCTTGCCGCAGTTTCAAGCGGGGCAGCATTTGCCGGTGCGTTTTACCCTCGATGACCAGGTGCACATCCGCACCTACAGCCTGTCGAGCGCGCCGTCCGATGATTTTTTGCGCATCAGCGTCAAGCGTGAGGGCCGGGTATCGTCGCACCTGCACGAGCAAATCAAGGTCGGTGATGTGATCGAGGCACGTGCGCCGCAGGGGCATTTCACTGTCGCTGCGGACGAACGCCGGCCCCTGGTGCTACTGGCCGCTGGCGTGGGTATAACGCCGCTTCTGTCGATGTTGCGTGAGGTGGTTTACCAGGGGCAACGCACCCGCCACACCCGGCCGAGCTGGTTGTTGCAGAGTTCTCGCAGTCTCGCTGATCAGCCGTTTCGCGCTGAACTGGATCGCCTGCTGGAGAGCAGCGACGACGCGGTGCGTGTGGTGCGCGTGCTCAGCCAACCGGAGCCCGAAGCCTTGGAGGGCGTGGACTTCGACCTGCGTGGACGGATCGACCTGGCCCTGATGCAAGAGGTGCTGCAGATCGAGGACTACGATCAGGCTGATTTTGTCCTCTGTGGCCCAGGCAGTTTTACCCAGGCGCTGTACGACGAATTGCGCGACCTGGATGTGGCCGATCAACGGATTCACGCCGAGACCTTCGGCCCCTCGACCTTGCGCCGCAGACCGGACCCACTGGCGCCAGTGATCGAGCAACCGGCAGCGGCCACTGAAGCGGTGACGGTGACCTTCCATAGCGCGCAGATCAACGCGCAGTGGCAGCCGGCGTCCGGCAGTTTGCTGGAGTTGGCCGAGAACCAGGGCTTGCGTCCGGAGTTCAGTTGTCGCGGAGGCTCCTGTGGCACCTGCCGGACGCGCCTGATCAGCGGGCAGGTGAATTATCCACAGCCCCCGGCGGAGATGCCGGGTGCCGGGGAAGTGCTGATCTGCTGTGCGATTCCGGCCAAGGGCGAGCAGCCACTGGTACTTGATTTATAGGACGGCGTCTCAGGCAAACGACAGGGCTTTTTCAGCCAATAGTTCTTCATACAACCGGGCCCACTGGCGGCCCATTTCTTCGGCGGTAAACAGCTGCCGATAGCGGGCTTCGGCCTTGATGCCCATGGCAGCGGCCTGCACTGGGTTGTCCCAAAGCGTGCGCATGGCTTCACGAAACGCCTGCGGATTGCTCGGGGGCACCACCAGGCCGGTTTCGCCGTGGTTGTTGATAAAGCTGGTGCCGGTGCCGATTTCACTGGAGATCATCGGTTTGCCATACATCGCGCCTTCCAGCAGCGAGATGCCAAAGGCCTCAGATCGCAGGTGCGACGGAAAGACCATGGCGTAGCTCAACTCCAGCACGGCGGCCTTGTCGGCGTCGTCCAGGCGCCCGACGAACTTGATGTTGCGCAAACCCAGGGCCGCAGCCTGGGCCTGCAGTTCGTTTTCCAGCGGGCCGGTGCCGACGATCACCACCGGGTAGTCGACGCCCTTGAGCGCCTCGATGAGGATGTGCAGGCCCTTGTAGTAGCGCATCACGCCGACGAACAGGAAGAACCGCTCGCCCAGGCACTCACGCCAGCGGGCCATGCGCTCGGGGTCGGATTTCGGGTAAGCCGCTTTATTCAGGCCGTAGGGAATGACTCGGGTTTTCTCCGGGAACTGCTTGAGGACTTCACTGGTTTGCAGGTAGTTCGGTGATGCCGCGACGATCCGGTCAGCGCTGGCGAGGAAGCGTGTCATCAGCGGCCGATAGAGGGTCAGCAGATGCTTCTGGCGGATGATGTCGGAGTGGTAGGTGACCACGCTGGGTTTGTTCATGCCGCTGAGAAAATGCACCAGGTCCATGAACGGCCATGGAAAGTGGTAGTTGACTACATCTGCCTCGGCCGCCAACTCACGGAATTGTTTGAGCACGCTGTAGGAAAAGCCGGTGGAGGCGATCTGCACATCCAGTTTCGCGCGATGCACCTGATGTTGGCCGAACGGAATTACCGCCGGCACAGGGTTGGCACTCAGGGTCAGGACCTGGCTTTCAATACCGTGCGCAACGCCGCTTTCGCACAATTCGAACATCACGTGCTCGATGCCGCCGACGGTTTCCGACAGATAGGTTTTGTAAAAGTGTAGGACGCGCATTCAACCTCCCAAAGCCTGGCGATAAGCGCGCGCGGTGAGCGTCGCACAACGATCCCAGGAAAAAAGCCGTGCCTGTTGCAGACCGGCTTCTCGGCATGCCTGCCAATGCGTTTGATCGTCGACCAGCTGGCTCAGGGCATCGCGCAAGCCGTGCAGGTCATGGGGTTCAATATAGTTGCCGGCAGCACCCGCGACTTCCGGCATCGCCGAACGCCGAGTGACAATCACCGGCGTGCCGCTGGCCATGGCTTCCAGCACCGGCAGGCCAAAGCCCTCGTACAGCGAGGGAAACACCAGCGCCTTGGCACCGGCGATCAATTGGGCAACATGCTCGTCGGACAAATAGCCGAGCAGGCACACCGTGCCCTCGAGCATGCCCTTGCGCAGTTCTTCATTCAGTTGTCCGGTCTTCCAGCCGGCCATGCCGACAATCAGCAGGGGAAACTGCTGGCGCATCGATTCCGGCAGAAGGGCGTGGGCACGCAGGGCTTGCAGCAGATTCTTGCGCGGCTCCAGGGTGCCGACACAGAGGAAATATCCGCGGGGTTCGACGCCATGGCCGAGCAGTACGCGGCGCAACTCATCGTCGGTACGCGGCTGGAAGCGTGGCGCAGCGCCCAGCGGCGCGACGACGAAGCGCTCCGGGCCCAGACCGAAATAGGCCTGCGCTTCGTCGGCAATGAACTGTGAGTCGGTGAGAATCAGGCTGGCCTGCTGCACGCCCTGTTCCAGGCGCCGCTCGATTTCCTTCAGGCGCGCCGCCGGTTGGGTCGAGGGGTAGTGCACGTGGGTCAGGTCGTGCAGGGTGACGATCGTCGGGCCCTTGAACGCCAGAGGCCACAGGCTCGGTTCGTGGTACAGGTCGACCGTCGGTGGCCGGCCCTTGTCGAAGCGTCGTTGTTCCAACCAGCGCCGGGCCTGATAGGCGCCGGGAATCTGCCGCAGCACCGGGGTGAGCCGCGAATAGCCGGGCAACGCGGCCGCCGGCAGTACCGGGCTCCAGCCCCAGCCGTGGAACAGCGACAGCTCGACATCCGGTTCCCGGCCCAGGGCGCTGACCAACTCCGCCAGGTAATGGCCGATACCCGTGCGCGGGGCCTGCAGAATGCGTGCGTTAAGGGCAATCTGCATGCTGCTTCTCGACGCTCGCCGCCGGCTTGTGTACGTGGCGCATGACCCGTTCGATCAACTGCGCACTGGCCTCGCGCCAACCGAGCCAGCGCCATTCGCTGACGGTGCGCTCGGCCGGGAAGCGGCCAGTGGTCTCGATCTGCTTGATCAACTCCACCAGGTTTTGCGGATCGTCCAGGTCGAAGTACGCCATGAACGGCCCGCCGATCTCGCGGAATACTGGAATGTCGCTGCCCATCGCCGGCAAGCCGCGCTGCATGGCCTCCACCAGCGGTAGGCCGAAACCTTCGACGTAGGAAGGAAACACCAGCGACGTGGCGTTGGAGTAGGCGTGCTCCAGGCTGCGGTCGCTGAGGTCGTTGAACATGAACAGGCGTTTGTTGAGTTCGGGGTGTTTGCGGATACGTTCGATCAGCGCGTCGCATTTCCAGCCGATCCGTCCGGCAATGCACAGCCGGGCCCGCGAGCCGTTGGCCCAGGCGATCTCGAAGGCATCGAGCAGGTAGCTGTGGTTCTTGCGCGGCTCGATGGTGCTGACCATCAGGAACACCGGGTCCTTGCTTTTGAACATCTGCGTGAGCGCCGGCTCCACCGGTGTTGAGTCGTCGCACAGGTCCAGTTCGCTGCCCAGGTGGAAATAGTCGAACCAGCGTTGCGCCACCTGGTTCGGACCGACCCTGCGCAGCATTTCGTCGCGGACCTGGTCACGAATGGTCGCGGAGATTGCGACATAACCGTCGGCGGTTTTCGCTATCCAGTCGAACCAGTCATTGAATACACGCACCAGGCCGGCATCGCAGAACTGCGGGTGAGTCAGCGGGATCAAGTCATAGATGACCGAGACGATGCCCACGCCATCGCGCTTGAGTTGTTCGGCCAGCGGGAAAAAGTCGGCGTGCCAGGACGAGTCCAGCAGCACCAATTGATCGCCCGCCTGATGCTGCAAGGGTTTGCAGCGAGTGGGGATTTCCTGGCGTTTGAGGCAAAAGTTCAGCAGGCGAATTGGCAGACTCAAGGCAGCAAACGCGGCGAGCCGGCAGCCCACGTACAGCACTCGCCGGGCGAGCAGTGATTGAGCAAACGGGCGGCGTCGCTCCAGGGTGCGGTGCATCAGCCAGAACTTGTTGGCGACTTGCTCCAAACGTACGCGCAGGCCCATCAAGTCGAGCTTGGGCACCGATATCGGCGCGAGGCGGGTGACTTCATACAGCGCGCCGTTGAGCATCACCACCGGAATGCAGTGCAGCGCCGGGTCGTTGTTCGGCAGCTCGCTGATGACGTTGCGCACTACGCGCTGGATGCCCGAATTGGCCTGCGGGTGTTCGAACACGTAGGTGCATTCAACCAGCAGGCGCGTCATGAGGTGGTCTCCGGATTCACCGGTGCAACGGATGAGCGGCTGATGCTGGTCTGGGCTTCCAGCCAGGAACAGCCGACGAAGTCTTCCTGGCGGTTGTTGATGACGTGGAACACCAGCCCGTAGTCGCGCCATTCGAAATTGCGGTCCAGGTGCGAATCCAGGCGCGACAGGCTCAAGGCCACAGAGTAGTTACCCTTGCCCAGGCGCATGGGGAAAGCGAAGCGGTAGGTCACCCGTTCGCCGGCGTGCAGGTCGGTCAAGGCCTGATCCAGGCGATGGGTGTTGATTCCGTACATGGCCTGGCCGAGGCGGTCCTTGATCATGAAACCGAGGACCAGGCGCTCGATGTCCTGGCGCACATCGACCTGCACCTCCAGCACCATCGGCTGGCCGACTTCGGCCACTTCCACCGAACGCTGGCGCTGATCCAGCAGGCGCACGCTGTGGATGGTCGCCTCGCCGGTGCCGGAAATGGTTTGCACCTGGCCGTTGGCGAGCATTTCCTGGCGCACGATCTGCCCTTCACGTTCGGCGAGCATGGCGTTGTAGTAGTCCATCACCTCTTCTGGCTTGCCGTGCATGGCCATGCGGCCTTTTTCCAGGAGGATCGCGGTGTCGCAGATCGACTGAATCGCCGAGCGATCATGGGACACGATCAGCAGGGTGGTGCCGTCACGGCGGAAGCTGCGGATGCGCTCGAAACTCTTGTGCTGGAAGTAGGCATCGCCCACCGACAGCGCTTCGTCGACGATCAGGATGTCGGGGCGGCGCGCAGTGGCGACACTGAACGCCAGGCGCATCTGCATGCCGCTGGAATAGGTGCGCACCGGGTGATCGATGGCGTCGCCGATCTCGGCAAAACCTTCGATCTCCGGCATCAGCGCGTCGATTTCCTCGACCTGCATGCCCAGCAGCTGACCGGCCATGAACACGTTCTGACGGCCGGTGAAGTCCGGGTGAAAGCCCATGCCCAGTTCCAGCAGCGCGGCGACCCGTCCTTGCAGGTGAATCTGGCCGCAGGTGGGTTGGGTGGTGCCGGTGATCATTTTCAGCAAGGTGCTTTTGCCGGCGCCGTTGACCCCGACAATCCCCACCGCTTCACCGGCGGGGATTTCGAAGTCGACGCCCTGCAGCACCCAGTGCTGTTGGTGACGAACCCGAGAGAACGGCACCAGCCATTCCAGCAGGCGGCTCCAGCGATTGGGGTATTGCTTGTAGGCCTTGCCCAGGCCACTGACGCGTATGTGTCCCATCAGAGCTCATCCACCATTTCACCGACGCGCTGGCGGAATAGCCGCAGCCCCATCAAGCAGAACAACAGGCCGATCACCAGCAGCGGGGTCAGCGAACTCCAGTCCGGCCACTGGTTGTAGAGAAACACGTTCTGGTAGCTGTGCATCAAGGCCGTCAGCGGGTTGAGGGCGAGCACGTGCTGGATGCCTTCGGGCAGGATCGACATCGGGTAGACGATGGGCGTCAGCCAGAACCAGAACTGCAGGAGGATCCCGAAGAACTGCCCGACGTCGCGGAAAAACACATTGAGCACGCCGAGAATCATCCCCAGCCCCGCCGCAAACATCACCTGCAACGCCAGCAGCGGCACCAGCGCCAGCAACGCCATGCCCGGCAGGCGGCCACTGATCAGCAGGAAGCCGATGAACAGCGCGAGGATGATCGCGAAGTTGATGCCCGCATTGAGCAGCACGATCACCGGCAGGCAGATGCGCGGGAAGCTGATCTTCTTCAGCAGGTTGGCGTTTTCCAGGAACATGCTCTGGCTGCGCAGGGTGATCTCGGAGAACAGGCCCCAGGTCAGCAGGCCTGCGCACAGGTAGACGCTGTAGGCCAGCCCGTCATCCACGCCCGGCAGGCGGGCGCGCATGATCTGCGAGAAAATCACCGTGTAGACCACGATCATCGACAGCGGGTTGAGCACCGTCCACAGCGCGCCGAACAACGAATTGCGATACCGCGCTTGAAACTCTCGCTTGACGCTGCCGAGGATGAAACCCCGGTAACTGCGCAACGAGCGATACAGATTAAGCAGCATTCAGACCGTCCTGCCGTACTGATCTTCGAAGCGGACAATATCGTCCTCCCCCAGATACTCACCGCTTTGCACTTCAATGATGACCAGGTCGATCACCCCCGGATTCTCCAGGCGATGCTTGTGCCCGGCGGCGATGAACGTCGACTCGTTCTTGGCCACCAGGTGCGAGCCGGCGCCGTTGTTGGTGACCTTGGCCATGCCCTCGACCACCACCCAGTGTTCGTTGCGATGGTGATGCATTTGCAGGGACAGCTTGGCGCCGGGCTTGACCACGATGCGCTTGATCTTGAAGCGCGGGCCTTCCTCGAGCACGGTGTAAGTGCCCCACGGGCGGCTGACCGTACGGTGCAGGCGATAGCTTTCGTGGTCGCTATCCTTGAGCTGCTTGACCACTTTGCGCACGTCTTGCGCACGGTCGGCATGGGCGACCAGCACGGCGTCGGCGGTGTCGATGACGATCAGGTTATCCACACCCACGGTGGCGACCATGCGCCCGTCGCTCTGCACGTAGTTGTCGCGACTGTCGATAAACAGCGCTTCGCCGCTGGCGCGGTTGTTCTGTGCGTCGGCTGGCAGCAGGGCGCTGACTGCACCCCAGGAACCGATGTCGCTCCAGTCGAATCCGGCCGGAATCACCACGACTTTTTCCGAGCGCTCCATCAAGGCGTAGTCGATGGAGATGTCGGTCATTTGCGCGAAGTGCGCGGCTGACAGTTCCTGTTGCAGGCAGCCACCGGTTTCCACCACGGCGCTGGCCCCCAGGCAGCCATCGGCCTGCTCCAGCAGTTCCGGGGCGTGAATTTTCAGCTCAGCCAGCAGGGTGCCGACGGCGAAGCAGAACATTCCCGAGTTCCACAGGAAGGCCTGGCTTTCGACGTAGTGGGTCGCGGTTTGCAGGTCGGGTTTTTCGACGAAGCGTGCCACCCGGGTAGCGCCTTGCTCGTCCAATTGCTCGCCACGCTCGATGTAGCCGAAGCCGGTTTCTGGCGCAGTAGGAATGATGCCGAAGGTCACCAGGTGTCCGGCCTCGGCCAGTTTCACCGCGTGTTTGACCGCTGCGCGGAACGCCTCTTCGTTGCGGATCAGGTGATCGGCCGGCATCACCACCATGATCGCCTCGTCGCCGTGCAGCGCCTGCAACGACAGGGCGGCAGCGGCGATCGCTGGCGCGGTGTTGCGGCCGTTCGGCTCGAGGATGAAGTGCCCGCGATGATGACCCAGGTGAGCCTGCTGGTAGTGATCCTTGCTCTGGAAGTAGTAGTCGCGGTTGGTCACGGTGACGATATCGCCGTGACTGCCCAGCAGCGAGGCGGCCCGCCGGTAGGTCTTGCCCAGCAACGTCTCGCCATCGGGCAGCATCATGAACGGCTTGGGATGACCTTCACGCGACACCGGCCACAGCCGAGTACCGGCTCCGCCGGAAAGAATCACAGGAATCAGCATGGCCTACTCCTTGGCGACGCGTTTCATGTCCGCATCCATCATCATGCGGATCAGGGTCTGCAGATCGGTTTTCGGTTTCCAGCCCAGCAGTCGCTGAGCCTTGGCCGGATTGCCCAGCAGTACATCGACTTCGGCCGGGCGGAAGAACGCCGGGTCGATCTTCACGTAATCGCGGTAGTCGAGGCCGACATGGTCGAAGGCGATCTGGCACATCTCGCGCACCGTGGTGGTGACGCCGGTGGCGACCACAAAATCGTCGGCCTTGTCCTGTTGCAGCATCAGCCACATGGCTTCGACGTAGTCGCCGGCAAAGCCCCAATCGCGCTTGGCGTCGATGTTGCCCAGGCGCAGTTCCTGCTGTTTGCCCTGTTTGATCCGGGCGGCGGCGTCGGTGACCTTGCGGGTCACGAACTCTATGCCGCGCAGCGGCGATTCGTGGTTGAAGAGGATGCCGCTGCTGGCGTGCAGGTTGAAACTTTCACGGTAGTTGACGGTGATCCAGTGGCCGTAGAGCTTGGCCACGCCGTACGGACTGCGCGGGTAGAACGGGGTGTTTTCGTCTTGTTGCTCAGCCTGGATCAGGCCGAACATTTCGCTGGTCGAGGCCTGGTAGAAGCGGGTGTGCGGGCTGAACTGGCGGATCGCTTCGAGCAGATGAGTCACGCCCAGGCCGTCGACGATGCCGGTGGTCACCGGTTGATCCCAGGACGCAGCGACAAAGCTTTGCGCCGCCAGGTTATAGACCTCGTCGGGCGCGGCCTTGATCACCGCGCGCTGCACCGAACAGGCGTCGGCCATGTCGCCGTCAAGGTAGTGAATGGCACTTTCGACGCCCATCTCCCGCAGGCGCCAGCGCGAATCGCTGCTGCGACGCGCAACCAGGCCGTAGACCTCGTAACCCTTGTCGAGCAGCAGTTTTGCCAAATACGCGCCGTCCTGGCCGGTGATCCCCGTGATCAGTGCACTTTTAGTCATTCTTGTCTTACCCGTGACTCCCAGTCGGACAGGATCGCCCGCAGGGATTGTTGTGTTGTCCGTTCTGGCGTCCATCCTGTGGCCTGGTGCAGCCTGGCATGGCTGCCGCAGACGCGACGCTGCTCTGCACGGCGCATGCGTGCAGGGTCCTGAATCAGTTGAACCTCGACCTGGGCGAGATCGGCCAGTTGCTCGATCAACCCGCGCACGCTCTGCTCGACGCCGGAGCAAATGTTGTAGACCTGGCCCGGTTCACCCTTGGCGAGCAGGGCCAGGTAGGCCGAGACCACATCGTCGACATCGAGAAAATCGCGGGTCACGTCGATATCCCCCACCTGCAACTCGGGCGCTTGCAGGCCCTGGCGGATGCAGCAGATCTGCCGGGCTGCGCTGGCGACGACGAAGCTGTCGGCCTGACCGGTGCCGATGTGGTTGAACGGGCGCGCGACCAGCACCGGCCAACCTTCGGTCATGCCCCATTGCAGGCTCAGCAGTTCGGCCGAGAGTTTGCTCACGGCGTAGGGATTGCGCGGGCAGGGCGCTTGTTGCTCGTCGATGGGCAGGGCGTCTTCGCTGACCTGGCCGTAGACATCACCGGAACTTACATACAGGAAAGTGCCCTGGAAGCCGCGGGCCTTCAGGGCCTGCAGCAGATTCAGGGTGCCCAGCAGATTGACCTCGAAGGTATTGGCCGGATCGCGGAAAGCTTCAGGTACGAAGGTTTGGCCGGCGAGATGAATCACCGCGTCAGGTAATTGCGGCCACAGCCCTTCGAGGCTTTCTGGTTGGCGCAGGTCGTAGCGTGCAGCAGGTGGCAGCAACTCCCATGGCGAGTCGGCAGCGTTCAGGCGCGCCTGGAGATGTCGGCCGACAAATCCATTCAGGCCCGTCACGAACAGACGCTTTTTCACGCAGCGGTCCCCTTGGTCGGTCAACTTTGTCATCGTCAGAATTCCGGGTTGCTACGGCAAATAGCCCTACAAATCTCTTGGAAATTTCTGGTAAGCAAAGTTGTTGTTGTAGTTGTTTGCCCGTCAATCTGTGCCAATTGCGCGGTAATTTCAACAGGTCTGACCGTGACTGATGAGTTCTCGTTGGGACGATCGTATTAATTCGCCTGCGGTGTTCACGAACCCCTAGCGGATGTGTTTAGAATGCCCCTCAGCACGATTGCCCAGCGATCAGAACGGGGTCTTTCGACACCTGGAACTGAGCAAAAAAACAAGAACGTAGACGGGCATGCAGGCGCTGGCGAACTCCGCAAGGGCGGGTCGTACCGTGGCTGTGCCGTCATCAGCATGAGGTTGCCTGAAGGGCCGCTTCATCGTGGGATGCCATGAATTTCATTCTTTACTCGGATGTGAACGACCGCTCCATCAGCCAGAGCCTCGGCCGTCCTGAATACAGTTATTACTTCGTGCTCAAGGCCTATCGTCCGGTGCTTGAGAGCCTTGGCCGGGTGCATGTGGTGGACTCGGTCAGCGAGGTCGATCCGCTGTTTCACCGCCTCGCCGCCGAGGGTGAAGAAAGCCTGTTCGTGTCGTTCGCGCCGCCCCACAAGACCCCCAGTGACCTGAGCTGCCCGACGCTCTGCGTCGTGGCCTGGGAGTTCGACTCGATCCCCACCGAACACTGGGACAACGACCCTCGGCAGGATTGGAGCCGCACCCTGGCGCGCCATGGCCGTGTGATCACCCTGTCGACGCATACCGCGCACGCCGTGCGCCGGGCGTTGGGCGAGGACTTTCCGGTGCTGGTGCTGCCGACGCCGCTGTGGGAGCGATTTGCCGAAATTCGTGAGCAGTTTCCGAGTACCCCGGTCAACCCGGGTACGGTCCTGCAGATCCAGGGTTGTATCATCGACAGCCGAATCCTCGGGCTGTCCGCTGATGGCCTGATTGCACCAATTGTTCCTGAGCCAGAACCGATTCCCGAGTTCGAGCCTCCCGTCGTCGTCGAAGCTCTGCCACTGACCTGGCGTCGCCGGCTGTTCATCGCCAAGCATTACCTGCGCCAGTGCCTGCGCGAGGCCGCCGGCCAACCGCTGCGCCGTCAGTTGTTTGTGATCCGCCATTACCTGCACCAGACCTACGGCGAAGGCTTTCGTGACCTGCTGCCGGACAGTCTGCGGGCACGCCTTCGCGGCAATCGTCCACCCGAAGCAGTAGCGGAGCCGTTGGTGGAGGAAGTGATTGTCGTGGCGCCCGTCGAGAATGGGCACCCGCAAGCGCAGTTTCCCGCGACCGATGCTGTGGTCGAAACCCAGGTCGATGGCGTGGTCTACGTCAGCGTGTTCAACCCCGATGACGGGCGCAAGAACTGGCATCAGCTGATCACCGCGTTCTGCTGGGCGATGCGCGATGTCGAGGACGCGACCCTGGTGTTGAAAATGACCCAGAAGGACCTGTCCACCTACTACGTGCACATGCTTACGCTGCTGTCGCAACTCTCGCCCTTCAGCTGTCGCGTGGTGGTCATGCATGGCTACCTGGACGATCAACAGTTTGCCCGGCTGTATGGCGCCGCCAGTTTCTACGTCAACGCCTCGCGCTGCGAAGGCCTGTGCTTGCCGTTGATGGAGTTCATGGCGTGCGCCAAACCGGTGATCGCCCCCCGGCACACGGCGATGCGCGATTACATCGACGACAGCGTGGCGTTTATCGTCGACTCCAGTCAGGAGCCAACGGTATGGCCGCAAGACACCCGGATCCTTTTCCGTACGGTTTATCAGCGACCGGATTGGGGCTCGTTGAAAAATGCCTACCTGGCCAGCTACCAGATGGCCAAAGAGCAACCCGAGCGTTACCTGGCGATGGCGTCGGCAGCCAACGAACGCATGCGTGAGTATTGCAATTTCGCCGGGGTGCAGCAACGCCTCGGCGACTTTCTCGACGATGTGCCGCAGGCGCAGGTCGCTGTCACGGGGACCGCAGCATGCTGATCATCATCCATTCGGAAACCAACAAAAGTAACATCGAGCAGAACCTCGGCCGCCCCGAGTACAGCTACTACTTCGTCCTCAAGGAGTTTCGCCCGGTACTTGAGCGCATTGGCCAGGTCATCGAGGTGAGCAACCCGGACGAGTTGGTCGATCGCCTGTATTTCGACTGCCAAAGCCGCGGCGAAGACTGTGTGTTCCTGTCGTTCTCGCCGCCCCATCGCACGCCGATCCACTACGCCTGCCCGACCATTCCGGTGTTCGCCTGGGAGTTCAGCACCATTCCCACGGATACCTGGCACGGCGAACCCCGCCACGACTGGCGCGTGGTGCTGGAAGCCGCCGGTGCCGCCATCACCCACTCCCGTTTCACCGTGCAGGCAGTGCGCGACGCCATGGGCGCGGACTATCCCGTCAGCGCTATTGCGGCGCCGGTCTGGGACCGCTTTGCCCAGCGCGGGCAAATCCAGGCGTCATCTGCACTGACGCAACGGGTGACGCTCAACCTGCGCGGCCTGCTGCTCGACAGCCGTACCCTCGACTTGCGCCCCTATGGCCCGCCGGCGCTGCGCGAAGGCGAGCCGGTGTCCTTCGATGGGCCGGTAAATGATTGCCAGGTGGAACTGGACGGGGTGATCTACACCTCGGTGTTCAATCCCTACGATGGCCGCAAGAACTGGCAGGACATGCTCAGTGCCTTCTGCACCACCTTCCGCGATGTGAGCGACGCCACGCTGGTGTTGAAGCTGACCCACCATGACATCGCCGATGCGCTGAACGACATGCTCCACCATCTGTACAAAAACCAGTCGTTCCGCTGCCGCGTGGTGCTGATCCATGGCTTCCTGGCCGACGCGGATTACGAACGCCTGGTAGAGGCCACCCGCTTTGTGGTCAACAGTTCGTTTGGCGAGGGCCAGTGCCTGCCGCTGATGGAGTTCATGTCCTGCGGCAAGCCAGCCGTTGCTCCGTGCAACACGGCGATGGCGGATTACATCGACGCCGACAACGCCTTCATCGTCGACTCCACCGACGAACTCACCGCCTGGCCCCACGACCCTCGCGCGGCTTACCGCACCTTGCGTTACGTGACCAACTGGGACTCGTTGTGCTCGGCCTTTCAGGCCAGCTACACCGTGGCCAAGCACGACCCGGCGCGTTATGCGCGCATGTCCGCCCATGCCGTCAGCCGACTGCAGGGGTTCTGCAGCCAGGCGGTCGCCGAACAGCGGCTGCGCACGTTCCTTGCGGACGTGGTGGCGCAGGCGAAACCGGCATGATCGGGCGCCTGCTCGATTGGCTTCGCCCTGCGCCTGCGCCTGCACCGGTGGTGGAACCTGAAGCGGCAGTGTCGCCGCGCGATTGCGGCTTCACCGATGCGGTGCTCGACGGTTGGTTTCTCGGCGCCAGCGGCGAGTTGCTCAAGGGTTTTGCCATCAGCGCCGACGATACGTTGCTGGATGTCGGCTGCGGCGAAGGGGCGGCGACCCTGTTTGCCGTGCGCCAGGGCGCGTCGGTGATTTTTACCGACAGCGAACAGGATAAGGTTCGCGACCTCGCCCGGCTGGTCGAGGCGCAGAGCCAGGCGCCGTCCCTGGGCCTGGTCAGCAACAGCCTGCCGCTGCCGCTGGCGGATGGTTGCGCGAGCAAAGTGGTGTGCATGGAAGTGCTCGAGCACGTCGACGCGCCCGAGCAATTCATCGCCGAGCTGGTGCGCATGGGCCGCCCGGGCGCCCAGTATCTGCTCAGCGTGCCGGCGCCGGTCGGCGAGCACCTGCAGCAGGGCATCGCCCCGGCCGGTTATTTCCAGGCGCCGAACCATGTGCAGATTTTCTCCCATGAGCGTTTCGCCGCCTTGGTCGAAGACGCCGGGCTGATCATCGAACACCGCCAGGCCACCGGGTTTTTCTGGGTCATGGGCATGATTTTTTTCTGGGCCAGCGAACGCGCGGCCGGCAAGGACATGGGTGGCGCGGTACGCGACCGGATCCAGGCGCCGTACCCGCCGCTGATGGAAGGCTGGGCGCGCACCTGGCGTGACCTGCTGATGCAACCCGACGGGTTGGCGATCAAGCGGGTGCTGGATCAATTCATGCCCAAGAGCCAGGTGATCATTGCCCGCAAACCGAGTACCGAGGGCCAGGCATGAGCAACGCGCGGATCATGGACATCGAACTGCTGCGCGGGATCGCCGTGCTCGGGGTGCTGTTTCATCACCTGCAAGACAGCCTGTTCGCCGCGCCGGTGCCGTTGTTGCACGCGATCAACGCGTTGGGGCAACCTTGGTGGGGCGTCGACCTGTTCTTCGCGATCTCCGGTTTTGTCATTGCCCGCAGCCTGATTCCCGCCTTGCAAGGCTGTAGCACGCGTCAGGAGTACTGGCAGCAGACCCGCAATTTCTGGCTGCGCCGCGCCTTTCGCCTGTTGCCGTCGGCCTGGCTATGGCTGGCGCTGATGCTCCTGGCCTGCCTGTTTCTCAACCGTTCCGGCGCTTTTGGCACCTTGAGTGCCAACCTGCAAGCGACGCTGGCTGGGCTGTTGCAGTACGCCAACTTCCGCTTCGCCGACAGCTTCTTCCACTACGAGTACGGCACCAGTTTCGTGTACTGGAGCCTGTCGCTGGAGGAGCAGTTCTACCTGTTGTTCCCGCTGCTGATCCTGCTGTGTCGCAAATACCTGGTATGGGCGTTGCTGGCGCTGGTGGCGGTGCAGCTGTTGACCTTGCGCACGCCGATTCTGATGGTGATTCGCACTGATGCCCTGGCGCTTGGCGTGCTGCTGGCCATGTGGAGTGCGCAGCCGAGTTTCTGGCGTTGGCAGCCGACTTTTCTGCGTCGGCCTTGGGCGGGCGTATCGCTGTTGCTGGCGATCGCGTTGCTGATGAGCTTCCTGGCGACCGATCGTTTCACGTTCACGAATTACCGCATCGGCGCCATCGCCGTGCTCAGTGCGGTGCTGGTCTGGCTGGCGTCCTACAACCGCGACTACCTGATGCCGGCGGGCATGTTCAAGAATCTCATGACCTGGATCGGCAGCCGTTCCTACGGCATCTACCTGATCCATATCCCGGCCTACTCGCTGGTGCGGGAGCTGACGTTTCGTTTGCAGGCGGCCTCGCTGCCGAGCCCGGCCGGGCACCCGGTCATCACGCTGGTGCTGGCGTTCGGGCTGATCGTGCTGCTGAGCGAGCTGAACTATCGCTTGATCGAAATGCCCATGCGCAATCGCGGCGCAGCCCTGGTGAAACGCTTGAGCGCGTCCCGCAAACCCTTGCCATCCTCTGGAGTCACCTCATGCTGAGCCTGCTGAAGAAGTTGACTGCGGGCGCTGCTGCCCCTGCACCCGTGCCACCAGAGCCGGCGCCGGTGGCCACCCCCGTGAACAAGGTCGACCCCTACATGCTGGGCCTGCGCGATGCGGTGCTCAGCGGCTGGTTCAACCAGCAGACCGGCGAACTGTTCACCGGCTTCCCGGTGACCGCCGACGACACGCTGCTGGATGTCGGCTGCGGCGACGGCGGCAATGTGCATTTCTGCGCCACCCGTGGCGCGCGCATCATCATCGCCGACATCGACGCGGCCAAGGTCGAGGCGACCCGCCAGCGCCTGGGCGACACCATTGCGCAAAGCGTCGAATGCCATGTTACCGATTGCGCGCCGCTGCCGATTGCCGATGCAACGGCGACGCGGGTGGTGTCCACCGAAGTCATCGAGCACGTCGACGACCCGGCGCAGTTTCTCGCCGAACTGGTGCGCGTCGGCAAGCCTGGTGCGCTGTACCTGCTCAGCGTGCCGCATCCGAGCTCCGAAGACCTGCAAAAAGACATCGCGGCGCCGGAGTATTTCCAGAAGCCCAACCACATCCGCATCATCAGCGAAGCGCAGTTCAAGCAGATGGTTGGCGATGCCGGGCTGGAAGTGATCAGCCATAGCCAGTACGGCTTTTACTGGTCGCTGTGGATGATGCTGTTCTGGGAAGCCAAGGTCGATTTCAGCAACCCCGATCACCCGTTGCTCAATCACTGGGCCGAGACCTGGAATGCGGTACTGGAATCACCGCGCGGCGCGCAGATCAAACAGGCGCTGGACGGCGTGGTGGCGAAAAGTCAGGTGATCATTGCCCGCAAGCCGGAGGCTGCGTAGGCTGGCGCGATTTGCACGGCCAAAATCCCCTGTAGGAGCGAGCTTGCTCGCGAAGGTCTTCAACGATGACGTTGTTATCCTGACACCCCACGGCGGTCTCAGGTTCTTCGCGAGCAAGCTCGCTCCTACTAAGGCAGGGCCGTCGCCGCCACAGGCCAGTTATGTCGACGATTCATCTCCTGCGTTGCGCACTGCTGTTCAGCCTCGCGCTCCTCGGCGCTTGCGAACAATCGAGCGCACCGCCTCTCGATCAACAACTCTACATCTGGCAACGGCAATGGACCCCGGCCCATGCCGAGGCTCTGGCGCAATCGCGAGGCAGCTTTTCCACCTTGCGGGTACTGGCCCTGCAAAATCATCCACAGGCTGGCTGGCGTCGGGCACAGATCGATGCCGAGTTGTTGAAAACCGACGCGCGGCCATTGATTGCGGTGGTGCGACTCGACGGCCAGCTCAATCAGTTGGACGCTGGCGATTCCATCAAGCAAATCCTCGAGGTCGCTGCCGGTTGGCAGGCTCAAGGCCTGGTGCTGGCGGGCGTGGAAATCGACCACGATGCCGGCACCGCGAAGCTGCCCGCCTATCGCCAGTTTCTCCAGGCGCTGCGTGCTGCGCTGCCGAGCTCTTTGAAACTGAGCATCACTGCATTGCCAGCGTGGCTCGACAGCCCGCAGTTGCCCGGGCTGCTGGCGCAAGTCGACAGCAGCGTGCTGCAAGTCCATGCCGTCAGCGATCCGCAGCGTGGCCTGTTCGATCCGGTGCAGGCCAGGCAGTGGGCCGAGCGCTGGAGCCGGGCCACTGACAAACCGTTCTACCTGGCACTGCCGGCTTACGGCATCGCCGTGCTACCGGGTGAGGGCGGGGCGCCGCTGGTGGAAAGCGAGGTGCCTATCGAGCGAGGCGGCCAGCGCCGTGAGTTGATGGCCGACCCACAACAGCTATCGACCTTGGCGGCTCAATTGCGTCATGCGCCGCCAGCCCATCTCGCCGGCTTGATCTGGTTTCGCCTGCCGCTGACGGGTGATCGACGCGCCTGGAGCCTGACCACCTTGCGTGCCGTGGCCCAGGGCGATCCGCTGCGCAGCAGTCTGGTACTGAACCTTTCCGGGGAGGACGGTCTCTACGACATCGTCCTGCGCAATGATGGCAATCTCGACAGCGCCTTGCCGACGAGGCTGACGCTGGCGGCGACCCAGTGTGAGGCGGCCGACGGCGTTAACGGCTACGCCTTGCGCCAGGCGCCCGGACAACTCGAATTCAGCCGTCTCAAGGACGGTCGCCTGCCTGCCGGTGCCCAGCGCACGGTGGGCTGGGCGCGCTGCACAACTATTGATCAAGGAGGTTCACATGTTTTCCCGTAACGGCTCGCGGCTGTTGTTGGCCATCAGCCTGAGCGTGCCGCTGGGCACGGCGTTGGCCTGTGGACCGGATTTCCCGCTGCGCCTGCTGGGCGATCGGGCGCAGACCTTGGGCGAGTTGCCGGAAGGCAGCTTCCAGTTCGAGGTCAATCGACTGGGCAAGGCGATTGCCGGGCTCAAGCCGGCGACGGCGACGGTCCCCCGTTATGACTACGGCAGTGACGAAGATCCCTACCTGAAGGCGCGGACCACGGCGGAGCAAGTGGGCTTGACCGAGGCTCAACGCACGTTGGTGGCACAGCTGCGAACCCTGGGCACTGCGCAGCGTGTGCAAGCCGAGAGTGGTGGCCTGGCGGCCGAGCTGAGCCTGTACACGGCCGGCGCAGTTGCTTTCAATACCGGCGACGCGGCGCTGGCGGCGGAGTATTTCCGCCAGGTGCTGGCGCTGCCAGCCGATCAACGCGCATTGCGCAGCACCTGGGCGGCGTACTCGCTGGGCCGGGCGTTGGTTGCACTGAGTCAGCAGGCCAGCGAGCTGGATGACGCGGGGCGCCTCAAGCTCCTGCAACAGGCGCGTGAGGCCTTTGCCCAAGCCCGACAACTGAGCATCGACGGCTTCAGCGACCCGCTGGACCTGGGCATCGCCAGCCTCGGCGAAGAAGCGCGAGTGGTGCGTCAGGCCGGGGACTGGAACCGTGCAGTCGAGCTGTATGCCAGCCAGAGTTCGCTGGGCTCGCCGGTGGGCTACAGCTCGCTCAAGCAGTTGGTGCAGGAACTCAATGCGCTGCCTGAGCCGCAGCTCAACCGCTTGCTCGAGGGCAAGGCGGTGCAGCAGTTGGTCACCGCGGCGCTGATCAGCCACGTCGGCTGGTCGTTTGGTGAACAACCGCCGACTGAGCAAAAAATGATCAAGGCGCTGCTGCACAACACCGCCGGCAGCCTCGACAATGCCGACCGCCTGGCGGCGCTGAATTATCAGGTGGGTGATTACGCCACCAGCAAAACCCTGCTGGAGCATGCCGGCGACGGCGGCCTGGCGTGGTGGCTGCGGGCGAAAATCGCCTTGCGTGACGGCGACAAGGCCCTGGCCGTGAGCGCCTACGCGAAAGCAGCGAAAGTCTTCCCGCAGGACGAGGACTGGGGCTATCGCGACACGGCCAGTGGCGACTTCGAAACCCTCAAGCCGGGTTGCCGGGTCGAGGGCGAAAGCGCCTTGCTGGCCCTGGAGCGCGGCGACTACCTGCAAGCCTTCGAGCAGCTCTATCGCAGCCAGGACCTGTATTGGCAGGATGCAGCACAGGTGGCTGAGCGGGTGCTGACGGTGGATGAGCTCAAGCAGTTCGTCGATCAACAGGTACCGGCACCGGCGCCCCTGACGCAGGAGCAACGCGATAACTACGAGCCGATCCCGGTGGCCGCGCGTTTGCGTGATTTGCTGGGGCGCCGGTTGTTGCGTGAACAGCGCTTCGAGCAAGCGCCGGCGTATTTCGACAACCCGGGATTGCAGGCGCTGGCCAGGGAATACGGCGACTTGCGCGAGCGGGCGCAGTCCAGCTGGTGGCCGACCAAGCGCGCCCAGGCGTTCTACGACGCCGGTCGTCTGGCCCGTGAACACGGCCTGGAGTTGCTCGGCTACGAGATGGCGCCGGACTACGCCACCTTTGACGGCAACTTCAGCCTGGACATCCCGCCGATCAAGCCCGCAGCGCTGATTTCCAGCGCCGAGGTCGAACGTCAGCAGGCCAGTGCCGCCCAGCCGGACCTGCGTTTCCATTACCGCTACGTCGCTACCGCACTGGCGAGCCAGGCTGCCGACCTGTTGCCCCAGACCAGCCAGGCATTTGCCGCCGTGCTCTGCCAGGCTTCCGGTTGGGGCACCGGCCTGGCCGAGCAGAGTGCGCTGTACCGGCGCTATGTCGAACAAGGGCCGTACGTGCCGTGGGCGGAGAACTTCGGCCAGCAGTGCCAGCAGCCCGACTTCAGCGCAGCCAACAAACGCTACGTAACCCAGGCACTGGACAGCCTGCGATCGCCCTTGCGTCCCTACAAACGCGCGCTGCAGGTCAGTGCGATCATCCTGGTGGTCGGCGCCGGCTTGCTGATGCTGCGCCGGCGCCGGGCACGCTAGGCCAGGTCGGTCACATCTGGGTCGCCATCCCCTCGACATTCATCGCGGCCTGACGCAGGGCCTCGGAGCGTGTCGGATGGGGATGGCAGGTCAGCGCGATGTCTTCGGCCGAGGCCGAGAATTCCATGGCCACGCAGTACTCGCCGATCAGCTCGCTGACACTCGGCCCTACCAGATGCACGCCCAACACCTCGTCGGTGCGCTCATCGGCGAGGACCTTGGCGAAGCCTTCGGTTTCGTGATTGATCTTGGCGCGGCTGTTGGCGCTGAACGGAAACTTGCCGACCTTGTAGGCGCGCCCCTCAGCCTTGAGTTGCTCTTCGGTCTTGCCGACACTGGCCAGTTCCGGCCGGGTATAGATCACGCTGGGGATCAGTGCGTAATTGACTTCACCCGCCTTGCCGACGATCTGCTCGACGCAGGCCATGGCTTCGTCTTCGGCCTTGTGCGCGAGCATCGGCCCCGAGGTCACATCGCCAATCACCCAGACCCCGGCCGCCTCGGTGCGATGACCGCGATTGGCGAGCATGCCCCGTGAATCAGTCGTCAGCCCGACATTCTCCAGTCCCAGGCCCTGAGTGAACGGTCGGCGCCCGATGGCCACCAACACGTAATCCGCTTCAAGGGATTCGGCGCTGCCACCTGCCGCCGCTTCCAGGCTCAGTTGCACGCCTGTGGGGGAGGGGATGGCAGCCGTCACTTTGGTGCCCAGCTTGAAATTGATGCCTTGTTTGCCGAGTGCGCGTTGCAGGGTTTTGCCCGCCTCAAGGTCAGTGCCCGGGCAGATGCGGTCGAGGTATTCAACCACCGTGACCTGTGCCCCCAGGCGCCGCCAGACCGAGCCGAGTTCCAGGCCGATGACCCCGGCACCGATCACCACCAGATGCTTGGGCACTTCGCTGAGGGACAGGGCGCCGGTGGAATCGAGAATGCGCTGGTTGTCGATGGTCACGCCAGGCAGCGGCGTCGGCTCGGAGCCGGTGGCGATGATGATGTCGTTGGCCAGCAGTTCGGCCTTGTTGCCTTGGGCGTCAGTCACGCTGACCTTGCCCGGTCCGTCGATATGCCCCCAGCCCTTGATCCAGTCGACCTTGTTCTTGCGAAACAGGAATTCGATGCCCTTGGTCAGGCCGGCGACGCTTTCGTCTTTCTGCTTCATCATCTGCGCGAGATTGAGCGTCGGCTTGACCTCGATCCCCAGGTGAGCGAACTCCGTCCCTGCGGCTGCTTCGTAGAGTTCGGACGCGTGCAGCAGTGCCTTGGACGGCATGCAACCCACATTCAGGCAGGTGCCCCCCAGTGTTGCGCGCCCTTCGACACAGGCAGCCTTGAGCCCCAGTTGGCCGGCGCGGATCGCCGCGTTGTAGCCGCCGGGGCCGCCTCCCAGAATCACGATGTCGTAGGTGCTCATGGCAATACTCCTGTGTCGGTGTGCGATGGAGGTTAAACGTAGCGAGCAGATAATATTATGTGCGTAATATGTTCTTTGGCGGGAGGAGAAGTCAAGCCGTCGGGAATTTCCGAACTGTGCTGAAAATTGACAGTCAACCGCAGTGAGGGCATGCCTGTGCAGGCAATCATTGGCCTGCAAGGCAGGGTTAACGACAGCGTTATGCGCGCGCATGACCCATGGAAAAAGGCGATCAATTCGATAGCCTGCTAATTTTCTACTATGGTCTACCCTCATGACAGACGTCTGGAACAGGGGGTTTTCATGCTCGCTCAACTTCCACCGGCCTTGCAGAACTTGCATCTACCGCTGCGCTTGCGACTCTGGGACGGCCACGAATTCAACCTGGGTCCGGCGCCCAGTGTGACCATCGTGGTCAAGGATCCGCAGATGGTCTCGCAGTTCACCCACCCCAGCCTCGACCTGCTTGGCGCTGCCTTTGTCGAAGGCAAGTTGGAGCTGGAAGGGTCGATCAGCGACGTCATCCGGGTGTGTGACGAGTGGAGCCAGGCGCTGCTCAACGAAGACGATGACAACCAGCCGGTACGCACCGCCCACGACAAAGCCACCGACGCGGCGGCGATCTCCTATCACTACGACCTGTCCAATGCCTTCTATCAGCTATGGCTCGACAGCGACATGGCCTATTCCTGCGCCTATTTCGAGACCGGCAGCGAAACCCTCGAGCAGGCGCAACAGGCCAAATTCCGCCACCTGTGCCGCAAGTTGCGTCTGCAACCAGGCGAGTACCTGCTGGACGTCGGCTGCGGTTGGGGCGGGCTGTCGCGGTATGCCGCGCGCGAATTCGGGGTCAAGGTGTTCGGCATCACCCTGAGCAAGGAGCAACTGGCCCTGGCCCGGGAGCGGGTGAACGAGGAAGGGCTGGAGGATCTGGTCGAGTTGCAGCTGCTCGACTACCGCGACCTGCCGCAGGACGGGCGTTTCGACAAGGTGGTAAGTGTCGGCATGTTCGAGCACGTCGGCCATGCCAACCTCGCCGAATACTGCCGGACGATGTTCGGCGCGGTGCGCGAAGGCGGGCTGGTGATGAACCACGGGATTACCGCCAAATCGATCGATGGACGTCCGGTGGGGCGCGGCGCTGGCGAATTCATTGAACGTTATGTATTCCCCAACGGCGAATTACCCCATCTGTCGATGATTTCCGCCGAGATCAGTGAAGCGGGCCTGGAAATCGTCGATGTCGAAAGCCTGCGCCTGCACTATGCGCGCACCCTGGATCATTGGAGCGAGCGCCTCGAAGACAACCTCGACGCCGCGGCCAAAGAGGTGCCGCAGCAAGCCCTGCGCATCTGGCGCCTGTACCTGGCGGGTTGTGCCTACGCCTTTGCGCGTGGCTGGATCAATCTGCATCAGATCCTCGCGGTCAAGGCTCATGCCGATGGTAGCCATGAGCTGCCCTGGACCCGCGACGACATCTATCACCCTTAGAGAATCAGCCCTTAGAGAATCGGCGAGATCAGCCGGGCCACGCGCATGCCGAGTTGTTGCAGGCGGTGGGTGTCACGGCCTGCGTCCTTGTCGAGCTCTTGCGACAGGGCAAAGTCCTGTTCGAGCATCTGCGCCACTTCACCGGCGAAGGCGCTGTCCACGGTCAGCAGCATCACTTCGAAGTTGAGCCTGAACGAACGGTTGTCGAGGTTGGCGCTGCCAATGGCGCTGATCTCGCTGTCGATCAGCACCACCTTCTGGTGCAGGAAGCCGGGCTGATAACGGAATACCCGCACGCCGGCGCGCACCGCTTCGAAGGCGTAAAGGCTGGAGGCGGCGTAGACGATGCGGTGATCCGGGCGCGACGGTAGCAACAGCCGCACATCGACGCCGCGCAGCACGGCCAGGCGCAGGGCGGCGAACACCGCTTCGTCGGGGACGAAGTAGGGGCTGGTGATCCACACCCGCTCGGTCGCCGCATGGATGGCCTCGACGAAAAACAGCGAGCAGGTTTCATAAGGGTCCGCCGGGCCGCTGGCCAGCAGTTGGCAGAGCACGCCGTCATCGGGATAACTCTGCGGCAGGATCAGCGGTGGCAACTCCCGCGCGGCCCAGAACCAGTCTTCGGCAAACGACTCCTGCATGCACGCCACCACCGGCCCGCTGACCGCCACGTGAGTGTCGCGCCAGGGCGACAACGGGGCCTTGGCGCCCATGTACTCATCGCCAACGTTATGCCCGCCGACAAAACCCTGCAGGCCGTCGACCACGACTATCTTGCGGTGATTGCGAAAGTTGACCTGGAAGCGGTTGAGCCAGCCACTGCGGGTGGCGAAGGCTTTGACCTGCACCCCGGCGTCGCGCAGGGTCTGCACGTAGCTGTGGGGCAGGGAATGGCTGCCGATGCGGTCATAAAGCAGAAACACCGCAACGCCTTGCTCGGCTTTTTCCAGCAGCAGGTTTTGCAGGCGGCGGCCGAGCTGGTCGTCATGGACAATGAAGAATTGGATCAGTACGGCTTCGCGGGCCTGCGCGATGGCATCGAAGATGGCGTCAAAGGTGGCGTGACCGTTGATCAACAGGCGCACCTGATTGTTCGCCAGGCAAGGCATTCGCCCCAGCCTGGGCATGGCCCGCAGCGATGCGTAGGC
The DNA here is from genome assembly GCA_965284505.1 of Pseudomonadaceae bacterium. Lineage (GTDB taxonomy): Bacteria > Pseudomonadota > Gammaproteobacteria > Pseudomonadales > Pseudomonadaceae > Aquipseudomonas. The sequence continues at coordinate 3,373,632 of OZ260094.1, read as the reverse complement.
GGCGGAGGCGCGGGCGGTCAGCGCTTCTTCGACCCAAGGCCGCCAGTTCAGATCGGCGATGGCCTTGCGCATTTGCTCGTTGGCCTGGCGCCGCGCCTTGATGTAGGCATCGAAGGTGCTGCGGCCAAACACCAGGTACGGGATCAGGGTCAGGTAGGGAATAAACACCAGCGACAATGCCCAGGCGATCGAGCCTTGGGCGGTGCGCACGGTAAGGACGGCATGGATGGCCGCAATCGAGCCCAGGGAATGAATGAGCGCGATCAGGTAGGCGAAAAGGTGGGGTCCGAAAAAATCCATGGGGCAACCTTGCTCCGGAGAATTCAATGCCTAACAGACCATGTTCCAGGCGCATTGTCGCTATTTAATTCGCCATGCAACCGAAGTAGATTGGCGACGTCTAACGGCCATTACTGACTGGGAGTTATTTGATGAACGTACGTCTGCTGGGTTGGCTCGTGGCTGTTGGCTTGTCGGTTCCTGTGGCGGCGCAGGCGCAGATGCTGCAACCGGGACTGTGGGAACTGACCTCGAGCAACATGAAGGTCGATAACCAGAACCTGCCGGACCTGCAATTGATCCTCAGCCAATTAGGCAATCAAATCACTCCGGCGCAGAAAGCCGCGCTGGAGAAGCAGGGCATCAACATGGGCGGCAAGGGCATTCGGGTGTGCCTGACCCCGGAGCAGGTGAAGACTGACGACATCCCGCTGCAAGACCCGCAATCGGGCTGCAAGCAAGAGATCACCGACCGCACGGGCAACCAGTGGAAGTTCCGCTTCAGTTGCCCGAAAGCCCAGGGCACGGGCGTCGCGACCTTCCTCAGCGACCGAGAATTCAATGCCTCGGTGAATGGCACCTTCAATGCCACCGGTATCCAGCAAGCAGGCAGCATGGACACCCGTGCGGTATGGCTGGGGCAGGATTGCGGCACGGTCAAGCCGCGCGCTTGAAGTCCGCACTCAGGGTGTTGCACCCTCGCGAGCGAGCGTGTTCCCACGCAATCGCTCGCAGGCTGCGGCAATATTCATCTGGCCCAAATCCTCACCCTCGCCGCTGCGCAGACTGACGAAGTCGCCGGCCGCTTCCCGTTCGCCCACCACCAATAGATACGGCACCGCCTGTGAGCGGTGCTGACGGATCTTGTCGGCGATTTTCTCGTTGCGTACATCAGAGTTGGCGCGCACACCGGCTCGGCGCAGGGCGTCGGTGACCGATTGGGTGAATTCGATCTGGCGTTCATCGACGCTGACCACCATTGCCTGCTGCGGAGCTCGCCATGCGTCGAGCTCTTGCTGATCAGTCCAGCACACCCCGTAGATCCGTTGCCGTGCGCTGCCGTTTACATGGGCCAGGCTGAAAGCGCTTAGCGCCCGGGTGGAGGGCGCATGGGGGCCGGTACCCACCGTGGCGCAGTTATCCAGCTCATACAGCGCCAGGACGTGGCGGATGGAGTGATTGGCCAGCGCCAGGGCGTACATCCGCGCTTCGATCAGGCGCAGATCTTCGGGGAGCAAGGCGCGGGCGTGGGAGAACTCACAATAAAAGCCGTCGCCGACCACCGAGCCGGCGAGGATGCTGGCGCGAGCATGAAGTTGCTTGATCGCCATCGCCAGCAGGAGGGCGCAGGAGCGTCGCAGGATTTCCAGGCCTTCGGGTTCGCGCGCGGTGACGATGCCGACGCGGGCGTTATGGCGGATGACGAAGGCGCAATCCACCAGAGTGCCATTGACCCGTCCGGCTACTGCGGCCCTGGCCAGGCCCAGGCCAATACTCGACGCCAGCTCGGAGACCGAGAGGGGTTGGTCAAACTCACACAACGTGCCGTCTGGCAGAGTGATCTGAAGCATAGCGATCCCCCGGTAAACCGGATTCAACGGTCAAACCGTAAAGGCAAACCCTGGCGCTTGTCATTAAGACTTTCGGCGTGCCCGGCACCGGGTGTTTTTTTGCGGATCATTCGGCCTGCCGTACCCAGTGACTTTCGGCCACCGCGTCATGGGCGTGCAGGCTTTCAGCATGGACCACACGAACGGTAAATCCACAGAGACCGGGGAAGCGTCTTAGCGCCAGGTGCAGGCGTCGGGCTGCATCTTCGCAGAACATCAGGTTCTGCCCATTGGCCAAGGCGAAGGCCTGTTCGTCCGCGCGTTTTACTGCGGTTTGCACGGCTGTACCCAGCGCGGCTTCTGCGGCATTGATGGCGGCAATCAACGGCAGGTCGTCCAGGGTGTCATCCAGTTGCAGGCTCAGCTGAGCGGTGCTGCGTTGGCTATGAGGCGTGGCGCTGATGCCAGCGGTTGAGCCCAGCCAAGCGAGTACGTCTGCGTGGTGCAGGGACTTGTTGCCGAAGTCGTCGACAAATTGCTGTTGAATCAACTGCCTGGACAGTGCTGCAGAGCAGGGGCAGGTGGACGAGTAAGTGACGTCGAATTTCAGTTCCACGTGGAACACTGAACCTTGCAGACGCGCATCCAGGGTCAGTGGATAACTTTTCCAACCTGCCAATGGACTGACCAAGGCCGGACGTTTGAGCAACAAGGCGCTGTGAATTCTCAAGTGGGCGGTGGTGGATAAGTCTTCATGGCTGTCCAGGAACCGCTGCAGTACCCGGCGTATCAGTGCAGGCCTCAGGGTTTCCTGCTCCAACATTTCCAGCGCCAGGTACAGCCGCGACATGTGAATGCCACGGGCTTCGCGGTTATTCAGGCTGACACCCGCGTCGGCGGTTGCATTCAGGCGCTGGCCGTCAAATAGCACCGGGACAGCGATCCCGCACATGCCCACCCAATCGAGAGGCAAGGATTGGCGTGAAGCCTGGGCGGCGATGTCCGGCAACGTCAGCGCATTCATGAGCATGTCCATCGTTTCAATGTTATGCGATGTTATATGATAACAATTGTTTCAGCGATAGCTTTTTCCGACGCTTATGAAATTCGCCTCAGCAGCCGGTCAAGCGATTGCAAGTGAACTTGGCACTTGAGCCTCCTGAGCTGGAAAAACGATTGAGGGTGGTCCAGCCGACACGCCGGCTGTAGCCGACCCAGGCTTCGCCGTCGGAGGCCAGGCCGGTGAAGAAGGTCAGTTGGCCGTAGCGACTGCTGGTCTGCGCCCAATAGCGTTTGCCTAGCTGTTCGTAGCCGCGCATGTAGGTCGTGCTGCCGGCCGTGGCGACGCTATAGGCGTTGCCTTCGGGATCGACACAGGCCAGCAGCGTGGCGCTACGGGTGCAGGTCGCCAGGCTGGGCAATTGAGCGAAGGCGTCAGTCATGACCATCAACGACAGTCCGAGAAGCGTGCATTTCAAGGCGATGCGCATGGAATTCTCACAGGAAGGACTTACGCAGGATTACGTTCTTCGTAGTCGGCGGCAAGACGGGGGCTGGTTTGTTTGCATTGTAATACTATAACATTTGTGAGTCCGCCGATTGTCACCCCGTTGAGGAACACCTGATGCCCAATCGTCTCCCCGTTACCGTGTTGTCCGGTTTTCTCGGCGCCGGCAAAAGCACGCTGCTCAACCATGTCCTGCGCAACCGCGAGAACCTGCGAGTGGCGGTGATCGTCAACGACATGAGTGAAATCAACATCGATGGCAGCGAGGTGCAGCGCGATGTCACCCTCAACCGCGCCCAGGAAAAGCTCGTGGAAATGAGCAACGGCTGCATTTGCTGCACCCTGCGCGAGGATTTGCTGGAGGAGGTCAGCACACTGGCCCGTGACGGCCGTTTCGATTACCTGCTGATCGAGTCCACCGGTATTTCCGAGCCACTGCCGGTGGCGGAGACGTTCACCTTTCGCGACGAAACGGGCCGGAGCCTGGCGGACATCGCCCGGCTCGACACCATGGTTACGGTGGTCGACGGCTTGAATTTCCTGCTCGATTACCAGGCGGCGGAGAGCCTTGCGTCTCGCGGTGAAACCCTGGGTGAGGATGACGAGCGTTCGATCACGGATTTGCTGATCGAGCAGATCGAGTTCGCCGATGTGTTGCTGATCAGCAAGATCGATTTGATCAGCAGCGCCGAGCGCGAGGAGTTGATGGCGATCCTCCAGCGCTTGAATGCCCAGGCGCAGATCCTTCCCATGGTCATGGGCGAGGTGCCGCTCAAGCAGATCCTCAACACCGGACGCTTCGATTTCGAAAAAGCCGCACAGGCGCCGGGCTGGCTGCAGGAACTGCGCGGCGAGCATGTGCCGGAAACCACCGAGTACGGCATTGCTTCGAGTGCGTACCGAGCCCGCCGGCCGTTTCATCCGCAGCGCTTCTTCAACTTTATCAATCGCCCCTGGAGCAACGGCAAACTGCTGCGCTCCAAAGGGTTCTTCTGGCTGGCCAGTAAACACCAGGACGCCGGTAGTTGGTCGCAGGCCGGCGGCCTGATGCGCCACGGATTTGCCGGGCGCTGGTGGCGGTTTGTGCCGAAAAATCAGTGGCCCGAGGATCAGGAAAGTACCGCGGCGATCATGCAGCACTGGACGGAAGACACCGGCGATTGCCGCCAGGAACTGGTGTTTATCGGCCAGAACATCGACTTTGCCTTGCTCACCTGCGAACTCGAGACGTGCCTGCTGAGCGACGACGAGATGGCGCTGGGTGTCGAGGGCTGGCGCTTGCTCGCTGATCCTTTTGGCCCCTGGTTCGACGAGGAGGCAGCCTGATGCGGGCGCCCCGGCAAGTACTTGGCCCAACTCCCGAGGTGTTCGCCCGGATACTCGAAGACGACATCAACCTGACGGTTTGGCAGCGCCAGTTACCGCTGCATATCGCCGATTTCGCGGCGTTGCTGCTTTCGTTGCAGCAGCCGTTGGCGGAATCGCTGGTGGTGGAGTTGGCGAACGATGAAGCGCCGGTGAATCTTGGTGGATTAGCGGCCAACTTCAGTGATCTTGAGGGGTATGAAGGCTTTGTTGCCGATGTGTCCTGGCTGATCAGCGCCTTTGCCTGTCTGCTGGGCGCGCGGCGCATTGGGGTGCGGGTGCGTGCGCTGGACAAGGCCATGTGCCCACGCTTTCACGTCGACCACGTACCGGTGCGGCTGATTACCACCTACGCCGGTGTCGGCAGCCAGTGGCTGCACGAGGACGCCATGGGCCGCGAGCACCTGGGCCAGGCGAACGCCGAGCCCGAGGACTATCAACAAATGCTCGGTGGCGAGGTGGCGTTGCTCAAGGGTGAAAAGTGGCGGGGCAACGAAGGCTCGGGCCTGATCCACCGTTCCCCGCAACTGGCACCTGGTTCACGCCGTTTGATCCTGACCCTCGACTGGCTGGCCTGAGCCCAGTGGTGATAGTGCATGCGCCGTGGCTCAGGCATATTGATCGCCTCTGTCCATGACCCGTTGATCCGCCGTGAAATCGCCCAGCCCGCTGCACAACATCCCCACTCATCTGATCGCCGGTCCCCTCGGGGCCGGCAAGACCAGCTTGATCAGACATCTGCTCGCGCAACGACCCGCCCATGAGCGCTGGGCCGTATTGATCAACGAGTTTGGGCAGATTGGCATCGACGCCGCACTGCTGACCTCCGCCGCCGATGGCATTGCCCTGGGGGAAGTCGCCGGCGGCTGCCTGTGTTGCGTCAACGGTGCGCCGTTTCAGATCGGCCTGGGTCGGCTGCTGCGCAAGTCCCGGCCCGATCGCCTGTTTATCGAACCCTCTGGCCTTGGCCATCCCGCGCAGTTACTCAAGCAACTGAACGCGGCGCCCTGGCAAGGGGTGCTGGCGATCCAGCCGAGTGTGCTGGTGCTCGATGCACAGGCCCTGGCTGCCGATAAACCGTTGCCGAGCGCTCAGCAAGAAGCATTGCAGGATGCCGGGTTATTGCTCTTGAACAAGGCGGCAGGGCTCGACGAGCAGGATCGACAACGGATCATCGCCCGGTTGCCAGCGAAACCGCTGGTATGGACCGAGCATGGACAGTTGCCATTGAGCGAGCTGCCGGGGATTGAGCAGCAACTTGCCGCGCCTGTGGATAACCTGCCGACGGCCGCTGCGCAGTTACCCAGGGTCTGGACCGATCCGCGGTTGCCGATCTGCCTGAGTCAGGCGCAGGAAGGTGGCTGGAGCATCGGTTGGCGCTGGCACCCGAGCCAGGTGTTTGATCGGCAGCGGCTGCAAGCCTGGCTGCAATCGCTGGACTGGCGCCGGGCCAAAGCGGTTATCCACAGCTCGCAAGGTTGGGTTTCGGTCAATGCGCTGGATAACGCCGACGTGCAGTGGCAGCCCAGTGAATGGCGTCAGGATTCACGCCTGGAATTGATTTTCGCGGCGCCACAGCCGATCGATCGACTACAGGAGCAGTTTGCGCGCTGCCGTCACTGACGCCACTTGCTGTGATCCTGGCGCCATTGACTGAGTTCGATGACCTCGGCGCTGTGCACCTCGGGTTTCTCTTCATGGGGAATCGGGTAGGGTGCCAATTCGATCTGCGCGCTGTGGGCGCCGAATTGGGTGATGGTCCCCGCATGTCGGGTTTCGCCGGTCACGGTGAACTCGAAATTGTAGATCCGCGCCAGGCGCCGGCGCCCGCTGGCATCCCGGACAATCCCGATTTTCTTCAGCGCGACGTTACCGTCGAGCAACTCTATATCGAGTTTCGCGCAGTGCCGCTTGACCCGCTCCAGCGCCCGCTCGCGCAAGCCGTGGTTGTGCCACAGCCACGCCGCGCCGGTGGCCAGCAGCATCAGGACAAAGATGTTTCCCAGGGTCAGCATCAACGACACTCCAACTAATTAGCCGCAGCTTAACTGCGACATTGGCCTGTCGTACAGGCTACGTTTAGTCGCATACTGCGCGGCTCGAATTTCAATCGTTTTACGGAAATCCCGCATGAAACGTACACCTCATCTGCTTGCCATCCAGTCCCACGTGGTTTTCGGTCATGCCGGCAACAGCGCCGCGGTTTTCCCGATGCAGCGGGTCGGGGTGAACGTCTGGCCGTTGAACACGGTGCAGTTCTCCAACCACACCCAGTACGGCCAATGGGCAGGCGAGGTGCTGGCGCCGCAACAGATTCCGGCACTGGTCGAGGGCATTGCGGCAATTGGCGAACTGGGCAACTGCGACGCGGTGCTGTCGGGCTACCTGGGCAGTGCCGCCCAGGGGCGGGCGATCCTCAGTGGCGTGGCACGGATCAAGGCGGTCAATCCCCATGCCCTGTACCTCTGCGATCCGGTGATGGGGCATGCGGAAAAAGGCTGCATCGTGCCGCCTGAAGTCAGCGACTTCCTGCTCAACGAAGCAGCGTCGGTGGCCGATTTCATGTGCCCGAATCAGTTGGAGCTGGACAGTTTTTCCGGGCGCAAGCCGCAATCGTTGTTTGATTGCCTGGCCATGGCGCGAGCGCTGCTGGCCCGTGGCCCGAAGGCAGTGTTGGTCAAGCATCTGGACTATCCCGGCAAGTTGCCGGATGGTTTCGAGATGCTGCTGGTGACCGCCGAAGGCAGCTGGCACCTGCGTCGGCCGTTGCTGGCCTTCCCGCGCCAGCCGGTGGGCGTTGGTGACCTGACGTCGGGCCTGTTCCTCGCCCGTGTACTGCTGGGTGACAGCCTGGTGGCAGCGTTTGAATTCGCCGCCGCGGCAGTGCACGAAGTGCTGCTGGAAACCCAGGCCTGCGCCAGTTACGAACTGCAACTGGTGCGGGCCCAGGATCGCATCGCTCACCCGCGGGTGAAGTTCGAAGCCGCCGCGATCAGCCTCTGACGCTCGCGCATCAGACGTCGGCCTTGAGCTCCTGGTAGCGCTTTTCCATTTCCTGGCGGATCTGCCGGCGCTGCTTGCCCTGAATGAAGCGGCGGCGGTCCTCGCTGTTCTGCGGCTGCAGCGGCGGCACGGGTGCCGGTTTGCGCTCATCGTCGAGCGAGACCATGGTGAAGAAGCAGCTGTTGGTGTGACGCACCGAGCGCTCGCGGATGTTTTCGGTGACCACCTTGATGCCGACTTCCATCGACGTGTTGCCGGTGTAGTTGACCGACGCCAGGAACGTCACCAGTTCGCCGACATGAATCGGCTCACGGAAAATCACCTGGTCCACCGACAGGGTCACCACGTAGCGGCCGGCATAACGGCTGGCGCAGGCGTAGGCCACTTCGTCGAGGTATTTGAGCAGGGTGCCGCCGTGGACATTGCCAGAGAAGTTGGCCATGTCGGGGGTCATCAGGACGGTCATCGACAGCTGGGCGTTTCCGGGTTCCATAGCACACTCACGGGGGTAGGCAGCAGTTCAGGGAGCGCCTCTGCGGGCACTTGATCAGTTTTTCAAACCATCCTTTACGGGACGCCGCGCCCGGCGCGGTCGTCACGCTTGTATCCATCTGTTTCCATATATTGCACCGCGTTTCAGCCGGAAGTCGCGGTGTTACCCTGCAAAAGCCCCTTCGCCTGGCCCTTTCTGGTGCCCGTTGATCGGAGGCCGTCGCCCGTACCCTCGACCTCAAGGAGCCTTCGCCATGCATGCCATCAGTTTCATTCAGGATTTGGCAGTGATCATGCTGGTGGCCGGTGTGGTGACCGTATTGTTTCATCGGTTCAAACAACCGGTGGTCCTGGGGTACATCGTCGCTGGCTTCATCATCGGCCCGCACACCCCTCCGTTCGGGCTGATTCACGACGAACAGACGATCAAGACCCTCGCCGAACTGGGGGTGATTTTCCTGATGTTCTGCCTCGGCCTGGAGTTCAGCCTGCGCAAGCTGTTCAAGGTCGGCGCCACGGCCTTTATCGCGGCGTTCCTGGAAATCGTGCTGATGATCTGGATCGGCTACGAAATCGGCCGCTGGTTCGACTGGAACACCATGGATTCGCTGTTCCTCGGGGCGATCCTGGCGATCTCCTCGACCACCATCATCGTCAAGGCCCTGAATGACCTGAAGATGAAGAACGAGCGCTTCGCCCAGCTGATTTTTGGCGTGCTGATCGTCGAAGACATCCTGGGGATCGGCATCATTGCCTTGCTGTCGAGCATCGCCGTCAGTGGCACCGTGAGTTCTGGCGAAGTGTTCTCCACCGTCGGCAAGCTGTCGCTGTTCATGATCGTCGCGCTGGTGGTGGGCATTCTGCTGGTGCCGCGCTTGTTGGCCTACGTGGCCAAATTCGAAAGCAATGAAATGCTGCTGATCACCGTGCTGGGCCTGTGTTTCGGTTTCTGCCTGCTGGTGGTCAAGCTGGAGTACAGCATGGTGCTGGGGGCGTTCCTGATTGGCGCGATCATGGCCGAATCCCGGCAGTTGCTGAAAATCGAGCGCTTGATCGAACCGGTTCGCGACCTGTTCAGTGCGATCTTTTTCGTTGCTATCGGCCTGATGCTCGACCCGATGATCCTGTTGCAGTACGCCTGGCCGATTGCCGTGATCACCGTGGCGGTGGTGCTGGGGAAAATGCTCTCGTGCGGCCTAGGGGCGTTCATTGCCGGCAACGATGGGCGTACTTCGCTGCGAGTCGGCATGGGGCTGTCACAGATTGGCGAATTCTCCTTCATCATCGCGGCACTGGGCATGACCCTGCAGGTCACCAGCAACTTCCTCTACCCGGTGGCCGTGGCGGTGTCGGTGATCACCACTTTGCTGACCCCGTACCTGATTCGTGCCGCTGATCCGTTGTCACTCAAGCTCGCCAAGGTTATACCGACGCGGCTGGGCCGGGTCTTGGGGATGTACGGCGAATGGCTGCGCAGTATTCAGCCGCAGGGCGAAGGCGCGATGCTGGCCTCGATGATTCGACGGATTCTGCTGCAGGTCGGGGTCAACCTGGCGCTGGTGGTGGCTATCTTCTTCTCGGGAGCGTTCTTTGCCGAGCGCATGTCTGCCTACCTGCAAGACTGGATCAGTGATCCGAGTTGGCAGAAAGCCTTGATCTGGGGTGGGGCGTTGCTGGTGTCGCTGCCGTTCCTGATTGCCGCTTATCGCAAGCTCAAGGCGCTGTCGATGCTGCTGGCAGAGATGGGCGTCAAGCCGGAGATGGCTGGTCGTCACACGCAGCGTGTGCGCCGGGTGATCGCCGAGGTGATCCCGATCCTCTCGCTGCTGGTGATTTTCCTGCTGCTGGCAGCCTTGTCGGCCAGTATTTTGCCGACCAACAAGTTGCTGCTGCTGATTGCCGTGGTCACTGCCGGCGTGGCGGCACTGCTCTGGCGCTGGTTCATCCGCGTACACACGCGGATGCAGGTGGCCCTGCTGGAAACCCTGGATAACCACAAGGAGCCATCCGGGCACTGATCCAGCCGAGGGTGCGGCCGTCAGCTTTCCAGCCAGACGTCCCGCGCCCAGTGCCAGACCGATTCCCAGGTCTCTTCGGTGACCAGTTCTTCTTCGGCCGACCACAGCACCACGGTGCCGTCTTCTTCGACGCAGTAGTAGTCGTCACCGTCCTGGCAGATTGGAATCATGCTGCGATCCACGCCGGCATCCCAGGCGTTGGCGGCCACGTCCGGCAGGTAGGTGTGGGATTGTGGGTCGGTGACGGTCACCGGCTCCAGGCTGCCGTAGACGACATCGCTGACGGTCAGCAGGAATTCTCGGAAGACAAACGGGATGTCGATGAACAGTTGTTCCTCGATTTCCACCAGCAGGTCTTCGTCAGGCAGCTCCAAGGGCACCGGTACCGGTTCGTTGGCTTCTCGCAGTTGTTCGATGATTTCTTCCACGTCCGGGATCCTCTTGCTCAATGGCGCGGTTTGGTTGGGGCGGTTTATACAGTAGCTTGCTATAGATGCAACCGCGAAATAGAAAACCCCAGCCGAGGCTGGGGTTTTTTTTACTGCATGCGAAACCGCGAGGTATTAGCCGTTCTGGCGGATACCGGCGACCAGCCAAGGCTGGTTCTCGCCTTGCGGACGTTCCATGTTCCAGCTTTCGCTGAACACTTCGCCCTGGTCGAAGCGCGAGGTCTTCGACACGCCGCTGAAGGTCAGGGTGGCGATGGTCTTGTCTGCACGATCATCCACGCCGTCCAGTTGCACGGTCAGGTTGTCGATGTAAGTCGACTGGAAGCCGTCACCCAGGTCGGCACGTTCGCGCTTGAGGAACTCCAGCAGTTGCGGGGTCACGAACTCGGCGATCTTGTCCATTTCGTTGGCGTCCCAGTGCTGTTGCAGGGACTGGAAGTGGTTGCGCGCCGCTTCAATGAAGCGTTCTTCGTTGAACCAGGCCGGTGCGTTGATCACCGGACGAGCGGTAGCCGGGGCAGCCGAGCCACCGAAGATCGAGCCCATGGCAGGCTTCGGCTCGAAGGCCTCACGCTGCATTGGTGCGTGACCTGCAGGTGCCAGTTGCTCCTGTTGCTTGCGGCGACGCGAAGCGATGAAGCGGAAGATCACAAAGGCGATGACCGCCATGATCAGCATGTCGAAGATCTGCATGCCCTGGAAGCCGTCGCCCATGAACATGGAGGCCAGCAGGCCGCCGGCAGCGATACCGGCCAGAGGGCCGAGCCAGCGCGAAGCACCGCCGGCCTTGGCGGCAGCGCCAGCGGCACCGGCAGCACCGGCGGTCGCAGCGGCGCCGCCCATGCCTGGAGAGGAAGGAGCCATTTGGCTGGTCTGGTGCGACGGCGCAGCGCCGGAGCTTTTGCCGCCACCAAAGCGCTTGGCGTTGGCGTCCAGGCTCATCGTCAGGCCGATGCACAACGCCATGGCGATGCTAAGAAAACGTTTCATAAAGGGAATTCCCATTTGTGGATGGCACGCGCGCCATGTTGCACAGGTGAAGTGTTACTGGCTAGCAACAGAGTGTTTCGGGCTTTTGCCTGACAGGCTTCGTTCAGCTCAGTCAGTTCGTGTAGGGCTATGTTCTTTTGTCTGTAGGACAAGCCGATTGGTTCAGCGGAAAAGGCGCCTAGCGTCGCAGCGCCAATAGCACAACGCCTGCCGTGATCAGGCCGATTCCGCCCCATTGGCGCAGGTCGAGCTTCTCCCCCAGCAGGATTACGCCGAGCACTGCCACCAGCACCACGCTGAGCTTGTCCACCGGGGCGACCAGTGAGGCTGGACCGAGCTTGAGTGCGCGGAAGTAGCAAATCCACGAGGCGCCGGTCGCCAGCCCCGACAGCAGCAGGAACAGATAGCTTTTGCCGGAGATCGATCCCAGGGACTGATATTGGCCTGTTGCGTACAAAATCAAGGCCAGGCTCACCAGGACCACGACCGTTCGCAGCAGCGTCGCGAAGTCGGAATTGACGTTTTCGATGCCGATCTTGGCGAAGATCGCGGTCAGGGCGGCGAACACCGCTGACATCAGGGCCCAGAATGTCCAGGAGGAAAAGAAACCCGAGCCCATGTCGTCGATGTCCGTGGTCCGTCCAAGTGCTGGTCTAGATGGCCTCTAGCTTGGCGTAGCCAAGCATCAGCCACTTGCTGCCTTCGCTGAAGTTCACTTGCACGCGTGCCTGTGCGCCGGAGCCTTCGAAGTTGAGGATCACCCCTTCGCCGAACACCGCATGCTGCACTTGCTGGCCCAGGCTGAACGCGGTTTCCGGGATTTCCACACCGGCGAACATGCTGCTGGTGCTCTGCTTCTGCCCGCTGAAAGGACGACTGACGCTGTTGGACAGGCGCACTTCCTGAATCAGGCCCTTCGGCACCTCGCGGACGAAACGCGACACCTTGTTGTAGGTTTCACTGCCGTACAGGCGTCGGGTTTCAGCATAGGTCATCACCAGGTTCTGCATGGCGCGGGTGATGCCGACGTATGCCAGGCGACGTTCTTCTTCAAGACGGCCGGGCTCTTCCAGGCTCATCTTGTGCGGGAACAGGCCTTCTTCCATGCCCACCAGGAACACGTAGGGGAACTCCAGGCCCTTGGCGCTGTGCAAGGTCATCAACTGGATGCTGTCTTCGTGCTCGTCGGCCTGGGTGTCCCCGGCTTCCAGCGAGGCATGGCCGAGGAACGCGGCCAGTGGCGTCAGGTCCTCGTCTTCCTCGCTGTTTTCGAAGTTGCGCGCGGCGCTGACCAGTTCCTCAAGGTTTTCTACCCGTGCCTGGCCTTTTTCACCTTTTTCCGCTTCGTGGTAGGCGATCAGGCCGGACTGCTCGATGACCGTCTGGGTCATCAGGTGCAGGGGCATCTCGGCGGTTTTCGCTGCCAGGTTCTCGATCAACTCGATGAAGGCGCCCAGGGCACCGGCGGCACGACCCGTCAGGCCTTTATTGGCGACCAGCTGGCGCATCGCTTCCCACATCGACACATCACTGTGGCGGGCGTGGTCGCGAATCGCTTCGACGGTTTTTTCGCCAATGCCGCGAGCCGGCACGTTGATCACCCGCTCGAGTGCCGCGTCATTGCCGCGACCCTCGAGCAAGCGCAGGTAGGCCATGGCGTTCTTGATTTCAGCACGTTCGAAGAAGCGCTGGCCGCCGTAGATGCGATAGGGGATGCGTTCACGCAGCAGGGCTTCTTCCAATACCCGCGATTGGGCGTTGGAGCGGTACAAAATCGCGATATCGCTGCGAGCCATGCCGGTTTTCAGCGCGCTTTCGATGGTCTCGACAACATAACGCGCTTCGTCGTGTTCGTTGAAGGCGGCGTACAGGTTGATCGCTTCGCCTTCGCCGCCGTCGGTCCACAGCTCTTTGCCCAGGCGCCCGGTGTTGTTGGCGATCAAGGCGTTCGCTGCCTTGAGAATCCCGGCGGTGGAGCGGTAGTTCTGTTCCAGGCGAATCACTCCGGCATCAGGAAAGTCGGCCGAATACTGATGGATGTTTTCGATTTTCGCGCCGCGCCAGCCGTAGATCGACTGGTCGTCGTCGCCCACCACCATCAGGCTGTCGCCGCCTTTGGCCAGCAGGCGCAACCAGGCGTACTGCACGGCGTTGGTGTCCTGGAACTCGTCCACCAGCACGTGGCGGAAGCGTTTCTGGTAATGCGCCAGCAGGCCCGGGTGGTCGCGCCACAGGTCGAGGGCGCGCAGCAGCAGTTCGGAAAAGTCGATGACCCCGGCGCGCAGGCATGCCGCCTCATAGGCTTCATAGATGCTGCGCATGGTGCCCAGGAACAGGTCGCCGCTGGCCTGGATGTGCTGTGGACGTAGGCCTTCGTCTTTCTGGCCATTGATGAACCACTGCGCCTGGCGAGCGGGCCAGCGCTGTTCGTCCAGGCCCAGCTCACGGATCACCCGCTTGACCAGGCGTTGCTGGTCGTCGCTGTCGAGGATCTGGAAGGTCTGGCTCAGGCCGGCTTCCTGCCAGTGCGCCCGCAACAGGCGGTGCGCCAGGCCGTGGAAGGTGCCGACCCACATGCCGGCCGGGTTGATGCCCATCAACTGCTCGATGCGATGGCGCATTTCGGCAGCGGCCTTGTTGGTGAAGGTCACCGACAGGATGGAGTGGGGCGAGGCGTTTTCGACCTGGATCAACCAGGCGATACGGTGCACCAGCACTCGGGTTTTACCGGAGCCAGCACCGGCCAGGACCAACTGACGACCGACGGAGGCCGCTACGGCCTGCCGTTGAGCATCGTTGAGGGAATTCAGCAAAAGGGAGAGATCATCGCGCATCGGGGCATTCTAGGGTGCTGCGTCAAACCGGGCAAACCGAGCTTTGCATTAACCGATGAAAGAATCGCCGAGAGCGACTGGTCAGTCATCCGCCGTCAGCCCTGACAGTCTGTGCACCTGCGGCTTTCAGTGGGTTCTGCAGCCCATCGGGTAGCGGGTTTTTTATGCGCTACAACAGTTTGGTCAGGGCAATTGCTTGTGTATGCTCCGATGATACTTCGGGCCAGCGCGCCCACCTCTTATAAGAACAAGAACCTTGCCTATGACCCTCAGCTCCGGCCTGTCGGGCTCCTTTGTGGAACCACAGGTTATCCGCAAGCAATACGCCATGGAGATGGCCGTCGAGCGCACGCGTCTGCTGTATCAGGGCTCGCTGCTGCCGACCCTGTTCATGTTGCTCAACGGCCTGGTCTGCGCCGCCCTGCTCTGGAGCCCGCCACGTTATTGGTTGGTCAGCGCCTGGCTGGTATGGCTGCTGTTGCTGGTGGCATTGCGCGTGATTCAGGTGGCGGCATTCGATTCGGCGATTCCCAGCCGTCAGGCCCAACCGATCTGGCGCCGGATGTTTCTGTTGGGCTCGGCCATCAGTGGCTTGACCCTGGCCGCAGCCGGCATTGCCCTGGCGCCCACCGACAGTTTTCTGCAACAGGCCTGGGTCTTCGGCCTGATCGGCGCCGCCACGCTGTCGGCCAGTGTCGCCTACGCGGTGAGTTTGCCGGCCTTCCTGTCGTTTACCTTGCCCTGTCTGCTGCCGGCCATCGGCTATGTGTTCTGGGGTGGCGACGAGCACCAGCAGGGTTGGGGCTGGCTTGGGCTGATCCTGTTGGGGTCCTTGAGTGTGGTGGCCTGGCAGGTCAATCGCCTGATCCATGGGCGTTTGCTGCGGCGCTTTCAGAATCAGGCGCTGATCGAGCATTTGCAGCAGGCGCAAAGTGACAGCGACCAGCTTAATCAGGCACTGGCACGGGAAGTCGAGCAACGCCGGCAGGCCGAAGAGCAACTGCGTGCGGCGCAGGTGGAGCTGCAAAGTCGCGTAGCTCAGCGCAGTCTCGAACTGGACGCCGCCAACCAGGCCTTGAGCAAGAGTGAAGCGCGCCTGGCCCTGGCGCTCAAGGCCAGTGAGCTGGGCCTGTGGGACTGGAACCTGCAAACCGATGAGGTGCATCACACCCAGTTAAAGGAGCTGCTGGGCATCGAGCCGGCGCTGGTCACCGGGATGCCCAGCCATCTGCGCCCGCGCTTGCACCCCGAAGATTTGCCGCCACTGCGCCGGGCGCTGGTGGAGCATTTGAAGGGGCGCAGCGAGGATTACCAGATCGAATACCGGGTGCGTCATGGCGATGGGCATTGGGTGTGGATCGAAGACCGCGGACGCGCCGTACAGCGCAGCCCTGCAGGGCGGGTGCTGCGCATGGTCGGCACCCGTCGCGACATCAGCGCCAGCAAGGATCTGGAGGAACAGCGCCAACTGGCGGCGACGGTGTTTGAGGCGGCCAGTGAAGGCATCGTGATCCTCGACCCGGATTACCGACTGATTGCGGTCAACCAGGCGTTCAGCCGGGTCACCGGTTATCAGGCGCAGGAGTTGCTGGGGCGCGATGTGGTCGAATTACCCTGCAGTCGTGATGCGCGTCGGCACTACCCGTCGATCCAGAAAGCCCTCGAGCACTCGGGCAACTGGCAGGGTGAACTGGTTGAGGCGCGCAAGAACGGCGAGCTGTATCCGCAATGGCTGCAGCTGAGTGTGGTGCGCGATACTCGGGGAAATGTCAGTCATATCGTGGGCTTCTTCGCCGATCTTTCCGCGCGTCGCGCAGCCGAAGAGCGCATGCGCTACCTGACCCACTATGACGACCTGACGGGCCTGGCCAATCGTTCGTTGTTCCGCGAGCGTCTGCATGAGGCCCATCAGCGCGTGCAGCCGGGGGGGCGTAGCCTGGCACTGCTGCATATCAATCTCGACCGCTTCAAATTGCTCAACGACAGCCTCGGTCATGACGTGGCCGACCAGTTGCTGCAAAAAATCGCCCGGCGACTGGTCAACGCGCTGCCGGAAGCGGACACCATTGCCCGGCTGTCCAGCGATGAATTCGCGGTACTGTTCGATGCCTATGGCAGTTTGTCGAGCCTGGCGCGGGTGGCGACGCGGTTGGCGAACAAGCTGCGCGTACCCTTGACCATTGAAGGCCATGAGCTGGTGGTGAGCGCGTCGATGGGCATCAGCATGCTGCCGGACAATGCGCGGCAGATTTCAACGCTGGTCAGCCAATCGAACATGGCCATGCAGCATGCCAAGCATCTGGGCGGTAATAACTTCCAGTTTTATACCGACAGCCTTCAGGCCAGCACCCTCGAGCGGTTGCAGTTGGAAAACCAACTGCGCAAGGCGATCGACGAACAGCAACTGAAAGTCTTCTACCAGCCCAAGCTGTGCCTGGCCACGGGGCGCTTGAATGCCGCCGAAGCGCTGGTGCGCTGGGACCATCCGACGATGGGGCGGGTGCCGCCGGGGGAGTTCATTGGTCTGGCGGAGGAAACCGGGCTGATCGGCGCAATTGGCGAGTTCGTGCTGCGTCAGGCCTGCTGGCAAGCCTGTGAGTGGCAGCGCCAGGGGCTGGAGCCGATTCGAGTGTCGGTCAATCTGTCGGTGCATCAACTGCGGCAGGGCAAGTTGGTCAGTCTGGTGCGTCAGGTCCTCGAGGAAACCGGCCTGGCCCCGCACTACCTGGAGCTGGAGCTGACCGAAAGCCAGTTGCTCGACAGCGTTGAGCACATCATCACCACTTTCCGCCAATTGCGTGAACTGGGGGTGAAGTTGGCGATTGACGATTTTGGTACCGGATATTCGTCGCTGAGTTACTTGAAGCGCATTCCCGTGGATTACGTGAAGATCGATCAGGCATTTATTCGTGGGTTGGGAGAGGATGCAGAGGACGCGGCGATCACCCGGGCAATCATCGCAATGGCACACGGCTTGTCGTTGAGGGTTGTGGCGGAAGGTGTCGAACGACGTGAGCAGCTTGAGTTTCTCAAGGATGAACGCTGTGACGAGGTTCAAGGATACCTTATAAGTCGACCGGTCGAGGCGGATGGTCTTGCAGCGCGGTTGCGCGAACAATCCATAAGTTGAAAAAGTGCTTCCCGTTGGTTGTTTTCCAGAGCCGACGGGAAGGCGATGTACTTAGTGGGTAGTCCGAATTCTGTGGATATGGAAAAACGGTTTTCCTTCGTAGAAAATACTAACGGAAGTAACGTTGGAATCCCCCATTTTTTTATAGGTGACTAACTTTTCAGTTTCACCTTGCAATGCAGTATCCATGGGTTTTGAAATGATCAAGTCCAGTCGCAGATCGAGGGGGTTATCCTGTACTGTAGATAGTTCCAGTCTGACCAGAACTCGAGGGTCTTCAACAGTTACTGTGGCATTGACGCGAAAACTCTGATTGCCAGGAGTTCTGTCGATTTGCGCGGTCCAGTGTTTGGTTTTAAAGCTCATTATTTGTCACTCCGGTAATTAGTTATATTGCTTCCTGCTGAATAAATATATCAATTTTAAGTTTATCTTTGCGGGCCATTTAACTTGGTATTGTTAGGTAGTGTGTTCTGGTGTTTGTCGATTTCAATATCGACATGCAAGCATCAATGCCGGGTGCTTTCCCATCCAATGATGTCGTTGTGGTGCATCTGAACATCAAGCGCGATTGCCGAGTTCGTGCTGCGCCAGGCTTGCCGGCAAGCCTGCGAGTGGCAGCGTCAGGGGCTGGAGCTGATCCGGGCTCGGCACTTGGCGGCTTTGCTGCAAACTCAGGCTATTGATTGAGCATGTGAAGGGCACTTGACTGCTGTTGCCGATAGCCGCCAAGTGCCCACGCACTCAGCAGGTCCTACTTATATTTTCAATGTGATGTAGAAGTTTGCCTTCATAGTAAATATCTACACTGGAGGCGTTGATGCCTTGGGCGTTGTATTGGACGGGCTTTTCAGTGACAACAGTCAATGCACCACCCGAGCCGAGCTCCACAGTAAGATCGAGGCGGAGAGTGGGGGGACGATCTTGATAAACGCTTAGAATCAGTCTTGGGATGTAGCCAGAGTCCGGAAAGACTACTACGCCGCTGACGCTGAACGTTGAGGGGGCGACGGGCATGCTGTCAATACTGGCTACCCAGTCTTTGGTTGTAAAATTCATCTTGTGATACTCCTTGGATATTAGTCATTGCGTCCTGCGCGATGAATATCATCTGGGCCGATTGGGTTGTGATGTTGTTAAGGTACCAACGACCGAAAGATGGGCGTTGGGATATATCAGATGGTTATTGGGTAATTAATACTTCATCGATATATTGCAATAATTGGCCGTTGTAGAAAATGCCAACATTACTGGCGTGGTAGTCCCCCGTCACTTTATATTCAACGAACTTATCGGTTAAAACTTGCACGTTAATCCCGTTGTTGTCTTCCAGCACCAGTTCCAACGGCAGAAACGGGGTGTCTTGGACCTGGCTCGGCACCAGCTTGGGGGTGATGCCCGGATGGGCAACGGTGACCGTGCCGTACACGCGAAATGTCGGACCTGCACCGGGCATGCGGTCAAGTTGTGCGGTCCAGTTTTTGCTTTGAATCGTCATGGGATGGAACTCCTTGAAGTGGGTTTGATTGCTTCCTGCTTCTAGAAGTTATCCGGGACGGCCGGGTGTTTGCGGTATTTACTTATCGCGGATGCAGGGTACCGGGTTTCAAACGTCAGGGCAGCGAGCCGCCCGCTGACGGCGCGGTAACCTGGCCAACCGTGCTACATGGATCGATCCCTGCTGAAATCGAGGGATCCAGTTACGCATTGAGCAGGCAAAAAGCCGATTCTTGTAGTATAACTACAAGCGTACTACCTCCCCGGCGCCAGCCCCTACCGACGAGTCCTGCCCTTTGAACCTGTTGCAACATATCGCCCAGTCTCGCCACCTGTTACGCAAATCGGAGCTCAAGGTTGCCGATCACGTGCTGCTTGACCCCGCGGCCGTGATGCACAGTTCCATGGCCGATCTTGCCCACAGCGTTGGCATCAGCGAACCGACCATCGTGCGTTTCTGTCGCGCCATAGGTTGTTCCGGTTTCCAGGACCTGAAGTTGAAGCTGGCCCAGAGCCTGGCCGCCGGCGCGAGCTTCGGGCAGTTCGCCATTCATGAAGACGATTCGGTCGCCGATTACAGCCTGAAGATTTTCGACACCACCTTGCACACGCTGATGGAGGTTCGCGAGAAGCTCGATCCGGTGGAATTGCAGCGGGCCGTATCCCTGATGTCCCAGGCCCAGCGTGTCGAGTTCTACGGTTTTGGTGCCTCGGGTGCCGTGGCGGCGGATGCCCAGCATAAATTCTTCCGTTTGCTGCTGACGGCTGCGGCCTATTCCGACCCGCACATGCAGGCGATGTCGGCTGTGACGCTCAAGCCCAGCGACGTGGCCATCTGTATCTCCCAGTCGGGCCGTTCCAAGGACTTGCTGATTACCGCCAACCTGGTGCGTGAAAGCGGTGCGTCCTTGATCACTCTGTGCCCGAGCCAGACGCCATTGGCGGAGCTGTCGACGGTCAACCTGGCGATCGACGTGCATGAAGACACCGAAATCTATACGCCGCTGACCTCGCGGATCGCCCACCTGGTGGTGATCGACGTACTGGCCATGGGCGTGGCGATGGCGCGCGGCCCAAGCCTGGTCAACCACCTCAAGAGCGTCAAGCGCAGCCTTCGCAGCTTGCGGTTGTCGCCCAAGTCGGTGAAAGCGCTGGACGACTGAGCCAGGCCAACATTCATCAGTCTGTAACCCTCGCGCCGCTAAACCGTCATCCCCTGCGCCTATTTTGAAGCTCCCGTACACGCCTTGGGAGACTCGAAATGGCCCAGCCCTACGAAGAACGCAACAGCGCTGTCAAAACTCGCCGTCAGCAGGAAGACCAGCGTCGTATGGCCTTTCGCCGTGCGATTGAAGATCGTTGCGAGCAACGCCAGCTTCTCGCAGAAATTGGTGATTTCCCCGATAGCCTTGAACTTAACTACTGGCAGGCCGCGTCGGCAACTTCCCGTCGAAGCGCTCAACCAGCGCGCTGATCTGCACCCGTTCGCTGCGGATAAACCCCAGGAACGCATGCGCCACCGGTGACAGGCGCTTGGCCTTGGCTTGCACCAGGCACCAGCTGCGAAACAACGGCAGCTCTTCGACGGGCAGCTCTTTGAGTCCGCCGGTCGCCAACTCCAGGTTCAGGGCGTGTCGCGT
Organism: Pseudomonadaceae bacterium; assembly: GCA_965284505.1. Taxonomy (GTDB): domain Bacteria; phylum Pseudomonadota; class Gammaproteobacteria; order Pseudomonadales; family Pseudomonadaceae; genus Aquipseudomonas. Next base: position 3,352,878 of record OZ260094.1, on the reverse strand, counting down.
CAACAGCGCCACGCCCAGACCCGCCGCCACGCATTCACGCTGCGCTTCGGCCGACGAGACCTCCTGGGTCTGGTTGAAGTGCACGCGCTTTTCCTTGAAATACTCTTCACAGGCCAGTCGCGTCCCGGAGCCGGGCTCACGCAGCAGCAAGGTATAGGGCTCCAGATCCTGCAGGCGCAGTGGGCCCATGTGACACAACGGATGATCCGGTGGGGCCACGGCGACAATCGGGTTATTGAGGAAGGGCAGGAACTCCAGGCCCATGTCCTGGGGCACCATGGACATGATCACCAGGTCATCGCGGTTGTCCGAAAGACGCCGAATGACCTGGCCACGGTTGACCACCGTCAGTTGCAGATTGACCTCCGGGTGCTGGCGTTTGAAGGCGGCAAACAGGTGTGGGACGAAGTACTTGGCACTGGATTCCACCGCCAGTTTCAGCTGTCCCTGCAGTGACCCTTGCATGTCGGACAGCTGCATATCGAGGTTTTCCAGGCGGCCGAAAATGTCTCGACTGGCCCGCTGTAACGCTTCAGCGGCTTCGGTCATGTAGAGCTTTTTGCCGACATAATCGAACAAAGGTTGACCAATCAGCTCTTCAAGCTGACGAATTTGTAGGCTGACGGCCGGCTGAGTGAGAGACATTTCCTCAGCCGCGCGGCTGTAGGAACGCAAATCGCAGACCTCGTTAAAGATCTGAAGCTGACGTAATGTCATACGCATCAATGACTTACGCATCTTGTGAGGACTCCTGCCGACGGTAGAGGGCTCAACTATAAGTCTTTACTTATAGCTAACCCAATTATTATTGATTTTTGTTAATTCCTTGAGCGGGATAGTGTGGCCCTGCGACTGACTTGAAACATTTAGTCACGCGCCGACCCCAGTCAAGCGGGTCGTGGGTAGCAACCGGCTCAAGGGAAATTCCAAGTGATAACAAAGATCCTGATCGCCAACCGTGGTGAGATTGCCGTACGAATCGTACGTGCCTGCGCCGAGATGGGCATTCGCTCGGTCGCGATCTATTCCGATGCCGATCGTCATGCCTTGCACGTCAAGCGTGCCGACGAGGCCCACAGCATTGGTGCCGAGCCCCTGGCCGGCTACCTGAACCCGCGCAAGCTGGTGAACCTGGCGGTGGAAACCGGTTGTGATGCGCTGCACCCTGGCTACGGCTTCCTGTCGGAAAACGCCGAACTGGCCGATATCTGCGCCGAGCGTGGCATCAAATTCATCGGCCCGGCGGCGGAAGTCATTCGCCGCATGGGCGACAAGACCGAAGCGCGCCGCAGCATGATCAAGGCCGGCGTGCCAGTGACCCCGGGCACCGAAGGCAACGTTTCGGGCATCGAGGAAGCGTTGGCCGAAGGCGAGCGCATCGGTTACCCGGTGATGCTCAAGGCCACTTCCGGTGGCGGCGGTCGCGGTATCCGTCGCTGCAACAGCCGTGAAGAACTCGAACAGAATTTCCCGCGAGTCATTTCCGAAGCCACCAAGGCGTTCGGTTCGGCGGAAGTGTTCCTGGAAAAGTGCATCGTCAATCCCAAGCACATCGAAGCGCAGATCCTCGGCGACAGCTTTGGCAACGTGGTGCATCTGTTCGAGCGTGACTGCTCGATCCAGCGCCGCAACCAGAAGCTGATCGAGATCGCTCCGAGCCCGCAACTGACTCCCGAGCAGCGCGCCTACATCGGCGACCTGTCGGTACGTGCGGCCAAGGCCGTGGGTTACGAGAACGCCGGTACCGTGGAGTTCCTGCTCGCCGAGGGCGAGGTGTACTTCATGGAGATGAACACTCGGGTGCAGGTGGAACACACCATCACCGAGGAAATCACCGGGATCGACATCGTCCGTGAGCAGATCCGCATCGCATCCGGCCTGCCACTGTCGGTGAAACAGGAAGACATCCAGCACCGCGGTTTCGCCCTGCAGTTCCGGATCAACGCCGAAGACCCGAAAAACAACTTCCTGCCGAGCTTCGGCAAGATCACCCGTTACTACGCGCCCGGCGGTCCCGGCGTACGCACCGACACGGCGATCTACACCGGCTACACCATTCCACCGTTCTACGACTCGATGTGTCTGAAACTGGTGGTCTGGGCGTTGACCTGGGAAGAAGCGATGGACCGTGGCCTGCGCGCGCTGGATGACATGCGCCTGCAAGGGGTCAAGACCACCGCCGCGTACTACCAGGAAATCCTGCGTAACCCGGAATTCCGTAGCGGCCAGTTCAATACCAGCTTCGTCGAAAGCCACCCTGAACTGACCAACTACTCGATCAAGCGCAAACCCGAAGAGCTGGCCCTGGCCATCGCCGCCGCCATCGCCGCCCACGCAGGCCTGTGAGGAATATAACAATGTCCAAGATCCACGTTACCGACACCATCCTGCGCGACGCCCACCAGTCGCTGCTCGCCACCCGCATGCGCACCGAAGACATGCTGCCGATCTGCGACAAGCTCGACAAAGTCGGCTACTGGTCGCTGGAATGCTGGGGCGGCGCGACCTTCGACGCCTGCGTGCGCTTCCTCAAGGAAGACCCGTGGGAGCGTCTGCGCAAACTGCGTGCGGCACTGCCTAACACCCGCCTGCAGATGCTCCTGCGTGGCCAGAACCTGCTGGGCTACCGTCACTACAGCGATGACGTGGTCAAGGCTTTCGTGGCCAAGGCGGCAGTCAACGGTATCGACGTGTTCCGCATCTTCGACGCGATGAACGACGTGCGTAACCTGCGCGTGGCGATCGAAGCGGTAAAAGCCGCCGGCAAACACGCCCAGGGCACCATCGCCTACACCACCAGCCCGGTGCACACCATCGACGCCTTCGTGAACCAGGCCAAGCAGATGGAAGCCATGGGTTGCGACTCGGTGGCGATCAAGGACATGGCTGGCCTGCTGACCCCGTACGCTACTGGCGAGCTGGTCAAGGCACTGAAGAGCGAGCAATCGCTGCCGGTGTTCATCCACTCCCACGACACCGCCGGCCTGGCCACCATGTGCCAGCTCAAGGCGATCGAAAACGGTGCCGATCACATCGACACCGCGATCTCCAGCTTCGCCTCGGGTACCAGCCACCCGGGCACCGAATCGATGGTCGCCGCCCTTAAAGGCAGCGAGTTCGACACCGGCCTCGACCTGGAGCTGCTGCAAGAGATCGGCCTGTACTTCTACGCCGTGCGCAAGAAATACCACCAGTTCGAAAGCGAATTCACCGCCGTCGATACCCGCGTGCAAGTCAACCAGGTACCGGGCGGGATGATTTCCAACCTGGCCAACCAGTTGAAAGAGCAGGGCGCCCTGAACCGCATGAGCGAAGTGCTGGCGGAGATTCCGCGGGTGCGTCACGACCTCGGCTACCCACCGCTGGTGACCCCGACTTCGCAGATCGTCGGCACCCAGGCGTTCTTCAACGTGCTGGCTGGCGAGCGCTACAAGACCATCACCAACGAAGTGAAGCTGTACCTGCAAGGCGGCTACGGCAAGGCGCCGGGCCAGGTCGACGAAAATCTGCGTCGCCAGGCCATCGGCAACGAGGAAGTGATCGACGTGCGTCCAGCCGACCTGCTGAAGCCGGAGATGACCAAGCTGCGTAACGACATCGGTGCGTTGGCCAAGTCTGAAGAAGACGTGCTGACCTACGCCATGTTCCCGGACATCGGGCGCAAGTTCCTCGAAGAGCGCGAAGCCGGCACCCTGGTTCCGGAAGTGCTGTTGCCAATTCCTGAAGCAGGCCGCGTGGCCTCGGCCGGCGGCGAAGGCGTGCCAACCGAGTTCGTCATCGACGTGCACGGCGAAACCTACCGCGTCGACATCACCGGTGTCGGCGTCAAGGCCGAAGGCAAGCGTCACTTCTACCTGTCCATCGACGGCATGCCGGAAGAGGTGGTGTTCGAACCGCTCAACGAATTCGTCGGCGGCGGCAGCAGCAAGCGTAAGCAAGCCACTGCACCGGGTCACGTCAGCACCACCATGCCGGGCAACATCGTCGACGTGCTGGTCAAGGAAGGCGACACGGTCAAAGCTGGCCAGGCCGTACTGATCACCGAAGCGATGAAGATGGAAACCGAAGTGCAATCGGCCATCGCCGGCAAGGTCACCGCGATTCACGTGGCCAAGGGCGACCGCGTCAATCCGGGCGAAATCCTGATCGAGATCGAAGGCTGATCAAACGCCTTCATCTGCAACGTTTTACCTCGGGGGAGCACATGCTCCCCTTTTTTTTGCCTGCGGTTTGTCAGGACTCGTTTAGCCAAATGCATTTTGATGCATTCCGCCAGTCAGGATGGCCTGTTATCTGCATTTTAATGCAGGTTGCAGTACTGCTTATCCCTATTAGATGCACTATATTGCATCATGAGTGGCTTTTTGATGGTTAAAAGTGCATTAAAGTGCAGGAGCAAACGATGCTGACATTGACGCTGCAGATTTATAACGCCGGAAATTGGCAGGACGCCATGACCGTGACGTTCGATGAACCAGAACGAGGCTTCGACAGCCATTGCAGCTTCGGTTACGAAACCGGTTATCTGGTCGAGCGCATTGAAGACATCTCCAGCCCCTTCGCAGGTGCCCTGAGCGCCACCGCTCCGATTGCCTGGGAGGGACAGCGCACCGCGGCGGCTCCAGCTTTTTTGCACGACATTGCGCCCGCGGGGGCGGCCAAACGATTTCTCATGAGCCGCATGGGGCGCGACAAGCCGGAAGAGATCAGTGCCGATCTTTTTCTGTTGGCGCGAAGCACACCGGCCCCGGTGGGTAACCTGCGCATCAGGGAATCACTGGAGACGCTGGGCAACCGTCCGGCTATAGGCTTTCAGCGAGCCGAAGTCATTGCGCGGGACAATCGCTTTCTCGAGTACGCCTACGAACAAGGCGCCGCCATTGGCGGGGCGACGGGCGCGGGCGGTGAAGCTCCGAAGTTGCTGTTGACCGAAAACCGCGAAGGCCTGCTCTATCCGGATGCGGTGCTGGATGACTCCGAGGTCACGCAGCACTGGTTCGTGAAGTTCGCTCGCAACCAGGGCAACCAATCCGATAAAGACATCCTCAGAAGCGAGTTTCACTACTACAAGGCCCTGCAAGCGCTGGGTATCGATAGCGTGGCGACGGCAGGGTTGGCGTTGGAGGAAGCGACGAAACCCAGTCTCTGGATGCAGCGCTTTGATCGACGAGTGACGCCGCAGGGGATCGAGCGCCTGGCGGTTGAGTCGATCTATTCGCTGGCCGGTGTCACGACGCCCGGGAGTGCGATGAATCACCTCGACGTGATCCGGTTGCTGGCCGGCCTTTGGCGGTCCGCAGGTCAGGCGGCGCAGGTCGAGGACCTGGTGCTGGATTACCTGCGTCGTGACCTGCTCAACAAGATACTCGGCAATTCCGATAACCACGGCCGCAACACTGCAATCATTCGCCATACCGATTCATTTGAACTGGCACCCATCTACGATCTGGCACCCATGGTGATGGACGATGAAGGCATCACCCGCACCACCAAGTGGTCACGGGAGCTGGAGATAGCAGGGGATGTGGATTGGCGTGGCGTGTGCGATGCACTGGCGGGGATCGTCGATTCGTCAGTGATCTTTGAGCGGTTGCGCGAGGAGGCAGGACGTTTGCGGGCGCTCCCGGACCTATTGGTCGATAGCGGTTTGCCGGAAGTGACGATGAATCATCCGCGCATTGCGCTTCGGCATCTTGAGCAACGTTTAAACGAGTGGGGTTTGCAATGAGCATGAGCGTGGCAGAGCGGACGCTGCTGATTGAAAGTATTCAGCAAGGCCTGGCCGAGGACAGCTTGACCCTCGGTGATGCCGTGCGCCGCCTGCGGGTCGAGGTTACCGGGCTGCACCAGAGTCAGTTCGCCAGGATGTGCAAAATTTCGGTGCGCACCCTGGTCCACATCGAGCACGGGGAAGGCAATCAGACGCTGAAATCGCTTAACGCGGTGCTGCGCCCATTTGGCATGCAAATGGGCGTGGTGAAGATTCGCCGGACGATTAATCAGGCGTCACCCGTTTGATCCATCAACCGCGGCATTCGGCCAGCGACTTCACCTGACCGGTCGCGGTCTGATTGCCTTCTGCCAGCCACTGCTCGAATCCCGCGCCAATAGCCGGCCATTCCCCATCGAGGATCGAATACCAGGCGGTATCGCGATTCTGCCCCTTGACCACCATGTGCTGGCGGAACACGCCTTCGAAGCTGAAGCCCAGGCGTTCGGCCGCGTACTTGGAGCGGGCGTTGCCGTTGTTGCACTTCCACTCCAGGCGACGGTAGCCGAGCTCGAAAGCGTGCTTGGCCAACAGGTAAACCGCCTCGGTGCTTTTCGGCGAACGCTGCATCGGCGCACCGAAGGTGACGTGGCCGATTTCGATGCGGCCCTGGGCTGGGACGATCGACATCAGGCTGAGGATGCCCTGCACATCACCGCTGGCACGGTCGATGACGGTGAAGAAGTAGGGGTCGCTGTGGGCGGCGTGGTTGTTCAGCCAGTCATTGAAGACGCTGCGTTCCGTGAAGGGGCCGTAGGGCAGGTAATCCCAGAGTTTCGGGTCGGCGCCGGGGCCCTGGAATGCCTGGAACAGGCCTTCGGCATGGCGCGCCGGGTCGAGTTTTTCGAGGCGAATGAAGCGTCCTTCGATCAATTGCACCGACGGTGGCGGCACGCCTTTCCAGTCTGCGAGTGAAATCGTCATGTGTTGCTCCTGGCCTCTCAAAGGGCTTTGCGAAATTGGATGAAACCGGGGCGTTCGGCGATGCGCTCGTAGAGCTGGATCGCGGTCGCGTTGGTTTCGTGGGTCAGCCAGTGCACCTTGCAGCAACCGTCGGCCTTGGCGGTACGGTAGACGAACTCGATCAACTGGCGGCCGACGCCGGTGCCACGGGTTTCAGGTGCGACCAGCAGGTCTTGCAGGTAGCAGGAGTTTTCAATGCTCCAGTTCGAACGATGGTAGATGAAATGCACCATGCCGACGGCTTTGTCGTCGGCCCAGGCGAGTGCTGCGTGGGTCGGTTCGCTGGGATCGAGCAGGCGTTGCCAGGTGTTGTCGCTGACTGTGTCCGGCAGTTCGGTGTTGTAGAAGCGCAGGTAGGTTTGCCACAGCGGCAGCCAGGCGGCGTGGTCGGCGGCCGTGACACGGCGAATCTCGATCTGACTCATGTTCATTCCTTGGGCATCAAGTGGGCGAGGGCCTGGTCGTGCAGGTCGGGGCTGGCGGCCAGCCCTGCGCGTACGCCGGCAATGTCTGCGCTATTGCGGTTTTGACTGAGCTTGCGTTTGCCTTCCAGGCGCTGGATCGGCAAGGCAAAACCAACGATGGCCTTGAGCATGCCGTCGATGTAGTCGGCCGGGGCATCGGCGACTTTCCATGGCTGGGCGCGGCCCGCTTCATGACGGTCGGTCAGGGCGCTGACCAGCCTGAGCAGGCGCTCGGCGTCGGTAAACACCTCGGCGCTGCCATAGGCGTGTACGGCGACGTAGTTCCAGGTCGGCACGACTTTGCCGTGTTCGGCCTTGGACGGATAAAACCCGGGGCTGACGTAGGCGTCGGCACCGGCAAAAATCACCAGTGCCTCGGCGCCGTTCTGCAGGGCCTTCCATTGCGCATTGGCCTTGGCGAAATGCCCGTAGAGGGTGCCATTCGGACCTTGTGCGGTATCCAGCAGCAGCGGCAGGTGGCTGGCTTGCAGGCCCTGTTCGTCCTGAGTGACGAGAATCGCCAGGCGCGTGTCGAGCATGTGCTGCTGCAGTTCCGTTAAATCGTCGATGGCGAAGTTTCTAGGCGTGTACATGGAGAATGTCCTTGGCGAATGCCTGCATCCTAGGCAGGCTATTGGTCTGTTGTAAGAGCCATTAACGACCAATTTCATAGGTCCAATGCCATGACCAATGCGCCGATCTCCTTGTCCTTCAACCCGGCGGGTATCGTGCTCGACCGCCGTCAGGGGCTGAGCCGTCAGCTCTACCAGGCGCTGCGGATGCGTGTTCTCGACGGACGCCTGGCCGGCGGTACCCGGCTGCCAGCGAGTCGTGATCTGGCCGCGGCCCTGGCGATATCGCGCAACAGCGTGGTGCGTGCCTACGATCAGCTGTATGCCGAGGGCTTCATCGAGGGGCGAGTAGGCGATGGCACCTATGTGGCGCAACTGCCAGCGAATGCACTCACGCCTGGAAAACTATCCACAAAAGTATCCACAGGCTTATCGACAGGCTTACCCACAGCCTTATCCACAAATTGGCTGGATTTACCTGTGAATTTATCCAGCAAAGTTATCCACAGCGACGCCTTGGCGCGGGTCGAAAAGCATCATTTGCCACGCCCGCCCAGTGGTCCGCCACGGGCATTTCGGGTCGGCGTACCGGCCTTTGATCTGTTCCCATTCGAGGTCTGGGCCAAGCTCAACGCGGCTTTCTGGCGCAAACCGGATTTGCAGCAGTTGTGCTACGGCGCCCCCGAAGGCGATGCACGCCTGCGTGGGATGATTGCCGCCTATTTGCGCAGCTCACGGGGCATGCAGTGCAGTGCTGAACAAATTGTGATCACCAGTGGCGCGCAGCAGGGAATCAGCCTTTGTGCACAGCTGCTGGTGGCGCCGGGCGATGGGGTGGCTGTGGAAAACCCCGGCTATCGCGCGGCAGGTCATGCCTTTGCGGTTGCCGGCGCGCGGTTGCACGGCGTATCGGTGGACCACGAGGGCATCAGTTGCGCCGAGCTGAACCGCTTGCCCGATTGCCGCTTGGCTTATGTCACACCCTCTCACCAATACCCCACCGGGGTCATCATGAGCCTGGCCCGGCGCCTGGAGCTGCTGGCCTGGGCCGAGCGTAGCAACGGCTGGATCATCGAGGACGACTACGACGGCGAGTACCGCTACAGCGGCGCACCGCTGGCGCCGCTGGCAGCCCTGGATCGGCAGGGCCGGGTGCTCTACGTCGGTACGTTCGGCAAGGTCGCGTTCCCGGCGCTGCGCCTGGGTTACCTGGTGCTGCCCCAGGGGCTGGTGGACGCGTTCGCCCAGCGCCGCGCGGTGGACGTGCGCCACTCCGAGGTCAGTACCCAGGCGGTGATGGCCGAGTTCATGGCTGCCGGGCATTTTCAGCGGCATATCCGGCGCATGCGGCGGGCCGCGCTGAGCCGGCGCAATGCGCTGTTGAGCGGTTGGCCTGTGGAGGTTGCCGGCGTTGGCAAACTGCCGGGGGTGGCCGCCGGGTTGCACCTAACGGTCGCGGTCGACAGCCTGTCACGTGAGGCCGAGTTGATCGAGTTGGCGCGCAGCGTCGATGTCGAGATCAATGCCCTGAGCAGTTACTGGCTGGCCGATTCGCTGACTCCCGAGGATCAACGCGCCGGCCTGGTACTGGGGTTTGCCGCCGTACCGGAAAAAGCGATAGCGGCGGCACTCGAGCGGTTGCGCAAGGTGTGGCGTGTGGCGTGAGGCGCGCGGATCAGACCTCAGCTTTTCGGTTCGAGGGTGAGGAACAGTGACGGGTTGCTGATGCGCCGCAGCACATAGTCGATCGGTGCCAGCGTAGTAAGCGCCTGGCGCTGCTCCGTGGTGAACTGCTGCAGATAAGGTTCGGCGATTTTCAGGTGGGCAGCGCTGAACTGATCGGCGGGTGTCTCGAGCGCGTCGTAGTGAAAGTGCGCCACCCACAGCGGTTGGTCGTTGTGGGTGGTGTCGAGAATCCGGTACTCCTGAAAGTAGTCGCGACGCTGTTGGGTCCTGATTCGCCCCTGGGCATTTCTGACGATGCGCACCTGCTGGTTGTCCAGCAGCCACTGCAGATAGGCTTGTCGCGGTTGGCGATTTTTCAGCAGGTTGGCGCGCACGCTGATGCCTTGCGCACGTAACCGCAGGGCCGCGCTGCCGAGGTTGCCGCTCAGGTCGCCGACCGGCAATCGTGTACCACTCGACACGCGCAATCGCTCCAGCGCCTTGGCGACATCGTTCGCCGACTGCTCCAGGCGTTGCGCCTGCAGATCGAAAAGATCCTGCATATCCGCCGGAATGCGGTTGGGCCGCAGGGCATCTTTGCGCGTGCGGTCAATGAAAGCCTCGACGCCTTCATTCAGGGTCAGGGCATTGTCGACGATGTCGGTGTCATCCATGTCGGGCAGTGGCGTGGATTTCGGCCTGGGGGGCAGCACTTCCTCGAGAGAGCGTTCGGCGGCGGTCGAGGTTTGGCCGGGAGCAGGATAACGGGGCCGGGTTTTACTGACTTTGCCAACGGGACGCGAAGGCCCGGCGACCGCCGGGAGCGGCATCGTCGGCGGTGTACTTTCGCCACTGGTGGGCAATAGTCTGTTCAATTGCTCCTGGGCCAGTTGCTTGAACTCACCGATCAAGGCGCTGACGCGTTGAAGCTCAGGCTCCTGCAACTTGTCGGGATGTTCGCCCGGAAGGTCTGCCAGGCGTTGCGTGGTATCGGCGTAGACATCGATCAGCCGACTCAGGCTCTCGATGTGCTCGGCATCAGGCTGCGTAGCCGGTGGCTTCCTGATCAGGGCAGCATGTTTATGGGTAGCCGTGGCGGCCTCGATTATCAACAGGCCTACGGCATTGCGCGGCAAGTCATCGCCGTGGCTGGCGCCGTCACGCAGGCATACCTCGTGGGACATGCCAATCTCGTTGGCCTTCAGATCCCACTGGTTGAACTGGGGCAGCAACTTGCGAAGGCTTTGCGTGGTGCGCATGCCGGCGCTTCCCGTCGCATCCAGGGCCTCGAGGGTGACCTGGGAGGTGTGTAGCCGAGCGATCAGTTCATGACTCAATGCCAGCGCCTGTCGCACTCCCTGGATATGGGCCTGCGCGGAGGTTTGTGTATCGATGTACTGATCCTGCGCGAGCTTTTCGGTTAGTGTGGAATAGGCAGCGCGCTTGAGGGCGAACCAGAGGGCGAGGTTCTTTTGCAGCTCGATGGTCAGGCGCTGCAAATCATTGAAATAACCGTCGGTGCCCCCTTTCAGGCGCCATTGCTCGAGATTCGTCAGTGCCTGGTCGTAGTCCTTGATCAGCTTGTCCACGAGCCCGAGGTAACGCTGCGTCGCCTGTTCGCGTATTTGGCCGTTGGTGCCCATCAGTTCCAGCTGGGCTACTTTCAGTTCAGCGTTGCTGGTCGCTTCCTGGCGTTTGAAAGCATCCAGCTTCGCGCCCAGTTCCTGCTTCTGCTGTTCCTTGACCTTGCGTTGTGCCCTGAGCTGACTTTTCAGGCTGTTGCGGCCCCCACCACGCAAGCGCAAGCGGGTATCGATGAACCACTGTCCTTGTTGATTGTGGATCAACAATGGGCCGGTTTTGGACGGTGACAGCGGGTCAATGATTTGCACCTGCTGATCCTCGTCTTCCACTACGCAGAACCAGCGCTCGCCCACCTTTGCATAGGACTTTTCCTGCTTGCGATACAGGGACGCCGATTCGCGTGGCAGGGTTTCCAGTCCAGGTGCTGCAAGATCAAGCGCCGGCACGGTCATCCGATCCAGATAAAGGGCCAATGCCGAGGGCGAACGAGTGGGCACTGAACCCCCCGGTTCCAGTGAAGAGAAATGGCTGGGCGGCAGTTCACCGGTCAGTGGTGTAGGGTTCAATGTCACCCTGGGCCTGGTCGCGGTCTCGGGCGCCGCAACGAGGTGCTTGAGCGGCCTGTCATGGTCGCCCTTGGGAGCCGCGGGCAGGCCAGTCTTGCGGCGTGAGGCCGCGTGATGGGCGAGGATCATGCCCAGGTTCAACAGCATTTCACCGACAGCACTCCATTGGGCGGTGGCGTCGCCACGTTGGTGGGCCTGCGCGACCTGTTCGATCTCGCTGAGGCTTTGCCAGACCCACACCGCAGCACCGGCCGGGCCGCTGAGGAAGTTCGCGGCAATGCTGAACAGCGCCCAGCCACTGTCTCTGAGCAGGTCCCAGCGTCGCTGTGCATTGGACAGCGATTGGCGATCGGCGAGCTCGGCCATGGCCTGGGCATGGGCCTTGAACAGGGCGGCAAAGGCATCACCCTCGAGCGCTTTCGAGGCAAGCTCAACGGGGCCGGCCCAGTCCGTGGATGTCCAGGGTTCGGCCAGCAACTGCGCGCTCAGCCATGGGCTGGGCAGGCCGATCGGGAAGGTGTATTGGGCGTATTTGAAACTGCTGTCCGAGTCGGGCAGCCACGCCAGTACCGAGTCCCGCAGCTCGCCCGGTTGGTGCAAGGCGTACAGCAGGTTTTGCGCCGAGGGGAATTGCAGCAGCGGTAGTTCGAACAACGGCCGATAGAGCAGGCAAGGACCGGCGTCTGGCTGGCGCGGGGCAATGATGTACATATCGGTAACGGGGTCGCCATCGGCGTTCGCGTCATGGACGAAAGCCAGCGGGCGGATGAGTATCGGGTGCAGGTGATCGGGTGTCGGCTTGAGCCATTGGCGAATGTAACGACAACCCAGTTCGTCAATCCCGCCGATGCCGCGCAGCTTGCACTCCAGCGCAATCATCGGCAGTTCGGCGCGCAATTGACTGATGTAGAAGTCCTGTTGCAAGGCGGCCTGGGCCGGGCTGTCGATCAGGTTTTCGCGGATCAGCTCGGGATACGCCTGGCCGATATCGACGTTGCTGGCCATCGTCGTCAGATAGGCTTCATCCAACCACTCAGGCACAGGCTGCGGCGGGTCGAAGCGAACGCTGGCTTGATAGGGCGCGCTGTTCTGCAGGGCGTATTCACCCAGGGTTTCGGTCTGGATGTCCATTGGGTTGGGCAGCGTCAGGCCGTCGGCCTCGAAACTGTTGATGATGGTGATCGCCAGGTTATCCAGGGCCAATGCAGCGGCGGCGGGTTTGTCGGCAATGATTGCCTCGCGCATGCGCTGCTGGGCAAACGTGTCGACGGCGGGAATGCGCAGCAGTTTTTTGTCCGCCTGTTTGTACAGCTTGCCCAGTGCATTGATGGATTGGCTGTAGTGATCCAGGTCGGTGGCCGACGCGCCGAACAGCCAGTCGGGAATCGCATCGACCAGTCCAAGCAGGGCAAGTTTGTCCTGGGCACTGGTGCTCTCTTGCACGGCCACGGCGCTGATGGTGTCTGGGCCCTGTGCGGCGAAGCTGTCATCGGTGACGGACCGAATCGCATCGAGCTGCGTGGTGATCAGCGCCCAGGCCATGTGATCAAAAAAATTGCCTTCAGGCTCGAACAACTGCCACTTCAGGTTGTGCCCCGGGGGTAGCGGGTCGATGCGCTCGGGCAGCGAAGCACCCAACTGATCCAGGGAGCCGAAGGTTTCATATCCGTTCTCCGTGGAGTACATCATCACCAGCTCGCGCTCCTCATGGCGCCCGGTAATCACTGCGGCCCCGCCCAGCACCTGGTGTCGGCTGTTGCCCTGGCTGTCGATGCTGTCGATGTCGATCAGGCTGACCCGGATGGCGGCCAGGGTCGGGTCGTGGCTTTGCCGTAGCGGCTTGTCCGGATTCAAGGCGACGGCCCTTGCCACTCGACACTGCGCTTCATCCCAGCCGTTGACGTTTTGCACGTCGAGGGTCTTGCGCAAGGATGCGGACAGCTCCTGCCAGTGCGGCGCATGCTGGCCCTTGCGGTTCCAGTAGGCCAGTTGCTGCTCGCCAAAGGCGACGAAAAGCAGCGGTGCGTAGTCATTGAGCAAACGGGCAATGGCTTCGACGGCAATGTCCAGATGCACCACGGGTGTGGTCGATGGATTCACCGTGAGGAAGTGCTCACCTTCCAGGTAATTGGCAGTGGCCGAGGTGGCGAACTGGCGTATCAGCGCCCGGCTCAGCGACTCGAAGCGTGCAGGCATGGCGACCAGCGTGCCGTCGAACCAGCGCCATTGCGGCGTGCCGATCAGGGTCTGTTCCGGGTCGATATCGCGTTCGGGGAATTGCTCCTTCAAGGCTTGGCGCAGCAGCTCGGTGGCCACTTCGTTGAGCGTGGGCCCCAGGCTGATTTGCTGCACGACCTGGCTTTTTTTCAGCAAGGCCGGGGTGTCGGTATTGATCGTGTGTGCGGTCATCGTCAGTTTCCTTGTTGACGCTGGGGCTTACGCAAAGAACAGCGAGCGCGCCAGTTGTGGACTGATCGCGCTGCGATAAATGGCGATCATCTGGGTGCTGCTGGCCGCGTGTGCATCAAATGCACCGGCCAGCAGTCTCTGCTCGGGCAGCTTGAGGTGAGCCGCGGTGAAGGCGTCGTTCGCAGCGTCAGCGCTGGCGTAGTGGAAGTGGGCATACCACAGGACGTTGCCGGTACGTCGTTCGCGGACCTCGTACTCCTTCAAGTAGTCCTTGCGCGAGCCTTTGAGCCGACGCCGATCGCCTGCCGAGACAATGTCGATTTCATTCTTGCCCAGTAGCCATTCCACCCGCGCGGCGGTGGGCGGTTGTCGTTTGAGCATCTCGACCCGTATCCGGTAACCCTCCTGATTCAGCCGATTGCGCGCCTGGTTGAGCGCCGCGATCAACGGCTCGGGCTGGGCTGTGGCGTTGCTGCGGTTCTGCGCCTGCTCCAGGGCCTTGGCGGCGCTGTCGAGCTGATCGGCCTTGTACTGGAACTGTTCGTCGATCTCCACCGGGATTCGCCCCGGCTTTTTGGCGTTGGCCTCGGTTTGCCGAATGAAATGATCCACACCTTCCAGCAGCGTTCGCCCCTGGGTGAGTTGAGTCTCGAAACTGGTTATTGGTGCGCTGGCTGGGCGGCGCCTGGACGTCACTCGCTCCAGCCAGACCCCCGGGGCTTTTTCGTGGAACGTGGCAATCACGTTGCCGGTCATGGGCGCTTTCACGTCGAGTAAAATCGGCTGGCCGGGCGCTGCCGGGCGAATCTCACCCACGACCGTGCCCCTGAAGCGTGTCTTGATCACCCGCTTGTGGGCCGTCGCTGCCGGTTTCGAGGGGCCAGGCCGCGGCGATTGCGGGAGTTGCTCGCGCAGCAGGTGACCCAGGTGGCTCTCGGCGTCCTGCTGGAATCCACTGACCCGTTTGCGTAACGCCTTGAATGGCTGCTCCAGCAGTGCACTCGCGTGACTGGAGGCAAAGTCGTCGAATGACTGGTCAAAGGCGCTGAATTGCTCCAGCAGCCCGTTGAGGCCTTCGATGCGTTCGTCCAGCGCCCAGGCGCCTTCTTCCTGCATCAGCTCCCGGGAGGTCTGGATCGCCAGGTCGGTGGACTCGAGCAGCCGCTCGAAGGTGAGCCGCGTTTCGTCCGCTACGCTGCCCTCGGCTTCGCTCAGGCACACCTCAGCCGCGAGCGAGACTTGCAGGGCCTTGAGATCATCTGCCTTGAACGTGGGTAATTTGTCTCGATAAGTGCTGGCCATCTCGGCCGCACTTCTGCCGAGTCGGTTGAGCTCCTGGAGGCGTGAGTGGGCAAACTCGATCTTGCCGATCATCTCTTCGCACAGGTCGACCATTGCCCGGTACGTCGCCCGGGTGCTGGCGTTATCGACCCTTTGCGGGGCCTCAAGCAGGGTCAGGGTTGTGCGCAGGGTCTGCTTGAAGGTGGCGTTGCGCTGGTCGAGCCAGGTCTGGTTGAAAAACAACTGGGTGCCGAGCATTTCGACCATGGCGGTGCGGTAGTTGGCGACCGTTTCGAGCGAGTTCAGCGACTTCAGCTGTTCAATGGGGGCGGCGTACTCCTGGGTACGCTGCTCGAGCTTCTCCAGGAACCGGGTTTGCGCCGCCTGCAATGCTTCGTCGCCGACGGCGTTTTTCAGCGCATTGTGCGCCGCTGTCAGTTCTGTGCGGGCCAGTGCGCGTTGCTGGTCGAATTCAGCCAATTGTTGTTTGAGTGTGGCGATGCGCTTCTGGTTTTCCAGCTGCATTGCCTTGAGCCGGCTGGGCAGCCCGCCGCCGCGCAGGCGCAGGCGCGTGTCGACAAACCACGCGCCGTTCTTGTCGTGGATCAGCGCCGGTCCGCGCAGCGGGGGCTGCTGGCGTGAGTCGATGATGCTGACGTCGCTTCCCTCCTCGACGTCCACCTCGAACCAGCGCTCACCCACCGCAGCGTAATAGCGCTGGGCGTGTTGCTGCAGGTGGCGATAGGCCCCGGTGGTGCGGGTCGGCCGGGTGAGTGGCTCGGGTTTGCTCACCGCAAAGCGATCCAGGGTTCTGCGCAGGTCCAGCACGACGTCGGACGCCACGCTGGTGCGGTGTTGGGCTGGCTGTTCGCCGATGATATCGGGCTTGCGCACCACGACCACGGACGACACGGGCAGTTTTTCCGGGGTTTCAATTGCCTCGGTTACCGAGGCCTTTTCCTGCTGGACGCGCGCTGTCGGCTTGCGACTGCTGGCGCGGTGGGCGAGGACCATGGCCAGGGTCAGCAACAGGTCGGTCATCGCGGTTTTCTGCCGCTCGGTGTCGCTTGTCTCAACGGCGTCGAGGGTTTGTTGCAGGTCATCGAGCACCTGCCAGATCCACGCGGCGGTGCCGACGGTTTTACCCAGGAACGGCAGCGCGGCGTTGAGGATCATCCAGGCGCCATGCTTGAAGCTGTCCCAGCGGCTCTGGGCGTTGGACACCGATTGTCGCTGCGCCAGTTCCACCAGGGCATTGACGTTGGACTTGTACAAATGGGTCAGGTAGTCGCCGCTGACGACCTGGGCGCCGAGGGTCAGTGGGCCGCTCATCTGCAATGAGGTCAAGGGATCGCCCAGCAGTTGCGAGAGCGACCAAACGGTAGGCCGGTCGCCGGTGAGCGCGTAGTTGGCGTAATCGGCGCGGACCCCATCCGGCAGCCAGGCGAGCACCGATTGACGCAACGCCGGGGAGTGCTGGATGGCGTAGATCAGGTTGGCGGGCGAAGGGAACTGGCTCAAGGCATGGTCGAGCAGAGGCCGGTACAGCAGGCACGGCCCCTGGTCCATCTGCCTGGGGCCGATCACGAACATGTTGGCGACCTCGTCGGTTGAACTGCCTACGCGCCAGCCGGGCTTGAAGGCCAGGGGGCGAATGACAATCTCCTGGCCATCCACCCAACGCTTGCTTTCAAGGGGCTGGACCATGGCCGCGACGTAGCGGTAACCCCGCTCATCGATGCCGGCCTGGCGGCGAATCTTGTGCTGCAAGGCCAGCAGCGGCAGTTCGATGCGCAAGTGGCTGGTGAACAGGTTCTGCCGTTGCAGGCTTTGCAGCGGATCGTCCTGCAGGGTGCGCCGGATCAGCGCGGGGTAGCTCTGGCCAATGTCGACGCTGACGATCAAGGCTTCCAGGTAGCTGACCGTCAGCCATTGCGGGAGCACGGCGGCGCTTTTACTGCGCACGGTTTTGTTGCCCAGGGGCAGGGCGATCAGGTTTTGCAGGGCCAGGTCGACCAGGCTCAGGCGGGTGCGCTCGGGCTCCACCAGCGGCGTGAAGCTGCCCCAGACCACAACGCTGTCGACGACGATTTCGAGGTCGGCAAGCTCCAGCGTGGCGGCATCGGCATGCTGTTGCAGCATCGCCGCGCGCAGCGCGTCGACGGCGAACTGGCGAATCGGCTTGATCCCGTCCTGGAAGGATTTGCCGGCATTCTGTTGCTGCACGGTTGCCAGGTCCATCAGGTGCCGGCTATAGGCGGTGAGGTCGATGGGCGAGGCGTTGGCCATCCAGTCCGGCAGGGCGTGCTCGATTCGATTGAATCGCGAAGGCGTCAGTTTGTCCGTCGGGTCGAGTGCGCTCTGCGAGCGGCTGATGTGGGGCGCCAGGTCGGGCTTCGGGGTGGCGGGGTCGGCCGCCAAGGCACCGATCGCATCGGCTTGCAGGGCAATCAGATTGCACGCCAGGTGATTGAAGTAGTTGCCCTCGGGCTCGATCAGGCGCCAGTGCAACGCATCTGCGGAAAAATCTTCACCCATGTACGAGCGCAAGGATTCACCCAGTGCCTCCAGCGAATCGTAGGTCTGGAAACCCTGGGTAATGGAATGGGTCAGGATCAAGGTGCGGTTGCCATGGGTGCCGATCAGCACGGCCATGTCGAGCATATTGAGGTGGGTCGAGACGCCTGCGCTCACGCTGTCCAGGTCAATCAGGCAGGCGCGTGAACCGTAGGTGTCGAGCGCGGCACGGGTGCTTTTGTCCGGGTGCTGGAACAGGCTGCGGGCCATGGCGAGCTGCTCGTCGCTCCAGTCCTGGTTGACCTGCACATTCCATAACCCGCGCAACGATCTGGACAACTCTTGCCAGCGCGCAGTGGAGGATCGGCCGAACTGATTCCAGTAGTCGAGCTGTTGGTCTTCGAAGGCGACAAACAGCAGGGGGGCCAAGGCGTTGATCAACCGCGCAATGGCAGCGATGCTCACGGGCAATTGCACCGGCGTCAGTTGTTCGGGCTGGAACGTGAGGTAGTGCTCGCCATCGAGAAAGACCGCCGGGGTACTTGCCACGCCATGGCGTACCAGGGCATCGGTCAGGGATTCGAAATGACGAGGACCGGGGATCGGTTGCTGGTCATGAAAGGTCCAGGTCGGTGTCACCACCATGGCCAGCCGTGGATCGATGGCAAGTTGTGAATACAGAGCATCCAGGGCTGGTTGCAGTGCGCGCGTGGCGACTTCTCTGATCGAGGGCCCTGTCACCAGTTGGGTGAGCAAGGCCTCCTGATCGGCGGCAAGGGTCGGGGGGGCAGGGTGGGTAGTGTCTGGCATGGTCACATCCTCTGTGGAGCCGGCGCCGTTGAGCGCTCGGACCCGTTGCAAGGTAGTGATGGCCAGCATTGCGAAGGCGGTAAACAAATAATTCACGGAAAAAAAGACCTGCACGGGTGCAGGTCTTGATCATCGGCGGATTGTGCAGGGTTTCAGGTGCCCGACTTGATCTTGGTCCAGGCCCGGGTTCGCGCCCGTTCGGCGTCACGCGGCAAGGGCTGCAAGGTGTACAGGGTGCCCATGGCGGCTTCGGTCGGGTACAGGTTGGGGTTGTTGCGGATCGCCGGGTCGACCAGCTCCGTAGCGTCCTTGTTCGGGTTCGGGTAACCGACGAAATCACTGACCGGTGCGATCACCTGGGGTTGCAGCAGGTAGTTGATGAAGGTGTAGGCGTCATCGGGGTTCTTCGCGCCCTTTGGAATCGCCAGCATGTCGAACCAGATCGGCGCGCCTTCCTTGGGCAGGCGCATGTCGACGACCACCCCGTTCTTCGCTTCCTTGGCGCGGTTGGCCGCCTGGGAAAAGCTGCCGGAATAACCGACCGCAACGCAGATGTCACCGTTGGCGATATCGGCCATGTACTTGGACGAGTGGAAATAGGTGACGTACGGGCGGATCTTCATCAGCAGCGCTTCCGCCTGGGCGTAGTCCGCAGGCTTCTTGCTGTTGGGGTCCAGGCCCAGGTGCTGCAGGGCCAGCGGCAGAATCTCCGACGGCGAGTCGAGCAGCGCCACTCCGCACTGCTTGAGCTTGCTGATGTTCTCTTCCTTGAAGATCAGGTCCCAGCTGTCCACGGGGGCGTTGTCGCCCAGGGCGGCCTTGATCTTGGCCGGATTGAAGCCGATCAGGATGGTGCCGTACATGTAGGGCACGGCGAACTGGTTACCCGGGTCGTTGGCTTCGATCAGCTTCATCAGCTTGGGATCGAGGTGGTTCCAGTTCGGCAGTTTGCTGCGATCCAGTGGCTGGAACACCCCTGCGTCGATCTGCTTGGCCAGAAACACGTTGGACGGCACCACCACGTCGTAGCCGGAGTTACCGGTCAGCAGCTTGGCTTCCAGGGCTTCGTTGGTGTCGAAGATGTCGTAGATCAGCTTGGTCTGGCTGTTCTGCGCCTTGAAGTCGTCCAGGGCCTTGGGGGTGATGTAGTCGAACCAGTTGTAGACGCGCAAGGTGCGCTCTTCGGCGTGGGCGGCCGCGCTCAGCAGCGATGCGCACAGGGCCGGGACGATGAAACGCTTGAGACTGTTCATGCAGGTCAATCCTCGTTAAGCGCTTTCAAAGCCCTGGAGCACGTTGACGGCGTTGATGCCGATTTCTTCCACCGCGTAGCCGCCTTCCATGACGAACAGGGTCGGCTTGCCGAGGCCGGCAATGCGCTTGCCCATGGCCAGGTAGTCCGGGCTGTCGAGCTTGAACTGCGAGATCGGGTCGTCCTTGAAAGTATCGACGCCCAGGGACACGACGATGACGTCGGCGCCGTAGCGCTCGATTTCCTGGCAGGCCTGTTCCAGCGCTGCGCTCCAGGCATCCCAGCCACTGCCGGCCGGCAGCGGATAGTTGAAGTTGAAGCCTTCGCCGGCGCCTTCGCCGAGTTCGTCGTCATAGCCGAGGAAGAACGGAAACTCGGCTTCCGGGTGACCATGGATCGAGGTGAACAGCACGTCGCTGCGCGCATAGAAAATCGATTGGGTGCCGTTGCCGTGGTGATAGTCGACGTCGAGGATCGCGACCTTCTTGTGACCCTGATCGAGAAAGGCCTGGGCGGCGATGGCGGCGTTGTTGAGGTAGCAGTAGCCGCCCATCAAGTCGCCGGCCGCGTGGTGTCCCGGTGGTCGGCAGAGGGCGAAGGCACTGCGGGCGCCGCGCTGGATCTCGGCCTGCGCGGTGAGGGCCACTTGCGCCGCACTGTAGGCCGCTTGCCAGGTGCCGGCGGTAATCGGTGCGCCGCCGTCGAAGCTGTAGTAACCGAGTTGGCCGTGCAGACTGGTCGGCTTGACCTGGCGCAGGGTGCGCGTCGGCCAGGTGTAGGGCAGCAGGTCGCCGTCGGTGTTGAACTCGGTCCAGCGCGCCCAGGCGCCCTTGAAGAACTCCAGATAGTCACGACTGTGGATGCGTGCGATCGGCTCCAGGCCGAAGTCTGTTGGTGCCTCGACCGGGCCGAGGTTCTGCTGTTGCACGCGACCCAGCACATGGTCGGCACGCGAGGGCATTTCGAAGCAGGGCTTGAGCTGTCCGTCGATCAATTCACAGCGACCGTGGTGCAGGTGGTGATCGTCCGAGTAGATGGTCAGCATATTGTTGTTCTCCGCAGGGCTGGTTCGGTTGAACACAGTCTTGCGGCGTGCGCTGTTTGAGTGAACGGCAGGAAAGGCCAAAAGGGGATAAATACGGCCAAAAAAACTGTCCGAAATTCGCCCCTTTCGACGCGGCAGGTCGTTCAGCGCAACCCTGGTGAGATTAAACGGTAAGAACCTCTATTGAACGATTGAAACGGTCGCGTTGCGTGCGAAAGACTCGAGCCGTTATCGCTATTCTGATAAAAAGTACTTAATCAATATACTGGCGTGCAAGTCATTGAGCACGTTACCAATTCGCCTATTCAACTGAATGGCTGCAAGTAGTCAAATGGCTTCTGATTGATACGTCGCTAGTACTAAAGTAGTAAGGCACTGACACAGAAGTTTTCACGCGGGATATGAGTGCGTTTCCCGCCTGCACAGAGCGCCTTTCCAGAGAAGGAACGCAACTGCGCGTCCCAAGAACACGGTGTCGGAGTTTCGACAAAAATACAGCGCCATAAAAACAGCATCGACTGTCATAGATCAGTCGTCATTAATATGGCGAGCGTATTGGCGTGGAAATATAACTTGGCTGCCGTAAATATATTGTCGTCATAAAGCTGACAACTGATTCTGACTTACTGTTAAACGCCTGCGCTGCCATTGTTTTGGCGTCATTGGGTTAATTTGCTTATTTGTTGTTTATTTTGAATGACTCTATTGCTTTGCTTTGTTTAAGTGCTCACCATGTGTTCGGCTTGGAGCTGCTGACGAAGACTTCGGGGCTTGGGTAGTGGTGCGCTAATTCGATCTTCTGTTTGTCATGTGCTTGCCGGTAACGTTGTTTGTTATGCGGTAGTGGCGCCCGTGTGGGTGCTCGCAAAATATGTTCAGGTTACTCAAGTTTATTTATATCGGGCGGCGTAAGTGGCGCAGTCCTGCTGTTTACTGGTTATGAATTCAAAGTCGCCTGTAAATGGATACGAGGAATGTTATAGGGACATTCCATGGCCTCAAGTTGCAAGGAGCGTTCATAGCATGCGAATCAGCATATTTGGTCTGGGTTACGTCGGTGCGGTATGTGCCGGATGCTTGTCGGCACGCGGGCATCAGATCATTGGGGTCGATGTCCAGGCTCTCAAGATCGATATGATCAACAGTGGCAAGTCACCCATTGTCGAGCCGGGTCTGGGCGAGCTGCTGCAAAAAGGGGTGGCCAGCGGCAAGCTGCGCGGCACTCTGGATGTTCGCGAGGCCGTCCTCGAAACCGATATTTCCTTCCTCGCACCGCCGACGCCAAGCAAGCGCAACGGCGACCTCGATGTGTCCTACATCGAAGAAGTGTGCCGGCAGATCGGCCAGGTTCTACCGCAAAAGACCACCCGTCACACGGTCGTGGTACGCAGCACGGTGCTGCCGGGCACTCTGCGCGAGGTGGTGATTCCGACCCTGGAACAGTATTCCGGGCTCAAGGCCGGCGTGGACTTCGGCGTGGCGGTGAACCCCGAGTTCCTGCGCGAGAGCACCGCGATCAAAGACTACGACTTTCCGGCGATGACGGTGATCGGCGAGCTGGACAGCACCTCTGGCGACCTGCTGGAAGAGATCTACAGCGAGTTGGATGCGCCAGTCATCCGCAAGACCATCGAAGTCGCGGAGATGATCAAGTACACCTGCAACGTCTGGCACGCGGCCAAAGTCACCTTCGCCAACGAGATCGGCAACATCGCCAAGGCGGTCGGCGTCGACGGCCGCGAGGTGATGGAAGTGATCTGCGAGGATCGCAAGCTCAACCTGTCCAGCTACTACATGCGCCCGGGCTTCGCCTTCGGCGGCTCCTGCCTGCCCAAGGATGTACGCGCGCTGAGCTACCGCGCCGGCCAGCTGGACGTCGAGTCGCCGCTGATCGAGTCGCTGATGCGCAGCAACGCCGCGCAGGTGCGCAAAGCGTTCGACATCATCGCCAGTTACGACAAGCGCAAGGTTGCGTTGATGGGACTGTCCTTCAAGGCCGGTACCGACGACCTGCGTGAGAGCCCACTGGTGGAGCTGGCCGAGATGCTCATCGGCAAGGGCTTCGACCTGAGCATCTACGACAGCAACGTCGAATATGCCCGTGTCCACGGCGCCAACCGTGACTATATCGAGTCGAAGATCCCCCATGTTTCGTCGTTGCTGCGTTCCGACTTCGACCAAGTCGTCGCCAATGCCGACGTGATCATCCTGGGCAACGGCGATGAAGCCTTCGCGCACCTGGTAGAGCGGGCTCCCGCCGACAAACAGGTCTTCGACCTGGTGGGGTTCATGCGCAAGTCCAGCGGTCCCGGTGTAGAGGGTATCTGCTGGTAGAGCCGGTGCAGTGATGTTCGTGGGGCGCCCTGGCAACAGTCGCGGCGCTCCAGTTGCCGTATTGTCGATCAGTCATACAGGTCCAAAACATGGATGTTTTTCAGAGTCGTCTGCGCACTGGCGCAGGGTGGTTGCTGCTGGTAACCACGCTCCTGGGGATGGCATTGCTGCTGCCGCGCAGCAACTTCGATCCGGAGTCCGTCGATTTCATTCTGCTGCTGGGTGTCATTGGCATCTGGCGCTACTCCATGGGCGCCGTGCATTTTGTGCGAGGGATGATCTTCCTCTACCTGGTGTTCCCCTGGTACCGGCGCAAAATGCGCCAGCTGGGTGCGGCAGCGGACCCGTCCCACGTGTTCCTGCTGGTCACCAGCTTCCGCATCGAGGCGCTGACGACCGCTCAGGTCTACCAATCGGTGATCCGCGAGGCCATCGCCTGCGGCTACCCGACTACGGTGGTGTGCTCCATCGTCGAGCGTTCGGACGAGCTGCTGATCGAGAGCCTGTGGCGGCAGATGAACCCACCGGCGCGGGTTCGGCTGGACTTCGTGCGCATCGCCGGAACCGGTAAGCGCGATGGTTTGGCCCACGGCTTCCGCGCCATTTCCCGGCACCTGCCCGACGACGATTCGGTGGTGGCGGTGATCGATGGCGATACCGTACTGGAGCAGGGCGTCATCAAGAAGACTGTGCCCTGGTTCAAGCTTTTCCCCAATGTCGGTGGCCTGACCACCAACGAATTCTGTGAGGTGCGCGGCAGCTACATCATGAGCGAGTGGCACAAGCTGCGCTTCGCCCAGCGCCACCTCAATATGTGCTCCATGGCGCTCTCCAAGCGTGTGCTGACCATGACCGGGCGCATGTCGGTATTCCGCGCCAGCGTGGTGACCGATCCCGGCTTCATCGCCGACGTCGAGACCGACCATCTGGAACACTGGCGCCTCGGACGCTTCCGCTTCCTCACGGGCGACGACAAGTCCAGTTGGTACAGCCTGATGCGCCTGGGCTACGACACGTTCTACGTGCCGGACGCATCCATCAACACCGTTGAGCACCCGCCGGAAAAGAGCTTCATCAAGGCCAGCCGCAAGCTGATGTTCCGCTGGTACGGCAACAACCTGCGGCAGAACTCCCGCGCCCTGGGTCTTGGCCCGAATCGTCTGGGCTGGTTCACCTGCCTGGTACTGGCTGACCAGCGCGTATCGATGTGGACCAGCTTGCTGGGGCCCACCGTGGCGATCATTGCCAGCCTCAAATATGGCTTCGCCTTCCTGATGGTGTACCTGCTGTGGATCGGCCTCACCCGACTGGCGCTGACTCTGCTGCTGCTGGCCTCCGGGCACAAGGTGGGGCCGGCTTATCCGCTGATCCTCTATTACAACCAGATCATGGGCGCGTTGGTGAAGGTGTACGTCTTCTTCCGTCTCGACCGGCAGTCCTGGACCCGTCAGAACACCAAGCTTAATCGCGACCTGGCCAGCTTTTCGCGCTGGTTCAACACCTGGTCTTCACGCGCCATGACCTTCTCCGCGGGCAGCGTCTTTCTTGCCTTGCTGATGTTCGTGGTGTGATCGGCGAAAAGGACCCAGAAACCTTGAAGCCAGGTTCAACTTACTAATTTAAAAGGGAAAAATTATGAGTGCAGTGATCAGCCCGGCGGGCAACGCCAATGTGGTGCATGAGTCCGAGGCGCAGCGTCAGCATGCGCGCCTGAAGTTGCCGGCGAAGGTCCGGTTCAAGGGCCAGGAGGGGGGCGTCCAGGAAGTCCAGCTGATAGACCTGTCCGCAGGCGGTTTCAGCTTTGAGCAGGGCAGCCAGTCGGTGGTCGAGGGCAAGCTCTATCGCGGCAAGCTGATGTTCGAAGTGGAAGGCATCGGCTTCGCCATGGATGTCCAGTTCCAGGTGCGCTCGATCATCGACGGCAAGCGCGCAGGCTGTGAATTTCACAACCTGCGTCCGCGCGAGATGTCGGCGCTGCGCTACATCATCAGCTCCCTCATCAGCGGCGAGTTGGTGAATGTCGGTGGCCTGATCAGCATTCTCCAGCGCGAGAATTTCACCAAGGCCCGTAGTGGCAAGGGCAATGAAAAACTCAGCCTGCTCGGCCGCCTGCGCGCCATGGGTCTGACGTTGGTGATCCTGGTCGCCGGCCTGGCCGCCTTCGCCTACGTGCTGTATCAGTTCTACGACATCTACTTTGTTACTCACGCTGACTCGGCCCAGGTCAGCGTGGCCGGCGCGCAGGTCGCGATGCCGCGCGAAGGCACGGTGCAAAGCCTGGTTGCCGTGGGTAGCACGGTCAGCAAGGGTGCGCCGGTGGCCACCTTCTCGGCGAACATGCTGGATGCCCTGAAGGGCGCGCTGCCGGAGTCGGAGATGACCCCGGACAACCTGGAGCGCCTGTTCAACAAACGCTTCCAGGGCACCCTGACCAGCCCTTGCGACTGCAAAGTGGTCAGCCAACTGGTGGGTGACGGCCAGGTAGCAGCCAAGGGCACTCCGGTGTTCCTGCTGGCGCCAGTGGACAGCGTCGCCACCGTCGAAGCCCGCTTCCCGTACCGCGCGTTCAACAAGCTGCAACCCGGCACCCCGTTGACCTTCCTGGTGGGTGGCGAAACCGCCGAACGCAGCGGCCGGATCACCAGCATCGCCTTGCAGGACGGCGGCCTGGCTTCGGACATCCGCGTGAACATCCAGCCTGATGAGCCGCTTGCCAGCGATCTGGCCAAACGCCCGGTGGACGTGCGCATTCGCCCATTGAACGGCGTCTTCGCCATCAACGGCCTGGCGTCCGAAAAATGAACAGCACCGGACTAGCATGCGGGCTGCTGGGCTCGCTCAGCCTCGCTCTGGTGGCCGGTTGCGTGGCGTTGCCCGACCTGCAGTTGGCCAAGGAGGCCAAGGGCACTGGTGACCTCGCGACCGCGGAGCAGAACTACCGCGTCCTCGCCAGCCAGGGTTACGTCGAGGCGCAGATCGGCCTCGGCGACCTGTTGGTGCGCAGCCCTATGATCGAGCAGCGGATGCAGGGCGAGACCCTGTACCGCCAGGCCCTCGATCGTTCTCCGGCGGCGCCCGCACGGCTGGGTAAATGGCTGGCGAGCAAGCCGCAGGCGAGTCCTGCGGAGCGCCTGGAAGCCGAGCGGCTGCTGCGCCAGAGCCTGGCGGCCGGCGACAACAGCGCACTGCTGCCGCTGGTGCAACTGCAGCTGCAGGATCCGCAAAAACTGGCCAGCGGCGAGCTTGAGCGCGAGCTGGAGCAATGGCAGGCGCAAGGCATCGCCGAAGCCCGGCTCGGCAAGGTGCTCCTGTACCGGGTGAGCGGCAACTACGAACAGAAGCTGGACGAGATCAAAGCCATCTGTGAGGGCTGGCTGGACCAGGCCAGCGAGTGCTATGTCGAACTGGCCGAGGTCTACCAGCGGCGTGGCGACAAAGACAGCCAGCAGCGGTTGCTGGCGCGACTGGACTCCGCCTACCGGGCCGGCCTGGTGTCGCCTGATCGTGTGATGGGCGTTGCCAAGGTATTGGCCGACAGCAGCCTGGGCGAAGCGGATCCGAAGGCTGCCCAGGCGCTCTACACGCGTATTGCGCCGGCCTATCCGGATGCCTGGTGCGGGTTGGCCGAGCTGGTCCTGCGTTTCCCCGACCTGGGGGATGCGGCCGTACTCACCGGCTACCTGAACAAGGGTATCGAGGCCGGTTCCAGTCGCGCCTCGCTGATGCTCGGGCAGCTGTACCTCAAGGGTCAGGTCGTCCCGGCCGATCCACGGGCGGCGGAGCAGTACCTGCTGCAGGCTGCGCCCGGCCACCTCAAGGCGCACCTGCTTCTGGGCCGGCTGTACCGCGATGGTGCGCTTGGCGACGTCGAGCCGCAAAAGGCCCTGGAGCATCTGCTGATTGCCGCCCGTGCCGGCGACCCGAGCGCCAACATCGCCCTGGCCCAGCTGTTTGGCGAGGGCAAGGGTGTGCGGATCAACGCCGTCTACAGCTACACCTTCGCCACGCTCGCCTCGCGCCAGGGCATGGCCCAGGGGCAGGTCCTGATGGAGCGCATGGCGCCCAGGCTGCAGGCGCAGGACTACCAGCAGGTGGAGAGCCTGCTGGCCCGTGAAATCGAAGCTCGCGGTGGCCAGCAGGTCACCGCCAGGAATCAAGCTGATCAAGCGCAGGAAGTGCTATGACTTCGAAATACCGTCCAGTCACCACGCTGGTCTGCATGGCCGGATTGCTGGCCAGTTCCGTCGCCCTGGGGGCGCAGCCGCAACCCGGCTTGTCTTATGGCGCCAATCTCAAGTTAACCGCGCAGTCGATCGATGACCTCGATCTGGGGACCCGCGACGGTGGTGACGTCAATGGCCTCGGCCTCAGCGTACGGCCCTGGATCTACAACCGTCAGGGCGACTGGAGCGCTTTCGCGCTCGGCGAGGCGTTCCTGGCCACCGACACCCTCGAGTCGGACACCAGCGAATCCGACACCTTCGACCCCAACGACGCCCGCGACCGCGAGGACCAGTTCCTCGCCATGCACGAGTTCTGGGTCGACTATGGCGGTCTGAGCGCTTATCCGGGAGAGTCCCTGCGCTTCGGTCGCCAAAAGATCCGCAGTGCCGACGGCCTGTGGTGGGACAGCAATATCGAAGCCTTGCGCTGGAATTTCGAGACCACCTTGCTCAGTGCCCACGTCGGCATCGCCGAACGTTTCAGTGACTACCGCACTGACCTGGATGAACTGGCGCCCGACGATGAGGATCGCCTGCACCTGCTCGCCGACCTGTCCTGGCAGTGGCAGCCGGGTCACTGGGCCGGGGTGAAGCTCCATCACAGCGATGATGGCGGCAACCTGCCGGGGGTAGGTGAGTCGGTGGACCAGATGAGCAAGACCACGACCGGCGACCTCACCTGGTTGGGGGCTGAACTCAATGGCGATTTCTACAACGAGCGCAGCAACCTGCCGCTCAATTACTGGGTCGCCGCCACGTGGCTGACCGGTAATGTCGATACCTTGCGCACCAACACCGTCAACGGCCGGCGCCAGGCCAACGGCCAGGTCAGCCAGGATGTCGATGCCTGGGCGCTCGACCTTGGCCTGCGCTGGAACATCGACCAGAACTGGCGCGTCGGTACCACCTACATGCGTGCCAGCGGCGGCTCCGACGGCGACGACTCCGAGCAGTTCCAACAGACCGGGCTGGAGAGCAACCGCTCCAAATTCACCGGTACCGGCAGTGCCATCAACCGCTTCGGCGAAGCCTATCGCGGTGAGATGAACAACCTGCAGGCGGCCAGCGTGTTCAGCGGCTGGCAGTTGGACGAGGACTACGACGCCAGCCTGGTCTACCACCGCTTCTGGCGGGTGGATGACCAGGCCGACAGCAGCAGCGGCCTGAAGGCCCAGTTGGTGCCTGGCGAGAAGGATATCGGGCAGGAAGTCGACCTGGTGGTGACGCGCTACCTGAACCGCGGGCAGATACCGGCCGGGATGGAGTGGCTGAAGGCATCCTCCGCGCTGGTCCGCTTTCGGGGCGGGGTGTTCTTTCCGGGCGATGCCTTCGGCAAAGGCACGGATTCGAGCATGCACCGCGCATTCGTTGATTTTGTCTGGCGTTACTAAAGGCCGCCTGCCGAGCTGACCATGGAGTTGGACGCTATGTATTCACACACAACAAACAGGCACCGCTGGGCCGCCGCAGCGGTTCTCGCGGGTAGCCTCGCGTGGGCGGTCGTGGCCCCGGCCGAGGAAGGCGCCGCACCTGCTTACCAGGTGTCGAGCATTCCCGCCGAGTCTCTGCTGATCGAGCCGCCCAAGCTGCCCGATCTGTCGCCCTATACAGCCGAGGCGGCGAGTGCCCGGATCGTGCGCAAGCCCACCGGCAACGTGGTGCTCAAGCGCATGATCGGCCCGGACCAATTGGTGGAGTTCACCGGTGGCGACGAGCGCCTGCGTGAGTGGGTGAAGCGCCAGGGTGAAATGCCCCAGGCGATTTTCATCGAGGGTGGCTATGTCACGCTCAAGGATCTCGCCCGCAGCCTGCCGAAGAAGTATTTCGAGGAGACCGAGCCGGGTATCTACATTGCTCGCCTGCCGATCGTCGTCAGCCAGGGCGCGACCCTGCACGTCGGCGCCGAAACCCGCGACTTGCGCCTGTCCAGCGAGCGCGGCGCGTTCCTGATCAACGACGGCAAGCTGTTCATCATGGACTCCCGCCTTACCGCCTGGAGCGAGACGGAAAACCAGCAGGACTGGTTCAAGAAGAAGGGCAAGTTCCGCCCCTTCCTCAACGCGTGGGGTGGTACCGAGACGTACATCGTCAACTCGGTGGTCTCGAGTCTTGGGTACACCGCGAGCAAGTCCTACGGCGTCTCCATTTCCCAGTACAGCCCGGCGATGCATCCGACCATGCAGCGCGACCATCCCACGGGCTGGTTGATTAACTCGTTGTTCGACGACATGTGGTACGGCTTCTATTGTTACGAAGCCTTTGACGTGGTGCTCAAGGGCAATACCTACCGCAATAATCTGGTCTACGGGATCGACCCGCACGACCGCTCGCGGCGCCTGATCATCGCCGAGAACATCGCCTATGGCACCCGCGAGAAGCACGGCATCATCGTTTCCCGGGAGGTCAACGACAGCTGGATCTTCAACAACCGCTCCTACGAGAACACCCTCTCCGGGATTGTGGTCGACCGTACCAGCACCAATAACGTGCTGGCCAACAACGAGGTTTATCGCAACGGCTCCGATGGCATCACCATCTACGAGAGCGGCGACAACCTGTTGTGGGGCAATCGGGCGTTCAACAACGCGCGGCACGGCATTCGTGTGCGCAACAGCGCCAATGTCGGTCTCTACGAAAACCTCGCGGTGGCCAACGGCTTGCTCGGCATCTACGGGCACGTCAAGGACCTCAACGGCACGCCCCGCGACCTGGTACTCGACCCCTTCGACATGAACCTCTCCCTGACCGTGGTGGGCGGCCGCCTGATCGGCAACGAGTCGGGCGCCATCTCCGTCGTGTCGCCGCAAAGCGTGAAGCTCTACGGGGTGGAAATGCTGATGCCGATCCAGCCCAGCGGCCTCGGCATATTCGGTGCGCTGGCCAAGGAGCAGAGCCGAATCATCGACCTGCTGGTGCGACAGAAGCGGGCCGTGCTGGTCCTGCCGCTCGACAAGTTGGCGCAACTTCAAGTGAGTGACAAACAATGAAACGGAGTTCAATGAGCCGCATTGTCCAAGGGTGGCTGGCGTGCGCTTCGGTTGCGACGCTCTTCACCAGTTCCTTGAGCCTGGCCGCCGAGGCGCCCGTCTACGAGATCGAGCGCTGCTGCCAGATCTGCCCGCAGGCGCTGCAAGACAGCAGCTACACCGGTGATCTGGGCGATTTCAGCCGACTGGCGCAGGGGCAGGAAGATTGGCTGTTCCGCAGCAAGATCGACTTGATGACCAACATCGGCACCACGCCCGAAGGTTTCAAATTGCTGGAAGATCTGCGCGACGGGCTGAAAGCCAGGGGCGTGGAGCTGGTGATGGTCTACCTGCCACCGCGTGGCTTGCTCGTCTCTGAAATGCTCAACCCGCAAGAGCGCAGCAGCTTCAATGCCGAGCTGTCGCGCAAGAATTACCTGGCGACCATCGAGCGCCTGCGCAGCTTGGGTATTCGCGTACCGGATCTCACCGCGCTGCTGGATCTGCCGGCCGACGTGCGCAGCAAATTCTTCTTCAAGCGTGATAATCACTGGACGCCGCAAGGCGCTGAGCTGACTGCGCAATTGCTCGCCACCGAGCTTAAAAAGTCGAAGGTCTTCGAGGGGATTGCGCGCAAGGAATTTGCCACGCGCACCGAGGGCAGCCTGTACAAGGCCGGCTCACTCAACCAGGCATTCGGCAAAATCTGTGGCAGCGGTTACGCCAATGAGTATTTCACTCGCGCCGTGACCGAACCCAAAGAAGAGAGCACCGAGCTGTTTGGCGATACCGAACGGCCCGATGTGGTGCTGGTCGGCACCAGTTTCAGTTCCGCACAGTACAACTTCGATGGCTTCCTCAAGCAGTACGCCAGCGTCGACGTGGATAACCGCTCGGTAACCGGCGGTGGCTTCCACAGTGCCATGCTGCAGTACCTCGGCACCCAGGACTTCCAGGACAAACCGCCGAAGGTACTGGTCTGGGAGGTCAACAGCTATTACGACCTGGCCATGGCGACGTTCTATCGCCAGGCCATGCCTCTGCTGGATAACGGCTGCCAGAAAGTCACGGCGGACCTGGACCAGAAGCTGACCTTGCGCCCAGGCAAGAACGAGGTGTTGGTCAACACGGGGGTCAAGCCGATCCGCAGTGAGGACTCCGTCGTCGAGATCCAGTTCAGCAAGCCCGAGATCAGTGAACTGCGCAGTACCGTCTGGTACATGAGCGGCTCCAGGGAAAACCTGTTGATCAGCCGCTCGCGGGAAGTCGAGTCGAATGGCCGCTTTGTCTTCCGCTTGCGCGAGGACGCCGAGTGGGCAGGGCAGACGTTGCTCTCGCTGGATATCGAGATGCCGGCAGGCATGCCCCCGGGGCTGCAGGTCGAGGCGAAGATCTGTCGCCGAGCGGACAAACCGGCAAGCGCGATGCAAGCCAAGGCCGATTGACCTGATGGAGCCCTTGCGCCGGACTGTGCCTGGCGCAAGGGCTCCTCAGGGCAACGATGATCATTCAAAAGGAGATTGAGGGCGTGGTCTTTTCTTCCAACGTGTTCCTGTTCCTGTTCCTGCCGATTTTCCTCGGCTTGTATTACCTGGTCGGAACGCGCTATCGAAACCTGCTGTTGCTGGTCGCCAGCTACATCTTCTATGCCTGGTGGCGCATCGACTTCCTGGTGCTGTTCGCTGTCGTGACAGTGTTCAACTACTGGATCGGCCTGCGCATCGGCGCGGCCGGCGTGCGCACGAAAACGGCGCAGAAATGGCTGCTCCTCGGCGTGGCGGTGGACCTCTGCGTACTCGGCTACTTCAAGTACGCCAATTTCGGCGTCGACAGCCTCAACGCCATCATTACCTCGTTCGGCATGGAGCCCTTCGTGCTCACGCACATCCTGCTGCCGATCGGGATCTCTTTCTACATCTTCGAGTCCATCAGCTACATCATCGACGTCTACCGCGGCGATACCCCGGCAACCCACAACCTGGTGGACTTCGCCGCCTTTGTGGCGATCTTCCCGCACCTGATTGCCGGCCCGGTCCTGCGTTTTCGCGACCTGGTGGACCAGTTCAACCACCGTACCCACACGGTGGACAAGTTCGCCGAGGGCTGTACGCGCTTCATGCAAGGCTTCATCAAGAAGGTCTTCATCGCCGACAGCATCGCGCCCATCGCCGACCATTGCTTCGCGCTTTCCGACCCAACCACGGGCGACGCCTGGCTTGGCGCGCTGGCCTATACGGCGCAACTGTACTTCGACTTCTCCGGTTACAGCGACATGGCCATCGGCCTGGGCCTGATGATGGGCTTCCGCTTCATGGAAAACTTCAAGCAGCCGTACATCAGCCAGTCCATTACCGAGTTCTGGCGGCGCTGGCACATCAGCCTCTCCACCTGGCTGCGCGACTACCTGTACATCAGCCTGGGCGGCAACCGCGGCAGCACCTTCCAGACTTACCGCAACCTGTTCCTGACCATGCTGTTGGGCGGTCTGTGGCACGGCGCCAACTTCACCTACATTCTCTGGGGTGCCTGGCATGGCGCCTGGCTGGCCATTGAGCGCGCCATGGGCGTGAACGCCGCGCCTCGGGTGCTCAACCCGCTGAAGTGGGCTTTCACTTTCCTGCTGGTGGTGATCGGCTGGGTGATCTTCCGCGCCGAGAACCTCGACGTGGCCTGGCGCATGTACGCGGCCATGTTCAGCTTCGCCGACTGGCAGCTCTCCGAGCTCAACCGCGCTCAGCTCACCAGCCTGCAGATCGCTGCCCTGGTGCTGGCCTATGTGGTGCTGGCCATTTTCGGCATCCGCCAGTTCTACACCCAGCCGCTGGCCGGCGCTCCCAAGGCCCGCGCCTCCGAGGACGACGGGATCATGCTCGACGCCAGTGGCAGTGCCACCGTGGCGCGCCTGCGAATCGGCGCCGTGGCCTTTCACGCTGGCGTACTCCTGCTGTTCACCGTCTCGGTGCTCAAGCTCTCGGCGCAGAGCTTCTCGCCCTTCCTGTACTTCCAGTTCTGAGGGGAACCGACTATGAACAGAACTTTGAACCTGCTCTACAGCCTGCTCTTCTGCGGCCTGCTGCTGGTGCTCTGCCTGTGGTCCCTGCGCGCGGTGTTCGGCTTCTCCGCAGCCAGTGACACCAGCGTGCTGGACGGCAAACTGGCGCTGGCTTTCGAGAAGCACTACGACGCCGAGTTCCCGGTCAAGCAAATGGGCACCAACCTTTGGGCGCTGGCGGGCTACACGCTTTTTGGCGAAGGCCGCCAGGGCGTGGTCATTGGCCAGGACGACTGGCTGTTCTCGGACGAGGAGTTCAAGCCGGCGAGCAAGCCCGATCAGTTGCAGGACAACTGGCGGTTGGTGAACGCGGTACGGGCGGAATTCGAGCGTCGGGGGGTGACGCTGGTGCTGGCGCTCCTGCCAGCCAAGGCGCGACTCTATCCGGAGCATCTGGATGACGAGCGACCCGCGCTGGCTCAGCAGAGCCTGTACCCGAAGGCCCTCGACATGATGCGCCAGGCCGGGGTGAACGGGCCGGATCTGTTGCCTGCCCTGCAGCAGGCGAAGGCGCAGGAGCCGGTGTTCCTGCGTACCGATAGCCACTGGACCCCCTTCGGCGCAGAGGTCGTGGCCAGGAGTCTGGCGGAGCATCTGGCGCGGCAGGGTATCTGGCAGCGTGGCGAGCAGACCTTCGTCACCGAGACTGTCGCCAGCCGGGAGCACAAAGGCGACCTGCAGAGCTTTCTGCCCCTGGAGCCGTACTTTGCCGACCTGCAGCCACCCGCAGAACGCCTGCACCCACGTCTGACCCGGGCCGCCGAAGGGCAGGAGGCGAGCGCCGAGGATGCGCTGTTCGCCGACGCCCTGCCGTCGATCGCGCTGGTCGGCACCAGCTACAGCGCCAACCCGGACTGGAACTTCGCCGGAGCCCTGAAGCAGGCGCTGGGCAGCGACGTGCTCAATTACGCGCAAGAGGGCAAGGGCCCACTGGTGCCCATGCTGAACCTGCTGCAGCAGGGGGATAAAGAGCTCGCCGGAGTGCGTCTGGTGATCTGGGAGTTCCCCGAACGCTATCTGATGTTGCCCAGCGACCTGTCCGGATTCGACGCGGCGTGGCTCGCCCGGCTGCACAACGGCAAGGAACCGGTCCGCCGCGCGCTGCACACCGCCACCTCTATTGAGCCCATCCTGCAATTCTAGGAGCACCTGTATGTCATTTTTTTCCTCGATGTCCCGCACCCTGGGCCTGGGCAGCCTGCTGATTGGCCTTTTCGCCCCGTACGCAATGGCTGATGAAGCGGCGCTCTACGGTCCGGCGGCACCGTACGGCTCGGCCTTCGTGCGCGGCTACAACGCCGCCAGCAGCAGTTTCGACGCCAACCTCGGCCCTGTCCGTATCAATGATCTGGGCGCCAAGGGCAGCAGCGATTTTGCCTTCCTGCCGGCCGGCAAATACACCGCCAGCGCAGAGGGCAAGAACCTGCCGGTGAAGCTCGACGCCGAGCGCTACTACACACTGGTGCAGATGCCGGATGGGGCGCTGGAGCTGGTGGACGAGCCGCCGTTCAAGAATCGCCAGAAATCCCTGCTGCGCCTGCAGAATCTATCCAACACCGCCTTGTCGATCAAAACCGCCGACGGTCGTACCGAGGTCATCAGTGCGGTGTCGGCGAACGCCCGTGGCGACCGCGAGATCAACCCGGTCAAGGTGCGCCTGACGCTGTTCGCCGGTGACCGCAAGATTCGCGACCTCGACCCACTGGTGCTGGAGCGTGGCGAAGTGGTCAGCCTGTTCGTCACCGGTTCCGCCGACAACCTGTCGCCGGCCTGGGTCAAGCGTCCGGTCGCGACCAACTGAGGAATGGCTATGAAACCCTGGCTGATCTGTTCGCGGATGGCGCTAACCGGCCTGGCCCTGTTGCTGGCCGCCGGCTGCAGCAAGCCCCTGGAACGCAACGCTGGCGCCAGCCTGGTGCCGCCCAGCGGCTACTACCTGGCCGCCCCGTCGCCCAAGGACAAGGTGCCGGCTTGTCCCGAGGTCCCCGAGCCCTATTCGGGCGACTTGCTGTTCCCGAGCAAGTACGAAGGTTCGGACTCGGCCAGGGACAAGCTCAACCCACAGGCCGCCGCGCGCTACAAGCGGCTGACCGGCGATGTGCGGACGCTGGAAAGCGGCGTGAGCAAACTGGTCGGCAAGTACCTCGAGGATGGTCGTCAGGAATACGCCGACTGCGCCCTGAACTGGTTGAACACCTGGGCCGAAGCCGACGCGCTGCTCAGCCAGACCTACAACCACACCGGCAAGTCAGTGCGCAAATGGGCGCTGGGCAGCCTGGCGGGTGCCTATTTGCGGCTGCAGTTCGCCGGCTCCGAACCCTTGCGTGGGCATGAGGCCGAAACCCGCGCCATCGAGCAATGGTTCGCCCGGCTCGCCGACCAGGTGGTGCATGACTGGAACGAGCAACCGCTTGAGCGACGCAACAACCACCAGTACTGGGCGGCCTGGGCGGTGATGGCAAGTGCCGTGGTGCTCGACCGCCGGGACCTGTTCGACTGGGCGGTCGAGCAGTACCGCCAGGGTGTGGGGCAGGTCGACGCCGAGGGCTACCTGCCGCGGGAGCTGTCTCGTCAGACCCGGGCGCTGGCCTACCACAACTACAGCCTGGGGCCGCTGATGATGATCGCGGCATTCGCCGAGGCCAACGGGCTGGATCTGCGTGGCGACAACAGCGGCGCCCTGCAGCGGCTTGCCCAGGGGGTCGAAAGGGGCGTGCACAACCCGCGCCTTTTCGAGGTCCGGACCGGCTACCGGCAGGAGCTGGAGGATTTGCAGGAGGACGGCAAGTTCGCCTGGCTGGAGCCTTACTGCGCACTGTATCGCTGCTCGGCCGAGACCAACGCCTGGCGCCGCTCCCTGGAGCCTCTGGAGACCTATCGGCTAGGAGGGGATCTCACCCAGTTGTTCAATCCTTGATCGCATCGGCGCTTTCACTCTCCCGGTAGTCCGAGGCACGGCCTCGGCGGGGACAAGTATTAATTTGAAATGGAACTTTAAAGAGGCTTCTCCCATGATTCCGGTAATCCTTTCTGGTGGTAATGGTTCACGCTTGTGGCCTCTTTCGCGCAAGCAGTATCCCAAGCAGTTCCTCGCCCTGACCGGCGAGCTTTCGCTGTTCCAGCAGACCCTGCAACGCCTGGCCTTCGAAGGTATGCAGAGCCCGCTGATCGTGTGCAACCTCGAGCACCGCTTTATCGTCAATGAGCAACTGGAGCGGATCGGCGTCCAGGGGCACTCGACACTGCTCGAACCCTTCGGCCGCAATACCGCGCCGGCCGTAGCCATGGCCGCCTTGCAACTGCTGGCCGACGGTCGCGACGAACTGATGCTGGTACTGCCGGCTGACCACGTGATCGAGGACGAGCAGGCGCTGCGCGAGGCACTGAAGGTGGCGCGCGAGGTGGCCGAGGAAGGCGAGATGGTGTTGTTCGGCGTCCCGGCCGAACGTCCCGATACCGGCTTTGGCTACATCAAGGCGACCCGCGCAGGTGACGCCGACAGCATGCATCCTGGTGCCTACCGGGTCAGCCACTTCGTCGAGAAACCCAATGCAGAACTGGCCCGCGAGCTGGTCCGCACGGGTGGCTATTACTGGAACAGCGGCATGTTCCTGTTCCGTGCCAGCCGTTATCTGGACGAGTTGCTCAAGCATGCGCCGGGCATCTACGACGCTTGTGCATTGGCTCTGGAGCGCAGCCACCGCTTCGGCAATGTCACGACCATCGATACCAGCACCTTCGAGTGCTGCCCGGACGACTCCATCGACTACGCGGTGATGGAGAAGACCACCCGCGCCTGCGTGGTACCGCTCGCGGCCGGCTGGAGCGACGTGGGCAACTGGTCCGCCCTATGGGACGTGCATGAGAAGGACTCGGCCGGCAACGTGCTCAAGGGTGATGTGATGACCCACGACAGTCGCAACAGCTTCGTCCACAGCAGCAGCAAGCTGGTGGCCCTGGTCGGGGTGGACGATCTGGTGGTGGTGGAAACCAAGGATGCGGTGATGATCGCTCACAAGAATTCGGTTCAGGAGGTCAAGGCACTGGTCAACAACCTGAATCTGGAAGGCCGCTCGGAAACCCAGAGCCATTGTGCGGTTTATCGTCCCTGGGGCAGCTACGACTCGGTGGACAACGGTATTCGCCACCAGGTCAAGCGCATCACGGTGAAGCCCGGCGCGCAGTTGTCGCTGCAGATGCACCACCACCGTGCCGAGCACTGGATCGTGGTATCGGGCATCGCCCAGGTGACGTGCGACGACAAGGTGTTCCTGCTTTCCGAAAACCAGTCGACCTACATCCCGATCGCCTCGGTGCACCGCCTGGCCAACCCGGGCAAGATCCCGCTGGAGATCATTGAGGTGCAGTCCGGCAGCTACCTGGGTGAGGACGACATCGAGCGCCTGGAAGATGTCTATGGTCGGACCGCCGAGGTGCTGCCGGCACCCAAGCTGGTCTCCGGCGGTTGAGCCCAGGCACTCGAACAGCCGATGCGCGTCAGGCGCTGCTCCATGCAGCGCTTGAACGCCATTTGGCGACTCTTGGCGCAGTGCCATCACCCTGCGCATAATCAGGGTATGTTCGGGTGTGCCGTCCCCGTTTCAGTTTTTATATCGATGACAAGGAAGTTTGCCGTTGATGAAAAAGAAATTTATCTCCGCCTTGATCCTGGCGGGTGCGTCAATTTTTACAGTGTTCAACTTTTTCAGCCTGTTTATTTCTGGATATTGAGCATGCATTCGCCGATCAGGAAGTCTGATTGGCGAGTGCGAACTTATGTACGGTGGTTGTCGCTGAGCAGTCGTTGAAGTGAGTCCTGGAAGACTTGGAGCTTGATACCTCATGGGTTTGAATTGCTGGTCAGCGTTATATATGGAGTTGAAAATTCAGTATGGACACCGTGCACGCTGTACAAGTTATCGCCATCGCCAGCGGTAAGGGCGGCGTAGGCAAAACGACCGTGGCTGTAAATCTGGCATTGGCGCTGGCAGATCTTGGGCGCCGCGTCGTTTTGCTGGATTCAAATCTTGAATTCCCGAATGTCGACGTCCAATTGGGGCTAGTACCACGGTATACGCTGGTCGATCTGATCGAGGGTCGTTGTGAAATGGCCGATACCCTGATGAACGGACCGGGAGGGGTGCGCATCATCGCATCGGGTTCGGGTGTCTCGAGTATGGTGTGCCTTTCACCGGCTCAGTATTCAGGGCTGATACAGGCATTCAGTGAGATAGCGGACAGCCTCGACGTGCTGGTAATCGACACCGCCACGGGTATCGGCGAACCGGTAGTCAGCTTCATTCGAGCCGCCCATGAAGTGCTGGTTGTTGTCGGCGATGAGCCAACGTCCATCTCCGGCGCCTATGCATTGATCAAACTACTTAATCATGAGCACGGGATTAAGCGCTTCAGGGTGTTGGTCAACATGGAAAGTAAGGTTCTGGAAGGGCAGAGTCTGTTTTCCAAGCTTGCCAAACTTACCGATCACTACCTGGATGTTTCCCTGAAGTATGCGGGTGCCATTCCCTACGATGAATATGTGCGTAATGCTGCGCAAACACGGCGGGCGGTTTATGAGAGACATCCGCGATGCAGGTGCAGCAACGCCTTCCGGGAGGTCGCGCGCACGGTTGACGCTTGGCCATTGCTGGGCGGACCGAGAGGGCATGTGGAGTTTTTTGTCGAGCGACTGGTCAAGTCCTCGAAAAGGAAACTCCCCTGGTAGTGCCATCTTGATCATTCCTGATTGTCGTCGGGCATTATTTTACCCCAATGGCCGAAACTGGCTGGGCGCCACGCCGCTCCAGCGCACAAACGCGTGGCGAAAGCTCGCGGTCTCGCTGAAACCCAGGGCTTCGGCAATCTGATAGATCGGCAGTTGATCCTCGCAGAGCATTTGCTTGGCCTGTTCGAAGCGCAACTCGTCGAGCAGTTCCTGATAGCTGCAGCCCAGGTCCTTGAGGTGCCGGCGCAAGGTACGTGCTGAACAGTTCATCTGTTCGGCCAGGCCTTCGAGCCCCGGCGCCGCGTTCAACTGGGCGCTGAGCAACTGGCGAATACGTCCCAGCCACGCCTGGCGTCCGGTGAACTCGACGTTCTGCTTGCGACAGCGTTCGGCCATGGCCTGGTGGGTGATCACATCGGCCAGTGGCAACGGCTGGTCGAGCCAGCGCTTGTCGAAGGCGAAGGCATTGTCCCGCGCCGCGAAGTGCAGCGGGCAATCGAAATGTTGGGCGTAGGTCGCTTCGTATTCGGGCGCGGCATGTTCGAAGCGGGCGCCGAGCAAGGGCAGTGGATGCCCGAGCAGGTCGTCACAGGTCACGCGCAACGACACCAGGCAGAACTCGGCGTTGAACACCGCCATCGACGGGCTCTCGCGGTAATCGGCGGCCACCAGCCAGACACGTTCGCCGTCGTCTTCCAGGCTCAGCTCGAACAGGGTTCCCAATAGCGCCGGGTAGCGTATGGCCAGGCGCAAGGCGTCACCGAAGGTGGCACAGGTGAGCAGGGCGTAACCGAGCATGCCGTAGCAGGAAACGTGCATGCGCCGACCCAGTTCCAGGCCAATGTCATGCTTGAGCGCGACGGCGTTGGCGCAGACCTGCATTTCCTGATTGGTGGTGATGCGGGTGTCGGCGCGCTGCAGATCCGCCGTGCTGATGCCGCTGCCGGCCAACAGTGCGTCACTGGACAGGCCTTCGGCCTGGAAGGCGTCGAGCACCAGTGAGACGGCATTGAGCGTGGTCAGGTGGGAGTGGAGCATGGGTGATTCCCGTCGAGGTGTGGGCGGGAAGGAGCAAGGAGCGTGCCGTCGAGCAACCCCCTCGCCAGGGCGAGGGGGTCGAGCAGTCACCTCAGTGCTTCAACCCTTCTTGAAAAATAGCCGCTTGGCCTGCTCAAGGCCAATCATGCTGCGGTAGTAGGCGAGTCTTTGTCCGTCATTCAAGCCTTGTGCGGAGTCTGCAACGCTGCCCAGGCTTTGCTCTTGCGGGGTTTTCAGGCGCGCATAGACGAACGACTTTTCCGCGACCCACGAGGTGCTGTAGACAAAGTGCGCGTACCACAGCACCTGCCCTGTGGTGCGCCGGGTCACGGTGAACTCGTCCAGGTACTGATGCTTGGCGGCCTTGAGGCGACGCCGGTTGACGGTCTTGATGACACTGATGGCCTTGTTGCGTTCAAGCCATTCGAGGTTCGCCGTGGTGGGCGGCAGTTGCAGGCTCATCGCAAGCCGATTGTCGCTGGCTTTCTGGTTGAGTTGCGCTATCGCATCGGTCAGCGCCTTGTTGACGACGGCGGCCGAGCGGGTTGTGCTTTCGGTAGCATTGCTATCGGTCAAGGCTTGTTCGATCGCGTTGCTGGCGCTCTCCAATTGCAGGACGTGCTGGTGAAACAGGTATTCGATACCGCCCGGTGACCGGCCTGGCTGCTCGATGTACTCGTCCATGCGGCGGTTGAAGGCGGCCAGTGCATCGACCTGGTCCTGGCCGGCGTTGAGGCTGGTTTCCAGGTTTGGCGGTGCACCTGGCGCGGTCGGCGTACTGAGGCGCCTGACCCAGAGCCCCTCGGCCTTCTGGTGGAAGGTCGCGATGATCTTGTCGGTGAGCGGTGACTTGATATCGACCAGGTCGGTTTCCAGTCCCTGTTCCGTCAGGCGCGGTTCACCGATCAGCACACCGTTGTAGCGGGTCCTGATGAACTGCTTCTTTGCCCGCGGCGCTTGCGCCGGTAGCGCAGGCCGCGCTCTGGCGATGTCGCGCAGATCGAGCATCTGCACCAGATTGTGCTCCGATTGCTGGCGCAATGCCTTGAGCTGTTGGCGCAGGTCTGCAACGGAGGTTTCAATCACCTGCGCGGAAAACCGGGTCTTGAAATCCAGCAGGCGCTCGTCCACCACACTGAATTGCTCAGTAAGGTCGTTGAGGCTGTCGATGCGTTCGTCGAGGCGGTTCGAACTGCGCTCCTGGAGGGTGTCCTGCAGGGTTTGCACCAGTATGTCGGCGGAGTCGACGATCTGGTCGATGTTCAACCAGGCCTCGGCCGCCGTGGCGACTGAGTGTTCAGGCAGGCACAGGTTGCGCGAGAGCGTCACTTGCAAGGCCTTGAGGTTATCCACTGAATAGGCGGGGAGTGTTTTTCGAGTGTTCTGGATCAGGCGCAGGCCATCTTTTTCGAGGAGTTTGAGCTCACGAAAGCGCGCCTCGACCTGTTCCAGGCGGGCAATCATGTCGTTGTTCATCTCGACCATGGCCCGCGCCTGGGGGATCTGGCGATCCTGCCGGACTTCGGCCTGTTGCTCGATTTGATTGAGCGTCGAGCGCAGTTTCGGCGTGTAGGTAATGAGCGTTTCCTGGATGCCGGCGTGGATCAGTTCCAATTGGGCCTTGAGGTAGCCGAGGGACTTCTGCTTGTAGTCTGCCGTGGGTGAAAAGACATGCAGGGACTGGAGCTTGTCCAGCGCCGTTGCATAGTCGGCTCGCTGTGATTCCAGTTGCTGCAGGTAGGCCTTGCGTTTGGCCTGGGCGGTGTCGGGAGTGGCGCTGCTCATGGCTTGTCGGGCCTGTTGCAGTTCGCGTTGTGCGGCGGCCTTGCGGTTCTCGAATGCGGCCAGCTCGCCACGCAGTTCAGTGGCTTTGCGTTCGGCCTTGGCCTTGGCCTTGCTGGTCAGGCTCTTCGATCCACCCCCGCGCAAGCGCAGGCGCACATCGACAACCCACTCATTGCGTACGGTATGGACCAGGGCCGGACCGGTCCGGGCAGGTTGCACAGGGTCGATGATCATGACACCGCCATTGTCATCGACCGCCACTTCGTACCAATTCTCGCCTACCGGTGCATACCATCTCTGCTGGTGGGCATAGAGATGCTCGTGGATGCCTTCCTCGGCAGTGGCGGCGCCGAGCCCGGCTGGCCGAGCGATCCTGAACCGCTCCAGTACGGTAGCGAGGCTTTCCCGGGTCTGATTCACCGCGGCGCTGATGTTGAGTGTTTGCTGCGCGTTGGTTGCTTCATGAGCGGCTTCACTGGCGAGTTGCTTGATGACGATATTCGCCGCCGGCTGTTCCGGCTTGGGCACAACCTCGGTGGTCGGTAATTCTGCCGCGGGGCGTCGACCGGGCCTGCTGCGGGCAGCAATGTGCAGGGTGACTGCCATGCCCAGGTTGAGCAATAGATCGGCAAAGGCCGCCCATTGCTCGGGTTTGTCGGCGTGTTCCTCGGCTTGTTGCAGCTCTTCGAGTTGATCGAGGATTTGCCAGATCCAGGCGGCAATGCCAACCGTGCGTCCGAGAAACGGCAGGACCGAATTGAGCAGGCTCCAGCCGATGTGCTTGAAACTCGCCCAGCGACTTTCGGCGTTCGACACCGATTGGCGATCGGCCAGTTGTACCAGCGCCTGGGCGTTGGCCTTGAACAGGCTGACCAGCAGATCACCTTCCAGCGTTTTTTGCCCGAGGCTCATCGGCCCGGTCATTGTGGTGAGGGTGTCGGTCTCCACCAGGAATTTGGTCACTGCCCACGGCGAGGGCAGGGTTCCCGGGAACACGAAGTTGGCGTAATCGCTGCGCGCGTCATCCGGCAACCAGGCCAGTACCGACTCGCGCAGACTGCTCGATTGCTGGATGGCATACAGCAGGTTGCTGGTCGAAGGGTACTGGCTCAATGGGTTGTCGAGCATGGGGCGATACAGCAGGCAGGGGCCGGCTGTCGGGTCTTCGGGGCCGATCACGAACATATTCGCCACTTCGTCTGCGGCCCCGCTGTCACGGCGCTGGGGAACGAAAGCCAGGGGGCGCATGACAATCGTTTGCCCCTCGACGACTCGGTCCCTGGGCTCAGGCGCCATCACGGCGGTCACGTAGCGATAGCCTCGGGCATCGAGACCGGCTTGTTGGCGAATCTTGCCTTGCAACGCCAGCAGCGGTAGCTGGATCCGCAGGTGCTGGCTGAACTGTTGTTGTCGAGTCCTGACCTGCGGCGAAGCTTCGAGCAGCTTGCTTTTGATCAGCGCCGGATAGCTTTTGCCAATATCAGCCTGGCGCACCAGCCCCTCGATGTAGTCGACGGTCAGCCAGTCGGGCAGGGTCTTGCCGCGGTTGGAGTGCAGGGTCTTGTCGCCGAGGGGCAGCGCGATCAGGTTCTGCAGTGCAAGTTCGACGATGCTGAAACTCGATCGTTCGACTTTGCCCGGAACCACAAATGTTCCCCAGACCACTGTGCTCCTGACCCTCAGCTCGATGAAATTGAGCGCCGTCTCCAGCGTTGGCTGATCGCGCAATGCACCGGCATGCTCCAGCAATTTGGCGCCGTGCAACGCGTTCAATTGGCTCAGGGTGTACTCCTGGATGGGCGCGATTCCATCCAGGTAGGATTTGCCGGCGTTCTGACTGTGCAGTACCGCGAGGTCCTTGAGGTGCCGCGAGTAGTTGTTCAGGTCAGAGTCGGTTGCGTCGGCCAGCCAATCGGGCAGGGCGTTCTCCAGCCATTTCAGGTCGGGTGCCTTGTTGTCTGGCGGTGTGTCTACCTTGATCGGCACCGTGGAGGACGCCGTGTTCGCGGTGGTCGGTGCTGGCGTTGAGAAATCGAATGCACCAATCATCTCGATTTGAGCGTCCACCAGAATGCAGGCCTGGTAATCGAATATGTTGCCCAGGGGTTGGAGCAGTCGCCACTGCAGGTTCTGGTAGTTGAAAGCGCCTTTCAAGTGTTTGGGCAGGCTGGCACCCAATTGCTCAAGCGTGTCGAAGTGCTGATAGCCGTTGACCACGGATTGGGCGAGGATGACCGTGCGCTCCTGCTGCTTACCGACCATGACAATCATCGACACTTCATTGATGTGCTGCACCTCCTGACCCTCGACCAGGTCGATTGCTATCAGGTAGGCATGGCTGTCGTAGGGGTCATTGGTCTTGCGGCTGGCAAGATCCGGGGCAAGGTACAAGGTGCGTGCCATCGCGCAATCCTCGCTGCTCCAGCCTTCAGCCTGCTCGACGTTCCAGAAATCGCGCAGGGTTTTCGA
This sequence comes from Pseudomonadaceae bacterium, assembly GCA_965284505.1. GTDB lineage: Bacteria > Pseudomonadota > Gammaproteobacteria > Pseudomonadales > Pseudomonadaceae > Aquipseudomonas. Next base: position 3,308,388 of record OZ260094.1, on the reverse strand, counting down.
CAGCGCGTGCCAGCGCGGGCCCGCATCGCGCTCGCTGGCATTCCAATAGGCCAGCTGTTGTTCCTGGTAAGCGGTGAGCATGACCGGCGCCAGTTGGTTCAGCAGCCTGGCGACCTCGTCGATGCGCACCGGCAGGTGCACTTCGGGTTCGGTAATCGGTTGCTGGGCGAGAAAATGCTCGCCTTCGATGTACATGGCGGGAGAGCCATGTACCACCTGATTGGCGAGGATGTCGGTCAACGCGTGGTAGGTGAAACCCGTGTTGATGAGCTGATCATCGACGAGCTCCCAGACAGGTGAGCCGACCATGGTGATACTCGGATCCAGGTCCAGTGTCGGGTACAGCGCCTGCAGATTCTGGCGCAACAGGACCGCCGCTACCTCGCGCAGGTCGGGTCCGACGATCATCTGGGTGATCAGCGCATCGAGGAGATTGGGTTGGAGGAGAGAGGGCTGAGCTGCAGCCAAGGCGGGTGAATTCATCATGCGTCCCTGCAATTCAAAGGAATGGAAGCTGCCGGGGTTCAGGCAGCAGCGTCCATGCTAGGAATTGACCCGCCAGGAGGGGTAGTAGCTATGTATTTGCCAGTAGTGGGGCGCTCACGGGATGGGCGGACTCAGCTCAGTTCGCCACACAGGTCCAGCTCAACCAGGCGCCGAACTTCATCGATCGCCAGCCCGGCACCGAGCAAGGCGTGCAACTTGCCGAAGGCCGCCTCACGGGTCATGCCGCCACCGGACAGCACGCCAACCCCACGCAGGCGGCTGCCGGCCTCGTAGACATCCAGCTCGACCCCGCCTTCGTGGCACTGGGTGATCGCTACCACCACGATGCCCAGGGCCTGCGCGCGCGCAAGGCTGGCCAGGAAACCAGGGTTGTCACTCGGTCCGGTGCCGCTGCCGAAACACTCCAGCACCAGGCCCTGGATGCCGCTGTCGAGCATGCCGTCCAGTTGTTCGGCGCCGATCCCGGGGAACAGTGGCAGCACGCCGACCCGGGCCAGTTGCCTGGGCTGCTGATACTGCAAGGCCTGCGGGATCGATGCCGCTTTCACTCCGCCACCCTGGCGTTGCAGGCGGGCGAAGGGATGACGACCGAAGCTGCGGATTTTCGCGCATCGGGTCGGCGCCAGCAGCTCGCCGTGGAAGTACAGCTGAACCCCAGGAGCCAGCCCCTGGCCGAGGGCAACCAGTGCACCGCCGAGGTTTTCCCAGGCATCGCTGTCGGTGACGCCGGCGGGCAGCATCGAGCCGGTAAACACCACGCGGGCATGCAGGCCCAGCAGTTGAAAGCTCATGGCCGCGGCGCTGTAGGCCAGGGTATCGGTGCCATGCAGGATCAACACGCTGTCACAACCCTCGACGTCGACCGCCTCGACCACCGCCTCGCGCAGTCGCTGCCAGTAGTCGGGCGTCATGTTGGCGCTGTCGATCAGCGGGGTCATCTCGCGAAAGCGCCATTGCGGCACCACCATGTCAGGCCGGCTGTGCAGGTAGTCGCGCATCCGCGCTTCGAAACCGGAGGCCGGGGCCAGGCCATTGGCACTGGCTTGCATGCCAATGGTGCCGCCGGTGTAGAGCACCATGATGTGCTGGGCAGCGGGGTAGGTTGCAGGGGTCATGTGAGGTCTCCTGAAGGATGACGGCGTACGACCGAGCATGACGCCGGTCGCACGTTGTGTCACGTCGGGCGCAGGGGATGCGCCCGTTTTTTACCGATCAGCGTTGCGCTGCGGTGACGCCTTCTATGGCGGTTTCAGTCTTGGTCGCTACGGCAGGCGGATTGGCCGGCCAGGCTTGCAGGTCGAGGTCCAGGTCAGGGAACTTGCTCGAGTCGAAGACCGGGGTCTTGATCCCGGCTGCACGCTGGTCGTCGTAGTCGCGCAGGATGCGTATGCCGATCTTGAACAGCAGGAACAGCGCGATCAGGTTGACGAATGCGAGCATGGTCATGGTGATGTCGGCGAAGGCGAACACGGTGCCGAGGTTCTCGATGGCGCCCCAGAAGATCAACGCCAGGACCAGCGCACGGTAACCGATCAGGGCCTTGCGGTTGTCGCCGATCAGGTAGCGCAGGTTGCTCTCGCCCAGGTAGTAGTTGTAGAGGATCGAGGTGAACACAAACAGTGCGAGCGCCACCGAGATGAACATCCGGCCCCACTCGCCCACCACCGCGGCCAGGGAGTTCTGGGTCAGGGCGATGCCGTCACCTTCGAAGCCCGGGGTGTAGAAGCCCGACAGCAGGATCAGCAACGCGGTGCAGGTGCAGATGATGAAGGTGTCGAGGAACACGCTGAAGGCCTGGACCACGCCTTGCGCCACCGGGTGCTCGACCGACGCCACGGCCGCAACGTTGGGCGCACTGCCCAGGCCCGCTTCGTTGGCGAACACGCCACGCTTCACGCCCATGATGATCGCGCTGCCCACCAGGCCACCGAAGGCCTGGTCCAGGCCGAAGGCGCTCTTGACGATGGTCATCAGCATGCCCGGCACGTGGTCGAACTGCAGCACGATCACGTAGAGGGTCACGGCGATGTAGACCAGGGTCTTGACCGGCACCAGCAGGTCGGCAATTGCCGCGATACGCTTGATCCCGCCGATGAACACCAGGCCCAGCAGCACTGCCAGGCCGAGACCGGTGTAGGTGGTGTCGAGGCCGAAGGCGTTGTTCAGCGAGTGGGTCACGGCGTGCGCCTGCAGACCGTTGAAGGCAAAACCGAAAGTGATCAGCAGCAGGAACGCCATGATCATCCCCAGCCAGCGCTTTTTCAGGCCGTGCTCGATGTAGTAGGACGGGCCGCCACGGAACTGGCCTTCGGAGTCGCAGCGCTTGTAGAGCTGGCCGAGGGAGCATTCGAAGAAGCTGCTGGACATGCCGACCAGAGCGGTCACCCACATCCAGAACACTGCGCCCGGGCCGCCCAGGGTCACGGCGATGCCGACCCCGGCGATGTTACCCGCACCGACGCGCCCGGCGAGGCTGAGCATCAGCGCCTGGAACGAGCTGAGTTGACCGGCGCTGCTGCGCAGGCTGTCGCGGAACACCGCGAACATGTGGAAGAAGTGGCGCAGTTGAACGAAACGCGAGCGGATCGTGAAGTAACCACCGAGCCCGACAATGAGCACGATCAGTACTTTCCCTGAGAGGAAGTCGTTGATGACTTCGAGCATGGATTATTCCTCGCTGTTTTTTGTGTGGGCAGATGCTGAGCTGACGGACACATCTTGTTACGTCTGTTTGCGCGCGGCACAACAGGCGGTTCGATGTTCGTCCCGGGTTCATATCGCGGGTTTGTTATTAGTTCGGGTTTCGCATGGGTTGAGGTCTCGCTACCGACGACCGCTCATGCGAAGAGGGGCGGCACTATACCGATGCTTTCCTGCGGGAGCGAGCCTGCTCTCGATTACGGTAGAACTTTCAATGCGGGTGGCGACTGACTGGACGCTATCACGAGCAGGCTCGCTCCCACAGGTTCTACATTTGCTGCGGTTAAAAAAAGGGCCTGGAGAATCATCTCCAGGCCCTCAAAGGTGAGAGGTGTCTAGTCCCTCGACCTGGTGAGCGGTGTTACAGCATCAGGCCTTCAGTGGCACCAGACGCGGGGCAATCATGTTTTCCGGACGCAGGATGTCGGCGAGCATGGCATCGTCGAGCAGGCCTTCTTCGCGTACCAGTTCCAGCACGCCGCGGCCAGTTTCAAGGGCGATGGCGGCAATGCGGGTGGCGTTTTTGTAGCCGATGTACGGGTTCAGCGCGGTGACCAGGCCGATCGAGTGCTCGACCAGTTCGCGGCAGCGGGCTTCGTTGGCGGTGATGCCGACGATGCAGTGCTCGCGCAGCATGTCCATGGCGCGTTGCAGCAGGCGGATCGAGTCGAGGATCTTGAAGGCGATCAGCGGCTCCATCACGTTCAGTTGCAGCTGGCCACCTTCGGCCGCCATGGTCAGGGCCAGGTCGTTACCGATCACCTGGAATGCCACCTGGTTCACGGCTTCCGGGATCACCGGGTTGACCTTGCCGGGCATGATCGAGCTGCCTGGCTGACGCGCTGGCAGGTTGATCTCGTTGATGCCGGTGCGTGGGCCGCTGGACAGCAGGCGCAGGTCGTTGCAGATCTTCGACAGCTTGACCGCGGTGCGCTTGAGCATGCCGGAGAACAGCACGAAGGCACCCATGTCGGAAGTGGCTTCGATCAGGTCGGCAGCTGGAACCAGCGGTTGACCGCTGATCAGCGCCAGACGCTCTACGGCCAGGGCCTGGTAGCGTGGGTCGGCGTTGATGCCGGTGCCGATCGCGGTGCCGCCCAGGTTCACTTCAGTCAGCAGTTCCGGGGCCAGCGTCTTCAGACGGGCCAGGTCTTCGCCCATGGTGGTGGCGAACGCACGGAATTCCTGACCGAGGGTCATCGGCACGGCGTCTTGCAGTTGGGTACGACCCATCTTCAGGACGTGGTTGAATTCTGCACCCTTGACCGCGAATGCCTGAATCAGGCTGTCGAGGCTGGCGAGCAGGGCGTCGTGACCCAACAGCAGACCCAGGCGGATGGCCGTCGGGTAGGCGTCGTTGGTCGACTGCGCCATGTTCACGTCGTCGTTCGGGTGCAGGTACTGGTATTCGCCTTTCTGGTGGCCCATGGCCTCCAGCGCGATGTTGGCGATTACTTCGTTGGCATTCATGTTGGTCGAAGTGCCAGCGCCGCCTTGAATCATGTCCACCACGAACTCTTCGTGGAAGTCGCCGCGGATCAAACGTGCACAGGCTTCGCTGATGGCAGCGTGCTTGGCCTCGGACAGGTGGCCCAGCTCGCGGTTGGCGTCAGCGGCGGCCTGTTTGACCATGGCCAGGCCAACAACCAGTTTTGGGTAATGCGAAATCGGAACACCCGAGAGGCGGAAGTTGTTCACCGCTCGCAGGGTCTGGATGCCGTAATACGCTTGCGCAGGGACTTCAAGGGCGCCAAGCAGGTCGTTTTCTGTGCGGAATGATGCAGCGGAGGACATGACGGAAATCATCTCGATATGGACCCGGTCTGTGCCGGAACGCTGTGAATGCTAGGCTTGTGGAGAATTTTGGGCCAATGCTGTTAAACACTAGCCTATGCATATTCGGCATAATGCCGATGTGACGCCGTGTGTACAGCGAGCGTGCGACCTATTTTGGTGCGTGTCCGGGAGGGCTCGATGAATCTGGAAAGCAAATGGCTGGAGGACTTTAGCGCCCTGGCCGCCACCCGCAGCTTCTCCCAGGCGGCCGAGCGGCGCTTTGTGACGCAGCCGGCCTTCAGTCGGCGTATCCGCAGCCTGGAGGCGGCGCTGGGGCTGACGCTGGTCAACCGTTCACGCACGCCGATCGAACTGACGGCGGCCGGGCAGCTGTTCCTGGTCACCGCGCGCACCGTGGTTGAACAGCTCGGCGAAGTCTTGCGTCACCTGCATCACCTCGAAGGTGGGCAAGGCGAAGTGATTCAGGTGGCGGCGGCCCACTCCCTGGCCCTCGGGTTCTTTCCACGCTGGATTGCACAACTGCGCAACGACGGCCTGAACATCGCCACGCGCCTGGTGGCGACCAACGTCGGCGATGCCGTGCACGCGCTGCGCGAGGGTGGCTGCGATCTGATGCTGGCGTTCTACGACCCCGACGCCGCGATGCAAATGGACTCGGAAATCTTCCCCTCGCTGCACCTGGGGCACACCGAAATGCTCCCGGTGTGCGCGGCCGATGCCGATGGCAAGCCGCTGTTCGACCTCGAAGGCGAAGCCAGCGTGCCGCTGCTGGCCTATAGCGCCGGGGCGTTTCTCGGGCGCTCGGTGAACATGCTGTTGCGCCAGCGGGCGCTGCGCTTTACCACGATCTATGAAACGGCAATGGCCGATAGCCTCAAGAGCATGGCCCTTGAGGGGCTGGGCATCGCCTGGGTGCCGCAGTTGAGCGTGCGCGCCGAGCTGGCGCGCGGTGAGCTGGTGGTCTGCGGTGGCCCGCAGTGGCATGTGCCGCTGGAAATTCGCCTGTACCGCTGTGCGTTGGTGCGCAAGGCCAACGTGCGGTTGTTGTGGCGCAAGCTTGAGGGTGGGGCCGCGAGCACTGGTCAATAACTCGGAAAAGCGGAGCCGTTAGTTGCACGGCTCTGCGCATGAAGCCTCCAACCGTCAAGCACGACTGGCCAGGTAATGCTTGATGTTCTGTCGATTGGCGGGACTGAAGTGATAGCTGATGGACCTGATCGAGGTTCGCTGGGGTGTCATGTAGGTTTCACCCCACCAGCCATTGTATTGGACTTCAAAGTCTTCATGTCTTGCACCCAGCAAGTGGCCGACTTCATGTGCAGGTGCCAGGTAGCTGAACAATGATGCAATGGCAAAGCTTCCTGCGCCGGTGTATGAATTAAGACGGGCGATGCCCCCCGTTTTTGAATTGAGTTGTTCATGGGTCACCAGCACAACTTTACTCAATGGGTTCGTGTCAAAGCCTTGTTCTTTGGCTTCGCGCAAGTAGCGCAGACCTAACATTTCCCAGCGGTCCAGTATCGGCTTCAGATTGTCCCCTTTGTACTCGAAATTACTGTAAGGATGGCTGCTATTGCCAATCACGATATGAATCTTGCGTTCGATAAAGCTTTCCAGTTCGACTTTGAGGTGATGGAAGTAATCCTCGTACAGGGTTTCTCTTTTGGTAACTGGCACATCATCATGAATGATGACGAATATCGTAATGCTGTTTTTTAATGGTGTTTCGCTGGTCATACGCTAATCCTTTGGGTATGGGTGTTCGAGGTGGCGGCGCTTGAGTGCGGATGTTCAGTTCAGAATGATCGCCGGATACTTTGGAAACTCATGCACGAATGGCCGTCCGTCGTACAGACCATCTACATAAGCCTTGATGCGCTCGCGGTTACGCTCACTGAACACCAGGCAGCTGTATCTCAGGCTGAGCGCGGGGTACATGAAGGTTTCGCACCACCAGCCGTTGTAATTCACCGCGCCGTCACTGTGGCGGGCGTCGAAGGAGTGACCCAACTCGTGCCCGATCGCCTGCCGCGATCGAATGGAAGCGATGATGCTGTGGCCGGGTTGAGAGACGATCACGCCGCCGATGCGTTGATTGATTCCGTCGTTGGTGATCAAGAGCACTCGGTCATGCCTGGAACGCTTGAACTCTCTATCTGCTTCACGTTTGAGTCGGTATTCAATGGCCAATTTTTCCCATTGAAATACCACCTCGTTTGGGTCATCGCTTTTATAATCAAAGTTACTGTACGGAGGTTTGTTTTCGTCAAAAATAATGTTCACCTTGCGTCCGGTAATACGTTCGAACTCTTCGGTGAATGGCAGGATAAATGTGCCATAGATAGATTTTCGTTTTGACTCTGGAATGTCGTCGTGAAAGATTGCGTAAATTCTTATCGGATTGTCCAAGTCGTTTAAAAGGCGAGCAGGTTCATCGGCCATGCCGGTGCCTGACCCGAGTAAGGCAATCGTGATGGATGTCAGTAGTTTTTTAATCAGGTTGTGCATGATCGATTCTCGTGGGTTGAAGGTATGACTGATAACAGGTGGCTGTTATGATCAGTAACTGGCATTCAACAACCGAGCGAATTTATAGTTGCGGTAGCATGTTATTTTTATGGGCGGGTCTATAGGGGGATAACTAACCAGGCTGCAGAACTTGATAAGTACTCAGCGGCGTCGCATGTGTTTGCTTCAGTAAAAATCTTGATTTTCAGGTCAATAAAGCCGCTGTCCGGGGCCATGTGACAGATGGTCGTTACAGGGGCTGTTTATCTGCGTCATTGCGGTATACTGCGCGGCCTTCGGCCGGTTCGCCCGGCCATAATTCGTACAATCAAGCCACGCATCCTGCGTGGCTTGTTGTTTTATGACGCGCCTGCGGGCGCCCAGAGAGAAGAGGCGCGACGATGAGTGCACTGGTTGGCGTGATCATGGGCTCCAAGTCCGATTGGTCCACCCTTAGCCACACCGCCGATATGCTGGAAAAGCTCGGCATTCCCTACGAGGTGAAAGTGGTCTCTGCCCACCGCACCCCGGACTTGCTGTTCCAGTACGCTGAAGAAGCCGAGGCTCGTGGCATCGAGGTGATCATCGCCGGTGCCGGCGGCGCGGCGCATCTGCCTGGCATGTGTGCGGCCAAGACCCACCTGCCGGTGCTGGGTGTGCCGGTGCAGTCGGCGATGCTGTCGGGCGTCGACTCGCTGCTCTCCATCGTGCAGATGCCGGCGGGCATTCCCGTGGCAACCCTGGCGATCGGCAAGGCCGGTGCGATCAACGCAGCGCTGCTGTCGGCGAGTATCCTGGGCGCCAAGCACCCGCAGTTCCACGAAGTGCTGAAGACTTTCCGCGCTGAGCAGACAGACAGCGTCCTGGAAAATCCAGACCCACGCATCGCCTGAGGTTGTTGACGATGAAGATCGGTGTAATCGGTGGCGGCCAGTTGGGTCGCATGCTGGCCCTGGCGGGTACTCCGCTGGGGATGAACTTTGCTTTCCTGGACCCCGCGCCGGACGCCTGTGCCGCGGCACTGGGTGAGCACCTGCGTGCCGATTACGGCGATCAGGACCATCTGCGCCAATTGGCCGACGAAGTCGACCTGGTGACCTTTGAATTCGAAAGCGTCCCGGCGGAAACCGTGGCCTTCCTGTCGCAATTCGTCCCGGTCTACCCGAGTGCCGAAGCGCTGCGCATCGCTCGCGACCGCTGGTTCGAAAAGAGCATGTTCAAGGACCTGGGCATTCCGACCCCGGCGTTCGCGGATATTCAATCGCAGGCCGACCTCGACGCGGCCGTGGCTGCCATCGGCCTGCCGGCCGTTCTCAAGACCCGCACTTTGGGCTATGACGGCAAGGGCCAGAAAGTCCTGCGCACGGCTGAAGATGTGGTCGGTACTTTCGCCGAGCTGGGCAGCGTCGCCTGCCTGCTGGAAGGCTTCGTGCCGTTTACCGGTGAAGTGTCGTTGATCGCCGTACGTGCCCGTGATGGCGAAACCCGCTTCTACCCGCTTGTGCACAACACCCACGACAGCGGCATTCTCAAGCTGTCCGTGGCCAGCACCGAGCATCCATTGCAAGCCCTGGCCGAGGATTACTCCGGCCGTGTGCTCAAGCAGCTGGATTACGTCGGCGTGATGGCTTTCGAGTTCTTTGAAGTCGACGGCGGCCTCAAGGCCAACGAAATCGCCCCGCGCGTGCACAACTCCGGGCACTGGACCACCGAAGGCGCCGAGTGTAGCCAGTTCGAAAACCACCTGCGCGCCGTTGCCGGCCTGCCGCTGGGTTCGACGGCCAAAGTTGGCGAGAGCGCCATGCTCAACTTCATTGGTGTGGTGCCGCCAGTGGACAAGGTCATCGCCATCGACGATTGCCACCTTCACCACTATGGCAAGGCGTTCAAGGCCGGGCGCAAGGTCGGTCACGCCAACCTGCGCTGCGCCGACAAGGCCACGCTGGAGCGGCAGATCGCCAAGGTCGAAGCGCTCATCGCCGAGCAGTAAGTCCTGGGTACGCCGGGAACCTTCGGTGCCCGGTGCTCTCTGATGGCAGGATGCCAAAGTCTGTCTAGGCTTTGGCATAGCTACTTCACTCAGAGGGAAACGCCATGGGAATTATCGGAACCATCTTCATCGGACTGATCGTGGGCCTGCTGGCTCGTTTCCTCAAACCGGGTGACGACAGCATGGGCTGGATCATGACGATCCTGCTCGGTATCGGTGGCTCGCTGGCCGCCACCTACGGCGGTCAGGCACTGGGCATCTACCAGGCAGGCCAGGGCGCGGGCTTCATCGGCGCGCTGGTGGGCGCGGTGGTGCTGCTGGTGATCTACGGCCTGGTCAAAAAGAACTGATTCACGCGAAAAAGCCCTCTGCGTGATCGGCGCGCAGGGGGCTAGAATGCCCGGCGTCCCATCACCCCTTCTTGCCGAGCACCGTCATGCGCCGTCTTCTGTTAACCCTTGTCTTGCTGGGCACTGGCCTGGCGCACGCTGGCGACCTGCCGGAAACCGATTGGCTGGAGCTGATGCCCAAGTCGGACCAGAAGGCGCTCGAAGCCATGCCGGAAATCGACCACGACTCCCCGGAAGCCAACGGCACCTTTACCGACAAGGGTGGCCTGAAGCAGAGCAAAGGCCTGCCGGCGGTGATGTATTCGACCAAGACCGTGGCTGCGATGAACGACAAGCGCATCCGCCTCGGTGGCTATCCGGTGCCGCTGGAAACCGATGGCAAGGGCCGCAGCACGCTGTTCTTCCTGGTGCCGTACCCGGGCGCCTGCATCCACGTGCCGCCACCGCCGCCCAATCAACTGGTGCTGGTGCGCTACCCCAAGGGCCTGAAGCTGGATGATATCTACACGCCGCTGTGGGTCACCGGCACGCTGAAGGTCGAGACGGTCAACAACGACATGGCCGACGCCGCCTACGCGCTGGATGCGGCGCAGGTGCGGGTGGTCGAGGAAGCGGATCTGTAGCGGCGAGCTTGCCGGTTTACAGCGGTTTGCTGGCGATGCTCACGCCCAGGGTATGGCTGGCATCCGGCGCCAGGTGGACGATGTCATCCATCACGTTGGCGGTTTCGATGCACAGCATGCGCTGCCAGCCGTCGTTGGCCATGTCGCTGAATGCTGCCGCGCGGTCGATCCAGGGGTTCCAGATGACGGCGCTGCGCGAACCGCTGGCGGTCAACTCGATGCGGCGTTCCCAGGTTGGGTCGACGATGCTCAGTTTGGCCGGGGTATCGAGGTAGATTCGGTCAGTTTCGCCGGTAAAGTGCAGGTCGCCCTGTTGCTTTACGATGTTCCAGTTATCCAGGGTTTCGATGTAATCCAGCCCATCTACACCTTCGACGTGGAGATTGCGCACGTCGCTCACTGCGAAGTAGCTGTGCAGCGCCTGACTGATGCTCACGCTGTCGGTGCCGCGGTTGTGGCTGGTCAGATTGATATGCAACTGCTCGTCGAGACGAATGCTCAGACGCAGATCAACCTGATGCGGCCAACCCAGCAGGCCGTTTTCCGGCACCGGCAGGATGAACTCGACGTTCAGGCCGCCGTCGGTGGTGCCGATCTCGCCCAACTCCCAGTCCAGCGCCCGCACCAGCCCGTGGGCGGGGGCGGGTTCGTTGCTGACGCGCATCGCCTGGACGCTGTCCGGGTTGCGCTGGAGATTGCCAAACCAGGGCCAGCACACCGGCACGCCTGCGCGAATGCTTTTACCGGTCTTGAACACCGCCTCATCGTTGAGCCAGATCACCGGCGGCTGGCCATCCAGTTGATAACTGAGGATATGCGCGCCTTGCTGGGCGACCAGCAGTTCGGCCTGACCGTGGCGAATCCGCCAGCAGTTCAGTTGATCCAGGGTCACAGCTTCAACGTTGGGCGTGTTCATGGGGCAATTCTCGATCGGCAACAGGGACGGTATCAGGCGCGCGGTGGCAGCGAACGGGTGCGACCACTGCCGTCGATGGCGACGAAGACGAACGCGGCTTCGGTCACTTTACGCCACTCGCTGGACAGCGGATCGTCGCTCCAGACCTCGACCAGCATCTTGATCGAGGTCCGACCGATTTCCTGGGCCTGGGTGTAGAACGACAGCTGGGCGCCAACGGCCACCGGGACCAGGAACGCCATGCGGTCGATCGCGACCGTGGCAACGCGGCCACCGGCGATCTTGCTGGCCATGGCGGTGCCGGCCAGATCCATCTGGGACACCAGCCAGCCGCCGAAAATATCGCCAAAGCCGTTGGTTTCGCGAGGAAGCGCAGTGATTTGCAGGGCCAGGTCGCCTTGCGGGATCGGATCGTCTTGTTCGAGTTCTATCATGCCGGGGGTGCCTCTTACCCGTGACTCTCATTGGTATTTCAGGTGAATAGCCGTCTTTCGAAAAACGATTCAGCCCGAACACACTGCGTTCGTCGTGTTTTCCATAAGGCGTGCTAAAGGGAAACTCTGCGAAATCGACTGGTCGCACCAGCAGCGTCTTCGCACAGCAACCCTTGCAGCATGTTGCAGGCTGCGAGTATATCGAGCGGTAGACCGCGCGACGACCGTCCGGTTCTCATTTTGCCTGTCAAATACGCGCATCCTGTGCTTTTTCAAACAATTTGTTATCGTGCCAAACCTGCCCAAGCTCCAGCCAGCGTTGTTGGGGTTGCAGATCCGACTATAAGAGAAGCCCTTGCCATGACCACAGCGCCATCGAGCATAGCGTCACCCGCGCAGCCCGCACGACCCTTGACCCGCAATGACTACAAGACTCTGTCGCTGTCCGCCCTGGGCGGTGCGCTGGAGTTCTACGACTTTATTATCTTCGTGTTCTTCGCCACGGTGGTCGGCAAGCTGTTCTTCCCGGCCGACATGCCCGAGTGGCTGCGCCTGATGCAGACCTTCGGCATTTTCGCCGCCGGTTACCTGGCGCGGCCGTTGGGCGGCATCGTCATGGCGCACTTCGGCGACCTGTTGGGGCGCAAGAAAATGTTCACCCTGAGCATTTTCATGATGGCCGTGCCGACCCTGATCATGGGCCTGCTGCCGACCTACGCGCAGATCGGCATGTGGGCACCGATCCTGCTGCTGCTGATGCGAGTGATCCAGGGCGCTGCCATCGGCGGTGAAGTGCCGGGCGCCTGGGTATTCGTTTCCGAGCACGTGCCGCAGCGCCACATCGGCTACGCCTGCGGCACCCTGACCTCGGGGCTGACCGCCGGGATTCTCCTTGGCTCGCTGGTCGCCACCGCGATCAACAGCATCTATACCCCGGAGCAGGTGTCCGACTACGCCTGGCGGATCCCGTTCCTGCTGGGTGGCGTGTTTGGCCTGTTCTCGGTCTACCTGCGCCGCTGGCTGCACGAAACCCCGGTTTTCGCCGAGTTGCAACAGCGCAAGGCCCTGGCCGAAGAAGTGCCGCTGCGTGCGGTGCTGCGTGACCATCGCGGGGCGATTGCGATCTCGATGCTGCTGACCTGGCTGCTGTCGGCCGGGATCATCGTGGTCATCCTGATGACCCCGACCGTGCTGCAGACCGTCTACCTCTTCCCGGCCACTACGGCATTGCAGGCCAACAGCCTGGCGATCGTGTTCCTCAGCCTGGGTTGCGTGATCTCCGGTGCGCTGGCTGACCGCTTTGGTGCCGGTCGAGTGTTCGTGGTCGGCAGCGCGTTGCTGCTGCTGAGCTCCTGGACCTTCTATCACAGCCTGTTCAACCATCCGGACTGGCTGTTCCCGATGTATTCGCTGACCGGCCTGCTGGTCGGCACCATCGGCGCCGTGCCGTACGTCATGGTCAAGGCCTTCCCGGCGGTGGTGCGTTTCAGCGGCCTGTCGTTCTCCTACAACCTCGCGTACGCGATCTTCGGCGGCCTGACGCCGATGGTCGTGACCCTGCTGCTCAAGGAAAGCCCGATGGGCCCGGCTTACTATGTTGCGATCATTTGCGGCGTAGGCATCGTCGTCGGTGGTTACCTGTGGAAAAAGGGCCGTTGAGGCGCTGAAAGCCGCAGTTCCAGCCGGTTTCCCCATGAAGGCCAGCATTCTTTCCGGATGCTGGCCTTTCATCTAATTGTCACAATGCAGTCATAGAGTGTTCATACGACCTGCCGATACTTGGCCCCGACTCAAGACCCCCTAATTCCAGGAGTAAGGCATGAAACTGAAGCGTTTGATGGCGGCTATGACTTTTGTCGCTGCTGGCGTCGCGACTGCCAACGCAGTGGCCGCTGTTGACCCGGCGATCCCGAGCTACACCAAGACCACTGGTGTGTCGGGCAACTTGTCCAGCGTCGGTTCCGATACCCTGGCCAACCTCATGACCCTGTGGGCTGAGAACTACAAAAAAGAATACCCGAACGTAAACATCCAGATTCAGGCCGCCGGTTCTTCCACCGCGCCTCCTGCGTTGACTGAAGGCACCGCCAACCTGGGCCCGATGAGCCGCAAGATGAAGGACAACGAACTGCAAGCGTTCGAAACCAAATACGGCTACAAGCCAACCGCTATCCCGGTGGCTGTCGATGCCCTGGCGGTGTTCGTGCACAAGGACAACCCGATCAAGCACCTGACCATGGAACAGGTTGACGCGGTGTTCTCCTCGACGCGGCTGTGCGGTGGCAAGGCTGACGTGAAAACCTGGGGCGACCTGGGCGTGACCGGCGACCTGGCCAACAAGCCAGTGCAACTGTTCGGTCGTAACTCGGTGTCCGGCACCTACGGCTACTTCAAGGAAGAAGCCCTGTGCAAAGGCGACTTCAAGCCGAACGTCAACGAGCAGCCTGGCTCGGCTTCGGTCGTGCAGTCGATCAGCTCTTCGCTGAACGGCATTGGCTACTCGGGTATCGGTTACAAGACCGCCAGCGTGAAGACCGTGGCCCTGGCCAAGAAAGGCAGCACCGACTTCATCGAAGACACCGAAGAAAACGCCCTGAACGGCAAATACCCGCTGTCGCGTTTCCTCTACGTGTACGTCAACAAGGCCCCGAACAAGCCTCTGGCTCCGCTGGAAGCCGAGTTCGTGAAGCTGGTTCTGTCCAAGCAGGGTCAGGAAGTCGTGGTGAAAGACGGCTACATCCCACTGCCAGCCAAAGTAGCCGCCAAGGCCCTGGCTGACCTGGGTCTGTCGGAAGGCGGCGCAAACGTCGCAAAGAAGTAATAAATTGAGTCCGGGCTCGCCCCGGACTCTGTAGGAGCCAGCTCGCTGGCGAACGCATCAACGCGGATTACCTGTCGGACCGCGTTGCCCGCATCGCCAGCCAGCCAGGCGAAAGCCCGCTCCTACCGACCAATTCCTTATCCACTGCCAGTCCCCGCTGGCGGTGGCTTTGTTGCGTCACTTGATTGTCATCTTTCTGTCATACAGGATCGCTAGGGTGTGCGCATGAATGATCTGGCCAATTCCCCAATGACTACGACTTCCCCTCCCAAGCGAATTGACTTCAATACGCCTGAATTGCAACGCAAGCGCCGCCTGCGTGCACTCAAGGACCGCTTGACTCGCTGGTACGTGCTGATTGGCGGCCTCGCCGTGCTCGGTGCAATTACCCTGATCTTCTTTTTCCTGGCCTACGTCGTGGCCCCACTGTTCCAGGGGGCCGAGCTGACTGCCAAGGACAAGCTCACCCCAGCCTGGATGCAGGACGCCGGCAAGCCGCTGATGATCGCCCTTGAAGAGCAGAACCAGGTCGCGATGCGGGTTTCCGACAAGGGCCAGGCACTGTTTTTCGATCTCGATAGCGGCGCCGAACTGCGTCGGGTCGATCTGCCGATCCCGGCAGGCACCCGCGTGACCTCGATCAGCAAAGACCAGCCGGGCAACCCGCTGGTGATCGTCGGCCTGTCCAACGGCCAGGCGCTGGTGTTCCGCCACACCTATAAAGTCAGCTACCCGGACGGCAAGAAAACCATCTCGCCGGCTATCGAGTACCCCTACGGCGAAGCGCCCATTGCGCTTGACGAGCAGGGCGACCCGCTGGAGCACGTCAGCCTGAATGCCAGCGACTCGACGCTGATGGTCGCCGCGTCCAACGGTGCGCAATTGCACGTGCTGGCGCTGACCAAAGAAGAAAACATGATGACCGGTGAAGTCACCAGTGATCAGCAGCGCATCAACCTGCCGCAAATGACCGAGCCGGTGAAGAACATCTTCATCGACCCGCGCCAGCAGTGGCTGTACGTGATCAACGGGCGCGCCCAGGCCGACGTGTTCAGCCTGCGTGACAAGAGCCTCAACGGTCGCTACAAGCTGCTGGAGGACGGCGAAACCCAAGTCACCGCCGCCGCGCAACTGGTGGGCGGTATCTCGCTGATCATCGGTAACTCCAAGGGTGGCTTGTCCCAGTGGTTCATGGCCCGCGACCCGGATGGCGAGCAGCGCCTGAAGCTGATCCGTTCCTTCCAGATGGGCACTGCGCCGATCGTTGAAATCACTGCCGAAGAACGCCGCAAGGGCTTCGTTGCCCTGGATGCCTCCGGCAAATTCGGCGTGTTCCACAGCACCGCGCACCGCACCCTGCTGGTGGATCAAGTGGTCGAAGGCCAGGGCCTGTTCGGCATGTCGCCCCGCGCCAACCGAGTGATCGTGGAGCAGGGCGGCGCTTTGCAACCGCTGCTGCTCGACAACCCGCACCCGGAAGTGTCGTGGAGCGCGCTGTGGAGCAAGGTCTGGTACGAAAACTACGACGAGCCTAAATACGTCTGGCAGTCGACCGCGGCCAACAGCGACTTCGAACCCAAGCTGAGCCTCTCGCCACTGACCTTCGGTACTCTCAAGGCCGCGTTCTACGCCATGTTGCTGGCCGCGCCGCTGGCGGTTGCCGCAGCGATCTACACCGCCTACTTCATGGCCCCGGGCATGCGCCGCAAGGTCAAGCCGGTGATCGAGCTGATGGAAGCGATGCCGACGGTGATCCTCGGTTTCTTTGCCGGCCTGTTCCTCGCACCTTACGTGGAAGGGCATCTGCCGGGCATCTTCAGCCTGCTGATGTTGCTGCCGATCGGCATTCTGGTCGCCGGTTTCACCTTCAGCCGCCTGCCTGAGTCGATTCGCCTGAAAGTGCCGGATGGCTGGGAGAGCGCGATGCTGATCCCGGTGATCCTCTTCGTCGGCTGGCTCTCGCTGTACATGAGCCCGTACCTGGAGAACTGGTTCTTTGGCGGCGACATGCGCATGTGGATCTCCCACGACCTGGGCATCACCTATGACCAGCGCAACGCCCTGGTGGTGGGTCTGGCCATGGGCTTCGCGGTAATTCCGAACATCTACTCGATCGCCGAAGACGCCGTGTTCAGCGTGCCGCGCGGCCTGACCCTGGGCTCGCTGGCCCTGGGCGCGACGCCATGGCAGACCATGACCCGCGTGGTGATTCTCACCGCCAGCCCGGGGATCTTCTCGGCGCTGATGATCGGCATGGGCCGTGCGGTCGGCGAAACCATGATCGTGCTGATGGCCACCGGCAATACCCCGGTCATGGAAATGAACCTGTTCGAAGGCCTGCGCACCCTGGCCGCCAACGTCGCGGTGGAAATGCCGGAGTCGGAAGTCGGCGGCAGCCACTACCGGGTGCTGTTCCTCTCGGCCCTGGTCTTGCTGTTGTTCACCTTCGTCATGAACACCCTCGCGGAACTGATTCGTCAGCGTCTGCGCAAGAAATACTCGTCGCTTTAATAAAGGTAGAAGTCTGTGAAACAGAACTCCCTGAACGGATGGTTCAAGAGCGGCGCCCCCGGTGTCTGGATCAGCGGTGGCGCGGTCGCCATCGCCGTCATCATGACCATCGGTTTGCTGGCGGTGATTGCCGTGCGCGGCCTGGGCCACTTTTGGCCCGCCGACCTGGTGCATGCCCAGTACGCAGTGCCGGGGCAGGGCAGCCAGGTGGTCATCGGCGAAGTGGTGCAGAAGGAACAGGTCCCTCGTGAGCGTCTGAAAAGCGCGGGCTTGCCGGTGCCGAACGAAGGTCCGGAGTTCATGACCCGCGAGCTGATCAAGGTCGGCAACCGTGACCTCAACGGCAACGATTTCACCTGGATCGTCGGTGAGTGGTTGACCGACCAGACCACGCCACCGGAGTTGATGGCGCTTGAGCGTCGCGAGTGGGGCAACTTCTACGGCTACCTGGTTAACGTCAAGCAGGACGGCAAGATCGTCGCCGAAGGCGAGGCTGCATGGCCCGAGCTGCAAGCGCGAATCGAGCGCGTCAGCAAGCTGTCGGCCGAACTCAAGACTCTGGAAAAATCCGACATCGGCGCGATCAACGCCGGTCTCGAGCGTATCCGCCTGCACGCTCGCAAACTGGAACTCAACGGCAAGCTGGACGCCGCGGCCCAGGCCGATATGGAGTCCGAGCGCGCCGAGTTGAATGCCCGCTACCAGGACATCGAGAAGCGCCTGGGCGAACTGCACGCGCAGTTCAACCGCGACAGCCTGACGGCCCGTGATGGCAACGGCAAGGAAGTCGACATCGAGCTGGGCAAGGTGGTGCACGCCTTCCAGCCGAATGCCATGGGCACCTTCACCAAGGTCGGTTTCTATTTCAGCAAGGTGTGGGAATTCCTCAGCGACGACCCGCGCGAAGCGAACACCGAAGGCGGCATCTTCCCGGCAATCTTCGGCACCGTGATGATGACCCTGATCATGGCGATGATCGTCACCCCGTTCGGCGTGCTTGCGGCGGTGTACCTGCGCGAATACGCCAAGCAGAACACCCTGACCCGGGTGATCCGCATCGCAGTGAACAACCTGGCGGGCGTTCCGGCGATCGTTTATGGCGTGTTCGGCTTGGGCTTCTTCGTCTACGTCTTGGGCGGCTCGGTTGACCGTCTGTTCTTCCCTGAAGCCTTGCCGGCGCCGACTTTCGGTACCCCGGGCCTGCTCTGGGCCTCGCTGACCCTGGCCCTGCTGGCGGTGCCGGTGGTGATCGTGGCGACTGAAGAAGGTCTGGCGCGGATTCCCCGCACCGTACGTGAAGGCTCGTTGGCCCTCGGCGCGACCAAGGCGGAGACGCTGTGGAAGATCGTCTTGCCAATGGCCAGCCCGGCGATGATGACCGGCATGATCCTCGCGGTGGCCCGTGCCGCCGGTGAAGTGGCGCCGTTGATGCTGGTGGGCGTGGTCAAGCTGGCACCGTCGCTGCCGCTGGATGGCAACTACCCGTACCTGCACCTGGATCAGAAGATCATGCACCTGGGCTTCCATATTTATGACGTCGGCTTCCAGAGCCCGAACGTCGAAGCCGCACGACCGCTGGTGTACGCCACGGCCTTGCTGCTGGTGCTGGTGATCGCCACCTTGAACCTGTCGGCCGTGTGGATCCGTAACCACCTGCGCGAAAAATACAAAGCGTTGGATAGCTAAGGAATCCGCGCGAACCCTGTGGGAGCTGGCTTGCCAGCGATGGTATCTCTGCGGTGTATCTGACAGACCCTGTCGTCTGCATCGCTGGCAAGCCAGCTCCCACAAGATTTCAGTAGCCCGTTGGCCATGCCAGTGGAACGAAAAACCGAATTTGTTAGCACAGGGAGCCTCCCATGCAACACGAAACCCACACCCACGGCATCAACATGTCGGCCCTGGGTCGCGACAAACAGAGCCTGAACCTCGAACAGGAAACCGTGGCCATTGAAGTGCCAGGCCTGAGCCTGTTCTACGGCGAGAAACAAGCGCTGTTCGACGTCAGCATGAACATCCCGAAACAGCGCGTGACGGCCTTCATCGGCCCGTCCGGCTGTGGCAAGTCGACCCTGTTGCGCACCTTCAACCGGATGAACGATCTGGTGGACGGTTGCCGGGTCGAAGGCGCGATCAACCTCTACGGCAACAACATCTACCGCAAGGGCGAGGACGTCGCCGAGCTGCGTCGCCGTGTTGGCATGGTGTTCCAGAAGCCCAACCCGTTCCCCAAGACCATCTACGAAAACGTGGTCTACGGCTTGCGCATTCAGGGTATCAACAAAAAGCGCGTGCTCGACGAAGCGGTCGAGTGGGCTTTGAAGGGCGCGGCACTGTGGGATGAGGTCAAGGACCGCCTGCACGAGTCGGCGCTGGGCCTGTCCGGTGGTCAGCAGCAACGTCTGGTGATCGCCCGCACCATCGCCGTCGAGCCGGAAGTGCTGCTGCTCGATGAGCCGTGCTCGGCACTCGACCCGATCTCGACGCT
This sequence comes from Pseudomonadaceae bacterium, assembly GCA_965284505.1. Classification (GTDB taxonomy): domain Bacteria; phylum Pseudomonadota; class Gammaproteobacteria; order Pseudomonadales; family Pseudomonadaceae; genus Aquipseudomonas. The sequence continues at coordinate 3,288,743 of OZ260094.1, read as the reverse complement.
GAAAGTCGAAGAGCTGATCTACGAGCTGAAATCCAAGTTCACCATCGTCATCGTGACCCACAACATGCAGCAGGCGGCGCGGGTTTCCGACTACACGGCGTTCATGTACATGGGCAAACTGGTGGAATTCGGCGACACCGACACGCTGTTCACCAACCCGGCGAAGAAACAGACCGAAGACTACATCACCGGGCGATATGGTTAATCGCAGCTACAAGTCGCGAGCTTCAAGCGGCAAGTAAAAGCGGATCAGCGTAACGACATCTATCAGCTTGCAGCTTGACGCTTGCGGCTAACAGCTTTGCGGAGCAACCCATGATTTCGAAGGAAGGTTTAACCCACCACATTTCCGCGCAGTTCAACGCTGAGCTGGAAGAAGTGCGCAGCCATCTGCTGGCGATGGGTGGGCTGGTGGAGAAGCAGGTCAACGACGCGGTCACCGCGCTGATCGAGGCCGACTCCGGGCTGGCCCAGCAGGTGCGCGAGATCGACGACCAGATCAACCAGATGGAACGCAATATCGACGAAGAGTGCCTGCGCATTCTCGCCCGTCGCCAGCCGGCAGCGTCCGACCTGCGGTTGATCATCAGCATCTCCAAGTCGGTGATCGACCTCGAGCGCATCGGTGACGAAGCAACCAAGATCGCCCGTCGCGCCATCCAGCTGTGCGAAGAAGGCGAGGCCCCGCGTGGCTACGTCGAAGTGCGGCATATCGGCGATCAGGTGCGCAACATGGTCCGCGATGCGCTGGACGCATTCGCCCGTTTCGACGCTGACCTGGCCTTGTCCGTGGCCCAGTACGACAAAATCATCGATCGCGAATACAAGACCGCGCTGCGCGAACTGGCCACCTACATGATGGAAGATCCGCGCTCGATCTCGCGGGTGTTGAGCATCATCTGGGTCCTGCGTTCCCTGGAGCGCATCGGCGACCACGCGCGCAATATCTCCGAATTGGTCATCTACCTGGTGCGCGGCACCGATGTGCGACACATGGGCCTCAAGCGCATGAAGGAAGAAGTTGAGGGCACCAGCGGTGAATCCGCTAATGTTCCGGGCGAAACGGACGATAAATAAGATTGCCCAACCGACGCGCCCGGCCTTTTGGCCGGGCGTTTTCGTTTGCGCGATTGGATTTTTGGCACCCGCGAACGAGAAAAGTCCCGGCGTGACTGAAGTGTTTTGGCGAAGTGCCTGGTCGGGGCATGCACAAGGGGTGGTCGATGAGTAAGGTCAGTGTGTTGGTCGTGGACGATGCTGCGTTCATTCGGGACCTGGTGAAAAAGTGCCTGCGCAACTACTTCCCGGGCATGCGCATCGAAGACGCGGTCAACGGCAAAAAGGCCCAGGCCCTGTTGGCCCGTGAGCCTTTCGACCTGGTGTTGTGCGACTGGGAGATGCCGGAGATGTCCGGGCTCGAATTGCTCACCTGGTGCCGCGAGCAGCCGGCGCTCAAGGGCATGCCGTTCATCATGGTCACCAGCCGTGGCGACAAGGAGAACGTGGTCCAGGCGATCCAGGCCGGCGTTTCCGGCTATGTCAGCAAGCCGTTCACCAACGAGCAGTTGCTGACCAAGGTCAAGCAGGCCCTGAACAAGATTGGCAAGCTCGATGCCTTGATGAACCAGGCGCCGACCCGGCTGGCACCGGCATTCGCCAATGACTCGTTGAGCGCCCTGACGGCCGGCAAGGCAGCGTCGCCGGCCCCGGCCCCGGCGGTGGCTGCCAACGCCTACCTGCAGGGCGCCAGTGCCCCGGAGGCGAACAGGGGCCTGCTCAACAGCCCACCGGTCAAAGCGCCCGCGCCTGCAGTGGCCGGTGGTCGCGGCCAGGGTCAGTTGCGCCTGCCCAGCGGCAGCCAGCCCTGCGTGATCAAGGCCCTGAGCATCAAGGAGGCGCTGTTGGTGGTCAAACGCACCGAGACCCTGCCGCAGGTCCTCGATAGCGCTGTGCTCGATCTGGAGCAGGGTGAAAACGCGGAAACGGCGCGCCTCAACGGCTACCTGCACGCGATCGTCGCCCATGAGCCGAAACCCGACAGCGACTGGTTGCAACTGACGTTCCGTTTCGTTGACCAGGACGCGCAGAAGCTCGACTACATTTCGCGTCTGATCGCCCGTGGTACTGCGCAGAAACACTTCATCCCGGGGGCCTGATCCACACAGGGCAATTCTGCCTGCTAGGCTGATTTTCAAGCCTTCCGTCGACAGAATCCTGCCCATGCTCGTGCGCCTGCTGCTGTGTTGTGCCCTGTTCATGGCGTGCGCTACGGCGGGCGCCGGGACGATTTACACATCCACTGATGCCAATGGCGTGGTCAGCTACAGCGACCGCCCCACGCAAGGCTCGAAAGTGTTCATTTTTCGCGATCAGATGGACGAGCACCTGGAGCGCCAGGTGTATTACGTGATCCTGAAAAAGGACGGCGTGGACAGTGTCTACGTGCGCAATGACCTGTATGCACCGGTCGAAATCGAGTTGAGTTTCGCGTCCGTCAAGAACGTCAGCGGTGCGCCGCGCAAACCTATCCGCCGGGTCATTCCGCTGCGCACCAGCGTGCGCCTGGCGCAGCTCACGGCGACGCAAGCCGCAAGACCGCTGGCGTACATTCCCAGGCTCAAGTATTCGCTGGGCGATCCGTCAGGCACCGCCAAGGCCTATCGCTACCCGTTGCCCTGGCGTGGCGGTCCATTCCGTATCAGTCAGGGGGCCAACGGCCATTACAGCCACTTTGGACCCAAGAACCGCTACGCCATGGACATCGCCATGCCCGAAGGCACACCGATCATCGCTGCCCGTGGCGGAGTCGTGGTGAAGACCGAAAATTCACAGAGCGGACGCGGCACTCACCCGTCAGGCAACTTCGTGCGGGTGCTTCACGACGACGGGACCATGGGTGTGTACCTGCACCTCAAGCAAGGCTCGGTGCGGGTTCGCGAAGGGCAGCGGGTGGCGGTGGGCAGTGCTTTGGCGTTGTCGGGCAACACCGGCAACAGCAGCGGCCCGCACCTGCACTTCGTGGTGCAGCGCAATACGGGGATGGGGCTGGTGTCGATTCCGTATCTGTTCAACCGGCCGGTGGGCGGCTTGCCGAATTTTGCTTTCGGTAAATGAACTGTGTAGGAGCCGGCTTGCCGGCGAAGGCGTCTTTGAGGGCGCCAAAAGCTTCGCTGCGATGCGGCGTCCCGACAAGCCAGCTCCTACAATTCTGTGGTGGAAATACGACCCTGTAGGAGCCGGCTTGCCGGCGAAGGCGTCCTTGGGAGCGCCAAAAGCTTCGCGAGCAGGCTCGCTCCTACAGGTCTTGGGTTTATTCCTGTCAGTTGAGCATCAACACCTTGGCCAGGACGATCTTCGGCCCTTTCATCTTCTTGATGATGATCCGCAAGCCCTCGACTTCCAGCACCTCTTCCTCTTCCGGCACCCGCTTCAGGCTCTCGTAGACCAGCCCGGCGAGGGTTTCGGCTTCGACGTGATCGAGGTCGATGCCCAGTAGGCGCTCGACCTTGAACAGCGGCGTGTCGCCCCGCACCAGCAACTTGCCCGGCTGGTAAGCTAGGATGCCGCGCTCGGCCTTGCGGTGTTCGTCCTGGATATCGCCGACCAGCACCTCCAGCACGTCCTCCATGGTCAGGTAGCCGATGATGTTGCCATCGGCCTCTTCGACCACGGCGAAGTGCGAGCCGCCCTTGCGGAACTGCTCCAGCAACTGCGACAGCGGCATGTGCCGGGAAACGCGCTCTAGCGGGCGGGTCAGCTCGGCCAGGTTGAACGATTCGGGAATGTGGTCCAGCGCCGCCAGTTCCAGCAGCAGGTCCTTGATGTGCAGCAGGCCGACGAACTCCTGGCGCTCGCTGTCGTACACCGGGTAGCGGCTGAACTTGTGGCGGCGGAACATCGCGAGGATTTCCTTGAGCGGCGCATTGAACTCCAGGGTTACCAGGTCTTCGCGCGAGTTGGCCCAGTCGACCACCTCCAACTCGCCCATTTCCACGGCTGATGCCAACACGCGCATGCCCTGGTCGCTCGGGTCCTGGCCACGGCTGGAGTGCAGGATCAGCTTCAGTTCTTCGCGGCTGTAATGGTGTTCGTGGTGAGGACCGGGCTCTCCCTGGCCGGCGATCCGCAGAATCGCGTTGGCGCTGGCATTGAGCAGGTAGATGGCCGGGTACATGGCCCAGTAGAACAGGTACAGCGGCACCGCGGTCCACAGCGACAGCAGTTCCGGTTTGCGAATCGCCCAGGATTTCGGCGCCAGTTCACCGACCACGATGTGCAGGTAGGAAATGATGAAGAAGGCGGTAAAGAACGACACGCCCTTGATCACTTCCGGCGAGTCGACACCCACCGCCGCCAGCAGCGGCTCGAGGATATGCGCGAAGGCCGGCTCACCGACCCAGCCCAGGCCGAGGGAGGCCAAGGTGATACCCAGTTGGCAGGCCGACAGGTAGGCGTCGAGCTGACTGTGCACGGTGCGCAGGATGTGCCCGCGCCAGCCGTTCTGGTCGGCGATCGCCTCGACCCGGGTCGAGCGCAGTTTGACCATGGCAAATTCGGCCGCAACGAAGAAGCCGTTGAGCAAAACCAGGATCAGTGCAAAAAGAATCATGCCGAAATCGGCGAAGAGTGTAGCGAGGGACAAGCCAGGGGAAGGGTCCATGATGGAGTTTTGCGGGTTCCGTGTAGACGAATAAAAGTCGAAAAGCGAGCCTGAAAGGCAGGCTCAAGTCAGCCAATGTAGCGGCTGACAGGGCAATTGCCTAGGGGCAGATGGCGCCGGGTGCTAGTCGGTCAGGCTGGCGGCGGGGGATTTGCTGACCTGCGCGGGCACGAAATGGCAGGTGAAGGTACTGCCATGGCCCGGCACGCTGCTGATTTCCATGCGCGCACGGTGACGCAGCAGCACGTGCTTGACGATCGCCAGGCCGAGGCCGGTGCCGCCGGTATTGGAGTTGCGGCTGGAGTCGACGCGATAGAAACGTTCGGTCAGGCGCGGCAGGTGCTTGTTGTCGATGCCGATCCCGGAGTCTTGCACGCTCAGGTGCGCGCCTTGCTCGTCGCCCCACCAGCGGATGCGGATATTGCCCTCGGCCGGGGTGTACTTCACGGCGTTGAACACCAGGTTGGAAAACGCGCTGCGCAGTTCGGCCTCGCTGCCCTTGAGCGCAATCGTCGGGTCGGCTTCCAGGGTGATGCGCTGGTTGCGCGAGCCGGACAGGGCCACGGCGTCGCTCTTGATCGACTGCAGCAGGCTGTCGATGGCCACTGGCTGGTTGTCCGAGGGGTAATCGGTCGCTTCCAGCTTGGCCAGCAACAGCAGGTCGTTGAGCAGGGTTTGCATGCGCCCGCCTTGCTGCTGCATCTGCTGCAGCGCGCGGGTCCAACGTGGATTCACGTCTTCGACGTTGTCGAGCAGGGTTTCCAGGTAGCCGCTGATCACCGTCAGCGGGGTACGCAGCTCGTGGGAAACGTTGGCGATGAAATCCTTGCGCATCTGCTCGAGCTGGTGGATGCGCGTCACGTCGCGCACCAGCATCAGGTGTTCGTTGTTGCCGTAGCGGGTGATGTACAGCTGGATGCGCATCCGGTCGTTGGTCGGCGAGGGGATTTCCAGCGGCTCGGCGTAGTTGTCCTGTTCGAAGTACTCCTTGAACCGTGGATGGCGCACCAGGTTGGTCACCGGCTGGCCACTGTCTTGCGGCGTCTTGAGGCCGAGCAGGGTTTCGGCGGCGCGGTTCCACCATTCCAGGTTGCCGTCGCTGTCGAGCATGACCACCGCATCCTTGAGCGCCGCGGTGGACTCCTGGACCCGGTCGATCACCGCCTGCAGGCGCCCGCGCACCCGTTGGTCGCGGCGTTGCAGGTGATAGATGCTGTCGAACACCTCACCCCACAGGCCGTAACCATCGGGCGGTGCTTCGTCGGGTTGGTGCAGGCGCAGCCACTCGTGCAGGCGCAGCAATTGCTTGAGGGTCCAGCCCAGGTAAATCCCCAGGCCAGCGGCCAGGCTCCAGCCGTAATAGCCGCTGATCAGACCGATCACCAGGCAGCCGGTGACCAGTAACAGCATGTGGCGGATCAGAGTGCCATGCCAGTTTTGGTTCACGGAGAATATGCGTCCTTGTCAGCGTCTCGGTCAGGTGGGGCCGAGTCAGGCCTTCGTTGAAAAGCGGTAGCCGGTGCCGCGCACGGTTTGTACCAGATTCTCATAGGCATCCCCCAGGGCCTTGCGCAGGCGACGGATGTGCACATCCACCGTGCGCTCCTCGACATACACGTTGCCGCCCCACACCTGATCGAGCAATTGCCCGCGGGTGTAGGCGCGTTCCTGGTGGGTCATGAAAAACTGCAGCAGGCGGTATTCGGTGGGGCCCATTTCCGCGGGTTTGCCGTCAATGGTCACGCGGTGGCTGATCGGGTCCAGCAGCAGGCCGCCGACTTCGATCGGTGCTTCACCTTCGGTCGGACCGGTGCGGCGCAGCACGGCCTTGAGGCGGGCCACCAGCTCCCGTGGGGAGAAGGGCTTGGTGATGTAGTCGTCAGCGCCGACTTCCAGGCCCTGGATCTTGTTGTCCTCTTCGCCTTTGGCGGTGAGCATGATGATCGGGATATCGCCGGTCAGTTCATCACGCTTGAGGCGACGGGCCAGTTCAATGCCGGAGGTCCCGGGCAGCATCCAGTCGAGCAGGATCAGGTCCGGCTTGCGGTCGACGATAATGGCGTGCGCCTGCTGGGAGTTCTCGGCCTCCAGGCAGTCATAGCCGGCCATTTCCAGCGCCACGGCGATCATTTCGCGGATGGGCGCTTCGTCGTCGACGATCAGAATGCTCCTGCCAACCATGGGTTTAATCCTCTTGTCATTTAACTGTCTTGCGCCGCATTAGATAACGGAATTATTGCAGTCGTGTTACACGATTTTGTGTCACGGCGATTGTCATGATCCTGGGCTAAGCTCTAAGTCCGAATCCTGACAACCACAAAAGAAGGTTTCCATGACTCACTATGCTCGCTCCTTGAAAGCCCTGATGTTGGCTGCAGCCTTGGCCGTGCCGGGCATGGCCTTTGCCGCCGAGCCGGCGATGATGAAAGACGGCATGATGGTCGACCACAAGGGCATGACGCTCTACACCTTCGACAAGGACGCTGGCGGTAAATCGATGTGCAACGATGAGTGCGCCAAAAACTGGCCGCCGCTGATGGCGCAACCGAGCGACAAGGCCGAAGGCAAATGGTCGACGATCAAGCGTGACGACGGCCAGATGCAGTGGGCGTATGGCGGCAAGCCGCTGTACACCTTCGTCAAAGACAAAGCCCCCGGAGACAAGACCGGTGACAAGATGAAAGACGTCTGGCACGTGGTTCATGAGTCGCAGAAATAACCCAGGCCCCTGGTCGCTGCCCGGAGCAATTCCGGGCAGCGGTCAACCGCCCGTCCCTCAACGCCACGCGTAATCCAGCACAATCCCGACGAAAATGGCCAAGCCCGCCCAATGGTTGTGCAGGAATGCCTTGAAGCATTTCAGCCGATCGCGGTCGCGGGTGTACCAGTACTCCCAGGCGAAACAACCGGCTGCCGCCAGCAAGCCGAGGTGGAACCAGCCGCCCAGGTCGAACTGCGAACCGGCCAGCAGCAGGCAGCCCAGCGCCAGGCATTGCAGGGTCAGGATGATGATGCGGTCGGCCTCGCCGAACAGGATCGCGGTGGATTTCACGCCGATTTTCAGGTCGTCGTCGCGGTCGGTCATGGCGTAGTAGGTGTCATAACCCACGGTCCACAGCAGGTTGGCGATCCACAGCAGCCAGGCGATAGCCGGCAGTTCGCCGGTTTCGGCGGTGAACGCCATCGGCATGCCCCAGGAGAACGCCGCGCCCAGCACTACTTGCGGGTAGTAGGTGTAGCGCTTCATGAACGGGTAGCTGGCGGCCAGTGCCAGGCCGCCGAAAGACAGCCAGATGGTCGCCGCGTTGGTGCACAGCACCAGCAGGAAACTCAGGGCCATCAACAGGGCGAAGAACACCAATGCCTCTTTGGAACTGATCCTGCCGGCAGCCAGCGGCCGTTGGGCGGTGCGCTTCACATGGCCGTCGACCTTGCGGTCGGCCCAGTCGTTGATCACGCAGCCGCCGGCGCGGGTCAGGACCACGCCGAGGACGAAAATCACGATATTGGCGAGGGAAGGCGAGCCTTCACCGGCGATCCACAGCGCCCACAGGGTCGGCCACAGCAGCAGGTAGATGCCGATCGGCTTGTCCATGCGCGTCAACTGCACGAAATCCCAGGCGCGCGGGTTCAGGCGGTTCAACGATTTCAGCAGGTTCTGATACATCAACTGATCTCCGCTTGCGCGCTGGCAGTGCGCCACAGGGCCGGCAGGAAGATTTCTGCGACCAGCACGCTCAAGGCGCCACGGTCGAAGCGCGAACGCCGACCCCACAAGGCGGACGCTTGCACCTGTTCGGGCAGCCATGCTTGAGGATAGTGGCAAACTTCGATGGCTCGACGCTGAAAAGCCTGGTCGCAGAACAGCAATTCGCCCAGGGAACGGCTGCCCAGTTCATCCATGTGCAAGCCGTCGCCCTGCAACGCGCTGCGTGCTGCAACGCTGCGGGCAAACACCCAGGCTTCGCCATGCCCGCGCAGGTACACCTCGCGCACCCAGCCTTCGCTGTGCTCGGGCAGGTCGAGCGCCAGGCACTCATCGGCGCGCAGGGGTTGCCAGCCTTCGACCAGCGGCGTGACGCTGAAGTGCTCATCCGACAAACCGGTGAGACGGCGGGTGAGCGAGCCTTCATCGAACAGCCAGTCGAGGGTGTGCGCGTCGGGAAGGGGAGTCAGCAGGCTTCGAGGTAGCCAGGTCGGGGCGAGGGCTTTTGAGTGCGGCACAGTGAGTCATTATTGGCAGCAAAAGAGGTGGCGAGCTTACCATGACGGTTGGCGGTTTTTACTGATCTAACCGGGCAGTTGCGTCGAACACGCTTGCATCTGGCGGGTGCGATCAGTACAAAACGCCCTGAGCCGGACGGCGGACCCACCGAGGGCGACCGTCTGCGCCGGAAAAAGCCTGAGAATTCGAGGAAACAAGCAATGAAGAAGTGGCAATGCGTGGTCTGTGGGCTGATCTACAACGAAGCCGACGGCTGGCCGGATGACGGCATCGCGCCAGGCACGCTGTGGCAGGACGTACCGGAAGACTGGCTGTGCCCGGACTGCGGCGTCGGCAAAATGGACTTTGAAATGATTGAAATCGCCTGAGACGTAGGAGGAGTTGGCAATGAATGCACCTGTCGTGATCGTCGGTACCGGACTGGCTGGCTACAACCTGGCCCGGGAGTTTCGCAAACTCGACGGCGAAACCCCGCTGTTGCTGATTACCGCGGATGACGGGCGCTCCTACTCCAAACCGATGCTCTCCACCGGCTTTGGCAAGAACAAGGACGCCGATGGCTTGAGCATGGCCGAGCCCGGCGCCATGGCCGAAACGCTCAAGGCCGAAGTGCGCACCCATACCCGCATCAGCGGAATCGATCCGGGCCACAAGCGCCTGTGGATCGGTGAAGAAGCGGTGGTCTACCGCGACCTGATCCTGGCGTGCGGCGCGCAAACCGTGCGCGTGCCGATCGAGGGTGATGCGTCCGAGGCGATCTTCCCGATCAATGACCTGGAAGATTACGCACGCTTTCGCGCGGCGGTCGCCGGCAAGCGACGGGTGCTGATTCTGGGCGCCGGCCTGATCGGCTGCGAGTTTGCCAATGACCTGATCCTCGGTGGCTACGAGGTGCAACTGGTTGCACCCTGCGAGCAGGTAATGCCGACTTTGTTGCACCCAGCCGCGGCCGCCGCGGTACAAGCCGGGCTGGAAAGCCTCGGTGCGACATTCCATCTGGGGCCGGTTCTCAACCGGCTGCAGCGTTGCGAAGACGGCCTGGAGGCGCATTTGTCCGACGGCCAGGTTATCCCATGCGATGCCGTGGTCTCGGCCATTGGCCTGCGTCCGCGCACCGACCTGGCCGCCGCCGCGGGCCTGCAGGTCAATCGCGGGGTGGTGGTTGACCGCTCGCTGAAAACCTCTCATGCCAACATCTATGCGCTGGGCGACTGCGCTGAAGTCGACGGCCTCAATCTGCTGTACGTCATGCCACTGATGAGCTGCGCCCGGGCCTTGGCGCAAACTCTGGCCGGCAACCCGACTGCGGTCAGCTATGGCGCCATGCCGATCACCGTGAAAACCCCGGTCTGCCCATTGGTGGTCTCCCCGCCACCACGGGGTACGGAAGGCGTTTGGAGCGTGGAAGGGCAGGGTGCGGACATCAAGGCACTGTGCCGTGACGGCAGCGGAAAACTGCTCGGTTACGCCCTCACCGGAGCCGCCGTGATGGACAAATTGGCTCTAAACAGGGAGCTTCCGGCGCTTCTGGCTTAAATACTGGTCGTTCTGTCGGAATCACCCCGCTTTTGTCCCTACAAAGGTCGCGCCGAGACTGGCGCAGCCCTTAACCGCGTGCCATCCTCACACCCGTCTGCCGCAGAGTAGAGCCTGCGGCGCCTTGGGCGCTGTTCCGGAAGAACAGCACGGACATAACAACAAAAAACCGTCAAAGAGGCTTCACTATGCGTAAACCAGAACTCGCCGCCGCCATCGCCGAAAAAGCTGATCTCACCAAAGAGCAGGCCAATCGTGTCCTCAACGCCGTCCTCGAAGAGATCACCGGCGCTCTGCACCGCAAAGACAGCGTCACCTTGGTCGGCTTTGGCACCTTCCTGCAGCGCCATCGCGGTGCCCGCACCGGCAAAAACCCGCAAACCGGTGAGCCAGTGAAAATCAAGGCCAGCAACACCGTTGCCTTCAAGCCAGGCAAGTCGCTCAAAGACAGCGTCAATCCTTAACACCTGGCGCCGCCGCTCGGTGGCTCAGCAGGCAAGAAAAATGGGCACGCCAACCGGGTTGGGTGCCCATTTTTCTTGCCTGGACGAAGTGTGAAATCGTGACTTGGCAGTCATCGTCAGGAATAAACGGTTCAACTTCCGGGAACGTTGCTTAAGAGTGGAGTTCTTGAACGAAGTCGTTACACTGCCCCAGCGTTCATTTTTTTCTCTGGGGCTCGAGCATGAAATTTCGTTTTCTTCTGTGGGTGATGGGCTTGCTGATGGGCAAGGCCAGTCGCACCAATCCGGCGTTCCAGCAGCAACTGGGTGACAAGGACCTGGTGTTCCAGTTGCAGACACTGGACGGCAAGGTGGCGCGGCATTTCCGGGTCAAGGATCAGCGCATCACCAGCCAATCCGGGCTCTATGCCGAGCCCGCGTTTGCCATCGCGTTCAAGGACGCCGGCTACGCCTTCGAGACGATGCAGGCGAAGAACAAGCAACTGGCATTCATGAGCGGGATTCAGGACAAGTCGATCCAGATCAAGGGCAACCCGGCGCTGGTGATGTGGTTCCAGGGGCTGACCAAGTATCTGAAGCCGAAGAAGGCCAAGCCGAAGGCTTGAGCCATATTCATCACGAGCAGGCTCGCTCCCACAGTGGTACGAGTCCTGTGGGAGCGGGCTTGCCCGCGATTGCCTTCAGCCTTGTGAGAATTGCGCAGCCAGTTCCCGCAGCAGCACTTCAGCCTCAAGCACTTTATTCACCACGTCATTGGCTTTTTCGCGGCTCAGGCTCAGGCGTTCGAGCAGGCTGTCCGGGATGACTTCGTCCGGGCCCGAGCCGATCCCGCGATTGCGCAGCAGGCGCACAGCCAGGCAGACCAGGTTCGGGTACTCGGCATAGTCGCCGTCGTACGCCGGGTCATGCTGGAAGCGCAGGGCGGTGGCCAGTTCGTCGGGCATGTCCCAGTGGCGCATCAGCCAGGCGCCGATCTGTTCCCGGCTGATGCCCAGCAGATGCTGTTCGACGTAGGTGTGGCACAGGTGCGGGTTGACCTCCAGGTGACGGCAGATCAGCGAGAAGTGCGGCGGAAATACGTGGGCCAGCACCAGGTAGCCAAAGTTGTGCAGCAAGCCCGCCAGGTACGTCAGGCCGGCCTCGGGACGCTGGGCGCGCGGTATCGCGCGGGTCAGGCCTTCGATGACGGCAGCGGTGTAGATCGACTGCTGCCAGTACGGCGTGGTCTGTTGCGGATGATCCTTGGGCAGGCTCAGGGTTTTATCCAGGGCCAGGCCCAGGGCCAGGTTGATCACCAGGTCAAAGCCCAGTACCCGGACGATTGCGTCTTCCACCGAACGAATCTTGCCCGGTGACGCGTAGTACGGCGATGCCGCCCAGCTGACCACCTGTGCCGCCAGCGCCGGATCGGTTTCCACCACGCCGGTGATGTCGTCGATGGTGGCGTTGGGGTCGACCCGCAGCTTGATGATTTTTTGCGCGGATTCGGCCAGCGGCGGAATCTCGATGGTGGCTTCCAGGCGCTGCTGGATGCGGCGCGCGGTGAACGCATGGACGGCCTGGGTGATTTCCTCGCGGTCGTCATCCGGTCGGTCGAGGTTAGGGCGAATACTGCTGAGGGTTTCGCCGAACCTCGCCGAACTGGCCTTGGTCAGCAGGCGCTTGAAGTCCTCGCTGCTGACCTCCAGAAGCATGCCCGGTTCACCGGAGTGAATCAGCAACAACGGCTGGCTCAGCAGTCTTTCTTCGTACAAGCACGGGGAGCTGGTCAGCGCTGGCAGGCCGGGCAACAGGCTCGGGCTGTGTTTGCCGAGCATGCGCAGGAGTCGGTCCGCGGGCACCGCAGTCAGGCGTCGGCCGGTGAGTTCGGCCAGGCGATTGAGGTCCAGCAGCTGGCTTTGCGGGAACAGCACCATGAGCACGCCGATGGTGTCGTCCAGCAAAACGGCCTGGACCTTGCGTTCGGCGTTCAGGCCTGGACGCTCTGGCACTTCGGTGAAGTTGATACCCAGGCCACCGAGCAACTGTCGGATAACAGACGGAGTGTGCGGGACTTCGTTGGCGTGGGCGGCTTCTGTCATGGTCTGTGCTCGATTCCTACAATCTCGAGAGTATAACCAGCTTGTTAGCAGCTTTGGTTCTTTGCCGCCGTGACGCGCGTCACACTTGGCCGTATTGCTGACCGTGTCGTAACCAGCGATCCAGCAGTGGGCTGACATGCTGCGGCCAGCGCTCCAGCAACGCTTGCGCCGCATCGCGCACGGCCGGCAGCAGGTCGGCGTCGCGCATCAGGTCGGCGACCTTGAATTGCAGCAGGCCGGTTTGCCGGGTGCCGAGCATTTCGCCGGGGCCACGCAGTTCGAGGTCTTTTTCAGCGATCACGAAGCCGTCGTTGGTTTCACGCATGATGCCCAGGCGCTGGCGGCCGATCTGCGACAGCGGCGGGTGATAGAGCAGCACGCAGTGGCTGGCCGCGCTGCCGCGACCGACCCGTCCGCGCAGCTGGTGCAACTGCGCGAGGCCCAGGCGTTCCGGGTTTTCGATGATCATCAAGCTGGCGTTGGGCACGTCGACACCGACTTCGATCACGGTGGTCGCCACCAGCAATTGCAGGTTGCCGGCCTTGAATTCGGCCATCACCGCAGCCTTTTCCGCAGGTTTCATGCGGCCATGGATCAGCCCGACCTTGAGTTCGCCAAGCGCGGCGGTGAGGTCTTGGTAGGTGGTCTCGGCCGCCTGGCAGGTGAGTTCTTCGGACTCTTCGATCAGCGTGCACACCCAGTACGCTTGCCGCCCTTCGGCGCAGGCGCCGCGCACACGCTCGATCACCTCGACGCGCCGGGTATCGGTGATCAGCACGGTGTTGACCGGGGTTCGTCCGGGAGGCAGTTCATCGAGGATCGAGGTGTCGAGGTCGGCGTAGGCGCTCATGGCCAGGGTGCGCGGAATGGGGGTGGCGGTCATGATCAACTGGTGCGGGCACATCCGTCCGCCCACGCCTTTCTGGCGCAGTGCGAGCCGTTGTTGCACGCCAAACCGGTGCTGTTCGTCGATGATCACCAGCGCCAGGTTCTTGAACTGCACTTCGTCCTGGAACAGCGCGTGGGTGCCGACCACCATCGGCGCGCCGCCGGCAATCTGTTCGAGCGCGGCCGCACGGTTCTTGCCTTTGAGTTTGCCCGCCAGCCAGGCGACCTCGAGGCCCAGCGGCTCGAGCCAGCGCTTGAAGGTGATGAAGTGTTGTTCGGCAAGGATCTCGGTGGGCGCCATCAGGGCCACTTGATAACCGGCCTCCAGCGCCTGCAGCGCGGCAAGGGCAGCGACCACGGTTTTGCCAGCGCCGACATCGCCCTGGATCAGCCGCAGCATGGGCTCCTGTTGGCTCATGTCGTAGGCAATTTCATTGCCGACGCGCTGCTGGGCGCCAGTCGGCGCAAAGCCCAGGTTGGCCAGGTACTGCTTCGGCAGGCGCGTGGCCTTGGGCATCGCCGGTGCCCGCAGTGAACGCATGCTTTCGCGCAGACGCTGTTGCGACAGCTGGTGGGTCAGCAGTTCCTCGAACGCCAGTCGATGTTGGGCCCAGTGATGGCCGAGGGCGAGTTCGTCGACGTCGGCATCGGCGGGCGGGTGATGCAGGTAGCGGATGGCATCGGCCAGCGGTGCCAATTGGTAGTCCCGCGCCAGCTCGTCGGGCAGCCAGTCGGGCAGGCTGCTGGGGCCGAGCAGGGTCAGGGTCTGCTGGCACAGCTGGCGCAAGCGTTGCTGGGTCAGGCCTTCGGTCAGCGGGTAGACCGGGGTCAGGGTTTCATCCACCGGTGGCGGTTCGTCGCCGGTGATGGCGCGGTACTCCGGGTGATAGATCTCCAGCCCCGATGCACCGGGCCGCGCTTCGCCGTAGCAGCGTACGCGGGTGCCGCGCTTGAGGCCTTCCTTCTGCGCATTGCTGAAATGGTAGAAGCGCAGGCTCAAACCGCCGGTGCCGTCCTGCAAGCGCACCACCAGGCTGCGCCGGCGGCCCATGACCACGTCGGCGCCACTGACGGTGCCTTCGATGACCGCGTCCTGGCCGGGCCGCAGGTGGCCGATGGGCACCACTCGGGTGCGGTCCTGATAACGCAACGGCAGGTGGAACAGCACATCCTGGAGGTTCTCCAGGCCGACCTTGGCCAGCTTTTCGGCCATGGCTTCGCCGACACCCTTGAGTGCCGTGACCGACACCTGCGACAGCTCAGTCATGATCGACGCTTAACCGGCAACTGCGGTCGGCTTGGCTACCGAGCACAGGCGAATCGAATCGGCGAGGATTTCAATCGCCTTGGGCCGCGGAAAGCTGGCGCGCCAGGCGATGGCGACAGTACGGAACGGCACCGGTGGGGTCAGCGGGCGCACTTCGATCACGCCTGGCGCGTAGTGGTGGCTGTCGACCGCCGAGAGCGGCAGGATCGAAATGCCCAGGCCGGAGGCGACCATGTGCCGGATGGTTTCCAGCGAACTGGATTCGACCGTGGTGTGCTTGGCGCCGTCGTTGCCCTTGGTCAGGGTCGGGCAGGCTTCGAGCACCTGGTCGCGGAAACAGTGGCCTTCGCCCAGCAGCAACAGACTCTTGTCGTTGAGCAGGTTGGCGTCGATCGTGGCTTTTTGGGTCCAGGGGTGCTGGGCCGGCATCAGGACGTAGAACGGCTCGTCGTAGAGTTGCAGAGTCAGCACGTCGGCTTCGTTGAACGGCAGGGCGATGATGATCGCGTCCAATTCGCCATTGCGCAGCTTGTCGCGCAGCACATGGGTGAAGTTTTCTTCGATGTACAACGGCATCTGCGGGGCAACCCGGTGCAGTTGCGGAATCAGGTGCGGGAACAGGTACGGGCCGACGGTGTAGATCGCCCCGACTTTCAGCGGCGCGGTCAGCTGGTTCTTGCCCGCCTGGGCCAGTTCACGGATGCCCTGGGCTTGCTCCAGCACCTTCTGCGCCTGGGCGACGATGCCTTCGCCGACCGGGGTCAGGCGCACCGCACTTTTGCTGCGCTCGAAAATCAGCACACCGAGTTCGTCTTCAAGTTTTTTCACGCCCACCGACAGGGTCGGCTGGCTGACGTGGCAGCGCTCGGCCGCGTGGCCGAAATGCTGTTCTTGGGCGAGGGTGACGATGTAGCGCAGTTCTGTGAGGGTCATAGCAGGCGTCCATGAAGTTGCGAGCCAAGCATACCGGCTGCAATCGATAGACGCACGTTATCAGACTGGGCCGGGTGAGTGACACTGGACAATACAGCTTTCAGAAATGCACAAGGCACCTTTCGGTGCCTTGTGACAAACCCCACCGGCTTAGCGGCGTTTTTTCTCCAGCGAATATACAAACGGAGCGACGATTTCGATCGAGCCGTTGGTCAGCATGTCGGCCGGAGGCTTGGGCAGCGGCTGGGCGCGGCGGATCATCTCCAGGGTCGCGCGGTCCAGATCGGCGTTACCGGAGCGTCCTACCAGCTCGAAGGACAACACCTTGCCTTCGGCATCCACCACGAAGCGCAGACGGTTCAAGCCTTCCTTGCCACGCGCCTGGGCGCCTGGCGGGTACTTCTTGTACTTTTGCAGGTGCGCCAGCAAGGTGCCTTGCCAACTGGCCTTGGCCTGGTTCTGCGCAGCGGTCGGGCCCGGATTGGGTTGAGCTGATTTAACCGGTGGCGCATTGCTTGGCTGGGCTTCGGACGGCGGCGTATCGGAAGGTTTTTCCTTCGGCGTCTCGGGCTTTTTCTCCACCGGTTTCGGCGGCTGCGGCTTGGGCTTGGGTTTCGGCTTGGGCACCGAAATGGTCGGCTTGGGCGCCTCGGCCAGCTTGGGCAACGGCAGTTCTTCGACCGGAGCCGGGGGTTGGGGCGGCGTTACAACCTTGGGCGGAGCCGGTTGTGGCGGGGCCGGGACCGGCGCCAGTTCGACCAGCATCGCCATCGGCGGCAGCGTGACCGGGGGTGAGGACTTCCAGTTGAGCGCGAGGATTACCGCGACCGCGTGGACGCCCAGCACCACCGCCAGGCTAGCGCTGTAACGCGTCAGCTTTTGGCGCGTCGTGATCATTTTTTGGCTGCCGTCTCGAGTCCGACCAGGCCGACTTTCAGGTAACCGGCTGCCCGCAGGGCATCCATTACGTGCATCAGGTCGCCGTAGTCCACGCCTTTATCGGCCTGGAAGAAGATGGTGGTGTCCTTCTTGCCCTGGGTGCGTGCATCCAGCGTCGCGCCGAGGCTTTCGGCCTTGACCTCGTCTTCGCCCAGGTACAGGCGTTGATCGGCCTTGACGCTGAGGAACACCGGTTTCTCCGGCCGCGGCGCCGGCTTGGCGGTCGAGGCGGGCAGGTCTACCTTGATGTCGACGGTGGCCAACGGGGCGGCCACCATGAAGATGATCAACAGCACCAGCATCACGTCGATAAATGGCGTGACGTTGATTTCGTGGTTCTCGGCGAGGTCGTCGCTCGCGCCTTCCTTCAAATGCAGGCCCATGGTTGATTACCCTACTTTAACCATGTGCGGTTGCGCGGAACGCTCGCCTGGCTGGTGGTCGAGGTCACGGCTGACCAGCAGCAGGACTTCGGCCGAAGCGTCGGAAACCTGGGCCTTGTAGCCGGCGATGGAGCGCGCGAAGACGTTGTAGATGACCACGGCAGGGATCGCCGCAACCAGGCCCAGTGCGGTGGCCAGCAGGGCTTCGGCGATGCCTGGGGCAACGACGGCGAGGTTGGTGGTCTGGGTCTTGGCGATGCCGATGAAGCTGTTCATGATGCCCCACACGGTACCGAACAGGCCGACAAATGGCGCGGTGGAGCCGATGGTGGCCAGCACGCCAGTGCCGCTGCTCATGTTGCGACCGCAGGCAGCCACCAGGCGCTCCAGGCGGAAGCTGACGCGTTCCTTGATGCCTTCTTTCTCGCGGCTGTTGGCCGACAGGCGCATTTCTTCCAGGGCGTCGTGGACCAGCAGGTTGGCCAAGGTGCCAGGCTTGGTGGCGGTAGCGCTGGCTTCCTTGAGGGTGGTGGCCTTCTTCAGGTGCGCGATCTCGGTACGCAGGCGGCGCTTGGCGGCCATCAGCTCGAAGCCTTTGGCAATCCAGATGGTCCAGGTGATGATCGAGGCGATCGCCAGGCCGATCATCACGATTTTCACGATGATGTCAGCGTTCTGGTACATGCCCCACGGCGACAGGTCGTGGGCCATGCCCAGGGTATTGTCGGCTTCGAGGACTTCCGGCTGGTCGGCGTCAACGCTGTCGATGGCCTGGGCTGGATCGGTGGCTACTGGCGTCACGGTCGGTGTGCCATGGTCAGCAGTGCCATGAGCAGCGTCGGCAGCAGCCGGCGCGGTGGCAGCAGCGGGTGTGGCAGGCGTGGTCGTCTCGTCAGCAAAGGCAGCGGTTGGCGCCAGCAGCAGGCTGAACAGCAGCGCGGCCGCAGCGCTCAAGGCGCGAAGTGGACGAGCGGGCGTGGTAGGCGAAGCGGAGAGTGGATTGCGTGTCATGCTGGCCGGACCTGAGAGAAAAAGAGGGTTAATGTCCTTCCAGGCCTCGTGGGGCCGAGAACAAAGTGGCGGGCATTATTGCAATTAATTCTTGTTAACAGAAGTAATAGCGTCTCTTTTTTTCTTCCATTGCTAGCCGCTCGTCTATTGCCGGCGCTAGTCTGTGCCTTTGTTTGAGAGGATTTTTGATGTCAGCGCCTACTGTTTTGATCGCCGGTTGTGGCGATGTCGGCAGCCGTTTGGCCGAGCAAATGCTGGCAAAAGGCTGGCAGGTCTATGGTTTGCGCCGCAACATTGCACGCTTGCCGGCTGGAGTGATCGGCGTTGCCGGTGATTTGTTCAGCGAGGACTGTCCAGCAACCTGGCCCGTGGGGGCGGTGGATTACCTGGTGTATTGCGCGGCCGCCACCGATCACGATGAGGCCGGCTACCGCGCGGCCTATGTCCAGGGTCTGCGCCATGTGTTGGGCTGGCTCGAAGATTATGGCCAGGTGCCGGAGCGCTTGCTCTTCGTCTCCAGCAGCAGTGTCTACGAGCAAAAGGATGGTTCCTGGGTCGACGAGACTTCGCCGGCCCAGCCGTCGGCGTACTCGGGACGGATCATGCGCGAAGCCGAGCAAGTGGCGCTCGACAGTGGGATCCCGGCCAGCGTGGTGCGTTTGACCGGTATTTACGGCCCGGGTCGCGAATGGTTGCTGACCCAGGTGCGCAGGGGCTATCGCGTGGCGGTCGACCCGCCGTTGTATGGCAATCGTATTCACGCCGATGACGCAGCCGGCTTGCTGGCGTTCCTGCTGGATGCCAATCAGCACGGGCGCAAGCTCGACGATTGCTACATCGGCGTCGACGATGCGCCGGCACCCTTGGCAGAGGTCGTTGCCTGGTTGCGCGACTATCTGGGGGTTACCGAATGGGCGGAGGATGCCAGCGTGCGCCGCACCGGCAGCAAGCGCTGCAGCAATGCGCGGATCAAGGCGCTGGGTTGGCAGCCCAGGTATCCGAGCTTTCGCGAGGGGTATGCGGCGATATTGGCCGGTCAGCCGCAGTGAGCGGCAGGGGCGAGTACGCTCGCTCCTGCCACGGCGAGGATCACTGTTTTTCCAGTGTCCATTGGCGATTGCCCGGGGCGAACGACGGTACTTCGTCGGCCTGCGCCCGGTTCACGGCCTGGTAGATCTCCAGGTCGTCACCCTTGCGGGTAAAGATCCATGGGTTGCCCTGGCCATTGAGTTGCAGCCAGATGGTGTCGTTGCCGCCGCTCATTGAAGCGCAGTCGCCCGCCAGGCACAGGGCGTAACGGTCGGCCCCAGGCAAGCCCTGGACAGCGCCGTCGGCCTGGAACTGCACGGTGTTGCCCTGGCCCTGGCCATCAACGATCTTCCAGCTGCCACCCAGGTAGGCGGCGTACAGGGCGCGTTCGAAACTGGCGCCCAGCGGTGCGCCTTCCGGAACCACGTCTTTGGGACGGTCAAACAGCTGCTCTGGCTCGTTGTCGTTGGCCACTTGCTGCAGTTGTTTGCCGTCACGCTTCAATTCGGTGCCGGAGCTGCCGTAGATCTCGATCTTCCAGGCGCCGGATTGCTCGCCCAGCACCTTGCCTTCGACATTCTCAAAGCCATTGGTGTAGCGCGCCTGGCTGGCCTTGGTGTTCACGTCCCATTCCAGGTTCGGGCCATTGGCTTGCAGTGCTTCACGCAGGGGAACGCCTTTGGCGGCTGCATCGATTGCTGCCTGGTTGATCCAGGTGCCGCTGATGTCGCGGTCTGCAGGGTCACTGGCACAGCCGCCCAGAAACACCGCGAGCAATGAGAGAGCTAGCGCTTTGCGCATGAGGAAATCCTTTGGGGGCGGAGCTGGCGCAACCGGGGAGGTTGCGCCGGGCGTGTTACTCGATGACCAGAATGGCGTCCATTTCTACCTGGGAGCCCTTTGGCAGGGCAGCCACGCCGATGGCGGCGCGGGCAGGGTAAGGCTGGTCGAAGTACTTGCCCATGATCTCGTTGACCTTGGCGAAGTGGCTCAGGTCGGTGAGGAAGATGTTCAGCTTGACGATGTCCTTGAACGAACCGCCGGCGGCTTCGGCAACGGCCTTGAGGTTCTCGAATACCTGTACGGTCTGGGCTTCGAAGCCTTCAACCAGTTCCATGGTTTTTGGATCGAGCGGGATCTGGCCGGACATGTAGACGGTGTTGCCAGCCTTGATTGCCTGGGAGTAGGTGCCGATGGCAGCCGGGGCCTTGTCGCTGGTGATAACGGTCTTGGTCATGTATGACTCCTTGTAATGGGTGGCTTAGGCACGCATGCGGGTGATACGGATCACTCCGGTCAGGGCGCGCAGTTTCTTGATCACGCGGGCCAGGTGTACGCGGTCGTGCACGCTGACCACCAGTTGAACCACGCTGATGCGACCATCGCGTTCGTCCATGCTGATTTTCTCGATGTTGCCGTCGGCGGCGTTGACGCTGCTGGCCAGCAGCGCGATCAACCCGCGCTGGTGTTCCAGCTCGACACGCAGTTCGACATTGAATTCGCCGGTGACATCCTTGGCCCACGAGAGCTGGATGCATTTTTCCGGGTTGTGGCGGATTTCGCTGATATTGCGGCAGTTGTCCAGGTGCACGACCATGCCCTTGCCTGCGGACAGGTGGCCGACGATCGGGTCGCCCGGGATCGGCGTGCAGCATTTGGCGTAGCTGAGCACCAAACCTTCGGTGCCGCGGATCGCCAGCGGGCCTTCGGGACTAGGCAATTGTTCGCCTTCACCAAGCAGGCGGCGTGCTACGACATAGGCCATGCGATTGCCCAGGCCGATGTCTTCGAGCAGGTCTTCGATCAGTTCCAGGCGGTACTCGGCGAGCATCGCCTTGACGCGCTCGGCCGGGATCTGCTCCAGCGAACTGTCGAAACCGTTAAGCACCTTGTTCAGCAAGCGTTCGCCGAGGTTGATGGACTCGGAGCGGCGTTGCAGCTTGAGGGCGTGGCGAATGTGCGTACGGGCCTTGCCGGTGACCACAAAGTTGAGCCACGCCGGGTTCGGGCGTGCGCCGGGCGCGCTGACGATCTCGACGGTGGAGCCGCTTTGCAGCGGTTCGGACAACGGCGCGAGACGGCGATTGATCCGGCAGGCAATGCAGCTGTTGCCGACGTCGGTGTGCACCGCGTAGGCGAAGTCGACCGCCGTGGAGCCTTTGGGCAGCTCCATGATCCGGCCTTTGGGCGTGAACACGTAGACCTCGTCCGGGAACAGGTCGATCTTCACGCTCTCGATGAACTCCAGCGAGTTGCCGGCGCGCTGCTGCATTTCCAGCACGCCCTTGACCCACTGTCGGGCGCGGGCGTGGGTGCCTTTTGGCTGCTCGTCGCCACTGGACTTGTACAGCCAGTGCGCGGCGATGCCGTTGTTGGCCATCTCTTCCATTTCACGGGTACGGATCTGAATTTCGATCGGTACGCCATGCATGCCGAAGAGCGTGGTGTGCAGCGACTGGTAGCCGTTGGCCTTGGGGATCGCGATGTAATCCTTGAAGCGTCCCGGCAGGGGCTTGTACAGGTTGTGCACGGCACCCAGCACGCGGTAGCAGGTGTCGACCTTGTCGACGATGATCCGGAACGCATAGACGTCCATGATCTCGTTGAAAGCTCGACGCTTGCCGCGCATTTTCTTGTAGATGCCGTACAGGTGTTTCTGCCGCCCGCTGACTTCGCCCTGGATGCCGTCGATCGCCAGGCAGTGAGCCAGGGACTCTTCGATCTTGTTGACGATTTCCTTGCGGTTGCCCCGGGCGCGCTTGACGGCCTGGTTGATCCGCGCGGAACGCATCGGGTGCATGGCCTTGAAGCCGAGGTCTTCGAACTCTATGCGTATGGCGTGCATGCCCAGCCGGTTGGCAATGGGTGCGTAGATTTCCAGGGTTTCCTTGGCGATGCGCCGGCGCTTTTCACCGGACAGCACTTCCAGGGTGCGCATGTTGTGCAGGCGGTCGGCCAGCTTGACCAGGATCACGCGAATGTCGCGCGCCATGGCCATGGCCATTTTCTGGAAGTTTTCGGCCTGGGCTTCGGCCTTGGTCTCGAAGTTCATCTGGGTCAGTTTGCTGACCCCGTCGACCAGTTCGGCCACGGTTTCGCCGAACTGCGCTTGTAGCGCTTCCTTGGCGATGCCGGTGTCTTCGATCACGTCATGCAGCATCGCGGCCATCAGGCTCTGATGGTCCATGTGCATGTCGGCAAGAATATTGGCCACGGCAAGAGGATGCGTGACATACGCCTCGCCACTGCGGCGGCGTTGACCGTCGTGGGCTTGTTCGGCGTAGAAATACGCTCGGCGGACCAGGTTGACCTGGTCATTGCCGAGGTAGGTCGATAAGCGATCGGCGAGGGCGTCTATGCTCGGCATGATGACTCCTGCCGTAGGCTGTGTTCCCGCGCCGTGCTACGTCGACCAGGCATAGGCTTAGACGGCCTCGTTGGACTCGTCCTCGAATGCAGCGAAGAGCGGTTCATCCTGGACGATTTCCTGCTCGGCGATGAACTCGTAGCTCATCAGGCCTTCGGCGATTTCACGCAGGGCGACAACGGTAGGCTTGTCGTTTTCCCACTGGACCAATGGCTCTTTGCCGCCGGTGGCCAGTTGACGGGCACGCTTGGTAGAGAGCATGACCAGCTCAAAGCGGTTTTCCACGTGTTCTAGGCAGTCTTCAACGGTTACGCGGGCCATGGTATTCCTCGGAGCGAATGCAATATGCGCGCTGCCCGGTTGGGCGAGCGGACTCGACAGTTTAAAAAATCACCAGCGATTAGGGAAGCGCTGATTTTTTAACCAAGCCCTTCAACGCGCTGCAAGTGCCAATGTAAAGCCCTTGCAGCGGTTTTGGGAAGTGCTGTTTCAGCCCAGCAGTTCGGCCAGTAATTTGCCGTGACGCTGCTGTTGGCGTTTCTGATGCAACTGATTGGCGCGAAAAATCGCCTTCAGGTCGTGCAGGGCGTGGGCAAAATCGTCGTTGATGATCAGATAGTCGTAGTCGACGTAGTGGCTCATCTCGCTGACAGCTTCGCGCATGCGCCCGTCGATGATCTCGTCGCTGTCCTGGCCGCGGTTGGTCAGGCGCTGGTGCAACGCCTCCAGGGACGGAGGCAGGATGAAGATCGAGCGCGCCTGGGGCATCAGTTTGCGCACTTGCTCGGCGCCCTGCCAGTCGATTTCCAGGATCAGGTCGTGGCCTTCGTCCAGCGTCTGTTGCAGGTGGCTTTGCGACGTGCCATAGAGATTGCCGAACACTTCGGCGCGCTCCAGGAAGTCACCGTGCTCGATCATCTTGACGAACTCGCTGCGCTCGACGAAGTGATAGTTCACCCCGTTCACTTCACCCGGGCGCATGGCGCGGGTGGTATGGGAGACGGAGACGCGGATCTCCTGGTCGGCGTCGGTGAGGGCCTTGACCAGGCTGCTTTTGCCCGCGCCCGAAGGGGCGGAAATGATGTACAGGGTGCCGGTGCTGTGGGTCATGTCGGGGTAGCCTTACTCTATGTTCTGCACTTGTTCGCGCATTTGCTCGATCAACACCTTGAGGTTGACCGCCGCCTGGGTACTGCGCGGGTCGAAGGCCTTGGAGCCGAGGGTGTTGGCTTCGCGGTTGAGTTCCTGCATCAGGAAATCCAGGCGCCGGCCAGCGGCGCCGCCGGACTTGAGCACGCGGCGCACTTCAATGATATGGGTGCTCAGGCGGTCCAGTTCTTCGGCGACGTCGCTTTTTTGCGCAAGCATGACCATTTCCTGCTCGAGGCGCTGCGGATCGAGTTCGGCCTGCATGTCGGCGAAGCGATCGAGGACCTTCTGGCGCTGGGTGGCGAGCATTTGCGGCACCAGTTCGCGCAGGGTCACGACGTCCTGTTCAATCGAACTCAGGCGCTCGTTGATCAGCCGTGCCAGTTCCGCGCCTTCGCGCTCACGGCCGGCCTTGAGTTCTTTCAGGCCCTGATTGAACAGCGCCAGCGCTTCGGCATTCAGGGCTTGCGGGTCAGTCGCATCGCCCACCAGTACGCCAGGCCAGGCCAGCACTTCCAATGGGTTGAGGGCGGCCGGGTTGGTGATCAGGCTGGCGACGGTTTCGGCGGCGGCAATCAGTTGCGCGGCGCGCACCTGGTCGACCTGCAGCGTCTTGCCGGTGCTTTCTTCGGTGAAGCGCAGCGTGCACTCCAGCTTGCCGCGTGAGAGGCCCTGGCGCAGCGCCTCGCGCACGTTGCCTTCGAGGTCGCGGAACGATTCCGGCAGGCGCAGGTGCGGTTCCAGGTAGCGGCTGTTGACCGAGCGCAGCTCCCAGCTCAGGGTGCCCTGGCTGCCGGCTTTTTCGACGCGGGCGAAGGCGGTCATGCTGTGCACCATGGAGGTACCTCGCGATACAGGTCGGCGCCAGACCCTGAGGTTCGACGCTCCTGATTGAGTGAATTAAAGCCCGCAGGCTGCAAAGGCGCAGGATTGTAACGCAGAGCGGTGGATGCTCCCAAACCGGGCGTGTGACAAAGCGCGCCAGCGCCTCGCGGCGGGCGCCGTAGAGCCTTCGCTCGTCGCCGGTTTTTTTTAGAACTGCCCAGGCGTGCCCGGTCGCCCTATAATGCCGGGTAGTTTTCCGTCCTCCGTACAGGTGTTCCTCTATGAAACGTCCAAGTGGTCGCGCCGCCGATCAGCTCCGCTCGATCCGCATCACCCGCAACTACACCAAACACGCCGAGGGATCTGTACTGGTCGAGTTCGGTGATACCAAGGTGATCTGCACCGTCAGCGTCGAGAATGGTGTGCCGCGTTTCCTCAAGGGCCAGGGCCAGGGCTGGTTGACCGCCGAATACGGCATGCTGCCGCGCGCCACCGGCGAACGTAACCAGCGTGAGGCGAGCCGCGGCAAGCAAGGCGGCCGCACCCTGGAAATCCAGCGCCTGATCGGCCGCTCCCTGCGCGCTGCGCTGGACATGTCCAAGCTGGGCGATGTGACCCTGTATGTCGACTGCGACGTGATCCAGGCCGACGGCGGTACCCGTACCGCATCGATCACCGGTGCCATGGTGGCCCTGGTCGATGCCTTGAAAGTGATCAAGAAGCGCGGCGGCCTGAAAGGCGGCGATCCGCTCAAGCAGATGATTGCCGCGGTGTCGGTGGGCATGTATCAGGGCGAGCCGGTACTGGACCTCGACTACCTTGAGGACTCGGCCGCCGAGACCGATCTGAACGTGGTGATGACCAGCACCGGTGGTTTCATCGAAGTTCAGGGCACTGCCGAAGGCGCGCCGTTCCAGCCTGAAGAGCTGACCGCGATGCTGGAGTTGGCGAAAAAAGGCATGGGTGAAATCTTCGCCCTGCAACAAGCCGCACTGGCGGACTGATTGATCCCGTTGCCAGCAAGGAGAGCGTCATGAGTGATGAGCAACTTCCGCTGCCTGCGCCGAGCCGCCAGGTTCGTCAGTGGGCGATGTTCTGCCATCTCTCGGCCTTGCTGGGGATCTGGGTGCCGTTCGGCTCGCTGATCGGGCCGCTGATCCTGTGGCAGATGAAGCGGGAAATGGAACCGTTCATCGATGACCAGGGCAAGGAGGCGCTGAATTTCCAGATCAGCGTGGCCATAGCCTCGGCCATCTGTCTGCTGCTGATGGTGGTCGTGGTCGGCTTCTTCCTGTTCGGCCTGGTGGCCATCGGCGCGCTGGTGCTGACGATCATTGGCGGGGTCAAGGCCAATGAAGGGGTGCCGTATCGGTATCCGTTTACCTGGCGGTTGATCAAATAAGCCCGCAGTTCAAGCAAATGCCCCGACATATCGGGGCATTTGTTTTTCCGGGGTTGGATTCTTCTGGCAATTTCACTAGATAGCTGCTCTATAAATAAAACTCATTCGTATATATGGCTGATATATAAAATATCCAGTTACAAGCTGCAATGTCTTGAATGCTTGGCAATCAGATTTAACGATTGATAAAGTTGCGCCACGTAATATTCGCTCAGAAATATTTCGATATATTCGGGCCATTGACGGTCGTTGAATTAAAAGCTAGCCGGTGTTGAGACGAATCAACCTGTTCAAGAGGCGTGTCCAGGTAAACAGTTCGCCTCTGAATGTATGATAAAGAACTTGCAAATGCTTCAGCTCGATTTTTATGGGACGCTTGTCGCCGCCTCTTTAGTGCTGTTATTGGGACGTGGCCTTGTTGCCCGTTTCGGATTTCTTCGCACTTACAATATTCCTGAACCTGTAGCGGGCGGACTGGTAGTCGCTCTGTTTCTTTTGATCTTGCGCGTGCTTGATATTGAAGTTCGATTTGATACTTCCCTGCAAACGCCGTTGATGCTGGCGTTTTTCGCCACCATTGGCCTGAGTGCCGACTTCGCGAGTTTGAAAAAAGGTGGCCGGGTAGTGGGGATCTTCCTGCTGGCGGTCACCGGACTGCTGGTTGTGCAAAACGCCATGGGCATTGGACTTGCCACGGCGTTGGGGCTCGATCCGTTGATGGGCCTTCTGACCGGCTCGATTACATTGGCAGGCGGCCATGGTACTGGCGCTGCGTGGGGGGCGACCTTCAGTGAACAGTACGGGCTGGCCTCCGCCTCTGAACTGGCGATGGCTTCCGCGACCTTTGGCTTGGTGCTGGGTGGCTTGATTGGTGGGCCTGTTGCGCGCCTGCTCATTGGTCGCGTCCAGACTCCGGGTCTTGACCATGGAAAACCGCAATGTCCAAAAGGCTTTGAGCAGCCAAACAAGGAGCGGGCAATCACGCCATTTTCGTTTATCGAAACCCTGGCTTTGATTGCGGTCAGTCTATTGGCGGGTACTCAGCTCAATGGCCTACTGCTGGGAACCGCGTTTGAATTGCCGACCTTTGTGTGTGTCTTGTTTGTCGGCGTATTGTTAAGAAACGGGCTATCAGCGCTTGGCCTGTATCAGGTATTTGAACGTGAAGTTTCCGTACTGGGAAATGTCAGTTTGTCGCTGTTCCTGGCGATCGCGCTTATGTCACTTAAACTCTGGGACCTGGCTGCATTGGCACTGCCGATATTTATCATTCTGGCAGCGCAAACGCTGGTCATGGCACTGTTCGCCATCTTTGTGACGTTCAGGATCATGGGTAGTAATTACGACGCGGCAGTACTGTCGGCGGGGCATTGCGGTTTCGGCCTGGGTGCCACGCCAACGGCCATCGCCAACATGCAAGCGGTGACGCAGCGCTATGGACCTTCGCAGATAGCATTCCTGGTGGTACCCATGGTTGGCGCTTTCTTCATCGACATTGTTAACGTCATTGTGATCAAGTTGTACCTGGCGTTGCCGTTTTTCACCGCCGCTTGAAGTAAGGAACGCAAAAAAATGCCCGTATCCTGCGATACGGGCATTTTTTTTGAGCGTCTGTCACCGATCACTTAGATCGTCAGCGTCCAGTCATAGTCCACGATCAACGGCGCGTGCTGCGAGAACCGCGGTTGACGGGGCAGGCGTGCGCTGCGCACAAAGCGACGCAGGCCTGGGGTCAGCAGCTGATAGTCGAACCGCCAGCCCAGGTTGAGCATCTCAGCCTGTTCGTTGTCTGGCCACCAGCTGTACTGATCGCCTTCACGGCTGACTTCGCGCAGCGCGTCGACGTAACCCATGTTGCCGACAATCTCGTCCATCCAGGCGCGTTCAGGTGCCAGGAAGCCCGGGGATTGCTGGCTGTCGCGCCAGTTCTTGATATCCAGCTTCTGTTGCGCCACGTACAACGAGCCACAGTAGATGTACTCGCGCCGCTTGCGCCGCTGTTTATCCAGATAACGGGCGAAATCGTCCATTAGCTTGAACTTCTGGTTCAAGTCTTCATCGCCGTTCTGCCCCGAAGGGAGCAGCAAGGTCGCGATGCTGACCTTGTCGAAATCGGCTTGCAGGTAGCGCCCGTAGCGGTCTGCCGTCTCGAAACCGAGACCGCTGATGACCGCCTTCGGTTGCAGCCGCGAATATAAAGCCACACCGCCTTGGGCGGGAACTTCGGCATCGCAGGCATAAAGGAAGTAGCCGTCCAGTTGGAAGGCTGGATCGTCCAGTTCAAAGGCGGAGGCGCGGGTGTCCTGCAAGCAGATGACGTCGGCATTCTGGGCCTGCAGCCAACTGAGCAAACCGCGCTCGACTGCCGCCTGAATACCATTGACGTTCACACTGATGATCCGCATAAATGGCCCCAAAAATCGCGTGCGTGTATGATACACGGCGTCAAGCTAATTAGCTAAATCCGTGGTATTTGGGGTTTTTTACATGCAGGCGTATCAGCGCGATTTCATTCGTTTTGCCATCGATCGCGGCGTTTTGCGCTTCGGTGAGTTCACCCTGAAGTCCGGGCGTACCAGTCCTTACTTCTTCAATGCCGGCCTGTTCAACTCGGGTTCGGCGCTGGCGCAGCTGGGGCGTTTCTACGCCGCGGCCATCGCCGAGAGCGGAATTTCCTTCGACGTACTCTTCGGCCCGGCCTACAAGGGCATTCCATTGGCGGCTACGACTGCCGTGGCGCTGGCCGAGCATCACGACCGTGACCTGCCATGGTGCTTCAACCGCAAGGAAGCCAAGGCCCACGGCGAAGGCGGCAGCCTGGTAGGCGCGCCGTTGACCGGCGAAGTGTTGATCATCGACGACGTGATCACGGCTGGCACGGCAATCCGCGAAGTGATGCAGATCATCGCTTCCCAGGATGGCGCCAAGGCCGCCGGCGTGTTGATCGCGTTGAACCGCCAGGAGCGCGGCAATGGCGAATTGTCGGCGATCCAGGAAGTGGAGCGTGATTTCGGGATTCCGGTGATCAGCATCGTTTCGTTGAACCAGGTGTTGGAGTTCCTGGCTGACGATCCGCAGCTCAAGCAGCATTTGCCAGCCGTGGAAGCGTATCGCGCACAGTTCGGCGTCTAAGCATCAATCACTGTGGGAGCGGGCTTGCCCGCGATGACAGGGTGTCAGTCAACACAGAGGTGGCTGATAGATTGCTATCGCGAGCAGGCTCGCTCCTACAGGGAAAGCGGAATAAAAAAGACCCCGCTCAGCCAGGCTGAGCGGGGTCTTTTTGTGTGCGTTGTTGCTTACGGACGCTTGCGATTGCTGATCAGGGTACCCACACCCGTGTCGGTGAAGATTTCCAGCAGAATCGCATTCGGCACGCGGCCGTCGATGATCAGCGAGCTGCCGACGCCGCCTTGCACTGCTTCCAGTGCGCAACGGATCTTCGGCAGCATGCCGCCATAGATGGTGCCGTCGGCGATCAACTCGTCAACTTGCTGGGTGGTCAGGCCGGTCAGGACTTGCCCGGACTTGTCCATCAGGCCAGCGATGTTGGTCAGCAGCATCAGCTTTTCAGCTTTCAGTGCTTCGGCCACCTTGCCGGCCACCAGGTCGGCGTTGATGTTGTACGACTCGCCATTATCCCCCACGCCGATCGGCGCGATCACCGGGATGAAGTTGCCCTTGACCAGCAGGTTCAGCAGTTCGGTGTTGATGCCGGTTACTTCGCCTACCTGACCGATGTCGATGATTTCCGGTTGGGTCATCTCCGGGGTCTGGCGGGTGACCGTGAGCTTCTTCGCGCGGATCAGCCCGGCGTCCTTGCCGGTCAGGCCGATGGCGCTGCCACCGTGACTGTTGATCAGGTTGACGATGCTCTTGTTCACCTGGCCGCCGAGGACCATTTCCACCACGTCCATGGTCGCGGCGTCGGTCACGCGCATGCCGTCGACGAAGTGGCTTTCGATCGACAGGCGCTTGAGCAGATCACCGATCTGCGGGCCGCCGCCGTGAACCACCACCGGGTTGATGCCCACGGCTTTCATCAAGACGATGTCGCGGGCGAAGCCGGTCTTCAGCTCCTCGCTTTCCATCGCGTTGCCGCCGTATTTGATCACCAGGGTCTTGCCGACATAACGTCGGATGTAAGGCAACGCTTCGGACAGGACCTGGGCGGTGTGGGCGGCGGCTTCGCGTTCGAGGGTCATTCAGGGCTCCGGGTGAATCAGAACGGTAGTTGGAGATCAGGTGCAACACGTTTCAGCTGGCTATGGAACACGTCCTTGATGCGCTGCAATTCAGCCTCGTCATCGGCCTCGAAGCGCAGTACCAGCACCGGTGTGGTGTTGGAGGCGCGCACCAGGCCCCAGCCTTTGGCGTAATCGACCCGCACGCCGTCAATGGTGGTCAGGTCAGCGCCTGGGCCCCACTGTGCATCGTGCAGTGCATCAATGATGCTGAATTTGCTCTCTTCGGTCACATGGATATTGATTTCCGGCGTGGAAATATCGTTCGGGAAGGTCTCGAACAGCTCCTGCGCGGTGGATTTTTCCTGGCTGAGGATTTCCAGCAGGCGTGCAGCGCTGTAGATGCCGTCGTCGAAACCGAACCAGCGCTCCTTGAAGAAAATGTGCCCGCTCATTTCACCGGCCAGCAAGGCGCCGGACTGTTTCATTTTCTTCTTGATCAACGAGTGACCGGTTTTCCACATCAGTGGACGGCCACCGTACTCCTTGATCAGCGGGGTCAGGCGGCGGGTGCATTTGACGTCGAAGATGATCTCGGCGTCCGGGTTGCGGGCGACCACGTCCTTGGCGAACAGCATCAGCAAGCGGTCCGGGAAGACGATGTCGCCGGTGTTGGTCACCACGCCGACGCGGTCGCCATCACCGTCGAAGGCCAGGCCCAGGTCGGCCTTGGTTTCCTTGACCTTGGCAATCAGGTCGACCAGGTTCTCTGGCTTGCCCGGATCCGGATGGTGGTTGGGGAAGTTGCCGTCAACTTCGCAGAACAGCGGAATCACTTCGCAGTTCAGCGCTTCGATCAGTTGCGGGGCGACGACGCCAGCGGCACCGTTGCCGCAATCGACCACGACTTTCAGGCGACGGGCGAGCTTGATGTCCTGGACGACTTCAGTGGTGTAGCGATCGAGAATTTCAACGCGGGTGACGCTGCCCTGACCGCTGGTCAGATTGTTGCTTTTCAAGCGCTCGTGCAGCGCCTGGATCTGCTCGTTGGCCAGGGTGTCGCCGGCAATGACGATCTTGAAACCGTTGTAGTTCGACGGGTTGTGGCTGCCAGTGAGCATCACCCCGGACTTGCCGGCCAGCACGTTGGCGGCGTAGTACAGCGCCGGTGTCGGTACCAGGCCAACGTCGCTGACATGGCAGCCGCTGTCGGCCAGGCCCTGGATCAGTTGCTCTACCAGCTCCGGACCCGACAGGCGCCCATCACGGCCCACCGAAATGTTTGGTTCGTCCTGCGCCAGCGTCTGTGCGCCGATGGCGCGGCCGAGCCAGTAGGCCGTTTCGGCATTGAGGAATTCCGGCACCGTGCCGCGAATGTCGTAGGCGCGGAAGATGCTGTCGGGAAATGCGGGGGCGACGCGGGTTGTGTTGCTCATCACTGTGTAGCTCCAACTCAAAGGTTGCTGGACGGGTCGTCGAGTATCTCGGTGACCGGTTCAAACTGAAGGGTATGACGATGTTTTCGGCGCAGAGTTCGTGATGCGCAAGTGCCATGCCTCGCGGTCAGGCACATGCGCAGTCGACTGTGGCGTTGAAAGTGGTCGTTCAATCTTGCAGATGACGTCTGTGCATAGTTTCATCCTGAAATGCAAAGCAGGGTGCCGAGCGCAAGTTGAGAGCTCGATCTCGGCGCGGGGGTATCAATTACTGCCCGAGTGTCCGAATCCGCCGGTCCCACGCTGGGTTTCGACAAATTCCTCGACCATCTCGAAATGCGCCTGTACCACCGGCACCAGCACCAACTGCGCCAGGCGCTCGCCGACGGTCATGGTGAAATCGGTCTGGCCGCGGTTCCAGCACGAGACCATCAGCGGGCCCTGATAGTCGGAGTCGATCAGACCGACCAGGTTGCCCAGCACGATGCCGTGCTTGTGGCCCAGGCCCGAGCGCGGAAGGATCAGCGCTGCCAGGCCCGGATCGCCGATGTACACCGACAGGCCGGTAGGAATCAGCAGGGTTTCACCCGGTTTGATCACCGTGTCCTGTTCCAGCATGGCCCGCAGGTCAAGGCCGGCGGAGCCCGGGGTGGCGTACTGGGGCAGCGGGAATTCGCGGCCGATGCGTGGGTCGAGGATCTTGGCTTGCAAAGCGTGCATACGAGTTAAACCTGGTTCAGACGTTCGGCGATAAAGGTGATCAGCTGGCGGGCAATCTTGCCCTTGCTGGTCTGGGCGAAGAGGGTAGCGTGCAACTCACGGTCGATCACGCTGCAAGCGTTCTCCTCGCTGTTGAAGCCAATGCTGGGGTTGGCCACGTCATTGGCGACGATCAGGTCGAGGTTCTTGTCCTTGAGCTTGCGTGCGGCGTAATCGAGCAGGTGTTCGGTCTCGGCGGCGAAGCCGACGCTGAACGGGCGGTCGGGACGGGTGGAAATGGTGGCCAGGATGTCTGGGTTGCGCACCATTTGCAGGACAAAGCCGTCGCCGGTCGTAGGGTCTTCTTGAGTTTCTGTGGTGCAACGACTTCCGGGCGGTAGTCAGCCACCGCAGCGGAAGCAATAAACAGATCACAGGGGATCGCCGCTTCACAGGCCGCGAGCATGTCGCGGGCGCTGACCACGTCGATGCGTGTGACCCGATCCGGCGTCGGCAAATGCACCGGGCCGGTGATCAGGGTCACGCGGGCACCTGCTTCGACGGCGGCCTCGGCCAGGGCAAAGCCCATTTTCCCGGAGCTGTGGTTGGTGATGTAGCGCACCGGGTCGATGTTTTCCTGGGTCGGGCCGGCGGTAATCAGTACGTGGCGGCCAGTCAGCGCCTGGCGCTGGAAGCAGTCGGCGGCACATTGGGCCAAGTCATCGGCTTCCATCATGCGGCCCATGCCGACGTCACCGCAGGCCTGGCTGCCTGACGCCGGGCCGAAGACCTTGAGGCCCCGGCTCTCGAGCAGTTGGGTATTGGCCTGGGTGGCTGGGTCGCGCCACATGGCCTGGTTCATGGCGGGTGCCAGGGCAACGATAGCGTCGGTGGCCAGCACCAGGGTGGTCAGCAGGTCGTTGGCGATACCCTGGGCCAGGCGGGCGATCACGTCCGCGGTGGCCGGGGCGATCAGCACCAGGTCGGCCCATTTGGCCAGTTCGATGTGGCCCATCGCGGCTTCGGCTGCCGGGTCCAGCAGGTCCAGGTGCACCGGGTGCCCGGACAGGGCCTGCATGGTCAGCGGAGTAATGAACTCGCTGCCGCCACGGGTCATGACGACGCGCACTTCTGCGCCCTGGTCGATCAGGCGGCGAACCAGTTCGGCGCTCTTGTAGGCAGCAATACCGCCGCCGACGCCCAGAACGATGCGTTTCCGATACAGCCGCTGCATAGGTCTGCCTTTCATTTCGTTGATGACTGCATGGCGAAACCCCCTCCCCAGGGTGAAATCGCCTGCAAAAAAGATGGGCTACGATATCACAGCGACCGCAACGGAACAGCGGCGCCCACATACAGGGAGGTGCTATGAGCATTCGAGATTGGCCGACGACGGAACGGCCACGGGAAAAACTACTGGAGCAAGGCTCGGCCAGCCTGTCTGATGCCGAGTTACTGGCTATATTCCTGCGCACCGGGGTCACCGGCAAAAGCGCCGTCGACCTGGCGCGGCATCTGTTGCAGCAATTCGGCAGCCTGCGCAATCTGTTCGAGGCGGACCAGCAGGCGTTTGCCAGCCAGTTGGGGTTGGGGCCGGCGAAATTCGCCCAGTTGCAGGCGGTACTGGAGATGGCGCGCCGGCACTTGGCCGAGCGCTTGAGCCTGGACTCGGTGCTCAACAGCCCGGTCGATGTGCGCAACTACCTCAAGGCCATGTTGCGACACGAGCCGCATGAGGTGTTTGGCTGCCTGTTCCTGGATACCCGGCATCGGGTGCTGGCCTTCGAGACGCTGTTTCGCGGCTCGATCGACAACACCAGCGTCCATCCGCGCCAAGTCGTCAAGCGCGCACTGGCTCACAATGCGGCAGCGTTGATCCTCTGCCACAACCATCCTTCCGGACATGCCGAGGCCAGCCAGGCTGACCGGGTGCTGACCAAGCGTTTGCAGGAGGCGCTGGAGTTGATCGACGTGCGGGTGCTCGATCACTTTATCGTGGGTGACGGTGATCCACTGTCGATGGCCGAATACGGTTGGATGTGAACGGCAAGCTCCCTGTAGGAGCGAGCTTGCTCGCGATCGCATTCATTCAGCTAACACACAAGGTGACTGACACGACGTCATCGCGAGCAGGCTCGCTCCTACAGGTTTTGCGGGTTATTTGATGTTGGCCTTCGAAAAATCCTGCCGTCCAAACGGGCTGACCTGGTATCCCTCGACGTCCTTGCGCGTCAGCGCGTAGGCGGTCGGGTGGGCCAGGGGCAGCCACAGAGCTTGCTGGTGGATCTGCGCCTGGGCCTGCTCGTAGAGCTTGCTGCGCACGCCTTGCTCGGTGGTGGTCTTGCCGGCGTTGATCAATTTATCCAGGCCCTGATCGCAATACCGGGCAAAGTTGGTCCCCGATTTCACTGCAGCGCAGGAGAATTGCGGTGTGAGGAAGTTATCCGGATCACCATTGTCGCCGGCCCAGCCCATGAATAGAAGATCATGCTCGCCGGCCTTGGCGCGACGAATCAGTTCACCCCATTCGATCACACGAATTTCTGCCTGAATGCCGATCTCCGCCAGATCCGCCTGCAGCAGTTGGGCGCCCAGGCTCGGGTTGGGGTTGAGCAGGCTGCCGGACGGGCGGGTCCATATGGTGGTCTGGAAACCTTCCTTGAGGCCGGCCTTGGCCATCAGTGCACGGGCCTTGGCGAGGTCCTGCGGGTAGCCGGGCACGTCCTTGGCATAGCTCCAGGTATTGGGCGGGTATGGGCCGTTGGCGGCTTGCGCGGTGTCCTCGAAGACTGCTTTGAGGTAGCTCGGCTTGTCGAACGCGAGGTTGATCGCCTGGCGCACTTCCGGCTTGTCCAGCGGTGGATGGGTGCTGTTGATCGCCACGAACGCGGTCATGAACGCAGGCGTGCTCTCGACCTTGAGGGTTGGTTCCTGGGCCGCAGCCTGGACGTCCAGCGGCTTGGGCGACAAGGCAATCTGGCATTCATTGCGCCGCAGTTTCTGCAGGCGCACGTTGGCATCCGGGGTGATGGCGAAGATCAGGGTGTCGACCGCCGGCTTGCCCGCGAAGTAGTCACGGTTGGCCTTGTAGCGGATCGAAGCGTCTTTCTGGAAACGACCAAAAACGAACGGGCCGCTGCCAATCGGCTGGCTATTGAGCTTTTCCGGGGTGCCGGCCTTGAGCAGTTGATCGGCGTACTCCGCCGAATAGATCGAGGCGAACCCCATGCTCAGGGTGGCGAGGAAAGTCGAGTCGGCGTGGTCGAGGGTGAAGCGCACGGTCAGCGGGTCGAGGGCGTCGATTTTCTTGATAAGGGCGGGTAACTGCATCGACTGGGCATGGGGGAAGCCGCTCTGGGCGACCTTGTGCCAGGGATTGGCCGGATCGAGCATGCGATCGAAGCTGAACTTCACGTCTTCGGCCGTCAGTTCACGGGTCGGGGTGAAGTAGTCGGTGCGGTGGAACTTCACCTGTGGGTGCAGTTTGAACACATAGGTCAGGCCGTCGGGCGAGACTTCCCAGCTGTCGGCCAGGCTTGGGACCACCTTGGCGCTGTGGGTGTCAAAATCCACGAGGCGATTCATCAGGACGTCGGCCGACGCGTTGGTGGTGGTCAGCGAGTTGTATTGGACGACATCGAAGCCCTCCGGGCTGGCCTCGGTGCAGACGCTCAGGGCGGCAGCCTGGGCCAGTGGGCTCAGCAAGAGTGGGGCGAGCAACAGCGGTAGGGCAGCGAGGCGCATGTGTGGATTCCTTTGCAGATCGAAGGCCCATCTGCGAGTGCAGTCTGGAAAAGGCCTACCCTAGTGGGCTGTCCTGCAAATGACTATCCCCTTTTTCGTTTTGTCGGTGCTCTTATAAGCCGGGCAAGGTCCCGCGATGGGGCGAATTAGCGTAAAGTGGCGCCCGTGTGGCGTGAGGGTGAGGCGCTTGGTCGATGTTCTGCGACGAGTGGTCTTTGCCGTCGATAGCCTTTATCCAAAGCGCCTGGCGCCGGAAATTGGGGCTTTTGGAAAACTCGGTTCACACCAATAGTTGTTGCCCTGAGGTCTTTCTGGTATAAAGCAGCGCTCTTTTCTAGGGGCCCGGTTCCTTCACTGTAGGTGTAGCCGGTAAGACCTCTAAAGAATCGCGGCGCCTGGCGCCACAATGACTAGAGATTAAGCGGCCAACCCATGCCGGGTTGGGCATGTGGTTTTAGAGGGCTGAGGCATGTCTAGAGTATGTCAAGTTACCGGTAAGGGTCCGGTAACCGGGAATAACATTTCCCACGCAAACAACAAAACCCGTCGTCGTTTCCTGCCGAACCTGCAGCATCACCGCTTCTGGGTTGAAGAAGAGAAACGTTTCGTGCGTCTGCGCGTATCTGCCAAAGGCATGCGTATCATCGACAAGCGCGGCATCACTGTCGTGCTGGCCGAACTTCGTCGCGATGGCAAGGTTTAAGGGAGCTAATCATGCGTGAATTGATTCGTTTGATCTCGAGCGCCGGTACTGGTCACTTCTACACTACCGACAAGAACAAGCGTACTACCCCGGACAAAATCGAGATCAAGAAATATGATCCGGTTGTTCGCAAGCACGTGATCTACAAGGAAGGCAAAATCAAGTAATTGATTTTTCCCCCTTACGAAAAAGGCCCGTATCGCGAGATACGGGCCTTTTTTGTTGTGCCGCGAAAAAGCCGTCAGGCAGTCAGCCGCATTGAATGCTGACGATGACGTTGTCGGCATTGGTCAGCAGGCTGATCCGGCGCGGTACGCGTCTGAAGTCTGATGCGTAGCGTGGACCCGTGACCCGCACCGGTGCGCCATTGGCCCTGGCGCGAACCTCTTCGAGCAGTTGCGGGGTGAATGTCTGGCCTACCGTGTATTGGGCGACCGAAATATCGCACTGATCTTGTGTATCAGGCATGTTGCCTCCTTGCAGGTTTCGGGTGGTGGGCTTCCTGCGGGCTCCCGTTGAGATAGAAAAAGGCCCGTCTCACGAGAGATGGGCCTTCCTCATAGTGCGCTTAACAGATGTAGCGAGTATCAGCCGAAGCGGAAGGCTTCGATGGTGCCGCTGGCACTGACGATGATGTGAATGCGCGCAGGATCCATTTCCTTGGTCGCGACTTCATTGGCACCTACAACGCGGTTACGGCCGGTCAGTTGGCTGACAGTAGCCTTCACAGACGTGTTGTATGGCTGGCCGATCAGGTGCTGCAGCGCCTGTAGAGCTTCTTCGTTGGTCATGTTCATTATTCCTTTAATGAAGTGAGGTGTCCGTATGGACAGGGCGATCCTCCTCCTGTGCATGACCCGCGATGCGGTACATAGTTAGGCTTTTGCCTCAAACGCCACGTAGATCTTGCGGCAGTGTTCCAGCACCTCCCAGGTGCCTTTGAACCCGGCAGGGATGACAAACCGATCGCCGGTGCGCAGGGTCTTGGCATTGCCGTCCTGGTCCCGCAGAACTGATACGCCCTGGACGATTTCGCAGTATTCATGTTCGGTGAAATTCACCGTCCAGTGCCCGACCGCGCCTTCCCACACGCCAGCATTCAACTGCCCACAAGGGCTGTTGTAGTGGTTGTAGACGGTTTGTTCCGGGTCGCCCTTGAGGACTTTGGCCGGGTCCGGGCGGTAGCGCTCGGCGGCAGTAGTGGCTTGGCTGAAGTCGACGACGTCCTGGATGCTCATTCTTGTAATCCCCCGTGATTGCGGCGCGAGTGGTTGGAAAAGGCCGAGTCTATGTTTATTAAAATGAACATCGCAAGGCCGTTTGTTGAGCATTTGTCAAATATATTGAAACTTCGGGTGTGGCTGGTTTAGGGTGGCGGGTGCCCAGGGCCGATTTTCAGGCTGGCCGGGCCCAATTCCTGACAGCGCCCGCCAACGACGCGGGCGTCGTTTTCAATAAGAGGAGGACACTCGCATGACCACCCTGACTCGTGCCGACTGGGAACAACGTGCCCGCGACCTGAAAATCGAAGGCCGCGCCTATATCAATGGCGAATACACCGATGCGGTCTCCAGCGAGACATTCGAGTGCATCAGCCCAGTTGATGGTCGTCTGCTGGGCAAGATCGCCAGCTGTGACGCCGCCGACGCCCAGCGCGCCGTGGAAAACGCCCGCGCCACCTTCAATTCCGGTGTCTGGTCGCGCTTGGCGCCGGCCAAGCGCAAATCCACCATGATTCGTTTTGCCGGCCTGCTCAAGCAGCACGCCGAAGAGCTGGCCCTGCTTGAAACCCTGGACATGGGCAAGCCCATCAGCGACTCGCTGTACATTGACGTTCCCGGTGCTGCCCAAGCGCTGAGCTGGAGCGGTGAGGCGATCGACAAGATCTACGACGAAGTGGCAGCAACTCCCCATGACCAGCTGGGTCTGGTGACCCGTGAGCCGGTAGGTGTGGTCGGCGCCATCGTGCCGTGGAACTTCCCGTTGATGATGGCCTGCTGGAAACTGGGGCCGGCGTTGTCCACCGGTAACTCGGTGATCCTCAAGCCGTCCGAAAAGTCGCCGCTGACCGCCATCCGCATCGCTGCGTTGGCCGTCGAAGCCGGCATCCCGAAAGGCGTGCTCAACGTGCTGCCGGGTTACGGCCACACCGTGGGCAAGGCGCTCGCCCTGCACATGGACGTCGATACCCTGGTGTTCACCGGTTCGACCAAGATCGCCAAGCAACTGATGATCTACTCCGGCGAATCGAACATGAAGCGTGTTTGGCTGGAAGCCGGTGGCAAAAGCCCGAACATCGTGTTCGCCGATGCGCCGGACCTGCAGGCCGCTGCCGAGTCCGCAGCCGGCGCCATCGCGTTCAACCAGGGCGAGGTGTGCACCGCCGGTTCGCGCCTGCTGGTCGAGCGTTCGATCAAGGACACATTCCTGCCGCTGGTGATCGAGGCGCTGAAAACCTGGAAGCCGGGCAATCCGCTGGATCCGTCCACCACCGTGGGTGCGCTGGTCGATACCCAGCAAATGAACACCGTCCTGTCGTACATCGAGTCCGGGCACAGCGACGGCGCCAAACTGGTTGCCGGCGGCAAGCGCATCCTCGAGGAAACCGGTGGCACCTACGTCGAGCCGACCATTTTCGACGGCGTGAGCAACGCGATGAAAATCGCCCAGGAAGAAATCTTCGGCCCCGTGCTGTCGGTGATTACCTTCGATAGCGCCGAAGAAGCCGTTGCGATCGCCAACGACACGCCTTACGGCCTGGCTGCTGCCGTATGGACCCAGGACATCTCCAAGGCACACCTGACCGCCAAGGCCCTGCGCGCCGGTAGCGTGTGGGTCAACCAGTACGATGGTGGCGACATGACCGCACCGTTCGGCGGCTTCAAGCAGTCGGGCAACGGCCGTGACAAGTCGCTGCACGCGTTCGACAAGTACACCGAACTGAAGGCGACCTGGATCAAGCTGTAACTTCGCTGGCGGGCGCACCACGCCTGCCTTGATCCATTCGCAGCCGGGCTCTTCGCAAGAAGGCCCGGCTGTGTTGTCTCTGCCATAAAAATTATCCACAGGAGCGTGGAACATGCGTTGGGGCACTTATTTCGCCGTTTTGGCGTCGGTCCTGAGTGTCGGCCTGGCGTTGGGCGTGAGCATGCCGCTGGTGTCGTTTCGCCTGGAAAGCTGGGGCTATGGCGCGTTTGCGATCGGGGTCATGGCGGCCATGCCGGCGGTGGGGGTGCTGCTGGGGGCGAAAATCTCCAGTCGCCTGGCGGCCCGGCTCGGCACCGCCAACCTGATGCGCCTGTGTTTGTGGGCCGGCGCGCTGTCCATCGGCTTGCTGGCGTTGTTGCCCAGCTACCCGGTGTGGCTGCTGTTGCGGTTGATGATCGGGGTCATCCTGACCATCGTGTTCATCCTCGGCGAAAGCTGGATCAATCAACTGGTGGTCGAGCAATGGCGCGGCCGACTGGTAGCGCTGTATGGCTGCAGTTATGCCTTGAGCCAACTGGCCGGCCCGCTGCTGCTGGGGGTGGTGGGCACTGCCAACGACATGGGTTTTTGGGTCGGTGTCGCGCTGCTGGTGATTTCGCCACTGGTGCTGTTGGGGCGCAGTGGTGCGCCGAGCAGTGAGGCGATGAGTGTGACCTTCAAGGATCTATTGGGTTTTTGCCGCGGTCTGCCGGCGATTGCCTGGGGTGTATCGTTATTCGCGGCCTTCGAGGCGATGATTCTGACCCTGCTGCCGGTGTATTGCCTGCAACAGGGGTTCACCGAGCAAGTCGCCCTGGCGATGGTCAGCACAGTGGTCGTAGGGGATGCGTTGCTGCAATTGCCGATTGGGGCCTTGGCGGATTACCTGTCACGACGCGCCCTGTTCACGGGTTGCGCGGTGATCCTGATGCTCTCGAGCCTGGCGATTCCGATGTTGCTCGATACGCTATTGATCTGGCCGCTGTGGGTGCTGTTCGGCGCCAGCGCCGGGGGCCTGTTTACCTTGTCGCTGATCCTCATTGGCGAGCGTTACCGTGACGATGCCCTGGTGCGCGCCAACGCCCATGTCGCGCAACTGTGGGGCATCGGGTGTTTGGTCGGGCCGCTCGCTGCCGGTGCCGGCAGCCAGTGGGTCAGTGGTCACGCCTTGCCCTGGTTGATGGCAGCGGGGGCCTTTGGCCTGGTAATCCTACTGTTGCGCCAGGGCGCGTTTGGCGAGGCGCAGACGGCCTGAGGCTAGAGCATGCGCTCCAGGCCCACGGTGTTGCTGAGCCAGGCATTGAAGCGCCGCCACCAGTTGCCCGGCTCGTGCGTCACGGTATGTATCTGGCCGTTATCTTCGGTGACCCACACCACCGCGCCGTCCTCCAGCCGCACCTCGTAGCTCAAGGTCGGCGCCATGCCCTGCAAGGCCAGTTCGCGCACACGCCCGGCCAGTTCCGGGCTGTCCACCAGGACCCCGACCTCGGTGTTCCACAGCACCGAGCGCGGGTCGAAATTGAACGAGCCGATGAATGCCTTTTGCCCATCGAAGATGATCGCCTTGCTGTGCAGGCTGGAGTCGGAGCCGCGATAGGTTGAGCTGCGGAACAGATTCGGCCCGCTGCCACCGCCATCGCCGGGCTGGCGACGCAATTCGAACAGGCGCACGCCGTGCTCGAGCAAGGCCTTGCGGTAGGGCGCATAGCCACCGTGGACCGCCGGCACGTCGGTAGCCTCCAGAGAGTTGGTCAGAAGGCTGACCGCCACCCCGGCATCAGCGCGACCGGTCAGATAAACCAGGCCAGGCGGGCCGGGCACGAAGTAGGCGGAGACCATCACCAGCTCCTTGCTGACGCGCTGCATCTCGGGGGCCAGCTGGGTGGTCAGCAACAACTGCGGATCGGGCTCGCCGCTGGCCAGGACTTTGCTCGGCGCATCCCACAGCGCCTGGTTCCAGGCCCAGATCAGCTCGCTTCGCCAGAGGTCCAGGCGCGGATCGGTCTGGTAAGTCTTCAGCTGCTGGTAGAGCGCGTGGTTTTGCTGGCGGGCTTGGTCGAGGGACGCCTGCAATCGTTCGCGGGTCTTGGCCAGGTCGCGGGTGTCGGGCTGGCTGGAGATCACTTCATCGACCGGTTTGCTCAGGGCGCTGTTCCAGTACTGGTCAAAACTGTGCCCCAGCTGTTCGGCGACCGGTCCGATCCCCAGTAGGTCAATGTCGGTGAAATTGAGCTTGGGCTCGGCGTCGAAATACTCATCGCCGATATTGCGCCCGCCGACAATCGCCGCGCTGTTGTCGGCCAGCCACAGCTTGTTGTGCATGCGCCGGTGTTGCAGCGACAGATCGAACAGCCGGCCCATGGCCCGCGTGACTCCGGTGCTGCGACCGAGGGCCAGGGGGTTGAACAGGCGAATCTGGATCTGCGGATGAGCGGCGAGGGTGGCAATGGTCTGGTCCTGGCCATCGCTGGTGAAGTCGTCGAGCAGGATGCGCACACGCACGCCGCGGTCGGCGGCCTTGAGCAGTTCACTCACCAGCAGCCGGGTGCTGATGCCGTCATGGACGATGTAGTACTGCAAATCCAGGCTGCGTTGCGCATTGCGGATCAATTCGGCGCGGGCAGCGAAGGCTTCGCTGCTGTCCGAGAGCAGGCGAAAGCCCGAGCGGCCCTGGTGTTCGGCCGCCTGGGCCTGGATCGAGCGACCGAACGCCGACTCGGCCGCCGGCAATGCCTGGCTGGGCTCGCGCGGAACATTCAGGGTGGCGCAACCGCTTATCAGCGTGACGAGTAACGCGCAGAGCAGGGCGTGTCGTGGGCGCAAGGCGAAGGTTCCCGCTGAAGACCAGGCTCGAAGTATGGCACGGCTTTGCCGATGTTCAGCGGTCGCCGTCGGGGCATTCGGCCAGCAACTTGATCGCCGCCGCACCGACCTTGCGCACCGCCTCTTCGACCTGCGGCGTCGGCTTGGCCGCATAGTTCATGCGCAGGCAATTACGGTACTTGCCCGAGGCGGAAAAGATGCTGCCGACAGCGATCTGTACGCCCTGGTCGAGCAAGACCCGATTGAGCTTGAGGGTGTCGAAGCCTTCCGGCAATTCGACCCAGAGCATGAAGCTGCCTTGAGGACGGCTGGCGCGGGTGCCGGCGGGAAAATAGCGGCTGACCCAATCGAGCATCAGGTCGCGATTACGCTGGTATTGGGTGCGCATCCGCCGCAAATGAGGTTCGAAATGCCCGCCTTTGAGGAACTCGGCAATGGCGATCTGCGGTTGCGGCGCGGTGGAGCCGGTGCTGATGTATTTCATGTGCAGCACGCGCTCCAGGTAGCGTCCCGGCGCCACCCAGCCGATGCGCAGGCCGGGCGCCAGGGTCTTGGAAAACGAGCTGCACAGCAGGACGCGACCGTCCTCGTCGAACGACTTGATGG
Organism: Pseudomonadaceae bacterium; assembly: GCA_965284505.1. GTDB lineage: Bacteria > Pseudomonadota > Gammaproteobacteria > Pseudomonadales > Pseudomonadaceae > Aquipseudomonas. The sequence continues at coordinate 3,245,422 of OZ260094.1, read as the reverse complement.
TGCGGGGGCGAGGGTAGGTATACGCCAGTTCGCCATACACATCGTCTTCGATGATGGCCACGTCAAAGCGCTGGGCAAGCGTCAACAACGCGCGTTTGCGCGATTCCGGCATGATGTAGCCCAGCGGGTTGTTGCAGTTGGGGGTCAACTGTATGGCCTTGATCGGCCATTGTTCCAGGGCCAGTTCCAGCGCTTCGAGGCTGATCCCGGTGAGCGGGTCGGTGGGAATTTCCAGGGCTTTCATGCCCAGGCCCTTGAGCGTCTGCATGGCCCCGTGAAAGCTCGGCGAATCCACGGCGACGATATCTCCGGGCGCACAGATTGCGCGGATGCTGGTGGACAGCGCTTCGTGGCAGCCGGTGGTGATCACCAGATCGTTGGCGCCCAACTGGCTGCCGGAATCGAGCATCAGCCGGGCGATTTGCTCGCGCAGTTCGAGGGTGCCGTAGATGTTGTCGTAATACAGCCCGGGCATGTCCTGCCGGCGACTGATGCGCGCCAGATTGCGCAGCAGCGGTTTCATGGTCGGCGTGGTGACATCAGGCATGCCACGGCCCAACTGCACCACGTCCTTGCGCGGCACGGCGCGAATCAGCTCCAGCACCTGGTCCCACTGCGAAATGTCCACCGGGCGCTGGGCAGGGCGGCCCACTGCTGGCAACTCGGGCAGTTCGCGCCCCACTGGCACAAAGTAGCCGGACTTCGGTTTCGGCCGCGCCAGGCCGCTGTCCTCCAATACCCGATAGGCCTGTTGCACGGTACTCAGGCTGACCCCGTGTTCGACACTCAAGGCCCGCACCGAGGGCAGGCGGTCGCCGGGGCGGTAGAAGCCTTGTTCGATGCGGGTGCCGAGCAATTCGGCAAGGTTGACGTAGAGCGTCATGGTGCAGCCTCAGGGTGAGAACCAGTACAGATGTGGGAAAAAACCGTGATTCAGCCGGGAAATCGGAAAATCTGTATGGAAGTAATACAGGCCCGTTGAATCTGTAACGGTTTTGCCGCTTTGCGCATCATGAAATCTCTGGCTACCCAAGTAAACAGGAGCATGCGAAATGAACGGCTTGAGCGATGTGCGGTTGACGTTACACAGTCAGGAACTGGAGGCGGGGCGTGAGTGGGGCATGGGTGCGCAAGCGCTGCGCAATGCGCCGTCCTGCCTGGGCCGCTGGGGCCTGTTCTGGCATCGTCTGCACACGCGCAAGACCTTGCTCGAGCTGACGCCAGAGCAGTTGCGCGACGTCGGGTTGAGCCGGGAACAGGCGCGTGCCGAGGGTTTGAAGCCGTTCTGGCAGCTCTGATCTCACGCCAGCTCTTTCAATCGATGCCACAACATGCCCAGGGCCAGCAGCGGTGAGCGCAGGTGTCGACCACCCGGGAAAGTCATGTGCGGCACCTTGGCGAACAGGTCGAAGCCACCGCCTTGCTGGCCGCTGATGGCTTCACCCAGCAGCTTGCCGGCCAGGTGCGTGACGTTCACCCCGTGCCCTGAGTACGCCTGGGCGTAATACACATTCGGCTGATCCTTGAGGCGGCCGATCTGCGGCAGGCGATTGGCGCCGATGCCGATCATTCCGCCCCACTGATAGTCGATTTTCACGCCGGCCAGTTGTGGGAACACTTCCAGCATCTTCGGCCGCATATAGGCGGCGATGTCCGCCGGATCGCGGCCGGAGTAGTGACAGGCGCCGCCGAACAGCAGGCGGCGATCGGCCGAAAGGCGGTAGTAGTCCAGCGCCACTCGTTGGTCGCACACCGCCATGTTCTGCGGCAAAACCGCATGGGCCTGTGCTTCAGTCAAAGGTTCGGTGGCGATGATGTAGCTGCCGGCCGGAAGCACTTTGCCGCTGAGTTCCGGGTTGAGGTCGTTCAGATAGGCGTTGCAACCGAGTACCAGGGTTTTGGCGCGAACCGTGCCCTGAGCCGTGTGGACTTTGACTTCCTGGCCGTAATCGATGCGCGTGACGGCCGATTGTTCGTACAGCTGGACGCCCAGTTGCGCGGCGGCAGTGGCTTCCCCCAGCGCCAGGTTCAGCGGGTGTAGATGGCCGGAGCCCATGTCGATCAGGCCACCGACATAGCGGTCCGAACCCACTACGCTGTGCATTTCGTCAGCCTGCAGCAGGCGCGTCTCATGGCGGTAGCCGAGGCTGCGCAGTTCCTCGGCGTCCTCGGCGAAACCTTCAAGGTCGCGAGGTTTGTTGGCCAGGTCGCAGTAGCCCCAGGTCAGGTCACAGGCGATCTGCAACTGCTCGACGCGCTGGCGGACCAGGTCCACCGCTTCCAGTCCCATCAGCTTCATCTGCCGCACACCCTCGGCGCCCAGCACCGGGGCGAACTGGTCGAGGCCATGACCGACGCCGCGAATCAATTGCCCGCCATTGCGTCCACTGGCGCCCCAACCGATCTTGCGGGCCTCGAGCAGAATCACGCTGTAGCCGCGCTGGGCCAGTTCGATCGCGGTGTTCAGGCCGGAGAAGCCGCCGCCGACCACGCACACGTCCGCCAATTGTTCGCCTTGCAGCACCGGGTAATCCGGCTGTGCCAGGCTCGTGGCAGCGTAATAGGAGGCGGTGTGGTTGCTCGGCGCCGGTGGCTGAACGCGGACAGTCATGGGGCGATCCTGATAGTCGGGTGTTGAGTAAATTTTACGGAGCATAAGCCGGACCTTTCAGCCTGGGCAACATTGGTCGGTTGCGGCTGTATGGTGCCGTGTATTTAAGGCAAAATTCCGGCCTGTCCCATTTCGGTATTCGTTTCGATGAGCTGCAACCGCCAGACCGTTCGCACACTGCGTCAGCAGATTCCCTCATTCGAGTGCGTGCCCGGCTGCCATGATTGCTGTGGTCCGGTGACCACCTCGCCGGAGGAAATGTCCCGCCTGCCGCGCAAGACCCGGGCCGAGCAGGACGCTGCCATGGACGAGCTCAACTGCGTGCACCTGGGCCCCAACGGCTGCACCGTGTATGACGAGCGGCCGCTGATCTGTCGCCTGTTTGGCACCACGCCGACCCTGCCATGCCCTAACGGCCGTGGCCCGGTGGAGCTGATTCATCCGCGGGTCGAGAAGCAGATTCACGCCTACATGGCCAGCACTCGGCAGGTTCTGGTTTAGCGCTCTGGATCAATCCGGAATCGGCAGATTCAGGCTTTCCTTGACCTCCTCCATCACGATATAGCTCTTGGACTCACGCACGTGAGGCAACTTGAGCAGGATGTCGCCCAGCAGTTTGCGGTACGAAGCCATCTCGGATATCCGCGCCTTCACCAGGTAGTCGAAGTCGCCGGACACCAGGTGGCACTCCAGCACGTGAGGCAATTTCAGCACGGCGCGTCGGAACTCTTCGAAGGTGTCGCCGGATTTGTAGTCGAGGCTGATCTCGACGAACACCAGCAGGCTGCCCTTGAGGTGTTGCGGGTTGAGCCGGGCGTTGTAGCCCATGATGATCCCCTCGCGCTCCAGGCGACGTACCCGCTCGGTGCAAGGTGTGGTCGACAGGCCAACCTTTTCCCCCAGCTCGGTAAACGAAATCCGTCCGTCCGCTTGCAGGATCCGCAGGATGTTGCGATCGATCTTGTCCAGCTCACGTTTGGTCTGGGTGTTGGTACGCATAGGGGATGCGCCTCCGTGAAAAGGGATTTTGCCGAGAATTGTCGCCAAATATAGGCGTTTATATAGTGAAAAGCACTGGCAAATGTTTTTTACACTGCGCCCAACAATGCTCGTACACAACACACGTCAGCGGCATGCCGCGATGAGGGATAAAAAATGCGCGTTCTGGTCTTGGGTAGCGGCGTCATCGGTACCGCCAGTGCCTACTATTTGGCTCGGGCCGGCTTTGAAGTGACGGTGGTCGACCGTCAGCCAGCCGCTGCCATGGAAACCAGTTTCGCCAACGCCGGCCAGGTGTCGCCTGGTTATGCGTCGCCCTGGGCTGCCCCGGGCGTGCCGCTCAAGGCCATCAAGTGGCTGCTGCAGCGCCACGCACCGCTGGCGATCAAGGCCACGGCCGATATCGACCAGTACCTGTGGATGGCGCAAATGTTGCGCAACTGCACCGCTAGCCGTTATGCGGTGAACAAGGAACGCATGGTCCGCCTGTCCGAGTACAGCCGCGACTGCCTCGACGAACTGCGCGCCGAAACCGGGATTGCCTACGAAGGCCGCAGCCTGGGTACTACTCAGCTGTTCCGCACCCAGGCGCAACTCGATGGCGCCGCCAAGGACATCGCCGTACTCAAGGAGTCCGGCGTTCCTTTTGAACTGCTCGACCGCGCCGGCATTGCCCGGGTCGAACCGGCCCTGGCCAGCGTCACCGACATCCTCGCGGGTGCCTTGCGCCTGCCGAACGACCAGACAGGCGACTGCCAGATCTTCACCACGCGCCTCGCTGAGATGGCAGTCAAACTGGGTGTCGAATTCCGCTTCGGCCAGGATATCCAGCGCCTGGACTACGCCGGTGACCGGATCAATGGCGTAATGATCGACGGCAAGCTGGAAACCGCCGACCGTTATGTCCTGGCCCTCGGCAGCTACTCGCCGCAATTGCTCAAGCCGCTGGGCATCAAGGCTCCGGTGTATCCGCTCAAGGGTTACTCGCTGACCGTGCCGATCACCAACCCGGCCATGGCCCCGACCTCGACCATTCTCGACGAGACCTACAAGGTCGCGATCACCCGTTTCGACAACCGCATTCGGGTTGGCGGTATGGCCGAGATCGCCGGTTTTGACCTGTCGCTGAATCCGCGTCGACGCGAAACGCTGGAGATGATCGTCAACGATCTCTATCCTCAGGGCGGCGACCTGGCCCAGGCCAGTTTCTGGACCGGCCTGCGCCCGACCACCCCGGATGGCACGCCAATCGTAGGTGCGACGCCGTTCAAGAACCTGTTCCTGAACACCGGGCACGGCACGCTGGGCTGGACCATGGCCTGTGGTTCCGGCCGCCTGCTGGCAGACCTGATGGCGAAAAAGACCCCGCAAATCAGCGCCGAAGGCCTCGATATTTCTCGTTACAGCAACAGCAACCAGGAGGCTGCAAAACATGTCAATCCAGCGCCAGCTCACCAATGAGCGTCTGAGCCAGATCGTCGTCCACAGCGGTACCGTCTATCTGGCGGGCCAGGTCGGCGACGACATGAGCGCCGGGGTTGCCCAGCAGACTCGTGAAACCCTGGCCAACATCGAGCGCTTGCTGGACCTGGCGGGCACCGACAAAACCCGCCTGCTGTCGGCGACGATTTACCTGAAAGACATCGATGCCGACTTCGAAGGCATGAATGGTATCTGGGACAGCTGGCTGCCACACGGCGTTGCGCCAGCCCGGGCGACGGTGGAAGCCAAGCTCTGTGAGCCGGAAATCCTGGTGGAAATTTCGATCGTCGCTGCTCTGCCTTAAGTACTCCCTCTCCCGGCGCTCATGGCGATTCACTTTGCCAGACAGCGCCGGTTTTTTATTCCCCGTCCACCGCCTGGAAGCCCGCCGCCATGCGTCCTGCTCGCGCCCTGATCGACCTTCAAGCCCTGCGTCACAACTATCAACTGGCCCGCGAAAGCTCGGGCGCTCGCGCGCTCGCGGTGATCAAGGCCGACGCCTACGGCCATGGCGCCGTGCGCTGTGCCCAGGCCCTGGAAGCCGAGGCCGATGGTTTCGCCGTGGCGTGCATCGAAGAAGCCCTGGAGTTGCGGGCGGCCGGCATTCGAGCGCCGATCCTGCTGCTGGAAGGCTTTTTCGAAGCTGATGAGTTGGCGCTGATTGTCGAGCATGATCTGTGGTGCGTGGTCCACGCCCTCTGGCAGCTTGAGGCCATCGAGCAAGCGACCTTGCGCAAGCCAATCACCGTCTGGCTCAAGCTCGATTCGGGCATGCATCGCGTTGGCCTGCACCCGGCGGATTACCAGGCGGCGTACCAGCGTCTGCTGGCCAGCGGCAAGGTCGCCAAAATCGTCCTGATGAGCCACTTCGCCCGCGCCGATGAACTCGACAGCAGCAGTGCCAGCGAGCAAGTGGCGGTGTTCGAGGCCGCGCGCCAGGGCCTGTCGGCCGAAGTAAGCCTGCGTAACTCGCCGGCGCTGCTGGGCTGGCCACAAGTGCCCAGTGACTGGGTGCGTCCGGGCATCATGCTGTACGGCGCGACCCCGTTTGAACAAGTCAACGCCCTGGCGGCGCGCCTGCAACCGGTGATGACCCTGGAATCGAAAGTGATCAGCGTGCGCGAGTTGCCGGCCGGCGAGCCTGTAGGCTACGGCGCCAAATTCATCACAGAAAAGCCGATGCGCATCGGTGTGGTTGCCATGGGCTATGCCGATGGCTATCCACGCCAGGCGCCTACCGGCACGCCGGTGTTGGTGGCCGGTCAGCGCAGTCAGCTGTTGGGCCGGGTGTCGATGGACATGCTCTGCATTGACCTGACCGACGTACCGCAGGCAGGCCTCGGCTCGACCGTCGAGTTGTGGGGCAAAAATATCCTCGCCAGTGATGTGGCCATGGCTGCGGGCACCATTCCGTACCAGATCTTCTGCAACCTGCGCCGAGTGCCACGGCTCTATTCCGAAGCCTGACAGGGCTGGGAGCAGGGTCGTGATCGATAAGCCGAACAGGACTCGGGCTCAAGTGTTGTAAATACTGAACGCTGTCGCCATGATAACGCTCACTATCTACATAACCTGAATCCTGGGAGGCTAATGCATTGGACGTCGGTGAACGACTGCAATCGATCCGTAAACTGAAAGGTCTGTCCCAGCGCGAACTCGCCAAACGGGCGGGCGTGACCAACAGCACCATTTCGATGATCGAGAAAAACAGTGTCAGCCCCTCCATCAGTTCGCTGAGGAAGGTGCTTGGCGGCATCCCCATGTCCATGGTCGAGTTCTTTTCCGAGGAGATCCTCCAGGAAAACCCGACGCAGATCGTCTATAAAGCCAATGAGCTGATTGATATCTCCGATGGTGCCGTGACCATGAAACTGGTGGGCAGGGCGCATCCGAGCCGGGCCATCGCGTTTCTCACTGAAATCTATCCGCCGGGTGCCGATACCGGAGAAGAGATGCTCACCCATGACGGTGAGGAGACCGGGATTCTGCTGGAGGGTCGTCTGGAATTGGTGGTCGGTCTTGAGACTTTTATCCTCGAAGCCGGTGACAGCTACTACTTTGAAAGCACCAAGCCCCATCGTTTTCGCAATCCTTTTGATGCACCGGCGCGACTAATCAGCGCAGCTACACCGGCGAACTTCTAGGAAAAGAGGCGCCAGCCGAGATTTTGTGAGGCGCCCGAGCTGTTTTTCGCCAGGTCTTAATACCCCTGAGTCTTTAGGGTTGTTTCAGACTGGCGGGCTTACCGTTATACTTGCGCCCGCCCGCGAAACCGTGGCCGTGGGCGTGACTAGCCACCATTGAGGGTGAACGCGTGAACCTAATTATGAAAATGCTGGCTGTACCAGCAACCGTACTGGCCCTATGGGCTGCCAGCGCTCAAGCTGCAACCAACGACGATATTGCCAAACGCCTTGAACCCGTCGGCCAGGTCTGTGTACAAGGTCAAGAGTGCAAGGGGATGGAAGTCGCTGCTTCGGCAGGCGGCGGTGGGGCGAAAACCCCTGACGAGATCATTGCCAAACATTGCAACGCTTGCCACGGCAGCGGCCTGCTGGGCGCACCGAAAATCGGTGACACCGCAGCCTGGAAAGAGCGTGCCGATCACCAGGGCGGCCTTGACGGCATCCTGGCCAAGGCCATCACCGGTATCAACGCAATGCCACCTAAAGGCACCTGCGCCGATTGCTCCGATGACGACCTCAAAGGCGCAATCCAGAAGATGTCCGGCTTGAAATAAGCGTCCATCTTCAGCGAAAAAGCCGCTTGCGAGCGGTTTTTTTGTGCCCGCGATTTGGCCTCAAGGCTGGTCATGGCGAGCAGGAGACGGCAAGCTCCAACGACCGCAACTCATGGATAGGTCGGGAGGTTCTGATGGTGCAGTCGGTTTCAATCGAACAGGCAGTCGATGAGGTGCTCGCGCGGTTACCCGCACACATTCACCTGGGAATGCCCTTGGGGCTGGGTAAACCCAACCGCTTCGTCAACGCGCTCTACCAGCGCATTGCACAGTTGCCGGAGCGCCAACTGACGATCTATACCGCCCTGAGCCTGGGACGGCCGTCACTGGGCGATGGCTTGCAGCGGCGCTTTCTCGAGCCCTTCATCGAGCGAGTATTTGGCGACTACCCGGAGCTGGACTACCTCGCCGACCTGCACAAGGGCACCCTGGCGCCGAATATCCACATCGAGCAGTTTTTCCTGCAGCCCGGCAGTCTGCTGCACAGCGCGGCGGCCCAGCAGGACTACGTCAGCAGCAATTACAGCCACGCTGCCCGGGACATCAATGCGGCGGGCTTGAACCTGATTGCGCAGCTGGTGGCCCATGATCCACAACAACCGGACCGTCTGAGCCTCAGCTGCAATCCGGATATCACCCTCGACCTGCTGCCGATGATCGCCAAGCGCCGTGCCGCGGGCGAAACCATCCTGCTGCTCGGCCAGGTACACAGTGATCTGCCGTACATGCCCGGTGATGCGGAAATCGACCGCAGTGCATTCGACTGGCTGATCGATGAGCCGGAGCGCAGCACGTTGTTTTCCACGCCGAACATGCCGGTGGGCTTCCAGGACCATTTCATCGGCCTGCACGCCAGTACCCTGGTGCGCGACGGTGGCACGCTGCAGATCGGCATCGGTTCCATGGGTGATGCGCTGACCGCCGCCTTGCTGGCACGGCAGTCGGATAACGAGGCCTATCGTGCCTTGTTGACCGATTTCGACGCCCATTACTGGGCGCCCTTGATCAGCCGCGAGGGCGGCGTCGAGCCCTTTGCCCAAGGCCTTTATGGCTGCAGCGAAATGTTCGTCAACGGCCTTCTGGCGCTGTCCGACGCCGGCATTGTGCGGCGCAAGGTTTACCCCAGCGTGGAGCTGCAACGGCAAGCCAATGCCGGGACACTGGATGAAGCGAACTGCCAGGGTGGCGTATCGATCCATGGCGGTTTCTTCCTCGGTCCCCGAAGCTTTTACCAACGCTTGCACGAACTGCCCCAGAGCAAACTCGCCGAATTCAACATGAGCGCCATCAGCTTCATCAACGAGCTGTACGGCCAGGAAGAACTCAAGCGGCTGCAGCGCCGCGATGCGCGCTTCATCAACAGCGCCTTCACCATGACCCTGATGGGCGCTGGCGTAGCCGATCAACTGGAAGACGGGCGAGTGCTCAGCGGCGTCGGTGGCCAATACAATTTCGTCGCCCAAGGCCATGCGCTGGAGGGCGCGCGCTCGATCCTGATCCTGCGCAGCTATCGCGAGTCCGGCGGCGAGGTCAGTTCCAACATCGTCTGGCAGTACGGCCATTGCACGATCCCACGCCACCTGCGCGACATCGTGATTACCGAGTACGGGATCGCCGACCTGCGCGGCAAGACCGACGCCAAGGTCATTGAAGCGCTGCTCAATATCAGCGACTCGCGCTTCCAGCCGGGATTGATCGAGCAGGCGCAAAAAGCCGGCAAGCTGCCCGGAGATTTCAGTATCGAGCCTCGGTTCACCGATAACACCCCACAACGCTTGCAGGCCATTGCCGCGCGACATTCGCGATTGTTTGTGGAGTATCCGTTGGGCAGTGATTTTTCGAGTGAGGAGCGGGATCTGTTGCGGGCGCTGAACTGGCTGAAGAGCACATTCAAACTCACCGAGATCGTGCAGTTGGGCAAGGCCGCGCTGGATGCGCCGGAGCCTGGCGAATACCCGCTGCACCTGGAGCGGATGCAGCTGACCAGCCCGCAGGGGCTGAAAGAGGAGTTGTATCAGCGCTTGTTGCTGACCGGCTTGAAAGCCACCGCGCAATAACGATCCTGTGGGAGCGGGCTTGCCCGCGATGAGGCCTTCACACTCAACATTATTGTTGTCTGTCAGGCCGCCTTCGCTGGCAAGCCAGCTCCTACAGGGGGGATCAGTGTCAGTCGATGAAGGTCACGACGCCGCCTTCCAGGGACTTGACCCGGGCCAGCGATTCAACGCGATAACCCTGTGCGTCCAGTTCGGCGCGACCGCCCTGGAACGACTTCTCGATCACGATGCCCAGGCCGGCCACGGTGGCGCCGGCTTGCTTGATGATCGAGATCAGCGCCTGGGACGCCTTGCCGTTGGCCAGGAAGTCATCGATGACCAGCACACGGTCGCTGCTGGTCAGGTGGCGTGGGGAGATCGCCACGGTGCTTTCGACTTTCTTGGTGAACGAGTAGACAGTCGCCGACAGCAGGTTTTCAGTCAGGGTCAGGGACTGTTGCTTACGGGCGAAAATCACCGGCACGCCGAGGTTCAGGCCGGTCATGATCGCCGGGGCAATACCCGAGGCTTCGATGGTGACGATCTTGGTGATGCCCGAGTCCTTGAACAGTGCGGCAAACTCGTCGCCGATCAGCTTCATCAGGGCCGGGTCGATCTGATGGTTCAGAAAGGCGTCGACTTTCAGGACCTGGTCGGAAAGCACGATGCCTTCTTCGCGAATTTTCTTGTGCAGTGCTTCCACAACAGCTTCCTCGGTTGGCGCAACGGGCGCCGAAAGTAGATTAAAAAGTAGTCGATTCTAGCGCTTTAACATCGCGCGTATATCTGCCAATGCGCTATTGCCACGCACGGCTTTGACTTCGGTCGGAGTATCGTCGTTGCCTTCCCAGGCCAGGTCGTCCGGCGGCAGCTCATCGAGGAACCGGCTCGGCGAGCAATCGATGATTTCGCCGTACTGCTTACGCTTGGCGGCAAAGGTAAAGGCCAGGGTCTGACGCGCGCGGGTAATGCCGACGTAGGCCAGGCGCCGCTCTTCTTCGATGGTGTCGGCTTCGATGCTGGAGCGGTGCGGGAGGATTTCCTCTTCCATGCCCATGATGAACACGTAAGGGAATTCCAGGCCCTTGGAGGCATGCAGGGTCATCATCTGCACGCCTTCGGCACCGTCCTCTTCTTCCTGCTGGCGTTCGAGCATGTCACGCAGGACCAGCTTGCCGATCGCGTCCTCGACGGTCATTTCGCCGTCTTCGTCTTTCTCCAGGGTGTTCTTCAACGCCTCGATCAGGAACCAGACGTTGCTCATGCGGTAGTCGGCGGCCTTGTCGCTGGAGCTGTTGGTGCGCAGCCAGTTCTCGTAGTCGATGTCCATGACCATGCTGCGCAGGGCGGAGATCGGGTCCTCGCCGGCACATTGCTCGCGAACCTTGTCCATGAAGCGCTTGAAGCGCGACAGGCGATCGGTGAAACGGTTGTCCAGGTGCTCGCCAAGGCCGATCTCATCGGTGGCGGCATACATCGAGATCTTGCGTTCGGTGGCGTAGTTGCCGAGCTTTTCCAGGGTCGTCGAACCGATCTCCCGGCGTGGGACGTTGATCACCCGCAGGAAGGCATTGTCGTCGTCCGGGTTCACGATCAGGCGGAAGTAGGCCATCAGGTCTTTTACTTCCTGGCGTCCGAAAAAGCTGTTGCCGCCGGAAAGACGGTAGGGCACCTGGTGATGCTGCAGCTTCAGCTCGATCAGCTTGGCCTGGTAGTTGCCGCGATAGAGAATTGCGAAATCGCTGTAGGGGCGATCGGTGCGCAGGTGCAGGCTGAGGATTTCCACGGCCACGCGCTCGGCTTCGGCGTCTTCGTTGCGGCAGCGAATGACGCGAATCTCGTCGCCATGGCCCATCTCGCTCCACAGTTGTTTTTCAAACTCGTGGGGATTGTTCGAGATCAGCACGTTGGCGCAGCGCAGGATGCGGCTGGTGGAGCGATAGTTCTGCTCCAGCATCACCACTTTCAAGGACGGATAGTCCTCCTTGAGCAGCATCAGGTTTTCCGGGCGCGCACCGCGCCAGGCGTAGATCGACTGATCGTCGTCACCGACCACGGTGAACTGGTTGCGTGTGCCGATCAGCAACTTCACCAGCAAGTACTGGCTGGCGTTGGTGTCCTGGTATTCGTCCACCAGCAGGTAGCGAACCTTGTTCTGCCACTTTTCGAGAATGTCGGCGTGTTCCTGGAACAGCTTCACCGGCAACAGGATCAGGTCGTCGAAATCCACCGCGTTGAACGCCTTGAGCGTGCGCTGGTAGTGGGTGTAGACGATGGCTGCGGTCTGTTCTTTCGGATTGCGCGCATTTTCCAGGGCTTCGGGCGGCAGGATCAGGTCGTTCTTCCAGGCGCCGATCATGTTCTTGATTTCGTCGACGCCATCGTCGCCCGAATATTCCTTCTGCATGATGTCGGTCATCAGGGCCTTGACGTCGGTCTCGTCGAAAATCGAGAAACCGGGCTTGTAGCCCAGGCGCACATGCTCCTTGCGGATGATGTTCAGGCCCAGATTGTGGAAGGTACACACCGTCAGGCCGCGGCCTTCGCCACCCTTGAGCAGGGTGCCGACCCGCTCCTTCATCTCGCGCGCGGCCTTGTTGGTGAAGGTCATGGCGACGATGTACTGGGCACGGATACCGCAGTTCTGGATCAGGTGGGCAATCTTGCGGGTGATCACGCTGGTCTTGCCGGAGCCAGCACCGGCGAGCACCAAAAGAGGGCCGCCGACGTAGCTCACGGCTTCTTGCTGCCGGGGATTGAGTCGGGACATGAGGTCAAAAAGGAGTCATTGGCGAAAAGGGCGGGCATTTTAACAGGATGCAGGGATTCTGCCGCCTCTCTCCGACTTGTGACGTAGCACTCGATCTAAATTTGCCGGTTTTGTTACTTTCGCGCAGGATGCGTGCTGGATTTGCGGCTAATGTACGGCCCAGTGCCATTTGTCATTGACTCGTCGCGCGTCATATTGCCCGTCGCCAACATCCTTTGCAGAGTCTAGGGAGCCAGCTTGTCTACGCCTGTCGAACCCTTGCGCTTGCTGCTGCTGGCCGAAGAGCCAGCATGGGCCGCGTTGTTGCGCGAGTGTCTGGCTCCCATGGGGAGTTCGGCTGTGCTGATCAGTGCGCCGACCTGGGAGTCGGTGAGCAGCCTGTTTGCCGACAACCGCAGTGCGGTGCTGCTGACGGTGCCTGCCCTGCAACCCGAACCCGGGCGCTGCAACCTGCCGACTGTCCTGTTGCTCGAACAGGAACCTGCCGCGATACCGGACGGTGTCAGCGACTGGCTGGTGCGCGATGTCCTCGACAGCAATATCCTGCGCCGCTGCCTGCGCCATGTGCGCGAACGCGGGCTGCTGGAAAACACCCTGCAACGACTCGCCGAGCAAGACCCGCTGACCGGCATCGCCAACCGCCAGGGCTTTCAGACTCTGCTGGCTGCACGCTTGGCAGAAAACGAGGGCCGTGGCCTGGCGCTTGGACACCTGGACCTGGACAACTTCCGCCACGCCAACGATGCCCTCGGTCATCAGGCCGGTGATCGGCTGATCCTGCAAGTGGTCTCGCGGCTCAAGAGCCAGCTTGAGGCCGGCGACCAACTGGCACGCCTGGGCAGCGACGAATTCGCCCTGCTGATCGATACCCGGCGTGCGCCGCAGCGGGCCGAGTGGATGGCCGAGCGCATCACCGAAGCGCTGTCCGAACCTTATTGGGTGGACGGCGAAAGCCTGTTGATCGGTGCCAGCCTGGGCATTGCCCACGCGCGCGCCCAGGACGGCGCCGACCCGTTGATGTGGCATGCACATATCGCCATGCAGCAGGCCAAAAGCACCCAGGGCTGCACCTTTCATATCTTCAACGAACGGATCAATCGCAACGCGCGCAGCATGGCCGATCTGGAAACCGAGCTGCGCCGCGCCTTGCGCCGCGACGAACTGGAACTGCACTACCAGCCGCGGCTGGACCTGCACGACGGGCAAATTGTCGGGCTGGAGGCCCTGGTGCGCTGGCGGCATGCCGAACGTGGCCTGTTGCCGCCCAGCGAATTCGTGCCGCTGGCCGAGCAGAGCGGCCTGATCGTGCCTCTGGGCTACTGGGTGATCTCCCGGGCCTTGCGCGACATGCAGGCGCTGCGCGAGCGTGGCCTGCCGCCGTTGCACATGGCGGTCAACCTGTCGTTCCGCCAGTTCCAGGACAGCCAGCTGTTATCGACTTTGAGTCGGCTGATTGCCGAGCGCGGCGTCGATGCGCAATGGCTGGAGTTCGAACTCACCGAAACCGCCGTAATGCGCCGTAGCGATCTGGTGCAGCAAACCATGGATGCCCTGGGGCGGCTGGGGGTGCGTTTTTCCCTCGACGACTTCGGCACCGGGTTTTCCTCGTTCGTGCACCTCAACAGCCTGCCGATTGCCTTGTTGAAGATCGACAAGAGCTTTGTCGGAGGCATGGAGTTGCGCGAAGAGAATCGCAAACTGGTGCACGCAATGATCAACCTGGCGCACAACCTGCACCTGCAGGTGGTCGCCGAAGGGGTGGAAACCCCGGAGCAGCTCGCCCTGTTGCGTGGGTTCGGTTGTGATCAGGTGCAGGGGTATCTGATCAGCAAACCGTTGCCGCTTGTGGAACTGGTGGAATACCTGACGTTCGGCAGCAGCCAGCTGGCGCTCGTCGAACGGGTCTAGTCCGCCTGGGGCATCCTGAAACCCGCCTGTGCTGACGGCTCCTGGCGGATCATTCGCTGCATCTTCCACTCGAATGCCAGGGTCAGGCTCACGGCCGCGCAAGCCAGGCCCAAGGCCAGCCCCCACCAGACGCCCGTCGGCCCCCAGGCAAGATGGAAGGCCATCCACCAGGCCGCCGGCGCGCCAATCAGCCAGTAACAACCCAGGCCCACGAGGAAGGTGGTCTTGGCGTCCTTCAGCCCGCGGATGCAGCCCATGGCGATGGTTTGCACGCCATCGAACAGCTCGAACCAGGCGGCCACTGCCAACAGGCTCACCGCCAGGGCGATGACCTCGGCGAACGCCGGGTCGTTGTGGTCGAGGAACAGGCCCACCAACTGATTCGGCAGCAGCCAGAAGACCATGGCGAAGCACAGCATCACCACTGCACCGAAGCCGATCCCGACCCGCCCGGCCAGGCGCGCGTCGAGCAATTGCCCGGCGCCATAGTGCTGGCCGATGCGCATGGTGATCGCGTAGGACATGCCCGCCGGCACCATGAACGCCACCGAGACGATTTGCAGGGCGATCTGGTGAGCGCCCAACTGCGTGCTGCCCATGGTGCCCATGCACAGGGCCGCGAAGGCGAACAGACCGACCTCCACCGCGTAGGTGCCGCCAATCGGCAGGCCCAGGCGCCACAGTTCGCGCAGGTATTGACCGTTCAGGCGTGACAGGCCCTTGAGCAACGGATAGGCCGCGTATGCCGGGTGCCGATGAATGTGCCAGGCCAGGCCCAGCGCCATGCAGCTGGCGACGATGGCGGTGACCAGGCCGATGCCCATCAGGCCCAGTTTCGGCAGGCCGAACATCCCGGTAATCAGCGCGTAGTTCAGGACAAAGTTGGCCACGGTGCCGATCACGCTGATCACCATCACCGGGGCGGCCCGGCCAATGGCGCTGGTAAAGCCGCGCAACGCCATGAACGTCAGGTAGCCGGGCAGGGCGAACGGCAGGATCAGCAGGAACTGGCCGGCCATGTTGACGTTGCTTTCGGTTTGCCCGAACAGCAGCAACAGCGGCTTGAGGTTCCACAGCAGCAGACCCGCCACCAGGGCCATCAGGCAGGCCAGCCAGATCCCGGCCTGGGTCAGGCGGGCGGCGCCGACTATGTCGCCGGCGCCATGACGAATTGAGACCAGGGTGCCGACGGCGGCAATCACGCCGATGCAGAAAATCGACACGAACGAATAGCTCGCCGCGCCCAGGCCGCCACCTGCCAGGGCTTCGGGGCTGATTTTGGCCATCATCAGGGTGTCGGTGAGGACCATCAGCATGTGCGCCAACTGCGAGGCAATCAACGGCCCCGCCAGCCGCAGGATGGCTCGCAATTCGGTACGTGCTGGATGCTGCATGATCATCACGCCGGTCTTCCATGAAAATGGGGGAGCCGATGATTTTCGGCGCTTGCAGGCAAATGCACAAAAGGATAAAAACGATTGCTCACATGATTAAAACTCATGCTGATAGTTTTCTTTCCGGGTTTGTCGTCTGCGCTATAGGAATTTTCCTGATGTCTCGTCGTCTTCCTCCGCTTTATGCCTTGCGTGCCTTTGAGGCGGCGGCGCGTCACAGCTCCTTTACCCGCGCCGCCGAGGAGCTGTCGATCACCCAGAGCGCCGTCAGTCGACACATCCGTACGCTTGAAGAGCATTTTGCCTGCCGATTGTTTCTGCGCAGTGGCCGCCATTTGCAACTGACTGAAGCGGCCCGTCTGCTGCTGCCCGGCGTGCGCGAAGGGTTTGGCGCACTGGAGCGCGCCTGCAGCACCCTGCGCGCTGAAGACGACATCCTGCGCATGAAAGCGCCCTCGACTCTGACCATGCGCTGGCTGTTGGCGCGCCTGAGTCGGTTTCGCCACCTGCAGCCGGGTAACGAGGTGCAGTTGACCAGCGCCTGGATGGACGTCGACTCGGTGGACTTCAATCACGAACCCTTCGATTGTGCAGTGTTGCTCAGCAACGGGCATTTCCCGCCGGATTGGGAAGCCAGCTTCCTGTTTCCAGAGCTGCTGATACCGGTGGGCGCGCCCAACCTGCTTAACGATCAGCCGTGGAACGTCGAACGCCTCGCCAGCACCGAGTTGTTGCATCCCACGCCCGACCGCCGTGACTGGCGCAGTTGGCTGGAGCGCATGGGCCTGTCCGAGCAGGTGTCACTCAAGGGCGGCCAGGTGTTCGACACCTTGGAGTTGGGGATGATTGCCGCGGCGCGCGGTTATGGCGTGTCGATGGGCGATCTGCTGATGGTCGCCGAAGATGTCGCGCAAGAGCGCTTGAGCCTGCCTTGGCCGACTGCGGTTGCCAGCGGCTTGAACTACTACCTGGTGTGGCCGAAAACCCGTCCAGGTGGGGAGCGCCTGCGCCGTCTCAGCGACTTCCTGCAGGGCGAGGCGCGGGCCATGGAGTTGCCGGATGTTGAGCGCCTCGATCACTGATGCGCCGGTCGGTACTGCAGTGCTTCGGCCAGGTGTTCGCGGCTGATGCCGGGGAGTTGCTCGAGGTCGGCGAGGGTGCGCGCCACCTTGAGCAGTCGGTGGGCGGCCCTGAGCGACAAGGTCAGGCGTTCGCAGGCATTTTCCAGCCAGCTTTCGTCCGTTGTGGATAACTGGCAGTGGCTCCTCAGGCCCGGCAGATCGAGAAAGGCGTTGGCGCAGCCCTGGCGCTGATGCTGGATTTCGCGGGCGTGGGCGACCCGTTCGGCGGCGCTGGCGCTGCTGTCGCTGGGTGCAACGGCGGGATTGAGCGCCGTCGCCTCGCGGGCGACGGTCAGGTGCAGGTCGATGCGGTCGAGTAAAGGCCCGGAGAGTTTGTTGCGGTAGCGCTGGACCATGTCCGGTGTGCAGGAGCAGCGACCACTGGGTTCGCCCAGATAGCCGCAGGGGCAGGGGTTCATTGCCGCGACCAGCTGGAAGCGCGCCGGGAAACGCACGCGATCCCGTGCTCGGGCGATCACGATGTGCCCCGATTCCATGGGTTCGCGCAGGACTTCCAGGACCTTGCGATCGAACTCCGGGAGCTCGTCCAGGAACAGCACGCCGTGATGGGCCAGGGTGATTTCCCCGGGCTGTGGTTTTGAGCTGCCGCCCACCAGCGCGGGGCCGGATGCCGAATGATGGGGTTGCCTGAAAGGCCGTTGCGGCCAGTGGCTCAAGGGCACACAACTGGCCACCGACTGAATCGCCGCGACTTCCAGGGCCTCGCTTTCGGTCAGCGGTGGCAGCAGTCCCGGCAGACGACTGGCCAGCAGGGTTTTCCCGGTGCCTGGCGGTCCGCAGAACAACAGGTTGTGTGCGCCCGCCGCCGCGATAAGCAAGGCCCGCTTGGCGCCGACCTGGCCTTGCACTTCACTGAGGTCGGGATAGGGTTTGCTGGCATGCAGCAAGCCGTCCGAAGCGTAGGGTTCAATGGGCGTGTGCCCATTGAAATGCGCCACCGCCTCGAGCAGGTGATGCACCGCGATCACCTTCAGTCCGGACGCCAGGCATGCTTCCTCGGCGTTGGCCCAGGGCACCACCAGGCTACGCCCGGCCTGACGCGCCGCGAGCGCCGCCGGCAGCACACCGCGAACCGCCCGGACCTCGCCGGACAACGCCAGCTCGCCCAGGCACTCGACGTCATCCAGGGTCAGGGTCGGGACTTGCACGCTGGCCGAGAGAATCCCCAGGGCAATCGCCAGATCAAACCGTCCACCGTCCTTGGGCAGATCGGCGGGCGCGAGATTCAAGGTGATGCGTCGCGCCGGAAATTGCAGCCCGGAATTGATGATCGCGCTGCGCACTCGGTCCTTGCTTTCCTTCACTGCCGCTTCGGGCAAGCCGACCATCGTCAGCGACGGCAAGCCATTGGCCAGATGCACTTCAACGGTAACGGCAGGCGCCTCGACACCGACCTGGGCGCGGCTGTGGACGATGGATAGGGACATGATCATTCCTTGAACGAGAGAGCCGCTTCCTGCGGTGGTTCAAGGGTAGATGGGCGATGGTGTTTTAGCGCCCGGTCAGGGGCGCGAAACGTTCGCAGGATGTTGCAGGGAGGGGCGTTACTCGGCGTTCGGGTTGAGCCGAGCTTCGAGCTCGGCCACTTTCGCTTCAAGGCTCTCGAGCCGCGCCCGGGTGCGCGCCAGTACGACCATCTGGCTATCAAATTCTTCCCGGCTCACCAGGTCCAGCTTGCTGAAGCCGCTTTGCAGCAGGGCCTTGAACTGGCTTTCGATTTCGCTTTTCGGCAACGGCGTGTCGCCGCTGAACAGGCGGGAGGCGTGGCCGCTGAGGGCGTCGAGCAGGTCTTTGGGTGCAAGCATGGGGGGATGTCCTTAAAACGGCTGGCGGCCAGTGTAACACGCAGCTTCGTGGCCCATTGGCGCCATGTCCGCGCACGCTTTTCGCGCATCTGGCCGTTCGTCGGCGCACCGTTATTGTGCGTATCGACAGCCTGAAACCCCCGCGATTGCTGGCGATAGCCGTTAAGAGATTGAAATCAGTGACTTTTCAGGACATGGCAAGCTTTCTGCTAAGACCACTGTGACCCCTGCACTGATGCAGTCGCTGTGACGAACGCAGTGCGGCAGGCGAAGCGGGGAGTTTCGCCGGCAGCGGTTAACTGGCGTCGGTCGGGCGGGTTTGGCCGACGATGCGTTACAAAGCCAGGCACTGCGCTTAGACTTGAGTCGGGTTTGTTTTCCTGGGGCAAGTCCACCTATTCGGGAGAGAGTTTTCATGAAGCTAGTCACTGCCATCATCAAGCCGTTCAAACTGGATGACGTACGCGAGTCGTTGTCGGAGATCGGCGTGCAGGGCATTACCGTCACTGAGGTCAAGGGCTTCGGTCGGCAGAAGGGTCACACCGAGCTGTATCGCGGCGCGGAATACGTGGTCGACTTCCTGCCCAAGGTGAAGATCGATGTCGCCATTGACGACAAGGATCTCGACCGGGTTATCGAGGCGATAACCAAGGCGGCCAACACCGGCAAGATCGGTGACGGCAAGATCTTCGTGGTCAATCTGGAACAGGCGATTCGCATCCGTACCGGCGAAACCGATACCGACGCAATCTAAGCCGCCCCAAACCCAACGCCCCAGGAGAAAACAATATGACTCTGCGTAAATTCGCAGGGCTAGGAGCCCTGTTGTCCATCGTAATGCCCAGCCTGGCCATGGCGGCAGACGAAGCGGCAGCCCCAGTCCTCAACTCCGGCGACACCGCCTGGATGTTGACCTCTACAGCGCTTGTGCTGTTCATGACCATCCCAGGCCTGGCCTTGTTCTACGCCGGCATGGTGCGCTCGAAAAACGTGCTTTCCGTGATGATGCAGTGCTTCGCCATTACCGGGCTGATCAGCGTTCTGTGGGTCATTTATGGCTACAGCATCGCGTTCGACACCACCGGCATGGAGCAGGGCGTCGTCAACTTCAACTCGTTCGTTGGCGGCATGGGCAAGGCGTTCCTCGCCGGTGTCACGCCAGCGAGTCTGACCGGCCCGGCGGCGCTGTTCCCCGAGGCGGTATTCATCACCTTCCAGATGACCTTCGCGATCATCACCCCGGCGCTGATCGTCGGTGCCTTCGCCGAGCGCATGAAGTTCTCCGCGATGCTGATCTTCATGGCCATCTGGTTCACCCTGGTCTATGCACCGATCGCGCACATGGTCTGGTCCGGCAACGGCGGCCTGATGTGGGACTGGGGCGTACTGGACTTCGCCGGCGGCACCGTGGTGCACATCAACGCCGGTATTGCTGGCCTGGTCTGCTGCCTGGTACTGGGCAAGCGTAAAGGCTTCCCGACCACGCCAATGGCGCCGCACAACCTGGGCTACACCCTGATGGGCGCGGCAATGCTCTGGGTCGGTTGGTTCGGTTTCAACGCCGGTTCCGCTGCTGCGGCCAATGGCACTGCGGGCATGGCGATGCTGGTCACCCAGATCGCTACCGCTGCTGCTGCACTGGGCTGGATGCTGGCCGAGTGGCTGACCCACGGTAAGCCAAGCGCACTGGGTATCGCTTCGGGTGTAGTTGCGGGTCTGGTAGCGATTACTCCAGCCGCAGGCACCGTAGGCCCAATGGGTGCGCTGGTGATCGGTCTGTCGGCCGGTGTGGTGTGCTTCTTCTGCGCCACCACCCTGAAACGCAAAATGGGTTACGACGATTCCCTCGACGCCTTCGGCGTACACGGTATCGGCGGCATCCTCGGTGCGATCCTCACCGGTGTCTTCGCCGCTCCGGCCCTGGGTGGTTTCGGCACCGTGACCGACATCGCCGCCCAAGTCTGGATTCAGTGCAAAGGCGTAGGCTTCACGGTGATCTACACCGGTATCGTTACCTACGTCATCCTCAAGGTGCTGGATGCCGTCATGGGTCTGCGTGTCACCGAAGAGGAAGAAGCAGTGGGCCTGGACCTGGCTCAACACAACGAGCGTGGCTACAACCTGTAAGCCGGCGCCAGAAAAAACTTGCCCGGCTTGCCGGGCATTTTTTTGTCCGGGATTTGTCACTCACCGTAGCGCTGAAAGGATTTTTCGCGGGCCTTTGCCGGCGATAATCGCCAAGCTTTTTGTAGGGCCGATTGCTTACAGCAACGAAGGAATATTAGGGTCTTTGTTTTTTTCCAGAGCGCGCTAGAATGCGCCCCGAACGTGCGGAGAACTGTATGTGGCAACAGACTCTGATTACCCTGCGGGCGAGGCCCCGGGGCTTTCATCTGGTGACGGACGAGTTACTCGCCGGCCTGCCTGAACTCAAGGCATGCCGGGTCGGTCTGTTGCATTTGTGGCTGCAGCATACCTCGGCGTCGTTGACCATCAACGAGAACGCCGATCCGGCGGTACGTCGCGACTTCGAACGGTTTTTCAATCGGCTGATCCCACAAGGCGCAGCCGGCTATGAGCATGACGACGAAGGCCTGGACGACCTCCCGGCGCACTTCAAGGCCAGTTTGCTAGGCTGTCAATTGAGCTTGCCGATCACGGCGGGCCGATTGGCGTTAGGCAGCTGGCAAGGTGTTTATCTGGGCGAGCACCGCGATCACGGCGGTGCTCGTAAAGTCCTCGCCACCTTATACGGTGAAGGGGCATCGCCACCGGTAACCGGTGGATGTTGAATTTTTTCTGGCAGTCGTCGACAGACGATCAGGCTGGGCTATAACTAATCTGCTTTTCGCAAGTCATGAGGTAGAACATGAGCGACGATGATCTGGAAAACGACGACCTCGAAGTAGGCGACGAAGACGAGACCGAAGAAGGTCTTGAAGCGGCAGCCGAAGACGTTGCCGACGACGATGGCGGTGAAGACACACCGGCCCCGACCGTCAAGGGCAAGGCCAAGGCTGCGGTGTCGGTAGACGAGCTGCCGAGTGTCGAGGCCAAGAATAAAGAGCGTGACGCTCTGGCCCGCGCGATGGAAGAGTTCCTGGCCAAAGGTGGCAGGGTTCAGGAAGTCGAGGCCAACGTGGTGGCGGATCCGCCAAAGAAGCCTGATAACAAGTACGGTAGCCGTCCTATCTAAGGACTGCTCCTTGCTTGCTGAAAAAGCCCGCCGTCGCTGCGGGCTTTTTCATGGCTGTAGAAAACCCTCGGATCAGACCGCGCCGCTGTGCCATCGCGCCAGCAGCGCCGGCAGTTCGGTCAGGCTGCGAATCTGCGCATCCGGCAGGCGCTCCGCTTCCCAGATCTTGCCCGTCGGGTTGAACCAGATCGCGCGTAATCCCGCCTGCTGTGCCCCGGCAATGTCATCGCCGGGATGATCGCCGATATGCACCGCCGTTTCGGCACTGGCGCCACCGCGTTGCAGGGCCTCGTGGAACAGTCGTGCATCGGGCTTGGCGATGCCGATGTCTTCGGCGCACAGGGCAAACTTGAAGTAGTCCGCCAGCCCCAGGCGGCGTACATCGGCATTGCCGTTGGTGACCACGCCGAGTGCGTAATGATTGCCGAGAATTTCCAGGGTCGGCGCCACGTCGGGGAAAATCTGCAGTTGATGCCGTGCGTGCAGGAATACTTCGAAGGCCTGGTCGGCCAGTTCGTTGGCCTGCTCCTGGGCGTAGCCGGCTTCTTCCAGGGCGTGAAACAGCACACGACGGCGCAGCGCGCTGATGCGGTGCTTGAGCTGTGGTTCGTGGGTCAGCACCCGTTCGCGAATCGCATACAGGTGTTCGATCGGCAAGGCGCCAAGTACCGGGGTGTGTTCGGCCAGCCACTCACGCAGGGTGGCTTCCGCGCTGACGATGACCGGGGCGGTATCCCACAGCGTGTCGTCGAGGTCGAAGGTGATCAGTTGCACGGTCATTGTTCGTCGCCCTTGATGCGTTTGGCCCTTGGGTGGGCATTGTCGTAGACCGCGGCCAGGTGCTGGAAGTCCAGGTGGGTGTAGATCTGCGTGGTCTTGATGTCCGAGTGGCCGAGCAGCTCCTGGACGGCTCGCAGGTCCTGGGACGATTCCAGCACATGACTGGCGAAAGAGTGCCGGAGCATGTGCGGGTGCAGGTTTTGCCCCAGCTCGCGCGCGCCAGCGGCCTTGACCCGAACCTGCACTGCCCGTGGTCCCAGGCGCAGGCCCTTCTGGCTGATAAACACCGCATCGTCTGCCGGATTGGCCAATGCACGCAGGGACAGCCATGCCTCCAGCGACTCGCGCGCCTTGCGGCCGATTGGCAGCACGCGGGTCTTGCTGCCTTTGCCGAGGACTTGCACCAGGCCGTCGGCGAGGTCGAGCTGTTCCAGGTTGAGACCGGTCAGCTCCGACAGGCGCAGGCCCGAGGAGTAGAACAGCTCGAGAATGGCCTGGTCGCGCCGTGCCAGGAAGTCATCTTCAACCGCGCCCTCGAGCAATTGCAGGGTGCGATCGGTGTCGAGGGTCTTGGGCAGGCGTCGTTCGCCTTTGGGCGGCGCCAGGCCGTTGGCCGGATCGTGATCGCACAGGCCTTCGCGGTTCAGGTAATGGTAGAGCCCGCGCACGGCCGAGAGCAGGCGCGCCAGGCTGCGTGAGGATTGGCCCTGAGCATGCAGGCGTGCGACCAGGCTGCGCAGGCGCTGGATGTCCAACGCGCTCCAGCTGGTGATCTGCTGTTTTTCGCAGTGCGCGAGGACTTTGTTGAGGTCGCGGCGGTAGGCTTGCAGCGTATGGGGCGACACCTGACGCTCACTGCGCAGGTGCTCGCAGTAGGCGTCCAGTTGCCGTTCCACGGTCAGCGTACCGAGCGCAGGGTGCTGTTGACCCGTGGCAATACGCGCCCCATCACTTCAGCGATGTAGCTGAGAAACAGGGTGCCGACCGAGCTTTTGTAGTGTTGCGGATCGCGGCTGGCGATCGCCAGCACGCCATGCAGGCCCAGGTGGCTGATGCCTACTACGGCGGTAGAGCCGATCTGCTGGCGCTGGTCTTCGCCGAACAGGAAGTCCAGCTCGTGTTCACGCAGGCTGCCGCTGACGCTTTTACCTTCGGCCAGCAAGCCGCCGATGGCTTTTTGCGCTTCGCTGGCGCTGACCCAGCGCCCGACCGGCAACGGCTCGTCGCTGAACAGGATCAGGCTGACAAAGGGCACCTGGAAGTCCTGGCGCAAGCTGTCTTCGACGCTGATGACCACATCGTCGAGGCTGCTGGCATCCATCAGGGCGAGGATCAGGCGGCGGGTCTTGTCGAACAGCCGATCGTTGTCGCGGGCGACGTCCATCAACTGCGAGAGACGATGACGCATCTCGATGTTGCGCTCGCGGAGGATTTTCATCTGCCGCTCCACCAGCGAGACGGTGTCGCCACGCTGGTGCGGAATGCGCAGGGCGGGGAGCAGCTCTTCGTGCTCGACGAAGAAATCCGGATGAGCCTCCAGGTACGCGGCAATCGCCGCCGCCTCCAGGCTTTCGGAAGGGGATTCGTCGGGCTGTGGGGCTGGAACCTGAGGCTTGTCAGTCATGGATTTGGCTCACTCAAAGACGCACTTGTCCTTCATATACACGCACTGCCGGACCGGTCATCAGCACCGGTTGGCCCGGACCTGCCCATTCAATGGACAGGCGCCCGCCAGGCAGGTCGATCAATAGCGGCGAATCCATCCACCCCTGGCTGATCGCAGCCACGGCCGCGGCGCAAGCACCGGTGCCGCAGGCTTGGGTTTCCCCGGCACCGCGCTCCCAGACGCGCAGTTGCGCGCGGTGGCGGTCGATGACCTGGAGGAAACCGACATTGACCCGGGCCGGAAAGCGCGGGTGATGTTCGATTTTCGGCCCGAGTTCATGCACCGGTGCGTTGTTGATGTCGTTCACGCGCAACACGGCATGGGGGTTACCCATGGACACCGCCGCCAGCTCGACACTCTGGCCATCGACTTCCAGCGGATAGCTGACAGCCTGCGCATCGGCCTGGAACGGGATATCCGCCGGCACCAGGCGCGGTGCGCCCATGTTGACGCTGATCTGGCCGTCATTGCGCACATCGAGTTCGATGATGCCGCTTTTGGTCTCGACCCGAATCTGCCGTTTGGCGGTCAGGCGCTTGTCCAGCACGAACCGGGCGAAGCAGCGCGCACCGTTGCCGCACTGTTCGACTTCGGAGCCGTCGGAATTGAAGATCCGATAACGGAAGTCCACGTCCGGGTTGCTCGGCGCCTCGACGATCAGCAACTGGTCAAAGCCGATCCCGGTGTGCCGATCACCCCATTGCTTGGCGTGCTTGGGCAAAATGTGCGCGTGCTGGCTGACCAGGTCGAGGACCATGAAGTCGTTGCCCAGGCCGTGCATCTTGGTAAAACGCAGCAGCATGGGGTTACTCCGGCAGCAGGCTTTCGCCAGCGAACAACTCGGCTACCGTCTCGCGGCGACGCACTTCAAATGCCTGGTCACCGTCCACCAGCACCTCGGCGCAACGGCCGCGGGTGTTGTAGTTGGAGCTCATGACAAACCCGTAGGCACCGGCCGAATGCACAGCCAGCAGGTCGCCTTCTTCCAGCGCCAGTTGACGGTCCTTGGCGAGGAAATCACCGGTCTCGCAGATCGGCCCGACGATGTCGTAGGCACGTGCTGCGCTATCGCGTGGGCGCACGGCGGTGACGTCCATCCAGGCCTGGTACAGCGCCGGGCGGATCAGGTCGTTCATCGCCGCGTCGACGATGGCGAAATCCTTGTGTTCGGTGTGCTTGAGGTACTCGACCTGGGTCAACAGCACGCCGGCATTGGCCACGATGAAACGGCCCGGCTCGAACACCAGGGCCAGGTCGCGACCGTCGATACGCTCGCGCACCGCCTTGATGTAGTCGCCAGCCAATGGCGGCTCTTCATCGCGATAACGCACGCCGAGGCCGCCACCGAGGTCGATGTGGCGCAGGTAGATGCCGCAGTCGCCGAGGCGGTCGATCAAGCCCAGCAGGCGATCGAGGGCATCGATGAACGGTGGCAGCGTGGTCAGTTGCGAACCGATGTGGCAATCGACGCCGACCACTTCCAGGTTGGGCAGTTGGGCGGCACGGATGTACACGTCTTCGGCATCGGCAATTGCGATGCCGAACTTGTTTTCTTTCAAGCCGGTGGAAATGTACGGGTGGGTGCCGGCGTCGACGTCCGGGTTGACGCGCAGGGAGATCGGCGCGCGAACACCCAGCTCGGCCGCAACCACTTGCAGGCGCTCCAGCTCGTCGGTGGATTCAACGTTGAAGCAATGCACGCCGACTTCCAGGGCGCGGCGCATGTCGTCACGGGTCTTGCCGACGCCGGAGAATACGATCTTGTCAGCTTGGCCGCCGGCGGCCAGCACGCGTTCCAGCTCGCCACGGGAGACGATGTCGAAACCGGCGCCCAGGCGCGCCAGGACATTCAGAACACCCAGGTTGGAGTTGGCCTTGACCGCGAAGCAGATCAGGTGCGGCGTGCCCGCCAGCGCATCGGCGTAGGCCAGGTACTGGGCCTCGATGTGCGCGCGGGAGTAGACGTAGGTTGGCGTGCCAAAGCGCTCGGCGATGGCGGACAACGCAACACCTTCCGCGAACAGCTCACCGTCACGGTAGTTAAAAGCGTCCATGATGTTCCCTTAGTAGGTGCTGCTGCTGTTGCTGTGGTCATGGGATTTTGCCTGCGACGACTTGGCCTGCTCATCGGCAGGCTTGCTGTCATCGGGCAGGTACAGCGGACCTTTCTGGCCGCAGGCCGACAACAGGCAGGTAAAAGCGACGAGTGAAGCGAGCGCAGCAACGGAAGAGATCAGGCGCTTCATGGCGAAATCCTTGAAAATGCGTTAATTGCGCCGGAGTATACCGGCCACCCGGCAGCTTGCCTATGCGACGGGCCACCCGTCTGGCGGGGCTTTGCCCATCGCCGCTGATCATTGCGAAGGCTTCGGGTGGTTATTGTGCAAGCGGTTGCGGTGCTTGAACGTTATCCTTTGCAATCGCCCGGGCGCGTCCGTATCTTGCGGCGCTTGAGCGCAAGTAGACACTTTTCGAGGTTGCCGCAATGAGTTTGACTGAAGCCCGTTTCCACGATCTGGTCGATGCCACCCAGGAGAAGCTGGAAGATATTTTCGACGACAGCGAGCTGGACGTTGACCTGGAAAGCTCGGCGGGTGTTCTGACTGTCAAGTTCGAAGGCGGCAGCCAGTTGATTTTCAGTCGCCAGGAACCGCTGCGCCAGTTGTGGTTGGCGGCCGTATCCGGCGGTTTCCATTTCGACTACGACGAGGAAAGCGAGCGCTGGATGTGCGACAAGAGCGAAGAGCAGCTGGGTGAAATGCTCGAGCGCATCGTCAAGCAGCAGGCCGATGCCGACCTCGATTTCGAAGGTCTGTGAAGTCGTGACCCAGGCCGCCCCGGTTCGCCCGCCCAAGCCGCTGTACAGCAATGTCAGCGCGGCCGTGCCGTCGCCTTGCACCAGTGTCTGTCGGCTCGACGAGCAGAAAGTCTGCATCGGCTGTTTTCGCCACGTCGAAGACATTCGCGAGTGGCGTTCGGCGGATGACCAGCGACGCCGGGTGATTTGCCAGCAGGCGGCGCAACGCCGTAGTGCGAGCTGAGTCGGGCTGCCCATGGCTTGTATATTTTTTGAGCTGTGATAGTGTCCGGTTACGCCTCAACTCATCGAGGCGCGTGAAAACCCCGCCTATTTTTTGGCGGGGTTTTGCTTTTTTCGTGCAGAAGAAAGGAGTCTGCCTGAATCATGACCGCACCTTCCATCACCCTTACCCGTCTGGACGTTCAGCGTCTGGAACGCCTGATCGACGGCCTGGATGAAAAGCATCCGGGCGTGATTGCGCTGCAAACCGAACTGGATCGCGCCGAGACGCTGGTTGGTCACGATGAGGTGCCGGCCGATGTCGTCACCATGAACTCGCGTGTGCATTGTCGTGAAGAAAGCAGCGGCAAGGATTATCACCTGACCCTGGTTTATCCCAAGGATGCCAACGCCGACGAAGGCAAGATTTCCATTCTTGCGCCAGTGGGCAGCGCCTTGCTGGGCCTGAAGGTGGGCCAGCACATCGACTGGCCGGCGCCTGGTGGCAAGACCCTGAAGTTGACCTTGCTCGAAGTGGAAAGCCAACCGGCCAATGGCGGCGCTTTTCCAGAGTGACTACGCTTTAAACCTGTTCGAGCGCCTTGTTCAACGCGCGCTCCAGGTCTGCCTTGTACCGCAGGTAAAGCTGGCTTGAGCCTTGCCCTTCACCGGGCAGGCCGGACAGGTCGAGGTCGGTGATGTAGCAGCGATACGGCTGGACTTCACGGCGCTGCTCGACAATCGCCTGCGCGACCACGGCAAACAGTGCGTCGCCGTGCTCCAGTTCGCTGAACTCCCGCTGATTGCAATACAAGGTGACCTGCACCTTGCCGGGCGCGGCCTTGCCGACAATCGCCTGGACTTCGTAGAACGGCTTGTCTGCAGCGCTCTGTGGCACCTGTCGCGCCTCGACCCGTCGCGCCCGGCCGACACCCGAGGGCAGCAACTGGTAGTACAGGGTTTCCGGCGCTGCCGCTGATTGGCTGGTATCCATGGGCATCAGCGCTTCGCGGCGATACAGGATCGACTGCAGGAAACGCTGCAGCGGCAACAGCAGGCTGGTTTCGTCGTGAAACGGCTGGCGCTGTTGCCACAGCGTGTTGAATTCATCCAGCACGTACAGTTGCGCCGAAGCGTCGAAGAGGCGATAGAACACCTGGATGCACCCCGGCAGCCCCATGGGCAGGACCAGCGCCAGGTCCTCATCGTCGAGGGCCATCGGGTCGAGGTGCAGCGGGCTGTACTGCTTCTGTTCCTTGCCCAGGTAGTCCAGCAGGGCCGGGAGGTTCGCCAGCGGAACATGCCGGACCTGTCCCGGCACCAGTTCCAACACGTGGTAGCGCTGCTGGACCTGAATCAGATAGCGGTGATTGAGCCCGCTGAGCAGCAGGTTATGCGCGGTGTCGAAGATTTCTTCCACCCGTTGAGCGATGAACGGCGCCCGGTTGTGACAGTAGCAACGCACCCGAAGCTGCGGCTGCCGGGTGTCCTGCGGCAGCTCGTTGAGGTAGTCGCGCAGGCAGTCGAGCAGGGCGTGGGGGCCATCATGGCGGCTGACCAGCACTTCGTTCCAGCTGTTCAGCGTGACGCGGTCGAGGGTCAGTACCAGGTTCTCGCGCACGCCGGCATAGCTCAGCGAGTCCGTGCGCTCGGTGGTCATCAGGATGTTCAGTTCGCGATGCTGTTTGAGCGGGTCGAGCCCCACGTTCACCAGAATCAGCACTTCGCTGGGCACGCTGGCGCGCAGCAGCTGCTCTTCGTCGACCATCGGCAAGGGCAGGGCGACGCTCTGTTGCAGGCTGCCCAGCAGGTTGAACAGTTCGAATTCGCTGAGATCACTGCTGCCGGGGTGCAGCGCCAGGCGCGTGCTGCTGTCGATCACGCCGTTGCGATGGCTCCAGGTGAGCAATTCAAGGAGCTGTCGGCTGCGCTTGATCGGCGAAAAATGCTCCCACTCCAACGTGCTCAAGCTGCCGTTGTACAAACCCCAATGGCTTTGCCCTGGCTCGTTCTTGTCGCTGGCGTGCACCAGCGTCAGGGTGTCCTCGGCCAGGTCCGGGGCGATCCCCGGGTTGATCACCTCGACCTTGTCGGCCTTGCGTTCGAAGGCCGCATAGAGCCTGCGCCCGAGTACCTTGAGGTCACGTTGGTTGAGCAGGCCGACGCTCTGTTCGTTGCGGGCAAACTGGCTCAGGAAGCGATAGCTGTAATTGAGTTCGCTGACCAGCGCACGGCGCTCGGCACTGACCTGGCGGACTTTCCATTGGCTGCGACTGTCGAGCATCGCCAGTTGCCGCTGATCCCAGTGCCACTCGCGAGTCAGGCGCTCGAGCAATTGCCGCTGCCAACTGTTGCTGCGCTGCCGGCCGAGGCCGGTGAGCTTGCGGTTGACCTTGAGGTACAGGGCGCGCCGCACCAGCTCCAGGCGCTCCGGTTCGCCCCGGGCCAGGAGGTATTCCTCGATGCGCCGGTAGACCCCGATGTAGGGGTCCAGTTCGTCGAGGTCGAGACGGTTGGCGAATACCGCCTGCTTGAAGCGCAGGCTCAGGCATTCGACGCGCGGATGCTCGCTGGCGTAGACCTCGATCAGCAGCAGTTTGAGCACCGACTTGTAGGGCGATTCGATGCCTTTGAACAGCTGCCACAGCCCGGCGCCAATGAACTCGCCGGGCGGAATATGCGCCAGGTGGCCAAGGTCGAGGGTTTCGTCGGCGCGGATAAAGCGCTTGGACAGCAGGGTGTGGGTGTACAGCTCGTAGCCGGCTTCTTCGTACACCGGCACCAGCCACCAGATCGGCGTGCGCCCGGCCAGCCAGATCGCGGTGCGGTAAAACTCATCCAGCAGCAGGTAGTGCTGGGTGGTGCCGCAGTCTTCGGAGCTGAGTTGACTGTCGCGCTCGCAGCGGACGAAACGCTGGGCATCGATCAGGAAAAAATGCACTTCGGCGCCCTGGCTCGCGGCCCAGGCTTCCAGTAGCTGGCATTTTTTACCGAGTTCGGCGACTTCGTTGTCCGGCAGGTCCGGGGCGTGGCAGACCCACACGTCCATGTCGCTCTGGTCGGCCTGGGCCAGGGTGCCGAGGCTGCCCATGAGAAACAGGCCGTGAATGGGCCGCGGTGGATTGCCGTGACGAACTTTGTAGGAGAACGAGCGGGTCAGTCGCTGAGCTTCGGCGAGCGCACTGACGTCGGGCTCGAAGTTCGACAGCCCGGCGGGCGTGCTGCTCGAGACATAGCCGGGCAGCAAGGGATGATTGACGTGGAAAAACAGCGGCAGCAGTTTCAGCACGACCTGCTGGCGTGGCGGCAGACCTTCCTGGGCGCGTGCCAGCCGACCTTCGTTGAGCTTGAGAAAGCGCGCACGCAGTTGTCCGAGGACCTTGCGATCAATGCCCTCATCCAAGTCGGGGCGGATTTCGTGGGTGCGGGTCATGTCAGCTTGAACCGGCTCGCAGTGGACGAACGTGGGAAGTCTCGGGACGGGAGCCAGTCTACAGCTTCGCCGGCATGACTTTTAAGCTGATTGTTGGTTTCTGGCGTCAGATTTCTACCAGGGGGCGACAGTCTGCCCGCGGAAATCCCGGCATGGGGGTTTCCGTGGGCGATACGTGTCGTTAAGCGGGTTCTTTGGCTGATGTGGTCAGGATGGTCAGTACGGTCTGCACATTCTGCGCTGCGTCACGGCCGAGGCTGGTCAGGTAACCGCCATCAGGTTGATCGGTGAGTTCTTTTTCATACAGGCGCTGTGCGGCGGCAATCGCTTTCGGGGCAGCGGTCTGATGAATTTTCAGACCTTCCTGGGAACTGTCCAGGTTGAAGAGTGCAAGGATTTCCAGTTCGGCAACCAACTCGGGGGTAAGCGACATAAGGACTCCAGACTTTCTAGGAATAAGACTCAAGCGCCCCTAAGGTGAACTCACTCGGCTTGGCTGTCCAGTGTTGGCTGAGAGCATTTCGTCGCAGGCCGGCCGTGCGCACAGGCTCGCTCCCGGCATTTCGCGGCGGCGAGTGGCGGGAGCGTTGGCTTATGGTTTTTCCGGCGGCAACTCGGGCAGGGCACGCAGGGCAGTCTCGTACCACTCGGTGTCGAACGGACGGTCGTCGTCGAGCATGGCGTCGATTTCGTACGCCAGGACATGGGCCATCAGATTGAGAATGTCGTCACGCTCGTAGCCGACCAGGGTCAGTTTGTTGAACGTCGCCTTGGCTGCCGGGGGGGTGTCGCTTTCGATCTGGTTCTCGATCGCTTCGATCAGCGTGGATTCGGCGAACTCTTCTTCGTCGTTGTCGATATCGGTTGGCTCGCTCATGGCAGGCTCCTCAAGGAAAGAGCGCCAGTTTACCTGCATTCAGGCCAATGATGCTGCTGGCAGGAATGGCCTGTGGGATCTATAAACAGGCACTGCCCACCCCGCACGGCCTGGAGGCTTGTGATGCTCAAACTTTACGGATTCGCCGTCAGTAACTACTACAACATGGTCAAGCTGGCGCTGCTGGAAAAAGGCCTGCCGTTCGAAGAGGTCAGGTTTTATCCGACGCAGTCGCCAGAGTCACTGGCGATCAGCCCGAGGGGTAAGGTGCCGGTGCTGGGCACCGATCAGGGGTACATCAATGAAACCGCGGTGATCCTCGAATACATCGAGAGCAGCCAGGCGGGCAAGCCGCTGTTGCCTGCCGAGCCGTTCGATCGGGCGCAAGTGCTGGCGCTGGCCAAGGAAATCGAGCTGTACATCGAACTGCCGGCGCGTGCCTGTTATGGCGAGGCGTTTTTCGGCGGGACTGTGCCTGACGCCATCAAGGAAAAAGCCAAAAGCGAGCTGCTGCTGGGGTTTGCAGCCCTGGGCCGACACGGCAAATTTGCCCCCTATGTAGCGGGCGATAGCTTGAGCCTGGCGGACCTGTATTTCCTCTACAGCGTGCCGTTGGCCTATGGGGTCGGGAAGAAGTTGTTCGGGATTGATCTGCTGGCAGAGTTGCCGCAGGCGAAGGCGTTGCTGGAGCGGCTGGAGCAGAACCCGCATGTGCAGAAGGTTGGGGCGGACAAGGATGCGGCGATGCCGGAGTTTTTGGCGATGATTGCTGCCAAGAAGTAGGACTTTTCTGGATTTTAGATGGCTTTCGCTGGCAAGCCAGCTCCTGCAGGTGTGTGACATTGACCTGTGGGAACGGGCTCGCCGCGAAGCTTTTAGCGACTGGCCAACAACGCCTGGCCGCGCACCACCGCCAGCTTCACCTGCGCCGGCGCCGTACCGCCGATGTGGTTGCGGGCGTTCACCGAGCCTTCCAGGGTCAGTACGGCAAATACGTCCTGCTCGATCTGGTCGCTGAACTGACGCAGTTCTTCCAGGCTCATCTCTGCCAGGTCCTTGCCGCTCTCCACGCCGTATTTCACCGCGTGGCCGACAATTTCGTGGCAATCACGGAACGGCAGGCCGCGACGCACCAGGTAGTCCGCCAGGTCGGTGGCGGTGGAGAAACCGCGCAGGGCCGCTTCACGCATGATGGCGTGCTTTGGCTTGATCGCCGGGATCATGTCGGCAAAGGCTCGCAGTGAATCGCGCAGGGTATCGGCGGCGTCGAACAGCGGTTCCTTGTCTTCCTGGTTGTCCTTGTTATAGGCCAGCGGCTGGCCCTTCATCAGGGTCAGCAGGCCCATCAGCGCGCCGAACACCCGGCCGCTCTTGCCGCGTACCAGCTCCGGCACGTCCGGGTTTTTCTTTTGCGGCATGATCGAGCTGCCCGTGCAGAAGCGGTCCGGCAGGTCGATGAACTGGAACTGCGCGCTGGTCCACAGCACCAGTTCTTCGGAGAAGCGCGACAGGTGCATCATCGCGATGCTGGCGGCGGCGCAGAATTCGATGGCGAAATCGCGATCGGACACGTTATCCAGCGAGTTGCCGCCAACGGCGTCGAAGCCCAGCAACTGCGCGGTCAGCTCACGGTCGATCGGGTAGGTGGTGCCGGCCAGCGCGGCGCTGCCCAGGGGCATGCGGTTGGTGCGCTTGCGGCAGTCGACCAGGCGCTCGTAGTCACGGCTGAGCATTTCGAACCAGGCCAGCATGTGATGCCCGAAGGTCACCGGCTGCGCGGTTTGCAGGTGGGTGAAGCCCGGCATGATGGTCTCGGCTTCACGCTCTGCCTGTTCCAGCAGGCCTTTTTGCAGGCGGGTGATTTCAGCGAGGATCAGGTCGATCTCGTCACGCAGCCACAGGCGGATATCGGTGGCCACCTGGTCGTTGCGGCTGCGCCCGGTGTGCAGCTTTTTGCCGGTGACGCCGATGCGGTCGGTCAGACGCGCCTCGATGTTCATGTGCACGTCTTCCAGATCGATGCGCCAGTCAAAGGTGCCGGCCTCGATTTCGCCCTGGATGGTGCTCAGGCCGTCGATGATGCTGTCACGCTCGGCATCGGTCAGCACGCCGACCTTGGCCAGCATGGTGGCGTGGGCGACGGAGCCCATGATGTCGTGGCGATACAGGCGCTGGTCGAAAGTGACGGAGGCGGTGAAGCGGGCGACGAAGGCGTCGACGGGCTCACTGAAGCGGCCGCCCCAGGACTGATTGGTCTTGTCAGTGCTCATGAATTCGCTCGTGATCGGCTGAAGGAGAATGGCGTAAAAACCTGCGGCGGATAATAACAGGGTTGCCAATCCTGTCGGTGACGCCGGTCGACAGGTTTTTGCTGTTTTGCGCGGCCTGGCAGCACGGCCTGTCGCCGGGAATGCGCAACGATATTTGTCAATTGCCGACGGTTGGTACGGCAAGCGTCTACAGTTGGACGATAGGGGCCGCGTAATTGTGCGATTCAGGCGCGCGCCGGTCCGACTCCAGGCCGACAGTTGAAGAGCGGGGGTGTACATGGTGGCTGTCAACGATCGCTGCGGTGCTGCCTGGCCAGGACCGAGTTTTCACGTCGCCTCACCGACGCCGATAAATATTGCTGTCCGACGTGCGGCACTTTTTGGCGCTCGCGCTAGTCTTAGCGTGGATCGCGGTGACGGATGTCACTTCACCTGTCTACGCTATCCTTGTGCGAGACTCACGCAGGAATCCAGCGCAATATGAATGTCCTGATCGTTGATGATGAACCCCTGGCCCGCGAGCGCCTGAGCCGTATGGTCGGTGAACTCGAGGGGTACAGTGTCCTGGAGCCCAGCGCCACCAATGGCGAAGAGGCGTTGACCCTGATCGACAGCCTGAAGCCCGATATCGTGCTGCTCGACGTCTGCATGCCTGGCCTGGACGGGCTGCAAGTTGCCGCCCGCCTGTGCGAGCGGGAAAACCCGCCGGCCGTGGTGTTCTGCGCCGCCCAGGATGAATTTGCCATCGCCGCCCTGCAAGCCAGCGCCGTGGGCTACCTGGTCAAGCCGGTGCGTTCTGAAGTGCTGCTCGAAGCGCTGAAAAAAGCCGAGCGTCCCAATCGTGTGCAACTGGCGGCCCTGACCCGGCCAGCGGCCGAAAGCGGCAGTGGGCCACGCAGTCATATCAGCGCCCGAACCCGCAAAGGCATCGAACTGATTCCATTGGCCCAGGTGGTCTATTTCATCGCCGACCACAAATACGTGACGTTGCGTCATGAAGGCGGCGAGGTCCTGCTCGACGAGCCGCTCAAGGCCCTGGAAGACGAGTTCGGCGACCGCTTCGTGCGGATCCACCGCAATGCGCTGGTGGCGCGCGAGCGGATCGAGCGGCTACAGCGGACGCCGCTTGGGCATTTCCAGCTGTTTCTCAAAGGCCTGAACGGCGATGCGCTGATTGTCAGCCGGCGTCATGTCGCGGGCGTGCGCAAGATGATGCAACAGCTTTAAGCCGCGGTTCGCACGCGGACTCTGCACCCCATTGCCGGGCATCTGAGGCCAGGGAGGCCACGTTGCCCCTGATACAAGTCAAAGCGAATTTGGCTGAGCTGTTATCATCCGCCGTATCTATTCAGTACGGATTGATCCATGTCCCCTCGCGAAATCCGCATCGCTACCCGCAAAAGTGCCCTGGCCTTGTGGCAGGCCGAATACGTCAAGGCTCGTCTGGAGCAGGCTCATCCCGGCCTGATCGTGACGCTGGTGCCCATGGTCAGTCGCGGCGACAAGCTGCTCGACTCGCCGCTGTCGAAAATCGGCGGCAAGGGCCTGTTCGTCAAGGAGCTGGAAACCGCGCTGCTTGAAAACGAAGCCGACATTGCCGTGCACTCGATGAAAGACGTGCCCATGGACTTCCCGCAAGGCCTGGGCCTGTATTGCATCTGCGAGCGCGAAGACCCGCGTGACGCGTTCGTTTCCAACACCTACGCCAGCCTTGAGGCGCTGCCTCAGGGCAGTGTGGTGGGCACCTCCAGCCTGCGTCGCCAGACCCAGTTGCTGAGCCGCCGACCGGACCTGCAGATCCGTTTCCTGCGTGGCAACGTCAACACCCGCCTGGCCAAGCTGGACGCCGGCGAGTACGACGCAATCATTCTTGCGGCGGCCGGCCTGATTCGCCTGGGCTTCGAAGATCGCATCAGTTCCTCCATCAGCGTCGACGACAGCCTGCCTGCCGGTGGCCAGGGCGCGGTCGGTATCGAATGCCGCAGCGCCGACAGTGAAATCCACGCCCTGCTGGCGCCGCTGCATCACCAGGACACCGCGACCCGCGTGACTGCCGAGCGCTCGCTGAACAAGCACCTCAACGGTGGCTGCCAAGTGCCGATTGCCTGCTATGCCGTGCTCGAAGGTGAGCAGGTCTGGTTGCGTGGCCTGGTTGGCGATCCCAACGGCAGCCTGCTGCTCAATGCCGAGGCTCGGGCCCCGCGTGGCGATGCCGAAACCCTGGGCGTGAAGGTCGCTGAAGACCTGTTGAACCAGGGGGCCGACGCGATTCTGAAAACGGTCTACGGTGAGGCGGGGCACGAGTGACAGGCTGGCGCTTGTTGCTGACACGCCCGGCAGAGGACTCTGCGGCGCTGGCAGCTTTTCTGGCGCAAGAGGGGATTTTCAGCAGCAGCCTGCCGCTTTTGGAAATGGAGCCGGTTGCAGCCTCTGCCACAATGCGCGAAGTAATCGAGCACCTGGATCGTTATTGCGCGGTGATCGTGGTCAGCAAGCCGGCCGCCCGCATGGGGTTGGCGCTGATCGCGCCGTCGTGGCCGCAGCTGCCGCCCATGCAGTGGTTCAGTGTTGGCGCGGCAACGGCGCAGGTGCTCCAGGAGCACGGACTGCAGGTGAGCTTTCCACAGCAGGGCGATGACAGCGAAGCCTTGCTGGCGATGGCGGCATTGCACCAGGCAATTGCCCGGCAGGACGCGCGCGTGTTGATCCTGCGCGGGGAAGGCGGGCGCGAGTGGCTGGCTGAGCGCTTGCGCGAGCTAGGTGCTAGTGTCGATTACCTGGAAGTCTATCGGCGCGGCTTGCCGTCCTATGCGCCCGGCGCCTTGCCCGAGCGGATATCGGCGGAACGCTTGAACGGCCTGGTGGTCAGCAGTGGACAGGGTTTCGAGCACTTGCAGCAATTGGCCGGTGACAGCTGGCCGGCGTTCGCGCGGTTGCCTTTGTTTGTGCCCAGCCCCAGGGTTGCCGAAATGGCGCGAGCGGCAGGCGCCCAAATAGTTGTGGATTGTCGTGGTGCCAGTGCCACGGCTTTGCTGACGGCGTTGCGGGAAACCCGCCCCGTTTTCTAATGCAAAGGATGGATACGTGAGCGAAACAGCCTTGCCCAAAGATGACCTGCAACCCGCGCTCGACGCGCCGGTTGAGCCCGTAAATAACCCGGCCCCGCGCCGCGGCAATGGCCTGGCGCTCGTGGCGTTGCTGGTAGGTGCTGCTGGCGTCGCCGTCGGCGGCTGGGGTGTCTGGCAGGTGCGCACGCTGCACGCCAGCACCCAGCAACAGTTGGGGCAGTTGCAGGCCCTCGGTGACCAGGCGCAGAGCCTCAAGCTCAACGAACAACGCCTGTCGGCGCGCCTTGAACAGTTGCCGGCTGCCGAAGAACTGGAAGAGCGTCGCCGTCTGGTAGCGCAGTTGCAGGGTGACCAGCAGCGTCTCAATCAGCGCCTGGAAACCGTCCTCGGCGCCAGCCGCAAGGACTGGCGCCTGGCCGAGGCCGAGCACTTGTTGCGCCTGGCCAGCTTGCGCCTGTCGGCATTGCAGGACATCAGCAGTGCCCAGGCGCTGGTCCAGGGCGCCGACGAAATCCTGCGTGAGCAAAACGATCCGGGCGCCTTCGCCGCGCGTGAGCAGATCGCCAAGAGCCTGGCGGCGCTGCGCAGTACCGAACAGCCAGACCGTACCGGTTTGTTCCTCAAGCTGGGCGCGTTGCGTGACCAGGTCACCGAGTTGACCGAGCTGGCGCCGGAATACCACGATCGCGGTGAATCGCTGCTGGGCCTGACCGCCGATGGCGATGGTGCCAGTCGCTGGGCGCAGTGGTGGGATCAGATCTCGCGCTACATCCGCATCGACTTCGGCGCCGACAAGAACATCCGTCCGTTGCTCGCCGGCCAGAGCCTGACCCAGGTCCGCCTGGCCTTGAGCCTGGCGCTGGAGCAGGCACAGTGGGCCGCGCTCAACGGTCAGGCGCCGGTCTATACCCAGGCGCTGGCAGAGGCTCGCGACGTGCTCAAGGGCAGCTTCAACCAGGACAATCCGCAAAGCAAAGTCATGCTCGAGCAGATCGGCGAACTGAGCAAGCAGCCGGTCACGGTGATGACGCCTGACCTGGCGACCACCTTGAGCACGGTCCAGGGTTATCTCGAACGCCGTAACGTCAACGCCGAGGAGTCGGTCAAACCTGCTGCCAAGGCAGCCGGAGCCACGCCGGAGACCAGCCAATGAAGCGTCTATACATCATTGTGTTCCTGGTCATCGCCGCCGCCGGTGCCCTGGGCCTGGCGATCGCCCAGCATGCCGGTTACGTGCTGATTGCCTACGACTCCTTCCGCTATGAATCGAGCCTGTGGGCGACATTGCTGTTGGTCGCGGTGATCTGGCTGGTGCTGTGGGGCATCAAGGCGTTGATCGAATTGGTGGCGGTTTCCAGTGGCGTGGTCAATCCGTGGTCCAACCGCAATCGCAGCCGTCGGGTGCAGGTGGCTATCGAACACGGTCAGCTGGACCTCGCCGAAGGCCGCTGGGCCAGTGCCCAGCGCCATCTGCAGCGCGCCGCCGAAGCCGAGCGCCAGCCGCTGCTGTACTACCTCGGTGCTGCCCGCGCAGCCAATGAGCAAGGGCACTACGACGAATGCGACAGCCTGCTGGAGCGCGCGCTCGAGCGCCAGCCCCAGGCCGAATTGGCGATTGCCTTGAGTCATGCGCAATTGCAGACCGACCGTGGCGACACCGACGGCGCCTTGACCACGCTGGTAGCCATGCACGAGCGTCATCCCCATAGCGTGCAAGTGCTGCGTCAATTGCAGCGCCTGCATCAGCAGCGTGGCGATTGGTCTTCGGTGATCCGCCTGCTGCCCGAGCTGCGCAAGGACAAGGCGCTGCCTGCCAGTGAGTTGGCGGAGCTGGAGCGGCGCGCCTGGGGTGAAAACCTCAGCCTCGCAGCACACCGGGAGGAGAGCGGCGCGGTGGGTCTGCAGTCACTCAACCGCGCCTGGCAGCAGCTGACTTCCGCGCAACGCCAGGAGCCGCAACTGGTGCTGGCTTACGCCGAGCAACTGCGTCAGCTCGGTGCCGAGGTCGAGGCCGAAGAGGTCCTGCGCACGGCGCTCAAGCGTCAGTACGACAGCCATCTGGCGCGT
Organism: Pseudomonadaceae bacterium; assembly: GCA_965284505.1. Classification (GTDB taxonomy): domain Bacteria; phylum Pseudomonadota; class Gammaproteobacteria; order Pseudomonadales; family Pseudomonadaceae; genus Aquipseudomonas. The sequence continues at coordinate 3,206,159 of OZ260094.1, read as the reverse complement.
CTGTACGGCTTGTTGCGCGGCAGCGATCCCGCGCGGCAACTGCAAGTCGCCGAGACCTGGTTGAAGGATCATCCCAACGATCCAAGCTTGCTACTGACCCTGGGTCGGTTGTGCCTGCAAACCAGCCTGTGGGGCAAGGCCCGGGACTATCTGGAAAGCAGCCTGCGCCTGCAGCGTAATCCCGAGGCCTGTGCCGAACTGGCTCGGTTGCTGGCTCAGTTGGGCGATACCGAGCGCAGCAACCAGCTGTTCCAGGAAGGCCTGGGCTTGCTCGACGAGCGCCTGCTGGCTTCACCACTGCCCGTACCGGCTCGCGTGTAGGAATTTGAGCAATCAGGCTCGCCGTAAGGGGCGAGCCTGTGGCCTGAAAATCACGCGGCGGCCTCGCTTTGCACGTCGCAGGCAAAGTCTTACAAGGTACTACGCACAGTCCTGTCCACACTGTCGGGATTTCCCTACGATCGCGTCGAAGTCCTGAAGCTGGCCCGTCTTGAAAGGCCGCAGCGCTTTCCTCTACCGTAAATGCCTGTCCCTTCCCTTACGGATAAGCCATGTCATTGGCCTGCTCACGCTCGTTGTTTTTCATGGCTTTCCTGGCGGGGGCCGTGGTCCTGGGCGCTTCGTATTATCTGGAATTTGCCGTCGGTCTCGAGCCCTGCGGCCTGTGCATGTTGCAGCGCTTGTGCCTGCTGCTGTTCATGCTGGTGTGCATGGTCGCCGCGTTGCATGGGCCGAGGTACCTGGGCAGTGGTGTGTATTGGCTGGCCAGTCTGGTCTGCGCCATCGCCGGCACGGCCATCGCATGGCGCCAGGTGCTGCTGCAAAGCGACCCGGTCGAACAGTTGGTGGCCTGCTCACCCGACGTCCAGGGGTTTTCCAGGGACATGCCCTTGCTGTGCCTGCTGCGGCAGATGTTCGAGGGGACTGTCGATTGCGCGCGGATATCCTGGTCATTGTTCGACCTGAGCATTGCCGAGTGGAGCCTGATGTTTTTCGTCGCGGTGTCGATTCTCGCGACTTATCAAACTCTGCGACTGGTCTGCCATGGGTGCCAGCGACCGTTCAGCGACGAGTCGTCGCACCGCGGCCCGGACGGCGATTAAACACTTGTATGAACTTTCTCTCCTGCGTACCTTGAAGCAGTTGGCGTGCGAGCATAATCTGGCCCGCACGCGTCATTGGATTTATGTTGCTCGACAGTGCTTCGCCTGGCCGAACCTTGATACTCAAGTCTTGCGGCAAGCGCGGGCGGCATTACCCATAAGGGAAGAGAGATCACCATGCTCGAAAGTTGTCAGAATGCTCAGGAACGCTGGGGTGGAGTGCATCTGCTGATCGATCGCTGGTTGCAGGAGCGTCACGAACTGGTTCGGGCCTATGATGCTCTCGGCGCCAAGCCTGATGCCCTGAGCAAAGAGCAAAAGCCTTTGCTGGAGTTCTGTGGCGTGCTGGTCGACTACGTGTCGGCGGGGCATTTCGAAATTTATGAACAGCTTACCGGCGAAGCAAAAGCCTTCAACGACAAGCGCGGTCTGGAACTGGCAGAAACCCTCTACCCACGTATCGACGTCATCACTGAAAAGCTGCTGGCGTTCAACGATCTGTGCGACGAAGGCAAGTGTGTCGCCGAGAAATTCAAGGAACTGGGTGGCTTGCTGCACGAGCGCTTCGAGCTCGAAGACTGCCTGATTGAAGTGCTGCACACGGCGCACAAGGAAGAAGCTCCGGCACAAGCCTGAGCGTGATCGGCAAGTCCCCTGAAACGGTGCGCATGACGCACCGTTTTTCATTTCAGTGGCTGTTCAGCCAGTGACGCCCAACAGTTCCACCTCAAAAACCAGCGGCGTGAAGGGCTCGATCAGATCGCCCGCACCCTCGGCGCCATAGGCCTGCGCAGAAGGAATGACCAGTCGCCATTTCGCGCCCACCGGCATGTCTTTCAACGCTGTGCGCCAGCCAGGGATCACGCTGTCGAGACTGAACCACTGCGCCTGGTCATTCTGGTCGAACACACTGCCGTCGGGCAGCCGACCGATGTAGCGAACCTGGACCTTGCCATGGATGCCCGCGGTGTTGCCGTGACCTGCCGTCAACTCCGTCAGCAGAATGCCGTCGGCCAAAACCCTGACGCCGGGCCTGGCTTTTTCCGCCGATAAAAAGCGCTGCTCTTCCTGCAGCGCGATCTCACTTTTCGGTTGGCTGGGCGGCTCTTCCATGCGCGCTTCATGCGCAGCCAAAAGCTGCTCGATGCGTTGGTCGTCGAGCGCCAGGGGTTTGCCTTGGTAAGCCTGCTGCAGACCTTCGAGCAGCGCCTGGATCTGCAGGTCCGGGACCTCCTGGCGCAAGCGTTCGCCCAAGCTCGCACCGAGGCTGTAGGCGAGATCGTGGGCGTCATTCTGCGGGTTTTTTTCTGCGGCCTGGGCCATCGAAAAAACCACGCATAAAGGTAAAAAAAGCAAACGCGACATGGGCGTTCTCCGGCTTGGAATGCGCTGGATTATGCCAGCGTGAATGGCGCGATCGCAGAACTGCTTTGCACGTGAGCCAGAACATTTTCCGTTTCGTGCAACCCATGGCAATCGATACTGTCAACATGCCCTAGCGGCGGTAGCAGCAGAGGTCTAGTATGAGCCGCACTCACGTCAGCCAGGAGGTAAACCATGTCGGCCAATAAGAAGCCTGTAAATACTCCGTTGCACTTACTCCAACAGCTCTCGGGCAGCCTGCTCGAACACTTGGAAACTGCTTGTTCGCAAGCCTTGGCTGATGCTGAAAAACTGCTCGCCAAACTGGAAAAACAACGTGGCAAGGCGCAGGAAAAACTGCACAAGTCCCGGACCAAATTGCAGGACGCCGCAACGTCCGGTAAAGCCAAGGCACAAGCCAAGGCCAAGGGTGCAGTCAAGGAGCTGGAAGACCTGCTCGATGCACTGCAGAAGCGTCAATCCGATACCCGTAACTACATCCTGCAACTCAAGCGCGATGCTCAGGAAAGTCTGAAGCTGGCGCAAGGTGTAGGTCGCGTCAAAGAGGCTGTTGGCAAGGCATTGACTCTGCGTGCCGCCAAACCTGCAGCCGCCGCTGCGGCAAAAAAACCGGCTGCCAAACCAGCAGCTGCCAAGGCGCCTGCCAGGACCGCCGCCAAACCTGCCGCCAAACCTGCAGCCAAGGCCCCGGCTAAAACGGCAGCGGCCAAGCCTGCTGCGAAAACGGCTGCTGCCAAACCGGTTGCTGCCAAACCGGTTGCTGCCAAGCCTGCCGCAAAATCCGCTGCCAAGCCGGCCGCCGCCAAACCTGCAGCCAAGCCGGCAGCGACCAAACCCGCAGCTAAAACCGCCGCCGCAAAACCGGCCGCCAAGCCTGCTGCAAAACCTGTAGCTGCCAAGCCCGCCGCCAAACCGGCTGCTGCCAAAGCTCCCGCCAGGACTGCGGCAAAACCAGCGGCTAAACCTGCTGCTGCCAGTGCTGCGAAACCGGCCGCCAAGCCTGCCGCCAAACCCGCAGCGGCAAAACCGGCTGCGGCGAAACCCGCTGCCGCCAAACCAGCGGCCAAGCCCGCTGCAAAGCCTGCGGCCAAACCGGCAGTGAAAAAGCCCGCCGCGGCAAAACCGGCTGCTGCCAAACCTGCTGCTGCACCGGTCGCCGCCAAACCAGCGACACCTGCACCGGCAGCCTCGCCTGCATCTGCCCCAGCATCGGTAGCCAGCACGCCTGCTGCATCGCCGGCACCGGTAGCCAGCACCACCAGCACCCCGACCAGCGCTTCCTAAGCCACGGTCAACGCGACGCGCAGCTGATGCAGCGCGTCGCGATCAAGGTTGGCGGCGCCCGCCGCCATACCTTCCAGCCACGCACCCAAGTCATTCGCTTGAGCCGTTGGCCACTCCCGCACCGAATTTTCCAGACGCAACAGCAACTGTCGCTCGGCTTCAAGCTCGAGGGTTTTGACTTGCGCACGCAGGGCACTCAGCGGTGCATCGGCAATGGCTGCCGTCTTCCACTGCTTGCGCAGTTCACGCAGGGGCTGGACCACCTCGCTGTACCAGGGGGCTGCCAGTTGCTGCAGCTGATGCATCCGCTGTTGGTCGCAGGCGACGCCTCGTTGGCCAAGCCAGGCCGCGCACAACAACAGGCACACGTTGGCACCGGCGTCCTGCAATCGCAGGCACACATCCTCCACGCCCGCTCTTGCATAGGTGTCGAGGGAAAAGCTCCACAGGTCAGAGGACATAGTGCTACTCGCGCCAGTTGCGAGCGAAGCTGGTAGACTCCGCCGCCATTATGATTCGACTTCAGAACCTGACTTTACAGCGTGGCCCGCAACGTCTGCTAGAAGACGCCGAGCTGACCCTGCACGCCGGCCACAAAGCCGGCCTGATCGGTGCCAATGGCGCCGGCAAATCGAGCCTGTTTGCCTTGCTGCGGGGTGAATTGCATCCCGACTCGGGCGACTGCTTCCTGCCGGCGGATTGGCGTATCGCCCACATGCGCCAGGAGGTCGATACGCTGGATCGGCTGGCGGTCGACTACGTGCTCGACGGTGACCTGCGCCTGCGTGAGGTCCAGCGCGACCTCGCTGCCGCCGAGGCTGCCCACGATGGCGCCGCCCAGGCACGCCTGCACGCCGAGCTCGACAGCGCCGACGGCTACACCGCCGATGCGCGCGCGCGCAAGCTGCTGGCGGGGCTGGGCTTCAGCAACGAACAGACGGATCGTCGTGTCGGAGATTTCTCCGGTGGCTGGCGGATGCGTCTGAACCTGGCGCAGGCCTTGATGTGTCCGTCGGACCTGTTGCTGCTCGACGAACCAACCAACCACTTGGACCTCGACGCCATCATCTGGCTGGAAGAGTGGCTCAAGAGCTACCCCGGCACCTTGCTGCTGATTTCTCACGACCGCGACTTCCTCGACGCGGTGGTCGATCATGTGGCCCACGTCGATCAACGCAAGATCACCCTGTACCGCGGTGGTTACTCAGCCTTCGAGCGGGCCCGTGCCGAGCGTCTGGCCCAGCAGCAACAGGCCTACGAGAAGCAGCAGGCGCAACGGGCGCACATGGAAAGCTACATCGCCCGGTTCAAGGCCCAGGCCACCAAGGCCCGCCAGGCCCAGAGCCGGATCAAGGCGCTGGAGCGGATGGAAGAGCTGTCGGCGGCTCACGTCGATTCGCCGTTCGATTTCGTGTTCCGCGAGTCGACGAAGATCTCCAGCCCCTTGATCGACCTGTCCGATGCCCGCCTGGGTTACGGCGACAAGACCATCCTGGAGAAGGTCAAGCTGCAGCTGACCCCGGGCGCGCGGATCGGTCTGCTCGGCCCCAACGGCGCCGGCAAGTCGACCCTGATCAAGAACCTTGCCGGCGAGCTGTCACCGCTGGCCGGGCGCCTGACCCGTGGCGAGAACACCGTGGTCGGTTACTTTGCCCAGCACCAACTGGACTCGCTTGACGCCAAGGCCAGCCCGCTGCTGCACCTGCAGCGCCTGGCGCCGAGTGAACGTGAACAGACCCTGCGCGACTTCCTCGGCGGTTTCGACTTCCGCGGTGCGCGGATCGACGAGCCGGTGCTGAACTTCTCCGGCGGTGAAAAGGCTCGCCTGGCGCTGGCACTGATCGCCTGGGAACGGCCGAACCTGCTGCTGCTCGACGAACCAACCAACCACCTGGACCTGGAGATGCGCCTGGCGCTGACCATGGCCCTGCAGGAATTCAGTGGCGCGGTACTGGTGGTCTCCCACGACCGTCATCTGCTCAAGAGCACCACCGACAACTTCTTCCTGGTGGCCGATGGCAAGGTCGAAGAGTTCGACGGCGACCTGGAAGACTACGCCCGTTGGCTGGTCGAGTATCGCCAGCGCAATGCGCCGGTCAGTTCGACGCCGGTCAACCCGGACAAGACCGACAAGAAAGCCCAGCGCCAGGCGGCGGCTGCGTTGCGTCAGCAACTGGCACCGCACAAGCGCGAGGCCGACAAACTGGAAGCCGAGTTGGGCAAGCTCCACGAGAAGCTGGCGAAAGTCGATGCCAGCCTCGGTGACAGCGATATCTACGAGCCAGCGCGCAAGAACGAATTGCGCGACCTGCTGGCCGAGCAGGCGCGGTTGAAGGTCCGCGAAGCTGAGCTTGAAGAAGCCTGGATGGAAGCGTTGGAACTGCTGGAAAGCATGCAGGCGGAGCTGGAGGCACTGTCGTGATGGAGGCTTTCAAGCTGCCCTTGCCGGCGGTGTGGATCGAGCCGCTGTGGCTTGGCCTGCAGATCCTGCTGATCCTGCTGGCGGGTTACCTGGCGCAGCGCTTCGTGGCCAAGGGTCTGACCCGCCTCGGTGAGCGCTATCCTTTTCCGCCGCAGTTGCTGATGCCGCTGCGGGGAGGCCTGCGCTGGCTGATCATGGGCAGCGCGTTGATCTTCGTGCTGGAGCGCCTCGGGGTTTCGGCGACGGTGCTGTGGACCGCGCTCTCGGGCTTCGTCGCGGTGGCGGCGGTGGCGTTTTTCGCCATGTGGAGCGTGCTGTCCAACCTGCTGTGCGCGATCCTGATCTTCACCGTCGGTCCGTTTCGCCTGGGTGATGTGGTCGAACTGGTGGATACCACCGACAAGCCTGGCGTCAAAGGCCGGGTCGTGGCGATCAACCTGCTGTACACCACCTTGATCGAGGCCGAAGAGCTCGGCACCGGCAGTGCCATGGTGCAAGTGCCCAACAGCCTGTTCTTCCAGCGCTCGGTCCGGCGCTGGCGTGGCAGTGATGTGTTGCCGTCCAGCGGCTTCGAAAAGTAGTCGCACGCCCGCTGTCGCTGGTTGGCAGCTGACATATCCTGCAAAAAATCGGTAGTCATTCGCCAGCCGGCGCATTAGCTTAGACAGCTGACAAGCGTGTTTGCCGAGGTGTGCGATGGTGTTGGAAACGTGGCTGGCTTTTTTTGCCGCCTGCTGGGTAATCAGTCTTTCTCCGGGCGCCGGCGCCATTGCGTCGATGTCCAGCGGCCTGCGTTACGGTTTCTGGCGCGGTTACTGGAACGCCCTCGGCCTTCAATTGGGCCTGGCGCTGCAGATTGCCATTGTCGCCGCCGGCGTCGGCGCGATTCTCGCGGCATCGGCGACCGCGTTCTATGCCATCAAATGGTTTGGCGTGGCGTATCTGGTGTATCTCGCCGTCAAGCAATGGAAGGCGCTGCCCAGTGACATGAACGATGACGCGGCGATCCGCCCGATCGGCAAACCCATGGCGCTGGTATTCCGGGGCTTCCTGGTCAACGTCAGCAACCCCAAGGCGCTGGTGTTCATGCTCGCGGTACTGCCGCAGTTCATCGACCCCCATGCGCCGCTGGTGGCGCAGTACCTGATCCTCGGGGCGACCATGATCTGTGTCGACCTGATCGTGATGGCCGGTTACACCGGACTTGCCTCCAAAGTATTGCGCCTGCTGCGCACACCGAAGCAGCAGAAGCGCATGAACCGTACGTTTGCCGGCTTGTTCATTGGCGCTGCGGCGTTCATGGCGACTTTGCGCAAAGCCGTGGTGTGAGCTGTACACCGCACTGTAAGGCGACCCCTGGGTCGCCTTTTGCGTTTCCAGGGGCTCTGAAACCCGTCATCGGACGACGACAACGCTTGAGTGAAACTCATTCGAAGTGAACAATATGTAACTTCGTATTACCAAATGAGATTCATTCATGACTGCGCCGTCCCGTTTCCTGGCCTGGCTGGTCCTCCCGTTGCTTGCGCTGTGCAGTTCCAACCTGCTGGCCGACACCGTGGAAGGTGCCCCACAAGCCCTGCATGTCCTCGACTACATTGGCGCCGATTACCCGGCGACGGTCGAAGCCGGCAAGGTGATCGACAGCGCTGAATACCAGGAACAGCTCGAGTTCCTGAAGTCGCTGCAGGGTTTTGTCGGCGGATTGCCGGCCAATCCGCAGAAACCTGAGCTGGAGCAGGGGCTGGCGGCGTTGACCAAGGCGGTCGAAGAGCACCAGGACGGGGCGACAGTTGCCCGTCAGGCGCGGCAACTGGGGGCGAAGCTGGCGGTGGCCTATGAGGTCAGCCAGGCGCCGATCATCACCCCGGACCCCGCACGCGGCGCGCCGCTGTATGCGCAGAACTGCGCGGTCTGCCATGGTGCCACCGGTGCCGGTGACGGCCCTGCGGGCGTGGGCCTGGAACCGCCGCCGGCGAACCTGCAGGATCGCGCCCGCCAGGACCGCCTGAGCCTCTATGCGATCTACAGCACCCTGGGGCAGGGCATCGAGGGCACCGACATGCCATCGTTCGCCGATCAGCTGGACGAGCGCCAGCGTTGGGACCTGGCGACCTACATTGCCGGTTTTACCGCCGACCCAGCGGCGGCCAAAGGTGCCAAGACCTACAACCTCGCCGATCTGGCCCGTCAGACGCCGGCAGAAGTACAGGCCGCCGAAGGTCCTGAAGCAGCGGCCACCTTCCGTGCCCAGCGGGCCCAGCCGCCGCAGGTGCAGCGCGGTCCGGCACAGTTGCTCGATTACACCGCGGCGACCCTGGACAAGAGCATCGCCGCGTACCGTGCCGGCGACCACGACCAGGCCTACGACCTGTCGGTGGCAGCCTATCTGGAAGGCTTCGAGCTGGTTGAAAGCGCGCTGGACAACGTCGACGCCAACGTGCGCAAGGACACCGAGAAGTCGCTGATGGCCTACCGTCAGTCACTGCAGGACGGCTTGCCGCTGGAGCAGGCCCAGCAGCGTCTGGACACGGCCAAGGCCAAGCTCAAGGAGTCCGCCGGCCTGCTCGGTGGCGATGGCCTGAGCTGGTCGTTGAGTTACATCTCCGGCTTGTTGATTCTGCTGCGCGAAGGCCTGGAAGCGATTCTGGTGCTGGCGGCGATCCTCGCATTCCTGCGTAACACCGGCCAGCAGTCGGCGGTACGCAGCGTCAACGTCGGCTGGGGCCTGGCCTTGCTCGCGGGCCTGGGGACCTGGGCCCTGGCGGCCTACGTGATCGACGTCAGCGGCGCCCAGCGTGAACTGCTCGAAGGCGCCACGGCGCTGTTCGCCAGTGTGATGGTGCTGTGGCTCGGGGTGTGGATGCACGACCGGCGTCACGCGGCGGCCTGGCAGGACTACATCAAGAGCAGCCTGGTGGGCGGCGGCGGGCGTTTCGGCTTCGCGATCCTGGCGTTCTTCTCGGTGTACCGGGAACTGTTCGAAGTGATCCTGTTCTACGAAACCCTGTGGCTGCAGGCAGGACCCGCCGGGCATAACGCCGTGCTGGCCGGTGGCGCCACTGCCTTCGTATTGCTGATCGGCCTGGCCTGGGTGATTTTGCGCGGCTCGGCGAAGTTGCCACTGGCGCTGTTCTTCTCGATCAACGCCGGGCTACTGTGTGCGCTGTCGGTGGTGTTTGCCGGGCATGGCGTGAAAGCCCTGCAGGAAGCCGGCATTTTCGGCACCCGGCCGGTGCCGTTCTTCGATTTCGACTGGTTGGGGATTCACGCGGATGCCTACTCGCTCAGTGCCCAAGTGGTGGCGATACTGGCGATCATCGTGCTGTACAGCCGCAGTCGCATGGCTGAAAAGCGTCGGGTGACAGCTTCTTAACCCGCTCATTATCGCGGGCAAGCCCGCTCCCACAGGTTTGGCGATAACCTTGTGGGAGTGGGCTTCTCGGGCTGCCGCATCGCCGCGATGCTTTTGACAGAGGAACGCCCAATGCGTGTATGGATCGATGCCGACGCTTGCCCAAGGGCGGCGAAGGATCTGGTGGTGAAGTTTGCTCTCAAGCGCCAGTTCGAGGTAGTGCTGGTGGCCGGTCAGCCGCAGACCAAGCCCGCCCTGGCGCTGGTCAAGCTGATCGTGGTGCCCAGCGGCCCGGATGCGGCGGACGATTACCTGGTGGAGCACGCGGTGCCCGGCGAGTTGGTGATCTGCAGCGATGTGCCGCTGGCCGATCGCCTGGTCAAGAAGGGCGTTGCTGCCCTGGATCCGCGTGGCAAGGAGTTCGATGCGCAGAACATGGGCGAGCGCCTGGCCGTGCGCAATCTGTTTACCGACCTGCGCGAGCAGGGGCAGATGAGCGGCGGCCCGGCGCCGTTTGGCGAGCGGGAGAAACAGGCGTTTGCCAATGCGCTGGACCGGATTCTCACGCGGCTCAGTCGCAAAGGCTGATGTTCAAACGTCGTTTTCGTGGGTCAGCTCGAGCACCCGGTCAACCAGCTTGTTGATGCCCGAAGCCGCTTCACTGATGGACTGCGCGAGCATGTAGGCGGGGGTGCTGACCAGCTTGCGCGCCTTGTCTTCGACGATGTCGGTGACGGCGCAATCGGTGTGGGTCGCGCCCATTTTGTTCATCGCCGCAGCAGTGTCGGCATCGTTGCCGATGGTGCAGGTGACGCCCGGACCGTAGATCTTCGCGGCCAGTGCCGGGGAAATGCAGATCAGGCCCACCGGTTTGCCAGCTTCGGCAAAGGCCTCGGCCAGTGCCAGGACTTCCGGTTGCACGCTGCAGCCGGCGCCCTCGATGGCGAAGTTGGACAGGTTCTTCGCCGCGCCAAAACCACCGGGCACGATCAGGGCATCGAAGTCTTCGGCGTTGGCGTCACGGATGTCCTTGACCTGGCCACGGGCAATGCGCGCCGACTCCACCAGGACGTTGCGCGCCTCGGGCATCTCCTCGCCGGTCAGGTGGTTGATCACATGCAATTGCGCGATGTTGGGGGCGAAGCATTGCACCTGCGCGCCGCGCTGGTCGAGGCGCAGCAGGGTGATCACGCTTTCATGGATCTCGGCACCGTCATAGACGCCACAGCCGGAAAGTATCACTGCAACTTTTTTGCTCATGGGTTCTTCTCCAGATTCATGGCGCTAAATGTCCACTAATTTGTCACCGGTTGCCATAGGGTCAATGGCGGTTAAGTCCTAATCTTTGGACAACCATTCCCACGGATCGCGCCATGAATTTCATTTTGTATGCGGTGCCGTTCTTCTTTGTGCTGATTGCCCTGGAGTTGCTGGCGGATCGTTGGCGCGGCGTCAGCCATTATCGGCTGGCGGATGCGATCAACAGCCTCAGCACCGGGGTGCTGTCGACCACCACCGGCTTGCTGACCAAGGGCGTTGGACTGGTGACATACAGCTTCGCGCTGCAGCACCTGGCAGTTTTCGAGCTGTCGGCCGACAGCCCCTGGACCTGGGTCGGCGCTTTTGTCCTCTACGATTTTTGCTACTACTGGCTGCATCGTTGCGGGCACGAGCGCAACATCCTCTGGGCGGCGCATTCGGTGCACCATCAAAGCGAGGAGTACAACCTGTCCACGGCGCTGCGCCAGACCAGCACCGGGTTTTTGCTGGGCTGGATCTTCTACCTGCCGCTGGCGCTGCTCGGTATCCCGCTGCTGGTGTTCGTCAGCGTCGCCGCGTTGAACCTGCTGTACCAGTTCTGGGTACACACCCGGCACATTCCCAAGCTGGGCTGGTTCGAATGGTGCTTCGTCACACCCTCCAATCACCGCGCGCACCATGCGCAGAACGCGCTCTACATGGATCGCAACTACGGCGGGGTGTTCATCCTCTGGGATCGGCTGTTCGGCACCTTCCAGGAGGAGGACGACAACGAGCCGGTGATCTTCGGTGTGACCACGCCCTTGGCCAGCTGGAATCCGTTATGGGCGAATGTGCAGTTCTATGCACATTTGTGGGCCGATGCGCGGCGCACCGAGCGGGTGTGGGACAAGCTGCGGATCTGGTTCATGCCCACGGGCTGGCGTCCGGCCGACGTCGCGGCGAAGTACCCGCTGAGCAAGCCCGAGCTGAGTCAATTCCGCAAATTCGAAGTGCCGCTGGACGTGCCTCGACAGCTGTATGTCGCCCTGCAGTTCTGCGTTTACGTGGCGCTGGGCAGCTACCTGATGAGCCAGGCACCGACGCTGCCGGACAGCGCCCTGCTGCTGGGCTGGGGGGCTGTGGCACTGGGCTTGTTGGTGTTGGGCATGGCCCTGGAGAGTCGCCCGCAGGCGGTGAGGCTGGAGTTGTTGAGGCTGGTGTTGAACGTGCCCTTGGTGTGGCTGGCGCCGCTGGTCGGGCTTTGGCCGGCCAGCGGGCTGATGTGGATCGGGCTGGCGGGTTACAGCCTGCTGAGCGTGATCGCTCTGTATGGCTGTAGCCAGCGAATCACTCGGCTGGCGTCTTAGGCTCGCCCTGGGCTTTTTCGGCCTTGAGTGCCTGTTCGTCGGCGTAGACCTGTCTGGCCAGGCGCGCATTCTTGAAGCGCCGACGCAGCCACAGGCCGAGGCCCAATACCAGCAGGGCGCCCAGTACCCACAGCTCGTATTTCTTGACGCTGCCGAGCATGCCTTCGAGCACGGCGCCGAAATGATAAGCGGCGGCGGCCAGCGCAGTGGCCCAGATCGCCGCGCCGATGCCGTTGAGGATCAGGTAGCGGCCAGGCGGATAACCCGACAAGCCGATCGCTACCGGCATCACCGTGCGCAGGCCATAGACGAAGCGAAAGCTCAGGACCCAGATGTCCGGGTGCTTGCGAATGTGTTCCAGCGCCCGATCACCCATCAGTTGCCAGCGCGGCTTGCGGGCCAGCAGCTTGCGCCCGTGTTTGCGGCCCAGGAAGTACCACAACTGGTCGCCGGCATAGCTGCCAAGGAACGCCACGACCACGACAATGTTGATGTCCATGTAGCCGCGAAACGCGAGGAATCCCGCAAGAACCAGGATGGTTTCGCCTTCGAAGAACGTACCCAGGAACAGGGCAAAGTAGCCAAAGTCATTCAGGAATTGTTGGAGCATTGTCTGGGTGCTGGCGAAATGAACGCGCAGCCTAACCCCTTAGGCCCATGGAGGAAAGTATCCAAATGTGTCTCGACGTGAACAAATCCTACAAGGACAATGAATGCGACTACGGGTCACAGGGGTGCACATAACTGTCATACGATGGTCATAATGGACGCTTATAACTGTCACGCTCGCCCGCCAGCGCGGGCTCAGGAGTCTGCCGTGAGCTTTACCCCCGCCAACCGTTTGTTTCCTGCAACCCGCCTGCGTCGCAACCGTCGTGATGAATTTTCGCGTCGACTGGTCCGTGAAAACGTCCTGACCACCAACGACCTGATCCTCCCGGTGTTTGTGCTGGACGGTGAAAACCGTCGCGAAGCGGTGGCCTCGATGCCGGGCGTTGAACGCCTGACCATCGACCTGTTGCTCGAAGAAGCGGCGCAGTGGGTCGAGCTGGGGATTCCGGCCGTGGCCCTGTTTCCGGTGACCCCGACCGAACTCAAGTCCCTCGACGCGGCTCAGGCCTGGGATCCGCAAGGCATTGCCCAGCGCGCCACCCGCGCCCTGCGTGCGCGGTTCCCGGAACTGGGAGTGATCACCGACGTGGCCCTGGACCCGTTCACCACCCACGGCCAGGACGGCATCCTCGATGAAGACGGCTATGTGCAGAACGACATCACTGTCGATGCACTGGTCAAGCAGGCCCTGTCCCATGCAGCGGCGGGTGCCCAGGTAGTAGCGCCGTCGGACATGATGGACGGCCGCATCCAGGCGATCCGCGAAGCCCTGGAGCTGGCCGGTTACGTCAACGTGCGGATCATGGCCTATTCGGCCAAGTACGCCAGCGCCTACTACGGGCCGTTCCGCGATGCGGTCGGTTCGGCGTCGAACCTGGGCAAGGCGAACAAGGCGTCCTATCAGATGGACCCGGCCAACGGCCACGAAGCCTTGCACGAAGTGGCTAGCGACCTGTCCGAAGGTGCGGATATGGTCATGGTCAAGCCGGGTATGCCGTACCTCGATATCCTGTATCGGGTCAAAGAAGAATTTAAAGTGCCGACCTTTGTCTATCAGGTCAGCGGTGAATACGCCATGCACATGGCGGCGATACAGAACGGCTGGTTGAGCGAAGGGGTGATCCTCGAATCCCTGACCGCCTTCAAACGTGCCGGTGCTGATGGCATCCTCACTTACTTTGCCGTACGTGCCGCTCAATTGTTACGAGAGCAAAAATAGCCCTCCCAGGAACACGCGATGAATACCGAAGGCCTTACTGAAGTTGCTGTAAACGAAGCCCTGCCTGTGGACGAGCCGGTGGTCGAAGCGACGCCTGAGCCGGAGCCCGCTCCTGCACCGGCGCCGCCAGCGGTGGTCGCCGAGGTCGCACCTGCTGCGCCGGCGGTCCCGGTGCCGGGCCTGGATGACAGCAGCCTTTATATTCATCGCGAGCTTTCGCAACTGCAGTTCAACATCCGCGTGCTGGAGCAGGCGTTGGATGAGTCCTACCCGTTGCTCGAGCGCCTGAAATTCCTGCTGATCTTCTCCAGCAACCTCGACGAGTTCTTCGAGATTCGCGTCGCCGGGCTGAAGAAGCAGATCACCTTCGCCCGTGAACAGGCCGGTGCCGATGGCCTGCAGCCGCACCAGGCGCTGGCACGCATCAGCGAGCTGGTGCACGGCCATGTTGATCGTCAGTACGCGATCCTCAACGACATTCTGTTGCCGGAGCTGGAGAAGCATCAGGTCCGCTTTATTCGTCGGCGTCACTGGAACACCAAGATCAAGACCTGGGTGCGCCGCTATTTCCGCGACGAAATCGCGCCGATCATTACCCCGATCGGCCTCGACCCGACGCACCCGTTCCCGTTGCTGGTGAACAAGAGCCTGAACTTCATCGTCGAACTTGAAGGCGTCGATGCCTTTGGCCGCGATTCCGGCCTGGCAATCATTCCGGCGCCGCGGTTGCTGCCACGGGTGATCAAGCTGCCGGAAGAAGTGGGCGGCACCGGCGACAACTATGTGTTCCTGTCGTCGATGATCCATGCACACGCCGACGACCTGTTCCAGGGCATGAAGGTCAAGGGCTGCTACCAGTTCCGCCTGACCCGAAACGCCGACCTCGCGCTCGACTCCGAAGACGTCGAAGACCTGGCCCGCGCCCTGCGTGGCGAGTTGTTCTCCCGTCGTTACGGCGATGCGGTGCGTCTGGAAGTGGCCGACACCTGCCCGAAACACCTCTCGGACTACCTGCTCAAGCAGTTCAACCTGGGCGAAACCGAGTTGTATCAGGTCAATGGTCCGGTCAACCTGACCCGGCTGTTCAGCATCACCGGCCTGGACAGTCATCCGGAGCTGCAATACACCCCGTTCACCCCGCAGATTCCGAAGCTGCTGCAGAACAGCGAGAACATTTTCAGCGTGGTCAGCAAGCAGGACATCCTGTTGCTGCACCCGTTCGAGTCGTTCACCCCGGTGGTCGACCTGCTGCGCCAAGCCGCGAAAGACCCGCATGTATTGGCTGTGCGCCAGACCCTGTACCGTTCCGGCGCCAACTCGGAAATCGTCGACGCGCTGGTGGATGCGGCGCGTAACGGCAAGGAAGTGACGGCAGTGATCGAGTTGCGGGCGCGCTTTGACGAAGAGTCCAACCTGCAACTGGCCAGCCGTCTGCAAGCGGCCGGCGCAGTGGTGATCTACGGTGTGGTCGGCTTCAAGACCCACGCCAAGATGATGCTGATCCTGCGGCGCGAGGCCGGTGAAATCGTCCGTTATGCGCACCTCGGCACCGGTAACTACCACGCCGGCAACGCCCGCCTGTACACCGACTACAGCCTGCTGACGTCCGACGACGCCTTGTGCGAAGACGTCGGCAAACTGTTCAGCCAGTTGATCGGCATGGGCAAGACGCTGCGCATGAAGAAGCTGCTGCATGCGCCGTTTACCCTGAAGAAGGGCATGCTCGACATGATTGCCCGGGAAACCCAGTTTGCCCTCGACGGCAAGCCGGCGCACATCATTGCCAAGTTCAACTCGCTGACCGATCCGAAGATCATTCGTGCGTTGTACAAGGCCAGCCAGTCGGGCGTGCGCATCGATCTGGTAGTGCGCGGCATGTGCTGCCTGCGTCCGGGCATCGCCGGGGTTTCGCACAACATCCATGTACGCTCGATCATCGGCCGCTTCCTCGAGCACACGCGGGTGTTCTACTTCCTCAATGGCGGCGAAGAGCAGATGTTCCTGTCCAGTGCCGACTGGATGGAGCGCAACCTCGACAAGCGCGTCGAGACCTGCTTCCCGGTGGAAGGCAAGAAGTTGCTGACTCGGGTGAAGAAGGAGCTGGAGCTGTATCTCACCGATAACACTCACAGCTGGAGTCTGCAGTCGGACGGGCGCTACGTGCGCAACACCCCGACCGGCAACCAGAACCCGCGCAGCGCCCAGGCGACCTTGCTGGAACGTTTGGGTAGCCCGATCCTGCCGGTCAGCAGCTGACCGTCAGATAAGTGGCAAAAAAATGGCGATCCGGGTGGATCGCCATTTTTGTTTTCAGCGCACGCTGAGGGTGAATCCGACTCGGGTCAGCCACTCGGCTTCCAGGGCGAAGTCGGCCTGGGTCAGCTGGTTCTCGTCCAACCAGTTTTCCGGGAACTCTACTTCCAGGCTGTCGCCTTTGGCGTGCAGCGATACCTGGGGCATCGCCTGGGTGCCGCGGATGTGGTGGAACAGAATCGCGAAGCGCAGCAGGACGCAAAGGCGGATCAGCTTGATGCCGTCGTCGCCGAACTCGGCGAACTTGTCCTTGGGAATATTGCGGCGGTGCCCGCGAACCAGCAGGGCCAGCATCAGTTGGTCTTCACGAGAGAAGCCGGCCAGGTCCGAGTGCTCGATCAGGTAGGCGCCATGCTTGTGGTAATGGTAGTGGGCGATGTCCAGGCCGACTTCATGGACCTTGGCGGCCCAGCCCAGCAGCTCGCGCCAGACGCCATCATCCAGATCCCAGTCCGCCGCCACCTGGTCGAACGCGTGCAGCGCCTTGCGCTCGACGCGTACTGCCTGCTCAAGGTCGACGTGGTAGCGGTCCATCAGCGAGTTCAGGGTGCGTTCGCGCACGTCTTCGTGGTGATGACGGCCCAACAGGTCGTACAGCACGCCTTCGCGCAGCGCGCCATCGCAGTGATCCATACGTTGCAGCTCCAGCGCATCGAAGATTGCTTCGAGGATCGCCAGGCCGGCCGGGAAGATCGCCCGGCGGTCAGGCTTGATGCCCTCGAAATCGATTTTCTCCGCGTCGCCGAGCTTGAACAGCTTGCGCTTGAGCCAGGCCAGGCCATCTGCGTTGACCTCGCCAGTGCCGTGGCCGCCGGCCTTGAGCGCCAGGCCGATGGCACGGATGGTGCCCGAGGAGCCGATGGCCTCATCCCAGGTCAGGCGGTGCAGGGCGTGTTCAATGCTCATGATCTCCAGGCGCGCTGCGGTGTACGCCTGGGCGTAGCGGGCCGGGGTGATCTTGCCGTCCTTGAAGTAGCGCTGGGTGAAGCTCACACAGCCCATCTGCAGGCTTTCGCGCAGCAGCGGTTCGAAGCGCTGGCCAATGATGAATTCGGTGCTGCCGCCGCCGATGTCGGCCACCAGGCGCTTGCCCGGGGTGTCAGCGAGGGTGTGGGACACGCCGAGGTAGATCAGGCGGGCTTCTTCACGACCGGAAATGACTTCCACCGGGTGGCCGAGAATTTCCTCGGCGCGGCGGATGAACTCGCCGCGGTTGCGCGCTTCGCGCAGGGCGTTGGTGCCGACGATCCGCACGGCGCCCAGGGGCATGCCGTTGATCAGTTGGGCAAAGCGCTTGAGGCAGTCGAGGCCGCGCTGCATGGACTCTTCGCTGAGCTGGCGCGCTTCATCGATCCCGGCAGCCAACTGAACCTTTTCGCCGAGCCTCTCGAGTATGCGTATTTCATTGTGGTGAGCTTTGGCCACGACCATATGAAAGCTGTTCGAGCCCAGGTCGATAGCGGCGATCAGGGACAGATTCTTGGCTTGGGATTGGGGCATGGTCTAGAGGTCTCGGTCGATAACCTGACCATCGTGCCACGATCAAACGCTGGCGCCAACGCGCAGTGTTTAAAGCCTTGATCCAACGCAGGAAAGCCGATGGCCGCCAGCCACGCAATCGCCGGCGAGTGCTCGTCGGGGGTCACTGAGCGCCATTGGCGGCTGATTTGAGCTATACCCTACGTCATGCACCACCATAGCGAGACTCAATCAACTGCAGCTTCCTGAACGGGGGAAGGGCAGCTATGATGGGCCACGTTTTTTTGCTTACAACCTGGAGACTTCCATGAGCAGCGATCTTATCAAACACGTTAGCGACGCTAGCTTCGAAGCTGACGTACTCAAGGCCGAAGGTGCTGTACTGGTCGACTACTGGGCTGAGTGGTGCGGCCCATGCAAGATGATCGCTCCGGTCCTGGACGAAATCGCTGAGACCTACAAAGGCAAGCTGACCGTTGCCAAGCTGAACATCGACGAAAACCAGGAAACCCCAGCCAAGCACGGCGTACGTGGTATCCCTACGCTGATGCTGTTCAAGAACGGCAACGTTGAAGCGACCAAGGTCGGTGCGCTGTCGAAGTCGCAACTGGCTGCTTTCCTCGACGCCAACATCTAAGCGTCGTTGCAAGAGTCACCCAAAAAGCCCCGCAAATCGCGGGGCTTTTTCGTTATTCAGGGCTAGACGCTCAGAAATCGAGGTGGTACATTCGGCCCCGCACTGGTTTCTCCAGTGCCCCCTGCAAGCCGTCGCCGACGCACTCCTTTTCGAACAAGTACGCGATCCTGTCGCCTTCTCCGCGGCGCGGCCTCATTAAGCCAAAAGCTTAATTTCCCCCCTCTATAAATGATTACGTCATTCCTATATGAATCTGACTGAACTCAAGCAAAAGCCGATTACCGAACTGCTCGAATTGGCCGAACAGATGGGCATAGAAAATATGGCCCGTTCGCGCAAGCAGGACGTGATTTTCTCCCTGCTGAAAAAGCACGCGAAAAGCGGCGAGGAAATCTCCGGTGATGGCGTGCTGGAGATCCTCCAGGACGGCTTCGGCTTCCTGCGCTCTGCGGACGCTTCCTATCTCGCCGGCCCAGACGATATCTACGTCTCGCCGAGCCAGATCCGTCGCTTCAACTTGCGTACCGGTGACACCATCGTTGGCAAGATCCGCCCGCCTAAAGAAGGCGAGCGTTACTTCGCACTGCTCAAGGTCGACACGATCAACTTCGATCGTCCGGAGAACGCGAAGAACAAGATTCTCTTCGAGAACCTGACCCCGCTGTTCCCGACCGTGCGCATGAAGATGGAAGCCGGTAACGGTTCCACCGAAGACTTGACCGGTCGTGTGATCGACCTGTGCGCACCCATCGGCAAAGGCCAGCGTGGTCTGATCGTGGCGCCGCCGAAAGCCGGTAAGACGATCATGCTGCAGAACATCGCGGCGAACATTGCGCGTAACAACCCTGAAGTTCATCTGATCGTGCTGCTGATCGACGAGCGTCCGGAAGAAGTAACCGAAATGCAGCGCACCGTGCGCGGCGAAGTGGTTGCCTCGACGTTCGACGAGCCACCAACCCGTCACGTGCAGGTTGCCGAAATGGTGATCGAGAAGGCCAAGCGCCTGGTCGAGCACAAGAAGGACGTGGTGATCCTGCTCGACTCCATCACCCGTCTGGCCCGTGCCTACAACACCGTGATCCCGAGCTCCGGCAAGGTCCTCACCGGTGGTGTCGATGCCCACGCCCTGGAGAAACCAAAGCGTTTCTTCGGCGCCGCGCGGAACATCGAGGAAGGCGGCTCGCTGACCATCATCGCCACCGCACTGGTTGAAACCGGTTCGAAGATGGACGAAGTGATCTACGAGGAATTCAAGGGCACCGGCAACATGGAGCTGCCGCTGGATCGCCGTATCGCTGAAAAACGCGTGTTCCCGGCCATCAACATCAACCGTTCCGGCACTCGCCGCGAAGAGTTGCTGACCGCCGACGACGAGTTGCAGCGCATGTGGATCCTGCGCAAGTTGCTGCACCCGATGGACGAAGTCGCTGCCATCGAGTTCCTGGTCGACAAGCTGAAAACGACCAAGACCAACGATGAGTTCTTCCTGTCGATGAAACGCAAGTAAGTCGAACAGGTCGAAAAAGCCGGGGAAACCCGGCTTTTTGCTATCTGAATTTTGCTCAACCGGCAGTTCGTGGTTCTGAAGCGCAAGGTTCGGCGCTAAACTGCCTGCCCCGAACGCCACGGCCAAGTGAGGCTTACGCATGCAGTATCGCGATTTGCGCGACTTTATCAGCGGCCTGGAACAGCGCGGTGAACTCAAGCGCATCCAGGTTCCAGTGTCCCCTGTGCTGGAAATGACCGAGGTCTGCGATCGCACGCTGCGCGCCAAGGGCCCGGCACTGCTGTTCGAAAATCCCACTGGCTACGACATCCCGGTGCTCGGCAACCTGTTCGGCACGCCCGAGCGCGTGGCCCTGGGCATGGGCGCCGAGGCGGTCAGCGAGCTGCGCGAAATCGGCAAGCTGCTGGCGTTCCTCAAGGAACCCGAGCCGCCGAAGGGCCTGAAGGACGCGTGGTCGAAGCTGCCGATCTTCCGCAAGATCATTGCCATGGCGCCGAAGGTGGTCAAAGACGCCATCTGCCAGGAAGTGGTCATTGAAGGCGATGACGTCGACCTGGCGATGCTGCCGGTGCAGACCTGCTGGCCGGGCGACGTCGGGCCGCTGATTACCTGGGGCCTGACCGTGACCAAGGGTCCGAACAAGGACCGGCAGAACCTGGGCATCTATCGCCAGCAAGTGATTGGTCGCAACAAGGTGATCATGCGCTGGTTGAGCCATCGTGGCGGCGCGCTCGATTATCGCGAGTGGTGCGAGAAGCACCCGGGCCAACCGTTCCCGGTGTCGGTGGCGCTGGGCGCCGACCCTGCGACCATCCTTGGTGCGGTGACGCCGGTGCCGGACAGCCTGTCCGAATACGCCTTCGCCGGTCTGCTGCGCGGTAACCGTACCGAACTGGTGAAGTGCCGTGGCAACGATTTGCAGGTTCCGGCCACCGCCGAAATCATCCTCGAAGGGGTGATCCATCCCGGCGAGATGGCCGATGAAGGTCCGTACGGCGATCACACTGGCTACTACAACGAAGTCGACAGCTTCCCGGTGTTCACCGTCGAGCGCATCACCCATCGCATCAAGCCGATCTACCACAGCACCTACACCGGCCGTCCACCGGATGAGCCGGCGATTCTCGGCGTGGCCCTGAACGAAGTGTTCGTGCCTATCCTGCAGAAGCAGTTTCCGGAGATCACCGACTTCTACCTGCCGCCCGAGGGCTGCTCGTACCGTATGGCCGTGGTGACCATGAAGAAGCAGTACCCGGGCCACGCCAAGCGGGTAATGCTCGGTGTCTGGTCGTTTTTGCGACAGTTCATGTACACCAAGTTCGTTATCGTCACCGACGACGATATCAACGCCCGCGACTGGAACGACGTGATCTGGGCCATCACCACGCGCATGGACCCCAAGCGCGACACGGTGATGATCGATAACACGCCAATCGACTACCTCGACTTCGCCTCGCCGATTTCCGGCCTGGGTTCGAAGATGGGGCTCGATGCCACGCACAAGTGGCCCGGTGAAACCACCCGCGAGTGGGGCCGGGTGATCGTCAAGGATGAGGCGGTGACGCGCCGGATCGATGCCATCTGGAATCAGTTAGGAATAGATTGATGCGTGTAACCTTGCAGCCGTCCGGAGCAGTGCTTGAGATACAGCCCGGCGAGCGAATTCTCGATGGCGCGCGGCGCCTGGGCTACGACTGCCCGCAAAGCTGCCGCAACGGCAATTGCCATGTGTGTGCGGCACTGCTGGTCGAAGGCCGGGTCGAGCAGACCGGTGAGGTGCGCGACCACGGCGAGTTCTACACTTGCATAGCAGCGCCGCTGGAAGACTGCATTGTGTTGTGGGATGGCGTCCTTGCGCTGGGAGAACTGCCGGTGCGCAGTCTGTCGTGTCAGGTCATCGAGTGTCTGGACGTTGGCGGCGACACTTGGCGGGTCCGCCTGCGGGCGCCGGCGGGCAAGCCGCCGCGCTATCACGCCGGGCAGTACCTGATGATCGAACGCGAGAATGGTGAAAAATCCGCCTTCTCCCTGGCGTCGGCGCCGCATTCCGGGCGTGACCTGGAAATCCACGTGCTGGCTCGCGAGGCCAGCGCCCGGAGCCTGATCGAACAACTGCAACGCAACGGCATGGCGCGCATCGAAATGCCTTTTGGCGATACCCACCTCGCCGAGCTGCCGGACGGCCCGCTGGTGCTGATCGCGGCGGGCACCGGCATGGGCCAGATCCACAGCCTGCTCGAACACTGTCGGGCCAAGGGCTTCAAGCACCCCGTGCACCTGTATTGGGGCGTGCGCCGGCCGGAAGATTTCTATCAGATGGAGCACTGGGACGAATGGCAGAAACTGCCCAATCTGTTCCTGCACCAGGTGGTCAGTGATCTGTGCGGTTGGGAAGGGCGCTGCGGCATGTTGCACGAGGCGGTCTGTCAGGACTTCCCAGATCTCAAGCCACTGCATGTCTACGCCAGTGGCTCACCGGCGATGGTCTACGGCACGCTGGACGCCCTGGTCGAAGCCGGTATGGACGCCCACCAAATGCGCGCCGACGTATTTGCCTACGCGCCTCGATCTTGATCCGCGATCTTGATCCCCGATCTTGATCCGCGATCAGAGTTGACCCCCGCCTAAAACCGCACCCCGGTGGTAATCATCGCCGCATTGAAGCCGAGCAACACCAGCTCGGCGGACACCGGTCCGTAGTAAGTCCCCAGGGAGGGGATGACGACCGGCGCCACCCCGTAGCGGTTGAGCGGGATCTTGTTCTGATACTTGCCGTGATAACCCTCCAGCAGTCCTCCGGTGAGCTTCACATAGAGCGGATAGTCTGCACTGTCGTAGCGTTTGCCGCCGTAGGCGTAGTAGGCGCGCTGATCGAACGAGTTGAGAAAGGTCGCCCCGCCCAACAGCCAACCGGACGTGTCGTGGTATTCCAGGCCGAGCAATTGCTGGTGATTGTTGTGCTCGGGGTCCGGGGAGAAGTGTCGGGTGTAGACACTGGTTTGCAGATACCACGCCCCTGGGTCGTCATCTTGTGCCCAGGCGTGGGCGGTGTGGGTGATCGCCAGAAGCAGGCAGATCCAGGATTTTTTCATCGTTGGTTCCTTCAACGCGATAAGGCTGGCGTTGTGACCGGCCTTTATACGGGACTGCTCCTGTTGCCAAGCTGAACGTGCTGGCGGTTGCCGTAGTGCGAATAGCTTATGGTTAGTACATAAAGATATTTAAGCGACGTTGCAAATGACGTTAGGCTATATATCGCGGGCTTATTGAATATTTATCTTGGAAAGTTCTGAGTTCTTAGTACGTTGCGAGCGGTAGTTAGAGCTTTACGTTCAATTGAGCTAAAGTTACTTACATCTCGCAACAACTGTGGGGGCGTTGGTTTTTATCATGACAGCCATTGAATCCGATTTCATCAATCTGGCTTATCCTCCGCGGCTTGATCTGGGTGCGCAATTGACCCGCGAGCAATTGCTCAACTCGATGCAATCCACCATGGCCCTGCACAAAGGCGGGCCGGTCTGGTTGTTCGCCTATGGTTCGTTGATCTGGCGCCCGGAATGTTCGGCCGTCGAGCGGCTGCGTGGGCGCGTGCATGGCTACCACCGTGGTTTGTACCTGTGGTCTCACGAGCATCGTGGTACGCCGGAGTTGCCGGGGCTGGTGTTTGGCCTGGATCGCGGGGGATCGTGCAGCGGGTTCGCCTACCGCTTGCCCGAGGAGCAACTCGAAGCGTCGTTGTATGCCCTGTGGCAGCGCGAAATGCCGGTGCCTTCCTACCGCCCGCACTGGCTCAACTGCCGGCTCGAAGACGGCAGCAAGGTGCAGGCGTTGGGCTTTGTCCTGGAGCGGCACCTGCCCAGCTATGCCGGCAACTTGCCGGACCATGTGCTGAGCCAGGTCTTCGAAAGCGCTTGCGGGCGTTACGGCACCACGCGCGACTATGTCGAGCAAACGGCCAGCGCCCTGCGTAGCCACGCCATGCCAGACCGTAATCTGGAGGCGCGGCTCAAGCGCTGTGGTTCAGCCTGGGATCACGCGACGGCTTCGCGGCTCTGACTGGCGGTTTGCTTGTGGCCCAGGGTCGGCGCCAGGAAGGCCATGGCCAACAGGCATGCGCCGATCAGCAGGACGAATCCGCCGTCCCAGCCGAAGTGGTCGACGGTGTAGCCCATTGCGGCACTGGCCGCGACTGAACCACCGAGGTAGCCAAACAGACCGGTAAAGCCGGCAGCCGTGCCCGCGGCTTTCTTCGGTGCCAATTCCAGCGCCTGCAGGCCGATCAGCATCACCGGGCCGTAGATCAGGAAGCCGATGGACACTAGGGCGATCATGTCGACGGTCGGGTTGCCCGCCGGGTTCAGCCAGTAGACCAGGGTGGCGACTGTCACCAGCGCCATGAACACCATGCCGGTCAGGCCACGGTTGCCGCGGAACACCTTGTCCGACAGCCAGCCACAGAGCAGCGTGCCCGGGATGCCGGCCCACTCGTAGAGGAAGTACGCCCAGGAGGTCTTGTCGACGGTGAAGTGCTTGGCTTCCTTGAGGTAGGTCGGTGCCCAGTCCAGCACGCCGTAGCGCAACAGGTACACGAACACGTTGGCCAGGGCGATGTACCAGAGCATTTTGTTGCGCAGCACGTATTTGACGAAGATTTCCTTGGCGCTGAATTCTTCTTCGTGGCTGGCATCGTAGCCGTGGGGGTAGTCGTTCTTGTAGCGCTCGATCGGTGGCAGGCCCACCGATTGCGGGGTGTCGCGCATCACGACGAAGGCGAACACCGCCACCAGCAATGCCACGGCCGCCGGCACATAGAACGCCGCGTGCCAGTCATTGAACAAGCCCATGCCAATCAGGAACAGCGGGCCGATCAAACCGCCGCCGACGTTATGCGCGACGTTCCACACCGAGACCACGCCGCCACGCTCCTTCTGCGACCACCAGTGCACCATGGTCCGCCCGCTCGGCGGCCAGCCCATGCCCTGGGCCCAGCCATTGATGAACAGCAGGATGAACATCATGGTCACGCTGGACGTCGCCCAGGGCGCGAAACCGAACACGAACATCACCCCGGCGGACACCAGCAAGCCAAACGGCAGGAAGTAACGGGGGTTGGAACGGTCCGACACCAGGCCCATGAGAAATTTCGACAGGCCGTAGGCAATGGCGATGGCCGACATCGCCAGGCCGAGCTGGCCACGGGTGTAGCCTTCTTCAATCAGGTAGGGCATGGCCAGGGAGAAGTTCTTGCGCAGCAGGTAGTAGCCCGCATAGCCAATAAAAATCCCGGCGAAAATTTGCCAGCGCAGGCGCCGGTAAGTGCTATCAACATGCTCTTCAGGCAGCGGTGCCTGATGAGCGGCAGGGCGAAAGAAAGCAAACATTCAAGAGCTCCAAATTTCTTGTTTTGACTGCGGATGCGAATGTTACAGTTTCGTTACCGAAAATAGCACTGCATCTCATCTGCAAATAATCCGCAAATGAACAAAATCGCGTGTTCTTTTATGAACATGTCGCTCGGATGTAAGTTAGAGGCGCTGTGGGAGATTTTCCCGTTGCCGTGATCAGGCACTGACGTAGGAAATAAAAGGCAATCTTTGGCGACGCTTCCCGCAGGGCTCTCGGAAATGCCGGGATGGGGTGTTTGCGCCCCGGTCCGTAACCTTTTGCAGCAGTGCCAACCCGGCACCGGACTGCGGAGGGCGGTATGCGTTGGCTTGGTTTGTTTCTATTGATGTGCGTGGTGGGAGAGGGGCTGGCCGGGGAAATATTCCTGGTCGCGCAATACAGTCCCAAGCCGGTTTACCCCAAGGCGTTGCACCGTGCCGGGGTGGTTGGCGACGTTCGGGTCGGGATGACCGTGCAGGCCGATGGCTCGGTGAGCAAGGTTCGTATTGTGCAAAGTGACCACCCCGGCCTCGCGGATGCGGCGAAGGAGGCGGCACAGCAGTGGCGGTTCAAGCCGTGGTCGGTGGCTGCCGAGCGGCCGCCGGAACTGGAAATCATCGCCCCCATGCAGTTTCGAC
Organism: Pseudomonadaceae bacterium; assembly: GCA_965284505.1. Lineage (GTDB taxonomy): Bacteria > Pseudomonadota > Gammaproteobacteria > Pseudomonadales > Pseudomonadaceae > Aquipseudomonas. Next base: position 3,180,210 of record OZ260094.1, on the reverse strand, counting down.
TGGATGACCCACTGGATGCCCACCAGTGGCTCAAGGAGGTGAAATGCCGCGAGATCAATCGCAGCTTTTCCCACTTCGCCGAACACAGCTGGATCGATCTGACGGCGTTTCGCTACACCCGCGCGTATCTGACGAACGGGATGTTTCATCACCAATGGTCGACCGAGGAGCGCCTGGCCCTGATCGCCAGGCTGAACCGGCAGGTGCCGTACATTGCCCGGCAGTGCATGAACTACCCTGCCTCACGGTTCAAGCGCTTCCTGCCGGAGGAAATTCGCAAGATCCTCTAACGAACCTGCACCACCACCTTGCCCACCGCCTTGCGCTGACCCAGGTCGTTGATCGCCTGGGCGGCGTTGGCCAGCGGATAGACTTGCGACACCAGCGGCTTCAGCTTGCCTTCGCCGAACCAGGCGAACAATTGTTGGAAGTTGGCGGCGTTGTCCTGCGGTTGGCGCTGGGCGAACGCGCCCCAGAACACGCCGACCACGGCGGCACCCTTGAGCAGCGCCAGGTTGACCGGCAGTTCGGGGATGCGTCCGCTGGCAAAACCCACCACCAGCAGGCGACCGTTCCAGGCGATGGCGCGGACGGCCTGGTCGAACAGGTCGCCGCCGACCGGGTCGTAGATCACGTCGGCGCCCTGGCCGTCGGTCAGGCGCTTGATTTCGTCCTTGAGGCTGGTTTCGCTGTAATTGATCAACTCATCGGCACCGGCGGCCTTGGCCACCGCCAGTTTCTCGCTGCTGCTGGCGGCGGCAATCACCCGGGCGCCCATGGCCTTGCCGATTTCCACGGCGGCCAGGCCGACGCCACCGGAGGCGCCCAATACAAGCAGGGTTTCTCCCGGCTGCAGGTTGCCGCGTTGTTTCAGCGCGTGCATCGAGGTGCCGTAGGTCATGCTGAAGGCCGCCGCGGTGTTGAAATCCATCGACGGCGGGATCGGCAACACGTTGTAGCCCGGCACCGCGACCTGCTCGGCAAAGCTGCCCCAGCCGGTCAGCGCCATGACCCGGTCGCCGACCTTGAGGTGGCTGATCTTTTCCCCGGCCGAACTGACCACTCCTGCCGCTTCACCGCCCGGCGAAAACGGGAAGGGCGGCTTGAACTGGTATTTGCCCTCGATGATCAGCGTGTCCGGAAAATTGACCCCGGCGGCATGCACCTCCAACAGGATTTCGTTCTTCTTCGCGACAGGACTGGCGACGTCTTCCAGCACCAGCGATTCGGCAGGGCCGAAGGCTTTGCACAGCACGGCTTTCATCAGGGCTATTCCTTTGGGAGTGATGGCCGATAAGTGTAGGTGTGTGAGTCGAAGGGTCAACGAGCATGCCCCGCCCTGATAGTCGGCCATAAGCTTTACGCTTGGGCTGGCGCGGGTGGATCGCTATGCTGGGCCGCAAACCGGATAAGGAGCGAATTGTGAAAGCGTGGATCATGTTGATGCTGGCCCTGTCTCTGCCTGTGGCAGCGCTGGGCGAAGAAGCCAAAGAGGGCGCGGCGCCGAAAGTCAGCTACATCAGCCTGAGCCCGCCGTTCGTGGGCAATTACGGCCTGGACGGTACGCCCAAGCTCAAGGTCTACAAGGCCGACGTGGCGTTGCGTGTCACCGGCGATGAGGCGGCCAAGGCGGTCAAGGCCAATGAGCCGTTGATCCGCAATCAGTTGGTGGCGCTGTTCAATCAGCAGACCAGCGAAACCATGAACAACGTCGAAGCCAAGGAAAAGCTGCGCCAGGAAGCCCTGAAGCAGACTCAGCAAGTCATGAACGACGAAACGGGCAAGCCGATGGTCGAGGATCTGTTGTTCAACAACCTGATCGTTCAGTAAGGGCCGACGGGCGCTAACGCTCCATCAGCGCAATGCAAGTACGGCAGCCCATTGCTCGGCGGTGACCGGCATCACAGAAAGCCGGCTGCCTTTCTGCACCAGGGGCATCTGTTCCAGGGCACTTTGTTGCTTCAGGTAGTCGAGCCGCAGCACCTTGGGGAAAGTTTCGACGTGCGCGACGTTGATCGCACTCCAGGGATTCTTGTCAGCGTTGGCCTTGGGGTCGAAGTAATGACTCTCGGGCTCCAGCGCCGTCGGGTCCGGGTAGGCGGCTTCGATGATCCGCCCGATCCCGGCAATGCCCGGCTCTGGGCAGCTTGAGTGATAAAAGAAAAACTCGTCACCCACCGCCATGGCCCGCAGGAAATTCCGCGCCTGGTAGTTGCGAACCCCGTCCCAGCGGGCTTCGCCGAGCTTTTCCAGGCCTTTGATCGAGAGCTCGTCGGGCTCGGATTTCATCAGCCAATAGGCCATCTTTTATGCTCCAAAAGCAGGGGGCGCGAAGGATAAGGGTAAATATATGACAAACCGACGGTCGGTTGACGCCAGCGTTTGCGTGTCGCCTCACGTTACCGCAAAATGCCGGACTTTTAAGCAAGACGCGGCAAGCACGGCCTGGAATGGACACGGCTGCTGACATCGTGTGTGACACGCCTTGAGGGGGGCAATCGATGCAACGCAAGCCGGATTTACTCTGGGTACTGGTGATCGTGTTTGGTCTGGGTGTGGTGACGACCGGTTACGCACAGAGCCTGTGGGCCAACAAGACCGATGCACCGATCGAAGTCGCGCAACAGATCCAGCCCTTCAAGCGCTAAGGTTCAAGTGTCCAGGATCGCCGGGTCGGCCACGTACCACTGGCGATCGGTCACCGTGCCCTGCAGCGGCACATCCCAACTGGCTTGCGCCAGCTTCCCGACTTTCTGACATTCGTGGGCCAGGCCCATCAGCGTCGGCTTGCGCCAGCTTTTGCGGCGCTCCAGGTACGCCAGACTGCGGTCATAGAAACCGCCACCCATGCCCAGGCGTCCACCGTCCTCGTCAAAACCGACCAACGGCAGCAGCACCAGGTCCAGTGCCCAGACCTTGCGCTGGCGCGCCGGGTTGACCCGTGGCTCGAGAATGCGGAAGCGATTGGGCTGCAGTTTTTCGCCGGGACGAATGCGCTGGAAGACCATTTTGGTCCGTGGCCATGCGCTGAGCACCGGCAGGTAAGTGGCCTTGCCCCGGCGCTGGGCCGCGCGCAGCAGCAGGCGCGGATCGATTTCACCGTCGGTGGGCAGGTACAGGGAGATGTGTTTGGCCCGGCGAAACAACGGATGTTGTGCCAGTTGTCGATACAGCCCGCGTGCGGCCTGCTGTTGCTGGCTCGCGGTCAGTGCGCGGCGAGCCTTGCGCAACTGGCGTCGAAGTTGCGGGCGGGAAAGCGGCGCAGGTTCGGTCATCGTCTTGGGCTGTTCGAGTGTCGAGTACGCCAGAAGGGCGTGATCGTAAAAAGCCGATGCCAGCAGGAACTGGCATCGGCTTGAATCAGGCTCCCCGGATGAACCGCTGCTGACTTAGCCCTTGAACCCGAAAGTTCAAGGTGGAAGATGCAGTAGGCTTTAAGGCTTTCCGTCTAGCGGACATGCACACCAGCCCAACGTGCAACCTCCAGGGTAGTGCGAATCGGCTCAGGGACATCGTCAACTGGCAAGCACCCCAGGGAGTGGCGCGAGTATACCGCAACCACCCCAAGGAATCAGCTTTTGCCGACGTCCTGATCGGAAGCGAGCACCAGGTCGACGCGATCGAGCAGGTCACGCACCTGTTCGCGGGTCGAGCCGCTGGCCTGCACGTCCGGTCGTTCCTGGCTGTGCAACAGGTCATGGGTGATGTTCAAGGCGGCCATCACGGCAATCCGGTCGGCGCCGATGACTTTGCCGCTGCTGCGGATTTCGCGCATCTTGCCGTCCAGGTAGCGGGCGGCGCTCACCAGGTTGCTGCGTTCTTCCTGGGGGCAGATGATCGAATACTCTTTGTCGAGGATCTGCACGGTGACGCTATTGCTTGAACTCATGAGTCTTGCTCCAGGGCCTTGAGGCGCGAAATCATCGATTCGACCTTACGCCGGGCGATTTCATTTTTTTCAATGAGGTGCGCGCGTTCCTCGCGCCAGGTTTTTTCCTGAGCTAGTAAGAGTCCGTTTTGACTCTTTAGTTGCTCGACTCGGGTAATTAGCAACTCGAGTCTGGCCATCAGCGCTTGCAGGTCGTCGTCTTCCATTGTCTTCACTGTCTGATGGGGGGCGGACTTCAGGCGCGATCTCGCACCGCGTGGTGTCAGATGCTCAGCGTTAACATCGCGAGCAGGCTCGCTCCTACAGGGGAGTCGTTGTAGGATACAAGGCCTTCATTCTAGACATAGCGCCGCTTGGCGCCTAGCTGCCCATGCCCATTCAGAATTCTCCGTACCAAGCCTTTGCCACCCTGCTGAAAACCAGCGGCCATAACGTCTCGCCCGCCGAACTGCACGGCCTGTTGCTCGGCCGCAGCTGCGCCGGTGCCGGCTTTGACAACGAAGGCTGGCTGATCGATGCCGCCGAACTGCTCGAAAGCGAGCCGCAGGACAATGTCCGCAACGCCTTGATCGGCCTGCAGGAGATGGTCAAGGGCGAGCTGACCGGCGACGACATGACCGTGGTCCTGCTGCTGCCAACCGATGACGCTCCGCTGGCCGAACGCGCGGTCGCGCTGGGCGAGTGGTGCCAGGGTTTCCTCAGCGGTTTTGGCCTGAACTGCCGTGACAGCAGCATGCTTAGCACCGAAGCCACCGAGGTTTTGCAGGATCTTTCGGCCATTTCCCAGGTCCAGGATGCACTGGAAGAGTCCGACGACGGCGAAAACGACTATATGGAAGTGATGGAGTACCTGCGGGTCGCCCCATTGCTGCTGTTCACCGAGACCAAAAAAGCCGACGAACCGGCTGCTGCCAAGCCATCGCTGCATTAATCCATTGCTGGAAAGGGACCCCCATCTGCCCATGATTCATATCCCGAAATCGGAATACGGCCGTCGCCGCAAGGCGCTGATGGCGCAGATGGAACCCAACAGCATCGCAATCCTGCCGGCCGCCGCGGTGGCCATCCGTAACCGGGACGTCGAGCACGTCTACCGCCAGGACAGCGATTTCCAGTACCTCAGCGGTTTCCCCGAGCCACAGGCAGTCATCGTCCTGATTCCGGGGCGCGAGCACGGCGAGTACATCCTGTTCTGTCGCGAGCGCAATCCCGAGCGCGAGCTCTGGGACGGCCTGCGTGCCGGGCAGGAAGGGGCGATCCATGACTTCGGCGCTGACGATGCCTTCCCGATTACCGATATCGACGACATTCTCCCCGGCCTGATCGAAGGCCGCGACCGGGTGTACTCGGCGATGGGCAGCAACGCGGAATTCGACCGGCACCTGATGGAGTGGATCAACGTGATTCGCTCCAAGGCGCACCTCGGCGCCCAGCCGCCGAAGGAATTCGTTGCCCTGGATCATCTGCTGCACGACATGCGCCTGTATAAATCGGCGGCAGAGGTCAAGGTGATGCGCGAAGCCGCACGAATTTCCGCCCAGGCCCATATTCGCGCGATGCAGGCCAGCCGAGCCGGCTTGCACGAATTCAGCCTCGAAGCCGAACTGGATTACGAGTTCCGCAAGGGCGGGGCAAAAATGCCGGCCTATGGCTCGATCGTCGCCGCCGGACGCAACAGTTGCATCCTGCACTACCAACAAAATGACGCGCTGCTCAAGGATGGCGACCTGGTGCTGATCGACGCCGGTTGCGAGATCGACTGCTATGCAAGCGACATCACCCGCACCTGGCCGGTCAACGGCAGGTTTTCGGCGGAGCAGAAGGCGATCTACGAGCTGGTCCTGGCGGCGCAGGAAGCCGCGTTCGCCCAGATCGCGCCGAACAAACACTGGAACCAGGCGCACGAAGCCACGGTGCAAGTGATCACCACCGGGTTGGTCGAACTGGGGTTGTTGCAGGGCGAGGTCGACGAACTGATCGCCAGCGAAGCTTATAAAGCGTTCTACATGCACCGCGCCGGACATTGGCTGGGCATGGATGTGCACGATGTCGGCGAGTACAAGGTGGGCGGGGAGTGGCGGGTGCTGGAAGTCGGCATGGCCCTGACCGTCGAGCCGGGGATCTACATCGCTGCGGACAATCAGAACGTAGCGAAGAAATGGCGCGGCATTGGCGTGCGCATCGAGGATGACGTGGTAGTGACCAAGCAAGGCTGTGAAATCCTGACCCATGGCGTGCCGAAGACGGTCGCCGAGATCGAGGCGCTGATGGCCGCTGCCCGGGCCCTGGTCGCATGAGCCGGGTCAATCTGGCAATCATCGGCGGCGGTCTGGTTGGCGCCAGTCTGGCGTTAGCCCTGCAGGCGGGCGCCAAGGCGCGCGGCTGGAAGATCGTACTGATCGAACCTTTCGCTCCAGGTGACAGCTACCAGCCGAGTTACGACGCGCGCTCTTCGGCCTTGTCTTACGGTGCGCGGCAGATCTACCAGCGCCTGGGCCTGTGGCAGGCGATTTCACGGCGTGCCGAGCCGATCAAGCAGATTCATGTGTCCGACCGTGGGCGTTTTTCCACCGCCCGCCTGTCGGCGATGGAAGAGGGTGTTCCGGCCCTGGGTTATGTGGTGGAAAACGCCTGGCTGGGCCAATGCCTGTGGCAGGGCCTGGACAAGGACGTGATCAGTTGGCGTTGCCCGGCCGAGGTCACGCGCATGGAACCGCTGGAAGACGGCTATCGGCTGACCCTCAATGATGAAACCAGCCTCGAGTGCGACCTTGCGGTACTGGCCGACGGTGGCCGTTCCGGCTTGCGCGAGCAGCTGGGCATTGGCGTCAAGTCGCGTCCGTATAACCAGAGTGCCTTGATCGCCAACATCACCCCCAGCGAAGCGCACAACGGCATGGCCTTCGAGCGCTTCACCGATGACGGGCCGATGGCCCTGTTGCCGCTGCCGGAAAATCGCTGCGCACTGGTCTGGACCCGCCTGGGCATGGACGCGCAACGCCTGGCGGCGCTGGATGAGCGCAGTTTCCTCAGTGAGCTGCAGGGTGTGTTCGGTTATCGCCTGGGCACGCTCAAGCAAGTGGGCGCACGGCATTTGTATCCGCTGTCGCTGATCGAAGCCGAGGAGCAGGTGCGTCCCCATCTGGCGGTCCTGGGCAATGCCGCCCACAGCCTGCATCCGATTGCCGGGCAGGGTTTCAACCTGTCCTTGCGTGACGCCCAGGCGCTGGCCGAGGCCTTGCTCGCCAGCGACGGCAAGCCGGGGGAGTTCGCCACCCTGCAGGCCTACCGCGAGCGCCAGCGCCTCGACCAGAACCTCACCGTCGGCTTCTCCGACCAGGTCACGCGGCTGTTCGGCAGCACCCAGCCGCTGGTTTCCCTGGGACGCAATATCGGCCTGTTGGGCCTCGACTTGTTGCCACCGGCCAAACGCTGGTTCGCCCGGCAGGCCATGGGCCTGGGGACGCGTCCGGATGTTTGAGTGGCTGAGCCGCAAAGTCGGCAAGGCGCGGCTGATGCGCATCTTTATGTGCTTTTACCCGCCCTATCTCGGCGCCGGCGTGCGCGTGCGGCACATCAGCGACGACTTTCGCGATGTCCAGGTGAGCATGGGGCTGGGCTGGTACAACCGCAATTACGTGGGCACCCAGTTCGGTGGCAGCCTGTACTCGATGATCGACCCGTTCTTCATGCTGATGCTCATGGAAAACCTCGGGCGTGACTACATCGTCTGGGACAAGTCGGCTGATATCGACTTCATCTCCCCCGGCAAGGGCCCGGTGTTCGCCCGCTTTCGCATCGATCAGGGGTTGCTCGACGACGTGCGCGAGCAAACCGCCAATGGCGAGAAGTACCTGCCGCAGTTGCGGATCGATATTCACGACGGCGCAGGCACCCTGGTTGCCCGGGTCGAGAAAACCCTTTACGTGCGGCTCAAGCCGCAAGCGAGACAGGCTTAAAGCATGGACATGCGCGCAGATCTGCTGATTGTCGGGGCTGGAATGGTCGGCAGTGCCCTGGCACTGGCGCTACAAGACAGTGGCCTGGAAGTGTTGTTGCTCGACGGCAGCCCCATGAGCGTCAAACCCTTCGATGCGCAATCGGCTTTCGAGCCGCGGGTCAGTGCGTTGTCCGTCGCCAGCCAGCGGATTCTCGAACGGCTGGGCGTCTGGGACGGCGTGCTCAAGCGGCGCAGCAGTCCGTACTCCGACATGCAGGTGTGGGACAGCAGCGGCACCGGGCAGATCCACTTTTCGGCGGCCAGTGTGCATGCCGAGACATTGGGGCATATCGTCGAGAACCGGGTGGTCCAGGACGCATTGCTCGAGCGCCTGCACGATTGCGACCTGGGCTTGCTGGCCAACGCGCGGCTGGAGCAGATGCGCCGTTCCGGCGACGATTGGCTGCTGACCCTGGCCGACGGCCGCACCTTGCGCGCTCCGCTGGTGATTGCCGCTGACGGTGCCAACTCAGCGGTGCGCCGCCTGACTGGCGTGGCCACCCGGGAGTGGGATTATCTGCACCATGCAATCGTCACCAGCGTACGCAGTTCCCAGCCGCACCAGATGACGGCCTGGCAGCGCTTCACCGACGACGGTCCACTGGCGTTCCTGCCGCTTGAGCGCGACGGTCAGCACGACTGGTGTTCGATTGTCTGGTCGACCACGCCTGAACAGGCGCAACGCCTGATGGCGCTGGACGAAGCAGCGTTCTGCGCGGAACTGGAGCGGGCCTTCGAGGGGCGCCTGGGCCGTGTGCTCAGCGCTGATCCGAGGCTTTGTGTACCGCTGCGTCAGCGACATGCCAAGCGTTACGTGGCAGAGGGCCTGGCGCTGATCGGCGACGCTGCGCACACCATCCACCCGCTGGCTGGGCAGGGCGTCAACCTTGGTTTCCTCGATGCAGCGGTGCTCGCCGAAGTGCTGTTGCAAGCGGCCAGCCGCGGTGAGCGCCTGGCGGAGGTGAAGGTGCTCAGTCGCTACGAGCGGCGACGCATGCCGCACAACCTGGCGTTGATGGCGGCGATGGAAGGTTTCGAGCGGCTGTTCCAGGCCGACCCCTTGCCGGTGCGCTGGTTGCGCAACACCGGCTTGAAAATGGTCGATCAGATGCCGGAAGCCAAGGCGCTGTTTGTGCGTCAAGCCCTGGGTTTGAGCGGCGATCTGCCGGAGCTGGCCAAGGCCTGAGGGCGCCGCGCAACATCTGGTAACTTGTGCGGCGGAGGGATCGGTTGAGCTGGTAAATGTGAGTCCTTATCATTTCGGCTCATTTTTGCTATCGAGAGACCGCTCCCATGTTGGCACCGAAGCGTCTACTGACCGCCCTGGCCTTGACCCTGATTGGCACCACGGCTCAGGCCGCCGATGAGGTAGTGGTCTACTCCTCGCGCATCGACGAGTTGATCAAGCCGGTCTTCGATGCCTACACCGAGAAAACCGGTGTCAAAGTGAAGTTCATCACCGACAAGGAAGCGCCGCTGATGCAGCGCATCAAGGCTGAAGGTGAGAACGCCACCGCCGACCTGCTGCTGACTGTCGACGCCGGCAACCTCTGGCAGGCCGAGCAGATGGGCATCCTGCAACCGTTCACTTCGAAAGTGATCGACGACAATATTCCCCCGCAATACCGCGCCAAGTCCCATGCCTGGACTGGCCTGAGCCTGCGCGCCCGGACCCTGGTGTACTCCACCGACCGGGTCAAGCCGAGCGAGCTGACCACCTACGAGGCCCTGGCCGACAAGCAATGGGAAGGCCGCCTGTGCCTGCGCACCGCGAAGAAGGTCTACAACCAGTCGCTGACCGCCACGCTGATCGAAACCCATGGCGAGGCCAAGACCGAAGCAATCATCAAGGGCTGGGTCAACAACCTCGCCACTGACGTGTTCTCCGATGACAACGCGGTGATGCAGGCGATCGCCGCCGGGCAGTGCGACGTCGGTATCGTCAACACCTACTACTATGGCCGCCTGCACCAACAGAACCCGGACCTGCCGGTCAAACTGTTCTGGCCGAACCAGGCTGACCGTGGCGTGCACGTCAACCTGTCGGGTATCGGCCTGACCAAATACGCCCCGCACCCGGCAGCCGCCAAGGCGCTGGTGGAGTGGATGACCACGCCTGAGGCGCAGAAGATCTTTGCCGACGTCAACCAGGAATTTCCGGCCAACCCGAGCGTGAAACCGTCGGCGGAAGTGGCGGCCTGGGGCCAGTTCGTTCCGGACGCGTTGCCGGTTGAAGTGGCGGGCAAGCGTCAGGCCGAGGCCATTCGCTTGATGGACCGTGCTGGCTGGAACTGAGCCAGCCGGTATACTGCGCCCCGCACTAGCGGGGCGTTTTGTTTTTGTACCCGTCACCTTTAGCCCTGTGCTGTCTGTTTCCTCTGCTTGAGATCTCGCCCTGTGGCCCATCCCGCCCAACGTCGCTGGTATCCGCTGGTTTTCGCCGTCGCCGCCCTGGTCCTGCTGCCGCTGAGCGTGCTGTTGCTGTCGTGGCAATCCGTCGATGGGCAAATCTGGTCCCACCTGTGGGACACCCAGATGCCGCGCCTGCTGGGCAATACCCTGACGCTGATCCTCGGGGTTGGCGTCGGGGTAACGCTGCTGGGGGTGAGCCTGGCCTGGCTCACCAGCCTCTGCGAGTTTCCCGGGCGCCGTTGGCTGGATTGGGCGCTGATGCTGCCCTTTGCGATTCCTGCCTATGTCCTGGCGTTCGTGTTCGTCGGCCTGCTGGACTTCTCCGGGCCTGTGCAAACCTTGTTGCGCGAATGGTTCGGCAGCGGCCTGCGCCTGCCACGGGTGCGCTCCACCGGCGGGGTGATCCTGGTATTGGTGCTGGTGTTCTACCCCTATGTCTACCTGCTGGCGCGCACCGCGTTCCTGGCCCAGGGCAAGGGCTTGATGGAAGCGGCGCGAGTGCTCGGGCAATCACCGTGGCAGGCGTTCTGGCGCGTGGCCCTGCCCATGGCCCGTCCGGCCATCGGGGCCGGTGTGGCCCTGGCATTGATGGAGACCCTGGCCGATTTCGGTGCGGTGTCGGTGTTTAACTTCGACACCTTTACCACCGCGATCTACAAGACCTGGTACGGCTTCTTCAGCCTGTCCAGCGCTGCCCAGTTGGCCAGCCTGTTGCTGCTGGTGGTGATGCTGTTGCTGTACGGCGAGCGGCGCGCCCGTGGCGCCAGTCGCGCGAGCAATGAGCGGCCGCGCGGCAAGGCGCTGTATCACCTGCGTGGGTTCAAGGCGCTGGCGGCGAGTACCTGGTGCGGCCTGGTGTTCGCCTGCGCGTTCGTGATCCCGTTGCTGCAGTTGCTGGCGTGGTTCTGGCAGCGCGGCCGCTTCGACCTTGATGAACGTTACTCGGCGCTGATCCTGCACACCTTATACCTCGGCGCCATGGCCGCATTGATCACCGTCAGCGTGGCGATGGTCCTGGCATTCGCCCGCCGTCTGGCACCAACCCGGGCCATCCGTTCCGGGATCAGCGTGGCCAACATCGGCTACGCCTTGCCCGGTTCGGTGCTGGCGGTGTCGATCATGCTGGCGTTCAGTTATCTGGACCGCGAACTGGTGGTGCCGTTGTCGAGTTGGTTGGGCGGGGCGGGTAAGCCGTTGCTGCTGGGCAGCGTGGCGGCCTTGTTGCTGGCCTATCTGGTGCGGTTCATCGCGGTGGCCTACGGACCTTTGGAAAACAGCCTGGCGCGGATTCGCCCATCGTTGCCCGAAGCCGCCCGCAGCCTGGGCGTGAGTGGCCCGCGACTGTTTTTCAAAGTGTATCTGCCGCTGCTGCTGCCTGGCACCCTCAGCGCGGCGCTGCTGGTGTTCGTCGATGTGCTCAAGGAAATGCCCGCGACCCTGCTGATGCGCCCGTTCGGCTGGGACACGCTGGCCGTTCGGATCTTCGAAATGACCAGCGAAGGCGAATGGGCGCGCGCCTCCTTGCCGGCCTTGACCTTGATCCTGGTGGGGTTGTTGCCAGTGATCGGCTTGATCCGTCGTTCGGCTCATCGCATCGGTTAGGTGCCAGTCCTACACCTTGCGGCTACAATGCGCGGCATTCGGTGCGGATCGTCCTTCAGACCGGGTAGCTGAAATTGGCTGAAAGCCTTCTATTCTGAGGCTTTCACCCCGATGGCACCTGTTCGCACCTTCGCCACGCCCGGAAGGAGAAACCCATGGGACAGCGTACGCCTCTGTATGACCTTCATCTCGCCCTCGGTGCGAAGATGGTCGATTTTGGCGGTTGGGATATGCCACTGCATTACGGCTCGCAGGTCGAGGAACACCATCAGGTGCGCCGCGATTGCGGGGTGTTCGATGTTTCCCATATGACCGTGATCGATGTCAGCGGCCCACAGGCCATGGCCTGGCTCCAGTATCTGCTGGCCAACGATGTCGGGCGCCTGCACAGCAACGGCCGGGCCCTGTACAGCGCCATGCTCAACGAGCGTGGTGGCATCGTCGACGACATGATCGTCTATCGCCAGGAAGATGGTTACCGCCTGGTGGTGAACGCCGCCACTCGTGATCAGGACCTGGCCTGGATGCAGGCGCAGGTCGGCCAGTTCCAGGTAACGCTGCACGAGCGCAGCGACCTGGCAATGCTGGCGATCCAGGGGCCGCACGCCCGGCAAAAGATCACCGAGTTGGTCAGCCAGTCCCGTGGCACCCTGATCCAGCAGCTCAAGCCCTTCGAAGGCCAGTATGACGGCGACTGGTTCATTGCCCGTACCGGCTACACCGGCGAGGACGGCCTGGAGATTGCCATGCCAGCCGACCAGGCCCCGGCATTCTTCAACGACCTGGTCGGCGCCGGCATTTCGCCCATCGGCCTCGGTGCCCGCGACACCTTGCGCCTGGAGGCCGGCATGAACCTCTACGGCCAGGACATTCACCAGGACGTTTCGCCGCTGGCCTCGAACATGGCCTGGAGTATTGCCTGGGATCCCGCCGCTCGTCCGTTCATCGGCCGGGCCGCGCTCGAAGCCGAGCGTACGGCTGGCGTACAGCACAAACTGGTCGGCCTGGTGCTCGAAGAGCGCGGAGTTTTACGTGCGCACCAAGTGGTGCGCATCGCTGATGTTGGCGAAGGAGAGATCACCAGTGGTAGTTTCTCTCCTACGCTTAGCAAATCGATCGCCCTGGCGCGATTGCCGATGGCAACCGCCGACCGCGCAGAAGTGGAAATCCGTGGCAAGTGGTACCCGGTTCGGGTGGTAAAACCGACCTTCGTGCGGCATGGCAAAACCTTGATCTAACCATTTCCGGCGGGCCAACACCGCTGACATTTATTCTTGAGGACACAGAACATGAGCGATATCCCTGCCGAACTGCGTTTTGCCGAAAGTCACGAATGGGCGCGCCTGGAAGCGGATGGCACGGTCACGGTAGGCATCAGCGATCACGCTCAGGAAGCGTTGGGCGATGTGGTATTCGTCGAGCTGACTGAAGTGGGCAATGTATTCGGTGCTGGCGACCAGGCCGGTGTGGTGGAGTCGGTCAAGGCCGCTTCGGACATCTACTCGCCGGTTGCCGGTGAAGTGATCGCCGTCAACGAAGAGCTGAGCGCCAGTCCTGAGCTGCTCAACTCCGATCCGTACGGCGCGTGGATCTTCAAGCTCAAGCCAAGTGACTCGGCTGACCTGGAAAAACTCCTCGACGCTGCCGGCTACAAGGCCGCCATCGGCGAGTGATGCGCACGCAGGAGCCGCTCAGTCGGCTCCTGCGCCAACCTCCGTCAGCGTTGCAATACGCTTTTAACCGCCGCCACCACCCGTTCGACATCACCCGTGTTCATAGTCGAAAACATCGGCAACGACACGATCAGCCGGCCAACCCGCTCGGCCACCGGGAACATCCCCTCCTTGAAACCGCGTTCGCGGTACAGACTCAGCAGATGAATCGGCGGGTAGTGATAGCCGATGCCAATCCCCAGTGCCTGCATTTTCTCCATGAAGGTGGCGCGTGGCGGCAGACCATCCGCGCGTTCCGGCAACACCAGCTGGAACAGGTGCCAGTTGCTTTGGGTGAAGTCCGCCGGCGGTAGTTGCGCGCCGTAACGGGTTTCGAAGTCGCTGCCGAAGCACTCGAAGTAATGCCTGGCCAGCATGCGACGCTGGGCGGTAATCGCCTCGATCCCGGCAAACTGGCCGAGCCCGATGGCGGCTGCGATGTCGGTCATGTTGAACTTGCCGCCCAGCACGTCCACATCCAGGCCGTCGAAACCGCTGCGGGTGACGCCTTGCAGGCGATACTTTTCCGCCAGGCGCGCTTCTTCAGGAGTGTTTAGCACCAGGCAACCGCCTTCCGAGCAGGTGACGTTCTTGTTCGCCTGAAAACTGAACGAGACGAAATCTCCAGTGGCCCCGATCCGCTGCCCGTTCCAGCTGGAGCCCAGCGCCTGGGCAGCGTCCTCGACCACCCGCAGACCGTGTTTGCGGGCAATCGCGTACAGGCGCGCCATGTCCACCGGCAAGCCGGCCAGGTACACCGGGATGATGGCCTTGGTGCGCGGGGTGATCGCGGCTTCCAGTTGGTCCAAATCGATGTTGCGGGTGATCGGGTCGATATCGGCAAACACCGGCGTGGCCCCGACTTCGAGGATCACGTTGGCGGTTGCCACCCAGGAGATAGGCGTGGTGATCACCTCGTCACCGGCACCGATGCCGGCAATACGCAGGGCGATTTCCATGGTGCAGGTGCCGGAATTGAACGTGCGCACCGGGCGCCCGCCGAAAAACTCGGAGAGCTGCGCTTCAAAGGCCTGGACCTTGGGCCCGCTGGTGATCCAGCCGGAACGCAGGACGTCGCCGACCGCGCTGATGGTGGCTTCATCGATGACAGGTTTGGAAAACGGCAGAAAAGGCAGTTGGCTCATGACGATCAGGGCACCTGATGGACGGACGTGGGCGAGACGCGCAACAGAATGGCTCCGATTGGCCGAAGACACCATACCCTGCGCACAGGGCAGCTATGCTGCCTGAACCGAGTTGAACAGACGCTGAGCGCCAATCAAGAGAGAGCCCGTCATGTCCCAGTTGCCCAGCTTGAGCCAGTTACGTGACCCCAACGCCTTCCTGCGCCGCCACCTGGGGCCGGACGCTGCCGAACAACAGGCGATGCTCGACAGCCTGGGGCTCGGCAGCCGGGTCGAATTGATCGAGCAGACGGTGCCGCCGGGCATCCGCTTCAATCGTGCACTGGAGCTGCCGGCGGCGTTGGACGAAGAGGCCGCGCTGGCCAAATTGCGTGGTTATGCCGAACAGAACCAGGTCTGGACCAGCCTGATCGGCATGGGTTATCACGGCACCCTGACGCCGGCGGTGATCCTGCGCAACGTGCTGGAAAATCCCGGCTGGTACACCGCTTACACCCCCTATCAACCGGAAATTGCCCAGGGCCGGCTCGAGGCCCTGCTCAACTTCCAGCAACTGACCATCGACCTGACCGGCCTCGATCTGGCCAATGCTTCGCTGCTCGATGAGGCCACGGCCGCCGCGGAAGCCATGGCGCTGGCCAAGCGGGTGGCCAAGTCGAAGAGCAATCTGTTCTTCGTCGATGAGAACTGTCACCCGCAAACCATTTCCGTGGTGCAGACCCGGGCCGAGGGTTTTGGCTTTGAACTGATTATCGACGCTGTGGATAACTTGCCGCAGCATCAGGTGTTCGGTGCGCTGCTGCAGTATCCCGACACCCATGGCGAGATCCGCGACCTGCGGCCGCTGATCGACCAGTTGCACGCCCAGCAGGCGCTGGCCTGCGTCGCGGCTGATCTGCTCAGCCTGTTGCTGTTGACCCCGCCCGGGGAGATGGGCGCCGACGTGGTGTTCGGTTCATCCCAGCGCTTCGGCGTGCCGATGGGCTATGGCGGCCCGCATGCGGCGTTTTTTGCCAGTCGTGAGGAGTACAAACGGGCGATTCCCGGGCGCATCATCGGTGTCTCGAAAGATGCCCGTGGCAACGTCGCCCTGCGCATGGCCCTGCAAACCCGCGAGCAACATATCCGACGCGAGAAGGCCAACTCGAACATCTGCACGGCCCAGGTGCTGCTGGCCAATATCGCCGGCTTCTACGCGGTCTACCACGGTCCGCAAGGGCTCAAGCGCATTGCGCAACGGGTGCACCGGCTGACCTGCATCCTCGCCGCCGGGCTCGAGCGCAACGGCATCACCCGCCTCAACCAACAGTTCTTCGACACCTTGACCCTTGAAGTGGGCGGCAGCCAGACCGCGATCATCGAAACCGCCAAGGCGGCGCAGATCAACCTGCGGATCCTGGGGCGAGGCCAGGTCGGCCTGAGCCTTGACGAGAGCTGCGACGAACGCACCGTGGCTAAACTGTTCGACGTGTTCCTGGGGGCTGACCACGGGCTGCAGGTTGCCGACCTGGACACCGAGCCGCTGGCGTCAGGGATTCCGGCCAGCCTGATGCGCAGCAGCGCTTATCTGCGGCATCCGGTGTTCAACGCCCACCACAGCGAAACCGAGATGCTGCGCTACCTCAAGCAACTGGAGAACAAGGACCTGGCGCTCAACCAGTCGATGATTCCGCTCGGCTCCTGCACCATGAAACTCAATGCCACCGCCGAGATGATCCCCATCACCTGGCCGGGCTTCGCCAACCTGCACCCCTTTGCGCCGAAGGATCAGGCGATGGGCTACAGCCTGATGATCACTGAGCTGGAGAGCTGGCTGTGTGCGATCACCGGTTTCGACGCGATCTGCATGCAGCCCAACTCCGGGGCCCAGGGCGAGTACGCCGGGCTGCTGGCGATCAGCAAGTACCATGCGAGCCGCCAGCAAGGCGCGCGGGACGTTTGCTTGATCCCGGCATCGGCCCACGGCACCAACCCGGCGTCGGCGCAGATGGCCGGGATGCGGGTGGTGATTGTCGAGTGCGACGATGCTGGCAACGTCGACCTGGAAGACCTGAAAAGCAAGGCCGCGGCAGCGGGGGACAAACTGGCCTGCCTGATGGCGACTTACCCCTCGACCCATGGTGTGTACGAGGAGGGCATCAGCGAGATCTGCGAAGTTATCCACAGTCACGGTGGCCAGGTGTACATGGACGGTGCCAACCTCAACGCCCAGGTCGGTCTGGCGCGGCCGGCGGACATAGGTGCCGACGTCTCGCACATGAACCTGCACAAGACCTTTTGCATTCCCCACGGCGGCGGTGGGCCGGGGATGGGGCCGATCGGCGTCCGCGCGCATCTGGCGCCGTTCGTCGCCAACCATCCGGTGGTGCCGCTGGACGGGCCGGATCCGCAAAACGGTGCCGTCAGTGCTGCGCCCTGGGGCAGTGCGAGTATTTTGCCGATCAGTTGGATGTACATCGCCATGATGGGGCCGCAACTGGCGGATGCCAGCGAGGTGGCGATTCTATCGGCCAACTACCTGGCCGAGCAGTTGTCGGGGGCCTTCCCGGTGCTGTTCAGCGGACGCAACGGGCGGGTGGCTCATGAATGCATCCTTGATCTGCGACCGCTGAAGGCGCTGACCGGGATCACTGAGGAAGACGTGGCCAAGCGCCTGATGGATTACGGCTTCCACGCGCCGACCATGTCGTTTCCGGTGGCGGGCACGTTGATGGTCGAGCCGACTGAAAGTGAGTCCAAGGCGGAACTGGATCGCTTTATCAATGCAATGCTGTGCATTCGCGCGGAGATTTCCGAAGTGCAGGACGGTACCTGGCCGGCCGAGGACAATCCGCTGAAACGTTCGCCCCACACGTTGGCGGATATCACCGGTGTCTGGGAGCGGCCCTACAGCATCGAGCAAGCCGTGACCCCTGACGCCCACACCCGGGCACACAAGTACTGGCCGACGGTGAATCGGGTGGACAATGTGTACGGCGATCGGAATTTGTACTGTGCGTGTGTGCCGGTGGATGAGTATCGGTGAAGGAGGGCGCTGGCCCTGCGTGGAATACCGCCCCCCCTGTGGGAGCGAGCCTGCTCGCGAAAAACGTTAACGATGACGCGTTCATTCTGGATGTGCGCGGCGTCCTCGGGCTCTTCGCGAGCAAGCTCGCTCCTACAAAAAGGCAGCACTACTCGGTGGTGGTATTTCGCGCCAGAATCGCGTTAGCCAACTCCATATCGCTGGCCTGCAGGCCCGGGTGCTCGGCACGCACCTGGTGCATGGCCGACTCGAGGAACGGTCCGCGAATCGCACCGTCGCTGGCGACGAAGCTGCTGGCGTCGTCCTGGGCCGCCGCGATCATCTTGTGATCCTTGGACGTCAGGTAGGTGGAAGCGGTGGTAGCACCGGAGGAAATCACGTTTCTCCAGAAAGTATCGGCCATGGCGGACCCGGCGCTCAGCGAGAGCAGGGCAAGGGTAGCGGCGGCCAGTTTGACGCGCATCGAGGGTGACTCCAGTGGGTTGGGAAGATCTGGCCGGTTGGATCGGCAAAGCGCATTTTTGTTCCGCGCCGGTCAATCCAGAGGTTCGACCACGATCACCACACCTTCCAATCCCACCACCCGCACTTTCGCGCCTTCCGGTGTATCCGGGCCCCTGGCCATCCACACGCCATCGGCGACCTTGATCTTGCCGCGCCCGTCGACAATTGCCTGATGCACCACGAACACCTTGCCCAGCAGTTCCTGGCCTCGCAGGTTGAGGTTCGGCTCATCGCTGGTGCGCACGGCGCTGCGCTGGCGGTACCACCAGTACAGGGCGGTGAGGATCGACAGCAAGCCGAACAGCAGGATCTGCCACTCCCACGACAGGCCCGGAAGGATGAAGGTCAGCACGCCGACGGCGGCGGCCGCGAGACCAATCCACAGCAAGTAGCCGCCGGCACCGAACACTTCGAGAATCAACAGCACGGTGCCGAGTGCCAGCCAGTCCCAGAATGAAAGCTGTTGCAGGAATGCCCACATAAATCGCGCCTCAGACCTTCTTGCCGTCGAACGTGGCCTTGACGATCTCGCCGATACCGCCGACCGCGCCGATCACCTGGCTGGCTTCCAGCGGCATCAGGATCACTTTGCTGTTGTTGGCTGAGGCCAGTTGGCCGAGTGCATCGATGTACTTCTGCGCGACGAAGTAATTCACCGCCTGCACATTGCCGTGGGCGATAGCTTCGGACACCACCTGGGTGGCCTTGGCTTCCGCTTCGGCCTGACGCTCACGGGCTTCGGATTCGAGAAAGGCTGCCTGGCGACTGCCCTCGGCCTCGAGGATCTGCGCCTGCTTCTTGCCTTCGGCGGTGAGAATCGCCGAGGCGCGCAGGCCTTCGGCTTCGAGGATCTGCGCACGCTTGATCCGCTCGGCTTTCATCTGTCCGGACATGGCGGCCATCAGGTCGGCGGGCGGGCTGATGTCCTTGATTTCGATCCGGGTGATCTTGATGCCCCAGGGCGCGGTCGCTTCGTCGACGGTGCGCAGCAGTTTTTCGTTGATACCGTCGCGCTGGCTGAGCATGGCGTCCAGTTCCATCGAGCCGAGCACGGTACGGATATTGGTTTGCAGCAGGTTGCGAATGGCGTGTTCGAGGTTGTTCACCTCGTAGGCCGCCTGTGCGGTGTTGACCACCTGGAAGAAGCACACGGCATCGATCTGCACGGTGGCGTTGTCGGCGGTGATGACTTCCTGCGGCGGAATATCCAGCACGCTTTCCATCACGTTGATCTTGCGGCCGATGCGGTCCATCACCGGAATGATGATGTTCAGCCCTGGCTTGAGGGTGTTGGTGTAGCGGCCAAAGCGCTCGACGGTCCATTGATAGCCCTGGGGAACCACCTTGAACCCCATGAACAGAATGGCGACCACCAGGCCAAGGAAAAGCAGAAGTACGCTACCGGTTTGCATGAAAGATCCCTGTTCAGTCAATGAAGGTGCAGGCGTGAGTGTAGCGGCGCGCAGATGCCCGCGGCACGGATTACTTCTGTGCAGAGTGTGGCGTCACCCGCAGGACTTCCTCGACGCTGGTCAGCCCGGCGGCGATTTTCTGCGCACCGGCCTCGCGCAGGCTGCACATGCCGTCTTTTAGCGCCTGCTCCCGCAGGGCCTGGACGTCGGTGTCCGGGCCGATCAGGGCCTTGAGGCGGTCGCTCAGTTGCATGATTTCATAGACCCCGGCGCGCCCGCGGTAACCGGTATTGCGGCACTCCAGGCAACCTGTGGCGCGCTGGGCGTTGGCCGGCACGGGCAGCGGCCTGGGATGGGTCAGGCTGCGCCAGTCGTGTTCGGCCAGTTTCAGCGGCGCCTTGCAGTGCGGGCACAGCGTGCGCACCAGGCGTTGCGCCATCACCCCCAGCAGGGTGGCCTTGATCAGATAGTGGGCAATGCCCAGCTCCAACAAGCGGCTGATGACGCTGGGCGCATCGTTGGTGTGCAGGGTCGACAGCACCAGGTGCCCGGTGAGCGCTGCCTGGATCGCCATTTCGGCGGTTTCGACATCGCGGATCTCGCCGATCATGATGATGTCCGGGTCCTGGCGCATCAGGGCGCGCACGCCGCTGGCGAAGTTCAGGTCGATGTTGTGCTGGACCTGCATCTGGTTGAACGCCGGTTCGATCATTTCGATCGGGTCCTCGATGGTGCACAGGTTGACCTGCGCCGTCGCGAGTTGCTTCAAGGTGCTGTAGAGCGTGGTGGTCTTGCCCGACCCCGTGGGGCCTGTTACCAGAATGATGCCGTTGGGTTGGCGGGTCATGTCCTGCCAGCGCTGAAGATCATCGGCGCAGAATCCCAACTCGCTGAAATCCTTGAGCAGCACCTGTGGATCGAAGATGCGCATCACCAGTTTTTCGCCGAACGCGGTGGGCAGGGTCGACAGGCGCAGTTCGACTTCCGCACCCAGGGGCGTGCGCGCCTTGACTCGACCGTCCTGGGGTTTGCGCTTTTCGGCGACGTTCATCCGTCCCAGGCTTTTCAGGCGGCTGACAATCGCCAGGCAGACCTGCGGGGGGAACTGATAGACCCCGTGCAATACGCCGTCGATGCGAAAGCGCAGAGTGCCCTGCTCACGTCGCGGCTCGATGTGGATATCGCTGGCGCGCTGCTGGAACGCGTACTGGAACAGCCAGTCGACGATGTTGACGATGTGCGCGTCATTGGCGTCAGGCTCCTGGTCGCTGGCGCCAAGATTGAGCAGTTGTTCAAAGTTGCCCGCGGCATTCACCGCTTGATCCGCGCGAGTCGCGCCGTTGACCGACCGGGCCAGGCGATAGAACTCCGTGCAGTAGCGCTGGATGTCGGCCGGGTTGGCCAGCACACGCTTGATCGGCACCTGCAGCACGTGCGCCAGATCGGCTTCCCAGCCGCGTACATATGGCTGCGCGCTGGCGATGGTGACGGCATCGCGATCAATCGCCACGGCGAGGATCTTGTGGCGCTGGGCGAAGGCGTAGGACATCAGCGGAGTGACCCGGGCGACATTGATGGTCAATGGATCGATGCGCATATAGGGCTGGCCGGCCAGCTTGGCCAGCCACAGGGTCAGGCTTTCCAGGTCCAGGTGGTGGCCCGGGTGATGGCGATTGGCGAGTCGTTGGCTGGCCAGAAACTCCAGCGGGTGCAACGGGCTGTTGGCCGCGTCGCGACGAGCGCTCAGCGTCTGTTCGGCAGCTGCCTGGCTGATCAATCCTTGATCGAGCAAGCCACGCAGCAATTCATTCAGATCCAGCCAGCGATCCTGGGTAGCGAGTTGAGAGGACATCCGCACTCCTTGTGGAAACGATCTAGAGCATCGATTGCCAAGGATAGATCGCCTCAGGCGCCGCTTTGGCGGCGGAGCCTGATCAAGCGTTGCGGGGTTTTTCTGCAGTCCTCAACCGACCGCGAGTGCCGCCGCAGGCCATTGTGAATCAGTGGCTTTGAGCTGCACCGAGCAGACACTGATCAGGTTACGGAGTTTTTCCGCGATCACTTCGGCGCGATGCCAGCTCAGGCCGTCGATCACGATCTCCAGCGCCAGCAGGTCGTCCTGACGCTGCACATTGACCTGAAGTGGCACGAGAAACTGCAAGGCAAACAGGTTCAGCGCCCGGCACAGTAGATCCGGTTCGGCTTCTGCGAGCAGCTGATAGTGCACCTGGCAATGGGCGTTGCCGGCATGCCAGACATCGGCGCGGGTAGGGTGGTTGCTGACGGCTTCGTGCAGGGGCATGGTCGGTCTCCAGGTCAATGGAGAAATTTTTACATCCGCAGCCGGGATTTTTTTGCCTAAGATGGGCCAATTGTGTTTTTTATCGACTCATATAATTCATGATTAGCGGATTCAGGGGTTAATTTATGCGCAGCGAATTGGACGCCTACGACCGCCGCATCCTGGCGCTGCTGCAAGAGGACGCTTCGCTGTCCAGCGCGCAGATTGCCGAGCAGGTCGGGTTATCGCAGTCGCCGTGCTGGCGGCGTATTCAGCGGATGCGCGAGGAGGGGGTGATCCGTGGCCAGGTGACCTTGCTCGACCGCAAGAAAATCGGCCTCAACACGCAGATCTTCGCCGAGGTCAAACTCAACGCCCACGGCCGTTCGAACTTCACCGAATTCACCGAGGCGATCCGCGGTTTTCCAGAAGTGCTGGAGTGTTATGTGCTGATGGGGGCGGTGGACTTTCTGCTGCGCATCGTCACGGCGGACATCGAGGCCTATGAGCGTTTCTTCTTCGAGAAGCTATCGATGGTGCCGGGGATTCAGGAAGTGAATTCGATTGTGGCGTTGTCGGAGATCAAGTCGACCACCAGTTTGCCGGTTTGAAGGTTTGCGGTGATTGGGCGGGCCTCATCGCGAGCAGGCTCGCTCCTACAGGTTTTGTGTCGATCACAAATGTTGTGCAGCTGCAAAAACCTGTGGGAGCCAGCCTGCTGGCGATGAATTCGATGCGGTGTTGCTGAAAGCCCAATCGCAGCGATGCGGCGGTATCACATACGCAGCAAGGTCTTCCACGCGCGGTTCTGATACACCGCAATCGCCTGCTGCTTGCGCGCATCGAGCACTTCGTCGGTGATCGACTCGTTGGCCAACAGCGCCAGTTGTTTCAGCTCGCCGTACAGGCGATCCATTTCCGCCACGTCGAGCACGCCACGGGCGTGATGCAGCCAGGTCTGGATGCGCTCGATGCGCGGCAGTTGCTCGGCGAGGTCTTCCGGTTGCTGCTGGTAGCGTTGCAGCTGCAGCGACGTGGCTTCTTCGCCCAGCAGGCGTGGCAGCCAGTTACCCAGTTGCGCAGCACCCTGGCGGTTGCCACGGGTATTGCGGTCGGCGGTCCAGGTGCGGGCCAGCAACCAGCGTGATGCGTTCAGCGAGAACTGGCCCCAGCGTGGGTCTTCGAGCTCTTCGAGGAACTGCTCGGGAGCCGCCTTGCGCACGTCTTCGTCATCCAGGCCGGCCTGGACCAGCGGGCGCCAGTCTTCGAGCAGGGCATCGAGGGCCACGCGCAGGTCGTGGGTCGACTGGCGCGGCGCGGCTTGGCCGAGGCTGCCAATCAGTGCACGCAGTTCAGCGAGGCACTCGACCCAGTCCTGCAGCAGGCGCCAGTGGCCGTTGAAGCGATACTGCTCGGCCAGACGCTGGCTGCTGCCCAGCAGGTGCCAGCACAGGGCAGCAAATGCATCGTCCAGCGGCATTTCGAACGTCAGCTCGGGGGCTGGCAGGCTCAGCGAGTAGCTGTTGGCGTCGTACAAGCGGTAGCCACGCTCCGCCTTGCTGATGTCGCACGGCATCAACGCCAGCTTCTCGGCCAGTTCGGCGGCCAGTTCGAGCAACGCCGCTGGTTCGCCTTCACGCAGTTCCAGTTCCAGCTCGCAGATTTCTTCTTTCTGTTTGCCGACCACCACGTGGCCCAGGTCCAGCGCGGCCTCGATCACCACTTTTGCCTTGCCACGGCCCCAGGCGATTTCAGCGCGTTCGCGCACGAAGTCGGTGGTGAAGATGGGCTTGAGGGTCTTTTTGTCCAGCTCGGCCAGTGCTTCCGGCCAACATTCGCCGTCGAGTTTCTTGATGTCTAGCTTGGCCTTGGGCAGGTCCCAGTTATATTCATTGCGCTCGGACAGACCGGCAACGCTCTGGCCACGGGTCTTCAGCGTCTGGATCACTTCGTCGCCATCGCGGCGCAGGCGCAGGGCGACCTTGGCGTGGGCCAATTCGCGTTCCGGGGTGTCGAAGTACTGGTTCATCAACTCACGGCTTTCCCAGCCACTTTTGTTGCGTTTTTTCAGTAACGGATGCTCGCGCAAGGCGGCGAGGGTTTCGCGGCTGACGCGGAGTTTGATTTCGGTTTCTTTGTGCATGGCCGGAAAATCCAGGATCGGGGATGCAGCCGGGGGAAATGTGTGGCTGCCAAGGCCGTGCAGTGTACAGCACTCGTCAAACCAACGCCCCGCGACGGTTTATTCCTGTCACTGGATGGTTCTATGATGAAGCTAAATCCGCGAGTGGGAGCCAGCGATGCCTTTGCCGTCCATGAAAGACCAGTTCGCTGCACTGATCGCCATGCCGTCGGTCAGTTGTACCCAGGCGCACCTGGATCAGAGCAACCGCCCGGTGATCGATTTGCTGGCGACCTGGCTCGGTGACCTGGGTTTCGCCTGCGACATCCAGCAGGTCAGCCCTGGCAAGTTCAACCTGCTCGCCACCTTCGGCAGCGGTCCCGGCGGCCTGGTGCTGGCCGGGCACAGCGACACCGTGCCGTTCGATGGCGCGCTGTGGCAAACCGACCCGCTGAAACTCACCGAAGTCGACGGCCGTTGGGTCGGCCTGGGCAGTTGCGACATGAAGGGGTTTTTCGCCCTGGCCATCGAAGCCGTGCTGCCGCTGCTCGACCAGCCGTTCAAGCAACCGCTGATGATCCTCGCCACCTGCGATGAGGAAAGCTCGATGTCCGGTGCCCGTGCCTTGGCGGCGGCCGGCAAGCCACTGGGACGGGTGGCGGTGATTGGCGAGCCGACAGGCTTGAAGCCGATTCGCCTGCACAAGGGGGTGATGATGGAGCGCATCGACATCCTCGGCCAGAGCGGCCACTCCTCCGACCCGCGCCTGGGCCACAGCGCGCTGGAAGCCATGCACGATGCCATGGGCGAACTGCGCGGCTTGCGCCTGCTCTGGCAGCGTGAATTCAGCAATCCACAGTTCAGCGTGCCGCAACCGACCCTTAACTTTGGCTGCATCCATGGCGGCGATAACCCGAATCGCATCTGCGGCCAATGTTCGCTGGAGTTCGACCTGCGGCCGCTGCCGGGCATGGACCCGCAGGCCTTGCGTGATGCCATCCACCAGAGGCTGCAGCCGGTTGCCGAGCGTCATCAGGTAAAGATCGACTACGCGCCGCTGTTCCCCGAAGTGCCACCGTTCGAGCAGCCGGCGGAGTCGGATCTGGTCCAGGTCGCCGAACGACTCACCGGCCACAGTGCCGAAGCAGTAGCGTTTGGCACCGAAGCGCCTTATCTTCAGCGCCTTGGTTGTGAGACCGTGGTGCTCGGTCCTGGCGACATCGCCTGTGCCCACCAGCCGGGCGAATACCTGCAAATGTCACGTTTGCAGCCTACGGTGCATCTACTAAGACAACTGATCGAGCATTACTGCCTGACCCCGGCGTAAATCCCGGGACAATCCACCCGTATTCATGAGGAGAGCGCGCGTGTCGCCAAGCCTGTTCCGACGATAACCACCAGCCCGCTGTGCGTTTTGCAAAGTCCTTTTTATCGGCTGTTATTTATTACAGGTGCAGGTGTTATGCCCGAGTACGTCAACTGGCTTCGTCACGCTTCTCCTTACATCAACGCCCACCGCGATTGCACCTTCGTCGTCATGCTCCCCGGCGACGGCGTCGAGCACCCGAATTTCGGCAATATCGTTCATGACCTGGTGCTGCTGCACAGCCTGGGTGTGCGCCTGGTGCTGGTTCACGGGTCGCGCCCGCAAATTGAAACCCGCCTCGCCGCCCGTGGCCTGACCCCGCACTATCACCACGGCATGCGCATCACCGATGCCGCGACCCTGGAATGCGTGATTGATGCCGTCGGCCAACTGCGCATCGCCATTGAAGCGCGGCTGTCGATGGACATGGCCTCCTCACCGATGCAGGGCTCGCGTTTGCGGGTGGCCAGCGGCAACCTGGTGACCGCACGGCCGATTGGCGTGCTCGAGGGCGTGGATTATCACCACACCGGCGAAGTACGCCGTGTAGATCGCAAGGGCATCAATCGCCTGTTGGATGAGCGTTCGATCGTGCTGCTGTCGCCCCTGGGCTACTCGCCGACCGGTGAAATCTTCAACCTGGCATGCGAAGACGTCGCGACCCGCGCGGCCATCGACCTGGGGGCCGACAAGCTGCTGCTGTTCGGTGCCGAAATGGGCCTGATCGGTGAAGACGGGCGACTGGTCCGCGAATTGCGCCCACAACAGGTGCCGGCACACTTGCAGCGCCTGGGTTCGAACTACCAGGGCGAACTGCTGGACGCGGCGGCCGAGGCTTGCCGCGGCGGCGTCGGTCGCAGCCACATTGTCAGTTATGCCGAAGACGGTGCGCTGCTCACCGAGCTGTTCACCCGTGACGGTGGTGGCACGTTGGTCGCTCAGGAGCAATTTGAGCTGCTGCGCGAAGCGGCCATCGAAGACGTCGGCGGCTTGCTGGATTTGATCAGTCCGCTGGAAGAGCAGGGCATTCTGGTGCGTCGCTCACGGGAAGTGCTGGAGCGCGAAATCGAGCAGTTCAGCGTGGTCGAACGCGAAGGGATGATCATTGCCTGTGCGGCGCTGTACCAGATTGCCGACTCGGATGCCGGCGAACTGGCGTGCCTGGCGGTGAACCCGGAATATCGCCATGGCCGCCGCGGCGACGAACTGCTGGAACGGATCGAAAGTCGCGCCCGTGCCCAAGGACTGAAAACCCTGTTCGTTCTCACCACCCGCACGGCGCACTGGTTCCGTGAGCGCGGCTTTGTGCCCAGCAGCGTCGAGCGCCTGCCATCGGCGCGGGCGTCGCTGTACAACTACCAGCGCAATTCGAAGATCTTCGAAAAAGCCCTCTGACCCCCCGCCACCACCGCCCTGGCTTTCAATCGAAGCCAGGGTGACAGAAATATTTCAGCGATACACAAACTGTAACATTTGCCCCGGATGATGCGCGTTCGCCAAACGGTGTCGCGTTATTGATCATTCTTGACGACCGTCAATGTGATTTTTTGGCAGATGATCTAAAAAATCCGAATCAAATACCGTTCAGGAATTAGCGGTGTAGCCGACATCCCGCACTCGGTTCGGAGATGACTGACGCGCTATATTCCTGAATCGAATGAAAATCTATGAAATAATTCTTTTTGGGTTTATCAAAAACTCATTAACCTGAACAAACCGAATCCAGTGGTTAGACCATGGTCGTAGACACACCTTGTTACGATTGACTTGGTGGATGGGCTCTGGCGCTAATCGCGCATCTGTGGAACCGGGGCGACAGACCCTGGACCAGAAACACAAAAATTAGAAACGAGAGGAGTGATACATGAACAAGTCCACCTTGGCCCTGGCTGTGGCCGTAGGGGTTGTCGCGCAGCAGGCAGGCGCCGCCGGTTTTATCGAAGACAGCAAGGCCACCCTGGGCCTGCGTAACTTCTATATCAACACCGATAACCGCGACAACAACACCAAAGCTGCTGGTGCGCAGAACAAGCAGGAGGAGTGGGGCCAAGGCTTCGACCTGCGTTTCACCTCGGGCTACACCCAGGGCACCGTAGGCTTCGGTCTTGATGCCATCGGCCTGCTGGGCGTGAAGCTGGATTCCGGCGGCGGCACCAACGGCGCGACCGCTACTTCGTACGGCGGCACCGTGTTCCCGAGCAAGTCCAACGGTGAAGCCGTTGATAACTTCTCCAGCCTGGGCCTGACCGCCAAGGCCAAGATCTCCCAGACCGAACTGAAATTGGGCACCCTGCAGCCAAAACTGCCAGTGATCGTGACCAACGACGGTCGCCTGCTGCCGCAAACCTTCCAGGGCGGCCAGATCACCACCAACGAGATCAAGGACCTGACCTTGGTCGGCGGCCAGATCGAGCACGCCAAGGGCCGTAACTCGAGCAACAACGAAGAGTTGTCGATCGCTGGCGCCAACAGCCCGACTGCTTCGGGTCGCGACAGCAACAAGTTCATCTACGGTGGTGGCGACTACAAGATCACCAAGGACCTGACTGCCCAGTACTACTACGGCAACCTGGATAACTTCTACAAGCAGCACTTCCTGGGCCTGATCCACAGCTGGGCGATCGGCCCGGGCGTGTTGAAGTCCGACCTGCGCTACTTCAACAGCCGCGATGACGGTGCCAACGGCAACGATCCTGCGTACTACACCACCGGTGACTACGGCACTGGCATCACCAAGGGCAAGGTGGACAACAACCTGTACAGCGGCCTGTTCCTGTACACCGTTTCCGGCCACACCTTCGGTGGCGGTTACCAGGTCAGCAACGGCGACAGCGATTTCCCTTGGCTGAACCAGGGCGACGGCTCGTCGGCCTACCTGACTACCGACATGCAGATCGCCAAGTTCGCCCGTGCTGGCGAACGTACCTGGCAGGCTCGCTACTCCTACGACTTCGCCCAGATCGGCGCACCAGGCCTGACCGCCGGTATCGTCTACCTGCGTGGCGATGACATCGACACCTCGGGTAACGTCGGTACCACAAAGCCGCAGACCAAAGTCAACGCCACCGGCGCCAGCGAGTGGGAACGTGACCTGACCGTGGCTTACGTAGTGCCTCAGGGTCCGCTGAAAAACCTCGGCCTGACCTGGAAAAACGCCATGTGGCGCAACGACATCCCGGGTCAACGCGACCAGGATGAAAACCGCCTGATCGTCAGCTACTCGATCCCGCTGTTGTAACAGCGCGGTTCGCAGTCGACGAAAAAAAGCCCCGCCCGGCATCGCGCCGGGCGGGGCTTTGTCTTGCAGGAAGACCCGCCCCCGCGGGTGGCTTCCTCACTTCCCTCTCTACAGCAACTCAAGGCCTTCTCGAACCTTGGCGCCAGATTGGCCGCTGCGCGTGCGAGCGTCCAGTGAACAGAAATTTAATATTCTCTGCGGTTCTAAATAAATCGATATTTATTCTTTTTAATTAATAAAAAGACGAGGCACAGTAGGTTCATCCCGCACTCACAAGGAGCCGCACCATGAGCCTCAAACTCGGCGATATCGCCCCCGATTTCCAACAGGATTCCAGCGCCGGCACCATCCGTTTCCATGAATGGCTGGGCGAAAGCTGGGGCGTGCTGTTCTCCCATCCGGCTGACTTTACGCCGGTGTGCACCACCGAATTGGGCTTCACCGCCCGGCTAAAGGACGAGTTTGCCCAGCGCGGCGTCAAGGCCATTGCCTTGTCTGTCGACCCGGTGGATTCACACCACCGCTGGATCGAGGACATCAACGAAACCCAGGACACCCAGGTCAACTTCCCGATTCTGGCCGACGCTGATCGCAAGGTCTCCGACCTCTACGACCTGATCCATCCGAACGCCAACGACACCCTGACCGTACGCTCGCTGTTCATCATCGACCCGAACAAGAAGGTTCGACTGACCATCACCTACCCAGCCAGCACCGGACGCAATTTCAACGAAATCCTGCGGGTGATCGACTCCCTGCAACTCACCGACAGCCACAAGGTAGCCACGCCCGCCAACTGGCAGGACGGCGATGACGTGGTGATCGTGCCGTCGCTCAAGGACGAAGCGGAGATTGCCCAGCGCTTCCCCAAAGGCTATCGCGCCGTGAAGCCTTACCTGCGTCTGACCCCACAACCGAATCGCTGATATCGC
The DNA here is from genome assembly GCA_965284505.1 of Pseudomonadaceae bacterium. GTDB lineage: Bacteria > Pseudomonadota > Gammaproteobacteria > Pseudomonadales > Pseudomonadaceae > Aquipseudomonas. The sequence goes on along the minus strand of OZ260094.1, from coordinate 3,150,570 downwards.
CGCAAAGACTATCCAAAGCAGGGGTTTTCAGGCCGTTTCGACGGCCTTTTTTTATGCCTGGGCAAAAGCGAATCGCATATATCTGTAACGAATAACCAAATGAATAAATATGATTTATAGATATAAAAAACACCTGTTATGGTTTCTTCCATCAACGCGAGATCGCCGCCGCGAATCGCCACAACGCGCAAGGAATCAAGGCAATGCTGGTCGTCTCACTCGGAGGAAGTCCCAGCCAACGCTCCCGTTCAGGGGTGCTGCTGGAGCGCTGCCAACGCTGGTTGCAACAACAGGGAGTGGAAGTGGTGAGTTACCAGGTACGGGACTTCCCGGCCGAGGACTTGCTGCATGCACGCTTCGACAGCCCGAAGGTGATCGACCTGCTGCAACAGATTGAAAATGCCGATGGCCTGGTGATCGCCACCCCGGTGTACAAAGCGTCGTTTTCCGGGGCCCTGAAAACCCTGCTGGACTTGCTGCCCGAGCGTGCCCTGAGTCACAAGGTGGTGTTGCCAATGGCCACGGGCGGCAGCATCGCCCACATGCTGGCGGTGGACTACGCGCTCAAGCCGGTGTTGTCGGCGCTCAAGGCCCAGGAAATGCTCCAGGGGGTTTTTGCCGAGGACAGCCAGATCGCCTACGGCGAAGGCAGTGCCCAGGCGAAGCTGGCGCCGCAGCTGGAACAGCGTCTGCACGAAGCGTTGGAACAGTTTGTCGGAGCGCTTGCCCGACGTCCCAAACCGCTGGACCCACAGTTGTTGAATGAACGTTTGTTGAGTGCTCGCTGGAGCATTTAAGCCTCACCTACCCACTGAAGTACTGGCCTTACTCGCCCGCCAACGGGCAAGCAGGTGCAGCCAAAACCCTACTGCAAAAAGGAGAGCGCCATGCGCCCTGTCATTTTGCGTCGTGGTCTGGTCGCTCTGTTTGTTGCGGCTGTGTCCTTCGGCGCCATTACTCAAGCTCAGGCCGAAACCCTGCGAATCGGCTATCAGAAATACGGCACCCTGGTGCTGCTCAAGGCCAAGGGCACCCTGGATAAAAGCCTCGCGGCCCAGGGCGTCGACGTGCAATGGACCGAGTTCCCCGGCGGTCCGCAACTGCTTGAAGGCCTGAACGTCGGTTCCATCGACTTCGGCGTGACCGGCGAAACCCCACCAGTGTTCGCCCAGGCGGCCGGCGCCAATCTGCTTTACGTCGCCTACGAACCACCAGCGCCTCATAGCGAAGCGATCCTGGTGCCGAAGGACTCGGCGATCAAGTCGGTGCAGGACCTCAAGGGCAAGAAAGTCGTGCTCAACAAGGGCTCCAACGTGCACTACCTGCTGGTGCGCGCTCTGGAAGACGCCGGCCTCAAATACAGCGATATCCAGACCGTCTTCCTGCCGCCAGCCGATGCCCGTGCCGCTTTCGAGCGCGGCAGCGTGGACGCCTGGGTGATCTGGGACCCGTACCAGGCCGCCGCCGAACAGCAGTTGCAAGCGCGCACCCTGCGCGACGGCAAGGGCATCGTCGACAACCACCAGTTCTACCTCGCCACCAAGCCTTACGCCGAGCAACACCCGGCCGTGATCAAGACCCTGGTGGATCAGGTGCGCGCGGTCGGCGAGTGGTCGCAAGCCAACCCCGAAGACGTGACCAAACAAGTCGCACCGCTGCTTGGCCTGCCAGCCGACATCACCCTGACCTCGGTGAAACGCCAGGGCTACGGCGCGCATTTCCTGACACCGGAAGTGGTCGCGGCGCAGCAGAAAATCGCCGACAGCTTCTACCAGCTCAAGTTGATTCCCAAACCCCTGAGCATCAAAGACGTGATCTGGACGCCCCCGGCGACCGTTGCCAACGCACAGTAATCCGACTTCCCAAGGAGACCACTCCATGAGCCTCAATATTTTCTGGTTCCTGCCTACCCACGGCGACGGCCATTACCTTGGCACCGCTGAAGGCGCACGCGCCGTTGACCATGGCTACCTGCAACAAGTCGCGCAAGCGGCGGATCGCCTGGGTTTCGGCGGTGTGCTGATCCCCACCGGACGCTCCTGCGAAGACTCGTGGCTGGTTGCCGCTTCGCTGATCCCGGTGACCCAGCGCCTGAAGTTCCTGGTTGCCCTGCGCCCCGGGATCATTTCCCCGACGGTGGCGGCGCGGCAGGCGGCGACGCTGGATCGCTTGTCCGGCGGGCGTGCGCTGTTCAACCTGGTGACGGGCGGCGATCCGGAAGAATTGGCCGGTGATGGTCTGTTTTTGACGCACGAAGAGCGCTACCAGGCTTCGGTGGAATTCACCCGCATCTGGCGCCGCGTGCTGGAAGGCGAGACGGTCGATTACGACGGCGAGCACATCAGCGTGAAGGGCGCGAAACTGCTCTATCCGCCAATCCAGCAACCGCGTCCGCCGCTGTATTTCGGCGGGTCGTCGGAGGCCGCGCAGGATCTGGCCGCCGAGCAGGTGGAGATGGTCCTGACCTGGGGCGAGCCGCCGGCAGCGGTGGCGGAGAAGATCGCCCAGGTGCGCGAGAAAGCCGCGAAGTTGGGGCGCACCGTGCGCTTTGGCATTCGTCTGCACGTGATTGTCCGCGAGACCAACGCTGAAGCCTGGCAGGCGGCGGATCGGCTGATCTCGCACCTGGATGACGACACCATTGCCCGCGCCCAGGCCTCCCTGGCGCGCTTCGATTCGGTGGGCCAGCAACGCATGGCCGCGCTGCATGGCGGCAGCCGCGACAACCTGGAAGTCAGCCCCAACCTGTGGGCCGGGGTCGGCCTGGTGCGCGGTGGTGCCGGTACGGCGCTGGTGGGCGATGGCCCGACCGTGGCGGCGCGGGTCAAGGAGTACGCGGGCCTGGGCATCGACACCTTCATCTTCTCCGGTTATCCACACCTGGAAGAGTCGTACCGAGTGGCCGAGCTGCTGTTCCCGCATCTGGATGTGGTGCGCCCGGAGCTGCCGAAAAGCGCCGGTTACGTCAGTCCGTTCGGCGAGATGGTAGCCAACGACATTCTTCCCAAAGCCGCGTCGCAGAGCTGAGGCGCGCCATGAAGAAGCAAACCCTTATCCACAGCCTCGCACCCTGGGCCTTGCCGTTGCTGTTGCTGGCGGTGTGGCAGTTGTCGGTGTCGGCGGGCTGGTTGTCGACGCGGATTCTGCCGGCGCCGATCGCGGTGATCGAAGCCGGTGTGAGCCTGGTGCAGAGCGGCGAAATCTGGAAACACCTGGCCATCAGCGGCTGGCGCGCCGGCCTCGGTTTTGTCATCGGCGGCGGGATCGGCCTGGCGTTGGGGTTTATCACCGGCCTGTCGAAATGGGGCGAGCGCCTGCTCGACAGTTCGGTGCAGATGATCCGCAACGTGCCGCACCTGGCGCTGATCCCACTGGTGATCCTGTGGTTCGGCATCGACGAGTCGGCGAAGATTTTCCTGGTGGCCCTGGGCACCTTGTTCCCGATCTACCTCAACACCTACCACGGCATTCGTAACGTTGACCCGGCGCTGGTGGAGATGGCCCGCAGTTATGGCTTGAGTGGTTTCAGCCTGTTCCGCCAGGTGATCCTGCCGGGCGCGCTGCCTTCGATTCTGGTGGGCGTGCGTTTTGCCCTGGGCTTCATGTGGCTGACGTTGATCGTCGCCGAAACCATTTCCGCCAGCTCCGGCATCGGCTACCTGGCGATGAATGCCCGGGAATTCCTGCAGACCGACGTGGTGGTACTGGCGATTGTTTTGTACGCGGTACTCGGCAAGTTGGCCGACCTCGCGGCTCGCGGTCTGGAGCGCGTGTGGTTGCGTTGGCATCCGGCCTATCAAGTGGTCAAGGGAGGTGCGGCATGACGGCTCAACAACCGCCGCGCCTGCTGCGCGGGATTCCGCTGGCGGTGCGCAAGCTGCAAAAGACGTTTGGTGCGCGGCAGGTGCTGCGCGAGATCGATCTGCATATTCCGGCCGGGCAGTTTGTCGCCGTGGTGGGTCGCAGCGGCTGCGGCAAGAGCACCTTGCTGCGCTTGCTGGCCGGTCTTGATCAGCCCACTGAGGGCGAACTGCTTGCTGGTTCCGCAGCGCTCAGTGAAGCGCGGGAGGACACCCGGCTGATGTTCCAGGAAGCGCGCTTGCTGCCGTGGAAAAAGGTCATCGACAACGTTGGCCTCGGCCTCAAGGGTAATTGGCAGCAACAGGCGCTGGATGCCCTGGAAGCCGTGGGCCTGGCGGATCGTGCCCATGAGTGGCCGGCGGCCTTGTCCGGCGGACAGAAGCAGCGCGTGGCCTTGGCTCGCGCCTTGATCCACAAACCGCGTCTGTTGTTGCTCGACGAGCCGTTGGGCGCACTGGATGCCCTGACCCGGATCGAGATGCAGCAACTGATCGAACGCCTGTGGCAGCAGCATGGCTTCACCGTATTGCTGGTGACCCACGACGTCAGCGAGGCGGTGGCGATTGCCGACCGCGTGTTGCTGATCGAAGAGGGCGAGATTGGCCTGGACCTGCACGTCGAACTGCCGCGCCCTCGGGCTCGCGGCTCTCATCGACTGGCAGCGCTGGAAACCGAAGTGCTCAACCGAGTGTTGGCCGTGCCGGGCATACCGCCTGAACCGGAACCCGTTTCACCCTTGCCCACGCAACTGCGCTGGGCGCAATAACCTTACTTTCTCAAGACAGGAATCAAGCTCATGACTATCAAAGCCATCAACGTCCGTAACCAGTTCAAAGGCACCATCAAGGAAATCGTCGAAGGCGACGTGCTGTCGGAAATCGACGTGCAAACCGCCTCGGGCATCGTCACCTCGGTGATCACCACGCGCTCGGTGAAAGAGCTGGAACTGGTGATTGGCAGTGAAGTGATCGCCTTCGTCAAATCCACCGAGGTGTCGATCGCCAAGTTGTAGGCGGTGCGCAACGAGCAACCCCGACGGGTGTGAACCCTTCGGGGTTTTTTATGCGTGGCGCTTGGGCAGGTAGGGCGGCAGGTACAGCCCCAGGTACGCGTCAAACACGCGCATACCTTCCTCGGCCATGCGCGGGGTGATTTGCCCGTGCTGCTGCACCGAACGGGCGTAGACCCGGTCGCCGAGCTCCATGGCCAGGGCGAACACGTCGACATCCTCGGGCAGCCTCGGCAGTTCGAAGTGATGGTCGAAGAGTTTGTGCATCAGGTCGCCCAGCTCGATATCGTGCTGGCGGTCGGCCTGGGTCACTTCGGTCAGGCCGTGCTGGGCCAGGATCAACTGGCGAGCGGCGGCGTCTTCGCTGTAGATGACCAGCATGCGTTCTTCAACCAGCCGCGACAGGTCGCGCCAGCTGTGCAGCGTCTGACTGTCGATCGGTGCTTGCAGGCAGGCCCGAAAGGCGGCGTGGACGTCGGCGGTCAGGGCTTCGAGCAGGGCCGGGACGCTGGCGAAGAAGTGATAGACCGAGGAGGGCGGGATCTCGGCGCGCTCGGCCACGCTGTAGATCGACAGACTGGCCACGCCCTCGGCCGCCAACAGGGTGCGGGCCGCGTCGAGGATCGAATCGATTCGGGCCTGGCTGCGAGCGCGGGGTTTGCGGGCGGTGGCGATGCGGGTCATTGAGCTCTCCTACAGGGCAGCGGGCATTGTACGAGCAGGTTTGTGCGCTGTCTTCTCGGCCGCCATCGCGAGCAAGCTCGCTCCCACACTGGATCTGTGTTGAACGCAGATTTTGTGTTCACGGAAGATCCCTGTGGGAGCGAGCTTGCTCGCGATGAATCCACCGCGGTCTGGCATAAAAAAACGCCGCAGGCTTCAACAGCCGGCGGCGTTTTCCAGAGCAACCGCTTAAACGGTATGCAGGTACCAGTTGTACTCGAGGTCGGAGATGGAGTGTTCGAACTCCTCCAGCTCACTCTCTTTACAGGCGACGAAGATATCGATGTATTTCGGATCGATGTACTTGGCCATCACCTCACTGTCGTCCAGCTCGCGCAGGGCATCGCGCAGGTTGTTCGGCAGGCTCTGCTCGTTCTGCTCGTAGCTGTTGCCTTCAACCGGTTCGCCAGGCTCGATCTTGTTGGTCAGGCCGTGATGCACGCCGGCCAGGACCGAGGCCATCAGCAGGTACGGGTTGGCATCGGCGCCGGCAACGCGGTGCTCTATACGCACGGCATCGGCAGAACCGGTCGGCACGCGAATCGCGACGGTACGGTTGTCCAGGCCCCAGCACGGCGAATTCGGGACGTAGAACTGTGCGCCGAAACGGCGGTAGGAGTTGACGTTCGGGCAGAGGAAGGCCATCTGCGCCGGTAGGGTCTCGAGCACACCGCCGATCGCGTGACGCAGTGCGGCGTTCTGCTCGGGATCCTCGCTGGCAAAGATGTTCTTGCCATCTTTATCAAGAATCGAGATGTGGACATGCAGACCGTTGCCCGCCTGGCCCGGGTAAGGCTTGGCCATGAAGGTGGTGTCCATCTCATGGTCGTAGGCGATGTTCTTGATCAGGCGCTTGAGCAGTACCGCGTAGTCGCAAGCCTTGATCGGGTCGGCGACGTGGTGCAGGTTCACTTCGAACTGCGCCGGGGCACTTTCCTTGACGATGGCGTCGGCCGGGATGCCTTGCTCTTTTGCACCTTCCAGAATGTCCTGGAGGCAGTCGACGTATTCGTCGAGGTCGTCGATCAGGTAGACCTGGGTCGAATGCGGGCGTTTACCGGATACCGGTGAGCGCGGCGGCTGCGGACGGCCGTTCACGTTCTCCTGGTCGATCAGGTAGAACTCCAGTTCGAACGCGGCGCAAATAGTCAGGCCCATTTCGTCGAACTTGCGCACGACATTGGCCAACACTTCACGCGGGTCGGCGAAGAAAGGTTCACCTTCGAGTTCGTGCATGGTCATCAGCAGTTGTGCGGTTGGCCGCTTCTGCCAGGGCTCGTTGCACAGGGTGTCAGGGATTGGATAGCAGATTCGGTCAGCATCACCGATGTCCAGGCCCAGGCCGGTGCTTTCCACCGTAGAGCCGTTGATATCCAGGGCAAAGAGGGAGGCCGGCAGGTTGATGCCTTTCTCGTAAACCTTGTGGAGACTGGTGCGTTCGATGCGCTTGCCGCGCACCACACCATTCATATCCGCAATCAGAAGGTCAACGTACAGAACCTCAGGATGTTCCTTAAGGAACGCGTTCGCTTCGTTAAGCTGAACGGCACGCGGGGGTACCGACATGATGCAACACCTTTGTTGTTAAAAATATCAATCATTGATCTTTTCGGATTCCAGTCAACCCGAACGGCATGCTGAAGTCAAGCGAGGGCTTTTTTGCCCTAAAAAAGCGCTCGTAAGGCATTTCTGAGGCAGTTTGGGGCGTTTTAATGCCTTTCGCTTCTTTGCCCACCGCGGGTTTGAGCGGGCCGTGTTGTATTTTTTACGGGGGTGTTGTGTAAAAAAATGAACAAGGCTAAGCTCGGATCAAACCCATAACAGCAATAATACCGGGGTGTTTCATGTCTCGCCGGCCGTCAAACGGCATCGCCACCTGCTCTGTGCAGATCGGCCTGCAGGCTTGCCATATCAGTGGCGACAGCTTCGTCCGCGCAATCAGCGCAAGGGCCAACGGCCTGTCGTCGTTGCCGCAACCGCTGGCCGCGTCCGTTATTCTGGACGCATCGCAGCGGCTGTTATTTACCCGGTCTTCTTCCACTGTAGAACCTATTCACTATAGCGGCCCTGCGCGCACTGCGGGAGCTGCTCATGATTCTGCACGCGATTCCACTTCTCGCTCACTGCCGCGCCGTGCTGTTGCAGTTTCTGCACGCACGGCTTTTGCATCAGGCTTGCACAGCCAGTCACCAGGGCAGGTAAGCTCTAGCTCGCAGGTCCCGGGCATCTCCCAGGCCTGCCAACGCGACGCGGATGCGTCAAACAACGCCCGGCCCCTAATGAAGCCGGGACACTCAGCCCAGAGGCATTTATGAGTAACAACCTCGACCAGCTCACCGATTGGTTGAAAGACCACAAGATCACAGAAGTCGAATGCATGATTGGCGACTTGACCGGGATCACCCGCGGCAAGATCTCGCCAACCAACAAGTTCATTGCCGAAAAAGGCATGCGCCTGCCCGAGAGTGTGCTGTTGCAGACAGTGACGGGCGACTATGTCGAAGACGACATCTATTACGAACTGCTCGACCCGGCCGACATCGACATGATCTGCCGCCCCGACCAGAACGCGGTATTCCTCGTGCCTTGGGCCATCGAGCCGACCGCGCAGGTGATCCACGACACCTACGACAAGCAGGGCAACCCGATCGAGCTGTCGCCGCGCAACGTCCTCAAGAAAGTCCTCAAACTCTATTCCGACAAGGGCTGGCAGCCGATCGTCGCGCCGGAAATGGAGTTCTACCTGACCAAGCGCAGCGACGACCCGGATTACCCGTTGCAACCGCCGGTGGGCCGTTCCGGGCGTCCGGAAATCGGTCGCCAGTCGTTCTCCATTGAAGCGGCCAACGAATTCGACCCGTTGTTCGAAGACGTCTACGACTGGTGCGAACTGCAGGAGCTGGACCTCGACACGCTGATCCACGAAGACGGCACCGCGCAGATGGAAATCAACTTCCGTCACGGCGATGCACTGTCCCTGGCCGACCAGATCCTGGTGTTCAAGCGCACCATGCGCGAGGCCGCGCTCAAGCACAACGTGGCCGCCACCTTTATGGCCAAGCCGATGACCGGCGAGCCTGGCAGCGCGATGCACCTGCACCAGAGCATCATCGACCGCGAGACCGGCAAGAACGTCTTCTCCAATGAAGACGGGAGCATGAGCCAGTTGTTCCTCAACCACATCGGCGGCCTGCAGAAATTCATCCCGGAACTGCTGCCGCTGTTCGCGCCCAACGTCAACTCGTTCCGCCGCTTCCTGCCGGACACCTCGGCGCCGGTGAACGTGGAATGGGGCGAAGAAAACCGCACCGTGGGCCTGCGGGTGCCGGATGCCGGTCCACAAAACCGTCGGGTGGAAAACCGCCTGCCGGGTGCCGACGCCAACCCTTACCTGGCGATCGCTGCGAGCCTGCTCTGCGGCTATATCGGCATGGTCGAAGGCATCAACCCAAGCGCACCGGTGGTCGGTCGTGGTTACGAGCGGCGCAACCTGCGCCTGCCGCTGACCATCGAAGACGCCCTGGAACGCATGGAAAACAGCAAGACCATCGAGAAGTACTTGGGTCACAACTTCATCACTGGCTACGTCGCGGTCAAGCGGGCCGAGCATGAAAACTTCAAGCGCGTGATCAGTTCGTGGGAACGGGAATTCCTGTTGTTCGCCGTCTGATACGCCGGGTGCGGCCCTGAAAAGCCGCACCCTCACCTCACTAGGAGAGCTTTATGAGCAACAACCCGCAAACCCGTGAATGGCAGAACCTGAGCGCCGAACACCACCTGGCCCCCTTCAGTGACTTCAAGCAATTGAAGGAAAAAGGCCCGCGCGTCATCACCAGCGCCAAGGGCGTTTACCTGTGGGACAGCGAAGGCAATCAGATCCTCGACGGCATGGCTGGCCTGTGGTGCGTAGCCATCGGTTACGGTCGCGATGAGTTGGCCGAGGCTGCCAGCAAGCAGATGCGCGAGTTGCCGTACTACAACCTGTTCTTCCAGACCGCTCACCCGCCCGTCCTCGAACTGGCCAAGGCGATCTCCGATATCGCGCCAGCAGGCATGAACCACGTGTTCTTCACCGGTTCCGGCTCTGAAGGCAACGACACCATGCTGCGCATGGTCCGCCACTACTGGGCGATCAAAGGCCAGCCGAACAAGAAAGTCATCATCAGCCGCAAGAACGGCTACCACGGTTCGACCGTGGCCGGTGCCAGCCTGGGCGGCATGACCTACATGCACGAACAGGGCGACTTGCCGATCCCGGGCATCGTGCACATTCCACAGCCGTACTGGTTCGGTGAAGGCGGCGACATGACCCCGGAAGAGTTCGGGATCTGGGCGGCCAACCAGTTGGAAGAAAAGATTCTTGAAGTCGGTGTCGACAACGTCGGCGCCTTCATTGCCGAGCCGATCCAGGGCGCCGGCGGCGTGATCGTGCCGCCAGAAAGCTACTGGCCGCGCATCAAGGAAATCCTCGCCAAGTACGACATCCTGTTCGTCGCCGACGAAGTGATCTGTGGTTTCGGCCGTACCGGCGAGTGGTTCGGCAGCGATTTCTACGACCTCAAGCCCGACATGATGACCATCGCCAAGGGCCTGACTTCCGGCTACATCCCCATGGGTGGCCTGATCGTCCGTGATTCGGTGGTCGACGTGCTGAATGAAGGCGGCGATTTCAACCACGGCTTCACCTACTCCGGTCACCCGGTGGCGGCGGCGGTTGCCCTGGAAAACATCCGCATCATGCGCGAAGAGAAAATTATCGAGCGCGTCCAGGAAGAAACGGCACCGTATTTGCAAAAGCGTCTGCGTGAACTCAACGATCATCCATTGGTGGGTGAAGTTCGCGGGGTAGGGCTGCTGGGGGCTATCGAACTGGTTCAGGACAAGGCCACCCGCAAACGTTACGAAGGCAAGGGCGTGGGCATGATCTGCCGGCAGTTCTGCTTCGACAACGGGCTGATCATGCGCGCGGTCGGCGACACCATGATCATCGCGCCGCCACTGGTGATTACCAAGGCGGAAATCGATGAGCTGGTGAGCAAGGCACGCAAGTGTCTGGACCTGACCCTGAGTGTGTTGCAGGGCTAAGTGCTAGGCTCTGAGCGGGAGTTGTATGAACTTTCGCTCAGAGCGGTCAGAAAGCTTGGCCTTTCCTTGAAAGACCGCCATGGATGTTGCCAGACTAGCCACCGTTCCAAATGCCCGGGTTCGGCGCGGAACAGGTGGTTCAAAAAAGAAAAAATTTGGAGCATTACGCATGAAGGCACTCGGTAAAAAGCTCGCTGGCAAGACACTCCTTGCCATGTCCCTGATGGGCATCATGGCGAGCGCGGTTCAGGCAGATGACAAAGTCTTGCACGTGTACAACTGGTCCGATTACATCGCGCCGGACACCATCAAGAAGTTTGAAGACGAGTCGGGCATCAAGGTGGTCTACGACGTCTTCGACAGTAACGAAACCCTCGAAGCCAAGTTGCTGGCCGGCAAGTCCGGTTACGACATCGTGGTGCCTTCGAACAACTTCCTGGCCAAGCAGATCAAGGCGGGTGTCTACCAGAAGCTGGACAAGTCCAAGCTGCCGAACTGGAAGAACCTGAACACCGATCTGCTCAAGGCCGTGTCGGTCAGCGACCCGGGTAACGAGCACGCCTTCCCGTACATGTGGGGCTCGATCGGCATCGGCTTCAACGCCGAGAAGGTCAAGGCTGCACTGGGTCCAGACGCACCGACCAACTCCTGGGACCTGATCTTCAAGCCGGAAAACGCCGCCAAGCTGAAATCCTGCGGCATCAGCGTGCTGGACTCGCCAACCGAGATGATTCCGGTGGCCCTGCACTACTTGGGTTATCCAACCGACAGCCAGGACAAGAAACAACTGGCCGAGGCCGAGGCATTGTTCCTCAAGGTCCGTCCTTCGATCGGTTACTTCCACTCCTCCAAGTACATTTCCGACCTGGCCAACGGCAACATCTGCGTGGCGATCGGCTACTCGGGTGACATCTACCAGGCCAAGACCCGCGCTGCCGAAGCCGGTGACAAGGTCAAGGTCAGCTACAACATTCCCAAAGAAGGTGCAGGCAGCTTCTATGACATGGTCGCCATCCCTAAAGATGCCGAAAACGTCGAAGGCGCCTACAAGTTCATGACCTTCCTGCAGAAGCCGGAAATCATGGCGGAAATCACCAACGCCGTACGCTTCCCGAACGGTAACGCCGCTGCAACCGCACTGGTGGATAAAGACATCACCAGCGACCCGGGCGTCTACCCACCGGCCGACGTGCTGGCCAAGCTGTACGCGATTGCCGACCTGCCGGCCGCGACCCAGCGGATCCTGACTCGCAGCTGGACCAAGATTAAATCGGGTAAATAATCCCGTTTACCTGTAGGAGCGAGCTCGCTCGCGAAAAACGTCAACGATAACGCGGGGTGTCTGATACGCCCACGGTGATGCGACTGGCTTCGCGAGCAAGCTCGCTCCTACAAGTACAAGGATCTTTTTAAAGTTTGCTGGATCGGTTTATCGAGGGTAAGTTGCGCGCCGGTTTTGTTGCCAGGCAGCCATGGCTGTCGGGGAACGCTGGGCAACTTGCGCCCAACTAATTTGAGAGAGGACCTCCACGTGGCCATTTTTTCTTTGTTGCGCAAAGCCATGCTGGTTGGCGCCGGGTTGACACTGGCTGCCAGTGTTCAAGCCGCCGGCACCGTGCATATTTATAACTGGTCGGATTACATCGGCGAGACCACCCTGGCGGACTTCCAGAAAGCCACGGGCATCAAGCCGGTGTACGACGTGTTCGATTCCAACGAAACCCTGGAAGGCAAGTTGCTGGCCGGGCGCACCGGCTATGACGTGGTGGTGCCGTCGAACCACTTCCTCGGCAAGCAGATCAAGGCCGGGGCGTTCCAGAAGCTCGACAAGTCGCAGCTGCCCAACTACAGCAACCTCGATCCGGTGCTGCTCAAGCGCCTGGAACAGAATGACCCGGGCAACCTGTATGCCGTGCCGTACCTGTGGGGCACCAACGGCATCGGCTACAACGTCGACAAGATCAAGCAAGTGCTGGGCGTCGACAAGATCGATTCCTGGGCTGCGGTGTTCGAGCCGGAAAACATCAAGAAGCTGCAAAGCTGCGGTGTGGCCTTCCTCGATTCGGCTGACGAAATGATGCCGACGGTCCTCAACTACATGGGCCTGGATGCCAACAGCACCAACCCCGAGGACTACAAAAAGGCCGAAGCCAAGTTGCTCGCAGTGCGGCCTTACGTGACCTACTTCCACTCCTCCAAGTACATCGGTGACCTGGCCAACGGCGACATCTGTGTGGCGATCGGCTTCTCCGGTGACATGTTCCAGGCGAAAAACCGCGCGGATGAAGCGAAGAAGGGCGTGAACATCGCCTACTCGATCCCGAAAGAGGGCGGCGCGCTGTGGTTCGACATGCTGGCGATTCCCAAGGATTCGGCCAATGCCAAAGAGGCCCACGCCTTCATCAACTACCTGCTCAAGCCTGAAGTGATTGCCCAGGTCAGCGACTACGTGGGCTACGCCAACCCGAACCCGGCGTCGGACAAGTTGATGGAGCAGTCGATCCGCGAAGACGAGTCGGTGTATCCACCCCAGGCCGTACTCGACAAGACTTACGTGTCGGTCGAGTTGCCGCCGAACATCCAACGGCTGATGACCCGCAGCTGGACCAAGGTCAAGTCGGGTAAATAGTGACAAAGGCTCAAACTATCCAAGGTTGGCTCACCTTGAGCGAACTGCACTCTTTTGTTTTGGGAGTTTCGTAAATGGCAGTTGCCTCCGGCGCCTATAAGAAAGCCCTCGAGGGCGACCAGACACCGAAACAGGTGTTGGTCAAAATCGACCGGGTCACGAAGAAGTTCGACGAGACGATTGCCGTGGACGACGTGTCCCTGGAAATCAAGAAAGGCGAGATTTTCGCCTTGCTCGGCGGATCGGGTTCGGGCAAATCGACCTTGCTGCGCATGCTCGCCGGCTTCGAGCGACCGACCGAAGGACGAATCTTCCTCGATGGTGTGGACATCACCGATATGCCGCCGTACGAGCGGCCGATCAACATGATGTTCCAGTCCTACGCGCTGTTCCCGCACATGACCGTGGCGCAGAACATCGCCTTCGGCCTCAAGCAGGACAAGATCCCGGCCGCCGAGATCGATGCCCGCGTGGCCGAGATGCTCAAGCTGGTGCAGATGAGCCAGTACGCCAAGCGCAAGCCGCATCAGCTCTCTGGCGGCCAGCGTCAGCGTGTGGCGTTGGCGCGCTCCCTGGCCAAGCGTCCGAAGCTGCTGCTGCTCGACGAACCGATGGGTGCCCTGGATAAAAAACTGCGTTCGCAGATGCAGCTGGAACTGGTTGAGATCATCGAGCGCGTCGGCGTGACCTGCGTCATGGTGACCCACGACCAGGAAGAGGCCATGACCATGGCCGAGCGCATCGCGATCATGCACCTGGGCTGGATCGCGCAGATCGGCAGCCCGATCGACATCTACGAAACCCCGGTCAGCCGTCTGGTCTGCGAGTTCATCGGCAACGTCAACATCTTCGACGGTGAAGTGGTGGACGACGCCGAGGGCCACGCCCTGATCACCTGCAAGGACCTGGACCGCAACATCTACGTCGGCCACGGCATCAGCACCTCGGTCCAGGACAAGTCGGTGACCTACGCGATTCGTCCGGAGAAACTGCTGGTCACCGCCGACATGCCGACCTGCGAGTACAACTGGTCGAGCGGCAAAGTGCATGACATCGCCTACCTTGGCGGTCACTCGGTGTTCTACGTCGAACTGCCGAGCGGCAAACTGGTGCAGTCGTTCGTCGCCAACGCCGAGCGTCGCGGCCAGCGGCCAACCTGGGGTGATCAGGTGTACGTCTGGTGGGAAGACGACAGCGGCGTGGTACTGCGCTCATGAACATGCGAAAGCTAAAACGCCGACTCAATCGAATAATTCCCGGTGGCCGTCAGTTGGTCATCGGGGTTCCGTTCCTCTGGCTGTTCCTGTTCTTCATGCTGCCGTTCTTCATCGTCCTGAAGATCAGCTTCGCCGAAGCAGACGTGGCCATTCCGCCGTATACCGAGATCTACAGCTTCGTTGAACAGAAACTGCAAGTGCTGCTCAACCTCGGCAACTACGTGTTGCTCAGCGAGGATGAGCTGTACATCGCCGCCTACCTCGGCTCGTTGAAGATGGCGCTGATCAGCACCACCCTCTGCCTGTTGATCGGTTACCCGATGGCCTACGCCATCGCCAGTGCGCGCAAAGAAATGCAGACCGTGCTGGTGCTGCTGATCATGATGCCGACCTGGACCGCGATCCTGATCCGCGTCTATGCGTGGATGGGCATCCTCAGCAACAACGGCCTGCTCAACGGTTTCCTGATGAGCATGGGATTGATCAACGAACCACTGCAGATCCTCAACACCAACCTGGCGGTGTATATCGGCGTGGTCTATTCGTACCTGCCGTTCATGATCCTGCCGCTCTACGCCAACCTGGTGAAGCACGATACCAGCCTGTTGGAAGCAGCTTCCGACCTGGGTTCCAGCACCTTCAACAGCTTCTGGAAAATCACTATTCCACTGTCGAAGAACGGCATCATCGCCGGCTGCATGCTGGTGTTCATTCCGGTAGTGGGTGAGTTCGTGATCCCGGAACTGCTCGGCGGTCCGGAAACCCTGATGATCGGTAAAGTGCTCTGGCAAGAGTTCTTCAACAACCGTGACTGGCCGGTGGCGTCCGCCCTGGCGGTGGTGATGCTGGCGATCCTGATTGTGCCGATCATCCTGTTCAACCGCAGTCAGGCCAAGGAAATGGAGGGTAAAGAATGAAGCGCTTCCGTTTCTCCAGCCTGATGCTGGTAGTGGGTCTGTTGTTTATCTACCTGCCGATGTTGATCCTGGTGATCTACTCGTTCAACGCCTCGAAACTGGTGACGGTGTGGGGCGGCTGGTCGATCAAGTGGTACGTCGGCCTGCTGGACAACACTCAACTGATGGGCTCGGTGGTGCGCTCGCTGGAAATCGCCTGTTACACCGCGATTGCTGCGGTGGCGCTGGGGACCCTGGCGGCGTTCGTGCTGACCCGGATCACCCACTTCAAGGGCCGCACGTTGTTCGGCGGCCTGGTTACCGCGCCGTTGGTCATGCCTGAAGTGATCACCGGTCTGTCGCTGTTGCTGCTGTTCGTGGCCATGGCGCAAATGATCGGTTGGCCACAGGAGCGTGGCCTGGTGACCATCTGGATCGCCCACACCACGTTCTGCGCGGCCTATGTTGCGGTGGTGGTCTCGGCGCGTTTGCGAGAACTGGACCTGTCCATCGAAGAGGCGGCCATGGACCTCGGTGCGCGGCCGTGGAAGGTGTTCTTCCTGATCACCATCCCGATGATCGCGCCGTCGCTGGCAGCGGGCGGCATGATGTCGTTCGCCCTGTCCCTCGACGACCTGGTGCTCGCCAGCTTCGTCTCGGGCCCGGGTTCGACGACCTTGCCGATGGAAGTGTTCTCGGCAGTGCGCCTGGGCGTGAAGCCGGAGATCAACGCGGTGGCCAGCCTGATCCTGCTGGCGGTGTCGATCGTGACCTTCCTGGTCTGGTTCTTCAGCCGTCGCGCCGAAGAAAACCGCAAACGCGCGATCCAGCAAGCCATCGAAGAAAGCGCCGCCGATTCCTGGAAACAACCGGAAGTCCGCCGGCCGCAGGCACCGCAGGCGGTTTGATAGGGGAATGGGGGGATCACCATTGTGTGGCCACCCCCAAAAAACTGTGGGAGCGGGCTTGCCCGCGATGGGACCTGTCAGACGACTAAGATGTCGACTGATAGACCTCATCGCGGGCAAGCCCGCTCCCACAATTATTCTCCATCAGTCCATCAATCCATCATCCCTTCAACGCATCATGCGCCTCCAGCGCACGCAGCGAGAACACGTACGCCGCACCGGCATTCAGCGAGATCGCCGTGGCCAAGGTCGCAGCAATCTCCTCGCGGGTCGCGCCGGCCTTGATCGCGGCATCGGTGTGCACGCCAATGCAACCGTCACAGCGGGTGGTGATGGCGACCGCAATGGAAATCAGCTCGCGGGTCTTGGCATCCAGCACGTTGTTCTCTTCGGCGGCTTCACCCAACGCCATGTAGGCCTTGACCATTTTCGGATTGGTTTTGCCCAGGCCACCGAAGGCTTTCTGGATGGTAGGCAGCAGTTCGGACCAATTATTGAACATTGCATTAACTCCTGAGCGGATTGGGGTTCACTGTTGTGGCAGAGACAGTGTTGTCCACTCGGGCCAAACGCGTTGGCTCGATCCGCTCAGTTGTTCATCCAATCGTCGCAAATCAACTCGCTCGATGAACGCCGCCCAGGTTGGCGATCGATCCCGGGCGCCGCAGATCAGCGTGCTGGCAGTAACCTCAGGGTACTGCGGGTGTTGGCAGCGACTTCCTCTTCGCTGAAGTGCGCCTGATGGTAAATCCCTTCGATGTACGCCTCAGCCTGATCCTCATAGTGCGTATTGAACGGCACCCCGCTTTGCCCGATCGGGTTGATGGTCAGGCTGTGGGCCGGGTCGGCGAAGTCGATGATGCGCCGGGTCGACGGGCCGTAGGTCACCGGCCACGGCGCGGGGCCGATTTTGGCGGTGAGGTTGTTCGGCACCTCATGGCTGCCCGGGGCGTCGAACGGGCCGACGTTGAAGATCCGATCCAGCGGCTTTTGCATGCCCAGCGGGTGTCCGTGGGTCAGGGTGTGGGCCGTGCCCCATTGCCATTGCGTGGTGTCGGCGCCCAGGGTGGTCTTGAGGTGGGCGAGGCTGGCGTTCCAGGCGGCCTTGACCACCTCGGCGCGGGTTTGCGGGGTGCCGTTGCTGCGGTTGTTCCACCAGGGCGAGTCGGCGTTGGCAGCCAGGCGTGGCAGGGCGGCATCAATGACCCGGGTCGAGAGTAGGGTGTCGAAGAAGCTGTCGCCCAGTTCGTCGTGCAGCGCGCCATAGGCCAGGTCGTAGAGGAACTGGTTGAACAGGGTGGCGCTGGTCGACTCCAGCGGGTAGTCACCTTTCCACGCCGCCAGTTGTTCCACCAGCTTCAACTCGGCGGGATCGCTGACCACTTCACGCAATACTGGCAGCAGTGGCGCCAGCGTGCGCGGACCATAGTCGGTGGTGGTGCCCAGTTGCAGTTTCTGCGTGCCCTCGACGTCCCACTTCACGCTGTTGTCGCTCAACTGTTGGTTCAACTTCTGACCGCGATCCGCCAGGTTGTAGTAGCCGGGAATCTCCATGCCGGTAGGGGAAAGCGGCTGGAAGTTGGCGGAAACGATGTAGCCGCGTGGCGGATTTTCTTCCTGGGGGTTGGCGCTGAACGGGTAGAAACCGTCCTTGTCCGCCTGGTTGCTGCTGCCGTCGAGAATGAACGCCGGCTTGACCCCGGCCGGACGCTTGGGCAGTTGCGCGGCGGCCCACCAGCCGATGTCGCCCTTGGCATTGGCCCAGACGATGTTCAGGCCCGGCGCCTGGACCTTGGAGGAGGCGGTTCGGGCCTTGGCCAGAGTGTCGGCGCGGTTGAGCTGGTAGAAACCTTCGAGGATCGGGTTTTGCGTCTCGAGAAACGCCCACCACATGGCAATCGGGGTCTTGCCGGCGGTGGCGCCCAGCACGTCGTTGATGATTGGCCCGTGGGGCGATTGGCGCAGGGTCAGGGTCACTGGTTCCTGACCCTTTACGGCGATCTGCTGCTCAGTGCTGACCAGGTCCACCCATTGCCCGCGATACCAGACCTGATTGGCATTGTCCGGATTGACCTTCTCGGCGATCAGGTCGAGGTCATCGTTCTGGAACATGGTCAGGCTCCAGCCGAAATCCATGTTGTGGCCGAGAAAGGCGAACGGCACCAGCGCCTGATGGTGGCCGTAGAGGTCAAAACCGGGCGCCGACAGCTGCGCCTCGTACCACACCGCCGGTGCCGAGAAGCGAATGTGCGGATCACCGGCCAGCAGCGGTTTGCCGCTCTTGGTGCGGCTACCGGTAATCGCCCAGGCATTGCTGCCCTCGAATTGCGGCAGACCGTGCTCGGCCAGCGCCTGCTCGCTGAGGCGGGCCAGTGCGTTGAGGTCCTTCCAGTCGTCGGCGCTGAGGGCCGGCGCGGAAACGGGCTTGTTGGCGAGTACACCTTTGGGCTGCCAGTCGAGGTCGAAGATATTCAGGTAATCGCTGCCCAGTTGATCGCGCACATAGGTCAGCACCGGCTCGGTACGAAACGCCGCGGCAAAGCTGTAGGCCATGTAACCGGCGGCACTGATGCTGTCCTGGGCGGTAAACGGCCGCTTGCGGATGCCCAGCACGTCGAACTCCACTGGCGCGGCGTGGCTGTCCTGATATTGGTTGATCCCGTCCAGATAAGCCTGCAGAGCCTTCCACTCGGCGGATTGCTTGTCGAGCGCGGCCACGTAAGTTTCGGCACGCTCGCGGATGCGCAGGCTGCGGAACAGCTTGTCGGTATCCACCAGCTTCGGCCCCAACACCTCCGCCAGCTCGCCACGAGCCAGGCGCCGCATGATCTCCATCTGGAACAAGCGGTCCTGGGCCTGCACATAACCGAGGGCGCGATACAGGTCGGTCTCGTTGGTGGCCCGAATGTGCGGCACCCCACGCTCGTCATAACGCACCGTCACCGCGCCTTCGAGGTGCTGCAACTGGACCTGGCCCTGGCGGGTGGGTTGTTTGCTGTACACATACCAGCCGACGCCTGCGGCGAGCAGGACGAGCAGCAAGGCCAGCAGGGTCATGACGCGCTTCATGGAGACTCCTTGTTCTTTTTGGAATGCCGCCTGTCGAGGCGGTCAAGATGTAGCACAGCCCTTGCCCGCCGGGCATGCCCGACCTTGAAAAGTCCGGAATGCCCTAGGGTGTTTCACTAGCCCACGGGCAATAACACCCCACCGCCAAGGTGTTGGTGGCATTGACCGGACGGTCTTCACTCAGCGCCTGCAAGATCGGTTCAATGAAGCTGTTGCTGGAATTGCACGTCAAGCCTTCGCTGTAGGGGCCGAAGTAGGCGAGTTTGCCACCGCGGTCCCATATGGCGACGGCCGGGCTGGCGGGGATTTGGGTGGAGCCGGGGAGGACTTCGAGGGTTTTCAGGCCACTGAGGGTGCTGGGCAGTTGGCCCTGGCTGCCGGGTTTTTGCACGGCGAAGAATTGCACGCCTTGGGGCCCGTAGTGTTCGAGCAGTTCGGCGAGGTGCTGCTGGTTGCCGACGTTGCACGGGCAGGATGGGTCCCAGAAGTGCACGACGCGGATCGAGCCGGGACCGGCGAGGTGCTCGGGCAGGCGCAGGGGGTCACCGGAAAAGACTGCGGTGTGCTCGCTGAAGGCGCGTAGGTAACGGCCCTGGAACCAGTCGTAGGCTGCCCACAGCACGCCGGCGCAGATCAGCGCGATCAGGGTGGCAAGCAAGGTCGTGCGGGTGTGCGAGCGCATGTGAAAGCATCCTTGGCGGTCGCGTAGCTTGCCATGCTTGCTGCGACAGAAGAATATCGCAGGCCCATAAAGTCTGTTTCGCGCGCTGCGCCTGCTCTGGAATCCCCTCATGGCTGTGACCTTCAATGCCGATCATCTGCGACTCAGCCTGCAACCCCTGGCATGCGCGCAGCCGTTGTCGGAGGAGGCGCGGGCCTACCAGCGTTTCTATGGCCTGGACTTTGCGCAACGCACGCTGCGTCGTGGCCTGGGGCGATTCGAGGTCGATGGCTACGAAGTGGTCAGCCAGCTCTGGTGGCCCGAAGGGGCTAAGGCCACGCTCTTTCTGTTCCATGGCTTCTACGATCACACCGGGCTCTACCGGCATGTCATCGAATGGGCGCTGGACCAGGGCTTTGCGGTGATTGCCTGCGATTTGCCGGGGCACGGCCTGTCCAGTGGCGAGCGTGCGAGCATTCGCGATTTCGCTGAGTATCAGGACACCTTGCAAGGCCTGTTCGCCGAAGCGCGTTCGATCGACCTGCCCCAGCCCTGGCATTTGTGCGGGCAGAGTACCGGCGGGGCGATCGTCATCGACCACGTGCTCAACCAGGGCGCCGACAGCCCGGCGCAAGGCCAGGTGCTGCTGTTATCGCCGCTGGTGCGGCCGCGTGCCTGGGGTTGGTCGCACCTGAGCTATTACCTGCTGCGGCCCTTCGTCAAAGGCATTGCCCGGCGCTTCAGCGAGAACTCCAACGATCCGGCGTTCTTGCCTTTCCTGCAGGCCGATCCTCTGCAGCCGCAGCGCCTGCCGACCGCTTGGGTAGGGGCGCTGGCGCGCTGGATCAAACGCATCGAAGCGGCGCCGGCGAGCCCGCGGCGGCCGTTGATCATTCAGGGGATGGCCGACATGACCGTGGATTGGCAACACAATCTGCAGGTGCTGGCGGCCAAGTTTGATCGGCCGCAGGTGCTGAAGTTGCCGGAGGCGCGGCATCATCTGGCGAATGAAACGGCGGCGTTGCGGGAGGAGTATTTCGGGTTTTTGAGTCGGCGTATTAAAGGCCGGAATTTGTAGTGTCTGTGCGGGCCTCTTCGCGAGCAGGCTCGCTCCCACATTAGTTTTGTGCACACCGGCCCACTGTGGGAGCGAGCCTGCTCGCGAAGGCGGCCTGACAGGCTGCGCGAATCACGGCGCCAGACTCGAAGCACTTTGCCCCACCGCCAACCCCGCGCGAATCGCCGCCAGTGCCGCCTGGTAATAAGCCTTGCCCTCCGTGGATTCAGCGAAGTTGGCAAACTCCTCCAACTCGGCATCCGACAGGTCGCGGTAGACATACAGCAGGGTGTTGTTGAGGTCGCTGCCGATCTGTTCCATCAAGCGCTGGCGTTGGCCGTTGAGCATGCCCTGAGCCTGGCCGCCGCCAAGCAGGCCGGGGATCATCTGGCTCAGGCTGTCCGCCGCCACGCCGGCAATTGCCAGGCTGACTTCGGCGCCGGCTTCGCGGGCCGGCAGCGCCTGGGCCAGGTGGCCGACGATCAACTGGCGGGTATCGCTGGCTTCTATCTTCGGCAAGCCTTTGGCGTTCTTCGCCAACTGATCGCGGCGCGTCGCCAACAACTCAGCGGCAATGATCTTGCGCCCCAGTGCCGACTGGAAAAACGCCAGCGCCGGCTTGGGGTCGGCGAGGTTCTTGCGCAGTTGAGCCTGCGCACGCTGATCCACAGCCTGCGGCGCAAAGCGCTGATTGCTGTTGTTGACCAGCGCCTGGAACACCGCCGGCGGCAGGCTGCTCTGGTAGCGTTGTTGGGCGGCAGTGAGGGCATCGTTGAAATGCGCGCGCTGGTCCGGCCAGCCAGCGACCTTGTACAACTGGTCGTAGCCGTCTGCCCAGGAGGGGAAAGTGCAGAGCATCAACAGTGAAAAAAGCAAACGGCGCATAAGGACTCCTGTCGGCAGGCGACTATTCTCCGGGGCCAGACACAGGTTGTCGAGAATTCGTATCAGGTTGATCCGCATATCCGACGATCCTCCGCTATCCGGCACTGTCGGATTTGCCGGCGCCGGAATACTATGCGCGCCATGCCCATACCCTCTGATCACCCGCTGTTGCTGCGTATCGTTGACGACCTCGCCATTCACGGCTGGTCGCAGCAGAACGTCTTCCTGCCTCTGTCTTTGACCGGGGAGCTGGCGGCCGAGTGCCGTAAACGTGCGGCCGAGGGCGAACTGGCGCCGGCGGCAGTAGGCCGTGGGCCGGCTTCGGAGGTTCGCGAAGGGATTCGCGGCGATCATATCCAATGGTTGGAGCCAGGCCAGGCCGATGCCTGCGACAGCTACCTGGGCTTGATGGACAGCCTGCGCGAGGCCCTCAATCGTGGCTTGTTCCTCGGTCTCGAGGACTTCGAAAGCCACTTCGCCCTGTACCCGCCAGGCGCCTTCTACCGCCGGCATGTCGACCGCTTTCGCGACGACGACCGGCGCATGGTGTCGGCGGTGATCTACCTCAACGATGCCTGGTCGCCGGAGCAGGGCGGCCAGTTGCGCATGTACCTGGAAGACGACGCCGCACACGATGTCGACCCTGTGGGCGGCTGTCTGGTGGTGTTCCTCTCCGGCCAGGTGCCCCACGAGGTATTGCCGGCCACCCGCGAACGCCTGTCCTTGACCGGCTGGTTCCGCCGTCGCGGCAACGAGCCGTTCTGAAAATGCAGAAAATCCTGGTCAGCCGCTGCCTGTTGGGCCATCGCGTGCGTTATGACGGCGGCGCCAGCGGGCCGTTCGATCAACTGCAGCAGTGGATCGCCGAAGGTCGCGTGGTGCCCTTGTGCCCGGAAGTGGCCGGCGGCTTGCCTACCCCGCGGGCGGCGGCGGAGATTCCGGGCGGGCAGGGGGGCGAGGTGCTCGATGGCAGTGCCCGGGTCATCACCACCGAGGGTGACGATGTCAGTGCCGAGTTCCTGTCCGGGGCGCGGCAAGCCCTGGCGCTGGTGCAGCAACATGGCATCCGCATCGCCGTGCTCAAGGCCAACAGTCCGTCGTGCGGCAACCTGCTGACCTATGACGGCACATTCAGCGGGGTCAAGGTCAGCGGCAAGGGCGTCACCGCCGCCTTGTTGAGCCGACACGGGGTCCTGGTATTCAACGAATCGCAATTGGCCGAAGCGGCCAGCGCCCTGGCGGCGCTGGACTGAGGGCCGGATCGGTCAGGATTTCGGTGGCTGGGTTGCATCCATGCCGAACCACTTCTCGGACAAGGCCATCAGGCGTCCGTCTTTCTTGATTCGCTCCAAAGCCCCGGCAAGGGTGGTCTGGAACGCCGGGTTGCCTTTCTGGAACGGGATTACCAGGCTCAGCGTCGGGCCGATCTTCGCGCCTTCCTTCACAGGCAAACGACTGTCGCGGATCGCGTAGGGAATCAGCAGGCGATCGCTGATGGCCGCGTCCAATTGTTTGTCCGCCACTTCCTTGAGCGGCTGTTGCGCATCCGGGTAACTGCGCAGGTCGACACCTTCGACGCTGCGCGCCTGATCGACA
Organism: Pseudomonadaceae bacterium; assembly: GCA_965284505.1. Lineage (GTDB taxonomy): Bacteria > Pseudomonadota > Gammaproteobacteria > Pseudomonadales > Pseudomonadaceae > Aquipseudomonas. Next base: position 3,126,974 of record OZ260094.1, on the reverse strand, counting down.
AACTGACTGCCCTGAGCCACGCCCAGCACCTTGCCATTGAGCGCCGGCAACGAGCCCAGCGGACGCTGTTCTTCCTGGCGCACGATCAGTTGTGCGCTGGAATAGCTATAAGGTTCGCTGGTATCGAAACGATCCTTGAGTTCCGGGGTCAGTGCTATGTGATTGATGGCGATGTCGTAGCGGCCGCTCTCGACGCCGGGCAGCAGGTCGGTGGAGTCGGTCACCACGAAGTCGGCGCGCACATCCAGCTCGTTGGCCAACAGTTGGCCCAGCTCGACTTCGAAGCCGGTGAGTTTGCCGTCGTCCTTGAAGTTGAAGGGCGGAGTGTTGGCTTCGAGGGCGATGCGCAATTCACCGCGATCGTTGACGTCGTCGATCAGTTCAGCGTGAGCAAAAGGACTCAGAAGGGGCAGCAACAGCATCAGGCCAGGCAAAAAACGCATGGTCTCTCCTTGATTCGTTATTGTGCGACGCGCTGCTTCGGCGCGCTTTGCTATGGTGTTGAGGTCCTTCGACAACAAATTGCTACGAAGTTGTCACATACATGAAGATTAAGCATAAAACTGGAGAAAAGAATGAAAACCTTTATGTCACGTGCTGTTTTTGCAGGGATGCTGCTCGGTGCTTCGATGCTGGCCAACGCCGCGACGCCTGCACCGAAAGGTGCTGAGGTCCATATTGTTTCGCCAGCAGATGGCGCTACCGTACCGCAGACCTTCCAGATCAAGTTTGCTGTCGAAGATGTTTCCCTGGCTCCGGCAGGTGATGCCACCCCCAACTCCGGTCACCACCACGTGCTGATCGATACTGCCCCGATTGCCGCTGGCAAAGTGATCCCGGCCGATGCCAACCACGTGCATTTCGGCAAGGCGCAAACCCAGGGCGAGCTGAAACTGGCCCCAGGCAAGCACACTCTGCAGTTGGAGCTGGGCGACAAGAACCACATGGCGTTCGACCCGCCTATCCTTTCGGAAAAGATCACCATCACGGTCAAGTAAAACGTCCAGGCGAAAAAAAGGGAGCTCCGAGGAGCTCCCTTTTTATTGACGCTTGAGCGTTAGAACAACACGCGGCAACGAATGGTGCCATTGATGTGCTGCAGCTTTTCTTGCGCCAGGTCCGAGTACTCGGCGTCGACGTCGATCACGACGTAGCCGACTTTCTCGTTGGTCTGCAGGAACTGACCGGAAATGTTGATGCCGTTTTCGGCGAAGACCTTGTTGATCTCGCTCATCACGCCCGGGATGTTCTCGTGGACGTGCAGCAGGCGGTGCTTGCCAGGGTGAGCCGGCAGGGCCACTTCCGGGAAGTTCACCGACGATACCGAAGTACCGTTGTCGCTGTACTTGACCAGCTTCTCGGCGACTTCCAGGCCGATGTTGGCCTGCGCTTCAGCGGTGGAACCACCGATGTGCGGGGTCAGGATCACGTTGTCCAGGCCACGCAGCGGGCTTTCGAACTCTTCGTCGTTCGAGCGCGGCTCGACCGGGAAGACGTCGATGGCGGCGCCGATCAGGTGCTTGTCCTTGATCGCGTCAGCCAGGTGGTCCAGCTCGACCACGGTGCCGCGTGCGGCGTTGATCAGGATCCCGCCTTTCTTGATCGCGCGGATTTCCTTCTCGCCGATCATCCACTGGGTCGCAGCGGTTTCCGGTACGTGCAGGGTGACGATGTCGGACATGCCCAGCAGCTCGTGCAGGTTGCCGACCTGGGTGGCGTTACCCAGTGGCAGCTTGGTCACGGTGTCGTAGAAGTACACCTGCATCCCCAGGCCTTCAGCCAGGACCGACAGTTGAGTACCGATCGAGCCATAACCAACGATACCCAGCTTCTTGCCACGGATTTCGAAGGAGTTGGCCGCGCTCTTGATCCAGCCGCCACGGTGGCAGGAAGCGTTCTTCTCGGGGATGCCACGCAGCAGCAGGATCGCTTCGGCCAGCACCAGCTCGGCAACGGAGCGGGTGTTGGAGTACGGCGCGTTGAACACGGCAATACCGCGCTCGCGGGCGGCGTTGAGGTCCACCTGGTTGGTGCCGATGCAGAAACAGCCGACAGCCACCAGCTTCTTCGCGTGATCGAAGATCTCTTCGGTCAGTTGAGTACGGGAGCGAATGCCGATGAAGTGCGCATCAGCGATCTTTTCCTTGAGCTGGGCTTCCGGCAGAGAACCCGTGAGGTACTCGATGCTGGTGTAGCCCGCCGCCTTGAGGACGTCGACAGCCGATTGGTGGACGCCTTCGAGAAGAAGGAACTTGATCTTGCTCTTATCGAGAGAAGTCTTGCTCATCTGCGTAAACCTGTATCCCGGAGAAAAATGGCAGGAGATGGTCAACAGATGCTGACCCGGACGGCAACTAAACCGTCACCGCAGAACAGCCGTTGGGCACTATGCTGCGGGGTCGGTATGCTAGCATATGCGCCCCGCTAAACACTCATTCCTGCGACGTGAAGCGTTCTCAGGATGACCATGAATTGTTCGAGAGTTCTGTCGATGACCAATCCTGCCCTGATTGATGAGCTGAAGACCCTGGTTGAGCCTGGCAAGGTGCTGACCGATGCCGACTCCCTGAATGCTTACGGTAAGGATTGGACCAAGCATTTCGCCCCGGCGCCGACCGCCATCGTGTTCCCCAAGACCACCGAGCAGGTTCAGGCCATCGTGCTGTGGGCCAACAAGCACAAGGTGGCGCTGGTGCCATCGGGCGGTCGTACCGGGCTGTCTGCGGCTGCGGTGGCGGCCAATGGCGAAGTGGTGGTGTCGTTCGACTACATGAACCAGGTCCTCGACGTGAACCTGACGGATCGCACTGCAATCTGCCAGCCAGGCGTGGTCACCAAGCAATTGCAGAACGTCGCCGAAGAAAAAGGCCTGTATTACCCGGTGGACTTCGCTTCGTCGGGTTCCAGCCAGATTGGCGGCAACATTGGCACCAATGCCGGCGGGATCAAGGTAATTCGCTACGGCATGACCCGCAACTGGGTGGCCGGCATGAAAGTCGTCACCGGCAAGGGTGACGTGCTGGAACTGAACCGCGACCTGATCAAGAACGCCACCGGCTATGACATGCGCCAGCTGTTCATCGGCGCCGAAGGCACCCTGGGGTTCGTGGTTGAAGCGACCATGCGTCTGGATCGCGCGCCGAAAAACCTCACCGCGATGGTCCTCGGCACCGCCGATTTCGACTCGATCATGCCGGTGCTGCACGCCTTCCAGAGCAAGCTGGACCTGACCGCCTTCGAGTTTTTCTCCGACAAGGCCCTGGCCAAAGTCCTAGATCGCGGCGACGTACCGGCGCCGTTCGAATCCGACTGCCCGTTCTACGCGCTGCTGGAATTCGAGGCGACCACCGAAGAAGTGGCCAACCACGCCCTGGAAACCTTCGAGCACTGCGTGGAGCAGGGCTGGGTGCTGGACGGCGTGATGAGCCAGAGTGAAACCCAGCTGCACAACCTGTGGAAACTGCGCGAGTACATCTCCGAGACCATTTCCCATTGGACCCCGTACAAGAACGACATTTCGGTCACCGTGTCGAAAGTCCCGGCGTTCCTCAAGGAAATCGACGCGATCGTCGGCGAACACTACCCGGATTTCGAAATTGTCTGGTTCGGTCACATCGGCGATGGCAACCTGCACCTGAACATCCTCAAGCCGGAAAACCTCAGCAAGGACGAGTTCTTTGCCAAGTGCGCAACCGTGAACAAGTGGGTGTTCGAAACCGTCGAGAAGTACAACGGTTCGATTTCCGCCGAACACGGCGTCGGTATGACCAAGCGCGATTACCTGACCTACAGCCGCTCGCCGGTTGAAATCGAGTACATGAAAGCCGTAAAAGCGGTGTTCGACCCGAACGGCATCATGAACCCGGGCAAGATCTTCGCCGTTTGAACAAACTTTGAGGCAGGAGGCGGTAATGAGCTATCAGCACCAGTATGTCGACGGTACCCGCATTCATTTCCCGCTCGGGAAAGTGGTATGCATCGGGCGTAACTACGCCGAACACGCCAAGGAACTGGATAACCCGGTGCCGACCGAGCCGCTGTTGTTCATCAAACCGGGCAGTTGCGTGGTGCCGCTGGAAGGCGGTTTCGCGATTCCCACTGAGCGTGGTTCGGTGCATTACGAGGCGGAAATCGCGGTGTTGATCGGCAAGCCGTTGTCGACCAAGCCGAGTGTCGAGGAAGTGCTGGACGCCATCTCCGGCTTCGCCCCGGCCCTGGACCTGACCCTGCGCGACAAGCAGGCCGAGCTGAAATCCAAGGGCCTGCCCTGGGAAATCGCCAAGTCCTTCGATGGCGCGGCGGTGATCGCACCGTTCGTGGTCGGCAGCACCTTTGCCGACCTGACCGACATCGGCATTCGCCTGACCATCAACGGCGAAGTGCGCCAGGACGGCAACAGCAGCGCCATGCTTAACCCGATCGTGCCGATGATCCAGCACATGGCCGGCTGCTTCTCGCTGCAGGCCGGCGACGTGATCCTCACCGGCACCCCGGTGGGCGTCGGTCCGCTGAGCGTGGGTGATGAGCTGGTGCTGGAACTGCCGGGTGCCAGTCGTTTTACCAGCAGCGTTCGCTAAGACCTGAACGGAACCCTCGTAGGAGCTGGCTTGCCAGCGAAAAAATGCCAACGATGACGCGTCCATCCTGAAAAAACGCGGTGTCCTTGCGTTCTTCGCTGGCAAGCCAGCTCCTACAGGGTGTTGTCCTGCAAGGTTGTAGGCAATGGCCTAGGGCTATTAAGCTTGAATTCATCCAGGCGTGATATCTCATCCGCCCGTTCCGCTTTTGAGCTCGCCTGAATGCGCCGACTTGCCCGTCCCAAACCGCTTGCCTTGATCCTGATGATCGCCGTCGTGCTGACGCTGGGCGTGGCGGGCCAGTATTACCGCCTGTACGAGCGCGCCTGGTTCAATCTGCAAAACTGGCTGCACCCGCTCTCCGAGCAGTCGATGGCGCTCGGTGATTACCGAGTGGAGATCGAGGCCAAGGTGATTGATGGCCTGGACGACGACGTCTCGGCGCTGACCTTCGATCCGGTGCGCAACAGCCTATTCACCGTGACCAACCAGAATTCCGAATTGATCGAAATGTCTCTCGATGGACGCATCCTGCGGCGGATTGCGCTGATCGGTTTTGGCGACCCGGAAGCCGTGGAATTCATCAGTGCCGACACTTATGTGATCAGCGATGAACGTCAACAACGGCTGATCAAGATTCACCTGGAGGAGGGCACTACCTTCCTCGATGCCGCCGACGCCGAACAAATGACCCTGGGCATGCACATGACCCGCAACAAGGGCTTCGAGGGCCTGGCCTACGACTCCAAGGGCAAGCGGCTGTTCGTCGCCAAGGAGCGCGACCCGATGCTGATCTACGAAGTGCAGGGCTTCCCCCATTACAACCCGGAGAAATCCTACGCCGTGCACGTGATCAACAACCCCAAGCGGGATGCCGGGTTGTTCGTGCGCGATCTGTCGAGCCTGCAATACGACGAGCGCAGCGGCCACTTGCTGGCGCTGTCGGATGAGTCGTTTCTGGTGCTGGAACTGGATATCGACGGTCGGCCGCTAAGCACAATGTCGTTGCGTAAAGGCCAACAGGGCCTGCAAAAGACCGTGCCGCAAGCAGAAGGGATCGCCATGGATGACGAGGGGACGCTGTACCTGGTGAGCGAGCCGAACCTGTTCTATGTGTTCAAGAAGCCCACTCAGCCCTGACCGACACCGCAAAACCATTGTAGGAGCCAGCTTGCTGGCGAAGGCGGCCTTTCAGTCAATACATAGGCTGAATGATCCACCGCCTTCGCCGGCAAGCCGGCTCCTACAGGTATTTCATTGGTTCACAGAGAGGTGAATTACTTCGCCGTCAGACTCTTCACACCTTCGCTGGTCCCCAGCAACAGCAAGTCCGCCGGGCGGGCGGCGAACAGGCCGTTGGTGACCACGCCGACGATGGCGTTGATCTGCTTCTCCAGCTCCACCGGGTTAGTGATCTGCATGTTGAACACATCGAGGATGATGTTGCCGTTGTCGGTCAACACGCCTTCACGGTACACCGGGTCGCCGCCCAGCTTGACCAGCTCGCGAGCGACGTGGCTACGGGCCATCGGGATCACTTCGACCGGCAGCGGGAAAGTGCCCAGGACTGGCACCAGTTTGCTGGCATCGGCGATGCAGATGAAGGTCTTGGCCACGGCCGCGACGATTTTCTCGCGGGTCAGGGCTGCGCCGCCGCCCTTGATCAGGTTCAGGTGCTCGTCGCTTTCATCGGCGCCGTCGACATAAAACTCGAGGTCGCTGACGGTGTTCAGCTCATACACCGGAATGCCGTGGCCCTTGAGGCGTGCGGCGGTGGCTTCAGAGCTGGCGACCGCGCCGTCGAACGCGCCCTTGTGCTGGGCCAGGGCGTCGATGAAGCAGTTGGCGGTGGAGCCGGTGCCGACCCCGACGATGCTCTTGTCGTCGAGTTTGGGAAGGATGAAATCGACGGCGGCCTGTGCCACTGCCTGTTTGAGTTGATCCTGGGTCATGCGGGCTCCGAAGTGCCGAAGTGGGGTTGAAAGGCCGGCATTATAGGCCCCGCTGCGGGCAAGGTCATTGCCCGATTGACGGGTGCGACAGTGTGTCTGGGCCCGCAGTGCCTCATCCCGAGGCTTGAAACCACCGGTTTGCTGTGGTCGCCCGGGCAAAAGCCGGGTTAGACTCCTTGGTCCTGCCCAACCCGCTCAGTGATGCCTTCCGATGCTTGAACAGTACGTCAAAAAGATCCTCACCTCGCGCGTTTATGACGTTGCCGTAGAAACCCCTTTGCAGACTGCTCGCCAGCTCTCCGAGCGGCTGGGCAACAGCATTTGGCTCAAGCGCGAAGACTTGCAGCCGGTGTACTCGTTCAAGATTCGCGGGGCTTACAACAAGCTGACCCAGTTGAGCGATGAAGAGCGCGCCCGTGGCGTGGTCACGGCCTCGGCGGGTAACCATGCCCAGGGCCTGGCGCTGGCCGCCAAGGTGCTGGGGGTCAAGGCCACTATCGTGATGCCCAAGACCACTCCGGAAATCAAAGTCGAAGGCGTGCGCTCCCGTGGCGGCAAAGTGGTGCTGCACGGCGACTCTTTCCCGGAAGCCCTGGCCTATTCGCTGAAGCTGGTCGACGAAAAGGGCTACGTCTACATTCACCCCTACGATGATCCGCACACCATTGCCGGGCAGGGCACGGTGGCGATGGAGATTCTGCGCCAGCACCCTGGCCCGCTGGACGCGATCTTCGTGCCGGTCGGCGGTGGCGGCCTGATCGCCGGGATCGCGGCCTACGTGAAGTACCTGCGCCCGGAGATCAAAATCATCGGCGTCGAGCCGGACGATTCCAACTGCCTGCAAGCGGCCATGGCCGCCGGCGAGCGCGTGGTGCTGCCGACCGTGGGCATCTTTGCCGATGGCGTGGCGGTGGCGCAGATCGGCCAGCACACCTTCGACATCTGCAAGGATTACGTCGACGAAGTCATCACCGTCAGCACCGACGAAATCTGCGCGGCCATCAAGGACATCTACGATGACACCCGCTCGATCACTGAACCTGCCGGCGCCCTGGGCGTGGCCGGGATCAAGAAGTACGTCGAACAGCGCGGTGTCACCGGGCAGACCCTGGTGGCGATCGACTCAGGCGCCAACGTCAACTTCGACCGCCTGCGCCACGTCGCCGAGCGCGCCGAATTGGGTGAAGGTCGGGAAGCGATCATCGCCGTGACCATCCCCGAGAAGCCGGGCAGCTTCAAGGCGTTCTGCGAGGCCATCGGCAAGCGCCAGATCACTGAGTTCAACTACCGCTACAGCACCGGCAGCGAAGCACACATCTTCGTTGGCGTGCAGACCCACCCGGAAAACGACCCGCGCAGTGGGCTGATCGCCAGTCTGACCGAGCAGGGTTTCCCGGTGCTCGACCTGACCGACAACGAACTGGCCAAGCTGCACATTCGCCATATGGTCGGCGGGCGCGCGGCCCAGGTGGTCGATGAAGTGGTGTTGCGCTTCGAATTCCCCGAACGTCCGGGTGCTTTGTTCAACTTCCTGCACAAGCTCGGTGGGCGCTGGAACATCTCGATGTTCCACTACCGCAACCACGGTGCTGCCGATGGTCGCGTGGTCGCGGGCCTGCAAGTGCCCCATGACGAGCGTCACCTGGTGCCGGCGGCCCTGGAGCAGATCGGTTATCCGTACTGGGACGAAAGCGACAACCCGGCCTATCAGCTGTTTCTTGGCTGAACGGCTACGCTGATGGGCAGGAAATAAGGAAATCAGACAATGGAAACGTTAACCGCCCTGAAAATGGCGCACATGGTCGCCACCGTGGTCTTGCTGGTCGGCGCGTTGGGGCTGGGCATCTGGGTGTATCTGGCGCGGCGCAAAGGTGACGCGACGGCGGGCGGCCGTACCTTGCAAAGGCCGCGGGTGTTTGTCTGGTTGCTGATGGGCGTGGCGCTGCTGAGCATGCCCTTCACCGGCTGGTGGATGGTGCACCTGATCGGCTGGCCGTTGGGTCAAACCTGGCTGCTGGCCTCCAGCGTGTTGTACACGGTGGCGGCGCTGGCCTGGTTCTGGCTGCTGGTGCGCCTGAACAAACTGCGCAAGGCGCCGGGCAGTGTCGGCAAGTTCAGCGTTGCCTTGGCGCTGGTCAGCTTTGTCTGCTTTATCGCGATTGCCGGGTTGATGGGGGCCAAGCCGGTCTAGACCGCATTGACCCCAATCGCGGGCAAGCCCGCTCCCACAAGGATTTGTGAACGGCACAGATCCACTGTAGGAGCTGGCTTGCCAGCGAAAGCGATATCAGCCGCGCAGACTGATCACCGGCCACCCACGCCGCTCGGCCTCAGCCCGCAGATTCGGATCCGGATCCACCGCCACCGGATTCGCCACCTGCTCCAGCAGCGGCATATCGTTCATCGAGTCGCTGTAGAAGTAGCTGCCGTCCAGCGACAAACCCGTCTCTTCCAGCCAGCGATTCAGGCGCGTCACCTTGCCTTCACGAAAGCACGGCACATCAGTGCTGCGCCCGGTGTAGCGGCCTTCATGCATTTCGCATTCAGTGGCGATCAAGGTGTCCACGCCCAGCAACTCGGCAATCGGTCCGGTGACGAAGCGGTTGGTGGCGGTGATGATCACCAGCTTGTCGCCAGCGTCGCGGTGCTTGGCCAGCAACTCCACGGCCTTGGGCAGCATCAGCGGGGCGATGCAGTCGCGCATGAAGTCGCGGTGCCATTCATCGAGCTGGGCCATTTCGGTGCGGCCGAGGATTTCCAGGCAGAAGTTCAGGTACTCGGCGTTGTCCAGCTTGCCGGCCAGGTAATCCTGGTAGAACCCATCGTTGCGCGCCTTGTAGGCGATCGGGTCGAGGATTTCTCGCTCGCACAGGTAGTCGCCCCATGCGTGATCGCTGTCGCCGCCCAGAAGCGTGTTGTCGAGGTCGAATAAAGCCAGGCGCATTGCAGTTACCCGCTGATTAGTCTGTAAAAAGGCGATAAGAATACGGTCTTTTCACAAGAGTGCACATAACGTAGGAAGCTTCGTTGCCGCCTTCACAACCTTTGTGGAACAATGCGGCGACATGCGTTTGCGAGGTTGTTGCCGTGATCGACCCCGATGGTTTCCGCCCCAATGTGGGGATCATTCTGACGAATGATGCCGGCCAGGTGCTCTGGGCTCGCCGTATCAATCAAGATGCCTGGCAGTTTCCTCAAGGTGGTATCAACCCTCAGGAGACGCCGGAAGACGCCTTGTACCGCGAGTTGAACGAAGAAGTCGGCCTGGAGCGCGAGGATGTTGAAATTCTCGCCTGCACGCGCGGCTGGTTGCGCTATCGTTTGCCGCAACGTCTGGTCCGCACCCACAGCCAACCGCTGTGCATCGGCCAGAAACAGAAATGGTTTCTCCTGCGCCTGATCTCCAACGAGCAACGGGTGCGGATGGATCTGACCGGTAAACCGGAGTTCGATGGCTGGCGCTGGGTCAGTTATTGGTATCCGCTGGGCCAGGTGGTGACATTCAAGCGCGAGGTGTATCGCCGCGCTCTCAAAGAGCTTGCCCCGCGCCTTTTAGCGCGCGACTGACGACGGAGTTCGACCCCGAGCCATGCTCAATACGCTGCGCAAGATCGTCCAGGAAGTTAACTCCGCCAAGGATCTCAAGGCGGCGTTGGGCATTATTGTATTGCGCGTCAAAGAGGCCATGGGCAGCCAGGTCTGCTCGGTCTATCTGCTCGATCCCGAGACCAATCGCTTCGTGCTGATGGCCACCGAGGGCTTGAACAAGCGCTCGATCGGCAAGGTCAGCATGGCGCCCAACGAAGGTCTGGTCGGCCTGGTCGGCACGCGTGAAGAACCGCTGAACCTGGAAAACGCCGCCGACCACCCGCGCTACCGCTACTTCGCCGAAACCGGTGAAGAGCGCTACGCCTCGTTTCTCGGCGCTCCGATCATCCACCACCGCCGTGTGGTCGGCGTGTTGGTCATCCAGCAAAAGGAGCGTCGCCAGTTCGATGAGGGCGAAGAAGCCTTCCTGGTGACCATGAGCGCCCAGCTCGCCGGCGTTATCGCCCATGCCGAGGCCACCGGCTCGATCCGTGGCCTGGGTCGGCAGGGCAAGGGCATCCAGGAAGCCAAGTTCGTCGGTGTGCCGGGTTCGCCGGGCGCGGCAGTCGGCACTGCGGTGGTCATGCTGCCACCGGCCGACCTGGACGTCGTGCCCGACAAGACCATCACCGATATCGAGGCCGAGCTGGGCCTGTTCAAGACCGCCATCGAAGGCGTGCGCGCCGACATGCGCGCGTTGTCGGCCAAGCTCGCCACGCAGCTGCGTCCCGAAGAACGGGCCTTGTTCGACGTCTACCTGATGATGCTCGACGATGCCTCGCTGGGCAGCGAAATCACCACCGTGATCAAGACCGGCCAATGGGCCCAGGGCGCCTTGCGCCAGGTGGTCACCGATCACGTCAACCGCTTCGAACTGATGGACGACGCCTACCTGCGCGAGCGTGCCTCGGACGTAAAAGACCTTGGCCGCCGCCTGCTTGCGTATCTGCAGGAAGAGCGCCAGCAGAATCTGGTCTACCCGGAAAAAACCATCCTGGTCAGTGAAGAGCTGACCCCGGCGATGCTCGGCGAGGTGCCGGAAGGTACGCTGGTGGGCCTGGTCTCGGTACTGGGTTCGGGTAACTCCCACGTCGCAATCCTGGCGCGCGCCATGGGCATCCCGACGGTCATGGGCCTGGTGGATCTGCCGTACGCCAAGGTCGATGGCATCGACCTGATCGTCGACGGCACCAAGGGCGAGGTCTACACCAACCCCAGTGACGTGCTGCGCAAGCAGTTCGCCGAAGTGGTGGAAGAAGAGAAGCAACTGGCCCTGGGCCTTGATGCGCTGCGCGACCTGCCGTGCGTGACCGTCGACGGTCACCGCATGCCGCTGTGGGTCAACACCGGCCTGCTGGCGGATGTGGCGCGGGCGCAGAAGCGCGGCGCCGAAGGGGTGGGCCTGTACCGCACCGAAGTGCCGTTCATGATCAACCAGCGCTTCCCCAGCGAAAAAGAGCAGTTGGCGATCTACCGCGAGCAACTCGCCGCGTTCCACCCGCAACCGGTAACCATGCGTACCCTGGACATCGGCGGCGACAAGGCACTGTCGTACTTCCCGATCAAGGAAGACAACCCGTTCCTCGGCTGGCGCGGGATTCGCGTGACCCTCGACCACCCGGAAATCTTCCTGGTGCAGACCCGTGCCATGCTCAAGGCCAGTGAAGGCCTGAACAACCTGCGCATCCTGCTGCCGATGATTTCCGGGATCCATGAGCTGGAAGAGGCCTTGCACCTGATCCACCGGGCCTGGGGCGAAGTGCGGGACGAAGGCACCGACGTGCCGATGCCTCCGGTCGGGGTGATGATCGAGATTCCGGCGGCGGTCTACCAGACCAAGGAACTGGCGCGCCAGGTGGACTTCCTCTCGGTCGGCTCCAACGACCTGACCCAATACCTGCTGGCCGTGGACCGTAACAATCCACGGGTGGCCGACCTGTATGACTACCTGCATCCGGCCGTGCTGCAAGCGTTGCAGACCGTGGTGCGTGACGCCCATGCCGAAGGCAAACCGGTGAGCATCTGCGGCGAGATGGCCGGCGACCCGGCGGCGGCGGTGCTGTTGATGGCGATGGGTTTCGACAGCCTGTCGATGAACGCCACCAACTTGCCGAAAGTGAAGTGGATGCTGCGCCAGATCAATCTCGATTGGGCGAAGGATTTGCTGGCGCAACTGATGACCATCGATAATCCGCAAGTTATCCACAGTTCGCTGCAGTTGGCCCTGAAAAACCTCGGGTTGGCGCGGATGGTCAATCCGGCTTCGGTGAAGGCTTCCTGAATCGGCGGCGCGTCAATCGCTAGCACGCTAGCTCCCACAGGGCACCCGTTAGTCCTGTAGGAGCGGGCTTGCCCGCGATGGGGTCATCAGCCACACCGCATGAACTTCATCGCTGGCAAGCCAGCTCCCACAGGGTCTTGTGAACATCCGCAGGATTTGTGGCCGACACAGATTTCTGTAGGAGCGAGCCTGCTCGCGATGAGGCCCGCACATTCAAGCCCTGATCTCAACCTCCCCCAAATGCCCGCCAAACGGCCCGAAACTGCGCTCCACCATCCACCGCGAACCATCCGCCCCTACGATCAACGCAGTACTCGCCCGAGTGCCATAACTCTGGCTGGCAATAAACACACTCGACAACAGACTCTCGGTCGCCAGGCCGACACCGGTATCCGGCAGATCGGCAAACGGTGCAGTCTGCGGATCGCCGAGCAGGGCCAGCAGGGCTTGTGGCTGCGGGTCGTCGAGCACTTCGCTCAGCGCCGACCGCGCCTTGAGCAGCTTCGGCCAGGGTGTATCCAGCCCGGCATTCGACAGCCCGTAGATCCCCGACGTCAGCTCCACCGCCGCGCTCTGCTCGGCGTTGTAATGCCACAGCTCGCGGCGATTGCCGATCAGCAGGTTAAATCCGGCATATTCAATCGATCTGCTGATAACGTCGGATAAATAGTCGGCAATCGACAGATCTCCCGCGAGAAAGCGCGCCACCAGCTCACCCCGGGACTTGCGCGCTGGCGGCTGGTGCGGATTGCGGATATTGGTCAGCGCGGCAAAGCGCCCGTCGGCACCGATACCCAGCCAGGTGCCGCCGGCTTCCAGGTCGCGCCCGGCGTACACCTGCGGTGATTCCGGCCACTGCGCCAGCGGCAGGCTGGGGCGCGCGTAGAACTCGTCACGGTTGGCGGCGACCACCAGAGGGGTGGCGTGATCCGGGCGCCAGGCAAAAACAATCAGGCACATGAGAGGGTCCTTGGGTGTTTTTTGCTCACTGTACGCAGACATCGCCCGTCGATCCATCGCCATGCACAGTGGAGGGTTGGGGTCTGCATCCGTTACCATGCCGCTCTTATTTCGGGGGTGCAGGCATGGAATTTCTGCTCTATCTGCTGTTGGGCGCCTGTGCAGGCGTGTTGGCGGGGCTGTTTGGGGTCGGTGGCGGGATCATCATCGTGCCGGTACTGGTGTTCAGTTTCACCTTGCAGGGCTTCGACCCCTCGATACTGACTCACCTGGCGGTGGGCACTTCGTTGGCGACGATCATCTTTACCTCGAACAACGCGGTCCGCGAGCACCAGCGCAAGGGAGCGGTGCGCTGGCCGATCTTTGCCTGGATGACCCTGGGTATCCTGCTCGGCGCCGGTTTCGGCGCGTTGACCGCGGAGGCGATCTCCGGGCCCAACCTGCAGAAAATCATCGGTGTGTTTGCCCTGGTGATTGCCGTGCAAATGGCCCTGGAGCTCAAGCCCAAGGCCAGTCGAACGGTGCCTGGCAAAGTCGGTCTGACCCTGGCCGGCAGTGTGATTGGCTGGGCCTCGGCGATTTTCGGGATTGGCGGCGGCTCGTTGACCGTGCCGTTCCTGACCTGGCGCAGCGTGCCGATGCAGCAGGCGGTGGCGACCTCGTCCGCCTGCGGCCTGCCGATCGCTTTGGCAAGTGCATTAAGTTTCATGATTCTTGGCTGGCATGATCCGCTGTTACCCGCTCATAGTCTCGGGTTCATCTATTTACCGGCGCTGCTGGGCATTGCCCTGACCAGCATGGTGTTTGCCCGTTTTGGCGCGCGACTGGCCCACAAGCTGTCGCCGCGTTTGCTGAAAAGACTGTTTGCCGCTTTGCTGTTGTGCGTGGGCTTGAGCTTCCTGCTCTGACACGCGGCGCAATCCTGGCTTAATCCCGGCGTGGCACCTTCGCGCCAGGAATTTTAGGTTTCAACTCTAACGAGGAGTCGCAATGCTGCCTTACCCGCAGATTGACCCGGTGGCCCTGGCCATTGGCCCGCTGAAAATCCATTGGTACGGCCTGATGTACCTGGTCGGCATTGGCGGAGCCTGGCTGCTGGCGTCGCGCAGGTTGAACCGCTTTGATCCGACCTGGACCAAAGAGAAGCTCTCCGACATGGTGTTCTGGATGTCGATGGGGGTGATTGTCGGTGGCCGCCTGGGCTACGTGCTGTTCTACGACCTGAGCGCCTACCTGGCCAACCCGACGCTGATTTTTGAAGTGTGGAAGGGCGGCATGTCGTTCCACGGCGGCTTTATCGGGGTGATGCTGGCGGCATTGTGGTTCGGCAAGAAGAACGGCAAGTCGTTCTTCCAACTGATGGACTTCGTCGCGCCGATGGTGCCGATTGGCTTGGGCGCCGGGCGTATCGGCAACTTCATCAACGCCGAATTGTGGGGCAAGGCCACCGACGTGCCGTGGGCCATGGTTTTCCCGGCATTCAGCGATCCAGCGCAGTTGCCACGTCACCCCTCACAGCTCTACCAGTTCGCTCTCGAAGGCGTGGCGCTGTTCGTCATCCTCTGGTTGTTCTCGCGCAAGCCGCGGCCGACCATGGCGGTGTCCGGGATGTTTGCCCTGTTCTACGGGATCTTCCGCTTCATCGTCGAATTCGTTCGCGTGCCGGACGCGCAGTTGGGCTATCTGGCCTGGAACTGGCTGACCATGGGCCAAGTGCTGTGCGTGCCGATGATCGTCGGCGGTCTGTTCCTGATCTGGCTGGCTTATCATCGCGCCCCGGCGGCGCCGGTTACCCCGGCTGCCTGACACGCCGCTCTACATTGGAATCCCGGGCGATCCCCGGGGTTCAAGGACACAGGTAATACATGAAGCAATATCTCGAACTGGTCGCCCACGTCATCAAGAACGGCACCAAGCAAGCCAACCGCACCGGTGTGAACACCATCAGTTTCCCCGGCGCGATGCTGCGTTATGACCTGCAGGACGGCTTCCCGGCCATCACCACGCGCAAGATGGCCTTCAAATCGGCCATCGGCGAGATGTGCGGTTTCCTCCGTGGCGTGAACAACGCCGCCGAATTCCGCGAGCTGGGCTGCAAGGTCTGGGACCAGAACGCCAACGAAAACGCGCAATGGCTGGCCAACCCGTTCCGCCAGGGTGAAGACGACCTCGGCGAAATCTACGGCGTGCAATGGCGCAAGTGGCCGGCCTACAAGCAGATCCCGCTGAGTAACCCGGCGGCCATCGAGCAGACCCTGAACCAGGGTTACCGGCAGATTGCCGAGGGCGAGGAAGACGGCCAGGCCTACGTGGTGCTGTACAAGGCCATCGATCAGATCCGCCAGTGCCTCGACACCATCATCAAGGACCCGGGCAGCCGGCGCATCCTGTTCCACGGCTGGAATGTCGCCCAGCTCGATGAAATGGCCCTGCCGCCGTGCCACCTGCTGTACCAGTTCCACCCGAACGTCGAGACCAAGGAGATTTCCCTGACCCTCTACATTCGTTCCAACGACCTGGGCCTGGGCACGCCGTTCAATCTCACCGAGGGCGCGGCGCTGCTGAGCCTGGTCGGCCGCCTGACCGGCTACACGCCGCGCTGGTTCACCTACTTCATTGGTGACGCGCACGTCTACGAGAACCACCTGGACATGCTCAACGAACAGCTCACCCGTGAACCGTTCCCGATGCCCAAGCTGGTGATTTCCGAGCGTGTACCGGAGTTTGCCAAGACCGGTGTGTACCAGCCGGAGTGGCTGGAGTTGGTCGAGCCGAGCGATTTCTCGCTGGATGGCTACCAGCACCACGCGCCGATGACTGCGCCGATGGCGGTCTGAGCTGCAACGCCCCAACCTTTGGATGTAACCCCTGTAGGAGCGAGCCTGCTCGCGATAACGGTCTGTCAGTGCCAATGTTGTTGACTGACAGCAGGCTATCGCGAGCAGGCTCGCTCCTACAGTGACCTGGGGCTCAATGCCCGTGACTACGCCCTACATGTGAATGCTCGACCTCGGTCGCCACGACCCCGCCGCTGACCTCCAGCCGCTGCAAAATCCCGCACTGTTCGATATCCGGCCCTTCGCTACAGCGTTGGCGCAGGTCAAGCAGTTGCGCCTGCAGGGCGAGCAGGCCGTCGATCCGCGCCTTGACGTGATGGATGTGCTCATCGATCAGCGCGTTGACGCTTTCGCATTGGTCCTGCGGGCTGTCGCGCAGGGCCAGCAGGCTGCGGATTTCCTCAAGGGTCATGTCGAGCGTGCGGCAGTTGCGGATGAACGTCAGGCGCTCGGCGTGGGCCTGGGTGTAGACCCGGTAATTGCCGTCGCTGCGGGCCGGCTCCGGCAGCAGGTTTTCGCGCTCGTAGTAGCGAATGGTCTCGACCGCGCAGTCGGTCAGTTTCGCCAGTTCTCCAATCTTCATCGCAACGATCTCCAAAAGGGTGCTTGACCCTATAGTGGCTACAGGGTCTTTACTTGGCAACAGGCACCTTCATGGACGCGACCCAATGAGCGACTCCCGGCACACCCACGCCCCCGGCGACCAACACACCCACAGCCACGGCGCAAAACTGCAGCCTGTGCAAAAGCCCCACGATCACGCCAGCCACGGCGGCTCATGCTGCTCTTCGGCTGCCGCACCCGCGCGGGTGAAAATCAGCGAGACCGCCACTGACGGCGCGCGCCTGAGCCGCTTTCGCATCGAGGCGATGGACTGCCCGACCGAGCAGACGCTGATCCAGAACAAGTTGGGCAAGCTGGCGGGTGTACAGCAACTGGAGTTCAACCTGATCAATCGGGTGCTGGGTGTGACCCACGATCTGCCGAACACGGCGCCGATCATCGAGGCGATCAAGGCCATCGGCATGCACGCCGAGCCGATCGAGGAGGGCGCCGCCGCGGACGACAGCCGTCCGCTGCCGGCGAAAAAAACCTGGTGGCCGCTGGCGCTCTCGGGTGTCGGCGCGCTGGCCGCTGAAGTGATCCACTTCACCAACGCCGCGCCGACCTGGGTAGTGGCGATCATCGCGCTGATCTCGATTCTCAGCGGTGGCCTGGGCACCTACAAAAAGGGCTGGATTGCCCTGAAAAACCTCAACCTGAACATCAACGCGCTGATGAGTATCGCGGTGACCGGCGCCGTGCTGATTGGCCAGTGGCCGGAAGCGGCCATGGTGATGTTCCTGTTTACCGTTGCCGAGTTGATCGAAGCCAAGTCGCTGGATCGCGCGCGCAATGCCATCAGCGGCCTGATGCAAATGACCCCGGAAAAGGTCACGGTACAACTGGCCGATGGCAGTTGGGTCGAACAGGAAGCCAAAAGCATCGAACTGGGGGCTTTGGTCCGGGTGCGTCCCGGCGAGCGGATCGGCCTCGACGGCGAAGTGATGGCGGGCAACTCAACCATCGACCAGGCGCCGATCACCGGTGAAAGCCTGCCGGTGGAAAAAACCATCGGCGACAAAGTCTTTGCCGGCACCATCAACCAGTCCGGCTCGCTCGAGTATAAAGTCACCGCGGCGGCCAACAACTCGACCCTGGCGCGGATCATCCATGCCGTCGAGGAAGCCCAGGGTGCGCGGGCGCCGACCCAGCGCTTCGTCGACGCCTTCTCGAAAATCTACACCCCGGTGGTATTCGTCTTCGCCTTGGGCGTCGCGCTGATCCCGCCGCTGTTCATGGGCGCCGCCTGGTTCGACTGGATCTACCGTGCGCTGGTGCTGCTGGTGGTTGCCTGCCCGTGCGCACTGGTTATTTCGACTCCGGTGACCATCGTCAGCGGCCTGGCCGCTGCGGCGCGCAAAGGCATTTTGATCAAGGGCGGCGTGTACCTGGAGGGCGGCTACAAACTCGATTACCTGGCACTGGACAAGACCGGCACCATCACCCACGGCAAACCGGTGCAAACCGATTACCTTGCCCTCGATCCAACCGCTGAGGCGACTGCCCAGATACTGGCCGCCAGTCTGGCCGGACGCTCTGACCACCCGGTGTCGCTGGCCGTCGCCAACGCCGCTGTAGATAAACAACTGGCGCTGCGCACTGTGGATAACTTCGCGGCGCTGACCGGGCGCGGAGTGCGCGGCGAGATCGATGGGCAGCTCTACCATTTGGGCAACCATCGCCTGGTGGAAGAGCTCGGCCTGTGTTCGCCAGCACTCGAAGAGAAACTCTTCGCCCTGGAACAACAGGGCAAGACCGTGGTGCTGTTGCTCGACAACTCAGGTCCCCTGGCACTGTTTGCCGTGGCGGACACGGTCAAGGAGTCCAGCCGCGAGGCGATCGAGCAACTGCATGCGTTGGGGGTGAAAACCTTGATGCTGACCGGCGATAACCCGCACACCGCCCAGGCCATCGCTGCCCAGGTGGGCATCGATCAGGCCCAGGGCGACTTGCTGCCGACCGACAAGCTCAAGGCCATCGAAGCGCTATACGCCCAGGGGCATCGGGTCGGCATGGTCGGCGACGGGATCAACGACGCTCCGGCACTGGCGCGTGCCGAGATCGGCTTTGCGATGGCTGCAGCCGGCACCGATACCGCGATTGAAACCGCCGATGTCGCCTTGATGGACGACGATCTGCGCAAAATTCCTGCATTCATTCGCCTGTCTCGCCAGACCTCGAGTGTGCTCACGCAAAACATTGCGCTGGCATTGATCATCAAGGCGATCTTTCTTGGGGTAACCTTCTTCGGTCTGGCCACCATGTGGATGGCCGTGTTTGCCGACATGGGCGTGGCCCTGCTGGTGGTGTTCAACGGTCTGCGCCTGCTGCGCAAATAAACGAAGTGAGGGTGATGTGCTGAGTGCCGAGCTGAAGGCTTTTTATATGGTCGCGCGTCTGGGCAGTATTACCCTCGCCGCGAAAAAGCTCGGCCTGAGCCAACCCACGGTAACCACGCAGATTCGCCATCTAGAGAGCCAGTACGCGGTCGAGCTGTTTTACCGCGGCGGACGCCGGCTCAGTCTTAGCGACGAAGGCGCGCGGTTGTTGCCGATGGTCAAGGCGCTGCTGCAACAGGAAGCAGATATCGAGTTTTTCCTGCGCAACAGTGGTCAGGTCCAGGGCGCACTGCGCATCGCCGCCACCGCGCCTTATTACATTCTCGACCTGGTGAAAACCTTCCGCGAGCGCCTGCCGCAGGTTGAAGTAGCGGTGGAAATCGGCAACTCGCAACAGGTCCTCGAAGCGTTGGAGGACTACCGGGTCGACCTCGCCGCCTCGTCGCAACTGGTGGAAGACGCGCGGCTGATTCGCCGCGTACTCGGCTCCGATCCGCTGGTGCTGGCCGTCCACCGCAATCATCCGCTGGCGGTGCATGAACATGTGCCTTTGAGTGCGCTGGTCGGACATACCTTGTTGATGCGTGAGCCGGGCTCCACCACGCGGCGCCTGACTGAAGAGTTGCTGGCCGGCGCCGGGGTGAGTTTCGGGCCGCTGCTGGAAATCGGCAGCCGCGAGTCGATCCGTGAGGCGGTGCTGCGCAACATCGGGATCAGCATCATCGCCCGCCAGGAAGTGCCCCATGACCCGCAATTGCGGGTGTTGACCCTGGAAAATGCGCCGCAGATTCCCGAGTACCTGTACTGCCTCAAGGAGCGCAAGAATGCGCGCTTGCCGGCGGCGTTCCTAGGGTTGGCGCAGGAGATGGCGCCTGTCTGAAATCTCGGGTGTGACTGCTGTCCCCATCGCGGGCAAGCCCGCTCCCACAGTTTGATAATCAGTACTTACAATCCCCTGTGGGAGCGGGCTTGCCCGCGATGGGGCCCTCAAAGCAACCAAACCAAAATCCCCCAATACCACTATCGGCAATTTTTGCCTCACTGCCACATGAAGTAAGCATTCGCTCCCTAGGATGGCCTGCATCTGCCAGATGAGGTCCGTCCATGAACCGTTCCGTCGCCACAGCCCTGCCCCACCCCGGTATCCCGATGCGGGTGCGCGGTATCGAGAAACGCTTCGGCGCGTTTACCGCGCTGGATCATGTGTCGCTGGACGTGGCGGCCGGCGAGCTGGTGTGTCTGCTCGGGCCTTCGGGCTGCGGCAAGACCACCTTGCTGCGCTGTATCGCCGGCCTCGAGCGCCAGGACCGCGGTGAGCTTTACCTCGGTGAGCGCGATGTTTCGCTGCTGGCGCCCCAGGCACGGGACTACGGCATTCTGTTCCAGTCCTACGCGTTGTTCCCTAATCTCAGCGTCGAAGCCAACATTGCCTACGGCCTGGCCGGCAGTGGTCGCGATGAAGTGCGCAAGCGTGTCGCGCAGATGTTGGAACTGGTGGGCCTGACCGGCAGCGAGAAGAAGTACCCCGGCCAGTTGTCCGGCGGCCAGCAGCAGCGCGTCGCCCTGGCCCGCGCCCTGGCGCCAGCCCCTTCGCTGTTGCTGCTCGACGAACCGATGTCGGCCCTCGATGCCCGGGTGCGCGAGCATCTGTGCACCGAGTTGCGCCAATTGCAGCGCAACCTCGGTATCACCACCCTGATGGTCACCCACAACCAGGATGAGGCGATGCTGATGGCCGACCGGATTGCCGTGATGAACAACGGCAAGGTCGAGCAGTACGCCACCCCGCAAGAAATCTACAACCGTCCGGCCACGCCCTTCGTCGCTGAATTTGTCGGCCAGGGCAACTGGCTGCCGTTCCAGCGCAGCAGCGACAGCCATGCCCAGGTCGGCGGCATGCCGGTGCGCCTGGCCGACAACAGCGCCAAGGCCGCGTCGGGCCGCTTGTTCTGCCGCCCGGAAGCGATCAGCGTCAACCCGGCAGTGCACGAGGAAAACCTGTTCCCGGCCAAGGTTCGGGAAATCACCTTCCTCGGCAATCGCTGCCGAATGAGCTTTGAGCTCAACCATCTGCCCGGCCATGCACTGCTCGCCGAACTGGCGCCTGAAGCCATGCCGCGCCTCGGTGCCCAGGACATCATGGTCGCCTTGCCGCCGCGCAGCCTGCAGGTGTTTGCCTGATGAGCACGCCCGTTGCCCTGCCGCTGGCGCACAAGCAGATTCGCCAGAGCTCCCGTGCCGAAATCGGTGACCGCCTGTTCGTGGTCGGCGGCAAGCTGCTGCTCCTGTGTTTGCTCGGCGCTGCGGTGTTGATGCCGCTGCTGGCGATCTTCTGGCGTGGTTTCAGCGACGACGCAGGGCAGGGCGGTGGCTGGGTCGCGGCCCGGGAACTGCTGAGCAGTGCCAACTTTCACTGGTTGCTCGGTAACAGTTTGAAAGTCGCGTTCAGCGTCGCCGCCATCGTCGTACCGCTGGCCTACCTGTTTGCCTACGCCCTGCAACGCACGCTGATTCCCGGCAAGGCGGTCTGGCGCGGCTTGTCGTTGCTGCCATTGATGGCACCGTCGATGCTGCCGGGCATCGCGCTGGTCTACCTGTTCGGCAACCAGGGCCTGTTGCGCGGCCTGCTCTCGGACAACATCTACGGCTTCTGGGGCATTGTCCTCGGCGAGGTCATCTACACCTTTCCCCACGCCTTGATGATCCTGCTGTCGGCGCTGTCCCTGGCCGATGCGCGGTTGTTCGATGCGGCCTCGAGCATGGGCGCCAGCCCGGCCAAGGCGTTTCGCAGCATCACCTGGCCGGCGACGCGCCAGGCGGTGTTTGCCGCGTTCTGCCTGGTGTTCACCCTGACCATCACTGATTTCGGTGTACCGGTGGTGGTCGGTGGCGACTATCAAGTGTTGGCGTTGGAAGCCTACAAGGCGGTAGTCGGCCAGCAGCAGTTCGGTCGCGGCGCCCTGATCGGCATGGTGCTGTTGCTGCCGGCGCTGTTCAGCTTCGCCGTCGATGCCTGGTTGCGCCGCCGTCATGGCGACGCCATGAGCGGTCGTGCCCAGGTGTTCCAGCCGGCACCCTCGCGCTTGCGGGATGGCTGCTACCTGGCGGTGGTGCTGCTGATCTGCGCGGTGTTGCTGTTGGTGTTCGGCATGGCGGTGTACTCGTCGCTGGTGAAGTTCTGGCCGTACAACCTGTCGCTGTCGTTTAAGCACTACCAATTTGGCGACACCGCTGGCGGCGGCTGGCTGGCCTACGGCAACAGCGTGAAGATGGCGGTGTGCACGGCGTTGATCGGCAGCGCGGTGATTTTCACCGGCGCCTACCTGATGGAAAAAACCAAGGGCCAGCGCGGCCTGAACCTGGCCCTGCGCATGCTCAGTTTCGTGCCGATGGCGGTGCCGGGCCTGGTGCTGGGCCTGGGCTACGTCTTCTTCTTCAACCTCAACGGCAACCCGCTGCATGTGTTCTACGGGACCATGACCCTGTTGGTGGTGTGCACCATTGCTCACTACCTGACCACCGCACAAATGACCGCGACCACCGCCCTGCGCCAGCTCGATGCGGAATTCGAAGCCGCCGCGCTGTCGCTCAAGGCCCCGCTGTATCGCCACTACTGGCGCGTCACGCTGCCGATCTGCCTGCCGGCGCTGCTGGACATCGTGCGCTACCTGTTCGTCTCGGCGATGACCACCGTTTCCGCCGCGATCTTCCTCTACAGCCCCGACACCATCCTTGCGGCGGTAGCGGTGCTGAACATGGACGACGCCGGCAACGTCGGCGGCGCTGCCGCCATGTCGACCCTGATCCTGATTACTTCGGTGGGCGTGTCCCTGCTCCTGGCCTGGGCTTCGCGCGGTTTGCTGCGCCGCTCCCAGGCCTGGCGCCAGACTGCGCCCGGCCACTGATTCCCTCACCCCTGCTTCGCACTCAAAAGGAACCGCACCATGTTCAAGCCCCTGGCTCTAGCCGCTGCTGTCCTCACCGCTTTCAGCTTCAATGCGTTCGCTGCGAAAACCGAGCTGACGGTCTACACCGCGCTGGAAGCCGAGCAGCTGAAGACCTACAAGCAGGCCTTCGAAGCGGCTAACCCGGACGTCGAGATCAAGTGGGTGCGTGACTCCACCGGGATCATCACCGCCAAGTTGCTCGCCGAAAAAGCCCGTCCGCAGGCAGATGCCGTATGGGGCCTGGCGGCGTCGAGCCTGGCGATCCTCGATCAGCAAGGCATGCTGCAAAGCTACGCACCCAAGGACCTGGACAAGATCGGCGCGAACTACCGCGACGCCGCCAACCCGCCCGCCTGGGTCGGCATGGACGTGTGGGCCGCGACCATCTGCTTCAACACTGTCGAAGCCGAGAAGCAAGGCCTGAGCAAGCCGGTGAGCTGGCAGGACCTGACCAAGCCTGAGTACAAGGGCAAGATCGTCATGCCGAACCCGGCGTCGTCCGGCACCGGTTTCCTCGACGTCAGTGCCTGGCTGCAGACTTTCGGCGAGAAGCAGGGCTGGCAGTACATGGATGACCTGCACCAGAACATCGGCCAGTACGTTCACTCCGGCTCCAAGCCATGCAAACTGGCGGCTGCCGGCGAATTCCCGATCGGCATTTCGTTCGAATACCCGGCCGTGCAGCTCAAGCGCCAGGGCGCGCCGCTGGACATCATCCTGCCGAAAGAAGGCCTGGGCTGGGAAATCGAAGCCACCGCCGTGATCAAGGGCAGCGCCCATGAAGAAGCGGCGAAGAAACTCGCCGACTTCTCCGCCAGCCCGGCGGCGATGGAGCTGTACAAGGAAAACTTCGCGGTGCTTGCCCAACCGGGTATCGCCAAGCCACAGACCGAGTTGCCGGCTGATTACGAGCAGCGCCTGATCAAGAACGACTTCGCCTGGGCCTCTAAAAACCGCGACGAGATCCTCGCTGAATGGCGCAAGCGTTATGACGGCAAGTCCGAGAAAGTGGCTGCCAAGTAAGATCTTTATTGGCTGATAGGGCCCTTTCGCTGGCAAGCCAGCTCCTACACAGGTTTTGTGTTGGGTGCAATTTTTGTGGAATTTGCAAACCCCTGTAGGAGCTGGCTTGCCAGCGAAAAAGGTCCTGAGTTCAGGACAAAAACAACATGACCCACCACAACGACCTGCTGATCATCGGCGCCGGCATCCTCGGCCTATCCCATGCCTATGCCGCGGCCAAACGCGGTCTCAAGGTCCGCGTCTTCGAACGCACCGCGACCCCCCTCGGCGCCTCGGTGCGCAACTTTGGCCAGGCCCTGGTCACCGGCCAGCCACCCGGACAAATGCTCCAACTGGCCCAAGCCAGCCGCGAGATCTGGGGCCACTGGGCGCAAGTCGCCGGCCTGCAACTCAAGCGCAATGGCTCTTATCTATTCGCTCGCAACGAAGCCGAAGAACAGCTGCTGCAAGCCTTCTGTGAAGGCCGGGCGCTCGAACATGGCTACCGCGTCGAACTGCTGCGCGGCGCTGCCTTGCATGCCTTGTACGACGGGCAGTTCAGCCATCACCGCGCGGTGTTGCACGGTCTCGACGACCAGCAACTGTATTCCCGTGAAGCGATTCCGGCGCTGATCAATTACCTGCGTCGCGAGTTGGGCGTGGAGTTTCACTTCAGCACTCTGGTACGCGAGGTCGAGTCCGGCCGCGTTCACACTACCGCCGGCAGCTTCAGCGGCGAGCAAATCATTGTCTGCTCCGGCCACGACTATCAAACCCTGCTGGCCGAGCCGCTTGCCGCGCTCAAGCCGCAGGTCTGCCGTTTGCAAATGCTCCGCGCTCGACCACAGATCCCGCTCAACCTGCAACATGCGGTCCTGACCGGCCTGAGCTGTGTGCACTACGGCGCCTTCGCTGACCTGCCGCAGGCGCAGGCGGTGCAGGCACAGATTCTGCGCGAGACGCCGCACTTGGATGAACACGGGATTCACCTGCTCATCAGCCCGACGCCTTACGGCGAGCTGATCATCGGCGACTCCCATCATTACGGCAGCGATCCTTCGCCATTCAACGCCGAACAGGTGGACGACTGGATGATCGAACTGGCCGAGCAGACCCTCGGCTGCCGGGTGCAGGTGGTCGAGCGCTGGCAGGGCGTCTATGGTGCCAAGGGGCCGGCGCCGTTTTCGTTCCTGCAGGCCGCGCCGGGGGTGCATGCGGCGTTGATGCACACGGGCGTGGGCATGAGCGTCGGGCCGGCGTTGGCCGAGCAAAATATCCAGAGTTTATGGGGAGCGTGCTGATGCAACGCAGTGAACAGGTGGTCGCCGAAGTCTTCGCTTTGTATGAGCGCTTCGGTGCCGACGACTACATCGGCGAGGCCATATCGCAGATCGAACACATGTCCCAGGCCGCCGAGTTGGCCATGGCCGAAGGCTTTGACGACGAAGTGGTGTTGGCGGCGTTCTTCCACGACATCGGGCACATCTGCGCCGAGAATGCGGAAAACATGGGCGGCTTCGGCGTGGTCAGTCACGAACGCCTCGGCGCCGACTACCTGCGCCGCCTGGGCTTTGGCGAGCGCATGGCGCGGCTGGTGGAGTATCACGTCCAGGCCAAGCGCTACCTGACCCTGACCGAGCCGGGTTACTACGAACGCCTGAGCGAAGCCAGCCGCAGGACGCTGGAATATCAGGGCGGCGTGATGACAGCCGACGAGGCGCAGGCATTTGCCCAGGATCCGCTATGCGCCGTCAGCTTGCGCCTGCGCCACTGGGATGAGCAGGCCAAGGAAATCGGCGTGCCGTTGCTTGACCTTGCGACGCTGAAAGCCAAGGCTTTGCGTGTGTTGGCCCACTAGAGATCAGGCCTCGATCACCTTGTGCGCCAGGGCCTCCACCTGCTCCTGGCGTTCGGCCTGGCTCAACTTCGCCTGCGGATTGAGCGACGACCACTGCGGATGCGCGCGCGCCCGGGTCAGGGCTTCCGGCAGCTTGCCCTCGCGCCAGCTTTTGTCTTCAGGGGTGGCGACCTGGACGCTGTCCATCGCCGCATGCCCGCGTTGCTCGAGGGCTTGCACCAGTTGTCGCTGACGCAGGGCCAACAAACGCAGCACGCTGTCGTCGACTGTCAGTTCGCGCTGGCCCTTGAGCTTGCCCAGCAGGCGCCCGCCATAACTGCGTGCGGTCTGCAGGGCGCCGCCGGCAATCGCCCCGGCCAAGGCTGCCGCGCCGAGGGTCAGGCCACCCACCAGCAAGTCGACCCCGGCACCCGCCGCCGCGCCGGCAGCAATCCCGCCACCGACCCTGACGCCAAGCTGCTTCAGGGTTTCCGGATTGAACAGGTCATCGCCCCAACGCCCATCGAGCAGCGGCAGATCGCTGGCGGCGGCGTCCTGTGGGCGGAAGGCATACAGCTTGAGCAGCGCTTCGACGCAGCGCTGTTCGCGTTGGCGGATGGCCTTGCGCAGTTCGCTGATCGCCTGCTGTTCCTGCTCGGCGTCGCTGACCACGCTGCGGCGGCAGGCGGCGCAGTCGATCAGCAATTCGGCGATCAGTCGCGCCGCACTTTGCCGACGTGCCAGGCGTTGGGCCTGTTGGTCGGCGATCAGTCGCTCCAGTTGCCCGCGTGCACTTTCCATCATCAGCGCCAGGCTTTCATACAGTCGGCGTTCTCCATCTTCCGGCGGCGCCACGCTGTCGAAGCGCACCAGCGCATGCAGGCCGAGGCGGGCCAGGGCTTCGCGCCAGTCCGGTTCGCGATGGTTGGCGCTGCTGACGAAATTCAGTACCGGTAGCAGCGGTTTGCCACATCCAGCGAGCACTTCCAGTTCATCGCGGTACTTGGCCAACACCGGTTCGCGGGCGTCGATCACGTACAGGCCGGCATCCGACGCCAGCAGTTGGCGCAGCACCTTGGCTTCCTGTTCGAAACGCTGGCGCGCCTCACTGCCGTCGAGAAACCGCGCCAGCCGCGCCGGGCCGTCGAGGCGTTCGCCGGGGCGTTCCAGGTGTTCCAGGTAGTCGAGCAGGGCAATCGCGTCTTCCAGCCCCGGCGTGTCGTAGAGTTCCAGCAACGCTTCGCCGTCCACTGACAGCCGCGCACCCTCGACGTGCCGGGTGGTGCTGGGGCGATGGGACACTTCACCGAAACCGACATCGCGGGTCAGGGTGCGCAGCAGCGAGGTCTTGCCGACGTTGGTATGACCGACCACGGCCAGTTTCAGCGGCTTGTTGCGGGGATCAGTCATGACCGCTCTCCAGCCAGTTCATCGGTGCGCAATCGGCGAAGGGCAGGCCCAGTTGCTCCAGTGCGGCGTGCCAGTCGCCCAGGCGTTCGGCGTCCAGCGCCTGACCGGCAGGCGCTTGCAACAGCCAGACGCGGCTGGCGTTGGCGTTGCGTGCCAGTTCGGCGATCAGCGCCAGGCTGCCACGGTCGGGAGAGCGCCGTGGGTCGCAGGCGATCAGCAGGCGCGCCGGCGGGAAGCGGGTCAGTTGTTCGAGGAGTTTTTGCCGCGACTCGCGGCTGTCGAGAATGCCGGCGTCCTTGACCGTCTTCGGCAGCGCCGGTGGCCACGGGCGCTGGTCGTCGAGCTCGATGCCCACCAGCAATGCGCCGTCGCTGTGCGCCGTGTGGCTGCCGCCTTCGACCTGATGCAACTGTTGCGGCGCGGCATCACTGACGCCGAGGCGTTCGCTGCTGGGCATCAGGCGCTCACGCAGTTGCGCATAACCCGGCAGGTTCAGGTCCAGGCGTAAATCGCTACGCCCGCGTTTCCAGCGCCACAGGCACAGCAGCGTCAACAGCAGGCGCGGGACGATGCCGTACACCAGCAGCACGCCCACCAGCCAGGCGGCCCAGGCTTGCCGGGCGCTTTCGATGTTCAGTGCGGCATCGCCACTGGCGCGGATCATGGCTTCTGTGGGCACGCTGAAACCGAGCAGCGCGGGCAGGGCGCCGAGGGCCTGGGTCAGGTTGACGAAGGTGGCGCCGCTGAGAATGGTGGTTTCCCAGACAAAGCCGTAGCGCCGGGTCGCCAGTAGCGTCAGGACGATCACCAATGCACTGAGCAGGGCCAGCAGCCACAGGCCGTTGACCAGCATACCGAGCACCCAGCGATTGAGCTTTTGCCGTTGCAGCAACAGCAGCAGGGCCGGCGCCAGGTGCGCGGCCTTGGCGTCGCGGGCGAGTTTTTCGCTGAGCCACAACCACAGGCGGCCGAGGGTCGCGCCATAGTCACCGGCGAAGATCAGCCCGCAGGCCCAACTCAGCAGCAGAATCAAATTCAGCCCGAGCAGGCTGCCCAGGGCCCAGAACACATTGACCGGGGTCTGGCCGTTGCCGAGGGCGGCAAAGGCCAGGCCGGCGCCACTGACGATCGCCAATACGGCGAGGACAATCAGCGCCAGTCGCGCGCCTTGCAGCCAGTGTTGCAGGGCGCTGCTCAGGCCGTCGCGTTCGGCCAGCCACAGGGCTCGCGCCTGGATCCGCGTCGGCAGATCGCCACCGGCTTTACGCGCCAGGCGGTTGGCTTCCGCGTCTTCCAGTGCGCCGGCGTGTTCCTCGCGCAGGCGGATGGTTTCGGTCAGCCAGAGTGTGTGCAGTTCAGTCACGCGTCGTCCCGTCGCTCAGGTGAATGAATGAGCATAACCGCTGTGGCGCTTATCGGGGAAAGCGTGGCTCTGGTATCCTCGGCGCCATGAAAAAATCACTCCCCCTCAGCCTGATCGCAGCCCTCGGCGAAAACCGTGTGATCGGCGTCGACAACAGCATGCCTTGGCATTTGCCGGGCGATTTCAAATATTTCAAGGCCACCACCCTCGGCAAGCCGATCATCATGGGTCGCAAGACCTGGGATTCCCTCGGTCGGCCGTTGCCGGGTCGGCTGAACATCGTGGTCAGCCGCCAGCCCGATCTGCAACTGGAGGGCGCCGAAGTCTATTCGTCGCTCGACGCTGCGGTGGCGCGGGCAGAGGAATGGGCACTGGAGCAGGGTGTCGACGAACTGATGCTGATTGGCGGCGCGCAGCTTTACAGGCAAGGCCTGGCCGACGCCGACCGGCTGTACCTGACCCGCGTGGCCTTGAGCCCTGAGGGCGATGCGTGGTTTCCCGAGTTCGATGGGGCGCAGTGGAAGCTGGTGTCGGACACGCCGAATGCGGCGCAGGATGGCAAGCCGGCGTACAGCTTTGAGGTGTGGGAGCGGAACCTGTAGGAGCGGGCTTGCCCGCGAAGAGGCCCGCCCGCTCACCACAAATTTCAAGCGTGCGCCAATTCCTCATGCTCATCGGCATCAAGCAATGCTTTATCCGTCTGCTGCATGATCTGGCTGGTGATCGCCCCGGCGGTCATCGAGCCGCTGACATTCAGCGCGGTACGGCCCATGTCGATCAGCGGCTCGACCGAGATCAGCAACGCCACCAGTGACACCGGCAAGCCCATGGCCGGCAGCACGATCAGCGCGGCAAAGGTCGCACCGCCACCCACACCCGCCACACCGGCCGAACTCAGGGTCACAATCGCCACCAGCGTCGCGATCCACAGCGGGTCCAGCGGGTTGATGCCTACAGTCGGCGCAACCATCACCGCGAGCATCGCCGGATAGAGACCGGCGCAACCGTTCTGGCCAATGGTCGCGCCAAACGAAGCGGCGAAGCTGGCGATCGACTGCGGAATGCCCAGCCGGCGAGTTTGCGCTTCGATGCTCAGCGGAATGCTCGCTGCGCTGGAGCGGCTGGTGAAGGCGAAGGTCAGCACCGGCCAGACCTTGCGGAAAAACCGCAGCGGGTTGATCCCGGCCAGCGCCACCAGCAGGCCGTGGACGACGAACATCAGGCCCAGGCCGAGGTAGGACACCACCACGAAACTGCCGAGCTTGATGATGTCTTGCAGGTTGGAACCGGCAACCACCTTGGTCATCAGCGCGAGCACGCCATATGGGGTCAGCTTCATCACCAGGCGCACCAGGCGCATCACCCAGGCTTGCAGGGTGTCGATGGCGTTGATCACTTTCTGACCTTTTTCCACGTCATCCTTGAGCAGCTGCAGCGCTGCAACCCCGAGGAACGCAGCGAAGATCACCACGCTGATGATCGACGTCGGCTTGGCGCGCGCCAGGTCGGCGAACGGGTTCTGCGGAATGAACGACAGCAGCAATTGCGGCACATTGAGGTCGGCGACCTTGCCCGCGTAATCGCTCTGGATGGTTTGCAGGCGCGCCATTTCCTGGGTGCCGGCCACCAGGCCTTCGGCGGTGAGGCCGAACAGATTGGTCAGGCCGATGCCGATCAGCGCGGCGATCGCCGTGGTGAACAGTAGGGTGCCGATGGTCAGGAAGCTGATCTTGCCCAGGGACGAGGCGTTGTGCAGCCGCGCTACTGCGCTGAGGATCGAGGCAAATACCAGCGGGATTACGATCATTTGCAGCAACTGCACGTAACCGTTGCCCACCAGGTCGATCCAGCCAATGCTGGCCTTGAGGATCGGGTTGCCGGCACCGTAGATCGAATGCAGGGCGACGCCAAAGCCGACGCCCATGGCCAGTGCCAACAGGACTTTTTTAGCCAGGCTCCACGTGGTGTGGCGGGTCTGGGCCAGGCCGAACAACAGGGCGAGGAACACCAGCAGATTGAGGATCAGCGGCAGATTCATTACAACTCCAAAAGACTTGTGCCAATCGCAATGCGGGGGCGATTGTGAACCGGCAAGCCTAACAGCTTGATATCTAATGAATTAATATCAAAAAGACAGGTCGACTGTCGTTTTTGGAATAAGGCCGTGACGCTGTGGGTTATGCCGGTGACGGAATCAGCACGCAAGCGGTCGCCCTCAGACGAGGACCGTCACACTTATTTGTTAGCGTCGATGGCTTTCATCCAGGGAGAAATGCACATGAAAGTCGCCGCGAAAGTCTTAGCCGTCGCCCTGTGCCTGGGCCTTGCTGGCCAGGTGTCCGCCACTGATCTCAAGCACTGGCCCGAGGCCCAGGCCAAGCAACTGGACGCGATGATCGCGGCCAACGCGAACAAGGGTAACTACGCGGTGTTCGACATGGACAACACCAGTTACCGCTACGACCTGGAAGAGTCGTTGCTGCCGTTCATGGAAAACAAAGGCCTGATCACCCGCGAGAAACTCGACCCCTCCCTGAAACTGATGCCCTTCAAGGACACCGCCGAGCACAAGGAAAGCCTGTTCAGTTACTACTACCGACTCTGTGAAGTCGACGACATGGTCTGCTACCCCTGGGTCGCGCAAGTGTTCTCGGGCTTCACCCTCAAGGAGCTCAAGGGCTACGTTGATGAGCTGATGGCTTCCGGCAAGCCGGTGCCGAGCACCTACTACGAAGGGGATGTGGTCAAGACCATCGAGGTCAACCCGCCGAAAATCTTCACCGGCCAGGCCGAGCTGTACAACAAGCTGATGGAAAACGGCATCGAGGTCTATGTCATGACCGCCGCCTCGGAAGAGTTGGTGCGCATGGTCGCGGCCGATCCGAAGTACGGCTACAACGTCAAGCCGCAGAACGTCATCGGCGTGTCGATGCTGCTCAAGGACCGCAAGACCGGCGAGCTGACCACCGCACGCAAGCAGATCACCGCTGGCAAGTATGACGAGAAAGCCAACCTCGGCCTGGAACTGACCCCCTACCTGTGGACCCCGGCGACCTGGATGGCCGGCAAGCAGGCAGCGATCCTGACCTATATCGATGAGTGGAAAAAACCGGTGCTGGTAGGCGGCGATACCCCGACCAGCGATGGCTACATGCTGTTCCACGGCGTCGACGTGGCCAAGGGCGGTATCCACCTGTGGATCAATCGCAAGGACAAATACATGACCCAGATTAACGGCATGATGGCCAAAAACGCTGCGGCCCAGGCCAAAGAAGGCTTGCCGGTGACGGCGGACAAGAACTGGGTGATCGTCAAGCCGGAGGAGATTCAGTAATCCCGCCGCCCCTGTAGGAGCCAGCCTGCTGGCGATGGTCGTCAACGATGACGCGCACTGTCTGAATGTACGCGGCGTCCTCTCGTCCATCGCGAGCAGGCTCGCTCCTACAGGGTTGATTTCCAAATTACAATTGCGAATCACTCGCATCTTCTGCTAGCGTGCGCGCTCCTGAATGCCTCTCCCGCTCAAGGTAGTGCTGTGTCCTCCTGGAATACGCAGATCGCGCGCCTGTTCGCTGAACAGAAGAAAGCCCTGGAAGCGTTCGTCACCCGCCGCACCGGTAGTGCGCAGGTAGCGGCCGACTTGACCCAGGAATCTTTCCTGCGCCTGGCGCGGCTCGATTCCGGCGAGAAGATCGACAACCTGCCGGCCTTTCTCTTCACCATCGCCAGCAACCTGGTGCGCGATCACCAGCGTCAGGCGATTCGTCGTGAGCGTATGGAAGCCGGCGAACCCAGTGAAGAATTGCCCTGCAGCAGTCCATCGGCGGTGGATCAATTGTCCGCGATCCAGGAACAGACCCTGATGCACGACGCGATCGCTGCGCTTCCCGAAGCGACTCGAAATATCTTCCTGCTCTATCATGTCGACGAATGCTCCTACCGGGAGATTGGCGAACGTCTGTCAATCAGCCCGCGAAGTGTCGAATACCAATTGCGTCGTGCGCTGATCGATTGCCGGGTGTACATCCAGGCGCGGCTGGCCAACGACGCACAGGACTCACGCCAATGAATCGCGAGCCTGTGGCTGTGGATAAGCTGATGACCGAACCTGCTGCTCCGGATCGCGACGACCTGTTTGCCGAGGCGTCCGGCTGGTATTTCCGCCTCCAGGCCGACGACGTGACCGACGCCGAACGTGAGCAGTTCGCCCATTGGCTGGCCCAGGGCGCGGCGCAATACGAGGCCTGGCAGGAAGTGCAGCAGTTGCTTGGCAATCTGCGCGAACCGGCCCGGCGGATCCGCCAGGCTGAACAGGCGCGCTGGAAAAAGACGCCGGCAACGCGCTGGATGCCTTGGGCCAGTGCGGCAGCGGTGTTGCTGACGGTCGGCCTGCTGGCCACGCAAACCCCATGGCTGGACCGCTGGCGCGCCGACTATGCGACCAGCACCGGCGAGACGCGGACGATCGCCTTGGCCGACGGCTCACGTCTGCAACTGAACACCGACAGTGCGGTGCAAATCCATCTGAGTGCCGGCCAGCGCCAGGTGCGCCTATTGCGCGGCGAAGCGTGGTTTGAGGTCAGCAAGGACCCGGCCCGGCCCTTTGTGGTCGAGTCCGGTGCGGGTTCGGTGACGGTGGTCGGCACTCAATTCAGCGTCGCCCAGCGTCAGGCGCGCACCCAAGTCCAGGTGGCTGAAGGCAAGGTGCAGGTCAGCGCCGGCAGCGGGGCGCCGGTGTACCTGGAGCCGGGGCGAGCGGTCGAATTCGCTGACGGCCAACTGAGTCAGGTCCATGGTTTTGACCCGGCCGCCGGCTTTGCCTGGCGCCAGCGGCAACTGGTGTTCCGCCAGCAACCCTTGGCCGAAGTGGTCGAGGAACTGAATCGCTATTGGCCCGGGCGTACCCTAGTGCTCGGCGATGAGCTGCGCGAACAGCGGGTCTCCGGGGTGTTCGACATTGATAAACCGGACGCCGTACTCAAGGCGCTGGTCTACACCCTCAACCTCAAGGCCGAGCATTACACCCCGTATTTGCTGGTGCTGCGGGCAGGTTGATGGTGGCCCTTCAAAGATTCTGTAAATAATTATCAAAAACTTTCAGGGTTTCCCAGGGCGTCGTCGTCCTTGATCACTGAGGCGCAAATAATAAGCACTCTCAAATAGTGCAGCGCTGGATCACCGACTTCGATCTTTGGGGAAACGCTCATGGGACATCTGACTGCCACGCGACGCTCGCCTGGCCTGCCGACTGTGTTGACGCTGGCACTGGGACTGGCAGGTGGCGTCACGCCGATCTACCTGCAGGCCGCCAGTGCCGAGCAGGCGCAGGTCTATCGCTTCGAGATTGCCGGGCAGTCGCTGGACTCGGCCTTGACCGCGTTTTCTTCGGTGACCCGCCTGCAGGTGCTGGTGTCCGCCGACGTGACCCAGGGCGTGCAGTCGCCGGGCGTCAAAGGCAGCTACTCGCGCAATGACGCGCTGGCGCAGTTGCTCGGCGGAACGGGCCTGGTCGCCAGTTTTATCGACGATGACAGCGTCACCCTGCATCGCCCGGTGGACAACGGTTCAGCCCTGGAGCTGGGGGCGACCAAGGTCGGCGCCCAGCGTCTGGGGACGACTACCGAAGGCAGCGGTTCCTACACCACCGGTGCCGTGACCATCGGTAAGAGCACCCAGAAACTCAAGGACATCCCGCAGTCGGTCAGCGTGCTGACGCGCAAATCCATGGATGACCAGAACATCAGCACCCTGACCCAGGCCGTCGAAGCGGTGCCGGGGATGGCGTCGGTCAAGTCGCCGGGGCCGGGTATGTTTATGTTCTCCCGGGGTTTCGAAATCGAGGCGCTGCAGTACGACGGCGTGCCGGTGCCACGTAACGTCTACGCGCTGGGCAGCTACATCACCGAAAACATGGTGATCTACGACCGCATGGAAGTGTTGCGCGGTTCCGCTGCGCTGTTGCAAGGCGCCAACAGCCCGGGCGGCGCGGTCAATCTGGTGCGCAAGCGCCCGCAGGCAGCACCGACCGTGACCCTCAGCGCCAAGGCCGGCAGTTGGGACCGCTATGCCTCGCAGGCGGACGTCGGCGGGCCGTTGAATGAAGCCGGCACCGTACGCGGTCGCGCCGTGGTCAATTACGAGAAGGGCCATTCGTTTTCCGACTACACGTGGAACTGGGAACAAACCGTGTATGGCGCGCTGGATTTCGACCTGAGTGAAGACACCGTGCTGGGCGTCGGTTTCAGCAACAAGAAAAGCCACGGCCGGCCGTACTTCATCGCCTTGCCGCGCTACACCGATGGCAGCGCGGTGAACCTGTCGCGCTCGACCTACACCGGCGCCACCTGGAATCGCTCGGAAAACGACCAGACCGCGGTGTACATGGATCTTGAGCATCACTTCAACGACGCCTGGAAGCTCAAGGCTTCGGCGACGGCGATGAACGAGTCCAACGAGGCGACCTACCAGTTCACCACCGGCGCGATCACCCCCGGCACCTCCAGCGGTTCGCGTTTTGCCGATTACTCCACCGACTTCTACGGCAAGAACCGTGGCCTGGACGTGTTCATCAATGGCGATTTCGAGGCGTTGTCGTTCAAGCAAAGCGTGGTGCTGGGCGCCAACTATTCCAAGTACACCACCGACGACAGCTACGCCCGCGCGTTCGCCCCGGGCGTGGACATCTTCAACATCGATCACCATCGGCCCTTCCAGAGCTTCGACAGCATCGCCGACAAGGCCAACCTGGCCGTCAGCACCTACGACGTGCGGCAGAAAGGCTTGTACGGTTCGTGGAACATTCACCTGACCGATCCGCTGACCCTGATCCTCGGCGCGCGCAGCAGTTGGTACGACTTCGATTTTTACCAGGACAACTATTTCGCCCGTGAACTGCAGGAAGGCGGCGAGAAGAACTCGGTCAAGGCCACCGGCAAGGTCACGCCTTACACCGGTCTGGTGTATGCCCTCAACGACGAGTGGTCGGTCTACGGCAGCTATGCCGAAGTGTTCATCCCCCAGGTGCAGATGACCCAGCAGAAAACCGGCCTGCCACCGGTGGAAGGCAAGAACTACGAAGTCGGCATCAAGGGCGAGTTGATGGACGGCCAGCTCAACGCCTCGCTGGCGATGTTCCGCTACATCCACGAAAACCGCGCGGTCACCGACTTCAGCACCGACATCGAAGGCCCCAACGCCTGCGGCGGCTGGTACTGCTCGACAGCCTCGGGCAAGGTGCGCAGCCAGGGCATCGAAGCCGAGCTGAGCGGCGAAGTGCTACCGAACCTGCAACTCAATAGCAGCTACACCTACAACACCACCAAATTCCTCGAAGACACCGAGCTCAAAGGCAAGGTCTTCAACACGGCGACCCCGATGCACATGCTGCGGGTATGGGGCGACTACCGCCTGCCGGGCGAGCTGGAAAAACTCAGCGTCGGCGCCGGCGTCAACGCTCAGAGCAGCACCCTGAGCTTCGACCGTTCCTTCGCCCAGGCCGGCTTCGCCATCTGGAACTCCCGCGTCGCCTACGACGCCAGCGACGAAGTGACCTTGGCGGTGAACATCAACAACGTGTTCGACAAGAAATACTTCATCCCTTCGTACGCCCAACTGGCCGGCAACAACTACTACGGTGATCCGCGCAACATGATGTTCAGCGTGACGTATAAGCCGCAGTTTTAGTCGAGATGTGTGTCTGGTGCGCTGGCAGTGAGGTCTTGGCGCACTTGGGCTACAGCTTTTTAGAGTCGTCCTACACCAAACAACGAAACGTCTGATTTAACTCCGGCATTGGCTCTTCTAGCGTGCGTCCTTTCGATCTGACAGGGACACATTTCGCATGAAGCGCCACCTCATCACCGTTGGAGCCCAAACCACCGTCGGCGGCGACGTACGCACGGGCACCGGATTTTTCAAGATCGAAGGCCAGCCCGTTGCCTGTGCAGGCGATGAAGTCTATTGCCCGGAATGCGACAGCACCGGCGTCATCGCCCTCGACGGCCCTCATCTGAACAACTCGTTCTACGGCCGCCAGGTCGCCCTCGACGGCGACCTGTGCCGCTGCAAATGCGACCCGCCACCCCGGCTCGAAGCCAACCAGACAATCTTCTCCGAGGAGTTCGAAAATGTCCCAACGGTTGATCACAGCCGAGCCGCCGCTCAATCTTTCGCCCCCACTCCTACCGCCCCACGCTCATTCAATGCCTCGCCCGCCGCAGCATTCAGCGAGCAACCCACGCCCTTCTGCGAAAACCTCTGGCGCAGCTACCAAATGCGCGCCGAAGCCATCGTCGCCCCGGGCGGCATCCTCATCGCCGACCCCAAAGCCCGCAACCGCGCGATCAATGCCGCCTACGCCAACCTCTGGCTGAAAGACCCACGCTTCCAATGGGCGGGGCTGGCGGCGTTTGCGTCGAAGCAGGTGGGGTGTGGGTTGTTGCATGCGGTGGAGTCGATCGAGAAGATCCAGGCCGAGCACGAGACAGGACAACGCATGATTGAAAGCGCTGAAAGGCGCTGGAAGTTTCCCGGACTGACCCTCTTCGGCAAGACCGACAAACGAGCGCAACGCGACTACGAACAAGCCCGCAGCAACAACCCGGTACCAGGCGTCGACCTGCGGCGCGACGGCGAACCGCTATCGCTGGTGCAACAGCAACTGCAGTTCGTTCACGACATGCTGGCGCTGGGCAATACCACGCTGTTTTTGGATGTGTATCCGTTGCATTTGTTTTATAGCGAGAGGGGGTTGGGGGCGTTTGAGGAGTGTTTGCCGTCGCGGAAGAATCTTTATGGGAATGAACGGTATCCGCTGTTGTGGCCGATTGAGCAGGAGAAGTTGGGTTTTGGATTCAACCACAAGGAAATTGGGCAGGCTTTTCATGCCATCGAGAATGGTGACGTAGCGAAAAGTGTGGACCATCTTGCCAGACACGAGCAGGTCAATATCTTGCAACCGTCGATGTACAGCGACGCTCGATTTGTAAGGTTGTTGCGAGGCAACCATGCATCCTATGTCACGGGTTTTCCGTCCGGCGCTGCACAAGCCATTGAGCTCACATTAGCTAGTCAGTGTCGGCGCGTTGATGACAGCCGTACTATTGGATTCGGCAACAATCCTCTGGCAGACCTATCCGATATTGACCAGCGCATGGCTTTTGTGCTAAAGGCTGCCGGGGAGTTTGATAGGCTGCTACAGGGTGCAGAGCGTTATCTAATCGAACAGTCAATTCGGGATATTGCCGGCGGGCATGGTGTGCGATGAGCTGGCTCAAACGATTGGGTTGGCAGCGTGGTGTGTTTGCCACTGCTGTGGCAATCCTATTGTGGGCAGCATTCAATACGCTATTTAGAGAGCCGGAAATTGCGTTGGTTATTGGCGAACCATATGAGGCCATGCGTCATCGCTCTAGCGCAAGCATTGGGCCTGCGATCCCAGGGCGTGCCTGGTTCAACATTCCCAAGTCAGATGCTCGTTTGAGATTTGTTGATCCTCAATATGGCTTCGTGACACCTCCGGCTCGTTTTTTCGCAGTTATGTTTGATGACGAGTTGGTCGACGGCGTTCGAATGTCTCCCCAAATCGAACCGCTCTTGCTCGATGACACCCTCAAGATTGTATTGGACCTACAAGACCAGTGGCGCAAAGCAGGTTGGAACCCAATCCGCATCAAAGATGATCCACCGTTTGCCGACACGCCCGAATGGCGTGCTCAGTTACGAGGCGTAAAAAAAGGCGGCACCTCTTATTGGCAGGCGGGAAGCAAGTACCAAGCGATGTTGGTTGTAGGGCGATTCAGAGACGATAAGCGCCCAAACGAAGAGCGATATCTCATCACGCTGGCCATAGCCGAGCCTTGGGTCAGACCATGATCCGAGTTCTAGGTGTGCTGAAAAATTGGCTCAAACATGCAAGTTGGCGCACTCGTATTTCAGCAGTGGGCGTCGCGGCTCTGTTGGCGGTAGTTGTGATCAAGGCAGTTTCGGGTGAGCCGGAAATCGCTCTGGTGATTGGTGAGCCTTACGAAGATATGCGTAAGCGATCGACTGCAAGTATTGGCCCAGCTGTGTCAGGGCGTGCTTGGTTCAACATTCCCAGGTCAGATGCTCGTTTGAGATTTGTTGATGCTCAATATGGCTTCGTAACACCGCCGGCTCGTTTTTTCGCAGTGATGTTCGATGAAGGTTTAGTCGATG
Source organism: Pseudomonadaceae bacterium (assembly GCA_965284505.1). Taxonomy (GTDB): domain Bacteria; phylum Pseudomonadota; class Gammaproteobacteria; order Pseudomonadales; family Pseudomonadaceae; genus Aquipseudomonas. Next base: position 3,088,081 of record OZ260094.1, on the reverse strand, counting down.
GTGTGCGCATGTCCCCTCAAATCGAGCCGCTTCTGCTCGACGACACTCTCAATTTGATATTGGACCTGCAAGAGCAATGGAGGCAGAAGGGATGGCGAGCCATACGCCCACCGATTGCTGATACGCCGTATTGGCGCGCCCAAATACAGAGCGAGAGAGTCGGTGGCACAACCTATTGGCAGGCAGGCGATCAATTCCAGATCATGCTGAATGTGGGGCGTTTTGATGATCCCAAGCGCCCGAATGAGGAGCGCTATCTCATAACGCTGTCGATAGCCGAACCTTGGGTCAAACCATGATCGGGGTTCGAAGTGTGCTGATGAGTCGTTTTAAACAGATGAGTACTCGCGCTCGTATCTCGATAATCGCCACCGCAGCTTTGCTGACGGCGGTTGTGATCAAGGCAGTTTTGGGTGAGCCCGAAATCGCTTTGGTAATTGGCGAGCCCTGGGAGTCAATGCGTCAGCAGTCAAGTGCGGCGATAGGTCCAGTTGTTCCTGGGTACTCCTGGTACAACATCCCTAAATCGGATGCACGCCTGATATTCACCGACCCTCAATACAAATTTACTACCCCTCTGGCTCGATTTTTTACGGTCAGTTTCGATAGCAAAGGAATGGTCCGTAGTGTCCGCATGTCGCCTCAAGTAGAACCGCTTTTGCTCGAAGACACGCTTGAAGTGTTGTTGGATCTACAAGAGCAATGGCGTCGAAGTGGTTGGGCGTCGATCCGCCCACCGATTGAAGACACCCCCGAATGGCGGGCTCGATTGCGGGATGTAAACAAAGGTGGCACGACCTTTTGGCAAGCGGGCGATCTATACCAGGCCATGCTAGTTGTGGGACGGTTCAGGGACAATAAGCGTCCGAAGGAGGAGCGTTATCTTATCACGCTGTCGATCGCCGAGCCTTGGGTCAAACCATGATCCGATTCCGTGATGTGCTGGTGAATCGGTTCAAGCAGGTGGGTTGGCGCACTCTTATTTCGATAATGGCCGTCGCGGCTCTGCTGGCGGCGGTTGTGATCAAGGCGGCTTCGGGTGAGCCAGAAATAGCTCTGGTGATCGGAGAACCGTATGAGGATATGCGCCAGCGCTCCAGCGCATCCATAGGTGCTGCCATACCAAATATCGTGTCGTTTTCTATTCCGAAGTCGGATGCCCGCCTGCTTTTTACCGACCCTCAATATGGGTTTATGACCCCTCAGGCTCGTTTCTTTGTGGTGATTTACAACGACAGCTTGATCAATAGCGTGCGAATGTCTCCTCAAATCGAGCCGCTCTTGCTCGATGACACCCTCAAGATTGTATTGGACCTACAGGACCAGTGGCGCAAAGCAGGTTGGAACCCAATCCGCATCAAAGATGATCCGCCGTTTGCCGACACGCCCGAATGGCGCGCTAAGTTAGGAGGCGTAAAAAAAGGCGGCACCTCTTATTGGCAAGCGGGAAGCAAGTACCAAGCGATGTTGGTAGTCGGGCGATTCAGAGACGATAAACGCCCGAGCGAAGAGCGATATCTCATCACGCTGGCCATAGCCAAGCCTTGGGTCAGGCCATGATCCGTGTTCGAGGTGTGCTGAAGAATCGGTTCAAACATGCAAGTTGGCGCACTCGTATTTCGGTAGTGGGCGTCGCGGCTCTGTTGGCGGTAGTTGTGATCAAGACGGTTTCGGGTGAGCCGGAAATTGCTTTGGTGATTGGTGAGCCTTACGAGGATATGCGCCAGCGATCGAGTGCAAGTATTGGCCCGGCTGTGGCGGGGCGTTCCTCTTTCAACATTCCCAAGTCAGATGCTCGATTGAGATTTATTGATGCTCAATACGGCTTTGTGACACCCCAGGCTCGTTTTTTCGCTGTTATGTTCGATGAAGGGGTGGTCGACAGCGTGCGCATGTCTCCCCAGCTCGAGCCGCTTTTGCTCGACGACACTCTCAAGCTGATATTGGACCTGCAAGATCAATGGCGGCAGAAAGGCTGGCGAGCTATTCGTCCACCTATAGCCGACACGCCCTATTGGCGTGCTCGATTACAAAATGAGAGAAAGGGCGGTACTACACGTTGGCAGGCAGCCAATCTCTATCAGGTCATGCTGAATGTGGGGCGCTTTGATGATCCCAAGCGTCCGAACGAGGAGCACTATCTCATCACACTGTCGATAGCCGAGCCTTGGGTCAAACCGTGATCCGGGGCGATTCACATTCCTGATAGCTCCTGGCCTCGGCGCACGTCATTGCCAGTGATTTCGCCGGCCTGCTGGAAGGCCCGCAACGCAGCACGATGCTGGGCATCGCGCAGGTCATCATGCTGGGTGAGTTGGCGGTGAATCAGGCGCTGGATAATCTCGATCCGCACGATTGATACAGGCAAAAAAATGCCCCGCGCGAGGCGGGGCATTTTGTGTGGGAGCAGCCTGGGCGGTGTTCCGTTGCTCGCGAAGAGTCCAAGGGCGCTGCGTTCATTCAGGATGTCCGCGTCATCGTTGACGTTTTTCGCGAGCAGGCTCGCTCCTACAGGGGGTGCTACCTGCCCCGCGCCATGCGGGGCAGGTGATCACAGCCCGTCGAGCATGGCCTTGTTGCGTACCGCGCCCTTGTCGGCGCTGGTGGCGAGCAGGGCGTAGGCTTTCAGCGCGGTGGTCACTTTGCGTGGGCGCACTTCGACCGGCTTCCAACCTTTCTTGTCCTGCTCGGCGCGGCGGGCGGCGAGTTCTTCGTCGCTGACCAGCAGGTTGATCGAACGGTTCGGGATGTCGATCAGCACCTTGTCGCCGTCCTGCACCAGGCCAATGGCGCCGCCGGCAGCGGCTTCTGGAGAAGCGTGGCCGATGGACAGGCCCGAGGTGCCGCCGGAGAAGCGGCCGTCGGTCAGCAGGGCGCAGGCTTTGCCCAGGCCCTTGGACTTCAGGTAAGAGGTCGGATAGAGCATTTCCTGCATGCCCGGGCCGCCTTTCGGACCTTCGTAGCGAATGATCACGATGTCGCCGGCCTGCACTTCGTCGGCGAGGATGCCGCGTACGGCGCTGTCCTGGCTTTCAAAGATTTTCGCGTTGCCTTCGAACACGTGGATCGACTCGTCGACACCGGCGGTTTTCACCACGCAGCCGTCCAGGGCGATGTTGCCGTACAGCACGGCCAGGCCGCCTTCTTGCGAGTAGGCGTGCTCGAAGCTGCGGATGCAGCCGTTTTCACGGTCGTCGTCGAGGGTTTCCCAACGGGTCGACTGGCTGAATGCGGTCTGGGTCGGGATGCCTGCCGGGCCGGCCTTGAAGAAGTGATGCACCGCTTCATCGTCGGTCTGGGTGATGTCCCACTTGGCAATGCCTTCGGCCATGGACTTGCTGTGCACGGTCGGCAGGTCGGTGTGCAGCAGGCCGCCACGGGCCAGCGAACCGAGGATGCTGAAGATCCCGCCGGCGCGGTGCACGTCTTCCATGTGGTACTTCTGGATGTTCGGCGCCACCTTGCACAGTTGTGGCACGGTGCGCGACAGGCGGTCGATGTCGCGCAGGTCGAACGCGATCTCGGCTTCCTGGGCGGCGGCCAGCAGGTGCAGGATGGTGTTGGTCGAACCGCCCATGGCGATGTCCAGCATCATGGCGTTTTCGAAGGCCTTGAAGTTGGCGATGTTGCGCGGCAATACCGACTCATCGTTTTCGCCGTAGTAGCGTTTGCACAGCTCGACGATGGTGCGGCCGGCCTGCAGGAACAGTTGTTCGCGATCACTGTGGGTGGCCAGGGTCGAACCGTTGCCCGGCAGGGCCAGGCCCAGGGCTTCGGTCAGGCAGTTCATCGAGTTGGCGGTGAACATGCCGGAGCACGAACCGCAGGTCGGGCAGGCGCTGCGCTCGTACTCGGCGACTTTCTCGTCAGAAGCGCTGGAGTCGGCGGCGATGACCATGGCGTCTACCAGGTCCAGGCCGTGGGAGGCGAGTTTGGTCTTGCCGGCTTCCATCGGGCCGCCGGAGACGAAGATCACCGGGATGTTCAGGCGCAGGGCGGCCATCAGCATGCCAGGGGTGATCTTGTCGCAGTTGGAGATGCAGACGATGGCGTCGGCGCAATGCGCGTTGACCATGTACTCGACGGAGTCGGCGATGATCTCGCGGCTCGGCAGCGAATAGAGCATGCCGTCATGGCCCATGGCGATGCCGTCATCGACCGCGATGGTGTTGAATTCTTTCGCAACGCCGCCAGCGCGTTCGATCTCGCGGGCGACCAGCTGACCCAGGTCCTTCAAATGCACGTGGCCCGGTACGAACTGGGTGAACGAGTTGGCAATGGCGATGATCGGCTTTTTGAAGTCGTCATCTTTCATCCCCGTGGCGCGCCACAGGGCACGAGCACCGGCCATGTTGCGGCCGTGGGTGGATGTTTTCGAGCGGTAATCAGGCATGGAGCACTCCGGGCGGCAAATCAGGTATCAAAGGGGAGTGAGCTTCTATTGACGTCTGGAACACCCGAAAAATGGCCGTGTGTCCGGACGTTGCCGCAAACGTGACGGGATCGCCGTGCGCATTGGCCTTGAGCTCATAAACCCGCCGGGGGATGACTGGCGATGAATAGCGTCGATTCTACACCGCTGGCGGCTGGAGGGAATGGCCGAAACCGTGAACACGGCGGCTTTGGGACGTGTGGAGGGCGGGAACACTCCATCTCCTGTGGGAGCGGGCTTGCCCGCGATGCGGAGTGTCAGGCGTTGAAGATGTCGGATGCCAGGGCCTAATCGCTGGCAAGCCAGCTCCCACAGGGTTGCGGTGGATACAGATCTTGTGATCGGCCAAAGAACCTGTGAGCCAGCCTGTCGAATCGTCGCACCGTGGTGATGAAGTTGATGCGGTGTTGCTGAAGGCCTCATCGCTAACTTTCGCTCGTGAAGGCGATCCAACACCTCAGCGTATGGACGACGTAGAAACCAAATGGTGATGAGGGTTTTGACGATGCAGGATTACGATTCGAGCGGTCAGCACTGCCCAGATACCAAGAAGTGCCAAGCTCTGGAGAGTCATGTACCACGTCAGGTCGAGTGGATCAGGGGTGATGAAGTAGAGCGCTGGAACAAGGGTGAGGAATATGCCCAGGTTGACTATCAACTGAGGCATCAGCGTGTCGTGCATACCACGCAAGTGCCCCATCGATAGGGACATAAGCCCGTTACTGACGAGAAAAAACAGCAGCACTGTCAGTAGAGAAGGTGAAGGAGGGAGCGTGGCGCCGCCAATCAGCGCAAATAATGCGTTATTGAGCAACAGGCCGGGAAGGAGCAACGCTACGGTCAGCATGGTTAAACCGACCAACCCATTCCAATAGGCGCGAATGTGATGATGTGTTGTCTTGCTGATGTACAGGCTATGCGCTTGGCTTAGCGTCACGTACGGAATAAGAAGCATACCCGCCAGCGTCATGAACACAGCGAGCTCAGCGACCAGTCGCACTTCGAGGATCGCCAAGCGCTCGTTCAGCACGTAGAAATAGACTTTTTGGCCGCCCAGCCCAACTGCAATAGGAAGTCCCAAGGTAAGGGTTTGCCTGACTGTCTTGCTACAGAAAAAGAGACGGAACTCTAGCGATCTGTCAGCAGGAAGTTTGGCGAGAGCCAAAAAAGCGATGAGCTCAGTCAAGCCGAAATAGCACATCGCCAAAAACAGAAAAATATGATCATCTGCCGTAAAAAAAGCGACTCCCAGAAATAGGCATCCTGCGCAAGTAACATAGGTTTTTATCTTGGTGCAGGTTAGTGCTGATCCTGAGCTTTCACGGAACAGGTGGAGAAACGTATTGGCTACTGTCAGGGGAATGCATGCAATGTACAGGAACGCCAGTGTGCGCAAGGTTTCGTCATTCAGGTTCTGTGCGCCGGGTAAAAATTGTATGTAACGAACAAGAATCAATGCGACAAGTGTTCCGCAGACGGCTATCACGATCGACAGGCACAACCCAGAGCTGAATATTCTTTGCGCAGAAAAAATGTCTGAAGAAGGGCTGGCCACGATATTTCCAGTGGCAGAAAGACACATGGACGATAGTGCAGAGATGATGGTGAAAATAGCGAGCGCATATGAAAATACAGCAAGCCCACTATTTGATTTGTGCGGGATCAAGGAAAATAAAACGGTCATTCCTGCTACAGGAATCGCTCGACTGAGCAACATAGGTATAAATATTGATTTCAGGTGCGAGAAGTACCTCATTTACGGGGTGCTCCAAATCGATATCATGCGGCTGCCGGACTGAAGTTCATTACGTCTATTTCATGGTTCGTGGAGTGAGCTTCTATTGACGTCTGGAACATCCGAAAAATGGCCGTGTGTCTGGAGGTTGCCGCAAACGTGACGGGATCGCCGTGCGTTTTGGCCTTGGTTCATAAACCCGCCGGGGGGCGCCGTCTTCCGATGAACGCATTGATGATCAGGCCTGTGATGCTCAGCATGAGAAACACAAAAGCCAATGTTAGTTGTAGATCGTTAACGCTCGGATTGATCGCGGCGCTGATCACCCCGCCACAAGTGAACACCATGGTATTCCCGACTGAGGCAGAGGTGCCTGCGTTAGAGGGGAACCTATCCATGGCCAGGGATGTGGCAATAGGACGAGCGATGGTTGTGCCCGCAGTGCAGATAATCATCGGAAGTAAAACTGTCATAGGCGAAAGTCCCAACCAATACGAGAGTAGTAGCATGACAAGTCCCGAGAAGGAAATCAGGCTCAGGCCTACAACAATTTGAATGTGAGGGGATATGCACTTTGAAAGAGTCTGGGCGGCGAGTCCGCCGAAGACATAAGCCATGCCGTAATATAATAAGGTCAAAGAAAATTCGTAAGTTGTAAGATTTAAATGCTCCAAGAATATCAGTGGGGAATAAACAATGAAAGAAAAATGGCAGGTGAAAGCAAACGCCGCGATTAGCCAATATCCCATGTAATTTGCGTCGAAGCACACCTGCCGATATGAATTGAAAATACCCTGTGGTGTGGAGGCGACTATTGGTGGTTTCTGTTCCAGTAAGTGAAGAGTCTTTAGAAATACTGCAGCAGCTAGTGCAATGAATACCAAGAAGCTACCAGGCCAGTCTAGCGCCTGTTGCAGTAAACTACCCAGTAGCGGCGAAATGCAAATGAAAACCCCACTGGCAGTAACCATTTGTATCCGCAACCGATTGCGATCCTGGCCTTGGAACAGATCTTGAACGAGTGCCTGAGATAGTACGAAACTTCCGCAACCGATCGCCTGAATCACTCGGAACGTAAGGAACCAAGCGTACTCTGAGGATAAAATACAACCTGCGGCACCGATGATGGACAGGATGATTCCTGCAAGAAGTAGATTTTTACGCCCTATGGTGTCCGAAAGAGGTCCAATAAGCAGTTGGGACAGCGAGATACCGATAGCAAATAAGCTGATGGAAAATGCGATATCTGCCGAACCAGTATGCAAATGTTCTGCTAAAGCCGGGAAGGAGGGAAGTAAGACATCGAGCGGGAAAACTCCAAGCATTACTAGTGACATCAAAAGAATAACGGCGCTTCGCTGCTCTTTTGATCTATGAATTTTTTTCTTTTACTCATCGATCAGGCCGGCTTTGAGGAAAATATTCCGGCTGAGAGGCAGATTGAAGAAACCTGCTTTAGTTAATGCTGCCAGCGTGGCATGGGCACTCGAGCGAGTTCGATATAGAAAAGTTTTCGGATCTGACTGATCACAGAGGATTTGTGTAACGTGTTTTTCGCCAAGGCCGACACTGCGCAGACTTTGAGTAAGCCACGGTTCATCAACCTCAAAAAAAATAAACAAGATCTCCAGAAGAGATCTGGTTGTGAATTTCTGTTGATCTAAACTCAGTCTACACCAGAGATAATGAAATACCTCGCAGAAGTAGCGGCTATGTCTTGCTTCGTCGTTAAGGTGGTCCCTCAGCATCTCTTGCACACTGCTCACTAACTCACCATGGCAAAGGTTGAGAAGTTCTTTGGCGATGATCGTCTCCGATACAAAGCCAACAAGAAACCAAGCGAGCTTAGTGTGTTTTTTTGGAGTTTTTTCTATCCAATCTCTCAGCTTGACTATTTTCCTCGGTAAAATTTTCCGATCGCCTATGCCATAAAATTCGGCAGCTTGATCTGCGAGTTGGGTGGAGAACAGCGCATGGTAACCTTCATCGGTGTAGAGTTGCAGTGCGGCTATTTTCATTTCAGAAGGAATTGTAAGCCCGAGCTCGTTATGAACGATGGTTTCGACGGATTGGTTGACAATGCGATGTTCGAGCAGCGTGGTGTAGTCCAGGAAGTAAACTAGATGATTAGCTGATAGACGAATAGCAATTGATCTATCCCCATTTTTGATTATTGGATGGTTCAGGTAAGGAAGAAAAGCAGGAGGAAACCAGTATCGGCTTTTGAGTTGTTGTTGTAGGTTGGTAGGTAAAAGATAGCTATGTTTGCTAGCTCTAACTGAGGCTCTGCTCTCCCAGTCTCGTAGCGTGAAAGGTCGGAATTCCGAAGCCGGAGGGGATTCTTTATGGGGGTTCATTCAGTGTCTTCCTCACCTAGCAGTGCTTTTATTTCCTTGCACATAACTTGTCCATCACTCCGACCACAGCCTACAAAAAACAGAGGTTGTTCTGTGCTGTCCTCAAGATTAAGTAAGTTTTCAACTTGAGTGTCGGAAAGAGCGCCGGTCAACCAAGTGTTTAGACCCAGTGAAGTGGCAACAAGTTGAAAGGTCTGAGCAATATGTCCTGCCTCCACGTAGGCCATTCGATAGGCTCTCGAATGTTCATACTTCCACCATAGCTTGTCGAATCGACTGGTGATGAACAGGCCAAATGGCAGGTTGTTAATAAAGTGTTGCCCGCATAACAATTCACCTAGAGGCTCAACGGGTAACGAATTGACAAATCTAATTGTGTGCGCGCTAGGGTCATATGCGTATACCCCGGGTCCCAAATCGATGGCGTTTTTCACATAGATGAAGCCTTCACATGCATTCAGTCCGCCGCCCGAAGGGCTAGTCCTGCGCTCGTGAAGTCCTTCAGCTATACAGTCATCAATGCTAGTTGTCCGTTCATGCAGGTAGCCGAGCGTCAAGTATAGGAGGGTGCTAATTGTTTCAAGTGAGACCGCGTCAGCTGAGAACTCCCTGCAAGTTTTTCTATTAGTCAGAGCATCGCTCAGTGAACCTTTCATAACTGAAGGTTTAGGAAGTTGAATTGATTCGCCTGGAAGTTGATCTGGGGTTTTATTGGGTGAAGTGCGTTTGGCAAGCACATTTCTGCAGTGCTCGAGGTATTGCGTTGACCACTCGTGGATGTCTTTTGGTGCGCGGTCGAACGGTATGTTTTTCGTGCCGATATGAAATATTTTGGATAGCTCATCCCAACCCCATTCGACTGCTACAGGTGTCAACCTGCTCAAGATTCCAGCGTCTAGAAGTTGAATGTCAATTGTGTTGGAGCTATCAAGCCTCTCCAGGTCGCAAATTAGCTCGGTGAGCCTTTTTGAGAACTCTTGATTGAGTTCGAATTGTTTGTGGTTTTTGTAGTCCCAAATAATCAGGTTCGGCGGGCGCGGGAGTATGAATAAGAACGGGTTTATATTCATCTGCGTGTTATCTCTGGATAACCCATTAAAAACGCTGGGTAGCCGGCACTCCCCAGCGTCTCATTTACTTAGCAGTTTTCGCTGCAACCAAAAAAGCCAGGTTGGCAATGCTGCTGGATTCCAAAGTCAGTGCTTTCATGAGTGGAACTCCTTATTTGATTTTTTGGTGTCACTTGGTGTGACAAATCAATCGTAGTTCGCAAGTATCCGCTTATCAATTAAAGGGTGAGTAGGATTTTTCAATGGTTTTTGTCAGATTGATCTTACGGGATCTGTTTTTTGAACTTTTATCTGAGGGAAGTAACTGCAGGAGGGGTGTTAGTTATGTAGCGGGTAGAAGGTGGCAAGGTCGTATTTTGTAAAGAAGGGGGGCAATTTGCCCCCCGGCCAAACAGGTCTGTTAGCTATTCGGCAACAACCGGCAAGTAATGCTCTTGATGTAACGCGTTTCAGCAATCGCCGGATGCACCGGGTGATCCGGGCCCTGGCCGCCGCGTTCGAGCATCTGGATGTTGCGGTCCAGGTGGCGGGCGCTGGTCAGGAGGATGTTTTGCAGGTCGTCTTCGGGCAGGTGCATCGAGCACGAGGCGCTGACCAGGATGCCGTCCTTGTTGAGCAGGCGCATGGCTTGCTCGTTCAGGCGACGGTAGGCGCCTTCGCCGTTCTTCATGTCTTTCTTGCGCTTGATGAAGGCGGGCGGGTCGGCAACGATCACGTCGAAACGCTCTTCGCTGGCTTTCAGTTCTTTCAAGGCTTCGAACACGTCGCCTTCGATGCAGGTCATCTTGTCGGCGAAGCCGTTCAATGCAGCGTTACGCTCGACACCGTCCAGCGCGAAGCCCGAGGCGTCGACGCAGAACACTTCGCTGGCGCCGAAAGCTGCTGCTTGCACGCCCCAGCCGCCGATGTAGCTGTACAGGTCGAGCACGCGTTTGCCTTTGGCGTAAGGTGCCAGGCGTGCGCGGTTCATGCGGTGGTCGTAGAACCAGCCGGTTTTCTGGCCCTGGATCACCGGTGCCTCGAATTTCACCCCGTTCTCTTCCAGGGCAACCCACTCCGGCACCAGGCCGAACACGGTTTCGACGTAGCGGTTAAGGCCTTCGGCGTCGCGCGCGGCGGAGTCGTTCTTGAACAGGATGCCGCTCGGCTTCAGGACCTGGGTCAGGGCGGCGATTACGTCGTCCTTGTGGGCTTCCATGGTTGCCGAAGCGATCTGCACCACCAGAATGTCGCCGAAACGATCGACTACCAGACCTGGGAGCAGGTCGGAATCGCCGTAGACCAGGCGGTAGAACGGCTTGTCGAACAGACGCTCGCGCAGCGACAGAGCGACGTTCAGGCGGTGCACCAGCAGCGACTTGTCCAATGGCAGCTTGATGTCGCGCGACAGCAGGCGCGCGCAGATCAGGTTGTTCGGGCTCATGGCCACGATGCCCAGCGGCTTGCCCCCGGCTGCTTCCAGAATCGCTTGATCGCCAGCCTTGAAGCCATGCAGTGGGGTGGTGGCTACATCGATTTCGTTACTGTAGACCCACAGGTGACCGTTGCGCAGGCGACGGTCGGCGTTGGCTTTGAGGCGCAGGCTTGGCAGGGACATGACGTCGCTCCAGGTGAAAAAAAGAGCGGGATTATAGCGCTAGATGGGTGCCCGAAGCGCGCTAGTTTGTCGGCGATACGCTGGACATGGCCCCCATTGGGCGGTTTTTTTCCGCTAGAATCGCCCACTTGCCCAGAGTGAGTACTTATGTCCCAAGAGTTAACTTCCGAACAGATCCAGCAGGCCCTGCAAGGCATCAGCGTTCCGCCGCAACCGCAAATCATGGTGGATTTGCAAATGGAACAGTACATGCCCGACCCGGACCTCGCCGTGATCGCGAAGTTGATCTCCCAGGACCCCGGTCTCTCTGGCGCGCTGTTGAAAATCGTCAACTCGCCGTACTTCGGGCTGAGCAACAAGATTGCCTCGATCCAGCGCGCGGTGAACCTGCTGGGCAGTCGCTCAGTGATCAATTTGATCAACGCGCAGTCGATCAAGGGCGAGATGAATGACGACACCATCGTCACCCTCAATCGCTTCTGGGACACCGCCCAGGACGTGGCGATGACCAGCCTCAGCCTGGCCAAGCGCATCGGCTCGCAAGCGGTGGACGAGGCCTACGCCCTGGGCCTGTTCCACGATTGCGGGGTGCCGCTGATGCTCAAGCGTTTCCCCAACTATATGGCGGTGCTGGAACAGGCCTACGCCAATGCCGGTGCCGAGTGCCGGGTGGTGGACACGGAAAACCGTGCCTTCAATACCAACCACGCCGTGGTCGGTTACTACACCGCCAAGTCCTGGCGCCTGCCCGAGCACGTGACCCACGCCATTGCCAATCACCACAATGCCTTGTCGATTTTCAGCGATGAGTCGGCGCGCAACAGTCAGTTGAAGAACCTGTTGGCGATCCTCAAGATGGCCGAGCATATCTGCGCGTCCTATCGGGTGCTGGGCAACCAGACCGAAGACCATGAGTGGGACAGCATCGGCCATCTGGTGCTGGACTATGTCGGCCTCTCGGACTATGACTTCGAGAACCTGAAACAAACGATTCGCGAGCTCGGCGCTCACCACTGAGTGTCGGATCTTTGCCTGAACCGAGTGCGCCATGCCTGAATTGCCAGAAGTCGAAACCACCCGTCGCGGTATTGCGCCGCACCTTGAAGGCCAGCGCGTCAGTCGGGTGATCGTGCGTGACCGGCGCTTGCGCTGGCCGATCCCCGAAGACCTCGATGTGCGGTTGTCCGGGCAGCGCATTGTGCTGGTGGAACGACGGGCCAAGTACCTGTTGATCAATGCCGAGGTCGGCACGCTGATCAGTCACCTGGGCATGTCGGGCAACTTGCGTCTGGTGGAAGTCGGCTTGCCGGCAGCCAAGCATGAGCATGTGGATATCGAGCTGGAGTCCGGCCTGGCCCTGCGCTACACCGATCCACGACGGTTCGGCGCCATGCTTTGGAGCCTCGACCCGCTGCAGCACGAGTTGCTGGTCCGCCTGGGGCCGGAACCGCTGACCGATCTGTTCGATGGCGAGCGGCTGTTTCAGCTGTCACGCGGACGCTCGATGGCGGTCAAGCCGTTCATCATGGACAACGCGGTGGTGGTGGGTGTCGGCAATATTTATGCGACCGAAGCGCTGTTCGCCGCCGGCATCGATCCACGGCGCGAGGCCAAGGGCATCTCCCGGGCGCGCTATCTGAAGCTGGCGATTGAAATCAAACGCATACTCGCGGCGGCCATCGAGCGTGGCGGCACCACCTTGCGCGACTTCATTGGCGGCGACGGTCAGCCGGGCTACTTCCAGCAGGAACTGTTCGTCTACGGCCGAGGCGGCGAGGGCTGCAAGGTGTGTGGCACGCAGCTGCGGGACGTGAAGCTGGGGCAACGCGCGAGCGTGTTCTGCCCGCGCTGTCAGCGCTGATCCGCGGCGCTTGTCAGGCCGATCAGGCCTTGCCGGTGATCTTGCGGTATTTCTCCATCAACTGTTCTTCAGTTTCCGGATGGGCTTCGTCCAGTGGAATGCAGTCCACCGGGCACACCTGCTGGCACTGCGGTTCGTCGTAGTGGCCGACGCACTGGGTGCAGAGGTTCGGGTCAATCACGTAGATTTCTTCGCCCTGGGAGATAGCGGCGTTCGGGCACTCGGGTTCGCAGACGTCGCAGTTGATGCAATCGTCGGTGATGATCAGGGACATTGGAGACTCCAGCCAGGGTCGTCGGCCCGGGCGTTTTGAAAACTGATGCGCGCAATTGTGCCGCATTGGCGCTGTAGGAGCGAGCTTGCTCGCGAAAAACGTCAGGACGCCGAGTTCTTTCTGATAGCGCTGCGTAATCGTTGACGTTTTTCGCTGGCAAGCCAGCTCCTACAATCGGGGTCTACTTCTTGAAGCGGAGTGTAAGGGCGTCCGCCACGATCGGGTGGACGAACTTGGTGATGTCACCGCCCAGGGCAGCGATTTCACGGACCAGCGTCGAAGAGATGAACGAATAACGTTCCGACGGCGTCAAGAACAGACTTTCCACATCCGGCGCCAATTGGCGGTTCATGTTCGCCAGCTGGAATTCGTACTCGAAGTCCGAGACCGCACGCAAACCACGCAGGAACACATTGGCGTTCTGCTCTTTGGCAAAGTGCGCCAGCAGCGTCGAAAAGCCGACGACTTCGACGTTCGGCAGATGTTTGGTGACCTCGCGCGCCAGTTCAACACGCTGTTCCAGGGGGAATAGCGGGTTTTTCTTGGGGCTGGCGGCGACGGCAATGATCACATGGTCGAACAGGCGCGAGGCGCGTTCGACCAGATCGCCATGGCCCTTGGTAATAGGGTCGAAGGTACCTGGGTACAACACTCGGTTCATCGCGTCGTCCTGGCGGGAATCCGTTGGGGAGTCGGATGGTATCGCAGCAATCCCGGTCGGCCAAGTCGCCTTTGGCCCAAGAAAGCACTATAGACACGGCGAATAAGCAGTTTTTTCACGGATTTCTCAGGCGTTCGGCTAATGCGCTGGATAATTGCGCCGTCAGGCCATAGACCGACAACTGCGGATTGGCGCCGATGCTGGTAGGAAACAGCGAGCCGTCATGAATCGACAGGTTGCTCAGTTGATGATGCCGGCCGAGGCTGTCGGTCACCGCCTGCTTCGGATCTTCACCCATGGCGCAGCCCCCCATCACATGGGCGCTGCCCAGCCGCGTGCGGTACAACTCCAGGCTCAGGCCGTCGATAAGGGTGCGGGCTTCGGCAAGGGTTTTGACGTAGCGCGCATCCGCGTGCATCGGCATCACCGCCTTGGCGCCACCGGCGAACTGGATCTCGGCCATGCTGTGGAACGCCCGACGCAGGCCCTCCCAGGCATAGTCCGAGACTTGATAGTCGAGCACCGGCGAGCCATCACCGCGTAATTCGACGTTGCCGCCGCTGCTGTCCGGGTGAAAACCATCGCGCAGCAGCGCCAGCATCGCGTGGGTGTGGGGCAGTTGCTGCATATGTGCCGCGCTCTCGCTGCCGAAGCCGCCGAGCAGGGTTGCCGCCAGCGCCGGGTGCAACGGTGGCACTTCAAGCTTGTAGGACATTTTGCCGGTGGCGCCGTGCTGCCATTGGAAGTGGTCGGAATAAATCGACTGCGGCGCACCGTAGAACGGGTTGATGACCTCGTCGAACAACGCCGCCGACATGTTCACCGGGTGCAGGAAGGTGCGCTTGCCCAGGCGTTCGTGCGGGTCGGGCGCCTTGGAGCGCATCAGCAGCGCCGGACTGTTGATCCCGCCACCGGCCAGCACGTAGTGCCGCGCCTTGACGGTGATGCGCCGGCCAGTAGGCTCCACGCAGCGCTGATCCATCGCCACACACTGCAGGCCGGTGACCTTGTCGTCTTTGATCTGCAGTTTCTCGGCGCGGGCGAAATACAACAGTTCGCCGCCTTTTTCCAGGGTCGCCGGAATGGTAGTGACCATCATCGATTGCTTGGCGTTGGTCGGGCAGCCCATGCCGCAGTAACCGAGGTTCCAGCAGCCGCGCACGTTGCGCGGAATCACGTGCCAGCTGTAGCCCAGTTGCTCGCAGCCTTTGCGGATCACATCGTTGTTGGCATTGGGCGGCACCATCCAGGGCGCGACGCCAAGACGCTGTTCCATTTTTTCGAACCAGGGCGCCATCTCCGTCACGCTGTGGCCTTTGACCCCGTGCTCGCGGGCCCAGTGCTCCAGGGTTGGTTCGGGAGTGCGAAAGCTCGACGTCCAGTTGATCAAGGTCGTGCCGCCGACCGCGCGGCCCTGCAGGATGGTGATCGCGCCGTCCTTACTCATGCGGCCGATCCCTTCCTGGTACAGCTGGGTGTAGGCCTGGTCTTCCAGCAACTTGAAGTCGCTGCTGGTCTTGAGCGGGCCTTCTTCGATCAGCAGCACCTTGTAGCCGGCGGCGCTGAGGATTTCGGCCGTGGTGCCGCCGCCCGCGCCGCTGCCGATGATCGCGACATCGGTTTCCAGGGTCAGGTCATCGGTCAGTTGCGAGCCGTCATGGGTCTTCCAGCCGCGGGCCATGCCTTCGCGGAACGGATCGGGTACGGGCATCAGGTGCGTCTCTTTTTATAGTTATGAATGGGCGGGATCAGACTTTCGGCGGTCCGGGGTAACCGCAATGCGCCCAGGATTCGGCGCGGTTGTACCAGGCCATCATCACCAATTGCACAATGGAGTTGTGGCCCATGCGCAGCAGGCTCAGCGAGCTGTTTTCCCAGCGCTGGAGGAAATTGCGAATGGCCTCGGGGCTGGCGTTTTCCCAGCTGCCCCAGATCCCCGTCAACGGTCCGCGGGTGATGGCCATGCCCAATACGTCAAACAGTTGCCGGGTCAGCTTGAGCATTTCCGGCGACAGGTGATTAAGGCCGTTATCCAGGCTGAGCAGGGTTTGTTCGGCCGCTGCAGTGAGTTTTTCACCGGCCACGGCGCCTTCGATCATCACTGGGATGATCGCCCGCAAGCAGGGCACGTCACTGCTGCGCAACGCGGCAAAACCATTGGCCGGGGTACTGGCCGAGCAGCCGCTGAGGCTGGCGCCGAGGCCGGCCGTGGCGAGGAAGGCGCTGGCACCGAGGCTGAACTTGAGCAGGCCGCGCCGTGACAGCGCGGGGGTATCGGAAACGCTAGGGTTCATTGTTGTTATTACCCGGCAGTGAGGTGTCAGCGGATGAACAGTTTCTGGATCAGCTTCTGGATCGATTTGCCGTAAGGCGGGTAGATCAGCTTCGCCGCGTTGAAGCGCTGCTTGATCAGTACGCCCTTGGCTTTGCTGAATGTCAGGAAGCCTTCATGGCCGTGGTAATGGCCCATGCCGGAAGCCCCGACGCCGCCAAACGGCATATCGTCCTGGGCCACGTGCAACAGGGTGTCGTTGAGGCAGACGCCGCCGGAATGCGTCTCGTGGAGAACGCGATCCTGCTCGGACTTGTTGTAGCCAAAGTAGTAAAGCGCCAGAGGACGTGGCCGTTGGTTGATGTAGGCAAATGCCTGGTCCAGGGTGCGGTAAGGGACGATCGGCAGCAGCGGGCCGAAGATTTCGTCCTGCATCACCAGCATCTCGTCGCTGACATTCAGCAGCAGGCTGTGGCTCATGCGCCGGTCCTGATCCTGATCGTAAATCGGGATCACCTGCGCACCCTTGCTGGTGGCATCAGTGACGTAGTTGTTCAGGCGCGCCAACTGCCGGTGATTGATGATCGCGGTGTAGTCCGGGTTGTTGGCCAGGGTCGGATAAAACCTGCGAACGGCCTGGCGATAAGCATCGACGAAGTCATTTACCCGACCTTCCGGCACCAGCACGTAATCCGGCGCGACACAGGTCTGCCCGGCGTTCAACGTCTTGCCGAAGGCGATGCGTTCGGCGGCGTCCTTGAGGGGCACGTCATGGGAGACGATGGCCGGTGACTTGCCGCCCAGCTCCAGGGTCACTGGGGTCAGGTTTTCCGCGGCGGCGCGCATCACGTGCTTGCCGACGCTGGTGGCGCCGGTGAACAGCAGGTGATCGAACGGCAACTGGGAAAAGGCGATGCCGACGTCGGCCTCGCCCAGTACGACAGTC
Source organism: Pseudomonadaceae bacterium (assembly GCA_965284505.1). Lineage (GTDB taxonomy): Bacteria > Pseudomonadota > Gammaproteobacteria > Pseudomonadales > Pseudomonadaceae > Aquipseudomonas. The sequence goes on along the minus strand of OZ260094.1, from coordinate 3,070,876 downwards.
ACCAGGTCCTGGGGGAAGATGTGCGCCAGCAATTCCTTCAGCAGTTGCCCGGTGGCCGGGGTCGATTCGCTGAGTTTGAGCATTACCCGGTTGCCCGCCGCCAGGGCCCCGACCAGCGGTCCGATGGCCAGGTACAACGGGTAGTTCCACGGCACGATCACCCCGACCACGCCCAGCGGTTGATAGACCACCTTTGCACTGGCCGGCTGGAACGCCACGCCGACCTTGCGCCGCGAGGCTTTCATCCAGCTCTTGAGGTGTTTGCTGGCGTAATCGATGTTGTGCAGGCTGGGCATCAGCTCGGCGAACAGGGTTTCGTCGGCGCTGCGGTTGCTGAAGTCTTCGCTGATCGCCTTGATCAGCCTGTCGCGCTGGCCATCCAGCAGATCACGCAAAACCTTGAGCCACTGCTGACGCTGGGCCGCCGACGGCATCGAGTTGCCCGCATACGCCTGACGCTGCGCAGTAAACAGGTCGTTCAGCTCACTCAACGGCTGCTGGGCGTTTTGCATGTAGGCGATGTCGGCGGTCATGGTAGCTCCGGTTTTTTTTAGAATGAGGATGTTTTTAGAGTCTATGCTCTAAAATGTCAAATGGCTTCCTCGGGACGTGAAGATTTATCCGCCGACGGATAGGTCGTAAGATGCCCGCAACGCACAGAAGAATTAAAGCTCAAGCCCATGGCCCCAAGAATAAAAACCAGCGAGCGCATCGTGCAGAACAGCCTGGAGCTGTTCAACCAGCAGGGTGAGCGCAGCATCAGCACCAACCACATCGCCGCGCACATGGAGATTTCTCCGGGCAACCTGTACTACCACTTCCCCAACAAGCAGGCGATCATCGCCGTGCTGTTCAGTGAGTACGAGGCCTTGGTCGAAAGCTTCCTGCGCCCGCCCCAGGGCCGTGCCGCCACCGTCGAAGACAAGCGCTACTACTTGAAAGAGTTGCTGAGCGCGATGTGGCGCTATCGATTCCTGCACCGCGACCTCGAACATTTACTCGACAACGATGTGGAGTTGGCGGCCCGCTACCGACGTTTCTCCCAGCGCTGCCTGATCCAGGGCACGGCGATTTACGCCGGGTTTGTCGACGCCGGCATCCTCAAGATGGACAAGGTGCAGATCGAATCCCTGACCCTGAACGCCTGGATCATCCTGACGTCCTGGGTGCGTTTTCTGTGTACCACGCGCGACAATTCCAATCACCTCAGCGAGCAGGCCATTAAACGTGGCGTGTATCAGGTGCTGGTGCTTGAAGCCGGGTTTGTCACCGAGCAATCGCGCGAGGAAATCGACGCCCTGTTCGAAGAGTTTTACGTGCCGCTGGGCCAGGCCCTCGAAGAAGTGCAGTAGGATCGTTCACCGCTTGAACTCACAGGAGCCCGCCATGCCCATCGCGCAACTGATCAGCCCACTCGATTTGGACCTGAAGAAGGACCAGTCGGGGCTGGTGATTCTGGATTGTCGTTTTGCCCTCGAAGACCCGGATTATGGCCAGCGCAGCTTTGCCGAGGGGCACATCGCCGGCGCCGCATTCGCCGATCTCGAGCGTGATCTCAGTGGGCCTGTGACCAAGGGCGTCACCGGTCGCCATCCGTTGCCGGCAGCGCCAGAGCTGGTCGAGCGACTGCAGGCGTGGGGTATCAACAACGACAGTATCGTGGTGCTGTATGACGATGGCCCCGGTGCTTTTGCCGCGCGGGCCTGGTGGTTGTTGACCTGGCTGGGCAAGCGCGACGGGGTGTATATCCTCGATGGCGGCCTCAAGGCCTGGCATGCCGCTGGTTTGCCGTTGAGCCTCGATGCGCCAACCTCCGCGCGCGGCAACTTCAGCGGCAGCCCGGACCCGAGCCTGGTGCTGAGTGCCGAGCAATTGCTCAAGCGTCTGCAAAAAACCGCGATGACTCTGCTCGATGCCCGCGGGCTGCCGCGTTTTCGCGGTGAAGTCGAGCCTATCGATCCGGTTGCCGGCCATATCCCCGGTGCGCAATGCGCAGCCTTTACCGATAACCTCGGGGCGGACGGTCGTTTCCTGCCAGCCGAACAACTCAAGCAGCGCTTTGCCGAGAAGCTGGCGGATCGTTCGCCGGACGAGTTGGTGGCGTACTGCGGTTCCGGCGTGACCGCCTGCCACAACCTGTTTGCCCTGTGTCTGGCTGGCTACCCTCTGGGTGCGCTGTATGCCGGCTCGTGGAGCGAGTGGATTACCGATCCCCAGCGGGCGATTGCCACCGGCGACTGATGGGCTAGATGGGCAGTTGTCCGAGCAGCCAGCGCAACAGAAAGAACACCAGCATGCCACCGCCGATCGTCGCCAACAGGTGCCGGGTGGTGGCAGCAATGGCGATGGCCGCCAAGCCCCCGAGCAAGTAGGCATTGTCCAGGTTCAGCGCCCAGTGCTGGCCGTCGGGCAGCAGCATGCCCGGCACCACAATCGCCGTCAGTACGGCCGTCGGCACATAGTGCAGGCCCTGGCGCACCAGGGTCGGGAAGCGCAGGTTGGGCCAGGCGAACAGGCTGTAGCGCAGCATGAAGCTGATCGCCATCATGCCAAAAATCATCCACCCATAATTCATGTGTGCAGCTCCCTGGCGGTGTGGCGGGTCAACTGTCGACGCTCCAGTATCACGCCTATCGCGATGCCGCTGAATGCCGCGGCCATCAGGCCCAGCTTGTACGGCCAGTGGAATGTAGCCAGTGCCACGGCGCCGGCGACCAGGGCGGCAGCCAGTTGCGGCTGATTGCGCAGCAGAGGGATGACGATGCCGATAAAGGTCGCCAGCATGGCGAACTCCAGGCCCCAGCTCGCCAGGTCTGGCACGGCCTGGCCAAACAGCACGCCGGCCAGCGAACTCAACACCCAGCAGGCATACAGCGAACTCGCGACCCCCAGCCAGTACCACTGCGCCAGCGGCCGGTCGCCGTGCAGCAGGTAGAAGCGCTGGACCACGGCGAAGGTTTCGTCAGTCAGCCAGAACGCCAGGAGGATGCGCCAGCGTTGCGGCAAGTTGCCGACGTGGGGTTGCAGGGTGGCGCTGTAGAGCACGTGGCGCAGGTTGACGATAAAGGTGGTCAGCAGAATCACCAGCAGGCTGGCGCCACTGCCGAGCAAACTGAGGACGACAAGCTGCGCCGAGCCGGCATACACCAGCGCCGACATGCCGAAGGCCTGCCAGAGTGTCAGGCCGGCAGCCCCGGCCAGGGTGCCGAAGATCAGGCCAAACGGCAGAATGCCCACCGCCATGGCGAAACTGTCGCGGATACCGCGTGAATAAAGCTGCTTTCGGGTCATCGTGACTCTCCTTGTCCGACCATCTTGCGCCGGGCGGCGAAGGCTTGTCTTGAACGATCTTGCAGGTTTCTAGGTTGTAGCCGGTGCCACTGATCGGGCGCTGCGATAGGCGCCGGGCCCGACGCCGTAGACCTTCTTGAACTGCCGACTCAAATGGCTTTGATCGGCAAAGCCCAATTGCGTGGCGACGGCCAGTGGCAGGCAACCTTCCTGCAACAGTGCGCGGGCCTGGGCGATACGTTGTTGCATCAGCCAGGTGTGCGGCGGCATGCCGGTGGCGCGGCGAAACACCCGGGCGAAGTGAAAGGGCGACAGATTGACCGCCGCCGCCAGGGCTTCCAACGAGGGCGGGGCGGCCAGTTGGCTGTGCATCAATTCCTTGGCGCGGGCAATGGCGCGATGCTCACGGCCCGGTTGTCCGGGCGATGCCACGGCGGCATGGCGTTGCAGCAGCGCGAACATCGTTTCGCGCCACAGGGTCTGTTGTTGCAAGGCGCTGGCCGGGCTCTCCAGCAGACGGTGCAAATAACTGAAACCACTGACCAGGTCCGGGTCGCGGTACAACGTCGCGCCGAAGGCCGGCAGGCTGTGGGCGGGCAGTTCCAGTTCGGCCAGCAGGGTGTGGATCTGTTGGTTGTCAGGATAGAACGCGCGATACAGCCAGCCGTCTTCCGTGCCCTTGTTGCCGGTGTGCAGTTCGTCCGGATTGATCACCACCAGTGTGCCGCTGCCGGCCAGGTGCTCGGCACCGCGATACCGATAGCGCTGGGCGCCGGCCATGATCATGCCGATCACGAAGCCATCATGCACATGGGGCACGAAGCGCTGCTCGATGTAGCGGGCCGAGAGCAGTTCGACCCCGGCCAGCGGCGCGGTTTGCCAGAAGTGAATGGATTCGCCTGGAAGCGCTTGCATCGGGCTTAACCGCGCCCTGCAAGGGTCAGCCACTGGGGGATGCGCCGCTCGAGGTAGTAGCCGGGCTTGCGCAATGTGCCATCAACGAAACCAACGTGGCCGCCCCGGGGTTGCAATTCAAAGTGAGTACAGTCGGACAGCTCGTGCGCCTCGGGCAGGCTGTGGGGGTAAACGAAGGGGTCGTCAGCAGCCTGGATAATCAGGGTTGGCGTACGAATTTCGCCCAGGTAGTAGCGGCTGGAGGCGCGCCGGTAGTAGTCATGAGCATCGGCAAAACCATGCAGGGGCGCGGTGACGCGGCCGTCGAAATCCCAGAAGGTGCGCATCTTGTCCAGCGAGCCGAGGCTGGCCAGAGTGGCCAAGCCTTCGTGGCGTCCGTCCTGGAGAAACTGACGCTGCTTGTTCTTGATGTAGGCCAGCATCTCGCGCATGAAGTGCGCCTGATAAACCCGGGAAAAACCCTGGCCGATACGGTCGGCGCACTGGTCCAGGCGAAAGGGTACGGAAACGGCTACCGCGCCCTGCAGTTGACTGTCGCCAGCGCTTTCTCCCAGGTGTTTGAGCAGCACATTGCCGCCCAGCGAATATCCCACGGCATACAGCGGGGCCAGGGGCCGAACCTTGCGCAGATGTGAGATCGCCGCCGCCAGGTCTTCGCTGGCGCCGGAGTGATAGCTGCGCGGCAGCAGGTTTGGCTCGCCGGAGCAGCCGCGCCAGTTCAGCGCGACGCTGGCCCAGCCCTGGGCAGACAGGGCCTGTTGCAGGCCGGCGACATAAGGCGAATTGGAAGAGCCAGTCAGCCCGTGCAGCACCAGCACCAGTGGCGCCTCGGCGCTGTGCGGGCCATGCCAGTCGAAGTCGAGGAAGTCACCGTCATCCAGCCACAGGCGTTCGCGCTGGCGCTCCAGATGGGTGGTCTTGCGCCACAGCGGTCCCCACAGGGTTTGCAGGTGCGGGTTGCCCAGGCCCAGGGCGGGCGTGAAGGACGGGTTGGCAAGAGTGCAGGGCTGGAGCACGACGATCTCGGGACTGTACGGCGGACAAACTAACTTGCCACAAACGGCTCGTCAGCGCGACACATGCGCGGGCTCGGTGGATCCACAGGTTGCGACAGACTGCTGTGGGCGGTGAGCGCCATCATGGGCATCAGCCCACTCAAGAGCAGCAGGACGCTGCAGAAGATATTCATGGGGTGGGCATCCTTGGTGATTGACGGGAAGAACTGTCGATCACTGTCGGTCATGGCACGAGCAGGCGGGTGGTAGCTATTTAATACCGTGCTGGAAGGGCAACGGGCGGTGTGGCCGCCCGTTGGCGTAGCGGGTCAGACGAGGCGATGCCACAGCGCGTAGTAGACCTGCCCGGATTTCTGCTCCCGGTGCAGGCGCCAGCCACCAGGCAGGCCAAGGGTCGAGGGCGCGGTTTCGCTTTCGGTGTAGATCCAGGCGTCATCCGCCAGCCACTGCCGTTCTTCCAGCAGCGTACACACCGCTGGCAGCAGGTTCTGGTTGAACGGCGGGTCGAGGAACACCAGGTCGTAAGCGGTGGCCGGCTGGGTTTCCAGGTAGCGCAACGCGTCGGCGGTCTGCACTTGGCCGACGGTGCAGCGCAGGGTCCCCAGGTGTTCCTTCAGGCTGGACACTGCGAGGCTGCTGGCATCCAGCGCCTGGCCCATGGCCGCGCCGCGGGACAGTGCTTCGAGAAACAGCGCGCCGCTGCCGGCGAACGGATCAAATACCTTGGCCCCTGGCACGTAAGGGGCGAGCCAGTTGAACAGGGTTTCGCGCACGCGGTCCGGCGTCGGGCGCAGGCCCGGGGCGTCGGGGAAGCTCAGGCGACGGCTGCGCCACTCACCGGCGATGATGCGCAGTTGGTTCACGCCGTTGTGCACGTTGTGAACGGGTTTTTTCGGCTGCGATGAACGGGCCATTAATGCTCCGGAACCCCGAGCGGCTGCTCGGAAGGTTTATCAGTAGGGGCCGGTAACGGCTGTTGCGGCACGGTAGGGCCGACAGTGACGATCACCATTTTGTCCATGCTCAAGTGTTTGTTCATGGCCGCAGTGACCTGCTCGACTGTCAGGCTCTGGGATTGCTGCATGAAGTCTTCGAGGTAGCTCAGTGGCAGATTATAGAAGCCCATCGCGCCCAGCTGACCAACAATATCGGCGTTGCTGGCAGTGGACAGCGGGAAGCTGCCGGCCAGCTCGCGCTTGGCGTCGTCGAGTTCCTTCTGGGTCGGACCGGTCTTGAGGTAGTCGGCCAGCACGTCCTGCACCAGTTTCAGGGTGCCTTCGCTCATTTCTGCACGGGTTTGCAGGTTGATCATGAACGGACCGCGGGCCTGCATCGGCGAGAAGCCCGAATAGACGCCATAGGTCAGGCCGCGTTTCTCCCGGACTTCGCTCATCAGACGGGTGCCGAAACCACCGCCGCCAAGAATCTGGTTGCCCAGGGACAGGGCTGCGTAGTCCGGATCGTCGCGGTCGATGCCCAGTTGTGCGAGCATCAGGTTGGTCTGCTTGGCCGGGAATTCGACACGGCTGGTACCGGGCTTGGGCTCGGTCGGCTGGGCAATTTTCGGCAATGCCGGGCCTTTGGGCAGGGCGCTGGAAACCTGGGCGGCAATAGCCTCGGCCTCGCTGCGCGACAGGTCGCCGACCAGCGCGATCACCACGTTGCCGGCGGCATAGGCCTTGGCGTGGAAGGCCTTGAGCTGCGCCAGGGTGATCGGCGGGATGCTCAGGGGATTGCCATCGCTGGCGTGGGCGTAAGGATGTTGGCCATAGAGACGGCGCATCAGTTCCAGGCTCGCGACCTTCGCCGAGTTCTGTTTCTGATACTCGAAGCCGGCCAGCACCTGGTTCTTGATGCGTGCCAACGAGTCGGCGGGGAAGGTCGGTTGGCCGACCACTTCGGCGAACAGCTTGAGGGCCGGCTCGCGTTTGTCCACGGCGCTCAGGCTGCGCAGCGAGGCAACGGCCATGTCCTTGTAGGCACCATTGCCGAAGTCTGCGCCCAGGCCTTCAAAGCCCTGGGCGATCTGGCTGACGTCCTTGCCGGCAACGCCTTCGTTGAGCATGGCGTTGGTCAGCATGGCCAGGCCCGGAGCATTGCCGTCCTGGCTGCTGCCGGCGGCGAAGATCAGGCGCAGGTCGAACATCGGCAGCTCGGGTGCGGCGACAAACAGCACTTTCGCACCCTCGGCGGTGTTCCAGGTCTGCACGTCCAATTTGCGGCGGCTTGGGGCCTTGCCGTCGAGTTCGGCCAGCGATTGCAGTTTCTGGCTCGACTTGGCCTTGTCCATGGCCTCGCTGGCGACGGTTTCAGCGCTGCGCGAGAAATAGAGCACGGCAGAGCCCGCCAGTGCGACAGCGATCAGGCCGATCAGCAGCAGGCGCGGTGGTTTACGCTCACTCATGAGGCGTCTCCTGTGGCAGTACGTGGGCGACGCTGAGACGTTCGCGGATGAAGTACCGCTTGGCGGCGTTCTGGATGTCTTGCGGGGTCACGCTTTCCAGTTCGGCGAGCTCGCTGTCCATCAGCTTCCACGACAGGCCGACGGTTTCCAGTTGGCCGATGGCGGTGGCCTGGCTGGTGATCGAGTCACGTTCGTAGACCAGGCCGGCGATCACCTGGGCGCGGACGCGTTCCAGTTCTTCGGCAGAGGGTGCGGTGGTCTTCAGTTGCTCCAGCAACCGCCAAAGACCGGCTTCGGCCTGGGCCATGGTTTTCTGCTTCTGGGTGTTGGGGGTGGCCGACAGGGTGAACAGCGAGTCGCCACGGGTGTAGGCGTCGTAGCTCGACGAGCCACCGGACACCAGTTCTTCGCCGCGCTCCAGCTGGGTCGGAATCCGTCCACTGTAGCCGCCGTCGAGCAGCGCCGAGATCAGGCGCAGGGCGTTGACCGAGCGTTTGTCTTCGGTAGTGGCAATGCTCGGCACGTTGAAGGCCAGCATCAGGGCCGGGAGTTGGGTCTGCACTTTCAGGGTGATCTGCCGTTCGCCCGGCTCGGCCAGTTCCAGCGGAATCTTCGCCGGCGGCACTGCGCGTCGGGCAATCGGGCCAAAGTAACGCTGGGCCAGGGCTTTGACTTCGTCCGGGGTGACATCGCCGACCACCACCAGGGTGGCGTTGTTCGGTGCGTACCAGGATTCGTACCAGTGGCGCAGCTCCTCGACCTTCATGCGGTCCAGGTCAGCCATCCAGCCGATGGTCGGGGTGTGGTAGCCGCTGGCCGGGTAAGCCATGGCCTTGAAGCGTTCGTAGGCCTTGGACATCGGCTTGTCGTCGGTACGCAGGCGGCGTTCTTCCTTGATCACTTCGATCTCGCGGCTGAACTCGTCCGGCGGCAGGCGCAGGCTGGCCATGCGGTCGGCTTCCAACTCGAAGGCAACGCCCAGGCGATCGCGTGCCAGCACCTGGTAATAGGCGGTGAAGTCGTCGCTGGTGAAGGCGTTCTCTTCGGCGCCGAGGTCGCGCAGGATCAACGACGCTTCGCCGGGGCCGACCTTCTCGCTGCCCTTGAACATCATGTGTTCCAGGGCGTGGGACAGGCCGGTCTGGCCAGGGGTTTCGTAGCTGGAGCCGACCTTGTACCAGACCTGGGACACCACCACCGGCGCGCGATGATCCTCACGTACGACGACCTTGAGGCCATTGTCGAGGGTGAATTCATGGGTCGGTTGCGGGTCGGCAGCCAGGGCTGCGAGGGGTAGGCAAGCTGTGCTGAGCAGCAGGCCAGCGGCGCGGCGGGCTAGAGCATTCATTGGTTTTTTAACCTGTTGAGCTGCCCGCTTGGTCTTAGCGTCGGCGGGCGAGGAGGTGCTAGGATACTGATCCGTTTTACTGGCGGCCACGCCTATCAGGCCTTTGATCGGTCAGTAGGTTGTATGGGTTTCCGGAAGAAGCTTTGGGTTTATCAGCTAAACTCTGCGTTTTCGCCGACGATGCCGTTCCAGTCCTTCGTGTTAATCGACCTTTTGAGATGCTCGTGAGCCTCTCGACAAATTGTTGCGCGTGAACAAGCAGCGTGAATCGCAGTCTGTTCTGCATCGAATATTCAATTGCCGGGGCGCCATTGGCGCGCCGCTACTGTGAGATAGCCGTCCTCCATGTTTGGTTCCAACGACGACAAGAAGAACCCAGCTGCGGCTGGCGAGAAGAAAAGCCTGTTCGGATGGCTGCGCAAAAAGCCGCAGCAACCCGTCGTCGAACAGCCTCAGGCAGAGCCCGAGATCGCGCCGCAGCCGGAAATAGAAGCCGCGCCGGTGGTCGAGACGGCCGCGCCCGTGGTGCCGCCTGTCGCCGAGCCGCTCCCGCAGCCAGTAGCCGAGCCAACGCCGGCACCCGCACCTGAAACCGCGCCCAAGCCGTGGTTGACCCTGCCGGTGCCCGAAGAACCGGTGGCCCTGGTCGAAGATGAGCAGGCGCCGCACATCACGCCGCCGATTCCCGCGCCGACTGTGGTCCAGCAAGCCGTGGAGCTGTTGGTGGTCGAGTCGAAACCGGTCATCGAAACGCCTGAAGTCGTTGAAGAGCCTGATCTGCCGCAGCCAGTCATCGCCGCGTTCGTGGCCCCGCCAGTTGTCCCGGCCCCGACCCCGACCCCGGTTGTCGCACCCGTTGCAGAGGCGCCGGTAGCTGTTGTCGCACCGGTTGCAGACGCTCCTGCGCCAGTTGTCCCGGCGCCCGTGGTGACCGAGCCGGTAGTCGCCGAGCCGGTACGCAGCGAAGAAGCCAAGACCGGTTTCTTCGCTCGCCTCAAGCAAGGCCTGTCGAAAACCAGCGCCAGCATCGGCGAGGGCATGGCCAGCCTGTTCCTCGGCAAGAAGATCATTGATGACGAGCTGCTCGAAGACATCGAGACTCGCCTGCTGACCGCCGACGTCGGGGTCGAGGCCACTTCGGTGATCATCCAGCGCCTGACCCAGAAGGTCGCCCGCAAGGAGTTGGCTGACGCCGACGCCCTGTACAAATCCCTGCAGGCTGAATTGGCGGCGATGCTCAAGCCGGTCGAGCAGCCGTTGAAGATCACTTCGCAGAACAAGCCGTTCGTGATTCTGGTGGTGGGCGTCAATGGCGCCGGCAAGACCACCACCATCGGCAAACTGGCGAAGAAGCTGCAACTCGAGGGCAAGAAAGTCATGCTCGCGGCGGGTGATACCTTCCGCGCGGCGGCGGTTGAGCAACTGCAGGTCTGGGGCGAGCGCAACAACATTGCGGTGATCGCCCAGCACACCGGTGCCGATTCGGCGTCGGTGATCTTCGACGCCGTGCAGGCGGCCAAGGCACGGAATATCGACGTGTTGATCGCCGATACCGCCGGTCGCCTGCACACCAAAGACAACCTGATGGAAGAGTTGAAGAAGGTTCGTCGGGTAATCGGCAAGCTTGACGCCGAAGCGCCGCACGAAGTGTTGCTGGTGCTCGATGCCGGGACCGGCCAGAACGCCATCAACCAGGCCAAGCAATTCAACCAGACCGTGGAACTGACCGGCCTGGCCCTGACCAAGCTCGACGGCACGGCCAAGGGCGGGGTGATTTTCGCCCTGGCCAAGCAGTTCGGCCTGCCGATTCGCTACATCGGCGTCGGTGAAGGCATCGATGACTTGCGCACCTTTGAAGCAGAACCCTTTGTCCAGGCATTGTTTGCCGAGCGGGAGCGTGCATGATTCGTTTCGAACAGGTCGGCAAGCGTTATCCGAATGGTCACGTCGGCCTGCATGAGCTGAGCTTTCGAGTCCGGCGCGGCGAGTTCCTGTTCGTCACCGGCCATTCCGGCGCCGGTAAAAGCACCCTGCTGCGCCTGTTGCTGGCGATGGAGCGTCCGACCACTGGCAAATTGCTGCTGGCCGGGCAGGACCTGGCAACCATCAGCAATGCGCAGATCCCGTTCCTGCGCCGGCAGATCGGCGTGGTGTTCCAGAATCACCAGTTGCTGTTCGACCGCACGGTGTTCAATAACGTCGCCTTGCCGTTGCAGATCCTCGGCCTGTCCAAGGTCGAGATCGCCAAGCGCGTGGATTCGGCCCTGGATCGCGTCGCCCTGTCGGACAAGAGCGACCTGTACCCCGGCGACCTGTCCACCGGCCAGCAACAACGCGTCGGCATCGCTCGCGCCATCGTCCACCGCCCGGCCCTGCTGTTGGCGGACGAACCCACCGGTAACCTCGATCCGCGCCTGGCGGCAGAGATCATGGGGGTATTCGAAGACATCAACCGCTTGGGCACCAGCGTGCTGATTGCCAGTCACGACCTGGCACTGATCGCGCGCATGCGCCATCGCATGCTGACCCTGCAGCGCGGCCGATTGATTGGCGACGGGGAGGCCGGAGCATGAGTGCGACACGCAGTCCAAAGGTTTCCGAGCGCGTAGCCCCAAAGGCTGCCGACCCGCAACCGCAGAAGAAAAAGCACGACGAAGATGATGGTCCGGACTTTCGCACCCTGTTGCGGGCCTGGATCGAAAGCCATCGCGCCAGCCTGCTCGACAGCCTGCGCCGTTTGGGCAAGCAGCCGATCGGCAGTTTCTTCACCTGCCTGGTGATGGCGGTGGCCTTGAGTTTGCCGATGGGGCTGTCACTTCTGCTGAGTAACGTCGAGCGCCTCGGTGGCTCCTGGCAGCGTGCGGCGCAGATTTCCCTGTACCTGCAGCTGGATGCCAGCGCCGCTGAGGGCGAGCAACTGCGCGAGCAGATCAAGGCGCTGCCCGGGGTAGCGGAGGCCGAGTACATCAGCCGCGACCAGGCGCTGGAAGAGTTCCAGCAGCAGTCAGGCCTGGGTGAAGCGCTCAAGGAGTTGCCGGAAAACCCGCTGCCGGGCGTGGTGCTGGTGACCCCGAAGGAAGTCGACAAGTCGACCCTGGAAGCCTTGCGTCAGCAACTTGCCGAGATGCCCAAGGTGCAGCAGGCGCAATTGGACCTGGTTTGGGTCGAGCGTCTGGCAGCGATTCTCAAGCTCGGCGACCGCTTTGTCTTCGGTCTGACGGTGTTGCTGGTTTCTGCATTACTTTTGGTGATAGGCAATACCATTCGTCTTCATATTGAAAACCGCCGCACAGAGATAGAAGTGATTAAACTCGTCGGCGGCACTGACAGCTATGTGCGTAGGCCCTTTCTCTATATGGGCGCGCTTTATGGCTTTGGTGCGGGGATTTTTTCCTGGGGCGTCCTGGCGTTCGGCCTGGACTGGCTGAACGACGCGGTGGTCGGCCTCGCCGGCTTGTACGGCAGCAGTTTCGCGCTGGCCGGTGTGCCGGTAGCCGATGGTCTGTCGCTCTTGCTTGGCGCGGTGTTGTTGGGTTATATCGGTGCGTGGATTGCGGTGGCACGCCATTTGAGAGAGCTTGCACCGAAATAAATTGTATTTTTTGCTTGTATGTCCTTTCAGCGTGTAGGGGAACTTGTCCTTCGGTTTCCGGTCAATTTTCGCAGTGCTGAACTGCACGAGTTATGTGAGTCGGAGGTTTTTTCGTATGACCACTTCTTTGCAACCTGCTTATGCCCTGGTTCCTGGTGCAAACCTGGAAGCCTATGTGCACACGGTGAACAGCATTCCATTGCTGACGCCAGAGCAGGAGCGTGAACTGGCCGAGAGTCTCTACTATGAGCAGGATCTTGAGGCGGCTCGGCAGATGGTGCTCGCCCACCTGCGTTTTGTTGTGCATATCGCCCGTAGCTACAGCGGCTATGGCCTGGCCCAGGCTGACCTGATCCAGGAAGGCAACGTCGGCCTGATGAAAGCGGTGAAACGCTTCAATCCGGAAATGGGTGTGCGCCTGGTGTCTTTTGCCGTGCACTGGATCAAGGCGGAAATCCACGAATTCATCCTGCGCAACTGGCGCATCGTGAAAGTCGCGACCACCAAGGCCCAGCGCAAGCTGTTCTTCAACCTGCGCAGCCAGAAAAAACGCCTGGCGTGGCTGAACAACGAAGAAGTCCATCGCGTGGCTGAAAGCCTCGGCGTAGAGCCGCGGGAAGTCCGCGAGATGGAAAGCCGGCTGACCGGTCATGACATGGCCTTTGACCCTGCCGCCGAAGCGGACGACGACAGCGCCTTCCAGTCGCCAGCCAACTACCTGGAAGACCACCGCTACGATCCGGCACGCCAGCTGGAAGACGCTGACTGGAGCGACAACTCCACCAGCAACCTGCACGAGGCGCTGGACGTCCTGGACGATCGCAGTCGTGACATCCTCTACCAGCGTTGGTTGGCAGAAGAAAAAGCCACGCTGCACGACCTGGCGCAGAAGTACAACGTCTCGGCCGAGCGGATTCGTCAGCTCGAGAAGAGCGCGATGAACAAGCTGAAACTGTCGATTGCGGCGTAAGCTGCAAGGCGGCAATTAAAAAGCCCCGATCATTTGATCGGGGCTTTTTTTGTGGATGTGTGGGAGCGGGCTTGCCCGCGATGACGGCCTCAACTTTTGCACTGAATGTTCGGACCTCATCGCGGGCAAGCCCGCTCCCAGAGTGGTTTTCAGGGTTTGAAAAAATTGGCCGGCTCTACTCCGCCCAAGGCGCCCGCCGCGAGTCATTCAACCCGATCAGGTAGCTATCTCCGCCCAACTGGCGCATTTGTTGGCGAATCCAGCCGGCCCGACGTTGCACATACGCGGTCGGATGACTGGCACTCCACACCCGCGGATTGGGCAGTACCGCCGCCAGCAGGCTGGCCTGTTGGCGACTGAGGTTTTTCGCGCTGACGCCGAAATGGTGGCGGGCGGCGGCTTCGGCGCCGAACACGCCGTCATCCCATTCGACGCTGTTGAGGTACACCTCAAGGATCCGCTGCTTTGGCCAAAGCACTTCGATCAGCCCGGTAAACCAGGCTTCCAGGCCTTTGCGCAGCCAACTGCGGCCGGACCACAAGAACAGGTTCTTCGACACCTGCTGGCTCAGCGTACTGGCGCCGCGCACCGAACCGCCCAGCTCGTTGTGGGCCAGGGCGGCGCGAATCGCACCGAGGTCAAAGCCCCAATGCTCGGGGAATTTTTGATCTTCGCCGGCAATCACCGCCACTTTCAGGTCATCGGAGATGTCCTCCCACGGCGTCCAGTCGCGTTGCAGGTCGATGGGTTCGCCGTCGATCCAGGATTCGATCTTGCGTTCGATCATCAGCGTCGTGCCCGGTGGCGGCACCACGCGAAAAATCAGCACCAGCACCACGCTGCCAGCCGCGAACCAGAGCAGGGCCTTGGTGAAACGTCGAAAAAATATACGCAGCATAGAGATGGCTTGGCCGAACCCGTCGAGCGGGCCATTATACAGACCCTGTTGATCGAGTCTGACTGGAGTTCTTCATGCTGCGTGGCTTTCTGATGCTGGCTGCTTTCTTCGGTTTCACCGGCGTTGCCCTGGGTGCATTCGCCGCCCATGGCTTGAAAGCCCGCCTGACCCCCGAATACCTGGCGATCTTCCACACCGGCGTCACCTATCAATTGGTGCATGCGCTGGCGCTGTTCGGCGTCGCGCTGCTGGCCACGCAGCTGCAGGGTCGGCTGGTAGCCTGGTCCGGCATCTCGTTCAGCATCGGCATCCTGCTGTTCTCCGGCAGCCTTTACCTGCTGACCACCATTGGCATCGGCAAGCTCGGCATCATCACCCCGTTCGGCGGCTTGGCGTTCCTGATTGGCTGGTTGTGCCTGGGGCTCGCCGCCTGGCGCTTGCAGGCGACCGCCTGACGCTTGTTACTGACCTTTGGGTCATGATCGGGCTAGAATGCTGGCCCCTAAAAATGATGGCGGCATCCGGCATGCGCATTCAGTTGAACGGTGAATCCCTTGAACTGCCCGACGGCGAGACCGTTGCGGGCCTGCTGGTGCGTCTGGACCTGACCGGACGCCGTGTCGCGGTCGAGCGCAACCTGGACATCGTCCCGCGCAGCCAGCATGCAGACACCACCCTCACCGAAGGCGATTCGGTAGAAGTGGTGCACGCCATCGGCGGCGGCTGATCGTCGATCGCGACAGACGAGTCCCACACGCATTGTGCAAGAACCTCACCCCCACAGAGGATTTCCGATGAGCAACGTTCGCAGCGACAAGCCCTTCGTCCTGGCCGGTCGTACGTACCAGTCGCGTTTGCTGGTAGGTACCGGCAAGTACCGTGACATGCAAGAAACCCGTTCGGCCATCGAAGCCTCGGGTGCCGAGATCGTCACCTTCGCCGTGCGCCGCACCAACCTCGGACAGATCGAGGGCGAGCCGAACCTGCTCGAAGTGCTGTCGCCGGATCGCTACACCTTCCTGCCGAACACCGCCGGTTGCTACGACGCGATCGAGGCCGTGCGCACCTGCCGCCTGGCCCGTGAGCTGCTCGACGGCCACAACCTGGTGAAGCTGGAAGTGCTGGCGGACCAGAAAACCCTGTTCCCCAACGTGATCGAAACCCTCAAGGCCGCGGAAACCCTGGTCAAGGAAGGCTTCGACGTGATGGTCTACACCAGCGACGACCCGATCATCGCCCGGCAACTGGCGGAAATCGGCTGCATCGCGGTGATGCCGCTGGCCGGCCTGATCGGCTCGGGCCTGGGCATCTGCAACCCGTACAACCTGCAGATCATCCTTGAAGAAGCGAAGATCCCGGTGCTGGTGGACGCGGGTGTGGGCACGGCTTCCGATGCCACCATCGCCATGGAACTGGGCTGCGACGCGGTGCTGATGAACTCGGCCCTCGCCCATGCGCAGCAACCGATCATGATGGCCGAAGCCATGAAACACGCGATTGTCGCCGGTCGCCTGGCGTACCTGGCCGGACGCATGCCGAAAAAACTCTATGCCAGCGCCTCCTCGCCGCTGGATGGTCTGATCAAGTAAGAGCCATTGATGACTGAATCGAACGACACGCCTATCCAGACGGAAGAAGGCGAAGAGCGCCAACACCGCCGCATCAAGAGTTTTGTGATGCGCGCCGGGCGCATGACCGAAGGCCAGCAAAAGGGTCTGGAGCAGGGCACGCCGCTGTTCGTCCTGCCTCTGGCCGACGCGCCGGTAGACTTCGACCAGGTGTTTGGCCGCTCGGCGCCACGCTCGCTGGAAATCGGTTTCGGCATGGGCCATTCCCTGCTGGAAATGGCCGCGGCTGCGCCTGAGCAGGACTTCATCGGTGTCGAAGTGCACCGTCCGGGTGTCGGCGCGCTGCTCAATGGCGTGCTGACCCAGGGCCTGACCAACCTGCGCGTCTACGATTGCGATGCGATCGAAGTGCTCAACCGTTGCGTGGCCGACAACAGCCTGGATCGCCTGATGCTGTTTTTCCCGGATCCGTGGCACAAGAGCCGTCACCACAAGCGCCGCATCGTCCAGGCCTCGTTCGCTGAGCTGGTGCGCAGCAAGTTGAAAGTCGGCGGTGTGCTGCACATGGCGACTGACTGGGAGCCGTACGCTGAGTACATGCTGGAAGTGATGAACGTCGCCCCGGGTTATCGCAACCTCGCCGAAGACGGCAAGTGCGTGCCGCGCCCGGCCGAACGCCCGATCACCAAGTTCGAACGCCGTGGCGAACGGCTGGGGCATGGGGTGTGGGATTTGAAGTTCGAGAAGCAGTCTTAAGCACGCTGTACTCCTGTAGGAGCGAGCCTGCTCGCGATGCGGTGTGTCATTCAGCCCTTAAGTTGACTGACACGGCCTCATCGCGAGCAGGCTCGCTCCTACAGTGGTAGTGGTGGATCAGCGACGATCCGCCACCACCCCAATCAACACCAGCACCACCAACAACACCGGCGCCAGGCTGTAGTTGTTGAACTGGCTCAGGCCCTTGACGATCCACGGTGTGGCGTAGATCAAGGCGGCGCCGCTGCCGATCACGCACAGCAACGACATCATCGGCACGCGCAAGGCACCGGCGATGTTGCCCAGGCGCTGTTCGATCCAGCCTTTGAAATCCGCGCCAAACAGCACCAGCAAACAACCCACCAGCGCCAAAGAGATTTCCGACAGGTTGCTGCGGCTCCAGCGCGAGACGGTGGCGAGCAGGTCGAGTACCAAATCCATTCGTTTTCCCTTAGGTCTGAGATCAGATCAGAAAATTCTGCAGCAGGTCATTGAGGAACAGCTGTCCGCGCTCGGTGGCCGCCAGACGTGACGGTTCGACCCGCAACAAGCCACTTTGTTCGGCGTCACTTCGGCCTTCGGCAAGGCTTGCCAATGGCATGCCGGTGCGTTCCGGGTACAGCCTGGCCTCGACCCCGTCGGTCAGGCGCAGGGCGTTCATCAAGAACTCGAACGGCATTTCCTCGTCACCCAGGGCTTTCTCGCCGGCCTTGAAGCTTTTCGCCGGGTTCAGGTAGTCCTTGGGCAGGCGAGTCTTCCAGGTGCGCAGGATGCGTCCGTCCGGGTGACTGAGCTTGCCATGGGCGCCGGCGCCAATGCCGATAAAGTCGCCAAAACTCCAGTAATTGAGGTTGTGCCGTGCTGCCCGGCCGGGCTGGGCGTAGGCCGAGACTTCGTATTGGGCGTAACCGTGTTCGGCCAGCAGCGCCTGACCGGCCTCCTGAATGTCCCACAGCGTGTCGTCTTCCGGCAGCGTCGGCGGCTGGTTCCAGAACACCGTGTTGGGTTCCAGGGTCAGCTGGTACCAGGACAGGTGGGTCGGCTTCAGGGCGATGGCCTGGCGCAGGTCGTCCAGGGCTTCTTCCAGGGACTGGTCGGGCAGGCCATGCATCAGGTCCAGATTGAAATTGTCGAACCCGGCCTGACGCGCCATGCCGGCGGCGCGGATGGCTTCGTCACCGTTGTGGATGCGGCCCAGGGCCTTGAGCTTTTCCTGCTGGAAACTCTGGATGCCGATCGACAGGCGATTGATCCCCAGGGCGCGGTAGGCGACGAATTTCTCTTGCTCGAAAGTCCCCGGATTGGCTTCCAGGGTGATTTCGATGTCGCTGGCGAACGGGATGCGCTGTTCCACACCTGCAAGCAAACGGCCGAGGGCCGGTGCGCTGAACAGGCTCGGGGTGCCACCGCCGAAGAAGATCGAACTCAGCTCCCGGCCGTACACCGCGTGCAAGTCCTGGTCGAGGTCGGCAAGCAGGGCGTCGACGTACTCCTCCTCCGGCAACACCGGGCTGGCGGTGTGGGAGTTGAAGTCGCAATACGGGCATTTGCGTACGCACCACGGGATGTGGATGTACAGCGCCAGGGGCGGCAGCGTTGGCAGCGGGCCCCGGGACGAAGGTGCGGCGCCACCGAAAATCAGTGGCGACGCGGGAGAGTCGTGGGTCATTTCAGGCCCAGACGCTGGCGCAGCAGAACCATTGCGCGGGCGCGGTGGCTGATCTGGTTCTTGTCGGCCGGACTCAGTTCGGCGCTCGAGCAGTTGCGCTCCGGTACCCAGAACAGCGGATCGTAGCCAAAGCCATGCTCACCGCTGGCCTGGGTCAGCATGCGCCCATGCCACAGACCTTCGCAAAGGATCGGTAGCGGGTCGTCGGCGTGTCGCACCAGCGCCAGCACGCAGACGAACTGGGCGCCACGCTCGGCCTCCGGGACGTCCTTGAGCACGTCCAGCAGCTTGGCGTTGTTCGCCGCATCGCCCTGGCCATCGGCATAACGTGCCGAGTAGATGCCCGGCGCGCCGCCAAGGTAGTCCACTGCCAGCCCCGAGTCGTCAGCCAGCGCTGGCAAGCCTGAGATGCGTGCGGCATTGCGCGCCTTGAGGATCGCGTTCTCGACGAACGACAAGCCGGTTTCCTCAGGCTCGACCTGGCTGAACTCGCCGATCGAGCGCAGTTGCACCGAGTCGCCGAGCATGGCCTGGAGTTCCTTGAGTTTGCCGGCGTTGTGGCTGGCCAATACGAGTTGCGGAAAAGTGATCATTCGCCGGGGAAGAGCTCTTGGTTGAAATTGATGGTGTTGATCTTGTCGCCGGTCTGCACCTTGATTTCAAAGGTGCGGGTTTCCTGCTGGTCAACCGGGTATTGGGCGATGTAGTAGATCGCCCCTTGCTCGGTGATCTGCTTGAAATTCAGCGGCACGCTTTTGCTGGTCAGGTCTTTGACGCTGCCGCTGACGCTGGCAACCAGTGGCTTGCCGGCCTTGAGCACCGAGACGTTGATCACGCCCTGGTTCTTGCTGCGGATCAGCTCGGCCGCCTTGGCGATATCCGGCTGGATGTACGTCGAATTAAAGGTGTTGTAGTGCACCGTGACGTCGCCGAAGGTTTCCTGGCGATCGCCCTTGATCGCCTCGGCAGCCATGGCGCCGACGCTCAGGCAGGCCGTTAAGACAAACAGCGCAAGACGACTCATGATCGTTCTCCTCGAATAACAGGGTTAAACCGCTACCTGGTGATCCTGCAGGCCAGGACTGCTGACCCGGTAGATGCCGATCTCACCTAATAGATTAGGCCATAGCTTACTGGCCCACCCGTGGCGGTGTTGTTGATCGACGGCAAGTCGATCGATGACCTTGGCTTCACGTTCGCTGCACAGCGCTTCGAAGTCCTCGAAGGTGCAGAAGTGAATGTTCGGCGTGTTGTACCAGGTGTAGGGCAGGAACTCCGACACCGGCATCCGGCCCTTGCTGGCCAGGTACCAGCGGCAGCGCCAGTGGCCGAAGTTGGGGAAGGTGATGATGCACTGGCGACCGACCCGCAGCATTTCGTCGAGGATCTTGTCCGGGTAATGCACGGCCTGCAGGGCCTGGGTCATGACCACGATATCGAAGCTGTTGCTGGCAAAGTTGCCCAGGCCCTTGTCCAGGTCCTGTTCGATGACGTTGATGCCCTTGGCCACGCACTCGGCGATGTTGTCCGGGTCGTTCTCCAGGCCGTAGCCGGTGACTTGCTTGTGGTCGCGCAGCCAGGTCAGCAGTTCGCCATCGCCGCAACCGAGGTCGAGCACGCGGCTGCCGGCGGGGATCCATTCCTGGATGATTTCCAGATCAGCTCTCATGGCTTTCTCACACCGTAATCCGCTTCATGTAATTGCTGAACGCCTGCAGGTAGCGCGGGATCGGAATCAGGAAGGCGTCGTGGCCTTGCGGAGCATCGATCTCGAGGTAGCACACGTCTTTTTGGGCCGCCATCAGGGCGTCCACCAGCTCGCGCGAGCGTGCCGGGGAGAAGCGCCAGTCGGTGGTGAACGACATCACGCAGAACTTGGCCTTGGCGCCGGCAAAGGTTTTTGCCAGGTTATCGTCGAAGTTCGCCGCCGGATCGAAGTAATCCAGCGCTTTGGTCATCAGCAGGTAGGTGTTGGCGTCGAAACGCCCGGAGAACTCCTCGCCTTGATAACGCAGGTAGCTCTCGACCTGGAATTCGACGCTGTGAAAGTCGTAGTTGAGCTTTTCGCTCTTGAGGCCACGGCCGAATTTCTCGCCCATCGAATCGTCCGACAGGTAAGTGATGTGCCCGACCATGCGCGCCAGCATCAGGCCGCGCTTGGGGATCACCCCGGCCTCCTGGAACGAGCCGCCGTGGAACTCCGGGTCGGTGAGGATCGCCTGGCGCGCCACTTCGTTGAAGGCGATGTTCTGCGCCGACAGCTTGGGTGCCGAGGCAATGGCCAGGCAGTGTCGAATGCGATCCGGGTAGGTGATGCTCCATTGCATCGCCTGCATGCCGCCGAGGCTGCCACCGATCACCGCGGCCCATTGCTGGATGCCGAGGCGCTCGGCCAGGCGTGCCTGGCTGTGGACCCAGTCTTCGACGGTCAATACCGGAAACTCGGCGCCAAACGGCTTGCCGGTCTCGGGGTTGATGCTGCTGGGGCCGGTGGAACCGTTGCAGCCGCCGAGGTTGTTCAGGCTGACCACGAAGAAGCGATCGGTGTCGATCGGCTTGCCGGGGCCGATGCAGCTGTCCCACCAACCGGGTTTGCGGTCGTCGGGGCTGTGGTAGCCGGCGGCGTGGTGGTGACCGGACAGGGCGTGGCAGATCAGCACGGCGTTGCTCGCCGTGGCGTTCAGCGTGCCGTAGGTTTCGTAGATCAGGTCATAGGCTGACAGGGAGCGGCCGCAGGCAAGGGCCAGGGGCTCGCTGAAGTGCGCCACTTGGGGCGTCACCAGGCCAACAGAATCGGCGGGAAAGGCAGTTGGCATCGACCCTGCTCTCGTTGAAATGAGGCGTAAGTCTAAAGACCGCTGTGGCTAGCGGCAAGGGAAGGGCGGGGGGGATTTTATGCAGTTGGATTGGGGGTGTTGCCATCGCGGGCGAGCCCGCTCCCACATTAGGTAACTCATATACCTGTGGGAGCGGGCTTGCCCGCGATAGGGTTGCCGCGATCTATCAGATCAACAGCCGCAGGATCTCCGGCATCATGGTCATCGCCGCCAGGTTGTTGATCACCAGCATATCGATCAGCTTGAGCACCATGAACGCCAGGATCGGCGAAATATCCAGGCCGCCGAGGTTCGGCAGGATCTTGCGGAACGGCGCCAGGGCCGGCTCGCAGATCTGGTTGACCAGCTCCGCGCCCGGATTATGGCTGCCGGGTGCGACCCACGACAGGATCACGCTGATGATCAGGGCGTAGAAGAAGATGTTCAGGAACAGCGCCGTGACCCCGATGATCGACCAGATCAGCAGCTGCAGCGGGTTGCCGGTGGTGCCGTAGGTCAGCAGCAAGGTCAGGGCCATCAGCGCCAGTTGCAGGAGGATCGCCAGCACCAGCGACGACAGGTCGAGGCCGAACACGCTCGGAATGATCCGGCGCAGCGGCTTGAGCAGTGGCTGGGTGGCCTTGACCGCGAACTGGCACAGCGGGTTGTAGAAGTTTGCCCGCACCAGTTGCAGGACGAAGCGCAGCAGGACGATCAGCAGGTACAGGCTGCCCAGGGTTTGCAGCACGTAAACCGCTGCGGTGTTCAATCCAATCATGTATGGCTCCTTATTGGCCCAATTGCTCAGCCATCTCGGCCGAGCGGTGTGCGGCGGCACCCAATGCTTTTTCCACCAGGGCTTCGAAGCCGTCGGCCTGGAAGGACTTGATCGCGGCTTCAGTGGTGCCGGCAGGCGAGGTCACGCGGCGGCGCAACTCGGCGGCGTCGACATCGCTGGCCACCGCCATGTGCGCTGCGCCCAGTGCGGTTTGCAGGGTTAGTTTGGCTGCGGTTTCCCGCGGCAGGCCGAGCTTTTCACCGGCTGCAGTCATGGATTCGATCAGCAGGAAGAAGTACGCCGGGCCGCTGCCGGAAACGGCAGTGACAGCATCCAGTTGCTGTTCTTCGTCGAGCCACAGGGCGATGCCCACAGCGGACAGCAGCTCTTCAGCCTGCTGGCGTTGCTCGGCGCTGACCTGGGCAGTGGCGTACAGGCCGCTCACGCCCTGGCGCAGCAGCGCCGGGGTGTTGGGCATGCAGCGCACGATAGGCTGCGCACCCAACCAGTTGTTCATGCTGGCGCAAGTGATGCCGGCGGCAATCGAAACCACCAACTGGCCCGGCTGCAGGTGCGGGCGGATCGCTTCGCAGACCACTTTCATTGCCTGCGGCTTGACCGCCAGGACCACCACATCGGCGCCCTGGATGGCGTCGGCGTTGTCGGCGAACACTTCAATGCCGTGCTCGGCGCTGACCCGCGCACGGGTTTCGGCGCCGGGGTCGCTGGCGCGGATCAGCGCGGCGTCAAGGTCCTTGGCCCGCAGGCCGCCGATCAGGCTGGCAGCCATGTTTCCGGCACCGATAAAGGCAATACGCGTCTTGCTCATGTCAGGTCCTTATAAAGTGAGGTATCAGCCAGGGTTGATGGCTGGCCATGCATTTATGGGTAGTTGCGGGCACCGAACAGGGCCGTACCGATACGCACCCAGGTCGCGCCCTGGGCAATGGCCGACTCGAGGTCGTGGCTCATGCCCATGGACAATGTGTCGAGCGGCAGCTTGAGGCTGGCCTGCAGGCTCTGGTTCAGCTCGCGCACGGCGGCAAAGGCAGCGTCCTGTTCGGCGCGGTCGTCAGTCGGCTCGGGGATCGCCATCAAGCCGCGCAACGTCAGGCGCGGCAGGGCGCTGATAGCGCTGGCCAGGGCCGGCAGGTCGGCCGGGGTGCAGCCGGACTTGCTGGCCTCGCCACTGACGTTGACCTGAATGCAGATGTTCAGCGGCGGCAGGTCGGCAGGGCGTTGTTCGGACAGGCGTTGAGCGATTTTCAAGCGATCCACGGAGTGCACCCAAGCGAAGTTCTCGGCGATAGCGCGCGTCTTGTTCGATTGAATGGGGCCGATGAAGTGCCAACTCAAGGGCAGATCAGTCAATTCCAGCTGCTTGCCGAGGGCTTCCTGCAGGTAGTTCTCGCCGAAGTCCCGAACGCCGGCAGCATGGGCTTCACGCACGGCCTCGGCCGGTTTGGTCTTGCTCACGGCGAGCAGTTGGACACTATCTGCGGCGCGCTGGCTGGCTTGTTCAGCCGCACGGATGCGCGCAGCTACCTGTGAGATGTTGTCTGCTATCGTGGACATTCAAGGGACGCCGGCAGTCTGAGGTTCGCGGCATTCTACTGGAATTGAGAGGTGCCATGGATATCACTGAGCTATTGGCTTTCAGCGCCAGGCAAGGCGCTTCGGACTTGCACCTGTCCACCGGCTTGCCGCCGATGATTCGGGTCGACGGTGATGTGCGGCGGATCAACGTGCCGGCGCAGGACGCCAATCAGGTCACTGCACTGATCCACCGGGTCATGAGCGAGCAGCAGCAGACACAGTTCGCCCAGGCCCTGGAACTGGACTTTTCTTTCGAGGCGGCCGGCGTCGCGCGCTTTCGAGTCAACGCCTTTCACCAGCATCGCGGCCCGGGCGCGGTGTTTCGCACGGTTGCCAGCAAGGTGCCGAGCCTCGCCGAGTTGGGCCTGGCGGATGTGTTTCGACGTATTGCCGAGATACCCAGGGGCCTGGTGCTGGTCACCGGGCCGACCGGGTGCGGCAAGTCGACAACCCTGGCAGCAATGATCGATCACCTGAACAGTCACCGTCACCAGCACATCCTGACCATTGAAGACCCCATCGAGTTTATCCACGAGCCGCGCAAATGCCTGATCAATCAGCGCGAAGTGCAGCGTGATACCCACAGCTTCGCCACGGCGTTGCGCTCAGCCCTGCGCGAGGACCCGGACGTGATCATGGTCGGGGAATTGCGTGACCTGGAAAGCATTCGCCTGGCGTTGACCGCCGCCGAGACCGGGCATCTGGTGTTTGGCACCCTGCACACCAGTTCGGCGGCGAAAACCGTTGACCGGGTGGTGGATGTTTTTCCCGGCGACGAAAAGGCCATGGTCCGCTCAATGCTCGCCGAATCACTGCAGGCGGTGATTTCCCAGGAGCTGGTGAAAAAGGTCGGTGGCGGTCGGGTGGCGGCGCACGAGATCATGCTCGGTACGGCGGCGATCCGTAATCTGATCCGCGAAGACAAGGTAGCGCAGCTGTATTCGTCGATTCAGACGGGAGGGGCACTGGGCATGCAGACCCTGGATATGAGCCTGAAGGCATTGCTTGGCAAGGGCTTGATCAGCCGCGAGCATGCGCGGGAGAAGGCGCGTTCGCTGGAGGGGCTGTGAAGGGAGGCGAGGGAGCAGGCTCCCTCGGTGCGGCGGTGTCAGCTCAGCGCTGAACGATGCGCATAGTGTTCGGCTCTTTTGGCAGAACACGCTTGGCGACCACGTAGTTCTTTTCCCAGTACGGCTTTTTCAGGGTGTCGATGGTCACCGACTTTCCACGTCGTGGGGCGTGGATGAAGCGGTCGTTGCCCAGGTAGATAGCAACGTGATTGACTCGACGGCTCTTGATGTTGAAGAAAATCAGGTCGCCAGGCTTGAGGTCCTTGCGCTCGACTTTCACCCCGTGACCGGAGGCCATGGCGTTGGAGGTGCGCGGCAGGTCAACGGCGGCAACGTCGTTGAAGGCGTATTTCACCAGGCCGCTGCAATCGAAGCCTTTACTTGGGCTGCTGCCACCCCAACGATAAGGAGTGCCGAGCACGTTCACTGCGCGGCTCAGGACTTCGCTGCTTTGCTTGGCAGCCATCGGCGGCACCAGCGAGCTGTTGTTCTTGCTCAGGGCTGGGGCTTTTACGGTGTGTTTGTTTTTGCTGGTAGCGGCAGAAACATGAGATTTTGGGGTGTAACCATTAACGTTTGGAAGACGTTGCTCACGATTGGTGGCGTGGGCGGCCAGTGGCAATAAAAGGCAAATGGTTAGCCATGTCTTGAAAAATGGACGCATTAGGCAGGGCTCTATATGGGGAAGCGCGCAACTTTATAACAGCTTTTTTGTCACTTTCGGGGCCGTTGGTCGATTCCGGCCGGGGCGAAAAAGCCTTCTGGCTGCGGCAAATTGGCTCGATTGTCGGACACAAGTCAGGCGGTACGGGGCTTTGCGGGAAGTGTCAGGCAAATGAACCACTTGTCGGCACGACACAAAAAAGTCACACAAGTCACAAAAATATTTATCTATCGAGGCAAATGAGGGAACCCATGAACACCTATCGGCAGGATGTTTCACCCCAGGACACTCACAGTAAGGTGATTGGCTACCTGCTGTGGATTTTCGGTTTTACCGGTGCTCACCGCTTCTATTACGGCAAACCGGTGACCGGCACGATCTGGTTTTTCACCTTCGGCTTGCTGGGCATTGGCTGGTTGATCGACCTGTTCCTGATCCCTGCCATGGATCGGGAAGCGGACCTGCGTTTTACCGCTGGGCCAATCGAATACAACGTGGCCTGGATCCTGCTGACATTCCTCGGGGTGTTCGGTCTGCACCGGATGTACCAGGGCAAATGGATCACCGGCTTGCTGTAC
The DNA here is from genome assembly GCA_965284505.1 of Pseudomonadaceae bacterium. Lineage (GTDB taxonomy): Bacteria > Pseudomonadota > Gammaproteobacteria > Pseudomonadales > Pseudomonadaceae > Aquipseudomonas. The sequence continues at coordinate 3,044,947 of OZ260094.1, read as the reverse complement.
CTGGTGACCGGCGGGTTGTTCTTCCTGGGCGTGCTGTATGACTTCTGGACGTTGAATGACCAGGTTTCGGTGCGCAATGCGCAGAATCGGGGTGCTTTCCAGTAAAAAGCATCGCTGTAGGAGCCGGCTTGCCGGCGAATTAGGTGCTGCGGTGTGTCAGGCACGCCGCCTTCGCTGGCAAGCCGCAAGCGGGAGCCAGCTCCTACAAATAACAGCGTTACGCCTGGTGGCTAATCCGCCCATCCACCAGGGTGTAGCGCACCACGCCCGGCAGGCTGTGGCCGAGGAACGGGCAGTTCTCGCCCTTCGACCGCCAGTGCTCACCGACCACGGTTGAGGCGTTCGGGTCGAACACCACCAGGTCGGCCGGGGCGCCTACCGCCAGTTTGCCGGCTGGCAGGCGCAGGGCATCTGCAGGGCCAGCGCCGAGGCGAGCGAGCAGGGTAGGCAAGTCGAGCAAACCGTCTTCCACCAGGGTCATCGCCAGCGGCAACAGCAGTTCAACGCTGCTGATGCCCGGTTCGGTGGCGCCGAACGGTGCCAGCTTGGCATCACGCTCATGGGGCTGGTGATGGCTGGAGATCGCCTGGATCACCCCGGACTTCACGGCTGCGCGCAGGCCTTCGCGGTCGGCGCGGGTGCGCAACGGCGGTTGCACGTGGTACAGGCTGCTGAAGTCGATCAGCGCTTCGTCGGTGAGGATCAACTGATACAGCGCCACATCAGCGGTCACTTTCAGACCCTTGGCCTGGGCCTGGGCAATCAGTGCCGCGCCACGGGCGCTGGTCAGTTGGCTGAAGTGCGCGCGCACGCCGGTTTGCTCGACCAGCAGCAGATCCCGGGCCAGGGCCACGGTTTCTGCGGTTTCCGGAATCCCCGGCAGGCCGAGGAAGCTGGCGGTCGGGCCTTCATGGGCCAGGCCACCTTCGGCCAGGTCGTGGTCCTGAGAGTTGAAAATCACCGTCAGGTCGAAGGTCGCCGCGTAGTCCAGTGCTCGGCACAGGGTGCGGCTATTGCGGAAGCTCTCCAGGCCATTACCAAAGGCCACGCAGCCGGCATCGCGCAGCGCAACCAGCTCGGCCAGTTGCTCGCCATCCAGGCCCTTGCTCAAGGCGCCGATCGGGAACACTTTGGCGTTGCCAGCTTCGCGGGCGCGGTCGAGGATCAGCTCGGCCACCGCCGAAGTGTCCAGCACCGGTTTGGTCTGTGGTGGGCAGCACAGGCTGGTGACGCCACCGGCAGCGGCGGCGCGGGTTTCGCTGGCGATGCTGCCTTTGCGGCTGTAGCCCGGCTCACGCAGGGCGACGTTGAGGTCGACCAGCCCGGGAGCGACCACCAGGCCTTGCGCCTCGATGGTTTGCGCGGCGACGAAACCGGCCGGTGCGGCGCCCAGGGCGACGATTTTGCAGGCTTCAATATGAAGGTCGGTAACTTGATCCAGGCCACTGCTTGGATCGATGACGCGGGCGCCGAGGATGCTGAGCTTCACTGCGCGTTCTCCTGCTCGAATTGGCGCTGGGCAGTCTGCCCACTCATGGCCATGGACAGTACGGCCATACGAATGGCGATCCCGTAGGTCACCTGATTGAGAATCACCGAATGCGGACCGTCGGCCACCGCCGATTCGATCTCTACGCCACGGTTGATCGGTCCCGGGTGCATGACGATGGCATCCGGCTTGGCGCCGGCCAGGCGTGCGGTGGTCAGGCCGAACAGGCGATAGAACTCGCCCTCGCTCGGCAGCAGGCCGCCGGTCATGCGTTCACGCTGCAGGCGCAGCATGATCACCACGTCGACGTCTTTCAGGCCTTCGGTCATGTCGGTGTAGACCTTCACGCCGTATTGCTCGATGCCGATCGGCAGCAGGGTTTTCGGCGCGATGACGCGGATGTCCGGGCAGCCGAGGGTCTTCAGCGCGAGCATGTTCGAGCGCGCCACCCGCGAATGCAGGATATCGCCGACGATCGCCACTGAAAGGTTCTCGAAGCTGCCTTTGTGCCGGCGAATGGTCAGCATGTCGAGCATGCCCTGGGTCGGGTGGGCGTGACGCCCGTCGCCGCCGTTGATGATCGCCACCTGCGGGCAGACATGCTCGGCGATGAAGTGCGCGGCGCCGGAGTCGCCGTGGCGCACGACGAACATGTCGGCGGCCATGGCTTCGAGGTTGCGCAGGGTGTCGAGCAGGGTTTCGCCCTTGCTCGCCGACGACGTCGAGACGTTGAGGGTAATCACGTCCGCCGACAGCCGCTGGGCCGCCAGTTCGAAGGTGGTGCGGGTGCGGGTCGAGTTCTCGAAGAACACGTTGCACACGGTCTTGCCGCGCAGCAACGGGACTTTTTTAACGGCCCGGGCGCCGACTTCGAGGAACGAGTCGGCCGTGTCGAGGATTTCCGTCAGCAACTCGCGGCGCAGGCCGTCGAGCGAGAGGAAGTGGCGCAGCTGACCCTGATCATTGAGCTGCAGCGGGCGCTTGGTATCTGGAGGCGTCATCGCGAAGGGGACTCTCAATAGGGCGGATTAAAGGGCGAGGTCTTGCATTTCGAGCTTGAGTTCCGGGCCGGACAGCTTGACCCGCTCGTGGGCCGCCAGGGCCAGGGTCGCGCCGACCACGTTGGGGCGGATCGGCAATTCGCCGGCGTCGAGGTCGAGCAGGCAGACCAGGGTCACACTGGCGGGGCGGCCGTAGTCGAAGAGTTCGTTCATCGCGGCACGAATGGTTCGACCGCTCATCAGCACGTCGTCGATCAGCACCAGGTGCTGGCCCTCGATCTCGAAGGGTAGGGCCGATGGGCGAACTTGCGGGTGCAGGCCGTTCTGGCTGAAATCATCGCGGTAGAAGGACACGTCGAGAATGCCCAGTGGCGCATCGCTGCCCAGCTCTTCGAGCAGGGCCTGAGCGACCCAGACGCCACCGGTGCGAATGCCGATATAGCGTGGTTCGCTGATATCACGCTGGGCCAGGTGCGCCTTGAGGCGGGTCGCCATCTGGCTGATCAGATCGGCGGGATTGGGCAGGCTCATGGTTGCTCCTTGGATTTACCCGGGCCGGGCCCTCGGACGCAGCCGGGGGAAGCCTGGGTTTAAGCTAAAAGAAAAGCGCCGCGGCGCTTTTCAGGATTCAAACAAATGATGGTTCTCGTCGAGCCAGCCCTGCAACAACAGGGCGGCAGCGATGGCGTCCACCGGATTGTCGCGGTAACTGCCCTTTTGTCCGCCACGCTGCAGCCGTTCGCCCTTGGCCTCGAACGTGGTCAGGCGCTCGTCATGGGTATAGAACGGCAGGTTGAAGCGGCCATTGAGGCGCCGGGCGAACTTTTCGGCGCGGGCGCACATCTCGCTCGGCGTGCCGTCCATGTTCAGCGGCAGGCCGACCACCACTGCGTCGGGTTTCCATTCCTTGACCAGCGCTTCAACCTGATTCCAGTCCGGGACTCCGTTCTGCGCTTTAAGCGTGCACAGCTCGCGGGCCTGGCCGGTGATCACCTGGCCCACGGCGACGCCGATCTGTTTGGTGCCGTAGTCGAAACCGAGGATCAGACGCAAGGCCATCAGGCGTGTCCCGCCTGGCTGGTCAGCAGGCTGAGGTTGACGCCCAGGTGCCTGGCTGCGGCTTCGAGGCGCAGCTCGCTGCTGGTGTTGAACAGGATGTCGGCGTCGTACGGGCAGGTCAGCCAGGCATTGTCGGCCAGTTCGGCCTCCAGTTGTCCGGCTTCCCAGCCGGCGTAACCGAGGGCGATCAGGCTTTTCGCCGGGCCAACGCCGTCGGCGATGGCGAACAGCACGTCCTGGGACGTGGACAGCGACAGCTCGCTTTCCAGATCAACGGTCGCCTGGAAGGACTGGCCCGAGGGATGCAAGACAAAACCACGGTCGTTCTGCACCGGCCCACCGATGAAGATCGGCACGTGCTGGCACAAGGCAGGTGGTTCGATGTCGGGGCGCAATTGCTCGAGAATGTCCGCCAGGCTCAGGTCCTGCGGGCGGTTGACCACCAGCCCCATGGCACCATTGGCCGTGTGCTCGACGATATAGGTCAAGGTGTGCGCAAAGTTCGGGTCGGCCATGTGAGGCATGGCGATCAGGAAGTGATGCTTGAGGTAGCTGGGGATCACGTTTTTCATGTGCGCTAGTGTGGCGGTGGAGGGGCGAACTGACAAGCTGGGGATGCGCTGTGAATGATCCGATTCACCTGTTGGCCCGAACATTTGCTTGCGGCTCGCACCCTGAACTGTAGGAGCGGGCTTGCCCGCGAATGCGTTTGGTCAGGTGATAGATGGATAGGGGGGCTGGCGGCCTCTTCGCTGCGGTGCGACGATTCGACAAGCCAGCTCCCACAAGGTCCCGGGTCCAGGACGCTGGATTCAATTACTGGAAAGACGATCGCCCCGGGCAAATTTCCAGGTGCGGATGATTTCCAGGCGGTCGATATCCGACAGGTCGCCGGTAAAGGGTGCGAAGGGCGCGGCCAGGCGCACGATGCGTTGGGCGGCCTGGTCTAGCAACGGTTGGCCGGAAGACTCCAGCACCAGCACTTCGTACAGCGAGCCGTCGCGATTGATCGAGACCATCAGGCGCAAGTTGCCGTAGATCTGCTTGCGCCGCGCTTCGTCCGGGTAATTCAGGTTGCCGATCCGCTCGACCTTCTTGCGCCATTCGTCCTTGTACCAGGCGCCCTTGTCACGCATGGTCGAGGCGGCGCTCAGGCGGTGGATGCGCGGGCGCTTGGCGTACAGCTGTTGTTCCTTGGCCAGTTCCGCTTCGAGGCTGGCGATGTCGCTGGACAGCTGCGAGCTGTCGAAGGTCGGCGTGGCGGCCTTCGGCGTCGGTGGGGTCTTGGTTTCTTCCTTCTTGGTCACGGCCTTTTTCGGCGCCGGGGCCACGGTGGTCACTGCCGCTTTCGGCGCCGCTTGCGGCACTGGCGGAGGGGCTGCGGGCGGTGGCGTGACTTTTTTTACCTCGTTGGCCTGGAAAGGCGCAATTTCGGTGGTCTTGGGCACTGCCTTTTTATCCAGGGTGCCGCTGCCTTGCTGATTTTCCTGGGCGAGAAAATCGGCTTTTTTCGGCTTGGTTTCGCTTTTGAAGGTGGCGAGGGTGATTTCCAGGGTTTTGCTGATCTGCTTGGGCTCGGCAAAGGTGAAGCCCAGGCCGAGGATCAGGGCCAGGTGAATCAACGCCGCGAGAAACAGGGTAAAACCGAGGCGATCGGCCGGGCGCACGCCGCGGTGGGCGAGTTCGGGGGGCAGATCGGACGGAAGGGTCATGACAAGGAAACCAACATCGCGTTTTTCACAAGCCGCGCATGATAACGCAATGTTGGTCTCGCCTTGCGGGTTCTATATCAACGGGCCTTGAGCTTCTGATCGATGGCCGCCATCAACATTTCACCGATATTGGTGCCAAACGCATTGTCGATCTCGCGAATGCAGGTCGGGCTGGTGACGTTGATTTCGGTCAGGTGCTCGCCGATCACGTCGAGGCCGACGAACAGCAGGCCTTTTTCCCGCAAAGTCGGGCCAACCTGGGCAGCGATCCAGCGGTCCTTGTCGCTCAATGGGCGCGCTTCACCGCGACCGCCAGCGGCGAGGTTGCCACGGGTTTCGCCCTGGGCCGGGATGCGCGCCAGGCAGTAATCCACCGGTTCGCCGTCAATCATCAGGATGCGTTTGTCGCCGTCCTTGATTGCCGGCAGGTAGGCCTGGCCCATGATCTGCTGGGTGCCGAGCGCGGTCAGGGTTTCGAGGATCACCGACAGGTTCGGGTCGCCGGCGCGGTGGCGGAAGATCGAAGTGCCGCCCATGCCGTCCAGCGGCTTGAGAATCACGTCGCCGTGCTTGGCGGCGAATTCGCGCAGCACGTCGGCACGGCGGCTGACCACGGTCGGCGGCGTGCACTGCGGAAATAGCGTGGCGAACAGCTTTTCATTGCAGTCGCGCAGGCTCTGCGGCTTGTTGACCACCAGCACGCCAGCGCGCTCGGCCTGTTCGAGCAGGTAGGTGGAGTAGACGAATTCCATGTCGAAGGGCGGATCCTTGCGCATCAGGATCACGTCCAGGTCACTGAGCAGCGCGTCGCTTTCCTCGCCCAGCTCGAACCATTTCTGCGGGTCGGCAAATACTTTCAGTGGACGCATGCGCGCCCGGGCTTCGCCTTCGCCTTGGTACAAATCGTGCTGTTCCATATAGAACAGCTCCCAGCCGCGCGCCTGGGCGGCCAGCAGCATGGCCAGCGAGCTATCCTTCTTGTAGGAAATGCTGGCGATAGGGTCCATGACAATCCCGACGCGAACGCTCATGGGTTTTTCCTCGAAATGGGCTAGCGCCTTTTCAGGGGCAGAAAAGGCATTGAAAAAGTGGCGTCAGAGTGGCGCCCAGTGTGTTCCCGGTCAAGGAAAAACCGCCGCGCGAGCCGCTCGATAGATTGCACTCGGAGACTGTGCTAAAAAGGCTGCCATGTTGCGCTGGCCCTTGAACTTCAAGGCTTTCGAGCCATCGGGTCGGTGTAAACGGACAAACTGATTCGCCCAGGCGATGGTAGAGCAGATATGGGACAGCATTCCAACGCCTTGAAGGTCATGGTCATCGACGACTCGAAAACCATTCGCCGTACCGCCGAAACCCTGTTGCTCAACGCCGGTTGCGAGGTGATCACCGCCATCGACGGTTTTGATGCCCTGGCGAAGATTGCCGACAATCATCCGGGGATCATCTTTGTCGACATCATGATGCCGCGTCTGGATGGTTATCAGACCTGCGCTTTAATCAAGAACAACAGTGCGTTCAAGTCCACGCCGGTGATCATGCTTTCATCAAGGGACGGTCTGTTCGACAAGGCCAAGGGGCGAATCGTCGGTTCCGACCAGTTTTTGACCAAACCCTTCAGCAAGGACGAATTGTTGAACGCAATCCGCGCCCATGTACCGGGCTTTGCTGCCGATTCGCCGTTGTAGGACACGCACAAGGACGCTCGGCCCACCGCTGCGGCGCCGACAAGAATGGGGAAGACCATGGCTCGTATTCTGATCGTCGATGACTCGCCGACTGAAATGTACAAACTCACCGGCATGCTGGAAAAGCACGGCCATGAAGTGCTCAAGGCGGAAAACGGCGCCGACGGCGTGGCCCTGGCGCGCCAGGAAAAACCCGACGCGGTCCTGATGGACATCGTCATGCCCGGCCTCAACGGCTTCCAGGCCACCCGGCAACTGACCAAGGACAGTGACACCGGGCACATCCCGGTCATCATCATCACCACCAAGGACCAGGAGACCGACAAGGTCTGGGGCACACGCCAGGGCGCCCGCGACTACCTGACCAAGCCGGTGGACGAAGACACCCTGATCAAGACCCTGAACGCCGTGCTGGCAGGCTGAAGGCCGCGCCATGGCCGAGTCGCTGACTGCCTTCGAACTGCTGCTGCAGATTGACCAGCGCTGCCGGTTGCTGGCGGCGGACCTGCCGTCCCGGCCCCTGCGCAATCATGGCTGGAGCGGCATCGGCTTTCGCCTTGGCGAACACTGGTACGTGGCGCCCATGGGCGAGGTCGGTGAAGTGCTGCACGAGCCGCGCCTGACACCGATGCCCGGGGTCAAGCCGTGGGTCAGGGGCGTGGCCAACCTGCGTGGGCGGCTGTTGCCGGTGCTGGACCTGTGCAGTTTTCTCGGCGCCGAGTTGTCGGCGCAGCGCCGCCAGCGTCGGGTGCTGGTGGTCGAGCATCAGGAAGTCTTCGTCGGCCTGATGGTCGATGAGGTGCTGGGCATGCAGCACTTCGATCAGGCCGGTTTCCAGGCCGGCGCCGCAGACCCGGACGGGCCGGCAGGGGCCTTCATCAAGGGGCGTTTCGAGCGCGAGCAGAGCTGGCAGGTGTTCAGCCCGTTCGCCCTGGCGCAGTCCCAACGCTTCATGGACGTGGCGCTGTAACCCGTGGCGGTTGCGCCAGCGTGTGGATCAACAGGCGAGAATCGATGAGCAAAGCAAACGCAGGCACCTCCACCGACGGCACGCGCAGTCGCTCGCAGATCATTGCGCTGTTCATCGCCTTGATCGTGTTCATCGTGCTGTTGTTCGCCAACTTTGCCTACCTCAACACCCAGGCCGCCCATGACAAGCAGTACATCGGTCATGCCGGCGAGTTGCGCGTGCTGTCCCAGCGCATTGCCAAGAACGCCACTGAAGCCGCTGCCGGCAAGGCGGCCGCGTTCAAGTTGCTGAGCGATGCGCGCAACGATTTTGCCCAGCGTTGGAGCTACCTGAAAAAAGGCGACCCTGCCACCGGCCTGCCGCCCGCGCCGGCCGTGGTCCGCCCGCAAATGCGTGCGGTGCAGCTGGATTGGGAACGCCTGCTGAAAAATACCGATGCGATCCTCTCCAGCGAACAGACCGTACTGTCGCTGCACCAGGTGGCCGCGACGCTGGCCGAGACCGTGCCGCAGTTGCAGGTCGAGTACGAAAAAGTCGTCGAGATCCTGTTGCAGCGCGGTGCACCGGCCGCCCAGGTGGCCGTGGCCCAGCGACAATCGTTGCTCGCCGAGCGGATTCTCGGTGCGGTGAACACGGTGCTGGCCGGCGACGAAAATGCCCAGCAGGCGGCGGACGTCTTTGGCCGTGACGCGGCGCGCTTCGGCCAGGTGCTCAATGGCATGCTGCAGGGCAATCCGGCGCTGAAGATCAGCGAGGTCGAGGACCGCGATGCCCGCGCGCGGCTCACCGAGATTGCCGAGCTGTTCCAGTTCGTCTCCGGCTCGGTGGATGAAATCCTCGAAACCTCGCCGCAACTGTTCAAGGTCCGTGAGTCGGCGGGGAATATTTTCAACCTCTCGCAAACCCTGCTCGAGGAAGCCTCGCACCTGGCCAGCGGTTTCGAAAACCTGGTGGGCGGGCGCTCCACCGATACCATCGGCGGCTACGTGCTGGGCCTGCTGGCGTTGGCCTCGATCATCCTGATCGGCCTGGTGATGGTCCGTGAAACCAACCGCCAACTGCGAGAAACCGCCGAGAAGAACGAGCGCAACCAGAACGCGATCATGCGTTTGCTCGACGAGATCGAGGACCTCGCCGACGGCGACCTGACCGTGACCGCCTCGGTGACCGAAGACTTCACCGGGACCATCGCCGACTCGATCAACTATTCGGTCGACCAACTGCGCGACCTGGTCGCCACCATCAACCTCACTGCCGGCCAGGTGGCTGCCGCCGTGCAGGAAACCCAGGCCACGGCGATGCACCTGGCCCAGGCTTCGGAGCACCAGGCGCAGCAGATTTCCGAAGCCTCGACCTCGATCAACGAAATGGCTCAGTCCATCGACCAGGTCTCGGCCAACGCCGCCGAGTCTTCCGCGGTGGCCGAGCGCTCGGTGGAAATCGCCAACAAGGGCAACGAGGTGGTGCACAACACCATCCACGGCATGGACAACATCCGCGAGCAGATCCAGGACACCGCCAAGCGCATCAAGCGCCTGGGTGAGTCGTCCCAGGAAATCGGCGACATCGTCAGCCTGATCGACGACATTGCCGACCAGACCAACATTCTCGCCCTCAACGCTGCGATTCAGGCCTCGATGGCCGGCGACGCCGGGCGCGGCTTTGCGGTGGTGGCCGACGAGGTCCAGCGCCTGGCCGAACGTTCCTCGGCCGCCACCCGACAGATCGAGACCCTGGTGCGGGCGATCCAGACCGACACCAATGAAGCGGTGATTTCCATGGAGCAGACCACCACCGAGGTGGTGCGTGGCGCGCGACTGGCGCAGGATGCCGGGGTGGCCCTGGAAGAAATCGAAGGTGTGTCGAAAACCCTCGCGGCGCTGATCCAGAGTATTTCCAACGCGGCGCAACAACAGACCTCTTCGGCAGGTCAGATTTCCCTGACGATGAACGTGATCCAGCAGATCACCACGCAAACCTCGTCAGGCTCTACCGCCACCGCCGAGAGCATTGGCAACCTGGCGAAAATGGCCAGCCAGCTGCGTCGCTCGGTGTCCGGTTTTACCCTGCCGGCGGCGCCGGCGCGCGGGGCTGAAAAGGGCTGAAGGCGCGACTTTGACTGGAGTGGTTATGGGTGATCGGCACGACTATGTGGCCCTCGAATGGGTCAAGGGTGAAATTGCCGAAACGCTGAAGCAGGCCTACTTCGCCCTCGATAACCTGATCGAGGACCCGCAGGCGCTGCACGAGCTCGACCGCTGCCTGGCCGGTATCCATCAGGTCCACGGCAGTTTGCAGATGGTCGAGTTCTACGGCGCCGCCCTGCTGGCCGAAGAAATGGAGCACCTGGCCGCGACCCTGCAAAAGGGCACCGTGGCCCACCGCGACGAAGCCATCCGCTTGCTGCAACAAGCCCTCAGCCAGTTACCGACCTACCTTGATCGGGTGCAGAGCGCCCGGCGCGACCTGCCGCTGGTGGTCCTGCCGCTGATCAACGACCTGCGCAGCGCGCGCGGCGAAGGCCTGCTGGCGGAAACCAGCCTGTTCAGCCCGCAGCTGCCCAGCCTGCCGGCGCTGGATGAGGCACAACTGCAACAGCTGGCCCCCGACGACTGGCCGAACGTCCTGCGCAAGCTGCGGCAAATGCTGCAGATGGGCCTCGCCGGCTTGCTCCGCGAGCAGGAAGACGACACCCATTACGGCTATCTGGCCAAGGTTTTTGCAGGGCTGGAAAAGCTCTCCGGCGATGCGCCGCTAAGCCCGCTGTGGCAGGTCGCCGCGGCGCTGGTCGAAGGCATGAGCAGCGGCGCCATCGCCAACAGTCCGGCCCTGCGCAGCCTGTTCAAGGATGCCGACAAAGAACTCAAACGCCTGCAAGAGCAAGGCATACCCGGGATCAATCAACCGGCTCCGGCCGAGTTGCTCAAGAGCCTGTTGTTTTACATCGCCAAGGCCCAATCCCCCAGTGCCCGGATGCAAACCATGAAAGATCGTTTTGGACTGGATGACGCGCTGCCCGACAGCGCGCTGCTGGACGCCGAGCGTGCGCGCCTGGCCGGGCCCGACCGCGACGCCATGCGCTCGGTGCTGGCGGCCCTGTGTGAAGAGTTGGTGCGGGTCAAGGAGCGCCTCGACCTGTTCGTGCGCAGTGACCGCCAGCACACCTCGGACCTCGACAGCCTGCTGGCGCCGCTGCGGCAAATCGCCGACACCCTGGCAGTGCTCGGTTTCGGCCAGCCGCGCAAGGTGATCATCGATCAACTGGCGGTGGTGCAGAGCCTGGCCCAGGGGCAGCGCGAACCCAACGACGCAATCTTGATGGACGTGGCCGGAGCATTGCTCTACGTCGAAGCGAACCTGGCCGGCATGGTCGGCATCGTCGAGGAAAGCCGCGAAGAAAGCCGGCTGCCGACCACCGACCTGACCGAGATCCACCAGATCGTGATCAAGGAAGCGCGCCTGTGCCTGCAACAGGCCAAGGACATGATCGTCGAATACATCGACAGTGACTGGGACCGCCAGCCGTTGTTACTCCTGCCGGACCTGCTGACCCAGGTGCGCGGTGCGCTGGCGATGATTCCGCTGAACCGTGCGGCAAGCCTGCTGGAAGCCTGCAATGACTACATCGGCGAGCACCTGCTGGGCGAGCGCACGCCGCCGGATTGGCATCAGCTGGACAACCTGGCCGACGCCATCATCAGTATCGAGTACTACCTGGAACGCTTGAACGAAGACCCGCAGAACCTTGGCGAGCAGGTCCTCGATGTCGCCGAGCAGAGCCTGGCCGCGCTCGGCTACCAGCCTCGGGAAGTGCCGGTCGCGGTCCATAAGGCGACCCCGCAGAACCCACAGGATCTGCAGGCGCTGGCCGAGGCCCTGGCCAGTCCGCTGTCGGCGGTCAATCCGCCGGCGAAGGTTTCCCCTGAAAGCCTGCTGCCGCCTCCGGCCGATGAAGAGCCGGTGGACGACGAGTTGCGCGAAGTGTTCCTCGAGGAGACCGACGAGGTCCTCGAGATTTTGCGCGAGTACCTGCCGCGCTGGATTGCCAGCCCCGAGAGCCGTTCGGTGCTCGGCGAGCTGCGTCGCGCCTTCCATACCTTGAAGGGCAGTGGACGGATGGTGCGTGCGCTGGTGTTGGCGGAACTGGCGTGGGCCGTGGAAAACCTGCTCAACCGGATTCTCGAACGCAGTGTCGAGCACGGCCCGCAGGTTCACCACCTGCTCGATCAGGTGCTGCAAGTGCTGCCGCAACTGGCGCGCGAGTTCGCCGGCAACCGCCAGCGTCAGCGCCAGGACGTCGACCACCTGGCCGCCAGCGCCCACGCGCTGGCCCGCGGTGAGGCGTTACCGGCAGCACCGGACAGCACGACGGCTGATCGGCAGTTGCTGGAGATTTTCCGCAACGAAGCACAGACCCACCTCAGCAGCCTCAAGCGTTTTCTCGATCAAGCCGTCGAGCACGTGCCGCTGCAGGCCAGCGATGAGTTGCAGCGCGCCCTGCATACGCTCAAGGGCAGTGCCTCGGTGGCAGGGGTGCTGGCGATTGCCGAACTGGCAGCGCCGCTGGACCAAATGGCGCGTGAGTACAAGGCGCACCTGCTGCCCCTCGATCTGGATGAAGTCGAGTTGCTGCACGAAGCCTGGGCCTTGCTTTGCCGTGGTCTCGAACACTTGCAGGACGACCCGCTGCTGCACATCGAGGGTGCCGGCGAACTGATCGGCCGCCTCCAGCGCCTGCTCGCCGAGCGCCTTGAGGCGGCCAACAATGCGCCAGACAGCGGTGTAAGGAGCAAGCGCGATCCGCAACTGATCAACAACTTCCTGACCCAGGGCATGGACATCCTGCTCGACGCGGAAAGTTTGCTGCAGCGCTGGCAGGAGCATCCCGGCGAGCGTCAGGAGCTCAGCGCATTACTGGACGAGCTGACCACCCTGGGGGAAAGCGCGCACCTCGCCGACCTGCACCCGGTGGATGAGCTGTGCGAGGCGCTGCTCGATCTGTATGGCGCAGTGGAAGAAAGCAGCCTGGCGGTCAGCGAGCGCTTCTTCGAACAAGCGCAAGCGGCCCACGAAGACCTGATCAACATGCTCGACGAACTGGCGGCTGGCCAGGAAGTCAGCCACCAACCGCAGCGTGTCCAGGCGCTGCGTGACTTGCTCGATGAGGGGCTGGACCCGGCGGCCATGGGGCTGATTCGCAGCGATGGCAGCCGCAGCCTGAGCATCACTGAGTTGAGCAGTGTCACTGCGCAGTTGAGTCAATCCTCGCCGACGCCGTTGAGCGCTGACGAGGAAATGGTCGAGATCTTCCTCGAGGAGGCGGTGGACATCCTCGAAAGCTCGGGGCAGGCCCTGCAGCGCTGGCTCAATGAGCCGCAGAACCCGGCGCCGCTGTCAGCCTTGCAGCGCGATTTGCACACCCTCAAGGGCGGTGCGCGGATGGCCGAAGTCGGCCCGGTGGGCGACCTGGCCCACGAGCTGGAAAGCCTGTACGAGGCCCTGGTCGATCGGCGCCTGAGCCACAGCGCCGAACTGGGCCTGTTGCTGCAGCACAGCCATGATCGCCTCGCGCAATTGCTTGAACAGCTGCAACGGCATCAGCCGCTGGACGATTGCAGCGCCCTGATCGAAGCCATCGCGCAGTGGCGCCAGGGCCTGGCCGGCAACGCCGAGGCGAATGAACTCATGCCGAGCGGCGACACCGCCAGCCACGATCCGGAATTGCTGGAGATCTTCCTCGAGGAAGGTTTCGACATCATCGACAGTTCCGGTGCGGCGCTGACCCGCTGGCAAGCCGATCCGCACAACCGCCAGGAAATGGAAACCCTGCTGCGCGATTTGCACACCCTCAAGGGCGGTGCGCGGATGGTCGAAATCGCGCCGATTGGCGACCTGGCCCATGAGCTGGAATTTCTCTACGAAGCGTTGTCCAGTGGTCTGCTGCACGCCACCCCGGCGCTGTTCGGCCTGCTGCAGCGCAGCCACGACCGCCTGGCACAGATGCTCGATGCCACCCGCGCCGGCCAGCCTGTGGCAGAGGCCGAGAATCTGATCGAGGCGATCAGGGGCTTCAGTCACCCGAGCACCCTCGAGCAGGCGCCTGCGCTGGTCGATGCGGTACCCGATGCGGCGCCGGGCAAGCCCGAGCCGGCTGCTGCGCCCGCCGAGATTGGTGCGGACATGGTCAAGGTCTCGGCCGAACTGCTGGACGAGCTGGTCAACCTGGCGGCGGAAACCTCGATCATTCGCGGACGGGTCGAGCAGCAGGTCAACGATGCCCAGGTGACTTTGAGCGAGATGGAAACCACCCTGGAGCGGATGCGCGACCAACTGCGTCGGCTCGACACCGAGACCCAGGGGCGGATTCTCAGTCGTCAGCAAGTCGAGGCCGAGCGCCTGGGTTACGAGGAGTTCGACCCGCTGGAGATGGATCGCCATTCCCAGCAGCAACAGTTGTCCCGTGCCTTGTTCGAGTCGGCTTCGGACTTGCTCGACCTCAAGGAAACCCTTGAGCGGCGTAACCTCGATGCGCAAAACCTGTTGCAGCAGCAGGGGCGGATCAACACCGAGCTGCAGGAAGGCCTGATGCGCACGCGCATGGTGCCGTTCGAGCGAATGCTGCCGCGCCTCAAGCGCATCGTCCGCCAGGTCGCCAGCGAGTTGGACAAGGACGTCGAGTTCGTGGTCGGCAATGCCGAGGGCGAGATGGACCGCAATGTCCTCGAGCGCATGGCCGCGCCGCTGGAGCACATGCTGCGCAACGCCGTCGACCATGGCCTGGAATCAGCCGAAGTACGTCGCGCCGCCGGCAAGCCGAGCCAGGGCCGAATCAGCCTGGACCTGTCCCGCGAAGGCGGCGACATGATTTTCGACATCCGCGACGACGGCGCCGGCGTGCCCCTTGAAGCGGTGCGGCGCAAGGCGATCAAGCGCGGCCTGCTGGCGCCCGAAAGCGACATGAGCGATCGCGACGTGCTGCAGTTCATCCTCCAGCCGGGGTTCTCCACTGCCGAGAAAATCACCCAGATCTCCGGGCGCGGCGTCGGCATGGACGTGGTGCATGAAGAGGTGCGGCAACTCGGCGGCTCGATGAGCATCGACTCGATTCCGGGCAAGGGCGTGCACTTTCGCATCCGCCTGCCGTTCACCGTCTCGGTCAACCGGGCGCTGATGGTGCAGTGCGCCGATGAGCAGTACGCGATTCCGCTGAACACCATCGAAGGCATCGTGCGGGTGCTGCCCAATGAGTTGGAGGGTTACTACCAACTGGATCCGCCGGTCTATGAATACGCCGGCCAGCGCTACGAGCTGTGCTACCTCGGCGAGCTGCTGAAAACCACGGCACGCCCGCGCTTGCTGGGGCAGAGTCAGGCGTTGCCGGTGCTGCTGGTGCAATGCAATGAACGGCACATTGCGGTGCAGGTGGACGCGATGCTCGGCACCCGCGAGATCGTGGTGAAAAGCCTCGGCCCACAATTTGCGGCGGTGCAGGGCATGTCCGGGGCAACCATTCTTGGCGATGGCCGGGTGGTGCTGATTCTCGATCTGCTGGCGCCGCTGCGGGCGATGCAGGTGCGCTTGCCGACGCAGTTGCCGCACGCTGGCGAGGCACAACCGCAGCGCTCGATGCTGGTCATGGTGGTCGACGATTCGGTGACGGTGCGCAAGGTCACCAGCCGTTTGCTGGAGCGCCACGGCATGAGCGTGCTCACGGCCAAGGACGGTGTGGACGCCATGCTCTTGCTCGAGGAACACATGCCCGACCTGATGCTGCTGGATATCGAGATGCCGCGCATGGACGGCTTCGAAGTGGCCACCCAGGTGCGCAACGACCCACGCCTGCGACACCTGCCGATCATCATGATCACCTCGCGTACAGGGCAGAAACACCGCGACCGGGCCATGGCCATCGGCGTCAACGACTACCTCGGCAAGCCGTATCAGGAGTCGGTGTTGCTCGACAGCATCGCCTTGTGGAGCAAGATTCATGCATGAACATCGCACCAGCCAATTGACCGGGCTGCTGTTGCCCCTGGCCGACCGCACCTTGATCCTGCCCAACGTGGCGGTAGCCGAACTGATCGATTACCAGCCCGGGAGCTTCGACATGGATTCGCCGCCCTGGTACCTGGGGCGGGTCAACTGGCGTGACCGGCAGATTCCGCTGCTCAGTTTCGAGTCGGCCTGTGGCGGCAAGACCGTGATCGGCGAGCGCGCACGCATCGTTGTGCTCAACGCCCTCGGCGGCCGACCGGACCTCAAGTTCTTGGCGTTGCTGGTCCAGGGCATCCCGCGCTCGTGCAAGCTCGACAGTCAGTTGAGCTACGTCGACGTGGCGCTGTGCGGATTGGAACAAGCGGCGGTGCAAGTGGCCGAACAGGTAGCGAAGATCCCCGACCTGCTGGCGCTGGAACAGCGTCTGGTGGAGGCCGGGCTGGTCTGATTCAAGCAAGCAAACCTGACGGGAGGCCTATGTATTACGGGGAAAGATTCAACGCCTGGACGCATTTACTGGGAGCCGTCGCGGCGTTTGTCGGCGCGGTCTGGTTGCTGGTGGTTGCCAGCTTCGACGGCAGTCCGTGGAAGATTGTCAGCGTGGCGATCTACGGCGTGACCTTGCTGGCGCTTTACAGCATTTCCACGGTCTATCACAGCGTGCGCGGGCGAACGAAGAAGATCATGCAGAAGGTCGATCACCTGTCGATCTACCTGCTGATTGCCGGCAGCTACACACCGTTTTGCCTGGTGACCCTGCGCGGGCCGTGGGGCTGGACGCTGTTCGGCATCGTCTGGGGCCTGGCGGTGATCGGCATGCTGCAGGAGATCAAGCCGCGCAGCGAGGCGCGGATCCTGTCGATCGTGATTTACGCGGTGATGGGCTGGATTGTGCTGGTGGCGGTCAAGCCGCTGCTGGCCGCGCTGGGCACGGCGGGCTTTGCCTGGCTGGCGGCAGGCGGAGTGTTCTACACCGTGGGCATCATTTTCTTCGCCCTCGACAGCCGCCTGCGCCATGCCCATGGCATCTGGCACCTGTTCGTGATCACCGGCAGCGTCCTGCACTTCGTGGCGATCCTGTTCTACGTGTTGTAGACCCGATCCAGTTGCTCGCAGGCGCGGCGGCTGAAGATCTTCAGCAACTCGCTGACGGTGTGCGGCGGCGGTTCGCTGGCACGGGTGACGGCATACAGGGTGATCGGCAGCGGCGGCGCCAGCGGGCGAATGGCAGTGCTGTCCGGTGCGGCACCGAGGGCGGTGAACGGATCGATCACCGCCAGCCCGGCGCCCGACTCGACCATCGCCCGCGCCAGCGAATAGGTCTGCACTGCGATGCGTACCCGTGGCGGCGGCTCCACCGCCTTGAGGTAGCTGTCGAGCCGCGCTGACAGCGGGTCGGCGCTGGACAGGCCAATCAACGGTGCATCGGCCAAGGCCTGCAGCGGCAACGGCTTGCCTTGTTCCTCGGCGGGCCAGAACCCCTTGGGGGCCAATGCCACCAGCACGCCGCTGGCCAACGTCTCGGCCTTCAGGCCCGGATGGTCCGGGCGTTGCAGGGTCAGGGCGACATCGATTTCGCGCATCAGCAGGTTCTGCATCAGTTCGCGGCTGTGGGCGCTGGCCAGTTCGCAGGCGATGTCCGGGTAACCCTGGGTCCACTCATGGATCGCCGGCGGCAGCAGCGACAGGGCCAGCGCCGGGGTCGCGCCGATCCGCAGGCTGTGGCCCGGTTCGCGGCGCAGGCTCTGGGCCAGGCGCCGCACGCCTTGCAGGCTCTCGGTGACCTTGTCCACTTCGCGCTCCAGTTCCAGCGCTTCAGGGGTGGCCTGGAGCTTGCCGCGTACTCGCAGGAACAATGGGAATCCCAGTTGCTGCTCGGCGTGTTGCAGGACCTTGGTCACGGCGGGTTGGGACACGTGCAACAACTGCGCGGCACCGCTGATCGAACCGGTCTGGCGGATGGCCTGGAAAATCTCGATGTGACGAAGGCGCATGGGGAGTCCATAACCTTTGTTTATGGGATGGCCATCTTTATTCATTGTTCGGCGCCTGTCACCTGGCTCTACCCTCGGTCCATGTCTCATCAACACTTAAGGACTGACATGGCTCAGCGTGTATGCATCATTGGCGGTGGCGTCATCGGCCTGGCTACGGCCTACGCCCTGGTGCGCGACGGCGTCGAGGTGACCCTGGTCGAGGCCCGTGATTCGCTGGGCAGCGAGACCAGTTTCGCCAACGGTGGCCAGTTGTCCTATCGCTATGTGGCGCCCTTGGCCGATGCTGGCGTGCCGTTGCAGGCGATCGGCTGGATGCTGCGCGGCGACTCGCCGCTCAAGCTGCGGCCGCGTTTCGATCCGGCGCAGTGGCGCTGGATGGCCTCGTTCCTGGGTGCTTGCCGTTCCTCGGTGAATCGCGCCAACGCCGCCCACTTGCTGCGCCTGGCACTGTTCAGTCAGTCGACTTTAAAACACTGGCGCGAAGACGATGCGCTGGGGGAGTTCAACTGGCGGCGCAACGGCAAGCTGGTGACCTTCCGCGAGAGCGCCAGCTTCGACCACGCCCGCGCCGGGCTCGCCGATCCGCAGCAACAGCAGGTGCTGTCGGCCGCCGAGTGCGCGCAACTTGAGCCGGCGCTGGCCGATGCGCCCTTTGTCGGCGCCATCTACACCCCGGACGAAGAAGTCGGCGACTGCCACGCCTTTTGCCAGCAGTTGGCCGCGCGGCTGCGGGCTTCCGGCCGTTGCGAGTTCCGCCTGGGCCAGGCCGTGACTGCGATTCGCCATAGCCAGGGCGCGGTGAGCGCGATCGAGTTGGGGAGCGAGGTGCTCCCGGTCGAACAACTGGTGATTGCCGCCGGCCACCGCAGCCCGCTGCTGGCCTTGCCTGGCCTGGACCTGCCGCTGTATCCGCTCAAGGGCTACAGCCTGACGGTGCCGATTGGTCCTGAACACCGCGCGCCGGAACTGAGCATCACCGACTACAACCGCAAGATCGTCTACGCGCGGATCGGCGAGCAGTTGCGGGTGGCGGCGATGGTCGACATCGTCGGCTTCGACGCGACGCTGGATCCCAAGCGCCTGGCGCTGATCAAGCGTCAGGCCCGCGATACCTTTGCCCAGGCCGGCGATTATGATGCGGCCGTCGAATGGGCCGGCATGCGCCCGGCAACCCCCAGCGGTGTGCCGCTGTTGGGCGCCACCGCTTATCGCAACCTGTGGCTGAACCTTGGTCATGGCGCGCTGGGTTTCACCCTGGCTTGTGGCAGTGCCCAGGTGCTCAGCGAGCTGATCGGCCAGCGCCGGCCTTCCATCGACCTGCAGGGTTTTACCCCCCGCGCAGCCTGAACTCCAATCACTTAGAAGGACCTTGCGATGACCCTCACGCGTATCCACAGCAACCCACGTTTGTCCGCCGCCGTGACCTATGGCGAGCTGGTGTTCCTCTCCGGCCAGGTGCCGGGCGACGCCACCGATGCCGCCGGGCAGACCCGCGAAGTGCTGGAAAAAATCGACGCGCTGCTGGCCGAAGCCGGCAGCGACAAGGACCATCTGCTCAGCGCAACCATTTACCTGAAAGACATCGAGGCCGATTTCGCCGCGATGAATGAGGTCTGGTCGGCCTGGTTGTCACCCGGCCAGGCACCGAGTCGTACCACCCTGCAGGCGCAGCTCGCACGCCCGCAGGTGCTGGTGGAAATCACCGTCATCGCGGCGCGCCGCTAAGCCATCGAACCCCACAACGGAGAATAACAATGCAAAAAATCACGTTGCTCGGCTGCACCCTGAGCCTGTTGCTGGCTGCGCAGGTCCAGGCCAACGAAGCCCCGCTGGGGCCGACCCTGAGCAAAATTGCCGACGCCAAGGGCATTACCCTGGGTTATCGCGATGCGTCGGTGCCGTTCTCTTACGTCGGTGATCACACCGGGCAGCCCATGGGCTATTCGGTGGATCTGGCCGGCAAGATCGTCGAGCGCATCGAGCAGAAACTGGCGTCCGGGCCGCTCAAGGTCAAATACAACCTGGTGACCTCGCAGACCCGCATCCCGTTGGTGCAGAACGGTACCGTCGACCTGGAGTGCGGGTCGACCGGAGTGACCGCCGAGCGGCAGAAGCAGGTGGCGTTCTCCTATGGCTTCATCTACGTCAAAGGCCAGTTGCTGACCGCCAACGACAGCGGCATCAAGGGCTTTGCCGACTTGCGCGGCAAGAACGTGGTGACCACCGCCGGCACCACTAACGAGCGCTACTTGAAGAGCTACAACCTCGACAACAAGCTGGACATGTTCGTGATCAGTGCCAAGGATCACGGCGAAGCCTTCCAGATGTTGCAATCGGGAAGGGCGGCCGCGTTCTACATGGACGACGCGCTGCTCTACGGCGAGCGTGCCAAGGCTCGCGACCCGCACAAGTGGGTAGTGGTGGGTGAGGAGCAATCGCGGGAAATCTACAGCTGCATGGTGCGCAAGGACGATCCGCAGTTCCTCGCGCTGGTCAACGGTGCCCTGGGGGATCTCTACAGCTCGGGGGAAATCAACGGCATCTACCAGCGCTGGTTCGAACAGCCGATTCCGCCGAAGGGCCTGAACCTCGAGTTCCCGATGACCAGCGAACTCAAGGCAATCATCGCCAAACCCACCAGCGACCCGGTGCAATAACGCCTTAGAAGTCGCCCCACAGTTGCTGCGCCACCGCCAGTGCCACCACCGGCGCGGTCTCGGTACGCAGCACCCGTGGGCCGAGGCGCGCGGCGTGGTAGCCGGCGGCCTGGGCCTGTTCGACTTCGTTGTCGTTCAAGCCGCCTTCCGGGCCGATCAGGAACGCCAGGGTCGCCGGTCTGGCATGGCTGACCATGGGCTCGGCCACCGGGTGCAGCACCAGCTTGAGTTCGGCCTGGGTCTGTTTGATCCAGTCTGCCAGCAGCAGCGGCGGATGAATCACCGGTACCGTGGAACGCCCGCATTGTTCGCAGGCGCTGATCGCCACCTGGCGCCAGTGTTGCAGGCGCTTGTCGGCGCGTTCGTCCTTGAGCCGTACTTCGCAACGATCACTGAAGATCGGGGTGATTTCGCTCACCCCCAGCTCGGTGGCCTTCTGGATCGCCCAGTCCATGCGCTCGCCCCGGGACAAGCCCTGGCCGAGGTGGATGTGCAGCGGTGATTCGACTTGTCCGGCGAAGCTTTCAGTCAGCGCCACGCGCACGTGTTTTTTGCCGACTTCTGCCAGGCTGCCGAGAAATTCCTGGCCTGAGCCGTCGAACACCTGCACGGCATCGCCCGGCGCCATGCGCAGCACCCGGCTGATGTAATGCGCCTGCGCCTCCGGCAATTCGTGTTCGCCGAGGCTCAGCGGGGCGTCGATAAAGAAGCGGGACAGTCTCATTCGGGTTCTCTGAAAAAGTGTGAATCTTTTGAGTCGGTGTTTGACTTCAATCGCGGGCAAGCCCGCTCCCACAGGGGCAGCGCAATACCTGTGGGAGCGGGCTTGCCCGCGAAGGGGCCGGCCCTGACACCGCAGGCACCTGAGCCGGTTCACTCAACCCGGATCACGAAACCCCGGGTGGAAATCCTTCGGCACCGCCACGCTGATCGAATCACGGGTAGCGATATCGATGCCTTCACTGGCCACTTCGGCGAGGAAGTCGATCTGCTCCGGGGTGATCACGTAAGGCGGCAGGAAATACACCACACTGCCCAGCGGGCGCAACAGCGCACCGCGTTCCAGGGCGTGCTGGAATACTTTCAGGCCGCGACGTTCTTGCCAGGGGTAGGCTTCTTTGCTGGCCTTGTCCTTGACCATCTCGATCGCCAGCACCATGCCGGTCTGGCGCACTTCCGAGACGTTCGGGTGGTCGACCAGGTGGGCGGTGGAGGAGGCCATACGCTGGGCCAGCGCCTGGTTGTTCGCGATCACGTTGTCCTGCTCGAAGATATCCAGGGTCGCCAACGCCGCCGCACAGGCCAGCGGATTGCCGGTGTAGCTGTGGGAGTGGAGGAAGGCGCGCAGAGTCGGGTAATCATCGTAGAAGGCGCTGTACACCTCCTCGGTGGTGACGCAGGCCGCCAGCGGCAGATAACCGCCGGTGAGGGCTTTCGACAGGCAGAGGAAGTCCGGACGGATGCCGGCCTGCTCACAGGCGAACATCGTCCCGGTGCGGCCGAAACCGACGGCAATTTCGTCGTGGATCAGGTGTACGCCGTAGCGGTCGCAGGCTTCGCGCAGCAGCTTGAGGTACACCGGGTGGTACATGCGCATGCCGCCGGCGCCCTGGATCAGCGGCTCGACGATCACCGCCGCGACGCTGTCGTGGTTCTCCGCCAGGGTCTGCTCCATCGCCGCGAACATGTTGCGCGAGTGTTCTTCCCAGCTCATGCCGTCCGGGCGCAGGTAGCAGTCCGGGCTCGGCACCTTGATAGTGTCCAGCAGCAGCGCCTTGTAGGTTTCGGTGAACAGCGGCACGTCGCCGACCGACATCGCAGCCATGGTTTCGCCGTGGTAGCTGTTGGTCAGGGTGACGAAGCGTTTCTTGTTCGGCTGGCCGCGGTTGAGCCAGTAGTGAAAGCTCATTTTCAGCGCGACTTCGATGCACGACGAACCGTTATCGGCGTAGAAGCAGCGGGTCAGGCCTTCGGGGGTGATTTTCACCAGGCGCTCGGACAGCTCGATCACCGGCTGATGGCTGAAACCGGCGAGGATCACGTGTTCCAGTTGATCGACCTGATCCTTGATGCGCTGGTTGATGCGCGGATTGGCATGGCCGAACACGTTGACCCACCAGGAGCTGACCGCGTCGAGGTAGCGCTTGCCCTCAAAGTCTTCGAGCCACACACCTTCGCCACGCTTGATCGGAATCAGCGGCAGTTGTTCGTGGTCTTTCATCTGGGTGCAGGGATGCCAGAGAACCGCGAGATCGCGCTGCATCCACTGATTATTCAAGCCCATGTTCATTCTCCTCGAGACGGCGCGCTGGTTTCGCGGGCAAACAGTCGCGCAAGCCTATGCAATGAAAGGGGTGCGGACAACCCATTGTGGTTTTTCAGCCGTCTGAATTGACGAGAAATTTGCGTGTCGGGGCACGCGGGCGGCTGTATAGAGGACTAGTCTGATTCGGGGTTAATCTTTCCTTAACCAACCCGATTCACACTCTTTATCGTTTTTCTCGATATTTCA
The DNA here is from genome assembly GCA_965284505.1 of Pseudomonadaceae bacterium. GTDB lineage: Bacteria > Pseudomonadota > Gammaproteobacteria > Pseudomonadales > Pseudomonadaceae > Aquipseudomonas. The sequence continues at coordinate 3,021,870 of OZ260094.1, read as the reverse complement.
AAGCGAAATTTTCGGCTTTAATTCGATAGATAACTCGATAGTCTTGGTCGCAGTTCTTACAGGATTTGGGCAATGCAGCTACGTAACTCTAATTCCCGCTACGGCTGGGTCAGCATTTTCATGCACTGGGGCGTGGCCCTGGCAGTGGTCGGCCTGTTCGCCCTGGGCTTGTGGATGGTCGGGCTGGATTACTACAGCACCTGGCGCAAAGACGCGCCGGACCTGCACAAGAGCATCGGCCTGGTGTTGTTCGCGGTGATGCTGCTGCGGGTGGTCTGGCGTTTCATCAGCCCACCGCCGCCAACGCTGGACAGCTACGACCGCCTGACGCGCATCGGCGCCAAGTTGGGTCACGGATTTTTGTACATCGGTTTGTTCGCTGTAATGATTGCCGGTTACCTGATTTCCACCGCAGACGGTGTCGGGATCCCGGTGTTTGGCTTGTTCGAAGTACCTGCACTGGTTTCCGGGCTACCGGACCAGGCAGACGTGGCGGGTGAGATTCACTTTTACCTGGCCTGGGCGCTGGTGATTTTCTCCGGCCTCCACGCATTGGCGGCATTGAAGCACCACTTTATCGACCGTGATGTGACCCTGACGCGAATGCTGGGTCGCAAAGCCTGAAATTCAACCTCGACTCCAAGGAATAGAAAGCATGTTGAAAAAATCTCTCGCCGCTCTGGCAATCGGTTCTGCACTGTTGTCGGCCAACGTGATGGCGGCTGACTATGTGGTCGACAAGGAAGGCCAGCACGCCTTCGTCGACTTCAAGATCAGCCACCTGGGCTACAGCTTCATCACCGGTACCTTCAAAGACATCGACGGCAAGTTCAGCTTCGACGCTGCCAAGCCGGAAGACAGCAAGATCGAGTTCAACGTCAACACCGCCAGCGTGTTCACCAACCACGCCGAGCGCGATAAGCACATCGCCAGCGCTGACTTCCTGAACGCGAGCAAATTCGGCAAGGCCACCTTTGTTTCCACCAGCGTCAAGTCCACCGGTGCCAACACCGCTGACGTGACTGGCGACCTGACCATCGCAGGCGTGACCAAACCAGTCGTGGTCAAGGCCACTTTCCTGGGTGAAGGCAAGGATCCATGGGGCGGCTACCGTGCCGGCTTCGAAGGCACCACCAGCATCAAGCGCTCCGATTTCGGCAAGCAGAAAGATCTGGGTCCAAAGTCTGACGCCGTTGAACTGTACGTTTCGTTTGAAGGCGTAAAAGCGAAGTAACGTTCGCCACGCAAACAAAAATGCCCCGCATCCTTGGATGCGGGGCATTTTTTATGGCGCTTTGAAAATCAGCGGTTGCGGGTCAGCAGCGCCGGTTTTTCACCACGTGGACGGCTCGGCAGTTGCTCGAGCTGCTCAGGCGTCGGGAAGCGGTCAGACTTCGACTCCTTGTGGATGATCTTCGGTGCCGGGCCGCCACGTGGGTTCTGCACGGCCGGTTCCTGGCGCGCCTGATCGTCACGGGCTGGACGACGGTTGCGCGAGTCTTCGCGGCGACCGCCCTGGCCGTCGCGTGCTGCGCCACTGCGTGGACCGCTGCGCTTGGCCGCCGGGGTGCCGGTGGAGGCACCGCCGCTGCTGTTGCGTGGACCGTTCTGGCGACCTGGCGCCTGACCGGTGCGTGCACCGCCGCCCGCGCCAGCGCCTTGTGCCGGAGCACCTGGGCGACGACCACGGCCTTGAGCCGGTTTCTGCTGCGGCACGTAATCGGCGCGGTTACCGAAGTTGTCGATATCGTCGTCGAGGAACTCGTCCGGAGCACGGTCAGGCGCTGCAGCGCGTGGAGCAGGGCGCTGTTGTTCCCGGGCCGGGGTGCCTTCACGCGGCTTTTGCGCCTGGCGCTCGCCACGTGCAGCGGCCGGTTTTTCCTTGCCGCCCTTGTCCTTGCCCTTGTCCTTGCGACCGCCGCCACCGCCACCGCCGTTCGGACCGTCACCACGCGGGCCACGGGCATTGCGCGGGTTACGCACATCCGGACGCTCGCGAACTTCCGGCTTCTCGGCTTCAACGCTGCTGGCATCGAAACCCATCAGGTCGCCATCGGCGATCTTCTGCTTGGTCATGCGCTCGATGCTTTTCAGCAGTTTTTCTTCGTCCGGGGCAACCAGCGAGATCGCCTCGCCGGAACGACCGGCACGACCGGTACGACCGATACGGTGTACGTAGTCTTCGTCGACGTTCGGCAGTTCGAAGTTGACCACGTGTGGCAACTGGTCGATGTCCAGGCCGCGCGCGGCGATGTCGGTGGCGACGAGGATCCGTACGCTACCGGCCTTGAAGTCGGCCAGGGCTTTGGTGCGGGCGTTCTGGCTCTTGTTGCCGTGGATCGCCACAGCGCTCAGGCCGTGCTTGTCGAGGTATTCGGCCAGGCGGTTGGCGCCGTGCTTGGTGCGGGTGAACACCAGTACCTGTTCCCAGGCGCCTGCGGTGATCAGGTGCGCCAGCAGCGAACGCTTGTGGCTCGCCGGCAGACGGAACACGCGCTGCTCGATGCGCTCGACCGTGGTGTTCGGCGGCGTGACTTCGATGCGTTCCGGGTTGTGCAGCAGCTTGCCGGCCAGGTCGGTGATGTCCTTGGAGAACGTCGCCGAGAACAGCAGGTTCTGGCGCTTGGCAGGCAGGCGGGCGAGGACCTTTTTCACGTCATGGACGAAGCCCATGTCGAGCATGCGGTCGGCTTCGTCGAGCACGAGGATTTCCACGTGGGACAAGTCGACGCTGCCCTGGCCGGCCAGGTCGAGCAAACGACCCGGGCAGGCGACCAGTACGTCGACACCGCGGGCCATGGCCTGGACCTGCGGGTTCATGCCAACACCGCCGAAGATGCAGGCGCTGACGAACTTCAGGTCGCGGGCATACAGCTTGAAGCTGTCGTGTACCTGGGCGGCCAGTTCGCGAGTCGGGGTCAGCACCAGTACCCGCGGTTGGCGTGGGCCGTGGCGCTGGGATTTGTCCGGGTGACCGTTGGGGAACAGGCGCTCGAGGATCGGCAGGGCGAAACCGCCGGTTTTACCAGTACCTGTCTGTGCCGCAACCATCAAGTCGCGACCTTGCAACACGGCGGGAATGGCCCGCTGTTGCACCGGAGTAGGCTGGGTGTAGCCGGCGGCTTCGATGGCGCCGACTAAAGCCTCGGAGAGACCGAGGGAAGCAAAGGACATGAGTAATCCTGTTTTTAGTTAGGGCTTGGCCCAATGGGATAGTCTTGCCTGGCGCGAGTGGCATTAAAGAGAAGCGCAATCGCGTCCGGTCCTGCTGGGTGCCGCGGGCTCATCTGCGAGTGCTCGCGCGGGCTGAAAGCTGCGCTGTAGCGATGTCGAGAGGCGATATGCGGTACCGAGCGTCCGGGCGTAAGCCTGGCGGGAAGGCCGGAGTATAACAGAGCAATCACTGTGCGCTGCGTTCCTGCTGCTCAACGGCCTTTTCTTCGCCAGCCGACGGGCTGGCGAGGGTCATGTCAGGGGCCGGTGCCGCACCGTAACGAGCGCTGAGCTGGGCATAGGCCGGTTCACGCTTGAACCGCTTGAGTTCGGCGCCGAAGCGCTGCACCAGCAAGTCCATGCCGGCGTTGCGGCGCACCGCGAGAAACTGGCTCTGCTGGCTGATCACGGTGGGGCTTTCGCTGATCTGCCCGCGCAGGTTCAGGCTGTCGAGCAGGGTCTGGCCGACCCGACGGTCAGTGATCAGCAGGTCGATGCGCCCCAGCGCCAGCTTGCCGAAGTTGGCTTCGTGGGTCGGCGCCGGTTCGCGGGTGAACAGCGTCGATTGGCGAAAATCCTCGCTGTACAGGTAGCCGGGCGAGGTGCCGATGGTCAGGCCACGCAGGTCTTCGAGGGTCTTGAACGGGTGGGGGCGGGCGTTGGCGTAGAACATCACGAACTCGACCTGTGACAGCGGTTCGCTGGGGTAGAGCAGGGTGGCGTCGCGCTCATCGCTGTGAAAAATGTCCAGCACACCATCGGCCAACCCCTGGTCGAGCATGGCCAGGCAGCGTTTCCACGGCAGGAATTGCCATTGCACTTCGATCCCCAGGCGCTGGAAGACAATCGCCGTGGTTTCGTAGTCCAGCCCGCGAGCCTGGCCGTTCTCCTCGTAGACGTAGGGTGCCCAGGGCTCGGTGACAATCCGCAGTTTTTCCGCCCGGGCAGCGAAGCTCAGGCAAGCAAGAAGCACGGCTGTCAGTAATTGGGCAATGACGGGCATTGCTGGAGATTACGACGAGTGGCGGGCAAATAGCTAGAGGCGGTCTAGCCCGAGGCTTAGTCGCCTTTTGCCTGCATCAGGTGTAGGTAGATGGCTCTTCGCCGCTTGCCGAGTACCAGCCGGTTGATCGGGTGGTTGAACCAGCGTTCGAGCTGGTCGCCTTTGAGCGGCTGCTTCAGGCGTTTTTCCACGTTGGCATGGGCCTTTTCCCACCAGACCGGGGTACAGGCTTGATCGAACGGGTTGGGGTGGCGATAGCAACCGTAGAGGATTTCGCGCATGAACTGGCGTTGCTCGCGCGGCAGGGCGAGGGTCACGACTTTGTAGGCCAGGCGTTGCAGGGTCGGCGGGCGTGGCAGGGTCGCGGTGACCAGGGCGGTTTCCTCCTGGGCCTGGGTGCTGGTCGGGTTGGCTCGATGTTTTTCCAGCCAGGCGTTGATCTTGGCGCGAAACAGCTCCTTGCGGCTCCAGTAGTGGTGAATCAGGTCCGGGCATTCGCGCACCTGTAACGTGCGATAGGACGCCAGCGACAGGCAGAATTCTTCCAGGGTGTAAGCGCCTTGGGCCAGGGGATACAACTCGTCCATCAGCGCCAGTGAGCGGTCGAGAATGTCGGCGTCTTGCTGATACAGGCCAATCACCCCGGAATTGAGCATCGGCGTGCTGTCATCGGCCAGTTGCCGTTGCTGCAGGACCTCGGCCAGTGTCCGGTAGAGGAGGGTCTGCTTGTTGGCACCGTAGGCCGTGCCCAGGGTATTGCACAACAAAGTGCCGGGCTCGATGCGCCGGAACAGTTCCAGCGGCGAGCTGTGGAAGAAGGTGTCGGTGTCGATCAGCAACGCCAGCTCGGACTCCTTCATCACCTGCTGCATGACCGCATGCTTGGCGCGGAAATGGTAGCCGTGGGGCGCAATCCAGCCTTGCCGGGTGTTTTCGTCGAACTCGCGAACCCGCACTGGCAGGTCGCGGTAGTGCTCCGGCTTGTCGGTAAAGACCTGGATGTCGAGCGCCTGCCCCGGCGTCTTGCGCAAACCGGCCAGGGCACTGGCAATGCTGAAGATCGCCTCCTGGTGGTAGGTGCATGCCCCATAGACCAGATAAATCAGTTGGGGGGTCGGTGCTTGGCGTGAAGTCGACATCTACGGCGGTTTTCCGGTTGAGTGGCATAAAAAAAGGCCCTGGGTTCGCCAGGGCCTTTGTTCTGACACTACCGTCAGCGCGGTAGTTTCAGGTTGTTCCAGACAGCGAGGCTTGGTTCAGCCTGGTTCAGGGTATAGAAATGCAGCCCTGGTGCACCGCCCTGCAACAAACGTTCACACATCTCTGTGATCACCTGCTCGCCGAACCCCTGAATGCTCTGGGTGTCGTCGCCGTAGGCTTCCAGCTGCTTGCGGATCCAGCGCGGGATTTCCGCACCGCAGGCATCGGAGAAGCGCGCCAGCTTGCTGTAGTTGGTGATCGGCATGATGCCCGGCACGATCGGGATGTTCACACCCAATGCCCGTACACGCTCGACGAAGTAGAAGTAGCTGTCGGCGTTGAAGAAATACTGGGTGATCGCACTGTCGGCGCCGGCATTGGCCTTACGCACGAAGTTGTTGAGATCGTCCTCGAAATTGCGCGCTTGCGGGTGCATTTCCGGGTAGGCAGCAACTTCGATGTGGAAGTGATCGCCAGTCTCTTCACGAATGAATTCAACCAGGTCATTGGCGTGGCGCATTTCGCCACTGGCCATACCCATGCCGGAAGGCAGGTCACCGCGCAAGGCGACGATGCGGGTAATCCCGGCGGCCTTGTATTGCTCCAGCAGGCCGCGCAGGTCGGCCTTGCTGTCGCCGACGCACGACAGGTGCGGGGCGGCAGGCACTTTCACTTCGCTTTCCAGCTGCAACACGGTGTTGATCGTGCGATCACGGGTCGAGCCGCCTGCGCCATAGGTGCAGGAGAAGAAGTCAGGGTTGTATTTGGCCAGCTGACGAGCAGTGGCGAGCAGCTTTTCATGCCCAGCGTCGGTCTTGGTAGGGAAGAACTCGAAGCTGTAGCGACGATCTTGGGACATGGTCATATCCTTGGAAACTCGAGAGCCAAACGGTGTGTCCGTCACAACGCCTTCGCTGGCAAGCCAGCTCCTACAAATGCGACGTGCAACCTGTAGGAGCTGGCTTGCCAGCGAACCAGACAACACGGTGCGCCGGGCACACCGTGTTGTCAGCCAAGAATCAGTAGCGGTAAGCGTGCGGCTTGAACGGGCCTTCGACGGTCACGCCGATGTAGTCGGCCTGGGTCTTGGTCAGTTGAGTCACGACGCCACCGAAACCGCGGACCATTTCCAGGGCCACTTCTTCGTCGAGTTTCTTCGGCAGTACTTCAACGGTCAGGCGCTCGGCTTTCTGGGCTGGCGACAGGTCGGCGTACTTCTGTTCGAACAGGAAGATCTGCGCCAGTACCTGGTTGGCGAACGAACCGTCCATGATGCGGCTTGGGTGACCGGTGGCGTTGCCCAGGTTCACCAGACGGCCTTCGGCCAGCAGGATCAGGTAGTCATCGTTCTGCGGGTCGAAATCACCAGCGCCGGTACGGTGAATCTTGTGCACCTGTGGCTTCACTTCTTCCCATGCCCAGTTCTTGCGCATGAAAGCGGTGTCGATTTCGTTGTCGAAGTGACCGATGTTGCAGACCACAGCGCGCTTTTTCAGGGCCTTGAGCATGTTGGCGTCGCAAACATTGACGTTACCGGTGGTGGTCACGATCAGGTCGATCTTGCCCAGCAGCGCTTTGTCGATGCTTGCTTCGGTGCCGGTGTTGATGCCATCGATGAATGGCGAAACCAGTTCGAAACCGTCCATGCAGGCTTGCATGGCGCAGATCGGGTCGACTTCGGATACCTTGACGATCATGCCTTCCTGACGCAGGGACTGGGCCGAACCCTTGCCCACGTCACCGTAGCCGATCACCAGCGCTTGCTTGCCGGACAGCAGGTGGTCGGTACCACGCTTGATCGCATCGTTCAGGCTGTGACGGCAGCCGTACTTGTTGTCGTTCTTCGACTTGGTTACCGAGTCGTTGACGTTGATGGCCGGGATGCGCAGTTCGCCCTTGGCCAGCATGTCCAGCAAGCGGTGTACGCCGGTGGTGGTTTCTTCGGTCACGCCGTGGACGCGATCCAGCACCTGCGGGTATTTGTTGTGCAGCAGCTCGGTCAGGTCGCCGCCGTCGTCGAGGATCATGTTGGCATCCCAAGGCGCGCCATCTTTGAGGATGGTTTGCTCCAGGCACCACTCGTACTCTTGCTCGGTCTCACCTTTCCAGGCGAACACCGGGATGCCGGCAGCGGCGATGGAGGCAGCGGCCTGGTCTTGAGTCGAGAAAATGTTGCAGGACGACCAGCGTACTTCGGCACCCAGGGCAACCAGGGTTTCGATCAGCACGGCAGTCTGAATGGTCATGTGGATGCAGCCGAGGATCTTCGCGCCTTTGAGCGGCTGCTCGCCGGCGTATTTGCGACGCAGACCCATCAGGGCCGGCATTTCCGACTCGGCGATGATGGTTTCGCGACGGCCCCAGGCAGCCAGGGACATGTCGGCGACTTTGTAGTCGGTGAAATCTGCAGGCGTGTTGACAGCGCTCATGAAGAGCCTCCATTCGTAATGTATGCGAATGGGCGCCGTTGTGCGTTTAGTGTCCGGCCCATTCAGGCCAGGCAACGCCCCATCCGAGCCTGACAGGTCTAGCCTGCTGCAGCGCCCCTCGGACAGGTGGCGGGAAAACGGTATCCATTGAAGATGACCGTTTTGAAACGGAGGCGATTATAGCGGGCCGGGCGAATCTGCCAAAGGGTTTCTGTCGGCTGGTTGATTATCTTGATCGAGACCATAGTCGATGCAGCGTAGAGCTCTGCGCCGGGCTCTGCCATGATGGGCGGCATCCATCGGCAAGACCCTCAGGAGCGAATATGAATTTCCACACCCGCAAATGGGTAAAACCTGAAGACCTCAACCCCAACGGCACGCTGTTCGGCGGCAGCCTGTTGCGCTGGATCGATGAAGAAGCGGCGATCTACGCCATCGTCCAACTGGGCAACCAGCGCGTCGTCACCAAGTACATTTCCGAGATCAACTTCGTCAGCGCCTCGCGCCAGGGCGACATCATCGAACTGGGCATCACCGCCACCGAGTTCGGTCGCACCTCCATCACCTTGACTTGCGAAGTGCGCAACAAGATCACCCGCAAGAGCATCCTGACCGTCGAGAAAATGGTCTTCGTCAACCTCGGTGAAGATGGCCTGCCAGCGGCCCATGGGCGGACCGAGATCCGCTACGTCAAGGATCAGTTCCAGAACGAAACCAGCGTCGAATAATTCATCACCTGCGCAGTGAACAGCGGCGCACCCGGCGGGTCGTACCAGAATGACCACCCGGGTAGCGCAGCCAATGAGCACTGAAAAAGACGGCAAGACACCGAACCTGTCGGCGCAGGAAAAGCACGACGTCGACAAGAACCAGCCGCCACGCGCGGCCGTGCTGCACGAAATCATCCGCACTCAGGGCGATCAGGAACTGGAGCGCAGTGTTGCGGCACTCTGGTGGTCGGCCCTGGCCGCCGGCCTGACCATGGGCCTATCATTGATGGCCATGGGGCTGCTCAACTCACGTTTGCCGGACGGCGAAGCGTTCAAGGTGATCGCCAGCTTCGGCTATTGCGCCGGTTTTCTCGCGGTGATCCTCGCCCGCCAGCAACTGTTCACCGAAAACACCCTGACTGCGGTGCTGCCAGTCATGACCAAATTCACCCTGAACAACGTCGGCCGGCTGATGCGCCTGTGGAGCGTGGTGTTGGTGGGCAACCTGTGCGGCACCTTGCTGGTGGCCTACGTGATGTTGCACCTGCCGATCTTCGACAGCAAAACCGACCTGGCTTTCCTCGACATCGGGCGCAAGGTCATGGAAAACGACGCCGGCAAAATGTTCGCCAAGGGCATCGTCTCGGGCTGGATGATCGCGACCATGGTCTGGATGATCCCCTCCATGGAAAGCGCCAAGATGTGGATCATCATCCTGATCACTTACCTGATGGCGCTGGGCGACTTCACCCACATCGTGGTCGGCTCGGCCGAAGTCTCGTACCTGGTGTTTGCCGGCGAGTTGTCCTGGGCGGATTTCTGGCTGGTATTCGCCGGGCCGACGCTGGGCGGCAATATTGTCGGCGGCAGCTTCATCTTTGCCTTACTCAGTCACGCCCAGGTGCGCAGCGAAAGCGGGCCGCCGAAGCAGCCCGCGCAGCCATCACGCACCTCTGATCAGTGATGAGGGGCCGGCGCCGGTTCATCACGGGTCACATGCTTGACCAGCTTGCCGATGCTCAGGCCCTGCAACAGGATCGACGACAACACCACGATGTAGGTGATGCTCAGCAGCAGGTCACGCTCCGGGCCCAACGGCAGGGCCAGGGCCAATGCCACTGACACGCCGCCGCGCAAACCGCCCCAGGTGAGGATGCGGATGGTGCCGCGTGGCACCGTGCGCCAGCGCCGCAGCAAGACGATGGCCGGGGCCACGGTCAGCAGCCGCGACAGCAGGATCGCCAGCGCCAACAAACTCGCCGCCAGCAGGTGCATCCAGCTGAACGGCAGCAGCAACAGCTCCATGCCGATCAGGGCGAACAGCAGGGCGTTGAGCATGTCGTCGAGCAGCTCCCAGAAGCCGTCCAAGTACTTGCGGGTCATGTCGTTCATCGCCAGGTTGCGCCCCAGATTGCCGATGATCAGGCCGGCGACCACCATCGCGATCGGGGCCGAGACATGCAGTTCGGACGCCATGGCCGAGCCGCCGATCACCAGGGCCAGGGTCAGCATGACCTCGATCTGGTGTTGCTCGATGCTCTTGATCATCAGGTACACCAGATAACCGATCAGCCCGCCAAACAGCACGCCGCCCAAGGCCTCGTGGGCAAACAGCAGGGCGGTCGCGCCGACGGTCGGGGTTTCGCCGAGTTGGGCAATGCCCAGCAATACGGTGAACACCACCACCGCGGTGCCGTCGTTGAACAGCGATTCGCCGACGATGGTGGTCTTCAGCGGCTTGGAAGCGTTGGCGGTGCGCAATACACCGAGCACCGCAATCGGGTCGGTGGGCGAGATCAGTGCGCCGAACAGCAGGCAATAGAGGAAGCTGACGTGCCAGCCGAACAGGGCAAAGATGTAATAGGCCAGGCTGCCGATGACCACCGTGGCGATCAACACGCCGAAGGTCGCCAGCAGGCCGATGGGCCAACGGTAGCTGCGCAGGTCGTTGAGGTTGACGTGCAGGGCGCCGGCAAACAGCAGGAAGGACAGCATCCAGTTCATCAGCAGATCGCCGAAATCGATCTGGCCGATCAGTTGCTCCACGCGGTCTTCCAGGCCGGGGTAGCCGATCAGGCTGAGGCCTTGCAGCAGCAGGGAAAACAGCAGCGCGGTGACCATCACGCCGATGGTCGGCGGCAGGCCGATGAAGCGGAAATTGACGAAGGTCAGCAGGGTGGTGAGGCAGATAAAGGCAGCGACAAGCTCAAGCATCCGGGGTCTCGGGGCAGGGGGTGATAAGGGGGTCCGACAGATTTGCCTATCGGACTGAGAGGCGTGTTGATTAGCAAATGGGAGTGGTTCCCTAAAACTTGCAGGTCCTCAGACCTGTTCTACACTGCAAAAGTTGCGCGCATATTGCTCAAAGCCACGCCACTCGTGGTGTTGCCGCTTGCGTGGTGGCATTTGGCACCTTGGGCAACGCACGGGTGAACTGCATCCTCAGTTCCTGGCTTTGCCAACGAAGGTCGCGATCATGCCCAGAGCTTTCAGCGTCCGCCCCTTTGCACCTTGCTTGAGCGTCGTACTGCTGGCCTTGACCGGTTGCGCCGGTCAGTCCGCCCTGCAGCCCGCTTCCCCGGTTCTACGGCAGAACCCCGAGTTTTCCTACGATGCCAGCGGCGTGACCCACGCCACGCTGACGGCGGCTGAACAGTCGGTCAGCGTCGGCAACGAGCGTTATGTGTCGCTGGTGTTCAACGGTGACTACGACTCGCCGCTGATCCGCACCCGCCCCGGCGGGACCATGGCGTTGCGCCTGGACAACCGCATGGACGAGGTCACCAACCTGCATTTCCATGGCATGCAGGTGTCGCCTCTGGACGAGGGCGACAATATTTTTCGCATGACCCAGCCCCATCAGGTCGGCGTGTACAACGTCAAGCTGCCACCCAACCACAGTCCCGGCGCCTACTGGTATCACAGCCATTTCCATGGCGGCTCGCAGCGCCAGGTGTCGGCCGGGATCGCCGGGCCGATCCTGGTGGACGGCATGCTTGACCCGTTTCCCGAACTCAAGGGCATCAAGGAGCGGGTGCTGGTACTGCGCAACTTCCAGAAAACCCTGACCGGAAAAGTCGCCAGCGAGATCATCACCAGCGCCCCGTCGATCCGCACGATCAATGGCCAGGAAGTGCCGACCATCGACATCAGGCCCGGTGAAACTCAGCTCTGGCACTTCATCAACATTGCCGCCAACCAGTACTTCCGCATCCGCATCAACGGCCAGACGATGCAGATACTGTCGCGCGACGGCAACACGGTGACTCGCCGGGTCGACGATGACCAGGTGCTGATCGGCCCTTCGGCGCGTTTCAGTGTGCTGGTGGTCGGGCCGCCGGCAGGTTCCCATGCCGTCGAAATGGGTGAGGCCAATACCGGGCCGGCCGGCGATTCGTACCCGGCCACCCAGCTGGCGATCCTGCGTTCCAGCGGCGAACCGGTGGCGACCCGGCAGATCACCAGCGCCTACCCGCCCGCCGAGGATTTCTCCCGGGTGGTGGTCAACCAGACCCGGCAGTTTGCGTTCCAGGATTCCGCTACCGACCCCAATGCGTTCCTGATCAACGGCACGCGCTTCGAACTGGACCGGGTGAACACCACGGTCAAGCTCGGCGATGTCGAGGAATGGCGGTTGTTCAACCCATCCCAGGAATTGCACCAGTTTCATATCCACCAGGTGGACTTCCAGGTCACCGAGATCAACGGCAAAAAGGTGGAGTTCAGTGGCTACCGGGACAACGTGTTCATCCCGGCCACCGGTTCCATCACCGTGCGCATTCCGTTCCGCGACCCGGTGATTCTCGGCAAGTTTGTCTACCACTGCCACATCCTCGAACACGAGGACGGCGGCATGATGCAGGCGATCCAGGTGGTCAAGCCCGAGGACTACGAGCAGGCGGTCAAGCTCGAACCCCTGGGCGGCCTGTACGGCGAAAACAATCAGCTCTGCGCTTTCCTGCGCAACACCGGACAGGAGCAAAAAACCTCCAGCCCGTTGATCAAGTAAAGGGGGCGCCATGAGCACTCATCGCTTGGCTGTCTTGTTGCTGGGATCGGTGTGCGGCGTCGAGCTGACGCTGGCCGATGATGGGCAGTATCCCAATGTCGGCATGGACTACGACGCGACCTTTCAATATGACCACGTACATTCCGATTCGCCCCAGGGCGGCAATCGCAACAGCACCGATGCCTACCCGGACATCAACAGCACCTTTTACTTTCGCTTCACCCACGACCAGCAGATCCAGCTGTCCACCGAGATCAATCCGATCACCCCGCCGAACCTGGGGCAGAAGCGCTTTTTCGAAGACGTCGGGCTGGTGATCAATGACCTCAACTACTACCAGAACAACGCCAACTCGGCGTTTATGCTGGGCAAGTACCACGTGCCGTTCGGTCGTGCCCAGGACCAGGCGCCCGGGCTCTACACCGAGGACTTCGTCAGTACCTACGATCTGGACGGCATGCTCGGCGGCACCGTGGCTTATCGGTTCTTCGACCAGCAGCTGGGGATGATCGAACCGAATGTCAGCCTCTACACCGCGGACAATTCGTTTCTCGGTCGGCCCTACCTGCGCCACGGCGAGAAACTCCAGCGCTCTGATGGCGGGCCATCGAATACCGGCAAGCTCGACTCCTATGCGCTGACCTTGAACTGGCTGGCGATTCCGGCGGTGCCCTACCTGGAAATGCAGGTCGGCTACATGTTCAACCAGCAGGGCGAAGACCAGCCGCCCGCCGAGGCGGCCGATGAAACCATCAAGATCGCCTCGGCCCGCTACATCTGGGCCTACGCGCCGAGCACCGAGCTTGAGCCGACCCTGGATGGGCGCTATTTCGATATCGTGCCCTTCGTCGAATTTGCCGATGTGCAAAACGAGGATGGCATCCGCGGCAACGACACCCGCTACCTGACCACCTCGCTGACCTTCGATTTCGGTGACTGGGCCCTGGGCGCGACCCGCACCGACAAGCATCGCGAATCGACTGGGGGCGCGGATCACCAGGATTACCTCAACGAACTGAGCCTGAGCTACAACATCACCGGCCAGATCAAGCTCGGGCTTTCAGCCGGGACTCAAAAGCAGGACGGGCAGATGTCCGAACTGGTGGGCCTGGCATTGACCTATTCGGGAGGCTACTGAGCATGAAGCAGGTATTCGTCGCCGCCATCCTGCTGCTGGCGGGCTGGTCCGCTGAGTTGGTCGCGGCACCGCGTACCGATGTCGGCGGGCCTTTCCAGCTGACCAACCAGAATGGCCAACCGGTCAACGAACGCAGCTTCGGCCAACCCGCTTTGCTGTACTTCGGCTTCATGACTTGCCCGGACATTTGCCCCACCGACCTGGCAAAAATGGCCCGCATCAGCCGGCAGTTGCAGCAGCAACAGGGTCTCAAGGTGCGGCCGATTTTCGTCACCGTGGACCCGGAGCGTGACACGCCGGCCAAGCTCAAAACGTATGTGCAGTACTTCGCCAAGGACTTTGTCGGCTTGACCGGAACGGCGCAGCAGATCGCCAGGATTACCGACGCCTATCACGTGTACTACAAGAAGGCGCCTTACGGTGATCAGCCGGGGCAATACATGATGGACCACTCGACCCTGCTGTTTCTGCTCGACAGCCAGGGTCGCTACCTCAAGCATTTCGGCCGTGGCACGCCTGAAAAGGACATCGAGCAGCAGGTGGTCATTGCCTTGGCCGAGGCCGGTGAAAACCCGTAACTACCTGACTCGCAACAATTATCTGGAAGATGTCGAAGTGATAGCGCGGCGCTTGCGGTATATTGCGAACGCTTCCTATTCATCAAAAGACGGATCTTTATGCACTTCTCCTCCTCTGCACGCCTGCTCGGCGTGCTCGCGGTATTGGCCCTCAGCCTGGGCACTGCACATGCCCGAGACGACGGCACAGATCGTTCGGTAACCATCGAAAAAGATATCCAGAGCAACGTCATCAATGCCGATGGCAGTTCCGTGGTGACCGTCGACAGCGTGTTGCTGATCAACGAAGAACGTGCGATCAAGGCCACCGCTCAACGTTCGTTGAGTTACAACAGCACCCTGGAAACCCTCGATGTGCTGCAGGCCTACACGCAAAAGCCCGATGGCCGCAAAGTCATGGTCCAGGCCGATCAGATCAAGGAACAGCAGGAGCTTCAGTCGGCGGGGGCGCCGATGTTCCAGGACACGCGGGTCAAGGTGGTGATCTTCCCCGAAGTGGCGGTGGGTGACCGGCTGGTGGCGCAGTTCCGCAAGAACCGCATCACCGCGCTGTTCCCCGGGCAGTTCGAGGACTTGTCGTTCCCCTCGTTTTACGTCATGAAGGCGTTCACCCTGATCTATGACCTGCCCGCCGACATGCCGTTGCACGCCGATGCCCGGGGCTTCAAGGTGAGCCACCCTGCGGCGAAACCGGGGCGCAAGATTTATCGCTATGACTACCAGCCTGGGGAAAAAGCGCGAATCGAGCAGGGGGCGGTGGCCTACTCGGATTACGGGCAATTCCTCGCGGTGTCGACCTTCAGCGATTTCAGCCAATTCGCCAAGGCCTACGATGCCAGGGCACAGAGCGTTGTTACCCCGCCGATCAGCGAGTTGGCCAAGTCCCTCACTGCCAAGCTCGACTCACCCCGGGCCAAAGCCATCGCCCTGAGCGACTGGGTGCGCAAGAACATTCGTTACGTGGCGGTCTATGTAGGCCCGGGCGGGGTGGTGCCGCATCCGGCGCAGACCATCCTCGACAACCGGTATGGCGACTGCAAGGACCACGTGGCGCTGCTCGAGGCCTTGCTGATGGCGGCCGGCATCGACAGTTCGCCGGCGCTGGTCAACCTCGGCAATGCCTATGAATTGCCCAAGGTGCCGGTGCTGGGCGTGCTCAATCACGCCATCACCTATGTGCCGAACCTCGACCTGTACCTTGATTCGACCGCCGAAGGCATTGCCGCCGGTTACCTGCCGTTGCCGGTGCTGGACAAGCCGGTGCTGCTGAGCAAGTCCGGTGCGCTGGCTCGCACGCCGGCCGCGCAACCGGGGCTGGTGCACAACAGCACGCTGTTCAAGGTCTCGGCGCAAGGTGCGGCCGACTTCAGTCATAGCTCCGCTGTGCGCGGCTGGGCGGCGGAGCTGAGCCGTTTTGGCGTGAAGTCGATGAAGCCTACCGACCGTGACTTGCTGATCCAGCAAGTCCTCGCTTCCTACGGCCTCAACGGCAGCGGCACTTTCGATGCCGGGCAGGTGGATGGCAACGCAGACGACTATGCGATGAACATGGCCGGGCGGGTCGAGAACCTGGTCAATCTACCGGGGCCGATTGGCGTGTTGACCATGAGCAGCCTGGCCGGTGGCATCGCGCAAAGTGTCTTCGGCCTGCTGATGGAACCGGAGCGCAGCCAGGCCTTCACCTGCATTGGCGGGGTGACCGAGGAGCAGGCGCGTTTCGAATTCCCGCAGGAGGTGAGCATCCTCGCGGCACCGAAGAACGTGACCCTCGAGCATGCGCAGTTTGCCTACAGTTCGACCTACGTTCGTGAAGGCAACACGGTGCTGGTCAAGCGCCGCTTCGACTTCAAACCGGGGCGCTCGGTGTGTACGCCGGAGGATTTCAAGTCGATGAAAGCGGTGGCCGAGGCGGCGGCCAATGACCTGAAAAGTCAGATTATTGTGCAGACGCTGTAGGCTCCTACAGGTATGGCGGGTGTCCACGGCCCTTGTAGGAGCCAGCTTGCTGGCGAAGGACGTCAACGATGACGCGTGCTGTCTGAATGAACGCGGTGCCTGGGTGTTTTTTCGCTGGCAAGCCAGCTCCTACAGGTTTTGTGGGTGCTCACGGCCCTTGTAGGACCCAGCCTGCTGGCGAAGGACGTCAACGATGACGCGTGCTGTCTGAATGAGCGCAGTGCCTGGGTTTTTTTCGCTGGCAAGCCAGCTCCTACAGGTTTTGTGGGTGTTCACGGCCCTTGTAGGACCCAGCCTGCTGGCGAAGGACGTCAACGATGACGCGTGCTGTCTGAATGAGCGCAGTGCCTGGGTTTTTTTCGCTGGCAAGCCAGCTCCTACAGGTTTTGTGGGTGTTCACGGTCCTTGTAGGAGCCAGCTTGCTGGCGAAGGACGTCAACGATGACGCGTGCTGTCTGAATGAGCGCAGTGCCTGGGTGTTTTTTCGCTGGCAAGCCAGCTCCTACAGGTTTTGTGGGTGTTCACGGCCCTTGTAGGAGCCAGCTTGCTGGCGAAGGACGTCAACGATGACGCGTGCTGTCTGAATGAACGCGGTGCCTGGGTGTTTTTTCGCTGGCGAGCCAGCTCCTACAGGTTTTGTGGGTGTTCACGGCCCTTGTAGGACCCAGCTTGCTGGCGAAGGACGTCAACGATGACGCGTGCTGTCTGAATGAACGCGGTGCCTGGGTGTTTTTTCGCTGGCAAGCCAGCTCCTACAGGTTTTGTGGGTGTTCACGGCCCTTGTAGGAGCCAGCTTGCTGGCGAAGGACGTCAACGATGACGCGTGCTGTCTGAATGAACGCGGTGCCTGGGTGTTTTTTCGCTGGCAAGCCAGCTCCTACAGGTTTTGTGGGTGTTCACGGCCCTTGTAGGAGCCAGCTTGCTGGCGAAGGACGTCAACGATGACGCGTGCTGTCTGAATGAGCGCAGTGCCTGGGTTTTTTTTCGCTGGCAAGCCAGCTCCTACAGGTTTTGTGGGTGTTCATAGATCCCTGTAGGAGCCAGCCTGCTGGCGATGAAGTTACCGCGGTGTCGCTGACTGCCCCAGCGCTAGCACCACCCGCCGTTGCCGATAAATGAAATACAGCGCCGTCAACACGGTAAGCCCACTGACCAGCGCGCCAGTCCAGGGCAGGTCGGCCAGGTCGGCGCCGCTGGCGACCACCAGGCCGCCGATCCAGGCGCCTGCTGCGTTGCCCAGGTTGAAGGCGCTCTGGTTCAGGGTCGAGCCGAGGTTGGGCGCTTCATGGGCCTGGTCGATGATCAGCAGTTGCAGGATCGGGCACAGGGCGAAGGCACAAATGCCCCACAGCACCAGGGTAATCGCCGCAGGAATCACCGAGTGACTGGTCTGGCTGAACGCGGCCAGCACCAGCACCACGGCCAGGGCCATGCCCACCAATGACGGCAGTAGCCGACTGTCTGCCAGGCGCCCGCCGAGCATGCTGCCGGCGGTCAGGCCGACGCCGAACAACAGCAGCATGATCGTCACGCCATGGGGGCTGACACCGGTGATGTCCTGCAGGATCGGCGCGATGTAGGTGAAGACGCTGAACAGGCTGGTCGACGCCAGCACGCTCATGCCCAGCGCCAGCAACACATTGGCCTTGCCCAGCACCTTGAACTCGCTGGCCAGGTTGGCCTTGTCCATGGCGATGTCCCGGGGCAGCCAGCGCCATTGGGCGAGGGCGGCCAGCACGCCGATCACCGACACCGCCCAGAACGTCGAGCGCCAGCCGGCGTACTGCCCCAGCGCAGTCCCCAGGGGCACGCCGAGCACGTTGGCCAGGGTCAGGCCGGTGAACATCATTGCAATCGCCTGGGCCCGTTTGTTCGGTGCGACCAACCCGGCGGCCACCACCGAGCCGATGCCGAAAAACGCCCCGTGGCACAGCGCGGTGACCACCCGGGCGGCCATCAACGTCACGTAGTTCGGCGCCAGGGCGCAGAGCATGTTGCCGAGGATGAACATCAGCGTCATCCCCAGCAAGGTGGCTTTGCGCGGCATGTTGGCGGTGCCCACGGCGAGGATCGGCGCGCCGAACACCACGCCCAGGGCATAGCCGGTGATCAGCAGGCCGGCCTGCGGAATGCTCACCGCCAGGTCGCGGGCAACGTCGGGCAACAGGCCCATGATCACGAATTCAGTGGTGCCAATGCCAAAAGCGGCAACGGCCAAAGCAAGCAAGGCGAGTGGCATGCGCAAGGTCTCTGTCGGTAGTCTTGACGCTTTGATCAGGCGAACGCATGCCGGTGTCCGAGTCTTGGCAGAGTCGGCTGCAGCAGGGATTTATTGGAATAAGTATGTGCGCACGTGAGTACGGCGTGTTCGCTTGCAGTATAAACAGCTCCAGACATATGACGAATCAATTCTCTTGAGCGAGGAGGCGCTGTGTTACCCACGGTTCTGGTTTTGGTCGCGGCGCTGTTGCACGCGGCCTGGAATACCCTGATCAAGTTCAGCGCCGAGCGGTTGCTGGTGGTGGCGTGCATGGACAGCGTGGCGTTGCTGTTTGTCGCCTTGATGCTGCCGTTCGTGGAACTGCCGCCGCTGGAGATCTGGCCGTGGATCCTCGCCTCGGCGGCGTTCGAGTTGCTCTATCGCTACCTGTTGATCCAGGCCTACCGGGTCGGTGACCTGGGCCTGGTCTACCCCTTGATGCGCGGCCTGTCGCCACTGGTGGTGCTGGCGCTGACCCTGATCTTCGCCGGTGAAGTGCTGACCAACCAGCAGATCCTCGGCATTTTGCTGATCCCGTTCGGCATGCTGTGCCTGCTGTGGCAGGGCGGTGGCGGCGAGCGGCTGCCGTGGTCGATGTTGCCGGTGGTGGCGCTGATTGGCCTGTGCATCGGCTGCTACACCTTTATCGACGGCCAGGCGATTCGGCGCTGGTCCCATCCGTTGGATTACCTGGTCTGGGTCACCCTGCTCAGCGCCTGGCCCTTCCCGTTGCTGGCGCTGGTGCGCAAGCGCCCGGCGTTCATGCGGTTCTGGCGCGAACAGTGGCGGCTGGGGCTGGCGGTCGGGTTCTGCGTGTTGTTCAGCTACGCTCTGGTGCTGTGGGCGATGCAGCTGGGGTCGATTGCCGAAGCGGCGGCGCTGCGTGAGATCAGTGTGATCCTGGTGGTGCTGTTCGGCATGCGCTACCTCAAAGAACCTTTTGGCACGCCACGGCTCTTAGCCTGTGGGCTGGTACTGATTGGCATGCTGGTCATGAAGTTCTAGACGAACTTCCCGATAACTCTGAACAAGGATTCTGCAATGACGGTTGCCCTGTGGTGCATTTTGATCGCGATCTTCCTGCCATACGTGTGCATTTATATCGCCAAGCTGGGCGGACGCTTTCGCCTGGCCGATAACCACGACCCACGGGATTTCCTGGATAACCTCGACGGTTTTGCCCGGCGCGCCTATTCAGCCCAGCTCAACAGTTTCGAGATCACTCCGGCCTTTGCCGCAGCGGTCATCGTCGCCCATCTGGCGGGCAACGCCGAGTTGGTGACGATCAACGTGCTGGCGGTGCTGTTCATCACCAGTCGCCTGCTGTACATCATCTGCTACCTGGCGGACTGGGCGATCCTGCGCTCGCTGGTGTGGTTCGTCGGCATGGCACTGATCGCCAGCTTTTTCTTCGTATCGATGTGAAGCGCCTGCAGGAGCGCTCCGGCACTCCCGCAGGCCAGTCACCTCAAGGTTTGTCGGCCACCTGAGGCAATTGCGGCAGCGCGGCACCCTTGGGCCAGAGCATCCAGATCTGGCCTTGCTGTTTCATGTCGCCGGCCAGTTGCCCGGCGGCCTCGCCAGTGCCCCAGAACAGGTCGGCGCGCACTTCGCCGGTGATCGCGCCGCCGGTGTCCTGGGCGGCTACCGGACGCACCAGCGGGGTGCCGTCGGGGCGGGTGGTCGAGAGCCATAGCAGACTGCCCAGCGGAATCACCTTGCGATCGACGGCAACGCTGTAGCCCGAAGTCAGCGGCACGTTCAGCGAGCCGCGCGGGCCTTCGTTGCTGTCCGGGTTACGGGTGAAGAACACGTAGCTCGGGTTGCTGGCCAATAACTGCGGAATGCGCGTCGGGTTGGCTTTGGCCCAGGCGCTGATGGCGCCCATGGTCACCTCTTCTTTCTTTAATTCCCCCTGTTCCACCAGCCAGCGGCCAATGGGGCGGTAGGGGTGTCCGTTCTGGTCGGCGTAGGCAATGCGCAACTGGCGCCCGTCGGCCAGTTGCACCCGGCCGGAACCCTGGATCTGCAGGAATTGCAGGTCCATCGGGTCGGTCAACCAGGCCACCACCGGCGCCTTCACGCCTTGGCTCTCGATGGTTGCGGAATCGTCGTACGGCTTCAGTACTCGACCTTCGAGGCGACCGCGCAGGCGCTTGCCCTTGAGTTCCGGGTAGAGGCTGTCGAGGGCGACGATGATCATGTCTTCCGGCACCCCATAGATCGGCACATGGGCGCTCGGGGTTTGCGTGAGGCTGCCCGGGTACACCGGTTCGTAGTAGCCGGTGATCAGGCCATTGGCGTTGCCGCCCGAGGAGCGCAGGCCGTAGACCTGCAGCTGTTCCTTGAGGAAGCTGCGCACCGCGCCCGGCTCCAGGGCCACGCTGGCGGATGCGGCGCAGGTCTGGCCCCAGACCGGATCATTCTTGAGCCGGGTGCAGGCGCTGCGCCATGAGCCGAAACCGGCCAGCAGGTCGCTGTCCGAGACCGCCGGCAAGGCGTCCCAGGTGGCGCTGGAATAGGTGGCAATGGCATGGGTTTGCGGCTTGGTGTTGTCGCCGCCGTTGCAACCGGCAAGCAGGGCGATCATCGGGACGGTCCAGGCCAGGGTCTTGCCCCAGGCCTTGAAGCGAGTGTTCATGCGGTACTTCCTGTGCTGGTTGGCGCAGCGCATGGGCGGCTGCGGCAACCCGTATTATTGATAGGGCTATTGGTCTTTGCGGTTCAGGCGAGGATACTGGCCGCCGATTTCCGGACCTTGAGCCACCATGACGCTTAAACGAATTTCAGTTGTACTGCTGGCCTGCCTGGCCCTGACCGCCTGTGGCGGTGTTGATCCCAACTCGCCGTTGGGCCAGCGCAAGGCGATCTTCAAGCAAATGCTCAAGACCGGCGAAGACCTGGGCGGCATGCTGCGCGGGCGTGTCCCGTTCGACGGTGCGAAATTCGCCGAGGGCGCGATCAAGCTCGATGCCTTGTCCCATGAACCGTGGAAACATTTCCCGCAGGTTCGTGAAGAAGACAACAGCAGTGCCACCGCCGACGTCTGGGAGAAGCAGGCGCGCTTCCAGGAAATGGCCCGCACCCTCGAGGCGGCCACCGGCGAATTGGTGATCGCCAGCCAGGTGCAGCCTTACAAGGCCAGTAACCTGGGCCCAGCGGTGCAGAAAGTCGAAGACGCCTGCAGTGCCTGCCATAAACAGTTTCGGGATCATTGATTGCGGTAGTCTGGTCTGAAGCCATCGCTGGCAAGCCAGCTCCCACAGGTTGGTCAGTAGTACACAGAGATAGTGTTCACTGAAGTCCCCTGTGGGAGTCGGCTTGCCGGCGATGAGGCCCTCAAACCCGCCTGTTACTTATCCAACTCGTCCAGCGCTTCCTGCAACTCCTTGCGCGACTCGGCGAGCTTGTCCTTGCGCTTGTTGATCTTCTCCGGATCACCCTTCTTCATCGCCTTGTCGAGATCGGCCTGGCGCTTGCTGACTTCATGCTTGGCGTCCAGCACCTTGTTCTCGCGTTCTTTCTTCAGCGATGCATCGGTGCAGTGCGCGGTGACTTCGCTCAGGGCTTTTTCCAGGCCGGCCTGCTGCTCGGCATTGCCGTGGGCCTTGGCCTGTTCGATCTGGGCGCTGATGGACTGGCGCTTGGCGGCGCAACCGGTGAGTTCCGGTGCTTGCTCGGTGGCCATCGAGGGTGCGGTGAAGACGCTGCACAGGGTCAGCAGGGCAAGCGGTGCTAGAAATTTCATGGAGGCTCCGTTTTGAAAGGTGATGGAGTCGCGAACGTAAAGTCTGTTGGAGCGCGGCAACGGGCGTTGGTTTCAATACCGCCTGTTGCGCTCGCGGAAACCGTCAATGGTAGCAAGCTCACGGCCAGCGGGGGGTATTCAATCCGGTAACCATTTGCTGCCAGCGCTTCGGGCAAACTTTCCAGCGCCCATGAAAAAGCCCCGCAGGGCACACCGTGCGGGGCTTTTTCATGACCGGGTTACAGGCCGGCGGCAGCGCGCAGGGCGTCGGCGCGGTCGGTTTTTTCCCAAGTGAAGGTGGTGAAGGTGTCTTCGCCCACGGTCTTGGTCGCCGGGGTACGGCCGAAGTGGCCATACGAAGCGGTTTCACGGTACATCGGGTGCAGCAGGTCGAGCATGGTGGTGATGGCGTAAGGACGCAGGTCGAACACTTCACGCACCAGTTTGACGATCTTGTCGTCGCTGATCTTGCCGGTGCCGAAGGTGTTCAGCGAGATCGACGTCGGCTGGGCGACACCGATCGCGTAGGAAACCTGGATCTCGCAACGCTCGGCCAGGCCGGCGGCGACGATGTTCTTCGCCACGTAACGACCGGCGTAGGCGGCCGAACGGTCAACCTTCGATGGATCCTTGCCGGAGAACGCGCCGCCGCCGTGACGGGCCATGCCGCCGTAGCTGTCGACGATGATCTTGCGACCGGTCAGGCCGCAGTCGCCAACCGGGCCGCCAATGATGAACTGGCCGGTCGGGTTGATGTGGAACTGGGTGTCCTTGGTCAGCAGCTCTGCCGGCAGGACGTGCTTGACGATCAGCTCCATCACGCCTTCGCGCAGGTCTTTGTACGACACTTCCGGGTTGTGCTGGGTCGACAACACCACGGCGTCAATGCCGACCACCTTGCCGTTTTCGTAGCGGCAGGTGACCTGGGACTTGGCGTCCGGGCGCAGCCAAGGCAGCAGGCCGGATTTACGGGCTTCAGCCTGACGCTGAACCAACTGGTGCGAGAAGGTGATCGGTGCTGGCATCAGCACGTCGGTCTCGTTGCTGGCGTAGCCGAACATCAGGCCCTGGTCGCCGGCGCCCTGATCTTCAGGCTTGGCGCGGTCGACACCCTGGTTGATGTCAGGGGACTGCTTGCCAATGATGTTCATCACGCCGCAGGTCGCGCCGTCGAAACCGACGTCGGAGCTGGTGTAGCCGATGTCGGTGATCACATCACGGACGATCTGCTCGAGGTCGACCCAAGCCGTGGTGGTGACTTCACCGGCGATGATCGCCACGCCCGTTTTCACCAGAGTCTCGCAGGCCACGCGGGCGAACTTGTCTTCAGCAATGATGGCGTCCAGCACCGCGTCGGAAATCTGGTCGGCGATTTTGTCCGGGTGCCCTTCAGATACGGACTCGGAGGTGAAAAGGGAGTATTCGCTCATCTCGATGTTTTCCTGAAATTTACCGATGGTGAGTGTCGCCAGCCGGTCGCTGAAAGTGGCGGACCTGGATCTGGAAACCATTACGTAAGCCTACATAGAGGCTGTCCCCGGGAACGAGTCCCGCAGCGGTGGCCCAACGGGCCAGATCGTCCTGTTCAAAGCCCAACCAAAGATCACCGCAGGCCTCCCTGGCCCAACTTTGATTGTGACTGCATAACTCTGTTACTAACAGGCTGCCGCCGGGTTGCAGCAAGCCAGCCAGGTGCTTGAGGGCGTCGGCGGGCGCGGCGAAATGGTGCAGGACCATGTTCAGCACCACGCAATCGGCGGCCAGGCTCACGCCATTCAAGGCATCGGCCAGCTGCAGATGGACATTGCCCAGCGCTTCGCGGGCACACACCTGGCGCGCCAGTTCGAGCATCGCCGGGCTGTTGTCGAGCGCGGTGACCTGGCTGAAGCGGCGCGCCAGTTCCGGCAGGAAGCTGCCGTCGCCGGGGCCGACTTCGATGGCCGTGGCGCTTTCGCTGAAGCCGAGCTTGTCGAGCAGCGCCAACACGCTTTCGCGGTACTGCGCCAGGCCGGCAATCAAGTCCTGCTGGGCACGAAATTTATCTGCCACCCGTGAGAAAAAATCCTGGCTGGCGGCCGCCCGTTGGCCATGAACCTGTTTGATGCGCAATTGCACATCCCCGGGCAGGCTCAGGCTGTCGACTTCTTCGAGCAGGGCGGCGTGCAGCTTGCCGCCCATCAGCTCGGTGCGGGGCAGGGCGCGGCGGTAGAAGATCGCGTTGCCTTCGCGACGCGTGGCCACCAGATCGGCCTGGGCCAGCACCTTGAGGTGGTGGCTCATGCCCGATTGGCCGGTGGCAAAAATCTGCGCCAGCTCCAGTACGCCAAACGAGTCGTTGGCCAGGGCGCGCAAAACATTCAGGCGCAGCGGATCGCCGCCGGCCTTGCACAGGGCCGCCAGCTCGTCGCAATCGTCATGGCGAATGGAAGGCACGGGTAGATTCATAAGCCCGGCAGTCTAGACACGCGCTGAAACCATCGCAAGTTCAATATCAAAAAGTTTTGATATTGCTCGATAGATGGCACTTCTTTGGCCCAACCCTACTCTACAAATCAAATGCGGAAAGGTTTCACCTGGTCACCCTGCATTTATCCACAGGAAAAACGTGCCTGATCGTCTATCTGTCATTGCCCCGAGGCTGTCCGCTGAGGGAAAATGCACGCCTTTTTTCCGTTCCATTTTATTCACTCTTGATTCTGAACCCCCAGGAGATCAGCGATGCCCAGCCGTCGTGAGCGTGCCAACGCCATTCGTGCCCTCAGCATGGATGCCGTGCAAAAAGCCAACAGCGGACATCCCGGTGCCCCCATGGGTATGGCGGATATCGCCGAAGTCCTTTGGCGTGACTACCTCAAGCACAACCCGAGCAATCCATCCTTCGCCGACCGTGACCGCTTCGTGCTGTCCAACGGTCACGGCTCGATGTTGATCTACTCGCTCCTGCACCTGACCGGCTACGACCTGTCGATCGAAGACCTCAAGCAGTTCCGTCAGCTGCACAGCCGCACCCCGGGCCACCCGGAGCTGGGCTACACCCCTGGCGTCGAAACCACCACCGGTCCACTGGGCCAAGGCCTGGCCAACGCCGTGGGCTTCGCCCTGGCGGAAAAAGTCCTGGCGGCGCAGTTCAACCGTCCGGCGCACAACATTGTCGATCACCACACCTATGTGTTCCTGGGTGATGGCTGCATGATGGAAGGCATTTCCCACGAAGTCGCTTCCCTGGCCGGTACCCTGGGCCTGGGCAAGCTGATCGCGTTCTACGATGACAACGGCATCTCCATCGACGGCGAAGTCGAAGGCTGGTTCACCGACGACACGCCAAAGCGTTTCGAAGCCTACAACTGGCAGGTGATCCGCAACGTCGACGGCCACGATCCGGAAGAGATCAAGACCGCCATCGAGACTGCCCGCAAGAGCGAGCAGCCGACCCTGATCTGCTGCAAAACCACCATCGGCTTCGGTTCGCCGAACAAGCAAGGCAAGGAAGATTGCCACGGCGCCCCACTGGGTGACGCGGAAATCGCCCTGACCCGTGCGGCGCTGAACTGGAACCACGGTCCTTTCGAAATCCCGGCCGACATCTATGCCGAGTGGGATGCCAAGGAAGCTGGCCGTGCGGTCGAAGCCGAGTGGGATCAGCGTTTCGCAGCCTACTCCGCAGCGTTCCCGACAGAAGCCAACGAACTGGTACGTCGCCTGAGCGGTGAGCTGCCGGCTGACTTCTCGGAAAAGGCCTCGGCCTACATCGCCGAAGTCGCTGCCAAGGGCGAAACCATCGCCAGCCGTAAAGCCAGCCAGAACGCCCTGAACGCGTTCGGCCCACTGCTGCCGGAAGTGCTTGGCGGCTCGGCTGACCTGGCCGGTTCCAACCTGACCCTGTGGAAAGGTTGCAAGGGCGTCAGCGCTGAAGATGCCAGCGGCAACTACATGTACTACGGCGTGCGCGAGTTCGGCATGACCGCCATCATGAACGGCGTTGCCCTGCACGGCGGCCTGGTGCCTTACGGCGCGACCTTCCTGATGTTCATGGAATACGCGCGCAACGCGGTGCGCATGTCGGCCCTGATGAAACAGCGCGTCATCCACGTCTACACCCACGACTCCATCGGCCTGGGCGAAGACGGCCCGACTCACCAGCCAATCGAGCAACTGGCCAGCCTGCGCTGCACGCCGAACCTCGACACCTGGCGTCCGGGTGACGCGGTCGAATCGGCCGTGGCCTGGAAGTTCGCCCTGGAGCGCAAGGACGGTCCTTCGGCACTGATCTTCTCGCGTCAGAACCTGCAGCACCAAACCCGCGATGCCGGCCAGATCGCCGACATCAGCCGTGGTGGCTATGTGCTGAAGGATTGCGCGGGCGAGCCTGAGCTGATCCTGATCGCTACCGGTTCGGAAGTGGGCCTGGCGGTTCAGGCCTTCGACAAGCTGACCGAGCAGGGCCGCAAGGTGCGCGTGGTTTCCATGCCGTGCACCAGCGTGTTCGATGCCCAGGATGCCGGCTACAAGCAAGCGGTCCTGCCGTTGCAGGTCAGCGCGCGGATCGCCATCGAAGCCGCTCACGCGGACTACTGGTACAAGTACGTGGGCCTGGAAGGCCGCGTCATCGGCATGACCACTTACGGTGAGTCGGCGCCGGCGCCAGCCCTGTTCGAAGAGTTCGGCTTCACCCTGGAAAACATCCTGGGTCAGGCTGAAGAGCTGCTGGAAGACTGATCCAGGCAGGTGGCGCCTGGACCGGCGCCAATCGCGGGCAAGCCCGCTCCCACATGAGCAATGTGTACCTCTGTGGGAGCGGGCTTGCCCGCGATGGCGGCAGTTCAGGCACCGCAACACTGACGGATTCACACGGTAATCGAGAACCCCATGCCTCAACCGCGTCCTTACAAAGTTGCACTCAACGGCTACGGCCGGATTGGTCGTTGCGTCCTGCGTGCGTTGTTTGAGCGAGGCGAGAAGGCCGGGTTTGAAATTGTCGCGATCAACGATCTGGCCGACATGGCCAGCGTCGAATACCTGACACGCTTCGACTCCACCCATGGCCGGTTTCCCGGTGAGGTGAAGGTCGACGGCGACTGTCTGCATATTAATGGCGACTGCGTGAAGGTCCTGCGCAGTGCCACCCCCGAAGGCATCGATTGGGCGTCCCTGGGCGTCGATCTGGTGCTTGAATGCTCCGGTGCCTACAACACTCGTGCCGATGGCCAGCGTTTTCTCGACGCCGGCGCACCGCGGGTGCTGTTTTCCCAGCCGATGGCCAGCGAGGCGGATGTCGACGCCACCATTGTCTACGGCGTCAACCAGGATTGCCTGAGCGGCGACGAGCTGCTGGTGTCCAACGCCTCCTGCACCACCAATTGCGGCGTGCCGCTGTTGCGCTTGCTGGACCAGGCTCTGGGCCTGGACTACGTATCGATCACCACCATTCACTCGGCGATGAACGACCAGCCGGTGATCGACGCCTATCACCACGAAGACCTGCGCCGCACCCGTTCGGCGTTCCAGTCGGTGATTCCGGTGTCCACCGGTCTGGCGCGCGGCATCGAGCGGTTGTTGCCGGAACTTGCCGGGCGAATCCAGGCCAAAGCGGTACGGGTGCCGACCGTCAACGTGTCGTGCCTGGACATCACCCTGCAAACCGTGACCGACACCGACGCCGACGAGGTCAACCGGATCCTGCGCGAGGCTGCCACCAGTGGCCCGCTCAAGGGGCTGTTGGCCTACACCGAGCTGCCCCATGCCAGCTGCGATTTCAACCATGACCCGCATTCGGCCATCGTCGATGCCAGTCAGACCCGTGTTTCCGGCCCCCGGCTGGTGAATGTACTGGCCTGGTTCGACAACGAGTGGGGTTTTGCCAACCGCATGCTGGACGTTGCCGAACACTATCTGCAAACCGCTATCAAACCTTCTGCCTCTCAAAACCCTGCTGTCTAAAACAGTGAACCCCCAGGAAGTGCGACCCATGACCGTGTTGAAGATGACCGACCTCGATCTGCAAGGTAAGCGCGTATTGATCCGCGAAGACCTCAACGTCCCAGTCAAGGACGGTGTAGTCACCAGCGATGCGCGTATCCTGGCTTCGCTGCCGACCATCAAGCTGGCCCTGGAAAAAGGCGCGGCCGTCATGGTCTGCTCGCACCTGGGCCGTCCGACCGAAGGCGAGTTCTCGGCCGAGAACAGCCTCAAGCCAGTGGCCGATTACCTGAGCAAGGCCCTGGGCCGCGAAGTGCCGCTGGTGACTGACTACCTGGGCGGCGTTGACGTCAAGGCTGGCGACATCGTGCTGTTCGAAAACGTGCGCTTCAACAAGGGCGAGAAAAAGAACGCCGACGAACTGGCCCAGCAATACGCCGCCCTGTGCGACGTATTCGTGATGGACGCCTTTGGTACCGCGCACCGTGCCGAGGGTTCGACCCACGGCGTGGCCAAGTTCGCCAAGGTTGCAGCCGCTGGCCCGTTGCTGGCCGCCGAACTGGACGCACTGGGCAAGGCCCTGGGTGCCCCGGCACAGCCGATGGCCGCGATCGTTGCCGGCTCCAAGGTCTCGACCAAACTCGATGTGCTCAACAGCCTGAGCCAGATCTGCGATCAACTGATCGTCGGCGGCGGTATCGCCAATACGTTCCTTGCCGCTGCCGGTCACCCGGTCGGTAAATCGCTGTACGAGCCGGACCTGCTGGACACCGCCCGCGCCATCGCCGCCAAGGTCAGCGTACCGCTGCCAGTGGACGTGGTCGTGGCCAAGGAATTCGCTGAAAGCGCTGCTGCCACCGTCAAGCTGATCGCTGACGTGGCTGCCGATGACATGATCCTCGACATCGGCCCGCAGACCGCTGCGCACTTCGCCGAGTTGCTGAAATCGTCGCAAACCATCCTGTGGAACGGCCCGGTGGGCGTGTTCGAATTCGATCAGTTCGGCAACGGCACCAAAGTCCTGGCACAGGCCATCGCCGACAGCTCGGCGTTCTCGATTGCCGGTGGTGGCGACACCCTGGCGGCCATCGATAAATATGGCGTTGCCGAGCAAATCTCCTACATTTCTACCGGTGGCGGCGCATTCCTCGAATTCGTCGAAGGCAAAGTGCTGCCAGCCGTTGAAGTCCTGGAAAGCCGGGCCAAGGCGTAAGGCTGCCCGTTGACCAGGCAAAGGAGTGTTCACATGGTCAAGACGTTAGCGACGTTGATTGCCGCTGCGGTACTGGTCGGTTGCGGGAGCAGTCCCAAGGCCGCCAAGGACCCGGAAACCGGCGCGCCGGAAAAAGGCTGCTACCAGGCCGACTGGCAGGCGGAAACCAATCCGGTGCTCAACAAGCGTTCCGGGCCCGAGGGCCTGGATAAATACGAGACGCACACGCCGGCCAAGGAACAGGGATGTCCCTGACCGGTCTGACTGACTAACGCCAGTGCCGGCGGCCGTTGCCGCCAGCCGAGGAAAATGGATGAAAGGCTTGATCGCCGTGGCCTCCCTGGCAGTGCTTGCCGGATGTGCTGGTTGGAACCCGTTGGCGTCAGCCCCCGCCGCGTCCGATAACTGGACCGATTGGGTGTGTGACAGCCAGGCCGTCGTGCACTGGCGCTTCGCCGATGCCGCGCAGGAAACAGTGGATGTGCGCCTGGCCGATGATCAGGTGCATCGCCTGAAACTCGAG
Source organism: Pseudomonadaceae bacterium (assembly GCA_965284505.1). GTDB lineage: Bacteria > Pseudomonadota > Gammaproteobacteria > Pseudomonadales > Pseudomonadaceae > Aquipseudomonas. The sequence goes on along the minus strand of OZ260094.1, from coordinate 2,991,974 downwards.
CCTTCTGGCAGTGGTGCGCTGTACAGCGACGACCAGTTGGCGTTCCACCTCAAGGGTGACGAAGGCCTGGTGTACTGGGTCGCCACCAATGATTTGATCGGCCGTGGCTGCAAGGCCAAGTAACACCCTGATTCGCAGGCCGGGGCTTGACCCCCGATCTGCAATAACTTGAATAGCAGCCGCCGCTACGGCAGGCTTGCACGATTAACGACCCTAAACCGGGAGAGACACTCACAATGGCACTTATCAGCATGCGCCAGATGTTGGACCACGCAGCCGAATTCGGCTACGGCGTTCCAGCTTTCAACGTCAACAACCTTGAGCAGATGCGCGCCATCATGGAAGCCGCTGACAAGACTGACTCCCCGGTGATCGTCCAGGCTTCGGCCGGCGCTCGCAAATACGCTGGCGCGCCATTCCTGCGTCACCTGATCCTGGCGGCCATCGAAGAATTCCCGCACATCCCGGTGTGCATGCACCAGGACCACGGCACCAGCCCTGACGTCTGCCAGCGCTCGATCCAACTGGGCTTCAGCTCGGTGATGATGGACGGTTCCCTGGGCGAAGACGGCAAGACCCCGACCGACTACGACTACAACGTCCGTGTTACCCAGCAAACCGTTGCCCTGGCGCACGCTTGCGGTGTTTCGGTAGAAGGCGAGCTGGGTTGCCTGGGTTCGCTGGAAACCGGCATGGCCGGTGAAGAAGACGGCATCGGCGCCGAAGGCGTGCTGGATCACAGCCAGATGCTGACCGATCCGGAAGAAGCGGCTGACTTCGTCAAGCGCACCCAGGTCGATGCCCTGGCGATTGCCATCGGCACCAGCCACGGCGCCTACAAGTTCACCAAGCCACCAACTGGCGACGTGTTGGCTATCGACCGCATCAAGGAAATCCACAAGCGCATTCCGAACACTCACCTGGTGATGCACGGTTCGTCTTCGGTTCCGCAAGAGTGGCTGGCGATCATCAACCAGTACGGCGGCGACATCAAAGAGACCTACGGCGTACCGGTTGAAGAAATCGTCGAAGGCATCAAGCACGGCGTGCGCAAGGTCAACATCGACACCGACCTGCGCCTGGCGTCCACCGGTGCGATGCGTCGCCTGATGGCCACCAACCCGAGCGAGTTCGACCCGCGTAAATTCTTCGGCGCTACCGTCACCGCCATGCGCGACGTGTGCATCGCCCGCTACGAAGCCTTTGGCACCGCCGGCAACGCTTCGAAGATCAAGCCGATCTCCCTGGAAGCGATGTACCAGCGTTACCTGAAAGGTGAGTTGAACGCGAAGGTCAACTAAGCCTTAGCGTTGCGCGATCACAAGAAACCCGCCGAAAGGCGGGTTTCTTGTTTGTGGACTTGATCAAGGTGGTTGCGTCGAACTGAAGTTCAGGTCGCTCATTTCCGGGAGCCCTGGAAACCTGCGATTTGCCGCAAGGTTGTAGGAGCGAGCTTGCTCCGGGCGGCGTTGCGACGAAAAATCTTCAGGGCTCCGCGTTCATTCAGAATTCACGCGGCGCCTATGGGTTTTTCGCGAGCAGGCTCGCTCCTACAGGTTCCCCCGTACGCCATTCGGCGGTGCGGTTATTTATCCACCAACACCTTCGGATTGGAATTGCCCCACACCGTATACAAGTCCGCCAGCAGCGCGCCGTTGATCTCTTCGACTTCTGCCTGGGCGATCTCGGCTTTGCCCTGTTTGCCGAACAACACCACCTCATCGCCGCTTTTCACGCTCGGCACGTCGGTGACGTCGACCATCAGGGTGTTCATCGATACCTTGCCCACCACCGGCACGCGGTGACCGTTGATCAGCACCATGCCTTTGTTGGTGAAAGCGCGGCGGTAGCCGTCGGAGTAGCCGACGGTGATGTTGGCCAGTTTCGAGTCGCGTGCCAGGGTGAAGGTGCGGTCATAGCCGACGGTGTTGCCCTTGGGGTAGCTGTTGACCGAAGCGACATGGGATTTGAACTGCATGACCCGGGTGTATTCGGTGTGCGAGGGCACGGTGTCGCCGAACAGCGCGCCGCCGGGACGGACCATGTCCAGGTGCGACTCGGGCACTTCCAGGGTGGCGAAGGAGTTGGCCGCGTGCAGGGTGATTTTGCTGCGGTCCAGTTGCGCGACCTTGATCAGCCAGTCGGCCTGCTGGTTGAACGCCTTGAGGCCGGCGCGCACGTCGGCGGCGTCTTCGACGGCGAAGTGGGTCATGATCGCCCGCACTTCGAGGTTTGGCACCTTGGTGATCGCCACGGCGTCGCGGCGGCCTTGGGCGGTGGTCATTTCCACGCCATTGCGGCTCATGCCGCTGGAGTTCAGGCCAATGTGTACCACCAGAGGCCGGCCGTGGTTTTCGGCGATCAGGCTGGCGCGAACGGCGAAGTCGAGGTTGCCCACCAGTTCTTCGACGTTGTATGGCAGCGCCGCTTCCAGTTCGCTGAGGGCGGCGGTGCGCACGCGGATCAACTGACCCTTGAAGCCGCTTTCGCGGACCACGCGGATCTCTTCGTTGCTGGCCACGCCGACGCAGGGCACGCCCATGGCGATCACCGAGGGCATCAGCAGGCCAATGCCGTGGCCGTAGGCGTCGGCCTTGAGCACCGCGCAGATTTTCGACTTGCCGGCCAGCGTGACCTGCAGGGCGCGAATGTTGTTTTCAAAAGCCTGCTTGTTGATTTCCACCCAGGCGTTGCTGTCCTGGGTGCTGACCTGCGCCACGCCGTCGGTCATCGACAGCGGCGGGGCGGCGAAGGCTGGATTGTGCAGCAGAGCCATGCCCAGAGAGAGTGCGAGAAGGGTGCGAGTGAAGGGCATCGATGTGTCTCCATGACGTTCTTGTAGGGGGCGTTTAAGTAACGCGGCGCAATACTCAAATTGTCCTACAAGAATGTCGAGCCCCTCGGCGCGGATCTGTCTGAAAGCGTCGTGGTCCTGCATCTGCGAGGGGTTATTTGTCGTGATCGATGTCCAGTTTGCTGAAGGTCACCTGGGCGCCTTCGCTGGTTGGGCCGGCGTTGTCCTGCACATAGACCCCGGCCTTGAAATACAGCGGCTTGTCGCGCCAGGTGGCGCTGATTTTCGAGTCCCACTGCGAGCCGGCGGCGCTGATGCCAAGGGCGCCACCGGGGCTCAGGTGGATCAGGTAGGAAAAGTCCTGGTCGAGCTTGACCCCGCTGGCGATGGTGATCACCCGGCCCTCGGCGTCATCCGGCCGAGTGCGCACCTTGGCGACGATGTTGCCGGTCGCGGTTTTGCTCTTGTATTGATACTCGAGTTTGACCAACGGCTTCTGACTGTCATAGGCGTGGATCTGGCCAATCACCACCTTGCCCGAACTGGGCACTTTGCTCACCTTGAGGGTGGCGCGCAACGAGTTGTCAGCCTGTGGGTACAGCCAGTTGCGCAGGGTGCCGTTGCTGTAGGTTTCGCGCAGTTCGGTGCGTGGATAGATGGCGTTTTCGGTGCGCGTGCCGGTGACCGGGGTCCAGAAAAACAGGGTGCCAGTGCTGGAATGGAAATACTGGTTCTTGAAGCCGCTGACCAGCTTGGGCGTGTCGATGGTGGCGGGAGGGCTGCCAACGGGAACGCTGAGGTTCCAGGTTGCGAGATCGATCATCGTCAGGTGTCCACAAGTGCTGCCGGTTGATGCGTGCCAATGCGTTGGCGTACGCATGAAAGGGCGGCCTTTATAAGCGGGAAAAATGCCATTGTTAACGATTTTTTGACGCCGACTAAATGGCGACGTGCCACACCGACCGGTTTACGGGGCCTGCAAAGACAGACCGTTAGTCGGGAGCCCTGTGCTTTGCTCAATGGCGGCTGTCTGATCCCTACTGATTTGCACAAACCGGGTCTAGAGTGAAGCCACAGCCTGGGGTCGACTTTTTCCGTAACCCGCCAGATGCCCCGTTAAAGAGAAGCAGCATGGAATGCGCGCACCCGATGCCAGTTGATGGCCGCTCAGTTCTTTTGATCGTCGATGATTACCCGGAAAACCTGATCAGCATGCGTGCGTTGCTACAGCGCCAGGACTGGCAGGTGATGACCGCCGCCTCGGGTTTCGAAGCCCTGGGCCTGCTGCTGGAGCACGAAGTCGACCTGGTCCTGCTGGATGTGCAGATGCCTGGCATGGATGGCTTCGAAGTGGCGCGGCTGATGCGCGGCAGCCGGCGGACCCAACTGACACCGATCATTTTCCTCACCGCCAACGAGCAATCCACCGAGGCCGTGATCAAGGGCTACGCCAGTGGCGCGGTGGATTACCTGTTCAAGCCGTTCGATCCGCAGATCCTCAAGCCCAAGGTCCAGGCCTTGCTCGATCACCAGCGCAATCGGCGTGCCCTGCAACGCCTGAGCCATGACCTCGAAGTCGCGCGTGCCTTCAACGCCTCGGTGCTGGAGAACGCTGCCGAAGGCATTCTGGTGGTCGCCGAGGATGGCGTGATTCGCTACGCCAACCCGGCCATTTCCCGCCTGCTCGACGCCCCCGTCGAGACCCTGCAAGGCGCCGGCTTCATCGATTTCCTGCACACCCCGACCATCGCCCAGTGGCTCGACTCGGACCTCTGCGCCGACCTGCGCCGGGGTCAAACCTGGCGCGCCCATGACGCGATCCTGCGCACTGCAATCGGCCAGCAAGTACCCGTGACGCTGTCCTGTGCGCCGCTGCCGCTGGAGCAGGGGGCCATGGTGGTGACGGTGCTCGACATGTCGGCCGTGTGCGAGTTGCATCAACAGCTGGAGCTGCAAGCCGTCAGCGATCCCTTGACCGGGCTGCTCAATCGGCGCGGTTTTTACCAGGCTGCAGAGAACCTGCTGCTGCGCGGCGAACGGGCGGGTAGCACCTGGGTGCTGATGTACCTCGACCTGGACAGCTTCAAGCGGGTCAATGATTGCCTGGGCCACGACGCTGGCGATCGGGTGCTGCGCCGAGTCGCCGAGCAACTCAAGGCGTGCCTGCGGCCTTTCGACATTCTGGCGCGGATTGGCGGCGACGAATTCACCGCCTTGCTCGACCTGGAGTTTCCCGAGCAAGCGGCGAAGATCGCCGAAATGCTGATCGAGCGAGTGTCGGTGTGCCAACAGATCGAGGGCATGGACGTCACACAGGGCGCGAGCATCGGCATCGCCACCGTTCCCGATTGCGGCAATGACCTCGATGGCATGCTGCGGGCCGCCGACATCGCCATGTACGAGGCCAAGCGCGCCGGGCGCCAGCAGTACCGGTTCTACGATCACGACATGAATGGCCGCGCGCGCACGCGCCTGATGCTCGAAGAGAGCGTGCGTTCGGCAATCGAAAGCAAGGACTTCAAGCTGGTGTTCCAGCCCCAGGTATCCATCGCCGACGGTCGCGTGCGCGGCTTCGAGGCGTTGCTGCGCTGGCAGCATCCGAGTGTCGGCGATGTCCCGCCCGGGCTATTCCTGCCCTTGCTGGAGGAGGCGCGCCTGATCAGTCGCCTGGGCAGTTGGATCTACCGCAGTGCCGCGCAGCAGCGCAAGGACTGGGAACCGCTATTCACCGACGACATGGTGCTGGCGGTCAGCCTGAGCAGCACCCAGTTCGCCATGCCCAACCTGGTTGCCGAGTTGCGCCAGGTGCTGGAGCGCTGTCAGTTGCAGCCCGCTCAGCTTGAGCTGGAAATCACCGAGCAGGCGCTGGTCCACAATCTCGACGAGTCGCGGCGTCAGGTCGGCCTGTTGCGCCAGCTCGGGGTGCGGGTGGCGCTCGATGATTTTGGCTCGGGGCCGTGCTCGCTGGCCCATCTGCGCGACATCCCGTTCGACACCTTGAAGCTGGACCGCCACCTGCTGGCACGGGTCGTCGATTCACCGCGCGATGCCGCGCTGGTGCGCAGTGTCATCGAACTGTGCCGGCAGTTCGGGGTGCTGGTGATCGCCGAGGGCCTGGAAAGTCCAGCGCAGTATCGATGGCTGGTGGAAAACGGCTGCCCCTTCGGCCAGGGCTCGCTGGTGGCGAGGCCGCTGATGGCCGAGGACGTCGGCGACTTTGTACAGCCGTTCGAGTGGGGCGCGCTGGGCAGCTGAATTCGCTACACTGGCGCCCTGTCGTCACTCTGATCATTGCTCCATGACCGCGCTCAAATACCTCCAGGCGTATCCCGCCACCTTGCAAGATCAGGTCCGCCAGTTGATCGAACAGGATCGGCTGGGCGACTACCTGAACCAACGCTACCCGGACAAACACGCGGTGCAGAGCGACAAGGCGCTGTACAGCTATGCCCTGGACATCAAGCAGGAATACCTGCGCAACGCGCCCGCCATTGACAAGGTGCTGTTCGACAACCGGCTCGACCTGACCCATCGCGCGCTCGGCCTGCATACCACGATTTCCCGGGTGCAGGGCGGCAAGCTCAAGGCGAAGAAGGAAATCCGCATCGCCTCGTTGTTCAAGGACGCCGCGCCGCAGTTCCTGCAGATGATCGTGGTCCACGAACTGGCGCACTTCAAAGAGTCCGATCACAACAAAGCCTTCTACAAGCTGTGCGAGCACATGCTGCCCGGCTATCAGCAACTGGAGTTCGATCTGCGGGTCTACCTGACCTGGCGCGACCTGCAGTAATCACACGGAGAGTCTGGATGGACGTCAGCAAGACCAAGAGCAGTTTTTATCGGCGGCTGTACGTGGCCTACCTGATCGACAGCGGGCTGGCCAGCAGCGTGCCGGCGCTCACCGAGCTGACCGGCATGCCGCGGCGCACCGCCCAGGACACCATTGCCGCCCTGGCGGACCTGGACGTGGTCTGCGAATTCGAACAGGAAGATGGCGCCCGCAACCATGCCGGGCGCTATCGGATTCTCAGCTGGGGTGCCATCGATCCGCGCTGGATCGAGCAGCATCTGCGGCAGATCAAGGTGGTCCTGGGGTATCCCTGAACCGTCCTAGAGGTTGTTCAGCCCTTGCGCATGCCGATGTGCGGAATGTCGTCTTCCAGGTATTCCTCGCCCACCACGGCAAAGCCATAGCGGCCGTAGTAACCCTGCAGATGGGCCTGGGCCGAGAGGTAGATCGGTGTCTCGGGCCAGTGCTTCTCGGCCTGTTTCAGTGCCTGCTGCATCAGATCGTGGCCCAGGCCCTTGCCCCGCACTTCTGGTGCAATCACGACGCGGCCGATCACCACGTCGCCGCCTTGTGAAGTGGGGTCGAGCAAACGCAGGTATGCCATCAGCCGGTCGTCCTGCCAGGCCATCAAGTGGCAGGTATCACCCTCGAGGTCGCGGCCGTCGACTTCCTGATAGGCGCACTTCTGTTCCACCACGAACACTTCGGTGCGCAGTTGCAAAATGGCGTAAAGCTGCTCTTTGCCCAGATCCTCGTGGTGCTTGCAGATCCATTCGATGGTCATCGTTCTATCCTTTAAAAAGCCTGGTCCGATACTAAGCGTCTGCCGCCGGTATGTCTTGCCTGCGTGAAAATCTGCGACATAGTCCAAAATGCCATCATTGATTTCGTGCGCCTTCGTCATCTTTGTGTAATCTGCTTCAGGGCCCTTGCTCCCCGTTGCGGGACAAGGGCACACACATCGCCGCCCGGCGGCCTACGATCATCGAGTTCGGCTGAAAACGTGTTGGGTTGGCGCCCACTAAGGATTTTTTGGCATGCCGCGATTGCATCGAATCATTGCGTTGATGGGGTTGCTGTGGCTGAGCCAGGACGTGGAGGCCCAGAAGCTGCGGCTGGTGGCCGACGCCTGGCCGCCGTTCACCGACGCCACGCTGGTCAACGGCGGGCTGGCCACCGATATTGTCAGCACGGCATTGGCGCGCGCCGGCTATGCCAGTGATTTCCAGCAAGTGCCCTGGGCCCGGGCAATGCTGGGGCTGGGCGAGGGTCGCTACGATGTGCTGGTGAACGCCTGGTACAACGAAGAACGCACCCATGTCGGGCAATTTTCTGCCGAATACCTGCTCAATCGCGTCCGCTTCATCAAGCGCAAGGATGCCCCCATCGAATACAACGACCTGCAGCAACTGCACACCTATCCGATCGCGGTGGTGCGCGGCTACGCCTATTCGCCGGAGTTCGATGGCGATGCCGCGCTGCAGAAAGTCCCGGTGCACAATTTCGCCATGGCGGTGCGCATGGTGGCGGCGGACCGGGTGAAGTTGACCCTGGAAGACGAGTATGTGGCGCGTTATTACCTGGCGCGCGAGTCACCCAAGGTACGCAATGCCGTGGAGTTTGTGCCGCGGCCCTTGAGCGAAAACAGCCTGCATATATTGGTCAGCCTGAAGAACCCGGATCACGCGAAGATCGTCGCCGGGTTCGATCGGGAAATTGCCGGGATGAAGGCGGATGGCAGTTATGAACGGCTCCTGAGGCAGCATGGGTTTTAAGCAGCCATAAGTAATTAGCTGCAAGCTGCAAGTTACCGGCGCGCCGCACCTTGCCGCTTGTAGCTGAAAGCTTGCCACTGCTTTTATCCCTTTATCAGATGTGCCGCCAGGGTACGCAACGGCCCCAACTGCCGGCAGATCAACGCCAGCTGCGTCTGCACCAGGCGCTGGCCTTCATCGATCTCATCGGGCATTTGCTCCAGCTCGGTCGCCAAGGCTTCTTCGTCGTCGCTCTGGATCGCGATCGGTTGTTTGCTCGCCAGGCCCTGGGCGATTTCGTCGATGCTGGCCGCCAGCTTGAACCCGGCGCCTTCGATCAGGTGCTCGCGAATCTCATCCGGTAGCCGGGTCTCGCGGTGCGCGCCGAGGCCCGAGAGGTAGCTGAGCAGGGTGTGGGACAGCACCAGGAAGCGAAAACCGACATCCGCTTCCTTACGGAAATGCCCCGGCTCCATCAGCATGTTGGCCAGGGTGGTCGACAGTGCGGCATCGGCGTTGTGCGCGTTGCGTCGGGCCAGGCGGTAGGCCAGGTCATCGCTTTTGCCGGCGGCATACTGCTGCATGATCTGGCGCAGGTAGATGCTGTTGCAGGTCAGGGTGTTGGCCAGCACCTTGTTCAACCGGCGACCCTGCCAGTCCGGCAGGAACAGGAACACCGCGAGGCCGGCGATCAGGCTGCCGAGCAGGGTATCGAACAGGCGCGGCAAGAACAGGCCATAGCCGTCGCCCACCTGGTTGAAGCAGAACAGCACCATCACCGTGATCGCCGCTGTCGCCAGGGTGTAACGGGTGGTTCGGCTGATAAAGAACACCACCCCGGCGGCAATCGCGAAACACGACTGCACCAGCGGGTTGGGGAACAGGTCGAACAGCGCCCAGGCCACGGTCAGGCCGATGGCGGTGCCGATGATCCGCTGGCCGAGCTTGCGCCGGGTTGCGCCGTAGTTCGGTTGGCAGACAAAGAGCGTGGTGAGGATGATCCAGTAGCCCTGCGACGGGTGGATCAAGTGCAGCACGCCATAGCCGATGGTCAGTGCCAGTGGCAGGCGCAGGGCGTGGCGGAACAGCAGCGAGGTCGGCGTCATCTGCGCGCGCAGGCGCATCCAGACGTCTTTGAGGTTGCGCGGCGAACGATCGAGCAAGCTGCTGTCGGTGGCATCGGCGAGGCTGTCGGGGTTGCTCGCGTCGCTGAGCAGGCGGTCGAGGGTGCCAAGGTTGGCGGCCAGTGCGCGCAATGAACGCAGCAAGCCACGCCAGGCCGGGTTGCTCTGGATGCGCAGGTGCTCGAGCGAGGCGTGCAGGTCGCTCAGGGCCTGGGCGAAGCTGTCGTCATAGACGAAGGGCTGGCGCATCTGGATCGATTCGGCCAGCGCCCGGCAGGCCTTGCCCTGTTGGCGCAGCAGGCGTTGGCAGCGGAACAGCACGTCGCTGTGGAAAAACGCATCGGCCAGGGCGTTGTACGGATAGTGCGAGGAGCTGGCGCGTTCGTGGATGTCCTGGGCGAGGAAGTACAGCTTCAGGTAGCGGCTGACTTTCGACCCCGGCCGGCCATTGCCGACCCGGTGCAGGATGATTTCCTTGGCGGCATTCAGGGCGGCGACCACCCGGCCGTTCTGCTGGGCCAACTCCAGGCGGCGTGCCTCGACGTCCATCTGTCGCAGGGGCTCGAACAGCGCCGACTTGAGCTTGAGGTAGTAACCCAGTTCGCGGAACAGCCGCGCCAGGCTTTGCTGCACCGGCTGGTTGGAAAACATCGCCTGCCACAGCACCGACAGCAGGCCGTACCAGGCCGCGCCCGCCACCAGCAGCACCGGTTCGTGCCAGAAGTCAGTCACCGCGCCGCCACGCTGGTCGACGCCGATCATGGTGTAGACCGACAGGATCAGCGTCGCCGAGGCAATCGCCCCGTAGCGTTCACCGAGGGCGCCGAGCATGGTCAGGCCGAAGCTGGCGAGCGCCAGGGCGATCACGAAAATCCACGGGTAGGGGAACAGCAGTTCGACCGAAAATGCCGCGACGCTGAAGCACACCAGGGTCACGGCCAGCGCGTTGAGACGACCCTGCCAACTGTCGTCGGTCTCGGCCAGGGCGCAGGCGATGATCCCCAGGAACAGCGGAATCAGCAGGGCCATTTCATCCTGGTACCAACACAGCGCCATGCTGCCGGTCAGGGCGATGAACACCCGCACGCTGTAGCTGAACTTATCCAGAGCCCAAAGGCGCCGCAGAGACTGACGAAACGGAGTCGATGACATGAAGTGCGAAGGCCTTCCGGGGCAATGCCGCTAAATTGAGCCAGTAATGACGCCGACGCAATGGCGGCGATCACATCTCACAGCAAAATCTGTTCCTTCGCCGGCGCGCATGTGATCCGTAGGAGCTGGCTTGCCAGCGAAGCTCTTGGCGCTCTCAAGGGCGCATTCGCTGGCAAGCCAGCTCCTACAGGGGGATGAAGTGGCTCAAACGTACTGCGCCGCCGCGTACCCCGACGCCCAGGCCCACTGGAAGTTGAAGCCGCCCAGGTGGCCGGTGACGTCGAGGACTTCGCCGATGAAATACAGGGCCGGGCTTTTCAGCGATTCCATGGTCTTGGACGACACTTCGCGAGTATCGACCCCGCCCAGAGTCACCTCGGCGGTGCGGTAGCCCTCGGTGCCTGCCGGGACCAGGGTCCAGCTCGCCAGTTTGGCGGCGATCTCGGCGATTTCGGCGTGGGTGTACTGCTTCATCGGCTTGGAGGCGAACCAGTTGTCGGCCAGCAGGTTGGCCATCTTCTTGGTGAAGATCTCGCCCAGCAGGGTTTTCAGTTCGCTGTTCGGCCGCTCGGCTTGCTGCTGTTGCAGCCAGGCGTGCGCGTCATGGTCGGGCATCAGGTTGATTTCGACACTGTCGCCGGATTGCCAGAACGAGGAAATCTGCAAAATCGCCGGGCCGCTGAGGCCACGGTGAGTGAACAGGATGTTCTCGCGAAAGCTCTGGTCGTTGCAGCTCACCAGGCAATCCACCGAAGTCCCCGACAACTCGCTGCACAGCTCTTTCAGTTGATCGGTGATGGTGAACGGCACCAAACCGGCGCGAGTCGGCAGCAGTTCGTGGCCAAATTGGCGCGCCACCTGATAACCGAAACCGGTCGCACCCAGAGTCGGAATCGACAGGCCGCCGGTGGCGATCACCAACGACTGGCAGCTCACCTGCCCCAGCGTGGTGTCCAGCAGGTAGCCGCTTTCGAGCTTCTCGATGGTCTGGATCGAGGTGTCCAGGTGCAGGCTGACGCCGGCCTGATCGCACTCGTTGAGCAGCATCTCGAGGATGTCGCTGGACTTGTTATCGCAGAACAGCTGGCCGAGCTTTTTCTCGTGATACGGCACGCCATGCTTGGCCACCATGCCGATGAAATCCCACTGGGTGTAGCGTGCCAGTGCGGATTTGCAGAAGTGCGCGTTGTGCGAGAGAAAATTGCTCGGCTCTGTGTACATGTTGGTGAAATTGCAGCGGCCACCGCCCGACATCAGGATTTTCTTGCCGGCCTTGTTGGCATGGTCGAGCAACAACACCTTGCGCCCGCGACCGGCGGCGGTCAGTGCACACATCAACCCTGCGGCGCCAGCGCCAATGATCACGACTTCGGTAGAGCGCAAAACGGTGTCCTCTCAGTGTCACACCAGAAAAACTGTGGGAGCGAGCCTGCTCGCGAAGGGGTCGGTACATTCAACATAGATGTTGTCTGACAAACCGCCTTCGCGAGCAGGCTCGCTCCCACAGGGTATCTTCTTCGGTTGGAAGATTGCTTACAGGATCCGCACACGCAACGAACGGCCCTTGATCTTGCCGTCGTTCAAACGCTGCAAGGCTTGTTTGGCGATGCTGCGGTCGACGGCGACGAAGGCCTGGAAGTCGAAGATCGCGATCTTGCCGACCTGCGCACCCGGCACGCCGGCGTCGCCGGTCAGGGCGCCGAGGATGTCGCCCGGACGCACCTTGTCCTTGCGCCCGGCGCCGATGCACAGGGTGCTCATCGCCGGCAGCAGCGGGCCACCGCCCTGTTGGGTGAGGTTGTCGACCTGGTCCCAGTTCAGCGGGGTCTTTTGCAGCTGCTCGATGGCCTGGGCGCGGTGCGCTTCGGACGGCGCCACCAGGCTGATCGCGATGCCTTTCTCACCGGCACGACCGGTACGGCCGACGCGGTGGATGTGGATTTCCGAATCCCGCGCCAGCTCGACGTTGATCACCATGTCCAGCGCATCGATGTCCAGGCCGCGTGCGGCGACGTCGGTGGCGACCAGCACCGAGGTGCTGCGGTTGGCGAACATCGCCAGCACCTGGTCACGGTCACGCTGCTCCAGGTCACCGTGCAGGCCGACGGCCGAGATACCCTTGGCGGTCAGGTGATCGACGGTCTCCTGCACCTGCTGCTTGGTGAAGCAGAACGCCACGGTGGACTGTGGGCGGAAGTGGCCGAGGACCTTGACCACTGCGTCCATGCGCTCGTCCGGGGAGATTTCGAAGAAACGCTGCTCGATCTGGCTATCGTCGTGGAACGCCTCGGCCTTCACTTGCTGCGGGTTGCGCATGAATTTCGACGCCAGTTGCTTGATGCCCACCGGGTAAGTGGCGGAGAACAGCAGGGTCTGACGGCGCTCCGGGCACTGGGCGATGATTTCTTCGATGGAGTCGTAGAAACCCATGTCGAGCATGCGGTCGGCTTCATCGAGGATCAGCGTGTTCAGGCCGTGCAGGACCAGCGAGCCCTTGCGCAGGTGTTGCTGGATGCGCCCCGGGGTGCCGACGATGATGTGCGCGCCGTGCTCCAGCGAGCCGATCTGCGGACCAAACGACACGCCGCCACACAGGGTCAGGACCTTGATGTTGTCTTCGGCACGGGCCAGGCGACGGATTTCCTTGGCCACCTGGTCAGCCAGCTCGCGCGTCGGGCAGATCACCAGTGCCTGGCAACCGAAGAAGCGCGGGTTGATCGGGTTCAGCAGGCCGATGCCGAAGGCCGCGGTCTTGCCGCTGCCGGTCTTGGCCTGGGCAATCAGGTCCATCCCCTTGAGGATCACCGGCAAGCTTTGCGCCTGGATCGGCGTCATCTGGGCATAACCGAGGGAGTCGAGGTTAGCCAGCATGGCGGCAGACAGCGGCAAAGTATTAAAAGCGGTGGCGATGGTGGTCACGGGACTGGCCTGCAAAACAAAATGTCGCGCAGTGTACCAGTCCTATGGCCATTCGCCCTAAGGCTCTATGTGTTCTTCCGGACGCCTGACCCGCCGTCCGTCTTTTGGCGACAGCTGCAAAAAGATCGCCGCCGCCAGCATCGCCATGATCCCGACCGTGACAAAGGTCAGCTGGAAGGCGCCCAGTACGGTGTCCACGCCATCGTTGCCAACCTCCCCAGTAAAGCCGCCGAGCAGGGCGCCGGCGCAGGCCACGCCCAGGCTCAGGGACAACTGCGCGACCACCGACAGCAAGCTGTTGCCGCTGCTGGCGTTGGCGTCGTCGAGGTCGATCAGGGTCACGGTGTTCATCGCGGTGAACTGCAGCGAGTTGATCGCCCCGAGGATCGCCAGGTGCACCAGCAGTAGCCAATACGGCGTCTGCTCGCTGACCAGGCCCATGCTCGCCAGCATGATCCCCAGCGCCAAGGTGTTGCCGGTCAGCACGATGCGATAGCCCAGGCGCTCGATCAGCGGCCGCGCCACCCACTTGGCAACCATTGCTGCGGCGGCCAGCGGCAACATGCTCATCCCCGCCTGGGACGGCGAATACCCCATCGCCACCTGCAACAGCAGCGGCACCAGAAACGGCAGGGCGCCGCTGCCGAGGCGGGCAAACAGGTTGCCGAGGATGCCCACGGCGAAGGTCCGGGTGTTGAACAGCGAAGGCGAGAACATCGGGTTGTCGATATGCCCGGCGCGCAACCAGTACGCTGCCAGGCACGCCATGCCGGCGAACAGCAGCAACATCACCCGCAGGTGCGGCAGGTGCAGTTCGCCGAGGCCTTCCATGGCAATGGTGATCAGCACCATCGCCGCGCCGAACAGCACAAACCCCAGGCTATCGAAGCGCGTGCGTTCGCTGCCGCGCAGGTCGGGGATGAATTTCCATACCGCATAGCAGCCGATCAGGCCCACCGGCAGGTTGATCAGGAAGATCCAGTGCCAGGTCAGGTACTCCACCATCCAGCCGCCCATGGTCGGGCCGATCAAGGGGCCGAGCAGGCCGGGAATGGTGATGAAGCCCATGATCCGCACCAGCTCCGAGCGCGGGTAGGCGCGCAGCACCACCAGCCGCCCGACCGGCAACATCAGCGCACCCCCCAGGCCCTGGATCACCCGGGCGCCGATCAGCATGCTCAGGCTGCTGGACAGGGCGCAGAGCAAGGAGCCGAAGCTGAACAGCAGGATCGCGCTGAAGAAGATGTTCTTGGTGCCGAAGCGGTCGGCGATCCAGCCCGAGGCCGGGATCAACAGGGCCACGGTGAGCATGTAGGCGATGATCACGCCCTGCATGCGCAGCGGGTCTTCCGCCAGGTCGCGGGCCATGGCCGGTAGGGCGGTGTTGAGGATGGTGCCGTCAAGGGACTGCATGAAAAACGCAATCGCCACCACCCACGGAATCCAGCGGGCGGTGACGGGATCGAGAACGGGGCGGTTGGGCATGTGACCTCTTGGAGTGTGACAGTTCAAGCTCCCACATAGTTCTGCGTGGGTTAAAGGGTCAACGTCAACCGCTTGATCAACGCCCCCGGCAACAGCGCCGACGCCGTGGCGCGCTGGTCGTAGGTGCTGGCTGACAGGATCAGCTCCCGCTCACGGGTCAGGGCTTCGAGTTGCGAGCCCAACAGACTATAGGCGCTGTCATCGAAACGCATGGTGCTGACCGGTGCCTGGATCTCGCCGTTCTCCACCCAAAAGGTTGCGAAGCGGGTCATGCCGGTGAGGCGCGCGGCCGGTTGGTCCGAGTAGTTCAGGTACCACAGGTTACTGATGTACAGGCCGGTACCCAGTTGTTTGAGAATCTGCGACTCGGCCAGGGTGCCAGCGGCCATGTCCAGGGCGCTAGGCGCTTCACCGTCGCCGGCGCCGTTGGCGGTCAGGCCGTATTCGGCGGCGCTGCGTGAACTGACCAGACGTTGATCAGCTTGGCCGGCGGCGATCAGTTTGAGGTCGCTGCGCGGATAGCCCTCGCCGGAAAACGCCGGGCCCAGGGAGCCGCTGACCTGCTCATCGAGCGACAGCAGCGGGCTGAAGGCCTGGTCGCCGGCATAGAGTTTTTGCAGCGGGCTGCTTTTACTGGCAATCGCCTGCGCGGAAAAACCGCCCCAGCAGAGCATGCCAACCAGTTCGTCGAGGGCCGCCGGTGCCAGGTAGGCACGGTATTGACCGGGCGGGAGGGTGCGCAAGGGGCGACCGAGAAATTCCAACTGCTCGCGGGCCTGCTCGAAGCGTTTGGCAAAGGCTGCGCTGTTCCAGTCGTGGCCGGCGTAGCTGGCCTTCACCGCCTGGCCGTTGGCGTGGAACAGGCTGAAATCGAAATTGAAGCTGTTGGCCTGATGCCAGCCAAACGCCCCTGACGAACTGGCGAAACCGCGGCTGATCGGGCCGGCGGCATAAAACCCGACCAGGTCCAGGCCTTCGGCGGCGCTGGCGATTTCGGCCACTGCCTGGGCGGTGTCTGGCAAGGGATGGTCCTGCACATTGTGGCTCTGCCAGGCATCGCGGTTAAGCAGCAGATACGGATCCTCTGGCAGCAGCGGCAAGGTCTCGCGCAGTTGCTGCAGACCTTCGGCCAGGCGCTCGCGGTCGACTTCCGGATCGCCAGCCAGGGTGATGCTCAAATCAGCGTGCCGACCGGCATCAATCAGCTTGAAGCCGAGTCGCGCTTGTTGCACCTGCCCTGCCTGGCGGACCTTGCCGTGGTTGAAACGCACGAACGCCGACGACTCGGCGGCATAGCTCAACGTGAATTGCTCCGGCTCGCGCAGGGCTTCGCGCAGCTCATTCACCAGCGCCTTGAATTGCTCGACCTGACTCAATGTGGTGCTCATCAGGCGTCTCCCCCAAACACGTCAATATTGCTGAATACACAGGCCGGCGAGGCGTGGCCGACGCGGATCACCTGGTTCGGTTCGCCCTTGCCGCAGTTCGGCGTGCCCAACACCTTGAAGGTGCTGCTGTCGCCGACCGCGCTGAGGTTGTTCCAGAACTGCGCGGAAATGCCCCGGTAGTTGGGGTTCTTGACCACGCCCTTGAGTTCGCCGTTCTCGATCAACTGGCCCCATTCACAGCCGAACTGGAATTTATTGCGCGCATCGTCGATCGACCAGGAGCGGTTGGTCGACATCAGCACACCGCGTTCGATGCCGCCGATCAACTGCGCAAGCGACTGTTCGCCCGGTTCGATATTGAGGTTGGCCATCCGATCGATCGGCGGCCGGTTCCAGCCACAGGCGCGGCTGTTGGCGACGCCATTGAGACCGGCTCGGAATTGCGACAGTGCGCCGCCCAAAGGCCGCTGCAGCAAGCCTTCGCGGATCAGGAACTGCTTGCTCGCAGGCGTACCGTCATCGTCGTGGGCGTAGCTGGCAAGTTCTTCGGGAATTTCCGGGTCGAAGGTCACGTTGAGGAGTTTCGAGCCGTATTGCAGGCTGCCGAAATCGCTGGCGTTGACGAAGCTGGTGCCGGCGTAGTTGCGCTCATCGCCGAGGATGCGGTCCAGCTCCAGCGGATGGCCGATGGATTCGTGGATCTGCAGCATCATCTGGTCCGGCATCAGCAGCAGGTCGCAGCGGTCTTGCGGGGTGTTGGGCGCCAGCAGCAATTGCAGGGCCTGGTCGGCCACCTGCGGCGCGGCGCCGATCAGCCCGCAGCGGCTGATGACATCGGCGCTGCCTTGCTGGCCGAAATTCTCGCGGCCGAGGCTGCGGGTCTGGCTGTCGTTGCCATCGTAGGCGGTGACGTCCAGCCCGGGATAGACGAAGCGTTGCGCCTGGCGCAATTCGGCGCCGGCGCTGTTGAGGTAGATCTGCTCGACTTGGGTGATGCCGATGCTCACCTGCCAGTTCACCAGGCGCTCATCCTTGGGCACCGCGGCGGATTCGGCGCCGAGCAACTGGTAGCACTCGGCGAGCGAGGGGAAGGGTTGTTGCAGATTCGGTGACAGGTAGTCGCCACGTTCGCTGGACACCGCTTGCTGGCGCAGGTCGAGTAGGGCGTGTGCCGCCAGTGCGCGGGCCTGTTGTTCAGCGCGCTCGAGGGCGGCCTGCAGTCCGGCGAGGGACAGGTCGTTGGTCGCGGCGTAGGCTTCGACACCATTGACCCGGGCGGTGAGCATGGCGCCTTCGTCACGGCTCAGGTGTGGCGGCTCGGCAACGTTCTTGCGCACCGACAGGTACTGGCCCGACTCGCGCACGTAGCGCAGGGAAAAAAACTCGGCGCCGGTGCGCAGGGCAGCGAAGCGCTGCTTGAGTTGGGGGTGGATATCGAACATGCCTACCTCCGTGTGGGGGATCTTTGGGGCCCGATCGCTAATCGCCGTAGGAGCGAGCTTGCTCGCGAAAAACTTCAACGATGACGCGGGCATCCTGAATGTATGCGGCGTCCTCGGGTTCTTCGCTGGCAAGCCAGCTCCTACAGGGGGCGGTGCCAAAGCTTTGTTTAGACCGGGCAGCCCTTGGCGCGAAGGATAGCGTCGAAACGATCCGGGTCGAGGGTGCCGGCTTCGATGGCGGCCAGGGTCGCTTTCTCGCGGGCCAACAGGTCGTGGCAGCGCACCAGCAGCTCCGGCAATTCGGAGCGGGCAGCGGCGACCACGCCGTCGCCGTCGCCGATCATCAGGTCGCCCGGCGCCACCAGCATGCCGGCGCAGGAGATCGGTACGTTGATCTCGCCACCGCCGTCGGTGCTCGGGCCACGGTGCACACCACCGATGGCGTAGGCCGGCAATTCACCGGTCTGCCATTCGTCGAGGTCACGCAGGGCGCCGTTGATCACCACGCCGACGATCCCGGCCTTGAGGGCCATGGCGCGCATGATGCCGCCGAACACGGCGCGGGTCAGGTCGGCGCTGCCGTCGATCACCAGCACGTCACCCGGACGGGCCATCTGCATGGCCTTGAGGATCATCAGGTTGTCACCGGGGCGCACACGCACGGTCAGCGCACTGCCGAGCATCGGCGCACTGCCATGGAACGGCTTGAGGCCCAGACCGCCGACGTTACGACCCAGGCAGTCGCTGACGGCGGCCGCGGGGATCTTGCTGAACTCGGTCAGCCATTTCGGATCGAGAGGTTCTACGTTGGGATTGATCAGATAGCCTGTGGGCCATTTGCTCGAAGAGACGACATCAAACATGAGTAAGCCTCGTGGCCAGCCAGGGGGCGGCCTGTCGGTGGGGCGGGGAGGTGAAACGTTTGCGCGGTGACTAGAGTAGGCCGGCGTGAGTAAGGGATCAAGGTTCGCGAGCACCCCATTGCGGCCTGCTCGCGTTCGATTATGTCAACAGCAGCAGCGTTGGCTTCAGCCGTTCATGTAGGTGAAAGCTGCTACATATACCAATAGGCTTGCGAAGAACGCCGGCAGGATTTTCCTGGTTTTGGCCACCGCGATGAAGGTGCCGAGCAGTAAGCAGAGTTTCAGGGCGTCCAGCATCTGAAACTGCTGTATGAGTGTCAGCGCATCCATTTTGTTGAATGCAGTGTCGTAAATGATCACCCCCAGCATGGCCTGAGCGCTGTAGCTGATAAAACGGTAAAAGGAGCCCTGAGTCTGGGTCAGCGCAGCGCTGTTTTTGAAGGCGAAGGGTAACGCGCGAAAGGCAAAGGCAGTCAGGGCCGAAAACGCGATAAGCAACCAGAGAGTCATGAGTTGCCCCGTTTTTTCATGTTGTTTTCAATCAATACAATCAGTCCACCGATAATGAAAGGTGTGAGTAGTAAACTGTAATCCTTGAATAAATAGACCAAAACTGGCGCGCCAATAAAGCCAGCCCAATAACTCGACACCTCTGCATAATGCGGCCAGTGCTTTCCGGCCAATGCGGTGAATTGAAGGGGTAACAGGAGCGTCATGGCTGCAAAAATAACCGGTGAGGTCAGTGTTGCACCGGCGGCAAAGCCTAAGTAGGTGCAAAGGATCGATATGCCGAATATGGGGAGGCCGAGGCCGACCAGATAGGTGAAAGGGTGGTCGACTCGTCGTTTGAATCGAGTGACGCAGCCGGTGAATATCGAGGGTGTAATCAGGATCAACGATGCCATTGTTTTCAGCGTTGAAGTGTTTCTTATAAAAGGCGCAAGGGTTGCGGAGAGCAGTACGAACCGGGCGTTGAGTGCCAAAATGATGGGGATCAGTACCCATCCTTCGTGAGGGTTCTGAATAAGCAGGAACTGCAGCGGAGTGGAAAAAATCAGCAAGGTTGTTGCAAGTGCCTGGCCAAGCGATAGTGACTGCGTGGCGCTCACAACACCAATCGATAGATACAGAAAGACGAAGGCCACGCCAAACGTGACTGCATCACGTGTCCCTTCCATAAATACGTTAGTGGTCGTAGGTCGAATTGACGCGTTCGAGGTCAGCATCAGCGAGCTTCCTGAATGCCAGCGGGCTCATCCAGCGGGTGGTATTGCTTTCTCGGACCTTTGCTGCGGAACAATAGTCGAGGAGTACTGTTGAGAGTGGAGTGATGTGCTTGCTCGCGCACCTCATTGGCATCGATGTTCAGAACCGATCGTGCATGCAATACCTTGTGGTTGGCGATAATCAGGAAGGTCCCGGGCTCAGCCGTCGAGTGGTGTTGTTTTGCGTGAGGCAGGCCAGCACGAATTTTGTCGAGCACGTGCTGTCCGTCATTGGCGGCACGCATCCGCTCCCCGCTCTGTGAGTCGATGCGAAAATCCAGTGCAAACTGAAAGCCGTAGATGTCGGAGTATTCAACGACCTGACGAATTCGATTTTTCAAGCCTGTGACATTTTTTCCGGAAATGAACGTAGCTTGCATCCCCAATAATTCGCCGACGTCCTCGTCGCTCAAGTCTGCAATCAAGTCACTTGGAAAGTAGTAGGCGGTGGGCGTTTTTGTGGTGTCACGGCAAACGGTCAGGGCCAAATAATCAACCTTCAGGCTTTCATACAAATCATCGGAGTGAGGCGTGATGTCGCCAAGTCCATTACCCCATTCTCGATATTGCTCGGCGAAGGGCTTCAGGTAGAGCGCTTTGTGTTCTTCGTATTCGTATTTAACGTCTGTGAGGTGAAATAGATCGGACAGAGCCTCGTGTACGATCAATGCAAGTTTTGGCGAGTCGAGCGCAAAGATATTTTTTATACAGATGGCTGCGGTTCCGTTCAGCAGTCCTACTTTGTCAATGTGATAGAGGTCGTCGGACCGCAGGTAAGTCAAGAGTAGATTGATTAGTTGGATTTTTGAGGAGTGTGTGTCCTGAAGGCTATGTTTTATCCACCATGATTCAAGGGTGCCGGCCAAGTAACTGAAGTCGAGGGTGATCATTTTCTCTTTGGATATTTCTTCACGGAAAAAATGCACACGTTCGCGGCTGTTGAGGTTTTGCAGGTCGTTCAAGGTCATCAGATTTGCAGCTGCCACATTTTTGGGTGGCGGATGATAATTAAACTTGATGGTCTCGTGGGTATGTAAGTGTTTCCAGTTTTGTGAGGTTGCCGTTAAATAACTTTAGTTACTTTGTGTAATTAATTTAATTTGAAATGGATTGCTTATGGGAGACGAAAAAAAACCGCCGACTCAGTAAGAGTGGCGGTTTTTTTAGGCCGAGGTTTTATCGTTAAGCGGTACGGCTCACCTCACGCAGCGGCTTGCCACGCACTGGTGCTTCACCGGCGACGTAGTACTTGGCTTGGCTGCGCGGCAACGGCTGGCGACCACGGATCTTGTCGGCGATTTTCTCGGCGATCATGATCGTCGGTGCGTTGAGGTTGCCGGTGGTGATCAGCGGCATGATCGAGGCATCGACCACACGCAGGCCCTGCATCCCGTGGACGCGACCTTCACCATCCACTACGGCCATCGCGTCGGTGCCCATCTTGCACGAGCAGGACGGGTGGAACGCGGTTTCGGCGTGTTCGCGAATGAACGTGTCCAGTTGCTCGTCGGTTTGCACCTCGATGCCCGGGCTGATTTCACGACCACGGAACGCATCAAGCGCCGGCTGCTGCATGATTTCCCGGGTCAGGCGGATGCCGTCGCGGAATTCCTGCCAGTCCTGCTCGGTGGCCATGTAGTTGAACAGGATGCTCGGGTGCTGGCGCGGGTCCTTGGACTTGACCTGGATCCGACCACGGCTTGGCGAACGCATGGAGCCCATGTGTGCCTGGAAACCGTGCTCTTTCACACCGTTGCTGCCGTTGTAGTTAATCGCTACCGGCAGGAAGTGGTACTGGATGTTCGGCCACTCGAAATCCGGGCGGGTACGAATGAAACCGCCGGCTTCGAACTGGTTGCTGGCGCCGATCCCGGTGCCGTTGAACAGCCACTCGGCACCGATCGCCGGCTGGTTGTACCAGAGCAGCGACGGGTACAGCGACACCGGCTGGGTGCACGCGTATTGCAGGTACAGCTCGAGGTGATCCTGCAGGTTTTCGCCCACGCCCGGCAGGTCGTGAACCACCGGGATATCCAGGCTTTCGAGGAGCTTGGCCGGGCCGACGCCGGAGCGCTGGAGAATCTGTGGCGAAGCGATCGCGCCGCTGCACACCAGCACTTCCTTGCGTGCGCGGGCTTCCACGCGCTCTTCGGCGCTGCCCACCAGGTAGCGCACACCCACGGCGCGCTTGCCTTCGAACAGCACTTTGTCGGTCAGCGCGTGGGTGACGATGTTCAGGGTCGAACGCTTCTTGGCGGTGTCCAGGTAACCGCGAGCGGTGCTGGCGCGACGGCCTTTGGGCGTCACGGTGCGGTCCATCGGACCAAAGCCTTCCTGCTGATAGCCGTTGAGGTCGGAGGTAGCGGGGTAACCGGCCTGCACGCCGGCTTCAACCATGGCGTGGAACAGCGGGTTGTTGCCAGCTTTAGGCGTGGTCACGCTGACCGGGCCTTCGCCGCCGTGGTAATCGTTCGGGCCGATGTCACGGGTTTCCGCCTTGCGGAAATACGGTAGGCAATCGAGGTAGGTCCAGTCTTCCAGGCCCGGGTTTTTTGCCCAGCCGTCGTAGTCCATGGCGTTACCACGGATGTAGCACATGCCGTTGATCAACGACGAGCCACCCAGGCCCTTGCCGCGACCGCATTCCATCCGGCGGCCGTCCATGTGCGGCTCCGGATCGGTTTCGTAGGCCCAGTTGTAGCGGCGGCCTTGCAGCGGGAACGCCAGCGCTGCCGGCATTTGCGTGCGGAAGTCGAAACGGTAGTCAGGGCCGCCGGCTTCGAGCAGCAGGACGGTGACGCCAGCGTCTTCGGTCAGACGGGTAGCCAGGGTGTTACCGGCCGAACCGGCGCCGATGATGATGTAATCGTATTCTTGGGACATTGAATGCACCCTCTTTGATGGTGGTCAGGTCGGGCCTTGGCGAGTGCGCTGCACTCGAATCGCTGGCAAGCTGTAGGAGCTGGCTTGCCAGCGAAAGCGGCCTTACAGGCAATGCATCACTCGGGTCTTAGAACACCGAGGCGTAATCGCCCAATTCAACCTGTACCGATTTGATGCGGGTGAAGTTGTTCAGCGAGCTGATCCCGTTCTCACGGCCCACACCCGACTGCTTGTAGCCGCCCACCGGCATCTTCGCGTCGGATTCGCCCCAGGCGTTGATCCAGCAGATACCGGCTTCGAGCTGGTGAATCACGCGGTGCGCGCGGTTCAGGTCGCGGGTCACGACGCCGGCGGCGAGGCCGAAGTCAGTGTCGTTGGCGCGGCGGATCACTTCTTCTTCGGTTTCGTAGGTGAGGATGCTCATCACCGGGCCGAAGATTTCTTCACGGACGATGGTCATTTCGTCGGTGCAGTCAGTGAACACGGTCGGTGCAACGAACGCGCCCTTGGCGAATTCGCCCTCGGTCATACGCTCGCCGCCGCACAGGACGCGCGCGCCCTCGGCCTTGCCCTTGGCGATGTAGCCCAGCACGCTTTCCATGTGGGCGAAGCTGACCAGTGGGCCGAAGTTGGTGTTCTCGTCTTGCGGGCTGCCGACGCGAATGCGCGCAACACGCTCAGCGATCTTGGCTTCGAAGGCTGCTTTCAGGTGGCTCGGCACGAACACGCGAGTGCCGTTGGTGCAGACCTGACCGGAGCTGTAGAAGTTGGCCATCATCGCGGTGTCGGCGGCACGGTCGAGGTCGGCGTCGTCGAAAATGATCAGCGGCGACTTGCCGCCCAGTTCCATGGTGACGTCCTTGAGCGAGGACGCCGAGGCGCTGGCCATGACCTTCTTGCCGGTGTCGGTGCCGCCGGTAAAGGAGATTTTCTCGATGCGCGGGTGCTCGGTCAGCCAGGTACCGACTTCACGGCCGCTGCCGGTCAGGACGTTGAACACGCCATCCGGCAGGCCGGCTTCGGTGTAGATCTCGGCCAGTTTCAAGGTAGTCAGGGAAGTGACTTCACTTGGCTTGAAGATCATCGCGTTACCCGCGGCCAGGGCCGGAGCGGATTTCCACAGGGCGATCTGGATCGGGTAGTTCCACGCGCCGATACCGGCCACCACGCCCAGAGGCTCGCGACGGGTGTAGACGAAAGAGGTGGTGCGCAGCGGGATCTGCTCGCCTTCGATTGCCGGCACCAGGCCTGCGTAGTATTCCAGCACGTCGGCGCCGGTGACGATGTCGACGTACTTGGTTTCGGAGAACGCTTTACCGGTGTCCAGGGTTTCCAGGGCAGCCAGTTCATCGTTGCGCTCGCGCAGGATGTCGACGGCACGACGCAGGATCCGCGAACGCTCCATGGCGGTCATCGCGGCCCAGATTTTCTGGCCCTTTTCGGCGCTGACCACAGCGCGCTCGACGTCGTCGAAAGTCGCACGTTGCACATTGGCGAGGACTTCACCGGTAGCCGGGTTGATGGCTTCGAAAGTGGCATCGCTGCCAGCGTCGGTGTAGCCGCCATCGATGTAGAGTTTTTGCAGTTCGAAACGGGCCATAAAGTCCTCGCAAGCGCATTAAGTGGGTTGGCGGTAACCACTGGGCGTGCCGTCAAGCGAAGGCGACGCCGGGCAGTGGAGTGCAGGGGTAGAGCGTTCTGGGTGTGCTCTAACTCACCTGCTTGGCCAATTGGATATCCATGTATTCGTACGCGATCCGCTGCGCCTGCTCGGTGTCGAAAGCATCTCCCGACAGGGCGCCGCGCAACCACAAGCCGTCGATCAGTGCAGCCAGTCCGCGTGCCGCGCTGCGTGCCTGGTCCAGCGGCAAGACGCGGCGGAACTGGCAGCACAGGTTGGAATACAGGCGGTGATCGTTGATCCGCTGCAACCTGTGTAACGACGGTTGATGCATGCTGGTGGCCCAGAAGGCCAACCAGGTTTTCATTGCCGGGCCATTGACCTGGCTGGCGTCGAAGTTGCCTTCGATGATCACCTGCAGATGGGCCCGCGGGCTGTCATCTGTCAGCGCCTGACGGCGCAGGGTGACGTTCTCGCTGAGGACACTCATCAGATACCGCATCGTGGCGGCGATCAGGCCGTTCTTGTCCTGAAAGTAATGACTGATGATGCCGTTCGAGACACCGGCCAAACGAGCGATCAGCGCAATGCTGGCGTCCCCCATTCCGACCTGATCGACGGCCAGTAACGTGGCTTCGATCAATTGCTGGCGGCGAATGGGTTGCATACCGACCTTGGGCATCTTGCACCTCTCCTTAGGCCTCCCGACGGACGAAAAACGTCTGTCGGATTGAGGACCAGTCTATTTTGTTTTGATTGAACGTTCAATCAACAAAGAATAAGATCTGCGACAAATCGTCGCTGTCTACAGGTTTTTCCTACGTGTAGCTGGCGGAAAAACGACAACCAAAAACGCTCGAAACCCACGCGCACAGGCGCTTGCGGGCTTCGGGCTTTTTTCCGGCTGTCTTTATATCACCCGCTGGTCGGCTGCCCACTAACCGATTGGTCGGGTACGGCTTTGCCTTGTGTCCTTCTCTCGCACTGCCTGGAGCATCTGTGCAATGAGTTCTGCCTCTCTAATAAAGACCCCACCAGAAAAGGTGACGGTCAACGGTTGGGTGTTCTACACCTCCACCGCATTGATTCTGCTACTCACCGCCATCCTCATTGCCGCGCCGCAAGAAGCGGGCCGGTTGCTGGGCATTGCCCAGGCCTGGCTGTCGCGCAGCTTCGGCTGGTATTACATGGTGGTGATCGCCGCCTACCTGGTGTTTGTCATCGGCCTGGCGTTTTCCTCCTACGGCAAGCTCAAGCTGGGCAGCAAGGACGACACCCCGGACTTCAGCTACGGCGCCTGGGCGGGGATGCTGTTCTCCTCCGGTATCGGCATCTCGTTGCTGTACTTCGGTGCCTCGGAGCCGCTGGATCACTTTTTCAATCCGCCGGAAGGCGTGCCGGGTTCCCATGAGGTAGCGCGCCAGGCGGTGCAGCTGACCTTCCTGCACTGGGGCCTGCATGGCTGGGCGATCTACGCCCTGGTCGGGCTGGCCGTGGCCTACTTTGCCTACCGTCACAACCAGCCGCTGGCCTTGCGTTCGGCGTTGTACCCGCTGGTGGGCGAGCGCTGGGTCAAGGGCGCGGCCGGGCATGCGGTGGACGGCTTCGGCATGTTCGTCACGCTGTTGGGCCTGGTGACCAACCTGGGGATTGGCTCGCTGCAAGTGTCATCGGGGCTTGAGAACCTGTTTGGCATGGAGCACAGCAACACCAACCTGCTGATCGTGATCATCGTCATGAGCACCGTGGCGACCATCGCTGCGGTGTCGGGTGTGGAAAACGGCATTCGCCGCCTGTCCAACCTGAACATCGTGCTGTTCAGCGGCCTGCTGATTTTCGTGCTGTTGTTCGGCCCGACCCTGCACCTGCTCAATGGCTTCGTGCAGAACATCGGCGACTACCTTAACGGCGTGGTACTGAAAACCTTCGACCTGTACGTGTACGAAGCCGACAACGCCAAGTCCGAGCGCTGGCTGGGCCTGTGGACCCTGTTCTACTGGGCCTGGTGGATTTCCTGGGCGCCATTTGTCGGCATGTTCATCGCGCGTATTTCCCGTGGTCGTACCGTGCGCGAACTGGTGGCCGGGGTGCTGCTGATCCCGCTGGGCTTTACCCTGGCGTGGTTGTCGATATTCGGTAACTCGGCGCTTGACCTGGTGATGAACCAGGGGGCGGTGGAGCTGGGCAAGACGGCGCTGGAGCAGCCGTCGATGGCGATCTACCAGCTGCTTGAACATTACCCGGCGTCGAAAATCGTCATCGGTGTGTCGATCTTTGTTGGCTTCGTGCTGTTCCTGACCCCGGCGGATTCGGGGGCGGTGATGATGGCGAATCTTTCGTGCAAAGGCGGCGATGTCGACGAAGACGCACCGCACTGGCTGCGGATTTTCTGGTCGGCGGTGATCACCCTGGTGACCATCGGCCTGTTGTTCGCCGGTAACTTCGAAGCCATGCAGACCATGGTGGTGCTGGCCGGCTTGCCGTTCTCGGTGGTGCTGGTGTTCTTCATGTTCGGCCTGCACAAGGCGATGCGCCAGGACGTGCAGATCGAGCAAGAGCAGGCGGAGTTGGCGGCGCGTGGCCGTCGTGGTTTCAGTGAGCGTCTGACTCAGTTGGACCTGCAGCCAAGCCAGGCGGTGGTGCAGCGGTTCATGGACAAACACGTGAGCCCCGCATTGACCGACGCGACCACGCAAATGCGTGCCCAGGGCCTTGAAGTGCAAACGCTGCTGGGCAAATCCAAGCGCTGCATGGGCGTGCGGGTGGAGATGGAAGAAGGCAACCCGTTCGTCTACGAAGTCAGCCTCGATGGTTACCTGGCAACCCCAACCGAATCGGCCCAGTCCGACGAGGCGCGCCAGCGTTACTACCGTGCCGAGGTGTACCTGCACAACGGCAGCCAGGATTACGACCTGATGGGCTTCACCCAGGACCAGATCAGCCGCGACGTGCTCGACCAGTTCGAAAGCCATCGGCAGATGTTGGGGCGGGTGTATAGCTAACACCACATAACCTGTGGGAGCGGGCTTGCCCGCGATGGGGTCATCAGCCACACCGCATGAACTTCATCGCCAGCAGGCTGGCTCCCACAGGATTTGCGGCTAATCCCAACTTCCGCGGCCACCGCTAGACCCTGTGGGAGCGGGCTTGCCCGCGATGGGGTCATCAGCCACACCGCATCAATTTCTTCGCTGGCAAGCCAGCTCCTACAAGTATTGTGTCGGTCACAGAACCTGCGGATGATTACGAGCTCCTGTAGGAGCTGGCTTGCCAGCGAAGGGGCCATCAGCTACACCGCTGTATCACCCGTTATCCCACACACAAAAACGCCGCGATCTCTCGCGGCGTTTTTGTGTCTGCGGGTCTGGCTCAGCCCAGGTTCTTGCCCAGCAGCGCGTGGTACAGCTCGCTGTCGCCGAGGATCCCGACCACATGGTTGTTGTCATGCAGCACCAGCTTGTTGCCGGTCTGGTAGCGGATCTGCAGGGCGTCGCGCATGCCGATGTTGGAATCGACCAGGGTCGGGCGACGGCCGAGGGCTTCCACCGCCTGGCCAGGTGCCCAGTTCTGCAGGTCGAGGGCCGAACCGTTCTGGCGGGCGCCTTTGATGGTGTTGCCTTCCGCCAGGTCCAGCCACGAGTCGCCGCCCGGGTCCAGGCACACCGATCCGTTGATGCGCTTGCAGTTGTCCAGGGTGCGCATCAGGCTGCGACCGCACAGCACGTTGAGCGGGTTGGTATGAGCGACGAAGGTGCGCACGTAGTCGTCGGCCGGGTTGAGGACGATTTCTTCCGGCTTGCTGTACTGGATGATCCGCCCGTCCTTCATGATCGCGATGCGGCTACCCAGCTTCAGGGCCTCATCGAGGTCGTGGCTGACGAAGACTATGGTCTTGGCCAGTTTGCGTTGCAGCTCCAGCAATTCGTCCTGCAGACCCTGGCGGATCAGTGGGTCGAGGGCCGAGAAGGGTTCGTCCATCAGCAGGATATCGGCGTCCATCGCCAAGGCGCGGGCCAGGCCGACCCGTTGCTGCATGCCGCCGGACAGCTCATCAGGCTTCTTGTTGCGCCATTGGGTCAGGCCCACCAGTTCCAGCTTCTCGTCCACCAGCTTGCGCCGTTCCTTCTCCGGACGACCCTGCATTTCCAGGCCGAAGCTGATGTTCTCGCGCACCGTCAGCCAGGGCATCAGGGCGAACTTCTGGAAGACCATGGCGATGCGCTTGGTGCGCATCATTTTCAGTTCTGCCGGGGTGCAGGAGGCGATGTCGATCTGCCGACCTTCATGCTCGACGAACAGCTTGCCGCGGCTCACGGTGTTGAGGCCGTTGATGCAGCGCAACAGGCTGGACTTGCCGGAGCCGGAGAGGCCCATCAGCACGCAGATCTCGCCTTTGTTGATGTCCAGGCTGGCCTTTTCAACGCCGACGATTTGCCCGGTCTTTTTCAGGATCTCACTGCGGGTCAAGCCTTGATCGAGAAGTTTCAGTGCTTCGCGCGGATCCTTGGTGAAGATTACATCGACGTTTTCGAAGCGAATTATGCTCATGCGTCACCCCCTACTTTGGCGTCGGGTTGTTTGCAGATACGGTCGAGCATGATCGCCAGCAGTACGATCGCCAGGCCGGCTTCGAAGCCCAGGGCGATATCAGCGGTATTCAGTGCGTTGACCACGGGTTTGCCCAGGCCGTCGGCACCCACCAGCGCGGCAATCACCACCATCGACAGCGACAGCATGATGCACTGGGTGATACCGGCCGCGATGCTTGGCATGGCGTGGGGCAGTTCAATGCGCGAGAGCAGCTGACGGCGCGAGCAGCCAAAGGCCTTGCCGGCATCCATCAGTTCCTGCGGTACGTCGCGAATGCCCAGGTAGGTCAGGCGGATGGGCGCGGCAATCGCGAACACCACCGTGGAGATCAGACCGGGGACGACACCCAGACCGAACAGGGTCAGGGTAGGAATGAGGTACACGAACGTCGGTACGGTCTGCATCAGATCGAGTACCGGACGCATCATCGTGTAGAACATTGGTTTATGCGCGGCGACGATGCCCAACGGCACGCCAATCAGCACGCAGACCAGGGTGGCGAACAACACCTGGGCGAGGGTTTCCATGGTTTCCTGCCAGTACCCCAGGTTGAGGATCAGCAGAAAGGAAGCCACGACAAACGCAGTCAGGCCCCATTTACGTTGGATGAAGTGAGCCAGCAAAGCGATCAGACCGATCAGTGCCAGCGGGTTGAACCAGGTCAGCGCAAACGTCACGCCGTGGATCATCGTTTCCAGCGACACGGCAATGGCGTCGAAGGTGTTGGCGCCGTGTTGCGTCAACCATTCAACGAATCCCGCGATGTACTGGCCTAAAGGTATTTTCTGATCAATCAGCATGGTAGTGAACGTCCGCATGCAAGGTAATTAACAGCCCGGACGGCTTGCGCCGCCCGGCATAAGCGACTACTGCAACTTGGCTTTCACGGCCTCCAGGCCTGGTTTACCGTCAATGGTGGTCACGCCAGCGAGCCAGGTATCGAGCACCTGTGGGTTCTTTTTCAGCCAGGCCTTGGCGGCCGCGTCAGGCTTCATTTTGTCGTCGAGGATGTTGCCCATCAGTTCGCTTTCCATGTCGACAGTGAACTCCAGGTTTTTCAACAGCTGCCCAACGTTGCTGCATTCCGCGGCGTAACCCTTGCGGGTGTTGGTGGCCACGGTAGCGGCGCCGAAATCAGGGCCGAAGAAGTCATCGCCACCGGTCAGGTATTGAATCTTGAAGCGCTTGTTCATCGGGTGCGGTGCCCAGCCGAGGAACACCACGGAGGTGTCGCGTTTCTGCGCACGGTCGACTTGCGACAGCATCCCGGCTTCGCTGGATTCGACGACCTTGAAGCCAGCGTCCTTGAGGCCGAAGGCGTTCTTGTCGATCATCGACTGGATCAGGCGGTTGCCGTCGTTGCCGGGCTCGATGCCGTAGATCTTGCCGTCGAGCTCTTTCTTGAATTTGGCGATGTCGGCGAAGTCATGCAGCCCCTTGTCGTACAGCGCCTGAGGGACGGCGAGGGTGTACTTGGCGCCCTTGAGGTTGGTCCGCACGGTTTCCACGGTGCCGGCATCGCGGTAGGCCTTGATGTCGTTTTCCATGGTCGGCATCCAGTTCCCCAGGAACACGTCCATGTTCTTGCCGTCGGCCAGCGACTTGTAGGTCACGGGTACGGAAATCATGGTGGTCTTGGTTTTGTAGCCGAGGGCGTTGAGTACGACGCTGGTGGTCGCGGTGGTCGCAGTGATGTCGGTCCAGCCGACATCGGAGAAGTTGACGGTGCTGCATTGAGCCGGCTCCGCGGCCTGCGCCAGCACGGGAAGACTCAGTAGGGCGGCCAACAACAACGGGTTACCTTTCATGGGGTGGACTCCTGGATGTTTTTTTGGCGGTGTTCCGACAGGACAGCCGCACTTATTAGTGTTGCGGTTGGTGGCGGTGAAGACAGCTCTGCCACGGCGCTTCGCAATCGAGTCGTAACTGATCATGGACCAGTGAAAATCTGACGCCTACAGGGTGCGTCGTATCCAGTACAGGGATGGTCGCATCCAGTGTCAGCGAGGTCGTTTACAGCTTTTTTCCGACCTTTGTGGCCCGCTGATCCGCAAAAAAACCGCCGCCATGTGTCGCTGGCGGCATGCGGCGTTAGTGGGCATGAGTGCGTCGGTGTCAGACGTTGAGCGACCGGGCAAAAGCCCGATGATGCGGCCATATGCACGGGTCGCTGCTTGAGCGTAGCAGCTCCGTCACCGGGTGCTTTGCGGCCCGGAACCTGCTCATCGAGGAGTCTCGTACGTCATGGCTATCAGCGTTTTCGACCTGTTCAAAATCGGCATCGGCCCCTCTAGCTCGCACACCGTGGGGCCGATGCGCGCCGGTGCGCTGTTCGTCGAAACACTGCGCGAAAAGCAGTTGCTGGAGCAGGTGCGGCGCGTCGAGGTGCAGCTGTATGGCTCGTTGTCGGCCACCGGCATCGGGCACGGCAGCGACAACGCGGTGATCATGGGCTTGATGGGGGAATGGCCGGATGCGATCGATCCGTCGCAAATAGGCATCCGCATCGACATCCTGCGCGAAACCGACACCCTGCTGCTCGACGGTCGTTTGCCGGTGCCTTTTATCTGGTCGCGGGACATGCGCCTGATCGACGAGAACCTGCCGTTCCACCCGAATGCCATGACCCTGGTGGTGTTTGATGAAAACGGCGAAATCCATCGCGACACCTACTATTCAGTCGGCGGCGGTTTTGTCGTCGATGAGGCCCAGGCCTCCAGCGGTGTCGCTGACCTCGACAGCACGGTGTTGCCCTATGATTTTTCCAGCGCCGCCGAGCTGCTGGAGCTGTGCCAGAAGCACAACCTGCGGGTGGCCGAGTTGATGCTGGCCAACGAGAAGGTCTGGCGCAGCGAAGAGGAAATCCGCAGCGGCCTGATGAAACTCTGGCGGGCCATGCAGGATTGCGTCGAGCACGGCCTCAAGCACGAAGGCATCCTCCCGGGCGGACTCAATGTGCGGCGCCGTGCGGCCAAGCTGCATCGCAGTTTGCAAGAGCTGAACAAACCCAACGTGATCGGCTCGACCTTGAGCGCCATGGAGTGGGTCAACCTGTTTGCCCTGGCGGTCAACGAAGAAAACGCCGCAGGCGGGCGCATGGTCACGGCCCCCACCAACGGTGCTGCGGGGATTATCCCGGCGGTGCTGCATTACTTCATGAAATTCAGCGAGGCGGTGACCGACGCCAACGTCGTCGACTATCTGCTCGGCGCAGCGGCGGTGGGCATCCTGTGTAAAAAGAACGCGTCGATCTCCGGTGCCGAAGTCGGTTGCCAGGGCGAAGTCGGTTCGGCCTGCGCCATGGCGGCCGCCGGGTTGGCGGAGATTCTCGGGGCGACGCCGGAACAACTGTGCAACGCCGCGGAAATTGGCCTGGAACACAACCTCGGCCTGACCTGCGATCCGGTCGGCGGGTTGGTCCAGGTGCCGTGCATCGAGCGCAATGCGATTGCCGCGGTTAAGGCGATCAACGCCGCGCAGATGGCCTTGCGCGGGGACGGCCAGCACTTTATTTCCCTGGATCGGGTGATCCGCACCATGCGTGATACCGGGGCGGATATGCATGACAAATATAAAGAGACATCGCGTGGGGGGTTGGCGGTGAGTGCTGTGGAGTGTTGAATCCTTGATACCGCGTTGCTCCAATCGCGGGCGAGCCCGCTCCCACAGTGGTCCTTTGTGTACCGGAACATTGTGGGAGCGGGCTTGCCCGCGATGAGTCCCGACCAGTCAAAACTGCCCGTAAACTGATCACCCCTCTGCAATCCCGCCACCTTTTAGCGCGTCGCTCTCAGATAAATGCCCCATCGAAAACAGGGGGCTCTTTGAGGGCGCCTACCGTCCGTCACCGGTGCCTGCGGTGACACTCTTGCCCGACCGCTCGCAACCCAGTTCCCACAAGTGCTACCGATTTGCTCACAGCCCCTTGAAGCGTGCCGTTGTACGGCCGTGCCAAGCCGATAAGTCCTACGCGTCGCGCGTCATATGCAGACACACTCCGATGTCGTTTTCAGGAGTTATTGATTGGCCATTCAATTTTAGGCATGGCAATTGCTCTGTCATTACAAAGCCCGTCTCCCACTCGAGAACGATGGCCATAACAAGAGCCTCCGCCTGAGGCCATCACCCGCTTTGTGTGAGGAGATACCGCGATGACGTCGTTCAACTCAGGGGCTCAACCCCAGAACCGTGCGCCTCAATCCATCGGCTTTCTGCTGCTGGACAATTTCACGCTGATTTCCCTGGCTTCAGCAGTCGAACCACTGCGCATGGCCAATCAGTTGTCCGGTCGCGAGCTGTATCGCTGGACCACCCTCACCGTTGACGGCGGCCAGGTCTGGGCCAGTGACGGTCTGCAAATCACCCCCGACGCCTCCATGCACAAAGCCCCCGCGATGGACACCATCATTGTCTGCGGCGGTATCGGTATCCAACGCACCGTGACCCGTGAACACGTGTCCTGGTTGCAAAGCCAGGCGCGCCAGTCGCGTCGCCTCGGCGCAGTCTGCACCGGCAGTTGGGCCCTGGCTTGTGCCGGTCTGCTCGACGGTTTCGATTGCAGCGTGCATTGGGAATGCCTGGCGGCGATGCAGGAAGCTTTTCCACGGGTGGCGATGAGCACACGTCTGTTCACCCTCGACCGCAACCGTTTCACCAGCTCCGGCGGCACCGCGCCCCTGGACATGATGTTGCACCTGATCAGCCGTGATCACGGCCGCGAACTGTCGGCGGCGATCTCGGAGATGTTTGTCTACGAGCGTATCCGCAACGAACAGGATCACCAGCGCGTGCCGCTCAAGCACATGCTCGGCACCAATCAGCCGAAGCTGCAGGAAATCGTCGCGCTGATGGAAGCCAACCTCGAAGAGCCGATCGACCTCGACGAACTGGCGGTGTATGTCGCCGTGTCCCGTCGCCAGCTGGAGCGGCTGTTCCAGAAATACCTGCACTGCTCACCGTCGCGCTACTACCTCAAGCTGCGGCTGATTCGCGCCCGGCAGTTGCTCAAACAGACACCGATGTCGATCATCGAAGTGGCGTCGGTCTGCGGCTTCGTCTCCACGCCGCACTTCTCCAAGTGCTACCGCGAATACTTCGGCATTCCGCCGCGTGACGAGCGCGTCGGCTCCAACACCACCCAACAGGTGGCGATGATGCCGATTCCACAAGCCTTGGTCTTGGCGCCGTTGTCGGGGCCGATGTCGGCGTTGAGTCAGGCGCGCAATGAGTCGACGTTTGCCAGTGTAAGGCTCTAAACCGCGTAGACCTTTTCGCGAGCAGGCTCGCTCCCACAATGGATCGTAGGACTCAGATCCAATGTGGGAGCGAGCCTGCTCGCGAAGCTTTATCGGCTGGTATGGTTTTGCTGGAATTCAGCCAATGCCGGCAGCAATTGCTTGTCGATCGCCTGGCGCACGGCCGGGAGGATGGTGGCGCTGCTGGTGTAGATATCCTTGACCATCTTGCGCAGTTCATACGCCCGGGCATTGTCCAGCCCCCTCACTGCGCATTCGCAGGCCTGCTCGGCCGTGGCGCCGACGGGCACCTGAAAACCCAATGCCTTGAGCTGGCCCAACAGGTCTTCCTGATCAATCAAATCGGCGTGCATCATGACGCAAATCCTTCTTCCGGGAACAATGGGGTGACTCGATTCTGGTAGGCACGGGTGATGGGGGCAAGGGCGATTTGTCGCAGTGTCCACATTGGCTATGAGCATGTCGTTTTCGGCTAACTTGCCGTACGGCGGAGTGGGCACACTGGCCTCAGCTCGCTACACGAAGGTTTGGTCACCCTCGCGCAACGGCTCCTCAACAGTACCTTGCGCCCCGATCCTGTCACGGCTTGTATCGGGGCTTTTTTTGTCTGTGAATTCGTGCACGCCTCTATTTGTAGGAGCTGGCTTGCCAGCGAAAAACCTGAGGGCACCGCGTACATTCAGGATGCCGCGTCATCGTTAACGTCCTTCGCGAGCAAGCTCGCTCCTACAGGCGAAGAACGATGACGCGGTCTATCGCTGCAACACCAGAATCCGTGACAACAACTCATCGCGATCCAGATAGCAGCCCTGGAAATGCCGGGCGCCGGTAGCGGGGTCGAAGGCGTTGCGGGCGTGCAGGGTGCGGCGGTTGTCGAAGCACCACAGCTCGCCGGGATTGAGCCGCTGGATCAGGCGAAAGCGCGGCTCGCGGGTCATGCCGATAAACCGCCGATAGGCGCGATACAGCTTCGGCATGTTGTCCACCGACGTGTTGAACGCGCCGCGCAGAAAGTTCGCCATGCGTATTTCCGTGACCCGTCCCAGCGCATCCAGGGCAATGATCGGCGCGAGGCAGCGGTAGTCGCTGTGGCGGTCCTTGTTGCGAAACTCCACCGGGATGTCACACAGGCTGTGGAACGCCTCGGGATCCTCCTCGCGCAACGCCTCGGCAATCGCAAAGCCGTCGACAAAAATACTCTCGCCACCCTCGGCATCATTCACCAGGCAATGCAGGAATTGCAGGCCGGGTTGCAGCTCGCGGGTCGGCAGGTCGGTGTGCAGCGGCAGGTTGAAGGCGGTGTAGGCATTGCTGTCGGCATCGGCTTTGGATTGCACGTTGAACAGCACGCCGAAATTGCTCTCGCGGATAAACGAAATGCGCTGCGCGATCAGCTTCAACGAACCCGGTTCGGTAGGTACGCCACGGACTTGCGTGAGGCCGGTGTCGCGCACTGCCAGCAGCCATTGCAACAGGGCCTGATCGTCGCCCATCAGCGCTGCGTAGTCGAACACCGGCAGGTGCAAATCGCTGTGCCATAAATGCGCGCGGGGTTTGCCCGCCAGTCGTTCGCCGCGGGATTGGTCGTCATAGGCATGGGCGCGCAGCCAACCGGCGTCGAAGCGGCTGAGATGACCGTCCTGCCAATCGATATGCAGGCAGCCGTCGGTGTCGATATAGGCCGTGCTGGGCGCCAGGTCCGGCGCGGCGTCGACGATCTCGAACAGTTGCTCGCGGGTGACGCTGTAGACGCACACCGCGCACGGGCAATTGTCCCGCAGCCAGACATGGTGGAACGGGCTGATCCGCCGATCGGCCCACTCGATCAGCACGCGATCCGCCAGGTTCTGCACGCCGTGCAGAGCGCTGATCAACGGGTAAGTACGGAAATCGGCAACAGCGGCAGCAGTGTTCATGGCGGCTCCTTGCGATGGGTGGATTACCGGGCGGGTGGCAGGGCGATGATGCGGCCGATGTAAGCGGGGGCGGGCAGATCGATCTGCTCGGCGATGATTCCTTGCAGCCGCTCCAGGGTGGTGGCAGTGAACGGCGCGGAGCGTGGCCCGGCGAGGTCGACGTGCAGCAGCATCTGTTCGTTGCCGGCGAGTTCCTGTGGGTCACCGACGCGGTGCAGGCTGTGGTAGAGGTGCAGGCGTTTGCTGTCGTGGCCGATGATCTGGGTGTGCACTTCGACCTCGGTGTCGAGCTTCACTTCGTGCAGGTAGTTGAGGTGCAGCTCCAGGGTGAACAGCGAATTGCCGGTGGCCTCGCGGCTGTTGCTGTCCATGCCCAGGCGGTCCATCAGGGCGTCGGTGGCGTAGCTGAAAATCAGCAGGTAAAAGGCATCGCGCAGGTGGCCGTTGTAGTCGACCCAGTCGGGGATGATGGTGGTTTGGTAGGTGGTGAGGGTGGGCATGTCATCAAATCCTGAAGTCATGAGTACCTGTAGGAGCTGGCTCCCGCTTGCGGCTTGCCGGCGAATGGGGCGACACGGTGTGACAGGTACACCGCTTTCGCTGGCAAGCCGCAAGCGGGAGCCAGCTCCTACAAAGGCATACGGTGTTTAGTCGGCGAAAGCCATCCCATGCTTCTCTTTGGTGCTCTTCACCGCCTCCAGCACTGCCAACAGGCAATCATCACGATAGCGCTCCAGCGCCGAAATGCTGTGCTGGCCCAACTGCTCGCGAGTGCCGTCCACCACATCATCGATCAGTTTCTCGGTCAACTCCGGTGCCGGCAGATAGGTCCAAGGCAGTTGCAGGGCGGGGCCGAACTGCGCCATGAAATGACGCATGCCGGCATCGCCACCGGCCAGGGTGTAGGTGAGGAAGGTGCCCATGAACGACCAGCGCAGCCCCGCGCCGAAGCGAATCGCGTCGTCGATCTCACCGGTGGTCGCCACGCCGTCGTTGACCAGGTGCAGCGCCTCGCGCCATAGCGCTTCGAGCAAGCGATCGGCGATGAAGCCCGGCACTTCCTTGCGCACATGCAGCGGGTGCATGCCGAGGGATTCATAAACCTGCATCGCTGCCTGCACCGCTTCGGGTGCGGTGTTCTTGCCGCCGACCACTTCGACCAGCGGCAACAGGTACACCGGGTTGAACGGGTGGCCAACCACGCAGCGCTCCGGGTGCGTGGAACTCTCGTAGAACTCGCTGGGCAACAGCCCTGAGGTGCTGGAGCCGATCAGCGCATTGGGCTTGGCGGCCGCGCTGATTTTGCTGTGCAGTTCAAGTTTCAGTTCGAGGCGCTCAGGGGCGCTTTCCTGGATGAAATCGGCATCCCGCACGCACTCTTCGATGGTCGCGACGAAGCGCAGCCGATCCTGCGAGGCGCCGGGTGCCAGGCCCTGTTGTTCCAGTGCGCCCCAGGCATTGGCCACGCGTTTGCGCAGCGCCGTCTCGGCCCCGGGCGCCGGGTCCCAGGCCACCACATCCAGGCCATGGGCGAGGGCGCGGGAGACCCAGCCGCTGCCGATGACACCGCTGCCCAGCGCGGCGAAGGTTTTGATTTCGGTGATAAAGCTCATGGTGATTTCCTGAAGAGTTCGATGATCCCCTGTAGGAGCCGGCTTGCCGGCGAAGGCGATTGCAGCACCGCAGAAAATGCGGCGGATGTACCGCCCTCTTCGCCGGCAAGCCGGCTCCTACAGGGTTGTGAATAACGGCTTAACCGCGCTGTTTCAGCCCCATCTTCTTGCGCCCTTCCGCCGGGGTCAGGACGCGGGCGCCGAGGCGGCTGAGGATTTCGCTGGCGCGTTCGACCAGTTGGCCGTTGGTCGCCAGCACGCCCTTGTCCAGCCAGATGTTGTCCTCCAGTCCGACCCGCACGTTGCCGCCCAGCAGCACCGCTTGCGCGGCCATCGGCATCTGCGTGCGGCCGATGCCGAAACCGGCCCACACCGCGTTGGCCGGCAGGTTGTCGACCATCGCCTTCATGGTCGTGGTGTCGGCCGGCGCGCCCCACGGGATGCCCAGGCACAGCTGGAACAACGGGTCGTCGAGCAGGCCTTCCTTGATCATCTGCTTGGCGAACCACAGGTGACCGGTGTCGAAGATCTCCAGCTCGGCCTTTACGCCAAGCTCCTGGATGCGCTTGGCCCCTGCGCGCAGTTGGGCCGGGGTCGACACGTAAATGGTGTCGCCGTCGCCGAAGTTCAGGGTGCCGCAATCCAGGGTGCAGATTTCTGGCAGCAGTTCCTCGACGTGGGCCAGGCGGGTCAGCGGCCCGACCAGGTCAGTGTTGGGGCCAAACTCCATGGGGTTCTCGCCGGCGCCGATTTCCAGGTCGCCGCCCATGCCGGCGGTGAGGTTGACGATGATGTCGACGTCCGCCTCACGGATGCGCTCCATCACTTCGCGGTACAGCGCCACGTCGCGGCTGAACTTGCCGGTTTGCGGGTTGCGCACGTGACAGTGGACCACGGTGGCGCCGGCCTTGGCCGCTTCCACCGCCGCCGCGGCGATCTGTTTCGGGGTGACCGGCACGTGGGGGCTCTTGGCGGTCGTGTCGCCAGCACCGGTGAGTGCGCAGGTGATGATGACGTCGTGGTTCATGGTGCGGTTTCCTTCAGGCGTGAGGGTTCTGTTCGCAGCCCGTGGCGGGCTGCGAAGCGCTTGTTCGGGGAGGGGTTACTGGCTGGTCAGTTGCAGGTTCTCGGCTGCCGGCTTGCCGTCGAAGGTGGTTACCCCTTCGAGCCAGCGCGCCTTGTCCTGCGGGTGATCCTTGAGCCACTGGCGGGCCGATTCGAGGGCGTCCTTGTGATCGAGCAGCGGCTGCATCATCCGGCTCTCGTCTTCGGCGGTGAATGTCAGGTTGGTCAGCAGGCGGCCGATGTTCGGGCACTTCTCGGCGTAGGTCGGCGCGGTGACCGTCCAGACTGTGGCCATGCCTTCGTTCGGCCCGAGGGCGTCGTCGCTGCCGGTCAGGTAGGTCATCTGCACGTTGACGTTCATCGGGTGCGGTGCCCAGCCGAAGAACACCACGGCTTCCTTGCGCCGCACGGCACGATCCACGGCGGCCAACATGCCGGCTTCACTGGATTCCACCAGCTGGAATTTGCCGAGACCGAACTGGTTCTTGGCGATCATTGCCTTGATCTGGGTGTTGGCACCCGAGCCGGGCTCGATGCCGTAGATCTTGCCGCCGAGTTCTTTCTCGAATTTGGCAATGTCGGCGAAGGATTTCAGGCCCTTATCAGCCAGGTAGGTGGGCACCGCCAGGGTGGCGCGGGCGTCCTTCAGGCTTGGCTCTTCGAGGACCGTGACTTGCTTGGCGTCGACGAACGGGGTGATGGTCTGGGTCATCAGCGGGTTCCAGTAGCCGAGGAACAGGTCCAGGCGCTGGTCGCGGATGCCGGCGAAAATGATTTGCTGGGAAGCACTGGTTTGTTTGGTCTTGTAGCCGAGGCCGTCGAGCAGGACCTGGGTCATGGCACTGGTGGCGATCACGTCGGTCCAGTTCACCACGCCCATGCGTACGTTCTGGCACGCGGCGGGGTCGGCGGCCATGGCGCCGGAACTGAGAAAAGCGGTACCGCTGAGTGCTAGAACACAGCTGCTGATCAGTCGTTTCATGGTGGGATCCTCGGCAGTTCGTTATTGTCGGTCCCGGCGTCTGTTGCGCCGGTGATGCCAAGTTACGCAGCAACGCTGCGGTGAAAGCGCACTGCGGCGACTGGCATTTGCACTGTAGCGACCTGCACGCTTGAATGGCGCTGACAAACGGCGTATCAACGATCCAGGCTACCCGTCAACCGAGGGCGCACATGTCCCAGGATTTCTACTTTTTGCTGATGCCGGGGTTCTCCGCCATTGGCTTTATCTCCGCGATCGAACCGCTGCGCGTGGCCAACCGTTTTCGTGGCGAGCTGTATCGCTGGCATGTGCTCAGCGCCGATGGCGGGGCGGTGCTGGCGAGCAATGGCATGTCGGTTAACGCCGACGCGGCGCTGGAGCCGCTGAAGAAAGGTGCAACGTTGTTGGTGGTAGCCGGGTTCGAGCCGTTGAAGTTCGCCACGCCGACGCTGGAACATTGGCTGCGGCGGCTCGACTACGACGGCGTGACCCTCGGCGGTATCGACACCGGCAGCGTGGTGCTCGCTGAAACCGGTCTGCTGGACGGCCATCGCGTGACGTTGCACTGGGAAGCCATCGAGGCTTTCAAAGAGTCCTATCCGCAACTGAGCGTGACCCAGGAACTGTTCGAAATCGACCGTCGGCGCATTACCTCGGCCGGCGGTACGGCGTCCATCGATCTGATGCTGGATTTGATCGCCCAGGCTCACGGCCCGGAACTGGCGATCCAGGTCAGCGAACAATTCGTGCTCGGGCGCATTCGTCCGCGCAAGGATCACCAGCGCATGCAAGTCGCCACGCGCTACGGCATCAGCAACAAGAAGCTGGTGCAGGTGATCGGTGAGATGGAGCAGCACAGCGAACCGCCGCTGAGCACCCTGCAATTGGCCGATTCAATCAAGGTCACCCGCCGCCAGCTCGAGCGCCTGTTTCGCCTACACCTCAACGATACCCCGAGCAATTTCTATCTGCGCCTGCGCCTGGAAAAAGCTCGACAACTGCTGCGCCAGACCGACATGAGCGTGCTGGAGGTGAGCATCGCCTGCGGCTTTGAATCGCCGTCGTATTTCACCCGCAGTTATCGGGCGAGGTTTGAGCGCTGTCCGCGAGAAGATCGGCGGACTGCGCAGGCCTAGAATTTTGTAGGAGCCGGCTTGCCGGCGAAGGCGGTGTGTCAGGCACACCGCGGTGTCTGAATCGCTGGCAAGCCAGCTCCCACAGGTTTTGCAGTGAATGCAGATCTTGTGACCAGCCGCAGATTTTGTAGGAGCCGGCTTGCCGGCGATGGCGGTGTGTCAGGCAGACCGAAGTGCCTTGTTCGCTGGCAAGCCAGCTCCTACAGGGTTCGTGTGCTCGACATAAATTCTGTGGGAGCCGGCTTGCCGGCGATGAGGCCATCAGCCACACCGCAGGAATTTGATTGTCGCGAAGGTCGGCCTACTTCTTCAACAACGCCGCACACGCCGTTTTGTACGCCTCATGCTGATACTTGTTCAGCGTCCCCGGCAGCTCACCCCCCTGCTTTTTGGCCTGGGCAGTGATGGTCTGTGGCGACATCAGGGTCACCTCGCAGCCGTCGAGCAACTGCAACACGCCTTCGATCTTGAAGGTGGTCGGGCCGCCGGCGAATTCGCCTTTCTTGCTGCGCTTTTTTATAGCGATGCGGTCGATGGAGTTTTCCCGCACGAAGGACGCTACCTGCGCGGCGAACAGTTTGACGTTGGCCGCGTCTTCGTCATCCTCCAGCGCGATTTTCTTGGTAGCGAGGG
Organism: Pseudomonadaceae bacterium; assembly: GCA_965284505.1. Lineage (GTDB taxonomy): Bacteria > Pseudomonadota > Gammaproteobacteria > Pseudomonadales > Pseudomonadaceae > Aquipseudomonas. The sequence continues at coordinate 2,950,304 of OZ260094.1, read as the reverse complement.
CGAGGTGGCCGAGGGTCGTACCGTCGAGGGTGGCCACGGCGATGATCGCTTCGCTGCCTTTGATTTCAATGCCGCAGAGTTTCATGGTGAATCCTTTTACGAGCTGATGACCTGCAGCTTAACGCCCAAGCCTCATTCCTGCGCAATCGACTCGAGAAACTCCGACCGTTCGTCGTTCTTGTTCGCCAGGCAGTCGTTCTGGTCGATGGTATAAGCCTTGCTGCCCGGGGCGGACGGGAAGGGTGCAATGGCGCAGTCGGCATCGCGCGACTTGATCCACAACTGCTCGGCGGCTTGCAGTTTGGCCGTAACCTCCGCCGCTTGCGCCTTGTTGCCCGCCTGACTCTGCACCCGCTCCAGCAAACCCTGAAAGTTCTCCTTGAGCAGCTGCTCGGCTGTGGTTTTGTTGTACGTCGCGCACTCCAGGGTCTGGATGTCGTTTTCCACCGCATCGCACGGCGTGTTGTCGGCTTCTTCAGCCGCCTGTACGCCAGTCGCTATCAGTGCCAATGCGAAGAAGATCGATTTCATTGCTGCCGCCCCATCCAGTGAAACATCCAGTGATGCGGCGGATTCTGGCGCAAGCGTCGGCTAAAGAACAGCCGGGCAAATCCACCGCATCCCGACCCTTTGTCGCGGATTGACGCTTTCGGCAAACCCCCTGTCGTTTTTGCACCCGGGCGCCCCGGCACCGAGGCATATGCTGGCCCCAAAGCGCCGGCAGACGATTCGGCGCATGAATCGCCAATAAGGGGACAGCCTGATGAGCCCAGCCGAACTGCACGCCGACAGCATCGTTATCGACGGGCTGATCATTGCCAAGTGGAACCGAGAGCTGTTTGAAGACATGCGCAAAGGCGGCCTGACCGCAGCCAACTGCACCGTGTCGGTTTGGGAAGGGTTCCAGGCCACCGTCAACAACATTGCCGCCAGCCAGAAACTGATTCGCGAGAACAGCGACCTGGTGATGCCGGTACGCACCACCGCCGACATCCGCAAGGCCAAGGAGCAGGGCAAGACCGGCATCCTCTTCGGCTTCCAGAATGCCCACGCTTTCGAAGACCAGATCGGCTATGTCGAGGTGTTCAAGCAGCTCGGCGTCGGCATCGTGCAGATGTGCTACAACACCCAGAACCTGGTGGGCACCGGCTGCTACGAGCGTGACGGCGGACTGTCGGGTTTCGGCCGCGAGATCGTCGCCGAGATGAACCGCGTCGGCGTCATGTGCGACCTGTCCCACGTCGGCTCCAAGACCTCCGAAGAGGTCATCCTCGAATCGAAAAAACCGGTCTGCTACTCCCACTGCCTGCCGTCGGGGCTCAAGGAGCACCCGCGCAACAAGTCCGATGAAGAGCTGAAATTCATCGCCGACCACGGCGGTTTCGTCGGCGTGACCATGTTCGCGCCGTTCCTCGCCAAGGGCATCGACTCGACCATCGACGACTACGCCGAAGCCATCGAGTACGTGATGAACATCGTCGGCGAAGACTCCATCGGCATCGGCACCGACTTCACCCAGGGCCATGGCCAGGACTTCTTCGAATACCTGACCCACGACAAGGGCTACGCCCGCCGCCTGACCAGCTTCGGCAAGATCATCAACCCGCTGGGCATCCGCACCGTGGGCGAGTTCCCCAACCTCACCGAAACCCTGCTCAAGCGCGGTCACCCGGAGCGGGTGGTGCGCAAGATCATGGGCGAGAACTGGGTCAACGTCCTGAGCAATGTCTGGGGCGAATAAGCCGCCACGCTGCTGAATCCTTTCCCGCTGCCCTCCGCGCAGCGGGCAACAACACAATTTTTCTGGAGTTAAGTTTCCATGGCCAAGATCGCCCCGCAATTGCCAATCGAAGTCGACAGCGAGACCGGTGTCTGGACCTCCGACGCCCTGCCGATGCTGTACGTGCCACGGCATTTCTTCGTCAACAACCACATGGGCATCGAGGAAGTGCTGGGCGCCGACGCCTATGCTGAAATCCTCTACAAGGCCGGCTACAAGTCCGCCTGGCACTGGTGCGAGAAAGAAGCCGAATGCCACGGCCTGGAAGGCGTCGCGGTGTTCGAACACTACATGAAACGCCTGTCGCAACGCGGCTGGGGCCTGTTCAAGATCCAGGACATCGACCTCGACAAAGGCACTGCCAGCGTCAAGCTCGAACACTCGGCATTCGTCTACGTGTACGGCAAGGTCGGGCGCAAGGTCGACTACATGTTCACCGGCTGGTTTGCCGGGGCCATGGACCAGATCCTGCAAGCACGCGGCAGCCAGATCCGCACTGTGGCCGAACAAGTCTACGGTGGCTCCGAAGAGGGTCACGAAGACGGCTTGTTCACCGTCAAGCCGTTGTAAGTCGAGGACCCGGCCATGGCTTTCGAAGCAATGTTCCAGCCGATCCAGATCGGCAAACTGACCATCCGCAACCGCGTGCTCAGCACCGCGCACGCCGAGGTCTATGCCACTGACGGCGGTATGACCACCGACCGTTACGTGAAGTACTACGAAGAGAAAGCCAAGGGCGGGATCGGCCTGGCAATTTGCGGCGGCTCCTCGGTGGTGGCCATCGACAGCCCGCAGGAGTGGTGGAGCTCGGTGAACCTGTCCACCGACCGCATCATCCCGCACTTCCAGAACCTGGCCGACGCCATGCACAAGCACGGCGCCAAGATCATGATCCAGATTACCCACATGGGCCGTCGCTCGCGTTGGGACGGTTTCAACTGGCCGACGTTGATGTCGCCGTCGGGTATCCGCGAACCGGTACACCGTGCCACCTGCAAGACCATCGAGCCGGAAGAAATCTGGCGGGTGATCGGCAACTACGCCCAGGCCGCGCGCCGGGCCAAGGCCGGTGGCCTCGATGGCGTCGAACTGTCGGCCGTGCACCAGCACATGATCGACCAGTTCTGGAGCCCGCGGGTCAACAAGCGTACCGACGAATGGGGCGGTACCTTCGAAGGCCGCATGAAGTTCGGTCTCGAAGTGCTCAAGGCGGTGCGTGCCGAGGTGGGTGACGATTTCTGCGTGGGCATCCGCCTGTGCGGTGACGAGTTCCACCCGGATGGTCTGTCCCATGAAGACATGAAGCAGATCGCCAAGTACTACGACGACACTGGCATGCTCGATTTCATCGGTGTGGTCGGCTCGGGTTGCGACACCCACAACACCCTGGCCAACGTTATTCCCAACATGAGTTATCCACCGGAGCCGTTCCTGCACCTGGCTGCCGGGATCAAGGAAGTGGTCAAGGTGCCGGTGCTGCACGCGCAGAACATCAAGGACCCGAACCAGGCGACGCGGATTCTCGAAGGCGGCTACGTCGACATGGTCGGCATGACCCGTGCGCACATCGCCGACCCGCACCTGATCGCCAAGATCAAGATGGGCCAGATCGACCAGATCAAGCAGTGCGTGGGCGCCAACTATTGCATCGACCGTCAGTACCAGGGCCTGGACGTGTTGTGCATCCAGAACGCCGCGACCTCCCGTGAGTACATGGGCGTGCCGCACATCATCGAGAAGACCACCGGCGCCAAGCGCAAGGTGGTGGTGGTCGGTGCCGGCCCGGCCGGGATGGAAGCCGCACGCGTCGCCGCCGAACGTGGCCACGACGTAACCCTGTTCGAGAAAAAAGAGTTCATTGGCGGCCAGATCACCACGGCCTCTAAGGCTCCGCAGCGCGACCAGATCGCCGGTATCACCCGTTGGTATCAACTGGAACTGGCGCGCCTGAAAGTCGATCTGCGCCTGGGCGTGGCGGCAGATGCGCCGACCATCATGGACCTGCGTCCGGATGTGGTGGTGCTCGCCGTTGGCGGTCATCCGTTCCTCGAGCAGAACGAACACTGGGGCGCGGACGAAGGCCTGGTGGTCAGCAGTTGGGACGTGCTCGACGGCAAAGTGGCGCCGGGCAAGAACGTGCTGGTCTACGACACCATCTGCGAATTCACCGGGATGTCGGTGGCCGACTTCCTGGCCGACAAAGGCAGCCAGGTCGAGATCGTCACCGACGACATCAAGCCGGGTGTGGCCATCGGCGGTACGTCGTTCCCGACCTACTACCGCAGCATGTACCCGAAAGAAGTGATCATGACCGGCGACATGATGCTGGAAAAGGTCTACCGCGAAGGCGACAAGCTGGTGGCGGTGCTGGAGAACGAATACACCGGCGCCAAAGAGGAGCGGGTGGTCGACCAGGTGGTGGTGGAAAACGGCGTGCGTCCCGACGAGCAGATCTACTACGCGCTCAAGGAAGGCTCGCGCAACAAAGGCCAGGTCGACGTTGAAGCGCTGTTCGCGATCAAACCGCAGCCTTGCCTGAGCGAGGCCGGCGACGGCTACTTGCTGTTCCGCATCGGCGACTGCGTGGCCCAGCGTAACGTTCACGCCGCCATCTACGACGCCCTGCGCCTGTGCAAAGACTTCTAAAAGCTTGCACATGACCCTGTGGGAACGGGCTTGCCCGTGATAGCGGTGGGTCAGTCAATTCAGATGTGACTGACAGCATGCAATCGCGGGCAAGCCCGCTCCCACAGAACCGCCGACCGTGTTTCTCCAGGCTGTACTGGTGGGAGCTTCACCATGTTGAACACCCTTCTTCCAATCCTGTTGTTCGCTGCCCTGGGCCTTGGTGTCCTGGGCGCGCTGCGGCGGGTGAACATGTGGCGCCGTGGCCGAGCCTCGAAGGTCGACCTGCTCGGCGGCCTGCTGGCCATGCCCAAGCGCTACATGGTCGACCTGCACCACGTGGTCGCCCGCGACAAATACATCGCCAACACCCACGTCGCCACAGCCGGTGGCGCGGTGGCGTCGATCGTCCTGGCGATCATCGTCCACGGCTTCGGCCTGCATAACCGCTGGCTCGGCTACGCCCTGTTGCTGATGACAGTGGTGATGTTCGTCGGCGCGATCTTCGTCTACCTGCGTCGGCGCAATCCGCCTGCGCGCCTGTCGAAAGGCCCGTGGATGCGCTTGCCGAAAAGCCTGCTGGCGTTCTCTGCGTCGTTCTTCGTGCTGACCTTGCCGGTGGCGGGGATTCTTCCGGAGCATTTTGGCGGCTGGCTACTGGCTGCGATTCTCGGTGTGGGTGTGCTGTGGGGCGTGTCCGAGTTGTTCTTCGGCATGACCTGGGGCGGGCCGATGAAGCACGCCTTCGCCGGTGCCTTGCACCTGGCCTGGCACCGTCGTGCCGAACGTTTTGGTGGTGGTCGTTCAACGGGTCTTAAACCGCTTGACCTGAACGACCCGCAAGCCCCCTTGGGCGTGGAAAAGCCCAAGGATTTTACCTGGAACCAACTGCTCGGCTTCGACGCCTGCGTGCAGTGCGGTAAATGCGAAGCGGCGTGCCCGGCGTTCGCCGCCGGCCAGCCGCTGAACCCGAAAAAACTGATTCAGGACATGGTGGTCGGCCTGGCCGGTGGCACCGACGCCAAGTTCGCCGGTAGCCCGTATCCCGGCAAAGCCATTGGCGAACACGCCGGCAATCCGCATCAGCCAATCGTCAACGGCCTGGTGGATGCCGAGACCTTGTGGTCGTGCACCACTTGCCGCGCTTGCGTCGAGGAATGCCCGATGATGATCGAGCACGTCGATGCGATCGTCGACATGCGCCGCCATCTGACCCTGGAAAAAGGCGCGACGCCGAACAAGGGCGCCGAAGTCCTGGAAAACCTGATCGCCACCGACAACCCGGGCGGTTTTGCGCCGGGCGGGCGGATGAACTGGGCGGCGGACTTGAACCTCAATCTCATGAGCGAAAAGAAAGCCACCGACGTGCTGTTCTGGGTCGGCGACGGCGCCTTCGACATGCGCAACCAGCGCACCTTGCGCGCCTTCGTCAAAGTGCTGAAAGCAGCGAAAATCGACTTCGCCGTGCTCGGTCTTGAAGAGCGCGACAGCGGTGACGTGGCGCGACGGCTGGGCGACGAAGCGACCTTCCAGATGCTCGCCAAGCGCAATATCCAGACCCTGGCCAAATACCGCTTCAACCGCATCGTCACCTGTGACCCGCATAGTTTCCATGTGCTGAAAAACGAGTACGGCGCCTTTGATGGCAACTACCTGGTGCAGCACCACAGCACCTACATGGCGGAAATCATCGATGCCGGCGCGCTCAATCTCGGCCAACACAAAGGCGACAGCGTGACCTACCACGACCCGTGCTACCTCGGTCGCTACAACGGCGAGTACGAGGCGCCGCGCCAGGTACTGCGTGCGCTGGGGATCGAGGTCAAGGAAATGCAACGCTCCGGTTTCCGCTCACGCTGTTGCGGCGGCGGTGGCGGCGCGCCGATCACCGACATCCCGGGCAAGCAACGGATCCCCGACATGCGCATGGAAGACATTCGCGAGACCGGTGCCGAGCTGGTGGCGGTGGGTTGTCCACAGTGCACGGCGATGCTTGAAGGGGTGGTCGAACCGCGCCCATTGATCAAGGACATTGCCGAGCTGGTGGCCGATGCGTTGCTTGAAGACGCCGCGCCCGCCAAGGCACCGACCAAGCGCGAACCTGCGGAGGTGCATTGATGAGCGAGATTATCCGTCGCGATCCGCGAGCCGAATGGATCGCCCGTAACCGCCTGCACCCGCTGCACGCGGCCATGCAGCCGGCGCTACACAGCTGGATGGGACCGAACGGAGTGATCCGCAAGAACCCGCACGGCATGGGTTTTATCGGCCCCAACGGCCTCAAGCGCATTGACCGCAGCGGTGCCCAGCAAGGTGGCTCGACCAAGCGCACAGCAGCGGTCGAGGTGCAATTGCCGTTGCATCAGGTACCGGCCCCGGCGTTTTACATCTGCGTGGTGCCGGACATGGTTGGCGGCCGCTTGAGCAGCCACGACCGCGACCTGTTGGGCCTGGCCCATCAACTGGCCGGCAACGACGGCGCGGTGCTGGCGGTGCTGTTTGGCGAACACAAGGAAACCACCTTCGCTACCGCCGGTGTCGACCGCGTGCTGACGCTGGAAGGCGAAGAATTCAACGGTTATGCACCGGAGCAACGGGTCCAGGGCCTACGGGCTGTGGATAATCAGTTCAGCCCGCGTCACTGGCTGCTGCCCGACAGCCGCAGCGGCGGTGGCGAACTGGGTCGACGATTTGCCGCAGCGCTGGGCGAGCGTCCAGCCACGCGGGTCTGGCAGGTCAAGGATGAGGCGTGCATCGGCCGTGCCGGTGCTGGCCTGCAGGATCTGGCGCGGCCACTGGCGCGCTTGATCCTTGGCGCTGTCGAGTGTGCCGAACCGGTCAGCGAAACCCGCCACGAAGCCTTGCCGGTGGAGTTATCCACAAGCGTCGCACGCAGTCTGTCGCGGATCGAAGATCTGGGCGCAGTGGCGGTGGACCCGGGGGCGATTCCGATGGCCGAGGCCGAGTTCATCTTCTCGGGCGGTAACGGCGTCAAGGACTGGGATTTGTTCCATCAGACCGCTGCCGCCCTCGGCGCCACCGAAGGTGCGTCACGGGTAGCGGTGGACGACGGTTTCATGGCCCGTGATCGGCAAGTGGGCGCGTCCGGCACCTGGGTCACCGCGCGGGTCTATGTGGCGGTGGGGATTTCCGGGGCGATCCAGCACCTGCAGGGCATCGGTGCCTGCGACAAGGTGGTGGCGATCAACCTCGATCCGGGCTGCGACATGATCAAGCGCGCCGACCTGTCGGTGATCGGCGAGAGTAGCGAAATTTTCCACGCCTTGATCGCGGCGGTGGCGGCTTACCGCAACGACGCCAAGCGCGATGCGGCTTAAGGAAAGGAAGGGGTCATGAGTACTAAAGTCATCAGCCTGGTTTCCATCGGCGCCCACCCGACCTCCGGCCGGCCTCGTCGCGCCGATCAGGATGCGCGGGCGGTCGAACTCGGCTTGCAACTGGCCGGCGATAACCTGCAAGTGCTGCATGCCGGCGACACCGCCGAACCGGCGCTGCGTGCCTACCTGGGCATGGGGCTGGAACAGTTGCATGTGCTGGAGCAACCGGCTGGCGCCGATGCCCTGCCATCGCTGACCGACTATTTGCGTGGTGCTGGTGCCCAAGTGGTGCTCACCGGCAGCCAGGCGGAAACCGGCGAAGGCTCGGGCATGTTGCCGTTCCTGCTGGCAGAAAACCTCGGTTGGCCGCTGGTGGTGGGGCTGGCCGAGGTCGAATCCATCGACGGTGGCTCGGCCCTGGTGCTGCAAGCCTTGCCCCGCGGCCAGCGACGCCGTCTGAAAGTGCGCCTGCCATTCCTGGCCACTGTGGACAACGCCGCGCCCAAACCTCGGCAGAGCGCCTTCGGCCCGGCGCGTCGCGGTGTGCTGCAGGCCCATGAAGTCGAAGTGCTGGACGACGAACTGCTCGCCAGCGCCACCCTGCAACCGGCCAAGCCGCGGCCCAAGCGCCTGAAGGTGATCAAGGCCAAGAGCGGCGCCGACCGGATGAAAGCCGCCACGGCCAAGGCCAGCGGCGGCGGGGGCCAGGTGCTCAAGGGTGTCAGCGCCGAAGAGGGCGCCCAGGCGATTCTCAAGCTGCTGATTGAAGAAGGCGTCGTGCGCTAGCGGGGAGGGCAACACTAGCAGAACTGCTAGTGTTGCTTTCAGCCGCTGTTTGCTAGCGTGGTCTGCATCCGAGGCGCCCTGTGGGGCGCCTTGATCGATGCGAGGCCAGATGATGAACTTTTCTGCGAATCACCCACGTTCCCCCGCCACCCCACCGGCGGCCTCGCGCACCCTGCTGCTGGCCACCGACCTGCAGCAATCAATCCTCGCCGAACTCGACCGCAGCGGCCCCAATCGGCTCGCCTACAGCGCCTATGGCGTGCTCAGCAGCCAGCGTCCGCCTGGCAGCCGCCTTGGCTTCAATGGACAACTGCGCGAGCGTTCTGCCGGCTGGTATCACCTGGGTAATGGGCATCGGGTCTATAACCCGGTGTTGATGAGGTTTCATAGCCCGGATCGGTTGAGTCCGTTTGGCAAGGGGGGGGTTAATGTTTATGCGTATTGCCAGGGCGATCCGGTCAACTTCACTGATCCAACGGGTAGATTCCTCCGCGCCGCCGCCGATGTCGTTTTTAATGTGGCTTCCACCGTTGCAGAATTCACCGTGACCTATCAACGATCCTTGTCAGCCGCTCTCAATCTGGAACTTCTCGCCAACGCGTTTACGGCGGTGATCCCAGCAACCGGTGGTGTCAGGAGAAGCTTTCAATTTAGCGTCGCGGGTGCAACCTTGAACACTACAGGGGCCCTGATGCAGATAGGGGGGGTAGCGTCCGGATCGTATGTAGCAAACCTGGGTATTACGTTGTCTGCCGGCGGGATTGGCTACAGAGTGGGTTCGACTGCTGTTGATCTTTACAAAAAAGGAGATCTTTGGAAGAGGTTTACAGGTAATTTCCGGAATTTGTTTGGATTGAGCCCAGCTAAGTCTTCGACGACTGCTGCTGTCCCGGCTTCGACGGCTTTTACAATAAGTTCATCTCCGCCGCATAGTGCGATCCCGTTGGAAGATTTGTCGGCCACTTTTGCAGCCGCGAACCCAGTAGCCGGTGGTACCTCGGGCTAGGGAAATTCGTCGTGGAAAGCGAGTTTACCCACAATCCCTGTGAACGCCTCTGTGGATAACATGTTCACCCCTCGCTGCACCCCTTGCGCAGCAAGCCCTGTACGCCTTTGTACGAAAAACAATCAACGTGAGTGGTTGTTTTTTAGAGGTTTTTTCTATGGGCAAAAGGGTTAGTAGCCCGATACTTGCCCCCAATCTCTGTTGGCGCTTCTGTGGACAAGTTGTTTGCTGTCGCCTGCAAGCCTTATAAAACGTGGCCTTCAAGAGATTGATCATTTAATGATCAAATGCGCCATGTATTCTCTATTCTGCCGCTGAATCCCCCGAAATCTGCGGGCTGGAAGGGGTTTTCCACAACGATACGGCGCGATGCGCAAGTTGCCCCCAAACTCTGTTGGCGAATCTGTGGATAAGGTGTTTGCGATCGCCCGCAGCCCTTTCATACCGTGGCTTGCAGAGATCTGATCAAAAAATAGACAGGTGCTGGGGAAAACCGCTCATTCGAATAAGTCACGGTTTTTATTGGCATTGTGTGGAAATAGTTGGAGGCAGATCCACAGTTGCCCACATTTGCTGTGGGCTGAGGTGTGGATAACTTGTTTGCGGATCGTTGCAGGCCCTGTCCGGCATGGCCGGACAGGTGATTGGTCGAAATTCGTACAGCTTAGCTGCTGACAGCAACACCCTTCAGATACGGCGCCGGCTCCGCCCCCAGGTTGTGCAACATGCGGCCGCTGTACCAATCCACGAAGTTCACCACGCCAAACTCATAAGTCTTGGAGTAAGGCCCAGGCTGGTAGGCGGTGGAGTTGATGCCGCGCTGGTTCTCTTCGGCCAGGCGACGGTCCTGGTCGTTGGTGGCGTCCCAGACTTTGCGCATGCGCTCGACGTCGTAGTCCACGCCTTCGACGGCGTCCTTGTGCACGATCCACTTGGTGGTGACCATGGTTTCCTGGGCGCTGATCGGCCACACGGTGAAGACGATGATGTGATCGCCCATGCAGTGGTTCCACGAGTGCGGCAGGTGCAGGATGCGCATCGAGCCGAGGTCCGGGTTCTTGATGCGGCCCATGAGTTTGGCGCAGCCTTGCTTGCCGTCCAGGGTCATCGACACGGTGCCCTTGAGCAGCGGCATGCGCACGATGCGGTTGCGCAGGCCGAAACTGGCGTGGGCGTACGGAATCTTCTCGGCGTCCCAGGCGGCGGCGGAGGCGGCCACGTGGTCCTTGAACGCCTGGTCGGCGCGCGGGTCGGTGACGTCGTCCCATTCCAGCAGGGTTTTCAGCAATTCCGGGTGCGAGGCGTTGCAGTGGTAGCACTCGCGGTTGTTTTCCAGCACCAGCTTCCAGTTGGCCTTTTCCATCAAGGTGGTGGTAATCGCCACCTTGGTGTTTTCCATGTCGTAGGGTTCCATGTAGTGGTTCAGCGTCGACAGGAAGTCATCGATGGCCGGCGGGTTTTCCGCCAGGCTGACGAAGATGTAGCCGCCGGCGGTTTTCACATTCACCGGCTTGAGGCCGTACTGCTTCATGTCGAAGTCGTCGCCCATCTCGGTGCCGGCGAACAGCAGGCGACCGTCGAGCTCGTAGGTCCACTGGTGGTAGTGGCAGACCAGCTTGGCGACCTTGCCCTTCTCACTGGTACACAGACGCGAACCGCGGTGACGGCAGACGTTGTGGAAGGCATGCACCACACCCTCGGCGCCGCGAATCACGATGATCGGGTTCTTGCCGATCTGCAGCGTGAGGTAGTTGCCCTTGGCCGGGATCTCGCAGGTCATGCCGGCGATCAACCACTCTTTCTGGAAGATCTCCTGCATGTCGATATCGAACAGGCGCTCGTCACTGTAGAAGGGTTGTGGCAGCGAAAAGGTGCGCTCGCGTTCCTGAAGCATCTGCGCGGTGGCCTTGCGTGCGGGTTCCAGCGGATCGCCCAGGCTGATTTTTGCGGTGACGTCCATCGATGTGATCCTCAAGGCCATTCTGTGTGGCCGGCGAAAGTGGCTAAACGGTTGTGCTACGCAAGGTGTAATTGAAACGTTTGGTGATGGGGGCGAGTGTGGGGCCGGCGCCGGCCAGAACCTTATCCATGGGCGACATGATGCAATCTGTTCCCGACGCGCAAGCCCCGGTGGTTGGGGGCTGGTCGCGATAAGCATGTGAATGTCGCGGATAGGTAAACGGGCGGTTCGCGCTATGAGCAGAATCGCCAACATGAGGCCGACAGTCGGCCGTGGAGATCAGCATGTCCAACAGCTTCCTGAACCCGGTAACCACCCAGACCTGGGCCAATGGCCGACACATTGTCCGTTGCGTCAAAGTCATCCAGGAAACCTGGGACGTGCGCACCTTCTGCTTCATGGCCGACCAGCCGATCATGTTCTTCTTCAAGCCCGGGCAGTTCGTCACCCTGGAGCTGGAGATCGAAGGCCAGCCGATCATGCGCTCGTACACCATTTCCAGCTCGCCGTCGGTGCCCTACAGCTTCTCGGTAACCATCAAGCGCGTACCGGGCGGCAAGGTTTCCAACTGGCTGCACGACACCCTGCACGAGGGCCAGGAGCTGGCGGTGCACGGGCCGGTCGGGCTGTTTAACGCCATCGACTTCCCCAGCCCGAAAGTGCTGTACCTCAGCGGCGGCGTCGGCATCACCCCGTGCATGTCGATGGCGCGCTGGTTCTACGACACCAACGGCAACGTCGACATGACATTTATCCACAGCGCCCGCTCGCCGAAGGACATCATCTATCACCGCGAACTGGAACACATGGCGTCGCGGATCGATAACTTCAGCCTGCACCTGATCTGCGAGAAGCACGGCCTGGGCGAGCCGTGGGCCGGCTATCGCGGCTACCTGAATCACAAGATGCTCGAACTGATGGTGCCCGACTTCCTCGAGCGCGAAGTGTTCTGCTGCGGCCCGACGCCGTACATGAACGCGGTCAAGCGCCTGCTGGAAAACGCCGGCTTCGACATGAAGCGTTATCACGAAGAATCCTTCGGTGCGACGCCGCCTGAAGCCCGCGCCGATGCGGTGGAGCAAGCCGAGCAGGCGGCCGACGCACCCGAAGTGGATGCGGCGGATTTGCACGAAGTGGAGTTCACCGCGTCCGGCAAGAGCATTCGCGTGGCGCCCGGCGAGACGGTGCATGCGGCGGCGGCGAAGGTCGGGCTGCTTATCCCCAAGGCCTGCGGCATGGGCATCTGCGGCACCTGCAAAGTGCTCAAGCTGGGCGGCGAAGTGGAAATGGAACACAACGGCGGGATCACCGAGGAAGACGAAGCCGAAGGCTACATCCTGTCGTGCTGCAGCGTGCCGAAGGGTGATGTGCGGATTGAGTATTGAGCCTGTTGGGTAGGCGGCTCGGAAACCAATGAGATCCCTTGTGGGAGCGGGCTTGCCCGCGATAGCGCAGTGTCAGTCGACATCAATGCTGGATGTCAGATCGCAATCGCGGGCAAGCCCGCTCCCACAGTGATTGTCAGTCGACAAACAAATCCGGCATCAACTTCGCATCGCTCCCCGGCTCAAACCGATAATGCTCAAATTCGCTCACCCCGTTCTCACGCAAGATCTCCTCATCAATCAACAAGCGCCCAGTCAGGCTGCGCCCGCTGCTGCTCAGAATCACATGCGCGGCATCGGCCATGATCGCCGGCGTGCGCGCATGTTTGAACGACTCCCGCGAACCCAGCTGAAACTCGATGGCTGCCGTGGCGATCATGGTTTGCGGCCATAGCGAGTTGACGCTGATGCTGTAGTTCTTGAATTCCTCACTCATGCCCAGGGTCAGCATGCTCATGCCGTACTTGGTCACGGTGTAGGGGCTGTACTGGGCGAACCACTGGGTGGCCAGATTGAGCGGTGGCGACAGGTTGAGGATGTGCCCGCCGGTTTTTTTCAGATAGGGCAGGGCGGCCTGGCTGCACAGCAGCACGGCGCGGGTGTTGATCTGGTGCATCAGGTCGAAGCGCTTGAGTTCGATGTGCTGGACCCCGGTGAGCTTGATCGCTCCGGCGTTGTTGACCAGTGCATCGATGCCGCCGAAATGCTCATTGGCCTGGGCCAGCGCGGCATGCACTGCCACCTCGTCACGCACATCCACCTGCAGCGCCAGCGCCTTGCCCCCGGCGGCCTCGACTTCCTCGGCGACACTGAAAATGGTCCCGGGCAGTTTGGCGTGGGGTTCCGCGCTCTTGGCCGCGATCACGATATTGGCCCCGTCCCGCGCCGCGCGCAGGGCAATCTCGCGGCCAATGCCACGGCTGGCGCCGGTGATGAACAGGGTTTTGCCTTGTAGTGACATGCGTGCGCTCCTGATTATTGTTATCTGAGCCGAGGCTCGACAGACAATGTAGACGATGTCTTCAGGTGTGTGCTGCGAGGGGGGACGCCGACCACCTGTAGGAGCGAGCCTGCTCGCGATGAGGCCGGCACATACAGCGCTGACCATCCGGCCGCCTTCGCGAGCAGGCTCGCTCCTACAGTGTTTTTCAGTGTTTGAAGGATCTGGGCTTACTGCCCCATCACCTCACGAATATCCGCCGCCAGTTCCCGCACCCGCGCTTCCTCGGTGTCCCACGAGCACATGAAGCGTGCACCGCCTTTGCCGATGAAGGTGTAGAAGCGCCAGCCCTTGGCGGTCAGCGCGGCAATCGCCGGTTCCGAGAGTTGCAGGAACACGCCGTTGGCCTGGACCGGGAACATCAGTTCGACGCCGGGAATGTCGCTGACCAGCTCGGCCAGCAGCTGCGCGCAATGGTTGGCGTGGCGGGCGTATTTGAGCCAGGCGTGGTTTTCCAGGATGCCGACCCAGGGCGCCGAGAGGAAGCGCATCTTCGAGGCCAGTTGCCCGGCCTGCTTGCAGCGGTAGTCGAAGTCTTCGGCCAGTTTCTGGTTGAAGAACAGAATCGCTTCACCGACCGCCATGCCGTTTTTCGTGCCGCCAAAGCACAGCACGTCGACCCCGGCTTTCCAGGTCAGGTCGGCCGGCGAGCAGCCGAGGAAGGCGCAGGCGTTGGAGAAGCGTGCGCCGTCCATGTGCAGGTTCAGGCCCAGCTCTTTGCAGGTGGCGCTGATGGCGCGGATTTCATCCGGGGTGTAGACGCTGCCGACTTCGGTGGCCTGGGTCAGGGTCACCACGCGCGGTTTCGGGTAGTGGATGTCCTGGCGCTTGAGGGCGATTTCGCGGATCGAGGCGGGGGTCAGCTTGCCGTTTTCAGTGCCGGCGATCAGCAACTTGGAACCGTTGGAGAAAAACTCCGGCGCGCCGCATTCGTCGGTTTCGACGTGGGCGGTTTCCGAGCAGATCACGCTGTGGTAACTCTGGCACAGGGACGACAGTGCCAGGGAGTTGGCGGCGGTGCCGTTGAAGGCAAAGAACACTTCGCAGTCGGTTTCGAACAGTTTGCGGAAATGATCCGAGGCGCGGGCGGTCCATTCATCATCGCCGTAGGCGCGTTGATGGCCGTGGTTGGCCTGCTCCATGGCGGCCCAGGCTTCAGGGCAGATGCCGGAATAGTTGTCGCTGGCGAATTGTTGGCTCTTATCGGTCATGGCCGGCTTCCGTGTTCGAGGCGCTTGGGGTGAAGCGCTCGTGGTCAATGAGAGTTGCGCGGGCCGAAGATCATCCGGGGGCGCGTGCGACGTGTCTGTCAGAAAACTCCACAGTCGAAAGGTGATTATGCACGCGACGCAACGTGATGGTGCACTCGATCTGCTGAAATGGCTGGCGCTGTTGTGCATGGTGCTCGACCACCTGCGCTACGTCGGTTATTCCATCGATTGGTTGTACGTGCCCGGGCGCCTGGCGTTCCCCTGGTTCTGCCTGGCGATGGCGGCCAACCTGGCGCGCGGGCAAGCCACGACGGGCGGCCAGCCTTGGCGTTATCTGGGTTGGTTGCTGCTGTTCAGTGCGGTGAGTGAAATTCCCTACCGGCTGTTTATCGCCGATCCCGACACGCTGAACGTGATGCCGACCCTGGTCCTCGGCCTGCTGGTGGCGCGCGGTTGGCAGCAACCGACATTGCAGGCACGTGGGCTGGCGCTCGGCGCACTGGTGCTGGCGACGGTGTTTTCGACGCAGTTGATGTTCGGTTTGTTTGGCGTACTGCTGCCGCTGGCGACGCTATTGGTGTTGCGCCGGCCCTGGTATTTCGCCCTGCTGCCGGGGTTGATCTGCCTGGCAGCCAATCAATGGCAGGTGCTGTATTACTCGATTCGATTGGGTAATCACGTGGCGATGGCGGCGGTGGTCAGTTGCATGATTGCGCCCGGGTTGGGGCTGTTCTTATTGCGACATGCCAAGGACGTAAATCCACCGCCGATGCGCAGGTGGGCGTATGGGCTGTATCCCGGGCATTTTTTGATTCTCTACGCAGTACGAGCGACCCTCACATAACCCTTGGGGAAATGCATAACCCAATGTGGGAGCGGGCTTGCCCGCGATGGCGGTAGCACATCCAACAATGATGGCGGCTGACCCACCGTCATCGCTGGCAAGCCAGCTCCCACAGGGGGCGGAGGTGACTCTGCTACCCCGTTTCACCCGGTCATTTCACGCCATGTCGTAAACGCACCTTTGCGTGGCGCCCATAGGCATTTGACCTCCCTTGGCCGGCCATACCATCGCTCTCAAAGGGCAGCACCGAAAGGCGCGTGCCTTATCGAGACGAATGGCGCACCGCCGCCGCTGGGAGAGACGCGATGTTCAGCAAGCAAGACCAGATCCAGGGTTATGACGATGCACTGCTGGCGGCGATGAATGCCGAGGAGCAACGCCAGGAAGATCACATCGAGCTGATCGCGTCAGAGAACTACACCAGCAAGCGTGTGATGCAAGCACAAGGCAGCGGCCTGACCAACAAATACGCCGAAGGCTACCCGGGCAAGCGCTACTACGGTGGCTGCGAGCACGTCGACAAGGTCGAGGCCCTGGCCATCGAGCGCGCCAAGCAACTGTTCGGTGCCGACTACGCCAACGTCCAGCCGCACTCCGGTTCGTCGGCCAACAGCGCCGTCTACCTGGCCCTGCTGCAAGCCGGCGACACCATCCTGGGCATGAGCCTGGCCCACGGCGGTCACCTGACCCACGGCGCCAAAGTGTCGTCCTCGGGCAAGCTGTACAACGCCGTGCAGTACGGGATCAACACCGACACCGGTCTGATCGATTACGACGAAGTCGAGCGCCTGGCCGTCGAGTGCCAGCCGAAGATGATCGTGGCCGGCTTCTCCGCCTACTCCAAGACCCTCGACTTCCCGCGCTTCCGGCAGATCGCCGACAAAGTGGGCGCACTGCTGTTCGTCGACATGGCCCACGTGGCCGGTCTGGTCGCCGCTGGCCTGTACCCGAACCCGCTTCCATTTGCTGACGTGGTCACCACCACCACCCACAAGACCCTGCGCGGTCCACGTGGCGGGCTGATCCTGGCCAAGGCCAACGAAGAGATCGAGAAGAAACTCAACGCTGCGGTGTTCCCCGGTGCCCAGGGCGGCCCGCTGATGCACGTGATCGCCGGCAAGGCGGTGTGCTTCAAGGAAGCGCTGGAGCCAGGCTTCAAGGCCTACCAGCAGCAAGTCATCGACAACGCCCAGGCGATGGCGAGCGTCTTCATCAAACGTGGCTACGATGTAGTGTCCGGCGGCACCGACAACCACCTGTTCCTGGTCAGCCTGATCCGTCAGGGCCTCACCGGCAAAGAGGCGGATGCTGCACTGGGGCGCGCCCACATCACCGTGAACAAGAACGCCGTACCGAACGATCCACAGTCGCCATTCGTCACCTCGGGCCTGCGCATTGGCACCCCGGCCGTGACCACCCGTGGCTTCAAGGTTGCGCAGTGCACGGAGCTGGCCGGCTGGATCTGCGACATCCTCGACAACCTCGGCGATGCCGATGTCGAGGCCAACGTCGCCAAGCATGTCGCGGCCCTGTGTGCAGACTTCCCGGTTTATCGCTGAGTCGGTCTTGGAGTAAATGACTATGCAACGCTACTCGGGCTTCGGCCTCTTCAAACACTCACTCAGCCACCACGAAAACTGGCAGCGCATGTGGCGCACGCCGACCCCGAAAAAAGTCTACGACGTGGTCATCGTCGGCGGCGGCGGGCACGGTCTGGCGACCGCCTACTACCTGGCCAAAGAGCACGGCATCACCAACGTGGCCGTGGTCGAGAAAGGCTGGCTGGGCGGCGGCAACACTGCGCGCAACACCACCATCGTGCGCTCCAACTACCTGTGGGACGAGTCGGCGCACCTGTACGAACACGCGATGAAACTGTGGGAAGGCCTGTCCCAGGACCTCAACTACAACGTGATGTTCTCCCAGCGTGGCGTCTACAACCTGTGCCACACCCTGCAGGACATCCGTGACTCCGAGCGTCGGGTCAGCGCCAACCGCCTCAACGGCGTCGACGGCGAACTGCTCAACACCAAGCAGGTCGAGGACGAAATTCCGTACCTCGACTGCTCGAAAAACACCCGCTATCCAGTGCTGGGCGCCACCGTCCAGCGTCGCGGCGGCGTGGCCCGTCACGATGCCGTGGCCTGGGGCTTTGCCCGGGCCGCTGACGCCCTCGGCGTGGACCTGATCCAGCAGACCGAAGTGATCGGTTTCCGCAAGGAAAACGGCGTGTGCATCGGCGTCGAAACCAACAAGGGCTTCATCGGCGCCAAGCGCGTCGGCGTGGTCACGGCCGGTAACTCCGGGCACATGGCCAAGCTCGCCGGCTTCCGCCTGCCGATCGAATCTCACCCGCTGCAAGCGCTGGTGTCCGAGCCGATCAAACCGATCATCGACAGCGTGATCATGTCCAACGCCGTGCACGGTTACATCAGCCAGTCCGACAAGGGCGACCTGGTGATCGGCGCCGGCATCGACGGCTACAACGGCTACGGCCAGCGCGGTTCGTACCCGGTGATCGAGCACACCATCCAGGCCATCGTTGAAATGTTCCCGGTGCTCTCGCGGGTGCGCATGAACCGCCAGTGGGGCGGCATCGTCGACACCACGCCGGACGCCTGCCCGATCATCTCGAAAACCCCGGTGCCGAACATGTTCTTCAACTGCGGTTGGGGCACCGGTGGCTTCAAGGCCACGCCGGGCTCGGGCAACGTGTTTGCCGCCAGCCTCGCCAAGGGTGAAATGCACCCGTTGGCCGCACCGTTTTCCATCGACCGGTTCCACAACGGCGCCCTCATCGACGAACACGGCGCTGCTGCCGTCGCCCACTAACAGGAGACTCTTCCATGTTGCATATCTTCTGTCCTCACTGCGGCGAACTGCGCTCCGAAGAGGAATTCCACGCATCCGGCCAGGCGCACATTCCGCGTCCGCTGGATCCGACCAACTGCACCGACGAGGAGTGGGGCGACTACCTGTTCTTCCGTGACAACCCCCGTGGCCTGCACCACGAACTCTGGGATCACGTTGCCGGCTGCCGTCAGTATTTCAACGTCACCCGCGACACCGTGACCTACGAGATTCTCGAAACCTACAAGATCGGCAGCAAGCCGCAGTTCACCGACAAGACTGAAAGTCCGAAAGCGGCCGCGCAGGCTCTGGGAGCGAAGGTATGAGCCAGATCAATCGCCTGTCCAACGGTGGACGGATCGACCGCAACAAAGTGCTGAGCTTCACCTTCAACGGCCAGAGCTACAAAGGCTTCGAAGGCGACTCGCTGGCCGCTGCCCTGCTGGCCAACGGCGTCGACATCATCGGTCGCAGCTTCAAGTATTCCCGTCCTCGCGGGATCTTCGCCGCCGGCTCCGAAGAGCCGAACGCGGTGCTGCAGATCGGCGCCACCGAAGCCACTCAGATTCCCAACGTGCGTGCCACGCAACAGGCGCTGTACCAGGGCCTGGTCGCCACCAGCACCAATGGCTGGCCGAGCGTCAACAACGACATGATGGGGATTCTCGGCAAGGTCGGCGGCAAGCTGATGCCGCCGGGTTTCTACTACAAAACCTTCATGTACCCGCAATCGTTCTGGATGACGTACGAGAAGTACATCCGCAAGGCCGCAGGCTTAGGTCGCTCGCCGACCGAGAACGATCCGGACACCTACGACTACATGAACCAGCACTGCGACGTGCTGATCGTCGGCGCCGGTCCTGCCGGCCTGGCCGCTGCCCTCGCTGCTGCTCGCAGTGGTGCTCGAGTGATCCTCGCCGACGAACAGGAAGAGTTCGGCGGCAGCCTGCTGGATTCGCGCGAAAGCCTCGACGGCAAGCCGGCCATCGACTGGGTCGCCAGTGTCGTCGCTGAATTGAAAGACACCCCGGACGTGCTGCTATTGCCGCGCGCCACGGTCAACGGCTACCACGACCACAACTTCCTGACCATTCACGAGCGCCTCACCGATCACCTCGGCGACCGTGCGCCGATTGGCCAGGTACGCCAGCGCATCCACCGGGTTCGCGCCAAGCGCGTGGTGCTGGCCACCGGTGCGCACGAGCGTCCGCTGGTCTACGGCAACAACGACGTGCCGGGCAACATGCTCGCCGGTGCGGTCTCGACTTACGTGCGCCGTTACGGCGTGGCCCCAGGCAAAAAACTGGTGCTGTCGACCAACAACGATCACGCCTACCGCGTTGCCCTGGATTGGCTCGACGCCAGCCTGCAAGTGGTGGCGATTGCCGACGCCCGCAGCAACCCGCGTGGGGCGCTGGTGGAAGAAGCGCGCGCCAAAGGCATCCGCATCCTCACCGGCAGCGCCGTGATCGAGGCCCGTGGCAGCAAGCACGTGACCGCTGCCCGTGTCGCCGCAATCGACGTCAAGGCCCACACCGTGACCAGCCCGGGCGAATGGCTCGAATGCGATCTGGTCGCCAGCTCCGGCGGCTACAGCCCGGTGGTGCACCTGGCTTCGCACCTTGGTGGCAAGCCGATCTGGCGTGAAGACATCCTCGGTTTCGTGCCGGGTGAAGCGCCGCAGAAACGCGTGTGCGTGGGTGGTATCAACGGTGTCTACGGCCTTGGCGATTCGTTGGCCGATGGCTTCGAAGGCGGCGTTCGTGCAGCTTCTGAAGCGGGCTTCCAGTCGGTCGAAGGGGTGTTGCCAAAAGCCCTGAGCCGCCACGAAGAACCGACCCTGGCGCTGTTCCAGGTGCCCCATGAAAAGAACACCGCACGGGCGCCGAAGCAATTCGTCGACCTGCAGAACGACGTCACCGCCGCCGCCATCGAACTGGCGACCCGCGAAGGCTTCGAATCGGTCGAGCACGTCAAGCGCTACACCGCGCTGGGCTTCGGCACCGACCAGGGCAAGTTGGGCAACGTCAACGGCCTGGCCATCGCCGCTCGCTCGCTGAACGTGACCATCCCGCAGATGGGCACCACCATGTTCCGCCCGAACTACACCCCGGTGACCTTCGGTGCAGTGGCCGGCCGTCACTGCGGGCACATCTTCGAGCCCGTGCGCTACACCGCGCTGCATCACTGGCACGTGAAGAACGGTGCCGAGTTCGAAGACGTCGGCCAGTGGAAACGTCCATGGTACTTCCCGCGCAACGGTGAAGACCTGCATGCGGCGGTCAAGCGTGAATGCCTGGCGGTGCGTGAAAGCGTCGGCCTGCTGGACGCCTCGACCCTGGGCAAGATCGACATCCAGGGCCCGGACGCTCGCGAGTTCCTCAACCGCGTCTACACCAACGCCTGGACCAAGCTCGACGTGGGCAAGGCGCGTTACGGCCTGATGTGCAAGGAAGACGGCATGGTCTTCGACGACGGTGTGACGGCGTGCCTGGCCGACAACCACTTCGTCATGACCACCACCACCGGCGGCGCAGCACGCGTGCTGCAGTGGCTGGAGATCTACCACCAGACCGAATGGCCGGACCTCAAGGTGTACTTCACCTCGGTCACCGACCACTGGGCGACCATGACCCTGTCCGGGCCGAACAGCCGCAAGCTGCTCAGCGAAGTCACCGACATCGACCTGGACAAGGACGGCTTCCCGTTCATGACCTGGAAAGAAGGCCTGGTCGGCGGTGTGCCCGCGCGGGTGTTCCGGATTTCGTTCACCGGCGAGCTGTCCTACGAAGTCAACGTGCAGGCCGACTATGCGATGGGCGTGCTGGAGAAAATCGTCGAGGCCGGCAAGAAGTACAACCTGACCCCGTACGGCACCGAGACCATGCACGTGCTGCGGGCCGAGAAGGGCTTCATCATCGTCGGCCAGGACACCGACAGCTCGATGACCCCGGACGACCTGAACATGGGCTGGTGCGTCGGTCGCACCAAACCGTTCTCGTGGATCGGCTGGCGCGGCATGAACCGTGAAGACTGCGTGCGTGACCAGCGCAAACAGTTGGTCGGGCTCAAGCCGATCGACCCGACCAAGTGGCTGCCGGAAGGTGCGCAGTTGGTGTTCAACACCAAGCAGGCGATCCCGATGACCATGGTCGGTCACGTGACTTCCAGCTACGCCCACAACTCCCTCGGCTATTCGTTTGCCATGGGCGTGGTCAAAGGCGGCCTCAAGCGCCTCGGCGAGCGCGTGTTCGCACCGCTGGCCGATGGCAGCGTGATCGAGGCGGAAATCGTTTCTTCGGTGTTCTTTGATCCGAAAGGTGAACGCCAGAACGTTTAAGGCTCGGGTCCTGTGGGGTGCCGGCTGCCGCCTTCGCTGGCAAGCCAGCTCCTACAGGAGATCGCGTAACCCCTGTAGGAGCTGGCTTGCCAGCGAAGGCGCCAGAACAGTCTCCACAGGGCTAACAGAATTCAAAAAGGGTGCCTTATGACCGCAGCCAATATTTACCAACAACGCCCAACCACCGGCGCCAAGGCCGAGTCGTCGCTGCACCATGCCGACCTCGCCAGCCTGGTCGGCAAGGGCCGCAAGAACGCCGGCGTGATCGTGCGTGAGAAAAAACTCCTCGGCCACCTGACCATCCGTGGCGACGGCCACGACGCGGCCTTCGCCGCCGGCGTGCACAAGGCCCTGGGCATCGAATTGCCCGGTGCCCTGAGCGTCATCGTCAAGGGCGACACCAGCCTGCAATGGATGGGCCCGGATGAGTGGCTGCTGATCGTGCCGAGCGGTGAAGAGTTCGCCGCCGAGCAAAAGCTGCGCGCGGCCCTGGGTGAGTTGCACATCCAGATCGTCAACGTCAGCGGCGGCCAGCAGATCCTCGAACTGAGCGGCCCGAACGTGCGCCAGGTGCTGATGAAATCCACCAGCTACGATGTACATCCCAACAACTTCCCGGTGGGCAAGGCGGTGGGCACGGTGTTCGCCAAGTCGCAACTGATGATCCGCCACACCGCCGAAGACACCTGGGAACTGCTGATCCGCCGCAGCTTCTCCGATTACTGGTGGTTGTGGCTGCAGGATGCGTCGGCCGAGTTCGGCTTGAGCGTGCAGGCCTGACCCCCCTGTAGGAGCGAGCCTGCTCGCGATGGACTTGAAAACGACGCGTTGAATCAGAATGCACGCGTCATCGTTGACGTCCATCGCGAGCAGGCTCGCTCCTACAGGTTGATTGCCAAACAACGAACAGGAGTCCCCGCACTATGAGCCGCGCCCCAGACACATGGATCCTCACCGCCGACTGCCCCAGCGTGCTCGGCACGGTGGACGCGGTGACGCGCTTTCTGTTCGAACAGGGTTGTTACGTCACCGAACACCACTCCTTCGATGATCGCCTTTCCGGGCGCTTTTTCATTCGTGTGGAATTCCGCCAGCCCGACGGTTTCGACGAGCAATCATTCCGGGCCGGCCTGGCCGAGCGCGGGGCCAGCTTCGGCATGATCTTCGAGCTGACGCCGCCGCATTACCGGCCGAAAGTGGTGATCATGGTCTCCAAGGCCGATCACTGCCTCAACGACTTGCTCTACCGCCAGCGCATCGGCCAATTGTCGATGGACGTCGCCGCCGTGGTCTCCAACCACCCGGACCTCAAGCCGCTGGCCGACTGGCACCAGATTCCCTACTACCATTTCCCCCTCGATCCCAACGACAAACCGTCGCAAGAGCGCCAGGTGTTGCAGGTGATCGAGGAATCCGGCGCCGAACTGGTAATCCTTGCGCGCTACATGCAAGTGTTGTCGCCGGAACTGTGCCGCAAGCTCGACGGCCGGGCGATCAACATCCACCACTCGTTGCTGCCCGGCTTCAAGGGCGCCAAGCCGTATCACCAGGCCTACAACAAAGGCGTGAAACTGGTCGGCGCCACGGCGCACTACATCAACAACGACCTCGACGAAGGGCCGATCATCGCCCAGGGTGTCGAGGTGGTGGACCACAGTCACTACCCCGAGGACTTGATCGCCAAGGGGCGGGATATCGAGGGCCTGACATTGGCGCGGGCCGTTGGGTATCACATTGAAAGACGAGTTTTCTTGAACGCCAATCGCACGGTCGTTCTCTAGATTGCTATCGCTGGCAAGCCAGCTCCCACAGGGGTTTGGGGTGTTCACACATCTGCTGCCACCCCCAATCCACTGTAGGAGCTAGCCTGCTAGCGATAGGGCCCTGACAGGCAACCCAAGAAACAGCACTGGGTTGTTCATAAATCCTGGGTCCACCCGAATCACTGTGGGAGCGGGCTTGCCCGCGATGAGGCTCTCAGGGCCAACCCAAGAAACAGCATCTGTACCCGAGCACTTAACGCGCCGCCCCACTGGGCGACGTGGTTCCATAAAAACAACAGCGAGGTGAAAGCATGTCTGGCAATCGTGGTGTGGTGTATCTCGGCGCGGGCAAGGTCGAAGTACAGAAAATCGACTATCCGAAAATGCAGGATCCACGCGGCAGGAAGATCGAGCACGGTGTGATCCTGCGTGTGGTCTCCACCAATATCTGTGGTTCCGACCAGCACATGGTGCGCGGCCGCACCACCGCCCAGACCGGCCTGGTACTGGGTCACGAGATCACCGGTGAAGTGATCGAGAAGGGCAGTGACGTCGAAAGCCTGAAAATCGGCGACCTGGTTTCGGTTCCGTTCAACGTTGCCTGCGGGCGCTGCCGTTCCTGCAAAGAGCAACACACCGGCGTCTGCCTGACCGTCAATCCGGCGCGTGCCGGTGGCGCCTACGGCTACGTCGACATGGGCGACTGGACTGGCGGCCAGGCCGAGTACGTGCTGGTGCCGTACGCCGACTTCAACCTGTTGAAACTGCCGGATCGCGACAAGGCCATGGAGAAAATCCGCGACCTGACCTGCCTCTCCGACATCCTCCCCACCGGCTACCACGGTGCCGTCACCGCCGGCGTCGGCCCGGGCAGCACCGTGTACATCGCTGGCGCCGGTCCGGTCGGCCTGGCCGCTGCCGCTTCGGCGCGCCTGCTGGGCGCTGCGGTGGTGATCATCGGCGACGTCAACACCATCCGCCTGGCCCACGCCAAGGCCCAGGGTTTTGAAATCGTCGACCTGTCCAAGGACGCACCGCTGCACGAACAGATCGCCGAGCTGCTCGGTGAGCCTGAAGTCGATTGCGCCGTCGACTGCGTCGGCTTCGAAGCCCGTGGCCATGGCCATGACGGCGTGAAGCACGAAGCGCCAGCAACCGTACTCAACTCACTGATGGGCGTAGTGCGGGTAGCGGGCAAGATCGGTATCCCCGGCCTGTACGTCACCGAAGACCCGGGCGCAGTGGATGCCGCAGCAAAAATGGGCAGCCTGAGCATCCGCTTTGGCCTGGGCTGGGCCAAATCCCACAGCTTCCACACCGGCCAGACTCCAGTGATGAAGTACAACCGCGCACTGATGCAGGCCATCATGTGGGATCGCATCAACATCGCCGAAGTGGTGGGCGTGCAGGTGATCAGCCTCGATCAGGCGCCTGAGGGGTATGGCGAGTTCGATGCGGGCGTGCCGAAGAAGTTTGTGATTGATCCGCATAAGATGTTTAGTGCGGCGTAAGGGGGGATGAATGAAGAGGGCGACCGTGTGTCGCCCTTTTTTTATTTTTTCGGTAAATGACCATTACGAATGCTCGAGCTCGTTGTGGCCGGGTTTGCGTTCAACTTTTTGAATTCGGTTAACTCGCGTGTGTAAAAATCCAAGGTTGATTGATGCGCATTCATGGTGGAGCGCAGAGTCAGTCTTTCGTGCGGTACTGTCGATTTTTTGTATGTGTTGGAAAGTACATTGATTGTCCAGGTCTTTTGCTCTATGAGGGTCTGTAAATCGGTATCCAGTATTCCTATTGGTTTGGTGTCGATGAGTTGAGTGCTTATTGCTGGTGTGCGACCACCTATAACTTTATTAGTAGACTCTTTTTTTCTATATGTTCCCTCCATGGGGTTATGGCCTGGTTTGGCGGGCTTTTTTTGCCGCATCTTTTTCCACGTAAACTTTAAAAGCTTCATAACAGCATTTGCATGCCCTGTTGGGTCGGCGGAATTCACTGGATCACCCAGGCAATAACCATAAGCATTTATTCCCCCTCTCCCAAACGGACTCCAGCTGTCCGGACAATGAAATCGCATCAACACCGGGTTAAACGCCCGATAACCATTCCCCAACAAATAACACCCGGTCACCGGATCCGGCCGTTCTCCGTTGAAACCCAGCAGGCTCAGCACGCCGTTCTCCGCGGCGCGATGACCATAAGGCGAATACGTAAAGTGATTGAGGTGTGCGGCATTGCGCAGGCCCAGCACCGAGCGTTGTTGATCGGTGGCGAGCAACTGGCGGTATGACGTACCGGCCTGGTGTTGCAGTTGGGCCAGCAATTGATCTTCGTGCTGCATGATCGACTGCTGCCGCGTGCCTTGAATCTCGGTGTGCAGCCGCTCCTTGAGGTAGAAGCGGTGGCTGCTGGGCTGTGCGGCAGGCATGCATGCAGCCAACTGGTCGAGGGGCGTGTAGCGGTAACCGCAGAGCAGGGTTTCGCGTGGGTTCGACATGGGTAGGCTCCCTGGGATGAATGGCCATGCTTATGGTTGTCGAACGTTTGATGACTGTTCTTCAAGCTTGTCAAGCTTCTTGATGTAATGGGTCTGGTCTTTTTTCAGACGCTTAAAGTTGTATTTTATTGCTCTGCGGGTGAGTGTTTTTTGAAGTATGGGGAGTGGGAAATTTTTGTGTTGATCAAGATGCTGATTGAATATGCGTAAGGAGTTGTTTTCCAAATACTTCAGGTCGCTCTCAATTTTTTTCAGCTTGGCGGTGTTTTCTTCAATGATTTTTTCTATGTTCGCTATGCCGCCATTTTTTTTAACAGCCAGTAGCGGGGTGCTAAATTTGTCGGTGTCAGCATTCGCTACGGAAATTTCAGATAATGAAGGGCGGCGCGATGTTGCGTTTATAGATGAGGCGCTGGAGTGCAGTGAGTCGTATTTGACTTTAGGCTTGCGTTTGATCAGGTTCTTTAACTTCGAAAAAAAGAAACAGGGTTATGACCTGTCGGATCACCCTGGTTGATCGGATCCCCCACACAATACCCATAGGCGTTCAACCCACCTCGCCCAAAAGGACTCCAACTGTCCGGACTGTTGAACCGCATCAACACCGGGTTGAACGCCCGATAACCATTCCCGAGCAAATAACCCCCGGTCACCGGATCCGGTCGTTCGCCGTTGAAGCCGAGCAGGCTGAGCAAGCCATTCTTCGCGGCTCGATGGCCGTAAGGCGAATACACAAGGTGGTTGGTGCGTGTGGCATCGAGCAGGGCCAGCACCGAGCGTTGTTGGTCGGTGGCAATCATCCGGGTTTCCAGCGTGCCAGCCTGGCGTTGCTGTTGGGCCAGGAGGTGATCTTCGTGCTGCATGATCGAGCTCTGGAGCGTCCCTTGAATCTCGGTGCTCAGGCTTTCCTTGAGGTAAAAGCGTTGGCTGCTGGGCTGTGCGGTAACCGTGCAAACAGCCAACTGGTCGAGGGGCGTGTAGTGGTAGCGGCAGAGCAGGGTTTGGCGTGGGTTCGACATGGGTAGGCTCCCTGAGCGGCATGGCGATGCAGGGTTTACTCTGAGCCGGCTGGACGAAGTTGCCCACTAGCAGAACTGTTAGTCATCACCCATGCCGAAGCATCGTTAGAGCGTGGGACTGGCGCTTAAGCGGCGGCCGATAACGTCGAGCAGGTCGCAGCCGTCGCGCAGGGTGATGGCCAGCAATTGGGTGACGGTGCGAATGCGCTGGGCGGCGTTTTCGTGGAGGACGTCGAGGGGCGCCTGGGTGTCGATGAGCAGGGCGGCGGGGGTGCAGTCGATGCCGGTGATGGGTTGGTAGCGATGCATGGATAAATTCTCCGGTATGGGTCCATGGCAAAAGTGCATGGAGCTTTCTCCGTTGTTTTTCCGAGTCGCCAAACCCGAGTCGCCATGTGGGCGACGGCCGGACTATAGGCGCCCTTGCGGGGAGCAGCAAGGAGCAAGGGGGCGCTAAAACCTGTCAGACAAACGCTGAACACTGTAGGAGCGAGCCTGCTCGCGAAGATCCTGAGGGCGTCGCGTGCATTCAGGATAGCTGCGTCATCGTTGGCGATCATCGCGAGCAGGCTCGCTCCTACAGCGGGGTGGGTATATGCATATTTTGGGTCCGGGTCAGAGTCTGTGGGAGCGAGTCTGCTCGCGAAGAACCTGAGGCCGCCGCGTGCATTCAGGATGACCGGGTTATCGTTTTTCGCGAGCAGACTCGCTCCCACAGAGAAGCGGACATTTGCCTCCAATGACCACCTGGCAGAAATCCTACGTCAATTGCGGAACAATCCCCGCTGCTTTTGAGTCAAAATGCCAGCTTTGCGCCCGTTCCAGGGCATTTTCAGGTTCAGGAGTTTTTCGATGAAAAGTGCACGCGGTTTTGTTCTGGCTTCGCTGATGACCGTGGCGGCCGGCCCGGTGTTTGCCGGCTTCAGCCTCAACGACGTGGCGGGCGCGGTCGCCGGTATGCAGGGTGGCGACAAGGCGGCGACGGCCGCACCGACGCCGCAGACCGCCGAACTGTTGAGCGCCCTGACTGCGCTGAACGTCAAGCCGGAACAAGCCATCGGTGGCACCAGCGCGATGCTCGGCCTGGCGAAGAACAAGCTGAGCGGCAATGACTACGCCGAGCTGGCCAAAAGCGTACCGGGCATCGACAAGCTCTCCGGTGGTGCTGGCAACCTCGGCGCGCTGGCCGGCCTGCTCGGTTCGTCGGGCAAGGCCGCCGGTTTGGAAAATGCCCTGGGCAACGTCAAGGACACCAATGACCTGAACACCGCTTTCAGCGCCCTGGGCATGGACAGCGGCATGGTCGGCCAGTTTGCCCCGATCCTCCTGCAATACCTGGGTAACCAAGGCGTCGCCGGCAACCTGCTGACCAGCCTGGGCAGCATCTGGGGCGTGTAATTCGCCTCAGTCACGCTCGGCGCGCAAGGCGTCGATGCGTGCGTCTTTCTCGCTCCAGAGCTGGTTGACCCAGTTCTGGAGACGTTGGCGAAACGCCGGATCATTCTCGTAATCGCCCTGCCACAGCGCCGGGTCCAGCTCGCGGGTCTTGATGTCGATGATCACCCGGGGCACCGCGCCGCTGATCAAATCCCAGAACCCCGGAATCTTCGCCTGTGGATAGACCACGGTGACGTCGAGCATGGCGTCCAGCTGTTCGCCCATCGCCGCCAACACAAACGCCACACCGCCGGCCTTGGGTTTGAGCAAGTGCTTGAATGGCGACTGCTGCTGGTCGCGCTTGACCAGGGTGAAGCGGGTGCCTTCGAGGTAGTTGACCACGGTCACCGGCTGGCGCTTGAACAGCTCACAGGCAGCCTGGGTGATTTCCAGGTCCTTGCCTTGCAAGTGCGGGTGCTTTTGCAGGAAGGCCTTGCTGTAGCGCTTCATGAACGGGTAATCCAGCGCCCACCAGGCGAGGCCGAGGAAGGGTACCCAGATCAGTTCCTTTTTCAGGAAGAACTTGAAGAACGGCGTGCGCCGGTTGAGGGTCTGGATCAGCGCCGGAATGTCGACCCACGACTGATGATTGCTGACCACCAGGTACGAGGTGTCGACCTGCAGGCCTTCACCGCCACGGATGTCCCAGCGGGTAGGGATGCACAGGGCGAAAATCAGCTTGTCGATTTCCGCCCAGGTTTCGGCGATCCACATCACCGCGCCGCTGGCGACATCGCGGCCACGCCCGGGCAGCACCAGTTTGAGCAGGGCAAACACCAGCAGCGGGCCGATCAGGACCAGGGTGTTGAGCAACAGCAGGAGGGTGACGAAACAGCCGGTGAGCAGGCGGCGCATAGAGAACTCTTGCAAGCGGGTGAACGGATAATGATAAGCAGCTTGGGCGATTAGGCCAAATCAGCGGGCTGACGAATGTTTCACAGGTTGGGGGGTATGTTGCAGCACTGTTCATGGATTCGATGGCAGTGATGAATGCACCGGCCGCATCGCGAGCAGGCTCGCTCCCACATTGAGGCCATAGGTGTGCAGGAGATCTGGGACACACCGCTAATTCATTGTGGGAGCGAGCCTGCTCGCGAAGGGGGATGAAAGAACGAACCAAATTCAAGACCGTTGTCTAAAATCCCGCTGTCCTACTTTCAGGGAATCCACCACGTGAAATCCGTTCTCGCACTGTTATCCCTCCTGGCCCTGCCGGTGATGGCCGCCGAGCCCACCCTGTACGGCCGCTACGAATACATCAAACTGCCGGAAATCGGCGGCGAAGTGCTCAAGGCCAAGATGGACACCGGCGCCCTGACGGCCTCGCTGTCGGCCAAGGACATCGAAACCTTCACCCGTGATGGCGAGGACTGGGTGCGCTTCCGTCTGGCCACCAAGGATGCGAGCAACAAGGTCTACGAACACAAGATCGCGCGGATCAGCAAGATCAAGACCCGCTCCGAAGAGGACGAAGACGAAGAAGTGGCCTCGCCGAGCAAGCGCCCGGTGGTCGACCTGGAACTGTGCCTGGGCGACGTTAAACGCACGGTCGAGGTCAACCTGACTGACCGCAGCAGCTTCAACTACCCGCTGTTGATCGGTGCCAAGGCGCTGCGTGAGTTTGGCGCGGCGGTGAATCCGGCGCGGCGTTTTACGGCGGATAAACCGGATTGTTGATTGTTCGACTTATTGGGTTCTTTTCCTTATTGCTGCCTGGGTCCATGTCTTTACATTGAAATGCGTGGTGTCTGGACCTGGGCTTCTGAAGTCAAGTGAATAGTTTATGCTGTGGGAGAGTTCATTTTTTACATCTATTTTATTGAGTTTGATGGTGTTTAGTTCGCGGGTGCTTAGATGTTGGAGGTGTGCTGGGCTTTTCAGTAATTCTCGGTAGGTGTTTCTTTGTGCAGATAGATCGGAAATGTAATTGCTTAATTTTGTCAGGTATTCATTGAGGTCTTCGCCATCGGCGAGCGGGGGGAGTCGGCGAGGCTTATCCATTGCCGCCATAGCCTTGGCTACAATTGCGTCAGGTTCGGTTTTAGTTGAGGTGGCTAAAAATTCAAGCTTTGTATCCCCGCCGAAGTTTTTGATGATGTTGTTTTTTGCCGTTGAGAAGTGGGCAGGTCGATAGGTTTTTCTGTTGGTTACCAGTTTGTGGGCATTTTTGAAAAT
Source organism: Pseudomonadaceae bacterium (assembly GCA_965284505.1). GTDB lineage: Bacteria > Pseudomonadota > Gammaproteobacteria > Pseudomonadales > Pseudomonadaceae > Aquipseudomonas. The sequence goes on along the minus strand of OZ260094.1, from coordinate 2,919,285 downwards.
TTTATCGAACACTGATATTGCAACTTTAGTGTGGCCTGTTGGGTCAATTTGATTAACCGGGTTTCCCGAGCAATACCCATACGCATTCAATCCGCCCTCGCCAAACGGACTCCAACCATCCGGACTGTTAAAACGCATCAACACCGGATTGAACTGCCGATAGCCATTGCCCAGATGATAATGCCCCGTCACCGGGTCGGGACGTTCGCCGTTGAACCCGAGCAAACTCAATAGACCGCTGTGCGCCGGACGATGGCCGTAGGGGGAGTAGGCGAGGGGGTGCAGGCGTGCGGCGTCGAGGGCATGGAGCACCGAGCGTTGTTGATCGGTGGCGAGCAAGGAGGTGGTCGGGTTTGCGCCGAGATGAGTGTGCTGGGCCAGCAATTGGTCGTCGTGCTGGAACAGGCTCCACCGTGCAGCTCCCTGGATTTCAGTGGCCAGGCGGTCCCTGCACAGAAAGCGCTGGAGGGGCGGTTGCTGAAGCAGCGTACTGCCGCTCTGACGGTCCAGAGGGTCGTAGTCGTAGCTGCACAGTTGTATTTTATCAACAGAATTACGCATGGGTGACGCTCCGCGCTGGGATGGTCAACAAAGTCTTTAGCATCGGCGCTTTGCCAGCGCTTGCCTACTATCAGAAGTGCTAGTCATGTTTGAGCGTTGTATAGCGAGCGGTCGAGATCAGCCTGACTGACTGAAGTAGTTTAACTACCCATTGTTGATTGGCACCAAGGCGCTGCGCGAGTTTGACGCGGCGTTGAATCATGCGATAAGTGTTGCGGCGGATAAGCTAGAGTGTTGATTGAGCGTATTGGACTGTTCTAAGCTTTATATGCGTACACTCTGACCGGAACGTATGTTGGTGACTTGTGTAGTGAGTATAGTAATATCTTCGTTAACTTGGTTTAGCAGAGCTTGGCGACGCAGTATGTTTATTTCATCACGGTCGGAAACCAGTCTGCTAAATATCCTGTCTCTCGTGGAGATCATGCTGGCTAATTTTTCGCTGTCAGTTTTATTGCCTTTGACTAAAGCTGGTAGGTGTAGGGTGGTGTCAGGCTCTTTGGAATAGTTAACTGCTCCAACCACTCTGCCTGTTTCTGGTTTGGGGCTCGTCTGATGCTCTGTAGTGTCTGTGCTTCTGAATTTTCTACGATCAGTCTCCGCTTGTTTTTTTAAATTATTGAGGACTGTGGGTTGGGAGTGATGGTGAACGGAAGCGCTTTGAGGCGGCGGCATTGAATCGATACGAGCTGTATTCGCGCTAACTGGATTTTTGACTTTGGCAGATCTGAGTTTGCTGGGTGTTCTTCCGAATATATTCGCAATACCCTTCAATAGCCTCATGACGACATTTGATTTGTGCCCCGTCGGATCACTCCGATTCACCGAATCCCCCCCACAATACCCATAAACATTCAACCCACCCTCGCCAAACGGACTCCAGCCGTCCGGGCTGTTAAACCGCATCAACACCGGATTGAACTGCCGATAACCATTGCCCAAGTGATAATGCCCCGTCACCGGGTCGGGCCTTTCGCCGTTGAACCCGAGCAAACTGAGCAATCCACCGTGCGCCGGACGATGGCCGTAGGGTGTGTAGGCGAGAGGGTGCAGGCGTGCGGCGTCGAGGGCGTTGAGCACCGAGCGTTGTTGATCGCTCGCCAGCAACAGGGTGGTTGTGCTTGCGCCGAGATGAGTGTACTGGGCCAGCAATTGGTCGTCGTGCTGGAACAGGCTCCACCGCGCAGCACTCTGGATTTCAGTGGCCAAGCGGCTTTTGCAATGAAAGCGCTGGAACGCGGGTCGCTGAACTATCGTACAGCCGCACTGGCGGTCCAGAGGGTCGTAGTCATAACGGCACAGCTCGGCACTGTTGGGTGAGTCAGGCATGGGCAACGCTCCACGCAGGGGCCATTAGCAATGCGTTTAGCATCGGCGCTTTATCAGCCATTGCCTACTATCAGGACTGCTAGGTATTACAGACCGAGCCACCATTTGAGATTTGTCCGATTGACGCCACCTGCCACCTGGGGCACCGTTCGCCCACCTCACCACCGGGCCCGGATGCCATGCCTCATATCCTGATTGTCGAAGACGAAGCGGCGATTGCCGACACCCTGATTTTCGCTTTGCAGGGCGAAGGGTTTACCACCACCTGGACGAGCCTGGGCCTGGCGGCGCTTGACCTGCAGCGGGAGACACCGGCGGATTTGATCATCCTCGACATCGGCCTGCCGGACATCAGCGGCTTTGAAACCTGCCGCCAGTTGCGCCGCTTCAGCGAAGTGCCGGTGTTGTTCCTGAGTGCCCGCGATGCCGAGATCGACCGGGTGGTGGGCCTGGAAATCGGTGCTGACGATTACGTGGTCAAACCCTTCAGCCCACGGGAAGTCGCGGCGCGGGTGCGGGCCATTCTCAAGCGCATGGCGCCGCGTCCGGGGATCGAGTCCAGCAGCGCCTTGTTCGTCATCGACAGCGACCGGGTGCTGATCACTTATCGCGGCCAGTCGCTGAACCTGACCCGCCACGAATTTCGCCTGTTGCAGTGCTTGCTCGAGCAACCCGAACGGGTGTTCAGCCGCGAGCAATTGCTCGATGCCCTGGGGGTCGCCCGCGATGCCGGGTATGAACGCAGCATCGACAGTCACATCAAGAGCGTGCGCGCCAAGTTGCGGTTGGTGGCGGCCAATGCGGAGCCGATCCAGACCCATCGCGGCCTCGGCTACAGCCACAGTCCGAGCCACAGCTGATGCCCTTGGCGATTCGCATCTTCCTGGTCTACCTGCTGTTCGTCGGCCTCACCGGCTACTTCGTGCTGAACACAGTGATGGAAGAAATCCGCCCTGGCGTGCGCCAGTCCACCGAAGAAACCCTGGTGGACACCGCGAACCTGATGGCGGAAATCCTGCGCGATGACTTCAAGGCTGGCGCCCTCAACCAGAATCGCTGGCCGCAACTGCTCAAGGCCTACGGCGAGCGACAGCCAGCGGCGAGCATCTGGGGCCTGGCGAAAAACCAGGTCAATCATCGCATCTACGTGACCGACGCCCAGGGCATTGTCGTGCTCGATTCCAGCGCGACCGCCGTGGGCCAGGATTACTCGCGCTGGAACGATGTGTACCTGACCTTGCGCGGCGAATATGGCGCGCGCTCGACTCGCAGTGATCCGGACGACCCGGCTTCGTCAGTGATGCACGTCGGTGCGCCGATTCGCGACAATGGGCAGATCATTGGCGCTGTCACCGTGGCCAAGCCCAACAGCTCGTTGCAGCCCTATGTCGACCGCACCGAGCGCCGCTTGTTGGGTTACGGCGCCGGGTTGATCGGCTTGGGCTTGCTGTTCGGCGCTCTGCTGTCCTGGTGGCTGAGCCGCGCATTGCGCCGCCTGACTGCCTACGCCCAGGCGGTCAGCGAGGGCCATCGCGCCGAGCTGCCGCATTATCGCGGCGGCGAGCTGGAGCAACTGGCGACGGCGGTGGAACACATGCGCACGCAACTGGAAGGCAAGGCCTACGTCGAGCGCTACGTACACACCCTGACCCACGAATTGAAAAGCCCGCTGGCGGCGATTCGCGGTGCTGCCGAACTGCTGCAGGACGAGATGCCCGCCACTCAGCGCCAGCGTTTCGTCAGCAATATCGACAGCGAAAGCGCGCGCATGCAGCAGCTGATCGAACGCCTGCTCAACCTTGCTCAGGTCGAGCAACGTCAGGGTTTGGAAGAGCGAGTGACGGTGCCGCTAGCGGCCCTGGTGGACGAGTTGCTCGACACTCAACACGCGCGCATCGAGCGTAAACAGTTGCGCATCGAGCAGCGGATTGCACCGGACATCAACCTGCTGGGCGAAGCTTTTCTGTTGCGCCAGGCGCTGGGCAATCTGCTGGAAAACGCGCTGGATTTCACTCCTTCCCATGGCGTGTTGCGCTTCACTGCGCAGCGGCAGGGCGAGCAAATCGAATTCAGTCTGTTCAACCAGGCTGAGCCGATTCCCGACTATGCCCTGACGCGTTTGAGCGAGCGTTTCTATTCGCTGCCACGCCCCGACAGCGGCCGCAAAAGCACCGGGCTGGGGCTGAATTTTGTCGAGGAAGTGCTGCAACTGCACGGCGGCAGCCTGCAGATCTGCAACGTCGCGGAGGGCGTCGAAGTAACGCTGCGGCTACCCGCCTGAAGCTTCTCCACAGACTCTGCACACTCGCTGCATAAAGCCTCCACACAGCGCCGCCAGACTCTCCCCCATTCGAACAGGGAGAGCCCATATGAACCGCAGCCTGGCTATAAAACTCGGGGCCATTGGCCTTTTGATTCTGTTGTTGCTGATCCCGTTGTTGATGATCGGCGGGGTGATCAGCGACCGTCAGCAACTGCGCGATGGCGTGCTCGACGACATCGCCCGCAGCTCCAGCTTCAGCCAGCAATTGAGCGGTCCGTTGCTGGTGGTGCCGTACCGCAAGACCGTGCGTATCTGGAAACTCAACGAAAAAACCAATGAGCGCTATCAGGAGCCGAGCGAGGAAAGCGGGCGGCTGTACTTCTTGCCGGAGCGCTTCGAACTCAATGGCAATGTCAGCACCGAGCTGCGCACCCGGGGCATTTATGAGGCGCGGCTGTTCCATGCCGAGAACCGCATCAGTGGGCATTTCACGCTGCCGGAGCGCTTGGGGATCAAGCAGGATTTTGCCGATTATCAATTCGAGCAGCCCTATCTGGCGGTGGGCATCAGCGATATCCGTGGCATCGAAAATGCCTTGCAGCTTGAACTCGGGACCCAGCGTCTGGACTTCGTGCTGGGCAGTCAGGTGGGTTGGCTTGGGGAAGGGGTGCACATGACGTTGCCGGCGCTGGATGCGAGCAAGGTCACTGAATTGCCGTTCGCCTTCGACCTGCGTCTGCAGGGCACCGGGCAATTGCAGGTGACCCCGGTGGGCAAAACCAGCCAGGTAAAGTTGGCCGCCAATTGGCCCCATCCAAGCTTTATCGGTAACTACCTGCCGGCCCAGCGCGAGATCACTGCCGAGGGTTTCAATGCGCAATGGCAGACCTCTTTTTTCTCCACCAACCTGCAGGAGGCGCTGGATAACTGCGTGGCGTTCGCCCGCTGTGAAGCATTCAAGGGCCGCAGTTTTGGCGTGAGCTTTATCGACCCGGTGGACCAGTACCTCAAGAGCGAGCGGGCGATCAAATATGCGCTGTTGTTTATCGTCCTGACCTTTGCCGGCTTCTTCCTATTCGAAGTGCTGAAAAACCTGGCGGTGCACCCGGTTCAATACGCTCTGGTCGGCGTGGCGCTGGCGTTCTTTTATCTGCTGTTGTTATCGCTGTCCGAGCATCTGGGCTTTGCCCTGGCGTACTTGCTGTCAGCCAGCTCCTGCGTGTTGCTGATCGGCTTCTACGTGTGCCACGTGCTGCGCAGCGTGGCCCATGGCCTGGGTTTTTCGGCGGGATTGGCGGTGTTGTATGGCTTGTTATATGGGCTGCTCAGCGCCGAGGATTACGCGTTGTTGATGGGCTCGTTGCTGCTGTTCGGTTTGCTTGGTGTGTTCATGGTGCTGACCCGTCGTCTGGATTGGTATGGGGTGGGCAAGACGAGCAAGACGCAGGTGGCGGCATGAGCCGGTCGTTGGGGTTGCGTGAGGAGCGGGTGCAGGTCGGTCGGCTGCTGTTGCACATCAGCGGGTGGCTGGTGGTGCAGCGCGGCGTGCCGTTGCCCGACACGCCGCGCTGCATCCGAAGGGTTAGACCCTCGGCACCGTCGCCAGCATCGACGGCCGCTGGCTGACCTCGAAATACCAAGCTGCCAGTTGCGGCTGGGCATCGCGCCAGTTGAGGTCGGGGTGGCGCAGGTCGAGGTAGCCCAGGGCGCAGGCGACGCTGATGGCGGCGACGTCGAAGTGGCAGGTCAGTTCGGCGATGGCGTCGGCTTCCAGCACCGCGAGGGCGCGGCGGATTTTTTCGCGCTGTGCGTCGAGCCACTCCGGCCAGTGTTTTTCCGGGGCGCGCAGGGCTTGTTCGTAGCGCACCATCACGGCTGCGTCCATGATCCCGTCGGCCAGTGCTGCGAGAGTCAGGCGCCGCCAGCGGGCCGTGCCTTCGGCGGGGATCAGCGGGTTGCCGACGTGTTGCTGGTCGAGGTAGTCGAGGATCACCCGGCTGTCGTACAGCACATTGCCGTCGGCCAGGCGCAGCGCCGGGATCTTGCCCAGCGGGTTGTCCTGGTTCAATACCGGGTCGGGGCTGACCGGGCTCAGTTGGCTGAGTTGCAGGGCGACGCGGTCGGTCTGTCCGGTCTCGTGCAGCAGCACCATCACTTTGCGCACGAAGGGCGAGGCGGGGTTGTGGAACAGGGTCATGCTGGGCGTGGACATGGCATTCCTCGGCAGTCATCGGGGGTGCAGAGGGGTAGGGTAAACAGTTGCGGAGTGGCTGGCGAGGGGCTCAGTGAGGTGAGCAAAATTGTGGGAGCGGGCTTGCCCGCGATGGGGCCATCAGCCGCACCGCATGAACTTCATCGCTGGCAAGCCAGCTCCTACAGATCCGGGTAGATCCCGGATTCTGTGACCACCTTCAACCCCCTGTGGGAGCGGGCTTGCCCGCGATGAGGGTTCACCTCCGCCACAACAACCCGCGCAACCCCAACACTGCCGGCACACCCAATCCTAGCCAACTCAGGCCATCCCAAATGCCGTCACCCAGCAGTGCCGAAAATAGCCCGGCGGCGCTGAGCAGGGCGATCACCAGTGGGGTGGCGAAGACTTTCCAGAAGTTTGACTGGCGCGGTCTCATGCTGGGGCCTGCGCTTTTACCGGCACAGGTTTCGCCGCCTTGCGCCGCACGATCCACAGGTACAGACCACTGCCGAGAACAATGATGGTCAGCACATCCAGCGCCGCCCAGAGGATCTTCATCGGCATGCCGCCGTAGTCGCCGAAGTGCAGCGGTTGCGACATGCCCATGGCGTCCATGTACCACGGCCGTTCGGCGATGGCGGTAATGTCGAGGGTGGTGGCGTCGATCAGCACCGGTGTCAGCAGGTGCGAGGTCAGGTGGGTGCTGCCTTTCATGAACACCGCGTAGTGATGCTCGCTGGAGAAGCGGGTGCCGGGGAAGGCGATGAAGTCCGGGGTCATCTCCGGCGTCGCACCCTTGGCGATGTCGAGCAGATGGCTGGCGGGGGCCAACTGGGTCAGCGGTGGTGCGCCGCGATAGGGTTCGATCATCGCGCTCAGGGCTTCATTGCGCCAGGCGGCGATCAGCAGGTCGGCGCAGGCGCTGATCACGCCGGTGACGCCGACCACCAGGGCCCAGGTCAGGGTCACTACGCCGATCAGGTTGTGCAGGTCGAGCCAGCGCAGGCGGGTGGATTTGTCCTGGCGCACGGTGCCGAAGTCTAGGCGGCGCATGAACGGCAGGTACAGCACCGCCCCCGAGATTATCGCGATGACGAACAACAGGCCCATGAACGCCAGCAGTAATTTGCCCGGCAGGCCGGCGAACATGTCGACGTGCAGGCGCAGCATGACCATCATCAGGCCGCCATTGGCCGAGGGCATTTCTACCGCCTCGCCGGTGCGCGCGTCGAGCATGAAGGTGTGCGACTGATTGGGCTCGGTGCCGGCGGTCCTGGCCATGATCGCAATCACGCCGTTGCGCTCGTCTTCATCCCAGCCAAAGTACTGCATGACCTCGCCGGGACGATGGGCCTCGGCCTTGGCCACCAATTGCTGCAGGTCGAGGTACGGGGTGTCGGCGGGCATTTGCCGCAGTTCGGGGGCGTCGCCGAGCAGGTGATCGATCTCGTGATGAAAGATCAGCGGCAGGCCGGTCAGGGCCAGCAGCAACAGGAACAGGGTGCAGATCAGGCTGGTCCAGGTGTGGATCAGGGACCAGCAGCGGATGGTTTTGCTTTTCATCGTTCATCCCAATGAAAAAGGGCCACCTGACGGGCGACCCTTTAGTCAGTGTCTACGTTTCAAAACTTGTAATTGACGCTGGCGACTACGTTGCGCTCGTCGCCGTAGTAGCACCAGTAGCCGTCGCAGTTGGCCAGGTAGTCCTTGTCGAACAGGTTCTTGGCTTCGACTGCAACGGTGACGCCTTTCATGGTTTTGTCGAGGCGACCGAGGTCGTAATGCACGGCGGCGTCATACACGGTGTAGGAGCTGACATGGGCGATATCGGTATTGGCCGTGTTGCCATAGGTGTCGCCGACGTAACGAACCCCGGCACCCACGCCGAAGCCATCGAGCGCACCAGCGTGCCAGGTGTAGTCACCCCACAGGGTGGCTTGATTGCGCGGGATCAGCGCCATGCGGTTGCCGACTTCGGACTCCAACCCCTTGCGAATTTCGGTGTCGGTGTAGGTATAGGAACCGATGACCTTGAGGTTGTCGGTAACCTCGGAGCTGGCTTCCAATTCCAATCCGCGCACCTGTAGTTCGCCGACCTGACGGGTGATGCTGCCTTCGGTGACGCTGACGTTTTCCTGGCGCAAGTCGTAGACCGCTGCGGTCAGCAGGCTCTTGCTGCCCACCGGTTGGTATTTGACACCCACTTCATACTGACGGCCATCGGTCGGTTTGAACGACTCGGTGGCGGAGACATTGGCACCGATGCTCGGCTGGAATGACTCGGTGTAGGAGACGTAGGGCGTCACACCGTTGTCGAACACGTAGCTGAGGCCGACGTTGCCGCTGAAAGCCTTGTCACGTTGGGTGTTGGTGACATCGTTGTTGTTGTGAAAGGTGGTGCCGGTGTGTACCCAGTCTTCACGACCGCCAACGGTCAGACGCCAGTTGTCCAAGGCCATCTGGTCCTGAACGTATAGTCCGGTCTGGAAGGTTTTCTGGTTGTAGTCCTGCATGGCGAAGTAGCTCACGCCGGACATGTCAGCCCCGTAGATCGGGTTGTTGACGTTGATCGGTGGCACGCCCATGCCATACAGCCATTGATAGTTGGTGTTGGCACGCTGGTGGTCCAGACCCAATAACACGGTGTGGCTGATGGCGCCGGTGTCGAAGTCGGCCTGGAAGTTGTTGTCGACGGCAAACTGGCTGATGTCTTCGTTGACGATGCCTGACTCGCGGTTGACGTTGCCCTCCTCGTCGACCGTGTTGAAGGTGGCGACGTTGACCGCCTGGAATTCCAGATCACTTTTGGTGTAACGCAGGTTTTGCCGGAACTGCCAGACGTCGTTCAAGCGCTGTTCGTAGGCATAACCCAGGGCGTAATAGGTGCGGTCGTAGAAGTCCCAGTCCGGCTCGCCGAGATTTTTATGGTGGGAAATATCGCCGGCCGGCGAGCCCAGCTTGGTGCCCTGCAGCGGCAGGAATTGGCCAGTGATCCCGGTGTCGTCACGGGTGTATTGGGAGATGAATGTCAGGCTGGCATCGTCATTGATATTCCAGGTCAGGCTAGGGGCGATGTTGTATCGCTTGTCCGGAATATGGTCGACCGGCGCATTGCTGTCGCGCACCACGCCGCTGACGCGGTAGAGAAATTGACCTTCGTCGTCGATCTTGCCGGTGCTGTCGAAGTTGATTTGCTTGTGTTCGTTGCTGCCAGCCTGGGCTTCGATCTGGTGGGCGCTTTCAGCTTGCGGTCGACGGCTAACCATGTCGAGCAAGCCGCCAGGTGGCGATTGACCATAAACCGATGACGCAGGACCGCGCAGAACGGTAATGCGCTCCAGGTTCCAGGGTTCGATTTTTGGGTTGGCAAAGGAACCTTTCGGAAGCGGCAGGCCATCAAGGAATTGCGTCGGGTCGAAGCCTCGCACACGCAGCCAGTCGGCCCGCGAGTCGGAACCATAACCGCTGCTCTGAACGCCAGCGGTGTAGCGCAAGGCGTCATTGAGGTTAAGCACCTGACGTTCATCCAGTTGCTCGCGGGTGATCACGGTCATCGAACGAGGAATTTCGACGATGGCGGTGTCGGTCTTGGTCCCGGCAGCGCTGCGGGTTGCAACGAAGCCAGCGGCGGGTCCCCAGGCGCTTTCGCCGCCGTCCACACCAATCACCGCGGTTTCGGGCAACGCCAGCACGCCCTCGGGCACCGCCACCAGGCTGTAGGTGCCGGCGCTGCTTTGTTCCAGTTGTAGACCGGTGCCGCGCAGGGCCTGGCTCAGGGCGCCTGCCGCGTCGTACTGGCCATTGACCGGTGCCGAGGTTTTACCGGCGGCCAGCGACGGGTTGAGGCTCAGCGCGAGACCGGCCTGGCTGGCGATCTGGTTGAGGGTGCTGGCCAGCGGCGCGGCGGGCAGGTTGTAGGCACGCACACTGGACGTCTGCTCGGCGGCCACCAGCAGGGGGCTGGTCAGCGGGGTGCCAAAGGCAATGGCCAGGGCCAATAGCCTGGGGCGCAACAAGGTGTCGAGTGAACGTGACATACGGCGGCTCCTGAATGGAAATATTTCTCAATTGCCTGTGTGCCGAACGAAACTGGAAAAGTGATAGGGCTGGATGAAAATAATTTTTATTTCGCATCAAATAGCAGCTGATGCGGTGTGGCTGATGGCCTCTTCGCCGGCAAGCCGGCTCCTACAGGGTTTTGTGTTGGTCACAAATCCTGCGGTGACCGCCGATCTTGTAGGAGCTGGCTTGCCAGCGAAAAAATTGATGCGGTGTGGCTGATGGCCCCTTCGCCGGCAAGCCGGCTCCTACTGTTCGCCGGCCCGGGCACCCACCGTCACCCACCACTGTGTATGCTTTTCAATCTGCACCGGCAGGGTCGGCAGCAGGGCGGTCAGTGCCAGGTCGGTGTCGTGCAGCGGGAAGCTGCCGGTGATGCGCAGGTTGGCGACTTCTGGCGCCACGCCCAGGTGGCCGGGGCGGTAGCGGTCGAGTTCGGCGACCAGGTCTTCCAGGCGCGCGTTGTCCACTACCAGCATGCCGCGGGTCCAGGCGTCGGCGCCGGGATTGATCGCCAGCATCGGGCCGAGGCCGTCGGCACGCATCATCACCTGCTGGCCCTGCTTGAGAATTTGCTCGTCAGGCAGGGTTTGCGGGCGCGCAGCCACCGCCGACTGCAACACGCTCAAGCGGGTGCCCTGGTCTTCACGCTTGACCAGGAAGCGGGTGCCGAGGGCGCGCATGTGCCCGTCGCGTGTTTCGACGATGAACGGCCGGGCGTCGTTGTGCCCGGTCTCGATGAGGATTTCGCCTTCCTGGAGGACGATCCGCCGTTCTTTTTCGTCAAAGCGTACATCCAGCGCGCTATGGGTATTGAGGTTGATCAGCGTGCCATCCGTCAGGCGCAGGGTGCGTTGTTCGCCGGTGGCGGTGCGCTGGTCGGCCAGCCAATAGCCGATCGGCACATAGCGCTCGCCGGCGAACAGCGCCACGCCCAGCGCCAGCAGCACACTGGCCGCGCCACTGCCCAGCCTGCGCACGCGGCGGCGGACGCTTTCGCGCGATTGCAGCAGGGCTGTGCGAGCCGGGCCATTGGCCACGCTGAAGCGCTGGTCGAGCATGCCCAGTTGGCGCCAGGCGCGGGCGTGTTCTTCGTGGCTGGCGTACCACTTGGCGAACTCCTCTCGCTCCACCGGACTGGCGCCGCCTCCATCGAGGGTCAACTGCCAGGCGATGGCGGCGTCCAGTACGGCGGCCGAGACCGGCCGGGAACTGACCGGATTCATGTCGGCTCGCCGTACAGCGCCACGTAGCACTGGCGAATGCCCTGGGCCAGGTATTGGCGCACGCGGGGTACCGAGACGCCCAGGCGCTCGGCTATTTCAGCGTGGCCAAGGCCGTCGAGGCGGTTATAGAGGAAGGCGGCGCGGGCCTTGCTCGACAGCTTGCCGAGCAGGCGGTCGATGGCCTTGAGGTCTTCGAGGATCATCTGCTGTTCTTCCACCGAGGGGTGTTCTGCCTCGGGGATCAGCAGCAATTCGTTGAGGTAGGCCTGTTCCAGCGCGGCGCGACGAAAATGGTCGAACAGCAGGCCCTTGGCGATCGCCACCAGGAACGCCCTGGGTTCGCGGGGCACGGTCACCGTCTCGCGACCGAGCAGACGCACGAAGGTGTCCTGGCTCAGGTCTTCGGCTTTTGAAGGGCAGGCCACATTGCGCCGTAGCCAGGCCAATAGCCAGGTGCGATGGTCGCGATATAACGCTCCAACCAACTCACTCTGAGGGCTTGGGACTGACGACACGGCGTATTACCGATTGGGAAGGTTTAACTAACGAGAATAGTTCGCGATTGTCTCAGAGGTGGGGCGTGTAGGCAATTGGCGTTGGTCGGGTAGTTAGGCGTCGCTCCTACAGTGGGGGGGCGGGTGTCTAGTTAAAACGACGGCGCCTGCTGCCGCCGTTTCCACTGCCCCAGCCGCTGCTGCAGGTTCAACGGGCTGTGAATCTGCTGCGCCCGGGCGCGGCTGAACAGGATCAACGCCAGCTCGGCGGTGGCCATGGCGTCGGCGCTGGCGTGGTGGCGTTCGCTGACTTGCAGCTTGAACCAGTCGATCCAGTCATCCAGGCCGGCCTCGCGGATGTGCGCCTGGGGGCAGAGCAGCGGGGCGATTTCGGCAACATCGAGAAACGTATGTTGCAGGCGATACCCCAGGCTGTCTTTCAAGGCGCGCCCGAGCATGTGCTGGTCGAAGGCGGCGTGGAACGCCAGCAGCGGGCTGTCACCGACAAAGTCCATGAAATCCAGCAAGGCCTCGGCCGGGTCGCAACCGGCGGCAATCGCGCTGGGGCCCAGGCCATGAATCAGCACACTGGGGGCCAGCTTGTGTTCGCGGCGGTGCAGGGTGCGTTCGAACTGCTGGCTGAAGTCGATCGCGCCGTCTTCGATGACCACCGCGCCGATGGACAGCACCTGGTCCTTGTTCAAATTGAGCCCGCTGGTTTCCAGGTCCACCACCACCCAACGCTGTTCGCGCAGGCTGCTGTCGGAGAGCGGCGCGGCGCCGGGCAATTGCGCCAGGCGCTGTTGTTGCTCGGCGCTGAGGGTCGGGCAGGCGGGGCGCAGCCAGGAAAACAGGCTCATAGCTGGTACCGCAGGGTCAGGCTGGCTTGCAGGCGCTGGGCCTGGCGCAGGGATTCGCGCAGGATGCGCCGGTCCAGGTGATTCAGGCTGTCCGGATCGACGCGGTTGGAATAGGGCAGGTTCTCCCGGGTTTGCCGTTGATGTTGCTGCATGCGGGTCTGCTGGATGAAATGGTAGGCCTCTTCATAGGCGGCGCCGTCCAGCGGATCGATGACCTCCCTGGCCACCAGTTGGCGGAAACGCTCCAGGGTGTTGTTGCTCTCGATGCCATTGGCCAGGGCCAGCAGGCGGGCGCCGTCGACAAAGGGTGTGAGGCCCTGGACCTTGAGGTCGAGGGTGGCTTTTTCGCCGTTTTTCTTCGCCAGCACAAACTCCCGGAAGCGGCCCACCGGCGGGCGCTGGCGCAGGGCGTTTTCGGCCAGCATGCGCTGGAACAGACGGTTGTCGGCGACCTGGTCGAGGATCGCCCGGCGCAGTTGCTTGCAGCCCTGTTCGTCGCCCCAGACCACCCGCAGGTCGAAGTAGATACTCGAACCCAGCAGGTTCTCCGGCGTCGCCTCGCGGATGAACGCGGCGAAGCGCCGTGCCCACTCGGCCCGGGACAGGCACAGCTCGGGGTTGCCGGCCATGATGTTGCCCTTGCACAGGGTAAAACCGCACAACGCCAGGCTGTGATTGATCTGTTGCGCGATGGGCAGCAGTCGGCCGCGAATTTCGGCGGCGTGCGCGGCATCGCGGGCCTCGAACAGCAGGCCGTTGTCCTGGTCGGTGTGCAGGGTTTGTTCGCGACGGCCTTCGCTGCCGAAACACAACCAACTGAAGGGGATGCCCGGGTCGCCTTTTTCCTGCAGGGTCAGTTCAATGACCCGACACACCGTGTGATCGTTGAGCAGGGTGATGATCTGGGTGATCTGGGTCGAGGAGGCACCGTGGGCCAGCATGCGCTCGACCAGTTGACCGATCTCGCCGCGGATCGCCACCAGGTTGTCGACCCGTGGCGCATTGCGGATGGTTCGCGCCAGGTGCACCAGGTCGACCCGTTGCAGGGAGAACAGATCACGCTCGGAGACCACGCCGCACAAGCGTTGATCCTTGACCAGGCAGACGTGGGCGATGTGCCGTTCGGTCATGGCAATCGCGGCGTCGAACGCGCTGTGGTCGGGGCTCAGGTAGAACGGTGCCTGGGTCATGTGCCCGGCGATCGGTTGATCGAGGTCGCGAGCGCCATCGGCCACCACCTGGCGCAGGTCGCGCAGGGTGAAGATGCCCACAGGCGCCTTCTGCTCATCGACCACCACAATGCTGCCCACTTGCTGTTCGTGCATCAGGGTCACGGCATCGCGCAAAGGCGTGGTCGGGCTACAGGTCACCGGGTGGCGCATGGCCAATTCGCCGAGGCGAGTGTTCAGCGAGTACTGTGTGCCGAGGGTTTCCACGGCTTTTTGCTGGACTTGCTGGTTGACCTGGTCGAGCAGGCTGCTGACGCCGCGCAGGGCGAAGTCACGGAAGGTGCTGGACAGCGCGAACAGCTTGATGAAGGCGAGCTTGTTCAACTGCAGGCAGAAGGTGTCTTCGGCGGCCAGGTGCTCGGTGCGGGTCGCGCGTTCGCCGAGCAGGGCGGCCAGTGGAAAACACTCGCCGGTGGTGATCTCGAAGGTAGTCTCGGTGCCACCCTTGGCCGAGTGCGGACGCTCGCCGACCACGCGCCCCTGCTTGACGATATAGAAGTGCTGCACCGCGCCATCGGCGGGCTTGATGATGCTCTCGCCGGGGCCGTAAAAGCGCAGCTGGCACTGCTCCACCAGATAGGCCAGGTGCGCGTGTTCCATCTGATTGAACGGCGGAAACCGCTGCAGGAATTGCAGGGTGCCCTGGATGTTCTGCAATACCGCGGTTTTCCCCGCCTGGGTGAAGGCGTCCGTCTTGCTCATGACCGTTTTTCGATTTGTTGTTGTGGGTAGCGGCCATGGTCGGCCCCCGCAGGCAGGGTGCCCATTGGACGTAAGTCTAGGTCGCTGGATATCCACAGGCGTTTGCGTGCGATTGAGGGGAGAAAACCTTTTCTGCGCCCTATTGGAAAAGTATCCGACGAAGCGCACATTTAAGCTCTGCCTAGCGATGTCTGACTGTTGTGCCAGGGGAACGAACCGAACCTTCAGAGAGAGCCATGTCCGACCACGATATTTTGAGCGACGCCGAGCGTGAAGCGCTAAGTGCGGTCATGCTGGAGCCGGTCCTGCCGCCGCAGCTGCAACGGGTGCTGATTGTCGATGATGATCAGGACGCCCGAGAGTTGCTTGCGGAGGTCCTGGCCCTTGAGGGCATACGCTGCATGACGGCAGCGAGTGGCGAAAGCGCGCTGAAATTGTTGGAGACGACACCTTCCATCGGTCTGCTGATTACCGATTTGCGTATGGGCCATGTCGGTGGTCTGGAACTGATCCGGCAAATACGCGAGTCGGAAAGGGCTGCACTGCCCGTGATCATCGTCTCGGGCGATGCCAATGTGAAGGACGCCATTGCGGCAATGCATTTGAGCGTGGTGGATTTTCTGCTTAAACCCTTCGATACCGGCAAGTTGCTGGAGTTGGTCCGGCATGAGCTTGGATTGACGCCGGCGTCATGAAAAAAGGCCCTGATCGAAAGATCAGGGCCTTTTGCTTACCGCGTCAGCGTTGGATCAGAGGCCGTTGGCCGCCTTGAACTCACGACGACGACGGTGCAGGACCGGCTCGGTGTAGCCGTTTGGCTGTTTGGTGCCTTCGATCACCAGTTCGACCGCCGCCTGGAAGGCGATGTTGCTGTCGAAGTTTGGCGCCAATGGACGGTACAGCGGGTCGTTGGCGTTCTGGCGGTCAACCACCGGCGCCATGCGCTTGAGGCTTTCCATGACCTGCTCTTCGGTGACGATGCCATGGCGCAGCCAGTTGGCGATGTGCTGGCTGGAAATACGCAGCGTGGCACGGTCTTCCATCAGGCCGACGTCGTTGATGTCCGGCACTTTCGAGCAGCCCACACCCTGGTCGATCCAGCGCACCACATAGCCGAGAATGCCCTGGGCGTTGTTGTCCAGTTCGTTCTTGATCTGTTCGGCGCTCCACTGCGGGTTCACCGCCAGCGGGATGGTCAGGATGTCGTCGACCGAGGCGCGCGCACGCTTGGCCAGTTCGGCCTGACGGGCGAACACGTCGACCTTGTGGTAGTGCAGGGCGTGCAGGGCGGCGGCGGTCGGCGACGGGACCCAGGCAGTGTTGGCGCCGGCCAGCGGGTGAGCGACTTTCTGCTCGAGCATGGCGGCCATCAGGTCGGGCATTGCCCACATGCCTTTACCGATTTGCGCACGACCTTGCAGGCCGGTGCTCAGACCGATGTCGACGTTCCAGTTTTCGTAGGCGCCGATCCATTTCTCGGCCTTCATGTCAGCCTTGCGGACCATCGGCCCGGCTTCCATGGAGGTGTGGATTTCGTCGCCGGTGCGGTCGAGGAAGCCGGTGTTGATGAAAACCACGCGCTCGCTGGCAGCCTTGATGCAGGCCTTGAGGTTGATCGTGGTCCGACGCTCCTCGTCCATGATCCCGACTTTCAGGGTGTTGCGTGGCAATTGCAGAACGTCTTCGATACGGCCGAACAGTTCGTTGGTGAACGCCGCTTCTTCCGGACCGTGCATTTTCGGTTTGACGATGTATACCGAACCGGTACGGCTGTTCTTGCGCGTGGTGTTGCCGTTCAGGCTGTGGATCGCCGCGAGGTTGGTCACCAGGCCGTCGAGGATGCCTTCAGGGACTTCGTTGCCGTCCTTGTCGAGGATCGCGTCGATGGTCATCAGGTGTCCGACGTTGCGCACGAACAGCAAGGAGCGACCGTGCAGGCTCAACTCGCCACCATTTGGCGCGGTGTAGGTGCGGTCGGCGTTCATGGTGCGGGTGAACGATTTTCCGCCCTTGCTGACTTCTTCCGACAGGTCGCCCTTCATCAGGCCGAGCCAGTTGCGGTAGATCACCACCTTGTCATCGGCATCGACCGCGGCGACCGAGTCTTCGCAGTCCATGATGGTGGTCAGCGCGGCTTCCATCAGCAGGTCTTTGACGCCGGCCGCGTCGGTCTGGCCGACCGGGGTGCTGGCGTCGATCTGAATTTCGAAGTGCAGGCCGTTGTGCTTGAGCAGTACGGCGGTCGGGGCCGCGGCGGTGCCGTGGAAACCGATCAGTTGGGCGTCGTTGCGCAGGCCGCTGTTGCTGCCGCCTTTAAGGGCGACCTGCAGCTTTCCGTCGACGATGCTGTAGCCGGTGGAGTCGACATGGGAGCCGGCAGCCAGTGGCGCGGCTTCGTCGAGGAAGGCACGGGCGAAGGCGATGACTTTGTCGCCACGCACCTTGTTGTAGCCTTTGCCTTTTTCCGCACCATCGGCTTCGCTGATGGCGTCGGTGCCGTAGAGCGCGTCGTACAGCGAACCCCAGCGGGCGTTCGAGGCATTGAGAGCGAAGCGGGCGTTCATCACCGGGACCACCAACTGTGGTCCGGCCATGCGGGCGATTTCTTCATCGACGTTTTGCGTCGTTGCCTGGAAATCAGCCGCTTCTGGCAGCAGATAACCGATGTCTTGCAGGAAGGCTTTGTAGGCCACGGCGTCGTGCGCCTGGCCTGCACGCTCCTGGTGCCAGGCGTCGATACGGGCCTGGAAATCATCGCGTTTGGCGAGTAGGGCTTTGTTCTTCGGCGCCAGGTCATGAATGACCTTGTCGGCACCGGCCCAGAATTGTTCGGCGGTGAGGCCGGTTCCGGGAATGGCTTCGTTGTTCACGAAGTCGAACAGGACTTTGGCGACCTGCAGGCCACCGACTTGAACGTGTTCAGTCATTGCTTGCCTCACTCTGCTCAGCTATTTCGCTTTTCAGCTCTTCAATTTTGACCATCAAGCCCCTGGCCATTTAAACCACAAACCCGACTACCAGTACATGCCATTGCAGGCGGCTGGGTTTGGCTCGATCAACGGCTGGGAGGCCTTGCTGACAGGGCTTTCAGGGTTGTGATCAGGCCTGCGGCAGGCATCGATCCGGGATTATGTAGTGCGCGCTGCGGCATACTACATGATGAATTGCGGTTGTGAAAATTAGACTAATTACGTCGTTCTGCGACCCCATGACGCATTGCAGTCACGGCGGGGCACAGGATGTTCTCAAAAAACTGGTGGATTGTTCCAGTTAAATATAAAAAGTTGTACACGATTTGTGATTGAGCCGGATCAGTGGTGTTCCCATTCGCGAGCAGGCTCGCTCCTACATGGGATCGCACTCCCCTGTAGGAGCGAGCCTGCTCGCGATGGGGCCCTCTCATTCAACGCAGCAATCCCCGTTGCCTATACTTGCCTTTCCCCAAGAAAAAATCATGACCAGAGGGCTGCGCCATGGACCACCTCGTACTCACCGTATTCGCCCCGGACAAAGCCGGTCAGGTCGAGCGCATCGCCCAATGCATTGCCGAGCATGGCGGTAATTGGCTGGAAAGCCGCATGTCGCGCATGGCCGGGCAGTTCGCCGGGATCCTGCGGGTGGGGGTGCCGGCCGAGGCCTACGACGAATTGGTGGACGCGCTGCAGGCGTTATCCAGCCAGGGTATTCGGGTGCTGATAGCCGAAAGCGGCATCGAGCAGGCCTGCACCTGGAAGCCGATCGCCATGGAATTGGTGGGCAACGACCGGCCGGGGATTGTGCGCGACATCACGCGCTTGCTGAGTGAGCAGGGGGTGAACCTGGAGCGGCTGGTCACCGAAGTGCGACCGGCGCCGATGAGCAGCGAACCGCTGTTTCATGCCGAGGCGATTCTGGCGGTGCCCTTGACCCTGTCGCTGGATGTCTTGCAGTCGCGCCTGGAAACCCTGGCGGATGATTTGATGGTGGAGTTGGTACTGCGCAGCGAGGCGTGAGCTTATCCAAGGAAATCCTGCACCTGCCTGTGGATAAGCTGTAGAGACCGCTCTGCAGCCCAGGCGGGCCGGGCTTCTTCAGATGTTGATCAAAAAACCAGCAATTTCAACGGCTTGTGCACAAACGGCGGGGATCACGCTGTGGATAACCTTGGGAAGGATGCATGCAGGCCACGTTTGACGTGGCCTGCAGAGCTTTGTGCGTTTTTTGATCAGCGGCGACGGCGCAAACTCAGCCAGGCATCCACGCTGTACACCGCCAGGCCGGCCCAGATAAACATGAAGGCCACCAGGGTGCTGGAGGACAGGTGCTCGCCAAACAGCAGCACCGCCTGCAACAGCACCAGGGTCGGCGCCAGGTATTGCAGGAAGCCCAGGGTGGTGTAGGGCAAGTCCCGCGCGGCGGCGTTGAAGCAGACCAGCGGCACCAGGGTGACCGGGCCGGCGGCGATCAGCCACCAGGCTTCACTGGTGGTCCAGAACTCGGGTTGGGCGGTCATCGCGGTCTGGTTGAACAGCAGCCAGGCGATGGCCAGCGGCACCAGCATCCAGGTTTCCACCACCAGGCCCGGCAGCGCCTTGACCGGCGCCTGCTTGCGGATCAAGCCGTAGAAGCCGAACGTCAACGCCAGCACCAGCGACACCCACGGCAAGCTGCCGACCTGCCACACCTGTTGCGCCACACCGACTGCCGCCAGCCCCACGGCGAACCACTGCATGCGCCGCAACCGTTCGCCGAGGATCAGCATGCCCAGCAACACGTTGACCAGCGGATTGATGTAGTAACCGAGACTGGCTTCGAGCATGCGCCCGTTGTTCACCGACCAGACGTAGGTCAGCCAGTTGGCGGCGATCAGCGTGCCGCTCAGGGCGAGGATCGCCAGGCGTTTCGGGTTGTCACGCAGCTCACGCCACCAGCCCGGGTGCTTCCAGACCAGCAGCAACAGGCTGCCGAACAGCGCCGACCAGATCGCCCGGTGAATGATGATTTCCACGGCGGGCACGCTGGCAATGGCTTTGAAATAGAGCGGGAACAAGCCCCAGATGATGTAGGCGGTCAGGCCCAGAACGTAACCGCGACGCAGGTTGGCGGCTGGCATGCAGAGTCCTTGCTTAGGTAGCTAACAAAGCAGGGATTGTAAGGAAGTTTGTCTGCAAATGTCCTGCTGTATTGGTTGGGTATTTGTGAACATCAGAACCTGTAGGAGCGAGCCTGCTTGCGATAGCGGTTTGTCAGTCACCGTTGCGCTGAACATGAAACCGCCATCGCGAGCAGGCTCGCTCCTACAGTGATTAGTTTTTCCACAGTGGCAATTCGGGGTGACTCAAAACAACTTCAACGGTTCTTCATTCAGCGCCGCCAACTGTTCACGCAAGGCCAGTACCTGATCGCCCCAATAGCGCTCGCTGCCAAACCACGGAAAGCTGCGCGGGAATGCCGGGTCGTCCCAGCGCCGTGCGAGCCAGGCGCTGTAGTGCATCAGGCGTAGGGCGCGCAGGGGTTCGATCAGGGCCAGTTCGCGCGGATTGAAGTCGTGGAATTCGCTGTAGCCGTCCATCAGCTCCGACAGTTGGCCGAGGCAATCCTGGCGATCGCCGGCGAGCATCATCCACAGGTCCTGCACCGCCGGGCCCATGCGGCAGTCATCGAGGTCGACGATGTGGAACATCTCGTCGCGGCACATCATGTTGCCGGGGTGGCAGTCGCCGTGCATGCGGATGTTCTGGTGCGGGGTGTCGTTGTAGACCTCTTGCACGCGCTTGAGCAGGTCGCGGGCCACCGACTCGTAGGCCGGCAGCAGGCTGCGCGGTACGAAATTGCCTTCGAGCAAGGTGTTGAGTGAGTCTTCGCCGAAGTTTTTCACTCCCAGTGCTTCACGGTGTTCGAACGGGCGGGTCGAGCCCACGGCGTGCAAGCGACCGAGCAGTTGGCCGAGGCGATACAGTTGATCGAGATTGCCCGGTTCCGGCGCCCGGCCGCCGCGACGGGGAAACAGGGTGAAGCGAAAGCCGTGGTGTTCGTGCAGGGTTTCGCCGTTGTGAATCAGCGGTGCGACGACCGGGACCTCGACGTCGGCCAGCTCGAAAGTGAACTGGTGCTCTTCGAGGATCGCTTCGTTGCTCCAGCGCTGTGGGCGGTAGAACTTGGCGATCAGCGGTTCGCTGTCCTCGATGCCGACTTGATAGACGCGGTTCTCGTAGCTGTTGAGCGCCAGGATGCGCGCGTCACTGAGAAACCCGATGCTTTCGACGGCATCGAGTACGAGGTCTGGGGTGAGGGTTTCAAACGGGTGGGCCATGCTGACTCCTGCGCGCAGCAGGCTGCCGCGTCCGACCGGGCATGGTAGCGCAGACGGTGCGGTTGTAGGAACGAGCGCCCGATTGCGGTTTGCTCGCGAAGGGGCCATCAGCTACACCGCATCGAATTCATCGCCAGCAGGCTGGCTCCTACAGGTTCTGTGTCGGTCGCATACCCTGTAGGAGCGAGCCCGCTCGCGAAGAGGCCATGTCAGGCGCCGACAACCCCGCCATCTTCCCGCCGAATCGCCATCACCGAAGACCGTGGCTTGCCGTTAGGCAGGTGCTCGGGGAAGGTCGAGCCGCCGTTTTCACCAGGATGCTGGATCCCGACAAACAGGGTTTTCTGATCGGGAGAGAAGCTGATTCCGGTCACTTCACAGCCCACCGGGCCGACCATGAAGCGGCGGATCTCACCGCTGGCCGGGTCGGCGCAGAGCATCTGGTTGTTTCCCATGCCGGCGAAGTCGCCGCTGTTGCTGGAGTCGCCGTCGGTGAGGATCCACAGGCGTCCGGCCTTGTCGAAACCCAGGCCATCAGGACTGTTGAACATGTTTTGCGGGGTGATGTTCGCCGAGCCCGCCTTGGCGGTGCCGGCATGCACCGTCGGGTTGCCGGCGACCACGAACAGATCCCAGGCGAACGTCATGGCGGCATGATCGTCGCCAGCGGTGTGCCAGCGCAGAATCTGCCCGTAGACGTTTTTCTCCCGTGGGTTGGGACCGCCCGCCGGCTGCCCGTCTTCGCCACGTTTGACGTTGTTGGTCAGGGTGCAATAAACCTGGCCATCAGTGGGGCTGACAACAATCCATTCCGGGCGGTCCATGCGCGTGGCGCCGACCACCGTGGCCGCCAGTCGCGCATGGATCAGCACTTCAGCCTGGTCGGCAAAGCCGCTGCTGGCGTCGATACCGTTCTTGCCATGGCTCAACTCGATCCACTGGCCCTGGCCCTTGGGGCGATCGGGGTTGCTGTCGCCCGCGTCGAAACGGGCCACGTAGAGGGTGCCGTGGTCGAGCAGGTTGTGGTTGGCCTTGGGGTTCTTGTGGTCGATCTTGTCGCGGCTGACGAACTTGTAGATGAACTCACCGCGTTCGTCGTCGCCCATGTAGACCACGGCGCGGCCGTCATGGGTTTCGGCAAGGGCGGCGTTTTCGTGCTTGAAGCGGCCCAGGGCGGTGCGCTTGACCGGCGTCGATTGCGGGTCGAACGGATCGATTTCCACCACCCAGCCATGGCGGTTGAGTTCGTTGGGGTTCTTCGCCATATCAAAGCGCGGGTCGTGGGGGTGCCAGTTGATTTCCTTGCTGGTGGCCACCACGCCGTAGCGCTTTTGCGCGGCGTCGAACTTCTGCTCCGGGTTGCTGCTGCCGAAACAGTCGGTGAAGTTCTCTTCGCAGGTCAGGTAGGTGCCCCACGGAGTCTTGCCGTTGGCGCAGTTCTGGAACGTGCCCAGCACCCGCACACCCTTGGGATCGGCAGCGGTCTTGAGCAACGCGTGACCGGCGGCCGGACCGGCGACGCTGATCGGCGCATTGCCGTGGATGCGGCGGTTGTAGCGCGAGCCCTGGACGAAGTGCCACTGGCCGTCCTGGCGCTGCACTTCGATCACCGACACGCCTTCGCAGGCCTGGGCCTTGTGCACTTCTTCCGCCGACTGCGGCATGCCGCCGTGGGGGTATAGGTAGCGGTAGTTGGTGTATTCGTTGTTGATGGCCATCAGCGCGCGGTTGTCGTCGCCCGGGAACGGGAACAGGCTCATGCCGTCGTTGTTGTCGCCGAACTGGACTTCCTGCTGCAGCGCCGTGCCGTTGCCCGAAGGGTCGAACGCCGGGCCGTCTTTGTGCAGGGGCTGACCCCAGCTGATCAGCACGGAGGCGGTGTAGCCGGTCGGCAGGCTGAGGGTGTCGCTGGTGGCGGCGGCGATGCTGTCAAAGCCGAGCAATTGGCTCGAAGTGGCGCTGACGCTGGCGGCCAATACGCTGCGGCTGAGCAGGTTGCCGCCCAGAAACAGCGCAGCTGCGCTGAGTGCGCCGGCACTGATAAAACCGCGGCGGCTGAGGCCGACGATCTGTTCGAGGTCGGTGGCTTGGTTTTCTTCTAATAGGCTCACATCAGGCTCCCTGCTGGTTTTGGCAGTCACCTTAATGTCGAATCATGACGTAATTGTTTCAGTCGTCGGCCTAGAGCGGCGTGCCGATCAGCACGTTGGACGGCGAGAATTGCACTTGCACCGGCTGCCCGGGCATTAGGCCCGCAGTGCGCAGGTACAAGGGCTCGGCCAGCGCGCAAAGCGTCTGGCCGTTGGCCAGGCTGATGCGCACCTCGCTGGGGCCGTCTTCGGCGTCGAGAATTTGCTCAAGCGTCCCGCTCAGGTGGGTGTAACCGAGGGTTGGTGCTTGATCGAGGGGTAGCAACTCCAGCCAGCCGGCCTTGATCAACGCCACCACGTCGGTGCCGGGTTGCAGGTCCAGGCGCTGGGTGCTGTCGTGGGTGATTTGCGCGTGCAGGGTCAGGCCTTCGGCCAAGGTCAGGGTGATCAGGTCGTTGCGGCCCTGGGCCTCGATGCCGGCGACGGTGCCGTGCAACTGGTTGCGCGCGCTGGTGCGCAGCATCAGGCGTCCGAGCAGGTCGAGATCGCTGGCATCTTCGGCGGCCTCCAGCACTTGCGCCTGCAAGGCTTGCAGGCGCTGGTAAAGACGCAGCACTCGTTCACCTTCACTGGAAAGCCGCGCCCCGCCGCCGCCCTTGCCGCCGACACTACGCTCCACCAGCGGCTTTTGCGCCAGGTTGTTCATTTCGTCGATGGCGTCCCAGGCCGCCTTATAGCTGAGCCCGGCGCTTTTCGCGGCGCGGGTGATCGAGCCCTGTTCGGCAATATGCTGCAACAGAGCAATGCGTTGCGGGCGACGGACGATGTGTTGGGACAACAAACTGGGTAGGGACATGAATTGGACTACGGGCGCGGGTAATTAAGACAGGACGGTGGCCGCTCGACGCCGCGCCGTCAAGCCGGATCGCCGGGTTTTGCCGTACGGGCCAGGCAATACACGTCGACCCGACTGGCGCCGGCATCCATCAGCAGGCGTGCCAGCGTGCGCGCGGTGGCGCCGGTGGTCAGCACGTCGTCGACCAACGCCAGGTGTCGCCCGCGAATGTTCGCCTGCGGGTGCAAGGCGAAGGCTCTGCGCAAATTGTGCTGGCGGGCCCTGGCGTTCAGGTCCTGCTGGGCGCTGGTGTCCTGGGTGCGAATCACCCACTGTTCATCACAGGCAATCTGCAATTCGTCGCTGAGCCAGCGGGCGAGCATCGCGGCTTGATTGAAGCCCCGTCGACGCAGGCGTTTGCGGGCCAGTGGCACGGGGATCAGGGCGTCCGGCCTCTGCAGGCCCTCTTCGAAGCGATAGTGCAATGATTGCGCAAGAAGTTCGGCCAACAGGCGGCCATAAGGCCAGTTGGAGGAGTGCTTGAAGCGGGTGATCAGGCTGTCGACGGGGAAGCTGTAGGTCCAGGGCGCTACCACTTGGGTAAAGGCCGGCTGGGCTTTCAGGCATTGGCCACAGGTGAGTCCATTCGCGGCCAACGGCAGGGCGCAGACCTGGCAGGCATCGCCCAACCAGGGCAATTCGCTCTCACAGGGGATGCAAATGGGCAATGACGTGTCGGAGGGTTCGCTGCACAGCAAACAGTTTTGTTTGTTTTTTAACCAGATGTAAACCGGACCTTCGTACTGAGGTTGACAGCGCATCACTCTTCCTTAAATATGCCGAAACATCCGTGTTGTGTCTGTGGGTTTCGTCTTATTGCCCGGACACGTTTCAAGCATCAAGCATAAGAAAGGAAATGAGCCGATGAGCGCCAGCATCACCGCCAAATTGCGTCACGATTGGTCCTTGGCCGAAGTCAAAGCGCTGTTCGTTCAGCCTTTCAATGACTTGTTGTTCCAGGCGCAGACGGTGCACCGCGCGCATTTCGACGCCAACCGCGTCCAGGTCTCGACCCTGTTGTCGATCAAGACCGGTGCCTGCCCGGAAGATTGCAAATACTGCCCACAGTCCGGTCACTACAACACCGGCCTGGAAAAAGAAAAGCTGATGGAAGTGCAGAAGGTCCTCGAAGAGGCCGCTCGCGCCAAGGCCATCGGCTCCACCCGTTTCTGCATGGGCGCGGCGTGGAAGCACCCGTCGGCCAAGGACATGCCTTACGTCCTGAAAATGGTTGAAGGGGTCAAGGCCATGGGCCTGGAAACCTGCATGACCCTCGGCCGTCTCGATCAGGAGCAGACCGCTGCCCTGGCCAAGGCCGGTCTCGACTACTACAACCACAACCTCGACACCTCGCCGGATTTCTACACCAGCATCATCACCACCCGTACCTACAGCGAACGTCTGCAGACCCTGGCGTACGTGCGTGATTCAGGGATGAAGATCTGCTCCGGCGGGATCCTCGGCATGGGCGAGTCGCTGGATGACCGCGCCAATCTGCTGATCCAACTCGCCAACCTGCCCGAGCACCCGGAGTCGGTGCCGATCAACATGCTGGTGAAGGTGGCCGGTACGCCGCTGGAAAACGCTGATGACGTCGATCCGTTCGACTTCATCCGCATGCTCGCGGTGGCTCGTATCCTGATGCCGCAATCCCATGTGCGGCTGTCGGCCGGACGTGAAGCGATGAACGAGCAGATGCAGGCCCTGGCGTTCTTGGCCGGCGCCAACTCGATTTTCTACGGCGACAAACTGCTGACCACCGCCAACCCGCAGGCCGACAAGGACATGCAGTTGTTCTCGCGCCTGGGCATCCTCCCCGAAGCCCGCGAAGAGCACGCCGACGAGGTGCACCAGGCCGCCATCGAGCAGGCGCTGGTGGAGCAGAAGAGCAGCGAGCAGTTTTATAACGCTGCCGTCTGAGTTCTTTGAAGCGATGCAAAACATTGTAGGAGCTGGCTTGCCAGCGAATGCGGACTGACAGTCGACATTGATGTTGAACCTGGCGCCGCCATCGCTGGCAAGCCAGCTCCTACAGGGCTGCGTCCATTCTGATTGATGTGATTCAACCGTCGAGGCCTGCATGTCTTTCGATCTCGCCGCACGCCTGGCTGCCCGTCGCGCGGACAATCTTTATCGCCAGCGGCCACTGCTTGAATCCCCCCAGGGGCCGCAGGTGGTGGTCGATGGCCAGCCCTTGTTGGCCTTCTGCAACAACGACTACCTGGGCCTGGCCAATCACCCGCAGGTGATCGAGGCCTGGCGTGCCGGTGCCGAGCGCTGGGGCGTGGGCGGTGGCGCATCGCATCTGGTGATCGGTCACAGCACCCCGCATCACGCCCTCGAAGAGGCCCTGGCCGACTTGACCGGACGCCCGCGGGCGTTGCTGTTCACCACCGGTTACATGGCCAACCTCGGCGCGGTCACCGCGCTGGTGGGGCAGGGCGATACGGTGTTGGAAGATCGCCTCAATCATGCCTCGTTGCTGGACGCGGGACTGTTGTCCGGTGCGCGCTTCAACCGTTATCTGCACAACGACGCCGACAGCCTGGCCAAACGCCTGGAGAAAGCCACCGGCAATACCCTGGTGGTCACCGACGGCGTGTTCAGCATGGACGGCGATATCGCCGATCTACCGGCGCTGGTCCGCGAAACCCGGGCCAAGGGCGCGTGGCTGATGGTCGACGACGCCCACGGTTTTGGCCCCTTGGGTGCCCATGGCGGCGGCATCGTCGAGCATTTCGGCTTGAGCCAGGAGGATGTACCGGTGCTGGTCGGTACCCTCGGGAAGGCGTTCGGCACGGCGGGTGCGTTTGTCGCCGGCAGTGACGAGCTGATCGAAAGCCTGATCCAGTTCGCCCGGCCCTACATCTACACCACCAGCCAGCCGCCGGCGCTGGCCTGCGCAACCCTCAAGAGCCTTGAGCTGCTGCGCAGCGAGCACTGGCGACGTGAGCATCTGCAGGTGCTGATCAAGCAGTTCCGTCGCGGCGCCGAGCAGATCGGCCTGCAGTTGATGGACAGCGCGACGCCGATCCAGCCGATCATGATCGGCGACGCCGGGCGCGCGATGCTTTTTTCGCAAATGCTGCGCCAACGCGGGTTGCTGGTCACCGCGATTCGTCCTCCGACCGTGCCGGCTGGCAGCGCTCGCTTGCGCGTGACTTTGACCGCCGCCCACAGCGAAGCCCAGGTCGAGCTATTGTTACAAGGTCTTGCCGATTGTGTTGAGCAACTGGGAGCGACCTCGGACCATGCGTGACCGACTGATTCTGTTGCCCGGTTGGGGCCTCGGCATTTCCCCGCTGGAACCGCTGGCGGCCGCCTTGCAGGGGCTCGACGAACACTTGCGAGTGGAGATCGAGCCGCTGCCGGAGCTGGAATCAGCCGATCTCGAGGAATGGCTGGACGAGCTCGACGCCAGTGTGCCGCAGGATGCCTGGCTGGGTGGCTGGTCGCTGGGCGGGATGCTCGCCAGTGAGTTGGCGGCGCGCCGTGGCGATCGCTGCTGTGGTCTGCTGACCCTGGCGAGCAATCCGGCGTTTGTCGCTCACGAGCAGTGGCCGAGCGCGATGCCTGGCGAAACCTTCGATCAGTTCCTCGCCGGCTGCAAGGCCGATCCGCGCACCACCCTCAAACGCTTCAGCCTGCTCTGTGCCCAGGGCGCCGAAGACCCTCGTGGTCTGTCGCGGCTGCTGTCGGGTGGAGCGCCGAATAGCTCGAGCGCGGTGCTGATGGCCGGGCTGGAGCTGCTCGCGCAACTGGACACGCGCAAAGCGCTGCAGGCCTTTCGCGGCCCGCAGTTGCATCTGTTTGCCGGTCTCGACGGGTTGGTCCCGGCCGAAGCCGCCAGCGCGTTGCTGGCGTTACTCCCCGATGTCGAAATTGGTCTGATTGAACAGGCCAGTCACGCGTTCCTTCTGGAGGATCCCCACGGAGTGGCGGGGGCGATCCAGGCCTTTTTGCATGAGAGCGGTGATGACTGATTTGGCTTTTGTGAAACTGCCCGGTGGCTTGCCCGACAAACGTCAGGTGGCGGCGTCCTTTTCCCGCGCTGCGGCGAGCTATGACAGCGTGGCCGAGTTGCAGCGCGACGTTGGCACGGAACTGCTGCGGCGTCTGCCCAGTGATCACGCCCCGCAGCGCTGGTTGGATCTGGGCTGCGGCACCGGTTACTTCAGCCGTGCGCTGGCCGAGCGTTTCATCGCTGGCGAAGGCCTGGCGCTGGACATCGCCGAAGGCATGCTCAATCACGCCCGGCCGCTGGGCGGCGCGCAGTATTTCATCGCCGGCGATGCCGAGCGCTTGCCCCTGCAGGACGCCAGTTGCGACCTGGTGTTTTCCAGCCTGGCAGTGCAATGGTGCGCCGATTTCGCGGCGGTGCTGAACGAGGCCTATCGGGTGCTCAAGCCGGGCGGCGTGCTGGCCTTTGCCAGCCTGTGTGTCGGCACCTTGTACGAATTGCGCGACAGCTGGCGTCAGGTCGATGGCATGGTCCACGTCAACCGTTTCCGTGAGTTCAGCCGCTACCAGCAACTGTGCGCCGACAGCGGCTTGAACGTCCTGAGCCTGCAAAGTTGCCCACATGTGCTGCACTATCCCGATGTGCGCAGCCTCACCCATGAACTCAAGGCTTTGGGTGCGCATAATCTCAATCCCGGACGGCCGGGCGGGCTGACGGGACGGGCGCGGATCAGTGGCTTGATTGGGGCCTACGAGCACTTTCGTCAGGCGCAAGGTCTGCCCGCGACCTACCAGGTGGTCTACGCCGTACTGGAGAAACCTCGATGAGCGCTGCGTATTTCATCACCGGTACCGACACCGATGTCGGCAAGACCACCATCGCCGCCGGCTTGTTGCACGCCGCACGCCAGGCTGGCCTGAGCACGGCAGCGGGCAAGCCGGTGGCCTCCGGTTGCGAGGTGACGCCCAAGGGCCTGCGCAATGCCGATGCCCTGGCGTTGCTGGCGGAATGTTCGTTGCCGCTGACCTATGCCGAGGTCAATCCGCTGGCCTTCGAACCGGCGATCGCTCCGCACCTGGCGGCTCGCGAAGCCGGCGTGGCGTTGACGGTACAGGCACTGAAGGCGCCGATGCGCCACATCCTCGAGAAAGGCGCCGACTTCACCCTGATCGAAGGCGCGGGCGGCTGGCGGGTGCCGTTGGCCGGCCAGGACAATCTGTCGGACCTGGCCATGGCCCTGGATCTGCCGGTGATCCTGGTGGTCGGGGTGCGCCTGGGCTGTATCAGCCATGCCCTGCTGACGGCCGAAGCGATTGCCAATGACGGTCTGCAACTGGCGGGCTGGGTGGCGAATATCATCGATGCGAAGACCTCACGCCTGGAAGAAAACCTCGCGACCCTGGCCGAACGCCTACCTGCGCCGTGCCTGGGACGGGTGCCGAAGCTCAAGGTGGTGACGGCAGAAGCGGTGGCGCAACACCTGCAACTGGACCTGCTGGACTAACGTCGGTCTATCACAAGGCACTGTGCCATTAGTGTTTTTGTCGGGCGTTTCTGGCCGGGCTCTGCTTCAATGAGGATTGATGTCTTTTTGCAGGATGGAGTGATCCCATGGATATCTCGGGAAGCACGGCTTATTACCCTGGCCTGAGCGCGATCAGCGCAGGCCAGAACCGCATCGATCAGGCCGCCAGCCAGATCGCCAATACCTACGTCGAACGGGCCGCGGGTAGCCAATCCTCGGACGCTCAGGTCGATCGCCTGCGTTCGGTCGACCGCAGTCAGTCAGACGCGGCCAGCCAGCAGGTAGAAATGGCCCAAGGCAAGTTGCAGGTGGAGTTGGGTGTCAACGTGGCCAAGGCTGCGGATGAAGTGCTCGGCACGCTGATTGATACGTATGCCTGACCCGCGTAACTCACAGGTTCAAGCCGTCTGATGAAACAGCGCTCAATGCCCTTGAGCGCTGTTTTTGTATTTACGATCTGGATTTGTTCGGGCCGGTCAGTACGCCAAGGACTTTGGGGTAATCTTTCGGCTCAGGTAAAAGCCAATATTTGACCGCGACTATCAACCTTGTTGAAGTCTGCATCGCGGCGTCTGTGACATAGCCGGTCTTCTCCGTCCACTCACGGGAAAGGTCAGGCTTACCGTCGTGGGTAAAACGTTGAATGACATGTGAAGGTGAAGGGGTACGTTTAATTTCCTTGATGATTTTTTCATCTTGTTCAGTAGCGGTTGTACTTCCCAATACGATTATTCCGCCGTCGTCTTGTGCAATGCCTACCCGCCACCCTTCAAAACTATGCTCGTTTACTGTCAACAACGGCTGGCCGCCATTGAAACTTACGTCCGGGTGGCCATCGGCATCGAATCTCGTCAACAACGCGCGCCGCCCTGGTCCTGTCTCGTGGCCGGCAACCCACAGTTTGCCTTCATGCTCACACAGCCAATTGGGAATCGCGTCGACGGCTGAATCCATTCGGGCAAAGCCCTCATTGCCGAAGCTCTTGTCCAGGCTGCCGTCCATGTCGTAGCGAGCCAACATCAGTTCACGGCGGCTCGCTTCGATATGGCATCCGGCGACGATGATCTTGTCACCTTGTAGTTGAACAAGCGGGGCATAGGTATGCCCCTCTCCGAACTTCAGATCGATGCTGCCGGCATCACCGAAAGTCGTATCCTCCTTTCCATCAACTTCCAGGCGCGTCAGCTGGCTGACGAACTCGCTCGAGTTATCGACGCCAGTTTTATAAGCGAACGCGATAAGGATTTTTTGATCGTTCTTTTGCACGCAGCCATCGGCCTGCTTGTATTCGAAACGGGGGGTGGTCGCTTCTGCAGGAGGAGCGCCCGGCGTCACGTGCCCAAAAACCAGATCGGGTGTGCCACTGGCATTGAAGCGGGTAACGCCCGGACGGCTGACGTTGTTGTCCTTGAGGGTGCCCAGCATGATGATTTTGTCGGCCTGGTGTAACAGCCGAGTGGGGTAAAACGTTGCATCGGGGGCGAATTGCTTGACGGTTGCGGCGAATCCCGCAATGGGCCGGCCGTCTGCGCTCGCCCGATCGTACTGATAACGTCCGTCCTCCAATGTCATGGCTAGACTGAATGAATCGCCATCATGCAAGAGGATTGCACGCACATCGCCCTGCTGCGTCGTCTCGGGTCTCAGGATGCCCTCTTCACCAAATCGCAGGTCAAGGTCGGGATCATTTTCAAGCGCGGGGGTGGCGGTTGTTTTACTCATGTCGAGATTCTCGTAGGCGGGAATAAACCAGGCACTTGGTCAAGTGCTGCTGGTTCTATGAGACCTCTGCGCCCAAGAGCGGACAACTGACAGAATTGACAGGTTTGGTTGGCCTTTGCGGCCAAAATCATATCTTTGCCGCGCATCGGCGACCTTGAGCGTCGAAGCCGATGAGTTCGACCCGCTCGGGAGCCCCATCGCTCGAACACCAGGGGACAGACGGCAAATCATCGACGCTTGACAACTTTTCAGCGTAAACGTATGTTTCAAACAACTGTTTGACCGTCACAACAAATCATCGCGGTCGTTCATTCCCGGTTACATCAGCAGAGGTTTATCGCTATGCCTGACTACAAGGCCCCCTTGCGTGATATTCGCTTCGTTCGTGACGAGCTGCTCGGCTACGAGGCGCACTATCAGAGCCTTCCGGCTTGCCAGGACGCTACCCCGGACATGGTCAACGCCATTCTCGAGGAAGGCGCCAAGTTTTGTGAGCAGGTGCTGGCTCCGCTGAACCGCGTGGGTGACACCGAAGGCTGCACCTGGAGCGAGTCGGGCGTGAAGACGCCGACCGGCTTCAAGGAAGCCTACAAACAATTCGTTGAAGGCGGCTGGCCGAGCCTGGCGCATGACGTCGAGCACGGCGGTCAGGGCCTGCCGGAGTCGCTGGGTCTGGCGGTGAGCGAAATGGTTGGCGAGTCCAACTGGTCGTGGGGCATGTACCCAGGCCTGTCCCATGGCGCGATGAACACTATTTCCGAGCACGGTACGCCCGAGCAGCAAGAGGCTTACCTGACCAAGCTGGTTTCTGGCGAGTGGACCGGCACCATGTGCCTGACCGAACCGCACTGCGGCACCGATCTGGGCATGCTGCGCACCAAGGCCGAACCTCAGGCCGACGGTTCCTACAAAGTCTCCGGGACCAAGATCTTCATCTCGGCCGGTGAGCACGACATGGCCGACAACATCGTCCACATCGTGCTGGCACGTCTGCCGGATGCACCGGCGGGCACCAAAGGCATTTCGCTGTTTATCGTGCCGAAATTCATGCCCAACGCCGACGGCACCGTTGGTGCGCGCAACGCGGTGACCTGTGGTTCCCTGGAACACAAGATGGGTATCCACGGTAATGCCACCTGCGTGATGAACTTTGACGAGGCCACCGGTTTCCTGATCGGCCCGGCGAACAAAGGCCTGAACTGCATGTTCACCTTCATGAACACCGCTCGCCTGGGCACCGCGCTGCAAGGCCTGGCCCACGCTGAAATCGGCTTCCAGGGCGGCCTGAAGTACGCTCGCGATCGCCTGCAGATGCGCTCCCTGACGGGCCCGAAAGCGCCGGACAAGGCCGCTGACCCGATCATCGTGCACCCTGATGTACGCCGCATGCTGTTGACCATGAAGGCATTCGCCGAAGGCAACCGCGCCATGGTGTACTTCACCGCCAAGCAAGTGGACATCGTCAAATACGGCGTGGACGAAGAAGAGAAGAAGAAAGCCGATGCACTGCTGGCTTTCATGACGCCAATCGCCAAGGCTTTCATGACCGAAGTCGGCTTCGAATCGGCCAACCACGGCGTACAGATCTATGGCGGCCACGGCTTTATCGCCGAATGGGGCATGGAGCAGAACGTTCGCGACAGCCGTATCTCCATGCTGTACGAAGGCACCACTGGCATTCAGGCACTCGACCTGTTGGGCCGTAAAGTGCTGATGACTCAAGGCGAGGCCCTGAAAGGCTTCACCAAGATCGTGCACAAGTTCTGCCAGACCAACGAAGGCAACGAAGCAGTCAAGGAATTCGTTGCACCGTTGGCGGCACTGAACAAGGAATGGGGCGAACTGACCATGAAGGTCGGCATGGCCGCCATGAAGGACCGCGAAGAAGTCGGTGCGGCTTCCGTGGATTACCTGATGTACTCGGGTTACGCCTGCCTGGCTTACTTCTGGGCCGACATGGCACGCCTGGCCGCCGAGAAACTGGCTGCCGGCACCACCGAGGAGGCGTTCTACACAGCCAAGCTGCAGACTGCGCGTTTCTACTTCCAGCGCATCCTGCCGCGGACCCGCACTCACGTGGCAACCATGCTGTCGGGCGCCAACAACCTGATGGACATGAAAGAAGAAGACTTCGCCCTGGGTTACTAAGCCAAGGCAGTCCTTCAACGAGCCGCTGCTTCTTAGGGAGCAGCGGCTTTTTTGTGCCTGAAATAACGCGATACAGATATCCGGGTAAATCCTTTCAATCCGAGCGTGGAGCGGCCGCTAAACAAAAGTGACAACACTTTCATGTACTGTCGTGCCAAGAATGACGGCATAATGCCACCATTCGATTTGCCGGTCCGGAGCTTTTCCCTTGCCGCGTTCCTCTGCTGCACGTTTGAGTCACTTCCTGCCTTCGTTGCTGTTATTGCTGGCGGGGCTGGCGGCGGCTTACGTCCGGGACCTCAACGTGTTCTTCACGTCGCTGTTCAACGTCCTGCCGACCCTGGTGCTGTTGCTCGGCGGTGCCTACTGCGCGGTGTATCGACGCCAGCGCGAACTGTTCCTGATGGTCACGGTGTACATCGCGTATTTCCTGCTCGATACCCAGACCGATTACTACCGCGACTTCGGCCAGGTTCGGGTGGATGCGGCGGTGGTATTTCATCTCTGCTGCCTGCTGTTGCCCTTGATGTACGGCACCTTCGCCGCATGGCAGGAGCGCACGCATTTGTTCCAGGACATGGTGGCGCGCTTCGCCGTGCTGCTGGCCGTGGGCAGTGTGGCGCTGGGGCTGGAGCAAAGTTATCCCCAGGCGCTGCAAAGCTGGCTTGCCGAGATCCGCTGGCCGGCGCTGCACGGTGCCTGGATGAGTCTGATCCAGCTGTCGTATCCGGTGTTCATCGCCGCCTTCCTGTTGCTGGCATTCCAGTACTGGCGCCATCCACGGCCGCTACACGCGGCGCAACTGGTGGGCTTGCTCGGGTTGTTCTGGATGCTGCCCAAGACCTTCATCCTGCCGTTTACCCTGAACATCATGTGCAGCCAGGTGATGCTGATGATCGCCGCGGCGGTTGCCCATGAGGCCTATCAAATGGCCTTTCGCGACGAACTGACCGGCTTGCCCGGACGGCGGGCGCTGAACGAGCGCCTGCAGCGTCTGGGCCGCAACTATGTGCTGGCGATGAGCGACGTCGATCACTTCAAGAAATTCAACGACACCCACGGCCATGATGTCGGTGACCAGGTGCTGCGGCTGGTGGCCAGCAAGCTGTCGAAGATCGGTGGCGGCGGTCGCGCCTATCGTTACGGCGGGGAGGAGTTTGCCCTGGTGTTTGCGGCGCGCTCGCTCGAAGAATGCCTGCCGCACCTGGAGGAAATTCGCGAGTCGATTGCCAGCTACCAGATGCACCTGCGCAATCAGGACAGTCGCCCCAAGGACGATCAGCAGGGCCGCCAGCGGCGCTCCGGGGCCAGCGCCTCGGTGGTGTCGGTCACGGTCAGCATTGGCGTGGCTGAACGCCTCGAACAGCGGACCCCTGATCAAGTCCTGAAAAGTGCCGACCAGGCGCTCTACAGTGCCAAGGGCGCAGGACGAAATTGCGTCATTGCCTTCGGTCAGAGCCGTCGTGGTGCGGTGCGCAGCGCCGAAGCTGTGGATTGAGTGATGACGACGCATTCAGCGGCTGCACGGTGATTGTCCGGGGCGGCGCACGGCAGTAGCTTGGTCTGATCTGCTGACCGAGGAACGACCATGCCTGAGTACAAAGCTCCCCTGCGTGACATGCGTTTTCTGATCGACCACGTGTTTGATTTCCACGCCAATTACGCCGCGCTGGGCGCGGTCGATGCCAGCCCGGACATGGTCAGCGCGATTCTCGAGGAGGGCGCGCGCTTCTGTGAAAACGTGCTGGCGCCGCTGAATCGCTCGGGTGATGAAGAGGGCTGCCATTTCGACAATGGCGTGGTGACCACGCCCAAGGGTTTCAAGCAGGCCTTCGCCCAGTATGTCGAGGGCGGCTGGCACGGTCTGGCGGCGGACCCGGCCTACGGCGGCCAGGGTTTGCCAAGCTCGCTGGGCCTGGTGATCAGTGAAATGGTCGGCTCCAGCAACACGTCCTGGGGCATGTACCCGGGCCTGACCCACGGCGCGATGTCGGCGATCCACGCCCACGGCACCGAGCAGCAGAAACACACCTACCTGAGCAAACTCACGGCCGGACAATGGACCGGCACCATGTGCCTGACCGAGGCCCATTGCGGCACCGACCTGGGCATCATCAAGACCCGCGCGGTGCCACAGGCCGACGGCAGCTACGCGATCTCCGGCAGCAAGATTTTCATCTCGGCCGGCGAGCACGACTTGAGCGACAACATCATTCACCTGGTGCTGGCCAAGTTGCCGGACGCGCCGGCCGGGACCAAGGGCATCTCGCTGTTCATCGTGCCGAAGTTCCTGCCCGATGCGGCGGGCGAAGCGGGTACGCGTAACGGCGTGTCCTGCGGCTCGATCGAACACAAGATGGGGATCAAGGCCTCGGCCACTTGCGTGCTGAACTTCGATGGCGCCACCGGGTTCCTGATTGGCGAGGCGAACAAGGGCCTCAATTGCATGTTCACCATGATGAACCACGCGCGGCTCGGCACCGGCATGCAGGGTTTGTGTCTGGGCGAGGCGAGTTTCCAGGGGGCGATCAAATACGCCAACGAGCGCCTGCAGATGCGTGCATTGACCGGGCCCAAGGCCCCGGAAAAAGCCGCCGACCCGATCATCGTCCACCCCGATGTGCGACGCATGCTGCTGACCATGAAAGCCTTCAACGAAGGCAATCGGGCGCTGACCTATTTCACCGCACAGTTGCTCGATGCCGCGCACCTGTCGGCCGACCCCGCCCAGCGTCAGGACGCCGAAGACCTGTTGGCGTTCCTCACGCCGATCTGCAAGGCCTTCATGACCGATACCGGCCTGGAGGTGACCAACCACGGCATGCAGGTGTTTGGCGGCCATGGGTTCATTCGCGAGTGGGGCATGGAGCAATTGGTGCGCGATTGCCGCATCGCACCGATCTATGAGGGCACCAACGGCATTCAGGCCCTGGACCTGCTGGGGCGCAAGGTGCTGGGCAGCCAGGGCAAGTTACTGCGTGGCTTTACCAAAATCGTCCACAAATTCTGCGAAGCCAACGCCGAGCACCCGCAACTCAAGGCGTACGTGGCGCAACTCGATGGACTCAATCGGCAGTGGGGCGAGTTGACCACGCAGGTCGGGATGGCGGCGATGAAGAATCCCGATGAGGTCGGTGCCGCTGCGTTGGATTACCTGATGTATAGCGGTTACATCGTCCTAGGCTACCTGTGGCTGCGCATGGCGCTGGTGGCCGACGCGCAGTTGCAGGCGGGCGGCGGTGATGAGGAACTGTGCCGGGGGAAATTGGTTACCTGTGAGTTCTACTTCAAGCGCTTGCTGCCGCGTACCGCCACCCACCGCGCCGCAGTGGAGGCGGGCAGCGATTGCCTGATGAAGTTGCCGGCGGAACTGTTCGCGCTCTGACAAAGGCGTCGCGTCAACAAGGCCGCCGTTCGCAGTGAGCGCTACCGCTATGCTGGTAGTCATTGCTGCGGGCGGCGGCTTTTTTGTTGGTGACTAAAAATTACAAACAAGTCACGAGTTGACCCTATGTGTCGCAAAAGTTGTTCGGGTACACTCGGGGACTTGTTTGAATCCCGATCCTGGGACTCACTTTTCATGTTCTTGCGAGGTTTGCCATGGCTGACTACAAAGCGCCCCTGCGCGATATGCGCTTCGTCCTCAATGAAGTGTTCGAGGTCGCCAAGCTGTGGGCTGAACTGCCGGCGCTGGCCGACACCGTGGATGCCGAGACTGTCGAGGCGATCCTCGAGGAAGCCGGCAAGGTCACCAGCAAAAGTATCGCGCCGCTGAGCCGCGCCGCCGACGAAGAAGGTTGCCACTGGAGCGACGGTGCCGTGACCACTCCGGCCGGTTTCCCACAGGCCTATCAGACTTATGCCGAAGGCGGTTGGGTCGGCGTCGGCGGTGA
The DNA here is from genome assembly GCA_965284505.1 of Pseudomonadaceae bacterium. Classification (GTDB taxonomy): domain Bacteria; phylum Pseudomonadota; class Gammaproteobacteria; order Pseudomonadales; family Pseudomonadaceae; genus Aquipseudomonas. Next base: position 2,881,842 of record OZ260094.1, on the reverse strand, counting down.
TCCGGCGTTTGGCGGCATGGGCATGCCCAAGGCGGTCTCGGCCCAGGTCGAGGAAATGGTCAACTCCGCCAGCCTGTCGTTCGGCTTGTACCCGATGCTCACTGCCGGCGCTTGTCTGTCGATCAACGCCCACGCCAGCGAAGACCTGAAAGCCGCGTACCTGCCGAACATGTACGCCGGTGTCTGGGCCGGTTCGATGTGCCTGACCGAACCCCACGCCGGCACCGACCTGGGGATCATCCGCACCAAGGCCGAACCGCAGGCCGATGGTTCGTACAAGGTCAGCGGCACCAAGATTTTCATCACCGGTGGCGAACACGACCTGACCGAGAACATCATCCACCTGGTGCTGGCCAAGCTGCCGGACGCGCCGGCGGGGCCGAAAGGCATTTCGCTGTTCCTGGTGCCGAAATTCATGGTCAACGCCGATGGCAGCCTGGGTGCGCGCAACCCGGCCAACTGCGGTTCGATCGAACACAAGATGGGCATCCAGGCCTCCGCCACCTGCGTGATGAACTTTGACGAAGCCGTCGGTTACCTGGTCGGCGAGCCGAACAAAGGCCTGGCAGCGATGTTCACCATGATGAACTACGAACGCCTGGGCGTCGGCATCCAGGGCCTGGCCACCGGTGAGCGCTCGTACCAGAACGCCGTTGAATACGCCCGCGATCGCCTGCAAAGCCGTGCGCCGACCGGCGCGCAGAACAAGGACAAGGTCGCCGACCCGATCATCGTCCACCCGGACGTGCGTCGCATGCTGCTGACCATGAAGGCCTCGAACGAAGGTGGTCGCGCGTTCTCCACCTATGTCGCGATGCAGCTGGACACCGCCAAATTCAGCGAAGACGCGGCCACCCGCAAGCGTGCCGAAGACCTGGTGGCATTGCTGACGCCGGTCGCCAAGGCCTTCCTCACCGACCTCGGCCTGGAAACCACCGTACACGGCCAGCAAGTGTTCGGCGGCCACGGCTACATCCGCGAGTGGGGCCAGGAGCAACTGGTGCGCGACGTGCGCATCACCCAGATCTACGAAGGCACCAACGGCATTCAGGCACTGGACCTGGTGGGGCGCAAGGTAGTGGGCAGCGGCGGCGCGTTCTATCAGCTGTTTGCCGATGAAATCCGTCACTTCACTGCCACCGCCAGTGCTGACCTCAGCGAATTCACCCAGCCGTTGAACGCGGCAGTGGATACCCTCGACGAACTGACGGCGTGGCTGCTGGACCGAGTGAAAAACAACCCGAACGAAATTGGCGCGGCCTCGGTCGAATATCTGCAAGCGTTCGGCTACATGGCGTATGCCTACATGTGGGCACTGATGGCCAAGGCCGCTTTCGGCAAGGAGGCAGAGGACGATTTCTATGCCAGCAAACTGGGCACCGCACGCTTCTACTTTGCCCGCCTGCTGCCGCGTATTCACTCGCTGAGCGCCTCGGTCAAGGCCGGTAGCGAGTCGTTGTACCTGCTGGATGCAGGGCAATTCTGAGGAATGTAACCGCATGTAAGTAAATGCTTACATGACGTGCTGCTGTTCTCCACTGTTCGCAGATTGGATCCGAAGCTAATCTTGCTCATATGGACGTCGCGCAGGAAGCGCAAAGCAACAACACGGACACGTAGGATTCTGCCAGGACGGCGGAGTGAAATGGATGTCAGGGAAACAGTCTGCAAAGCCCCGCTTCGGCGGGGTTTTCTTTGGGCGCTAGAAAAGTTGCCTTCGTTTTTCAGCCCTGTACGTCGAGCACGGTAGGGTTCGCCAGACGCCCGTCCGGGCCATGCATCACCTCTTCCAACAGATTGCGCAGCAGTTCCAGCGTCGCTTGCTGGCGTTGCACATCGCGACAGACCAGGCCGATCTTCAGCGGCACTCGCGGCTCACTCAAGGGTTTCCACAGCAGCGCCCGATTGGCGTGCTCCTGTTGCGAGCGTCCGGGTAGGACAGTTGCCAGCCGCGTGTGGGGCAAGCTGTCGAGAATCCCCGCCATATTGTTCAGTTCGGCCTGCACTTGCGGGCGCCGTCCGAGGCTGGCCAATTGTCCCTGCCAGATCTGGCGGATCTGGAATTCTTCGCCCAACAGCAGCATCGGCAGTTCGGCCGCCTGGCTCATGGAGACCTTCTTGAATTCGCGCAGCGGATGGTCGTTGGGGATGACCAGGGTCAGTTCATCTTCGTACAGCAGCACGCCATGCAGACCCGGTTGGCGCGGCGGCAGATAGCTGATGCCGATGTCCAGCGAGCCATTGAGCAGACGCCGTTCGATTTCCAGCCCGGTGAGTTCGTAGATCTGCACCACCAGATGGGGTTGTGCGGTGCGCACCCGCTCGAGCATTTTCGGCACCAGGCTGGTGTGCACGGTCTGCAGTACGCCGATGGCCAGGGTGCGCAAGGCCTGGCCCTTGAAGTTGCCGAGGGCCTCGCGTGCCCGCTGCAAGCCGTCGAGCAGGGGCAGGGCGTGGTTGTACAAAGTGTGCGCGGCCAGGGTCGGCAGCAACCGTTTGCTGCTGCGCTCGAACAGGCTGACGTCGAGGTTCTGTTCCAGTTGGCGGATCTGTTGCGAGAGCGCCGGTTGGGAGATCGACAGGCGCTCGGCGGCCCGTCCGACATGGCCTTCCTCGTACACCGCGACGAAATAACGCAGTTGCTTAAAATCCATAAGTATTTCTTATCGAAAAAGCTGGTAAATCGAAATGGCTCAGCGCCGCACAGAAGCCTAGTCTAACCGCATTCACAGGGCTTACAGGGCCAGAAAGGGCGATGAATACCGTTTACGTTGATGGTGTTTACATAGGCAAGGCAAAAAATCTCGGTCAGGGTTTGATCAGCGATACCGACAAACAGCGGATTGCCAATCGACTCTGGTTGTGGCCACAGGGCCTGGGCAGCGACGAGCACGGTGATCCGCGCTTTCACACCGGCCCCGAGCGCGCCCTGCATCACTACCCGGCCGAGCACTATGAGTATTGGCGTAAACGTTATCCACAGATCGATTGGTGTGCGCCGGCGTTCGGTGAAAACCTCTCGACCCACGGCCTGACCGAAGAGCATGTGTGCCTGGGCGATCTGTTTCGCTGGGGCGGCGCCTTGTTGCAGGTCAGCCAGCCGCGTTCGCCGTGCTATCGCTTGAGCCATCGCTGGGGGCTGCCGATCCTCCCGCAACTGGCCCAGGACACCGGGCGCTGTGGCTGGTTCTACCGCGTGCTCAAGCCTGGCTTTGTCAGCGCCGAGCAGCCCTTTGAGCTGATTCAGCGCAGTTATCCCGGCCTGACCGTGGCGGCGGCGCTGCGCAGTTTTTATCGCGAACCCCTGGAGCATGGCGGTTTGAAAAAACTCATCGATTGCCCGGCGCTGTCTTCGCGCTGGCGTGACATGGCGATTAAGCGTTTGCGCACCGGTCGTGTCGAGGATTGGTCGGCCCGCTTGCTCGGCCTGCCCCTGGAGGGCCTGACGGCATGAACCTGTTCAATCTGCGTCGCCCGCAGCCGAGCCTTGAAGACCTGGCGACCGAGGGTTTTCAACCTGCCAGCAGCCCTTCGCGTGAGTACCTGATGCCGAGTGTCTATCGATCCACGCACGTGTTTATCCGTGGCCAGGGTTCCTGGCTGTGGGACAGCGACGACCGTGCTTACCTGGACTTCACTCAAGGCGCAGGGGCCAACAGCCTCGGTCACAGCCCGACGGTGCTGGTCAAGGCGCTCGCGGCGCAAGCCCAGGCCCTGATCAATCCGGGCTCGGGCATGCTTAACCGCAGTCAGTTGAATCTGGCCGAGCGCTTGTGCACCAGCACCGGCAGCGATCAGGTCCTTTTGCTCAACACCGGCACTGAAGCCTGCGATGCCGCGATCCGCCTGGCGCGCAAATGGGGCCAACGGCATCGTGGCGGTGCTTCGCGGATCATCACCGCCAGCGGTAGCCATCACGAACACGACCGGTCGGCCTCGGACTGTGTGCCCTTCAACGATTTGCCGGCGCTGCATGCGGCGGTGGACGCGCAAACGGTGGCGATCATGCTGGAGCCGATCCAGACCGCTGCCGGCGTCGTGCCTGCGACCGAGCTTTACCTCAAGGGCGTCGAGCGTTTGTGCCGTGAATTGGGGATCCTGTTGATTCTCGATGAAGTGCAAACCGGTGTCGGTCGTTGCGCCAGCGTACTGGCCGAGCAGTCGTACGGCGTACGCGCGGACATCGTCGTCCTGGGCGAAGGCCTCGGCGGCGGGGTGCCGTTGGCGGCGTTGCTGGCCCGTGGTAATGCCTGTTGTTTCGAGCCGGGTGATCTGGATGGTCCGCATCACAGCAACGGTTTGATGGCAGCAGCCGGCGTGGCGGTGCTCGACAGCGTGCTGGATAACGGTTTTGTCGACCATCTACGCGACAGCGCCCAGCACCTGCGCGAAGGGCTGAGTCGCCTGGCCAATCGCTATGGGCATGGCCAACTGCATGGCCAGGGTCTGCTCTGGGGCCTGACCCTTAGCGATGATTGCGCTGAAGCGGTGGTCAAGGCGGCGTTGTTTGAGGGGCTGCTGATCAGCGCTCCAACAGCCGATTGCCTGCGCTTCACGCCGGCCTTGAGTGTGAGCAAGGCCAACATCGACGAAATGCTCCTGCGCCTGGCGCGGGCTTTTTCCCGGGTCCGCACGGCCCAGTTGCAATGCCGTAAAGGTATCGCCGTCTGAGTCGATCGCGCTCCCGAATTCCCGAACCGTCTCGCGGTATAACGCAACGCCCCATGCCTGAAATCTTTGGCATGGGGCGTTTTTTTTTGCAGGGTATTCTCCAGGCTTTGTAGGAGCGAGCTTGCTCGCGAAAAATCCGAGGGCGCAGCGTTTATCCAGACAGGGCGCGTTATCGTTGAAATCCATCGCGGGCAAGCCCGCTCCCACAGGGTATTGTTGGCACCACGAATGAACCACACCACGGAACCCCGGCGAGCGCCGTTGGTCGATTAACTGTGCGGCTGATTGCAGCCGATTTGATCAAGGAGCTGCCCCATGGATTTCATTCGCATCATCATCGCCATTCTGTTGCCGCCACTGGGCGTGTTCCTGCAAGTGGGATTTGGCGGCGCGTTCTGGCTGAATATCCTGCTGACCCTGTGCGGCTATATCCCGGGCATCGTCCACGCGGTGTACATCATCGCCAAGCGTTGAGCCAACGGATCGCAGCGCCAACCCGCGCTGCGATCAATCTTCACTGCGCTGCATCACCTCGCGATAGAACAACCATTCCTGCTCCAGCGCATGGGCCTGGTTGCTGGCCTTGCGAAAGCCGTGACGCTCATCCGCGTAGTAGTGGGCCCGGGCAGGAATGCCGTTGTCCTGCAATGCCTTGAGCATGTCGCGGGTCTGCTGCGGCACGACCACGGCGTCGAGTTCGCCCTGGAAGAAAATCACCGGCACCCGGATATTTCCGGCGTGCAGCAACGGCGTGCGGGCGGCGTAACGCTCGGCGTCGACCTGCGGGTCGCCGATCAGCCAGTCCAGGTAATCACCCTCGAACTTATGGGTCGCGCGCCCCAGCGCCACCGGATCGCTGACTCCGTAGAGGCTGGCGCCGGCACTGAACACCTGGTGAAAGGCCAGGGCGCACAGGGTGGTGTAGCCACCGGCGCTGCCACCGCGAATGAATGCCTGCTCGCCATCGATCACCCCTTGCCCGGCGAGGTAGCTGACCACCGCGCAGGCATCTTCGACATCCACCTCACCCCAGCGCAAATGCAACGCCTGCCGATACGCCCGGCCGTAACCACTGCTGCCGCGATAGTTGAGGTCAGCCACGGCGAAGCCGCGCTGAGCCCAATACTGGATGCGCGGATCGAGCATCGGATAGCAGGCGGAGGTCGGCCCGCCATGGATGAACACCACCAGCGGCGGTTTCGCTGCGCCGCCCATGGCCGGATAAAAGAACCCGTGGGCCTCGCCCCCGGCGCTGGGATAGCGCAGGGTCTGCGGGCGGCTGATCTGTTCGGCGGGAAGCAGCGCGACGCCACCGGCCAGCACCTTGACCTGATGACTGCGACGATCAATGGCCACCACTGCCGAAGGGCTGACCGGCGATGCGGCAATGGCATAGATGGTTTGCTCATCCAGTGCCAGGTTGCGAAAGCGGCTGAAACGCCCGGTGTAGTCGTCGAGTTGCTCACCGTCGCGGATACCCAGGCGCCCAAAGCCTTCAAGGGTCCAGCTCGCCAGGTAGTGCTCGGGGCCTAGCGCCAGCCAACTGCTACCTCCTAATTGCCAAGGCGCTGGCGCGTGGTCTGCCGCGCTGCTGGTGAGCGGCTGCAAACCTGACTCAGTGTCGATCCATGGCTGCCAGAAGCCGCCTCGGTCGGTCAGGCAGTACAAGCGCCCTTCGGCATCGAAGCGCGGTTGTTGCAGTGACTCTTCGAGCATTGTGCCGGCCACGCAGCGCGGTGCGGCGTAATCGCCAGCGGCGCCGCGTTCGGCGAGCATCAACCGTGTCGATGTCCAGGGCTGATGTGGACGACTCCACTCGATCCAGGCCAGTTGTCGGGCGTCGGGACTTAAGGTCGGTGCCGCGTAAAAATCAGCACCCTCTGCCAGCAGGTGGCGGTGTCCATCAAGCAGATCGATAGCCACCAGTCGGTGCTGTTTGCCGTGTTCTTCGACGGCCAGGACCTGGCCGTTGCTGTACTGCAGATCGCCGTAGCGACAATCACCCGAAGTCAGCACCTGTGGCGTTTCACCCGCCAGGGACTGACGATAGAGTTGCTGGTCGGCCTCGTTGACGAACACCACGCCATCATCGCTCAGGCAGAACGAACCGCCGCCGTATTCATAGACCCGACTGCGCACACTGAACCCCGGTGGTGTCAGGCAAACGGCGCGGCCATCTTGCCAGCGCCAGATTCGGCAGGCGGCGTCCTGGGGGCGGTATTCGTTCCAGAACACGCCCTGGCTGCCGACCTGCAAGTCGGCAAAGTCGACACCGGCGGACACCGCTTGCAGGGCGCTCAAGGCATCAGCCTTTAACGATGAGGCGTGAGTTTCGTTCATTGCGAAAGGCCAGTTGTTCGATGGTCTGGGTGGCGTGCTCGGCTTCTTCGCGGGCCTTGAGGATCACGCCGTGCTGAGGGGATTTGCTGCACACCGGATCGGCATTGCTGGCGTCGCCGGTGAGCATGAACGCCTGGCAGCGACAGCCGCCGAAGTCCTGCTCTTTTTCATCGCAGGAGCGGCAGGGTTCCGGCATCCAATCGTAACCGCGGAAGCGGTTGAAGCCGAACGAGTCGTACCAGATGTGCTGCATGCTGTGCTCGCGCACGTTGGGAAATTGCACCGGCAGTTGTCGGGCGCCATGACAAGGCAGCGCGGTGCCGTCTGGAGTAACTGTCAGAAAAATACTGCCCCAGCCGTTCATGCAGGCTTTCGGACGCTCTTCGTAGTAATCCGGGGTGACGAAAATCAGCTTGCAGGGGTGACCCTCGGCCTCGAGTTTGGCCCGGTATTCGTTGGTGATACGCTCGGCGCGCTCCAGCTGTTCGCGGGTCGGCAGCAGGCCCACGCGGTTGAGTTGCGCCCAGCCGTAGAACTGGCAGGTGGCGAGCTCGACGAAGTCGGCTTCGAGGGCAATACACAGCTCGATGATGCGGTCGATCTTGTCGATGTTGTGCCGATGGGTGACGAAGTTCAGCACCATCGGGTAGCCGTGGGCTTTCACCGCGCGGGCCATTTCCAGCTTCTGCGCGAAGGCTTTTTTCGAGCCGGCGAGGAGGTTGTTCACCTGCTCGTCGCTGGCCTGGAAACTGATCTGGATATGGTCGAGACCGGCCTTCTTGAAGTCGCTGATTTTCTGTTCGGTGAGGCCGATGCCGGAGGTGATCAGGTTGGTGTAGAAGCCCAGCTTGCGCGCCTCGCCAATGAGTTCGGCGAGGTCCTGGCGCACCAGCGGTTCGCCGCCGGAAAAGCCCAACTGTGCAGCGCCCATCTCCCGCGCTTCGCGAAACACCTTGAGCCATTGCTCGGTGCTCAGCTCCTTGCCTTGCTCGGCGAAGTCCAGTGGGTTGGAGCAATAGGGGCATTGCAACGGACAGCGGTAGGTCAGCTCGGCGAGCAGCCACAGCGGCAGGCCGATCTCGGGCTTGGCCGGCACGGCCGATGGCTCAGCCGAGTTCGATCCAGTGCTGTGCACGGGCCACCTCCATGAATTGCTCGATGTCCTCGCCCAGTTCCGGCACGCCGGGGAATTGCTGGTCGAGTTCAGCAATGATCGCGGCGACATCACGCTGGCCGTCGATCAACCCGCCAATCAGCGCCGCGCTGTCGTTGAGCTTGATCATGCCTTCGGGATACAGCAGCACATGGCCTTTTTGCGCCGGTTCGTACTGGAAGCGGTAGCCAGGGCGCCAGGTCGGGGTTTTGCTGCGGTCGAAACTCATAGGGCGATCCCTTTATGCCAGACCCGTTGTCCGGTCACGCTGTGATAAGGCGGGCGATTCAGTTCGTAGGCCATGCTCATGGCATCGAGCATGCTCCAAAGTATGTCCAGTTTGAACTGGAGAATTTCCAGCATGCGCTGCTGGCCTTCATAGGTGGTGTAGTGCTGCAGGGTGATCGCCAGCCCATGCTCGACATCGCGCCGCGCCTGGCCCAGGCGCGTGCGGAAATACTCATAGCCGGCCGGATCGATCCACGGGTAGTGCTGCGGCCACCTGTCCAGACGCGATTGGTGGATCTGCGGGGCGAACAGTTCGGTCAACGAGCTGCTGGCGGCTTCCTGCCAACTGGCGCGACGGGCGAAGTTGACGTAGGCATCCACGGCGAATCGCACCCCGGGCAGCACCAGTTCCTGTGAGCGCAGTTGATCCGGGTCGAGCCCGACGGCCTGGCCCAGGCGCAACCAGGCTTCGATGCCACCGTCTTCGCCGGGGGCGCCGTCGTGGTCGAGCAGGCGTTGAATCCATTCGCGACGAATCTCGCGGTCCGGGCAATTGGCGAGGATCGCTGCGTCCTTCAGGGGAATGTTCACCTGATAGTAGAAACGGTTGGCGACCCAGCCCTGGATCTGCTCGCGGGTGGCCCGGCCTTCGTACATCGCCACATGATAGGGGTGGTGGATGTGGTAGTAGGCGCCCTTGGCGCGCAGGGCGGCTTCGAATTCGGCGGGGGACAGGGGGAGGTGGGTCATTGCGGGGCTCCGGGGTAACCGTAGATATTTGTTGCTGCTCAGGGCCTCATCGCTGGCAAGCCAGCTCCCACAGGTTTTATGTACACCAACTATCACTGTGGGAGCGGGCTTGCCCGCGACTATCCGCTACAACTCAATACTCATGCCGTCAAACGCCACTTCCACATTACGCCGCAGAAGCTCCGCGCGCTCGGCCGAGTCCTCATCGAGGATCGGGTTGGTGTTGTTGATGTGGATCAGCACCTTGCGCTGGCGGGGCAATTGCTCGAGCACTTCGAGCATGCCACCCGGGCCGTTCTGCGCCAGGTGGCCCATCTCCCGGCCGGTGCGGGTGCCGACGCCGCGGCGCTGCATTTCGTCGTCGTCCCACAGGGTTCCGTCCACCAGCAGGCAGTCGCTGTCGGCCATGATCTCCAGCAAGGGGCTATCGACCTTGCCCAGGCCCGGGGCGTAGAACAATTTACCGCCGGTACGCAGGTCTTCGACGATCAGGCCGATGTTGTCGCCCGGGTGCGGGTCGAAGCGGTGCGGCGAGTAGGGCGGTGCGGCGCTGCGCAGGGGCAGCGGGGTGAAGCGCAGGTTCGGGCAGGCCGGGATGCTGAAGCTCTGGTCCAGCTCGATGCGGTTCCAGTTCAGCCCGCCGTTCCAGTGGTTGAGCATGGTGAACAGCGGGAAGCCGCTGCTGAGGTCTTCATGGACCATGTCGGTGCACCAGACCTGATGCGGGCACCCTTCGCGCAGCATCAGCAGGCCGGTGGTGTGGTCGATCTGGCTGTCCATCAGGATTATCGCGCCGATCCCGGTATCACGCAGGGCGCGGCCGGGCTGCATCGGCGCAAAACCCTGGAGTTGCGCGCGGATGTCCGGAGAAGCGTTGCACAGGACCCAGTTCACGCCGTCATCGGAAATGGCGATGGACGATTGGCTGCGCGCTTGCGCCTTCAGGCTGCCGTCGCGAAAGCCCGCGCAGTTGGCACAGTTGCAGTTCCACTGGGGAAAGCCGCCGCCCGCCGCGGAGCCAAGGATCTGGATAAACATGGGTGCTCCAAGACATCAACGCTAAAAATGAAAACGCCCCGGGTTGGCCGAGGCGTGGTACCGCGTGTTCTACCCGCAGGCAGTATCAACGGCTGGCGAAGTACATGGTGACTTCGAAGCCGATACGCAGATCGGTGTAAGCAGGTTTGGACCAGGTCATGGGACTACTCCTTCAAGCGGGTGGGACGAATTAACCTATACATATAGTCCACCTCCAGCAGGAGATGTTCAGATGCTTAGGTGCCTATCTTACTGAAACGTTTCTGCTTATTGCAGTCCTGTCGTGAAGAAAAGCCGTTACACCGACGGTAATGATCCCGGATTTGCCTGCCAGCCTGGTGGGCAGGCAGCGCTGGCCAGGGCTCTGCAACCGCCGTCGGCCTGATTCAGGCGCCGTGCGGCCTCAAGCAGGTCGCTGCGTTGCACTTGCAGGATCGCGTGGCGCAACTGAGCCAGGTAGTCCGACGAGTGGTTGCCCAGTTTGCCCTGCCACAGCAAATCGAATGCCTGGGGCAGCGTTAGGGCCTGGCTGTCGAATTGCCCTGCGAGGCTCTGTGACTGATCGACAAGCGTCTGATCGGTGAGGCTGTCGATCAACTGCGGCAGGCGCTGCAGGAAGGTCTGGATATGTTCCAGTAGCTCGTCAACGCTGACCGTGGGCGACTGCACACCGAACAGCAAGCCGGTCTGCCCGTTGATTTGGCGCACTCCGCTGAACACCGCGTAGCCCAGTTGCAACTCGACCCGTAGGCGCTGGTAGTAGGGCGTCTGGCCGAGGTGGGCGAGCATTCGCCAGGCGGCTTCGTCGGCCAATGTCTGAGTGGGTGTAGGGCAAAACAGCAGGAGTGCATGTTCGTCGCTATGGCCGGGGTATTCGCTCCACAGGCGTTGCCCGGCAATCGAGATCGGCGACGGCAGCTCAGTCGCAGGTGTTCCCGGTACACGAGCCAGTGCGCGAGTCACGGCGCTTTGCACGCTGGCGGGCAGGCCTGCAGCCAGGCCGTGCCACTGTGCGCTGGCCCAGAGGGAGGGCAGGTCCTTGGGTGCGGACGCGGGTACGGCTTCCAGGCACACCTGCGGCAGGGCCTTGAGCAATTGTCGAATCGCGATCGACGGAGCCGGTGCCGAGGTGGCCTGCCAATGCTCGGCATCCAGGGTCGTCAGGTGCTGCAGTGCCTGTTCGAGAATCGCCGGCATCGGCTCATGCCAGCCGCTGAGTTTGAACAGCCATTGATTGCCAGTTTCGCTGAATGACAGCTCGACCCCGGCCTGGCTCGCGTCGTCCATCAGCGATTGCAGGCTACGCACCAGCGCGGCATGCAACTCGCTTGCAGGCGCGGCATCGAAATGCCAGCTCAGACACAGCGCGCCTTCGCCACTGTTGTCGGGCAAGGCCTGGCTGAACTGCATGGGCGAGCGCTCGCGGCGACCCCGGCTACGATCCTGGGCGAAGGTGCGCAGGCCGCGGTGCGCGCTGGTCTGGCCACGGATCAAGCCGGCCGGCGGCGGTGCTTCGGCGCTGCGCAGGAAGGCATTGGCGGGAGGTAATTGCCAGTCAACGGTGGGGTTATCCACAGGTGCGGGATGGAGTTGCTGCAAGATTGCGGTGAGTGTGGTCACCAGGTTCTCGGGCGCCGAGCGCTGTAGCGAGTCGCTATCGAGGCGGGCAAGGGCCAGGGCATTGCTTGATTGGCGCTGGCGTTGTTGCAGCAGGGCATATTCTTCGCGCAACGTCGGCCAATCGGCCTCGCCGGTAAAGAAACCCAGCCAATCGTTGAGCAGGGCCTGAATGCCCTCGCTGTGTTCGTGACCGCTGTCGCTGAGGCCGAAATCGATGTGCAGCAAGGCTTGGCCGGCAAAGTGATAGAGCGGCCTGGCGGTCAGGCTGTCGACCCATTGGCGCTGGCGCAACTCGGCGAGCAGGCCGCCGGGTTTCGAGGCGTTGAGCCAGGTGCAGAGGAAATCCAGTGCCTGCTCGGCACCGTCGGGTAGTTCATGCAGGGCAAACAGCAGATTAAGGCGATTGCCGTCAGTCTGTTGATAACGCTGCTGCGCCGTTGTCATCAAGGCGGGCGCGGGCGTTTGTCCTTGTCGCTCGTCGCTGGGCAGCGGGGCGCTGAGGGTATGTGCCAGCTGGCGTAATTCATCCACAGGTTGCGGGCCGACCAGGCTCAGGGTCATTTGCCCGGTCTGGTAGAACTGCCGATACCAGTGGCTCAGGGCCTGTTGGAACTTGGGATCTTGTACTGCCAGGCTGGCGCGGTTGCCGGCATGGAAACCGCGCAGGGGATGATCCGCGGCCAACCCGCGGAACAACGCCTGATGCTGTTGTGCCGCGGCGTCCTGCGACCAGGCAATGAATTCCGCTTCCAGCACTTCGCGCTCGCGCAGTTGCTCGGCAGGATCGAGGCGGGCATGGGCCAGCATGTCGCCCAAACGCTCCAGTCCGCCGGCAAAGGTCTGTGGCGACAATTCGAAAAAGTAGTCGGTGCTGCGCTCGTTGGTCCGCGCATTCAACTGGCCACCGTGACCTTGCACGTAGGCCATCAAACCTTCTGCCGCAGGAAATCGCTCAGTGCCGAGAAACAGCAGGTGTTCAAGGAAATGCGCCAGTCCAGGCCAGGCCAACGGTGCATCGTGGCTGCCGGCAGCGACCCGCAAGACCGCCGCGCAGCGTTGCAAGCCGGGGACGTGACGAAGCGATACCCGCAGGCCGTTGGCCAGGGTTTCGCGGTGGGGGAGTAGGTGGATCGGCGCAGGCATGAGCACTTCCGCAACTGGGTAAGTGCTCATGCTAGCGAAAAGCCCGGGTCAGCGCTTGTTCGGCTCGCCGTACAACTCGGGACGCCGGTCGAGGAAATAACGGTTTTCGGCGCGCGATTTGACCATCAACGGCCGATCGAGGGTGCCGACGATCAGTGCTTCATCCAACCCGGCCTGGGCGGTTCGGCTGCCATCCGGCGCGGCTATGCTGCTCTGACCGCAGTAGTTGATCTCGCCTTCACTGCCGCAATAGTTGGCGTAAGCCACGTAGCATTGATTCTCGTAGGCCCGAGAGCGCACGGTGACGTCGGCGATGAAGTCGAAGGGGATCATGTTGGCCGTCGGTACGAGGATCAACTCGGCACCGGCCAGCGCCAGGCGCCGGGCGTTTTCCGGGAATTCGAGGTCGTAGCAGATCAGGAAGCCGAGCTTCCAGCCATTGAGCTGGACGATCGGCAGTTGATCTTCTCCGGGGCTGAACATCGAGCGATCGAGGTCACCAAACAGGTGAGTCTTGCGGTAGTTGCACAGGCGCTCGCCTTGGGCGTCGATCAACTGCACGGCGTTGTAGATCTGCCCGTCCTCGGCACGCTCGGGATAGCCATAGACGATGGCGATCCCGGCGGCCTTGGCGATGCTGGCGATCTGCTGTGCCGACTCACCGTTGTAGACTTCGGCCAACGCGCCGACTGCTTCGACGCCGATGTTGTAGCCGGTCAGGAACATCTCCGGCAACACCAGCAGGTCGGCGCCGCTGGCTTCATTCACCACCTTTCTCAGGCGCTGCAGATTGCCGGCGACGTCGAGGGGCAGCGGTGGGCATTGGTAAAGGGCTACACGCATCTCGGATTCCTCTTACTCGGGCAGGGCAATCGGCCCGATCTCGTTGAACACATCACCCGGGCCCGGGTTCTCGGCGTGCGACTGCCCGCCGAAGTGATTCATGATGCCCCAGACGGCGTTGAGCGAGGTCTGCACTGCGCCTTCGACCCAGGCCGGGGTCCAGGATACGTCATCACCGGCGATGAAGATCCCGCGCTGTTCGGCCGGCATGTCCTGCTGCATGAAGTGCGCATACATCCGTTGGTTGTAGCGGTAGTGACCCGGCAGCGCGCCTTTGAACGCGCCGAGGAAGTGCGGGTCGGCTTCCCAGGACACGGTGATCGGGTCGCCGATGATCCGTGCGGCGATGTCGACTTTAGGGTAGATCTTTTTCAAGGCATCCAGTGCCAGTTTCACTCGCTTGTCGATCGGCTGCGGGAGCATTTTCAGGGCGTCGCTCATCCACGAGTACGACAGGCAGATCACACCGGGCTTGTCGTCGCCATTGTCGAACAGGTAGGTGCCACGGGTCAGGCGATCGGTGAGGGTCATGCTCATCAGGTCGCGACCGGTTTCCGGGTCTTTGTCTTTCCAGAACGGCCGGTCGACCATGACGAAGGTCTTCGACGATTGCATGTAGCGGGTGCGGTCCAGGGCCATCCACATCTTTTGCGAGAACAGCGATTCTTCACACTCGATCTGGGTGGTCAGCAGCCAGCTCTGGCAGGTGGTCAACACCGCCGCGTACTCGCGGGTGTCACCCCAGTTGTCGGTGAGGCTGAAGCGGCCATCGGCGGCGCGGGCGATGCGCTTGACCCCGGTGCGGGGCGCGCCGTTGTGCAGCGAGCTGAGGCTGGTGCCTTCCGGCCAGTGGGCGCAGCGCTGCGGCACATGGCGCCAGATGCCCAGCGGCACCTGCTCGACGCCGCCGACCACCAGGTGCTGGTGATCGTCGCAGTTGGTCATGACCACGCGGAAGATTTCCAGCATCGAGTTGGGGAAGTCCGAATCCCAACCGCCGGTGCCGAAACCGACCTGGCCGAACACTTCGCGGTGGTGGAACGACAGCTTGGCGAAGGCTTTGGAGGTGGCGACAAAATCGTAGAAGGTGCGGTCGTCCCACAGCGGCACCAGGGTGTTCCACAGTTCCTTGAGGCGCGGCACGTCGCGGTCGCGGATCGCCTGCTGGATGTCACCAAAGCGCGAGCCGTCTTCCAGGGCATCGGCCCAGGCATCGGCGACTTCCTGGAACAGTGCTGGCAGGTCGGCAAGCTTCTGTGCGTAGTGGGTCTGGCCTTCGAGGTCGATCACCGTGCTGCCGGACGCCGGGGTCAACGGGTTGGGGAAGGGCTTGGTTTGTAGGCCGAGTTTGTCGACATAGTGATAAAACGCGGTCGACGACACCGGAAAACGCATGCCACCGAGTTCGGCGACGATTCCCTCGGTGCCTTCGAATGCCTGGGAACGCAGGCGCCCGCCCATTTTCGAGGCTTCGTAGACGACCGGTTTCAGACCCAGTTTCATCAACTCGTAAGCGGCCACCAGGCCGGCGATCCCGGCGCCGACAATCGCCACCTCGGCGCCATGGTTGTGCGCAGGGATGCTGCCCAGGCCGGCCGGGTGTTCGATCCAGTCGTCAAAGGCGAAGGGAAAGTCGGGGCCGAAGATGGTGACCGGTTTTTTACCGTCTGCAGGATGGCGATTGTTCTTGTTCATGGCTGACCTTGCTGGCGACTCGCACGGGAGGCTGAGTATAGGAAAAGACTGTCGCCATTCTAGGGAGCGTAGCGCACGTTAATAAGACGCAAAGTGTTGTCGTTTTGCATGTCTGTAATGCGTTATGACGAGCATTTTGGTCAGATTGGTTGTGCGCGATCGATCTTGCTGCTGAGGATGATCGACGTGGTGGTCTTCTCGACGCCATCCACGCTGCCAATCTGATCGAGCAATTGGTCGAGTTGTTCGGGGGAGTCTGTGCGCAGCCAGGCGACGTAATCGAACTCGCCACTCACCGCACAGAGTTGCTGGACCTGGGCCATGCTGCTCAGGCGCCGCAGCACTTCCTTGCCGGAGCGCGGCTGCACGGTGATGCCGACGTAGGCCTGCAGGCCGCCGTCGACCACGCGTTGGCCGAGGCGCACGCCGTAACCGGTAATGACCTTGGCATTTTCCAGGCGCGCCAGACGCGAGGTCACGGTGGTGCGGGCGATACCCAACTGCCGGGCGAGCATGGCGACGCTTTCGCGCGCATTGATTTGCAGGGCGGCAATCAGTTGCCGGTCGATCTCGTCGAGCACAGGCGGGCGTGGGGCAGGCAAGGTGTTCTCCGACACGGGTTGCGATGGACGAGCATGTTACATGCCGCCCCCGGCAGCGTCATGGCGGGCTGAGTAACGTCTGCAATGCCGGGAGATCGATTTTCGGAATGACGCTGGGCGGAATGCGCGAGTTCTGCGACAGGTTGTACACCGCAAAGCGCTCGCCCATGACTTTCTTCTTCATCAGTTTCAACGACGGCAGGATGCGCGTGTGGAAGTGCTGGTCGAGACCGCAGGGCGACAGCACCGAGTCGGGTTTTTCGTAGAAGCGCCCGATGGACTGGTCGAGGTCGACACCCACCAGTATCACTTTGTCGAAGCCCAGGTGGTGGGCCAGTTGCAGCGCCAGGTAGGCCACAGTCCGCGCATCGTAGAAGCCTTCGCTGAGGTTCTTGCTGAAACCGATGCTTTTCGCCCGATGACCGAGCAGCGACTGGCTCTGCACCAGGTTCTTGTTGCTCCTGAACAGGTAGTCGAGCCAGGTCTGCTTCGGGGCGCGCTTGAGGGTATACAACTGCCCTTTCGGCCGCGCGTTGGTGCGCCGCGCATATTCCGCCCACAGCGCCACTCGCTGGCTGATCTGCATGGCGTGGTCGAAAAATTCAGGCTGCTGGTTGGGAAAGCTCATGTCGGTACAGATGTAGAAGTACGGCTTGATGTCCGTGCCCTTGAACAGCGAAATCGCCCCGTTCATGGTAATCATCGGGACATGGGCGAACGCCTGAATCGGAAACTCCCGGGCGGAAATGCCGGAGGCAATAATGAACACCGCACCGGATTCGGTGTTGCGACACTCATCGAACTCACGGGCATGACTCAATCTGGAGTCGACGAATGGCTGTACCTGAACTGCATCCATGTTCGGTGTCCGATAATTGTGCGGTGGCTTGATCGTGGGTGTTTATGGTTCCTGGAAGCTGGTGCGCTGTTGCGTGTACGAGGCTCGAATCTAACAAAACAATGCAGAGGCGACCAACCTCAATGTGTGGGAATGGTCGGGCGGTCGCAAATTGGGAGGAAAGTGGCTTGCGGTTATTCGGGGTCCAGCCCCGGGCGATTGATCTGATATCGCGTACTGCGCCCGCCCCCCGGTAGGCGTCTCAGGCAGTGCTTTTCCAGCAATTCGCTCAAGTGACGGGTGGCGGTGGCTTTGGAAACCTTCGCTACGGCTTGGTACTGCGCCGCGCTGATACCCTCCTCAAAACCCTTCTCACCGCCGTCAAGCAGGCGATTGAGCACCTTGACCTGCTCGGGAAGCAATGACGCCGTACGATGGGCCTGCCAGAAGCGTGCCTTGGTCAAGACCCGGTCGATGCGCGCCATGGCCTGTTCCAGGCTGTTGAGCAGGGTGCTCAGGAACCAGTGCAGCCAAGCGGTGATATCCAGGCTGCCTCTCTGACTGGTCTCAAGGATGCGGTAGTAACCGGCCCGATCGTCGAGGATGCTTGCCGACATGGCGTAAAAGCGAATCGCCTGCTGCTCGCTCTGGGCCAGGGCCAGATCGGTGATGGTGCGCGTAAGCCGACCATTGCCGTCATCGAAAGGGTGCAGGGTGACAAACCAGAAATGTGCAACACCTGCACGCAGAAGCGGGTCGAGACCGGTGTCGTTGCGACTCTTTTCGAACCACTCGAGGAAGCTAACCAACTGCTGTTCGAGCCCTTGGCGCGGTGGCGCTTGAAAATGTACGGTGGGCCGTTCGATGCGACCTGAGACCACCTGCATGGGCTTTGGACCGCGCAGCTCGGCGACGCGCAGCGGCCGAACCAACAGCTCTTCTTCTACCGCAAACAACCAGCGATGCCAGGTGAACAGCCTTTGCAGATCAAGGGGCGTCTGATGTGCGCTGGTGGCATCGAGCAGCAACTCGGCAAGCCCTTCGGAGCGCGCCGTGGTTCGACCCGCTTCGACAAGACCCAGGCGCCTGGCCAACGAGGACCGCACCGAGCCGACGTTCAGTTGCTCGTCTTCTATGGCCGATGAAGTCACGATGTTCTGCAGCATGGCATCCAGGCTGCTCTGAACCTCTGTATCGCGCCCGACTGCGCCGAGCATTCCCAGCAATCGTCCCTGGGCCTGAGCGCAGTTACGCAGCAATACGGCGAGCTGATCGGCTTGCCAATTGAATTCGGGCCACTCGGGTTGCTGCCAGATCCACGTGGGGGAAGTCATGGGCTTGCTCGTTCGTGAGCCGATTAGCCTTTCTATTCGGCTCATTAGGTGAGCCGATTATTTCGGTTATTCGGCTCACTGTCCAATCTAGCTGGCTGCGGATTGTCGGTTGGTTTTCGATCAGACACGAAAAAGCCGCGCAATGCGCGGCTTTTTCAGAGGTGGTGGGCCCACACGGACTTGAACCGTGGACCAAAGGATTATGAGTCCTGCCAAGTGGCTATCCCAAAATACCCCGAAACGTTGATAGAATATGGGTTGAAGCCCAGTAATCGCTGGGCTTTACCATTCGCCTTTGTTGATCTGTTTACCGATCTATCCTGGCCGAATGCTTACAAAGTGCTTACAAAGATTCGGGGGTGTTATGGGGCAGAAGAAGCGATTCGGGCTGACGGTCAAGCGTATCAATGACCTGATGCCGCCAGCCGCTGTCGGTGGTCAGGATTTCTACTGGAGCGCCGATCAGGCAGGGTTGGCTGTCCGCGTGACTGCGGGCAAGAAGGCGTTCATATGGCAAGGCCGCTACCTGGGCAAGGTTGTTCGGATCACCATCGGTGATTGGCCGGGTAAGAGCATCGGCGACGCCGAGAAGGTGGCGCGTACGTTCCAGGCCGAGCTGGATCAAGGCCGCGATCCCCGGCAACTGAAGAAAGACAACGAGGCCGCTGCGGCTGCTGCGGTTGAGCAGGCCCGCCTGGAGATTGTCACGCTGGCCGATGGTTGGGCCGACTACCTTGCCGACCGCCGTTCGCACTGGGGCGATGCTCATTACCAAGACCATGTGAATCTGGCCAAGGCCGGTGGCGAAAAGCGCAAGCGCGGTGCTGGCGAAACGGTCGCCGGTCCGCTGCATTCTCTGATGGGGCTGCCGTTGTCGGCGTTGAGTGGCGAAGCGCTGGAGCGTTGGGCGGCACAGGAAGGCGCAATAAGGCCAACTCGCGCAAGGTTGGCCATGCGTTGCCTTAAGGCATTCCTGCGCTGGGCCGCTGATGAGCCAAAGTATCGGGCCTTGGTGGCTGGCGATCAGGCCATCACCAAGCGCGCCAAGGATCGATTAGGGCGTGCCGAGGCAAAGCAGGGTTGTCTGCTGAAGGAGCAACTGCCAGCGTGGTTTGCTGCCGTGCGTGGCATCGACAACCCCGTTATCAGTGCCTACCTGCAAACGCTGCTGCTCATTGGTTCGCGTCCAGGTGAACTGCTCGCCTTGAAGTGGTCGGACATTGATTGGAAGTGGCACAGCCTGACCATTCGCGACAAGGATGCCAGCAAGGGTGGCCGTGACGGCACCCGGACAATTCCGATGACACCCTATGTCGAACGCCTGCTGAGTGATCTGCCACGGCGCAATCAATGGGTATTTTCAAGCCCAGCCAGCGCGACCGGGCGCATATCCGAAGCCAACCACGCGCTTGACCGAGCCTGTGCTGTTGCCGGTGTGTCGGTAACACCGCATGACCTGCGCCGTTCGTTCGTGAGCCTGTCTGAGTGGCTGGAGCTGCCGTCAGGCGTCATTGCACAGATCGGTGGCCACAAGCCTAGTGCGACTCAGGAACGGCACTACAAGGTGCGTCCGCTGGACCTGCTGCGCCTTCATCACGAGCGCTTCGAAACATGGTTACTGGAGCAGGCCGAAGTATCGGTCCCTGTCACTGACGGCCCGCGTCTGAGGGTTGTGTAATGAATGATGAGTGCGGATTCATCACCGTGAAGCTGAAGGTTGCGCGTGCCGGAATTGCTGAGTTTAAGCTACCGCTTGAAGCTGACGGAACGCTGCACCCGAGTCTTGAGCCATTCCGGTCAATCGAAAGTCTGAATGAGCTGTGGGACAGATTTGATGGGCAGTTGATCGACAAGGTAGTCAACAGCCCGGAAGACAGTGATTCCATGCAGACGTTGCTGAGTTTATTGGTGGACGATTGTGTCGGGCCTGGCTTGCTGTCTGCATTGCGCGAGTTCCGTCGTAGGCAGAGGCTGAAGCTCATGAAGCGACTCGAGGACCATGGCGAAGTAAACGGGGGGCAGGGGAGCGTCGATGATCGAGACCCTGAAACTGTTGTTAGAACTCTTAATCGTAAGAAGGAGCGGCTGAAGAAGGGGCTTTAGTGGACAGTCACTCGCGGGAGTGGGTGTCCGTGACTTCAACACAACCATGTGAATAATCAGAAACCGATGGCAGCAGAATTAACTATCGGGAACCTGACCATGAATACATTTCAAACATTGGACGCAATCGACCGTCCAACCATGACTACGGCTGAGGCTGCGCACTTTCTCAACCGTAAGCCTCAGACTCTGCGCAACTGGGCAATTCAAAACACCGGACCAATCAAGTGCAGGCGCATCGCGGGTCAATTGGCATGGCCGACTGCAGAGATACGCGCCTTGTTTGACGAAATACGCCCCAACGCCGAGCAAAACGAACAAGCATAAAAAAGCCGGACGTTATGGCGTCCGGCGGTGCTGGTTACTGCTGCAATCAGTAACGAGCGCGCTGATTGTCACATTCAGTCCGGCCCCCGACAAACGGTTGAGGGCTACACAATGAATATTTACGACGAGTCGTCGACACCGCGTGAATCGTCCGGCGGCGGTCCCGCGCCTGCCAGCAAGATTTCCCGCTACCCCGCATTGGGCGATAAACCGGGGCAAAGCACCGGATGTTTTCTCCAACTCGCCAATGGCGACATCTTGCTCACCGCTGCGCATCCGCATAGCACGTTTGTTCTCCACGCTGCCGAGCAGCTTCTAAACAGGGGGTGAGCTATGGCCGGTGACTGGATAAAGATGCGCGTTGACTTAAATACAGATCCGGCTGTTATCAGCATTAGCGCTGATCTGAACGTTACTGAATGCACCGTAGTTGGAATGCTTCATCGACTGTGGGCCTGGGCCGATGCGCAGTCACGCAATGGTCACGTTACTGGTGTGACAAAAAAATGGATTGACCGTTACGTGTGTCACGACGGTGTCGCTGATGCGTTGGAAAAAGTTGGTTGGCTGCGAGAAGAAAACGGCGGAATTACCTTCCCTAATTTTGATCGGCATAACGGGCAATCGGCCAAGAAACGCGCTCTAGAGGCTCGCAGGCAGCGCGAGCACCGCGAAAATAAGTCACGCAATACGTCACGCAATGAGCGTGACAAAAGCGTGACCAGAGAAGAGAAGAGAAGAGAAGAAAAAAGCTTTAACGCGTCGCCCCTAAATTCTTCTCTAGGACTTCAGATTGAGGGGACGCAAGAGCGTGTAGGGCTATCTGTCAATGCTGTCCGGGTTGCCCTAATTCCCAGCAATAAGCTCAAAAACGATGGGGCGACTGCTGGGGGCAAAAGCAGGTTGACCAGTGAGTAGTTGTCTTGAGAGCGGCGGGGGACATTGCCTACCTGCAAGGCGCGGTCGATGGGGGCGTGTATGGCGAATAATCATAACTGGGCACTGACAGTCGTTGGCGACCTGCTGGACGGATTCGGCGCGGATCCTGACGCGTCGGTACTTGGCCTGCTGGCACTCGGTTACGGCCAGCCGGTACTGCTACAAGCGCAATGGTCCGATTTCGACTTACAGGCCGGAGTCTGGTGGGTCAGTGGCGGGGCGCTGCCGCTGACCGCGCCTTTCGTGGCGCTGCTGAAGCGCTATCGGCGCTGCTGTGCTGGCCGGGGTGATCGCTTATTCATTGGGCGCAAGGATAGAGCGCTGAGTAAGACCGAAGCAAACGCTAGGGTGCACGAGCTGACGCGTGAATTCTTCAACCTGGGCGACCTATTGGATTTGTTCCCCGACATGGGTACGTCGCAATGGGCGCAGTATTTGCGCGAGTACGCCGACCTAGGGGCGGCGGCTGAGCAGGTTGAGGCGCTGGAACGTGAATTCAACAGGCTTCAGCGCAGCCTGCTGGAAGCATGGCACGGTGATGTGCT
Organism: Pseudomonadaceae bacterium; assembly: GCA_965284505.1. GTDB lineage: Bacteria > Pseudomonadota > Gammaproteobacteria > Pseudomonadales > Pseudomonadaceae > Aquipseudomonas. The sequence continues at coordinate 2,859,673 of OZ260094.1, read as the reverse complement.
GTGCGTCGCGGCTGCGATGTCGGCGCGGGGCTTTACGCGCTGATTGAGGTCGGAAGGTGTCTTCGCCGCCAGGTGGAAGGTGAAGTCGAAGGTGTCTTCGCCGCCAGGTGGAAGGTGAAGTCGAAGATGTCTTCGCCGCCAGGTGGAAGGTGAAGTCGAAGGTGTCTTCGCCGCCAGGTGGAAGGTGAAGTCGAAGGTGTCTTCGCCGCCAGGTGGAAGGTGAAGTCGAAGGTGTCTTCGCCGCCAGGTGGAAGGTGAAGTCGAAGGTGTCTTCGCCGCCAGGTGGAAGGTGAAGTCGAAGGTGTCTTCGCCGCCAGGTGGAAGGTGAAGTCGAAGGTGTCTTCGCCGCCAAGTCGAAGCCGATGTCGAAGCTCACTTCACCGTCTTCACCGGCAGGCCGAAGGTGATCGGTTAGGAGTTAATGTGCGGCGTGGTCCTGACCGGGCTGGCTGCTAGGTTGATCAGTCATGTGGCGAGGTATGTGATGGGTGAGACGCGATACATCGACTTCAGTGATGCGGCGATTCGAGCAGAGGCAAAGGACGATTACGTTCGAGACCTTCGCGACCAGAACTACCCGGACCTGAGGTTTCGCTTTCTCAAGGATCGGCGGTGTGGTGCGTGGTACACGGTGCACGATGGCAAGTGGCAAAAAGCGGCTGATTGGCCTCGCTGCGGCTGCAAGGAGATGGAGGCGCGGATGTCGTCGCTGATGTTACTGCGTGCTGGCGGTGTTCATCCTGACGCCAGGCTGCGCGCTCTGTATACGGTGGGTGACGTGGTGTCGTGGTATCTGGAGCGACATTTGAACACGGCCACGGTATCGAAGGCGCGCAAGGCCAGTTGCCGGTCGCTTGCCAAGAATTGGCTTCTCCCACGGCTGGTGGGTATGCCGGTGGATCAGTTGAACGCGGCCACACTTGATCAGCTATTGATTCAACCGATGCAAGCGTTGGTAGCCCCGGCCACGGTGTGCAATGCCTATCGGGTGTTGAACGCGGCGTTTCGCACATCCAAGCGTCTGGGGCTGCTGAACGTCAATCCACTGGCTGACGTCAGGTTCACGGATTTCGGGTTGGGCCGCATAAGGCCGAAGGGGGCACGGTTGTTTCCGCGTGACGTTGGTCGGGTGATGGATCTGCTGGCACAGCGCCTGCTGAAGTCACCAGGGCCTTGTCTGTTGGCGCTGTTGATGCTCTGTCACGGTACGCGGATCGGCGAGACGCGGCAGGCGCGCTGGGACCATTTTGACTTGGATGCTGGCTGGTGGGTCATTCCGGCTGAGCTGACCAAGACGCGAACGCGGCTTGAGCTGCCGCTGACACCTACTGTGGTGGCTGTGCTGCGTTGGTACAAGGATCAGCAATCGAGCAAGCCGAGCGTCTATCTGTTTCCAGGTGGTCACGGTCACGCGCTGACGGGGCCGGGGGCATCGTTGGCGATTGCTGGCCTGAGCGCGGGTGACTGGTCAAGCCACGACCTGCGCAAACTCGCACGGGCCGGATGGCAGCATCTGAACGTCAACTATGTGATTGCCGAGCAGTTGCTGAACCATGCGATGCCGGGGCTGACCGAAACCTATGTGCAGGGTGATCTGTCGGTGCTGAAGCGGCAGGCGCTGGAGGACTGGCATGGTGTTGGTGTGTCAGGCGTTGAGGGTTTGGATTTGGCGCGGCGCTTCGACTTGTTTTTTGATTCGCTCTAATTTTCCTGAAACTGCTAAAGCGCGTGCTAGATGGTCTGCGCGCTTGTAGCTGTGTTTGCCCGGTCAAAGTGCGTATTTTTATGGGTAAAACGGGGCCGTTGGAAAAAAGAATAGCTGCGAGATGTTTTCGGGGTAAAGCGTGGAAGCTGGGATTTAGAGAGGTTGCGTGGTATTGGCTGGGTTTGGCTTATCAGTCTGAGGTGTTCGAATGTCATATCTACTGTGACGCGCTCTAGTGCGTGCCATTGCGGGCTGTGCTTGGACTTGGTGGGTATGTGATCGGTAACAGTGGGTATGAACAGGGCGCGCTGAAAATATTTGACACATAGCATAACGCCATGTGAATCAGTGGGCTGCAAAGGAAATAGAGGGGAAAGCAGGGGGAATGGCGCTTGCGAAAGGATGCTGGCTATAGCGGATTTGCTGATTGGGAATAGTCATTTTTCGCGTTGCCGAAAGTGACCGTGCCTCAGCTGGATTTACCAGCTCTGTTTTTGCCAATCAAATCATCGGGAGGCGCACAAAAAAGCGCCCCCTATCCCCCTTGTCCTTCGCGCCAACTTCTGGCTAAGACAGGAAAAGGCTGCTGCTGTCGAGAATTTGAGCAGTGCCTCCTTTATCTTGTAATGAGAAGCTCCTTATTCCAGCGTTACGGCAACAGTCGGCGAAGATCGAGTCCTGCGCGCAGCAACTCTTGGAAATGACCCACCTCGATATTTCGACGAATGTAGTCGCGTACCATGCCCAAATATGGAGCCTCCGAATCAAACATCTGGCGGATGGATCCCATTTGAAGGGTGAGCTGACAACGCTTGACATTGAGGTCAGCTGCGGATGCGCCGTTGTGCATTACGTTGAATTCAATGGCAAGTGATTTCAGCATCTCTAGTTTGACTTTTAAATCGTTGAGAACGCGCTTGCGCTCTTCAACCAGATGCTTGCGTTGCAAGGCATAGACTGTAATGGAAGTTGTAGCCTGAAGATCGTTGGGGTCTCTGGGAAGGATCAGTCCATCGTCGTTGTAGGTGAACTTGTCTTCAGGCCGATCCAAGCAGGGATGGATTAGTAGACGATACGGCTCCTCCGCAGATACATTTCCCGTATGTATACGCACACGCCGCTGCTCCATGGACAACGGGAATTGGGCATGCTTACCGAGGCGCACCTCCGCAGACTGTCCTGGCACGGTATGCTTTCGTGCCCGGTTGCAGTCCACACATGCCACCAATAGATTGCCCCAATCACCGCCCAACCAGTAATACCCAGGACGCAAGGCGGGCTGTGTAGGGTTCTCCACCTCCGATTTGGGCCGGAAGTGCTCGATTTCTCTCGGCATGACATGAGCCATTCGGCTTTCGCAGTAGGCACACTTACGGCCAAATATGCCCGCGAGTGCTTCGGCCAGTTTCTTATCCTTGTAGACCGCAAAGCCGAACGAAGTCTTGCACAGCTTCTCCTCATTGGCGTAGTGGAGCGGGTTAGTGAAAAAACCTATAGCTCGTTCTAACTCGGCGGCGGCGCGGGTCAATTTCTGGCCTTTGGGGCCTACAGAGGCCAGGTTGAAGACATCTATTGTAGGGATCGCTGCGTCCTTTTCGATCCGAATCATGGCCGCTCCCCGCCAATACCTACCACAGTAGATCTCCACATCTCAGCGAGTTCGTTGACGGCTTCCTGCTTCATCTCTGGCATTGAAAAGTTGCCAGTGACCCTATGTTGAGCGATGACCTTATCAACGGCTTCGAACATTAACTGATCGCGCAACGTGTCTCCCACGTAGCGTCGGTCGCGGAGCTCTCGTTGGAGCTGCTCCAGCTCCTCGTCCTGCTCCGGGTTACGCCCGTGTAGGGCCAGCAAAGCGTAGTAGCGATCAAACAAAACTTCGGTTTCAGGATCCACGGTGCTACTTAGCCCAAAAAACTCAGAGGTAAGCAATTGATCGACACGAAAGTCGCCAGGTGACGGAAGATCCATAATAGGCTCGATGCGTCCTTGCTCATCGCGGCGCATGACCACTACCTCACCTTTGGTGAGTCCACGAAGACAGAGCGGATCATGCGTTGTGGCTATGAACTGCATGCCAGGAAATGCGCGGCGTAGGCTGGAGACAATCCGCATCTTCCAAGATGGGTGCAGATGGGCTCCAATCTCGTCTAGCAGCACAATGCCTTCTGCGCTTTCGGAATTTCCCCAAAGACGCATCGCTACTTCAAGGATGTCAACGCTCATTGCAACCACGGATTGAAAACCGTCGCTCAGTCGCTGGATCGGCGCATTGTCACCATGACTACGGACGTAGACACGCGATTGTTTTCGATGCAACTGAGCCGCTTCATCGAGTGCCATCAAATCTTTCAGGGTTCGCGCCACGTCGTTGAAGGTGCTTGTGTCGAGGCCCCTGAGCCAGTTGTCGGCATCGAACAACGGCAGAAAGGGATCGAAGAGATTGTCGATGCGGGCGTACTCCCCGCCGTAACGCTGAGGACGCTTGTGTGGAAGCAGTCTGGTGGCACCGTAGCCCAGCAGAACAAGTTGCCCTTCGCGGGCCTCTTTATCACCCGACACTTTTACTTGCCCATTGTCGTAGACGACTACCTCAGCGACTTTTCCAGACGGGCTCGTGAAGGTGGCACCGGAAGCAGTAATACTCATCAGATGGGGAGCAACGAAGCCAGTAAGCTTGACGGTAATCTTGGATTTCCGTGCACTAGAATTAACAAGCTCCTTAGGAATCAGCCTAGTGTTCTTGACCAGCTCTGCAAAGTAATCGGCACCAGCCAGACACAGGGCGATGGCTTGAAGGATCGAGCTCTTACCGGTGCTGTTCTCACCAAGCAGCATCAGCCAACCGCCGACATTTCCTTCCGCCGTTAGATTGATTTCAACATCTCGCAGCCCCTTAAAATTTCGAAGGGAAATGCTCTCAATGATGCGCTGCTGGGAGCGAGCTACCTTTCGCCCTGCTTCATCAGACAGGGAGTAAGTCGACTGGGCGGTTTCGAAATCGCGTAGAGCCCGTTGAGCGCGCGTCAATCGAGCCTTGCTTACAGCGGCCTTGTCTTTACTCCACTTAAGGAGCAGCTGCCGCTTCATACCGGCATACGGAGTGCTTCCTTTCTTAAGAGCATCTAATTCTTCAGCTAACCCTCGTGATGCCACGTGCTGCTCCTTCGTTTGGACACTCGTCCTATCAAGAGCCGCTTGATTAAGCAAAAGGCGAAACAAATTGGCCTCACGGGCCCTTGCCTCAAGGAGGTTAGCCCGGTTCAAGCCTAAAACAGCAATGGACGTCTGCCCGCGAAGCGTTTCGCTGGCCACTAGACCGCTCCAGTCAAAAACCAAATGTTCGTTCGGGTTATCTCGACAGGGGTCCAACAGCAATGGCTGCTCCCGGAACAGATCGTCACTCGGGTCAAAGCATCGCGCCGATTCATCGACCAATGGGAATCTGTTGGCTTTGCCGCTTACTACCTTATGGTCATCGTAACTGTGGCTGCGTAGACGATTGCAATCGGGGCAGGCGAGCAGCAGATTGTTCCAATCTAACGCCAACCACCAGTAACCAGGATGCAATTGGTTTTCGGCAACAGCTGCCTTAGGGCGGAACATTTCCACGTCGCCAGCGACTACAGACAGTGAACTCTCGCAGTAAGCGCATTTGTTGAAAAATAGCTCTCTCAGGGCATCCCGAACCTCCGGCATCTGAAATGTGCGAAACACAAAGCGGCGCTGCCCATCTCTCTTAGCCCGGTAGAACTCTTCAGCTCTTTGTCGTTCAGCTTCCCCAATGCCAGACGCTCCTAGCATTTGAGGCATAGGCACACGAGAACGGTCCACGTAAATCATCTTCCCTCCTGACAAACAGAAAGCTCAATCGCAAAAGCTTTGTGCAACATGCTCGCGCGTCAGCGAAAAATTGGTATGAATTCAGACGACGGAGAGTGGGCGGTGGCCCGCCACATCTCCGGACGCAAAGTATGAAGTCTTTTACTACGTATGTCGGCGATTGATCGACGCTAAGGCGCACCGTCCTAACCGCAAAGGGGTCAGACGTACCGATGAAGCGGATGAGCTCGTGGGTCGATTGTCGTCGCTGACGACGGCCGAAATGGGTCGTTTCTGCCTGACATAGCCACGAAACAAATTGGTCAAATCCGTCGATAGGATTTTGCTAAAGGCGCCCTGAGATGATGTCACCTTGACATTCCTCGTCACCATTCCTAATGATGGCTCCACCTCAAATCCAGCTGATTTGATTTTTTGAACCTTTTGAGCGTTGGCAGGGAAGCGAATGAGTTACCTACATTTACACTTTGATGGCGATATCACTCAAAATCACCGCGTAAGCCTGCGGACTTTAGGCAGCAGCCTGTATCACTTACAGGCTGCAGTAAATCGTGCACATTTGGATACCAAGTTCGGAGAAGTCTGGAAAGGGGCAAGGCTCTCTAAAGAGGACTACTTAGAGACGGAATTATGGTCAAGGCCACCAGAAAACGGCGGCTACATAATCGAATTTATTGATAAAAGCCCCCGAATCAAGAAAACTCTGACTAGAATGGTTGGTGCAATTACTCCAGCCGTCGAGAAGTCAAACTCTCAAGCACTAAGAGCATCGGGCTCTCTTGTTCAGCAATCAGCTCAACGTGCTGAACAGGTTCGAGTAGGAATAATAGAGCCACAATCCTTCGAGGCTTTTATGCCAACCGCTAGTGAAAATCCTTACGGTGACCGAGCAATCAATAAGGAAATTGATCAGCTTGCTGGCGTGATTCGAACACCTAACGCAGGACAGAGTACCGTTGAGCTTATTATTGGCAACGACCAAAGCCACACTTATAACTTCAATAGAGTTCGAAGCGAAAATTTTCACGCTCTCGTATCTAATCGCATGCTTGGAGAGCCGCTTGTGTTTTCGGTTCGGGTGACTGAATTGGATTCTGGCAATAAAACTGCAAAGGTCTTGAACCTTTTGACCGAACGATTAGTTAAACTCACCTACGCCAGCGAGATGGATTTTGAGCTTATTAAGCCTTATCTTGGAGTTCCGGCCGTGATGAGTTTTATTGGGAGTCCGGTTTATGAAGGAGGGGCATTTGACGCTAAGGGTGGCGATGTCTTTTTCATTGGGTTGGCATGATGGATAAGTTAATAGAATATTGTCAGGCTCGCTATCAAGAAGAAGTGGGTTTTAAATTTAGCTTAGCTAATATTTTCGCTTGGCTTTTCTTTGTTACCGCGATTTATATTAAGTTTGAGCTTGGTGAGGAAGCAATAATCACTGGGTTTAACAGCATTAAAGTTAAGCTTTTGATGGATCTCTCTGAGGGTGTGATTCCTTCGTTGACTATGATGCAGCTAATAGGGTCTATTGCTTTTGTTATAGTTGCTTCCTGGTTGGCTCGAGAGATGGCAGAGGGGCTTTTTTATCTGTTTTGCTTGAAGTCTGACTTCCAGAAGCTAATAGTTGAAATGACCATATTGTATAGTCAACATAAAGATAATGGGGTCGCAAAGAAAGAGCTCGGAATCAGTGCGAAGACAGAGCTTGAGAAAAACCAAAGAAATTTAAAGCGCAGCAGAGCCCTGGCTGAAATATTTTTGGCAATGGCCTGTTGTTGTATTATTTTGTTTAAGTTTGATCTTATTAATATTTCCCTATCATTAGGGTCCTTTGCGGTTTTTGTAGTGCTGACTTGGCGCTCCTTTCACTACTTTATCTCTGATATTTTGCCGTATTTCGTAGCTGTTCGTTACTCCGCTGACCAACTTACATTGATAAAGGATAGCTTTACTGCTACGCAGGAGTAGATTAGGTGCGAGAAGTGGCGATTAATTTGAAAATAAGCTTGAGCTCGTTCAAGAACAGTTCTGCCCTCAGATACTATGAATCGCGAACGGTATGGTAGACACCATTGAACGTCAGCTCTTGGTTAATTTCTGCTAGCCACGAAGAGTTACAACCGCCCCGTAGCGGATAATAACATAAGAGCTCGGACGCGGCCCGTAAGGGCCGTCGACTTAGTAGCGGATGATTAGGTGCTGATTCGACGTTTTCTTGAAGCTGGTCGATCACCCATAATTATCTCTGCTTCACTTACGAAATCCATTGTTATTGCCAATTTCTTTGATCCTTGATATTTGTCGTCCTTGAAATGACGAGTTAATTTTTTTGCACTCATCCTCATGACGCAGATAGGCTGCAATGAATCGTGGTTGATTAGTACTATTACAAAGTCATCGACAGCCTCTTCTGGCTTCGTCGCCCATATATTGCTGGTTGTTTGGGGGATCTTTCCAATTGTTTTGATTGCGTAGGTTCGACCATTCTTGATCTGTACAGCATCAATATTCTTCAATCCACTAGAAAGTCGAATTACCGGGTTTTTCTCCCTTGTATTCAAGGCTTTTACAGCAAAGTACTCCCCGATTTCACCGATAACGTTGTCGCGAACTCGTAATACTTCTGGAAAATTCCGGTACATAGCCGTTCTGGCTTGAGCAAACTCGGATACAGATTGTTCAAAAAGTTGATGCGAAGTTTTGAAGAAGGTAAACCGAAGAAACTCAACAATCTCTTGTGAATGCGGGGAAAGCGTAAAAAGATAGACCTTTCTGTCGCCATTCGAGCAATACTCGACACGATCAACCTGCCACTTTCCTGCGTAAAGAAGATGCTTTGGTGTGAATATGTCGCCACAATCTAGGAAAATGTCTACGGCTGAGTCTTTATCGATTATTTCGGACAGCCGTTTATTTCTAGGGTTTAGCTGTTGGTCGCCTTCCTTTCCCTCTCCAATATATTGAATTGTACCTGTGAACGGATCAAAGTAGTCACTGTAGTGAATACGCCTTGCTCCGGTGTAATTAAAGATTATTGCTGTTCGCTCTCCCTTCAGAAGAATCCCCTTACGGTACTCACCAAAGTCAGATCGTATCCGTTCCTTTGATGGATACCATTTTCCGAGTCGGTAATTCACTAAACAGATGCTCCCAGGATTTGTTAATTATTACTAAGTTACACAGCTGACGTATTTTTACGCTAACCGTTCTTTATAAGTTGCCTTGTAATTACGTAACCCCGCATACGGCTTGAGTGTCGAGCTAGAAGTACGACATGAGGGGTTCGCAGAACCGAAATAGCTTTATTCAGGCTACGTAGTCATTAGCAGCATATCCATGGTCTGCTTTTGGCCGATCACTGCATATTGCCAAGGACCATTGTCGAGCCAGGCAGTCGGTGAGCAATGATGGTAGTGGTACGAACGGCGTCAAAGAAAAAAATCTGCTCCGTTTGATACGATTCGCGCCACCTCTGCTCGCAGCTCATCTGCGCAAGAGATGGCACCACCCGGAGTTGTACGCTTGTTGTTCAAAGCTGGCGCATCACTTCGCGCACCAGCTTTTCAAACTCTTCGACTGAGGAGGCCTTGGCGTTCAGAGGGCGGATGCGAATGAGCTTGGTGTTTGCCGCTCGGAAAATAGAATCTTTTAGCTGATCATTAGCCTGGGCATGAGCCTCGTCATGAAAGCTACTATCCAGCTCAATGAAGTATCTCGGCTCGTACCCACTGCCAACATCAAAAACCACACTATCGATGATGGCCTGGAAAAAGTATGACCTAGCCTTCTCGGACAACTGATCTTTGATGGCGTGGTAATCCAATACGCAGCTTAAGGCGACGTTAGGGTAGGGGTGATAGGTCGGAAAAACCCGACGCACCGCCTCATAGAAGTGTTCTTCTTGCTTAGACTTGAACAGGCGAATAGTTTTGGCCTTGCCGGCCACCACTTCTGTTGCACGAATTGTCAGGTTCTCACGCAGGCTAGCGGCAACCGTTTCTGGTTTTGTCCGCAAATAAGACTGAATGATTTGCTTGGCTAAGGGGCGGTGTTGATGCGTCTGGGCGTAATTGAGTAGTGCAGAGTGCTTGGTTTCATGCATTAGCTTCAAACGCTCATCCACAAAACGATCCACAAAGGCTTGGCTAAAGCCGTGCTGACCTAGTTCGATAATCAAGTTAGTGAACTCAAATTGCTTCGCGCGCGCAGCAGGCGGTAAAGGTTCTGCGAAGGTAAAAAACTCAGCCTCAAAGAACGTAGTAACCTGGGATAAAAAGGGGTCTTGTGTCTTCGCCTTCTTGTTCTTGTAGATGATTTTACCTATCGCCTCCCAGTCTTTTTGAGCCAGCAATGTGTACAGCTGCTCTCTATCTTCCATGCCCGCGCTCCGCGCTTAATCTTGATCGTGCGCCTAAGATAGGGCCGAAGTGGATCGGTGGCAAACGCCGAATCGAGTGGAGTCGTGGCAAGTCGCCCGATTCAGGGCGTGGCAAATGGGGTTAGATCGATTTTCCCAAATTTTAACGTCCGCCTATGGCCGAGGCTGTGTGAAAACGGTTTAGAACACGTTTGACAGTTGGGGCTGGACCAAGAGTCTCGCTCCCTCGCGAATTCCCAGTCTGCTGGTTACACAAGCACCAGCAGATTTTACATAGCAACGCAGACTTCGAAACTGTTCATGCGTTTTCACACACTCTGGGCTGGTTGCTTTCCGCCGTGACTGGAAGCAATTTGGCAGCTATTGCAACCGTCGATTCGCTCCAGGCCGTGCCGGTCTATCCGCCCGCTGAATGCGTCGGTGCGTCGGTGATTAGGAAATGCCACGGGGGCGCTAAAGCTACAGGGGCGCGATCTGTTTGTTGCTCCAAAAAATACTTGCCGACAAATGCACTGGACGGAGGTCTGATTCGATCGCGCAAGACCATCCGGCCTAGCACTTTGGCTGGGATTTTTACGCTGAATGCTTACAAACTGCTTACAAAGATGCCAAAAACAAAAAAGGCCAACCGAACGGTTGGCCTAACTTGTTGTTTTAATTGGTGGGCCCACACGGACTTGAACCGTGGACCAAAGGATTATGAGTCCTCTGCTCTAACCAACTGAGCTATAGGCCCTCAGTAGGCCGCGGATTATAACGGTGGTTTCTCGGCTGTGCTATCCGAAAAGTCTGAAACTGCGATACGAAGAAAGGTTGCGGCGAATTCGTCGGCGGGCAGGGGCAGGCTGACGATGTAGCCCTGGATCTGTTCGCAGCCTTCGCCAGCAAGAAATTGCTGCTGGGCCTGGGTTTCGACGCCTTCGGCAATGATGGTGAATTGCATGCTGCGGCCCAGGGCGATGATGGCCCGAACGATGGCCACATCGTGGGTGTCGTCGGGCAGGCCGCGGACGAAGGACTGGTCGATTTTCAGGTAGTCCAGGGGCAGGCGCTTGAGGTAGCTGAGCGAGGAGTAACCGGTGCCGAAGTCGTCGATGGCGATCTGCACGCCCAGGCGTTTGAGCTGGTGCAGGACTTCGAGGGCTTCTTCGGCCTGGCTCATGATGAAGTTTTCGGTGATCTCCAGTTGCAGCAGGCCGGGCTTGAGGCGGTACTCCTTGAGCAGTTGTTCGATGCGGCCGAGCAGGGTGGGCTGGCGCAGTTGGGCGCCGGCGAGGTTCACCGACAGCGAACCGAAGCCCTCATAGCGCTTGTTCCACTCCTGCATCTGCAGGCAGGCCTGTTCCAGCACCCAGTCGCCGATCTGCAGGATCATGCCGTTTTCTTCGGCGAGGGAGATGAAGTGTTCAGGCGGCACGTCGCCAAAGGTCGGGTGGCGCCAGCGGATCAGGGCTTCGGCGCCCACCAGGCGTGGATGGTGCAAGCTGATCTTCGGTTGGTAGTACAACGACAGCTCGTTGCGCTCGATGGCGCGACGTAGTTCATGCTCCAGGGCGATGCGTTCGCTGGCCTGGGCGGTGAGGTCGCGGGTGTAGCTCTCGACCCGGTTGCGGCCCTTGGCCTTGGAGCGGTACATGGCGGCGTCGGCGTTTTTCACCAGGGTGGCGACGTCATTGCCGTCCTTGGGATAGAGGCTGGTGCCGATGCTGGCGCTGATAAAGAACTCGTGTTCGCCGGCCTGGAACGGGGCGCCGAAGCAATTGAGCAGCTTGTTGGCGATGTGCTCGGCGTCGCTGGACTGCTGCAGGCCGGGCAGCAGGATGATGAATTCGTCGCCACCGAGGCGCGCCACGGTGTCGATGTCGCGCAATTGTTCCTTGAGGCGCACGGCGATGCCTTTGAGCAGCAGGTCGCCGACCGGGTGCCCGAGGCTGTCGTTGATGTGCTTGAAGCGATCCAGGTCGAGGAACAGTACCGCACCCTGGCCGCCCTGTTCGCGCTGATGGTTCAAGGCCATCAGCAAGCGGTTTTCGAACAGGGTGCGGTTGGGCAGGCCTGTCAACGGGTCGTGGTGGGCCTGGTAGTCGAGCTTGGCCTGGGCGTGCTTGAGGCTGGAGATGTCGGCGAACACCGCAACGAAGTGGGTGATGAAACGATCCTTGTTGCGCACGGCGCTGATGGTCAGCCAGCTGGGGTACAGCTCGCCGTTTTTGCGCCGGTTGGAGATCTCGCCCTGCCAATGACCCTCGGCAGTAAGCTGGTGCCACATGGCGGCGTAGAAGGCGCTGTCGTGTAGGCCGGAGGCTAGTAACCGTGGCGTATGGCCCAGGGCCTCGGTTTCGCTGTAGCCGGTAATTTCGCTGAACGCGCGGTTAACGGCGCTGATGTGCTGTTGGGTGTCGGTGATCAGCACACCTTCAGCGGTGCTTTCGAACACGGTGGCGGCTTGCTGCAGTTTTTCCTGCATCAGATGCCGTTCGGTGATGTCGCGGGCGATGGTCAGCATGCATTCGTCATCGCCGATCGGCAGTGGCCGGCTGGACATTTCGCAGAGGCGGATCTGCCCGTCGTTGCGACGGATATGGCAGCTGAAGTCGCGAACGAAGCCGTCGCGCTTGAGCAGGTCGAGCATTTGCCGGCGCTCGTTGAGGTTGACCCAGATGCCCAGATCGAGGGTCGAGCGGTCCAGCGACATGGCGCTGTTGAAGCCGGTAATGCGGCTGAAACCCTCGTTGACCTCGATCAGCAGGCCATCACTGACCCGTGACAGCAACAGGCCGTCCGGCGATGCGTGAAACGCCTTGGCGAACTTCTCTTCGGAGGTTTGCAGCTGTTGCTGGGTTTCCTTGAGCTGACTGATGTCGCGCACCACCACCACCAGTGCCGGCGTGGTGTCGAGTTCGAAGGGTTCGGCAGAGATCAGGCCGGTGAACACCTGGCCATTGCTGCGGCGAAAGGGCATCTCCAGGTTACGGATGGGGCCCGCCTGCAGGCGCTGCAGCAGCCCGGGGCCGACCCCGGGGATGCCCCAGATGTTCAGGTCGGTGGCGGTCTGGCCGATTACCTCTGCGGCGCTCAGGCCGATTTGATCCTCGAACGCTTCGTTGACTTCCAGCAGGCAGCCGTCGGACAGGCGTGCGATCACCAGAATGTCCGGGCATTGCTGGAACACCGAGGCGAACTTCTGCTCGGAAAGGCGCAACGCCTCTTCGGTGTGCTTGGCTTCGCTGATGTCGATCATCAGGCCGCGCATCACCGGCTCGTGACCGTGCTCGATCAGGCTGACGATATCGCGCACCCACAGGCAGCGGCCGTCAGCAGTGATGACTCGGTAGTCGAGGCTGTGATCGCGTCCGGCCAGGACCTCCTGTTCGCAGAAGGTCTGGGCGCGGGTGAGGTCGGCAGGGTGGATGATGTTGCGCCAGAACCCCGGGATCAGCCAGTGCGAGAGGGGGTAGCCGAGCAGGTCTTCGGCATGGGGCGAGACGTAGCTGTAGGTGAAGTCATTGATGTTGGCCTCCCAGGCAATGGCCGACAGGCTCTCGACCAGTCCGCGATAGTGGTATTCGCTGCTGCGCAGTTCCTGCTCCAGCGCGACACGCCGGGAAATTTCCGAGCTCAGGCGTCGGTTGATGCGGATGACCACGGCGAGCACGCCGACCAGCAACAGTATCCCGGGCAGGCCGTAGATCAGCAGATCCGACCAGAATGTACGATGATCGAGGACGTTGCCTACCCAATGCTCCTGGATCGCGCTGATTTCCCCCGGGCTCATGTCTGCCAGCACCTTGTCGAGGATGCTCACCAGCAGCTTGTTGTCCTTGGGCACGGCCATCGCCAGTTGATAGCGATAGGGGGTCTCGCCACTGACGTAAAGCCCCTCGAGCTTGAGTTGGCGCAGGCTCCAGACGCTGGATGCGAGGTCGCCGACTACGGCGTCGACTTCATCGGTGGCCAACGATTGCAGGGCAGAGCTGACGTTGGGCATGGGCACCAGGTTTAGATCGGGGTGTTGCGTGCGCAGCAGTTCGTGGGGCGCGTAGTTCTCCACTACGGCAATTTTCAGGCCGTACAGGTCTTCGATGGTGTGCGGCTGGGCGCCTCCGACGTGGGCCAGGATGACGATCGGGAAGTCGAGGTAAGGCCGGGTGAACGACAGGTAGTTCTGGCGTTCCGGGGTCGACATGATGCCGGGCAGCAAGTCGAGTTTTCCGTGTTTGACCTGGTCCAGGACTTCGGTCCAGCTGACCGGTTCGACCGGCGTGACGCGCACGGCCAGGCGATCGCGTACGACGTTGATGTAGTCGGCCGCCAGCCCTTGGTAGCGGTCCTGTTCGTCACGAAACTCGAATGGCGGCCACGATGCATCGACACCCAGGCGCAATTCGGGGTGAGCCGCAAGCCAGCCACGTTCCTCATCGGTCAGAGTCAGCGCGTCAGCCGTTGCGGTCCAGGTCATCAGCAACAGTAACAGCGCGGCCGGGAGTCTGGGCATAACGGTCTCGTTATGGCTCGGGAAGAATGTTTCGAGTGTAGACGGGCTGCGGGGTTGGGGCGATAGCGGGGGGATTTAATCTGCACAAAGCAAAACCCCCGGCAGGGCCGGGGGTTTTGTGATCACTCGTCGAGGAAGGAGCGCAGGTGCTCGCTTCTCGTCGGGTGGCGCAGCTTGCGCAGCGCCTTGGCTTCGATCTGACGAATCCGTTCACGGGTAACGTCGAACTGCTTACCAACCTCCTCGAGGGTGTGGTCGGTATTCATGTCGATGCCGAAACGCATGCGCAGGACCTTGGCTTCACGGGCAGTGAGGCCGGACAGTACTTCGCGAGTCGCTTCTTTCAGGCTCTCAACGGTGGCGACATCGATTGGCGACTGCATGGTCGAGTCTTCGATGAAGTCGCCCAGATGGGAGTCTTCGTCATCACCGATCGGGGTTTCCATGGAGATCGGCTCTTTAGCGATCTTCAATACCTTGCGGATCTTGTCCTCAGGCATTTCCATGCGTTCGCCCAGCTCTTCCGGGGTCGGTTCGCGACCCATTTCCTGCAGCATCTGCCGGGAAATACGGTTGAGCTTGTTGATCGTCTCGATCATGTGCACCGGAATACGGATGGTGCGGGCCTGGTCGGCGATCGAGCGAGTGATCGCCTGACGGATCCACCAGGTGGCATAAGTCGAGAATTTGTAGCCACGACGGTATTCGAACTTGTCTACCGCTTTCATCAAGCCGATGTTGCCTTCCTGGATCAGGTCGAGGAACTGCAGGCCACGGTTGGTGTACTTCTTGGCGATGGAGATCACCAGACGCAAGTTCGCTTCGACCATCTCTTTCTTCGCGCGGCGGGCCTTGGCCTCACCGATCGACATGCGACGGTTGATGTCCTTGATCTCGGCAATCGTCAGGCCGGTTTCGGCTTCGAGTGCGGTCAGCTTCTGCTGGCAACGAACGATGTCGGGCTGCAGGCGAGCAATGGCTTCAGCGTATTTGCTCTTGCCTTTGGCCAGTGCGTCGGTCCAGCTTTCGTCAACTTCATTGCCCGGGAACTGGCGCAGGAAGTCGGCACGCGGCATGCGCGCATCACGAACGCAGAGCTGCATGATCGCGCGCTCTTGCTGACGCAGACGATCCAGGGCGCTGCGAACACGCTCGACCAGGCCTTCGAATTGCTTCGGAACCAGCTTGATCGGCATGAACAGCTCAGCCAGGGCCAACAGCTCGGCGATTGCCAGCTTGTTGTCACGACCGTGCTTTTTCAGGGCCTTGCGGGTGATTTCCATCTGGTCGGCGACAGCGCCAAAACGCTGGGCAGCAACGACCGGATCCGGACCGCTTTCGGTTTCTTCTTCGTCATCCGAAGCGTCGCCGTCTTCGTCGTCATCAGCGTCGTCGGCTTTTTCGGCTTTCGCATCGACGGGCGGTGGTACTTCCGCGGCAGGCGGCGTGATGCCGTCGTCCGGGTCGATGTAACCGCTCAGGACGTCGGACAGGCGACCGCCTTCGCTGGTGACGCGAGTGTATTCGGAGAGAATATGGTCAACCGTGCCTGGGAAGTGCGCAATTGCGCTCATCACTTCACGGATGCCTTCTTCGATACGCTTGGCGATTTCGATTTCGCCTTCGCGGGTCAGAAGCTCTACGGTACCCATTTCACGCATGTACATGCGCACGGGGTCGGTAGTGCGACCAATGTCGGTCTCGACCGCCGCCAACGCTGCGGCCGCTTCTTCAGCGGCCGCCTCGTCGGTATCGGCGTCGGCCAGCATAAGGGCATCCTTATCTGGCGCAACCTCGAATACGTTGATCCCCATGTCGTTGATCATGCGGATGATGTCTTCCACCTGCTCTGGATCTGAAATATCCTCGGGCAGGTGGTCGTTGACCTCGGCGTAAGTCAGGTAGCCCTGCTCACGACCCAGAAGGATCAACTCTTTGATACGAGACTGCTGTTGCGCTTTTCCGGACATAACACCCTATCCACTGAAGGTCTTGGCGGGCAAAAAACAAGCCGAGGATTATACCTGAGCTATGACCTCACGCGCCAGTTGAGGTCGGGTTTGATGCGGAAACATTGCGACTTAGAAGGTCGCGCAGTTGATTTTTCTCTTCGCTGCTCAGCTCGCTTTGCCGAGCTTTCCTGAGCAGTTGTTCCAGATTTCGCTCGCGTTGGCGGGCTGACAAGCTAGTTATGGTGTCGAAAAACTGTCGTTCAAGGTTATCCCCCTCGATCAGCCATTCCTTTTCAGCCAGCGCCTTGAGCAGGCGACCTTGTTCGGTCCCGTGCCAGCGAGCAATCAGCTGAAATGAGTTTAGCTTGGGATTCTTCTGTACGGCCTCGAGCAGTGCGACCAGCAACTGAGTATTGGAGTGGTCCTCGGCAGCGAAGTGCCCGGCGTCCTCGACTTTTTCCGCCAGTTGCGGGTGGTGCAGCAGTGTGCGCAAAGCCGCCAGTGTTGGAGGTTCGACGGCGGCCGGGACGCGCGGGGCACGTGGCTGATCGCGATCGCCGCCACGCTTGCCTTTCTTGTCCCAGGGTTTGTTGTCCCATTTCTTGCCGCCGGCCCCCGGTTTTTTCGGCGTCCATTCCTGCTGGGGCGCGTAGCTTTCCTGCGGTTGGTGGTAGTCCGAATAATCCGGCATGGCGCCGTAATCAATGCCTGGGTCGTAGGCGGGTGGTGCTTCCTGTGGGGCGCTTTGCACCAGTTGGCTGACGGTTTCGCTGTTGAGGCCGGTGATTTCCATCAGGCGCTGGCGCATCAGGGTGCGCAGGTTGGCGCCGGGTACTTTGTCGATCAGCGGCGCGGCGAGGGTGGCCATGTGGGCCTTGCCTTCGAGCGAGCGCGGGTCGGACTCTTCGATCAATTGCTGGAAAAAATAATCGGCCAGTGGCTGGGCGTGCTGGTTGATCCGCGCTTTGAATGCATCAGTGCCTTCGGAGCGCACCAGGGTGTCCGGGTCTTCACCTTCGGGCAGGAACAGGAAGCGTGCACGTCGACCGTCCTGCAGGCTCGATAGCGTTGACTCCAGCGCACGCCAGGCGGCGTTGCGGCCGGCCTGGTCGCCGTCGAAGCAGAACAGCACGCTGGGTACGACCCGAAACAGGCGCTTGAGGTGCTCTTCGCTGGTGGCGGTGCCCAAGGTGGCCACGGCATTGCGCAGGCCTTGCTGGGCCAGGGCGATGACGTCCATGTAGCCCTCGACCACGATGATTTCATCAAGGTTGCGGTTGTTCTTGCGTGCTTCGTAAAGGCCGTAGAGTTCCTGGCCTTTATGAAATACCGGGGTTTCCGGGGAGTTCAGGTACTTCGGCTTGTCGTCCCCCAACACCCGGCCGCCGAAGGCGATGATCCGGCCTCGGCTGTCGCGGATCGGGAACATCACCCGGTCGCGGAAGCGGTCGTAGCGCTTGCCGGTTTCCGCATTCTCGATCAGCAGGCCGGCATCGATCATGGCTTTCTGCTGGAGTGTGTCGCTGCTCAAGTGCTTGAACAGGTTGTCCCAGCCGGGCGGGGCAAAGCCGAGGCCGAAGTCCCGGGCAATTTCGCCGGTCAGGCCGCGGCCTTTCAGGTAGTCGACGGCGGCCTTGCGCGCCGGGTGGCTTTTCAGGGCCTGGCGGTAGAAGTCTGCGGCTGCCGTCAGCAGTGGGTACAGTGGCGAGTCGGTGGGTTGCCGGGGCTTGTGCGCTCGGCCACTTTCCTCGCGGGGGATCTCCATGCCGGCGGCCTTGGCGAGTTCCTCGACGGCCTGGGGGAAGTCCAGGTTGTCGTGGTCCATGATGAAGCCAAGAGCATTGCCGCCAGCGCCGCAACCAAAGCAGTAATAGAACTGCTTGTCCGGGCTGACGCTGAAAGATGGGGTTTTTTCCTTGTGAAACGGACAGCAGGCTGTGTAGTTCTTGCCGGCCTTTTTCATTTGCAGGCGCGAGCTGACCACGTCGACGATGTCGGTGCGGTTCAGAAGGTCGTCAATGAAGCTCTGGGGAATCAGCCCGGCCATGGCGTTCTCGTCATCACTGCTGGTAGATGTAGGGCCTAGGCGAAGGGTGCGTTGATGTGGCCATGATTACGAGGCGCGACAAAAGGCGGCTCGACCGGTATCGACTGCGTATTCGCTGTTGGGAAATGTATCTGCCGAAAATTCACTGACGTTAGCAGCAATCAGAATCCGACTGTTCGAAAGTGTTGCCCTGAGTCCGGTTGCGCCCAAAGTCAGGCTCGGATAGCTCAAAAGCGGGCACGCAAGCAGGTGCCTTGGGCTGATCGTCGATTAGAGGAATCAGTAGGGTGTGCTCGTCAGTAGCCTTGGAAGGCTCGTCAGAAGAGACGTGCACGGCTGGCAAAAGAGCCAGGTCTGACGTGTGAAGCAGGTTTGTCTCGGTCGCGTGTGCGGCTTTGACAGTGAAGCATCAAGCGATATCCGCAAATGCCATAAGCCCGGCTGAGGGCCGGGCTTGGCAGAAGCTTGCTACGATCGTCTGTGTATTAGTACAGACGAACGGCGCGGCGCTGTTCGCGCTGAACTTTCTTGGCGTGACGCTTAACAGCAGCAGCTGCTTTGCGCTTACGCTCAGAAGTTGGCTTCTCATAAAATTCGCGGCTACGAACTTCAGCCAGTACACCGGCTTTTTCGCAGGAGCGCTTGAAACGACGCAGAGCTACGTCGAAGGGTTCGTTCTCTTTTACTTTGACGGCTGGCATCCAGAGCTACCTTCATTCATTACCGGGGTCAACATCCTCGCGGCAAAAGAGCACTTGAAGACGTCGGTTTTTAAGGGTTGCGGATGTTAACCCCTCAACGCTCGGAATGCAAAGCCTCTGATCGAAAACCGCTGGTCGGGGCATCCCGTGGGGACTATTATGCGCGCCTTCGAAATTAGCCTAAACAAGGCGCAAACCCATGCTAGTACTGGGATTAGAAACCTCTTGCGACGAAACCGGCGTCGCATTATACGACAGTGAAAAAGGCTTGCTGGCCGACGCACTGTTCAGTCAGATCGACTTGCATCGCGCCTATGGTGGCGTGGTGCCGGAGCTGGCCTCGCGAGATCACGTCAAGCGCATGCTGCCCTTGATTCGCCAGGTGTTGGCCGAAGCCGACTGCGTGCCGACCGAGATCGACGCCATCGCCTACACCGCGGGTCCTGGCCTGGTTGGCGCGTTGCTGGTAGGTGCTTCCTGCGCCCAGGCGCTGGCGTTTGCCTGGGGCATTCCGGCGCTCGGTGTGCATCACATGGAAGGCCACTTGCTGGCGCCGATGTTGGAGCCGCAGCCGCCGGAGTTTCCGTTCGTCGCTTTGTTGGTCTCGGGTGGCCATACGCAGCTGGTTCAGGTCGATGGCATCGGTCAATACGCCCTGTTGGGGGAAACCCTCGACGATGCGGCGGGTGAGGCTTTCGACAAGACCGCGAAGATGATGGGGCTCAATTACCCCGGCGGTCCGGAAATCGCCCGTCTGGCGGCACAGGGTGTGGCTGGGCGTTTTGTCTTCCCCCGTCCGATGTGCGACCGCCCAGGCCTGGCATTCAGTTTCAGCGGCTTGAAAACCTTCGCCCTCAACACTTGGCAGCAATGCCTCAGCGCTGGGGACGACAGCGAGCAAACCCGCAGCGACATCGCACTGGCCTTCCAGGATGCGGTGGTGGAGACTTTGACCATCAAGTGCAAGCGTGCCCTGAAACAGGCCGGTCTCAAGCGCCTGGTGATCGCTGGTGGTGTGAGTGCGAACAAGGCGTTGCGGATTTCCCTGGAGCAAATGCTCGGTAGCATGAAGGGCGACGTTTTCTACGCTCGCCCGGAGTTCTGCACCGATAACGGCGCGATGATCGCATTTGCCGGTTGCCAACGCCTGCAGGCAGGGCAGCACGAAAGCCTGGCGATCAGCGTTCAGGCCCGCTGGCCGATGGAGCAGTTGTCGCCCTTGTGAGGTTCACCTGCGGTGGTTAGAAATGCCGTTCGCGTCCGGCAAACAGGTCGCGTAGATTGCCGCGGTGGCGCCAGACGATCAGCGCGGTCAGTACGCTCATCGGCAACAGTGCAGCCGGCTCCTGCCAAGCCAGCAGTGGCAGGGTCAGGGGCGTGGCAATCAGTGCCGCCAGCGAACTGGTACGGGTGAGGTAGAAGGTCAGCAGCCAGCCGCCGATGGCCAGGAGTGCGGCCGGCGGGTAGAGGCCGAGCAACATGCCGGCAGCGGTGGCAACACCTTTGCCGCCGCGAAAGCGAAAGTACAGCGGGAACAGATGGCCAATCACGGCGCAGACGCCGATCCAGCCTTGTTGCTGGATGGATAGGCCGGCCATGGCGGCAAGCAGGACGGGCAGCAAACCTTTGAGCAGGTCGCCGAACAGTGTCAGGACCGCGAGTTTTTTGCCGGCCAGGCGTAACATGTTGGTGGCGCCGGCATTGCCTGATCCGCCCATGCGCGGATCGGGGCTACCGGTCAGGCGACTGAGCAGGATGGCAAAGGACAGCGAGCCGAGCAGGTAGGCGAAAATCGCCAGTGACCAAAACATGCTAACTATTCCGGGCGAGGACGCCCTGATTCTAACGGCGCATTGCGCCCTTGTCGTGCTGCGGAGAAAAGTGCTTGGACAGAGTGTTTATCGAGGGCCTGGAAGTCGACACGGTGATCGGTGCCTACGACTGGGAGCGCGGCATCCGTCAGTGCCTGCGACTTGATCTGAGCTTTGCCTGGGACAATCGTCCTGCGGCGGCGGGAGATGACCTGACCCTGGCACTGGATTACGCCAGTGTTTCGACGCGCATCCAGGCCTTTGCCGAACACGCGCAGTTCCAGCTGGTGGAAACCTTTGCCGAGCGGTTGGCGCAAGTGTTGATGAGTGAATTCAAGATCACCTGGTTGCGTCTCAAGTTGACCAAGCCAGGCGCCGTTCCGGCTGCCACGGGCGTGGGTGTGGAGATTGAGCGCGGATGTCGCTGACTCAGGTATTTCTCGGGCTTGGCAGCAATGTCGAGCGCGAAACCCATTTGCAGGCGGGGCTTGAAGCACTCAGCGGCTTTTTGCAGGACATGCACTGTTCGCCAGTCTTCGAAAGCCAGCCGGTCGGGATCAAGAGCGGGCCGTTTTTCAATTTTGTGGTGTCGGCGTTCACCGATCTGCCGTTGATGGAGTTGGACCGTCGCCTGAAATTCATCGAGGCGGATAACGGGCGTTATGCGCCGGATCGCATAGGCTTGCCGCTGGACATCGATGTGCTGCTGTATGGCGATCTGGTGGGCAATTTCGATGGTTTGGTGCTGCCGCGCGCCGAGATCCTGAAAAATGCCTTCGTGCTGTGGCCCTTGTCGCTGATTGCTCCTGACAGGGTCCACCGCGGGGTCGAGAAGAGTTTTTCGAGCTTGTGGGAAGAGGCGCAGATCGACCAGGTGCTTGCACCTGTAGCCTTCTCTTGGCGCGGCCAGCCGCTGACGCCATCAAGCATGCTGTGAGGTGATGATCGCGGGCGGTTTTGCACCTGCCCGCGATAGGTTTCAACTCAGGTTTGCTTCCTTGTAGGTCTTCAACGCCTTGAGGCGTTCACGCTTGATCGCCTCACCTAACTCCGGCCCTTTGAATCCCTGCTCCAGCAATGGCTGGACCGCGACGCTGCGAGCGGCCGTTGCCGCGCCGCGAAGGTAATCCGCCTGTGGATAACTTCTCTGTTCCAGGCCTTTGCGACCGCGAGCATCCATTTCACAGGCAACGATGAACTCTTCAAATCGCTGCGGGCGCCGGTAGACGTCAAAGCTTTGCAGCAACTCCAGCAGGGTCGAGGGTTTCAGCTCCAGGGCGCGGTGCCCGTGGGTGTGATACTGGCCGACCAGCAACGCCAGTTCCTGACAGTCGCGAGGTGCCTTGAAGCGCTCGTTGACCTCCTTGATCAGTTTCAGGCCCTTGTGCTCGTGGGCAATGTGCCGTGGCCACTCGCTTTGCGGCGTCAGTCCCTTGCCCAGGTCGTGGAGCAGGCAGGCCCAGCGCACCGTCAGCGGCTGTCGGTGCAATGCGGCTTGCTGCAGCACGCTCAAGGTGTGCACGCCACTGTCGATTTCCGGGTGATGGGCTTCAGGTTGCGGCACGCCAAACAGTGCATCGACTTCCGGCAGCAATACCTTCAGTGCGCCGCACTCGCGCAGCACCTGGATAAACACCTGGGGCTGGGCTTCCATCAGGGCGCGGGAGATTTCCTTCCAGCTGCGTTCAGGCGTCAGGGCTTGCAGCTCGCCGGATTCGCTCAGTTGGCGCATCAAGACCAGGGTCTCGGGAGCGACGCGGAATCCGAGTTCGGCGTAACGGGCGGCGAAGCGGGCAACCCGCAGGACTCGCAGGGGATCTTCGGCGAACGCCGTGGAAACATGGCGCAGCAGGCGCGCTTCGAGATCACGTTGACCGTGGTAAGGGTCGGTCAGTTGACCGTGTTCGTCTTCGGCCATGGCGTTGATCGTCAGGTCGCGGCGGATCAAGTCCTCTTCCAGGGTGACTTCAGGGCTGGCATGGAAGGTAAATCCGCCATAGCCGCGACCTGTTTTACGTTCAGTGCGCGCCAGGGCGTACTCTTCGCCGGTTTTCGGGTGCAGGAATACCGGGAAGTCGGAACCGACCGGGCGATAGCCCTTGGCGAGCATTTCGTCGCTGCTGGCGCCGACCACGACCCAGTCGATATCGGTAACAGGCCTGCCGAGCAGGCGGTCACGGACCGCGCCGCCGACTTTATAAATCCGCATAAAAAACCTCCGTTAGCTCGACAGGATAACCCTTGCGCCGAGTCAACGGAGGCTTCGATGGTTTCAAAGGTGGATGACGGCCAGGTCGAGTCGGCCGTAATCGTTCTCGCTGTGTTCGGTCCTGGGTGGGACGTGATGGGTTTTCATGATCTGGTCGCCTTGCAGGGTTTCCAGGTGAATATCGAAGCCCCATAGACGATGCAGGTGCTTGAGGACTTCCTCGGTGGATTCTCCCAGCGGTTTGCGGTCGTGTTGTTGATGGCGCAGGGTCAGCGAACGATCGCCGCGGCGGTCGATGCTGTAGATCTGCACGTTGGGTTCGCGGTTACCCAGGTTGTATTGCGCGGCCAGGGTTTCGCGAATGGTCCGGTAGCCTTCCTCGTCGTGAATGGCCGGCACCAGCAGGTCGTCCTTCTGATCGTCATCGAGGATGCTGAACAGCTTCAGGTCGCGTATCACCTTGGGTGACAGGTACTGCAGGATGAAGCTCTCATCCTTGAAGCTGCTCATGGCGAACTTGATGGCTGATAGCCAGTCGGTCCCGGCGATTTCCGGGAACCAGCGGTAATCCTCTTCGGTGGGTTCTTCACACATGCGCCGAATGTCGCGGTACATGGCAAAGCCGAGGGTGTAGGGGTTGATGCCACTGTAGTACGGACTGTCGAACCCTGGCTGAAAGACGACGCTGGTGTGGGACGTGAGGAACTCCATCATGAAGCCATCGGTCACCAGGCCTTCGTCGTACAGGTCGTTCATCAGGGTGTAGTGCCAGAACGTGGCCCAGCCCTCGTTCATCACCTGGGTCTGGCGTTGTGGATAAAAATACTGAGCAATCTTGCGTACGATGCGCACGATTTCGCGCTGCCAGGGCTCCAGCAGCGGCGCGTGTTTTTCGATGAAGTAGAGGATGTTTTCCTGCGGTTCGGCGGGAAAACGTGCGTTGTCTTTTTCGTTGTACTTGTCGGCACCCTTGGGAATAGTGCGCCACAGGTCATTGATCTGCTTTTGCAGGTGCTCTTCGCGATCCTTCTGCCGGCGCCGCTCTTCTTCGGCGGAAATCGGATAGGGGCGTTTGTAGCGGTCAACGCCGTAGTTCATCAGGGCGTGGCAGGAGTCCAGCAGGTCCTCGACGGCATCGATGCCGTGGCGCTCCTCGCACTGCATGATGTACTGCTTGGCAAACACCAGGTAGTCAATGATCGAACTGGCGTCGGTCCAGGTGCGGAACAGGTAGTTGCCCTTGAAGAAGCTGTTATGGCCGTAGCAGGCATGAGCTACCACCAGTGCCTGCATGCAGATGGTGTTTTCCTCCATCAGGTAGGCGATGCAGGGGTCGGAGTTGATGACGATTTCGTAGGCCAGGCCCATTTGCCCGCGGCTGTAGGATTTCTCGGTGCTGAGGAAATGCTTGCCGTAGGACCAGTGGTGGTAGCCCAACGGCATGCCGACGGACGCGTAGGCGTCCATCATTTGTTCGGCGGTGATCACCTCGATCTGGTTGGGATACGTGTCCAGCGCATACCGGGCCGCGATACGGCTGATTTCGCGGTCGTAGGCCTGGATGAGCTCGAATGTCCATTCGGAGCCCGTGGAAATGGGTTGGCGCTTCTGCTCTTTGGCGGTCATGTCACTAACCTGCGCTGGAAGAGTTCACGGAAGACCGGATAGATATCCCCGGCCGAAACCAGCTGCTGCTGGGCAAATGTGTCGGAAAAGGCTTCGGCGATTCGCTCGTACTCGTACCACAGGGCCTGGTGTTCGCGTGGGGTAATCTCCACGTAAGTGTAGTACTGCACGAAAGGCATGATCTGGTTGATCAGGATGTCGCGGCAGATCGGCGAGTCATCGTTCCAGTTGTCGCCGTCGGAGGCTTGGGCGGCGTAGATGTTCCAGTCGTTGCTTGGATAGCGTTCGGCCATGATCTCCTGCATCAGTTTCAAGGCGCTGGAGACGATGGTGCCGCCGGTTTCCCTCGAGTAGAAAAACTCTTCCTCGTCCACTTCGCGGGCGCTGGTGTGGTGGCGGATGAAAACCACATCGATCTTGTCGTAGTTCCGTTTCAGGAACAGGTACAAGAGGATGAAGAAGCGCTTGGCGATGTCCTTGGTCGCCTGGGTCATGGAGCCGGAAACGTCCATCAGGCAGAACATCACCGCCTTGGAACTGGGGTTGGGCTGCTTGATCAGCAGGTTGTACTTGAGGTCAAAGGTGTCGAGAAACGGCACACGGTGAATGCGCGCGCTCAGTCGTTCTATTTCCGCTTCGATTTCCTGGATATCGCCGAAGTTATCCGGTTCTTCCTGCTTGAGTCGCGCCAGTTCTTCTTTGGCCTCACGCAGTTTCGCGCGGCTACTGCCCGACAGGGCGATGCGTCGTGCATGGGCCGAGCGCAGGGTGCGGATGATATTGATCCGCGACGGGTTGCCCTCGTTGCTGATGCCCGCGCGTACGGTCTTGAAGGTATCGGTGCCGGTCAAGTTGCGTTTGACCAGGTTGGGCAGCTCGAGGTCCTCGAACATGAATTCGAGAAATTCTTCCTGGGTGATCTGGAAGACGAACTCGTCCATGCCTTCGCCGGAATTGCCGGCCTTGCCCGGACCCTTGCCGCCCCCGCCGCCTTGTGGCCGGGCGATATGTTCGCCGCTGGTGAATTCCTTGTTGCCGGGGTGAACGACGGTCTGTTTGCCACCGCGACCGTGGTGAAGCACCGGCTCGTCGATGTCCCGCCCGGGAATACTGATCTGTTCGCCATGCTCCATGTCGGTGATGGAGCGGCGGCTCACCGCCTCTTCGACAGCCTTTTTGATGTGGTCACGGTAGCGCCGCAGGAAACGCTGGCGGTTTACCGTGCTCTTGTTCTTGCCATTGAGACGTCGGTCGATCACATAGCTCATAGGCCCCTCCGGGGAGCTTCAAGTCGTAAGCGTCAAGCTGCAAGTGGATGGGCCGTGTCACCGGCGCTCCCTTGCAGCTTGTGGCTAGAAGCTTGCAGCCGCGTCACTGCGACTTCCGGACCCTCAAGTACCATTCAGACAACAGCCGCACCTGTTTGTCGGTGTAACCGCGCTCGACCATCCGGGTGACGAAATCGTTGTGTTTTTGTTGGTCCTCCTTGCTCGCCTTGGCGTTGAAACTGATGACTGGCAGCAGGTCCTCGGTATTCGAGAACATTTTCTTCTCGATGACCACCCGCAGTTTCTCGTAGCTGAGCCAGGTCGGATTCTTGCCGTTGTTGTTGGCACGTGCGCGCAGGACGAAGTTGACGATTTCGTTGCGGAAATCCTTCGGATTGCTGATGCCCGCCGGTTTCTCGATTTTTTCCAGTTCCTCGTTGAGCGCTACGCGGTTGAGAATCTCGCCGGTTTCCGGGTCGCGGTACTCCTGGTCCTGGATCCAGAAATCGGCGTAGAGCACGTAGCGGTCGAAGATGTTCTGCCCGTACTCGCTGTAGGATTCCAGGTACGCCGTCTGGATTTCCTTGCCGATGAACTCGATGTAGCGCGGAGCCAGGTACTCCTTGAGGAAGCGCAGGTAGCGTTCGCGGGTTTCCGCCTGGAACTGCTCCTGTTCGATCTGTTGCTCAAGTACGTACAGCAGGTGCACCGGGTTGGCGGCGATTTCGTGCGGATCGAAGTTGAAGACCTTGGACAGGATCTTGAAGGCAAAGCGGGTCGACAGGCCGTTCATGCCCTCGTCGACACCGGCACTGTCGCGGTATTCCTGGATCGACTTGGCCTTAGGATCGGTGTCCTTGAGGTTTTCACCGTCGTAGACCCGCATTTTCGAGTAGATGTTCGAGTTCTCCGGCTCCTTGAGGCGCGACAGCACGGTGAACTGGGCAAGCATTTTCAGGGTGTCAGGTGCGCAATGGGCTTTGGCCAGGGAGCTGTTGAACAGCAGCTTGTCGTAGATCTTCACTTCATCGCTGACGCGCAGGCAGTACGGCACTTTGACGATGTAGATCCGGTCGATGAACGCTTCGTTGTTCTTGTTGTTGCGGAAGGTGTGCCACTCCGATTCGTTGGAGTGGGCCAGCAGGATCCCGGTGAATGGAATCGCGCCCAGGCCTTCGGTACTGTTGTAGTTGCCCTCCTGGGTGGCAGTCAGCAGCGGGTGCAGAACCTTGATCGGGGCCTTGAACATTTCGACGAATTCCATCAGACCTTGGTTGGCCCGGCACAGGGCGCCCGAGTAGCTGTAGGCGTCCGCGTCGTTTTGCGGGAATTCTTCGAGCTTGCGGATATCGACCTTGCCCACCAGCGCCGAGATGTCCTGGTTGTTCTCGTCGCCAGGTTCGGTCTTGGCCACGGCAATCTGGTTGAGGATCGAAGGGTAGAGCTTGACCACCCGGAATTGACTGATATCACCGCCGAATTCGGACAGTCGCTTGGTTGCCCAGGGCGACATGATGGTGTTCAGGTAGCGCCGTGGAATGCCGAAATCCTCTTCGAGGATCGCGCCGTCTTCGGTGGCATTGAACAACCCCAGGGGCGATTCGAACACCGGAGAACCCTTGATGGCGTAGAAGGGCACTTTCTCGATCAGTTGCTTGAGTTTTTCCGCCAGGGACGACTTGCCGCCGCCGACCGGGCCCAGCAGGTAGAGGATTTGCTTCTTCTCTTCCAGGCCTTGGGCGGCATGGCGGAAGTAGGAGACGATCTGGTCAATGCATTCTTCCATCCCGTGGAAGTCTTCAAAGGCCGGGTAGCGGCGGATCACCTTGTTGGAGAAGATGCGCGACAGCCTCGAGTTGGTCGAAGTGTCGAGCAATTCCGGCTCGCCGATTGCCAGCAGCAGACGCTCGGCGGCAGATACGTAGGCGCTGCGGTCCTGTTTGCAGAGCTCCAGGTACTCCTGCAGCGAGAATTCTTCCTGGCGTGTGGACTCGAAGCGTTGTTGGAAGTGGCTAAAGATACTCATGACGTCACCTCGCTCGATACGTGGAGCCGACGTCGGATCAATCAGTCGATGCTGGTAAACAGCTGAAATATCGGCTGTTTTTTATCCCCCCAGAACACCTTCAAAGCTATCAACCCTGAAAGCTACTCCCGATGACCCGCTCGCCGGTGTACCGGCTCTCCCCTGTTTTGGATGGCCTGAGGCTAAGGATAGTTGGTAATCCGGGAGGTAAAGGGGCAATGCGTGATTTGTTGTGTACGACCGTTCGTCAGCCCACGGCAGGCGTGGGCTGGAGCGCTGAAAAAATTATTCGGCAGTGCCTTGCGCAGTGTCCGAAGGATAAGTCGTACGCCACAGTTCGAAGCCGCCGTCCATGCTATAGACGTCAGAAAATCCCTGGCTGACCAGATAGGCCGCGGCGCCCTGGCTGGAGTTGCCGTGGTAGCAGACCACCACGGTCGGCGCATCGAGGTCGGCGGCCGTGATGAAGGCGTGCAGGGAGTGGTTGTCCAGGTGCTTCGAGCCGCTGATGTGCAGGGCGGCGAAGGTCGCAGGATCGCGGACGTCGACCACCACTGCGCCTTTTTCGCGCAGGGCTTGGGCTTGTTCGGGGGGAATACGTTTGAATTCGCTCATGGCGGGTTCCTGGGTCCAGGCTGAAAGTGCAGCCTAGCGCTTGGCGCTGGCCGACTGGGGTTCGGGGGCAGGTGAGGCGACGGGTGGCGCGAGGTGGCCGTGCTCATCGCATTTGCAGCTGAGGCGTACGCCGGTATCGATGTTCATCAGGGTCATGGCACCACCCCAGACGCATCCGGTATCGAGGGCGATGATGCCGGGCTCGTCGCACTGACCTTCGAGCGCTGCCCAATGGCCAAAAATGATCTTGAGGCCGCGGGTCTTGCGCTCTTTGTACTTGAACCAGGGGGCGTAACCGGGTGGTGCGGTGTCGGCGCCTTCCTTGCCCTTGAGATCAAGCTTGCCTTCGCTGGTGCAAAAGCGCATGCGGGTGAAATAGTTGGTGATGACTCGCAGGCGGGTGACGCCCTTGAGATCGCTGTTCCATTTCGCTGGCTCATTGCCGTACATGCCGTCGAGATAGGGCGCGAACAGGTTGTCGTCGCGCAAGGCCGCTTCGACTTCGGCAGCGCACTTCAGGGCCTTGCGCAGGGACCACTGCGGCGGAATGCCGGCGTGCACCAGCGCAATGTCGCGAATTTCGTCGTAGTGCATGAGCTTTTGCTGGCGCAGCCAGTCGAGCAATTCCTTGCGGTCCGGCGCTTCGAGGATTTCGCGCAAGGTGTCGTTTTTCTTCAGGCGTTCGATGTTATGCCCGGCGGCCAGCAGGTGCAGGTCGTGATTGCCCAGCACGCACACCAGCGACTGGCGGATGCTGTAGAGAAAACGCAGGGTTTCCAGGGATTGCGGGCCGCGGTTGACCAAGTCACCGACCAGCCACAGACGGTCCGTTTGCGGGTCGAAGGCGACTTGCTCGAGCAGGCACTTGAGTGGCTCGAGGCAGCCCTGCAGGTCACCGACTGCATAGGTTGCCATCAGTGCAGGGCTCCGGGCACCGCGAGGCGGAAGGGCGCGATGACGGCGTCGAAGTGCTTGCCGTCTTCGGCGAGCATCTGATAGCTGCCCTGCATATTGCCTACGCGGGTGGTCATCACGGTGCCGCTGCTGTAGGTGTGGCTCTGGCCAGCGGCAATCAGCGGTTGCTGACCCACCACGCCGGCGCCGCGCACCTCTTCGACATGGCCGTCGCCATCGGTAATGACCCAGTGCCGTGAAAGCAGTTTGGCCGGCAGCAGGCCGTTGTTCTGGACGGTGATGGTGTAGGCGAAGGCGAAACGGTTCTGCTCGGGTTGCGACTGTTCTGCCAGGAAGCGGGTGACGACGCTGACGTCGACCTGATAACGAGGATCGGACATGCAAGAAGGCCTTAAAAGCAAAGCGGGACGCGGGGCGTGACTGATATGCAGCAGTCTAGGCCAAGTATCGGGTAGTAAACCAGACTGAGGGGCTGGTGTCCTACCCGATCACGCGTGCTGCCGGTCAGATAGCGGCAGGCTGCTCGGCGACTTGCTCGCTGAGCTTGTCGGCCAGGCGCACGAAGGCTGCCAGGTCGAGTTGTTCCGGGCGCAGGCCGCCATCGACGCCGGCGGCTTCGATTTCGGCGTTGCTCAGCAGGGCCTTGAGGGTGTTGCGCAGGGTCTTGCGGCGTTGGTTGAAGGCTTCGCGAACGACGCGCTCGAGCAGGCGGTGATCCTTGGCCGGGTGCGGCAGGACCGCATGGGGCACCAGGCGCACGATCGCCGAGTCGACTTTCGGCGGCGGGTTGAACGCGCCAGGGCCGACGTTGAACAGGTGTTCCACGCGGCAATGGTATTGAACCATGATCGACAGACGGCCCCAATCGCCGCCGCCAGGACCGGCCGCCAGGCGCTCGACCACTTCCTTCTGCAGCATGAAGTGCATGTCGCGGATGATTCCTGCGTTGTTCAGCAGGTGGAAAATCAGCGGTGTGGAGATGTTGTAGGGCAGGTTGCCGACCACGCGCAGGCTATTGGGCGCGGCGTTGAGGGTGTTGAAGTCGAACTTCAGCGCATCACCCTGGTGCAGGTTGAAATTGCTCTTGCCGGCGAATTGGTCGTTGAGGATCGGGATCAGGTCCTTGTCCAGTTCCACCACGTCCAGCTGCGCGCCGCTGTTGAGCAAGCCTTTGGTCAGCGCGCCCTGGCCCGGGCCGATTTCCAGCAGGCGGTCGTCGGCCTTGGCGTGGATGGAGCGCAGGATGCGGTCAATCACCCCGGCGTCGTGCAGAAAGTTCTGGCCGAAGCGCTTGCGCGCACGGTGTTGGTATTGCTCGGTCATAGACGGGTCTCGGCCATCTGGTAGGCGGTTTCCAGGGCGACTTGCAGGCTGCCGGTGTCGATCCGCCCGCTGCCCGCCAGGTCCAGGGCGGTGCCATGGTCGACGGAGGTGCGGATGATCGGCAGGCCAAGGGTCACGTTGACTGCCGCGCCGAAGCCTTTGTACTTCAGCACGGGCAGGCCCTGGTCGTGGTACATCGCCAGCACTGCATCGCAGTGCTCCAGATATTTGGGGGTAAACAGAGTGTCGGCGGGCAGGGGGCCACGCAGGTCCATGCCTTCGGAACGCAGACGCTCAAGGGTGGGTTCGATGATATCGATTTCTTCATGGCCCAGGTGCCCGCCTTCACCGGCGTGCGGGTTGAGCCCGCAGACGAGGATGCGCGGCTGGGCAATGCCGAATTTTTGTTGCAGGTCGCTGTGCAGGATCCGCGTCACGCGTTCCAGGCGATCAGGGGTGATTGCATCGGCAATCTCGCGCAGTGGCAGGTGCGTGGTCACCAGGGCGACCCGCAGGCCGCGAGTGGCAAGCATCATCACTACTTGGGCAGTGTGAGTCAGGTCGGCAAGGAATTCGGTATGCCCGGAGAAGGCGATCCCGGATTCGTTGATCACGCCCTTGTGCACCGGAGCGGTGATCATCCCGGCAAAGTCGCCGTTCATGCAGCCCTGGCCGGCACGGGTCAGGGTTTCCAGGACGAAGGCAGCATTGGCCTGGTCCAGTTGCCCGGCAGTAACCGACGCATTGAGCGGCGTATCCCAGACATACAGGCTGTTGGCCGGTGCCGGGGCATCCGGCCATTGGTCGGGAGTCACGCTGATCACATCAACCGCCACACCCAACTGCGCGGCCCGCTCAAGGAGCAGGTCGCGGCTGGTAATGGCAATCAGGGGATATGGCTGTGCTTGCGAGGCGAGCAGCAGGCACAGGTCGGGACCTATGCCGGCTGGTTCACCGGGTGTCAGCGCGAAGCGTTTGGGCTTCACTGCGCTGCCTGGTCGGCGCCAGGGAGCTTGATTTCAACGTAGGCTTCGTCACGGATCTGACGCAACCAGGTTTGCAGCTCTTCATCGTACTTGCGGTTACGCAGCACGGTCATTGCTTGCTGTTCGCGCGCCTGGGTGGTGCTGTCGGTGGCGCGACGGCCAAGGACTTCCAGTACGTGCCAGCCATAGGGGCTCTTGAACGGTTTGGACAGGGTGCCTTGCGGCGTCTTGTCCATGACCGCGCGGAATTCCGGCACCAGGGCGTTCGGGTCGATCCAGTTCAGGTCGCCGCCGTTAAGGGCCGAACCCGGGTCCTCGGAATAGCTCTTGGCCAGTTCGGCAAAGTCTTCGCCGGCTTCGATGCGCTCATAGAGCTTCTCGGCCAGGCGCTTGGTTTCGGCTTCGCTGCGGATTTCGCTCGGCTTGATCAGGATGTGACGCACGTGGACTTCGTCACGCACCTGATTGCCGCCGCCGCGTTTCTCCAGCAGCTTGAGAATGATGAAGCCGCCTGGCGTGCGTGCTGGCTGGGTGACGTCACCCACGGCCATGGCACTCAGCTCGCGATCGAACGGTGGTGGCAGTTGCGCGGCTTTACGCCAGCCCATGTCACCGCCTTCCAGGGCGTTGTCGCTGGCCGAACGGGCAATTGCCAGTTGGGCGAAGTCAGCGCCTTGCTTGAGTTGCTGGTAGATGTCCATGGCCTGGCGGGCAGCGCTCTGAATGGCTTCGGAGTTGGCACTTTCCGGGGTAGGAATCAGGATATTGGCCAGGTGCAGCTCTTCGGAGAGTTGCATCTTGCCCAGGTCGGAGGCCAGGAAGTTTTTCACCTCCTGCTCGGACACCTGGATGCGCTCGGCTACGCGGCGTTGACGCACACGGCTGATGATCATTTCGCGGCGCACCTGTTCGCGAGCGTCTTCATAAGACAGGCCGTCGCGAGCCAGGGCGGCGCGGAACTGATCCACGCTCATGTTGTTGCGCTGGGCAATGGTGCCGATCGCCTGGTTCAGCTCTTCATCGGTAATGCGGATGCCGGAACGCTCGCCGATCTGCAGTTGCAGGTTTTCGACGATCAGGCGTTCCAGTACCTGCTGTTCCAGTACGTTGGCCGGTGGCACGGCGGAGCCGCGCTTGGCGATGGTTTGCTGGACTTCGTGAACCCGCTGGTCCAGTTGGCTTTGCATGACCACGTCGTTGTCGACGATGGCCACGACCTTGTCGATGGACTGCACCGCGGCGCTGGCCGCGGTACTCAGGAACAGCGCGCCCAGCATCAGCGGGCGCAGACAATCAGAAAGCTTGGTCTTCACGTTCACGATAACCTTGGATGCCTTTGTCGAGGAAGCTCTCTACTTTGGTGCCAACAACGCCACCGAGACCTTTCAGAACGATTTGGAGGAAAATGCCGTGGTCGCCTTTCTCGTTTTCCGGCGCATCCTGACTGAATTCGTCGTAGGAAACCCAGTAACGGTTGATCAGGCGCAGTTTCCAGCAGCAGTTGTCATATTCGAAACCACCAAAGGCTTCCAGCGTACGGTTGCGGTTGTAGTCGTACTGCCAGCGGCTGATGGCGTTCCATTGCGGCACGACCGGCCAGATGACCGAGAAGTCGTGCTGTTGGATCTTGTAGTAGTCCTTCACGTAGTTCGGGTCACCCGGGGTGCCATAGTCGCCGCCGAACTGCCATTTACCGGTGTTCTGGTTGTAGATCACCTGGTCGTTGCGATAGCGATAGCCGGCGTTGATAACTTTGTTCGGGTTGTCTTCAGGCTGGTAGTGGAACATCGCGCTGCCCGAGCGAGGGCTGCGGCTGTCCGGATCCCAGTTGTAGTCGGCGGTGGTGCGCCAATCGCGGTTCCAGCGGTATTCGTATTCCAGAGCGTAAGGAGAAACGCTGGAGTGCGCGTCCTCTCGGGTTTTCGCATCGACACCCGGCAATTGGACTTCGCGGTCCTTGAAGTACATGGCCTGGCCGACGCTGATGCGTTGACGCTCGAAGCCGTTGTCTTCGATCCAGCGGTTGGTTACGCCCAGCGACAACTTGTTTTCGTCACCGACGCGGTCGGAACCCGAGAAGCGGTTGTCGCGGAACAGCGAGGCGTAGTTGAAGGTGTATTCGGCAGTATCGAATACCGGAATGTCGGATTGGTCCTTTTCTGGTACGTAGAGATAGAACAGCCGTGGCTCAAGTGTCTGGCGGTAGTTCTTGCCAAACCATTGGGTATTTCGGTCGAAGTACAAGCCGCTGTCGATACTGGCAATCGGCACCGCGCGATTTTGGTTGCGGTCGTAGGTGCCGTTAAGGCGATCGCCTTCGGCGTCCTGTGCGGCGATCTGGCTTTTACCGATGCTGTCTAGGTCGAGGTCATACTGGGTGTACTGGTATTTTAATGTCGGCTTGACGAAGCCATACGTCCAGTCAAGCGGCAGGCTCACCGATGGTGCCAAGTTTAGGCGGTCGCCGGTGGCGCGCGCCAGGCCCTGGATGTTTCGGTCTAGGCGAGGAGTACCTACAGTGCCATCGGCGTTGATT
Source organism: Pseudomonadaceae bacterium (assembly GCA_965284505.1). Taxonomy (GTDB): domain Bacteria; phylum Pseudomonadota; class Gammaproteobacteria; order Pseudomonadales; family Pseudomonadaceae; genus Aquipseudomonas. The sequence goes on along the minus strand of OZ260094.1, from coordinate 2,825,237 downwards.
GGACCACCATCCTCATCCACGAAGGTGCCGTTTTGCAGATCCCGATCAAAGCGCACAAGCTCTGTCTGATACGCAAAGTTCAATCCGCCCGGTGTTTGCGGCAGGAAACCGTTGAAGGTGATCTGCGGCAGGCGGTCGTACGGCGTGAGGTTGGACACCGACGCCATCTGGAAGGCCTGGGCATTGACGCGCGCGGTGTAGGTATCACCCCGGTAGCTGACGGCACCCTGCTGGTTGGCGTAGTCGGAAACGCTCTTCACACCCAGTTGATCGGTTTGCAGATCCTGGAAGTAGTAAGGATCGCTGATCTTGGTGTAGTCGACTTCGGTCATGACCCGCGAATCCAGGCCACCCTTGTGCTGCCAGTTGTACATGTAGCGGGTTTTTTCGTAGTCGGACTGCAGTTTGCGGTCGTCGTCTTCGTCGTTCAGGTAAGCGGCGCCGAACTGACCTTCGCTCGATTCGGTCAGGTAGCGGAATTCGCCTTCCATCAACAGGCCGCGCTTGCTCATGTAGCGCGGGTACAACGTGGCGTCGTAGTTCGGTGCCAGGTTGAAGTAGTACGGGGTGACCAATAGCATCCCGGTGTCGCTGCCACTGCCGATGGTCGGCGGCAGGAAGCCGGACTGGCGACGGTCGTCGATCGGGAAATAGATGTACGGGGTGTACAGGACCGGAATGTCCTTGACCCGCAGCGTCACGTTGGTCGCGGTGCCGAAACCGGTCGCCGGGTTCAGGGTGATGTTGTTGCCCTTGAGCTGCCAGGCGTTGCTGTTCGGCTCGCACGTGGTGTACGTACCATCCTTGAGGCGGATGATCGCGTTCTCGGCACGCTTGGCGTACAGCGCATTACCGCGCACGCGGGATTTGTGCATCACGTATTCGGCGTTGTCGACCTTGGCTTCACCGGTGTCGAGTTGCACATCGGCGTGGTCGCCGACGATCAGCGCGCCGTTGTCGCGTACCCGCACGTTGCCGTTCAGTTCGCCGCGGTTCTCGGCCTGGTACAGGTTGGCCTCGTCGGCCTCGACCTGCATGCTGCCCTGGCGCATGACCACGTCACCGGCGAGGCTGGCGATCTGCTGGTCTTGCTGGTAGCGGGAGGCCTTGGCGCCGATGAAGGTCGGCGCATCGCTTTTGTTCGTCTTGTCATTCATGCCAGGACGCGTCGGTTCGACGTAGGCACCCGAGCAATAAGGACCGGTTTCAGCCAGTTGCGCAGCGGTGAGCTGTTCACGCGGGACCCAGTCGAGGTGACTGTAGTCGGCGCTGCGTGACTTCAGGCCACGGCCCTTGGCTTCGGTGACCAACACCGGCTTGTCAACGGTTTCACCGTCGACAGTGGTCTCAGTCGCCGATCCGTTCTCCGAGCTGACCGCGCTGGCATCATGTACCGGGCGCGGAGGCAGTTGGGCGGCGTTGGCTTTCGGAGCGCAATTCCAGGCACCCGAAGCAGAGACTGAGCAGTCATACTGTTCCGCGGCGACCACGAAGGAAGTGGCGAGTGGTTGCAGGGCCAGCAGACTGCCGGTGACCAACAACGGAAATTTTTTACGAAACGCGGGGGATTTCAATGCCATCTTATTAGTCCGGGCTTCCTGCGTGCCATCTGCCCGCGGTGTGGGCCGCACGCCTCTCGATGGTCTGAAAAAGATGCTGGATAATAAAGCATGACCCGCTTGACGGCTAGCGCCGTCGGAGACCCTTGCAATGCCTGACCAAGATGTACGCTTGCAACACCTGAAAGTTTGGCTCGATGAACAGTTGGCAACGGTTTTTGCCAACGAAGGCTGGGGAGCCGTGCCCTCGGGCACCTTGACCGCCGCCAGCAGCGACGCGAGTTTCCGCCGTTACTTCCGTTGGGAAGGCGAGGGCAGGAGCTTTGTCGTGATGGACGCTCCGCCGCCGCAGGAAAACTGCAAACCCTTCGTCGATATTGCCTTTTTGCTGGGCAAATCCGGTATCAACGTGCCGAAAATCTACGCAGAGGACCTCGAGCGCGGCTTTCTTTTGCTCAATGACCTGGGCAACCAGACCTATCTGGATGTGATCAACGGGGAAAATGCCGATGACTTGTTCAAGGACGCCCTGCAGGCGTTGCTGGCCTTCCAGCAGTTGCCGATGGTCGCGCCGCTGCCCAGCTATGACGTGGCGTTATTGCGCCGGGAGCTGGAGCTGTTCCCCGAGTGGTACGTCAAGCGTGAGGTGAAAATCGAGCTCGATGCACAGCAGCAAGTCTTGTGGCAGCAGGCCAGTGATCTGCTGATCGACAGCGCGCTCGCCCAACCGAAAGTGCTGGTGCACCGTGACTACATGCCGCGCAACCTGATGATCAGCCAGCCAAACCCTGGCGTGCTGGATTTCCAGGATGCGGTCTACGGCCCCGTGACCTATGACGTGACCTGCCTGTTCAAGGATGCCTTCCTCAGTTGGCCAGAAGCCCGGGTGCGTGGCTGGCTGGAGGATTACTGGCAGCAGGCCGGCGCACTGAATATTCCCGTGCAGCCGGATTTCGAAGACTTCTTGCGCGCCAGCGACCTGATGGGCGTGCAGCGCCATTTGAAGGTGATCGGAATCTTCGCCCGCATCTGCCACCGCGATGGCAAGCCGCGCTACCTGACCGACGTGCCGCGCTTCTTCGACTATATAGACGCGGTCGTGGCGCGTCGGCCGGAACTGGCGCCATTGGCCGAGTTGCTGGCCAGCCTGCGTCCATTCGCCGGAGTTGCGCAATGAAGGCGATGATTCTCGCGGCAGGCAAGGGCGAGCGCATGCGCCCCTTGACCCTGACCACCCCCAAGCCGCTGGTACAAGTCGGCGGCGTACCGTTGATCGAGTATCACCTCAAGGCCCTGGCTGCGGCTGGCTTCACTGAGGTGGTGATCAACCATGCATGGCTGGGGCAGCAGATCGAAGATCACCTGGGCGATGGTTCGCGCTTTGGCCTGACGATCCAGTATTCGCCAGAAGGTGAACCGCTGGAGACCGGCGGTGGGATTTTCCGTGCCTTGCCGTTGCTGGGTGACGAAGCCTTTGTGGTGGTCAACGGTGATATCTGGACCGATTACGATTTCACCCGCTTGCGCCAGCCGATTGCCGGCTTGGCGCACCTGGTGCTGGCCGATAACCCGGACCATCACCGCAAGGGTGATTTCACTCTGGCCGGCGGGCAAGTACAGGATGCCCAGCCCGACGCGCCGACCCTGACCTACAGCGGCATTGCCGTGCTGCATCCGCAGTTGTTTGCCGGCTGCACCGAGGGCGCGTTCAAACTTGCGCCGCTGTTGCGCGAGGCCATGGCCCAGGGTCGGGTTTCCGGCGAGCGGTTGCCGGGGCAGTGGGTGGATGTCGGCACCCACGAGCGTCTGGCGCAGGTCGAGCACCTGCTGCAAGCGAGCCGCTGAGATGTTGTGGCCAGGGACTCTGATTGGCGCCGGAGCCGGTTTTGCCATCGCCAGCATTCCGGGGGCCATGCTCGGCGCACTTCTGGGCCAGGCGCTGGATCGGCGCTTGCAGCTGCACAGCCTGGGCGACCTGCGTGAGCGCCTGGGCGGGCGCCCGATGCTGCGCAACGACGAGCTGTTGTTCGTGCTGCTCGGGCGTTTGGCCAAGAGTGATGGCCGGGTGGTGGATGGCCACATCTATCAGGCACGCCAGGAAATGCGCGCACTGGAAATGAACGAGTTTGCGCAGAAACGCGCCATTGCTGCATTCAATCGCGGCAAGACCGGACACGATCGCTTGCGCGGTTATTTGCGGCGAATGCGTGTGCAACCCCATGCGGCCGAAGGGGTGTTGCGGGCTTGCTGGCGAATGGTCTGGGCCGATGGCCGGGGCGGCCGTGCCGAGCGTGAGTTGCTGGCCCAATGGGGCAAGTGGTTGGGCTGGACACCCGAGCAGGTGCAGGCGTTGGCCAGTGATTACGAGCCGCACAAGCGTCCGTTGCCCAATAGCGGCGAAGCGTACCAGGAGGCGATGCGCCTGCTGGGTGTCTCGGTGACCAGCGAACCGAGCCAGATCAAGCGCGCTTACCGCCGTCTATTGAGTCGCCATCATCCGGACAAAATCGCCGGCAGTGGCGCTTCGCCGTCGCAGGTGCGCGAGGCCACGGAAAAAACCCGCGAGTTGCACAACGCCTACACCCTGATTCGCCAGCGCCGGGATTTTCGCTAGCCCCGCGTAGTCGTTATTCCGACTTTTGCGGGCTGAGCCAGCCGCGTACCCGGCGTACCAACTGTTCTTGCTCGGCAGCGCTGTTGCCGGGCAGGGCATTGAGTGACACCTGGCGAAAGTTCGCTTCCTTGATGCGCTTGCTGGCTTGCAGGCGTTCCTGGGCTGCGCGCTGCAGCAGCGGCTTGTCGTTGTAATACAGATCCAGCGTGGCCAGCTTCAATCCCGCCGTCAGTTCGGCCAGCCCGCTACGCTGCGCAGTCGGCGCCTGGACGGCGACCATCACCAATTTTGCGACCTGTGCTGGCTGTTTTTCAGTCAGATAACGGGCGGCCCAGTAAGCCCCTGTACCGTGTCCGAGCAGGACAATGCTGCGAGCATTCTGTTGTTCGGCAAACGCCAGGGCGGCGTCTATGCGCGCGTAGATGCGCTGGGCGTCGGCATTGATCAGTTCATCGCCGCTTTCCGCTGCCGGGCGATCGACCGCTTCCTCTTCACCGCCGGCCACTTGCTCGATGGGCGCTGCGGTGCTGGCGTCCTTGTCAGGTTTTGCGGTTTCCACCGGCGCTGGAACACTTTCGACTATTCGAGGCAGCGGGGCATTGCTTTGCAGGTCTGGCAGGGTAAGACTCAGGCTGCCCCAGTCGGCATCGGGCAGTTTCTGGCGCAGCGGCGCGACTGCTTGCGGCCAGTCAGCGGTTTCACCGCTGCCGGGGAGGATAATCACCACGCCCTGGGATTCACTGGTGTTGGCCGGCTTCCATAGGGCGAGGAAGGTATCGCTGCCGGCCTGTAGCTGTTGCTGTTGATCGCCTGGAACCGTGCGCTGCAACGCCGCAGCCTCTGCCTGGCTGCGCTCGGACAGGGGGTGGCGCAGCTCGGGTTGGACTTCGGCAGGGGCCGGCGCTGGATCGGCGGCCTGCACAGAAGGGGCGCAAGGCAACAGCAGCGACAGGCACAATGCAGGCAGTGCCGTGCGGTAGACAGGGGGCATCGGATATTCCAGGCCAGAAGTAATCCCGGCAGCCTAATGGGTTGGTCAGTATTTGTCAGTGTGTGAGAGTTCGGATGAAGCGTCTTCGCTGCCTGTTGGTTATCGGCTGTTTTTGCTTTCCCTTGATGGCGTGGGCGGTCTCCGCGCCGCCTGCACGCGTGGCGCCATTGACCAGCGAACAACGCGAGTGGCTGGCGCACCACACCGAGTTGCGGGTCGGGGTAGTGCTGCAGGCACCCTACGCGCAGTACGACCGGCGTTTGCAGCGCTTGTCCGGGGCCAATGTCGAACTGATGCAGTGGCTGGCCAGCGCACTGAAAGTCGAGTTGAGCTGGCGCAACTTTCCTGACGTTGCGCAGTTGGAGCAAGCAGTGCGCGAAGGCGAGGTCGATCTGGCGCCCGGCTTGACCCAGACACCCGCCGGCCTGCGCCTGTGGCAATTCACCGACCCTTACATGCGCGTGCCGCAACTGGTGGTCAGCCAGCAGAAAGGCGCCGGTGCGGTCGACCTGGAGAAACTCGACAATCAAGCGCGCGTCGCGGTGCGCATGCCCAGCGCCATCGCCGATTACCTGCGCAGCAATTACGCCAACCTCAATCTGCAAGGCGTCCCACTGGAGCGCCAGGCCCTGCAATTGCTGCTGAGCCAGCAGGCGCAATACGCGGTGATCGACGAAGCGCAACTCAGTCGATTGTCCGCCGAACCGGAGTTCGCCGGCCTGGCGGTGGTGGGCGATATCGGTTTGCCGCAATTATTGCGTGTCGCCACCCGCCGCGACTGGCCGCAACTCGCCAGTATCGTCGAGAGCGCCCTGCACGCCATCCCGGCCAAGGATCTGGAACAGTTGCACGCGCGCTGGCTGCAACCCAAGTACCCGCGGCTGTCCGAGTCGGCGGTGTTATGGAAAAACCTCTGCCTGCTGCTGGCGGTGATCATGCTCAGTGCCATGGCCATCGTGATCTGGCAGCGCCGTCAGCAGCACGTGCTGGAGCAGCGACTGCTCGCCGCCCGCGAAGACATTGCCCTGCGTGCCGCCAGCGAGGAAGCGTTGCGGCTGACGCAGTTCTCCATCGATCAAAGTACGGTGGGGATTCTCTGGGTCAATTGGGACAGCCATGTGCGCTACGCCAACCGGGCCGCCGAGGAGATGCTCGGCTACGTGCCGGGCGGGGTGATCGACCGGCCCTTGATTGATTTCGAGCCGAGCCTGCACATGGATCGCTGGTTGAACCTGTGGAAGCGCGCCCGGGCCAGCGAAGATGGGCCGCAGAGCTTCGAAACCAATTGTGTGCGTGCCGATGGCAGCATCCTGCCGGCCGACGTGACATTGAGCTTCCTTCGCTTTCGCGACAGTGAATACCTGGTGGTCTACCTCAATGACGTCACCGAGCGCCGTCGGGCCCTGGCCGCCTTGCGTGAAAGCGAGGCGCGTTTGCAGGGGATTGCCGCCAACGTACCGGGCTTGGTCTTTCGCCTGGAGCGGGCACCGGTGACGGGGCAGATCGACTTTGCCTACATCAGTGAGGGCAGCGAGAATCTGGTGGGTTACTCGCCGGCCACCCTCAGCCATCGTGACATGGGCCTGCGCAGCCTGGTGCATGCGGATGACAAGACCAGCTATCACCAGACTCAGGATCACGCGCTGGACACCGACAGCGACTGGTCGTGGCAAGGCCGCATCGTCACACGCCAGGGGCAACAACGCTGGGCGGAAATCAAGGCGATTACCCGCCAGCTCGACGATGGCGCCTACGTCTGGGACGGGATTGTCTGGGACATCAGCGAGAGCAAGCGCATCGAGCTGGAACTGGCCAGCTCCCGTGAGCAATTGCGCGAATTGTCGGCGCACCTGGAGAGCGTGCGAGAAGAGGAAAAGGCACGTATTGCCCGGGAAGTTCACGATGAGCTGGGTCAGATGTTGACGGTGCTCAAGCTGGAAACCTCGATGTGTGAATTGGCCTACGCCGAACTTGATCCGGGCCTGAGTGAGCGGCTCAACAGCATGAAGCGCCTGATCGCCCAGTTGTTCCAGTTGGTGCGTGACGTGGCCACCGCGTTGCGCCCGCCGATCCTCGACGCCGGTATCGCCTCGGCCATCGAGTGGCAGGCGCGGCGTTTCGAGGCACGGACCCAGATCCCGTGCCTGGTCCAGGTGCCGGACAACCTGCCGGCACTCAGTGACGCCAAGGCCATCGGCCTGTTCCGGATTCTTCAGGAGGCACTGACCAATGTCATGCGCCATGCCCAGGCGCATACTGTGGAGCTGACGCTGGCGCTTGAGGGCGATGTGTTATGCCTGACGGTCAGCGATGACGGTGTCGGTTTTATCGCCACCACGGGTAGGCCGACATCCTTCGGGGTGGTAGGCATGCGCGAGCGAGTGTTGATCATGGGCGGCACGTTGGCGCTCGACAGCGTGCCGGGCGAGGGCACCTCGCTCAAGGTGCGAGTGCCGTTGCGCGAAGTCTGCAACTGAGTTTTTGGGGAGAAGTCTGTGATCCGTGTACTGGTAGCTGAAGACCACACCATCGTCCGTGAAGGCATCAAGCAACTGATTGGCATGGCCAAGGACTTGCTCGTGGTGGGGGAGGCGAGCAATGGCGAGCAACTGCTGGAAACCTTGCGCCACGTACCCTGTGAAGTGGTGTTGCTGGACATCTCGATGCCGGGGGTGAATGGCTTGGAGGCGATCCCGCGGATTCGCGCCCTGAACAACCCGCCGGCAATCCTGGTGTTGTCGATGCACGACGAAGCGCAGATGGCGGCCCGCGCGTTGAAGGTCGGCGCTGCGGGCTATGCCACCAAGGACAGCGATCCCTCGTTGCTGCTGACGGCGATTCGCCGGGTCGCGGGCGGTGGGCGCTACATTGACCCGGACCTGGCCGACCGGATGGTCTTCGAAGTCGGGCTGACCGACTCGCGGCCCTTGCATTCGCTGCTGTCAGAGCGCGAGTTCTCGGTGTTCGAGCGCCTGGCCCAGGGCGCCAACGTCAACGATATCGCCCAGCAATTGGCGTTGAGCAGCAAGACCATCAGCACTCACAAGGCGCGGCTGATGCAGAAGCTCAACATCACCTCGCTGGCGGAACTGGTGAAGTACGCGATGGAGCACAAGCTGCTCTGATTCACCGACATATCCATTTACGACAGGGCCGCCCGGACGCTTTCGCCGGATCTTCTGGCAGGTGCATGGCCATCGGCCGTGATGCATGCCAAAACGCGCCATCCTTGTAGGGCAATCCCTACCCCCGACCTTCCATCCGGCTGAGGCGATTCTCTCCTGCGCCCCGATTTGCGTGACTCTGAGTAGCCACTAGGCTTAATCCACGGCAGTCATCAACAATAAAGGTGTGGGTATGAGCGCGGTCGATTCAAGTGCGGGGACCAATGATGTGCTGGTCAGCTTTCGTGGCGTGCAGAAGAGCTACGACGGCGAGAACCTGATCGTCAAAGACCTCAACCTGGACATTCGCAAAGGCGAATTCCTCACCTTGCTTGGGCCATCCGGCTCCGGCAAGACCACCAGTCTGATGATGCTCGCCGGTTTCGAAACCCCGACCGCCGGCGAAATCCTCCTGGCCGGTCGCTCGATCAACAACGTGCCGCCGCACAAGCGTGACATCGGCATGGTGTTCCAGAACTACGCCTTGTTCCCGCACATGACGGTGGCGGAGAACCTCGCGTTCCCGCTGACCGTGCGCGGCCTGAACAAAAGCGATGTCAGCGATCGGGTCAAACGCGTGCTGAGCATGGTCCAGCTGGACAGCTTCGCCCAGCGCTATCCGGCGCAACTCTCCGGTGGCCAACAGCAGCGTGTGGCGCTGGCCCGTGCCCTGGTGTTCGAGCCGCAATTGGTGCTGATGGACGAACCCCTGGGCGCCCTTGATAAACAACTGCGTGAACACATGCAGATGGAGATCAAGCACCTGCACGAGCGCCTTGGCGTGACCGTGGTCTACGTGACCCACGACCAGGGCGAGGCCCTGACCATGTCCGACCGCGTGGCGGTATTCCATCAAGGCGAGATCCAGCAGATCGCCCCACCGCGCACGCTGTACGAAGAGCCGAAAAACACCTTCGTCGCCAACTTCATTGGCGAAAACAACCGCCTCAACGGTCGGCTGCACAGCCAGACCGGCGACCGCTGCGTGGTTGAGCTGGGGCGTGGGGAGAAAGTTGAAGCGCTGGCGGTGAATGTCGGTAAGGCCGGTGAGCCGGTGACCTTGTCGATTCGTCCTGAGCGCGTAAGCCTCAACGGCTCCAGCGAGTCCTGTGCCAACCGTTTCTCCGGGCGGGTGGCGGAATTCATCTATTTGGGCGACCACGTTCGCGTGCGCCTGGAAGTCTGCGGCAAGACCGACTTCTTCGTGAAACAGCCGATTGCCGAGCTCGATCCGGCACTGGCCGTCGGAGACGTGGTTCCGCTTGGCTGGCAGGTCGAACACGTTCGCGCGCTCGACCCACTTCTAGAGGCGAACTGATCGCCCCCTTGCTTCACCAACCCCGCACGTGGAGAGAACAATAAATGTTGAAATCCCTGAAATTCACCGCTTTGGCACTGGGCATGATGGGCGCCGCGCACGCAATGGCCGCCACGGACCTGACCGTAGTGTCGTTTGGTGGCGCGAACAAGGCGGCGCAGGTCAAGGCCTTCTATGCACCGTGGGAAGCAGCGGGTAACGGCAAGATCGTCGCCGGCGAGTACAACGGTGAAATGGCCAAGATCAAGGCCATGGTCGACACCAAAAGCGTGTCCTGGGACCTGGTAGAGGTTGAATCGCCGGAGCTGTCCCGTGGTTGCGACGAAGACATGTTCGAGCAACTGGACCCGGCGCTGTTCGGCAAGACCGAAGATTACGTCAAGGGCGCCATCCAGCCATGCGGCGTCGGCTTCTTCGTGTGGTCGACGGTGCTTGCCTACAACGCCGACAAGCTGAAAACCGCGCCCACCAGTTGGGCCGATTTCTGGGACACCAAGAATTTCCCGGGCAAACGTGGCCTGCGCAAAGGCGCCAAGTACACCCTGGAATTCGCCCTGATGGCCGACGGTGTCGCGCCGAAAGACGTCTATAAAGTGCTGGCGGGCAAGGACGGTCAGGACCGCGCCTTCAAGAAGCTCGATGAGCTCAAGCCAAGCATCCAGTGGTGGGAAGCCGGCGCCCAGCCGCCGCAATACCTCGCCTCCGGTGACGTGGTCATGAGCTCGGCCTACAACGGCCGCATCGCTGCGGTGCAGAAAGAAAGCAACCTGAAAGTGGTGTGGAACGGCGGCATCTACGACTTCGACGCATGGGCTATCCCGAAAGGTCTGGACGCCAAGCGCGCCGAAGCGGCGAAGAAATTCATCGCCTACTCGGTGCAACCGCAGCAGCAGAAGACCTATTCGGAAAACATTGCCTACGGCCCGGCCAACACCCAAGCCGTTCCGCTGCTGGCGCCGGAAATTCTGAAAGATATGCCGACCACCCCGGAAAACATCGCCAACCAGGTGCAGATCGACGTCAGCTTCTGGGCTGACAACGGCGAGCAACTGGAGCAGCGCTTCAACTCATGGGCTGCCAAGTAAGACCGCACCGCGGGCTTACGCTGTAGGAGCGAGCCTGCTCGCGATAGCGGTATGTCAGTCAGCATCAATGCTGAACTGTCAGTCACCATCGATAGCACGCTCGCTCCCACCCATAAAAGTTCGGGGCGGTTCGCCGCCCCTGCAACAACCCAAGATTTTCGGAGTTCGCCATGGCCATCGCCGTTCCCTTGAACGAGGGCACCAATCGCACCCTGAAGCAGCGCCTGGCGCGTGCCGAGCGGGTCAACCGCTGGAAGGCCCAGGCCCTGATTGCGCCGCTGGTGCTGTTTCTGTTGCTGGTGTTTCTGGTGCCCATCGTGGCGCTGCTCTACAAAAGCGTCGGTAACCCGGAAGTGGTCGGCGGCATGCCGCGCACGGTGGCGGCCATCGCTGCCTGGGACGGTCGCGGCTTGCCGGCTGATCCGGTGTACAAGGCTGCCAGCGAAGACCTGGCCGAAGCCCGCAAGAATCAAACCTTGGGTGATCTGTCCAAGCGCCTGAACATGGAGTTGGCCGGCTATCGCAGCCTGCTGACCAAAACCGCCCGCGCCTTGCCATTCAAGACTGAGCCGACGTCTTATAAGGATGCGATGGAAGCCCTGGATGAGCGCTGGGGTGACCCGGCGTACTGGCAAGCGGTGCGTCGCAACACCAGTAGCATCACGCCTTATTACCTGCTGGCGGCCGTTGACCATCGTATCGACGACCTCGGTGAAGTTGCCCCGGCAACCCCAGACCAGGCGATCTACCTGGATATCTTCGCCCGCACCTTCTGGATGGGCCTGGTGATTACCGGCATTTGCCTGCTGCTGGCCTATCCGTTGGCCTACCTGCTGGCCAACCTGCCGGCGCGCCAGAGCAACCTGTTGATGATCCTGGTGCTGCTGCCGTTCTGGACCTCGATCCTGGTGCGGGTGGCGGCCTGGATTGTGTTGCTGCAATCGGGTGGCTTGATCAACAGTGCGATGATGGCCATGGGCATTATCGATAAGCCGCTGGAGTTGGTGTTCAACCGCACCGGGGTTTACATCTCGATGGTGCACATCCTGCTGCCGTTCATGATCCTGCCGATCTACAGCGTGATGAAAGGCATCTCGCCGACTTACATGCGCGCGGCGATTTCCCTCGGTTGCCATCCATTCGCAAGCTTCTGGCGGGTGTACTTCCCGCAAACCTATGCCGGTGTTGGCGCGGGTTGCCTGTTGGTGTTCATCCTGGCGATTGGTTACTACATCACCCCGGCGCTGCTCGGCAGCCCGAACGATCAGATGGTCAGCTACTTCGTCGCCTTCTACACCAACACCAGTATCAACTGGGGCATGGCCACGGCGCTGGGCGGACTGCTGTTGTTGGCGACCGTCGTGCTTTATCTGATTTACAGCTGGCTGGTGGGCGCGAGCCGCCTGCGCCTGAGCTAAGGGGAGAATCGAAATGCTGAGTCCGTATATGTCGCCCATTGAGCGGGTGTGGTTCTACAGCTTGCGCATTCTCTGCGGGCTGATCCTGTTGTTCCTGATCCTGCCGGTGCTGGTCATCGTGCCGCTGTCGTTCAACTCGGGCAGCTTCCTGGTCTATCCGCTGCAGGGTTTCTCGCTGCACTGGTACCAGGACTTCTTCGCCTCGGCGGAATGGATGCGCGCTTTGAAGAACAGCATCATCGTGGCCCCGGCGGCAACGGTGCTGGCGATGATCTTCGGCACGCTGGCGGCGATTGGCCTGACCCGCGGTGACTTCCCTGGTAAGCCGCTGGTGATGGCGCTGGTGATTTCGCCAATGGTGGTGCCGGTGGTGATCATCGGTGTCGCCAGCTACCTGTTCTTTGCGCCGCTGGGCCTGGGCAACAGTTTCTTTTCGCTGATTGTGGTGCACGCGGTATTGGGTGTGCCATTCGTGATTATCACGGTGTCGGCGACCTTGCAGGGCTTTAACCATAACCTGGTGCGTGCGGCGGCCAGCCTCGGTGCCTCACCGTTGACGGCCTTCCGCCGGGTGACCCTGCCGTTGATCGCCCCCGGAGTAATCTCTGGCGCGCTGTTCGCCTTCGCCACCTCGTTCGATGAAGTGGTGGTGACCCTGTTCCTCGCCGGCCCCGAGCAGGCGACGCTGCCACGGCAGATGTTCAGCGGCATCCGCGAAAACCTCAGCCCGACCATCGCCGCCGCAGCGACCCTGCTGATTGCCTTCTCGGTGATCCTGCTGCTGACCCTGGAATGGTTGCGTGGCCGTAGCGAGAAGCTGCGTACGGCGCAGGTGTAAGCCGTTACTCGTAACCTGTAGGAGCGAGCTTGCTCGCGAAGGCATCCTTTCAGTCAACACCTGCAGTGACTGTCAGTACGCGATCGCGAGCAAGCTCGCTCCTACAGGGGGCAGGGCGATAAGCAGCATCAATCGAGCACCATTGATTCCGAGAAAGTCTATCGCGTGACGCACTGATCATCGTTGTCACGGTGCGCGGGTCAAAGCTGGCGGTATACAATGCGCGCCATCGTGATCCTGCTCAAAAAAGGTGCGTCATGCAGCCCTTCGCTATTGCTCCGTCGATTCTCTCCGCCGACTTCGCCCGTTTGGGGGAAGAAGTAGACAACGTCCTGGCCGCGGGTGCCGACATCGTGCACTTCGATGTGATGGACAATCACTACGTACCCAACCTGACGATCGGCCCGATGGTGTGCTCGGCATTGCGCAAGTATGGCGTGACCGCGCCCATCGACGCGCACCTGATGGTCTCCCCGGTTGATCGTATCGTCGGCGACTTCATTGAGGCGGGCGCGACCTACATCACCTTCCACCCGGATGCCACTATTCACGTGGATCGCTCCCTGCAGATGATCCGCGAAGGCGGCTGCAAGGCGGGCCTGGTGTTCAACCCGGCGACGCCGCTGGACGTGCTCAAGTATGTGATGGACAAGGTCGACATGATCTTGCTGATGAGCGTGAACCCGGGCTTCGGCGGGCAGAAGTTCATCCCTGCGACCCTCGACAAACTGCGTGAAGCGCGGGCGCTGATCGATGCCTCGGGGCGTGACATTCGCCTGGAAATCGACGGCGGGGTCAACGTCAACAACATCCGTGAAATCGCCGCTGCCGGCGCCGACACCTTTGTTGCTGGCTCGGCGATCTTCAACGCGCCGAACTATCAGGAAGTGATTGAAAAAATGCGTGCCGAACTGGCGCTGGCTCGCCCATGAGTGGCTTTGAGCAGCTGTTCCCAGGGCAACTGCCGCGTCTGGTGATGTTCGATCTGGATGGCACGCTGATCGACTCGGTCCCGGACCTGGCGGTGGCTGTGGATAACATGCTGCTCAAACTGGGTCGACAACCTGCCGGTCTGGATGCCGTGCGCGAGTGGGTTGGCAACGGTGCGCCGGTGCTGGTCCGGCGTGCGTTGGCGGGCGCCATCGACCACAGCGGCGTCGATGATGCCGAGGCCGAGCACGCGCTGGATATCTTCATGGAGGCCTACGCCGACGGCCACGAATTGACCGTGGTCTACCCGGGCGTGCGCGACACTCTCAAGTGGTTGCACAAGCAGGGTGTCGAGATGGCGCTGATCACCAACAAACCGGAGCGTTTTGTCGCGCCGCTGCTGGACCAGATGAAGATCGGCCGCTACTTCAAGTGGATCATTGGCGGCGACACCCTGCCGCAGAAGAAGCCGGACCCTGCAGCGTTGTTCTTTGTGATGAAAATGGCCAACGTGCCAGCCTCGCAGTCGCTGTTTGTCGGCGACTCGCGCAGCGATGTGCTGGCGGCGAAAGCGGCCGGGGTCAAGTGCGTGGCCTTGAGCTATGGCTACAACCACGGTCGACCGATTGCCGAGGAATCGCCGGCGTTGGTCATCGACGATCTGCGCAAGCTAATTCCCGGTTGCCTGGATTCAGCCGCTGGGATAACGTTGCCCGACGCTGTTCAACCCCCTTCTGGAAACGCCATCGTGGTGGTTACTCGCAAACTCTGGATGAAAGTCATCAAGGCCCTGGCCCGCTGGCGTTGGCGCGCCTGACTTGATCCTGGCCGGTTATCCGGCGCGTTTGCATACCTGACCGTTAGCTCCTCATGCCACGAGGCACACCATGATCCGCGAAGAATTCCTGCGTTTGGCCGCTGCCGGCTACAACCGTATCCCGCTGGCCTGCGAAACCCTTGCCGACTTCGACACGCCGCTGTCGATCTACCTGAAACTGGCCGACCAGCCCAACTCCTATCTGCTGGAGTCGGTGCAGGGCGGCGAGAAGTGGGGCCGTTATTCGATCATTGGCCTGCCATGCCGCACCGTGTTGCGGGTGCATGACCATCACGTCAGCGTGACGGTCGATGGCGTCGAGGTCGAAAGCCACGATGTCGAAGACCCGCTGAGCTTTGTCGAAGACTTCAAGGCGCGCTACAACGTGCCGACCATCGCCGGCCTGCCGCGTTTCAACGGCGGCCTGGTGGGCTACTTCGGCTACGACTGCGTGCGCTACGTAGAGAAACGCCTGGGCAAATGCCCGAACCCTGATCCATTGGGCGTGCCGGACATTCTGTTGATGGTCTCTGACGCCGTGGTGGTATTCGACAACCTGGCCGGCAAGATGCACGCCATCGTTTTGGCTGATCCGGCGCAGGACAACGCTTTTGAACAAGGTCAGGCGCGTCTTGAGCAATTGCTGGAGCAACTGCGCCAGCCGATCACGCCGCGCCGAGGTCTGGATTTCAGCAAGCAGCAGGCCGCCGATCCGGTATTCCGTTCCAGCTTCACCCAGGCCGACTACGAGCGCGCCGTCGACACCATCAAGGAATACATCCTGGCGGGCGACTGCATGCAAGTGGTGCCGTCGCAACGCATGTCCATCGACTTCAAGGCGGCGCCGATCGATCTGTACCGCGCGTTGCGCTGCTTCAACCCGACGCCCTACATGTACTTCTTCAACTTTGGCGACTTCCACGTGGTGGGCAGTTCGCCGGAAGTGCTGGTGCGGGTCGAAGACAACCTGATCACCGTGCGCCCGATTGCCGGGACACGTCCGCGGGGCGCCAACGAAGAGGCCGACCGGGCGCTGGAAGAAGACCTGCTGTCGGACGACAAGGAAATTGCCGAGCACTTGATGCTGATCGACCTGGGGCGTAACGACACCGGTCGGGTCTCGGAAATCGGCTCGGTGAAGCTCACCGAAAAAATGGTCATCGAGCGCTACTCCAACGTCATGCACATTGTTTCCAACGTCACCGGGCAATTGAAAGCCGGCCTGACGGCGATGGACGCACTGCGGGCAATTCTGCCGGCGGGCACTTTGTCGGGTGCGCCGAAGATCCGCGCGATGGAAATCATCGATGAACTGGAACCGGTCAAACGTGGTGTCTACGGCGGCGCGGTGGGCTACTTCGCCTGGAACGGCAATATGGACACAGCGATTGCGATTCGTACCGCGGTGATCAAGGACGGCGAACTGCACGTGCAGGCCGGTGGCGGGATTGTGGCCGATTCGGTGCCGGTGCTGGAGTGGGAAGAAACCCTGAACAAGCGCCGCGCAATGTTCCGCGCGGTCGCCCTGGCCGAGCAAACGCCGCAGGATTGAATCGGTAGCCATTACTGAGCGCCATTAAAAAACGCTGCCCTCTGAGGAGGCAGCGTTTTTTATTGCTCACGGGTTTTAGAAGTCCAGCACCACGCCGACGTTCACCCCTTGTTGAGTGAAGTCATCGTCCTTGCGGATGTTGTACCCGGCACGCAATGCCAGGTCGGCGGTCAACTTGTGGCTGACGCCCAGGTTCAGGCGGTTGATGTGGGATTGCGGGGTGTAGCCTTCGAGGGTGTAGCGGTTGTCGGGCAGGGTGTTGAGGTTCATCGTCACGTCTTGAGTGTCGTCCTCGTACTCGCGTTCGTGGGCGTATTCCCCATACACCTGGGTCTGCGGGGTGATCTGGTACTTGCCCTGCAAACCGATGCCCAGGCGGCGCGAGTTGCGGGTCTGGTCGTCGTAGGTCAGCGCGGTTGCGTCGTTGCCATCCTCCGAGTAGCCATCGACCTTGACCTTGGCAAAGTCGGCGCTGACGAACGGCGACAGGTGCCATGGGCTGCTCACCTGTTGCGCGATGTCGTAACCGATCCGGCCACTGGCCGCCAGCACGGTGCCGCTGGTGTCGCCTTTCTCGCCGCGTTCATTGACGCCCAGGTCGAACTTGCGCTTGAGGCTGTCGTAGTCCAGATGCCCTGCGGTGAGTGCGCCATCGGCCCACCAGCGATTTTGCTGGTATTGGGCGAAGGCGGTGCCCATGTAGGTGTTGAGCTTGTAGTCCGAATCGTTGCTGCCGGCTTCCAGCGTCTGGTGATACAAGCCCGCCGCGACACCCACGCGCCAGGCGTCATTGACGCGGTAGCTGGTGCCGATGTTCAGGTTGTAGCCACTGCCATCGCCACTGACGGCGCTGTTCTGGCCATCAAAATCCAGGTGCTGCCCGCCACCGGCGACAATCGCCCGCCATTGGCCGACGCCCTGCCAGTTTTCCCAGTCGGCCTGCCACTGATTGCGCAGCTCATCCTGGTGGGCGCGCAGGGTGCCATGGGCCATTTCCGGCAAGAGCGAAGCTTCCCACGGCGCCGACAGCAAGGAGTAGGCGTAATCGGCAATCAGGCGTTGGCCGGCTTCGGTGGGATGCACGGAGTCGTTGTAGATCAGCTTGGTTGGATCGGGCGTGGCGCTGTTGATGCCGTAGCGGGCGTTTTCCGTGCAGCCGCTGCCACTGAAACAGGTGGCGGTGAGGTTCTGGTCGGTGGCCAGGCCGAACTGCGCCGGGTTGGCAAAAGCCTCGTTGAGCAACACCGGAATGTTCAGCGGGATGACTTCGGCGTTTACGGTTTGCAGTTGGCGGACCAGTTCACTGTTGAACTGGGTGCTGAGCTGCGAGACGAAACCTTGCAGCGGGCTGCCGTTGATGGCTGGCGTCAGGCCGATATCGGGCAACAGCCAGACCATGATGTATTTGGCGCCGGCCTGCTGCAGGGTCTGCACGCTATCGACCAGTCGGCCGGCCGCGGCGTCAGCCTGGGCGAGGCTGAGGATGCGTCCCTGAAGGAAGTCGTTGCCGCCACCGGAGAGGTAGTACAGGGCATTCGGGTCGGCTCGCAAACCGTTGCTCGGCAGGTAGCCGGCGCGTGTACGTTCGCCGGTGGCCGAGGTGGTGGTGATCGACTCGAGGATCTGGTCGGTTCGATAGCCGCCGACCGCCCAGTTGTTGCCGTCCACCAGGCCTTCGCTGGCGCGCACGGCTGACGTGGAGGCAGCCGTCTGATCCTCGGAGAACCCTAGCTTGCCCCCCAGCAATTGTGTCGAGTTGGAAGAGCGGACTTCCCCAGCACCGTCGCGGTAGGTTGGGCCGACGCGGTTGGTGTAGCGCTGGGTGGCGCCCGCCGGGCCGCCGGGGTCGGTGAATTGGCCGGCGTCGTTGAGGCTGTCGCCAAATACCACAAAGTTCGAATAAGGCGTCGGCGCAGCGTTCGCCTGGGCGCAGGCCAGCGCGAGAAGGCTGGCTGCCAGCGGTACAAACAGCGTCTGTTTGATCATGATCAAGTCCGTTTATTTATTGTTGTATTGAACAAAACGACAGTACCAAAAACTTTTGTGCCTGTGCTATGGCCAAAGGCCGCATCTCCCGCTATTGCTCCGCCATATTGCACCCTCTGCTCAGCTAAGTTACTGTGCCTGAACGTATGAATGAGACCTTCCCCGTGTTGATCGTCAGCAAACTCTTGGATCAAGTCGTCAAGGCACACGCCCGTTGGCGTTGGCGCGCCTGAATATTCTCCGCCGGCCCGGCCGGACCTGTACCTGTTTGCCTTCTTTGCCCGTATGCCCCGCCGTTGTTGTTGGCTGTTCCAGCCACTGACCGAGCGCTGCAACCCTGCGGGCCAATCATTCGAAGGCTGTTTTGAAAGTCAGTGAGTTCAAGAGGTTTGCCCCCATGTTGCTGATGATTGATAACTACGACTCCTTTACTTACAACGTTGTGCAATATCTCGGCGAGCTCGGTTCCGAGGTCAAGGTGGTGCGCAACGATGAGTTGACCATCGCCCAGATCGAAGCCCTCAAGCCCGAGCGCATTGTGGTGTCCCCTGGTCCGTGCACGCCGACCGAAGCCGGTGTGTCGATCGAAGCCATCAAGTATTTCGCCGGCAAGCTGCCGATCCTCGGCGTCTGCCTTGGACACCAGTCGATTGGCCAGGCGTTTGGCGGCGATGTGGTGCGTGCCCGGCAAGTGATGCACGGTAAGACTAGTCCGGTATTCCATGAGGACAAGGGCGTGTTCCAGGGTCTGAACAATCCATTGACCGTCACCCGCTATCACTCGTTGATCGTCAAGCGCGAAACCCTGCCCGACTGCCTGGAGCTGACCGCCTGGACCCAGCTTGAAGATGGCTCGGTCGACGAAATCATGGGCCTGCGCCACAAGACGCTGAACATCGAAGGGGTGCAGTTCCATCCCGAGTCGATCCTCACTGAGCAGGGCCACGAACTGTTCGCCAATTTCCTCAAACAAACCGGCGGCACGCGCTAAGGACTTTCCATGGATATCAAGACTGCCCTGAGCCGCATCGTCGGCCATCTGGACCTGAGCACTGAGGAAATGCGCGATGTGATGCGCGAAATCATGACTGGCAAATGCACGGACGCGCAGATTGGCGCATTCATGATGGCCATGCGCATGAAGAGCGAGAGCATCGATGAAATTGTCGGTGCCGTCTCGGTCATGCGCGAGCTGGCGGACAAGGTCGAACTCAATACCCTCGATGGCGTGGTCGATGTGGTCGGCACCGGCGGCGATGGCGCGAATATCTTCAACGTCTCGACCGCCTCGTCATTTGTGGTCGCGGCAGCCGGTTGCACGGTAGCCAAGCACGGTAACCGCGCGGTGTCGGGCAAGAGCGGCAGCGCCGACTTGCTGGAAGCGGCCGGGATCTACCTGAACCTGACGCCAGTACAGGTGGCACGCTGCATCGACAACGTTGGTATTGGTTTTATGTTTGCCCAATCCCACCACAGCGCGATGAAATACGCGGCCGGTCCACGTCGTGACCTGGGCTTGCGTACCTTGTTCAACATGCTCGGCCCGCTTACGAATCCGGCCGGTGTGAAGCATCAGGTGGTCGGCGTGTTCAGTCAGGCCTTGTGCCGACCGTTGGCCGAAGTCCTGCAACGCCTGGGCAGCAAGCATGTCCTGGTGGTGCACTCCAAGGACGGCCTGGATGAATTCAGCCTGGCGGCGCCGACCTTCGTTGCGGAGCTGAAAAATGACCAGATCACCGAGTATTGGGTCGAGCCGGAAGACCTGGGCATGAAGAGCCAGAGCTTGCACGGTCTGGCGGTGGAAAGCCCGGCAGCCTCGCTTGAACTGATTCGCGATGCACTGGGACGTCGCAAGACCGAAAACGGCCAGAAAGCTGCAGAAATGATCGTGCTGAATGCGGGTGCCGCGCTCTACGCAGCGGACCATGCAAGCAGCCTCAAAGAGGGCGTAGCCCTGGCGCATGATGCGCTGCATACCGGTCTGGCACGCGAAAAACTTGAAGAATTGGGCGCGTTTACCGCGGTATTCAAAGTGGAGAATGAGGCATGAGTGTACCGACGGTGCTGGAAAAGATTCTCGCCCGCAAAGTTGAGGAAGTCGCCGAGCGCAGTGCTCGTATAACCCTGGTCGAGCTGGAAGCCCTGGCCAAGGTGGCGGATGCGCCTCGTGGTTTTGCCCAGGCTTTGATAGAGCAGGCCAAGCGCAAGCAGCCAGCAGTCATCGCTGAAATCAAGAAAGCCTCGCCGAGCAAGGGCGTGATCCGCGACAACTTCTTGCCGGCGGACATTGCCCGAAGCTATGAGAAGGGCGGCGCGACCTGCCTCTCGGTGCTAACCGATGTCGACTACTTCCAGGGTGCTGATGTTTACCTGCAACAGGCTCGCGCAGCCTGTTCGTTGCCGGTGATTCGCAAGGACTTCATGATCGATCCGTACCAGATCGTTGAAGCTCGTGCGCTGGGCGCCGATTGCGTATTGCTGATCGTCTCCGCACTGGATGACGTGAAGATGGCTGAGCTCGCGGCGGTTGCCAAAGGCGTTGGCCTGGATGTTCTGGTTGAAGTTCACGATGGTGATGAGCTTGAGCGCGCACTGAAAACTCTCGACACACCTCTGGTGGGGGTCAACAACCGCAACCTGCACACCTTCGACGTCAGCCTGGAAACCACACTTGATCTGTTGCCGCGCATTCCTCGCGATCGCCTGGTGATCACTGAAAGTGGCATTCTCAACCGTGCCGATGTCGAGCTGATGGAAATCAGCGAGGTCTACTCGTTCCTGGTCGGCGAGGCGTTCATGCGCGCCGAGCACCCAGGGGCAGAGTTGCAGCGCCTGTTCTTCCCGGAACGCGGCGTACCGGTCAGTGGTTCGACGCTCGACTGATGTACATTCAATGAAGAAGCCGGCGATGCCGGCTTTTTTGTATCCACTGCTTAGGACCTGCACCGCCATGACTCAACCCATCGCCTTGACCGTTGAAGCCGGTCTGCAAGCTGAACAGGATTTGTTGGCTACGGTCTGTGCCGGTGACCAGGATTTCGGCCTGTTGTTCTGGCAGCCGAGTGATCGCGCCTTGGTCATGCCGCGGCGCTTGAGCCGCCTGCCGGGGTTCGAGGCCGCCTGCCAGGCATCGGCAGAAAATGGCTGGCCGGTGTTGTTGCGTGAAACCGGTGGAGAGCCGGTTCCGCAGTCGGCAGCGACCGTCAATATCGCGTTGGTCTACGCACCGCCGCGCAGCGAAGGTGATCATGGGCGTATCGAAACCGCCTATCGACGTCTGTGCGATCCGATCTGCATGCTGCTGACGGAGTTGGGCGGTAATGCATCGCTAGGTGAAGTCGAGGGCGCTTTTTGTGATGGGCGCTTCAACGTCAATCTGGACGGCCGCAAGATGGTTGGCACCGCGCAGCGCTGGCGCCAGAGCAAGGGCGGTCAGCGTCCGGTGGGTCTGGTGCACGGTGCGTTGTTGCTGGATGACGAGCGCGAATCGATGGTGCAGGCGGTTAATCGGTTCAACGAAGTGTGCGGCCTTGATCAGCGGGTACGTGCGCAGAGCCATATCGCCCTGCATGAACGATTCGCCGCGCCACTGGCGATCGAGCGCCTGGATGTCTTGTACCGGCAGATGCTGGCCGAGATGATGGCGAGTTAGCGGGTGCCGAACACCACCATGGTCTTGCCCTTGACGTCGACCAGGTTGCGTTCTTCCAGGTCCTTGAGCACACGACCGACCATTTCCCGCGAGCAGCCGACGATGCGCCCGATTTCCTGGCGGGTGACTTTTATTTGCATGCCATCGGGATGGGTCATGGCGTCAGGCTGTTTGCACAACTCCAGCAGGCAGCGGGCCACTCGGCCAGTCACGTCGAAGAACGCCAAGTCGCCGACCTTGCGAGTGGTGTTGCGCAGGCGCTGGGCAATCTGGCCGCTGAGCACGTAGAGAATGTCCGGATCCTGTTGGGACAGTTCGCGGAATTTGCCGTAGCTGATTTTGGCCACTTCGCACTCGACCTTGGCCCGAACCCAGGCACTGCGTTCCTGTTCCTGGCCCGCCTGTTCGAACAGGCCAAGCTCACCAAAAAAATCCCCGGCATTGAGATAGGCAATGATCATCTCTCGCCCGTCGTCATCCTCGATCAGGATGGTGACCGAACCCTTGATAATGAAAAACAGCGTGTCGGAACGATCACCGGCGCAAATGATATTGCTCTTGCCCTGATAGCGGCGGCGCTGGCAATGCATCAGCAACTTGTCGAGATTCTTTATTTTCTGGGTTGGGGCAATAGCAACCATGGTTGTATCCCGAAAAGACTGCACGGTGAGGTGTGTATTTTTTGTCGACGCGGGCTTGGCGTCATTGAATTGGCGCCAGCTTAACAGACACATTCTGTTGTCATGGCAGATTTTACCAATCACCTGGGCGACTGGCCCGAGTTGATGCGGCACGCTGTCAATCGAGGGGGCTGTGCTAAGCTGGCGACCCTTTTTTTACAGTGGAGACTCGGCGATGAAGGCACGCATCCAATGGGCTGGCGAAGCCATGTTCCTCGGTGAATCCGGCAGTGGTCACGTCGTGGTCATGGACGGTCCGCCCGAGGCCGGTGGTCGCAACCTGGGTGTCCGGCCGATGGAAATGCTCCTGCTCGGCGTGGGCGGTTGCAGCAATTTCGACGTGGTCAGCATCTTGAAGAAATCCCGTCAGGCGGTGGAGAGTTGCGAAGCGTTCCTCGAAGCTGAGCGTGCGACTGAAGATCCGAAAGTGTTCACCAAGATCCATATGCACTTCGTGGTCAAGGGCCGCTCCCTCAAGGAAGCCCAGGTCAAGCGTGCCATTGAACTGTCAGCCGAGAAATACTGCTCGGCGTCGATCATGCTGGGTGCTGCCGGTGTCGCCATCACTCATGACTATGAAATCATCGAGTTGGGCTGATTCGACCGAGCAAAAGAAAGGGCGCTGATTCAGCGCCCTTTTTTGTGTCTCTATCAAATCCGGTAGGTGCTCTTGGTCATGACCTTGGCCAACAGACTCATGCCAAATTTGACCGGCATCGGAAAGCGAAAGCCACCGGCGTCCAGCGCACTTTCGGCATGCTGTTCTTCGTCGATGCGCATCTGCTCGAGAATCGCCCGGGACTTTTCGTCCTCGGCGGGCAGTTGCACCAGGTGTTCGTTCAAGTGCTTGCACACCTGATCTTCGGTGGCGGCAACGAAGCCCAGGCTGACTTTGTCGCTAATCAATCCGGCCACTGCCCCGATACCGAACGACATGCCATAGAACAGCGGATTGAGAATGCTGGTGTGGCTGCCCAGTTGCTTGATGCGCTGTTCGCACCAGACCAGATGATCGATCTCTTCTTCGGCCGCGTGCTCCATGGCCGCGCGCACTTGCGGCAGCTTGGCGGTCAGTGCCTGGCCCTGATACAGCGCCTGGGCGCAGACTTCACCGGTGTGGTTGATACGCATAAGACCGGCGACGTGGCGGGTGTCCTCGTCGCTCATCTGGGCATCTGGCTGCAGGATGGCTGGCGAAGGGCGATGCGGCTGGCCGCTGAAGGGCAGCAACGTGCGCATTGCGGTGTCGGCCTGCAGTAACAGGCGATCAATGGGCGAATAGTGACGTTGGGTTGTCATGCTGACCTCCGGAGGAATCTCGGCGGCCAGTTTACCGCAATCCGCCGTGCAAGGTTTGCGCTGGGTCATTGCCCAAGGTCTGCAGTGTGGGTAGACGGCGAAGGAAAAGGTTCTTCGCCATCTGCGGTCGGGTCGGCGTGAATCAGCCCGGCGGCCAGTTCATCTGGCGCTGACCCAGAACGTGCATGTGAATGTGGTAGACGGTCTGCCCACCCAATTCATTGCAGTTCATCACCACGCGAAAACCTTCTTCGCAACCCAGCTCCAGCGCCAGGCGTTGGGCGGTGAACAGGATATGCCCGGCCAGTGCTTTATCGTCTTCGGTCAGGTCGTTGAGGGTGCGAACCGGCTTCTTCGGGATGACGAGGAAGTGCACCGGTGCCTGGGGGGCGATATCGTGGAAGGCCAGGACCTGGTCATCCTCGTAAATGATCTTGGCGGGTATTTCTCTGTTGATGATCTTGGTGAACAGAGTATCCACAGCGTTTTCTCCATGTTGATGGGCTGCACTGAGTGTACTGAGGGGATACCCCTGCGGCCAACCTTTTGCATTGGTCGTGTTCAACGTGGGCAATAAGCCTTGTTGCGCATGCCGGCGATGGTGCGTGTCAGCCAGCGCGAACCCAAGCGTGGGAGGAATGCGAGCCAGCGATTGCGTCGTCCGGGAATGATGATGGCGCGATTTTTATCCAGGGCTCGCACGGTAAAGAGCGCCACTTCTTCGGGGCTCATCAGTCGTTTGCTGGCCTTCAGTTTGCTGTCATCGAGCTGAGCGGTGCGAAAGAATCCTGTCCGAGTCGGCCCGGGACACAGTACCGATACCTTTACCGCACATTTTTTCAGCTCAACCCGCAGGCCTTCCGAAAAATGCAGTACGTAGGCCTTGCTGGCGAAGTAAGTGCTCATCCAGGGGCCGGGATTGAATGCGGCTACCGAGGCCACGTTGAGAATCTGGCCGCCGCCCTGGAGCGCCATACTGTTGCCAACGGCGTGGCAGAGGCGGGTGAGGGCGAGGATATTGACCTCTATCAGGTCCTGCTCAGTCATCCAGTCTTGCGCCAGAAAGGGTCCGCAGGTGCCGATGCCCGCGCAATTGACCAGCAGATCGATCTGCCGCTCGCCTTCTTCCAGCTCCAGGAGAAACCCGGACAAGCGCAACGGCTCGCCCAGGTCGCAGGCGCGAAAGAGCACCTCAACGCCAAAGCGTTGGGTCAGTTCGATGGCGATGCTTTCCAGCTGATCACGTTGCCGAGCCACCAGAATCAGGCTGCGGCCTCGGCGCGCCAGAGCTTCGGCCATGGCCAGGCCAATGCCGCTGGAAGCGCCAGTGATCAGAGCGTAACGGGTCATGCGGTTCTCCATCGCAACGGCTCGGGGCCTGTGGACAGAGAGGTCACAGGAATCGAGCGCGTTTATTCTTTCTCATAGTCTACAGGTGGCTGAACCGGTTGCGCCGCGTCATCTGCTTCAACACTGTCAGTGGCTCCACTGGTTTCGTAACTGCTGCCCACGGCACTTTCATATTCTTCGGTGAGCGTGGAGAGCCCCCCGGCCAAGCCACCGATAAACATCAGTGCGATCACGACCAGCCACAGCGCGCAAAGGACTTTGACCGCTGTGCTGTTGGCGGGTGCAGGGGCGCCATAGCGATTGCTGGCAGCATTCCCTGGAATCACTGCCAAGGCGATTGGAAACAGACTGCCGATCACCGGCACCAGGTTCAGGAACCACAGCCAGCCGGACCAGCCCAGATCATGTAAACGCTGCACACTGATGGTGATATTCAAATAGAAGTAAGCCAGCACCCCGACGACACAAACAATTGCGCCCAGCACCATTTGATCGCCGGCCAGCAGGGTCAATCCGAGGCTGCCGGCGACGCCACCTACAACCAATAGCGCGGCGAGTGACCAGGCGAGGTAACGCAAGCGACCGATTCTTCCCTCGACGCTGAATACCTTGAGCTCGGAGTATTCGCTATGCACTTCGCCCACGGCAGACCGGGGTGGCGCATAGGGAGAGGGTGTGTCAGTGCTTGGCGGTGTTTCCGGCGGGGCGGGAGCGGTGACGACTTCGTTCAAGTCGAGCTCGATCGGGGTCTCGGCTTCGATCCGCGCTTCAATGCCGGTTTTCGACAGGGCATTGAGATAAGTTTGCGCATCAGCATGGGAAAGATCGCGTTTCAGTGCGACGGGCTTACCGCTGAAGAGCCGTTCCATCGCCGTGATATCGCTTTTGAACAGCTGCGCCAGATTGAGTTTGGCGGTAGTGATATCGACCCCGTTCTGCAGGGTTCCATCAAAGACGATCTTGAAGCGCGAGTCGCTCATGCCGGTACTTCCTTGTCGCGATACGGTGGGCTGATTGCCCAGTTTAGGCCAGCCTGCTCCGGCTGGCCCGAGTCGTTTGAGTCAGCGCGGCCAGCGCTTGGGCAGCAGGGCAGCGACTTGCTGTGCCTTGCGGTACTCGGCATCCAGCCGGGCAACCAGTTCATCCACGCTCGGCAAGTCGTCGATCTCGCCGACGCCCTGGCCGGCCGACCATACGGTTTTCCAGGCCTTGGCCTCATCGCTGATCGGCTTGAGCTTGGCGCCGAAATTGATTTCGCCTTTACCTTGCAGGGCCTCGATATCGAAGCCGGCATTGAGCAGGCTTTGGCGCATGAAGCTGGCCGGTACGCCGGAGACCGCCGGAGTATGCACAATGTCGGCGGCTCGCGATGTCAGCAGCATTTCTTTGTAAGCGTCAGGCGCATGACTTTCGGTGGTGCCGATAAAGCGCGTACCAAAGTAGGCCAGATCGGCGCCCAGCAATTGGGCGGCCAGAATTTCATGGCCGTGGTTCAGGCAGCCGGCAAGCAACAGGGTTTTATCGAAGAACTGACGGATCTCGGCGATCAGCGAGAAGGGGCTCCATGTACCCGCATGCCCGCCGGCGCCTGCAGCGACGGCGATCAGTCCATCGACTCCGGCTTCAGCGGCTTTTTCGGCGTGGCGGCGAGTCGTCACATCATGGAACACCAGGCCGCCATAACCATGCACGGCATCGACCAGTTCCTTGACGGCACCCAGGCTGGTAATCACGATCGGCACCTTGTGCTCGACGCAGATCGCCAGGTCCGCTTCCAGCCGCGGATTGCTCTGATGCACGATCAGGTTCACGGCATAGGGCGCGGGGTTCTCCAACTGCGCCAGGCCCGCTTCGATTTCCTCCAGCCAGGCCTTGAAGCCGCTGCTTTCGCGTTGATTCAGTGCCGGAAAGCTACCGACCACGCCGTTGCGGCAGCAGGCAAGCACCAATTGTGGATTGGAAATCAGGAACATCGGTGCAGCCACGACGGGCAGGCGCAGGCGTTGTTCGAGCAAAGCGGGCAGCGACATTGGAAGTACCCCGAGTCAGTTCAGTCAGTAGGATTAGAACGGCCGTACAACAACCAGAATTACAATAGCCAGCAATATCAGAACCGGGACTTCATTGAACCAGCGGTAAAAGACATGGCTGCGGGTGTTTTCGCCACGGGCAAAGCGCTTCACTTGCGCGCCGCACATGTGGTGATAACCGATCAGCAGTACGACCAATGCCAGCTTGGCGTGCATCCAGCCGCCTTGGGTGAAATACGCACTTGGATTGAGACTGATCAGCCAGCCGCCAAAGATCAGCGTCGCGATCATCGAGGGCCCCATGATGCCGCGATACAGCTTGCGCTCCATCAGGCTGAAGCGCTCCTTGCTGATGCTGTCCTCGCTTTGGGCGTGATAGACGAACAGGCGCGGCAGGTAGAACAGGCCGGCAAACCAGCAGACGATGCTGACGATATGAAAGGCTTTGAGCCACAGATAGAGCATTTTTGGTTATTCCCAGGTTCACGGTAGCCCGAATAGTAGAGGCTTGAGCCTCCGTACGTCACCTTGCCGGTTGTCGCAGGGCTGGGTGAGCCCTATTATCGACGGCTTTCCAGTGGGTTCGTTGAGGGCAGGTTTATGGTCAAGGTCGGTATCGTCGGCGGCACGGGTTACACCGGTGTCGAATTGCTGCGTTTGTTGGCGCAGCATCCGCAAGCGGAAGTGGTGGTGATCACTTCCCGATCCGAGGCCGGTATGGCCGTTGCCGATATGTACCCCAACCTGCGTGGCCACTACGACGGCCTGGCGTTCAGCGTTCCGGACATCAAGACGCTCGGCGCCTGTGACGTCGTGTTCTTTGCCACGCCTCATGGCGTTGCCCATGCCTTGGCGGGCGAGTTGCTGGCGGCCGGGACCAAGGTCATCGACCTGTCGGCAGACTTCCGTTTGCAGGACGCAGATGAGTGGGCCAAGTGGTACAACCAGCCTCACGGTGCCCCGCAGCTGTTGGAGGAGGCGGTGTACGGTTTGCCGGAAGTCAATCGCGAGCAGATCAAGCAAGCGCGCCTGATTGCGGTGCCGGGCTGCTATCCAACGGCGACCCAGTTGGGTTTCCTGCCTCTGCTCGAAGCAGGGCTGGCCGACGCCTCGCGCCTGATCGCTGACTGCAAGTCCGGCGTCAGCGGTGCTGGTCGCGGCGCTGCTGTGGGTTCGCTGTACTCCGAAACGTCAGAAAGCATGAAGGCCTATGCAGTCAAAGGTCACCGCCACTTGCCGGAAATTCGCCAGGGGCTGCGTCGTGCCGCTGGTAAAGACGTCGGCCTGACGTTTGTTCCGCACCTGACGCCGATGATTCGTGGCATTCACTCGACGCTGTACGCGACAGTGGTAGATCGCTCTGTCGACTTGCAGGCGCTGTTCGAAAAACGCTACGCCAACGAGCCGTTTGTCGATGTCATGCCGGCAGGTAGCCATCCGGAAACCCGCAGTGTGCGAGGTGCCAACGTTTGCCGTATTGCGGTTCACCGGCCTCAAGACGGCGATCTGGTGGTGGTGCTGTCGGTGATCGACAACCTGGTAAAAGGGGCGTCCGGTCAGGCAGTGCAGAATCTGAACATCATGTTCGGTCTGGATGAGCGTCTGGGTCTGTCCCATGCGGGGATGTTGCCTTAAGGCCCTCGGTGCTTGGCAAAAAGGCCCTTTGACGGGCCTTTTTGCTGTCTGTCAGCGTGATTATGTTGATTGCTATACCATAACAATAGTTGACCGCTTTTCTGGGAGAAGCGGATAATGCGCGTCATCACGCAGTATGGCGGCATAACGCCGGGAGATAGTCAGCATGAGCGTCGAATCCTTCACCCCCACGGCTTTGCAATTCACCCACGGTGCTGCGCACAAGGTGAAGAGCCTGGTCGATGAAGAGGGCAATGATCGCTTGAAGTTGCGCGTATTCGTTACGGGCGGCGGTTGTTCAGGGTTTCAGTACGGCTTCACTTTCGATGAGGAAGTGGCCGATGACGACACCATCGTCGAGCGCGAGGGCGTCAGCCTGGTTGTCGACCCGATGAGCTACCAGTACCTGGCCGGTGCCGAGGTGGACTATCAGGAAGGACTAGAAGGTTCGCGTTTCGTGATCAAGAACCCGAATGCCACCACCACCTGTGGTTGCGGCTCTTCGTTCTCGATCTGATCGTCACGCGCAGAAGCAGTTGTACTCAACGCCGCAGGGCTTCAGGGCCTTGCGGCGTTTTGCTGTCTGGCGTCAGGCGGGGTAGATGGCGCCCAGTACCCGCAGGCCGCGGGCACCTGTGACGCTGGGGCGGTTGGCCGGAATGCCTTCCAGGCAGCAGTGTGCCAGCCAGGCAAAGGCCATGGCTTCGACCCAATCCGGGTCCACTCCGTAAATGGCAGTGCTGGCAACGCGGGCATGGGGTAGTAGAGCGGCGAGGCGGGTCATCAACGCGGCATTGTGCGCACCACCTCCGCAGACCAGCAGTTCCTCGGTCTCGCGTTGGGCGGCTTGCAGTGAGTCGACGATCGTCACGGCGGTCAGTTCGAGCAGCGAGGCCTGCACGTCTTGTTCAGCGTATGTTGGCAACTGCGCCAGATGCTGGGTCAGCCATTGCAGGTTGAAGACTTCACGGCCGGTGCTTTTCGGGCCTGAGGTCTGGAAGAACGGGTCGCTGAGCAGTGCATTCAGCAAGGCCGGTTCGAGTTGGCCGCTGGCTGCCCATTGGCCGTCACGGTCGAAGGTTTCACCACGTTGCTGATGAATCCACGCATCCAGCAGAACGTTGCCCGGGCCGCAATCGAATCCTGCCACCGGCTTGCCCGTTTCGATCAGGCTGAGGTTGCTGAATCCGCCCACGTTGAGCACTGCGCGATTGCCCGTGCGCTCCCCAAACAGCGCTTCGTGAAAGGCCGGCACCAGTGGCGCACCTTGCCCACCGGCCGCCACGTCACGGCTACGGAAGTCGCTGACGACCGTGATGCCGGTGAGTTCTGCGAGCAGGGCGGGGTTGCCGATCTGCACTGTGAAGCCGAGCGCAGGTTCGTGGCGAATGGTCTGCCCGTGGCTGCCGATTGCCTGGATGTCTTTAGGTTGGAGTTGCTGTGCTGCGAGCAGGCTGTTGATGCCCTGGGCGGCGAGGGTTACCCAGTGTTGCTGGGCAATGGCAGAGCGGGCGATCTCGTCCGGTCCGCTCGCACACAGGCCCAGCAACTCGGAGCGTAGGGCTTCAGGCATGGGGGTGTAGTGGGTTGCCACCAGCCTGAGCGCGGTTGTGTGTTCAATCAGCGCGATGTCCAGCCCATCCAGGCTGGTGCCGGACATCACCCCTACATACAGCGCCATGGCTTAACGCTTGCTCGAGGCGAGCATAGTGGCTTTCTCTTGATCCATGCGCGCCATCAGTGGCTGGCTCTGTTGCAGGAAGCGCGCACGCTCGCCCTTGGCGATTGGGTCAGCCATGGGCAGCTTCTGTCCCAGGGGGTCGACGTGTACGCCGTTGACCTGGAACTCATAGTGCAAGTGCGGGCCGGTCGACAGGCCGGTGGTGCCGATGTAGCCAATGACCTGACCCTGCTTGACGCTGCCGCCAGTCTTCACGCCCTTGGCGAAGCCTTGCATGTGACCGTAAAGGGTGCGGTAGGTGTTTCCGTGCTGAATGATCACAGTATTGCCATAGCCGCCACGCCGACCGGCCAGCAGTACTTTGCCGTCGCCGGCGGCCTTGATTGGTGTGCCACGCGGGGCGGCGTAGTCGACACCTTTGTGGGCGCGAATTTTATTCAGAATTGGATGCTTGCGACCCATCGAGAAACGCGAGCTGATACGGGCGAAATCCACAGGGGTGCGGATGAACGCCTTGCGCATGCTGTTGCCATCTGCGGTGTAGTAGCTGCTGTTGCCTTGTTTGTTGGTGTAACGCACGGCAGTGTAGGTTTTGCCGCGGTTGGTGAAGCGCGCCGAGAGGATCGGGCCGTTGCCAACGGCCTTGCCATTGACCACTTTCTGTTCGTAGATCACGTCAAACTCGTCGCCCTGGCGAATATCCTGGGCGAAGTCGACGTCGTAGCCAAACACGCTGGCCATGTCCATGGTCAGGCTGTGGGAGAGGCCGGCGCGTGCCGCAGACTGCGAGAGCGAGCTATTGATAACCCCGTGAACATAGGCCGTGCGGACGGTCGGCTTGGCGGTTGTGCGGGTGAAGGCATAACCCTTGGCGTTCTTGCTCAGGCTGATGCTGTCGAGGTCGCTGATCTTGCTGTGCAGGTTGTTCAACTGGCCGTCTGGGCCGAGTTCAAATTCGAGCTTCTGGCCGCGCTTGAGTTGGGTGAACTGCTTGGCTTGCTTGTCGCTGGCGAGGATTTCGCTGACTGCCGAGGACGGCAGGCCGACTTTCTCGAACAGGGTCGAAAGCGTGTCACCCTTGGCGACGATGACCTCTCTATGGCTCGCAGCCTTTTTCTCTTCAACGACGGGTACAGGTGCTGCTTGCGCAGTCTGCTGGACTTCGTCGGTGCTGTTTTCGATCTGCGCGAAGGGCGACTCTACCGGCTCGTTTGTGGCTTGGACGGCGTCGGCAGCGTCTTGGTCTTGTGTCAGTTGTTCAACGGGACTTTCCAGCTCCAGGCTCAACGTGGTCTTTTTAGCTTCGACGTCACTGGATGGAAACACCAGGAGTGCGAGGCTGAGCAGGGCGGCGATGCCACTTGCGGCCAGCAGGTGGGTCTTCGGATAAAGCGGCGGCGCTTTAGACGGTTCTGTGGTCATAGGTAATTTGACTTTGGAAAAGATGAAATGGAAAAGATGAATGACATGATGAAGATGAAATAACTGTATAAAATATAACCAAATCATCTCTGAAGCAAGCCGCGAGTGCTCTGTTCGTGGAATGCTGTCCGTGCGCCGGGCAAAACTTGTATTTGGTGCGCGATCTTGTATGGTTGGTCCCCTTTGAATCTGAGCCTTGCGGGTCTGTTATGAAGTCGGTTGAAGAGCAGCTAGCGCTGATCAAACGTGGTGCGGAAGAACTGTTGGTCGAGTCCGAGCTTGTCGAAAAGCTCAAGCGCGGCCAGTCGCTGCGTATCAAGGCTGGTTTCGATCCGACGGCGCCCGATCTGCACCTTGGGCACACGGTGCTTATTAATAAGCTGCGCCAGTTCCAGGAGTTGGGTCACCAGGTGATCTTCCTGATCGGCGACTTCACCGGGATGATCGGTGATCCGAGCGGCAAAAGTGCCACTCGTCCGCCGCTGACGCGCGAACAGGTTCTGGAAAACGCCGAGACCTACAAGACTCAGGTGTTCAAGATTCTCGATCCGGCCAAGACCGAGGTGGCATTCAACTCCACCTGGATGGACGCGATGGGCCCCGCAGATTTCATTCGCCTGACTTCCCAGTACACCGTGGCTCGCATGCTCGAGCGTGATGACTTCGATAAGCGTTACTCGACCAATCAGCCAATTGCCATTCATGAGTTCCTCTATCCGCTGGTGCAGGGCTATGACTCGGTTGCCCTGCGTGCAGACGTAGAGTTGGGCGGCACCGATCAGAAGTTCAACCTGCTGATGGGGCGTGAGCTGCAACGTGGTTATGGTCAGGAGGCTCAGTGCATTCTGACCATGCCGCTGCTTGAAGGTCTGGATGGCGTGAAGAAGATGTCCAAGTCCCTGGGCAACTACGTCGGCATTCAAGAGGCGCCAGGTGTGATGTACGGCAAGCTGGTGTCGATTCCGGATGCGCTGATGTGGCGGTACTTCGAATTGCTCAGCTTCCGCTCGATGGATGAGATCAATGCGTTGCGCGCGGATGTCGAGGCCGGGGCCAACCCGCGTGACGTCAAGATCAAGCTGGCGGAAGAGATTGTGGCACGCTTCCATGGTGAGGAGGCTGCGGCCAATGCTCACCGTGCGGCGGGCAACCGCATGAAGGATGGTGAGCTGCCGGATGATCTGCCGGAGATCGAGCTGACTGCAACTGAAGATATGCCGATTGCTGCTGTGCTGAATCAGGCGGGCCTGGTGAAGAACTCGGCGGTCGCGCGTGATCTGTTGGGTTCGGGCGGTGTGCGTGTTGATGGTGAGGTGGTTGATCGCTCCTTTATATACGTACTTGGCGCGACTCATGTTTGCCAGGCGGGCAAGAAGGCATTTGCACGGATTACACTCAAATCCGCGTGAAGCTGTAATTAGGGGTTGACGGCGAATTGTAAGTGTCTATAATTCGCCCCACTTCCGGCGCAGTCGAAACGGAAAACTCCTTGGTAAACAACGAGTTACGCGGTTTTCGGCAGTCAGTGTTTCAGGTCATCGAAACACGAA
This sequence comes from Pseudomonadaceae bacterium, assembly GCA_965284505.1. Lineage (GTDB taxonomy): Bacteria > Pseudomonadota > Gammaproteobacteria > Pseudomonadales > Pseudomonadaceae > Aquipseudomonas. The sequence continues at coordinate 2,791,666 of OZ260094.1, read as the reverse complement.
GGGAGTTGAAAAAGAGGTGTTGACAGCAGCGTGTAACGCTGTAGAATTCGCCTCCCGCTGACGAGAGATCGAAAGCGCAAGTGGTTGAAGTTGTTAAGGATTCCTTGAAAACTTCTGAAAATAATCACTTGACAGCAAATGAGGCTGCTGTAGAATGCGCGCCTCGGTTGAGACGAAAGATCTTAACCAACCGCTCTTTAACAACTGAATCAAGCAATTCGTGTGGGTGCTTGTGCAGTCAGACTGATAGTCAACAAGATTATCAGCATCACAAGTTACTCCGCGAGAAATCAAAGATGTAACCAACGATTGCTGAGCCAAGTTTAGGGTTTCTTAAAAACCCAAAGATGTTTGAACTGAAGAGTTTGATCATGGCTCAGATTGAACGCTGGCGGCAGGCCTAACACATGCAAGTCGAGCGGTAGAGAGAAGCTTGCTTCTCTTGAGAGCGGCGGACGGGTGAGTAATGCCTAGGAATCTGCCTGGTAGTGGGGGATAACGTTCGGAAACGGACGCTAATACCGCATACGTCCTACGGGAGAAAGCAGGGGACCTTCGGGCCTTGCGCTATCAGATGAGCCTAGGTCGGATTAGCTAGTTGGTGAGGTAATGGCTCACCAAGGCGACGATCCGTAACTGGTCTGAGAGGATGATCAGTCACACTGGAACTGAGACACGGTCCAGACTCCTACGGGAGGCAGCAGTGGGGAATATTGGACAATGGGCGAAAGCCTGATCCAGCCATGCCGCGTGTGTGAAGAAGGTCTTCGGATTGTAAAGCACTTTAAGTTGGGAGGAAGGGTTGTAGATTAATACTCTGCAATTTTGACGTTACCGACAGAATAAGCACCGGCTAACTCTGTGCCAGCAGCCGCGGTAATACAGAGGGTGCAAGCGTTAATCGGAATTACTGGGCGTAAAGCGCGCGTAGGTGGTTCGTTAAGTTGGATGTGAAAGCCCCGGGCTCAACCTGGGAACTGCATTCAAAACTGACGAGCTAGAGTATGGTAGAGGGTGGTGGAATTTCCTGTGTAGCGGTGAAATGCGTAGATATAGGAAGGAACACCAGTGGCGAAGGCGACCACCTGGACTGATACTGACACTGAGGTGCGAAAGCGTGGGGAGCAAACAGGATTAGATACCCTGGTAGTCCACGCCGTAAACGATGTCAACTAGCCGTTGGAATCCTTGAGATTTTAGTGGCGCAGCTAACGCATTAAGTTGACCGCCTGGGGAGTACGGCCGCAAGGTTAAAACTCAAATGAATTGACGGGGGCCCGCACAAGCGGTGGAGCATGTGGTTTAATTCGAAGCAACGCGAAGAACCTTACCAGGCCTTGACATCCAATGAACTTTCCAGAGATGGATTGGTGCCTTCGGGAACATTGAGACAGGTGCTGCATGGCTGTCGTCAGCTCGTGTCGTGAGATGTTGGGTTAAGTCCCGTAACGAGCGCAACCCTTGTCCTTAGTTACCAGCACGTAATGGTGGGCACTCTAAGGAGACTGCCGGTGACAAACCGGAGGAAGGTGGGGATGACGTCAAGTCATCATGGCCCTTACGGCCTGGGCTACACACGTGCTACAATGGTCGGTACAAAGGGTTGCCAAGCCGCGAGGTGGAGCTAATCCCATAAAACCGATCGTAGTCCGGATCGCAGTCTGCAACTCGACTGCGTGAAGTCGGAATCGCTAGTAATCGCGAATCAGAATGTCGCGGTGAATACGTTCCCGGGCCTTGTACACACCGCCCGTCACACCATGGGAGTGGGTTGCACCAGAAGTAGCTAGTCTAACCTTCGGGAGGACGGTTACCACGGTGTGATTCATGACTGGGGTGAAGTCGTAACAAGGTAGCCGTAGGGGAACCTGCGGCTGGATCACCTCCTTAATCGACGACATCAGCTGCTGCATAAGCTCCCACACGAATTGCTTGATTCATTGAAGAAGACGAGAACAGCCCTGCGGTACGGGGGTTGTTGTATGTCGTAAAGCTTAGAAATGAGCATTCCAGCGTGAATGTTGATTTCTGATCTTTAAGATTAGACCGTTCTTTAAAAATTTGGGTATGTGATAGAAAGATAGACTGGACGTTACTTTCACTGGTAACGGATCAGGCTAAGGTAAAATTTGTGAGTGACTCTTAAGAGTTTTGCGAATTTTCGGCGAATGTCGTCTTCATAGTATAACCAGATTGCTTGGGGTTATATGGTCAAGTGAAGAAGCGCATACGGTGGATGCCTTGGCAGTCAGAGGCGATGAAAGACGTGGTAGCCTGCGAAAAGCTTCGGGGAGTCGGCAAACAGACTTTGATCCGGAGATGTCTGAATGGGGGAACCCAGCCATCATAAGATGGTTATCTTGTACTGAATACATAGGTGCAAGAGGCGAACCAGGGGAACTGAAACATCTAAGTACCCTGAGGAAAAGAAATCAACCGAGATTCCCTTAGTAGTGGCGAGCGAACGGGGACTAGCCCTTAAGTGGCTTTGAGATTAGCGGAACGCTCTGGAAAGTGCGGCCATAGTGGGTGATAGCCCTGTACGCGAAAATCTCTTAGTCATGAAATCGAGTAGGACGGAGCACGAGAAACTTTGTCTGAATATGGGGGGACCATCCTCCAAGGCTAAATACTACTGACTGACCGATAGTGAACTAGTACCGTGAGGGAAAGGCGAAAAGAACCCCGGAGAGGGGAGTGAAATAGATCCTGAAACCGTATGCGTACAAGCAGTGGGAGCCCACTTTGTTGGGTGACTGCGTACCTTTTGTATAATGGGTCAGCGACTTATTTTCAGTGGCGAGCTTAACCGAATAGGGGAGGCGTAGCGAAAGCGAGTCTTAATAGGGCGTCTAGTCGCTGGGAATAGACCCGAAACCGGGCGATCTATCCATGGGCAGGTTGAAGGTTGGGTAACACTAACTGGAGGACCGAACCGACTACCGTTGAAAAGTTAGCGGATGACCTGTGGATCGGAGTGAAAGGCTAATCAAGCTCGGAGATAGCTGGTTCTCCTCGAAAGCTATTTAGGTAGCGCCTCATGTATCACTGTAGGGGGTAGAGCACTGTTTCGGCTAGGGGGTCATCCCGACTTACCAAACCGATGCAAACTCCGAATACCTACAAGTGCCGAGCATGGGAGACACACGGCGGGTGCTAACGTCCGTCGTGAAAAGGGAAACAACCCAGACCGTCAGCTAAGGTCCCAAAGTTATGGTTAAGTGGGAAACGATGTGGGAAGGCTTAGACAGCTAGGAGGTTGGCTTAGAAGCAGCCACCCTTTAAAGAAAGCGTAATAGCTCACTAGTCGAGTCGGCCTGCGCGGAAGATGTAACGGGGCTCAAACCATACACCGAAGCTACGGGTATCATCTTAGGATGATGCGGTAGAGGAGCGTTCTGTAAGCCTGTGAAGGTGAGTTGAGAAGCTTGCTGGAGGTATCAGAAGTGCGAATGCTGACATGAGTAACGACAATGGGTGTGAAAAACACCCACGCCGAAAGACCAAGGTTTCCTGCGCAACGTTAATCGACGCAGGGTTAGTCGGTCCCTAAGGCGAGGCTGAAAAGCGTAGTCGATGGAAAACAGGTTAATATTCCTGTACTTCTGGTTATTGCGATGGAGGGACGGAGAAGGCTAGGCCAGCTTGGCGTTGGTTGTCCAAGTTTAAGGTGGTAGGCTGGAATCTTAGGTAAATCCGGGATTCTAAGGCCGAGAGCTGATGACGAGTGTTCTTTTAGAACACGAAGTGGTTGATGCCATGCTTCCAAGAAAAGCTTCTAAGCTTCAGGTAACCAGGAACCGTACCCCAAACCGACACAGGTGGTTGGGTAGAGAATACCAAGGCGCTTGAGAGAACTCGGGTGAAGGAACTAGGCAAAATGGCACCGTAACTTCGGGAGAAGGTGCGCCGGTGAGGGTGAAGGACTTGCTCCGTAAGCTCATGCCGGTCGAAGATACCAGGCCGCTGCGACTGTTTATTAAAAACACAGCACTCTGCAAACACGAAAGTGGACGTATAGGGTGTGACGCCTGCCCGGTGCCGGAAGGTTAATTGATGGGGTTAGCTAACGCGAAGCTCTTGATCGAAGCCCCGGTAAACGGCGGCCGTAACTATAACGGTCCTAAGGTAGCGAAATTCCTTGTCGGGTAAGTTCCGACCTGCACGAATGGCGTAACGATGGCGGCGCTGTCTCCACCCGAGACTCAGTGAAATTGAAATCGCTGTGAAGATGCAGTGTATCCGCGGCTAGACGGAAAGACCCCGTGAACCTTTACTATAGCTTTGCACTGGACTTTGAATTTGCTTGTGTAGGATAGGTGGGAGGCTTTGAAGCGTGGACGCCAGTCTGCGTGGAGCCATCCTTGAAATACCACCCTGGCAACTTTGAGGTTCTAACTCAGGTCCGTTATCCGGATCGAGGACAGTGTATGGTGGGTAGTTTGACTGGGGCGGTCTCCTCCTAAAGAGTAACGGAGGAGTACGAAGGTGCGCTCAGACCGGTCGGAAATCGGTCGTAGAGTATAAAGGCAAAAGCGCGCTTGACTGCGAGACAGACACGTCGAGCAGGTACGAAAGTAGGTCTTAGTGATCCGGTGGTTCTGTATGGAAGGGCCATCGCTCAACGGATAAAAGGTACTCCGGGGATAACAGGCTGATACCGCCCAAGAGTTCATATCGACGGCGGTGTTTGGCACCTCGATGTCGGCTCATCACATCCTGGGGCTGAAGCCGGTCCCAAGGGTATGGCTGTTCGCCATTTAAAGTGGTACGCGAGCTGGGTTTAGAACGTCGTGAGACAGTTCGGTCCCTATCTGCCGTGGACGTTTGAGATTTGAGAGGGGCTGCTCCTAGTACGAGAGGACCGGAGTGGACGAACCTCTGGTGTTCCGGTTGTCACGCCAGTGGCATTGCCGGGTAGCTATGTTCGGAATAGATAACCGCTGAAAGCATCTAAGCGGGAAACTAGCCTCAAGATGAGATCTCACTGGAACCTTGAGTTCCCTGAAGGGCCGTCGAAGACTACGACGTTGATAGGTTGGGTGTGTAAGCGCTGTGAGGCGTTGAGCTAACCAATACTAATTGCCCGTGAGGCTTGACCATATAACACCCAAGCAATCTGCATGCTCGAAAGAGACCAGATTGCGGTGTGTGAAGACGATACAAACCGAAAGTTTGCGACTCATAAAACACCAGCTGTCACATACCCAATTTGCTGAAGCGAGGCCCTCAGGCCACGACTCAGTACCCGAATTTCTTGACGACCATAGAGCATTGGAACCACCTGATCCCATCCCGAACTCAGCAGTGAAACGATGCATCGCCGATGGTAGTGTGGGGTTTCCCCATGTGAGAGTAGGTCATCGTCAAGATTAAATTCCGAAACCCCTATCTGCGTATGCAGGTAGGGGTTTTGTTTTTGCGCGCGAGAAAGTTGCCGCTGATGGTTTTCTATGCAACGGAGCGGGGCGTAGCTATCATGCTGGCCTCATTGTGAGGCGATACTTGCATGCTGACGTTGTTAAAACTCTTGAAAGACGGTCGATTTCATTCAGGCCAGGCGCTAGGCGCCGCCCTGGGGATCAGCCGCAGCGCTGTCTGGAAACAGCTCCAGCATCTAGAGGCGGAGTTGGGTCTCACTATTCACAAGGTGCGTGGTCGCGGCTACCAGTTGCGTACCCCTCTGACACTGCTCGATCCTGACGAGATTAGCCAGCATTCATCTGCTGGTCACTGGCCAGTCCTGGTCTTTGACTCGCTCGACTCCACCAATGCCGAATCCTTGCGGGCTATTGAGCGTGGCGCGGCAGCTCCTTTTCTGCTCCTGGCCGAACGTCAGACTGCGGGTCGCGGCCGACGCGGGCGCAAGTGGGTGAGTCCATTTGCAGAGAACATCTACTACAGCCTGGTCTTGCGTATCGAAGGAGGCATGCGCCAGCTGGAGGGGTTGAGTCTGGTTGTCGGCCTGGCTGTCATGCAGACACTCCGAGATCTAGGTATTGCAGCTGCTGGTTTGAAATGGCCCAACGACGTGTTGGTGGGTGAGAAAAAGATCGCCGGCATCTTGCTGGAGTTGGTCGGAGATCCTGCGGACGTGTGTCATGTGGTGCTGGGTGTAGGCATCAACGTCAACATGCGGGAAGCTCTCGAGGTGGACCAGCAGTGGACCTCCATGCAATTGGAGGCGGGTAAGGCGTTTGATCGCAACCGTTTGGTTGCACACATGAGCAGCGTCCTTCATGGCTACTTGCTCCGCCACCAGGCTGAAGGCTTCTCAGGGCTTCAGAAGCAATGGGAGCAGGGTCATTTGTGGCAAGGGCGCTCTGTGTCGCTGATTGCTGGGGTCAATCGCATCGATGGGGTCGTGATGGGGATCGACGGGCAGGGTGCGTTACGGTTGCAAGTGGATGGTGTGGAAAAAGTATTCAGTGGTGGCGAGCTAAGTCTGAGGCTGCGTGATGATTCTTGAGCTCGATTGTGGGAACAGCTTTATCAAATGGCGGGTTCTCCAGGCAGGTGCGTTGCATTTGTTCGCTGAAGGGGTGGTGGACTCTGACCTGGCGTTGCTGCAGAGCTTGCGTGACTGTGCGGGGCTGAATTTGCAGTATTGCCGATTGGTCAGCGTCCGGACCGGTGATGAGACGACTGCACTGGTAAGTGCGTTGAAAGATGCCTTTGGTGTTATGGCGATGTGCGCTGCGCCGGCACGGGAAATGTCCGGCGTGCACAATGGCTACGAAGAATACCAGCGCCTGGGGCTCGACCGCTGGCTGGCGATGCTCGGCGCGCATCACTTGGCCGCAGGCGCATGCCTGGTGCTCGATTTCGGCACCGCGGTGACGGCGGACTTCATTGCCGCAGATGGTCAGCATCTTGGAGGGTTCATCTGCCCAGGGATGCCTTTGATGCGGCATCAACTGCGCACGCATACCCGACGCATTCGCTACGACGATGCGGCGGCGTCCAGGGCGGTGGAGAGCCTGAAGCCTGGTCGCAATACAGTAGAAGCGGTAGAGCGCGGGTGTTCGCTGATGCTAAGGGGCTTCGTGCTGACCCAGCTCGAGCTCGCGCGGGAGTATTGGGGGCAAGGATTCTCGGTCTTCCTCACGGGTGGTGATGCGGATCTGGTGGCGGGCGTAGTACCTGATGCGCGAGTAGTGCCAGATTTGGTGTTTGTGGGCCTGGCCATGGCCTGTCCGTTTTCCTGAGGTTTTTTATGCGCTGGCTGTTTCTGCTGTTGTTGGTTCTCAACATCTTCTATTACGTCTGGCATCAGCAGGAGGCGCCCTTGCGTGCCAAGGACGTTACCCCGTTGAGTTTATACAAGGGTTCCCAGCAGGATATCCGTCTGCTGAGCGAAACACCGGATGTGGCTAACCGTAATGGAGTCAGGGCGCCCGCAGCGGATGAATCCTGCCTCTACCTGGGAGGCTTTGCGCGCCAGGAGACGGCGAAGGCCGCGGAAGCGCGCTTGGCGGCGCTGGATATCAAGGTGCAGCAACTTTCGACTTCGCTGCCAGATTCAGCAGGATTCTGGATGCAGGTTTCTCCCGAAAGCCGGCGTTTGGCCAATGATTCCGTGCTGATGAACCTTGCTAACGAATTCAATGAGTTAAAACATAAAATAATGCGGTGTGGGGGGGTTGCAAGTACTCAATAGGTTGCATAGAATGGCGCCCGCTCCACAGCGAACACCGGAAACGGAAAACGACGTGAAGCGACGTCAACGCAGCTAAGCTCAGGATTTTAATGAGAAAAATGCTTGACAGAAGGCTAGCATGATGTAAAATGCTGGCTCGCTTAGGAGGGGTTCCCGAGCGGCCAAAGGGATCAGACTGTAAATCTGACGTCTACGACTTCGAAGGTTCGAATCCTTCCCCCTCCACCATTTTTAGCGTGAGCTGCAAGCTTACGCGGGTATAGTTTAGTGGTAGAACCTCAGCCTTCCAAGCTGATGATGCGGGTTCGATTCCCGCTACCCGCTCCAAGTTTGCAGGTTGTGCAAAGTGTTACGCTCTTGTAGCTCAGTTGGTAGAGCACACCCTTGGTAAGGGTGAGGTCAGCGGTTCAAATCCGCTCAAGAGCTCCATATAACAAGGCAGATATGAAAATATCTGCCTTTGTTTTAATGGCTGGTGTCACTTGATTGATTCTTCTCATTAGGGGTGAATTCGATGGCTAAGGAAAAGTTCGAACGTAACAAGCCGCACGTCAACGTAGGTACGATTGGTCACGTAGACCATGGTAAGACTACGCTGACAGCTGCGCTGACTCGTGTCTGCTCCGAGGTTTTCGGTTCCGCCAAGGTTGACTTCGACAAGATCGATAGTGCGCCAGAAGAAAAAGCGCGTGGTATCACCATTAACACCGCTCACGTTGAGTACGATTCGGCAGAGCGTCACTACGCTCACGTTGACTGTCCAGGTCACGCCGACTACGTAAAGAACATGATTACCGGTGCGGCGCAGATGGATGGCGCGATTCTGGTTTGCTCGGCCGCTGATGGTCCGATGCCGCAAACTCGTGAGCACATCCTGTTGTCCCGTCAGGTTGGCGTTCCTTATATCGTTGTCTTCCTGAACAAGGCTGACATGGTGGATGACGCCGAGCTGTTGGAGCTCGTCGAGATGGAAGTGCGTGACTTGCTCAGCACTTATGATTTCCCGGGCGACGACACCCCGATTATTATTGGTTCAGCGCTGATGGCGTTGAATGGTCAAGATGACAACGAGATGGGCACTACTGCCGTCAAGAAGTTGGTCGAGACCCTTGATACTTATATCCCGCAACCTGAGCGAGCTATTGATAAGCCGTTCCTGATGCCGATTGAAGACGTATTCTCGATCTCTGGTCGTGGTACGGTTGTAACTGGTCGTGTTGAGCGCGGTATCGTTCGCATCCAGGAAGAAGTTGAGATTGTTGGTCTTCGTGACACGGTCAAAACAACTTGCACGGGTGTTGAGATGTTCCGCAAGCTGCTTGATGAGGGTCGTGCTGGTGAAAACTGCGGCGTGCTGCTGCGTGGTACCAGGCGCGATGACGTTGAGCGTGGGCAGGTCCTGGTTAAGCCGGGTACCGTGAAGCCGCACACCAAGTTTGTTGCAGAGGTTTACGTTCTTAGCAAGGAAGAGGGTGGCCGTCACACGCCATTCTTCAAGGGCTACCGTCCACAGTTCTATTTCCGGACCACTGATGTGACCGGTAACTGCGAGCTGCCGGAGGGCGTTGAAATGGTAATGCCAGGCGATAACATTCAGATGACTGTTACCCTGATCAAGACCATCGCAATGGAAGACGGTCTGCGTTTCGCTATTCGTGAAGGCGGTCGTACCGTCGGCGCAGGCGTCGTAGCCAAAGTAATCGAGTAAGTTGTTGTAATGTCTTTTTCAGGCCGGCATAATGGTCGGCCTGATTTTGTTTTAGGTCAGTAGCTCAATTGGCAGAGCGACGGTCTCCAAAACCGTAGGTTGGGGGTTCGATTCCCTCCTGACCTGCCAGATTCACTCAGTGTGTCTGGCTTTCTTTTCACAGGATCTTCATAGATGACTCCTAAAGCTGAAGCTCAAGGCTCTCGCTTCGATTTGCTCAAGTGGCTAGCAGTGGCTGCTTTGGTGGTTGTAGGCGTCGTCGGCAATCAGTACTACTCTGCTTCGCCGATCCTGTACCGCGTACTTGCTTTGCTTGTCATTGCTGCTGTAGCTGCCTTTGTAGGCCTGCAGACGGCGAAGGGCAAGTCTTTCTTTGTACTGGTTAAGGAAGCTCGCACCGAGATTCGTAAAGTCGTGTGGCCAACTCGCCAAGAAACCACGCAGACCACCCTCATCGTGGTGGCTGTTGTCCTGGTTATGGCGTTGCTGTTGTGGGGGCTCGATTCCCTGCTCGGTTGGCTTGTTTCCTTGATTGTTGGCTAAGGGTGTCCCGTGGCTAAGCGTTGGTACGTTGTGCATGCTTACTCGGGTTACGAGAAGCATGTCATGCGTTCGTTGATCGAGCGTGTAAAGCTGGCTGGCATGGAAGATGGCTTCGGCGAAATTCTGGTTCCCACTGAAGAAGTGGTTGAAATGCGTAATGGCCAGAAGCGCAAAAGCGAGCGCAAATTCTTCCCAGGTTACGTGCTGGTTCAGATGGATATGAACGAGGGTACTTGGCACTTGGTCAAGGATACTCCTCGGGTGATGGGCTTCATTGGCGGTACCGCCGACAAGCCTGCGCCGATCACTGATAAAGAGGCAGAAGCGATTCTGCGTCGTGTTGCTGATGGTAGCGACAAGCCGAAGCCGAAGACGTTGTTCGAGCCGGGCGAAGTGGTTCGCGTCACCGATGGTCCGTTTGCCGATTTCAACGGCACGGTCGAAGAAGTTAACTACGAAAAGAGCCGGATTCAGGTCGCGGTGCTCATTTTCGGTCGCTCTACCCCGGTAGAGTTGGAGTTTAGCCAGGTCGAAAAGGTCTAGGCGAACAAGCATCCCAACCCCGCAGCCCAAGGCTGTGGGGTTTTGTCGTCACTGGGATAAACGCGCAAGTAACCGGGGAGCCTCTCGAGGCGTTTGAACCCGTAATTGGAGTGCCTCATGGCCAAGAAGATTACCGCTTACATCAAGCTGCAAGTGAAGGCCGCTCAGGCTAACCCAAGCCCACCTGTTGGTCCTGCTCTGGGTCAGCACGGCGTGAACATCATGGAATTCTGCAAGGCTTTCAACGCCCGTACCCAGGGTCTTGAGCCAGGTCTGCCGACTCCAGTGATCATCACTGTCTACAGCGACCGTAGCTTCACGTTCGAAACCAAGTCGACCCCTGCTTCGGTTCTGCTGAAGAAGGCTGCTGGTCTGACTAGCGGTTCCGCTCGTCCAAACACCGTTAAGGTTGGCACCGTAACCCGTGCTCAGCTGGAAGAAATCGCGAAAACCAAAAACGCGGATCTGACTGCAGCTGATATGGATGCAGCCGTGCGTACTATCGCCGGTTCTGCTCGTAGCATGGGCCTTAACGTGGAGGGTGTGTAATGGCTAAGCTGACCAAGCGCCAAAAGGCTATCGCCGGCAAAATCGAAGCGGGCAAGTCCTACAGCTTCGTTGACGCAGCTGCTCTCCTGACCGAGCTGTCGACCGTCAAGTTCAGCGAGTCCATGGACATCGCTGTTAACCTGGGTGTTGACCCGCGTAAATCTGACCAGGTCGTTCGTAGCGCTACCGTGCTGCCACACGGCACTGGCAAGACTGTTCGCGTTGCTGTGTTCACCCAGGGCCCAGCAGCTGAAGCTGCTCTGGCTGCTGGCGCTGATCGCGTAGGCATGGACGACCTGGCTGCCGAAATGAAAGGCGGCGACCTGAACTATGACGTAGTGATCGCATCCCCGGATGCAATGCGCGTTGTAGGTCAGTTGGGTCAGATCCTCGGTCCACGTGGTCTGATGCCTAACCCTAAAGTCGGCACCGTAACTCCAGACGTAGCCAACGCGGTTAAAAACGCCAAGGCTGGTCAGGTTCGTTATCGCACCGACAAAAACGGCATCATCCACACTTCCGTTGGCAAGGTCGGTTTCGACGCCGTCAAGCTGAAGGAAAACGTTGAAGCCCTGATCGCTGACCTGAAGCGTATCAAGCCAGCTTCCTCGAAAGGTATCTACGTCAAGCGCGTTACCCTGAGCACCACTATGGGCCCAGGTCTGGTCATCGACCAAGGCTCGTTGGACGTATAAGCAATGCATTGGCACGAGCGATCGTGCCAATTGAAAAAATTGGGGTCCCTGCCTGGCGGGGGCTATCCAAGACCGTAGGCGACGCAAGTCTTAAACCACAAGCCTACGCAGATGGTGCTCCCGGTTCCTTACCGAATCAGACACCAAAACGACATCTGGTTTCGATCAGATGAAACGGTAACAAGCAGGAGTTAAACCCGTGGCAATTAAACTCGAAGACAAGAAGGCCATCGTCGCTGAAGTCAACGAGGCTGCCAAAGTCGCTCTGTCCGCTGTCGTGGCTGATGCCCGTGGCGTAACAGTAGGCGCAATGACCGGACTCCGCAAAGAGGCTCGTGAAGCTGGCGTTTACGTACGTGTCGTACGTAACACCCTGCTCAAGCGCGCTGTTGCCGACACTGAATTCAGTGTCCTCAACGACGTGTTCACCGGCCCTACCCTGATCGCATTCTCCAAAGATCATCCAGGCGCTGCTGCCCGGATTTTCAAGGAATTCGCAAAGGGTCAGAGCAAGTTCGAGATCAAGGCAGCTGCGTTTGATGGCAAGTTCCTTGCCGCTAACCAGATCGACGTGTTGGCTACCCTGCCGACCCGTGACGAAGCAATTGCAAAGCTGATGAGCGTGATTCAAGGCGCTACCAGCAAGCTGGCTCGTACCCTGGCAGCCGTTCGCGACCAGAAAGAAGCTGCTGCAGCCTAAGGCGCAGTCGGACCTTTCAAAATCATATGTTTAATTTGATGGCTGCGTAAGCTGTCACCCCAATACAGGATTCAAGTCATGTCCCTGACTAACGAACAAATCATCGAAGCAATCGGCCAGAAAACCGTTCTGGAAGTTGTTGAGCTGATCAAAGCAATGGAAGAAACCTTCGGCGTGACCGCCGCTGTTGCTTCTGCTGGTCCAGCTGCTGCTGCCGCTGTTGTTGAAGAGCAAACCGAATTCAACGTCATGCTGACCGAAGCTGGCGAAAAGAAGGTAAACGTGATCAAGGCAGTACGTGAACTGACCGGTCTGGGCCTGAAAGAAGCCAAGGCTGTAGTTGACGGCGCTCCTGCCATGGTTCTGGAAGCTGTTGCCAAAGACGCAGCTGACAAAGCCAAAGCAACTCTGGAAGAAGCAGGCGCTAAAGTCGAGCTGAAGTAAGCATCGACCTTGCGTCTCCAGCCCGAGCGTTAAGCGAAAGGCTGATGGCTGGTGGCTCTTGCCACCGGCCTTTTTCCGTTATTGGCGGCCGACTCGGTCGGCGCCAATAACGTGCTGTAACCACCCGATGCGGTGGCGCAAACCATGGGGTTTGCACGATTTTCTGGCTGCTCCCGTCGGGAGGGGCCAAACAAGCAGGTGACCAAGCTGGGGAACGCTGATGGCTTACTCATATACTGAGAAAAAACGTATCCGCAAGGACTTTAGCAAGTTGCCGGACGTCATGGATGTGCCTTACCTCCTGGCCATCCAGCTGGATTCGTATCGTGAATTCTTGCAAGCGGGAGCGACTAAAGATCAGTTCCGCGACGTGGGCCTGCATGCGGCCTTCAAATCCGTTTTCCCGATCATCAGCTACTCCGGCAATGCTGCTCTGGAGTACGTTGGTTATCGTCTGGGCGATCCGGCATTTGATGTCAAAGAATGCGTATTGCGCGGTGTAACTTACGCCGTACCTTTGCGGGTAAAAGTGCGCCTGATCATTTTCGACAAAGAATCGTCGAACAAAGCGATCAAGGACATCAAAGAGCAAGAAGTCTACATGGGTGAAATCCCCCTGATGACTGAGAACGGTACCTTCGTAATCAACGGTACCGAGCGTGTAATCGTTTCCCAGCTGCACCGTTCCCCGGGCGTGTTCTTCGACCACGACCGTGGCAAGACGCACAGCTCCGGCAAACTGCTGTACTCGGCGCGGATCATTCCTTACCGCGGTTCGTGGCTGGACTTCGAGTTCGACCCGAAAGACTGCGTTTTCGTGCGTATCGACCGTCGTCGCAAGCTGCCGGCATCGGTACTGCTGCGCGCGCTGGGCTACAGCACTGAAGAAGTGCTGGACGCTTTCTACACCACCAACGTATTCCACGTGAAAGGCGAAAACCTGAGCCTGGAACTGGTGCCTCAGCGCCTGCGTGGTGAAATCGCGGTCCTGGATATCCAGGATGACAAAGGCAAGGTTATTGTCGAGCAGGGTCGTCGTATCACCGCTCGTCACATCAACCAGCTGGAAAAAGCCGGGATCAAAGAGCTGGAAGTACCTCTGGACTACGTCCTGGGCCGTACTACCGCCAAGGTCATCGTGCATCCGGCAACCGGCGAAATCCTCGCAGAGTGCAACACCGAGCTGAACACCGAGATCCTGGCGAAAATCGCCAAGGCTCAGGTTGTTCGTATCGAAACTCTGTACACCAACGATATCGACTGCGGTCCGTTCGTCTCCGACACCCTGAAGATCGATTCCACCAGCAACCAATTGGAAGCGCTGGTCGAAATCTATCGCATGATGCGTCCAGGCGAGCCACCAACCAAAGACGCTGCCGAAACCCTGTTCAACAACCTGTTCTTCAGCCCTGAGCGCTACGACCTGTCTGCGGTCGGCCGGATGAAGTTCAACCGTCGTATCGGTCGTACCGAAATCGAAGGTTCAGGCGTGCTGTGCAAGGAAGACATCGTCGCGGTACTGAAGACCCTGGTCGACATCCGTAACGGCAAAGGCATCGTCGATGACATCGACCACCTGGGTAACCGTCGTGTTCGCTGCGTAGGCGAGATGGCCGAGAACCAGTTCCGCGTTGGCCTGGTACGTGTTGAGCGTGCGGTCAAAGAGCGTCTGTCGATGGCTGAAAGCGAAGGCCTGATGCCGCAAGACCTGATCAACGCCAAGCCAGTAGCGGCGGCGGTGAAAGAGTTCTTCGGCTCCAGCCAGCTGTCCCAGTTCATGGACCAGAACAACCCGCTGTCCGAGATCACTCACAAGCGTCGTGTCTCCGCACTCGGCCCTGGTGGTCTGACCCGTGAGCGTGCCGGCTTTGAAGTTCGTGACGTACACCCTACGCACTACGGTCGTGTTTGCCCGATCGAAACGCCGGAAGGTCCGAACATTGGTCTGATCAACTCCCTGGCGGCCTATGCGCGCACCAACCAGTACGGTTTCCTCGAGAGCCCGTACCGTGTGGTGAAAGACGCACTGGTTACCGATGAGATCGTGTTCCTGTCCGCTATCGAAGAGGCCGATCACGTGATCGCCCAGGCTTCGGCCACGATGAGCGAACAGAAAGTCCTGATCGACGAGCTGGTAGCTGTTCGTCACTTGAACGAATTCACCGTCAAGGCGCCGGAAGACGTCACCTTGATGGACGTTTCGCCGAAGCAGGTAGTTTCGGTTGCAGCGTCGCTGATTCCGTTCCTCGAGCACGACGACGCCAACCGTGCGTTGATGGGTTCGAACATGCAGCGTCAGGCTGTACCAACTCTGCGCGCTGACAAGCCGCTGGTCGGTACCGGCATGGAGCGTAACGTGGCTCGCGACTCCGGCGTTTGCGTCGTGGCTCGTCGTGGTGGCGTGATCGACTCCGTCGACGCCAGCCGTATCGTGGTTCGTGTTGCTGATGACGAAGTTGAAACCGGTGAAGCTGGTGTCGACATCTACAACCTGACCAAGTACACCCGCTCCAACCAGAACACCTGCATCAACCAGCGTCCGCTGGT
Organism: Pseudomonadaceae bacterium; assembly: GCA_965284505.1. GTDB lineage: Bacteria > Pseudomonadota > Gammaproteobacteria > Pseudomonadales > Pseudomonadaceae > Aquipseudomonas. Next base: position 2,776,277 of record OZ260094.1, on the reverse strand, counting down.
GAGCAAGGGTGATCGGGTTCAGCGCAGCGACATCATGGCCGACGGTCCGTCCACCGACATGGGTGAGCTGGCGCTGGGTCAGAACATGCGCATCGCCTTCATGGCATGGAACGGCTTCAACTTCGAAGACTCCATCTGCCTGTCGGAACGTGTTGTTCAGGAAGACCGTTTCACCACGATCCACATTCAGGAACTGACCTGTGTGGCCCGTGACACCAAGCTTGGCCCAGAGGAAATCACTGCGGACATCCCGAACGTGGGTGAAGCTGCACTGAACAAGCTGGACGAAGCCGGTATCGTTTACGTAGGTGCTGAAGTTGGCGCAGGCGACATCCTGGTCGGTAAGGTCACTCCGAAAGGCGAGACCCAACTGACTCCGGAAGAAAAACTGCTGCGTGCGATCTTCGGTGAGAAAGCCAGCGACGTTAAAGACACCTCCCTGCGTGTACCTACCGGTACCAAAGGTACTGTCATCGACGTACAGGTCTTCACCCGCGACGGCGTTGAGCGTGACGCTCGTGCCCTGTCGATCGAGAAGTCCCAGCTGGACGAGATCCGCAAGGACCTCAACGAAGAGTTCCGTATCGTTGAAGGTGCTACTTTCGAACGTCTGCGTTCCGCTCTGGTCGGCCACAAAGCCGAAGGCGGCGCCGGTCTGAAGAAAGGCCAGGACATCACCGACGAAGTACTCGACGGTCTTGAGCACGGCCAGTGGTTCAAACTGCGCATGGCTGAAGATGCTCTGAACGAGCAGCTCGAGAAGGCTCAGGCCTACATCGTTGATCGTCGCCGTCTGCTGGACGACAAGTTCGAAGACAAGAAGCGCAAACTGCAGCAGGGCGATGACCTGGCTCCAGGTGTGCTGAAAATCGTCAAGGTTTACCTGGCAATCCGTCGTCGCATCCAGCCGGGCGACAAGATGGCCGGTCGTCACGGTAACAAGGGTGTGGTCTCCGTGATCATGCCGGTTGAAGACATGCCGCACGATGCCAATGGCACCCCGGTCGACGTGGTCCTCAACCCACTGGGCGTACCTTCGCGTATGAACGTTGGTCAGATTCTCGAAACTCACCTGGGCCTCGCGGCCAAAGGTCTGGGCGAGAAGATCAACCGGATGGTCGAAGAGCAGCGCAAGGTAGCCGAGCTGCGTAAGTTCCTGCACGAGATCTACAACGAGATCGGCGGGCGTCAAGAGAGCCTTGACGACTTCTCCGACCAGGAAATCCTGGATCTGGCGAAGAACCTGCGTGGTGGTGTGCCTATGGCGACCCCAGTGTTCGACGGTGCCAAGGAAAGCGAAATCAAGGCCATGCTGAAACTGGCAGACCTGCCAGAAAGCGGCCAGATGCAGCTGACCGACGGCCGTACCGGCAACAAGTTCGAGCGTCCGGTTACCGTTGGCTACATGTACATGCTGAAGCTGAACCACTTGGTAGACGACAAGATGCACGCGCGTTCTACCGGTTCGTACAGCCTGGTTACCCAGCAGCCGCTGGGTGGTAAGGCGCAGTTCGGTGGTCAGCGTTTCGGGGAGATGGAGGTCTGGGCACTGGAAGCATACGGTGCCGCTTACACTCTGCAAGAAATGCTCACAGTGAAGTCGGACGATGTGAACGGCCGGACCAAGATGTACAAAAACATCGTGGATGGCGATCACCGTATGGAGCCGGGCATGCCCGAGTCCTTCAACGTGTTGATCAAGGAAATTCGTTCCCTCGGCATCGATATCGATCTGGAAACCGAATAACACGTGACGTGAATCGAGAGCGGGGCAGGATTGCCCGCTCTCTGCTCCGCCAGGAGGAAAGGCCTTGAAAGACCTACTGAATTTGCTGAAAAACCAGGGTCAAGTCGAAGAGTTCGACGCCATCCGTATTGGATTGGCATCGCCTGAGATGATCCGTTCGTGGTCGTTCGGTGAAGTTAAAAAGCCGGAAACCATCAACTACCGTACGTTCAAGCCTGAGCGTGACGGCCTGTTCTGCGCCAAGATCTTTGGCCCGGTAAAGGATTACGAGTGCCTGTGCGGTAAGTACAAGCGCTTGAAGCATCGTGGTGTGATCTGCGAGAAGTGCGGCGTTGAAGTTGCACTGGCCAAGGTTCGTCGTGAGCGCATGGCGCACATCGAACTGGCTTCGCCGGTTGCCCACATCTGGTTCCTGAAATCGCTGCCGTCCCGTATCGGCTTGCTGATGGACATGACCCTGCGTGATATCGAACGCGTTCTCTACTTCGAGAGCTATGTCGTTATCGATCCGGGCATGACCACCCTTGAAAAGGGTCAGCTGCTGAACGACGAGCAGTACTTCGAAGCGCTGGAAGAGTTCGGTGACGATTTCGATGCCCGTATGGGTGCCGAAGCTGTCCGTGAACTGCTGCACGCTATCGACCTGGAACACGAGATTGGCCGTCTGCGTGAAGAAATTCCGCAAACCAACTCGGAAACCAAGATCAAGAAGCTGTCCAAGCGTCTGAAGTTGATGGAAGCCTTCCAGGGTTCCGGCAACCTGCCAGAGTGGATGGTGTTGACCGTTCTGCCGGTTCTGCCGCCAGATCTGCGTCCACTGGTCCCACTGGATGGCGGTCGTTTCGCGACTTCCGACCTCAACGATCTGTATCGTCGAGTGATCAACCGTAACAACCGTTTGAAGCGCCTGCTGGATCTGTCCGCTCCGGACATCATCGTGCGCAACGAAAAGCGTATGTTGCAGGAAGCTGTCGACGCACTGCTCGACAATGGTCGTCGTGGCCGCGCTATCACCGGTTCGAACAAGCGTCCTCTGAAATCCCTGGCTGACATGATCAAGGGTAAGCAGGGTCGTTTCCGTCAGAACTTGCTCGGTAAGCGTGTTGACTACTCGGGTCGTTCGGTAATTACCGTAGGTCCGACCCTGCGTCTGCACCAGTGCGGTCTGCCGAAGAAGATGGCGCTTGAGCTGTTCAAGCCGTTCATTTTCGGCAAGCTGGAAATGCGTGGTCTCGCCACCACCATCAAAGCTGCCAAGAAAATGGTCGAGCGCGAGCTGCCAGAGGTTTGGGACGTTCTCGCCGAAGTGATTCGCGAACACCCAGTGCTCCTCAACCGTGCACCGACCCTTCACCGTCTGGGTATCCAGGCTTTTGAACCGGTTCTGATCGAAGGTAAGGCTATCCAGCTGCACCCTCTGGTCTGCGCCGCGTACAACGCCGACTTCGACGGCGACCAAATGGCCGTGCACGTACCGCTGACGCTGGAAGCCCAGCTCGAAGCGCGCGCGTTGATGATGTCGACCAACAACATTCTGTCGCCAGCCAACGGTGAGCCAATCATCGTTCCGTCGCAGGACGTTGTATTGGGTCTGTACTACATGACCCGTGAAGCGATCAACGCCAAGGGCGAGGGTCGTGTATTCGCGGATCTGCAGGAAGTTGACCGTGTGTTCCGTGCCGGTGAAGCCGCACTGCACGCCAAGGTCAAGGTTCGTATCAACGAAACCGTCAACGACCGTGATGGCGGCAGCGTGAGCGGCACCCGTATCGTCGACACTACTGTCGGTCGTGCGCTGCTGTATCAGGTTGTGCCAAAAGGCCTGTCGTACGACGTCGTCAACCTGCCGATGAAGAAAAAGGCGATCTCCAAGCTGATCAACCAGTGCTACCGCGTGGTTGGTTTGAAAGAGACCGTGATCTTCGCTGACCAGTTGATGTACACCGGTTTTGCTTATTCGACCATTTCCGGCGTTTCCATCGGTGTTAACGACTTCGTTATCCCGGATGAAAAAGCCCGCATCATCGGTACTGCTACCGATGAAGTGAAAGAGATCGAAAGCCAGTACGCCTCCGGCCTGGTAACCCAGGGCGAGAAGTACAACAAAGTGATCGACCTTTGGTCGAAGGCGAACGACGAAGTTTCCAAGGCGATGATGGCCAACCTCTCGAAAGAGAAAGTCATCGACCGTCATGGCGACGAAGTCGAGCAAGAATCGTTCAACTCGATGTACATGATGGCCGACTCGGGTGCGCGGGGTTCCGCAGCACAGATTCGTCAGCTGGCCGGTATGCGTGGTCTGATGGCCAAGCCGGACGGCTCCATCATTGAAACGCCGATTACTGCGAACTTCCGTGAAGGTTTGAGCGTACTCCAGTACTTCATCTCCACTCACGGTGCTCGTAAAGGTCTGGCGGATACCGCGTTGAAAACTGCGAACTCCGGTTACCTGACTCGTCGTCTGGTAGACGTGGCGCAGGATCTGGTTGTAACCGAGATCGATTGCGGCACCGAGCACGGTCTGCTGATGACTCCGCACATTGAAGGCGGTGACGTTGTAGAGCCGTTGGGTGAGCGCGTATTGGGTCGTGTTATTGCCCGTGACGTATTCAAGCCGGGTACCGAGGACGTCATCGTTCCTGCCGGCACCCTGGTTGACGAGAAGTGGGTTGAGTTCATCGAGCTGAACAGCATCGACGAAGTGATCGTGCGTTCGCCGATCAGCTGCGAAACCCGCTACGGCATTTGCGCCAAGTGCTACGGCCGCGATCTGGCTCGTGGTCACCAGGTGAACATTGGTGAATCGGTAGGCGTTATCGCTGCCCAGTCCATCGGTGAGCCGGGTACCCAGCTGACGATGCGTACGTTCCACATCGGTGGTGCGGCAAGCCGGACCTCTGCAGCTGACAGCGTTCAGGTGAAGAATGGCGGTACCGTCCGTCTGCACAACCTGAAACACGTTGAGCGTGTGGATGGTCACCTGGTTGCTGTGTCCCGTTCCGGTGAGCTGGCCATCGCGGATGACTTCGGTCGTGAGCGCGAGCGCTACAAGCTGCCGTACGGTGCTGTGATTTCGGTTAAAGAAGGTGACAAGGTCGACGCTGGCGCAATCGTGGCCAAGTGGGATCCGCACACTCACCCAATCGTTACCGAAATGAAAGGTACCGTGACCTACGTGGGCATGGAAGAAGGCATCACGATCAAGCGTCAGACTGACGAATTGACCGGTATGACCAACATTGAAGTACTCGATCCGAAAGATCGTCCAGCTGCCGGCAAGGACATTCGTCCTGCTGTGAAGATGGTCGATGACAACGGCAAGGATCTGTTGCTGCCAGGCACTGACGTAATCGCTCAGTACTTCCTGCCAGCCAACGCCCTGGTCGGTGTTGCGGACGGTGCGCGGATCGCGATCGGTGATGTTATCGCTCGTATCCCGCAAGAAACTTCGAAAACTCGCGACATCACCGGTGGTCTGCCGCGTGTAGCCGACTTGTTCGAAGCTCGTCGTCCGAAAGAAGCGTCGATTCTGGCTGAAGTCAGCGGCACCATCGCGTTCGGTAAAGAGACCAAGGGCAAGCGCCGTCTGGTTATTACCCCGAACGACGGTAGCGACCCGTACGAAGAGCTGATTCCGAAGTGGCGTCACCTGAACGTGTTCGAAGGCGAACAGGTAAACCGCGGCGAAGTTATCTCCGACGGTCCGAGCGATCCACACGACATCCTGCGTCTGCTGGGTGTAAGTGCGCTGGCCAAGTACATCGTCAACGAGATCCAGGACGTTTACCGCCTACAAGGCGTGAAGATCAACGACAAGCACATCGAGACCATCCTGCGTCAGATGCTGCGTAAAGTTGAAATCGCTGAATCCGGCGATTCCAGCTTCATCAAGGGCGACCAGATGGAGTTGACTCACGTACTGGTAGAGAACGAGCGTCTGAGCGGCGAAGACAAGTTTGTCTCCAAGTTCACTCGTGTTCTGCTGGGTATCACCAAGGCGTCGTTGTCCACCGAATCGTTCATCTCGGCGGCTTCCTTCCAGGAAACCACTCGCGTACTGACCGAAGCGGCGGTAACCGGCAAGCGCGACTACCTGCGCGGCCTGAAAGAAAACGTGGTCGTGGGTCGTCTGATCCCGGCCGGTACCGGTCTGGCGTACCACAGCGAACGTAAGCGTCGCCGTGATGCAGACAAGCCGTTGCGCGTAAGCGCCAGTGAAGTGGAAGCTGCACTGACCGAAGCGCTGAACTCGAGTGGTAACTGAGTTCTGCGATAAATAAGTGCCGGGCCCTGGCAGCCCCGTTCGTCGGACTGAGACATTTTTGTCGCGGTTTGATGAAGGGGGAGGTCGGGGCCTTGCCTTGACTGGGGGCAAGATCCTCTTTAGACTCTTGATCCCCTAAATTTGGCGGGAATTCGTTCCTGCCATTTTGCTTTTCTTGCAAGACAATAGCGTCGCAAGACAACAGTGGAGCTAGTAGATGGCAACTATCAACCAGCTGGTACGTCAGCCGCGTAAGCGTATCGTCGAGAAATCCGACGTACCTGCGCTGCAGAACTGCCCGCAACGTCGTGGCGTGTGCACTCGTGTGTACACCACCACGCCGAAAAAACCTAACTCGGCACTGCGTAAAGTATGCCGTGTGCGTCTGACCAACGGTTTCGAGGTTTCCTCGTACATCGGCGGTGAAGGCCACAACCTGCAAGAGCACAGCGTGGTACTGATCCGCGGCGGTCGTGTAAAAGACTTGCCAGGTGTTCGTTACCACACCGTTCGCGGTTCTTTGGATACTTCCGGCGTTAAAGGTCGTAACCAGGGTCGTTCGAAGTACGGTACCAAGCGTCCGAAGTAATCGGTCGTTTTGCAGATTTTCATTTTATTGAGTCGATAAGAGTAAGGTCGGGCACGCATCCACAGGATCTGTCCCGGGCTAACCTGAAGACCGTTTGAGGGCTTATCAATGCCAAGACGTCGCGTAGCAGCAAAGCGTGAGATTCTGGACGATCCGAAATACGGAAGCCAAATCCTCGCCAAATTCATGAACCACGTTATGGAAAGCGGCAAGAAAGCCGTTGCCGAGCGTATCGTTTATGGTGCCCTGGAAACCGTTGCGGCTCGTAAGAACGGCACCGATCCCCTGGAACTCTTCGAAAAAGCACTCGACGCCATCGCTCCGCTGGTCGAAGTGAAGTCGCGCCGCGTTGGTGGTGCTACTTACCAGGTTCCGGTTGAAGTTCGTCCGTCCCGTCGTAACGCTCTGGCAATGCGCTGGTTGGTAGACTTCGCCCGCAAGCGCGGCGAGAAGTCCATGGCTCTGCGTTTGGCTGGCGAACTGCTGGATGCTGCTGAAGGTAAAGGTGCAGCAGTTAAGAAGCGTGAAGACGTGCACCGTATGGCCGAAGCCAACAAAGCTTTCTCGCACTACCGCTTCTAATTTCAGCTTCACTCACTTTGCGAGGGCTTTATGGCTCGTACTACTCCGATTAGCCGCTACCGTAACATCGGTATCGTCGCTCACGTGGATGCTGGTAAAACCACCACCACCGAGCGCGTCCTTTTTTACACCGGCAAAAGCCACAAGATGGGCGAGGTGCATGACGGCGCCGCGACCACAGACTGGATGGTTCAGGAGCAGGAGCGTGGTATTACCATTACTTCTGCTGCCATTACCGCCTTCTGGCAGGGTTCTGCGAAGCAGCACAAGGACCAATACCGCTTCAACGTCATCGATACCCCGGGCCACGTAGACTTCACTATTGAAGTTGAGCGTTCCCTGCGTGTACTCGACGGCGCGGTCGTTGTGTTCTGTGGTACTTCCGGTGTTGAGCCGCAGTCCGAAACCGTATGGCGTCAAGCCAACAAATACGGTGTTCCACGTATCGTTTACGTGAACAAAATGGACCGTGCCGGTGCTAACTTCCTGCGCGTTATCGCTCAGATCAAGCAGCGCCTGGGTCACACTCCAGTGCCTATCCAGTTGGCTATCGGTTCCGAAGACAACTTCCAGGGTCAGATCGATCTGATGACCATGGAAGCCGTTTACTGGAACGATGCTGACAAAGGCATGACTCCACGTCGCGAAGCTATCCCTGCTGAACTGCAGGAGCTGGCTGAAGAGTGGCGCAGCAACATGGTTGAGGCTGCGGCCGAAGCCAGCGAAGAGCTGATGAACAAGTACCTCGAGGGCGAAGAGCTCACCATCGAGGAAATCAAGGCCGCTCTGCGTCAGCGTACTATCGCTGGCGAAATCGTCCTGGCTGTTTGCGGTTCCTCGTTCAAGAACAAGGGCGTTCCCCTGGTTCTCGACGCCGTTATCGACTACCTGCCTGCACCAACTGACATTCCAGCTATCAAGGGTTCCGACCCGGATGACGAAGAAGTTCAGATGGAGCGTCACGCAGACGACAACGAGCCGTTCTCGGCTCTGGCGTTCAAGATCGCTACCGACCCATTCGTGGGTACTTTGACCTTCGTCCGCGTTTACTCGGGCGTGTTGGCATCCGGCGACGGCGTGATCAACTCGGTTAAAGGCAAGAAAGAGCGCGTGGGTCGTATGGTGCAAATGCACGCAAACGCCCGTGAAGAGATCAAGGAAGTACGCGCTGGCGACATCGCGGCCCTGATCGGCATGAAGGACGTCACCACTGGTGAAACCTTGTGCAACGCTGACAAGCCAATCATCCTGGTTCGCATGGACTTCCCGGAGCCGGTTATTTCGGTTGCCGTTGAGCCAAAGACCAAGGATGACCAGGAAAAAATGGGTATCGCACTGGGCAAGCTTGCTCAGGAAGACCCGTCTTTCCGCGTAAAAACCGACGAAGAGACTGGTCAAACGATCATCTCGGGTATGGGTGAGTTGCACCTGGACATCCTGGTTGACCGGATGCGCCGTGAGTTCAACGTTGAAGCCAACATCGGCAAGCCTCAGGTTTCCTATCGTGAGCGCATCACGAAGAACTGCGAAATCGAAGGCAAGTTCGTTCGTCAATCCGGCGGTCGTGGCCAGTTCGGCCATTGCTGGATCCGTTTTGCTCCTGCTGACGAAGGTCAGGAAGGTCTGCAATTCGTGAACGAAGTAGTAGGTGGTGTTGTTCCTAAGGAATACATCCCGGCTATCCAGAAGGGTATCGAAGAGCAGATGAAGAACGGCGTTGTTGCCGGCTATCCGCTGATCGGCCTGAAGGCAACCGTGTTCGATGGTTCTTACCACGACGTCGACTCCAACGAGATGGCGTTTAAGGTGGCTGCTTCCATGGCGACCAAACAGCTGGCCCAGAAGGGCGGTGGTGAGCTGCTTGAGCCGATCATGGCGGTAGAGGTTGTTACGCCTGAAGACTATATGGGTGACGTGATGGGCGACCTTAACCGTCGTCGCGGCATGATCCTGGGTATGGAAGACACGGTCTCCGGCAAAGTAATTCGTGCCGAAGTTCCGCTGGGTGAGATGTTCGGTTACGCAACCGACGTTCGCTCCATGTCCCAAGGTCGCGCAAGCTACTCTATGGAATTCAAAAAATACAATACGGCTCCGTCGCACATCGTCGAAACCGTTACCAAAAAACAAGGCTGATTCAGTCCTTTAGGCAAGGAGTTAATTGTCGTGGCTAAAGAAAAATTTGATCGTTCCCTACCGCACGTCAACGTTGGCACCATTGGTCACGTTGACCACGGTAAAACCACTCTGACTGCTGCTCTGACTCGCGTTTGCTCCGAAGTTTTCGGTTCTGCAATCGTTGATTTCGATAAAATCGACAGTGCGCCAGAAGAAAAAGCTCGTGGTATCACCATCAACACCGCGCACGTCGAGTACAACTCGAAGATCCGTCACTACGCTCACGTCGACTGCCCAGGTCACGCTGACTATGTGAAGAACATGATCACCGGTGCTGCCCAGATGGACGGCGCTATCCTGGTTTGCTCGGCCGCTGATGGTCCGATGCCACAAACCCGTGAGCACATCCTGCTGTCCCGTCAGGTAGGCGTTCCGTACATCGTGGTTTTCCTGAACAAGGCTGACCTGGTAGACGACGCTGAGCTGCTGGAACTGGTTGAGATGGAAGTTCGCGACCTGCTCAGCACTTACGACTTCCCAGGCGACGACACTCCGATCATCATCGGTTCGGCTCGTATGGCTCTGGAAGGCAAAGACGACAACGAAATGGGCACCACTGCCGTTCGTAAACTGGTTGAAACTCTGGATGCTTACATCCCTGAGCCAGTTCGTCTGACCGACAAGCCGTTCCTGATGCCAATCGAAGACGTATTCTCGATCTCCGGTCGCGGTACTGTTGTAACTGGCCGTATCGAGCGCGGTATCGTTCGCGTTCAGGATCCGCTGGAAATCGTTGGTCTGCGTGACACTACCGTTTCCACCTGTACTGGTGTTGAAATGTTCCGCAAGCTGCTCGACGAAGGTCGTGCTGGCGAGAACTGCGGCGTTCTGCTGCGTGGCACCAAGCGTGACGACGTTGAGCGTGGTCAGGTTCTGGTTAAGCCGGGTTCGGTTAAGCCGCACACCACCTTCACTGCAGAAGTGTATGTGTTGAGCAAAGAAGAAGGCGGTCGTCACACTCCGTTCTTCAAAGGCTACCGTCCACAGTTCTACTTCCGGACCACTGACGTGACCGGTAACTGCGAACTGCCGGAAGGCGTTGAAATGGTAATGCCAGGTGACAACATTCAAATGACTGTTACCCTGATCAAAACCATCGCAATGGAAGATGGTCTGCGTTTCGCTATCCGTGAAGGCGGTCGTACCGTCGGCGCTGGCGTCGTAGCCAAAATCATCGCTTAATAAGTGATGACTTGAAAAAGCCCCCGCTCAGCGGGGGCTTTTTTATTGGGTTGACACTATGGTGCCCCCTCTATAGAATTGCGCCTCCTTTTAACGGGCGTATTGCGCTCGCTGGGAATAGCAGCCGGAGTCTGAAATCCAATGCAAAATCAGCAAATCCGTATCAGGTTGAAGGCTTTTGACCATCGCCTGATCGACCAATCCACCCAGGAAATCGTGGAAACCGCGAAACGTACTGGTGCTCAAGTGCGTGGTCCAATTCCACTGCCTACCCGTAAAGAGCGGTTCACCGTTCTGGTCTCCCCGCACGTCAACAAAGACGCGCGTGACCAGTACGAGATCCGTACTCATAAGCGCGTTCTGGACATCGTCCAGCCAACGGATAAAACCGTTGATGCACTTATGAAGCTTGATCTTGCGGCCGGTGTGGAAGTGCAGATCAGCCTCGGCTAAGACTCGGTCTTAGTCGTGTAACGCTCTGAAATGGGCGGCCATAGCGGGTGAAAGCCCCGTACACTCATGAGGTTTACAACATGACTATTGGTGTAGTCGGTCGTAAATGCGGTATGACCCGTATTTTCACCGAAGAAGGTGTCTCCATTCCGGTCACGGTCATTGAGATCGAGCCGAATCGCGTCACCCAGTTCAAAACTGAAGAGACCGATGGCTATCGTGCAGTGCAAGTCACTGTCGGCGAGCGTCGCGCTTCGCGTGTAACAGCAGCTCAGGCTGGCCACTTCGCCAAGGCGAACGTAGCCGCTGGTCGCACCACCATGGAATTCCGTCTTGAAGAAGGCGAGTACCAGGCTGGCGATCTGATCAACGCTGAAATCTTCGCCGCTGGTCAACTGGTTGATGTAACCGGTCAGTCCAAAGGTAAAGGCTTCCAGGGTACGATCAAGCGTTGGAACTTCCGCGGGCAAGATAACACCCACGGTAACTCCGTATCCCACCGCGTCCCAGGCTCTATCGGCCAGTGCCAGACTCCTGGTCGTGTATTCAAGGGCAAAAAAATGTCCGGTCATATGGGCGCTGAGCGCGTGACCGTGCAGTCCCTGGAAGTAGTGCGCGTGGACGCTGAACGCAATCTGTTGTTGGTCAAGGGCGCTGTTCCTGGCGCTACTGGCGGCAACCTGGTTGTACGTCCAGCAGCCAAGGCTCGCGGTTAAGGGGAAGCTGACATGCAATTAAATGTAAATGACGCTCAAGCGATCGAAGTTTCCGAACTGACATTTGGCGGCGAATTCAACGAGACGCTGGTTCACCAAGCAGTCGTGGCCTACATGGCCGGCGGTCGTCAAGGTAGCAAGCAGCAAAAGACCCGTTCCGACGTTCGTGGTGGCGGTAAGCGCCCATGGCGTCAGAAAGGTACTGGCCGTGCTCGTGCCGGTACCATCCGTAGCCCAATCTGGCGCGGCGGCGGCACCACTTTCGCAGCTCGTCCACAAGATCACTCCCAAAAGCTGAACAAGAAGATGTACCGCGCAGCAATGCGTTCCATCCTTGCTGAGCTGGTGCGTACTGATCGTCTGGTCGTGGTTCAGGATTTCGCTGTTGAAACTCCGAAAACCAAAGATCTGCTGGGCAAACTGAACAACATGAGCCTGACCGACGTTCTGATCGTGTCGGACGCTGTTGATCAGAACCTGTACCTGGCTGCTCGTAACCTGCCACACGTTGATGTACGTGACGTGCAAGGTTCCGATCCAGTTAGTCTGATCGCATACGACAAAGTGTTGATCACTGTGTCGGCCGTGAAGAAATTCGAGGAGCTGCTGGGATGAACCAGGAACGCGTATTTAAAGTTCTGCTTGGCCCGCACGTTTCCGAGAAGGCTACGGTTCTGGCTGACAAGAAAGGCCAGTTCGTTTTCAAGGTTGCTACTGACGCAACCAAGCTGGAAATCAAGAAGGCCGTCGAAAGCCTGTTCAGCGTGAAAGTAGAGCGTGTTACTACCCTGAATGTTCTGGGTAAGAGCAAGCGCACTGCTCGCGGTCTGGGCAAGCGTAATGACTGGAAGAAGGCAGTTATCTCCCTTCAGCCAGGCCAAGATCTCGATTTCAGCAGCAGTGCTGAGTAAGGAAGGGGTGCATCATGGCAATCGTTAAATGCAAACCGACTTCCCCTGGCCGCCGTTTTGTGGTCAAGGTGGTCAACCAGGAGCTGCACAAAGGCGCTCCTCACGCACCGCTGCTCGAGAAAAAATCGAAGTCTGGTGGTCGTAACAACAATGGCCGTATTACTACCCGTCATATCGGTGGTGGTCATAAGCAGCATTATCGTCTGGTCGATTTCCGTCGCAACGACAAAGATGGCATCGCTGCCACTGTCGAGCGTATCGAATACGATCCAAACCGTACTGCTCACATCGCTCTGCTGCTGTACGCAGATGGCGAGCGTCGCTACATCATCGCCCCTAAAGGCGTGAGCGCTGGCGACCAGCTGATCGCAGGTGCCCTGGCACCGATCAAGCCGGGCAACGCTCTGCAACTGCGTAACATTCCAGTTGGTAGCACCGTACACGGCATCGAATTGAAGCCAGGCAAAGGCGCGCAAATCGCTCGCTCCGCTGGTGCTTCGGCTCAGCTGATCGCTCGCGAAGGTGTCTACGTGACCCTGCGTCTGCGTTCCGGTGAGATGCGTAAAGTGCTGGCTGAGTGCCGCGCGACCCTGGGCGAAGTCTCGAACTCCGAGCACAGCCTGCGCTCGCTGGGTAAAGCTGGTGCCAAACGCTGGCGTGGCGTTCGCCCAACCGTTCGTGGTGTTGCCATGAACCCGGTTGACCACCCACATGGTGGTGGTGAAGGTCGTACCTCTGGTGGTCGTCATCCGGTATCGCCATGGGGCTTCCCGACTAAGGGCGCGAAGACTCGTGGTAATAAGCGTACCGACAAAATGATCGTCCGTCGTCGCAAGTAAATAGAGGGATACGACAGTGCCACGTTCTCTGAAAAAAGGTCCTTTTATCGATCTTCACCTACTGAAGAAGATCGAAGTGGCGGCGGAGAAGAACGATCGCAAACCAGTGAAAACCTGGTCGCGTCGTTCGATGATCCTGCCACAAATGGTCGGTCTGACCATCGCAGTACACAACGGTCGTCAGCACGTCCCAGTTCTCGTGAACGAAGACATGGTCGGCCACAAACTGGGCGAGTTCGCCGGTACCCGCACTTATCGCGGGCACGTGGCAGACAAGAAAGCCAAGCGTTAAGGGGTTAGGAAATGGAAGTAGCCGCTAAGTTGTCGGGCGCTCGAATCTCCGCCCAAAAAGCCCGCTTGGTCGCCGACCAGATCCGCGGGAAAAAGGTGGGCGAAGCGCTCAACCTGTTGGCTTTCAGCAGTAAGAAAGCCGCCGAGATCATGAAGAAAGTGCTGGAGTCGGCCGTAGCCAACGCCGAGCATAACGAAGGCGCAGACGTTGATGACCTGAAGGTCAGCACTGTTTTCGTCAACGAAGGGCGTTCGCTGAAGCGCATCATGCCACGTGCCAAAGGCCGTGCTGATCGCATCGTCAAGCGGTCTTGCCATATCACTGTCAAGGTTGCTGACAAGTAACGGAGTCGAAGAGATGGGTCAGAAAGTACATCCCATTGGCATTCGCCTGGGAATCGTCAAGGAGCACACCTCCGTCTGGTACGCAGACGGTCGGACTTATGCGGACTATTTGCTCGCAGATCTGAATGTGCGTGAGTATCTCCAAGACAAACTAAAAAGCGCGTCCGTAAGCCGTATCGATATCCATCGTCCGGCCCAAACTGCACGCATCACCATCCACACCGCTCGTCCAGGTATCGTTATCGGGAAGAAAGGTGAAGATGTTGAGAAGCTGCGTCAGGACCTGACCAAGCAAATGGGTGTGCCTGTGCACATCAATATCGAAGAGATCCGCAAGCCGGAACTCGACGGTATGCTGGTTGCGCAGAGCGTAGCTCAGCAGCTGGAGCGCCGCGTAATGTTCCGTCGCGCTATGAAGCGCGCAGTACAGAACGCCATGCGCATTGGTGCCAAAGGCATCAAAATCCAAGTGAGCGGTCGTCTCGGCGGTGCTGAAATCGCACGTACTGAATGGTATCGCGAAGGTCGTGTGCCATTGCACACCCTGCGTGCCGACATCGACTATGCCAACTACGAAGCTCACACCACTTACGGTGTGATCGGTGTAAAGGTTTGGATCTTCAAAGGCGAAGTAATTGGTGGTCGCCAAGAAGAACTGAAACCACAAGCACCAGCGCCTCGTAAAAAAGCTGCTAAGTAAGGGGTACGCCAAATGTTGCAACCTAAGCGTACGAAGTTCCGCAAGCAGATGACCGGCCACAACCGTGGTCTGGCACTGCGCGGTAGCAAAGTCAGCTTCGGCGAGTTCGCGCTGAAGTCTGTTGCTCGTGGTCGTCTCACCGCTCGTCAGATCGAGTCAGCGCGTCGTGCTCTGACCCGTCACGTAAAACGTGGCGGCAAGATCTGGATCCGTGTATTCCCGGACAAGCCGATCTCCAAAAAGCCCCTCGAAGTTCGGATGGGTAAAGGTAAGGGTAACGTGGAATACTGGGTTGCCCAGATTCAGCCAGGCAAAGTCCTGTATGAAATCGAGGGTGTTTCTGAAGAGCTGGCGCGTGAGGCTTTCGCCCTGGCTGCTGCAAAGCTGCCGCTCGCCACCTCCTTTGTTAAACGGACGGTGATGTGATGAAAGCGAATGAACTTCGTGAAAAATCCGCACAGCAGCTGAACGAGCAACTGCTCGGCTTGCTGCGCGACCAGTTCAATCTGCGTATGCAGAAAGCAACTGGCCAGTTGGGGCAGTCTCATCTGCTCTCGCAAGTTAAGCGTGACATCGCTCGCGTGAAAACTGTGCTCAACCAGCAGGCAGGTAAGTGATCATGGCTGAAGCCGAAAAGACTGTCCGTACGCTGACTGGCCGTGTTGTCAGCGACAAGATGGACAAAACCATCACCGTTCTGATCGAGCGTCGCGTTAAGCACCCGATCTACGGTAAATACGTTAAGCGTTCGACTAAGCTGCACGCGCACGACGAAACCAATCAGTGCCACATCGGCGACAAAGTCACTATTCGTGAAACTCGTCCGCTGGCCAAGACCAAGTCTTGGGCACTGGTTGATGTTCTCGAACGCGCTGTGGAAGTCTAAGGACTAGGGGTCGGAGAAATTATATGATTCAGACTCAATCCATGCTCGATGTGGCCGATAACAGCGGCGCACGCCGCGTTATGTGCATCAAGGTGCTGGGTGGCTCCCATCGTCGTTACGCTGGTATCGGTGACATCATCAAAGTAACCGTCAAGGAAGCAATTCCGCGCGGTAAAGTGAAAAAAGGCCAAGTGATGACTGCTGTTGTAGTCCGCACTCGTCACGGCGTTCGCCGTGCTGACGGCTCCATTATCCGCTTTGATGGCAACGCTGCTGTTCTTCTGAACAACAAGCAAGAGCCGATCGGCACCCGTATCTTTGGGCCAGTGACCCGTGAACTTCGTACTGAGAAGTTCATGAAGATCGTCTCGCTCGCCCCAGAAGTGCTGTAAGGAGATCCGACATGCAAAAGATTCGTCGTGACGACGAGATCATCGTGATCGCCGGCAAAGACAAAGGTAAGCGCGGTAAGGTGCTGAAGGTTCTTGCTGACAACCGTCTGGTTGTTGGTGGTCTGAACCTGGTCAAGCGTCATACCAAGCCTAACCCGATGTCGGGCGTACAGGGCGGTATCGTCGAGAAAGAAGCGCCATTGCACGCTTCCAACGTCGCCATCTTCAACGGCGAAACCAACAAGGCTGACCGCGTTGGTTTCAAAGTAGAAGACGGTAAGAAAATTCGTGTCTTCAAGTCGACCCAAAAAGCGGTTGATGCTTGAACACTGCTAGGTAGAAGACCATGGCACGACTAAAAGAGATTTACCGGAAGGAAATCGCTCCGAAACTTAAGGAAGAACTTAAGCTTTCGAACGTGATGGAAGTTCCGCGCGTTACCAAAATCACCTTGAACATGGGTCTGGGCGAAGCGATCGGCGACAAAAAAGTCATCGAGCACGCTGTTGCTGACCTGGAAAAGATCACCGGCCAAAAAGTCGTTGTGACCTACGCTCGCAAATCCATCGCTGGCTTTAAAGTCCGTGAAGGTTGGCCGATCGGCGTCAAAGTGACCCTGCGCCGTGAGCGTATGTACGAGTTCCTGGATCGTCTGCTGTCGATCTCCCTGCCTCGGGTTCGCGACTTCCGCGGCCTGAATGCCAAGTCCTTCGATGGTCGTGGTAACTACAGCATGGGCGTGAAAGAGCAGATCATCTTCCCGGAAATCGACTACGACAAGATCGATGCTCTCCGCGGTCTGGACATTACCCTGACCACCACTGCCAAGAACGATGATGAAGGCCGCGCTCTGCTGCGTGCTTTCAAATTCCCGTTCCGCAACTGATTGGAGTAGGAAAATGGCCAAGAAGAGCATGAAAAACCGCGAGCTGAAGCGTCAGCTCACGGTTGCCAAGTACGCCAAAAAGCGTGCAGCGCTGAAAGCTATCATCGTTGATCTGAACGCAAGTCCAGAAGCGCGTTGGGAAGCTACCGTAGCACTGCAGAAGCAGCCACGTGACGCAAGCGCCTCGCGCATGCGTAACCGCTGCCGCCTGACCGGTCGTCCACACGGCGTTTACCGCAAGTTCGGCCTCGGCCGTAACAAACTGCGTGAAGCTGCCATGCGTGGTGACGTACCAGGTCTGGTTAAAGCCAGCTGGTAAGCACTGTCAAAGTCTCGGTGGTTGGAATCGCAAGATCCTGACCGCCGGTGACCTTGAACTTGAATCAAGCCCCTTTTGGGGCTTGATTCATTTGTGGGGTGTGTCTAGAATATCCGGCTCGCCTGAGCCCGTGCTTTTTTCGTGCGGAGTTTCTCGGCGAAGGTAGTAGCCGCAAGGCTTATTTTTTTGTATTAGGAGCGTCTAGCCCATGAGTATGCAGGACCCGTTAGCGGACATGCTAACTCGAATCCGTAATGCCCAGATGGCTGAAAAGTCCGTCGTAAGCATGCCATCTTCTACCTTGAAGGTAGCTGTTGCCAAAGTCCTGAAGGACGAAGGTTACATTGCGGGTTATCAGATCAGCAGCGAAATCAAACCACTGCTGTCCATCGAGCTGAAGTACTTCGAAGGCCGTCCGGTCATCGAGGAAGTGAAGCGCGTTAGCCGTCCAGGCCTGCGTCAGTACAAGTCCGTCGATGATCTGCCAAAAGTACGTGGCGGTCTCGGTGTGTCTATCGTCTCCACCAACAAAGGTGTGATGACTGATCGTGCTGCGCGCGCTGCCGGTGTCGGCGGCGAAGTTCTTTGCACTGTGTTCTAAGGGGGGATAAGCATGTCTCGCGTCGCTAAGAACCCCGTTAAGCTGCCAGCCGGTGTCGAAGTAAAATTCGCAGGCCAACAGCTTTCGGTGAAGGGTGCCAAGGGCACTCTCGAACTGAACGTCCATTCGTCCGTTGAGATCGTTGAAGAAGCCGGTGAGCTGCGTTTTGCTGCTCGCAATGGCGATCAACAGACTCGCGCAATGGCCGGTACCACTCGTGCGTTGGTAAACAACATGGTCCAGGGCGTAAGCCAAGGCTTCGAGCGCAAGCTCCAGCTGGTCGGTGTTGGTTACAAAGCGCAAGCAAAAGGCACAGTGCTGAACCTGGCTCTTGGCTTCTCGCACCCAGTGGATTATGAACTGCCGGAAGGCATCACCGCTGAGACTCCTAGCCAGACCGATATCCTGATCAAGGGCATCGACAAGCAGCTGGTAGGTCAAGTGGCCGCCGAGATCCGCGACTTCCGTCCACCAGAGCCGTACAAAGGCAAAGGTGTGCGCTACGCGGACGAAGTCGTCCGTCGTAAAGAAGCCAAGAAGAAGTAGGGCATAGCAAATGACCGACAAAAAAGTTACTCGACTGCGTCGCGCTCGCAAAGCACGCCTGAAAATGCACGAACTCGAAGTCGTGCGTCTCTGCGTGTTCCGCTCGTCGCAGCACATCTACGCCCAGGTCATTTCGGCCGACGGCAACAAAGTTCTGGCATCTGCCTCGACTTTGGATAAAGAACTGCGTGATGGTGCCACCGGCAACATCGACGCGGCCACAAAGGTTGGCCAGCTGGTCGCTACGCGTGCTAAGGCCGCCGGCGTCTCGCAAGTGGCTTTCGACCGCTCTGGCTTCAAGTACCACGGCCGCGTTAAAGCGCTGGCTGATGCTGCTCGTGAAGCTGGGCTGGAGTTCTAAGTTATGTCAAATAACGACCAAAAGCGCGACGAAGGCTACATCGAGAAGCTGGTTCAAGTTAACCGCGTAGCCAAAACCGTTAAAGGCGGCCGTATCTTCACTTTCACCGCGTTGACCGTGGTAGGTGATGGTAAAGGGCGCGTTGGCTTCGGCCGTGGCAAGTCGCGTGAAGTGCCTGCTGCGATCCAGAAGGCAATGGAAGCTGCTCGCCGCAACATGATCCAAGTTGATCTGAACGGCACCACCCTGCAGTACGCCATGAAGTCCGCTCACGGCGCTTCGAAGGTGTACATGCAGCCTGCTTCTGAAGGTACCGGTATCATCGCTGGCGGCGCTATGCGTGCTGTCCTCGAAGTTGCTGGCGTTCAGAACGTTCTGGCCAAGTGCTACGGCTCGACTAACCCGGTAAACGTGGTTCACGCCACTTTCAAAGGTTTGAAAGCTATGCAATCCCCTGAATCCATTGCCGCCAAGCGTGGCAAAAGCGTCCAGGAGATCTTCTGATCATGGCTACCGTAAAAGTAACGCTGATCAAAAGCATGACCGGCCGCATCCCTAACCACAAACTGTGCGTTAAGGGTCTGGGTCTGCGTCGCATCGGTCACACTGTAGAAGTCCTGGATACTCCCGAGAATCGCGGGATGATCAACAAGGCTTACTACATGCTGCGTGTCGAGGGTTAATCGATGAAACTCAATGATCTGAGTCCAGCGCCGGGTTCCCGTCGCGAAAAGCATCGTCCGGGCCGTGGTATCGGTAGCGGTTTGGGTAAGACTGGTGGCCGTGGTCACAAAGGTCAGACCTCCCGTTCCGGTGGCACCATTGCTCCAGGCTTTGAAGGCGGTCAACAGCCGCTGCATCGTCGCCTGCCGAAGTTCGGTTTCGTTTCCCTGAAAGCCATGGACCGCGCAGAAGTGCGTCTGTCCGAGCTGGCTAAAGTGGAAGGCGACATCGTCACCGTGCAGTCCCTGAAAGAAGCCAACGTGATCAACGTCAACGTTCAGCGTGTGAAAATCATGCTGTCCGGCGAAGTGACTCGCGCTGTGACTATCGGCAAGGGAATCGGCGCCACCAAAGGTGCGCGTGCGGCTATCGAAGCAGCTGGCGGCAAGTTCGAGGAATAAATGGCTAAGCAAGGTGCTCTCTCTGCGCTCGGCAAAGGCGGTATGTCTGAACTCTGGGCTCGTCTGCGTTTTCTGTTCCTGGCGATTATCGTCTACCGAATAGGCGCACACATCCCGGTTCCAGGTATCAACCCGGACCGACTCGCGGACCTGTTTCGACAGAATGAGGGGACCATTCTTAGCTTGTTCAACATGTTTTCCGGCGGCGCGCTGGAGCGGATGAGCATCTTTGCACTGGGGATCATGCCGTACATCTCGGCATCGATCATCATGCAATTGATGACCGCCGTCAGCCCGCAGCTGGAGCAGTTGAAGAAGGAAGGTGAAGCTGGCCGTCGCAAGATCAGCCAGTACACCCGCTACGGCACTGTCGTCCTCGCTCTCGTTCAGGCTATTGGCATGTCCATTGGTCTGGCGGGGCAGGGCGTTGCGTTCACTGGTGACTTTGGCTTCCATTTCGTTGCGGTAACCACTTTTGTGGCTGGCGCAATGTTCATGATGTGGCTGGGTGAGCAGATTACTGAGCGTGGTGTTGGCAACGGTATCTCGATGTTGATTTTTTCGGGTATCGTCGCCGGTCTTCCGAGAGCAATCGGGCAGTCTTTCGAGTCTGCGCGTCAGGGTGATATCAACATCTTCGCCCTGGTTGCCATCGGTCTGCTGGCAGTAGCGATTATCGGTTTCGTGGTGTTCATTGAGCGTGGTCAGCGTCGTATTGCTGTTCACTACGCCAAGCGTCAGCAGGGCCGCAAGGTCTTTGCTGCGCAGACTAGCCACTTGCCGCTGAAGGTGAACATGGCCGGGGTTATTCCGGCTATTTTCGCAAGCAGCATTTTGCTGTTTCCGGCTTCGTTGGGTGCCTGGTTCGGTCAGTCTGAAGGTTTGGGCTGGTTGCAGGACATCTCGCAGTCGATCGCTCCTGGTCAGCCGTTGAATATTCTGCTGTTTAGTGCAGGGATTATTTTCTTCTGCTTCTTCTATACGGCGTTGATGTTCAATCCGAAAGACGTAGCGGAAAACCTGAAGAAGTCCGGTGCCTTTATTCCGGGTATCCGTCCAGGTGAGCAGTCTGCACGCTATATTGATGGCGTTCTGACTCGCTTGACCATGTTCGGTGCTCTCTATATGACGGCCGTCTGCCTGTTGCCCCAGTTCCTGGTGGTTGCAGCAAACGTTCCGTTCTACCTTGGCGGGACCTCGTTGCTGATCGTCGTCGTGGTTGTGATGGACTTCATGTCCCAAGTACAATCGCACCTCGTTTCGCACCAGTACGAATCCCTGATGAAGAAAGCCAACCTGAAGGGTTACGGCAGCGGCATGCTGCGCTGACCCATAAGGTTCGAGGAGTTGGTGATGAAAGTTCGTGCATCGGTGAAAAAGCTGTGCCGTAACTGCAAGATTATTCGCCGCGAAGGTGTTGTTCGAGTAATTTGCAGCGCGGAACCGCGTCACAAACAGCGCCAAGGCTGAGTGTGATTGTGCTTCAAGCCCGGTAGCTAGTGCGCTACCGGGTTGATTATTTGTTATTACAGCGATATTATCTCGCGCCCTATTTCTTGGCTTCCGGGGCGTAGGTAGCTGTCAATTGGAGTCCCACTGAATGGCCCGTATTGCAGGCGTTAACATTCCAGATAACAAGCATACTGTTATCTCGCTGACCTACATCTATGGTGTTGGTCGCACAACTGCACAGAAGATCTGTGCAGAGACTGGGGTAAACCCAGCCGCAAAGATCAAGGATCTGAGCGACGAGCAGATTGAACAGCTGCGTGGCGAAGTGGCGAAGTTCACCACTGAAGGTGACCTGCGTCGCGAAATCAACATGAAAATCAAGCGCTTGATGGACCTCGGTTGCTATCGCGGTCTGCGTCATCGTCGTGGTCTGCCAGTACGCGGTCAGCGTACCAAGACCAACGCGCGTACCCGTAAAGGTCCGCGTAAGCCGATCCGCAAGTAATCGCCCCAGCGAATCGACAGGAATTTAATCATGGCAAAACCTGCTGCTCGTCCTCGTAAAAAAGTTAAAAAGACAGTGGTTGATGGCATCGCCCACATCCATGCTTCTTTTAACAACACCATCGTGACCATCACCGACCGTCAAGGTAACGCTCTTTCCTGGGCTACCTCCGGTGGTTCGGGTTTCCGCGGTTCCCGCAAGTCCACCCCGTTCGCTGCTCAAGTAGCTGCTGAGCGTGCTGGTCAAGCTGCGCTGGAATACGGCCTGAAAAACCTCGACGTTAACGTCAAGGGCCCAGGTCCAGGTCGTGAATCCGCAGTTCGTGCTTTGAACGGCTGTGGCTACAAGATCGCCAGCATCACCGACGTGACGCCAATCCCGCACAACGGGTGCCGTCCGCCGAAGAAGCGCCGCGTGTAATCCAGGAGATCGTAAAGAATGGCTCGTTACATTGGTCCAAAATGCAAACTCGCTCGTCGCGAAGGCACCGATCTCTTCCTGAAGAGCGGCGTGCGCGCGATCGAATCGAAGTGCAACATTGAAGCTGCACCTGGTATCCACGGCCAACGCCGCGGTCGCCAATCCGACTACGGCACCCAACTGCGCGAGAAGCAGAAGGTCCGTCGTATCTACGGCGTTCTCGAGCGTCAGTTCAGCGGCTACTACAAAGCTGCTGCCAGCAAGAAAGGCGCAACCGGTGAGAACCTGCTGCAACTGCTGGAATGCCGTCTGGACAACGTTGTATACCGTATGGGCTTTGGTTCGACTCGTGCCGAATCCCGTCAGCTGGTATCGCACAAGTCCATCAGCGTTAACGGTCAGACCGTAAACGTCCCGTCCTTCCAGGTTCGTGCTGGTGACGTGGTTGCAGTTCGCGAGAAAGCAAAGAATCAGCTTCGCATTGGCCAGGCTCTCGAACTGTGCACCCAACGTGGTCGCGTAGAATGGGTAGAGGTAGATGCTGAGAAGAAGTCGGGCGTTTTCAAGAACGTTCCTGCTCGCAGTGATCTGTCCGCCGACATCAACGAAAGCCTGATTGTCGAGCTCTACTCCAAGTAAGTAAGGGCTAGAAAATAGGTGCATCCATGCAGATTTCGGTAAATGAGTTCCTGACACCCCGTCACATCGACGTGCAGGTTGTCAGTCCAACCCGCGCCAAGATCACTCTCGAGCCTCTCGAGCGTGGTTTTGGCCACACCCTGGGCAACGCGCTGCGCCGCATCCTGTTGTCCTCAATGCCCGGCTGCGCAGTAGTCGAGGCCGAGATTGACGGTGTGCTCCACGAGTACAGCGCCATCGAAGGTGTACAGGAAGACGTAATTGAAATCCTGTTGAACCTTAAAGGTCTGGCCATCAAGCTGCACGGTCGTGACGAAGTTACGCTGACCTTGTCGAAGAAGGGTTCGGGGGTGGTTACCGCTGCCGATATTCAGCTGGATCATGATGTCGAGATCGTTAATCCCGATCACGTAATCGCTAACCTGGCGTCTAACGGCGCCCTGAACATGAAGCTCGTAGTAGCTCGTGGTCGTGGTTATGAACCGGCCGACTCGCGTCAGAGCGATGAAGACGAAAGCCGCAGCATTGGTCGCTTGCAGCTTGACTCTTCGTTCAGCCCGGTTCGCCGTATCGCATACGTGGTGGAAAACGCCCGTGTCGAGCAGCGTACTAACCTGGACAAGCTGGTTATTGATCTGGAAACCAACGGTACCCTGGATCCTGAAGAGGCTATCCGTCGTGCTGCAACCATCCTGCAACAGCAGTTGGCTGCGTTCGTCGACCTCAAAGGTGACAGTGAGCCAGTGGTAATCGAGCAGGAAGACGAGATCGATCCGATCCTGCTTCGCCCGGTTGACGATCTGGAACTGACTGTACGTTCGGCTAACTGCCTTAAGGCGGAAAACATTTACTACATCGGCGACCTGATTCAGCGTACCGAAGTAGAACTGTTGAAGACTCCGAACCTGGGCAAGAAATCCTTGACTGAAATCAAGGACGTTCTGGCCTCCCGCGGTCTGTCCCTCGGCATGCGCCTCGACAACTGGCCGCCTGCAAGTCTTAAGAAGGACGACAAGGCGACTGCCTGATCGTCGTAATCACCGAACGTTGTGTTTGGTAAGGAATGAACCATGCGTCATCGTAAAAGTGGTCGTCACCTGAGCCGCACCAGCTCGCACCGCAAGGCCATGTTCCAAAACATGGCGGTGTCGCTGTTCGAGCACGAGCTGATCAAAACTACTCTGCCAAAAGCCAAAGAACTGCGCCGCGTTGCCGAGCCGCTGATCACTCTGGCCAAGACAGACAGCCTGGCTAACCGCCGTCTGGCTTTCGACCGTACTCGTTCGAAAGCTATCGTTGGTAAGCTCTTCAACGACCTGGGCAAGCGTTACGCTACCCGTGAGGGTGGCTACCTGCGCATCCTCAAGTGCGGTTTCCGCGCTGGCGACAACGCGCCTATGGCGTACGTCGAGTTGGTTGATCGTGCTACTGCTGGCGAAGCTGTATCCGCCGAGTAAGACGTCAGTCTGAAACGAAGAACCGGGCCTAGTGCCCGGTTTTTTGTGCCTGTCAAAAAAGTGCTGGGCGTACTGCTAGTCCCGACTCTGTCCATTGACTGACTATTAGTTATTTTCTATTGATTTCGATCAATTAATGAATTTGATGGTGTCATGTACATGGTCAATACTCTTTTCAGCCGATTAGCCGGCAGTTTCCAGGACTGAAGAGGAAGTATGCGCATGAGCCAAAACACAACGCTGACCACCGCCAGTGGCGCCCCTGTTGCTGATAACCAGAATTCCCGTTCCGCCGGCCCTCGTGGCCCGCTGCTGCTCGACGACTTCCACCTGATCGAGAAGCTTGCCCACTTCAATCGCGAGAACATTCCTGAGCGCCGCGTACATGCCAAGGGCTCGGGTGCATACGGTACGTTCACCGTGACCCGGGACATTACCCAATACACCAGCGCCAAGCTGTTCGAGTCCGTGGGCAAGCAAACCCCGACTTTCCTGCGGTTCTCCACCGTTGGCGGCGAGCGCGGCTCGGCTGATACCGAACGCGATCCACGTGGTTTTGCCTTGAAGTTCTACACCGAAGAAGGCAATTGGGACATCGTTGGCAACAACACGCCGGTATTTTTCATCCGAGATCCACTGAAGTTCCCGGACTTTATCCACACCCAGAAACGTCTGCCGCAGAGCAATCTCAAAAGTGCTCAGGCGATGTGGGATTTCTGGTCGCATTCCCCCGAGGCGCTGCATCAGGTGACCATCCTGTTCTCCGATCGCGGGATTCCGGACGGCTACCGGCACATGCACGGCTTCGGCAGTCACACCTACAGCCTCATCAGCACTGCCGGTGAGCGCCACTGGGTCAAGTGGCACTACAAGACCCTGCAAGGCATCAAGAACCTTGCACCCGCTGAGGCGGCACGTTTGGCAGGCACAGATCCGGATTACGCTCAGCGCGACCTGTTCAATGCCATTGAGCGTGGCGAGTTTCCAAAATGGCGGGTGTGCATCCAGATCATGAGCGAAGCCCAGGCTGCAGCTCACTACGAGAACCCGTTCGATGTGACCAAAACCTGGTCGCAGAAAGAGTTTCCACTGATCGAAGTCGGTGAGCTGGAGTTGAACCGTAATCCGCAGAATTACTTCGCTGAAGTCGAGCAGGCTGCCTTTGGACCGAGCAACATGGTGCCAGGGGTTGGTTTGTCACCGGACCGCATGCTGCAAGGCCGTGTGTTCGCCTACGCGGATGCCCACCGCTACCGTGTCGGTACCAATCACCAGCAATTGCCGGTGAACGCGCCACGAAGCCCGGTCAACAGCTATCAGCGCGACGGTTCCATGGCGTTTGGCAGCAACGGCGGCGCGGCGCCTAATTATGAGCCGAACAGCTACGTGAATGCGCCCAAGCAGGCGCCACACTATGCCGAGCCCGCATTAGCCTTGTCGGGGGCCGCGGATCGTTACGATCACCGCGAGGACACCGATTACTACAGCCATGCCGGTGCGCTGTTCCGCTTGATGAACGATGAACAGAAAGCGCTGTTGGTGAGCAACATTGCGGGCGCCATGGCCGGTGTTTCGGGTGACGTGGTTGACCGTCAATTGCAACATTTCTTCCGCGCTGATCAGGCGTATGGAGAAGCAATCGCGAAGGCTTTGGGTGTAGAGCTTAACGAAGTCTAAACGAGAAGCAGAACCGCCCTCATTTGGGCGGTTTTTGCGTTATTTAAACCGTTTTTCTCAGAATATCTTCACTTTTATCGCGTGAATCGAGTGACCAATCGGTCGCCGTGGTTCAAACTACAGACTTTCAAGCAGGGAGATGTAGGGCGATGCAAGGCCACCCAGACGTTATCGATTACCTCAACACGTTGCTCACCGGCGAACTGGCCGCGCGTGATCAATATTTCGTGCATTCGCGGATGTATGAGGACTGGGGTTTCACCAAGCTCTACGAACGCATCAATCACGAAATGGAAGAAGAAGCCGGGCACGCCGATGCACTGATGCGTCGTATCCTCATGCTCGAGGGCACACCACGCATGCGTCCGGATGATCTCGATGTCGGCACCACCGTGCCTGACATGCTCGCCGCCGACCTGCGCCTGGAATACAAGGTGCGTGCCGCGCTGTGCAAGGGCATTGAACTGTGCGAACAGCACAAGGATTACGTCAGCCGCGAGATGTTGCGGGTTCAGCTTAACGACACCGAAGAAGATCACACTTACTGGCTGGAAAAGCAGTTGGGCCTGATCAAGTTGATCGGTCTCGAGAACTACCTGCAGTCCCACGCCTGATACATCCCAGTACACAAAAGCCCCGGTCACTTCATCAGTGACCGGGGCTTTTTCATTGCTCGGACTCAGGCCCGATCACGCTCAAGCAGTGGCTTGAGGTAGTAGCCGGTATGAGACTGCTTCATCTCGGCGACTTCCTCCGGCGTACCGACGGCGATGATCTGGCCCCCTTTGGAACCTCCTTCCGGCCCCAGGTCGACCAGCCAATCGGCGGTCTTGATCACATCCAGGTTGTGTTCGATCACCACCACGGTGTTGCCGTGATCGCGCAGGCGGTGCAAGACGTCGAGCAATTGCTGAATATCTGCAAAATGCAGCCCGGTGGTCGGCTCATCGAGGATATACAGGGTTTTGCCGGTATCTCGCTTGGATAGCTCGCGGGACAGTTTCACCCGCTGCGCTTCACCGCCCGACAAGGTGGTCGCCGATTGCCCCAGCTTGATGTACGACAGGCCAACATCCATCAGCGTCTGGAGTTTGCGTGCCAGCGCCGGGACCGCGTCGAAGAACACCCGCGCCTCCTCGATGGTCATCTCGAGGGTTTCGTGGATGCTCTTGCCCTTGTACTTGATCTCCAGGGTCTCGCGGTTGTAGCGCTTGCTCCTGCACACGTCGCACGGCACGTAGATATCCGGCAGGAAGTGCATTTCCACCTTGATCAGGCCGTCGCCCTGACAGGCCTCACAGCGTCCGCCCTTGACGTTGAACGAGAAACGGCCAGGACCATAACCCCGTGAGCGGGACTCCGGTACGCCGGCGAACAGCTCGCGGATCGGGGTGAACAAGCCGGTGTAGGTCGCCGGGTTGGAGCGCGGTGTACGGCCAATCGGGCTCTGGTCGATATCGACCACTTTGTCCAGGTGCTCCAGGCCCTTGATGCTGTCGTGAGCGGCGGCTTCCAGGGTGGTCGCGCCGTTCAGTGCAGTGGCGCTCAAGGGAAACAGGGTGTTGTTGATCAGCGTCGACTTGCCAGAGCCGGAGACGCCCGTCACACAGGTCAGCAGCCCGATCGGAATCTCCAGGTCGACGTTGCGCAGGTTGTTGCCCCGAGCGCCCTTGAGTGACAGCGACAGCTTCTTGTTGCGCGGCGTGCGCTTGGCCGGTACTTCGATCTTCACCCGGCCCGACAGGTATTTGCCCGTCAGCGAGTCCGGATGTCCCATGACCTCGGCCGGTGTACCTTCGGCGACGATGTGACCGCCATGCACGCCGGCCCCCGGGCCAATGTCCACCACATAGTCGGCCAGCCGAATGGCGTCTTCGTCGTGCTCGACCACAATCACCGTGTTGCCGATGTCCCGCAGGTGCTTGAGAGTGCCCAACAGTCGGTCATTGTCGCGCTGGTGCAGGCCAATAGATGGTTCGTCGAGGATGTACAGCACCCCCACCAGGCCCGCGCCGATCTGGCTCGCCAGGCGAATCCGCTGCGCCTCGCCACCGGACAGGGTGTCAGCGCTGCGGTCCAGCGACAGGTAGTCGAGGCCGACGTTGACCAGAAACTGCAGGCGTTCACGGATTTCCTTGAGGATCTTGTCGGCAATTTCACCGCGCCGGCCGGTGAGCTTCAGCGTGCCGAAGTAATCGGACGCATCGCCAATCGGCAGGTTGGTCACTGCCGGCAGGGTCTTCTCGCCGACCCACACATGTCGCGCTTCGCGGCGCAGGCGAGTACCACGGCAATCCGGGCACGGCTGGGTGCTGAGGAACTTGGCCAGCTCTTCGCGTACCGAGGCAGACTCGGTCTCGCGATAGCGGCGGTCCAGGTTCGGCACGATGCCTTCGAACGGGTGCGAGCGTTTGACGATGTCGCCGCGGTCGTTCAGGTATTTGAAGTCCACACTTTGCGTGCCGCTGCCGTGCAGGATGATTTTCTGCTGGTCGGCCGGCAACTGGTTGAACGGCACTTCCAGGCTGAAGCCGTAATGGCTGGCCAGCGACCCGAGCATCTGGAAGTAATAGACATTGCGCCGGTCCCAGCCGCGAATCGCGCCCTCGGCCAGGGTCAGCTCGCCATTGACCAGGCGCTTGATGTCGAAGAACTGTTTGACCCCCAGGCCATCACAGGTCGCGCAGGCGCCCGCCGGGTTGTTGAAGGAGAACAGCTTGGGTTCCAGCTCGCTGATGGCGTGACCGCAGATCGGGCAGGCAAAGCGTGCGGAGAAGATCAGCTCCTCGCCCGGCTCGTCGTCCATCGGCGCGACCAGGGCAATGCCGTCGGCCAGTTTCAGCGCGGTCTCGAACGATTCGGCCAAACGTTGCTGCAGGTCGTCACGCACTTTGAAGCGGTCGACCACTACATCAATCGTGTGCTTCTTCTGTTTATCCAGCTTCGGCGCTTCGTCCAGCTCATACAGCTTGCCGTTGATCCGGGCGCGAACAAAACCCTGGGCCCGCAGCTCTTCAAAGACCGAAAGATGCTCGCCTTTGCGCTCGCGAATCACCGGCGCCAGCAGCATCAATTTGCTGCCTTCGGGCTGGGCCAGCACCAGGTCGACCATTTGGCTGACGGTCTGGGCTTCCAGCGGGATGTCGTGATCTGGGCAGCGTGGAATACCCACACGAGCGTAAAGCAGGCGCAGGTAGTCGTAGATTTCGGTGATGGTGCCGACCGTCGAGCGCGGGTTGTGCGAGGTCGACTTCTGCTCGATGGAAATCGCCGGTGACAGGCCTTCGATGGTATCGACGTCAGGCTTTTCCATCATCGACAGGAACTGCCGGGCATAGGCTGACAGCGACTCGACATAGCGTCGCTGGCCTTCAGCGTACAGCGTATCGAAAGCCAGGGACGACTTGCCGGATCCGGACAAGCCGGTGATGACGATCAGCTTGTCCCGTGGCAGGGTCAGGTCGATATTCTTCAGGTTGTGGGTTCGAGCCCCACGAATCAGGATCTTGTCCAAGGTGGCCTCGCTCGGCGGGCGTAAACGTAGGAGTATAAGGCCAAATACTGGATGGATGCACACTATCAAATGGGTGTTTTCCAGCCTTCAATGAAGAGTTTGTCATCCTTGCGCGTCAAAGCGTCGCCCTATACCCCGTCAATCGATGGGACTGATAGAATCGCCGCCGGTTCACATGAGGTAATTCCATGCACGATCCCCACAGCGAACGCATGAGTGGTAGCGAGACCCGCGCAGCAAGCGGTCTGGCCCTGGTGTTCGCGTTCCGTATGCTCGGCATGTTCATGGTGTTGCCGGTACTGGCGACCTATGGCATGGACCTGGCAGGCGCAACCCCGGCCTTGATTGGCCTGGCCATCGGCGCTTATGGCCTGACCCAGGCGGTGTTCCAGATTCCCTTCGGGATCATTTCCGATCGCATCGGCCGGCGTCCGGTGATTTACCTGGGCTTGATCGTCTTTGCCCTAGGCAGCGTGCTGGCGGCCAATGCCGACTCGATCTGGGGCGTGATCGCTGGGCGGATCCTGCAGGGCGCCGGGGCGATTTCCGCCGCAGTCATGGCCTTGCTGTCTGACCTGACCCGTGAACAGCATCGCACCAAGGCCATGGCCATGATCGGCATGACCATCGGCCTGTCGTTCGCCGTGGCGATGGTGGTCGGCCCATTGCTGACCCGCGCCTTCGGCTTGTCCGGGTTGTTCCTCGCGACCGGCGGCATGGCGCTGCTGGGGATCGTTATTGTGATGTTCATGGTGCCGCGCTCCACAGGCCCTCTGCAGCATCGCGAATCCGGCGTCGCCCGTCAGGCACTGCTGCCAACGCTAAAGCATCCCGACCTGTTGCGCCTGGACCTCGGCATTTTTGTGTTGCACGCGATGTTGATGTCGAGTTTTGTCGCCTTGCCGCTGGCCCTGGTCGAAAAGGCCGGCCTGCCCAAGGAACAGCACTGGTGGGTGTACCTGACTGCATTGCTGATTTCGTTCTTCGCCATGATCCCGTTCATTATCTACGGCGAGAAGAAACGCAAAATGAAACGAGTTTTACTCGGTGCCGTCGCGACGCTGATGCTCACTGAGCTATTCTTCTGGCAGTTCGGCGACAGCCTGCGAGCCCTGGTGATTGGTACGGTGGTGTTCTTCACCGCGTTCAATCTGCTGGAAGCTTCACTGCCGTCGCTGATCAGCAAGGTTTCACCGGCAGGCGGCAAGGGCACGGCGATGGGGGTGTACTCCACCAGCCAGTTCCTCGGTTCGGCACTGGGCGGAATCATGGGCGGCTGGATGTTCCAGCATGGCGGTCTGTCGGTTGTGTTCCTTGGATGCGCAGGTCTGGCTGCCCTCTGGTTGGCCTTTGCTGTTACCATGCGCGAACCTCCCTATGTGACGAGCCTGCGCTTGCCGTTATCGCCCGAAGCGATCCGCGAAGCGGGTCTGGTTGAGCGCCTGATGGCCGTCGTTGGGGTAACCGATGCCATCGTGGTTGCTGATGAAGCAGCCATTTACATCAAATTGGACACCGAACTATTGGATCGCACCACCCTCGAGCGCCTGGTCAACGACCCGGCCTCGACAGCGTGCGAAGCCTAGGAGAACGTTATGGCCCGTGGGGTTAACAAAGTCATATTGGTCGGCACTTGCGGCCAGGATCCCGAAGTTCGCTACTTGCCTAACGGTAACGCCGTGACCAACCTGAGTCTGGCGACCAGCGAACAATGGACCGACAAGCAGACAGGCCAGAAAGTCGAAAAGACCGAATGGCACCGCGTATCGATGTTCGGCAAGGTTGCCGAAATCGCTGGCGAATACCTGCGCAAGGGTTCGCAGGTGTACATCGAAGGCAAGCTGCAAACCCGCGAGTGGGAAAAAGACGGCATCAAGCGCTACACCACTGAAATCGTGGTCGACATGCAAGGCACCATGCAACTGCTGGGCGGCCGTCCACAGGGTGACCAGCAGCAAGGCGGCAACAACTACCAGCAATCCGCACCGCGCCAGCAGGCTCAGCGTCCTGCTCCGCAACAGGCGCCACAGCGTCCAGCCCCGCAACAGGCTGCACCGCAACCGGCTCCGGATTTCGACAGCTTCGATGACGATATTCCGTTCTAAGCAAGCTGCAAGCTGATAAAGCAAAACCCGCACTTCGCTTTGAAGTGCGGGTTTTTTTATGGGCGGTGATCTGTCGCTGAAGATTCAGGCCGCAAGGAACTCATCAGTCGACACCACGCTGGCGTAGGCAAACGCCAGGGCCGCCATGAATGCTGCATGCACCTGCGCTGCCGGCACCGCGACACCATTGAATTCCAGGTCACGGGTGGCGCAGGCGTCGTGAATCACGGTCACCGTGTAGCCGAAATCCGCCGCCGCGCGGGTGATGCCGTCGACGCACATGTGACTCATGCTACCCACGACCACCAGTTCCTTGATGCCCTGTTCGTCGAGGATCGATTTCAGCTCGGTTTCGCGGAACGAGTTGACGAAGTGCTTGAGCACCACCGGCTCGTCGGCACGGTTGAGGACTTTCGGGTGCAGCTTGGCGCCGTCGGAGTTCGGGGTGAAAAATGGCGCTTCTTCAGAGGTGAATTCGTGGCGGATATGCACCACTGAATCGCCTGCATCGCGGAAGGCCTTGATCAGGCGTACGGCGTGATCGGCGGCGGCGTCGGCACCCACCAGCGGCCATTTGCCTTGGGGGAAGTAGTCGTTCTGGATATCGACTACGATGAGCGCTTGCTTGGCCATGGGTGTTTCCTCTGCAGTGTGTGTGTGCTCAGTATCGGGGCTGCCACGGGTTACGAGGATTGGCCGCACCGACAATAACGAGGGGAAAACTGACAATGGACGCAGAACGCGCAGTCGTCGAGATGGGCGTGCTGATCTATCCCGGCGCGCAAATGGCCGCGGTCCATGGCTTGACCGATCTTTTCGGCGTCGCCAATCGCATTGCCGCCGAATACCAGAGCGCGTCATTGCCGGTGCTGCGGGTCAGTCATTGGCAGGCGGATGCTGAGCACGCTCCGCAACGTGTCTACGACAGTGTCCCTGGAGCAGATTGTGGGCTGATGGCGCTGTTGATTCCGCCGTCGATCGGCGGTTTTTCCGAGGGCCAGGCATCCCCGGCGCTGATCCACTGGTTACGCCAGCAACACGCCAGCGGCGCGACCCTGGGCGGGGTGTGCGTGGGCTCGATCCTGCTGGCGGAGAGCGGCCTGCTCGACGGACGCAGTGCCACCACCCACTGGACCTCGGCCAAGCAATTCGCCGAGCGCTATCCCAAGGTTCGGCTGAATGCCGAGAAGCCCATCGTCGATGATGGCGACCTGATTACCACTGCCGGCTTGATGGCTTGGTCGGAGCTGGGCCTGCGCCTGGTCGACCGACTACTCGGCCCCACCGTTGCGACTGGCACTGCGCGCTTCCTGGTTGTGGAGCACAGCGACAGTGCGAGCCAATGCGGCAGCAATTTTGCGCCCATTCTGAGCCATGGCGATGGGGCGATCCTCAAGGTCCAGCACTGGCTGCAAGCCAATGGCGCGGTGGAGGTTTCGTTGGTTGCCATGGCCGGCCAGGCGGGTCTGGAAGAGCGCACCTTCCTGCGGCGTTTTCGTGCCGCCACCGGACTGAAACCGACCCAGTACTGCCAGCACCTGCGGGTCGGTAAAGCCCGGGAAATGCTCGAGTTCACCAACGGCACCATCGATCACATCGCCTGGAATGTCGGTTATGCCGACCCAGGGGCATTTCGCGCCACCTTCAAGAAGATCACCGGCCTGGCGCCCAGCGATTACCGCAGTCGATTCGGCGTGACGCCAGCGGCAGTAACGCGTTAGTGCCGTCGTGCAAAATACCTGAATATCGAACAGGGGTCGTGCAGAATAAGGCAGGCGCTGCGCCACTACCGAACACCGTAGCACCTGTCTGGCACCCGTCCCGGACGCAGCGAGGCGTTGGCCCGATCCCTGCAAAACCCTGAACTGTATCCATCGAGCGCAGGCGAAGGGGGGACGCATGACCCCGAACAACCGCAACAAACAGGTGGTCGCGCACTCGACCCGGGCCCAGGCGCCCCTGCATGAGGTCGAGACCAACCGCAAGCTGGCCCAATGGCTGGCGCAGATTCTCGGCTGGCCTTTTGCGGGCAGCTACGACCCAACGCTGCATGGCGGGCGCGACCTGTACCTGCTGCCAACCCAGACTCTGGTGGGTGGCGCCGCCGCCCGGCAGTTGGGCGTCAGCGGCCCGGAGGACCTGTGGGGCGGCTACGTCGACCATGACTTCATCTGCACCAAAGCCATCACTCATGGCCTGTTGAACTGCGATGCAATCGCCCCCGAGGGCTGGGCGCCGCTGTTTGGCGAGCGGGTGCGCAACGTGGTGCTCGACGGGATCAGCGTGTTCTCCCTCGACGATGCCCAACCTGCTGCCGAGCATTTGCTGGCGCGTGGGCCGATCCGCCTGAAACCGATTCACGCCTGCGCCGGGCGTGGCCAGGAGGTGATTGGTAACCTCGATGCCTTCAAGCAACTGCTCAAGCGCCCCGAGATTGCCGAGCAGTTCGCCAGCGGCGTGGTGCTGGAGCAGGACCTCAAGGAGGTCATCACCCACAGCGTCGGCCAGAGTTTTTTCGGCGACACCGTGCTCAGTTATTGCGGGCAGCAATACCTGACCGAAGACGGGCAGGGCGAGCAGGTCTATGGCGGTTCGGATCTGCTGGTGGTGCAGGGCTACTACGACGACTTGCTCACCCTGGAGCTGGCGGACGACGTGCGCCTGGCCATCAAGCAGGCCCAGGTGTTCGACGCCGCTGCAGACGAGGCCTACCCCGGTTTCTACGCCTCGCGGCGCAACTACGACATCGCCCAGGGCCTGGATGCCCAAGGCCAACGCTGTAGCGGGGTGCTTGAACAATCCTGGCGCATGGGCGGTGCCAGCAGCGCCGAAGTGGCCGCCTTGCAAAGCTTCGTCAACAACCCCGGGTTGAAGGCGATTCGCGTGTCCTCGGTGGAAACCTACCTCGACTCGCCGCTGCCGGCAGGGGCCATCGAGGTCTATCGCGGCCCGGCGGAAAACAGTGAATTTCTTCTCAAATACGTAACGGTCAATTCTTATGACGGCTAGAAGCGAAAGCATTCAAATCGACATCGATGACGAACAGATGAGCGCGACTTTTCTCAGCCCCAAATCCAAGGTGCCGGGTGTGTTGTTCGTGCACGGTTGGGGCGGCAGTCAGGAACGGGACCTGGAGCGCGCCAAGGGCATCGCCGGGCTGGGCTGCGTGTGCCTGACCTTCGACTTGCGCGGGCACACCGGCGACGTGGGGATTCCGCTGGCGCGGGTCACCCGCGAAGACAATCTCAAGGACTTGCTGGCGGCCTACGACCGCTTGCTGGCGCACCCCGCCATCGATACCTCGGCGGTCGCGGTGGTCGGCACCAGCTATGGCGGCTACCTGGCGGCCATCCTCACCACCCTGCGCCCGGTGCGTTGGCTGGCCATGCGCGTGCCGGCGCTGTACCGCGACGAGCAATGGCACACCCCCAAGCGCGACCTCGACAAGCAGGACCTGCTGGATTACCGCAGCACGCTGGTGCGCGCCGACAGCAACCGGGCGCTGCATGCCTGTTCACAGTTCACCGGGGATGTGTTGCTGGTGGAGTCGGAGAGCGACAGCTTTGTGCCCCATGCCACCATCATGAGCTACCGCGCGGCGTGCCAGCAGACGCACTCGCTGACCCACCGCATCATCGACGGCGCCGATCACGCCCTGAGCGAGCCGGTGGCGCAGCAGGCCTACACCTCGATCCTGGTCGACTGGGTGACCGAAATGGTGGTCGGTGAGCGCTTGCGGATTCTGTGAGTCAGGACGGTTTCTTCTCGATCCGCAGCGCCTTGGCCTTGGCTTCCACCACCAGGTACATGGCCACGGTGATCAACAGCGGCAACAGGAAATAGATCGCCCGATAGGCCAGCAATCCTGCGATCAGGCTGCCGCGCGATGCCTGGTGCTGGAGCAGCGCAACGAACACCGCCTCGAGCACACCGAGCCCCGCCGGAATATGGGTGATAACCCCGGCAATGGCGCTGATCAGTAACACCCCGAGTACCAACGGATAATCGAGTTTGCTTGGCAGCAGGGTAAAGATCACCGCCGCCATCAACGACCAGTTCAACGCGCCCAACGCCAGCTGCAGCATCGCCATGCGCAGCGAGGGCAGGTTGATCTCCACGCCACGAATGGCCCATTCGCGCCGGCTGGAAAAACGGCAGGCCGCCAGATACCCGGCACTGAGTAGCAGCAACAGCACGCCCACACCTTGCAACGCGGTGCTGCTGAGTTTCCACCCGGGTGGCATCTGCACCAGGCCGCTGCTGAAAATCGCCCCGGCCACCAACATGTAGCCGAACCAATTGGTGGCCAGGCTCAGGCCGAGGATCTTGGCGATGTTGCCCTTGCTCACGCCAAGCCGGGAGTACAGGCGGTAGCGCATGGCAATGCCGCCGACCCAGGCGCTGAGGTTGAGGTTGAAGGCGTAGCTGATGATCCCTACTGGCAGGATTTGCCGCCAGGTCAGGTCCTGACGGATGTAGGTGCGGCCAATCAGGTCGAAGCAGGCGTAAGTCAGGAAACTCAGCAGGGTAATGGCCGAAGCGATGATCAGCGTGCGCACCTTGAAATCGCCGAGTGTGGTGAAGACTTCATCCCAGTCGATGCGATGGGCGAGCATGGTGAAGAGCACGATCAGCACCAGGAAGAACAGCGCCGTCAGCGGTTTTTTCAGGCGCGCCCAGCGTGTCGGCGGATGGGCCGCCGCTGGTTGTTCAGAGTGATTCATGGCGGTCATCGTGCACCTGCGGCATTGGCTTGAAGGGTTGCAGACGAGGTTTGTGCGCGGGTAACCAGCCAGCCCAGGCAGGAAAATGGCGCAGGCAGTGGAATGCCAGGAAGCCGATGGTCATGCGCCACAGTCGACCGCGGGGCGACTCGGGGGCGGGCATGACTTTGCAGTGGTGGTTGCTCAGATCATCGAGACGATCGAACAACTCTCGATTGAACGCCCGGTCGCGGATCAGCACGTTGGCTTCCAGGTTCAGCGACAGGCTCAGCGGGTCGAGGTTACTGGAGCCGACTGTGCTCCAATCCTCATCCACCAGCGCGACCTTGCCATGCAGCGGGCGGTCGCAGTACTCGTAGATCTTCACCCCGGATTGCTGCAGGTAGTCATAGGTCAGGCGGGCCGCCAGCTTGGCCACGAGCATGTCCGGCTGGCCCTGGAGGATCAGCCGCACGTCGACGCCACGCCGCGCTGCATTGCGGATTTCGCGCAGCAGGCGGTAGCCGGGGAAGAAATAGGCATTGGCGATGATCACCCGGCGTTGTGCGCTGCGCAGCACCTGCAGGTAGACATCTTCGATGTCCCGCGGGTGCTCGTGGTTATCGCGATAGACCAGGCGCACCTGGCCATCGTGATCGTTGAGTGCCAGTTCCGTGCGCCGGCGCTTGCGGCGCAGCCAGCCATAACGCGCCCGGGAGTGCCGGCCACTTTGCAGCAAGGCGAAATGATGAATGTCGACCACCGCCGGTCCCTCGACCAGAACCGCGTAATCCTGTTTCGCTTCGGGACCGAAGTCAGCCAGGTGATCGGCGCTGAAGTTGATGCCGCCGATAAACGCAGTGGTGCCATCGACTACCACGATCTTGCGGTGCAGGCGGCGAAACCAGTTGGTGCGAATGCCCAGGCGCCGCGGCGCCGGGTCGAACATTTGCAGGTGTACGCCGGCATCGCACATTGCCAGCAGGAACGGGCGAGGCAGTTCACCACAGCCAAACCCGTCAAGACTCACCGTCACCCGCACCCCACGCTGCGCGGCTTCGATCAGAATCTGCTGCAGCTCATTGCCGACCTTGTCGTCGAACAGAATGAAGGTCTCCAGCAGGATTTCGCTTCGGGCCTGGCGCAGGGCCTCGAACACCCTGGGGAAGTAGGCTTCGCCGTTCTCCAGCAACTCGACGCGATTGTTGCCGTGCCAGCCATAGTCGAGGTCGCTCAGGGCGCGGTCGATGGTCGGTGTTTCGGCGCTGGGAGGCGCTGGCTCGAAGCGGGCTTTTTCCAGCGGTGCGCTGCTCATAGTTCGATCTCCACGGACAGCGGGACATGGTCGGAGAGGTGCGACCATGGACGTGACGCCAGCACGTGCGGGCGCTGGGCGGTGAGGTTGCGTACGTAGATGCGGTCCAGGCGCAGCAACGGCAGGCGTGCCGGAAAGCTGCGTGCCGGCTGGCCGTGATGCTCGCCAAATACCTCGCGCAAGCCCCAGGGCTTGAGCACGGCATCGGCGCGTTGGCGCCAGTCATTGAAGTCGCCGGCGACAATCACCCTGGCGTCTTCCGGCAGCTCGTCGAGGCGCTGCAGCAGCAACGCCAGTTGTTGATCGCGATGGGCCTGGCGCAGGCCCAGATGCACGCAAATCGCGTGCAGCGGTTGCTCGCTGCCTGGCAGGCGCAACACGCAATGCAGCAGGCCACGGCTCTCGTGACCGTCGATGCTGACATCCAGATTGTCGTGGCGAATGATCTGGAATTTCGACAGCAGCGCATTGCCGTGATCGCCGGCGGGATACACCGCGTTGCGCCCATAGGCGAACTGCGGCCAGAGGCTGTCGGCGAGGAACTCGTACTGCGGCATGCTCGGCCAGTTGCTGATACGCCGGGGATGCTGTTCGTGGGTGCCGTGGACCTCCTGCAAAAACACCACGTCGGCGG
Source organism: Pseudomonadaceae bacterium (assembly GCA_965284505.1). GTDB lineage: Bacteria > Pseudomonadota > Gammaproteobacteria > Pseudomonadales > Pseudomonadaceae > Aquipseudomonas. Next base: position 2,737,944 of record OZ260094.1, on the reverse strand, counting down.
ACACACTGCGCACCGCTTCGCGCAACTCCGGAAGAATGAAGCGCCGGTTCAGCGCGGCAAACCCCTTGTGGGTATTGACCGTCAGCACGGTAAAACGCCGAATCGCGGCGCTGCATTCGCGCGCCGTATCGGGCGCGCCGGCCTGCTCGCCATTGCTGTCAAACGCCGCCATGGATCCTCTCCGCCTGCTAGTCTCGGGCTACCCCCCTGTGAGTGGATGACTGTCAGGCAAGGCGGAAAGTTTCGCTGGCATTACCGGCGGCGGGCATGGAAAGCAGCCGGCAGGCGTGTGGGAAATTCACGGTGGAACTTGTAGCTGAAGGCTGCGATCTTCTCTAACCATTGTCATCGTTGAACAGGAGCGACGCGTCTTGTCTCAGTTCAAAGCCTCGATAGGCCTGGCGATACTCCTGGGTATCGGCAGCACCCCATTGCACGCCGCCTTGCCCGGGGTGGCCGCCGTCACCGGAAAGGATCCCGCCGCTGCGGAAAAAGCCGAGCCGCTGGTGCAGGGCGGGCTGCTCGGGGCGATCAGCTCGAGCATCGATGACGTCCAGGAAAAACTCGATATCAATGAGCATCTGGTCGAGGCCTGGCGCGAGCGCGCGGATCGCGCGGCGGATGAGGTGGACCAGTTGGTCAATCAGCCATCACCCCGTTCCAGCTGGAGCGTGGCCCGCGACTTTGCCCTGCTGAGCGCGGCCTGGTGCGCAGTGTTTGCCGCGCTCTGGTTGCTCGGCGGCTTGCTTGCCAGGCGCTGCGCCCAGTCGAGACTGCTGCGCAATCGCGAGCGTGCGCAGGGTTTGCTGGGCTACGTGCTGCCCTACAGCCTGCCGGCGTTTATCAGCTTGCCGGTGACCCTCTACTGCAGTCATTTCCTGCAACCTTCCGCCGGACGGGCGCTGGCGCTGAGCCTGGCGTACGCCACCAGCGCCGGGATTTTTGCGGCCTCGTTGTTGCTGTCGCTGGTGGTGCTGTTCAACGTCGGGCACAAACGCCGTGCGGTGCAGATCATCCGCCAGAACTGCCCGCGACCGTTGTTCGCCATGGGCTTCCTGGTGGCCTTGAGTGACGCCCTGACCAGCCCGCAGATCGCCAATCGCCTGGGCGACAACCTCACCGACAGCATCGCTGTGTTTACCGGCATGTCGGCGTCGATCATTTTCGGCTTGCTGGTGATTCGCCTGCGCAGGCCGGTCGGGCAGTTGATCCGCATCCTGCCGCTGGCCCAACGCCGCAGCCAGCCGGCGCTGCGCGAGACCTTGCGGATATTTTCCGGGGTCTGGTACTGGCCGATTCTGCTGATGGTGCTGGTGTCGCTGATCAACCTGATCGGCATCGGCGATGACAACCAGAAAGTCCTGCGTTGTGCGTTGTTCACCACCATCCTGCTGATCGCCACGGTGTTCATCAGCACCATGCTCCAGCACCTGTTCAAGTCCCCCGGGGCGTTGGCGGTACAGCGCGGCGGCGCCTACAGGGAACGCTTCCTGAGCCTGTCCCATGCCTTGCTGCGGATTGTCATGGCGGTGGTGTTTATCGATGTGCTCGGGCGGATCTGGGGGGTGTCCCTGTTCGAATTCGCGGTGAGCAACGCCATTGGCCGGGCCATCAGTGATTCGCTGAGCCGCATCGGCCTGATTTTCCTGGTGACCTGGATGGTCTGGGTGGTCCTCGATACCGCCATCCGCGAAGCCCTCAAGCCGCAGGTCAGCAAGCGCAACGCGCGCCAGCCCAGCACCCGGATCAAGACCATCCTGCCGCTGCTGCGCAACGCGATCAAAATCATCCTGGTGGTGATCTGCGCGATTACCACCATGGCCAACCTGGGGATCAACGTCGCGCCGTTCCTTGCCGGCGCCGGTGTGGTCGGCCTGGCGATCGGCTTCGGTTCGCAGCAGTTGGTCCAGGACGTGATCACCGGGCTGTTCATCATCATCGAAGACACCCTGTCGATTGGCGACTGGGTGGTGCTCGACTCGGGGCACGCCGGCACGGTCGAAGGGCTGACCATCCGCACCCTTCGCCTGCGCGACGGCAAGGGCTTCGTGCATTCGGTGCCATTCGGCCAGATCAAGGCGGTGACCAACCAGTCCCGGCAGTTCGCCTTTGCGTTCTTCTCGGTGCAATTCACCTACGACACCGACGTCGACAAAGCCATCGCGTTGATTCGCGAAGCGGGGCGCTCGATCAGCGACGATCCGTTCCTCAAGTACAACCTGCAAGGTCCGCTGGAGGTGTTCGGGGTCGACAAAATGGACCTCAACGGCGTGGTGCTGACCGCGCAGTTCCGTACCGTCTCCGGAGGCCAGTATGCGGTCAACCGCGCCTTCAACCTGTGTCTGAAAAAGCTTGTGGATAACAGCCCGTGGGTGCATTTCGCGCAGACTTATCCACAGCAGGTGCTGATGCATGAGCGGCATGCGGATAAGCCTGATGACGCTGCGCAGCAGGACGATGGCAGCAAAGACGAGTCAGTGTTGGTGATGCCGAAATCGCCGCTGCATTCCTGAAAGAACCGGCGGTTTAGTCTGCAGCGGGGACCACCCGGTACTGGGTCAGCTTGCGCTGCAGTTCGAGGCTGTCGGGCAACTCCAGTTGCAGCCAGACATGCTGCACCCCGGCAATCTCCGCTGCGGCCGGCAAGCCATCGCGGTACACCAGGCGATTGCTCGCCAGGGCCGGGACTTTCTGCCCTGGCAGTACGGTGCCAACCAGGTTCAGCGGATCGACGCCACAAACACTCACCAAGCTGCCATCGTGGGGCCGGCGGCGCACTTCACGCAGCAGCGGAATCGCTTCGGGCAGGGCGAATTGCTCGCCCGCCAGCCCGCTGACAAAACGCCCGCCACGAATCTCGCCACGGGCCTCCAGGCGATGAAAGGTGCGCAGCAATTCACGCCAGCTCGGCAGCCAGTCCGCCTCCCGTTCCAACAGGCGCCAGAACACCACGCCGTAGCGCCGCAACAGGGTCATGGCGATGTGTTCGAGGGTGTCAGTGGGTACGCTGGGTGATGTCGACACACTGCTGCGGCGCAATAAGGCCCAGCGCCCGGCATCGTCCATCCCGCCAATCAATGCCCCGCGCCCGCGACGGGGACTGCGTGCCTGGCGTTTGCTCGCCGGGGTGATCAGCGCGCGCAAGCCGGCGAAGCTGTCGGCATTCACCAGCCCGGCGCCGACCAATTCCTGCAAGGCGATTTCCAGTTCGCTGCGCAGCAGATGGGCCTCGTGCAGCAGCTCATCGAAAAACAGCGCGCCATGCTGGCTCAGGGCCTGATGCACCTTTTGCGTCTTCGGCGACAGCTCACTGACTTGCGCTTGCTCGGTCAGGCTGCTCCACAGCGGCACCTGGGCGCGCGGCAGCAGCACAATCGGCGTGCTGCGCAGAGCGACGCTGGCGGTCTTGTGCCGTGCGCTTAAACGGGTCCAGACCAGTTTGCCGCTGCGGCACAGCTCATCCAGCCAGGCGGCTGAATAGCCCTTGAGCCGAGCGGGCAGCAGGTCGCTGTCCCAGGCCGAGGCCGCCGCCGGATAGCCTTCGAACTGCGCGACGATCACCGGCAGCATGGCGCTGCCCTGGCCTTGGCTGGCTGGGGTCAGGTGTTGCCAGTCGAAGAGAAAGCGCATGAAGTCCTGTAACGCCACCGGTTCGATTTCCCGGCGCAGGCGCTTTACGGTGTAGCGGTGAATGCGCGCGAGCAAATGCCGCTCGCACCATTGATCCGTGGTGGCGCCGGGGCTGAAGCGTCCGCGCAGCACATAACCGTCACGTTCCAGTTGCGTCAGAGCCTGCTCGATCTGTTTGTCAGGCAGGCCCAGCGGTTCGCCGATCGCGCTCACCTCCAGCGGACCGAAACCGCTGAGGCGGGCACGGATCAACTCGACACAGGCCTCGTCGCTGTCCCAGTTTTCGTCAAAGCCCGGCAGGGCGGTGAGGGGTGGTTGCAGAGGCGCCTGGGGATAAATCGCCTGCAGGCAGGTCAGTCGTTCCAGCGCTACCCACAGGCCGCGATCGGCATCAATCTTCAAGCGGCTGGCACGTCCCGAATCGGCCAACTGTTGCAGCCATCCCGACCAGCGCTCGTCCAGCGCCGCCTCGCTGTCGCTGATGGCGCCAAGGCTCATCAGCGCCTCGTGCATTTCGTCGGCGCGGGTCGGTTGCGGCCAGGCCTCCTCGCGCACCGCTTCGATGGCTTGCGGGTCGAGGGCGCCGAGGTCGTCGGTCGATTGCGGGTCGCTCCAGCGCCGGTTGAGCACCGCTTGCGTGCGGCGTTCCTCCAGCGGCGCATCGTCGAGGAAGGTGTAGGGGCGGGCGCTGAGGATCTCCGCCGCCAGCGGCGAAGGCGCCGGCAGGTCGCGGCTGATCAGGCGCAGCTCACCCTGTTCCATCCGCCGCAAGAGCTTTAGCCAGCCTTCGCAATCCATGGCTTCGTGCAGGCAATCGTCGAGAGTTTGCTCGACCAGCGGGTGGTCGGGAATTTCCCGTTCGCCGGCGAGGTTTTCCAGGCAGGCGATCTGGTCGGGAAAGACGCTGGCGATCAGGTCTTCGCTCTTCATCCGCTGAATTTGTGGCGGCACCTTGCGTCCGCCGCTGTAGCGCGGCAATGCCAAGGCCACGCCGGCATTCCAGCGCCAGCGCACGCCGAACAGCGGCGCATCCAGCAGCGCCTGGATCAACACTTGCTCGGCGCTGTTGCTGTGCAGGTAACGCCAGATCTCGTCGAGCTCGAAGCTATGGCTGGTGGACAGCGACAGCACGATCGCGTCTTCGCTGGCGGCGGCCTGCAACTCGAAGTTGAAGGTGCGGCAGAAACGCTTGCGCAGCGCCAGGCCCCAGGCGCGGTTGATGCGACTACCGAAGGGTGTGTGGATGATCAATTGGGTGCCGCCGGACTCGTCGAAAAAACGCTCCATCAGCAGCGTGTCCTGGGATGGCAGGGCGCCCAATGTCAGGCGCGCCGGGGCCAGGTATTCGACGATCTGCTCGGCGCTGGCCAAGTCGAGGCCGAGGGTTTCAGTCAGCCAGTCCAGGCTCGGCTGCAAATCACCGGGGCTGGCGCCCAGCAGTTCGTCGAGCTGCCCATGCAGGCGTGCTACGGCGAACGACAACTCGGCGCTGCGCCCCGGCGCCTCGCCGATCCAGAACGGAATGGTCGGCGGCTGGCCCTGGGCGTCCTCGACCCGGACCTTGCCGGTTTCGACTCGCAGGATTCGATAAGAGGTATTGCCCAACTGAAAGATGTCGCCGGCGATGCTTTCCACGGCGAAGTCTTCGTTGACGCTGCCGATGTTCAGCCCTTGAGGTTCCAGCAGCACGGCGTAGTCGGCGTTGTCAGGGATGGTCCCGCCACTGGTCACGGCGGTCAGCTTGGCGCCGCGCCGGCCACGCAGATTGCCGCTGACCGCGTCGCGGTGCAGGTAGGCGCTGCGCATGCCCTGGCGGCCGTTGTAGCCCTCGGCAAGCATCTTCAGCAAGGCCTGATAATGAGTGTCGTCCAGCGCGGCGTAGGGCGAAGCGCGGCGCAGCACGGCGAGCAGCGCCTGCTCCTGCCATTCCTGGCAACTGACCTCGGCAATGATCTGCTGGGCCAGGACATCCAGCGGCGCCACGGGAATCAGCAGGTTGTCGAGCTCACCGCGGCGCACGCAATCCAGCAGCGCTGCGCACTCGATCAAGTCGTCACGGGTGGTGGCGAACAAGCGGCCCTTGGGCGTGCCGCCGACCTGGTGCCCGGAGCGCCCGACCCGTTGCAGGAAGCCGGCAATCGAACGCGGCGAGGCAATCTGGCAGACCAGGTCGACATCGCCAATGTCGATGCCCAGCTCCAGCGATGCGGTGGCGATCAGCACTTGCAACTCGCCGCGCTTGAGCCGCTGTTCGGCGTCCAGGCGAAACTCCTTGGCCAGGCTGCCATGGTGCGCCGCCACCGCGTCCTTGCTCAAACGCTCGCTGAGGTGTCGGCTCAGGCGTTCGGCGAGGCGCCGGGTGTTGACGAAAATCAGTGTGGTGCGGTGCTCGCGGGCGAGCTCGGCGATGCGGTCGTAGACCAGTTCCCAGACGTCATTGGCCATCACCGCTGACAGTGGCACCGGCGGTACTTCGATGGCCAGGTCGCGGGGGCGGGCGTGGCCGATGTCGATAATTTCGCAAGGGCGGCCGGTGCCCACCAGGAATCGCGACACCGCTTCGATCGGCTTTTGCGTGGCGGACAGGCCGATGCGCATCAGCGGCTCGTCGCACAACGCCTGCAAGCGCTCCAGGCTCAGGGCCAGATGGCTGCCACGCTTGCTGGCGGCGATGGCGTGGATTTCGTCGACGATCACCGTACGCGTACTGGCCAGCATGCGCCGACCGGAGTCGGAGCCGAGCAGCACATACAGCGATTCCGGGGTGGTCACCAAAATGTGCGGCGCGTTTTTGCGCATCGCCGAACGGTCCTTCTGCGGCGTATCGCCGGTGCGCACGGCGGTACTGATGCGCAACTCGGGATAGCCTTGGCGGAGCAACTGTTCGCTGATTCCGGCCAGCGGGTTTTGCAGGTTGATCTGGATGTCGTTGGACAGCGCCTTGAGGGGCGAGACGTAGACCACCAGGGTCGCGTCGGGCAACTCGCCGCCCAGCGCCAGGCCTTGCTGGACCAGATCATCGATCACCGCGAGAAAAGCGGTGAGGGTTTTTCCGGAGCCGGTTGGCGCGGCGATCAGCGTCGAGCGGCGCTGGCGAATCAATGGCCAGGCGCGCGCCTGGGCAGCAGTGACCGAGGGGAACGTAGCGGTGAACCAGGCGCTGACGGCGGGATGAAAACCGTCGAGCACGGGCGGCGTGGCTGCGGGGAGATTCATGGGTCAAGTTATGCGACTGACCGCGCCAAGTTGCAAGTGGCCAGCGCCTTATAACCGCCGTGACTTGGGCAGTTACCCGCGCGTTCTATACTTTACGGATGACGGTTGCGTATTAAACCCGCAAAATGTCACGATTCTGGCATCTCTCAGCGGCATAGCCTGTGGGCGCTGTCGCTACACTCATCGTTTCCAACAGACTGGGCCTGCTGACTTTATGCGAATGCGCCTTATGTTACTGGGTGGCGGAAATGCCCTTGGGCAGGCGCTGATTCGCCTCGGTGCGGAGGAAGATATCGGCTTCCTCGCCCCCCGTCCCCCGCAAGACGGCTGGGACGCCGCGAGCCTGACGCAACTGCTCGACGACACGCGTCCGGACGCGCTGATCAATCTCGCCTATTACTTCGACTGGTTCCAGGCCGAGCAAGTGCCCGAGGCACGCCTGGCCGGACAGGAGCGCGCGGTGGAACGCCTGGCCGAACTGTGCCAGCACCACAACATCGTGCTGATCCAGCCTTCCAGCTATCGGGTATTCGATGGCTCGCGAGCCACCGCCTACAGCGAAAAAGACGAACCGGTGCCGCTGGGCCTGCGCGGTCAGGCATTGTGGCGCATCGAGCAAAGCGTGCGCGCGACCTGTCCGCAACACGTGATGCTGCGTTTCGGCTGGCTGCTCGACGACAGCGCCGAAGGTTCACTGGGACGCTTCCTCGCGCGCGCCGAACAGCCGGACGAGTTGTTGTTGGCGGATGATCGACGGGGGAATCCGACGCCGGTGGATGACGCCGCGCGAGTGATCATCTCGGTGCTCAAGCAACTCGATTGCGCCGCGCCGTTGTGGGGCACTTACCACTACGCCGGGCATGAGGCGACCACACCGCTGGCGCTGGGCCAGGCGATCCTCACCGAGGCCCGCACCCTGCACCCGCTGGCCATTGAAGCACCGACCGCCCAGGCCCACGCGGCGCGTCCGGATGCCGCCGAAGAGCCGCAACATGCGGTGCTGGCCTGCAAGAAAATTCTGCACACTTTCGGGATCAAGCCGCGCGCCTGGCGTGCCGCGCTCCCGGGCTTACTGGATAGGTTTTATCGTCATGGCTAAAGGCCCTGTATTAATCACCGGCGGTGCTGGTTTCATCGGCTCGCACCTCGCTGATGCCTTGCTGGCCAAAGGGCATTCGGTGCGCATTCTCGACGACCTGTCGACCGGCAAACCGGGCAACCTGCCTCTGGATAACCCGCTGATCGAACTGATCGAAGGCGACGTCGCCGATGCCGCGCTGGTCGCGCGGGTGATGCAAGGCTGCAGCGCAGTGGCGCACTTGGCGGCCGTGGCTTCGGTGCAGGCGTCGGTAGAAGACCCGGTGCGCACTCACCAGAGCAACTTCATTGGCACCCTGAATGTCTGCGAAGCGATGCGCCAGGCCGGGGTCAAGCGCGTGCTGTTCGCTTCGAGCGCGGCGATCTACGGCAACAATGGCGAAGGCGAGTCGATCGACGAAGACACCGCCAAGGCGCCACTCACGCCTTACGCCTCGGACAAGTTGGCGGGCGAGTATTACATCGACTTCTATCGCCGCCAGCATGGTCTGGAACCGGCGATTTTCCGTTTCTTCAACATCTTCGGCCCACGCCAGGATCCGTCATCGCCATATTCCGGGGTGATCAGCATTTTCAGCGAGCGCGCGCTCAAGGGCCTGCCGATCACTGTGTTTGGCGATGGCGAGCAGACCCGGGACTTTCTCTACGTCGAAGATCTGGTCGACCTGCTGGTGCAGGCCATCGAAGCGCCGGCGCTGGAGGTCGGCGCAGTCAATGTCGGCTGGAATCAGGCCACCAGCCTCAAGCAAATGCTCCAGGCATTGCAGGAAGTGGTCGGTGAATTGCCACCGATTACCTACGGCCCGGCACGCTCCGGCGACATCCGACACTCGCGGGCCAACAACCAGCGGCTGCTGCAGCGTTTTACCCTGCCTGCGCAAACCCCGCTGCGCGACGGGCTCGCCCGGTTGCTGGGCCGTTGAGTAGTTCCCGGGCATGAAAAAGGCGCCTTTTGAGGCGCCTTTGTTTTTTGCGGGTGCCGCTTAGAACTTGTAGCCCAGGCCGATCATGTAGACCCATGGATCGACATCAACGTCGACCTTGGCCCGAGTGCCGGGTGCCACGGCATTGTTGTCGACATAGGCGGTGGTGTCGATGTCGATGTAGCGAATCTGGCCGTTGACCATGATGTTGTCGGTCAGCATGTAGTCGGCACCGACCTGCCAGGCCATGCCCCAGGAGTTCTTCGCGCTGAAGTTGTCGAAACCGGCGGCGCTGGCCCGGCTGCCGACGTCTTCGTCGTAGATGTAGGTGTAGTTGATGCCGGCGCCAACATAGGGCTGGAATACCGACTTGCTATCGAGTGGGTAGTACACCAGGCTCAGCGTCGGCGGCAGTTGCTTGATGGTGCCGAGTTTGCCGTTGGCTGGGGCCAGCGCGGTGTTCTTGAGCTTTACGTCATGCTCGAACGGCGTCGCCGCGAGCAACTCGATCGCCAGGTTGTTGGTGATCATGTACGCAAAGTTCAAACCCAGCTGAGTGTCGCTGCTCAAGGTTGCCTTGCCGCCCAGGTCGGCACCCGCCAGCGGGCCGCGATCGACTTTGACGCTGGAGCTGTCGGCATCCGGGTTAACGGTGATGGCACCGGCCCGAACGATGATGTCGCCGGCTTCGTGGGCCTGGACGGACGGGACTGCAAGCGCGAGTGCAATGAGGGAAGCGCTGAGCAAAGACTTGTGCATGGGGGCTCCAGGGAACAATTCAAAATTTATGTCCCATTTTATGAAGCCCCGCCGATGGCGAATTGACACAGCTCAACGAAAACCTTGATGACGATCAAGATCGTCTATTGCGGCAACTCATACACGTAGATTTTTTGCGCATCCATCTGGTAGCCAGCATCTGCCAGTTCGCTGGTGGAGGCCTTGACCTGCATCGCGCCCTCGATCCAGTACGGCTGATACAACTCTTCGAGCTTGACCCCGATTTCACTGCGCACATGGACGATCTGATTCGACGGCGGTGGCGGCACGTGGATGCAGGCGCCGAAATACGGCACCAGCAAAAACTCGGTGGTGCGCCCGTCCTCGTTGACCTCCAGCGGCACGATGTAGCCGGGCAGGCGGATCGCCTGGCCGTCGAGGGTTTGCACCACCGGCGCATTGGGCAAGTCCTGCTTGGCCGCCGGTGCCGACTCGGCGGCCAGCGCGTCACTCATCTGCGACAGGTCGTGCAGCGGCTTCATGTTCGGCACTTCGGCGGGAGCGTCCGGCGGGATCATTTCCGACCAGGCCAGGTCGCGGGGTTCGGCCGCCCACAGCGGCAGGGTGACCAGCATCAACAACGCCAGGAGGGCGCGGGGCATTTTCAACATCCTCATAAACGGATCGACAGACCATCGGCCAGCGATTGCCGGTAGGCACGCCAGGCGGGCACGCTGCCCATCAGCAGCGCGGCCAGCAGGATGCCACCGAGCAGCGTCCATTCATACTCGCTCGGCCACGACAGCGGCAGAAACAAGCCGTAGTTGGACTGCACGTAACCCTGCGCCAGGGCGATGCCCAGGTACAGCAGGGCGAGGCCGGCGATCACTCCAGACAACGCCAGGGCGAAGGCTTCCAGCACCAGCAGCGTGGCGATATGCCAGGGCCTGGCACCGACCGAACGCAGGATCGCCATTTCCCGGCGGCGCTCGTTGAGGCTGGTAAGGATGGCGGTGAGCATGCCGATCAGACCGGTCAGGACCACGAACAGCGAGACCACGAACAACGCTTTTTCAGCGGTGCCCATCAGGCTCCAGAGTTCCTGCAGGGCCACGCCTGGGAGAATCGCCAGCATCGGTTCGCCGCGAAATTCGTTGATCTCGCGCTGCAATGAGAAGGTCGCGATCTTGCTGTTGAGACCGAGCATGAACGCGGTAATGGCTTGCGGCGTGAGGTCCATATTGCGCGCCTGGTCGGCACTGACTCGGCCGTCACCCCGGGCAGGAGCACCGTTGTGCCAGTCGATATGGATCGCCTCCATACCGCCGAGGCTGATATGCAGCGTGCGGTCCACCGGCGTGCCGGTGCGCTTGAGGATACCGACCACGGTGAAGGGTTTGTCGTCGTGCTTGACCAGGCTGATCACTGCCACGCCGTGGGCCAGCACCAGCTTGTCGCCAAGTTTGTAATGCAGGGCATCGGCCACTTCGGCGCCGAGCACCACCTCGAACGGATCGCTGGCGAAGGCGCGGCCGCTGTCCAATTGCAGGTTCTGTTGGCGACCGTACTGGTAGTGCTGGAAATAAGCGTCGGTGGTGCCCATCACCCGGTAGCCGCGATGGGAGTCGCCGAGGGAAATCGGGATCGCCCATTTCACTTTCGGGTTGTTGGCGAAGTGCTCGAAGCTGTCCCAACGAATGTTGTTGGTGGCATTGCCGATGCGAAACACCGAGTACAGCAGCAGGTTGACCGAACCCGAGCGCGCGCCGACGATCAGGTCGGTGCCGCTGATGGTGCTGGCAAAACTGGCCCGGGTTTCAGTGCGCACCCGTTCCACAGCGAGCAACAGGCATACCGACAAGGCGATGGCGAGGGCGGTGAGCAGGGCGGTGAAACGGCGATTAGCCAGGCTGGCCATGGCTAGACGGAGCAAATACATCTCAGACCTCTGCGGGCGTGGCGGCGCGATTGAGTTCGGCCAGCGACAGGTGACGATCGAACAAGGGCGCGAGGCTCTGGTCGTGGCTGACAAACAGCAGGCTGGAACCGGCCTCGCGGCATTCGGCAAACAGCAAGCGCAGAAACGCCTCGCGGGCGTCGTAGTCGAGGGCCGAGGTCGGCTCGTCGGCGATCACCAGTTCCGGTTGGCCAATCAGCGCGCGTGCGGCGGCGACCCGTTGCTGTTGGCCAATCGACAACGAGTCGGCGCGCCGGGCGAGGATGCCGGGATCCTTGAGCCCCAGGTGCGCGAGCAGGGTTGCAGCGGCGGCATCGACACTGCCGTGACGCTGGATCGCCCGGCGGGCCCGCAGCGCCGAGAAATGGCAGGGCAGTTCGACGTTCTCGCGCACCGAGAGAAAGGGCAGCAGGTTGAACTGCTGGAAGATGTAGCCGGTGTGATCGACCCGAAAGCGATCGCGGGCGCCCGCTGACAGGTCGCTCAGCTCCTGGCCGAGCAAGCGGATGCTGCCGCGATTGGCCTTCTGCACCCCGCCGAGCAGGCCCAGCAGAGTGGTCTTGCCACTGCCGCTGGGGCCTTTGAAGAACAGGGTTTCGCCGGGCTCCAGGCGAAACGCCGGGATATCCAGCAGCGTCGGGTGACCGGGCCAGTTGAAGCCCAGGTCAGTCAGTTCGATAAGTGCTTGGGTCATGGGAAACCGGTCGGCTGGGGAAGGGCGATTCAGAAGCTCAGAGTGCCTGACTGAGGTGTGACCTCAAGGCCTTTCTGGCCGTTCGGGCCGATGAGTTGTAGCTGAATTTTTTGCGTGGCGGGGAAGGTCTTGAACAGCGGCGCCAAGTCCAGGGTCTTGAGCGCATCCGGTTGGGCGCAGGTGAGCTGGTAGTGGGCGTGGATTTCGCTGTGGTCGTGGTGATGCTCGTCGGCATCCTTGGCGTCGTGATCGTGGGCCACATGGTCTTCGGGTTTTTCACCGAACAACGGGCTCTCCAGCTCCTGCTCGCTGAGCACGCAATTGGCCGCCTTGGGCAAGCCGAACAGCGCCAGGGGTTGTTCCAGTTGCGCGCGGACCGCACCGACCTTGGCCTTGTCGGCCGGGGTGCTGGCAGCGTGTTCGAAGCCCACCAGGTTCATCGCCGGGCTTTCCAGTTCCAGTTCCAGGGTCTTGCCGTCGAGTGCGGCGTTCAGGCGTCCAACACCATGCTCGTGAGCACCGAGGCTGGCATGTTCGTGGTCATGGTCGTGGTCGTGGGTTTCAGCCGCCTGGGCAATCGCCAGTGGCAGCAGGGCAAACGGCAAAGCGAGAAGCAGGCGGCGCATGGAAACACTCCGGATCGTCAATTAACTATTATGTTATGTAATCTTATAACAATATGCCCGGCAGTTTGAACTCAAGCTTGGCGTTGCGCAAGACGCATGGGAGCATGTTCGGCACACACCCGAGGGAAACCCCAATGTTGCGCATACGTGGAAGCATCGGCGACTGGCCGGTGGATTTGACCCTGGAGCTCGATGAGGGTGATTGGGCGAAACTGGGCGCGCAGTTGCAGGTCAGCCGCGTCGACGGCGAAGCGCCTGCCGCAGGCCCGGTCGCCAAACCGGCGAATCAGGATGATCGGCAATGGCAGCTTGCCAAGGAGTTATTGCGCAAGGCCGGCGAGCTGAGCGGGCCGGACCTGCTGGAACAACTGGAAGGCGTGACCGGCAGCCCGTCGGCCGGCAAGCGCTTGCTGGTGCGCTTGCGCCACTGTGCCGACGTCAAGGTGCTGAGCGGCGCCGATACGCCGCTCTATCGCTGGATCACGCCCGAGTAGGCGTCTCAGTACAACGCGGCGAACAGCTTGCGGCGGTAGGTGGTCACCAGCGGGTGGTCGTTGCCCAGCAGTTCGAACACTTGCAGCAAGGTCTTGTGCGGCAGGCCTTCGCTGTAGCTGCGATTGCGGATGAACAGTTTGAGCAGCGAGTCCAGCGCCGGGTCGTATTGCTGACGGGCCAACTGCTGGATCGCCAGTTGATAGACCGCTTCGTCGTCCTGCGGATTTTGCGCCAGGCGCGATTTCAGCTCGGCGACATCCGGCAGGTTGGCAGCCTGGCCGAGGAACTGGATCTGCGCCTTGGCCGCAGCCAGTGCCGCCTTGTGCTCATCACTCTTGACCGCATCCAGCACAGCCTGGGCTTCGCTCAGCTCACCGCGCTCGATCAGGCAGCGGGCGTACAGAATCAGCGCGCCGGCATGGGTGTTGTCTTCGCCCAGCAGCACCTTGAGCGCGGCCTCGGCCTCGGCAAAACGGCTCTCGTCGAACAGCACCTGGGCCTGGGTGAAGGGATCGGCGGCCGGCGGTGGCGGCATCTGCACGTGGGGCTCAAGCAACGCACGTACGGCGGACTCGGGCTGGGCGCCGGCGAAGCCGTCCACCGGTTGCCCGTCCTTGAACAGCACCACGGTCGGCAGGCTGCGAATGCCGAAGCGCGCAACGATGTCCTGCTCGATATCGCAATTGACCTTGGCCAGCAGCAGCTCGCCCTGGTAGCTCTCGGCGATGCCTTGCAGCATCGGCATCAGCGCCTTGCACGGCGCACACCACTCGGCCCAGAAGTCCACCAGTACCGGCTTGTGGAAGGAGTTCTCGATCACCGACTGGTCGAAATCAGCGGTAGTGGCGTCGAAGATATACGGCGTTTCCTGACTCATGGGGCATCTCGAAAAAACGTGAATGGGGCCACTATACGGCGTGCCGGGGTAGGGCCGAAAGCCTCATGTCCGGCGGGCGTGGTAGAGGCTCACATGACGAAACTCGTGGGGTTCGGCCAGGTCCGGCAAGGTCATGGCTTCGAGCATCTGCAGGTGCTGGTACAGCGGGTGACGGAAATCGCGCACCCGTGAATCTGCCACCAGCGCTTCGCGGCCGCGACTGAGGAATTGGTCGAGCAACGGCAGGTTGGCGCGGTCGTAGAGCACGTCAGCCACCAGGATCAGGTCGAAGCGGTCGGCTTCGGCGAAGAAGTCCGTCGAGTAGTTCAGCTCGACATCATTCAATTCGGCGTTGGCCCGGCAGGCGGCAATCGCCAGCGGATCCAGGTCGCAGGCCACCACTTCGAGCGCCCCGGCCTTCACCGCAGCAATCCCGGCGACGCCGGAGCCAGCACCGAAATCCAGCACCCGTTTTCCGGCGACCCACTGCGGTTGCTCGGCCAGATAACGGGCCAGCGCCAGGCCGCTGGCCCAACAAAAACTCCAGTACGGCGGCTCGTGCAGGATGCGCCGGGTTTCTTCCGGGCTGAAAGCGCGGTCCATGTTGTCGCCATCGATCAGCCACAGCTTCAACTCGGTGCCCGGCAGCGGGCAGGGCACCAGTAGCGCGTCGCCGAGCAGGTCGCCGAGGGCCTGTTGCAGGTCTAGCGGTGCATTCATGGGGCTTTGACGAATTGCAGTTGGCCCAGGGGCTGGGTGGTCGGCTGGAAAATCCGCTGCGCCGGCAGGTGCAGAATCAATTGCCCGGACTGGCTGGCGCGGCCGCGCAATTCGACGCGGGCGCCGGCGGGAAAGGCTTCAGGGTTGAAGCGCAGGTGAAACGGCAGGGCCTGGTTGTTGCCGATCAGGTTGGCGCTGGCCAACAGTTGTTGCGGACGCGAACGCTCGTCGATCACCAGCAACGCCAGTTCCACTTCGGCACCTTGCGGTACGCCCTGCAGGGAGCCGGTCAATTCACGTTGATAGGCGGGAAGTGGGCCGAGGGCGGCGGACTCCCGGGCTTTTTTCTGGGCCATCTGCGGGGCCGGGCCGGGCGTCGGTTCGGCGGGCTTGGGCGCATCGCTGCTGCAGGCGACCAACAGGCCGGCGAAACTGAGTAAAACGAGCGGTCGTAGCGGCATTTACGGCTCCAGCGAGATCAAATCCATGGTTCAGGCACTATAGCCCGTCTGTATACCGCAAAGCCTATGGCTTGTCTTGCCACCGGGATGCGCTACCATGGCCCTCCCTTTTTTTGTTGCCTGCCACCATGCACTGTCCCTTCTGCGGTGCCAACGACACCAAGGTCATCGACTCGCGACTGGTCGCCGAGGGCGATCAGGTGCGCCGCCGGCGTGAATGCCTGGCCTGCGGCGAACGTTTCACGACGTTCGAGACCGCCGAACTGGTGTTGCCGCGCCTGATCAAAACCGACGGCAGCCGCCAGCCGTTCGACGAAGAAAAACTCCGTGCCGGGATGCAGCGCGCCCTGGAAAAACGTCCGGTGAGTGTCGAGCGCCTGGAATCCTCGCTGGCGCAGATCAAGCACAAGTTGCGCGCTACCGGTGAGCGCGAGGTCAAGTCGCTGGTGGTCGGTGAGCTGGTGATGGCCGAGCTGCAGAAGCTCGACGAAGTCGCCTACATTCGTTTCGCCTCGGTGTATCGGCGCTTCCAGGACCTCAACGAGTTCCGCGAAGAGATCGATCGCCTGGCCCGTGAGCCGATCAAGCCATGACCATTTCCTCGGAACAGTCCGTCCTCGACGTCCATTACATGGCGCGCGCGCTGGAGTTGGCGCGCAAGGGCCACTACAGCACCCATCCCAATCCGCGTGTCGGTTGCGTGATCGTGCGCGACGGGCAAATTGTCGGCGAAGGCTGGCACGAGCGCGCCGGTGAGCCGCACGCTGAAGTCCACGCCTTGCGCGCGGCCGGCGAGCTGGCGCGCGGCGCCACGGCCTATGTGACGCTGGAACCGTGCAGCCATCACGGGCGCACGCCGCCCTGCGCCGATGCCCTGGTCAATGCCGGGCTGGCGCGGGTGGTCGCGGCGATGCAGGATCCGAACCCGGAAGTCGCCGGGCGTGGCTTGCAGCGTCTGCAACAGGCCGGGATTGCCACTGAAAGTGGCGTCCTCGAAAACGAGGCGCGTCTGCTCAACCAGGGTTTCCTCAAGCGCATGGAGCACGGCTTGCCGTTTGTGCGGGTCAAGTTGGCCATGAGTCTGGATGGGCGTACGGCGATGGCCAGTGGCGAAAGCCAATGGATCACCGGCCCTGACGCCCGTTCTGCGGTACAACGCCTGCGGGCTCAGGCCAGCGTGGTGCTGACCGGCGCCGACACGGTGCTGGCGGATGACGCGCGCCTGACCGTGCGCGCCGCCGAGCTGGGCCTGGACGCTGAACAGTCGGCTCTGGCGCTGAGCCGTCCGCCGCTGCGGGTGCTGATCGACGGGCGCCTGCGGGTGCCGCTGGATGCCGCGTTCTTCAAGGCCGGTCCGGCCTTGGTCGCGACCTGTGTCGCCGTCGAAGAGCAGTACGCCAATGGTCCAGAGTGCCTGATCGTGCCGGGTGTCGAGGGTCAGGTCGACCTGCGCCAGTTGCTGGTCGAGCTCGCGCGCCGTGGGGTCAACGAGGTGCTGGTGGAAGCCGGCCCGCGGCTGGCCGGGGCGTTTGCCCAGCAAGGCCTGGTGGACGAGTACCAGATCTTCATGGCCGGCAAGTTCCTCGGCTCTTCGGCACGGCCTCTGTTGGACTGGCCCCTGGCGCAAATGAAGGATGCCCCGGCGCTGAAAATCACTGAAATTCGTGCGGTTGGCGATGACTGGCGGGTCACTGCCATTCCTGTGCCATCAGCCAGCGTATAATTCCCGGCTGCGGCCAAGAAGGTTTTGTTCTCGAGGAGGACTCCATGTTTACCGGCATCATCGAATCCATCGGCAGTATTCGTGCATTGACCCCTAAAGGCGGAGATGTGCGGGTACACGTAGAAACCGGCAAGCTCGACCTGAGCGACGTCAAGCTGGGCGACAGCATCGCGGTGAACGGCGTCTGCCTGACCGCGGTTGAACTGCCTGGCAACGGTTTTGCGGCGGATGTCAGCCGCGAGACCCTGGACTGCACCGCGATGAATGATCTGAAAAGCGGTAGCCCGGTCAACCTGGAAAAAGCCCTGACTCCGACCACCCGCCTCGGTGGTCACCTGGTCAGCGGTCACGTCGACGGTGTCGGCGAAGTGGTTGCCCGCACCGAAAATGCCCGCGCCGTGGAATTCCGCATTCGTGCGCCGAAGGAGCTGGCCAAGTACATCGCCCACAAGGGGTCGATCACTGTCGACGGCACCAGCCTGACCGTGAACGCCGTCGATGGCGCCGAGTTCCTGCTGACGATCATTCCGCACACCCTGAGCGAGACCATCATGGCTTCGTACCAGCCAGGTCGCCGGGTGAACCTCGAAGTGGACCTGCTGGCCCGTTATCTGGAGCGCCTGCTGCTGGGTGACAAGGCTGCAGAGCCGGCAGCTGGCAACATCACCGAAAGCTTTCTGGCCGCCAACGGCTACCTCAAATCCTGAGCTCAAATTTCGAATTAAAGGGGGTGCCTTGTGGCGCTCAATAGCATCGAAGAACTGGTTGAAGACATCCGCCAAGGCAAGATGGTCATCCTCATGGATGACGAAGACCGCGAGAACGAAGGCGACCTGATCATGGCCGCCGAGTGCTGCCAGCCCGAGCACATCAACTTCATGGCCAAGCACGCCCGTGGCCTGATCTGCATGCCGATGAGCCGCGAGCGCTGCGAATTGCTCAAGCTGCCGTTGATGGCGCCGCGCAATGGCTCGGGCTTCGGCACCAAGTTCACCGTGTCGATCGAAGCGGCGACCGGCGTCACCACCGGCATCTCCGCCGCCGACCGTGCGCGCACCGTACAGGCTGCCGCTGCCCGTGATGCCAAGGCCGAAGACATTGTCAGCCCCGGCCACATCTTCCCGCTGATGGCCCAGGCCGGCGGTACCCTGGCCCGCGCCGGGCACACCGAAGCTGCTTGCGACCTGGCGCGCATGGCCGGTTTCGAGCCGAGCGGGGTGATCTGCGAAGTGATGAACGACGACGGCACCATGTCCCGTCGCGCCGAACTCGAAGCCTTCGCCGCCGAACACAACATCAAGATCGGCACCATTGCCGATCTGATTCACTACCGGATGATTCACGAACGTACCGTTCAGCGGATTGCCGAGCAGCCGCTGGACAGCGAACTGGGCCAATTCAATCTGGTGACCTATCGTGATTCGGTGGAAGGCGACGTGCACATGGCACTGACCCTGGGCACTGTCTGCGCCGAAGAGCCGACCCTGGTCCGGGTACACAACATGGACCCGCTGCGCGACCTGCTGATGGTCAAGCAACCGGGTCGCTGGAGCCTGCGCGCCGCGATGGCTGCGGTTGCCGAGGCCGGCAGCGGAGTGGTGCTGTTGCTCGGTCACCCGCTCGATGGCGACGTGCTGCTGGCGCATATTCGCGAAACTGCCGATCAGGCGGTGGCGAAAAAACCGACCACCTACAGCATTGTCGGCGCGGGTTCGCAGATCCTGCGCGACCTCGGTGTACGCAAAATGCGCCTGATGTCGGCACCGATGAAATTTAATGCGATATCCGGTTTCGATCTGGAAGTTGTAGAATACGTGCCCTCCGAATAAAGGCTGGTAGTTTTTACCCCCCTTGTTCGCGGTTCAAATATCACTGAGGGACGCGTAGAAGACGCGTCCCGGCTCTTTAAGAGATCTATCGAATGACCCTGAAGACCATCGAAGGTACCTTCATCGCCCCTAAAGGCCGCTACGCTCTGGTAGTGGGCCGTTTCAACAGCTTCGTCGTTGAAAGCCTGGTCAGCGGTGCTGTTGATGCCCTGGTACGCCATGGCGTGAGCGAAAGCGACATCACCATCATCCGCGCGCCTGGCGCCTTCGAAATCCCGCTGGTTGCGCAGAAAGTCGCCCAGAAAGGCGAGTTCGCGGCAATCATCGCCCTGGGCGCGGTCATTCGTGGCGGCACTCCGCATTTCGAATACGTGGCGGGCGAGTGCACCAAGGGCCTGGCCCAGGTGTCCATGGAGTTCGGCGTGCCAGTTGCCTTTGGCGTCCTGACCGTTGATTCCATCGAGCAAGCCATCGAGCGTTCCGGCACCAAGGCCGGCAACAAAGGTGCTGAAGCTGCCCTGTCCGCTCTGGAAATGGTCAGCCTGCTGGCGCAGTTGGAGGCCAAGTGATTAGCGACGAAAGCGATCGTTTCAACCCGCGCGATCCGAAACCTGCGGATGCCGGCAAGCCATCGAAAAGCGCCAAGCGTCGCGAAGCTCGTCAGCTCGCGACCCAGGCCCTGTATCAATGGCACATGGCCAAGGCTTCGCTGAACGAAATCGAAGCGCAATTCCGGGTCGATAACGATTTCAGCGATGTCGATGGCGCTTACTTCCGCGAAATCCTTCACGGGGTTCCGGCGAGCAAGACCGAAATCGACACCGCGCTCAAGCCTTGCCTGGACTTGACCATCGAAGAGCTGGACCCGGTTGAGCTGGCGGTACTGCGCCTGTCCACCTGGGAATTGCTCAAGCGCGTCGACGTACCGTACCGCGTGGTGATCAACGAAGGGATCGAGCTGGCAAAAGTGTTCGGCTCCACCGACGGCCACAAGTTTGTCAACGGTGTTCTCGACAAGCTGGCACCGCGCCTGCGTGAAGCTGAAGTGAAGGCGTTCAAGCGCTGATCGGCGCTTGAACATGTGCCTATGGGCGAGTTTGAGCTGATCCGCAATTACTTCGCCGCTGCGCCTTGTGCGCAGGCGGGCGATGGCGTTGCACTGGGGATTGGCGACGACTGCGCCTTGCTCGCACTGCCTGCCGGGGAGCAGCTGGCGATCTCCACCGACACCCTGGTGGCCGGTGTGCATTTCGCCGACCCCTGCGACCCGTTCCTGCTCGGCCAGCGCTCGCTGGCCGTGGCGGTCAGCGACCTGGCTGCCATGGGCGCCACCCCCCTTGCCTTTACCCTTGCCCTGACCTTGCCAACGGTGACCGCCGATTGGCTGCAAGCCTATGCCCGTGGTTTGAACAGCATGGCCCAGGGCTGTGGTGTGCGGCTGGTGGGCGGCGACACCACGCGCGGCCCGCTGAGCCTGACCATGACCGTGTTCGGCCGCGTGCCGGCCGGCCAGGCCCTGACCCGCAGCGGAGCCCAGGTCGGTGATCTGTTGTGCGTAGGCGGCGAGTTGGGCAACGCTGCCGGTGCCTTGCCGCTGGTGCTGGGGCAACGGACGGCGTCGGCAGCCACTGCCGAGCCGCTGCTGGCGCATTACTGGTCGCCTCAGCCGCAACTGGCCTTGGGTCAGGCGCTGCGGGGCAAAGCCAGCTCGGCGTTGGATATTTCCGACGGCTTGCTGGCCGATTGCGGACATATCGCCAAGGCTTCGGCTGTCGGCTTGCTGATCGAAAATCACAAACTGCCGATGTCCGAGGCACTGGTGGGTTTTCTCGGCGAGAATGCGGCCCGGCTCGCGGCGCTCAGTGGCGGCGACGACTACGTGCTGGCATTCACCTTGCCAGAGGAATATCTGTCGGCACTGCTGGCCCAGGGCTGGCCGATCCATGTGGTCGGTCGGGTCGTGGCGGGGCAGGGCGTGACCCTGGTTGACGCGAGCGGGCAGGACATCACCCCGCAGGTTCGCGGCTACCAACATTTTCAGGAGACACCGTGACAGATCATCCCAAACAGGTCCCGGCCGAGTTCGTGCCGCCGTCGGTGTGGCGCAATCCCTGGCATTTCCTGGCGTTCGGCTTCGGCTCGGGCACCTTGCCCAAGGCGCCCGGCACCTGGGGTTCGCTGGTTGCGCTACCCTTCATCCCGTTGTGGCAGATGTTGCCCGACTGGGGCTACTGGCTGATGCTCGGCATCACCATGCTGTTCGGCTTCTGGCTGTGCGGCAAGGTGGCCGACGATTTGCGGGTACACGACCACGAAGGCATCGTCTGGGACGAAATGGTCGGGATGTGGATTACTCTGTGGCTGGTACCGGAAGGGTGGTACTGGTTGCTGGCGGGGTTCCTGATGTTCCGCTTTTTTGACATCCTCAAGCCCTGGCCGATCCGCTGGATCGACCGGCATGTACACGGCGGAGTCGGGATCATGCTCGACGACGTACTGGCAGGGGTGTTCGCCTGGTTGGGCATGCAAGGGCTGGTCTGGTATTTCACCTAAAGGATGATTCGAGGGGCTAGGGAATGGTGAGGCGCGGGTGCTGGATTGTTCTGTTTGCGCTGTTCTGCTCGGTCGTCCGGGCGGCGGAAGTGCCCGCCGTGCCTGCGGTCATCCAGCTGGCGAGCGAAGACTGGGAAGACTACACCGCCGCTGACGGACACGGCATGGCCTGGGACATCTTGCGTGAAGTGTTCGAGCCCGCCGGGGTCAAGTTGGACATTCGCACGGTGCCTTACACTCGTTCAATCGGCCTGGCGCAGCTCAAGGAAGTGGACGCCATGGTGGGCTCCTACCGGGACGAAGTCGAAGGCGTGCTGTATCCCAAGTGGAACTTCGATTCCGATCATATCTATGCCCTCGGCCTGGCCAGCATGCCTACGCCCACCCTGGCAACGCTGGGCAAGTACCGATTGGCCTGGGTGCGCGGCTATCGATACGACAAATACCTGCCGGACATAAAAAACTTCACCCAGATCGAGCGACGCCAGGGGATTCTGGGAATGCTCAAGCAGGGGCGCGCAGACTTCTACATCGATGCACAGACGGAGGTCGACGCGGTGATTCGGGACGCCAAGGACGTGAAGCCATATCGCTCCACTCACGTTGCGGAACTACCGTTGTTCCTGGGCTTCGCCGACACGCCGCAGGCCCGCTCGCTGATGGCCTTGTACGACCGGCGCATGGCATTGCTGGTCAGCAGTGGCAAGCTGAAGCCGATTTTCGAACGCTGGCAGGAGCCTTATCCGTTCGAAGGAAGTGCCAAGCCCGCCGTCGAGTAATCAAACTATTTGATAGTTATGACAAATAATTCAGCCTAAGCGTCTATTGCGACCTGCTGTTACAATGCCGCCTCTGCGAATTACCAGAATCTAGATCAGGAGCACACCGGTGCCTGTCGTTTTTGTTGCCGCTTCCAAGCTGCCAACGCCATTTGCGCAATTCACCATGCATGGCTTTCTCGATGAGTCCACTGGCCGCGAGCACGTTGTATTGAGCTTGGGTGATGTGGCCGATGGTGCGCCGGTGCTTGGCCGGTTGCATTCCGAATGCCTGACCGGCGATGCCTTGTTCAGCCAGCGCTGCGACTGCGGTTCGCAACTGGAAGCCGCCTTGCAGGCCATTGCCCGCGAAGGTCGCGGCGTGTTGCTGTACCTGCGTCAGGAAGGCCGTGGCATTGGCTTGCTGAACAAGATCCGCGCCTACGAGCTGCAGGATGGCGGCGCCGATACCGTTGAGGCCAACGAGCGCCTGGGTTTCGCGGCTGACCAGCGCGACTACGCCATGTGCCTGCCGATGCTCGAGCACCTGGGGGTGAAATCCCTGCGTCTGATGACCAACAACCCGCGCAAGGTCAAGGCCTTGACCGACATGGGCATCGTGGTTGCCGAGCGCGTGCCGCTGCACACCGGGCATAACCCGCACAACAAACTGTACCTGGCGACCAAGGCCAGCAAGCTCGACCACATGATGGGCAACGAGCACCAGGGCGAGGCTGACCGGGCGTGACCCGGGGTCAGGTCCGGCGGCGCCTGTCCGTCAATTGGTGGCAATACCTGGCGCTGGCCTTGCTGCCGCTGCTGGTGATCAACGCGGTCTTTGGCGATGGCGATGCGCTTGCACCGGTGCTCGCAATGCCGTTTTTTATCGCCGGCATGGCCTCGATGTTTGTCAGCCTGAAATTCTTCGGCGGCTACAAGCATGGCCTGATCAGCACCCATAAAGCCCTCGATACGCCGGAAGAGCCAACTGCCTGGATCGCCCTCGCGGCGACACGGCGCAAGGCCCTGCTGGCGGCCTCGCTGCCGGCCTGGATCGCTGCCCTGGCGGTGTTCGTCGGCCTCGAGGGCGTGCCGCTGATCCTGCTCGGATTGTCCACTGTGGTGTTGTTTTACCTCTACCGCATCCCGCGTCAACTCGGCTGATGAGCCGCTGGCTGGCGCTTGCGCTGCTGCTCGCCAGTGGCGCTGCGGCTGCGGTGGAACGGGTGGTCAGCCTGGCGCCGTCGCTCTCGGAAATCGTCGTTGAACTGAATTCGGCTGACTTGCTGGTCGGCGTGCTGGACGCTGGCGAACGGCCGGCGCCCTTGAAAGACGTGCCATCGGTGGGTCGTTACGGGCAGCTGGACATGGAGCGCCTGCTCAGCCTCAAGCCCGATCTGTTGCTGCTCTGGCCGGGCAGCGTCGGCCCGGCGCAGCGTGAGCAACTGAGTCGACTGGGCATTCCCACCTTTGTCGCCGAACCCCATAGTCTCGAGCAACTCGCCACGCAGATTGAAGCCATCGCCGGGCAGCTGGGCCGGCCTGAGCGTGGGCAGAAAGTGGCGATGGAGTTGCGCCTGCGCCTCGATAACCTGCGCCAGCGTTATCGGCGCAGCGAGCCGCTGCGGGTGTTCTATCAGGTCTGGGACCAGCCGCTGTATACCGTGGGCGGCGAGCAGATCATCAGCGACGCGCTGCAGATCTGCGGCGCACGCAACCTCTTCGCCGACCTGCGCTTGCCCGCACCCCAGGTCAGTATCGAAGCGGTGCTGGCCAGAAATCCCGAGGTGATTCTGGCTGCCACCCAGGCGCAGCTGGACGCCTGGAAAGCCTGGCCACAGTTGGCGGCGGTCAAAAATGGTCAATTGCTGTTGGTGACAGATAAAGGCCTGGAGCGCCCGAGCGGGCAGATGATCGAAGCAACCGCCGCGCTGTGCCGGTTGCTTGCCCCCGACCGGTGATCCGACGATAGCGATGGTCAAGGTACTGAATAGGTTGAATGTACCGGCCTCATCGCGGGCAAGCCCGCTCCCACAGGATCATGCAATACCTTGTGGGAGCGGGCTTGCCCCGGGCGGCGTTCCGACGATGAGGTCAGTCCGGACAACATCAATTCCTGATCAGAGCTCCGGCGTCCACGTCACCCCAAACATCAACGCCCGTCCTTCCTCGCGATACCCATACTGATTGCCCTGATAGCTGTACAGCGCCCGGCTGTAAGACTTATCCAGCAGGTTATCGACCTTCATCTGCAGGCTGACCTCGCGGTTGACTGTCCAGCTGCTGCGCAGTCCCAACAGGCCATAGCCGCCCAATGGCTGCTGATTGTTCTCATCGTCATAGCTGCTGCTGATCGCTTGCCAGGTCGCGCCGAGGCCGAGGCGGTCGAACTGCCGGTCCAGGTCCAGGTTTAGGGTGCGCCGGGCGCGGCGTGCCAGGGTGTGGCCGGTGTCGCGGTCCCGTGGGTCGATGATCGATAGCCCAAGGTTGCTCTGCCAGCCGAACAGTTCCTGCTTGAGCGCCGCTTCGAAGCCGTTGATCCGCGCGGAGGCGACGTTTTCCGGGCGCGATTGGCTGCCGAAAATAATCGCGTCTTCCAGATCAGTGCGGTACAGCGAGGCTTCCAGGCGACTGGTTTCAGTCAACTGGCTGCGCCACTGCAGTTCGTAACTCTTCGAGGTTTCGGGTTTGAGGTTCGGATTGCTGAAATCCGGGTAGTACAGGTCGTTGAAGGTCGGTGCGCGGAAACCTTCGCTGTAGGTCAGCAGCAGGTCGTTGTCGGCATTCACCGGCAGGGTCAGGGTGCCACTCCAGCTGTTCTGGCTGCCGAACTGCTGGTTGTCGTCGTGGCGCAAACCCAGTTCGGTGGAAAAGTGTTCGGCACGGAAGCGATGCTGCACGAACGCGGCGCGGTTCCAGCGGCTGTCTTCGTCAAAGGCCGTGCTGCTGTTGACCCGGTCCTCATACCAGTCAGCGCCGAGAATCAGGCTGTGCTGCGCGTTGAGCTGCAGGTCATTCTGCCAGTTCAGCGAGTCGCGGTAAGTGTTGAACACCGAGTCTTCGTCGCTGAGCTTGTCGAGCGTTTCCTCGCGGTTCTCGCTGTGGCCGATTTCCACCCGGGACTGCCAGGCATCGTTCAGGCGCGCGTCGACGTAGCTGCTGACACTGCTCACGGTGAAGTCGCTGTAGGGCTTTTGCTGGACACTTTCAAGGGTGTTCATGTCAAAGCGTCCGAACGGGTTGTCGAACTCGCTTTTACCGCGGTTATCGAGAATGTTCAGGCCGGCTTCGATGTCGTCGTTGAAGCTGTGACTCAGGCTGAAGCTCAGGGCCTGGTTGCGGTAGGCGTCATGGTCACCATCGCTGGGGTACGACTCGTGGGTGCGATTGATCCCGGCGGTTTCGTCGAGGCTGGCCCCGAGATTGAAGCGGGTGTTCTGGTCGCCGCCAGACAATCCGAGGCTGCGCTCCCAGGTCTGGTTACTGCCGTAAGCCATCTGCAAACGAGGCTGCAGCCCCGGTTCGGCGCCGCGGCGGGTGAAGATCTGGATCACCCCACCAATCGCGTCACTGCCGTAAATCACCGAGCGCGAGCCGCGCAACACTTCGACGCGCTCGATCTGCTGGATGTTCAGGTGCTGCAGATTGCTGTCGCCGGAGGTCGAATTGCCAATGCGCTGGCCGTCCACCAGCACCAGGCTCTGCGCCGCCTTGGTGCCGCGAATGTACACCCCCGGCAAGCTGCCGCGGCCACCGGCTTGCGCCACTTGCACCCCCGGCACCCGGCTCAGCAGATCGACGACGCTGGTGGGCTGCAGGCGGTCTATGTCATCTCGGGTGAACACGGTGTTGGCAGCGCTGCTGTCGTTGCGCGCTTCGACCTGGCGATTGGCGCTGATCAGCACGTCCGGCAGTTTCAGGGCTTGGTCGCGGTCGAGGGTGTCGGCCAGCAGCGGCGCGGATGGCAGTAGCGTCAACGTCAGGGCGAGGGGGTAGAGCTTCATTGATGGTCCGGTGATATTTCGTGGCACACACAAATCAACTGTGGGAGCGAGCCTGCTCGCGATGACGGTGCATCAGTCAACGTTTGAGTCGACTGACAGTCCGCTATCGCGAGCAGGCTCGCTCCCACAGGGGTGTTGCATGTATCCAGAGATTTAAATGTTCAGCAATTGCAGGCGCTGACGCACTGCCGCTTCGATCCCGGCTTCGTCCAGCCCGCACTCGGCGAGCATTTGCGCCGGCTTGGCGTGTTCGACGTAGCTGTCCGGCAGGCCGAGGTGGAGCATCGACTTGAGGATGTTTTCCCGCGCCAGGAACTCACTGACCGCGCCGCCGGCACCGCCCATGATTGCGTTTTCCTCGATGCTCACCAGCAACTCATGGCTGCCGGCAATTTCGCGCACCAGTTGTTCATCCAGGGGTTTGACGAAGCGCATGTCGACTACGGTCGCATCCAGGGTTTCGGCTACTTTCAGCGCTTCGGCCAGTTGCACGCCAAACACCAGCAGGGCGACCTTGCTGCCCTGGCGGCGGATCACGCCCTTGCCGATTTCGATCGGTTCGAGGTCCTGTTCGATGGTCGCATTCGGACCATTGCCGCGCGGGTAGCGCACCGCCGCCGGGCCGTTGTACAGGTGGCCAGTGGTGAGCATTTTGCGCAGTTCGTTCTCGTCGCTTGGGGTCATCACCAGCATGCCCGGGATGCAGCGCAGGAACGAAAGGTCGAAACTGCCAGCATGGGTCGGGCCGTCTTCGCCCACCAGGCCGGCACGGTCGATGGCGAACAGCACATCGAGATTTTGCACGGCGACGTCATGCACCAGTTGGTCGTAGCCGCGTTGCAGGAACGTCGAGTAAATCGCCACTACCGGCTTGGCGCCTTCGCAGGCCATACCGGCGGCGAGGGTTACCGCGTGCTGCTCGGCAATCGCCACATCGAAGTAGCGTTGCGGATAACGCTCGCTGAAGGCCACCAGGTCGGAGCCTTCCTTCATCGCTGGGGTGATGCCCACCAGGCGCGGGTCGGCGGCCGCCATGTCGCACAGCCACTGGCCAAACACGCCGGAATACTTCGGCCCGCCGGTTTTTTTCGGCGCGGCGGCCGGGGCGTCCAGCGGTTCGAGCTTGGTGATCGCGTGATAGCCGATCGGGTCGACCTCGGCCGGGGCGAACCCCTTGCCCTTCTTGGTCACCACGTGCAGGAACTGCGGGCCCTTGAGGTCACGCATGTTGCGCAAGGTGGCGATCAACGTCGGCAGGTCATGGCCGTCGATCGGGCCAATGTAGTTCCAGCCCAGCTCCTCGAACAGGGTGCCCGGGACGAGCATGCCCTTGGCATATTCTTCAGTGCGGCGGGCAATTTCCCAGGCGCCCGGCAGGCGCGACAGGACCTTCTTGCTGCCCTCGCGCATGCTGGCGTAGGTACGGCTGGAGAGGATCTTGGCCAGGTAGTTCGACAGGCCACCGACATTGCGCGAGATCGACATGTCGTTGTCGTTGAGGATCACCAGCATATTGGCATCGACTTCCGGCGCATGATTCAGCGCCTCGAACGCCATGCCCGCCGTCAGCGCACCATCACCGATCACCGCGATCGCCTTGCGATCACTGTGCTGCAGGCGGGCGGCGATGGCCATGCCCAGCGCTGCACTGATCGAGGTGCTGGAGTGGCCGACGCCAAAGGTGTCGTACTCGCTCTCGGAGCGACGCGGGAAGGCGGCGACGCCATCCTTCTGGCGCAAGGTACCCATGCGCTCGCGACGACCGGTGAGGATCTTGTGTGGATAGGCCTGATGACCAACGTCCCACACCAGACGGTCGTCCGGCGTGTCGAAGACGTAATGCAACGCGATGGTCAGCTCGATGACGCCCAGGCCGGCACCGAAATGCCCACCGGTCTGGCCGACCGTGTAGAGCAATTCCAGGCGCAACTCATCGGCCAGGGTTTCCAGCTCGGCTTCGCCTAACCGGCGCAGGCCGTCCGGCGTGTTGGCGCGGTCGAGCAGGGGCGTGGTCGGGCGTTTGCGGGGAATCTCATGAAACGTCGTGGGCATCAGGCGAATCGTTATAGGTATAAAAGATGCGGCAGTTTACCTGATGCAGCGCACGCTGCCCACGCAGAGCGCGGAACTTGCCGGGCAGCGGACGGCTGATCAGTTACGCCGTTCGACGATATAGCGCGCCAGATCACGCAGCGGCTCGGCCGACGCGTCAAACGGTCGCAGTGCATGCAGGGCCTGGTCACGCAGTTCCAGGGCATACGCCTTGGCGGCTTCAAGGCCGAGCAGGGCCGGGTAGGTCGGCTTGTCGCGGGCGATGTCGGCACCCTGGCGCTTGCCCAGGGTTTGGGTATCGCTTTCGACGTCGAGAATGTCGTCTTGCACCTGGAACGCCAGACCGATGGCCTGGGCGTAGGTCTGCAGCGCCTTCAGTTCGGCCTTTTCCGCGCGACCGCTGGCCAGGGCACCAAGCTTGACGCTGGCCTCGATCAGCGCGCCGGTCTTGTGCCGGTGCATGTATTCGAGGGCCTGCTGATCCAGCTTGAGGCCGACCGAGCCGAGGTCGATCGCCTGGCCGCCGACCATTCCGGCAGGGCCTGCCGCCAATGCGAGGGCGCAGACCATCTGCAGGCGCACTTCGGCCTCGGCATTATTTAACTGCGGATCGAGCAGGGCGCTGAAGGCCAGGCTCTGCAGGCCATCACCGGCGAGAATCGCGCAGGCTTCGTCAAACTTCTTGTGGGTAGTCGGCTGGCCGCGGCGCAGATCGTCATCGTCCATTGCCGGCAGGTCATCGTGAACCAGCGAGTAGGCGTGAATCAGCTCCACCGCGCAGGCCGCACCATTGGCCTGCTCGGCCTGGCCGCCCAGCGCTTCGCACGCCGCGTAGGCGAGCAACGGACGCACACGCTTGCCGCCGTTCATCACGCTGTAGCGCATGGCTTCGTAGAGGCGGGCGAGCTCAGGGCTCGGGGCGATGAACAGGGTTTCCAGCGCAGCATTGACCCGCGCCTGGCTGTTGGCCGAATACACCGCGATCATTCTGGCTGTTCCGCGTCGAACGGCGTTTCAGACAACTCACCATCGCGCTCCAGCAGCACCTGTACCTTCTGTTCCGCCTGGGCCAACGCCGCCTGGCAGTCACGGGTCAGGCCGATGCCCTGCTCGAAGGCCGTCAGCGAGTCTTCCAGCGACAGCTCGCCGTTCTCCAGCCGTTCAACCAGCGTTTGCAGGTCGGCGAGGGATTGTTCGAAATCCAGTGCAGCTTTTTTGCGGGCCATGGCGGCTATCCCGGTGACGTTAAACCGGCGCGACACTAGCAGATAGGGGGGTGTGGGGCAAACGTCGGTGCTTGTCTGGCTGTGTTTTGGCAGGCAGGCGGGGCTTTTTCTGCAGGCATTAAAAAGCCGGCTTGTGGCCGGCTTCTCGGGGACCGGCTTGGTTTATTTTTGGTAAACCGTACCAGCCTTCAAAACGTACATCCGGATCTTGCGTCCGGCTGTGGGACTTGGCGAGAAAGTCATCTGCCTTGTCGGTGCGATCGACCGGCGCTGGGCGGGGCGATGCAAATGTGCGGCGCAGCATACTGATTTTTTTGCGAAATTCCCAGCGCGATGTGTATTGCAGGGCGTTGCCGGGTCAGCCGAAGGGCAGCGGCGGCCTTTGTTTGTTGAGGGTGGACCACCAGAAGACCCAGCCGAGGATCGCGATTTTCTGGGTGTTGATTTGCGCGGCGCTGAAGATTTCGTCGGGGTAGTCATGGCTGTTGTGGCTGCGCAGGCGCAGGGCACCACCCGGGAGGCGGTGCAGGTAGTTGATGCGCAGCATGCCATCGTGCTCGAGGGCGTAGATCTGGCCGTCGATGACCTGGGTCAGGCTGCGGTCGATGGCCAGGGTCGAGCCGTCTTCGATTTTTTCCGACATACTGTGTCCTACCATTGGCACGCAGATGGCTTGCGTGGGCTCGACTTCCAGGCTTTGCAGGTAGTGGCGTGGCAGGCGGACCACTGCCCCCGGGATTTCGACCACATGGGTGGCGCTGGCGCCTGGAGCTGTCGGCAGTTCCTTGTAAAAAGGGATTTCCAGGTCGAGTGCGTCGTCATCTGTCCCCTGTACCTGTGGCGCGGGGAAAGGCATGGCGCTGGGTTCGGCGGGTTGTCCGGCGACGGGATACTTGGGGCCCTCGCCATTGAGCAGCCACTGGCTGTTGACGCTCAGCAGGCGGGCGATTTCTTCCAGGCGTGGATAGGGCACGCCGCGGATGTACCAGTTATTGACGTGCTGGGGCTCGACGTTGCAGAAGGTCGCGAACTCCGACGGGGTGATTTTCACCTCCTTGAGGAGTCTTTAAAGCGTGGGCCGCATTTGTATTTTTTCATGAGTGCGGATTTTACGGAGTGAACTTACAAGTTTGAATAAACAACCTGAGTAATTTATGCAGGAATATTCTTTTCCTTTGCGCGATACAGTGCGCGGTAATTAAACGTTACTAAACATGTTGTTTAGAAGTGTTGAACGAAATGTGTTGTGGTGTTTTGCGGACACAAAAAACCCCGGAGAACCGGGGTTTTTCAAGCATTCATTGGCGCTCGGCCAATGTGCTTCAGCCTTTGTAGGCAGCAACCGACTTCAGGATCTCGGCGCGTGCAGCTTCTGCGTCGCCCCAACCGTCGATCTTCACCCACTTGCCTTTTTCGAGGTCTTTGTAGTTCTCGAAGAAGTGCTTGATCTGTTCCAGCAGCAGGGCTGGCAGATCGGTGTATTCCTTCACGTCGACATACAACTGCGACAGTTTGTCGTGGGGTACTGCGATAACTTTGGCATCGCCGCCGCCGTCGTCGGTCATGTTCAGGATGCCGACCGGACGTGCGCGGATCACCGAACCTGGAGCGACCGGGTATGGGGTCACGACCAG
The DNA here is from genome assembly GCA_965284505.1 of Pseudomonadaceae bacterium. Taxonomy (GTDB): domain Bacteria; phylum Pseudomonadota; class Gammaproteobacteria; order Pseudomonadales; family Pseudomonadaceae; genus Aquipseudomonas. The sequence goes on along the minus strand of OZ260094.1, from coordinate 2,706,748 downwards.
CACGTCGAGGGGGTCACCGTCGTCGGCCAGGGTGTTCGGGATGAAACCGTAGTTGGCCGGGTAGAACATTGGGGTGGCCATGAAACGGTCAACGAACAGGCAATCGCTGTCTTTGTCGATTTCGTATTTGATCGGCGCGTGGTTGGCCGGAATCTCGATCGCGACGTAGATGTCGTTCGGCAGGTCTTTGCCAGCCGGAATCTTGCTGTAGCTCATTGGGCGTTGCCCCCGTAAGTGGCCAAATGACTTGGCCGGATTGACCAAAAAGTGGCGGCGATTATAGGCATATTCCCGCGCCAGTGCCACGTACCAGAAGTCGTGTAGACCTTAGTCGTGGGTGCTGCGATACGCCGGATGTTCGGCCAGCAGGCGCTCGAGCCTGGCCAGCGGGTCCTGGCGGTAGAACAGCTGCAGTTGCTGGTAGACCTGTGGGTAGGCGCCATGCAGCAGGTCCGGGGCGCTGAAGAAGTATTCGCTGGTGACGGCGAAGAATTCCGCCGGGTTTTCCGCGGCGTAGGGGTCGATCGGCGTCTCTGCGTCGGGGTTGTGGTCGAGTTGGCGGTTGAGGTCGTCGTAGGCGTGTTGCATGACCTGCGCCCAGTCGCTGACCCGCATGTCGCTGTGCAACGGCGGCAGGCCATTGGCGTCGCCGTTGAGCATGTCGAGTTTGTGCGCCAGTTCGTGGATCACCAGGTTGTAGCCTTCCCAGCCACCACTGGCCATGACCCCGGGCCAGGCCAGGATCACCGGACCTTGCTGCCAGGCTTCACCACTGTGTTCGCCATCCCATTCGTGCTCGACACCGCTGGCGTCGCGATGGCGTTGTGGGCTAAGGAAGTCATCGGGGTAAAGCACGATCTCATGAAAGCCCTGGTACCAGTTGAGATCGCCCAGGTTCAGCAGCGGCAACTGGGCCTGCGCGGCGAGCAGCAGGCGCTGTTCCTGATGCAGTTCGACGCCGGGCAGGCAGGTCAGGTACTTGTCTTGCAGAAACAGCACCGCCGACTCGCGCAACCAGCGGTCTTGTGCGTCGTCCAGGCCATCGAGGAAGCTCAAGTGCTGGCGCACCCGCTGCCAGGTTTCATCGGTAACCGGGTGTTTGGCCAGGGTGCGCTGGCGCCGCCAGGTGGTCAGCAATCCCATGGCGGATTAGCGCGGCTGGGCTTTGGAGCTGGAACCACCGAAGCGACTGCGAACCACGCCGATGATCATCGGCACCAGCGACAGCAGGATGATCCCGACCACCAGCAGCGACAGGTTCTTCTTGATGAAGGGGACGTTGCCGAAGAAGTAGCCAAGGGTGACCAGGCCGCCGACCCAGAGGATGGTGCCGAACACACTGAAGCCGAAGAAGCGCGGGTAAGGCATCTTCGCGACACCGGCCACGAACGGCGCGAAGGTGCGGATGATCGGCAGGAAGCGCGCCAGCGTGACTGTCTTGCCGCCGTGCTTCTCATAAAAGTCATGGGTTTGTTGCAGGTAGTCGCGGCGGAATATTTTCGAGTTCGGGTTGCTGAACAATTTTTCCCCGACCGTTCGCCCCACCACATAGTTGGTGCTGTCACCGAGTATCGCCGCGAGCATCAACAGGCCGCCCAGCAGCACCGGATCCATACCGCCACCGGCCGCGACGGCGCCGGCGATGAACAGCAGGGAATCGCCCGGCAGGAAAGGCATGACGACCAGGCCGGTTTCGCAAAAGATCACCAGGAACAGAATGGCGTAGATCCATGGCCCGTAGTTGGTCACCAGCAAATCGAGGTAGACGTCGAGATGCAGGATAAGGTCGAGCGGGTTGAAATCCATGGATGGCACCTGTGTGACGGCTCGACTCGGCAAGCCTGTGCGGAAGTAGTGAAGAGTAAAGCTACAGGACTGTGGACTATTTCTTACGGCCCATAAAACTCGGAATTATACGGACACGAAAGTGAAAAGCGTGTGGGTTTTGTAGCGAGGGATTTCGAAGGCGACGGGATGGCGCTTGGGTTAAGCAGCTAAGTACGTCTGTTTCAGCTTGTGTTCAGGTTGCTGGGGTGTCGTGCACCCCAGTTGAACCGTTTGAGCGATTACAACTCGTCACTGATGGGCAAAATGTAGTTCTTGAACTCGCTGTCTTCGCGAAAGCCCATGGATTCGTAGGTCTTCTGCGCCACCAGATTGTCGCTGCTGGTGGAGACGCGCATACGCACGGCCTGGGTTTCCTTGGCCATTTTCTTCGCGGTGCGCATCAGGTGATCGGCCACCAGTTGGCGGCGCGCGTCTTCGGCGACGTAGATGTCGTTGAGGATCCACACGCGCTTGAGCGACAACGAGGAAAAACTCGGGTACAGCTGGCAAAAACCCAGCAGGCGGCCATCGTCATCATCCGGCAAGGCCAGGTAGATCACCGATTCCTTGCGGCGCAGGCGTTTTTCCAGGAAGGCGCGGGAGGAGTCGGGGTAGGGCAGCGAGCCGTAAAACTCGCGGTACTTGACGAACAGAGGCGTCAGCAGGTCCAGGTGCTCGAGAGTTGCTTGAATAATCCGCATGCGAGGCCTCAACTTCAAGTAGTTATGACGGCAGTTTCCATTGGATTTGACGACAATCGTGTCATCACACGGGCAGCCGTTCGTCGACTCTGCCTCAAAGTTGCGGGCAAACGCAATGCGGATTTGGCTCAGGTTTGTGGATGGTTGAGCAGGAAATTGGTGTGCAATCCCGGGTCGTTTTCTGACTCGATGGTCTGAACCTGCGCCTCGTCTTTCAGGTTCACCCCGGACAGCTGGCGGCGACAGGCTTCGCGCATCAGGTACAGCAAGCGATGGGCCGCCATGCCATAGCTCAGGCCCTCGAGGCGCACATTGGAAATGCAATTGCGGTAGGCGTCCGTCAGGCCGACCTTGGGGTTGTAGGTGAAGTACAGGCCGAGGCTGTCAGGCGAACTCAGGCCGGGACGCTCGCCGATCAGGATCACCACCATTTTTGCCCCCAGCAACTGGCCGATTTCATCGGCGACCGCGACACGGCCCTGTTCCACCAGGATCACCGGCGACAGCGACCAGCCTTCGGCCTGGGTCTGTTCTTCCATGCGCGCGAGGAACGGCAGGGTGTGGCGATGCACCGCCAGCGCCGAGAGACCATCGGCCACCACCACCGCCAAATCGACGCCACCTGGATGGGCCACTGCGTAGTCACGCAGCTTCTGCGCCGAGTCGTCGCTCAACTTGCGGCCAAGGTCCGGGCGCTGCAGGTAACTGTCGCGGTCGGTGGCGGCGCTGTGCAGCAACAGGCTGTCGCGCCCGGCTTCGCTCAACTGCTTGCTCAAGCCTGCGTGGTCGAAGGGCAGGTGCACAGCGTCACGTGCCTGGGCGTGGGCGTACTGGAAATCCAGTTGCGCACTGGTCGGCATGCTGGTGCCACTGCGTCCGAGGGCGATCCGAGCCGGCGTCAGGCGGCGCAGATCCAGCCAGGGGTTTTGCGTATCGATTGCCGATTTATCCATCATCAGGTCGCTCATCGCAGTTGCGCCAAGGCGTGGCGGAAGGCCGGAGGCAGGTTGTCGCCGAAACGCACCTTGCCGTCGCCCTGGGTGAAAATGCCCATGTTCGCCAGCCAGGTCTCGAACTCGGGGGCCGGTTTCAGGCCCAGGGTCTGGCGCGCATAAAGGGCATCGTGGAACGAGGTGGTCTGGTAGTTGAGCATGATGTCGTCGGAGCCAGGAATGCCCATGATGAAGTTGATCCCGGCCACGCCCAAGAGGGTCAGCAGGGTGTCCATGTCGTCCTGGTCGGCTTCGGCGTGGTTGGTGTAGCAGATGTCACAACCCATCGGCACGCCGAGCAATTTGCCGCAGAAGTGATCTTCGAGGCCGGCGCGGATGATCTGTTTACCGTTGTACAGGTACTCCGGCCCGATAAAACCGACCACCGTGTTCACCAGGAACGGCTTGAAGTGCCGCGCCACGGCATAGGCGCGAGTTTCGCAGGTTTGTTGGTCGAGGCCGAAATGAGCATTGGCCGACAGGGCGCTGCCCTGGCCGGTTTCGAAATACATCAGGTTCTGTCCGAGGGTGCCGCGCTTGAGGCTCAAGCCGGCCTCGTAGCCTTCCTGCAGCACGCTGAGGCTGATGCCGAAACTGGCATTGGCAGCTTCGGTGCCGGCAATCGACTGGAACACCAGGTCCAGCGGCACGCCACGGTTGATCGCTTCGATCGAGGTGGTGACGTGGGTCAGCACACAGGCCTGGGTCGGGATTTCGTAGCGCTGGATCACTGCATCAAGCATCTCGAGCATGGCGCAGATGGAGGCGATGCTGTCGGTGGCCGGGTTGATGCCGATCATCGCGTCGCCATTTCCGTACAGCAGGCCGTCGAGGATGCTCGCGGCGATGCCCGCCGGTTCGTCGGTGGGATGGTTGGGTTGCAGGCGGGTCGACAGGCGACCGCGCAGGCCGACGGTTCCACGGAACTGGGTAACCACGCGGATCTTCTGCGCGACCAGCACCAGGTCTTGCACGCGCATGATCTTCGACACGGCGGCGGCCATTTCCGGGGTCAGGCCCGGCGCCAATGCGCGCAGGCTGTGTTCGTCGGCGGCGTCGCTGAGCAGCCAGTCACGAAAGCCGCCGACGGTCAGGTGGCTGACGGCGGCGAAGGCCTGGGCATCGTGGGTGTCGATGATCAGCCGGGTGACTTCATCGCTTTCGTAGGGGATCAGCGCCTCCTGCAGGAAGTGCTTGAGCGGGATGTCGGCCAGGGCCATTTGCGCCGCGACGCGCTCGCCATCGTTGTGGGCGGCGACACCGGCCAGGAAGTCTCCGGAGCGTGCCGGGCTGGCCTTGGCCATGACGTCCTTGAGGTCGTCGAAGCGGTACGTCTGGGCGCCGACGCTGTGGGAAAAACTTGCCATCTCAGTCTCCGTTCAAATTGGAAAGTGCGCTGGGCGCGGCTGCGATCGATCCAGCATGCCACGCCTGTTACAAACCGCGCACTTCAATGCAGCGCATTCAAGCCGTGGCCTTGACCCCGTTCGGGGAGATGGTTTCCGGCACCGGCAGGCCCAGGTACTCGCCTTCGGCGATGATGCCGGCGGCGCGGTCCTCGGCTTCCAGCTGCAAGGCCTTGGGCACCGAGAGCCAATACGCCAGGCCAACGGCGATGAAACCTGCACTTATCTTGCCAATCAGTACCGGCAGGATGATGGTCGGCTGGAAGTTGGCGGTAAACGACAGGTGGTCGCCGAGCAGGAATGCCGCGCACACGCCGAAGGCAATGTTGATCACCTTGTCCTTGGGTGGCATGAAGCGCACCAGGCGGAACATCGCGAGGATGTTGGCAATGGTCGCGAGCATGCCGGCACTGCCGACGGCGCTCAGGCCGATCTTGCCGCCGAGGCTTTCCAGTGGTTTACCGAGGTATTTACGCAGCAGGTAGACCATGGGGAACGCGCCGGCCAGCATGATGCCGATGTAGCCGGCGGTTTCCAGGGCGCGGGTCTGGTCTTCGGCATCGGCGATGATCGGATGGAAACCCCAGGCGCCGAACACCAGGGTGAAGACACCGGTGAAGTACTCGACGATGGAGAACACCAGCACCAGCTTGATCGCGGCATCAAGGGTGCGACCGAAGACAATGAAACCCTTGATCATCAGGTCCGGCAGGAAGCGCAGGCCGAGGGCCAGGGCCACGACGAAGATCAGGATCGGCAGCAGGTTGGCGAAAATGCTGCCCAGACCGAGGGCCAGTTGATAGGTAGCCTCACCGTTGGTCGACACCAGTTCGCGCACCAGCGGGTTGCTGAACGCGAGGATCACGCTGGCGATCAGCACGCCCAACGGAATGGTCAGGATCCCCGACATGATGCCCAGGGCCATGTATTTATGGTCGCGCTTGTCGAGCATCGCCAGGCCCATGGGGATCGAGAAGACGATGGTTGCGCCGCCCATGAAGCCGGTAATCAGCGCCATCACCAGCGCTTCCTTGCTCGCCGCCAGGGCCGAGGCCAGGTGATAGCCGCCCATGTCCGAGGCGATGATCATGGTGGCTGCCAGTGCCGGGTCCGCGCCCAAGGCGCTGAAGAATGGGCCGAAGGCTTTTTCGATGACCACGGTCAGGTAGGGGATGGAGGCCATGATGCCGGCCGCCGGGACAAAGATGTGGCCCGTGGCGTGGATGCCCTCCATGAATTCCTTGCCCAGGCCTTCGTCGCTGTTGTAGATCGCGGCGAAGGCGCCGAGTACGGCGCAGAACATGATGAGATAGAGCACGTAGTTGCCGATCTGATCCATTGCGTGGTCCCTTCTTATTGTTTTTTTGCGCACGGCCTATGTGGCCGTGCGTTGTGCGAATTGGGGAATTGCAGTTGCAACAAGGCATCCGCCGCGGGTGAACGGCGAAGTCGATGCAAAAATAAGCGGTGACGCTGACAGCGAAGCGCCTCCCGGCGACCGAAGTCGCCGGGAGGTGCAATCAGAAGAAGCCCAGTGGATTGATGTCGTAGCTGACCAGCAGGTTTTTGGTTTGCTGGTAGTGGTCGAGCATCATCTTGTGGGTTTCGCGGCCGACGCCGGACTTCTTGTAGCCACCGAACGCGGCGTGCGCCGGGTACAGGTGGTAGCAGTTGGTCCAGACGCGACCGGCCTTGATCGCGCGGCCCATGCGGTAGGCGCGGTTGATGTCGCGGGTCCAGAGGCCGGCACCGAGGCCGAACTCGGTGTCGTTGGCGATGGCCAGGGCTTCGGCTTCGTCCTTGAAGGTGGTGATGCTGACCACCGGGCCGAAGATTTCTTCCTGGAACACGCGCATCTTGTTGGTGCCCTTGAGCAGCGTTGGCTGGATGTAATATCCGGTGGCCAGGTTGCCTTCGAGTTTTTCCACCTTGCCGCCGGTCAGCAGTTCCGCGCCTTCACCCTTGGCGATTTCCAGGTACGAGAGAATCTTGTCGAATTGCTGCTCAGAAGCCTGGGCGCCGACCATGGTGTCGGTGTCCAGCGGGTCGCCGCGCTTGATCTGCAGGACTTTCTTCATCACCACTTGCATGAATTCGTCGTAGATCGATTCCTGGACCAGGGCCCGGGACGGGCAGGTGCAGACTTCGCCCTGGTTGAAGAACGCCAGCACCAGGCCTTCAGCGGCTTTCTCGATGAAGCTCGGCTCGGCCTTCATGATGTCTTCGAAGAAGATGTTTGGCGATTTGCCGCCCAGTTCCACGGTGGATGGAATGATGTTTTCCGCGGCGCACTTCATGATGTGCGAGCCGACCGGGGTCGAGCCGGTGAAAGCGATCTTGGCGATGCGCTTGCTGGTGGCCAGGGCTTCGCCAGCTTCGCGGCCGAAACCTTGCACGACGTTGAGCACGCCCGGTGGCAGCAGGTCGCCGATCAATTCCATCAGCACGGTGATGCCCAGCGGGGTCTGCTCGGCCGGCTTGAGGACCACGCAGTTACCGGCGGCCAGGGCTGGGGCGAGTTTCCACGCAGCCATGAGGATCGGGAAGTTCCACGGGATGATCTGCCCGACCACGCCCAGCGGTTCGTGAATGTGGTAGGCAACGGTGTTGCCGTCGATTTCCGCGGCGCTGCCTTCCTGCGCACGCAGGCAACCGGCGAAATAGCGGAAATGGTCGGCGGCCAGCGGGATGTCGGCGTTCAGGGTTTCGCGTACAGCCTTGCCGTTGTCCCAGCTTTCGGTGATTGCCAGGGTTTCCAGATTCTGTTCGATACGATCAGCAATTTTCAGCAGCACCAGCGAGCGCGCCTGGACAGAAGTGCTGCCCCAGGCATCGGCGGCTGCGTGGGCAGCGTCCAGGGCTTTTTCGATGTCTTCAGCCGTGGAGCGGGGGAACTCGGCAATCGGTTGGCCATTCACCGGCGAAGTGTTGGTGAAGTACTGGCCTTTGACAGGTGCGACGAATTCGCCGCCGATGTAGTTACCGTATTTGCTCTTGAACGAAACGATTGCACCTTCGGTACCGGGGTGAGCGTAACGCATGATGAGTGTCTCCTTGGCTTTTGTGCTTATAAGGGAGTACGCGCGGTAAGCGCTTGTACAAGCCTAGAGCAAAGGTCGGGCCAGCGCCGTGCAGGGCATGTAAATCAAGGGCTTGGCGGGTTTTCAGTGGTCCGATCCGGCAGGCTTGTGACAGATGCGGTACAGGGGCTGTGACACTTTGTACCGCTTATGGCACACAGTGTGACCGACCGGTCTCGTCGGCATTGCAATGCGCTGGTGGCTGGGGGATGCTGGGCGTCCACACGCCAGGTTCGCCGCACCCCGTGGAGCACAACAAGAAATGCACAACAACCATTTGAGCCGTCATGCCCAGCAGGTGTTGACCGTTACCCAGGGCAAGCAGCAGTTGCAGGGGCCCGGCAGCGATCCGTCGATCGCCCGCTCCTGGCTGCGCTGCCTTGAGGACTATCACCTCGATCCGGCGTTGAGCATGGCGCCAACGGTGCTCGAGCACGGCAGGGTGCTGGAGAGTCGCGAACGCCTGCAGCAGGTGTTGCATATCGCTGGCGGTGAAATGACCAGCCTCCATCAACAATTGTCCGGCGCCGGCCATGCGGTGCTGCTGACCGATGCTCGCGGGGTGATACTCAACTGTGTCACCGCGCCCACCGAACGGCGCATCTTCGAGCGCGCGGGACTGTGGCTCGGCGCCGACTGGAGCGAGGCCTGCGAAGGCACCAACGGCATCGGCACCTGCCTGGTCGAGCGCCAGGCGCTGACCATTCATCAGGATGAGCACTTTCGCGGCCGGCACACCGGCCTGACCTGCTCCGCCAGCCCGGTGTTCGATCCCCATGGCGAATTGCTGGCGGTGCTCGACGTGTCGTCGGCGCGGCACGAGGTTTCGCGTCAGAGCCAATTCCATACCATGGCCCTGGTCAACCTCTCGGCGAAGATGATCGAGAGCTGCTACTTCCTGCGGCATTTCGAGAACCAGTGGTTGCTGCGCTTCCATCTGCAGGCCGAGTCGGTTGGGCTGTTCAGTGAAGGTCTGTTGGCGTTCGACGGTGAAGGGCGAATCTGTGCGGTCAATCAGAGTGCGCTGAACCTGCTGGGGCACATACGTGGTGGCCTGGTCGGCAAGCCGGTGGATAACTTTTTCGACTGCTCGCTGGACGAACTGCTGTCCCGAGCCAGCGTCAATGCCAGCGCCAGTTGGCCGCTGCGTACTCGCGATGGGCGCGGATTGTTTGCCGTGCTGCGGGGTCAGGCGCGCAGTGTGCCAGCGCCGGTCATGCCGGCGCGCAAAATCGAAGAACACGCTCGGCTGCCTGGCATTTGCCTGGGGGACGAAGGGCTGCAGGCGGATTTCCGTAAGGCGCTGCGCGTGTTCGAGCGCGATGTGCCGCTGTTGATCAACGGCGAAACCGGCTCCGGCAAGGAAGCGTTCGCCAAGGCGGTGCATCAGGCCAGCCAGCGCGCCGACAAGGCGTTCGTCGCGCTCAATTGCGCGGCGATCCCGGAAAGCCTGATCGAGAGCGAGCTGTTCGGTTATCGCGGCGGCAGCTTTACCGGCGCGCGCAAGGAGGGCATGCGCGGCAAGTTGCAACAGGCCGATGGCGGCACTTTGTTCCTCGACGAGATCGGCGACATGCCGTTGGCCTTGCAAACCCGTCTGCTGCGGGTGCTCGAGGATCGGCTGGTGGTGCCCATTGGCGGCGAACCGCAGGCGGTCAACGTACGAATCATCAGCGCCACCCACCGTAACCTGCTCGATCGTGTGCAGGATGGCAGTTTCCGCGAGGACTTGTACTACCGGCTCAACGGCCTGGAAGTGGCCTTGCCGGCGCTACGGGAACGCAGCGACAAATCGCAGTTGCTGGATTTTCTTCTGGCAGAAGAAGCCGGCGAAGAAGCAGTACAGATTGCCGAACCGGCCCGTCAGGCTTTGCTGGCGTTTGCCTGGCCGGGCAACGTGCGGCAGTTGCGCAATGTCCTGCGCACCCTGGCGGCCCTGTGTGAGGATGGCTGCATCGGACTGGACGATTTGCCGGCGATGATTCGCCAGACGCGTCCGTTAGTGGCCAGTGCGCCGCCGTTGGCCGAATTTCCGCTGGATGACGCCGAGCGCCTGGCCCTGCTCAATGCCCTTGAACAGCAGCGCTGGCACATGACCCATACCGCCGAGCAACTGGGCATCAGCCGCAATACCCTCTATCGAAAGCTGCGCAAACACGCGATTGCCCGCTAGTCGCCGCGCGGCTGTCGTTTCAAGACGCCGCGTCCGCTCAGCTAAAGGGTGCGATTTTTCCCACCCTACGCTAACCTGCCTCGATGTTTTACGAGGTTGACTATGCACATTCATATCCTGGGTATCTGCGGCACTTTCATGGGCTCGATGGCGGTTCTGGCCAAAGAACTGGGCCATCGCGTCACCGGTTCCGACGCCAACGTCTATCCGCCGATGAGCACTCAATTGCAGGCGCAGGGCATTGAGCTGACGCAAGGCTACGATCCGGCCCAGCTCGATCCGGCCCCGGACTTGGTGGTGATCGGCAATGCCATGTCCCGCGGCAACCCCGCCGTCGAATACGTTCTGAACAAGGGCCTGCCCTACGTTTCCGGTCCGCAATGGCTGGCCGACCACGTGCTGCAAGGCCGTTGGGTCCTGGCGGTGGCGGGCACCCACGGCAAGACCACCACCAGCAGCATGCTGGCCTGGGTCCTGGAGCACGCCGGCATGAGCCCGGGCTTCCTGATTGGCGGTGTGCCGCAGAATTTCTCGGTATCGGCGCGCCTGGGCGACACGCCGTTCTTCGTCATCGAAGCCGATGAATATGACAGCGCGTTTTTCGACAAGCGTTCGAAATTCGTGCATTACCGTCCGCGCACCGCGATCCTTAACAACCTTGAGTTCGATCACGCGGACATCTTCCCCGATCTGCCGGCTATCGAACGGCAATTCCATCACCTGGTGCGCACGATCCCGAGTGAAGGCCTGGTGATTCATCCGACCACCGAGCCGGCACTGCAACGGGTCATCGAGATGGGTTGCTGGACTCCGGTGCAGACCACCGGCGCCGGCGGCCAATGGCAGGTCAAGCTGCTCAGCGAAGACGGTTCGCGCTTCGAAGTCATGTTCGAAGGCGTGGCCCAGGGCGTGGTGGAGTGGGACATGACCGGTCAGCACAACGTCGCCAACGCTTTGGCAACTTTGGCGGCAGCGCGCCATGTGGGCGTGGTCCCGAGCATGGGGATCGCCGCCCTGAGCGCATTCAAGAGTGTGAAACGGCGCATGGAAGTGGTGGCGCAGGTCAACGGGATTACCATCTACGACGACTTTGCCCACCACCCAACGGCGATTGCCACCACCCTTGATGGCCTGCGCAAGCGCGTCGGTGATGCGCCGCTGGTCGCGATCATCGAGCCGCGTTCCAACTCGATGAAGCTCGGCGCGCACCGTGATGGCCTGCCTGAAAGTGTGGTCGATGCCGATCAAGTGATCTGGTACGCGCCGGCCAACCTTGGCTGGGACCTGGCGGCCACCGCTGCCCTGTGCACCGTGCCGTCGATTGTCAGCGATTCGCTGGATGGCATCATCGAGCGGGTCAAGAGTCAGGCCCAGCCTGGCACCCACGTGGTGATCATGAGCAACGGCGGCTTCGGCGGCCTGCACGGCAAACTCGCCGAGGCGCTTGAATGAACAACGGTCCGGATCGCATCACGCTGGCCATGACCGGCGCTTCCGGCGCGCAGTACGGTTTGCGCCTGCTCGATTGCCTGGTGCGGGAGGACCGCGAGGTGCACTTCCTGATCTCCAAGGCCGCACAACTGGTGATGGCCACCGAGACTGATGTCAGCCTGCCGCCCAAGCCGCAGATGATGCAGGCCTTCCTCACCGAATACACCGGTGCGGTGGCCGGGCAGATTCGCGTGTATGGCAAGGAGGACTGGATGTCGCCGGTGGCATCGGGCTCAGGCTCGCCGGCGGCGATGGTGGTGGTGCCGTGTTCCACGGGGACATTGGCGGCCATTGCGGCGGGGGCGTGCAACAACCTGATCGAGCGCGCCGCCGACGTCACCCTGAAAGAGCGCCGGCAGCTGATCCTGGTGCCGCGCGAAGCGCCTTACTCGAGCATTCACCTAGAAAACATGCTCAAGCTGTCGAACATGGGCGTGACCATCCTGCCGGCGTCGCCCGGGTTCTATCATCAGCCGCAGACCATCGATGATCTGGTGGACTTTGTCGTGGCGCGGATTCTCAACCTGTTGAACATCCCGCAAGACATGCTGCCGCGTTGGGGCGAGCATCATCTGAGCAGCGATGAATAAGCTGCTGCTGGCACTGCTGGCCGTGCAACTGGCCGGCTGCGCCACCGTGCGCACCCTCGACGCGGCCAAGCCGGGCGCGCCGGTGGTGTATTCGGGCACACGTCTTGATCTGTACGCAATGCAAGGCGGCTGTTGCGCCAAGGATCGCTTCGGCGCCGAAGCGCCGAGCTACCCGGGGGTCGACTTGCCTGCCAGCGCCTTGCTCGACACCCTGCTGCTGCCGTTGTCGGTGCTCACAGTGCTGGGTGTCGGCTTTCAGGCGACGGGCGGTTTATAGCGGGTTATTTGCCGAGTTTGCGCAGTTCGTCCGACTCGACAATGCGCACGCCATCCTGCTCTTCCAGCGCCAGGCGCCACATGGCCCGGGCCAATTGGCAGGCCTCGATGCCGCGGTACTTGCCGGGGATCAACCGGGACAGCGGGCCGGCGAATTGCTCGCCAAGCCGTGGTTCCAGGCGCTCGCCCAGCAACAGTGAAGGCCGGCAGATAGTCAGCTGTGGCCAGTCATGTGCACGCAGCGCCTGCTCCATTTCACCTTTGACGCGGTTGTAGAACACCGAGGATTTCGGATCGGCACCGATGGCGCTGATCACGATCAGGTGCCGCGCGCCCATTTCCCGCGCGCGCTTGGAGAAGGCCACCACCATGTCCAGGTCCACCGCGCGGAACGCCTGTTCCGAGCCTGCCTGCTTGATGGTCGTGCCCAGGCAGCAGTAGGCGATGTCCACCCGGCCACTGAGTTGCGGCAGGAACTCGGCGGGCACGCCGACCGGGTTTTCCAGGTGCGGATGTTCCGCCAGCGGCCGGCGCGAAGGCGCCAGCACACGGCTGATGGTGGGCTCGTTGAGCAGTCGGTCGAGCAGGTGTTCACCGGTCAGGCCGGTGGCTCCGGCGAGCAGTACGTGCTGAGGCGTCAAGTACATAGTGTTTCTCCCTTGATACTGTTCAGCTTAGTTGCTCTTTGCTTCCTTGGTGTTCAATGCGGCACTTTGCAGCGCTTTTCTGGCTTGTTGCTTGCGCAATGCCTGCCAGCGCGCCAGTACGCCCTTGGGCGCCCAGATCTGTGGTTCGGAGGCTTCGAAATTGTCCGCCAGTTCGCGCTCGGCGACCGTGGCCTTGGCCAGCTTGAAGGCCTGTTCGAGGTCATCGGTCTGGTTCAGCGCCTGGGCGAACAGGGCGTCGCCGAAGTAGGTGAAGTCGGCTTCCTCGGAGCAGCCGAACGACACCCGGTCGCCGCGCGAGGCGGTCATGATCAGCGTGCGTTCGTCTTTCAGTGCCGGAATGAAACCGCCAGAGTAGCAGGCCGAGATGACGATGATCTTGTCGCGGTTCTTCAGCGGCGCCAGCACGCTCGCCAGCTCATCGGCGGGCAGGTCGGCCAGTTCCATGCGCGGTTGGTCGAGGACCAATTCGTGCTCGGCGGTGCCGTGGCTGGTCAGGTAGATGAACAGCAGGTCTTCCGGACCGCTGCGTTCGGCCAGGGTCAGGGCGGCGCGCCGCAGGTTTTCGCGGGTGGCCATGGGCCGGTCGGCAGAATGTTCGCGGTGGTTGACCAGGCGGATCTGGCCATAGGCGCCAAAACGGCTGGCCAGCATGTTGCTGACGTAGTCGGACTCACGGAGGAATACGCTTTGTTTGCCATCACCGCCGAGGGTCAGGCTGTACAGTTCCACCGCCGGGGTGGATGCGGGCACGTTGGCCAGTGCTTCTTCAAGCAGTCGGCCCTGGGCCAGCAAGCCAAGTTCGAGGGTGTCTGGCAGTAGTTTTCCATCGGCATCCCGTACGCGCTGGCCATTGATCCAGTGGCCGCTTTGCACCGTACCGTCGGTCAGCACCAGGGTGCCCTGGCCCTGGTAGCTGTCGTTGTCGAACTGACCGATATAGAAACTGCCATCCGGCAGGTTGAGGCGACCCTGGCCACTGAAGCGCCAATCGCTGAAGTGACCGATGTAATGGCTGTTGTCGGCGCCGATCAGTTCGCCCTTGCCGCTCAGCGCGCCTTCCTTGAAGGCGCCGATCCAGACGTCACCATCGGCGTTTTCGTAGCGGCCCTTGCCGTGCAGTTGGTTTTGCTTGAAACCGCCAACGTAGCTGTCGCCCTCGGCGCTGTTGAAGCTGCCGACGCCATCGAGTTGGCCGTTGACGAAATGCCCGCTGAATTGATTGCCGCTGGCATCGCTGCGCTGGCCCTCGCCATTGGGCTGGCCATGGGCAAATTGCCCCTGGTACTGGCTGCCGTCTTCGAGTTCGAGGCGGCCCAGTCCTGAATACTGGTCGGACTTGAACTCGCCACGGTAGGTCATGCCGTGTTCCTTGAGGGTGCCCTCACCGTCGCGGCGCCCCAGTTTGAAGCTGCCGGTGTAGTTGCTGTCGCCGGTGCTCAGGGTGCCCTGGCCATGGAACAGGCCTTGCTGGAAGCCGCCGCGATAGAGCTCGCCATTACTGCCGTGCCATTCACCTTGGCCGTGCCACTGGCCCTTGTCGAACTGGCCGGCGTACCAGCTGCCGTTGGGGTAATCGATGCGCCCCTGGCCTTGCAGCAAGCCGTCGACCAATTCACCGCGATACCGCCCGCCATCGGGCAGGCGCGCGTCCGGCGGCAACAGCGATTCGCCGTCGCCACACGCGGTGAGCAACAGGGTCAGGGCAAGGGGTGCAAGTGAGCGCATAACAGGATCCGGGCAATTAGGCGACCGAGTATGCCGCAGCTATATGCCTGATAAATAGAGACGCGGTGCGAAACAGCGAGAACTGCTTCGCATCCGGCAGGGAGTTACACGAATGCCAGCGACAGGGGTTCGGCAATGTAGGCCGGTTTTTCCTCGCCTTCGATTTCCAGGGTGGTGGTGGCCTTGAGCAGCCATTGACCGGGTTTCTTCTCGTTGGCGTCGGTCAGTTCGACTTTGAGCCGGACCTTGGAGCCGACCTTGACCGGCTGGATGAAGCGCACGCTGTCCAGGCCGTAGTTGACCACCATCTTCAAGCCTTCTGGTACCACCAGAATGTCTTCCATCAACTTGGGAATCAGCGACAGTGTCAGGAAACCGTGGGCGATGGTGCTGCCAAACGGGGTCTGGGCCGCTTTCACCGGATCAACGTGGATGAACTGAAAGTCCCCCGTGGCTTCGGCGAAGAGGTTGATGCGCTCCTGGTCGATGGTCAGCCACTCGGAATATCCGAGTTCCTTGCCGACATAATCTTTGATCTGTGCAACGGCAACAAAGGGCATTGAGACTCTCCTTGATTCAACGATTTATAGTTTTTTGAGGGGATCGCCAACCACCTTAGATCAACATGGCGTGGTGTGCCGGTCAACCTCCCATACCTTTGGCGAATACCCATGCATAGCGGATGCCATGCTTATAATGGCCGGTCCGCTTGTGGGGAGCGGGTTTTGCTGGAGATCACTCATGTTGCTTCGCGGTCTGACCTGGCTGGTGCTTTTTCAATTGCTGGGCACGGCGCTCAATCACCTGTTTTTGCCGGTACTGCCGGGGCCCATCATCGGTTTGCTGCTTCTGCTGGGCTTCCTGATTGTGCGTGGCGAAGTCGGTGAGCCATTGAGCCTGGCCGCTGGCAGCCTGTTGCGTTACCTGCCGTTGCTGCTGGTGCCGCCCGCCGTTGGGGTGATGGTGTATGCCGCCGATATCGCGGCGGACTTCTGGGCGATCGTCGGTGCGCTGGTGCTGTCGCTGTTGCTGTCGATGGCCTTTGTCGGGGTGTTGATGCAGCGGCTGGTCAAGCGTCAGGCGCGACAGGAGGAGCAGCCATGATGTTCGATTGGCAGGGGGCATTGGCGGCAGTGATCCATCATCCATTGTTCGGCATCGGCATTACCCTGGGCGCCTATCAACTGGTACTGGCGGCCTTCGAGAAGACTCGCTGGATTTTCCTGCAGCCGGTGCTGGTGTCGATGCTTCTGGTGATCGGCGTGCTGCTGGTGTGTGGCCTGACCTACGGCGAGTACCGTAAAAGCACGGAAATCCTCAGCATTCTCCTGGGCCCGGCCACCGTGGCGCTGGCGGTTCCGCTTTACCTCAACTTGCGGCGGATTCGTCAGCTGTTCTGGCCGATTTTTACTACGCTGGTGATAGGTGGTGTGGTGGCAACCGGCCTGTGTGTGCTGCTGGGCTGGTGGTTCGGCGCCGAGCACATGATCCTGATGACCATGGCGCCAAAATCGGTGACGTCGCCTATTGCGATGCTGGTGGCCGAGCAGATTGGTGGTGTCGCGGCACTGGCGGCGGTGTTCGTGTTGATTACCGGGGTGCTCGGGGCAATTTTCGGCCCGGCGCTGCTGACGCGTCTTGGGGTGCATGGCCCGGAAGCCCGTGGCATGGCCCTGGGCATGACGGCACATGCGGTGGGCACTTCGGTGGCCCTGCAGGAAAGTGACGAGTGCGGTGCATTTGCCGCGCTGGCGATGAGTCTGATGGGTGTGGCCACGGCCGTGTTGTTGCCGTTGGCGGTCTCGATGGTGGTTTAAGGACATGTCTATGAGCCTGGCGCTGTTTCCGCTGAACACCGTGCTGTTTCCCGGTTGCGTCCTCGATTTGCAGATTTTCGAGGCGCGTTACCTGGACATGATCAGTCGCTGCATGAAAAAGGGCGAAGGCTTTGGCGTGGTGTGCATTCTCGAAGGCGACGAAGTGGGTCTCGCCCCTGAAGGCTATGCCGAGATCGGCTGTGAAGCGCGGATTACCGATTTCCAGCAGCAGGACAACGGTCTGCTGGGGATCCGCGTCGAGGGCGGGCGGCGCTTTCGGGTGACGCGCACCGAGGTGCAGCGCGATCAACTGCTGGTCGCCGAGGTCGAATGGCTGGAGGACGAGCCCGAGCAGCCGCTGCAAGAGGAGGATGACGACCTGGTGGCCTTGCTCAAGGCCCTGGCCGAGCATCCCATGGTAGTGGCGTTGAACATGGGCACCGAGGCGAACGGCCAGCAGTCCCTGGCCAATCAGTTGGCGTACCTGTTGCCCTTCTCGGAGCTGGACAAGATCGACCTGCTGCAGCTCGATGATCCGCAGCAACGCCTGGATGCGATTCAGGCGTTGCTTGATGAGTTGCAGGGCGAACTGTTTGCCTGACGCCGGTTCAGTAGGCGTAGCGCATCATGGCATGGGGCAGATGCCGCAAAATAAAGTAACCGAATAGCGCGACCAGGGTCGGCAAGACCAGCCACCAGACTTTTGGCGTCAGCGCTTTCAGCGGCGCCTGGCGCTGCACCAGCCACAGACTCGCGGCGCAGACACAGGCCGCGAGCATCGCCCCGGCCACCACATCGGTCGGCCAGTGCGCGCCCAGATAAACCCGCGACAAGGCAATCGCCAGCGCCGGCAAGCAGCCCAGCAGCAGCCAGGTCAGGCGCATGCGCTGGGGTTGCTCGCGCCCTGCGAGCACAGCGAGGGTCAGGAACAAGGCGAACGATCCTGACGCATGACCGCTGGGCATGCTGTAGCTGGTCAGCGGATCGGTCAGCACCTCGGGGCGCATTCGTGCGAACAAATGTTTGGTGCCGGTATTGGCCAGAGCCGTGACCAGTAGCGTGCCGGCGGCGAAGAACAGGTGCCGCCATTGCCGCGTGACCAGTAACAGAAGGGTCAGTACGGCACTGATCACCAGCATGTGCTTGAACTCGCCGAGCTGGGTGAGCATCACCGCGAATTCGTCGAGCACCGGGGTGCGATGTTCCTGGATCAGGGTCATCAAGCCCTTGTCGAAGGCATTCAGGTGGTTGTAGCCAATGAACAGGCCGCCGAGAATCAACAGGCTCAGGCCGGCAATCAGCAGGGTGGCCCGGCGATGGGCGCGCAGGCTGGCGTTGATGCTCAGGCCGACCAGCACGGCGATGCTACCGACAACCAGTCCGGCCTGCGGCCAGAAACCTTCGGGCAACGGCAGGCGAATGGCGGCTCCGGTGGCCCAGCCGGGCAGCAGGTAGGCGACGGCCCAGCCGGCCCCGGCCAGCAGGCTGACGGCGAAGAAACGCAGGAAGGGCATGTCGAACATGCCCGCGACCATCGGCAGCATCGGCCGTAGCGGGCCGATGAAACGTCCGACCAGCAGGCTGGCGATACCATACCGCTGGAAATAGGTCTCGGCGCTGCCGATCCACTCCGGATGGTGGCGCAGGCCCGGCAGGCGGCGGATGTTCTGGTGAAAGTGGCGGCCGAGGAAGTACGACACCACATCGCCGAGGACCCCGCCGAGGAAGCCCAGCAGCAGGGTTTCTCCCAGTGACAGGGCGCCGCTGCCGGCCAGCACCGCCACCGCGAACAGCAGCACGGTGCCCGGCACGATCAGCCCGGCAATGGCCAGGCACTCAATACAGGCGACGATAAAGACCGCGGCGGCAAGCCACTGCGGGTTTGCCGTCAACCAGGCGGTCAGGCTGTCGAGCCATGGGCCCATAGGTACAACTCCATCATTGTTGATTGGCCCACAGGGGCTGGTGGTTACAGCAGGTTGTAGTCGCGGCCTTCGACCTGCCCGCGTCGCAGCGGGTTCCGTGTGCAGTAGGGGGCGTAGTCGCTGTCGACGAAACGGTAGAGCAGGTGTTCGTCGCGTCCGTGGGGGATGCCCAGGCGGGTGGTCTGGATGACCTGGGTCGGCGGTCGGCCGAGGTCTTCAACCAGGAGGATTTCAGGGTCGAAGCGTTTTGCGTCCCAGATTGGCACCTTCAAACCCAGCGCCTTGCACAACAAAGTCTGGCCGGCGCACAGGCGTTGCGAGGCCCGTGGCCGACCGTTGGCGTCAGGATTGTTGAGCAGCATCTGCGCCAGGCTCGCCGGCCCCGAGACCTCGTCGACCCAGGGATAGCCGGACTTGATCAGCACCGCGTTACCCGGGCCATGGGCGCTGAAGTTCAGCGAGTCGCCGCCACGGGCGTAATACATGTAGATGTGCCCGCCATCCAGAAACAAAGCCTTACGCTTTTCTGTGTAGCCGAGGGAGGCATGACTGCCTTTTTCGTCGCAGTAATAGGCTTCGGTTTCAATAATTCGCGCCGAAAGCCATAAATCGCCGACCCGATGACGAATGACTTTGCCCAACAGTTCACAGGCCAGGAGCTGGGCATCACGGTTGAAGAAGCTGTCTGGCAGGGCTTTGGGCTGCCGGTGGGCGGTCAGGATGGACATGGCGGCAGTTATGTCAGGGCGAAAGTGACGTAATGATAACAATCGTTGGCTTAATCGAGGCTGAAGACTGTCTATTTGCAGTCCATTTCGACCATCCGCCTGTCACCGCTGTTAGTAGGAGAGCGCGACAGCTATAATCTGCCGCTTTCCTCTTTGCCAAGACCACACCAGACCATGACTGAGTCCGTTCTTGACTACATGACCCGTTTGGGTCGCGCTGCCCGCGACGCTTCCCGCGTGATCGGCCGTGCCAGCACCGGGCAGAAGAACCGCGCCCTGCAGGCCGCCGCCAACGCGCTGGACGCTGCTCGCGCCGAGCTTTCTGCCGCCAACGAGCTGGACCTGGCCGCTGGCCGGGCCAATGGCCTTGAGCCGGCCATGCTCGAACGCCTGGCCCTGACCCCGGCACGCATCGACGGCATGATCGTCGGTTTGCGCCAGGTGGCAGCGTTGCCCGACCCGGTAGGTGCGATCCGCGACATGAGTTATCGGCCGTCAGGTATCCAGGTCGGCAAGATGCGCGTGCCCCTGGGCGTGGTCGGGATCATCTATGAGTCGCGTCCGAACGTGACCATCGACGCCGCCAGCCTGTGCCTGAAATCGGGCAACGCGACCATCCTGCGTGGAGGCTCCGAGGCGATTCACTCCAATCGTGCGATTGCCGCCTGCATCCAGCGCGGCCTGGCCGAAGCCGGCTTGCCGGCAGCCGTGGTGCAAGTCGTGGAAACCACTGACCGTGCCGCAGTTGGCGCGCTGATCACCATGCCCGAGTACGTCGATGTGATCGTACCGCGCGGTGGCAAGGGCCTGATCGAGCGCGTCAGCCGAGATGCCCGGGTGCCGGTAATCAAACACCTGGACGGTATTTGCCACGTTTACGTCAGCGCCCACGCCGATCTGGACAAGGCGCGGCGCATTGCCTTCAACGCCAAGACTTACCGGTATGGCATCTGCGGCGCCATGGAAACCCTGCTGGTCGACCAAGCGGTGGCCAAGGACTTCCTGCCGGCCATGGCTGCGCAGTTCCGCGAAAAAGGCGTCGAGCTGCGCGGTTGCGAGCGGACCCGGGCGATCATCGATGCCGTAGCCGCGACCGAAGAAGACTGGAACACCGAATACCTGGCGCCGATCCTCTCGATTCTGGTGGTCGACGGTCTGGACCAGGCCATCGAACACATCAATCACTACGGTTCGCATCACACCGACTCGATCGTCAGCGAGCACCAGGGCGATGCGCGGCGTTTTGTCGCTGAAGTCGACTCGGCCTCGGTGATGATCAACACCCCGACCTGCTTTGCCGATGGCTTTGAATACGGATTGGGTGCCGAGATCGGCATTTCTACTGATAAGCTGCACGCCCGCGGCCCGGTGGGCCTCGAAGGCTTGACCTGCGAGAAGTACATTGTGGTCGGTGATGGCCAGTTGCGCGGCCAGGAGCCGGTCTGACTTGGGCGACCTCGATCCGTCAGCTCCGGTGAATCCTCCAGCACGGCGTATTGGCGTGCTCGGCGGGACATTCGACCCGGTGCACATCGGCCATTTGCGCGGCGCGCTGGAAGTGGCCGAATCGCTGAACCTCGATGAGTTGCGCCTGACGCCCAGCGCCAGGCCACCGCATCGGGACACGCCGCAGGTGTCTGCACTTGATCGTCTGGCGATGGTCGAGTGCGCGGTAGCAGGGGTTGCACCCCTGGTGGTGGACGATCGCGAACTCAAACGCGACAAGCCGTCCTACACTATCGACACCCTGGAACTGATGCGTGCGGAGTTCGCCGCGCAGGACCAGTTGTTTTTACTGTTGGGTTGGGACGCATTTTGCGGCCTGCCCACTTGGCACCGCTGGGAAGAGTTGCTCCAGCATTGCCACATCCTGGTGCTGCAACGCCCGGATGCCGACAGCGAACCGCCAGATGCCTTGCGCAACTTGCTGGCAGCGCGCTCGGTGAGCGACCCGCTGGCCCTCAAAGGGCCGAGCGGACAGATTGCATTCGTCTGGCAGACACCGCTCGCGGTATCCGCCACCCAGATCCGTCAACTGCTGGCCAGCGGTAAGTCGGTACGTTTCCTGGTGCCCGACGCGGTCCTGGCCTACATCGATGCGCACGGTCTGTACCGTGCGTCGAACTGAATAGGAGTGCTCAAGGCACGTGGCAACAACGTGTATTGAAGCGCCCGAACATACGAGCAAAACGAGTTTTATATGACTAACAAAGATGTATCGAAAGTAAAGCGCAAAGGCACCTTCAAGAGCGCGCCGCTGCCGGTAGAAGCACACACTGGCGAAGTGCTGGCCGGCGAAGCGCTGGTCAAGGTTGCCGTAGCCGCCCTGGAAGACGTCAAGGCCCAGGACATCCAGGTCATCGACGTTCGTGAGAAACAAAGCATCACCGACTTCATGATCATCGCCACCGGTACCTCCAACCGCCAGATCGGCGCGATGCTCGACAAGGTCCGTGAAGCCGTCAAGGCCCAGGGCGTCAAGCCGCTGGGTGAAGAAGGCAAGGGCGACAGCGACTGGGTCCTGCTGGACATGGACGACGTCATCGTGCACATGATGACCGCCTCGGCCCGCCAGTTCTACGACCTGGAGCGCCTGTGGGCCGGTGCCGAGCAGAGCCGTTCGGCGAGCGCTGCGCACCACAGCCCTGAAAACCCGCACGAGCACTTCACCAAGCTCAACAAAGACCAGTTTTAAGGGTTCGCTGTGCGACTGCGTCTGATCGCCGTCGGTTCACGCATGCCCAAGTGGGTGGAAGAAGGCTGGCATGAATATGCCAAGCGTCTTCCGTCCGAGCTGGCGCTGGAACTGGTGGAAATACCGCTCAATACCCGTGGCAAGAATGCTGACGTGGCGCGTTTCATTCGCCAGGAAGGCGAAGCCATGCTGGCCAAGGTCGGCCCCAACGAACGCATCGTCACGCTGGAAGTCCATGGCAAGCCGTGGAGCACCGAGCAACTGGCAGTGGAACTCGATCGCTGGCGCCTGGACTCGCGTACCGTGAACTTCATGGTCGGCGGCCCCGAGGGGTTGGCGCCGGAAGTCTGTGCGCGGGCCGATCAGCGCTGGTCGCTGTCGCCGCTGACCTTGCCCCATCCGCTGGTGCGAATCCTCATCGGCGAACAGCTGTACCGTGCCTGGACAGTCCTGTCCGGTCACCCTTACCACAAGTAACCCTGCGCTCATGTCCCAACCGATTCGCATCAAGGACCACGAAAAAGACGCCCGTCTGGTGCGTGGTCGCGTCGTGTTCGGGGCAATTGCAGTGGTGCTGCTGATTGGCGTGCTGATCGCGCGTTTGTACTACCTGCAGGTGATCCAGTACGAGTATCACTCGACCCTGTCGGAAAACAACCGCGTCCACGTTCAGCCGATTCCGCCGACCCGCGGCCTGATCTTCGACCGTAATGGCGTGGTGATTGCCGACAACCGGCCCAGCTTCAGCCTGAGCATGACTCGTGAACGCTCCGGCGATTGGCAGCAAGTGCTCGACGTGATCGTCGAAGTGCTGCAACTGACGCCCGAGGACCGGGTGATCTTCGAAAAACGCATGCGTCAGGGGCGCCGGCCGTTCGAGCCGGTGCCGATCCTGTTCGAGTTGACCGAGGAGCAGATTGCCCGGATTGCGGTGAACCAGTTCCGTTTGCCGGGGGTCGAGGTGGTCGCGCAGTTGGTGCGCCATTACCCGCAGGGCGCGCACTTTGCGCATTCGGTGGGCTACATGGGGCGGATCAACGAGAAAGAGCTGAAAACCCTCGATCCGGTGAACTACAGCGGTACCCACCATATTGGCAAGACCGGCATCGAGCGCTTCTATGAGCCGCAACTGCACGGTCAGGTCGGCTATGAAGAGGTCGAGACCAACGCCCGTGGCCGCGTGCTGCGGGTGCTCAAGCGCACCGATCCGATTCCCGGCAAGGACATCATCCTGAGCCTCGACATCAAGTTGCAGGAAGCCGCCGAAGCGGCTCTCGGCGGGCGTCGGGGTGCGGTGGTGGCGCTGGATCCGAGTACTGGCGAAGTGCTGGCGATGGTCAGTCAGCCGAGTTTCGATCCGAACCTGTTCGTCACCGGTATCAGCTTCAAGGCTTACGCCGAGTTGCGTGATTCCATCGATCGGCCGCTGTTCAACCGGGTCTTGCGCGGGTTGTATCCGCCGGGCTCGACCATCAAGCCGGCGGTGGCCATTGCCGGCCTTGATTCCGGGGTGGTCACCGCGACCTCTCGGGTGTTCGACCCGGGCTACTACCAACTGCCCAATTACGATCACAAGTACCGTAACTGGAACCGCTCCGGCGACGGTTTTGTCGACCTCGACACGGCGATCATGCGTTCCAACGACACCTACTTCTATGACCTGGCCCACAAGCTGGGGATCGATCGGTTGTCGGCCTACATGACCAAGTTCGGCATCGGCCAGAAGGTCTCGCTGGACATGTTCGAAGAATCGCCGGGCCTGATGCCGTCGCGCGAATGGAAGCGGGCGACCCGCCGCCAGGCCTGGTTCCCGGGCGAAACCCTGATCCTCGGGATCGGCCAGGGCTACATGCAGTCCACGCCGCTGCAACTGGCCCAGGCCACGGCGCTGGTGGCCAGCAAGGGCAAGTGGAACCGGCCGCACCTGGCCAAGTCGCTCGAGGGCGAGAAACCGGTGGATGAAAATCCGATGCCGGACATCATCCTGCGCGATCCAGCGGACTGGACCCGGGTCAACCATGGCATGCAGCAAGTGATGCATGGCGCCCGGGGCACTGCGCGCAAGGCGGCCATCGGCGCGCAATACCGGATTGCCGGCAAGTCGGGTACGGCCCAGGTGGTGGCAATCAAGCAGGGCGAGAAGTACGACCGCTCGAAGGTCCAGGAGCGGCATCGCGACCACGCCTTGTTTGTTGGTTTTGCTCCAGCCGACAACCCGAAAATCGTCGTTTCGGTGATGGTCGAGAACGGCGAGTCCGGTTCCGGCGTTGCTGCACCGGTGGTGCGCCAGGTGATGGATGCCTGGCTGCTGGACCAGGACGGTCGACTCAAGCCTGAATTCGCCAGCCCCAATTCCGCGGAGGCTACGGCCCGTGAAGAGTAATTTCGATCGCATTCTCTCCAGCGAGGATGTGATGCGTCGCCGGGCGACGCTGTTGCAGCGCATGCACATCGACGGCCCGTTGCTGATCCTGCTGCTGATCCTCGCGGCCGGCAGCCTGTTCGTGCTGTATTCGGCCAGCGGCAAGAGCTGGGACCTGCTGGCCAAGCAGGCGACGTCGTTCGGCATCGGCCTGGTGTCGATGATCATCATCGCCCAGTTCGAGCCGCGCTTCATGGCGCGCTGGGTGCCGCTGGGCTATGTGGTCGGCGTGTTGCTGTTGCTGGTGGTGGACATCATGGGCCACAACGCCATGGGCGCGACGCGCTGGATCAACATCCCCGGGGTGATTCGCTTCCAGCCCTCGGAGTTCATGAAGATCATCATGCCGGCGACCATCGCCTGGTACCTGTCCAAGCGCACTTTGCCGCCGCAGCTCAAGCACGTCGGGGTCAGCCTAATCCTGATCGGCATCCCGTTTGCCCTGATTGTGCGCCAGCCGGACCTCGGCACCTCGTTGCTGATTCTCGCCGGTGGCGCCTTCGTGCTGTTCATGGGCGGCTTGCGCTGGCGCTGGATTCTCAGCGTGCTGGCGGCGACGGTGCCGGTGGCGATCGCCATGTGGTTCTTCATCATGCATGACTACCAGAAGCAGCGGATCCTGACTTTCCTCGACCCGGAAAGCGATCCGCTGGGCACTGGCTGGAACATCATTCAATCCAAGGCCGCCATCGGCTCCGGCGGTGTGTTTGGCAAAGGCTGGCTGCTGGGCACCCAGTCGCACCTGGACTTCCTGCCGGAAAGCCACACCGATTTCATCATCGCGGTGATGGGCGAGGAGTTCGGCCTGGTGGGCATTTGCGCCTTGCTGTTGATTTATCTGCTGTTGATTGGTCGCGGGCTGGTGATTACCGCCCAGGCGCAGACGTTGTTCGGCAAATTGCTGGCCGGCGCGCTGACCATGGTGTTTTTTGTTTACGTTTTCGTCAACATCGGTATGGTCAGTGGCCTGTTGCCGGTGGTGGGGGTGCCGTTGCCGTTCATTAGCTACGGCGGAACTTCGCTGGTGACGCTGCTGTCAGCGTTTGGGGTTTTGATGTCGATCCATACCCACCGCAAGTGGATCGCGCAGGTTTGAATAAGGTGAAGATTTCAATGCAAGCAATGCGTGGCTGGGCAACGCGATACGCGCCGTGGCTCGGCCTGGTAAGCATCTTTGGCAGTGCGCCGCAGGCGCTTGCCGGCGAGTATGAAGGTTCGCCGCAGGTGGCCGAATTTGTCGGCGAAATGACCCGTGACTACGGCTTTGCCGGCGAACAGCTGATGGGCGTGTTCCGTGAGGCGGAGCGCAAGCAGTCGATTCTCGACGCGATCTCGCGGCCTGCCGAGCGCGTGAAACAGTGGAAGGAATATCGCCCGATGTTCCTCACTGACGCGCGGATCGCCCGGGGCGTCGACTTCTGGCGCCAGCACGAGGCCGTACTGGCACGTGCCGAGCAGGAATATGGCGTCCCGGCCCAGGTGATCGTCGCGATCATCGGCGTTGAAACCTTTTTCGGCCGCAATACCGGCAATTACCGGGTAATCGACGCCCTGTCGACCCTGGGTTTCGACTACCCTCCACGGGCCGAGTTTTTCCGCAAAGAGCTGCGTGAGTTCCTGCTGCTGGCCCGCGAAGAGCAGGTCGATCCGCTGACGCTCAAGGGTTCCTACGCCGGCGCAATGGGCTTGCCGCAGTTCATGCCGAGCAGCTTCCGCGCCTATGCGGTGGATTTCGACGGTGATGGCCACATCAATATCTGGACCAACGCCGACGACGCGATTGGCAGCGTCGCCAGCTATTTCAGGCGCCATGGCTGGGAGGCCGGGCAACCGGTGGTCAGTCGCGCCGAGGTGCGTGGCGAGCAGGTTGAGCAGGGTTTGACCACCGGGATCGAGCCGACCAAGACCGTCGGGGAGTTGCGAGCCTTGGGCTGGTCGAGTCATGATGCGCTGCGCGACGACATGCCGGTGACTGCGTTTCGTCTGGAAGGTGAGAACGGCCCGGAATACTGGATGGGCCTGAAGAATTTTTACGCAATCACGCGTTATAACCGCAGCGTGATGTACGCCATGGCCGTACATCAGTTGTCTGAACAGCTGGTCCAAGCACGGGGCGTCAAGTAATGCTGGCATCGCCAATCCACAAACCCCTGAAGCTGGTGGCTTTTGCCGCGTTGTCGATGCTGGTGGTCAGTTGCTCGACCAGCCGCGCGCCGCAACCCAAGGCCCCGGCTGTGGTCCGCGCCACCCCGGGACTGGACATCAACCGGGCCCACAAGGACGGCGCGCCGTGGTGGGATGTCGACGTGTCGCGGATTCCCGACGCCACCCCGACCCTGCACACCGGTAACTACAAGGCCAACCCGTACACCGTACTGGGCAAGACCTATTACCCGATGCCCGAGTCCAAGCGCTATGTCGAAACCGGCACGGCCTCCTGGTACGGCACCAAGTTTCATGGCCAGAACACCGCCAATGGCGAGGTGTATGACCTGTACGGCATGAGCGCCGCGCACAAGACCCTGCCGCTGCCGGCGTATGTGCGCGTGACCAACCTCGACAACAAGCGCACGGTGATCCTGCGGGTCAACGACCGTGGGCCGTTCTACTCAGACCGCATCATCGACTTGTCCTACGCGGCCGCGAAGAAGCTCGGTTACGCCGAGACCGGCACCGCGCGGGTCAAGGTCGAGGGTATCGATCCGCAGGAATGGTGGGCGGCCAAGGGGCGTCCGGCGCCATTGATGCTCAATGAGCCGCAGGTCGCGCAGAACAGCGGTCCGGTGATCACCGCGTCGACCGGCAAGGTCGAGCAGTGGACCCCGCCGCCGCAGCAACACGCCGCCGCGGTCGTGCCGATCCAGGTCAACGCTAAAAAAAACGCTTCTGTAGCAGCCTCTGGCCAGTATCTGCAGGTGGGCGCGTTCGCCAACCCGGACGCTGCCGAACTCCTGAGGTCGAAACTCAGCGGCATGGTGAGCGCCCCGGTGTTCATCAGTTCTATCGTGCGCAATCAGCAGACCCTGCATCGGGTTCGCCTGGGGCCGATCGGCTCGCAGGGTGAAATCGCGCAAGTGCAAAACAGCGTGCGCCTGGCCAATCTCGGCTCGCCGAGCCTGGTGACGGCCGAGTAAGCAATACCTGTAGCAAGGTTCGCTCGCAGTATTGGGGGGAGGACCTGAGTTGTTGGCTCGATGTACAACAAAAGCCCGGCAAGGGTCAGTGAGTGAACAGCTGAACACGCGACAACCCGTCAGAAGGTTGTCTGATTAGTTTTGCCCGCAAGGGCAAGTTTCCATTAGCGATTTCGAGAGACGGATGAACATCACCACCTTTGCCAAACGCCTGTGCCTGCTAGTCCCGCTGCTTCTCTCACCCGCCGCGTTCGCGGCCGAGATGATGCCGTCGCCCCCGCAACTGGCCGCCAAGGCCTACGTGCTCATGGACGCCAGCAGCGGCAACGTGCTGGTCGAGAACAACGGTGACCAGCGCCTGCCGCCCGCCAGCCTGACCAAGCTGATGACCGCGTACATTGCGACCCTGGAAATCCGTCGCGGCCAGATCGGTGAAAACGATCCGGTGACCGTCAGCGAAAACGCCTGGCGTACCGGTGGTTCGCGGATGTTCATCAAGGTCGGTTCGCAGGTGACGGTCAGCGACCTGCTGCACGGCATCATCATCCAGTCCGGCAACGACGCCAGCGTTGCGCTCGCCGAGCACATCGCCGGCAGCGAAGACGCTTTCGCCGACATGATGAACAAAACCGTCGGCGACCTGGGCATGACCAACAGCCACTTCATGAACCCGACCGGCCTGCCGAACCCAGAGCATTACTCGTCGGCCCATGACATGGCCGTCCTGGCGCGCGCGATCATCCACGAAGACCCGGCTCATTACGCGATCTACTCGCAGAAAGAGTTCTTCTGGAACGGCATCAAGCAACCGAACCGCAACCTGCTGCTGTGGCGTGACAAGACCGTCGACGGTCTGAAGACCGGTCACACCGACGAAGCCGGCTACTGCATGGTGTCCTCGGCTGTGCGTGATGGCATGCGCCTGATCGCCGTGGTGTTCGGCACCAACAGCGAAACCGCGCGCGCTGCTGAAACCCAGAAGCTGCTGACCTACGGTTTCCGCTTCTTCGAAACCCAGACCTTCTATCAGAAAGGCACCGAACTGGCCCAGGCACCTGTCTGGAAAGGCACCACCAACCAGGTCAAGGCTGGCCTGGCTGATGACCTGACCATGACCCTGCCAAAAGGCCAGCTGAAAAAGCTCGCGGCCAGCATGACCATGAACCCGCAACTGATGGCGCCAATCGCCAAGGGCGACGTGATCGGCAAGGTTGAGGTCAAACTGGACGACAAGGTGGTGCACAGCGCCGACCTGATCGCGCTGGACGCGGTCGAGGAAGGTGGTATCTTCCGCCGCATGTGGGATAGCATCCGTCTATTCTTCTACGGTTTGTTCAACTGATTCAGTGTTGACCTGCATGGCCCTGCTCCTACCCGGAGCGGGGCCGTGCTCGTTGGCACGGCTTACGAGGCCGTTACGCCATGAGCGATACCGAAGTAAAGGCGCCAAAGATCGAATTCCCTGTCACGGATTACCCGGTTAAGGTGATCAGCGATACCGGTGCAGGCAACAAGGACAAGATCATCGAAATCGTCAAGAAGCACGCGACCATCAACGATGAGCGTGTCGATGAGCGTCAAAGCACCAACGGCAAGTACACCACCATTCAGTTGCACATCGTCGCGACCGATCAGGACCAGCTGTACAACATCAACAGCGACCTGCGAGCCACCGGCTTCGTGCACATGGTGCTGTGATGTCCGAACCGCTGGGCTTTCGCGAGCTCGGCCAGATGGCTTACGAGCCGGTCTGGCAAGCCATGCAGCGTTTCACCAATGAACGCGGCAACACGCGGGCCGATGAAATCTGGCTGGTGGAGCACCTGCCGGTGTTCACCCAGGGTCAGGCCGGCAAGGCCGAGCACCTGCTGCTCCCCGGCGATATTCCGGTGGTGCAGGCCGATCGCGGCGGGCAGGTGACCTACCACGGCCCCGGTCAGTTGGTGGCCTACCTGCTGCTGGATGTGCGCAAGCTCGGGTTTGGCGTGCGCGACCTGGTCAGCCGCATGGAGCAATGCCTGATCGAACTGCTGGCCAGCTATGGCGTGACCGCCGTGGCCAAGCCGGATGCACCGGGGGTTTATGTCAACGGTGCGAAAATCGCTTCACTGGGACTGCGGATCCGCCACGGTTGTTCCTTTCATGGCCTGGCCTTGAACGTGGATATGGATCTCGAGCCGTTCCGACGGATTAATCCCTGTGGCTACGCCGGGTTGGCAATGACCCAGTTGCGTGACCATACAGGGCCGATTGAATTTGCCGAGGTAAGTGCCCGGCTGCGCGCGCAGCTCGTCAAACACCTCGACTATGCTGAGCAGACGACCCTAACGGGCGGAATCGACTGATATGACTACTGATGCAGTGCAAACCATGATCCCGACGCTGGATGTCACCGAGCGTCCGGCCCCGCGTGCCAAGGTTGAAGCCGGCGTCAAGCTGCGCGGCGCCGAGAAGGTTGCACGCATCCCGGTAAAGATCATTCCGACCACCGAACTGCCGAAGAAGCCGGACTGGATCCGCGTGCGCATCCCGGTGTCCCCGGAAGTCGACCGTATCAAGGCGCTGCTGCGCAAACACAAGCTGCACAGTGTCTGTGAAGAGGCTTCCTGCCCGAACCTGGGTGAGTGCTTCTCCGGTGGCACCGCGACTTTCATGATCATGGGTGACATCTGCACCCGTCGCTGCCCGTTCTGCGACGTCGGCCATGGTCGTCCGAAACCACTGGACGTCAACGAGCCGGAAAGCCTGGCCATCGCCATCGCCGACCTGCGCCTGAAGTACGTGGTGATCACCTCGGTGGACCGCGACGACCTGCGTGACGGTGGCGCCCAGCACTTTGCCGACTGCATCCGCGAAATTCGCAAGCTGTCGCCGAACGTGCAGCTGGAAACCCTGGTACCGGACTACCGTGGCCGGATGGACGTGGCCCTGGCCATCACCGCCGCCGAGCCGCCGGATGTGTTCAACCACAACCTGGAAACCGTGCCGCGCCTGTACAAGGCTGCGCGTCCGGGTTCGGATTACCAGTGGTCGCTGACCCTGCTGCAGAAGTTCAAGCAGATGATGCCGCACATTCCGACCAAGTCCGGCTTGATGCTGGGCCTGGGCGAGACCGACGAAGAAGTCATCGAAGTCATGAAGCGCATGCGCGAGCACGACATCGACATGCTGACCCTGGGCCAGTACCTGCAGCCGTCCCGCAACCACTTGCCGGTGCAGCGCTTCGTTCATCCGGACACCTTCGCCTGGTTCGCCGAGGAAGGTTACAAGATGGGCTTCAAGAACGTCGCCTCCGGCCCGTTGGTGCGTTCTTCGTACCACGCCGACGAGCAGGCCAAGCTGGTCAAGGCCGAGTTGATCGGTTCCTGATTCTCGCTTGCTGAACAATGCCCGCCGAGGCTTCGTTGCCCGGCGGGTATTTTTTTGCCCGCGATACGACACCCCTTCGCCTGCCAACGAAGCCTTTTGTTTGCCTCCGTTCCTGACTACTGTGTGTGCACGACCACACGCAGGGAGATCCATGGATGACTGTTCACCTCACTCCACACACACCGGTGCCGGCACTGCCTTCGGAAGGCGTCATCGGTGTCATTGCGCCTGCCGGCCCGGGCGCGCTGGATACGGAAAAGGCCGTGCAATGGATGCGCGCTCGGGGTTATGGGCTGAAGGTGTTTCCCGGTGTCTATGAGAAGGACGGCTATCTGGCCGGCAGTGACGATGTACGACTCAATGATCTGCACGCAGCCTTTGCCGATGACGAGGTCGACGCAATCATCTGCCTGCGGGGTGGTTACGGTACGCCACGGCTGCTGGATCGCATCGACTTTGACCTGTTGAGTCGACACGCCAAACCGTTCGTGGGCTACAGCGACATCACTGCGCTGCATCTGGCAATCAGCCGTTATGCCGGGTTCGTGACCTTTCATGGGCCACTGCTTAATGCGGATCTGCTGGGGGACAAGGAGCCGCCGACGGTCACCTCGTTTTTCGCCATGCTGCGCGGCCAGTTGAAGGCCGGCAGTGGGTTGACTCACCCGGTGGCGTACCCACTGACCACGGTCGAGCCGGGTATCGCCCACGGACGGTTGCTGGGCGGCAATCTAGCGATGATCGCCGCGACCCTGGGCACGCCGTACGAGATCGATGCCGAAGGGGTGATTTTGCTGATTGAAGACGTCAACGAGCCGCTGTACCGCATCGATCGGCTGCTGACACAGATGCGCCTGGCCGGGCACTTGCACAAATTACGCGGGGTGTTGGTCGGGGATGTCGCCGGGGTCGATCAGCAGGCGTTGAACCTGTTGCTCAAGCAGACCTTCGAACCGTTGCGGATTCCGGTGCTGGCGGGCTGGCGTAGCGGGCATTGTGATCCGAACCTGACGTTGCCGCTGGGGGCGCTGGTGCGGCTGGATGCGGGGAAGCAGGAGTTGGTGCTGGAGCAGGATGTGGTGGTCAGGGCTTAGATTTGTAGCGCCTGACAGTCAGCCTTCGCGGCGGTGCGACGTTTCGACATGTGCTGTGATCGCAGATCGTGTGATCGACCACAACCACTGTAGGAGCCAGCTTGCTGGCGAAGGTCGTCAACGATGACGCGAGCTGTCTGGATGTGCGCGGCGCTCTAAGGTTTTTCGCGAGCAGGCTCGCTCCTACAAGGGATTTGCGGTGATCGCAGATCTTGCGATCGACTCACAACCACTGTAGGAGCCAGCTTGCTGGCGAAGGTCGTCAACGATGACGCGGCCTGTCTGGATGTGCGCGATGCTTTTAGCGCTTGCGCAGGCTCTCGAGCAACTTGTGCGTCGGATAGCCATCCGCCGGCCAGCCGAACGACTGCTGCGCCGCCCGAATCGCCTTGCGGGTGTTGGCGCCGATGATGCCGTCGGGATTGCCGGCGTCGTAGTTGTTGGCGCTGAGCAGGTTCTGCAACTCGATGCGCTCGGAGCGGCTCAGCGGCAGGTCATCCTTGGGCCATGGGCCACTGATCTGGCCAGCACCGCTGAAACGCTCGGATAACAGATTGACCGCCAGGGCGTAGGACGACGAGTTGTTGTACTTGAGCACCGCGCGGAAGTTGTCGAGGATCAGGAACGCCGGGCCGCGATAGCCGGCCGGCAGCAGCAGGGCGGCGGACAGTTGCTCGGAACCGGGCGGCACGCTGGCGCCATCGGGCAGTTTCACGCCGAGCTGGGTCCATTCGGCAACGCTCTTGCGGATCGCGCCGTCGGCCAGCGAGTAATTGAAGGTGCTGGGCACCGTCACTTCAAAGCCCCAGGGCTGACCTTTCTGCCAGCCGGAGCTTTGCAGGTAATGCGCGGTGGAGGCGAGGGCGTCGGCCGGGCTGCCCCAGATGTCGCGTCGGCCATCGCCATCGAAATCCACGGCGTGGGTGTTGTAGGTGGTCGGGATGAACTGGGTCTGGCCCATGGCGCCGGCCCAGGAACCGAGCATCTTCTCGGGGGCGATATCACCCTGTTGCAGGATCTGCAGCGCTGCCAGCAATTGCGCGTGGGCAAAGCCTGGGCGCCGGCCTTCGTAGGCCAGGGTGGCGAGGGAGCGGATTACCGACTTGTCGCCCTGGAAGCTGCCGAAGTTACTTTCCATGCCCCACACCGCCACCAGTGCCTGGCGATCGACGCCATAGCGTTGCTCGATGGCATTCAGGGTGTCGGCATATTGCACCAGCAGCGCCTGACCGCGACGCACGCGCACCACCGACAGCGCGCCGTCGAGGTATTCCCACACCGGGCGGGAGAATTCTGGCTGGCTGCGGTCAGCGCGGATCACGCTCATGTCCGGGCTGACACCGGCAAAGGCGCGGTCGAACAGGCTCGGGCTGATGCCGGCTGCCAGTGCGTCTCGGCGAAAGGCCGCTTGCCATTGTTCAAAGGTCTGGGTCGGCTGGATCTCGAGGTTGTCGCCGGTCGGAACCACGGGGGCAATCACGGCTGGCGCGGTGGTGACAGGAACGGTCTGTAGCGTTTGCGCGTCGGCGGCGGTGGGCTTTTCCGCGCAGGCAACCAGCAAGACGAAACTGGTGGCAGCAATCAGTGGGCGCAGGTGCCAATGACGGGAAATACAAAAGGGCATGCACAGGTCCAGGGAAAACGAATCAGGTGTCGACCTTAACATGGAGAGGGGGTGCTGCGCTTCAAGCGGCCAGAAAGTAAGAAGCCTCCCAGCTTTTAGACTGGAAGGCTTCGCGGCGGTAGCTGCCTTTACCCTTGGCGGGCTGTTCCTGGCGGCTGCGGAACAGTGGCTGGGCGACGATGGATTTGGCCTTGTTTGGCCGTTTTTGCTTGCTCATGGGCAGTGGGCTCCCTGGGGATGGATGGTGCGGCTCGCATCATCAGCCCAAGTTCGGCCTCTGTCCAGTGTCGTTGTATGTCAGGAGCTGAGCGGTGTGTTTACTCGGCCGGCAGTGCCAGGCGCTGGCCCGCCATCAGCAGTGACAGGCGGCTGAGGCTCATCCACGGCGAGCCAGCGGCCTGGCCCTTGATTTGTGCGTCGATGCGCTGCGCTTCCAGCAGCAATTGCGCCCAGCGCGACGCGGAGTAGCGTTGCAGGGCCTTGCTAATCAGCGGCTTGCGCTTGTCCCAGATCGGCGGCCGGGCCTGGCTGAATGCCTTGTCCAGCGGTACGCCCTGACTGTATTGCAGCGACAGGTTGGCCAGCAGCCGCAGTTCACGGGACAGCGCCCAGAGAATCACCGGCGGCTCGACGCCTTCACCGCGCAGCCCTTCGAGCATGCGCAGGGCATGGGCGGCTTCGCCGTTGAGAATCGCATCGGTCAGGCCGAACACGTCGAAACGCGCACTGTCGGCCACGGCCGCCTGCACGGTTTCCACGGTGATCTGCCCACCTTCGGCCATCAGCTTGAGCTTTTCGATTTCCTGGGCGGCGGCCAGCAGGTTGCCCTCGACGCGCGCGGCGATCAGCTCGACCGCATCCTGGCTGGCACTCAGTCCGGCTTGCGACAGGCGTTGGCGGATCCACTGCGGCAACTGGTGCACGTCCACCGGCCAGATCTGCACGAACTGAGTCTGCGCGCCTTCGACCAGCGCCTTGCCCCATTTGGTTTTCTGCGCACTGCCGTCGAGCTTGGGCAGGCTGATCAGCAGCAAGGTGTCTTCAGCCGGACGCGAGCAGTATTCGATCAGGGCCGCAGCGCCCTTGTCCCCGGGTTTGCCGGAAGGCAGGCGTAGTTCCAGCAGGCGCTTTTCGGCGAACAGCGACATGCTGGCACCGGCCAGCAGCAGGCTGCCCCAATCAAAATTGGCATCGGCGGCGAATACCTGGCGCTCGTCGAAGCCCTGTTGGCGGGCGGCGGTGCGGATGGCGTCGGCCGCTTCCTGGCACAGCAACGGGTCGTCGCCACTGATGACGTAAACAGGCGCGAGGGTGCCTTGCAGGTGTTTGGCGAGTTGGGCGGGGGCGAGTTTCATAAGGCGGGGCCAACGGGGCGCCAGGGCGCCCCGTCAGACTTACTCGGCAGGAATCTGCAGCGGCGACTGACGCGGGGTATTCGCTTCAGCCTTTTGTGCAGCGTCCAGTGCCTCGGCTTCTGCCTTGGCGCGGGCGTCGGCGGTCTGCTGCAGTTGATCCAGCTGGGCCGGGGTCATCTGCTGCAGGCGCAGCATCATGCGCTGGACCAGCTCACGATGGATTTCCTTGCGCGCTTCGTCCTGTTCCTGGACCGAGCCGGTAATGTTGCTGCCGTCATGCATCACGACTTTCTGCACTTGCAGCTTGTCGCTGATCAGCGACAGGTTGTTCTGGCCAACGATCTGGTAGTCCAGCACGGTGGTCAGCTCGTTTTCGGCAGTACGCCCGGCACCCGAGTAGCTGAGGCTGCGCTGGGAGGTTTGCTCGTTGGTGAACACCAGCTTGTACGGCGCGGCAGCCGTGACGTTGACACCGCTGCTTTGCAGGGCCTGGCGCATCATCATCACGGTTTCGCCGTAGGCGTTGCGTGCACTCAGGTCGAGTTCCTTGAACGCCAGTTCGCTGGTGCCGGTGCCGCGCAGTTGAAAACCGCAGGCGCTCAGCAGGACCGCGAGGCCCATCACCAGAAGATTGCGTTTGATCATCTTGTTGCTCCCCTTGAAACCGTGTGGGCTGCGCTGCAGCCCGAAAGGTTTGTTCGGTGCCAGGCCGAGCCTGGCACCTGCTCCAATTAGCTGGCGACGATGTTGACCAGTTTCCCGGGTACCACGATCACTTTGCGAATGGTCAGGCCGTCGACGAAACGCAGCACGTTTTCGTTGGCGCGTGCGGCGGCTTCGACTTCTTCGCGAGTGGCGCTGGCGGGCATTTCGATCTGGCCACGCAGCTTGCCGTTGACCTGAATCACCAGTTGCAGGCTGTCCTGCACCAGGGCGCTGTCGTCCAGCACTGGCCAGGCGGCGTCGATCACCGCGTCGGCGTGACCCAGGCGCTGCCACAGCTCATGGCTGATGTGCGGTGTGATCGGGGCCAGCAGCAGGGTCACGGTTTCCAGGCCTTCCTGGATCAGTGCACGATCCTGCTCGGTGCCTTGCGGGGCCTTCTCCAGCACGTTCATCAGGGTCATCACCTGGGCGATGGCGGTGTTGAACTTGTGGTTCTGACCGACGTCCAGGCTGGCTTGCTTGATGGCCAGGTGGATCGAACGGCGAATGGCTTTTTGCTCATCGCTCAACGCAGCGAGGTCCAGCTTGCCCGGCAGGCCCTGAGTGACGTGGGCCTGGGCCAGGCGCCAGACACGCTTGAGGAAGCGGTGCGAGCCTTCGACGCCAGAGTCGGACCATTCGGCGCTCATGTCGGGTGGCGAGGCGAACATCATGAACAGGCGGCAGGTGTCAGCACCGAACTGATCGATCATCGACTGTGGGTCGACGCCGTTGTTCTTCGACTTGGCCATCTTCTCGGTG
Source organism: Pseudomonadaceae bacterium (assembly GCA_965284505.1). GTDB lineage: Bacteria > Pseudomonadota > Gammaproteobacteria > Pseudomonadales > Pseudomonadaceae > Aquipseudomonas. The sequence continues at coordinate 2,670,189 of OZ260094.1, read as the reverse complement.
CCGCCGATTTCTACCGGCAGACCATCGGATTTCAGCTTGGCGCTGATCACTTTGGCCTTGCTGTCACGCTCGAGCTCGACGTCAGCCGGGTTGAACCAGGTGTAGGCGCCGTTGGCTTCGCGACGGTAGTAGGTCTCGGCGATCACCATGCCTTGGGTCAGCAGGTTCTTGAACGGCTCGTTGGAGCTGACCAGGCCTTCGTCGCGCATCAGCTTGTGGAAGAAGCGCGCGTAGAGCAGGTGCAGGATCGCGTGTTCGATACCGCCGATGTACTGGTCGACCGGCAGCCAGTGATCCGCCGCGGATTTTTCTACCAGGCCGCCTTCGAAGTGTGGCGAGGCATAGCGAGCGTAGTACCACGAGGACTCGACGAAGGTGTCCATGGTGTCGGTTTCACGCTTGGCCGGCTGGCCGCATTTCGGGCAGCTGCACTCGTAGAACTCGGGCATGCGTGCCAGGGGCGAACCGGCGCCATCCGGCACCACGTCTTCTGGCAGGACCACCGGCAACTGGTCTTCCGGCACCGGTACATCACCGCAGGTTGCGCAGTGGATGATCGGAATCGGGCAGCCCCAGTAGCGCTGGCGGCTGATGCCCCAGTCGCGCAGGCGGAACTGGGTGCGCGAGGCGCCGAGTTCTTTCTTGATCAGGGCGACTTCCATGGCGTCGAACGCACCGACGAAGTCCAGGCCGTCGAACTCGCCGGAATTGATCAGCGTGCCGTGCTCGCCGTAGGCGTCCTGCCATGGCGTCGGGTTGGTATCGCCGGAGCTGGTGCGCACCACCGATTTGACCGGCAGGTTGTACTTGTGGGCGAATTCGAAATCGCGCTCATCGTGCGCTGGCACAGCCATGACCGCGCCGTCGCCGTAGTGCATCAGCACGTAGTTGGCGACCCACACCGGGAGTTTCTCGCCGGTCAGCGGGTGCTCGACGAACAGGCCGGTTGGCAGGCCTTTTTTCTCTTGAGTCGCGACATCGGCCTCGGCCACGCTGCCGCCTTTGCATTCAGCGATGAACGCTTGCAGCTCAGGGTTGTTCTGCGCCGCCAGGGTGGCCAGGTGGTGCTCGGCAGCCACGGCCACGTAGGTGGCGCCCATCAGGGTGTCCGGACGGGTGGTGAAGACTTTCAGGGTGCCGGTTTCGCCGATCGAGTCGACGTTGTACGGGAACTGCACTTCCATGCCACGGGATTTGCCGATCCAGTTGCGCTGCATGGTCTTGACCTGTTCAGGCCAGCCGGTCAGCTCGTCGAGGCTCTCCAGCAGCTCATCCGCGTAGGCGGTGATCTTGAAGTAGTACATCGGGATTTCGCGCTTTTCGATCAGCGCGCCGGAACGCCAGCCGCGACCGTCGATCACTTGCTCGTTGGCCAGGACGGTCTGGTCGACCGGGTCCCAGTTCACAGTGCCGTTCTTGCGGTAGATCACGCCTTTTTCGAACAGGCGAGTGAACAGCCATTGTTCCCAGCGGTAGTAATCCGGCTTGCAGGTGGTGACTTCGCGCGACCAGTCCACCGCCAGGCCCAGGCTACGCAGCTGGGACTTCATGTAGGCGATGTTTTCGTAGGTCCACTTGGCCGGCGCGACGTTGTTCTTCATCGCGGCGTTTTCCGCCGGCATGCCGAAGGCGTCCCAACCCATGGGTTGCAGGACGTTTTTGCCGAGCATGCGCTGGTAGCGCGAGATTACGTCACCGATGGTGTAGTTGCGCACGTGCCCCATGTGTAGCTTGCCGCTGGGGTAAGGGAACATCGATAGGCAGTAGTAAGTCTCCTTGCCTGGCTGTTCACTGACTTCAAAGGACTTCTGCTCGTCCCAGAAGGATTGGGCGGCGGCTTCTATTTCACGGGGCTGATATTGTTCGTGCATGGCTACTTTTGAACTGAATAGGGGTGGCCTCATCCTCTTCAAGGCAACGCTGGACGTTGATCGCGCCAAATCGGGCGTTTTCGGTGTCCAGTCGCGCTGGAAGCGGATTTACAGGAAGCGCCGTAGCATACATGACCGCGCTCGGCCTAGGGAAACCCTGATTGCCGGGTGACCCACTGTTGGGGCCGTTGGTCGCGGCGTGCAGCCTGTTTTGCCGGCGAAGCTAAGCTCTAGTTGGGGAGTGAGTCTTATCTTCAATGAGGTGAGGGATGGTGGAGTCGCACGCAACAGTAACGCAACCCGAGTTGTACGAAAAACTGATTGACCGTCTGGGGATGGCCCTGGACGCGGCAAAGACAGCCGGGCGGTTGCGCGATGAGCGTCCGCAGGAGCTGGAACTTCGCGGATTGAGCCGCGCAGAGTTCGACTTGATCAAGGCGTATCTGGACCGCAGTCAACACGCGGTGCAGGGAGGCTTGTCGCAGGCAGCGATGCAGCAGGACACCCCTCGTTCGGCCAAAATCATCTGGTTGAAGGACAAGGTACCTGGCGGGGACGCGGTAAAGGTCCGGTCCCTGCGAGCCAAGTAAGTGATCAGGCACGTACGTGTGCAGTCACCGGTGACGGTTTTTTGATGGAAAGGCCAGTCACGTCAGTTGTCGCCTTGCTTCAACCCACTTAGGCTTCGGGCATCTTTGGAGATGCTCGATGCCTTTTCGTTATTTCGTCAAACAATTGCTCTTGCCGCCCGGCCTTCTGTTGCTGCTGTTGGTGCTTGCCTGGTGGTTGCGCCGATCGAGGCCACGCCTGGCTGCCTGCTGTTTTGTGTTGGGAGCCGGCGGCTTCTGGCTGATGAGCCTGCCGGTGGTGGTGCAGTGGGGCGCCAAGGCCCTGGAACGCGAACCGCCGCTGGCGCGCAGCGAGTGGGCCAGCCTGGCTGAACGTGCGGATGTGATTGTGGTGTTGGGCGCTGGCCGTGAGCGGGGCGATCTGGCCTGGCAAGCCGACCAGCCCACAGGCGTCGCCCTGGAGCGCGAACGCTACGCGGCGCGCCTGGCCAAGGCCTCGGGGCTGCCGGTGCTGACCAGTGGTGGATTGCACTACGGGACGCCGCCGACCGAAGCCAAGTTGATGGCGGATTCGATGCAGGAGGATTTCGGGGTGACGGTGCGTTGGCAGGAAGGGCGGAGCCGCACCACCTGGGAAAACGCCCAGTTCAGTGCCGAGTTGCTGCAGCCGATGGGTCTGAAAAGGGTCGTGGTGGTCACTCAGGCCTGGCACATGCCGCGCGCGGTGTGGAGCTTCGAGGCAGCAGGCCTGCAGGTGGTGCCGGCCCCGGTAGGCTTCCTCGGCACCGACAGCGCCGAGCCGCTGGGCGGCTGGATGCCGACGTTCAAGTCGATCTGGCGCTCGGGGCAGTTGCTCAATGAGGCGGTTGGGCAACTGGGGTACTCGATCTTCTATCGATAACCCCAGTGCCCATCGTGCAGTCCTAGACCGTCTTGGCCATCCGACTGGCGATCAGTGCCCAGCCGAACAGCAGCACGCAGAGGATGATCAGCGGCCAGGAGCGCCATTGCAGGTACGGTGTCAGGTTGTGCATGGGCACGACGTCGCCGTAGAGGATGCCGCGTTCGAACTGCGGGATCTGCACGGTGATCTTGCCGAACGGGTCGATCAGCCCGGTCACGCCGTTGTTGGTCGCCCGAATCATCCAGCGACCGGCTTCCAGGGCACGCATCTGGGCCATCTGCAGGTGCTGCAGCGGGCCAATCGAGGTGCCGAACCAGGTGTCGTTGCTGATGGTCAGCAGCAGATCGCTGCGCGCCGACAGGCCGGCGGCGAATTCCGGATAGACCACTTCGTAGCAGATGAACGGTGCAATCTGGTAGCCCTTGGCTTGCAGCATCGGCTGGTCGGCCGGGCCCCGGGCGAAGTCCGACATCGGCAGGTCGAAGAAGGCGATCAGCCCACGCAAGAGGTCCTGCAACGGCACGTACTCGCCGAACGGCACCAGTTTTTGCTTGAGGTAAGTGCCATCGCCTTCGCCGACCACGGTGATGCCGTTATAAAAACGCCGTTCCTGATGCACCACCTGGCGAATCGGTACGCCGGTGATCAACGCTGAATCACGATCGGCGGCGAACTTGCCCATCATGTCCAGATAGCCTTCGGCTGACTCCTTGAGCACCGGTACCGCGGTTTCCGGCCAGATCAGCAGGTCGACCCGCTTGGAGCTCAGGCTCATGTCGCGGTACAGCGCCAGTTGCGAGTTGAGCTGCGCCGGGTCCCATTTCATGCTTTGTTCGATGTTGCCCTGAATCGCCGCGACGCTCAGCGGTTCACCCGAAGGGCTGGTCCAGGCATGGCCCTTGAGTGCCAGGCCGACGGCCCAGGGTGCGGCCAGCAGCAACAGGCCGACCACCAGGAAGCTCTTGCGCGGTGCCCTGATCAGGCGTGGCAGGTTGTACAGCAGGGCTGCGCTCAAGGCGATACAGAAGGAAATCAGCCAGATCCCACCCAGCGGAGCCAGGCCGGTCAGCGGGCCATCGAGTTGGCTGTAGCCGGAGTAAAGCCAAGGGAAGCCGGTGAGGAACCAGCCGCGAAACGCTTCCTGGCCTACCCACAAAGCGGCGAAGGCCAGGGCGTCGGCCAGTGGCGCCTCGTTGCGCCGCAGCCAGCGCGCCCAGACCCAGGCGGGCAGGGCGAAGAACCAGGCGATCGCGGCGGTGAACAGCAGCATCAGGAACCCCGCCAGCAGCACCGAAGCGCCGCCGAAGTGGTGGATGCTGTAGTAGATCCAGCTGGTGCCAGCGCCGAACAGGCCAAACCCGAAACACCAGCCCCGGCCTAGTGCCTGGCGCGGGCTCAACTCTCGCAGCCCGGCATAGAAGAAACCGACCGCGAGCAGCGCCAACGGCCAGATGTCGAACGGCGCCAGCGCCAGGGTGGTGAGTGCACCGGCCGCCACGGCCAGCAGGTTACCGGGCCAGCCGGGGCGGGTTATCCAGCGCATTTCAATCCTTAGGGGTTACCGGGCGATGGGAGTCAGGCGCAACAGGTGGATGCGGCGGCTGTCGGCATTCAGGATGCGAAAGCGATAGGCGCCGATTTCGGTGATCTCGTTGCGTTTTGGCAGGTGCCCGAACGCGCTCATCACCAGGCCGCCGACGGTGTCGAACTCGTCGTCGGAGAATTCGCTGTCGAAGAACTCGTTGAAGTTTTCGATCGGGGTCAGGGCCTTGATCAGGAAATCACCGCTGGGCAGCGGCTTGATGTAGCTGTCTTCTTCGACGTCGTGCTCGTCTTCGATGTCGCCGACGATCTGCTCGAGGACGTCTTCGATGGTCACCAGGCCGGCCACTCCGCCGTATTCGTCAATGACGATGGCCATGTGGTTATGGTTGGCGCGAAATTCGCGCAGCAACACGTTCAGGCGCTTGGACTCGGGCACGAACGTGGCCGGGCGCAGCAGGTCCTTGATGTTGAAGTTGTCGCCATTCTCCTTGAGGATCAACGGCAGCAAGTCCTTGGCCAGCAACACACCCATCACGTCATCGTGGCTTTCGCCGATCACCGGATAGCGCGAGTGGGCCGAGTCGACCACGGCCGGTAGGAACTCGCGGGGCGTCTGGGTCGCCTTGATGCTGACCATCTGCGAGCGCGGGACCATGATGTCGCGCACTTGCAGGTCAGCCACCTGGATGGCGCCTTCGACGATGGCCAGCGCTTCGCTGTCCAACAGTTTGTTCTGGTGTGCATCGCGCAGCAGCTCAAGCAGCTCCTGGCGGTTCTTCGGCTCGTGGGCAAAAGCTTGGGTCAGTTTACCCAGCCAGGACTTCTGCCCGTTGCTCGATCGATCTTCGCTCATAGCGATTACTCTGAATCCTTTGTTGTCATGATGTCGGTTTCGTCATCCGCATAAGGGTCCGGATGACCCAGTTCGGCAAGCAACGTTCGTTCCAGTGCTTCCATTTCTTCGGCTTCGTCGTCATCTATATGGTCGTAACCCAACAGATGCAAGCAGCCGTGAATCACCAGATGGGCCCAGTGAGCCTCCAGCGCCTTGCCTTGCTCGGCGGCTTCGCGCTCGACCACGGCGACACAGATCACCAGGTCACCGAGCAATGGAATGTCGAGAAATTCGTCAGGCACGTCGGCCGGGAACGACAGGACGTTGGTGGCGTAATCTTTTTGCCGCCAGGTGTGATTGAGCTCACGGCCTTCGGCTTCGTCGACCAGGCGAATGGTCATTTCCGAGTCGGCACTACGTTGGCGCAGCGCCAGTTCGCACCATTGGCGGAACTGGGCTTCGCTTGGGGCTGCGGCATCGGTAGCCAGTTGCAGATCAAGCTCAAGCATCGCGGCGGTTGTCCTTGGGTGTTGCGTCGCCGGTGTGATTCTCGAAACGCTCGTAGGCTTCGACAATGCGCTGCACCAGTGGGTGGCGGACCACGTCTTTAGGCTTGAAGTGGCTGAAGCTGATGCCGGGAATGTCCTTGAGCACTTCGGTGACATGGATCAGCCCGGATTTGGTGCCCTTGGGCAGGTCGATCTGGGTGATGTCGCCGGTAATGACGGCGGTCGAGCCGAAGCCGATCCGGGTCAGGAACATTTTCATCTGCTCGACGGTGGTGTTCTGGCTTTCGTCGAGAATGATGAAGCTGTTGTTCAGGGTACGACCGCGCATGTAGGCCAGCGGCGCGACTTCGATGACCTGGCGCTCGATCAGCTTGGCGACATATTCGAAGCCGAGCATTTCGTACAGCGCGTCGTACAGCGGGCGCAGGTACGGGTCGATCTTCTGCGACAGGTCGCCGGGCAGGAAGCCGAGTTTTTCGCCGGCCTCAACCGCTGGGCGCACCAGCAGGATGCGACGGATCTGTTCGCGTTCCAGCGCATCTACCGCACAGGCAACGGCCAGGTAGGTCTTGCCAGTACCGGCCGGGCCGATGCCGAAGTTGATGTCGTTGGCGAGGATTTCCTTCACATAGCGCTGCTGATTCAAGCCGCGCGGGCGAATCATGCCTTTCTTGGTGCGCAGGGCTACGGAAGCTTCGGCGGGGGCGTGGTTGTCCAGCTCTTCCACGGCCGATTCCTGCAGGAACAGGTGGACCATGTCCGGCGACAGCTCGCTACCCTTGGTTTCCCGGTAGAGGCGGCGCAGGAGGTTTTCCGCGGACGTGGTGTGTTTGCTTTCGCCGATCAGTTCGAACTGATTGCCGCGATTGCGAATCACGATCGCCAGGCGCTGCTCGATCAAGCGCAAATGCTCGTCGAATTGCCCGCACAGATTGGCGAAGCGCTGAGCCTCAAAGGGCTCGAGAATAAAACGATGGGGTTCTATGGGTGCGTTCAAGGTTGTATTCAGCCGCCCTTGGGCAATGAAGGTGAAATCAAGGATAACGCCAGTGGGCTGGGTGCGAAAGCTCTTAAATTGTGTAAGCCGATTCATGCTTCCTGTGGGAGCGAGCCCGCTCGCGAATAGGGTTCATCAGTCGACATTTATGTCGCTGACACACCGTCTTCGCGAGCAGGCTCGCTCCCACAAGTTTTTCCGACAATGATTTTGCGTGTTACTGCACCAGCGAACCGCGCAGCGAGTGCGGTTGCGCCGCGTCGATGTGCACGTCGGCGAACTGGCCGATCAGGGTCGGAGTATCGCAGCGGAAGTTGACGATTCGATTATTCTCGGTCCGGCCTTGCAGCTCGCCCGGGTCTTTTTTAGAGTAATCGGTGACCAGGATCCGCTGGATCGAGCCGACCATTTGTCGGCTGATCTCGAAGCCTTGCTGATTCAGGCGGTGCTGCAGGGCGTTCAGGCGCTCCTTCTTCAGCTCTTCCGGGGTGTCGTCGGCGAGGTCTGCGGCCGGGGTGCCCGGGCGCTGGCTATAGACGAACGAGTAGGAGAAGTCGAAGCCGACGTCCTCGATCAGCTTCATGGTCTGTTCGAAGTCTTTTTCGGTCTCGCCAGGGAAACCGACAATGAAGTCGGAACTGATGCATATCCCCGGCACGGCAGCCCGCAGCTTGCGCAGTTTGGATTTGTATTCGAGGGCGGTGTGGTTGCGTTTCATTGCCGAGAGAATGCGGTCCGAACCCGACTGCACCGGCAAGTGCAGGTGTTTGACCAGTTCCGGCACTTCGGCGTGGGCCTGGATCAGGCTGTCGGAGAACTCCAGCGGGTGCGAGGTGGTGTAGCGGATGCGCTCGATACCGTCGACGGCGGCCACTACGCGGATCAGCTCGGCGAGGTCCGCCACGCGCCCGTCGTGGGTAGTGCCGCGATAGCCGTTGACGTTTTGCCCGAGCAGGGTCACTTCGCGCACGCCGTTTTCGGCCAGGTGAATGATCTCGGCGATCACGTCATCGAAGGGCCGGCTGACTTCTTCGCCACGGGTGTAGGGCACCACGCAGAAGGTGCAGTACTTGCTGCAGCCTTCCATCACCGACACGTAGGCGCTGGGGCCGTCGATGCGCGGCTCGGGCAGGTGGTCGAACTTTTCGATTTCCGGGAACGAGACGTCCACTTGCGGCAGCTTGCTGATGCGCGCGGCGTCGATCATTTCCGGCAGGCGGTGCAGGGTTTGCGGGCCGAATACGACGTCTACATAAGGCGCGCGATCGCGGATCGCCGCGCCTTCCTGGCTGGCCACGCAACCACCGACGGCAATCACCATGTCCGGATTGGCCAGTTTCAGTTCGCGCCAGCGGCCCAGCTGGGAGTAAACCCGGTCCTGGGCACGTTCGCGGATCGAGCAGGTGTTGAGCAGAATCACGTCGGCATCTTCGGCGCGCGCCGTGACTTCCAGGGCCTGGTGTTCACCCAGCAGGTCGACCATGCGCGAGCTGTCGTACTCGTTCATCTGGCAACCGTGGGTTTCGATGTAAAGCTTCTTGGCCATGGACGGGATCATCACGTGATTCAAAGAACCGCGCATTATAGGGAACAAGTCTCCAGGTTCCTACCGTCCTGCGTCCGGCGGCTATGCTATAGTTCGTGCCCTCTTTTTTATCCCTCGATGTGTTTTCCGCCCGCCATGACCAAACGCGAAGCTCCAATCTACAAGGTGATTTTCCTCAACCAGGGCCAGGTGTTCGAGATGTACGCCAAGCAGATCTATCAGAGTGAACTGTGGGGTTTCCTGGAAGTGGAAGAGTTCGTCTTTGGCGAGCGCACGCAGGTAGTGGTCGATCCGAGCGAAGAGAAACTCAAGGCGCAGTTCGAGGGCGTGGTGCGCAGTTTTGTGCCGATGCATTCGATTGTGCGCATTGACGAAGTGGAGCGCCTGGGTACACCGAAAATCAGCGAAGCGCGTGGTGGGGTTGGCAATGTCATGCCATTCCCGATGCCGATGCCTGAGAAGTAAGGCTCAAGATTGGGTTGGCTTCATCGCGGGCAAGCCCGCTCCCACAGGGGGCGGTGAAAACACCACAAGAACTGTGGGAGCGGGCTTGCCCGCGATGGAGTCAAATTCAAGGCAGCGGTGCAAACGGCGTTCGCCCATCTGCACTTTGCAGTTCCATCAGGTATTTGCGGAAAATCTGTCCCAGTACCTGGGTGGCCACTTCCAGTTCATCACGCTGCATTTGCTCGGCGACTTCGTCGGCGGTGTCCAGCGCATCTTCAGCGCCGTTGACCGCAGCCATTTTCAGCACGATATAGGCCTGGATGTTATTGGCCTGTACGCCTTCGCCGTGGAAGAACATGGTGCCGAGTTTGAATTGCGCCTGGGCGTGGCCTTGCAGGGAGGCTTTTTCGAAGTAGCTCAGGGCTTGATTGAGGTCGCGCGGGGTGTTTTTACCGTCGTAGTAGAACTCGCCCAACTCGTATTGCGCTTCCGCATCCCCTTCGTCCGAGGCTTTCTGGCAGGCGGCGAGTGCCTCCTGCAAGTCCTCAGGCTGGGTATCGAGGCTGCAACGGCCCATTGCCGGCACCAACAACGAGTTACCGCCTGCTTGTGCGTGCGCCAGCAGCGGCTGAAGGAGCAACAGGCAGCCCAGTGCAAGGGTGCGGCCGGTGCGGTTCATGGGAATCGACTTACCTCTGAAGGGCGCGCGGACCCAGCGAGGGATCCAATAAGCGCGCATTATGAAATAAGCAGGACCTTCCTTACAAAGTCTTTACTCGTTTTTCTGCTGCGCGGGAACTATATCTAGCGCTTTTGCGGGCTCTTGGGTAGTCAGTGTGGCGAAAAGTACGCAATGTAGGAGAAAGCTGACGCCGGCAATGGTCGACGTCAGCGGTCTTGCTTACTTCAGGGCGGCGAAGGCACGCTCGGCAGCGTCCAAGGTCAGTTGCAACTCTTTTTCGCCGTGGGCAATCGAGGTGAAGCCCGCTTCGAAGGCGCTAGGCGCCAGGTACACGCCACCTTCAAGCATCAGGTGGAAGAAGCGTTTGAACAGGTTGGCGTCGCTGGCCATCACGTCATCGAAGGTCACGATGTCGTCGGCGCCGCTGAAGTACAGGCCGAACATGCCACCTGCCTGGGTGGTGACAAACGGGATGCCGGCAGCATCGGCACGTTGTTGCAGGCCATCGAGCAGGCGGCTGGTGTAGTCGCTGAGTTCGGCGTGGAAACCCGGGCGGCTAATCAGGCGCAGGGTGGTCAGGCCGGCGGCCATGGCCAGCGGGTTGCCCGACAGCGTACCTGCCTGGTAGACCGGACCCAGCGGCGCGATGTGCGACATGATTTCGCGCTTGCCACCAAAGCAGCCCACCGGCATGCCGCCGCCGATGATTTTGCCGAAGGTGCTCAGGTCCGGCGTTACGCCGTAGTGCGCCTGGGCGCCGCCAAGCGCAACGCGGAAGCCGGTCATCACTTCGTCGAAAATCAGCACTACGCCGTGCTTATCGCACAGGCTGCGCAAGCCTTCGAGGAAGCCCGGGGCTGGCGGCACGCAGTTCATGTTGCCGGCGACCGGCTCAACGATGATGCAGGCAACGTCAGCGCCCACTTCACCGAGCATTTTTTCCACGGCAGCGATGTCGTTGAAGGGCAGGGTCAGGGTGTGTTTGGCGAAATCCGCAGGGACCCCGGCAGAACTCGGCACGCCCTGGGTCAGCAGGCCCGAGCCGGCTTTGACTAGCAGGCTGTCGGAGTGACCGTGGTAGCAGCCTTCGAACTTGATGATGCTGTCGCGACCGGTAAAACCACGGGCCAGGCGAATGGCGCTCATGGTGGCTTCGGTGCCGGAGCTGACCATGCGCACCATTTCCATCGACGGCACGATCGAGCAGACCAGGTCGGCCATCTCGGTTTCCATCGCGGTCGGCGCACCGTATGACAGGCCGTGCTCCAGCTGCTTGCGCACCGCGTCCAGCACGTCCGGGTGGCTGTGGCCGAGAATCATCGGGCCCCAGGAGCCGACGTAATCCACATAGCGCTTGTCGTCTTCGTCGGTGACGTAGGCGCCTTCGGCATGTTTGAAGAACAACGGTGTGCCACCCACGCTCTTGAACGCACGAACGGGCGAGTTGACGCCGCCGGGAATGTGTTTCTGGGCGTTGGCAAACAGGGTTTCGGAACGCGACATGATTGGGCTCTCGGAAATCAGCAAGTGAACAATTGATTGAAGGCGCGGGCGCGACGGGTGACCTCGCCGGTGTTCTCTGCGCCGAACAGACCGTGGACCACCGCCAGCAGGTCGACCCCATGGGCCACCAGTGGGGCGGCGTTGTCGAGGGTGATACCGCCAATCGCGCAAATCGGCAGGTGCAGGGTGCTGCGGGCCTGTTCGAGCAGCTCGAGGCTGCAGGTCGGTGCGCCGGGTTTGGTCGTGGAGTTGAAGAAGCGGCCGAAGGCGACATAGCTGGCGCCTTCTTTTGCCGCTTGTGCGGCCAGTTCGAGTTGCGCGTGGCAGGTCGAGCCGATGATGGCCTGGCGGCCCAGTAGCGAGCGGGCCGGGGTCAAGGGGCCGTCGGTCTGCCCGAGGTGCACGCCGACCCCCAGGCGCGCCGCCAGTTCGGCGTCGTCGTTGATGATCAACTGGGTCTTGTAGCGCCCGCACAGGTCGTGAAGTGCCTCGGCCTCGCGCAAACGCTTGGAGGCGTCGTCGCTTTTGTCGCGGTACTGCAGCAGGGTGACGCCGCCTTCCAGCGCCGCCTCTACATAAGACAGGAACTTGCCGGCCAGTAATTGACTGTCGGTAATGGCGTACAGACCACGTAATTTCATCGGGCAAGCCTCATGGCGTTACGAGCAAAAATCCAGCGGCAGGCGGCGTGGCACGAACTGGCCCCGGCCCAGTTGTTCGGCGTCCCGCAGGGTGCGCCAGGTGTAGTTGAGTGCCGACTGCACCGCGCTGGCCAAATGTTCGCCCTGGGCCAGACGGCCGGCGAGGGCGCTGGCCAGAGTGCAGCCGGAACCGTGATAGCTGCCCGGCAGGCGCTGGCAGGTAAAGGTTTCGCGGTGACCGTCGCGGCTGTACAGGCGGTTATGAACTTCGTGTTCGTCACCGTGACCACCGGTGATCAGCAGGTGTTTGACGAACGGCAGGAGTTTTTCTGCGCATTGGTCGGCCGTGCCTTCGGGCAGTTCGGCGAGGATGCGCGCTTCAGGGAGGTTGGGGGTGGCGATGATCGCCAATGGCAACAGGCGCTCGCGCATGGCATAGCCGACTTCGTCCTTGCCCAGGCGTCCGCCGCCGCCGGCGCGCAGCACCGGGTCGCAGACCATCGGCAGGTGCGGGTGCGCCTGGAGCAGTTCGACCACGGTGTCGACCATCTCCAGGGAACCGAGCATGCCCAGCTTTACCGCCGCGACCTGCGAGTCGTTGAGCACGGCGTTGGCTTGCGCCATCACCCACTCACGGTCGAGAACGCGGAAATCACTGACGTTGACCGTGTCTTGCACGGTCAGGGCGGTGACGGCCGGGGCCGCATGACATCCCTGAGCGAGCAGGGCTTCGATATCTGCCTGCAAGCCGGCGCCACCACTTGGGTCGTGGCCGGAGAGACAGAGGACAACGGGGCGAGAGCTGTAGATATTCATGGTGCGCGAGCTTACCACCAAACCGGTTTTATCGGGGTGTTGCGGAGCATTGTCGGTGGTTTTGTATACAACCGCGTCTTCGACTGGCTCCGGTGTTATCAGATGGTTGTCATAATCTGACTGGCTCTACAGTTTTTTGACTTTGTACAGGTCTGAAGCGCCCGTCCTAGAGCCTTCAAACTATAAATTTCAATGGTGTTCAAACGCCACCAACGGCTATGCTAGAGTGGATCCAAACCAATAACAGGTTTACCGGGTCGACGTCTGCTCAAAAGGAAATGGGGGGCTTGCTGACGTACCGGACAGGCCATGCTGGGGCTTTATGCGCTATTTGCTGATGTTGCTGTTGAGCTTGCCCCTTCTGGCGACCGCAGCGGATTTTGACGAGCTGACCCAAAACCTCCCCCTGGGTCGGATCATGCAGGTGTACGAAGACGTCACCGGCACGGCCACTGTCGATGACGTTCTGGCGCAAGCCGCGGCCGGTCAGTTCAAAGCCCACCACAAAGCCACCTTGAATGCCGGGTATTCGCGTTCGGTGTTCTGGTTGAAGGTCGACCTGCACTACCGTCCGAACAATCCCGAGGTCCGGCGCACCTGGCTGCTGGAGCTGGCGTATCCGCCCCTCGACCATATCGACCTGTACCTGCCTGACGCCACTGGCCGCTACCAATTGCAGCGGCGCACCGGCGATGCCTTGCCATTCGCCAGCCGGGAAATCCGCCAGAACAACTACCTGTTCGATCTGCCATTTACCCCGAACGAGCAGAAAACCGTCTTTTTGCGCCTGCAAAGCCAGGGCTCGATCCAGGCGCCGTTGACTCTGTGGTCGAGCACCGCCTACCTCGAAGACCAGCCCGTGCGCCTCTATGTGCTGGGGTTGATCTATGGGGTATTGCTCGGGATGCTGGTGTACAACCTGTTCATCTACCTGAGCGTGCGTGACACCAGTTACCTCTATTACATCTTCTATATCGCCTCGTTCGGCCTGTACCAATTGTCGGTCAATGGCGCCGCGGTGGAGTATTTCTGGCCGAACAACCCCTGGTGGGCGAATGCCTCGACGCCGTTTTTCATCGGCTGCGCGGCGCTGTTCGGTAGTCAGTTCGCCCGCAGTTTCCTGCAGACCTCCAGCCACAGTCGCTGGCTCGATCGCCTGCTGCTGACCTTGGTGGCCTGTAGCGCGGTGGTGGTCGGCCTGTCGTTGATGACCAGCTACGCCCTGGCGCTGCGTCTGGCCACCGCGCTGGCATTGATCTTCACCGTGGTGATTTTCTCGGCGGGGATTTTCGCCTGGTGGCGCGGCTTGCGGGTGGCGCGCTATTTCATCATTGCCTGGTCGGCGTTTTTGCTCGGCGGCATTGTGAATACCCTGATGGTGCTGGGCTACCTGCCGAACGTGTTCCTGACCATGTATGCCAGCCAGATCGGCTCGGCGATCGAGGTGGCATTGTTGTCGCTGGCCCTGGCCGACCGCATCAACACCATGCGCGAGCAGCAGGCCCAGACGCTGCTCGACGCCGGGCAGAAGCTCGAGGTGCTGAACCAGCAACTGGCCCACAGTAACCAGCTCAAGGACGAATTCCTCGCGACCCTGACCCATGAGCTACGCACGCCGATGAATGGGGTGATCGGTTCGCTGGAGTTGATGCAGACCGTGGAGCTCGACCCGGAGCTCGAGCAATACCAGCAGACCGCAGCCGGTTCGGCGCGAGAAATGATGCGCATGGTCAACGGTATCCTGACCCTGACCGAGCTCCAGGCCGGGCGTCTCAAGGCCTACCCCGAACCCTTCAGCCTGCGCACGGTGGTCGACTCCTTGCAGCAGCAATTCGCTGCCAGTGCCGTGGCCAAGGGCCTGGATTTCAAGGTGGAGGTGGCCCAGGGCCTGGCGGATCGGCTGTCGGGCGACAGCGGCAAGCTGGTGCAGTGCCTGGAGTGCCTGCTGGACAACGCGATCAAATTCACCCATGTCGGCGGCCTGGCGTTGCGAGTCAGTGGCAAGCCCGGCGAGGCGGGGCGGCAGAAGTTGTCCTTTGTCGTGATCGATACCGGCATCGGCTTCACCGACCTGGGCGAGGCGACCATGTACCAGCGCTTCTTCCAGCTCGACGGCTCGATGACCCGCGAATACGGAGGCCTGGGCGTAGGCCTGGCGATCTGCCGGCAGGTGGTGGAGCTGATAGGCGGGCGCCTGACCCATCGCTCCGAGCCCGGGCGGGGCAGTCGCTTCCAGCTGGACGTCGAATTCGATGTACTGGTGGTGGTGCCAGTGGCCGGCGGCGTGCGCGAATGTCCGCAGGTGCAGAAGGAGCGTACGCCCCAGGACTGCCTGGTGATGCTGGTGGATGACAACAGCATCAATCAGTTGGTGGTGCGCGCCATGCTGCTCAAGCTGGGTTATCGGGTGCGCAGTGTCGACACCGGCCCAGCCGCCCTGGAGTGCCTGCGCCGGGAGCGATTCGACGCGGTTCTGCTCGACAGTCCGTCACCCTCTCTCGCCGGGCAAATGCAGGGCTTGCCCGGTTACGCGGGGTTGCCGGTGCTGGCGGCGCTGACGTCGCTCAGCGGAGTCGATCTGGAGGCAGGATGGACTGATGTCCTGACAAAACCGGTGAAATTCGAAGACCTGCAGGCGGCACTCTGTCGTCATGTCCTGTCTCTGCAACAAGGTGAAAGCGCCGGCATTTAGGCGCTTATGCCACTTTTTTGGCCGCTGGGCGAGTGCTTAACTGAAGGTCTCTGCTGACCCAAGGAGGCCCGCCATGAACCTGCACCAGTTCGCCGAAACCCACGACGTCACCAATCAGCCACCGTCGCTGGACGGCGCCAATCTGTATCGCATCGACCTGCCGCTGCAAGAGTGGTCGCGACGCTACGGGGCCGGTTGGGCCGAGGCGCGGATCGATGCCTATGGTGCCTTGGCCGGTGGGCCGTTGATGGCGGCGGGGTTCCTGGCCAATCAGAACAAGCCGGTATTTTCCAGTCATGATCGCTACGGCCACCGCATCGACCTGGTGGAGTTTCATCCGGCCTATCACGAATTGATGCGCACTGCGGTCGAGCATGGCCTGACCTCCTTGCCCTGGAGCGATCCGCAAGCCGGCGCCCATGTCGCCCGCGCTTCCATGACCTATCTGCACAGCCAGGCCGAAGCCGGCAGCGGCTGTCCGCTGACCATGACCTTCGCCAGCGTACCGGCCTTGCGCCTGCAACCGGACATCGCCCGGCAGTGGCTGCCGAAAGTCCTGGCCACTGAGTACGATCCGCGCAACGTCGGCATGGCACACAAAGCAGGCGTCACCATCGGCATGGCAATGACCGAAAAACAAGGCGGCACCGACGTTCGGGCCAACACCACCAAGGCTTATCCGGTCGGCGCCGCAGGGCCGGGTCAGGCCTATGAACTGGTGGGGCACAAATGGTTCTGCTCGGCGCCGATGTGCGACGCGTTCCTGACGCTGGCGCAGACCGACAAGGGCCTGACCTGTTTCCTGCTGCCACGCCACCGTCCGGATGACAGCCGCAACCAGTTCTACATCCAGCGCCTGAAAAACAAACTGGGCAATTGCTCCAACGCCTCCAGCGAGGTCGAGTTCCGTGGCGCCCTGGCCTGGATGGTGGGTGAGGAGGGCCGCGGCGTGCCGACCATTATCGAGATGGTGGCCATGACCCGCTTCGATTGCATGGTCGGCTCCAGTGCGCTGATGCGCCAGGCCCTGACCCAGGCCAGTCATCACTGCGCCCACCGGCGGGTCGGCGGCAAGCTGCTCAGCGAACAGCCCTTGATGCAAAACGTATTGGCCGACCTGGCCCTGGAAAGCGAGGCCGCGCTGGCATTGAGCCTGCGCATGGGCCGGGCGCTGGACCATCTGGACGATTCGCAGGAGGCCAAATTCGCCCGACTGGTGACAGCCGTAGGCAAGTACTGGATCTGCAAGCGCGCCCCGGCAATGATCAACGAAGCCGCCGAGTGCATGGGCGGCGCCGGTTATGTCGAAGACAGCATCCTGCCGCGCCTTTATCGCGAGGCCCCGGTGAATTCGACCTGGGAAGGCTCCGGCAATGTGCAGTGCCTGGATGTATTGCGCGCCCTGTCGAAAGAGCCCGGTGTGCTCGATGCCTTGGTCAGTGAACTGGGCGACGGACATGGCGACAAGCGCCTGGCCGCCCACCTCAATCAACTGCACGCTGCGTTCAAGGACACCAGCGATATCCAGTACCGCGCCCGGCAACTGACCGAAGACATTGCCCTGGGCCTGCAGGCCAAGTTGTTGCTTGAAGCGGGTAATGCCAGTGTCAGCGATGGGTTTATTGCCAGCCGGTTGGGCGGCGCCGGTCGGGTCTATGGTGCGTTGCCCCGTGGACTGGATGTAGAAGCCATCGTCGCGCGCTCGGCTGTGCAAGGGTTCTGATCGCTCTGGCCGAAGATAATGCAGCATTGCTCGGTTGCCACTGTTTCCGTGACGCCCTGTTGCAGGCAAGATAAAGGCCTGCAAGTCAGAACACAGGAAGCTGATCGTGACCGAAGCCTTTGTTGTCGTTCAAACCGCTGAACAAGCCGTGGACCGGCTTGCCGCTCTGCATGAGCGGGCCACTACCGCGCTGAGCCAGGCGCTCAAGCGTTATCTGAAAGACCGTATCGAACCCGATGCCGAACAGCGGGCGATGTTTCGCTACCCTGAACTGCGCCTGACCTACCTGTGCCAGGGCGAAGTCCCACAGACCACCCGCGCTTACGCCAAGGTGCAACTGCCCGGCACCTACAGCGTCACCGTCACTCATCCGGCGGCTTTCCGTAAGTACCTGCTGGAGCAACTGGTTCCGCTGATGCACGACTTCACAGTGACCGTGGAAGTGGGCGTCAGCGAGCAGAATATTCCGTACCCCTATGTGGTCGAGCAGGGCGATGAACTGGCCGGCTCCGGCGTCACCGCGGCGGTGCTGGCGCGGGTGTTCCCGAGTACCGACCTGTCGGCGGCCACCGATGGTATTGCCGACGGCCTGTACGACTGGGAAAACACCGATCCGCTGCCACTGGCGCTGTTCGATGCGGCGCGCGTCGACTTCTCCCTGCGTCGCCTGGTGCACTACACCGGCAGCGACTGGCGCCATGTGCAGCCGTGGATTCTGCTGACCAACTATCACCGCTATGTCGACCAGTTCATCGTCCATGGCCTGGAGCAACTGCGTAACGACCCGCGTTTTGTGCGCATGGTATTGCCGGGCAACGTGATCATCGAAAAGAGCATGGATCACGGCGAGGCCTCGGCGATTGCCGCCGGCGTGGTCTGGCACCGCTACCAGATGCCGGCTTATCACCTGCTGGCATCCGATGGGCATGGCGTGACCCTGGTCAACATTGGCGTCGGTCCGTCCAACGCAAAAAACATCACCGACCACCTGGCAGTGCTGCGTCCCCATTGCTGGCTGATGATCGGTCACTGCGGCGGCCTGCGTCAGTCGCAGACCATCGGCGACTATGTACTGGCCCACGCCTACATGCGCCGCGACGGGATTCTCGACCGGGTAGTGCCGCCGAACATCCCGATCCCGGCCCTGGCCGAGGTGCAACTGGCGCTGCAACAAGCGGCGGCCAACGTCACCGGCGAGAAGGGCGATGACCTGAAGAAACGCCTGCGCACCGGCACCGTGCTGACCTACGACGATCGCAACTGGGAGCTGCGTTGGGCCCAGGAACGTCCGCTGATCAACCTGTCACGGGCCGTGGCGGTGGACATGGAAAGCGGCACCATCGCCGCCCAGGGCTATCGTTTGCGGGTGCCGTACGGCACGTTGCTGTGCGTCTCCGATAAACCCTTGCACAGCGAAATCAAGCTGCCGGGTTCGGCCAACGCCTTCTATGAACGCGCGGTCAGCCAGCACTTGAAGATCGGCATCGCGGCCGTGGACCTGCTGCGTACCGAGCTCAATTCGTTGCACTCGCGCAAATTGCGCAGCTTCGACGAACCGCCGTTCCGCTAACGGTTGTCGTGGTCATTTGGCGGTCGGGGCACTAGCATTGTCAGCCCTGACCGTTAGATGCCGTGTGTGCCATGTCCCGTCCCCCTCGTCCTGTTTCCCGCCGCCCAGGCGCGAAACCCGCACAACCTTCTGCCGCCGCGCGTCGTGTCGCCAAGGCGCCGCCGTCCGAGCCGAAGTTGCTGCTGTTCAACAAACCCTTCGATGTGCTGACCCAGTTCAGTGACGGCGACGGCCGCTCGACGCTCAAGGACTTCATCGATGTGCCCGGGGTTTATCCCGCCGGTCGCCTGGACCGCGACAGTGAAGGCCTGCTGTTGCTGACCAACGACGGTCAACTGCAGGCGCGGATTGCCGATCCCAAGCACAAGCTGGCCAAGACTTACTGGGTGCAAGTGGAGGGCGAGCCGACGGCCGAGCAGTTGCAGCGCCTGCGTGACGGCGTCGAGCTGAACGACGGCATGACCCTGCCGGCCGAGGCGCGGCAGTTGGATGAACCTGAGCTGTGGCCGCGCAATCCGCCGGTGCGCTTTCGCAAAAGCGTGCCGACCCATTGGCTGGAGCTGGTGATTCGTGAAGGGCGCAATCGGCAGGTGCGACGCATGACGGCGGCGGTCGGGTTGCCGACCTTGCGCCTGGTGCGGGTGCGTATTGGTGACTGGACGATCGACGGCCTTGATCAGGGCCAGTGGAAGGAAGTGCCGGCGCGCTTATAAAGCGCCAGATTCGATCAGGCCGATCACCACGCTCTTGATGATGAAGGCGGCCACGCCCAGACCGAGGACGAAGAACAGGATGAACGAGCCGAAGCGTCCGGCCTTGGATTTCTTCGCCAGGTCCCAGACGATGAAACCCATGAAAATGATCAGGATGCTGACCAGGCCGGTCATCATCCACTCTTCGAACAGTGCAGGATCCATCGAACATCTCCAGCGCGGGCGTGGCAAAAAGGCCGGGGGAGTATACGCGACGGGGCAGGGGCGAGGTATTGACCTGCGTCGGTGTGCCGCAGGTCAAGTGGGTTCAGGTGTCAGCTGCGCAAGTGAGTCAGCGGCAATTCGGTGCTGTTGAGCACCTGGTTCAGCACGAAGCTGGAGCGCACGCTGGTCACCCCATCGATGCGGGTCAGGTGGCCGAGCAGCAGCTTCTGGTAGTGGTCCATGTCAGGTACGACGACCTTGAGCTGGTAGTCCGCATCCATCCCGGTGACCAGGCTGCATTCCAGGACCTGAGGCAAGGTGCGGATCGCCGCTTCGAAGTTCTCGAAACGCTCCGGGGTGTGTCGGTCCATGCCGATCAGCACGTAGGCGGTCAGGCTCAGGCCGAGCATCTTGCGGTCCAACAAGGCGACCTGGCGCGAGATGAAGCCGTCGTCTTCGAGTTGTTTGACTCGCCGCGAACACGGTGAGGGTGAGAGGCCGATGCGCTCGGCCAGCTCCTGATTGGAGATGCGCGCGTCGCGCTGCAATTCCGCCAAAATACTCAGGTCGTATCGGTCGAGTTTGCTCATGAAACAGGCCTTTGTCATATCAATTGCGGCAGATTATCCATCAGGGGTTAAAAATTGCGCAAGTCATGTTTATTTGAGCAATCTTCGCAATCCTCTGTCGCCACCCCAGGCCTATTATTATCACCAGAATCACTGCCCGGACACACAGTCCACAGCGGCCCGCCAAATCAGGCCAGCCGCGGCCACCCCTCCAACAGGAGGAGAGTTGGCCCCCGGGCTACACACTGTCCACAAGACGGCGTGAGGTGAGCCGGCGTCATAAGCGTCGAGCACGGACGAAGTTTTCAAGGGGAGGCCGACGGGTCTCCCCTTTTTATTTGCCTGCGAAATAAGTCGCGCGACTGATAACCTTTCCACGAACCGGCCTGGGCTTTTCCAGTCTTATGTACAGGTCTTGAGCGTTGTGAGGAATAGCATGAAGTCGCGCATCTGGCAGTTGGCAGGTGTTGGTGTGATGTGTGTGAGTGTCAGCGTGCCGACGCTGGCGGAAAATCAGGGCCAGGAGCAGCGCCTTCAGCAGAACGGTCAGGATGGCAATGGTGGCGGCCAGCACCCGCAAGGTGGCAAGGGCCATCAAGACGGCAATCAGCCCCACCCGCAGAATCCTCAGCCGCAAAATCAGCCTCGGTCGCCGAACAACGAGGTTATCCGTGGCGATAACAGCCGTCAGTTCGAGCACAATGGCCAGGGACATCAGGGTGGCCAGCGCCAGGAAAAACCTGCCTGGGACCCCAACGCTCGCTACAACTCGCTGCCCATTCCGCAGGCGCCGGCCACGGATTTGCCGATCCAGCCGCGGCCGGATGCCGTCCGCCAAACTCAGGAGCCACAACGCGGCTATTACCAGGACGTGCCACGTCGCTACAACGACGCCCCGCACTGGCAGTCGAACACCCAAGGCCCGCGTCCAGCCTATGACACGCACTGGCTCGGGCGGCCTGACGGGCATGGCAACGGCTGGGGCCCCGGGCCGCAATACCGACCCGGCTATGTGATCGATCGCTTTCCCGAACGCAACTATCGTGTGCCTTATCGCGGCGATGACTATTTCTACTCGGGCGGTTACTGGTATCGGCCACGAGGGCCGCACTATGTTGTAGTGCGCCCGCCGTACGGAATTCGGGTCAGCTATTTGCCGGACTACGCGCGTGAGATGTGGGTCGGCGGTTCGCTGTTTTTCCTCGCCGCCGGCGCCTATTACAGCTACGAATCCACGACTCGGGATTATGTAGTGGTGCCGCAACCGATGGGCGTCTCCGATCAGCAACCGCCACCTGCCAGCAGTGGCTACGACGTGCTGGCCTACCCGAGCAACGGCCAGTCGCAGCAACAGATCGACCAGGATGGTTACGAGTGCTATCGCTGGGCGGTGGAACAGTCGGGCTTCGACCCACGGGCGATGACCTACCAGCCGGCGCCCGAGGTGGTGCAAGCCTATCGCCAGGCCCAGGGCAATTGCCTGGCCTCGCGGGGCTATCAGGTCAATTACTGATTGCGGGCGGCCTTGACCACTTCCTGCGGGTCGGCGTGCACCAGCACTTCGGCGCGCGGGTAAGCGCTGTGGATGGCGGCGGCGGCCTGGTCGCTGATGGCGTGGGCGACTGACAGGGTCAGCTCACCCGGCAGCTCCAGGTGCAACTGCACGAACCACTGGTTGCCGGACACCCGGGTGCGCAAGTCATGCGCGCCGAGTACGCCGGGCACGCCACAGGCCAGTTCCAGCATGTGTTGGCTGACGTCAGTTGGCAGTTCTTCATCCATCAACACGGTGAAGCTTTCCCGAGCAATCTGGATCGCACTCCACAGAATGTAGACGGCTATCCCCAGGCCGAACCAGGCGTCCAACTGGTGCCAGCCGAACCCGGCCAGCACCAGCGCGATCAGGATGCTGCCATTGAGCAGTAGGTCGGAGCGGTAGTGCAGGGAGTCGGCGCGCACGGCGTTGGAGCCGGTGGCGCGAATCACTCGATGCTGCAGGATCAGCAGGGCCACGGTCAGGGCCAGGGAAAACACGATCACGCCGATGCTCAACCAAGGCGCACCAACCGGCTCTGGATGCTTGATCCGCTCAAACGCCTGCAACGCAATCAGCACGGCGCTGCCGGCGATGAACAGCGCCTGGGCCATGCCGGCCAAGGATTCGGCCTTGCCATGGCCGTAGCGGTGATCGTCGTCCGCCGGGCGCAGCGCGTAATGCACCGCCAGCAGATTGAGCAGCGAAGTCACGCCGTCGAGCGCCGAGTCGGTCAGGCCGGCGAGCATGCTCACCGAGCCGCTCAACCACCAGGCAATGGCCTTGGCGATCACCAGGGTACAGGCCACCGCCACCGAAGCGCGGGTGGCCAGGCGTAACAGGCGGGCGTGTTCCTGGCTGCTGGTCATGGGCGCATCGTTCCTTCGGTGCCGGGGATCAGGCTGCGGGTTGCAGGCCCAGGGAGGCCAATTGCTGGGCGCTGCCTTTGTGCTGGATCAGGCGAGGGTCGTCCAGTGGAAAACTGCGGCCCAGTTCGCTTTCCAGGATGGTTTGCAGCTTGGCGTTGTCGACCTGGCCGTCGGCGCCGATGGCCTGCTGGAGTTTTTCCGGGGCGATCTGTGCGGTCTTGCCCGGCTCGAAATAAATCGCCCCGGTGGCGAAGTCGACAGCGAAGGCGATCAACCCGGGGATCACATAAAACAGCAGGCCCACGGCATCCAGCACGGCAATCGCCGGGTCGATCTTGCCTTCGATCTGGCCACGCCGATCAGGATAGAAAATCGACCCGCACGCAGTCAGTTGGGTCAGCAGGCTCGCGACCAGTACACCGCCAATCAGGCGAAACGGAACACGCATAAGAAATCTCCCGGAAAACTTGGAACGAAACGTCGTCGGTCAAGATTAGGACCGTGATAAACGTCAGGCAGTTCGCCGTTATACTCGCCGCTCTGTTTTGGAGCCAGCATGATCTCATTGCCGATTGATGAAGTTTTACCCGCATTGCGTGAAGCCTTGGCGCAACGCCACGAGGCGGTGCTCGAAGCCCCCCCCGGCGCCGGCAAGACCACCCGCGTGCCCTTGGCGATGTTGAACGAGCCCTGGCTGGCCGGGCAGACCATTCTCATGCTCGAACCGCGCCGCCTGGCAGCGCGCGCGGCGGCCGAACGCCTGGCCAGTGAGCTGGGGGAAAAAGTCGGGCAGACCGTCGGCTACCGGATTCGCCTGGACAGCAAGGTCGGCCCCACTACCCGCATCGAAGTCGTCACCGAAGGCATTCTCACCCGCCGCCTGCAGGAAGACCCGGCGCTGGAAGGCGTCGGTCTGCTGATCTTCGACGAATACCACGAACGTAGTCTTGACGCCGACCTGGCGCTGGCCCTGAGCCTGAATGGCCGCGAACTGTTTCGCGATGAGCAGCCGCTGAAAATCCTGCTGATGTCGGCGACCCTGGAGGGCGAGCGCTTGGCCGGCGTGCTCAACGACGCACCGATCCTGCGCAGCGAAGGGCGCATGTACCCGGTGACGATGCGCTGGGGCCGGCCGTTTCAACCCGGCGAATTCATCGAGCCACGGCTGGTGCAGGCGGTGCTCGAAGCCTTGCACGATGAAACGGGCAGCCTGCTGGTGTTCCTCCCCGGCCAGGCAGAAATTCGCCGGGTGCATCAGCAATTGGCCGATGCCCTGGGCGAGCAGAGCGACGTGCTGTTGTGCCCATTGCATGGCGAACTCGACCTCGCGGCCCAACGCGCAGCGATCGACCCGGCGCCGGCGGGGCAGCGCAAGGTGGTGCTGGCCACCAACATCGCCGAGACCAGCCTGACCATCGACGGTGTGCGGGTGGTGATCGATGCCGGCCTGGCGCGGGTCCCACGCTTTGACCCGGGCAGCGGTATGACCCGCCTAGACACCCAGCGCATCTCCCGGGCCAGCGCCACCCAGCGTGCCGGTCGAGCCGGGCGCCTGGAACCGGGGGTGTGTTATCGCTTGTGGTCGCAGGACCAGCACGAGCAACTGGCGGCCTACGCCAGCGCCGAGATCCTCTCGGCGGACCTTGCCGGCCTGGCGTTGCAGCTGGGTCGTTGGGGCGTGACGCCTGGGCAATTGATCTGGCTCGACGTGCCGCCGAGCGCGGCCTATGCGCAAGCCCAGGATTTGCTCGATCGCCTGGGCGCACTGGAAGGTTCGTCATTGACCCGACACGGCCAGGCCATGGCCGAATTGCCGGCCCATCCACGCATCGCCCATTTGTTGCTGCGCGGCCAGGCGCTGGGCTTGGCGAGCATGGCGTGCGACGTTGCAGCGCTGCTCGGCGAGCGGGATATTCTGCGCGGCGCGGGTGCGGACTTGCACAGTCGGTTGGTGTTGTTGTCCGGCGAAGCGCGTGCCGCGCGGGGTGCGCAGGGCGGTGTGCAACGGGCGCGGCAATTGGCGCGGCAATACCGCGGTTATCTGCGCGCAACCGCTGATCAGCCGGTCAGCGATCCCGACCATCCGCGCTGGCTCGGTGCCTTGCTGGCACTGGCCTATCCCGACCGCGTGGCCCAGCAACGCCGCGCAGGCGGCGCCGAGTATCGGCTGGCCAACGGGCGCGCCGCATTGTTTGCCGAAGCCGACAGTTTGATGAAGCAGCCGTGGCTGGTGGTCGCTGATCTGGGCAGTCGTCAGGGCCAGCGCGAAGAGCGGATTTACCTGGCGGCGGATTTTGACCCGGCACTGTTTGACTCGGTGCTGGCCGAGCAGGTTCGGTGCGTCGATCAACTGGATTGGGATGAGCGCGAAGGTGTGTTGCGGGCCGAACGCCAGCGCAAGGTTGGCGAGCTGGTGCTCAGTCGCGAGCCCTTGACTGGGCTGGATGAAAGCGCCCGTAGCCAAGCGTTGGTCAATCTGGTGCGACGCAAGGGCCTGGAGCTGTTGCCCTGGACGCCGGCGCTGCGCCAGTGGCAGTCACGGGTCGCCTTGTTGCGCCAGCTGGACCTCGATCAGCAGGGCGCCAGCGACTGGCCGGACGTCAGCGATACAGCTTTGCTCAAGGGGCTGGAGCACTGGTTGATGCCGTACCTGGGACGGGTCTCGCGGCTCAGTCATTTTGCCGGCCTGGACCTCTCGAGCATCGTCCATAACCTGCTGCCCTGGCCCTTGCCGCAACGCCTCGACGAGCAGGCACCGCAAGCCTTGAGCGTGCCTTCGGGGTCGTCGATTCGGCTGGACTACAGCGAGCAGCCGCCGATTCTCGCGGTGCGCCTGCAGGAACTGTTCGGCCTGGCCGAAACCCCGCGCATCGCCGGCGGCCGGCAGGTGGTCAAGCTGCATCTGCTGTCACCCGCGCGGCGCCCGGTGCAGGTCACCCAGGACCTGGCGAACTTCTGGCGCAGTACCTACGCCGAGGTGAAGAAGGACCTGAAGGGGCGCTATCCCAAGCACTACTGGCCGGACGACCCGCTGGTGGCCGAAGCCACGGCGCGGGCCAAGCCGCGCAAGTCGTGAGCGGGTCGGCATCTAGGGGGCTGCCGGCAACAGAAACCGCGCGATCACTGGCAGGTGATCGGAAATGCGCAGCGTGTCGTCCTGCCGCACTTCGGCTTCCACGCGCTTGATCCGCGAGCTGTAGAACAGGTAGTCGACGGTGCGATCCGGGCCATTGAGGCCGGGGTCGTTGGGGTAGTGGGTCAACCAGCGTTCGCGATTGATCCCGCTGGCTTCGTTGTTGGTGGGAATCATCGGGTATTTGTCCCACAGCAGGTGCAGCGCGCTGTCGGCGGAGTAGGGCGTGCGTTGCTCGGCGGGCAGACGCTGGAATTGTCCCAGCGGCAGCAGGTTGAAGTCGCCGCCGATCAGCCAGGGCGTGCCGCGTGCTTCGTATTTATCCAGCACCTTGGCCACGGCCGTGACCTGGTTCTGCAGGGTATCGTCCGGCTGCACGGCCCGATCGAGGTGGGTGTTGAGCACGGCGATTTGCCCGCCATCGCTTTGCGCCAGGTAACTCACCAGCAGCGCGTTTTTCGGCAGGAACTGACGGCTGATGAGGTTGCCCGATTGTTCCGGCAATTGCAGGCGTTCGGCGCTTTCGATCTTGTAGCGGCTGAGGGTCGCCAGTTGCCGACCGACGCTGCCGAAAATGTGCAGGTCCGGGACAAAGTCAGCTTTCCAGTCGAAGGCCGAGGTGCTGCAAGGGTAGATGTCGGCGACGCGGTCGCGCAGCAGCTTGAGCTGGTCCTGATAGTCACTGGCCTTGGCCCCGTCATCCAGCTCCTGCAGCAGCACCACATCCGGTTGTTCGTCGCGGATTACCCGTGCCACTTCATCCAGGCTGAAGGCCATGTCTTCCGGCGTCGGTGCTTCGTCGCTGCCCTGGGCCAGGTCGTTCCAGAACACATAGCGTTTGCCGGCCAGGTATTGCACGTTCCAGGTCATGACCTTCAGCGCCTGGCCAGGCACCAGCGGCGGAGCCTCGGCGCTGCAGCGAACCGCCAGGGTTTCCTTGGCATCGGGGCGCCAGGTCAGGCTGTAGGTCAGGGTCAGCAACAGGCCGGCCACAATCAGCAGGCCCAGCAGGGTGTAGCGCAGCAGTCGGGTCATGGGCTCGGCTTATGGCGATACAAAGGTGGAGCCGAGCATAACCGAGAGCGGGGCCGCAGCCCAAGGGTGGCGCTGTCAGGCATTGCCCGGGTTGTTGTCAGCGGCATCGCTGATCAGCATGAACAGGCGGAACAGCACCACACTGGTGAACAGCTGCAGGAAGCTGTGACCACTTTCGATGATCACCGACAGGATCGGATTCGGCTCTGGATACACCGACACGCTCACGCCCTTGAGCAACCAGAGCGGTGCCATCACGCAGAGGATGCACACCAGGATGCGCAGGAAATTGCCCCGTGCCAGGCGCATGCTTTCGCGGATGGCCGCCAGTGGCTGCATGTTGCGCAGCACCAGCAGGTATTCGGCAAACGCCAGCATCACCATCAGCCAGATACCCGGCAGAAAATACAGCGACAGGCCCACCAGTATCATCAGGGTGTTGACCGCCGTCAGCAGGGCAAAACGTGGCCACAGGCTGGCCGAGGCCGCGAGCAGGTCGCGGGTGCGCGGCGACTCGCCTCGGCTGCGGGCATCGAGAAAGAGTATCAATGCTGCGGTGTACAGCGGGTAGACCAGCAGACCGACAATCACGCTGTACCCGGGGAAGGCTTCCGGTCCCTGGGTGTGATCGACCAACTGCTGCAGCAGGGCCTCGATCACCACCAGCGGCAGACACAGTGGCACGATGCCGCCCAAGTTGCGCTTGAAGAAATACAGGGAGTCGCGGAGTACATCTAACGGATTCATCGGTCGCTTTCGCAGGTAGCAAGGTATGGCGACACTGTAACCGATGCGCGCGCTTCCTGAACAAAGGTAAACGTTCGGTAAAGCTCATTGAAACAGCCTGTGTCGACCCCATTACTGCCGGGCACCTTATCCACAAGGGACGAGGGCAGCGATTTTCCGGCAATCCATGAGGTAGTCATGAACAGCGAAGAGCAAACCCTGATCGATGGACTGTTTTCCCGTCTGCAGCAGGCCGAAACCCAGGCCGACACGCGTGACGTTCAGGCCGAGGCGCGAATCAAGGAGCACCTTGGCCGTCAACCCGCCGCAGGCTACTTCATGACTCAGGCGATTCTGGTGCAAGAGGCGGCGATCAAGCGTCTCGACGAACACAATCAGCAACTCGCGCAACAGCTGCAGCAAGCCCAGGACGAACTGCAACGGGCCAGGGCCCAAGCGCCTGCAGCGGCACCCAGCAGTGGTGGATTCCTGTCGAGTATTTTTGGTGGTAACCGTGAGGCGGCTCCAGCCGCTACCCGGAGCCCGTCAACGCCCACTGGCAATGGCTGGCGTGAGTCCGGAAGTCCTGCCGGCATCGCGCAACCTTCGCGACCAGGCTTCAGTGCTTCGCCTCAGAACTATGCCGCACCGCCACAGCAGGCGCCGGCCGCTGGCAGTGGCTTTCTCGGTGGCGCATTGAAAACTGCGGCAGGGGTCGCCGGTGGCGTGATGCTGGCGCAAGGCATCAGCAGCTTGTTTCACAGCAATCAGAATCCGCAAGAGATTGTCGAGGTCATCAAGGAAGAGCCCGCCCAGGTCAACGACAGCGGTTGGGGCGACGAGCCGCGCTTGGCCGGTAACGATCAGGGTGGATTCACCGACACGGATTACGGCGACGACAACTCATCCCTGTTTGGCGATGACGATTCCTTCGTCTGACCGGCCATTCGTCCGGGACGCTGTGGCGTTCCGGACTGTTTATTCGCGGAATCTTCTCCATGACTGGCATACTGGGCGACTTTTCGGGCCTTGAGTCCGAGCAATCGCCTGCGTGCGCCAAGAGGATGTGCGGTGAAGAAGATCGCAGTGTTCGCCGATGTCCAGAACCTCTATTACACCGTGCGTCAGGCTTACGGTTGCCATTTCAACTATGCCGCCCTGTGGGCGGACATCAGCCAGCGCGGGCAGATTGTCGAGGCTTACGCTTACGCCATCGATCGTGGTGACAGCAAGCAGCAGCAGTTCCAGCAGATCCTGCGCAATCTCGGTTTCACGGTGAAACTCAAGCCCTACATCCAGCGCAGCGATGGCTCGGCCAAGGGCGACTGGGACGTGGGCATCACCCTGGATATCATGGACGCCGCCGACCATGTCGACGAAGTGGTGCTGGCTTCCGGTGACGGCGATTTCGATATGCTGCTGGAGCGCATCATCGCCAAGCATGGGGTCGAGGCGGTGGCGTATGGTGTGCCGGGGTTGACCGCCAACTCGCTGATTCGTGCAGCCACCCGCTACGTGCCGATCGAAGGCGCGCTGCTGCTTAAAAACTGATTATTGAACGCAAGGAACAGGTTTGGAACGCATCGCTGTCATCGACTTTGAAACCACCGGAATCTCCCCCAGCAGCAGTTGCCGGGCCACGGAAATCGCCGTGGTCATGCTGGAGCAGGGGCGCATCGTCGACCGCTACCAGAGCCTGATGAATGCCGGCGTGCGAGTGCCGGCCTTTATCGAACAACTGACCGGCATCAGCAATGCCATGTTGCGCACTGCACCCAGCGCCGAACAGGTCATGAACGAGGTCAACGAGTTCGTCGGCACCACGCCACTGCTGGCGCACAATGCGGCCTTCGACCAGAAGTTCTGGGACTTCGAACTGGGGCGGATCAAGCGTACCCGCCTGCAAAACTTTGCCTGTTCGCTGCTCCTGGCCCGTCGCCTGATGCCGGCTGCGCCCAACCACAAGCTCGGCACCCTGACGTCCTTCGCTCAACTGCCCCATACCGGCCAGGCTCACCGGGCCATGGCCGACGCCGAGATGGCGGCCAACCTGACCGCGCACCTGCTGCAGGAATTGCAGCAAACCCACGGTTTGGGCGAGTTGTCCCATGATTTTCTGTGCCGCCTGCAGAAAGTCCCGGCGGCGAAGATCGGCGATCATCTCAAGCGCCATCGCGGGGTCTGAAGCCGTTGCATCGGCGCCAGCGCTGAAGCCAGTGTTTCAAAAAGTGTACCGGCCTTATAAACGGGTTTTGTACCTTAAGTTCCGTCTGTCGGGTTTCTAGAATAACGCTCCCCTTGTCCTGCCTCAGAGCCTCCCATGTCTGGTCTTCGCCGTTTCCCGTTGCCACTGATCGGTGCTTTTTTTGCGCTGTATGTGATCTGGGGGTCGACCTACCTGGTGATCCGCATCGGCGTCGAACACTGGCCGCCACTGATGCTGGGGGGCGTGCGTTTTATCCTGGCTGGGGCCTTGCTGTACGGTTTCCTGCGCTGGCGCGGCGTGCCGGCACCGACCTGGCCGCAGTGGAAGGCGGCAGCGCTGATTGGTGTGTTGCTGCTCAGTTGCGGCAACGGTGCGGTGACGGTGGCCGAGCACGCCGGGGTGGCTTCGGGTGTGGCCGCGTTGGCGGTGGCCACCGTGCCGCTGTTCACCCTGTTGTTTGGCTACTTCTGGGGCACCCGCAACACGCGCCTGGAATGGGCGGGGATTGCCCTGGGCCTGATCGGCATCGCCATGCTCAACCTCGGCTCCAACCTGCAATCGAGCCCATTTGGTGCGGCGCTGCTGATTTTTGCCGCGGCCGCCTGGGCGTTTGGTTCGGTATTGAGCAGGCACCTGCCATTGCCGCAGGGGGCCATGGCCAGTGCCGCCGAAATGCTGGTCGGCGGCGTAGTGCTGATGATCGGCAGCCTGTTGTCCGGTGAGCATCTGCAAGCCCTGCCACCCCTGGAAGGCTGGATCGCGTTGATGTACCTGGTGGTGTTCGGCTCCATCGTCGCATTCAACGCCTATATGTACCTGCTCAAGCACGTGCGCCCTGCGGCAGCCACCAGTTATGCCTACGTCAATCCGGCGGTCGCGGTGTTGCTGGGGATTGTCTTTGCCGGCGAAACCATCGGCCTTGAAGAGGCGCTGGCAATGACGGTGATCATCAGTGCCGTGGTGTTGATCGGCTTGCCGCAGTGGCGTAAGCAGAAACCCGTGTGAATTGAGGTAAACTGCCGCGCATTGCACAGATGCGCTGACTCTTTCCTACGGTACCCCCATGACTTTCGCCACTCTTGGCCTGATCGAACCCTTGCTGCGCGCCCTTGAGACGCTCGGTTACCAGACCCCGACTCCGGTGCAGGCGCAAGCCATTCCGGCAGTGCTGGCCGGTCGCGACCTGATGGCCGCGGCCCAGACCGGTACTGGCAAGACCGCCGGTTTTGCCGTGCCGCTCCTGCAACTGCTGGCCATGGAAGGGCCGAAAGTCACCAGCAATTCGGTACGTGCATTGATTCTGGTGCCGACCCGCGAGCTGGCCGAGCAGGTGCATGAAAGCGTGCGCCAGTACGCCGAGCACCTGCCGCTGAGCACTTACGCGGTGTACGGCGGCGTCAGCATCAACCCGCAGATGATGAAGCTGCGCAAGGGCGTCGATCTGCTGGTGGCCACTCCCGGTCGCCTGCTCGACCTGTTCCGTCAGAACGCACTGAAGTTCAATCAACTGCAGACCCTGGTGCTTGACGAAGCGGATCGCATGCTCGATCTGGGCTTTTCCGAAGAGCTGGCGAACATCTACAAGGCGCTGCCGAAAAAGCGCCAGACATTGCTGTTCTCCGCGACCTTCTCGGACCAGATCCGCTTGCTGGCCGGACAGATGCTCGATGATCCACTGAGTATCGAAGTCAGCCCGCGCAATGTCGCGGCCAACACCGTCAAACAATGGGTGTACACGGTCGACAAGAAGCGCAAGCCGGAGCTGTTTGTGCACCTGATGCGCAAAGGCAAGTGGAAGCAGGTGCTGGTGTTCGCCAAGACCCGTAACGGCGTCGACGCGCTGGTGGAAAAATTGCAGGGCCTGGGCGTGAATGCCGATGGTATCCACGGCGATAAACCGCAGGCCACTCGCCAGCGCGCGCTGGACCGCTTCAAGGCCAGTGAAATCCAGATTCTGGTGGCCACCGATGTGGCGGCGCGTGGGCTGGATATCGAAGACCTGCCGCTGGTGGTCAACTTCGACCTGCCGATCGTGGCCGAGGACTACATCCACCGTATCGGCCGTACCGGTCGTGCCGGCGCCACCGGCGAGGCGATTTCGCTGGTGTGCGCCGATGAGGTGAATCTGCTGTCGGCCATCGAGATGCTGACCCGTCAGACCTTGACCCGGCATCAGGAGCAGGACTTCGAACCCGAGCATCGGGTGCCGGATACCGACGCCAGTGGCCAGGTGATCAAGAAGCCGAAAAAACCGAAGAAGCCCAAGGCCTCTGGTGGCGGCAAGCGCAACCTCGGCAAGTGGGTCGACAGTGGCGAGACTGTGGCTGATGTGCCGGTGAAGCCGGTGCGCAAAGTGCCGGTCTTTAATACCGGGCCGCGCAAGAAGAAGTGAGGCAGGTTTGAGCAGTCAGTGAGCGGCGGGTCGCCTGCCGCTTCACTTGCCGCTGAGCCAATCTCTGACCCCCAATCCCGCCGCACGCCCACTGGCAAAACAGGCCGTCAGCAGATAGCCGCCCGTCGGTGCTTCCCAGTCGAGCATTTCCCCTGCGCAAAACACCCCGGGCAGGGCGTTGAGCATCAGGTTCTGATTCATTGCCTCGAACTTCACCCCGCCGGCGCTGCTGATGGCTTCATCCAAGGGGCGGGTCTTGACCAGTGTCAGCGGCAGGGCCTTGATGGCCTGAGCCAGGGCAAGTGGGTCGGTGAAGGTTGCGGCGCTGGTCAGTTCGCGCAGCAGGGCGGCCTTGACGCCGTCCAGGCCCAGCTGGCTGTGCAGGTGCTTGGCCATGGAGCGTGAGCCGCGGGGCTTGTTCAGGGCTGCGAGGATTTTATCCACAGGGCGGCCGGGCAGCAGATCGATGTGTACCGTTGCCGAGCCGTGCAGTTGAATGGCGTCGCGAATCGGCGCCGATAGCGCGTAGATCAGGCTCCCTTCAATGCCGGTGGCGGTGATCACGCACTCGCCCAGGCGTGGTGTGTCGTCTTTCAAGCCAATGGCGATATTTTTCAGCGGCGCTCCGGCGAATTTGCTGACCATCAGCTCGCTCCAGGCCATCACTTCAAACCCGCAGTTGCTCGGCGCCAAGGGGGCCAGGTCGACGCCCTGTTGTTCCAGGGGCAGCATCCAGGCGCCGTCCGAGCCCAGGCGAGACCAACTGCCACCGCCCAAGGCTAGCAGCAAGGCGTCGGGCTTGAGGGTTTTCTCGCCTTCAGGGCTGGCGATGCGCACGCTGCCGTCGGTGTTCCAACCCAGCCAGCGGTGGCGGGTGTGGATAACTACACCGCTGTCGCGCAGGCGTTTGAGCCAGGCACGCAGCAGTGGCGCGGCTTTCATGTCGGTAGGAAACACTCGTCCGGAGCTGCCGACAAAGGTGTCGATCCCCAGGTCGTGAATCCATTCGCACAGCGCCTGCGCGCCGAATTCGCGCAGCAACGGGGCAATATGCGGCGCACGTTCGGCGTAGCGCGAAAGAAACGCCGGGTAGGCTTCGGAGTGGGTGATGTTCATGCCGCCCACCCCGGCCAGCAGGAACTTGCGCCCGACCGAGGGCATGCCGTCGTAGAGGTCAACCTTGATTCCCGCCTGGCTCAACACCTCGGCCGCCATCAGGCCGGCAGGGCCGCCGCCGATAATGGCGACGTGGCGAGGGGAGGGGGCGGAGGACTGGGTCATGGTGTGCGCTGCGGTTCGGCGGAATAAGCCGCGCATTCTAGCAGCAGGCGACCCGGCTCGCAGAATCGGGCGAACCCTGCGCTTGATTGCAGCTGATCAAAAAACAATCAGTGCTCGGCAGGCCATGTGCAGCGTGGCCTGTAGGTCCTTTCACTCAGGTTATCCACAGGCCACTCCACAGCCATTGTGGGTAACGCATCCACCACTCAGTGACAGCCTGATGACTGCCAGACCCGTTGCGCGCTGTGATGCAGGATACCGTGGCGCCGCGCCAGGGCCTGACGGTCCTTGCTGTAGCCGCCGCCAATCACCCCGACCACGGGAATGTCCCGTCCGAGGCAATGGCGCATGACTCTTTCGTCACGTGTAGCGAGTCCGGCGTCTGTCAGCTTCAGGTAACCCAGGGCGTCGTCCTTGTGTACATCGACACCGGCGTCGTACAGCACCAGGTCGGGTCGGTAGAGCGGCAGCAGGTAGTTGAGCGCGTCATCGACCACCTTCAGGTAGTCCGCGTCGCCCATGCCCATGGGCAAGGGGATGTCCCAGTCACTCTTGGCCTTGCGTGCAGGAAAATTCTTTTCGCAGTGCAGGGAAACCGTCACTGCGTCCGGGGTATGTTCCAGTATCCGGGCGGTGCCATCACCCTGATGCACGTCGCAGTCGAAGATCAGCACCCGCCCGACCCGGCCGCTTTCCAGCAGGTAATGGCTGATCACCGCCAGGTCATTGAAGATGCAAAAACCGGCTGGATGATCGTAATGGGCATGGTGGGTGCCACCCGCCAGGTGGCAGGCAAGACCATGCTCCAACGCCTGCTCTGCTGCCAGCAGTGAGCCGCCGACGGCACGCACGGTGCGTCGGGCCAGGGCTTCACTCCAGGGCAGGCCGAGGCGCCGCTGGTCTTCACGGGACAACTCGCCGTGCATGTAGCGGTCGATATAGCCGCGATCGTGGGCCAGGGCGAGAACGTCCGGCGGGCAGATGTCCGGCCGCAGCAGGAGTTCGTCCTGGGTCAGGCCACTGTCCACCAGGTGATCGCGCAGCAGGCGGAATTTATCCATGGGGAAGCGATGCTCCGCGGGGAACTCGGGGCTGTAGTCTTCGTGGTAGATCAGTGGCAATGACATGTGGATAACGTGGCGTGAATGAGTGAAGGATCCTACCAGCGATATAGACTGGTTGGCAGGGCAACGGAGGGGGGAACGATGGAGCCGATACTGCAACTCGAGAGTGCGCGCCTGCTGCTGCGGCAGTGGCGTGATGAAGATTTGCCGGCATTTGCCGCGATGTGCGCCGACCCACAGGTCATGCGTTACTTTCCGGCGCCCTTGAGCCGCCTGGAAAGTGCCGAATTGATCGGGCGAATCCGTGGACATTTCGCCGAGCATGGTTTCGGCCTGTGGGCGCTGGAGCGCAAGGACAGCGGCGCGTTCATCGGCTTTACCGGTCTGGGCGCGGTCGGCTTCGAGACGGCGTTCACCCCCGCCACCGAAATCGGCTGGCGCCTGGCCCGTGAACACTGGGGGCTGGGTTACGCCAGTGAAGCGGCGTGGACCGCTCTGCGCTGCGGCTTTGATCGCTTGTCGCTGGAACAGGTGGTGGCGTTTACCGCGGTGGATAACTCGCCCTCGGAGAAAGTCATGCAGGCGATCGGCATGCAGCATGATCCGGCGGGGGATTTCAATCATCCCAAACTGGCGGCCGATCATCCGCTGAGTCGCCACCTGCTATACCGCATTTCCCGCGAGCAATGGTTGAAAACCATGCATGGCTAAGCCGGCCTGGATGTTTACAATGCGTGTATTGGTTGGCTCCGGCCAACATTCAAATCGACCGCCGCAGCCACGACTGCGCGGCATTGCTCTGTAGGAGAGTCTGAATGAGTCATGTGCTGGATGATCTGGTCGACTTGCTGACCCTGGAACCCATCGAAGAAAACCTGTTCCGTGGTCGCAGCCAGGACCTCGGGTTTCGCCAGTTGTTCGGCGGGCAGGTGCTGGGCCAGTCGTTGTCTGCTGCCAGCCAGACCGTCGAAGAAGCGCGGCATGTGCATTCGATGCATGGTTATTTCCTGCGTCCGGGGGACGCCGGTCTGCCGGTGGTCTATCAAGTTGACCGGGTACGCGATGGCGGCAGTTTCAGCACCCGCCGGGTGACCGCGATCCAGAAGGGCAACCCGATCTTCACCTGCAGCGCCTCGTTCCAATATGACGAGGAGGGCTTCTTTCACCAGACTGAAATGCCGGTCGTGGTCGGTCCGGAGAACCTGCCGACCGAACTGGAAATCACTCAGCAATTGGCCCATCTGATCCCGGAGCACATGCGCGAGAAGTTGCTGTGCCCGAAGCCGATCGAAGTGCGCCCGGTCACCGAGAAGGACCCGTACAACCCGCAACCCGGGGATCCGATCAAGTACGTCTGGTTTCGCGCCGACGGTGCCCTGGCGGATATCCCGGCCTTGCATAAATACCTGCTGGCCTACGCCTCGGACTTCGGTTTGCTGACCACCTCGATGTTGCCGCATGGCAAATCGGTCTGGCAGAAAGACATGCAGGTCGCCAGCCTCGATCACGCGCTGTGGTTCCACGCCGACCTGCGTGCCGATGACTGGCTGCTCTACGCCATGGACAGCCCATGGGCCGGCAATTCGCGCGGTTTTTCCCGGGGCAGCGTGTACAACCGCGCCGGCAAACTGGTGGCCTCGGTCACGCAGGAAGGCTTGATCCGCCATCGCAAGGATTGGGCATGAGCCTGTCGCAGGTTCGACATTGGGTATTCGACATGGATGGCACGCTGACCGTCGCCGTGCATGATTTCGCGGCGATCCGCCAGGCGCTGTGCATACCTGCCGAGCATGACATCCTGACCCATCTCGCGGCCTTGCCTGCCGAAGAAGCCGCCGCCAAACATGCCTGGTTGCTGGAGCACGAGCGCGACCTCGCGCTGGGCTCGACACCGGCCCCCGGCGCGGTGGAGTTGGTGCGGGAACTGGCGGCGCGCGGTTATCACCTGGGCATCCTCACGCGCAATGCCGGCGAACTGGCGCATATCACCCTCGAAGCCATCGGCCTGGCGGAGTGTTTTGCGATCGAAGACGTACTGGGGCGTGACGATGCGCCACCCAAACCTCATCCCGGTGGCCTGCTGAAACTGGCCGCAGCCTGGCAGGTCGCGCCGGCGGACATGGTCATGGTCGGCGATTATCGCTTCGATCTGGATTGTGGCCGCGCCGCGGGCACGCGCACGGTGCTGGTGAACCTGCCGGACAATCCGTGGCCGGAACTGACCGACTGGCATGCAGCCGATTGCCAGGCGTTGCGGCAGATGTTGACGACTTGAGCCGCTACCAGCGAAACAGTGCGTCCTGGCCCTCCGGTGAAGTGAACATCTTGTCGCCGCTGTGGCCGACCCCGGGCACCTCCACCAGATGCTGATTCAAGCCCTGCGGGTGTCGCTGCGTCAGGTACTTGAAGTAGTTGAGCCCGCGCACTTGGCGTGACGGTCCCTGGGCCAGGGCGGCGCAGGATTTGTCGAGGGCGGGTTGTGCGGCATCGGTGTCCAGTTCCCCGAGCAGGTAGGTGATATCGCGCTCGATGTAACGCTTCTCCAGGGTCTGTGCCGTCTCGCCCTTGGCATAGTCCGGCAGGTGGTTCAGACCGTACTTCCAGTCATTGAAGGTCGGACATTTCGCCGAGTTGACTGCTACGGGTCGTTGTTTGTCGAAGTAGGCGTAGGAGGACGGATTGGCAATCACATAACGCACCTTGACCCCGGCCTGGCGCAAGGCCGGCTGATCCTCTCCGAGCATGGCGAAGCGCTGTACCACCTGGCCGCCGCCGGAGTGTCCGGCAATCACCACTTCCTTGAGCGTCGGGTATTCCAGGCGGTTGCTCAAGCGGGTCAGCAATCGATCAAGTACCGCATAGGAACTCAGGGCTTCGGGGCCGGTAGACAAATCACCGGCCATCCATTCGTTGCCGCGCCAGCGCAGCACGTTGTCAGGCAGTTGGTGGCGGGCCACATCGGTTTCATTGAGAAACTGTGGTGCGATCACCAGGGTCGTGGCGCTTTGTCCTGCCTGGCGCGCAGCTTTTTCGGCACTTTGCCGGTAGGTCTCGGCGTTGCGCAGGCGGCCGTGGAGGATGATCAGCACCCGCTGGATTTGCGGTGAGGTCTGGCTGACGCCCACGGCCAATTCACCGACGCCCAGATCCAGGCGTCCGGGGCTGATGTCTTTCACCCCTTGGTCGGCGGCGTGGACGGTAGTGCCACCGATTAACAGAACACAGACGGCGAGCCAGCGTTTATCCATTTAGAGACTCTTCGAGGCAAAGGTATCGCATTGACTGATCTGGCCCTGGGCAAACCCGGCCTTGAACCAGCGTACCCGCTGTGCCGAAGTGCCGTGAGTGAAGGAGTCGGGTACTACGCGACCCTGGCCCTGTTGCTGCAAGCGGTCATCGCCGATGGCGTTGGCTGCATTCAATGCCTCTTCAATATCACCCGGCTCCAGCCAGTTCAAACGCTTTTGTGCGTTGTTGGCCCACACGCCGGCCAGGCAGTCGGCCTGCAACTCCTGGCGCACCAGCAGGCCACCGTCGCCTTCCATGCGCTGGCCTTGTTGGCGCGCGGCCTGGATTTTCGCGGAAACGCCGAGCAGGGTCTGCACGTGGTGGCCGACTTCGTGGGCGATGACGTAGGCCTGGGCGAAGTCGCCGGCGGCGCCGAAGCGTTGGGACATTTCCTGGAAGAAACTCATGTCCAGGTACACGCGTTGATCGGCCGGGCAGTAGAACGGCCCGGTCGCCGCCGTCGCCCCACCGCACGCCGAGTTGACCCGGCCGCTGAACAGCATCAGCTTGGGCGCTGCATATTGGCGACCGGCCTGTTGAAAGATCTGCCCCCAGGTGTCCTCGGTGTCGCCGAGGATCCGCGCGACGAACTCCGCCTGCTCATCATTGGCCGGCGGCGCCTTGCGAGCCTGGGTGGTGGCAGGGGCTGATTGCTGGTCCATCTGGCCGGCCAGTTGCCCGAGTATCTGCATCGGGTCCTGGCCGGTGATCCAGCCGATGCCAACAATCAGCACGATTGCCGTCAGGCTCAAGCCCTTGCCGCCGCCGAAGCGCATGCCGCCCCCGCCACCCATACCCTCACCACGGGCATCCACCACGTTGTCACTGCGCCGACCTTTTTTCCATAACATGTGGGAATCCTCAACTTACGCGTGGTGATGAGTGTTGCTGCTGTGCGGGATAGGCGCCAGCCCGACCGTCCGACTTTATCGGACGGTCGAGAGTATGGCATTCACCGGCCAGGGCTGCCGGACTACAAGGGGTCTGCCGAAAAGGTATCGCACTGTTCGATTCGACCGTGTTCGAAGCCAAGGCCGAACCAGCGCACCCGTTGTTCGGACCTGCCGTGAGTGAAAGTCTCAGGCATCACCTGGGCGGATGAGTTCCCACGTTGGTAGTCGTCGCCGACCGCCGAGGCAGCGTTGAGCGCAGCTTGAATGTCTCCCGGCTCGAGCCAGTCCAGGCGTTGTTGAGCATGGTGGGCCCAGACACCGGCCAGGCAGTCGGCCTGGAGTTCCGAGCGCACCTGCAGGCCGTCGTCTCCAGCCG
Source organism: Pseudomonadaceae bacterium (assembly GCA_965284505.1). Classification (GTDB taxonomy): domain Bacteria; phylum Pseudomonadota; class Gammaproteobacteria; order Pseudomonadales; family Pseudomonadaceae; genus Aquipseudomonas. The sequence goes on along the minus strand of OZ260094.1, from coordinate 2,631,056 downwards.
TGTGCTGGCCAGCATTCTGCGCCTCGTCGAAGGGCCGGGACAGGCCGAGCCGAGCTTGCACGTGATGGCCGATTTCGTGAGCGATGACATAGGCTTGGGCAAATTCTCCAAAGTCGGCAACCCGTTCCGCCATCTTGCGGAAAAAATCCAGGTCCAGGTAAACCGCCTGGTTCTGCGGGCAGTAGAACGGCCCGACGGCCGATGTTGCGTAGCCGCATGCCGACGTGACGCTATTGTCGAACAACGTCAGTTCAGGTTCGGGATAGGTTTGGGCGAAGGGTTCGAACAGCTGTCTCCAAGTGTCTTCAGTGTCGCCCAGGACGGCGCGGATGAACTCTACCTGGGGATCGTTACGGGGTTCTTTTTCGTCAGGAGTCAGGTTGCCCAGAGTCACGAAGATGCCGGGTAAGGTAACGGCTGCGAGGAACATGCCGACTTTCTGACCGAAACTGAATCCGGTTTTGCGCGTGTCTTTGACGTTGTCACTGGGACGGGCTTTTTTCCATAACATGTTGATCTTCCTTGTGCGGTGAGCGGCTTCATTGCCTGACAGGTGGATAACAGTTACGGGGGCGCGGGTGACGGTAAATAAGTAAACGCGCGCGTGCTCGGTTCCAGATTTTGCAGTGACCGGTTTGTCTTTTAGAATTGATTATCCCATTCTGGAATTTCACCATGGCCGGCAGTCAGATCGAACGCGTCTTCAGTGTGCTGGAAAGCCTCACCCGCGACCCGCGAGGTCTGCCGATGCAGGTGCTGGCCGAGCAATTGCAGATTCCCAAGAGTGCCACCCACCGGCTACTCGCCGAACTGATCCGCCTGGGTTATGTGCGACAGAACCCGGACAACCTGCGCTATCACTTGTCGACCAAACTGGTCGCCATGGGCTTTCGCTATCTGTCCGGTAGCGGGGCGGACATTGTCCAGCCAGTACTTGATCGACTGGCCCAGGAAACCGGTGAACTGGTGCGCCTGGGAGTGATCGAAGGTGAGCGCCAGACCTGGATCGCCAAGTCCCAGGGCGCGCGTTCGGGCTTGCGCTACGACCCGGACATGGGGCGTGAGGCGCCGTTGTTCTACACCGCTTCCGGCCACGCCTGGCTGGCCTGCATGAGCGATGCCGAGGCCTTGGCACTGGTTGAGCGCCAGGCCAGTGACGAGCCGCTGGAGATCGGGCCCAATGCGCCGCGCTCCAGTATCGAACTGCTCGAGCGCCTGCGCCTGGCCCGTGAATATGGGTATGCCTGGGTCGAGGAGAGTTCGGCAGTGGGCACCTCGGCCATTGCCGCAGTGGTGCGCGACCCTCTCGATGGGCGGTCGGTCGGGGTGCTCAGTGTGGCTGGCCCCAGTGCACGATTGCCCCAGGCGCGCCTGCATGAATTGGCGGCGGTCCTGTTGCAGTACACCGAGGAACTGTCCGCCGCCAGCCAGGCTTCGGCGTTGTTCAGCCATTGAGTGTTGGGCAAAAAATGTGCGCGGATCGAACGCTTTATCGGCGTGCCTATGTTAAAAAGTGGAATTGAGTTCTAAATTGTAGGGCGCTATGACAGCCCCACAACAGGAGTGCACGGTGAGTACGCCACTGTCTGGTATCAACCAACCCTTCAAAGGCATCGTGCTGGTCATTGGCGCCACCCTGTTGTTTTCCACCCACGACGCCTTGTCCAAATACCTCTCGGGTTTTTACCCGGTGATAATGGTCGTGTGGGCCCGCTATCTGGTGCATACCCTGCTGATGGCCGGGATTTTCCTGCCTCAGTCAGGGCTGCGTGTGCTGCGTACCCGACGACCGCTGCTGCAGTTGCTGCGGGCCCTGTGCCTGTTGGGCACCAGCCTGCTGTTCACCACCGGACTGTTGTACATCCCGCTGGCGGAAGCCACGGCGGTCAACTTCCTTGCGCCGGTGCTGGTGACGGCATTGTCGGTGCCGCTGCTCGGCGAGCGGGTCACGCGGGGGCAGTGGCTGGCAGTGATTTGCGGATTTGTCGGGGTGCTGATCATCGTCCACCCCGGCGGAGAGCTGTTTACCCCGGCGGTGCTGTTGCCGTTCTGCTCGGCCTTGTGCTTCTGCTTCTATCAACTGCTGACGCGCAAGCTCGCCGAGATCGACAGCCCGACCACCAGCAACTTCTTCGCAGGCCTGTGCAATACCTTGATCATGAGCGCGCTGGTGCCGATGTTCTGGCAGGTGCCGAGTATCGGTCACGGGCTGATGATGCTGGCGCTCGGGACCTGCGGGATGACTGCGCACCTGTTTCTGACCCAGGCGTTCCGTCACGCGGCGCCGGCGCTGCTGGCGCCCTTTGGCTACTGCCAGATCGTGTTTGCCGGGTTGTTGGGCTGGCTGTTGTTTTCCCATACGCCGAGCCTGACCACCATTCTGGGCATCGTCATTATCTGCCTGAGTGGCCTGGCGGCGGCCTGGCAACAGCGCCGTCGCTGAGAAGGGATGATGCGCAGACCCGGGCGGGCCTGCGCGAAGGGCGGATCAGTCGTGCAGGTCGGGGATCTTGCGCGGGGCCATGAAGTACATCCAGGTCAGCGCGATGAAGTACATCGCCGGAATCATGGTGAACAGCACGGTGTAATTGTTGTTGGTGACGGTAAGAATGTGCCCCACCAGTTGGGTCATGAACATCCCGCCGATCGCCGCGCACATGCCACCGAAGCCGAACACCGTGCTCATCATGTGCTTGGGGGTGTAGTCCATCACCAGGCTCCAGATATTCGCCGTCCAGGCCTGGTGCGCACCAATGGCCAGGGAGATGGCGAACACCGCTACCCACAAATTGCTCGAACCGGCGGCAATGATCACCCCGATGATGCAGCAGGCAAACAGCAGCATCGACATCAGGCGCGCCTTGATCGGGTTGATGCCGCGGCCAATCAAGAAGGACGACAGGATGCCGCCGCCGACGCTGCCGAAATCGGCGGTCAGGTAGATGATGATCAGCGGGATACCCATCTGGGTCACGTTGATGCCCAGGTTGTATTGCTGGTTGAGGAACGGCGGCAGCCAGTACAGGTAGAACCAGAACACCGGCGCGGTCATCGAGTAGGCGAGGGCGAAGGCCCAGGTGCCGCGCATGCGCAGGATGCGTGAGAATGGCACGCGGGTTTGTTCGGGTTCGACCTGGTCCTGGATGTAGTCCAGCTCCGATTGTTTGACGCTCGGGTGATCTTCCGGGTTGAAGTACTTCAGGCCCCAGAACAGCAACCAGATCCCACCGAGTGCCGACATGCACAGGAAGGCTGCCTGCCAACCCCACACGTGCAGGATCAACGGCAGCAGCATCGGGGTGAACATCGCACCGACGTTGGTCCCGGCGTTGAAGATGCCCGTAGCCACTGCCCGTTCGCCGGCGGGGAACCACAAGCGCGTGGTTTTCACGCAGGCCGGGTAATTGGCGGCTTCGGTCAGGCCGAGAATGAAGCGGCAAACCATGAAGCCCACCGCCGAGGTGGCCAGGCCATGAGCGCCCGTGGCCAGGCTCCAGAGCAGCACGGCGCAGAAGAACACGCGCTTGACGCCCACCCGGTCGATCAGCCGACCCTGCAGCACAAAACCGATCGCATAGCCGACCTGGAACCAGAAGTTGATGTTGGCGTAGTCCATCGCCGTCCAGCTCATTTCCTTGGCCAGGATTGGCTGCATGACGCCCAGTGCGGCGCGGTCGATGTAGTTCAGGGTGGTGGCGAAAAACACCAGGGCGAGCATGCCCCAGCGGGTTTTGCCCACGGCCATGGCACCGCGGATCTTGTCGCCGATACCGGCGTGTGTGGCGTTCAGGCTGGGCGCCAGGCGCGAACTGTGTGAAGGAATCATGTGTGCCATCCGTTCAATGACTGACAAGCCGTGCTTGTCGGGGCTTCAGGGGCGCGTGATCGATCTTCGGCAGGCGCAGGTTGGCACGCTGCCAGAGGGATCGATCGAGAGTATTCGCCGGTGTGGTGGGCCGGGTTCAGTCGATGAAGCCGGGTCGGCGAGGGGTGTCCGGGTGCTGATACGGATGGGCGGCGGTGCGGGGCAAGGCGTTGAATGAAAGCATGAGCGTGTACCCGATTTTTGACATTTTTATGGTGTGTTCTGGGTCTTTGGCCATTGAGGTCGATGGTTTAGGCGCGGCTTCAATGTGCTGTCGATGGTGCGCAGCGAGCAAAAAATCGTCAATTCGCCAACGGCCATTTTGTTCGATAATCGCACAGTAAACTAACTGGTTGGTACACTTTGAATTGCTGTAATGATGCGCCAGGCCAATAATTTACGCCATGCCAAACGCGCCAGCCCGCGATCCCTCCAATAACAAGCGCCCAGCGTCGGGAGTTCAGACATGCAGCGTTCCATTGCCACCGTTTCCTTGAGCGGTACCCTGCCGGAGAAGCTCGAAGCCATCGCTGCCGCGGGGTTCGACGGGGTGGAGATCTTTGAGAATGACCTGCTGTACTACGACGGCAGCCCACGGGAAATCCGGCAGCTGTGCGCTGACCTGGGCATCGCCATCACGCTGTTCCAGCCGTTTCGTGACTTTGAAGGCTGTCGCCGCGAGCGCCTGCCGCGCAATCTGGAGCGCGCGGAACGCAAGTTCGACCTGATGCAGGAACTGGGTACCGACCTGGTGCTGGTGTGCAGCAACGCCTCGGTCGACAGTACCGGCGATCAGCAGATTCTCGTCGACGACCTGCACCTGCTTGCCGAGCGCGCTGGCGCCAGGGGCCTGCGCATTGGTTACGAGGCGCTGGCCTGGGGCCGTCACGTGAACACGTATCAACAGGTGTGGGACATCGTGCGCCAGGCCGACCATCCTGCCCTGGGCGTGTTGCTCGACAGTTTTCACACCTTGTCGCTGAAAGGTGATCCGCGCGCGATCGCCGAGATCCCGGGCGACAAGATTTTCTTCGTGCAAATGGCCGACGCGCCGATCCTGGCCATGGACGTGCTCGAATGGAGCCGGCATTTCCGCTGCTTCCCCGGCCAGGGCGAATTCGACTTGGCGGGCTTCCTCGCGCCGATTATCCAGAGCGGCTACAACGGCCCCCTGTCGCTGGAAATCTTCAACGATGGCTTTCGTGCTGCGCCACCCAGGGCCAATGCCGCCGATGGTCTGCGCTCGCTGTTGTACCTCGAGGAGAAAACTCGCGAGCGTCTGGCGCAGCAAGCCACGCCGGCGCCGCAGCCCGAGATTCTGTTCGATACGCCGGCGGCCAGCGCCTACGACGGCATCGAGTTCCTGGAGTTTGCCGTCGATGAAAGTCTGGGCGCGAAGCTCGCGCTTTGGCTGGAGCGCCTGGGGTTCGTCAAGGCTGGGCAGCATCGCTCGAAGAACGTCAGCTTGCTGCGCCAGGGCGATATCAATCTGATCCTCAACTCCGAGCCCTATTCCTTCGCCCACAACTTTTTCGAGGCCCATGGCCCGTCGTTGTGCGCGACGGCCGTGCGGGTCAAGGACAGCGTCAGCGCCCTGGCGCGTGCGGTGGCCTACAAGGGGCAACCCTACCGCGGGCTGGTCGGCCCCAATGAACTGGAACTGGCCGCCGTGCGGGCCCCGGATGGCAGTTTGATCTATCTGGTGGATGAGCGCGCCGACGTCTATGGCACCGACTTCGTGCTGCAGTCTGCGGCCCATGCCAGCGGCGGGCTCAAGCGCGTCGATCACATGGCTATGGCTTTGCCAGCCGACAGCCTCGACAGCTGGGTGCTGTTCTATAAAAGCCTGCTGGATTTCGAGGCCGACGATGAAGTGGTGCTGCCCGACCCCTACGGCCTGGTGAAAAGCCGGGCGCTGCGCAGTCGCTGCAGTTCGATCCGCTTGCCGCTGAACATTTCCGAGAACCGCAACACGGCCATCTCCCATGCCTTGTCGAGTTATCGTGGCTCCGGTGTGCATCACATTGCCTTCGATTGCGATGACATCTTTGCCGAGGTCCGTCGGGCCAAGGAGGCCGGGGTGCCGCTGCTGGATATTCCGCTCAACTATTACGACGATCTCGCCGCACGGTTTGATTTCGACGATGAGTTCCTCAGTGAACTGGCTTACTACAACGTGCTGTATGACCGCGATGCCCAGGGTGGAGAGCTGTTCCACGTGTACACCGAGCCGTTCGAAGGGCGTTTCTTTTTCGAGATCATCCAGCGCAAGGGCGGCTATGCCGGTTATGGCGCGGCGAACGTCGCCGTGCGCCTGGCGGCGATGGCCAAGTCGCGCAGTGGTGCGGTGCGTCAGCCCAAGTTGTAGGAATTTGGTAAACACAGGGGCGAGGGAGGCGGGCGAAGCTTCCTTCGCCGCTTCCTGCGGCTCATAATCGCCAGCTGTTCAGTGATGGCCACAAGCCCGGAATGAGAATGACCACAGACCTTACCGTAGCGCCCGAAGCGTCCGCGCTCGAGCCGCGCAAGAGTCGCAAGAACAACCCGGAAAAGACTCGCGAGAACATCCTCCAGGAAGCCATCGTCGAGTTTGTCCAGCAGGGCTTGTCCGGTGCGCGTGTGGATGCCATCGCTGAGCGAATCCATACCTCCAAACGCATGATCTATTACTACTTCGGCAGTAAGGAGCAGTTGTACGTCGAGGTCCTGGAAAAACTCTACGGTGATATCCGCAGCACCGAAAACCGCCTGCATCTTGCCGAGTTGGCGCCGCAGGAGGCCATTCGGCGCCTGGTGGAATTCACTTTCGATCACCACGACCGCAATGTGGATTTCGTGCGCATCGTCAGCATCGAGAACATTCACAACGCCGAATTCGTCAAGCAGTCGCAGCCGATCAAGGCGATGAACAACACCATCCTCGATTCACTGGGCGTGATCCTGCAGCGGGGTGCCGAGGAGGGGATTTTTCGTCAGGGCCTGATCGCGCTGGACGTCCACTTGCTGATCAGTTCGTTCTGTTTCTACCGGGTCTCGAACCGTCACACCATTGGCGAGATTTTCCAGATCGATCTGCCCAATGAAGCGATCAAGCAACGCCATCGCGAGATGATCTGCGAGTCGGTCCTGCGTTACCTGCAAGCGTGAGCACGAGCGGGGCGCCGCACGCGCCCCACCCTGGCGTTCACTGATTCATCTGGTGAAAGTGCTCCAGCATGCGCCGCGCATCCGGCGCGACGTCGCTGAACAGTTCGAACGCCTTGACCGCCTGGAACACCGCCATGTTGCCGCCATCCAGGGTGCGACAGCCGAGGCTTCGCGCGACACGCAGCAGTTCGGTTTCCAGCGGAAAGTAGACGATTTCGGCCACCCACAATTCGCTGCGCAGCCACTCGGCGGGCACCGGCATGCCCGGTAGCTTGGCCATGCCCATGGGCGTGGTATTGACCAGGCCGTCGGCGCGCGCCATGGCGCCCTGCAGGTCATGGCCGGCACAGGCCCGGCCGCTGCCGAAACGCTGATTGAGGTTATCCGCCAGGCTCTGCGCGCGGCTGTTGTCCACATCAAAAATACTCAGCGTCTGTACGCCCTCGCCCAGGAGTGCGTGGGCCACTGCCGCTCCCGCGCCGCCGGCGCCCATCTGCACCACACGTTCGCGGGTGACGCCGTCCAGGCCGCGCCGAAAGCCTTCGGCAAAACCCAGGCAATCGGTGTTGTGGCCGATGCGCTTGCCGTCCTTGAGCACCACGGTATTCACCGCGCCGATGCCTTGGGCTTCCGCCGAGAGTTCATCGAGCAACGGCAGGATGGCCTGCTTGCACGGGAAGGTGATGTTCAGGCCGGTGAAGTTCATGCGCTCGGCGGCCGTGAGCAAATCGCCGAGGGCGCTGGTGTCGAGTTGCAACTGATCGAGGTCGATCAGCCGGTAGAGATAGCGCATGCCCTGGGCATCGCCTTCATGCTCATGCAGCGCTGGCGTGCGCGAGGCCTGGATGCCGGCGCCAATCAGGCCAGCGAGCACAGTGGTGGTCTGCGACATGTCATTCACCCCTGCAAGCGCTGGCGGAAGTGGGCGAGCGCCAGGCGATAACCATGGCTGCCGAATCCGCACAGTACGGCGGTGGCGATGGAAGAAACGAAGGAGTGATGACGGAAGGGCTCGCGGGCATGGACGTTGGACAGGTGGACCTCGATCACCGGCAATTCGCTGGCGACCAGTGCATCGCGGATCGCCACCGAGGTGTGGGTCCAGGCTGCGGGGTTGATGACGATCCCGGCACAGCGGCCCCGTGCGCCATGAATCCAGTCCAGCAATTCGCCTTCGTGGTTGGTCTGGCGGAATTCGACCTTGAGCCCGAACTCCTCGCCAGCCTGGCCGCAGAGTGCCGAAATGTCCGCCAGGGTCTCATGGCCATAGGTGGCGGGCTCGCGGGTGCCCAACAGGTTCAGGTTGGGGCCGTTCAGCACCAGGATAATCGGGGCCATCGGGGAAGTTCTCCATTGTTGTTTTTGGTGTCGGCCGAGTGAGGAGCGGCCGGTGAAAACAAAATGTACCGAATAGTTACTTTTTTCAATGGGCGGCCCTTCAAGATGCCAGGCGGGCCTGCAAAGAGTGTTCGATGATCGGACGGCCGTGCGTGGAGAAAAAACTGCTTACCGTTTCTTCCGCTGCTGCCGGGTCGCGGGAACTAGCCTGAGCAAGGCATTGCCGGCTGGCGTTGGATGGCCAGTCGTCGGAACGCCATTTAAAAACCTAACGGATGGGTTAGCATGAAAATATGCAGCTACAAGGGATTGTCCCTAGTGATCATGTTGCGTGACGAGCACTGCCCGCCCCATGTACATGTAGATGCCGGCACATGGGGCGCGCGATTCGTTTTCAGCTTTTGGCACAACGCTGTCGAACTCTGGGATGTCGTCCCGCTGTCGCGTCGCCCGCCTCTGGCGGTTCTGGAAGGGCTGCGGCAAACCCTCAGGCAGGCCATCCACTTGCGCCGCGCACGGCGCATCTGGTGGACAAAGCTGCGAACGACCTGCCTGGGCAATCAATTGTGGGATGGGAAAGTCAACGAAGTGGTGCTGATCAACCTGGATGGCAGGCCGATCTACCGGATTGCCTCGGCTCGATACGAGATCTGGAGCAATTCAACCCTGTTGGATCTGGAGGGCGCACCGCAAGGCGTGGAGATAAGGTTATGAAAACGATACAAGCAAAGGCGCCGATGGATCGTCCGTTGACCGCGGCAGCACTGGATGAGGCCATCGAGCGCGGGCGGGCCAATCGCAGTGGGGTGAATGCCAGCTGCGTCAGCGTCGAAGGACAACGTCTGGTGATTGGTTTCGAGGATGGCAGTGCCGTACTGCTGCCGCTGGAGCATTACCCGGAATTCGGCGATTTCGCCGCGGCGGATTTCGCGGATTTGCAGGTCGGTTTTGCCGGTACCGCGCTGGGTCACGAAGGCAAGGACCTGCACCTGTCCATAGCCGGGATGATCCAGGCCAGTAAACCGCTGATGGACTTGGCGGCCTCGGTCATTGCCAGTCGCAATGGCCGGCAGAGCAGTCTCGCCAAGGCCCAGGCCGCCCGCGCCAATGGGCGCAAGGGTGGGCGTCCGCGCAAGGTCGACAACCCTCTTTAGGCACGCACAAAAAAGCCGTCTTTGCGACGGCTGTCTTGTTGCCAGCTTGAACCATCAGCGGCGGGTCAGCATGACCCCGGATTCCATGTGGTGAGTCCACGGGAACTGATCGAACATCGCGCAGCGGGTGATGCGGTGCGTGTCATGCAATTGGGAAATGTTGGCTGCCAGTGTTTCGGGGTTGCACGAGATGTACAGGATGTTGTCGAAACGCCGGGTCAGCTCGCAGGTGTCCGGGTCCATGCCGGCGCGTGGCGGGTCGACGAACACGCTGCCAAACTCGTAGCTCTTCAGGTCAATACCCTGCAGGCGACGGAAAGGACGCACTTCGTTCAGCGCTTCGGTCAACTCTTCAGCGGACAAACGCACCAGGGTGACGTTATCCACAGCGTTTTCGCTGAGGTTGCTCAGGGCTGCATTCACCGAGGTCTTGCTGATTTCGGTAGCCAGCACTTTACGCACGCGGGTCGCCAGGGGCAGGGTGAAGTTGCCGTTGCCGCAATACAGCTCCAGCAAATCGTCGGAGCGCTCGCCCAGGGCGTCATAAGCCCAGTTGAGCATCTTCTGGTTCACCGTACCGTTAGGCTGGGTGAACGCCCCTTCGGGTTGGCGATAGCTGAATGTACGACCGCCGACCTCCAGCTTCTCGACCACGTAATCCTGGCCAATCACCTCGCGCTTGCCCTTGGAGCGGCCGATCACGCTGACATTCAAATCTGCGGCCAGCTGGGTCGCCGCCGCGTGCCAGTGTTCGTCCAGAGGGCGGTGATAGCACAGGGTAATCATCGCATCGCCGGCCAGGGTGGTCAGGAACTCCACCTGGAACAGCTTGTGGCTCAGGGCCGCGCTGGCCTGCCAGGCGGCCTTGAGCTGCGGCATCAGTTGGTTGATGCGCAGGCTGGCGATCGGGAATTCTTCGATCAGGATCGGCGTGCGTTTGTCTTCCTGGGAAAACATTGCGTAGTGACGCTCGCCGGCCTCACGCCACAGACGGAATTCGGCGCGCAGGCGAAAGTTGGCCAGCGGTGAGTCGAATACCGCCGGTTCAGGTGCGTCGAACGGTTTCAGCAGGTCGCGCAGGCGCGTGACCTTGTCTTCGAGCTGAACGGCGTAAGCCTGGGAATCGAATGTCATGCGTTGAACCAACCCAACTTGATCACGAACAGAATGGAGAGAATCACCAGCGCCGGGTTCAGTTCACGACCACGACCGGACATCAGCTTGATCGCCGTCCAGGCGATGAAACCGAACGCAATGCCGTTGGCGATCGAGTAAGTGAACGGCATCGCCAGGGCGGTGATGACCACCGGGGCGGCGACAGTGATGTCATCCCAGTCTATTTCCGCCAGGCCGGAAGTCATCAGCACGGCGACGAACAGCAGGGCCGGCGCAGTCGCGAACGCCGGGACGCTGGCGGCCAGTGGCGAGAAGAACAAGGCCAGCAGGAACAGGAACGCGACCACGATGGCGGTCAGGCCGGTACGACCGCCGGCGCTGACGCCCGCGGCCGATTCGATGTAGCTGGTGGTGGTCGAGGTGCCCAGCAGGGAGCCGGCCATGGCGGCGGTACTGTCGGCGATCAGCGCACGGCCCATTTTCGGCATGTGGCCGTCCTTGCCCATCAGGCCTGCACGTTTGGCCACGCCAATCAGGGTGCCGGAGTTGTCGAACAGGTCGACGAACAGGAAGGCGAAGATCACGCTGACCAGGCCGATGTCCAGCGCGCCCTTGATGTCCAGTTGCAGGAACGTTGGAGCGAGGGACGGCGGCATCGACACCACACCACCAAACGGCGTGAAGCCCAGGGCGATCGAGACGATGGTCACCACCAGGATGCCGATCAGCACCGCGCCGCGCACGGCCAGGGCTTCCAGGGCAACGATCAGGGCAAAACCGAGGGTCGCGAGGATCGGCGCCGGTTGCTTCAAGTCGCCCAGGCCGACCATGGTCGCCGAGTTGCCGACCACGATACCGGCGTTGTGCAGGGCAATCAGTGCGAGGAACAGGCCGATACCCGCAGCGATGGCCGAGCGCAGCGGCAGCGGGATGCTGTTGATGATCCATTCACGAATGCGGAAGATCGACAGCAGAAAGAAGCACACGGCCGAAATGAACACCGCACCCAGCGCCACTTGCCAGGTGTGGCCCATGTGCAGGACCACGGTGTAGGTGAAGAAGGCGTTCAGGCCCATGCCCGGTGCCAGCGCAATCGGGTAGTTGGCGATCAGGCCCATCACCGCGGAGCCGATCGCGGCTGCCAGGCAGGTCGCAACGAACACTGCGCCCTTGTCCATGCCGGTCTCGCCGAGGATGCTCGGGTTGACGAACAGAATGTAGGCCATGGCCAGGAAGGTCGTGACGCCCGCAAGAATCTCGGTCCGCACGTTGGTGTTGTGTGCCTTGAGTTGAAACAGCCTTTCCAGCATGTCTGCTCCCCGTGGCGCGTCTTGCGCCGTGAATGTATCGACTTCAACAGCAAAGCACAGACCGCTGCAGGCGCCTGGATTTTTCTGTCGGTCGGAAAAAGCCGCGCATCATACCAGCGGAAAACGTCAATGGCTGCCTGCATCTGTGCCAGATGTGCCGACAGCCTGCATGTGGCGGGTCAAGCGGTGTTTTTGCCGGTTCCGCCACTGGTGCATACTGCCGGCTCGTTTTGTGGGGGGCGTATGAAAAACAGGGTTTCAGCTTTAACGGCAGGCCTTTGGCTGGCGGTGACATTGAACTCAGCAACGGTCTCGGCGGCTTCCGCGCCGCCGCTGAGCGAGATAAAGGTGCTCAAGGTCCAGTCGCAGTCCTGTGGCCTGGAGGACATCCGGCCCGGGCAGGTGCAAACCAGCTGCGACCACCAGGGGCCGAACATCAAGGTCTACGTGCTGGAAGTCGGCTATGGTCGCGCGCCCCAGGTCGGGCTGGATGGGGTCGAGGTCAATGGTGTGCGTGAACGGGTGTGTGCCTACGATAACGGCAACCTGACGGAGTGCTCGGGGGCTGTCAGCAAGATCGTCGGTTTCCTCTATATCTTTGATCTGGCCGACAAGCAACGCGGCACTTTCACCTTCAGCAATACCTCGATCAACAGCCCGGGCAACACCCTGACGACCCAGCTTTACATCAAGTAGTTGCCCGATCGTCCACAGGGTCAGAGCCGCTGGCTGCAAAGCTGACTAAGCTTCAAGGATATTCCTGTGGATGCCGACCATGACCTCAAGAGCACTGATTACCCTGGCCCAGGGCGTCGATGACTTGCAAAGCGTCACGCTGATCGACGTGTTGCGCCGGGCCAATGTCGAAGTGGTGGTCGCCAGTATCGAGGCGCGGCGCATGCTGACGTGCGCTCGCGGAACCCGCCTGACGGCGGATGGCATGTTGCTGGACGTGCTGGCGCAGCCCTTCGACCTGATTGTCCTGCCCGGCGGTGCCGTAGGCGCCAAACACCTGGCCGCCCATCAACCTTTGCAACAGTTGCTCAAGGACCAGAGCGCTGCCGGCCGCCTGTTTGCGGCGATCGGCGAATCCCCCGCATTGGCCCTGCAAGCCTTCGGAGTCTTGCGACAGCGGCGCATGACCTGCCTGCCGGCGGTCAGCCAGCAGTTGCTCGGCTGCACCTTCGTCGATCAGCCGGTGGTGGTCGATGGCAATTGCATCACCGCTCAGGGCTCGGGGGCTGCACTGGCGTTTGCCTTGCAACTGGTCGAGCAATTGCAAGGCAAGGCGGTCAGGCAGTCGGTGGCGCAGGCGCTGCTGGCGTAGAAGCGACTGTCGGGTCCTGCGGGTTTGGCACCGGCGTGTGCATACGATCACGCGAGGCCAGGGTGGGGAAGAGTTTGATCCAGACCCCGGTGACCAGCAACGTGCCCACACCGCCCATGACCACGGCTGGCACGGTGCCGAACCAATGGGCAGTGAGGCCGGATTCGAACTCACCCAACTGGTTCGAGGCGCCGATGAACAAGCCGTTGACGGCGCTGACCCGCCCGCGCATTTCATCCGGGGTTTCCAGCTGCACGAAGGAAGCGCGGATCACCATGCTGATCATGTCCGCCGCGCCAAGAACCACCAGCACCGCCAGGGAAAACCAGAACGAGGTCGACAGGCCGAAGGCAATGGTCGCCACGCCGAATATACCGACGGCGGTGAACATCACCCGGCCGACCTTGCGCTCGACGGCAAATCGCGCCAGCCACAGCGACATCAGCAAGGCGCCGACTGCCGGTGCCGAGCGCAGCAGGCCCAGGCCCCAGGGCCCGGTCAGCAGGATGTCCTTGGCAAACACCGGCAGCAAGGCCGTGGCGCCGCCGAGCAGCACCGCGAACAGGTCCAGCGAGATGGCCCCGAGAATGTCCGGACGGCTGCGGATGAAGCGCACGCCCGCCAGCAACGAGTCGAGGGTGGCCTTGCCTTTGTTGAGCGGAGTTTGCCGGGCCGGCAGGTTGAGCATCAGGCAGCAGGCGATGACGTACAGCACCACGGTCGGGCCATACACCCAAACGCTGCCGAACGCATAGAGCAGGCCGCCGAGCGCCGGGGCGACGATGGTGGCCGACTGCTGTGCCGATTGGGCGGCGGCCACTGCACGGGGAAACAGCGCGCTGGGCACGATGCTGGGCAGCAACGCCTGGGTGGTGGGCATCTCGAACGAGCGAGCGGCGCCGAGCAGGAAGGCGAGGATGAAAATCATCTCGCGGGTCACCTGGTCGGTGGCGCTGCCGATTGCCAGGGCCAGGGCGATCACGGCCTGCAGGGACTGGCAGAGGGCCGCGACCTTGCGCCGGTCATAGCGATCCGCCACATGCCCTGTGTGCAGCATGAACAGCACCCGCGGCGCGAATTCCACCAGGCCCACCAACCCCAGGTCCAGCACGTTGCCGGTAAGCTGATAGAGGTTCCAGCCGATGGCCACCGTGAGCATCTGAAAGCCGCTGGCGGTGAAAATGCGCGCCAGCCAGAACGCCAGGAAAGGACGCTGGTGACGTAACAACAGAGGCTCTGGGCTGGGCATCGGCGGGTAGATCTGGAGGGGGAGGGGCCGAGATTATCATCAAGTTGTAACCAAAGGTTGCGTCGGTCGTGGAAATCCGTGGGCTGGACTCCTGAGGCAACCTGTCACGCGGCAAAAGACCACACAGTCTGCCAGCAAAAATGCGACTACTCTTTGATCGTTACTTGATCCAGATCAAAGCCTTTCCAGGATTTGTTCTGACGGCCAGATGGCCAGACTCCCTGCGTTGTGCTGAAGGTAGAAAAAAAAGAACGAATTCCAATTCGCCACACTCCATACCCGTGGGGGCGGTGGGTGCAGGCCACGAGCCTGTAGCCGTATTACCTGACAGAGGAAGACTTATGTTCGGTTTGGAGGCACTTGATCTCGCCCGAATTCAGTTCGCATTCACCATCTCATTTCACATCCTGTTCCCGGCGATCACCATCGGCCTGGCGAGTTACCTGGCAGTACTCGAAGGGCTGTGGCTGAAGACCAACAACAATACCTACCGTGACCTCTACCATTTCTGGTCGAAGATCTTTGCCGTCAACTTCGGCATGGGCGTGGTTTCGGGCCTGGTCATGGCTTACCAGTTCGGCACCAACTGGAGCCGCTTCTCGGACTTCGCCGGTTCCATCACCGGGCCCTTGCTGACCTATGAAGTGCTCACAGCGTTTTTCCTCGAGGCCGGCTTCCTGGGAGTCATGCTGTTCGGCTGGAACAAGGTGGGTCGCAAGCTGCACTTCTTTTCCACCGTCATGGTGGCGATTGGCACGTTGATTTCGACCTTCTGGATTCTCGCTTCCAACAGCTGGATGCAGACCCCGCAAGGTTATGAAATCGTCAACGGCCAGGTGATTCCGGTGGACTGGCTCGCGGTGATCTTCAACCCATCGTTCCCCTATCGCCTGCTGCACATGGCCACCGCCGCCTTTGTCGCTACCGCGTTCTTCGTCGGGTCGTCTGCTGCCTGGCACCTGCTGCGTGGACGTGACAACCCGGCGATCCGCACCATGCTCTCGATGGCCATGTGGATGGCGCTGATTGTCGCGCCGATCCAGGCGGTTATTGGCGACTTCCACGGCCTGAATACGCTCAAGCACCAACCGGCAAAAATCGCCGCGATCGAAGGTCACTGGGAAAACGTCGGTGACGAACCGACGCCGTTGATTCTGTTCGGCTGGCCGGACATGAAGGAAGAGCGGACCAAGTACGCCGTCGAGATTCCCTACCTGGGCAGCCTGATCCTGACCCACTCGCTGGACAAGCAAGTCCCGGCGCTCAAGGAGTTCCCGCCTGAAGATCGGGCGAATTCGACCATTGTGTTCTGGTCGTTCCGGATCATGGTCGGCCTGGGCATGCTGATGATTTTCACCGGTCTGTGGAGCCTGTGGCTGCGCAAGCGCGACCGGCTGTACTCGAACCGCGCTTTCCTGCACCTGGCGCTGTGGATGGGACCCTCGGGCCTGATTGCCATTCTCGCCGGTTGGTTCACCACTGAAATCGGCCGCCAGCCTTGGGTGATCTACGGCGTGATGCGCACCGCGGATGCGTCCTCGGGGCACAGCGTGATGCAGATGAGCATCACCCTGGCGCTATTTGTCGTGGTGTATTTCTCGCTGTTCGGGGTGGGCCTGGGCTACATGATGCGCCTGGTGCGCAAGGGGCCGAAGCTCAACGAAGGTGCCGAGCCGAGCCATGGTGGTCCTGGCCAGCAACGTACGCCAGCCCGTCCGCTTTCCGCTGCCGATGACGGCACTGAAGGCGATCACGGCGACAGCCTGAACAAGGGGAATTGAGTCATGGGTATTGATCTTCCGCTGATCTGGGCCGTGATCATCATCTTCGGCATCATGATGTACGTGGTCATGGACGGCTTCGACCTGGGGATCGGGATTCTCTTCCCGTTCATCAAGGACAAGGGCGATCGTGACGTGATGATGAACACCGTCGCCCCGGTCTGGGACGGCAATGAAACCTGGCTGGTGCTGGGCGGGGCGGCGTTGTTCGGCGCCTTCCCGCTGGCCTATTCGGTGGTGTTGTCGGCGCTGTACCTGCCGCTGATCCTGATGCTGATCGGCCTGATCTTTCGCGGGGTGGCGTTCGAGTTCCGCTTCAAGGTCAAGGACGACAAGGTGCATATCTGGGACAAGGCGTTTATCGGTGGCTCGATCACCGCGACTTTCTTCCAGGGCGTGGCGCTGGGTGCATTTATCGATGGGTTCAAGGTGGTCGATCGGCAGTTCGCCGGTGGTTCACTGGACTGGCTGACGCCGTTCACCCTGTTCTGCGGCGTGGCGTTGGTGGCGGCTTATGCACTACTCGGCTGCACCTGGCTGATCATGAAGACCGAAGGCAAGTTGCAGGAGCAGATGCACACCCTGGCGCGGCCGTTGGCGTTCGTTGTATTGGCCGTGATGGGCGTGGTCAGTCTGTGGACGCCGCTGGCCCATGCCGAGATCGCCGCGCGCTGGTTCACCTTGCCTAACCTGTTCTGGTTCCTGCCGGTGCCGATCCTGGTGCTGGTGACCATGTACGGATTGCTCCGGGCGGTGGCGCGCAATGCTCATTACACGCCGTTCCTGTTGACCCTGGTGTTGATCTTCCTGGGTTACAGCGGGCTGGGGATCAGCCTGTGGCCGAACATCATTCCGCCATCCATCTCGATCTGGGATGCCGCTGCGCCGCCACAGAGCCAGGGCTTCATGCTGGTCGGCACGCTGTTCATCATTCCGTTTATCCTGGGCTACACCTTCTGGAGCTACTACGTGTTCCGCGGCAAGGTAACCCACGAGGATGGCTATCACTAAATGTTGCAGGCGGTGCTGACCTCAAGGGCAGCACCGCCCGGAAACCGAGGACCCGGCAATGGCAGATAAACATTCCCTGCAGGAAATCGAAGAGGCGGAAAAGAAACCGCTGTGGCACCGGCTTGGCTGGCTGGCCGCAATCTGGGTCGGCAGCGTGCTGGCGCTGTTTGTGGTCGCCAGCCTGATGCGCCTGTTCATGAATGCGGCGGGCCTGAGTACCCACTGAACATCCCATCCCGTGCCTTGTGGCACGGCTTTGAACCCTCCGCTGGAGGGTTTTTTTTCGGCTTTTATTTGCGCGCTTTGAGGATCACGAACTTGGGCGTGGCCGCGACCTGTTCGACGCCACGGAACAACCTTGCCAATTTGCTGTGATAGCCCAGATGGCGGTTGCCGACGATGTACAGCGCTCCACCGACCACCAGGGCCTCGCGTGCCTGCTGGAACATGCGCCAGGCGAGGAAGTCACCCACCACTTGCTGTTGATGGAAGGGCGGATTGCACAGCACCACGTCCAGCGATTGCGCCTCTTGGCCAGCCAGACCGTCGCCGGCACGCACGATTACCGGACGCTCATCCAGCGCCGCCTGCCAGTTTTCACTGGCCGATTGCACGGCCATGAACGATTCGTCCACCAGGGTGTACTGCGCATCGGGGTTGTGCAGGGCGCTGGCGATCGCCAGTACGCCGTTGCCACAACCCAGGTCCGCGACCCGGGCCTGGCCGAGGTTTTTCGGCAGGTGCGGGAGAAACGCCCGGGTGCCGATGTCCAGGCCTTCGCGGCAGAACACGTTGGCGTGATTGAGCAGCTCGATGGCGGGCTCGTCCAGGCGGTAGCGGGTCGGGTAGGGCGAGGCCGCCGCGGGCCTGCCGTCTGCGGTGGCGATCAGCAACCGGGCTTTCTTCACGGCCAGCGAGGCGTGCATCGGGCCGATGTAACGCTCCAGCAAGTCGCCGGCCGCCCGTGGCAGATGCTTGACCATGGCCGCGGCGATCACCTGGGCGCCCGGTGCCAATTGACCCTGCAGGCGAATCAACTGCTCCTCCAGCAGGGCCAGGGTCTTGGGCACGCGGATCAGCACCCGGTCGAACGGCCCCACCAACGGCGCGCTGGCGGGCAACAGGCTGATGGCATCGAAGGGCAGCCCGTTGCGCACCAGGTTCTTCTCCAGGGCCAGGGCCGCGAGGAAGGAGTCGCCGCTGCTGGTGAGCGCGACCTTGCCCACCAGGCTGGCAGCCAGGGCTCCGAAGCTGTCGTTGAGCACCAGGACGCGCGTCTGCGCGTCAGGTTGTTGTTCCGCCAGATGATTGAGCAAGTACTCATCGGCAGCATCGAAGGCCTGCAGCGGTTCGTTTGGCTGCTCCGGCTGGCGGATCAGATCGAGTTCGGCAAAAGGGCTTTCGAGCAGGGGCATCGGGTGAGGACTCTTGATAATCAACGGCAGGCGTTCAACGGCTAGCCCGCGTGTGTGCACTGGAGGCTGGGGGGCGTCTCTGAGTGGACGGCGGTGCGTCGTTCGGGCATCACCACTCAATTCAGCGCAAATGGTACGTTTTTTTACCTTGAAATACTTGTCGGTTTTACCTCCGGGGTCTATGTCTGCCTAGATCATCCGCGACTTCACCGCAGCGACCACGGCGGACATCTTGTTGGCCACGCCCATCTTCTTGATGGCGCTGTTGACGTGGAAATTCACCGTTCGCTCGCTCAAGCTGAGGATGGCGGCTACGTCCGAGGCGGTCTTGCCGTATGCCGACCACTTCAGCACTTCAATCTCGCGGGGAGAAAGGTGGCTGCTGTGGATACATTCCTGATGATGGCTGGCCGTCAATCGAATCGCCAGGGTTTGCAATTTCTGGCAGATGAACACCGCATAGCCCAATTGCTCGTACAGCTCGAAGGCCGTTATTCGGCAATGACTGCGGGCCAGGCTCAGCATGGCGATGGCCACGCTGCCTGGGTCGTGCACCGGTTGTGACCACCCGTGCTGCATGCCCTGGTCTTCCAGCGCGTGCCACAGGGCCGGCGCCTTGCCGAAGGTTTCGCTGTCCCAGAGGATCGGCAGTATTGAATGATTGCAATGAGCTACTATTGGGTCGATCGAATGATATTGGTTCTGTTCGTACTGAGTGTTCCAATCGTGGGGATAGTTGTTCAGCCTCACCGGCGTCAGGTGCTCGCCCGACGTTGGAGAAGTCATTGAAAAGGCACAGTATTCATAACCGAGATTGTTGAAGAACTGGAGCGCGATGCTGTACGCAATTTCGAGTTTTGACTCTGCCGCCAACTGTTTTAATTGCACTTCCTTCCAGATATCCATGGGGATGCTCCATAAGCACTCATTGGCATGCCGGGTACGTCCGAAATCGGCACTGCCGCAGTGTAGGATATCTCCTAGGAACAAGGTGGGATTTTTTTGCTATTTAGCATTGTTAGAAAGTGCAGTGGTTGGTTATAGCTGGATTAACCAATGTGTTAGTTTTATTGCATGTTCGTTGTAATCTTATATGCCCTGGATGTCATTGTATAAGTTCTCCAATAGTGGCGGGCAAGTAAACACTGTGTTTATAACTTGAGGGTTTTACACCTCTCTCAATACCACTACAAATCGGTGGTGTTTCTGCGCTGCGCTTTGCGGGACACTGGTGTCATCTGATTCACGGAGCACACCATGAGCGCCAGCGAAGAGAAATTTACCCGCCAGACCCTGCTTGAGGTGCAACCGCTGACCTCCAGCCTGTTTACCTTGCGTACCACCCGCGATCCGGGTTTTCGCTTTCGTGCCGGCCAGTTCGCGCGTCTTGGCGTCACCAAGGCCGATGGCAGCACGGTCTGGCGGGCCTACTCCATGGTCAGCGCGCCCCATGACGAGTACCTCGAGTTTTTCTCCATCGTGGTGCCGGGGGGCGAATTCACCAGTGAGCTCTGCCGCTTGCAGGAGGGCGACACGTTGCTGGTCGACCGTCAGGCGTTCGGCTACCTGACCCTGGATCGGTTTGTCGATGGCCGCGACCTGTGGCTGTTGTCCACCGGCACCGGGATCGCGCCGTTTTTATCGATCCTGCAGGATTTCGAGGTATGGGAGCGATTCGAACGGGTTCTCCTGGTGTACAGCGTGCGCGAGGCCCGCGAGCTGGCGTATCAGGCGTTGATCGACGGATTGAAGGAGCGCGATTACCTGGCAGAGCACGCCCACAAGCTGCAGTTCATTGCCACGGTGACGCGTGAAGAGCATGCGGGAGCGTTGCACGGGCGCATCACCCAGCTGCTGGAGAATGGTGAGTTGGAACGGGCGGCAGGTGTGCCAATCACTCCTGAGCATTCGCGGGTGATGTTGTGCGGTAATCCGCAGATGATTGATGACACGCGCAACCTGCTCAAGCAGCGGGACCTGCGGTTGAGCCTGAGTCGCCGTCCTGGCCAGGTGGCGGTGGAAAACTACTGGTAATCAAAACGGCGCCCTGAGGCGCCGTTCTGCATGCCGTCACAACGCCTCAGGGCTTGTTGTTCTGGGCCTTGAGCAAGTCTCGGATCTCACCCAGCAGCTCTTCTTCCTTGGTCGGAACAGGCGGCAGGCTCGGTGCTACAGCCTCTTCACGCTTCAAGCGGTTGATGGCCTTGACGCCCATGAAGATGGCAAAGGCCACGATCACGAAGTCGATGATGCTCTGGATAAACTTGCCGTAGGCCAGTACCACAGCCGGGGCATCACCCTGCGCCGCCTTGAGGGTGACGGCCAGGTCGCCAAAGTCCACACCACCGATCAGCAGGCCGATAGGTGGCATGATCACGTCACCGACAAAGGAGGTGACGATCTTGCCGAACGCCGCGCCGATGATGATACCCACGGCCATGTCGACCACATTCCCTTTGACCGCGAAGGCCTTGAACTCACTTATCACGCCCATAGGTTATTCCTTGTTACAGATGAGGTTGGTGAAGGCAGTGTAATTCAGCAAAACGGGTCTTGCTTGGCTCAAACGCCTACGCTGCCCCCTAACCGACCCGGTTGGTGGCAAAAAGTTTATAAAAAGCCATCTGTTGATCGTCGATGGGGATGGCATCGATCTGGACTTTTGGGTCAGGTCACCAAACTCATCGGGTTCCCATCATGAAGTGTTATTCAATAAGCGAGGCGAACTGCGTCGAACGCGTGTGAGCAGTATTGCATTCACTAATGGCGTTTTGATCTCTTCGTTATACAAGCAATTGTCTTATGCTCTAAGTGTTGTATAGGTTTTGAAGTGTGTGGGTTGTTGTGCCTGGAGATAGATATATTCTCGGGCTGTCAAAGATTGATCGGCAAACGAGATAAGTTATCTATTGTGTTTACCCTGCGAGTAACGCGTAAATCCTGTCGAGAGGCGATTGTTTCCTCGCTACCCAGAATTAAAGATGGCGGATGACATATTAAATTGAAACTGTCATTGAGCCAGATCCGCCGAATTGCTCAAGCTGAGTTATCATCGCGGTTTTTTCCGGGAGTTCAGATGGCCAAGGCAAAGCGCATGTACGGCTGCACCGAGTGCGGCTCGACCTTTCCCAAATGGGCTGGCCAATGTGGCGAGTGCGGGGCCTGGAACACCCTCACCGAAACCATGGTGGAAAGTGGTGGTGCCGCCGCGCCCAGTGGGCGTACCGGTTGGGCCGGGCAGCAAGCGCAGATCAAGACCCTGGCCGAAGTCAGTGTCGAGGAAATCCCGCGGTTCTCCACGGCATCGGGCGAGCTTGACCGGGTCCTCGGTGGCGGTCTGGTGGATGGCTCGGTGGTGCTGATCGGCGGTGATCCGGGCATCGGCAAGTCGACCATTCTTCTACAAACCCTGTGCAACCTCGCGATCCGCATGCCGGCGCTGTACGTCACGGGCGAGGAGTCCCAGCAACAGGTCGCCATGCGCGCCCGGCGCCTGGGCCTGCCCCAGGATCAGTTGCGGGTGATGACTGAAACCTGCATCGAAACCATCATCGCCACGGCCCGGGTAGAGAAGCCCAAGGTGATGGTGATCGACTCGATCCAGACCATCTTCACCGAGCAGCTGCAGTCGGCGCCGGGTGGCGTGTCCCAGGTTCGCGAAAGTGCGGCGCTGCTGGTGCGCTACGCGAAGCAGAGCGGTACGGCGATTTTCCTGGTCGGCCATGTGACCAAGGAAGGCGCACTGGCCGGGCCACGGGTGCTGGAACACATGGTCGATACCGTGTTGTATTTCGAAGGCGAGTCCGATGGCCGCTTGCGCTTGCTGCGGGCGGTAAAAAACCGTTTCGGCGCGGTGAATGAGCTGGGTGTCTTCGGCATGACCGACAAGGGCCTGAAAGAGGTCTCCAACCCTTCGGCGATTTTCCTCACCCGTGCCCAGGAAGAAGTACCGGGCAGCGTGGTCATGGCCACCTGGGAAGGTACCCGGCCGATGCTCGTAGAGGTCCAGGCGCTGGTGGACGACAGCCATCTGTCCAATCCTCGGCGGGTAACCCTGGGCCTTGATCAGAATCGCCTGGCCATGCTCTTGGCCGTCCTGCATCGCCATGGCGGCATTCCGACCCACGACCAGGATGTTTTCCTCAATGTGGTGGGTGGGGTCAAGGTGCTGGAGACGGCTTCCGATCTGGCATTGATGGCTGCGGTCATGTCGAGCTTGCGTAACCGGCCGCTA
Organism: Pseudomonadaceae bacterium; assembly: GCA_965284505.1. Classification (GTDB taxonomy): domain Bacteria; phylum Pseudomonadota; class Gammaproteobacteria; order Pseudomonadales; family Pseudomonadaceae; genus Aquipseudomonas. The sequence goes on along the minus strand of OZ260094.1, from coordinate 2,608,109 downwards.
CCTCACGACCTGTTGGTGTTTGGCGAGGTGGGTCTTTCCGGTGAAGTGCGTCCTGTGCCCAGTGGCCAGGAGCGCCTGAAAGAGGCAGCGAAACATGGGTTCAAGCGCGCCATTGTGCCCAAGGGCAATGCGCCCAAGGAAGCGCCTGCCGGGCTGCGGATTATTGCTGTGAGCCGTCTGGAGCAGGCGCTGGATGCGTTGTTCGAATAGACCGCGCTATCAGGTCTGAATCAAGGCACCCAGTTCGCGGTCCAGCTCTTTTGGATCGCCGAGGTTGAGTTCGATCAGACGGCGCAACGTGCTGATGGACTCCAGGCTGATGTAGCGACAAACAAAGCCCAACTGACCGTGTTCCTCATGCGTCAGTTGGACGTCCATGCGAATCTCTGTCTCAGCATCCAGGTGGATGTCGACCGAGAACATTTTTGCCCTGTCACCGGTCCAGGTGGCCGGGCATTCGACCAGCAAGCCCTTGAGCGACAGGTCGATCAACTTGACCGGCCAGTGCTGGTTGCCCTGGCTGAGTTCGGTCCTGGCATCGAAACCAATTCTTCTGAAGCGACGGCGATTACCTGAATGGGGGCTCATGCTGCAGTTCCTCTGCGATTGGGCTGACTATAGACCCGCGCTGGCAGTCAGGGCGAGGCTCTAGACCAATGTCGGGTATGGTCTTTGCCGTAATCGGCGCTAAACTCGGGGTGGCTTTCTCTCAAGTCCACCTGGCTGGAATACAAAATAATGAAAAATAATAATAGCCTGCTCCGCCACATACCCTGGCTGGTGCTGGCAATCGTCGGGGCGTGCGCCCTCGGAGTAGTAGCGTTGCGGCGGGGCGAGGCGATCAACGCCTTGTGGATTGTGGTCGCGGCAGTGGCCATCTATCTGGTCGCCTATCGCTACTACAGTCTGTTCATCGCCAACAATGTGATGCAGCTCGACCCACGGCGGGCCACCCCCGCAGTGCTCAACAACGATGGTCTGGACTACGTGCCGACCAACAAACACATTCTGTTCGGTCACCACTTCGCGGCGATCGCGGGCGCCGGTCCGCTGGTCGGGCCTGTGCTGGCAGCGCAGATGGGCTATTTGCCCGGCACCTTGTGGCTGATTGCTGGCGTGGTGCTGGCGGGGGCGGTCCAGGACTTCATGGTCTTGTTCCTGTCCACCCGACGCAACGGCCGCTCCCTGGGTGACATGGTCCGTGAAGAGATGGGCCGTATCCCCGGGACCATTGCGCTGTTTGGCTGCTTCCTGATCATGATCATCATCCTCGCGGTGCTGGCGCTGATCGTGGTCAAGGCCCTGGCCGAAAGCCCGTGGGGTATCTTTACGGTGATGGCGACCATCCCGATCGCGATGTTCATGGGCATCTACATGCGCTACATCCGTCCGGGTCGCATTGGCGAAATCTCGGTCATCGGCGTGTTGCTGCTGCTCGGCTCCATCTGGCTGGGTGGGCAGATCGCCGCTGATCCGGTTTGGGCCAAGGCGTTCACCTTCACCGGGATCCAGATCACCTGGATGCTGATCGGCTACGGCTTCGTGGCTGCCGTGCTGCCGGTCTGGCTGATCCTCGCGCCGCGTGATTACCTGTCGACCTTCCTCAAGATCGGTACGATCATCGCGCTGGCCATCGGCATCCTGGTGACCATGCCTGAGCTGAAAATGCCGGCCCTGACGCAATTCATCGACGGCACTGGCCCGGTCTGGAAAGGCGGCCTGTTCCCGTTCCTGTTCATCACCATCGCCTGTGGCGCGGTCTCCGGCTTCCATGCGCTGATCTCGTCCGGCACCACCCCCAAACTGCTGGATAACGAAACCAACGCCCGCTACATCGGTTACGGCGGCATGCTGATGGAATCCTTCGTGGCCATCATGGCAATGGTTGCCGCCTCGGTGATCGAGCCAGGCGTGTACTTCGCCATGAACAGCCCTGCGGCTGTGGTTGGCAGTGATGTGGTGTCGGTGGCGCAGACCGTCAGCAGCTGGGGTTTTGCAATTACCCCTGAAGCGCTGCAGGCGGTGGCCCACGACATCGGCGAGACCACCATCCTGGCGCGCGCCGGTGGTGCCCCGACCCTGGCGGTGGGTATCGCGCAGATCCTGCACAGTGTCCTGCCGGGTGAAAACACCATGGCGTTCTGGTACCACTTCGCAATTCTGTTCGAGGCGCTGTTCATCCTGACCGCGGTCGACGCCGGTACCCGTGCCGGTCGTTTCATGCTGCAGGACCTGCTGGGTTCGTTCGTGCCAGCGCTCAAGCGCACCGAGTCGTGGACTGCCAACCTGATCGCAACCGCCGGCTGTGTGGCCATGTGGGGTTGGCTGCTGTACCAGGGTGTGATCGATCCACTGGGCGGCATCAACACCTTGTGGCCGCTGTTCGGTATCTCCAACCAGATGCTCGCCGGTATCGCGCTGATGCTCGCCACCGTGGTCCTGATCAAAATGAAGCGCCAGCGCTACATCTGGGTCACCCTGGTGCCGGCCGTATGGCTGCTGATCTGCACCACCACCGCAGGCTTCATCAAGCTGTTCGACGCCAACCCGGCGATCGGCTTCCTGTCGCTGGCGAAGAAATACAGCGACGCCCTGGCCAATGGTCAGATCCTCGCTCCGGCCAAGGACATCGCGCAGATGCAACACGTGATCTTCAACGCCTATACCAACGCCACGCTGACCGCGCTGTTCCTGTTTGTGGTCTTCAGCATCCTGTACTTCGCGCTCAAGGTCGGTATTTCCGCCTGGGGCAGCAAGGAGCGCACGGATAAAGAATCGCCCTACCAGGCCCTGCCGGATGCGTAACGGAGGAATGCAACGTGTTCAATGACCTCAGTCGCCTCGGTAAATACCTCGGTCAGGCCGCACGCCTGATGGTCGGCATGCCCGACTACGACACCTACGTCGAGCATATGCAGACCAAGCACCCGGACAAGCCGGTGATGAGCTACGAGGCGTTCTTTCGCGAACGCCAGGAGGCTCGATACGGCGGCAAGGGTGGGCCCAAGTGCTGTTGATATGACAGTCCTGGGTTAGTGCAATCCCCCTGTGGGAGCGAGCCTGCTCGCGAAAGCGGTGTGTCATTCAACAGCAATGTCGACTGATTAACCGCCATCGCCAGCAGGCTGGCTCCCACATTTTTTTGTGTTTCTTTCAGGAGATCGTGTTTTGTCCTCTCCCATCCCGGTCACTATCCTCAGCGGCTTCCTCGGCGCCGGCAAGACCACGCTGCTGCGCCATTTGCTCAAGGCCGAGCACGGGCTGAAAATCGCGGTGATCGAAAACGAATTCAGTGATGCCGGTATCGATACCCAATTGCTCGGCGAGGAACCGGTCCAGGTCATGACGCTGTCCAATGGCTGCGTCTGCTGCACCATCCACACCGATCTGACCAAGGCCCTGTACCTGCTGCTGGAGCGCCTGGACAGTGGTGAAATCGCCTTCGACCGCCTGGTAATCGAATGCACCGGCCTGGCCGACCCGGCGCCGGTGGCGCAGACCTTTTTCATCGATGAAGAGTTGCGCGAGCGCTACCTGCTCGACGGCATCATTACCCTGGTCGACGCCGCCCATGCCGACGTGCACCTGAGCCAGACCATTGCCCAGGCGCAGATCGGCTTTGCCGATCGCCTGTTGGTCAGCAAGCGCGACCTGGTGGATGAGGCGAGCTTCAGCGCATTGAGTGAGCGCCTGACCCGAATCAACCGGCGTGCGCCGATTCGTGTGGTCGAGCATGGCCGGATCGACCTGGCCGAACTGCTGGATGTGCGCGGCTTCAACCTCAACGCCGACCTCGGCGGTGGGGTCAGTCTGCGGCCGGTGAGCACAGCCCCGTCCATCGATCGCATCAGCAGCCTGGTGCTGCGCAGCGACAAGGCGCTGGATATCGACAAGCTCAGCGAGTTCATGAACGAGTTGCTGGAAGCGCACGGCAAGCAATTGCTGCGCTACAAGGGCGTGCTGAACATCCTCGGCGAACCGCGGCGCCTGGTGTTTCAGGGGGTTCTGAAGTTGTATGGCTTCGATTGGGACACTGAATGGGCCGAAGATGAATCGCGGGAAAGCGTGATCGTATTCATCGCCGATGATCTGCCGGAAGAGAATATCCGCGAGGGCTTCTTGCGCATCACCGCTGACTGAAAAGGCGGCAATGGAAACAAAAAAACCGGCCATCTCTGGCCGGTTTTTTGTACTGCGGTCAACGGGGCTGATTAAGCGCCGTATACCGGCAGCTTCTTGCAGATGGCCTTGACCTTCTCACGAACGGCGTCGATCACCGCATCGTTGTTCAGGTCAGCCAGGATGTCGCAGATCCAGCCAGCCAGTTCCTTGCACTCTGCTTCCTTGAAGCCACGAGTGGTCACAGCCGGAGTGCCGAAGCGCAGGCCGGAGGTGACGAACGGGGAGCGTGGGTCGTTTGGCACGGAGTTCTTGTTCACGGTGATGAACGCTTTGCCCAGAGCGGCGTCGGCGTCTTTACCGGAGATTTCCTGCTTGATCAGCGACAGCAGGAACAGGTGGTTTTCAGTACCGCCGGAAACCACGTCGAAACCGCGCTCGATGAACACGCCGGCCATGGCCTGGGCGTTTTTCACCACTTGTTGCTGGTAGGCCTTGAACTCAGGCTGCAGCGCTTCCTTGAAGCAGATGGCCTTGGCGGCGATCACGTGCTCCAGCGGGCCACCCTGGGCGCCCGGGAATACGGCGGAGTTCAGCTTCTTCTCGATGTCGGCGTTGGCTTTGGCCAGGATCAGGCCACCACGTGGACCGCGCAGGGTCTTGTGGGTGGTGGTGGTCACGACGTCAGCGAATGGCACCGGGTTCGGGTAGACGCCAGCGGCGACCAGGCCGGCCACGTGGGCCATGTCGACGAACAGGTAGGCGCCCACCTTGTCGGCGATTTCGCGGAAGCGTGGGAAATCGAGGATCTGCGAGTAGGCAGAGAAACCGGCGACGATCATCTTTGGCTTGTGCTCGACCGCCAGACGCTCGACTTCGTCGTAGTCGATCAGGCCGTTGCCGTCGATGCCGTACTGGATGGCGTTGTACAGCTTGCCCGAGGAGGAAACGCTGGCACCGTGGGTCAGGTGACCGCCGTGGGCCAGGCTCATGCCCAGGATGGTGTCGCCGGCCGACAGCAGGGCCAGGTAGACCGCAGCGTTGGCCTGGGAACCGGCGTGCGGCTGAACGTTGGCGTAATCGGCGCCGAACAGCTCTTTGGCGCGGTCGATAGCCAGCTGCTCAACAACGTCGACGTACTCGCAACCACCGTAGTAGCGCTTGCCCGGATAGCCTTCGGCGTACTTGTTGGTCAGGACCGAGCCTTGAGCTTCCATGACCGCTGGGCTGGTGTAGTTTTCCGAAGCGATCAACTCGATGTGTTCTTCCTGGCGCTGAGCTTCTTGCTCCATGGCGGCAAAAAGGTCGGCGTCGTACTTGGCAATAGTCAAATCACGGCTGAACATGGCGGTCCTCAAGGATCGGGGGTGGGGCGGAAAAGGCAGGCATTCTAACCCAATGGCTTTTGTCTGGCATATGAAAGGACATCATGTCGCAGACAAGTGGCGTTCATGCCGGGATCAGCGGTGATTGTGCTGTCGTCATCGCGAGCAAGCCGTTCCCACAGGGGTAAATCAGCACCGCTTACTCGAAAACGAAGAGCGCATCATTGCTGAATTGCGCCTCGAAGCGTGCGGCCGGCATCGGCCGTCCGAACAGATATCCCTGCACCTCATCGCAATCGTGCTCGCGCAGGAACTCCAGTTGCTCGTGGGTCTCGACGCCTTCGGCGATTACCGCCAGATTCAGGCTGTGGGCCATGGCAATGATCGCCCGGGCAATTTGCGCGTCCTGTTCGCCGGACGGCAGGCCGTCGACGAAGGTGCGGTCGATTTTCAGCACGTCGATCGGGAATTGCTTGAGGTAGTTGAGCGAAGAATAACCAGTCCCGAAGTCGTCGACGGCAATGCTCAGGCCGAGGTTTTTCAGGCCGGCGAGGATCTGCATGGCTTCGCTGACTTCGCGCATCAGGATGCTTTCGGTCAATTCCAGCTCGAGGCAAGCCGGCGGCAGGCCGGTGTCCTTGAGAATATTGGCGATGCGGGTGCCGAGCTGACCATCGGAGAATTGTCGGGTCGAGATGTTGACCGAGACTTTCGGTACGCGAACCCCGCTCTGGTGCCAGCTCTTGAGCTGGCGGCAGGCTTCGCTGATGACCCAGTCGCCGACATCCACCACCAGCCCCAACTCCTCGAGCACTGGAATGAAATCCCCCGGCGGCACCAGGCCACGCCGTGGGTGACGCCACCGCAGCAAGGCCTCGGCGCCGGTCAGGCGTTTGCCGTCGCCGCTGAATTGCGGTTGGTAGAACAGCACGAACTCATTCTGTTCAAGGGCATGGCGCAGGTCGCTTTCCAGCTCCAGGCGTTCCAGGGCGCTGGCGTTCATGTCGGCCTGGTAGAACTGGAAGTTGTTCTTGCCGCGCTCCTTGGCGTGATACATCGCTGTGTCGGCGTTTTTCATCAATTGGCTCAGTTCGTTGCCGTCCTGTGGACTCAGGGCGATGCCGATACTGGCGGTGACAAAGAACTCCCGGCCCTCAAGGACGAACGGTTTGACCAGGCTGGCGAGAATCTGCTCGGCGACATTGATCGCCTGGTTCAGCGCCTGCTCGCGCGTGGCCCGCGGTTGCAGGAGCAAGGTGAACTCGTCGCCGCCCATGCGGGCCACGGTGTCATCGTCGTTGACACAGCCCAGCAGGCGAGTGGCCATATCCTTGAGCATGCGATCACCGGCGGCGTGTCCCAGCGAGTCGTTGATCGGCTTGAAGCGATCAAGGTCGAGGAACATCAGTACCACCCAGGACTTATGCCGTTGCGCGGTCTGCAACGCGGTGTGCAGGCGGTCCTGGAACAGGGTTCGGTTGGGCAGGTGGGTCAGGGCGTCGTAGTAGGCGAGTCGGTGAATTCGCTGCTCACTGGCCTTGCGCTCGCTGATGTCGCTGAAGAAGCACACGTAGCTGGCGAGGTCGCCTTCGTCGTCGAGCACGGCGGTGATGCCGACCCAGGCCGGGTAATGCTCGCCGCTGCGGCGCTTGAGCCAGACTTCGCCTTCCCAGGTGTTGTGCTGGTGAAGTTGCTTGAGCACGTAGCGCAGGTGGGCTTCCTGTTGTTCGTCGACGGTCAGCATGTTCGGCAGTTGGTCGAGGACCTCGGACACGGCATAGCCACTGACGCGACTGAAGGCTTCGTTGGCCTGCACAATATAGCCGGCGGGGTCGGTGATGAGGATCGCCGACGTCGAGTGTTCGAACACAGTGGCGGCCATGCGCAGGTCTTTTTCGGCGCGCCGTTGCTGGCTGATGTCACGACCGACCCCGAGTACGCCTTCGAATAGGCCGGCATCGTCCCAGACCAGCACCAGGCGCAGTTCGATGGGGATCTTGCGGCCGTCGGCGCGCAAGCAGTCGAAGAGGAACAGCTGGGTTTGCACCTGGCTGCGCAGTTGCGCCAGTTGCTCGGGTTTGTTGAGGGCCTTGCTGACCCGGTCCATCAGGCTGTAGATGCCGGTCAGTTGTTGCGGGTTGGCGACGATCGACTGCCAGCCATTGCGGAAAATCCATTCGGCGTCATAGCCCAGCACCGCCTCGGCCGAAGGGCTGACGTAGTTCAGCGAGAGGGTGCTGTTGGTGGAGATGATCACGTCGCTGATGCTTTCGGCGAGCATCCGGTAGCGTTGCTCGCTGTCGCGCAGGGATTCGCTGGCAGCGATCTGGTCGGTGACGTCCTTGGCCACGCCAATGATCCGCGTGACCTGTTCCTGCGGGTCGCGCGCCAGGGCCTGCTCGCGGATGTCGAAACAGCGCCAGTTGCCGTCACGATGGCGAAAACGCAACGGGCACTGCATCAATTGCCGGTAGCCAGTCTGGCGCTGTTGCTGGCGCATGCGGTGGTAAAGCTCGGCGTCTTCGGGATGCAGGAGGATTTCCCAGAAATACTCACCCATCTGCTGCAGTTCGGTCTTGTTGTAGCCGAGTGTCTGGCCCAGGTGATGGTTGCTGAAAATCATCCGCTGGCTGATCACGTCCTGGACGTACAGGTGATCGGGCACCGTACGCACCACATCGGACCAGAAACCTTCACGTTCCAGCAGCGACAATTCGACCAGTTTGCGGCTGGTGATGTCATTGATGCTCAGGATTACCGCGCGATAGTCATGCTGCTCCTGAGGCAGGCGCACCACCAGCCACAGGTGCTGGTCGCGGCCTTCGCGGTCCTTGAGCCTGATCTCCAGCTCCAGGGTTTTTTGTTGGTTGAGGACGGCCTCCAGCAACAGATTGCCGATGCCGTTATTGTCCTGCATGCGGCCTTCGATCAGCAGTGCCCAGGCATGTTCGCTCGACTGGATGCCGAGCAAATGCAGGGCGACCTGGTTGACCTCAGTGATGCGAAGTTCCTGGAGCAGCTGCTGGCGTTGCCCGGCATTTTCCAGATGGGCACGCAATTGCTCGGTGCTCTGCAACCGGGCTCTTTCGAAAGCGGTCTTGAGCCCCGAAAGATCCATCACGCACAGCGCCACACCGGTGCCGTCGAAGATGTCCTGATAACGTCGGCGCCCCTCCAGCAACTGGCGCTGGCGCCGACGCATGTTCAACAGGGCGATGAACGGCACCAGGGAGAACGCCAGGCCCAGCAGGCACTTGCCAATGAAGGCGGGTAAAAGCTGTTCGATCACCCGTTGCCGGTCGAACAGGCCGCGCAATTGCCAGTCACTGCTGCTCAAGGGCACGGTCAGCACCGTGTTGGCCTGGTCTTCGGCGGTCAAGCGGGCGGGCTGTGCGGTGGGTAAAAGGTCGTCGCGACTGATGATCTGTTGGGTAATGCGGTTTTCCACGACCCACAGCGGGCGTATGGCCATGTCGGCTTGCTTGGTCAGCGCTGAGAAAAAGGTCGGTCGCAGGCGCAGCACCCAATAGCCCCGCGAACTGCCGCTGGCCTGGTGCAGCAACAGATGCACCACCGAGCCGTCATTGGCGTTGCTGAAGTAATGCGCCTGGGCGCGACTGCGCTGGACCAGTTCGCCCAGATAAGTGGCGTCGCTGCTGTCGGTGGCGCTGTCGCCGAGCACTTTGCCCGAGGGGCTGAGCAGCGCCACGCTAAGGACGTCAGGCAAGGATTGCTGGAGCTTGCGCAGTAGGACCTGCTGTTGGTCGGCTGACTGCGGCTGTTCGACGATCGGTAGCAGATTGAGGGCAATCTGTGCGTTCAACGCCATGTTCAGGCTGACCTGGGCGGCCAGATCGGCGGTGTAGTCGATGGTGTACTGACGCTGGTTTTTCTGGGTTTCGCTCAGTTGATCCAGCAGTTGCCAGAACAGCAGTCCAAGCAAGAGCAACACCAGCATCGCCAGCGCGCCCTTGAGGGTGCCGCGCAGGGGCGAACCGTTCGCAGGGCTCAGTGCGCGCGGAGACGATGGAGGCATGGCGTTGGGCAATCTGTAATCCTGCGGTGGGGCTGGACCTGCGCGACGTGCACTATAAGCCTGACGCCCGGAGGGCGGCTAGCATGCCTTGAGTTGTGGCAAAGTGCCAGCCCTGTGCGGCTGGACGGGTATGCCGCATTGAGGTAGCTTTGCCGGTTACGCAGGGCGTTCCAGCCCCAGATATTCAGGCTATTTTCATGCAAGCAGGCATCGACCCCGGTCCATGCCCGCGCCGCGCATGGCCTGCACGGGCTTGCCCCGCTTTTTTCAACAGTTACTGACGCTAGGTGCACATTTTGGCTCAATACGTCTTCACCATGCATCGGCTGGGCAAAGTTGTTCCGCCGAAGCGGGAAATCCTGAAAAACATTTCGTTGTCGTTCTTCCCAGGCGCGAAGATCGGCGTCCTCGGCCTCAACGGTTCGGGCAAGTCCACGCTGCTGAAAATCATGGCCGGCGTCGACACTGAATTCGAGGGCGAAGCCCGCCCGATGCCGGAACTGAACATCGGTTACCTGCCGCAAGAACCAATCCTCGACCCGACCAAGACCGTGCGTGAAGTGGTCGAGGAAGCGGTCAGCGTGATCAAGAACGCCCAGGCGCGCCTGGACGAGGTCTACGCGGCCTACGCCGAACCGGATGCCGACTTCGACAAGCTGGCGGCAGAACAGGCCAAGCTCGAAGCCATCCTGCAAGCTGGCGACGGTCACAACCTGGAGCGCCAGCTGGAAGTCGCCGCTGATGCGCTGCGTCTGCCGGCCTGGGATGCCAAGGTCGAGTTCCTCTCCGGTGGTGAAAAACGTCGTGTGGCCCTGTGCCGCCTGCTGCTGTCCGCGCCGGACATGCTGCTGCTCGACGAACCTACCAACCACCTGGACGCCGACTCCGTGGCCTGGCTGGAGCACTTCCTGCACGACTTCCCGGGTACCGTGGTTGCGATCACGCACGACCGTTACTTCCTCGACAACGTTGCTGGCTGGATCCTGGAACTCGACCGCGGTGCGGGCATTCCTTACGAAGGCAACTACTCGGGCTGGCTGGAAGCCAAGTCCGACCGTCTGGCGGCCGAATCCAAGCAGCAGTCGGCTCACGAAAAAGCCATGAAGGAAGAACTGGAGTGGGTGCGCAAAGGCGCCAAGGCCCGCCAGTCGAAATCCAAGGCACGTCTGCAACGCTTCGAAGAAATGCAATCGCAGGAATTCCAGAAGCGCAGCGAAACCAACGAGATCTACATCCCGGCCGGTCCGCGCCTGGGTGACAAGGTCATCGAATTCAAGAACGTCACCAAGGGCTACGGCGATCGCGTGTTGATCGACAACCTGTCGTTCTCCATGCCAAAAGGCGCCATCGTCGGCGTAATCGGTGGTAACGGTGCGGGTAAATCCACGCTGTTCCGCATGCTGATGGGCAAGGAAACGCCGGACTCGGGCAGCATCGAAGTCGGTGAAACCGTACAGCTTGCCTGTGTCGACCAGAGCCGTGAGGACCTGGATGGCAGCAAGACCGTCTTCCAGCAAATCTCCGACGGTTCCGACCAGATCCGTATTGGCAGCTATGAAATCCCGTCGCGTACTTACGTCGGTCGTTTCAACTTCAAGGGCGGCGATCAGCAGAAGTTCGTCAAGGACCTGTCCGGTGGTGAGCGTGGCCGCTTGCACCTGGCGCTGACCCTGAAAGAGGGCGGCAACGTCCTGCTGCTCGACGAACCGTCCAACGACCTCGACGTCGAAACCCTGCGTTCCCTGGAAGAAGCCCTGCTGGACTTCCCGGGCGCCGCCATTGTGATCTCTCACGATCGGTGGTTCCTGGACCGCGTCGCGACGCACATCCTGGCGTACGAAGACGACTCGCAGGCGGTGTTCTTCGAGGGTAACTACACCGAGTACGAAGCCGACCGCAAAAAGCGTCTGGGCGAAGCTGCAGCCCAGCCACACCGGGTACGGCACAAGAAACTGGCCTGATTTCGGGTTGGTTGCATGAAAGAAAACGGAGCCTTCGGGCTCCGTTTTTTTATGTCAGATTTCAATTGAGACCGCAGTGAATTCATCGCGGGCAAGCCCGCTCCCACAATGGATGATTTGTCTCTGAACTGTGGGAGCGGGCTTGCCCGCGATGAGGTGCATCGGATGGTGCAGAATCCAGATCGGGAATCCCTTTTCTGGTGCAAAAAGTCAAAAAACAGCGCTTAATTTATATCCTGCGCACCATTTAATTTCATCAATGCGACATTTTGCGCTGTTACAGTGCCACTTTCGTTTGTTACAGTCCGGCTCAATCTCTCCAACGACAATAAATTTGCCGAGACTTTTCCATGATCGAATCCGTCGAATCCTTCCTTGCGCGCCTGAAAAAACGTGACCCTGACCAACCAGAATTTCATCAGGCTGTAGAGGAAGTCCTGCGCAGCCTGTGGCCTTTTCTTGAGGCCAATCCGCACTACCTGACCTCTGGCATCCTGGAGCGCATCTGCGAGCCGGAGCGCGCTGTGGTGTTCCGGGTTTCCTGGGTCGACGATCATGGCGTGGTGCAGGTCAATCGCGGCTTCCGCATCCAGATGAACAGCGCTATCGGCCCGTACAAGGGCGGCCTGCGCTTCCATCCGTCGGTCAACCTCGGCGTGCTGAAATTCCTCGCCTTCGAGCAGACCTTCAAGAACTCCCTGACCTCGTTGCCCATGGGTGGCGGCAAGGGCGGCTCGGACTTCGATCCAAAGGGCAAGAGCGATGCGGAAGTCATGCGCTTCTGCCAGGCCTTCATGAGTGAGCTGTATCGTCATATCGGCGCGGACGTGGATGTGCCGGCCGGTGACATCGGCGTCGGTGCCCGCGAGATCGGCTTCCTGTTCGGTCAGTACAAGCGCCTGAGCAATCAGTTCACCAGCGTGCTGACCGGCAAGGGCATGAGCTACGGCGGCAGCCTGATTCGTCCGGAAGCCACCGGTTTTGGCTGCGTCTACTTCGCTGAAGAGATGCTCAAGCGCAGCGGCGAAAAGGTCCAGGGCAAGCGCGTGGCGATTTCCGGTTCCGGCAACGTGGCGCAATATGCAGCCCGCAAAGTGATGGACCTGGGCGGCCAGGTGATTTCGCTTTCCGATTCCGAAGGCACGCTGTACTGCGAGGCGGGCCTCACCGAGGAGCAATGGCAGGCGCTGCTGGAGCTGAAAAACGTCCAGCGTGGCCGCATCAGCGAATTGGCCAGCCGTTTTGGCCTGGAGTTCCGCGCCGGTCAGTGCCCATGGGACCTGCCGTGCGACATCGCGCTGCCTTGTGCAACCCAGAACGAACTCGACGCCGAGGCCGCCCGCACCTTGCTGCGCAATGGCTGCATCTGCGTGGCGGAAGGCGCGAACATGCCGACCACCCTGGCGGCTGTGGATATCTTTATCGAGGCCGGGATTCTGTTTGCACCGGGCAAGGCTTCGAACGCCGGTGGCGTTGCAGTGAGTGGCCTGGAGATGTCGCAGAACGCCATGCGCCTGCTGTGGACCGCCGGTGAAGTCGACAGCAAGCTGCACAACATCATGCAGTCGATCCACCACGCCTGCGTGCACTACGGTGAGGAGAACGGCAAGATCAACTACGTCAAGGGCGCGAACATCGCCGGCTTCGTCAAAGTCGCCGACGCCATGCTGGCGCAAGGCGTGGTCTAACCCGCCTCGATGCGGATCACCTCGATCAACTGATCGCCGGCGGGTCGCTGCCAGAGCACTTCATCATTGAGCTGTGCTCCCAGCAGCGCCCGTCCCAGTGGCGAACTCCAGTTGATCAAGCCTTTGGCGGCTGCGGCCTGGTCTTCGCCGACCAACTGCACGCGGCGCTCGGTGTTCTGTTCGTCGGCGTAGGTGACCCAGCTGCCAATCTGGACTTTTTTGGTCGAGGTGGCCGGCGGCACGGGCTGGGCACTTTGCAGGCGCTGCTTGTAGTAGCGCAGGTCGCGCTCCAGATCGGCCAGGCGCTGTTTGTCGGCCAGCTCACCAAGGGCCGACTGGGCGCTGTGCAGTTGTTGCAGCTCGGCGACTTTGTCCTGCAGCAGCGCCAGGCCGGCGGGCGTCACGTAATTGGGCTGACTGCTGACCTGGCGCTCTACCGGCTGGTCGGCTTGCGCGGCGGCGTTATCTTCATTGACAAAAGCACGGCTCATGGCGGTTCTCCCGGTATGGGCTTTAGGCCATGTTGGCAGGCTTTTAGTTTCGCGAGTTATCCGAAAGCGACCTACTGCGAGTGAAAAGCTCGTGCGGTGTCTCGATCCTTCTCTTGTTGCCAGGCGCGTTCGCGCTCATCCAGGTGTCGGCTTTGATAGGTCTCGCGGTCCTGGCTTTCACGCATGGCCTGGCACTGGCGAAACCCATCGCTCCAGCCCTCGGCGTAACGGGCATCTTCCAGGTAGCGCGGGACGTCTTTGCGGAATGTCCCGTTGATGGCCCCGGCTGCCTGCCGACCGCTGCTGCAACCGTCGTCGAAACCATCGGCGAAGGCCGGTGGATAGCCTTTGGCAATCAGCTCTTCATGGGTCGACTGACATCCACCCAGCACCAACAAAACACCCATTAACGCGATACAGCGCCACATCTTCGACTCCTGAACCGCTTTGCGGTTAATGACAGGAGTTTACGAACGGGGTTGTGAGGTGCTTGTGAAAGGCGTGTGATGGACTTGTTGGATGCTGGGTCTCAACGCCTTGTAGGAGCTGGCTTGCCAGCGAAAAACCCGAGGGCGCCGCGTGAACTCTGACAGCGCGCGTTTTCGTTCTCGCTTTTCGCTGGCAAGCCAGCTCCTACAGGGGGGGTACGGTAGATGTGGATTATGTGATCACCAAGAAGATGTGGTAATCAATAGTGATACCACCTCAGCTCCAGCATCACCTCGTTCTCGGCCGAGGCAATGTGGCTGAATTCCCGTTGGGCACTCAAACGCAGGCCCAGGTTGCGCGACAGTTCCCACTGCTGATTCAGACTCAGGCTACGGCGCACCTCGCCATTGGTGAAGTAGTCGCCCTTGGTTTCCAGGCTCAGATTGCCCAGCGGGTTGCGCCACAGCACGCCTGTGTTGAAACCGGCGGCAGGCGAGATGAACTCGGCGAAATCATTATTGTGCTCGACGCGCACAGTGCCCAGGGCAAAGCCCAACACATCTTCACCCAGTTGCCAGGTACCGCCGGCACCACCGTTGACGTGGCTGACCAAGGTTTCGTCATCGTGCTTGCCCGGCACCCGCTCAAGGCCGCCAGTCACCTGCCACGACCAGGGTTGCAGCAGTTCATTGCGCGGGGTCAGGGAGCGAATGGTCGCCAGATCCAGCTGCTGCAATTGCCATTGATTACCTTCGTACTGGCGCAGCTTCATCTGCAGGATTTCAATCTGCGCACCCAGCGGGAAGCTCTCGGCGTTGTCATTCAGGTCGTGATAGGCCATGCGCAGACCGTACTCGCCAAAGGCGCGGTCGCCGCGAGTACCGATTCCGGCTTGCCAGGTGCGTGATTCATGACCGTCTTCGGGCAGTCCCGGACGCTCGATCGACAGCTCCGGTGCCGGGTTGCGATTGATTGCCCGCAGCAACTCGAAGCTGCGCTGGGCCCGCGCCGGGTCACGCTCCTGGCCGTTGGCACGGTAGCGCTCGAGGCGATAAGCGGCATCGATGATCAGGGCCTGGCGATCCCGGGGCAGGGCCGTGAAAGCGGGGGCTTGCAGTTGTTTCTGGTCGGCGCTGATGTTCAGCACCCACTGCTGCTCTGCGTCGGACAGCGGCTCGGCACGGCTCAACAACTCCCGTTCCCGGGATGGTCGATAGTCGATTTTCTCCACCAGCCCTGCGTCCTTGACGGCCTTGACGGTGTCCGTGGGGATCGCGGTCAGCGGGAA
The DNA here is from genome assembly GCA_965284505.1 of Pseudomonadaceae bacterium. Classification (GTDB taxonomy): domain Bacteria; phylum Pseudomonadota; class Gammaproteobacteria; order Pseudomonadales; family Pseudomonadaceae; genus Aquipseudomonas. The sequence goes on along the minus strand of OZ260094.1, from coordinate 2,592,772 downwards.
TTGCTCGGTCAATTTCAGGCCCGGCCGGGCCACTTGCAGCAGCTCCAGCAGTCGATAAGAGCAGTTTTCATCGAAGAAGAAATAGTCGAACTGGATCTGCTTGAGTTCCCAGACGTGCTCGACCATGCGTTCGGTTTCGACCTGGGTGAGGTTCAGGCGGTATTCCCACAGGTCGCGGTTCTCCAGGCTGCGGTATTCGGAGAGCTTTTCCTGGTAGGGCACCAGCGCGAACAAGCCGGGGTAGCCGCCCATCAGGCCTTTCCAGGCGTAGAGAATGCTGTTGTCGGAACCTTCGATGTAGGCGCCGAAGTTGATCGCGTAGCTGAGCAGGGCAGTCTGGTCACTCTGCACGTCGGCCTGATCGATCCGCAGCAGCGTGTGGCCGAACATCGACGAGGGGCTGTTGAGGTAGGCCGCCGGGAAAATCATCACCGCGCTGTGGGGCGAGACGTCCTTGAACCACTGCTTGAATTCACTGCAGTCGACTGCTGGCAGATCGTCCAGCTTCAGTTGCGCCTGCAACCAGCGAGTGCGCGCCGGATAGACGCATTGGGCGTGCTGTTGGCCGAGGCTCGCCGGGGCGTACAACGCCTGGACCGTGGCCGCCAGTTCGGCATCGGGGTGTTCGGCGCCGTCGGCGGCGAGGAAGAATTTTTTGTCGTTGATGTAGCTGCGCCAGCCGCCCAGCTTGGCGGTTTCGTAGTGGCCCAGGGAGATCCAGAACGGGTCGTTGGCCAGTTGCTGCAAACGTTGGTTGTCGACATGAGGCGCGGCGGACAGCGGGGCGCAGACAAACAGCGCCAGACAGGCAAGGCGTTTGAGCATGGTGGGCAACTTGAGTCGAAAAAATAAAGACCGAATACAGTCGGGTCAAAAAAATAAAACCCGCCCCGGTGACAGGGCGGGTTGGGTCGAGCTTAAGCCGGGGTGGCGTATTTGGCCAGGCGAGCATCGCCCTTGAGCACGGCCAGGGTATTGGTATGCACGTCTTCGGCGGTCACGTCAGCCTTGCTGAAGATCTGCTGGAAGTGCTCGTGAGTCACGGCGGCGAAGTGCGCACGGTCTTCCGGTGCGACGCCCAGGACTACGGCGTAGGTGGTCAGTGCTTCGCCCTGACCCTTGGCCATGTCTTCCGACAGTTCGTTCATCATGCCATTCATGGCGAACCAGGATTTGCCGCCATAGGTCAGCGCGGCGTTGGTCGCGCAGCCGTTGGTGCCGGAGGTCATGCCGAAGGTGGCGTTGCCGGAGGTGCCGTTGGTGGTGGAAGCGAGGAAGTGCGCCGGGGTGCCGCGCTGTCCTTCAAACAGCATGTTGCCCCAACCGCAATCTGGTCCGCCTGGCGCCTGGGCCATGGCGTTGAGGGATGCAACGGTGAAGAGAGTACCAAGAAGAATCCGTTTCATAGCTTTGTTCTCTTTTATGTGCGTACCAATGGACAGGAGGTCTGAGGCCAATTTGGCATCAGTGGGCCGGTTATTAGTCCAGCCGCGCAGTTTGGAGTTTAGGCGTGTTCCACAGGTTCCGTGGTTTTTTGCAAAATATTGCGAAATTCCATTGATTTAGCCTGCGTCCGAGCAAGGCTTGGCCCTTGGCTATGCTTTTACCATGACGCGCCTTGCCAGTCAGGTACAGGCAGCGCCAGAATGCTTTCCACTGCCCCGCCTGAAGTAAGGAAGCCCGATGCCTGATCCTGTTGCTGCCAGCTTGCGTCTAGCGCCAGAAGCGCTGACCCGTCCGTTTTCCGCTGAACAGTTCAGCTTCTCTACCACCAATGATCTGGAGCCTTTTCGCGGTGTGCTCGGCCAGGAACGTGCGGTCGAGGCCTTGCAGTTCGGTGTGGCCATGCCACGCCCCGGTTACAACGTGTTTGTCATGGGTGAACCCGGCACCGGCCGATTCTCGTTCGTCAAACGCTACCTGAAAGCCGAAGGCAAGCGCCTGCAGACCCCGGCGGACTGGGTCTATGTCAACAACTTCGACGAGCCCCGGGAGCCGCGCGCCCTGGAGCTTCCTTCCGGCACCGCCGGTGCATTTATCGCCGACATCAATGGCCTGATCGATAACCTGCTGGCAACTTTTCCGGCGGTGTTCGAGCATCCGTCCTACCAGCAAAAGAAAAGCGCCATCGACCGCGCCTTCAACCAGCGTTATGACCGCGCACTGGACGTCATTGAACGTCTGGCCCTGGAGAAGGAAGTCGCGCTCTACCGTGACAGCAGCAACATTGCCTTCACCCCCATGAGCGAAGGCAAAGCCCTGGACGAAGCCGAGTTCGCGCAGTTGCCGGAAGCGGTGCGCGAGCGCTTCCACGACGACATCTCGGGCCTGGAGGAGCGGCTCAACGAAGAGCTGGCCAGCCTGCCGCAGTGGAAGCGTGAATCCAGCAACCAGATGCGCCATCTCAACGAAGAAACCATCACCCTGGCCCTGCAGCCGTTGCTTGCACCGCTGTCGGAAAAGTACGCAGAAAACGCCGCAGTCTGCGGTTACCTGCAGGCCATGCAGGTGTACCTGCTGAAAACCGTGGTCGAGCAGTTGGTCGACGACAGCAAGACCGACGCGGTTGCGCGCAAGATGCTCGAAGAGCAGTACGCGCCGAGCCTGGTGGTGGGGCATTCGGCCAGTGGTGGCGCACCGGTGGTGTTCGAGCCGCACCCGACCTACGAGAACCTGTTTGGCCGCATCGAGTACAGCACCGATCAAGGCGCGCTCTACACCACCTATCGTCAGTTGCGACCGGGCGCCTTGCACCGCGCCAATGGCGGCTTCCTGATCCTGGAAGCGGAAAAAATGCTCAGCGAGCCGTTCGTGTGGGATGCGCTCAAGCGTGCCCTGCAATCGCGCAAGCTGAAGATGGAGTCGCCGCTGGGCGAGCTGGGCCGCCTGGCCACGGTGACTTTGACGCCGCAGCACATTCCGCTGCAGATCAAAGTCATCATCATCGGCGCTCGCCAGCTGTATTACACCTTGCAGGACCTGGATCCAGACTTCCAGGAGATGTTCCGCGTGCTGGTGGACTTCGACGAAGACATCCCGATGGTCGACGAAAGCCTCGAGCAGTTTGCCCAGTTGCTCAAGACGCGCACTTCGGAAGAGGGCATGGCGCCGCTGACCGCCGATGCGGTGGCACGCCTGGCGACCTACAGCGCGCGCCTCGCCGAGCATCAGGGGCGCTTGTCGGCGCGCATTGGCGATCTGTTCCAGCTGGTCAGCGAGGCGGATTTCATTCGCCACCTGGCGGGCGACGAGATGACCGACGCCGGGCACATCGAGCGGGCGCTCAAGGCCAAGGCCACGCGCACCGGGCGAGTCTCGGCGCGGATTCTCGATGACATGCTGGCCGGGATCATCCTGATCGACACCGCCGGTGCCGCCGTGGGCAAGTGCAACGGGCTGACGGTGCTGGAAGTCGGCGATTCGGCCTTCGGTGTGCCGGCGCGGATTTCCGCCACGGTTTACCCGGGTGGCAGCGGTATTGTCGACATCGAGCGTGAGGTCAACCTCGGCCAGCCGATTCACTCCAAGGGCGTGATGATCCTCACCGGTTACCTGGGCAGTCGCTACGCCCAGGAGTTTCCGCTGGCGATCTCGGCGAGTATCGCGCTGGAGCAGTCCTACGGTTACGTCGACGGTGACAGCGCTTCGCTCGGTGAGGCCTGCACGCTGATTTCGGCGCTGTCGAAAACCCCGCTCAAGCAGTGTTTCGCCATCACCGGTTCGATCAATCAGTTCGGTGAGGTGCAGGCGGTGGGCGGGGTCAACGAGAAGATCGAAGGCTTCTTCCGCCTCTGCGAGGCCCGTGGCCTGACCGGTGAACAGGGGGCGATCATTCCACAGGCCAACGTGGCCACCTTGATGCTCGATGAGAAGGTCCTGGCCGCCGTGCGTGCCGGACAATTCCACGTGTACGCGGTGCGCCAGGCCGATGAGGCGCTGAGCCTGCTGGTGGGTGAGCCCGCCGGTGAGCCGGACGAGGAGGGGCAGTTCCCGGAAGGCAGCGTCAATGCACGGGTGGTCGAGCGTCTGCGGGTGATCGCGGAAATGATCAGTGAAGATGACTTGAAGGAGGCGGAGAAAGAACTCGCACAGGAGGCGCTGGCAGCGGCCAAGCCGGCGTGATTTGAGCCTGTCCTGCAGAGGCCGGCAAAACCGGTGTCTGCAGGGCGCCCTTTATTCTCTGGCGATACAGCCTGTCACTGTGCGAAAAGTGGCAGTCATTGCCGAGCCGGTGACGTCAAAAAACCAGCAACGACCATTCGGCGCCTTCTTGATCGGCCTCAACCTGCTGATTCGACTTTTCTTCTATGCTCAGCTCAAGGACATCGACAGTCATCACTGGATCGAGCCAGCCTTCTCGTGGAGGCTGAATACCGGAGCTACCGAGGGTCGCCGCCATGTCGCGCAACCTCTGCCTTACCCGGCAATGCCTGGGCCTGGTTACCCGAATTGAATGCAGTGTGCGCCCGCTGGCTGGCGACACGGGCATGTGGACGCTGCTGTTTGCTGCCGGCATGGCAGGCGAACAACCTTCTGCCATCAAGGCCCAAGGGCCGTTTCACGGTCCTTTCGTGGCCGAATCCATCCTCGACACCATTGTCGAAAGCCTGACCCTGCATGGTTATCAACTGGCCGATGACCCGCAGATCTGGTGCCTGCACCTGCAAGCCCAGCTCCGCGAAATCAACGGCGGGCGCAGCCGCAGCCCCGGCGGTTTCGATCTGGGGCCCAAGCACTAGTTCTGCAATGCCGGCTCCGGGTTATCCGCCTTGTCGAGCTTGACCTCGAAGCCATACTCGATCGTCTCCAGATCGGTGCGCCGATAGCTTTCCAGCTGCGTCGGCCGACCATAGAAATAATGCACCTCCAGCAGTGCCGGCCCCTCTGTGCCGGCGTCGTGGCTGACCGCGAGAATCTCCTTGAGATAGTTGCCGCTGTCGTCCCTGGCAAAAAATCGCCAGTCCTGCGCCGGAAACAGTTTCTGGTCAACCAACAGCGCGTTACCGCGAATTTCCAGGCCTTTGGGCAACTTGTCAGCGTCGAGGCTGTTTTTCTCGATCTGCGCGAGAAACAGCGGCATTGAGCCGACGGCGTAGGCGGGGGTTTCCTGGAACAGGGTCAGGTCATAGGTGATGGTCCCGCGCAACGGATCGATGTCGTAGGCCTGGGGGGGCAGTTCTATGGGCTCGCCGCGCTGGCCGTTGTCATCTGCGCTGAAGAAGGTCAGCGGCGTGTCGCTCAGGTTGAAATCACTGCCCAGCAGTTCGTCGTTGAAGCTTTTCGGATGGTCGAATTCGATGCGTGCGGCGCTGGCATCGTCCACTGCCTGGGTGATGCGAATGCTTTTTTTCAGTTGCTCTGCGTCAAGCGTCGCCCCTTTGAGCCAGTGGCTGGCTTGATCGTCGTAGACCACCACCGGCAGGTTCAGGGGTTGAATGGTTTTGTCCGGGGTGCTGCGGTCGAAGCGCCGTATCGGCAGATCCAGGGCCTTGCGTGTGACGCTGACGGCGGAAAAATCTAGGACGTTGACTTCCACGGTGTCAATCGGGCCGTTGAAGTACACCTTGGAGTAGTGGTGGTTTTGTTGCCCTGCAAACGCCAGCAGTTCGTCATCGAGCTGCTTTTCGAACGCATCGCTCCAGGCAGTCTGTCGCTGCATCTCGGCCAGTTGCTTTTGATAGAAGGCAATTTGCGCGGCGTCTTCATTGATCGAACCGGCGCGGGCGAGAAACTGCCCGGTCGTGTCCCTGGCCTGAACGATCAGCGGGTTGAGCGGGGTGTCGCTGACCTCCGGCGCCAGTGCGGCGCTGTTGCTCACTTGCACCTCGGCGTAATTGTTCGCCAGGCTCAGCAGGGTGACGCTGAGGTTGTCCTCGGTACGGGTTTTCCCCACATCTTGTTTGCCCAGGTTGAAGGTCACGACCTGGCGTGGCGCGATGACTTCGACCTTGCCTTGCAGCGTCAGCGGTTGCGGCTGACTGCTGTTGGCGACTTCCAGGCCTTCGGTGAAGGGGTAGGCGACTGTCAGGTCGTCGGCCGCAGTGACGTTGGAGCTGGAAGGGCTCAACTGTATGCCGGGATCGTTTTCCGACCACTCGGGCTGAAAGGCGATGACTTTCTTGTTGCTTAATGTCACCGACTGCCATTCCAGGCCATGGGGGAACGGGAACTCGGCGGGCATGTTGAAGTTGAACGGGAAGACCGGCTGCAGGTCGGTCAGGTAGTCGGAGCTGGAATCCTTGCGCAGCACGAACAGGCCATCGATGTAGGTGTCGACCAGCGCCTGGGGGCTCGGATAGTGCTTGAGCAGGGCCATGGCGTCGTCGCCGTACTCGGTGTCCCCCACCTTGCTGCCGGCAAGCTTCAGTTGTGCGCGCTCAAGCAGCAGCAGCGAGCCGCCGAGGTTGGCGATGGCGTCCTTGAGCTTGGGGTCGGTAATCGCGTCCAGCGACTTCTCGAACTGGGTGGTCTTGTCTTCCAGGCTGGGGGCTGGCTTGTCGTCGTCGGGCGAACAACCCGCGAGCAGCACGGCGAGGCAAAGACCAAGAGTAGTCAGGGGCAATCGCACATCCATTTCCTGCATTCCCGCACGGCGCACATGGGTGCCAACCCATTGGACACTAGCAGAAAACCCTTTGGCCGAGCGCCGAGTCATGGCGCTGTCCGCGGTTTAAGGCTGTTTGAGCGGCTGATATACTCGCCGCCATTTCCAGCCCTGGTGTGAGATTCAATGGAACGCTTTATCGAAAACGCAATGTACGCCTCGCGCTGGTTGCTTGCGCCGATCTACTTCGGCCTGTCCCTGGGCTTGCTGGCCCTGGCCCTGAAGTTCTTTCAGGAAGTCTTCCACGTCATCCCCAATGTGTTCTCGATGGCGGAATCGGACCTGATCCTGGTGCTGTTGTCGCTGATTGACATGGCACTGGTCGGCGGTCTGCTGGTGATGGTGATGATTTCCGGCTACGAGAACTTCGTGTCGCAACTGGACATCGACGAAACCAAGGAAAAGCTCAACTGGCTGGGGACCATGGACTCTTCGTCGCTGAAGATGAAAGTCGCCGCGTCGATCGTGGCGATTTCTTCGATCCATCTGCTGCGGATCTTCATGGACGCCAAGAACGTCGATCCCGAGCACCTGAAATGGTATGTGATCATCCACATGACCTTCGTGATTTCGGCGTTTGCCATGGGTTACCTGGACAAGCTGACCAAGCACTGATTTGTCGTTAGCGTTGCAATCCATCGCCGCCCGGCCGTTGTGAAACGGACGGGCGGCGTCGTTCATGGCTTGTGCTTTTGCGTGCCGAAGCCTATCCCTGTAAGGGTCTTGGCTCGCCATTGCGAGGGTTGTGCTCATGAACCTGCAAGAGTTGAACGCCTATGCCATCGCCGGGAAAGTCGATGAGCTGAACCTGATTTCCATGGAGGGCGGGATTTATCTGCTGGAGGCGCGCATGCATGGCGCGGCGGTTCCGCTGAGTGATGCCCATGGGCAGATGATGAAAATCCGCTCGGTGGAGCACGCACGGCAAACGCTGCAGAGTTTTCCAGTCCTGCCGTTCAACCTGGTCCACACCCTGGTGCATGATGAGATGTGTGGCCTGGTCGAGAGTGTCGAGGAAAGCCTGAAGGTACCCATCGCTTTTCGTTCGGTCTGATACAACTCTGGCGCTGATCACGGCAACGGCTTCTGTGCTAGTCTGCTCGCCCTTTTGGTTCCGGGCGCTCCGGGATGCGCTGTGTACGCACGGCACTGTCTCGGGCCGTCCGCACAGCGGAGCAGTGTCATGTCCGAAGTAAATCTGTCCACCGACGAAACCCGCGTCAGCTACGGTATTGGCCGTCAGCTGGGCGACCAACTGCGCGACAACCCGCCACCGGGCGTTAGCCTGGACGCGATCCTGGCTGGTCTGACCGACGCCTTCGCCGGCAAGGAAAGCCGCGTCACCCAGGAAGCCATGTCCGCCAGCTTCCAGGTCATCCGTGAAATCATGCAAGCCGAAGCGGCTGCCAAGGCTGAAGCAGCTGCAGGCGCTGGCCTGGCCTTCCTGGCTGAAAACGCCAAGCGTGACGGCATCACCACCCTGGCCTCCGGCCTGCAATTCGAAGTGCTGACCGCCGGTGAAGGCGCCAAGCCATCGCGTGAAGACACCGTGCGTACTCACTACCACGGCACCCTGATCGACGGCACTGTGTTCGACAGCTCCTACGATCGTGGTCAGCCTGCAGAATTCCCGGTTGGCGGCGTGATCGCAGGCTGGACCGAAGCCCTGCAACTGATGAACGCCGGTAGCAAATGGCGCCTGTACGTGCCGAGCGAGCTGGCTTACGGTGCTCAAGGCGTTGGCAGCATTCCGCCGCACAGCGTTCTGGTGTTCGACGTCGAGCTGCTGGACGTTCTGTAATCGAAGCAACTTGTAGGAGCCGGCTTGCTGGCGATTGCATCTGCACGGTTTCAAGTCTGAACCGCGTAGCCTGCATCGCTGGCAAGCCAGCTCCCACAAGGTTTTATGTGACTCATATTTCGAGCTTGTGGGTCAGTTCGTGCGCCGGGCGCAAGGCTCGGGCATAGCAGAACAGGAACAGGTTGCGCACCACCTCCTTGAGTACCACCGGTTCGCTGGAACTCAGGCCATTGAGGTCCAGGTCACCCTGATCCTGCAGCTCGTTCAGGGCTTCTTCTTCCAATACCGCGCAGACTTCCCCGGTTTCCCGATGCAGGATCCTGAGGTAAGGGTGTGGGCGGTCCAGCCATGCATCGATCAAGTAAGTCATGATGCTCATCTCCATGTCAGTGGTTTGATGAGAATAATTCTTATTCAATTAATAGCAAGTGCCTATTGGCGGTTTCTGCGGTTTTTCTGCGAGGTGTTGCTTAAGGTCAAAACGACTGGCGTTTTGCCATGGCGAAGTCCGGCGGGGAGGGGAGTGCCATCGCGCAGCAGGTGCGCAATGGCATGCAGCAGGCTCAGACCTTGCGAACAAACTCGGACTTGAGTTTCATCGGGCCGATGCCGTCGATCTTGCAGTCGATGTCGTGATCGCCATCACACAGGCGGATGTTCTTGACCTTGGTGCCGACCTTGACCACCAGCGAGGTGCCCTTGACCTTGAGGTCCTTGATCACGGTGATGGTGTCGCCGTCCTGCAGGACGTTGCCGACCGAATCCTTCTTCACGGTTTCATCGGACGCCGCTTCGGCTTCGCCGTTGGCGGACCACTCGTGGGCGCACTCCGGGCAGATCAGCTGGGCGCCGTCTTCGTAGGTGTATTCGGAATTGCATTTCGGGCAGGGTGGCAGCGTGCTCACTAAAGCTCCTTGAGTTCAGGATGGCTAAAAAGCGCACATTATATAGGGTTTTAGGCGTGAGAGGGGGGCGGCGGATGTAACTGTAGGAGCGAGCCTGCTCGCGATGGCGGTGCATCAGACAACACATTGGTGTCTGAAGAAACGCTATCGCGAGCAGGCTCGCTCCTACAAGGATTAGTGCGTACGGGCGACCGCAAACTCGCTCAATTCGACCAGGGCATCGCGATATTCGCTGGCAGGAAGCGCGTCGAGACACTTGATCGCTCGAGCCACGTAATCACGGGCCAACTGCGCGGTGTAATCCAGCGAGCCGGAGGCTTCCACGGCAGCGCGGATGCTCTCCAGGTCTTCGATACCGCCTTTCTGAATTGCCTTGCGCACCAGGGCGGCCTGCTCGGGCGTGCCTTCGCGCATGGTGTAGATCAGGGGCAGGGTCGGTTTGCCTTCGGCCAGATCGTCGCCGACGTTCTTGCCCAGGGTTTCGGCGTCGCCACGGTAGTCCAGCAGGTCGTCGACCAGTTGGAACGCCACACCCAGGTGATCGCCAAAGGTGCGCAAGGCTTCGCTCTGCTCGGCGGTGGCACCGGCCAGTGCTGCGGCACTGTGGGTCGAGGCTTCGAAGAGCATCGCGGTTTTGCCGCGGATGACTTCCATGTAGGTTTCTTCGGTGGTGCTGGCGTCGCGCACCTTGGACAGCTGCAGGACTTCGCCTTCAGCGATGATTCGTGTGGCTTGCGAAAGAATCTTCATCACCGGCATCGAGCCCAGTTCGACCATCATCTCGAACGAGCGCGAGTACAGGAAGTCGCCCACCAGCACGCTCGGAGCGTTGCCCCACATGGCGTTGGCGGTCGAGCGGCCACGGCGCATGCCGGACATGTCGACCACGTCGTCATGCAGCAGGGTAGCGGTGTGCAGGAATTCGATCGTGGCGGCCAGCAGGCGCATGTCGTCGCCTTCGCGACCCAGGGCCTTGCCACACAGCAGCACGAGTAAAGGCCGCAGGCGTTTACCGCCAGCCGAAGTGATGTAGTCGCCGATTTTCGATACCAGCGGCACTCGGGAAGTCAGCTGCTTCTTGATGATGCCGTCGACGGCGCTAAAATCGTCCGCCACCGCGCGGTAGAAAGCTTGGGGTTGCATCAGCGACAGTTGCTCCATAAGGGTTGCGCGGCATGCTAGGACCCACGCCAGCAGGTGTCAAGGCGCGATGGACGGCCCCTTGCAAGGCGCTCGTGGCTTGCGTACAATCGCGCACCCTGAACTTCCTGGGCAGCACCTGCCTTACGCAATTGCATTCGGGACGTCCATCCCATGCAGCCATGCCAGCCAATACCTCTTCTTATAAAGAGCTGGGTGAGCAGGATTATCGGAGAAATACCATGTCGTACGCAGTAATTGTTACTGGTGGCAAGCAATACAAGGTCGCCCCAGGTGAATACCTGAAGATCGAAAAACTGGAAATCGCTACTGGCGAATCCGTTACTTTTGATCGCGTTCTGTTGGTCGCCAATGGCGATGACGTGAACATCGGCGCTCCAGTTGTTGCTGGCGCTACCGTTGTGGCTGAAGTGATCTCCCAAGGTCGTCACGATAAAGTCCGCATCATCAAGTTCCGTCGTCGTAAGCACCACATGAAGCGTATGGGCCACCGCCAGTGGTACACCGAGATCAAAATCACCGGTATTCAGGCTTAATTTCAGCCTAATTCCTCACTAGGAGAATTGACTCATGGCACACAAAAAAGCTGGTGGTAGTACCCGTAACGGTCGCGACTCAGAAGCCAAACGCCTTGGCGTTAAGATGTATGGCGGCCAGAAAATCATTCCGGGCAACATCATCGTGCGTCAGCGCGGCACCCAATTCCACGCTGGCTACGGCGTTGGCATGGGTAAGGATCACACCCTCTTCGCTAAAATCGAAGGCGTGATCAAGTTCGAAGTAAAGGGCGCTTTCAACCGCCGTTACGTGAGCGTAGTCGCAGCTTAATTGCGCGATCGCTGGAAAAGCCCTGTCTCGCGACGGGGCTTTTTCGTTTGTGGGGTGAGTCTCTTGCAAAGCTGTTTGTGATGGGCGAAGGCAGCGGATTTGCGGTTGTTGCTTGAGGTCGCTGCGCTCATCTTTGCAAGAGTCTTATGTCTTGTTTTTATCGGCTCGTCCGTATGGCGAGAGGCGTTTTGTTATGAAGTTTGTTGATGAAGTATCGATTCGAGTAAAGGCTGGTGACGGCGGCAATGGCTGCATGAGTTTCCGTCGCGAAAAATTCATCGAAAACGGTGGTCCAAACGGCGGTGATGGTGGTGATGGCGGCTCGGTCTTCATGATCGCCGACGAAAACCTGAACACCCTGGTCGACTATCGTTACACCCGTCACTTCGACGCCGAGCGTGGCTCGAACGGCGGCAGCACCGACTGCACCGGCAAGAAGGGCGAGGATCTAGTCCTGCGCGTACCTGTGGGTACCACGGTGATCGACTCGGCGACTCAGGAAGTCATCGGTGACCTGACCAAGGCGGGCCAGAAACTGATGGTTGCGCACGGCGGCTGGCACGGCCTGGGCAACACCCGTTTCAAATCCAGTACCAACCGCGCGCCGCGTCAGACTACGCCAGGCAAGCCGGGCGAGCAGCGTGACCTCAAGCTGGAAATGAAGGTGTTGGCGGACGTGGGTCTGCTGGGCTTGCCAAATGCTGGCAAAAGTACCTTTATTCGCTCGGTGTCGGCTGCCAAGCCGAAAGTTGCCGACTACCCGTTCACTACCTTGGTGCCGAACCTGGGTGTGGTCAGCGTCGATCGCTGGAAGAGCTTCGTGGTCGCGGACATCCCGGGCTTGATCGAAGGTGCTTCTGACGGCGCAGGCCTTGGTATTCGCTTCCTCAAGCACTTGTCCCGTACCCGTCTGCTGCTGCACCTCGTCGACATGGCGCCGCTGGATGAGTCCAGTGCAGCCGATGCCGCTGAAGTGATCGTCAGCGAGCTGACCAAGTTCAGCCCGTCCCTGGCCGAGCGTGACCGCTGGCTGGTGCTGAACAAGTGCGACCAGATTCTCGAGGAAGAGCACGAAGAGCGGGTCAAGGAAGTTGTTGAGCGCCTGGAGTGGACCGGTCCGGTCTACGTGATCTCGGCCATCGCCAAAGAAGGCACCGAGCGTCTGACGCGCGACATCATGCGTTACCTCGAAGATCGTGCTGACCGCCTGGCCAATGACCCGGCCTACCGCGAAGAGTTGGCCGAGCTCGATCAGCGTATCGAAGACGAGGCGCGTGCCCAGTTGCAGGCGCTGGACGACCAGCGTGCCCTGCGTCGCAGCGGCGTGAAGTCGGTCCATGACATCGGCGACGATGATTGGGACGAAGAAGATGTGGATGACGAAGACGGTCCGGAAATCATTTACGTGCGTGACTGATTCGTTGCGATAAACTGAAGCGCCGCTCAATCGAGCGGCGTTTTGGTATCTGGAAATCGATTGTTGGTCGCAAGTAACCACGAATAACGTCACGGGCAGCGCTGGGTCGTGCTGCCCTCAAGCTAAGGTTGAAGATGATGCGGAGCAAGGTGACAGGTGCGCAGCGTTGGGTCGTGAAGATCGGCAGCGCTTTGCTGACGGCTGACGGCAAGGGGCTGGATCGCGCGGCAATGGGTGTCTGGGTTGAGCAGATGGTGGCCCTGCATGAGGCGGGTGTCGAGCTGGTGCTGGTGTCCTCCGGGGCGGTGGCGGCTGGCATGAGTCGCCTGGGCTGGACCGCACGACCCAGTGCGATGCACGAGCTCCAGGCGGCTGCTGCAATCGGCCAGATGGGGTTGGTGCAGGCCTGGGAGTCGAGCTTTGCCGAGCATGGTCGTCACACCGCGCAGATTCTGCTGACTCATGACGATTTGTCCGACCGCAAACGTTACCTCAACGCCCGTAGCACCCTGCGTGCGCTGGTGGAGCTCAAGGTGATCCCGGTGATCAACGAGAACGACACCGTGGTCACGGACGAGATCCGTTTTGGCGACAACGACACCCTGGCGGCGCTGGTGGCCAACCTGGTGGAGGCTGATCTGCTGGTCATCCTTACGGATCGCGATGGCATGTTCGATGCCGATCCGCGCAACAATCCAGATGCCCAGTTGATTTACGAGGCGCGTGCCGATGATCCGGCGCTGGACGCGGTCGCCGGCGGTACCGGTGGTGCGCTGGGGCGTGGCGGGATGCAGACCAAGCTGCGTGCTGCGCGGCTGGCGGCGCGTTCGGGCGCTCACACGATCATCGTTGGTGGTCGCCTGGAGCGGGTGCTGGATCGCCTGAAATCGGGTGAGCGCATCGGTACGCTGCTGTCGCCCGAGCGCGGCATGCTGGCGGCGCGCAAGCAGTGGCTGGCTGGCCATCTGCAGACTCGCGGCACCTTGGTGCTGGATGCTGGGGCGGTGTCGGCATTGTCCGAGGGTAACAAGAGCCTGTTGCCGGTCGGGGTCAAGCTGGTCCAGGGCAGTTTCCGTCGCGGTGAGATGGTGGTGTGCGTCGCGCCGGACGGGCGTGAGATCGCTCGTGGCCTGGCCAACTACAGTGCGCTTGAGGCACAAAAGATCATCGGTCAGTCCTCTGATTCAATCGTCGGTTTGCTGGGTTATATGGCTGAACCGGAGTTGGTTCACCGCGACAACCTGATTCTGGTTTGATCTGAGGAAATACTGCATGCGCATGGCGAGTGGTTTGTTGGGTGTGTTGCTGGCGCTGCCGTTGTTGGCGTCGGCGGAAGAGGTCGGCCAGGTGTCGACGGTGTTCAAGTTCGTTGGGCCAAACGACCGCATTGTGGTTGAGGCCTTTGATGATCCCAAGGTCGACGGAGTGACCTGCTACCTGTCGCGCGCCAAGACTGGCGGCGTCAAGGGTGGTCTGGGGTTGGCCGAGGATCGGGCGGAGGCTTCCATTGCCTGCCGTCAGGTTGGGCCGATCCACTTCAAGGGTGAGCTCAAGGATGGTGATGAAGTGTTCAAGGAGCGCACCTCGCTGGTGTTCAAGACTATGCAGGTAGTGCGCTTCCTCGACAAGAAGCGCAATACGCTGGTGTACCTGGTCTATAGCGATCGCCTGATCGAGGGCAGTCCGCAGAATGCGGTGACGGCGATTCCGATCTTGCCGTGGCCTAGCGCTCAGTAACCTGGCAAAAACCACGAGCTGTGGGGGTTGGCTTGCTCCCACAGCAGTTGTTTTTCGGTTGGATCATCAAATCGCAGGCAATAAAAAACCGACCCTGGGGTCGGTTTTTTAGTGAGCGTGTCGCTTAAGCAGCAGCGGCAACGTTCAGAGCCTTTACGTGGCCATTCAGGCGGCTCTTATGACGAGCAGCTTTGTTCTTGTGGATGATGCCTTTATCGGCCATGCGGTCGATAACAGGCACAGCCAGAACGTAAGCAGCTTGCGCTTTAGCAGCGTCTTTTGCGTCGATGGCTTTAACTACATTCTTGATGTAGGTACGAACCATGGAACGCAGGCTGGCGTTGTGGCTGCGACGCTTCTCAGCCTGTTTTGCACGTTTTTTGGCGGAAGGTGTGTTGGCCACCGTCGAGCTCCTCGAAAGACTTTTTGGGAAATAGCAAACAAAATAGGCCGCGAATCATGCCGATGAGTTGAAGTCTTGTCAAGGGCGGTTGAGACGTTCCGCTAAGTGGTAGGTATAAAGCGCCGGGATATTTCATTCCAGCGTACGACCTGTAAACTCGCGAGCTTTGGCTCTGTGCTGTTGCGGCGCGGAGTATCGCATAAGTAGGCGCATTGTTCGCCTGCTGTTTATCGACAGACAAGAACTCTTTCAATGAACCTGCTCAAGTCGTTGGCCGCCGTCAGCTCTATCACGATGATTTCCCGGGTTCTGGGATTTGTCCGTGACACCCTTGTCGCCCGTATCTTTGGCGCTGGCATGGCCACGGATGCGTTCTTCATTGCCTTCAAATTGCCCAATCTGCTGCGGCGAATCTTTGCCGAAGGCGCCTTTTCCCAGGCGTTTGTGCCGATCCTGGCGGAATACAAGAACCAGCAGGGCGAGGAGGCGACGCGCACTTTCGTCGCCTATGTGTCGGGGTTGCTTACCTTGGTACTGGCAGTGGTCACGGTGCTGGGGATGATTGCGGCGCCCTGGGTCATCTGGGCAACAGCGCCCGGATTTACCACCACCCCGGAAAAGTTCGAACTGACCTCAAGCCTGCTGCGGGTGACCTTTCCTTATATATTGCTGATCTCCCTGTCATCGCTGGCCGGGGCAATCCTCAACACCTATAACCGTTTTTCGGTGCCCGCATTCGTGCCGACGCTGCTTAACGTCAGCATGATCATTTTTGCCCTGTTCCTGACGCCGTACTTCGATCCGCCCGTGATGGCCTTGGGTTGGGCGGTGTTGGCCGGTGGCCTGGCGCAGTTGCTCTATCAACTGCCGCACCTGAAAAAGATCGGCATGCTGGTGCTGCCGCGCCTGAATCTGCGCGACACCGGGGTCTGGCGGGTAATGAAGCAAATGCTGCCGGCAATCCTCGGGGTTTCGGTCAGTCAGATTTCGCTAATTATCAACACCATTTTTGCCTCGTTCCTGGTGGCGGGCTCCGTGTCCTGGATGTACTACGCCGACCGGCTCATGGAGCTGCCGTCAGGCGTGCTCGGCGTAGCACTGGGCACTATTTTGCTGCCGACGCTGGCCAAGACCTACGCCAATCAGGATCGTCACGAATATTCGCGGATTCTAGACTGGGGTCTGCGCCTGTGCTTTGTGCTGGTGCTGCCGTGCGCGCTGGCGCTGGGCATCCTCGCCGAGCCGTTGACGGTGTCGCTGTTTCAGTACGGTCAGTTCAGTGCCTTCGATGCCTCGATGACCCAGCGTGCGCTGGTGGCCTACTCGGTCGGTTTGCTGGGGATTATCCTGATCAAGGTGCTGGCTCCAGGCTTTTATGCGCAACAAAACATACGCACCCCGGTAAAAATCGCCATTTTTACCCTGGTGGTGACCCAGCTGTTCAACCTGGCCTTGATCGGTCCGTTCAAGCACGCTGGCCTGGCATTGGCTATTAGTGCGGGCGCTTGCCTGAACGCGGGTCTGTTGTTCTACCAGCTGCGCAAGCAGAAAATGTATCAACCGCAACCAGGCTGGGCGGTGTTCGGCTTCAAGCTGGTGCTGGCCGTCGCCGTGATGTCGGTGGTCTTGCTTGGGCTGATGCACTTCATGCCGCCCTGGAGCGATGGGCATATGCTTGAGCGCTTCCTGCGCCTGGGGGCGCTGGTGGCGGCGGGGATCGTGGCGTATTTCGGCATGCTGGCGTTGCTCGGTTTCCGCCTGCGGGACTTCAACCGCAAGGCGTTGAGTTGAGGGCATGATCAGCGCCGAGGCATGGTTTTTGTCGGTTCGATCACTTTGGGTTACGGTGTTGCCTGTCGTCGGCCGCCGGGTGTGGTTATAATCGACCACTTTATGAGCAAGAAGCGCGTTATGCAGCTGGTTCGAGGCCTCCACAATCTGCGCCCCCAGCATCGGGGCTGCGTCGCCACTATTGGCAACTTTGACGGTGTTCACCGTGGTCACCAGGCAATCCTGGGCCGGCTGCGTGAACGTGCGCTTGAGTTGGGCGTACCCAGCTGCGTGGTGATTTTCGAGCCGCAGCCGCGGGAGTTTTTTGCTCCCGACACCGCGCCAGCACGCCTGGCCCGATTGCGCGACAAATTGCAGTTGCTGGCTGACGAAGGTGTCGATCGGGTGTTGTGCCTGGCATTCAACCAGCGCCTGAGCAAACTCAGCGCCAGTGAATTCGTCGACACCATTCTGGTAGACGGCCTCGGCGTGAAGCATCTGGAGGTCGGTGACGACTTCCGCTTCGGCTGTGACCGGTTGGGCGACTTCGATTTCCTGCTGCAGGCCGGCCAGGTTCACGGCTTCTCCGTTGAAGCGGCGCAAACCGTCGAGCTGGACGGTATTCGAGTCAGCAGCACCCAGGTGCGTAACGCCCTGGCCGCTGCCGACTTTGCCTTGGCTGAACGCCTGCTGGGGCGCCCGTACCGCATCGCCGGGCGTGTGCTTCACGGGCAGAAGCTGGCCCGGCAACTGGGTACGCCCACGGCCAATATTCAACTCAAGCGTCGTCGCGTGCCGTTCACTGGGGTTTACCTGGTCGATGTGCAAATCGGCGGCAAGACCTGGCCCGGCGTCGCCAATATCGGCGTGCGGCCCACGGTCCAAGGTGATGGCAAGGCCCACCTTGAAGTCCATCTTTTAGATTTTGCCGGCGATCTGTATGACCGGCGTTTGACGGTGGTTTTCCACCAGAAGCTGCGTGAAGAGCAGCGTTTTGCCTCTCTGGAGGCATTGAAAACGGCGATCAACGCGGATGTCGCCGCCGCCCGTGCATTAGCCGCACCTAGCGCCAATCGCTAATTAAGAGCCTTAAATGACCGACTATAAAGCCACGCTTAACCTTCCGGACACCGCCTTCCCAATGAAGGCCGGCCTGCCTCAGCGCGAACCGCAGATTCTGCAGCGCTGGGACAGCATTGGCCTGTACGGAAAGTTGCGCGAAATTGGCAAGGATCGTCCGAAGTTCGTATTGCACGACGGCCCTCCGTACGCCAACGGCACCATTCATATCGGTCACGCGCTGAACAAGATTCTCAAGGACATGATCATTCGCTCGAAGACCCTGTCGGGCTTCGACGCGCCTTATGTCCCGGGCTGGGACTGCCACGGCCTGCCGATCGAGCACAAGGTCGAAGTGACCCACGGCAAGAACCTGGGCGCAGACAAGACCCGCGAACTGTGCCGCGCCTACGCGACCGAGCAGATCGAAGGGCAGAAATCCGAATTCATCCGTCTGGGCGTGTTGGGCGATTTCGCCAACCCGTACAAGACCATGGATTTCAAGAACGAAGCCGGTGAAATCCGCGCCCTGGCGGAAATCGTCAAGGGTGGCTTCGTGTTCAAGGGCCTCAAGCCTGTGAACTGGTGCTTCGACTGTGGCTCGGCATTGGCCGAAGCGGAAGTCGAGTACGAGAACAAGAAGTCCTCGACCATCGACGTGGCATTCCCGGTGGCCGACGAAGCCAAGCTGGCTGCAGCATTCGGCCTGCCGTCGCTGGCCAAGCCGGCTTCGATCGTGATCTGGACCACCACCCCGTGGACCATTCCGGCCAACCAGGCGCTGAACGTGCACCCGGAGTTCACCTACGCCCTGGTCGATGTCGGCGACAAGCTGCTGGTGCTGGCTGAAGAGTTGGTGGAGTCGTGCCTGGCGCGCTATTCGCTGCAAGGTTCGGTGATCGCCACCGCCACTGGTTCGGCCCTGGAATTGATCAATTTCCGCCACCCGTTCTACGACCGCCTGTCGCCGTTGTACCTGGCCGACTACGTTGAGCTGGGTGCCGGCACCGGCGTGGTTCACTCCGCTCCTGCCTATGGCGTGGACGACTTCGTGAGCTGCAAGAAGTACGGCATGGTCAACGATGACATCCTCAATCCGGTCCAGAGCAACGGCGTGTACGTGCCGTCCCTGGAATTCTTCGGCGGCCAGTTCATCTGGAAGGCCAACCCGGCCATCATCGAAAAGCTGACTGAAGTCGGTGCGCTGATGCACACCGCCATCATCGAACACAGCTACATGCACTGCTGGCGCCACAAGACCCCGCTGATCTACCGCGCCACCGCGCAGTGGTTCATCGGCATGGACAAGCAGCCGACCTCCGGCGACACCCTGCGCCAGCGCTCGATCAAAGCCATCGAAGAGACCAAGTTTGTCCCGGCCTGGGGCCAGGCGCGCCTGCACTCGATGATCGCCAACCGTCCGGACTGGTGCATCTCCCGCCAGCGCAACTGGGGCGTACCGATCCCGTTTTTCCTGAACAAGGAAAGCGGCGAACTGCACCCACGCACCGTTGAGTTGATGGAAGAAGTCGCCAAGCGCGTCGAAGTCGAGGGCATTGAAGCCTGGTTCAAGATGGATGCTGCCGAACTGTTGGGCGACGAAGCCCCGCAGTACGACAAAATCAGCGACACCCTGGACGTCTGGTTCGATTCGGGCACCACGCACTGGCACGTCCTGCGCGGTTCGCACCCGATGGGCCACGAGACCGGGCCTCGTGCCGACCTGTACCTGGAAGGTTCGGACCAGCACCGCGGCTGGTTCCACTCGTCCTTGCTGACCGGCTGCGCCATCGACAACCACGCGCCGTATCGCGAGTTGCTGACCCACGGCTTCACCGTCGACGAGTCCGGTCGCAAGATGTCCAAGTCCCTTGGCAACGTGATCGCGCCGCAAAAAGTCAACGACACCCTGGGCGCCGACATCATGCGTCTGTGGGTAGCCTCCACCGATTATTCGGGTGAGATGGCGGTTTCCGAGCAGATCCTGCAGCGCAGCGCGGACGCCTACCGGCGTATCCGTAACACCGCACGCTTCCTGCTCTCCAACCTGAGCGGCTTCAACCCGGCCACCGACATCCTGCCCGCCGAGGAAATGCTCGCCCTGGATCGTTGGGCCGTGGACCGTACCCTGCTGCTGCAACGTGAGCTGCAAGAGCACTACGGTGAATACCGCTTCTGGAACGTCTACTCGAAGATCCACAATTTCTGCGTGCAGGAGTTGGGTGGTTTCTATCTCGACATCATCAAGGACCGCCAGTACACCACCGGCGCCAACAGCAAGGCGCGTCGTTCGGCGCAGACCGCGCTGTTCCATATCAGCGAAGCGCTGGTGCGCTGGATCGCACCGATCCTGGCGTTCACCGCCGACGAGCTGTGGCAGTACCTGCCGGGCGAGCGTAACGAGTCGGTCATGCTCAACACCTGGTATGAAGGCTTGAGCGAGCTGCCGGAAGGCTTTGAGCTGGACCGTGCCTATTGGGATCGGATCATGGCGGTGAAGGTTGCCGTCAACAAGGAAATGGAAATCCAGCGCGCAGCCAAGGCCGTGGGTGGCAACCTGCAAGCCGAAGTGACCTTGTTCGCCGAAGAGGCGCTGAGCGCCGACCTGGCCAAGCTGAGCAACGAACTGCGCTTCGTGCTGATCACCTCGACCGCGACCGTTGCCCCACTGCTGCAGGCTCCGGCCGATGCCGTGGTCACCGAAGTCAGTGGTCTGAAGCTGCAGGTGGTGAAGTCGAGCCACGCCAAGTGCGCCCGTTGCTGGCACTGCCGTGAAGACGTCGGCGTGAACCCGGAACATCCGGAAATCTGCGGTCGTTGCGTCGATAACATCAGCGGCAGCGGCGAGGTTCGCCACTATGCCTGATGCCACTGGCCGTTTCGGACGGTTGGGCTGGCTTTGGTTGAGCCTGCTGGTCCTGGTCATCGACCAGGCCAGCAAGTTCTACTTCGAAGGCTCGCTGACCATGTACCAGCAAATCGTGGTCATTCCCGACTATTTCAGCTGGACCCTGGCCTATAACACCGGTGCAGCGTTCAGCTTCCTGGCTGACAGCTCCGGCTGGCAACGCTGGCTGTTTGCCGTGATCGCCATTGGGGTCAGTGGTGTGCTGGTGGTCTGGCTCAAGCGCCTGGGGCGCAACGACACCTGGCTGGCGGTTGCGCTGGCCCTGGTGCTCGGCGGCGCGCTGGGCAATCTTTACGACCGCATTGCCCTGGGGCATGTGATCGACTTCATTCTGGTGCACTGGCAAAACCGCTGGTATTTCCCGGCGTTCAACTTTGCCGACAGTGCCATCACCGTTGGTGCGGTGATGCTCGCGCTGGACATGTTCAAAAGCAAGAAAACCGGAGAAACCGTTCATGACTGAACAGGTATTGACCGAACAACGCATTGGTCAGAACACGGAAGTCACCTTGCATTTCGCATTGCGCCTGGAGAACGGCGACACGGTCGACAGCACCTTCGACAAGGCCCCGGCGACCTTCAAGGTCGGCGATGGCAACCTGTTGCCAGGGTTCGAGGCGGCACTGTTCGGCTTCAAGGCAGGTGACAAGCGCACACTGAGCATCGAGCCAGAGCGCGCCTTCGGCCAGCCCAACCCGCAAAACGTGCAGATCATCCCGCGCTCGCAGTTCCAGGACATGGAACTGTCTCCGGGCTTGCTGGTGATCTTCAACGATGCGGCCAACACCGAGTTGCCAGGTGTGGTGAAGGAGTTCGATGATGCGCAAGTGACCATCGACTTCAATCACCCATTGGCCGGCAAGACGCTGACCTTTGACGTGGAAATCATTTCCGTCAACGCGTTGTAACTGCTTTCCCCCGTAGGAGCGAGCTTGCTCGCGAAGCACCCAAGGACAACGCGTCAACCCGCAAGGAGCGCGTATTCGTTAACGATCATCGCGAGCAAGCTCGCTCCTACAGGGTCAGACACGAGGCACACATGCAAATCAAACTCGCCAATCCCCGTGGCTTCTGCGCCGGTGTGGACCGGGCGATCGAAATCGTCAACCGCGCCCTGGAAGTCTTCGGGCCGCCGATCTATGTGCGCCACGAAGTGGTACACAACAAGTTCGTCGTTGAAGACTTGCGCGCTCGCGGGGCGATTTTCGTCGAGGAACTGGATCAGGTGCCGGATGACGTCATCGTGATCTTCAGTGCCCACGGCGTGTCCCAGGCTGTTCGCAGCGAAGCCGCAGGCCGTGGCCTGAAAGTATTCGATGCCACCTGCCCGTTGGTGACCAAGGTGCACATCGAGGTCGCGCGCTACAGCCGTGACGGGCGTGAATGCATCCTGATCGGCCATGCCGGTCACCCGGAAGTCGAAGGCACCATGGGCCAGTACGACGCCAGCAACGGTGGCGCGATCTATCTGGTCGAAGACGAAAAAGACGTGGCTGCGCTGCAAGTGCACAACCCGGACAAGCTCGCCTTCGTCACGCAGACCACTTTGTCGATGGATGACACCAGCCGCGTGATCGATGCCTTGCGCACGCGCTTCCCGGCCATTGGCGGTCCACGCAAGGATGACATCTGCTACGCCACGCAAAACCGCCAGGATGCCGTCAAGCAACTGGCCGACGAGTGCGACGTGGTGTTGGTGGTCGGCAGCCCGAACAGCTCCAACTCCAACCGTCTACGTGAACTGGCTGAGCGCATGGCGACCCCGGCGTACCTGATCGATGGCGCCGAGGACATGCAACGCAGCTGGTTCGATGGCGTCCAGCGCATCGGCATCACTGCCGGAGCCTCGGCCCCGGAAGTGCTGGTGCGTGGCGTGATCGAGCAGTTGCACGCCTGGGGCGCGACGGGGGCCGATGAGCTGGCCGGCCGCGAAGAGAACATCACGTTCTCGATGCCCAAGGAACTGCGCGTTCGTACCTTGCCCTGAGGTATTGCCTGGCGCACACAAGGCCTGCTCGGCCTTGTCGTGCCGCAGGCTGACACGCCCGGTTTTCGACAGCACCACTTGCTGGTGGGTCATCGATGTACGCGGTTCGCAGACGAACAGCGTCCCCGCTTGAAACCCGCCACCGGGAAACAGCGGCTCGCCAAGACTGCTGAATCGCACGAAGCGCCGCACCCGCAGATTGCCTGCGATCATCACTCCCGTTCCCGTCTGGCGTTGCAATACCACCGGATTGTCGGGGTCCAGGTGACCGCGGCCGCTGATATCCAGAATGATCCGCCAGCCCTGGCCCCAATCATCATTCAAGGCATGCACGATCACTGTCTGATTGCGCGTCAGCGCTTCGGTGCGCGCACTGCGCAAGCCGCTGGCGAGCGTGTTGGCGGCAGTCTCCCGACGTAGCGATTGCGAGTGCTCAGCGAACAAAGGGCTGGCCAGTTGCAGGGCAATGGCAGCGATCGCCAGCGCCGCCAGCAGTTCGATCAGGCTGAAGCCTTTTTGAAACATACGGTCTCCTTCCCTGGAGGGTGTGTCCATTGCCGTGGTGGATAACCCTAGTCGCTGGCTGCCCGAGGGCGCGGTCAATCATGGTGCAAAAGGTTTCACGGCTCCTAAGGTGATGAAAGTATTGCCGGTTGTTCCCGTAGCAGGCAGTCACGCGCCGCGCCCGCTAACCTCGTGACTGACTTTTCGCAACGACATGGACGCAACCCAAGGATGAAGCCTATGCATGCACAGGACGGCATGACCTTGATCGAAGTGCTGGTGGCATTGTTGATACTGTGTGTCGGTTTACTCGGCGCAGCGGCGGTCCAGCTCAACGCACTGAAATACACCGACAGCTCGCTGATGACGACACAGGCCAGTTTCATTGCCTACGACATGCTGGACCGTATCCGCGCCAGCGCCGGTGTCCTTGATCAGGACCTGTACGACTTTACCGCCAATATCGAAAGCTTCGGCGGAGCGAGCGCCACCGGGCGTGTCAGCCAGAGCCAGCAGATGTACAGCATCCGTATCGAGTGGGATGACTCGCGCGCCGCAGGTGCGGGTGACAGTCGCCGCAGCCTGGAAGTAAGCAGTCTTGTTGCTGCCACGCCATGAGGCATAAAAATCAGGGGTTCAGCCTGATCGAGCTGATGCTGGCCCTGGCCATCACTCTGTTGCTGATGCTGGGTGTAGGGCAGGTGTTTATCGCAGCGAAAAACACCCATCTCAGCCAGCGCGCGGCGGCGAACATGCAGGAGGATGCACGCTTTGCCCTGAGCAAAATGATCCAGGACATTCGCATGGTGGGCATGCTGGGTTGTCTGGAAGAGATTGCGGATGCCAGTGAGGACGGTGATTTCAGTCTCCACCGCAGGACGCCAATCCGTTGGGATAAGGCTGCGGGCAGTTTGTCTTTGGTGACGGCCAATGCAGGAATTCATGGCGGTACGCCGACCTGGACCGTGGTGTCGGACTGTAAAACCTACGCGACGGCCTACAGCAAGCACCGAGCTGCAGATGTTGGAGAGGCTGCCTTTGCTGTTCGGCGGCTGGAGTACCGCTTTCAAGGAAACGAGATTCGGATGACGGTCAGCAACCAGACCGCAGCTTTGATCAGTAACGTCAGCGCTTTCGCGGTCAGCTTCGGCATGGCCGCCAGCGCGACGGACGTTGCAGTCTCCAGCTACAGCAACAACCCGGAGGATCCCGCCCGGATACGCAGTGTGCGCTTGAGCCTGAGCCTGTTCGACCCCGAACAACGGGTGCGCGAGCAAAGCTTTCATGTGGTTGCCGCGCTGCGCAACCGACTGATGTAGAAGGGGCAGATGATGCAGGCAGGATTGATGGGGCGGCAGCGTCAAGACGGCATGGCGCTGATGATGAGTCTGGTGTTTCTGCTGTTGTTGAGCCTGATCGGCTTGTCTTCGATGCAGAGCGCCACGCTCCAGGAGAAAATGGCCGGCAGCGTTGTTTCTCGCAATCAGTCGTTCCAGGACGCAGAGTCCGCCTTGCGCAGGGGCGAAGGTGCGGTCCAGGGCAATGGATTCCAGTTGCCGATGTGTGCAGACCCCATTCGCTGTGCGCCGCCGGCCGAGTCTGCGGTAGTTACCAGTGGCGGATTCAACGCTCATTCCGGCGTTACCTGGGTGGCGGCTGGCAACGGTTTCTACGGCCTGCAAAACCTCGGGGTCAGCGAAAAGGCCGTGAATGTTCCGAGCCAATTACCGGTGCTCCTCTACCGGGTGACCGCAATCGGTCGCGCCGGCCTGTCGCGCAGCGTCCTGGAAAGCATCCACGCCTGTTGGCGTGTTACCGAAGGCAAATCAAGCGAATGCGCTGTGATCAGCGGTAAGATGCTCGCCTCCAGCACCAATGGTCAGGCCGATATCCCGGGCCGGCGAATCATGTGGCGACAAATTCAGTAAGTGAGAGTTGAAGCAATGCGCAGATCCAACCGAGGTTTTACCCTGATCGAAATCATGATCGTGATTGCGATCATCGGGATTGTGGTGACCATAGCCGCTCCGCTGCTCACCGAATACGTGAAGAAGGGCCATCGCAGCGAAATTGCCGGCTTGTTGACCGAACAGGCGCAGTTGCTTGAGCGCTTTCACTCGAAAAACAATGTCTACAGCAATGCCACCGGCCTCAGCGCAGGCAATGAGCACTACAGCATCACAGCGACCCTGGCTGACCAGACCTTCCTCCTGACGGCGGTGCGTAAAGCCGACTCGAGCATGGCCGCCGACAAGTGTGGCGACTTCACCCTGAACAACACCGGCGCAATGAGCATGATCAATGCCGCGGCGGACGTGACCAGCAAAGATTGCTGGGGGCGCTGAGTCCCTTTCCTTGGGCGCGGTGTGCGCTCACTGTCTTCCTTTTTGTTGGATCAGATGATGACCGAGCTACAGCACGTGGTGATTGTCGGTGGCGGGGTGATTGGCCTGCTGACCGCGTTTAATCTGGCGCCGCACGTACAGCGTGTGACCCTGCTGGACCGCTCGAACCTGGGCCAGGAGTCGTCCTGGGCCGGAGGCGGGATTGTTTCTCCGCTCTATCCGTGGCGCTACAGCCAGGCCGTGACGGCACTGGCTCACTGGTCCCAGGATTTTTATCCACAGCTGGGTGAGCGTCTGTTTGCGAGCACCGGTATCGATCCTGAAGTTCACACCACCGGTTTGTATTGGCTCGATCTGGATGACGAGGCCGAGGCGCTGGCGTGGGCGCGGCGTGAAAATCGTCCGCTAAGCGCCGTGGATATCTCGGCCACCCATGACGCGGTGCCGGTGCTGGGGGGTGGTTTCTCCCGGGCGATCTACATGGCCGACGTTGCTAACGTGCGCAATCCGCGTTTGGTGAAGTCGCTCAAGGCGGCCCTGCTGGCCTTGCCCAACGTTACTGTGCATGAGCAGTGCGAAGTCAGCGGATTTATCCGTGACGGTGACAAGGTGCTGGGCGTGGAAAGTTCGCAGGGGGCGATTCATGCCGATCAGGTGGTGCTGACCGCCGGCGCCTGGAGTGGTGATCTGCTCGCGACCCTGGGTCTGGAGCTGCCGGTCGAGCCGGTCAAGGGTCAGATGATTCTCTACAAATGCGCTGCGGATTTTCTGCCGAGCATGGTTCTGGCCAAGGGCCGTTATGCCATTCCCCGCCGTGACGGACATATCCTGATCGGCAGCACCCTGGAACACGAAGGCTTCGACAAGACCCCGACAGCAGAGGCGTTGGAAAGCCTCAAGGCCTCGGCAGTGGAATTGATTCCAGCACTGGCGGAGGCTGAAGTGGTCGGGCATTGGGCAGGATTGCGCCCGGGTTCGCCGGAAGGGGTGCCGTATATCGGCGAAGTGCCTGGTTTTGCGGGTTTGTGGCTCAATTGCGGGCATTACCGCAACGGCCTGGTATTGGCCCCGGCCTCCTGCCAGTTGTTTGCCGATGTGTTGCTGGGGCGCGACCCGGTGATCGATCCTGCACCCTACGCGCCGGCCGGGCGGATCTGAGTCGACGGATCACTCCAGGCCCAGTTTTTTCAGGCGATAACGCATCGAGCGAAACGACAACCTCAACCGCTGAGCCGCCGCGGTGCGGTTCCAGCGGGTTTCTTCGAGGGTTTGCAGCAGCACCTGGCGCTCTATCGACTCCAGGTAGTGTTGCAGATCGTCGATTTTGTCGATGTCCGTCATTCGCAGCCCGGTGGGGCTATGACTTTGTCCCATGCGCAGGTCGCTGACTTCGATCCGGGTGTTCTCACAGAGCGTATGCGCGCGTTCGAGGATGTTTTCCAGTTCGCGGACATTGCCCGGAAAACCGTAATCCTTCAGCGCTTTCAGGGCTTGCGGTTGCAGCCACGCGAGGGGACGGCCACTGTCCCGGGCGAGGCGTTGCAGGACCCGGCCGGCAAGCAACTCGATGTCTTCTCGACGTTCTCGAAGCGGCGGGACGCGTACCTCGATCACGTTCAAGCGATAGTACAGATCCTGGCGAAAGCGCCCGGCAAGCACTTCGCCATTCAGGCTCTTGTGGGTGGCACAGAGTATTCGCGTGTCGATGGCCGTTTCGTGCTGCTCACCGATCCGTCGTACCGCTTTTTCCTGGATTGCCCTGAGCAATTTGACCTGCATGTGGACCGGCAAGTCGGCGACCTCATCGAGGAACAGTGTGCCGGCGTTGGCCGCGTGGAACAGTCCGCGCTTGTCTTCGACGGCACCGCTGAAGCTGCCTTTGCAATGACCGAAGAACTCGCTTTCCATCAGTTCCGCAGGAATCGCCCCGCAGTTGATCGGGACAAATCGCTGCTCTGCGCGCGGGCCTTGATCGTGAATCAGGCGCGCAACCAGTTCCTTGCCGCTGCCGGATTCTCCGCTGATGTACACCGGAGCCTGGCTGTGGGCCAGTTGGTCAATTTGCTTGCGCAGGCTGCGCATGGGCAGTGAATCACCGAGCAGGCACCGGTGCAGGGGAGGGGGCGAAAGGCTGTGCCGAGAGGTCTTCAACGTCGTGTCCATCCGTGGGCTAACGTTAGTGGCTGGCTCAAGGTTGCAAAGCCACCTCGGGCTCGATTGAGCGCTTGATCGTCACCAGCGCCTGGGGTTCAGGAGTCGCGCGAGTGCGGTCCTTGCTCCAGGTGGGCCTGGCTGCAATACCACTGTTGCTGCAGGCTCAGGGCGCGGTCGCGGGGCAAATGCACGCCGCAATGGGCGCAGCGCACCATCGGTGCGGCGCTTTGCTCGCCGGGTGTGTGTGAGTGAGTGTTGGCGGGGCGCTTGAATTTGCGCCAGAACCATACTGCAGCGGCAATCAGGGCAATCCAGAACAGTAAACGAAGCATGGTGAGGGGCTTTCCAACGAATGATTGCGCAGTGTAGCCAAGGACTGACCCAGCGCACAGTACGGTAAAACAGAGGAAATAAAAAAGGGAGACTCGAAAGTCTCCCTTTTGCATAACGGCGTTATCAGTCGAACACACCGAAGGTCATATAGCTGAACCACGAGCGGTCGTCGTTGGAGCCGGCCGCTTCGTGCTCTTCTTCCTCGACCGCGTCGCTGTCTTGAGGCTTGAGCTCGGCAGGAATGGCGTCCTTGGCGTCCTGGTACTGTTTCATGATGTCCTGGTTGGCGCGGGTTTCGCCCGGCGGCAGCGGCGGACGGGACTCGATCAGGCCCAGGGTTGCCTTGCTCAGCCAGGAGCGGTTGTCGGCTTCGGCGACGGTCGGGACAAATTGGCCGTCGACCAGGCTTGGGTGATTAGGGTAGTTCAGCTTCAGCGTTTCCAGGCTGGTGCCGGCCAGTTCGTCCAGGTGCAGGCGCTGGTAGGCCTCGACCATTACCGCCAGGCCATCACCGACCGATGGGGTTTCCTGGAAGTTTTCCACCACATAACGACCGCGGTTGGCCGCGGCCACGTAGGCCTGGCGAGTCAGGTAGTAGTGAGCAACGTGGATTTCGTAGGAAGCCAGCAGGTTGCGCAGGTAAATCATGCGCTGCTTGGCGTCAGGTGCGTAGCGGCTGTTCGGGTAGCGGCTGGTGAGCTGGGCGAATTCGTTGTACGAGTCGCGCGCAGCACCCGGGTCACGCTTGGTCATGTCCAGCGGCAGGAAGCGCGCCAGCAGGCCGACGTCCTGGTCGAACGAAGTCAGGCCCTTGAGGTAATAGGCGTAATCGACGTTCGGGTGTTGTGGGTGCAGGCGAATGAAACGCTCGGCAGCCGATTTGGCAGCCTCTGGCTCGGCGTTCTTGTAGTTCGCGTAGATCAGTTCAAGTTGCGCCTGGTCCGCATAGCGGCCGAACGGATAACGCGACTCCAGGGCCTTCAGCTTGGCGGTGGCCGCAGTGTAGCTGTTGTTGTCCAGATCGGTCTGAGCCTGCTGGTACAGTTCGACTTCGCTGAGGTTTTCGTCTACGACTTCCTTCGACGAGCAAGCAGCGGTCAATGCGAGGATGGCGATCAGCAGCAGGTGTTTCACTTGCATGGCGGCTTGCGTCCCTATGACGGTCGCTGTCTTGAGCGGAGCCGTCCTGTTATGATGAGCACCCCGTTGAAAAGCCTCGGGGCAAAAGACGCCGTATTTAACCACAAGCGCGCAGCCGAAACCAAAGGCTGTGCCGACGCCTAGTCTGAGCATGTCCGATAAAATTGAACTTCGCGCAGAGGTGCCGTCCGAATTGGGCGGCCAACGCCTCGATCAAGTCGCCGCACAATTATTCGCTGAGCACTCGCGCTCGCGCCTTTCCGCCTGGATCAAAGACGGCCGCCTGACTGTGGATGGAGCGGTTATCCGCCCGCGAGACATGGTTTATGGTGGCTCCATCCTCGAGTTGACTGCCGAGCAGGAAGCCCAGGGTGAATGGGTCGCCCAGGACATCGCCCTGGACATCGTCTATGAAGACGACGACATCCTTGTGATCAACAAGCCTGCCGGGCTGGTGGTGCATCCTGCCGCCGGTCACGCTGATGGCACCTTGCTCAATGCCCTGCTGCACCACGTGCCGGACATCATTAATGTCCCGCGTGCCGGCATCGTCCACCGCCTGGACAAGGACACCACCGGTCTGATGGTGGTGGCCAAGACCATCCAGGCGCAGACGCAGCTGGTTACCCAGCTGCAGAGCCGCAGTGTCAGCCGGATCTACGAATGCATCGTGATTGGCGTAGTGACAGCCGGTGGCAAGATCAATGCCCCGATCGGTCGTCACGGCCAGCAACGCCAGCGCATGGCGGTGATGGAAGGCGGCAAGCAGGCGGTCAGCCACTACCGTGTGCTCGAGCGTTTCCGCTCCCACACCCATGTGCGGGTCAAGCTGGAAACCGGCCGTACCCACCAGATTCGCGTGCATATGGCCCACATCAACTTCCCGTTGGTCGGAGACCCTGCCTACGGCGGTCGTTTCCGCATCCCACCGGCCGCCAGTGTGACCATGGTCGAGTCGCTGAAACATTTCCCGCGTCAGGCGCTGCATGCGCGTTTCCTGGAACTGGATCATCCGACCACCGGTCAGCGCATGAGCTGGGAATCGCCATTGCCGGAAGATTTCGTCTGGCTGCTGACCCTGCTCAAGCAAGACCGCGAGGCGTTCATCGGATGAGTGACTGGCTGATTCCTGACTGGCCCGCGCCGGCCGGGGTCAAAGCCTGTGTCACCACCCGTGCGGGCGGCGTCAGTCTGGCGCCGTTCGACAGCCTCAATCTCGGTGATCACGTTGACGACAACCCGGCACACGTCGCCGAGAATCGCCGTCGTCTCACCGATCGTTTCGCCATCCAGCCTGCCTGGTTGCAGCAAGTGCATGGAATTGTCGTAGCCCATGCCGATCCGACAGTGGTGGCCACCGCCGACGCCAGTTGGACGGACACGCCGGGCATCGCCTGTGCGGCCATGACCGCAGACTGCCTGCCCGTATTGTTCTGTGACCGCGCCGGCACCCGAGTGGCGGCGGCTCACGCCGGTTGGCGGGGGCTGGCGGCAGGTGTGCTGGAAGCTACGCTCGACTGCCTGGCTGTCGAGTCTTCGCAAGTACTCGCCTGGCTCGGCCCGGCCATTGGCCCGCAAGCCTTCGAGGTCGGCCCCGAAGTGCGCGAAGCCTTTATGGCGCTGCATCCAGAGTCTGATCAGGCCTTCGCCCCAAGCCACAACGCTGGCAAGTATCTGGCTGACATCTATCAGTTGGCCCGGATTCGCCTGGCTGCCCGTGGCGTCACGGCCGTGTTTGGGGGCGGATTCTGCACCGTGACCGATCCGCGCTTCTTTTCCTACCGACGTGCGCCTCGCACCGGACGGTTTGCCTCTCTTATCTGGCTCGAACGCTAGACTCTTCTGACCTGCATCAACGCTGGGCGTCTTGAATCTTCCAGAATCGACCGCATCTAGTGGGGTATCTGGCAGGCTTCTCTATTTAGGTGTGTCCATCGCTCCGGCCTGCTCAAAAGGAAGGTGACTCATGCGTATAGACCGTTTAACAAGCAAACTACAGTTAGCCTTATCCGATGCCCAATCCTTGGCCGTTGGCCTTGATCATCCGGGCATCGAACCTGCGCACCTGATGCAAGCGCTGCTTGAACAGCAGGGCGGTTCGATCAAGCCGCTGCTGATGCAAGTCGGCTTCGACGTCAACAGCCTGCGCACGGCGTTGAGCAAAGAGCTCGACCAACTGCCGAAAATCCAGAATCCCACCGGCGACGTGAACATGTCGCAGGACCTGGCGCGCCTGCTCAACCAGGCCGATCGCCTGGCCCAGCAGAAAGGTGACCAGTTCATTTCCAGTGAACTGGTGCTGCTGGCCGCCATGGACGAGAACAGCAAGCTCGGCAAATTGCTGCTGGGCCAGGGCGTCAGCAAGAAAGCCCTGGAGAATGCGATCAACAACCTGCGTGGCGGTGAGGCGGTGAATGACCCGAACGCCGAAGAATCGCGCCAGGCGCTGGATAAGTACACCGTCGACCTGACCAAGCGCGCCGAAGACGGCAAGCTCGACCCGGTAATCGGCCGTGACGACGAAATTCGCCGGACCATCCAGGTCCTGCAACGCCGGACCAAGAACAACCCGGTGCTGATCGGTGAGCCTGGCGTGGGTAAAACCGCGATTGCCGAAGGCCTGGCCCAGCGCATCATCAATGGTGAAGTGCCGGACGGCCTCAAGGGCAAACGCCTGCTGTCGCTGGATATGGGCGCGCTGATTGCCGGCGCCAAGTATCGCGGCGAGTTCGAGGAGCGCCTCAAAGGCTTGCTCAATGAAGTGTCGAAGCAGGAAGGGCAGATCATCCTGTTTATCGATGAGCTGCACACCATGGTCGGCGCCGGCAAGGGCGAAGGCTCGATGGACGCCGGTAACATGCTCAAGCCGGCCCTGGCGCGTGGCGAGTTGCACTGTGTCGGCGCGACCACGCTCAACGAGTACCGCCAATATATAGAGAAGGACGCGGCCCTCGAGCGGCGCTTCCAGAAAGTGCTGGTGGATGAGCCCAGTGAAGAAGACACCATTGCGATCCTGCGTGGCCTGAAAGAGCGCTACGAGGTTCACCACAAGGTGGCGATCACTGACGGCGCGATCATTGCGGCGGCCAAGCTGAGCCATCGCTATATCACCGATCGCCAGTTGCCTGACAAGGCGATTGACCTGGTGGACGAAGCGGCCAGCCGTATTCGCATGGAAATCGACTCCAAGCCGGAAGTGCTGGACCGTCTCGAGCGTCGACTGATCCAGCTCAAGGTCGAGTCCCAGGCCTTGAAGAAGGAAGACGACGAAGCGGCTATCAAGCGTCTGGAGAAACTCCAGGAAGAGATCGTTCGATTGGAGCGTGAGTATTCTGACCTGGAAGAGATCTGGACTTCGGAAAAAGCCGAAGTGCAGGGCTCTGCGCAGATCCAGCAGAAGATCGAGCAATCGCGTCAGGAACTGGAAACCGCACGCCGTAAAGGCGACCTGAGCCGCATGGCCGAGTTGCAGTATGGGGTGATCCCGGATCTGGAACGCAGCCTGCAGATGGTCGACCAGCACGGCAAGAGTGAGAACCAGTTGCTGCGCAGCAAGGTGACGGAAGAAGAGATTGCCGAAGTCGTGTCGAAATGGACCGGTATCCCGGTGTCGAAAATGCTCGAAGGCGAGCGCGACAAGCTGCTGAAGATGGAAAGCCTGTTGCACCAACGTGTGATTGGCCAGAACGAAGCGGTGGTCGCGGTAGCCAACGCGGTGCGGCGTTCCCGTGCCGGGTTGTCCGACCCGAATCGGCCTAGCGGTTCGTTCATGTTCCTCGGCCCGACCGGTGTGGGTAAGACCGAGTTGTGCAAGGCGCTGGCCGAGTTCCTCTTTGATACTGAAGAGGCAATGGTGCGCATCGACATGTCGGAGTTCATGGAGAAACATTCCGTGGCGCGCTTGATCGGTGCACCACCAGGGTATGTCGGTTATGAAGAAGGCGGTTACTTGACCGAGGCGGTGCGTCGCAAGCCGTATTCGGTGATCCTCCTGGATGAGGTCGAGAAGGCGCATCCGGACGTGTTCAACGTGTTGCTGCAAGTGCTGGAAGACGGTCGCCTGACTGACAGTCACGGCCGCACCGTGGACTTCCGCAATACGGTGATTGTGATGACCTCCAACCTGGGCTCGATGCAGATCCAGGAACTGGTCGGTGATCGGGAAGCGCAACGTGCCGCGGTAATGGATGCGGTGTCGACGCACTTCCGTCCGGAGTTCATCAACCGGATCGACGAAGTGGTGATCTTCGAGCCGCTGGCTCGTGATCAGATTGCCGGCATCACCGAAATCCAGTTGGGCCGCCTGCGCAGTCGTCTGGCTGAGCGTGAGTTGACGCTGGAGCTGAGCAGCGAGGCGTTGGACAAGTTGATTGCGGTGGGTTACGACCCGGTCTTTGGCGCACGGCCGCTCAAACGAGCGATCCAGCGCTGGATCGAAAACCCGTTGGCGCAGTTGATCCTGTCCGGCAGCTTTGTACCCGGCAGCAGCGTGACGGCCACCGTGGCCAACGACGAAATCGTCTTCAACTGACCATTCGTTGTGCAGTAAATGAACAGGCCCCGCTTTGCGGCAATGCTGTCCAGTTAAAGCTTTTGTAGGAGCGAGCCTGCTCGCGAAGAACTTCAGGGCGTCGCGTTCATTCAGAATGCCCGCATTATCGTTGACGTTTTTCGCGAGCAAGCTCGCTCCTACAGGGGCCTCATTCCATTAACTGAACAGCATCACCGCTTTGCGGGGCCTTTTTTTTCTTAGGGTGTTGAACTGTAAGGAAAAGGCTTGTAAAGTGCGCCCCGCAGTATGTCACCCCAAGGGTTTCTCCTCCCCAGGAAGGAATCTGAAAGAAGTCGCAAATCATTGTCTTAAAAGCAAATTTAGGGGTTGACAGGGGTTTTTAAGATTGTAGAATAGCGCGCCTCAGAGGCAACAACGTAGCGATACGGAGAAGCCAAAGAGGATGTAACAAAGCTTCAAATGTTGTAATTGAAATGTGTAGTTCCGTGATAGCTCAGTCGGTAGAGCAAATGACTGTTAATCATTGGGTCCCAGGTTCGAGTCCTGGTCACGGAGCCAATTTCAAACCGGGGTATAGCGCAGTCCGGTAGCGCGCCTGCTTTGGGAGCAGGATGTCAGGAGTTCGAATCCCCTTACCCCGACCATTTTTGGGTCGTTAGCTCAGTTGGTAGAGCAGTTGGCTTTTAACCAATTGGTCGTAGGTTCGAATCCCACACGACCCACCATTTTTGAAACCAGCCTTGGCTGGGATCGAATCTTAAGATCAGAGGCCAAAAGCGCTGATCGAAGAAGGCGCCTTCAAGGGTGCCTTTTTTTTACCGGGGTATAGCGCAGTCCGGTAGCGCGCCTGCTTTGGGAGCAGGATGTCAGGAGTTCGAATCCCCTTACCCCGACCATATTAAAAATCCTCGTATCGAAAGATACGGGGATTTTTTTTGTTCCGGATTTTTGTGGTGCTTGTGAAAAGCTTCGCTGGCAAGCCGCAAGCGGGCGCCAGCTCCTACGGTATATGGTCCTGTAGGAGCTGGCGCCCGCTTGCGGCTTGCCAGCGAAGAGGCCCTAAGACCTTAGTGCAGCTTGAGCCGCGGCTCGGTACCGCGACCAATCTTGCTGCCCAGCATCAGCATCGCCGTGCGGAACGGCCCATACAGCGCCACCTGGTGCATGCGATACAGCGAGATGTAGAACATCCGCGCCAACCACCCTTCGAGCATCACGGTGCCGGTCAGGTTGCCCATCAAGTTACCCACAGCGGAAAAACGCGACAGCGAAATCAGCGAGCCATAGTCGGTGTATGTGTAGCTTGGCAGGGGCTTGCCTTCGATTCGCAGCTTCAGCGATTTGGCCAGCAGCGACGCTTGCTGGTGCGCGGCCTGGGCGCGCGGCGGCACGTTGCGATCGGTGCCGGGCTGCGGGCAGGCCGCGCAGTCGCCGAAAGCAAAAATATTCTCGTCACGGGTGGTCTGCAGGGTCGGCAGTACCTGCAGTTGATTGATCCGGTTGGTTTCCAGGCCGTCGATGTCCTTGAGGAAGCCCGGCGCGCGAATACCGGCCGCCCAAACTTTCAGGCTGGCGTTGATGATCTTGCCGTCGGCGGTAATCAAGCTGTCGGCCGTGACTTCGCTGACCGCGGCGTTGGTCATGACATTCACCCCGAGTTTTTCCAGGGTTTTATGCACAGGCCCGCCGATTCGCTCGGGCAGGGCTGGCAGCACCCGTGGCCCGGCTTCGATCAGGGTGATATGCATGTTTTCCGGCTTGATTCGGTCCAGACCATAGGCCGCCAGCTCATGGGCGGCGTTGTGCAGTTCGGCGGCCAGCTCGACCCCGGTGGCGCCGGCGCCGACGATGGCCACGCTGATTTGCTCGACCTGGTCGTTCTGACCAGCATGGGCACGCAAGTAGTGGTTGAGCAATTGCTGGTGGAAGCGCTCGGCCTGTTTACGAGTGTCGAGGAACAGGCAGTGCTGGGCGGCGCCGAGGGTGCCGAAATCATTGGTGGTACTGCCGACCGAAATCACCAGCGAGTCGTAGGGCACTTCGCGGGCGGGTACCAGCTCCAGGCCGTTTTCGTCGTAGGTGGCCGCCAACTGGATCTTTTTCCCCGCACGATCGAGTCCGCTCATGCGCCCCAGCTGGAACTCGAAGTGGTTCCATTTGGCCTGGGCGACATAATTGAGTTCGTCTTCGGAAGAGTTCAGGGAGCCGGCGGCCACTTCGTGCAGCAGTGGTTTCCAGATATGGGTCAGGTTGGCGTCGACCAGCATCACACTGGCCGTGCCGCGCTTGCCCAGAGTCTTACCCAGACGGGTAGCCAACTCCAGGCCGCCGGCGCCGCCGCCGACGATGACAATACGATGAGTCATGGGGATATCTCGCAAGGCTAAAAGAAATCGGTGCAGTTAACCGAGCGAGCGCCAGGCAGCTCATAGCGTCAGGTAACTGATAAAACGGCTCAACAGGCCCAGGCCAATGGTCACCGCCAGCACCAGCACCAGGAGCATCCACGGCCGAAAGGGCCGGCGCTCGACACGGTGTTGGGACAGTTGCAGGTAAGCTTCGACATGCTTCTGGTCGTCGGGGTTCAGGCGGCTGGTCATAAAGGCCTCGTCAGGGATAGACGTTGCTGAATGCGCAGACGTTACAGCGTTTTGTCTGCGGGCGTTGAACGGCGCATGTCATCCCGGGGAATGATTGCGCTTTTGTAACATTCGGCTGGCGGGAGCGCCATCCTGCCTTGGGCTACAGGCTGATCCCGACATCAAAGACAATGCTGCGCCCCAGGTTGCTGCGCAAAAAATCCGGTGCGTCGGGGTGGGCGAATAACACACGGGCGAACGTCGGGCCGACCAACGACAGTGAGCGCCAGCCCTGACGCAAGTACTC
Organism: Pseudomonadaceae bacterium; assembly: GCA_965284505.1. GTDB lineage: Bacteria > Pseudomonadota > Gammaproteobacteria > Pseudomonadales > Pseudomonadaceae > Aquipseudomonas. Next base: position 2,556,317 of record OZ260094.1, on the reverse strand, counting down.
GGTGGGCGGCGGAAAATGACTGTTGAGGTCGAGCACTTCGCGTTTCAGGCTGGCGAAAGCAATGATGTCCAGCTCGCCCAGGTCCATGCCGCGTTCTTTATAGTTGTGGGCTTTCTTGCGCAGGGTCGGTGCCAGGCGCAACAGAAACTCGTTGGCCGGAATGCGTTTGGGCTTGGCTTCGCGGCGCACCAGTTGGCTCAGGGAAAATGCACTGCGCCGGCGCTGCAGTTCATCGCGCCACTCGTCATTGAGACGGCGGCCTTCGTCCAGCACAAAGAACACTTCGAAATTGGCTTCGCGAAACAGTACATCCGGTGGTTCGCCCGCCGGGCTGAACTCGTCGGCACGGTAGGGAATGTTCAAGCCTTGCAGCAGGCGTTGGCACACCCAACGCTCACGCTCCCATTTGCGGGCATTGGAGAGGAACGCGTTGGCTTGCTCGGCCGCGATGGTCAGCAGGCGTAAATAATCTGAGTCATCCATAGGCCAAGCTTAGCGTTCAATTGCGATCACAAAGAAAACAGTTTGTCGCAAAGCGCCAAACTATCCACGGCCCCGTCAGCGTATTGCCGCAGGGCGTGTGTGTGAGGCAATCGATAAGGCGGGTCGGCGCTACCAGCTCATGCGCAATCCTACGGTACCAAAGACGCCTTCCTGCTCGTTGCTGTCCAGATTCTTGACGTAGCCAGCGCTGATGTAGGTGCTGACACTCGGCGACAGCGTGGCCACCAGGCCTGCAGCGAGGTCCGCCGAAGTGGATTTGTGCTCGGTCTTGATCCGGTCGACGTCGTCGTAGGTGACCGTGTCATAACCCCCGAAGGTCTTCCACAGGTTGGCTCGCAGATAAGGTTCCAGCGGGATGTCCTTGGCCAGGTAACGGCCCTTGAGGCGTGCCCCTGCGCGCCCGGTCCAGTAATCCTGCGAATCGAATTTCACCTCGGAGATGCCGTCGTTCTGCCTGTCCAGGTCGATTCGCTGGTTGATCACCTGCACCTGAGGCTCGATCACCCAGTCCTGTGCGACGGGAATGGGGTATCCGGCTTCCAGCGAGAGCGTCGTCGCGTGGCCTTCGGTGTCCATTTTCACCCCGCGCTCGGAGCGGTTGTCGCCATCCAGGCGTGACCACATGGCCACTGCGTCGAGGTACCAGCCGGTGGGGTCGACCAGGGTCCAGTAGCCACCCACGTGATCGCCATCGAGTTTCACCCGGCCCGAGCGGCGGTCCTGGAAACCTTCGGCAAAGCCATCGACATCACCTTGCAGATGGCTCTGGCCGACGAAGAAGCCGAACCGTTGCAGCTGCCCGCCACGGGTTTGCGAAGCGTACAGGTCATGCCCGATCTGGAAACCTTGCAGCGAGCCATCGAAACTCGGCGAGGCGGTGCCCGACCAGCTTTTCTGCAGGTCGCTACCGTACACCCGACCCCAGCCAGCTGAGACCGCGCCGGTTTCCGTCAGCAGGTTTTGCTCGCCCTGGCGTTCGTGGAAGGTGCCCAGGGCTTGCAGAGTCAGCAGTTGCGCCGCCGGGATCACCACCGAGTACACCGGTACTTCGATGCGATACAACGGAATCGGCTCGGCACCGGCCACGGCGGCAGGAATGGGTGGGGTGCTGGTGGCCGGTGTCGGCGAGGTTCCGGCCACGGTTTGCACCGGCGCAGCGGGCGCGGGCTCGGGCGGCGCGACGGGTTGCGCGGTGGGCGGTTCGACGGCCGGCTCATCCGCATCGACCACGGGCGCCGGCTGGACGATGGGTGGCGGGGCAGGCGGTATCACCACTGGTGGCGGCACCACAGGCGGAACAGTCAGCGGAGGCACGGCGACCACCGACGAGCGCAGATACCAGTTGTTTTCCGTGCCGGCATCGACACCGCCCTTGAACAGGTAGTACTCATAGGCGCCGGCCGACAATGAGCGCGTCAGGGCGAAGGCATTGTTGCTGCTGGTCGCGCCGTTCTGCGCTTGCACCACTTCGATCCCGTTCTGCCGGGTCAGGCCCCCCAGGCCACCGAGGTTGGTGATGGCCAGCTGGGTGTTGCCGCTGATGGTGCCTTGGGACACCACCAACTTGTCACTGGCCGAGTTGTCGTCGCCGAGTTCGGTTTGCAGACGCAGTTGGCCGTTTCTCCCGACGTAGTCGCCGTGAACTGTCAGGGAATCGCTCGCCACGCTGCTGCCGGTGGTCATGTCGATGACCCCGGCATTGTTCAGTGTGACCCGCTGACTGGCGGTGTAGGGGCGAATCGCGCCTTGGCTGACGGCCAGGGTGCTGCTGCCATCGATGGAAAAAACCCCGGTTGAGCTGGCGCTGTCCCCGAGGAAAAAGTCACCGGCCAGGGTGACGTGCGACTGGTTTTCCAGGCTCACCGATTCCCAGCCGACATAACGTCCGGCACCCGCCGAGCGGGTGTTGTCGAAGGTCAGGCGGTCATTGCCCAGCCCGCCATCCACCGACGGCGTGGCGACCAGCAGGCTTTCGTCGAGGTTACTCAGCAGCGCGGTGTCGTCGCCGTCGCCCATCAGGATGGCGGAGTTGATCTGTCCGCCACCGCGCCAGATGAGCTTGTCATTGCCGACGCTGGCGCGAATCTGCCCGCTGATCACGCCGCCCGTTACCGTAATGCTGTCATCGCCGCCGCTGGTGCTGATGTTGCCGCCGATGCTGCCACCGGAGACGATGATGGTGTCCTGGCCGAAGGCGGTGACCAGGTTGCCATCAATGCTGCCCCCGGACATGTCGAATAGGTTGTTATCGAGTTTCATGTCCACGCGACCGATCCGGCCGCCCGTCATCTTCGCTATATCACCATCGAGGAAGGCTTCGATGATTCTGCCTCTGGTCATCAGAAAGGTGTCGCGGCCATCGCCCTGAGCCAGTGACTGAATCTGCCCGCCGTCCATTCTGAAGTCGTCTATGCCGTTGCCTTGCAGAGCATCGCCTATCTGTCCGGCACTGATCACTAATCTATCGTTGCCATCCCCCTGGTCCAGCGTACCGGTGACAACGCCAGAGTCCATCCCGACTGTATCTGCTCCGGGGCCGAACGTGACATTGCCGTTGACCACGCCCGTTCCATTGGCAGGGAAGGACAGGTTGTTGTTGCCCGTGAGGTCCGTCAGCGGTCCGCTGGTGCCACTGTCGCAGGTATAGCTGCTGTCACCGGGGCTCGCGATCAGCGTGCACGCCGCCTGCACGGTGGGGCTGGCAAGCAGCAGAATCGAAGCGGGCAGGGCGGCTGCGCAGGGCAGGAGGGTGGTCAGTCGGCGGTAGCGGCGCATGGCGTATCCCTACTCTTAGCGGGGTGGAATCGTCCTGAGGGTGCGGGCTCCGATCATCGTCATGAGCCACTGACCCTGTCACTTTGAAAATCCGATCCCTTCAGTCACGTAGCAGTTCTAGTCGGTTTCGCAGGGGTTGCAGGTTTTTTCCGACCGGCGTGCTATCAGTTCTGATAGTTGCAACGGAGCGTTTTTTCTGCCAGCAACTGCTGCACAAAACGGATAGCGATCTGCGCAAAGTGGATATTGGCTCGTCTACGACGCCATTACCCTCGGTCAGACGCACGCTTGCCGTGTGACCGATGCTCAAAAAAAAACAACAACAAGAGACAGATGCCATGCGCACGATCGACGTACACAAGGTTATCGATAACGCTCGTTTCAATCGTTTTCACTGGAGGGTGCTGTTCTGGTGCGCCCTGATCATCATCTTCGATGGCTACGACCTGGTGATCTACGGTGTGGTGCTGCCGATGCTGATGAAGGAGTGGGGCCTGAGCCCGTTGCAGGCCGGCGCGCTGGGCAGTTATGCGCTGTTCGGAATGATGTTCGGCGCGCTGTTTTTCGGCCCATTGTCGGACCGCATCGGGCGCAAGAAAGCCATTACTCTGTGCGTCATTCTCTTCAGCGGTTTTACCGTGCTTAACGGCTTCGCGCGCAATCCCACCGAGTTTGGCATCTGTCGTTTCATTGCCGGACTGGGCATTGGCGGAGTCATGCCCAACGTGGTGGCGCTGATGAACGAGTACGCGCCGAAAAAAATCCGCAGCACCCTGGTGGCAATCATGTTCAGTGGTTACTCGGTCGGCGGTATGCTGTCGGCCGGGCTCGGCATCGTGCTGATCCCCAGCTTCGGCTGGCAATCGGTGTTCTACGTGGCGATATTGCCGCTGTTGCTGCTGCCCCTGATCATGTACTTCCTGCCCGAATCGGTGGGATTCATGCTGCGCCAAGGCCGCACGGAAGAGGCGCGCCAGGTGCTGCAACGGGTTGATCCGGCCTATGTTGCGCAAGCCAATGATGAGCTGCAAATGAATGAAGTGAAGAGCAGCGGGACCCCGGTCCTGCAACTGTTTCGCGAGGGGCGGGCGCTGCGCACGCTGATGCTGTGGCTGGCGTTTTTCTGCTGTCTGCTGATGGTTTATGCCTTGAGCTCCTGGTTGCCGAAATTGATGGCCAACGCCGGTTATAGCCTGGGTTCAAGCCTGTCGTTTCTGCTGGTGCTGAATTTTGGTGCGATCTTCGGCGCGGTGGGTGGCGGAGTGCTTGGCGACAAGCTCAACCTGCCACGGGTGCTGGCGGTATTCTTCGCCATTGCGGCGGTTTCGATCACCCTGCTGGGCTTCAATAGTCCGATGCCGCTGCTGTACCTGTTGATCGCGATTGCCGGCGCGACCACCATTGGTTCGCAGATCCTGCTGTATGCCTGCGCCGCGCAGTTCTATTCGATGGCCATTCGTTCCACCGGTCTGGGCTGGGCGTCGGGGATTGGGCGCAATGGGGCGATCGTCGGCCCGTTGCTGGGCGGGGCCTTGCTGGGCATCAATCTGCCGCTGCCACTCAATTTCATGGCGTTTGCCTTGCCGGGGGCGGTCGCGGCGCTGGCAATGACGGTGTTTGCCTTCAGTAGCCGGCGTACCGCCAAGGGCATGACAGCCAACCTATCAGCGAGCGGTGCCTGAACCATGCGAGCACTATTGCGAGACTTTTCCCTGTCGGCCGCGGTCGCTGGATTCATCGCCACGGTGATTTCCTACGCCGGTCCGCTGGTGATCATCTTCCAGGCGGCCGACGCCGCACATTTGTCTCGGGAAGTGCTCTCATCCTGGGTCTGGGCGATTTCCATCGGCAGTGCGCTGCTGGGGATTGGCCTGAGCCTGCGTTACCGGGTGCCGGTGATCATCGCCTGGTCGGCGCCGGGCTCGGCCTTGCTGGTGGCGCTGCTGCCGGGGATTTCGATGGCGGAGGCGGTTGGGGCGTACCTGGTCAGCAGCTTGATTATCTTGCTGATCGGGGTATCAGGCGCGTTTGACCGGATCATCAGCAAACTGCCGGCGGCGATTGCCGCGGCCATGTTGGCGGGGATTCTGTTCAGCTTCGGCACGGGCTTGTTCGTCTCGCTGCAAGGCAAGCCCCTGCTGGTGCTGGCGATGTTCGCCACCTACCTGCTGTGCAAGCGGGTGATGCCACGTTATGCGGTGTTGATGGTGCTGCTGGTGGGTTGTTCGATCGCCTTTCTCGGCGGCGACTTGCACCGTGATGCGTTGGTGATCGGCTTCGCCACGCCGGTGTGGATCACCCCGCAATTCAGCCTGAGTGCCACCTTGAACATCGCCTTGCCCTTGGTGATGGTGGCGCTGACCGGACAGTTCGTGCCGGGTATGGCAGTGTTGCGTGCCAGCGGCTATTCGACCCCGGCCAGTCCGATCATTGCCAGCAGTGCCCTGGGTACGGCCTTGCTTGCTCCGTTCGGCTGTCACGGGCTGAACCTGGCGGCAATTACCGCGGCCATCTGTACCGGCCGCGAGGCCCACGAGGATCCGCGTAAGCGTTACGTGGCCGGCGTCGTCGGCGGGCTGTGTTACCTGGTGCTGGGGATCTTCGGCGCGACCCTGGTTTCGCTGTTCTCGGCCTTCCCCAGGGAGCTGATTGCGGCGCTGGCCGGCCTGGCGTTGTTCGCCGCGATTGCCGGAGCGCTGACGGGGGCCATGGCAGTGCCGAATGACCGCGAGGCGGCGCTGGTGACCTTTCTCGCCACGGCCTCGGGTATGTCGCTGTTCGGCTTGTCCGCGGCATTCTGGGGGCTGATTTTCGGCATGCTGACGCACTTTCTGCTGGGTGTGCAGCGTGCAGGTTCCGAAGCCCAATCCAGCGCCGACAAAACCGCGCGCTAAGCACACCTTTTCGAATCAACCCTGACGCTTCTCGCAGCGACCACGCTGCGGGCGGCATCCCCTTGCCTGTCGATCAATAACAATAAGAGAAAGACAATGAATCTGAACCATCCAACCCGCGTGTCGCTGTTGTCCCTGGCTGTCGCCTCGGGTTTTTCCTGCACGGTGTTGGCGGCTGAACGGGGCTTTATCGAAGACACCAGCGCCACCTTGCAAGCGCGCAATTATTACTTCAGTCGGGACTTCTCGGACATTGTCGGCGCCAACCAGCAGTCGAGGGCCGAGGAGTGGGCGCAGGGTTTTATCCTCAACGTCAAATCTGGCTACACCCAGGGCACCGTAGGTGTTGGCGTGGACGTGATCGGCCTGCTCGGGCTCAAGCTCGACAGCAGCCCGGACCGGGTCAACACCGGATTACTCCCGGTTCAGGACGATGGCCGCGCGGCCAATGACTACAGCCGTCTGGCCGGAGCACTGAAAGTGCGTTACTCGAAAACCGAGTTGAAGGTGGGCGAACTGCAGCCGAATCTGCCGGTGCTGATGTTCAGTGACATACGTTTGCTGCCGCCCAGCTACCAGGGGGCAAGCATCAGTTCCAGCGAGTTCGACGGCCTGACCGTGCAGGGTGGTCACCTGCGCAGTACCAGCCTGCGCAATGAGGCGGGCGATGAAAAAATGCAGGCCATGCTCGGTCACGTGCCCCAGCGCCAGGTGAACAGCGATGGCTTCAACTTCGCCGGTGCCGATTACGCCTTCAACGCCAAGCGCACCTCGGTCAGCGCCTGGTACGGGCAACTGGAAGATATCTATCAACAGCGCTTCCTTGGCCTAAAACACAGTCAGCCGCTGGGAGACTGGACCCTGGGTGCCAACCTCGGTTACTTCGGTGCGCACGAGGACGGTCAGCAGTTGCTGGGCAAGATCGATAACCAGGCCTTCTTCTCGCTGTTATCGGCCAAGCGCGGGGGGCATACGTTCTACGTCGGCTACCAGGCCATGTACGGCGACAGCGCCTTTCCAAGGGTATTCGCCAACGTCTCGCCGCTGGGCAATGAACTGCCCACCTACGAGTTTGCCTACACCGATGAGCGTTCCTGGCAGGCACGCTATGACTATGATTTTGCTGCGATGGGTGTCCCGGGGCTGACCAGTACCCTGCGTTACGTCGAAGGTAACAACGTCGACACGGGCAAGGGCTATGAAGGCAAGGACCGCGAACGCGACCTGGATCTCGGTTATGTGGTCCAGGGAGGGACCTTCAAGGGCCTGGGTATTCGCGTGCGCAATGCGATGGCACGTTCCAACTACCGCAGTGATATCGACGAGAACCGCTTGATCCTCAGCTACACCTGGACCCTGTTATGAGCCGCTGCAGGTGCCCATGACCTGATAAGTTACCCGGTGGGTCTGGCCTTGAGGGTCGACATAGACCATGGTGGAGGGCACGACGCCGCAGGCGTTGGCGGTGTCGCTGACCGAGATCACCCGCGCGATGTCCAGCGGCTGCGCCGGATCGTAAGGCGTGGCGGTTGGCTCGTTGCCGGCGGCCATGGCCGAGGTGGCGATGACGGCGAAGAACAGGCTGAACAAGGCTTTCATCTGGGTACGCTCCATGTGGAATTCGATGGCGTCATTTTCGAGCCTGGCCGAGCCCCGATAAAGAGGCGAAAGCCTGATGCAGTCTTACAGGAAACGTAACAGTCTCAACCCTGGGAGGGGCCGTGGATTTACTCAACAGTGTGCGGGTGTTCGTGCGGGTGGTGGATTGCGCCAGCTTCACTGCAGCCGCCGAGGCGCTCGACTTGTCCACCGCGCAAGTCTCGCGGCTGGTCGCGGATCTGGAGCAACACCTGCAGGCGCGGTTGTTGCAGCGCACCACCCGGCGCCTGAACCTGACCGAGGCCGGTGAGCGGTTTCTGCTGCGCAGCCGGCAGATACTCGAAGACATGGAAGAAGCCACGTCCGAGGCCCGGGGCGCTCATCAGAAGCCCTGCGGACGGCTGCGGGTACACAGCATGAATGGCCTTGGCGTGTTGATCACGCCGCTGATTGCCCGCTACTGCGAGCTGTACCCGGACGTGGTGTTCGAGCTGACCCTGTCGCAACGCAATCCCGATCCGTTGGAGGAGGGGCACGATGTGGTGATTTCCATCGCCCATGAGCTGGAGGATTCGCAACGGGTCGCCCAGACCCTCGGGCAGATCTACAGCGTGCCCTGCGCCGCTCCGGCCTACCTGCAGCGCCACGGCGTACCGCAGCACCCGTCGGCACTGAGTGAGCATCGCTGCCTGCGCATGGTCGATCCGTTGTACAGCGATCAATGGCTGCTGCATGACGGGCACGAGGAGTACACCATCAGCCCGACCAAGACCTTTCAGTGCAACGTTGCCGAATCGATGGTCAAGGCCTCGGAGGCGGGCATGGGCATCAGCCTGCTGCCGTTCTACACCGCGACCCGCCCGCTGAGTGACGGCGCCCTGGTACGCCTGCTGCCGAACTGGCGGGCGCGTGAACGCAATGTCTACGCGTTGTATCCGTCGCGGCACTTCCTCGATGCCAAGGTGCGCACCTGGGTGGATTTCCTCAAGGTCGAGTTGCCCAGATTGTTCGCCGAGCATGAGGCGGTCATGGACGACTCCCGGCATTGGGCCTGAGGTCGACGAGGCGGGTGTAGACTCAAGGTCTCTGACGGTCGGCAAGGAGTCCGATGTGAAAGCCTGCACTGCAGTTCGGTTGGCTGAAGAATGATCACTGCCCAGTTGCTGTCGCCGCAAACGCTGGTAGTCGGTTGGCTGATCTACGTGCCCGTGCTGATCTGGGCCATTGCCCGAGCACCCTGGGTCGAGTTGTTCAGCGACAGCCGGCGCCAGCACCTGCTGTTCGGCACGGTGTTCGCCCTGTTCATGCTGTGGCTGGTGCGCCGCGACTTCGACACCGGTGTGTCCTACCACTTTATCGGCATGACCGCCGTGACCTTGCTGCTGGACTGGCCGCTGGCGCTGGTCGGCGGACTGGTGGCGCAAATCGGCCTGGTGTTGCTGGGTCGCCAGGACTTGGCGGCCATGGGGGTCAATGGCGCATTGCTGATTGCCCTGCCGGTGCTGGTCACGGAAAGCTGCGCGATCCTGGTCGAGCGCGCGCAACCGCGTAATCCCTTCGTCTACATCTTCTGTTCAGGGTTCTTTGCTGCAGCCCTGTCGGCTTTGTTGTGCCTGTTGCTGGGATTGGGGGTGCTGTGGTTCGACGAACGTTTCGCCCTGCCGGAATGGCTGGAGGATTTTGTCGGTTACCTGTGGCTGATCATCTTCCCCGAGGCCTTTATCAACGGCATGGTCATCAGTGCGCTGGTGGTGTTCTGCCCCGAATGGCTGGAAACCTTCAACCGCACGCGGTACCTGTCGGCACCGTGGAAGGACGATGACCGGCGTTGATCCTGATCAAGGACCGCCCAGGCAGCCAAACCTATGCTGCGAAAAAACCGTGGGGAGCATCGGCATGGGCGTGTATCAGTGGGCGCGACAAGAGGTGAGCGACAGCCTGGCGGCGGCTGAGGCTGCCGGTTTCGAACCGGGGTTGAGCCTGCGCGCCCTGCTCAGTGCGGTGGTGCAACAGAGCAAGGCGTTGCGCAGTGTCGAGGACCTGGCCGACGAGTTGCAATTTCTCGCCGAGAACCTCGATGACGGTGAGGATTATCCGTTCATGCGGCCTTAGTGGCGGGGTTCGAGGTCGTCGCTGAACAGGTCGTCCTCCGCATCCGGGCAGACCGGAATCTTGTGCTCCTCGGCGGCCCAGGCGCCGAGATCGATCAGTTTGCAGCGGTCCGAGCAGAAGGGCCGGTTGATGTTGCTGGCTGTCCACTCGACAGGGGCGCCACAGGTTGGGCATTCGACGGTCAGGGGTTGGCTCATGACTGGCCTCCACGCAAAGTTAGGTAAAAGTGATGCAGGCGCTCGACTTCGCGGTGCAGCCAGGCGAGGTCGCGGTCGTTGACCAGCACATCGTTGGCATGGCGAAGGCGATCTTCGCGGCTGGCCTGGGCCTTGAGGATCGCCTGGACCTGCTGTTCGCTGGTCTGGTCGCGCTGCAGGGTGCGTTGGATCTGTAAATCCTGCGGCGCATCGATTACCAGCACCCGTTGCGTCATGGCGTACTGCCCGGACTCGATCAGCAGGGGCGATACCAGGATCGCATAGGGCGATTGCGCGCGCGCCAGGTGCTCGGCGATCTCCTCGGCAATCAGCGGGTGCAGGAGTTTTTCCAGCCAGCGGCGTTCGTCGGGGATATCGAAGATCAACTGCCGCAGCGCCGCCCGATCGAGCGCTCCATCCGCCTGCAGCACACCGCCACCGAAGTGTTCGGCAATCTGCGCCAGCGCCGGGCGACCAGGCTCGACCACCCAGCGGGCGGCGTGATCGGCATCGACGGTATGGATACCCAGGTCGATGAAGTGCTGCGCCGCCGCGCTTTTTCCGCTGCCGATGCCGCCGGTGAGGCCAAGAATCCAGGGTTTTTCCACAGGGGTATTCATTTCAAGCCGACAAAGTGCCAATAGAAGTCGGTTATTTGACCACCCCAGAGCAGCGCAATCCAGCCGGCAATTGCCAGATAGGGACCAAACGGGATCGGCGTAGCCGCACTCACCCTGTTCAGGCGTAGCCAGATCAGTCCGAGCACCGCACCCACCAGCGACGCCAGCAGGATGGTCAGCGGCAACACCTGCCAGCCGCCCCAGGCCCCCAGCAGCGCCAGGAGCTTGAAGTCGCCGTGGCCGATCCCTTCCTTGCCGGTGAGCAGCTTGAACAGCCAATACACCGTCCACAGGCTCAGGTAGCCCGCCACCGCGCCCCACAGGGCGTCGGTAAGGGGCACGAACAACTCGCCGGCGTTGACGATCAGCCCCAGCCACAGCAACGGCAGCACCAGCACGTCCGGCAGCAACTGATGGTCGGCGTCGATCAAGCACAGTGCCAATAAGCCCCAACTCAGCAGCAGCATGGAACCGGCCTGCCAGCCGAAGCCGAAGTGCCAGGCGACGAATCCCGACACCAGGCAGCAGGCCAGTTCGACTAGCGGATAGCGGGCGCTGATTGGCGCCTGGCAATGGGCGCAGCGTCCGCGCAGACACAGATAACTGAGTAACGGAATGTTGTCTCGCGCACGCAGTGGATGGGTGCAGTGCGGGCAATGGGAGTGGGGCAGCATCAGGTTGTAGGTGGGCTGCGCATTCTCCTCTTCGAGCCCGAGCACCTCGCGGGCCTGCTGGCGCCAGTCGCGTTCGAGCATCTTCGGCAGGCGCCAGACCAGCACATTGAGAAAACTGCCGATCACCAGCCCGAGGATCAGGGCAACGATGACGAAGGCGGTTGGGTAAAAGGTCAGGAGTTCACTCAAGGGCATGTTCAGATCGCAGAGCCAAGTTGGAAAATGGGCAGGTACATGGCAATCACCAGGCCACCGACTATCACGCCGAGGACCACCATGATCAGCGGCTCCATCAGGCTGGTGAGTTGATCGACCAGCGTATCGACTTGCCCTTCATAGTAGCCCGCGACTTTGTCGAGCATAGCGTCCAATGCACCGGATTCCTCGCCGATGGCGGTCATTTGAATGGCCATGTGCGGGAAAACCCTGCTGGCTTGCATTGCACAATGCAATGGCATGCCCGTGGCGACGTCCTCGCGAATGCGCAGTACCGCGCATTGGTAGCGCACATTGCCGGTGGCCCCGGCCACGGCGGTCAACGCCTCGAGCAAGGGCACGCCGGCGGCGAAGGTGATCGACAGCGTGCGCGCATAACGGGTAACTGCCGATTTGCGCAGCAGACTGCCCAGCACCGGCAGCCTCAAGGATTGTCTCTGCAGCCAGTCGCGCAGCTTGGGTGAACGTCCGTGGGCGATGCGCGCGGCCATTACGGTGGCACCCAGACCGCCGAGCAGCAGGCCGTACCAGCGCTGCATGAATTCGGAAAGGCTGATCACCAGCAGAGTGAAACCTGGCAGCTCTGAACCGAACCCAGCAAACATTGATTCGAATTGCGGCACCACCTGCACCAGCAAGATGCCGGTTACCAGAGCCGCCACCAGCACTACCGCCACCGGGTACGTCATGGCTTTGCTGATTCTGGTCCTCAGGTGCTGCTGCCGCTCCCGGTAGCTGGCAACACGCTCCAGCAGGCTGTCCAGCGCGCCGGCCTGTTCCCCGGCGTCGATCAGGTTGCAGTACAACTCGTCGAAGTAGCGAGGCTGCTGGCGCAGCGCCGTGGCCAGACTGCTGCCCCCGGCAACTTCCTGCTTCAAACCGTCCACCAGGTCGCGCATGCCGGGATGGTCAAAGCCCTCGCCGATGATGCTGAACGATTGCAGCAGGGGCACACCGGCCTTGATCAAGGTCGCCAATTGCCGGGTGAAGAGCGTGATGTCGTGGGCGCTGATCCGTGAGCGGACGCTGAACCAGGGCGTGGATTTCTTTCGGACCTTGCGTGGGGTGATGCCCTGTTGGCGCAGCCGGGTCTTGATCAGTGCCGGGGACTGACCGCGCAGTTCACCGCTGAGCAGTTTGCCGGTGCTGTCGATGCCTTCCCATGTGTAGACGCAGGTGCTGCTCGTCGCGCTCGCCATGTATCAATCCCTGATTGGCCAAATGTGCGCAAGCCTAGCCAAGGCGGGGGGAAGAGTGGATGGCTTTGCGGTGACAAAAAATGTCAGTTAGTGCGGATTATCAGGCTCCCGACTCAGCAGGCAGCGGCTTGAAGCGCCCGCCCGCAAGGGCGCAGGGCTTTGGCATGGGCTGTGCTTTGGGCGGTGGGGAGCATTTGCTTTCGTCCATGCAAGGAGCAGAAGTCATGAACCATTCGAAGGGATTTACCTTGATCGAGTTGCTGATCGTGGTGGCGATCATCGGGATTCTGGCAACCGTCGCACTGCCGCTGTATTCCAAGTATCAGGCGCGGGCCAAGGTCACGGCTGGGCTGGCTGAGATCGCCGCGTTGAAAGTGCCGTTCGAGGACGTCATCAATCAAGGCGACGATCCGACCCTGGTGCGCCTCGGTGCGCAACCGACCACCAGCCATTGCACCCTCACGGCGACGGGTACTGCAGCGGCAGGCGTCGGCACTATTGGCTGCACGCTACTGAATGCGCCCGGGCCGGTGCTGAACAAAACCATCACCCTGTCGCGCACTGAAAGCGGCGGCTGGAGCTGCGCAACCTCGGTCGCTGCGGACCTCTCACCCAAAGGCTGTACCACGAGCGAGAGCTAAATCGAGTCTTGGCAGAAACTTGCAGCATTTCATGGCCTTAGGCCTGCGCTGAAACCTGCAACTTGCATGTCAAGTTTGCCCGGGTCATGCAAAATGCATGATCCGGCGTTTTGCATGAATTCATAACATATTGATTTTAAAGGAATTATTAATAAGGTCGAAGTTGGCACAGCCTTCGCAATATTACCGGTAACCCTGCTGAGATGGCACACAGCAGTTTTTCTGAAAAAACAGGAGTTACCCGTATGAAGAAGCTCGCTATCGCTGCTGCAACTGCTACCGCTCTGACCCTGACCATGGCTAACGCAGCCTTTGCACAGAGCCCGCAAACCACTCAGTCGCCTATGGTGCTGGCTGCCGGTGAAATGACCGAAGCCAAAGAAGCGACTTCCGATACCTGGATCACCACCAAGGTCAAAGCCGACCTGGTGACCGAGAAAGGCATCCCAGGCACCGATATCAAAGTCGAAACCAACAAAGGTGTGGTATCGCTGTCCTCCACTACCGCTGTGACTGATTCGCAAAAAGCCACTGCCGTACGGATTGCCAAGAACATCAAGGGCGTCACCGCCGTATCGGCTGACGGTCTGAAAGCCGAGTAACCGGCAAGGCTTCTCGCCTGGACTGGGAGAAGGTGCGGCAGGCGAGTTGAGTAATCCGCCTGCCGCAGTTCCAGTATTCATGCGAATGGTCACAGGGATGTGGCATTACGGGCCCCGACAGAGATGTCGGGGCCCGTTTTATTGGGCGATGGGAAACTCGATTACTCGGCGTCCAGGTGCATCGGCGTAATCACCTTGCCATCGCTCTCGGCCTGGCCGAGGTTGGCGTCGATGAAGTACACACGATCATCAGCCAGCTGACCCTTGTCCACCAGGTAGTCCTTGATGCTGCTGGCGCGATCCTGGCCCAGTTGGCGCAGGAGGACGTCACTGGAGGCCCAGAACTTGATCACCCCTTCACGCATTTTCGCCGCCCGTTCTTCCTTGCCCAGATCGGTCCATTCAGCCGGTGGCTGGGCTTTCAGGCGGGTGCGGTAGATCCCTTCAAGCAGTGGGGTTTTCTCGCTCTCAGGCACTTCCAGCAATGACGCTTGGGCCGGGACCTTGTCGCCACGACGCTGAAGAATCTTGTAGTAGTTGTACTGGTATTCGCGCTCCAGGCGCTGCTCGGCAATCAGCGGGCCGTCGCTGCTTTGCGCGGCGGTGCCTTCGATTTCCAGGCGCAGCGCCGGACGTTCCTTGAGGGCACTGGCCAGTTTGACCAGCGCCCCTTCGGCGTCCTTGCTCAGGTCGCTGGAGCCAGGTGCGAAAGCCACGGTGCCGAGGTCTTCCGAGCCACCGCCGGCGACCAGCCCACCAATCAATTTGAACGGCGCAGCCGCCGCCTTGACGATCAGGTTGCGCAAAGTCTGCCAGACGATCGGCATCACACTGAATTGCGGGTTGTTGAGGTCGCCGGTCACTGGCAATTCAATGGATATCTTGCCATCGACGTCCTTGAGCAAGGCCACCGCCAGTTTCAGCGGCAGGCTGACCGCGTCCGGGCTGTCGACTTTCTCGCCCAGCTCCAGTTGCTCCACCACCACTTTGTTTTCCGCCTTGAGCTGGCCCTTGGTGATCAGGTAATGCAGGTCGAGGTTGAGTCGGCCCTTGCGGATTCGATAACCGGCGAACTTGCCGGAGTAAGGCGTGAGGGTGGTCAGCTCCACCCGTTTGAAGCTGGTGGCGATGTCCAGTGCAGCCATTGGGTCGAACGGATTGACGCTGCCCCTGATGGTCACCGGAGCGTAACGGTCGACCTTGCCCTTGACGTCGACGCTGGCCGGCTTCTGCTGGCGACTGTCGATGGTGCCGATCTGGCCGTTGAGTTGCTGGATGGCGGTGGCGAAGTTCGGCGTCAGGCTGAAGTCGGCGAAATTCGCCGAACCGTCGTTGATGGCGATCGCGCCAATGTGAATGCCCAGCGGCTTGTCCTGGTCGGCCGCCGGTTTTGCCCCGGCGGTGGATTTGCTGGCGCTGTCGGCCGGTTGCGGAATCAGCAGGTCATCAACGTTGGTGGTGCGGTCGTCGTTGATCATGAAGCGCACGTAGGGTTGTTGCAGGTTGATCCGGTCAATCGACAGGCTGTCGCCATGCTGATAATTCAGCCCTTCGACCATGACCTTCTGCCATTTGAGAAAGTCGCGGGATTTCAGGGTGTCGAGGGTGTGCAACTGATCGACCTGGGCCTTGCCGGTGACGGTGAACGCCAGCGGTTCGGTGCTTTTCAGGTTCACGGCCAGGTCGCTGCCGAGCATGCCGGAACGCAGTTCCAGGAGAATGAAAGGGCTTATGTAGGACTGGGCCACCCGCAGGTCGATGTCGCGGGTCTGCACATTGAGTTTGGCGCTGACCGGCGCCAGGTTGACCTCGCCTTCGGCGAGGATCTTGCCTTGTTTGCCCAGGCCGCTGTCGAGCTTGAGCGTAAAGGGCGAGCCATTGAGGCTGTCGAAGTTTTTCAGGTCCAGGTTCAGCGGGCCGAGTTCCAGGGCCACCGCCGGTTTCACCTGGCGGTCAGCCAGGTGCACCTGGTAATTGCGCAGTTCGACGTCCTTGAGCAGCACCTGCCAGGGCTTGCTGGGGGCGGCGGGCGCAGGTGAGTCGGCGGCAGCAGGTGCTGTGGTGGCTTCTTGTTTGGCGGCGGGCTTGGCCGGTTGGCTGGCGAAGAGTTTCTGCCAGTCGAGTTGGCCATCGGCTTCGCGGGCGGCCCAGGTTTCGAGTTTCTGGCTGCGAATCTTGCCGACAATCACTTGCTGCTTGGCCAGGTCGACCGTGGTCTCGCTGACGTCCAGGCGTTCCAGGCGAGCCAGTGGCCGGCCATCCGGGGCCTTGATGGCGAAAGGCGCGATACTCGCCGAGGTGTTGTTCAACAGCAGCTCGGTTTCCTTGCTCAGGTTCAGCTTGTAGTCGGTGCTGAGGCTGACGATGCCGTCTTCGAGCACCAGTGGCACTGCGTCGCGGACATAGGGCCAGAAGGCTTTCATCTTGCCGTCGGTGATTTTCAGGGTGCCTTCCGAGGTGATGGGCACCAGGCTGACTTTGCCGCTCCAGTCGATCTGACCGCCGTTGGGGCCGATCGCCACCAGGTTCATTTCGGCGTTGTCGTCAGGCAGCGTGCTGAGGTTTTTCAGTTCGAAAGTGAGGTCGTCGTACAGAAATTCGATCGGCTCGCTGGGACGTAGATCCTGAAAGTGCAGGTTGCCGCCTGCCAGGTTGATGCGATCGATGCGCAGCGGGAAAGGCTCGGCCTGCGGATCGGCAGGCGTGGGTTCGCTGGCGGGCAGCTTGAACAGTTGAGTCAGGTTGAGGCTGCCGTCCTTGCTGAACAGGATCTCGGTTTTCGGCTTGTCCAGTTGTACGTCGGCCAGGTGCAGGGCGTGGGTCCACAGGCTGTCGATCTGCAGATCGGCGTAGAGACGCTCGAAAGCCACCTGCTCCTTGCCCGGTTCGCCGATAGTCAGGCCCCACACCGTGAGCTCCAGGCTGAAGGGATTGAGCTCGATGCGCTGGACGGTCGCCGGCACCGCTGCGTAATGGGCCAATTGTTGATTGGCGATCCGCAGGGCGATGCCCGGCAAAATCAGAAACCCCAGCAAGCTGTAGAGGGCGAGAGCAGTCAACAAGGCGCCGACGGCGCGAATCAATCCTTTGGGCATGTGCGGCTTCATCTATCAGAATCGGAAGTGCCTTGGAGTATGGCACGCGATTCTGGTTCCGAAGCAATGACCTCGATCAGGATTGTTCAGATTCTTCCTACACGCTTCAGAGCTGCAAAATCAGGGTTTTCAGCGGTGGCTGCTGGTCCATCGAGGGGAAATCAGCGGCTGGAGGCAGCGCTTGCCACTCGCGTACCGGACGCCCGGCTTTCTCTGCACAGCGCAGTACTTGCTCGCGCCAGTCGTCCATGCCGACTTTCGCCAGGTTGTTGCAGCAGATCAGCACGCCATTCTCGGCGGTGCTCAGCAGCGCCGGTTTCAGCAGGCTTTGGTAGTCGCGCAACAGGTCGACGGTACCGAATGCACTTTTTGCCCAGGCCGGCGGGTCGAGCAGGACCAGGTCGTATTGGCGCTGTTCCAGGCGAGGGTAGCTCGGCAGCTTTTGCCCGCGGCGCTGGCTGATGGGCAGGCCGGCCAACTGGCGAATGGCCGGGAAATAGTCGGATTGCACGAACTGCATTTCGGTGAGTTGCGGATTGAGCTGGCCGTTCTCGCGACCGACCGCCAGGTTACCCTCGGCAAAGTCCAGGTTGCACACTTCGCGCGCGCCACCGGCTGCGGCACTGAGGCCGACGCCGCAGGTGTAGGCAAACAGGTTCAGCACGCTCTTGTTCTTGCTGTGGGCCTTGACCCAGCCACGGGCATTGCGCAGGTCGAGGAACAACAGCGGATCCTGCCCGGCGTGACGACCACGGACCCGGTACTTCAGGCCCCACTCATGGCCCACCAGATCGGCGAGGGCGGCATCATCGGCGCGGTACACGCTGTCTTCACGGTCGATACGCGAATTGCCCCGGGAGCGATCGTTGTAGACCAGCAACGTTTCCAGTTTCAGGTGTTGATTGATGCTCGCGTGCAGCGCCAGCAGGTCTTCGCGCTCCAACGTCTGGTGAAAACTCTGCACCAGCAATTGCGGGCCGTACCGGTCGATGGTCAGGCCGCCGGCGCCTTCCTGGCTGCCATGGAACAGGCGATAACAGTCGGTGCCCTGCTGGTGCAGTTCGGCGAGCAGATCCTGGCGATGATCGAGTGCGGCGCGCAGCGCCTGGTTCAAGGAAGACATGGTGCGCGCCTTGCTGGGAATTTGGCGCGCGAGTTTAACAGGATTGCGCGCAGATTCATTTCAACAAACCCATCCGCCGCCGGGCCCGCTGCACCGAACCATTGCGTACCGCCCAGCGCAGCATCGGCGTACTGCGCCTGACGCTGGCGCGAATCAGCTTACGTTGCAATGCGCCTTGGCTGACGTCGAGCATGGCACTGGCCCAGTCGGGCAACAGGTCGATACCGGCCTGCATCATCAGGCCGCCAAAAGGTCTGGCCAGGCGACTGGGGGCAGGCGCGTTCAGCAACAGGCGCAGCACTTCGCGACTGCGGTCGTCACACAGCAGTTGTGGGCGCATTCGCTCGAGGTAGTCGGCGATTTCCTGGCGCGAGCGCGGCACTTCGCGGGCGCCCAGGCGTTCGGCGATCAAGGCGATCTCGGCGTAATAACGGTCTTGGTCGCTGGGCGCCAGATCCGGGTTGCGGTAGCGCAGATGGGCCGCGAGAAAGTTGCTGACTTCAGCGACATGGACCCAGGTCAGCAAGTCCGGATCGCTGGCGGCATAGGCGCGGCCGTCGGGGGCGGTTCCGACCACTTGCAAGTGGATGGTGCGGACTTTGTCGATCAGCCACTCGGCATCCTGGCGTGAGCCGAAGGTGGTGCCGGAAATGAATTGCCCGGTACGGCGCAGGCGTCCGAGCATGTCCTGGCGAAAGTTCGAATGGTCCCAGACCCCGGCCAGTGCCAGCGGGTGCAGGGCTTGCAGCATCAGGGCGCTGATGCCGCCAATCAGCATGCTGCTGAAGTCGCCGTGGACTTGCCAACTGATCGAGTCGGGCCCGAACAGCCCGGGATCGCCCTTGGGGTTTTCCAGATCGAGCTTGCCCAGGGAAAGGCCAGTGAGGCTCATGATCTGGGTTTCTATGCGGGTACGGATGAATTCCATGACAACTCGGTGGCGACAAAGGGGTAGCAGCGCGGTGGTTGGCCGCGCCGGTTCAAGGGTTCAAGCGCTTGTCGATAAGCCCCTCGACCACGCTGGGATCAGCCAGGGTCGAGGTATCGCCGAGGCTGTCCAGTTCGTTGCAGGCGATCTTGCGCAGAATGCGGCGCATGATCTTGCCTGAGCGGGTTTTCGGCAAGGCTGGCGCCCACTGGATCAGATCCGGCTTGGCGAAGCTGCCGATTTCCTTGCTGACCAGCGCCAGCAATTGTTGCTTGAGGGCCTCGTCCGGCTCGACGCCGTTCATGGGGGTGACGAAGGCGTAGATGCCCTGACCCTTGACGTCGTGGGGGTAACCGACCACGGCAGCCTCAGCGATGCTGTCATGCAGCACCAGTGCGCTCTCGACTTCGGCCGTGCCGATGCGGTGCCCGGAAACGTTGATTACGTCGTCGATGCGTCCGGTGATCCAGTAGTCGCCGTCTTCGTCGCGGCGCGCGCCATCTCCGGTGAAGTAGTAGCCGGGGTAGGGTTTGAAGTAGGTGTCGACCATTCGTTGCGGATCACCGTAGACCGTACGGATCTGCGCCGGCCAACTGGCTTTGATCGCCAGCACGCCACTGCCGGGGCCGCTGATTTCCTTGCCCTGTTCATCGAGCAGCACCGGTTGTACGCCGAACATGGGTTGGGTCGCGCAGCCGGGTTTGATTCGTTGCGCACTGACCAGCGGGCTGAGCATGATGCCGCCGGTTTCGGTCTGCCACCAGGTGTCGACGATGGGGCAGCGCTGCTCGCCCACCGCATTGAAGTACCATTCCCAGGCTTCCGGATTGATCGGCTCGCCGACACTGCCCAACAGTCGCAGGCTGGCCCGCGAGCTGCCCTGCAAGGGCGCGGAACCTTCGCGCATCAGCGCGCGCAACGCCGTCGGGGCGGTGTAGAAGATGTTGACCTGATGCTTGTCGATGACCTGCCAGAAGCGCGAGCTGCTGGGGTAGTTCGGCACGCCTTCGAACATCAGCGTGGTCGCGCCGTCGGCCAGGGGGCCATAGACAATGTAGCTGTGGCCGGTGACCCAGCCGACATCGGCGGTGCACCAGAACACCTCGCCATCGCGATAGTCGAGCACGTACTTGAAGGTCATCGCCGCTTGCAGCAAGTAGCCCGCGGTGCTGTGCAACACGCCTTTGGGTTTACCGGTGCTGCCGGAGGTGTAGAGGATGAACAGCGGGTCTTCGGCGCCCATCGGTTCTGGCGGGCACTGAGCGCTGGCAGCAGCGCTGGCCTGGTGATACCAGAGGTCACGCCCCTCGACCCAATCGACATCGCCTCGCGTGCGCTGGATCACCACCACCGTACTGACCGCCGGGCAACTGAGCAGGGCCTGGTCGACGTTACGCTTGAGGGGGATTTTTTTGCCGCCGCGCACACCTTCATCGGCAGTAATCACGGTGCGGCAATCGGCATCGAGGATGCGATCGCGCAGTGAATCCGGGGAAAAGCCGCCAAACACCACCGAATGCACGGCGCCGATGCGTGAGCAGGCGAGCATGGCGTAGGCAGCTTCGGCAATCATCGGCATGTAGATGCACACCCGGTCGCCTTTTTTCACGCCACGGCTTTTCAGCACATTGGCCAGGCGGCAGACGTGGTCGTGCAGTTGTTGATAAGTAATCGTCAGTGAGTCGGCGGGATTGTCGCCTTCCCAGATGATCGCGGTTTGATCTGCGCGTTTTTCCAGGTGACGATCGATGCAGTTGTAGCTGACGTTGAGCTTTGCGCCGGAGAACCAACTGGCTTCGCCGGTTTTCAAGTCGTAGCGCTGGACGGTTTGCCAGGGGGCGCTGAATTCAATGAAACGGCTGGCCTGTTCGGCCCAGAACTGACTGGGGTGTTCGATGGATTCGCGGTACAGACGCTGATAGTCGTCCTGGCTCAGTTGTGCTGCCCGGCGCACGGCGTCGGCTTTGGGGAAAGTGCTGATATCGAACATGACGGCTCCTTGTTAGCTGGGTGGCTGCAGGAGCTGGCGCCATTGCCAGCTCCTGCAACTCGCTACAGGACTACCGTCAAATCAACCGCGGTGACGCCCGCGGAAGTAATTGATCAGGCCCTGGGTGGATGCGTCGTCGGCCGGTGCTTCTTCGCTGCCGACCAGGCGATTGTAGACGCCTTTGCCCAGTTCCTTGCCCAGCTCAACGCCCCATTGGTCGAAGGCGTTGATGCCCCAGACCACGCTTTGCACGAAGACTTTGTGCTCGTACAGCGCAACCAGTGCGCCGAGGCGACGCGGGCTGATGCGCTCGACCACCAGGGTGTTGCTTGGGCGGTTGCCTGGAATCACCTTGTGCGTGGCCAGCTTCTGCACCTGGTCTTCGGGCATGCCCTTGTCACGCAGCTCTGCCTCGGCTTCGCCGAGGGTTTTACCGAGCATCAATGCCTGACTTTGCGACAGGCAATTGGCGTACAGCCACTGATGGTGGTCGGAAACCGGGTTGAAGCTGACGATCGGCACGATGAAATCGGCCGGGATCAGCTGGGTACCCTGATGCAGCAACTGGTGATACGCATGCTGGCCGTTGCAACCCACGCCACCCCAGATCACTGGGCCGGTGTCGGTGGATACCGGCGTGCCGTCCTGGCGCACGCTCTTGCCGTTGGACTCCATGTCCAGCTGTTGCAAGTGCTTGGTGATGTTGCGCAGGTAGTGGTCGTACGGCAGGATCGCGTGGCTCTGCGCACCCCAGAAGTTGCCGTACCACACGCCGAGCAAGGCCAGCAGCACCGGCATGTTCTGTTCGAACGGGGCGCTCTGGAAGTGCTGGTCCATGGTGTAGGCACCGGACAGCAGTTCCTTGAAGTTGGACATGCCGATTGCCAGGGCGATCGGCAGGCCGATGGCCGACCACAGCGAGTAACGGCCGCCGACCCAGTCCCACATTGGGAAAATGTTTTCTTCGCGGATACCGAACGCAACAGCCGCAGCGTTGTTGCTCGACACCGCGATGAAGTGGCGATACAGCTCAGCTTCCGAGCCACCCTGGGCCAGGTACCAGGCGCGGGCGGCCTGGGCGTTCTTCAGGGTTTCCAGGGTGTTGAAGGATTTCGACGAGACGATGAACAGCGTGGTCTCGGCGCGCAGCTTCATGGTCAGTTCGTGGAACTCACTGCCGTCGATGTTCGCCAGGTAATGGCAACGCACGCCTTTCTGGGCGTAGGACAACAGCGCTTCGGAAACCAGCTCCGGGCCGAGGAACGAGCCACCGATACCGATATTCACCACGTCGGTGATCGGTTTTTCGGTGTAGCCACGCCACAGGCCGTCGTGGATGCGGCCGACCAGGTCGGTGATCTGGTTCAGCACCTTGTGCACGTCCGGCATCACGTTGACGCCGTTGACCTGTAGCTTGTCGCCCACGGGGCGGCGCAGGGCGGTATGCAGCGCCGGGCGGCCTTCGGAGGCGTTGACGATTTCGCCGCTGAACAACGCCTTGATCGCGTCCTGCAGGCCGACTTCGTTCGCCAGACCCACCAGCAGGTTGCGGGTTTCAGTGCTGATCAGGTTTTTCGAGTAGTCCAGAAACAGCCCACAGCTGCTCAGGGTGAATTGGTTGAAACGCTGCGGGTCGGCATTGAACGCTTCGCGCATGCTGAAATCCTGCATGGCTTGGCGGTGATCATTCAGCGCCTGCCAGGCTGGCAGAGCGGTAACGTCTTGAGGAGTGCGGTAGTACGCCATCGCTGCGGGTTTCCTTTTACTTGAACTGCCTTTAGGACACTGAAAAAACCGGAATGGGCTGTCGGGTGACGGGCGTTGTCCGGTCAAAGCTGCGAATAGACGATTAAATAGTGCAGGGCGACAACAGTAAACCTCGCCGGCGGATCTGTCTTGGCTTTGTCGGCGCTGCACAGAGCCAGTCAGGCGAGGTTTCAGTAAGCGAAGTTCGCGGGATCAGGCGACCTGAACCGGGATGGCATTGCTGGTGTGGCTGAGTTCGTTACCCGGCGCCATGTACAGCATGCGCGGTTTGAAGTTGAGCAACTCGGCTTCGCTGTAGTGCGCATAGGCACAGATGATCACCCGGTCGCCGACCTTGGCCTTGTGGGCGGCGGCACCGTTGACCGAAATCATCCGCGAGCCTGCTTCGCCACGAATGGCGTAGGTGGTGAAACGCTCGCCATTGTCGACGTTGTAGATCTGGATCTGTTCGTACTCACGGATCCCCGACAAGTCCAGCCACTCGCCGTCGATGGCGCAG
The DNA here is from genome assembly GCA_965284505.1 of Pseudomonadaceae bacterium. Classification (GTDB taxonomy): domain Bacteria; phylum Pseudomonadota; class Gammaproteobacteria; order Pseudomonadales; family Pseudomonadaceae; genus Aquipseudomonas. The sequence goes on along the minus strand of OZ260094.1, from coordinate 2,532,882 downwards.
GAGCCTTCGTAGTCGAGCACTGCGTGGGTCACTTCGGCGCGGTGCAGCTTGGCCTTGAGCATGATGGCGTGCATGGGTGTTTTTCTCTGGTCGAAATCGAACGGCGGGCAGTGTGCCCGAAGGTCATGGAGGCGGCAATATGGCTGGAAGGCGATCTTTGGCAGGCGACAAACCTCGGGGGGAGTAAGGCTCCCCCCCCCGGGGTTGGCGTTGATCAGGCTGGGGTATCGAGGTTCAGGTGCAGGTTGTCGATCAAGCGCGTGGTGCCGAGGAACGCCGCCACCAGAATCACCAGGTCGCGATCCTGTGCCGTGGCCGGACGCAAGGTCAGGGCGTGACGCACTTCCAGGTAGTCCGGACGCAGGCCGGCGCTTTCCAGTTGTTGCAACTGGGCGCTGATCAGTGCCGGGAAGTCGCGGTCGCCCTGGCGGATGGCTTCGGCGATGGTGCTCAGGGTGCGATACACCACCGGCGCCACTGCCCGCTGCTCCTCGTCGAGGAAACCGTTGCGCGACGACAGCGCCAGGCCGTCGGCGGCACGCACGGTCGGTTCGCCGATGATCTGGATCGGCATGTTCAGGTCATGCACCAGCGCCCGAATGACCGCCAGTTGCTGGAAGTCTTTCTGGCCGAACACCGCCAGGTCAGGCTGGACCATATTGAACAGCTTGCTGACCACGGTCGCCACGCCTTCGAAATGCCCGGGGCGACTGGCGCCGCACAGGCCTTCGGACAAATGTGGAACACTGACGCGGGTCTGGCCGGCCATGCCGTCGGGATACATCTCCTCGGCACTCGGTGCGAACAGCAGGTGGCAGCCGGCTTGCAGGAGTTTTTCCTGATCGGCCGCCAGGGTCCGCGGGTACTTGTCGAGATCTTCGCCGGCGCCAAATTGCAGCGGATTGACGAAAATGCTCGCGACCACGAAATCCACGCGCTGCGCCGCCTTGGTCACCAGTGCCATGTGGCCGCTGTGCAGGTTGCCCATGGTTGGCACGAAGCCGATGCGCTTGCCTTCGCCGCGTGCGCGGGCTACCGCGGCCCGCAGTTCGCGTACGGTCTTGACAGTATTCATGCGGAGAATCCGTGCTCGGCGCCCGGGAAGGTCGTCGCCTTGACTTCACTGACGTAGGCGCTTAAAGCGGCCTGGACGCTTTCCTGGCCGGCCATGAAGTTCTTCACGAACTTCGGCGCGCGACCGGTCAGCGACAGGCCGAGCATATCGTGCAGGACCAGTACCTGGCCGTCGGTGGCGTTGCCGGCACCGATGCCGATCACCGGAATCTTCACCGCCTGGGTGATTTCATGGGCCAGTTCGCTCGGCACGCATTCGAGCAGCAGCATCGCGGCGCCAGCCTGTTCCAGGGCGATGGCATCGGCGCGCATCTGCCGGGCCTGGTTTTCGTTGCGGCCCTGGACCTTGTAGCCGCCCAGGATGTTCACCGCCTGTGGCGTCAGGCCCATGTGGGCGCAGACCGGCACGCCGCGTTCGGCCAGCAGGCGAATCGACTCGGCCAGCCACAACGCACCTTCGACCTTGACCATGTGCGCGCCGGCCTGCATCAGGGTCGCGCTGTTGATCAGGGTTTGTTCAACGGTGGCGTTGGCCATGAACGGCAGGTCGGCGAGGATCAGCGCGTCGCTGTTGCCGCGTTTGACGCAGGCGACGTGATACGCCATCTCGGCGGTGGTGACCGGCAGGGTACTGTCATGACCTTGCAGCACCATGCCCAAGGAATCGCCCACCAGTAACACTTCAACACCGGCCTCATTGCAGGCGTGGGCAAAAGTGGCGTCGTAGCAGGTCAGCATGGTGATTTTTTCACCTTTCTGCTTGAGGGTCTGCAGGGTGGTGAGGGTAATAGCTGGCATGAAATGGTTCCTCGTTCAGGCGCTTGGAAAACTACTGCGAGTAACGCGCGTGATTCTTCATTTACTCAGGCGCACGTTCTTTTGTCGTGCTTGAAAAGCCTGGATTGCGCCCTTTGGTGCCGTGTTGTCGGCAGCGGGACGCCTATAGTCGTGAGGAGGACTCGGGAAGTCAATTGGATGTGTTACCGCAAGGTGACAGCGCAGGTGTTACCGGCGTTACTGATGCGATTCAGCAGGGCTTGGGGCAGGCCGGCCTGATCGGCCGGGCCTTTTCAAACCGCCGGCAAGCGCTCCAACCCGACGAACGGGCAGGCGTTCAGCAGGTCGCGTAACAATCGCCCGTCCGCCAGTTGCAGGTCCGCCGGGGCCAGTTCGGCCAGGGGGTAGAGCACGAATGCCCGCTCCTGCATGTGGTAGTGCGGAACTTTGAGGCGTGGTTCGTCGATGAGTTGGTCGCCGAACAACAGGATGTCCAGGTCGAGGGTGCGTGGGCCCCAGCGTTCAAGGCGTTCGCGGCCCTGGTCGTTTTCGATGGCCTGCAGTGCGTCGAGCAGTTGCAGCGGCGCCAACTCGCTGTCCAGCGCGGCAACCGCGTTGGTGTAGCGCGGCTGGCCCGGGAGCAGGGAATCACTTTGATAGAAGGCTGAGACGCCGACCAGTTTGGTGTCAGGCAACTGCGCCAGCGCGTCGACGGCGCTACGCAGTTGTTCAGCGGGGGCTGCGAGGTTGCTGCCCATACCGATGTAGATACGTTCCATGAACTTACTCGCCCGACGCGCTCGGTGCCCCGGCGGCACGTTTACGCTTGGCACCACCGGTGCGGCGACGTTTGCGCGGTGCGCCACCGGCACCGTCTTCCTTGCCGCTGAGGTCGCGAATCATGTCGCGGCGCTCGCTGTCGTTGGCGTCCTGGTAGTCGGTCCACCACTCGCCCAGGCCATCAGTCTGCTCGCCGGCGCTTTCACGCAGCAGCAGGAAATCGTAGCCGGCACGGAAACGCGGATTGTCCAGCAGCAGGTCGGCACGCTTGCCGCTGCGCCGTGGCAGGCGCTCCTGCATGTCCCAGATTTCGCGGATCGGCATGGTGAAGCGCTTGGGAATGGCGATTCGCTGGCACTGTTCGGCGATCAGTTCGTGAGCAGCTTCCTGCATGGCCGGGATCGGTGGCATGCCACGATCCTGCAAACGCAACACCCGCGCTGGCAATGCCGGCCACAACAGGGCGGCGAACAGGAACGCTGGAGTTACCGGCTTGTTCTGCTTGATCCGCAGGTCGGTATTGATCAGGGCTTCGCTGATCAGGGTGTGGGTGTAGGTCGGGTTGTGCTCCAGTGCTTCGGCGCTGGCCGGGAACAGTGGATCGAACAATTGCAGGTCGACCAGCATTTCGAAGGTGTCGGCGGCATGTCCGGAAAGGAACAGCTTCAACACTTCTTCGAACAGGCGCGCTGCCGGGATTTCCCGCAGCATCGGCGCCAGTTTGCGGATCGGCGAGGCGGTGTGCTTCTCGATGCCAAAGTTCAGCTTGGCGGCGAAGCGCACGGCGCGCAGCATCCGCACCGGATCTTCCTGGTAACGCTGGGTCGGGTCGCCAATCAGGCGGATCAGGTGGTTGCGGATGTCGTGTACACCGTTGGCGTAATCGAGAATGCGCTCGCTGACCGGATCGTAATACAGGGCATTGATGGTGAAGTCGCGGCGTTGCGCGTCTTCTTCCAGGGTGCCGTAGACGTTGTCGCGCAGGATGCGCCCGCTTTCGTTACGCGAGGACTGGTTGCTGTCTTCCTCTTCGTCGTTTTGCGGGTGATTGGCACGGAAGGTCGCGACTTCGATGATTTCGCGGCCAAAATGGATATGCACCAATTTGAATCGGCGGCCAATGATTCGCGCGTTGCGAAATTCGGCACGAACCTGTTCCGGCGTGGCACTGGTGGCGACGTCGAAATCCTTGGGCGTGATATTGAGCAGCATGTCGCGCACGCAACCACCGACCAGGTAGGCCTGATAGCCGGCGTTCTGCAAGCGTTCGACGATGTTTACCGCGTAACGGCTGAACTGGGCGCGCTGCAGCGAATGTTGGCCGCTGTTGAGCACTTCAGGCGTGCTGCGGATGTGTTGCGTACGACGCGCGGGAGAACGGAATGACTGGAACAGCTTCTTCAGCATGGGATGCACTGTTTGAAGGAATGTTCGGCCATAACGAAGAATGACCGCATGATGGGCGGGGATTCTAGCATTTAGTCGAGGGATGGTGTAGGAACAAGCGTCGAGCCTTGAGCTACAGGCTTCAAGCGCGGGGTGGGGGCTGGGTTTTTGGGTAAATCGCAGAAACTACAAGGGGAGCCGAAGCTCCCCCAGAAGTAGTTGCGTGCTCTATTTTTATTATGGTTTCGGGCTTCTTGTTTTTGTGTAACGCCCATGTCATGAGGTTTTTCCTGCATGACCCTCCCAATCGGGAGCCAAGAGCAAACGGATTGCTTTGATCGCTGTGCTGCAATGATCTCTCGATCCAACCAGTTCAGGCGCTGCCTTAGGGCAGTTTTTGTTGTTCTCGGCCTGGTTGCGGGGCAAGCCCCAAATGCAACGCTTCTCCAAAAGAATCAGTTAGCTACGCCTCTCGCCGTCTTGTTTTTATTGTGCGTGAGTCGATTCGTCTTATTTTTATTGTCTTATACGTTGCTTGTTATTGTTCTTGTACCAAACATATAGCAGAAGCCGTGCCAACTTTTGTGATCCCTAGTAAAACAAGGGGTTGGGCCGGTTGGGCCGGTTTTTTCAGGGCAAAAAAAGCCGGGGCTTCGTTACCGTAAGCCCCGGCTTTTGTTACGGAAAAAACTGCGGTAACAGTTTTTTCACATTTCCAGCTGTTACCCACTCACCCGTCAGGTAACGTTCAGCTCTCGCTGGCGACCCCGGTCTTGCGCCGTGGGATACCCAGGCGTTGGCGGCGTTCCCACAGGCACTTGCGGCTGACCCCCAGCTTGCGGGCCAACTCGGTCTCGGTCATGTGATCCTGGTGCTCGAGGACGAAATGCTGGAAGTAGTCTTCCAGTGACAGGTCTTCGGTCGGTTCGTGGCTGGCGTTACTGGTGCTGCCCTGCTGTGGGGCCAGGCCAATGAATTCGTCTTCTTCCAGGTCACTGAGCTCGATGTCGATGCCCAGCAGGTCGGCGGAGATTTCCGGGCTCTCGCACAGGATCACCGCACGCTCGACGGCGTTTTCCAATTCGCGCACGTTACCCGGCCAGCTGTAGTGACGAATCGCCTGCTCGGCATCGGCGGCGAATTTCAGGTCGGTGCGATTGATACGCGCGCTCTGGCGAGCGAGGAAGGCGTTGGCGATCTCGTTGACGTCCGCACCACGCTCGCGCAAGGCCGGCAGCTTGAGGGCGATCACGTGCAGGCGGTAATACAAGTCTTCACGGAACTGACCGATCTTCGCCAGGCTCTTCAAGTCGCGGTGCGTTGCAGCGATCAAGCGCACATCGACCTTTTGCGACTGCACCGAGCCCACACGACGGATTTCGCCTTCCTGGAGCACACGCAGCAGGCGGGCCTGGGCTTCGAGCGGCAGTTCGCCGATTTCATCGAGGAACAGCGTGCCACCGTCCGCCGCTTCCACCAGTCCGGCGCGGCCGGCGCTGGCGCCGGTAAATGCACCTTTTTCGTGGCCGAACAGTTCTGACTCGATCAGGCTTTCCGGGATCGCTGCGCAGTTCACCGAAATCATTGGCGCCTTGGCGCGGCGCGACAGGTTGTGCAGAGCGCGGGCCACCAGCTCTTTACCGGTACCGGATTCGCCCTGGACCAGCACATTGGAGTCGGTAGGCGCGACTTTGCGGATCTTGACGTAAAGGTCCTGCATCGGTGGGCAAGAGCCAATGATGCCGATTTCGCCGTTGCTGTTGTCGACGCCCGGCTTTTCACTGCCGTTGCTCGTCTTGCCGGCAGGACGCTCGCTGGCCACGCTTTGTGCCGTTTGCCGGTCGCGCAGGATTCGCGCAACGGCCTGGAGCATTTCATCGTGGTCGAAGGGCTTGGCGATGTAGTCCACCGCGCCCATTTTCATCGAGTCGACTGCCGAGCGCAGGCTGGCGTAGCTGGTCATGATCAGCACCGGCGTGCCCTGGCCCAGCTTGATCAGCTCGGTGCCCGGTGCACCGGGCAGGCGCAGGTCGCTGACAATCAGGTCGAACGTTGGAATGCTGAAGCGTTCTTGTGCTTCCTGCACTGAGCCGGCTTCGCTGACCTGGTACTGGTTGCGTTCCAGCAGGCGGCGCAAGGCGGAGCGGATGATGGTTTCGTCTTCGACGATCAAAATGTGCGGCATTGATTCAATTCTCTCGACGGTCTCAGTTCACAGCGGACGTCGCTTCGACATGACGCGGTAAGGTCACCCGGATACGGGTGCCGCGTTGGCTTTGAATGTCAGCCGGGCTGTCGATGGTGATTTGTCCATAATGCTCTTCAACGATGGAATAGACCAGTGCAAGGCCCAGACCGGTGCCTTCGCCAGGATCCTTGGTGGTGAAGAAGGGTTCGAACAATCGGTCCTTGATGCTCGACGGGATGCCGCTGCCTTCGTCTTCGACGATCAGATCGATCGTGTGTTCGCTGGCTTCGCTCTTTACCCGCACCGCACTGCCGGCGGGCGATGCGTCGCGGGCGTTGGACAGCAGGTTGATCAGCACTTGGGCCAGGCGCTGCGGGTCGCCATCGACCCAATGCTCGGGATCGCACAGGTTGTAGAACTGCACTTCGAAATTGCGCCGGTTCAGGGCCAGCAGGCCAATTGCGTCCTGGGCCACTTCGGCCAGGCACACCGGTTCGTCGTTGTGCTGGTGGCTGCCGGCATGGGCAAAGCTCATCAGCGATTGGACGATGCGCGATACGCGTTTGGTCTGTTCGAGAATCTGCCCGCTGATTTCTGTCAGCTCCCCGTCTTCCTCGCGCTCCTCGCGCAGGTTTTGCGCCAGGCAGGCGATGCCGGTGATCGGGTTGCCAATCTCGTGAGCCACCCCGGCGGCCAGGCGACCGATACTGGCCAGGCGTTCGGAGTGCACCAGTTTGTCTTCGAGCATCTGGGTTTCGGTCAGGTCCTCGACCAGCAGCACCAGGCCGCTGTTGCCTGGGGCGAGCGGTTCGTCGATGGCCGCCTTGTGCAGGTTCAGCCAGCGGGTCTGGCCTTCCAGGGTCAGGTGCTGTTTGTGCAAGTGTTCATCGGGCAGGTTGATGAAGCCCTGCAGCAACTCTTTCCATGGTTCGCCCAGAGTACTCAGGCGTGAGCCGACCACGCGCTGGGCGGCAATCCCGGTCAGCTCCTCCATGGCTTTGTTCCACATCAGGATCTCCTGATCCTTGGCCAGGGAGCAGACGCCCATCGGCAATTCTTGCAAGGTCTGGCGGTGATAGCGGCGCAGGGCATCGAGTTCCGCGGCCAGGCCGGTCAGGCGCGAGTGATAGTCCTCGAGACGGCTTTCAATGAAGTGAATGTCTTCGGTGACATAGTTTTCGCCGCCGGCCTTGTACGGCAGGAAGGTTTCCACCATGTCCTGGGCGACGCTGGGGCCCATCAGGCCGGAGAGGTTGGCTTCGATCCGGTCACGCAGGCGACGCAAGGCGTAGGGGCGGCGTTCGTCGAACGGCAGGTAGAGATCGCGCAGGGCCTGTTCCACTTCCTTTTGCGCGGTCTTGGCGCCCAAGGGCTTGGCAAGCTGTGTGGCGAATTCCTGGGGCGAGGCCGCATGCAGTTCGCGGCGTTGCGGACGGCGCACGTTATCCACCGCGCAGGCTTCGGCCGCACTGGCTTCCTCGCTGCTGGCGTTGGTGAACAGCGAGATCAGGGTGAACATCAGCACGTTGGCCGCCAGCGAGGCGATAGCCGCCATGTGCCAGCTGGTGTCGTCGAGCACGTAGATCATGTTCAACAGCGGTATGTAGAAGCCTTGCAGATTGCCCACCAGCGGCAACAACATGGTCACCAGCCAGACCAGGATCCCCGCCAGCAAGCCGGCAATGAAGCCGCGTCGGTTGGCCGTCGGCCAATACAGCACCGACAGCACGCCCGGCAGGAACTGCAGGGTCGCGACGAAGGCGACGATGCCGAGGTTGGCCAGGTCCTGTTCGGCGCCGAGCATCAGGTAGAAACCGTAGCCGGCCATGATGATCGCGACGATCAGCGCCCGGCGGGTCCATTTCAGCCAGCGGTAGATGTTGCCTTCGGCGGGTGGCTGGTACAGCGGCAGGACCAGATGGTTCAAGGCCATACCGGACAGTGCCAGGGTGGTGACGATGATCAGGCCGCTGGCCGCAGACAAGCCGCCGATGTACGCCAGCAAGGCCAGCGCCTTGCTGTTGGCGGCGATGCCGATGCCGAGGGTGAAATATTCCGGATTGGTGCTGGCGCCCAGTTTCAGGCCAGCCCAGAGAATCAGCGGTACCGCCAGGCTCATTAATAGCAGGAACAGTGGCAGGCCCCAGCTGGCGCTGACCAGTGAGCGCGGGTTGAGGTTTTCGGTGAAGGTCATGTGATACATGTGCGGCATCACAATGGCCGAGGCAAAGAACACCAGCAGCAAGGTGCGCCATGGACCTTCCTGCAGCGGCGTGTGCAGGGCGGCGAGGGCGGTCTGGTTCTGCAGCAGCCAGAGTTCCAGCTGTTGCGGACCGTCGAATACGCCGTACAGCGCGTACAGGCCGACGCCGCCGATGGCGATCAGCTTGATCACCGATTCAAAGGCGATGGCGAACACCAGGCCTTCGTGTTTCTCCCGGGTCGCAATGTGCCGCGAACCGAAGAAGATGGTGAACAGGGTGATCAGCGCGCAGAAGCTCAGGGCCACGCGATGCTGGACCGGTTCGCGGGTCAGGATGCCGATTGAATCGGCCACCGCCTGGATCTGCAGGGCCAACAGCGGCAAGACGCCGATCAGCATGAAAATGGTGGTCAGTGCGCCGGCCCAGGTGCTGCGAAAGCGGAAGGCAAACAGGTCGGCCAGGGATGACAGCTGGTAGGTGCGGGTAATCTTCAAAATCGGATACAGCAGCACCGGCGCCAGCAGGAAGGCGCCGGACACCCCGAGGTAGCTCGACAGAAAGCCGTAGCCATACTGATAGGCCAGGCCGACCGTGCCGTAGAACGCCCAGGCGCTGGCGTAGACGCCCAGGGACAGGGTGTAGGTCAGCGGGTGGCGAATGATCGCCCGCGGAATCATTCCGCGTTCACTGATCCAGGCAACGCCGAACAGCACCGCCAGGTACGCGGCGCTGATCAGGATCATCTGGGTCAGGCTAAAGCTCATCGGCATCTTTTTGGCTCTGCAGGATGAAGGTCACGACGATCAGGATCAGCCACAGCAGATACGGGCGATACCAGGCGCCCGTGGCGTCGATCCACCAGTCCATGATGGCGGGGGAGAACAGATAGATCCCCACGACCAGCAGCAGGACCAAGCGATAGATGTACATCCCGGCCTCTCTTTATTGTGTGCGTGCCCGAAAACGTGCGGCGATGGTAACGGATGGGCGCCAACCTGCAAGCTTAGTCAGCGTAATTGCGCTTCGGGCAGTGTCAGGGTGCGAGGAATAAGTGTTGCGTCCCAGTGACCAGTGCCCCACTTGAGCACTTCGGCGGGTTTGGCGTCCGCCAGTTCCGCGCCAGGTGTCTGCCCCAGGGCACGCAAGGCGCGCAGCAGCAAGGGTGTGGCCTGATCTTCGGTCAACGGCGGCGAACGGTAGGATTTGCCGAGCTTGTTACCGTCTGGCTGGGTAATCAGCGGCAGGTGCAGGTAACGCGGTTGCGGCAGGCCGAGCAACTCCTGCAGATACAATTGGCGCGGCGTCGAGTCGAGCAGGTCGGCACCGCGGACGATGTCGGTGATGCCCTGCCAGGCGTCGTCGAGCACCACTGCCAGCTGATAGGCATAGAGCCCGTCGCGGCGGCGAATCACGAAGTCGCCGACTTCACGTCCCAGGTGCTGGCGGTACTCGCCCTGTACACGGTCGATGAAATGGTATTCCAGCTCCGGCACCCGCAAGCGGATCGCTGCGTCGTCACTGGCGTGCCCGGCGTTGCGGCACAAGCCCGGGTAGATCCCGTGGTAGGGCTCCAGTTGTTTGCGCGAGCAGGTGCAGGCGTAGGCCAGTCCGTGATTGAACAACTGATTGAGGACCTGTGCGTACGCCTCGTGGCGATCGCTCTGGCGAATCATTTCACCGTCCCACTCGAAGCCGTAGCTTTCCAGGGCCTTGAGGATTGCCGCCTGCGCGCCGGGCTCTTCGCGCGGCGGATCGAGGTCCTCCATGCGCAGCAGCCAGCGACCGCCGACTGAACGAGCATCCAGGTAGGAGGCCAGCGCCGCGACCAGCGAGCCGAAATGCAGGTGGCCGCTGGGGGTTGGCGCGAAGCGTCCGATATAGGCGGGGGAGGTTTTGGCGATCATGGGGCGCAGCTACTTTTCGGAATGTGCAGAACGGCAGAAACAAAAACGGAGCGTTCGCACGCTCCGTTCTTCATTCAAGTCGGGAATTACTTGCCGACCTGTTTTTCCTTGATTTCAGCCAAGGTCTTGCAGTCGATGCACAGATCGGCAGTCGGACGGGCTTCGAGGCGCTTGATGCCGATCTCGATGCCGCAGGACTCGCACCAGCCGTACTCTTCGTCCTGGATCAGCTCCAGCGTCTTGTCGATCTTCTTGATCAACTTGCGCTCGCGATCGCGGGCGCGCAGTTCGAGGGCGAATTCTTCTTCCTGGCTGGCACGGTCGGCCGGGTCAGGGAAGTTGGCTGCCTCATCTTTCATGTGGTCAACGGTACGGTCGACTTCCTGCATCAAGTCCTGTTTCCACTTGTTCAGGATCTTGGTGAAGTGCGCGCGCATCGGTGCGCCCATGTACTCTTCACCAGCCTTCGGCACGTAAGGTTCGAAGCCGCTGATTGCCTGATTCTGCTGTTGCTTTGCTTGGGTGGGCATGAAATGGACCGCCTCTACTCTTGTAATCCATTGCGCAGGATTGCTCCATCACCGACACCTGCCGGCCCTGCGACTGCAAGCGGGCGAACTTACCAGATCAAATCCGGCCGCGCTACTCCCTCATGTCGAGGCTGCGGCCCACAAGCCTTGCAAAGGGTTGCAAAGCCTGGTCTGGCGGTTCTGGAGACCTGATCAAATAATGATTTTAGTCAATCCTGCGCCTTGCGTTTGGGCTCCATGACGCTGAACCTTGGAGTTGTGACCGCAATAGGTTCTCGCTCGTTCCTGTGCTTGGGTAGAATCGTTTCTTTTACCCCGTTGAAGGAAGGCTAATGGCTCAGCCCTACAGTGCGCGCAGCCGCGCTATCGAACCTTTCCATGTCATGGCCCTGCTGGCACGCGCCAATGAGCTGCAGGCGGCCGGTCACGACGTGATTCACCTGGAAATCGGCGAGCCGGACTTCACCACCGCCGAGCCGATCATCAAGGCCGGCCAGGCCGCCCTCGCGGCGGGGAAAACCCGCTACACCGCGGCGCGTGGCATTCCCGAGCTGCGTGAAGCGATTTCCGGGTTCTACCAGCAGCGCTACGGCCTGAACATCGACCCGCAGCGCATTCTCATCACCCCCGGCGGCTCTGGCGCGCTGTTGCTGGCCAGCGCCTTGCTGGTGGATCCCGGCAAGCACTGGTTGCTGGCCGACCCGGGCTATCCGTGCAATCGGCATTTCCTGCGGTTGGTAGAAGGCGCGGCGCAACTGGTGCCGGTCGGCCCCGACGTACGTTACCAACTGACCCCGGACCTGGTGGAGCGCTACTGGGATCACGACAGTGTCGGCGCACTGGTGGCGTCGCCAGCCAACCCGACCGGAACCATCCTCACCCGCGATGAACTGGCCGGTCTCTCCACGGCGATCAGGGGTCGTAACGGCCATCTGGTGGTGGACGAGATCTATCACGGCCTGACCTACGGCACCGATGCCGCCAGCGTGCTGGAAGTCGACGACAGCGCTTTTGTCCTGAATAGTTTTTCCAAGTATTTCGGCATGACCGGCTGGCGCCTCGGTTGGCTGGTGGCACCGCAAGGTGCGGTCAGTGAGCTGGAGAAGCTGGCGCAGAACCTCTACATCAGCGCGCCGAGCATGGCTCAGCAAGCGGCCCTGGCCTGCTTTGAACCGGCGACCCTGAGCATTCTCGAAGAGCGGCGTGCCGAATTCGGCCGGCGTCGCGATTTCCTGCTGCCAGCGCTGCGCGAACTGGGCTTCGGCATCGCCGTGGAGCCGGAAGGGGCGTTTTACCTGTATGCGGACATCAGTGCCTTTGGCGGCGACGCCTTTGCCTTTTGCCGGCACTTCCTCGAAACCGAACACATTGCCTTCACCCCGGGCCTGGACTTCGGCCGGCATCAGGCGGGGCATCACGTGCGTTTCGCCTATACCCAGAGCCTGCCGCGCCTGCGCGAAGCGGTGGAGCGGATTGCCCGCGGTCTGCGGAGCTGGCAAGGCTGATGCGCTTCGATCCCCCATTGGAAGAAGGTCGGTTGATCCGACGTTACAAGCGCTTTCTCGCCGATATCGAAACCGTTGGCGGCGAGATGCTCACCATTCACTGCCCCAACACCGGGTCGATGTTCAATTGCATGGTCGAGGGCGGGCAAGTCTGGTTCAGCCGCTCCAACGACCCCAAGCGTAAGTTGCCCGGGACCTGGGAAATCAGCGAAACCCCGCAAGGGCGGCTGGCCTGTGTCAACACCGCGCGGGCCAATACCCTGATCGAGGAAGCTTTGCGCGCCGGGGTGATCAGCGAACTCAACGGCTTTACCGGGCTCAAGCGCGAGGTGCCTTACGGCCTGGAAAACAGTCGCATCGATTTTCGCCTCGATTACCCTCAGGGGCCGGCGTTCGTTGAGGTCAAAAGCGTGACGCTTGGCTTCGATGATGTAGCGGTTGCGGCGTTTCCGGATGCGGTGACCCAGCGCGGCGCCAAGCATTTGCGTGAACTGGCCTGCCTGGCCCGCAACGGGGTGCGCGCGGTGCAACTGTATTGCGTCAACCTGACTGGCATCGAAGCGGTGCGACCGGCTGCGGAAATCGATCCGGGCTATGCCGCAGCCCTGCGCGAAGCCAAGGCGGCGGGGGTTGAAGTGCTGGCGTACGGGGTGAGCCTGAATGCCGAAGAGGTTCGCGTCGACCGGCGCCTGCAGGTGTTGCTCGACGCCTAGGATTGCACCCAGATGCCGGCGGCGTCTTCGCGGCACTTCAAGGCCGTGAGTGATTGGCCGGCGCAAGGCCCCGCCACGCATTCACCGCTCTCGATCAGGAACAGTGCGCCGTGGCTGGCGCACTGGATCAGGCTGGCGCTGGCATCGAGGAACTGGTCTGGCTGCCATTCCAGGCTGACGCCGCGATGCGGGCAGCGGTTTTCGTAGGCGTAGACCTGGCCTTCGCGGCGCACGGCGAAGACGTTCTTCTCGCCAATCTGAAAACCACGGCTGCTGGCATCGGCCAGTTCCGCGCTGCTGCAAAGAAACTTCATGTCTATCCTCAAGTGCCGAAGGCGTTGGCCAATGGCGAGCTCGCTGGTTAGCAAATGTGTCTGTGCTTGACGTTCAAATGCTAACAATTATCAAATGCTGGATTCGCCCGGGCTTACAGATTACGCCGGTCATTGTGTGGGAAATCTCCTGAAAGGAAACCCTGTTATGCGCCTGAGTACCAGCGCTATTGCGCTCTGTGTCGGACTTCTGGTCAATCATGTGGCCGCTGCCGCCGAATTGCCGCAACGCTGGGTCAGTGCTGGAGGCGCGTTGTCTGAATGGGTGGCGGCCCTGGGGGGCGAGTCGAAGCTGGTGGGCGTCGACACCACCAGCCAGCATCCAGAGTCGCTCAAGGCCCTGCCAAGCATTGGTTATCAGCGCCAACTGTCAGCAGAAGGCGTATTGAGTTTGCGCCCGCAGATATTGATCGGCACCGAAGAAATGGGGCCGCCGCCAGTGGTGTCGCAGATTCGCACCGCTGGGGTTCAGGTCGAGTTGTTCTCGGCGCAAGCGGATCTGCCGACTCTGGAAAAAACCCTACAGCACCTGGGTCGTTTGCTTGGTAATGAAGCGCAGGCCACCCGCCTGTTCCAGGGTTATCAACAGCAACTCGAGCAGCAGAAGGCCTGGGTCAGCCAGGCTCAAGCTCAGCAAAAGGCCCCGGGGGTCTTGCTCTTGCTGGGCCATGCCGGTGGCAAGCCGTTGATAGCCGGCAAGGACACCGCCGCCGATTGGCTGCTGCAACAGGCGGGCGGCCATAACCTGGCGACCCACAGCGGCTACAAGCCGTTCTCGGTCGAGTCCCTGGCGGGATTGTCGCCGGACGTGCTGGTGTTCTCCGACCGGGCGCTGACCGGTGACGCCGCGCGCGCAGCCTTGTTCAAGCAGAACCCGATCCTCGCCTCGACGCCGGCGGCCAAGGCCGGACGGGTGCTGGAACTGGACCCGACGCTGTTGGTCGGTGGCCTGGGTCCGCGTTTGCCGCAGAGTCTGGTCAAGCTGTCCGCCGGCTTCTATCCGGCTGAATCCGCCAAGGCCGCCGCCATTCAATGACCACTTTGGTGAAACCGCGTTCGCTGTTTATCGGCCTCGGCCTGTTGTGGTTGCTGGCGATCTGGTTATCGCTGGCCCTTGGCCCGGTCAGTCTGCCGATGCTGGACACGATGCGCGCCGCCGTGCGCCTGTTAGGTGTGCCGCTTTCCGCGCAAGGCCTGGAGCAGGCGGAATTGATTCTCGGCCAGATCCGCCTGCCGCGCACCTTGCTCGGGCTGGCGGTTGGCGGCGTCCTGGCGCTGTCCGGCGTGGCCATGCAGGGCCTGTTTCGCAACCCGCTGGCGGATCCCGGCCTGGTGGGGGTTTCCAGTGGAGCGGCGCTGGGCGCAGCTATTGCGATTGTCGGCGGCTCCTTGTTGGGTGGCCTACCGGATGCGCTGGGACCCTATCTACTGTCGATCTGTGCCTTCCTTGGTGGCCTGGCGGTGACGGCGTTGGTCTATCGCCTGGGGCGGCGCAACGGCCAGACCAATGTGGCGACCATGTTGCTGGCGGGTATCGCCCTGACTGCACTGGCCGGCTCTGCGGTGGGCTTGTTCACGTATCTGGCCGACGATGCCACCTTGCGCACCTTGACCTTCTGGAACCTCGGCAGTCTCAACGGCGCCAGTTACGAGCGTCTTTGGCCCCTGTTGCTGGTGACGGTCGCGGTGGCGCTGTGGTTGCCGCGTCGGGCCAAGGCCTTGAATGCGCTGCTGCTTGGCGAGTCCGAGGCCAGTCACCTGGGGATCGATGTCGAGCGGCTCAAGCGCGAACTGGTGTTCTGTACCGCATTGGGCGTCGGCGCTGCGGTTGCCGCAGCGGGCATGATCGGCTTCGTTGGGTTGGTGGTGCCGCATCTGGTGCGCCTGTTGGCCGGCCCCGACCACCGAGTGCTGTTGCCTGCGTCGATTCTCGCCGGCGGCAGCCTGCTGTTGTTCGCCGACCTGCTGGCACGCCTGGCGCTGGCGCCGGCCGAGCTGCCGATCGGCATCGTCACCGCCTTTATCGGCGCACCGTTCTTTCTGTTTTTGTTGCTCAGAGGTCGCGCCTGATGTTGCGGTTGGAGAATGTGCAGATCAGCCGCGGGCGCAAGATTGTCCTGGCCGATCTCAATCTTGAAGTGCGGCCCGGTGAGGTGCTCGGCGTGCTCGGGCCCAATGGCGCGGGCAAAAGTACCTTGCTCGGCGCCCTGTGCGGCGAGTTGCGTGCCGACCACGGGCAGGTCTGGCTGGACCAGCGCCAGCTCGGTGAATGGGACGGCGCCCAGCGTGCCCAGCGCCTCGCCGTGCTGCCGCAGACCTCGACCCTGGACTTCGCCTTCAGCGTCGAAGAAGTGGTGGGCATGGGCCGTTTGCCCCATCAGACCGGGCGCACGCGCGACGACGAAATCATCGCCGAGGCGTTGCAGGCGGCTGACGTCGGACATTTGACCGGCAGACGTTATACGGCGCTGTCCGGCGGTGAACGCCAGCGGGTGCACCTGGCGCGGGTGCTGGCGCAACTCTGGCCGGGAGAGGCCGGGCAGACATTGCTGCTGGACGAACCGACTTCGATGCTCGATCCGCTGCACCAGCACACGACCCTGCAAGCGGTGCGCGCCTTTGCCGATCACGGCGCGGCGGTGCTGGTGATCCTGCATGACCTGAATCTGGCGGCGCGTTACTGTGATCGCATCCTGCTCCTCGACAATGGGCGCCCACACGCTCTGGATACACCGCAGCAGGTCTTGCGCCCGGAGTCACTCAAGGCGGTGTTCGGGCTCGAGGTGCTGGTGCAGGCGCACCCGGAGCGTGGGCATCCGCTGATCATTGCCCGCTGAGGTGAATTCATGCGTGGATTAGTTATTGTTCTGGTGCTGCTGCTATCGGCTTGCAAAAGCGTGGTAGCGCCTGTCGCCCAAGTACCTGATGGCGAGATTGTCGATCTGCGCAGCGGTCAGGTGTTGAGCGCGCAGGCGCTGGTCGAACGCCTGGCGGACGAGCCCCGGGTGATCGTGGGCGAGCAGCACGACAATCCTGAGCATCATCAGGTGCAATTGTGGCTGTTGCAGGCCCTGGCGGAGCAGCGGGCACAGGGCAGCCTGTTGCTGGAAATGCTCACTGAAGATCAGCAAGTCGCGGTCGACAAGGTCCACGACACCCCTGTGCAACAGTGGCCGCAGGATCTGCCGCAGGCACTGGCCTGGCAGTCGGGGTGGGACTGGAGCTTGTATGGGCCGATTGTTCGCTACGTCCTGGCGCAACCGTACCCCTTGCTGGCGGCGAATCTGACCAAGACCCAGGTCCGGCAAGTCTACCGCCAGCCACCGGTGATAGAAGGGCCGCGATCAACTGCGCCCGCCGTCAGCGAGGTGTTGCTGACGCAGATTCGCCAGTCGCATTGTGGAATGTTGCCCGAGAGCCAGCTGGCGCCGATGCTCGCCATACAGCAGCAGCGTGATCGGCATATGGCCGAGCGCTTGCTGGCAGCGCCCGCGCCGTCAATGTTGTTGGCCGGGGCCTATCACGCCCGCCTGGATATCGGTGTGCCGTTACATGTCCAGGATCTGGGTGCGCCGCAGCCACAGGTGCTGATCCTGGCGCAGAAGGGCGATGCAGTGGACGCTGGTTCCGCGGACTACGCCTGGTACACCGCTGCTCGGCCAACGCCGGACTATTGCGCGCAGATGCGTCAGTAATGCCGGCGCAGGGTCAGATTCCAGGCAAAAAAAGACCCGGCAAGAGCCGGGTCAAATAACCGTGATTAGCCTGATGAGGAGATAATCTGAGAGTCCGAACCAAGGGTCTTTCAGAAGATCGACTGATCTCGCGACCAGTTGTGATAATCATAACGATTCTCATTTATAAGTCAACGAGTGTTTTTTGAATTTATCTCGATTTCGCAAAACGCTCGTTTGAAACTCTTGCCAGTGCTGACTACCGGCTGTCTCGATCAATTCTTGTGGCGTGATGAAATAGCTTCCAGCTGCTTGTTCAGCGCTTCCTTGCGTTCGGCTGGAATGTCATTCCAGTGCACGTCCATCAGCGCTCCCTCAATGGCGTACAGCAGCACCTTGGAAGCGCGGAAACCGCGGGTGCGTACCGCCCTGTATGCATCCACCGCCCCCAGACGGCGCAAATCCGAAGCACTGTGAATGCCGACGGCGTGCAGCCATTGCGCAGATGTCTTGCCGAGGTTCTTCAGGTGTTGCAGTTCGTCATTCATCAAGCCTCCTTGCGACGGGCGAAGAGTGCGTTGGGCGGACCTCTGAGGAGTGTAGCCATCAGCAGGAAAAGCGTGGTTCTTTGGTGGGTTTGAACGCAAACGCTTCTAAGGCGATGTGCCAGATGGCTTTCGAGACAAGCGTCAATGGGACGCAAGGTGTCCGGCGGCAAGGGTAGCGCCGGACAATGCCGGGCGCGTCAGCGGGTCCGGTAACGCAGGCGGGTGCCGAAATTCATCGACATGAGGATTTCGTCTGCCGAGAGCTCGGCCGGAAAATACGCGCCGGAGATTTGCGCATGGGCCAGGCTGGCCCCTTCAAGGGAGGCACCGCGAAAATCGATGCCGCGTAGATCTGCGGCGCGAAAGTAAGCGTCGCTAAAGTTGATGCCTTCGGCATTCAGGGTGCGCAGGTCGAGGCCGCGGAAGTCACCGCCGACCATATCGATTGGGCCTTGCAGTGGACGTTCGCGGTTGAATCCATCGATGTCGTCTTTGTGCAGCAGGGCGTAGAGCGGGGTGTCGAGCTGTTTGGGCTGGCTCATGGGCGTCGTCCGTTGATTTTATGACGCCAGTATAGTGCCACTGTGTGGCCGGCGTGAGATCCGTTACGACCTCGCGCCGGCCCTCTCGCTTACAGCCCGGGCAGGCGCTGGCGAATCTGCGCGACGACGGTGTCCAGAGTTCCGCTTTCGTTGGTCTGCACGCGCTTGCTGCAGAGAATCTCTGCTGGCGTCAGGGCTTCGCGGGTGGCTTGTTGATTGGCGATCACGGCCAGGGTGGCGTCGGATGGATCGTTCTTATCTGCCTGGCGTTGGGCCAGCCAGCTTTCGATCACGGCCTGTGGCGCGTTGCAGTCGAGGATCAGGAAAGGCGCGCCCGTGGCCTCGGCGATGTGCGCGGCGCTGTCGCGCTGTTCATGCTTGAGGTAGGTCGCATCGATCACCACCGGGAAACCGGCATGGAGGATCACTCCGGCGATCTCATGCAGGCGGGCATAGGTCGCGGCACTGGCTTCGGCGCTGTAGATGCCGGCGTGGGGCTCGTTGGCAACTTGCTGCTCGCCGAACAGGCGCTTGCGCTCGACATCGGAGCGCAGGCGGATCGCGCCCAGGGCTTCGACCAGACGCATGGCGACACGGCTTTTGCCAACGGCGGAGACGCCGTGGGTGATCGCCAGGAAACGCGAGGGAATGGTGCTGTAGCTTTCCGCCAGGTTGGCGTAGTTGCGGTACTGGCGCAGGGTGGTGGCGCGCTGCACCGGGCTGGCTTCGGCGGGCATGGTGAACAGGCTGACCTTGGCACGGACCAGGGCGCGGTAGGCTTTATAGAAGTTCAGCAGTTCCAGGCCCTGGTAGTCGCCGGTCAGCTCCAGGTACTGGCTCATGAAGCGTCGAGCGAGACTTTTCAGGCCACGGTCTTCCAGGTCCATGGCGAGGAAGCCGGTGTCGGCATAGACGTCGGTGAAACGGAAGGGTTCGTTGAACTCGATGCAGTCGAAAATCACCACCTTGCCGTCGATCAGCGTGGCGTTGCCCAGATGGATATCACCGTGGCATTCGCGAATGAAACCTTCAGCCTTGCGCTGGGCCAGCAACGGCTTCAGGCGCTCGAAGCTGCTCTCGGCCCAGGCTTGCAGGGCGTCGAGTTGCAACAGGTCGGCCTTGTCGTTGAGGAACGGGCGGATTTGCTCGAAGTTCTGCCGTACCGGCGCCATGACGCTGTCCGGGGTTCCCGCTTCGTGCTCGGCCGGCACCCGTGGCGCATCGAGGTGGAAGCGGGCGATTTGCTCGGCCATCGCATCGATGTGCGCGGTGGTCAGCTCGCCGTTGGCTTGCAGGGTGCTGAGCAATTGGCTCTGGGGGAACTGGCGCATCTTCAGCGCGTAGTCGAGGACCGGGCCAGTGCCGCCCAGTTGTGGCGCTTCGACACTGCCGGTGATTGGCAGCACTTCCAGGTACAGGTCCTGGGTCAGGCGCTGGTTGAGGCGCAACTCTTCGCCACAGAAATGCTCGCGCGCGTCGAGGGCGGTGAAGTCGAGGAAGCCGAAATTCACCGGCTTCTTCACTTTATACGCATAGGGGCCGGTGAGCAGCACCCAGGAGATGTGCGTCTCGATGACCTGGAATCCCTCTACCGGATGAGGGTAGAGGGCAGGGTTTTGCAGGGCAGCGATCAGGGATTGGCTCACGGGCGATCCTTCAGAGTCTGGGAAAATTCAAGGGCGCCATTATGGCCGCATGCGGGGCCAACGCAAACCTCGCGGGGCTCATGTTGATCAGGAATAAAGTGCGTATAATCCGCCGCCATGACTCGTACCCGATCTCCCCGTACTGCAAAAAAACGTCCCTCCAATGGCCCGCGGCCTTGGCTAGGCTGGGCTCTGAAGCTCGGTCTGGTCGGCCTCGTGGTGCTGGCAGGCTTCGCCGTTTACCTCGATGCCGTGGTGCAGGAGAAGTTCTCCGGCAAGCGCTGGACCATCCCGGCCAAGGTTTACGCACGCCCGCTGGAACTGTTCGTCGGACAGAAGCTGAGCAAGGACGACTTTCTCACCGAGCTCGATGCCCTGGGCTATCGCCGTGAAAGCGTGGCCAATGGTCCGGGCGCGGCGTCGGTCAACGGCAATACCGTCGACCTGAACACCCGCGGCTTCCAGTTCTATGAAGGCATGGAGCAGGCGCAGCCGGTGCGCGTGCGCTTCTCCGGTGACTACGTGGCCGGTCTGTCGGCGACCAATGGCTCGAAACTCTCGGTGGTGCGCCTCGAGCCGTTGCTGATCGGTGGCCTGTACCCGAAAAACCTTGAAGACCGGATCCTGATCAAGATCGATCAGGTGCCGCCGTTCCTTCTGGAAACCCTGGTGGCGGTGGAAGACCGGGATTTCTACAGCCACTTCGGCGTTTCACCGAAATCCATTGCGCGGGCAGTATGGGTCAATACCTCGGCCGGGCAGATGCGCCAGGGTGGCAGTACCCTGACCCAGCAACTGGTGAAGAACTTCTACCTGACCAACGAGCGTAGCCTCAGCCGCAAGCTGACCGAAGCGATGATGGCGCTGCTGCTTGAGCTGCATTACGACAAGCGCGAGATCCTTGAGGCTTACCTCAACGAAGTGTTCGTCGGTCAGGACGGCCAGCGGGCGGTGCACGGTTTCGGCCTCGCCAGCCAGTTCTTCTTCAGTCAGCCATTGTCCGAACTCAAGCTGCATCAGGTGGCGCTGCTGGTGGGCATGGTCAAGGGCCCGTCCTACTACAACCCGCGGCGGTATCCGGAGCGCGCGCTTGAACGGCGCAACCTGGTGCTCGACCTGCTGGAGCAGCAAGGCGTGGCCACGGCCGAACAGGTCGCAGCGGCGAAAAAGATGCCACTGGGCGTGACCAAGCGCGGCAGCCTGGCGGACAGCTCGTTCCCCGGCTTCCTCGATCTGGTCAAGCGGCAACTGCGCGAGGATTATCGCGACGAAGACTTGACCGAAGAGGGCCTGCGGATCTTCACCAGTTTCGACCCGATCCTGCAGATGAAGGCCGAGGCGTCGGTCAACGACACCTTCAAGCGCCTGGCCGGGCGCAAGGGTTCCGACGAAGTCGAAGCGGCCATGGTCGTGACCAACCCGGAAACCGGCGAAGTCCAGGCGATGATCGGCAGCCGCCAGGCCGGCTTTGCCGGGTTCAACCGGGCGCTGGATGCGGTACGGCCGATTGGCTCGCTGATCAAGCCGGCGGTTTATCTGACCGCGCTGGAGAAACCGAGCCAGTACACCTTGACCAGTTGGCTGTCAGACGAATCCTTCTCGGTGAAGGGCGCCGACGGCCAGGTGTGGAAGCCGCAGAACTACGATCGCCGCTCCCACGGCACGGTGTTCCTGTATCAAGGCCTGGCCCATTCCTACAACCTCTCGACCGCGCGCCTGGGTCTGGAAGTGGGTGTGCCGAACGTCTTGAAAACCCTCGGTCGACTGGGTGTTACCCGGGAATTCCCGGCGTTCCCGTCGATGTTGCTGGGTGCGGGTGGGCTGACGCCGATCGAAGTGGCGACCATGTACCAGACCCTGGCCAACGGTGGTTTCAATACACCGATGCGCGGGATTCGCAGCGTACTGACTGCCGAAGGCGAGCCGCTCAAGCGTTATCCGTTCCAGATTCAGCAGCGTTTTGACCCGGCCTCCATCTATCTGATCCAGAGCGCCATGCAGCGGGTGATGCGTGAAGGCACCGGCAGTTCGGTTTATAACGTGCTGCCCAAGACCCTGACCCTGGCGGGCAAGACCGGTACCAGTAACGATTCGCGGGACAGCTGGTTCGCCGGCTTCAGCCAGGATTTGCTGGCGGTGGTGTGGCTGGGGCGCGATGACAACGGCAAGACGCCGTTCACCGGCGCCACCGGTGCGTTGCAGGTGTGGACCAGTTTCATGCGCAAGGCTGACCCGTTGCCGCTGGATATGCCGCAGCCGGACAACATCGTCCAGGCCTGGGTCGATTCGCGGACCGGGCAGGGCTCGGATGCGAGTTGCCCGGGCGCGGTGCAGATGCCGTATATTCGCGGCAGCGAGCCGCCTCCCGGCGCTGCCTGCGGCGGTACCGATCCCGCCTCTGGCGAGTCGGTGATGGATTGGGTCAAGGGCTGGATGAATTGAGCAGAGAGGGTTTCAAGTGAACAAGTGGTTTATTCCAGCGATGACGGTGACCGCCCTGGCCTTGCTCAGCGGCTGTTCCACTGTGCAGCAAGGTTCGATTCCGGTAGTCGACTCCGGTACCAAGGTCTCCAATAGCGAACGACTCTCTGCCAATGGCGGCTTCCGTAAAACCACGGTGACCCGCCCTGCGCAAGGGCAGACCCAGGCCATTCCCCAGGGCGACACGGGCGTGGTGGTGATGATTCCTGGCGCGGGCGCGACTACTTCGACGCCGATCAGCACCCAGCCGATCACGCCGGGACCGATCAGCTCGGGTCCGATCACGCCGGGCCCGATCGATAGCGGTCCGCTGACCCCGAGCACCAGCTACAGCATGCCGTCGACGCCAAGTGGCATTCCGTCGGCCAACAGTGCCAGCGGTGGTTTGTCCGCCGATGAGCAACTGGATGGTCCGGTCCTGGCCTTGCTCACCACTGCACAGCAGCAGCAGGCCGGTGGCGACCTCAATGGCGCGTCTTCCAGCCTTGAGCGTGCCCAGCGCGTGGCCCCGCGTGAACCGCAGGTGCTCTACCGCCTGGCGCAAGTGCGCATGGCCCAGGGTGATGCACCGCAAGCCGAGCAGTTCGCCCGTCGCGGCCTGACGCTGGCCAACGGCCGTCCTGACCTGCAGGCGAGCTTGTGGGGCTTGATCGCCCAGGCCCGTGAGCAGCAGGGGGATGCGACCGGTGCGGCCCAGGCGCGGCAGAAGGCCAAGGTTACCTTGTGATGAATGAACGTTTCCCGAAGATCGCCGATCAGTTGCTGCTGATCGAGCGTGAGTTGCGTGTCCAGGGCTGGTGGGACGAGGTGTCGCCCAGCGCAGAGGCCTTGACCAGTGTCGAGCCGTTTTCGGTCGACACCCTGGATTTCGAGCAATGGCTGCAATGGATCTTCCTGCCGCGCATGAAGATGATTCTCGAGCAGGATCTGCCGCTGCCGAATGCCTCGGGTATTCAGGAGATGGCCGAAATGGTCTTCGCCAGTCGCAACCTCGGCGGCAAGGATCGCCAACTGCAGGTCCTGCTCAAGGAATTCGACCTGCTGATCAGCGCCTCCCGCTGATGCGGACACTGCCGGTGCAGGCCGGCAGTGACCGTTCGTCTCCCCCGAAAATTCCCTCTGCCCGCAACTGGCGCTGCGTTCGCATGCCAATTTCTTGCCAAAACTGCGCAATCCAACTGATCTGACCTCGCGTTTGGCGATTTTTTCTTGCGTTCTCATGTGCTTAGTTCGAATTAGGCACATTGACAGCTTGACTTGCAGAGGGCGAAACAGAAGAATCCAAAGTCCGCTGTAGAGGGACTGCCAGAAGCAGGCCCGCTCAGCAGAGCATGAGGCGCACATCCGCGCCGACCTGTTACACCCGCAACGCGTTACCTCGCGCTGGGTGGGAAAGTCCCGCAACACTTGGGACGCTCCCAATACTTGCTCAGTCAGTGCTGACGTAGTCGGCGACCACCGTCGCTCATGCTCTGCTGAGAAGTAAACCTATTAAGACCCGTCCCCAATGTGGGCGGTATTCTGGCGTTTTAGAGGTGAACAACGTGGAGCTTTTATCTGGCGGTGAGATGCTCGTCCGCTTTTTGCGTGACGAAGGCGTCAAATATATCTACGGGTACCCGGGTGGTGCTCTCCTTCATGTATACGATGCCCTGTTCAAAGAGCCGGAAGTGACCCACATCCTGGTTCGCCACGAGCAGGCTGCGACCCATATGGCTGACGGCTATGCCCGTGCTACCGGTAAAGCCGGTGTAGTACTGGTGACTTCCGGCCCGGGCGCAACCAACGCCATCACCGGTATCGCCACGGCCTACATGGACTCCATTCCGATGGTGATCATTTCCGGCCAGGTGCCGAGCACCATGGTCGGCACCGATGCATTCCAGGAAACCGACATGATCGGTATCTCCCGGCCGATCGTGAAACACAGCTTCATGATCAAGCATGCGTCGGAAATCCCGGAAGTCATGAAGAAAGCGTTCTACCTGGCGCAATCCGGTCGCCCTGGTCCTGTCGTTGTCGACATCCCGAAAGACATGACCAACCCGGCCGAGAAGTTCGAATACATCTTCCCGAAAAAAGCCAAGCTGCGTTCCTACAGCCCGGCCGTTCGTGGTCACTCCGGGCAAATCCGCAAGGCAGCCGAAATGCTCCTGGCGGCCAAGCGTCCTGTGCTGTACGCAGGCGGCGGCGTGATCCTCGGCGGTGGCTCCGCGCCGCTGACCGAACTGGCACAAATGCTCAACCTGCCAGTGACCAATACCTTGATGGGCCTGGGCGCCTATCCGGGAACTGACCGTCAGTTCATCGGCATGCTCGGTATGCACGGCAGCTACACCGCCAACCTGACCATGCACCATGCCGACGTGATCCTCGCCGTCGGTGCGCGTTTCGATGACCGTGTGATCAACGGCCCGGCGAAGTTCTGCCCGAATGCCAAGATCATTCACATCGACATCGACCCGGCTTCGATCTCCAAGACCATCAAGGCTGACGTGCCAATCGTTGGCCCGGTGGAGAGTGTCCTGACCGAAATGGTCGCGATCCTCAAGGAAATCGGCGAAACCCCGAACAAGGAAGCCGTTGCCAGCTGGTGGAAGCAAGTCGACGAGTGGCGCGGTGACCGTGGCCTGTTCCCTTACGACAAGGGCGACGGCAGCGTCATCAAGCCGCAAACCGTGGTCGAGACTCTGTGCGAAGTGACCAAGGGCGATGCCTACGTGGCTTCCGACGTGGGTCAGCACCAGATGTTCGCGGCGCAGTACTACAAGTTCAACAAGCCGAACCGCTGGATCAACTCCGGCGGCCTGGGCACCATGGGCTTCGGTTTTCCGGCGGCCATGGGGATCAGCCTGAGCTTCCCGGAGGCGGACGTTGTCTGCGTGACGGGCGAGGGCAGCATCCAGATGAACATCCAGGAGCTGTCGACCTGCCTGCAGTACGGCTTGCCGGTGAAGATCGTGATCCTCAACAACGGCGTGTTGGGCATGGTTCGCCAGTGGCAGGACATGAGCTACGGCAGTCGCCACTCGCATTCGTACATGGAGTCGTTGCCTGACTTCGTCAAGCTGGCCGAGGCCTATGGTCACGTCGGCATGCGCATCACCGACTCGAAAGACTTGAAGTCGAAGATGGAAGAAGCGTTCGCCATGAAGGATCGCCTGGTGGTGCTCGATATTTCGGTCGATACCAGCGAGCACGTCTACCCGATGCAGATCAAAGACGGCTCCATGCGCGATATGTGGCTGAGCAAGACGGAGCGTACCTAATCATGCGGCACATTATTTCCTTGCTTCTGGAAAACGAACCCGGCGCTCTGTCTCGTGTGGTTGGGCTGTTTTCGCAGCGTAACTACAACATCGAAAGCCTGACCGTGGCCCCAACCGAAGACCCGACCCTGTCGCGTCTGACGCTGACCACCGTGGGCCATGATGAAGTGATCGAGCAGATCACCAAGAACCTGAACAAGCTGATCGAAGTGGTCAAGCTGGTCGACCTCTCGGAGAGCGCTCACATCGAGCGCGAACTGATGTTGGTCAAGGTCAAGGCCACCGGTGCCCAGCGCGCCGAGATCAAACGCACCACCGATATTTACCGTGGACAGATTGTCGATGTCAGCGCCAGCGTTTATACCGTTCAACTGACCGGTACCAGCGACAAGCTCGACAGCTTCATCCAGTCCATTGGCACCGCCTCGATTCTGGAGACCGTCCGCAGTGGCGTCACCGGGATTGCCCGCGGCGACAAAGTACTCAGCATCTAAACCAAATTAGCGAATGGCCTGAACGGCCTGATATAGGGGAAATTCATGAAAGTTTTCTACGATAAAGACTGCGACCTGTCGATCATCCAGGGCAAGAAAGTTGCCATCATCGGTTACGGTTCCCAGGGCCACGCTCAAGCGTGCAACCTGAAAGACTCCGGCGTTGACGTGACTGTTGGCCTGCGTAAAGGCTCGGCCACCGTTGCCAAGGCAGAAGCCCATGGCCTGAAAGTGACCGACGTTGCTTCTGCCGTTGCTGCTGCCGACCTGGTCATGATCCTGACCCCGGACGAGTTCCAGTCTTCCCTGTACAAGAACGAAATCGAACCGAACATCAAGAAAGGCGCCACCCTGGCCTTCTCCCACGGCTTCGCGATCCACTACAACCAGGTTGTGCCGCGCGCTGACCTCGACGTGATCATGATCGCGCCGAAGGCTCCAGGCCACACTGTACGCTCCGAGTTCGTCAAAGGCGGCGGTATCCCTGACCTGATCGCGATCTACCAGGACGCTTCGGGCAACGCCAAGAACGTTGCGCTGTCCTACGCAGCTGGCGTTGGTGGCGGTCGTACCGGCATCATCGAAACCACCTTCAAGGACGAGACTGAAACCGACCTGTTCGGCGAACAAGCCGTTCTGTGCGGCGGTACCGTTGAACTGGTAAAAGCCGGTTTCGAAACCCTGGTTGAAGCTGGCTACGCGCCAGAAATGGCCTACTTCGAGTGCCTGCACGAACTGAAGCTGATCGTTGACCTCATGTACGAAGGCGGTATCGCCAACATGAACTACTCGATCTCCAACAACGCCGAATACGGCGAGTACGTGACCGGTCCAGAAGTGATCAACGCTGAATCCCGTCAGGCCATGCGCAACGCTCTGAAGCGCATCCAGGACGGCGAATACGCGAAGATGTTCATCAGCGAAGGCGCTACCGGCTACCCATCGATGACCGCCAAGCGTCGCAACAATGCGGCACACGGCATCGAAGTCATCGGCGAGCAACTGCGTTCGATGATGCCGTGGATCGGTGCCAACAAGATCGTCGACAAAGCCAAGAACTAAGTCGCGATCCTGTCTGAAAAACGCGGCTTAGGCCGCGTTTTTTCGTTTGGCCGGCCGGTTCTGGTATAAAGCTGCATCGTTTGCGATGCGAACCGTTGTTGCAGACACCTGTCCAAACTTTTCACACCGTTGCAAGGTACTCTCCATGAGCGAACGTCCCGAAGAGCCAAACCAGGCTTCCGACGCCGAAAGCCTGCTGCCCATCGACGAGCACGTCGAGGA
Source organism: Pseudomonadaceae bacterium (assembly GCA_965284505.1). Lineage (GTDB taxonomy): Bacteria > Pseudomonadota > Gammaproteobacteria > Pseudomonadales > Pseudomonadaceae > Aquipseudomonas. Next base: position 2,505,551 of record OZ260094.1, on the reverse strand, counting down.
AGGGCATGACGCCGAAGGTCGTAAAGTCCGGCATCGTGGTATCTATCTTCTGCCGAATCTGTTCACCACTGCGAACCTGTTCGCGGGGTTCTATTCCATCATCAACTCTATGAGCGCGCAGAGCGCCTTGAGTGCCGGTGATGCTGCCGGTGCCAGCAAATACTTTGCTTTCGCGGCAATCGCCATCTTCGTCGCCATGGTCCTCGACGGGCTTGATGGTCGCGTGGCGCGCATGACCAACACCCAGAGCGCCTTCGGTGCCGAGTACGACTCCTTGTCGGACATGGTCGCCTTTGGCGTCGCGCCGGCGCTGCTGGCCTTTGGCTGGGCGCTGGGCGACATGGGCAAGGTCGGCTGGATGGTTGCCTTCATCTATGTGGCCGGCGCAGCCTTGCGGCTGGCGCGCTTCAACACTCAGGTCGGCACCGCTGACAAGCGCTACTTCATCGGCCTCGCCAGTCCGGCGGCGGCGGGTGTGGTGGCGGGTATCGTCTGGGCGTTCAGCGACTATGGCATTCAGGGCTCGAAGATGTCCTTCCTGGTCGCGCTGATGGTGGCTGCTGCCGGCATGCTGATGGTCAGCAACATCAAGTACAACAGCTTCAAGGAGCTGGACCTGAAAGGGCGCGTACCGTTCGTGGCGATCCTCGCCGTGGTGCTGGTATTTGCCGTGGTGTTCAGCGATCCGCCACGTATCTTGTTGCTGGTGTTCCTCGCCTACGCCGCCTCCGGGCCGGTGCAATACTTGTTACACCTTCGTCGGCACAAAAAAGCCGAATAAGGTAATTTCCCCCATACTCCGCAGTCTATTGGTGCATCAGTCCTCCAATGCTGCGGAGTTGTCATGTTATTCAAATTCCCCCGGTCATCCGACTGCCACGAGTCGGACGTCACGCCTGAATCTTTCTATCTCTCTCGTCGTCGCGTGTTGGCGGGTGCTGCCGCTGCAGCGACAGTCAGCAGTCTGCCGCGTTGGGCGAGCGCCGAAGATGTTGCGCGTTATCAAGGTGTCGAGCCGGGCGTAGCTCCTGACTGGCTGACGCAAAAGCTCGCGGCAACTCGCTGGGGCGCGGTCAAGGTCGAGAACGAAGCAATCACGCCTTACACCGACGCGACGCACTACAACAACTTCTACGAATTCGGGGCCGGCAAGGGTGATCCAGCAGCCAATGCCGGTGCATTGAAAACCGAACCCTGGAGCGTGGTGGTGGACGGGGAGGTGGGCAAGCCAGGGCGCTATGCACTGGAGGACTTCATCAAGCCTTATCAGTTGGAGGAGCGCATCTACCGTCTGCGATGCGTGGAGGCTTGGTCAATGGTCATCCCCTGGATCGGTTTTCCGATATCGGCGTTGTTGGCGCAGGTCGAGCCCACTTCCAAGGCCAAATACATTCGTTTTGAAACCTTGCAGGATTCCAAGAGCATGCCGGGTCAGCGCTCCGGTTTTGCGCTGATTGACTGGCCTTATGTAGAAGGGCTTCGATTGGATGAGGCGATGAATCCGCTGGCGATACTTGCGGTCGGGATGTACGGGCGCGAGTTACCCAACCAGAACGGTGCACCATTGCGCCTGGTGGTGCCGTGGAAGTATGGCTTCAAGAGTGTGAAGTCCATTGTGCGCATCAGTTTGACCAGTGAGCAGCCTAAGACCACTTGGCAGAGCATCGCTGCTGATGAATACGGCTTTTATGCCAACGTCAACCCTGGCGTGGATCACCCGCGCTGGACTCAAGCGCGTGAGCGGCGGCTGCCGAGCGGGCTGTTCAAACCCAATGTGCGAGAAACCTTGATGTTCAACGGCTACGAAGAGCAAGTCGCCTCTTTATATGCAGGGATGGATCTGAGGAAGAACTACTGATGCGTTTTGCGCTGTGGCGAGTCTGTGTGTTCATTGCGGCGGCAGTGTGGCCGTTGCTCTGGCTTTATCAAGCCTGGAGCTTTTCCCTGGGGCCGGATCCGGGGAAGGTGCTGGTTGATCGATTGGGTTTGGGCACCTTGGTGCTGCTGTTGATTACCTTGAGCATGACGCCGTTGCAAAAGCTAAGTGGCTGGCCTGGATGGGTCGCGGTGCGTCGGCAGCTGGGGTTGTGGTGTTTCACTTATGTCGCGCTGCACTTGAGCGCGTACCTGGTGTTCATTCTGGGCCTGGACTGGTCTCAGTTGGGTGTGGAGTTGAGCAAGCGTCCGTACATAATTGTCGGCAGTCTTGGTTTTGTTGGGTTGCTGGCCTTGGCGCTGACCTCCAATCGATATAGCCAGCGTCGTCTGGGTGTCCGTTGGCGAAAGTTGCATCGGCTGGTTTACGGGATCCTCGGGCTCGGATTGCTGCACATGTTGTGGATTGTCCGGGCAGATCTGAAAGAGTGGGTGATCTATGCATCCATTGGCGCGCTTCTATTAGTGCTGCGAGTGCCCGGTGTTGCTCGTCGAATCCCGCGAATCCTGGCTAAAAAGGCGACTACTGCAACAAAGCTGTAATTAAGGGTTGACGCGAGTTTTTATCTGTCTATAATTCGCCCCACTTCCGGCGCAGTCGAAGCGGAAAACTCCTTGGTAAACAACGAGTTACGCGGTTTTCGGCAGTCAGTGTTTCAGGTCATCGAAACACGAAGGGAGTTGAAAAAGAGGTGTTGACAGCAGCGTGTAACGCTGTAGAATTCGCCTCCCGCTGACGAGAGATCGAAAGCGCAAGTGGTTGAAGTTGTTAAGGATTCCTTGAAAACTTCTGAAAATAATCACTTGACAGCAAATGAGGCTGCTGTAGAATGCGCGCCTCGGTTGAGACGAAAGATCTTAACCAACCGCTCTTTAACAACTGAATCAAGCAATTCGTGTGGGTGCTTGTGCAGTCAGACTGATAGTCAACAAGATTATCAGCATCACAAGTTACTCCGCGAGAAATCAAAGATGTAACCAACGATTGCTGAGCCAAGTTTAGGGTTTCTTAAAAACCCAAAGATGTTTGAACTGAAGAGTTTGATCATGGCTCAGATTGAACGCTGGCGGCAGGCCTAACACATGCAAGTCGAGCGGTAGAGAGAAGCTTGCTTCTCTTGAGAGCGGCGGACGGGTGAGTAATGCCTAGGAATCTGCCTGGTAGTGGGGGATAACGTTCGGAAACGGACGCTAATACCGCATACGTCCTACGGGAGAAAGCAGGGGACCTTCGGGCCTTGCGCTATCAGATGAGCCTAGGTCGGATTAGCTAGTTGGTGAGGTAATGGCTCACCAAGGCGACGATCCGTAACTGGTCTGAGAGGATGATCAGTCACACTGGAACTGAGACACGGTCCAGACTCCTACGGGAGGCAGCAGTGGGGAATATTGGACAATGGGCGAAAGCCTGATCCAGCCATGCCGCGTGTGTGAAGAAGGTCTTCGGATTGTAAAGCACTTTAAGTTGGGAGGAAGGGTTGTAGATTAATACTCTGCAATTTTGACGTTACCGACAGAATAAGCACCGGCTAACTCTGTGCCAGCAGCCGCGGTAATACAGAGGGTGCAAGCGTTAATCGGAATTACTGGGCGTAAAGCGCGCGTAGGTGGTTCGTTAAGTTGGATGTGAAAGCCCCGGGCTCAACCTGGGAACTGCATTCAAAACTGACGAGCTAGAGTATGGTAGAGGGTGGTGGAATTTCCTGTGTAGCGGTGAAATGCGTAGATATAGGAAGGAACACCAGTGGCGAAGGCGACCACCTGGACTGATACTGACACTGAGGTGCGAAAGCGTGGGGAGCAAACAGGATTAGATACCCTGGTAGTCCACGCCGTAAACGATGTCAACTAGCCGTTGGAATCCTTGAGATTTTAGTGGCGCAGCTAACGCATTAAGTTGACCGCCTGGGGAGTACGGCCGCAAGGTTAAAACTCAAATGAATTGACGGGGGCCCGCACAAGCGGTGGAGCATGTGGTTTAATTCGAAGCAACGCGAAGAACCTTACCAGGCCTTGACATCCAATGAACTTTCCAGAGATGGATTGGTGCCTTCGGGAACATTGAGACAGGTGCTGCATGGCTGTCGTCAGCTCGTGTCGTGAGATGTTGGGTTAAGTCCCGTAACGAGCGCAACCCTTGTCCTTAGTTACCAGCACGTAATGGTGGGCACTCTAAGGAGACTGCCGGTGACAAACCGGAGGAAGGTGGGGATGACGTCAAGTCATCATGGCCCTTACGGCCTGGGCTACACACGTGCTACAATGGTCGGTACAAAGGGTTGCCAAGCCGCGAGGTGGAGCTAATCCCATAAAACCGATCGTAGTCCGGATCGCAGTCTGCAACTCGACTGCGTGAAGTCGGAATCGCTAGTAATCGCGAATCAGAATGTCGCGGTGAATACGTTCCCGGGCCTTGTACACACCGCCCGTCACACCATGGGAGTGGGTTGCACCAGAAGTAGCTAGTCTAACCTTCGGGAGGACGGTTACCACGGTGTGATTCATGACTGGGGTGAAGTCGTAACAAGGTAGCCGTAGGGGAACCTGCGGCTGGATCACCTCCTTAATCGACGACATCAGCTGCTGCATAAGCTCCCACACGAATTGCTTGATTCATTGAAGAAGACGATAGAAACAGTCCGAAATTGGGTCTGTAGCTCAGTTGGTTAGAGCGCACCCCTGATAAGGGTGAGGTCGGCAGTTCGAATCTGCCCAGACCCACCAATTTTGTGTGGAAAGACCTGTAGTGATACGGGGCCATAGCTCAGCTGGGAGAGCGCCTGCCTTGCACGCAGGAGGTCAGCGGTTCGATCCCGCTTGGCTCCACCATACTGCTTCTACTGTTTAAAGCTTAGAAATGAGCATTCCATCGAGGTGATGGTGAATGTTGATTTCTAGTCTTTGATTAGATCGTTCTTTAAAAATTTGGGTATGTGATAGAAAGATAGACTGAACGTTACTTTCACTGGTAACGGATCAGGCTAAGGTAAAATTTGTGAGTGACTCTTAAGAGTTTTGCGAATTTTCGGCGAATGTCGTCTTCATAGTATAACCAGATTGCTTGGGGTTATATGGTCAAGTGAAGAAGCGCATACGGTGGATGCCTTGGCAGTCAGAGGCGATGAAAGACGTGGTAGCCTGCGAAAAGCTTCGGGGAGTCGGCAAACAGACTTTGATCCGGAGATGTCTGAATGGGGGAACCCAGCCATCATAAGATGGTTATCTTGTACTGAATACATAGGTGCAAGAGGCGAACCAGGGGAACTGAAACATCTAAGTACCCTGAGGAAAAGAAATCAACCGAGATTCCCTTAGTAGTGGCGAGCGAACGGGGACTAGCCCTTAAGTGGCTTTGAGATTAGCGGAACGCTCTGGAAAGTGCGGCCATAGTGGGTGATAGCCCTGTACGCGAAAATCTCTTAGTCATGAAATCGAGTAGGACGGAGCACGAGAAACTTTGTCTGAATATGGGGGGACCATCCTCCAAGGCTAAATACTACTGACTGACCGATAGTGAACTAGTACCGTGAGGGAAAGGCGAAAAGAACCCCGGAGAGGGGAGTGAAATAGATCCTGAAACCGTATGCGTACAAGCAGTGGGAGCCCACTTTGTTGGGTGACTGCGTACCTTTTGTATAATGGGTCAGCGACTTATTTTCAGTGGCGAGCTTAACCGAATAGGGGAGGCGTAGCGAAAGCGAGTCTTAATAGGGCGTCTAGTCGCTGGGAATAGACCCGAAACCGGGCGATCTATCCATGGGCAGGTTGAAGGTTGGGTAACACTAACTGGAGGACCGAACCGACTACCGTTGAAAAGTTAGCGGATGACCTGTGGATCGGAGTGAAAGGCTAATCAAGCTCGGAGATAGCTGGTTCTCCTCGAAAGCTATTTAGGTAGCGCCTCATGTATCACTGTAGGGGGTAGAGCACTGTTTCGGCTAGGGGGTCATCCCGACTTACCAAACCGATGCAAACTCCGAATACCTACAAGTGCCGAGCATGGGAGACACACGGCGGGTGCTAACGTCCGTCGTGAAAAGGGAAACAACCCAGACCGTCAGCTAAGGTCCCAAAGTTATGGTTAAGTGGGAAACGATGTGGGAAGGCTTAGACAGCTAGGAGGTTGGCTTAGAAGCAGCCACCCTTTAAAGAAAGCGTAATAGCTCACTAGTCGAGTCGGCCTGCGCGGAAGATGTAACGGGGCTCAAACCATACACCGAAGCTACGGGTATCATCTTAGGATGATGCGGTAGAGGAGCGTTCTGTAAGCCTGTGAAGGTGAGTTGAGAAGCTTGCTGGAGGTATCAGAAGTGCGAATGCTGACATGAGTAACGACAATGGGTGTGAAAAACACCCACGCCGAAAGACCAAGGTTTCCTGCGCAACGTTAATCGACGCAGGGTTAGTCGGTCCCTAAGGCGAGGCTGAAAAGCGTAGTCGATGGAAAACAGGTTAATATTCCTGTACTTCTGGTTATTGCGATGGAGGGACGGAGAAGGCTAGGCCAGCTTGGCGTTGGTTGTCCAAGTTTAAGGTGGTAGGCTGGAATCTTAGGTAAATCCGGGATTCTAAGGCCGAGAGCTGATGACGAGTGTTCTTTTAGAACACGAAGTGGTTGATGCCATGCTTCCAAGAAAAGCTTCTAAGCTTCAGGTAACCAGGAACCGTACCCCAAACCGACACAGGTGGTTGGGTAGAGAATACCAAGGCGCTTGAGAGAACTCGGGTGAAGGAACTAGGCAAAATGGCACCGTAACTTCGGGAGAAGGTGCGCCGGTGAGGGTGAAGGACTTGCTCCGTAAGCTCATGCCGGTCGAAGATACCAGGCCGCTGCGACTGTTTATTAAAAACACAGCACTCTGCAAACACGAAAGTGGACGTATAGGGTGTGACGCCTGCCCGGTGCCGGAAGGTTAATTGATGGGGTTAGCTAACGCGAAGCTCTTGATCGAAGCCCCGGTAAACGGCGGCCGTAACTATAACGGTCCTAAGGTAGCGAAATTCCTTGTCGGGTAAGTTCCGACCTGCACGAATGGCGTAACGATGGCGGCGCTGTCTCCACCCGAGACTCAGTGAAATTGAAATCGCTGTGAAGATGCAGTGTATCCGCGGCTAGACGGAAAGACCCCGTGAACCTTTACTATAGCTTTGCACTGGACTTTGAATTTGCTTGTGTAGGATAGGTGGGAGGCTTTGAAGCGTGGACGCCAGTCTGCGTGGAGCCATCCTTGAAATACCACCCTGGCAACTTTGAGGTTCTAACTCAGGTCCGTTATCCGGATCGAGGACAGTGTATGGTGGGTAGTTTGACTGGGGCGGTCTCCTCCTAAAGAGTAACGGAGGAGTACGAAGGTGCGCTCAGACCGGTCGGAAATCGGTCGTAGAGTATAAAGGCAAAAGCGCGCTTGACTGCGAGACAGACACGTCGAGCAGGTACGAAAGTAGGTCTTAGTGATCCGGTGGTTCTGTATGGAAGGGCCATCGCTCAACGGATAAAAGGTACTCCGGGGATAACAGGCTGATACCGCCCAAGAGTTCATATCGACGGCGGTGTTTGGCACCTCGATGTCGGCTCATCACATCCTGGGGCTGAAGCCGGTCCCAAGGGTATGGCTGTTCGCCATTTAAAGTGGTACGCGAGCTGGGTTTAGAACGTCGTGAGACAGTTCGGTCCCTATCTGCCGTGGACGTTTGAGATTTGAGAGGGGCTGCTCCTAGTACGAGAGGACCGGAGTGGACGAACCTCTGGTGTTCCGGTTGTCACGCCAGTGGCATTGCCGGGTAGCTATGTTCGGAATAGATAACCGCTGAAAGCATCTAAGCGGGAAACTAGCCTCAAGATGAGATCTCACTGGAACCTTGAGTTCCCTGAAGGGCCGTCGAAGACTACGACGTTGATAGGTTGGGTGTGTAAGCGCTGTGAGGCGTTGAGCTAACCAATACTAATTGCCCGTGAGGCTTGACCATATAACACCCAAGCAATTTGACTACTCGAAAGAGCATCAGATTGCGGTGTGTGAAGACGATACAAACCGAAAGTTTGCGACTCACAAAACACCGACTGTCACATACCCAATTTGCTGAAGCGAGGCCCTCAGGTCGCGACTCAGTACCCGAATTTCTTGACGACCATAGAGCATTGGAACCACCTGATCCCATCCCGAACTCAGCAGTGAAACGATGCATCGCCGATGGTAGTGTGGGGTTTCCCCATGTGAGAGTAGGTCATCGTCAAGATTAAATTCCGAAACCCCTATCTGCGAATGCAGGTAGGGGTTTTGTTTTTGCGCGCGAAAAAGCTGATTCTGCAATCAGGACAAATTTGCACAGTTATTTTCGAGACAGAACACTAGAATAGACCCTCAATTTCGGAGTTCGAGTCCTCTATGCCAGATACGGTTGACGCCTCAGGGCTGTCAGATTTACCGCTGGACCATTTGGTGGCGTGTCATGAGTGCGACTTGCTGATGCGCAAACCACAACTCGCCCAAGACGAAAAAGCCTTATGTCCACGTTGCGGCTACGAGCTTTATGCGCATCGGCATAATGTTGTCGAGCGCAGTCTCGCGCTGGTGATCGCCGCGTTACTGTTGTTCATTCCGGCGAACTTCTTGCCGATCATGCAGCTCAATATATTGGGTCAATCGGCCGAGGATACTGTCTGGACAGGCGTAATTGGCTTGTTCGAAACCGGGATGCAAAGCGTCGCAGTGGTGGTGTTCCTGTGCAGCATGGGGATCCCGCTGCTCAAGTTGCTCTGTCAGTTATTCGTATTATTGAGCATTCGGTTGGACATCGGGCGCAGCTATGGCTTGCTGCTCTATCGCATTTATCACCACCTGCGCGACTGGGGAATGCTTGAGGTCTATTTGATGGGCGTGTTGGTGGCCATCGTCAAGCTGGCCGATCTCGCTTCCATCACGGTAGGCCTGGGGTTGGTGTGCTTTATCAGTTTGTTACTGGTCCAGGTGTGGCTGGAGGTCGTGATGTCACCGCACCAGATCTGGGAAGCGCTATCAGGAGAAGACGCTAATGCGGGCGATTGATGCAGGCATTCTGATCTGTGCGGAATGCCATCAGTTGAACAAACAGGAACCAGACACCGACGAGGAAAGCTGCACCCGCTGTGGTGCACTGGTTCATGCCCGTCGGCCCAACAGCCTCGCGCGCACCTGGGCGCTGCTGATTACTGCGGCGATCCTGTACATCCCTGCCAATGTGTTGCCCATCATGACGGTCAATTCATTGGGGCAGGGTGAAGGCGATACGATCATGTCCGGGGTGATTACCCTGGTCCAGCACGGGATGATTCCCATCGCCGCCGTGGTCTTCGTCGCCAGCATCCTGGTGCCGACCTTCAAGCTGGTGGGGATCGCGCTGTTGTTGTTTTCGGTCCAGCGTCACCAGCCGCTGTCTGCGCGGCAACGCATCATGATGTACCGCTTTATCGAGTTCATTGGCCGCTGGTCAATGCTCGATATCTTCGTCATCGCCATTCTGGTGGCGGTGGTCAACTTTGGCCGGCTGGCCAGCATCGAGGCCAATCTCGGTGCGGTGGCCTTTGCCAGTGTGGTGATTTTGACAATGCTCGCTGCAGTAACTTTCGATCCCCGACTGATTTGGGATAACACGGAGTCGGACGACGACCATGACTGATTTGCCAAAAGCTAAAACTCGACCGGCGTCCAACTGGTCGGCCATCTGGGTGTTGCCGCTGATCGCCTTGGTGATCGGTGGGTGGCTAGGCTGGCGTGCCTACAACGAGACCGGGATCCAGGTTCAGGTTCGTTTTGAAAGCGGCGAAGGTATCCAGGCCAACAAGACTGAAGTGGTCTACAAAGGCATGTCAGTCGGCAAGGTCAAAAGCCTGACTCTTGATGATCAGGGCAAGAGCCGTGGGGTGATTGCCACGATCGAGATGAACAAGGACGTCGCGCAATACCTCAAGACCAGCACCCGCTTCTGGCTGGTCAAGCCCAGCGTGACCCTGGCCGGCATCACCGGTCTGGAAACCCTGGTCTCGGGTAACTACGTGGCGATCAGCCCGGGTGAAGGCGAGCCAACACGCAAGTTCAAGGCCCTTGCCCAGGAGCCGCCGCTGTCGGACTCCAAGCCCGGCTTACACCTGACCATCAAGGCTGATCGCCTGGGGTCGCTGAACCGCGGCAGCCCGGTGTTCTACAAGCAGATCCAGGTCGGCCAGGTGAAAAGCTACCTGCTGTCCGAGGACCAGAGCACCGTCGAGATCAAGGTCTTTATCGAGCCGACCTACGCCAGCCTGGTGCGCAAACACACGCGTTTCTGGAATGCCAGCGGGATCAGCATCGATGCCAACCTGTCCGGGGTAAAAGTGCGCAGCGAGTCGCTGGCCAGTATCGTTGCCGGCGGCATCGCCTTCGCCACGCCGGAAAACCGCAAGGACAGCCCGCCGACCGATCCAAGCCTGCCGTTTCGACTGTATGAAGACTTCGACGCGGCTCAGGCCGGGATTCGGGTCAAGGTCAAGCTCAGCGACTTCGAAGGTCTGCAAGCCGGTCGTACCCCGGTCATGTACAAGGGCATCCAGGTCGGTAACCTGAAAGCGTTGAAGGTCGACTCCGACCTGTCCAGCGCCACCGCGGAATTGACCCTCGACCCACTGGCGGAAGATTACCTGGTCGAAGGCACGCAGTTCTGGGTGGTCAAGCCGTCGATCTCGCTGGCCGGTATCACCGGGCTGGAAGCCTTGGTCAAAGGTAACTACATCGCCGTGCGTCCCGGCGACAAGGGCAGTGCTCCCAAGCGTGAGTTCGAGGCGCGGCCCAAGGCTCCGCCGCTGGATCTGCGTGCGCCGGGCCTGCACCTGGTGCTGTTCACTGACAACCTGGGTTCGCTTGAGGTCGGCAGCCCGATCCTGTTCAAGCAGGTCAAGGTCGGCTCGGTGCAGAGCTACCAGTTCTCCCGGACCAAGAAGCAGTTGGTCATCGGTGTGCACATCGAGAAGGAATATGAAGGGCTGGTCAATGCCTCGACGCGCTTCTGGAATGCCAGCGGCATCACCCTGACCGGCGGACTGACCGGCGGAATCCAGGTCAAGAGCGAATCGCTGCAAAGCCTGATGGCCGGCGGTATCGCCTTTGAAACGCCGGAGGCCAAGGCGCCGCTGCAAAAGCGTATCCCGCGCTTCCGCCTGTTTGCCAACCATGACGAGGCCACGCAAAAAGGCGCGATCGTCACCATCAAGCTCGATCGGGCTGACGGTCTGCACAGCGGCACGCCGATTCGCTACAGGGGGCTGGATGTCGGCAAGGTTGAAGACGTCGATCTCAGTGACGACCTGCAATCGGTGCTGCTCACCGCGCGCATCACCGAAGTGCCGGAGCGCATTGCCCGGGCGGGTAGCCAGTTCTGGGTGGTCAAGCCGGAGCTGGGTCTGATCAAGACCTCCAACCTGGAAACCCTGGTGACCGGGCAGTACATCGAGGTGCAGCCGGCGCCGAAAAACCTCGGCCCGCAAAAGAACTTTGTGGCCCTGGCCAAGCCGCCGGAAGCCGAAGTGCGAGAGGCCGGGCTCAGCCTGACCTTGAGCGCTGCGCGGCGTGGCTCGTTGAAGCCTGGCGTGCCGGTGACTTACCGCGAAATCACCGTGGGCAAGGTCACGGGCTACGAGCTCGGGCAGACGGCAGATCGGGTGCTGATCCGGGTTCTTATCGAGCCGAAGTACGCGCCGTTGGTGCGCAGTGGCTCACGCTTCTGGAACACCAGCGGTTTCGGCCTGGATTACAGCCTGTTCAAGGGCGCAACCGTACGCACCGAGTCCCTGGAAACCCTGATGCAGGGCGGTATTGCCTTTGCGACACCGGATGGTGAACGCATGGGCAACCCGGCGCACCCTCAGCAAACCTTCCCGTTGTTCGACAAGTTCGAAGACGAATGGCTGCAGTGGGCGCCGAAGATTTCCCTCGGTAAATAACCGAGGCACCGGGCAATAAAAAAGGCCGCGATCCCTGGATCGCGGCCTTTTTATCTGCAGATGAGGAGCAGATTACACCGCGTCCAACTCCGGCTCGTCCGCTTCAACGGCAACTGTCGGTTTCACCTCGTCATGCCGACGGATGAACTTCCAGTCGGCCTCGTCGATGTAGATACCGTTCGGCCCGCTGCCGCCTTCCAGGTCGATGGCGACGCTGGCACAGACCTGTGGTTTGACACTCGCGAGGATCGGCACGAAGCCCAGTTGCAGACTGGTTTCCAGCAGTGCAGCCTGGTTCTTCTCGTCGATGTCCGCCGCTTCGTCGAGGTAGTACGGCAAGCGCACGCGTCCAGCCTGGTCGCGGTCCATCAAGTGCAGCAACAAATACATGTTGGTCAGCGCCTTGATGGTCATGGTGGTGCCGTTGGACGCGGCGCCGTCGATGTCGGTGTGAATCACCGGCTGACCGTTGACCTTGGTAATCTCGAACGCCAGCTCGAACAAATCCTTGAGGCCGAGCTGGTTGTGGTTCGCCGCCACCAGGCGCGCCAGGTATTCCTTGGCCTCTTCGTTCTTGTTGTCCTGTTCGGCACTTTGACTCAGGTCGAACACCGAAAGGGTTTCGCCTTCCTCATATTGACCGGCGCTGTGGATGATCTGGTCGATATGCTTGAGCGCTTCCTTGTTCGGCGCCAGGACAATGCGGAAGCTCTGCAGGTTGGACACCTGGCGCTTGTTGATTTCGCGGTTGAACAGCGCCAATTGGTGCTCGAGGCTGTCGTAGTCGCTGCGAATGTTGCGCAACGTCCGCGCAATGTCAGTGACCGCTGCACGCCGCGCCTTGCCCAGGGTCAGGGCTTCATCGGTACGGTGTGCATAGGCGTTGATCAGCAGTTGCAGGCGACGCTCCATATCGTCTTCGCTGTCGAACTTGGCGACGCCCTTGAGGCGCACCTGGGCATACAACGCATCGATCTGGCCGTCGGCGCGCAACAGGCCCTGCCAACTGTCCTGATAGTCGTTGAGCAGGGGCAGCAGGTTATCCATGGAGTCATCGATCGGGTCCATGAATGGCGTGCCGAAGGGCAGGTCAGCGGGCAGCAATTGCCGACGACGCAGAGCATCGTCGAGGGTACGTTGCTTGGCTTCCATGTCGCCGATTTGTCGGCCCACCAACTGCAACTTGGCCGACAACTGCTGGACGCGTTCGGTGAAGGCATCGCTGGAGCGTTTTAACTCGTCCTGTGCGGCTTCCATCTGCGCCAGTTGTTCAAGCTTGTCGCCTTCTTCGGCGCTCAGGGTTTGCGCGCGGCGGAAATCTTCCAGGGCTTTCTGCGCATCCAGCACCTGCTGGTACAGCGCTTCGGTCTGGGTCTTGCTGGCCGCGCGGTCGGCGGCAACGGCCTGCTGGGTCTTGAGTTGCTTGAGTTCCTTGTCCAGGCGCTCTTTCTGGTCGCGCAGGGCGGCGCGGTCAGCCAGGGCCTGCAGGGCAGGCGGCTCGATGTGGGAAATGTCGATCGCCAATCCCGGTACTTCGAAACGCTCGCCCTTGAAGCCATCGAGGATCAGCTCCAGGGATTTGACCCACTGCCCGTCCTCATCCAGGGTGATCCCGTGCTCGCCCAGCGGCAGACTGAACAGGGCGCTGTTGAACAGACGCATCAGGCGTTCGACATCCTGTTGCGAGAACTCCTCGCGCAGGCGGGCGTAGCTGTTGTTATCCGCGTTATCGAGCTGCTGCTTGACCGATTTCAGGCGTTTTTCCAGCTCGCGCAGACGCTCATCCAGGTCTTCGGCACTGAACTGCCGCGATTGAGCCAGGGCGCCGGCCAACTCATCGTGAGCATCCTTGGCAGCCAGCAGTTGCGCCTCAAGGACCTTGACGTCATCGACCAGGGCAAAACGATGCTTGAGCACCGACAACTCGCCCAGCCAGCGCTGGATGCCGGTGATCTCCCGCTCCAGGCGCATTAGCTCCTGGGTCCCGCCACGCTGATCGTTTTGCAGCGCGTCCTGCTCGTTGCGGTAATGCTCGGCCTGGATCGTCAGTTCTTCCTTGCGCGCACTGGCGTAGTCCGACCAGGTGCCCAGCAGCGAGTCGAGCAGCGGCGAAATACGGTGCAACTTGCCGCGCAGGATGTTGCGCTGATTAACGCCTGACGACAGGGCTTCAACCAGAGGACCGGCGGTGACCAGCGAGTTGTAGTCCTGCTCCATACGGCGTACGTCGCGGAAGGCTTCTTCACACGCAGCGATGTAATCGACACTACCGGAGCGCAGGCTGTGCTCGAATGCATCGAGGAACAGCTGCTTGAGCTTGGCGGCGGTGATTTCGCGCATGTGCAGCAGGTTGATGAATAGCGCGCGAAAGGTCTTCAGGCTCTGTTCACTGGTGGAACGCAGCGGGATCAGCGTCAGGTCCAGGGGGATCGAGGTGTGACCACCTACCAGCAAGCGGCGCAGTTCATCCGGTTTGAGTTCGTAGGCTTTCAGGCCTTCGCGCTCGAGGTTGGTGAACAATTCTTTCTGGCGCAGGCAGGTGTCGTTCTTCTGGTAATGGGCCAGGTCGAGCTTGCCGGCGTAGGCGAAGAACTGGTGACCGAAGCCACCGCCAGGTCCTCGACCGACGACGCCTATCACGTGGGGGCCATGGGGTAGCGAGACTTCCACCAGGATGTAGCTGGTGTCGGAGGCAAAATAGAAACGCCGTGATTGCTCCAGGCTGTACTTGCCGAAGCTCATGTCCGACATGCGCGCCAGAATCGGGAACTGCAAGGCGTTGATCGAAGCGGACTTGCCCAGGTTGTTGGCGCCGTAGACCGACAGCGGCTCTTCCAGGGGGAACAGGCCAAGGCTGTAGCCGGCGGTATTCAGAAGGGCAAAGCGGCGAATGCCGTAACGTTCCTTGCTCATGCGTCGAGCTCCTGTTCTTCGGCAATGGCACGGGCCAGGGCGTTTTCTTCGCTTTCTTCGGAGAAGTCGCTGAGGTCCAGCGGATCATCGGTCTGCAGCAGTTTTTCGTCGCTGTCGTCATCGATCAACACCGGAGTCGGCAACGGCAGCACGCTGTGCAGGCTGGCGGCCAGGTCACGGTCCTGCTGAACCGACAGGCAGACGTCGAGGAAGCGGTGCATCGGCGGCAGGAAGCGGTACACACCGTTTTCTTCCGCGGCAAAACCGAGCTGGGTCATGCGGCGCATGATCTTTTCTTCCAGCTCTTCCTGGGTCTGCACTTCGGCCTGGAGGAACAGGTCGCGGTATTTTTCCAGCAACGAAGGCAGTTCATCGCGACCCAGGCTGCCACCGTCGAGCACGGCGATCGGGTCACGACCCTGGTCGGCCAGGTGTTCGACGAGGATGAAGGTGAACAAGGCCAGGCGCTGGGCGGTCTTGTTCACGGTCGCGGCGGCCAGATCGGGGACGAAGTAATAGAAGCCTCGGGTGTCGCACACCAGTTCGAAGCCCAGGGCGCGGAACAGCGTGCGGTACTGGTCCTGGAAATTCGACAGCTGGGCGTACAGCTCGGGATCGCGACGGCTGACGTGATAGCCCTTGAACAGCTCGCGAAAGATCGGTGCCAGCTGAGACAGTTCGGAAAGATCAAGATGCATGAGGGGTGCTCGCAGAATTCTCGGTGGCGTCGCCGCCGGCCGAGAGCAGGGCGAAGGAGCGCAGGCTGACCTGGTGCTCGTGAGTGTGATAATCGCGACGTTCCAGGCGCTCGCGGGTGAAGCGTTTGTCCCGTGACAGGCGCGAGAACCAGTACAGCAGCTCATCGGTGGCGCCATCCGGTTCCTGCTCGAGCAGCCAGGTCATCAAGTCCGGCATCGGCAGGGCGTTTTCGCAGCGTTCGAGCATCTCGCGCACGGTGCGCGGCGCGCGGGGTGGCTCGCCGACCTGGGTCTTGTGGGCCTTGGGGAAGCGCGCCGGTTTCGGCTCGAAACGCGCCAGGGCGTACACGTAGGCTTCGACTTGACTGGCGCTGCCGAGGAAGGTGCTTTGCGGGCGGGTGAACATCGGCATCGCTGCCTGCGGCACGGCGTCCAGGCCCTTGCGGCGGATCATCGACAGGGCCAGCGCCGCGCCACGGGTCACGGCGTTGTGCCGGCGCGCTTCTTCACGCAGTGGCAACAGCAATTCACGGGCATGGCGCAGGGTCAGTTGGGCGCTGGTCTGCATTTCGAGGATGCGTGCGTGGGTACGCAGCAACATATCGTCGTCGACCAGATGGCCCAGGCGCTGCTGCTCGGTGAGCATCTTCAGCAGGACATTCTCGACCTTGCGTACGCCTTGCTCGAAGGCGCCGTCGGCGTTGACCAACTGGATCATCGGCTCGACGTATTCGTCCCAGGTCGCCAGTACTTCGGCGTAGCGCTGGCGCAGGGGGATCTGCCGGTCGCTGGTCTTGGCGCGCTCGGCGACCGCCACCAGGGCCTGTTCGTCGTTGGCGAGTTTTTTCAGCACGTCGCGCACGCGCATGTCGAGCAAACGCAACTGGCGCGCCAGGTCGTTGCCGTCGCGAATGTCGAAAGCGTCTTGTATATAGCCGGCCAGCCGCTCCAGGTGACGCAGGTAGGCTTCGATTTCCAGGCACAGGCCCAAGCGGTGCTCACGCCGCAGGTAGGCGAGGAAGTCGTGGATCTGCGCGTTCAGTTCAAAACGGTTCGGGCTCTTGGCCACCGGAACCAGAATGTCGAGGCGGATCCACACGTCCAGCAGGCTGGTGATGTCCTGTGGCGTGCTGTCCAGTTGCTGGGCGGCCAGTTGCGAGCGCAGTTCGTTGAGGCTCAGGGTGCCTTGGTCGAAATGCTCACACAGTGGCTCCAGTAGTGCCCAGTGTTCGGCGAGGGCGCGCAAGACGCGCTTGGGTTCGATCATTGGATTGGCCGGCTGGTTGGCGATTAAAAGCAGCGATTGTACTGCATCGCGTGCGGTGGCAATCATTCTCGGCGGATCGACGGGACGGACTGTCGTTTTTCTCCTCGCAACTGCGGGCGATCTTGCGCGAAGGGCGGTAGAATCCCCGCACTCTCAGTTATCCACAAGTGGCCGACCCTTGCTAATCGAGTCCCGTCGCCGCGCCTATCTGACCGCCATGCAGGTGGTCAACTGGCTGCCGCGTACCGAATTGCCCTTTGCCGCGCCGTCGCGGCCCGAGCTGCTGCAAGCGCCGGAGCCGGTGGTCGAGGCGCCGATCGCGTCGGTGCCGGTCGCCAATGCCCAGGCTGAACCGCCGGTCAGACCGAGCGAGCGGGTGAAAATCGAGGTGCCACGGCCGACGCCCGCAGCGGCGCGTCCGTCGAGCAAACCGCTCGAGACCGCCGAGGCCGAGCAGGTGGTGGCCAAGGCGCCACAGATTCCGCCGCCGCGCTTTGCCCTGCAACTGCTGCGTGCCGGGCGTTGCCTGGTGCTGGTGGAGTTGCCCACGGGGGAGGCCTTCCAGAGCCGCGACCCGGCTTATCTGCTGCTCAAGGACATGCTGCGCGCCGCCGGTCTGCCGGACAGTCCGCAAATCATCGGCGAACCGGTGCGCTGGCCGCTGCTGGTGCGTGGCGCCCTCGACCAGGGGCCTGACGCCGCGCGGGATTTTGTCCAGGGCTTCCTCTCGGCCCGCCTGGAAGACGCGCCCTGTGCATGCCTGTGGTTGATCGGCCTGCCGGCGGTACGGTTTGCCGGCGAGGCGGATGCCGAGTCCTACAATCGCGAACTCCAGGTCGAAAGCCTGGGAACGGCCTGGGCGCTGCCTGGGCTGGAACTGTTAATGGAAGAGCCACAGCGTAAGGCTGATGTCTGGCAAGCCATGCGTCGGCTGATGGCGCGCTGGAAAGAACCCAATGAGTGATGCTGTAACGTTCCGCCCGATGACCGAGGCGGACCTCGACGCTGTACTTAAAATTGAATACGCGGCATTCAGTCACCCCTGGACCCGCGGGATTTTTCTCGACGGCCTGGGCAAATACCAGATCTGGCTGATGTTCGAGGGCGAGCAACAGGTCGGCCACGGCGTGGTGCAGATCATTCTCGATGAAGCGCACCTGCTGAACATCACGGTCAAGCCGGAAAACCAGGGACGTGGCCTCGGTTTGATCTTGCTTGAGCATTTGATGGCGATCGCCTACAAGGCCGACGCCCGCGAGTGCTTCCTCGAAGTGCGCGACAGCAACCGCGCGGCGTTCAGCCTGTACGAGCGTTACGGCTTCAACGAAATTGGCCGGCGTCGGGACTATTACCCGGCCATTGGTGGTCGCGAAGATGCGGTGGTGATGGCCTGTACCTTGGTGGACTAGTCAGCTCCGTACTGGTGGGGCGATACGCCCTCACCAACCTCAACGTTTGCGATCCAGGGGATCGCGTCGCGCCAGCTCAGCTTCATCCAAGCCGTTACCGCCACCGATCTCGCCTTCGCCGACAATGCTCAAGTCCCAATCGGTGGGGCTATCGCCGCCGGTCTCGTGGGCGTCGCGTGCACCGTCTTCAGGGATCAGGTTGCCCGGGGTCAGCTCGTCATCATTGGCGTCCTCATCATCCGTATCGCCAGCATCGATACGACGCGCCGGCTTGCGCGGGGCAGGGTGCTCGCGCAGGTGCTCCGGCAACTCGTCGCCGATCAGCGAGTTTTGCGGTTCTTCATCGAAGTCCAGTTCATGCATCGAGCCCATGCGGTCTTCGTTGTCGTCGATGGGCTCGGGTTGCTCCGCGCCGTACGGACGTCGTGAATCAGTCATGGCAAATCCTCATAATGGGGGGCTTATAAGGTGGACAGGCGCTACCCTTGAAGATTCCCGGGCTTTTCACCCCTCGCTAATCGCACATTGCCACGTGACCTCGGCAGACGGTCGGCAGTCAAACCAGCGCATCATTCTTGAGGCTTCAGAACATGAACGAATTACAAGATCTGATTGATAACAACGAGCGCTGGGCTGATGCGATCAAGCAGGAAGACCCTGACTTCTTCGCCAAACTGGCCCGCCAGCAGACCCCGGAGTACCTGTGGATCGGCTGTTCCGATGCGCGGGTGCCGGCCAACGAGATCGTTGGCATGTTGCCGGGTGATCTGTTCGTCCACCGCAATGTGGCCAACGTGGTGCTGCACACCGACCTGAACTGCCTGTCGGTGATTCAGTACGCGGTCGATGTGCTCAAGGTCAAACACATCCTGGTCACCGGCCACTATGGCTGTGGCGGCGTGCGCGCCTCGATGCAGGACCGTCAGTTTGGCCTGATCGACGGTTGGCTGCGCTCGATCCGCGATCTGTACTACGAGCACCGTGACGCCCTGGCGCAATTGCCAACGGAAGAAGAGCGGGTCGATCGTCTCTGTGAGTTGAACGTGATCCAGCAGGTGGCCAACGTCGGCCATACCAGCATCGTCCAGAACGCCTGGCACCGCGGCCAGAAGCTGTCGGTTCACGGCTGCATCTACGGCATCAAGGACGGTCGCTGGAAAAGCCTCAACGCCACCATCAGCGGCTTCGAACAGTTACCGCCGCAGTACCGCCTGCGTCCGGTCGATGCGCCTTGAAAAGCCCCGGGCCTCTGCTCAACAGGGGCCCTTGGCATTCACTCGATGCGGGGCCGTGAGCCCCGCCGTCCTGCAGGTTGGTCCTCTGCGACCTATGGCATCACCGGCGCCACATACGCCAGCGTCGTCCCCAGCGCCCACAGCAGAAACAGCACCAGCGGCGTGTGCACCAGCAATTGCACGAACGAAAAGCCGATCAGATCCCGCGCCTTCAAGCCGAGCACCCCGAGCAACGGCAGCATGTAGAACGGGTTGATCAGATTCGGCAAGGCTTCGGCGGCGTTATAGATCTGTACCGCCCAACCCAGGTGGTATTGCAGGTCGTTGGCCACCTGCATCACGTAAGGCGCTTCGATAATCCACTTGCCGCCGCCCGAGGGGATGAAGAAACCGAGGATCGCCGAGTACACGCCCATCAGCACTGCGTAGGTGTCGTGCGAGGCGAAGCTGACGAAGAAGGTGGAAATATGGTGGGCCAGGGTCTGGCCTTCGGCGCCCTTGACCACGGTCATCAGCGCGGCAATCGAGCCGTATAGCGGAAACTGGATCATCACCCCGGTGGTGGTCGGCACCGCACGGGCCACGGCGTCGAGGAAGCTGCGCGGGCGCCAGTGCAGCAGGGCGCCGAGCATCAGGAACAGGAAGTTGTAGGTGTTCAGGCCCGAGATCGCGCTGATCGCCGGCTTGGTCGAAAACTCATGGATCAGCCAGCCGGCCGCCAACAGCACCAGCAGGATGGTCAGCAGCGGGCTGTATTCCAGCCACTCGCCCGGTCGGGTGCGCGGTGCCAGCGCCGGCATGCTGAAGCTGGGGTCGACGCCGCAGGCCTTGGCGTCGCGCGCAGAGTTCGGGCCGGGCGCAGTGGCGTAGGCGACAATCAACGAGACCACGATCAAGGCCAGCAGCAGGACGCCGGATTGCCAGAGAAAAATCGTCTCGGTGAACGGGATCACCCCGGTGATCGCCAGAATCGACGGCGGCAGGCTGGCCGGGTTGGCTTGCAGTTGGGCTGCCGAGGACGACAGGCCCAGGGCCCAGACCGCACCCAGGCCCAGGTAGGCCGCAGCGCCGGCAGCGCGGTAGTCCATGTGCAGATCGGTACGCCGGGCCAGCGCCCGCACCAGCAAGCCACCGAACACCAGCGACAGGCCCCAGTTCAGCAATGACGCCACCATCGAGATCAATGCCACCCAGGCCACCGCCGAGCGGCCGTTCTTTGGAATACGCGCCAGGCGGTCGATCAATTTGACGGCCGGCGGCGAGCTGGCGACCACATAGCCACCAATCACCACAAAGGCCATCTGCATGGTGAACGGGATCAGGCTCCAGAAGCCGTCACCAAAGGCCATGGCGGCATCGGTGGGCTTGGCGCCCATGGCCAGGGTGGCGAGCGCGACGATGATCACGGCGAGCGCGGCGAATACCCAGGAGTCGGGAAACCAGCGCTCGGCAAAATTCGAACAGCGCAGGGCAAAGCGCGCGGAACGGCTGTCAGCAATTTCTACGGACACGTAAGTACCTCATTTTTATGTTTATTGTGGTGCCGATCAGGCAGTGCGGGCCGGGTCGGTCAGACCGCAACCATAAAGCAATCACGGGACATGTGCGGTTGTGTATCGAGAAATTGGGACTATGGTCTAACGGCTTGTCCGGGAGCCCTTTTGCGTAGACCATGGGCGCCGTGTTTTTTCTCCAGTTCTCGAGCCTGCTTATGACTGCCATTGCCGATACTCGACCCAAGCCATTCTCCCGGTCTGATTACAAGACCCTGAGCCTGGCGGCACTGGGTGGGGCCCTGGAAATCTACGACTTCATCATCTTCGTGTTTTTCGCCCTGACCCTCAGCCAGCTGTTCTTCCCGCCGGAAATGCCCGAGTGGCTGCGCCTGCTGCAGAGTTTCGGGATCTTCGTCACCGGTTACCTCGCCCGACCGCTGGGCGGGATCCTGATGGCGCACTTTGCCGACCGGTTGGGGCGCAAGAAGGTCTTCAGCTTGAGCATCCTGATGATGGCGCTGCCGTGCCTGCTCATCGGGATCATGCCGACCTACGCCCAGATTGGTTATTTCGCGCCGTTGCTGTTGCTGGTGTTGCGGGTGTTCCAGGGCGCCGCCGTCGGCGGTGAAGTGCCGAGCGCCTGGGCCTTCGTCGCCGAGCACGCGCCTGACGGGCACCGTGGTTATGCCTTGGGCTTCCTGCAGGCCGGGCTGACCTTCGGCTACCTGATCGGCGCACTGACGGCGACCTTGCTGGCGCAGCTGTTCACCCCGGCGGAAATCCTCGATTACGCCTGGCGCTACCCGTTCCTGCTGGGCGGCGTATTTGGCGTTATCGGCGTCTGGTTGCGCCGCTGGCTCAATGAAACCCCGGTGTTCATGGCCCTGCAGGCCAGCCGCGAGACCCACGTCGAATTGCCGCTGCGCACCGTGCTGCGCGAGCACCGCCTGGCGATGCTGCCCGCGGCCATCCTCACCTGTGTCCTGACCTCGGCCGTGGTGACCTTCGTCGTCATCACCCCGACCATGATGCAGAAAACCTTTGGCATGACCGCCAGCCACACCTTCGCCCTCAGCAGCCTGGGCATCGTGTTCCTGAATATCGGTTGCGTCATCGCCGGGTTGATCGTCGACCGCATCGGCGCCTGGCGCACCGTCATGCTCTACAGCCTGCTGCTGCCGCTGGGGATTGGCGTGCTCTACGCCAGCCTGATCGGTGGAGGGCAGTGGGTGGCGCTGGCGTACGTGATCGCCGGCTTGTGCTGCGGGGTGGTGGGGGCGGTGCCGTCGGTGATGGTGAACCTGTTTCCGGCGCGGATTCGCGTCTCAGGCATCTCCTTCACCTACAACATCGCCTACGCGATCTGGGCCAGTATCACGCCGTTGCTGCTGATCGGCCTGATGCCCTGGAGCCCGTGGATCTGCGTGATTTTTTGCGCAGTGATGGGCGCCGTGGGCATGGGCGCGGCGCTGTACTTCGGTGCGCGGCTGCCGCTGGTCAACCAGCAGACGGCCGCAACCTGCTGCTCCTGAGGGGTATCAGCGGGCCGGTTTGAGCGCGACAATCATGTCGACTTCGACCGCGGCGCCCTTGGGCAGCTGATACACCCCCACCGAGGTGCGCGTATGCACGCCGGCATCGGCGAACACCCCAAAGAGCACCTCTGAAGCGCCGTCGGCCACTTCACTCTGCTGGGTGAAGTCCTCGGCGCTGCGCACATAGACATTGATCCGCAACACCCGCTCGATGCTCTCGAGGTCACCAAGCTGTTGGGTGAGGATGGCCAGGGCGCGCATGGTGCAAATCTTCGCCGCCAGACGGCCCTGTTCCAGGGACACCTCGGCACCGACTCGGCCGACCACCATCACCGTATCGTCGATGCGGGGGATCTGTCCGCTGATGTAGAGCTCATTGCCGTTGCGTACCGCGGGCACGTAGTTGCCACCGATGCGCATCTCACCGTCGAAGCGATGACCCAGCTGCTGGGCGAAACCTTCGAACAGCGTTTTGCGTGATTGATCCATGGGGCGTGTCTCCTGAGGATGGGGGGCAGCGCTGACTATAGCGCCAAGGGCATTTTTTTTTCTTGTACAGGTCGACAATGACCTTCAGAAAACTTGTACAAGGCCGATGGCGATGTATAGCGACGCACTCAACCCTGCCCATCGGTGTATCCCCCCATGTTCAATAAACGTTTGAAGCAGGAGCTGGCGGCTCTTCGCGAGGAACTCTCCAGCCTGCAGCAAGTGAAGGAAAGCCTCGACAGCGAGATGCTGGTGCTCACCCTGAACCCGGACGGCAGGGTGCACTCGATCAATCCCAACTTCTCCAGGGAGATGCTCTACAAGGACAGCGAGCTAGTGGGGCGGCATATCGAGGACATCGTCCCGGCGCAGGTCAAGAACGACGAGTTTCACCTGCGCTTTCGCCATGCCCTGACCCGTGGCGAGCACTTCGCCGGCGCCGTGCGCCTGCTGCGTGGCAACGGCCAGGAAGCCTGGCTGCGCTCGATCGCGCAACCGATACGGGCGGCGGACGGGCGGATCCGGAACATCTCGATTTATTCCAGTGACCTGACTCGTACCATCGAGTCCTCGCGCGAACACGAGAACCTGATCGGCGCCTTGGTTCGTTCCACGGCAGTGATCGAATTCGACCTTGGCGGCCATGTATTGAGCGCCAACGAGCGTTTCCTCAATGGCATGGGGTATGGCCTGGCGCAGATCAAGGGCAAGCATCACCGTCAGTTCTGCGAGCCAGAGGAAGCCAACAGTGCCGACTACCAGGCGTTCTGGCGTCGGCTGAACCAGGGCGAGTATGTCGCCGATCGCTTCAAGCGCGTCGACAGCCAGGGGCGGGTGGTGTGGCTTGAAGCCTCCTACAACCCGGTGCACGACGCCAATGGCAAACTGTACAAGGTGGTCAAGTTCGCCACCGTGATCACCGAACAGGTCAAGCAGGAACAGGCGGTCGCCGAGGCGGCGAACATTGCCTACAGCACGTCGTTGCAGACCGACAGTTGTGCGCAGCGTGGCACCGCAGTGGTGACCCAGGCCGTCGACGTGATGCGCGACCTGTCCCGGCATATGCAGCAGGCGGGCGAGGGCATCGAGGCGTTGAACGAGCAATCGCTGGTGATCGGCAGCATCGTCAAGACCATCAGCGCGATCGCCGAGCAGACCAACCTGCTGGCGCTCAACGCGGCCATCGAAGCGGCCCGGGCCGGCGAGCAAGGACGCGGTTTTGCGGTGGTGGCGGACGAGGTACGGCAATTGGCGTCGCGCACCAGCAAGGCCACCGAAGAAATCGTCGGCGTGGTGCGGCAGAACCAGGACATGGCGCGCGATGCGGTGGTCCTGATGACCGACGGCAAGCAGCAGGCCGAGCACGGGCTGGCGCTGGCGGCCGAGGCGGGCACGGTGATCGTCGAGATCCAGGATGGTGCGCAGAAGGTGGTGGATGCGATTGGCCAGTTCACTAGCCAGCTGTCGAGTTGAGGCGTGTCCGGACGCGACGGCCGGGTGGTCAGGGGCCGGTCTTTGCGATAGCGTTACAAATTGTCTGATTTCGAGAAGCGCGCCTCATGAGCATTTCCCATCGCCGTCCGGTTCCACTGGCCAAGGCCTATCGCCTGCTCAATCACGGGCCGACGGTGCTGGTCAGTGCCGCCCACGAGGGTAAGCGCAACATCATGGCTGCCGCTTGGGCGATGCCGCTGGACTTCGAGCCACCGAAGATCGCCGTGGTACTCGACAAGTCCACCTGGACCCGCCAATTGCTGGAAGCGTCCGGTACCTTTGTGCTCAACGTGCCCTGTGCCGCCCAGGCCGATATCGTGCAGACCGTCGGTTCGACCAGCGGCGCGCAGCAGGACAAGTTTCAGGCCTATGACCTGCAAACCTTCGCCGGTGAACAGCTCGCGGCGCCAATGCTTGAGGGCTGTGTTGCCTGGTTGGAATGCAGGCTGCTGCCCGAGCCGCACAACCACCAGCAATACGACCTGTTTCTCGCTGAAGTGATCGCCGCGCAAGCCGACGAGCGGGTTTTCAGCGACGGCCGCTGGCACTTCGAAGGGTACGACGAGTTGCGCACCTTGCATCATGTGGCCGGCGGGCATTTCCTCACCATCGGTGAGCCCGTGACCGGCAGGCACCTCGACGCTGAGTGAGCCAGCAGGTGGTGTGCAGGGTCAGATCCATTGATCATTCTGCGCCGTGCGCACGCCACCTTCAGCGCCGGTATTGAGCACGCCGCGGGGTTCGATCAGCATCAGGCTGACCTCCTGCTCGGCAAAGGGTTTGTGCTCGACGCCCTTGGGCACCACGTACATCTCACCCGCATTCACCAGCACCTGGCCGTCACGAAAATCGATACGCAGTTGGCCCTCGAGGACGATGAAGGTCTCGTCGGTATCCTGGTGATCGTGCCAGATGAATTCCCCCAGCAGTTTCACCACCTTGAACTGGTAGTCGTTCATTTCGGCAATGACTCGCGGCGACCAGTGCTCGTTGAGCTGCTGCAGTTTGTCGTTGAAATTCAGGCTTCGATAGGCAGTCATGGCAGGGCTCGCTCGGGTGAATGGCGAGCCCAGACTAGTCGCGGCGCCTGGGCGTTTCTTGCACGATTGTGCGTGGCTCAGGCGCGGTGCATTTTCAGCCAGCGCGCCGGCGACAGGCCGTAAGTCTTGCCGAATTGCCGGGTCATGTGGCTCTGGTCGCTGAAGCCGGCAATCAGCGCGGCGTTGGTCAGTGACTCGCCTTGCATCAGCAGCGCACGCACCAGGTCCAGGCGGCGCATGGTCAGGTAGCGATAGGGGCTGGTGCCGAACAACAGGCGAAAGTCGCGGGACAGGCTCCAGCGGTCGCGGCCGCTGTGTTCGGCCAATTGATCCAGGGTCACGTTTTGATCGAGGGCGCTGTGAATCAATTCGCGGGCGCGTTCTGCTGCCAGATAGTCGAAGCGCTTGTGCCGTGTCAGATTGCCCGAGACCTGGCTCATCGCCTGGGCGAGGTCGAACAGCGCGTCCTGCTGCTCCAGCGGTTCGAGTGGACGATCAATGCTGTGCAGCAATGCACCGGCGGCGGCGAACAGGCGTGGATCGCTGGAAATCCCGGTCTTGATGTAGGGCAGCGGCTGGCCGCCGAGCATCTGTTGGATCAGTGCCGGCTCGACGTAGAGCATCCGGTATTTGAAGCCCTCTTCGGTGCCGGCCTCGCCGTCGTGAGCCTCGTCCGGGTGCAGCACCATGGTGCTGCCCGGCTGGCTGTGGCGCCAGCTGCCGCGGTACTGAAAGCTTTGCACGCCGGTCAGGGTGTGGCCGATGGCGTAGGTGTCATGGCGGTGCAGTTCATAACCGTGCCCGGCAAAAAACGCTTCGATACGCTCCAGTCCTGCAGTTTCAGGGGCGCGATGCAACCAGTCGGTGAGGGCAGGGGGCTTGTTCATGGAAAGTCTTCGTTGACGCTGTGGGTCGTGTTCTGCACGGTAACGCACTGAATGGCAGGCTGTCAGCCGGGCAACGGCTTGATTGAGCGGCGCAAGCTCGGGTAGAAGGTGAGGCTGCTCATTGTCGAGCCGCAACAGGGATAGGGAGAGCCAACCATGAGCGTCACTTTCAGAGCCGTACAGGCGCAGGACATTGCGCGGATCTGCGGTTTTGCCCGCACCGAGGAAGAGCAGTTTTATTTCTTTCCGGCCGCCACCTGGCCGTTGACCGAGGCGCAATTGCAGGCATCGGTCGACAAGCGCTCGGACTCGACGGTCATCGAGCTCGACGGCGTGGTGGTGGGTTTTGCCAACTTCTACAAGTGGGAAAACGCCGGCACCTGCACCGTTGGCAACGTGATCGTCGATCCGCAGACCCGAGGCAAGGGCATCGGCGCGCAGCTCATCAAGCAGATGATCGACATCGCGCGGACCCGCCATCAGGCCAGTGAAGTCACCTTGTCGTGCTTCAACAGCAATGTGGCGGGGCTGCTGCTCTACCCGAAACTGGGCTTTGTGCCCTTTGCGATCGACGAGCGCCAGGACAAACAGGGCCGGCGCCTGGCCCTGATTCATCTGCGTCTGGCGACCTGATCGCGATCAATCGCCAAGGGCTTCGCCTTCGCGCCGTGGGTCGGCCCCGCCGGCCCAGGACGCCTTGCCCTGGGCATCACGCACGCGAACGATGGCCTGGGTGCCGCTGGTCATGTCGATCTCGTTGACCATGTGCCCCTTGTCCTTGAGTGCCTGAATCAGTGCCGGGCTGAATTGGCCGCGTTCCAGTTCGGTCGGCCCGTTGCGGCTACCAAAGTTGGGCAGGTTGATCGCTGCCTGTGGGTCGAGCTGCCAATCAAGCAAGCCAATCGCCGACTTGGCGACATACTCGATGATCTGCGAGCCGCCGGGCGAACCGAGTGTGGCGACCAGTTCGCCGCTTTGGCGATCGAAAATCAGCGTCGGTGCCATCGACGAACGCGGGCGTTTGCCGGGCTCGACCCGGTTGGCCACCGGCAGGCCATTTTCCCGGGCGATGAAGGAAAAGTCGGTCAACTGATTATTGAGCATGAAGCCCTGGACCATCAGGTGCGAACCGAAAGCGGCTTCCACGGTGGTGGTCATCGACACGGCGCCACCGAGGTCGTCCACCGCGACCACCTGCGACGTCGAGATGCGCAACGGCGAGCGATCCGCGGTATAGGCCACCTGTATCCCTGGCGGTGTGCCGGGCTGGGCGCTGCCCATGCTGCGTTCGCCAATCAGCGCGGCGCGGCTGGCCAGGTAGGTGGGCGCTACCAGACCCGCCATTGGCACCGGGACGAAATCACTGTCGGCGACGTACAGCGCGCGGTCGGCGTAGGCCAGGCGCTCGGCTTCGGCGATCAGGTGCACGGCTTCGGCAGGCGGCTCGATGCCGGCGGGTTTGTCCGTCTTCAGCGGTTTCATCGAGGCCAGGGCCAGGCGGTTGTCGCGTGCCTCCACTGCCTGGAGAGTGCCGAGAATCTGCGCCACGGCGATCCCGCCCGAGGAGGGCGGCGGCATGCCACACACCTGCCAGCGCTTGTAATCGGTGCACAGCGGTGCGCGCTCCTTGGCCTGGTAGCCTTTGAGGTCGCTGAGGGACAGGCTGCCCGGGTTTTTGCTGCCCTGGACCCGGGCGACGATTTCTTCGGCAATCGGTCCTTGATAGAGCGCGTCTGGCCCCTCTGTCGCAATGCGCTTGAGGACCTTGGCCAGCGGCGGATTCTGCAGCAGGGTGCCGACGGCTTTCGGGCTGCCATCGGCATTCAGGAAGTAGCTGGCCATGTCCGGCGACCCTGGCAGCGCCGGATCGGAGGCGATCATGGTGTGCAGGCGCGGCGAAATCGCAAAGCCTTTTTCCGCCAGGGCGATGGCTGGCTCGAACAGAGTTGCCCAAGGCAGGCGGCCATGTTGGCGATGGGCCATTTCCAGCGCCCGCAATACGCCGGGCGTGCCCACCGAACGTCCGCCGATCTGCGCCTGGGTGAACGGCATGGGTTTGCCGTCGGCTTGCAGGAACAACGTCTCTGTGGCGCCGGCCGGTGCGGTTTCGCGGCCGTCGTAGGTGCGCACGGCCTTGCCGTCCCACAGCACAATCATCGCGCCGCCGCCGATCCCCGAGGATTGCGGCTCGACCAGGGTCAACACCGCCTGCATGGCGATCGCCGCATCGATCGCCGAACCACCCTGGCGCAGCATCTCGCGGCCGGCGGCGGCTGCCAGCGGGTTGGCAGCCGCCGCCATGTGCCGGCTGGCATGTTGGGTGCGCAGGTCGCTGCGATAACCCGAGGCGATTTCCGGGGCCGTGGGCAGGGCGCCGACGGTGGAGGCGGGCGGGGCGTTACAGGCGACGAGGGCCAGGGTGCTGGCGATCAACGACAGGGCGCCGAGGCGGTATGTGTGCAGGAGAGAAGCAGGGAACACGTGGGCACTCCGTCCATGGGATAAAAGATTTGGCGACTGTATCGGCGTGAGGAGTGCGCCGCAACGCTGGCCTTTTGCGGTCGGCCTACAGGTCAGGGATTTGAGTCCTTCATTCACCGGGCAATTTTCTGTAGGGTCACAGGGAGTCGAACCACAGCCAAAACAACAAGAGGTCGATATGCCCAGCGTGTTTCCAGACCACCTCAATTTCGCCGATCAGCGTGTACAGTTCCTCAGCGCCGCCACTGCCGTCGGTGCCCGCCTGAGCCACTATCCCCATCCACTCAAGGGGCCCTTTGGCGAGGACCTGGGTACCGATGTGGCGGTGCTCGGCGACCCCGCCGCCAAGCGCCTGCTAGTGCTGCTCAGCGGCACCCACGGCGTCGAGGGCTACTACGGCTCGCAGTGCCAGGCCAAGTGGCTGAAAGCTTTGGCCGAGAGCTCTGCGCTGCCGGCGGATGTGGCGGTGGTGGTGATTCACCTGATCAACCCGTGGGGTACGGCGTGGCTGCGTCGGGTCAACGAAGACAACATCGACCTCAATCGCAATCAGCTGAATTTTTCCGCAGCGCTCCCGGACAATCAGGCCTATGCCGCGCTGC
Organism: Pseudomonadaceae bacterium; assembly: GCA_965284505.1. Classification (GTDB taxonomy): domain Bacteria; phylum Pseudomonadota; class Gammaproteobacteria; order Pseudomonadales; family Pseudomonadaceae; genus Aquipseudomonas. The sequence goes on along the minus strand of OZ260094.1, from coordinate 2,476,118 downwards.
ACGGCATCTACGATTTTGCCGAGTTGCGCGGGCCCCAGCGCCAGCGCGCCGATGCCCTGCTTGCCGAGCAGTTGCAGGCGCAGGGCTGGCCGGCGGTGATGTCGATTGTCGAGGGCGGCCAGCACAGTCATCCGGACGGCTTTTTTTACGGCGGCCTCGAGGCGAGCTGGTCAAACCGCACGCTGCACCAGATCATCGACACCCATCTGGCGCACGCCGACGTCGCGATGTGCTTCGATCTTCACACCGGGGCCGGCGAATACGGCCACCCGATGCTGCTGACCGTAAGCCAGTCGGCGTATCCGGCGCTGGCCCAGGCCCAGGCACTTTTCGGTCCGTGGTTGTACACCGTGCAGACCGGTACTACGCAGCACAGCGAAACCGGAATTGCCGCCTCGGCCACCGGCTACACCTCGCAGGCACTGCTGGACGCGCTGCCGCAGACGCGCCTGATGCCATTTGTCATCGAGTGCGGGACCTATCCGACGCAGGCGGTGCATGAACATTTGCGCGACGATCACTGGCTGCACCTGCACGGCGATCCGTTGGACGAGGTGGGGCGCGAGATCAAGCTCGGGCTGCTGGAGCAGTTCTATCCGGCGGACCCGGACTGGCAGGAATTGACCTGGGTGCGTACCCGGCAGATCTGGGACAAGGCATTGGCGGCATTGCCCACGCTTTGATCCTGCCTGGCGAGAGACTTTTCGCCAGGCATAAAAAAACGGCCTACCTTGCGGTAAGCCGTTTTTAGTACTTGGTGGCTACACAGGGACTTGAACCCCGGACCCCAGCATTATGAATGCTATGCTCTAACCAACTGAGCTATGTAGCCAAGTGGTGCGCATTATCTGCATGAGACGACCATGTGTCAAGCATGAATCTAAAATATTTCTCTACACTTTCAACTGCTTACCCTCAAACCCCGATAAAAACCGGTTTTTTGCCTGTACAGCCGACGAATGCCCTGTCCGGAATGATCCGGAAAAGTAGTTAGCAGGCTAAGGGGATGGTCTTTGCCCAGGGAAAAATGGCACATTGTCGCACCTGCAATTGCGCGCCCATCCGCTGTCTGGAAACCCTCATGGCAATCAGTACCCCTCAAACCGCCGCGTCCGCGGCGCCTGCGACTTCGCAAAGTAGCCCTCTGGTCATGCGCATCATCGGTGCCGTGGCCCTGGCGCATCTGATCAACGACCTGATCCAGTCGGTTCTGCCGTCGATCTACCCGATGCTCAAGGACAGCTACGGCCTGACCTTCACCCAGGTCGGGCTGATCACCTTGACCTTCCAGTTGACCGCCTCGCTGCTGCAACCCTGGGTCGGCTATTACACCGACCGCCATCCCAAACCGTATCTGTTGCCAATGGGCATGATCTGCACCCTGATCGGCATTCTCATGATGTCCCAGGTCGGCAGCTTCCCCCTGATTCTGCTGGCGGCCGGGTTGATCGGTATCGGTTCCTCGACCTTTCACCCGGAAGCTTCGCGCGTGGCGCGACTGGCCTCGGGCGGGCGATTTGGCTTGGCGCAGTCGACTTTCCAGGTGGGCGGCAATGCCGGTTCGGCGTTCGGGCCGCTGCTGGCGGCAGCGATCATCATTCCATTCGGCCAGGGCAATGTGGCCTGGTTCGGGCTGTTTGCGGTATTCGCCTTGCTGGTGCTGTACCGCATCAGTCGCTGGTACGCCAATCACTTGAGCCTGTTCAAGCTCAAGCAAGGCCAGGCGGCGACTCACGGGCTGTCGAAGGGGCGGGTGATCAGTGCGCTGGTGGTGCTTGGGCTGCTGGTGTTCTCCAAGTATTTCTACATGGCCAGCCTGACCAGCTACTTCACCTTCTACCTGATCGAGAAGTTCGACCTGTCGGTGGCCAGCTCCCAGTTGCACCTGTTCCTGTTCCTCGGCGCGGTGGCGGCGGGCACCTTCTTCGGTGGGCCGATCGGCGACAAGATCGGGCGCAAGGCGGTGATCTGGTTCTCGATCCTTGGCGTTGCGCCGTTCACCTTGCTGCTGCCCCATGTCGACCTGTTCTGGACCACCATTCTCAGCGTGGTGATCGGCTTCATCCTCGCCTCGGCGTTCTCGGCCATCGTGGTCTACGCGCAGGAACTGGTGCCGGGCAATGTGGGAATGATCGCCGGGGTGTTCTTCGGCCTGATGTTCGGCTTTGGCGGGATCGGTGCGGCGTTGCTGGGCTATCTGGCGGACATTCACGGCATCGAGTACGTGTACTTCCTCTGTTCGTTCCTGCCGTTGCTCGGGGTGCTGGCGATCTTCCTGCCGCGCTCGAAAAAGGCCTGAAGCATTCACTGAGGCGCGGTCCGTCCTTGGGGCCGCGTCAGTGTTCTACAGTGCACAGGTGCCGGTCGAGAGCATTTCTATTCGCGCAAAACGCCGTTGGGCGTCCAGCGGCGTAATGGCCGCCAGATGATCCAGGCGCACCTCGCATTCGCCTTCGGCCGCCATCAGGCACAGGAACTCTTCACCTCCCGTGCGGGTGAGGGTGGTGACTGCCCGGGCGTGAAACGCCACGCCGTCGGTGCGCTCGATCAGCAGTTGATAGCCGTACAGGCAAGCGATCTCCAGGTAATCGTGGAGATCGCAATCCAACGGTTGATAGCCGGTCATTTCAGGTCTGCCAGGGCGGCGCCGTAGTTCAGGTGCAAGACCTGGCCGTCGACCACCAGGGCCGGAACCGACTTGACACCTGCGGCTTCAGCTTCGGTGATCCGGTTGGGAACATCGCCCAAATGGACGACTTCCACGTTAACTTTGGGGTCCAGCAGTCCGAGCAGAGTCTGTTCGGCACTGACGCAAACGGGGCAACCGGCGTGGTAGAAGCGAGCTGTGGTCATGGTCGTTATCTCCAGTAGTTAGTATCGATTCGATACATATGTGATTGTGCGCTCGATTGGGCCTTTGTCAATATAGTATTTATTCGATACTATCTATTGATCCCATAGATTCAGGAATCAGCCGTTGCTCTTCGATCTGCTTGAACGACTCAACGCCCTGTCCCGTGCCTGGTTCCGCCAGCATCCGCTGCTGGCTGACCTGCAGCCGATTCAATTGAGCGCCCTGATGTACCTGGCTCGCTGCAATCGCTATTCGAACACGCCTTTGGCGGTGACTGAGTACTTGGGGCTGACCAAGGGCACGGTCTCGCAATCGCTCAAGGTTCTCGAGGCCAAGGGCCTGGTGGTCAAGCGCCCGCACGCCCAGGACAAACGCAGCGTGCACCTGGAGTTGACCGAAGAGGCGCGGGCGCTGTTGGCGGCGGTCCTGCCGCCGCAGTTTCTGCGTGAGGCGGCAGAGCAGATGGGCAGCCAGGGCGTGGAGTTGGAGGGGTTGCTGATGCAATTGCTGCGAAATGTGCAGCGAGGGCAGGATGTGCCGGGCTTTGGCCTGTGCAAGACCTGCCGCTTTCACCTGCGGGTCGAGGGCGAGCCCTTTTGCGGGCTGACCCAAGAGCCGCTGGCGCAGACCGACGTTGAGTTGATCTGCCGCGAGCATGCGCTGGCCTGACGCTCGCCTCAGGCCAGCTCGGCCCGACGCGCATTAGTGAGCTCCTGCAAACTCGGATGCCGGCTGATCACCTCGACCTGATCCGCAACACCTTGCGCCCTGGCGATGAGTGCCTGCCATTGCCCGGGTTCGGCTGTCACCTGCACGCGCAGGCGGCCAATCGAGCGGCCCTGAATGCGTTCCACCGTGCCGTGCAGCAGCACCAGGTTTTGCCCCAGCGCCGCGGCGATCGCATCGGGACTCGGTTCGAGCCCGGCGCTACCGTCGTAGCGCAGGTCCAGGGTCAGTCCCTCACGCCCGCGCGCGTCCGGCTCCTGCGCGACATGTTCCAGCGCGCCGAGTAATGCGCGAGTCACCGCATGCTGGGGTGCGCCGAACACTTTCCAGACTTCTGCGTGCTCCACCACTTGTCCCTCATCCAGCACGGCGACGCGGTCGCAAATATCGCGAATCACCCCCATCTCATGGGTAATCAAGACAATCGTCAGCCCCAGGCGACGGTTGATATCGCGCAACAAGGCGAGGATCGCCTGGGTACTTTCCGGGTCCAGGGCCGAAGTCGCTTCGTCGCACAAGAGGATCTCCGGCTGCAGCACCAGGGCCCGGGCGATACCCACCCGCTGCTTTTGCCCGCCGGACAGTTGCGCCGGGTAGGCATCGCGGCGTGATTCCAGGCCCACCAGTTTCAGCAGTTCCTCGACCCGCTGCTGCCGCTCCTCGCGCGCCACGCCGAGCAAGCGCAGCGGCAGGGCGATGTTTTGTGCGACGGTGCGCGAGGACATGAGGTTGAAATGCTGGAAGATCATCGACACCCGCCGACGCAGCACGCGCAGCTGCGAGTGTTTGAAACGGCTGATGTCTTCGCCGTCCACCAGAATCTCGCCCTCGCTGGGCGACTCCAGCAGGTTGAGCATGCGCAGCAACGACGACTTGCCGGCGCCACTGCGGCCGATGATGCCGAAGATCTCACCGCGATGGATGTCCAGCGAGATGTCGCGCAGTGCGCGCACTCCGTTGGGGTAATGCTTGCCGACCGCCTTGAGGCGAATTTTCACGTCGGGGCGGTCAGCCAGGTTGGGATAGGCCATACAGGGCGCTCTCACAGGTTGGGTTAGAACGCCGGGTAAATGGCGCCCTGGTAGCGGGTCTGGATGAACGCTCGGGTGTCATCGCTGTTGAGGGCATCGGCAACGATCTTGATCGCCTTGTCGTGCTCGTTCTCCGGGCGCGTGACCAGGTATTCGCCCCAGATATTCTTGCCGTCCTGGCCCTTTTCTATGTACAGCGATTTATCCAGCGGCAACTTGGCTTCCAGCACGTAGTTGCCGTTGAGGGCGGCCAGGTCGACCTGGGCCAGCGAGCGCGGGAGCATGGCCGACTCCAGTTCGACGATCTTCAGTTTCTTCGGGTTCTCGGTGATGTCGCGCAAGGTCGGCAACGGGTCCTCGGGGGTATCCAGTTGCGCCTTGCCCTTGAGAGTGATCAGTCCCAGCTTCTGCAGGACCAGCAGGCCGCGTCCGCCATTCACTGGGTCATTGGGGATGGCGACTCGGGCACCGTCGGCCAACTGGCTGACGTCGGTGATTTTTTGCGAGTAGGCCACGAAGGGTTCGATGTGCACCGGAACGATCGGCACCAACTGGGTGTGCCGCTCGCGGTTGAAGTCATTGAGGAAGGGGCGATATTGGAAGTAGTTGGCGTCCAACTGCTTGGACACCAGCTGTGCGTTGGGCTGGATGTAATCGGAGAACACCCGGATATCCAGGTCGACGCCTTGTTTGGCCACGATCGGCTTGATGAATTCGAGGATTTCGCTGTGGGGCACCGGGCTCGCGCCGATAGTCAGTTTCTCCCCGGCCTGGGTCAGGCTGGCGAATAGCACGTTAGAGGCGATCAGGGTCAAGGCAGCCCATTTGCTGAGTTTCATGGTGGTGGTTCCTTTGCGATTATTTTCGACTGAAGTGCGCGACGAGGCGGTTGCCGGTGGTTTGCAGCAGTTGCACCAGGACGATCAGCAGGAGCACGGTGACGATCATCACTTCGGTCTGGAAGCGCTGGTAGCCGTAGCGAATCGCCAGGTCACCGATGCCGCCGCCACCGATGGCGCCGGACATCGCGGTGTAGTCGACCAGCACGATGGCGGTCACGGTCACTGCCGAAATCAGGCCCAACCGGGCTTCGGGTAGCAGGGTGAACCAGACGATCTGCCAGGTGCTCGCCCCCATCGACTGACCGGCCTCGATCAAGCCGCGATCGACTTCGCGCAGCGCGGTTTCCACCAGGCGCGCGAAGAATGCAGTGGTGCCCACCACCAGCGGCGGGATCACCCCGCGAACCCCCAGCGAGGTGCCGGTGAGCAGGGTCGTCACGGGAATCAGCACGATCAGCAGAATGATGAACGGCACCGAGCGCAGGATGTTCAGGACGAAAGACACGGCGCCATAGAGCACCGGCTGTTCGAGCAGTTGGCGCTTGCCGGTGAGGAACAGCGCAACGCCCAGCGGCAGCCCGAACAGCACGGTGAATATCAGCGCGCCGCCAAGCATGGCCAGGGTGTCCAGGCTCGCGTCGCTGATCTGGCTCCAGTCGATGAGATCGAATGACATGGCCTTAGATCCACGAGTGCAGCGGTGGGTGAATCGCGTTGAGGTAGTACTGCCCGACCGCGAACGGCTTCCAGCGCACCGGGTCATGCAAGGTGTGGGTCCGGGCATCACGCCATAGTCGGTCGAGGTTGTGTTTCTGCAGGGTCGAGCGCGTGCCGCCCAGTTCGAACAACTTGTTGGCGGCCGCCAGGGCGATTTCGGTGGTGAGCACTTTCGCCTCGGCCACGGCGATCTTGGCCAGGGCGATACTGTCCAGGTCGGTGTGGGCCAGGGTGGCATCGAGTTGGCGTGCGCCACGCTCGAGCAGCGCCTCGGCGGCGTGCAGGCGAATGAACAGATCGCCGACTGCTGCGATGGTGAACACGTCGTCGCTGGCCTTGGGTGTGTGGCTGTCGATCCACGGGCATGCCTGTTGGCGGACGAAGTCGACCGTCGCCTGCAGGATGCCGCGAGCGATACCGGCATCGATGGCGGCATGGATCAGTTGGCTTTGCGGGCCGATGGCGCTCGGCTGGTCGTACACCCGGTGCGCCGGCAGCACTCGCGAGGCCGGCACCCGTACCTGATCGATCAGCACCGTACCGCTGGCGGTGGTGCGCTGGCCGAAGGCCGACCAATCGTCGACCACGGTCAGGCCGGCGGCGTGCCTGTCGGCCAGCGCGACCGTGACCTTGCCGGTTTCGTCGAGGGCAACGATCGGCACGATGTGGGCGAACAACGCGCCGGTGGAATAGAACTTGCGGCCGTTGACCACATGCTCGCCGTTCCCCTGGTCGACAATCCGGGTTTCGTAGGCCTCGACATCCTTGCCATTGGCCTCGGAAAACGCATTGCCCAGGCGGTGCCCCTCAAGCACGGCGCTGAACAGTTCACGCTTCTGTTGTTCGCTACCGGTCTGGCGAATGACCTCCAGAATTTCGAAACTGTTCTGGGCAATCTGTGCGACCGACGCATCGCCCGCGGCCAACAGTGCAAAGACCTTGGCCAGGGTGACTTGGGATACCTCTGCGCCGCCGTATGCCTTGGGAATGGTGATGCCCCACAGGCCGCTTTGCGAAAAGGCATCCACCTCGTTGAACGGCAGCAGGCGATGGCGATCCCGTTCTCCCGCCTGGGCGGCGAACAGCCTGGCCAATTCGGTGGCCACTTCCAGGGCCTGGGCGTCGTCTCGAATGACCCGGGCCTTTGTCGCTGGCGGAGCGGGGCGCCAGTCCGTGTCATGGGGGTGTGCAGGGGTTGAGTTACTCAAGGTCTGGCTCATGACTGTTGTCTCGTCGCATAGGCTCAGTAATCCAGATGGTCACTGTTCTATGGAGGCAGGAGCAAAGCTTGTGTCAGGAAATAAATTAAATAAAAACAATAGGTTATGGATAGTCGACAGCAACGTTGGTTTGCAACACTCAGCATTGCGCTGAATTGCTGTTGCCAGGCCAACAGTTACTGGGCGGGGCCGGTAATGGCCGGGCAATAAAAAACCCCCATCTCACCGAGTGAGTATGGGGGCTTGTCTGCTGGCAGGAATCTGCTGGCGGCTTACACGTTGAAGCGGAAGTGCATCACGTCGCCGTCCTTGACGATGTAATCCTTGCCTTCCAGGCGCCATTTACCGGCTTCCTTGGCACCGGCTTCACCCTTGAACTGGATGAAGTCGTTGTAGGCGATTACTTCGGCGCGGATGAAGCCTTTTTCGAAGTCGGTGTGGATCACGCCCGCGGCTTGTGGCGCGGTGGCGCCGACGCGTACGGTCCAGGCGCGGACTTCTTCGACACCGGCGGTGAAGTAGGTCTGCAGGTGCAGCATCTCGTAGCCGGCGCGGATCACGCGGTTCAGGCCAGGCTCTTCCAGGCCCAGGGCCTCGAGGAACATGTCTTTCTCTTCGCCGTCATCGAGCTCGGCGATTTCCGCTTCGATCTTGTTGCAGACCGGAACGACCACGGCGCCTTCTTCTTCGGCGATGGCACGGACCACGTCCAGGTGCGGGTTGTTCTCGAAGCCGTCTTCAGCGACGTTGGCGATGTACATGACCGGCTTGGTGGTCAGCAGGTGGAAGCCCTTGATCACTGCCTTCTCGTCGGCGCCCATGTTCTTCATCAGGCTGCGTGCTGGCTTGCCTTCGGTGAAGTGCGCGATCAGTTGCTCCAGCAGGCCTTTCTGGACCACTGCGTCCTTGTCACCGCCCTTGGCGTTGCGCGCGACTTTCTGCAGTTGCTTCTCGCAGCTGTCGAGGTCGGCGAAGATCAGTTCCAGGTCGATGATTTCGATGTCGCGTTTCGGGTCGACGCTGTTGGAGACGTGAATCACGTTCTCGTCTTCGAAGCAGCGGACCACGTGGGCGATGGCGTCGGTTTCGCGGATGTTGGCCAGGAACTTGTTACCCAGGCCTTCACCTTTCGAGGCACCGGCCACCAGGCCGGCGATGTCGACGAACTCCATGGTGGTCGGCAGGATGCGCTTGGGATTGACGATGGCCGCCAGGGCGTCCAGGCGTGGATCCGGCATCGGCACGATACCGCTGTTCGGTTCGATGGTGCAGAAGGGGAAGTTCTCCGCTGCAATACCGGATTTGGTCAGGGCGTTGAACAGGGTGGACTTGCCGACGTTAGGCAGGCCGACGATGCCGCAATTGAATCCCATGGTGTTTCCCCTTGGATAAGAGTCAGGCCTTCTGGCTGTGCAGGTTTTTCATCGCACGGTTCCATTCACCGGCGAAGATATCCGGCAGCACGCCGAGGGCAAAGTCGATGCTGGCATCGAGTTTTTCCTGTTCGGCGCGTGGCGCACGACCCAGGACAAAGTTAGAAACCATACTGGCAACGCCCGGGTGGCCAATGCCAAGCCGCAAGCGGTAGAACGTATTCTGATTGCCCAGTTGCGCGATGATGTCGCGCAACCCGTTGTGACCGCCATGCCCGCCGCCCTGTTTGAGCTTGGCAACGCCGGGAGGCAAGTCGAGTTCGTCATGCGCCACCAGTATTTCTTCCGGCTTGATCCGGAAAAATCCTGCAAGTGCCGCGACAGCCTGGCCGCTGCGGTTCATGTAGGTGGTGGGAATCAACAGGCGAACATCCTGACCCTGATGCGAGAAGCGTCCGGTCAGGCCGAAATATTTGCGATCGGGCACAAGGTTGACACCTTGCGCTTGCGCGATGCGCTCAACAAAAAGGGCCCCTGCGTTATGCCGGGTCTGTTCGTATTCGGTGCCTGGATTTCCCAGGCCAACGATCAGTTTGATGGCAGTCACGTCAGGGGCCCTTCCTTGGAGTGGTGAGTAAGATCGCGGCAAGTGGAGGTTGCGGCGAAAGTGGACGAAAAGTGCTCATTTACCATGATGTAAACTCCGCGTTCCGCCCGCTTTCTCGCTACGTTCCAGTCCGCGATGTTACTGGGTCACTCCGGCGTACAGAGTAAAATTACTCTGCAACGCCTTCTGCAGCTTCTGGAGCAACACGTGGAGCGTGAACGTTGGCAACAGCCAGGTCGTTACCGTGAGCCAGAGCAACAAACTCAACGCCTTTAGGGGCTTTGAGGTCGGACAGGTGAATGATCGCGCCGACTTCGGCGTTAGCCAGGTCAACTTCGATGAACTCAGGCAGGTCCTTGGCTTCGCAAGAAACTTCGATCTCGTTGGCAACGTGAGAAATTTCGCCGCCTTTCTTGATCGGTGCTTCTTCGTTGATGAAGTGAACCGGTACTTTGGCAGTCAGTTTCTGGCCAGCAACAACGCGCACGAAGTCAGCGTGCATGATGAATTGCTTGGCTGGGTGACGCTGCATCGCTTTAACGATGACGTTCTGCTTGGTGCCGTCGACGTTCAGTTCGATAACGTGGCTGTAGGCAGCTTCGTTTTCGAACAGCTTGGCGATTTCCTTGGCCACGATGGTCAGGGATTCAGCAGGCTTGTCGCCACCGTATACAACGGCAGGGATGTTCAGTGCGTGACGCAGGCGGCGGCTCGCACCTTTCCCCAGGTCAGTACGCGCTTGAGCGTTCAGGATGAAATCAGTCATTTTGTATCTCCAAAATAGCCATTACCGGCAGGCGTTTGCGACCAGCGCCAAACACGGTATGGGCAAAAAAGCCCCGCCCCGACAGGAATGCCGGGGCGGGGCGCTTTCATCAACGAGAGGTTCGTGAAGGGCAGGGCCCTTAGCGGAACATCGCGCTGATCGATTCTTCATTGCTGATGCGGCGAACCGCTTCGGCAACAACCGGTGCGATATCCAGCTGGCGGATACGTGCACAGGCTTGTGCTGCAGCGGACAGCGGGATGGTGTTGGTCACCACCAGCTCGTCCAGCACGGAATTTTCAATGTTCTCGATCGCCCGGCCCGACAGCACAGGGTGTGTGCAGTAGGCAAAGACCTTGGCAGCGCCATGCTCTTTCAGGGCTTTCGCCGCGTGGCACAGGGTGCCGGCGGTGTCGACCATGTCGTCGACCAGGATGCAGGTACGCCCTTCGACATCGCCGATGATATGCATCACTTCAGAGTGATTGGCTTTCTCACGGCGCTTGTCGATGATCCCGAGATCCACGCCCAGGGATTTGGCAACAGCCCGTGCACGCACGACGCCACCAATGTCCGGGGACACGATCATCAGGTTTTCGAAGCGTTGGTCTTCGATGTCATCCACCAGTACTGGGGAGCCGTAGATGTTATCTACCGGAATATCGAAGAAGCCCTGGATCTGGTCAGCATGCAAATCAACCGTGAGGACACGATCGATGCCGACTACGGTAAGCATGTCAGCGACGACTTTCGCGCTGATAGCCACACGTGCGGAACGCGGACGGCGATCCTGACGGGCATAACCAAAGTAGGGGATCACCGCAGTGATTCGAGTTGCTGAGGAACGGCGGAAGGCATCAGCCATCACGACGAGTTCCATCAGGTTATCGTTGGTCGGAGCGCAAGTCGGCTGAATAATGAAGACGTCTTTACCGCGAACGTTTTCATTGATCTCGGCAGTAATTTCGCCGTCGGAAAACTTACCGACAGAAATGTCACCGAGAGGGATATGCAGCTGACGTACGACACGCCGAGCCAGATCGGGGTTAGCGTTCCCCGTAAAGACCATCATCTTGGACACGCGCAGTACCTGAAGGCTGAGGGTAACCTGGATGAGTATAGGAAAATGGCAGGGGCGGCTGGATTCGAACCAACGCATGGCAGGATCAAAACCTGCTGCCTTACCGCTTGGCGACGCCCCTGTATTTGTTGCAACGATTACCCAGTAATCGGTTCCTTTAGAGCAGACTTTGCAGCTTGCGATGCAACATCGAAACGTTGCTTCCTTTTGCTACAAACCCTGTAAGGGTCTCTGTAAGAAGGGCCGAGACTTTATCAGCTTCAGCTTTGCTTGGGAAGCCCCCAAACACACAACTTCCAGTTCCGGTGAGCTTTGCTTCGGTAAATTTACCTAGCAAATTCAAGGCGTTGGCTACAGCTGGATAACGCCTTGTTACCACCGGCAAGCAGTCATTTCGACTGTTTCCCTTGGGAACGGGGCGCACTTTAATGGGCGGCGTGTTACGTGTCAACAATGGATCGGAAAAAATTTCTGCCGTACTAACAGAGACTTGCGGTACGAGCACGACATACCACGGTTCTTCGGGGTCCACCGGGGTTAGTTTCTCGCCCACACCTTCGGCGAACGCCGCATGGCCGCGAACGAAAACCGGGACGTCCGCGCCCAGGGTCAAACCCAGCGTCGCCAGGCGATCTTCATCCCAGCCCAGTTGCCACAGATGATTGAGCCCCAACAGGGTAGTGGCCGCGTTCGAGCTACCGCCGCCGATGCCGCCGCCCATGGGCAGGACTTTGTCGATCCAGATATCAATGCCCAGCTTACAGGCGGCTTGTTCCTGGAGTTTTTGCGCGGCCTTGACGATCAGGTTGCTGTCGTGGGGCACGCCTTCGAACTCGGTGTGCAGGGCGATCACGCCGTCATCGCGCACGGCGAAGGTGATTTCGTCGCCGTAGTCGAGGAATTGGAACAGCGTCTGCAACTCGTGATAGCCGTCGGCGCGACGCCCGAGAATGTGCAGCATCAGGTTGAGCTTGGCCGGCGAGGGCAAAGTCAGGCGATCGGTAGCCATGTCATTGCCCCAGCTTGCGCGGTTGCCAGGCCTTGATCACCAGCGTGACGTCGAGATCACTGCCATGCAGCTTGATCCGCTCGGGCAGCCAGTAGCCGTTTTGCTCGGTGTAGGCCGTGTATTCGACCTGCCAACCGTCCTGTTCAAGGCTCGCCAGGCGGCTGTCGCCATCCAGGGACAGGCGGCTTTTGCTGGCGGGTGATGGCAGCCCGCGCACCCACCAGGCCAGGTTGGAGACCGGCAGTTTCCAGCCCAGTTGTTCTTCCAGCAGGACTTCCGGACTCGGCGCGTTGAAGCGACCCTGGTTGGCCACCTCAAGGGTGACATCGCCAGGGCGGCCGGTCAGGCGTGCCGCGCCGCGACCCAGCGGGCCGGACAGGCGGATATCGTAGTAGTCCTGGCGTTGCAGCCAGAACAACGTGCCGCTGCCCGAGTCTTTTGGCGCGCGAATGCCGATTTTGCCGTCAATCTGCCAGCCATCGAGACCGGTCAGTTGTTGTTTGTGTTCGCGCCATTGCGTGGCGTTGCCGTGGCCCTCGACCGATTCGCGGGGGCCAATGCCCGCACAGCCGGCGAGGAGGGCGATGAAGCTGAAAACGATGAAATGGCGCAAAAACATGATTTTAAAGAGTCTCGGATCCGGTCAGGCGCTTGATGGTGCTGCGCAGGATGGGGCTGTCGGGCTGGTCCTTGAGGAATTTGGCCCAGATTTGCTTGGCTTCGCGCTGTTTGCCCTTGGCCCACAGGACCTCGCCCAGGTGGGCGGCGATTTCCTGGTCGGGGAAGCGCTCCAGGGCCTGGCGCAGGTAGCGCTCGGCGTCATCGAGGTTGCCCAGGCGAAAATTCACCCAGCCCAGGCTGTCGAGCACGGCCGGGTCTTCCGGGCTCAGTTGGTGGGCCTGTTCGATCAGGGTCTTGGCTTCGGCGTAGCGCGTGGTGCGGTCGGACAGGGTGTAACCCAGGGCATTGAGGGCCATGGCGTTGTCCGGGTCGCGCTTGATGATTTGCCGCAGGTCGGTCTCCATTTGCGCCAGATCGTTGCGCTTTTCCGCCAGCATCGCGCGGGTATAGAGCAGGTTCAGGTCATCCGGGTACTGCTTCAAGGCTTTGTCGAGCACGGACCAGGCGCGGTCTTGCTGCTTGTTGGCCGCCAGGGTCTCGGCTTCGATCAGGTACAGCTGGATCGCGTAGTCCGGCTGCTCGTCACGTTCCTTGGCCAGGCGGCTCTGGGCTTCGGCGGCGCGACCGTTCTGCATGAGGATGTCGGCCTGGCGCAGTTGTGCCGGCAGATAATCGGTGCCCGGTTCGACCAGGGCGTATTCGATCAGCGCACCTTGTGGATCGTTGCGCTCTTCGGCGATGCGCCCCAGGTTCAGGTGGGCGGAGTCGACGTGGCTGTCGCGGGCGACCAGGTCTTCCAGGTAACCCTTGGCCTCGTCCCAGGCCTTGGCTTCCAGGCAGACCAGCGCCAGGGAGTAGCGCAGCTCATCGTCTTCCGGGTACTGCTGCAGCAGGCTGGAAAACTCGGCCTTGGCGTCGTCCATGCGGTCCTGTTCGACCAACATGCGGGCATAGGTCAGGCGCAGGCGCTTGTCATCCGGGTACTTGCGAATGCTTTTCTGCAGCAGCGGCAGGGCTTCGTCGCCGCGATTGAGGCTCTGCAGCAGGCGGGCGCGCAGCAGGATCGGCGCCACTTCGCCGTCTTCCGGCGGGTTTTTCTCGAGCAGGGTCAAGGCGCCCTGGGAATCACCATCCTGTTGCAGCAGCAAGGCCTTGCCGAAAATCAGCTGGCCGTTGTTCGGATGGCGCTGCAGCAGCCGGTCAAAACTTTTCATCAGGCCGTTGCGGGTGTCCTGGTCGGTGTCGGCGGCGGACAGGGCGAGGAAGTCAAAATGGGTGTCGCCCTTGCCTTGCAGGACCTTCTCCATATACATCATGGAGTCGTCGTAGCGTCCGCTGCGCGCCAGCTGGATGGCCGCGGCGCGTTGCGCCTCGAGGTCGTCGGGGGCATTTCGGGCCCAGATCAGGGCACTGTCGAGTGCGGCCTGGTCGGCGCCTAGGTATTCGGCGATGCGAAACGCCCGCTCGGAAATGCCCGGGTCCTGGGTGTTGATGGCCTGGGTCACGTAGTTATCCAGGGCAATGTCGTAGCGATTGCGCTGGCCAGCCAGCTCCGCGCTCAGCAGGCTGAAGACCGTGTCTTCGCTGAACGAGCTGTAGACCTTGGGCTTTTCAGGGGCGGGAGTGCTCCCTGCGACCGGCGGCGTACCGTCCGTCGAGACGGGTGCCAAGGCCTGGCAGCCGCTGAGGAAGACAAAAGCGAGGAGCAACGCGGAGGATCTATTCATATAGGAAGAGGGCGACTAACCTGCGGTCGGATCATCATGACACAAGCCTTCGGTCAAACATAACCGAGGCGCTCTTTATCTCTTTGCGGCCTTTTAACGGGCCGTCTATAGGGACAATAGATAACGGTGGTTGTTCTGAGTCTGGCGAAGTAGGACAATTGTCGGCTTCTCGACATCATCAGCGATCTTGAATGGCCTTCCTTGCACTCGGTATTAACCACAAGACTGCTTCCGTAGACGTCCGCGAACGCGTGGCCTTTACTCCGGAACAGCTGGTTGAGGCCTTGCAGCAGCTCTGCCGACTCACCGACAGCCGCGAAGCTGCGATCCTCTCCACCTGCAATCGCAGCGAACTCTATATAGAACAGGATCAGCTGAGTGCCGATACTGTGCTGCGCTGGTTGGCCGACTACCATCATTTAAGCCTCGATGAGCTGCGCGCGAGCGCTTATGTGCATGAAGATGATGCGGCAGTTCGTCACATGATGCGCGTCGCCTCCGGGCTCGACTCGCTGGTGTTGGGCGAACCGCAGATTCTTGGCCAGATGAAATCGGCCTACGCCGTGGCCCGCGAGGCCGGCACCGTGGGGCCGTTGCTCGGGCGCTTGTTCCAGGCCACCTTCAACGCGGCCAAGCAAGTGCGCACCGACACTGCGATTGGCGAGAACCCGGTGTCGGTGGCCTTTGCCGCGGTCAGCCTGGCCAAGCAGATTTTCAGCGACTTGCAGCGCAGCCAGGCGTTGTTGATCGGTGCCGGTGAGACCATCACCCTGGTCGCCCGGCATTTGCATGAACTGGGGGTCAAGCGCATCGTCGTCGCCAACCGCACCCTGGAGCGCGCCAGTCTGCTGGCCGAGCAGTTCGGGGCTCATGCGGTGCTGCTCTCGGATATTCCGGCCGAGCTGGTGCGCAGCGACATCGTGATCAGCTCCACCGCCAGCCAGTTGCCGATCCTGGGCAAGGGCGCGGTGGAAAGCGCGTTGAAACTGCGCAAGCACAAGCCGATCTTCATGGTCGACATCGCCGTGCCACGGGATATCGAGCCGGAAGTCGGTGAGCTGGATGACGTCTACCTTTATAGCGTCGACGACCTGCACGAAGTGGTCGCGGAAAACCTCAAGAGTCGCCAGGGTGCAGCCCAGGCGGCGGAAGAAATGGTGTCGATCGGCGCCGACGATTTCATGGTGCGCCTGCGTGAATTGGCCGCAGTCGACGTGCTCAAGGCCTATCGTCAACAGAGCGAACGCCTGCGCGATGAAGAATTGCAGAAGGCCCAGCGCCTGCTCGCCAACGGCGGCAGCGCCGAGGAAGTGCTGGTGCAACTGGCCCGGGGCCTGACCAACAAACTGCTGCACGCCCCGAGTGTGCAGTTGAAAAAGCTTACCGCCGAAGGCCGCCTCGATGCGCTGGCCATGGCACAGGAACTCTTTGCCCTCGGTGAGGGGGCGTCGGATAGCTCTTCGGATAAAAAACCGCAATGAAAGCGTCACTGCTCAATAAACTGGACGTTCTCCAGGATCGTTTCGAGGAACTGACCGCCTTGCTCGGCGATGGTGAGGTCATTTCCGATCAGACCAAGTTCCGCACCTATTCCAAGGAGTACGCGGAACTCGAGCCGATTGTCGCCGCCTATAAACAGCTGCTCAAGGTGCAGAGCGACCTCGAAGGCGCCCAGGCCTTGCTCAAGGACAGCGACCCGGACATGCGTGAAATGGCCGTGGACGAAGTTCGCGAAGCCAAGGAACAACTGGTCGAACTGGAAGCCAGCCTGCAACGCATGCTGCTGCCCAAGGATCCGAACGACGGGCGCAACGTGTTTCTGGAAATTCGCGCCGGCACCGGTGGCGACGAGGCGGCGATTTTCTCCGGCGACCTGTTCCGCATGTACTCGCGTTACGCCGAACGCCGTGGCTGGCGTGTGGAAATTCTTTCGGAAAACGAAGGCGAGCACGGTGGCTATAAAGAAGTGATCGCCCGCATTGAAGGCGACAACGTCTACGGCAAGCTGAAATTTGAATCCGGCGCGCACCGCGTACAGCGTGTACCCGCGACGGAATCCCAGGGCCGCATCCACACCTCGGCCTGCACCGTGGCGGTGCTGCCCGAGCCGGATGAGCGAGAAGCCATCGAGATCAACCCGGCGGATTTGCGCGTCGACACTTACCGCTCCTCTGGGGCGGGTGGTCAGCACGTCAACACGACCGACTCGGCGATCCGTATCACGCACTTGCCGACCGGCACCGTGGTCGAGTGTCAGGAAGAACGTTCCCAGCACAAGAACCGGGCGCGGGCGATGGCCTGGCTGGCCGCCAAGTTGAATGACCAGCAGACCAGCGCGGCGGCCAATGCCATCGCCAGCGAGCGCAAATTGCTGGTGGGTTCGGGTGATCGCTCCGAGCGGATCCGCACCTACAACTATGCCCAGGGCCGGGTCACCGACCACCGGGTCAACCTGACGCTGTACTCCCTCGACGAGATTCTCGCCGGCGGCGTCGACGCCGTGATCGAGCCGTTGCTGGCCGAGTACCAGGCTGACCAACTGGCGGCGATAGGTGAGTAAATGACCATCATTGCCAGTTTGTTGCGTGCCGCCGACCTGCCTGACTCGCCGACAGCGCGTCTTGATGCCGAGTTGCTGCTGGCCGCCGCCCTGGGTAAATCCCGCAGCTTTCTGCACACCTGGCCGGAACGCATCGTGCCCAGCGAGGCCGCGCTGACCTTTGCCGAGTACCTGCAACGCCGCCGTAGCGGCGAGCCGGTGGCCTACATCCTTGGCCAGCAGGGTTTCTGGAAACTCGACCTGGAAGTCGCGCCGCACACCTTGATTCCGCGACCGGACACCGAGTTGTTGGTGGAAAGCGCATTGGAGTTGTTGCCAGCCACGCCCGCCCGGGTGCTCGACCTGGGCACCGGCAGCGGGGCCATTGCCCTGGCCCTGGCCAGCGAGCGTCCGGCCTGGCAGGTGACGGCAGTGGATCGGGTGCTGGAGGCCGTGGCCTTGGCGGAACGCAATCGCCAGCGCCTGCATTTGCTCAACGTCACGGTGCTCAGCAGTCACTGGTTCGACTCGCTAAAGGATCACCGCTACAGCCTGATTATCAGTAATCCGCCGTACATTGCCGCTGCCGACCCGCATCTGGTCGCCGGAGATGTGCGGTTTGAACCGGCCAGCGCTCTGGTGGCCGGCGTCGACGGCCTGGACGATCTGCGCCTGATCATCGCCCAGGCGCCACAACACCTGGAAGCGGGGGGCTGGTTGATGCTCGAACACGGTTACGATCAAGCTGATGCAGTGCGTGATCTGCTGCAAAGCCAAGGCTTTGAAGAAGTGCATAGCCGTACGGATCTGGGCGGCCATCAGCGAATCAGCCTGGGGCGCCTGCCGTGCTGAACGATCAGGAACTGTTGCGCTATAGCCGGCAGATCCTGTTGCAGCACGTCGACATCGACGGTCAGCTGCGACTCAAGCAAAGCCGCGCGCTGATCATCGGCCTCGGTGGCCTGGGCGCGCCGGTGGCGCTGTACCTGGCGGCGGCCGGTGTCGGGCAATTGCACCTGGCGGACTTCGACACGGTCGACCTGACCAATCTGCAACGGCAGATCATCCACGACACCGACAGCGTTGGCCTGAGCAAGGTCGACTCGGCGATCCGCCGCTTGAGCGCGATCAACCCCGAGATCGAACTGGTCGCCCATCGCACCGCGCTGGATGAAGACTCGCTCGCCGCTGCGGTGGCGGCGGTCGATCTGGTGCTCGACTGCTCCGATAACTTCTCCACCCGTGAAGCGGTGAACGCGGCTTGCGTCGCGGCGGGCAAGCCGCTGGTCAGCGGCGCAGCGATTCGTCTTGAAGGGCAGTTGTCGGTGTTCGACCCGCGCCGCGCCGAAAGCCCGTGCTATCACTGCCTGTACGGGCACGGCAGCGAGGCCGAGCTGAC
Source organism: Pseudomonadaceae bacterium (assembly GCA_965284505.1). Taxonomy (GTDB): domain Bacteria; phylum Pseudomonadota; class Gammaproteobacteria; order Pseudomonadales; family Pseudomonadaceae; genus Aquipseudomonas. The sequence goes on along the minus strand of OZ260094.1, from coordinate 2,457,606 downwards.
CTGCAGTGAGGCTGGTGTGGTCGGCCCGCTGGTGGGGCTGGTCGGTAGCCTGCAAGCCCTCGAGGCCTTGAAGTTGCTGGCCGGTTTCGGCGAGCCGCTGGTGGGCCGCTTGTTGTTGATCGACGCACTCGGCACGCGCTTTCGCGAGTTGCGGGTCAAGCGCGATCCGGGGTGCAGTGTCTGCGGTACGACCCATGCGTGAGGCGCCGGTCGGGGTGTTCGACTCCGGAGTCGGCGGCCTCTCGGTGCTGGCCGAGATCCAGTGTCTGCTACCGAATGAGTCGCTGCTGTATCTCGGCGATTGCGGGCACATTCCCTATGGTGAGAAAACCCCGGAGTTCATTCGCCAGCGCTGCAGCGTGATGGCGAAATTCTTCCGCGAACAGGGCGCCAAGGCCCTGGTGGTGGCCTGTAACACTGCGACTGTGGCCGGCGTCGCGGATGTGCGGCGTGACTATCCAGAGTGGCCCATCGTGGGTATGGAGCCGGCGGTCAAACCCGCTGCCGCGGCCACCCGCAGCGGTGTGGTCGGAGTGCTTGCCACCACTGGGACCCTGCAAAGCGCCAAGTTTGCCGCGTTGCTTGATCGTTTTGCCACCGATGTACGGGTGGTCACCCAACCCTGTCCGGGCCTGGTGGAGATGATCGAAGCGGGCGACCTGCACAGTCCGGCCTTGCGCCAATTGCTCGGGCAATACCTGGAACCGCTGCTGGCGGCCGGTTGTGACACGATCATCCTCGGCTGCACTCACTATCCTTTCCTCAAGCACCTGCTGCTGCAGATGCTCCCCGCCGATATCAGCCTGATCGACACCGGTGCCGCCGTTGCCCGGCAACTGCAGCGCCTGCTCGCCGAGCGCGAATTGCTGGCAGACGGGCCGGCAGCCGCCACTCGATTCTGGACCAGCGGCAGCCAGCAACACTTCATAAAAATCTTGCCGTTGCTCTGGAATAACCCCGGCGTTGTGCAAAGCTTCAATCTGTAGGACGAATCAACAAGCAGGGAAATCCGGCTGAACTTTTGCGCGGGGGAAAGCTTCTATTGCTGCGTCTGTTGAATAAAAACTCTAAAAGTCGTTCGCAAAAAAAGGATGTTTCCTATGAGGCAAGTAGTCTGTCTGGCTGCGCTTGCAGCCGCGTTGTTGGGGAATAGTTTCAGCGTACAAGCGGCTGGCGTGGAGTTCGGGGTAGGCCAGACGAGTGATTCGACCATGACCTATCGCCTGGGGATGCAGTCCGATTGGGACAAGAGCTGGTGGCAGACCGATGTCGGGCGGCTGACCGGTTACTGGAGCGGCGCCTATACGTTCTGGGATGGCGACAAGGAGGCGAGCAATCACAGCCTGTCATTCTCGCCGGTACTGGTCTATGAGTTCGCGGGGGACAGCGTCAAGCCCTACATCGAGGCGGGGATCGGCGTCGCGGTCTTTGCCCATACCGAAGTGGAAGACAACAAGCTCGGTTCGGCTTTTCAGTTCGAGGACCGCTTTGGCGTCGGCCTGCGTTTTGCCGGTGGGCATGAGGTTGGAATTCGTGCAACGCACTACTCCAACGCCGGGATCAGTGATCCGAACGACGGCGTCGAGAGCTACGCGCTGCATTACACGATGGCGTTGTAGGCCCGGCTATTTATACGCCGTGGCGATGCCCCGGCGTTCCTCCAGGCACTCCGGTGCGCCCATCTCGAACTCGCGGCAAATCAGCGGACGCTGCTCGTAGATCGTGCACAGCATGGTGTCGCGATCCAGCGCCGCGCACCAGCCATCGTCCAGGCGCAGCATGACTTCGCCGCCCCAATCGTCGGTATCGATATAGCGCTCGGGCACGCCGGTGTCGGTGATCAGCATGACTTCGAGCTGGCAGCAGCAGGCGGCACAGGTCGAGCAGGTGGCCGCCGGGTCGACGATTTCGGTGAGGGGGATGGTGTTGTTCATGGGCGCCAGTGTAAGGCAGCGGGCGCGTGCCGTGTGAACGCCCTGACGGACGCTCGGCGTCAGACAGGCATGGGCACCTGCCTGACGCCGCAGGTTACGGCTGATCCTCGATGGGCGGTGAGCTCAAGCCGCCGTGTTTGCCGATGAGCAAACCAGCCCCCCTTGTACCGCCGTTCAGTGGCCAGAGTGCAGGCATATCCAGGGCCGGGAAGCTGATCTGCAGTGGGCGCTGCTTGAGTTGGTCGATGATGTAGCGCGCCGCTTTGTCTGCCGGCAGGCTCAGTGGCAGCGCATCGTCGAGGGGAGTGTCGGCAGTGCCGGGGCTGGCCACGGTGACTTCGATGCCTTCGGGGGCCAGATCAATTCGCACGGATTCGAACAGATAACGCAGGCCGGGTTTTGCGCTGCCGTTGGCTTCGGAGCGTGGCAGCGGCATCTGGGTCAGTGGGCTGGCGATCCCGACCAGATGCGGCGCGGTGCCGGCACGCAACAAAGGCAGGGCGGCGTCGATGCAGAAGCTGCTGGCGAGCAGGTTAGTACGCACTACCAGTTCGTTGATCGATGAATCGGACTGCCTGGTGTCGACATACTCGCAGGTCCCGGCATTCAGAATCACGGTATCGAGGGAGCCCCAGTCATGCTTGATCTGTTCGCCGATCTCGCGCACGGTCTGGCCGTTGGTCAAATCGCCGGGCAGCACCAGCACCTGGCCCGGGTAATGGCGGGCGAGGATCTGCAATGGCTCGGCGGTGCGTGCGCTGACCGCCAGGTGTACGCCTGCCTTGAGCAGTTGCTCCGCCAGGGCGCCGCCGATGCCGTTGCCGGCGCCGGTGAGCCAGTAGCGTCGTGGTCGTGTGAGGCTCATGCTGCGCTCCTTGTCTGGCATGACTTCCATCCTGAAAGTCGGTGGGCACTGCCCTGCGTCAGGTTAGCCATACAAACCTCCCGCTTCCAGGCGTGTTGGCAGGTTCTTGAAGGCGGCCAGGGCGCGTTCGCGTGATTGACTGAGGTTGACGATGGGCGGGGGATAGCCCGCCACGCCAAACAGTCCGCCCATGTTGGCCGGGTTGTGGACATCTTTTTTGTTCAAGCCTGCCAGCTCTGGCAGCCAGTGCTTGATGAACAGGCCTTCGCTGTCGAATTTTTCCGATTGGTTCAGTGGATTGAAAATCCGGAAGTAGGGGGCCGAGTCGGTGCCGGTGGAAGCGCTCCACTGCCAGCCGCCGTTATTGGCAGCCAGGTCGCCGTCGATCAGGTGGCGCATGAAGAAACGCTCGCCTTCGCGCCAGTCGATCAGCAGGTTCTTGGTCAGGAACATGGCCACCACCATCCGTAGACGGTTGTGCATCCAGCCGGTGTCCAGCAGTTGGCGCATGGCCGCGTCGATGATCGGCAAACCGGTGCGCGCCTCCTTCCAGGCTGCGAGGTCTTCTGGCGCATTACGCCAGGCCAGGGCTTCGGTTTCCGGGCGGAAGGCGCGATGTCGGGAGACCCGTGGGTAACCGACCAAAATATGTTTATAGAACTCTCGCCAGAGCAATTCATTGATCCAGGTCACGACTCCGACGCTTCCGCTTTCAAATTCACCCTGATTGCTCTGCAAGGCGGCGTGCAGGCATTGGCGCGGCGAAATCACCCCGGTAGCCAGATAGGTCGAGAGCTGGCTGGTGCCGGGTTTGGCCGGCAGGTCGCGTTCGTCCTTGTAGTAGTCGATCTGGGCGTCAGTGAACTCGGCAAGGCGACGTTGCGCTTCGTCCTCACCTGCCGGCCACAAGGCTTGCAGCTGGGCGCTTGGCGTGGGGAAACCGTCGATGTGCGCGGGGATCGGATCGGGGCTGATGCCGGTCGGGGCCTGCGTCCTGGGCGCTGCAACCAAGGGGGGGAGGCTGCCGTGCAGGCGTGAATAGCAGACCTTGCGAAACTGGCTGAACACCTGGAAATAGCCGCCGGTCTTGGTCAGGACACTGCCCGGCTGGAACAGCAACTGATCGAGATAGTTGTGCAGGCTGATGCCGGCGGCGTCCAGTGCCTGGCGCACGGCGGCGTCGCGGCGGGTTTCATGCACGCCGTACTCGTCATTGATATGCACGGCCTCGACTCCGAGCTCGTCGCACAGGCGGGCCACTACGCTGGGCGCGTCATCCCAGTGGGAGGCGTTGCGGATCAGCAACGGGATGTTCAGTTGTGCCAGCGCCTCGCTCAACTCGCGCAGGTTGCGCAACCAGAAATCCACTTTGCACGGCGCATCGTCATGGGCCTGCCATTGCCCGGGGCTCAGCAGGTAAACCGCGACACAGGGGCCGCGCTCCGCAGCAGCACTCAGGGCGGTGTTGTCATGCAGGCGCAAGTCGCTGCGCAGCCAGACCAATTGCAGGTTCGAATCGCCGCGCGACATCAGATCAGCCCTCGCTGAATGAGCGCCTGGTGAGCCGACAAGGGATCTTCGGCCAGGCACAAATGGGCAAATTCACCGGTCATGGCGGACAACTCGGTGTCGTGAATGCACACCGTGGGGCCGGCCATCAAAATTGGGCAACTGAGCGTGTTCAGAAGTTTCACCAGGTGTTGAAGATTGTTGGTTTTGCTCGAATACAGCAGCACCGCACGCGGCTGCAGGTGTTCGGTGGCCAGGCTCAGCTCGGGGGCAGGCAGGGGCCAGTCGAACACTTGCACCGGGCAATCGGCGCTGCTGACCAGCCAGGCGACCAGCCACAGGTGCGGTTCGAACGGCAGGTCGGATTGATTGACCAGCAGCACCGGTGCGCCGCGTAGCTGACGATTGTTGTGGTAGATCCGTGCGCCGAATTTGCTGCGCAACCAGCTGTAGAAGAAGCTGCGTTCCATCTGCGCGCCAAACAGTCCCTGCCAGCGCTGTTCGAGTTCAGCCAGCAATGGCATCAACAACTGCTCGCACAGGGTGCGGGGCGGATACAGGGACATGGCCTGGTTGAACAGGTCGTCAACCTGGCGCTCAGCCAGGGTGCTGATGGCCTGGAGCAGGTTCTGGCGGAACATCTGCCAGTCGTTTTCCACCGGCAGTGCCAAGGCCTGGTTGCTGTCGAGCAGCGATTTGACCTGACTGACGGCGACGCCACGATTGAGCCAGGTCAGCACGTCGTGGATGCGTTGTACGTGTTCAGTGGAGAACAGCCGGTGCCCCTTGGGCGTGCGCAGCGGTACCACCAGGCCGTAGCGTCGCTCCCAGGCGCGCAGGGTGATGGCGTTGACACCGGTGCGTCGAGCTACTTCCCGAATCGGCAGCCAGCCTTCATCCAGCGCCTGTTGATAGTCGGCGCCGGGGCTTGGGGCTGGGGCAGGAGTGGCGGATGGACTGTTCATTCAGAGGGCATTTCTAAGGCTGAGGTTTTCCGGGTGCGGCTGCAGGTAAACCTGTTGCGCAATGTACGGATCGGGATGGTGGCGCAGGTGATGCTTGAGCAGGGTCAGCGGCACCACCAACGGCACGATGCCCTGGCGGTACTGGCCGATCAGTTGCTGGATTTCCTGTTTGTCTTCACGGCTGATGGTCTGCTTGAAGTAGCCGCTGAGGTGTTGCAGCACGTTGCTGTGAGTGCCACGGGTCGCGCACTGTTTCAATGCGCTCATCAAGGCGCTGAAATAGCGTGGGCCGAGTTCCTTCGCATCGCTCTGGCCCATGTTGCCCAGCAGTTTGCCCAAGGCTTTGTATTGCAACGGGTTGTGGGCCATCAGCAGGTATTTGTAGCGCGCGTGAAAATCGGTGAGGCCGCGCCGGCTCAGGCCGCTGCGCAGCACGTCCTGCCAGGCGGCGTAGGCGAATACCCGAGTCAGAAAGTTTTCCCGCAGCACCGGGTCGTTGAGGCGTCCGTCTTCTTCCACCGGCAAGTCCGTGTGCCGGGCGCAGAAAGCGTCGGCGTAGATGCCGCGGGTGCCGCCGTCCTGCACATGACCCTTGGGATGGTAGAGCTTGACCCGCTCCAGCCCGCAGGAAGGCGATTTTTGCATGAAGATGTAGCCGCAGATATCGCTCAGCTCACTGGCCATGCGGTCGCCGTAATCGGCCAGCGGTTGGGTGACGTCCAGTTCGGGGTCCACGCTGCCGACTGCACGGCGCTGGAGCGCGTCGCCCACCAGGCGAATGGGCTCGCGGGGGATGCCCAGGCCGACGGCGACTTCCGGGCACACCGGGACAAACTCGAAATGCTCGCTGAGGACTTCGCTGCACAGCCGGGAATTCTTGTGCCCGGCGTTGTAGCGAACCTCGGCGCCCAACAGGCAGGCGCTGATGGCGATCTTCGGCTTGCTCGGGGATTGGCTGGACATCGATGGCCTCGGATTAAACCTGTACAGCGGGAAACTGCTGTACAACATGGCTTAATCATAGAACCAGAGGTCTACAAGTCAAACTTTTTGTATAGGTTTTTGCCGTGAGCTGCTGTCCTGGCGACAGCAGCTTGCGCGGCGCCAAGGCGTTATTGCAGGTGCTGGTGCAAGCGGCGTGCGGCTTCCTGGCCACTCAGCCAGGCCCCTTCGACGCGTCCGGACAGGCACCAGTCGCCGCAGGCATACAGGCCCAGGTCGGCATCGGCGAGCACGCCCCATTCATGGCTGCTGGCGGGGCGGGCGTAGAGCCAGCGATGAGCCAGGCTGAAGGTCGGTGCAGGCATGGCGCTGTGCAGCAGTTCGGCAAACGCGCCATGCAAGTGCTCGATCACCGCTTCCTTCGGCAGGTCGATGTGCTGCCGACTCCAGCTGCTGGTGGCGTGCAGGATCCAGGTGTCATGGCTGCTGTCGCGTCCCGGTTTGCTGCGGTTGCACGCCAGCCAGTCGAGGGGGCTGTCCTGGACGAAGCAGCCCTGCATGTCGGTATCCAGCGGCGTGTCGAAGGCCAGTGCGACGGCCCAGGTCGGGTCCATTTTGACCCCGGCGGCGACCCCGGCGAGTTTCGGTGCGGCAGCCAGCAGGGCGGTGGCCTGGGGAGCGGGGGTGGCAATGATCACGTGGCTGAACGGGCCGTGGGTAAAGCCTTCGGCGTCCTGCAGATGCCAGTGTTCTTCACCGCGAAAGACTTCGGTGATCCGGCAGGCGAAATGCACTTCCTGGTCGCCGATCAGGCCGCGGGTGATGGCGCTCATGCGCGGCGTCCCGACCCAGCGCGTCTGCTCATCGGGCGAGGGGCTCAGTTGGCCGCCCTGGAAGTTGTACAGTTGCGGCGTCCACTCGGCGGCCCAGCCCTGACTCTGCCAGCGCTGGACTTCGGTGACGAAACGCCGATCACGGGCGGTGAAATATTGCGCGCCCATGTCCAGCGAGCCGGCGTCGCTGCGTTTGCTCGACATGCGGCCGCCACTCCCACGGCTTTTATCGAACAGCTGCACGGTGTACCCGGTCTCCTGCAGAGCCTGGGCGGCGGAGAGCCCGGCGATGCCGGTGCCGATGATTGCAATGGGTAGAGTCATAAGGGCCTCGTTTACCTTTCTCTACAGGCTACGCCGGGGTTTAAACCTGTACAATTATATTTTTTGGTATAACTTCCAGCGTTCTGGTTCTGACGGCTTGGCCTATGGTTAATCATGAAACCTGCCCGATCCGAAACGTCCCTGCTTATAAAAATAGACTAGTGATCGAGGTAAAACGCCACGCGAGGAACAAGTCATGCACATATTGCTGACCGGCGGTACTGGTTTGATCGGTCGCGAGCTTTGCCGGCACTGGTTGAGCCAGGGCCACAGCTTGACGGTGTGGAGTCGCAGGCCGGAAAAAGTGCCGGACCTGTGTAGCGCTCAAGTGCGTGGCATCGGTCGTCTGGAGGAGTTGGACGAGACGCCTGTGGATGCGGTGATCAATCTGGCCGGCGCACCGATCGCTGATCGACTCTGGACCCATCGGCGAAAAGCGCTGCTGTGGAGCAGTCGAATCAGCCTGACGGAAACCCTGCTGGCGTGGCTGGAAAGTCGTGGGCAGAAACCGCAGGTGCTGATTTCCGGGTCGGCCGTCGGATGGTATGGCGATGGTGGCGAACGGGAACTGACCGAGGAATCGCCTCCGGTCAGCGAAGATTTCGCCAGTCAGTTGTGCATCGCCTGGGAAGAAACCGCACAGCGCGCCGAGGCCTTGGGCATGCGCGTGGTATTGATACGCACCGGTTTGGTGTTGTCGGCGCAGGGCGGCTTTTTGTCGCGCCTCTTACTGCCCTTCAAAGCCGGGCTGGGCGGGCCTATCGGCAATGGTCGGCAGTGGATGCCGTGGATTCATATCGATGATCAAATCGGCCTGATTGATTTTCTTCTGCATCAGAATTCGGCCAGCGGTCCCTATAATGCCTGCGCGCCGAAACCGGTACGCAACCGCGAGTTTGCCAAGACCCTGGCCGCAGTGCTGCACCGCCCGGCGTTCATGCCGATGCCCGCCTTCGCGCTGAAGGTTGGCCTGGGCGAGTTGTCGCTGCTGCTGCTGGGTGGCCAGCGCGCGACGCCGGCGCGGTTGCTGGCGGCGGGCTACATTTTTCGCTTCACTGATTTGCGCGCGGCTCTGGATGACCTGTCCAGCCGCCTTTGAAATAGGACGTTGCATGACCGATCACGCGTTGCTCCTGGTCAATCTGGGCTCGCCCGCTTCCACACAGGTGGCGGACGTGCGCAGCTACCTCAATCAATTCCTCATGGACCCTTACGTGATCGACCTGCCGTGGCCGGTGCGGCGGTTGCTGGTGTCGCTGATCCTGATCAAGCGCCCCGAGCAGTCGGCCCACGCCTACGCCTCGATCTGGTGGGACGAAGGTTCGCCGCTGGTGGTGCTGAGCAAGCGCTTGCAGCAGGCGATGACGGCGCAGTGGACCCACGGCCCGGTCGAGTTGGCCATGCGTTATGGCGAGCCATCGATCGAGACCGTGCTCACCCGCCTGGCCGCACAGGGCATTCGCAAGATCACCCTGGCGCCGTTGTATCCGCAGTTCGCCGACAGCACCGTGACCACGGTGATCGAGGAGGCCAAGCGAGTGGTGCGCGAGAAGAAGCTCGCGGTGCAGTTCTCGATTCTCCAGCCGTTCTACGATCAGGCTGAATACATCGATGCACTCGCGGCCAGCGCCGAGCCTTACCTGGAGCAGGACTACGATCACCTGCTGTTGAGCTTCCATGGTTTGCCAGAGCGGCACCTGAAGAAGCTCAATCCGGGGCATTGCTTCGAAGCGGATGGCAATTGTTGCGCCCGGGCGCCTGCCGAAGTGGTCGCGACCTGTTATCGCGCTCAGTGCCTGCGCACTGCGGCTGCTTTTGCCAAACGCCTGGGGCTGCCGGATGGCAAATGGTCAGTGGCATTCCAGTCGCGACTGGGGCGGGCGAAGTGGATCGAGCCTTACACCGAGGCGCGTCTTGATGAGTTGGGCAAAAGCGGGGCGAAGAAGATCCTCGTGATGTGCCCGGCGTTCGTCGCCGATTGCATCGAGACCCTGGAGGAAATTGGTGATCGTGGCCTCGAACAGTTCCGCGAGGCGGGCGGCGAGGAGTTGGTGCTGGTGCCCTGTCTCAACGACAACCCGCAGTGGGCGAAGGCGTTGAACCGTTTGTGCGAGCGGGCGCCGCTGGCAATCTGAGACTGTGAGAGCGGGCTAGCCCGCTCTCACAGGTTCATCGGACGGCTTACAGCAACGGCTCATCCGGTTGCTTGTTCTTCCAGCCATCGTTGCCCGGCAGGATCAGGTTCAGCGCAATCGCCACAATGGCGCACAGCGCGATGCCCTTGAGACCGAAGTCGTCAGGGCCGTCGCCAGTCCCCACCAGCACACCGCCGATGCCGAACACCAGGGTCACCGAAACGATCACCAGGTTACGGGCTTCGCCGAGGTCGATCTTGTGGCGGATCATGGTGTTCATGCCCACCGCAGCAATCGAACCGAACAACAGGCAGAGAATGCCGCCCATCACCGGCACCGGAATGCTCTGCAGCAGCGCGCCGAACTTGCCGATAAACGCCAGGCTGATGGCGAAGATCGCCGCCCAGGTCATGATTTTCGGGTTGTAGTTCTTGGTCAGCATCACCGCGCCAGTTACTTCGGCGTAGGTGGTGTTTGGCGGGCCACCGAGCATGCCGGCGGCGGTGGTGGCGATGCCGTCACCGAACAGCGTGCGATGCAGGCCGGGTTTTTTCAGGTAGTCGCGACCGGTCACGCTGCCGACGGCGATCACCCCGCCGATGTGCTCGATGGCGGGTGCCAGGGCCACTGGAACAATGAACAGGATGGCCTGCCAGTTGAACTCGGGTGCGGTGAAGTGCGGCAGGGCAAACCAGGGCGCCGCGGCGATCTTCGCGGTGTCGACCACGCCGAAGAAAAACGCCATGGCAAAGCCCACCAGCACGCCGGAGATGATCGGCACCAGGCGGAAGATGCCTTTGCCGAACACCGCGACTATCAAGGTGGTCAGCAGGGCGGGCATCGAGATCATCATCGCCGTCTGGTAATGAATCAGCACGCTGCCGTCACCGGCCTTGCCCATCGCCATGTTGGCGGCAATCGGCGCCATCGCCAGGCCGATCGAGATGATCACCGGGCCAATCACCACCGGCGGCAGCAGGCGGTCGATGAAACCGGTGCCCTTGATCTTCACGGCCAGGCCGAGAAAGGTGTAGACGAAGCCGGCCGCCATCACGCCGCCCATGGTCGCCGCGAGGCCGAACTGGCCCTTGGCGAGAATGATCGGGGTGATGAAGGCAAAGCTCGAGGCCAGGAATACGGGGACCTGGCGACCGGTCACGAGCTGGAACAGCAGAGTCCCCAGACCCGCCGTGAACAACGCGACGTTGGGGTCGAGGCCGGTAATCAGCGGCATCAATACCAATGCGCCAAACGCCACGAACAGCATCTGCGCGCCCGACAGGACCTGGCGCCAGAGCGGGTCGTTGAACTCATCCTGCATGGTTACGCGTCCTTCTGCTTGGTGCCGAAGATCTTGTCGCCAGCATCGCCCAGGCCAGGAATGATGTAGCCGTGCTCGTTGAGTTTTTCGTCGATCGAGGCGGTGTAGATGGTCACGTCCGGGTGCGCTTTCTCGACCACGGCGATGCCCTCGGGAGCGGCCACCAGGACCATGGCGCAGATGCTCTTGCAGCCGGCCTTCTTCAACAGGTCGATGGTCGCGACCATCGAGCCGCCGGTGGCGAGCATCGGGTCGATGATCATGGCCAACCGTTCGTCGATTTCCGGCACCAGTTTTTCCAGGTAGGTGTGGGCTTCGAGGGTTTCCTCGTTGCGCGCCACGCCCACGGCGCTGACCTTGGCGCCCGGGATCAGGCTGAGTACGCCTTCGAGCATGCCGATGCCGGCGCGCAGGATCGGCACTACAGTAATTTTCTTGCCGGCGATTTTCTCGACCGATACGGTGCCGCACCAGCCTTCAATGTCGTAGGTTTCAAGGGGCAGGTCTTTGGTGGCCTCGTAGGTCAGCAGGGCACCGACTTCCTGAGCAAGCTCGCGGAAATTCTTCGTGCTAATGTCTGCACGGCGCATAAGGCCAAGTTTGTGTCGGATCAGCGGATGGCGGATCTCACGGATGGGCATAGGGAAAGGCTCCGGCGGCGGGCAAAAAAACCGGCCTAGATTAATCTATCCGAGGTTGTTGTCCTATAGACAATCAGTACGTTAGTCCAGAAACGCTTGATTCGACGTCGCGGGATGCGTACCTTTGCTCGCTTTTCCGAATCTGCCACCCCCTTGGAGAGCGCCATGTCCGCTGATCTCGAGCATATCCGTCAAATCATGCGAGAGGCTGACTGCCTGTACACCGAAGCTGAAGTCGAGGCCGCCATTGCCCGCGTCGGTGCACACATCAACGAACAACTGGCCGAGCGTAATCCGGTGGTGTTCTGCGTGATGAACGGCGGACTGATTTTTGCCGGCAAACTGCTCACGCACCTGCAGTTCCCGCTGGAAGCTTCCTACCTGCACGCCACTCGTTATCGCAACGAAACCAGCGGCGGCGACCTGTTCTGGAAGGCCAAGCCGGAAGTCTCGTTCATCGACCGTGACGTGCTGATCATCGACGACATCCTCGATGAAGGTCACACCTTGGGTGCGATCATCGATTTCTGCAAACACGCCGGCGCGCGCCAGGTGCACACCGCCGTGCTGATCGACAAGGACCACGACCGCAAGGCGCGTCCGGATCTGAAGGCCGACTTCGTGGGCCTGCCTTGCGTCGATCGCTACATCTTCGGCTACGGCATGGACTACAAGGGCTACTGGCGCAACGCCAACGGCATTTTCGCCGTTAAAGGTATGTAAACATGACGACGCCCAGCTTTCTTGATCAAGCCTTGTTTGCGCAATTGGCCGAGACGGCTGCGGCCAATCCCCGGGGTCGCCAGCACCACAACTTCCACCAGATGGAAGAGCCGTGCCACCGCATGGCCGTGGGCTTGCAGCCGTCGACCTACATCCCGCCGCACCGCCACTTGAGCGACGACAAGGCCGAAACCTTGCTGGTGCTCAAGGGCCGCCTCGGCGTGCTGATCTTCGACGAGGCCGGCCAGGTGCTGGCCAAGCGCGTTTTGGAATTGGGTGGCGATGCCCTGGGGGTCGACCTGCCGGCCCGGGTCTATCACGGCCTGGTGGTGCTGGAAGCGGACAGCGTGATGTTCGAGTGCAAGTCCGGGCCTTATCGGCCAGTGGGCGAGGGTGAACACGCGCACTGGGCGCCCCGCGAAGGCGAGCCTGGTGTTGCCGAGTACCACGCCTGGATGCGCGCGCAGTTCGATTGACGCCACGCGGCACACTGTTACAGTGCTGGGCCCCGTTCCGGAGCCCGTCATGAGCCCTTTGATTCGCTGTTGCGCCGTCCTGTTGCTGAGCTTCAGCCTGCCCCTGGCCGCCGCACCGGCAGTGATGCACGGGCAGTTCCTGCCGCCGGACGACCTGAACCTGCGCGATACCCCGCCCGAGCAGCAGCAATTGCTGCAGATCACCGATTACTCGGTGGTAGTGGGCAGTCAGCGTCAATCCAACCAGCAGCCGATTCCGGTGACCTCGCCGGTGCTGATTCGCCTCAAGGGCAAGTCTCTGAACAAGGGCGCGAGCATCAGCCAGGTGCTGGTGAACTTCGACGGCGAAAGCAAAAGCCTGAAAAAGCCGGTCTACGATGCCGCGACTCGAACCCTCAGCCTGTATTACCCGATGGCTCAATACCGGGTGGTGATGGACTTGCTGCGCAACGATACGCTCTATTGCCAGTTCCTCAGCTACGCCAACGGCCATGTCTGGGCCGACCTGCACACCGGCACCGTGCGCACCCGCTGAAGCCTGGTCGTTGAGGCTTGGGCCGGCGCAGGGGTAAACTGCCCGCCCCGTGAAATATCTGCGAGCTGGAGTCGGCAATGCGTAAAGATAAAAAACAAGTGATTGGTGACGAGATCGGCGACGAGCAGATCAAGTTGTTCCTCGATTTCGAACCGGTCGATGCGACTTCACCGTCCCTGCACAAACTGATCAAGGCCTATCGCGGCCTGCGTATCGACGATTTCGAGCGCTTCCTGACGTTCTTCGCCGAAGCCGGCTATGACGTGAATGGCAAGGATGAACACGGCAATGATTTCGTTGCCCTCATCAAGGATCAGCGCAACGCGCCGGATTACATCGAGCTGATCGAAAAAGCCCGCGGTTAACGCGAAACGCCGCGCACCTTGTAGGAGCTGGCTTGCCAGCGAAGGCGGTCTGTCATTGAACATTGATGTCGGCTGACCCACCGCTTTCGCTGGCAAGCCAGCTCCTACAGGTCAAAAAAAACGCCCCGTTCTCGATGAGAGCGGGGCGTTTTTCATGGCGCCGAATCAAGCGAAGCTTGGGGTCTCGCTGCTGGCTTCAACCAGCTCCAGTGCGACGTTGTTCTGCGCGTTGATCTTGCGATACAGCGCCGCGTCGGTTTCCAGGACTTTTTCCCGCGCCGGGAAGATTTCCGCCAGCTTGGCCGCCCACTCACCCTTGGCCTTGCTCGGGAAGCACTTCTCGATCAGCTCGAGCATGATCGAAACGGTTACCGAAGCGCCTGGCGAGGCGCCGAGCAGGGCGGCGAGGGAACCGTCCTTGGCTGCAACCAGTTCGGTACCGAATTGCAGGATGCCGCCTTTTTTCGGGTCTTTCTTGATGATCTGCACCCGTTGGCCGGCCACTTCCAGGCGCCAGTCCTCGGCTTTCGCCTCGGGGTAGAAGCGACGCAGGGATTCCAGGCGTTGCTCCATCGACTGCATCACTTCGCTGACCAGGTACTTGGTCAGGTCCATGTTGTTCTTGGCCACGGCCAGCATCGGCCCGATGTTGCCGGCGCGAACCGACATCGGCAGGTCCATGAAGGAACCGTGCTTGAGGAACTTGGTGGTGAAGCCGGCGTAAGGTCCGAACAGCAGGGACGTCTTGCCGTCGACCACACGGGTGTCGAGGTGCGGCACCGACATCGGCGGCGAGCCTACCGCGGCCTGGCTGTAGACCTTGGCCTGGTGGTGCTTGACCACTTCCGGGTTGTCGCAACGCAGCCATTGGCCGCTGATCGGGAAGCCACCAAAGCCTTTGCTCTCTTCGATGCCCGACGCTTGCAGCAGCGGCAGGGCCGCGCCGCCGGCGCCGAGGAAGACGAATTTGGCGTCGACTTCACGGCTGTTGCCGCTGTTGACGTCCTTGATGCTGACGGTCCAGCCGTTGGCGTTGCGCTTGAGACCGGTCACGCGCTTGCAGTACTTGACCTGGGCATCGGGTGCGCTGGTCAGGTGCTTGAGCAGTTGATTGGTCAGGTTGCCGAAGTTGACGTCGGTGCCGTTGATTACGCGGGTGGCGGCGAGGGTTTCGCCGGCGTCGCGACCAGGCATCATCAATGGCATCCACTCTGCCATCTTGGACTTGTCTTCGGTGTATTCCATATCAGCGAAGGCGTGATGCTGTTTCAGGACGTTGAAGCGCTCCTTGAGGAACGATACGCCTGCGTCACCCTGCACGAAGCTCAGGTGCGGAACCGGGCTGATGAAGGTCTTCGACGAGCCGAACGTGCCTTTGCGGGTCAGGTATGACCAGAACTGCTTCGACACCTCGAACTGGGTATTGATGTGCACGGCTTTCTTGATGTCGACGCTGCCGTCCGCGGCCTGCGGCGTGTAGTTCAGCTCGCACAGGCCAGCGTGACCGGTACCGGCGTTGTTCCACGGGTTGGAACTCTCCGCGGCACCGGAATCCATCAGCTCCACGACTTCCAGCTTGATCGCCGGGTCGAGTTCTTTGAGCAGTACTGCCAGGGTGGCACTCATGATGCCGGCCCCAACCAGTACTACGTCGACTGCTTCGTTATGCGCCATTTAACGCGTCTCCAAAATCTGCAGCACCAAATTGTCGGCATAGCTGCCAGGAGTTACGGGGCATGCTCTATAGCGCCCCAGGTCACCCATGGCCAGAATCGCCATGTCCGAATCTTCGCAATTTTTTGCAACTTCGACAGACGTCAGCTTCCGGCCCCAGGGTTCCTATGAACTCACTTCAAGGCGCGGGAGACAATTCGACTTATGGTCGATACGTCCGTTTGTGCAACCAAATCCGTAGTGGACAGGCTTCAGGCTCCGGAATTCGAGGCGTGCCCGGTCCTGTTTCGTTGGGCTGTTGTAGACGCTAATGGTGCATATTCAGACGCAAAACTATTCATTTGCTCGCCACACTCTTGTGAAGTTGTGAAAACCCGTTTTTTCACGCTCTTTTGAAGACGTGAACCTCAAAAAGGGCTATCTGCGCCGCAGCTCGGTGGCCGAGCGTCATGACAGCTCTGGCAGATTCGCGAAAAGTGGTGGTTTGCAGGATGAACAGCAAGCGCGCCAGCTTCACTCGATCTGTGTGGGCGGCTCTCTGTGGGCGGTGCGGGGGTGTCGATACGCAGGTATCAACGGTGCTGCGAGGCCCGATCAGGAGACGTCCTTATAATCGGGGGGAGATTGTAGCGAAGAAACGCAGGGAAATGGTCGTGTTTAATGAGTTTTATTAGGCCTTCGGTCAACTCGCCAGTGCCGGGTGCAACCGCGCACGGGCAATGCGTGGGCTCAGGCGGGCGCTTGCTGGCAGTGGCTGGTGCAACCAGTTGAGGCGAATTTCTTCGATTTCTACCCAACCCTCGCCCATTGGCGGCACGGGGCAGTGCTTGAACGACACGCAGCAATCGTTGCTGTCGAGCCGGGCGAAATAGCGATATTTGCGACGTGGAGCGAGCAGCGACCAGAGAAATTGCATGGTAATGCCCTCGAAGGAGTGACGGAGCAGAAGTTACCAGTGTGGCATGACACTCTCTTTACCGATGTCGGACAAATCTGACATTGCACAAGTCTTCAGCGGCTGTTCAGGGTTGCTGGTTTGCAGTGCGCGCGCACCGCTATACTGGCGCTCTGTTTGTGCCTGATTCTGGAGAGAAGCGCATGTTGCAACGCCTGTTGTTCGGTTTGATCACTGTGACCAGCTTGACCCTGGTTGGCTGCGCCCACAGTCCGCAGCAATTGTCCCCCGAGCCGAAACTGACGACCCAATTGGCCCCCGTTGGCCGCGGTCAGCCAGTCGTGGTTCGGGTAGTGGACGGGCGACCATCGCCAACCCTGGGCACCCGAGGTGGCATGTACCCGGAAACCAGCGCGATCACTGTGCAGGGTGCGCAGATCCTGCCGAAGTTGCAGGCCCAGGCCGAAGCCGCCGTGCGCCTGCTGGGCTTCACCCCGACGGCCAACGCAATGAATGCACCGCAGTTGACCGTGACCCTGGCGGAGCTGAAATACCAGTCGCCCAAAGAAGGCCTGTACGTGACCGAGGCGACCATCGGCGCGACCTTCCGCTCCGATGTGCAGAACGCCAACCGCCGCTACAGCGGTCGTTACGGTGCTTCGCTGGATCAGCGTTTCGGCATGGCGCCGAACCAGGAAACCAACACCAAGCTGGTCAGCGATGTGTTGAGCGATGCCCTGACGCGCCTGTTCAAGGACCCGACCATCGGCCAGATCCTCGCCGAATAATCGCCCTCGGACGTAAAAAAGCCCGGCAGCCAGAAATGGCGCCGGGCTTTTTCATGGGCAGGTGATTGGATGCGCTTCAACCGGTCAAGCCGCCTGGGAGTAAAAATCGAGCACGCTGACGCCGGTCAGCAGGTCGGTTTCCGGCAGGTCGGCGTGTTGATGACCGCCCAGGGCGCAATAGACCAGCCAATGACGATCCTGGACGTTGAAGGCCAGGCTGCCGACGAGGGTCTGTTGTTCGTCGGAGGGCGTGATGAGGTACAGGCGATCCTGGTTTTCGGCGTGCAGCATGACAGGCTCCATGTCGGCGGTTTCGAGGGGAGACAGACTGACCTATTTAGATGACGAAGCCGTGACGCAGGACATTAGTCGAGCAGATGTTTCGTTATTTGTCGGAAAGCCCGGGAAACGCGTACGGGTTTCGGTAGAATTCGCGCCGCGCTTGTCCTGTTCCATTTGAGGTTCCCGATGTCACTGCATCTCTGGTCGCTGTTTTCCGCCCATCCCGCCAAACTGATCAACGTGCTTGCCCTGCTGTTTGCCTGCCCTGGCAGTTGGCTGCTGCATGTGACGCGCCGCCGCGAGCAACAGGCGCGTGCCAGTCTCGCCGCCCAGGCCGGGCGCGAAGAGGGCGATACGCAACTGCACCTGTCGAGCATCGCCACCTTGCGCATGAATCGCTTCTTCTACGCCTTTGGTTTTTCCTGCCTGGGCGTTGCCTTGATGGTTTCGTGGCTCAGCACCCGGGTGTGATCCAGACGAAAAAAAACGGCGCTTATTGAGCGCCGTTTTTTTATCGCAAACCTTGCGTCAGAGCGGCAAGCCGGCCTTGACCCGATACTGATTGCGCACCGGTGTGGCGTACTGCAGCACCAGGAACGGACGATGCTCCGTGGGGCAGGCATCCAGGCGCCCTTGCCACTCTTGCTGGGCCTTGGCCAGTTCTTCGGCCGGGAACAACTCGGCCGCGCGCGGCACCTGCAGTTGCGGGTCGGCGTCTGCCCACTGGGCGTAAGCCAGGTAGTGCACCGGGAACAGGCGATAGCCGCCGAGGATCTGCCGATCCATTTCCGTCGCCAGCTGCTTGGTGTCCTCGAAACGCTCGGTGATCGGCGCGGCAAAGTTCACATGGACCCGGCCCTTGTAGCCGGTAATGCCCTTGGCGATGCTCACGTCGTCCTCGCCCGGCGCCTTGGTGTAGCTGCCGGTGGTGGCGCGGATGAACAGCTCGCGGGCTTTGTCCTGGTCGCACGGGTCGTACTCGTAGCTGATCGAGACCGGGGTCAGGTTCAGCGACTGGATCACCTCGGCGAACGGCTCGTCCTTGCGGCTCATGTGGAACATCTTGAGGATCGCCGATTCGGTACGGTCGTCACCGTCCTTTGCGCGGCCTTCGGCCTGGGCGATCCAGATCGACTGGCAGTCGTTGCGGATCGAATGATTGATGTAGGCCGAGAGCAATTGGTACGCCGCCATCTTCTCGCGCCGCCCGCTGATCGAGCGGTGCACGATGAAGCTCTTGTTCAGGCGCATCAGGTCGCTGACAAAAGGCTTCTGCAGCAGGTTGTCGCCAATCGCGATGCGCGGTGTGGGCAGGCCGGCGTGGTACACCGCGTAGTTGACGAACGCCGGATCCATGACGATGTCGCGGTGGTTAGCCAGGAACAGATAGGCCGTGCCGGACTTGAACTGCTCGACGCCGGTGTAGGTGACGCCGTCGGTCGCGCGCTCGATGGTGTGGTCGACATAGTGCTCGACCTTGTCCTGCAAGGTGGCCACCGAAGTGACCCCGGCAAACTCACGGCGCAGCCGATGAGCTATAAGAGGTTTGAGCATCCAGCCCAGGGCTCCGGCAAAACGCGGGAAGCGAAAGTGCGTGAGAATATCTAGAAACGCCTTGTCGCTCAGCAGCCGTGCCAGCACGGCCGGGACTTCGCTGTCGTCGTAAGGTCGGATGGCATCGAATTCGCCCATCATGCTCTCTTGTTGGAAACGGCTAGGGTAAGTAATGGATTGGATCAAATCCACGCGGGGTAAGGTCTGAAAAAGCAGCTCAGACAACAATAGCCCTGCAAATAGACCGGCGATTATACGCACAAGTCACTTGGGAGACCGCGATGCTGGAAATCGAGCGCTATGAGTGTCCTTATTGTGGTGAAGAAGTCGAAGCTACGCTGGATTTGTCCGCAGGTGATCAGACCTATATTGAGGACTGTCCGGTCTGTTGCCGGCCGATTACCTTCGTCCTGCAGACTGATGGTATGGAATGGATGCTCGAAGTTCACAGCGAGAACGAGTGAGAGGTAATCCCCATGCAGCGTATCTACGAGCCGGAAAACCTGATGGAAGGTGAATTGCTGCAGGGGGTGCTGGCCAGCGAAGGCATCGCGGCGCACCTGGTGGGGCGCGATTTGCTGGGAGCCACCGGTGAGTTGCCGGTCTACGGGTTGCTGGGGCTGGCGGTGGAGGATGACCAGGCGCAGTACGCCCGCGAGCTGATCGTCGCCTACAATGCCGCCTTGCCGATGCCCGGCGACGAACCGGATAACTTCCCAGGCGTGCTGGTCTGTTAGGCTGGCGCTCGTTTGATCAAGAGTTGTGTCAGCCCATGTGTGGACGTTTTGCCCTGTTTCGCTGGAACCCCGCGTTTGCGGCCCTGCCCGGATTTCCGGCCGATCAGCGGGCGCAGTGGAATATTTCGCCGAATGATTCGGTGCTGATAATGCGTGCCGAGGCCGGCCAGCGCACGCTGGCCCGAGCTCGTTGGGGATTGACGCCGGCGTGGCTGACGGACATGTCGAAGACTCCGCCCACGCCCGAGCGGAAACCGTGGCCGAGCAGCCGATGTTTCGCGAAGCCCTTCGTCAGCGGCGCTGCCTGCTGCCCGCCAATGGTTTCTACGAATGGCGGGGTACCACGCGCAAGCGCCCTTACTGGCTGACGCCCGGTGAAGGTTCGTCGCTGTTTTTTGCGGCGATCTGGGAAGCTTATCCGGTGCAGGAGCAGGTGTGGCTGAGCACGGCGGTGATTACCCAGCCAGCGGCCAGTCAGCGTCGCCCGTTGATTCTCGATGCGGTGGGGCAGGAAGCCTGGCTCGATCCCGAAACCCCGTTGCACACCCTGCAAGCGTTGCTCGCCAGTGAGCCTGCGGCCCTGCGTGAGCGGGTGCTGGCCAATCTGGTCAACGATCCCAAACTCAACGCCCCGGAGTGCCTGACCCCGGGTTGAAAGCGAACAGCGGATTTCTTCGGCGAAATGCCGCGTTATGCGTCTGTTACATCTGGCGCGCGCCACCGCCACCGCCTAGGATACCGCCATGTTTTCAGGGAGTATTTCAATGAACAAGATTTGGCTTGTAGGCGCACTGGGCGCGAGCCTGCTGCTGAGTGGCTGCCAGTCGGTCAACACCACCAAGAGCGGGGCGGTGGGTGTGGAGCGCTCGCAGTGGATGTTCAGCATGCTGTCGACCGATGAGGTCAACCAGATGTACGCCCAGTCCTACCAGAAGACTGTGGGCGAGGCGGGCAGCAAAGGTGTGCTGGACAAGACCAGCAGCGATGCCAAGCGGGTCCAGGCGATTGCCACGCGATTGATTGCCCAGGCACCGGTGTTCCGTCCGGATGCGGCGCAATGGAATTGGGAAGTCAATCTGATCAAGAGTGACGAGCTCAACGCCAATTGCGGGCCTGGCGGCAAGATCATTTTCTACACCGGGCTGATCGACAAGCTGAAACTCACCGACGACGAAATCGCCGCGATCATGGGCCATGAAATCGCCCACGCCCTGCGCGAGCATGGTCGTGAAGCGATGTCCAAGGCCTATGGTATCGAGATGGCCAAGCAGGGCGCGGGCGCCTTGCTCGGCCTGGGGCAGGACACCCTGGCGCTGGCCGATACGGTGGCCAACTACGGTATGACCCTGCCCAATAGCCGCGCCAACGAGAACGAAGCCGACCTGATCGGCCTCGAACTGTCGGCCCGCGCTGGCTATGACCCAAACGCAGCGATCACCTTGTGGAACAAGATGAGCAAGGTTTCCGAAGGTGCCCCGCCGGAGTTCATGAGCACTCACCCGGCCTCCAGCAGCCGTATCGCTTCGCTGCAGGCGGCCATCCCCAAGGTGATGCCGCTTTACAACAGCGCCAAGAAGTAAGCTGCAGGCTTCAAGCCGCAAGTGCCTGACACTTGCGGCTTGAGGCGTGTCTAGATCCATCCACTCGTTTGCATCGCCTTGTACACCGCCACCAGTGCAAGGACGAAGAACGCCGACGCCGCCAGGCGACGGATCAGGGTCAGCGGCAGTTTGTCGGCGGCGAAGTTACCCGCCAGGACCACCGGTACGTTGGCAATCAGCATGCCCAGGGTGGTACCGATAATCACCAGCCACAGTTCCGGATACTGCGCCGCGAGCATCACCGTGGCGACCTGGGTCTTGTCCCCCATCTCGGCAAGGAAAAACGCGATCAGCGTGGTCAGGAACGGTCCGAACTTGCGTGCGGTGCTTCCCTCATCGTCATCCATTTTGTCCGGCACCAGGGTCCACAGCGCCGTGGCGGCGAAGCTGGCGGCGAGAATCCAGTGCAGCACCGAATCGGAGAAGAACGTGCTGAACCAGGCGCCGACCGCACCGGCCGCAGCGTGGTTGGCCAGGGTCGCGGCGACGATACCGGCGATGATTGGCCAGGGTTTGCGGAAGCGTGCGGCGAGAATGAGTGCGAGCAGTTGCGTCTTGTCGCCGATTTCGGCCAAGGCAACGATTGCGGTAGGAACGAGTAATGAGTCCAACATCAGGTATTTTCCCAAGGGGCGGGTCGACACGGCTATGACACGTACAGCCTTCCCGCCCCGGGTAAGGTGTGCGTGTCATAGGTCTTGTCAAACCCTGCGGTCCGTCTGTGCGGACTCTTGGGTCGCATGCGCCATGGTCTTCGGACCAAGTATGTTGACGCATGCCGGACGAGCGTGGCGCTCGTGGGAGACTACTCCCCTAGGACGGAGCGGATTCTGCCTAGACAAAATCCTTTCGGCAAGCGTTCTTTTTCATCCCGGGTTTCAGCCGCGCTTGGCCCGGTAGATACGAAAACCCTGTCCTTCGGCCTTGATCGAGCAGGGCCCCAAGTGCTCTTCAATCAGTGGCTGGTACTTCAGGAAGCTGTTGGCAACCAATCGAAGTTCGCCACCATTTTTCAGATGTTTAGCTGCTTTTCGCAGCAAGTTCTCGGTTGCGAAGTAGTCGGTATGCACGCCGACATGGAACGGTGGATTGCTCAGGATGGCGTTCAATCCCATGGGCGCGGCGTCGATGCCATCGCCCGTCAGGACCTCGGCTTCCAGACCGTTGGCCGCCAGGGTCAGACGGCTGCTGGCGGCGGCAAAGGCGTCGACGTCGAGCAGGGTCACCGTATTGTGCGGATAGCGGCGCTTGACTGCCGCGCCGAGTACACCGGCACCGCAGCCAAAATCGAGCAAGTGGCCGCTGGGCAGCTTGTCCAGGTGCTCCAGCAACAGGG
Organism: Pseudomonadaceae bacterium; assembly: GCA_965284505.1. Classification (GTDB taxonomy): domain Bacteria; phylum Pseudomonadota; class Gammaproteobacteria; order Pseudomonadales; family Pseudomonadaceae; genus Aquipseudomonas. The sequence goes on along the minus strand of OZ260094.1, from coordinate 2,435,171 downwards.
CGCTGCCGCGATCGAGGCGACCATGACTGAACACCCCGGGTAGGCTGATGACTTTCAACGGGCCTTCTGCCAGCGGCAACTCGTATTCCTGGGCCAGGCTTTCCAGGGGTTTGGCCACTGGCGCATTGGCCACCGTCACTTGCCAGAGCTGGCAGTGCCGGGCGCTGTCGAGCTTGCGCGGTTTGCCAAAGGGATTGAGCTGCTTGGCGGCGCCTTCGATGCCGCTGCGTTTCTCTCCTACCAGGAACAGTTCACGACCGGCCAGGCGCGAGGCGAGGGCGTTGAGGATGTAGTCGGTCAAATCCTTGGACTTGGGCAGGAACAATACTGCGGCGTCGAACTCGCGCGCTGGCGCATTCACCCCGAAGTGACTGCGCTCGGCGAAGCGTGCGTCCAGCGCCGCCTGATCGCCGGCGTGCCAGCACCAGCCGTGGGCCTCGGGCAATTTGCCAAACAGGTCGTCGGCGGGTAGCCCGGCCAGCAGCACGTTGCCTTGAAACAATTCGGCCTGGCGAAGCAGTACTTCACTGCGCGGATCCATACTCTGCTCCTTGAAAAAAAGTCCGGCAGTTTATCAATTGACGACCCGCAGCGCTGTACCGCTGAAAAATCCCCGGGCGTTTTCCGTCAATTGGCCGACGATTCGCTGCCGTGCTTCGCGGCTACCCCAGGCGTTGTGTGGAGTAACGATCAGGCGTGGGATGTCGCTGGCCAACAGCGGATTGCCGGCCGTTGGCGGTTCGACGCTCAGCACATCAGTCGCCGCGCCACCCAGGTGACCGCTGCGCAAGGCGTCGGCCAGGGCCTGCTCGTCGATCAGACCGCCGCGGGCGGTGTTGACCACCAGTGCGCCAGGCTTGAGCATCGCCAACTCGCGGGCGCCGATGAAATGCCGGGTGTGTTCATTGAGCGGGCAGTGCAGGGTCAGGGCGTCGACCTGCGGCAGCAATTCGTCCAGCGACATGCGTTCGGCGCGCGCCGGGCGGCCGGGGACCTGGCCGGAAATAACCCGCATGCCAAAGGCTTCGGCCAGCCGCGCAACAGCACCGCCCAATTCGCCATGACCGAGCAAGCCAAGGGTCTTGCCCTGCAGTTCGATGATCGGGTAGTCGAGCAGGCAGAACTGTTGGGCCTGTTGCCAGCGACCTTCGCCAACGGCTTTCTGATAGTCGTTCAGGCGCGTGGCCAGGTTGAGCAGCAGCATCAACGTGTGTTGTGCCACGGATGGCGTGCCGTAGCCCTGGCAATTGCTCACGGTAATGCCCAAGGCACGGGCAGCGGCGAGGTCGACGTTGTTGGTGCCGGTGGCGGCAATCAGGATCAGCTTCAGGTCCGGACAGGCCTTGAGGGTTTCGGCATCGAGCAGCACCTTGTTGCTGATCGCCACCTCGGCGCCCTGCAGTCGCTCGATGATGTTTTGCGCGGTGGTCACGGAGCGCAGTTGCAGGTCGCTGAAGCATTGCTGCAAAGCACTCAGGTCGAGGTCCCCGAGGTCCAGCGAGTTGTGGTCGAGGAATACCGCGCGGCGATTGTTTGTCATTAACTGTACCTTTTGCGCATGAGTCTGAAGGCGTAATCTGCCGAGCCTACCAGATGAAATAAATAGTTACGCTTGGCCTGAAGGAGCCTTCATGTACTGGACAGAATTCTTGACCGTCGCCCTGATCCACCTGCTGGCCGTTGCCAGTCCGGGTCCGGACTTTGCCGTGGTGGTGCGCGAGGCGGTGACCCACGGTCGCCGCGCTGGCACTTGGACCGCCCTGGGCGTAGGCTGCGCGATTTTCCTGCATGTCGGCTATTCGCTATTGGGGATCGGCCTGATCGTTTCGCAATCGATCGTGCTGTTCAACGCCCTGAAATGGCTGGCGGCGGCCTACTTGCTGTACATCGGCTTCAAGGCACTGCGTGCGCAACCGGCAAAACCGACAACCGATGACCTGCACAAGGAAGCCGGCGAGCGCACCGCCCGCGGCGCCTTTACCTCAGGCTTCGTGACCAACGGCCTGAACCCCAAGGCCACGCTGTTCTTCCTCTCGTTGTTTACCGTGGTGATCAACCCCCACACACCGCTGGCGATCCAGGCCGGCTATGGCGTCTACCTGGCGGCCGCCACGGCGTTCTGGTTCTGCCTGGTGGCGATGCTGTTCAGCCAACAGCGGGTGCGTGCCGGCTTTGCGCGCATGGGCCACTGGTTCGACCGCACCATGGGCGTGGTGCTGGTGGCGATCGGGGTAAAACTGGCCTTTACCGAGATGCATTGAGACTGCCGAGCTGATTCAGCGCGCTGAGGTACTCCCGGGGATTGTCGCCGAGCAATCGCCGGAACATCGCGCTGAACGCCCGGCCGCTGCCATACCCCAGCTCATGCGCCACCTGTTGCACGCTTTCCCCGGCGAGCAGGCGGGGCAGAGCTTCCATCAGTCGCAACTGCTGGCGCCAGGCGTTGAAATTCATCTGCAATTGCTGCTGGAACAGCCGAGCCAGGGTGCGCGAGCTGGCGCCGACCTGTTGCGCCCAGTCTTCGAGGGTATTGGCATGGTTCGGGGTTTCCAGCAGCGCCAGGCAGATGCTGCGCAAGCGCCGGTCCTCGGGCATCGGGATGTGCAGCGGCAGGTTTTCCAGGTTGGCGATTTCTTCCAGCATCAGCTGCTGGATCAACGGATTTTCCGCCTGCTTGCGACCTTGCACGGCGCGCACGATCAGTTCGCGCAGCAGTGGCGTGACCGCCAGTACGCAGCATTGCCCCAGGTTGGCCGGACACAGCTCGGGGGCGATGAATAGCGAGCGCATGTGCACTTCGCCCGACATGAAGATCTCGTGCTCGACCCAGGGCGGAATCCACACCGCGCGGGTCGGCGGGATCACCCACGCGCCTTGCCGGGTGACCACGCGCATGGTGCCGCACACCGCATGGAGAAACTGCGCCTCGCGATGCTGATGCAAGACCTGGTGCGCGCCGTCCTTGTAGTTGCGGGGGTAGGCGCTGACGGGGCCGTGAAGGAAGTGGCTGACTAACATGTCTGATTCGATGAGTTATATGTCAAGAATGCGATTTATTGCCAACTTAGCATAGCGCCACACCTCAACGAATAGCGTGCCGCCATGAATCAATCGCGAAATGTCATCCGCTACATCAACGCTGCCCATGTGATCGATCACATGTTCATGCTGATTTTCCCTGCCGCTGTACTTGGCATGACCCAGGTGTTTGCCCTGGATTACGCGGCGATGATCGGCCTGTCCCTGGGCGGTTTCATTGCCTTTGGTGCCTGCTCGCTACCGGCGGGTTGGCTGGGGGACCGCTGGAGTCGCCGGAAGATGATGCTGGTGTTTTTTTTCGGCATTGGTGCTTCGGCGATCTTCACTGGCCTGAGCAACACACCGGCGACGCTGGTGTTGGGCTTGACGCTGATCGGGGTGTTCGCGGCGATCTACCATCCGGTGGGGACCGCGATGTTGGTGGCCTATGCGCAGAATCGTGGCCGCGAGATCGGCATCAACGGCATGTGGGGCAACCTCGGCGTAGCGTTTTCAGCGCTGGTCACCGGCTTGCTCGTGGCACAGTTCGGCTGGCGTTCGGCGTTTATCCTGCCGGGTGTCGTCGCCATTGTGCTGGGCATCGGTTTCGCCCTTCAGGTTCGTGAGGAGCCAATTCCACAACGTGCCCATGCGCCACTCAAAGGCGCCTCGGGGCAGCGGATTTCCATGCTCATGGTGTTCGGGGTACTGGCGCTGGCCACGGCCACCGGCGGCGTGGTGTTCAATGCCACGACCATGACCTACCCCAAATTGTTCGAAGAGCGTCTGCATGCGCTGTTTGCTTCGCCGCAGACCCTCGGTGTGGTGGTCAGCCTGGCCTATGCCTTCGGCGCGGTGGCGCAGTTGAGTATCGGTCGGGTGTTGCATCGTTTCAGTCTGAAATGGCCATTTATGCTGCTGACCTTGTGCCAGGCGCCGCTGCTGTTCAGCCTCGCCTATGTCGATGGCTGGGCAGTGATCGCCTTGGGGGCCGCGTTCATGTTCGTGGTGTTCGGCCAGGTCACGGTGAATGACGCAATGGTCGCCAACTTTGTCGCGCCGCAATGGCAATCACGGGTCTTCGCCTTGCGCTATTGTCTGTCGTTCGGCGCCAGTGCCACTGCGATTCCTCTGATTGCTTATGTCGAACCACGCCAGGGTTTTGTCGGCCTTTACCTGATCCTTGGCGGATTCGCAGCAGTGACCTTCGTCGCTGCACTGGTATTCCCACGCACTCCGTCTGAATCGGCTGTAGGGCAGGCGGCCTGAAAATTGTGGGTTTTTATCCGTGAATGCTGGCGCAGAGCCAGCATTTGCCGGCTCTGCAAATCATTCCTTTGGCTGATTTGGCGTCCGTCAAGGCTGACTAAAGTGCAGTCTTTACGCCACGACCGTGCAGTCAGATTAAAGGGATCATTATGTTGCAGACTCGCGTTATCCCACCCGCCGAAGGTGCGTATCAATACCCGCTGTTGATCAAGCGCCTGCTCATGTCCGGCAGCCGCTACGAGAAAACCCGCGAGATTGTCTACCGTGACCAGTTGCGCTACAGCTACCCAACGCTGATCGAGCGGGTCGCGCGGCTGGCCAACGTGCTGACGGCGGCAGGGGTCAAGGCCGGGGACACGGTGGCGGTGATGGACTGGGACAGCCATCGCTACCTGGAATGCATGTTCGCGATCCCGATGATCGGCGCGGTGATCCACACCATCAACGTGCGCCTGTCGCCCGAGCAGATTCTCTACACCATGAACCACGCTGAAGACCGCTTCGTGCTGGTCAACAGTGAGTTCGTCGGCTTGTACCAGGCGATCGCCGGGCAACTGACCACGGTTGAGAAAACCCTGCTGCTGACTGACTTGCCGGAAAAGACCGCTGACCTGCCGAACCTGGTGGGCGAGTACGAGCAACTGCTGGCGGCCGCGAGTCCGCAGTATCAGTTCGAAGACTTCGACGAAAACTCGGTGGCGACTACCTTCTACACCACCGGCACCACCGGTAATCCCAAGGGCGTGTACTTCACTCACCGGCAGTTGGTGCTGCACACCATGGGCGTGTCGACGATCATGGGCAGCATCGACAGCGTGCGCCTGCTGGGCACCAGCGACGTCTACATGCCGATCACCCCGATGTTCCACGTGCACGCTTGGGGCTTGCCTTACGTGGCGACCATGCTCGGCCTCAAGCAGGTCTACCCTGGACGCTACGACCCGGAATTCCTGGTGGAGCTGTGGCGCAAGGAAAAGGTCAGCTTCTCCCATTGCGTGCCGACCATCCTGCAGATGCTGCTCAACGCCAAAGGTGCGCAGGGCGCTGATTTTGCCGGCTGGAAAATCGTCATTGGCGGCAGCGCACTCAATCGGGCGCTGTACGAAGCGGCTAAAGCCAGGGGCATCCAGCTGACTGCCGCCTACGGCATGTCGGAAACCGGTCCGCTGATTTCCTGTGCCCACCTCAACGATGAATTGATGGCCGGCACCGAGGATGAACGCACCACTTACCGGATCAAGGCCGGGGTGCCGGGGCCGTTGGTAGAAGCAGCGATCATTGACGCCGAGGGTAACTTCCTGCCCGCCGATGGCGAATCCCAGGGCGAACTGGTGCTGCGCGCGCCGTGGCTCACCGAAGGCTATTTCAACGAACCGCAGAAGGGCGCCGAGCTGTGGGCCGGCGGCTGGCTGCACACCGGCGATGTGGCGACGCTGGACAGCATGGGCGTGATCGATATCCGTGACCGAATCAAGGATGTAATCAAGACTGGCGGCGAATGGGTGTCGTCGCTGGACCTCGAAGACCTGATCAGTCGTCACCTGGCGGTACGTGAAGTAGCAGTGGTGGGCATCCCCGATCCGCAATGGGGCGAACGTCCATTTGCCTTGCTGGTGATTCGCGAAGGCCATGTGATTGGGGCCAAGGAACTCAAGGAACACCTCAAGCCCTTTGTCGAGCTGGGCCACCTGAGCAAGTGGGCGATCCCGAGCCAGATCGCGCTTGTTACTGAAATTCCCAAGACCAGCGTCGGCAAGCTCGACAAGAAACGCATCCGCCTCGACATCAGCGAATGGCAGGCCAACAACAGCACCTTCCTTTCGACGCTTTAACTCTCCCGTGCCGTGCCCAAAAGGGCACGGCAGGCCCACCAAGCAAGCGCTTGGCTTGTCAAATCGAAATTTTCAGCCATCCTTGCCGGGCCGGCATCTGCCGGACTGGCGAAAGGACTGTTCCAGAGTGGTCGGGGGCTGCAAATCACACTTTAGAGGGATCAAGCAGTACAGGCTGCTGGATATAGTCCGTGCAAGGATTTTTAGGAACGAGGCACACGCACGAACAGGGGCGATGCAACTTTGGATGACTTCGCGAGCGCATGGCTCTCCGTCTTCCAGAGCGTTTTTAAAAGTGCTCACTGCCATAACAATAAAAGCACATGGAGTAGCGTCGATGACATCAGTAAACCAGTTCTGGCGCCGGGCGAAATTGCCCCTGGCGGTCAGTCTCGCCTCTACGCTCGCCGGGCCCGCATTCGGCGTCAGTTTCAACGTTGGTGAAATCGAAGGTCAGTTCGACTCATCCCTCTCGTTGGGCATGAGTGTGTCGACCCAGTCACCGAACAAGAACCTCATCGGCGTCAACAACGGTGGGCATGGCCTGTCCCAGACCTCCGACGACGGCCACCTGAACTTCAAGAGCGGACAAGCGTTCTCGAAGATCTTCAAGGGCATCCATGACCTCGAACTGAAGTACGGTGACACCGGCGCATTCATCCGGGGCAAATACTGGTACGACTTCGCGCTGCAAAACGAAGACCTGGAATTCAAGAACGTCAGCAACGACAACCGCAAGGAAGGCGCCAAGTCTTCCGGCGGGCAGATCCTCGACGCCTTCCTCTACCACAACTACGCGATCGCCGATCAGCCGGGCTCCGTGCGCCTGGGCAAGCAGGTGGTCAGCTGGGGTGAAAGTACCTTCATCGGCGGCGGCATCAACTCGATCAACCCGATCGACGTGTCCGCGTTCCGTCGTCCAGGCGCCGAGATCAAGGAAGGCCTGATCCCGGTCAACATGTTCTATGTGTCCCAGAGCCTGACCGAGAACCTGTCGGCAGAAGCCTTCTACCAGCTTGAGTGGGACCAGACAGTTGTCGATAACTGCGGCACCTTTTTCTCCCAGCCCGACATCATTGCCGACGGTTGCGACAACAACCTGCGCGTATTGAACAAGCGCTCGACGTTGCCGGCTGCGGCCCTGGGCCCAGCGGCCGCACTGGGCGTCGACGTCAACGAAGAAGGCGTGCTGGTCCGTCGCGGTCCGGACCGCGATGCGCGGGACAGCGGCCAGTGGGGCGCATCCTTCAAGTACATGTTTGATCCGCTGGACACCGAGTTCGGCGCCTACTTCATGAACTATCACAGCCGTGCGCCGATCTTCAGCGCCACCGGTGCCTCGCAATCGATCTACAACACTGCAGGTGCCTTGCCGGGGCCTTTCGCGGCACTCGCGCCGCTGTTGGTGGCGGGTAACTCGCAATACTTCGTCGAATACCCGGAAGACATCCGCCTGTATGGCCTGAGCTTCTCCACCACCCTGCCTACCGGCACGGCGTGGCAGGGTGAGATCAGCTACCGTCCGAACGCGCCGGTGCAACTGAACTCCACCGACATCCTGTTCGCCGGTGTGCGGCCACTGGGTGGCGCCCTGGCCAATGCTTCGCTGTTGTCGGCAGCGCCGGGTACCGACCTGCACGGTTATCGCCGTAAGGAAGTGACCCAGTTCCAGACCACCCTGACGCACTTCTTCGATCAGGTCATGGGCGCCAGCCGCCTGACCCTGGTGGGTGAAGTCGGCGTGACCCACGTAGGCGGGCTGGAAAGCACCTCGGACGTGCGTTATGGCCGCGATCCGGTCTACGGTCCGGGCGAGTTGCCTGGCGGTACCTGCGAATTCCTCAACGGCCGAACCATCGCCGGTGCAGGTCCGGGTGCTGCGACCAACAACGCCACACGCAATTGCGACGACGAAGGTTTCACCACCCCGACTTCCTGGGGCTACCGTGGCCGTGCGATCTGGGACTACAACGACGTGTTTGCCGGGGTCAACCTCAAGCCGAACGTGGCCTGGTCCCACGACGTCAGCGGCTACTCGCCGGGTCCTGGCGGCAACTTCGAGGAAGGTCGCAAAGCCATCAGCCTGGGCCTGGATGCCGAATACCAGAACACCTACACCGCCAGCCTGGCCTACACCAACTTCTTTGACGGCAAGTACACCACCGTGGATGACCGTGACTTCGTCGCGCTCAGCGTCGGCGTGAACTTCTAAGCACTGCTTCTTCAGGACGAACACGAAATGAAAATAGCCAAGAATCTGATGTACGTCGCGGGACTGGGGTTGTCATTGCTGGCCACCAGCGTGATCGCCGCCGTGCCGGCCGCCGAAGCCGACAAGCTGGGCAAGAGCCTGACACCCATGGGCGCGGAAATGGCCGGTAACGCCGATGGCTCGATCCCGGGCTGGAAACCGATGGCGAAGAATGCCGGCACCGTGGACAGCCGCGGCTTCCTGTCCAACCCCTTTGCCAGTGAACAGCCCCTGTTCACCATCACCGCGCAGAACGTCGACAAGTACAAGGACAAGCTGGCGCCGGGTCAGTACGCGATGTTCAAGCGTTACCCCGAGACCTTCAAGATGCCGGTTTACACCTCTCATCGTGGCGCCACCGTGCCGGATGATGTGTTCGCCGCCATCAAGAGAAACGCCACCAACACCAGCCTGGTATCGGGCGGCAACGGTCTGGAAAACTTCGAAACGGCGGTGCCGTTCCCGATCCCGAAAAGCGGTGTCGAAGTCATCTGGAACCACATCACCCGCTACCGTGGCGGCAGCGTGACCCGTCTGGTGACCCAGGCCACGCCACAAGCCAACGGCTCGTACAGCCTGGTGTACTTCCAGGACCAGTTCGTGTTCCGGGACAAGATGAAGGATTACGACCCGAAAAATCCGGGCAACATCCTGTTCTACTTCAAGCAGAAAGTCACCGCGCCAGCACGCCTGGCCGGTGGTGTGCTGCTGGTGCACGAGACCCTCGACCAGGTCAAGGAACCGCGCATGGCGTGGGTCTACAACGCCGGCCAGCGTCGTGTACGTCGTGCGCCACAAGTGTCCTATGACGGCCCGGGTACTGCGGCAGATGGCCTGCGTACCTCGGACAACCTGGACATGTACAACGGTGCACCGGATCGTTACGACTGGAAGCTGGAAGGCAAGAAAGAGATGTACATCGCCTCTGATGCCTACAAACTCGACGATCCGAAACTCAAATACGCCGACATCATCAAGCCCGGCCACATCAACCAGGACCTGGCTCGCTACGAGCTGCGCCGCGTGTGGCATGTGGTTGCGACCTTGAAGGAAGGCCAACGCCACATCTACGCCAAGCGTGACTTCTACATCGACGAGGACACCTGGCAAGCCGCCGTGATCGATCACTACGACGGTCGCGGTCAACTCTGGCGCGTAGCGGAAGCCCATGCCGAGAACTACTACGACAAACAAGTGCCCTGGTACGCCCTGGAAACCCTCTACGACCTGCAGTCCGGCCGCTACCTGGCACTGGGCATGAAGAACGAAGAGAAGCAGGCCTATGACTTCGGCTTCACCGCCACCACCAGCGACTTCACCCCGGCGGCACTGCGCCAGGACGGTATTCGCTAACCCGCTGTAACAGAGGCCGCATCCTCGAAAAACGCCCCGACTGGTTCGGGGCGTTTTTTTGCGCCAGGGAAACCGCCGCCATTTTCCTGCATTACCCAGGCGTTACATTCAGCGGCCCATATGACAGCGAGATGCCTCTTGTGCGGTATTGCTGTGTACTTTTTGTAGCCATTTGTAGCAATTTCCTTCAATCCCTTCCTGTTTACCGCTAGTCTGCGGACATCTGCAATGCCGACAACAGCACTTCAAAAAAGAGTTGGCTATGACTGACCTGTTCCGAATCCAGAGCTCTCCCGACATCACGGTGCCGATGTCGGAGGGGCGCTTCTATCGCCCGCCATTGCCCGAAGGCCACGTCGTGCGGCCGCGCCTGTGTGAGCGGCTGAGTGCCGGGTTGCAGGGGCGATTGCTGCTGGTCAGTGCGCCGGCCGGATTCGGTAAAAGCTCGCTGGCAGTGGAGTTTTGCCAGAGTCTGGCGCCACATTGGCAAAGTCTGTGGCTGGGGCTCAGCTCACGGGATAGCGATCCCGGGCGTTTTCTTGAACGCTTGCTCGAAGGCTTGCAGCATTACTTCCCGCACTTGGGCAGCCAGGCCCTTGGGCTGCTGAAAATGCGCCAGCGGCACCAACCGTTCGCCTTTGAAGAGTGGCTCGACGGGCTGCTCGATGAACTGGCCGTGCATCTGTCTGCCAGCGAGCCACTGCTCCTGGTGCTGGATGATTACCACTTGGCCCAGGGCCCGGTGCTCGACCGATGCCTGCAGTTTTTCCTCAATCACTTGCCGGACGGTTTACTGGTGCTGGTGACCAGTCGGCAACGTCCGGACTGGCATCTGGCGCGCTTGCGCCTATCGCGGCAATTACTCGAGCTGAATGAGCAGGATCTGCGCCTGACCCATGACGAGTCCCTGGCCTTGCTCGCCCGCCACAGCAGCTCATTGCGTGGCGAGGCGCTGGAGAACCTCATCCAGCGCAGTGAAGGCTGGGTCGCCGGCCTGCGGTTCTGGCTGCTGGCCGCCTCGGAGGCGGGCAGCAGCGCACTGTTGCCGCCACCGTTGCATGGCGGCGAAGGGTTGATTCGCGATTATCTGCTGGAAGAAGTCATCGATTGCCTGCCCGCCGAGGTGCAGGCCTTTCTCTACGACACCGCGCCCCAGGAACGCTTCTGCAGCGAGCTGTGCGATGCCGTGCGTGAAGCCCATGACAGTGGCGAAATCCTGCGCTTCCTGTTGTCCCACCAGGTGTTTCTGGTGCCGCTCGACGAACAGGGCCATTGGTACCGTTATCACCATTTGTTTTCCGACTTGCTGCGTAGCCGGCCGCCAGCCACTGCCATCGTGCCGGCCGCGACCCTGCATTTGCGTGCCTGCCGCTGGTTCAATGCCCAGGGCCTGCTCGACGAGGCGGTGGAGCAAGCGCTGCGTGCCGGCCACCTGGATGTGGCGGCGAATCTGGTACAAAACCTGTCGGAAGAACAACTGCTGGCCGAGCAGAACGTCGGCATGCTCCTGCGCTGGAAAATGGACTTGCCCGACAGCCTGCTGGTCAGTACTCCCAGGCTGATCGTGCTGTACAGCTGGGCCTTGGGGCTGGCTTGCCAGCTGGACGCCGCCGAAGAACTGGCCAGCCATTTGAGCCGCTTCCTGCCGGCGCCTTCGGCCACGGCGCAGAAATCCATGCTGGCGCAGTGGCTGGCGTTGAGCGGGATCATCGCCCGCGGGCGCGGCCAGCGTGAGCAGACCCTGCGGTACTGCAGCGAAGCCCTGGAAAGCCTGCCGCACAAACGTTATGGCCAGCGCCTGATGTGCCTGTCGACCCTGTCCAACCTGGCCATTGCTGACGCCGACCTGTGGCGCGCGCGGGGCTTGAATCGTGAATCCCTGGAACTCGCCCAGCGCGTCGGCAACCCGCTGTTCGAGGCGCTGGCCCATTACGATCGGGCCCGGGTGCTGCAGGCGCGCGGGGAAATTCTGCGTGCCCTCGATGAGGTGCGCCAGGGGCAACAACGCTTGAAGGGCCTGTCGCCACAACGACTGTACGCGGTCCGGGCACGCCTCACGCTGTACGAGGGTTACCTGCTGGTGCTGCGCCTGCAACCGGAGCTCGGACTGGTACGCCTGCAGGCTGGCCTGCTGGAGGCGCGTGCCTGCCGCGACATCAGCGTGCTGATCGGCCACAGCGTGATTGCCCGCTACGAAGGCAGCAAGGGCGAGTTTGCCAAGGCCTTTGCCGAACTGGCGGAGGCCGAGCGGCTGATGCACATCTGGGATGTGCCGCCGATCTACTACCTGGCGATGATCACCCTGGTCAAATGCGAGCTGTGGCTGGCCCAGGGTCGCACCGACCTGGCGGGTGCCTGGCTGTCCCGACTCGGCCAGACCTACAACGGCGAACAGCCGGCTTCGCCGCCGGAATTCCATCCACAGATGGCCCTGCACATCGAATTGCAGCAAGCCCTGCTGGATGTCATCCAGGGCCAGCCGATGCTGGCGCAAGGGCGCCTCGATGTCTTGCTCGAGCACGGGCAGAACAGCGGGCGGCAGATGCTCAGTGTCATGGCCTTGAACCAGAAGGTCTCGCTGATGCTCGGCAATGGTCGTGAAGCCGAGGCGCGCCGGGCCCTGGTCCAGGCCTTCGACGCGGCCCATGGCGGGGTGTTGCAGCCTTTCGAATGGTTGCTGCGCGAGCGCCCGGACTGGCTGCGCGAGCAACTGGCGCACTGTGCGAATGACGCGCTGCGCCAAAGTCTGTTGCAGCGTCTACCGGCAGGTGCAATCCGTGCCGGCACCGAACCGGCAACTGGCAGCGAAACCCTCAGCGCTCGGGAGCAGGCGGTGCTGCAATTGATTGCGCGCGGCTGCTCCAACCAGGAAATCAGCGATCAGTTGTTCATCTCGTTGCACACGGTGAAAACCCACGCCAGCCACATCAACAGCAAGCTGGGGGTCGAGCGTCGCACCCAGGCGGTGGCCCGGGCCAAGGAACTGGGCTTGCTGGCCTAATCAGCTGGCAGCGGCCGCCGGGCCTTGGCGGTCAATTGTTCGCGGCAGTAATCGGCGAATAGTTGCGCAGGCTTGGTCAGTTGTCCGCGCTTGAGCCAGGCCGCCACCAGACCGGACCCGGTCACCTCTTCGACAATGTCCACGCACACCACTTTCTTGCCGTCGTAGGTGCATTCGGAGTGTGGGCGGGTGACCAGGATCGAGAAGCCGAAGCCCTGGCCGACCATACCGCGCACCATCTCTATCGAGGGTGAGCTGAAGGCGATCTGCGGGGTCAGCCCCAGTTCGTCGAACAGGCTGACGAAGTAGGTCCGGCTCGGTTGCACGTCCAGCAGAATCATCGGCTCCAAACACAGATCGCGCAGCGAGACCTGGGCTTGCTGGGCGAAGCGGTGATCGGCGGGCAACAGGGCATAGGGTCGTTGCGCCGGCATCAGCGGTTCGGTCTGGATGGTGCCATCAAGGTCGTGTTCGTAGAGGATCGCCAAATCAAACGCCCCCGACGTCAGCCCCTGCACCAACTCCTGTTGCTCACCATCGCGGATGCGAATTTCCACCCCCGGGTACAGCGCCGAGAAGCCGGCCATCAGTTGTGGCAAGTACAGCGGCGCGACCGTTTCAAAACAGCCGATGTCGATCTGCCCGGACACCACGTCGTTGTCGGCCAGGGCATTTTGTTCGAACTCCCGGGCCATGCGCAGCAGCTCCTGGGCCTTGCGAAAAAAACGCGCACCGCTGGGCGTCAGGGACACGCCCTGGGCGTGATGGCGGATCAGCAGTTGCACGCCGAAGCTGTCTTCCAGGCCCTTGATCGCCGTGGAGATCGACGGCTGGGCGATATACAACTTGCGCGACGCCTCGGCGACGCTGCCGCACTCGACGGTAGTGATGAAGTACTTCAGTTGACGCAGATTGTAGGCAGCCACAGCAGACCTCGGGATGATGGATTCAGCGTTACTCTCGATCCCTGAAACCAAGCAATTTGCGCACCGCCCCGATCCGCGTGGCGGTGCTTTTGTCGTGTCTGAACAATAACCACCTCGCGCCCGGGTAGGGAGAATGGCTGCACAGTTTTTTCATCGCCTGCGAAGACATTTTTACTATTTTTCCGCCGCAGCCGCCTGGGCCACTATCCACTGCACAAGAAAGCCCATGGAGCATCCGAACGTGTTCGAGCTTGAATATTGGCAAGGCCAGGCCGCCGCGCTGCAGTTTCCTACCCAGGCGTTGATTGGCGGGCAATGGCGTCCGGCGCTGTCCGGGCAGACCTTTACCGCGATCAACCCGGCCACCGGTGGCGTGCTGGCCGAGGTTTCGGCCTGCGGCAGCGAAGACGTCGATGCGGCCGTGAGCAGTGCCCGCCTGGCGTTTGAGTCTGGTACATGGGCGCAGCGTTCGCCCGGCGAGCGCAAGCAAGTGTTGCTGCGCCTGGCCGATCTGCTCATGGCCCATCGCGAAGAGCTGGCGCTGCTCGACTCGCTGAACATGGGCAAGCCGGTGATGGACGCCTACAACATCGACGTGCCGGGCGCCGCCGGGGTGTTTCGCTGGTATGCGGAAAGTCTCGACAAGCTGTATGACCAGGTTGCTCCCAGCGCCAGCAACGTGTTGGCGACCATTACCCGCGAAGCGCTTGGCGTGGTCGCTGCCGTGGTGCCGTGGAACTTCCCCTTGGACATGGCCGCCTGGAAGCTGGCACCGGCCTTGGCCGCAGGCAACTCGGTGATTCTCAAACCTGCCGAGCAGTCGCCGTTTTCCGCGCTACGCCTGGGTGAACTGGCGATGGAGGCAGGTATTCCAGCGGGCGTGCTCAACGTGCTGCCGGGTCTTGGCGAACAGGCCGGCAAAGCCTTGGGCCTGCATCCGGACATCGATTGCCTGGTGTTCACCGGCTCCACCGAAGTTGGCAAATATTTCATGCAGTACTCGGCGCAGTCCAACCTCAAACAGGTGTGGCTGGAGTGCGGCGGCAAGAGCGCGAACCTGGTGTTCGCCGATTGCCAGGACCTCGACCTGGCCGCGCAGAAAGCCGCGTTCGGGATCTTCTTCAACCAGGGCGAAGTCTGCTCGGCCAACTCGCGCTTGCTGGTGCAGCGCTCGATCCACGATGAATTCGTCGAGCGCCTGAAACTTCAGGCGGCGCGCTGGCAGCCGGGCGATCCGCTGGATCCGTCCAGCCCGGCCGGGGCGATTGTCGACAGTCGGCAGACCCGGCGCATCACGGGCTTTATCGAGCAGGCTCAACGCCAGGGCGCCCGACGGGTGTGTGGCGGCGAGCAGGCCCGTTTCAATGGTTGCGACAACTTCATCCAGCCGACGATTTTTACTGGCGTCAGTCCCGACATGGCGCTGTTTCGCGACGAAGTCTTTGGCCCGGTGCTGGCGGTCACGGCGTTCGACGACGAAGCCCACGCCCTGCAGTTGGCCAACGACAGCGTCTACGGCCTCGCCGCATCACTGTGGACTGACGACCTCAACCGCGCGCACCGCGTGGCGCGGCAATTGCGTGCCGGCACCGTTTCGGTCAATAGCGTCGATGCCCTCGACGTGACCGTGCCGTTCGGCGGCGGCAAGCAGTCCGGCTTCGGCCGTGACCTGTCGCTGCACTCATTCGATAAATACACCCAGTTGAAAACCACCTGGTTTCAACTGCGCTGATCACCACAACGGAGAACTGGCGATGACCACCCCACGTGAAACCCGCGACTACCAGGCCGCCGATGCTGCACACCACATCCACGCCTTTGTCGACCAGAAAGCCCTCAACGACGAAGGGCCGCGCGTGATGGTCCGTGGCGAACGCCTGCACCTGTGGGACAACGACGGTCGGCGCTACCTGGACGGCATGTCGGGGCTGTGGTGCACCAACCTCGGCTACGGACGCAAGGACCTGGCCGCGGCCGCCAGCCAGCAACTGGAGCAGTTGCCGTACTACAACATGTTTTTCCACACCACCCACCCGCAGGTGATCGAGCTGTCCGAGTTGCTGTTCAGCCTGCTACCAGGGCACTACAGCCACGCGATCTACACCAATTCCGGCTCCGAGGCTAACGAAGTGCTGATCCGCACCGTGCGCCGCTACTGGCAGGTGCTGGGCAAGCCCGAGAAGAAGGTGATGATCGGGCGCTGGAATGGTTACCACGGCTCGACCCTGGCCGCCACGGCGCTGGGCGGGATGAAGTTCATGCACGAAATGGGCGGGATGATTCCGGACATTGCGCACATCGATGAACCTTATTTCTTTGCCCACGAAGGCAACCTCACCCCTGAGGAATTCGGCCTGCGCGCGGCACGGCAACTGGAAGAGAAAATCCTCGAGCTGGGTGCGGACAAGGTCGCCGGTTTTATCGCGGAACCCTTCCAGGGCGCTGGCGGCATGATCTTCCCGCCGGCGAGCTATTGGCCGGAAATTCAGCGTATCTGCCGCAAGTACGACGTGCTGTTGTGCGCCGATGAGGTGATCGGCGGTTTCGGCCGCACCGGTGAATGGTTTGCCCATGAGTATTTCGGCTTCGAGCCGGACACCCTGTCCATCGCCAAAGGCCTGACCTCCGGCTACATCCCCATGGGTGGCCTGGTGCTGTCGAAGAAAATGGCCCAGGTGCTGGTGGAGCAGGGCGGTGTCTTCGCCCACGGTCTGACGTATTCCGGGCACCCGGTGGCGGCCGCGGTGGCCATTGCCAATCTCAAGGCGCTGCGCGACGAAGGCGTGGTCAGCCGGGTCAAGACCGACATCGGGCCGTATCTGCAGCAATGCCTGCGCGAGGTGTTCGGCCAACACCCGCTGGTGGGCGATATCCAGGGCACGGGCATGGTTGCAGCCTTGCAACTGGCCGCGGACCGGGACACGCGTAAACGCTTTGCCAACGAGAACGATATTGCCTGGCGCTGCCGCACGATTGGCTTTGAGGAGGGGGTGATTATTCGCTCGACGCTGGGGCGCATGATCATGGCGCCGGCGTTGATTGCCAGTCGTGAGGAAGTTGATGAGCTGATAGGCAAGACCTTGAAGGCGGTGGATCGTACGGCGCGGGAATTTGGTCGGCTTTGAGTTTTTCGTAAGGTCTTGAAGGCTAATCGCGGGCAAGCCCGCTCCCACAGTTGGATAGTGTTGACCGCAAGTTTCGGGCTCGACACCTGACCTGTGGGAGCGGGCTTGCCCGCGATTGCCATAGTCAATCCAACCCATTTTGAACGGCTTGCACCAACCCCGGGCAACCCTGCCCAAGGCGCCCATTTTCCGGGCGCTCTAGCCAGTTTTTTGTTCATTCGCATCCACATATTTCCTCATTTTCCTCACCGCGCCCTTGGGCCAACATTCGTCTGGCCAGTCAGCCGCACGCTGACCTCTCCAAGGTCCAGTCAGAGACCGCCTGCACCAACTGTTCGAGGCCGCTGGCCGTACTGCCCCGCAACACACAATCAAATCAACAGCTGTGGGAGTGCTCCATGATCAAGTCCTTGCTAACGCGTTTCGCCCATCCGCTGGCGGTCACCGCCATCGCCGCCACAGTCGCCACCAGCGCCCAGGCCGGGACACTGTCCATCGGCCATACCACCTGGGTCGGCTACGGCACTTTGTACCTGGCCCAGGACCTGGGTTACTTCAAGGAAAACGGCCTCACAGTCGAACTGCCGGTGGTAGAAGAGGCGGCGATGTACATGGCCGCCCAGGCCTCCGGTCAACTGTCGGGCTCGGCCTCGACCATCGACGAAGTGCTTAAATACCGTCCGCAATTCTGCTTCAAGGCCGTGGCGGCGCTGGATGACAGCCACGGTGGCGACGGCGTGCTGGTTGGCAAGGAGGTCAAGAGCCTGCAGGAGCTCAAGGGCAAGGCAGTGGCGGTGAACGAGGGTTCGACCTCGCAGTTCTGGCTGTCCTACCTGCTGAAAAAGAACGGCATGAGCATGAGTGACATCACCGTGCAGAACATGACCGCCGACGATGCCGCCACTGCCTTCATCGCCGGGCGCGTGCCGGCCGCGGTGACCTGGGAGCCGCACCTGTCGATGGTCCGCGACAAGCAGCAAGGCAAAGTGCTGATCGACAGCAGCACCACGCCGGGGGTGATCGTCGACGTGGTGGCGCTGAACTGCGACGTCATCGAGAAACAGCCCGAAGACGTCAAGGCGCTGGTCTCGGGCTTGTACAAGGCCGTGAAGTACACCCAGGAACATCCGGAAAAAGCCTACGAGATCATGGCCAAGGGTGTCGGTGGCTATCTCTCCGATCCAAAAGAACTGGCGGCTGCCGCCAAAGGCGTGCGCTTCTACGACCAGGCCATGAGCGAAAAACTCCTTGGCTCCCCGGGCAAACCGGGCGACAGCGCCGCACTGATCAAACTGGCCAATGAAACCGCCAGTGAATTGCAAGGCAAGCCCTACAACGTCAGCCACGACGATCTGGTCGACAACCGCTTCGTCAGCCCGCTCTAGGAGACTGTCATGTTCAAGCGCAATTCATGGTTGAGCCGCTGTGTCACGCCCAAGACGGCTTTGCCGGTCAAGGTCATCTGGAGCGCCAGTGGCCTGGCCTGGGTACTGTTGATCGGCCTGTGGGCGGGGTTGTCCTACGGCGGCGTGGTGCCCAGCATGTTCCTGCCGACGCCCGGCGCGGTGGTGGAAGCCGCCGCGCGCCTGAGCCGCGATGGCACCCTCGGCCAGCATGTCTGGGCGAGCCTGGAAGTGGTGATGGTCGGGTTCGTGATTTCGTCGCTGGTGGCGGTGCCGTTGGGCCTGTTGATGGGCAGCTTCCGCATCGTCCAGGCGTTCCTTGAGCCGATGGTCAACTTCATCCGCTACCTGCCGGTGACTTCGTTTGTGCCGTTGTTCATTCTGTGGATCGGCATCGGCCTGGAGCAACGGGTCTCGGTGATCATCTTCGGCGTGTTCTTTCAGCAGTTGGTGATGATTGCCGACGTCTCCAAGGGCATTTCCAAGGATCTGATCAACGCTTCCTACACTCTTGGTTCCAGCCGGCGTGATGCGGTGCTGCATGTGATCGCCCCGGCGTCCTTGCCCGGCGTACTCGATACCTTGCGCGTGACCATGGGCTGGGCTTGGACCTACCTGGTGGTCGCCGAACTGGTGGCCGCCTCCAGTGGCCTGGGTTATCTCAGTCTCAAGGCCATGCGTGGCTTCCAGGTGGACGTAATTTTTCTTGCCATCGCGATCATCG
Organism: Pseudomonadaceae bacterium; assembly: GCA_965284505.1. Lineage (GTDB taxonomy): Bacteria > Pseudomonadota > Gammaproteobacteria > Pseudomonadales > Pseudomonadaceae > Aquipseudomonas. The sequence continues at coordinate 2,416,269 of OZ260094.1, read as the reverse complement.
GCCTGTTGGGCCTGATCACCGACCAACTGTTCCGTTTCCTTCGCCTGAGGATCGCCGCATGGGCTCAGTAACCGCTGCCACTCACCGTTTTGATACTCCCCGAGCGGCTGCCATCAGCGCCGCCCCGCGCCTGCAGGTAGACAAGGTCAGCCTGCGTTACCAGAAACCTGATGGCGGTATTTTCAGCGCGCTGGAGAAGGTTTCGTTCGAGGTGCCGGACCAGCAATTTGCGGTATTGGTCGGCCCTTCGGGTTGCGGTAAATCCAGCTTGCTGTACCTGACTGCGGGCCTGGCGGAACCCACCGAAGGTGAGATTTACGTCGGTGGCCAGCAAGTCGAAGGCCCCGGCGCCGATCGCGGCATGGTGTTCCAGAGCTACACCCTGTTCCCGTGGCTGACCGTGCGGCAGAACGTCGAATTCGGCCTCAAGCGGCGTGGGATGCCGGCCGCCAAGCGCAAGGAAATCGTCGATTACTACGTCAACGAAGTCGGCTTGAGCGCCTTCGCCGACAACTACGCCAAACAACTGTCCGGCGGCATGATGCAGCGCGTGGCCATCGCCCGTGCGCTGGCCAACGACCCGCAGATCCTGTTGATGGACGAACCTTTCGGCGCCCTCGACAGCCAGACGCGCCTGCAAATGCAGCAACTGCTGCTGCGGGTGTGGGGCAACAGCAAGAAAACCGTGTTGTTCGTTACCCACGATATCGATGAAGCCATCCTCCTGGGTGACCGGGTCTACGTCATGGGCGCTCGCCCGGGGCGGATCAAACAGATCCTTGACGTGCCCATCGATCGCCCGCGTACGCTGGATATGGTCATGGAGCGTTCGTTCATCGAGATGAAGCGCGAGATCTTTGGCCTGCTGCATGATGAGTTGGAGGAGGCGCACTGATCGAAGGCGAAAATTCAAGTCTCCTGTAGGAGCTGGCTTGCCAGCGAATAATCTCAATACGATACGTTTTATCAGGATGAATGCATCATCGTTGGAGTCCTTCGCCGGCAAGCCGGCTCCTACAAATTCAAACGCAAGAAACGTAGTTCTTGCGTTTGAATCCCGTTTTACCCTGAATACGTTCTCTGACCCAGGAGCCTCCCATGTCCTACGTATTCAAGCGGCTGCCTTCGCCCGTTGGCACCCTGACCCTGATCGCCCGGGGCGACAAGCTCTGCGCGATCCTCTGGGAAAACGAAAAACTCAATCGGGTGCGCATCGGCCCGCTGCAGGAAGATATCCACAACCCGCTGCTGCAGGAAACCGAACGCCAGCTCAAGCAGTACTTCGCCGGTGAGCGCGATTGCTTCGAGCTGCCGCTGGACTTTGCCGGCACCGAGTTCCAGCAAAAGGTCTGGCAAGCCTTGCTCACCATCCCCTTCGGCGAAACCCGCAGCTACAGCCAGATCGCCCAGCAAATCGGCAGCCCCAAGGCAGTTCGTGCGGTGGGCGCGGCGAACGGCAAAAATCCGCTGTCGATCGTTGCACCCTGCCATCGGGTGATCGGCGCATCGGGCAGTCTTACCGGGTTTGCCGGTGGGCTGGAGGCCAAGCAGTATTTGCTGGGACTGGAAGGCAGGGAGACGCTGCCGCTGGGGTTCTGATCAGCGCTCTGCGGTCTGTCGCCGACGGTATTCATCGACCACATCACCGAGGGTAGCCGGGGTTCCACTGCGGATCCAGGCCATGAAGCCTCGATCAAACTTGAAGTCGGCCCCGCAATGCTCGTGCATGAATCGCCGCACGTTCTGGGTGTTTTTGTACGAGCGGTCGATGGGGGTAGTAGCGGTCAGTGTGTCGCTGTGCCAGTTGAATGTCATGAATGCAGCCTCCTTGCGACGATTGTGTAACGCTCGCGCCATCCGCGACGCCTAGCGGCTGTGCCAGAATAGTCCATTCACTCTCTCCAGGAACACTCATGGACGCTGCCAAACCCGCGCTGATCCGCGAAACCTTCCCCGTCGGCCCGTTGCAGTGCAACTGCACCATCATTGGCGATCCGATCACCAAAAAGGCCATCGTCGTCGATCCGGGTGGCAATCATGAGTTGATCCTGGCGCGCCTCGAAGCCCTGGGCCTGAAGCTGGTGAGCATCATTCATACCCACGCGCATCTGGATCACTTCCTGGCTTCAGGCCAGTTGAAGGAAAAAACCGGCGCGACCCTGCACCTGCACAAGGAAGACCAGTTCCTCTGGGACAACCTCGAGATGCAATGCCAGATGTTCCGAGTGCCTTATACCCCGGTGCCGTCGCCGGATCGCTGGCTGGACGATGATGAAGAGTTGGCCTGCGGTTGTGGGGTGGCGTTGCACACGCCCGGGCATACGCCGGGTTCCATGAGCTTCTGGTTTGCAGAGGCCAAGCTGCTGATTGCCGGCGACACCTTGTTTCGGCGTGGGGTAGGGCGCACCGACCTGTGGGGCGGCGACCAGGCCACCATCGTGCGCTCGATCAAGCAACGCCTGTACACCCTCGATGAAGAGGCCACCGTGGTCGCCGGCCATGGCCCTGATACTCGCCTGGGCGATGAAATGCGTGAAAACCCGTTCGTGCGGGCCTGATTTTCCGGGCGTCGGGGCCGCTCACGGAATTTTTGCCGGCTGCCGTGTTCCAACGCCCGCAGGGGTCTTTTTGCCAACGTCCGTTGCACCACAGAATGAAAAAGTAGGAGCTCTCCATGTTCACCTCGCGTCGTTTGATTATTGTCGCTACCGCCGTGGCCTTGTTGTCTGGCTGTGCATCCCCTAACCCGTATGACAACCAGGGTCAGGCCGACGGCGGCTCCACGGGCATGAGCAAAACTGCCAAGTACGGTGGCCTGGGTGCGCTGGCCGGTGCCCTTGCCGGTGCCGCCATCAACCACGACAACCGTGGCAAGGGCGCGCTGATCGGCGCTGCTGTGGTCGGTGCTTCCGCCGCCGGTTATGGCTACTACGCCGACCAGCAGGAAAAGAAACTGCGCGCCAGCATGGCCAACACCGGGGTTGAGGTGCAGCGCCAAGGCGATCAGATCAAGCTGATCATGCCGGGCAACATCACGTTCGCCACCGATTCGGCGAACATCGCCCCAAGCTTCTACCAGCCGCTGAACAACCTGGCCGGCTCGCTGAAAGAGTTCAGTCAGAACCAGATCGAAATCGTCGGCTACACCGACAGCACCGGCAGCCGCCAGCACAACATGGACCTGTCCCAGCGTCGTGCGCAGAGCGTGGCGACCTACCTGACTTCGCAAGGCGTGAGCGGCGCCAACCTCAGCGCCCGTGGCGCCGGCCCGGACAATCCGATCGCGAGCAACAGCGACGTCAACGGCCGTGCACAGAACCGTCGTGTCGAGGTCAACCTCAAGGCGATTCCTGGCCAGCAGTACGGTGGTCAGCAATAACCCTGAATGCCTGAGTAAATCGCGGGCATAAAAAAGCCCTCGGCCAAGTCATTGGTCGAGGGCTTTTTGTTGGCGCTGAAGGCGTATTACTTTTTCAGGCCGTAGTGCTCGTCGAGCATGCCCGGCGCGTTAGGCGTCTTTGGCGCGTAGTCGCGAGGCGGTTCCTGGTCGCGCGGCGGCGTCAGGCGTTCCCGTGGTGCATGCCCGGCGTCGGCATGCAGGGCAGCCAGCAGGCGTTGGCGAGTCTGTTCGTCGAGGGCCAGGCGGTTGGCGCCCTCGGCCAGGTGATCCTGCACTTCCTGATAGCTCTGGGTGAGTTTCTTCACCAGCGTTGCGGTGCTGTTGAAGTGGGTAACCACTTCATTCTGATAGCTGTCAAAACGTTCCTGAATGTCATCCAGCTGACGTTGCGTGCTGTTGGGCACGGCATTAGGCAGCAGGCGAGCAACCAGGAATCCAATGGCGACACCGGCAACCAGGGCAAGAGTCGGCAACAACCAAACTAAGAGCGAGTGTTCCACGAGTCCTTCCTCTATAAACGGCTTTGCTTTACGTTAACGGCTCGGACCTGCGCTGTATACCGCGATGAGATCGCAATTATGCCAGGCACAGACTTTTAGCTAGACGAGTCGACCCTTCGAGAGGTCACGGAGTTCCTTCCTTGCTGATGCGTGAAACCCCTGTAGTGATTGATGGCCCGGTGGGTCAATTGGAAGCCTTGTACCTGGATTCCCCCGAACCACGGGGCCTGGCACTGATTTGCCACCCCAACCCGGTGCAGGGTGGCACCATGCTCAACAAAGTCGTATCGACCTTGCAGCGCACCGCCCGCGACGCCGGTTTTATTACCTTGCGTTTCAACTACCGTAGCGTCGGTGCGAGTGCCGGCAGTCACGACATGGGCACTGGTGAAGTCGACGACGCCCACGCGGCCGCCCGTTGGCTACGCGCCAAGCATCCCGAATTGCCGATGACCCTGCTCGGTTTCTCCTTTGGCGGTTTCGTTGCCGCCAGCCTCGGCGGACGCCTGGAAGCCGAGGGCGAAAGCCTCGCGCGCTTGTTCATGGTGGCGCCGGCGGTGATGCGCCTGGGCAGCCAGGATCAGTTGCCACAGCACGGCTCATTGACCTTGATCCAGCCGGAAACCGACGAAGTGATCGACCCGCAACTGGTTTACGACTGGTCCTTAGCCCTTGATCGCCCCCATGAGCTGCTGAAAGTGGCAGAATGCGGGCACTTTTTTCACGGCAAGCTGACCGATCTCAAGGATCTGCTGCTGCCGCGCCTTTCGAATTGAATGCAGTCAGACAAGCGATTACCCATGACGACTCGTACGCGCATCCTTACCGGCATCACCACCACTGGCACCCCGCACCTGGGCAACTACGCGGGCGCGATTCGCCCGGCGATCGTTGCCAGCCGTGACATCAATGCCGATTCGTTCTACTTCCTGGCGGACTACCACGCCCTTATCAAGTGCGATGACCCGCTGCGCATCCAGCGCTCGCGTCTGGAAATCGCCGCGACCTGGCTGGCCGGTGGCCTGGACGTGGAGCGCGCAACCTTTTATCGCCAGTCCGACATCCCGGAAATTCCCGAGCTGACCTGGCTGCTGACCTGTGTTGCGGCCAAGGGCCTGCTCAACCGTGCGCACGCCTACAAGGCCTCGGTGGACAAGAACCTGGAGACCGGCGAAGACCCGGACGCCGGCATCACTATGGGCTTGTACAGCTACCCGGTGCTGATGGCGGCGGACATCCTGATGTTCAACGCACACAAGGTGCCGGTCGGTCGCGATCAGATCCAACACGTGGAAATGGCCCGTGACATCGGCCAGCGTTTTAACCACCTGTTCGGCCAGGGCCAGGAGTTCTTCACCCTGCCTGAAGCGCTGATCGAGGAAAGCGTTGCCACCTTGCCGGGCCTCGACGGCCGCAAGATGTCCAAAAGCTACGACAACACCATCCCGTTGTTCAGCAGCGCCAAGGAGATGAAGGACGCGATCTCGCGCATCGTCACCGACTCGCGCGCACCGGGCGAAGCCAAGGACCCGGACAACTCGCACCTGTTCACCCTGTTCCAGGCCTTCGCCACACCGGCGCAAGCTGCTGAGTTCCACGGTGAGCTGCTGCAGGGCCTGGGCTGGGGCGAGGCGAAGAATCGACTGTTCCAACTGCTCGATGCTGAACTGGGCGAATCCCGCGAGCGTTATCACCAGTTGATCGCGCGTCCGGCGGATCTGGAAGACATCCTGCAGATGGGGGCGAAAAAAGCCCGTGCAGTCGCGACGCCATTCCTGCATCAGTTGCGTGAAGCGGTTGGTCTGCGCTCGTTCGTCACCCAGACTCAGGTCGCGGCCAGTACTAAGAAAAAGGCGGTCAAGGCCGCGCGTTTCGTCAGCTTCCGTGAGGACGACGGCAGTTTCCGTTTCCGCCTGTTGGCGGCCGATGGCGAGCAATTGCTGTTGTCGCGCAATTTTGCCGACGGCAAGACCGCCGGTCAGGTGACCAAACAGCTGCAATCCGGCCAGGCGCTGGATGTGCGCAGCGAAGGGTTGAGCTTCAGCGTCTGGCTGGAAGGCGAGTGCGTTGGCGACAGTCCGGAGTTCGTCGACGGCGCCGCGCGGGATCAGGCCGTCGAGGCCTTGCGCATTGCGCTGACACCCGTTCAGGAATAATCAACGGCTCGGCCCGACCAAGGGCCGATTGCCATTCTTCGGGGCCGTCGCTACAGTGTCGGCCCGTTTTTGTTGCCTTGCTAACGAATTATGACGCCCCTAGAACGATATCAAGCTGATCTCAAACGTCCGGAATTCTTCCATGACGCCGCCCAGGAAACTGCTGTGCGTCATTTGCAGCGCCTGTACGACGACCTGATCGCGGCCTCGCAAAACAAGCCGGGCCTGCTCGGCAAGCTGTTTGGCAAGAAGGACCAGACGCCGGTCAAGGGCCTGTATTTCTGGGGTGGCGTGGGTCGCGGCAAGACCTACCTGGTCGACACCTTCTTTGAGGCGCTGCCGTTCAAGGAGAAATCCCGGACGCACTTCCACCGCTTCATGAAGCGCGTGCACGAAGAGATGAAAACCCTGGGCGGCGAGAAAAACCCGCTGACCATCATCGCCAAGCGTTTCGCTGCCGAAGCACGGGTGATCTGCTTCGATGAATTCTTCGTGTCCGACATCACCGACGCGATGATCCTCGGCACCCTGATGGAAGAGCTGTTCAAGAACGGCGTGACCCTGGTTGCGACCTCGAACATCGTCCCGGACGGCCTGTACAAGGACGGCCTGCAGCGTGCGCGCTTCCTGCCGGCGATTGCGTTGATCAAGCAGAACACCGACATCGTCAACGTCGACAGTGGCGTCGATTACCGTCTGCGTCATCTCGAGCAAGCGGAACTGTTTCACTTCCCGCTCGACGAAGCGTCCCACGAGAGCCTGCGCAAAAGCTTTCGCGCACTCACGCCGGAATGCACGGCAGCGGTGGAAAACGACGTGCTGATCATCGAGAACCGTGAGATTCGTGCCCTGCGCACGTGCGACGACGTGGCCTGGTTCGATTTCCGCGAACTGTGCGACGGCCCGCGCAGCCAGAATGACTACATCGAACTCGGCAAGATCTTCCACGCCGTGTTGCTCAGTGGCGTGGAGCAGATGAGCGTCACCACCGACGACATCGCCCGGCGTTTTATCAACATGGTCGACGAGTTCTATGATCGCAACGTCAAGTTGATCATTTCTGCCGAAGTCGAGCTCAAGGACCTGTACACCGGCGGTCGCCTGAACTTCGAGTTCCAGCGCACCCTGAGCCGTCTGCTGGAGATGCAATCCCACGAATTCCTGGCGCGGGCGCACAAGCCTTAAATAGACTTCGGATGCAAAAAAGGGCCTGCAATGCAGGCCCTTTTTTTTGTGCTGTGCCCGGGGTTAGGCGGCCTGCTGGAACTGCTGGCGATACTGGTTCGGCGACAGTTCGGTGTGTTGGCGGAACAGCCGTGCGAAGAAGCTCGCATCGTCGTAGCCGACTTCATAGCTGATGGTCTTGATGCTCTTGCGACTGCCTGACAGCAGGCCCTTGGCGGTTTCGATGCGCAGCCGTTGCAGGTAGTGCAGCGGCTTGTCGCCGGTGGCGGTCTGGAAGCGGCGCATGAAGTTGCGAATGCTCATGCCGTGTTCGCGGGCGACGTCCTCGAAGCGGAACTTGTCGGCGAAATGCTCTTCGAGCCAGTGCTGGATCTGCAGGATTATCACGTCCTGGTGCAGTTTCTGCCCGCCGAAGCCGATACGGCCGGGGGAGTAGCTGCGCTGCACTTCGTAGAGGATGTCGCGGGCGACCGCCTGGGCGACGTTGGCGCCGCAGAAACGCTCGATCAGGTAGATATAGAGGTCGCACGCCGATGTCGTGCCGCCGGCACAAAACAGGTTGTCGGCGTCGGTCAGGTGCTTGTCCTTGTTCAGCTGGACGTTGGGGAAACGCTCCTCGAAGGTGTTGAAGAAGCGCCAGTAGGTGGTCGCTTCCTTGCCGTCGAGCAGGCCCGCTTCGGCGAGCCAGAACACCCCGCTCGCCAGGCCGCACAGCACCGCACCGCGGGCATGTTGTTCACGCAGCCACGGCAGCACCTGTGGATAACGCTGGCAAATGGTCTCGAAGTCGTCCCAGAAGGCTGGGAGGATGATCACATCGGTATTTTCCAGACCGCCGTCCACCGGCATCAGCACATCGCTGAAGCTGTTGACGGGTTTGCCGTCGGGGCTGACCACGCGGGTCTCAAAGCCGGGGGTGAGGCCCTGGCCCTGTTGTTTGCCGTAGCGCAGGCTGGCCAGATGGAAGAAATCCTTGGCCTGCATGAGGGTGTAGGCAAAAACCCGGTCGATCGCCAGGATGCTGACGCGCCGCAAGGGCGCAGAGGATTGGATAGACATAATTCAATTTATTCTTATAGGGGAAAGTGGTCACCAAGCGGCTGGATCGTCTTATTTTTTGGCGGATGTGTCCAGTGTCCTGTTGCAGGTGCTCGGCTTAGTCTCTGGATTCATTTTCGGCCAACAATAATTACAGGTGCCCCGATGATCCCCAGAACCCTGTTCAGCTCCGAACACGAACTGTTCCGTGACAGCGTACGAACCTTCCTCGAAAAAGAGGCGGTACCGTTCCATGCGCAGTGGGAAAAGCAGGGCTATATCGACCGCACGCTGTGGAACAAGGCGGGGGAGGCGGGGATGCTCTGCTCGCACCTGCCGGAGGAATATGGTGGCCTGGGCGCGGACTTTCTCTATAGCGCGGTGGTGATCGAGGAGGTGGGGCGCCTGGGTCTGACCGGCATCGGTTTTTCCCTGCATTCGGACATTGTTGCGCCATATATCCTGCACTACGGCAGTGAAGCCCTGAAACACAAATACCTGCCCAAGCTGGTCTCCGGGGAAATGGTTACCGCCATCGCCATGACCGAACCTGGCGCCGGTTCCGATCTGCAAGGGGTGAAGACCACTGCGGTGCTGGATGGCGACGAGTACGTGATCAACGGCTCAAAAACCTTCATCACCAACGGCTATCTGGCGGACCTGGTGATTGTGGTGGCCAAGACCGATCCCAAGGCGGGCGCCAAGGGCACCAGCCTGTTCCTGGTGGAAGCCAGCACGCCGGGTTTCGACAAGGGCAAGCGTCTGGAGAAGGTGGGCATGAAGGCCCAGGACACCTCCGAGTTGTTCTTCCAGGACGTGCGGGTGCCCAAGGAAAACCTGCTGGGGCAGGCCGGGATGGGTTTTGCCTACCTGATGCAGGAGTTGCCTCAGGAGCGGTTGACGGTGGCGATCGGTGGCCTGGCCTCGGCTGAGGCAGCGTTGCAGTGGACCCTGGACTACACCCGCGAGCGCAAGGCCTTCGGCAAGTCGATCGCGGACTTCCAGAACACCCGCTTCAAGCTGGCGGAAATGGCCACGCAAATCCAGATCGGCCGGGTGTTTGTCGACCGCTGCCTGGAGTTGCACCTGCAAGGCAAGCTCGACGTGCCGACCGCCGCGATGGCCAAGTATTGGGGCACCGACCTGCAATGCCAGGTGCTCGACGAGTGCGTGCAACTGCATGGCGGCTACGGCTTCATGTGGGAATACCCGATTGCCCGGGCCTGGGCGGATGCGCGGGTGCAGCGGATTTATGCGGGGACTAACGAGATCATGAAGGAGATTATTGCGCGGTCGCTTTGATCTGCGGTGACTGGGCGGACGCCATCGCGAGCAGGCTCGCTCCCACAGGTACGGCGTAATACCTGTGGGAGCGAGCCTGCTCGCGAATGGCCCTATGAATCAATCAAGGCGCAGGATTCGGATGATCCTTGTGAATCGCCTCGATCCCCTCCAGCACCTCATCCGACAACTTCAAGTCAAAACTGGCAATGTTGCTGTCCAGTTGCTCAAGGGTGGTCGCACCAATGATGTTGCTGGTGACGAACGGTTGCTGGGTGACGAAGGCCAGGGCCATTTGCGCCGGGTCCAGGCCGTGCTCGCGGGCCAGTGCGACATAACGGCTGCACGCGGCTTCCGACTGCGGGTTGAAATACCGGCTGAAGCGGCTGTAGAGGCTCAGGCGGCCCTTTGGTGGGCGTGCGCCACCTTCGTATTTGCCCGACAGGAAGCCGAACGCCAGCGGCGAGTAGGCGAGCAGGCCGCACTGTTCGCGGATGGCGATTTCCGCCAGGCCGACTTCAAAGCTGCGGTTGAGCAGGTTGTAGGGGTTCTGGATGGTCACCGCGCGTGGCCAGCCACGGGCCTCGGCCAGGGCGAGGAAGCGCATGGTGCCCCACGGGGTTTCGTTGGACAGGCCGATGTGGCGGATTTTCCCGGCCTTGACCTGCTCGTCCAGCGCTTCGAGGGTGTCTTCGAGCGGCGTCAGGTTGACCTCGCTCTTGTGCTTGTAGCCCAGTTGGCCGAAAAAGTTGGTACTGCGTTCCGGCCAGTGCAGTTGGTAAAGGTCGATCCAGTCGGTCTGCAGGCGCTTGAGGCTGGCGTCCAGGGCCTGGACGATGTGTTCGCGGTTGTGCTTGAGGTGGCCGTCGCGGATGTAGTCGATGGTGTTGCCCGGGCCGGCGATCTTGCTGGCGAGGATCCAGTCGGCGCGGTCACCGCGACTCTTGAAATAGTTGCCGATGTAACGCTCGGTGCTGGCGTAGGTCTCGGCTTTGGGCGGTACCGGATACATCTCGGCCGTGTCGAGGAAATTGATCCCGGCGCCCTTGGCCCTTTCGATCTGGGCGAAGGCCTCGGCCTCGCTGTTTTGCTCACCCCAGGTCATGGTCCCGAGGCAGATGGCGCTCACTTTGAGGTCGGTGCGGCCTAGCTGGCGATAGTCCATCGGGTGCTCCCTTGGCAAAACATTCATAAAAGCAGGTTGAAATATTTTTCGCAATCTGCATAATTGCGCACCTCTTTCTGCAGTGGAAGTGATGCGCCGCCGCCGAAGAATCTTGCCGTTGAACGGACGCGCCGACCCGAGCCCCCGAAAGCGTCTGTATCCGGCTGCCTTTGACTTGTCAAAGTACGCACTATTCAGTAAGATCCGCCGTCTAAATTTACAGGCGGCCCCTGAGGCTATAAAGAATGAAAACTTTTACTGCTAAACCGGAAACAGTACAGCGCGAGTGGTTCGTCGTCGACGCTGCTGGTCAGACCCTGGGTCGTCTGGCCACCGAAATCGCGAGCCGTCTGCGTGGCAAGCACAAGCCTGAGTACACTCCTCACGTTGACACCGGCGACTACATCGTCGTAATCAACGCCGAGCAGATCCGTGTTACCGGTGCTAAAACCACTGACAAAATGTACTACTCCCACTCCGGTTTCCCGGGCGGCATCAAGTCGATCAACTTTGAAAAGCTGATCGCCAAAGCCCCTGAGCGCGTGATCGAGACCGCGGTTAAAGGCATGCTGCCTAAGAACCCGCTGGGTCGTGACATGTACCGTAAGCTGAAAGTCTATGCGGGCGCTGCACACCCTCATACTGCTCAGCAGCCCCAAGAACTGAAGATTTAACGGAATAGTTCATTATGTCGGCGACTCAAAATTACGGCACTGGCCGTCGCAAGACCGCAACCGCTCGCGTTTTCCTGCGTCCAGGTACCGGTAACATCTCCATCAACAATCGTTCGTTGGAAACTTTCTTCGGTCGCGAAACTGCCCGCATGGTAGTTCGTCAGCCGCTGGAACTGACCGAGACTGTTGAGAAATTCGACCTCTACATCACCGTTATCGGTGGTGGCGTAAGCGGTCAAGCTGGCGCAATCCGCCACGGCATCACTCGTGCTCTGATGGACTACGACGAAACTCTGCGCAGCGCTCTGCGTAAAGCTGGCTTCGTAACCCGTGACGCGCGTGAAGTTGAACGTAAGAAAGTTGGTCTGCGTAAAGCGCGTAAGCGTCCGCAGTACTCGAAGCGTTAATTCGCTCTCGCGTTCAAAGCGCCCAGTCTCCTCACGGAGCTGGGCGTTTTTTATGGGCGATGTTTTTTCGGTGTGACAACTTGCCACAGCCACAGAGGCCCTATACTACAAGGCTTGGGGGTTCTGACGGGTGGTAATTACCTTGTCAGAATTGGGGCTTTTCATTACCATTCTGCAAAATTTTTATAAGTACAGATTTTTACTTAGTAGATGCCTGATTTAACAGGCCACAAAGCTGATGGGAGAGGACTGGATGAGCAATGACGGCGTGAATACAGGCCGGCGTCGCTTCTTGGTAGCAGCCACATCCGTGGTGGGTGCTGCAGGAGCGGTGGGGGCTGCGGTCCCGTTCGTGGGTTCATGGTTTCCCAGTGCCAAGGCGAAAGCCGCAGGTGCACCGGTGAAGGTGAATGTCAGCAAGATCGAGCCAGGCCAGCAATTGATTGCTGAATGGCGCGGACAGCCGGTGTTCATTGTCCGCCGTACCCCGGAAATTCTCGGCAATCTCACGAAGATCGAGGGCGACCTCTCCGATCCGGAGTCCAAGGCCTCGGTACAGCCGACCTACGTGGACCCCAAGACGCGTTCGATCAAGCCAGAGGTGCTGCTGCTGATCGGTATCTGCACCCACCTGGGCTGCTCGCCGACCTTCCGTCCAGAAGTCGCACCGGCCGACCTGGGACCGAAGTGGGTTGGGGGTTATTTCTGCCCTTGCCACGGTTCCCACTACGACCTGGCTGGCCGTGTCTACAAGTCGCAGCCTGCGCCTTTGAACCTGCCAGTTCCCCCGCATTCCTATGAGTCGGACGAGATCATCATCGTCGGCGTCGATACGGAGAAAGCGTGATGAGCAAGTTCATGGATTGGGTTGATGCGCGCTTCCCCGCGACCAAGATGTGGGAAGACCATCTCAGCAAGTATTACGCCCCGAAGAACTTCAACTTCTTCTACTTCTTTGGCTCCCTGGCACTGCTGGTTCTGGTCAACCAGATCGTTACCGGTGTCTGGCTGACCATGAGCTACACCCCGTCGGCGGAAGAGGCCTTTGCCTCCGTCGAATACATCATGCGTGACGTCGAGTACGGCTCGATCCTGCGTCTGCTGCACTCCACCGGCGCTTCGGCGTTCTTCGTCGTGGTCTACCTGCACATGTTCCGTGGCCTGCTCTACGGTTCGTACCAGAAGCCGCGCGAGCTGGTGTGGGTGTTCGGCATGCTGATCTACCTGGCGCTGATGGCGGAAGCCTTCATGGGCTACCTGCTGCCGTGGGGCCAGATGTCCTACTGGGGTGCCCAGGTGATCATCTCGCTGTTCGGTGCGATCCCGGTTATCGGTGACGACCTGACCCAGTGGATTCGTGGTGACTACCTGATCTCGGGCATCACCCTGAACCGCTTCTTCGCCTTGCACGTGGTCGCCTTGCCAATCGTGATCCTTGGCCTGGTGGTACTGCACGTCCTGGCCCTGCACGAAGTCGGCTCGAACAACCCGGATGGCGTGGACATCAAGAAATACAAAGACGAGAACGGCGTACCGCTGGATGGCATTGCTTTCCACCCGTACTACACCGTGAAAGATATCGTCGGCGTGGTGGTGTTCCTGTTCATCTTCTGCTCGATCGTGTTCTTCTTCCCGGAAATGGGCGGTTACTTCCTGGAGAAACCGAACTTTGAAGTGGCAAACGCCTTCAAGACCCCAGAGCACATCGCTCCGGTCTGGTACTTCACCCCGTTCTACGCGATCTTGCGTGCGGTGCCGGACAAACTCCTGGGCGTCATCGCCATGGGTGCCGCGATTGCCGTCCTGTTCGTCCTGCCATGGCTTGACCGCAGTCCGGTCAAATCCATGCGCTACAAGGGCTGGATGAGCAAGATCTGGCTGTGGGTATTCTGCATTTCGTTCGTGATCCTGGGTGTATTGGGGGTTCTGGCGCCAACGCCGGGTCGTACGCTGCTGTCGCAGGTATGCACCTTCCTGTACTTCGCCTACTTCATTCTGATGCCGTTCTACACCCGGCTCGAGAAGACAAAACCGGTTCCGGAAAGGGTGACTGGCTGATGAAAAAGCTATTTGCTGTACTGATTCTTGCTGCTCTGCCTGTTTTCTCCTTTGCGGCTGAACACGGTGGCCCCGAGCTTGAAAAAGTCGATATCGACGTCTCCGATAAAGCGGCAATGCAGGATGGCGCACGTACGTTCGCCAACTACTGCATGGGCTGCCACAGTGCCAAGTTCCAGCGCTATGAGCGCGTTGCCGACGATCTGGGTATTCCTCACGATCTGATGCTCAAGAACCTGGTGTTCACCGGCGCCAAGATCGGCGACCACATGAACATCGGCATGCAGCCGGCAGACGCCAAGGCCTGGTTTGGCGCTGCGCCGCCTGACCTGACCCTGGTGGCTCGCGTGCGTGGTACTGATTGGCTGTACGGCTACCTGAAGTCGTTCTACGAAGATCCGGCACGTCCTTGGGGTGTGAACAACAAGGTCTTCCCGAACGTCGGCATGCCAAACGTGCTGGTCGGCCTGCAAGGTCGCCAGGTCGTAGGCTGCAAACAGGTGCAGATCGTCGAAGACGGCAAGAAGCAATATGATCCGCTGACCGGCACGCCGCTGACTCACGAAGCGTGCGATCAGCTGACCATCGTGCCGAAGTCCGGTGCTCTTACCGAAGAGCAGTTCGATGAGAAGGTCAAGAATCTGGTAACCTTCCTCGCTTACTCGGCTAACCCGGTTAAGCTGGAGCATCAACGCATTGGTACCTACGTACTGTTGTACCTGGCGTTCTTCTTCGTATTCGCGTACTTGCTCAAACGCGAATACTGGAAAGATGTTCACTGATAAAGCTGCAAGCAATTGCTGTTAACCGCGCGCGCCCAAGGGTGTCTCTGAAAACGTAACAGGCCTGGTCAAACAGGGGTTACGGGAGGCGCCCTCTGGGCGCGCGCGTTTTTCCGCTCAAAAATATTTCAACAAGCGAGGAGGACCGCCATGGGCGTGACCAATCGGTTGGCCTGTTACTCCGACCCCGCCGACCACTATTCCCACCGAGTGCGCATCGTACTGGCAGAGAAGGGTGTCAGCGCCGAGATCATCAGCGTGGAGGCGGGTCGTCAGCCGCCTAAACTGATCGAAGTGAACCCGTATGGCAGCTTGCCCACTCTGGTCGATCGCGACCTGGCGTTGTGGGAGTCGACGGTGGTGATGGAATATCTGGATGAACGTTACCCGCATCCGCCACTGTTGCCGGTTTATCCTGTGGCGCGGGCCAATAGCCGTCTGCTGATGCACCGCATCCAGCGCGATTGGTGTGGCCTGGTGGATCTGATCCTGGATTCGCGCACCAAGGAGCCCGCGCGTGCGCAGGCGCGCAAAGAGTTGCGTGAAAGCCTCACGGGCGTTTCGCCGCTGTTCGCCGACAAGCCGTTTTTCCTCAGTGAGGAACAAAGTCTGGTGGATTGCTGCCTATTGCCCATACTCTGGCGTTTGCCGATTCTGGGTATTGAACTGCCGCGGCCTGCCAAGCCGCTGCTTGATTATATGGAGCGCCAGTTTGCGCGTGAGACATTCCAGGCGAGCCTGTCTGCTGTCGAACGCGATATGCGCTAAGGCTTAAGGAGCCGCTATGAACTCCAGTCGACCTTATCTGGTCCGTGCGCTCTATGAGTGGATTGTGGATAACGATTGCACCCCGCACATGCTGGTCAACTCCGAGTTTCCTTCGGTGCAGGTGCCGCAGGGTTTTGCCAGCGACGGACAGATTGTCCTCAACGTATCGCCGGCTGCTGTGCGTCATCTGCACATGGATAATGACGCGGTGAGCTTTGAAGGTCGCTTCGGCGGCGTGCCGCACACCCTGTACGTGCCTGTGGCGGCGATCCTGGGTATTTACGCCCGGGAGAATGGCCAGGGCATGGTGTTCGATCTGGAGTCGCCGGTAGGTGATGAAGACGAGATCGAGCCGGAAGACGATCTGCCGCCACCGGACGACGAGCCGCCACGCCCAAGCGGCCGGCCAAGTCTGAAAGTGGTGAAGTAATAAAAAAGGCGATCCGGATGGATCGCCTTTTTTGTGCCTGCCATTCGGCCTACATCAGTCGATGTACTCGAACAGCTTGACGATTTTCTGTACCCCGGAAACACCCTGAACCAGATTGGTGGCCTGGGCGGCTTCCTGTTTGGTCAGCAGGCCGAGCAGGTAGACGATACCGTTTTCGGTGATAACTTTGATGCGCGAGCCGGGAATGTTGGCGTCGGCCAGCATCTGGGTCTTGATCTTGGTGGTCAGCCAGGCGTCGTTGTTGCGTGCCAGCAGCGACGATGGCTGCATCACCTGCAGTTCGTTGTGCACGGTCTTGACCCGCTGAACGGCTGCTGCAGCCTGTTCGGCCTGGGCCTTGAGGTCGGCGCGGGGCGTTTGCCCGGCGAGCAGCACGACGCCGTTGAAGCTGCTGACAACAATGTGCGACTTGCTGTCCAGGTCCGGGTTGGCCTTGGCCACGTTGACGCCGACCTTGGTCTCGATCAGCGAATCGTCGATCTTGCTGCCGAAGGTGCGGGTGCCGCGGTCGTCTTGAATGGGGCTTTCACGGCTGGCGGTAACCACCGAGGTGCAACCGCTGATGCCGAGGCACAGGGTCAGGGCCAGAAGGCCCAGGCGATTAGGTGTCATTCTTCACTCCCGAAGAGTTGGCTATCGATCAAGTCGCAGAGGCAGTGGATCGCCAGCAAGTGGACTTCCTGGATGCGTGCGGTGACATTGGCCGGTACGCGAATCTCGACGTCTTCCGGCAACAGCAGCGAGGCCATGCCGCCGCCATCGCGTCCGGTCAATGCTACGACAATCATTTCGCGATCATGTGCGGCCTGGATCGCCTGAATTATGTTGGCCGAGTTGCCGCTGGTGGAAATCGCCAGCAGGACGTCGCCGGGTTGACCCAGGGCGCGAATCTGCTTGGAGAAGATTTCGTTGTAGCTGTAGTCGTTGGCAATCGAGGTAATGGTCGAGCTGTCGGTGGTCAGCGCGATGGCCGGCAGGCTCGGGCGCTCGCGCTCGAAGCGATTGAGCAGCTCGGAAGAGAAGTGCTGGGCATCGCCGGCTGAGCCGCCGTTGCCGCAAGCGAGCATTTTGCCTTCGTTGAGCAGGGCGTCGACCATGACCTGGCTGGCTTGCTCGATGTGCGGTGCAAGTACGTCCATCGCCTGCTGCTTGGTATCGATACTGGCCTGAAAAAGCTGGCGAATTCGGGATTGCATGTCCATCTGTGTGACCTTAAGTGGCGCGGCCTGGTGGCACCGCAATGTGCGGCCCGCAAAGCAAAGAGCAAGAATAGTGGGTAAAAAACGGCCAGGCCCGAGAGCGTTCAGCTATCAAAGGCATTCCGTAGCCAGTTCAGATCGGCTGCAGTGCTGTCTATGGCAACCACATCGAAACGGCAGGGAGAGTCGGCCCAGCGTGCCTCGCTCTGCAGAAAATACTGCGCGGCGAGAATCAGTTTTTCGCGCTTGCGCGCGTCGATACTGTCGAGCGCGCCACCCCATTGGGTGTGTTGTCTGTAGCGGACTTCGACGAATACTACTGTATCGCCGTCAAGCATGACCAGATCAAGCTCGCCGCGTTTACACAACCAGTTCTGCGCCAGCAGGCGCAGACCCTGTTGCTGGAGATGCTCGAGCGCCTGGCGCTCGGCATCTCGACCGCTTTGCTGGCGTGACCTCTCGGGCATCAGCGTGGTGTGTCAGGCAGGCGCTGAACCTGGCCGCTGACAAACTGCGCCCACGGCAACTGGCGTTGCACGCGCTGGGTCGGGCTCATGCTCAGGTTGCCCGACTGGCCTTCGATGGTGCTGTCTGGCAAGGCCTTGAGCTGGCCCAGGCGTGGCGCCAGGCGATAGGCGTCGACGCCCATGGCGTACAGGCGGCCCAGGCTGCTGTTGGCTTGCGGCCATTGCGCTGCGACTTGCTGGCGCAGAGGGTCGCTAGTGCTGAGCAGCCATGGGGTTTCGCAGAAGCGAATGCCGTTCATGTCGTTGTACTGGTTCTGGTCGCCGCTCGCACTGTAGACGTGGGAGGTGGCGTAGACCGGTACATCGCCGGCGTACTGGAAGTTCAGCGTCGGCTTGATCTGCTGGGCCTGTTGCGGCGTCGAGGCGAGGAAGATGAACTCGATGTCCTGGCGGCGCGAAGGTTGTGCGGCGACCGCAGTGCCTACCGTGCTTTGCAAGCTCTTGGCGCGGCCTTCGCTTTGGCGCAGTTGGAACAGATCAGCGATCTGCTGGGCCAGTTGCACCGGTTGGTCGACACGCTCGATGCCGATGATGGTGCCGCCGTTGGCTTGCCAGTCCTGGCTGAAAGCCTTGAGTACGCGATCACCCCATTCGCCCTTCGGCACCAGCACCGCAGCGCGATGCAGGCCGTCGGCACGGGCACGGCGGGATACTTCGCGTGCTTCGTCTTCAGCGGCCAGGCCGAACTGGAACAGCTGGGCCGGGCCTTGTTCACCCTCGCTGTAGTTCAGGGCCAGGGTGGTGATGGGCAGTTGCGGGCGGGCGCTGAGTTGTTTGACCAGCGGTTTTTCCAGCGGGCCGACCACCAGTTGCACGCCATCGGCTTGCGCCTTGCGATAGAAATCATCCAGCGAAGTCAGGCGCGAGCTGTCGTAGAACTCGATGGCCGGCGGGTTCTGGCCGGCCTGTTGCGCCTGATAGTGCGCAGCCATGAAGCCTTCACGCAGCGCCTTTGCAACCGAGGCCAGCGGGCCTTCCTGAGGCAGCAGCAGGCCGATCTTGGCCAATGGCTGGCTGGCCAATTGCTTGAGCTGGGTCAGCGGCAGTGGTAATTGCAGGGCTGCCGGGTGTTTCGGGTGCTGGGCTTTCCAGGCGTCGATGGCAGCCTGCTGGGACTCCAGTGTGCCGGCGGTTTTAACCGCAACCGCCAGGCTCATCCAGCCGCCAAGCACATCGTCGGTAATGGGTTGCAGCTGATCGGTAGGCAGCGAAGCAATCAGCGCCCAGATGGCTTCATGGTTCTTGCTGGCAGCGTCGCCTTGCATCATCGGCGCGATGGCGATCCGCTCGCGTGCTGCGGCGAGTGTTTGGCCATCGGCTTCGAGGGCGCGTGCGCGAACGGTACCGGTGCGCACCTGCTGCTCGTCCGGCAGCTCACTGAGGCGTTGCAGACTCGGGTGGCTCAGGGCGGTCAGCGCAGCCTTGGGCTGGTTGCGGGTCATCGCCAGCTCGGCGGCCAGGGTGCTGGCAAATACCTGCTGGCCCGGCTTGAGTTGGTCCACCGGAACCTGTTGCAGGATTTGCGCAGATTGTCCGGCGTTGCCCTGGCGATACGCCAGGTCGGCCGCGCTCAGGCGCAGCAGGGCAGCCTTCTCCGGATTGGTGCTGGTGGCAGCCTGTTCGAGCAGTTGCTCGATACTGGCATCGGCCGTCCGTGGAAGGTCGCCAAGGCTGGACGAGGGCGAGCTGGCGCAAGCCGCCAACAGGGCAGCGAGGCAGAGGGCAGTGAACAGCCGCAGGCAAGCGATCATGTAAGTGTTCCTGATACTCGATCAAATTAGCGTGGAATTGTACCCAAGCACTGGCCGGGGCGCGATGTTACTGGCGTGAAACGTGCAATTTAGGTCGTGTAAATGTTGCTCGGTTCACTAAAAGGTAGCTGGCCGGGATGACAGTGGCGCGCATCTGCCGGGCTTCTACGCGCTACAATGGCGCTTTTACCGATCATGAGGTGTGCGCTTTGACTGCTCCAGGTGCTTTGAATTCCGCTGCTGGCTCGCTTTATGTGGTGGCGACGCCCATCGGCAACCTGGATGACATCAGTGCCCGTGCGCTGAAAATCTTGCGTGAAGTGTCATTGATCGCGGCGGAAGACACCCGCCACTCGCAACGCTTGATGCAGCACTTTGGCATCGCCACGCCGCTGGCCGCCTGCCACGAACACAACGAGCGCGACGAAGGCAGTCGCTTCATTACCCGTCTGCTGGCCGGCGACAATGTCGCGCTGATTTCTGATGCTGGCACGCCGCTGATTTCCGATCCCGGCTATCACCTGGTGCGCCAGGCGCGAGCGGCAGGTATCAATGTGGTACCGGTTCCTGGTGCCTGCGCCCTGATTGCCGCCTTGTCGGCGGCGGGGTTGCCGTCCGATCGTTTTATCTTCGAAGGTTTCCTGCCAGCCAAGGCCGTTGGTCGGCGCGCGCGCCTGGAAGCTATAAAGGAAGAGCCGCGGACCCTGATCTTCTACGAAGCGCCGCACCGGATCCTCGAATGCCTGCAGGACATGGAGTTGGTGTTCGGTCCCGAGCGGCCGGCACTGCTGGCGCGTGAATTGACCAAGACCTTCGAAACCCTCAAGGGCCTGCCGCTGGCGGAGCTTCGCCAGTTCGTCGAGGGCGACAGCAATCAACAGCGCGGTGAGTGCGTGGTGTTGGTGGCGGGCTGGACTGCGCCCGAGACTGAAGACGCGGTGAGCAGCGAGGCAATGCGGGTGCTGAATCTGTTGTTGGAGGAGATGCCGCTCAAGCGTGCGGCGGCGCTGGCGGCGCAAATTACCGGTGAGCGCAAGAACGTGCTCTATCAGGTTGCCCTGGAAAAACAGAAGGGCGGGTAACAACGCGGCCTGCAGAGCAGTAAAAGGCTTTTATTGCTTGTTCTTCAGGCGTTGTGCCGTTAGCATTCGCGCCGGAGAGTCGATCGGACAGTCGCTGCCCTCTATGAAAATTAGGGGGAGGAAAGTCCGGGCTCCATAGGGCGAAGTGCCAGGTAATGCCTGGGAGGCGTGAGCCTACGGAAAGTGCCACAGAAAATAACCGCCTAAGCGCTTCGGCGCCGGTAAGGGTGAAAAGGTGCGGTAAGAGCGCACCGCACGACTGGCAACAGTTCGTGGCTAGGTAAACCCCACTTGGAGCAAGACCAAATAGGGTCCCAAGGCGTGGCCCGCGCTGGGACCGGGTAGGTTGCTAAAGGTGTCCAGTGATGGCCATCGTAGACGAATGACTGTTCAAGACAGAACCCGGCTTACAGATCGACTCTCCACCTTATTTTCGCTGTTGTGCTTGAATGTTGGGCATGGCAGCTTGGTATTATCGGTGTCATGCCAGTATCGGTTACTGGCTCCTGACTTGATGCCGATATGCCATCATCCCCCGCTTGACCCCTTGTAGAGGCGCGCGTGTAGTAGCAATTACCCACCCCTGCTGAATCACTAGCAGAAGCGCTTTTGTAATACCGAAAAAATCTTACTCTTAATAAATTACTTTAACTTCCGGGCGTAGCCTCTTGCGCTGCTTGAAGTTGCCGGTCGTGTTCACTCCCCAAATACCCATAACCCCTTCTTCTACTGAGTTAAATCGCCGATCTGTAAGGATTTTCCTTTACTGCGCGCCTTGACGGTGCGGTGGGCGCATTCCTATAGTGTGCGCAAGTGGCGGAAAGTGGCATGAAGTGGGTTTTTTGAGCGCAAAACGCTAATATTTGGAGAAGCGCTGACGTGTTTCGCGGAGCTAACGCTATCAGTCTCGATGCAAAGGGCCGTCTCGCCATGCCGAGCCGGTACCGTGACGAGCTGGTTTCGCGAAGTTCCGGGCAATTGATTGTGACAATTGATGCCGTTGACCCCTGTTTATGTGTTTACCCCCTCGATGAGTGGGAGCTGATTGAAACCAAACTGCGCGCACTGCCTTCGCTTCGCGAAGAGAACCGTCGCCTGCAACGTTTGCTGATTGGTAATGCCGTCGACCTCGAGCTCGATGGCAGTGGTCGTTTTCTGGTTCCGCCGCGGTTGCGTGAATATGCCAAGTTGGATAAACGCGCAATGTTGGTAGGCCAACTGAACAAGTTCCAACTGTGGGACGAGGATGCCTGGGACGCAGTGTCTGCTGCGGACCTGGCTGCTATTCAACAACCGGGCGCCATGCCTGACGAACTGCGTGATTTGATCCTGTGACTATTGATAGCGGCTTTAACCACATCACCGTACTGCTTGACGAAGCCGTCGAGGCTCTCGCCGTACGCCCTGATGGCTGCTATCTCGATGGCACGTTCGGGCGTGGCGGCCACAGCCGGTTGATTCTCAGCCAGCTCGGTCCCGATGGTCGGCTGCTGGGGTTCGACAAGGATCCACAGGCGATTGCCACCGGGCAAACGCTAGCGGCCGAAGACGGCCGCTTTGTCGTTGTGCAGCGCAGCTTTGCCGAGCTCGGTTCGGAAGTCGCCGAGCGCGGCCTGGCTGGCAAGGTCAGCGGTGTGCTGCTCGACCTCGGCGTGTCCTCGCCACAACTCGACGACCCTGAGCGTGGCTTCAGTTTCCTCAATGATGGCCCGCTGGACATGCGCATGGACCCGTCCCGCGGGATCAGTGCCGCCGAATTCGTCAACACCGCACCGGTCGAAGAAATTGCCCGCGTATTCAAGGAATACGGCGAAGAGCGCTTCTCCGGCCGCATGGCGCGTGCCGTGGTCGAGCGCCGCGACGTCAAGCCGTTCGAACGTACCGGCGACCTGGCCGAAGTCCTGAAAGTCGCCAACCCAGCGTGGGAAAAGGGCAAGAACCCGGCGACCCGCGCCTTCCAGGGCCTGCGTATCCACGTCAACAACGAGCTCGGCGATCTCGAAACCGGTCTCGAGGCCGCGCTCGAAGCGCTGGAAGTCGGCGGCCGGCTGGTTGTGATCAGCTTCCACTCGCTGGAAGACCGCATCGTCAAGCTGTTCATGCGCAAACTGGTCAAGGGTGAGAGCGACAACCTGCCGCGCAACCTGCCGGTGCGTTACGAAGCTTTCGTGCCGAAAATCAAGGTCCATGGCAAAGCGCAGTTCGCCGGAGAAGCCGAACTCAAGGCCAACCCACGTTCCCGTAGCGCGGTCATGCGTGTGGCGGAGAAACTTCGGTGAGCAAGCTTTTCGCCAAGCCTCTTCCCGGCGGAAGCTTTTTCATGTTTCTGCTGTTTGTCAGCGTGCTCGTTTCGGCGATCGCGGTGTCCTACAGCGCCCACTGGAACCGCCAACTGCTGAACTCGCTCTACAGCGAGCTGAGTGTGCGCGACAAGGCGCAAGCGGAGTGGGGGCGGCTGATTCTCGAACAGAGCACCTGGACTGCCCACAGCCGCATCGAAGTGCTGGCCACCGAACAACTGAAGATGCGCATTCCCGGTGCCGCTGAAGTGCGGATGGTGGCGCCATGATGAAACTTGAAGGCGGTCTGTTCCCCTGGCGTTTTCGTCTGGTCGTGGGCTTGCTCGGGATCATGGTGGCGGCAATCGCCTGGCGCATCATCGACCTGCAAGTGGTCGACCGTGCCTTCCTCAAGGGCCAGGGCGATGCACGCAGCGTTCGGCATATCCCGATTCCCGCGCACCGTGGTCTGATCACCGACCGCAACGGCGAACCGCTGGCGGTGAGTACCCCGGTGACCACCCTCTGGGCCAACGCCAAGGAAATGCAATCGGCCAAGGACAAGTGGCCGGCGCTGGCGGCTGCCTTGGGGCAAAACCCGAAAGCCCTGGCTGAGCGCCTTGAAGCCCAGGCCAATAAAGAATTCATCTACCTGGTGCGCGGCCTGACCCCCGAGCAGGGCCAGGTGGTGCTCGACCTCAAGGTGCCGGGCGTCTATGGCATTGAAGAGTTCCGGCGCTTCTATCCAGCTGGCGAAGTCACCGCCCACATGGTCGGTTTCACCGACATCGATGACCATGGTCGCGAAGGGGTCGAGCTGGCCTATGACGAATGGCTGGCCGGCGTGCCCGGCAAACGCCAGGTCATCAAGGACCGGCGCGGCAGGCTCATTAAAGACGTGCAGGTCACCAAAAACGCCAAGGCCGGCAAGCCCTTGGCGTTGTCCATTGACCTGCGCCTGCAATACCTGGCCAACCGCGAACTGCGCAACGCGATTATCGAGAACGGCGCCAAGGCCGGCAGCCTGGTGATCATGGACGTGAAGTCCGGTGAGATCCTGGCCATGGTCAACCAGCCGACCTACAACCCGAACAACCGTCGCAACCTGCAGCCGGCGATGATGCGTAACCGCGCGATGATCGACGTGTTCGAGCCGGGTTCGACGATGAAAGCCATCTCCATGAGCGCCGCCCTGGAAACCGGGCGCTGGAAACCGAGCGACACCGTCGAGGTGTACCCGGGCTCCCTGCAGATCGGCAAATACACCATCAAGGACGTTTCCAAGAGCGAAGGCCCGGTGCTCGACCTGACCGGCATCCTGATCAACTCCAGTAACGTCGGCATGAGCAAGATTGCCTTCGACATTGGCGGCGAAGCGATTTTCCGTCTGGCCCAACGCATTGGCCTGGGCCAGGACACCGGCCTCGGCTTCCCGGGCGAGCGCGTGGGCAACCTGCCGAACTACCGCGAATGGCGCAAGGCCGAGACGGCCACGCTGTCCTATGGCTACGGTATTTCGGTGACGGCTATCCAGCTGGTTCACGCCTTCTCGGCGCTGGCCAACAACGGTCGTATCGCGCCGCTGACCCTGATCAAGACCGACAAGCCGCCGCAAACCACCCAGGTGATTCCGGAAAACGTCGCGAAAACCATGCAAGGCATGCTGCAGCAAGTGATCGAGGCCCCACGCGGAGTGTTCCGTGCGCAAGTGCCGGCGTATCACGTGGCGGGCAAGTCCGGTACCGCGCGTAAGACGTCGGTCGGCACCAAGGGCTACGCCGAGAACTCCTACCGTTCGCTGTTCGCCGGCTTCGGCCCGATGAGCGATCCGCGTTTCGCCATCGTGGTCGTGATCGACGAGCCGAGCAAGGCCGGTTACTTCGGTGGCCTGGTATCGGCGCCGGTGTTCTCAAAAGTCATGTCGGGCACCCTGCGCCTGATGAATATTTCCCCGGACAACCTGCCGCCGACCCAACAGGCCAACGCCACACCGGTAGCCCCGCTTAAAGCCAATGGAGGGCGCGGCTGATGTCTCTGAGCCTGAACAAGATTTTCGCCCACGCTGGTCACGATCTGCTGATTCGCGAGCTGACCCTGGACAGCCGCAATGTGCGCGCTGGCGACCTGTTCCTGGCCGTTCCGGGCGGCAAGGTCGATGGTCGTGCACACATCGCCGATGCCCTGCAGCGCGGTGCGGCCGCTGTGGCCTATGAAGTGGAAGGGGCTACCGTCCTGCCGATTACCGATGTTCCGCTGATCCCGGTCAAGGGCCTGGCGGCGCAGCTGTCTGACATCGCCGGACGCTTCTATGGCGAGCCGAGCCACCACTTCAATCTGGTCGGCGTGACCGGGACCAATGGCAAGACCAGTGTGACCCAACTGGTGGCGCAAGCGCTTGACCTGTTGGGTCAGCATTGCGGCATCGTCGGCACCTTGGGCAGCGGTTTTTATGGCGCCCTGCAAAGCGGCCTGCACACCACACCAAACCCGATTGCCATGCAGGCGACCCTGGCCGACCTGAAAAAGGCCGGGGCCAAGGCCGTGGCCATGGAAGTCTCCTCCCACGGCCTGGATCAGGGGCGCGTCAGCGCGCTGGCGTTCGACGTGGCCGTGATGACCAACCTGTCCCGCGATCACCTGGATTACCACGGCACCATGCAGGCCTACAGCGAGGCCAAGGCCAAGTTGTTCGCCTGGAATGACTTGAAATGCCGGGTGGTCAACCTCGACGATGAGTTCGGCCGGCAGTTGGCCGCCGAAAAACGCGAGTCGCGCCTGATCAGCTATAGCCTGGAAGATTCCAGCGCCTACCTGTACTGCCGCGAAGCCCAGTTCGACGATGAAGGTGTGCGCGCCACGCTGGTGACGCCACAGGGCGAGCACCATCTGCGCAGCACCTTGCTCGGTCGTTTCAATCTGAGCAACGTGCTGGCGGCGGTCGGCGCTTTGCTGGGCCTGGACTACGCGTTGGACGAGATCCTGCGCGTGCTGCCAAAGCTCGAAGGTCCGGTCGGTCGCATGCAGCGCCTCGGTGGTGGCAGTCAACCTTTGGTGGTGGTCGATTACGCCCATACCCCGGACGCCCTGGAAAAAGTCCTGACGGCCTTGCGTCCGCACGCCAAGGGTCAACTGTTGTGCCTGTTCGGTTGCGGTGGTGATCGCGATCGCGGCAAGCGTCCGCTGATGGCCGAAGTGGTCGAGCGCCTGGCCGATGGTGTGCTGGTCACCGATGACAATCCGCGCACTGAAGACCCTGCACAGATTTTCGACGATATCCGCGCCGGCTTTACCGCTGTGGATAACGTGCGTTTTGTCCCTGGCCGAGGCCCGGCGATTGCCGAGATCATTGCCAGTGCCAGCGCCGATGACGTGATTGTACTGGCCGGGAAAGGTCATGAGGACTATCAGGAAATCAATGGCCAGCGCCATGCCTTCTCTGACCTGGTCGAAGCCGATCACGCCCTGACCGCTTGGGAGGTGGCCCATGCTTAAGCCTCTGACCTTGAGCGAAGCGGCTGCGCCATTGGCCGGTCGAGTGATCGGCAGCGACAGTCGTTTCGACGGCGTCAGCATCGACAGCCGGGCCATCCAGCCGGGTCAGTTGTTTGTTGCCCTGACCGGTCCGCGTTTCGACGGTCACGATTACCTCAACGAAGTCGCAGCCAAAGGCGCGGTTGCCGCGTTGGTGGAGCGTGAAGTGCCGAACTCGGCGCTACCGCAGTTGCTGGTCAAGGACACCCGTCAGGCCTTGGGTCTGCTCGGTGCGCTGAACCGCGCGGCGTATGACAAGCCAGTCGCGGCGATCACCGGTTCCAGCGGCAAGACCACGGTCAAGGAAATGCTCGCGAGCATCCTGCGCACCCGCGGACCAGTGTTGGCCACCCGTGGCAACCTCAACAATGACCTGGGCGTGCCCCTGACCCTGCTCGAACTGGCCCCGGAGCACAGCGCGGCGGTCATCGAGCTGGGTGCCTCGCGCCTTGGTGAAATTGCCTACACCGTGGACATGACCAAGCCCCATGTTGCCGTGCTCAACAATGCCGGGACCGCTCATGTCGGCGAGTTCGGCGGGCCGGACAAGATCGTCGAGGCCAAGGGCGAAATTATCGAGGGCCTGGGCGCTGATGGCGTCGCGGTGCTGAATCTCGACGACAAGGCCTTCGCCATCTGGAATACCCGCGCTGCCGGTCGCCAGGTGCTGACCTTTGCCCTGGAAAACAGCCAGGCTGACTTCTACGCCAGTGACCTGGGCCGCGATGCCCGGGGTTGCCCGTCCTTCAAATTGCACAGCCCGATGGGTGTCGAGCCGGTTCAGTTGAACCTGCTGGGTACCCATAACGCGGCTAACGCCCTGGCCGCTGCCGCCGCTGCCCATGCCCTCGGGGTGTCGCTGTTTGGCATCGTCACCGGGCTGAATGCAGTGCAACCGGTCAAGGGCCGTGCAGTCGCGCAGCTGGCCAGTAACGGCATGCGCGTGATCGATGATTCTTACAACGCAAACCCCACCTCCATGTGCGCTGCCGTTGATATACTGGCCGGCTTTTCCGGTCGCACTGTTCTGGTGCTCGGAGATATCGGCGAGTTGGGCGAATGGGCGGAGCAGGGGCACCGCGATGTGGGTGCCTATGCCCGCGGCAAGGTGTCTGCGTTGTACGCCGTAGGCCCGATGATGGCGCACGCCGTCACGGCTTTCGGTGAGCAGGCCCGACATTTTGCCAATCAGGCCGAGCTGATTGCGGCGCTTGGCGCCGAACACGATTCAAACACCACCATTTTGATCAAGGGCTCGCGCAGCGCGGCGATGGAAAACATCGTGGCGGCGTTGTGCGGTTCGAGCGGGGAGAAACATTAATGCTGCTGCTGCTAGCGGAGTATCTGCAACAGTTCTACAAAGGCTTCGCGGTCTTCCAGTACCTGACCCTGCGCGGGATTCTCGGTGTACTGACCGCGCTGTCGTTGTCGCTGTGCTTTGGCCCGTGGATGATCCGTACCCTGCAGAACCGTCAGATTGGCCAGTCGGTGCGTAACGATGGCCCGCAATCGCACTTGTCCAAATCGGGCACCCCGACCATGGGCGGCGCACTGATCCTGTCCGCTATCGGCGTCAGCACCTTGCTCTGGGCTGACTTGAGCAATCGGTATGTCTGGGTGGTGTTGCTGGTCACCTTGCTGTTCGGTGCCATCGGCTGGGTCGACGACTACCGCAAAGTGATCGAGAAGAACTCCCGTGGCTTACCGAGCCGCTGGAAGTATTTCTGGCAGTCGGTGTTCGGCCTCGGCGCAGCGATCTTCCTTTATATGACCGCGCCGACCGCGGTGGAAACCACACTGATCCTGCCAATGCTCAAGGACTACAGCATTCCGCTGGGCGCCGGCTTCATCGTCCTCACTTACTTTGTGATTGTCGGTTCGAGCAACGCGGTCAACCTGACCGACGGCCTCGATGGCCTGGCGATCATGCCAACCGTAATGGTCGGTGGCGCGCTGGGGATCTTCTGCTACCTGTCGGGTAACGTGAAGTTCGCCGAATACCTGCTGATTCCTTACGTGCCGGGTGCCGGTGAGCTGATCGTGTTCTGCGGCGCACTGATCGGCGCGGGCCTGGGCTTCCTCTGGTTCAACACCTATCCGGCCCAAGTGTTCATGGGTGACGTCGGCGCGCTGGCATTGGGCGCGGCCCTGGGCACCATCGCGGTGATCGTGCGCCAGGAAATCGTCCTGTTCATCATGGGCGGCGTGTTCGTGATGGAAACCCTGTCGGTGGTCATCCAGGTGGCCTCTTTCAAACTGACCGGTCGCCGAGTGTTCCGCATGGCGCCGATCCACCACCACTTTGAACTCAAGGGCTGGCCCGAGCCACGGGTGATCGTTCGTTTCTGGATCATCACTGTGATTCTCGTGCTGTTTGGCCTTGCCACCCTGAAACTGAGGTAGAACGAGTGTCCCTGATCGCTTCTGACCACTTCCGCATCGTTGTCGGCCTCGGCAAGAGCGGCATGTCCCTGGTTCGCTTCCTGGCGAACCGGGGCGTGGCGTTTGCCGTGGCCGACACGCGGGACAATCCACCGGAGCTGGTCACGCTGCGCCGTGACTACCCGCACGTGGAAGTGCGTTGTGGCGAGCTGGATGTCGAATTCCTCTGCCGTGCCGATGAGCTCTACGTGAGCCCCGGCCTGGCGCTGGCGACTCCGGCCCTGCAAGCGGCCGCTGCCCGTGGCGTGAAGCTGTCCGGTGACATCGAGCTGTTCGCGCGTAACGCGAAGGCGCCGATTGTCGCCATCAGCGGCTCCAACGCGAAAAGCACCGTGACCACCCTGGTCGGCGACATGGCGGCTGCGGCCGGCAAGCGCGTGGCCGTGGGCGGCAACCTCGGCACCCCGGCGCTGGATCTGCTCAGCGACGACGTCGAGCTGTACGTGATGGAGCTGTCGAGTTTCCAGCTGGAAACCACCGACCAGCTCAACGCCGAAGTGGCCACCGTGCTGAACATCAGCGAAGACCACATGGACCGCTACAGCGGCCTGCCGGCCTACCACCTGGCCAAGCACCGGATCTTCCGTGGCGCGAAGCAGTTCGTGGTCAACCGCCAGGATGCCCTGAGCCGGCCGCTGATGGGCGAGGGCCAGCCATGCTGGACCTTCGGTCTGAGCAAGCCGGACTTCAAGGCATTCGGTATTCGCGAAGAAGACGGC
Source organism: Pseudomonadaceae bacterium (assembly GCA_965284505.1). Lineage (GTDB taxonomy): Bacteria > Pseudomonadota > Gammaproteobacteria > Pseudomonadales > Pseudomonadaceae > Aquipseudomonas. Next base: position 2,386,874 of record OZ260094.1, on the reverse strand, counting down.
GAGAAGTACCTGGCGTTCGAATTCCAGAACCTGATGCCGGTGCGCGAACTGAAAATCCGTGGCGCCCATAACCAGTCCAACGCCCTGGCGGCACTGGCTCTCGGCCATGCGGTCGGCCTGCCGTTCGATGCGATGTTGGCGGCCCTGCGCAGCTTCGCCGGTCTCGAACACCGCTGCCAGTGGGTACGTGATCTCGATGGCGTCAGCTACTACAACGACTCCAAGGCAACCAACGTCGGCGCCGCACTGGCGGCCATCGAAGGCCTGGGCGCGGACATCGACGGCAAACTGGTGCTGATCGCCGGTGGCGATGGCAAGGGCGCCGAGTTCAAGGACCTGCGCGATCCAGTCGTGGCTCACTGCCGCGCCGTGGTGCTGATGGGCCGCGATCGTGAGCTGATCGGCGAGGCCATCGGCGACGGCGTACCACTGATTCGCGTCAACTCGCTGGACGAGGCAATCGCGCAAAGCCGTGCCGCGGCCCAGCCGGGCGATGCCGTACTGCTGTCGCCGGCCTGCGCCAGTTTCGACATGTTCAAGAACTACGAAGAGCGTGGGCAGTTGTTCGCCCGGGCCGTGGAGGACTTGGCATGAGTCTGCGCGACATCATCAAGCCATTTCCATCACCGATCATTACCGGACGCGGGATCGACCTCGACTTCCCGATGCTCGCCGGTTGCCTGGCGCTGATCGGCCTGGGGCTGGTGATGATCGCCTCGGCGTCCACGGAAGTGGCTGCGGTGCAGTCGGGCAGCGCGCTGTACTACATGATTCGCCACCTGATCTACGTGGTGCTGGGTCTCGGTGCCTGTATCGTCACGATGATGATCCCGATCGCCACCTGGCAGCGCCTCGGCTGGCTGATGCTGATTGGTGCATTTGGCTTGCTGGTGATGGTGATCATTCCGGGGATCGGCCGTGAAGTGAACGGTTCGATGCGCTGGATCGGCTTCAGCTTCTTCAACGTCCAGCCTTCGGAAATCGCCAAGGTGTTCGTGGTGATCTACCTCGCCGGCTACCTGGTGCGGCGTCAGAAAGAAGTGCGTGAAAGCTGGATGGGCTTCTTCAAACCGTTCATCGTGCTGTTGCCGATGGCCGGCCTGCTGCTGATGGAGCCGGACTTCGGCGCCACGGTGGTAATGATGGGCGCGGCGGCGGCCATGCTGTTCCTTGGCGGGGTTGGCTTGTTCCGCTTCCTGCTGATGGTGGTGCTGGCGGTGGGCGCGGTGGTGTTGCTGATCCAGATGCAGCCTTACCGAATGGCGCGTCTGACCAACTTTGCCGACCCGTGGGCTGATCAATTCGGCGCCGGTTACCAACTGTCCCAGGCGTTGATCGCCTTTGGTCGTGGCGAATGGTTTGGCGTTGGCCTGGGTAACAGCGTGCAGAAACAGTTCTACCTGCCGGAAGCCCACACCGACTTCGTGTTCTCGGTATTGGCCGAAGAACTGGGCGCCATCGGCTCGCTGTGCACCGTGGCGCTGTTCACCTTCGTCTGTATTCGCGGCATGTACATCGGTTTCTGGGCCGAGCGCGCCAAGCAGTATTTTGCGGCCTATATCGCCTATGGCCTGTCGTTCCTGTGGATTGGTCAATTCCTGATCAACATCGGGGTGAACGTCGGCCTGCTGCCGACCAAAGGCCTGACCTTGCCGTTCCTCAGCTACGGCGGCAGCTCGCTGGTGATCTGCTGTGCCTGCCTGGGCCTGTTGCTGCGCATCGAGTGGGAGAGCCGGACCCACCTGGGCAGCGAGGAAATGGAATTCAAGGAGAGTGATTTTGCCGAGGAGCCAACCCATGGGCGCTAACGTGCTGATCATGGCGGGCGGCACCGGTGGCCACGTGTTCCCGGCCCTGGCTTGCGCGCGGGAGTTCCAGGCGCGCGGCTACACCGTGCACTGGCTCGGCACGCCCCGTGGCATCGAAAACGAACTGGTCCCGAATGCCGGCCTGCCCTTGCACCTGATCAACGTCAGCGGCCTGCGCGGCAAGAGCAAGCTGTCGCTGCTCAAGGCGCCGTTCGTGTTGCTCAAGGCAGTAATGCAGGCGCGCAAGATCATTGCTCAGCTCAAACCGGTCTGCGTCCTCGGCTTCGGCGGCTATGTCACCGGTCCTGGCGGCGTTGCGGCCAGGCTCGCTGGCGTACCGGTGATTGTTCACGAACAGAATGCCGTGGCCGGTACCGCCAATCGGCTGCTGGTGCCGTTGGCGGCCCGAGTCTGCGAAGCTTTCCCGGATACCTTTACCGCCCGCGACAGCCGGCGTACCACCGGCAACCCGGTGCGCACCGAACTGTTCCTCGAAACACCGCGCCCGGCACTGGCCGGACGCAAGGCGCGTTTGCTGATCCTCGGCGGGAGCCTGGGCGCAGAACCCTTGAACAAGTTGCTGCCGGAAGCCCTGTCGCAGGTGCCTGTGGAACTGCGTCCGGAAGTGCTTCACCAGGCTGGCAAGCATCACGATGAAGTGACTGCCGAGCGCTATCGCGCGGCCGGCGTCGAGGCGCAAGTGCAGCCGTTCATCAAAGACATGGCCCAAGCCTATGGCTGGGCCGACCTGGTGGTCTGCCGCGCGGGTGCGCTGACCGTCAGTGAGCTGGCTGCCGCCGGTCTGCCCTCGATGCTGGTGCCTTTGCCCCACGCGATCGACGATCACCAGACCCGCAACGCCGATTATTTGGCCCGTGAAGGCGCTGCCTTCCTGATGCCGCAAAGAACGACTGGCGCCGCGGATCTTGCCGCGCGCCTGACAGAGGTGCTGATGCAACCACAACGACTCAACGACATGGCCGGCGCCGCTCGTCGCCTGGCCAAACCTGATGCCACCCGCAACGTGGTCGATATCTGCCTGGAGGTGGTGCATGGTTGAGAATCAGAAAGCCATGCCGCAGCCGGAAATGCGCCGCATCCGTCGTATCCACTTTGTCGGCATCGGCGGCGTGGGCATGTGCGGGATTGCCGAAGTGTTGCTCAACCTGGGTTATGAAGTGTCGGGCTCCGACCTCAAGGCTTCCCCGGTGACCGAGCGCCTGGAATCCTTTGGCGCGCAGATTTTCCTCGGCCACCGCGCCGAGAATGCCGCGACCGCCGATGTGCTGGTGGTCTCGAGTGCCGTGAACACCTCCAACCCGGAAGTGGCGACCGCCCTGGAACGCCGCATTCCGGTGGTCCCGCGTGCCGAGATGCTCGCCGAGCTGATGCGCTACCGCCACGGCATTGCCGTCGCCGGTACCCACGGCAAGACCACCACCACCAGCCTGATCGCCTCGGTGTTCGCCGCCGGTGGCCTGGACCCGACGTTCGTCATCGGTGGCCGCCTGAATGCAGCCGGCACCAATGCACAACTGGGCACCAGCCGCTACCTGATCGCCGAAGCCGATGAGAGCGACGCCAGCTTCCTGCACCTGCAGCCGCTGGTAGCTGTGGTCACCAACATCGACGCCGACCACATGGCGACCTACGACGGTGACTTCAACAAGCTGAAGAAAACCTTCGTCGAGTTCCTCCACAACCTGCCGTTCTACGGCCTGGCCGTGGTGTGCCTGGACGACCCGGTGGTTCGCGAAATCCTCCCGCAGGTCAAGCGTCCGACCGTCACCTACGGCTTCAGTGAAGACGCCGACGTGCGCGCGATCAATGTCCGCCAGACCGGCATGCAGACCTTCTTCACCGTGCTGCGCCCTGACCGCGAGCCGCTGGACGTTTCGGTGAACATGCCGGGCAACCACAACGTGCTGAACTCGCTGGCAACCATCTGCATCGCCACCGACGAAGGCGTCAGTGATGAAGCCATCGTCCAGGGCCTTTCGGGCTTCCAAGGTGTGGGCCGGCGCTTCCAGGTCTACGGCGAACTGCCGGTCGATAACGGCCACGTGATGCTGGTCGATGACTATGGTCACCACCCGACCGAAGTTGCCGCCGTGATAAAGGCCGTCCGCGGTGGCTGGCCGGAGCGCCGCCTGGTGATGGTCTACCAGCCGCACCGCTACAGCCGCACACGCGACCTGTACGACGATTTCGTCAATGTCCTGGCCGATGCCAACGTGCTGCTGCTGATGGAAGTCTATCCGGCCGGCGAAGAGCCGATCCCGGGGGCCGACAGCCGAAAACTGTGCAACAGCATTCGTCAGCGTGGCCAGCTTGACCCGATCTACATCGAGCGCGGTGTCGACCTCGCGCCGCTGGTCAAGCCGCTGCTGCGTGCCGGCGACATCCTGCTGTGCCAGGGCGCCGGTGACATCGGTGGCCTCGCGCCCAAACTCTTGAAAAGTCCGTTGTTCGCCGGCGCCGTTGTTGCGCCTAGCGAAGGGAAGTTGAAATGACTGCTGCCTACGCCAACCTGTCCTCGACCATCGCCCCGAAAGACTTCGGCCGCGTCGCCGTGCTGTTCGGCGGCAAGAGCGCCGAACGCGAAGTCTCGCTGAAATCCGGCAATGCCGTGCTCGATGCCCTGCAAAGTGCCGGCGTGGACGCCTTCGGTATCGATGTCGGCGATGACTTGCTGCAGCGCCTGCTCAGCGAAAAGATCGACCGCGCGTTCATCATTCTCCACGGTCGTGGCGGTGAAGACGGCAGCATGCAGGGCCTGCTGGAAGTCGCCGGCATTCCTTACACTGGCAGCGGCATCCTTGCCTCGGCGCTGGCCATGGACAAACTGCGCACCAAGCAGGTCTGGCACACCGTGGGCATTCCGACGCCACGTCATGCGGTATTGAGCAGCGAAGCCGATTGTATTTTGGCAGCGACGGAACTGGGCTTCCCTTTGATCGTCAAACCGGCGCATGAAGGTTCAAGTATCGGTATGGCCAAAGTGACATCAGCGTCTGAATTGACCGACGCCTGGAAAGCGGCCAGCACCTACGATTCGCAAGTCCTGGTTGAACAATGGATCCAAGGTCCGGAGTTCACCATTGCCATGCTGCGTGGCCAGGTATTGCCGCCGATCGCCCTGGGTACACCACACACTTTCTACGACTACGACGCCAAGTACATCGCGTCCGATACCCAGTATCGGATTCCGTGTGGCCTCGACAGTGCCAAGGAACAAGAACTCATGGATCTCACGGCCAAGGCCTGTGAGACGCTGGGTATCGCCGGTTGGGGACGGGCTGACGTGATGCAGGACGCCGAAGGGCAGTTCTGGTTTCTCGAAGTCAACACCGCACCGGGCATGACCGATCACAGCCTGGTGCCGATGGCGGCACGGGCGGCTGGCCTGGATTTCCAACAGTTGGTGTTGGCAATCCTCGCAGCCAGCATTGAGTCGCGAGGTTAAGTCCATGCAAGGCGCCCAGCTTCGTCATCCAACCCCCGCACCCGGCCGCAAGCCGGTGCCACGGGGTGCCAGTCGAATGGTGGCTAAAGAGCCGTTGTCGGTGCGCCTGCCCAAAGCCAATTTTGGTTTTCTCAAGGCTTTGTTCTGGCCGGTGCTGCTGGTGGCGCTGGGTTTCGGTACCTATGAAGGTGCGCAGCGCCTGATGCCGTATGCCGACCGGCCAATCACCAAGATCAACGTGCAGGGCGACCTGAGCTACATCAGCCAGCAAGCGGTACAGCAGCGGATCGCGCCTTTCGTCGCGGCGAGCTTCTTCACCATCGACCTGGCGAGCATGCGCACCGAGCTGGAAACCATGCCCTGGATCGCCCACGCCGAAGTCCGTCGGGTCTGGCCGGACCAGGTGGTGATTCGCCTGGAAGAACAATTGCCGGTGGCCCGTTGGGGTGACGAGGCATTGCTGAACAACCAGGGCCAGGCCTTCACCCCGCGTGAGCTGGCCAATTACGAACATTTGCCACAGTTGTTCGGTCCACAGCGGGCCCAGCAGCAAGTGATGCAGCAGTATCAGGTGTTGAGCCAGATGCTTCGGCCACTGGGCTTCTCCATCGCCCGGCTGGAGTTGCGTGAACGTGGCAGTTGGTTCCTGACCACAGGTGCCGGCAGTGCGGGACCGGGGATCGAGTTGTTGTTGGGCCGCGGCAACCTGGTGGAAAAGATGCGCCGCTTCTTTGCCATCTACGACAAGACGCTTAAAGAACAGATTACGAACATTGCGCGCATCGACCTGCGTTATGCCAACGGCCTTGCCGTCGGCTGGCGGGAACCTGTAGCGCCCACGACGGCCCAACCCGCCGTCGCGAAGAATTGAGAAGAGGCAGGACCATGGCAAACGTGCAAAGCGGCAAAATGATCGTCGGTCTGGATATCGGTACCTCCAAGGTGGTGGCGCTGGTAGGCGAGGTCGCGGCCGATGGCCAACTGGAAATCGTCGGGATCGGTACCCATCCTTCCCGTGGCCTGAAGAAGGGCGTGGTGGTCAACATTGAATCCACCGTGCAGTCGATCCAGCGCGCCATCGAAGAAGCGCAACTGATGGCCGGTTGCCGGATTCACTCGGCATTCGTCGGCGTCGCCGGCAACCACATTCGCAGCCTGAACTCCCACGGCATCGTGGCGATTCGTGATCGCGAAGTCAGCTCCGCCGACCTCGAGCGCGTCCTCGACGCTGCGCAGGCGGTGGCGATCCCGGCCGACCAGCGCGTCCTGCACACCCTGCCGCAGGACTACGTGATCGACAACCAGGAAGGCGTGCGTGAGCCGCTGGGCATGTCCGGCGTGCGTCTGGAAGCCAAGGTCCACGTGGTCACCTGCGCGGTCAATGCCGCACAGAACATCGAAAAATGCGTGCGTCGCTGCGGCCTGGAAATCGACGACATCATCCTCGAGCAACTGGCCTCGGCCTATTCGGTGCTGACTGACGACGAGAAAGAGCTGGGTGTATGCCTGGTGGACATCGGCGGCGGCACCACCGACATCGCGATCTTCACCGAAGGGGCGATCCGGCACACCGCGGTAATCCCGATTGCCGGCGACCAGGTGACCAACGACATCGCCATGGCGTTGCGCACGCCGACCCAGTACGCCGAAGAAATCAAGATTCGTTATGCCTGCGCCCTGGCCAAACTGGCCGGCGCCGGTGAAACCATCAAGGTGCCAAGCGTCGGCGACCGTCCGCCGCGCGAACTGTCGCGCCAGGCCCTGGCCGAAGTGGTCGAGCCACGCTACGACGAGCTGTTCACCCTGATCCAGGCCGAACTGCGTCGCAGCGGCTACGAAGACCTGATCCCGGCCGGCATCGTGCTGACCGGCGGTACCGCGAAGATGGAAGGCGCGACCGAACTGGCCGAAGAAATCTTCCACATGCCGGTTCGCCTGGGCGTGCCCCATGGCGTCAAGGGCCTGGACGATGTCGTACGCAACCCGATTTATTCCACCGGCGTGGGTTTGCTGATGTACGGCCTGCAGAAGCAGTCCGATGGCATTTCCTTCTCGGGGATCAGCAGCAACCGCGATAGCTACAGCAACGAGGAAGCCAAGAGCCCGTTGATCGATCGCATCAAGAGCTGGGTCCAGGGCAATTTTTAAGCAGTAGATACACGCAACAAGCTTCAAGCAGCAAAAGCAGTGCAAACGCTGTAGGCGCAGTAGGCGAAAAAAACTAGAGAATTGAAGGAGAGGGAAAATGTTCGAACTCGTAGACAACATCCCCGCAAGCCCGGTCATTAAAGTCATCGGTGTTGGCGGAGGCGGCGGCAACGCTGTCAACCACATGGTCAAGAGCAACATTGAAGGCGTTGAGTTCATCTGCGCCAACACTGATGCCCAGGCGCTGAAAAGCATCAGCGCGCGGACCATCCTGCAACTGGGTACCGGCGTGACCAAAGGCCTGGGTGCCGGCGCGAATCCTGAGGTTGGCCGTCAGGCAGCCCTGGAAGACCGCGAGCGCATCGCTGAAGTGCTGGCCGGCACCAACATGGTATTCATCACCACCGGCATGGGCGGCGGTACCGGTACCGGTGCAGCGCCAATCATTGCCGAAGTGGCCAAGGAAATGGGGATCCTCACCGTTGCGGTGGTGACCCGTCCGTTCCCGTTCGAAGGTCGCAAGCGCATGCAACTGGCCGACGAAGGCATCCGCCTGCTGTCGGAAAGCGTCGACTCGTTGATCACCATCCCTAACGAGAAGCTGCTGACCATCCTCGGTAAAGACGCCAGCCTCTTGTCGGCTTTCGCCAAGGCCGACGACGTGCTGGCCGGTGCCGTTCGCGGTATCTCCGACATCATCAAGCGTCCGGGCATGATCAACGTCGACTTCGCCGACGTACGTACCGTGATGAGCGAAATGGGCATGGCGATGATGGGCACTGGCTGCGCCAGCGGTCCGAACCGTGCGCGTGAAGCGACTGAAGCGGCGATCCGCAACCCGCTGCTCGAAGACGTCAACCTGCAAGGTGCGCGTGGCATCCTGGTGAACATCACCGCCGGTCCTGACCTGTCCCTGGGTGAGTACTCCGACGTGGGTAGCATCATCGAAGCCTTCGCTTCCGAGCACGCCATGGTCAAGGTCGGTACCGTTATCGATCCGGATATGCGCGACGAGCTGCACGTAACCGTGGTGGCAACCGGTCTGGGCGCGAAAATCGAGAAGCCGGTCAAGGTCATCGACAACACTGTTCACACTTCCATGACCAGCGCCCCGGCTCCTGTTGCCGCTGCCGCACGTCAGGAACTGCCGTCGGTGAACTACCGCGACCTCGATCGTCCAACCGTGATGCGCAACCAGGCCCAGGCCGGCGCAGCAGCGGCGGCGAAGCTGAATCCGCAAGATGATCTGGACTACCTGGACATCCCGGCATTCCTGCGTCGTCAGGCCGATTGATGAAATGTATCAGGGCTATGAAGGTGATTGGTGTTCAGCAAAGGCGTGGTCTGCTATCATCGCCAGCCTTTGTTGATACCAGTTCGCAATTTGCGCTGAAGCGGCCCAAGCCATGATTAAACAACGCACACTGAAAAATATTATCCGTGCCACAGGTGTAGGTCTGCACTCCGGGGAGAAGGTATACCTGACCCTCAAGCCTGCACCGATCGACACCGGAATCGTCTTTCGCCGTGCCGACCTCGATCCTGTGGTCGAGATCCCGGCGCGTGCGGCCAACGTCGGCGAGACCACCATGTCGACGACGCTGGTCAATGGCGACGTGAAAGTGGACACGGTTGAGCATTTGCTCTCGGCCATGGCTGGCCTGGGCATCGATAACGCCTACGTCGAGCTCTCCGCGTCCGAAGTGCCAATCATGGATGGTAGCGCTGGACCTTTCGTATTCCTGATTCAATCGGCAGGCCTGGAAGAACAGGATGCTGCCAAGAAGTTCATCCGCATCCTGCGTGAAGTGACAGTGGAAGACGGCGACAAGCGCGCCACTTTCGTGCCTTTCGAAGGTTTCAAGGTGAGCTTCGAGATCGATTTCGATCACCCGGTGTTTCGCGACCGCACCCAAAGCGCCAGCGTGGATTTTTCCAGTACTTCGTTCGTAAAAGAAGTCAGCCGCGCCCGTACCTTTGGTTTCATGAGTGATATCGAGTACCTGCGCAAGCACAACCTCGCACTCGGCGGCAGCGTCGAAAACGCCATTGTGGTCGACGCCGATGGTGTATTGAACGAAGACGGCCTTCGCTACGAAGACGAATTCGTCAAGCACAAGATTCTCGATGCAATTGGCGACCTCTACCTGCTGGGCAATAGCCTGATTGGTGAGTTCAAGGGCTTCAAGTCCGGCCATGCACTGAACAACCAGCTGCTGCGCAAGTTGATTGAGCAGACAGACGCTTGGGAAGTCGTGACCTTTGAAGACGCCAGCACTGCTCCGATCTCTTACATGCGCCCGGTTGCGGCGGTGTAAGTAAAAAACCTCTCTAGTTTTTTAAAGGCTGCCTTCGGGTGGCCTTTTTTTATCCCCGATTTTTACTCCCGCTGACTGCCCTGCTTTTTGTGGGAGCGAGCCTGCTCGCGAAGAACGATAACGCGCACCCGCAGACACAATACGGTGCTATCCCAACGCACCCACCACCCGATTCCGCCCCTCTCCCTTGGCCTGATACAGCGCCTTGTCCGCTCTGAACATCAGGTTCTCCAGGTTCTCGTTCACTTGTCCGCTGGAGGTCGCCAGGCCAACGCTGACGGTCATCGGCGCCTCGTCATCGGCAAACGGCGGCATCCGCTCGACCGCCGCGCGAATGTTCTCGGCAATCCGCAGCGCCCCGGCGTTGTCGGTCTCCGGCAGCACCACGGCAAACTCCTCTCCGCCGTAACGAGCCGCCAGGTCGCCAGGGCGGCGAATGTTCTCCGTGATGACCCGGGCCAAAACGCGCAACGCATCATCACCACCCTGATGGCCGTGGCGGTCATTGAAGGCCTTGAAGTGGTCGGCGTCGATCATCAGCATCGACAGCGGCTTGCCTGAGCGCTGCGCGCGAGACCATTCGCGGCTCAACACCGCATCGAGGGTGCGGCGGTTGGCGACACCGGTCAGCGAATCGATCGCCGCCTGTTGCGCCAGTTCCTGTTCGGCGTGATGGCGCAGGCGCAGTTCGCGGCACAGCAGCAGGGTCAGCCACAGCAGCCCGATGCACAGGACCCCGGTGGCGCCGCTGATGACGTAGGCGGTGCGCCGCCAGGTGGCGAAGATTTCATCCACCGACAGCGCCACGCTGACCGTCAGCGGCAAGTTGCCGACGCGGGAAAAGGTGTACAGCCGATTACGCTGGTCCATGCTCGACACACTGCTGAAGCTACCGCTGCCCTCACGCATGATGCGGATCACGTTGGGTCGGGCGCCGAAGCTCTGGCCGATGCTGTTATTGAGCAGCATGGGTTTTTGCGCGAGCAGGATGCCGTCCTTGTCGAGCACGTTGAGGGTGCTGTCGTTGCCGATGTCCAGGCCCTTGAACAATTCGTCGAAGTACTCGAGGCGCATCGAGGCCACGGCGACGCCGAGGAACTCGCCGCTGATGGAGGAAATGCGGCGGCTGAAGCTGATCTGCCACTGGCCGCTGTCGGGACAATCGCAACGGGGCTTGAACGGGCGGCTGATGAACATCCCGGTGTCGTGGTTCAAGGCATGGGCGAGGAAGTAGTCGCGGTCGGCGAAATTGCCCGGCTTGGGCTCGATCAATGAGGAGTCGGCGATGACGTTGCCGTACTTGTCCAGCAACAGCAGGTCGCCCTTGAAGCGTGCGGTGCTGGAACGATCGAACAGCACCAGATGCCGAACCTGCGGCGACACCTGTTGCAGGTCCTTGCGTTGGGAGGCGGCGATCAGGCCCTGCAGCGACAGGTCGTAGAGTTCGACGTTGCGCAGCACATCGGCGTCGATCAACTGCACGATGTTGTTCGCGCTGCGGGTCGCGGCCTGCAACGCGTTGGCGTGCTCGCGTATGAGCAGGAAGGTGACAATGGCGATGATCGCGATGACTGTCAGCGAGCTGCCCAGAATCAGCATGAATTCCGGGCGCCGGGTGTTGCCCGTCAGGTGAAGGTGCATACGGCTGGTGCTCTGACAAATGAATAAACTGTAGGAGCGAGCCTGCTCGCGAAGAACGTTAACGATGACGCGTGCGTCCTGGTTCAACGCGGCGCGCTTAAGTTCTTCGCGAGCAGGCTCGCTCCTACAAAGTATTTCATTTGCCTGAGTAAACTGCATCAAGCGGCGACTGCTTACCTAGAAAACATTCAGCGGATAGTCGACGATCAGCCGATATTCGTCCGTATCACTGTCCAGCGCCCCGTACCCATTGCCGCCACGATGGGTCGCCCATTGCAGGCGCAGCGCCAGATCCTTCGCCTTGCCCCCCTGCACCACATACTGCAGATCGAAGTCGCGCTCCCAGTGTTTGGCGTGCTTGCCGTCTTCGTTGTACCAGTTGGCGTAGCCGGGGCTATTCGGATCGACCTTGCTCAGGTCCAGGGTGCCACGGGAGTACGACACGGCCGAGGTCAATCCCGGCAGACCGGCACCGGCGAAGTCGTAGGCGTATTTGAGTTTCCACGAGCGCTCGTTGGGGCCGTTGAAGTCCGAGTACTGCTGCGAGTTATCGAGGTAGACGCTATCGCCCTGGGCGATGTAGTCGAACGGCGTGTTGCCGTTCACCCGTTGATAAGCCGCCGTGACGCTGTGACTGCCGACGCCAACCGTGAAGTGCAGGCTGAAGGTGTTGTTGTCGATGGTGCCGAGCAGGGCGTCGCCGCTGTCCTCGGTTTGGTAGTAGTGTAGACCCGGGTTGAGGCTGACCAGCTCGCTCAGCTCATAGGTGAAGTCGAGGTCGTAGTAGTACTGATTCCACACGTCCTTCAGTTCGGAGGCATACAGGTTGCTGCTCAATCCCGAGACACCGCTCCAGGCGGCCCCGGCCCAGTTCAGGTGCCGGCTTTCCTCGCCATCGGGCAAAGTGCCGTAGCCACTGGCGATACGTTGATGGCCGCTCTGGTTGTAAGGTTTGGTAAAGCTCGCCTGACCGCCTTCGAGCAGCCAGCCGTCGAAGCTGTGGTTGTTCAGGCTGACGCCGCGGAAGGTCTGCGGCAGCATGCGGCTCATGCCGCCGGCGATCACCGGGTTGTTGAGAAACAGATCCCCGGCCTTGAGCTCGGTGTCGAACGCTCGCATCTTCAGGGTCGCGCCGGCGGTTGAAAACGAAGCCGGCGCCTTGCCGTTGCCATCGCTGACCGGAAGGATGCTCGAGTTATCGGTACCGCCACCGCCATCGAGCTTCAAACCCAGCATGGCATGGGCATCAACCCCAAAGCCGACGCTGCCCTGGCTGTAGCCCGACTGGAAAACACCGAGCAAGCCCTGACCCCATTCGATGTTGTCGTCGCTGTGCTGCAGGCGATTGCGGTTCATGTAGTAGTTGCGGGCGCTGAGGTCCAGGCTCGAGCCTTCCATGAAGCCTGATTGGCTGGAGTTTTCTGCGGCCTGGCTGGAAGTGGCGATCGTTGCGGCGATTGCAATGAACAGTGTGCGGGGGCAAACGGTGATGCTCACGAGGGATACAGCTCCTTGAATCAACAACCAACAGGGTTATTGTTTGAAATCCGGCGTTTCTTATAGGGAATGACGAGACCTGTTGTTTTAAAAACACAATAAAAAAAAGCCGCTGATAGCAGCGGCTTTTAAGACAACTCAACCTGGGAAAGAGCCGGGAAAAGTGTCGAGGGAAACAGTTACAGAATGCGGATCAGCTATCTTTTTCAACCTGTGGTTGAGCCTTGATAGTCGAGGCTTGAGGGGCGTGCTCAGGGTTTTGGGTCTTGGCGGTCAGTTCGGCCTGGGCCTGGTCGAAGGCGGCGGCGCGGGCGGCATTCTGCGCGACAAAGGCTGGCGACTCTTCGGCCATGGCCAAAGGCGAGAGGAACAGGGACGACAAAACGAAAGCGCTGGCAATACCCATACTGTTGGACATCTTTAAAACCTTCTTGCTTGGCAAGTGCTGTTTGGTGCGGGCAAAGATAAGGCGCATGGGCAAAAGGAAACAGAGCGATTTACAGAAAGGACTATTGCGCCAGAGGCAACAGTTAGACCGGCAAGCAGATGCCGAAGGTATTGACCCCTGCGTCGCTGCGCACAAACACATCACCGCCGTGCATCAACGCAATTGCCTTGACGATGGCCAGGCCGAGGCCATGGTTGGCGCCGCTGTTGCTGCGCGAGGCGTCGACCCGATAGAAGCGTTCGAACAGCCGGCCCAGGTGTTCACCGGCGATGGGCTCGCCGGGGTTGGCCACGCCGAGGCGCACCTGATGCGCTTCGGTGGCGATATGCACCTCGATCACCTGCCCGGGGGCGGTGTGCTGAACGGCGTTGTTCAGCAGGTTGATCAAGGCCCGGCGCAGGTGGGCGATCTCGATCTGCACCTGGGCGTCGCCGCTGACCTGCACGCGGACCTGGGCGTCTTCGAGGATGAAGTCCAGGTAATCGAGGGTGGTCGCCACTTCATCCGCCAGCGAGGTGGCGGTGAGTTTGGTTGCCTTGCTGCCCTGGTCGGCGCTGGCGAGGAACAGCATGTCGTTGATGATTGAGCGCAGGCGTTCCAGCTCCTCGAGGTTCGATTGCAGCACTTCGAAGTAGTGTTCCGCAGAACGTCCACGGGTCAGCGCCACCTGGGTCTGGCCGATCAGGTTGGTCAGCGGTGAGCGCAGTTCATGGGCGACGTCGGCGTTGAACGACTCGAGGCGCGTGTAGGCTTGCTCGACCCGTTCCAGGGTCGAGTTGAACGAGGTGACGAACTGATCGAGTTCCGGCGGCAGGGGTGACAATTGCAGGCGCGCCGACAACAGCGGCGGCGCCAGGCGTTGCGCCTCATGGGACAACTTGATCAGCGGCTTGAGGCCGATGCGCGCGACCCAATAACTCAGCGCGCAGGACAGCAACACGCCGACGATTGCCAAGCCAATCAAGGCGGTCAGCAAGTGATGCTGGGTTTCATGAACGGTCTGGGTGTCGATGCCGATCATGAAGCGCAGGGGCGGGCGCTGATCCTTGGCCGGGAACTGGCTGACCAGCACCTTGAGCGGGTAGGGCTGCTGCGGCAACTGCAGGTCACGCATGCCCAGCGGACCTTCGGCAAAGGCGCGGATCTGTGGGGTGATGTTGCCGTATTCGTATTGGCTGTCGCCGCTGATGATCCAGAAACTGATGCGTTTGTCTTCCTCGCCCAGCAGCTTGAGCTTGTTGTTGATCTTCAGCCAATGCTCCGGCGTACCGAAGCGTCCGACCGTGGATTCGAGCACGCTGTAGCGCGCATCCAGCTCGGCTTCCGGCAGCAGGCCCAGGCCTTTGTCGACCTGTTGATACAGTGCCCAGCCGATCAACAGGAACACCAGCGCCGCCACCAGGCTGAACATCGCGCTCAGGCGCAGGGCGATGGAATTACGGGGCACGACGGCTCTCCAGCACGTAGCCCATGCCACGGATAGTGTGCAGCAGTTTTTCTTCGAACGGGCCGTCGAGCTTCGCCCGCAGGCGCTTGATCGCGACTTCGACGACGTTGGCATCGCTGTCGAAATTGATGTCCCAGACCATCTCTGCTATCGAGGTTTTCGAGAGGATTTCGCCCTGGCGCCGGGCCAATACGCTGAGCAGCGAGAACTCCTTGGCGGTCAAGTCCAGGCGCGTGCCGGCACGGGAGGCCTTGCGACTGATCAGGTCGATCCAAAGGTCGGCGACGCTGACCTGCACCGGTTCGTGACCGCCGCTGCGCCGGGTCAGGGCTTGCAGGCGGGCCACCAGTTCGAGGAACGAAAACGGCTTGCCGAGGTAGTCGTCGGCGCCGTCGCGCAAGCCGCGGATGCGGTCCTCGACCCGTTCGCGGGCGGTGAGCATGATCACCGGTGTCTGTTTGCGCGCGCGCAACGCCCGCAGCACGCCAAAACCATCGAGGCCGGGCAGCATGACGTCGAGGACGATCACCGCGTAGTCGCCTTCCAGGGCCAGGTGCAGGCCTTCGATGCCGTCCGGCGCCACGTCCACGGTGTAGCCTTGTTCGGTCAGGCCGCGGTACAGGTAGTCCGCGGTTTTTTCTTCGTCTTCGACAATCAGGACGCGCATGACCCGCCTCAGTGTGTGGTCGCCAGCGCGGGCGCTGACGTGGGCCGATGGAATAGCCGCTCAAGCCACAAGTATATGACCGGCGTGGTGAACAGCGTCAGCGCCTGGCTGACCAGCAACCCGCCGACCACGGCGATGCCCAGTGGCTGCCGCAATTCGGCGCCGGTGCCGTGGCCGAGCATCAACGGCAGGGCGCCGAGCAGGGCGGCGAGGGTGGTCATGATGATCGGCCGGAAACGGGTGATACAGGCCTGGTAAATCGCCTCTTCGGGCGACAGGCCGCCATTGCGCTGGGCATCGAGGGCGAAGTCGATCATCAGGATGCCGTTCTTCTTGACGATGCCGATCAGCAGCACCAGGCCGATCAGCGCCATGATCGAAAAGTCCTGGCCCAGCAGCCAAAGCATGATCAGCGCGCCCAGGCCGGCCGACGGCAGGGTCGAGATGATCGTCAGTGGATGCACGAAGCTCTCGTAGAGCACCCCGAGGATGATGTACACCGCCACCAGCGCCGCGAGGATCAGCCACGGCTGACTGGCCAGGGAACTCTGGAACGCCTGGGCGGCGCCCTGGAAGTTGCCGTTGACCGAAGTCGGCATGCCGATCTCGGCCTTGGCCTGATTGAGCAGGATCACCGCATCGCCCAGGGCCACGCCGGGCGCCAGGTTGAAGGACAGGTTCGCCGCCGGGAACATGCCGTCATGGGCAATCGACAACGGGCCGATCGTCGGCGCATCGAAACGCGCCAACGCCGACAACGGCACCATCTCGCCACTCAAGGGCGAACGCAGGTAGAAGTAAGCCAGGCTTTCGGCTTTACCACGTTGGCGGGTGTCGAGTTCGAGGATCACGTTGTACTGGTTGATCTGGGTCTGGAACTCATTCACCTGACGCTGGCCGAACGCGTCGTAGAGCGCTTCGTCGACATCGCTGGCGGTCAGCCCGAAACGCGCGGCGGCGGCCCGGTCGATGCTGATGTGGGTGATGCTGCCGCCCAGTTGCAGGTCGTTGGACAGGTCGCGGAAGGCCGGGATACTGCGCAGTTTTTCGGTCAGGCGCTGGGTCCACAGGTTGAGGGTCGGGCCGTCATTACTCTTGAGTACGTACTGGTACTGGGCGCGGCTCGGGCCGGAGCTGAGGTTGATGTCCTGGCCGGCGCGCAGGTACAGGACGATGCCCGGGACCTTCATCAATTGCGGGCGAATGCGGTCGATGAACTCGCTCGCCGAGACATCGCGATCGCCGCGTTTTTTCAGGGCGATCCAGAACCGGCCGTTGGCGATGGTCTGGTTGCTGCCCGAGACGCCGACTGAGTGGGAAAACGCCTGAACAGCGGGATCGGCAGCGACGATTTCGGCCATCGCCAGGTGCTTTTTCACCATGTCGCCGTAGGAGATATCTGCAGCAGCTTCGGTGGTGCCGAGGACGAAGCCGGTGTCCTGCACCGGGAAGAAGCCCTTGGGGATAAACACATAGCCGGCCACCGCCATGCCCAGGGTGACGAAAAACACCCCGAGCATCAGCTTCTGGTGCGCCAGGGCGCGACGCAGGCCGTGTTCGTACCAGGCCAGCAGGCGTTCGCCAAAGCCTGGCTTGGCCTGGGCGTGGTGTTTTGGCGCACGCATGAACAGCGCGGCCAGGGTCGGGGCGAGGGTCAGGGACACCACCACCGAAATCATGATGGTCGAGGTGGCGGTCAGGGCAAATTCCTTGAACAGCCGCCCGACCACGCCGCCCATGAACAGCAGCGGAATGAACGCCGCCACCAGCGAGAAGCTGATCGACACCACCGTAAAGCCGATCTCGCCAGCGCCCTTGATCGCCGCTTCGCGCATGCCGTCGCCGGCTTCCAGATGGCGGTGGATGTTCTCCACCACGACAATCGCATCGTCGACCACGAAGCCGACGGAAATCACGATCGCCACCAGGGTCAGGTTGTTCAGGCTGAAGCCCATCACGTACATCAGGGCGAAACTGGCGATCAACGACACCGCCAGCACGCTGGAGACAATCAGCGTCGCCGACAACTGGCGCAGGAACAGCGCCATCACCGCAACCACCAGTAGCACCGCGATCAGCAGGGTCAGTTCCACTTCATGCAGCGAGGCGCGGATGGTCTGGGTGCGGTCGATCAGCACCTTGACCTCGACCGAGGCCGGCAGCATCGCCTGCAGGCTCGGCAAGGCCGCCTGAATGCGGTCGACGGTCTCGACGATGTTGGCCCCCGGCTGGCGGAAAATCACCAGGTTGACCCCCGGCTGTGTGCCGGACCAGGCCTGCACGTAGGCATCTTCCGCACCGTTGACCACCTTGGCCACATCACGCAGGTGTACCGGGGCGCCATCCTTGTAGGAAACGATCAACTGGCCGTATTCCTCGGGGTGGAACAATTGGTCGTTGGTCGACAGCGTGGAAATGCTCGACTCGCCGTACAGCGCGCCCTTGGCCAGGTTGAGGCTGGTCTGCTGGATTGCCAGGCGGATGTCGGCCAGGGTCAGGCCGATGGCAGCGAGCTTGTCGGCCGAGGCCTGGACGCGAATCGCCGGGCGTTGCTGGCCGGTGATGTTGACCTGGCCGACGCCGTCGACCTGGCTCAACTGGCGGCCAAGCAGGGTTTCGGCGTAGTCGCTCAGTTGGGTGCCGGGCATCTGCATCGAACTGACGCTGAGGATCAGCACCGGGCTGTCGGCGGGGTTGACCTTGCGCCAGGTTGGCAGGGTCGGCATGTCCTTGGGCAGTTTGCCGGCGGCGGTGTTGATCGCCGCCTGGACTTCCTGGGCGGCGGTGTCGATGCTTTTGTCGAGGGTGAATTGCAGGGTCAGGTTGGTCGAGCCTAGGGCGCTGCTGGAGGTCATCTGGGTCACGCCAGGAATCGCGCTGAACTGCACTTCCAGCGGCGTCGCCACCGACGAGGCCATGGTGTCCGGGCTGGCGCCGGGCAGCAGGGCGTTGACCTGGATGGTCGGGAACTCGGCTTCCGGCAGCGGCGCGATGGGCAGCTTGGGAAAGGCGATCAGGCCGAGCAGCACCAGGGCGAAGGTCAACAGCACCGTGGCTACCGGATGGTCGATACACCAGGCGCTGATGCCGCCACGGGCCTTCATGGCTGGGCCTGCGTGGCGGTGGTCTGGGTCAGCTCCGGCGGCTCGTCGAGAACCTGTACGCGGGCCCCCGGTTTGAGCCGCGATTGCCCGTCGCTGACCAGCACGTCACCGGCCTGCACGCCCTTGATAATGTTCAGGTCGCTGTTCTGATAGACCATTTGCACCGGCACCGATTCGACCTTGCCGTCCTTGACCCGATAGACGAAATGCTGGTCGAGGCCGCGCTGGACCACGGTCGGCGGCACCACCAGCGCGTCCTTGTTCAACGCGGTCTGGATCTTGATGGTCACCAGTTGCCCAGGCCAGAGCTTTTGCCCGGCGTTGTCGAATTCGGCCTTGGCGCGGATGGTCCCGGTGTTGGCGTTGATCTGGTTGTCGATCAGGGTCAGGTGGCCTTCACCCAGCAGATCGCCGGTCTGACCGTCGGTGTCGGCCCCCAGATAAGCGTTGACCGCCGCAGCCGGCGTGGCGCCGATCAGCCCTTGCAAGGTGGGCAGCATTTGCTGGGGCAGGGAAAACTCGACGGCGATGGGGTCGATCTGAGTCACGGTGAACAGGCCCTGGGTGTCACTCATGCGCAGGAAGTTGCCTTCATCCACGGTGCGAATGCCGACCCGACCGCTGACCGGTGAACGAATCTGCGTGTAGGAAAGCTGTACCTGCGCGGCGTCGATGGTCGCCTGATTGCCGAGCAAGGTGGCTTGCAACTGCTTGACCAGCGCTTGTTGCTGGTCGTAGGTCTGCTTGGACACGCCGTCATCGACGCTGAGCAGCTTGTAGCGCTTGAGATTGACCAGCGCCACCTGCAACTGAGCCTGGCTTTCCCCCAACTGTGCCTTGGCCTGGTCGAGGCTGGCGCGAATCGAGCGGTCGTCGATGGTGGCCAGCAGGTCACCGGCCTTGACCCATTGACCTTCCTTGACCAGCAGTTTGGTGAGGACGCCGTCGATCTGCGGACGTACGACCACGCTGTGCAGCGACAGCACCGAGCCGATCCCGCTGACGTAACGCGGCACATCGCGCTCGGCGACGCTGACCACCCGTACGGGAATCGCCGTCGGCGCCGTCAGTTTGCTCGAGGTCGGACGCAGCAGGATCCAGGCGCCGGCGGCGACCAGCACAATCAGGGTGCCGACAAGCAGCAGGGGTCGTTTGCGGATGGGCATCAGGTCAGTCGCCAGGGCCAGAGGGTCGGAGAGTTAGCAGTATGCCTCTGTTATAGGCTTTCGATCCGGTCAGCAGCGTGACGGCTAACTGACGGCGGCGACAGTTTCGAGTGCTAGGACCTGCCGTCTCAAGCCTGAAGCTTGCCGCCGCGCTTCCCGCTATACTGCCGGTCTTTCGCGGCCCGCTATCCGGGGCCGACTCAATGCAACACCGGAGCATTCATGACTTCCCCGACACAAACGCCTGCGGCTGACGACCAGGCTGACCTGCGAGACAGCGTCGACTCCAGCGCCGACAGCGACAGCAACGCCGCGATCCCGGCCTTCAAGTTTCCGTTCAAACCGGGCGAACTGGCCGCGGCCAAGCAGGGCAACCAGCCGTGGTACAAGAATGGCGCGAAAAACGGCCATACCAAAGTGCCAGGCGCCGCGCCTCCGGGTACTCGCCGTTCGATGGGCAAACGCTGAGACCCGGTGAAACTCCGCTTAGCCCCTGTGGGAGCGGGCTTGCTCCGGGCGGCGTTCCGACGATCCGCCACAGGCGGCCATACAGACGGCTCATCCCGCGGAATCACGCAGCGCGCAATGAAATAAATGCATAAGTCTGCGCTTGTTCAGTGGTCCACCACGCCCCGGCGGCCTGCATCTGTTCGGCGACATTGTCGCCCGACACATGAAACTGCCACTCCTCGACCGCACCCACTGACGCATCTGCCTGAGCCTGTTCCAGCGCCTGGGCAAATGCCGTCATTTCCGGCAGATAGGCGGTAAAGCCGTCGCCCTTGAGCGCGCTGGTGCGAATCCCCAAGCGCCGGCAGAGCGCTTCCTTGATTCGAATGTCATCACGGTCGGCCTGGCGTGATTGTTCGATCAGGCTCGCCAATTCCAGGTCAGCCAACTGCCCACCGACAATCAATTCAGGACCCTGCTCCCACGATTCGGGCGGACAGTCCTTGGCGCCCGGCGTCAGCGGAATATGCGGGTTGATTTCCATCGGATAGATCTGACACACCAGCGGCCGCCGCTGATAAATCCGACACAGGTTTTCCTCGTCAAGATTCCGGCAGCGGCCGTTGTTGAATGCAGCAAAGGTGATCGTCACGTAGGCCTTGGCTGCGCCACTGGGCACCGCCACAGAGCGCCGCTGCGCATGCTCGCGCTGTTCGCTCGGCAGGCCCAGGCCATTGCCGAGAAAACCCTCCACCAGCACGATCACGGCACCGCCGTCCGCCGCCCACATCCGCGCTTCGGCAAGGGTCAGGGGGACATGGTGGTCGCTGCAGCACTTGCCGCAACCTACACAGGAAAACTTCGTGTTCATGAAAAAGCTGGCCACGTATCAGCGATGACGGAAAACCATCGCAGGGGACGGCCACGAAGCAAGGAGTGCGCCAGTCACTGACCTTTGCCGGTCGCCCGCACCGAGTCCCACTCAGTCACGTAGGCGGTTTTGCTTTTCTTGTGATAGAGGCACAGCTCGGTGCCGGTCTGGCCCTTCATGTGTTTCTGCGGGTACTGGCCTTGCAGCAGCAGCGCGGTGTAGCCGACCCGATCGTCGAACTGCGCGGCGTTGCCCACCGGTTTGGCGTGGCTCAGCTGACTGGCCTTGGTGCAACTGGCGAGCACGGCTTTGTCGAAGGCGGCCCAGGCATCGGGGCTGGAGGCCTGGGCCTGGGTGGCGAGGGCGGTCAGGGTGAGGAAGAGCAGGGCGGGGGCTTTCATGGTGTGGTTCCTACAGAAGAGGTACCGGAGTATGCCGGATACTTCGCGACGCTTTTGCCGAACACCTTCAATCCTCCAGCAACTCTCGGCGGACTACATACATGCCAGCCTTTTCGTACAGCCGTCGCGCCCGATGGTTGTCTTCCATTACCTTCAGGTCGACATAACCTTCGCGCCTTTGTTGGAACACACTAAATCCGTGCAGCAGCAATGCCCGCCCCAGGCCCCGGCCCTGGGCGCGAGGATGCACCACCAGATGGTGGATGAAGGCGCTGGTCCAGCACTGGATCACCCCGACGATGCCCTGGCTGTCCGCTGCGATGAAGCACAACTGCGGGTCGTATTCGGCATCACGCTCGAAGCGTTCGCGCCAGTCATCCAGCGCTGGCACGCTGCCGCCGCCATTTTGGTAGCCGGCTTCCAGTAACTGATGCACCGCCGCTGCCTGTGTCGGTTGATAAGTCCCCAGGCTGATGCCCGCTGGCCACTCAGCGCTCGGCAGCGCATCGAGCAAGTCGCGGCGCAGCAGCAGGCACCAGGCCTCGTTCATGGCTCAGGCGCCCTGTTGTGCCACCGCTTTGGCGGCTGTGATCAGGCATTGGGTGAGTTCTGGCGAGGAGAACTTGGTCAGCAGCGCATTGGCGCCGGACAGGCGGGCCTTCTCACTGTTCATCGCGCTGTCCAGCGAGGTGTGCAGCAACACGTAGAGGTGGGCGAAGTCCGGGGTTTCGCGCAGGGTGCGGGTGAAGGCATAACCGTCCATCTCGGACATTTCGATGTCGGAGACGATCAGGTTGATCTGCTGTGCAGTGCCCTGCAGATCCAGCAGGCAGTCGATGGCTTCCCGGGCACTGCGTGCGGTATGACATTGCAGGCCGAGGTTGCGCAGGGTGTGCACCGATTGTTGCAACGCCACCTGACTGTCATCGACCACCAGGATCCGCGCATTGCCGAGCAATTCGGCCTCTTCCATGCTCAATTCGGTGGGCGCGTTTTCCAGCGGTGCCGGGGCGATGCCGTGGATGACTTTCTCGATATCGAGGACTTGCACCAGGGTGCCGTCGACCGAGGTCACGCCGGTGATGTACGAACGCACGCCGCCGGAGCCGTAGGGCGGCGGGCGGATGTCCGATGTCAGGCAGTGCACGATCTTGCTCACCGCCTGCACATGCAGGCCCTGCCTGGAGCGGCTGACTTCGGTGACGATCAGGCAGCCGCCGTCGGGATCCGCCAGCGGGCGTTCGCCGATCGCCCGGCTCAGGTCAATTACCGACAGCGAGTTACCGCGCAAGGTGGCAATGCCTTTGACGTGCGGGTGGGAATCCGGCAGTCGGGTGAGGGGCGGGCAGGGAATGATTTCACTGACTTTCAGCAGGTTGATCGCCATCAGCTTGCCACTGCGCAAGGTAAACAGCAGAAGCGATAGGGAATCTGCGCGGGCTTTGGTCGTGGACATAAAAACCTTCTGTGGAACGCTGGTATCAGGTTATCGACTTGTGAGGGGCTGGCTTTAGCCTGCAACGGCACATTCACCCCCCTGTAGGGGCTGGCTTGTGTAGGAGCTGGCTTGTGTAGGAGCTGGCTTGCCAGCGAAGCTTTTAGCGTTCTCAAAGACGCCTTCGCCGGCAAGCCGGCTCCTACAGGGGGCGTGAACAACATCCAATACATCCGCAAGGTGAGATGTGCGGGTATTACTTCAACCCCAACCGCTTGGCCATGCGCCCCAGGTTCGCCCGGTCCAGGCCCAGTTCGCGGGCGGCGCTGGCCCAGTTGTGCTGGTGGCGCTCCAGGCAGGCGCTGATCAATTGCCGTTGATACTGCTCGGTGGCCTGGCGCAAATCGCCGGTGACCGTGTCCACCGGGGCTGGAGCTTCGGACAGCGGCGACGCCGGCAATGCGTCATGCGGCAAGTCCAGATCAGCAGCACTGAGGCTGAGAATCTTCGGCCGTTCCCGAGCATTGCCCAGAGCCTTCAGCGCGCTGCGGCCGATCAGGTGTTCCAGCTCGCGGACATTGCCCGGCCAGTCGTAGGCCAACAGCGCCGCCTGGGCATCGCTGGACAGGCGCAGGCTGTTGAGGCCCATGCGCGAGCGGTTTTGCTCGAGAAAATAACCGCTGAGCAGCAGTACATCGCGACCCCGATCCCGCAGCGCCGGCACGCGCAACGGGTAGACGCTGAGGCGATGGTAGAAGTCGGCGCGGTAACGGCCACTGCGCACTTCTTCGGCCAGGTCGCGGTTGGTGGCGGCGATCAGGCGTACGTCGACCTGATGCTCCTGGTCCGAACCCAGGCGCTGCAACTGGCCGCTCTGCAGTACCCGCAGCAACTTGGCCTGGATTGTCAGCGACAGCTCGCCGACTTCATCCAGAAACAGCGTGCCGCCATTGGCCAGCTCGAATTTGCCACGCCGCTCGCTGGTGGCGCCGGTGAAGGCGCCACGCACATGGCCGAACAACTCGCTTTCCACCAGGGTGTCGGGCAGGGCTGCGCAGTTGAGGCTGATGATCGGCTTGTCGGCGCGTTTCGATGCGGCATGGATGGCCTGGGCGACCAATTCCTTGCCGACCCCGGTTTCGCCGGTGATCAGCACCGTCAGATCGCTGCCGCCCACCAGGTTGATTTCTTCCACCAGGCGTTTGTGGGCTTTGCTCTGGCCGATCATCTCGCGCTGCTGCTGGCCGCTGGCCTGGCGATAGACCTCGGCGCGCTGATGCTCGTCCTCGACCCGATTGGCCAGGCGCTCGATGCGCTCGGCGGCGTTGACCGTGGCGGCGGCGAGGCTGGCAAAGGCTTGCAGGGCGTCCAGCTCGATCGGCTCGAAGCGTTCCGGGTCCAGCGCATCCAGCGTCAGCAGGCCCCAGGGGCGCTCATCGATAAACAGCGGGCAACCCATGCAGTCGTGGACTTCCAGGTGCTCGTGCAAGCCTTCTACCAGACCGTCGTAGGGGTCTGGCAAGTCGCTGTCGGCGGCAAAGCGGGTAGGTCCATTGCTGCTTAGCAAGGCCTCGAAGCGCGGGTGTTCGCTGACTTTGAAGCGCCGGCCTAAGGTGTCAGTGCTCAGACCGTCGACGGCCAACGGCACCAGCCACTCACCGTCGAGGCGCAGCAGGGCGGCAGCGTCGCAGGGTAGCAGGGCGCGCATCGCTTCGAGCAGGCGCCGGTAACGCTCGCCCTCGGGCAATTCGCGGGACAGGTCGGAGACCAGGGGCAGTAGAGCGGTGAGCAGAGATTTTGCAGTCATAATGACTCCATGTAGTCTTATGGACTATATATGTGATCGTGTCGTTATGACTACAAGTATCTTAACTTACTGATTTATAAGTGTTTAATAGTTGGCATGGAATCTGATTATACAAGGGCAACTCATTAGAAAAGCAGCCGTCAGGAGTCACCCCTTATGCTTAGTGCCCAAGACCGTGCCATCGTCAAATCCACCGTACCCTTGCTGGAAAGCGGTGGCGAAGCCCTGATCACCCATTTCTACCGCATGATGCTCTCCGAGTATCCCGAAGTGCGCCCGCTGTTCAACCAGGCGCACCAGGCCAGTGGCGATCAGCCCCGCGCCCTGGCCAATGGCGTGCTGATGTATGCCCGGCACATCGACCAGCTTGATCAGCTCGGTGACCTGGTAGCGAAGATCATCAACAAGCACGTTGCCCTGCAAATCCTCCCGGAGCATTACCCGATTGTCGGCAGCTGCCTGCTGCGCGCCATCAGCGAAGTGCTGGGTGACGAAATTGCCACGCCGGAAGTGATGAGCGCCTGGGCTGCAGCCTACGGCCAACTGGCGGATATCCTGATCGGAGCCGAGGGCGCGATCTACGACCAGAAAGCCGAAGCGGTCGGTGGCTGGCGCGGGGCGCGTGAATTCAAACTGGCCAAACGCGTGGAAGAGAGCGGCGAAATCACCTCGTTCTACTTCGAACCGGCAGATAAGGGCCCGATTCTGGCCGCCGAACCGGGTCAGTACATCGGCATGCAGCTGATCCTTGATGGCGAAGAGATCCGCCGCAACTACTCGCTGTCGTCCCTTGGCACCGACGGCCAATACCGCATCAGCGTCAAGCGCGAAGCCGGCGGCCGCGCCTCGAACTACCTGCACGACCAGTTCCAGGTCGGCGCCAGCATTCAACTGTTCCCGCCCGCCGGGGATTTCACTCTGAAGGCCAGCGACAAGCCGCTGGTGCTGATCAGTGGCGGTGTCGGCATCACCCCGACCCTGGCGATGCTCGAAGCGGCGCTGGCCACTGAGCGCCCGGTGCACTTCATCCACTGCGCGCGTAACGGCGGCGTGCATGCCTTCCGCGACTGGATCGACGCGCTGGCCGAGCGCCACCCGCAACTCAAGCGCTTCTACTGCTATGCCGAGGATGACGGTGTCAGCCCGGCGGCGCACAAGGTCGGGCTGTTGAGTCAGGAGCAACTGGCGCATTGGCTGCCAGAGCAACGCGACCTGGATGCTTACTTCCTCGGGCCTAAAGGCTTCATGGCGGCGGTCAAGCGTCACCTCAAGGCGCTGGGCGTGCCGGAAAGCCAGAGCCGCTACGAGTTCTTCGGCCCGGCGGCTGCGCTGGAGTAACCACTGCTGCTGTATTCAAGGGGCTGTTGGCGCACGAAAGGCGCCACAGCCCCTTTCTTTAATCCGCTGTTAATACCCCTGCCGTTAATTTCCTCCTGTTGAACCGCCAGCGAAACGTCCGACACCACGGCGCGTACTGCATGCCCGCGTGCGGCGTGTACACTGGCGGGCATTGTCTGTCGCTGGAAAATATCTCCTGATGCTGGAACGCAGATCCCCCTGTAGGAGCGAGCCTGCTCGCGATGGACTCAAGGACAGCGCATTTACTCAGGTATGGACGCGTTATCGTTGACGACCATCGCGAGCAGACGGAGCGCCGCCCGGCTGCTCCTACAGGTTATCTGTGCTCCGAAGGGGATTCACACCAGGCCACTACCTGCATTTATGACTAAGGAAACCGGAATGAACGAGGAAACCATGCGCCTGGGCCGTGAACGGCGCTATCTGGTGTTGCTGGGGCTGATCTGCCTGGCGTTGATCGGCGGGGCGTTGTACATGCAGATCGTCCTGGGTGAGGCGCCGTGCCCGCTGTGCATCCTGCAGCGTTATGCGCTGTTGCTGATCGCTATCAGTGCCTTTGCCGGGGCCGCCATGAGTACCCGACGCAGCATCAGTTTCTTCGAAGTGCTGGTGGTGATTTTCGCCCTGGCAGGGGCAGCGACTGCCGGGCACCACGTCTATACCCAGTTCTATCCTGCAGTCAGCTGCGGCATCGATGTGCTGCAGCCGATTGTCGACGGCCTGCCATTGGCGAAGATTTTCCCACTGGTGTTCCAGGTCGATGGTTTCTGCTCCACGCCTTACCCGCCGATCCTCGGCCTGTCGCTGGCGCAGTGGGCCCTGGTGGCTTTCGTGTTGATCGTGGTGATGGTGCCACTGCTGGTTTCGCGTAACCGCAAACAGCTGAACCAGGGTCGCTGACCTCAAGCCCTTCTGGCTGAAAACAACGCCCCGGCCCTCGAAAGAGGCCGGGGCGTTTTGCATTTCAGCGACTGCGCTGGAAGACCATGACGTGACGCAAGTTCGGGCGCGACACATGTGCGACATGTTGTCACAGAGAAAGTGTCGCAGGTCGTTTCATTTTCCATATTTGGTTATGGATTGATACAGAAAATCACATCCGAATAACAACTGAACAAGACTCATTGTTATCCGGCTTCAGGCAGTTTTAACAGCCTTGGGCAAATGGCCAGAGCCCTTGTGAAAAGGGGGCTATAGCGGGCCAGGTGATCACCTGAGGAGGACGAAGCTGTCTGAAATGCGCCCAGTAGACCTACATTCCTTGGGGTTCTTGTTGAGAATTAATCGCGATAAGATAGGCGATCGTTACGAATTTATTTAATGATTGTTGCCGTATCCGATAAAAATTATTTCGGGATGAGACATGGTTTATAAAACGTTACATATCTACAATCGCCCGCACTGAAATTCCGGCACTGCTCATCCCTGAGCAGCGAAGGGTGGTCGAGGGGCAGTTTGAGTGCTCCGTGCGACCCCAGGTGTCGGTGCCTTCCAATTTTCCGCACCAAATGGAATTGGTCTGTGACAAGGCCTTTGACCACGAATTCGAATAAGAAACCAGCGCTCGCCGAGGTGATGTCACTGCGCGTTTAACGCATGACGGGCAAGCCCTTATTCAATCCAAGAAAAATGCCAACCCTTGGCAGGGTGAAGTGTTGGCGATCAAAACCCAACTGCATTGCGCAAGCTGCTTTAGAGGTCGTGAGATGAGTAAAAACAGGTACCCCAGACTACTAGGCTTAGTGCCGCTGCTCGGCACGTTGTTGCTGGGAGGTTGCAACATGACCTTGCTCAATCCCACGGGCCAGGTTGGCCTGGAACAGCGAAACCTGATCATCACCGCCACCCTGCTGATGCTGTTGGTGGTGATTCCGGTGATCGTCATGACGTTCCTGTTCGCCTGGAAATACCGCGCCTCCAACACCAAGGCGACCTACACGCCTAAATGGAACCACTCCACCAAGATTGAAATCGCGGTGTGGACTGTTCCGGTGCTGATCATCATTGCCCTGGGTTACATCACCTACAAGTCGACCCACGAGCTGGACCCGTATCGTCCAATCGAATCCGACGTGAAGCCTGTGACCATCGAAGTGGTCGCGCTGGACTGGAAGTGGCTGTTCATCTACCCGGAACAAGGCATTGCCACGGTCAACAAGATCGTGTTCCCGGCCCACACGCCAATCAACTTCCGCATCACCTCTGACGCCGTGATGAACTCGTTCTTCATCCCGGGCCTGGGCGGCCAGATCTACGCGATGGCGGGCATGCAGACCAAATTGCACCTGATCGCCGATCGCAACGCTGAAATGGACGGTATCTCCGCCAACTACAGCGGCGCTGGCTTTACCGGCATGAAATTCAAGGCGATCTCCACCACTCAGGAAGAATTCGACGCCTGGGTAAGTGAAGTCAAAAAGTCACCTAAACAGCTTGAACAAGCTGAATACGCGGCTCTTGCCAAGCAAAGCCAGAACAACCCGGTTGAACTCTATTCGTCGGTGACGCCGAACCTGTTCCAGACCATCGTCGACAAGTACGAAGGCATGAAACCGGGTCCGAAGGTCAAGCACGAGAAGAAAGAAAAAGAAGTGGCCGCTACGGACATGGACTCGCATTCAGCTGCCGGGGCAGAGGAGTAAAAGATGTTTGGTAAATTAAGTTGGGAAGCGGTCCCGTTCCACGAACCGATCGTGATGATTACCATCGCCATGATCGCGCTCGGCGGTCTGGCGCTGTTCGCTGCAATCACCTACTTCAAGAAGTGGACCTACCTGTGGACCGAGTGGCTGACGTCGGTCGACCACAAGAAAATCGGCGTGATGTACATCATCGTCGCCATGGTCATGCTGCTGCGCGGCTTTGCCGACGCCATCATGATGCGTACCCAGCTGGCCATGGCCACCGAGGGTTCGCCTGGCTACCTGCCACCTGAACACTATGACCAGATCTTCACCGCCCACGGTGTGATCATGATCATCTTCATGGCGATGCCATTCTTCACCGGCCTGATGAACCTTGCTGTGCCGCTGCAGATCGGCGCGCGTGACGTTGCCTTCCCGTTCCTGAACTCCCTGAGCTTCTGGCTGCTGGTGTCGGGCGTGGTGCTGATCAACCTGTCCCTGGGCGTCGGCGAATTCGCCAAGACCGGTTGGGTTGCTTATCCGCCGCTGTCGGGCCTGCAATACAGCCCGGGCGTGGGGATGGATTACTACATCTGGGCGCTACAGCTATCCGGGTTAGGTACGACGCTAACGGGGGTCAACTTCCTCGCCACCGTGCTGAAAATGCGTACCCCTGGCATGAAGCTGATGGACATGCCGATCTTCACCTGGACCTGCACCTGGGCCAACGTCCTGATCGTCGCTTCGTTCCCGATCCTGACCGCTACCCTGGCACTGCTGACGCTTGACCGTTACATGGATTTCCACATTTTCACCAATGAACTTGGTGGCAATCCAATGATGTACGTCAACCTTTTCTGGGCCTGGGGCCACCCTGAGGTATACATCCTGATCCTGCCGGCATTCGGCATCTTCTCGGAAGTGATCTCGGCGTTCACCGGCAAGAAACTGTTCGGCCACCACTCGATGATCTACGCCTCGGGCGCGATCTCGGTACTGGGCTTCATGGTTTGGCTGCACCACTTCTTCACCATGGGTTCGGGTGCCAGCGTCAACGCCTTCTTCGGCCTGGCGACGATGCTGATTTCGATTCCGACGGGTGTGAAGCTATTCAACTGGCTGTTCACCATCTACCAGGGCCGTCTGCGTTTCACCAGCCAGGTGCTGTGGACCCTGGGCTTCATGGTGACCTTCGCCATCGGCGGCATGACCGGCGTACTGCTGGCCATCCCGGGTGCGGACTTCGTCCTGCACAACAGCCTGTTCGTGATCGCGCACTTCCACAACGTGATCATCGGCGGCGCGGTATTCGGCTACATCGCAGGTTTCGCGTTCTACTTCCCTAAAGCGTTCGGCTTCAAGCTGCACGAAGGTTGGGGCAAGGCTGCATTCTGGTTCTGGATCACCGGCTTCTTCGTCGCGTTCATGCCGCTCTACGTCCTGGGCTTCATGGGCATGACCCGTCGTCTGAACGCCACCACCAACCCTGAGTGGGTCCCGTACCTGTACGTGGCCATGTTCGGTGCGGTGATGATCGCTGTGGGCATCGCCTGCCAGCTGATCCAGCTGTACGTCAGCGTGCGTGATCGCAAGCTGCCGGAAAACATGTGCGAACACGGTGACCCGTGGAATGCCCATACCCTGGAATGGTCGACCTCGTCGCCACCTCCGTTCTACAACTTTGCCGTGCTGCCAAAAGCTGACTGCATCGACCCGTTCACCGAAGCCAAGGAAGACGGCACTGCGTACCAGGCTCCGGCCAAGTACCAGCCGATCCACATGCCGAACAACACCGCGACCGGTGTGGTGATGGGCGCGCTGCTGACCGTGTTCGGTTTCGCGATGATCTGGCACATCTGGTGGCTGGCAATCGCGAGCCTGGCTGGCACCGTGATCTACTTCGTGATCCACGCGGCCCGTGATGATCAAGGCTATATGGTGCCGGTCGACGTGATCGAGCGCATCGAAGCCGAGCAGCACAAGCGTCTGGTTGCAGCCGGGAAAGTCCCAGCTACTGCCACCCGTGTTGAAACCTCGTTGGAACAGGCTTAAACCATGTCGAACTTAGTGACCAATGCTGGACACACCCATGTCGATGGACATGGGCACGATGACCACCACCACGACTCGGGCGAGATGACCGTATACGGTTTCTGGCTCTACCTGATGACCGACTGCATCCTGTTTGCGTCGATCTTCGCGGTGTACGCGGTACTGGTAAACAACGTAGCGGGTGGCCCGTCGGGCCACGACATCTTCGAACTGCCGTACGTACTGGGCGAAACCGCTCTGCTGCTGTTCAGTTCGATCACCTACGGCTTCGCCATGCTGGCCTTCTTCAAGGGCAACAAGAAGCAGGTCCTGGGCTGGTTGGCCATGACCTTCCTGTTCGGTGCCGGCTTTATCGGCATGGAGATCAACGAGTTCCACGTTCTGATCTCCGAGGGCTACGGCCCTAGCCGTTCCGGCTTCCTGTCCGGCTTCTTCACCCTGGTTGGTACCCACGGTCTGCACGTGACCAGCGGTCTGATCTGGATGGCGATCATGATGTATCAGGTCAACAAGCACGGCCTGACGGCGACCAACAAGACGCGTCTGAGCTGCCTGAGCCTGTTCTGGCACTTCCTGGACGTTGTGTGGATCTGCGTATTCACCGTTGTTTACCTGATGGGGACTCTGTAAATGGCTAACGCATCACACTCCCACGACGACGCCGGCCACGGCAGCGTCAAGTCGTACGCCATCGGCTTCATCCTGTCGGTGATCCTCACCGTGATCCCGTTCGGCCTGGTGATGTACCCGTCGCTGCCGAAGTCGATCACCCTGTGGATCATCCTGGCGTTCGCAATCATCCAGGTGCTGGTGCACCTGGTGTACTTCCTGCACATGGACCGTTCGGCCGCACAGCGTAACAACGTCATTGCGTTTGTCTTCGCCGCGATCGTGATTGTCCTGCTGGTTGGCCTGTCGCTGTGGATCATGTTCAGCATCCACACGTTCATGATGGCGAAGTGAGGTAAGTCCGGATGTCCTTTAAGCACTTTATCCAAATCACCAAACCGGGGATCATTTTCGGTAACGTGCTTTCTGTGGCAGGCGGATTTTTCCTGGCCTCGAAGGGGCATGTCGATCTGGCCATTTTCCTGGCCGCGATGATCGGCACGTCCCTGGTCGTGGCCTCGGGTTGCGTGTTCAACAACTGCATCGACCGTGACATCGACCTGAAGATGGAGCGCACCAAGAACCGCGTGCTGGTGCAGGGCCTGATCTCCCTGAAACTGGCACTGGTCTACGCGACCGTCCTGGGCGTTGCCGGGGTTGCCTTGTTGTACAAGGTCGCCAACCCGCTGGCCGCACTGTTCGCGGTAATCGGTTTCATCATCTACGTCGGCTTCTACAGCCTGTACCTCAAGCGCAAGTCGGTTCACGGCACGCTGGTGGGCAGTCTGTCGGGGGCGATGCCGCCGGTGATCGGTTACGTGGCAGTGAGCAACAGCTTCGACATGGCTGCACTGACCCTGCTGGTGATGTTCAGCCTGTGGCAGATGCCGCATTCCTATGCCATCGCGATCTTCCGCTTCAACGACTACCTGGCCGCATCGATCCCGGTGTTGCCGGTCAAGCGCGGAATCCAGGTGGCCAAGAAGCACATCCTGTTCTACATCCTGGCGTTCCTGGTAGCGACCCTGATGCTGACCTTCAGTGGTTACGCAGGCATGAGCTACCTGGCCGTCGCCGCGGCCATGGGCATGTACTGGTTGTACATGGCCTGGACCGGCTACAAGGCAGTGGATGACACGGTCTGGGCACGCAAGCTGTTCGTGTTCTCGATCTTCACCATCACCGCCCTGAGCGTGATGATGTCGCTGGACTTCAAAGTGCCCGCCGAGCTGTTGCTGACCTACGCGCCATAAGCTTCGCCGCAATACAAAAGCCCCGCCTTCGAGAGAAGAGCGGGGCTTTTTGTTGGAGCGTGCCTGCAGCGATGAAGTGCAGGTGGTGTGGCTTATGGCGTCATCGCGAGCAGGCTCTCTCCTACAGGTGTTGTGTCGTTTGGCGCAGTTCAAAACCTTGTGGGAGCGAGCCTGCTCGCGAAGGCGGTGTGTCAGGCATCTGTTTACTGCGCAGTAATGCTATACCCCTCAAACGCCGTCTGCTGTTGCAGGGCGGTGATGATGGCTTTGCGCGTGGCGGGCTGTTCGTGGCCCTGGTGGTCGAGGAAGGTCTCGCTGGTCAGTTCCTGTTCATCGCCTTCGCCAACAAAGCTGAAGCCGAGGAATTCGAAGGCTTCGCGGTCGACGCTCGGTTTCGAGCGCGGGGTGCGCAGGGGCAGGGTGACGCTGACGCCGTCCTTGCTGATGCTGAACACCTCGGCTTCTTTCTTCACCCGGGCGCTCTTGCCTTTGCCGCCACTCGGGTTGCTGATGGCCTGATGGGTCTGGTTCAGTACTTTCAGGGCCAGGCCGTAGACCAGTTCCTGGAAGCTTGGGTCATCCTTGAAGCTCGAGAGGATGCGGCTGATCGCAAACTTGCTGCTGAGGTCTTCGAGGGCGGCGCTGTCGGCGGCCTCGGCGTCCTTGAGTTGCTTGAGCTGGCCCATCAGCTCGTAGGCCTGATCGTCATCGAAACGGTCGTGGGCCTGGCGGATGGCCGCGCGCAGTTCGCGAATCTGCTCGCTTTCCTTGTTGCTGTGGAAGGCGTCCAGCACCATCTCGCTGATGGTTTTGGCCTGGGGCACGTGTTGTGAAAGATTGATGGAGTTTTCGTATTCCGCTTTGGACGACAGGGTGACTACGGATTCAGCGGTGTTGGAATCTGACATTGAAATTTCACTACTTCTCTAACTGGATCGGGGCGAGAAAGCCCTGGGGCTTTTCGGGCCGCCTAATTTATGGGACCGGGGCGGCGTTGTCACGGATGAACGGGTGACTGGTCATGTTTTCGTTCCTGCAATGTGTGTGGCTGATCGCGAGATCAGCGTCCCCCGCAAAATCCCTGTAGGAGCGAGCTTGCTCGCGAAAAACCTGAGGACACCGCGTGCATTCAGGATGTTCGCGTCATCGTTGACGATCTTCGCTGCGGTGCGACGATTCGACAAGCCAGCTCCTACAGGGGGCTGCGACTTACGGGTGCAAAAGTTTCTGCGCACGCTTGTCAGCCAGGTGCTGAACCACCAGGCGGCCAATCAACACCAGCAGGGTCAGAGAAATCAACAATACCGAAATCGCCGCCACGCTCGGGTCGACGTTATCGCGCAAGCCGCTCCAGATGCGCTTGGGTAGGGTGTCGACGTTGACGCTGGTGATGAACAGTGTCACCGCGACTTCCTCCCACGACAGGGCAAACCCCAGCAGCGCGGTGGAGGCCAGGCCCAGTTTCAGGTTCGGCAGGATCACCATGAAGGTGGTCTGCATCAGGCTGGCGCCGAGGTTGCGCGAGGCCAGTTCGATGCGGCGGTCGATCTGGCTGAGGGCAACCAGCATGGTCACCACGCCGTAGGGCACGACCATGATCACGTGGGCAATCACCACCCCGGGCAAGGTGTCATAGCCCATGCCCGGCGCGAAGCGGCCGAGTTTGGTTTCCATGAAGTACAGCACCAGCGCCGAGATCACCGGCGGAATCGCCATCGGCAGCAGCACCAGGGCAATCAGTGCGGTGGCCAGTTTCGATCGCGAGTACCAGATGCCCAGGCTGAAACTGGCGGCCAGCAGGGTCGCAATGACGCTGGTGGCCAGGGCGATGGTCAGGCTCTGGCTGATGGCATGGAACCAGTCCGGGTTGCTCACCAGCGCCTCGTAGTGACGCATCGACCAATTGCCCTCGGGCATCGACAGGAAGCGTTTACTGGTGAAGGACACCGGAATGACCGTCAGCAGCGGGAACAGCATGAAGGCCATGGCAATCACGGCCAGCAGCCGGGTACTCAGGCTTGTGCGATGGGTGTTCATAAGTAACCTCAGCCTACCAGGCGGTTCACGCGGGTCATTTTCAGCAGGACCCAGATCAGCGCGCTGACCAGGGCCAGCAACACCACGCTGAGCGCTGCACCCAGGCCCCAGTTACTGGTCTGGAACATTTGCAGGAACACGTACTCGGCGATCATCACGGTCTGTCCGCCACCCAGCAGCACCGGGGTGATGAAGAAGCCCAGGCAGAACACGAAGACCATGATGAACGCACCCAACACCCCTGGCAGGGTCTGTGGCAGCAACACTTGCCAGAAGGTGCGCAACGCTCCGGCACCCAGACCACGGGAGGCCATCAGAATGCGTTGGTCCAACTGGCGCATGCTCGACAGCAGCGGGAACACCGCATACGGAATCATCACGTGAAGCATGCCGATCACCACGCCGATTTCGTTGCGACTCAACTGCAGCGGTTGATCGATCAGGCCAATGCCCATCAGCCCGTTGTTCAGCACGCCGTTGCTGCGCAGGGCGATCAACCAGCCGAAGGCCCGCACCAATACCGAAATCCAGAACGGAATGAAGATGCAGATCTCCACCACGCGCTGCCAGAACGGCGGGCTGAACACCCAGCAGTACGCCAGCAGGTAGCCGATCAACAGCGCCAGGCAACTGACCGTCAGGCACAGGCGCAAAGTGCGCCAGAGCATTTCGTGGATCGCCGGGTCCGTGGCGATCCGTTCATATTGCTCGATGCCCGGGGTCGGCAGCGAAAAGCTCCAGCCGACCACGCCAAGAAACGGCAGCACGTAGAAGATCAGCAGCAACACCGGCAGCGGCAACAGCAGCACGCTGCGCTCAAGCGTCGGCGAACTGAACCGGGGCTTGGGTTTGCTCAGGGTCAAGGTCATGGTCATGATCGCGGGCTCACTTGGACAGTCGCGTCAGGTACTGTTCCAGGGCGGCTGAGTAGTTGTCGGCGTACCACTGGGCATTGAGCGCGATCTGTTTTTTCAGGTTCGCTTCAGACGCGCAGTTGGCCTCCAGTTGCTCGGCCGACATCAGTTTCTCGGTGGCGCTGTTGGACGGACCGTTGCCCAGCAGTTCGAACAGCTTCAGCTGACCTTCGGGTTGCAGCGCATGTTGAATGAACTGCATGGCCGCCGGCGTGCCGGCCGGGTTGCCGTTCAACACCGCCCAACTGCTGGAGTTGATGAAGCCGTTGTCGAAACTCCAGCGCACCCGACCTTCGGTGTCTTCACTGAGCAGCTTGGCGCGGGTGTGCCAGATCGCCCCGACCGAGACTTCGCCGTCGACCATCAACTGCTGGCTCTCGGCGCCCGAACTCCAGAACGACAGCACGTGCGGCTTGATCACATCGATCTTGTTCAGGGCGCGCACCACGTCCAGTGGATACAGCTGATCAGCCGGAACACCGTCAGCCAGCAAGGCCGCTTCGAGCATGCCGTTCATCCACTTGTACAGGGTGCGTTTGCCGGGGAATTTCTTCACGTCCCAGAAATCCGCCCAGGTCTTCGGCCCGTTGTCGCCGAACTTCTCGCTGTCCCAGGCCATCACGTAGCTGAACTGGTAGCTGGCGATGCCGTGGTCCGAGGCCAGCGCCGGGGCCACCTGGTCACGCTTGATCACGTTGTAGTCCAGCGGCTGCAGGATCTTTTCCTTGCCGAGGACGATGGCGCTGTAGCTCTCGATGTCGACCACGTCCCAGCTCGGCTGACCGCTGGCCAGCTGCGAGCGAATCGCGCCCTCGGTCGGGCCGGCGCCGTCGATGCGCACCTGGATCCCGGTGTTCTTGGTGAAGGTGTCGGTCCAGGCCGAACGGAAGGCGGTCAGCGCGTCGCCACCCCAGTTGACCACTACCAGCGGCTTGTCCGCCGACCAGCTGATGCCGCTGCGCAAGGCCAACGGCACCGCCGCCAACAGGCCCATGGCCTGAATGAAGGTGCGTCGGTTGATCTCGCCGCCACGGGCCTTTTCGATAAGCACTTCTATACAGTCGCGTTGATGATCCTGGCGCATGGCAAGTCCTCGGAGGGCGGTGGTCCGCTGTTGTTATTGGTTGAAAGAGAGCTTTGTGACGCAATGTTCGGGCGATCAGGCCTGCAGCAGGAAACTCTGCTGCACCGGCCAGCTCAGCCACACCGGGGCGCCGCTGGGCATCTGTGCGCCAGGGTGATTGCCAGGGACCGAAAGATTGATCGGCAGATTGTCGCCGCCGACCTTGAGCGCCAGGTGGGTGCTGGAACCCTGGTAGACCTTGTCGGTGAGCTGCGCCGGGATCACGTTGTAGCCCTCGCGGTTCGGCCGTTCGCTGTGCAGGTCCATGTGTTCCGGACGCACCGCCAGCACGATCGGTTGCTTGCTCAAAGGGGAGGGCGCCAGCGCGTGCAGCAGGCTGTCACCGCAGCGACCGCTGGCGGTCGGGCCGTTGCGCGTGGTGTCCAGCAGCGGGAACAGGTTCATCTTGCCGAGGAATTCGGCGACGAAGCGGCTCTCCGGGCGGTTGTAGATGTTTTCCGGGGTGTCGACCTGAGTCAGCTTGCCGTGATTGAAAATCGCGATGCGCGACGACAGGGCCAGGGCTTCGTTCTGGTCGTGGGTGACGAAGACGAAGCTGGTGCCGACCTGGCGATGGATACGCTGCAGTTCAGTTTGCAGTTGTTCACGCAGGTTCTTGTCCAGCGCCGACAGCGGCTCGTCGAGCAGCAGCAGTTCTGGCTCGAACACCAGCGCCCGGGCAATTGCCACCCGTTGCTGTTGGCCGCCGGACATCTCGGCCGGCTTCTTGTGCATCTGCGCACCGAGGCCGACCACTTCCAGGATGTGTTTGACCCGACGCTGGCGCTCCTCGGCGCCGACCTTGCGGATGCGCAGCGGGTAGGCGACGTTCTCGGCCACGGTCATGTGCGGGAACAGCGCATAACCCTGGAACACCATGCCGTAGTTCCGCTTCTCGGCGGAGCGCTTGATGATGTCGACGCCCTGTTCCATCAACTTGCCGGACGTCGGGCTGAGGAACCCGGCGAGGATCATCAGCAAGGTGGTCTTGCCCGAACCGGACGGGCCGAGCAGGGTCAGGAACTCGCCCTGGCGGACGTCGAGATCGACATTATCCAGCGCCGCGAAACGACCGTAATACTGGCTGATACCTTGTGCGCTGAGCTGGATGGCTGAACCGCTGGACACGATGGAGTTCCTCTTTTTATTGCCGCTGCGACAGGCGAGGCGGGGATTAATCCGACAGGGGCTTGGCCTCATTATTGTTAAAAGCATCGCTACATCAATGGAATTATTTTGCGGGTATTGGTCAAAAAAATTACTCAATTGCCCGCTGAATCCAGCACCGTCCTACAGCGTGTCCTGCCAGGTCTGGTGCGAGGACTGCAATTGAGTTTTGACCCAACTGCTGAAGGCCCGGACCACCCGGCGCTCGGCCTTTTGCGGGTCGGTGGCGAGGTAGTAGCCGCGGTGCAGATCGATGGTGATGTCGAACGGGCGCACCAATAGCCCCTTGGACAGCGCGTCGCCACTGATCAGGTTGTCGCCGATGGCGATGCCCTGGCCGGCAATGCAGGCGGACTGCGCACAGTGGGCGTCGGAGAACAGAATGCCGCTCATGGCATTGACTCCCGAAGCGCCAGCGGCGGTCAGCCAGATGCGCCAGTCGGAGTAATCGGTCATGTGCAGCAGCGGGTAGTCGCTGAGTTCCTGCGGGCTCTTGAGGCCGCCGAGGGCGTTGATCAGGCGCGGGCTGCACACCGGGAAGAAGCGCAGGGCGACGATCTCCTCGACCTCCATTTCCGGCCAGTCGCCAATGCCGTAGGCGATGAACAGGTCGACGTTGCTGTTATGGGTGTCATCCGGCGACTTCGGCGAAATCAACTGCAACTGTACCTGTGGGTATTGGCGC
Source organism: Pseudomonadaceae bacterium (assembly GCA_965284505.1). Classification (GTDB taxonomy): domain Bacteria; phylum Pseudomonadota; class Gammaproteobacteria; order Pseudomonadales; family Pseudomonadaceae; genus Aquipseudomonas. The sequence goes on along the minus strand of OZ260094.1, from coordinate 2,348,377 downwards.
AGGAACGCGCCGATGTGGTGACACAGCCAGTAGGTGGCGAACCCCGGGGCGCAACTGACGCACAGGCGCCCGGAGACTTCCTGGTCGTTCACCGGTTGCCCGGCATCCAGCAGATTCAGGAGGATGCCGTGGACCTCGCGGGCATAGCGCTCGCCCTGAAAGGTCAGGCCGATGCCGCGACCAATGCGCTCGGTCAGGGCAAAGCCCACACACTCCTCGAGCTTGCTGATCTGATGGCTGATGGCGCTGCGCGTCAGGTTCAGTTCGCGAGCGGCCACCGACACGCTGCCCAACCGGGCGACCGCGTCCAGAGCCCGAAGGGCTGTCATCGAAGGAAAGCGCATAGAAAGTCCTGCCTGGGTTGAGGAGTGGCTCGGCGGCGTATTTTGCTGATTCTGTAGCGGGAGCCAAGTGCCATTTATGGTGACTTAAATTGAACGATCAGGCCAAAAAAAATCGATTGTTGTATTGGTTGATTCAACAATACTAGCGCCATTCGTCTGGGTCCACGCAGCCTTTTTGAGCGCGGAGGACCTTTCACTGGCATTGAACACATAGGTGGCTTGCATGGCTGAGTCCGACAACTTTTCCTCTACCCATTCCGCACGGGGAACCTACGCCGACCTGATTCTCGGTAACGGCCGCATCTACACCCAGGACCCTTCGCGGCCATGGGCCGAAGCCGTGGCCATTCGCGACGGCAAGTTGATCGGTGTCGCCAGCCTCGACGAGCTGCAACAGTTCAAGGGCCCGAACACCCGCGTGCATGACCTCGACGGCGCATTCTGCATGCCCGGCCTGCACGACATGCACACCCACCCCGACCTCGCCCTGGCGCCACGTTACAGCGACGACCTCGACGTCGGCATCGAAGACCCGACCCCAGAGCAACTGCGCGAAAGCATTCTTGCCTACGCCGACAGCCACCCTGGCGACGGCTGGATCTACGGTCAGTACTGGGTGCGCTACACCTTCCGCGAAGCCGGCCTGACCCCGGGTCGCGCCTGGCTCGACAGCGTCATGCCGGACCGCCCGGTGGCGCTGCTCGACCGCATGTGGGGGACCATGATGGTCAACTCCAAGGCGCTGGAACTGGCCGGCATCGACCGCCACACCTCCGATCCACGCAACGGCTATTTCGAGCGCGACGAACTGACCGGCGAGCCCAACGGCCTGATGATCGACGGCGCCTACGCGATGATCCACGCCGCCATGCCGCCGACCCCGGTCAGCGTGCTGCGCCGTGCCTATCGTGACGGTGTGCATTTCCAGAGCTCCCGTGGCGTCACCGCGAGCAAGTACGTGCACGTCTGCGAGCAACGCCTGCAGGCGCTCAAGGAGTTGGACGACAGCGGCGAACTGACCGTGCGCATCGAAGCGGCAATCAGTTGGCAGGACGATATTTTCCCGGTGCGTCGGCGTTGGGAGCTGCTGGCCGGTGAGCGTCACTACTACCGCAGCGCGCGCTTGAGCGCCAACGCGGTGAAGTTCCACTTCGACGGCACGGTCGAGCCGAAATCCTCCTACCTGCTGACCCCATGGCCGGAAGAGGCGAACTGGCGCGGCAAGCTCAACCTGACCCCGGAACACATCACCGACATGGTGGCGGACATGGACCGCAAGGGCATCCGCGTCATCGCTCACTGCACCGGTGACGGCGCCTCCGACGTGTTCCTCGACGCCGTGGCCGAAGCCCGTCGGCGCAACGGTTTCAGCGGTGTGCGTCACCAGTGCGCCCACAGCACCCTGTTGCATCCGGGCAACCTGCCGCGCTTCAAGGAGCTCAACGTGATCGCCGAGTTTTCCCCGGCCGCCTGGTACCCGACGCCGTTCGCCAGCGGCGCGCGTTCCGGCTATGGCCAGGAACGCCTGAAGCGCATCTACGATTTCAAAGGCGTGCTCGAAGCCGGCGGCACCGCGGTGATGGGCACTGACTGGCCGGTGGCGTCGATCGACCCGTGGCTGGCGCTGGAAACCATGGTCACCCGGCAGAACCCGTGGAACGACGACCCGTCCTGCTTCGGCGATCCGATCAGCCTCGAGCAGGCACTGAACGTGATCACGATCAACGGTGCCGTGGCCATGGGCCTGGAGCACTCGACCGGCAGCCTGGAAGTCGGCAAGTCGGCGGACCTGATCGTTATCGACCGTGACCTGTTCGCCCAGCCGGCGCGCAACTACATCCACCAGACCCAGGTGCTGCTGACCTTCGTCGAAGGGCAACTGGTCTACGACCGCCTTGGCGCCCTCGCTGATATCGGCCTCAAGGCCGTGTGGCAGGGCGAACCACCGGTGCTGGAGGGCAAGGCAGAATGACTTCCCCACGCATCGCCGTGACCGTCGTCTCGGGGTTTCTCGGCGCCGGCAAAACCACCTTGCTCAACCGCATGGTGCGCCGTGCCGAGGGCAGCCGCCTGGCGGTCATCGTCAACGATTTTGGTGAGCTGAACATCGATGCGGCGATCGTTTCCGAGGTCACCGATGCGGTGTACAGCCTGCAGAACGGCTGCATCTGCTGCACCGTGCAGGAAGACCTGCTGGCGCAACTGAGCAGCCTGGCGCAATTGCAGCCACGCCTGGAGCGCATCGTCATCGAGTGCAGCGGCGTCTCCGACCCGCAGCGCATCGTGCAGACCCTGGCCTACCCGCAACTGCGCAGCCAGATGCAACTGGACATGGTAATCACCGTGGTCGATGCCACCCGCCATTTGCAGCTTGAAGGCGAGTATGCGCGGCTGGCCCGGGCCCAAGTCGGTGCGGCTGACTTGCTGCTGTTGAACAAGACCGACCTGGTCGACGAAACACAGTTGCAGGCGCTGCGTCAGGCTCTGGGATTGCGCACGCGGATTCACGAAAGCGTGCAGGCGCAGTTGCCGGATGCGCTGTGGCTGGACTCCGACCTGGACCTCGAACCGCGCGCACTCAAACCGCTGGTGCGGGTGGCCAGCGACGATCACAGCGAGATGTTCAGCAGCCATTTGTGGCAAGGCAGCCTGCCGCTCAACGTCGAGCGCCTGCGCGCCTGGTTGCAGGCGTTGCCCAACGATGTATTCCGGGTCAAGGGCCTGGTGGTGCTGGATCAAGGCGTCAAGGCGCACTGGCTGCAACACGTCGGCAGCCGTAGTCAGTTCCTCCCGGCCATCGATGAAGCAACGGCCAGCGGCACACGTCTGGTGTTCATTGGCCGTCGTGGTTTTGATCACTGGGACGCCTTGATTGAAGGCCTGGAACAGTGCCAGGTGCGCCCATGAATCCGACCGAGCAGCAGTTGCGCGAAGAGCTGGCCGCCTGTTACCGGCTGATCGCGCACTTTCGCATGACCGACCTGATCTTCACCCACATCTCGGTGCGTCTGCCCGGGCCGGAGCATCATTTCCTGATCAACCCTTATGGGCTGATGTTCGATGAAATCACTGCCTCGAGCCTGGTCAAGATCGGCCTCGATGGTCGCGCGGTGGAGGACAGCCCGTACCCGGTCAACCCGGCCGGTTTTGTTATCCACAGCGCCTTGCACGCGGCCCGCGACGACGCCCAGTGCGTGCTGCACACCCATACCCGCGCCGGTTGTGCGGTGGCGGCGCTGGCCTGCGGCTTGCTGCCGGTGAATCAGATATCCATGGAGTTCTACGGACGGGTCGCCTACCACGACTACGAAGGCATCGCCCTCGATCTGGCGGAGCAGAAGCGGCTGGTGGCGGACATGGGCGACAAGAGCGTGCTGATGCTGCGCAACCACGGCCTGCTGACCGTCGGCGCCAGCGTGGCCCAGGCCTTCCTGCGCATGTACTACCTGGAAAAAGCCTGCGACATCCAGCTAGCGGCCCAGGCGTGCGGAGATCTGGTTTTACCCGCCCCCGAGGTCTGCGCCCACACCGAGCGCCAGTTCAACCAGCCTGACCGGCCGTTGGCCGAGGGCGAGTTGAGCGACCCCGATGCACTGGATCTGGCGTGGAAGGCGTTGTTGCGGTTGCTGGGTCGAATAGCGCCCGATTACCGCGATTGAGCGATTCACACATACCTTGTAGGAGCTGGCTTGCCAGCGAAGACGGCGGCACAGTCGACATCGATGTTGGCTGACAATCCGCCTTCGCTGGCAAGCCAGCTCCTACAGGGATTTGTTTTACCGGGGGATTGCCTGCGCCTCAATGCCCCCCCGGCGTATTGAGATTCATCGAGCGCACCGCCAACCCGCTCGCCGTCTCTTCATCCACCGGCAGGGAAAAGCTGAAAGTCGCGCCTTGCCCCGGCACATCCAGCAAGCGAATCTGCCGCCCATGTAGCTGCAGGATCCGCTGCACAATGCGCAAGCCCAGGCCACCATCACGGCGCGCGCCGCCGATGTTGAACGGGCGCAAGAACAACCCCTCACGCAGTTCGGCAGCGATCCCCGGGCCACTGTCGCTGACGGTGATTTCGACGAACTTACCCTGAGGCACCAGGCGGATATCGATCGAGCCACCGACCGGTGTATAGCGCAACGCGTTGTCGAACAGATTGGTCAGCACCCGCTCGATCAGCCCCAGATCAGCACACACCGCCGCCACCGTCGGCGCAAAGCTGGCGTTGAGTTGCACCTGCCGTGCTTCGGCGGTCAGCTCGAATTTCTGGAAAATATCTTGCACCAGATCGGTCACCGGGAAGCGCTCCAGCACCGGCTGGACGAAGCCGTGTTCCAGGCGCACCAACTCCAGCAGCGACTGCGCCAGCCCGCCGACCTTGCGGCTCTGGTCGAGAGCGATGCCGAGGTAGCGCCGGCGTTCCTCCGGGGTCAGGCTGGCGTCCTTGAGGGACAGGGTTTCCAGGTAACCATGCAACGACGCCAGTGGCGTGCGCAGGTCGTGGGAGATATTGGCCACCAGCTCGCGGCGTTCCTGGTCCTGGCGGGTCAGCGAGCGCCACTGTTCGCCGAGACGGTTTTGCATCTGCCGGAAGGCTGCATCGAGAATGGCGATTTCATCCTGGCTGGCCGGCGGCTCGGGCATGGGTGCGATGGGCGCAGCGGCAGGCACGCCATCGATATCGAAGTGCGCCACGCTGTCGGTCAGGCGTCGCAGTGGTCGAGTGATCAGGGTGAAGGCGGTGAGGCCGGCAATCAGGCACAGCAACGCCACCAGGCCGATCGACCACAGCGCCGTGTTCAGGGCAACGCTGTTGGCATCGCGCTCGGCCAAGCGGTCACGCTCCTCGCTGAGCAACACCACATACAGATAACCCGCCTGCTTTCCGCCGACCTTGAGCGGGGCGGCGCTGAACACCTTGCGCCCGTCGACACTGCGCGGATCGTCGCCGAGGATCGGCAGGCTCTCGTCATTCAGCAGACGCTGCACCGGCGCCAGGTCGATCTGCTCGCGGCGCAAATGACCTTCAGGTGCCGCATCGCCGATGATCCGCCCCTGGTTGTCGAGCAGGTACACCTCGACACTCGGATTGACCAGCATCAACTGGCTGAACAGCCCGCGCAGGGCTTCGGGTTTCAGGCCATTGGCGTCCATCAACTGAGTGTCGCGGGCGATGTGCTGGGCCAGGTCGCGGGACAGGCCTTGCACCACTTCCAGCTCGTGCATCTTGTTGGCGCGCACCTGCATCCATACCGAGGTGCCGCTGCACACCAGCAGCAACAGGGCGAACACCAGGGACAGGCGTTGCGACAGGGTCAGTTTCATGCCGGCTCCTGCGCTGCGGCGAATTTATAGCCGCGACCCCAGACCGTGAGGATGCGCACCGGCTGTGCCGGGTCGCTTTCGATCTTGGCCCGCAGGCGATTGATGTGGGTGTTGACCGTGTGCTCGTAGCCTTCGTGGCTGTAGCCCCAGACGGCGTTGAGCAGGTCCATGCGCGAGAACACCTTGCCCGGTTGGCGAGCGAAGAAATACAGCAGGTCGAACTCGCGCGGAGTGAGGTCGAGGCGCTTGTCGTGCAGCGCCACTTCGCGGGTGATCGGGTCGATGAACAGGCCGTCGCTGCTGAGGCTGCCGGCATCCATCTTCAGGTTGCGCGCCATGGCGTCGACCCGCCGTAGCAGGGCCTTGACCCGCGCCACCAGCTCAAGCATCGAGAACGGTTTGGCCAGGTAATCGTCGGCGCCCAGCTCGAGGCCGAGGATGCGGTGCATTTCGCTGGAGCGCGCGCTGGTGATGATGATCGGCGTGTAGCGCGCCATGGCCCGCGCGCGGCGGCAGATTTCCAGGCCATCGACCCCGGGCAGCATCAGGTCGAGGACCAGCGCGTCCCAGTTGCCTTGTTCGAGCAGGCGCAGGCCCTGGTTGCCGTCGGCGCTGTGCACCACCTCGAAATGTTCGTCTCGCAGGTGCAGGCAGATCAGGTCGGCGATGTGCGTGTCGTCCTCGACCACCAGGACACGTTTGGGCTGATCCATAGGGCTTCGATCCCGTTGCGTAATGACACCCATTGTGCGGGTTTTCCCGGCGCCGAGTTATCACGAATTGTTTAACTGCCCGTGAGGATTTGGCGATCAGCACAAGCCTAGGCTGTGTTGCATACCCCTCACAGTGATTTTTCGGAGACAGCCATGTACTCACGTCGACAAGTTCTTCTGGCAGGCGGCGGGCTGGGCATTGCGGCGCTGGTGGCGAGTGCCTGGCCTCGGCGGGTGACGTTGATCGAGTCGGCGCAGGCCGCCGAGACCTTCGAGGTCAATTTCAGCGATGAACAGTGGCGCCAGCGATTGAGCGCCGAGCAGTACCACGTCCTGCGCGAAGAGGGCACCGAGCGCGCCTACAGCAGCGCGCTGAACAACGAGCATCGGACCGGCACCTTTGCCTGCGCCGGCTGTGAGCTGGCGCTGTTTTCTTCCAGCAGCAAGTTCGACAGCCACACCGGCTGGCCGAGTTTCTGGGCGCCATTGGCGAATGCCGTCGGCACGCGCCAGGACCGCTCCTTCGGCATGCTCCGCGAATCCGTGCACTGCCACCGTTGCGGCGGACACCTGGGCCATGTCTTCGACGACGGCCCGCAACCCACCGGCCTGCGCTACTGCATGAACGGCCTGGCGATGACCTTCACGGCGGCCTGAGCCTTTAGCTGTACACGACTGAGGAGAGTGATGATGAAAATGCAAACGACCTGGCGTCGAAGCCTGCTCGGTTTGGCGTTGGCCGGTGTGGTCGGCCAATGCCTGGCCTTGTCCTTCGGCAGCACCGAGGAGGCTGTGCTGCTGGCCCCGCCGGTGCTCGATGAAACGGCGAAGACCGGCAGTGAAACCGCAGTGTTCGCCGGTGGTTGCTTCTGGGGTGTGCAGGGCGTGTTCCAGCACGTCAAAGGAGTGAAGAACGCGGTGTCCGGTTATGCCGGAGGCAGCGCTGAGACGGCGCAATACGAGCGGGTCGGCGAGGGCGATACCGGTCACGCCGAAGCGGTGCAAGTGACCTACGACCCGGCCCAGGTCAGCTATGGCAGCCTGCTGCAGATCTACTTTTCAGTGGCCCATAACCCCACCGAACTGAACCGCCAGGGACCTGACCGTGGACCTCAGTATCGTTCGGCGCTGTTCGTCGAAAATCCCGAGCAGCAACGTGTTGCCCAGGCCTACATCAAACAACTGGATGCCGCCCAGGCTTTCAGCAAACCGATCGTCACCACGCTGGAAACCTACAACGGTTTCTACCCGGCCGAGGACTACCACCAGAACTTCCTCACCGAGCACCCGAGCCATCCTTACATCGTGATCAACGACCTGCCGAAAGTCGCGCAGCTCAAGCAGCTTTATCCCCAGCGCTACGCGGATAAACCGGTGCTGGTGAAGGCCGGGCAGTGATCCCGGTTCACTCGCTGATCATGTTCTTGCCCACGGTCTTGGAGCGATACAGCGCCTGATCCGCTCGTGCCAGTAAGCCGGTCTTCTGTTCATCGTCGAAACGCTGCACCACGCCAAAGCTCAGGGTCACCTGGTAGTCGCCCACCGGTGCCAGGTTTTCCAGCTCGAAGCGGATGGTCTCGGCGATGACCCGGGCGGTGGTCAGCGGTGTGTCGGGCAGGAGCATGATGAATTCGTCACCACCCCAGCGCGCGAGCAGGTCGCCTTCGCGCACGCAGCGCTTCAGGGTCTCGACCACCTGCACCAGCGCGGCATCGCCCAGGGCATGGCCGTAGTGGTCGTTGATGCATTTGAAATCGTCGATGTCCATCGCGATCAGTGCCAGCGGCTGGCGAAAACGCTGGGCCCGCTCGCACTCCAGGGGCAGGGCGGTTTCCAGCCGATAGCGGTTGGCGATGCCGGTGAGGCTGTCGCTTTCCGCCAGTTTGCGGTTCTCCGCCAACTGCACCTGGAGTTGCTGGTTGACCCGCGACAGCTCGCGGGTGCGCTCGTCGATGATCGCCGCCAGCGACTTGTTCTGCTGCTCGAGTTGTTCGACCAGGCGTTGTTGATGTTCGGTGCTGCGATGGGCGCCGATCATCCGCGCCACCGAACCGTCGGCATTGCGCGCGACCACATAGCCGTTATCTTCGATGCGGGTGTAGGTGCCATCCTGCATGCGGCAGCGGTACTGCGCCCGATATTGCGGGGTGCGCTGCTGCAGGTGGTCGTCGAATTTTTGCATGACCAGGGGATAGTCATCGGGGTGGATCAGGTTCTCCCAGGTCAGCACGTTATTGTCCAGGCCGTGGGGCGTGTAGCCGAGCATTTCGTACCAGCCGCGATTGCGGTAGACGAAGCCGGTGTTGGCGTTCCAGTCCCAGATACCATCGCTGGTCAGGTCGAGGATCGCCTGCAGCACATCTTCATTCAGGTCAACCGGTGTGACCTCCCACGTGACCGCTTCCCCCATTTCGCTCTCCCTGCAGTGCTGATGTCGAGGTGCCGCTGAGACTAGCTGATGGCGGGGAAGTGCTCCAGTACCGGAAGTCGCTCAAATTCCCGGTTTGCCCCACATTTGCAGGGCAAACTCGACAAAGCAGCGCAGTTTCGGCAGGCGATAGCGGTCGGGGGCGTACACCAGGTTCATCGCCCGGCGCGGCAATTGGTAGTCCTGCAGCAGGGCCACCAGCCGGCCTTCGCGCAGGTCCTGCTGGACCAGCACGTCGGGCATCATCACCACGCCCATTCCGACCCGGGCGGCCTGCAGCAGGCCGGGCACGCTGTTGATCACCATCGGCCCGCTGACCGGCACCAGCACCTCACCCTCTGGCCCATTGAGCGGCCATTGCTTGCCCACCGAACTCCACTCGTCACCGGCCGGATAGGCGTAGGTCAGGCAGGCGTGCTGGCTCAGTTCGGATGGCGTGGTCGGTACGCCGTGTCGCTCCAGATACGACGGTGCGGCGCAGATGCTCAGGGTGTAGTCGATCAACGGCCGGGCGATCAGGCCTGACGGCTCGGGGTTGCCGAGGCGAAAGGCGACGTGGACGCTGTTGTCGATCAGGTCCATTACCTGGTTGTTGAGCAGGATATCGACGCGGATGTCCGGGTATTGCTGGGTAAACAGGTGCATGGCGGGGGCCAGGCATTCGGAGCCGAAGCTCGGCGGTGCGGTGATGCACAGGGTGCCCTTGGGCTCGCCCTGTACCGTCTCGGCGAGCCGCTCGGATTCATTCACCAGCCCCAACACCTCCAGGCAGCGCTCGTAGTAGGCGCTGCCGAATTCGGTCAGGCGCTGACGCCGCGTGGTGCGGTTGATCAGGCTGACCCCCAGGCGCTGCTCCAGCGCCCGCAGGTGATTACCCACCATAGTGGTCGACAGACTGCAGTGCCGCGCAGCGGCGGTCATGCTGCCAGTCTCGACCACTTTGACGTACACCGACATTGCCAGGAACAGATCCATTATCAAGCTCAGCTTTAAGATGATTGAAGGTTGAAGGCGTTTATCCAGCTCAGGTGGTTAACGATACTGCAAAAACACTGTCCTGCTAACTGAACACAACCCCTGTAGGAGCGAGCCTGCTCGCGATAGCGCACCGTCAGACGACTCAAATATCGACTGATACACCGTCATCGCGAGCAGGCTCGCTCCTACAGGGGATCGCAGTGACCACATTCCTGCTAATGGAGCCTGACCCCATGACCGCCACCCACCTGATGAGCACCTACCAACCCCTGGCCCTGAGTTTCACCCGTGGCCTGGGCACGCGCCTGTGGGACCAGGCCGGGCGTGAATACCTCGACGCGGTGGCGGGCGTGGCGGTGACCAATGTCGGTCATTCGCACCCGCGGGTGGTCAGCGCCATCACCGATCAGGCCGGCCTGCTGTTGCATACCTCCAATCTGTACAGCATCGATTGGCAGCAGCGGCTGGCGCACAAGCTGACGCAATTGTCGGGAATGGACCGGGCGTTTTTCAGCAACTCTGGCGCCGAGGCCAACGAAACCGCATTGAAACTGGCGCGGCTGTACGGTTGGCAAAAAGGCATCGAGCAGCCGTTGGTGGTGGTCATGGAAAACGCCTTCCACGGCCGTACCCTCGGCACCCTGTCGGCCAGCGACGGCCCGGCGGTGCGTCTGGGTTTTGCACAGTTGCCGGGGGATTATCTCAAGGTGCCGTTCGGTGACCTCGCCGCGCTGGAGCAGGCGCAGGTCCAATATGGGGAGCGCATCGTCGCGGTGCTGATGGAGCCGGTGCAGGGCGAAAGTGGCGTGCAGCCGGCGCCTGTCGGCTATCTGCGAGCGCTGCGGGCGTTGTGCAATCGGCACAACTGGTTATTGATGCTCGATGAAATCCAGACCGGCATCGGCCGCACCGGGCAGTGGTTTGCCTTTCAACACGAAGGCATTGTTCCCGACGTGATGACCCTGGCCAAGGGCCTGGGCAACGGCGTGCCGATCGGCGCCTGCCTGGCCCGGGGCAAGGCCGCCGAGCTGTTCACCCCTGGCAGCCATGGCAGCACCTTTGGCGGCAATCCGCTGGCCTGCCGGGTCGGCTGCACGGTGCTGGAAATCATCGAGGAACAAGGTCTGCTGGACAATGCCCGGCGCCAGGGCGAGCGGCTGTTGGCCCGGCTGCGCGCTGAACTTGCAGACCTGCCCAACGTGGTGGCGATCCGTGGCGTGGGCCTGATGATCGGCATCGAGTTGAAACAGTCGATACGCAACCTGAGCCTGACCGCCGCCCGCGATCACGGGCTGCTGATCAATGTGACGCGGGGCAATGTGATCCGCCTGCTGCCGCCTCTGACCCTTGATGAGCGGGAAGTGGAGATGATTGTGCGTGGGGTGTACGGCGTTCTGAAAGCTGAATGACCACCCTCCACTGTAGGAGCGAGCTTGCTCGCGAAAAACGTCAACGATGACGCGGGATACCTGATGCCGCGCAGCGCCCTCAGGTTTTTCGCGAGCAAGCTCGCTCCTACAGTGTGGGCTTCAGCCGGGTCTAACGCTCGGAGAGCTGCGACAACGACGGTGAATCCAGAATCTGGATCGATTTGCCCTGGGCCACAATCAGCCCTTGCTGTTGCAGCAAGGTGAAGCTGCGGCAGGTGGTTTCGGTGGCGATGCCCAGGTAGTTGGCGATTTCGTCGCGGGTCATGTTCAGGCGAAATTGCCGGGCCGAATAGCCGTTGGCGTGAAAACGCCCGGACAGGTCGAGCAGAAAACTCGCCAGGCGTTCATGGGCATTTTTCTGCGCGAGCATGCGCATCATCTTGTGATCGTCACGAATTTCCCGGCTCATCAGGTTGATCAGTTGCCGCCGCAGTTGGGGGATTTTCTCCAGCAGGGCTTCGAGTTGATCGAAGGGGATTTCGCAGACAGTCGTGGTTTCCTGGGCCTGGGCGGTGCAGGCGTAGGTGTTGATATCCATCCCCGATAACCCGATCAGCTCGCCGGGCAGATGAAAACCGATGATGTGCTCTTCGCCATTGAGGTTGACGCTGGAGGTCTTCAAGGCGCCGGAGCGGATCACGTAAATGGAGGTAAAAGCCTCGCCCTGGCGGAACAGGCTGTCGCCCTTGCGCAGCGGCCGTTCGCGTTTGACGATGGCGTTCAGGGCGCTGACATCGTCACTGCCCAGCGCGAGTGGCAGGCATAACGAGGCCAGCTTGCAGCTTTTGCAATGGGGCGATTCAGAGTGCTTGAGGGACGCTGGGATGTGCATGTCATGGCCTTGGGCAAATCGTCGGGACCTCTACAGGCCGCGACGATGGAAGGTCATTAGCGCCGGGCGGCAGGGCGGGCGTCAAACCGCGCGGCGAGGAAATAAACATTATTGATAAGTGCCCGAGCCAGCGTTTTTTGGGGGCCGCGTGATAGAGCGCTGCCGGGTCCCGGGTCAAAGAATCGGCCGTTCACCCAACGCCTGTGCCAGGCGCAACAAGTAGCCGTCAGGGTCCTGGACAATCAGTTCAAGCTGGCCGACTTCCGTCTTGCCGGAGCGGTACCAGTTTTCGCCAAAGGGACGAAACAGCGGCCATTGGGCGGCCGTCAGCCGCGCCAGGATCGGCTCGACCTGCTGCACTTCCATTTGGAAATTGATCCCGCGACCCAAGGGCGCCTGCAATGGCCCGGTGTGCCACTGACCGTCGTCGGGGAAAAACTGTTCGAGCATCACCTGCACGCCGTCGAAGTCGAGGTAGGCGAAGCCTTCCTCGGGACGGTCGTAAGCGACCTGGAAACCGATCAGGCGGGTCCAGAAGTCCAGGCTTGTGGCGATGTCGCTGACCGTCAGTTCGGGCACCATCTTGTTGCGCTTGAGCATACGTATCCTTCGTGTCTCAGGGGTCAATCGGTGGCGGGTGGCACCATCCGGGTTTTCGCTGCACCGTTGGAGTTGTGCTGGTAGATCGCCTGGGGCTGGCCCTGCTCATTGAAAAACACCTGGCCAATCCCCGCCGAATTCCACAACCGCTCGCCGGCTTCGGCGTGCTCCGGTACGTGGGGCACGACCTGCATGCGCCGGCGCTTGGTCAGCCAGTTCAGTGGCGAGCGTGGCGAGTATAGCCAGCGATTGAGGCGGTCGAACCACTCCAGCAGGCTGGGCGGGAATTCATTTTTGATGCCGCTGCTGGTGATCTGCCAGATCCGCGGTCCGGCGCTGCGATGGCGGATCAGCACTTCGTAGACGAACGAGTAATGCACGTCACCGGAGAGGATCACGTAATTGCCCGGCGTGCGCGAGTGACGAAAGATGTTGAGTATTACCTGTGCGGCACCGCGATGGGCCATCCAGTTCTCCGCGTCTACCAGCAGCGGGTAGCCGCACCAACTGAAGACTTTCTGCACGGTCTCGATCAGCTTGACGCCGAATACCGGCGCCGACGAAACGATGATCGCCGAGGGGTGATCAAGCAATTCTTGCTGCAGCTCGCAGAGGGCTTCCCAGTCCAGCAGGCCCGAGGGTTGCTTGAGGTTGAACTCGCTGCGCCAGCGCCGGGTGCGGGTGTCGAGCACCACCAGCGCCGGGGTGGTCGGCAGCACGTAATGCCAGTGCTGGAACTTCAGCAGGTCGTCGATCAGCGCATCTTGCGCAGGGCTGTCGAGGTAACCGTGCTGCGGGTCGAGGGCCCTGGTTTTATCCACAAGCTGGACGAACGCATCCGGGTTGTTGCCCCAGCCCTGGCACAGCAGGTAGGCGATCAGCGCGTTGCCGATGATGCGCTTGGAGAACGGATGGCCGTAGGCGGTCTGCTCCCATTGGGCGCTGAGGTTCCAGTCGTCGGTGATGTCGTGGTCATCGAAAATCATCAGGCACGGCAAATGGGCGAACACCCGGGCTACCTGATCGAGGCCGAGCTTGAAGGCGTCGATGCGGGTCTGTTCCAGGGCATAGCGCTCGCGGCGTTCGGGTGTCAGGGCCGGCGGCTGCGGGTCGATCAGGGTCCAGGCGGTGGGCGACCAGACCAGCAGGTACATGGCCATGACTTCGGCGAAGGTCACCAGGTGATTGTCGGCGCTGCTGCTGGTGAAAATCGGTTTGCGCGCACCGCCGAAGAAGCGTTCACGCAGGGTCTCGTTGCTCTCCAGCGCCGGCAGCAGGTCGGCACGATGGTAGTAACTGGCCGGGTGCTGGTAGAGCGCGGCGCTGTCCTCCACCACCGCGCCGTCGAGGTGCTCGCCGAACAGCCCGAGGCGCTCGATCAGCGCGTGGATCGCCCGCAGCATCGGCCCGGCGACATCGTCGGCGTAGACCTGGTCGCCACTCATCATCAACAGCGCCGGGCGCTGCTCGGGGGCGGGGTTGTCGGCCAGCAGTTGGTCGACACAGAGCAGGCCGTCTCGGGCCGGAAAATGCGGTTTGCGGCAGGAACCGTGGAGCAGTTGGTCGATTTTACTGCGCAAGACGAAATTCACCGATTGCGCCGCGCCGTACAGCAGGTGCGGTGCCCACTCGGCGATGCCGCTCTGCTGGCCGTCGTCGCCGCTGATCAGCAGGTCGTAGTCGATGCTTACGTCCTGGGGCAGGGCCTGGTCGAGGTGAACGTCGATCAGGTGGACAAAAGCCTGGCGGCCGACCGCGATGACCTGGGGCTCCAGCGCGATGTCGCCGACGCCGGCTAGGCGCAGGGTCAGCGCCAACTCCCGCGAACCCACCAGCCACAGCACCAGGCGCGTCGGTTCCAGGCGCCGCAACAGCGGGCCGACCAGCACGTCGGGCAAGGGTGATTGATCAGCGAGGTGCAGCGCGGGCGTGGACATCCGAGGGGTGGGCTCCAGGTAAAAACAGGCCGGCGATGATAACGCAGCCGATCTTCGCTGTGGCGGCTTGCTCCCTCAGACCCGGTGACCGCCGATCTCGCGATGAGGCCATCAGCTACACCGCATCAATTTCATCGCGAGCAGGCTCGCTCCTACAGAGGGTTGCTGCGACCGCCGATCTTGTGACCGATCACAAACCCCGTAGGAGCTGGCTTGCCAGCGAAGGGGCCATCAGCCACACCGCACCAATTTCATCGCCAGCAGGCATAGGGGATTAGGCGGATTCAGGCTATCGGCCAGATCAATTCATCGCCCCCCGTCCCGGCAGGTCGCTGCCTTGCTCCACCGCCTGCGCCTCGCCGTTGGCGATGATCCAGCGCAGCAGGGCGTTGACCGAGATGCGGTGGCTGCGCTCGACCCATTCCACGCCTTCGGGGCGGTACAGTTCGATGTAGCGGCTGAGCACCAGTTCACGCTCGTCGTCGGTCAGGCGCAGGCTGGTTTCGCTGCAGTGCAGGCCGCTGTTGGCGCGTCGGTTCAGGCGCTGTTCGAGCAACAGTGGCGGGCTGTTACGTGGCATCGGTTGCCACGAGCGGCCCGCTGATAACGCCCCAGATGCCGAAGGTCTGGCCGAAGGCGGAACGGCGCAGGGCGATGCCCGGCGCGTCGGAGCCCTCGAAGGAGGGCTTGCCATTGACGTGGGGCAGGCTGTCGAGGAACACCGTGGGCTGGTTGAAGTGGGTGGTGAAATTATCCAGGCCCAGTTGGTAGAAATCCGGCGTGTAGCCATAACCCCGGGCAACCGGCTCGATGGCGTCTTCGTCGATCACCTGGTTGAAGGCAAAACTGTCGCGGTTAACGTGCTCCGCCGGGTCATGCAACGGGTAGCCGGCCTGGGCGCTGTCGGCCGAAGTACGACTGGCGCAGCCGTACAGGTAGGTCAAGGTCAGCAGCAATGCAGCATTGCGGAACAGTGCATGGGAACGCTTGAACAAAGGCATGGCAAACAGTCTTCGGGATAAGGGAACTGGATCCTGACATCCGTGCCTTGCGTAAAAATGTCTGGTTTTTTACCGGATTGATGCTTTGTGACCGAGTTGAAATATATGACGAAGCGCGCCGAATGGTTTTAGATATCCGCATTATCCGACGCTGAGTGTCCTGCCGGTGAGCCATCTGTTGATCGTGGACGACGACCTTGAGGTCCTCGATCTGCTGAGTAAGTTCTTTGTCCAGCAAGGCTATGTCGTCGATGTGGCCACCGACGGCGTGGCGCTGTGGGCCGCGCTTGAGCAAAAAGTGCCCGACCTGATCATCCTCGACCTGATGATGCCTGGCGAAAACGGCCTGACCCTGTGCCAGCGCCTGCGCCAGCAACACAGCACGCCGGTGATCATGCTCACCGCCATGGGCGAACTGAGCGACCGCGTGGTGGGCCTGGAAATGGGCGCCGACGATTACGTCAGCAAGCCGTTCGACGCTCGCGAACTGTTGGCGCGGGTGCGCGCGGTGTTGCGACGGGTCGGCGAAGTGCGACCGCTGACCGGTCAGGTGCCGCATCCGCTGATCAAGTTCTGCGACTGGCAACTGGACCTGACGCGCCGCGAACTGCGCTCGCCGGACCAGGTGATGATCCCGCTGTCGGCCGGTGAATTCGACCTGCTGCTGGTGTTCGTCGAGCACCCGCAACGCATCCTCACCCGCGAGCTGCTGCTGGACCTGGCGCGCGGACGCACCCACGAAGCCTTCGACCGCAGCATCGACGTGCAGGTCAGCCGCTTGCGACGCAAGCTGGAAATCGACAGCAAGCGCCCGGAAATGATTCGCACCGTGCGCAATGGCGGCTACCTGTTCACCCCCAGCGTGACCCGTCAGTGAAAGGTTGGCGGGCGGCCTGGTACCTGCGCAAGCGCGACACCGTGTCGCGCTGGATCGCCCTGACCACCATTCTGGCAATGCTGACCTCCCTGAGTTTCTACGCGCTGTTCACCCAGGTCGCCGGCGTCTGGGCCTATCCGCCGTTGACCGAAACCGGGCTGCTGGAAAAACTCTCGTCCCTCAGTCGGGTGATCGCCGCGTCCGAGCCGGCGCAACGGCAACGCCTGGCGGATGCAGCCAACGATAGCCGCCTGAGTATCCGCTGGAGCGCCAGCCACGAAGCACTGGAGCTGCCCGTCACCCCTGACGCCGCCAGCCGTGCCGACAAACCAAACGCCCGCAAACTGTTCAACAGCCAGCGCCTGGAAGCCTACCAACCCTCGGACTGGCCGCAGCACAACGGCCAATATGCGATGGCCATGCAACTGGCGGACGGCTCCTGGCTGATGTTCAGCATGCCGTCGCGCAGTTGGGGCCTGGAGCACTGGGCGCGCAACCTGGTGGTGATCATCCTGATATTGCTGTCCACCGGCCTGGTTGCGCTGATCGCCACCCGCCGACTGGCCCGCCCCCTGCAAACCTTCGCCGAAGGCGCCCGGCGCTTTGGCGTGGACTTTCGTGCGCCGCCAATCAAGCCGGTCGGCCCCCACGAAATCCGCCAGGCAATCCTCGCCTTCAATGCCATGCAGGCGCAGTTGCAGCACTTCATCAAGGACCGCACGCAAATGCTCGCGGCCATCTCCCACGACCTGCGCGCACCGCTGACGCGCATGCGCTTGCGTGGCGAATTCATCGACGACCCGCAGCTGCAGAAAAAGCTCTTCAGCGACGTCGACGAAATGCACGCCATGATCAACTCCAGCCTGGAGTTCTTCCGCGACAACGCGCGCCTCGAAGAAGCCACCCCGTTCGACCTCGCCGAACTCCTGCAAACCCTGATCGACGACTACCGCGACCAGTCCATCGAAATCCCGTTCAGCGGTCCACAGCGCCTGGCCTATGTCGGCCGTCCTTTGGGCCTGAAACGGGTGATCACCAATCTGATCGAGAACGCTCTCAAATACGCCAGTGAACCGGCCATCGAGCTGCGCAGCGATGCCGAGCACGTGACCATTCGCGTGCTCGATCGCGGGCCGGGAATCCCCGACGACAGTTATGAACAGGTGTTCGTGCCGTTCCATCGCCTCGAAGGCTCGCGCAATAAAAGCACCGGCGGCGTCGGCCTGGGATTATCGGCGGCGCGGGCCATCGTGCTGGAACATGGCGGCGAGCTGACCGTTAGAAACCGCAGCATTGGCGGGCTGGAAGCGCGGGTGGTGTTGCCGGTGTTGTAAAGGGAGAGCGCAGGCTGTTTCAAGCCAGCGCCGCCATCAGCGCCTGCACCGCTGCCGCCTCGACATCCCCCTCAGAACCACCTTCGACAAACACCCCGGCGGTCGCCGAGTCGCCGCCCCGGCTCGCCCGATACACCGCGACCACGCTGCCCGGACCGCCACCGGTGTGACCGCACAGCAGCAAGCCATCCGCCGTGGGACCTTGCATCACGCCCAGGCCGTAGCCGGGTGACTGCCAGGGCCGACCGGGGATCGGACCACCGAGGTGATGGACGTTCTGCATGGCGTCCAGCAGGTTGGCTGGCAGCAACTCACCGGCCAGCAGGCGATCAAGAAAAGTCGCGGCTTGCTGCAGCGGCCCGATCAACAGGCCGTGATAGACCCACGCCGGATCGTAGCGGGTAGCCGCGCCCGGCAGATCGCCGCGCTGGCGGGCCAGGCGCACCTGGGAAATGCCTAATGGCAGCAGGGCGCGCCGCAGTATGGCCTGCTCCAGCGAGAGCCCGCTGATGCGCTCGATCAGCTGTGCGACATACAGATAACCCACATTCGAATAACGCCAACCGCCGCCCGGTGCATAACGCAGCTGCGTCGCGTCGAGCCGCTTCAACATTTCTTCCACCGACCACGCCGACTCCTGCCGCGCCACCGCCGCGTGGTACTCCGGCAGCTCGCCATAGTCCGCCAGTCCAGCTTGATGCCGGAGCAATTGGCGCAGGGTAAAAGGACCTTCTGGCAGCGGCTCATCCAGATCGACCAAGCCATCGCGCACCAGGGTCAGGGCGGTGGCGGCGAGCACGGTTTTGCCGAAACTCCACCAGGGCACGCTGACCGTCGATAGTTCGGTACTTGGCAGCTGACCGTTAGTAACCGTGCAAGAGATCATCAAGGTTCCACTCATTCCTTCACTCCCTGTTGTGCAAAATAGCGACTCGGTACTTCTCCCAACAAACGGCGGAAACTGCTGCTGAACGCGCTCGGGCTGCTGTAGCCCAAGTCCATCGCCACCCGCGTCACCGCCTCGCCATTGCCCAGCCTCACGACCGCACTCAACAGGCACGCCTGCTGGCGCCACTCGACAAAGCTGATCCCGGTTTCCTGGCGAAACAGGCGGGTAAAGGTCCGCCGGCTCATGTTCACCTGGCGGCACATCGCATCGATCCCCACCTCCAGCGACGGTTGCTCCAACAGCTTGCGACAGGCCAGCGCCAACCTCGGCTCACGGGGCAGCGGGGCATTGAGCGAGAGGGGCGGCATGGCGGCGATTTCGTGCAGCAGCAGGTTCATCAAGTGACCTTCGCGCTGATCTTCGGCGTACAGCGGCGCGACGTCGATGGCGCCTATCAGCAAGTGCTGGAGCAAAGGTGAAACGCCGAACACCTGACAGTGCGCCGGCAGGCCGAGGCGGGCGGCGGCGAGGGGGCGGATGTAGGTGTTGAGCATGGTCACCGGCCCATTCATGGACATGGCGTGGGGCACATCGGCCGGGACCCAAATGGCCCGCTGCGGCGGCACGACCCAGTCGCCCTGGTCGCTTAATACGGTGATCACCCCGCAGGCGGCGTAGGCGAATTGACCGCGCTGATGGCTGTGCCGCGCGAAGTGCAGGCCGTCGTGATAGTCGCTGGCGGTGACCACGGCATCGCGGGGAATAGCTTGGTAGGGATCGATCTGGGTTGTGTGCATGGCCCAAATCTACTGATCAAAGACCTGATAACGCAAGCGGGCCGATACTCGTTTTGCCCATAGTGCGCGTCCTGTCCTGAGGAACCGCGCACCATGTACCGCAAACACTTGATCCTCGCCGTCCTGGTAACGGCCGTCTGGGGCCTGAATTTCCCGATCACCCAATTGGGCCTGGCGAGCATCGATCCGCTGCTGTTGACCGCCCTGCGCTTCACTCTGGCCGCGTTGCCCTGGGTGTTTTTCATCCGCCGGCCACCGATTGCCTTCGGCTGGCTGGCCGCTTACGGGCTGATTTTCGGGGTGGCGATGTGGGCGCTGATCAACCTCGGTATCGAGATGGGCGTGCCTGCCGGAACTGCTGCGTTGTTGATTCAGTTCAGTGCCTTTTTCACCCTCGGCTGGGGCGTGCTGCTGTTTCGCGAGCGCCTGAGTCCGGGGCAAGTAGCGGGCATTGGCCTGGCGGCGTTGGGGCTGATCAACATCATCGCCAGCAGTCCCGGTCAGGCCACCACCCTGGGCTATGGACTGTTGCTGGTGAGCGCCTTCAGTTGGAGCGTCGGCAACGTGATCATCAAGCAATCGAACGTGCGCGAGATGTTCGCCTTCGTCGTGTGGGCCAGCCTGTTCCCGCCGATCCCCTTGCTGCTGCTGACCTGGCTCGCCCACGGCTCGGCACCGTTTACCGGGCTGGTTACGGACTTCCACTGGCTCGCGTTGTTCTCGCTGCTGTTCCAGGTCTACGCGGCGACGCACTTCTGCTACTGGGGCTGGAACCTGCTGCTTCGCGAGTACCCGGTTTCGCGGGTGGCGCCGCTGTCGTTGCTGATCCCGCTGTTCGGCATCGGCGGCTCGATGCTGATCCTCGGCCATCGGGTGGACGGCCGCGAAGGGCTGTCGATCGTGTTGATTCTGGCGGCGCTGCTGGTGGGGCTGATCAAGCGCCGGGCGATGCCAATGTCAGCCAGGTCTTGAGCGGGTCACTGAATGTCCTTGAGGTAGTCTCGCAGCGCCAGCAGCGGCGCTTGCAACTGATCCAAAGTCGGCACCTGGGTCACGTCAGCGGCCAGGCGCTGCAACTCGCGTCCCAGCGGCTTATCGACACCGCCCACCGCGTCCAGCGCCAACGCCACGCAGGCCGCGATCTTGAGCTGGATAGCCGGCAGATCCTCACGGCGCAGCAGCAGCTCGAAGACTTCCCGGGTGTACTCGTCCATCACCGGATCGTCGCGCAACACCGGGCTGCCGCCGTCCGTCTCGTGAACGAGCTTGAGCGCGAAAAGGGCGACCGATTCCAGCGGCAGTTGCATGGTGTGAATCCTGTGGGGGCGAGGAGGTCGGCGATGATCGCGGTTTCGCCGTGGAAAAAAAAGACCTGGGCTTGTGGTCGGGGACGGGTTGCCGTTCAAATTTCCCAAGCTGTGCCAAGCTGATGCAGTGCCCCGGCCACTCCCAGGAAAGCCCCGCCATGAACAACGCCCCTGTGTCGAACATCCGTCGCGAGTTCTACAAAGCCGTCGGTTACCACCTGCGACTGGCTTGGCCGATCTTCTCGACCATGCTGGTCATCATCGTCACCGTCGGTCTGCTGATTGCCTACATCGAAGGCTGGGAGCCGTTCGACGGCATCTACTTCGGTTTTGTGACGGGGCTGACCATCGGTTACGGCGAACTGGTGCCGAAACAGCCGCTGTCGCGGGTGTTGGCGATTTTGCTGGGGTTCAATGGGGTGTTGTTGACGGCGATCTTTGCCGCAATCAGCGTGCGGGCGATTGAAGTGGCGGGGCGCAAGGTGGGTGGGGATAGCTGACGGGCCAATTTCCCAATCCATCTCTATACCCACTGTGGGAGCGGGCTTGCCCGCGATGAGGACCTGCATTCAACCTGTTCGTCGACTTACAGATTGCCATCGCGGGCAAGCCCGCTCCCACAGGGATTTCCACAGGGAATTTGAGGGTGGGGTTAAATCGTCAGGCCTCCCACCCCGCCCCAATCACCGCCGCCTGAACCAACGGGTGCAACTCCGCGCCCTGATGCTCCGTCTGCCACTCCAACAACTCCCTGCGCATACTCGGCGCCCAGAACAATTGCAGATGATTGCGCACACTGAGCACCGCCTGTTCCTGGTCCGGTTGGCTGGCGAAGTACTGGGCGATCTGGTTGGCCATCTTGATCAAATTGGCAGTGCTCATCGGCGTACCTCCGCTTTGTCGCCCCGTGCCTGGCGGCGGTCCTTGAGCAGGCGATCCTGTTCGTCGCTGAACGCCTGATAGCGTTTTTGCCACTCGGAAGGGTGGTAGACGCGGCTGACTTCCACGGCCGTGACCTTGTATTCCGGGCAGTTGGTGGCCCAGTCGGAGTTGTCGGTGGTGATCACGTTGGCCCCCGATTCCGGGAAGTGGAAGGTGGTGTACACCACCCCCGGCGCCACCCGTTCGGTGACCCGCGCACGCAGCACAGTCTGCCCGGCGCGGCTGCCGATGCCGACCCAATCGCCTTCGTTGATGCCCCGGCTTTCGGCGTCGGTCGGGTGGATTTCCAGGCGGTCCTCGTCATGCCAGGCGACGTTGTCGGTGCGCCGGGTCTGGGCGCCGACGTTGTATTGGCTGAGGATGCGTCCGGTGGTCAGCAGCAGCGGATAACGGGCGTTGACCTTCTCTTCGGTCGGCACGTAGCCGGTGAGCATGAAGCGTCCCTTGCCGCGCACGAATTCCTCGATGTGCATGGTCGGCGTGCCGTCCGGGGCCTCGGCGTTGCACGGCCATTGCAGGCTGCCGTGGCGCTCCAGTTCGGCGTAACTGACGTTGGTGAAGGTCGGCGTCAGACGAGCGATTTCATCCATGATTTCTGATGGATGCTGGTAGTCCATCCGATAGCCGAGGGCGTTGGCCAGGGCCACGGTACCTTCCCAGTCGGCCTTGCCGCCCAGCGGCTCCATCACCTTGCGCACCCGCGAGATACGCCGTTCGGCGTTGGTGAAGGTGCCGTCTTTTTCGAGGAACGAGCTGCCCGGCAAAAACACGTGGGCGAACTTCGCGGTTTCGTTGAGGAAAATATCCTGCACCACCACGCATTCCATCGCCGACAGGGCGGCGGTGACGTGCTGGGTATTGGGGTCGCTCTGGGCGATGTCCTCGCCCTGGCAGTACAGGCCCTTGAAGCTGCCGGCCAGTGCCGACTCGAACATGTTGGGAATGCGCAGGCCCGGCTCGGGTTGCAGGGTGACGTTCCACGCCTGTTCGAACTCGGTCCGCACGGCGACGTTGGAGATGTGCCGGTAGCCCGGCAGTTCGTGGGGGAACGAGCCCATGTCGCACGAGCCCTGGACGTTGTTCTGCCCACGCAACGGGTTCACGCCCACGCCTTCGCGGCCGATGTTGCCGGTGGCCATGGCGAGGTTGGCGATGCCCATCACCGAGGTGCTGCCCTGGCTGTGTTCGGTGACGCCGAGGCCATAGTAGATCGCCGCATTACCGCCGGTGGCGTACAGCCGGGCAGCGGCGCGGATATCTGGTGCCGGCACTCCGCAGATCGGTCCGATCACTTCCGGGGAGTTTTCCGCACGGCTGACAAACTCGCTCCAGCGCGCAAAATCATCGCCCTCGCAACGGGCGTCGATAAACGCCTGGTCCTGCAAGCCTTCGGTGATGATCGTATGGGCCAGCGCGTTGAGCATGGCGACGTTGGTCCCGGGACGCAGGGCCAGGTGCAGCTCGGCGCGGGCGTGCACGCCGTCCACCAGATCGATGCGCCGTGGATCGATGACGATCAGACGCGCGCCTTCACGCAGGCGGCGTTTGAGTTGCGAGGCGAACACCGGGTGCGCATCGCTGGGGTTGGCGCCCATCACCAGTACCACGTCGGCCTGCATCACCGAGTCGAAGCTCTGGGTCCCGGCGGACTCGCCGAGGGTCTGTTTCAGGCCATAGCCGGTGGGCGAATGGCAGACCCGCGCACAGGTGTCGACGTTGTTGTTGCCGAAGGCGGCGCGCACCAGTTTTTGCACCAGGTAGGTTTCTTCATTGGTGCAGCGGCTGGAGGTGATGCCACCGATGGAATCGCGGCCATATTTCTGCTGCAGTCGACGCATTTCGCTGGCGGCGTAAGTCACCGCTTCGTCCCAACTGACTTCCTGCCACGGGTCGCTGATGTGCTTGCGGATCATCGGCTTGGTGATGCGATCCGGGTGCGTCGCATAGCCCCAGGCAAAACGCCCTTTGACGCAGGAGTGACCGTGGTTGGCCTGGCCGTTCTTGTCCGGGACCATGCGCACCAGTTGATCGCCTTTCATCTCGGCGCGGAACGAACAGCCGACGCCGCAATAGGCGCAGGTGGTGATCACCGCACGCTCGGGTTGACCGAGTTCGACCACACTTTTTTCCATCAGGGTCGCGGTCGGGCAGGCTTGCACACAGGCGCCGCAGGATACGCATTCGGAGTCGAGGAAATCCTCGCCACCGGCCGCTGAAATCCGCGATTCAAAACCGCGTCCGGTGACGGTCAGGGCAAAGGTGCCTTGGGTTTCTTCGCAGGCGCGCACGCAGCGGTTGCAGACGATGCACTTGCTCGGGTCGTAATCGAAATAGGGGTTGGAGGTGTCTTTCACGTCCGCCAGGTGATTGTCACCTTCGTAGCCGTAACGCACCTCGCGCAAGCCAACCTGGCCG
Organism: Pseudomonadaceae bacterium; assembly: GCA_965284505.1. Lineage (GTDB taxonomy): Bacteria > Pseudomonadota > Gammaproteobacteria > Pseudomonadales > Pseudomonadaceae > Aquipseudomonas. Next base: position 2,324,234 of record OZ260094.1, on the reverse strand, counting down.
GCTACGGTTTGCAGCTCGCAGTTGCCGTTGGCCGAGCAGGTCAGGCAGTCCAGCGGGTGATCGGAGATGTACAACTCCATGACGTTACGGCGCAGGGTCGCCAGCTTCGGCGTCTGGGTGTGCACGGTCATGCCTTCGCTGACCGGTGTGGTGCAGGACGCCGGATAACCGCGCATGCCGTCGATCTCCACCAGGCACATGCGGCACGAGCCGAAGGCTTCTAGGCTGTCGGTGGCGCAGAGCTTGGGAATGGTGGTGCCCATCAAGGCGGCGGCGCGCATCACCGAGGTGCCTTCCGGCACGCTGATGCTGCGGCCGTCGATGTTCAGGGTGATCTGCACCTGGCTGTTGCGAGCCGGTGTACCCAAGTCCATGTCAGTTTTCGGATCGAATACAGTGATCATTGCTCGGCCTCCGAGGCGTGCACACCGAAGTCGGCGGGGAAGTGCTTGAGAGCGCTGGCGACGGGGAAGGACACCATGCCGCCCAGCGCACAGAGCGAACCGTATTGCAGGGTGTCGCAGAGATCCTTGAGGATGACCACCTGCTGATCGCGAGCGCCTTGCTCAGGCGCGGCCAGCAGCCGGTCGATGACCTCGACGCCACGGGTCGAGCCGATCCGGCACGGGGTGCATTTGCCGCAGGATTCCTCGGCGCAGAACTGCAGGGCAAAGCGCGCCATCTGCGCCATGTCGAGGCTGTCGTCCGCCACCACCACACCGCCGTGGCCAAGCATCGCGCCGATGGCGGCGAAGGCCTCATAATCCAGCGGCGTGTCGAACTGCGACGGCGGCACCCAGGCACCTAACGGGCCACCGACTTGCGCGGCCTTCAGCGGCCGGCCACTGGCGGTGCCGCCACCGTAGCCTTCCACCAATTCGCGCAGGGTCAGGCCGAACGCACGCTCCACCAAGCCGCCTTGGCGCACATTGCCCGCCAATTGGAACGGCATGGTGCCCAAGGAACGGCCCATGCCGTAGTCGCGATAAAACTGCGCGCCTTTGGCCAGAATCAGCGGCACCGAGGCCAGGGTCAGCACGTTGTGCACCAAAGTCGGCAGGCCGAACAGGCCTTTGAGTGCGGGTATCGGCGGCTTGGCGCGCACATAACCGCGCTTGCCCTCCAGGGAATCCAGCAGCGCGGTTTCTTCGCCGCAAATATAGGCCCCGGCCCCGACCCGCACTTCCAGGTCAAAAGCCTGGCCGCTGCCGCCGACATTGGCGCCCAAGTAACCGGCCTCACGCGCCAGGTTCAGCGCCTGGCGCAAGGTGGCCACGGCATCCGGGTATTCCGAGCGCACATAGATGTAGCCAAAGGTGGCGCCGGTGCAGAGACCGGCAATGGCCATGCCTTCGATCAGCAGGAAGGGGTCGCCTTCCATCAGCATGCGGTCGGCGAAGGTGCCGGAGTCGCCTTCGTCGGCGTTGCAGACGATGTATTTCTGTTCGGCCTGAGCCGCGCGCACCGTGCGCCACTTGATCCCGGCGGGGAAGGCTGCACCGCCACGGCCCCGCAGGCCGGAGTCGAACACCTCGGTGGCGGTCTGTTCGCCGCCAATACTGACGGCCCGGGTCAAACCTTCGAAACCGCCGTGGGCCCGGTAATCGTCCAGCGACAACGGGCGGGTGATACCGGCGCGGGCGAACAGCAGGCGTTGTTGAGACTTGAGATAGGGCAGTTCTTCCACCAGGCCCAGGGCCAGTGGATGGTTGGTAGACGAGTCTTGCAGCGCATCGAGTACCGACGGCACATCGGCCGCGGTCAGCGGGCCAAAGCCGATTCGACCTTGGGCACTGTCCACCTCCAACAAGGGCTCCAGCCAATACAGACCGTGGGAACTGGTGCGCTGCAACTCCAGCGGCAGATTGCGCTCCTTGGCCTGAGTGATCAGCGCCACGGATACCTCATCGGCGCCCACGGCGCGGGCCAGGGAATCAGTCGGCAAATACAGAGTCGGCATCACGCGTCCTCCCGGCAAGCATCAAGCAGGGCATCCAGACGCTCGGCACTCAGCCGCGCATGCACCCGGCCATCCAGCTCCAACGCCGGCGAACAGGCGCAGGCCCCCAGGCAATACACCGGGCGCAAACTGATGCGGCCGTCGGCACTGCTGCCGTGGTCATCCAGTTGCAGACGCTCGCGCAACTGCGCCGCCAACTGCTCGGCGCCACGGCTCTTGCACGACTCGGCGCGGCACAAACGCAGAATGTGCCGGGCGGGCGGCGCGGTACGGAAGTCATGGTAAAAACTGATCACCCCACGCACTTCGGCCTGACTCTGGTTCAGCGCATGGGCAATCTCGGGGACAGCGGCATCGGGGATATAGCCAATGCGTTCTTGAATGTCATGAAGCAGCGGCAACAACGCCCCCGGAGTGCCCGCATGGCGCTCCAGCAGACTGTTGACCACGGGCAGGTGCAAACTCTCATCAGGCATTGCGCAATCCTCACGGTCACGGACACACCAGAAGGTCGTCGGTCGTCCGAAAGTGTCGGCTGCGGCAGGTCCACCACGTCACGGATTCGTGGCATCGGCCGTTGGCCAGGGCACCCTGAGCGGGCGTCTTGTTGTGCCCGGCGCGGTCTTCGCCGCGCCTTGATTGGGCATTAACGGCAGCTTGCCACGGGGCTTTTAATTCATCGGCATGAAAGCGACGTGTTTGGTTCTGCTTACGACTATGGGGTAAGTCTAGATGAGTGCTGCGAGGGCGGTCTGGCGCTGGTCAGATGGCTGGCTGAGCCCCAATCCCCTGTAGGAGCGAGCCTGCTCGCGAAAATCGTCAACGATGACGCGATTATCCTGGAACCATGCGGCGTCCCCGGAAATTACTACTGCCCAACTGCAAACGACAATCAGCCTGTCAAATTCCGTGGGAGCGGGCCTGCCCGCGAAGACGCCAGCCCATCCACCCCCACAGCCCTCAGCTTTTAACCCCGATCCTGCCCCAACACCTTCACCGCATCATCCACCAACGCCTTACCCATCCCCATCAAATAGTGCGCCGCCCAGGCATGCCGATCCGTATCCCGGGCGTACGCAGCATCCTCCGAAAGCAACTTCGCCAGATGCAGAAAGTCTGAGGCCATGGACAGCGCATCACCGAGCGGCACATCGCGAGCGACGTGAAATAGCGCTTGGTCTGCGCAGTGGATGGCAGGGGTCAGGCCGATGGTTTTGAGGTCGGATTTATCAGTCATTGGTCGCCTCCGGGGAGGGAGAGGCGATGGGGGAGGGATTTTTTGAGGAAAACAACCGAATTTGAAACGGATCCATGCTGCGCATTGTGAAGCTCCTTAATTTGAAGAGCCGCCAGCACTCGTTACCAAGCGAGTGGGTGGCAGCTGTGCGCAGGTTGGTAAACCGGGAAATCAAGGAAACCGGCACGTCCGGAGACGTCCCACGCACAGCCGCCATAACGAATATCGCAGGCGAAAAAAAGCGCCTGACGCATGGCACTGTTGCGCAGTGATTTACCTCGGGTTACCAAGCCCGGTCGCTGAATTTGCAGCGACGGCGGGAGGGTATCGTGCAGACAACTTAATCGCAACCTTCGAACGCATCAACCTGAAGCCAATTATCTGAAGTAATGCGGTCTGTTCCTGTTTTACCCATCTTTGTAATTACCCAGGCAGCCGTCGCTGTCTGGTTCGCCCTACTATTTTGTCATTGCTATGTAATGTTCCAAGTAGCCACACTCGTCAAAAATTATTTTTTAAGCCATCTTTTAATATCTGATGATAAAATTCCTTGATGTCGAATATGTTCTGGTTAAGCGAATGAGACTTTCGTTCACGATTAATCAGTATGACTGATAGTCATTTTAAATCTCTTCATATTTTATAAAGGTGATGCTACTTTCCTGGTCGTTATTTGATGATTCGATATATTTGCTGGGTTTATATCGAGACTCTTTATTTGTATGAGTTAATTCATAGAAAAATACAAGCTGTGAGTGAGGAGGATGATCTGCTTGTACAAAGGGTTGTTGTTAGGTGTGGATGTAGAAAGTGGGCAGTTCGCTACCAGCTTTCGTGGAAAGAGGACCATAAAAAGGCATTGGAAAGATGGAAAGGGTCAGTTTAATTATTCAATGTGTCATTTTTATGCCTTGCTCGCCTAACGCTCATCCATTGAATGGAAATAATCTGTCCCTCTCAATTTTTCTCACCAACGACACAAACGCATCAGGCAAGGTCAAATTATGAAGCGATTACTAGTATATTTAAGGTGATCTAGTCAGTTGAGGGTGATTTATGCGACCACCATGAGTGGTGTTGAATGGTTAGTCGCTCTCTATTCATACGCTTACGTGTAGGTGTTGTCGACTTATGGGCGATATGCCATCATGTCGTTAATAGCATGCAATCTCGCAAAATTGCACTGTTGAAATAATCTTGTTGGTGCTATGGAGCAGTTATGGATTTTCGGAGTTTTCTTAAAGCATGTATTGTTGATTTACACTCGCTTCGTGAATATAGAAGGAAAAATCGCTTTTTTATTGGGGTCGCCCTGATAGCGCTCACTGCTTGCGGTACGATTTTTGGCGCTCTGTTCGTACATTTTTTCTGGGGAATAAATATCCCTGCAATAGCAGTTGTAAATCAGGGGACCGCAAGCTACTGGGGGCAGTTAGGCGATTTTGCGGGTGGTTTTTTAAATCCGCTGTTGAGTTTTCTTGCGTTAATGGCAGTGCTGAAAACGATGGCTTTGCAGCGGGCAGAGATGAAGGCAGCCCAGTTGGAGGCAAAAACTGCAACACAAGAGCAACGCCAGCAAACGGCTGTTTATTCTAAACAAATGTTTGAGTCGACACTGTTTGGTATGTTGGATGTGCATGCGAAAATACTAGGAGATATAAAGCATGGCGATCAACCAGGCCGCGCCCGTCAAGGACGAGACGCAATCGACATGATTGTAAAAGATTTCAAAGAAGGCAGGAAATACCAAGCAGGTATTTTTTATCCGGAGTCAGTGGTAGACAGTAGCATTCAAAGTGAAATTGAGGTTTTTTGTAATCAGTGGCTAAGTGTGTCTGGGCATTATTTTCGTAATCTTTACTGGATTATGAAAATGATTGATACAAGTCAGGATATATCGCTGGACTTTAAAGGTGATGAGGTTCTGGTCTCAAGTAAGAGGCGGTTTTATACGGATTATCTTCGCAAGAGAAACTATGCCAATATTGTGCGGGCTCAACTTAGTCAGTCGGAAATGGCGCTGTTGCAAATAAACTGCCTCGGCTCGTACGGCGCGGATCTAAAGTACTATGTAGAAAAATACTCACTATTAAAGCCCTTGGGGAAAAAGTATTTTGGTGCGTGGTCTGCGTTTATGTCCAGAGAGTTCAATAGCATGGCATTCTTTGGGTTGGAGGATGTAGACGTTGATGCGTTAATGAAAATGAGAGTCGACAGAGTTGCGCGCAATACCTCTGCGATCAGAAAGAAAACCTGATCGGTATATTTTGTATTGTTTGAGGTGTGGGTACATCGCTCAGAAGTTAAAAGGTACTAACGAGCTTATTTTAAAAAATCTGGAGCTTAGTCGCGGGCGAAAGGGGTCTACAGGGTTAGACATGGCAGCCAGCGTGGCTCCGACTATCGGGCGTTCCCGCTTTTTAGGACGCCCACCGTTATTCACTGGATGTCTTTCAGATAATCCTTAAGCGCAACGAGCGGCGTACCAAGCTGCTCCATTGCCTGAATCCCGGCAAACTCCCCCACCAACCTCCCCAACTCCCGCCCCAACGGCTTATCCACACTCCCAGCCGTCTCCAACGCCAACCCCATACACTCACGCACCTTCACCTGAATCCCCTCAAAATCCCCACGCCGCACCAGCAGCTCAAACACATCGCGCTGGTAATCACCCATCACCAGGTCATCACGCAGGATCGGGCTTTGGCCTTCGGTTTCGTAGGCGAGTTTGAGCGAGAAGAGGGCGGCGGTTTTCAGGTGTAATTCTTGTAAGGAGTTCTTGTGCAATGTTCCGGCGGCGCGGATGGCGCGGAGGGGCAGATCAAAAGCTTCGCCGGCAAGCCGGCTCCTACAGGTCATCGTGGTGTCAGCGTATGGTCGGCGGGGTGCCAGGCAGTTTTCCCCAGACCAAAAAAAAGGCCTTGCTTTCGCAAGACCTTTTTCAATTTTGGTGCCCGAGGGAGACTCGAGCGCTCTATATAATCCGTGGCTTGCGGCCGGATTGTACGGTTAGGGATACAGAGAGGGATACACGGTGATCTCTACTGCACCTGCTAGGCGTCTATTTTAATACCAGCCGATTCTGAATTGGCACCGCTAAAGTCTCGATCTGCATCTGTATGAGCAATGCCCTCGATCTCGGTAAACCAAATCTTGCCAAATTTTGACCACTCGAACGAGTAAGAGTGCTTCAACGTCAGGCAGACCTCTTTCCCTCCAATAGGAACGCTAATAGTCCCGCCTGGGAAGGTAAAACCATGTGAAATGTCATACGCCCAGTACTTTCCGTTTTTCACCTTTGGCTCAGTGATAGACGGCATGTCATTCATCACAAGCGCTACGCCCCGGTGTGCGACACCGGCGTCGATGTAATGCTCAAGAATTTGCAGATCCTCATACACGTCCTTCTGAAAAATATCTTGGGCCCCACGAGGGCCTCCAGAGGAACTGATGTTGCGATAGCATTTCATCTCGATAGCGATCTTGATGCTGCCTTTCGCTGAGACTCCGGTGACTAATATGTCGATGTTGCTGGAGCCACCAGGTAGGCGGACTCCGGTTTCCAGCTCAATGTCTGCTGTCTCATCCGGGTTGTGCAGGATCAGTGGGAGCAGTTGCTTCAATAAATACGCGTATTGAAGCTGCATCGATGCTTCTTTGTTGATAGGAATGAGCTGGCCACCCACCTTTCTGGCGAACACCTTCCAAGCGACCGATATTGCATGGCGCAGACGTACCTCAAACGAATCTTCGACTATGAACGAAGGCAATTGGACTCTCTCCATTAGATGGCGGTAGGCCATTGTAGTTGAGCTGCCGCCAGTCAATCAGCATTACTGGATCGTCGAGCTATTGAAGGTCGAGCAGGCCATTTCGGTTTCCAAGGTTGCAGCCAGAAAGGCGCTGGGGACCCTGACGATATTCACACGACACGGGGTAGGAAACCCGCGGGATCTCGGTAGTGGGAGTTCCCCCAGCTTACTGAAATTTCAGTCATTGAAATCGAAAGGATTCGGTTGAAAAAGGGCCATCGTTACGGCATTGGTAACGATGGATTTCTGTGTTGATCATTCCGCACGCCTCGGTCTGTCAACCAAGTCAACTCTGTCAACCAATGGCAAAAAATCAGCCACTACCAAGATCACGCGGGTTTTGTGCCCCGTGTCTTTCAGATTCGCTCAGGGTCCCCGGCGACTTCTGAATACCTTGTGCATTTGCACAGGTGAACGTTGTGTTCACTCGGTTCACCTGTTCACTAAGCTGGGCACCTGGTCGCTAACAAAGTCCCGCGGGTTTCCGACCCCGTGGGGGGCATATTCCCTCAGGGGCCCCCGCTCTCGCTGGAGTATTCATCGCGGTGGGAGCTTTGATTATGGGGGGCGGGGGCAGATACCTAACAAATGTCGTGTTACAGGTGTTGCTGGTGTAACTGGCATTCTCAAGTCATTGAATTTAAACGATAAATTATGAGTAACACTGGTCGGGAGCAATCCCGATATTCGGTGTAACAACGCGGATCGGTGTAACATATTGGTCGATAGCAGAGAGGAACAAAGCTCGACTTTTGAGGGGGCTTCCGATCAGCGATATGCGCTCACCTCCAACGGGCGTTGATAAGGTGACGACCGAGCGTCCAACCCTCACCGATGATAGGATGCGTTCCAAAATGGCGGCTCTGACTACATCGAGCCTTGCTAAGCGTATTTTACAAACGATCAAACAAACGGAAAAAACCTTGCCAGCTTCTTTTGAGTGCTTCGCTAGAGCAAACGGGAATGAATAAATTCGTCCAGTGGCGAGGTAAGGGGTATCCGTTCTCCACTGATGCCATCCTTGACAGCTTACTCGCCAACTTCATAAATTCCGGAGAGGCCCAGGAGGTCTCATTCCGAGAGCTCGTGCCATGGATGAAGGTCGGGGAGCGTGCGACGCACTACATTCATAGCTACCCAGCGAAGCTCTTGCCGCACATTGCGCATTTCTTCTTGGCGTCAGATCGGGTCTGCCCCCTGGCAGGTCGGGTGCTTGACCCTTTTTCAGGCACAGGAACAGTTGCGTTAGAGGCAATGCTATCCGGTCGTGAAGCGTTCTATGCTGATGCTAATCCATTAGCGCGTTTGATAACCTCAGCAAAGACGACCCTTGTTAGTGAAGAGGACCTTAACGAGGCGTTCAAACAGTGCCTTTCAGACTTCAAAAAAAATCGTACTCGGTCTCATCCTGAAATCGTAAATATCGAGCACTGGTACACTCCCGAAACCATCAAGCATCTTAGTCGACTTAAAGCAGCTATAGGCCATCAACCTAATGGCATAATTAAAGACTTTCTGCTGGTCACTTTTTCATCGATTACAAGAAAAAGCAGTTTGGCGGATCCACGGTTATCCGTCCCAGTAAAAGTCAAAGACTATCCAGGTCGAAGGGATCGTAAGTCTACAAGCGTAATTGATCTTTTCTCGGAACAGTTCGAATCAAACCTAAAACGCATGCGCGAATTGTCCGCCATGGACAGCGGCACGCATAGACCCTGTCTGGCGGGAAAAGATGCGCGCAGATTAGTTGTTGAGTCGGGACAACCCTTAGCTTCTAGCTCTATAGACCTAGTGATAACTTCTCCGCCGTATGCAGGAGCGCAGAAGTACATTAGGGCGACTAGTCTTAACTTAGGCTGGCTAGAATTTGCGAAGCCTTGCGAGCTTCGCGGTCTCGAAGACCAAAATATTGGTAGAGAGCACATACCGAAGCAGAAATACATGAGCTTTTCGAGTACCGGCATAAAAGAAGCTGACAAAATCTTAAAAAACGTATACGAAGTAAACCCTCTGCGAGCATCTATCGCTTCCACCTATTTGATAGAGATGCGACAGGCTCTGACAGAAGTATTTAGAGTTTTGAAGCCAGGCGGACAACTTGTCTTGGTGATTGGGAATAATATCGTATGCGGGCATGAGTTTATGTCTTCAGACTATTTGCTAGAGATTTGTGAAAGTTTGGGTATGGAGCTAAGGCTGAAACTGATCGACTCGATCAAATCAAGAGGTTTGATGACCAAGCGCAACAAAACCGCTAGCCTTATAACTCGTGAGTGGGTCTTGGTTTTGAGGAAGATTATTTAATGGAACTAAAAGACATACTAAAGCGTAAGATTGAAATTCTTTCTCAGCAAGCTTGGGACTCTCGCCTCACTTGGCCCGATGTTGAAGCTTGGCTAGAAAATTTTAATGGCCAGTTCAAAGATGAAAGCAATGAGAGGTTGCACGCGCTACACCTGCTTTCACAAGTTAACTATTTTGGGCTTGACTTACTTAGGGAGATGCTTAAGTGTGTATACCAGACACTATACCGACACCCAATAACATCTCAAATACGTCGTGCTAATAACGATACTTTAGACCCCGGAATTATCGAGCCCCTTTTTTTAGAGGAGCGCCTCAAGACCCGATTCGTCGGGGTAGGCAATCCTTCAGAAAGCGGCCCTCATCTTCTTTACTATTTCAGACAGATAAATAATCTAGGGAAGGATTTGTTTATTGATAGCGGTGATATTTTCAAATTATCCCGTGACAGTCAAGGACAAGTTCAAATTTCGCAGCACGATAAAAGTATAAAGCGGTATGTATTTATTGATGATTTGCTAGGGTCTGGCTCGCAGATTGAACAATATCTTTCGCACAAACTTAAAGAGATTCGCCGCTTTCCAGGTGTCGAATGTCACTACTATGCTTTATTTGCTACGACTAAAGGTTTGAAGACGGCAAGAAAACCAGAATACTTTGGGGATAACGTTTCTTGCGTGTTTGAATTGGATGAAACATTTAAATGTTTTTCACCGAATGCAAGGGCATTTGCTAACCTTCCCAATGGTCTAGACAAGCAAAGTGCGCAAGATGTCGCTGCTGGATACGGCGCTAAGCTACTCCCTAGCGATCATGTTTTAGGCTATAAAAATGGTCAGCTGCTACTCTCATTCTTGCACAACACCCCTGATAATTCTTTGCCAATTATGTGGTTCGATAATCCACTATCAACCTCTTGGGTGCCGATTTTCAAACGATTCGATAAAAAATACGGAGTGTGATCATGGAAAATAATACTAATCCATTTGATCTTATTCGGGCTGCTGACTATTCCGACCTCCAGATAAAAGATTTTTGGGTTGATTTTAAAGGGCAAGAACTACAGGCTTTGCTCGAACCAACCTCGATTACGTCAATGCATATTCTCGGAGGTAAGGGGAGCGGTAAGACACACCTGATGCGATATTGCTCCTACCCAGTGCAAAAACTTCGATTTCCCGATCATTCGATAAAAGGCCTGGTAAGCGAAGGCTATATCGGAATTTTCCTCCGTGCTAACACCCTAGATACGGGGAAGTTCTCCGGGAAAGGCCAGGACGGAGAGAAGTGGGGGACGCTGTTTAATTATTATTTTGAGCTAAGATTGGTTGAGAATTTGATACTTACCTTGATAGATATATCAAAGTTCGATCACAAATTAATGCTTGAGCTCAACTCCTTGGTCGGCGATGTGTTGCTGCTGCTGGACGAGCAGCCAACCCAAGAACCAGATACCCTAACTGGTCTTTTGGATTTTATCGTTTCACTTCGGAAAACTGTCGACCTGAGTGTAAATAACTGTGTATTCACTAGATCGCTCAATGTAAATATATTGCTAAGTCCTGGATCTTTGCTCTTTGGCGTGCCGGCGCTCGTAACGAAGCGAATAAAGATATTCGAGAAGCTTCGATTTATATATTTGGTAGATGAAGTTGAGAACTTAACCGTAGATCAGCAAAAGTTTTTGAATACGCTAATTCGTCACTCAATGGATCCTTGCAGCTTTAGGCTTGGTGCTCGATTGTACGGCATCAAAACCCTTGCTAATTACGGTACTGATGAAGAAAACAAAGAAGGTTCAGAATTTAAAGCGTTGTATTTGGATCAAATTCTGAGGTCTAAAGGGGAGGCGTTCAAAGAGTTTTCAAGGGAGTTGTGCGCCAAGCGTTTAGAGGATGGCGGTTTCGCGAATAAACCGGGTGAACAAAAACTTAAGGGGTTACTGCAGAGTTTTTTTGAAGCGTATAGTTCGGACGATTACTATCGTAGTCACACTAAAGAGTTAGTCGGAATAGCCAAGTCATCCGAGCGCCCGTACTTTAAGAAGCTTCGTGATCAGCTTCATTCAAAAGGTACAAATAATGCCGTCGCAACTGCTTCTGACGCTAAAAAAATAATCTCTTTGCTCAGCATCTATGAGCATCCCCTGGTTGAGAAAGTTAACATTTTCATGCTTTACCAAGACTGGTATCGTGGAAAAGACCTGATCAAGTCAGCGGAATTAATTTCCGAAGAATGCAAAGGTTTTCTTGCAGGTGAGCCCGGTCGGCACAAAACTTTATACGGGCACTTCGCTATAGATTTGTTGGCTCAGTTATATCGAGATTACAAACAGTCGCCGACTCCAATGTATGCTGGGTTCGACTCGTTCGTCAGGATGTCAGCCTGTGTCCCAAGAAATTTGTTGGTAATACTGCAAAATGTTTACAAATGGGCATCGTTCAATGGTGATCGCCCATTCCGAGAGGGGCCTATTCCAATCCTGACTCAAGCCGAAGCTGTCATACAAAGTGCCGGTTTTTTCTTTGACGAAGACGCTAGGCCAGGTGCGGACGTTCCTAACGTTCAGCGTGCAGTAGAGCGTTTGGCTGAATACCTCCGCGAGGTGCGCTTCTCCTCCAAACCAGTTGAGGTATCTCCATTAGCCTTCAGTTTGGATGTGTCTAAGCTGTCAGAAGCCGCCAAATACAATCTCAAACGAGCAGAAAATTGGTCATATATTTTCCGCCATCCTAAAGGCCGTCCCAACGCAAACTCCAAGCGAGTCGATGAGAAATATCAACTCAACCCTATGCTGTCGCCCAAGTGGGATCTACCCGTATCTGTTCGCGGAGATGTCCGCTTGCCCCACGGCGTAGCGGAAGCCATATTCGGTACGCTTGACAGCTCAGGCTTTCAAAAGGAGTTGAACGAGGCAACCTTAGGCATGAAGGCTCCTAATTTTGGCAAGTCGAGAGCTCAGTTAAATCGTCCACATATGGAAGAGCTATCCACCAACAGTACTCTTTCATTGAATTTTGGTGACGATGATGCGATTTGATTACTTTTATAAAACTCGCTTGCCCATAGAAGGAAGCTGGCCGCTTGACGCCCAGTATGATGTATTCATTTCTGCATATAATTTGAGCGACCGAATTGGAGTCGTGTTCGATAAATGTCAAGCGCCGCTAAAACTATGGCTAATTTTTCCACAATACCAGTTTAACGAATCTGAGTACCCCGAAAGCGGAGAGGTGTTCTACTCGTCGCAGATGGAAGAATCTGAGTTTTTAAACGAGTTTTTTCAGAAGTACGCTGGGTCTCTGGCAGGCAAGCGACTGTGTATTGATATAACCGGATTTATGCGGCCGCACTTATTGTTTCTGATCAAGTTGCTGCAATATTATGGTCTTCTGAAATTTGACGCAATTTATTCTGAACCTGTTCGATATCAGAAAAAAGACGATACCAATTTTTCTGCGGGTCCCGTAACGCTAGTTCGATCAATCGCCGGATTTGAAGGTGAGCCAAACAATGAAAGCTCAAACGATATTCTGCTCCTTGGTATTGGCTATGATCACGAACTACTCAAGCAAGTGGCTGAGCATAAAGACTTCGCAAATATAGTTACATTGTGGGGGTTTCCTTCTCTTAGAGCAGATATGTATCAGGAGAGTGTTGTTCGGGCTAGTAAGGCTCCAGAAGCAGCATTTCCAACTGGGAGAGGCAAGCAGCGATATTATGCTCCCGTCAACGATCCATTCTCTACCGCTGAGCGAATCCACGAAGTAGTGCAAGCGGAGTCGTTAAAAAAGCCAATCACTAATTTGTATTTGAGCCCTCTTTCCACTAAGGCGCAAGCACTAGGCTTTGCTTTATATTACCTCTATGCAAAAAATAATGCTTCGAGCATAGTATTCCCTTTTGCTAATGGCTATGAACAAGAAACATCTATAGGTACCGCAGAAATATGGAAATATTCGATAGAACTACCAGCTTGGACGATTTAACATGAGTTAGCAGTGGCAGTACGCTGAGGTTCCGATGAAAGTCACAGAGGCTGCCATCGCTGGTTTTTTAAGGAAGAGGGCGCTAATCTGGTAGTCCTGAGGGTGTCCGCGTCACTTCGAAAAAGGGCCCCGCATGGGCCCTTTTTCAGGCGAAGCAGATTTACTTCTTCAGCCATCCTTCGACGACATTGGCTCCGTGTTTCGCTTTCCACTCTTTCAAAGCTTTGTGATTCCCACCTTTGGTTTCGATCACCTCACCAGTATTCGGGTTTTTGTAGACCTTGAGTTCGCGTGGTTTGCGTCTGCCGACAGCCGGAGCTGCTGCTTGATGCCGCGCCGTGGTATGCGGCTCCAGAATGTTGATGATGTGCTTCAGGCTGAAACCATATTGGTTCAGCAATCCACGTAGCTTGGTTTCAAAATCGATTTCTTTCTTCAGAGCACTGTCGCCCTTCAACGCTTCCAGAGCCTGGAGCTGTTCGGCAAGGTGTTTTTCCAGCTGGCGGTATTCGGCAAGTTTGGACATTGGAGGCTTCCTGATGTGTGCTATGAAGTTGATTATCTGAATAGTATTGCAGCTGACAAGTTCATCGTTACCGCCGGCCTTTCAGCTTACTTTCCACATAGCTCATTTCTTCCTTGATCAGATTGACGGTCAAGGTCTGGACCGTTGTAGCCTTTCCAGTTTTCATGTCGACAATTTTCAGCAAAGCGGTCAAGTGCTCCTTGCGCGCTTTCAAAATGTCACTCCAGCTCGCGCTGCTTTGGATTTGATTGAGCATGGTCTTTGTCCTGATGATGTTTAAACAGCCCGCGTCCGCGGGCTGTTTCAGGTGGCTCTGCGCGTTACAGCGAGAGGATGTCTTCTACGGTGAACTTGTACGAGCGATCAGCGAGTTCACGACTGCCCCATGTTTCGAAGTCTTCACCCTCTTTGGGCAGCACCAACCTTCTAAGACTGAGCTGATCGTCGCCTAGCAAACGTTGGGTAGCCCACAGTCTGGCGCCCATATCCATCAGTGCTTGAGCTTTTTCGTTCCACTGCTCTTCCAGTACCTTTTCGGCCAGCAACAAGGCCGTTCTTTGGATAGCAAGGTGTTCACTCTGCGCCTCGGCAATGTGTTGGTCGACGATGACCAACTCCTGCTCCAGCGCGGTAATGATTAGGTGCTGGCGACGATTGTGCTCGATGGCCGTCGCAAGGTTTTTCGCAGCCTTTTGCGCGTCGGTATTGGCGTTCTTTTCGCCCTCAGTGTCGCCCCAAGCCACTGCCTGTGCGTAGGCGGTGGCTGCATCTGTTTCGGCTTGCCGGGCCTTGGCCAAGTCTTCTACCGCTTGCTGCTGGATTTGCTCCAAACGGGTGCTGAGGCTCTCGCGTTTTTCGTTGAGCTCTTGCTCGTCGGCTTTCCAGTTCGCCATCGATTCGGTGTAACCGGCCATCAAGGTTTCGTGATTGAGCAGTTGTTCGCGTCTAGTGATCTGAGTATCTAAGATCCAGGCATGGTGTTTATTTGAGTCGTATGGGAGTTTCAGCGTGTTGTACTCACTGCGGACTTCACGCAGACGATTTGCGTCCAATTCTTCGTCGCCCTCCAGTAAGGCTTCCAACGGTGCCATCTCGGCGTATTGCTCTTCAGCCGTCCTCAGGTATTTATCACGGCGGGTGGTGAGTTGGTCGATCTCATCGATCAACCGTTGCTTCTTTTCGCAATTAGCGGTCGCGTGAGTGCTATACGAGTTCGGCAGTGCAAGTAAGGTGGTCTCGCTGCAGCCCAGTTCGCTTACCAGCAGTTCATGTTGTTCGGTAGAAGCTTGAAATTCTTTCATCTGTATTGTTCCTTCAAATTAGGTTTGGGTTGAATGAGCGGCTGGCGAGGCCGGGAATAAGCCGGCGCTACCTCGATCAGCGGGGATGCCCTCAGGCAGCCCGAGCCTCGCTCTCATCCGTTCCCGGAATCGTCTTCACGATGTAACAGCGCTGGGGCCCCAGTCCGGGCAACCGGACCAGGCTCGACGCCTTACCGTCGCTGGCCGGTTCCAGCACGCCGCGCTGCAGCAGTTCCTTGTTCACGGCGTTGATGTTCATGCCCCGGAAGATCTCGGAGCGCCATGCCTCAGGCAGCACGTAGTAGGTGTTGGTGGTGTGCATGGTGTCGCCCATGCCGTGCTCTAGCGTCTTGCGAAAGCCAAGGCGGTCGATGGTGCGTGGACCGTGCTCGTCGATCTTGGCCGCCGCCGATTCCCAGCGGGTGAAGCGGCTTTCACCGAAGCGCTCGATGACCTGGCGCAGCCGCGCCAAGATCGCATCGCCCTCGAAGTTACCGGCGCCGCCGCGCTCGTTGAGCCAAGCGTTCAAGCAAACGCGAGCGGCAGTAGTGGCGGTTCCGTCCGGCCAACCGGTGATGCCCATCGCGGTGGCCAACTCGCCTGCGGCGGCGGCGAGGCCGAAGCGAGCAGCGGCACGGTGTGCCTGTCCACTGGCCGATGCCGGTAACGCCTGGGCGATGAAGCCTTCCAGCGTGCGACGGAGGATCGCTGCCCAGCCGTGACGCTTGCCCGGCTCGCACAGGGCGGTGAGGAACGCGGTGATCGGTGTGCCGTAGCAGTTCGCCACGCGGGCCTTGAGCGCGTCCGACAGGGCAGCCGCATCTTCGAAACCATTGAGCGTGTCGAACATGCCGAGGCCTTTGCTGGCATCTGCCGGGACAGCGAGCATGCGCACCTCCATACCCGCTTTCAGCTCCTTGTTAGCTTCGGCCATGTGCTGCGCCAAGGTCTTCTCGCCGGTGGAGAGGAACAGCAAACGCCACTCCTGCACCTGTCGGACTGCTTGGCCTCGATCATTGGCGCGAGCCTTGCCGGTGCCATTGCCGAGCATGTAAACCGTTTCGCCAATGATGCGCGGATCACACATGCCGATTTCGTCTAGTACCAGGAGACCGTCGGAATGAGCCGCGGCGATGGATTCCAGCGCGTTATCGGTGGAGCGCCATGAGCGTACCAAGCGTGGGCCGCCGTAGATCGAGGCGGCAACCTGGAGGTGAGTGGTCTTTCCGCCTGAGCTGTCGCCGTACAGATGGAAGCCGCCAGACTCATGGCCGAGCATATGCAGTAGCGGGCCGGCAAACGCCACGCCGACGACAAACGCCAAACGATGGTTGCCGATGCACAACGCGCCGATCCGCTGTTGCCACTGCTCGAGTGTGCCCGCTTCGCTAATGGGCGGAAGCTGCGCACCGGCCTCGTAGAAGTGCAGGTGTTCGGCGTGCGTACCGACTTGCTTTTCGGGTAGCAGAAAGGCGCTGTCGTGCCAACCCAAACGGGTGACCAGTCGTGCCCGTTGCGCACTGTCGAAGCCACCAAGATAGCTCTGCAGGTCGTTTCGTGCGTTGCGCCCCGAGCGGCTTCCGGCTAGACGCAGGCCCATGTCCACCAACGGGCCGAGAACGTCCTTGCCGAAGTCGCCGGTCATGGTGCGCGCGGGGATGTTCCAGCGCTTCTTGGTGCCGTCCGGATCGTCGAATTCGACCAACAAGCCCCAGTTGTGACCTTTCTCGTCACGGGTACGAGCGAGGATCGCTAGAGGCGAGCAAACCGGGCGTGCCTCACCGTCGTCGCCAGCATAGAACACGCCTTCTGGTGTCAGGCGAAAGCCACCAGACATTAGGTCATTTTTCGATTTTGCGGGTCGCTTGGTCGCCGTTTTCGTCTTCGGTTCGGCTTTGGTTTGAGCCTGCTCCGTTACCGATTCTTCCACAGCCAAACCAAACAGTTCACCGCGGTTTTCCAGTTCGGCGAAATGGGCCGCTGTCCAGCCTTTGGCGAGTGCATCGGCCGCATCGTCGCCATCGTCCCATTGACCACCTTTGGCGAAGGCGGCGTGTTCGTTCTTCAGCAAGGGTTTGCGTTTGAACACGTCCAGCGCGATGACCCGAGCCGAGGCAGCGCCAATTTTGCGAAGCTTGTCGGCGACTGCTTCCATGCAGGCTTTGCCGCTGACGTCGTTGTCTGGCCACAACACCACGGACCGACCTTTGAGCGGTGTCAGGTCGGCTTTGTGCCACGAGCTCGAGCCGTTCGGCCAGCACGTGGCCACGTAGCTGGGCAGTAGCTCCGACGCGGCGTCGGCGGCCTTTTCGCCTTCGCACAGAATGACCGGAGCCTCTGCTCGTTGCGCCAGTTCATCCAGGCGCAGCAGAGGACGCGGCTCCGGTAGACCTTGCCAACGCCATTGCTGAATTTGGCCATCGGCGCGTTGGCACCAGGTCAACGGTGCAAACACCTTGCGCGGTTTACCGTCTTCATCCGGGCCAAAATCGAAGCGATAGAGCGCCATGACCGGCTGGCCCTGTGCATCGCGATACATCCAGACTTTAGACGGTGCGCCGTGTTGCCGGTGTTTGGCCGGGCACTTGTTCATGGCCTCGGCCGGGATCGGCTGAGTGGCGAGCCATTCTGGTGGTTTGCTTTTGTTGGGGCTTGGTTTCGATTGAGCCGCCCCAGCGGTAACGCGCAACAGTTCGGCCAGCTTGTTGCAGGCTTCGATGTCGGTACCACCGTCGAGATAGCGCACCAGATCGATCAGGTCGCCACCTTTGTCATCGGTGGCAAAATCCGCCCAAGTGCCTTTGCTCAAGTTGACCTTGAGGGAACCTGCGCGCTTGTCGGTGCGGGTCGGATTGGGCGCGGTGTATTCCTTGCCACCGTCCACGCGTTTGCCGTTGGGCAGCCAATGAGCAAGTACCCGGGAGATATCTTTCAGAGAGGCCGCTTTTACGTCGGCAAAGCTGGGGCGTTGCGTCTTATTGGACATGGCCAGCCTCCGCTCGTAGGAGGGCCGTGGTCACATCATCGATCACCGCCTTGCTCATTTCACTGAGGTAGTAAGCAGCCATCGCGCAGTCTTCTGCACCGTCGTCGTGGGTGGCCAAGAGTGACATGCGAGTCGCGCAGCTCAACAGATTTGAGGCGTGTTCAAGCGCGTCGGTCAGGGGGACATTGGCACTGAGACGGAACAGCATTTGAGTCGTGTCGCCACACTGAGCGAACGTGGTCGCGCCTTGGGTGGTGACGTTAGTTTGAGGGGTCATTGCGCACCCCCGGCTTTAGCCCGAGGGGCCGAAGTCGCGTCACCGTGCAGGGTCAATGTTTTGATCAGACCCAGGGTGCCGCGCACGTCCCAAATAACGGCCGCCAGTACGTGATTTGCCAAACGCGGTCTGTCGCTTTCGCTTTCGAAGTGATCTTCAAGCAACGTCAGCACCGAGTCGGCGCGGGCAATGGCGCAGGTGATCGCGTCGATAGGAACGCCGGCTTCAATGTCGTTGCTGACGTCGAGCAGATCTTCGGGTAGGGAGAAGCTCAGGGAGTGGTTCATTGGGCACCGCCTGCGGCTTCGAGAGCGCGGGCTTTGGCCATATGGGCGTTGTATCGGGTGAGACGTGTTGCAAGGCTGGAGTTGGCGTGTAAAGCGGCGAGAGCCATTGCACGATGTGCAGCGGCGCGAATTTTGGACGGATTGAGGGCGTGCATGTGGTGTAGCTCCTTTTCTGTGTAGGAGCTGCCACTGATCGTCGCCAAACGAATTAGGGTGGCAGCTGTGCGCAGGTTGGCGAACCGGGGAAAAGGAACCCGGCAGACCCGAAGGTCTCCCACGCACAGCCACCATAAAATAGGAATGCGGGCACAAAAAAAGCGCCAGCAATCGTAATGGGGGCGCCTGTGCGCCTTTTCTATCCGGGTCGCCAAACCCGGTCGTTGAATTTGCAACGACAGCCAGAGAGTAACGCCCGTTTTTTGAAAGCGCAACCGTGTGGATCACTTGCGGATTTTTTCGATGCGGCATAAATTGATCAGGCATGTAGATTTACCTCAACGCCTCCGGTTGCCGCCGGGGGCGTTCTCATTTCAGGCATGGATTTCCCAGCTCAGGGAAACAAAGGGCAAGAAGTCGCCATCGAGACAAGCGCGTGCATCTTCGTAGGCGTCGATTTGTTGGCCTTCATCAACGATGATTGCCCGTGGTGCTTGGCAAGGAACTGACAATGCGCACCAGATGCCATCTGCCCATCGCATCACCATCACTTCCCGATTCAGGCGTTTTTGCTCTGCGCGGTGGCGTTCAAGGCGTTGCATCCACCGAGGCGTAAATCCGACTGTCCTGAGTACAGAAAAGGGCTGCAAGATGGCCCTGTTGGCGACACGGTTCCTCATGTTGCCACCTGATCACGGGCAGCGATTCGTGCGCGTGTCCATGCCTGAACTTCCCCCAATACCCAAGCAACCGGAGCGCTTCGGGCATTGCTGTTACTCAGCTTTACCGGTAGTGGGAATCCGCTTTCAGGTTGACGCATCAGCTTGTAGATAGTCGGGCGTGCGAGCCCTACGATTGAAATGACCTCGGGCATACGGATGAGGGTCATGGAAGGATCATGCGAGGGAATTGCTTTTAATACGGTAGTCATAGCGAGCTAACCCTTTGTTAATTGAGACAACGGGTCATACGCTACGCAGGGGAGGGGGAGTGGACTGTGTCTACTCCCTTTTATTTCAGAGGTCTAAGGCCCAGAGCGGTCAAATGCTCTCGAATGGTTTTTTTTGTGCCATGAACCGACTGGTCGAAAAGCAGATTGGTCAGTTCAGCATCGGTCAGATTGCGCTTTTCACTTTTCCGGCCGCTAATGATTTGCTCGGCGGCTGCCTTGATATTTGCCCTTCTATCCATGGTGTCGGACTGTATCTTTGAGCTGGGATTGCGGTTGCCGTTACCAGCTTCCTGGCCCCTTCTCGTAGCCTTTGTCGAAAAAGCGTCGTCGAGAATTCGATGCATCAGGCTTGATGTGTTGAAGCCTTTTTTAAACACATCCATCTGCTCCAATTGGCGATAAAGACTCGCCATTAGCAGCGCCTGATTTGCCTCTCCTAGCAACGTAGCGAATTCTTCTCGTGCCCTGATCTCGTTTCCGCTACTGCGGTCCCGCTCTTTTTCAATTAGGGCAAGGTACTGGCGTGGTGAGTTCTGTCTCAGATGCTCTATTAGATCTGCATCAATGTCGTAGGTCGCGAGCTCAAGGTCGAACAGCCAATTTGCGAGCGTATCCACAGCCTGCGTTCCAAGTACCAGTGCAAAGGTCGCCACGAGCTGTGAATCTGCTGCTGGATGACTGACCCCGAGGAGCCCTCGAATCACGCTTGGCAACGAGCCTGCCTCTGCATAACTGGCATGCTCGCTAATGGCGTCACGAATTCGATAAAGGGTTCTTGTCACCGACTCTGCGCATGGAGCGTAGGAGCCGTCCTCAAGCCAGAACGATGTAGCGGTGCTGATCAGATCGAAGGCATCGTTGAAGTGTTCGTTGAACTGCGGAAACAGCACAAGATTGCGAACGGCTGCCTCGACGTCGTCCTGATCCCACACCAGGCACGTTACGTCGACGCCTGCAATTTCTAGCTCCTCTGCCTCGATGCCCCGCTCAATGTCCATTTAGATCTCCCCGCCGCCCCGAAGCCGGCGGGCTATTGCAGCGATTTGCGGATGGAAAAGCCGATGCCAGCAGGGTCGCGGGTGTGGCCCTTCCGTAACACGACTTCACCATGTAACACGCGGTGTTCTGACGCTTTTCAGTGCGTGTAACGCGTAATATTTGCAATAAAAACAGTGGCATACTGGGTTTCGTAACATGCGCAACACCCGTAACACTATTTTTTAAGGGGTATGGGGTTAACGGCTTCACATGGCCTTCCCAAATTGACCTTGCACTACATTTCCGGCCTCTAGGGAGTCAAGATGATCGGCGTACCATTGCATCATTTTTACGCGTTGTTCAAAGTATTGGGCCTTGTTGTATACCCCTGAGATGCCTTCCTCTTTGTGAGCCAACTGCGCTTCAACATGCTCCTTCGGCCAGCCATGTTCTCGAAGTAACGTGCTCGCGGTGTGTCGAGTACCGTGCCCTACTAGACGACCTTTGTAGCCGATGGTAGCGAAGACTTTGTTGATTGTGTTTTCGCTGATGGTTGGGTTCTTTGCTCCGACGCCGGGGAAAAGCCAACGACTCCGTCCCGTTAAACAGTGCAGATCCCTAAGCGCTTTAACAGCTTGCTGGGGAAGGGGGCATACAAAATCCCGGCGCATCTTCATCTTGGCAGCAGGCGTCGTCCAAACGGCCTTATCAAGGTCGAACTCTTTCCATTCAGCCAAGCGGACCATGCCTGGGCGGGATGCCGTCCAGATACAAAGCCATGCGGCGGTGCGGGCGGTCAGTCTGCTCGGAGTGTTTTTGAGTGCTTGGAGGAATTCAGCCAGCTCAGGCTCCAGCAAATGTGGATGTTGCTGAGTCTTGGGGGCTTGGGCTGCAATGTCGCGTAGGCGGCTGCCTGGATCGTTTTCTGTGAGTCCTAAGCCGATGGCTCGGCCGAAAATCTGATTGATCCAGGTGCGGCACTTTTCCGCCACGTTGTGTGCGTCCCGGGCTTCGAGGGATGCCTGGAGTTCTGCGCAGTCGGTACGGGTGATTTCGTCGAGGGGCTTATCTCCCAATGCCGGGAGTATGTCCTTGTCGAGGTAGGTGCGGATTTTGTTAAGAGTGGAGGGGGCGAGACCCTTTTCTTCTTTGGCCTTGAGCCAAGCTTCAGCAGCAGCTCGGAAGGTCCGAGTCCTGGCAGCGTCAATGGCTGCTTTGGCAGATCGCTTCTGTTCGAGAGGGTCGGCACCGCTACTGACGACTTTGCGTAGGTCGGCAGCTTTGTCCCGTGCCAATGCACCACTTACTTCCGGGTAGCCCCCGAGCCCCATCCAAGCCCAATTGCCCGCCGGACGTTTGTAACGCAGTTGCCAGGATTTGCCGCCATCAGGTTTGACCCTGAAGTAGAGGCCGTTTCCGTCCAGCTCCCGGTATTCCTTTGATTCCGGCTCCAGCCCTGCAAGTGTTGTGTCTGCGAGAGGGCGGCGCTTGATGTCTGCGCGCTTCATCCTTGTATCCCAAAGTTCGGTACTTTTCTCAGGATACAAGCAGGGATACAGGGATACAACGGATAAGGGGATACAGAGGTAGATAGCCAGACACAAAAAAACCGGCCAAGTGGCCGGTTTCTCTGGGTCTGAAAGCCTGGTAGAGACTTTCAGATACTGCTATATGGTGCCCCGAGGGAGACTCGAACTCCCACTCCTTTCGAAAACGGATTTTGAATCCGCCGCGTCTACCAATTCCGCCATCAGGGCAATGGCCGCGGAGTATAGAGAGGTGATTACCGTCGGTCAATCAGGTACATAGAGAATTTTTGATATTTCCGCTAGACTTCCCGGCCCTGCTAGACGACACCCCATCATGCGCGTTGCTGACTTTACTTTCGACCTTCCTGATTCGCTGATCGCCCGCCACCCGTTGGCCGAGCGGCGCGGCAGTCGCCTGTTGACTCTCGATGGAGTCAGCGGCGCCCTGGCACACCGTCAATTCACTGATTTGCTCGAGCATTTGCGCCCGGGCGACTTGATGGTGTTCAACAATACCCGGGTGATTCCGGCGCGGCTGTTTGGCCAGAAGGCTTCCGGCGGCAAGCTGGAAATCCTGGTGGAGCGGGTGCTCGACAGTCACCGCGTGCTGGCCCATGTGCGCTCCAGCAAGTCGCCGAAGCCGGGGTCGAAGATCCTGATCGATGGCGGTGGCGAGGCCGAGATGCTGGCGCGTCATGATGCGCTGTTCGAGCTGGGCTTTGCCGAGGAAGTGCTGCCGCTGCTCGACCGCGTCGGGCACATGCCGTTGCCTCCTTATATAGACCGCCCGGACGAAGGTTCTGACCGCGAGCGTTATCAGACGGTGTACGCCGAGCGCCTGGGCGCGGTGGCGGCGCCGACGGCGGGGCTGCATTTCGACCAGCCGTTGCTCGAGGCGATTGCCGCCAAGGGCGTCGAGACTGCGTTCGTGACCCTGCACGTCGGCGCTGGCACTTTCCAGCCGGTGCGCGTGGAGAAGATCGAAGATCACCACATGCACAGCGAATGGCTGGAAGTCGGCCAGGACGTGGTCGATGCCGTTGCCGCTTGCCGCGCTCGCGGCGGTCGCGTGGTGGCGGTGGGTACCACCAGCGTGCGTTCGCTGGAAAGCGCGGCGCGCGATGGCGTGCTCAAGCCGTTCAGTGGCGACACCGATATCTTTATTTACCCGGGCCGGCCGTTCCACGTGGTCGATGCCTTGGTCACCAACTTCCATTTGCCGGAATCCACGCTGTTGATGCTGGTTTCGGCGTTTGCCGGTTATCCACAGACCATGGCGGCCTACAAGGCTGCGGTCGACAACGGATACCGCTTTTTCAGCTACGGTGATGCGATGTTTATCACCCGTAATCCCGCTCCAAGCGGCCCAGAGGAAACAGTATGAGTCGCGAATGTCGTATGTCGTTTGAATTGCTGGCCACCGACGGCAAGGCCCGTCGTGGTCGCCTGACGTTCCCCCGTGGCACCGTCGAGACCCCGGCGTTCATGCCGGTGGGCACCTACGGTACGGTCAAGGGCATGTTGCCACGGGATATCGAGGCCACTGGCGCCGAGATCATTCTGGGTAACACCTTCCACCTGTGGCTGCGTCCTGGCACCGAAGTGATCAAGAAGCACGGCGACCTGCACGATTTCATGCAGTGGAAAGGCCCGATCCTGACCGACTCCGGCGGTTTCCAGGTGTTCAGCCTGGGCGCCATGCGCAAGATCAAGGAGGAGGGCGTGACCTTCGCCTCGCCGGTCGATGGCGCGAAAGTGTTCATGGGCCCGGAAGAGTCGATGCAGGTGCAGCGCGACCTCGGCTCCGACATCGTGATGATTTTCGACGAATGCACGCCGTACCCGGCGGATGAAGACGTCGCGCGGATTTCCATGGAGCTGTCCCTGCGTTGGGCCCAGCGCTCGAAAAACGCCCATGGCGACAACACGGCGGCGCTGTTCGGTATCGTTCAGGGCGGCATGCACCAGGACCTGCGCATGCGCTCCCTGGAAGGCCTCGACAAGATCGGCTTCGATGGCCTGGCCATTGGCGGTTTGTCGGTGGGCGAACCGAAGCACGAGATGATCAAGGTGCTGGATTACCTGCCGGGCATGATGCCGGCTGACAAACCTCGTTACCTTATGGGTGTTGGCAAGCCGGAAGACTTGGTTGAGGGTGTGCGCCGCGGGGTGGACATGTTCGATTGCGTGATGCCAACCCGTAATGCCCGCAATGGGCACCTGTTCATTGATACTGGCGTGCTGAAGATCCGTAACGCGTTCCATCGCCATGATGATTCGCCGCTCGATCCGACCTGCGATTGCTATACCTGCCAGAACTTCTCCCGCGCTTATCTGCATCACCTGGACAAGTGCGGCGAAATGCTGGGGAGCATGCTCAATACCATCCATAACTTGCGCCATTATCAAGTGCTTATGGCTGGTTTGCGCGAGGCTATTCAACAGGGTACATTGGCCGCCTTTGTCGATGCCTTCTATGCCAAGCGCGGCTTGCCTGTTCCGCCTTTGGACTGAGTTTCAAACGTTTAAGACCCTAATTCTGCAACTGGAGTGCTAAATGAGCTTTTTTATCTCGAACGCGATGGCAGACGCCGCTGCACCTGCCGCTGGCCCTGCTGGCACTGGCTTTGAGTGGATTTTCCTGGTCGGCTTCCTGGTCATCTTCTACCTGATGATCTGGCGTCCACAGGCCAAGCGCGCCAAAGAGCAGAAGAATCTGCTGGGCAGCTTGCAGAAGGGTGACGAAGTTGTGACCACTGGCGGCATCGCCGGCAAGATCACCAAAGTAGCGGATGATTTCGTGGTTCTCGAAGTTTCTGACTCGGTAGAGCTGAAGTTCCAGAAAGGCGCCATCGCTGCCACGCTGCCAAAAGGCACGCTGAAAGCGATCTGAGTTTCATCTTCTACCAATCGACGGGGCGCGCAAGGCGCCCCGCGTCATAAGCGGGCGGCGTGATGCTGAACAAATACCCTCTGTGGAAATACCTACTGATCCTGGCGGTGCTGGCGATCGGTCTGATTTATTCCGCTCCCAATCTTTACCCTGATGACCCGGCCATTCAGGTCAGCGGTGCAAGTACTGCGCTGCAAGTCAATCAGGCGGATCTGGATCGTGTGAGCAAAGCGCTCAACGATGCCGGGATCAACGTCAAGGCAGCCACGCTGGCAGCCAACGGCAAGGGCGGCCTGATTCGCCTGACCAAGCAGGAAGACCAACTTCCAGCCAAGGACGTTGTGCGCAAGGCGTTGGGTGATGACTACGTCGTCGCACTGAACCTGGCACAAACCACCCCGCAATGGCTGCGCAACCTCGGCGCACACCCGATGAAGCTGGGTCTGGACTTGTCCGGCGGCGTGCACTTCCTGCTCGAAGTCGACATGGACAAAGCCATCGACGCGCGCATGAAAGTCTACGAAGGCGACGTCAAGAGCCTGTTGCGCAAAGAGCGCCTGCGCTATCGCAGCCTGCCGCAACTCAACGGTGCGATTCAGCTGGGCTTCACTGATGAAGCGGCCCGCGAACAAGCCCGTAGCCTGATCCGCAAGAGCTTTACCGATTTCGACATTGTTCCCGCCGACCTCAATGGTCAGCCGGTACTGCGTCTGGCGATGACCCCGGCCAAGCTGGCGGAAATCCGTGAATACTCCATCAAGCAGAACTTGACCACGGTCCGTAACCGCGTCAACGAGCTGGGTGTTGCCGAACCTATCGTTCAGCGTCAGGGTGCCAACCGCATCGTGGTTGAGCTGCCAGGCGTGCAGGACACTGCCGAAGCCAAGCGTATCCTCGGCAAGACGGCCAACCTTGAGTTCCGTCTGGCCGCTGAGCCGGGCGCATCGAAAGCCACTTCCGAGATGTTCGAGTTCCGCGAGGGCAAGCGTCCTCCTGCGCAAATCGAGCGTGGCCTGATCATCACTGGCGACCAGGTGACTGACGCCAAGGCCGGTTTCGGTGAGCACGGCACGCCGGAAGTGAACATTCGCCTGGACGGTCACGGCGGCGAGCTGATGAACCGTGCGACCCGTTCCAACGTCGGTCGCAGCATGGCGGTGATCTTCATCGAGCAGCGTCCGGTGACCACCTACGTCAAGCAGGTAGTCGACGGCGTCGAGAAAGACGTGGCGGTGCAGACCTTCAAGGAAGAGAAGAAGATCATCAGCCTGGCGACCATTCAGTCGCCGCTGGGTGCGCAATTCCGCATCACTGGCCTGAACGGCCAGGGCGAGTCCTCGGAACTGGCCCTGCTGCTGCGTGCCGGTGGTCTGGCGGCGCCGATGTACTTCGCTGAAGAGCGCACCATCGGTCCAAGCCTGGGTGCTGACAACATCACCAAGGGTATCGATGCGTCGCTGTGGGGCATGCTGTTTGTCTCGCTGTTCATCATCGCCATCTACCGCTTCTTCGGCCTGATCGCCACGGTTGCGCTGGGCGTGAACATGGTGCTGTTGCTGGCCCTGATGTCGCTGCTGGGTGCGACCCTGACCTTGCCGGGTATCGCCGGTATCGTGTTGACCATGGGTATGGCGGTCGACGCCAACGTGCTGATCTTCTCGCGGATTCGTGAGGAAATCGCCGCCGGCATGACCGTACAACGGGCAATCAATGAAGGTTTCGGGCGCGCATTCACTGCGATTCTCGACGCCAACCTGACCACCTTGCTGGTGGGCGGGATTCTGTTTGCCATGGGTACGGGTCCGGTCAAGGGCTTCGCCGTGACCATGTCCCTCGGGGTACTGACCTCGATGTTCACGGCCATCATGGTTACTCGCGCGATGGTCAACCTGATCTTCGGCGGTCGTGACTTCAAGAAGTTGTGGATTTAAGGGGCTGCCATGTTACGTACAATCAACTTCATGGGCGTTCGCAACGTTGCGTTCGGCATCACGTTGCTGCTGACCCTGCTGGCGATGTTCAGCGTCGCCACCAAGGGTATGAACTACGGCCTGGACTTCACCGGCGGTACGCTGATCGAGCTGACCTACGAGCGTCCGGCCGATGTGACCAAGGTGCGCGAGCAACTGGTGACCTCGGGTTATCACGAAGCCGTGGTGCAGAGCTTCGGCGCGACCACTGACCTGCTGGTGCGGATGCCGGGTGAAGACCCGCAACTGGGCCACCAGGTAGCGGCGGCGCTGCAGAAAGTCGGCGGCGACAACCCAGCGGTGGTCAAGCGCGTCGAGTTCGTCGGCCCGCAGGTCGGTGAAGAGCTGCGCGACCAGGGCGGCCTCGGCATGCTGATGGCGCTGGGTGGCATCCTGATCTACCTGGCGTTCCGCTTTCAGTGGAAATTCGCGGTCGGCGCCATTGTGTCGCTGATCCACGACGTGATCGTGACCATCGGTATCCTGTCGTTCTTTCAGATCACCTTCGACCTGACGGTGCTGGCGGCGGTGCTGGCGATCATCGGCTACTCGCTGAACGACACCATCGTCGTGTTCGACCGGGTGCGTGAGAACTTCCGCGTACTGCGCAAGGCGACGCTGATCGAGAACCTCAACATCTCGACCACCCAGACCCTGCTGCGGACCATCGCGACCTCGGTGTCGACCTTGCTGGCGATTGCTGCGCTGCTGATCTTCGGTGGCGATAACTTGTGGGGCTTCTCGGTGGCGCTGCTGGTGGGTGTATTGGCGGGTACTTACTCGTCGATCTACATCGCCAACGTGGTGCTGATCTGGCTGAACCTGAGCAGCGAGGACCTGATTCCTCCTGTTAATACCGAGAAGGAAGTGGACGACCGTCCTTAAGACGTTTTCCTACCCTGCGGTACCTGAAAAAGGCGCGAGTATTGAACTCGCGCCTTTTTTTGTGCTCCAAGGCTGGGAGAAGCGCGGGCATGCCCGCATGTGATGGTCAGGAGGTTCATGTGAACAAGTCGTTGCTGGTTGGTGCGGTATTGGGTGCTGTCGGTGTGACTGCCGGGGGTGCTGTTGCCACCTACAGCCTGGTGAAAAGCGGCCCTGAGTATGCGCAAGTGCTGGCGGTCGAGCCGGTCAAGACACAAATCAAAACGCCACGTGAAGTGTGCAAGGACGTCACCGTGACCCGCCAGGCGCCGGTCAAGGATCAGCATCAGATCGCCGGTACGGTGGTCGGTGCGTTGGCGGGCGGCCTGCTGGGTAACCAGATTGGCGGCGGTACCGGCAAGAAAATTGCCACCGTAGCCGGTGCAGTGGGCGGCGGTTACGCCGGTAACAAGGTGCAGGAAGGCATGCAGGAGCGTGACACCTACACCACCACTCAGACCCGTTGCAACACGGTCAATGACATCAGCGACAAGGTCGTCGGCTACGACGTGCGTTATTCGCTGGACGGCAAGGAAGGCAAGGTGCGCATGGACCGTGATCCGGGCAACCAGATTCCGGTGGACAAGGAAGGGCGGTTGGTTCTGTCGGAGAATCAGCAGGGTCAGTGATGCGCTGATTGCTGATGGTCAAAAAAGCACCTTTCGGGGTGCTTTTTTGTGCCCGCAAGAACACCGCAAGGCCCACTGTGGGAGCGGGCTTGCCCGCGATTGCGGTGGGTCAGCTGGCAAATCCGGTGTAAGGGATATCGCCATCGCGGGCAAGCCCGCTCCCACAGGGGTGGAATGACAGGCATAAAAAAAGCACCCCGTAGGGTGCTTTTCATGTCGCGTGAAACTTAGCGCTTCAGCGAAGCTGGCAGGTGCGGCTGGATGGCCGTCAGGACTGCCTTGAAGCATTTGGTGTTGCCGGCAACGATGTGGCCTTTCTCAAGGAAGTCGTGGCCGCCAGTGAAGTCGCTCACCAGGCCGCCGGCTTCTTGAATCAGCAGGGCGCCAGCGGCCATGTCCCACTCGGACAGGCCCGACTCCCAGAAGGCGTCGAAACGGCCGGCAGCCACGTAGGCCAGGTCCAGGCTCGCGGCGCCAGCGCGGCGGATGCCGGCGGTCTGGCCAACCAGGGCGCGGAACATGCCCAGGTAGTTGTCGAGGTTGTCCATCTGGTCGTCACGGAACGGGAAGCCGGTACCCAGCAGGGCGCCGTCCAGGCTGGTGCGACCGCTGACGCGCAGGCGACGGCCGTTCAGTTGGGCGCCACGGCCACGGCTGGCGGTGAATTCTTCCTGGCGAACCGGGTCGAGGACCACGGCGTGTTCCAGGCGACCACGGTATTTGCAGGCGATGCTGACGGCGAAGTGCGGGATGCCGCGCAGGAAGTTGGTGGTACCGTCCAGTGGGTCGATGATCCACAGGTACTCTTCGCCTTCGATGCCGGTGCCCGCGTGCATACCGGTCTCTTCACCCATGATCGAGTGGTTCGGGTAAGCCTTGCGCAGGGCATCGACGATTTTCTGTTCGGCGGCACGATCCACTTCGGACACGTAGTCCTTGGCGTCTTTTTCATCGACCTTGATGGTATCCAGGCGCTCGATGGAGCGGAAAATCAATTCACTGGCGCTGCGGGCGGCGCGCAGCGCGATATTCAGCATGGGCTGCATGGATGTGTCACCTAAGGTTGTTAAAGAAAGCCGAGCATTCTAACAGAAAGTTTCTACAGATGAACGACGACGTTCGCTTTCGTAGCTTAACTTTAGGATGAACTGTAAGATTTGCCGCCTAAATTCCCTGTCAGAGAGCGCCTCCCTTGCTGCAGAACATTCGTGTCGTCCTGGTCAATACCAGTCATCCGGGCAATATCGGTGGGGCTGCGCGTGCCATGAAGAACATGGGGCTGTCGCGGCTGGTGCTGGTCGAGCCACGGGTTTTTCCTCATCACGAAGCCGACGCGCGGGCTTCGGGTGCGGGCGATATCCTCGAAAACGCCCAAGTGGTGGCCACCCTCGAAGATGCGCTGGTGGGTTGCAATCTGGTGCTCGGCACCAGCGCCCGCGACCGGCGCATTCCCTGGCCGCTGCTGGATCCGCGCGAGTGCGGGACCAAGGTGGTGGAAGAGGCTGGGCAAGATGCGCAGATCGCCCTGGTGTTCGGTCGTGAAGATTCCGGCCTGACCAACGAAGAGCTGCAGCGATGTCATTATCACGTGCACATTCCCTCGGACCCTGAGTTCAGTTCGCTGAACCTGGGTGCCGCAGTGCAGGTGCTGGCCTATGAAGTGCGCATGGCCTGGTTGGCGGCTCAGGGTCAGCCGAGCAAGGTCGAGAAGGAAGAGGTGGCCTCGACTAAGAGTGCCGAACTGGCGACCATGGATGAGCTGGAGCGCTTCTACGAGCACCTCGAGCAGACCCTGGTGGCCATCGAGTTCCTCAACCCGGAACAGCCACGGCACTTGATGGCGCGCCTGCGCCGGTTGTACGGTCGAAGCTCGGTCAGCCGGGCGGAAATGAACATATTGCGTGGCATCCTCACGGAAACCCAAAAAGCGGCCCGTGGCGAGCTCTCTAAACGGAAGGATTAATGATGTTCGAGCGTTTGCGTGAAGATATCCAGAGCGTTTTCCACCGTGATCCGGCGGCACGTAATGCGTTCGAGGTGCTGACCTGCTACCCGGGCATGCACGCGATCTGGATTCATCGCCTGTCGGCGGCCCTGTGGGGCCGGAACTGGAAGTGGCTGGCGCGGCTGGTGTCGAACTTCGGTCGCTGGCTGACCGGGATCGAGATCCACCCGGGCGCCAAGGTTGGCCGTCGCTTCTTTATTGATCACGGCATGGGCATCGTCATTGGCGAAACCGCCGAGATCGGCGACGACGTGACCCTTTACCAGGGTGTGACCCTCGGTGGCACCAGCTGGAACAAGGGTAAGCGTCACCCGACCCTGGGTGATGGCGTGGTGGTTGGCGCTGGCGCTAAGGTGCTTGGCCCGTTCACGGTTGGCGCCGGGGCCAAGGTTGGTTCCAACGCGGTGGTGACCAAGGAGGTGCCGCCGGGCGCGACCGTTGTGGGTATTCCCGGGCGGATCATCATCAAGCCTGATCATGAGATGGACGCTCGGCGCAAGGCGATGGCCGAGAAGATCGGCTTCGATGCCTACGGCGTCAGCGAAGACATGCCCGACCCGGTGGCGCGCGCCATCGGTCAGTTGCTCGATCACTTGCAGGCAGTGGACGGGCGCCTGGAGGGGATGTGCGGGGCATTGAAGGATCTGGGCAGTAATTACTGTGCGAAAGACTTGCCGCAGCTGCGTGAAGAAGACTTTGCGTGTGTGAAGGACAAGGATCAGAGTCAGGCGGGTTGATCGCGAGCTATTTCGTAGGAGCTGGCTTGCCGGCGAAAGCTGCGTGTATGACGCAAGGCGGCGCCTGGTTCGCTGGCAAGCCAGCTCCTACACCGATGAACGATGACACGGTACCGCTGGCCGATTGCAACCAGTCTTTGCTACAATTCGCGCGCTCTTTTACGGGTAATCCTGACTAAAGTACTAGGTCTTATAGTTGACTTAAATACTCGGGAATCGCATACTCGTCCCCATCTCGAAACTCCGCGGTAATTGTCCATGCGACTCACTACTAAAGGCCGATACGCTGTCACCGCCATGCTTGACCTGGCGTTGCATGCGCAGCATGGGCCTGTGTCCCTGGCTGACATCTCCGAGCGCCAAGGCATTTCCCTGTCCTACCTCGAACAACTCTTCGCCAAATTGCGCCGCAGCAACCTGGTGTCCAGCGTTCGTGGGCCTGGCGGCGGCTACCAGCTGTCGCGTGACATGCAGGGGATCCAGGTCGCCCAGGTGATCGACGCGGTTAACGAATCGGTTGACGCTACCAAGTGCCAGGGTCTGGGCGATTGCCATGGCGGCGATACCTGCCTGACCCACCACCTGTGGTGTGATCTGAGCCTGCAAATCCACGAATTTCTCAGCGGTATCAGCTTGGCTGATCTTGTCACCCGCCGTGAGGTGCAAGAAGTAGCCCAGCGTCAGGACCAGCGTCGTTGCAACAGCAAGGCGCCGCGTCTGGACAAGATTGAAGCGTCCGCCGTCGAATGACAGCCAAAGAGCTAGCGGCACGCCAGCCAGCCTGATTTAGGAGATAGTCCATGAAATTGCCGATTTACCTTGATTACTCTGCGACCACCCCGGTTGATCCGCGTGTCGCGCAAAAGATGAGTGAATGCCTGCTGGTCGACGGAAACTTCGGTAACCCGGCGTCCCGTTCCCACGTGTTCGGCTGGAAAGCCGAAGAATCGGTCGAAAACGCTCGTCGTCAGGTCGCCGACCTGGTCAACGCCGACCCGCGTGAAATCGTCTGGACCTCCGGTGCCACCGAGTCCGACAACCTGGCAATCAAGGGTGCGGCACATTTCTACGCCACCAAGGGCAAGCACCTGATCACCACCAAGATCGAGCACAAGGCTGTCCTGGACACCATGCGCCAACTGGAGCGTGAAGGTTTCGAAGTGACCTACCTCGAACCGCGCGAAGATGGCCTGGTGACTCCTGAGATGGTCGAAGCTGCACTGCGTGACGACACCATCCTGGTGTCGGTCATGCACGTGAACAACGAAATCGGCACCATCAACGACATCGCCGCCATCGGCGAGATGCTGCGTGCCAAGGGCATCCTGTTCCACGTCGACGCCGCTCAGTCCACTGGCAAGGTCGAGATCGACCTGCAGAAGCTGAAAGTCGACATGATGTCGTTCTCCGCTCACAAAACCTACGGCCCTAAAGGCATCGGCGCACTGTACGTGAGCCGCAAGCCGCGTGTGCGCATCGAAGCGACCATGCACGGCGGCGGTCACGAGCGCGGCATGCGTTCCGGCACCCTGGCGACCCACCAGATCGTTGGCATGGGTGAAGCGTTCCGCGTGGCCAAGGAAGACATGGCTGCCGAGAACGTGCGCATCAAGGCCCTGAGCGACCGCTTCTACAAACAAGTGGAAAACCTCGAAGAGCTGTACGTCAACGGCAGCCTGACCGCCCGCGTTCCGCACAACCTGAACCTGAGCTTCAACTACGTTGAAGGCGAGTCGCTGATCATGGCACTCAAGGATCTGGCCGTGTCGTCCGGCTCGGCCTGCACCTCGGCCTCGCTCGAGCCTTCGTACGTACTGCGCGCCCTGGGCCGCAACGACGAACTGGCCCACAGCTCGATCCGCTTCACCTTCGGCCGCTTCACCACCGAAGAAGAAATCGATTACGCCGCGCAGAAAGTCTGCGAGGCCGTTACCAAGCTGCGCGCTCTGTCGCCGCTGTGGGACATGTACAAAGATGGCGTCGACATTTCGAAGATCGAGTGGGCGGCACACTGATATTTAAGTCGCCGCACACGGGGCCGGCCTTGAACTGACGGTTCACCGGACCCAAAGAGCGACTCTCTGATGAGTGAGGATTGAGAATCATGGCTTACAGCGAAAAGGTCATCGACCACTACGAAAACCCGCGCAACGTCGGCAAGATGGACGCGGAAGATCCTGACGTCGGCACCGGCATGGTCGGCGCTCCGGCGTGCGGCGACGTGATGCGCCTGCAAATCAAGGTCAACGAGCAGGGTGTGATTGAAGACGCCAAGTTCAAGACCTACGGTTGCGGTTCCGCCATCGCCTCCAGCTCCCTGGCCACTGAGTGGATGAAGGGCAAGACCCTGGACGAAGCTGAAACCATCAAGAACACTCAGCTGGCTGAAGAACTGGCCCTGCCGCCAGTGAAAATCCACTGCTCGGTTCTCGCTGAAGACGCCATCAAGGCCGCCGTTCGCGACTACAAGCAGAAAAAAGGCCTGATCTGACTTTCAGGTTCTGGCGACGAGTAAGGAGTCAACGATGGCTATCAGCATGACAGAAGCGGCCGCTCGGCACGTGCGACGCTCCCTCGACGGGCGCGGCAAAGGTGAGGGGATTCGTCTGGGTGTGCGCACCACAGGCTGTTCCGGTCTCGCCTACGTGCTGGAGTTTGTCGACGAAGTGGTGGCAGAGGATCAGGTGTTCGAGAGTCACGGCGAGAAAGTGATCATCGACCCGAAAAGCCTGGCCTACCTGGACGGCACCGAACTCGATTTCGTCAAGGAAGGGTTGAACGAAGGCTTCAAGTTCAACAATCCCAACGTACGCGGTGAATGTGGCTGCGGCGAAAGCTTCAACATCTGAGGCGGCTCGTGGGAACTCCTTGTCATTTCGCTTTATTCGAGCTGCAACCGAGCTTCAATCTGGATCTCGATCAGCTGGCTACGCGCTACCGTGAGTTGGCGCGCGGCGTTCACCCGGACCGTTTCGCTGATGCTTCCGAGCGTGAGCAGCGCCTGGCGCTTGAGCAGTCGGCGAGCCTCAACGAGGCCTACCAGACGCTCAAGAGCCCACCCAAGCGTGCGCGTTATTTGCTCGCGCTCGGCGGTGGCGAGTTGCCGCTGGAAGTCACGGTGCACGATCCGGACTTCCTCCTGCAGCAGATGCAATGGCGTGAAGAGCTCGAAGACCTGCAAGACAGCGCCGATCTGGCCGGTGTCGCGGTGTTCAAGCGTCGCCTGAAAACTGCCCAGGATGAGCTGAACCAAAGCTTCGCAGCTTGCTGGAACGACGCAGCGCAACGCGAACAGGCCGAACGCCTGATGCGGCGCATGCAGTTTCTCGACAAGCTCACCTACGAAGTGCGCCAGTTAGAAGAGCGCCTCGACGATTAACCCAGTGCCGCCTCGGTCGCACGCCTGATATACAGATAAGTCCTGATAACGATGGCCCTACTGCAGATCGCCGAACCCGGCCAAAGTCCTCAACCGCACCAGCGTCGCCTGGCTGTGGGGATCGACTTGGGCACTACCAATTCGCTGGTCGCTGCGTTGCGCAGTGGTCTTTCCGAACCGCTGGCCGACGCGGCAGGGCAGGTGATCCTGCCGTCTGCGGTGCGCTACCACGCCGACCATGTCGAGGTCGGCGAGTCCGCCCGTCTGGCCGCGGCCGCCGATCCCCTGAACACTGTGCTGTCGGTCA
Organism: Pseudomonadaceae bacterium; assembly: GCA_965284505.1. GTDB lineage: Bacteria > Pseudomonadota > Gammaproteobacteria > Pseudomonadales > Pseudomonadaceae > Aquipseudomonas. Next base: position 2,289,096 of record OZ260094.1, on the reverse strand, counting down.
AGCGCTTGATGGGTCGTGGTCTGTCCGACGTCAAGCAACTGGGCGAGCAACTGCCGTATCGCTTCGTCGACGGCGAGTCGCACATGCCGTTCATCGACACCATTCAGGGGCCGAAAAGCCCGGTCGAAGTCTCTGCCGATATCCTCAAGGTCCTGCGCCAGCGCGCGGAAGCGACCCTGGGCGGTGAGTTGGTGGGCGCGGTGATCACCGTTCCGGCCTACTTCGACGATGCGCAGCGCCAGGCAACCAAGGATGCGGCCAAGCTGGCCGGCCTCAACGTCTTGCGCCTGCTCAACGAGCCGACCGCTGCCGCAGTGGCCTATGGCCTGGATCAGCACGCCGAAGGGCTGGTAGCGATCTACGACCTGGGCGGCGGCACCTTCGATATTTCGATCCTGCGCCTGACCGGCGGTGTGTTCGAAGTGCTGGCCACTGGTGGCGACACGGCCCTGGGCGGCGATGACTTCGATCATGCGATTGCTGGCTGGATCATCCAGAACGCCGGCCTGTCGGCTGACCTCGATCCGGGTGCGCAGCGTCATCTGTTGCAAACGGCCTGTGCGGCCAAGGAAGCCCTTACCAGCGCCGCCAGCGTCGACGTGGTGTACGGCGAGTGGAAAGCCGCGCTGACCCGTGAGGCCTTCGATGCGCTGATCGAGCCGATGGTCGCGCGCAGCCTCAAGGCCTGCCGCCGTGCCGTGCGTGACTCCGGTGTCGAGCTGGAAGAAGTCAATGCGGTGGTCATGGTCGGCGGTTCGACCCGTGTTCCGCGTGTTCGCGAGGCTGTCGCCGAAGCCTTCGGTCGCCAGCCGCTGACTGAAATCGATCCGGATCAAGTAGTAGCCATTGGTGCTGCGATCCAGGCCGATACCCTGGCCGGCAACAAGCGCGATGGTGGCGAACTGCTTCTGCTCGACGTGATTCCGTTGTCCCTGGGTCTGGAAACCATGGGCGGCCTGATGGAGAAGGTGATTCCACGCAACACCACCATCCCGGTTGCCCGCGCCCAGGACTTCACCACGTACAAAGATGGCCAGTCGGCCATGATGGTTCATGTGCTGCAGGGCGAGCGCGAGCTGATCAGCGATTGCCGCTCACTGGCGCGCTTTGAATTGCGCGGCATCCCACCGATGGTGGCGGGTGCGGCGAAGATTCGCGTGACCTTCCAGGTTGATGCCGACGGCCTGCTCAGCGTGTCCGCCCGCGAGCTGGGTTCGGGTGTCGAGGCGAGCATCCAGGTCAAGCCGTCCTACGGCCTGACCGACGGTGAAATCGCGCGCATGCTCAAGGACTCGTTCCAGCACGCCAACGACGACAAGGTGGCCCGCGTGTTGCGCGAGCAGCAAGTCGACGCCCAGCGCCTGATCGAAGCGGTGCAGGCGGCCCTCGAAGCCGATGGCGAGCGCCTGCTGGATGCCGACGAGCGCATGGTGATCGAGCTGCAAGTGCAGGAACTGACCGAATTGATGCAAGGCACTGATGGTTTCGCCATCGAGCAGCAGACCAAGCGTCTGTCGCAAGTGACCGACGCCTTTGCTGCCCGCCGCCTGGATTCGACGGTGAAAGCCGCGCTGGCGGGGCGCAACCTGAATGAGATTGAGGAATAACGATGCCGCAGGTCATTTTTCTGCCCCACGAGAAGTTTTGTCCGGAAGGCCTGGTCGTTGATGCGGCCCCCGGCATCTCCATCCTCGAACTGGCGCACGAGCACCACATCGAGATGGAAAGTGCCTGTGGCGGCGTGTGTGCTTGCACCACCTGTCACTGCATCGTTCGCGAAGGCTTTGATTCGCTGGAAGAAGCGGACGAGCTGGAGGAAGATTTCCTCGATCGTGCCTGGGGTCTTGAAGCGCAATCGCGCCTGGCCTGTCAGGCCATCGTCGGTGAAGAAGACATCACCGTCGAAATCCCGAAATATTCGCTTAACCATGCGGCCGAAGCGCCGCACTGACTGGTAAGACTGTCATGAGCTACGGTTGGAATGATGTTCAACGCATTGCAGAAGAATTGGCCGAAGCCAAGCCGGATGTCGATCCGCTTTCTGTCAATTTCGTCGACCTGCAGCGATGGATCATGGAGCTGCCGGACTTTGACAACACTTCTGGCCGAGTCGGCGAGAAGGTGTTGGAAGCGGTCCAGGCGCTCTGGATCGAAGAAGTAGACTGATCGTCCTCGCAGGTTAGGCAATACCCAAGAACCCGCGTATAATTCGCGGGTTTAATTTTTCGCACATTACCGTTTCTGGAGTTACATCATGGCTGTTCAACGCACTTTCTCCATCATCAAGCCTGACGCTGTTGCAAAAAACGTGATCGGCGAGATCACCACTCGTTTCGAAAAAGCCGGCCTGAAGGTTGTTGCTTCGAAACTGAAGCAACTGTCCAAAGCTGAAGCTGAAGGCTTCTACGCTGAGCACAGCGCTCGTGGTTTCTTCGGTGATCTGGTTGCTTTCATGATCTCCGGCCCGGTTGTTGTTCAGGTTCTGGAAGGCGAAAACGCTATCGCTCTGAACCGTGAGCTGATGGGCGCTACCAACCCTAAAGAAGCAGCTGCTGGCACCATCCGTGCTGACTTCGCTGAATCGATCGACGCCAACGCTGTACACGGTTCGGACTCCGAAGCCGCTGCTGCTCGCGAAATCTCGTACTTCTTCGCAGCTACTGAAGTAACCACTCGCTAAGCATTGGCTTGAGAGTGAAGGTGAATCCATGACTACATCGACTGTAAAAACCAACCTGCTGGGTCTGACTCAACAGGAAATGGAAAAATTCTTCGACTCAATCGGGGAGAAGCGTTTCCGTGCCGGTCAGGTAATGAAATGGATTCACCACCTTGGCGTCGATGATTTCGACGCCATGACGAATGTCAGCAAGGCCCTGCGCGACAAGCTCAAGGCCATTGCCGAAGTTCGCGGCCCCGAAGTGGTCAGCGAGGACATTTCCACCGACGGCACCCGTAAGTGGGTGGTGCGCGTGGCGTCCGGCAGCTGCGTCGAGACCGTCTACATTCCCCAGGGCAAACGTGGCACTTTGTGCGTTTCGTCCCAGGCAGGCTGTGCCCTGGATTGCAGTTTCTGCTCCACCGGCAAGCAAGGATTCAATAGCAATCTCACCGCCGCCGAAGTGATCGGCCAGGTGTGGATTGCCAACAAATCGTTTGGCAGCATTCCGGCCACCGCCGAACGTGCCATCACCAACGTGGTGATGATGGGCATGGGCGAGCCGCTGCTGAACTTCGACAACGTCGTTGCCGCCATGCACCTGATGATGGACGACCTGGGCTACGGCATCTCCAAGCGCCGCGTGACCCTGTCGACTTCCGGCGTAGTGCCGATGATCGATGAGCTGTCCAAGCACATCGACGTATCCCTGGCGTTGTCGCTGCACGCACCGAATGACGCATTGCGTAACCAATTGGTGCCGATCAACAAGAAGTATCCGCTTAAGATGCTGCTCGAATCGTGTCAGCGCTACATGTCGTCCCTGGGCGAAAAGCGCGTGTTGACCGTCGAGTACACCTTGCTCAAGGACATCAACGATAAAGTTGAACACGCGGTTGAAATGATCGAGTTGCTCAAGAACGTACCGTGCAAGATCAACTTGATCCCGTTCAACCCGTTTCCGCATTCCGGTTACGAGCGGCCGAGCAACAACGCCATCCGCCGTTTCCAGGATCAACTGCATCATGCCGGCTTCAACGTCACCGTGCGCACCACGCGCGGCGAAGACATCGACGCCGCGTGTGGTCAATTGGTAGGGCAGGTGCTGGATCGCACCCGTCGCAGCGAACGTTATATCGCCGTGCGCGAATTGAGCGCCGATAACGATATGGCCCAAGACGCTGCGACCCGTAACTAAGAGAGGATCTCTATGTCCCTGCGCGTGGCGCTGCTCCTGCTGTTGGCCAGCCTTGCGACTGGCTGCGTGTCATCGGGCGGCAACGACCCGTTGCAGACCGGCAAGGGACGGGACGAAGCGCGAGCCGCCTATGTGCAACTGGGCATGGGCTACCTGCACAAGGGCATGACCGAGCAAGCGAAGGTACCGCTCAAGAAAGCGCTGGAGCTTGACGCTTCAGACGCCGACGCGAACGCTGCGCTGGGCCTGGTGTTCCAGGCGGAAATGGAGCCGGCGCTGGCCGAGCAGCATTTTCGCAAGGCGCTGGCGGTGCGCCCTTCCGACGCCCGGATCCTCAACAACTACGGCAGCTTTCTCTATCAGCAGCAGCGCTACAAGGACGCCTACGAGCGCTTTGAGCAAGCGGCTGCCGACAGTCTGTACCCTGAACGTTCGAGAGTTTTTGAAAGCCTGGGCATGACCGCCATGAAGCTCGGCGAGCGTGATCTGGCCAGAGAACACCTGGAAAAAGCCCTGCGCCTGAATCGCCAGCAACCACGGGCGTTGCTGGAAATGGCTGAGTTGTCGTTCGAAGACAGGCATTATGTGCCCGCGCGCGACTATTACGACCGTTTTAGCCTGCTCGCCGAGCAAAATGCACGTAGTCTATGGCTCGGCGTGCAGTTGGCCAGCGTGTTCGAAGATCGCGACAAGGCCGCCAGTCTGGGCCTGCAATTAACACGACTCTATCCCGGTACGCCGGAATATCAGCAATACCTGTCGGAGCAATGATGAAAGCGGCGCATCCCGAAGTTGTAGCAGCGACTCGCGTAAACCCCGGAGAGACCTTGCGTCAGGGCCGCGAAAGCAATGGTTGGTCGTTGGCTGAAGTAGCGTTAAAGCTCAATCTCACCGCGGTCTCTTTGGCTAATCTGGAAAACGGCGCGTTCGACAAGCTGCCAGGGCACACCTTTGCCCGCGGCTATATCCGCGCCTATGCCAAATTGCTCGGCATGGACCAGGCCGTCCTGGTCCAGCAGTTCGACCAGCACACCGGCACCGACGCCCAGGGCAGCAATGTACACAGCCTGGGCCGTATCGAAGAGCCAAGCCGTATTTCCCATACCATTTTGCGCATCGTCAGCCTGTTGCTGCTGATTGCTGTCGTCGGTGGTGGTTTTGTCTGGTGGCAGGACCAAACCTCGCTGCGCACCAAGGACCTGATCGGTCTGAACCCTGAACACGTTGAAGTCGAGGGCGCCGACGGAACCACGCAGATCCATCCGCTCGACGAGCCGGAAGATCAAGCGGTGGCCGAGGCGCAAACCGAGGCGGCTACGCCGTTGGCTTTGCCTGAAGGCACCAGCACTGCGCCGGCAGCGGAAGTCGCCCCTGCCGACCCTGCTGCGGCCGCTACTGTGGCTCCGGTGGTGACTGCACCGGCCGTGCCTGCTGCTCCGGTAGCGCCCGTTGCACCGACTCCTGCTGTTACCGCTCCTGCAGCGCCAGCCGCTCCGGTCGCCACCGTTGTCGCTCCGGCCACTCCGGTCGCCGGTTCCGGCCAGGTACGCATTCAGTTCGTCGCCGATTGCTGGACCCAAGTAAAAGACGGCAGCGGAAAAGTGCTGTTCAGTGGTCTGAAACGTAAAGGCGACAGCGTCGATGTCAGCGGTAAGCCACCCTTTGCCGTCCGCTTGGGCTTCGCCCGTGGTGCGCAGGTTAGTTACAACGGGCAGGCAGTCGATGTTCCGTTCACCAATGTCGCTACCGCTAATTTTACGTTGGGTCAATAAGTCATGCACGGCCAATCTCCAATCAAACGTCGCGAATCCCGCAAGATCTGGGTTGGTTCGGTACCGGTGGGCGGTGATGCGCCCATCGCTGTGCAGAGCATGACCAACAGCGATACCAACGACGTCGCGGCCACCGTGGCCCAGATCAACCGCCTTGAAGCGGCTGGCGTCGATATCGTGCGGGTTTCCGTTCCGGACATGGACGCGGCCGAAGCCTTCGGCAAGATCAAACAACTGGTCAAGGTGCCGCTGGTCGCCGACATCCACTTCGACTACCGCATCGCCCTGCGCGTGGCCGAACTGGGCGTCGATTGCCTGCGTATCAACCCGGGCAACATCGGTCGTGAAGACCGGGTTCGCGCGGTGGTCGATGCGGCGCGTGACCGCGGGATCCCGATTCGCATCGGCGTCAACGCCGGTTCCCTGGAAAAAGACCTGCAGAAGAAATACGGCGAGCCGACGCCGGCAGCGCTGGTCGAGTCGGCCTTGCGTCACGTCGAGCACCTTGAGCGCCTGAACTTCCAGGACTTCAAGGTCAGTGTGAAGGCCTCCGACGTGTTCATGGCCGTCGAAGCCTACCGCCTGTTGGCCAAGGAAATCGTCCAGCCGCTGCACCTGGGCATCACCGAAGCCGGTGGTTTGCGCTCAGGCACGGTGAAATCCGCCGTGGGCCTCGGTATGCTGCTCGCCGAAGGGATTGGCGATACTATTCGCATCTCGTTGGCGGCCGACCCGGTCGAGGAAGTGAAAGTCGGCTACGACATCCTCAAGTCCCTGCACCTGCGTTCCCGTGGCATCAACTTCATCGCCTGCCCGAGCTGCTCGCGGCAGAACTTCGATGTGGTCAAGACCATGAACGAGCTGGAAGGGCGCCTTGAAGATCTGCTGGTGCCGCTGGATGTGGCGGTGATCGGTTGCGTGGTCAACGGTCCCGGTGAAGCCAAAGAAGCGCACATTGGCCTGACTGGCGGTACGCCGAACCTGATTTACATCGACGGCAAGCCGTCGCAGAAATTGACGAATGACAATCTGGTGGATGAGCTGGAACGGCTGATTCGCCAGAAAGCGGCCGAAAAGGTCGAAGCCGAAGCGGCGCTTATCGCCCGCGGCTGATCAAACGAATTAAGGAATCTTTGTGAGCAAGTCTCTGCAAGCCATTCGTGGCATGAATGACATCCTGCCCGATCAGACCCCGCTGTGGCGTCACTTCGAAGGCACCGTTTCGCGTCTGCTGGATAACTACGGTTACAAGCAGATCCGCATGCCGATCGTGGAGTTCACCGAGCTGTTCAAGCGTTCGATCGGTGAAGTGACCGACATCGTCGAAAAAGAGATGTACACCTTCGACGACCGTAACGGCGACTCCCTGACCCTGCGTCCGGAAGGCACTGCCGCCTGCGTGCGCGCGGTGCTGGAGCACGGTATTACCGGTGGTGGCCAGGTGCAGAAACTCTGGTACATCGGCCCGATGTTCCGCCACGAGCGTCCGCAGAAAGGCCGCTACCGCCAGTTCCACCAGATCGGTGTCGAAGTGTTCAACCTCGACGGTCCGGACATCGACGCCGAACTGATCGTGCTGACCTGGCGCCTGTGGGGCGAGCTGGGCATCCGCGATGCGGTCAAGCTCGAGCTCAACAGCCTGGGCACCAGCGAGTCCCGTGGTCGTTACCGTGAGGCGCTGGTGGCGTTCCTCTCGCAACACCTGGACAAGCTCGACGAAGACAGCCAGCGCCGCCTGAAGACCAACCCGCTGCGCGTGCTCGACACCAAGAATGCCGATACCCAAGCGATCCTGGTCGATGCGCCGAAGATGGCCGACTACCTCGATGACGAGTCGCGTGCGCACTTCGAAGGCCTCAAGGCGCGCCTGGATGCCGTAGGCATTCCTTATGTGATCAACCCGAAGCTGGTGCGCGGGCTGGATTACTACAGCAAGACCGTTTTCGAATGGGTCACCGACAAGCTCGGCGCCCAAGGTACCGTGTGCGCGGGCGGTCGTTACGACGGCCTGGTCGAGCAGATGGGTGGCAAACCGACCACTGGCGTCGGTTTCGCGATGGGTATCGAGCGCCTGGTGCTGCTGCTGGAAACCCTGGAGCAGATCCCGGAAGAAATTTCTCGTCAGGTTGATGTCTACCTGTGCGCGTTCGGCGAAGCTGCCGAACTGGCCGGGCTGGCCTTGAGCGAGCGGGTGCGTGACCAGTTGCCCAACCTGCGCCTGCAAGTGAATGCCGGCGGTGGCAGCTTCAAGAGCCAGTTCAAGAAAGCCGACAAGAGCGGTGCACTCTACGCACTGATCCTGGGTGACGACGAAATGGCCCAGCAAGTGGTAGGTTTCAAACCCCTGCGTGGCCAGGGCGAACAACAAAGCATTGCCTGGGATGCGCTTGCCGCTCACCTGGCCACCTGCGTCGTGCAGGGTTGAAGCTGTCAAACAGCCGATTTAGCGAATAAGGAGTATTGGGGTGTCGAGTACCGAAGATGAACAGCTGGCGGATTTGAAGGACTGGTGGACGCGCAACGGTAAACCCCTGGTCACTGGCGGCCTGTTGGCGCTGGTCATCGTGTTCGGCTGGCAGGCGTTCCAGAAGTATCAGAGCAATCAGTCGCAAGGCGCCTCGATGCTCTATCAGCAACTGCTGGAAACCACCCTGACCCCGGACGGCAAGCCTGACGCAGCCCGTGTAGCGGACCTGGCGAACAAGCTCAACAGCGAGTTCGGCGGCAGTGCCTACGCCCAATACGGCAGCCTGTTCGTGGCCAAGGTCGCGGTCGACAGCGGCAAGCTCGATGACGCAGCGACTGAGCTTAAAGCCGTTGCCGACAAGCCGGCCAACCCGGCCCTGGGCGAAGTGGCGCGTCAGCGTCTGGCTCAGGTCCTGGCCGCACAGAACAAGCCTGAAGATGCCCTGAAACTGCTGGAAGGCGATGCCGACAAGGCGTTCCTGGCCACTCGCGAAGAGCTCAAGGGCGACCTGCTGGTTCAGTTGGGTCGTACCGACGAAGCCCATGCGGCGTATCAAAAAGCCAAGGCGGCACTGTCGGATGAAGCGGCAGTCGGCGGCCTGCAAATCAAGCTGGATGACCTGGCCAAAGGGGATGCGTGACGTGATTCGTTGGAAACATGCAGCATTGCTGGCCCTGGCCATTCTGGCCGCGGGTTGCAGCAGCAACAGCAAAAAAGAACAGCCACCGGCCGAACTGGTCGACTTCAAGGAAGAAGTGGTCCTGCAGAAGCAGTGGAGTCGTTCGATCGGTGACGGTCAGGGCGATAGCTACAACATGCTGGTGCCGGCGATCGACGGCGATACCATCTATGCCGGTGATGTGAACGGTATTGTGGTGGCCATGGATCGCGCCAACGGCGACGTCAAATGGAAGAAAGACCTCGAACTGCCCGTTTCCGGCGCCGTGGGCGTGGGTTACGGGCTGGTCATGGTCGGCACCCTGCGCGGCGAAGTGGTCGCCCTGGATGCCAACTCCGGTGACGAGCGCTGGCGCGCCCGGGTGACCAGCGAAGTGCTGGCGCCACCGGCGAACAACGGTGACGTGGTGGTAGTGCAGACCCAGGACGATCGCGTGATTGGCCTGGATGCCTCCACCGGTGACCAGCGTTGGGTCTACGACAGCACGCCTGCCGTCCTGACCCTGCGCGGCACCAGTGCACCGATTGTGACCAACCGCCTGGCGCTGGCCGGTCTGTCGACCGGCAAAGTCGTGGCGTTGAACATCAGCAACGGCGTGCCTGTGTGGGAAACCCGCGTGGCGATCCCGCAAGGTCGTTCGGAGCTGGACCGCGTGGTCGATATCGACGGCGGCCTGCTGCTGTCGGGCGGCACCCTGTACGTCGCCAGCTACCAGGGCCGTGTTGCGGCGCTGGACCTGGAGAGCGGTCGTCAGCTGTGGCAGCGTGATGCTTCCAGCTACGCCGGTGTCGCTCAGGGTTTCGGCAACGTTTACGTGAGCCTGTCTTCGGGCACGGTTGAAGGCGTCGACGAGCGTTCCACCACAGCATTGTGGAGCAACGACTCGCTGGCCCGTCGTCAACTGTCGGCGCCGGAAGTGTTCTCCAGCTATGTAGCAGTCGGTGACCTGGAAGGTTACCTGCACCTGTTGAGTCAGGTGGATGGCCGTTTCGTCGGCCGTGAACGCATCGACAGCGATGGCCTGCGCGCCCGTCCGCTGGTGGTGGGTGACACGATTTATGTGTATGGCAACAGCGGCAAACTGGAAGCCCTGACCATCAAGTAAGGACTATGCTTGGGGGTAATACCCCAGGCGGCTATACCTGTCGGCAATACTGAACTGTAGGAGCGAGCCTGCTCGCGATGGACGTCAACGATGACGTTGGCCTCCTGAATAAACGCGGTGTCTGGGCGTTTTTCGCGAGCAGGCTCGCTCCTACAGAGATGCGTCCAGGGAAGCCCTCGAGCACCAGCCGCTGCCTTGCAGCGGCTTTTGTATTTTCTGAATTATCGAAGTGGAGAGCCGCATGGTTCCCGTAATCGCCCTGGTGGGCCGACCGAACGTCGGCAAGTCCACCATGTTCAACCGCCTGACCAAAAGCCGCGACGCTATTGTCGGCGACCTTTCCGGTTTGACCCGTGATCGCCAATACGGTGAGGCAAAGTGGCAAGGGCGCTCCTATATCCTGGTCGACACCGGTGGTATTTCCGGTGACGAACACGGCATGGACGAAAAGATGGCCGAGCAGTCGCTGCTGGCCATCGAAGAAGCCGATGTCGTTCTGTTCCTGGTAGACGCCAAGGCGGGCTTCACCGCCGCCGACCAGATGATTGCCGAGCACTTGCGCAAGCGCAACAAACGCTCCCTGCTGGTCGCCAACAAGATCGACAACATCGATCCTGAAATGGCCCGCGCCGAATTCGCCCCGCTGGGCATGGGCCACGCCATCGGTGTTGCCGGTGCGCAAGGTCGCGGTGTCAACACGCTGCTGGAAGCCGCCCTGGGCGAATTCCCGCGCGACACCGAAGAAGAGGATCTGAACGCCAACGTCGCCGAAGGCGAAGAAGCGGTGCGGATTCCTGGCCCAAGCGAGAAAGATGGCATCAAGATCGCCATCATCGGTCGTCCTAACGTCGGCAAGTCGACCCTGGTCAACCGTATGCTCGGTGAAGACCGGGTCATCGTCTATGACCAGCCAGGCACCACCCGCGACAGTATCTACATCCCGTTCGAGCGTAACGACGAGAAGTACACGCTGATCGACACCGCCGGTGTGCGCAAGCGCGGCAAGATCAACGAGGAAGTTGAAAAGTTCTCGGTGGTCAAGACCCTGCAGGCAATCAAAGATGCCAACGTGGTGATCTTTGTGATGGACGCCCGCGAAGGCGTGGTCGATCACGACCTGAACCTGCTGGGCTTTGCCCTGGAAGCCGGTCGCGCCATCGTTATCGCACTGAACAAGTGGGACGGCATGACGCCTTCCGAGCGTGACTACGTGAAGGTCGAGTTGGAGCGCCGGTTGTTCTTCGTCGACTTCGCCGATATCCACTTCATCTCGGCCTTGCACGGCACTGGCGTGGGTAACCTGTATCAGTCGGTACAGAACTCGTTCAAGTCGGCGATCACTCGCTGGCCGACCAACCGTCTGACCCAGATCCTCGAAGACGCGGTCAGCGAGCACGCGCCACCGATGGTCAACAACCGTCGGATCAAGCTGCGTTATGCGCACTTGGGGGGTGCCAACCCGCCGCTGATCGTGATCCACGGTAACCAGATCGAGAAGGTCCCGAACTCCTATGTTCGTTACCTGGAAAACACTTACCGTCGTGTGCTGAAGCTGGTCGGTACGCCGATCCGCATCGAGTTCAAGGGCGGCGAGAACCCGTACGAAGCGAACAAAAACTCGCTGACCGATCGCCAGGTCAACAAGAAGCGTCGCTTGATGTCGCATCACAAGAAGGCCGACAAGAAGCGTCGTGATAAGCGATAAACGCAGCTATGAGTGGCAAGCTTTAAGCTTCAAGTAAAAGCAAAAGGGTCCCGTTCGGGGCCCTTTTTTGTGGGCGCGGTTTTGTGGCTTGACCGCTTGCAGCTTGTCCCTTGAAACTGGCTGTTCACCCCGGAGTTTCGTCGATGATCACCAGCAAATTGCCGAATGTCGGCATTACCATCTTCACGCAGATGTCTCAGCTCGCGGCGCAGACCGGCGCGCTCAATCTGTCCCAGGGTTTTCCCGATTTCGCGGCCCCGCAGGCGCTGTGCGATGCGGTTGGCCGGCACATCGCCAACGGCCATAACCAATACTCGCCAATGACCGGGCTGCCGGTGTTGCGCGAGCAGATCGCCGCGAAGATCGCGCGTAGTTACGGTGTGCAAGTCGATGTGGACACCGAAGTGACCGTGACGCCCGGCGCTACGGAGGCGATTTTCTGCGCCATTCAGGCGGTTATCCACAGCGGTGACGAAGTTATCGTGTTTGACCCTGCCTACGACAGCTACGAACCCTCAGTAGAGCTGGCCGGCGGCCGTTGCGTGCATGTGCAATTGGGCCTGGACGATTTCCGTATCGACTTCGACAAGCTGGCCCAGGCACTGAGCCCGCGCACGCGGATGATCATCCTCAACAGCCCGCACAACCCCAGCGGTGCGTTGATCAGCCGTGACGAACTCGACCAGGTGGCGGCGTTGATCCGTGATCGCGATATCTATCTGATCAGCGACGAAGTCTACGAGCACCTGGTGTACGACGGCGTGTCCCATGCCAGCGTCCTGGCTCATGAAGAGCTGTATCAGCGGGCATTCGTAGTCAGTTCGTTCGGCAAGACCTACCACGTCACCGGTTGGAAAACCGGCTATGTAATCGCACCGCCGGCCCTCACGGCGGAACTGCGCAAAGTGCACCAGTACGTGAATTTCTGTGGGGTGACGCCGCTGCAGTATGCCTTGGCCGATTTCATGGCCGAGCATCCGGAACATGTCGAAGAACTGCCCAGTTTCTACCAGGCCAAGCGCGACCTGTTCTGCGATCTGCTGACGCCTTCGCGTTTCAGTTTTACTCGCTCAACCGGTACCTATTTCCAGTTGGTCGATTACTCGCAGATCCGCCCCGACCTCAATGACGTCGAGATGGCCCTGTGGATGACCCGCGAGCATGGCGTGGCGAGTATCCCGATTTCCGTGTTCTATCAGACGCCGCCGCAAGGCCAGCGCCTGGTGCGTCTGTGCTTTGCCAAGCGAGAGGAGACCCTGCGTGAGGCAGCGGTGAAACTATGCGCGATCTGAGCAGCTTGCCCAAACTCACCGTGGCGTTGATCCAGACCACCCTGGCCTGGCACGACCGCCAAACCAATCTCGAGCATTTCGAACAACTGCTTGAACAGGCCCGTGGTGCTGATCTGGTGATCTTGCCGGAGATGTTCACCACGGGTTTCTCCATGGAGTCGGAAACCCTCGCCGAGATGGAAAACGGTCCGACCAGTAAATGGTTGCGTGTTCAAGCGGCCAAGCTGGATGCGGTGATCACCGGCAGTGTGATTGTCCAGGCGGCGGATGGCAGTCATCGCAACCGCTTGTTGTGGGCGCGTCCCGATGGCGAGGTGTGGCACTACGACAAGCGTCACCTGTTTCGCATGGCCGGCGAGCACAACCATTACACCCCCGGCGAGCGCCAGGTGCAGTTCGAGCTCAAGGGCTGGCGGGTGCGTCCGCTGATTTGCTACGACCTGCGCTTCCCGGTGTGGAGCCGTGATCCCCACGACACCGACCTGCTGCTGTACACCGCCAACTGGCCAGGCGCGCGCCGCTTGCACTGGAATCGCTTGCTGCCGGCGCGGGCCATTGAAAACCTGTGCTATGTCGCTGCAGTGAACCGGGTCGGTACCGATGGCAAGGGCTTCGCCTACACCGGCGACAGCCAGGTCCTGGACTTCCAGGGCGAGACACTGCTCAGTGCGGGTGAGGCGGATGGGGTGTTCAAGGCGGTGCTCGATGCGGCCGAATTGGCGGCTTACCGGGCGCGGTTTCCGGCGAATCTGGATGCCGATACCTTTGAGTTCACCTGAGTTTTACACCGTCTGATTTGGCCTCATCGCGGGCAAGCCCGCTCCCACAATGGATCGCAGGTGCATACAGAATCTGTGTCCCACACTATCCACTGTGGGAGCGGGCTTGCCCGCGATGGGGCCCTCAAGATCACCACAAACCAAAAGGCCCCGAGGTTTTCACCCCGGGGCCTTTTGCATTACCGTTACCGAATTACGCCGCCTTGGCCTGCGGCTGGCTCAGCGAGCGGTTCAGTGCGCTGAACAGGGCCTTGAAGCTGGCGGTGGTGATGTTTTCATCGATGCCCACGCCGTGCACGGCACGTTCACCGTTGACCCGCAGCTCGATATACGCCGCCGCCTTGGCATTGGTACCTGCGCCAATCGCGTGTTCGTTGTAGTCCATGATTTCCACCGGAATCGGCAGGCCGGCCACCAGGGCTTCGAGGGCGCCGTTGCCCTTGCCGCGCCAGTTCAGGTTGGTTTCGCCCTGGCCCTTGCTCGACACTTCGACTTCGACCGCACTGTGACCGTTCTCTTCCTGCAGGCGATGGCTGACCAGCGCGTACGGGGTGTTGGCCTGCAAGTACTCGCTGTGCAGCAAGGCGTGGATCTGCTGGGCGGTCATTTCCAGGCCCAGGCGATCGGTCTCGCGCTGAACCACCTGGCTGAACTCGATCTGCATGCGGCGCGGCAAGTTGATGCCGTATTCCTGTTCCAGCAGGTAGGCGATGCCGCCTTTGCCGGACTGGCTGTTGACGCGAATCACCGCCTCGTAGCTGCGACCGATATCGGCCGGGTCGATCGGCAAGTACGGCACTTCCCACAAGGCGTCCGGTTGCTGCTGGGCGAAGCCTTTGCGGATGGCGTCCTGGTGCGAGCCGGAGAATGCGGTGTGGACCAGGTCGCCGACGTACGGGTGACGCGGGTGTACGGCGATCTGGTTGCACTCTTCGACGACTTTGCGCACGCCGTCGATGTCGGAGAAGTCCAGTTCCGGGTTGACGCCCTGGGTGTAGAGGTTCAAGGCCACAGTCACCAGGTCGACGTTACCGGTACGTTCGCCGTTGCCGAACAGGCAGCCTTCGACGCGATCGGCGCCGGCCATCAGGCCCAACTCGGTGGCGGCAACGCCGGTGCCGCGGTCGTTGTGGGTGTGCAGGCTGATGATCACGCTGTCACGACGGTTGATGTGACGGCCGAACCACTCGATCTGGTCGGCGTAGATGTTCGGCGTGGCGCACTCGACGGTCGCTGGCAGGTTGAGGATCATCTTGTGTTGCGGGCTCGGGTTCCAGACCTCGATCACCGCATCACAGACTTCCTTGGCGAACTCCAGCTCAGTGGCGCTGAAGGTCTCTGGCGAATACTCGAAGGTCCACTCGGTCTCTGGCTGCTGGGCCGCGTATTTGACGAACAGCTTGGCAGCGCTGACCGCGATTTCCTTGATGCCGTCCTTGTCCTGGTTGAAGACGATGCGGCGGAACGAAGGCGAGGTGGCGTTATACAGGTGAACGATGGCTTTTTTCGCCCCGCGCAGGGATTCGAACGTGCGCGCGATCAAGTCTTCACGGCCCTGGGTCAACACCTGGATGGTGGTGTCGTCCGGGATGTGGCCGTCTTCGATCAGGGTACGCACGAAGTCGAAGTCGGTTTGCGAAGCGGCCGGGAACGACGCCTCGATTTCCTTGACGCCCACCGACACCAGGGTTTTCCAAAAGCGCAGCTTCTTCGCCGCGTCCATTGGTTCGATCAGCGATTGGTTACCATCGCGCAAGTCGGAGCTGCACCAGATCGGCGCGACATCGATGGTCTTCGATGGCCAGGTACGATCCGGGATGTCGATGGTCGGGAAGGCGCGGTATTTCGAAGACGGGTCTTTGAGCATGCTCATCTGGTTAATCCTTATTCTGTGATCGGCCGAAAAGAGGCGGCCTGCCGGTGGATCAATTCTTGTGGGGTGAAGCAGGGGGGGGCGAGGCGCTGCGATTCAGCCCGGCAGTCGTGCGCTGACGAGGCACAGGCTGCGGTGCTGACGAAGCTGAATGAGGGTGTGAGAGGTTTTCATGCCCTCAACCCTAACCGCGCCGGGAAAGGATGGCAAGCAGTCGGAAAACTTTGAGAGGAATACCCGAAATGTCGCTGATCGCGAGATTTTATTTTCTAGATTTGTAAAATTGTTATTGGTTATTGCGCAGACTTTTGGTCATGCGCAATCCATAAGGCTGGGGTCAGGGCTGGAAAGCGCCGATGAAGATCGCCGGGTCAACCCGGGCGTCATTCAGGCTGACGTTCCAATGCATGTGCGGCCCAGTGGCACGACCGGTGGCGCCCACTTTACCGACGACCGCGCCACGGGCCAACGATTGGCCGACCTTCACGTCGATCTTCGACATGTGGCAGAACATGCTGATAAAGCCCTGGCCATGGTCGACAAACACCGTGTTGCCATTGAAAAAGTAGTTGCCGATCAAAATCACCTTGCCGCTGGCTGGGGTCTTGATTGGTGTTCCCGCCGGCACCGCGAAATCCAGGCCTGAGTGGGGATTACGCTCTTCGCCGTTAAAGAAGCGCCGCACCCCGAACTTGCTCGACAGCGGGCCGTTGACTGGCTTGTCCAGCAGCAGGTTGCTCGGGATATTCGGACTGAACGTGCGATAGGCCTGGATCTGCTCCGCCAGTTCGGCCTCGATGCGCTTGAGGTTGGCCGGGTTCGGATTGACCTGCTGGGTGTTTTTCAGGGTGATGCGCTGTTCCGGGTACTTCTTGTTACCTACGGTGAAGCTGAGGTTGCGCCCGGCGCTGCTGATTTGCTGCGGGCCGGGTTTGACGGTCAAGGGCACGCCGACGATCGCCAGCCAGTTGTCCTGTTCCTTCACCACCAGCACCGGTTTGCCCTGGTAGGTGGCCTTGGGCGCCTGGGCCGAGGCGCCGAGGCTGACCACGGCGACGCCACCGGGCACTGGTTTGTTCAGCAGGCGGGTGATGTAGCTGTCGGCGTGGGCGTTGAAGGTCAGGCAAAGCAACAGCAGGGGAGCGAGAAAACGCGGCATTGATTAATCCAGTAGAGAAAGGGTGACAGGCGTCAGGTGATTGTCCTCGACGCGCACCTGCAACTCGCCTTCGCCCAGCCGGGCTTTCAGGCGTTGGCCGTTGTGGGTCTGCGCGGCGCTGCGGATCGCATTGCCGCGTTCATCCAGCAGGATGCTGTAGCCACGGGCCAGGGTCGCCAGCGGGCTGACCACTTGCAGGGTCTGCACCTGACTTTGCAGTTGCAGGCGACGGGCCTTGAGTCCTTCGCGCATGGCGCGCGGCAGGCGTTCACCGAGGCTGTCGAGGCGCTGGCGCAGCAGGGCCAGTTGGCGTCCCGGATGCTGGCCGGCGAGGCGGGTTTCCAGGCGCAGCAACAGCTCGCGTCGGCTGTTGAGCTGACGTTCGAAAGCCCGGCGCATGCGCATGTCCAGGTCGTCCAGGCGTTGCGCTTGCTGGCGTAGACGCTCACCCGGATGACGCAGGCGGCGGGAGATGCCTTCCAGGCGCAGGCGATCACGCAGCAGGCGGTCGCGCATGCGCATCAGCAGCCGGCGATGCAGGCTTTCGACCCGGCGCACCAGGTCGCTGGAGTCCGGCGCCAGCAGTTCTGCAGCGGCCGAGGGGGTAGGGGCGCGGACGTCGGCGACGAAATCGCTGATCGACACGTCGGTCTCATGCCCGACCGCGCTGACAATCGGCGTGACGCAGGCATCCACCGCCCGGGCCACCGCCTCTTCGTTGAAGCACCAGAGATCTTCCAGCGAGCCGCCGCCACGGGCCAGGATCAAGGCGTCGAAGCCCCGGGAGTCGGCCAGTTTGAGGGCGCGGACGATCTGCGCGGTGGCTTCGCGGCCCTGCACAGCGGTGGGAATCAGGGTCAGTTGCACCTGCGGCGCACGGCGGCGGAACACGCTGATGATGTCGCGAATCACCGCGCCGGTCGGTGAGCTGATGATGCCGATGCGTTGCGGGTGGGCCGGCAGCGGCACTTTGCGTTCGGCACTGAACAAGCCTTCGGCGCTGAGCTTTTCCTTCAGTGCATCGAACGCCAGGCGCAGCGCGCCGTCACCGGCAGGCTCGACGGTATCGAGGATCAGTTGATAGTCGCCACGGCCTTCAAACAGCGAAACCTTGCCGCGCACCTTGACCGCCAGGCCATCTTTCAAGGCCTGGCGCACCCGTGCCGCGTTCTGCCGGAACAGCGCGCAACGCACCTGGGCGCCGCTGTCCTTGAGGGTAAAGTACACGTGGCCGGACGCCGGGCGGGCGAGGTTGGAGATTTCGCCTTCGACCCAGATGTTACTGAACACATCTTCAAGCAACACCCGCGCGCGGCCGTTGAGCTGGCTGACGGTCAGGACTTCCCGGTCGAGGCCGAGTCTTGCAAAGGGATCTTTAATCATGGGGCGCAGTTTAAAGGCATTCGCTGGGGAATCTCCATGACCTTGGCCGGCGCTCAGTGATCATTGGCGTGGGTCAGGGCTTGGATCAAGAGCTGGATCAGCGCAGGCGGGTCCTGGCGGTAGGCGAGGGCGACGGTGCTTTGGCAATGCTCATCAGCTAAGGGTAAAAAACGCACGCCAGGCGGGGCGATGTCCTGCATGGACTGAGGGAGCAAGGCGATGCCGAATCCGGCCTGGATCAGTTGCAGTTGGGTGGTCTTGCGCGATACCACCCGTGCCGCTGTCGGAAAAAATCCGTGGGCCATGCACAGCTCGGCGCATAAATAGCTCAGGCCGCCGCGTTGCGGATGGGGGATGGAAATGAACGCCTCGTCCTTTAATTGCGCCAACTCCACTGTGCTGGATGCGGCGAGTCGATGGTCCGTGGGTACCGCCAGCAACAAGCGCTCGCTGAATAGCGGCACGATCTGGATGCCTTCGCGCTGGCGCAACACCGGCAGGCGCAGCAGGCCAAGGTCAAGGCGGCCCTCGCTCAGTTCCTCGAGCTGCGCTTCGGAGGACAGTTTGCCGATGTCCAGCGACACGCCGGGCTGGCGCTCGATAAAGCTGCTGATATCCGTCAGTACCCGCCCGCACAAGGGCACCGTGCTGGAGTGGCTCAGGCGCAGGGTGCCCAGTTGACCGTTGCCGACCTGGGTCGCCATGTCACTGGCCTTGACCAGTTCATTGAGCAGGCTGCGGGCACGCGGCAGGAAGGCTTCGCCGGCGGCGGTCAGGCGCGGTTGGCGGGCGGTGCGCTCGAACAGCGGGGTTTGCAGGCGGTTTTCCATATCCTTGATCTGTCGGCTCAAGGCGGATTGGGCGACGAACAGGCGTTCGGCGGCGGCGCTGAAACTGCCGCATTCGGCGATTTCGACGAAATAGCGCAATTGGCGGGTGGAAAGCACAAGTCATGCCTTTTAGAGATAGGTTGGCGACGCAGACGATATTAGTCGCAATGCTCGGTGCTGGCTAAAGTCATCAACATTACTCAAGGAAAGCCTGTCGATGAATGTGCTCGAGTTGTTGCAGCAATGGCCGCTGGGGGCCACGGAGTGGCTGTTGGTCGGGTTGGGGATCAGCCTGGCTTATATCGTGTTTGGCATCGCCGGCTTCGGCACGGCGCTGGTGGCCGGGCCGATCCTGATCCTGTTTATGCCGTTGTCGAAAATCGTGCCGTTGCTGGTGCTGCTGGATTTTGTCGCGGCGTTTGGCAATCTGCTGCCCTCACGCCGGGATGTGGCCAAGTCCGAACTGTTGCGCTTGCTGCCGTGCATGGCAGTTGGCTGCACCTTGGGGGTAATCTTCCTGCTGAATCTGAAATCGGATCTGTTGCTGCTATTAATGGGGCTGTTTATCAGTGCCTATGCGATCTACAGCCTGTGGGTGAAGGTGCGGCCGGCGCAGTTGTCCGCCGGCTGGGCCATTCCCATGGGCACGGTCGGCGGCCTGTTCGGCGCGCTGTTTGGCAGCGGCGGCTTTTTATATGCGATTTATCTCAACAGTCGCCTGCCCAAGGAGGCGGCCCGCGCCACCCAGAGCGCGCTGATCAGTTGCAGCACCCTGGTGCGTTTGAGCCTGTTCCTGATCGCCGGGGTCTATGCCGAGCTACCCTTGTTGATGCTGGCGGTGTGCCTGTTGCCGGCCATGGGCCTGGGGCTGTGGATTGGCCGGCGCCTGGCCATGCGGTTGTCGCGCGAGGCGTTTGTGCGGTTGGTGACCTGGTTGGTGTTGGCCAGTGGGTTGGCGTTGATTGGTCGCTATTTGAGTACTTGACCGGATTTCCTCAGGGATTAAGCTGCCGGCCTTCAGGGCCTCATCGCGAGCAGGCTCGCTCCTACAGGGTTATGTTGGAGCCGGCTTGTCGAATCGTCACGCCGCCGCGATGAAGCCAGCCGCCATACAGCAGGACCCCAGCATGAATTCACAAAGCATCATCGTCCCGAAAATCTCCACCCTGCCGGTGCACGAGCCCAGGGCGCGGGCGATTGTGCGTTGGCTGGTGCGCAAGAACATCATCGAAGAGCAACTGAGCACCTGCGGCCGCACCGGCAACCGCATGGCCCACGCCATCGCCCCCGGCGCCCGCGAGGTGGTGCTGCATCCCCAGGCGTTGCCGTTCGGTGAGCCGATCAATGGCCTGGAAATCGTCACCAAGCGCTGCATCTATACCCCGGCCAAGGGCTTTCTCGAGGAAGCCGGCTGTGCCGAATGCCGCCAGGAAGTCGGTGAAGCACTGTTCGAGAGCCTGGAAGACTGGATGCCGGGGCGCACCGATAACTTCACCTGCCCCGAGTGCGGGCATGAGGATGACATCAATGGCTTCCTGTTCCTGCAGGAGTGCGGGTTTTCCAACCTGGGCTTCATTTTCAACAACTGGGCCGAGGCTGGCTTCAAGCAGAGCTTTATCGACGAGTTTGCCGATTGGCTGGATTTGCCGGTGAGTTGGGTGAAGGTCGAGTTGTAAATCGCAGGGACCTGTAGGAGCTGGCTTGCCAGCGAAGGACTCGACGCCAACGAGCTCATCCAGGGTTTCCACAGCGAAAACGCAGCGCCTGGGCGATCTTCGCTGGCAAGCCAGCTCCTACAGGTTTGGGGCGTGCAGCCCCCGTCGATCACCGCATCAATAATAGACAGACTTTTACATTGAGCCGGCGGGGGTGTCTGAGTATAATGGCGCGCTTCCATTTTCCCGCTCGGGAGCCCCCGCGATGCTGCGTATCAGCCAAGAAGCTCTGACCTTTGACGACATTCTTTTAGTACCCGGTTATTCCGAGGTGCTTCCTAACGAAGTCAGTCTCAAAACCCGTCTTACCCGTGGCATCGAGCTGAATATTCCACTGGTTTCTGCCGCCATGGACACCGTTACCGAAGCCCGTCTGGCAATTGCCATGGCTCAGGAAGGTGGCATCGGCATCATCCACAAGAACATGACCATCGAGCAGCAAGCTGCCGAAGTGCGCAAGGTCAAGCGTTACGAAGCCGGTGTGGTCAAGGACCCGATCACCATCGTGGCCGACGCTACCGTGCGTGAACTGTTCGAACTGACCCGCATGCACAACATCTCCGGTGTCCCGGTGCTGCACAACGGCGACCTGGTCGGTATCGTCACCTCCCGTGACGTGCGTTTCGAAAACCGTATGGAAGCCACTGTCCGTGAAGTGATGACGCCTAAAGAGCGCCTGGTCACGGTCAAGGAAGGCGCCGACAAGAACGACGTGCGTGAGCTGCTGCACAAGCACCGCATCGAGCGCGTGCTGATCGTCGACGACAAATTTGCCCTCAAGGGCATGATGACCGTCAACGACATCGAAAAAGCCAAGGCCTACCCGCTGGCCAGCAAGGACGACCAGGGTCGTCTGCGCGTGGGCGCTGCCGTTGGTACCGGTAAAGACACCGGCGACCGCGTTGCTGCACTGGTTGCTGCCGGCGTTGACGTGGTGGTGGTCGACACCGCTCACGGTCACTCCAAAGGCGTAATCGACCGCGTGCGTTGGGTCAAAGAGAATTTCCCTGAAGTGCAAGTGATCGGCGGCAACATTGCCACCGGCGCCGCTGCCAAGGCCCTGGCCGAAGCGGGCGCGGATGCGGTCAAGGTCGGTATCGGCCCTGGCTCGATCTGCACCACCCGTATCGTTGCCGGTGTCGGCGTGCCGCAAATCAGCGCCATCGCCAACGTAGCCGCTGCCCTCGAAGGCACTGGCGTACCGTTGATCGCCGACGGCGGCATCCGTTTCTCCGGTGACCTGTCCAAGGCCATCGTGGCCGGTGCTTCCTGCGTGATGATGGGCTCGATGTTCGCCGGTACCGAAGAAGCGCCGGGCGAGATCGAACTGTTCCAGGGTCGTTCGTACAAGGCTTACCGTGGCATGGGTTCACTGGGCGCCATGTCCCAGGCCCAGGGTTCGTCCGACCGTTACTTCCAGGACTCCTCGGCAGGCGCCGAGAAGCTGGTTCCGGAAGGCATCGAAGGGCGTGTTCCGTACAAGGGCACCCTGAGCGCCATCATCCATCAACTGATGGGCGGCCTGCGTTCCTCCATGGGCTACACCGGTAGCGCCAACATCGAGGAAATGCGTACCAAGCCTGAATTCGTGCGCATCACCGGCGCCGGCATGGCCGAGTCGCATGTCCACGACGTGCAGATCACCAAAGAAGCGCCAAACTACCGCGTAGGTTGAGCCTTCAGTAAAAAGTTAACGACCGGGGCTGTTTGATTCAGCCCCGAGTTGTTTCTGAATCACGACTGTTTCTGAATTATCTAGACGAGACTGAATCATGGCCCTCGACATTCACGCTCACCGAATCCTGATCCTCGACTTCGGTTCCCAGTACACCCAGCTGATTGCCCGCCGCGTGCGTGAGATCGGCGTGTACTGCGAACTGCACCCGTTCGACATGGACGATGCAGCGATTCGCGAGTTCGCTCCCAAAGGCGTCATCCTCGCCGGCGGCCCCGAGTCCGTGCACGTCGCCGACAGCCCACGCTGCCCGCAAGCGGTGTTTGACCTGGGCGTACCGGTTTTCGGTATCTGCTACGGCATGCAGACCATGGCCGAGCAACTGGGCGGCAAGGTCGAAGGTTCCGAGCTGCGTGAGTTCGGTTACGCCCGCGTCGACGTAGTCGGCAAGAGCCGTCTGCTCGACGGCATCGAAGATCACATCGACGCCGACGGCCTGTTCGGCCTCGATGTGTGGATGAGCCACGGTGACAAAGTCACCAGGATGCCGGAAGACTTCCACATCCTGGCCAGCACCCCGAGCTGCCCGATTGCCGGCATGTTCAACGACGAACGCGGCTACTACGGCGTGCAGTTCCACCCGGAAGTGACCCACACCAAACAAGGCGGGCGCATCCTGTCGCGCTTCATCCTCGACATCTGCGGCTGCGAAGCCCTGTGGACGCCGTCGAAGATCGCCGAAGATGCGATCGCCAACATCCGCGCCCAGGTCGGCACCGACAACGTCCTGCTGGGTCTGTCCGGTGGCGTCGACTCCTCGGTAGTCGCCGCGCTGCTGCACAAGGCAATTGGCGACCAACTGACCTGCGTCTTCGTCGACAACGGTCTGCTGCGCCTGCACGAAGGCGAGCAAGTGATGGCCATGTTCGCCGAGAACATGGGCGTCAAGGTGATCCGCGCCAACGCCGAAGAGCAGTTCCTGAACAACCTGGCTGGCGAAAGCGATCCAGAGAAGAAGCGCAAGATCATCGGCCGCACCTTCATCGACGTATTCGATGCCCAGTCGAACAAACTGGACAACATCAAGTACCTGGCCCAGGGCACCATCTACCCGGACGTGATCGAGTCGGCTGGCGCGAAAAGCGGCAAGGCCCACGTGATCAAGTCGCACCACAACGTGGGCGGCCTGCCGGAAGAAATGAACCTGAAACTGGTCGAGCCACTGCGCGAACTGTTCAAGGACGAAGTCCGTCGTCTGGGCCTGGAACTGGGCCTGCCGTACGACATGGTCTACCGTCACCCGTTCCCGGGCCCGGGCCTGGGCGTGCGGATCCTCGGCGAAGTGAAGAAGGAATACGCCGACCTGCTGCGTCGCGCCGACCACATCTTCATCGAAGAACTGCGCAAGGCCGACTGGTACCACAAGGTCAGCCAGGCCTTCGTGGTGTTCCAGCCGGTGAAATCGGTCGGTGTCGTAGGTGATGGCCGTCGTTACGCCTGGGTCGTGGCCCTGCGTGCCGTGGAAACCATCGACTTCATGACCGCGCGTTGGGCACACCTGCCTTACGAGCTGCTGGAAACCGTCAGCGGCCGCATCATCAATGAAATCGAAGGCATCTCCCGCGTGACGTACGACGTGTCGAGCAAGCCGCCGGCGACGATTGAGTGGGAATGATCGTGATTGAGCCGGTGAACACCGGCTCGATACGGTTGCGGTAAACAGAAGCCCCGGGTCAGGCGACCCGGGGCTTTTTGCATCTCAGGGTACTCGGGTCATTTTCAGGCCCTGCTTTATCAGCGCCTCGCGCAGTTCAATCAGATTGTTAAAGCGCTTGTTGTAAGTGCCGGGCCAATTGGGCCGGTCGATATAAATACCCGGGCCATCGTCATGGATCACTGTGCGCACCAGGGAGCCATCGCGGCTGCGATGAATCAGTTGCAGTTTGCTGCCGGCTTTCTCAAGGGTGATCATCCCGGGCTTGTTGAGTGCCGCGGCGATTGCCTGCTCTCGCGCCAACTCGGGGGAGGCGAGCTGCAGGAACAAGTCGTTCTTCACCGTTTCCACGGTGAGTGGAAGTCCGGCGGTCCCGGATGCTCCCGGGTCGGGTTCGATGGTGGTGGGTTGCCCGACCGGCGCACTTTCCACCCGCACGCTTATGCCTCCTTCCAGCTCACTGAGTCCGCTGATGTCGTGCCAGGTATTGGCGTGTGAGTTGCCCACCAGTGCCACCCAGCGATGTGCTCCCCGGCCAAGTTGATCGGCATCGATGATGGTCTTGGCGTAGAAGTTCATCATTTCCTGCCGGCGGTAGACCGAGCTATTGATAATGCCGTTGACCCGGTAGCTGCCAGCGCAGTCGATCGATTGCACGCGAATGTGGTTATCCCGCGCCGCCTTGACCAGGTTCAGGAACGTGAAGCGCCCGGTCGGGTCGGTGTGCCAGCCTTGATCGAGTTCATTCAGGTATTTCTCCAGGTCTTTGGAGAGGGGCTTGCCCTGGTTGAACAGATCCAGGTCTACCTGGTGGAAGTCATTGAGCAAGTGCTCCATGTACAGGGTCTTGACCTTCTGCTTGCTCAGGACCTCCATGTTCTCGATCAGGAACTGTTTACTGCCGACACTGGAGTGCGCTTCACCAATCACCAGGCCGGGTGCTTCCTCGAGCAGTCGCCGGATGATGCTGTCGCTGCTGTTCACCGCGCCGAAGCTTGGAATCGTGGGTCTAGGCGGGAGTGGCGGAAGGTTTTCATGGAACGCATGGGCGTCCTCGTACAAACGTCTCCTGAGCTTCTTGAAAGCTTCAAGCACACTCTTCTCGCTCCAATAATGTTCAGAGAGATCGTGCCCGACGTTCACGTCAGTGACGAAGGGCTGCAGTTCTGCCCGCGCCGCCTGCGGCATGTCATAAGGGCTGGTCAGGGTCGGTATTTCGGGCAGCGGCGCCGGCGAGCGGCCCCAGGGTAGTTTGCCGAAAATCCTGCCGCCACCGTACAACCCCGGTCGAGTCAGCGGCTCCCACTCTCCGGCAGCATTCAGGCGAACCGGCAGACTGCGGTGAAACGAGAAGGGGTTGGCGGGGTCGATAACCACCCAGGACTTCAGCTCATTGACGTAGCGCACCTGATAAAAGGTTTCGTGGATCTTGATGTAGTTTCCGCCCGTCTGTGGCTGATAGATGGCGCTGTACTTGCCCTCCGTCGCGACCGGCTCCAGGCCGTCGAGCACCTCGTTGGTCTCGAACGGCTGAAAGGGATTTTCACCTTCCAGCACATAGGCCCGGCCGGGGGCCGCAAGGGCGATTTTCGGCACGCCGCCCGGCTCCAACGGTGCTTCGCCGGCGAGATTTTCCTGCGGGGTGAAGACATCGTTGGCTTCCTGGACTTCGGCCAGCTCGGCGCTGCCACCCAGGGACGAGGCGTTGAACAGGGTGTCAATGGTGGCGAATATCGCGCCGATCACACCACTCTTGCGATCGCTGGCCGTCCTGCCGTTGATGGCCTGGTCCAGGTTCAGGCCGATGTTGGCGATCCCCGCACCCACGGCCGCCAGGGCCACCGGCCAGCCGGCCACCGACATGGCGCCAAACAGGCGAGTGAAGACGCTGAGGTAGCCGATCCACATTTTTTCCCGCAGATCGCCATTGGAGCGCAGTGACAGCTCGGCGTCGCCGAGCATGCGTTCCTTGACCGAGTCGCGAAGCCACTGGAATGCATCGACCCTGAGGGCGGGGTAGCCGGGATCGAACAGGCTGTGGTCGTACTTGCCCCAGGTCACATACAGCAGGTCGATGGTGTGGTTGAGGCCGACGTTGTCGCCATTTTGTTGCTGGGCCGCCAGCGGGAAGTGCGACATGAAGCGCGCACGATTGTCCGCATGGTTGTTCTGGCGCAGCAGCCACCAATGCAGGTCATGGGGCTTCTCGAAAACATGGAAGGCGTCCAGTTCGCCCGGGGTATAGAGAATCTGCCGGCCATTTTTATCGATGATGCGCAGAATGTCGGTGGCGACATATTCGCCCAGGCTCAGGGGGGGCGACCGTCAAACCTTCGTCGGGGACTTCGCTGGCCCTGAGCAGATCAAGGGTCATGGGCCAGCTGACGTGGCTGGCCACGGCCATGAGCACGGTCTTGAGGTTCTCGTTGCTCAGGCGCGAGCCTTCATGTTCTTCCAGGGCCTTGGCGATGAAGTTGAGCTTGGCCAGGGTTCGGTAGTTGTCCGAATGACGCCGCCAGAAATCTTCCATCTTGTTCCAGTAACGATCATGGAAGTCGATGCGCCACAGGTCCTTGATCACCCGGCTGGGGTACATCTTCACTTCATTGGTTTCATTGTAGATCTGCGCGTTGGCGTCCTCGCGATAGAAACCGCCATCGCTGTCCAGCAGGTCGGCATTGTCCTGGTCGTGGGTCTGAAAGCGCTGCATGACCAGTTGCGTCAAGGTCAGGGATTCGATCGGTTTGGGGTAGTGCTGCCAGAACAGAAAGGCCCGGGTGCTGCTGACCGAGGTGTTATCGAAGCGATGCCACCAGACCACGTCAGGGTCCAGGTGCTGTATGCCGTACTTGTCGAGAATACCCTGGGCCTCGGTGTGGGCCATGTCGTGCATGTCGGGGCAGGCTTCGACGAAGGGCACCACCAGTGTCTTGAGCGCTTGCTCGTCAGAGGGCTCGGGGAGGATGTTGTCGTCAGATGAATTCATGGCTCAGTCCTTGAGAAATGGGTCGTGAGCATGACCGCCAGGTACAAGGCCGATGCGATACATAGTTGTACCTGCTGCCGGCTTTGTGGCCGGCTGTTGCGCCATCGATACCTCGCAGGATGCAGCCTTGCGCTGCATTGCCCAGAGCCCCGATCGCGAGATCGGGGCTTTTGCATTTCATCGGCGCGCAGCGCATGCAAACGGGCGGATCACTGCGGCAGTCGGCCGACCATTTTCATCCCCATGTTCTTCAGGCCCCAGTACAAATCGATGACGCGGGCGAATGGGACTTGATGCAATTCGGGCCAGGCTGGACGGTTGATCATGTAGTCGCCGGTTGCGGTGCGTTCAACCGGTGTATGGATAAGCCGATCTTCCCGGCTGTGGTGGATCAGCGTCCACGTCTCCTCGGATTGCTCGAGGGTGAACATGCCTGGCCGACTCAGCAGTCGATCGATTTGCGCGTCGGTTCTTGCGTACAGTGGCGTAGGCATTTGCAGACTCATGTCGGCGAAGAGCGTAGTGGGGCCGTCAAGGGTCGTTCCGTCGTAGGTGGACGAACCGCGCTGCACTTCAATGCCAGGATCGATTTCGATCAACGCTGGCTGGTCAAGCGGCACTTCCTCGATACGCAAGCTGATGCCGCCCTGCATTTCGCTGATACCCGGCAAGTTGCGCAACGTATTGACGCTGTCTTGATCCGTCAGCACGACCCACTTGCCGGCTCCATTGAGGGCTTTGTCAGCGTCCATGAGGGTATGGGTCAGGTAAGTCTTGATGGCTTGTTCTTCCAGATCCGACATTGACGGGCCTGGAAAGCGGTAGCTCGCCATGCAGTCCGTCGCTTGCACGCGGATCCCATTGGTGCGAGCGGCCTTGACCACAGCCAACGGCGTGAAGCGACCAGAGGGATCGTTCTGCAAGTCGTCCAGGCAGGCCTGGAGATCAGAGTCCATCCGCCCGGTGTTGAAGAACTCATCAAGATCCAGCTGATTGAAGTCATTGAGCAGGCGATGGAAGTACAAGGTCTTGACCTCCTGGGTGGCCAGGGCCGGCATGTTTTCGAGGAGAAACTGCATGCTGGCAATACGGTCCTGACTTTCACCGATCACCAGCCCGGGCGCCTCGCTGAAAACCCGCTCGATCAGCTCCTGAGTGGAGGTCGAGGTCATCACCCGTGCCAGATTGGGACGTGCGGGCAGAGGGCGGGACATGCCTTCCCGGGTAAAAAAGAACTCGCGTGTGTCCTTGAGCAGGCTGGTGCGTTTCGGTGCAACGTATTCGTCGTAGGCAGATATTCTTCGAATGGTTCCATCGGGTTGGCGAACGATCCTGATGTGGTATTCGCGCCTGCCAAACGCCACTTTTCTCAGGCTCGTCCGGTATTGAGTGTCGTATTGGGTGAGTGGACTGGATGATCCCGACGGCGTTTCGCCTGGTACGGTGGGAAGTGATCGTCCCGGCTGTGGCGCGACTGGCACTGGCGTTTGGGGCGCCGCCGGCTGCGGCAACGTCCGTGCGCGAGTTCGCGATCGGCCCGGATGGATGTTGCCGCCCCCCTTCAGCCCGCCCCGTGGCGTGAGCTGCCATTCACCTTGATCATTCAGGCGCACAGGCATGGATCCGGAAAACGCATTGGGCTGTTCCGGATCAATGATGGCCCAGGTGCCGCTGCCGTTGGCATCGGGTTCGTAGCGCACGTAATAGGCGCCGTCGTTGATCATGATGGCGTTGGCGGGGTTCGAAGAGAGGCTATAGACGCCGTAAAACTTCCCGGGTGCCCGACCGGGTGTGAGCGCATCGAGCAATTCGTTCGCGTGCCAGTTTTGCGGGATAACGGGCTGCTCGATGTCAGGCACTGTCGAGCCGAGATCCGTCGCCAGTGTGTCCAGGGCGTCAGCGGCAGACGGCCATCCCATGGGCTGCATGCCTTTTTCGATCAGGGCGTATTTCAGCTCATCGAGCGTGTCCACCGTCGTGGAATCGTGCGCAGGGCGCATGGGTGTTTCCAGATTGATTCTCCCTCCCGGAGTGAAGCGCACGACGCTATCCGCCAGGCGGCCCTGGGCGTTGCGATACACCACCAGCACGCTGTTTCTGTAACGCTGGAAGGTGAACATGCCAGGCTCCGGCAGCAGCGCGTGCAGGTCTTGTGGGCTTCTGGTGGCCCATAGCGTAGGAGACTGCACGCGCCAGTCAGCCTGGATCAGCTCGTTCTGGTTGCCTGCAGGGCTTGGCTCGTGGGAGAAGGCGTCGGGGAGATCGTCATGTTCAACCAGCAATCCGGGGTCGGCGCCGACCGATTGCGTCTGGCCGGGGGCTACATCATCGATGCGCAAGCTGGTCGCGCCGGTCTGCTCGCTGATGCCCTGATACCCCCCGAACGTGGCCATGTTGTCCTGATCGACCAGCGCCACCCATTTGCCAGGCCCGTTCATTTCTTCATCGGCGTTGATGGTCTCGCTGGCAAAAAAACTGCGGGCCATGCGGTAGTCCGGTTGCCAGTCAGCGTCCTTGTCAATGTTGAAAGTCGTCGACGTATCGATGGCCTGCACCCGGATCTGCCAGGCATTGGCCTCTCTCACCAGGGTCTGCAGATTGAATTCGCCATCGGGATCGTTACCGGTCATGAAATCCAGTTTTTGCAGATAGGTTTCCAGCTCCTGCGACATGTCCCCGGTGCGTGCGAAAGCGTCCAGGTCGAGTTGATTGACGTTGCTCAGCAACCGCTGCAGATACAGGGTCTTCACGCCCCGCTCAGCCAGATCCGGCAGGTGTTCGATCAGCAACTGTTTGCTGCCGATGCTGCCGCGGCTTTCACCGATGACCAGGCCGTTTTTTTCGGCAAAAACGCTGTCCAGCAGATCGACCGTGGTTTCAACCTGGCTCATCAGAGGCGGCACGCGCGGCAGCGGTGGGTTGAGTGTGTAGTACGCCCTGGCCCGGGCCAGATCGAACTCACTCAATTCCTCGATCGGCTCGGGGAACAGTGGTCGGGAACCGGTTGGCAGCGGACCGGGCGTATCGGTTGAAGCGGCTTGGGCCGGGCCTTTCAGATCAACCATTTCCTGCGCTTCGGCCGCATCGACTGCGGGCCCGACGTCCTCCAGTGAACCCGGTCCTTTAAGCACCGCCAGATTGAACAACAGGTCGATGCCGGCGAGCACCGCGCCGATGATGCCCGCCTTGCGGTCCGCGGCGGTTCTGCCGTTGACCGCCTGATCGATGTTCAACCCCATGCTGGCGATACTCGCACCAACCGCCGGCAGGGCAACCGGCCAGCCAACCATCGCCATCGGTCCGAGTATTTTCACCCCGGCACCGAGGTAGCCGATCCACAGCTTCTTGCGCAGGTCGCCATTGGAAGTCAGGGACAGCGCGGCTTCAGCGAACATCGCGGTCCTGGTCGAGTCCCGTAGCCAACTGAAGGCGTCACCTTCGATGAGCTGGTTACGCTGGTTGATCAAGTGGTGCTCGTACCGGCCCCAGGTCTTGACCAGCTGGTTCATCAGGTCAGTGATGCCTTCGGCAATTTTCTGTCGATCCGCCAGGGCGAAATGGCGCATGAAGTCCTGGCGCACCTCTTCCTTGTTCATCCGCTGCAAGACCCAGAAGTGCAGGTCCGTGACGGTTTCCAGCACCTGGAAAGCCGCCGTCTCACCTGGCAGATACAGGATGTGTCGGCCCTTGGGTGCAACGAAGCGAAGCAGGTCAGTGGCGACGTAACCCGCGATATCAAACGCGCGGATACGATCATTGCCAGCCTGCTCTGATTGCAGCAACTGCAGCGTGACGGGCCAGGTGATCGGGCCGATGGCTGCATCGCAGACAAAGCGGAAATCCTCATCACTCAGCTGTCGTAGGTCCCGCGCCCGCACGGCGCTGAGCAGGAAATTGCATTTGGCGAGGGTGCGAAAGTCCGTCGCGGATTTACTCCAGAAGGTGCTGAGTCGACCGTTGTAGAACGCACTGAAATCGATGCTCCAGAAGTCCCGCAAAACGTCGTTGCCGTGCAGGCGCACTTCATTGGTTTCGTTGTAGCTGTCGGCGTCCGCACCGACCGAGTAAAAGCCGGCATAGACATCCAGCAAGTCGGCATTGTCCTGATCGGCGACGCGGAAACGATGCGTCACCAACTCGGTCAGGGTCATCGAGGCGGTGGGCCTGGCGTGGACATGCTCCCAGCCGGTGAAGGCTTTCGAGCTGCTTTGCGAGGCGTCGAAGCGGTGGAAGTACACCTGGTCCGGATCAAGGCCGGTGATGGCGTATTTTTTCAGCAGGTCGCTCGCCACTTCATGGGCGCAGTCCTGCAGGCTTGGGCAAGTCTGGATGATGTCGGTGGCGATAGCCTTGAGCGCGGCCTTGTCGTCCGCGTTGGGCAGTGTCCGGGGTTTGGTCGTGGTCATGTTTTCGATCCTTGAGAAATGACCACTGACGGTGACTCAGGGGCTTTCGGTGTGTGCACTACATAGTTTCCACCAGGGCAATGCGGGTTTGCGCTGGGGTCGGGATCTGCGGCCATCCGCCGCGCTACTCTTACTGTTTCGCAATCGCAGGTGTATCGTATTCGCCTTTTGCGGGCGTTCCGGCCTGCGCAAGATTCGTGAGGTGGTTGAGTTCATGTCCTTTACCCGTCGGCAAATTCTCGGTGGCCTGGCCGGCCTGGCAGTGGTGGGTGTCGGGGCGGGTGGTGCGTCGCGTTACTGGCTGGGGAAAGTGGCCGAGGCCAACGCCGGCCATGACTACGAACTGATCGCCGCGCCGCTGGACGTCGAGCTGGTGCCCGGACACAAGACCGAGGCCTGGGCCTTTGGCCCGTCGGCACCTGGCACTGAGCTGCGTGTGCGCCAGGGTGAGTGGCTGCGGGTGCGCTTCATCAACCACCTGCCGGTGGCGACCACCATTCACTGGCACGGCATCCGCCTGCCGCTTGAGATGGATGGCGTGCCCTACGTCTCGCAACTGCCGGTGCTGCCGGGCGAGTATTTCGACTACAAGTTCCGCGTGCCGGATGCCGGCAGCTACTGGTATCACCCCCATGTCAGCAGCAGCGAAGAGCTGGGTCGCGGGCTGGTGGGGCCGCTGATCGTCGAAGAGCGCGAGCCGACCGGGTTCAAGTACGAGAAGACCCTGAGTTTGAAGAACTGGCACATCGACGATGTGGGAAATTTCGTCGAGTTCAGCATCCCCCGTGAAGCGGCGCGTGGCGGTACAGCAGGGCGGCTGTCGACCATCAACGGTGTGCCGTTGCCAGTGATCGAGCTGCCAGCCGGGCAGATCACCCGTGTGCGCCTGTTGAACCTGGATAACACCCTGACCTATCGCATCAATATTCCAGGGGTCGAAGCGCAGATCTACGCGCTGGACGGCAACCCGGTCGAGCCGCGGCCGCTGGGCAAGGAGTACTGGCTGGGCCCGGGCATGCGTATTTGCCTGGCGATCAAGGCCCCGGCAGCGGGTACGGAACTGTCCTTGCGCAACGGCCCGGTGCGCCTGGGCACCCTGCGTGCGGTGGCCAACAGCGATGCGCCCAGCGAATGGCCGCCGGCGCTGCCGGCCAACCCGGTGGCCGAGCCGGATATGGCCAACGCGGAGAAACTCAACTTCAATTTCGAATGGGTCGGCTCGGTCTCGGTGAATGTCGAGAACGGCAAGCCACCGAGCCTGTGGCAGATCAACGGCCAGGCCTGGGACATCACCGACAAGACCTGCGCCGACCGACCGATCGCCAGCCTCAAGCTGGGCCAGAGCTATATTTTCGAACTGAAGAACATGACCCAGTACCAGCACCCGATCCACCTGCACGGCATGAGTTTCAAGGTGATCGCCTCGAACCGGCACAAGGTGATCCCGTATTTCACCGACACCTACCTGCTGGGCAAGAACGAGCGCGCGCAAGTGGCGCTGGTGGCGGATAACCCGGGGGTGTGGATGTTCCATTGCCACGTGATCGACCACATGGAAACCGGCCTGATGGCCGCGATCGAGGTGAAGTGATGCGCCAGATTCGTCCGGCGGCCATTATCGACCGCAGTCGCGACCAGCATTTCATGCGCGAGGCCCTGGCCCTGGCCGCCCAAGGCGCGGCCCTCGGTGAGGTGCCGGTGGGCGCGGTGCTGGTGCAGAACGGCGAGATCATCGGCCGCGGCTTCAATTGCCCGATCAGCGGCAGCGACCCCAGCGCCCACGCCGAGATGGTCGCAATCCGCGCTGCGGCCCAGGCCCTGAGCAACTATCGCCTGCCTGGCAGCACGCTGTATGTGACGCTGGAACCCTGCAGCATGTGCGCCGGGCTGATCGTCCATTCGCGGATTGCACGGGTGGTGTATGGGGCGCTGGAACCCAAGGCCGGGATCGTGCAGAGCCAGGGGCAGTTCTTCAGCCAGGGCTTCCTGAATCACCGGGTGTTGTTTGAGGGTGGGGTGCTGGCTGAGGAGTGCGGGACGGTGTTGAGTGAGTTCTTCAAGGCCCGAAGGGCCAAGCCTGCAGACTGAATACAACGCAAAGCCCCCTCCTGGCACAGGGCTGTAGGAGCCGGCTTGCCGGCGAAGGCGGCAGGACAGCCGACATCATCGGTGGCTGACACACCCTCTTCGCTGGCCAGCTCCTACAGTTTTGCGCCGACCACAGAATCTGTGGTGCTTGCACGATCCTTGTAGGAGCCGGCTTGCCGGCGAAGGCGGCAGGACAGCCGACATCATCGGTGGCTGACACACCCTCTTCGCTGGCAAGCCAGCTCCAACAGGGATTTGCGGCGTGACAATTATTTGCGAGCGACAATCACCGCCCGCATCGGCGCCGGCAGGCCTTCGATGGTCTTGCTGTGGTCCTCGGGATCGAGGAAATCCTTCAACGACTGATACTTCATCCACTCGGTCCCGCGCTGTTCCTCGACAGTCGTCGTACTCACATCCACGCAGCACACATCGCTGAACCCGGCACGGCGCAGCCAGAGCATCAGCGCCGGCACCGAGGGCAGGAACCAGACGTTACGCATCTGCGCATAACGGTCTTCGGGCACCAGCACTTGTTGCTCGTCGCCTTCGATCACCAGGGTTTCCAGCACCAGTTCGCCGCCTTTGACCAGGCAATCCTTGAGCGCCAGCAGATGCTCGATCGGCGAGCGGCGGTGGTAGAACACGCCCATGGAGAACACGGTGTCGAAACCTTCCAGGTTCGGTGGCAGGTCTTCGAAGGGGAAGGGCAGGTGCCAGGCGTTGGGCTCGGACAAGTAACGCTGCACCGCCTGGAACTGGCAGAAGAACAGCCAGTTGGGGTCGACACCGATCACGCTGTCGGCGCCGGCTCCGAGCATGCGCCACATGTAGTAGCCGTTGCCGCAACCGACATCGAGAATGCGCTTGCCCTTGAGGTCGAGGTGCGGGGCGACCCGTGACCATTTCCAGTCCGAACGCCATTCGGTGTCGACATGCACGCCGAACAGGTCGAACGGGCCCTTGCGCCAGGGTGACAGGCCCATCAGAGCGGTACGCATCTGTGCCCGGGTCTCGGCGTCGCAATCGGTGTCGAGGGTCAGGCCATCGAGCAGGTCGACTTCAGTGGGCTGGATCTTTGGCAGGGCATCCAGCGCGCTTTGCCAGCGCTCCAGGTCGCCGTGGCCTTTCTCCATCTTGACGTCGAGTTGCGCTTGCAGGGTCTTGGCCCATTCGGCCAGCGGTGTACCGGCCAGACGGCGGGCAAGGGGGGACAGATCAATCATGGCAAGGCAATCAACGAGGCAAAGTTAAGACACTGGAACCACGGCACGACTTTCGAGAACCCGGCGGCCAGCAGGCGTTCGCGGTGTTCTTCGAGGCTGTCGGGCTTCATGACGTTTTCGATGGCGCTGCGCTTCTGGGCAATTTCCAGTTCGCTGTAGCCGTTGGCGCGCTTGAAGGCGATGTGCAGGTCGGTGAGCAGCTCGTGCTCCTGCGGGTCTTCGAAGCGCAGTTTCTCCGAAAGGATCAAGGCGCCGCCGGGCAACAACGACTGGCGGATCCGTGCGAGCAGCTCAGTACGCTGCGACGGGGCGATGAATTGCAGGGTGAAGTTCAGCGCCACCACCGAGGCCGGCTGGAAGTCGAGGGCGAGGATGTCGCCTTCGATCACCTGCACCGGCAGCAGCTCCTGGAACATCGAATCCTGGCCATTCAGGTATTCGCGGCAGCGTTCGACCATGGCCGCCGAGTTATCCACCGCGATCACTCGGCAGCCGTCGGTGCGTACGTGCCGACGCAGGGCCTGGGTCACTGCGCCGAGGGACGAACCGAGGTCGTACAGCACGCTGTTGGGCTGGGCGAATTGCGCGGCGAGCACACCGAGGTTTTCGACAATGGTCGGATAACCCGGCACCGAGCGCTTGATCATGTCCGGGAATACCCGCACCACGTCCTCGTTGAAGGCGAAGTCAGGCACCTGCGCCAAAGGCTGGGCGAAAAGGCGATCGGGTTCTTTGCTCACGGCGGTTCCAGCGGTGGATAGGGAAAGGTCGGCATTTTAGCCAAGTTGGCGGGGGGATGCGCGGCTTGTCTGATAAAGCGGTGGGGCCAGTCCGGATTCTTTGTTGTCAGTGAGACAGCTTTCGCGAGCAGGCTCGCTCCCACAAAGATTGCGCTGTACCTGTGGGAGCGAGCCTGCTCGCGAAGAACTCAGCGCGGTTTTGTGGCAAATGCCGACGCCGCGATGCCCCATTGTCCCAGCCAGTAGCTGATGATGATCACGTAGGGCGCGGCCGAGAACGGCAGGGCAAAGCGGTCGATGCCGATCACGCTGTCGGAAAACACAAAGGCCAGGGCACCGCCAGCGGCCAGCAAGGCCGAGCGCTTGGGCACGTCGGTGCCGAGGCGGGCCAGGGCGCGCCAGAGCATGGCGCTGATGGCGGTGCCGTAGACAATCACCGGGATCAGCAGCGGGCCGAGGCCGTGGGAAATCAGGATCCCCAGCAGTACGGCGCCAACACCGAGGGCGATGATCAACGCCGGCAGCGCCGGACGCCGGCAATCGCTCAAGTAAGCCTTCAGATAGGCCAGGTGCGCCACCAGGAACGCGCCCAGGCCAAACACGAACAAGTCGCCAGGCCAGGCCAGTAACACGTCGCCGAGCAGGGAGAAGATCAGCCCCAGGCTGATCCAGCGCCGGTATTCGCTGGGTGGCGCATCGTGCAGCCAGCCGAGCAGTGCCAGGACCGGCAGCGGCTTGACCAGCAGGCACAGCAACTCGGCGTGCACGCTTACCCCATAGAGGAAAGTGACCGCCCCCATCAACGCCAGAATCAGCCAGCCCATCAGTTCACCGTAATCGCGCAGTCGAAGGTCTCGACCGGGTCCACTTCCGGCGCCCAAGGCTGCTGCGAGGTCAGGCGCAGGCGGCCGTTACCGCTGGTGAACGCCTGGAAGCGCCAGGTGGAGATCCCTGCGCTGCCCACCAGGCCGCTGTTTTCCGGGTTGGTATAGACCTCGGGGCTGATCGCCCGCAGCACGCCGCCGGCCGAATCCTGGATTGCCCAGCGATAGCCTGTGGTCGGGTTACTCGGCAAGGTCAGGATCAGGTTTTGCCCGGTGTGCAGTTGCACTGGGCACTGGCTCTGCTTCTCAACCGTCAGGTTTTGCTTCGGTTGCGAGGCACAGGCTGCCAGCAGGGCAAGGCTCAGGGGCAATAACAGGCGGGTGGGGGACATCAAAATCAGGCGCTCCGGAATTTCGCGACGAACGGCGAGCATAACCGAAGATGAGACAAATTGTGACAGTGGGCCATGGAAGTGGGGGTTGCAGGTCTGGCCTCATCGCGGGCAAGCCCGCTCCCACAGGAGTTCTCAACTCAGTTCACTGTGGGAGCTGGCCTGCCAGCGATGAGGCCCCAAGGGGCGCTACAGAACCTTCAGAACAACACCTTCGCCACATCCGCAAACCGCTTGGCAAAATGCACGGTAATCCCTTCTTTCAGATAGTCCGGCAGTTCTTCAAAGCTGCCGCGGTTGGGTTCCGGCAGGATCAGTTCATGAATCTTCTGCCGCCGCGCCGCAATCACTTTCTCACGCACCCCGCCAATCGGCAGCACATGCCCGGTCAGGGTCAGTTCGCCGGTCATGGCCACGCCTTTCTTCGGCGGCTGGTTGCGCGCCAGCGAGAGCAGGGCGCTGGCCATGGTCACGCCGGCGCTCGGGCCGTCCTTGGGCGTGGCGCCTTCCGGTACGTGCAGGTGGATGAAGGCTTCGTCGAAGAACTTGGCATCGCCACCGAACTGCTTGAGGTGCGAGCTGACGTAGCTGTAGGCGATCTCCGCCGATTCCTTCATCACCTCGCCCAACTGCCCGGTGAGCTTGAAGCCACGGTTGAGGGTGTGGATGCGCGTGGCTTCAATCGGCAGGGTAGCGCCGCCCATGCTGGTCCAGGCCAGACCGGTAATCACGCCGGTGCCGGACAGCACCTGCTCATTGCGGAACACCGGGATGCCCAGTGACGCTTCCAGGTCCTTGGGCGCGATCTTGATCACTTGCTGCGGATCATCCATCAGCTTGATCACCGCCTTGCGCACCAGTTTGCCCAGCTGTTTTTCCAATTGGCGCACCCCGGCTTCGCGGGCGTATCCGTCGATCAGTGCCTTGAGCGCGCTGTCGCTGATGGACAGGCTGGTTTTCGCCACGCCGGCTTTTTCCAGCTGCTTGGGCCACAGGTGACGCTTGGCGATCGCGACTTTTTCTTCGGTGATGTAGCCCGACAGGCGAATCACTTCCATACGGTCGAGCAATGGGCCGGGGATCGAGTCGAGGGTGTTGGCGGTGCAGACGAACAGCACTTTCGACAGGTCCAGGCGCAGGTCCAGATAATGGTCGAGGAATTCGACGTTCTGTTCCGGGTCGAGGGTTTCCAGCAACGCCGAGGCCGGGTCGCCCTGGAAGCTCTGGCCCATCTTGTCGATCTCGTCGAGCATGATCACCGGATTCATCACCTCGACGTCTTTCAACGCCTGCACCAGTTTGCCCGGTAGGGCGCCGATGTAGGTACGGCGGTGACCCTTGATCTCGGCTTCGTCGCGCATGCCGCCGACGCTGAAGCGATAGAACGGTCGCCCGAGGGATTCGGCGATGGACTTGCCAACACTGGTCTTGCCCACGCCCGGCGGGCCAACCAGCAACACGATGGAACCGGCGATTTCGCCCTTGTAGGCGCCGACGGCGAGGAATTCGAGGATGCGGTCCTTGATGTCATCGAGGCCCGCGTGGTGTTTGTCGAGCACCTTGCGCGCGTGCTTGAGGTCGAGCTTGTCCTCGCCATAGACGCCCCAGGGCACGGCGGTCGCCCACTCCAAATAGTTGCGGGTGACGGCGTATTCCGGTGAGCCGGTTTCGAGGATCGACAGCTTGTTGAGTTCCTCTTCGATGCGTTTTTGCGCCTGCGGCGGCAGGACTTTACCGGTCAGGCGCTGTTCGAACTGCTCGACATCGGCACTGCGGTCGTCCTTGGTAAGGCCCAGTTCCTGCTGGATGACCTTGAGTTGTTCCTTGAGGAAAAACTCGCGCTGGTGCTCACCGATCTTGCGGTTCACTTCGGCGGAGATTTCCTTCTGCAGGCGTGCGACTTCGACTTCCTTGCGCAGCATTGGCAGGACTTTTTCCATGCGCTTGAGCATGGGCACGCAGTCGAGGACTTCCTGCAGATCGTTGCCGGTGGCCGAAGTCAGTGCGGCGGCGAAGTCGGTCAGCGGCGAGGGATCGTTGGGGCTGAAGCGGTTGAGGTAATTCTTCAGCTCTTCGCTGTACAGCGGGTTGAGCGGCAGCAGCTCTTTGATCGCGTTGATCAGCGCCATGCCGTAGGCCTTGACCTCATCGGTCGGCTCGCTCGGCTGGTGCGGGTATTCGACTTCCACCAGGTACGGTGGGCGATGGTGCTTGAGCCAGGTCTTGAGGCGGACGCGGGTCAGGCCCTGGGCGACGAACTGCAGTTTGCCGTTCTCGCGGCTGGCGTGGTGGACCTTGACCAGGGTGCCGTAGAGCGGCAGGGCGCTGGTGTCGAAATGCCGAGGGTCTTCCTGCGGGGTGTCCATGTAGAACAGCGCCAGGGAGTGGTGCTCGGATTTGGCCACCAGGTCCAGGGTCTCGGCCCAGGGCTCTTCATTGACGATGACCGGCAGCACTTGCGCAGGGAAGAACGGGCGGTTGTGGATCGGGATGATGTAGACCTTGTCCGGCAGGTTCTGCCCGGGCAGGGCCAGGCCTTTGCTGGCGTGGTCGGGGTGTTCGGCGTTCTGCGGATCGGCGTATTCGCTGAGGTCTTCGGGGAATGCTTGCTGGTCGCTCATGGGGCACCTGCGCAATGGGGTATGGGTCTTAGATGGGGCAGGTGGCCAGTGGTTTCAATGGTGGGCGGGGGTTTGTTTGGTAAGCGTTTTGTTACGAGAAGCGCGCAGAAAAAGGCGACTACCTCGCGGTAGTCGCCTTCTTCATACCACCGGGAAAGCTTATTCCGGCAGTTTGTAGGCGATCACGTAGTCGCCCATTTTGGTGCCCAGGGAACCGTGACCGCCGACTACCAGCAACACGTACTGCTTGCCGTCCTTGCCGGTGTAGGTCATTGGCGTGGCCTGGCCGCCGGCGGGCAGGCGGGCTTTCCACAGTTCCTTGCCGCTGTTGACGTCATAAGCGCGCAGGTACTGGTCGAGGGTGCCGCTGAGGAAGCCGACGCCGCCGGCGGTGACGATCGAGCCGCCCATGCTTGGCACGCCGATCGGCAGGCCGATCGGCAGTGGCGAGCTGTCGCGGCTGGTGCCGTTCTTGCGTTTCCACACCACTTTGCCGTTGGTCAGGTCGATCCCGGCCACGTAGCCCCAGGCCGGCGCCTGGCACGGTACGCCGAATGGCGACATGAACGGGTGCATGATCACCGCGTAAGGCGCGCCGGTGTTCGGCTGCACGCCAGCGGTTTCGCTCTCGCGCTTGCTGCCGGCGGCGACTTGCGCACGCGGCACCATTTTCGAGACGAAAGCCATGTAGTTCGGGCTGGTGAACAGCATCTGCCGGACCGGGTCGACCGACACGCCGCCCCAGTTGAACACGCCGACGTTACCCGGGTAGATCAGACTGCCCTGCTCCGACGGCGGGGTGTACTGGCCTTCGTAGCGCAGTTCCTTGAACTGGATGCGGCACAGCATCTGGTCGAACGGGCTGGCGCCCCACA
This sequence comes from Pseudomonadaceae bacterium, assembly GCA_965284505.1. GTDB lineage: Bacteria > Pseudomonadota > Gammaproteobacteria > Pseudomonadales > Pseudomonadaceae > Aquipseudomonas. The sequence continues at coordinate 2,248,933 of OZ260094.1, read as the reverse complement.
TGGCTTTTTCGGTGAGTTCCGGGGCCAGCAGGTTGAGGTCCGAACGGGCCTGGGTCGGTGCGGTGTGATCACCTTTCACCGCGCCTTGCGGCACCGGGATCTCGCGGATCGGGATGATCGGCGTGCCGTCACGACGGTCGAGCACGTACAGGCTGCCCTGTTTGGTCGGGGCGATCAGCGCCGGTTTGACGCCGTCGGCGGTTTTCATGTCCAACAGGGTTGGCTGGCTGCCAACGTCCATGTCCCACAGGTCGTGGTGGGTGAACTGGTAGTTCCAGCGCACCTTGCCGGTAGCGAGGTCGAGGGCCACTAGGCCAGCGCTGAATTTCTCGGCGCCTGGGGTGCGGTCGGCGCCCCATTGGTCAGGGGTCTGGTTGCCCAGAGGCAGGTAGACCATGCCGAGTTTTTCGTCGACGCTGGCCAGCGACCACATGTTCGCCGAGTTGCGGCTGTAGTGCTCGCCGGCTGGCAGTGGCTCGGTGGCGTCCGGGTTGTTGCTGTCCCAGTTCCACACCAGGTGACCGTCGTGGACGTCGAAGGCGCGGATCACGCCGGACGGCTCGATGGTCGACTCGTTGTCGGTGACGTGGCCGCCCATGATCACCAGGTCGCGGGTAATCGCGGCAGGCGAGGTGGCGTAGTAGCCGCCCGGGGTGAACGGGCCGATACCGGTGGTCAGGTCGACCACGCCCTGGTTGCCGAAGCCTTCGCAGACCTTGCCGGTGTCGGCATTGAGGGCGATCAGGCGCGCGTCGGCGGTGGGCAGGTACAGGCGACGCGGGCAGGCCTGGGCTACGGCCTTACCGGCTTCGGAGATCGCTGCGTTGGTCGCGACAGCCGATTGCGCGTAGGCGTTTTCGTCATAGTAGGACACGCCACGGCAGGTCATGTGGGCGAAGCCCTTGAAGCCTACCGGGCTCTTGATCTGCGGGTCGAAACGCCAGATTTCCTTGCCGGTGTCCGGGTCCAGCGCCAGCACCTTGCTGTGGGCGGTGCAGGCATAGAGCATGCTGTTGACCTTCAGCGGGGTGTTTTCGTTGGTCAGCTCCACCGGGTCGCCGGCGGTGGGCAGGTCGCCGGTGCGGATGCGCCAGGCTTCCTGCAGCTTGCCGACGTTTTGCGGGGTGATCTGCTTGAGCGGCGAGTAGCGGTCGCCGAACTCAGTACGACCATAAGCCTGCCAGTCGCCGTCCGGCATGGCCGGGGCGGTGCTGCTCATGTCGGCGCTGTCGCGACCCAGTTCGCCGAGCACTTCGCCCGGGTTGGTGAACTGGCTGCCCACGGCAGCGGCGCCGGCGATCACCACGGCCACGCTCAAGGCTGCGGTGCCCAGCGGTGCCGGGCCCTGGCGCAGCAACGGACGACGGAACCACGGCAGCAGCAGGACGACGCCCAGGGCGAACCACAGCGACAGGCGCGGCACCAGTTGCCACCAGTCCAGGCCGACTTCCCACAAAGCCCAGACGGTGCTGGCGAACAGCACTACCGCGTACAGGCCCAGCGCCGCACGGCGCGCGGCCAGCAGCAGGACACCGGTCACCGCGATGCCGATGCCGGCCAGCAGGTAGTACAGCGAGCCGCCGAGCAGGCTCAGCTTGATCCCCCCGGCCAGCATGGCCAGGCCCATTAGCAGAAGCAGAATGCCGAGCAGCCGTGGTAGCAGACGGCTCTGACTCGAAGCACCTTCAGTGCTCATAGTGTGGTTCTCCGTGACGTTTCAAAATGTTTCGCGCAAGTTCACTGTAGATGACGATCTTGCGCGGGCATGGTTCAGATGAATCGGGTGTGGCCAATGCAAGCTCCCCTGTAGGAGCGAGCCTGCTCGCGAAAAACCTGAGAACGACGCGTGCCTGAACGTTGCGCGCTATCGTTGACGACCATTCGCGAGCAAGCCGCAAGCGGGCGCCCGCTCCTACAGGGGGGTACGGTGTTCTTTAGAACGACGACTGAATCTTGATCCCGCCAATCAGCGCGTCATCCACCTCGTTCACACCACCGGGATGGCGGATGTACTGCAGGTTCGGGCGCACGGTCAGCCAGTTGGTGACGTGCACGCCGTAATAGAACTCGGCGCTGTACTCGGTGTCTTGCGGCGGCAGGTAAGCCGGGTTGTCGTAGTCGAACACCGCGTGGGCCTGGTTACTGGCTTCAGCGTTCTTGCGAAAGGCCGGGTTGACGTGGACGCGGGCCATGGCAAAACCGATGTCGTCCTTGGCGCGGGCATCGAACAGGCCTTTGTAGACCAGGCCGGCCTGCACGTAGTTGTCGATGGCGTTGGTCTTCTTGTCGTGCATCGTGCCGTTGGCAAACAGGCTCAGGCCGCGCGAATTATCGCTGGCGACGCTGGTCACCTGCTGCTGCACGCCCAGCCACACCCCGTGTTTGCTCGATGCGCTGCGATAGGCTTCGCCGCTGAGGGCAGCGGGCTGGCCGTGGCTGTCTTTGTAGACGTCGCTGGCCTTGGCGCTGCTGTAGTAGTAACCGGCGCGGTATTCGCCCGGCAGGCCGTGGAGTGTCGGGGTCCACACCAGTTCGACGGGGACCACGGTGCCCTGGGTGCCGCTGCCACTGAGCTTGAAGCCGTTGTCCTTGTCGAGGTTGGACGGGTTCTGCTCGTAGGCGCCGATCTGCGCGTAGAGCTCAGGCGTCAGGTGATATTTGACCCGCAGCGCCCATTGGCTGACCGGCCAGTTGTACCAGATGGAGCCGGCCCAGTTGCCGACCTGGGAGCCACAGAACGCCAGGTTCTGGAAGTCGCAGGGGAAGCTGTTGAAATCTTCGCCCTGGCCAAAACGGCCGGCCTTGATGTCGAGCTTCTGGTCGAGGAATTTCTGCTGGTACCACATCTGCGTCAGGCGCGTGGTCTGGCCTCGGCCCCAGACTTCCTGGGCCGAAGTGAAGCCGCCGACACGCGGGTCGTTGATCCGGTCGTTGCTGATGTTGTTGCCGCTGCGCTTGGTGATCGTCAGCTGAAATTCGGCGTCATCCCAGCCGAGGATCTTCTGCAGGTCGAGGTGGGTGCCCAGGCCGAACTGGTCGCTGTAGCGCGCGGTGCGGTCATGGTCGTAACCGCCGTGCAGGTTGCTGCCCATCTCGCCGGTGTAGTCGAGTTTGAAGTCATAGCCTTTTGCGGCGAGTTCAGTGCGCGTGCCATTCCAGTCGCCGAGCATCCACGGTGAGCTGCTGTCGAAGGCGGGTGCCGCCTGGGCGCCACTGGCCAGGCCGAGGGCGGTGGCCCCGGCGATCAGGCTCAGGGTGGTGCGTCGGGATGATGAGACAGCGCTGTCTCGAGAAATCTGCAAGTAAGGCATAAAGAAGAAATTCTGGGTCTTTTTCTAAGGGAATGAGCTGCGCGGGCAGGGCATGCCGCGAGTAGCAGAAGCGTTTCAGCTTGCGGGTGCGAAGGATAATGTTCTGTTACAAATAGAGAAAGGGCTTTTCTCGACATGCTGCCTTTCGTAATCGGTAACAGTCGTGGGCTGCCCACCGTTGGCCTACATTGGAGGGATCGTGCACAGAAACCTTCCACCGGGAGGGGCCGTCGGCTAAGGTGCGCGCCTTTCAGTCCATTCTTCATCCATAGGCCCGGCATGACCGAACACAACACCGACCCGCTGCACGGCGTGACGCTGGAACAGATCCTCAACGCGCTGGTTCAACACTACGAGTGGTCAGGGCTGGCCGAGCGTATCGATATTCGGTGCTTCAAGAGCGACCCGAGCATCAAGTCGAGCCTGACCTTCCTGCGCAAGACCCCCTGGGCGCGCGAGAAAGTCGAACGGCTCTACGTCAAATTGATGCGCACCAAGCGGCCGGTCTGAGGTGTGTTGACGCGACTTTCACCGCTCGAGCAGCGCTGTGTCCAACTCGCAGCGGTGCTCGGCTGGCTGGGCCTGAGCATTCAACTGTACCTGGTGTTTTATTCGCGCTGGAGTGTCGACGCCAGCCTGCTGGGCGGGCTGGTGAGTTACTTCAGTTACTTCACGGTGCTGAGTAATACGCTGGCGGCGGCGGTGCTGACCAGCGCCGTGACCACCCGTGAATCGCGGGGGCGTAGCTGGTTGCTGCAACCCTGGGTCAGCAGTGGCATTGCCGTGAGCATTGTCGTGGTGTGCCTGGCCTACAACCTGCTGCTGCGCCACCTGTGGCAGCCGCAAGGCTGGCAGTGGCTGGCGGATGTGTTGCTGCACAACGTCGTGCCCATGCTGTTCCTGCTCTATTGGTGGCGCTGCGTGCCCAAGGGCCAATTGCGGCTGAGGCATATCGGGTTGTGGGTGATCTATCCGCTGGCGTATTTCGCCTACTCGCTGCTGCGCGGGCATTTGCTGGCGGTGTATCCCTACCCGTTCATTGATGTGGAGAAGCTGGGCTATCTCCAGGTGTTCATCAATGCCGGGGGGATACTGCTGGGGTTTGTTGTCGTGGCGCTGGTGGTGATTGGGGTGGACCGGCGTCGCTCAACGTAATGCTGGTCAAAAATGTGTAGGAGCGAGCCGGCTCCGGGCGGCGTTCCGACGAAAAACTCCAGGGCGCCGTGGTGATACAGAATGCCCGCGTTATCGTTGAAGTTCTTCGCGAGCAGGCTCGCTCCCACAGGGGTATAACATTGCATCGCGGAGCGCGCCTATTCCTCCGGCGAATCATCCAGGCGCCAGTAACCCGCAGCCTTGACGAACTGCTCATCTAGCCCGTGCTCATCGAGCAGCACCCGGCGAAGCTGGCGCGACAGCTTGCTCTCGGTCGCGATCCAGGCATACAGGCTGCCGCCCGGCAGCTGGATCTGACGCACAGTGGACAGCAGGTGATCCTCGCCCGCTTCACGCACCACCCAGATCACCTCGACCTGCGCCGCGCTCTCCAGCACTTGCTGCTCTTCGGTGTTCTCCACTTCGACGATCACCAGCGCCCGGCGATTCGCCGCGAGCCCTTCAAGGCGGCGGGCGATGGCGGGCAGGGCGGTTTCGTCGCCGATCAGCAGGTAGCTGTCGAAGATGTCCGGCACCACCATCGAGCCACGCGGCCCGGCGATGTGCAGGAACTGGCCGGGCTGCGCCTGCTCGGCCCAGGTCGAGGCAGGGCCGTCGCCGTGCAGGACGAAATCGATGTCCAGCTCCAGGCGGTCGAGGTCATAGCGGCGGGGGGTGTAGTCGCGCATCGCCGGCTTCGGTCCCTGATCCTTGCTGGCGCCCGGTGCGAAGCTGTCCAGGGCCGCCAGTTCCTCGGCGTTCTGCGGGAACAGCAATTTCACGTGGTCGTCAGTGCCCAGGCTGATGAACCCGGCCAGCTCCGGGCCGCCGACGGTGATGCGGCGCATGCGCGGCGTCAGGTCAACCACCCGCAGCACCTGCAGGCGACGGCGTTTGATCTCGTGCATGACGCGGTGAATGGCCTGGGTGTTCACTTCAGTCATTGCGGGTTCTCCTGAACCGGGGACGACAGGGGGCCGTCGACGATGGCCTTGGCGGTGTTGTTGAGCAAGTCGCGCACCCGCAGGATTTCTTCCGGGCTCCAGCGACCGTGATGCATTTGCAGGGCGTGGCGCAGGTTATGCACCGCTTCGTGGATCTCGGCCGGGCGGTCGTGGCCGCGCAGCGAGCGCTTGCTGACCTCAATGCGCATGCGCACGCCATCCAGGGCGACCGCCTGTTCGCCGAGGGATTGGCGCCCGGCGTCGGTGATGGCGTAGCGTTTTTTGCCGCCGTCGGCGTCGCCGCTGATCATTTCGCTCTCCTCGAGGAAGGTCAGGTTCGGGTAGATCACTCCCGGGCTGGGGCTATAGGCGCCATCGAACATCGTTTCGATCTGGCGGATCAGGTCGTAGCCATGGCACGGCTGCTCGGCGATCAGCGCCAGCAACAGCAGTTTCAAGTCGCCGGGGGCGAACACCCGCGGGCCGCGGCCACCGCGTTCGCGGCCGGCGCCAGGGCGTTTTTCGAAGCCGTCGCGGCCTTCGCTGGGGTGATGATGGGAATGATGGTCTCTCATTTTCGTCTTCTCTCGTCGTGTTTAGATACAACTTAAGATATATCTTTAGACAAGGCAAGCTCTGCGGACCAGTGGTGACCTGCCAGCGCAACCCCCCTTTTCAGACCGAGCAGAAATTGACTTAGCCGCGAAAAGCGCTATTTCGACGAAAACCCAGGGCCTTGAAATAATTATTTAACACTTGCGTCGATAAGTGCTTTTAGTGCTAACTCTCTAATTGTATGTTTTCAGCCTTTATTTAGTGGAAGTGCAAAATCGGTCTTCGGAAAGTTCCACATTGTGTGCCATCTGTATGGGATTCTGCGTTAATCTGTATGTAGCCTTGCTCTTACGGATAATTTTGTTAGTTATTGATTTATATGGTTTTTTCACTCGAGTTGTATGCCTGTTCAGCTACATGAAAGGGGGAATTTGCCTGCTTACTTTCATGGGTGAATGGTCGATGATTTCTCGGCGTTGTAAGTTGAGACAAAGCGCCATCACGGCGCAGTTTGTTGTTGTCGCTTTCAATCACACGAATCGATCCTTCACATAAAGACAGGTAGAAATGATGTTCAAGAAAATTGCGTTCGCCGCTCCCCTGGCAGTCCTGGCCCTCAGCTCCTCGATGGCCTTCGCCGCCACTGAGGCCCGACACTCGATTAACCTGATCGCTCACGTTCCCTCCGACGACTTCTACGCCGTGCCGGTTGACTATGACCTGGTCAACAAGGATCAGGACATGAGCTACGACCCGGGCACCGACTCGATGCGCAGCGTCAATGGCCACTTTGACGTGCTGCACACCGCCGGCAAGGTCCACGCTTACCTTGAAGGTGCACCAAAGCTGATTGCCGGCAGCACCACGGTCGACCTGAAAGTCGAACTCAACGGCAAGACCCTGACCACCACCTCCCAGGAAGTGGTCGGCGAGACCGAGTCCAACGTGCGCTTCCGCGCGCCGTTCAAGATCAGCGCGATCGGCGGCAAGCCGGCTGCCGGCGACTACACCGGTGTCGCGATGCTGGTGATCGAGCCTTCCGCCTGAGCGATCTCGCGACAGTAAAAACGCTTACTTGCTCCAAGTAACGTGACGGTCGGCAAGCTGTCCGGTTTGCCGACCGTGCTCTGACTATTCCTGCCGATAGAGAATTTGTTCATGTTCCCGATGACGCCCATCGCGGCAGCGCTTGCGCTGCTGTTATGTAGCAGTGCATTTGCGGCACCCACGACCATCGACAATACGCCGCGCAGTCTGCTGGCCCAGGCCAAGGGGTTGCCGGCCGAATTCGAGGAGCATTTCTTTGATGTTCCGCTGACGGTGCGGGTCGAACTCGATCAGCAGCCGCTTGGCGAGGCCGCCATTGTGTTGTCCCGCGATGATCGGGTGACCCTGCTCGAATTCACCGACACCCGTGAAAGCCGTTTCAGCACCAGCGAACGCGACACCTGGGGCGACATTCTCAAGCCCGGCGTGGCACTCGGCGCGTGCAGCGGGCAATGCCCGGAACAAATGCTGGCGGTGCACTACAACCTGGAAAGTTCGCTGCTGTCGATCGTCACCGAGCATGCCGAGCGCGACAGTGAGGCCAAGCGCTTTCACGATCAGCCAGAAGGCGGCAGCAGCGGCCTGATGGTACGCAACCAACTCAATCTCAACGGCGGTCAGGATCAGGATCTTGGCGGGCGTTTTGGCCTGGAGGCCAGCGGCAGCCTGGGCAACTGGAGCCAAGCTTTCAACATGCAACTGGCGCGTCTGGGTGGCCCCGACGACAAGACCTACCACGCCGTGCATGAGCTGTTTACCCAGCGCGAACTGCAAAGTCGGTTCCTGCGCCTGGGCCTGTTTACCCCCAATTCCGAAGGCCTGGTGCGTGAGCCGCGGGCGTTCGGCACCAGCCCCGACACGGCGATTGGCGTGATGTTCGGCAGCTCCGACAGCCTGGCCATCGACAGCAGCAAACCGAGCGTGTACCCGGTGTACGTCACCGCCAACCGCCAGGCGTCGGTGGAAATCTATCGCGACGGCTTGCTGGTCAACACCCAATCGGTGCCGGCCGGTTTGCAGACCCTTGACACCCGGCCGCTGCCGGGCGGCATCTATGAAGTGGAAGTGCGCCTGATCGAGGACGGGCAGATCACCTCGACCACCCAGGAGCTGATCTACAAGCCCAGCAACTGGCGCAACCATGACGAACGCTGGCGCTACAACCTGTTCGCCGGCCAGGAAACCAAGGTGTTGAGCAACTGGGACGAGCAGGCCAGCGGCGACGCGACCGCCGGCGTTGCGCTCAACTACCTGCTGCATCCACGGGTGATCCTCGGCCTGTCGGCGCGGCAAGTGCGCGACACCTTGCAATACGGCAGCTCCATCGACTGGGCCCTGGGCAACAGCACCAGTGTCTACGCCAACCTCTATCAGACCGAGGACCACGGCACCGGCGCCGATTTGCAAGGCCTCTACAACTACGGCTCCGGCAGCCTGGTGATCAGTCACAACCGCAGTTGGCTGGACACCACCAACACCTACGAAACCCTGCCCGACGGCACCCGCGTGCGCCAACGCAATGTGTTCACCGGGCAGACCAGCAATTCATCGCTGGCGCTCAACCATCGGCTCAGCCGCAAGAATTCTCTGAACGCGCGGGTCTCCCACAGCGAAGGCAACGTTGAAGGCGTCGGTTACGACCTGGGCTGGACACAACGCACCGAGCTGTTCGGCAGCGATGCCAACTGGCGCCTGTCGCTGTTCGACCGGCCCGGCAGTTTCAGCAGCGGCGATGAACGGAATCGCGGCGTCGACCTGAGCGTCAATATTGCCCTCGGCGGACCCGGCCAACAGATTTCCGGAAGCATCGGCAGTCGCACCGCCCGCGAAGGCGGCCGCGACACCAATGCCTCGCTGGGGTATCGCAAGGACCTGCAGGACCACGTGCTGCAGAGCGTCTCGGTGACGGCACTCACCGACACCTATGGCGTCGGTCTGTCGAGCCTGGCGAACTTTCGCACCGATGAGGTCAACGGAGACGGCTTTGTCCAGCGTTCGTCCTACAACAACAAGTTCACCGGTGGCCTGAACCTCGACAGCACCCTGGTGGTGGGCGCGCAGCACATAGCCTTGACCAGCCAGCATCAGGGCCGCGGCGCCGGGATGATCGTCGACGTCGAGTCGGATATCGACGGCATTGCCCTGCGCGCCGATGACCTCAGCGGCGGCAGTTCGGCGCTGCGTCCCGGGCGCAATTTCATTCCGCTGACGGCGTACCGGAACAGCTCGGTGAGCTTCGATTTCGAAGGCACCGATGTGCCGGCAGCGAGCATCGAGCCGGCGCGCAGCCGCTATCACCTGAACAAAGGCGGCGTGGAGTACCGCAAGGTGCGGGTGATGAAAACCCTGACCGTGCTTGGCCGCCTGGTCGACCCCCAGGGCCGGCCGCTCAAGGGTCATCACGTGATCAACCACGCCAGCCGTGGGGTCAGCGAGGTCGATGGCTTCTTCTCGATGGAGATGAACGCCGGCTCGCCGACCCTGGAGGTGCGTTTCGCCGACCAGTTGCTCTGCCAGTTCCGCCTCGAGGCCGACCAGTACCGCCGTGAAAACAATGTGCTGATGATCGGCGATTTGCGCTGCTCGCCGGACACCCTGGCGGACGCCACTCACAACACCGCGACAGCGGGCTGACAGAGACTGGAGGTCAGGCAGAGATGAACCTATCGCACGTGTTTTTTTCAGTTGCCCGCTGTCGGTTGGCGGGGGCGCTGCTTGCCGCTGGCATGGCCCTGCCGGTGCAGGCGCAGGTGTCGACGATCACCGCGTTGTTCAAGCCGGACTCGTCGCAACCGCACTTCAATACCTTCACCAACACCACGCCGCCCAGCGGGTACTGCCAGATCTATCCGGCGCAATGCGAGATCAACCAGTTTTTCAGTTTGCGGGTACCCATTCAGTTCAACTCGCGCATCCCGATTCCGGCCAATCATCCGTCGCAGCGGCAAGGCGCAATGTTGAAAGCGCCTGCCCAATGGCGCGAGTTGACGGTGTATCACGAAACCACCCGCCAACCGGAGAAGGTCCGCGTGCGCATTGCCGGTATTGGCTCCCGTGCCGTGACCGATGATGTGATGGTGTTGGTGGGAGGCGCCGACGACTATCGCCTGGCCCACAACTATTTATGGGGCTCGAGCTGGGTGAATTCACCGCCACCGTGCGTGTTCACCGGGAATGGTTTCTACGGCACCACCTTTTACGACTTTTTCTGGAAAACGCCCACTCTGGGCGCCTGCGCAAAACAGGCGAAGTTCAACGTCCCGTGGTTGCGTTTCGACTATCTGGACTTCGCCTACGAACTGCAGACCCCCAATCCCCTGGGCATGTCTTCCGGTCACTACACGGGCTCGCTGACCTACACCGTCGGCCCCAACGGCGATTTCGATTTCGGCGATGTGATGTTGCCTACCGATTCGGCGGTGACCCTGGACTTCAACCTCGAGGTTCAACACACCCTCAAAGTCGACATCCCGCCCGGCGGTGAGTCGATCAAGTTGGTGCCAGTCGGTGGCTGGCAGGGCTGGCTGCACGCCGGGCGCAAGCCGGTGCGGCTGGTGCGTGACCAGACCTTCAATATCTCGGCGTCATCACGCTTCAAGATGTACCTGGAGTGTGAGTTGAGCTCCTTTCTTTACGATTGCCAGCTGCGCGACAGCGTCGCCAGACGCGGGGTGGAGTTGCAGGTCAGTGTCAGCCTGCCCAGTGGCCTGACCGACATGACCGGGCAGCCCGTCAGGCGCGCACGCCTGAAAGCTGGGGCGCAAAACGCCCTGTATTTCCAACCGGGTTTCTATGTCGACCGGGCGCCAGGTGTTCTGCATTTCGAAGTACCACCAGAGCAGATGGCGTTCATGTTGTCGCCGGGCGTCGGCCCCCTCTATCGAGGCAAGGTCACGGTGATCTGGGATTCGGAAGTCTGATGGGCCGCGCCTGTCGTGTATTCAATGTCATGAGGTTCAAGGGTATGAAACGTCTGTGGGTATTGTTGGTTTCGAGTGTTTTTTCGATGGCGCTGCAGGCTGGGCCGCAGATCAATGTCGGCACGGTGTATGACTATCTGGACGGCGACAAGAGCACCTACCTCAAGCGCGTCTACAACAGCGGCGACAGCACGGCGTTCGTCAAGGTCAACATCCTCGAAATCATCTATGACGCCGATGGCGGTCACCGCGAGATACCCGTCGCGACCCAGGCCGATGGCAGTGGCCGCGACGGCTTGATGGCCAGCCCGGCACGGCTGATCGTGCCGTCCAAGGGCGTGCAGGGCACGCGCTTGTTGCTGATGGGCAATCGCGACACCGAGCGCTATTTTCGCGTGCGCTTCGTCCCGGTGGTGCCGGAAAAGGAAGACGAATTCGCCGTGTCCAGCGAGGAGCGCGAGGCCTACAAGGACACCCTGACGGCCGGGGTCAACGTGATGACCGGGTTCGGCACGGTATTTTTTGTCCGGCCGAAAAACAGCCGTTTCGCCACCGCGATCGAAGACAGCGCCGGCCTGTACCGGCTGCGCAACAACGGCAACACAGTGGTGGTGGTCGATGAGTTTCGCAACTGCTCGCGCAGCAATGAAACCGAGTGCGAGCCGACCACCAAGCACCATGTGCTCGCGGGCAAGACGTTCGAATTCGAGAAGAAGCCCGGTCGCGAATACCGTTTCAATCTGGTCGAAGGCGCCGATAAGAAAGCGTTGCGCGTGGCCAGCCAATAACCGCACCCGGAACGAGCCGGTGCGCCCGGTTCGCGGCTTTTTTTGAGGCAACAGGTACCTGACATGATCAAGCAAACGACCATGGCCCTCGTGATGACGCTGATGAGTGCCCAGGCGTTCGCGGCGCGCGAAGAGCACACCTTCGAGGTGTCGGTGGATATTCCGGCACTGAGTTTCTACGTGCTGCCGGCTGAATCGAACTGGCTTCACCTCGAACAGGCCCTGCCGTGGAATCCCGGCACCAAGCGCCTGGGAGGGCTGCGCAAGCTGTTCGACGTCAAGCATGACACCAGTGCCATTGAAGCCCGGCTGGAGGCCGAGCCGTATCTGTTCAACGGCCGGGACGAGCAGAACATCTACTTGCGCGTCAGCTTCAACGGCCAGGAACTGAGCCACGACTCCAAGGCCCGCCAGGTGGTGTCGGCTGCGCAAGCCATGGCCGGTGGGCGCTTTCCCCTGGAGATCGAGCCCAAGGTGCCGGCCGGCGGCTACAAGCCGGGGACTTACTACGGCAGCGTCAATCTGATGTTCAGTGCGGCGGCGCCAGCCGGTAGCTGAGGGGGGAACGAGTGATCAAGACTTCAGGAATATCCATCACGATGAAGAGCGTCTTTACCCTGTTGCTGGCATTGTCCGTGTGCTTGCCGTTGTCTGCCGAAGCGGTCAACCAGCAGATCCGGGCGATTTTCAAACCCAACCCGGCCAACCCGCTGTTCAATCAGTTCGAGAACATGACGCCCACCAGCGGCTTCTGCCTGGACAACCCACCGCAATGCGCCAATGAAAAGTTGTTCAGCCTGCGCCTGCCCATTCAATCCTGGGCCAACGCGACGATCCAGGGCGGCCACAGCAACCCGCGCCGAGGGGCGATGTTCAACATTCCGTCGCAATGGCAAACCATCACCCTGTCCCATCCCACGGCGCCGCCGCAGGTCGTGGAGTTTCGGGTGGCTGGCATGGGGGTAGCCTACAGGCTGCCCAAACCGGCGCCGCAATTGACCAACGGACTGGGGCATAACTACCTCTGGGAGGGCGGGATCTGGAGTTATGCCGGGCCACCCTGCGCCGGCCTGGGCGGTGCCGGTAACGACATCGGCTTCAACAGTTTCTGGAAGCATCCGGAGAATGCAGGTGCCTGCACCAAGCGTGCGGTGTTCAATATCCCCCAGCCATTCAAGTACGAAACCTTCGACATCACCTATCAATTGAGGACCCCGGATCCGCTGAAAATGCCCGCGGGGCAATACACCGCACAGCACGTATTGCGGGTGGGGCCGGGGCGGGATTTTGATCTGGGTGACGTGATGGAGCCCACTGACGACGTGATCGTCCTGGATTTTCTGCTCGACGTGGTGCATGAGTTGAGGGTCGAGGTGCCGCCGGGCGGCAACAAGGTCCAGTTGGTCCCCAGTGGTGGTTGGCAGAGCTGGTTGCAGGCCGGGCGCAAACCGGTGCGGTTGTTCCGTGACCAGACGTTCAACATCTCCGCCAGCTCGCGCTTCAAGATGTTTTTGCAGTGCTCGCGCTCCGATGGCCGGGTCTGCCATTTGACTGACCCGGAGAATCGCCTCTTTTTCCCCTTGAAAGTCAGTGTGAGTTTGCCGGGTGGCTTGACCGATCAAATCGGCAGGCCGGTGAGCCGCCAGGAACTGCTGACTGAGTCCGGGGCGGTGATTTTTCAGCCCGGGCATTTTGTGGACCGTCAGCCGGGCATGCTGCACTTTGAAGTCGAGCGCTTCGATTACCTGTTGGCCCCTGGGTTGCCCAGGCAATATTCCGGCGATGTCACGGTGGTCTGGGATTCGGAGGTGTAAGCCGGCAAGACCTTGAACCTGACGGCATTCAGCGCCGTCAGGTGGACGGTCATCGACTCGTGGTTACAGGCCCGCGCGTTTCATGGCTTCGCGGGTCAGGCGTCGCGCCAGGGCTTTCTCTTCATCGCCGAGGTCGACCAGCAGACGGTCGTAGGTGGCATCGCTGAACGGCTGATCGGCAAACACCACGGTATCCGGCACCGGTAGGTCGCGGGTCAGTGCCCTGAGCTGGGCGCGCAGTTCGGCGCGCTGGCTATCCGATGACGCTTGAGTCCACTCGCGCTGGGTGGTGCGCAAGGTTTCCAGCTGGTCGGCCAGCGCCTGATACCGTTGTTTGTTGAGTTCCATGCGCACCGGATACTGCTCGTTCAAGTAATTTTGCCAAAAGTCCTGCTCCAGCATGCGGTCGACCAGGCCATCGCCTGCGCTGAGGTCCAGCACGGTGTCATAGGCCAGGTCGATCATCGCGTCAGTGACCCCGGAAACGGGGCGGAACAGCATGCCCCTGGATTGCCAGGGCAGATCAAGGCGTTCTGCCAGGCCGGTCTGGTAGGCCAGGTAGACTTCGACGTCGTCCGGGGTGCCGCCACGACTGGCGACGTCGGCGCGGGCCACTTCATTGACCCACTCCAGCCGCGCCGCGCCTTTGGCCAGGGTCACCAGTTTCTGCTCAACCTCGCTCGGCGTGATGGAATAGGAGTAGGCCTCGGACACCAGCACCTGTACGCCCATGCTGTTGAACAGCTGCGCACCGGCGTCGGCGCAGTCCACCGGGGCGACGGCCATGGTGAAGAGTTTTTCGCGTAAGGCACTGTCGATGTGCACGGCATCGAGCATGCGCCAGGTGCGCTGGGCCAATTGCGCTTCGGCCTCGCCGCCGGCGCGAGTGTCAGCGGCGTTTATCTGGTTTTCATACAACCGGGCCAGGAAGGGCACGGCCCCAGGTTCATGGGCCAGTTCGGCGCGCATGGTGGCTCGACTGACGCCCCAGCCAGGCACATCGTTCCATTGTTCGTCGCTGTAATTGGCGAGGACTTCCTCGATCTGGCTGTCCAGGGACTCGACGGGCTCCTCGGGCAGTTGAACCGAGCGGCGGTACTGCTGGTAGTGCACCTGGTTCAAGTCCGTCAGGCGGCCGACGTCCAGGCGGGTGCGAGCGACCACCCGGGCATCGGCCGAAGCGGGGACCACCTCGGGGATCAGGCTGATCGGATTGTTTCGCAGGTCGAGGAGAAAACCGCGGGGCCTGGGTTTGTTGAACGTGCCTTGGGGCCAGGTGAGGCTGCCGGTGTCTCGCAGGCCTACGACTTTCAGGCGTGGCATGCGGGAAATATCTACGGATTGGCCCAGAGGGTTTTTATCCAGGCGCAGGATTTCCAGGTAGGTCAGGTCCTTGAGCTTTTTTACGCTCGCGTCATCCAGGGCAATCTGGTTGTCACTCAGGCGCAGGCGCTCGATCCGCTGCAGGTGAGCGATACCTTCCGGCAGGCGAGTCAGCTCACAGCCGCTGGCACTGAGTTCGCGCAGGTTGGGAAAGTCCTTCAACAGGCCGTTGGTCTCGGCGGAAAAACGCGTGTTGTCGAGCTTCAGGTGGCTGACTTTCTCCAGGAACCTGTTCAGTCGGGGACGCTGCGACCACCAGGTATCCAGGTTCAGGGGCAGCAACTCGCTGGACAGGTCGAGGCTGTAGTGCAGCGGATCGGTGCGACTGCCCAGTTCGGTTCCTGTGCGCTCGAAGCAATCGATAAGGCCATCGGCAATGCGCTTGCCACCGCCTCGCAGAAATCCCTGTGGGTCCGGGCCCCATGTTTGGGGCTGGGTGATCTCCCAGTCATTGAGGATCACCTGCAGTTCTTTCAGATCGTTTTCCTGCTGCTGGATGGCGTTCATGGGATCGCCCCTTTCGGTCAGGGCCGCGGCGAACCGGTTGACCTCAGCCTCACTGAAGTGCGGGTGAAGGTCCTCGATCCGTTCGTGCAGGGTCTTGCCTTCCTTGCTGTACCCGCCGCCACGCACCAGCAGCAGGGTTTCAGGTTCGGCGACCGGGCGGATCGGCGCGCTGGCGAGCAGGGTCCGGCGCTCGGTCGGTGGCTCTGATTTGGCAAGCAGCCATTGCCTGAATTTTTCGCCATCGCCCGCTTTGTAACCGAGGACGTTCTGCCCGTTGTCCTGGGTGGCCTGCAGCAGCGTCGGGATAAAGTCGTCGGCGTCGTCGATCGGCCGGTCCTCGCCATCGCGCAGCGCATACTGCCCGGCGTCGTCGCGGATCAACACCCGGACCCTGGCCGCATCCTCGGGACCGGCACTGCTCCTGAGTTCGCCATCGAACGTGGCCTGGCGAATCTCGATCCGCAGGTTGCCGAAGGTGTCGCTGTTGATGCGTAACGTGCCCAGCGCCAGGCGCTCGGTGTCGGCGGTGACGGCGGCGCCCGGGTAAAAACCCTGGGCCGCCCGCACCGCCAGGGTTTCGAACTGCAGCTCGCGGGCTTGGGTTTTCAGGCGCAGGGGCAGGCGTTTTTCCTGTTTGATTCGCTGGCTCTCGGACTCGCTCGCGCCGGCGATGATTTTTTCCGCCACGGTCGCCGGCAGCTCCGGAAAATCGTTGAACAGCGGCGCAGCCTCGGCAGACAGCGCAGCCGGCGCAATCGGCGGTGTCGCCAGGCGTTGCAGGCTGTCGCTGAGCAGCGGTGGCGCTGGCGTGTTATCCACATGCACCCGGCGCAACGCGGCTTCATCGGTGCTGCTGATCTGGCGAATCTGCTCCAGTTGAATGTTGCTGAAGCCATCGGTGCTGTGACCCAGGCGCCGCATCAGGGTCGAGCCTTGCCAGTCCCGCGGGTTTTCAGTCTCACAGACCCAGGCGCCCTCGCCATTGTGGCGCAGGGTCGGGGCGTAGGCATCGGGGCGCTGTGGATGACGGATGCGTTGTTGCCCGGTGGCGGGGTCCTCCAGCACTTCGAAGGGTTGGTCGTCGATGCGCACAATTCGTCGGCCCTGATGCAGGTGAATGCCCTGGGCGTCCGGCCGCGCATCTGGGGCGAGCGCCACGTTGGACTGTTGATACGGGGTCAGGTCCGGGTTCCACAGCCGCGTCTCACCGTTTGCCAATTGCACCGGCTTGAGGTCTTCGAAGAAGGGCGAGAGTCGGGTCTGGGCGATGCTGCCGACCGCGCCCGCCGCCGCGAACGCGCCCAGTTGCACGACACTTTCCAGCACCCCGAGGATCTGCAGACCGGCCTCGGCCAGGCGTCCTTCCGCCAGGTCGACGATGCCCTCCAGGGTGTCGTAGGTCAGTTGGAACGCGGTGTAGGCCATCATCAGTTCGCCCAATCCGGGTACGAACGGCGTCGCCACCAGGACCGCGACATTGAGGATGTCCGAGAGGATTTTTTCCAGGTTGTCCCACCAGGCCCAGCGCGCCATGCGGTCGACGTACTCAGTGGAAATCGCCAGTTCCCGGGCGTCGTTGAAAATCTTGTTGAGCTTCTGCCGATAGAAGTAGGTCCATAGGTCTTTCTTGAACACCGTCTCGCGATCGTCCTGAATCCTGACCGCGCGAAATTCCAGGTTGGGATTGTCCAGCGCCGTTTCGCGCCAGGTCGGCAGGCTCGAGCCTGGTGGCACCGGCTGCCATTTGATCTGGCTCAGGCGGTCGTTGAGCCCGGCAAAAAAATGCCCGCGCTGCTGCTGGGGCACGAACTGGCTGAAGAATTGCTGATAGCTGTTGCCCGAGCCGCCATCGCGCAACTGGCGGGTCAGCTCGACCATGAACGCCGTTGACGAGGGGTACTGCTTGAGCGGATGTTCCGGGTCGTGGGGCACGTAGGCGATCACCGGCACTGCCTGGGTGGCGGCGGCAGGACTGGTCGGGTCGAGCACCGGCAGCGGGCCGGTGGCGGTGAGCGAGTCGGCAGCGATCAGGACAATGCCGGTCAGGTGCGTGTCCATCATTTCCAGGTTGTGATAGCCGACGGCCTGGCCTTGCCATTGCAGTCCGGAACGTTCATCGAGCATGCCCTGGATCACGGTAAAGGCCGCCTGGTCGATGTCGTTTTTCATCAGTGCCATGTGCGCGGCGACGTTCAATGCGCTCTTCTGGCTGAGGATGATGGTGTTGCGCAGGACATTGCTCGCGGCTTTGTCGGTGGGCAGCAAATGATCTTTCAAGTGCTGTTGGTAGCGGGCACCGAGGTCCAGTTCGCGGCACAGGGCCTTGAATTGTTCTAGGCTCAGCCTGCCGCGGTAATTTTTCTCGCTGTAGTGCTGGAATGAGTCGGGACGGGTGATGAACGCAGAGTCGGGGTGAAACACCTCGTCGGCGGAAAAGTTGTGCAGCGCCGCGTCCAGCATCGAGATGAAGCGGCTGGTGGTTGCCCCGGAATGGTCAATGACCCACCAGGCGCTCTTGACCGGGACATACAGGTGCAGCCAGGTCTGCTCGACATCGTCTTCGATGCCAAAGCGATCCTTCAGGGCTTTTTGCAACTGGGCCTTGGCGAAGGTCGAGACATCCTGCAGATCGCGCAGGGCGCTATCCACCTGATTCTGCGCGGCCCAGTTGCGTTCGACGGCCTCTCTCAAGCCCTGCCGAGCGCTGGTTGCAGCATCCTTGTGCCAGTGCGGGTCTTCAATCCTGGCCTTTTTCAGCGCGTTGACCCGCGCCGGCGACGTCGAGCGCAGCCAGTCCGGAAGGAGCTGGCTGACGGTTTCATGATGAATACTTTTAGCGGGAAAAGCGGTGACCGGGACCTTGGATCCTGCGGTCGCCAGTGTGGGCGTGTTCATGGCGTGATCGTCCATTGATCAGGAGTGGAGCGATCAGACTAGGTAACGCGCTGCCTGGAAAAAAGCGCAAAAAATGGGGCTGAAAAGCCGCGATCGGCCCTGGAAACCTCGAGAAACAGAGACTGAAAAACACATAGTTACAGCCACCGGCAGGTGACGT
This sequence comes from Pseudomonadaceae bacterium, assembly GCA_965284505.1. GTDB lineage: Bacteria > Pseudomonadota > Gammaproteobacteria > Pseudomonadales > Pseudomonadaceae > Aquipseudomonas. The sequence goes on along the minus strand of OZ260094.1, from coordinate 2,230,454 downwards.
ATTCAGCGACCTGCCGTCCGCGTGTCAGGCTGGCACAGGGTATGGGTGCCGGGTTGCAGATAGGGCGTCAGAATCGGCGCCATGCCCTTGAGCACCTGGACCGGCAGCGCCGAGGTGAACTTGAAGTTTTCCGCCGAGCGCCCGGGCACGAAAGCGGTCAGGGTGCCGAAGTGGTGATCGCCGATGTAGAACACGAAGGTCGCGGTGCGGTTGAGCGACTTGGAACTGAGAATCCGTCCGCCGGAGCCGATGGCCTCGATGCGGTTGTCGCCGGTGCCGGTCTTGCCGCCCATGGCCAACGGCGTGCCGTCGAGCAGCTTGAAGCTGCCAGCGACCCGTTTCGCCGTCCCCGCGTCGACCACCTGCGACAGCGCCTCGCGCAGGGCCGTGGCAACTTCCGATGGCATCACCCGTTTGCCGGCGTCCGGGTCGGTGGTCAAGTGGGTTTCGTACGGGGTGTCGGCGGCGAAGTGCAGGCTGTCGATGCGCAGGGTCGGCATGCGCACACCGTCGTTGAGGATGGTACCGATCAGCTCCGCCAGCGCGGCCGGGCGGTCGCCGGAACTGCCGATGGCGGTGGCCAGCGACGGCACCAGGTGATCGAACGGATAGCCGACTTTCTGCCAGCGCTGGTGAATGTCGAGGAAGGCTTCGATTTCCAGCATGGTGCGAATGCGGCTGTCGCGAGCGCTCTTGTGCCGGCTCTTGAACAGCCAGCTGTAGACCTCCTGGCGCTCGAACACGCTGGCTTTGACGATCTCGCTGAAGGTCGCGTCGGGGTGCTTGAGCAGGTAGCCGATCAGCCACAGGTCCAGCGGGTGGACCTTGGCGATGAAGCCTTGGTCAGGCAGGTCGTAGGCGCCGGGGCCATAGCTGGCGTAGAGCCGTTCGAGGCGTTCGTCGGTGAGCTTTTCCTTGTTCTTGAGGGTCTTGAGGTGCGAGCGCACGAAGGTGTTGAAGGTCTCCTGAGGCGCTTCGGGCAGCAGGTAGCGGTGCACGGCGGCCAGGCGCATGGCGGTCGGGTGCATGCTGTCGAGGAAGGTGTCGAGCCGGGCCTGGGTGTCTTTCTTCTGGTACTTCTTCCAGAACTTCAGCAGGAACGAGGTGCCTTCGCGGTCGGCGAATTGCGCCAGGTATTCCTGGCGACGCGGGTTGATGTCGTCCTTGAGCAACTGGCCGCTGTTGTCCGGGCCGGAGTAGGTGGTGTAGCGCACCAGGTCGCGCATCAGGCGGATGAAGGGCAGGTTGATCGACTCGCGCAGCGAATCGCGCAGAGTCGGCAGGCGACCGTTATCTTCCTTGCGAAAGTTGTGGAAGGTGTGCAGGCCACCACCGGTGAAAAACGCCTCGCCGGGGCTGGCCGAGTATTTGCGATCCAGCGCCGCGCCGAGCATTTTCCCCAGGCTGCGGTCGTTGTTCTGGATCAGGTAGTCGACGGCCCAGCGGCTCAGGCGGTCCTGGTCGGCGATCTCGACTTTCTTCAGTTCAGCCGGGGTCTGGTTGGCGTATTTGTCGTGCAGTTCGGCAATGATTTGCAGGTAGGTGGTGAGCACTCGCAACTTGGCGGTGGAGCCCAGTTCGAGCTTGCTGCCTTCGTTGATGTCGAAGGGCTGGTCGGTGCTGTCGGTCTGTACCCGCACCCGCGAGCCGTCGTCGGTCAGTTCGAGCAGGGTGAAGCTGTAGCGTACTTGCGCGGTGCTGGTGGGGGTCAGCAGGCGTTCGCCGATCAGCCCGATCTGAGTGGCGAAGGCCGGGTCGGCGAGGCGCTTGAGGTAGTCGCTGGCCTGGGTTTGCAGATCGCCCTGCAGGGTGCTGGTGGCGGACAGGTCGAGGCGGTCGAGGTCGTACAGCGGGCGGTTGAGCATCGAGGCCAGGCGACTGCGGGCGACGCTGATGCCTTTGTTGGTTTCAATCGGCTGGATGGTCGGTTGCTGCACCCAGTCGCGGTAGGTCGCCTTGCTCGCCAGGGCCGCGGCGGTCAGCGCCGGGCTGAGCACCGCGTTCTGCGCCAGCAGGCGGATGTGGCTGTCGGTGAGCTCGGCCAGATCGTCACGGCCCTTGGTCAGGTAATAGGAAGGGCGACGCTGGGCAATCATCAAGGACAACACCTGGCGCAGGGCCAGGCCGCGTTGCGCCAGGCTTTGCGGGTCGGTGGCCTCACTGGCCAGCGCCTGGTTGACCTGATTGAAGTCGGCGCCGTACCAGACGCGCAAGCCTTCGGCCATGCCATGCACCTCGCCGTGGCCGGGCACCGCCGACAGGGGCACGCTGTTGAGGTAGTCACGCACGATGTTCTGCCGGGCGTCGAGGGTTTGTGGCCCGGCTTGATAGGCGCGCACGCTGGCGGAAATCATCTGGCGGATTTTCTCCCCGCCGGACACCGTCAGGCCGTCGGGGGAGTGGCGGTATTTTTCCAGTTGCGTCGCCAGGGTGCTGCCGCCGGCGGTCTGGCCGGGCAGGTGGAGCAGCTTCGCCACCTGTGACCAGGCGGCCTTGGCAAAGCGCGGCCAGTCGACGGCGGGGTTGGATTTCGGCTCCTTGGGGTCGAGCAGGTCGCGGTTCTCGATGAACAGCAGGCTGTGGGTCACCAGCGGCGGGATCGAGGCGAAGTCGGCATACAACTGCTGCGGGTACTTGTACTGATAGAGCGGCGCGGTGGTGCAGTCGGTGATCGACAGGCCGGCCTGGATCTTCTCGGCGTAGGGCACGAAAAAACCGTCTTCGCTGTATTCGAGCAGTTTCGGCGAGAAGCGGGTCTGTGCGGAGATCACGTAGTCACGCTTGAGCAGGCGCGGCAGGAATTCACCCAGGGCGCTGTAGCCCAGGCGTTTGTCGAACGGGCCGGCACCGGGATAGAAAATCGAATCGCTGGGCCCCGGATGCATCGAGTAGCTCAACGAGGCGGCAAAACGGCTGAACTCACGGGCCTGGAACCGCGAGGTACGCACTTCTTTTTCGATGGCGAAACCGACCACGATCAGGATGATCACCAGCAATAGCCAGAATGACCGCCAGACAAAACGACCACGAGGCTTTTTTTTCGGTAGAGGCGCTTCGTCCACGCTTTCAGTTGGCACCACAGGTTTACTCGAATCGGTTTGCCACAGAGCGCCCATAGTCGATTGATCCATTCACGCAGATTGATCGGACTTGCCTGAAGCTTAGACGCTGGTGGCGCGGGGCGAAAAATTTGTCACGGCAGATTTTTTCACCTGCCTTTCTGGAAACATCGTCGAAAGCGCCGCAGTAGAGCTCTCGTCAGGGTAAATACGGCCTAGGAAGGGGCATGACGCTGGCAGGCCGCTGTGCAATACTCCGCGCCGCTTGGCACGTGGTAAAACGATGAAACACAGTAATTACAGCTCTGCAGGACGGCTTTTTGTCGAGAGTTCTTTCTGAATTTTGTCGTTTATAGAGTGAAAATAACTGCGGCAAGCTTTTTATACTGCGTCCCCCGCTGATCCTGCAGGTTATGTCCTACAGGACGGATCTACCCACGAAGTGGATCCGGTTTCAGGAGGTCCAGGCCTATCGGTCTGTGCTTCGACACTCGGTGGTCATATCCAATAACAAGACGAGGTTGTACCCCTATGCCAGTCGGCAATCACCCGCCTCATGGCGAGACCGCTCAGGGCGGCCCGCTCAAACGCGAACTCGGCGAACGGCATATTCGCTTAATGGCGCTCGGTGCCTGTATCGGCGTCGGCCTGTTCCTCGGTTCGGCCAAGGCCATCGAAATGGCCGGTCCGGCCATCATGCTCTCCTACATCATCGGTGGCCTGGCGATCCTGGTGATCATGCGCGCCCTCGGCGAGATGGCGGTGCATAACCCGGTGGCGGGCTCGTTCAGCCGTTACGCACAAGACTACCTGGGCCCATTGGCGGGCTTCCTGACCGGCTGGAACTACTGGTTCCTGTGGCTGGTGACTTGCGTTGCGGAAATCACCGCGGTCGCGGTGTACATGGGCATCTGGTTCCCTGATGTGCCGCGCTGGATCTGGGCGCTCGCCGCGCTGATCAGCATGGGCTCGATCAACCTGATCGCGGTCAAGGCCTTCGGTGAGTTCGAATTCTGGTTCGCCCTGATCAAGATCGTCACCATCATTGCCATGGTCATTGGCGGTGTCGGGGTGATTGCCTTCGGTTTCGGCAACGACGGTGTGGCCCTGGGCATCTCCAATCTGTGGGCCCACGGCGGCTTCATGCCCAACGGCGTGCAAGGCGTGCTGATGTCGCTGCAGATGGTGATGTTCGCCTACCTGGGCGTGGAGATGATCGGCCTGACCGCCGGTGAAGCGAAGAACCCGCAGAAGACCATTCCAAACGCGATCGGCTCGGTGTTCTGGCGGATCCTGCTGTTCTACGTGGGCGCGCTGTTTGTGATCCTGTCGATCTACCCATGGAACGAAATCGGTACCCAGGGCAGCCCGTTCGTGATGACCTTCGAGCGTCTGGGCATCAAGACCGCCGCCGGCATCATCAACTTCGTGGTGATCACCGCTGCGCTGTCGTCGTGCAACGGCGGCATCTTCAGCACCGGGCGCATGCTCTATAGCCTGGCGCAGAACGGCCAGGCCCCGGCGGGGTTTGCCAAGACGTCGAGCAATGGTGTGCCGCGGCGCGCGCTGCTGCTGTCGATTGGCGCGCTGCTGCTGGGCGTGTTGCTCAACTACCTGGTGCCGGAAAAAGTCTTCGTCTGGGTAACGGCCATCGCCACCTTCGGCGCGATCTGGACCTGGGTGATGATCCTGCTGGCGCAACTCAAGTTCCGCCAGGGCCTGAGCGCCTCCGAACGTGCGGCGCTGAAGTACCGCATGTGGCTGTACCCGATCAGCTCCTACCTGGCGCTGGCGTTCCTGGTGCTGGTGGTCGGCCTGATGGCGTACTTCCCCGAGACCCGCATCGCCCTGTACGTCGGCCCGGCGTTCCTGGTGCTGCTGACCGTGCTGTTCTATGCCTTCAAGCTGCAGCCGACCAATGTGTCGCAGGCAGCGGTGCGTCAGACGGCGTAAGCCTGTCGCGCGGCAAAGCGGAAAAACCCCGGTCGAGATGACCGGGGTTTTTTTTATGCCTCTCGGGGGGGGGCTGATACCGCTGGTCTGAAAGGCATCAGGACCTGTGATTTCTGACAGTAGACACGCTCAATATCTTTAGCGAGGGTGAGCCTTGTGCAACCGGGGGTGTCGCCATGGGACGGGTGTGGAAAGGCTTTTCCAGCTACACGGTGATTGGCGTCGCCAACACCCTCATTCACTGGCAGGTTTTCTTCCTGCTCAGTGTCGCGCTCGATTGGCGCCAGGCACGCAGCAATCTCGTGGCGTTTTGTGTCGCCGCCTCGTTTTCCTTCTACATGAATGCGCTGTACACCTTCGACCACAAGCTGTCGGTGGGCGGCTACCTGCTGTTCATGGCGGCGATGGGCGCGTTGAGCTACGGCGTCGGCCACCTGGGTGACCTGTGGCGCTTGCATGGGTTGCTGACGGTGGCGCTGTTTTCGGCGTTGAGCCTGGTACTGGGTTTCTTCATCGCCAAATACGTGGTGTTCCGCGAGGGTGCCCCATGAAAATCTCGCTGGTGGTCCCGGTGTTCAACGAAGAACAGACTATCGCGCTGTTCTATCACGCTGTGCGTCGCGAGTTGCAGTTGGATGATGCCGAGGTGGAGATCGTCTTTATCAACGACGGCAGCGTCGACGGCACCGCGCAACAGATTGCGGCCCTGGCGCAGGTCGATGACCAGGTAGTGGCGATCAATTTCTCGCGCAACTTCGGCAAGGAGCCGGCGCTGTTCGCCGGCCTCGAGTACGCCACGGGCGACGCGGTGATCCCGATGGATGTCGACCTGCAGGACCCGATCAGCGTCATCCCGCACTTGGTCGAAGAATGGCAAAAAGGCGCGGACGTGGTGTTGGCCAAGCGTCGGGATCGAGCCAGTGACGGCTATCTGAAACGCCACAGTGCCAGCTTGTTCTACCAGCTGTTGAATCGGATTTCCTACACCCGCATCGAGGAAAACGTCGGCGACTTTCGGCTGATGGACCGCAAGGTGGTGGACGTGATTCGCACCTTGCCCGAGCACCAGCTATTCATGAAAGGCGTGCTGTCCTGGGCCGGGTTCAACACGGTGGTGGTGGAGTACCAGCGCGCCCCACGAGTGGCCGGCAGCAGCAAGTTCAACGGCTGGAAATTGTGGAACCTGGCGCTGGAAGGGGTGACCTCCTTCAGCACCGTCCCGCTGCGCCTGTGGAGCTACGTCGGCGGGGCGATCTCGATTTTTGCCGTGCTCTACGCGGTGTACATGGTGCTGGACAAGATTTTCTTCGGCAACAGCGTGCCCGGCTACCCGTCGTTGATGACCGCGATTCTGTTTCTCGGCGGGGTGCAGTTGATCGGCATCGGCATCCTCGGCGAGTACATCGGACGCATCTATATCGAGGCCAAGCATCGGCCGCGGTATGTGGTCAAGGACATCGTCAGGCGCAGCACTGAAACGACTGAAAAGGCTGCGCTGCAACGGATTGTATGAACGCAGGGACAGGCGAGACGGGTGTCGTGATGATCGAGCGCTGGACGCTGTATCGCATGGGGGTGATCGGGCTGGTTGGCCTGGCATTGCTCGCCAGGTTCCATGGGATTACCGAGCCGGTGATCTGGTACGACGAAGGCTTCAGCCTGCTGTTGAGCCAGCGTTCGCCCGCGCTGATCTGGACCACCACGGCGGGCGATGTGCATCCGCCGTTGTACTACGTGATCCTGCATTACTGGACGCAGGTGTTCGGGCGCAGCGTGCTGTCGGTGCGCAGTCTGAGTGCGCTCGCCGATGTCGGAACCCTACTGCTGTGCGTCAAGCTAATGAGCCTGTTGGTCTCGCGACGTGCTGCGCTGATCGCCGGCGTGTTGTTCGCACTGCTGCCGATTGCCGTGCGCTACAGCCAGGAAGTGCGCATGTACACGTTGCTCGGCCTGTGGCTGATGGCGGCCACGGTCGTGTTGGTCTGTTGGGGGCGACAGCCGTACTCCAGACGTTATCCATTGTTGTATGTGCTACTGATGGCAGCGGCCTTTTATACCCACTACTTTGCCGCGCTGTGCGTGCTGGTGCATTGGCTGTATTGGTCTGGGCTGGGCAGTGGCGAGTCGGTGTTGCTGCCGGTGCGCAGATGGTTGTTGGCGAATGCGGCGATTGTGCTGCTCTACCTGCCTTGGCTGCCGAATTTCATTGGGCAGACCCGGGTAATGAAAGGGCTGGAATGGATCCCACCCACGACGTGGGACGTGTTCCCCAGATTCATCGGACAAAGTGCGGCCATGCTGACAGCCGCCGATGATGGAGTTAGCGAGGCATTGTTCGTCTCGGGGTTGGTGATTCTATTCACGACGATTGCTTTGCGCTCTCGGTACGCAGATCGACGTTCGGTCTTGCTGCTTGTCGGTTACTTTTTCGTGCCGGTCTTCAGCGTGTTCTTGCTGTCGTGGAACGTTCCGATTTTCGTGCCCAGATACCTGACATTTTCCGCTGCCGGATTGCCGATGATCATCGCGGTGGCGCTGGATGGGATGGCTGTGCGCAGGTCTTTGATTGCTCTCCTGTGCCTGGTTATTTTCATTGCAGGCCAGGGGCATGGACTGCAGCGGGTGTATGCCCAGGAGGACGGACTCAACGGAACCTGGCGTCGTAAACATGTTCGATTTGATGCAGTGGCGGAAGCTGTAAAGCACCAGGCTCAAGCAGGTGATGAGGTGGTTTTCGATAGCCTCCTCTGGTTTTTGACATTCAGTTACTACAACGACACAGGAATTCAACCGCGGTTATTCATCTATCGATCACCCAGCGGGGAACTGAAGGGGCCCGAAAACCACGGTGGCTGGCTGCTCATTCCCCAACGCATGGACTGGATCTTTTTCAGCGATCCCAGGACCCTCGAACAAGTTGCGAAAAGAGTCTGGTGGGTGAGTGGCAAACCCTGGGATAAAAACGGCGTGACCTTTCCCAGGGACTGGAAACAGACGCAGACCGTCGATGGCGGTGGTGTCGAGGCGCGGCTGTTTATTCCGAACGCTGAGCGCTGAACCCATCCATCAACACCACCACACCTTCTCGCGCCTGATGCCGATTGATCTGCGGCACCAACCGCCGGAAGTGCTCGGTCTGGCAATGCGCATCGAGTGCCGCCTGATCCGGCCATTGTTCAATGAAGATGAAATGCCCCGGATCGCGCTGGTCGACGAACAGGTCGTAGGCGATGCACGCGGGTTCCTGGCGGGTTTTCTCCACCAGCTCGGTGTACCACGGGCGCACGGTCTCGATGTGTTCGGGTTGGATGAAGTCTTCGGCTATCACTTTGAGCATTGAGTCTTCCTTGATGTTGACGCCCGTCGGCGACGACGGGGTGTTGATAACGCGTCAGGCGGCGATGTCGTTGGGCTCGAAGCTATCGGCCCGGGCCATCTGCCACATCCGTGAATAGAACTCGCCACTCACTTCACCGGTCAACAACTCACCCGGCTTGAGGAACACATGCAGTTGCGAGAACAGCTTGATCTCGGTGGCTGACATGCGCCGCACCAGGTGCTTGGCGGACAATTGCGCAGGGTGTTCGAGGCCGGCGGCGGCGAGCATTTCTGCCAGGGCCTTGAGGGTGCTGCGATGGAAGTTGTAGACCCGCTGGGCCTTGTCCGGCACCACCAGGGCGCGCTGGCGCAGGGTGTCCTGGGTGGCGACGCCGGTCGGGCACTTGTTGGTGTGGCAGGATTGCGACTGGATGCAGCCAATCGCAAACATGAAGCCGCGCGCCGAGTTGGCCCAGTCGGCACCGATCGCCAGCACACTGGCGATGTCGAAGGCGCTGACGATCTTGCCGCTGGCGCCTAGCTTGATCTTGTCCCGCAGGTTCAGCCCGACCAGGGTGTTGTGCACGAACAACAGGCCTTCGCGCAGCGGCACGCCGATGTGGTCGGTGAACTCCACGGGCGCGGCGCCGGTGCCGCCTTCCTTGCCGTCAACCACAATAAAGTCGGGCAAAATCCCGGTCTCCAGCATGGCCTTGGCGATGCCCATGAATTCCCATGGATGACCCAGGCAGAACTTGAAGCCTACCGGTTTACCGCCCGACAACTCACGCAGTTGCTGGATGAAGTGCATCATTTCGATCGGCGTGGAAAAGGCGCTGTGCCGCGACGGCGACACGCAGTCCTCACCCATGGGTACGCCACGGGTCTCGGCGATCTCGCGGGTCACCTTGTGCTTGGGCAGGATGCCGCCGTGGCCGGGCTTGGCGCCCTGGCTCATCTTGATTTCGATCATCCGCACCTGTGGGGTCTGCGCCTGGGCGGCGAACCGCTCAGGGTCGAAACGGCCCTCGGCGGTGCGGCAGCCGAAGTAGCCGCTGCCCAGTTCCCAGGTCAGGTCGCCACCGTGCTCGCGGTGATAGGGGCTGATGCTGCCTTCGCCGGTGTCATGGGCGAAATTGCCGAGTTTGGCGCCCTGGTTCAGTGCCCGAATCGCATTGGCGCTGAGTGAGCCGAAGCTCATCGCCGAGATGTTGAACACCGAGGCCGAATACGGCTGGCTGCACTGCGGGCCGCCGACGATCACCCGGAAACTGTCCGGATCGGTCAGCGGAGCCGGGCGCATCGAATGGCCGATGAATTCGAAACCCGACTGGTAGACGTCGATCAGGGTGCCGAAGGGTTTGTCGGCGCTTTCGTTCTTCGCCCGTGAATAAACCAGTGAGCGCTGCGCCCGGGAGAAGGGCAGGGCGTCGCTGTCGGACTCCAGCAGGTACTGGCGGATCTCCGGGCGAATGCCTTCGACCAGATAGCGGATGTTGCCCAGGATCGGATAATTGCGCCGCACCGCGTGGGGGCTTTGCAGCAGATCGAAGATGCCCAGCAGGCTCAGCGCGCCGGTGACCAGGGTCAGCGGCCAGATCCAGTCATATTCAAGAAAGGGCAGGCTGGCGAGGGTGAAGATCACACAGACAGCAAAGAAGGCGTAGCGGCTCAGGAGTGACAGGCTCATACGGGTTCCTTGGGTTCGGACTCGGTGGAGTGCAGCGCCATTGAAGTGTCTGGGCACCCTGAGGATAGCGCTGCAATGGGCATTCGGGCGTCGTGGGCCTGAAACCATCTAGCCCGACATACTGGCCCACCCGAGCCGGTGGGGCAATCCATCGAAGGTGGCGCTGGTGTCGCGAGCGTGTGATCCTTGCGCTTTTTTGCCCCGAGGCTCGCGTCCACCATGACTGTTTCATCGCGCACTATCCGCATCGCCGCCGCTCTGTTGATTGCTGCGGATGGCCGCACGTTGCTGGTGCGCAAGCGTGGCACCGAGGCATTCATGCAGCCTGGCGGCAAGATCGAAGCCCATGAGCAGCCGTTGCAGGCCCTGGTGCGTGAACTGCAGGAGGAGCTTGGCCTGGTCGTTGATCCCGCCCAGGCCTGTTACTTGGGACAGTTCGCCGCGCCGGCGGCGAACGAGCCCGGGTTCACCGTCGAAGCCGAGGTGTACCTGCTGCCGATCGAGCAGGTGGTCAGCCCCGAGGCGGAGATCGAAGAGGTGCTGTGGCTCGACCCACAGCAAGAGACTTCGGTACTGCTGGCGCCCTTGACGCGCGACCTGATCCTGCCGTTTTATTGCAACTCGTTACAGACCCCAGCCTGACTGTTCATTCACAAGGATTACGTGATGATTCCTGTCCACGATTTGTTGATCTTCGCCGCTGCCTCGCTGTTGCTGGTCCTGACACCGGGGCCGAACATGATTTACCTGATCTCGCGTTCGATCTGCCAGGGCCGCAAGGCCGGCGTGACGTCGTTGATCGGCGTGGTCGCGGGCTTCTTCGTGCACCTGTTCGCCGCCGCAGCCGGTCTGACCGCGGTGTTCCTGGCGGTGCCGATGGCCTATGAGGTGCTGAAGTGGGCAGGGGCGCTGTACCTGCTGTGGATGGCCTGGCAGGCGGTCAAGCCGGGCGCGCGCTCACCGTTCGAGGCCCAGCAATTGCCGCCGGACTCATCGCGCAAGCTGATGCTGATGGGCTTTTTCACCAGCGCGTTGAATCCGAAAATCGCCGTGTTCTACCTCTCGGTCTTTCCGCAATTCATCAACCCTGAACACGGCTCGATCTTCTTCCAGAGTATCGCCCTGGGCCTGACCCAGATCAGCGTGAGCTTCACCGTCAACCTGCTGATCGCCCTGTTCGCGGCGGGCATCGCCTCGTGGTTCGTCAACAACCCGACGTGGCTGGCGGTGCAGCGGTATTTCATGGGGGCGGTGTTGGCGGGGTTGGCGGTTCGGTTGATCACTGAGCAGAAACGGTAAAAGCAGCTTCAAGCTGCAAGCTAAAGCGCATACGCGCCGCGCTTTTACTTGCCGCTTGAAGCTAACAACTCACCGCTGCTTTTAACGCACCACACTCACCCCATCCAACGTCGAAAACGACGTGTCCTTCGCCGTCAGCAGGAAGTCGCGCATGTAAGGTGCATCGAGCATGTCGGTGCGGATCGCCGCGTACAGCGTAGCGAAAAGTCCTTTCTCGCCCAGGCGCTTGGCCTTCACATAACCCCGTGAACTGTATTCATGCAGCGCCCAGTGCGGCATGCCGCAGACGCCGCGGCCGCTGGCGACCAGTTGCATCATCATCACCGTGAGTTCCGAGGTGCGTACTTGCGCCGGTTCGATGTCGGCCGGCTCGAGGAAGCGGGTGAAGATGTCCAGGCGGTCGCGTTCCACCGGGTAGGTGATCAGGGTTTCGCTGAGCAGGTCCTCGGCGACGATGAAGGGCTTGCTGGCGAGGCGATGCTGGTTGGCCACGGCGAGCATGGCTTCGTAGGTGAACAGCGGCACGTAGGTGATCCCCGCCAGTTCCAGCGGGTCTGAAGTTACCACCAGGTCGAGGTCGCCGCGGGCCAGGGCGGGCAGCGGGGCGAAGGCGAAGCCTGAAGCCAGGTCCAGTTCGACTTCCGGCCAGGCATCGCGGAACTGGTCGATGGTCGGCATCAGCCATTGGAAGCAACTGTGGCATTCGATGGCCATGTGCAGGCGTCCGGCGGTGCCGCCCGCCAGCCGCGCGATGTCGCGTTCGGCGGCGCGCAGCAACGGCAGGGTCGCGTCGGCCAGTTGCAGCAGGCGCAGGCCGGCGCTGGTGAAACGCACCGGCTTGGTCTTGCGCACGAACAGCGGCATGCCCATGCGCTCTTCCAGTTCCTTGAACTGGTGGGACAGGGCGGACTGGGTCAGGTGCAGGCGTTCGGCGGCGTCGACCAGGCTGTCGGCTTCGCGCAGGGCGTGCAGGGTCTTCAGGTGACGGATTTCGAGCACCATGGCCTCCATGAATAAATTTTGTGATCAACACGAAAACGTTGAGTTTGTCTCATGATGGGTCGGCTGTCGACAATAGGCCATCTTTTACAGGGAGCAATTCACCATGGCTTTGGCCCACACCCTCGGTTTTCCACGCATTGGCGCCGACCGCGAACTTAAAAAAGCCCTCGAAGCCTACTGGAAGGGCGACCTCGACCAGCAGGCCCTGCACAGCGTCGGTCGGCAATTGCGCGCCACCCATTGGCAGTTGCAGAAAGACGCGGGCATCGACCTGTTGCCGGTCGGCGACTTCGCCTGGTACGACCAGGTGCTGAGCCACTCGCTGGCCTTCGGGGTGATCCCCGAGCGTTTCGACAGCACCCGCGATGAGCGCGGCCTGCCGACCCTCGACACCCTGTTCGCCATGGCCCGTGGCGCCAGCACCGGCTGCTGCGCAGAACACGGCACGGCGCAATACGCCCAGGAGCTGACCAAGTGGTTCGACACCAACTACCACTACCTGGTCCCGGAATTCAGCGCCGACCAGCAGTTCAGCCTGAGCTGGGAACAGCTGTTCGATGAAGTCGAGGAAGCCAAGGCCCTGGGCCATACCGTCAAGCCAGTGATCATCGGCCCGCTGACCTACCTGTGGCTGGGCAAGGCCAAGGGCAACGATTTCGACAAGCTCGAACTGTTGGAGCGTCTGCTGCCGCTGTACAACGAAATTCTTGGCCGCCTGGCTGAGCAAGGCGTGGAGTGGGTGCAGATCGACGAACCGATCCTCACCCTCGATTTGCCCCAGGCCTGGAAGAGTGCCTTCGAACGCGCCTACCACATCCTCCAGTACTCGCCGCTGAAAAAGCTTCTGGCGACCTACTTCAGCGGCCTGCAGGACAACCTCGGGCTGGCGGTCGGCCTGCCAGTGCAGGGCCTGCACATCGATGCCGTGCGTGCGCCGGACCAACTGCTGCATGTGCTCGATCGCCTGCCGACCTACAAGATTCTCTCGGTCGGCCTGGTCAACGGGCGCAACGTCTGGCGCTGCGAGCTGGAGCCGGTGCTGGCGCAGCTGCAATTTGCCCAGGAACGCTTTGGCGACAACCTGTGGGTCAGCAGTTCCTGCTCGCTGCTGCACAGCCCGGTGGATCTGGAGCGCGAAGACAAGCTCGATCCGGAACTGAAAAGCTGGCTGGCCTTCGCCGTGCAGAAGTGCGGCGAAATCGCGGTGCTGCGTGATGCCTTGAATGATCCGCAGGCCGCCAGGGTGCAAACCGCGCTGGCTGAAAGCCGGGCGATTGCCGCCAGTCGCGCCGAGTCGCCGCGAATTCACAAAGCGGCAGTCCAGGCGCGAATCGACGCGATCAGCACGGCCGATAGCCAACGCCGATCGCCGTTCGCCCAGCGCATCGAGCAACAGCGTGCGCGTCTGAAGTTGCCGGCGTTCCCGACCACCACCATTGGCTCGTTCCCGCAGACGGGATCGATTCGCCTGGCGCGTCAGGCATTCAAGCAGGGCAAGCTGTCGGCCAACGACTACACCGACGCCATGCACCATGAAATCCGCCACGCCGTACAGATCCAGGAACGCCTCGGGCTGGACGTGCTGGTGCACGGCGAAGCCGAGCGCAACGACATGGTCGAGTACTTCGCCGAGCAACTCGATGGCTACCTGTTCACCCGGTTCGGTTGGGTCCAGAGCTACGGTTCACGCTGCGTGAAACCTGCCGTCATTTATGGCGACCTGAGCCGTCCGCAGGCGATGACCGTCGAGTGGATCAGCTACGCCCAGCAGCAGACCGACAAGGTGATGAAGGGCATGCTCACCGGCCCGGTCACCATGCTGATGTGGTCCTTCCCCCGTGAAGACGTGTCGCGCAAAGTCCAGGCGCAACAATTGGCCCTGGCCCTGCGTGACGAAGTGCTGGACCTGGAAGCCGCCGGGATCAAGATCGTGCAGATCGACGAAGCGGCGTTCCGCGAAGGCTTGCCGCTGCGCCGGGCGCAATGGCGGGAGTACCTGGACTGGGCGGTGGAGGCGTTCCGCCTGAGTGCCAGCGGGGTGCGTGACGAAACCCAGATCCACACCCACATGTGCTACAGCGAATTCAACGACGTGATCGAAGCCATCGCGGCCATGGACGCCGACGTGATCACCATCGAAACCTCGCGATCGGACATGGAGTTGCTGGAAGCCTTCAAGGCGTTCGCTTACCCGAACGACATCGGCCCGGGTGTCTATGACATCCATTCGCCACGGGTGCCGGACACCGCCGAGATGGTCAAGCTGATGACCAAGGCCGTGCAGCGCATCCCGGCCGAGCGCTTGTGGGTCAACCCGGATTGCGGCCTGAAAACCCGCGGCTGGCCAGAGACCGAAGCAGCGCTGGTGAACATGGTGGCGGCGGCGCGGCAGTTGCGCAGTCAGCTGGCCTGAGCAGTGTAAGCGGTCATGGCCAGCCATGACCGTTCGGCGCCCTTCATCAAACTGTCACGCAACTGTGGCAGCGCGCTTGAACAAACATCATCAGACTCGCGCTCTACTGGGGTTCTGCGTTTCGGTGTTTTTTCATGGGTGCTGCATTTTTTCCAAGAGTGATTTTTCTCGCTGCATTGTTGTTTGGCCTGCCAGCTCTGGCGGCCTCGCGTTGCGACGTCAATGTTCCTGTCGAGCGCGTCGATCTGGCTCAGGTCAGCCTGGCCTATCAGAGCATCGGGCGGGAGTCGGATCCGGCGTTGCTGCTGGTGATGGGCCTGGGTGGGCAGTTGATCCACTGGCCGGACGAAGTGGTGGTCGCACTCTGTGAGCAGGGCTTTCGGGTGATTCGTTACGACAACCGCGACGTCGGCCTGTCGACCTGGCGCCAGGCTCCGGCCAGCGCCAACCTGACCTTCGAGGCGTTGCGCTACAAGCTCGGTTTGCCGGTTTCGGCGCCCTACACACTGACCGACATGGCGGACGATGCCCTGGGCTTGATGGACGGTCTGCATGTCGAGCAGTTTCATGTGCTGGGCGCGAGCATGGGCGGGATGATCGCCCAGCATCTGGCCGCGATGGCGCCGCAGCGGGTCGAGAGCCTGACCTTGATCATGAGCAGTTCCGGTGCCGAAGGCTTGCCGGCACCCAACGCGGCGCTGGTGCAGTTGCTCTCGCGGCGCAGTGCGCCGAATCGCGAAGTGGCGTTGGAGCAGCAGGCCGATTTGCTCGCGGCGTTGGGCAGTCCACAAGTCACCGACGATCGCCAGGCGCTGCTGCAGCAGGCGGCGCAGTCCTATGACCGGGCGTTCAATCCTGAGGGGGTGAAGCG
The DNA here is from genome assembly GCA_965284505.1 of Pseudomonadaceae bacterium. Taxonomy (GTDB): domain Bacteria; phylum Pseudomonadota; class Gammaproteobacteria; order Pseudomonadales; family Pseudomonadaceae; genus Aquipseudomonas. The sequence goes on along the minus strand of OZ260094.1, from coordinate 2,214,849 downwards.
CCAGATCATGGCGATCCTCGCCGAGCCGAGCCGAGTAACCCTGCTCAATCAACTGCGGGTGCCGACCCTGGTGGTGCATGGCACCGCCGACCCGTTGCTGCCGGTGATGCACGGCATTCATCTGGCGGCGCACATCCAGGGCAGCCGGTTGAAGCTGATTCCCGGACTGGCCCATCGTTTCCAGGAGGCGTTCAAGGCGCCGCTTCTGGCGGCGGTGTTGCCCTACCTGCAGCAGCACCGTGAAGACACCTCGCATTGGGCGCAGATCGAGCCGGTCCGCGGGCTGAACATGCTTTGAGCCGTCAGGCGTGAACCCTGACCCAGACGCTGACCAGCACGCTGGCCGCCATCAACCATGCCACCGCAGCCACCGCCAGTGATGCTTCCAGGTGCATCTTGTCGACCATCACGTACAGGGTCGCGAGGTAGACGAAGTAGGGAATGATCGACCACATGCCGAAGACGATGGTGGTCTTCAGGTCATCCAGCGAGCGGCCCTTACCGACGATGTAGTGGGCGATCAGGGCGAAGGTCGGGAACAACGGCACCAGGCCGGCGATGTAGTAGTTTTTGGTCTTCGCGAGGGCGGCGAGAATCACCACCACCGCGGCGCCGAGTGCCGCTTTCAACAACAGATCCATGGGGTTGCTCGCTGCGGGTTAGTGGCTGATGCCGTATTTCTTGACCTTGTCGAACAGCGTGGTCTTGGCCATGCCCAACTCCAGGCTGGCCTGGGTCAGGTTGCCGCCGCTGCGCTGCAAGGCATCATTGAGTAGGTTGCGCTCGAAGGCTTCCACCGCCTCGGAAAACGCCAGGCCCTGGGCTGCGCCCGTGTTTCCAGACTTCTTGAACGCCGGCAGGCCGAGGGCGAAACGTTCGGCGACGTTACGCAGTTCACGCACGTTGCCCGGCCAGTCGTGGCTCATCAGGTTCGACAGGGTCTGGTTATCCAGTTCGGGCGCGGCACGGTCGAAGCGCAGGGACGACTGCTGCAGGAAGTGCTCGAACAATTGCAGGATGTCTTCGCGGCGCTCGCGCAGCGGCGGCAGTTCCAGGGTCACCACGTTGAGGCGGTAATACAGGTCGCTGCGAAATTGCCCGGCGCGTCCCAGTTCGTCGAGGTCGGACTTGGTGGCGGCAATCACCCGGCAGTCGACCGCTACGCTCTGGTTCGAACCCAGGCGCTCGAGGGTGCGCTCCTGCAGGACCCGCAGCAGCTTGATCTGCAGCGGCAACGGCATGCTTTCCACTTCATCGAGGAACAGGGTGCCGCCGTTGGCGTGTTCGATCTTGCCGATCCGCCGTTTGCCAGCGCCGGTGAAGGCGTTGGCTTCGTGGCCGAAGATTTCGCTTTCGAACAGGTTCTCCGGCAGGCCGCCGCAGTTCAGGGCCACGAAAGGTTGGGCCTGGCGTCGACTGAAGTCGTGCAGGCAGCGGGCAACCAGTTCCTTGCCGGTGCCGGTCTCGCCTTCGATCAATACGTTGGCCGAGGTATCACCGACGTTGGCGATCAATTCGCGCAGGTGCTGCATGGCCGGTGAGCGGCCGATGATCCGACCTTCAAGGGAGTCGCGCTCGGCCAACTGCCGGCGCAGCGAGCTGACTTCCCGGGCCAGGCTGCGTTGCTCCAGGGCGCGGCGGGCGACGTCCACCAGGCGTTCGGGGGAGAAGGGTTTCTCCATGAAGTCGTAGGCGCCTTTCTGCATGGCGTCGACCGCCATGGAGATGTCGCCGTGACCGGTGATCAGCACCACCGGCAGGCTGCGGTCGCGGGCCTTGAGACGGCCAAGCAGTTCCAGGCCATCGATGCCGGGCAGGCGAATGTCGCTGATGACGATCCCGGCGAAGTTGTCGCCGACCAATGCCAGGGCCGCTTCGGCGCTGCCGACACCGGTGCAGGGGATGTCTTCCAGGGCCAGGGCCTGCTGGCACCCGAGCAGGACATGGGGATCATCTTCGACGATCAGCACAGTTAAGTCGTTGTTCATATCGGCTCGGCAGGATGAGGGCTTACCAACGGTAAACCGAGAACGAAAGCGGTACCACCACTGGCCGGGTGTTCGACGCCGAGGCTGCCGCCGGTGGCGGCGGCCAGGCTCGCCGACAGGGTCAGGCCGAGGCCGAGTCCCTGTTCGCCAGGTTTGGTGGTGAAAAACGGTTCGAACAGATGCTTGCGCGCCTCGGCGTCGATGCCGTGACCGTTGTCGCGAACGCGCAGGCGGTATTTGCCCTCGACCGACTCGCCTTCGAGCCACAGTTCAGGCTGCGGCTGCGCCTGCATGGCGTCGAGGGCGTTGCCGATCAGGTTGACGAGGATTTGCTCGAGGCGCGTCTGGTCGATCTGCACTTGTTGGTCGGTGAAGGCTCGATGGATCTGCAGGTGACTGCCCTCCAGGCGTGCGGCGAGCAATTGCAGGGCGGCGTCCACCGCCTTGCCGAGGCTGGCCTGGCCTTTGTCGTCGCCGCGCCGGGCAAAGGAGCGCAGGCTGGCGGTGATGCGGCCCATGCGGTCGATCAGTTCGTTGATGGTCTTCAGGTTGGCACTGGCAATGTCCAGTTGCCCGCGCTCGAGAAAGCGCACGGTATTGCCCGACAAGGTGCGCAACGCCGCCAGCGGCTGGTTCAATTCGTGGGCGATGCTGGTGGACATCTGGCCGATGGCGGCCAGCTTGCCGGCCTGGATCAGTTCGTCCTGGGCGCGGCGCAGGGTTTCCTCGGCCAGGCGCCGCTCGCGAATCTGGCCCTTGAGGCGTTCGTTGCTGGCGCGCAGGTCGCTGGTGCGTTCGGTAATCCGTCGCTCCAGTTGACTGTTGGCTTCCTGCAGGGCTTCCCGGGCGGCGAGGCGGGTGGCGATGACCTTGCGGCGCTCGTTCCAGGCAATCAGCAGAAACGCGACCAGGGCAAAGGCCACGGCCACCAGGATGCCCTGGTTGATGGCTTCGCGCCGCAGGTCCTGCAGCGGGGTCAGCAGGGTGAAATTCCACGGTGTGTCGCTGAGCGGGCGGGTCTGTGACAGGTAGCTGATGGCTTCGCCGTCGGACACCACCTCGGCATTGGCCGGGAAGGTGAGTTTTTCCATGCCCTCGGCCAGGCGCTCGCGGGCCAGCGGTTCCAGTTCGTTGAGGGTGAACCAGTAGTATTGCAGGCTGCGGGCCAGGCGTTCCTTGGTGTCGTCGCTCAGGGGGCGGACCGCTTTGAGTCGACGTGCCGGATCGCTGGAAAGAATGATGATGCCGTTCTCATCGCTGACGAAGGCCTCCAGGCGCGCACGCTGCCAGCGTTCCTCCAGGGCTTCGAGGCGCACCTTGACCACCGCGACACCGATGATCTTGCCCTGTTCTTCGAGGCCGTGGGCCAGGTAGTAGCCAGGTTCGCCATTGGTGCTGCCGATCCCGTAGAAGCGGCCGGGTTGGCCGCGTACGGCGTTCTGGAAGTAGGCACGGAAGGACAGGTCTTCGCCGAGGTAACTGTCGACATCGCGCCAGTTGCTCGTGGCCACGACCCGGCCCGTGGTGTCCATCACATAGATAGCCCGACTGCGACTGCGTCGATTCAGGCCTTCAAGGTAAGTGTTGACCGCTTGCCGGTGTTCCGGCGTCGGCTCGGCCAGCAACTCTGAAACGCTGGATTCGAGTTCCAGCAAGCTGGGCAGGTAGGTGTATTTGCTGATTTCGCTTTCGACCGCACGGGCGTGCAGTTCAAGCTGGCGTTGACCGTTTTCGCCGAGGGTGCGAATGCCATTGTGTTCGCTGAGCCAGAAGCCGAGGTAGCCCAGGGCGCTCATCATCAGGATGATCAGTGGCGGCAGGAACAGGTGGCGAATCAGACGAGGTTTCACGGCAAGTGATGGCGGTGCGGCGCGATAAAGATTGGGGTCGCATTTCATCACAGTTGCCTTGGGTCAACCACAACACTTGTAAAACCGCCACGCCCCCCTTGTAGGAGCGAGCTCGCTCGCGATGGCGGTCTGTCAGTCACATTGCCGTTGAATGTGCTGCCGTCTTCGCGGGCAAGCCCGCTCCTACAGGGACGCGGTGTGTAGGAGCGAGCCTGTCGAGGCGTCGAACCGTCGCGATGGCGGTCTGTCAGTCGCACCGTCATCGCGGGCAAGCCCGCTCTCACACATACACCCCGGGGAGCGGTGGATCGCTTAGTGCTGCAAAATCTTGTTGAGGAAGTGCTGGGTACGTTCGGCGCGGGCGTTGATGTCGCCGAAGAACTCCTCTTTAGGGCAGTCTTCGATGATCTTGCCGGCGTCCATGAAGATCACTCGGTCGGCCACTTTGCGCGCAAAGCCCATTTCGTGGGTCACGCACATCATGGTCATGCCTTCGTGGGCCAGTTGCACCATCACGTCCAGTACTTCGTTGACCATTTCCGGGTCGAGGGCCGAGGTCGGTTCGTCGAACAGCATGACGATCGGGTCCATGGCCAGGGCGCGGGCGATTGCCACACGCTGCTGCTGACCGCCGGAGAGCTGGCCCGGGTGCTTGTGGGCGTGCGCCGAGAGGCCGACCCGGTCAAGCAGTTGCAGACCTTTCTTGGTCGCCTCTTCCTTGCTGCGACCGAGTACCTTGATCTGCGCAATGGTCAGGTTCTCGGTGATGGTCAGGTGCGGGAACAGCTCGAAATGCTGGAACACCATGCCCACCCGCGAACGCAGTTTCGGCAGGTTGGTCTTCGGGTCGGCAATCGAGGTGCCATCGACCACGATGTCGCCTTTCTGGAACGGTTCCAGGGCATTGACGCACTTGATCAGGGTCGATTTGCCGGAGCCCGACGGCCCGCAGACCACGATCACCTCACCTTTCTTGACGTCGGTGCTGCAGTCAGTCAGCACCTGGAAGTCCCCATACCACTTGTTGATGTTCTTGATAGAGATCATACGGCGAACCTTTTTTGCAGACGCTTGACCAGCTGCGAGGCGGCAAAGCTGATGATGAAGTACACGAGACCGGCGAATACCAGGAACTCATTGGAGCGACCGATGATGTCGCCACTGGCACGCGAGGCGTTGAGGAAGTCCACCAGGCCCACGGTATAGACCAGCGAGGTGTCCTGGAACAGGATGATGCTCTGCTGCAGCAGCAGCGGGGTCATCTTGCGGAACGCCTGCGGCAGGATGATCAGGCGCATCATCTGGCCGTAGGTCATGCCCAGGGCCTTGGCTGCGCCCATCTGGCCCTTGGGGATCGACTGCACGCCAGCCCGGACGATTTCGCAGAAGTACGCGGCTTCGAACATCATGAAGGCCACGATGCACGAGGTGAAGGCGCCGATCGGCGTGTCTTCACCGGTGATCCAGCGCAGCACGAACGGCACGGCCAGGTAAAACCAGGTGATCACCAGCAGCAGCGGGATCGAACGGAAATAGTTGACGTAGGCACCGGCAAAATTCGACAGCAGCTTGTTGTGGGACAAGCGCATCAAGGCCAGCACGGTACCGAGGATCAACCCGCCAACGACGCCGAGCGCCATCAGCTTGAGGGTCATCACCATGCCGTTCCACAAACCGGGAATGGCCGGGATGATGCCACTGAAATCGAGTTCCATTATTTACCCCCCACGGAGATCAGGCCGGGCACTGCGACTTTCTTCTCGACCAGGCGCATCAGCAGCATCAGGCTCATGTTCAGGGTGAAGTAGATCAGGGTGGCCAGGGTGAAGGCTTCGAACAGGTTGGCGGAGAACTCGGCGGTCTGTTTGGTTTGCGCGAGCAATTCCATCAGGCCGATCAGCGAGGCGACGGACGAGTTCTTGAAGACGTTGAGAAATTCCGAGGTGAGCGGCGGAATGATGATCCGATAGGCCTGGGGCAGCAGCACGTTCCAGTAGATCTGCGGCAGGCTGAAGCCCATGGCGCGGGCAGCGGATTCCTGGCCACGAGGCAGCGCCTGGATACCGGTGCGCACTTGTTCGCAGACGCGGGCGGCAGTGAACAGGCCCAGGCACACGACAACGCTCAGGTAGGCCGAGGTGGTCGGATTGAGGTCCTGCTTGTACCAGTCCTGCAGGTCTTGCGGCAGCAGGTCGGGCACCAGGAAGTACCAGATGAACAGCTGGACCAGCAGCGGTACGTTACGGAACAGTTCGACGTAGCAGGTCGCGATGCCGGCTACGATCCGGTTCGGCACGGTGCGCATCACGCCCAGTATCGAGCCCAGCAGCAATGCAATGATCCAGGCCACGATAGCAATGGCGATGGTCCAGCCCAGTCCGGAAATGAACCAGTCGAGATAGGTCTCGCTGCCCACGCCGGTGGACTTGAAGAACACGCCCCAATCCCAGTTGTAATTCATTAGGGTCTCCCCTCAGATCAATCGATGTTCAAGCACCTGCCTGGGGGAACTCCGTTCCCTCCTGGCGTGACGGCCAGGCACACACGAGCGGCTCGACAGCCAGCGGTTCGAGTGTTTCCAAAAATGCCAGCAGGTAGTGACAGTCTCCTGGAAGGGCAGGCGCCCCTTCAGGAGATAAGGTTAGTCAGAAATCAGGATTTCTTGTCGTCAGCCGCTTTGTCGGTCGGCGTGGCGATCAGGGCCTTGAGTTCGTCGCTCATCGGGAAGTTCAGGTTCAGGCCTTTTGGCGGGATTGGCTGCAGGAACCATTTGTCGTAGATCTTGGTGATCTCGCCCGACTTGTAGGTGGCAACGATGGCGTCATCCACGGCTTTCTTGAACGAGGCGTCGCCCTTGCGGACCATGCAGCCGTAGATTTCGAACGACTGTGGCGTACCGGTCACGGCCCAATCGCCTGGCTTCTTGGCCTTGGCCATTTCGCCGGCCAGCAGTGCGTCGTCCATCATGAAGGCAACAGCGCGGCCCGACTCCAGCATCTGGAAGGACTCGCCGTGGTCTTTGGCGGAGATGACGTTCATGCCCATCTGCTTGTCGGCGTTCATCGACTTGAGAATGCGCTCGGACGTGGTGCCCGCCGTGGTCACGACGTTCTTGCCTTTCAGGTCAGCGAAATCCTTGTAGGTCGAGTCCTTTTTGGACAGCAGACGGGTACCGATTTCGAAGATGCCGACGGAGAAGTCAACTTGCTGCTGACGCTCGACGTTGTTGGTGGTGGAACCGCATTCCAGGTCCACTGTGCCGTTCTGCACCAGCGGGATACGGGTTTGCGAAGTGACCAGGTTGTACTTGACCTGCAGGTTCGGCATGTCCAGGTCTTTTTTCAGCGCTTCGACGACTTGCAATTGAATGTCGTGGGAGTAGCCGACCGGTTTGCCGGAAGCATCTGCAATGTAGGAAAACGGGATGGAAGCGTCACGGTGGCCCAGGGTGATGGTGCCGGACTCTTTGATCTTCTTCAGGGTGCCGGTGAGTTCGGCGGCGAAAACTGGCGTGCTGATCAGAGCGGCAGCAATGGCTGCGCCCAGGATGTGGGGAACGATACGCATCAAATTTTCCTCGACATTGTTTTTTTTATGGGACCAGTTCTTCGGCCCTCTTGTGCAGCGGAATGCCTGTCGGGCTCCTGAAGTGTTGGCACATCAGGCATTCGTGCAGAGTGTAGAGCATGAGTCGTGCCAGCCCAGTGATAAAAGCTTAAATAGCTGATTTATAAGGAGATTAAATTTTTGTGGCGGGTTAAGTCCGGATATTTGGTCCGGTTTACCGAATTGACTGCAGGGTCGCGTTCGGAAAACCGAATGCATTCGCCGTAGGTATGTTTTTCAGGATGTAAAAAGCCCCCGGGTCGCGGGAGCCGGGGGCTTGGTTTTTTCGGCTGGAGTCGCTCAGGCAGCTTCGATCTTGCTGCGGTTGACCTGCACCTTGTCCAGGTAGCGTTGCACGCTGGCCTGCTCGTCGGCGGTGGTGAACAGGCCCAACTTGCTGCGCCGCCAGAGGATATCGTGGGCGGTGGTGGCCCATTCGTCACTGCACAGGTAGTCGACTTCACGGCTGTACAACCCGCCGCCCAGGTGTTCGCCCAGGTCGCCGAGGTTTTCGACGCCTTCGAGCATGCGCCAGGTGCGGCTGCCATAAGTAGTTGCCCAGCGCCGGGCAATTTCCGTGGGGACCCAGTCGTACTTGTCGCGAATCAGCGCGCACAGCGCCTGCGGGGTGCTCATGTCCTCGCCGCCAGGCAGGGTGGCCTGGGCGGTCCAGCTCGGTTTCATCTGGGTGAAATACGGCGCCAACTGGGCCATGGCTGACTCGGCCAGTTTGCGGTAGGTGGTCAGCTTGCCGCCAAACACCGACAGCAACGGTGCCTCTTCGCCATTGCCGGACAGTGCCAGGGTGTAGTCGCGGGTCACGGCCGAAGGGTTGTCGGATTCGTCGTTGCACAGCGGACGAACACCGGAATAGGTGTGCAGGATGTCGTCACGGCTGATCTGTTTCTTGAAGTGCGCATTGACCACCTTGATCAGGTAGTCGGTCTCGCCTTCAGTAATCGCCACCTTGGCAGGATCGCCGGTGTATTCGCGATCGGTGGTGCCGATCAAGGTGAAGTGGTTGAGGTAGGGAATGGTGAAGACGATGCGCTGATCTTCGTTTTGCAGGATGTGCGCGTGTTCGCCTTCATACAGTTTCGGCACGATCAGGTGGCTGCCCTGGATCAGGCGGATGCCATAGGGCGACTCCATCTTCAGGTCATCGCGGATGAACTTGGCCACCCACGGGCCGGCGGCATTGACCAGCGCCTTGGCGCGGATCGACAGCAGGCTGCCATCGGCGCGCTCCAGGTGCAGGTGCCAAAGGCCCTTGCTGCGACGAGCGCTGACGCAACGGGTCTGGGTGTGGATGTGAGCGCCTTTCTCGCGAGCGGCCATGGCGTTGAGTACCACCAGGCGGGCGTCGTCGACCCAGCAATCGGAGTATTCGAAGCCTTTGGTAATTTCGCTTTTCAATGCGCTGTCGGCGCCGAATTTGAGGCTTTTCGAGCCGGCAAGCTGTTCGCGTTTGCCCAGGTTGTCATACAGGAACAGGCCGGCGCGGATCATCCAGGCCGGACGCAGGTGCGGGCGGTGCGGCAGTACGAAACGCATCTGTTTGACGATGTGCGGGGCCTTGCGCAGCAGCACTTCACGTTCAGCCAGGGCTTCGCGCACCAGGCGGAACTCGTAATGCTCGAGGTAGCGCAGCCCGCCATGGATCAACTTGCTGCTGGCGGACGAGGTGTGGCTGGCCAGGTCGTCCTTTTCGCAAAGGAACACCGAAAGCCCGCGGCCGGCGGCATCTGCTGCTATCCCGACGCCATTGATGCCGCCACCGATCACGGCAACGTCATAGATCTCGGCGAGTGGGGGCGTCAGGGAGGAAGTGGGCATCGGCAAGCCTCAGGCATTTTGATTATTTGTATTGGAATTCGAACATTAATGTTCATTTGTGAAAATGGTAGCCGATAAAGACGCCCACAGCCAGTCGACTTCGATTGAAAAAACTCATCGAAGGGCAGGTAAAGGAAAATTTCCGAACATGTAATGGGGCGACATGCTCCCAAGGAGGAGCATGTGCGGGGAGGGCGGGTTAAACGACTTCCAGGCGGATCTTGTGCTGATTGAGCAGTTGAGCCAGTGCGGGCACCGGTTGCTGATCGGTGACCAGGCAGTCGACCAGGCTGATGGGCCCCAGGCGAATCATGGCGTTGCGCCCGAATTTGCTGGAGTCGGCGGCGAGTATCACTTGTCGGGCATTGGCGATGATCGCCTGTGACACCCGTACTTCCTGATAGTCGAAGTCGAGCAGGCTGCCGTCTTCGTCGATGCCACTGATGCCGACCAGGGCATAGTCGACCTTGAACTGATTGATGAAGTCGACACTCGCCTGGCCGACCACGCCACCATCACGGCGCACATTGCCGCCGGTCAGCAGGACATCGAAGTCGTCCTTGGCGCTGAGCATCGAGGCCACGTGCAGGTTGTTGGTGATGATCTTCAGGTGGCTGTGGTTGAGCAGCGCCCGGGCGATGGATTCGGTGGTGGTGCCGATATTGATGAACAGCGAGGCGTGGTCGGGGATCTGTTTGGCAATGGCTTCGCCGATGCGCTGTTTCTCGTCGCGCATCTGGTCTGCGCGCATGGCGTAGGCGGTGTTCTCGACGCTGGAGTCATAGGCTGCGCCGCCATGATAGCGACGCAGCAGATTGTCTTCGGCCAGTTGATTGATATCGCGGCGGATGGTCTGCGGGGTGACAACGAACAGTTGAGCCATTTCCTCGATGCTGACGTAGCCGCGCTCGCGGACCAGTTCGAGGATTTGCTGCTGACGGGGAGGCAGATTCATGGGGCGTCCTTTGGGCTGCCGTGCAAAATTTGCCCATGATGCCGCAGGAATCTGCTGCCGACCAGTTACATGCCGATACGAGTCCGCTGGATGGCTTATTCAGCGCCTTCGTGAGGTTCCCATTCGCGCGTACGACTGACTGCTTTTTTCCAGCCAGCGTAGAGTTTTTCCTTCGCCGCTTCGTCCAGTTGCGGCTCGAACTCGCGCTCGATCACCGCCTTGCCGCGCAATTCGTCGAGGCTGCCCCAGAAACCACAGGCCAGGCCCGCCAGATAAGCCGCGCCGAGGGCGGTGGTTTCGCGCATTTGTGGACGCTCGACCTGGGTGCCGAGAATGTCGGCCTGGAATTGCATCAGGAAGTTGTTGGCCACCGCGCCGCCATCCACGCGCAGGGCCTTGAGGCGTTCGCCGGCGTCCTGTTGCATGGCATCGAGTACGTCGCGGGTCTGGTAGGCAATCGACTCCAGCGCTGCGCGAATGATGTGGTCGACGCGTACGCCACGGGTCAGGCCGAACAGCGCGCCACGGGCGTAGGGGTCCCAGTACGGGGCGCCGAGACCGGTGAAGGCCGGTACCAGGTAGACGCCGTTGCTGTCCTTGACCTTGTTGGCGAAGTACTCGGTGTCGTGGGCGTCATTGATGATCTTCAACTCGTCGCGCAGCCACTGCACGGTGGAGCCGCCGTTGAATACCGCGCCTTCCAGGGCATAAGCCACTTCGCCGCGAGGGCCGCAGGCGATGGTGGTGAGCATGCCGTGGCTGGATTTCACCGCTTTGCTGCCGGTGTTCATCAACAGGAAACAGCCGGTGCCGTAGGTGTTTTTCGCCTGGCCGGGCTCGACGCACATCTGGCCGAACAGGGCGGCCTGTTGGTCGCCGGCGATACCGCCGATGGCGATGCCACTCTTGGTGTGGCCGTAGATTTCTGACGAGGACTTCACCTCTGGAAGCATTCCCCGGGGGATGTCCAGCAGCTCAAGCATCTTCGCATCCCACTCAAGCGTGTGGATATTGAAGAGCAGGGTGCGCGAGGCGTTGGTGTAGTCGGTGACGTGGGTCTTGCCGCCGCTGAATTTCCAGATCAACCAGCTGTCAACGGTGCCGAACAGCAGTTCGCCGTTACGGGCGCGCTCGCGGCTGCCTTCGACGTTGTCGAGGATCCACTTCAGCTTGGTGCCGGAGAAGTACGGGTCGGTGACCAGGCCGGTGGTTTCGCTGATGTATTGCTCGTGACCGTCGCGTTTGAGTTGCTCGCAGATTTCGGTGCTGCGTCGGCACTGCCAGACGATGGCGTTATAGATCGGCCGACCGGAGGTCTTGTCCCAGACCACGGTGGTTTCGCGCTGGTTGGTGATGCCGATCGCCGCCACCTGGTCATGGTGCAGGCCGGCTTGCGCCAGGGCCTCGACCATCACTGCGCTCTGGGTGGCGAAGATTTCCATCGGGTCGTGTTCGACCCAGCCCGCTTGCGGGTAATGCTGGGCGAATTCGCGCTGGGCGGTGCAGACCACGTTGGCGTCACGATCGAAGATGATCGCCCGCGAGCTGGTCGTACCCTGATCGAGGGCAATGATGTAGTTCTTATTCTGTGTGTCGGTCATGTCGATTGCCTTGGACGAAATAAGGAAGTGGATCGGGGGCGCGTAATCAATTCTGGGCAGGATCACGCGCCGCCGCTATCAGGAAATTCGAGCTTTACCATCAATGGTGGTTGCTGCATCTGTTGTAGCGGCTTCGGCGCCCGGCAGGTGGCGGGCAATCAGCCCGCGATAGGCGGCGGCGCCGAGGCATGCACCGACGATCGGCGCGAAAATCGGGATCAGGAAGTACGGAATATCCCGGGCGCCGGTCAGGGATATCTCACCCCAGCCAGCAAAGAACGTCATCAGTTTAGGGCCGAAGTCCCGCGCCGGGTTCATCGCGAAACCGGTCAGCGGCCCCATCGAGCTGCCGATCACGGCGATCAAAAGACCGATCAGCAGCGGCGCCAGCGGGCCCTTGGGCAAGCCATTGTTGTCATCGGTCAGGGACATGATCACGCCCATCAAGATCGCGGTGATGATCATCTCCACCAGAAAGGCCTGGCTGGTAGACAGCACCGGGTTGGGGAAAGTGGAAAAGACCGAGGCCAGTTCCAGGCTGGCCTGGCTGCCGCGCACCATATGATGGGTTTGTTCGAAATCGAAGAACAGGTTGCTGTAGAGCGTGTAAACCAACAATGCCCCGCAGAAGGCGCCGGCGATCTGCGCGAGTATGTAGAACGGCAGTTTGCGCTTTTCAAAGTCGGTGAAGATGCTCAGGGCGATGCTCACGGCCGGATTCAGGTGGGCACCGGAAACGCCTGCGGTCAGGTAGATCGCCATGCTCACGCCGACGCCCCAGATGATGCTGATTTCCCACAAGCCAAAGCTGGCGCCAGCGACCTTGAGCGCGGCGACACAGCCGGTACCGAAAAAAATGAGTAGGGCGGTGCCCAGGAACTCGGCCATGCATTGGCTCGAGAGCGTGGGTTGTTGTAAAGCAGTCGTCATTGAAAACCTCGTTTTTGTTGTTGTCTGCGCACGCCCGACAGGGGCAGTGCACGATTTTCACCTGGGCAGGATCCCCATCCTTTTCCAGGTTTACTGCTGGGGTGTTGCGTAGGAATCTTCGCACATTATTCAGATTCGAAAAAATATAGACAAGAAACGCTGCTGTCAAAGGTCGAAAGTGAACCAGTAGTCACAATGGAACTATTCGCTGGATGAATGGGCGAGTGTCCTACAGTTTGAAAAGACCTCGCGAGTCTGTGTTGTTCGTCGTGGCCCCGGGTTTTGGGCCCCTGTGTAGAGCCTTTTGGCCTGCGATGACCTAGAATCCGGCGCAGCATTTTGCTCATTCGCCAAGCTTGGAGCTGCCATGACCCCCGCATTGGACCTGCTGAAAAAAGTTCGCGCCGAACATCGTGTGCACAGTTACGAACATGATCCGAAATCGGCGTCCTATGGCCTCGAGGCCGCGGAAAAACTCGGCCTGGATCCGGCGCAGGTGTTCAAGACGCTGTTGGCAGCCAGTGAAAAGGCCGAATTGCTGGTGGCGGTGGTGCCGGTTGCCGGGACGCTCGATCTCAAGGCGCTGGCTCATGCCGCGGGGGTGAAGAAGGTCGAAATGGCTGATCCGGCGGCGGCGCAACGGGCAACCGGCTATCTGTTGGGCGGCATCAGCCCGTTGGGGCAGAAGAAGCGCCTGCGCACCTTCATCGACAGCAGCGCCCAGGGCTTTGCCACCATTCATGTGAGTGCCGGACGGCGGGGGCTTGAGGTCGAGTTGGCGGCTTCAGTGCTGGCCGAACACACTCAGGGCAAGTTCGCGGATATAGGCCGCGCCTGACTTTATGCCTGTATGGTGAAAAACGCCTTGCTCTGTCACTGTCTGGCGCCGTTTCAGTGCTGCATGCTGCATTTACCTACATAACAAGGAGAGCAATCATGGCGTTAGCCTTCCATCAGGTCGATGCGTTCAGTGACCGTCCGTTCAGCGGTAACCCGGCGATGGTCTATCGGCTCGATGCCTGGCTCAGTGATGAGCTGATGCAACGCATTGCCGCCGAGCACAATCTTGCCGAGACCGCGTTTGTCGTACGTGAAGGGCAGGCTTGGCATATTCGCTGGTTTACCCCGACCACTGAAGTGCCGCTGTGCGGCCATGCGACGCTGGCCAGCGCCTATGTGTTGTTCAATATCTACAAGGAACCGGTGGAGCGTCTGGACTTCCTCAGCAAGTCCGGGCCATTGAGCGTGACCCGTGAAGGCGGGCGCCTGTGGCTGGATTTCCCGGCGATCGCGGCGCGCGCGGTGGCGCCCAACCCGCAGATCGCCGAGGCGCTGGGGGTGCAGCCGGTGGAAGTGCTGGGTTCCAATGAGTTGTTTGTGGTGCTGGAGTCAGAGCAGGCGGTGCGCGACTGCCAGCCGGATATGCCGGCGCTGGCCAAGCTGCCGTGGCTGGGAGCAATCGTTACTGCGCGTGGTGAGCGGCATGATTTCGTTTCGCGCTATTTCGCTCCGGCGATCGGCATCAACGAAGACCCGGTCACCGGTTCGACCCACTGCCTGTTGATTCCATATTGGGCGCGGCAGTTGGACAAGGACAGCCTGACGGCTTATCAGTGTTCTGCGCGGGGTGGGGAGTTGTTTTGCCGGCTGGAAGGTGAGCGGGTGAAGATTGGCGGTGATGCGACGTTGGTGGCCAGCGGCACGTTGCATCTCAATTGACGCTTGGTGCCGTACGCTGAATGTGTAGGAGCTGGCTTGCCAGCGAAGATCGCCAACGATAACGCGAGCATTCTGAGTCGATGCGGTGTGCTGGCAATCTTCGCGAGCAGGCTCGCTCCTACAAAAAATCAGCTGGCGGTGCTGTACCGCCGGACCCCTGACTCGACCGCCGGAATCTGCGCCGCCGTGCTGCCCGAAGCCTGGAACAACACCAGGTGTTCAGCCGCTACGCGAATGCCGACATCAGCCCCGACCTGGTGGTCGGCATGGCTCGGGAAGATCGACTCCAGCTGGCTGCCGGTCGGCAGTTGAAGGCGGTACAGGGTCGAGGCACCGAGGAAGGTCTTGCCGACGATCCGCGCCTTCAGTGCACTGTCCGGCGCATAGACGATATCGTCCGGACGCAGCAGCACGTCCACCGCGCCGCCGGCCGGCCAGGTGTAGGCGCGATTGCCGCGCAGTTCACCGAGCTCGGTCTGCACCGATTCCGGCGTGCGCAACTGACCGCGAATGAAATAACCCTGACCGATAAAGCTCGCAACAAACGGCGTCGCCGGTTCGTGGTACAGGTTGTAGGGCGTATCCCATTGCTCCAGCCGGCCTTCCTTGAACACGCCAACCTGATCGCTGACGGCGAAGGCTTCTTCCTGGTCGTGGGTGACCAGGATCGCACTGGTCCCGCGGCTTTTCAGAATGTCGCGGACTTCGTGACTGAGCTTGCGGCGCAATTCACCATCGAGGTTGGAGAAGGGTTCGTCGAGCAGCAGCAGTTGCGGTTCCGGTGCCAGCGCCCGGGCCAGGGCTACCCGTTGCTGCTGGCCGCCCGAAAGCTCGTGGGGATAGCGCTTGCCGAGGTTCTTCAGGTTGACCAACTCGAGCATTTCCTCGGTGACCCGGTCTTTCTGCGGATGCTTGCGAATGCCGAAAGCGATGTTGTCGGCCACGCTCAGATGCGGGAACAGCGCGTAGTCCTGGAACACCATGCCGATCCGGCGTTTCTCTGGCGCGAGGGTAAAGCCGGCGCTGGAGATGGTTTCCCCCGCCAGCTGGATTTCCCCTTCGTGCACTGGTTCGAAACCGGCAATCGCGCGCAGGGTGGTGGTCTTGCCGCAGCCGGAAGAACCCAGCAGGCAGCCGATGTCACCGGCATTGAGGTGCAGGTTGAGGTTCTGCACCACGCGTTGGTCCTGGTAGCCGCAGGCGAGGTTGCGCAGGTTCAGCAGTAATGGATGGCTCATGCGTGGTGGTACGCCGGTGGCACGAGGAATTCCAGCAGGGCCTTCTGTGCATGCAGGCGGTTTTCAGCCTGATCCCAGGCAACCGAACGGGCATCGTCGAGCAGGTCGAGGCTGATTTCTTCGCCACGGTGCGCCGGCAGGCAATGCATGAACAGCACGTCTTCGGCCGCGAGGTCGAGCAGGGCGCGATTGACTTGGTAGGGCGCGAACAGCTTGAGGCGCTTGGCGGTTTCCTCTTCCTGGCCCATCGAAGTCCAGACATCGGTGCTCACCAGGTGGGCGCCGCGCACGGCGTCCTGCGGGTCGCGAACGATAGTCACGCGTTCACCGGCGGCAGCGACGAATTGCGGGTTCGGCTCGTAGCCTTCGGGGCAGGCGATGCGCAACTGGAAGTCGAACTGGATGGCGGCTTCTATATAGCTGTTGCACATGTTGTTGCCGTCGCCGATCCAGGCCACGGTCTTGCCCTGGATCGAGCCGCGATGTTCGAGGTAAGTCTGCATGTCAGCCAGCAACTGGCACGGGTGCAGGTCATCGGACAGGCCGTTGATCACCGGTACCCGCGAGTTGGCGGCGAATTCGGTCAGGGTGCTATGGGCGAAGGTGCGGATCATCACGGCGTCGAGCATGCGCGACATGACGATGGCGCAGTCGCCGATCGGCTCGCCACGGCCCAGTTGGGTATCGCGGGGCGAGAGGAAAATGGCCTGGCCGCCGAGCTGGATCATGCCGGCTTCGAACGACAGGCGAGTACGGGTCGAGGATTTCTCGAAGATCATCCCCAGGACGCGATTTTTCAGCGGCTCGAACAGTACGCCGCGATTACGCAGGTCTTTGAGCTCAATGCCTCGACGGATCACGCTGACCAGCTCTTCGGGCGTGCAATCCATCAGGGAGAGAAAGTGCCTTGCGCTCATCATTGACTACCTTTTTGCTACGGACCGCAGATACTCAAAGCCTGGTTTATCTGGAAAACGGGCGAGACCTGCGGCGTAAGCCGCACGGGGCGACGAAATTGGGGGAAGGCGCAATATTGACATTAAATGTCGCGTCTTACCAAGGGGCTACGGTTTTTAGGGGATTCGGAGGGGCTACGGGGTGACCGCAATAGCGCTTTTGAAGCCTGGTTCCTGACAGCAGCGGGTCCTTTGTACACTGCCGTCGCGCGCCTTGGCAATCGAGTCGGGCGTTCGCGCCAACGTGCTGGTCGTTTTGCGGCCCGCCAGTCGCCAGCATCGGGGCCAGTATCGGCAGGCCTGATGGCGGCCGATTCACGAGACGAACGTCGCTGGTGCGCCACTCGATCCCGGCCCATAGTTTGATTCCCGCGACCGTCCGATGGTTGCCTGCGAATAAAACAGAGACTGGCCATGACCAAGACTCTTCATCACCGTGCCTGCCACCTGTGTGAAGCCATTTGCGGCTTGACCATCGAAACCACTGCCAGCGATGACGCCGGCTTGCAGATCACCTCGATCAAGGGCGATGCGCAGGACACCTTCAGTCGCGGCCATATCTGCCCCAAGGCCGTGGCCTTGCAGGATATCCAGAACGATCCTGACCGCCTGCGTCAACCGATGCGGCGGGTGGGTGATGAGTGGCAGGCGATTGGCTGGGACGAGGCCTTTGTGCTGGTGGCCGAGCGCCTGGCGGCGATTCAGGCCGAGCACGGGCAGAATGCGGTCGCGGTGTATCAGGGCAATCCCAGTGTGCATAACTATGGGCTGATGACCCACAGCAATTACTTCCTCGGGCTGCTGAAAACCCGCAACCGGTTTTCAGCGACCTCGGTCGACCAGCTTCCGCAGCACCTGAGCAGTTATTTGATGTACGGCCACGGTTTTCTGTTACCCATTCCGGACATCGACCACACCGACTTCATGCTGATCCTCGGCGGTAACCCGCTGGCGTCCAACGGCAGCATCATGACCGTGCCGGATGTCGAGAAGCGCCTGCGGGCGATCCAGGCCCGTGGCGGTAAGGTAGTGGTGGTTGACCCTCGGCGCAGCGAGACGGCGGCGATGGCCGACCAGCATCTGTTCGTCCGGCCTGGTGGCGACGCAGCGTTGTTGTTCGGTCTGCTCAATACCCTGTTCAGCGAAGGCCTGACCTGTGACAGTCATTTGCTGGTCGACGGCCTGGATGAAGTGCGCGCGGCTGTCGCGGGGTTCAGCGCCGAAGCCATGAGCCCGTTGTGCGCGGTACCTGCCGAGCAGATCCGCCAGTTGGCCAGGGATTTCGCCGCTGCCCCTACGGCGGTCTGCTATGGCCGGATGGGAGTATCGACCCAGGCGTTCGGTACCCTGTGCCATTGGCTGGTGCAGGTGATCAACCTGGTCACCGGCAACCTCGATCAGGTCGGTGGCGCGCTGTGCACCGAGCCGGCGGTGGACCTGGTGGCCAGCACGTCCGGCGGCCATTTCAATCAATGGCAAAGCCGGGTTTCCGGGCGGCCGGAGTACGCGGGAGAATTGCCGGTATCGGCGCTGGCCGAAGAAATGCTGACCCCGGGCGCTGGGCAAATCCGCGCGTTGGTCACGGTGGCGGGCAACCCGGTGTTGTCGACGCCCAATGGCCGGCAACTGGAGCAGGCGCTGGACGGCCTGGAGTTCATGGTCAGTATCGACCTGTACATCAACGAGACCACGCGCTACGCCGACCTGATCCTGCCTTCGACCTCGGCCCTGGAAAACGATCACTACGACACCACGTTCAACATGTTCGCAGTACGTAACGTCAGCCGTTTCAATCGGGCGATCCTGCCCAAGCCGCAGGGCGCGTTGCATGACTGGGAGATTTTTGTCGGCCTGGCCCAGGCCTTTGCCGGCAAAACCGGCAAGGAGCTCAAGCCGACCATGGCGCCGGCGCAGATGATCGACTTCGGTTTGCGCGCCGGTCGTTATGGCGATGGCTCACCGCACAAGTTGTCGGTGGCCAGCCTCTTTGACCATCCCCATGGGGTCGATCTGGGCGCGCTCAAGCCCAACCTGGCGCCGCGCTTGAAAACCGCCAATCAGCGCGTGCAGGCCGCGCCTGCGGCGATTCTCGCCGACCTGGCGCGCTTTGCCGCGCTGCAGGTGCCTCCGGCCGATGAATTGCTGATGATTGGTCGCCGCCATGTGCGCAGCAATAATTCGTGGATGCACAACTATCATCGCCTGGTAAAGGGCAAGCCGCGCCATCAGTTGCTGATGCATCCCGACGACCTGGTCGCGCGTGGCCTGGTGGACGGGCAGCGGGTGCGTGTCAGTTCGCGGGTCGGGGCAATCGAGGTCGAGGTGCTGGGCAGTGCCGAGATGATGCCCGGGGTGGTCAGTCTGCCCCATGGCTGGGGTCATGCCAGGCCCGGGGTGCAGATGGCGATCGCCACGGCGCAACCCGGTTCGAGTGCCAATGACCTGACCGATGAGCGCCACCTCGACGAGTTGTCGGGTAATGCCGCGCTCAACGGTGTACCGGTGACCGTGGCGGCAGCGTAACGAAGTCTGTCGGGCAGATCGCGCATCGCGCCGGGCTTTCCGTTACAATGCGCCACCGTGCCGACAACTGAGTCGGAAAGTTCAGCCGAGGTGCTTCATGGATATCATCGAAACTATTAAAGAGCAGATCGCCAACAACACCGTTCTGCTTTACATGAAAGGCTCGCCGAATGCCCCGCAGTGCGGCTTCTCGGCCAAAGCGGCCCAGGCCGTCATGGGCTGTGGCGAGAAGTTCGCTTACGTGGACATCCTGCAGAACCCGGAAATCCGCGCCAACCTGCCAAAATACGCCAACTGGCCAACCTTCCCGCAACTGTGGGTGGGCGGTGAGCTGGTCGGCGGTAGCGACATCATGATCGAGATGGCTGCAGACGGTTCCCTGCAGACCACCATCAAGGATGCGGTAGCGAAAGCAGCCAGCGCCCAGGCGTGATTCGGATGCAGGAGCTTGTCTCCTGCAACCCATAAAAAAGCCCCGCTTCTCAATCGAGAGCGGGGCTTTTTGTTGGGATGCGAGCGGTAACTTACTCGTCGTCGCCCATCTGCGATTGCAGGTAGTTCTCGATACCAATCTTGTCGATCAGGCCAAGTTGGGTTTCCAGCCAGTCGATGTGCTCTTCTTCGGATTCAAGAATATCTTCGAGCAGTTCACGGCTGCCGTAGTCGCCAACGGTTTCGCAATGGGCGATGGCGACTTTCAGATCGGCGTGGCCGGTCTTCTCGATACGCAGGTCGCACTCGAGCATTTCCTTGGTGTGCTCGCCGATCTGCAGCTTGCCCAGGTCCTGGACGTTCGGCAGGCCTTCAAGGAACAGGATGCGCTTGATCAGTTTGTCCGCGTGTTTCATCTCGTCGATGGATTCGTGGTACTCGTGCTTGCCCAGCTTGTTCAGGCCCCAATCCTCGTACATGCGTGCATGCAGGAAGTACTGATTGATTGCGACCAGCTCATTGGCAAGGATCTTGTTGAGATGCTGGATGACTGTTACGTCGCCTTTCATGATGGGGTCCTGTCCTTAAGTTCGGTATATAAGGCAGAGTTTGAGCCGACATCAACTTAGTGTCAAACCTAAGTTATTGAATAATATATGAAAATTAATCGGAATAAGAATGTTTGTGTTCCGCATCCTGACGCTAAGCGATTGAATTACAGGCATAAAAAAACCGGACATGAAGTCCGGTTCTTTGAAATGCTGTATTTACGCCGCAGAAAATTCCACAGGGTAGGGAATGGCCGCCTGGCTCAATTGCAGGTCGGCGAGGGTTTCGCGCACCACCTGCTTGGCAAGGCAGGCGCATTTGCCACACTGGCTGGCTACGCCGGTGGCTTCGCGCACCTCGCGGTAGCTGCAGCAACCTTCATAGATTGCTTCACGGATCTTGCCGTCGGTAACGCCAGTGCAAATGCAGACATACATAGAGTGAGAACCCATCGCTGGTTTTGGCTCAATTGCGATGGATCTTAATGTTAACGAGAATGATTGTCAAAGTGGTTTCCGGGGCTATTGCCGCAGACCATTGTCCGTCTGACGAACGGCTGCATGGCGGCCAGTCAAAAACGCAGTGTATGATGCCCGGTCTTTGTTCGAGGTAGCCGATTCATGATTCTGTCGTTCAACCGCGACAGACTGCGTCGGTACCGATCTTCACGCACTACACCAGGAGATATCCAATGAGCGTACTCGTAGGCAAACAAGCCCCTGACTTCACCGTTCCGGCCGTACTCGGCAATGGCGAAATCGTCGACAGCTTCACCCTGTCGTCGGCCATCAAAGGCAAATACGGCCTGGTGTTCTTCTACCCACTGGACTTCACCTTCGTTTGCCCGTCCGAGCTGATCGCCCTGGACCACCGCATGGCTGACTTCAAGGCACGCAACGTTGAAGTGATCGCGGTGTCGATCGACTCGCACTTCACCCACAACGCCTGGCGCAACACCCCGATCAATGCCGGCGGCATTGGTCAGGTCCAGTACATCATGGCTGCCGACATGAAGCACGACATCGCCAAGGCCTACGACGTAGAGTCGGAAGGCGGCGTGGCTTTCCGTGGCGCGTTCCTGATCGACGACAAGGGCGTTGTGCGCTCGCAGATCGTCAACGACCTGCCGCTGGGCCGTAACATGGAAGAGCTGATCCGTCTGGTCGACGCTCTGCAATTCCACGAAGAGCACGGCGAAGTCTGCCCTGCCAACTGGAAAAAAGGCGACAAGGGTATGACCGCTTCGCCAGAAGGCGTTGCTGCTTACCTGTCCGAGAACGCTGGCAAGCTGTAAGCCACGCGCTAGGCATGAAAAAACCGGCTTCGGCCGGTTTTTTCATGGGCGGGAGAAAGCGCCGACGGTCAGTCGTCGAAATCTTCCCAGCCGCCCATCTGTTTCCAGCGGTTGACGATGCCGCAGAACAGGTCAGCGGTTTTTTCAGTGTCGTAGCGCGCCGAGTGGGCCTCGCGCCCGTCGAAGTCGATGTCTGCCGCCTGGCAGGCCTTGGCCAGCACCGTTTGACCGTACGCCAGACCAGCGAGGGTCGCGGTGTCGAAGCTGGAGAACGGATGAAACGGGTTGCGCTTCATGTCCAGGCGCGCGACGGCGGCGTTGAGGAAGCCCAGGTCGAAGCTGCTGTTGTGGCCCACCAGGATCGCGCGCTTGCAGCCATTGGCTTTCAACGCCTTGCGTATGCCGCGGAAGATGTCGGTCAGGGCGGTCTCTTCACTCACCGCCATGCGCAGCGGGTGATCGAGCTTGATGCCGGTGAATTCCAGTGCCGCGGCTTCGATGTTGGCGCCTTCGAACGGTTCTACACGGAAGAAGTAGGTGTGGTCCGGGTAGACGTAACCCTTCTCGTCCATGCTGATGGTCGTCGCGGCGATTTCCAGCAAGGCATCGGTGGCGCAGTTGAAACCACCGGTTTCAACGTCAACGACGACTGGCAGATATCCACGGAACCTGGCTGCCATGGGGTGACGCGAGCCACCGCCACCTTGACCTTCCTGATCGTCGTCGTAATTGTCTTCACTCACGCGTTTTCCTCCAGCAGGCGCCAGCGCAGTTTTTCACCGGCGCGCAGCGGGATAACAGTCAGCTCGCCGAACGGCAGGCTGGCAGGGGCAGTCCATTCTTCACGGACCAGGGTGATGCGATCGGTGTTGACCGGCAGGCCATAGAAGCGTGGGCCGTTGAGGCTGGCGAAGGCTTCGAGCTTGTCCAGCGCATTGCGCTGCTCGAAGGCCTCGGCGTACAACTCGATGGCGGCATAGGCGGTGTAGCAACCGGCACAGCCACAGGCGGCTTCCTTGGCGTGCTGGGCGTGTGGCGCCGAGTCGGTGCCGAGGAAGAACTTCGCGCTACCGCTGGTCGCGGCATCCAGCAGGGCAACCTGGTGGGTGTTGCGCTTGAGTATCGGCAGGCAATAGAAGTGCGGGCGAATACCACCCACCAGCATGTGGTTGCGGTTGTACAGCAGGTGATGCGCGGTGATGGTCGCGCCAACGTTGGCCGACGCCTCGTTGACGAACTGCACGGCATCGGCGGTGGTGATGTGTTCGAACACCACCTTGAGCGTTGGGAAGCGCTCGACCACACGACGCATGTGCTCATCGATGAAGATTTTCTCGCGATCGAACACGTCGACGTCGCCACGGGTGACTTCACCGTGGATCAGCAAGGGCATCCCGACTTCGGCCATGGCCTCGATTGCGGGGAAGATCTTGTCGACGCTGGTGACCCCGGAGTCGGAGTTGGTCGTCGCGCCTGCCGGATATAGCTTGGCGGCGTGTACGAAACCACTGGCCTTGGCGGTGCGGATTTCGTCCGCAGTCGTACGGTCGGTGAGGTAGAGCACCATCAACGGTTCAAAGCGGCTGCCGGCCGGGCGCGCAGCAAGGATGCGCTGGCGATAGGCGTCGGCTTCAGCGGCATTGCGCACCGGTGGTACCAGGTTGGGCATGATGATCGCGCGACCAAAGGTGCGCGCGACATCCGCGACAGTATTGGGCAACACAGCACCATCACGAAGATGAATATGCCAGTCGTCGGGACGCAGCAGGGTCAGGCGGTCGGACATTGGGGGGATTCCAGGCGGGTCAAACTCATGGGAATGCTACCGGAAAAGACTCTTGCAGGCACTCGCTATCAAGTTTTGCTGCGCGTGACCGATATCCCCAAGGTATGCCGTAACTATGTCTGTCAGCCTTTTCGCTGCAAAAATCAGTGGAGCCTCCCGTGCGCCAGCGTTATTTAGCCTTGCTCAGTGTGTTCGCCAGCCTTCCAGCGATGGCACTCACTTTCCAGACGCGCCTGGAGAGCATCGAGTGGAAGGTTGAAGGCGATAAATTCGAATGCCGCCTGGCCCAGCCGATCGCCGATTTCGGCAGCGGCGAGTTCGTGCGACGGGCGGGCGAGCAAGCGACGTTCCGCTTGAAGGCTTACAACTCGATGCTGACAGGCGGCTCGGCGACCTTGCTGGCCGCAGCCGCGCCGTGGCAGCCGGGGCGCGGGGATATCAACCTGGGTTCGGTGCGACTCGGCAGTGGCGAAGTGCTGTTTAACAGCTCGCAACTGCAGGCCGGGCGCCTGATCGGCGGGTTGATGGACGGTCGCAGTTCGGTGGTGCGACATTACGCGGCGGACGGGCGGATGTCCGAGGTGCGAGTGTTGCCGGTCAGCTTTAACGCGGCTTACGCGCAATATCAGGCATGCGTGGCCAAGTTGTTGCCGAACAATTACGACCAGATCAAGCAGACGGCGGTCGGTTTCCCGGGCGGGGGGATCGAACTAGATCAAGCGGCCAAGGCGCGCTTGCAGCAGATGCTGGCGTTCATGAAGGCTGATCCGACGGTCAACCACATCGAGCTCGACGGCCATTCGGACAACAGCGGCAACCGCCTGACCAACCGTGACCTGTCGCGCCGCCGTGCGCTGGCAGTGATGGATTACCTCAAGGCCAATGGCATCCAGGAATCACAGATCACCCTGCGCTTTCACGGCGAGCAGTACCCGGTTGCACCCAATGTCAGCTCGTCGAACCGGGCGAAAAATCGTCGGGTCATCGTTCAGCTCGAACGTGTCGAGCCGGCGCCGGCAACTGCCCCTGAGGTCAGCTCAGCGAAAAGCACGGCTTCCACGTCCTGAACCCGCTGAAATCGTCGCTGGCTCGACATAATCTGTCGCTTCGTCGTCATAAGCTGTCGCGCCTCTGTAAATTATCCTTGCGCAGCGGTAGACTGCGCGGCTTTCCGTAGAACCCCGTGGAGTGATGGCATGGCGGACGTAAACAAGGTCGTTCTGGCGTATTCCGGCGGCCTGGACACTTCGGTGATCCTCAAGTGGCTGCAGGATACTTATAACTGTGAAGTGGTGACTTTCACCGCTGACCTGGGTCAAGGCGAAGAGGTCGAACCGGCTCGCGCCAAGGCTCAAGCCATGGGCGTCAAAGAAATCTACATCGACGATCTGCGCGAAGAGTTCGTGCGCGATTTCGTATTCCCGATGTTCCGTGCCAACACCGTCTATGAAGGTGAGTACCTGCTGGGTACTTCCATCGCACGTCCGTTGATCGCCAAACGCCTGATCGAAATCGCCAACGAAACCGGCGCTGACGCCATTTCCCACGGTGCCACCGGCAAAGGCAACGACCAGGTTCGTTTCGAACTCGGCGCCTACGCCCTCAAGCCAGGTGTGAAAGTGATTGCACCATGGCGCGAGTGGGACCTGCTGTCCCGCGAGAAGCTGATGGACTACGCCGAGAAGCACGCGATTCCGATCGAGCGCCACGGCAAGAAAAAATCCCCGTACTCGATGGATGCCAACCTGCTGCACATCTCCTATGAAGGCGGCGTGCTGGAAGACACCTGGACCGAGCACGAAGAAGACATGTGGCGTTGGACCGTCTCCCCGGAGAAGGCTCCCGACACCCCGCAGTACCTGGAGCTGACCTACCGCAATGGCGACATCGTGGCCCTGGACGGCGTCGAGATGACCCCGGCGACAGTCCTGGCGACCCTGAACCGTATCGGTGGCGAGCACGGTATCGGCCGTCTGGACATCGTCGAGAACCGCTACGTCGGCATGAAGTCCCGTGGCTGCTACGAAACCCCGGGCGGCACCATCATGCTGCGTGCCCACCGTGCGATCGAGTCGATCACCCTGGACCGCGAAGTGGCTCACCTCAAGGACGAGTTGATGCCCAAGTACGCCAGCCTGATCTACACGGGCTACTGGTGGAGCCCTGAGCGTCAGATGCTGCAACAGATGATCGACGCTTCCCAGGTCAACGTGAATGGCGTCGTGCGCCTGAAGCTGTACAAGGGCAATGTGATCGTGACCGGTCGCAAGTCTGACGATTCGTTGTTCGACGCCAACATCGCGACCTTCGAAGAGGATGGCGGCGCTTACAACCAGGCGGACGCAGCGGGCTTCATCAAGCTCAACGCCCTGCGTATGCGCATTGCTGCCAACAAAGGCCGCAAGCTGTTCTGATGATGGTGCGTTAATCAGCCGTTGTGACCCCGTTTCAGACGGGGTCACAACAGGTTTGAATGCTCCCGGCTACGCTGATCTTGCGTAGTCCTATCACTCTGGCCATGCATTTGGCTGTCTCAAGCATTCTCGCTGTCCTTCTTGTCTGCAACCGGTACAAGCGCTGATTGATCAGTGATCGAGCGTGGGACGATCACGCGTATCGTCTGGGTGTTCAGGTTGTAGTACATGCACAGGGAATCGTCGGCGTTCATTGCCCTGATTGCAGACTTCTTCAGTGTTTCGTTGATCAGTTGCTCCGATTCCGGGCACGTCAACAGCATCGTCAGCGTTTGCTGCGTGTGCGGGACCTGATTGATCTTCTGCATCAGGTGCGTGGTGTCCTTTTTTTTGCGTACCCAGCGGGCATCGACCATGCGAATACAGTGAACCGCCGCGGGCAGGGGCACTAGGCGAGGATTGGCCAGCCGACTGATCAGCGTAATCTGCGCCGGTGGGTCTTGAGCGCTTTGCAGCAGGTAATCGGGTTGGTTCTTGAGTTCTGCGCGGTTCGTGGGATTTTGCGCCAGGGCCGCGCTACCGGCGCTGATCGTTGGGCTGCCAGTGTCATCTTCGGCCGTCGGTGGCGGCGTGCCGGACGGCTTCTTTTGCGCACGAGCCGTGTCGTCAAATACCTTGATGAAGTGTTTCCCTTTCTGAAAGTCAGAGGGCGCGTACAGGGACTTGTAATTGAAGTTCAGGGTAATGAAAAAAAGAAACAGCAGATAAAACGGGAAGCTGATCAGGAACCAAATGTATATTTCCCGATCATCGTCATTGAGAAAAGGCAGCGATACAGCGGCCGAGGTTTCGGAAAGCGCTGCAAATATCGCGATGATGGTCATGGGGTTCACGATTTTTTTAGGAATGCTCTGCATGATCAGTGTCCATACTGTTTCAGGTTGAGAGTTGATCGACTAATGGGTGTGCTGTTTTTGTTGTCATTAAACTAGAGTGATAAATTGTTTCCTGCTCTTTTAGAATAGATTAGTGTTCAGCTAGTGTTAAGCGAAAGTGTGAATTAGTTTTGTTTTGATTTGCCTTGCCTCGGGCGGCGGCGTGGCTGTTGCGCGCTTTTTGCTGGTTCGTAAACTTTAAGCGACATTGTTTTTTCTGAATTCCTGTAGGAATGGTCCTATATGTTTGTAGGGATCGTCTCTCGGTATGCTCGGCCGGCCTGGGTAGGTCCCCAAGGTCAAAGCGCTTACGCTATTGTGCAGGCTCTAAAAATTCGAACAGCGAAAATTGGACTTGCCCATGAATAAAGTGCTGATCGTGGATGATCACCCTGTCATTCGACTGGCTGTACGCATGCTAATGGAGCGTCATGGCTATGAAGTTATTGCTGAAACGGATAATGGTGTGGATGCGTTGCAACTTGCTCGGGAACATATGCCGGATATCGTGATACTCGATATCGGTATACCCAAGCTTGATGGGCTTGAGGTCATTGCACGATTGAATTCGATGAGTTTCAGCATGAAGGTCCTGGTGCTCACCTCGCAAACCCCCGGTCACTTTTCAATGCGTTGCATGCAGGCCGGAGCCTTTGGTTATGTCTGCAAACAACAGGAACTGACCGAGCTTCTCAGTGCTATCAAGGCTGTACTGTCTGGCTACAGTTACTTTCCCAACCAGGCCTTGCATTCGGTACGATCAACGCTGGGTAGTGCGAGCGAGGCGGACATGGTGGAGCGCTTGTCCGGAAGGGAAATGATGGTGTTGCAGCAATTGGCGCGCGGCAAGACCAACAAGGAAATTGCGGATGGCATGTTTCTCAGCAACAAAACCGTCAGTACCTACAAGACCCGGCTGTTGCTCAAGCTTAATGCACGCTCCCTGGTTGACCTGATAGAGCTGGCCCAGCGCAATGGTCTGGTTTGATTCCCGGCCCCTCGAAGACGTGTGATCCCGCGAAGGGTGAGCGCTTATTGAAAAGCCTCCGCATCGGGAGGCTTTCAGGGGCTACAGGTCATAGTCGTAATCGGCCAGCTGCTTTTGCAGACGTCGTTCCTCCAGGAGATTATCGATGGTGCGACGCTTGCTCAGGTTGGTCTTTGCGACTTCCACCTGAGGCTCGCCATCATCGCTCTCAACCGGAAGGAAGTCGTCTTCTACGTCCAATTGTTCTTTGCCAGTGCTCATACGCTTGACTCCAGGCTTAGAGTGCCATTGGCGCCTCTTATATCGACAATCTCCTGGCGGGTAAAAAAGATTTTTTCAATCGACAAATCGATATAACCAATAGCGGCTCAATCGTCTGAGGTTTTCAGCTTGTATTCGCACAGGTCCTCGATCCGGCAACTGCCACAGCGAGGCTTGCGGGCAAGGCACACGTAGCGACCATGCAGGATCAGCCAGTGGTGCGAGTCGAGGAGAAACTCCTTGGGAACGAACTTCATCAGTTTTTGTTCGACCTCGATAACATTTTTCCCTGGCGCCAGACCGGTGCGATTACTGACTCGAAAAATGTGCGTGTCGACGGCCATGGTCAGTTGGCGGAAGGCGGTATTGAGCACCACGTTGGCGGTCTTCCTGCCGACGCCTGGCAGCGCCTCCAGTGCCTCTCGGGTTTGCGGAACTTCCCCTGCGTGCAATTCGACCAGCATTTTGCAGGTCTGGATCACGTTCTTTGCCTTGCTGTTGTACAAGCCGATGGTCTTGATGTACTCCGACAAGCCTTCCACCCCCAGCGCATAAATGGCGGCCGGCGTATTGGCCACGGGGAACAGCTTGGCGGTGGCTTTGTTGACGCCGACATCGGTCGACTGCGCCGAAAGAATCACCGCGATCAACAGTTCGAAGGGCGACGAATAAGCCAGCTCGGTTTTCGGTTCCGGATTGTCTTCGTGCAGCCTGCGGAAAATTTCCAGGCGTTTTGCGGCATTCATGGGCGCAGCGTTTCCTTGAGGGCAATCAATGGGTGGAGGAGCGGCCGATCCAGGCCTGTCTGGCGGCCAGGAGCAACCCAAGCAGGATAAACCCGCCAGGGGCAATAATGGCGAATCTGGCATTGCCGGGATTGTCCTGCCACGCCAGCCACAGGGTCAGCGAGCCATGCCCCAGGCCTTCGCGCACCAGCCCCAGGGTCACCATCAAGCCGGCAAACAGCGTACAGAGGCGCAGGCGCTGGGACAGTGTGTTGTCAGTGAAAAAGCCGTTGTATTCCAGGACCATGCACTGCAGGGCGACAAGACCGAGGTACAGGTGCAGATGCTGCTGCAACTCGAGCACCCCAGCCTGGAGGGCCAACGCCGCAAGGCTGGTCAAAGTGGCGGCGATCGCCAGCGCCGCGGGCAACCGCAGGGGGGGCGGGATGCGCGGACGCAAAACGCTCATTTTTACCCCGTAGAGACCGACGACCAGTATTGATACCACCGCTAGGCTCAACGCGCTCAGCACGCTGTCAGTGGCCCCGACCAGGGGCGCCAGCATCAACGAGTTCTGCAGTGTCGCCGATCTGTTCATGGGCTGCTCCCGATCCATTGCGACTGGTGTTCATCAAAATAGCGCAAGGCCTGGTGAACGGCGCGGATCACCGCGCGTGAGGTGACGGTCGCCCCGGCCAGTTGATCGAACTGGCCCTGATCCTTTTTCAGTGCCCAGCCGCCATCGCCTGGATCATTGCGTGATTTCCCGTTGAAGCCTGCCAGCCAGGGATTGGGCTGCGCGGCGATCTTCGCGCCCAGTCCCGGGGTTTCTGCTTGCTTGAGGGTTTTCACGCCGATCAGCTTGCCCTGGCGGTCGATCGCGATCAGCAACTCGATGGCGGCCTCGTACCCGGTCACGCGACTGCGCAGTATCACTGCACTGGGTTTGCCTTCGCGGGTCGCCAGGTAACCCGCCAGCAAGGTGCTGCTGTCGAGTGTGACATCGCTGACCGCCAGGGGCTGTTCCAGGGGCTGATTGTCGTAGCTGTCGGTGGGCAGCAGATCCAGCAAGCGTTGGTTGTCGATTACCCGTTGTTCCGCCGACATCCGCGGCGCCAGGGCTTGCTGCAGCCAGTAGGTGGCGCCAGCCCCCAGCCCGGTCACCAGGACCAGGAGCAGGATGCCGAGGTTGCGCTTCATGGCGCAGGCTGCTCGGCTTGGCGAGCGGCCAGGCGCTCAAGGGCCGGTACGCAGAGGTTCATCAGCAAGACCGCAAAGGCCACGCCATCGGGGTAGCCGCCCCAGGTGCGAATCAGATAGGTCAGCACGCCCACGCCGGCACCGAACAGCAAGCGTGCCCTGGGGCTTTTGGCCCCGGACACCGGCTCCGTGACGATGAAGAACGCGGCGAGCATGCTGGCACCGCTGAGCACATGAAACAGCGGCGAACCATGGGAGTCCGACCCCGAGCCGTTCCAGCACAGCAGGCTGATGATGAACAGGCTGGCGAGCATGCCCACTGGCGCGTGCCAGCTGAACACCCGTTGTTGCAGGAGAAACACGCCGCCCGCGAGGAACGCCAGGTTCACCCATTCAGCGCCTTTGCCACCGAAGTGTCCGAGCGCTGGATTACTGGCGAACAGTTCATCCATGGTCAGGCTTTTGTTGATGCGCAGGCTGTCCAGGGCGGTCGCGCCGGCCCAGGCGTCCGGTTGCTCCACCCTGTTGAAGCTGAAACCGAAGATCTGTTGCAGGCCGTCAGCCAGGCTGACTGCATGGGCAGTGGGCCAGTGAATGAACTGTTGCGGGAAGCACACCAGCACCAGCGCAAAGCCCAGCATCGCTGGATTGAAAGGATTCTTTCCGACGCCGCCATACAGGTGTTTGCCAAAGAGCATGGCGCTGGCGGCTGCGCTCACCGTCAACCACCAGGGACAGTAAGCCGGCAATGCCAGCGCCAGCAGGGTGGCGCTGACCAGAGCGCTGCCATCGCTCAGGGCTGGCTTGAGCGGATAGCCGCGCAGGCGCAGCACGGCGGCCTCGACCGCCAGCGCGCTGCTACAGGCCAGCAACAGGTTGACCAGCACGCCCCAACCTGACCACCAGAGCAGTGCCAATATCCCCGGCAGCGTGGCCAGCAGTACCCGCTTCATCGCCTGTTGCAGGCGATCATCCACGGGCTCAAGGGCTGACATGATCGTCAACCTGGCGCTCTGCTTCACTGAGCCTTGCGCGGGCTTTGTTCAGCAGTTCGGCGGGTGCCTGTGCCTGGCGTTCGAGCTTGCTCACCTCGGCGCGGGCATAGGCCAGTTCGGTCTTGAGTTGCCGCAGTAGACTGTCGATCGGGCGCTTGTCCTTGCGCACAAGCTCTGGCGCTGGTTTATCGCTGGCGTTCTCCGCGGCGTGCAAGGCTGCTTCGGCCTGGCTCAAGGCTGCTGCCAGTGTCGCCAGTTGCTCGGCGGGCGCGTCGCTGGCCTGGGCTTTCTTCAACTCGGCGCGGCGCATGGCCAGCTGGATTTTCGCCCGTTTCAGTTCGGCGTCGTTGGCGGGTGCTTGCACCGGGTTGGCCGGAGCGGCTTTTTCGAGCTGCGCCAGTGCCTGTTCGGCGGCTTCGAACTGCTGCTGCAGGACAACCAGTTGCGACTGTTGCTCAAAGGTCGGTGGATGGCCGAAGGCTTTCAGCGACTTGTGCAGTTGCGCGCGGCTCATCGCCACATCGATCTTGGCTTTTTTCAGGACGGCATCCGCCGCTGCAACTTTTTGCGCTTGCACCCGGGCAATGGCGTCCTGCACCGGGTTGCCAGTGCCTTCGCTCGGGCGCGCGGCCTTGAGCGCCCGCGCGGCGCGTTCGGCAGCCCGTTGCTGTTCTTCGCGCTGCAGGCGGGCATTGCGTTGTTCGAAGCGCTGTCGGGCGTGATCACGTTTGGCGTTACGGGCCTCACGCTCCGCAGCGCTCGACGCCAGGCCGCCGACGATGGGCAGTACGCTGCCATTGGTCAGCGGACGCATCTCGATGCAGTCGACCGGGCAGGGGGCTACGCACAGATCACAGCCGGTGCACTCGTCGATCAGCACGGTATGCATCTGTTTGGCTGCGCCGACAATCGCATCGATCGGGCAGGCCTGGATGCACTTGGTGCAGCCGATGCATTCGGCCTCGCGGATATAGGCGAGTTGCGGCGGCGCCGAGCCCCGGCTGATGTCCAGTTCGATGACTGGCACCTTGAGCAATTCGGCCAGTGCCGCAATGGTTTCGTTGCCGCCGGGCGGGCACTTGTTGATCGCCTCGCCGCTGGCGATGCCTTCGGCGTAGGGCTTGCATCCGGGATGTCCACACTTGCCGCATTGAGTCTGGGGCAGGAGTGCGTCGATGCGTTGAATCAGACTCATGTTTTGATCAGTCCGCTGAATCCGAGAAAGGCCACGGCGATCAATCCGGCGCCGATCAGGTCGATCGGCAAGCCACGAAAGGCCATGGGCACATCGTTGTCGAGAGTACGCTGGCGCAAATCGCTGAACAGGCTCAGCACCAGCCAGAAGCCCAGTCCGGCGCCAAGGCTCAGCGCCGCATGTGCGCCCAGCCCCTTGGCCTCCTGCATGCCCATCAGGCTCACACCGAGCACGCCGGCATTGCCCAGCAGCAACGGCCAGAGCCCGCTGAATGACAGCTTCGGCAAGGCGCGCGTCAGTCCGCTTAGCAGGGGCGTTATCAGCAGCACGCTCAGGGGCAAAAACACAAACAGGTGCAGGGCGGTCAGCCCCAGCGGCACCAGCAGCCAATGATACGCCGCGTAACCCAGCACCCCGTTGAGCAGCATCAGGCAAGTGGTGGCAATACCCAGGGCATGCACCTGGCGACGTTCGGTCAGCGGGTCGCGGCTGCCTTGCAACAGGGGATCGACGCCCAGCGGCCAGTGCAACAGGAAATTGTTGATCAGGGCCGTGCTGATGAGCGTTAGCAAGGTATCGGTCATGGCGTGCCGGTGTGTGCGAAAGGCCTGTAGTTGAAGATTAGGCAGGATCCGGCGGGGCAGATATGAAAATCCCACCGTCGCACTCGAGCGCGACGGTGGGATCGGTCCAGCCAGGCAGTTACTTGATGCGCTGACCTGGCTTGGCGCCGCTGTCCGGGCTCAACAGGTAGATTTCTTCGCCGCCAGGGCCGGCCGCCATCACCATGCCTTCGGAGATGCCAAACTTCATTTTCCGTGGCTTGAGGTTGGCGATCATCATGGTCAGGCGACCATCGAGCTTGGACGGGTCCGGGTAGGCGCTCTTGATGCCCGAGAACACGTTGCGTTGCTCGTCGCCAATGTCCAGGGTCAGGCGCAGCAGCTTGTCCGCGCCCTCAACCGCTTCGGCCTTGACGATCAGCGCGACGCGCAGGTCGACTGCGGCAAAGGCGTCGAACTCGATCTCCGGCGACAGCGGGTCCTTGGCCAGTTCGCCGTTGCCTTGAGGGGCGGCGGAGCCGGTGTCGGTCTGGCTGGCGGCGAGGTCTTCCTTCGAGGCGTCGGTCATGGCCTGGACCTTCACCGGGTCGATACGGGTCATCAGCGGCTTGAACTCGTTCAACTGATGGTTGGCCAGCAGGCTGGCGTGATCGTTCCAGGTCAGCGGTGGCACATTGAGGAACGCTTCGGCGTCAGCGGCCAGCAACGGCAGCACCGGCTTGAGGAAGATCACCAACTGGCGGAACAGGTTGATACCGGTGGCGCAGATGGCCTGGACCTCGTCCTGCTTGCCTTCCTGCTTGTTCAGCGACCACGGCGCCTTGTCGGCGATCCAGGCGTTGGCGCGGTCGGCCAGGCCCATGATTTCGCGCATGGCGCGGGCGAAGTCACGAGCTTCATAGGCATCGGCGATGCTTGGCGCGGCAGCGAGGAATGCCTCGGTCAGCTCCGGCGCGGCATTTTCCGCTACCAGGACCCCGGCGTTGCCCTTGTGGATGAAGCCGGCGCAGCGGCTGGCGATGTTGACGACTTTGCCCACCAGGTCGGAGTTGACCTTCTGTACGAAGTCTTCGAGGTTCAGGTCGAGGTCATCGACGCCACGACCCAGCTTGGAGGCGTAGTAGTAGCGCAGGTACTCCGGCGACAGGTGGTCCAGGTAGGTGCGGGCCTTGATGAAGGTGCCGCGCGACTTGGACATTTTCTGGCCATTGACGGTCAGGTAGCCGTGCACGTTGATGCCGGTCGGCTTGCGGTAGCCGGCGCCTTCAAGCATGGCTGGCCAGAACAGGGCGTGGAAGTTGACGATGTCCTTGCCGATGAAGTGGTACAGCTCGGCGCTGGAATCCTTGGCCCAGTAGGCGTCGAAGTCGAGGTCCGGACGGCGTGCGCAGAGGTTCTTGAAGCTCGCCATGTAGCCGATCGGCGCGTCCAGCCAGACGTAGAAGTACTTGCCGGGCTCGTCCGGGATTTCGAAGCCGAAGTACGGCGCATCGCGGGAGATGTCCCACTGTTGCAGGCCGACATCCAGCCATTCGGCGATCTTGTTCGCGACCGCGTCCTGCAGGGTGCCGCTGCGGGTCCACTGCTGGAGCATGGCCTGGAAGTCCGGCAGCTTGAAGAAGAAGTGCTGGGAATCCTTGAGCACCGGGGTGGCGCCGGAGATCGCCGACTTCGGATCCTTCAGGTCGGTCGGTGCATAGGTTGCACCGCATTTTTCGCAGTTGTCGCCGTACTGGTCTTCGGTGCCGCACTTCGGGCAGGTGCCCTTGATGAAGCGGTCGGCCAGGAACATCTGCTTTTCCGGGTCGAAGTACTGGGTGATCGAGCGCGTGGCAATGTGCCCGGCGTCACGCAGCTTCAGGTAGATCTGGCTCGACAGCTCACGGTTTTCTTCGGCGTGAGTGGAGTGGAAGTTGTCGAAGTCCACCAGGAACTCGGCAAAGTCGGCGCTGTGTTCAGCCTGGACGTTGGCGATCAGTTGTTCCGGGGTGATGCCTTCCTTTTCCGCGCGCAGCATGATGGCCGAACCGTGGGCGTCGTCCGCGCAGACGTAGGTGCATTGGTGACCGCGATGCTTCTGGAAGCGCACCCACATGTCGGTCTGGATGTACTCAAGCATATGGCCAAGGTGGATAGAACCATTGGCATAGGGCAGGGCGCTGGTGACGAGGATCTTGCGTGGCTCGGACATGGGGCTCGGCTACTTGATGAAACGGAGGTCGGCCACTATAAAGCGCCGGCGATTATTTTTCACCCTCGGGGCCTGTTTCCGGATTTGTGGCTGCCATGGCGGGGCCTTTCGCCGGCGTAATCGGGTCGCCACGCGGGAGCGTCCGGCGTAGGATAGCCGCCTGATTTTCCAGTCTTGTAATCGGAGTTGCCCATGAGCGCCGTCAATCGTGCAGCGGTGGAAGCCGTGCTGCGCCAGTACACCGACCCTTACCTGAACCAGGACCCGGTCAGCGCCGGCTGCCTGCGCGGCATCGATATCCAGGGTGATTGCGTCAGCGTGCAGCTGGAACTGGGCTACGCCGCCGGTCTGTTCAAAAGCGGCTGGGCGCAGATGCTGCAGATGGCCATCGAAGGCCTGGACGGTGTCTCATCGGCCAAGGTCGAGATCAGCACGGTGATTGCCGCGCACAAGGCGCAAGCGCAGATTCCGGGCCTGGCCAACGTCAAGAACGTAGTGGCCGTGGCCTCGGGCAAGGGCGGCGTGGGCAAGTCCACCACTGCGGCCAACCTCGCGTTGGCGCTGGCCCGTGAAGGCGCCAAGGTCGGGATTCTCGATGCCGACATCTATGGCCCGAGCCAGGGCATCATGTTTGGCATCGCCGAAGGTACCCGGCCCAAGGTCAAGGACCAGAAATGGTTCGTGCCGGTCGAGTCCCATGGCGTCGAAGTCATGTCCATGGCTTTCCTCACCGATGACAACACGCCGATGGTCTGGCGCGGCCCGATGGTCTCCGGTGCTCTGCTGCAACTGGTGACCCAGACCGCCTGGGGCGATCTGGACTACCTGGTGATCGACATGCCGCCAGGCACTGGCGATATCCAGTTGACCCTGGCGCAGAAAGTCCCGGTGGCCGGTGCCGTAATCGTCACCACGCCTCAGGACCTGGCCCTGCTTGATGCACGCAAGGGCGTGGAGATGTTCCGCAAGGTCAACATCCCGGTGCTGGGCGTGGTGGAAAACATGGCGGTGCATATCTGCTCCAACTGCGGTCACGCCGAGCATCTGTTCGGTGAAGGCGGTGGCGAGAAGCTGGCCAGCCAGTACGGCGTCGAACTGCTGGCGTCGTTGCCGCTGTCGTTGGTGATCCGCGAGCAGGCCGATGGCGGCAAGCCAACGGTGATCGCCGAGCCGGACAGCCAGATTGCCATGGTTTACCAGGAGCTGGCGCGCCACGTGGGTGCGCGGATCGTGCTGCAGGAAGCGCTGTCGCCGGCGATGCCGACTATCAGCGTCAGTGACGATTGACAATTAACTGTAGGAGCGAGCCTGCTCGCGATGGCGGATTAACATTCAATATTTGAGTTGGATGAAATACCGTTATCGCGAGCAGGCTCGCTCCTACAGTTGTTCGATGGCGTGTCTTAAATCCGCAACCCGCCATCCATCTCCAGAATCCGCCCGGTGTAATAGTCATTCTCGAAGATATAGGCCGCTGAATGGGCGATTTCTTCCGGCTTGCCCATGCGCTTGAGCGGAATGCCGGCGGTCATTTTTTCCAGGGCTTCGGGCTTCATGCCCAGGGTCATTTCGGTCTCGATGAAGCCTGGCGCAATGCCGGCCACGCGGATTCCGTAACGCGCCAGTTCCTTGGCCCAGGTCACGGTGGCCGCGGCGACGCCGGCCTTGGCAGCCGAGTAGTTGGTCTGGCCGACGTTGCCGGCACGGGAGATCGAGGAGATATTGATGATCGCACCGGTCGATTTCAGCTCGATCATCTTCGCTGCCACTTCGCGGGTGCACAGGAACACGCCGGTCAGGTTGACATCGATGACCGCCTGCCACTGGGCCAGGCTCATCTTGCTCATCTCACCGTCCTTGACCTTGATCAGCAGGCCGTCGCGCAGGATCCCGGCGTTGTTGATCAGGCCGTGGATCGCGCCGAAGTCGTCGCCAACCTGGGCGACCATGTGGGTCACCTGTTCTTCATCGGCAACGTTGCACAGGTAAGCGCGAGCCTCGACGCCGGCGGCCTGGCAGGCGGCGACGGCCTGGTCGAGTTTCTCCTGGTTGAGGTCGACCAGCGCCAGCCTGGCGCCCTTGCTGGCGAAATACTCCGCCATGGAACGGCCCAAACCCTGGCAACCGCCGGTGATAATGATTACTTTGTCAGTGAGTTGCATTCGCATGCCCCAATTGCAGGTCGAAGTGGTTTTCTTGTTGTAGGCCTCTCGATCTGCGCCTGATGTGGCCTGGCTGCACATGAGAATTGCCTGAGGGTATCGCTGGGACGTTTTTCCCGCTGCCCGTCCGTTTTTTCGACGGATTCTATTTGAGGAGTCACAAATTGAGCGTTAAAGCTGCCAAGCATGCACGAGAATTACTGCTCAAGGAATACCGTGGGGTGTTGTCGACGCTCTCCAAGGCGATGCCCGGCTTTCCCTTCGGCTCCGTGGTGCCATATTGCCTGGACGAGCAGGGCCGGCCGCTGATTTTGATCAGCCGAATTGCCCAGCACACCCACAACCTGCAAAAAGATCCGAAATGCTCGCTGCTGGTTGGTGAGCGCGAAGCCGAAGATGTCCAGGCTGTCGGGCGCCTGACCTACCTGGCCGAGGCGCAACGAATTGACGATGACGCAGCGGTTGAAACGGCGGCGGGGCGCTACTATCGGTATTTCCCGGAGTCGGCGAACTACCACAAGGCCCACGATTTCGACTTTTGGGTCCTTAACCCGGTGCGTCATCGCTACATCGGCGGATTCGGCGCAATTCACTGGGTCGACCACCTGACCCTGGCCAATCCCTTCGCCGGCACGGCCGAGGTGAGCATGGTCGAGCACATGAATGCCGATCACGCCAAGGCCATCGCCCATTACGTCGAGCTCAGCGGCTTGCCCAAGCATGCACCGGCAGAGATGGTCGGCCTGGACAGCGAAGGCATGCACCTGCGCATCGGCCAGACGCTGCATTGGTTGCCGTTCCCGCAAGTCTGCAACACGCCGACACAAGTGCGCGAAGCCTTGGTTTTACTGGCGCGCGCCGAAGTCTGGCCAACAAATGCAGCGAGCGAAGCTTGAAATCACGAAACGGCGACATCATCTAAGACTAACTGGCAAGGCATTCTTGCGTTGAGGAACCATTTGATGCGCCCTTTTTTATTGCTCTTTCTGCTGTTTCCGGTGCTGGAGCTGTTCGTATTCGTCAAGGTCAGCGCGGCGATCGGGTTTTTCCCGGCCCTGCTGCTGATCATTCTCGGCTCGATGCTCGGCGTGTTCGTGCTGCGTATCGCCGGCCTGGCCACCGCCCTGCGCGCCCGTGAAAGCCTGAACCGTGGCGAGCTGCCGGCCCAGACCATGATCGAAGGCCTGATGCTGGCCCTGGGTGGCGGTCTGTTGATCGTTCCGGGTTTTGTCAGCAGCGTGCTGGGCCTGATCATGATGCTGCCGCTGACCCGCCGCCTGCTGGCCAACAAGATGCGCCAGCGTGCCGAGGAACAGGCGATTCGCCAACGGGCCTTCGCCGATGACCTCCAACCTCGCGGCGGTCCCGCCCCACGCGAGCCGTTGGGCCGAGAGCCGAACGTGATCGAAGGCGAGTTCGAACACCGCGACTCCAAGTAACTGCAGCACCCACACGGCACCTTCGGGTGCCGTGTTCATTGCAGCGCCCAGCGAAGTAAAAATTTTACCGGGCTGCCCTTGTAATAAGCTTATGCGCCCTTATGTATCGGTCACCGCAAGGTTTCTGGTGCAAATCGCCAGACAGACTTCCGCGTCTCGCTCGACGAGCCGCAACCGGCACCGCCGGAAATCAACCACCGCCGGGACCACACCGGCCGCTGAAACTACAAGTAGGAGAGATCGACAATGAAGCTTCGTCCTCTGCATGACCGCGTCGTCATCCGTCGCAGCGAAGAAGAAAAGAAAACCGCTGGCGGTATCGTTCTGCCAGGTTCGGCTGCTGAAAAAGCCAACCACGGCGAAGTTCTCGCTGTAGGCGCCGGCCGTGTGCTGGAAAACGGTGAAGTGCGTGCGCTGGCCGTGAAAGTGGGTGACAAGGTCGTGTTCGGCCCGTACTCGGGTAGCAACACCGTCAAAGTTGACGGCGAAGACCTGCTGGTAATGGCTGAGAACGAGATTCTCGCTGTTATCGAAGGCTGATACCCCCGCTCAATTTCCCGCGACTACTCAAGTATTTAAGGAATATCGATCATGGCTGCTAAAGAAGTTAAATTCGGCGATTCCGCCCGCAAGAAAATGCTCGCCGGTGTCAACGTCCTGGCTGACGCAGTAAAAGCGACCCTGGGCCCGAAAGGCCGTAACGTGATCATCGAGAAGAGCTTCGGCGCTCCGACCATCACCAAGGACGGCGTTTCCGTTGCCAAAGAAATCGAACTGAAAGATCGTTTCGAAAACATGGGCGCGCAACTGGTCAAAGACGTTGCTTCCCGTGCCAACGATGACGCAGGCGACGGCACCACCACCGCTACCGTTCTGGCTCAATCGATCGTCAACGAAGGCCTGAAAGCCGTCGCTGCCGGCATGAACCCGATGGACCTCAAGCGCGGTATCGACAAGGCGACCATCGCCATCGTCAAAGAGCTGAAGTCCCTGTCCAAGCCATGCGCTGACACCAAGGCAATCGCTCAGGTCGGCACCATCTCGGCCAACTCCGACAACTCCATCGGCGACATCATTGCCGAAGCCATGGGCAAAGTCGGTAAAGAAGGCGTGATCACCGTTGAAGAAGGCTCGGGCCTGGAAAACGAACTGTCGGTTGTAGAAGGCATGCAGTTCGACCGTGGCTACCTGTCCCCGTACTTCGTCAACAAGCCAGAGACCATGACTGCCGAGCTGGACGGTCCGCTGATCCTGCTGGTCGACAAGAAAATCTCCAACATCCGCGAAATGCTGCCAGTACTGGAAGCCGTTGCCAAAGCCGGCCGTCCACTGCTGATCGTGGCTGAAGACGTTGAAGGCGAAGCCCTGGCGACGCTGGTAGTGAACAACATGCGTGGCATCGTCAAGGTTGCAGCCGTCAAGGCTCCAGGCTTCGGCGACCGTCGCAAGGCCATGCTGCAGGACATCGCCGTCCTGACTGGCGGTACCGTTATCTCCGAAGAGATCGGCCTGAGCCTGGAAAGCACCACCCTGGAGCACCTGGGCAACGCCAAGCGCGTGACCCTGTCCAAGGAAAACACCATCATCGTTGACGGTGCTGGCGTACAAGGCGACATCGAAGCACGCATCAACCAGATCCGTGCCCAGGTTGCCGAGACTTCCTCGGACTACGACCGTGAAAAACTGCAAGAGCGCCTGGCCAAGCTGTCCGGCGGCGTTGCAGTGATCAAGGTTGGCGCTGGTTCCGAAGTTGAAATGAAAGAGAAGAAAGCCCGCGTTGAAGACGCCCTGCACGCTACCCGTGCGGCCGTTGAAGAAGGCGTGGTACCTGGCGGTGGCGTGGCACTGGTTCGCGCTCTGCAGGCCATCAGCGAACTGACCGGCGACAACGCTGATCAGAACGTCGGTATCGCCCTGCTGCGTCGCGCTGTTGAAGCGCCACTGCGTCAGATCGTTGCCAACTCCGGTGACGAGCCAAGCGTTGTAGTCGACAAGGTCAAGCAAGGCGAAGGTAACTTCGGTTACAACGCAGCGACCGGCGAATACGGCGACATGATCGAAATGGGTATCCTGGACCCGGCCAAAGTGACTCGTTCGGCTCTGCAAGCGGCTTCGTCGATTGCCAGCCTGATGATCACCACCGAAGCCATGATCGCCGAGATCAAGGAAGACGCACCAGCTGGCGGCGGCATGCCAGACATGGGCGGTATGGGCGGCATGGGCGGCATGATGTAAGCCAGCCTCACCCCGTACAAAAAAACCCCGCCTGCGCAAGCAGGCGGGGTTTTTTATTGGCCGCAGATCAAGCCTATAGAGTCACGGCCTTGGCCTTGGCCTCGGTCGAGAGGTTGGTCGCGACGGCCGGGCGATAGAGGACGTAGTAATAGGACCCCAGGCAGATCAGCCAGCAAAACACCGCGGTCCAGACGTTGTGCGAAAAGAAGTGCGCGCCTTGCATCATGCGACTGATGGAAAACACCGTGCCCAGGCCGAACGCGAAGACAAAGGCCATGCGTGCCAGTTTCGGCCGCCGGTCACGCAGGACGAAGAACAGGCCGAACAAGGCGAAACCGGTGGCGGCATGACCGCCTGGCCAGCAGCGACCCGGTTTGTCGGTCGCTGGCCGCGGGCTGAGCAGTTCGCTGTAGGTTTCCTTGCCGCCGAACTCCTTCAGGCTCCACGGGCACTGCACCGCCGTCACCGCCTTGACCGGGGTGACAAAGGCCGTGGCCAACCCGAGGGACAGCACCAGGCAACCGAGTTCGCGTTTGAAAGGCGTCAACCGAGCAACGAAGAACGAGGCGATGAAACCCAGCACTGCCAGTACCGAGAACACAATCACCACCTGCTTGGCGCGATCATGCAGGATGTTTTCCAGAAAGTAGCTGTGCCGGCCGACGAAGCCACCGGCATCCGGGTCGTAGAACAGCTGCGCCAGGCTCATGTCCAGCGAGGTCAGTTCAAGCAACAGCAGGGTGACAGCGGTGACGGCGGGAATGCCCAGGCAAATCCACAGATTCAACGGGCGCGAAGCAGGGCGCGAAAGGGTTGTAGGCATCGGGTGATCCTGAGCATGGATAAAGGTGCAGCGGGAACCAGCGCGCCAGTCTGAACTTTGTCGCGTAGGCTCGGTGTGAACAGCGGGTGAAAAATTTGTGAGCCGTTTTGCCGTGAAATTGACTGCAAGTGGGCGGGGCAGACAACTCTGGCCCTGAGCCGCACTTGGCCTTAAGCTGCGCGAGCCAAGACGGCCGTTTCTGTGTACGGAGCAATATCCCATGCGAATTCTATTGGTTGAAGACAACCGCGATATCCTCGCCAATCTGGCGGATTACCTGGGGCTCAAAGGCTATACCGTGGATTGCGCGCAGGACGGTCTGTCGGGTCTGCACCTGGCGGCCACCGAACATTACGACTTGATCGTGCTCGACATCATGCTGCCCGGCATCGACGGCTACACCCTGTGCAAGCGCCTGCGCGAAGACGCCCGGCGCGACACGCCGGTGATCATGCTGACCGCCCGTGACCAACTGGACGATCGCCTGCAGGGCTTCAAGTCCGGCGCCGATGACTACCTGATCAAGCCCTTCGCCCTGTCCGAACTGGCCGCCCGGGTCGAAGCCGTAATGCGCCGGACCCAGGGTGGCGGCCGGCGAGCCCTGCAGGTCGGCGACCTGAGCTACGACCTCGACACCCTGGAAGTGACCCGCGAAGGGCGCCTGCTGAAGCTCAACCCGGTCGGTCTCAAGCTGCTGGCGGTGCTGATGCAGAAAAGTCCCCACGTATTGCGCCGGGAAATTCTCGAAGAAGCCTTGTGGGGCGATGATTGCCCGGACAGCGACAGCCTGCGCAGTCATGTCCACCAACTGCGCCAGGTGATCGACAAGCCGTTTGCCAAGCCCTTGCTGCAAACCGTGCACGGTGTCGGTTACCGCCTGGCCGAGGGCCGTGATGGAGTTTAAGCAAAGCCTTGCCCAGCGGATCATCATCGCCTTTGCGCTGATGAGTGCGTTGGTCGCGGGGGCGTTCGCCATGGGCATCGTGGCGACCGTCCACCTGGTGGAAGAAAAACTGATTTCCGCAGGCCTTGGGGGCGACCTGCAACGCTTGCTGCTGATGGACAACATGTCCGACTGGAGCCATCGGCCGGAACCCGATCAATTGTTCTACTTCACTGGTGGCCCAGGGGATTTCGACCTGCCCAAGGATTTGCGCCATCTGGATGCGGGTTTTCATGAAGTGTTCCGCGAACAGTTGTCGTACCACGCCATGGTCGAGATCGTCGATGGCCGGCATTACGTGCTGCTGCAGGACCAGAGTGATTTTGAGGAGCGCGAGCGGATACTGTTCGCGGTGGTGCTGGTGGGTTTTGTCCTGAGCCTGGCGCTGGCGGTGTTCCTCGGATGGGTATTGGCGCGCAAGGTAATGGCGCCGGTGGTGCGCCTGGCCCGGCAGGTGCGTCATCGCGATCAGTTACTGGGCCTGGCGCCACCCTTGGCACCGGACTACGCCGCCGATGAAGTCGGTGAGTTGGCGGTGGCCTTCGATGCCACCCTCGGTCGCCTGCGCCAGGCGTTGAACCGCGAACGGCTGTTCACCAGTGACGTCAGCCACGAGTTGCGCACACCCTTGATGGTGCTCGCCAGCTCCTGTGAGCTGCTCCTGGAAAACCCCAGGCTCGACGAGCGTGGCCGCGCCCAGGTCGAGCGCATTGCCCGGGCCTGTGCGGAAATGCGCGAGCTGGTGCAGACCTTCCTGATGCTGGCCCGCGCCCAGCGCGAGGCGACGGGCGTGTCGCCGCAGATGACCCTGCGCCAGGTGGCGGAAGATCTGATTGGGTTGTGGCGCGAGCCCATTCAGGCCAAGGGACTGGAGTTGATCCATGTGCCCGGCAACCCCCTTGATACCTCGTACAACGCCACCTTGCTGCATGCCGTCATGGGCAACCTGTTGCGCAACGCGCTGCACTACACCGATCGCGGATTTATCCGCCTGACCCTGTTGCCCACCGGCTTTCTGGTGGAGGACAGCGGCGTGGGCATCCCCGAGGAAAAACGCGAGGCGATGTTCGAACCCTTTGTCCGCG
This sequence comes from Pseudomonadaceae bacterium, assembly GCA_965284505.1. Taxonomy (GTDB): domain Bacteria; phylum Pseudomonadota; class Gammaproteobacteria; order Pseudomonadales; family Pseudomonadaceae; genus Aquipseudomonas. Next base: position 2,171,432 of record OZ260094.1, on the reverse strand, counting down.
GCGGTGAAAAACGCGGTGAAGGCTTGGGTCTCGGCCTGTCGTTGGTGCAGCGCATTTGTGAAAACCAGGGCTGGAGCGTCAGTCTCAGTCCCATGGAGCCGAACGGCTGCCGATTTTATGTGGAATTGACCCAGACCCAGACCTAAGGCCTTGTTTCAGTTAGGGTTGTAGGTTATTTCCTACAGTGCCGGGTAAGTAACCCTGCCGTTAAGGTGTAAAATTCTGTAATACTTCCTGGCTTTTTCTAACGAAATTTTCACATTTGACTCACCTGGAACTCACGTCCTGCTCCCTAAGGTAACCGTCATCAGTTGAGGAGACATTGATGATGGATGACCCAATCAAACTCGAATTTTCCGAGAAGTACGACGACGCTCACGCTCAGCGTTACCTGCGCAAGCACAAGGACGGCCTGGGCCGCCAGTTGTCGCACAAGCGTGATTTGCAGCTGGGACGGACCGCCCTCAAGCGCGTCGGCGAGCCAGGCCTGGTGCTGGACTTGCCGTGTGGCGCGGGACGTTTCTGGCCGATGCTGGCGGAGAAATCCAACCGCGTGATCATTGGTGCGGACAACTCGGCCTCGATGGTCAAGATCGCGACCCAGGCGCAACCCGCCCACGTGGTGGAACGGGTACGACCTTTGCAGACATCTGCATTCGATATCGCGCTTCCCGACAACTCCGTGGACAGCATTTTCTGCATGCGCCTGCTTCACCACATCGGTGAGGCCGAGCATCGGCTGGCCATCCTCCGGGAATTCCAGCGCGTGACCCGTGACAGCGTGATTCTCTCGTTGTGGGTTGATGGCAATTTCAAGGCCTGGAAACGCAAGCGCGCCGAGAAATCCCGGGCGCAGGAAGGTTACCAGAATCGCTTTGTGTTACCGGCTGCTACGGTCGAAGCCGAGTTTGAACAGGCAGGGTTCCGGGTACAGGAACATTTGGACTTTATTCCGCTCTACGCCATGTGGCGCGTTTATATTTTGCGAAAGAGGTAAGGGCATGGCAGTTGAACAGGTATCGGATGCGCAGGTTGCGCCTGAAGATCGCTTTGATTACTTCTGGAGTCAGCGCGGCGAATGGGTTGAAGAACCCAACGTCCGTCGTGGTGGAGAAAGTGGCGTACAGCGCATTCACGCACCTGGTGGCCAACTGCTGTATGCCAAGCGTCAGACCGGACATATCTACCGCAGTTGGCTGCACCCCTTCGGACGGCCGACGGTGTTGCGCGAGCTCGATGCATTGACCGGCCTGCACAAACTCAATGTGCGGGTGCCGGAGATTGTGTTCTGTGGCGCCCAGCGCGACCCCGTCCACCAATGGCGGGCGTTGCTGGTCACCAAATCCCTGGATGGCTTTATCGAGATCGAAGACTGGTACGCCAGTGGTGGTCGCGAGCGTCACGGCGAGGCCGTGCACGACAGCATTCTCAAGGACCTGGCGGACAACCTCGCGCGGATGCACAAGGGCCGTTGGCAGCATAGCTGCCTGTACATCAAGCACATTTTTGTCCGGGTGACCGGCGAAGGCGCAAATGCCAAGGCCGAGGTGGCATTGCTTGACCTGGAGAAGTGCCGTCAGCGCTTGTTGCCGACCCAGGCAGCGGCGCACGACATGAAGCAACTGCGTCGCCACTCGTCGTTCAAACCTGCGGATTGGGACAGACTCGTCTATTTTTATAAGACGGCGTTTGGCAGCGCTATCAAAGGTTTATAGCGATGAAACTAGAAATTGCTCGAGGTTTGTTTTTGCTGGGAGCCTTGGCAGTTGCTTCATTGGCGGTGGCTGCATGGGAGCAGCCACGCACGCAAGTCCTCAGCACCGAGCGCGGTGCGGCGCATTGTCCTTTACCCCGGGTGGTGAAGACCGCGGGGGATGTACAGCCTGACAATGACTTGCTGTTGTTCATTTTTGGCATGGCCCAGGGAATGAGGCCGCAAAGTTGAAGACGCTGAAGCCCACATGAAAAGGCCTCGCAGTTGCGAGGCCTTTTTGTTGGGGTCGCTTTTGTAGCCGATGCCTTCAGGGTTTATCGGGTTTGGCCAGGAAGGTGTAGACGCAGGGCAGCACGAACAGGGTGAACAGGGTGCCGATGGACATCCCGGTGGCAATCACCATGCCGATGTCGAAGCGGCTGACCGCGCCGGCGCCGGTGGCGAGGATCAGCGGCACCATGCCGAACACCATCGCCGCAGTGGTCATCAAGACCGGTCGCAGGCGAATGGCCGCGGCTTGCTCCACCGCTTCACGGGGCGTCAGGCCCTGGTCCTTGCGCAACTGGTTGGCAAATTCGACGATCAGGATCCCGTGCTTGCTGATCAGCCCGATCAGCGTCACCAGGCCCACCTGGGTATAGATGTTCATGCTCGACCAGCCGAGGAACAGCGGGATCAAGGCGCCACAAATCGACAGCGGGACCGTCACCAGGATCACCAACGGATCGCGGAAGCTTTCGAACTGCGCGGCCAGTACCAGGAAAATGATCGCCAGTGCCAGGGCAAAGGTGACCCACAGTGCCGCGCCTTCCTGAACGTACTGGCGCGAGGCACCGGCGTAGTCGAAGGCGAAGCCGGGCGGGGCTTCTTCCAGGGCGATCTGACGCACGGTGTCAATCGCCTCGCCCATGCTGACTACCGGGAAGCCCGAGAGGATCGCCGAGTTAAGCTGCTGGAACTGATTGAGCTGGCGCGGTCGTGCGCGGTCGGTGACGGTGATCAGGGTCGACAGCGGCAACAACTCATCCTTGGCGTTTTTCACGTAGTAGTTGTTCAGCCAGTCCGGGTTGTCCCGGTAAGCCCGCTCGACCTGGGCGATGACCTTGTAGCTGCGGCCCTCGATGGTGAACCGATTGATCTCCGCCTCGGCCAGTAACGTCGCCAGGGTGGTGCCCAGATCAAGCATCGAGACGCCCATCTGCGCCGCCTTGGCCCGGTCGATATCGACCACCACTTCCGGTTTGTCGAAGGCCAGGTCGATGTCGACAAAGGCAAACTTCCCCGACTCCATTGCACGTTTCTTGATCCGGTCGACCACCGCCAGCAGCGCTTCATAGTCGTTGGCGGTATTGACCACGAACTGGAAGGGCAGGCCTTCGCCGGTGCCGGGCAGCGAGGGCAGGTTGAAGCCGAAGATCTGCAGGCCAGGGATCTGCGAGAGCCTGCTCTGGACTTCCGGGAGGATCTCCATCTGGGTACGGCTGCGCTCGTTCCAGGGCTTGAGCAGGAAGCCGCCGATACCCGATTGCACGCCGTTGAAGCCGTTGATCTGGAAGGACGAGTAGTACTCGGGGAACTCCTTGAAGATCGTGATGAATTCGTCGGTGTAGGTGTTCAGGTAGTCGAGGTTGGTCGGCTGCGGGGCGTTGGCGATCATGAAAATAATGCCCTGGTCCTCATCCGGCGCCAGCTCCGACTTGGTGAACTTGAGCAGCACCGGAATCAGGCACAGCACGATCACCGCGAACACCAGCACCACCGGCCGGGTGTTGAGCGTGCCATGGAGCGTGCGTTGATAGCGGCGCTTGAGTCCTTCGAAAATCAGGTCCAGGCGGTGGGCCAGGCCCGTCGGGTTCTGCTCGTGACGCAGCAGGTAGGCACACATCATCGGCGACAGCGTCAGGGCGACGATCCCGGAGATCACCACGGCGCCGGCCAGGGTCAGGGCGAACTCCTTGAACAAGGCCCCGGTCAGGCCGGTGAGGAAGCCGATAGGGGCGTACACCGCCGCCAGGGTGATGGTCATCGAGACCACCGGCAGGGCGATTTCCCGCGCGCCTTCCAGCGCCGCATCAAACGGCGTCTTGCCTTCCTCGATATGCCGGTGGATGTTCTCCACCACGACGATGGCATCGTCCACCACCAGGCCGATCGCCAACACCATGGCCAGCAGGGTCAGCAGGTTGATCGAGTAGCCCATCAGTTGCATGAAGAACATCACGCCGATCATCGACAGCGGAATGGTCACCACCGGGATCACCACCGAACGCAGTGCACCGAGAAACAGGAACACCACGACAATCACGATCAGCACGGCTTCGAACAGGGTCTTGACCACCTCGTTGATCGAGGCCTGGATAAACAGGGTGGCGTCGTAGGCGATCTCCGCCTTGAGGTTGGGCGGCAGCTGGGACTCCAGCTCCGGCATCAGCTTGCGCACTTCCTTGATCACGTCCAGCGGGTTGGCGGCGGGCGTCGCCTTGATCCCGATGTACACCGACGGCGTGCCGCCGAAGGAGCTGATGGTGTCGTAGTTTTCCGCGCCCATTTCCACTCGCGCTACGTCGCTGAGCAGGACCCGGCTGTCGCCGTCGACTTTCAGCGGAATGGCGGCAAAGGCTTCGGCGGTCTTCAGCTCGGTGTTGGCGTTGACGCTGGTGACCACGTACTCGCCCTTGACCTCACCGGCGGCCGAGAGAAAGTTGTAGCGGCGCACCGCGTTGCTCACGTCGCTGGCGCTCAAACCGAAACCCGCCAGTTTCACCGGGTCGAGCCACAGGCGCATGGCGAACACCTGGTTACCGAGGATCTCGGCTTCGGCCATGCCCGGCAGGGTCGCCAGCTTGGGCTGGATGACCCGCGACAGATAGTCGGTGATCTGCGGGTTGCTCAAGTCCTTGCTGAAGAAGCTGATGTACATCAGCGCCGAGGCGTCTGCCGCTTCCTTGCTCAGCACCGGGTCTTCGGCGTCTTGCGGCAGCTTGTTCTTGACCTCATTGGCCTTGGCCAGCAATTCGGTGAACAGCCGGTCGCTGTTGGCGCCGATCCGCGCGTAAATCGAAATCACCGAGAAGTTCTGGCGACTGACCGAGGTCATGTAGTCGATGCCCTCGGCACTGGCCAGGCTTTGTTGCAGCGGCTGAGTGATGTAGCCCTGGATGGTTTCGGCGTTGGCCCCGGGGTATGCCGTGGTCACGGTGATCAGGGCGTTTTCCATCTGCGGGTACTGGCGCAGCGGCAGCTTGCTCCAGGCCTGGAAGCCCAGCAGAACGATCAGCAGGCTGACCACGGTGGCGAGCACCGGGCGACGAATGAACGGATCGGTAAAAGCCATGGAGATTCCTTGATCAGTCCGCGCCTGGCTGACCGTTCTGATCGGCCGGCAGGTTTTTGTCCGGGCTGACGACGATGTGCATGCCGTTGTCGATTTTGATCTGGCCGGCGCTGATGACCTGCTCGCCGCTTTTCACACCCTTGTTGATCAGCACCAGGCCCTCGCGGCGTTCGCCGGTCTCGATGAAGCGGCGCTCGGCGATCAGCACTGGCGCGCCCTTGTCGTCCTTCTCGGGCTTGCCTTCGGGGTCTTTTTTCTCGGCGACCACATACAGCGAATTGCCGTACAGGGTGTAGGTCACCGCACTTTCCGGGATCACGATCTTGTTCTGCGGATCGGGCAACAGCACCTGCAGGCTGGCGAACATGCCGGGCAGCAGCTTGCCGTCTGGATTGCTCAAGGTCGCGCGCACCAGCACGTTGCGTGTGGTTTCCTCGACCTTGGGGTTGATGGCGCTGATGGTGCCGGGGAAATTCTGCCCGGGGTAGGCGGCGATGCTGACGTTGACCGGCTGGCCGAGGGCGATCTTCGGCACCGACTGTTCCGGGATGAAGAAGTCGACATAGAGGCTGCTGAGGTCCTGCAGGGTAGCGATCACGGTACCGCTGGCCAGGTAATCGCCGACATCCACCTGGCGAATGCCGATGGTGCCGCTGAAGGGCGCGGTGATGTGTTTTTTCGCCAGCGAAGCCTTGAGTTGGTTGACGATGGCCTTGTTGCGCGCCAACTGCGCATTGAGGCGGTCGTACTCGCCCTTGGAGATGGCGCTGCTGCCCACTAACTGGCTGCCACGGCCGAAGTCCAGTTGCGCCAGGCCGAGGTCGGCCTTGGCGGTTTCTAGCAGGGCGCTTTCCACGGCGTTATCGAGTTGCACCAGCGACTGGCCTTGCTTGACCTGTTGTCCCGACTTGAACTGCACATCGGTCACGGTGCCGGTGGCTTCCAGGCTCAGGTCGACTCCTTGCAGCGCCTTGAGGGTGCCCACCGAGGGCAGGCGCACCTGCCACGGGCGTTCGCTGGCCGTGACTACGGCGACACTCTCCGGTGGTTTCGGGACCGAGAAGGTCTGGATCATCTGATAGATGGAAAAGGCCTTGTAGCCTCCCAGAATCAGCACGATCAGCAGCACAACCCCCAACATGATCAGCATGCGGCGACGCAGCATATTCCACTTCCTTGGAAAAAATCAGGCGAGACAGGCGGCACATTACTCCCTGTGCGCCAGCGATTCCAGTGAGCGGCCCGGGCCATCCGGGCCGCGGCGTTTCAAATCAGATGCAGATGGTTGTCCCAGAGCCCTGCAGGCAAATCCAACGGTTTGGCCATCAGCGGTGCCTGGCGGCAATCGTAGAAACGGCAGCGGCCTTGACCGGAGGTCACGACAAAACCATCGGCCACCGCCCCGACCCCGGCGCAATCGGGCAACGGCGCATCGAGCTTGACCTCGCCGCTGTCCAGGTCCCAGATGAAAAAGCGGTTGCCCCGGGGCGCCGTCAGCGCCACCAGGCGCAGTTCACTATGGACCGCGACGCTGGCGGTATAGTGCCCCATGGCCTGCAGCTGATGCTGATCCACCGGGAACGCCACGAAAGGCTGTCCCGGCCGCTTGATCGCCAGCAACTCCGAGGACTCATGGGACGGGCCCATGAACTGCTGGCCGGTGACGATGGTGCCGTCGCTGGCGATGCCCATGTGGCGCACGCTGTTCATCTGCTGGCCGAGGGTTTCCTTGCTCAGCAGGGTGCCATCGCGTTGCATCAGCACCAGGCTCGGCTCCATGGCGTCGAGGTTCATCTCGACCCGGCTTTCGGCTTCGGTGCGAATGCCGCCGTTGGCCACCACCAGGGTTTCGCCGTCGGGCATCCATGACACCTGATGCGGGCCGATACCGTGGGTGGAGATTTCGCCGCTGTGGACCAGCCGCTCACCTTCGAAGCGGTACACGCCGAGCAGGCCGCGACCGGGATCGGTGGTGTCGTTTTCGGTGGCGTAGAGAAATTCACCGTCCTTGTGAATCACCGCATGGCCGTAGAAGTGCCGGTTGGGCCGCGAGACCAGAGTCTGCAGCAGCGTGCCGTCGCGCAGGTCGACCAGATAGCTTTCGGTTCCCGGGCGTCGGGCGACGAACAGGGCGATGGGCAGTTCGGGGTGATTGATGATGTCATGACAGCGCTGGCCGACTTCGGTGGCAAACACCCGGGAGCCGTCCAGGCGATAGCCCACGGCGTAGTGCTTGCTGTCACTGTCATCGCGGGCCGACAGCAGCAGCGGTCCCTGGTCCTTGTGCTTGAACAGCTTCCAGCCGCCCAGCGTCACGGCACCGAGCAACACGCTGCCGAAAGTCAGAGCCTGGCGTCGCAACATCGCGCTAACCCCCATCAGTCACCGTCGTTGGCATTGAAGCCCAGTTGGATGCCCAGCGCCTTGGCCAGTTCGCCTTCGTGCAGGCGGTGGACGACGTTGAGGCTGTCATAGATATCGTTGAGCTGTTGGCGGCCGGCATCGTCGTTGAGCATTTCGGTCAACGAGCGCTGGCTGCTGTCGAACAGTTTCAGCGACGCAGCGTACGCAGCATCGATCTTGTCCGCCAAAGGCTTTTGTTCCGCTGGCAGCAGGCCACGCAGGCCTTTGTTGTCGACCCCGACCCAGACCGTTTGTGCCGCCGCCAGGCTGGCCTGCAGGCTTTGCAGCGACGACTGGCTGCGCCATGCGTCAGCCTGGAACGGTTGGGGGATGCCCTTGCTCTGGCGACCCATCGGCGTGCCGAGTTTTTTCTTCAAGGTGTCGAGTGCTGTGACCTGGGCCCGCAGCAGATCGGCGATGGCTTCGTGGGAATCGGCGTAGCGCTGGTTGGGGAACTTGGTCATCTGCGCCAGCATGCCGTCGGTGCTGTTCCAGCTGGCGAGGATTTCTTCGGCCAGCAGCTTCTGACGCTCGCCGATGGCGGTCAGCAGTGGGCAGTAACGGGCTTTCTGCGCGGCGTCGGCCACGTTGCTCTTTTCATCGAACAGAATGTACTCGTAGGCCGAGAGGCCCTGGACCACGACGCTGGATTTGGCCAGCGCGGCGGCATCGATTTGCGGCTGTGCGGTGAGCAGTTGCTCGACCTGACGGCCCACCAGGTTTTTCTTGTCCGGCCAGAACTGCACCTGCCACGAGCGATTGCCTTCGGCCAGCGGTCCGACCAGCAATGGTTGCAGTTCGGCCCAGGCTTTTTGCGCGTGGAGGAAGTCGGCGCGGGCGGTCGCCAGGTCCGACTTGCCTTCGCAATAGGCCAGGGCGCTGACGGCCAGTTGCCGGTCGGCGTCGACCCAGCGGCTGTAGGTCGGCAGGATCACTTGCTTGGCGATGGCCGCCGAGGTCACGGCTTGCGGGTCTTGCGGCGCGCAGGCGCCGAGGGCGAGGGCGGCAAGGCTGGTGAACAACAACTTGGGACGAAACATGTCTGGCTCCCTTTGAAGATGGGGTCAAGCGAATGGGAAAGGTGTCTAGAGCGAATTCAGAAAGGCCAGCAGGGCAGCGCGCTGCTCGGCGTTGAACGCCAAAACCTGTTGCTGCGCCGCCTGGGCTTCGCCGCCATGCCAGAGCACGGCTTCGAGCAGGTTGCGGGCGCGGCCGTCATGCAAAAACTGGGTGTGGCCACTGACGGTTTGCGTCAGGCCGATGCCCCACAGCGGTGGTGTGCGCCAGTCGCGGCCGGTGGCCTGGAATTCGCTGCGGTTGTCCGCCAGGCCTTCGCCCATGTCATGCAGCAGCAGGTCGCTGTAAGGGCGGATCACCTGGTCGGCCAGTTCAGGTTCGACGGCCTCGGCAGAGGTGGTGAATTTCGGGGTGTGGCAGGACTGGCAACCGGCCTGGAAAAACAGGGTCTTGCCGGCCAGCACCTGGGGCGTGTCGACATCACGGCGGGCGGGCACGGCCAGGTTGCGGGCATAGATCAGCATCAGGCGCAGGATGTTGTCGCTGACTTCCGGTTCGCCGTTCGGGCCATTGCCGTTGGGCGCCTGGCGGCAGTCGACCTGGGCCTCGGTGCAGTCATCGAAGGGCCGCAGGCTGGTGGTCAGGCCCATGTCGCCGGAAAACGCGTGGACGTTTTGCTGATTGAGGTTCGGTTGCCCGGCTTTCCAGCCAAAGCGCCCGAGCACGGTCTTTTGTTGGGCGTCATCCCAGACCAGGTTGGGCCGGCCCTTGATGCCGTTGCGGTCTTTGTCCTGCGGGTCGGCGTTAGCGAGGATGTCCGCCTCACTGATGGACTCCAGCAGGCCGAGGCCGATCATCGGCGGGGCAATACGTGCGGAGAAACGCGTGTCCGGGTGCATCGGGCCGTAGCCCAGTTGGGTCAATACCAGGGTGGGTTTGCGCAACTCGACTTCGCTGCCGTCCTTGAAACGCACGATCTGCGGCTCATAGTCGACGCGCACCTTGCCCTCCGGGGTGACGCCCGGTACGGCCATGTCCTGCAGCTGTCCGCCGTAGACCGGCTCCGGGACCACGCCCTGCTGCTCGATGACCTTGGCGTAGACCGGGTCGTCGGGGAGCGACAGACGCACCAGCATCGACACGGCACTGTAGGCATCCGGCGCGGGCGGGTGACCTCGACCGTCGCGGATATGGCAGTTCTGGCAGGCATTGGTATTGAACAGCGGGCCCAGGCCGTCGCGCGCGGTTGTGGTCGCCGGGGCGGTCACCCAGGGGTTATGGAAAAAGCTGTTGCCGACGCTGAAATCCAGGCGGCGGATTGGCGACAGGTTGGCCGACGGCTGGGAAAACGCGGCCTGATCGAACTTGTACACCGTCGCCGCACCCGCAGAGCGCGCCTCGCCCAGCTCGGCCCGGGTAAAGCGCGGGGTGTCATCGCAGGCAGTCAGGCCCAGCGCCAGCAGCAATGCGGACATGCGAAGAAGCAACGAGGGCATCAGAGATCCTGGGAGACGAGCAAAACAAGGGCGCAAAGTTTAACAGGGCAGGGGGCTTTGAATAAGAGGAATTAGCGTTTGCTTGATCGGCGACCGATTGGCGGGTCAGCCGTGGTGCGTCCGTCCCTACATATCTACCCCACACGGCGGTTGACGTGGCGCGAGGATAAAGCACATTTCGCCATCACCGAGCCTCAGCATGTTCAACTCTCTTTACCAGCAAATGGACGACCGCGACAGTCCCGCACACGCCAGTCTGCGCAACCAGCTCACGGCATTGGACGCCCAGGTCGCCGAGTGTTTTCAGACGCAGCCCAGCTTCCACGCCTTCGTGCAGGAGCGTTTCGATCAGGAATTCGCCAAGCTGACGCCGAGTCTTGACCTGCTGCACTGCTTTATCCAATCCGCCGACAACAGCCGCGAACTGCCACCGAGCCTGATGGATGCAGTCATTCGCCGGATTATCAGCGGTGAGCCGGCGGCCCACGCCAAGCAACAGGCGGTTTTTTACTTGGCCGCGACCCCGGGCGATGCGCCTGAGCCCTATACCGCCCTTGTCGCGCAGGCGTTCGATGGCTTTGTGGATCGACTGGCCAATGAGCTGTCGGAGCAATACCCCTTGTACCTTCAGCGCTATTGGGACGCTGCGTCCAGCGCGACCGATCCACACACCCGCCGGCAACGGCTGGAGCAGATCCGGCGCGAGCAACTGAAAAACGAGTGTGCGTTGCTCACACTCGATGGTTTGCTCGGCAGCAGTGCGCAAACCCTGCTCGACACCGTGCTGGAACACCCAGACGCGCTCGCCCGCCAGGCACTGAAGGGCCATCGGCCCTGTGTCTATGCCCTGGCCCTCGGGGCTGACGACTCGAGCGCCGTCCCGCTGCACGGTGCCTTTGTCCTGACGACGCGCGATCCTCAGGATGGCCAGGTGGGCTGGGCGATCGACGCAGCGGCCCCGGTGGTTCGTGCCATCGAACCGAGCGCCAATGTCGGACGGGTGTTGTTGTCCACCTGCGGCCAGGGCCTGGAGGCGTTCGACTCGCTGGCCAGCCTCGATCGCGAACTGCATCGGCGCCTCGGGCACGCCATGGAGTGTGCAAGCCTGTTGGCAATGGTCGCCGACAAGGACCAGGAAGCGGCCCTGGCCCTGCACCGTCGCGCGCCGACCGGCGATCAGGTGCGCTACCTGGAACGCCTGGATTCGCCGTTTCAGTTTGCTATCGAAGCGCAATGCCGGCTGATCAGTGACAACTTCGCGTCGACGCTGGCCCGTTATCAAACCTTGGGCGTGCACGCCGACATGGCCCACCTGCCGCGCGCGCTGGATCGACTCGGCGATCTGCAACGCGCGTTCAGCCTTGAGCCGGTCCTGCAAGCCCGGCACCAGAAGCGCGCACGGGCACGCTTGCAGGCCTTTCTCGCCGGCGCCTCTGACGTCGACCAGTCGACCTGGGCCCAGGCATTCGCCGATTACGCCGCCACCCTGGCCGACCTGCCTGATCCCGAAGGCCTGCCATCACTCAGTCAATTCAGCGACCGGCGCGCACTGTTGGCCTACAGCAACCGCCAACTGCGTGCGGTACTCGAGTCTGAACACGGCTTGATGCTGGACCCGGATGACCTGCTGGTCACCACCCGTGAACCGGATGTTGCGCCGCCGACCTACGTGCCCGGTGCCCAAGGCTCGACGATCAGCGAACCGAGGGGCGCGCCACGCCGCTACCGTTCACGGACGTTGAGTGAGTTGGCCCTGGAGAACGTCGGTGGCCTGGATTTCAACTTCAGCAACTTCTCGACCCTGAACCTGAAGCCGGCGAGCGGCTTGCGACCGGCCGGTATCCCGTCGTCGCCGAACATCAATCCGGTGGCCGGACTGCCGGCCTATGACGGTTTGTCCATCGAGCAGGTCAAGGACCTGGTGCGTCGGCTGAATGTCGGGCAAACCTATCGCGACTTTTTGCAGGCGCAGTTGGTCACCTCGGAACCGGCCAAGCGGCGCAAACAGACCTTCGCCCGGCTCATGGCCGCACAATTGCACCTGGATGCCATTGAGGCGCGGATCGCCGGCGACTTTGCCGTGGATGAGTTGGCGCGGGGTTATCACTGGGTCAAAGCGGTGCTGGAGCAGCCGGTGGACAACGCTCAGCGGATGAACGTCGAAGGTCACCGGATCATCGTGCAATCCCTGCACCTGCGCGGTCAGCGGGTGCGTGGCGTGTTGCTGTTCGGCACCGCGAGCAACGGCGCTGGCAGCGTCGTCGTGTATACCCCCCAGGCGCCTGATGGGCGGGTGTTCCACGAGTATGCCAAGGAGCGCCTGATGCTCGATTTCGTCCACCACAGTGCCTGGCGCGATTACCTGGTCGCGCGGGTGGAGTTGGCGTTCCAGCCGCATGTCCGGGCGTCGGTGCAAGGGCGCGGGGATGCCTCGGTGGTCAATCTGGCGCCGATTGCCGGCAACGTCTTCGAAGAAGGCTACGAAGTCGAGGCCAGCTTCGCGATCAATGATGCGGCCGCGCAGACCACCACCACCGGACAAACCGATATCGACACCGGGCTGAGTGTCGCCGAGCTGGTGCTGGACGTGGTGAGCATGGTCCTGCCGATTCGCGTGACCCTGCCCATCGGCCTGGCCCGCAGCCTGTTTGCCCTGTTCAACGCGATTGAAGCGGCGAAGATCGGCGACCGTTCGGCGACGGCCCATCACCTGGTGCGCGCATTGGGCGAATTTACCGGTGCGCTGATCGATGGGGCGGTCGGCAAGGGACTGACCGGGGCTACACCCAAAACGGTCGCGAGCGCGCGCAGGCTGAACCCGCAAATGGCCCTGGGCAAGGCACCGCAGGGGCTCAGTGTGTTGCCAGGCTGGGAGAACAAGGGCGTCCATTACCGACTGTCGAACGTCGACGGACGCAAGCAGTACTTCCTCAAGGACGCAGACCATTGGTATTCGATTATCGATGAGGGGTTTGAAGAGGCCTGGCGAATCAGGGACGCGCGCAAGCCGGTCCAGCATCACTATGCGCCGATCCGCAGGGACGCGACCGGGCACTGGGAAATCGGCACGCACCGGGATGCGCCCGCGCTGGGAGGGGGCGCTCCGCAGCGGGCACTGCAGGATCTCTACCCGTTCCTCGACGAATTTCAGGTCGGGCGCGTGTTCGAGTCGTTCATGTTTCCATCGGGCCGTGAGCTGGAGTTCAGCTTGAGCCTGGTGCATTACCTGCGTGCGGGGCGGTCCCTGGCGGTTTTCGACGGCTACCTGATTGTCAGCCCCGAGCGCCTGTTATTGCGCCTCAGGGGGCTGGATCTGGCGCAGGGGTTCACCGGTGGTGGGGTGGTTCGCGAGTCGGCCCAGCCGACGCTGGTCGAAGGCCTTGCGCGACCTGGCCGGCCAAGTGCCCCCGAACCGACTCCCGGCCCCCGTCAACCGTCTGCCGTGGCGACTCGGCCGGCCCATGAGCAATTCGTCGATTGGGGCCAGGCCCTGGACCCGGTGCACCTGCAGGTGCGCAACGCGGAACTGGCGATTTATCGGCGTACCGCCGGGGAGCCGCAGCTGATCGGGCGCGATTACGTGAAGATCGACCAGCGCTACTTCCCGATCCTGCCAGCGGGCGCCGAGATCAAGAGCGGTATCGTGCTGATGCATGAGCCGTCCATGCCCCTCGACAGCTTTGTGGCGTTCGAGCAATTGCTGGGGGCCGATCTCTACCGTCAGCCAAGGCTGGCAACATTCGACGCTTCACTGTCGCGCTGGTTGAATTCCATGGAGTTGTCGTTCGAAACCACGTTGGGCGGCTATGTCGCGGATGCGTTCCCAACCTTCGCGCCGCACTCGCACCTGCAGATTGCCGATGTCCTGTTCAACCTCGGCAACCCATCCGGTTTGACGGTCTGGGGCATGGCCGCCATGCAGCGCACGCTGCAGAGTTGGCGCTCGCGGTCAGCGCCGTCGCTGCCGGTGCTGGGCGACCCGCTGTCGATGTTGCCGATCACCCGCACCAATGCCGCCGGCGTCTGGCGCCTGGATAACCTTCCCGATCTGTATCATCGCCTGCATTTCAGCGCCGAGAGCATTTCGGTGCTGATGCATGAAGCCTTGTCCCTGCCTACTGAAAGGGTGCTGAAGTCGCTGATGGTCGAGCGCCTGGTGGGCAGTCATTACCAGATGTTCGTCAGCTTCAATCAGCCGGGTGAGCTGTTGTTCAGGCGCTCGGGTAGCGATCAGCTGTTTTGGCTGACGCTGCGCAAAGCCACCCATGGCTTGGTCGAGGGGCCTTATCAGGTGGCGCCGAGGTTGGATCAGATGAGCTCCCTGAGCCGAACCCTGGTGCAGAATGCGCAGGCCGCCAACCGCTTTGTGCAATTGATTGGCGGCGTTCATTTGCCGGGCGCGGGAGAGCGGGCATCGATCTTTGTGTTCAGGGTCTGACGCCACCGTTTGAGCAAAAAAATGCCCCGAACCAGTCGGGGCATTTTTCATTCAGCGGCGACTAACGGTGTGATCAGAACTCGTGATCAGCGTTGTCCGGGTTCAGATCGCTGATCCCCAGTTTGCCGGCAGCCTGTTCGATCGAAGCTGTCTGCTTGACCAGGGAGGCGATGGCGTCACGCACGATCTGGTTGCCGGCGGTGTTGCCCGCGGCGATCAGTTGGTCGTAGTGCTCGCCCTTGTTGGCGTGGTCAACCATGACCTGCAGCTTGGCTTCGGTGGCGGCCAGGTCTGCCTTGAGGGCAGTGTCGGCAGCCGGGTCGGCCTTGGCCACCAGCGACGACAGGCTGGCGCCGGTCATCTTGGTGCCGTCGACGCGGGTGTATTCGCCCAGGTAGACGTTACGCACGCCCTTGGCGTCGTAGAAGTGCGAGTTATGGGTGTTGTCGCTGAAGCAGTCCTGCTCGTCTTCAGGGGAGTTGGCTTCCAGGGAAACCTTCATCCGCTCGCCAGCCAGTTCGCCCAGCGACAGGCTGCCCATGCCGAAAAGCATTTTGCGCAGGCCGGTTTCGGCTGGCTCGGCTTCCAGGGTGGCGCGGTAGTTGTCGGCCACGTTCGGCTTCCAGTTGCCGACCATTTCTTCCAGGTCGCTGACCAGCAGTTGGGTCACGGCCTTCAGGTAGGCGCGACGACGCTCGTTGTGGCCGCCGGTGGCGCCGGCGCCTTCCAGGTAGTCCGAAGCCGGACGGGCGCCAGCGCCAGGGCCGGTGCCGTTGAGGTCCTGGCCCCACAGCAGGAATTCGATGGCATGGTAGCCGGTGGCAACGTTGGCCTCGGAACCGCCCAGCTCGTTCAGGCTGGCGAGTTTTTCCGCGGTGATGTCCTTCACGTCAACCTTGTCTTCGCCAACCTGTACTTCGGTGTTGGCGATGATGTTGGCGCTGGCACCCGGGTTGCCCAGGGCGTGTTCGTAGGACTTGTCGACGTAGTCGATCAGGCCTTCGTCCAGTGGCCAGGCGTTAACCTGACCTTCCCAGTCGTCGATGATGGTGTTGCCGAAGCGGAACACTTCGCTCTGCAGGTACGGAACGCGCGCGGCAACCCAGGCGGCCTTGGCGGCTTTCAGGGTTTCGTCGTTCGGCTTGGCTAGGAAGGCGTCGATCGCGGTTTGCAGGGTTTTCGCGGTGGATTCGGCATCGCTGTAGACGGCGAAGACCATGTCGGCGTAATGCGCGACAACGGCTTTGCCAGCGGCTTCGTCGACTTTACCGGCAGCGGCCGGGGCAGCCGGGGCGGCGGTAGTGGCGGCCGGAGTCGGCGCTTGTGGAGCAGCAGCCTTGTCTTTGCCTTCGCCGCAACCGGCGAGGGAAATAGCGATGGCCAGCAAACTGGCGGTAGCCAGAGGCATACGAATCATGGCGAACATCCTGCTTCGGGAGATGATGGACAGGCGCGGAGGGCGCGCAAAACTGCGACATAATGCAAATCTTTCGCATTATGTGTAAAGGGTTGTAGCTGTAAATATTTCCTATTCAGCCTGTGACATGAAACGGCGATCGCCTCGCCGTTTCACAGGATGGCGGCGTTACTGCGTTGCGCCTGCTTGAGGTAGACGCTCAATTCACGGGCCGGCAGCGGTTTGCTGTAGTGGTAGCCCTGACCTTCGTGACAGCCTTCGGCAATGATGTATGCCTCTTGCTCGGGGGTTTCCACGCCCTCGGCAATCACTTGCATGCCCAGGCTCTTGCCCAGCTGGATGATGGCCCGGACGATGGTGGCGTCGTCATCGTCGTCCAGCAGGTCCTGGACGAAGCTCTTGTCGATCTTGATCTTGTCCAGCGGCAGGCTTTTCAGGTAACTGAGGGACGAGTAGCCGGTGCCGAAGTCGTCGATGGCGATCAGCGCCCCGGAGCGGCGCAGGCTGAGCAGGTGCTGGGCGGCGGTGCTGATGTCTTCCATCAGGCCGGTTTCGGTGACTTCCAGCTCCAGGCTGCGCGGCGGCAGGCGGTACATCTGCATCAGGTTGTTGACCACTCGCGGCAGTTCGGCGTGGTGCAGCTGCACCGTGGACAGGTTGACCGCCATGCGCAGGTCGCTGAAACCCTGGTCGTGCCAGTCGCGCAACTGCCGGCACGCCTGGTCCAGGACCCACTCGCCAATGGCGATGATGGTGCCGTTCTGTTCCGCCAGCGGGATGAACAGGTCCGGTGGCACCAGGCCGTGCTCCGGGTGTTGCCAGCGAATCAGCGCTTCGACGCCGACCACACGGTGATCGCGGTAGCTGATCTGCGGCTGATAGACCAGGTACAACTGCTCGCGCGCCAGGGCATCGCGCAGATCTTTCTCCAATTCGCGACGGCGACGCATCTCGCTGTCGACGCTGGCGATGTAGAACTGGTAGCGGTTGCGCGAGCGGCTCTTGGCCAGGGTCATGGTCTGTTCGGCTTTCTGCAACAGCTTCTCGGTGCTGTCGCCGTCCTCCGGGAACAGGGTGATGCCAATGGTCGCGCGCAGGCGGATTTCCTGGTGGTCGAGGGCGAAGGGGGCTTCCAGGTCGTCGAGAATGCCCTGGGCCAGTTCGGCGGCTTCGTAGGGTTGCTCGATGTCGGCCTGGACCAGCAGGAACTGGTCGCCGCCCAGGCGTGCCAGGGCGCCGAGGCGGCCGCTGTGGGCGCGCAGGCGATCGGCCAGGGCCAGCAGCAGTTGGTCGCCGGCCTGGTAGCTGAACTGTTCGTTGATGCCCTTGAAGTCGTCCAGGCCGACGCAAATGATCGCCACCCGGCGTTGCAGGCGCCCGGCATCCACCAGGATCTTGTCCAGTTGCTGCTGCAGTTGCTGGCGATTGGGCAGGCCGGTGAGAAAGTCGTATTGCGCCATGCGCAGCAGGCTGTTTTCCGCCTCGTGGCGCAAATGGGTGTTGCGCTCGATGGACTCGAGCAACTGGTTGGCGGTGTTGATCCACAGCCCCAGTTCATTTTGCTCGTGGCCCTTGAGCTGGGGGATCTTGTGTTCGCTGGGCCGGTCAGGGTTGATATTGGTCAGGTGCTCGATGATCCGCGACAGCGGTTTGGTCAGCAGCCAGTGATAGACCAGGTACAGCACCAGCCCCATGGCCATCGCCCGCAGCACGCCGGAGATGAAGATGATCACCGAGCTGACGATGAAACCCTGACCGTAGGTGGCGGTGTCGAGGGTGATGCTCAGGTCGCCGTAATATTCGCTGTAGGGGCCACGGCCGACCAGTTGGGTGGTGAAGGTGCGCTCTTTGCCGAGGATCAGGTCGGTCAGCCAGCGGCTGTCGGATTGCTGCAGCTCTCGGGATTTTTCCGCGAGCATGGTTTCGTTGGGGTGGCCGATGGAGGCCATGCGCACCGCGTCGTCCTGGAACAGGCCCTCGATGACTTGCATGCCCATTTCCCGATCGAGGCTGTAGACGGCCTGGGTCGAGGGGTCGCGAAACATGTCGAGGATGCGCTCGGCATCGTTGGCCACTGCCTGGCGGGTTTTATAGGCATCGAAAACGATCTGTGCGCAGCTCAGGACCACGCCGACGATCAATGCCGACAGAAGCACTACCCGTAGCAACTTCACCGACAAGCTGTTTTTGAGTTCCAGCTTCAAAGGGTAATTCCTTGTTCCATGCGGGTAACGTCAAGTTGCCATGAGTATTGGCAATCCCGTGATGGCAGTCAAAGGGACAATCAAGCCATTCAGGATTTCGCCCGGGCTCGGCTGCATTGTCGTGGTGACTGGTTTTTGAAGCTCTTTGGCAGTGTGTCGGTCGGCACCTCCTGCAACTTGAGGGGCTGGGGAGAATATTTGTGTGAGATTGATGGTAGACGGCTGTGGCGCCGGGGCAAGCGCGGGGCTGATTTCAGGTTGTTTCAGCGCAGGGTTTGGCGGGACCGCCACCACCATAAAAAAACCCGGCAATGCCGGGTTCTTTCACTGCAAGGCAGGCTTACGCGGTGAAGGTCTTGCCTTCGAACTGCTCAGCCACGAACTTCCAGTTGACCAGGTTCCAGAACGCTTCCACATACTTTGGACGCACGTTGCGGTAGTCGATGTAGTAGGCGTGTTCCCAGACGTCGCAGGTCAGCAGCGGGGTGTCGCCGTTGGTCAGCGGGTTGCCGGCACCGATGGTGCTGGCCAGGGCCAGGGAACCGTCAGCCTTTTTCACCAGCCAGCCCCAGCCGGAACCGAAGGTGCCGATGGAAGTCTTGCTGAATTCTTCCTTGAACTTGTCGAACGAACCGAACGCAGCGTTGATGGCTTCAGCCAGCGCGCCGGTTGGTTGACCGCCGGCGTTTGGCGCCAGGCAGTTCCAGTAGAAGGTGTGGTTCCATACTTGAGCGGCGTTGTTGAAGATGCCACCCGAGGAAGTCTTGACGATTTCTTCCAGAGTCTTGCCTTCGAACTCGGTGCCTGGCACCAGGTTGTTCAGGTTCACGACATAGGTGTTGTGGTGCTTGTCGTGGTGAAATTCCAGAGTTTCCTTGGAAATGTGCGGCTGCAGTGCATCGTGTGCGTAAGGCAGTGGCGGCAATTCGAAAGCCATGGTGATTCTCCTAATCAGGTCAGTTGCGGTGGGCGCAAGGCCGATCACGGGCGGCCAGACAAGCGCCGGGGAGTTTGTACTCTTTGCGGCGCAAGTCTCGGATCATAGCACCGGGGGTGCGGCATAACCACGCAACAACTGTGTGGGATAGAGGTTCCAGAGCCTTTTGCGATTATCCGACCGGGCTTACTTCGAGGTGATCAGGCCAAAGGCCACGGCAAACATCATGACCGCCACCAGCAGGTCGAGAATCCGCCAGGTGCTCGGGCGTGCCAGCCAGGGTGCCAGCCACGCCGCGCCGAGCGCCAGGGTGAAGAACCACAGCAGCGAAGCACTCGCCGCGCCCACCACATAGGCACCGGGCTCGGTCTGTTGCGCGCCGAGGGAGCCGATCAACAGCACGGTGTCGAGGTACACGTGCGGGTTCAGCAGGGTCACCGCCAAGGCGCTGAGCAGCACTGCACGTAACGAGCGCGTGGTTTGCTGGGCGCTCTGTTGCAGGCTCTGTTTCGAGCAGGCCCGGCGCAGCGCCTGGCTGCCATACCAAAGCAGAAACGCTGCGCCGCCCCAACGGGCGATGGCGAGCAAGGTCGGGTTCTGCGCCAGCACCGTGGCCAGGCCAAATACCCCGGCGGCCACCAGCAGCGCATCACACAGGACGCACAATGCGGCCACCGGCAGGTGATGTTCGCGACGCAGGCTCTGGGCGAGGACGAAGGCGTTTTGCGTGCCGATCGCCATGATCAGCCCCGCTGCGACCAACAGGCCGTTTACATAGCTTTGCCACATAGTGATTACTCCGCGTTTGC
This sequence comes from Pseudomonadaceae bacterium, assembly GCA_965284505.1. Lineage (GTDB taxonomy): Bacteria > Pseudomonadota > Gammaproteobacteria > Pseudomonadales > Pseudomonadaceae > Aquipseudomonas. The sequence goes on along the minus strand of OZ260094.1, from coordinate 2,151,663 downwards.
AGCCAGTTGCCGCAGGACCGACAGGGCACGTTCCGCGTCGGCCTGGCCGACAAACAGATGGTCGTGGTAGTAGCCAGCAATCACGTTGCAGCTGATTCCGGCCTGGCCCAGCGCCGTGGCGAAGGCGGCGGTCAGGCCAACCGCCTGCAACGCCGAATGCACATTGAGGGTGATCCACGCCGCCACGTAGTCGAAGGCCAGGCCTGCCTGCTCGGCCTGGCGGCGTTCGAGAATCAGGGTCAGGCCTTCGCGCTCACGAAAGCTGCCGATGATTTCGCAGCCTGCGGGCACCTGCCCATCCTTGAGGGTGCAGAACACATAGTCACCGTCATTGAGTTCCGGGCTCATGCTGCGCAGCAGGGTGTTGAGTGAGGTTTCGCCAGCCATGTCGCCGATCCTTGTGAAGAGTTCATGCTGGCTATTGTCCGGCGTCAGGCTGTATAAGAAAAACCAATAGTGCTCATCACTCATTAGGAAAACTGATGTTTGACTACAAATTGCTCTCGGCCCTGGCGGCGGTGATCGAGCAGGCCGGTTTCGAACGAGCCGCCCAGGTGCTGGGCTTGTCGCAATCGGCGATCTCCCAGCGGATCAAATTGCTTGAAGCGCGGGTCGGGCACCCGGTGCTGGTGCGCGCCACGCCACCGGCCCCGACTGAAATCGGCCGACGCCTGCTCAACCACGTGCAGCAGGTGCGCCTGCTGGAGCGCGACCTGCAAAGCCTGGTGCCGGCGCTGGACGAAGAGGGCCTGCCGGAGCGTCTGCGGATTGCCTTGAACGCCGACAGCCTGGCCACCTGGTGGGCCGAGGCGGTGGGGGATTTCTGCGCCGAGCAGCATCTGCTGCTGGACCTGGTGGTGGAAGACCAGACCGTCGGCCTCAAACGCATGCGCGCCGGCGAAGTGGCCGCCTGCCTGTGTGCCAGTGAGCGCCCGGTGGCCGGCGCACGCAGCGTATTGCTGGGGGCCATGCGCTACCGTGCCCTGGCCAGCCCGGCGTTCATCGCCCGGCATTTTCCCGAAGGGGTCAAGGCCGAACAATTGCCCCGCACACCGGCGCTGGTGTTCGGCCCCGACGACTTCCTGCAGCACCGTTACCTGGCGTCCCTGGGCGTCGACGGTGGTTTCGAACACCATTTATGCCCGTCCTCCGAAGGCTTTATCCGCCTGACGGAAGCTGGCTTGGGCTGGGGGCTGGTGCCTGAACTGCAGGTTCGCGAGCAGCTGCAGCGCGGCGACTTGCTGGAGTTATTGCCAGATAAACCCATCGATGTGCCGCTGTACTGGCATCATTGGCGCAATGGTGGCCAGTTGCTTGGCCAGCTGACCGATCAATTGGTGCGCTCATCGCGCCAATGGTTGGTGCCTTTGGGGCAGCCTTGAGCGTCAAGCTGCAAGCGGCAAGGTAGCACTTGCGTCGGTTTCTTTTCTTGCAGCTTGAAGCTAAAGGCTTGCCGCTGATTTCCTAGGAGCAATACATGAAAATTCTGGTCACCGGCGCGAGCGGCTTTATTGGTGGACGCTTTGCCCGGTTCGCCCTGGAGCAAGGCCTGGACGTGCGGGTCAACGGGCGCCGGGCCGAGAGCGTCGAGCACCTGGTGCGCCGTGGCGCGCAGTTCGTGCCTGGCGATCTGACCGATGGCCAACTGGTGCGCGATCTGTGCGTCGATGTCGATGCGGTGGTCCATTGCGCCGGCGCGGTGGGTGTATGGGGGCGTTATCAGGACTTCCATCAGGGCAACGTGCTGGTCACCGAAAACGTGGTCGAGGCCTGTCTCAAGCAAAATGTCCGGCGCCTGGTGCACCTGTCGTCGCCCTCGGTGTACTTCGATGGCCGCGATCACCTCGGGCTGACCGAAGAGCAGGTGCCCAAGCGCTTCAAGCATCCCTATGCCGCCACCAAGTACCTGGCCGAGCAAAAGGTCTTCGGCGCCCAGGAGTTCGGTCTGGAAGTGCTGGCCCTGCGCCCACGCTTCGTCACCGGCGCTGGCGACATGAGTATCTTCCCGCGGCTGCTGAAAATGCAGCGCAAGGGCCGCCTGGCGATTGTCGGCAATGGCCTGAACAAGGTGGATTTCACCAGCGTGCAGAACCTCAACGAAGCCATGCTCAGTTGCCTCCTGGCCACCGGCTCGGCCCTGGGCAAGGTCTACAACATCAGCAACGGCACGCCGGTGCCGCTGTGGGACGTGGTCAATTATGTGATGCGCCAGATGGAAGTGCCGCAAGTCACCCGCTATCGCGGCTACGGCCTGGCCTACAGTGTGGCGGCGCTGAACGAAGGCTTTTGCAAGTTGTGGCCGGGACGTCCGGAGCCGACCCTGTCGCGCCTGGGCATGCAGGTGATGAACAAAAACTTCACCCTGGACATCAGCCGCGCCCGGCATTATCTGGACTACGATCCGAAAGTCAGTCTATGGGCGGCGCTGGATGAATTCTGTGGCTGGTGGAAGGCGCAGGACATCGGCGGGCACGCCCGGCACTGAACCGAGTGGTTGCTTCGGGGTCGATCAGTGCGGCGAGTTGAGGGTTTATACTCGGCGGATTTAGCCATTACCGTGGTTTCAGAAAGGTTGACTCATGTCCATGCGTAACGATGCCAACGACGATTTTGACAATGTTCCGAGCCTGCGCGCGGACAGCTTCGATCACGACGATTTCCCCAGCACCAACGCCGGCCGCGAACGCTCCAGCGTGCACGCGCGCAGTGTGCCGGTGGTCAACGTCAAGGGCCCGAGTACCGGGCCGTTGTGGGCGCTGGTCGGCGCGTTGTTCTTTGCCTTCATCGGCCTGGCCTGGTGGAGCTTCCAGCAGATCTCGCTGATGGAACAACAATTGGTCGCGACCCAGGAAAGTTTCGCCCGCATCAGTGAGGAAGCCGCCGGGCGCCTGCAGGATATTTCCGGCAAGGTCGTCGCCAGCCAGTCCAACGTCACCAGCGACAGTGAAGCGCTGAAATTGCAGATCAAACGCCTCGAGGGCCAGTTGCTGGAGCAGGGCCAGCAGCAACAAGGTGTGGTCGGGCAGGCCACTGACCTCGACAAACGCCTGGCGCAGATCGGCGCGCAAAGTGCCGAGCAACGTACCCTTAACAGCCAGATGCAGGCCGAACTCAAGACCCTGGCCGCCGAAGTGGCCACCCTCAAGAGCACACCGGCCGATACCAGCAAGGTCGAGGCCGAGCTCAAGAGCCTGAGCGCAGACATTGCGGCATTGAAAAAACAGGGCAATCCCGCGGCCGCCATCGAGCGCCTGGAGCAGGACCTGATCGTGATCAAGAGCGAGCAGGACAACCGCCCGGCGCCGTCACCAGGCGGTGCCAGTGTTGCCGAGTTCGATGCGTTCCGTGGCCAGGTCACGCGCAATATCACCACCCTGCAGACGCAGATCCGCAACCTGCAGCAGCAACTCAGCGCCCGGCCCTGAGTTGTTTGCGGAATTTTTGCAGCAGCCGTCTACGCTCTTGAAACACCTAAAAGAGCGAGGGACGGACCATGAGGTTTCTGCAAAAAACGGCCTGGCTGGGCTGCTTGCTGTTGTTGTGCCTGGGTCAGGCGCAGGCCGCTGCCAAGCCCGCGGATGACGACAAGGCAGCGCTGGCCTTGCTGGAAAAGGCCCTGGCCTACTACCACGACAACGGCGACAAGGCCTTTGCCGCCTTCAGCCGTCAGGGCGAGTTCATCGAGAAAGACAAATACGTGTTCGTGGTCGACACCAAGGGCACCATGCTCGCCAGTGGCGGGCCTTCTGCGGCGTTGATCGGCCGGGATGTCTCCGACGTGCTTGGCGATGACTTGCACAAGGCCTTCAAGGACGCCCTGAAGGTGCCGGAAGGCAACGGTATCCAGGTTGCCGAATACCGCTGGCAGAACTGGGCCGACGGCAAGGTTGAGCGCAAGCGCGTGTATTACCAACGCATCGGCCAGCGAATTCTTGCGGTTGGCTACTACCTGCCAAGGGCCTCGGCCGAGCAGGCCAAGGCGTTGCTGGACAAAGCCGCTGCGGATCTGGCCAAGGACGAGAAAGGCGCGCTCAAGGCGATCAACTCGCTGCAAGGCGGCTTTTTGCAGGACGATCTCTACGTGTTCGCGGTTGATCTCGATACCGGGCGCTACGTGGCCCACGGCACCAACCTGAGGTTGCTCAATACCGACTTTGCCAAGATCAAAGACCCGGATGGCAAGCCGGTGGGTGAGCCGATCCTGGCGATGATGGCCAAGCAGGATCAGGGTGAATACGAGTACCGCTGGAAAAATCCGGTGACCGGCAAGGTCGAAAACAAGCACGCGTATTTGAAGAAAGTCGGACATCTGTTGGTTGCGGTGGGGTATTACAGCCCGTCGTGATGGGATCCTGCCTGGCACACAAACCTGTGGGAGCGGGCTTGCCCGCGATGGAGGTCAACGATAACGCTCGCATCCTGACACCCTGCGGCGGTCTCAGGTTCTTCGCGAGCAGGCTCGCTCCTACAACGACTCACCCCCAGGCTTACCGCGCGTTGTGTTCGCGCCCGCGCAACAATTGGTTGGGCATCGCAATCGCCGCCGCCAATCCCAGCAAGGAGACGGCGGCGCTGACCAACAGCAAATGACGGAAGGTCAGCAGCAACTCGCCACGCAGGGCCTGCTGCTCTGCGCCTGGCGCCGCATTCAAACCATCGAGCAGGACATTCCCCGAACTGCCTTCGCCCACCAGCGCCGAACCGGCGAGGTGGGCGAAGCTCGAATCCTGCAACAGCGCCAGTAGCAACGCCGACATCAAAGCCACGCCCACCGCGCCGCCGAGGGCGCGGAACAGGTTGGTGGTGCTGGTGGCGACGCCTATATCCCGTTGCTCCACCGCATTCTGCGTACCCACCAGCGAGGTCGGGAACTGCATACCGGCGGCGATACCGCAGAGCAGCATGCAACCACTGCTGATCAGCGTGGCCTGTGGCGCACTGAACGCCATGCCAAGAATGGCGATCGGCATCAGTAGGGCGCCCGTGAGGATCATCGGTTTGTAGCGCCCGGTGATCGAGGTCCGCCGGCCGGCGTAATAGGCGCCCATCGGCAAGCCCATCGCCAGCGGCAACAGGTGCAGCGCGGCACTGTCGGCGCCGGCGCCGGTCACGCTCTGAAAGCGCAGCGGCATCAGCACAATCAGCGAAATGGCCTGGAAACTGGTGAAGAAAATCGTGCACCAGCACAGCAACGCATTGCGATTGGCGAACAGGTGCAAAGGCAGCAGCGGCTCGCGAAACCGCCGTTCATGCCAGACGAACAGCGCCAGGCCCAGCAGCGCACAGGCGAGTAAGCCGAGCACTTCAGCGCTGTGCCAGGCGTATCCCTGACCAAACTCGGTGATGCCCAGCAGCAGGGCGCTCAGGCCGATAATCATCAGCACGGTACCGACGTAGTCGATCACCGGTTTGCGCTGCGGCACCGGCAGGCCGACCAGGGTCCGATTGGCCACCAGCCAGGCGCCGAGGCCCAGTGGCAGGTTGATCAAAAACACCCAGCGCCACGACAGGTATTCGGTCATGTAGCCGCCAAGCACCGGCCCGGCGACGCTCGCCACCGCGTACATGCTGCTGAAATAACCCTGATAACGCCCGCGTTCGCGCGGTGGCACGATGTCGCCGATGATCGCCTGGCTGACCGAAATCATCCCGCCCGCGCCTATGCCCTGAATGATCCGCGCCAGCACCAACTGCTCCATGCTCTGCGCCAGGCCACACAGCAGCGAGGCCAGGGTGAACAGGCCCATGCCGAACAGCATCAGGGTGCGCCGGCCGTACAGATCGCCGAGCTTGCCGTAGATCGGCACCGCAACCGTCATCGCCACCATGTAGCCGGAGATCACCCAGGCCAGCAGGCTGACATCCTTGAACTGGGCGGAAATGGCCGGCATCGACACGGCAACGATGGTCTGGTCCAGTGCACCCAGAAAGATCGCCAGCATCAGTGCGATCAGTACGCTGCGAATGGCGGGTTTGGCAGGGGCAGGGGGATTCAGGTGGGTCACGGGAAAACCTTGCGGGCGCTGATTGACCCGCAAGTGAACGGCGAGCGGGGATGCTCGCCAGTGTAAGTCGATAGCAGGCTATTCGATAGCCTCGTAAGGAAGACCGACGTAATTTTCCGCGATGGTCTTGCGTCCGGCCTCGGAGTCGACGAAGTACTCCAGTTCCGAATCGCTGATGCGCTGGCTGAAGGCGTCGCGGTCTTCGAAGGTGTGCAGCATCGAAGTCAGCCACCAGGAGAAACGCTCGGCTTTCCACACGCGGCGCAGGCAGATCTCGGAGTAGCGCTCGAGCAGGTCGGTGCGCTCTTCGCGGTAAACCTTGAGCAGGATGTTGAACAGCGTGCTGACATCGCTGGCCGCCAGATTCAAACCCTTGGCCCCGGTTGGCGGGACGATGTGCGCGGCGTCGCCGACCAGGAACAGTCGCCCGTATTGCATCGGCTCGACGACAAAACTGCGCAGCGGCGCGATACTTTTCTCGATCGACGGCCCGGTCACCATCGTCTCGGCCAGTTGAGCGGGCAGGCGGCGTTTCAGTTCATCCCAGAAGCGCTGGTCGGACCAGTCCTCGACCCGCTCACCCGTAGGCACTTGCAGGTAGTAGCGAGTACGGGTCGGCGAACGCATGCTGCACAGGGCAAAGCCGCGCTCGTGGCGGGCGTAGACCAACTCTTCGTGAACCGGCGGGGTGTCGGCGAGGATGCCCAGCCAACCGAAAGGATAAACACGCTCGAAGACTTTCAGGCTGTCGGCCGGGATCGACTGTCGGGCGACGCCATGGAAACCGTCACAGCCGGCGATGTAGTCGCAGTCCAGGCGCCATTGCTCGCCGCCCTGATCAAATGTCAGGTAAGGCTCGGCGGACTTCATCCCGTGGGGCACCACGTTACTGGCCTCGTAGAGGGTCACTGCTCCGGCTTTCTGACGAGCGGCCATCAGATCGCGGGTGACTTCGGTCTGACCGTAGATCATCACCTGCTTGCCGTCCGTCAGCGCCTGCAGGTCGATGTGTACCTGACGTTCACCCAACGCCAACTGGAAGCCGCCATGCAGCAGGCCTTCGCTGTCCATGCGCTGGCTGACACCCGCCTGGCGCAACAGATCGACCATGCCCTGTTCCAGGACACCGGCGCGAATGCGTTGTTGGACGTAGTCCGGCGTCTGGCGTTCGACGATCACGTTGCTGATGCCAGCGTTGTGCAGCAGTTGGCCGAGCAGCAGGCCAGAGGGGCCGGCGCCGATAATGGCGACCTGGGTTTTCAGTGTTTTCATTGTTCTTATGACTCGCAAGCGGCACGCGGACAAAGCCGGTGCGGGGTTTTTATAAATCGAGTGCTTGCATTTTTCGCTTGTGAGTCTGTCAATTGAAGGTGAAAACTGAGCCAATACCTGTACATTTCGCCAATCGGGGCGATTATCGCCCGCTACGTTGAGGCCTGGACTGACGTTATGAACAAGCCTGCCCTTCCTTCGATTCCGGTATTCAAGCTCTATGGAGAGAGTCTCGACTGGCCGACCCCGGACCTGCTGCATTGCGAAACCATCTCCCAGCGCAGTCGCGAGCATCAATGGAAAATCAAACCCCATCGTCACGCTGATTTATGCCAGTTGCTGTTTGTCTTCAAGGGCCAGGCCGAGCTGGAAATCGAAGGCCAGGTGACCCGGCTCGACCAGGCGGCGATCCAGATTCTGCCGGCGCTTTCAGTCCATGGTTTTCGTTTCAGCGAGGACATCGAGGGCTTCATCGTGACCCTGGCGGCACCGCTGGTGGCGCACCTGCAAGCGCAACTGGGCAGCGCGGTGAACGCCCTGGCCCAGGCCGAAAGCTACCTGGCTGGTGATCAGGCCGAGTACCTCAACAGCCTGTTTTCAGCGTTGCAGAATGAGTACACCGGGCATCAGCCGGCGCGCGACATGCTCATGCATTCACTGGTCAGCGTGATCATGGTCTGGGTCAGCCGCCAGGTGATTCAGCGCCGTGCTGCCAGTCAACGGCCGCAACGGGCGCGCGAATACCTCAACGGTTTCATTCAACTGGTGGAAGAGACCTACCGCCAACACGTCAAGGTCGAGGACCTGGCGCACCGCCTGGGGATTTCCGTGTCCCACCTCAACGGTACGTGCCGCGAGCTGGCAGGACAGCCGGCGTTGCAGATCATGCACGAACGGCAGTTGCTGGAGGCCAAGCGCATGCTGACCTACACCAGCATGACCATCTACGAGATGTCCGATGTGTTGGGCTTTTCCGACCCGACCAACTTCACCCGGCTGTTCCGCCGGCGGGTCGGCATGTCGCCCAAGGCATTTCGCGATCGGCTGAAAGCCGAGCATGGCCACCCGGAGTAAGTTATCTCAGGGCATTCAGGGTCGCGTTGTGCGGGATGCACTGATCGACCCCGCAACTGGCCGAAACTCTTGGCAATTGCCGAGCCTGCTCGACCCGCCAGGCCGCAGTGCCATACAGCGCCAGGGTGGCGGTGCAGGTGATGAAAATTGCCAGGTAGCGTCTTGTTTTGATGTTCATGGCAGGAACCTCTGAACGAATACCCGCAGGTACTGTTATCAGCATAGGTCAGCCATGGCGGGTTGCCATGTGCCACGTCGGCGTTTGTAGCGGGGTATTCAGCCGATTGATTGCGCGCAGCGCCTCACAGGCCCTGGTCCCACTGCGGTTCTTCGGGAAAGCGTTGCACCAGGAAGTCCAACAGGCTGCGCAGCGCCGCCGGCATGTGCTTGCGTGAGGCGTAGACCGCGTACATGTTCATCTGCCGTGGTTCGGCGTGGGGCAGCAGGCGCACCAGTTCGCCGCTGTGAATGTGCACGAAGGCCTGGTAGCTGGGCAGCATCGCCACCCCGGCGCCGGCCATGGCGGCACGCAGCAGGGTGCTGGCCTCATTGGCGCTGATATTGCCCTGCACCGGCACCGAGACCTGTTCGCCGTCCTGCTGGAAATGCCAGAGGCTTTTGCCGAAATAGGAATGGGTCAGGCAGTTATGCCGGCTCAGATCTTCTACCCGCTGTGGCGCTGGGTGTTCACGCAGGTAGGCAGGGGAGGCGCAGATCACTGAACGACAAACGGTCAGGCGCCGGGCGATCAGGTTCGGGTCGAGGTCGTTGCTGGTGCGAATCGCCAGGTCGATGCGCTCGTCCACCAGATTGACGGTGCGGTCGAGCATTTGCAGGTCGACGCTGACCCCGGGGTAAAGCTTGACATAGGCGGCCATGGCATCGGCCAGCTGTGCCTGGCCGAACGAGGTGCTGACGCTGATGCGCAGCAACCCGCGCGGGGCGTCGTCCGGTTCGCGCACGGCGGCTTGCAGGTCGCTGGACAGTTCGAGCATTTGCCGACAGCGCGGCAGCACCTCGTTGCCAGCGGCGGTCAGGCTCAATTTGCGCGTGGTGCGGTGCATCAGGCGGGCACCGATCCAGTCTTCCAATTCCGCCAAATAGCGCGAAACCACCGGCCGTGACAGGTCTAGGTGATCGGCGGCGGCCGACTGGCTGCCGAGGTCGACCACACTGACAAAGACGCGCATTGCTTGTAGACGATCCATGATTTGCCCGCTTTCAGAAACAAACTATGTTCAAGCATCGCATTTTTTGTACTGAACCTGGCAACTAAGCTGTGTCCCATCGCCATTCACGGCCCATGGTTTACGGAGCAACAGCATGATCGGATTCACCCCTCTCAAACGCCTTCTGCTGGCTGCCAGCCTCTTTGGTTTCACGGCCCATGCGTCGGCCAGCAACGAATTGACCCTGGATGTCTACAACCCAGGGACCAACGCGATCTTCCCGGTCAGCTCGGTGCTGGTCAGTGGCGAGAAAGACGCGATCCTGGTGGACGCCCAATTCGGCAAGGCCCAGGCCCAGCAGGTGGTGGAAAAAATCCGCGCCAGCGGCAAGCACCTGACCGCCATCTACATCAGCCACGGCGACCCGGACTACTACTTCGGCCTGGACACCCTGACCGCCGCTTTCCCCGACGCCAAGGTGCTGGCTTCGCAGCCAACGGTGGAACACATCAAGAAAACCGTCGACGGCAAAGTCGCGTTCTGGGGTCCGAAAATGGGCGCCGACAAACCCGCGAAAACCATCGTGCCGGACGTGCTCCAGGGCCATAGTCTGAGCCTGGAAGGCAAGACGCTGGAGGTGATTGGCCTGGACGGCAAGCAGCCGGATCGCAGCTTCGTCTGGATCCCGTCGCTCAAGGCGGTGGTCGGTGGCGTGGTGGTCGCGGAAAACATCCACGTATGGATGGCCGACACGCAAAGCGCGCAATCCCATGCCGATTGGCTGACTACGCTGGATAGCATCAAGGCGCTGCAACCGAACACCCTGATTCCCGGTCACTACCTGGGCGACAGCTCGCGTTCGTTGAAGGCGGTGCAGTTCACCGCCGACTACATCCGCGCGTTCGATGAAGAAACCGCCAAGGCCAATAATTCCGCCGAGCTGATCGCAGCAATGAAAAAGCGTTACCCGGCTCTGGGCGAGGAAAGCTCCCTGGAACTGAGCGCCAAAGTCGCCAAAGGCGAAATGCAGTGGTGAACACGCTGATTACCTACCTGATTCACTGGAGAACCTCATGAGCAAAATCGCAATCATTGGTGCCACTGGCCGTGCCGGTAGCCAACTGTTGGAAGAAGCCCTGCGTCGCGGTCACAGCGTCACCGCCATTGCCCGTGACACCTCAAAAATCGGTGAGCGTGCGGGCGTGGTCAGCAAAAACGTCGACGTGCTCGATGCGCAGGCGCTGCAAGCGGCTGTGGCCGGTCATGATGTGGTCATCAGCGCGGCGCATTTCGCAACGATTCCGGCCAGCGCGGTGATCGGGCCGGTCAAGCAGGCCGGGGTCAAGCGTCTGCTGGTGGTCGGCGGTGCCGGGTCACTGTTGCTGCCCGATGGTAGCCGGGTGATCGACGCGCCAAATTTCCCTGCCGAGTACAAGGCTGAAGCCAGTGCTGGCGCGCAATTCCTCGAAGCCTTGCGTCAGGAGCAAACGCTGGATTGGAGTTTCCTCTCTCCGTCGGCGCTGTTCGTCGAAGGCGAGCGCCGTGGCACCTTCCGTCTGGGCAAGGATCACTTGCTGGTGGATGGTGACGGCCAGAGTCAGATCAGCTTCGCCGACTTCGCCATTGCCCTGCTCGATGAAGTGGAAAAACCGGCGCATTCGCGCCAGCGTTTCACCGTCGGTTACTGACCGACTCAGCGCGACTGGGCCTGCACCACCAGCCAGTCGAGCAACTCGCGCAACCTGGGCGAAGGCCCGGGTTTGTGCGGGAACACCAGGTAGTACGCCAGCCCGGTGCGCACCTTCAAATCAAAAGGCATGACCAGCCGTCCGGCACTCAGGTCATCGCCAATCAACGACCAATCACCAATCGCCACGCCCGTACCTTGCGACGCCACCGACATCGCCAGGTCGAGGGTTTCGAAGTTTTGGCCCTTGCCCACGGTGCTGAGATTGACCTCGGCTGCCTTGAGCCAGGCTTTCCAGTCGCGCTGATCGCGGGTCGGGTGCAACAGCAAATGGTGCTCGAGATCCGCAGGGCTGTGCAGGGGCACGGGACCGTCCAGCAGCGGCTGGGAACAGACCGGCGTCAGTTGCTCGTCGAACAAGCGCAGCGATGCCAGTGCATCGTCTGGTGGCGCGCCGTACATCACGGCGGCGTCGAACTCCTCGCGGTGGAAATCGATCCCGTGCTGCACAGTGGTCGTCAGCTCCACCGGCACGTCCGGGCGCTCTTTCTGCCATTGCAGCAAACGCGGCAACAGCCAGCGCATGACGCAAGTCGGCGCCTTGAGCTGCAGGGTGTCGCGGTGCTTGCCGACCTGTTCCACCGCCTCATCGATCAAACCGAACACCTGCTGGATTCGCGGCAGCCATTCCAGACCTTCAGCGGTCAGGCTCAAGCCCCGTGCCTGGCGATGAAACAGCGCGTAGCCCAAGTGCTCTTCCAGCCCACCGATCTGTCGGCTCACCGCACCCTGGGTGATGTGCAACTGCTCGGCCGCCCGAGTGAAATTGCAGCACTGGGCCGTGATCAGGAAGGTGTGCAGGGCGGGCAGGGGCGGAAGTCGTTTCATGGGACGCCAAGGCATGAGGTGAGGACATGGCGAGTATGACTTTTTATCGATTGTTGCGGCTACCCGCCGACCGTTCCAATAACGCCATGACTGAACCCTGCCGCGCAACTGTGAGTGCCGCGCAGGGGCAGCGTCTCAACGAACAAAAAAGGCAAAAGACATGGCGACGTGCGGCGAAGTATTGGTCAAGTTACTCGAAGGCTACGGGGTCGAGCAGGTGTTCGGCATTCCCGGGGTGCATACCGTCGAACTGTATCGCGGGCTGGCCCGTTCGAGCATCAACCACGTCACTCCGCGCCACGAACAGGGCGCCGGTTTCATGGCCGACGGTTATGCGCGCACCAGCGGCAAACCGGGTGTGTGCTTCATCATCACCGGCCCGGGCATGACCAACATCACCACCGCCATGGGCCAGGCTTATGCCGACTCGATCCCGATGCTGGTGATCTCCAGCGTGCAGTCGCGCAGCCAGTTGGGCGGCGGTCGCGGCAAGCTGCATGAACTGCCGAACCAGGGTGCACTGGTGGCGGGCGTGGCGGCGTTCTCCCACACGCTGATGTCGGCAGCCGAATTGCCGGCGGTGCTCGCCCGCGCTTTCGCCCTGTTCCAGGCCGGTCGTCCGCGCCCGGTGCATATCGAGATTCCGCTGGACGTGCTGGTGGAAGACGCCGACGCGCTGCTGTCGAGCCAACCGGTCAGCATCGCCCGCGCCGGCGCCGCGCCGTCGGCGGTGGCACGCATGAGTGAGCTGCTGGCCAACGCCAAGCGTCCGCTGATTCTCGCCGGTGGCGGGGCAATCGATGCCGCGCCTGAACTGACGCGCCTGGCCGAACAGCTGGAAGCGCCGGTGGCCTTGACCATCAATGCCAAAGGCATGTTGCCCTCCAGCCATCCGCTGCTGATCGGCTCGACCCAGACCCTGGTCGCCACCCGTGCCCTGGTGGCGGACGCTGACGTGGTCCTGGCGATCGGCACCGAGCTGGCGGAAACCGATTACGACGTGACCTTCGCCGGTGGCTTCGAGATTCCCGGCACGCTGCTGCGAGTCGACATCGACCCTGACCAGACCGTGCGCAATTACACGCCGCAAGTGGCATTGGTCGCTGACGCCCAGAGCGCCGCCCAGGCCTTGCTCGACGCTATTGCCAAGAATTCGCTGGCGCCACGCAGCGCTGATTGGGGCCCGACGCGAGCGGCCAGCCTGCGCGCTGAGTTGGCGACCCTGTGGGACGCGCCGACCCAGGCCCAGACCCTGTTTTTGCAGACCGTGCAGGAGGCCCTGCCGGAAGCGGTATTCGTCGGCGACTCGACCCAACCGGTGTACACCGGCAACCTGACCTTCAACCCGGAACGCCCACGGCGCTGGTTCAACTCGTCCACCGGCTACGGCACCCTCGGCTACGCCTTGCCAGCCGCCATCGGCGCCTGGCTTGGCGGCGCTAGCAGTCGTGACAAGCGCCCGCCGGTGGTGTGCCTGATCGGCGACGGTGGCCTGCAGTTCACCTTGCCGGAACTGGCCAGCGCCGTCGAAGCGCGCACGCCGGTGATCGTCCTGCTGTGGAATAACCAGGGCTACGAAGAGATCAAGAAGTACATGGTGAACCGCGCCATCGAACCGGTCGGCGTCGACATCTACACCCCGGATTTCATCACCGTGGCCAAGGGCCTGGGTTGCGCTGCGCTGGCCGTCGATGGCGTGGACGCACTGCGTCAGGCCCTGCGTGCGGCTGTCGATCGCCAGGGGCCAACCCTGATCGAAATCGACCAGAGCCAGTGGATGCAGGCGGTGTCGGCATGAGCTTGCCAATCAACCTCGACGGTCTGTACATCGATGGCCAATGGTCGGCGGGCACCGAACATTTGCGCGTGATCAATCCGGCGACCGAAGCGCTGCTGACCACGGTCAATGGCGGTGACGAGCGTGCGGTCGATCAAGCGGTGGGCGCGGCCAGTGCAGCGTTTGCCGACTGGTCGCGGACCACCGGTGCCGAGCGCGGGGCGATCCTGCGGGCGATTGCCCGCGGCGTGCAGGCGCGCCGTGAGCGACTGATGTTTTTGCAGTCGAGCAACAATGGCAAGCCGCAGTTCGAAGCCGGGATCGACGTCGACGATGTAATCGCCACTTTCGAATACTACGCCGGCCTGGCTGAGAGTCTTGACGCCAGCCAGGACCGCCAGGTGCCACTGCCCAGCGACGAGTTCGCCGCGCGAGTGCGCCGTGAACCCTGCGGTGTGGTCGGGCTGATCGTGCCGTGGAACTTCCCCATGGTCACCACCGCCTGGAAGCTCGCGCCGGCACTGGCTGCCGGTTGCTGCGTGGTGCTCAAGCCGTCGGAAGTCACGCCGCTGCCAGAGCTGGAACTGGCGGCGATCATTGCCGAGAGTGGCTTGCCCAAGGGCGTGTTCAACCTGGTCTGCGGCACGGGCCTGGCAGTCGGCGCGCCACTGTCCGGCGATCCGCGCCTGGCGAAGATTTCTTTCACCGGCAGCAATGCGGTAGGGGTCCAGGTCATGCAGCGCGCGGCGGAAACCGTCAAGGGCGTGAGCCTGGAACTGGGTGGCAAATCCTCGCTGTTGGTGATGGCCGATGCCGACCTCGATCTGGCCGTGGAACTGGCCAGCGGCGGCGGATTTTTCAATGCCGGGCAGATGTGTTCCGCCACCAGCCGGGTGCTGGTGGCCGACGAACTGGCGGACGAATTCCTGCAGCGCTTGAAGGCCCGCGCCGAGGCGATTCGGGTAGCCGATCCGTTCGCCGCGGACGTGGAAATGGGCGCGCTGGTCAATCAGGCGCAATACCAGCGCGTGCTCGGCCACATCGATCGCGGCCTGAGCGCCGGCGCCCGTCTGGTGTGCGGTGGTGGGCGTCCGGCGGATCTGCCGCGCGGCTATTTTCTGCAGCCGACGATTTTCAGCGAAGTGCCGCTGGACAGTGCGCTGTGGTGCGAAGAGATCTTCGGCCCGGTGCTCTGTGTGCGCAGTTTTGCCAGCGAGCAGGAGGCTATCGCCCTGGCCAACGACAGCCCGTTCGGCCTGGTGGCCAGTGTCGTCAGCGGCGATCCGCACAACGCCGAACGCATCGCCAACGCCCTGCAGGCGGGGTTGGTGTGGATCAACGCGCCGCAGGTGATCTTCCCGCAGACCGCCTGGGGTGGCTACAAGCAGAGCAGCATCGGTCGCGAGTTGGGGCCGTGGGGCCTGCAAGCGTTCCAGGAAATCAAGCACGTGGTGCGCGCCATTTGAGTGCCGTGCATGCCTGCTCGGCAGGCATGCACCGGCGACATGGCTTCAATGATTTTTTATCGATTGTTGCGCGTTTTGCAGGCCCTCAGGATGTGCCTGCGGATGCCGCCAGAGCCCCTGCTGCGTGGGGCCTGGCGGCGGATTGGAGATGCAGTCGCAAGGGATGCAGCCACCTTATACCTACAACAATAAAGGGAGTCCTCCATGGGCCAGCATGATCTGAACAGAAGGCAATTCATCAAGACCGTGGGTGTCGCTTCGGTCGCGGCGGCGGCCATGAGCATGCCGTTTATCCGTGCCAGTGCCAGCGACACGCGCTTCCAGGGCAAGACCCTGCGGCTGTTGACCTGGTCCGACGACACCGGGCTGGCCGCGCTGCGCAACATTGCCGCGACGTTCGAAGCCAAGACCGGCGCCAAGGTGATCGCCGACCGCACCGGCAGCACCTCGGAAATGGTCGCCAAACTCAAGGCCGGCGGCGATCGTCCGCAGTACGACATCATCACCCTGGCCGGGGTTGGCGCCGAAGGCCTGGCCGCTGCCGGACTGCTGGAAAAACCCGACCTCAATCGCATCCCCAACCTGCTCGACGTACCGGAGAAATACCGCACCGGCGCCGGTGGCCACGGCATCGGCTACCTGCTGTGGTGCAACAGCCTGGTCTACAGCACCCGTACCCTGCAGGAAGCGCCGACCAGTTACGCCGCGCTGTGGGATGCCGAGCTGGCGCCGAACATTTTCCTGCCGCCGCCGAACTGGACCGAGGCCATGGACCTGATCATCATCGCCGCGAAACTCGCCGGTGGTGACGAGCACAACATCGAACCCGGTTTCAAGAAACTCGCGGAGCTCAAGGACCGGGTGGTGACCCTGGGCGAAAACCCCAACCAGATCGCCGAACTGTTCCGCACCGGCTCGCTGGACATGGGCGGCCTGTACGCCCCGGCGTTCTTCCCGAAACAGATCCGCGATCCGGCCTACGGCCTGGGTGCCACGTTCGGCATGAAGGAAGGTTTCTACACCGACCTGATGCTCTCGGTGATGCCGAAAAATCGCCCGGGCGACACCGACCTGGCCTACGCCTTTATCGACCATTCGCTGGACCCGCTGGTCCAGGGCAAGATGGCTGAGGACATCTTCAACGGCCCGGTCAACGCCAAGGCAATCATCTCCGCCGAAGCGCGCAAGAGCCCGTACATCCTGACGCCGGAGCAGATTGCCGAGAAGGCGATCATGCACGACAACGCCTTCCTGGCGAGCGTGCATGACCAATGGATTCGTCGCTACACGGAAATCTTTTCTTCCTGATTGATTGGCCAGCACAGCCCCGAAAACACCCTATAACCCCTGTGGGAGCGGGCTTGCCCGCGATAGCAATCTATCAGGCGACATCGATGTTGAATGTCAGTCAGCTATCGCGGGCAAGCCCGCTCCCACAGTGAATAAATGTGGTTTCAGGAGCTGTGTTCATCAGCCGCTTTCCATTGACGAGACCTTTGCTATGGAACACCAACCCCTGACCCATGCGGTGAGTGTCGCCCCCGTGCGCGCGAAATCCGGTTTTTCGCCGACCACCCGTGCCTGGTTTTTCCTTTCGCCTTCGATGCTGTTTCTCGGCGTGCTGATTGCCGCCAGCCTGCTGGTGCTGCGCATGAGCGTCGGCACCAAGGGCGCCGAGTGGAGCGGTTTCAGCCTGGCCAGCTACGCGCAATTGCTGGAACCGTACTACCTCAAGTCGCTGCTGCTGACCCTGCGTCTGGCGCTGATCAGCGCGGTAATCGCCGTGCTGCTGGCGATTCCCGTGGCGTACTCCATGTCGCGCCTGACCTCGCCCTTCGTGCGGCGGATCTTCCTTGCTGCGGTGCTGTTGCCGCTGCTGGTCAACCTGCTGCTGCAAAGTTACGGCTGGCTGGTGATTCTCGGCCCGGGCGGGATGCTCAACCAGGCGCTGATGGGCCTGGGGTTGATCAAGCGCCCGATCATGCTGCTGTACAACCAGAACGGCGTGTTGATGGGCCTGGTGCAGACCGCTTTCCCATTGGCCGTGCTGCCGATTGCCAGCGCCATGCGCGGCGTGGCGCGCAGTTATGAAGAGGCTGCCGCTACCCTCGGTGCCAGTCGCCTGCAGGTGTTTCGCCAGGTGGTGCTGCCGATGAGCCTGCCGGGGATCATCACCGGTGCGACCCTGGTGTTCGCCTACAACGCCAGCAGCTTTGTCGTGCCCTTGCTGCTCGGTGGCCGCCGGGTGCCGATGCTCGCGGTGATGGTGCACGACCAGATCGCGCCGCTGATGAACTGGCCCGCCGCCTCCGCCGCCGGGGTGGTACTGATCGTCACCACGCTGGCGATCATGACCCTGTCCGAATACATCACTGGCCGTCGTCGGCGCCTGCTGGAGACTTCGCAATGAGCACCCTGATCAACAAGCGCCAGTCGCTGCTGCCTGGCGAGAGTGGAAAGTTTGCCGGGATCCTTTCGGGCTTCATCCTGTTGCTGGCGGTGCTGCCGATCCTGACCATGATCGTCATGTCCTTCAGTGGCGCCTCCAACCTCGACTTTCCGCCGAGCAGCTACAGCCTGCAATGGTACAAGGCGGCCTGGCACACCTTCGTTTCGCCAGACGCCAGCGACGTGCTGAGCCTGGGCAAGGCGATGACCACCAGCCTCATGGTGTCGTGCCTGACCATGGTCTTTGCCACGCTGATTGCGGTGCCGGCCGCCTACGCCCTGACTCGCTGCGAGTTCCGCGGCAAGGCCGTGGCCCTGCAACTGATGTCGCTGCCATTGGTGTTCCCGATGGTGGTGCTGGGCCTCGCCTTGCTGCTGGTGTTCGACAGCCTGCCGTTCCAGATGACCACCTCACGTTTGGTGATCGCCCACGTGATCCTCGCGTTGCCCTTCGTGGTGAAAAACTGCACGGCGGCGATGCTGTCGATCGGCACTGAAGTCGAGGAGGCCGCTCAGATGCTCGGCGCCTCGCCGACCCGGGCGATTTTCGATGTGGTGGTGCCGCTGATGAAATCGGGGATCCTCGCCGGGATGCTGCTGGCGTTCATTGTCTCGTTCAACGAATTCACCGTGACCTACTTCCTCTACACCATCGATGTGATGACGGTGCCGATCTGGATGTACAGCCGCACCGTGTCTTCGCTGGACCCCACCGTATTTTCCTTTGCCGTGCTCATTGTGCTGATCGACTTCGTCCTGATTTGGGCGTTGGAGAAGCTGGTGGGTGAAGGCGGCGTTTCGTTTTGATGCTGGAGATGATGCACATGACTGGTCTGATTCTGGAAAACGTCGAAAAACACTACGGCTCGGCCTGCGCGGTCAAGGACGTCAACCTGCACCTGCCCGAGGGCAAGCTGGTGTGTTTCCTTGGGCCTTCGGGCTGCGGCAAAACCACCTTGCTGCGAATGATCGCTGGCCTGGAAACCTTGAGTGGCGGGGAAATCCGCCTGGACGGCGAAGACATCGGCAACACCCCGGCGCACCAGCGCAACTTCGGCATGGTGTTCCAATCCCTGGCGCTGTTCCCGCACATGACCGTCGGCGAGAACATCGCCTATCCGTTGAAATTGCGCGGGGTGAGCAAGGCCGAGCAGCAGGCGCGGGTGGTGGAGTTGCTGGAACTGATCCAGCTGCAACCGATGATCAACCGGCCGGTGGCCAAGTTGTCCGGCGGTCAGCGCCAGCGCGTGGCGATTGCCCGGGCGATTGCCTCACACCCGAAAATCCTCCTGCTCGATGAACCGTTGTCGGCCCTCGACGCCAAACTGCGCGAGTCGATGCAGGTGGAAATTCGCCAATTGCAGCAGCGCTTGAACATCACCACCATCATGGTCACCCACGACCAGCGTGAGGCGATGACCATGGCCGATATCGTGGTGGTCCTGGGGGAGCATCGGATCCAGCAGATCGGCACGCCGATCGAGATCTACCGGCACCCGGCCAACGAGTTCGTCGCGGACTTCATTGGCTCCGGCAATATCTTCCCGGCCACGGTGCTGGGTAACGGCAGGGTTAGTCTGCCGGGTGGTGATGCGCTGCAGGTGCCGATCTGCAGCAGCATTGTCGCCGGGGAAAAAGTGAAGATGCTGATTCGTCCGGAGGACCTGCAGCTGTCGGCGCCCCAGGCCACGGCCGGCAATCGGCTGTTGGGCAAGGTGACGTTTGTGCGCGATATCGGCGCGACCATCGAGACCACGGTGGAGTGTTCCGGGGTGTCGTTCACGGCGTTGAGTACGCCGTGTCAGGGGATTGGCTTGAGCGTTGGGCATCCGGTGTCGGTGACATTGCCGGTGGAGGCTTGCCGGGTGCTTGGGGTCTGATCGGGAATTGAGGTTGTTGCTGCCGGCCCCTTCGCTAGCAAGCTAGCTCCTACAGGGTGATATGGGTGTCCACAGAACCTGTAGGAGCTAGCTTGCTAGCGAAGGGGTCAGCACTGTTTGCAAAGAAATCAGATCAGACCGACAACCGCAGCCGCGCCAGATCCCGCAACGGCGGGGCCCCGAACAGGCGGCTGTATTCACGGCTGAACTGCGACGGGCTTTCATAGCCGACCCGGTAGCCGGCGGCCGAGGCGTCGAGACCTTCGGCCAGCATCAATCGCCGCGCCTCCTGCAGGCGCAATTGCTTCTGATACTGCAGCGGGCTCATGGCGGTCATCGCCTTGAAGCGATGGTGCAGGGTCGACACGCTGAGGTTCACTTCCCTGGCCAACTCGTCGATGCGCAGCGGCTGCTCGTAGTTGCCGTTGAGCCATTTGATCGCCTGGCTGATGCGATGGCTCTGGCTATTGGCAATCGCGATCTCATACAGCCGGTGACCCTGGGGGCTGCGCAGCAGGCGATAGAGAATCTCGCGACGAATCAGCGGCGCGAGCATGGCGATGTCTTTCGGTGTGTCCAGCAGGCGCGCCAGACGCAGCACCGCGTCGAGCATCGGCTGATCCAGTTGCTCGACATACAGGCCGCGCCCGGCGGGACGGGTGGGCACGCCGAGGGGACCGGCATCGGCGATCAACGCGGTGATCTCTGCCGGGTCGATGTCCAGGCGCAAGGCGAGGATCGGCGCCTCGGGCGAGACATCGACTATCTGTCCGCTGAGGGGCATCGACACCGAAACCACCAGGTAGTTGAGCGGGTCGTAATCGAACACCTCGTCCACCAGCCGCACCTGCTTGCGACCCTGGGCCATGATGCACAGCGCGGGCTGTGCAAGCACCGGAGCAAAGGTGTGGGGCTGGCTATGGCGCGAGATGATCAACGAACTGATGGCGGTGGCGTAGCTGCCGTCTTCACAGGTGTTGCGGCGGATAATTGCCGAGAGCTCCTCGCGCTGCTTTTCCATGTTGGCGTCCAGCGGGGCACGGGTGGAATCCTGGGATGACATGGGCGCTCCTCGGCAAGGCAGATGACAGGGGTATAGCTTAAATTTGTGCAAGATCGGGCGGTAGGCCGATCCTGTCGCAATCTTGCCTGATTCTGCTCATGCGCCGGTTTCTCCCCGAACAGCAGCCGCAACAGCCCCGTCAGGTTGCTTGAAACGCCGAAGGGTAATGCGTGCGGGACGGGACGGTTGATCGAGGTTTTTTGGTTGGCCGCAGCAGGATTGTGCAACAAGCCGGCAGGAATCGACTAACGGACCTTGCAGGGCTCGCTTAACCTTGGATCCTGTCGCAGCTTCTCTCAGGCTGCTGCTTATACACCCCAGGGAGCGTCGAACATGTCCATGCAAATCCCCGTCAGCCATATGGCGTTTGTCCGAGCCCAAGCGGGTCGCTCCCTGGAGTTGGGCGCGCGCCTGAGCAGCCTGATCGAACCGTCGCGTCAGGCCAAGGGCTGCCTGCACTTTGCCTTGCAGCAGTCGCTGTGCGACTCCGAGTTGTGGCTGGTCTCCGGGTTCTGGGTCGATCAAGCGGCGATGACTGCTTACTTCGGCAGCCCGGCGATGGCGGTGTTCAGCGAGCTGGTGCAGGGGTTGGTGGTCAACAGCCTGGACTTTCACACCTTCTGCGACGTCTCGGCGGATCAGGCGCGTGACCGCTATCACTTGCCCGATGTGCCAGTCATGCAGCAATGGGCCAGTTGACGGTTTAGAATGGCCGACTTTCCATTGGCCAGGATCCGCAACATGGCACGTAAAGAGTTTGCCCAGTTCGAAGCCGTTTCCGCCGCTGTGCGCGGTGACGCCGGTTACAACGCCGCCATCGCCGTCAAGGCGCTCGGTGCTTCAGGCGCCCCGCGCTTCAACAAGGTGCTTGTCGACCAGACGTTCAAAACCGCCCTCGACGCCGACCTGGCAGCCGAGCAGCAGCTGACACTGTTGAAAGACGTCAGCGAAGACGGCGAACTGGTCTGGTAAACCCGGGCTCAGGCCTTGGTTGCCCCCGGACGGTACATCTTGAACAGGGCCTCTGGGCCCAGCTGGAAATAATCCGCCGGACCGCCGCCGCGCAGAATCGGTTCTGCCGCGGCGGTGTCGTACACCCCATCCTTGAGCAGCCACTTGGCGATATGCACGGCGACCACTTCGCCGAGAATCAGCCAGCTCGGCACCAACTCTTTGTCTGCACGCTGCAACTGAATGATCTGGGTGACCTTGCACTCGAAGGACACCGGACTCTCGGCGACGCGCGGCACCTGAATGATTTTCGACGCCACCGGCGTCAGCCCGGCCAGTTCGAATTCGTTGACGTCGGCGGGGACTATCGCGCAGCTTTGGTTCATCTGTTCGGCGAGGGGGCGGGTGGCCAGGTTCCAGGCGAACTCACCGGTCTGCTCGATGTTGTTCAGGCTGTCTTTACGACCCACGCTGGAGAACCCGATGATCGGCGGGATGTAGTTGAACGCGTTGAAAAAACTGTACGGCGCCAGGTTCAACTGGCCCTGGGCATCCTGCGAGGAAATCCAGCCGATGGGACGCGGGCCGACGATGGCGTTGAACGGGTCATGGGGCAGGCCGTGGCCCAGGGCGGGTTCGTAGAAATGAATGTCGTCGGGCATGGCGTCGGTTCCAGGAAGGGCGAGGGCTGCAATAGTGCCGCGCTAGAGCGGTGAATTCCAGCGTGATGGCTTGCCGCACAAAGACTAAGCCCGGCCGAAGCCGGGCTGTGATGCCGCGATCAAGGGGTTAGCTGATGGAAGCCGAACCGGTGCGATCGAAGCCGTCCTGGGCGACAGTGGCCGAGCCGGTGCGGTCGAAACCATCTTCAGCAACAGTGGCGGAGCCGGTGCGGTCGAAACCATCTTCTGCGACGGTGGCGGAGCCGGTGCGGTCGAAGCCATCTTCAGCGACAGTGGCCGAGCCGGTGCGGTCGAAACCGTCTTGGGCAACAGTGGCCGAGCCGGTGCGGTCGAAACCGTCTTGGGCAACAGTGGCCGAGCCAGTGCGGTCGAAGCCGTCTTCGGCGACAGTGGCCGAGCCGGTACGGTCGAAGCCATCTGCGGCGACAGTGGCAGCGCCAGTGCGGTCATAACCATCAGCGGCGATAGCGGAACCGGTGCGGTCAAAGCCATCGGCGGCGAAGGTATTGGCGGCCAGTACGGAGAGGGTCAGGGCGAGGATCAGTTTGGTTTTCATGGTGTGTGCTCCAGGTTCGTTGACGTTTTGTGCGTGGGGTATGGAGTTCATACTACGCGGATGAATTTGATTAAAAAGCGCAAAAAATTGCCTGTATCTATCGAATTAATCGATGCCAATGTCGACGCGAAAGGCTAGCGGCGAGCAGGACGTCAATAGGGATTCAGATGACAACAGAATGCCGAGGCGCAATTAACGGACGATTAATCGGCTCAAAACGTTTGGCAGGAGACGGTGCTAGAGGGGAGTAGCGACGGCGGTGTGTCAGGCACACCGCCGTGCAAGGTTCGCCGGCAGGCCGGCGAGGAGGGGCTTAGTTGGTTTCGATACGCGAATGCTTGCGGGTGTCCTTCATGGTCACGTAGACCATCAGCGACACGGCGATGCAGCCGGTGACGTACCAGTAGTAGCCGGTTTCCATGCCAATGCTCTTGAACCACAGGGCGATGTATTCAGCGGTGCCGCCGAACAGGGAAACAGTCAGTGCGTACGGCAGGCCGACACCCAAGGCGCGGATTTCGGTTGGGAACAGTTCGGCTTTGACCACGGCGTTGATCGAGGTGTAGCCGCTGACGATGATCAGCGCGGCCATGATCAGGAAGAACGCGCCCCACCAGGTCTGGATGGTGTGCAGGGTCATCAGGATCGGCACGGTGAACAGGGTGCCCAGGACACCGAAGGCGATCAGGATCGGACGACGGCCGATCTTGTCCGACAGGCCGCCGATGATCGGCTGCAGGCACATGAACAGGAACAGCGTGGCCGCCGAAATGGTGGTCGAATCGCTGATGCTCATGCCCACCGTGTTCACCAGGTACTTCTGCATGTAGGTGGTGTAGGTGTAGAACGCCAGGGTGCCGCCCATGGTCAGGCCGACCACGGTCAGCAGTTCCTTGGGGTGACGCATCAAGGTGCGCATCGCGCTTTCCTTGGATTTTTCCTTCTTGGTGAACGACTCGGTCTCTTCCATGCCACGACGCAGGTAGAGCGCGACGACCGCACACAGCGCGCCGATGGCGAACGGGATACGCCAGCCCCAGGCATACAGCTGCTCGGTGGTCAGGACGTTTTGCAGCAGGATCAGCACGCCCAGCGCGATGAGCTGGCCGGAGATCAGGGTCACGTACTGGAAGCTGGAGAAGAAGCCGCGACGTTCCTTGGTCGCCATCTCGCTGAGGTAGGTGGCCGAGGTGCCATATTCGCCGCCGACCGACAGGCCCTGCAGCAGGCGCGCGAAGATCAGCAGGATCGGTGCGCCGATGCCGATGGTTTCATAGCCCGGGCTCAAGGCGATCAGCAGCGAGCCGAAGCACATCAGGTAGACCGAGGCCATCAGGGCCTTCTTGCGTCCGACCTTGTCGGCGTACAGGCCCATCAGCCAGCCGCCGATCGGACGCATCAGGAAGCCGACGGCGAAGATCGCCGCGGTATTCATAAGTTGCGCAGTGGTCGAACCGGCAGGGAAGAAAGCTTTGGCAAAGTACAGGGAGAAGGCGGCGTAGACGTACCAGTCGTACCACTCGACCATGTTGCCCACCGATCCGCTGAAGATCGATTTGATGCGGTTGGCGGTGGTTCTGGGTTTGGCGGTCGCAGCAGCAGACCCAAGAGGCAGGGTTTGTGAGTTATCCATAAAGGATCCTTCATTTAATTGTTTTTGTGGAGCGCGCGGGAACGCAGTCTGCAAGGGCTATAGCAGGAGCTGTGCCAACTCGCAGAAGGCCGGTTTAGAGGGGTTTGGCGGATTTTCTGAGCGAAAATCCGCTTATTGGCGGCTTGGGCATGAGCGGAAATCCGCCGATCGATCAGCCGAGGAACATCTCGCGTGTCAGGCCGTGGCGCTGCATTTTTTCATTGAAGGTGCGCCGCGGCACTTGCAGTTCTTCGAGCACCGCCTTGATATCGCCCCTGTGTCGGGTCAATGCTGAGCGCAGGCATTGCGCTTCGAACGCCTCCTGCTGGGCGGCAAGGGATTGGCCGGGGTCGATGGCGTCTGGCTCAGGTTCATCGAGGCCAAGCACCTGGCGCTCGGCAACGTTGGCCAGTTCGCGCACGTTGCCCGGCCAGTCGTGGCTCAGCAGCCGGCTCAATTGCGCCCCGGTCAAGGGCTCGATGTTGCGCCCCAGGCGCTGCGCCGCGGCCTGGGCGAAGTGAGCGTAGAGCAGGGGGATGTCCTCGCGGCGCTCGCGCAACGCTGGCAAGCGCAATTGCGCGACGTTCAGGCGGTACGCCAGGTCTTCGCGAAAGCGTCCGGCGCGGGCTTCGTCCAGCAGGTCGGGCTTGGTCGCGGCGATGATCCGCAAGTCCACGGCGATGCTCTGGTTGGCGCCCAGGCGTTCGAGTTTCTGCTCCTGCAGCACCCTTAGCAATTTCACCTGTTGCGCCAGCGGCATGCTCTCGATTTCGTCGAGGAACAGGGTGCCGCCGTCGGCGTACTCGAGCTTGCCGATGCGCTTGCCCTGGGCGCCGGTGAAGGCGCCACTCTCGTGGCCGAACAGCTCGGCCTCGAACAGTTGCTCGGGAATCGCCGCACAGTTCAACGCCACAAACGGCTTGTCGGCCCGTGGCCCGAAGTCATGCAGGCAGCGCGCGACCAGCTCCTTGCCGCTGCCGGTCTCGCCGCGGATCAGCACGTTGACCGGCAGCGCGGCGAGGTCCAGCACTTGCCGACGCAGGGTCTGCAAACCCTGGGAAACGCCCAGCAGGCTGGCCTCGAGTTTGTTGCGGTTGTCGGCCTGCTCATGCAGGGCGCGGTTTTCCAGGACCAGCCGGCGCTTGTCCAGCGCCCGGCGCAGGCTGTTGAGCAGGGTCTCGGGGCTGAAGGGTTTTTCGAGGAAGTCGTAGGCGCCTTCGCGCATGGCCTCCACCGCCATCGGCACATCGCCGTGGCCGGTCAGCAGAATCACCGGCAGGTCGGCATCCTGCTGTTGCACCCTGGCCAGCAGCTCGAGGCCGCCGATACCCGGCATGCGCACATCGCTCAGGATCACCCCGGGGAAATCCGCCGGCAATTGCGCCAGGCATTCCTCGGCCCGGCTGAACAGTTGCACCGAAAACCCTGACAGGCTCAGCCACTGCTCGACCGCCTCGCGAATGCTGCGCTCGTCATCGACCACTATCACTGAGTTCAACATTGGATCTGGGTCTCCAGGTCGATGGGCAATGTCACCGTGAAGCAGGCGCCGTCGCCATGGTTCTCGGCACTCAGGCGACCGCCTAGTTCGTGGACGATGGCAAAGGAGACGGCCAACCCCAACCCTAGCCCATCGCCCACCGGTTTGGTGGTGAAGAACGGGTCGAACACGTTCGGCAGGTCCTGCTCGCTGATGCCGCCGCCACTGTCGCTGACTTCCAGGCGCCACAGTTGCTGGTCGGCCTTGAGCTCGATCTGCAGGCGCTTGAGCGGTTTGTCGCGCATGGCGTCGAGGGCGTTGCGCAGCAGGTTGATCAGCACCTGTTCCAGGCGGATGGCGTCACCGCGCACCCAGGCCGGTCGGCTCAGGTCGACCCGGCATTCGATCTGCTCATCACGCAGCCGCGCCTCCAGCAACAACAGCGATTGATCGACCACTGCCGCCAGGTCCAGCGGTTCGCGCAGGCCGCTGGGGCTCTTGCGGGCGAAGGTTTTCAGGTGGCCGGTGAGGGCGGCCATACGGGTGAGCATTTCGTCCAGCGGTTTCAGGGCCTTGTGCGCGTCGTCGACCCGGCCGTGATCCAGCAGCAGGCGCAAGGTCGCCAGTTGCATGCGTTGCGCGGTGAGCGGCTGGTTGATTTCATGGGCCAGGGCCGCCGACATCTGCCCCAGCGCCGCCAGTTTGGCCGACTGCACCAGGCCGTCCTGGGCGGTGCGCAAATCACGGGTGCGCTCCTCCACCAGGCGTTCAAGTTCTTCGCGGCTGCGCTGGCGAAGTTTGGCCAGGCGCCAGCGCTGGCTGAGGAACAGCAACAGGAACACCAGGCTCAGCCACAGGCCTGCGGCGGCCAGCCCGGCATTGCGCAAGTCTTCGAAGGCCACCTGGGGCCGGCGAAGCAGGTGCAGGGTCCAGCCTTCGGAGCTCAGCGGCAGCGATTCCCACAGGTAGTGATTCGCCCCTTCAGGACCGTCGACGCGGGCCAGGTAGCTGTTGTCGTCGAAGCGGCGGATCAGCTCATGTTTGAGGGGGGTAAGTGTTTGCTTGTCGTATTGGCGGGTGGCCTTGAGTTCGGCGCGGTCGGTGTCCGACAGACTGGCCAGCAGGCGATAGCGCCACCCGGGCTGGTTGGCGATGAACACAATGCCCCGGGCATCGCTGACCAGCAGGATATCGCTGCCCTGGCGCCATTCGCGCTCGAGTTCGGGAAACTCCAGTTTCACCACCATCGCCCCGAGAAACTCACCGTTATCGCCCAGCACCGCGCTGGACAGGAAGTAGCCGGGGATGCCGCTGGTCACGCCCACTGCGTAGAAGCGCCCGGTGCCCTGGCTGCGCGTCTGGTTGAAGTAAGGGCGAAAGCCGTAGTTGTGACCGACGTAGCTGCTGGGCAGGCGCCAGTTGCTGGCGGCCACTGCCAGGCCGCTGCGGTCGAGCAGTTCGAGGGTCGAGGACTCTGCGGCCCCGTTGATTTTCTCCAGTTTGCGGTTCAGTGCGTCCTGCTGCAGCGGACTCACCGGACCGGTGAGCGCTGAACGCAGTTCCGGGTCCAGGGCCAATACGGCTGGCAAGGCGCGGTAGCGTTCGATCAGGGTGTGCAATGAATTGGCGTACAGCGCCAGTTGCTGATTGGCGCGCTCGGCATCGTCTTCCAGCGCCTGGCGCTCGGCATGACGCATGGCCAGGGTCGCGGCAAGGGCGGTGCCGGCGATGATCAGCACCACGTAGAACACCAGGCGTGCAGAGCGGGAAATTGAAATCATTGGGCAGGAAACGGGAAGGTCAGGGGGGCGCACGATAACATGCGGCCCCCGGACTCCTTGCAAATGCTGCGGTTGAATGTGTGTCAGTTAACGCAGTGATCTGTGCGCACGCGTCAATGTCTCGCCATGGCTGATGATACGCGTCATGCGCTGCCCCGTATGGGAGACATACTGCAAGGGAATACTGAATGGGGTTGGTAAAAATGCAATGTGCGGATTGTCAGCCGCTTTGGTCAACTCCAGTCCCTGGGTGTTGATCTCGAAATAATGAGTCATTTTGTCCATGTAATTGCCATGTTTACGGATACCGAAAATGGCCTCCGATGTTTGTTTTTGCGATTGGGTCTCGGGCGCCAGGTCAGTGAAGTAATGCCGACCGATTTTCTTGTCGGTGGTCCCATCCAGTTCTTTGGACGAAGGATTGAGCATCCAATTACTCCTGATCGCGGCATGTCCTTTCCCAGTGGTGTAGTGAAAGTAAATGTTGCTCGCTTGTGCAGGCGTTGTAAGGTCGCTTTTTTCCCCGGTAAACGCTTCTGTTGGCAAGCGTTTCTGACGCCCTCCCGTGGCAATCTCATGGGGAAATGCGGTCGCTGACGAAGACGATGCCAGCGATGCAGCCGGCCTTGATCTGCCCGGTTGCGAAACAGGCATTGGGTTTCGTCGGTCTGCGGACTGGGACGGACGCGGATTGTCGTAGGGCCGGAAGCTGGACGACGTTGACGGTTTGTCCTGCGACTGTCGTGAAGGGTGGGCCGAGGAGGGTGGGCTCTCACCGAACAGCAGATCCATCTTGTCGCGTAGCCGGACCTTACGCCGCCGAT
The DNA here is from genome assembly GCA_965284505.1 of Pseudomonadaceae bacterium. GTDB lineage: Bacteria > Pseudomonadota > Gammaproteobacteria > Pseudomonadales > Pseudomonadaceae > Aquipseudomonas. The sequence continues at coordinate 2,123,026 of OZ260094.1, read as the reverse complement.
CAGAATCCTGGTCTTTCCTTCGTTTGAGGCTGGGTAGCGTTCTATCTTCCGAGTCGGACGCCAACCCCATCCAGTCTCTGAACTTCACCGGGTTGTTGCGCACCATGCAGTATAAATTCAGTCCATCCACGCTACCTGCCGGATCCGGATTTATCCAGCGCCCCAGCCACGGTGCGTAATAGCGGTAGCCGTAGTCATACAACCCCGTGGCATCACGCTCCTTGCCCGAGTAGCGAAGTATCCGGTAATCGGCCTCGATCTTCGAGCGACCCGCCCACCAGGCCGTACCGCCATAAGGGTAGTAACCTTCGTGACTGATGACGGCGGCCCGCTGATCCAGTTCCAGGCAACTGGAACCCAGATGATCGTCGACGCTGTAGCGCAGTTGATCATTGGCGATACCGTCCGGTGGTCCCTTGACCCAATGCAGGCACTGCACACTGCCGCGGGGCAGTTGCGCGTGAATGACCTGCAGCGCTTCGCGCTCATCGACGCTGCGCACCTGCAGGTCAGGTAGGTAGTGGACAATCTGTTGATGGGTCAGCGCTTGCGCCAGGCGCGTACTGAGCTTGACCACCCGCTGGCCGGCAGCGCTGTAGCGATACCATTCGCCATCGTTGATTCCGTTTGAGCGCTGGACGTTGATGATGCCCTGCAACTGATTGCGTGCATCCCAGGTCATGGCTTGGGCACCGGGTACCAGGTACTGCAGGTTGCCGTTCGAGTCGAAGTGGCGGCTGAAGTCCGGCGCGTCTGCTCCTTCATTCCATGGCAAGGCCCGGTTGCTCTGTGGATCGACGTAGAGCCGACGATGGAATGGGTTCCTGGTGCTTTCATGACGCAACAGGGTCCGGTTGCCACCCGCGTCGTATCGGTAGCATTCGCTGAAGTTGAGCAAGCGCGCGGGGTCGATGGGGCTGGGGATGCTCAGTTCCGGTAAACCTGGAGTCAGGCCCGCCCCGGCCGTTTCCCGCCCCTCAGCGCCCGTCAATTGGTAGAGGCTGTCGTAGGTGTAGGTGTTTTCGGCAGCGACCCGCTGATTGTCGAAATAGCTGTCCGCTTGTGTGTGATCCACCTGTCGGAGGATATTTCCGACCGGGTCGTACTGGTAGCTCATCTCCTGCAGGTTCCGACGGGCCGAGGTGCTCGTGGTCAAGCGTTCCAGCCGGCCGTCTGCGACCTGGTAAAGGGCAATGCTGATGACGTCATTGCCGGTGACTTGCCGGCGCAATTGTCCGGCGGCGCTGTAGTCGGCGGCTTTGAGCAACGGTTGCGGAGCCTGGCCCTTGAGTGTCAGGTCGATGCGTTGCAGCTGTCCGGCGCAATTGAAAGCGAACTGCTGTCGATGACCGCCGGCATCAATCTGCTCCAGTACTTCTCCCGCCGGGCTATGTCGGGACTCGCTGGTATAGCCGTCGCCGGGCTGGAGCAGCGAGTCGCGAGCGGCCTCGATCGCCGGCCAGTCGGCTGACAGGTGCGACTGATCCGGCAGGAAACACCGGGTCTGGCGGATCAACTCGCCAGTCAGTGCGACCTGCTTGAGCCAAAGCGTGCCTGCCGGGTCGTCATGACGGACCAGGCTCCCGCACTGGTTACGCTCGGCGAACCCGAGCGAGCTGTCGGCGTAGGTCAGGCGTTCGACGGTGCGCCAGTCCCTACCCGACATGCGCTCGTGGATCGCAATGGGGCGGCGCAGTTCGTCGTACTGGTTTTGCCAATGACTGCCTCGGCCATCCCAGTGTTCGAGTACTTCGCCGCTTTCCCCGGCCAGACTCAGGCGCCATCCGGCGTCGACGCTGTCAGTCAACAGCGCCGCGCCCGAGTGACTGTAAAGTGCAACCTGGTTAGGCCGGCTGGCTGTGGAAAAAAACCGTGGATCGCGTTGAGCGACCAGGCGTCCGGCGGCGTCATGTTGCGCAGTGGAGATCCGCGATGCCGGGTGCGCGGTCTGCTCTGCACTGAGGTAGGCGACTTGGCGTACCGCCAGGCCGCGTCCGTCGATGGCATTCAGCGCGGGCGTATGGCGATGAAGGTTGGCGTTCGATGTCTCGTTCATAGTGACCTCCGTTTAACCGGGGGCGGATCAAACAAGTCGTTTTCATCGAAGCTGATCGTGTACCAGCAACGGTAACGCTGTTCCCGGCGCAACGGTTTGAGTTGCGAATCCGGGCCTTGCGCCATTCGTTTTGCCAGCACGGTGTGGGTTGGCCGGCCGGCGGCATCGTAGAACTGCTGGTCGTGATAAGCGGACTGGCGGATTGCCGCGTCGTTGATGTAGCGATAGGCGCTGGCAAAGTACGGCCGATAGGTGCGTACCGTCTCGCCCTTGTTGTTGTACTCGACCCGTTCACTGACACGCCAGCGCCGGGGCGCGTGGGTTTCACGGGGGCGGCCGTTTTCGTCGAGCTCCAGTTCGCCCTTGTCGTTCACCACCCAGGCCAGGCCGGGTTCGACCTCCTGCTTGGTTTGCAGAGAGCGACCGAAGCCATCCTGGCAGGCGATGCTCGCACGGATCTGCACCTGCGGATCGCCGGGGTAACGGTCGGCCTGCAAGGTCGCGACATGGATGGGCTCGCGTTGCGACTCATCGATGTAACGCTGCAGTTGCTGTTCGTTCGCCCCGGGATTGTCCAGGCCTTCAAGGTACCAGCGGGCGCGGCTGCGTAGATGGCCGTCGGGCAATACCAGACCTTCGTTGCCGGCCCAGGTCAACCAGGGGGCGGGAGCGTTTGCCGGCACCTTGCCCATCCAGCTGAAGGGTGCGGAAAACGTCGCCGTGGCGTAGTTGCCGAGGGCATTGTGCTTGTCGGCGAGTGCGTTCGCCGGGGAGCGATCCGCCGGTGACTGGTAATCGCGCAGCGAATCGAACCCCAGGTCTACCCCCAGCTCCGTCCCGTAGAAGCTGCTCACCAACACTTCCCCGAACGCGTTGTAGCGAGCTTCCTGGGTATTTTGATTGGGGTCCTCCAGCGCGGCGGGCAGGAACGAGCGGTAGTCGAGGTCGCGGATGCGCGTGGTGCAGCCGTCCGGCAAGGTGACTGCGGTACACAGGCAGGCGGGTTCGTCGTAGGCGACCGTGGTGATGCCATGGCTTCTGGTCTGCTGGAATTTCTCAACGCTATGGAAACCTGCCAGTCCCCGGTAAGTGGGGAAGCCTTTACGTACGGACCACAGGTAATCCCTGGCATCGTTCGAGTCTTCGCTTGCAGCCGCCGGTGCATCCGGCAGGAACGGCTGCATGATGTGGTAACCGACCTCGGGCGATTGCAGTTTCTCCTTGAGGTTGAACGGCATCTCGCCGTTGTCGTCGCGGAGTTTGTCGTAGGCGCTCAGGGCGCTGGCATCCAGTTCGGCGGTTTCGCTGTAGTCGGGCAGGGCGTTGAAGGTCAGTTGGTCCGGGTCGAGCAACTGGCCGGTGGCCGGGTCCTGATAGCGTTGCAGCGACAACCCGCTCAGCACCGCTTTGGCCGCCCAGTCTGGCTGATCGTCGGCCCACTCAAGCATTTGTTGATGGTGGATGTCGCCCGCCTTGAGCTCGGTCTTTTGCAGCACCAGCGCGTTGCCACGCTGACGATAGGGCAGGCCCAGGCGCCAGCCCTCGGGGTCTTCCAGATGGCGATACTCGGCTTTCGCTTCGCTCAGGTACCAACATTGCTGGGCATCGTCGTGGGCGTCCAGCCACCAGCGATTTTCGTGGTCGGCATCGCTGCCATCGCCGGGCTGATCGACGGCAAAGGGTGGGGTGTCGCTGGCGGTTTTGCGCCGGGCGTAGTGCACGACAAAACCATGGATCAAGTTGCCGAACTTGTCCCACCGCAGGTTGAGGCTGTGCTGGATCAACGGGTCATCCGCCACCTCGGGCTCGTAGTGGTAGGCGATGCTTTCCAGGGACAGCGGCTGCAACACGGCGTAGGGCTGATGTTGACCCTTGGCGCGCAACTGGCGAATGGCGAAGCGGTTTTCCTGCACGCTGTAGGGCACGGCCGTGGCTGGATCATCGTCAGCGGCAAACACCTCGCTGCGCAGCACCGAGCCACTGAGGCAGCGGGCCATCTCGCGGGCGAGTTCTGCATCGGGCTCGATCGTCCGTCCCGCGGCGTCGTCAAGTGGATAGTCGTACAGGAGTGGGGGGCGCAGGTCGACGGCATGGGCGTCCCGTTGGTAGTAGCCAGGGTTGCGCATGTCCAGGGTCTTGCCGGTGTGGAACCAGGTCTTGCTGAGGATCGGCGTGGTGAAGCCAGGACTTGAACGTTGCGCTGGCGAGGCTTCGGTGTCGTTTTGCAACAACAGGCCGAAGCCGCGGAACTCGCGCTCGATACGGTCGTAGAAGCCCTGGCGGTAGGTGAACGACTGGTTCAGTCGGTTGCCGGTGATTTCATCCAGCTGGCTTTGCTGGCTGACCAGGTGCATGGCGAACGGCAGGTCGCACGCCGGGACAGTACCGGCCGCAATCAGCTCGGCCTTCTCGTCAAGCCACGCCTGGGCCGAGCTGCGGAAGCTCACGGCGGTGGCGCTGCCCATATTGTTGTTGGTGGCGTTGACCAGGTAGGGTTTGGCGCTGACGAAATCGTAGCGCCAGTGCACCGGCTGCATGTGTGGCACGCTGAGGATCAGGCTGGAGCAACCCAGCCCTTGCAGGTCGGCGACGCTCACCTGGCACAGGCGGTCGTAACGCACATCCTGCGGCCATGGCATTTTTACCGAGGGCGCGCTGAACCCGGTACCGCCCTGGTTCATGAACACCTGGAAACCATCGGCCTCGAGGTAGATCAGGTCGACGGCGCCGGAGCCGTCGAGGTCCGCCAGGCGTATCCGTGAGGCGTCGAATTCGCCGTCGTCGAACGGCAGTGGGCAGAGTACAAAACCCTTGGCGAATCGGCCGTGGCCCAGGTTCGGCCAACATTCGAGCTGATTGTGGCGAATCCGGATCAGGTGCTGCGTACCACTGCCCAATGGGTCGCTGAAGGCCACCAACTCGCGCTGGTCATTGCTCGCCAACGGCAACGCATCATCAGCGTGAGCGACGTCGGCTCCTTGGCTGAAGCCGCTTACACGGCGATTGGCATACAGTCGCACGCTGCGTGGGCCGATCAGGGCCAGGTCGCTCAGGCCGCTGCCCAGCAGATCCGCCAATTGCGCCTTGGGATGGAAGAACTCGCTGGGAAACGCCGCGTGGCTGACGAAGTTTGACCAGCTGCGGTCCGGGTTGAGGGTGAAGGAACCGTTCAGGCCGGGCTGAGCGATGAGCCATTCGAGTTTGCCATCGCCGGACAGGTCGATCAGCGACTGACGAATCGGTTTACTGCTGTCGGTCACCGGCGTCCCGGGCAACAGCGCCCATTCGCCATACTTGACCTCGTCGCCACCACGCTCGGCGCGCAGCGGTTCGCGGTAGTACCAGGCCTTGTCGCTGGTGAACAGGACACCGGGCATGCCTTCGCCATACAGGTCCACCAGTTGATAGCGCTGACCGTCATTGAGCGCCGGCAGTTGCGCAAACTCGCGGTAGGCCTGACGTTTCGGGTCGAGTTTGAAGGGGCTGTAGTAGAACTCCATGGGCGGCCGACTTTCAGTCTGGCCCTGGTTGTCATAAGCCTGCAGATGCGCGGCCGTCAGCTGGGTGTAGCCCTGCGCAGTCTGGCGATGTTCGAGCAGCAGGCGCTGGACCAGCACCGGCTCGCTGCCCAGCGCTTCAGGGAACTGATGAAACATCAGGACCTGGCGGCACAGGCGTCGGCAACCCAGTTCAAAGCCGAAGGCGAAGTTCCAGAAGGCATCCTGACGCGGCGCGCCCCAGTCACCGCGCTCGATACCCGGCAAATCGTAGATCGGCACTTGCGTCAGCTCGGCGCTGCGTTCGCCGTAATCGAACAGCAGGTGGAAATGCCAGGCCACGTCTTTCCAGCCATCGGCTTTCCAGGCGTACAGGTTGGCGCTAGCCTGGGCATTGCCGTACAGCACCCGACGCAGGTAGCGCTGGCTGCGGTAATCGCGGTACTGCGGGGCGACCGGCGCCTCGACTTCGGGCTGGTACAGGTACACCACGTGTTCGCCGCGCAGATTCAGGCTTTCATCGAGCAGCCACGCGGCAACGTGGGACGGGTCGTTGGCATCGGCGCGGCGTGAGGCGGCGGTTTTACCGTAGCAATGCAGGCTGCCGTCGGCGCCGTGAATCAGCCAGAATCCGGCCGGGTTGTCGCTGTCTTCGAGCTGGGTCCAGTGTTCGACCAAGTCGAATGCGCCTTCGACCCGTGGCCAATAGCGTATGACCTGGTGCCCAGGCAACGGCACACCGTTGTACTCATGCGCGGTTCGGGCGACCAGGCTGCCGTCGTCATGTTTTTCGGGCATCCATACGTCACCGCCGGGGCCTAGCACCTGATCGTCGCCATCGTATTTCGGCACGCCCTTGTGAGTGCGCAGGGTGATCGCGTTGCTGGTCAGGCGCCAGCCGATGCCGAACGGACTGTTGCCGACATCGCTGCTGTAACCCAGGCCCAGGGCCGGCACCAGATCGCGATTGGGCGCCTTGCTGATCGGCAATGGCAGGTCCAGCGCTGCGGCACCCGTGGTGCCCACCCCGCTCCAGCCCTTGCCAATGCTCTGGATGGCGCCGCCGCCCTTGGGCATGGCGGGCGCATTGATAGTCAGCGTCGACTGCGCTTGCTCACTCATTGCACACCTCCGCCGGAACGCGCGGTGTAGCAGACATGAAGGATGATGTCGGTCAGCGACTCAAGCGTGGCTTTCTGCGCGGCGAGGTTGGGGAATTGCAAGCTCCAGCGCGAGATCGCCCCGGTGTATTCGAACGGCAGGTAACGCTCGTCCTGGAAGTTGAGCTGGAACAGACCGTTGTCGTCGACGCCGTGGGACAGCGCCACCTGCTGACTGACTCGCAGATTTTCTTTCGCGGTGCCCACAGCGGGAAGCATTTCGACTTTGCTGTAGCGCTGGCTCAGGACCGCACGGATATCTTCATAAGGGCCGAGGGTGACCGGCAACGACACGCTGATGGTTTTGATGCGCCGCAGGTAGTGGTTCTGTCCGCTGTAGTCGTCGTCGAACATTTTTGCGGTCAGTTCGAACTCGCAGGCGGCGTTGCTTGTCAGCGCCTGCAGGATGTCCTCCCAGGTCTTGTTGATCTTGGAGTCGGGATCCTTGGCCAGGAGGTGCTTGAGTGACACGGTTTTGCGAATTTCCAGATCTCGGGTGTGGTTCTGCACGAACTCGCGCGACATCTGTTGCAGGCTCATTTTCAATTCTTCCCCGGCCCCCAGGCCGCGGTAGCTGGCGTTCCAGGCGCCGGGGCGGATGAAGCTCTGGGCAAAATCGCCCATCTCGTATTGCCAGCAGGCTTCGGCCGCCTGGCACAGCGACTGCGCGGTGTTGAAGGCGCTGTAGTAGAAGCTGGCGAACTTGCTGTTGAGCCAGTCGTAGGTCTGGGATTTGCTGAAGCGATTGCTGCTCAGCAGGAAGTCATGGGTGACCTTGGCCTGGTCCAGCGCGGTTTGCGCCTGGCGCAGTTGCAGGGCGGTAGCAGTGTGCTGGGCTTCAAAGGCCGCCAGTTGTGCCTTGATCTGCTGGGCTTCGAGTTGCGCCTGGTCGCGGGCCTGGGTCCATTCCTGGGTGCGTCGGAAGAATTGCGCCTTGCGTTCCATGATCTGGCCATCGCTTTGGGCCAGGGTCGATTCACCTTGCTTTCCGGCCATGGCAGCATTGAACGGGCCTTCGATACGTGCGCCACCGAACGTCATACCAAACATATTGGGGGCTAATTTCAGTGCTTCCCCTATTCCTTGAATGGTCGATGCCAACGCTTGCGTCCGACCGCTTTCGCGGTACGAATCACCGGCCTGCATCTCGTCGTCACTCACCCCCTCCTTCAACAGTTTCTCGTAATAGCTCAAACGTCCTTCGATAACTGCCTGGCTGGCCAGCAGCGCCTGCTTGTTGGCCTGATCGATCTTCCCGGCCTGGACCTGGATATCCACTGCCACTTTCGCCAGGTTCCAGGCTTGCTGCTGTTGCAGCTCGAGGTATTGCGCCTGCTCCTTGCGTTCAATCAACGACAGCAAGGTCGAGCCGAACTGCATCACGCCCTCTACCGCGTTCTGCGCCAGACCCAGCATGAAGCTGAAGCGGTAGTGCGGGATCTGCGGGCTCAGCAGGCGATTGAGCGCGGTGCCGGACAGCCCCTGGCCCCAGGCGGCGAGCAGCGCCCGTGGGTCCAGCGGTGGTGCAAACAGCGGCAGGTTCAGGGCATTGCCGGCCATGTCGAGGTTGTGCCGCAGGTTGAACAGACGGCTTTCGGCGCGCTCCCAGCGCTGGATCAGCTCGGGGTTGAACGGCCGACGCAAGTACGGATTGTCGACGCCGGGCATCGAAGAGTCGGCTGCGTAAGGTCGCAGGCACAACAGCGGCGCGGCCTGCGAGGCTGGGGGCTGGCCGATCCGCAACGGCGGGCTGTGTTGCAGCCTGTGCTGGGCTTCGAACAAGCGTTGCTCGAATTCGCGCAGCTCGGGATTGTTCGCCGTGCTCAGCTGCTTGAGGTTGACCGGCTGCCAGTCATCGGCCTGGCGCACGTCCGGACGCGGGCCCAGCATGTCGAGGATATGTACATAGCGCAGCTTGGCGTCGGCCAGCCCGTCCGGGGTCAGCTCCCGGTAGGCGGCATCGGCCTGGTTGCTCTCGATGTCGAGGTAGAGGCCATACAGGGCCTTGCGAAAGTGCACCGGGAAACTGAGGGCGATCTGGTGCGGATCGTCCGGGTACAGAATCGCCTGGCCGGGGTCCGCCGGGCCTGGCCACACGGATTCTTCAAGGGGCACCGAATGCCAGTAGCCCGGATGGTCGGAATGCTCGCCCTGGCGCGAGGGATCGAAGATGAACGCCAGCCAGCGCTTGGCTTCTTCGTACTGTTGCTCCTGGTTGAGCCGGTGAGCCACCAGCCAGGGCAAGTACAGGAACAGCTCGACAAAGTACGGCGAGTACGCACCCGAGAAATCCATGGCCTGGGCCCCTGATTCATCGGTAATGGGCGGCTCTTTCATGTGCTGGGTATCCCAGCTCAACAAGGAGTGCATACCGGTTTCGGCACGCTCGATCAGATGCCTGGCAAAGGTCGTGTTCATCCGGATCGGCGCGCGTTTTTCCACACTGTCCGGGGCTTCGTTGGCCTCGATGCTGGAGCCGCTGAAGTCGATGAACTGCGCCTTGCCCAGCGAAGGGCTGTCGCCCACGGCAGGGTCGCTGAGGCTATTGAGGCTGGGGGAGATCAAGGGTGTCGATTGCAGCGTTTCACCCCAGCCGACCTTCAATGCGTTCAGCGCGCCACCTTTCAGGGTGTGGATGTTCAAATGCTGTTCGTAGACCAGCACGCCGTAAATCAGCGGGATGCTCAGGTCAGTCGGGTCTTCGGGCCAGTCGACCGGCCAGCCTTCGGGCCGGTGGGTGGTCTGATCGATCGAGAAGGCGTAGCTCAGCGTGGCATCGCGCGCCAGGCTGCTGAGGATGGGCGACCTGTGCAGGGTGCGCATCTCACTGAATGAAGTCGGGTGCGTGGCGGATTTGACATCCAGTGGGTGGGCGACGAAGAGCTGGTAGAAGTACGGGCCGAAGCTCTCGTGTGTGACCTTTGGGTGCAGGTACAACTTGTCGGTGCTGTTGGTGTAACGACGGCACTCTGTCAGGTAGTTGCTGGGCGAGTCGAAGAGGTCTTCCAGCATGTGTTTGTACAGGCGCTTTCCTGCAAGCGAAGCCGTCTCGCCTTTTTTGGTGCGGGGCAACGAGAACTTGTCACCCGCGCCGCCACTGTCGAGGATCAGGTTTTTCCAGCCCTTGTTGGTGGTGAAGGAGTACTGGGCGTTGGCCTGGTCCAGCCACTCGGTATTGCTGGCGGTGATCGTTGAGCCAGGATTGAGTGTGTAACGTTCGCTGTGGTAGCTGGACTCACTGAATACCAGTGTCAACTTGAACAGTTCGAGGGTGGGTGTGCCTCTGTCGAAGATCGACAGGGTGATGGTTTTTTCGTCGCTGAACCCTTCATTCAAACGCACGCTCAGTTCGATGTTGGAGCGGCTGCGGTCATAGACCAGATCGACGTTTTTCGCGCTGTGCCTGATTCGCGGCTGCCAGCCTTTGAAGTTCCAGGTAGTTTCGTCTTTTTCGGGCGTGGCCGGCTCCACATCGCCAAAAATCGGCGTGCCAGAGGGCAGCCAGTACTGCAAGCGCCTGGCGTTGCGGCTGGCGTTGGCGAAAATGTTGCCGATCAACAGCACATGCGCGCGAGTCTTTGCATCGTCCTGCAACGCGGTTGCGCGGTGGTTCTGCGTGACCTCGGGTACCACTCCGGAGGCGGGAAACAACGAGGTCACGTTGAAGTTCTTGTCGACGCGTACGGTTCTGAGGAAGTCGTAATGGTCGCTGCCGCCCGTGGGGTCTGTCGGGTCCGGCTGATAGTGTGAATACAGGGCGATGAACATCGACTCTGGCGAGGTCGAGTGGTCATACACGGCGATCGTCTGCGTTTGCCGGGCAATCTCTTCTGGCGTTCTGTCGATCAGGCTGGCGGTCAGGCAATAGTTCTCGATGTAGACCCGTGGCGTGCTCCAGCTGTCATCGTATTTTTTGTAACTGCCATACAAGCGGAACAACGGGTGCGCCTTGACCGGGTTCTGCGGACCGCCCCCTGGCGAGATGGCATCGGGATCCTGATAGTCGAGTTCGGCCCAGACCACGAACAGCCGATTGTTGAACCAGCAGGGACGGATGGTGTGTTCGAGGGCTTTTTCCGAGATGGGCACATTGGCCCGTTGCCAGTCGGACCAGGCGCTGGGCAGTGGCTTGTCGTACTTGGGGGCGATCTCGCCGGGCCCTGCTGCAGGTTTTATCTGCGGTCGTTGAGCCATGTCCAGCACGCGCCAGTAGAAGGCGTTCTCGGCGGGTGAGCGGGCAATGAAGTAGTAGCAACTGTTGGCGAAATCCTCGCCATCGATGTAGCCATTGCACAGTTTCAGATTGGCCACTTCCTCGAATCGGGCCAGGTACGCCAGCACGGCAGCCTGGACGGTCTGTGGCTGGATCTGCGTCTGGTTGAGGTCGTTTTCCAGTTGCTCGAAACTGCTGGTCTTGCTCAGGCGCAGGGTCGGGTCGAGATAGATGTCGGGGAAGTGGTGCAACTGCTGCAGCGCGGCCCAGGTTGGATAGCGATTCATCCCGTTGCGCCAGGCGTTCACCTGCGCGGGGCTCAGGCTGTGGTCAGCGTAGCCAGGTTCCATGTTCAGCATCATGCTGTTGATCAGTTGTTGCAGGCTGGCAATGGCGCAGGCCACCGGGCTGGTGGGGACGTTCTGGGTGACCAGCACATCCAGCAGCCAGAACTCGTAAAGATCGTGCGGGGTCTTGATGCGGTCCGCCAGGCCCTGTTCGATCAGGTATGGATCGTTGTTCACGCCGTCGTGCAGGTACATCGCGAGCATTGCGTCACGCAGGGACTCGTTGAGGGTTGCGTCGATATCAGTCGTCATGATTGTTCCTTAATCATTGGCCAGCGATGGATGGGCAGCGGTGTTGTGGGTGGCCATGACCGCGTCGCCGACGGCCTGCCAGTCATCCAGGCTGCTCCTGGCATGCAGCGCGCTGGCTTGCAGCAGGGTCCGGGCGTCGAGGCCACTGGCCAGGCACGCCTGCTGGCAGCGACGCACCCAATCGACCTGGGCCATTGAGCTGGCGCATTTTTTCGGCAAGAGGTCGGTGAGCGCCGCGACTTCCTTTTGCGGCCAGTCGAGTAACCGCGCCAATGCATGGTTGGCGGTGTTGGCGGCCGCCAGGCGCAGGGATTTGTTCTTGAGGCTGACCGAGCCCGGATTGGCCAGGGTGAAGTAGCTCAGCAAGGCATCTTCCGCGTGACGCTGGCCATGCAGCCAGTGGCTGTAGCGTTCGAACAGATAGAGATCGCACAGCGCAGGTTCGCTGCTGCTACCCGGATACTCGTTGCCGCCGAGCCAGCCTGGATTGATGCTGAACAGGCGCAGTGCGTCGTCACTCAGGCGCAGTTGCAGGGCGATTTCGGCGTGCCGTGACACGCGCTCGAACTGCTCGGTCAGGCCCGATTCGGCCGGCGGTGTGCAGGCGTCCACCAGCAGGCTGTAGACCGAAGAGTGAGCCCAATGGATCACGGCCAGGGTGCGGTCAGCGGGTAATTTGCCGGTTTCCTGAAACAGTGCTTCAAGCAACTGGCGTTGTCGGTCCCAGGCATTCAGTAGCAGTTCGAGAAGCTTGTGCGCGCAGGCCTCTTTGACCTCGGGCGCCAACAGCAGTGGCTTGATCAACAGGTCGATGTCGGCCTTGAGCCAGGTCTGTGGCGCGTCGATCAGGGTCAGTGGCCGGTCGAGCACTGGCAGCAACCCATCGTCATCGAGCAACGAGTAATTGCGCAGCAGTTCGAACCAGGCGATTTTCACGGGCTTGGTCGCATCAGTCCGGGCGGGCAGGCCCAATGCCAGGACTTCCTGTTCGGTGACGACGCTGCGCAACGCATCCTCGCGCAACAGGCCAAGGCGTTTGAATTGCTCATCGGACAGCGCTGGTTGTGCCGTCTGCAATTGCAGATCTGTCCTGTCAGTTTGGGCAAAGGCCACTGGAATATCGGGCCCCAGGCGCTGTTGCAACTGGGCAACGGTCTGCTGGCTGTCCTTGAGCCAGTCGACGGCCCAGTCCAGGTGCATCAGTACGTCAAGAATGTCCGGGGTATCGGCGCTGGTGATGGCCTTGAGGCGCCCGCTGGCCAGGGCGGTCTTGAAGCGAGTGCCCCCCAGCAGCTTGGCCAGCATCAGCAGATCGGCCACCGACAGACCGAACAAGCGGGCGATGCGTGCCTGGCGGAACAGGGACGAAACGGTGGGCAGGTCGCGCTTGAGTACGGGCACCACCTTTTGTGTCTCTGCACCGATCAACAGCAGTGAATCTTCGGTCGGTTGCAAGCCCAGGCCGGCGCACAATTGCAGCAGCGTCTTCTCGTCGGCCGGGGTTGGGCTGCTCAGTTTCAACTCGGTTTGATCGAGGATCAGCGGCGTGTCGAACAGCTGTACCCGGTTGAACACCTGGTCGAACAACGGGACTTCGTCCTTGCCGCTGGCATAGGGCGTGAGGTCGTGCAGCAGCGCGGCGAACTCCTGCGGGTCGATGCCATGGCGTTGGTTGAGGTAGCGATAGACACCGAGCACTCGCAGGGTGTTTTCGTTCAGTTCCATGCCCAGGTTGGCCTCGCCCTCGGCGCGGATCGCGCTGGTAATCAGGGTGTCCAGTTTGGCGAAGGGAATGCCCGTCCAGCGCTGCAGGCGAATCATCCGTTGCAGGCGATCGAAGCGATTTAGCGAGGTCTTGCTCAGGCGCGAGGTTTTCGAATCGCCTATTTTGACTTGCACCAGGTCCATGGCGTTGTCGAATTTGTCGCGCAGGATCGAAGTGGCTGTGGGCGGGGAAACGCTGTCGTACAGACCTGAGCCGGTGCCGTTGACGTAGCAGGCACCATAGTGATTGGCATGGGGGAAGGGCACGGCGTTGCCCACGCCTGCACTTTGCAGGTTTTTACTCGGGCAATTGGGCGACAGGCGCACGGCGTACGAGCGTCGTGCCAAAAGCATTTCGACCTGCTCGGCCTTCAGGCCGGTGCGTTGCATGAAGGTGTTGAGGTCGGCCAGGGCGTTTTCTTCGGCGTCTGTGATACCCAGGCCATAGGCTCGGCTGAAGTAGTCTTGTTCTTCGTTCGTGGGCTGATAGTGCCTGTCCAGCGTCAGGGTGAAGCGCCTTTTCAGCAGTCTGAGTGGGGCTGCAACGGAACCGGTAACCAGGTGCAGATCGAAACTGACGCAACGGCCTTCGGATACAGGCTCGGGAAGTGCCGTTTCACTGATGAACCGCGAACAGATAGTGGCTGCCGAGTGGCTATGAAGGCCATTCAAGTAATAGGTGCTGGTGTTGGTAGGGGCACCGGAGTTCAGTTTGAGTTTCACTGCAGTGGTGGCATTGTCCCCGGGCTTTCTAAAGGTAAAAGTGGCCAGGTTCGAACCCGCATTCACCGCACGCAAGGTGTTTGCCGCCGGGTTGGCAACGCCGATATCCTGTTGTCCTGCAGGTAGTAAATACCCGGTGGTGATTGGCGCGTGAGGGCTCAGTTGACTGCTGCCCGGATGTTGCCAACCAACTTTCAAGTCAGCCAACTGTTCGCGGGTCAAATAGAAGTCGCTGAACGGCGAGGGCGTGATCAACACGTCCTGTTGTTGCGGGCTTAGTCCCGTCAACCAGCGTTGTGCCTGCAAGGCGGGCTGTTGTATGACCCCGTAATCGTTGTTGGAGTATTGGCCAATGGGCAGGCGCTGACTGATCCGATAATTGAGTTCTCCCAGTTTCGGTTTGTGGGAGTCGAGCCCCAATTGGCACTGCTGATGATAGAAGTTGTAGGGCAAGTCAAAGGGGTATCGCCGCTCGGTCAAGACTTGATAGATGGACTTGGTTTTATCTGCCGGTACTCCATTCAAGTAAGTCTTCAAGTTTCGCGTTAGCACGTCATTGACGATTTCCAGCATTGGGCGCGGGGTCTGGGTACTTTCCTGGGTAATCAGCAAGTGCTGCAGATCCGGGCGTCGCTGGTCCAGCAAGATGCGCTTGGGGTCTGTGCTGATGCTTTCCAGTTCTCGGATGAATCCTCGCAGCTCGCTGAGGTAGGCCACCGGCGAATCAACCGCAGCCAGGGCCCCGACCTTGCAGAATTCATCCCAGTTTTCCTTGAACAAATTGGCAAATGTCGGCCCCAGTTGCGTCAGTGAGCGAACACCACTGCGCTGGGCCAGGTGCTGGACATTTCCGGAAGAGGTTTTGTGCTCGCGATACAGACGTGCAATCAGCGCGGCATAGCCCATGGCATTGTCGTAGGCCAGATCGGCGCTGGCGTCGCTGAAGGCGCGCAGCTGTTGCGCAAACTCGGACCTGGGCATGCGCACGATGTCGAAGACCGAGGTGAACCCCATGTTCTGCATGGCTGATGCGAAAGAGTTCTGGTCTTTCTTGGGTGAGCTGTCCGTAGCGATGAGCGCGTTAATCAAACCATTGTTTTCGGCGGTCATTTCATTGTTTCTCCTGCCATAAAGGTTGGGCATTAGTCATGCCCGGCAGGATCAAACTAGCGGTAAGTCGGTGGTGCGTAACCTGGCAGATTTGATAGGTGGTCGAACAGTTGTGGTTCGCGTTAGAAGTTGGGCCAGGAAGCACCGGCAGAAAGTCGGGCAATGGAGTGCCAAGACAATGACAAGCGATAATGAATCCCTGTTAGATGATATTTCACCACTTTGGGAGTTGCTCAC
The DNA here is from genome assembly GCA_965284505.1 of Pseudomonadaceae bacterium. Taxonomy (GTDB): domain Bacteria; phylum Pseudomonadota; class Gammaproteobacteria; order Pseudomonadales; family Pseudomonadaceae; genus Aquipseudomonas. The sequence goes on along the minus strand of OZ260094.1, from coordinate 2,107,667 downwards.
ACCTCCCTTGATAACGGCGCCGACGGCCTCAGTCGTCAGTCGCCGATTCAACGTTCATGCTGTTGTGCCGGCAGCGCTGCACAACAAATGGAATCTGGATTTTTTTCGGGCCAGTGACAATAAATTCATCAAAAGATACAGCGGTGGCTGGGGTGCTTTATTTATTGAGTTCGTCGTGCCCGATGAACTCCCGCTGGGAGAGAATATCTACTTCAAGATTCAATACCAGACGACGCTGTATAGCCACTGGGCCACAAGCCGCACGTTCAAGATTGACCAGGCGCCCCTGCAGATCACCCATCCTGTGCAGAACGGAACCCTGGATTTCGGCGCTTCGTTTTACGGAATCAATGGCTACATCGGACCTGGGTCCAGGGTGTCGCTGCAGCAGGCCGGCGGGCATGAATGGGCTTACGCGATTCCGGGCGCCGATGGGCGCTGGACCTCATCGCCACTGCCAGCTGCCTTGGGCGCAGGGTCGCATGAGCTGTATGTGCGCATCGACAAGGGCAACGAGCATTCCGCGTACATTGGTCGCAAGTTTTCCATCAGGCCCCTCGCGCCGCGGATCAGCCATCCCGTGCAAGGCGGTATCCTCGAGTCGGGCTCGTCACTCTCCGGTACCCAGGGTTACTCCGGGGCCGGTTCCATTGTGTCGCTGCAGGAATTTGGCGGTCGGGAATGGGCTAGCGCAGCCCCGGGCACCAACGGCACATGGACCTCGACACCGCTGCCGCGCACTTTCGTCGGGCGCAAGGTGCTGTATGCCCGGGTCAATGTTGGCGGCCACTCCTCTGATTCCGTGGCTCGAACATTCACCGTCAAGCCGCCTCTGCCGAGCATCGATGGGCCCTTAGTGCCGACCAGCCAGCGACCGACATTCACCGGTACAGGATACGAAGGCGCCACGGTAGAAATTGTCCAGCAGAACCACGCAACCCCGGTCCTGGCGACAGCGACGGTGCGCAATGGCGTGTGGAATGCTGTGCTCGGCACCGGCAGCCAGGATCTGCCACCGGGGCCTTACGTCCTCTCCGCCCGTCAACGCTTTGATGGCGTGTGGTCCAATTGGCTCAACCCGCCGTTCCAGATATCCGTGCAACCCCCCAGGCCATCGATCAGCGTGCTGACAAACCCTGGAGGTGCGAGACAACCATTGACCATTACCGGTGTGTTCAACGGCAGCGTCACCCTCGAACTGTTCCATGAAGCGGGCGGCAAAGTAGCCGGCACTTTCAGCTCTGCGGGCGTCACCCGGCTTTTCACACCCACTGCTGACTGGGCACCAGGTACCAATAGTGTCCGTGTAACACAAACCGTCAACGGTGTTGCCTCCGAGCGCAGCGAGGTGCGCGCCTTTGCGGTCAAGCCGCCAAGACCGGCGATCACTCAGCCAGCAAGTCCGGCGCCGCCGAAACAGGCCTTGACCATTACCGGCGTGCTTTCCGGCACCGTCACCCTCGAAATGATCAATGAAACGGGCGGCAGAATAGCTGGCACTTTCAGCTCTGCGGGCGTGACCCGTACGTTCACCCCAGTGGCTGATTGGGCACCTGGCACCAACCGAGTTCGCGTCATCCAGACCGTCAACGGTGTTGCCTCCGAGCCCAGCGAGGTGCGCGCATTCGCGGTCAAGCCGCCAAGACCGACGATCACGCAGCCGACCAGTCCGGCGCCGCCGAAACAGGCCTTGACCATTACCGGCGTGTTTTCCGGCACCGTCACCCTTGAAGTGATCAATGAAACGGGCGGCCGCGTTGCCGGCAGTTACGGCCCTGCGGGCGTGACCCGCATTTTCACCCCGGCTGCTGACTGGGCGCCTGGCACCAACAGAGTCCGCGTCATACAGACCGTCAACGGTGTTTCTTCCGATACCAGCGATACCCGGACGTTCACCGTCAAACCGTCGAAACCGGCGATCACCCAACCGACCAGCCCGGCAGCACCCAATCAGGTCTTGGGCATTACCGGTGTCGTTACCGGTATCGTTTCCGGTAGCGTCGTCCTGCAAATGCTGGATGACCACGGGAGGTATTTAGCTGGCACCTTCAGCGGCTCCGGAACAACTCGTACCTTCACACCAACGGCGCATTGGGCGCCTGGGACTCATAAGGTCAAAGTCACCCAGAGCGCCAACGCCGTAGTGTCCGAACCCAGCGATGTGCGCACATTCACGGTCAAACCGTCGAAACCGGCAATCACCCAGCCACCCAGCCCGGCAGCACCCAAGGAGGTGCTGACCATTACCGGGGTCGCTTCGGGCACCGTCACCCTGCAGATGCTAAATGAGGCGGGCAACACAGTGGCTGGCACGTTCAGCACCACCGGTATTGCCCGTACCTTCACACCCACAGCCGAGTGGGCGCGAGGCATGCAGAAAATACAGGTCAAACAGAGCGTCGGTGGTGTCGCCTCCGATCCAAGCGACTGGTGCATTTTCAGTACCCAGCCCCTCAAGCTGACCATCGTTCCTCCCGTCCGTGTGGCTGAGCCTAAACAGCCGTTGACAGTTGTCGGCGTCCATGAAAAAGCGACCGCTTTGCAAATGCGCTACGACGTTTCAAACACCTTGATCCCCGGACGCTTCAGTGGCGCTGGCGGTGAACGTCTGTTCACTCCCGAGCGGAACTGGCAACCGGTCAGCAACACGGTCATTGCCGTACAGGTTGTCAACGGTGTGACCTCTGAGCCAAGCGACCCCTGTTCGTTTGAGGCCAAGGCGCCAAAGCCGGTGATCGTTGCGCCAACCGACGCCTTGTGGCCGGATCAGCCTCTGACCATTATCGACGTTTATCCCCATTCCCCCTCGGTACAACTGGACATGTACAACGAGGCGAACTACAGGGTGAAGGGCGTCTTCAGCCACGAGGGAGCAGAGCGCACGTTCACCCCGACTGCAGGCTGGACGCCCGGACACCATAAGCTCAGGGTCATACAGAGTGTCGGTGGCGTGGTGTCCGACCCAAGTGACTGGTGTGAGTTCACGACCCAGCCATTCAGATTGAGGCTCTTGCCGGTGATCGGTGTCGCCGAGCCGCGACAGTCGCTGAGCATTGTCGATGTTGCCGAAGGCGCGTCCGAGGTGCAGATGCGCGACGACACTTCGAATGATCTGATACCTGGAGGCTTCAGTGGTACTGGCGGGGAACGCCGATTCACTCCGGACCAGGACTGGTCGCCGCTGAGCAACAGCGTGATTGCGCTGCAGATGGTCAACGGCGTCGCGCTGCCGCCGAGCGAACCCTGTGTGTTTGCGGCAAAGGCCGCCAAGCCGGCGATCAGCAAGCCGGCAGAAGCCTTGTTGCCGAACCAGTTGTTGACCATCACCGGCGTGTACCCCGGTTCCCTGTCGGTACAACTGGAGCTCCAAACCAAGGCGAACATCCGGGTGCCCGGGACTTTCAGCCCCGAAGGGGCAACGCGTACCTTCACCCCGAGCCTGGGCTGGGTGCCGGGCAGCCATACGGTCAAAGTCCTGCAGAGCATTGGCAACGTCGTTTCGGATCCCAGCGATCTCTGCCTGTTTAGCGTGATGGCCTTCAATCCCGCGATTATCAATCCCGTGCACTCCCTGACGCCCGATGAGGCCTTGACCATCACCGGCGTCTATGACGGCGACGCCACAGCCCTGCAGATGTTCGATGAGCAGGGCCGGAAGGTCGATGGCACGTTCAGTGCCGCGGGGACGACTCGCACCTTCGCGCCATCAACCCATTGGACACCTGGTATCCAGTCGGTCCTGGTGATTCAAACCGTCAATGGCGTGGTATGTAATCCCAGTGATCTCTGCACTTTCAGGGTCAAGCCAGGCCGGCTGGCCATCTCGTCCCCCGCAGATCCGGCGACGCCGATGCAGGTACTCCGGTTGACGGGGGTCTACAGCGGTAGCGCAGCATTGTCCCTGCAGCTGCACAACGACAAAAACCAGGCGGTGGACGGTGTGTTCGCCTCTGACGGTGAGCTCTACCACTTCACGCCGGCAATCGGTTGGGCAGCCGGCAGTCACACCGTCAAGGCCACGCAGACCGTGGGCAGCGTCCCCTCCGACCCCAGTGAGCCCTGTACGTTCTTTGTCGTGGTGGAGGAACAACCCGAGGCGCCGTACTTCGAGTTACCGCAGGCAGGTACCAGAACCTCTACTCGACCGGTCATCCGGGTGCGCGGGCTGCCGGGTGCGACGATCACCGTGCGGTTGAAGGACGCCCAGGTGCTGCACTCGGCATCGGCCGATGGCGAGGGGTTGCTGGTTTTCTCGCCTCAGACGTCCCTGGACCCAGGGACCCAAACCCTTGAAGCCAGCCAGCAAGGCAGCGGCCCGGTGTCCAGTTGGAGTGATCCCCACGAGTTCTTCGTCAAGACGCCGCCGAAAAAACCGCAGATCGATGCACCGACAGAAGGCTCTCGTGTGACACCTGCTTTCACGCTGCGGGGCAAGGGTGAAACGAGGGGCGAGATCGAGATTCGTCATGACAATCTTCCCGACAATCGGATCATCAGTATCAACGGGCTGAGCAATTGGCGCTGGACGGCGAGCCCGCCATGGGACGCGGGCAAGTATCGTGTCCAGGTGCGACAGGTGGACGATGGCGACAGCTCTGAGTGGTCTGATCCACGGGCTTTCGAGGTGGTCGAATCGCGCTTCCTGATCGGCACCACCGGCGCGGTGGTCGCCCAGCCGCTGGTGAGCAATCACGAGAGTGTGCTGTTGCGGATGCAGGTGGTGGATGCTGCAACATTGGCGGGTGTGGAAGGGCTCGAAGTGGATTGGCGGGTCCTGGGCAATCAAGGCGTGGAGGGGAAATCGATCAGTGGGCCCGAGGGCTGGGTCGAGCACCGCTTCACCCCGGACGCTCCTGGCGAGTACCAGGTACTGGCGGGCCTCATCGGCGACGATGAGGAGGCTGAACACTGCGCAGTGTTTGACGTGACGGCACTGGAAAAAAATCTCTGGGCGCCAGCGGTCGAGTTGTATCTGGAGGGTGAAAAGGTCGACCTGGCGTTGGGAGACCTTCAACTCCAGCGAGGCAGGACTTATGAGTTGATGCTCAAGGTCAATCCGGGCAGTTCGCTGTTGGGCACCGATATCACCCTGGAGGACCAGGCCGATGCGCGCAATTGCGGGCTGCAATGTGAGCCTCCATTGGGCACGGCGCAAAGGGTCGAAGGTGCAGAAGTGCGGTGGACGATCAGCTCGACATTCGGCGACGACAGTATTTTCGGCCTGAAGCTGACTCACTTGCTGTTGCCGGACTGGTTGCTGCCGGGACGGCTGCTGGCCAATGACCTGGCGGACGATGTACGGGTGGAACTCGACCGATATACCGTGGCCTTCGGCGCATCGGCATTCATGTGCCATGGGACGAAGCATACATTGACCCTCAAGCCCACGTTCGGCAGCCAACTGATTGGCAAAGCAGTCAGCTTGAACTGGCTGGGCGATGCCGCAGCGGATCTGGGGATGGTCGTGGTCCCGGACCCGGCCACACCGCAGGAAATGCACGCCACAGAAGGTGTGAGCTGGACGTTCGATACGCTCGACAGTCGTCGTGACGGGACGTTTGCCGTGCAGTTGAATGTGCAGGGAAGCGGTGTGTATTCCATGCCGCTGATCATCAGCCTGGCGCATAACTGGACCCGGGTGATCGATATCGACGGACCCTGGGAACAGCGACCAGCGGGTAGCTTCAGGTACGGTGTGCGCCTGGTGTCGTTTCACACAACGCAACCGGTCGAAGGTCGGCCGGTAAAGATCGAGATCAGCGCGAGGGAACCGCAGGTGGGTGTCACCGATGCCGAGGGTTGGTTGTATGTGACTTACGCGGCGGGTGAGTCCGCGGTGCTGACGCCCATCAGCCCCTATCGCGAGATGAATCAGGGCTCGTAAAGGCGGCGTCACTGCCCGTGTGGTCGGGCAGGGCCTTACAAACAAAAAAGCCGCGCGGTGATCGTCACCGCGCGGCTTTTTGTTGCATCGACGGTGGGTGCTTACTGCACTTCTACCGCCAGGCTTTCACTGATTTTCTGCTGCCAGATGGCCGGGCCGGTGATGTGCACCGACTCGCCCTTGCTGTCCACCGCAACGGTGACCGGCATGTCCTTGACGTCGAACTCGTAGATCGCTTCCATGCCCAGTTCGGCGAAAGCCACCACGCGCGATTTCTTGATCGCTTGTGCCACCAGGTACGCCGCGCCGCCGACTGCCATCAGGTAGACCGCCTTGTGGTCCTTGATCGCCTCGATCGCGGTCGGGCCGCGCTCGGATTTGCCGATCATGCCCAGCAGGCCGGTTTGCTCGAGGATCTGGCGGGTGAACTTGTCCATCCGCGTCGCGGTGGTCGGACCCGCAGGGCCAACCACTTCTTCGCGCACCGGATCAACCGGGCCGACGTAGTAGATGAAGCGACCCTTGAGGTCCACCGGCAGGGTTTCGCCCTTGTTCAGCATCTCGACCATGCGCTTGTGCGCGGCGTCGCGACCGGTGAGCATTTTGCCGTTGAGCAGGACGGTTTCGCCGGGCTGCCAGCTCTGCACTTCTTCCGGGGTCAGGGTGTCGAGGTTGACGCGGCGCGCCGACGGGCCGGCTTCCCAGACGATTTCCGGGTAGGCGTCCAGCGACGGCGCTTCCAGTTCGGCCGGGCCGGAGCCGTCGAGCACGAAGTGTGCGTGACGGGTGGCGGCGCAGTTCGGGATCATGCACACCGGCAGGGAGGCGGCGTGGGTCGGGTAATCCATGATCTTGACGTCGAGCACGGTGGTCAGGCCACCCAGGCCCTGGGCGCCGATCCCCAGTTGGTTGACCTTGTCGAACAGCTCCAGGCGGATCTCTTCGATACGGTTCTGTGGACCGCGTGCCTTCAGCTCGTGGATGTCGATGGACTCCATCAACACTTCCTTGGCCATCACCGCGGCTTTCTCGGCGGTGCCGCCGATGCCGATGCCCAGCATGCCCGGCGGGCACCAGCCAGCGCCCATGGTCGGAACGGTCTTGAGCACCCAGTCAACGATCGAGTCGGACGGGTTGAGCATGGCCATTTTCGACTTGTTCTCGGAACCGCCGCCCTTGGCTGCCACGTCGACTTCCACGGTGTTGCCCGGGACGATCGAGTAGTGGATGACGGCCGGGGTGTTGTCCTTGGTGTTTTTGCGAGCACCCGCCGGGTCGGCAAGGATCGAAGCGCGCAGGACGTTTTCCGGCAGGTTGTAGGCGCGACGCACGCCCTCGTTGATCATGTCGTCCAGGCTCATGGTCGCGCCATCCCAGCGCACGTCCATGCCCACACGCACGAAGACGGTGACGATGCCGGTGTCCTGGCAGATCGGGCGGTGGCCGGTGGCACACATGCGCGAGTTGATCAGGATCTGGGCGATCGAGTCGCGGGCTGCCGGCGATTCTTCACGCAGGTAGGCCTCGTGCATCGCCTGGATGAAGTCCACGGGGTGGTAGTAGGAAATGAACTGCAGGGCGTCAGCAACGCTCTGAATCAGGTCGTCTTGCTTGATCACGGTCATGAGTCGCGCTCCTCTAAAAGACGGGAACATTTAATAAAGGTGTCTGCAGTGGGGTGCATCGGTCGGCTGCAAACACCTTTCAAGGCACGCCGGGGTTGCTGGCGCGACGCTAAAAAGGCGCGGCAGTATACCTCGGCTCGCCGCCGGGCACATCCGCCGGCAGTCAAACGAAGGTCGCATACCTGCTCCGGGCCTGCTGCGGGCAACCCCACAAAATTAGGATGGTGATTTTTGAGCAGCAACACTAAAGTGGCACCAGGCCTTTAGGGTAGGAAACTCTTGTCAGCCCCCTCTCTGCACGGTGAGTCAACGATTGACCCATAACGCGATCCAGAATCTATTGCTCAAACGCTTTATTCTGGCGACAGGCACCTATGCGCTGGCGATCCTTTTGCTGTGGCTGGCGATTCTCACCGGCCACTTCCAGGGGGCGGTCAGCGGCGCAATGATCGGCACCGCGCTGGTAATGCTCAGCCAATCGGTGTTGTTCGCGATTTTCTACACCGGCTGCAACCTGCGTTTCGCCGATCCCAGCCTGACCCAACTGCAGGTGTTGCTGGGGATTGGCTGGCAGACCTGGTTGATTGCCCACCTCGATTCCGCCCGTGGCGCCTTCCTGGTGTTTTACGTGCTGATCCTGTTGTTCGGCCTGTTCCATCTGCCGCGCCGCACGTTTATCCGCTGTGCCGCCCTGGTATTTTTCAGCTTTGCCGCGCTCAACCTCTGGGAGGGCTACCACTTCCAACTGGCCGACCCGGCACTGGCGGCGCTGCAGGTGTGCGTGCTGTTTATCGTGCTGGTCTGGCTGGCGTTGTATGCCAGTTACGTGCAGGCTTCGCGTCTGCGCATGCGCCAGCGCCGGTTTGCCTTGCAGGCTCATCAGGACACCTTGCGCGGAATGATGCGGCAACTTGAGGATCTGGTGGCGACCGATGAGCTGACCGGGCTGTTCAACCGCCGGCATTTCCTGCGCCTGGCGACCCGTGAATTGCACAGCATGGACGCCGGCGTGGTGCACGGCCTGGCACTGATCGACCTGGACCATTTCAAACGCATCAATGATGTCCATGGCCACGCCGCAGGCGACCAGGTGCTGCAGGCCTTTGCCGGCGTCGCCAGCGCCTGCCTGCGCGAAGGCGATGTATTGGCCCGCTATGGCGGTGAGGAATTTGTCTTGTTGTTACCCGATTGCGACGCCGAGCGCCTGACCGCCTGCTGCGAGCGCCTGCGTCTGGCCTTTGTCGATGTCGAACTGGTCGGCTTGAGCGTGCGCGGCCTGAGTCTGTCGGCGGGCATGACCCTGCTCCACGAAGGTGACGACCTGGATCACGCCCTGCACCGTGCCGACCAGGCGCTGTACCGCGCCAAACGCGATGGCCGCAACCGGTGCGCCGCGGCCTGGGAAAGCGTCGATGCCTGAGCTGATTGCCGGCGAGCGGCGCTGGACGGAAACGGCCGGCAGCAACCTGCTCGATGCCCTGAACCGCAATGGCCTGAACGTGCCGTACAGCTGCCGCGCGGGCAGTTGCCATGCCTGCCTGGTGCAGTGCCTGCGCGGCGAGGTCAGCGACCGGCGACCGGATGCCCTGACGGCCGAACAGCGCCAGCAGGGTTGGCGCCTGGCCTGTCAGTGTGAGGTGGTGGGCGACCTGCAAGTGGCGGTGTTCGATCCGCTGCGTGATGGTTCACCTGCGGTGGTCGAGGCCGCGGACTGGTTGAGTCCGTCGGTGCTGCGCCTGCGTCTGCAGCCGGAACGGCCGCTGCGTTATCAGGCCGGCCAGCACCTGGTGCTGTGGGCGGGGCAGGTGGCGCGTCCCTATTCGCTGGCGAGCCTGCCCCAGGAAGACCGCTTTCTCGAGTTTCACCTCGATTGCCGCCTGCCGGGCGCCTTCAGCGATGCCGCGCGTCAGTTGAAGATCGGTGATTCGATCCGCCTCGGCGAGCTGCGCGGCGGCGCCTTGCACTACGACCCCGATTGGCAACAGCGACCCCTGTGGCTGCTGGCTTCGGGCACCGGCCTGGCGCCGCTGTTCGGCGTGTTACGCGAGGCGCTGCGCCAGGACCATCAGGGACCGATCCGGGTGATTCACCTGGCCCATGACAGCACCGAGCATTACCTGGCCAAACCCCTGGCGGCCCTGGCCGGCAATCGCCCCAACCTGACCGTCGAGATGCTCACCGCGGCCGAGCTGACTGCGGCTTTGGCGCAATTGCGCCTTGTCTCCCGGCAAACCCTGGCCTTACTCTGCGGGCACCCTGACAGTGTCGATGCCTTTGCCCGGCGCCTGTATCTGGCGGGGCTGCCGCGCAACCAACTGCTGGCCGACGTGTTCCTGCCCCGCGGTTGAGCGCTGACTTTCTTTCAAGAGACTCACCATGACCGACGCCATACTGCTGGAGCGCGAGCGCGGGCTGCTGACCTTGCGCCTGAACCGCCCGGACAAGAAAAACGCCCTGACCCGTGCGATGTACAGCCAACTGGGCGAAGCCCTGCAGCAGGCTGACAATGAGCCCGAGATCAACGCGATCCTGATCACCGGCAGCGCCGAGTGCTTCACCGCCGGCAACGACATTGCCGACTTCATCCAGGAGCCGCCGAGCGATCTCGACAGCCCGGTGTTCCGTTTCATGCGCAGCCTGCTGGAGTGCCGCAAGCCGGTGATCGCCGGTGTGGCGGGTGCGGCCGTGGGCATTGGTACGACGATGCTGTTGCATTGCGACCTGGTCTACATCAGTAGCGACGCAAAATTGCGCATGCCCTTCGTCAACCTCGGGCTGTGCCCGGAGTTCGGCTCCAGCTTGATCCTGCCGCGCTTGCTCGGTCAGGCCAAGGCGGCCGAGTTGCTGTTGCTGGGCGAGGCCTTCACGGGCGAACAGGCAGCCGCCTGGGGCATTGCCACCCAGGCTTTGGCCAGTGGCGAAGCGGCCTTGGCCAAAGCCCGGGAAGTGGCGCTGCGCTTCGAAACCCTGGCCCCGGAAGCGGTGCGTATCAGCAAGCAATTGATGAAAGCGCCGGACCAGGCGTTGCTGCGCCAGGTGGTCGAAGAGGAGGGCAAGCTGTTCACCCAACGCCTGCGCTCGCCGGAAGCCATTGCGGCGTTGACCGGGTTTATCAAAAGGCACTAATTGGGTTGTCCTGACCAGTCACATCGCCACAGAGCGACGAATTGAAAGGTTGGGGCGTTGGTGCAGCGCCAGCAAGGCTGGCGCTTGATTTGTCCTTGCGAGGTAGTGGGTGACCTGATGTTTTTTACCGTCGAACGTCAGGCATGAAAACGCAACAGCATGCCGGCGTCATCGCTCGTTATGGCGCTGGTCAGAATCTTTCCATCATCCTGCAGCGCAACCCCGGTTGCGTACTGCAGGCCATCACCTGAACGCAACTGCACCCAGCCCTTGCCTGCATTGAATTCTCGATCAAGTTGGGCATTGTTGTTGAATCTAGCGACGATGATTTCGTAGGTATTGCGCTCCGGTAAATTTTTGAGGGTGCCTCCCACCCCGACCACAACAACTCTGCCGTTGTTTTGGACCGCTGCACCCGTCCACCTGCAGTCAAGGTCGGGTTCCAGTCTGGTGAATAGTGGCTTGCCGCGGTTGAACTGAATGTTTGGTTTGCCGTTGGGCTCGACGCTGAACAGTACACCTCGAAAATGGCTGGTGTTGCCAACCCCAAGTATCCGCTGGTTGGGTTGTTGAACCATGCAGTCAAAAGGCTCGATGGATTCATGTTCGATCGCATCATCGCCGATCGGAAGGAGGACAAATCCACCCTCTCCGAAGGCGCTATCAAGTTCGCCCGTGCTCTTGTAGCGCGCCAGCATCGAGTAGGTGGGGCTGGTTTCGCTCCAGACCATTCCGCAGGCCATATACTTGCCATCCGGCTGTACGAGGATACTTTTTAAAAGCGTCCTTCCCCAAATGTAGTCAGGATGCATGACAGGAATGTAGCCAATTTGGTTGAATTGAAGATCCAGTGCTCCCTCCTTGTTGAGTCGGATGATCAAACCTATCCCTCGAATGCCACTAAAATAATAGTCTTGAAGTAGAAGAATCTTTCCGTTGGGCAATACCTCCACTCGGATGGGTTCAAGGTATTCTTGCGAGCGCTTTGGCTGTCTGATTTTTTTCTTTTTTGCCGGCCGCTTCACTTTGGCAGGTGGTGCTATTTGTATATCCAGCACCACATAGCCGTTTTTGCCGAATGTGGCGTCCCGCGCGCCATCGTCGTTGTAGCGGGCCAGGACTGGTTGATTGAACGTCTGAGCAGGATGAGTGCTGCCAAGCAGCACGACTTTTCCATCGTCCTGCACTGCCAGGGAAAGTACTCTTGATAAGTCGGTTTCAGGGAAACGGCCAACAACGCTGCCGTTGTCACCAAACGATGTGTCGGGGGCGCCATCGGCATTCAGTCGGGTGAGGAAGTAGAGGTTAATGGTCTCGTTTTCCCCCCAACCGGCGCAGTAAATCTTTCGTTTAGGGCCTTTCCCTTTATTTACGACCGTTGCGATTTTGGGAAACTTTAATCCGGGAATGGTGATAGATACGACACCGTCTGTTCCGAAGCTTTTATCCAGTGAACCCGCCTCATTCAAACTCATTTTGAACGCCTCCTCACAGATGTCACCCTGTGCGTATGCAGTGATGGAGGTTGCAGTGGATGCTGATGCAGGCAAGCTGTCTACTGTCAAAGTTGACAGTAGACAGCCTCGAGGCTTCAGGTTTTCTCAAGCCATCAGCAAGCAAAAAGCCCTGTTATTCACAGATCGGGGCTTTTGCTATCGACGAGCTAAGGAAGCGTAAAATCGCAGCGGAGTCCGTATCGCTGACTGTGGCAGCAACCAGAATTTTTCCGTCAAGTTGTAATGTCATGGTAGTCGCATATCCACCGATGTTGCCGGGAAGGGCTGTTCGCACCCAACCTTGTCCATTGCCAAACGACGTATCGAATGTGGCATTGTTGTTGAGTCGTGCGACCACCAACTCATAATAATCTGCAATCGGATCCCCCAATGCCCCGGCCACTACAACCCTCCCATCTCCTTGAATGGCCGCTCCCATCCACAGGGTTCTTTTTTTAGCCTCCAACTTCGTAAACAGCGACTTTCCCTGATTGAACTGAATGTTGATTTCGCCGTCAGCTTCGCGGCTGACCAGCAGGCCAGCTTCGTCTCCATAGTTGGCAGTAGCGCCAACTCCCAGAAAGCGTCGATTGGGTTGGCTGGCCAATCCGTTGAAGAACATGCCGTCGTCGCCTTCTTCTTCGACGAAGATGAAACCGTTGCCGCTTGGACCAAATGAAGTATCAAGGTTTCCTTCGTTATCACAGCGCATGAAAAACGCGCGAGTGGGCACTGTGGCAATCGAGCCGCTCACAAGGTAATGCCGATTGTCTTGCACCAGGAGGCCGCCAGGGGTATGTCTGGCTGCGGGGTAGTTGGGGTGGATTATGGGCAGATAACCGACCTGGTTGAACGTCGTGTCGGGGCGTCCGTCATTGGTCAAACGAACGAGGTAACCTTCGCTACTCACAGACAGTATTTTCCCGTCTGGCAAGATTTCCAGGGTCGCGCGTCCTTGACTGTTCTGGTCAATGCCGGTGCGAGGTTTCTCTTTCTTCTGCCTTTTTGGCTTGGGGGCTCTAGAGGCGAAAGGGTGCCTCACAACGGTGAAGCCACTTTCCCCGAAGCTGGAATCCACCCTTCCATCCGGGTGGAGTCGAACAAAAAAAGTCGAATTAGACGCTGTCGCATCAATCGCGCTGGCGATCAGTTTGCCATCGGTCTGAATGGCCAGCGCCGCCACGCTAATGTAGGGATGTCCGGGGAAAGGTAGTTGAACGACGCCGTTGTTGCCGAATGTCGTGTCAGGTGCACCGCCGAGGTCAAGCCGGCCAATCAAAAACTGCGTGCCTGCCACAGGATGGCCGTTCTCGGCGCAAAAGTGGATCTTTGCGTTTGCGTCATCACCGATCGCGATAACGGATTTCAGGTAGACATAGCTACCTCGAGGATCGGCGCCAGCGAGGCTGACAATGCCGTCTTCACCAAATTCAGGATCAAGATCCCCAGCTGCCAACTTGGGTTGATTGCTCATGTTTCATGACTCCATCAGTGACTGAGTATCCATTCCAATGTCACTTGAAAATTCTGGTCAGAGTGAGCGCGGGGTGGATGTTTTGATTGGAGGCGTGCCCGGCAGAGCAGTCAACTGTCAGTTCTGACAGTTGCAAAACGGAATTTTTAGAGTTCGAAAGAAAACAAAAAGCCCCGACACTCACATGCCGGGGCTTTGTTTTTTTCAGCGTGATACTCAGACCTGCGGATCACCCACGTGCAGGATCTTCATGCCGTTGGTGCCGCCGGTGGTGTGGAAGCTGTCGCCCTTGGTCAGGATGACCCAGTCGCCTTTTTCCACGACGCCACGCTTGACCAGTTCGTCGATCGCCTTCTGGCTGACTTCGTTGGGAGCCAGCGAAGCCGGATCGAACGGCACGGTGTACACGCCACGGAACATCGCCGCGCGGGCCTGGGCTTCGCGGTGCGGGGTGAAGGCGTAGATCGGCACCGAGGAACGGATACGCGACATGATCAGCGGGGTGTAGCCACTTTCGGTCAAGGCGATGATCGCTTTCACGCCCGGGAAGTGGTTGGCGGTGTACATGGTGGCCAGGGCGATGCTTTCGTCGCAGCGCTCGAACTCTTTGCCGATACGGTGGCTGGAGGTCTTGCTGGTCGGGTGCTTTTCCGCGCCAACGCAGATTCGCGCCATGGCCTGGACCGCTTCCAGTGGATACAGACCTGCAGCGGATTCGGCGGAGAGCATCACGGCGTCGGTGTAGTCGAGCACGGCGTTGGCCACGTCGGACACTTCGGCGCGGGTCGGCATCGGGTTCTGGATCATCGACTCCATCATCTGGGTCGCAACGATCACGGCCTTGTTGTGGCGGCGCGCGTGCAGGATGATTTTCTTCTGGATGCCCACCAGCTCGGCGTCGCCGATTTCCACGCCGAGGTCGCCACGGGCAACCATGACTGCGTCGGAAGCCTTGATCAGACCGTCGAGGGTCTCGTCGTCAGCCACGGCTTCGGCGCGTTCGATCTTCGCCACCAGCCAGGCGGTACCGCCGGCTTCGTCGCGCAGTTGACGGGCGTATTCCATGTCGGCGGCATCGCGCGGGAAGGACACGGCGAGGTAGTCGACTTCCATTTCGGCAGCGAGCTTGATGTCGGCCTTGTCTTTTTCAGTCAGGGCCGGAGCGGTCAGGCCGCCACCGCGACGGTTGATGCCTTTGTGATCCGACAGCGGACCGCCGATGGTCACGGTGCAGTGCAGTTCGGTGGCGGTGGCGGTATCGACACGCATCACCACACGGCCGTCATCGAGCAGCAGTTCGTCGCCGACGCCGCAGTCTTTTACCAGGTCCGGGTAGTCGATGCCGACCACTTGCTGGTTGCCTTCGGTCAGCGGATGGCTGGTGGAGAAGGTGAATTGATCACCGATCTTCAGCTCGATCTTCTTGTTGGCGAATTTGGCGATACGGATTTTCGGGCCTTGCAGGTCACCCAGCAGGGCGACGAAGCGGCCGTGCTTGGCAGCGAGGTCACGGACCAGCTTGGCGCGAGCCTTGTGCTCATCAGGGGTGCCGTGGGAGAAGTTCAGGCGGGCGACGTCCAGGCCAGCCAGAATCAGCTGTTCGAGAACTTCCGGCGAGTTACTGGCCGGGCCAAGGGTAGCGACGATTTTGGTACGACGGACGGACATGCAAAGACTCCTGAGTTCAAGCGCTGAGTGAGGCTACTATGCTGCGCAGATGTAGTCATTGTTCGTTTGCACTACTTATCGGTTTCTTTATTGAACACCGCGCATTGAAGATTTTCGCCCACGGGTCGATACAACGTTCAAGACAGGAGAACCCTCATGCGATTCGTGCTTTTAGCTGCCCTGGCCCTGAGTGTCGTGGGCTGCACCCGTTGGTCGATGGACCATCACCTGAACACCGCCTATCGGGCCTATGACGCCGGCAACTGCGAGCGGGTGATGCTCGAACTGTCCCAGGTCGATCGCACCAGTCGTTCGCGCCGCTACGTCCAGCCCGAGGTGTCGATGTTGCGTGGCCAGTGCCTGGAGCGCCAGAAACTCTACGTCGATGCGGCCCAGACCTACCAGTTCATCATCGCCCAATACCCGAACAACGAGTACGCCTATCGCGCCCGTGCCCGCCTGGAAACCCTGCAGTCGCTGGGCTGGTACCCGCCACGCAGCGCCAGGACCAGTCCCGCGGCACTGTAATGGTGATTATCATTCAATGACTGGCCGTGTCGGTGCCATGAGCTAATCTTCGACTGAAGCGTTTCCCTGAAACGTCGGTGTTACCCGTGAGCGGCAGCAGTAAAGCGCGTGCCAGAGAAGGCCATTCGCACCGCAAGCGGGGACAGCGAGCCGCTACTGCCGGCTCGTTGCGAAGCATTAGTGCGACCCTGCTGAAGGGCCTTGGCAAAGCGATTTTCGACATGTTCACAGAACGCCGGATAGAGCGGCACCAACTGCCGTATTTTCTCAAAGTCTTCAATAGCATCACGGACAAACCCATCGGCTTTATCGGCAACGTCTCCGAAGACGGGCTGATGCTCATCAGTCACCTGCCAATGATGGTGGGCGCGGTTTTTGACTTGCGCCTGAAGATCCCCGCCAGCGACTACATCTCCCAGGTGATCGACCTGCGCGCCTGCTGTCAGTGGTGTCATGAGGACGCCACGCCCCATCATTACGATGCTGGATTCATCCTCCAGGACGCTCCACCGGAGTATGCGCAACTGGTAGAAGCGTTGAAGCGGTATTTCAGCTTTCAGAGTTTGTCGGCTTCCGCATAAAAAGCAATGCGGTCTACCTGTCTGGCTGTTCTTGGGCGACCGCTATGAGATTTTGCGGTGGGGCTTTGAATATTAATTCCTAGGGCTGAACGTGGCGCGGTGAGCGGTGGAGCTGAAAAATTTTAGTTAGTTGAATAACAATGGTTGTGCTTATTCTATTTTGATCTAAAAAACTGTCAGTTCTAACAGTGGTTGGTTGTGAGCTGTTTCAGTTATTTTTTTGATTGCAAGTTTAATGATTTGTCAGTCGAGGAGTAAGTGCGATGGCTCGTATAGTTAAAACTAATGTGGACGTTAAGCCGGTCGGGAAAAAAGTGATAAAAACAGCGGCAAGAAGGAAGAGGAAGAGTTGCAGGTAATTGAGAGGGAGATTGCGCAGCTTGTTGTTCTTGATGAAGTTGTTAATGGTTCTTTCACGGAAAATCTTGAAGGTGTTGGGGGCGCAGAAGATTTTTGGGTTGGCGTGCCAATCGATGTTTTCATGCACCAGCATCTGCGGGTTAGTCAATTGAAAGGGTTTATCAGGTATCAGTACAGATATTATGAGGGGAGAGTTTATTTTCGGATGACGGAGTATTGGTTGAGCTCTCGACCAGATAATAAGGTGTGGACGAGGGCTAATATTGACTTCAAGCTTCACAGTCGTATCGACGTGCGAAAAAACTCACCTGACGAAATGATCATGGATGCCAAATGGCATCAGTTTATTATGAGCACAGATGCTGAGGTTGTATCTGGAATTCCTGTGCGTGTGAATTTCCGAGTTGAGTATGATGGAACGAATAATGGGGTTGGTGAAGACGATAGTTGGGGGCATCAGGTGCGCCTCGTAAACCGGGGCTGATCTTGGCGCGCTTTCTGCTTGTTCAGTTCTGAGGTTGACGCGAGTTGGCCTCAGAGTTGCAATCGATGCAGATTTGCATGGTTGTCAATAATGGCGTGTCATGGTTGTTGCTGTGATTTGATTTTCGCTTTCGCTTTCGCTTTCGCTTTCCCGAATCTCGATAACGAGTGGGTCATCAAAAGTGTATTGAATTGATGGATCCTGCTTTGTGGTGTTTCTCTAAGCAAATGCTTGGTTTGGGTGTCATGTTGTTCATGGTTGTGATAAATGCCTTTTGGTGGTTTTCTTCAGTTGATATTTTGTAGAGGAGGTTACAGTGTGCCAGATTTTTTCCAGTTAAAGTACTTGGCTGTCAGGCGCGCTCCAAGTTTCTCAGGTTGGGTATCAACTGCCGCGATACCTTGTAGCTTTAGTTTTGCATGAATTGTTTTGCGAATATCCAGGTAGCCTACAGTTGCGCAATACTCGAGTGCTTCTTGTAGTGTGTTCACAGGGCGTTCCAGTGTTTTTTCAAGGATGTCCTCTTTTAAGCTTGCGATCAATACAAAGTGCTGTTTTCTTAGTTGATTTATGGCGAGTATCAGGTCTTCGTTGCTTTCGTCCCGCAAGTTGCTAAGGATAATGACGAGTGATTGCCGTTTTTCTTTGGTCAACAGCTCCAAAGCAGCGGCCTGATAGTCTGCGCTGCGATTGCAACTCTCCAAGTCATAGCTCGCATTTAACAACGATTTGACTTGCCCAAGGCCTTTGAGAGGGGCGAGATATCGCGGTTGATTACTGGCGAAGGTCATCAGGCCAACAGCATCGCCCTGACGCAGGGCAATATAACTGAGCAACAGGCAGGCATTGAGCGCGTGGTCGAAGTGCGACAGCTCGCCGTCCTGACTGCGCATGTGCCGGCCGCAGTCGAGCATGAAGATGATCTGCTGGTCGCGCTCGTCCTGGTACTCCCGGGCAATCGGCGTGCGTTGCCGGGCCGTGGCTTTCCAGTCGATCTGGCGCAGGCTGTCGCCCTCGCGAAACTCCCTTAGCTGATGAAACTCCAGACCCAGGCCACGGCGTTGGCGCTGGCGCACGCCCAACTGGTTGACCCAGCTGTCGACCGCCAGCAATTGCGCACCGTACAGGTGGGCGAAGTCCGGGTAGACGCGAGTACTGTCGCTGACTTGAACGTAGCGCCGTGCCGTCCACAACCCCAGCTGACCAGGCAGGTTGACTTCGCATTGAGTAAAGCTGAAGTGCCCGCGGCGCAAGGGGCGCAGGCGGTAGCTGAACTGGCTGGACTGGCCCGGTTGCAACTCCAGTGAGTGTGGCAGTTGCTCGAAGCTCAGGCCGTCGGGGACGTGGTCGAACAGCTCGATGCTCAGGGGGTGCCGGTAGTCGTGCTGCACGTTGATCTGCACGTCGCTCCAGCGTCCCAGCGCCAGGCTGCCCGGCAGCCGCCGCTCGATGCGCGGCGACGGGCGGCGCAGCAGGCGCACGGCGTCGAGCAGCGCCAGGATCAGCAACGCCAGCAGCAGCGCCCAGTTGATCGCTTGCAGGTTCGGTCCCAGGTCGATGCCCAGGGCCCTGAGCGTTCCCTGCACGATACTCAGGCCGAGCAGCGCGGCCAGCCAGATCAGCAGCAGGCGCGTGGGTTTCATGGCGCGATGCTCCCGGTCACAACCTGGGGGCCGGAATCTGCTCGAGCATCTGCTTGAGCACCTGATCGACGTCGTAGCCCTCGATGTCCAGTTCCGGTGCGATCCGCACCCGGTGACGCAGCACCGCCAGGGCACAGCCTTTGAGGTCGTCGGGGATCACGAACTCACCACCGCGCAACAGCGCTCGGGCCCGGGCGACTCGCACCAGGGCGATCGAGGCGCGCGGTCCGGCGCCCAGGATCAGGCCGGGCCAGGTGCGTGTGGTGCGGGCCAGGCGCACGGCGTAGTCGAGCACCTGCTCATCCAGCGGCAGTTCACTGGCGATCCGTTGCAGGGCGAGGATGTCCTTGGCTTGCAGCAGCGTGCGCAATGGCTGCACGTCGAGCATGTCGGCGCGGGTCGAGCGGCTGACCTGGCGGACCATCTCCAGCTCCTGCTCGGCATCCGGGTAATCCATGCGCACCTTGAGCATGAAACGATCGAGCTCGGCTTCCGGCAGCGGGTAAGTGCCTTCCTGTTCGATCGGGTTCTGCGTGGCCAGGACCATGAACGGTTGGGCGATCGGCAAGGCCCGGCCTTCCAGGGTGACCTGGCGTTCCTGCATGGCTTCGAGCAGGGCGGCCTGGGTCTTGGCCGGCGCGCGGTTGATTTCGTCGGCCAGCAGCAGATGGGTGAACAGCGGGCCCTTGCGTAGCTTGAACTGCTCGGTCTGCAGGTCGTAGACCGCATGCCCGGTGACATCGCTGGGCATCAGGTCGGGGGTGAACTGAATGCGCGCGAACTCGCCGCCGAAGCAGCGGGCCAGGGCGCGCACCAGCAGGGTCTTGCCCAGGCCCGGGACGCCTTCGAGCAGCACGTGGCCGCCGGCAATCAGGGCACTCAGTACATCATCGATGACGCTGCCCTGGCCGATCACCGCCTTGTTCAGTTCAAGGCGCACGGCTTGCGCCAGTTGGCTGGCGCGTTGGCGCTGCTGGGCGGCGCGGGAGGTGTCCGGGGGGACAAAGGGTTCGCTCATAAGGCATTCCTGAGGTTCTGCAGGTGGGCGACCTGACGGCTGAATTGGCTGCTCGACAGCCGGCGTTTGCCTGGCGGGCCGAGGACCTGGGCGATGCTCTCGGGGGAGTGCCCGGTCAAGCGCGCGAGCACTTGCGATTGTTCGACGGTGTCGAGTTGATCGAATCCTGGATGACGTTGTCGAGCGCGGCGTAGCAGATCATGCTGCAGGCCCTGCAACAGGCTCTGCTGGCCGGCGCGGCGGAGCAGGAAATCGGCGCTGGCGCGGACATGCTCCTGCAATTGCCGCCGGGCTTTCGCCGGGGCAGGCTGCCGCGGGCCGTGGCGCCAACCGACGTGCCACAGCCACAGGCCGAGCAGTGCACCAAGGGCCACCAACGCCTGGGGGAAGTAGCGCAGCAAGAGGCTCAACAGGTTGTCGTGGTCGACGTCGAACAGCAGCGTGACGTCGGTGTCAGCGTACAGGTACCAGAGCAGCCAGGCGTTGTCGTACTGGCCGATCGCGTTGTTCTTCCACAGTTCGGCGTCGGTGACCACAGTGACCGAACCCTCGCCCCAGGGCAGTTGCATCAGGTGCGTGGCCAGGGCGCTGTTGGCCCAGGCCTGGGCCAGGTCTTGCGGGTCCTCCAGATGAAACTGCGGGTCGAAGCTGGCATAGGCTGGCGCCTGTTCGTCTTCCAGATAGAGTTTGGTCAGGTTCGGATAGCGCTCCTGTGCCGCGTCGGCCGGTACGTCCTTGAGGTCTTTGCTCATGAACTGCTGCAGGTGCACGCGGTCCAGCAGCAGGTCCTGGCTGCTGGCGGTCTGTTCGTTCCACAACGCCTGGGCGACAAACAGCAAGCGCCCGCCGGCATGGGCCCAGGCCAGCACCTGGTCGACCTGGACCGGGGTCATGTTGGCACGTGCGCCCAGCAGCAACAGGCTGTGCTGGCGGGGTTGCATGTGCGGCAGGCTGTCCAGGCTATTGACGTGCTGCACGCTCAATCCTTGCTCGCGCAAAAAACGTTCGGCCGCCAGGTAGGGGTTGTTCAGCGCCTCGGGGGCGGGACCATGCTCGAGGGTGTCCTGATAGGGCCTGGCGTGCACGTACAGGTACAGCGCCAATGCGCAGAGCAGTCCGCCGATCAGTGCACCGAGCACCGGCAGGCGACGAGTCATCGCCGTGCTCCCGGCTCGAACAGTGCGCGCCAGCCCTGGCAGAGCTGCTGTTGCAGCGCCGCCGGCGGCAGGCGATGACCGTAGGCCATGTTTTGCCAATGCAGCGTCAGGCTCTGACTGAAGCGTTGCAGCTCAGGCTGTCCGAGGCGCTCGACCTGCGCCAGCACCTGGGCTTCGGTGTCGGCGCTGGTCAGTGGCAGCTCGAAGTCGTGCAGCAGGCGGCTGAGCAGTGCCCGATAGAGCAGGCCGAGGGCTTGGCGAGGGTGTTCCAGCCAGAGGGCTTCGACCTGGCTGGCGACGTCCTCGGGCAGACTCTCGCGGTCGAGATCGAGGCCAAACAGCTGCGGCGAGGAGGGCGGGCTGGCAGGGGGTTGAATAGGCTTGCGGCGGCTGACGAAGGTGTGCAGCCAATCGCGGTAGTGCCAGATCAACAAGGCGATCAGGCCGCAGAGGGTGGTCCAGAGCAGTACTTCAATGATCTGCGCGAGACCGCCGAAGCGCTGGCTGTTGAACAGTCCGAACAGGGTCTTCAGCCATCCAGGCGCCTGGCCGTTGTCGCTTGCGTCATCCGCCTCGTCGCTGAAACGATAGCGGGTGACGGTCTCGGTATTCTTGAACGGCGGGGCTTCGAGCAAGGCGTTGATGCCGTGGTGGGCGGCCTCGCTGGTCAGCGGTTGCTGGAGCAGGCGCGGCGATTCGGGGGCATCGGCCTCGCTGGCGAAAACCCCTTGCGGGGCCGGCAGTGACATCAGTCCGAGCACCAGCAGTGCGCCAACCACTCCGCTCAGGCGCTGGCGCAGGCGGCGAAACTGCAGTTCGATGTCCCAGCCTTCCAGCACCGTGCGGCGATTCAGGTACAGGCTGAAACCGCAGGCCACGTAGACCGGGCCCCAGACGATCAGCACCAGCGCGTAGAGCAGGTTGATCAGGTGTTCGAGCCAGAGCCAGTCCTGCTCGCTGGCGTCGATCAGTGTTTGCCAGTCCCAATCCAGTTCGATCTGCGTGGGCAGGAACAGGTAGAACAGGCTCATGCAGCCCAGCCACAGGCTGGTTTCCAGCGCTGCGCCGAGGATAGTCAGCCAGCGCGCGGCGTCGACGTCGCGTTGTTGCAGGACCGCCAGGCGTTGCTGGCGTGCCTGTCCGCCAAGGCCCTCGAGTTGCAGCACCGGCAGGCAGAAACTGCGGCTCAGGCTCAGGCGCCGCCAGGTCAGGCTGGCGAGCAGTTGCGGTCTGAGCAGGCGCGGCCACTGGCGCAACGCCTGGCGCAGGCTCGGGGTCTGGCCAAACAGGGCGCCGGAGAGGATGTACAGCGGCAGCCGCTCGAACGCCGGTTTCAGCCACCAGAACAGCAGCATGGCGATGCCCGGCGAATCCCACAGCAGCACGCTCAGCAGGGCGAACACCGGCAGGGTGACCAATGCCCAACTGCCCATCAGCAGGCGGCGATGACGCTGGCACAGCAATACGCCCAGGTCGATGGCTTCCCAACTGCTGCGGGGACGGATCACCACGCTGGCGTCATTCAGGTGCATGGCGGGTCTTGCCGACGGCAATCAGATAGAACGCCACCAGGCCCCACAGGGCAGCCCCCACCAGGTATTTGCCCAGAGGGGCGGTGCCCGTGCGTGATGACCAATAGGCTTCGATAAAGGCGGCGATCAACAGCAACAGCATGACCCCGCACATCAACAGCACGCTTTTGCGCGCAGCCAGGCGCAACGCTTCACCGCGCGCCAGGCGCCCCGGCGCGATCAACGCCCAACCCAATTGCAGCCCGGCCGCCCCGGCAATGGCAATCGCACTGAGTTCGAAGGCGCCGTGGCCGATGACGAACGACCAGAAGTTTTCGCCAAAGCCGATGCGCGTCAGGTGACCGGCGATGGCACCGATCAGCAGGCCGTTGAACACCAGGAAAAACACGCTGCCAACCCCCAGCAGCAGGCCGCTGGCGAAGGTCTGAAAAGCAATGCCGGTGTTGTGCATGATGTAGTAGCCGAACATCACCCAGTCATCGCTGGCAGCCCGTTCCATGTCGCGCCCCAGGTGGCCGGCGGCGGGGTCGTACATGCCCTGCATCTCGCTCACCTGCTCCACTGACAGCAGGCTGTAGACCAGCTCCGGGAACAGGTAGACCAGCAGCGCCATGCCCAATAGCGCAGCGAAGAACAACAGGCTCGCCACCAGTACGAAGGGCCATGATTCACGCACCAGGCGCGGGAAGTCGGCGAGGACGAAGGCCAACAGTTGAGCGCCTACCCGGCTGCGCTGGCGGTACAGCAACTGGTGACCGCGCAGCGCCAGTTGTTGCAGGGGATCGACCAGGTAACTGCTGTATCCGCGCTCCTGCGCCAGTGCCAGATGCTGGCACAGCCGCCGGTAATCGCGGGGGAATGCGCGCGCCTGCTCGGCACTCGCCTTGCCGCGCTCCAGCAGCTCAAGATCGCGGGTAAAGGCCTGCCATTGCGCCTGATGGCGGGTTTCGAACTGGCTCTGTTTCATTCGGGCCCCCGCAAGCCACTGGCAATACCATTGAGTTCGGCGACGGCCTGCTGCGGGTTGACACCCAGCGGTTCGGCCAGCAATGCAGCGAGTTCCTGAACCCGCTCGCTGGAAAGTTGCGCCTGACGCTCGGCAAAACTCGACACCGCGCGTTGTTCACTCAGGCTCAGGCTGAAGGGCGTTCGCAAGGCAGGGGCTGCCGGCAGTTGCGGGCGCGTGATGGCCTGGTCGCGATAGATCACCAGGGTGCCGGCGGCAATGTCGCCCAAGCGTTTGAAGTTCGGGTGCTGCAGGCAAGTGAGGGCGCCGAGGCTGTAGCCGAAGGGCAGCATGTCGACGAAACGCAGCAGATTGCGGATCAGTGAGGCCGACCAGCCAATGGGCGTTCCGTCGTCCTGCACCACCCGCAAACCCATCAGTTGCTTGCCCGGCGAGCGGCCCTGGTTGAGCACTTCGAACAGCACCATGTACCACCAGCTCAGCACAAACAGCAGCACCGAGCCCAGGCCCATGCCGATCTTGCCGAGGAAGGCGAGCACGACCAACAGCAGTCCCAGGACTACGGCGCGCAGCCCCAGGTCAATGGCAAATGCCAGGGCACGCGGCAGCAACCCGGCCGGACGCAACGGCAGGTCGATGCCTTCTGGCGTTTCGACCTGGTAGCGCGTATCCAGTGGCGCGGGCAGCGGTGCTTTCCTTGGCGGTGCTGAAGTCTGAGTCATGGGCAGCCTGGTGAAGGGGCCTGAACATCACGTACATGAGGCCGATGCTAGCAGTGTTCGGCCTGGGGCAACGACAAATCTGTGCGGGCTCGTATAACAGCATGACTGGTCTAGACCCGGCATGAGCGCCTAGACTTCGCCGATCCAACGTTCAGGAACTGCCCGTGACTTCCATCTTCTGGTACGACTACGAAACCACCGGGATCAGCCCGCGTTGCGACCGACCGCTGCAAGTGGCCGGCATTCGCACCGATCTGGAGCTGAACGAGATCGATGCCCCGGTCAATCTCTACTGCCGCCCCAGCGACGACATCCTGCCCCATCCGGCAGCCTGCGTGATCACCGGGATCACCCCGTCGCGCTTGGCCGAAAAGGGCCTGTGCGAGGCCGATTTCATGACCCGGGTGCATGCGCAACTGGCCGCGCCCGGCACCTGTGGCGCCGGCTACAACACCCTGCGCTTCGACGATGAGATGACCCGCTACAGCCTGTACCGCAACTTTTTTGATCCTTATGCCCGGGAGTGGCAGGGCGGTAATAGTCGCTGGGATCTGATCGACGTGGTGCGCACCGCGTACGCCCTGCGTCCTGACGGTATCGTCTGGCCCCAGGAAGAGGGCCGCGTCACCCTGAAGCTCGAGCGCCTGACCGCCGCCAATGGCATTGACCATGGCCAGGCCCACGATGCCTTGTCCGACGTGCGCGCGACCATTGCCCTGGCGCGGCTGATCCGCGACAAACAGCGCAAACTCTATGACTGGCTGTTTGCCTTGCGCAGCAAGCAGAAAGTCATGGATCAGATTCGTTTGCTGCAGCCGCTGGTGCATATTTCCGGACGTTTCTCTGCGGCGCGTCACTATGTCGGTGTCGTGCTACCTCTGGCCTGGCATCCGCGTAACCGCAACGCGCTGATCGTCTGTGATTTGCACCTCGATCCCCAGGGGGTGCTGGAGGATGACGCGCAATCACTGCGTCAACGCCTGTATACCCGCCATGAAGATCTCGCGGCCGGCGAACTGCCGGTGCCGCTCAAACTGATTCATATCAACCGCTGTCCGGTAGTCGCACCGTTATCGGTTCTGCGCGAAGAAGATCAGCAGCGCCTGCAACTGGATATGCCGTTGTATCAGGCGCGGGCATTGCGGCTAAGTGACGCACAGCAAGTCTGGCAATCGAAAGTCCAGGCGATCTATGCCGCTGAAGCATTCACCCCAAGTGAAGATCCCGAGCAGCAGTTGTATGACGGTTTCATTGGCGACCGCGATCGGCGTTTATGCGAGCAAGTGAGAGCGTCCGATCCCGCGCAACTCGCGCAAGAGCAATGGCCCTTCGATGATGAACGTTTGCCGGAATTATTATTTCGATATCGCGCGCGCAACTTTCCCGAAACCCTGGATGAGCGCGAACAGCAACGCTGGAAATTGTTCTGCCAGCAGCGCTTGACCGAGAGTCAATGGGGGGCGCCGAATACCCTGGAGGATTTTAATCAGGCCGTCGCCCAATGTTCGATTAATGCCAGCGAGCATGGACTTGCGGTGTTGAATGAATGGACTGAATACGTCGAAGGCGTGCGCATTCGTTTGGGACTGTGAATACACGGATGAAACATGTTGAATTAAACCCATAAAAAAACGCCAGCGAAAGCTGGCGTTTTTCGGTGTTCGCAAGTGAACCTGCGAGACGCGCTGCAGCTTAGCCCAGCAGGGTTGCCCAGCTTTCAACCACGTCGCCGCCCCACTTGGCTTTCCACTCTTTCAGAGTTTTGTGGTTGCCACCTTTGGTTTCGATGACTTCGCCGTTGTGTGGGTTTTTGTATTGTTTGACCTTGCGTGCACGCTTGGTGCCGGTAGTTTTCACGGCGCCACGCGGTGCCTTAACTTTGGATTCCGGATCCAGCAGGGCGATGATGTCGCGCAGGGATTTGGAGTACTCGCCCATCAGGGTGCGCAGTTTGCCTTCGAATTCCAGCTCGGTTTGCAGTTTGTCGTCTTGGGACAGGTTCTTCAAACGGGCTTGCAGCTCTTTGATCGCCTCTTCGGTGGCGCGATATTCGTTGATCAGGGACATGAGGACTACCTTATGTTGGACGCTGGTTGGCAGGGGACAGTGGCGCAATAATAGTCAGGGTGTTTCATCAAGTAAACAATCCAGTGGCTTTAATTTATTTAAGCAGAGTCAATTCGCTGAAAAAAAGACCACTGTTTTTAAATAATCGCGGCCGTGATCACAGTTATTCACAAGTCATTTGCAGGCTGTTGTTCAATAGCCGCCGCTTGCAGGTTTAGTCGCGATAACCACCCCGCTGGGAGGGGCGGACAAGGAGCGGCAGCTCAGCGGATTGCTCAGGAGTACTGCAGTTTTGCTGCGCAATCGCTAGAATGGCCGCCTTTGTGAAGTTCTGGAGTTTCCCCCGATGCGCACTTTTCGCCTAGTGATTGCTTGCCCGGACGGCGTCGGCATCGTCGCCAAGGTCAGTAACTTTCTGGCATCACACAATGGCTGGATCACTGAAGCGAGCCATCACTCGGACACGCAAAGTGGCTGGTTCTTCATGCGTCACGAAATTCGTGCCGACTCGCTGCCATTCGGTCTTGAAGAATTTCGCGAGGCCTTTGCGCCGATTGCCGAAGAGTTCTCGATGAACTGGCGCATCACCGACACCGCGCAGAAAAAGCGCGTGGTGTTGATGGCCAGCCGTGAATCCCACTGCCTGGCGGACTTGCTGCACCGCTGGCACAGCGACGAACTGGACTGCGAGATTTCCTGCGTGATCTCCAACCACAATGACCTGCGCAGCATGGTCGAGTGGCACGGCATTCCGTACTACCACGTGCCGGTCGACCCGCAGAATAAAGAGCCGGCGTTCGCCGAGGTGTCGCGCCTGGTCAAGCAACATGACGCCGAAGTGGTCGTCCTGGCGCGCTACATGCAAATCCTGCCGCCGGAGCTGTGCACCGAGTACGCGCATAAGGTGATCAACATTCACCATAGCTTCCTGCCGTCGTTCGTCGGCGCCAAGCCGTACCACCAGGCTTCGATGCGTGGCGTCAAGCTGATCGGCGCAACCTGCCACTACGTGACCGAAGAACTGGACGCCGGTCCGATCATCGAGCAGGACGTGGTGCGCGTCAGCCATAGCGACAGCATTGAAGACATGGTGCGCTTCGGTCGCGACGTCGAGAAGATGGTGCTGGCCCGTGGCCTGCGTTATCACCTGGAAGACCGCGTGCTGGTGCATGGCAACAAGACCGTGGTGTTCTGAGTCATCGTTGACATGCCAAAGGGCCTCAAGCGTTGTACGCTTGAGGCCCTTTTTTCGTTTCAAGGTGCAGACCGTGAGCGATCCACTGGATAAAGCCACTTCAAAGGCCCCGGCCACGCTGGGGGAAGGCTGCCTGAGCCGTTACGACCCCGACGACCTCGGCAGTGACGATGGCACCGACTTCCCGGGTGCGGCCGAACTGTGGCAGCAATTGCAGGAAGCGCCCGAACCGGACACCCCTGCAAAAAAGCCCTAGATGCGGAAACTGCCCACCAACTGCTTGAGCCGAGCCGCTTGCTGTTCCAGGTCGGAGCAGGCGCGCAGGGTCGATTGCAGGTTTTCCACACCTTCCTGATTGAGGGTGTTGATCTCGGTGATGTCCATGTTGATCGACTCCACCACGGCAGTCTGTTCCTCGGTAGCCGTCGCGACAGACTGGTTCATCCCGTCAATTTCGCCGATGCGCACAGTCACGCTGTTCAAGCGCTCGCCGGCGAGGTTGGCAATCTCCACGCTGTCCTGGCTGTGACGCTGGCTGTCGCCCATGGTGCTGACCGACTCGCGGGCGCCGACCTGCAACTCCTCGATCATGCCCTGCACCTGCTGCGCTGACTCCTGGGTGCGGTGCGCCAGGTTGCGCACTTCGTCGGCCACCACCGCAAACCCGCGTCCGGCCTCACCGGCGCGCGCCGCCTCGATGGCCGCGTTGAGCGCCAGCAAGTTGGTCTGCTGGGAGATGCTGGTGATGACGTCGAGAATCTGCCCGATGTTCACGGTCTTGCTGTTCAGCGACTCGATATTGGTGCTGGAGGTGCTGAGCATGCTCGACAGCTGATTCATCGCGGCAATGCTGCGATCGACCACTTGCTGGCCGTCTTGCGCAAGACTGCGGGCATCGCTGGCCTGGTGCGAAGCTTGCGCGGCGTTGCGGGCGATTTCCTGGGCGGCGGCCCCCAGTTGATTGATTGCCGCGGCAACACTGTTGGTGCGACTGGCCTGTTCATCGCTGTTGAGCATCGATGAGTTGGAGGCGCTGACCACGCGCAGGGCCACTTCGTTGACGTGCTCGGTGGCCGACGAGACCTCGCGGATCGACCCGTGGATGCGTTCGACAAAGCGGTTGAAGGCCGTGCCCAGGGTGCCGAATTCGTCGTGGTTATGGATGGCCAGGCGGCGAGTCAGGTCGCCTTCGCCGTCGGCGATGTCCTGCATGGCGCGGGTCATCACGTGCAACGGTTGGATCAGCAGGCGGATCAGCATGCCCAGCAGGGCGATGATCACGACCACGGCGATCACCGTGGCGATGATTGCCGAGGTGCGGAACTCGCTGAGCATGGAGAAGGCCTTGTCCTTGTCCACCGACAGGCCGATGTACCAGTTGACCGACGGCAGGCCCTTGATCTGGCTGAAGGTGAAAATCCGAGTCTGACCGTCCACCTCGACCTCGGTGAACTCACTGCCGATGCGCGGGGTGTTCTGCGGGTAAGTCTCGCTGAGGGACTTCATGACCAGCGATTTATCCGGGTGGACCAGGATCTTGCCGTCGGCGCTGACCAGGAAGGCGTAGCCCATGCCGCCGAAATCCACGGCCTTGAGGTTGTCGATCAGGGTCTGCAGGCTCAGGTCACCGCCGACCACGCCGACGCTTTGTCCGGCTTTTTTCGAGGCGCTGGCGATCGAAATGATGGTCTGGCCGGTGGCGGCGTCGATGTAAGGTTCGGTCAGCGTGGCGCTGGCGCTGTGTTCCGCGCCTTTGTACCAGGGGCGGGTGCGCGGGTCGAAACCGTCAGGCATTGTCACATTCGGGCGGATGGTGAAGCTGCCGCCG
Source organism: Pseudomonadaceae bacterium (assembly GCA_965284505.1). GTDB lineage: Bacteria > Pseudomonadota > Gammaproteobacteria > Pseudomonadales > Pseudomonadaceae > Aquipseudomonas. The sequence goes on along the minus strand of OZ260094.1, from coordinate 2,078,312 downwards.
GCGTTGCCCAGGTAGGAAGCCATGAAGGTCGACGTCAGGGCTTTCTGCTCCAGCAACTCGGCGACGTGGTTGTCGTCGGCGTTGATAGCAATATTCTGGGCCAGGTTGTCCACCAGCAGAATGCGTCCGCTCAACCATGTCTGGATATTGCGCGCGGTGACGTCACCCATTTCCGTCAGGTAATTGTCCAGGTCCTGGCGAATCGCGTTGCGCTGCAGGTAGTCGTTGTACAGCGTAAACGTGGCGAACGCGGCAATGACGATAAGGGCGGCGGCAAGCAGGATTTTGTGGCTGAAGCGCAGATTTTTGTTCATGGCTTGTATGTCCGCTAAGGTCTTATTGTGTAGGGCGTGTTGCTATAAAGGCGCGCAAAGTAGGCGCTGTTGCACAGAAGCTGATATTTCCGTCTTTCCTTAGGGAATTATCCGACCTGATTTTCAGTCTGGTCTCTCGCTTCTATCTATCGGCTGTGTAGGACCAAAGCTTAACCATGGGTGAAAAAATGCCTGATTCATTGCAACTCGTTATTGGTGCAGACCTTCAAGCTCAGCCGATTGCCCAGGCGATGCGCCTGGCAAACCGTCATGGACTGGTGGCTGGCGCCACCGGGACCGGCAAGACCGTCACCCTGCAGCGCTTGGCCGAGGCGTTCAGCGACGCCGGGGTCGCAGTGTTTGCCGCCGACATCAAGGGCGACCTGTGTGGCCTCGGTGCGGCAGGCAACCCCCAGGGCAAGGTCGCTGAACGCATCGCCGGCATGCCCTGGCTCAACTACCAGCCGCGTGCCTATCCGGTGACGTTGTGGGATATCCACGGTCAATCCGGTCATCCACTGCGTACCACCTTGAGTGAAATGGGTCCGTTGCTGCTGGGCAGCTTGCTCGAACTGACCGACAGCCAGCAGTCGGCGCTGTATGCGGCGTTCAAGGTGGCCGACCGTGAGGGGTTGCTGCTGCTCGACCTCAAGGACCTCAAGGCTCTGCTCAATCACCTCAAGGAACATCCCGAATTGCTCGGTGATGACGCCGCGTTGATGACCACTGGTTCCAGTCAGGCCCTGTTGCGGCGCCTGGCCACGCTGGAACAGCAGGGCGCCGAAGCCTTGTTTGGCGAGCCGGCGCTGCAGCTGCAGGACATCCTCGCGCCGGCCAGCGATGGCCGTGGGCGAATTCACCTGCTCGACGCCAGCCGCCTGGTGCACGAAGCGCCCAAGGTGTACGCGACCTTCCTGTTGTGGCTGCTGGCAGAGCTGTTCGAACAGTTGCCCGAGCGCGGCGATGCCGAGAAGCCGCTGCTGGCGTTGTTTTTCGACGAGGCCCATCTGCTGTTTGCCGGCACCCCGAAGGCGTTGCAGGACCGGCTGGAGCAGGTGGTGCGGCTGATTCGTTCGAAAGGCGTGGGCGTGTACTTCGTCACCCAGTCGCCCGGCGACTTGCCCGATGACGTGCTGGCCCAGTTGGGGCTGCGTATCCAGCACGGGCTGCGGGCGTTCACCGCCAAGGAACAGAAGTCGCTGAAGGCGGTCGCTGATGGCTTCAGGCCGAACCCGGCATTCAGCACCCTTGAAGTCCTGACCGAGCTGGGGATTGGCGAAGCGCTGGTGGGCACCCTGCAGGAAAAAGGCACGCCGGAGATGGTCCAGCGGGTGCTGGTGGCGCCCCCGCAATCACGCATCGGGCCGTTGAGCGAAGCAGAGCGCGCCGCGCTGATCGGCAGTTCGCCGTTGGTCGGCCGGTATGACAAGCCGATCGACCGGGAGTCGGCGTACGAAGTGCTGATGGGGCGCAAGGGGTTGGCGCCTGAAGCGTCGGACCCGGCGAGCAAACCAGAAGCCGAGGAGCCGAGTTTTACCGACAAGGCCGGCGAATTCCTCGGCACCGCCGCCGGGCAGGCACTCAAGTCGGCCATGCGCCAGGCCGCCAATCAGATAGGTCGGCAGCTGGTTCGCGGCTTGATGGGGTCGCTGCTGGGGGGCAGCAAGCGTCGCTAGCGGCTCAGTTTTTTGGCCTGGCGTGGGCGGCCAGGCGCTCCAGTGCGGCGCGCAGGTTGGGATCGCTGATCCCGTCGGCCGTCGCCTGGATGGTCGAGGCTGCGTCGCAGGACAAATCCATGGTGTGCCCGGCAGTGCCGTGCTGTACGGTCGGCGGTTGCACTTTGAACTGGATCCGGGTCAGGCGAGCGAACTCATCGAACGCCTGCAACTGGCGTTCCAGGCGTTTTTGCTGGTAGCGCAGGCGGGTTGCCCAGTGACCGTTCGTGACGATCAGCAGCAGTCGGCCCTCGCGCCACGACGCGACGTGACAATGTTCGCGGGCCGCCGGCTGCAACTGGCTTTCGAGCAGGCGCTGTAAATGAGCCAGGCGTTGTGCGTGGCCGAGAATGGCTTTTAACGGTTTGGCTTCGCGTAATAAAACGGCGGGTGCTCTGGCCGTAAGAGGGCGAAATGCCATGATCAGACACCTGAAGTAACAGAGCTGCCATGGTAGCAGAAAGCAGGCGTCGCACCCGCCCATTGCTTTGTTCGCGCTTTACCCATTAAATCAACGACTAACTTCTGCCGTGAATGGCTTGAAGTTGAGTAAAAAGCCCTTATTTTAAGTGAGCCCCGTCATAACGCTGTGCCAGTATCGTGGAATATCGCCACTTTCCTCACCATCGTTTCCGGGTAGAATGCTCGTTCGCATGCGGCCATGAGGGCTGCTCGGGCGACTCACGGGGCCGCCCTCCATCCCTTTAGTGTGGAAGATCCTGCCGATATGTTTGCGCCTTTGTTAAAGAAACTTTTTGGAAGCAAGAACGAGCGTGAAGTCAAACGCATGCTCAAGACGGTGCAACTCGTCAATGCCTTCGAAGAGCGAATGGTGGCCCTTTCGGACGATCAGTTGCGTGCCAAGACAGCCGAGTTCAAGGCCCGCTTCGCCAAAGGGGAGACCCTCGACAAGTTGTTGCCAGAAGCCTTCGCGGTTGCCCGTGAAGCTGGTAAACGCATCATGGGCATGCGCCACTTCGACGTTCAGTTGATCGGCGGCATGACCCTGCACGAAGGCATGATTGCCGAAATGCGCACCGGTGAAGGCAAGACTCTGGTGGCAACACTGGGCGTATACCTCAACGCACTGTCAGGCAAGGGCGTCCACGTAGTGACCGTGAACGACTACCTGGCCCGTCGAGACGCCAACTGGATGCGTCCGCTTTATGAATTCCTCGGGCTGACCGTCGGCGTCGTAACGCCGTTCCAGCCGCCGGAAGAGAAGCGTTCGGCCTACGCTTGCGACATCACCTACGGCACCAACAACGAATTCGGTTTCGACTACCTGCGCGACAACATGGCGTTCAGCATGGAAGAAAAATTCCAGCGCGAACTCAACTTTGCCGTGATCGACGAAGTCGACTCGATCCTCATCGACGAAGCCCGTACCCCGCTGATCATCTCCGGCCAGGCCGAAGACAGCTCCAAGCTCTACATCGAGATCAACAAACTGATCCCGCAGTTGAAGCTGCACGTCGAAGAAGTCGAAGGCGAAGTCACTCAGGCTGGCCATTACACCGTTGACGAGAAGACCCGCCAGGTCGAACTCAACGAAGCCGGTCACCAGTACATCGAAGAAGTGCTGACCCGCATCGGCCTGCTGGCTGAAGGCGAGAGCCTGTACTCGGCGCACAACCTGGGCCTGCTGACCCACGTGTATGCCGGTCTGCGCGCGCACAAGCTGTTCCATCGCAACATCGAATACATCGTGCAGGAAGGCCAGGTTGTCCTGGTCGACGAACACACCGGCCGGACCATGCCGGGTCGTCGTTTGTCCGAAGGTCTGCACCAGGCCATCGAGGCCAAGGAAAACCTGAACATCCAGGCCGAAAGCCAGACCCTGGCGTCGACCACCTTCCAGAACTACTTCCGTCTGTACAACAAACTGTCCGGCATGACCGGTACAGCCGACACCGAAGCGTTCGAATTCCACCAGATCTATGGCCTGCAGGTCATGGTCATTCCACCGAACAAGCCGCTGGCGCGTAAAGACTACAACGACCTGGTGTTCCTCACCGCGGACGAGAAGTACGCCGCCATCGTGGCCGACATCAAGGAAAGCATGGCCGCTGGCCGTCCGGTCCTGGTAGGTACGGCGACCATCGAAACCTCCGAGCATATGTCGCGTTTGCTCGAGAAGGAAGGCATCGAACACAAGGTCCTGAACGCCAAGTTCCACGAGAAGGAAGCCGAGATCATCGCCCAGGCCGGTCGTCCGGGTGCGCTGACCATCGCCACCAACATGGCCGGTCGTGGTACCGACATCCTGTTGGGCGGCAACTGGGAAGTGGAAGTTGCCTCCCTGGAAGATCCGACCCCTGAGCAGATCGCCCAGATCAAGGCCGACTGGCAGAAGCGTCACCAGCAAGTGCTGGAGTCGGGCGGCTTGCAGGTTATTGCTTCCGAGCGTCACGAATCGCGCCGTATCGACAACCAGTTGCGTGGTCGTGCCGGCCGCCAGGGTGATGCCGGTTCGAGCCGCTTCTACCTGTCGCTGGAAGACAGCCTGATGCGCATCTTCGCCTCTGACCGGGTGAAGAACTTCATGAAGGCCCTGGGCATGCAGCCTGGCGAAGCGATCGAGCACCGCATGGTGACCAACGCCATCGAGAAGGCCCAGCGCAAGGTTGAAGGGCGCAACTTCGACATCCGTAAGCAACTGCTCGAGTTCGATGACGTCAACAACGAACAGCGTAAAGTGATCTATCACATGCGTAACACGTTGCTGGCCGCCGACAACATCGGTGAAACCATCGCTGACTTCCGTCAGGACGTGCTCAACGCCACCGTATCGGCGCATATTCCACCGCAGTCGCTGCCTGAACAGTGGGACGTTGCTGGTCTGGAAGCCGCGCTGGAAAGCGATTTCGGGGTGAAGCTGCCGATCCAGCAGTGGCTCGACGAAGACGATCACCTGTACGAAGAAACCCTGCGCGAGAAGCTGATGCAAGAGCTGATCGCCGCGTACAACGAGAAAGAAGACCAGGCGGGCGCCGATGCGCTGCGCACCTTCGAGAAGCAAATCGTCCTGCGCGTCCTCGACGACCTGTGGAAAGACCACCTGTCGACCATGGACCACCTGCGTCACGGTATCCACCTGCGTGGTTATGCGCAGAAGAACCCGAAGCAGGAGTACAAGCGCGAGTCGTTCACCCTGTTCTCCGAACTGCTGGATTCGATCAAGCGCGACTCGATCCGTGTGCTGTCTCACGTTCAGGTTCGCCGCGAAGATCCCGCCGAAGAAGAAGCGCGCCTGCGCCAGGAAGCCGAGGCATTGGCGGCCCGCATGCAGTTCCTGCATGAAGAGGCCCCAGGTCTGGAGCAACCGGAGCAGATCGGCGAAGAGGTCGACGTGGCCCTCGCTACCGCACCGGTACGCAACGAGCAGAAGCTGGGCCGCAACGAGCTGTGCTACTGCGGTTCGGGCAAGAAGTTCAAGCATTGCCACGGGCAGATCCAGTAAAACCCGTTTCAATCGCTGAAACACCCACGCCGCGACCGGCTTCTGCCGTCGCGGCGTTTTTCCATTCAGGTCACCGACGCGGTTTAATGAAAACCTGCGTCGACGCTGCAGACATCACCTAATTAGAGGAGCGCATTCATGGCTGTTGGTCTTGGTCCTTTGCCAACGTTGCACCCGGTTGCCGGTTTTGAACTCGGTATCGCTTCGGCTGGCATCAAGCGCCCTGGGCGCAAGGATGTGGTGGTCATGCGCTGTGCCGAAGGTTCCACCGTTGCCGGAGTCTTCACCTTGAACGCCTTTTGCGCGGCGCCGGTGATCCTCGCCAAGCAGCGCGTCCAGGGCCCGGTGCGTTACCTGCTGACCAACACCGGCAATGCCAACGCCGGCACCGGTGAGCCTGGCCTGGCGGCTGCCGAGCGCACCTGCGCCAAGCTGGCCGAGCTGACCGGCGTCGACGCCAGCCTGGTACTGCCGTATTCCACCGGTGTGATCGGCGAGCCGCTGCCTGTCGAGAAGATCGAAGGCGCACTGCAAGCTGCCCTGGATGACTTGTCGGAAAACAACTGGGAGGCTGCTGCCACCGGGATCATGACCACCGACACCCTGCCCAAGGGCGCGAGCCGGCAGTTCCAGCACGACGGTGTGACCATCACCGTGACCGGCATCAGCAAGGGCGCCGGGATGATTCGCCCGAACATGGCGACCATGCTGGGTTACATCGCGACCGACGCCAAGGTGTCCCGTGAAGTGCTGCAGAACCTGATGCTCGACGGCGCCAACAAGTCGTTCAACCGCATCACCATCGATGGCGATACCTCGACCAACGACTGCTGCATGCTGATTGCCACGGGCAAGGCGGCATTGCCGGAAATCACCGAAGCCAGCGGTCCGCTGTTCGCGGCGTTGAAGCAAGCGGTGTTCGAAGTGTGCATGGAGGTGGCGCAGGCCATCGTCCGTGATGGCGAAGGCGCAACCAAGTTCGTCACTGTCGAAGTCAACGGCGGCGGTAATCACCAGGAATGCCTGGACGTCGGCTACACCGTGGCGCACTCGCCGCTGATCAAGACCGCGTTGTTCGCCTCCGATCCAAACTGGGGTCGTATTCTGGCGGCGGTCGGCCGTGCCGGCGTACCGGATCTGGACGTGAGCAAGATCGATGTGTTCCTCGGCGAGGTGTGCATCGCCAGCCGTGGTGCTCGCGCCGCCACCTACACCGAAGCCCAGGGTTCGGCGGTGATGCAGCGTGAGGAAATCACCATCCGTATCGAGTTGGGGCGCGGCGACTGCAGCGAAACCATCTGGACCACCGACCTGTCCCACGAATACGTGAAAATCAACGCCGAGTACCGTACGTAAGATCTGGGCGACCTGATCGCGGGCAAGCCCGCTCCCACAGTAGCGCTGTGGGAGTGGCGCCTGCCACGCGTTGGCGATTTCTGGCCTGTACCCCCTCAACCAAAGGACGCGTGTATGAGCTATCACCTGATCATTGGCGACAAACTCTATTCCTCCTGGTCCCTGCGCGGTGCCCTGGCATTGAACCTTGCAGGCGCGACCTACTCCGAAGAAATCATCAAACTCAACCAGCCCGATACCCGCGAGCGTCTGCTCAAGCATTCGCCGACGGCCAAGGTGCCGCTGCTCAAGACCGAGCATGGCACCATCGCTGATTCGCTGGCCATCGCCGAATATCTGGTTGAACGCTTCCCCGAGGCGCCACTCTGGCCCGGAGACATCGCCGCCCGTGCCCAGGCCCGTTCGGCCTGCGCACAAATGCACAGTGGGTTCTTTGCGCTGCGCGGCAATATGCCTTTTGACTTGAGCCGGGATGCGCCGCTGGTGCCGATGCCTGCCGATGTGCAAGCGGAAATCCAGCGCATGCTTGCGCTGTGGGACGAGTGCCGTGCAGCGTCGGCCGAAAGCGGTCCGTTCCTGTTTGGCGGCGTGAGCCTGGCCGATGCGTTTTTCGCCCCGATTGCCGTGCGCCTGCGCACCTATCAGGTCGAATTGCCGGCTGACGCGGCGGCTTACGTCGAAACCATTTATCAATGGCCAGCCTTCCAGGCCTGGCAGAAAGCCGGTTTAGAGGAAGTAGTGCGGTGAAACGAGTCCATGTAGCGGCAGCAGTGATCCGTGACGCCAGCGGCAAGATCCTGATTGCGCGCCGCGCCGATACCCAGCACCAGGGCGGCCTGTGGGAGTTTCCCGGCGGCAAGGTCGAGGAGGGCGAAGCCGTGCAGGCCGCGCTTGCCCGCGAACTGCATGAGGAGTTGGGGATCGGGGTCAGTGCCGCGCGTCCGTTGATCCAGGTCCGGCACGACTACCCGGACAAGCAGGTGTTGTTGGATGTGTGGGAAGTTTCGGCGTTTTCCGGCGAGCCCCATGGCGCCGAAGGCCAGCCGCTTGCGTGGGTGACCGCGCGTGAGCTGGGCAATTACGAGTTTCCTGCCGCCAACTTGTCGATTGTCGCCGCTGCGCGGTTGCCGGCCGACTACCTGATCACCCCGGAAGGCCTGGAAACACCGGAGCTGCTGCGTGGCATACAGAAAGCCATCGCTGGTGGCATCAAGCTGGTGCAACTGCGAGCCCCCAACGGCTACGACCCGAAATACCGCGACCTGGCGGTGGATGCCGTGGGCTTGTGTGCGGGCAAGGCGCAATTGATGCTCAAGGGGCCGTTCGAATGGCTGGGGGATTTCCCCTCCGCCGGCTGGCACATCACCGCCGCGCAGTTACGCAAGTACGCCAGCGCCGGGCGACCGTTGCCGGCCGAGCGCTGGCTCGCAGCCTCGTGTCATAACGCAGAGGAACTGAGCCTGGCCGAGCAGATGGGAGTCGACTTTGTCACCTTGTCGCCGGTCCAGCCGACCCAGACCCATCCGGATGCCCTGCCCCTGGGTTGGGAGCAGGCGCGGCAATTGATCGCCGGTTTCAGCAAACCGGTGTACCTGCTGGGGGGCGTCGGTCCTGCCGAGCGCGAGCAAGCGTGGGACGCGGGCGCCCAGGGTGTCGCCGGGATCCGCGCGTTCTGGCCGCAAGCTTGAGAAGTCAGGCGCAAAGCCCGGGGGGTTAAACCTCGGGCTTTTTCGCCGCTTGCCAGAGAATCTCGCTGACACCCTGGCGTTTGGCAATCAGTCGGGCGGCGACAAACAGCAAATCAGACAACCGATTGATGTACGCCAGGCCCACGCCCGCCAGCGGCTCGATGGCGTTCAGTTGCTGGCAGCGGCGTTCGGCGCTGCGGGCCAGACTTCGGCAAACATGGGCCTGGGCAATCAGGCTCGAGCCACCGGGCAAGATGAAATTCTCCAGCGGCCCCAGCTCGTCATTCCATACGTCAATCGCTGCCTCCAGGCGCTCGATCTCCTGTGCGTTCAGCGCTTGATACTCCGGCATCGCCAACTCACCGCCGAGATCGAACAGTCGATGCTGGCAAGGCGCCAGGACTTCGATCACTTCAGTCAGCCCGGCGCAGTGACTGCTGTGCTCGGCCAGGCCGGCCAACAGCACCCCCACCTGGCTATTCAAGGTATCGACTTCGCCGATAGCTTCGATGCGCGGGTGATCCTTGGGCACCCGGCGGCCATCGCCCAGGCCTGTTTCACCTTTGTCACCAGTGCGGGTGTAGATCTTTGACAGGCGAAAACCCATGCCTAGCGCTCCAGTTGTTTGAGTTCGTGAGGGGCGACGGGGAAGCCGGTCAATGGCAGGCGCAGGGTAAAGCAGGTGCCCTGGCCGAGGGTCGACTGCACTTCCATCTGGCCCTTGTGGTTATTGGTAATGATGAAATACGACACGGATAGGCCCAGACCGGTGCCCTGGCCGATCTCCTTGGTGGTGAAGAACGGTTCGAAGGTGCGTTTGCGCACGCTCTCGCTCATGCCGATGCCGTTGTCCTCGACCTGGATTTCCGCCCAGGGTGGATTGAGCCGGGTGCGCAGGATGATCCGGCCGGGTTCGCGGTCGTCTTCGCGTTGGTGAATGGCCTGGGCGGCGTTTTTCAACAGGTTGAGCAGCACTTGCTCGAGTTCATTGGCGGTGCCGGGCACCGGTCCCAGTTGTGGGTCGAACTGGCGAATGATCGCCTGGCCCTTGAAGTCGAAACCAATCGCCAGGTCGAAGTCGTTGCCAGCGATCTCCACGGCCTGGTCGATCAGTGCCGGCAGATCACAGGGAGCCATCTGCCGGTTGCTGCGGCGGCTGAAACTGAGCATGTGGGTGACGATTTTCGCCGCGCGGGCCCCGGCTTGCTGAATGCCGTCCAGCAGTTGCGGGACTTCGCGGCTTTGCAGGTACTGATTGACGTTGTCCAGTTCGACACCGAGCTGTTGCGCGGTTTCGAGGTTCTTCGGCAGTTCGCTGGACAGGCGCCGGCGAATGTTCTGCACGTTGTGCAGGATCGCGCCCAGGGGGTTGTTGATCTCGTGTGCCATGCCGGCTGCGAGCCCACCCACCGAAAGCATTTTCTCCGATTGCACCATCATTTCTTCCAGTGACAGGCGCTGGGTGATGTCGTCGATACGGATCACCACGCCTCGACCGGCACCACCCATCAACGGGTAAAAGGTCAGGGCGTAGTGTTTCGGCTCGTCGTCCTTGAACCAGGTGACCCGCTCGATCTTGACTACGCTGTGTTGCTCGACGGTTTCCTTGAGCTGCGGCAGGAATGGCTTGAGCGGTTCGAAGGCGAGGAAGATCGGCTGGTTCAGTGCTTCGTCCAGGCGCGTCCCGGAGAGGGCGCTGGCTTCCTGGTTCCACTGGGTCACGTAGAGCTGTTCATCAAGGGCAATCAGCGCCGAGGGCATGGAGTCGATGATGCTGTTGAGGTAGTTCTGGAAACCGGTGAGTTTCTTCTCGATCTTGCTCCGCACCTGGACTTCCAGCTCCAGCTTGCGGTTGGTGTGACGGGTTTCTTCGGCCAGGCCCTGGGCTTGGTCGTACGCGGCCTGGGAGTCGTCCCGGGCCCGCTTGAGCTGTTGCTCGCGGGCTTCAATGCGCGACAGCATGGTGTTGAAGGCTTCGGCGAGGCTGCCGATTTCATCGTGGTTGCCGCGTGAGGCACGCAGGGCGTAGTTCTCTTCCCTGGTGACCTGGCGCGACAGTTCTTCGAGCTGGTGGATAGGCTGGGTAATCAGGCGCTTGATCTGCTGGGCAATCAGCAACCACAGCAGGATGCTGAAGATCAGGATGCCAAGGCTGGCGGTGAGGGTCCCGGTGTAGAACGCCACCGGCAATTCGCTGCTGGCCACCAGCAGCAAATGCCCGGGCGCTGCACCCGGCTGTGGCAGGGTGATCAATTGATTGCTGCGAAACTCGGTGGCCTGCCAGGCTTCGACATGACGGTAGCGCTTGGGCAGTTCGAGGTGGTCGCCGTGCTGGACCTGGGCCAACAGTTGACCTTTGCCGTCGTACAGGGCGGCGGCACGCAAGGGGGAGTAGCTGTTGAGTTCATTCAGGAGTTTTTCCGCGTCCTGCGGCGAGTTCAGCGCCTGTGCGGCTATCGACGGGTTGGACACCAGCCGGCCGATGGTCTGCAACGCCTGGGGGGCCATGCTTTCTTGGGAGATCCAGTAGGCGGCGCTGATAAAGGTCAGGTTGGCCACCAGCAAAACGGTGATCAACAGCACCAGCAGGGCGGCCAGCAGTTTCTGGCCGACCGGCAGGTTTTCAAGGCGCTGGCGCAATGGCATCGGGGTCGTCGCTAAAGAAGAACAGGCAGCCAGCGTAGCCGCTGCTCAGTCGCTGGGCAATCCGTGTGATTTCAGGTGGGCGATCAGGCGTTGCTGCAGTTGCGTCAGGTGCGGCAATACCAGTTGGTGACGGGCCGCGACTTCGCAGGCGTGCCCCAGCAGGTAGCTGATTTCGGTTCGGCGCTGATTGGCGACGTCCTGGTACATCGAGGAGTAGTTCGCGGCCGTGGCCAGAATCACTCGCTCGACTTCCTGTTGCAGGTCCTCGGCGGCGGCCGGTTGGCCACAGCGCTCAAGCAACTCGCTCAGCTCGGTACACAGGGTGGCGACTTCGCAATGATGCTGCTGCAAGCCGCCATTGCGGCAATCATGGAGCACAGTCAGCGGATTGATCGCACAGTTGAGTGCGAGTTTTCGCCAGAGACGGGTCAGGATGTCCACGCTCCAGGCGTGGGGGATGTGGGCCGCGTCCAGGTCGTCCAGCCAGATGGGTGCTACCGGCTGAGCCGCGTCGCCGAGCCAGGTGTAGCCGTGGCCGGCAAACACCACGCGCCAGTCACCGTCGCGAAATGCGCCCTCGGTACTCGAGGCGCAAATGCAGCGCACGTGGGGCAGGCGGGCGGCCACCGCATCCTGGCTGCCGAGGCCGTTCTGCAGCAGGATCAATTCGGCATTGGCTGTAAGACGATGGGCCACCTGCGCGACTGCGGCTTCTGCATCGTAAGCCTTGCAGGCGACCAGCAGGCGCTCGATCGGGCCTTCGGCGTCGACGGTGTCGGCCGGCACCGCAAAGCACTGCGCCTGGCCTTGCTCGACCAGGGTCAGGCCGCCTGCAGCCCGGTAGGCTAGCAGGCGCGTCGCGTCGCGCAGAACCAGCTGCACCGGCAGGCCGGCGCGCGCCAGGCGTGTCGCCCAGAGGGTGCCCAGGCTGCCGGCGCCCAGGATGTGCCAGGTGGTCGACATCAGATTTTCGCTCGGATTGGCAGGTGCATGTGAGGCTCGCCGCTGCGGATGGGAAAGACCCGTTATAATCAGCGCGGATTTTAACCGCAAGCCAGGCGTGCTCCATCTTTATTGTGCGCGCCGTTTTTTATTGGAGAGATTACATGCCGTCGTTCGACGTGGTATCCGAACTGGACAAACACGAACTCACCAACGCGGTCGAGAACGCCGTCAAGGAACTCGATCGTCGTTATGACTTGAAAGGCAAGGGCAGCTTCGAGTTCAAGGAAAAGGACCTGACAGTCAACCTGACCGCCGAGGCCGACTTCCAGCTGGAAGCGATGATCGAAATCCTCAAGCTGGCCCTGGTCAAGCGCAAGATCGACGTGCAGTGCCTTGAGGTCAAGGACGCCTACGCTTCCGGCAAACTGATGAAGCAGGACGCCGTGCTCAAGGAAGGCATCGACAAGGAACTGGCGAAGAAGATCGTAGCGCACATCAAGGACGCCAAGCTCAAGGTCCAGGCCGCTATCCAGGGCGAGCAGGTGCGTGTCACCGGCAAGAAGCGCGATGACTTGCAGGAAGCGATCGCGGCCTTGCGTGCCAAGGAATTCGGCATGCCGCTGCAGTTCAACAACTTCCGCGACTGATCAGTCAGCAGGGAACCTCTCGGCGTTATTGGCGTCCGAGGCCCAAGCAACAGCAGAAATGATTGAGCCTGCCAAGGTTCGGTCTTTCTGCTGCTTGGTTTTATGTGCCGGGTAGCCGGGAATCAGGAGAGAAATATGGATTTGAATGCTGAAGTGGACAACCTGGTGAAGGCTTCCCAGGCCTGGATCCCGATGATCATGGAGTACGGCAGCCGCGTGCTGCTGGCAGTGGTGACCCTGGCCATCGGTTGGTGGTTGATCAACAAGTTGACCCACAAGGTCGGGCGCCTGCTGGCGCTGCGTAACGCCGACCTGGCGTTGCAGGGCTTCATCAGCAGCCTGGCGAACATCATCCTCAAGGTGTTGCTGGTAGTCAGCGTCGCGTCGATGATCGGCGTGGAAACCACCTCGTTTGTCGCGGCCATCGGTGCTGCCGGCCTGGCGATTGGCCTGGCGTTGCAAGGCAGCCTGGCGAACTTCGCCGGCGGGGTGCTGATCCTGCTGTTCCGTCCGTTCCGCATTGGTGACTTTATCGAGGCCCAGGGTACTGCGGGGACGGTCGACAGCATTCAGATCTTCCACACCATCATCCGTACCGGCGACAACAAGACCGTCATCGTGCCCAACGGCGTACTGTCCAACGGCATCATCACCAACACCAACCGTCAACCGACGCGCAAAGTGGTGTTTGATGTTGGCGTGGATTACGAAGCCGACCTGCAGAAGGCCCGTGCCGTTTTGCTGGAACTGGCCAACGACGCCCGTGTATTGAGCGATCCAGCGCCGGTGGCGGTGGTTTCGGTACTGGGCGATAGCTCGATCACCCTGTCGCTGCGGGTCTGGACGAAAACCGCTGACTACTGGGACGTGATGTTCCACTTCAATGAGCACGCCCGTGATCGTTTGAAAGAGGCAGGCATTGATATTCCGTTTCCACAGCGCGTGATTCGCGTGGTGCAGGAAACCGCTTGATACCTGGCTTCTCAGTCAAGTAGCAAAAAAGAAACCCGGAAGCCCGACAAGGCTCCCGGGTTTTTTAATATAAGTAGGGTGGCAATTAAGTTTCTGCTTATTATTAGCGTGCTATTCAATTGCTTGGAGTTGTTGTCATCTAACTGCAATAAAAAAGCCCCTCACCTGTTCAAGGGTGAGGGGCTTTTGCTTTGAGCCAGGCTCAGGACGCTAGCAAGTACCGCGGATTACAAAATTTGCAGCGGGTATTCAACGATGATACGTACGTCGTTGTTGTCTGCAGTGTAGTCAGCGTTGTAAGCGTTGTTGGCACGGTAGATTGCGCTACGCAGGCGCAGGGACAGATCCTTGGCCGGACCTTCCTGGAACACGTACTTGGTTTCGAAGTTGAACTCGTGTTCCTTACCTTCGGAGCCGGACGAGGTCTCGATGTTGTTACCGTAAACATAACGGCTCATGAAGCTCAAGCCAGGCACACCGTAGGTTGCCATGTTCAGGTCGTAGCGAGCCTGGTACGACTTCTCTTCCTGACCGATGAAGTCGGAGATCTGGATGGAGTTGGCTACGAAGATCGTGCCGTTACCATCAACACCGTACAGGTAGTTGGTGTCGCCCGAGGACTGCTGGTAGCCCAGGGTGAACTTGTGTGCGCCCAGGCTGTAGGCAGCTGCCAAGCTCCACAGTTTGTTGTCCAGAGGACCATACAGGGCAGCGCCCTGGTCTTTGGTCTTGTACGCGTTCAGGTCGAAGTTCAGCGACTGTTCGTCGTTGATCGGCAGGGTGTAGTTGGCGTTGATGTATTGCTTCTTGAAGTAGTCGTCTACGTCGGAAGCAGCAAAGCCGGCTACGAAGTTATCGGTGAACTGGTAGGTAGCACCACCGATGTTGGCGCTGGTCAGGCCAGGAGTGTGCGCACCGTTGATGCTGTCCTTGCCCATGCCGGTTTGCGAACTCAGGGCAGTGAAGCGACCCAGGTTGACTTCCAGGCCTTTGATTTCCTTGCTGGAGATATAGGTACCTTCAGCAACTTCTGGCAGCAGGCGGCTGTCGTCAGTGGCGAAAACCGGGCTGGCAACGAATTGACGGCCGTATTTCAGCGTGGTGTCGGACAGACGGAATTTAACCGCTGCGCCGCCTTTGGACTGGGTGTCTTCCGGGTTGCCGTCGCTGTCGCGAGCGAACAGGCCGTTGCCGGCGCGACCCGCACCGCCGTCCAGCTTGGCAGTAGCGCCCAGCAGGGCGTCAACGCCAACACCGATGGTGCCTTGGGTGAAGCCGGATTCGTAGGTGATCAGCTCGCTGATACCGGTGTCCTGACGATAGCCGCTCTTGAAGCCGCCACCTGGCTTGGCAATGTTGCCGGCGCCGTTACGGAAGTCGCGGTTCATGTACTCGATACGAGTCTTGGCTGTCAGGCTTTGGTCTTCAATAAAGCCTTTGGATTCGTCCTGGGAGGACGCGATTGCGAACTGCGAGGTGCCTGCTGCTACAGCCAGGGCGATCATGCTCCACTTCATCACGCGCATCGTGATTTGCTCCTTTGGTTTTTTTTGAAGAGTTCTGCCGTCCCACCTGATTTATTATCTGGGCGGCTCTTTCTTTTTGTGTCGGCGCAAACTTATATCACGCCGACAATGTTGGCGATACTTGCGCTTTCATCCTTTCAGCTTCTTTACGGCCCTGTCGCAAAATGCGTGGTCGAGGTCGTATTCCCGCAAAAAATGTGCATGTGGACCGACAACTTCAGCGCTGTTTATACACAGCGTCTGCGTCAGATAAAAGAGTCCCGTTGTTGCACTTGAATCTCCATGGGCTGCCCTGCCGCTGTTCTTATAGGTCCAAGGGCTGCGCTGTGCAGCGACTGCCCTATAGACGATGTGGGAATCAATGCAACAAGCGTGCACAAATCTGATTTTCTCTCGAGGAATTTTCAGAATAGGTGGTTTCCGATTGCGAAACCGAATAAATACGGGGCTTTTGGCGCCGAATTGTTTGCACTTGACTCCCCCTGTGCTTCTGGTGTTGCACCATGCCTGTGCATGACCTGAAGCATGAAACGTTACCGGTTCACACTCATGGGTGTGTAAACGGCGGATATTCGGAGATACCAGCGTAGACCCGGTTTTTATTCCTGCAAAATTTTTTCCGACTTTTTCTATGAATGTCACGCCGTTATGGACTGAAGTACCAGTAATTGCCGGTGCCTTGCGAATCGGGCGCCTTGCGATGGTGCGTCCGGCGGGTCGGTGATGCGTTTCAGTGCCGAAGGCTTTTCGCCGTGAACCCGATTGTGTTCGCGGGTATGCTGTGCGGATAGGGTGTGCGCGTTGAACTCCCGGTTTGGCGCGCCCCCCATTTCATGGACTATGCAGGAGTGCGCGCGGTGTTTGCTTTGGATTCACGACTACAACAGGACACTTTGCCAATCGGCGACTTCAAGCTCAGTCGGTTGCTGTTGTCCAACGACTCGAATTACCCCTGGTTCATCCTGGTGCCGCGCAAGGCTGATATCAGCGAGTTGTTCCAGCTGGATCTCGCCGATCAACAACAGTTGTGGCAGGAAACCACCGAGTTGGCCGAAATGCTCAAGGATTCGTTCGACGCCGACAAGATCAACGTCGCGACCCTGGGTAATGTCGTCAGCCAATTGCATATGCATGTCATCGTGCGCAAGCGTGACGATGCCGCCTGGCCAGCGCCCGTTTGGGGCAAGCACCCGGCTCGTCCCTACACGGCTGAACAGGTGGTGGCCATTCGTGAGCGCCTGCGTGTGGTGCTGACTGACGGCTTCACGTTTCTGGAGGGCTGAGTGATGAACCTGGAAGAGCGCGTCATGGACCTTGAAAGCCGCTTGGCCTTTCAGGATGACGCCATCGAGGCGATGAATGATGTGCTGGTCGTCCAGCAGCGGGTGGTCGAACGCCTGCAGCTGCAAATGGCGGCGCTGCTCAAGCGTCAGGAGGAGATGGTCGGCCAGTTCGGGTCCTTCGAGGATGAGGCACCGCCGCCGCACTACTAATGGCCAGGCCATAAAAAAACCGCGAGCAGCCTGGCTGCATCGCGGTTTTTTTTTGCCTGTTGAAGATCAGCGACGCGGCAAGGCGGCGATCACGTCTTCGGCTTGCAGGCCCTTGTCCCGGTTCATCACCGAGAACTCAACCCGCTGGCCTTCGACCAGGACGCGGTGGCCTTCGCCACGAATGGCGCGAAAGTGCACGAAAATATCATCGCCCGAGTCGCGGGAAATGAAGCCGAAGCCTTTCGAGGTGTTGAACCACTTGACCGTACCGGTATCACGGTTGGTCATGTCGTAGTTTTGCGGGGTGGCCGCAGCAGGCGAGGACTTGTAGAAACTCACCGCCAGGTGCAGCAATACCGCGACCAGCGCAACGATGAGGCTGAACAGAACCGATGGGTGGCCACCGATTTCCGCCATGGGCGCCAGCAGCGTCAGGGTTTGCAGGACAACAGCCAGGACCAGCAAGGCACTGACCAGGTTTTGCAGTTGATGGCGAGGACCTTTGTTCCAGTAGGGGATCACGGGAGCCAGGATCAGGTTGAGCAAGCCGAAGAACGCGAGGTACAGCGCGTCAGGTTGTTGCAGGTAAGGTACCGCTTCGGTTCGCAAGCTGGGAATGAAGGACAACAGCAAGGCTGCTGCGCCCGTTAGCAGGTGGACGATTTTCAACATTTTGATTGACTCACTTTGGACAGATCGCAAGGAAGAGCTGAGTGAGTACGGTTCGCTTCGGAACAAATGGGAGGCGTTGGACACGTACCGGGTATCAGCCTATGCACCGCGCGCGAGGAAATAGCGACAGTGACACGGCGTCTATTTAACAGCAAAGACCGTACCTTCTCAAATCAGCGCAGACGGGGCGCGCGCCGGTGTTGAGGGCGGCCGCCTGGGTGACTGCCGCAAGAGCTGCGCGAAGGCTTGTGCCAGAGCGCTCAGGCTCCTGCCGTGCAGGGCGTCGGCGATTGCCGGCGAGATGCCGGGACTGTTGCTACAGTGGTTGCGCAGCTGTGGAATGGATTTCATCACCGTAAGGGGAAAAACATGGCAATTGATATCGGTATCAGCGAGGCGGATCGCAAGTCCATCGTCGACGGGCTTTCGCGTTTGCTATCGGACACTTATGTCCTTTATCTGAAAACCCATAACTTCCACTGGAACGTGACAGGGCCGATGTTTCGGACCCTGCACTTGATGTTCGAAGAGCAATATAACGAGTTGGCGCTGGCGGTCGATCTGATTGCCGAACGTATTCGGGCATTGGGGTTTCCTGCGCCGGGTGCTTATTCCATCTATGCGCGACTTTCTTCAATCAAGGAAGAAGAAGGCGTGCCGAGTGCTGAAGACATGATTCGGCAACTGGTCCAGGGGCAGGAGGCCGTCACGCGCACAGCCCGGGGCATCTTTCCATTGCTGGACAAAGTCAGTGACGAGCCCACGGCAGACTTGCTGACCCAGCGTATGCAGGTGCACGAGAAGACCGCATGGATGCTGCGCTCGCTGCTCGACGGTCAGTAACGCCGACAGGACTGGCGACGCCCGCTGACGGGGTCGCCAGTCACTCGCTCAAACCGGCATCAGGTATTTTTCGTCTTCTGGGCTTTGGCTTTTCGCTCTGCTGTTCTTGATTTTTCCTTATGGGTTTTTCCATCGAAACCAACAGTGTCGGACAAAGTTAATAGTCTTCCCGCTGTTGTTGGCTTGTCCTACATGCACGGTTATAAAGCCATCTGGAAATATGTATCTGCTTACGTTTTTATAACGACTGGGAGTTGTTATTCAAATCAAGTGACAAGGGAGTGTCAGGACAATGGCCAGGTTATCAGGAGCAGAAGTTGGGGAGGGGACGCGGCGGCGGGATATCCGGGTCGATCCCTTTGATCGTGAGTTCGACATGGGGTTGGCGCGGCCACTTTCCAGGTCGGTTCGCTTGAATGGATTCGCCACCTGCCTGCGGCTGGAGCAGGTCTACTGGGATATCCTGGCGCGAATTGCCCGGGATAATTGCTGCTCGGTCAGTGCGCTGCTGTCCCATGTGGACCGGGAGGTGCACCTGCGCCATGGCGGGGTGAAGAATTTCAGCGGCCTGGTGCGGGTCATGTGTGTGGTCCACAGCTTGAACGAGAGTGCGGCCGGTGCTGGGTGAGGGGCTTGTCCCGTCGGCGGACGAGCGCTTGGTGCGACCTGTGCAGCGTTACGGCTGCACAGGCTCGATTTAATCGATATAATCCCGCTCTTTGCCGCCAAACCCACTGTTTGCGCGGGATCAATCTGGTCGCCGAGACAATCCCATGCCGATGTACGACTATCAATGTGCTTCCTGTGGTCATCAGTTGGAAGCCATTCAGAAGATCAGCGATGCACCGTTGGTCGACTGCCCTGCCTGCAAGGCGCCCGAACTGAAAAAAATGCTGTCGATGCCAGGCTTTCGCCTGAGCGGTACCGGTTGGTACGAAACCGACTTCAAGACCGGTTCGAAGAAGAATCTGGCCGGTGGCGACAAAGCTGACTAAGTTGAACGACACACCGGGCTCTTGCATTATCTGGCACTTCATTCAAGTGCGGCGGTGCAGCAAGACCTCCCATCGAATTTCGAATTACGAGAAGTGAAACCACGACCATGATGCGCAGCCATTATTGCGGCCAACTGAACGAAAGCCTGGACGGCCAGGAAATTACCCTTTGCGGCTGGGTTCACCGTCGCCGTGACCACGGTGGGGTGATTTTCCTCGATATCCGTGATCGTGACGGTCTGGCCCAGGTGGTGTTCGACCCGGATCGCGCCGAAACCTTCGCCGTTGCCGACCGTGTGCGCAGCGAATATGTGGTCAAGGTGACCGGCAAGGTGCGCCTGCGCCCGGCCGGTGCCACCAACGCCAACATGGCGTCGGGCATGATCGAAGTACTGGGCTACGAGTTGGAAGTGCTGAACGAAGCGGAAACCCCGCCGTTCCCGCTCAACGAGTTCTCCGACGTCGGCGAAGAAACCCGCCTGCGTTATCGCTTCCTCGACCTGCGTCGTCCGGAAATGGCCGAGAAGCTGCGCCTGCGCTCGCGCATGACCACCAGCATCCGTCGCTACCTGGACGAGAACGGCTTCCTCGACGTCGAGACGCCGATCCTGACCCGTGCCACTCCGGAAGGCGCGCGTGACTACCTGGTTCCTAGCCGTACCCACGCTGGGTCGTTCTTCGCCCTGCCGCAATCGCCACAGCTGTTCAAGCAGCTGCTGATGGTGGCCGGCTTCGATCGTTACTACCAGATCGCCAAGTGCTTCCGTGACGAAGACCTGCGTGCCGACCGTCAGCCTGAGTTCACTCAGATCGACATCGAGACCAGCTTCCTCGACGAAAAAGACATCATGGGCCTGACCGAAGGCATGATCCGCAACCTGTTCAAGGAAGTGCTGGATCTGGAATTCGGCGAGTTCCCGCACATGACCTTCGAAGAGGCCATGCGCCGCTACGGTTCCGACAAGCCGGACCTGCGCAACCCGCTGGAACTGGTTGACGTTGCCGACCAGCTCAAGGAAGTCGACTTCAAGGTATTCAGTGGCCCGGCCAACGATCCTAAATGCCGTATCGCCGCGCTGCGCGTTCCAGGCGGGGCGAACATGCCGCGCAAGCAGATCGACGACTACACCAAGTTCGTCGGTATCTACGGTGCCAAGGGCCTGGCGTACATCAAGGTCAACGAGCGTGCGGCCGGTGTTGAAGGTCTGCAATCGCCGATCGTGAAAAACATCCCTGAAGACAAGCTCAACGTGATCCTCGATCGCGTGGGTGCGGTCGACGGCGACATCGTGTTCTTCGGCGCCGACAAGGCCAAGATCGTCAGCGAAGCCCTGGGCGCGCTGCGTATCAAGCTGGGTCACGACCTCGATCTGCTGACCTGCAAGTGGGCGCCAATGTGGGTCGTCGACTTCCCGATGTTCGAAGAGAACGATGACGGCAGTTTCTCTGCGCTGCACCACCCGTTCACTGCGCCGAAGTGCTCGCCGCAGGAGCTGGAAGCCAATCCGGCCGGCGCGCTGTCCCGCGCGTACGACATGGTACTCAACGGCACCGAGCTGGGCGGCGGTTCGATCCGTATCCACCGCAAGGAAATGCAGCAGTCGGTGTTCCGCCTGTTGGGTATCAATGAAGCAGAACAGGAAGAGAAGTTCGGCTTCCTGCTCGACGCACTGAAGTACGGTGCGCCGCCGCACGGTGGTTTGGCCTTCGGCCTGGACCGTCTGGTGATGCTGATGACCGGCGCCCAGTCGATCCGCGAAGTGATCGCCTTCCCGAAAACCCAGAGTGCTGCCGACGTCATGACGCAAGCGCCGGGTGTGGTGGATGCCAAGGCGCTGCGCGAGTTGCACATTCGCCTGCGCGAACAGCCAAAGGCAGAGTAAGGCTGGCCAGCCGGGCGTCTCCACGGATGCGCTCGGTTGTCACAACCCGATGTCGTTGCCCGCTCGCCTTCAAGGGCGCGCGGGCATTGTTTTTTAGAGAATTCGGAGCAAGTTATGGCGGGTCATTCCAAGTGGGCAAACATCAAGCACCGCAAAGAACGTCAGGATGCCAAGAAGGGCAAGATTTTCACCAAGTGGATTCGTGAGCTGACCGTCGCTGCCCGTCAGGGTGGCGGTGATCCGGGTTCCAACCCGCGTTTGCGCCTGGCGCTGGACAAGGCCCTGGGCGCCAACATGAGCCGCGACATCATTGATCGGGCGGTTGCCCGTGGCGCGGGTGCTGCCGACACCGACGACATGGTCGAGCTGACCTACGAGGGTTATGGCCCGGGTGGCGTGGCGGTGATGGTCGAATGCATGACCGACAACCGTAACCGCACCGCGGCTGCAGTGCGTCATGCCTTCAGCAAGTGCGGTGGGAATCTGGGTACCGATGGCTCGGTGGCCTACCTGTTCGAACGCAAGGGGCAGATCTCCTTCGCGCCGGGTGTCGATGAAGACGCGCTGACCGAAGCGGCGCTGGAAGCCGACGCCGATGACATCGTCACTCACGAAGACGGCTCGATTGACGTGTTCACTTCGTTCACCAGTTTCTATGCGGTACGTAACGCGCTGGAAGCGGCCGGGTTCAAGGGCGATGACGCGGAAATCGTCATGCAGCCGACCACCAGTGCCGAACTCGACCTGGAGGGCGCGGAAAAAATCCTCAAGCTGATCGATATGCTTGAGGACCTGGATGACGTGCAAAACGTTTACTCCAACGCGGATATCCCGGAAGACGTGGCCGCGCAACTGGGTTAAGAGCGACTACGATTCGACCAGGGAGCCGATTGCGGCTCCCTCATTCGTCATGTGTTGTATTGTTTTTCAGGTTTTACCGAATCCGCAGGCGTTATGACTTTAATTCTTGGTATCGACCCCGGTTCCCGCATCACCGGTTATGGTGTCGTACGCGATACTGGCCGTGGGTGTGTGTACGTGGCGTCCGGGTGTATTCGCACCGGCAGCGGTGAGCTACATGAACGGTTGCAAATTGTTTATCGCGGTGTTCGTGAGGTCATCCAGACCTATGGTCCGGTGACCATGGGCATCGAAAAGGTCTTTATGGCACGCAACGCCGACTCGGCGCTGAAGCTTGGCCAGGCACGGGGCGCGGCGATCGTCGCGGGGGCCGAGGAAGGTCTGGAGATCGCCGAATACACCGCGACCCAGGTCAAACAGGCCGTGACCGGCACCGGCGCGGCGAACAAGGAGCAGGTGCAGATGATGGTCATGCACATGCTCAAGTTGGTGGCCAAGCCGCAAATCGACGCCTCGGACGCCTTGGCGATTGCCATTTGCCATGCCCACACTCGCTCCAGCCTGTTGCCCCATGGCCTGGGTGCGGCGCGCGCGCGCGGCGGTCGTCTTCGCTTGTGATCTGATAGCATCAGCCCACTTGTTTTATCCGTTGAGCGTTTTGCGCCTGTGCTGTCGGCGATCACGCTCACTTTGCTGTTCGAAAGCCAGTTAAGGATTTGAAACGTGATTGGACGTTTGCGCGGCACTCTGGCTGAGAAACAGCCGCCGCACCTGATTCTCGATGTCAACGGCCTGGGCTATGAGCTGGAAGTGCCGATGACCACCCTGTATCGACTGCCATCGGTCGGTGAGCCGATCACCTTGCACACCCATCTGGTGGTGCGCGAAGACGCGCAGTTGCTCTATGGTTTCATTGGCAAGCGCGAGCGCGACTTTTTTCGCGAGTTGATCCGCCTCAATGGCGTCGGCCCGAAACTGGCGCTGGCCTTGATGTCTAGCCTGGAGGTCGATGAACTGGTGCGTTGCGTGCAGGCGCAGGACACTTCGGCGCTGACCAAGGTGCCAGGCGTCGGCAAGAAGACCGCCGAGCGCTTGCTGGTGGAACTCAAGGATCGCTTCAAGGCCTGGGAAACCGTCCCGAGCATGTTTGCCCTGGTGCCGAACCAGCCAGACGGCCCGGCCCAACCGATGGCCTCGGCGGAGAACGATGCGGTCAGCGCGCTGATTTCCCTGGGCTACAAGCCGCAGGAGGCCAGCAAGGCGATTTCCGCGATCAAGGAGAAAGGCTTGAGCAGTGAAGACCTGATTCGTCGTGCCCTGAAGGGGATGATCTAAGTGATTGAAGCTGATCGTCTGATTGCCGCCACCGGTGGCCCGCGTGAGCGCGAAGAAGTCCAGGACCGGGCGATTCGGCCGGTCAGCCTGGCTGACTACATTGGCCAGCCGACCGTGCGCGAGCAGATGGAGTTGTTCATCCAGGCCGCGCGTGGCCGCAACGAATCCCTCGACCACACCCTGATCTTCGGTCCGCCGGGCCTGGGCAAGACCACCCTGGCCAACATCATTGCCCAGGAAATGGGCGTGTCGATCAAGAGCACCTCGGGGCCGGTGCTGGAGCGCCCGGGTGACCTCGCGGCGCTGCTGACCAACCTCGAGCCTCACGACGTGCTGTTCATCGATGAAATCCATCGCTTGTCGCCGATCGTCGAGGAAGTGCTGTACCCGGCCATGGAAGACTTCCAGCTCGACATCATGATTGGTGAAGGGCCGGCAGCGCGCTCGATCAAGCTCGACCTGCCACCGTTCACCCTGGTGGGTGCGACCACTCGCGCCGGCATGCTGACCAACCCGCTGCGTGACCGCTTCGGCATTGTCCAGCGCCTGGAGTTCTACAGTACCGCCGACCTGTCGACCATCGTCAGCCGCTCGGCCGGCATTCTTGGCTTGCCAATGGAGCCGGAAGGTTCGTTCGAGATCGCTCGGCGGGCACGGGGCACGCCGCGGATCGCCAACCGCTTGTTGCGCCGGGTACGGGATTTCGCCGAGGTGCGCGGCAAGGGCCATATCACCAAGCCGATTGCTGACCTGGCACTCAACCTGCTGGACGTTGATGAGCGCGGTTTCGATCACCAGGATCGGCGTTTGCTGTTGACCATGATCGAGAAGTTCGACGGCGGTCCCGTCGGCGTCGACAGTCTCGCGGCGGCCATCAGTGAAGAGCGACACACCATCGAAGACGTACTGGAGCCCTACCTGATCCAGCAGGGCTATATCATGCGTACCCCGCGGGGGCGGGTGGTGACGCGGCACGCCTATCTGCATTTCGGCTTGAACATTCCATCGCGCATGGGCGAAATGCCTGTGGTAGACGAGTTTCTCGACGCAGTGGACGAATAATGGCGGTCTGCACCGATCCAAACCGGTTTTTCGCGGTCTCAGATGGCTGGCGAAGCCTTGTTTGCGAACAAAGGCGCAGAACAACGAAAAACAGTTGCCTGAGCGGATTGGCAACCTGAGGAGTAAGCACTAGAGTATGCGCGCGCAAAACGGGCTAGAGTCGTTCGCACATCGCTGTCGCGTTTATTACGAGGACACCGATGCGGGCGGCATCGTGTATTACGTTAATTACCTCAAGTTTATGGAACGGGCTCGAACCGAGCGGCTACGTGAGCTGGGCTTTGCCCAATCGCAGCTGGCAGGCGAGGACCTGTTGTTCGTCGTGCATTCCAGCGAAGCGCGCTACCACGCGCCGGCGCGACTGGACGACGAGCTTGTGGTGAGTGCTGAAGTAATCGAATTGAACCGTGTCAGCCTGCGCTTCAAACAGCAAGTCAGGCGAACCACGGATAATGCACTGCTCTGCGAAGGGCAGTTTCTGGTGGCCTGTGTGCGCACCCATAGTTTGAAACCCCGGGCCATTCCCGAAGCTCTACGTGCGGCCTTTGCCGACGTGAGCGGCGCGGGTACACACTCAAAGCAGGAGATAAAGCGTGGAAGCTAACGTCGTCGACCATTCCTCCATGTGGAGCCTGGTCAGCAATGCCAGTATCGTGGTGCAACTGGTAATGCTGACCCTGGTGGCCGCATCGGTGACCTCATGGATCATGATCTTTCAGCGCAGCAACTTGCTGCGCGCCGGTCGACGCGCCCTGGAGAGCTTCGAGGAGCGCTTCTGGTCGGGTATCGACCTGTCCAAGTTGTACCGCCAGGCGGGCAGCAACCCGGATCCGGATTCCGGCGTCGAGCAGATCTTCCGCGCCGGCTTCAAGGAGTTCTCGCGCCTGCGCCAGCAGCCGGGTGTCGACCCTGAGGCGGTCATGGAAGGTGTAGCGCGTGCGATGCGCGTAGCGATCTCCCGCGAAGAAGAAAAGCTCGAGCAAAGCCTGCCATTCCTTGCCACCGTCGGTTCGGTCAGCCCGTACATCGGTCTGTTCGGTACGGTCTGGGGCATCATGAACTCCTTCCGCGGCCTGGCCACTGCCCAGCAAGCGACCCTGGCCACCGTGGCCCCGGGTATCGCCGAGGCACTGATCGCTACTGCTATTGGTCTGTTCGCTGCAATCCCGGCTGTTATCGCTTACAACCGTTTCGCTGCGCGCAGCGAAACCCTGATCAGCCGTTACTACACCTTCGCCGATGAATTCCAGGCGATCCTGCACCGTAAAGTGCACACCAGCGAAGAATAAGCAGGTATTTCCCAATGGCTTTAATCGCTCGAGCTCGCAAGAAGCGCAAGCCGGTCGCCGAGATGAACGTAGTGCCCTACATCGACGTGATGCTGGTGCTGCTGGTCATCTTCATGGTGACCGCGCCGATGCTCAATCAGGGCGTGAAGGTTGATCTGCCCAAGGTTTCCAGCGAAGCCTTGCCGCAGGACAACAACACCCAGGTCCTGACCATTTCGATCAAGGCTGACAAGACCTATTACTGGAACCTTGGCAGCGAAGTCGACACCGAAAAGCAGCAGGATCGCGCCATGACCCTGCCGCAAATGACAGATGCGGTGACCAAGATCATTCGCGCCGGCAACGAAGGCGGCAAGCACACCCAGGTATTCATTCGCGGTGACAAGACCGTCGACTACGGCGCCGTCATGGGCGCCATGGGTGGGTTGCAGAAAGCCGGGGTCGGTAACGTTGGCTTGATTACCGAGGCGCCCTGATGCAGCAACAGCGAGAGCCAACAGCCTCGGAAAGCTACTTCTGGCCTAGCGTCTGGGCAATCGGCCTGCACGTGCTGGTGTTCGGCATGCTGTTCGTCAGCTTTGCCTTTACCCCGGAGTTGCCGCCGGCCAAACCGATCGTCCAGGCGACCCTGTACCAGTTGAAATCGAAAAGTCAGGCGACCACCCAGACCAATCAGAAGATTGCGGGTGAAGCGAAGAAATCCGCTGCGCGCCAGACCGAAGTCGAACAGATGGAACAGAAGAAGGTCGAGCAGGAAGCGGTGAAGGCTGCGGAACAAAAGAAAGAAGAGGCGGCTCAAAAGGCCGAGGAAGCCAAGAAGGCCGACGAGTCGAAGAAAGCGGAAGAGGCGAAAAAGGCTGATGAAGCCAAGAAAGCCGATGAAGCGAAGAAGACCGCCGAAGCCAAGAAGGCAGAAGAGAAACAATTGGCTGATATAGCCAAGAAGAAAGCTGAAGAAGAAGCCAAGAAGAAGGCTGAAGAAGAGGCCAAGAAAGCCGCCGCTGAAGAAGCGAAGAAAAAGATAGTCGAAGACGCGAAGAAGAAAGCCGCGGAAGACGCCAAGAAGAAAGCTGAAGCGGACGAGGCGAAGAAGAAAGTCGCCGAGGATGCGAAGAAGAAAGCTGCTGCCGATGCTGCGAAGAAAAAATCGCAGGAAGCGGCACGTAAATCCGCCGAAGAGAAAAAGGCCCAGGCCCTGGCAGATTTGCTTTCCGACACGCCGCAGCGTCAGCAGGCCCTGGCCGATGAACGTGGCGATGAAGTCGCGGGCAGTTTCGACGATCTGATTCGTGCGCGAGCAGCGGAAGGGTGGGCGCGTCCTCCTTCGGCACGCAAGAACATGACGGTTGTGCTGCAAATTGGCATGTTGCCTGACGGTACGGTGACTTCGGTGTCCGTGGCCAAGTCCAGTGGCGATGGTCCGTTCGACAGTTCGGCGGTGGCTGCGGTCAAGAACATTGGTCGTTTGACAGAGATGCAGGGAATGAAACCGAGCGATTTTGCTCCGTATCGTTCGTTCAAGATGACATTCACACCTGAGGATTTAGCCTTGTGAGAAACCTTCTGCGAGGAATGCTCGTCGTTATTTGCTGTATGGCAGGGATAGCGGCGGCAGATGAAAAAAACATTCTGGTTACCAGCGGCAGTGATCGGGCGACGCCGATTGCAGTCGTTCCGTTCGGCTGGCAGGGCGGTAGCGTCCTGCCAGACGACATGGCAGAAATCATTGGTAACGATTTGCGCAACTCGGGTTATTACTCGCCGATTCCAAAGCAGAACATGATCAGCCAGCCGACCCAGGCCAGCGAAGTCATCTACCGCGACTGGAAGGCCCTGGGTGCCCAGTACATCATGGTCGGCAGCATTGTTCCGGCGGGCGGTCGCCTGCAGGTGCAATACGCGCTGTTCAACGTCAACACCGAGCAGCAAGTGCTGACCGGCAGTGTGTCGGGCGGTGTCGATCAACTGCGCGACATGGCGCACTACATCTCCGACCAGTCGTTCGAGAAACTCACCGGGATCAAGGGTGCCTTCTCGACTCGCCTGCTGTACGTGACAGCCGAGCGCTTCTCCGAGAAGAACACGCGCTACACCCTGCAACGTTCGGACTATGACGGTGCCCGTGCGGTGACCCTGCTGCAATCGCGCGAGCCGATCCTGTCGCCGCGTTTCGCACCGGATGGCAAGCGCATCGCCTATGTCTCGTTCGAGCAGAAGCGTCCGCGTATTTTCATGCAGAACATCGACACCGGTCGCCGTGAGCAAATCACCAACTTCGAAGGCCTCAACGGCGCTCCAGCCTGGTCGCCGGACGGTCAGCGCCTGGCGTTCGTACTGTCCAAGGACGGTAACCCGGACATCTACGTGATGAACCTCGGTTCGCGTCAGATCACCCGCGTGACTGCCGGCCCTGGCATCAACACCGAACCGTTCTGGGGCAAGGATGGCTCGACCATCTACTTCACCTCCGACCGTGGCGGCAAGCCGCAGATCTACAAGACCAGCGCCAGTGGTGGCGGTGCCGAGCGTGTGACGTTCGTCGGTAACTACAACGCCAACCCGAAGCTTTCGGCTGATGAAAAGACCCTGGTGATGATCCATCGCCAGGAAGGTTTCACCAATTTCAAAGTGGCGGCCCAGGATTTGCAGCGCGGTAGCGTAAAAATCCTCACTGATAGCACTCTGGACGAGTCGCCTACTGTTGCGCCCAACGGCACCATGGTAATCTACGCCACCCGCCAGCAGGGCCGGGGAGTCTTGATGCTCGTGTCCATCAACGGACGCGTAAGGCTCCCGCTTCCTACCGCTCAAGGCGAAGTCAGAGAACCTTCCTGGTCCCCTTACCTGAACTGACGCGGCGCTATACGTTGTACTTAACACATTGGGGTTCATTAGGAGTTTCACGATGGAAATGCTGAAGTTTGGTAAGTTTGCTGCGCTGGCTCTGGCCATGGCTGTAGCTGTAGGTTGCTCGTCCAAGGGCGGCGACAACGCCGGTGAAGGCGCTGTTGATCCAAACGCTGGTTACGGCGCAAACACTGGTGCAGTTGACGGTTCCCTGAGCGAAGAAGCTGCTCTGCGCGCAATCACCACCTTCTACTTCGAATACGACAGCTCGGACCTGAAGCCAGAAGCCATGCGCGCTCTGGACGTTCACGCCAAAGACCTGAAAGCAAACGGCGCTCGCGTTGTTCTGGAAGGCAACACCGACGAACGTGGTACTCGTGAGTACAACATGGCACTGGGCGAGCGTCGTGCGAAAGCCGTTCAACGCTACCTGGTACTGCAAGGTGTTTCCCCAGCTCAGCTGGAACTGGTTTCCTACGGCGAAGAGCGTCCAGTTGCTACCGGCAACGACGAGCAGTCCTGGGCTCAAAACCGTCGCGTCGAACTGCGTAAGTAATTCGTCATGCGAACGTGCCGTCGTGCTGTAACTGTCTTGGCTCTCAGTCTCGCGCCGCTTGCGGCGTGGGCTGCGGTTCCTGTGGTCGATAACGATTCCGGTTATAACAATAGCGGGAGCAGTTATCCGCCTGCGGGTTACGGTACGAACGGCGCCTATGCCGGGGGAGGGGTTTCGGCCCCTGTCTCGGCACAGGGCGAGCTGTTCAACCAACTGCAACAGATGCAGGAACAGATCGCGCGCCAACAAGGCGTGATCGAGGTTCTGCAAAATGATGTAGCGCGCATGAAGCAGGAAAGCCTGGAGCGATACCAGGATCTTGATCGGCGCATAGGAACCGGCGGTGCACCCGCTGCGGCTCCTGAGAATTCTCCAGCCGGTGGCAATGCTGCCGCCGGTGCAGCAGCAGGTGCGGCCGCCGCCGCGCCTGCCGCAAGCAGCGAACCGGGCGATCCGGCGAAGGAAAAGCTGTATTACGACGCAGCTTTCGACCTGATCAAAGCCAAGGATTTCGACAAGGCCAGCCTGGCTTTTGCCGCCTTCCTGCGCAAATACCCAAACAGCCAGTATGCGGGCAACGCCCAGTACTGGTTGGGCGAAGTGAACCTGGCCAAGGGCGACCTGCAAGGCGCCGGCCAGGCATTCGCCAAGGTTTCGCAGCTGTATCCCAAGCACAACAAGGTGCCGGATTCGCTGTACAAGCTCGCTGATGTAGAGCGCCGCCTGGGTCATACCGACAAGGTCAAAGGCATTCTGCAGCAGGTGGTCAGCCAGTATCCTGGTACGTCCGCCGCCCAGTTGGCACAACGCGATCTGCAGCGCATGTAACGCTGTTTGACCCGTGTATCAAGAAACCCGCGCCAGTCGCGGGTTTTTTCGTTAGAATTCACGCCCTTTTTCGAAACACCGCTTTTTGGGATCTGCGCGTTGGCGGGGTTCCATCAAGTGCCTGACGGAGGCGGACAGCCTGTTTAGCTGTTACGCCCGTGGCGACTATGCAAGACACATTGAGAATCACCGAAGTTTTCTACTCGTTGCAGGGTGAAACGCGGACTGCCGGGCTGCCCACTGTTTTTGTGCGCCTGACCGGTTGCCCATTGCGTTGCCAATACTGCGACAGCGCCTACGCTTTCACCGGCGGCACCGTTCGATCACTTGAGGACATCCTCGAGCAGGTCGCCGGTTTTCGTCCGCGTTACGTCTGTGTCACCGGTGGTGAACCACTGGCGCAGCCCAACGCCATTCCCTTGTTCAAGCGCCTGTGCGATGCCGGTTACGAGGTGTCACTGGAAACCAGTGGCTCGATCGATATCTCGGCGGTCGATACCCGGGTCAGTCGCGTCGTCGACCTCAAGACCCCGGGCTCGAAAGAAGTCCATCGCAATCGCTACGAAAACATTGAGCTGCTCACTGCCAATGATCAGGTCAAATTCGTCATCTGCTCGCGCGAAGACTATGACTGGGCCGTGTCCAAGCTGATCCAGTACGGTCTGGCCGAGCGAGCGGGCGAAGTGCTGTTCTCGCCGAGCCACCATGACCTGAACGCACGCGATTTGGCTGACTGGGTTGTCGCCGACAACCTGCCGGTGCGCCTGCAATTGCAGTTGCATAAATATCTTTGGAATGACGAGCCGGGGCGCTGAAATGACTGAACAACTGAATGCGGTAGAAAAACGTGCGGTGATCCTGCTGTCCGGTGGCCTGGATTCGGCGACGGTCGTGGCGATGGCGAAAGCCGAAGGCTACCGTTGCTACACCATGAGCTTCGACTACGGCCAGCGTCATCGGTCCGAGTTGCAGGCCGCCGAACGCGTTGCCCGCGACCTGGGGGTGGTCGAGCACAAGGTCATCGGCCTGAACCTGAATGGAATCGGCGGTTCGGCCTTGACCGACAGCTCCATCGATGTGCCTGAAGAGCTGGGCGAAGGTATTCCGGTCACCTACGTGCCGGCCCGTAACACTGTGTTCCTGTCGTTGGCCCTCGGCTGGGCGGAAGTGCTGGGCGCGCGGGACATCTTCATTGGCGTCAACGCCGTCGACTATTCCGGCTACCCGGATTGCCGTCCCGAGTTCGTCGAGTCCTTCGAGCGCATGGCCAACCTGGCGACCAAGGCCGGGGTCGAAGGCAATGGTTTCCGTATCCAGGCGCCGCTGCAAAACCTCAGCAAGGCGCAGATCGTCCAGGCGGGCGTGAAGCTTGGCGTCGACTATGCACTGACGGTTTCCTGCTACCAGGCGGACGATAACGGCGCGGCCTGTGGCAAATGCGACAGCTGCCGACTGCGCGCTGAAGGCTTCAAAGCGGCCGGAATCAGCGACCCCACCAATTATTTTTGATTTATTTGCACATAGGTGTTGAATAGTCCTTAAAAATCAGTATTATACGCACCACAACGAAGCGGGTCGTTAGCTCAGTTGGTAGAGCAGTTGGCTTTTAACCAATTGGTCGTAGGTTCGAATCCCACACGACCCACCATATTTGGCGGTTTAGAAAATCCGGAAGGCCCACGAAAGTGAGGATTTCCGGGTTTTTTTTTGCCCGCGATTCAGGCCTGATGCAATCAAGGGCTGCTGTACCGCGTGACCGGCACAGAATGGTCTTTTGCATCTCTGGGATATTCTGTAGCCTTGCGCAGCTTCAACGCTGTCCGTGCCTGATGAATACTCACTTTCCCGGCGGTACCCTGATGGGTCCGGAGCCGGGTGTATACTCGACTTTCGCGCAAACGCGCCCGCAGGTCTTGCGAACATGACGCAAATTTCCGAACGCCTTCTGGTTCAAGCCCACCTCGATGCCAAGCAGCCCAAGCCGCTGACGCCCGCCGAGGAGGCTCACTATCGCGCCGCCATCGCCGCCGAGCTCAAGGCTCAGGACGCGGTGCTGGTTGCACACTTCTATTGCGACCCGATCATCCAGGCCTTGGCTGAAGAAACCGGTGGCTGCGTTTCCGACTCCCTGGAAATGGCCCGCTTTGGCAATGCGCATCCGGCCAAGACCGTGGTCGTCGCCGGCGTGAAATTCATGGGCGAGACGGCGAAGATCCTCAACCCGGAAAAGCGCGTGCTGATGCCGACGCTGGAAGCGACCTGCTCGCTCGACCTGGGTTGCCCCGTCGACGAGTTTTCGGCGTTCTGTGATCAGCACCCGGAGCGCACGGTGGTGGTGTATGCCAACACCTCGGCAGCCGTGAAGGCGCGTGCCGACTGGGTAGTGACCTCCAGCTGCGCGCTGGAGATCGTCGAAAGCCTGATGGACAACGGTGAGACCATTATCTGGGGCCCGGATAAACACCTGGGCACCTACATCCAACGCAAGACCGGTGCCGACATGTTGCTCTGGGACGGTGCCTGCATCGTTCACGAGGAGTTCAAGGCCAAGCAACTGGAAGACATGAAGGCCCTGTACCCGGATGCCGCGATCCTGGTCCACCCTGAGTCGCCTACCGCAGTCATCGAGTTGGCGGACGCCGTCGGCTCCACCAGCCAGTTGATCGCCGCGGCACAAAGCCTGCCGCACAAGACCCTGATCGTGGCTACCGATCGTGGCATCTTCTACAAGATGCAGCAGCTGTGCCCGGACAAGGTGTTTATTGAAGCGCCAACGGCGGGCAACGGCGCGGCGTGCCGCAGCTGTGCACATTGCCCGTGGATGGCCATGAATACCCTCGAGCGCACGCTGCAGTGCCTGCGTGAGGGCTCCGGAGAGATCTTCGTCGAGCCATCGCTGATCCCCCAGGCGATACGCCCACTCAAGCGCATGCTCGATTTCACCGCCGCGGCGCGGATGAAGTTGGCGGGTAACGCCTGAACAAAAAAAAGCCCCGATCATTCGGGGCTTTTTTGTATCTGGTCGATCACTTTTTCTTCTTTGGAATCCGCACCAGTTGGCTGTTGGAGTACATGTCGTGCCAGCTGCGGTGCTGCTTGTCGAACAGGCTCCAGAAGAACCCAAGGCCGACGCACAGCAGCGAGGCAATCGACACCACGAAGCGCAGCAGGGCCTGCCACAGGCTGATGGCAGTACCGTCGGCGTTCTGCACGCGGATGCACCAGACTTGCATGCCCAGGGTCTGGCCGGAATAGGTCCAGAACTTGGCGAAGAAGGCGAACAGCACGAAGAGCAGCACGGTGGACAGCAGGGGATCGCCGTCGAGGGCGCCGGCGTCGGTCAAGGCGCGCATCCGCTCTTCGCCGATGATTGCCATCTGCACCATCTTGTAGATGCCCCCGGTGACGATCATCAGGGCGGTGCATAGCAGAAAGTCATAGAACATCGCTGCCAGACGACGACCCAGGCCAGCGACAGGAAATTCGCCCTGGGGAGTAAGCAGGTGTTTCGACATGGCAGGCTCTCGGCGCAAAAGGAAGCCATTTTACGGATTTACGCGCACAAAAAAGCCCCTGATGTCAGCATCAGGGGCTTTTTCGTTACAGAAGATTAAGCTTCTGGTTGAACTTCGTCAGCCTGCATGCCTTTTTGGCCCTGCACAGCGATGAAGGTCACTTTCTGGCCTTCTTTCAGGCTCTTGAAGCCGTTGCCCTGGATGGCACGGAAATGTACGAACAGATCCGGGCCGCTTTCTGGAGTGATAAAACCAAAACCTTTTTCGTCGTTAAACCACTTGACGGTGCCGCTCTGACGTTGGGACATTTCTTATTTCCTTTGACGCAAAAATTAATGACAGCCTCTTTCTCATGAAAGAGTACTGGGGCTGGTTGCAGGAAGGAAGAAAGACGTAGAACGGGTGTAGCAAACTTGTTGGCTACTGCCCAGGTCACGATTCCAAGCGACCCATGCAAACACAGTGGATAAACTCTACGCCAACTACCACAGAAAAAACAAGCCCCTGTGAAAGCCTTGTATTGCTGGGCTTGGCGCTGTTTGGCTGGCTTATTCGATACAGCTGTTCAATTGTTTTCGATTGTTATAAGCCGAGTTCATAAACGAAGCTTATAACCAAACCAATGCACTGTTTTATGGCGACTGCGTTACAGTTTAGTGCACTGTTACGCAGTCGCGTTACTTATCGGAACAGTTCTTCAGCCGCGATAGTAGCGTTGTGGGACAAATGGCATTTTGCTTACAAGCAAAGGCACCTTTTTGCCACGGACGATGGCCCAGACCTGACTGTCGAGTGCGGTGTAGGCGCTGTCGAGGTAACCCATCGCCAGAGGACCACCCAGGGTCGGTCCGAAACCGCCGCTGCAGACGCTGCCGATGATTTCCCCGGCTTCGTTGACGATCTCCGCGCCTTCGCGCACCGGGGTGCGTTCTTGAGGCAGCAGGCCGACCCGCTTGCGAGCTACACCGCTTTGCTGCTGGGCAAAAATCTGCTCGGCACCGGGGAAGCCACCCGCGCGCGGGCCATCGGCGCGCCGTGGCTTGGAGATGGCCCACAGCAGGCTGGCTTCGATTGGCGTGGTCTGGGTGTTCATGTCGTGGCCGTACAGGCACAGACCCGCTTCCAGGCGCAGCGAGTCGCGGGCACCGAGGCCGATCGCGGCGACTTCGGGTTCGGCCAGCAGGGCGCGGGCCAGGGCTTCGGCGTGGGTCGCCGGTACGGAGATTTCAAAGCCGTCTTCACCGGTGTAGCCCGAGCGGCTGACGAAGCACTCGACGCCCAGCAGGGTCACCCGGGTGAATTGCATGAAGGTCATCTTCGCCACTTCCGGCGCCAGCCGTGCCAGCACTGTAACTGCGGCCGGACCTTGCAGGGCGAGCAGGGCGCGCTCCTCGAACAACGGCTCGATCTGGCACTGATCGCCGATATGCGTGCGCAGGTGCGCCAGGTCCTGGTCCTTGCAGGCGGCGTTGACCACCAGGAACAGCTCGTCGTTACCGAGGTTGGCCACCATCAGGTCGTCGAGGATGCCGCCTTGCTCGTTGGTAAACATCGCGTAGCGCTGCATGCCCACGGGCAGGTCGATGATATCCACCGGCACCAGGGTTTCCAGGGCGCTGGCCGCGTTGGCGCCGGTCAGGCGGATCTGGCCCATGTGCGAGACGTCGAACAGCCCGGCCTGGTCGCGGCTGTGCTGGTGCTCTTTCATCACGCCCAGCGGGTACTGCACCGGCATGTCGTAGCCGGCGAAAGGCACCATGCGTGCGCCCAGTTCGATGTGCAGTGTGTGCAGCGGGGTTTTCAGCAGGTGTTCGGTGGACATATTCAGCTCCTGGAAAAACGTAGGCGGATGCGCTGGCATCAGCACTCGATAATGTTGACGGCCAAACCGCCGCGGGCGGTTTCCTTGTATTTGCTTTTCATGTCGGCGCCGGTCTGGCGCATGGTGCGGATCACCTTGTCGAGGGAGACGAAATGCTGCCCGTCGCCGCGCAAGGCCATGCGCACTGCATTGATGGCCTTGACCGAGCCCATGGCGTTGCGCTCGATGCAAGGGACTTGCACCAAACCGCCAATCGGGTCGCAGGTCAGGCCGAGGTTATGTTCCATGCCGATTTCGGCGGCGTTCTCGACTTGCTGGACGCTGCCGCCGAGCACTTCGCACAACGCCCCGGCCGCCATTGAGCAGGCCACGCCTACCTCGCCCTGACAGCCGACTTCGGCGCCGGAGATCGAGGCGTTTTCCTTGTACAGGATGCCGATGGCGGCGGCGGTGAGCAGAAAGCGCACCACGCCATCCTCGTTGGCTCCGGGGATGAAGCGCATGTAGTAATGCAGCACGGCGGGGATGATCCCGGCTGCGCCGTTGGTCGGTGCCGTGACCACACGGCCGCCGTTGGCGTTTTCTTCGTTGACCGCCAGGGCGTAGAGGTTGACCCAGTCCAGCACCGACAGCGGGTCGCGCAGCGAGGACTCCGGGTTCTTGCACAGTTGCCGATGCAGGGCCGCGGCCCGCCGCTTGACCTTCAGCCCACCGGGGAGAATGCCTTCGTTGCGACAACCGGCATCGACGCAGTCCTGCATCACCTGCCAGATATTCAGCAGCCCGGCGCGGGTTTGCGCTTCCGGACGCCAGGCGCTTTCGTTGGTCAGCATCACCTGGCTGATGGACATCCCGTAGGTGCTGCAATGCCCGAGCAGGTCCTTGGCGCTTTTGAACGGGAAGGTCAGCGGCGTGGCGTCTTCGACAATGCGATCCGCGCCGGCGGCGTCTTCATCGACGACAAAGCCGCCACCCACCGAGTAATACTCGCGGCTGCGGATTTGCAGGCCGGCGGCGTCGAAGGCGCGGAAGATCATGCCGTTGGGGTGATAGTCCAGTGGCTTGCGGATCATCGCCAGATGGAGTTTTTCGGTGAATTCGATGGGGTGTTCGCCGAGCAGGTTGATCCGACCGTTGCTGCGAATGTCCAGCAGGCGGGCGGCGATGGTCTCGGTGTCGACGGTGTCCGGGTGTTCGCCTTCCAGGCCCAGCAGCACGGCCTTGTCACTGCCGTGGCCTTTGCCGGTGGCGCCGAGCGAGCCGTACAACTCGACCTTGACGCTGCTGGTGGCCTTGAGCAGGTCGTCACGGCGCAGGCCCTCGACGAAGCGCGCAGCCGCCCGCATCGGGCCGACGGTGTGGGAGCTGGAAGGGCCGATGCCAATCTTGAACAGGTCGAACACGCTTAACGACATGGTTGTTCTCCGGTTTCTTGTTATGGGGATTGGCGAAGATCTAGAGTATTGAGGTGATCCTGTGGGAGCTGGCTTGCCAGCGATTGCGGTGGATCATTCGACATCTCTGTTGGCTGACACACTGCAATCGCTGGCAAGCCAGCTCCCACAGGGTTTTGTGGTGTTGTGGAATTCGGGGGCGGGATCAACCGCCCCCTCATTCGCTTAAGCGTAGCTTTCGATCGACGGGCAGGCGCAGATCAGGTTGCGGTCGCCGAACACGTTGTCGACGCGACCGACCGGCGGCCAGTACTTGCTTTCGATCAACGACGCCACCGGGTACACCGCCTGCTCGCGGCTGTAAGGGTGCGTCCACTCGCCAACGATTTCCGCCGCAGTGTGCGGAGCGTTTTTCAGTGGGTTGTCGTCCTTGTCCAGGGTGCCGTTTTCCACCGCGCGGATTTCCTCGCGGATACGGATCATGGCGTCGCAGAAGCGGTCCAGCTCTTCTTTCGATTCGCTTTCGGTCGGTTCGATCATCAGCGTGCCGGCGACCGGGAACGACATGGTCGGGGCGTGGAAACCGAAGTCGATCAGGCGCTTGGCCACGTCATCGACGCTGATGCCGCTGCTGTCTTTCAGCGGGCGCAGGTCGAGGATGCATTCGTGGGCCACCAGGCCGTTGCTGCCGGTGTACAGCACCGGGTAGTGCTCTTCCAGGCGACGGGAAATGTAGTTGGCGTTGAGAATCGCCAGCTGCGAGGCGCGCTTGAGGCCGGCGCCGCCCATCATGCGGATGTACATCCAGGTGATCGGCAGGATGCTCGCGCTGCCGAACGGCGCCGCGCAGACCGCGCCTTCCTTGCGCTCCATGGCCGCGTGCCCCGGCAGGAACGGGATCAGGTGGGACTTCACGCCGATCGGGCCGACACCCGGGCCGCCACCGCCGTGAGGGATGCAGAAGGTCTTGTGCAGGTTCAGGTGCGAGACGTCGCCGCCGAACTTGCCCGGTGCGCAGAGGCCGACCATGGCGTTCATGTTGGCGCCGTCGATGTACACCTGGCCGCCGTTGTCATGGATGATCGCGCAGATGTCGCGGATACCTTCCTCGAACACGCCGTGGGTCGACGGGTAGGTGATCATCAGCGCCGCGAGGTGTTCGCGGTGCTCGATGGCCTTGGCGCGCAGGTCTTCGATGTCGACGTTGCCGCGGGCGTCGCAGGCGGTAACGACCACGCGCATGCCGGCCATGTGGGCGGTAGCCGGGTTGGTGCCGTGGGCGGACGACGGGATCAGGCAGATGTCGCGACGGTCTTCGCCACGGCTCTGGTGGTAGGCACGAATCGCCAGCAGGCCAGCGTACTCACCCTGGGAGCCGGCGTTCGGCTGCAGCGATACGGCGTCGTAACCGGTGGCGGCGCAGAGCATCGCTTCCAGTTCGTCGGTCAGTTGCTGGTAGCCGGCGCTTTGCTCGGCCGGGGCGAACGGGTGCAGGGCACCGAACTCGGCCCAGGTCACCGGGATCATTTCGCTGGCGGCGTTGAGTTTCATGGTGCACGAACCCAGCGGGATCATGGTGCGATCCAGGGCCAGGTCCTTGTCCGCCAGCTTGCGCAGGTAGCGCATCAACTCGGTTTCCGAGTGATAGCGGTTGAACACCGGGTGGCTGAGGATTGGCGATTGACGAACCAGGGCCGCCGGCAGGGTGCCTTGCACGGTAGCGGCCAGTGCGGCGAAGTCCGGCAGCGGCTGACCGCCGGCGAATACGCCCCACAGGGTCTCGATGTCCGCCTGGGCAGTGGTTTCGTCGAGGGACAGGCCCAGGCGCTCGGCATCGATCACGCGCAGGTTGATGCGCTGGGCACGTGCCTGATCATGCAGGGCTGCGGTGTTGGCGCCGGTGGCCAGGGTCAGGGTATCGAAGTAGTGCGCTTGCTCGACTTTCACCCCCAGTGCGTCCAGGCCCTTGGCGAGGATTGCGGTCAACTGGTGGATGCGCTTGGCAATCTGCGTCAGGCCCTGGGGACCGTGATACACGGCGTACATGCTGGCGATGTTGGCCAACAGCACCTGGGCGGTGCAGATGTTGCTGGTGGCCTTCTCGCGACGGATGTGTTGCTCGCGGGTCTGCATGGCCAGGCGCAGGGCCGGCTTGCCGAAACGATCGACGGAAACACCGACCAGACGGCCCGGCATGTCGCGCTTGAACGCATCTTTGGTGGCGAAGTACGCCGCGTGCGGACCACCGAAGCCCAGCGGCACGCCGAAACGCTGCGCGCTGCCGATGGCCACGTCTGCACCGAATTCGCCCGGCGGGGTGAGGACGGTCAGGGCCAGCAGGTCGGCGGCTACGGCCACCAGGGCGTTGGCAGCGTGGAAGCGTTCGGTCAGCTCGCGGTAGTCGAACAGGTCGCCGTTGGCGGCCGGGTATTGCAGCAGGGCGCCAAAGAACGGGCTGAGGTCGCTCAGCTCACGCTCGTCGGCGACGACCACCTCGATGCCCAGCGGCTCGGCACGGGTGCGCAGCACGTCGAGGGTCTGCGGGTGGCAATGCACAGAGGCGAAGAACGCATGGCTGCCCTTTTTCTTGCTCAGGCGTTTGCAGAAGGTCATGGCTTCGGCGGCGGCGGTGGCTTCGTCGAGCAGCGAGGCGTTGGCGATCGGCAGACCGCTGAGGTCGCTGATCAGGGTCTGGAAATTCAGCAGCGCTTCCAGACGGCCCTGGGAAATTTCTGGCTGGTACGGGGTGTAGGCGGTGTACCAGGCCGGGTTTTCCAGGAGGTTGCGCAGGATCGGCGATGGCGTATGGCAGTTGTAGTAGCCCTGGCCGATGTAAGTCTTGAACAGCTGGTTCTTGCCGGCAATGGCCTTGATCGCGGCCAGGGCCTGGGCTTCGCTCAGACCGTCTTCGAGGCCCAGCACGCTGGTGCCCTTGATGCTGTCGGGGATGACGCTGGCGCTCAGCGCTTCCAGCGAGTCGAAGCCGAGGCTGTTGAGCATGGCTTGCTCGTCGCCGGCGCGCGGGCCGATGTGACGGGCGATGAATTCGTTGGCGGTGCTCAGGTTGACTTCAGTCATGTCGGTGCTCCTCAGGCTTGCGCGTTGGCTTTGATCAGGCGGTCGTAGGCGTCCTGATCCAGCAACTTGGCGACGGCCGATGCGTCGGCCGGCTGGAAGCGGAAGAACCAGCCTTCACCCAGCGGGTCTTCGTTGACCAGCTCCGGGCTGTCTTCCAGCGCCGGGTTGGTTGCCAGCACTTTGCCGTCCAGGGGCATGTACACGCCGCTGGCGGCCTTGACCGATTCCACGGTGGCGGCTTCCGCGCCTTTTTCGTAAGCCTGCAACTCAGGCAGTTGCACGAACACCACGTCGCCCAGGGCGTTCTGCGCAAACGCGGTGATGCCGACAGTCACGCTGCCGTCGGCTTCGGTGCGCAGCCATTCGTGATCTTCAGTGAAACGCAACTCGCTCATGGAAACTCCTCGGGGGCCAGACTCGTCTGGTGGACGCGGTGGAAAGCTGGGGCGCAATGCCCTTGTTTAATGAGGGGTTACAAAGCAAAAACACGGCCAACCTTTTAAAACCGTTACAAAACAATAGGTTGCGAGTTATTGCAGGTGCAAGAAGATTTGCAGGTGTAGCGAAATCGCTACAGTCCGGCGCAGAGAAAAAAGCCTATGGGGATCAAAGCCTTGCGGAGAGGCGTTGGAAGGAGGGTGTAGCGATATCGTTCCGCTGTAGCGCTTTCAGTACAGATGGAGGTCGGTTTTGGTGATGATTCAGTGACCGGCCTAGACCCTGTAGGAGCGAGCTTGCTCGCGAAGGGGGCGTAACAACCAGCGAAGATGTTGAATGTCAGGCCCCCATCGCGGGCAAGCCCGCTCCCACAAAGGTTCCCGCAGGTCCGTAGTGGGTCAGGTCTTGTTCGGTATGCCGTACTTACGCAACCGATGAGCAATGGCCGTGTGCGAGGTTTGCAGGCGGCTGGCCAGTTGGCGGGTCGAGGGGTAGCTGACGTAGAGTTTTTCCAGCAGCGAGCGCTCGAAGTCTTCCATCGCCTGTTCCAGGCTGTCGACTTCGCTGTCGCTTTGGCGGGCGACCGAGGTGCCAGCGATGTCCAGGTCGCCGATGTCCACCAGGCTACTTTCGCAGATGGCCGCGGCGCGGAAGATCACGTTTTGCAGCTGCCGGACGTTGCCCGGCCAGCGGTTACCCAGCAGCGCCGGGTAGGTGCCGGGGGCCAGCCGGCAGACCGGGCGCTGGATTTGCGCGCAGGCCTGCTGCATGAAATAGCGCGCCAGCAGCAGGATGTCCTGGCCACGGTCGCGCAGCGGCGGCACTTCGACATTGAGCACGTTCAGGCGATAGAACAGGTCTTCGCGAAAAGTCCCTTCGCTGACCATTTTTTCCAGATCACGGTGGGTCGCGCTGAGGATCCGCACATTGACCTTGACCTCGCGATCGCCGCCGACCCGCCGAAAGCTGCCGTCGTTGAGAAAACGCAGGAGCTTGGCCTGCAGGTAGGGCGACATCTCGCCGATCTCGTCGAGAAACACCGTGCCCTGGTTGGCCAGTTCCATCAGCCCCGGTTTGCCGCCGCGCTGGGCGCCGGTGAACGCGCCGGGGGCATAGCCGAACAATTCGCTTTCGGCGAGATTCTCCGGCAATGCCGCGCAGTTCAAGGCCAGGAACGGCGCACTGTGGCGGCTGCTGATGGCGTGGCAGGCGCGGGCCACCAACTCCTTGCCGGTGCCGGTCT
Source organism: Pseudomonadaceae bacterium (assembly GCA_965284505.1). Classification (GTDB taxonomy): domain Bacteria; phylum Pseudomonadota; class Gammaproteobacteria; order Pseudomonadales; family Pseudomonadaceae; genus Aquipseudomonas. The sequence continues at coordinate 2,036,886 of OZ260094.1, read as the reverse complement.
CGCCCTGGATCAACAACGGCGCATCCAGCGCCGCGACCCGTTGCGCGCGAGCCTTGAGGGTGCGAATGGCTGGCGACTCGCCAAGCAGTGCATCGAAGCCTTCGGCGTGATCGTGGTGCAACGCCGACAGCTGCTCGCCAATTCGGTTGGCTTGATAGAGCGTCAGCAGAGCACCGGCGTCGGTGATCGGCGTGGCGTCCAGCAGCAGGGTCTGGCCGTTGACCGTGATTTCCCGCAGCGGCAGGCGAAAGCCATGTTCGAGCAGGGTGTCGAGCAGTGCCGGATCGGCAAACAGTTCGCCGACGTTTTCCCCGGCGGGCTCGCGACCGTAAAGGGCGATCAACGCTGGATTGGCCAGCAGAATCGTGCCGGCGCTGTCGAGCGCCAGCACCGGGTCGGTCATGGCCGCCAACAGGGCGTCGAGTTGCAGGTGCCGGCGCTGTCCCGGAAGGATGTCGACCACGGTCACCGCTTGCACGCCCTGCACATTGAACAGGGCGTCGCGCAACTCTTCGAGCACCTGCGGACTCAAGGTCGGGGCGTCGATGTAGACGTTCGGTGGAACCATTTCCACCGCATCCAGATTGAGATTGCGCCCACCGAGCAAGGCCAGGACTTCCTGGGTGATGCCGACGCGGTCGATGAAGCTGACGTGGATACGCATGGGGCGGTTTCAGGGTCTGCAGTGCGGAGGGTGGCAAGTATGCCTTGGTGCGGGGGGAAGGTGAAATCGGTTGGCTCCATTGTAGGAGCGTGCTTGAACTGGCCTAATGATTTTGGACACCTCAATCGGGCGCTATGATGGCGCCCAAATCTGAGGTGGTTGGATATGCGTAAATCTTATTCAAGTGAGTTCAAACTCAAGGCTGCCAGCATGGTGCTGGACGAGGGGCAGTCGGTTCCCGAGGTCTGTGCCAGTTTGGATATTGGCCCTACAGCCTTGCGCCGCTGGGTTGATCAGGTTCGCAAGGAGCGCTTGGGCTCGACCCCGGTGGGAGCCAAGGCGATTACCACGGATCAGCGAGAGATCCAGGAACTTAAAGCCTTGCTCAGGCAAAGAGACCGGGATATCGAAATCCTAAAAAAGGCCAGTGCTCTCCTGCTTTTGGACGCCAAAGATCACTCTCGTTGATCTGTGAGCTGGGCGAGCAGTACGGCGTTAACGATTGCTGTCGGGTGTTCGGAATAAACCGCAGTAGCTTTTACGCCTGGCGTCAGCGCCAAGGCAAAGTGAGCCCTAAGCGAGAGAAGCTCAAGGCCATGCTGGTCAAGCACCACAGGGCGTCGAGAGAGTCTTCGGGCGCTCGCACCTTGGCTAAAGAGCTGCAAGCCGGTGGGCATGCGGTCGGGCGGTTCATGGCGCGCAGCTTGATGCGAGAAGCAGGCATCGTCAGCCGTCAACGTCGGCGCCATAAGTACAAGTCACCCGGCGTAGAAGCGTTGGTGGCACCGCATGTGCTCAAGCGCAAGTTTGATGTTACGGCGATCAATCAGGTGTGGTGTGGGGACGTGACGTACATCAAAGTCGGTAAGCGCTGGCTGTATTTCGCGGCGGTTCTGGACTTGTTCGCTCGTCGGATCGTGGGCTGGTCGTTTTCGATGATCTCCGATGCCACGCTGACCTGCGAAGCCTTGCGGATGGCGATTGAACTACGCGCTCACCCAAAAGACGTACTGTTTCACTCTGACCAAGGTTGCCAGTACACCAGCCATAAATTCAGAAATGAACTGCTGGAACATGGACTCCGGCAGAGCATGAGCCGTAAAGGAGAATGCTGGGACAACGCTCCGATGGAGCGTTTCTTTGGAAGTTTGAAATCAGAGTGGGTGCCAGAAACAGGCTACGGGTCGGAGCATGAGGCCCGAGCGGATGTGCAGCGCTATGTATCGCGCTACAACACCACCAGGCCGCATAGCTACAACGACTATCGGTCACCAGTCGCTCAGGAGAAGTTGGCGGCGTGAAACCTTAATCGGTGTCCAAGATTACTTGACCAGTTCAGCTTGCTCGCGATGACGGTGTGTCAGACAACCCAAATGTTGAATGTTGGACCGCTATCGCGAGCAGGCTCGCTCCTACAGGAGGGGGGATGTGGTTATTCGAAATGCTTCAGGTCTACCGGATCTCCGGACTTCATGTTCAGTTGCACCCGCACGTCCTCGAACATCAGGTCGTAGTGCTTATGAATGGAGCCGATGCTGCTCATGGACTTCGGAATGCCGTACTTCTCGGCAATTGCCGTGACATTGCGGGCGAAGTTGCAGGCATCTTCCTTGAGCAGGACGAATGACTCGTCCACCGGTTTGTCCTGAATCGTGCCATGCATCCTGAACCGCATGCCTTTGCCTTGCTTCGGATCCTGTTCAACCTTGTACTCAAGGTGAAGGTTGTAACTGACATCCCCCTTGGTCAGCGCGTGTCGTTCAATGTGCAGGTGACCAGGTTCGAACTGGGCCATAGGCGTCTCCTTCTCAAGGCATGATGTCGGGGCGGGCGCGTGGCCCGCCCCGTTTATATTATAGGTAGGTGATGCCAGGCTTGGCGGTGCTGATGCGGGTACCGGCCTTGCCCTGGACGATCGCTTCGATATCCGAGAGTGAACCGATTACCGCGACTTTGCCAGTGTTGCGCGCGAAGTCGCAGGCGGCCTGGACTTTCGGGCCCATGGAGCCGGCAGCGAAGCCGAGTTTTTCCATTTCGTCCGGGTGCGCTTCACTGATGGCTTTCTGGGTTGGCTTGCCGTAGTCGATGTAGGCGGCGTTGACGTCGGTGGCGATCACCAGCAAGTCACCTTCCAGTTGTTCAGCCAGCAGGGCCGAGCACAGGTCCTTGTCGATCACCGCTTCAATGCCCTTGAGCTTGCGGTTTTCGTCGTACATGGTCGGGATGCCACCACCGCCAGCGCAGATCACGATGCTGCCCTTGTCCAGCAGCCACTTGATTGGACGGATTTCAAAGATGCGCTTGGGTTTCGGGCTGGCGACCACACGGCGGAACTTGTCGCCATCGGGGGCAATTGCCCAGCCTTTTTCGGCGGCCAGTGCCTCGGCTTCGGCCTTGGAGTAGACCGGACCGATCGGTTTGGTCGGGTTCTTGAACGCCGGGTCGTTGGCGTCCACTTCAACCTGGGTCAGGAGGGTGGCGAAAGGCACCTCGAAGTCCAGCAGGTTGCCCAATTCCTGTTCGATGATGTAGCCGATCATGCCTTCGGTTTCGGCACCGAGCACGTCCAGCGGATAAGCGGCGACCGAGGTGTAGGCAGCTGCCTGAAGCGACAGCAGGCCGACTTGCGGGCCGTTGCCGTGGGCGATGACCAGTTGGTTGCCGGGATGGATCTTGGCGATTTGTTCGGTGGCGATGCGGATGTTGGCGCGTTGGTTGTCCGCGGTCATGGGCTCGCCACGACGAAGAAGGGCGTTACCGCCCAGAGCTACGACGATACGCATGGTGCTGGTCCTTCTAGAAAGCAGTGAGTTCGTGCAGGACGAATACGATCCCTGTGGGAGCCGGGCTTGCCCGCGATGGCGGTGTATCAGTCAGCATTTCTGTCGGCTGATACACCGCTATCGCTGGCAAGCCAGCTCCTACAGGGGGAGCGAAGGCTTACAGGTCGGCCAGGGTCGACACCAGGATCGCCTTGATGGTGTGCATGCGGTTTTCCGCTTGCTCGAAGGCGATGCAGGCAGGCGACTCGAACACGTCGTCAGTCACTTCGATGCCGTTGGACAGGTGCGGATACTGCTCGGCGATCTGTTTGCCGATCTTGGTATCGCTGTTGTGGAACGCCGGCAGGCAGTGCATGAACTTGGTGCGTGGGTTGCCGGTGGCTTTCATCAGCTCGGCGTTGACCTGGTACGGCAGCAGTTGCTGGATACGCTCGGCCCAGGCTTCGACAGGCTCACCCATCGATACCCAAACGTCGGTGTGGATGAAGTCCACGCCCTTGACCGCGGCTTTCGGGTCTTCGGTCAGGGTGATGCGCGCGCCACTTTCTTCGGCGTACTTGTTGCAACGTTCCACGAGGTCGTCATGCGGCCACAGGGCTTTAGGGGCGCAGATACGCACGTCCATGCCCAGCTTGGCGCCGATCAGCAGCAGCGAGTTACCCATGTTGTTGCGGGCGTCGCCCAGGTAGACGTAGCTGATCTCGTGGATCGGCTTGTCGGCGTGCTCACGCATGGTCAGCACGTCGGCGATCATTTGCGTTGGGTGGTATTCGTCGGTCAGGCCGTTGAACACGGGAACGCCCGCGAACTTGGCCAGTTCTTCAACGATTTCCTGCTTGAAGCCACGGTATTCGATAGCGTCGTACATGCGCCCCAGCACGCGGGCGGTGTCCTTCATGCTTTCTTTGTGGCCGATCTGCGAGGAGTTCGGGTCGATGTAGGTGACGTTGGCGCCCTGGTCATAGGCTGCTACTTCGAACGCGCAGCGGGTGCGGGTCGAGGTTTTTTCGAAGATCAGCGCGATGTTGTTGCCTTTGAGGTGCTGCTGCTCGGTACCGGTGTATTTGGCGCGTTTCAGGTCGCGGGACAGATCGAGCAGATAACGCAATTCGCGAGGGGTGTGGTGTTCCAGGCTCAGCAGATTGCGGTTATGGATGTTAAAAGCCATTTTGGATCTCCTTGGATTTCGGTTATCCCCCTGGCCGCACTGGATAAGTGGCGGCCAGGGTTAATTGGTTAGTAGTCGATTGGGTCGCGGACGATCGGGCAGGTCATGCAGTGGCCGCCGCCACGGCCGCGGCCGAGCTCGCCGGCGCTGATGGTGATGACCTCGATCCCGGCTTTGCGCAGCAGGGTGTTGGTGTAGGTGTTGCGGTCGTAACCGATCACCACGCCTGGCTCTACTGCCACTACGTTGTTGCCGTCGTCCCACTGTTCGCGTTCGGCGGCGAAGCTGTTGCCACCGGTTTCAACCACGCGCAGGGCCTTGAGGTTGAGGGCTTTGGCGACCACGTCGAGGAAAGTGCCTTCCTCGCGGCGGATATCGATGCCGCCGTGTTTGCTGTCGTCAGGACGCAGGGTGAAGGCAACGATCTGGTTTACCACTTCCGGGAAAATCGTCACCAGGTCGCGGTCGCAGAAGCTGAACACGGTGTCCAGGTGCATGGCGGCGCGGGATTTTGGCAGGCCTGCGACAATCACTTTCTCGACGGCTTTGTTCTTGAACAGGTTCAGCGCCAGTTGGCCAATGGCCTGGCGGGAGGTGCGTTCGCCCATACCGATCAGCACGACACCGTTGCCGATTGGCATGACGTCGCCGCCTTCCAGGGTGGAGCTGCCGTGGTCCTTTTCCGGGTCGCCGTACCAGATCTCGAACTCGGCATTGGTGAACTGCGGGTGGAATTTATAGATGGCGGTGGTCAGCAGGGTTTCCTGACGTCGCGCCGGCCAGTACATCGGGTTGAGCGTCACGCCGCCATAGATCCAGCAGGTGGTGTCGCGGGTGAACTGGGTGTTGGGCAGCGGCGGCAGGATGAAGCTGGAGTGGCCGAGGAAGTCGCGGAACATCTGGATGGTTTTGCCGCCGAAACTGTCCGGCAGATCATCTGCGGACACGCCGCCAATCAGGAATTCGGCGATGTGCCGTGGCTCCAGGCTTTTCAGCCAGGATTTGACTTCGTTGATCAGGCCCAGGCCCACCGAGTCTGCGGTGACCTTGTGGTCGAGAATCCAGTCCAGCGCTTCAGGGATGGCGACGATGTCGGTCAGCAGGTTGTGCATTTCCAGCACGTCGATGCCGCGCTCGCGCATTTTGGTGACGAAGTCGAAATGGTCGCGCTTGGCTTGGGCAACCCACAGCACGTCGTCGAAAAGCAGTTCGTCGCAGTTGTTCGGGGTCAGACGCTGGTGAGCCAGGCCCGGGGAGCAAACCATGACTTTACGCAGTTTTCCGGCTTCGGAATGTACGCCGTACTTAACTTTTTCCGTGGTCATTACAGTGATCCTCCAGATGACAAAATAAACTTGGGTGTTACAGGGTCAGGAAGCCGTCATAGAGTCCATAGGCCGCAAACAGGGCGCCTGCGACTACTACAGCGAAAATCAGCTTCTCGACGTTGGTGAAAACCGGTTTGCCCAGCTCGCGCTTGGCCTTGGCGAACAGGATTACGCCAGGGGCATAGAGCAGGGCGGACAGCAGCAGGTACTTCAGGCCGCCGGCGTAGATCAGCCAGACCGCGTAGATCAGGGCAACCGCGCCAATGAACAGGTCTTTCTTGCGTTCGGCGATGGCGTTCTCGTAAGTCTCACCGCGCACTGCCAGGAGCAGGGCGTAGGCCGCCGACCACAGGTAAGGCACCAGGATCATCGAGGTGGCGAGGTAGATCAGCGACAGGTAAGTACTGGCCGAGAAGAGGGTGATGATGAGGAAAATCTGCACCATCGCGTTGGTCAGCCACAGGGCATTGACCGGTACGTGATTGGCGTTCTCCTTGCGCAGGAACTCCGGCATGGTGTGGTCCTTGGCGGCGGCGAACATGATTTCCGCACACAGCAGGACCCACGACAGCAAGGCACCCAGCAGCGAGATGATCAGACCGACGCTGATCAGCACCGCGCCCCAGTGGCCCACCACGTGCTCAAGCACGGCCGCCATGGAAGGGTTCTGCAGCTTGGCCAGTTCCGGTTGAGTCATGATGCCCAGCGACAGGACGTTCACCAGCACCAGGAACAACAGCACGGTGATGAAGCCGATCACCGTGGCTTTACCCACGTCCGAGCGTTTTTCGGCACGGGAGGAGAAGATGCTCGCACCCTCGATACCGATGAACACCCACACAGTGACCAGCATCATGTTGCGCACCTGGTCCATCACGCTGCCCAGGTCAGGGTTTTTAACGCCCCAGATGTCGGCGGTGAAGATGTCCAGCTTGAACGCGAACAAGGCGATCAGGACAAACAGCAGCAGCGGAACGACCTTGGCAACCGTGGTCACCAGGTTGATGAAGGCGGCTTCCTTGATTCCGCGCAGGACCAGGAAGTGCACGGCCCACAGCAGCACCGAGGCACCGATGATGGCGGCGACGGTATTGCCCTCACCGAAAATCGGGAAGAAGTAACCGAGGGTGCTGAACAGCAGGACGAAGTAGCCGACGTTGCCCAGCCAGGCACTGATCCAATAGCCCCAGGCCGAAGAGAAACCCATGTAGTCGCCGAAACCGGCCTTGGCGTAGGCGTACACCCCGCCATCGAGATTCGGTTTGCGGTTGGCCAGGGTCTGGAACACAAAGGCCAGGGTCAGCATACCGACCGCGGTGATAGCCCAACCAATTAAAACTGCACCAACATCGGCACTTGCCGCCATGTTCTGGGGCAAGGAAAAGATCCCGCCGCCAATCATCGAGCCGACCACCAGCGCGACTAAGGCGCCAAGTCGTAGTTTTCCGGGAGCTTCTGACATTGTATGACTCCGTTGCAGGAGAAGAGAGGCTTCAGATTAAATCTGCTTGCGCTTAGAACACCTGATCTAGATCAGTCCATTGGTACATTCCATTGTTAGTCATAGACGACTTAAAGCTTCGGTAGCGGCCAAGAGTGCCTATCCTAGGGGCCTTGAGGGTGGTCAAACGGGAATTGGTCGTATTGCTGCAGGATTAGAAATTAGTTGGTTTTCAGGAATGTGCAAATTTTTAGCGACGATTTTCAGCAAGAGATTGAACTTTTCGAAACATTCCGAAAAACTCCCTGCATAGCGTGTTGTTATAGACGAGAAAATTCTAAAAAACGGATCTTTTTTAGCGTTACCTGATAAACGAAATGCCAAACTTGATATTTACTTGAGAGAGCACTGGTTATGCTCTTTGACTATGACAATCTGTTGACTTGAGAGGTAACGATGTCGCAACCGGCGCAAAAGCTGAGGCTCAACGCATTGATCGCGCTGGTGGTCGGCTCGATGATTGGCGGTGGAATTTTTTCCCTGCCGCAGAACATGGCCGCCCGTGCCGACGCCGGCGCCGTGCTGATCGGCTGGGGGATTACCGCGGTCGGCATGCTGACCCTGGCCTTTGTGTTCCAGACCCTGGCCAACCGCAAGCCGGAACTGGACTCCGGGGTCTACGCCTACGCCAAGGCCGGTTTTGGCGACTATATGGGCTTCTCCTCGGCCTGGGGCTACTGGATCAGCGCCTGGCTGGGCAACGTCGGCTACTTCGTCCTGCTGTTCAGCACCCTCGGTTACTTCTTCCCGGTCTTCGGCCAGGGCAACACGCCGATTGCCATCGCCTGCGCCTCGGTTCTGCTGTGGGCCGTGCATTTCCTGGTGATGCGCGGGATCAAGGAGGCGGCGTTCATCAATCAACTGACCACCGTGGCGAAGATCGTGCCGCTGGTGATGTTCATCGTGATCGCCGCCGTGGCATTCAAGGCCGACATCTTCACCCGTGACATCTGGGGCCGCAGCAACCCGAATTTCGGCAGCGTGATGGATCAGGTGCGCAACATGATGCTGGTCACGGTGTTCGTGTTCATCGGCATCGAAGGCGCCAGCGTCTATTCCGCCCGCGCGGAAAAACGTTCGGACGTGGGCCGGGCGACGGTCATCGGGTTTATCGGGGTGCTGGCGCTGCTGGTGCTGGTCAACGTACTGTCCCTGGGCATCATGAGCCAGCCTGAGCTGGCTGAATTGCAGAACCCCTCGCTGGCCGCCGTGCTGGAGCACATTGTCGGGCCGTGGGGCGCATTGCTGATCAGTGTCGGCCTGGCGATTTCGCTGCTCGGGGCGCTGCTGTCGTGGGCGCTGCTGTGCGCCGAAATCCTCTATGCCACGGCGCGTGACAGGACCATGCCGGCGTTCCTGAAAAAAGAAAATGCCAACCACGTACCGGTCAACGCCCTGTGGCTGACCAACGTGATGATCCAGATATTCCTGCTGATCACCCTGTTTTCCGCCGGCACCTACACCAGCCTGATCTACCTCGCCTCCTCGATGATCCTGGTGCCCTACCTGTGGTCGGCGGCCTATGCGGTGCTGTTGAGCGGGCGCGGCGAAACCTACGAGAACGCCTCGGCCGAGCGTCGCAAGGACCTGCTGATCGGCGGCATTGCCCTGGTCTATGCGGTGTGGCTGCTGTACGCCGGCGGCGTCAAATACCTGCTGCTGTCGGCGTTGTTGTATGCGCCCGGGGTGATTTTGTTCGCCAAGGCCAAGCATGAGCAGGGCCAGCCGCTGTTCACCCACATCGAGAAAGGCATTTTTGCCGGCGTGGTGTTGGGTGCGGTTGTCGCGGCGTATGGGCTGTACGACGGCTTCCTCAGCTTGTGAGGCTTCGGCTCGACTATCAGCCGCCCTATGACTGGCCTGCGATGCTGGGCTTTTTCGCAATGCGGGCAATCAGCGGGCTGGAGACGGTCGATGACGGTGTTTATTCGCGCAACATCAGCCTGCACGGCGAGCACGGCAGCTTCTCGATCCGTGCGGGCGCGGGTGACTGGCTGGAGTTGACGCTGTATCAGGTGCCGATCGCGCTCGTTCCTGACATCGTCGCGCGGGTGCGGCGGATGTTTGCCCTGGACGTCGACCTGCTGCCGATCCATCGGCACCTGGCGACGGATCCGCTGCTGGCGCGGTTGCTTGGTGCGTACCCGGGGGTGCGAGTGCCCGGTGCCTGGGATGGCCTGGAGCTGGCGATACGCGCAGTGCTGGGACAACAGATCAGCGTGGTTGCAGCGATCAAGCTGGCGGGCAAACTGGTTGAGCGCCATGGCGCGCGACTGGAATCGCCCGTGCCCGGATTGAGCCACCGGTTTCCCGAGGCGGCGGAATTGGCGCAAGCCGACCTGGCGACCCTGGGCATGCCCCGCAGCCGCGGTCGAACCTTGTCGGGGGTGGCGCAGGCGCTGCTGGACAATCCACGGATCTTTGACCCAGGTGCCGACTTGCGTGCCAGCGTCACGCCGTTGCTGGCGCTGTGGGGCGTGGGCGAGTGGACCGCGCAGTACATAGCGCTGAGGCAGATGCGCCACGCGGATGCGTTTCCGGTGGCGGATGTCGGCCTGCTCAATGCGCTGTCAGCATTGGAGGGGCGGCCTGTGACGGCGGTCGAGTTACTCGCCCGCGCCGAGCACTGGCGTCCCTACCGGGGCTATGGGGCGCAGCTGCTCTGGACGTTCTTGAGCCGCGCCGATTGAAGCCCCGGTTCAAACCCGGAACTGATCCATCAGCTTCATCTGCTGAGTCGCCAGGGAATTAAGGTGGCTGCTGATCTGCGCCGACTCGGTGGCCTGCTCGGTGAGGGTTTCGGTGACGGTGCGGATCGCCGAGACGTTGCGATTGACCTCTTCGGCCACCGCACTCTGCTGCTCGGCGGCGCTGGCGATCTGCAGGTTCATGTCGCTGATCACGGTCACCGCGTCGCTGATCTTGCCCAGCGCCTGCACCGCCTGTTGGATCTGCCCGGCGTTGCTGTGGGCCTGGGTCTGGCTCGAGTGCATGGTGGCGACCACGCCACGGGTGCCGGTTTGAATCCGTTCGATCACCAGGCGGATTTCCTCCACCGAATCCTGGGTGCGCTTGGCCAGGTTGCGCACCTCATCGGCCACCACCGCAAAGCCGCGTCCGCTTTCCCCGGCACGTGCGGCCTCGATGGCAGCGTTGAGGGCCAGCAGGTTGGTCTGCTCGGCGATGCTGCGGATCACCTCAAGCACCGAGCCGATCTGCTCGCTGTTGACCGCCAGCGCCTCGACCTCGGTCACCGCCTTGCTGACTTCTTCGGCGAGCTGGCTGATGTCGCGGGTGCTGCGCTCGATGATCGCCATGCCGTCGCGCGCCGACTGATCGGCACCCTTGGCCGCGTTGGCGGCATTCGAGGCGCTGTTGGCCACGTCATGGGCGGTGGCGCTCATTTCGTTGGAGGCGGTGGCGACCTGGTCGATTTCGCGGAACTGCACCTGCATGCCTTCGCTGGTCTGGCGGGCAATGGCCGAAGACTGGTCGGCGGTGCCACGGGCATCGGTGATGCTTTGCTTGATCTGCGAGATGGTCGGTTGCAGCTTGTCGAGGAAGCGGTTGAACCAGCTCACCAGTTCCCCCAGTTCGTCTTGCTTGCTGTAGTTCAGGCGCTGGGTCAGGTCACCGTCGCCGCTGGCGATCGCCTTGAGCATCTGCGCCACGCTGTTGATCGGCCGGGTCACGCCCGAGGCAGTGAGCCAGATCAGCAGCAGGCCGAGGAGGCCAGCGGCAATCGCGACCACCAGGGTCTTCAGGGTGCCGCTGTTGCGCGCGTCGTCGAGGACTGTCTGGAGTTTCTCCGAGTCGGCCAGAAGCACCTGCTGCGGCAGGTCGATGACCACGGCCCAGGCCTTGGTCTCGGGTACCGGATTGACCGGGTACACGGCACGAATCAGTTCACCTTGCTTCAACACTCGCGGGGTGCTGCCGCTGAGCAGTTGCAGCACCTCCTTGCCATCGTTGCCGAGGGTTTCGGCGATGTTCTTGCCCAGTTGGCTGGCATCGGTGCTGTAGCCGGCGAGGACGCCGCTGCCGGAGACGATCAGCATGTGCCCGGCGCCGTCGAACAACTCGCGCTGGGAGTTCAGGGCGGCAGCCTGCAGGGCGTCCAGGGAAATATCGATACCGACCACGCCGATCGCCTTGCCATTGACCATTAGCGGCACAGCAATGCTGGTCATGAGCATTTCCTTGCCACCGACGGTGTCGGCATACGGGTCCAGCAGGCAGGTGCGCTTGCTGTCGCGTGGGCAGGTGTACCAGCTGTTGTAAGGCGTGCCGCTGAGGTTGAGGGTGGTCTTGGTCATGTCCTCTTCGGTCATGATGGTATTTTCTGCGTTGCCGGCGGCGCGGCTCCAGTAGCTGGCGAAACGCCCAACTTCGTTGGAGCGGCGGGCAGCGTCGTCGACGAATTCGCTGTCCTTGCCATCCAGGCCGTTCGGTTCAAAGGCCAGCCAGATCCCCAGCACTCGGGGATTGCGCTCGAAGGCGGTTTTCAGGCTCTGGTTCAACTCTTCGCGCAACACGCCGGCCTCGAGCGAGCGTTTAGCGGCCATGGTGCGCAGGTCGGCGACCTGGTCGGCGAGGGCGGTGACCACCAGCAGGCTTTCACCAAAGGTCTTCTGCACCCGTACCGCCTGTTCGGCGGCCTTGGCTTGCAACAGGTTCTCGACACTGGCGGTGAGCATGCGGGTGCTGGAGTTGCTGACCAGCTCGTCGTTCTGGTTGGTCTGGTAAATGTTCATCCCGACAATCAGTCCGACCACGCCCAACAGGCACAGTCCAGACAACAGCACGATTTTCAGGCGGATGGAAAGAGAGTCGAACATGGGGCGATCTCGCGAATGGGTGTCGGATTGGCGGTGGGTCTTGAGCGACCGGTTCGCCAAATCCATTCAGCGCCATGTGCGAGACATCGGCTTATAAAGGAAGGGCATGAGAGGCAACCGATGAACGGTTGATAGGTTGTCCTGAATACCTGCAAGTTTGGCAGGATCGCAACGGTTCAGGAGGGGCTTGGCAGGGACTCCGGGCGCGACCAGATCCACAGGTTTCCCAGGCTCATTCCGGCGATCGCCAGGTAAATCGGCCAGCCGTGATCGAGCATCACCAGCATCAACCCTGCGCACAGCAACATGCTGGCGGTGGCGCTGACCTTGGCCCGGCGGGCGATGATCCGGCCATTGCGCCAGTTGCTCAGGATCGGGCCGAATAGCCGGTGGTTTTCCAGCCAGGCACTCAGGCGCGGCGAGCTTTTGGTCGCGGCCCAGGCGGCCAGCAGGATGAATTCGGTGGTGGGCAAACCGGGGATGACGATGGCGACCAGGCCGATGCCCAGGCTGACGTAGGCCAGCAGGCCAAAGAGGACGCGGGCGAGTTTGGAGGTGGCGAGGCGAGGCATGGCGTTGACTGACTGCGCGTGATCGGGAGGGGAGAGCTTGCCAGGTTTGTGCCGGAGCGGGCCAACCCACTCCGGCAGCAATGGCCTCAGGCCAATTCAGGCGCGCTGGCGTAGGCCTGTTCCAGCAGTACGGTGAAGCGGTTGAAGGCATCGATGGCGCCTTTCTCGACTGCCGCTTCTTCTTCGGCGCTGAAGGTCAGGCCGTCGAGGGTCTTGATAAAGCTTTTCCAGCCTTCGGCACGACCACCGGCCGGCTCGCCGAGGTGACGGGCACCGAAGGTTTCGCTCAGGCCCAGGCCAACGGCGCGCTTGATCAGGAATGCGGCACCGAGCTTCGAACCCTCGGAAACGAAGATCCAGCCCAGGGCTTCGGCTTTGCTCGGGTTGCTCACGGCACCGGCGACCGGCGCTGGCACTTCGGTGTCGAGGTCGGCCAGGTCGGCCTTGGCGGCATCGGCACGGCAGCGTTCGGCGAGGTCGGGGACGATGGCGATCAGTTCGGCGTCGTTGTACAGCGCCACCAGTTCCGACTGGAACAGGTACTGGGCCACCACGAAACGGGCGAAGTTGGCCTGGGTTTCAAAGGGGGCATGGGCCTTGACCAGCGCGTCGAGCTTGGCATGCGGCTCGTTGGTGATCTGGTTCAGGCGTTGTGAACGCAGGCTCGGGCGTTGGGAAGAGTCGGCAGCGGTCATGAAGAAGTCCTTGAGAGAAAGAGGCGCTTGGTAACTAGACGAACCAGGTGGGGTGGCAGAGTAAAAATTGATTGGGCTCTGACCTTACAGTTGGAGTGGCTGTGCAATCGCCTTCGCTGCGATGCGGCGGTCCGACCTTGATTTGTGATCGACGCTGACCTTGTAGGAGCCGGCTTGCCGGCGAAGGCGGTGCATCCTGATGCACCGAGTTGTCCGTTTCGCTGGCAAGCCAGCTCCTACAGAGGTCAAAGCCACCGTGCAATCAAATATCCCAGATCAGGTTGATCGCGAAGTTGCGACCTGGCTCGGTCAGGCGGTCGAGGTTGGCCGGGCTGAGAACGGCGGCTTCACCCACGCTGTCGTAGCCGCGCACGTTGTCCCACTGCCAGTACTTCTTGTCGCCCAGGTTGTAGATCCCGGCGTTGAGGGTGACGTCGTCGGTGACTTTGTAGAAACCGGAGAGGTCGAGCACGCCGTAGCCTGGGGTCTTGAACTGGCCGCTGGTGCCGTCCGGCGAGTAGAAGTTGCTGTCGTCGACGAGATTCTTCTTCTGCACCAAGGTCCAGCTGAGCAAGCCGCCGTAACGGTCCTGGTCATAGCCCAGGCCGAACACGCCGGTCATCGGGTTGACCGCGTTGATCGGCTCGCCAGTGTCATTGTTTTCACCGTGGGCGTAGGCAATCGCGCCCTGGGTGTACAGGCCCTGTGGCGCGCCGAAGGTATCGAGGTTCAGGCGACCCTTGACCTCAAAGCCCTTGATGGTGGCGTGCTTGATGTTGTTGCTCTGGAACGTCAGCTCGCTGTAGCCAGGGGTGACGGCGTCTTCGTTGATGAAATCGCGGTATTTGTTATAGAACACCGCTACATCGAAGTTGCCCGACTCGAAGTTGCCACGCAGGCCGGTCTCGTAGCTCTTGCTTTTCTCTGGCTCGAGATCCGGATTCGGCGCGACACTGTAGCCAGGGTTGGTGTTTTCGAAGCGACCATACAGCGCCTTGGCGGTCGGGGTGCGGAAGCCTTCGGCGTACTTGCCGTACCAGGTGTAGTTGTCGTCGAAGGCGTAGGTCAGGCCGAAGTTGGGCGAGACGCGGTGCCAGTTCTTGTTCTCGTCACTGACGGTGCCCAGGCCATCAGGGGACACGGTGTTGAGGAATTCCTCGGTGATGTGTGGCTTGAGCTCGGTGTAGTCGTAGCGCAGGCCCGGCATGAAGGTCCACTGGTTCCAGGCGATCGAATCCTGCACGAACAGGGCATAGGTGTTGATGGTCGGATCCGGGAAGTCGCTGGATTTTTTCAGCACGTCGGCCGGGCTGATGGCGCCGATGGCGGTGCAGCCACGACCCACCGCCAGGCAAGTACCGCTGCCGCTGCGCGAACCGGTGACCTTTTCCTGCTTGATGCTGGTGCCGTAGGTCAGCAGGTGCTCGGTTTCACCGATGACAAACGACTTGTCCAGTTGCGCGTCGAACACCCACTGCTTCTCTTCGTACAGGGTTTCCCGCGAACGCATGACGTTGCGGGTGAACGGGAAGTAGTTTTCCAGGGTGCTCTGGTCGGTCTTGGCGATCTGGTGGTTGAGGCTCCACTTGACGTTGTCGGCCAGCAGCGAGTCGAGGGCGAAGGTGTGCTGCAGGCCGAAACGTTCACGGCTGATGGTGTCGTTACCGGTGCGCGAGCGGTACATGCCCAGCGGCTGGCCACCGTTGAACGGGCCGCCGACCGCGCTTTTCTGATTGCTGTCGTTGTCGTCCTTGTACTTCTCGTAGGTCAGGCCCAGGCGCGCGTCGTCGGCGTAGTCCCAGCCGGCCTTGGCCAGCACGTTGGTGGTGCGCACGTCTTCCGGGTTGGCGGCGGTGCGATCCAGGCCGGTGCCGTTGTAGTGATCGTAGGACTCGGTCTCGTGACCGTCGCGCTGACTGAAGTGCAGCAAGCCGTCGAACTGCTCGACGCGGCCGGCCACGGTGGCGGATTTCAGCCAGCTGTCATCGGCCGAGCTGTAGCCGGTTTTCAAGCGGGCACCGACGTCCTGGCCGGGCTTGATGATGTCGTCCGGGTCGAGGGTGAAGTAGCTCACCGCACCGCCGATGGCGCTGCTGCCATACAGGGCCGACGCCGGGCCGCGGAGAATTTCCACGCGCTTGATGATTTCCGGGTCGACATAGTTGCGCTGGGTCTTGGCGTACGGACCGTTGAAGAAACCGTTGGGGATTTCCACGCCGTCGACCTGGGTCAGGATCCGGTCGCCGTCGATACCGCGGATGTTGTAGCCGCTGATGCCGCCGCGGGTGCCGGTGCCGCCGACCGAGACACCTGGTTCATAGCGCACCAGGTCCTTGATGCTGTTGACGTTGTTGCGATCAAGTTCTTCGCGGGTCTGCACACTGACCGTGGCCGGCACACTGTCGATGCTCTGCTCCTGGCGCGTGGCGCTGATGGTCATCTGCTGCAGGGCGAGGGTGCCGCCGGCGGCGCGTTTTTCCAGGACGATGTTGTTCGCACCCAGTTTGCGATAGCTCAGGTTGGTCCCCACCAACAGGCGATCCAGGGCTTTTTCCGGGCTCAGTGCGCCGTGTACACCTGGCGAGGCGACTCCTTCGGCCAGTTCAGCCGGCAAGCCGACCTGCCAGCCGGTGACGGCGGTGAAGGCGTTGAGCGCCGACACCAGCGGTTGCTGGGCAATCGCAAAGCTGTAGTCGCCCATGCTGCGGCTTGGCTGCTGGGTCGGGGTCGCGGCCAGCACAGGCGCGGCCTGCACGCCGGCCATCAGGATGGCGGCAGTCAACAGGGACAGCGTGCAGTTGTGCACGCGCGAAGGTGTAGAGGACCGGCGGGTAAGGCGAGGGGACATCGATAGCGCTCCGTGTCGCACGAATCTTATAGGTGCAGATTGGCATCAGTGATGCGAATCAATTGCATTGGCTATAACGAGACGTACGGGAATTAGCTATCGAGTAAAAATAATTCTCATTCAGTTCAAAATCACCAGCGCCGGGAACTCCTGGAGCTTGGCCGAGGTGATGTGCGCCAGGGAACGGACCACGTCCAGCGGCTGGTCGAGACGGTAATTACCGGTCACCGAAACGTTGGCCAACTGTTCGTTGGTGTTGATGATCCAGCCCGGGTAATAACGACTCAGCTCAGCCAGGACCTGGCTCAGCGGGCAGTTCTCGAACACCAGGCGCCCCTGGACCCAAGCCAGGTCGGTGGCGGGATCGAGGCGGGCCGGTTGATCGAAGCCGTTGGGGCCGATGCGGATACTTTCACCGGCGCTCAAGCGGATGCGCGCATCGCTGTGGGCGCTGCGCAGGTCGACGTCGCCGCGTTGTACCCGGACTTGCGCGATGCCGTCGAGATAGCGAACGGCAAACGAGGTGTCACGCACGCTGGCGGTGACCGGCCCGGCGTCGATCTCCAGCGGCAGGCCAGGCTCGGCAGCCACTTCGAAAAAAGCTTCGCCCTGATACAACCGGGCCACGCGCTTTTGCTCGTTGATGGTGCTGGAGAAGGCCGAGTTGGTATTGAGCAGGACTTTCGAGCCGTCTTCGAGTTGCAGGCGTTGACGCTCACCGACCACGGTCAGGTGATCAGCTTGCAGGCGCATTGGCAGGTTGCTGAAACTGAACAGGCCGAGAATCAACACGGCGGCGGTGGCCAGGGGTTTCCAGTGTGGGCGCAGGCGTCCCAGGACGCTGACCTTGGGCTTGCGGTTGCCCAGGGTGTGGGCGCACTGCGCGACTTGCGGGCCGTCCCAGATGGCCTGGGCCTTGGCGAAAGCTTCAGCGTTGCGCGGGTCGGCGCCGAGCCAGGCCTGGAAGTCGCGGCTTTGCTCGGCGCTCGGACATTCCAGCACGATCAGCCAGTCCATCGCGCTGTTGCTGGCTGAATCCCGCGCCGAAGCGGGCGGGTCGGAGTGTGGAGTGTCCGTCACGGGTGTTCCTCGACCACGTCTGCGCGCGGCTGGTTTCTGATAAAAGTGATGCAAGTTGCGCCAAGGGTAACAAAGCCCGGGCGCTGACGCAGTCGCGCAAATAATTGTCCGACGGGATTAATCGGCGTTGAGGCGTTCAGCCACGCCGACACAAATCGCCATGATCAACTTCAGGTCTTTTTGCACAGTGCTCAACGACACGCCGAGTTTGTCGGCGATCTCCAGATAGCTGTGGCCGTGCAGCCGGTTGAGGATGAAGATCTGCTGCTGGCGCGGGGTCAGTTGATTCAGGCTGATGTTCAAGCGTTCGAGCATCTGTTCGGCATGGGCGGCATCCTCGGCACTGCTCAGCGGCGCGGCGACACTTTGCACGACGTCCAGCGGCACGTCTTCGAGCAGGGTGCGCGACTGAATGCGCCGGGCGCGCAGGTGGTCCAGCGCGAGGTTGCGCGCGGTCTGGAAGACGAAGGGTTCGAGGTGGTCGATCGAGCGTTCGCTCAACGCCCGGGTCACGCGCAGGTAGGTCTCCTGCAACAGATCCTCGGCGGTGCTGTGGTTATTGACCATCCGCTCCAGGGTGCGCAGCAGCGACACGCGCTGAGCGAGGAAGACGTGATTGAACTGCGCTTGACTCACGGTGGGACCTGCTCCATTTCAAGTGAATGATAATGCTTATCATCCATGCGAAAGGTCAAGCGCTGTTTTCTGTCGGAATTATCGGCGGCCTTGCAGGTAGGCCGGGTAGTCGGGAATTCGATGGCTGTGGGGCTGGTCGATCAACGGGCTGCTGATCAAGTAGTCGGCGGTGCATTCATTGCAGGCCACCGGAATGTTCCACACCGCCGCGACCCGCAGCAGCGCCTTGATATCCGGGTCATGGGGTTGGGGTTCGAAGGGGTCCCAGAAAAAAATCAGCAGGTCGACGCGCTGCTCGGCGATGTGCGCACCCAGTTGCTGGTCGCCGCCCAACGGGCCGCTGATCATGCTCTCGACAGGTAGGTCCAGGCGTTTGCTCAGCAGCATGCCGGTGGTGCCGGTGGCGACCAGTTCGTGCTGGCTGAGGCGGTGTTTCTGCCGTTCGGCCCAATCGAGCAGGAACGCCTTGCAGTGATCATGGGCGACCAGGGCAATGCGTTTGCGCGCGGGGATGGTTTTTTCGGTGAAGGTGATGCCGATCATGGGGGATTCCGCAGGGGGGCTGTGAGGGCCTATTCGCCAGCAAGCTGGCTCCTACAGGATCACGGTGCATATGAAACCCGTAGGAGCTGGCTTGCCAGCGAAGGCGATGGTGCAGACGCAGCATTACTCCGCGTTACACAGCGCCAAACAGTTATCCAGCATGCGGTTGGAGAACCCCCACTCGTTGTCGTACCAGGCGAGTACCTTGAGCAACTTGCCACTGACCTTGGTGTGATTGGCATCGAAAATCGACGACAGCGGGTTGTGGTTGAAGTCGCTGGAAACCAGCGGCAGGGTGTTGTAGCCGAGGATCTTCGAGTGCTGGCTGGCTTCCTTGAGCAGGGCATTGACCTGCTCGGCGCTGGCTTCATGCTTGAGTTGCACGGTCAGGTCCACCAGCGACACATTGATCACCGGCACGCGCACGGCCATGCCGGTCAGCTTGCCCGCCAGTTCCGGCAGCACCAGGCCCACCGCTTCGGCGGCGCCGGTCTTGCTCGGGATCATGTTCTGCGTGGCCGAGCGCGCGCGGTACGGGTCGGTGTGGTAGACGTCGGTGAGGTTCTGGTCGTTGGTGTAGGCGTGGATGGTGGTCATCAGGCCACTCTCGATTCCCAGTTCGCGGTGCAGCACCTGGGCCACCGGCGCCAGGCAGTTGGTGGTGCACGACGCGTTGGAAATGATCTGGTGCGACTGGCGCAGGATGTCGTGGTTGACCCCGTAGACCACCGTGGCATCAGCGCCCTTGGCCGGTGCCGAAATGATGACTTTGCGCGCGCCGGCGCTAATATGCGCGGCGGCTTTGGCGCGGTCGGTGAACAGACCGGTGCATTCGAACACCACATCGATTTTCTCTGCAGCCCATGGCAAGTCAGCCGGGTTGCGAATGGCGCTGACCGCGATTCGGTCACCGTTGACCGTCAAACTTTCCTGATCGTGCTGGACCTCGGCATCAAAAGTGCCATGCACGGTGTCGTACTTCAGCAGGTGGGCGTTCATCGAACTGTCGCCCAGATCATTGATGGCGACGATCTGCAAATCCTGGCGATAGCCTTGGGTATACAGTGCGCGGAGGACGTTGCGGCCGATGCGGCCAAAACCATTGATTGCGATTCGAAGAGTCATTTGAGCAGCGCCGCCATCGTTTTGTTGTTGGAATTACAAGATTATTCGCAAAAAAATAGAAAACAAGCCTTTTTTAAGGCAATATTTTGTTCAATCTACAACGAGTGACCTGAATCAACTGGTCCAAATGGTCAGGAAAACCGGTAAAAGCGCAGCTGCGCCGGCTCTTGATCAGCATAGACACGAACAGGTCGCCACATCCGTTAGCCTGGAGTTCTACACATGCATCCCCGCGTACTTGAGGTCACCGATCGGCTTATCACCCGTAGCCGCGCTACCCGTGAGGCCTACCTTGCATTGATTCGCGGCGCCGCCAGTGATGGCCCGATGCGCGGCAAGCTGCAATGCGCCAACTTCGCCCACGGCGTGGCCGGGTGTGGCGCGGATGACAAGCAGAACCTGCGGATGATGAATGCTGCCAACGTGGCAATTGTTTCGTCATATAACGACATGCTCTCGGCCCACCAGCCTTACGAGACCTACCCGGAACAAATCAAACAGGCGCTGCGCGAGATCGGTTCGGTCGGCCAGTTCGCCGGTGGCGTGCCGGCGATGTGCGACGGCGTGACCCAGGGCGAGCCGGGCATGGAGCTGGGCATTGCCAGCCGCGAAGTGATCGCGATGTCGACCGCCGTGGCCTTGTCCCACAACATGTTCGACGCGGCGATGATGCTTGGCATCTGCGACAAGATCGTCCCGGGCCTGATGATGGGCTCGCTGCGCTTCGGTCATCTGCCGACCATCTTCGTCCCGGGCGGGCCGATGGTTTCGGGGATTTCCAACAAGGAAAAAGCCGACGTGCGCCAGCGCTACGCCGAAGGCAAGGCCAGCCGCGAAGAGCTGCTGGAGTCGGAGATGAAGTCCTACCACAGCCCCGGCACCTGCACCTTCTATGGCACCGCCAACACCAACCAGCTGCTGATGGAAGTCATGGGCCTGCACTTGCCAGGCGCTTCGTTCGTCAACCCGAACACACCGTTGCGCGATGCCCTGACCCGCGAAGCGGCGTACCAGATCACCCGCATGACCAAGCAAAGCGGCAACTTCATGCCGATCGGCGAGATCGTCGACGAGCGCTCGCTGGTCAACTCGATCGTTGCCCTGCACGCCACCGGCGGCTCGACCAACCACACCCTGCACATGCCGGCGATTGCCATGGCCGCCGGGATCCAGCTGACCTGGCAGGACATGGCCGACCTCTCCGAAGTGGTGCCGACCCTCAGCCACGTCTATCCGAATGGCAAGGCCGACATCAACCACTTCCAGGCGGCGGGCGGCATGTCGTTCCTGATCCGCGAGTTGCTCGGCGCCGGGCTGCTGCATGAAAACGTCAACACCGTCGCCGGTCACGGCCTCAGTCGCTACACCCAGGAACCATTCCTCGAAGACGGCAAGCTGGTCTGGCGTGAAGGCCCGACCGACAGCCTCGACGAAAACATCCTGCGACCGGTGGCTCGGGCGTTTTCGCCGGAAGGCGGCCTGCGGGTGATGGAAGGCAACCTCGGCCGTGGCGTGATGAAGGTCTCGGCGGTGGCGCCGGAGCACCAGGTGGTCGAAGCGCCGGCCATGGTGTTCCAGGATCAACAGGACCTGGCCGATGCGTTCCAGGCCGGCTTGCTGGAAAAGGATTTTGTCGCGGTGATGCGCTTCCAGGGCCCGCGCTCCAACGGCATGCCGGAACTGCACAAGATGACGCCGTTCCTCGGCGTGTTGCAGGACCGTGGCTTCAAAGTCGCGTTGGTCACCGACGGGCGTATGTCCGGTGCCTCGGGGAAAATCCCGGCGGCGATCCACGTCAGCCCGGAGGCTTTTGTCGGCGGTGCTTTGGCCCGCGTGCAAGAGGGCGATATGATCCGCGTCGATGGCGTTGAAGGCACCTTGCAAGTGCTGGTAGATGCCGATGAATTTGCCGCGCGTACACCCGCCACCGGCCTGCTGGACAACGGCATTGGCTGCGGGCGTGAACTGTTCGGCTTCATGCGCATGGCCTTCAGCTCGGCAGAGCAGGGCGCCAGCGCCTTTACCTCTGCCCTGGAGACGCTTAAGTGAAGCTAGCGCTGGTCGGTGACATTGGCGGGACCAATGCACGTTTTGCCTTGTGGAAAGACCAGCAACTGGCCTCGGTCGAGGTGCTGGCAACCGCCGACTTCGCCTGTCCGGAAGACGCCATTGGCGTCTATTTGAAGGGCCTCGGCCTGGCGCCTGGCGCGATAGGCTCGGTGTGCCTGTCGGTGGCGGGGCCGGTGAGTGGCGATGAATTCAAGTTCACCAACAACCACTGGCGCCTGAGTCGCAAGGCGTTCTGCCAGACCCTTCAGGTCGAGCAACTGTTACTGGTCAACGATTTTTCGGCGATGGCCCTCGGCATGACGCGGCTGCAGCCGGGTGAGTTCCGGGTGGTCTGTGAGGGCACGCCGGAGCCGTTGCGTCCGGCGGTAGTCATTGGCCCGGGCACTGGCCTGGGCGTTGGCACCTTGCTCGATTGCGGCGACGGTCGCTGGGCCGCTTTGCCGGGGGAAGGCGGGCACGTCGATCTGCCGCTGAGCAGCCCGCGGGAAACCCAGTTGTGGCAGCAAATTCATAGTGAGATCGGTCACGTCAGCGCCGAAACCGCCCTCAGTGGCGGCGGCTTGCCGCGCGTCTATCGGGCGATCTGCGCGGTGGACGGGCACGAGCCGGTACTCGACACCCCGCAGGAAATCACCGCTGCCGGCCTCGCGGGCGACCCGATTGCCCTCGAAGTGCTGGAACAGTTCTGCTGCTGGTTGGGCCGTGTCGCCGGCAACAACGTGTTGACCACTGGCGCGCGTGGCGGTGTGTACATCGTCGGCGGGGTAATTCCACGGTTTGCCGATTTCTTCCTGGAAAGCGGGTTTGCTCGTTGCTTTGCCGACAAGGGCTGCATGAGCGAGTATTTCAAGGGCATTCCGGTGTGGCTGGTGACGGCGCCGTATTCGGGTCTGATGGGGGCAGGGGTGGCGTTGGAGCAGGCTTGAGACCGCGGCGCCTGCATCGCTGGCAAGCCAGCTCCTACAGACCGCGGCGCCTGCATCGCTGGCAGGCCAGATCCCACAGATTTGCGGCGCCTGCATCGCTGGCAGGCCAGCTCCCACACCTGTAGGAGCTGGCTTGCCAGCGAATAGGATCTTTCACACAACCAGGCTCCCCAGCCAATCGGCCATACTCCGCCCCTAATTCCAACAACAAGGATGCCGCCCGTGAGCGCAGTCAACAAATCGATTTTGCTGGTCGATGACGACCAGGAAATCCGCGAGTTGCTGGACACCTACCTCAGTCGCGCCGGTTTCCAGGTGCGCACCACGCCCGATGGCGCCGGTTTTCGCCAGGCGCTGAACGAAGCGCCGAGCGACCTGGTGATCCTTGATGTGATGCTGCCCGACGAGGACGGTTTCAGCCTGTGCCGTTGGGTGCGCCAGCATCCGCGCCAGGCGCATGTGCCGATCATCATGCTGACTGCCAGTTCCGATGAAGCCGACCGGGTGATCGGCCTGGAACTGGGCGCTGACGACTACCTCGGCAAACCCTTCAGCCCGCGTGAGCTGCAGGCGCGGATCAAGGCCCTGTTGCGTCGTGCGCAGTTCGGCCAGGAACGCGCCGGCGGTGAGGTGCTGGCTTTCGATGACTGGCGCCTGGACATGGTCAGCCACCGGCTGTTTCACACCGACGGTGAAGAAGTGATTCTGTCCGGCGCCGACTTTGCCTTGCTCAAGCTGTTCCTCGATCACCCACAGCAAATCCTCGACCGCGACACCATCGGCAACGCCACCCGTGGCCGTGAGCTGATGCCCCTCGACCGCATCGTCGACATGGCCGTCAGCCGCTTGCGCCAACGTCTGCGCGATACCGAAAAACCGGCGCGGCTGATCCGTACTGTGCGCGGCAGCGGCTACCAACTGGCGGCCAACGTGGTTGCCGGCAATGGTCACTAAAGTGCTGCGGCGAGTGCCGGTGCCGCGTTCGCTGCTCGGGCGGATGCTGCTGCTGACGCTGTTGGCGGTGCTGTTTGCCCAGGCATTGTCGAGCGTGATCTGGGTCTCGCAATTGCGCGCCACGCAACTGGAAGGCCTGGTCACCGCCGCGCGCAGCCTGGCGCACTCGATGACCGCCAGCGTCAGTTACTTTCGCTCGTTGCCGGTGGCCTATCGGCCGCTGGTCCTCGACCAGTTGCGTAGCATGGGCGGCACCCGATTCGTGGTGACCCTCAACGACAAACCGCTGGACATGCAACTGCTGCCACCGACCCCACGCAAACAAGCGGTGCTGGCGGCGGTGGACGAAGTGCTGCGCCAATCCCTGGGTGCGGACACCGACATCTCCGTGCAATTCGTCAGCCCGGATGACCTGCGGATTTTCAATGGCGGGCTGAAGCTCGATGAGTTGCCACGCTCCTGGGCGCACTATGCCTTGACCCTGGAGCCGGTCAATCCGCCGGTGCTGGTGACTCAGATAAAACTGGCCCAGGGCGAGTGGCTGTACATCGCCTCGCTGCTGCCGGAGCCCTACACCAGCCTCGAAGAGCAGGGCCTGCCGGCGCAACAAGTGTGGTTCATCCTGCTCACCAGTGGCTTCCTGCTGTTGTTCATCGGCTTGCTGGTGCACTGGCAAAGCCGGCCGCTCAAGCGCCTGGCGCGGGCCGCGCGGGACATGTCGCTGGGCGCCGATGTGCAGCCGGTGGCCGAGGGCGGCGGCAGTGAGGTGGTCGAAGTCGGACGGGCGTTCAATGCCATGCGCGAACGGATCAGCCGCTACCTGACCGAGCGCAGCCAGTTGTTCAGTGCTATTTCCCATGACCTGCGCACGCCCATCACCCGCCTGCGCCTGCGGGTCGAGCTGCTGGAAGACGAGCAACTGCAGTACAAGTTCGGCCGCGACCTGGATGAGTTGGAACTGTTGGTCAAGGGCGCGCTGCAATGCGTCAAGGACACCGATATTCACGAGAACATCGAGCCGGTGGATCTCAACCTGGTGCTCGATTGCCTGGTCGAGCCTTACCTGGCGCCCATCGGCAATGGCCGGGTGACCCAGCAGGGACGGGCGCTGGCGCCGTATCCGGGGAAACCGCTGGCGCTCAAGCGCTGCATCGGCAACCTGATCGACAACGCCCTCAAGTACGGGCAGAACGCTCATCTGCATATCGAAGACGACGATGGGGCTTTCATCCTGCACGTCGATGACGAAGGTCCAGGGGTTCCCGAGCAACGCCTGGAACAAGTTTTCGAGCCGCATTTCCGCTTGGCCGGGCAGCAACAGGGTTATGGCCTGGGACTCGGTATCGCACGCAACATCGCCCACAGTCATGGCGGCGAGGTCAGCCTGCAGAACCTGCGCGAAGGCGGCTTGCGGGTGACGTTGCAGTTGCCGCGCTCAGTGGATTGATGCCGATTGTCACCGTCTGGTGACATAACCCACCGCCTTCGTTACCTGCGCCTCCTGACCGCTTGTTTAGACTCGGCTGCAGTCATAACAACAAGAAAGGTACGCCATGAATCCCGTTCCCGCCCATCACCAATGGCTGGCCGATGAGGGCCTGCGCCTGCTGACGTTTGCCAAGGCCTCACGCCTGCCCACAGGCTTTGGCAACCTCGATCAGAAGGGCCGGCTGCCAGCCGATGCCACGGCCCAGACCATGAACACCGCCCGCATGACCCACAGCTTCGCTCTGGCCCATATCCAGGGCCTGCCGGGTTTTGCTCAGTTGGTTGATCACGGCATCGACGCGCTCATGGGGCCGTTGCGCGACGCCGAGTACGGCGGCTGGTTCGCCACCGCCACCGCCGACGCGGACGACAGCGACAAGGCCGCCTACCTCCACGCCTTTGTCGCGCTGGCGGCGAGTTCTGCGGTAGTCGCCCAACGTCCAGGTGCCCAGGCCTTGCTCAGCGAGGCAATCGACATTATCGAAAGGTATTTCTGGAGCGAGGAGGAGGGCGCCCTGCGCGAATCCTTCAACCGCGACTGGAGCATCGAGGAAACCTATCGCGGTGCCAACAGCAACATGCACGCCACCGAGGCGTTCCTCGCCCTCGCCGACGTCACCGGTGACAGTCGCTGGCTCGACCGTGCGCTGCGGATTGTCGAGCGAGTGATTCACCAGCAGGGCGCGGCCAATGACTACCTGGTGATCGAGCATTTCGACCGCCACTGGCAACCGTTGCGCGATTACAACCAGGCCAATCCGGCTGACGGTTTTCGCCCGTTCGGCACCACGCCAGGCCATGGTTTCGAGTGGGCGCGGCTGCTGTTGCACCTGGAAGCCGCGCGGATTTGGGCCGGGCTGGTCACCCCCGACTGGCTATTGAGCGATGCCCGACAATTGTTCGCCAACAACTGCCGACACGCCTGGCAAGTCGATGGCGCCCCGGGCCTGGTCTACACCCTCGATTGGCAGCAGCGTCCACTGGTGCGCCAGCGCTTGCATTGGGTGCACTGCGAAGCCAGCGCTGCGGCCAGCGCCTTGCTCCAGCGCACGGGGGAGGGTGAATACGCAACCTGGTATCGGCGTTTATGGGACTACAGCGAGCGCCACCTGATCGACCACGTCGACGGCAGCTGGCACCACGAACTCGATGTGCAGAACCGCCCGAGCAGCGAGATCTGGGGCGGCAAGCCAGACCTGTATCACGCCTGGCAGGCCGTGCTGATCCCGCGCCTGCCGCTGGCACCGAGCCTTGCCACGGCATTGGTCCAAGGCTCTGCTTCAAGGGTTGTGTAACCATGTGGTGACATTTCCCCGTCGCTTCGTTACCTGCGCCACGGATCAGCCTGTTTAAACTCGTTTGCAGCGCAAGCACCAGACTTGCATGCATAACAACAAGAAAGGTACTTCAGATGAATGCGATTTCTCGCCTCGCCACTGTCATTTCCCTCGCCTCACTGTTCCCCCTCAACGCCCTGGCCGCCGACCCGAAAGGTTCCGTGGAAGTCGTGCATTGGTGGACCTCGGGCGGTGAAAAGGCGGCGGTGGATGTGCTCAAGGCACAGGTCGAAAAAGACGGCTTTACCTGGAAGGACGGCGCTGTCGCCGGTGGCGGCGGTGCCACGGCCATGACCGTGCTCAAGAGCCGCGCGGTCGCCGGTAACCCACCTGGCGTGGCACAGATCAAAGGCCCGGACATTCAGGAGTGGGGCAGCACTGGCCTGCTCAGCACCGATGCCCTGAAGGACGTGGCCAAGGCGGAAAACTGGGATGGCCTGCTGTCGAAAAAGGTCTCCGACACCGTCAAGTTCGAAGGCGATTACGTCGCTGTGCCGGTGAACATTCACCGCGTCAACTGGCTGTGGATCAACCCTGAAGTATTCAAGAAGGCCGGGATCGACAAGGCCCCGACCACCCTCGATGAGTTCTACGCCGCTGCCGACAAACTCAAGGCCGCCGGCTTCATCCCTCTGGCCCACGGTGGCCAGCCATGGCAGGACAGCACCGTGTTTGAGGACGTGGTGTTGTCGGTGATGGGCGCCGAGGGCTACAAGAAAGCCCTGGTGGATCTCGACCAGAAAACCCTCTCCGGCCCGGAGATGGTCAAGTCGTTCACCGAGCTGAAAAAACTCACCGGCTACATGGACCCCAACCGCGCCGGGCGTGACTGGAACATCGCTGCTGCGGAAGTGATCAACGGCAAGGCCGGCATGCAGATGATGGGTGACTGGGCCAAGAGCGAGTGGACCGCCGCGCACAAAGTTGCCGGCAAGGACTACCAGTGCGTGCCGTTCCCTGGCACCGAAAAAGCCTTCACCTACAACATCGACTCCCTGGCGGTGTTCAAGTTGAAAGCGGATCGCAAAGGCGACATCGCCGCTCAGCAAGACCTGGCCAAGGTCGCCCTGGGCACCGACTTCCAGAAAGTCTTCAGCATCAACAAGGGATCGATCCCGGTGCGTAACGACATGCTGAACGAGATGGACAAGCTCGGCTTCGACGAGTGTGCCCAGAAGTCGGCGAAAGACTTCATCGCGGACGACAAGTCCGGCGGACTGCAGCCAAGCATGGCGCACAACATGGCCACCTCGCTGGCCGTGCAGGGCGCGATCTTTGACGTCGTGACCAACTTCATGAACGACAAGGATGCCGACCCGGCCAAGGCCAGCGCGCAACTGGCGTCGGCGGTCAAAGCGGCGCAGTAATCCCTGACATAGTCCTTCCCTGATTGGAACGGGGGCTTTGTAGGAGCTGGCTTGCCAGCGATGCAGGCGACTCGGTTTGTCGATGAACCCGGTTGATGCCTTCGCTGGCAAGCCAGCTCCTACAGAATCCTGTTCCAACCGGGACGGCGCAGTGTCGATTCATTTCTCTTCACCTGGATTATCCCGATGAGCTCTGTGGCGGTTTTCAGCAAAGCCTCACCGTTCGACGCCCTGCAACGCTGGCTGCCCAAACTGGTTTTGGCGCCCAGCATGCTGATCGTCCTGGTGGGCTTCTACGGTTACATCATCTGGACATTTGTCCTGTCCTTCACCAACTCCAGCTTCATGCCGAGCTACAAGTGGGTCGGCCTGCAGCAGTACATGCGCCTGATGGACAACGATCGCTGGTGGGTCGCGAGCAAGAACCTCGCGCTCTTCGGCGGCATGTTCATCGGCATCAGCCTGCTGCTCGGGGTGTTCCTCGCGGTGTTGCTGGACCAGCGCATCCGCAAGGAAGGCTTCATCCGCACCATCTACCTGTACCCGATGGCGCTGTCGATGATCGTCACCGGTACCGCCTGGAAATGGCTGCTCAACCCGGGCCTGGGCCTGGACAAGATGCTGCGTGACTGGGGCTGGGAAGGCTTTCGCCTGGACTGGCTGGTGGATCAGGATCGCGTGGTCTATTGCCTGGTGATCGCCGCCGTGTGGCAAGCCTCGGGGTTTGTCATGGCGATGTTCCTCGCCGGTCTGCGTGGCGTCGATCAATCGATCATTCGTGCCGCTCAGGTCGACGGTGCGAGCCTGCCGACCATCTACCTGAAGATCGTCCTGCCGAGCCTGCGCCCGGTGTTCTTCAGCGCTTTCATGATCCTCGCGCACATCGCGATCAAGAGCTTCGACCTGGTGGCAGCGATGACCGCCGGTGGCCCTGGCTACTCCTCCGACCTGCCGGCGATGTTCATGTATTCGTTCACCTTCAGCCGTGGCCAGATGGGCATCGGTTCGGCCAGCGCAATGATGATGCTCGGCGCGATCCTGGCGATTCTGGTGCCGTACCTGTACTCCGAATTGCGGGGCAAGCGTCATGAGTAACTCGCTGGCAAAACCAACCCTGAACTTCAGCCGCATTGCCATTTATGCCACGTTGCTGTTGGCGGCGGCGGTGTATCTGGTGCCGCTGGTGGTGATGTTGCTGACCAGCTTCAAGTCGCCGGAAGATATCCGCACCGGCAACCTCCTGAGCTGGCCTACGGTGATCGACGGCATTGGCTGGATCAAGGCCTGGGACGTGGTCGGCGGCTACTTCTGGAACTCGGTGAAAATCACCGTGCCGGCAGTGTTGATCTCGACTTTGATCGGCGCCATGAACGGCTACGTGCTGTCGATGTGGCGCTTCCGTGGCTCGCAACTGTTCTTCGGCCTGCTGTTGTTCGGCTGCTTCCTGCCGTTCCAGACCGTGCTGCTGCCAGCCTCGTTCACCATCGGCAAACTCGGCCTTGCCAACACCACTACCGGCCTGGTGCTGGTGCACATCGTCTACGGGCTGGCGTTCACCACGCTGTTCTTCCGCAATTACTACGTGAGCATTCCCGATGCCCTGGTCAAGGCAGCACGCCTGGACGGCGCGGGCTTCTTCACCATCTTCGGCAAGATCCTCCTGCCGATGTCGATTCCGATCGTGATGGTCTGCCTGATCTGGCAATTCACCCAGATCTGGAATGACTTCCTGTTTGGCGTGGTGTTCGCCAGTGGCGATGCGCAACCGATCACCGTGGCCCTCAACAACCTGGTCAACACCAGCACCGGGGCCAAGGAATACAACGTTGACATGGCCGCCGCGATGATCGCCGGGCTGCCGACACTGCTGGTCTACATATTCGCTGGCAAGTATTTCCTGCGTGGGCTCACAGCCGGCGCGGTCAAGGGGTGAAACATGGCAACTCTCGAATTACGCAACGTCAACAAAACCTACGGCGCCGGCTTGCCGGACACCCTGAAAAACATCGAGCTGAAAATCGATGACGGCGAATTCCTGATCCTGGTCGGCCCGTCCGGTTGCGGCAAGTCGACCCTGATGAACTGCATCGCCGGCCTCGAGCAAATCAGTGGCGGGGCGATCCTGGTGGACGACGCCGACATCAGCGGCATGAGCCCCAAGGATCGCGACATCGCCATGGTGTTCCAGTCCTATGCGCTGTACCCGACCATGAGCGTGCGCGACAACATCGCCTTCGGCCTGAAGATCCGCAAGATGCCCGCTGCCGAGATCGACGCCGAAGTGGCGCGGGTATCGAAGCTGCTGCAGATCGAGCACCTGCTCAGCCGCAAGCCGGGCCAGCTCTCTGGTGGTCAGCAGCAACGCGTGGCCATGGGCCGGGCGCTGGCGCGGCGGCCGAAGATTTATCTGTTCGACGAGCCGCTGTCCAACCTCGACGCCAAGCTGCGGGTCGAGATGCGCACCGAAATGAAACTGATGCATCAGCGCCTGAAAACCACCACGGTCTACGTGACCCACGATCAGATCGAGGCCATGACCCTCGGTGACAAAGTCGCGGTGATGAAGGACGGCATCATCCAGCAGTTCGGTACGCCGAAACAGATTTACAACGACCCGGCCAACCTGTTCGTGGCGAGCTTCATCGGTTCGCCGCCGATGAACTTCATCCCCCTGCGCCTGCAGCGCAAGGACGGCCGTCTGCTGGCGCTGCTCGACAGCGGCCAGGCGCGTTGCGAGCTGCCGTTGGGCATGCAGGACGCTGGCCTCGAAGACCGGGAAGTGATCCTCGGCATGCGCCCGGAGCAGATCGTCCTGGCCAATGGCGACGCCAACGGATTGCCGAGCATTCGCGCCGAAGTCCAGGTCACCGAACCGACCGGGCCGGACACCCTGGTGTTCGTCAATTTGAACGACACCAAAGTCTGCTGCCGCCTGGCGCCCGATGTCGCCCCGGCCGTGGGCGAGACCCTGAACCTGCAATTCGACCCGGCCAAGGTGCTGCTGTTCGATGCCAAGACAGGGGAGCGGTTGGGGGTTGCCGGCGTGCCACAAAGCGAAACCCGAGCTGCCAACGTCACCCAATTCAAAGGCCGCTGAAGTTCTCAAGAAACACCTGTAGGAGCGAGCTTGCTCGCGAAGGTGTGTCAGTCGACATCAATGCAGCTGACACACCTTCGCGGGCAAGCCCGCTCCCACAGAGGGACTACGCAATCCAATAACAATAAACGAGGAAGTAGGGATGAAATCGAAGAACAACGCCCGTTTGATCTGCCAGGTCACCGCCGCCGCAGCCCTGGTGCTGGCCGGCAATGCCATGGCCGATGACGCCTTCAGCGCCGACTCGAAATGGATGACCGGCGACTGGGGCGGCGAGCGCACCAAGCTGATCGAGCAGGGCATCGACATCAAGATGGACTATGTCGGTGAAGTCGGCGGCAACCTGCATGGCGGTTTCAACGACGACAAGACCGCGCGCTACGCCGACCAGTTCGGCCTGGGCGCGGCGCTGGACCTGGAGAAGCTGTTCGGCTGGGACAACACCCAGGCCAAGATCCAACTGACCAACCGCAACGGCGAGAACATCTCCAACGACCGTATCGGCGACCCGCGCGCTGGCACCCTGAGCTCGTCCCAGGAAGTCTACGGCCGTGGCCATATGGTCCGCCTGACCCAACTGTGGATTCAGCATCAGTTCCTCGACAACACCCTCGACGTCAAGGCCGGTTACTTCGGCGAAGGCGAAGACTTCAACACCTTCCCCTGCGAATTCCAGAACCTGGCGTTCTGCGGCTCCCAGGTGGGTAACTGGGCCACCAACATTTGGTACAACTGGCCGGTCAGCCAGGCGGCTATTCGCGTGAAGTACAACATCACGCCGGAGTTCTATGCGCAGATCGGCGCGTACAACCAGAACCCGTCGCAACTCGAGCACGGCAACGGCTTCAAGCTCAGCGGCAGTGGCACCGCAGGTACGGTGTTGCCGGTGGAATTGGTCTGGTCGCCGAAGGTCAACAACCTGCCGGGCGAATACCGCGTCGGTTACTACAAGAGCACCGCCGATGCCAATGACGTGCGCGAGGACGACAACGGCCAGGACGCCGCGACCACCGGTGACGGCTACCGCGTACACGACAGCAAGCATGGCTACTGGTTTGTTGCCCAGCAACAGCTCACCAGCCACAACGGCGATGCCTCGCGCGGCCTGAACGTTGCAGCCAATGCCACGTTCCACGACAAGGACACCAACGTCGTCGACAACTACCAGTCGCTGATGTTCGTCTACAAAGGCCCGTTCGATGCGCGTCCGAAGGATGACATCGGCATCGGCTTCGCGCGGATTCACGTCAACGACGACGTGAAGAAAAACGCCGAGCTGACCAATGACGCCAACGGTGTCAGCAGCTACACCGACCCGCTGTTCGCGCCGCTGCGCAGCACCGAGTACAACTACGAGCTGAACTACGGCGTCCACGTCACCAACTGGCTGACCGTGCGCCCGAACCTGCAATACATCACGCATCCGGGCGGTGTGGATGAAGTCGACAATGCGCTGGTCGCCGGCCTGAAAATTCAGTCGGTGTTCTGACGCGGTTGCGATAAGCTCCTCTCAATGTGCGCATTTTTTGCGGACGGCCGTGGCTGTCCGCTTTTTTTTGCGCCGGACATGAGCTCGCAACTACAACAATGATTTCGGGACCTTGGCACATGCCAGAGCATCCGCTGCAACGTTTCTTCAAATCCATGCGCGAGCGCCCGGTGTTCGCCTGGGAGCGCTATCAGAAGCGCGACGTGCTGGTGATCGATCATCCACTGTGCCAGGCGGTGTTCAGCCGCCAGGGCGCGCAGCTGCTGCATTTCCAGCCGACGGGGCACAAACCGTGGCTGTGGTGCGCGGCCAAGTGGCCGCAGGTCGGCGCCATTCGTGGCGGCGTGCCGGTGTGCTGGCCGTGGTACGGCCGTCATCCCAGCGAAAATGCCTGGCCGTCCCATGGTTGGGCGCGGTTGCTCGACTGGAAGCTGATCGACAGCACCAGCGACGACGATGGCGTGCGCCTGCACTGGCAATTGCAGCTATGCGACTGGCAAGTGGACCTGCACGCGCACCTCGGTGAGCGCATGGACCTGCGCCTGAGCACCGAGCATCAGGACAGCCTGCCGTGCCAGTTGAGCCATGCTTTGCACGCTTACTGGCGTATTGGTGACGTTGGTGAGGTAGCGCTGTCTGGGCTCGATGGCGCCCAGGGTTATGACCAGCTCAAGCGCGAGAATTGCCAGCAGGAGGGTGAGTTGCGAGTGGAGGGCGGCTGCCAGCGGGTGTTCCAGCATGATGGCGAATTGCAGCTCACCGACCACGCCTGGGATCGGGCGCTGTACATCGATACCGGGGCCTCGGCCGACACGGTGGTCTGGCATCCCGGCTCACGGCCGCTGTTGGGGGTGAGCTGGAATGAGGTGTCGGAGTTTGTCTGTGTCGAGGCGGCGAGTGGCGGCACCGACAGCCTGTGCCTGAAGCCCGGGGAGCGGGCGCATTTGAGTTTGCAGGCGCGGGTGGGGGGGTAGTTCGGGGATTTGTTGTGTGGCTGCCGGCCTCTTCGCTGGCAAGCCAGCTCCTACGGGGGAATTGTGTCGAACACGGATAATGTGATCGCCAACGCCTCACTGTAGGAGCTGGCTTGCCAGCGATGGGGCCGGTCCAGTCAGCGAACAGTCCCGATCAGTTGAACTCATCCCCCACCGGATACCGGCTGGCATTGAGGCTTTCCTTGATCTTGCGCAGGTGCGGCTGGAAGTCGACACCGCGACGCAGGGTCATGCCGGTGGCGAGCACGTCGAGCACGGTCAGCTGAATGATCCGCGAGGTCATCGGCATGTAGATGTCGGTGTCTTCCGGCAGCGGGATGTTCAGGCTCAGGGTGCTGGCCTTGGCCAGGGGCGAGTTCTCGGCGGTCAGGCCGAGTACCGAGGCACCGTTTTCCCGGGCAATGCGCGCCACTTCCACCAGTTCGCGGGTGCGGCCGGTGTAGGAAATGATCACGAACAACTCACCGGTGTGCGCCACCGAGGCAATCATTCGTTGCATCAGCACGTCGGCATGAGCCGTAACGGCCAGATTGAACCGGAAGAACTTGTGCTGGGCATCCAAAGCCACCGGAGCCGAGGCGCCGAGGCCGAAGAAGTGGATCTGCCGGGCCTGGATCAACAAGTCCACGGCGCGACTGATCAGGTTCGGGTCCAGTGCCTGGCAAGCGCTGTCCAGAGACGCTATGGCGCTGCCGAAGATCTTCTGGGTGTAGGCCTCTGGATTGTCATCGGCCTCCACCGCGCGGCTGACATAGGCGGCGCCGCTGGCCAGGCTCTGCGCCAGTTGCAGCTTGAGTTCCGGGTAGCCGCTGACACCAAACGAGCGGCAGAAGCGGTTGACCGTCGGTTCGCTGACCGAGGCGGCCTGGGCGAGGGCGGCGATACTGAAGCGGGTGGCCTGCTGTGGGTTGAGCAGGATCACTTCGGCGACCTTGCGTTCGGCCTTGTTCAGGTCCTCAAGGCGATTCTGGATCTGTTCCAGTAGATTTCGCACGCGGTCCATATGAATTTCCTTGGTTCTGCGTTGCAAATAGGGGCTTGGCTAGGCCAATTGGGACTTTGAGCGGTCCCATAACGGTGGCCTATCCTACTGATGGCCCCGACTGACCACCACTCGGAATCTGTATTTTGGAAAAATGTTGTGGTTATTACTACATTTTTCCTTGAGCGATGCCTTGAAAAAAGGTATTTGTAGCTTAACTTGATAAAAGAACAAACATCATGCCCTCGATTACGGTTGAACCGTGCACCTTTTCCCTGTTCGGCGCCCTTGGCGATCTGGCGTTGCGCAAGCTGTTTCCTGCCTTGTACCAACTCGACGGCGCCGGCCTGCTGCACGAGGACACGCGTATTATCGCACTGGCCCGTGAGCCCGGCAGCGCCGAGGATCATCTGGCGTTCATCGCCCGTGAGCTGCGGCGTTTCGTCGAGGCCAAGGATATCGATGAGGTCGTGGTCGAGCGCTTCCTGGCACGCCTGACGTACCTGCACGTCGACTTCCTCAACGGCGACGATTACCTGGCGCTGGCCGAACTGGCCGGCACCACGCAGCGCATGATTGCCTACTTCGCCACGCCGGCAGCGGTGTATGGCGCGATTTGCGAGAACCTGGCGCAGGTTGGCCTGGCGGAAAACACCCGGGTGGTGCTGGAAAAACCCATCGGTTCCGACCTGGAATCGTCGCGCAAGGTCAACGACGCCGTGGCGCGGTTCTTCCCGGAAAACCGCACCTATCGCATCGACCACTACCTGGGCAAGGAGACGGTGCAGAACCTGATCGCCCTGCGTTTCGCCAACAGCCTGTTCGAAACCCAGTGGAACCAGAACTACATTTCCCACGTGGAAATCACCGTTGCCGAGAAGGTCGGGATCGAAGGCCGCTGGGGCTACTTCGACAAGGCCGGGCAACTGCGCGACATGATCCAGAACCACCTGTTGCAGCTGCTGTGCCTGATCGCCATGGACCCGCCCGCCGACCTCTCGGCCGACAGCATCCGTGACGAGAAGGTCAAGGTGCTCAAGGCCCTGGCGCCGATCAGCCCGGAAGGCCTGACCACCCAGGTGGTGCGCGGCCAGTACATCGCCGGCTACAGCGCGGGCAAACCGGTCCCGGGCTACCTGGAAGAAGAAAACTCCAACACCCAGAGCGACACCGAAACCTTCGTCGCCCTGCGCGCCGATATCCGCAACTGGCGTTGGGCTGGCGTGCCGTTCTACCTGCGTACCGGCAAACGCATGCCGGACAAGCTGTCGCAGATCGTCATCCACTTCAAGGAACCGTCGCACTATATCTTCGCCCCCGAGCAGCGCTTGCAGATCAGCAACAAACTGATCATCCGCCTGCAGCCGGACGAAGGCATTTCCTTGCGCGTGATGACCAAGGAGCAGGGCCTGGACAAGGGCATGCAACTGCGCAGCGGGCCACTGCAACTGAATTTTTCCGACACCTATCGCAGCTCGCGGATTCCCGATGCCTACGAGCGGCTGTTGCTGGAAGTGATGCGCGGCAATCAGAACCTGTTTGTCCGTAAAGATGAAATCGAAGCCGCGTGGAAGTGGTGCGACCAGTTGATCGCCGGCTGGAAAAAATCCGGTGATGCGCCCAAGCCCTACGCGGCGGGGTCCTGGGGGCCGATGAGCTCGATTGCACTGATTACGCGGGATGGGAGGTCGTGGTATGGCGATATCTGAATTGCAGCTGCCGCAAGGCGTCAGCGCACATGCTTACAAGAGCCCGGTGTTGTTGGCCGAAGGGTTGGCCCTGAGCGTTGCCAAGCAACTGAGCGACGCGATTGACGCCCAGGGCAGTGCGACCCTGGTGGTGTCCGGCGGACGTAGCCCGGTGGCGTTTTTCCAGCATCTGGCCAAGCAGAAGCTGGAGTGGTCGAAGGTGGTGGTCAGCCTGGCGGACGAGCGCTGGGTGCCGGTCGAGCATGCCGACAGCAATGCCGGCCTGCTCAAGCGCTACCTGTTGCAGGGCCCCGCGGCCAGTGCGCAGTTCCTCAGTCTGTACAGCGCCAGCGCCAACCTCGAACAGGCCGCTGAACAGGCCGACCGCCTGCTGGCGGAACTGCCGAGGATTGATGTGCTGATTCTCGGCATGGGTGACGACGGCCACACCGCGTCGCTGTTCCCCAACAGTCCGAACCTCGCGCAAGCCTTGCAGGCCGACGGCACGCGCCGTTGCTGGCCGATGCTGGCGCCGACCGTGCCGCATCAGCGCCTGACCATGAGTCGCGCCTTGCTGGCGTCGGCGCGGTTCACCGCATTGTCGATATCCGGTCAGTCCAAACTGGCCACCCTGAAGGCTGCACTGTCTGGTGACGATGTCGCCGCCATGCCGATTCGTGCATTTCTGCAACCCACGTTAGAGATTTACTGGTGCCCATGAGCCAAGGATCAGCCGCTATGAAAAACCCATCCCCGACCGTTTCCATGGCGGACAAAGTTGCCCTGATCGACAGCCTCTGCGCCAAGGCGCGGATTCTGCCGGTGATCACCATTGCCCGTGAGCAGGATGTCCTGCCGCTGGCCGATGCCCTGGCTGCCGGCGGCCTGACCGCCCTGGAAGTGACCCTGCGCTCGCAGCACGGCCTCAAGGCCATCCAGATCCTGCGTGAACAGCGCCCGGAGTTGATGACCGGTGCCGGCACGGTGCTCGATCGCACCACCCTGGCGGCCGCCGAAGCTGCCGGTTCGCAGTTCATCGTCACGCCGGGCATCACTCGTGAACTGTTGGAAGCCAGCGTCGCCAGCCCGATTCCGCTGTTGCCGGGGATCAGCAACGCTTCCGGGATCATGGAAGGCTATGCCCTGGGTTATCGCCGCTTCAAATTGTTCCCGGCCGAAGTCAGCGGCGGCGTGGCCGCGATCAAGGCGCTGGGTGGTCCGTTCGGCGAAGTGAAATTCTGCCCGACTGGCGGCGTCGGCCCGGCCAACATCAAGAGCTACATGGCGTTGAAAAACGTGATGTGCGTCGGCGGTAGCTGGATGCTTGACCCCGAGTGGATCAAGAACGGCGACTGGGCGCGTATCCAGGAGTGCACCGCCGAGGCGCTGGCACTGCTGGACTGATCGCTTTATCTGACACTTCGTTGTGTGTTCTACGGCTTTTCGGTGCGCTTGGTCGGCGCACCGTTTTTTTTGCCCGTAGAAACCCTGTCATGGATAGCGTTGCCGAGCGCGAGCCTGCTCGCGATAGATAGTTATCCCATTGAAAAAACGGTCGCTGCTAGCCTGCGTTCTTCTTATGGAGGAGATAACGTCATGGATGCAAACACCCCAGCAACACCCGTCTACATGCTGTCTCAAGAGCAGATCGCCGGGCCCTATTTTCGCAACCCGAAACTCGTCAGGAGAAACATCAGTGAAGGTATCGACGGCATTCCGTTGGTGCTGCGGCTGACGATCGTCGATGCGATGAGCGGTGCGCCGGTCAAGGATGCGCTCGTCGATATCTGGCACTGCAATGCCCGCGGAGCCTATTCAGGTTGGAGCAAGATCAATCCGGACCTGATCGTCGAGACCGGCGACATCGGCGGCGTGCCCCGCACGGACGATGACACCTACCTGCGTGGCGGGCAGTTCACCGACTCATCTGGTGATGCGCGCTTTACCACGATCTATCCGGGATTTTACGCGGGCCGCGCGCTGCATATTCATGTGGCCGTACGCATTACCTCGGGCAACAACTATCTGGAGGAGCGGCACGTGGCCTGGGTGGGTCAGCTGTATTTTCCCGAAGTGGCTTCACGCTCGGTGCTGAACCGCCGGCAATACGGCGGTCGCGCCTCGGTGCCCCTGAGCAACGACCAGGATCATCACTACGCAACCCAGGGCGGCGAAGCGTCGACCCTGAACGTTCACACCCTGAGTCGAGACTCCAGCGAAGACGGCTTTTTTGGCCGCACCACCATCGGCATCGATACCGCGGCCGTCTCGTCGAAAATCAAACCCGAAGACTTCGATAAATACACCGTCTGATCTCAGGCCAATTCTTTCAGTGCCGTGGCCAACAGGTGCATGTCGGCTGCGGTACTGGTCAGCCCCGGCGTAATCCGAATGCACGGACCGCACGCCGCGCCGCTGCGGGCCACGGTGAACAGGTCGTAGTCGCTCAGCAGACGTTCGACCATGACCTGCTGATCGGCATGCCGGGTGAAGCGCATCGAAGTGATTGCGCAGTACAGGCGCGGGTCGTCCGGAGTCGTGACCTCGATCCCCGGCACGTCGCGCACGGCGCTGACCCAGAGGTTGCGCAGGTAGTTGAGGCGTGCGCCCTTGGCCGCCGCACCGCCCATCGCCCAATGCTCTTCCAGCACCAGTGGCAAGGTCAGCAGGGCAGGGATGTTCTGGGTGCTGTAGGGCGTACGCGAGCGGATGTCGGTGACCGGGAAGTGGAACTCGCCCATGTCCGGATCAATCTCGGCCAGGCGTTCCGGGGCGATGTAGATGAAGCCCAGGGTCAGTGGCGCGCCGATCCATTTGTGCAGGTTGTAGCCAGCGAACGCAATGCCCAGTGCTTGCAGATTGAATTCGATCTGGCCCAGCGCGTGGGCGCCGTCGAGAATCACCTCCACGCCATACTCGCGAGCCAGCGCGGCAATCGCCTGGACCGGCATCACCAGGCCGGTGCGGTGGGTGACGTGGGTCAGGGCCATCAGCTTGAGGCGCGGATGCTGTTCGAACGCGGCGCGATAGCTCGCCAGCAGGCTGTCGAAGCTGGCGGGATGGGCGTGCTGGATTTCGATCACTTCGACGCCACGGTGCTGGCCCAACCAGCGCATCGCGCTCTTGACCGTGTCGTACTCCAGGTCACACAACAGCACCTGG
Organism: Pseudomonadaceae bacterium; assembly: GCA_965284505.1. Lineage (GTDB taxonomy): Bacteria > Pseudomonadota > Gammaproteobacteria > Pseudomonadales > Pseudomonadaceae > Aquipseudomonas. The sequence continues at coordinate 1,997,550 of OZ260094.1, read as the reverse complement.
TCGCCGGGCTGCAAGCCGTTGTAGTTGCGAATCAACGCCTGCAGGCCGTCCGATGCGCAGCGGGTGAACGCGACAGCCTCGGGCGACACCTGCAACAGCTCGGCCAGTCGCTCGCGGATTTTCACGCTCTCGATCTGCTCGAAGCGCTGGCGTACGTACACCGAGTTGCTGCGGTTGACCATCTCGATATTGCGCTGGTATTCGTCGATGACCGTGCGCGACATGCGGCCGAAGTAGCCGTTTTCCAGATTGATCGGGCCTGGCTGGACGTCGTAGCGATCGGCGAAGGTCTGCCAGAAAACTTCATCACGGGCACGTAGGGTGTTGTCGGGCATGGGCGATTCGCTCTGTGGCAAGGTTCAGTGGCGTGGCTTGGGTTTGCCGTGCTTGGCCCGTAATGGGTCCAGCAAGTCGGACAGGCCGTTGTGATCGATTTCCTGCATCAGGGCCAGCAATCCGCCCAGCTCACCGTGGGGAAAACCCTCGCGGGCGAACCAGTTCAGGTACGGGCCGGGCAGGTCGGCGATGATCCGGCCCTTGTATTTGCCAAAGGGCATTTCGCGGGTGACCAGCAGTTCGAGTTTCTCGGGATTCATCCAGTGGTCTTCTTCAATCTGACCTCAGGGAAAATACAGGCATTCTGCATGCAGGCCAATTGACAGATCATGCAAATAACTAGGATACAGATCTGTAGGTCAAATATAAGCAGCTGAAAAATAAGGAAAAATAGTCGATTAAAAAGCTGGCACACGAGCTGCAATGTTCTCTCCACGTTCCCACAACCTGGAAGGAATTGAAAAATGACCGACATGAACAAAGAAGCCATCTCCGTCCTCAACGACCTGATCGAAACCAGCAAGGACGGCCAGGAAGGGTTCAAGACCTGCGCTGAAGACATCAAGCACCCAGAACTTAAAGCGCTGTTTATCAAGCGCTCTGCCGACTGCGCCACCGCTGCTGCAGAACTGCAGAGCAGCGTGCGTGCCATGGGTGGCGATCCGGAAACCTCCACCAGCGTCAGCGGTGATTTGCACCGCCGTTGGGTCGACCTCAAGTCGATGATCACCGGCAAGGACGAAGAAGCTGTGCTCAACGAAGCCGAGCGTGGTGAAGACCATGCGCTGAAGGCTTACAAAGAGGCGATCGAGAAAATCAACAAACACAACCTGGTGGGCATCCGTGACCTGGTTGAACGCCAGTACCACGGCGTGCAGCGCAATCATGATCAGGTTAAAGCCTTGCGCAATCAGGCGCGTGCCCGCTCGTAAGGCTCAAAAGCCTGTCAAAAACGCCAGCTTGTCTGGCGTTTTTTTGTGGGTTGGAATTAGCGCTGGACGAATATAGATAGCTAGCTAATAATTTGCTTGTCGTCGTTCGTCAGCGATCACGACTATGGTTGTTTCATCCCCTCCCAGAGTTGTTTTTTGTGCCCATTACCCTGCAAGCCTTGCTGGCTCCCGACCGTCGCGCCGTGCAGTTCGCGCTCAAGACCCTGCTGGGCGGTGGGTTGGCGTTGTGGCTGGCATTGCGTTGGGGTCTGGAACAACCGGCGTGGGCCTTGATGACCGCGTTTATCGTCGCCCAGCCGCTATCGGGCATGGTGGTGCAGAAGGGCATGGCGCGGTTGCTGGGCACGGTGGTGGGAACCGTGATGGCGGTGGTCTTCGTCGGCCTCTTCGCTCAGACATCCTGGCTGTTTTTACTGGCACTGGCGTTGTGGCTGGGGCTCTGTACCGCCAGCTCGACCTTGTTGCGCAGTGCCTGGTCCTATTCCTTTGTGCTGGCCGGCTACACCGTGGCGATTATCGCGCTGCCGGCCTTGAGTCATCCGCTGACCGTGTTCGATCAGGCGGTGGCGCGTTGCACGGAAATTTCCCTGGGGATTCTCTGCGCCACTGCCAGCAGTGCCTTGCTCTGGCCGCTGCGGGTCGAGCAGCAACTGACGGCCCAGGCCCAGGCGGCGTGGCACAGCGGCCTGCAGACGGCGCGGGCGACCTTGGCCGGCGACCGTCAGGCACGCAAGGGCCTGCTGGAAATCCTCGGGCGGATCGTTGCCGTCGATGCCCAGCGCGAGCATGCCTGGTTCGAGGGCGGGCTGGGGCGGCAGCGGGCGCGGGCGATCAGCGGGTTGAGCCAGAAACTGCTGATGCTGTTGCGCATCTCGCGCTCGGTCCGCCGGCAGTGGCGTCAGCTCGATGAACGCGAAGCCGCGCAGTTGCAGCCGTGGATGGAGCAGGTGCAGCAGGTGCTGGAGAGCGCCGACACCGGCGCCATGCAGGCCCTGCGCCCGCGCTTGCTCGAGGCGTCGCACGAGGCCTCGATCAGCGCCGCGCAAAGCTATTGCCTGGCCCGCTTCGCGCTGTTGCTCGACTCCGCGCTGGCTGCTTCAGTAGCGCTGAATGCGGTCAAGGAGGGTCGCGAGCCCGTCGAACAACCCGCGACCCTGACGCCGCACCGCGACCTGTCTTTGGCCTTGGTGTTTGGCGCACGCAGTGCCCTGGCGTTTCTCACGGTCGCCAGTTTCTGGATGGCCACCGCCTGGCCCGCCGCTGCTGGTGCGATGTTGCTGACCTGTGTGGTCTGCAGCCTGTTCGCCAGTCGCGAGAACGGCGCGCAGATCGGCATGAGTTTTATGCGCGGAATATTTCTCGCGATCCCGGTGGCGTTTGTCGTTGGCGAAATCCTGTTGCCGCAATGGAGCAGTTTTGCCTTGCTGGGGATGGCCCTGGGCGTGCCGCTGTTCTTCGGTGCATTGGGCATGGCCAAACCGCAGATCGGCGCGACCGCCACTTCGTTTTGCCTGCACTTCATCGTGCTGGTGGCGCCGCTGAATCAGATGGCATTCGATGTCGCGGTGTTTCTCAACAGTGCCCAGGCGATGATGATTGGAGTGGGCGCAGCAGTGCTGGCGTTCCATTTGCTGATCTTGCGCAATCCGGCCTGGCACGGCCGACGTCTGCTGGCGGCGACCCTCGACGACCTGGCGCGTTTGACCCGGCGTAATCTGCGCGGCGCCGAAAGTTGGTTCGGTGGGCGCATGGCCGATCGCTTGCTGCAACTGGCGCGGCATTATCCGGAGCTGCCGCAGCAGGCGCGCAGCCGCTGGGACGACGGTGTCCTGGGCCTGGATATCGGCGATGAATTGTTGCACTTGCGCTTGAGCCTGGCGGTGGCGCAGGTGCCGGTCAGTGCCCAGCAGCGTGACTATCTGGAGCATCTGGAGTCGGCCTTGCGCCAGGGCCCGGCGGCTGAGCGTGCGGATATCCTGGAAGCGCCCACGGCGGGTTTTCTACAGAACTTGCAGGCATTTCCACAAAGCGATGCGTTGAAACTTTCCCAGGGCGCCCTGGTGCAGCTGCAACGCAGCTGGCGCGCCTGGTGCCAGCAACAGGAGGACAGCCATGGGCTTGCGTGAGTGGGCGCTGGGCGGGGTGTTGCTCAGTCCATTTCTGATTTATGTGCTGCTGGCGCTGGTGCTGACCGCTGGCTTGCGATTATTGCTGCGCCTGACCCCGGTCGGTCGCTGGATCTGGCATGAAGCCTTGTTCGATTGTGCGCTGTATGTCTGTGTCCTGACCTTGATCACTGTGGGACTCGGGCCTTTATAAGGAGTTGACTATGCGTACCTCCGTACGTGTTGCGGTAACCCTGTGCCTGGTGGCCGTGGCGATTTTTGCCGGCATGCACCTGTGGCAGTACTACATGCTCACCCCCTGGACTCGCGATGCGCGGATCCGCGCCGACGTGGTGGTCATTGCTCCCGACGTGTCCGGTTGGGTGGAAGAACTCAAGGCGGTCGACAACCAGCCGGTCAAGGCCGGCGACCTGTTGCTGAGCATCGACCGCGAGCGTTTCGAGGCCGCCTTGGAAAAAGCCCGCGCGGTGGTGCAGACCCGCCAGCAGCAGCTCAGCCTGCGCGAACACGAAGCCAGCCGCCGCGCCGCCCTCGGCCCGCAGGCGATCAGCGCCGAGTTGCGCGAGAACGCGCAGATCAACGCCGGCATTGCCCGAGGTGAATTGCGCCAGGCCCAGGCCGACGCCAAGCTCGCCGAGATCAACCTGGCCCGCAGCCAGGTGCACGCGCCACGCGACGGTCACGTGACCAATTTGCGCCTGGCCCAGGGCAACTATGTGAATGCCGGGCAGCCGGTGATGGCCCTGGTCGATGACTCGACGTTCTACGTGCAGGCGTATTTCGAGGAGACCAAACTGCCGCGAATCAAGGTCGGCGATCCGGTCAAGGTCTGGTTGATGAGTGCGGGGGAGGCGATCCCGGGGCAGGTCGAGAGCATCAGTCGCGGGATCAATGATCGCAACAGCACGCCGGACGGCCAGTTACTGGCTCAGGTCGAACCGACCTTCAACTGGGTGCGCCTGGCGCAGCGGATTCCGGTGCGGATCAAGTTCGACCGCTTGCCCGAAGGGGTCAACCTGAGTTCAGGGATGACCGCCAGTGTGCAGGTGCAGGAAGCGGCCCAATAGTATCGGGCCGCGGTCGCGGGTCGATCAGCCGATGCTGATGGCCGGCAGGGTGGGCAGGGTGACGGTCTGCTGTTTGCGCGGGGCGAGGATTTCCGCTTCGCCATCGACCACCAGTTCATCGCGCTGGTTGAACACGCGAGTGGCGATGCGCACGCGGAATTTCGGCATTTTCTCTAGGATTTCCAGGCGCACGGTCAGGGTGTCGCCGATTTTCACCGGCTTCTGGAAGCTCATTGTCTGGCCGAGGTAGATGGTGCCCGGCCCAGGCAGTTCGCAGGCAACGGCGGCGCTGATCAGCGCGCCGCTGAACATGCCATGGGCGATGCGCTCCTTGAACATGCTGGCGGCGGCAAACTCGGCATCCAGGTGCACCGGGTTGTGATCGCCGGACATTGCCGCGAACAGCTGGATGTCACGCTCTTCCACAGTTTTGCTGTAGCTGGCGGTCTGGCCGACTTCGAGGGCTTCGTACGGCGTGTTGGTAACCTGGGTCATGTGTTGAATCCTGTGACGAGTTGATTAAAAGAACCGAGGCTCATTCGGTTCTGGGTGGCCGGCGCTGGCTCAACGCCTTGTCCAGCCAGGTGAGCAGGTCCGCGGTGACTTCGTCGCGGTTGCTCTCGTTGAACAGTTCGTGCCGGGCCTGCGGGTAGAGATTGAGTTGCAGGTCCTGGCTGCCGGCCTGGCGCAAGACGGCGGCCAAAGACTTGAGACGCTTGCCCTCGCTCACCGGATCACATTCGCCGCCCATGATCAGCAACGGCAGGCCCGGATCGATCTGCGCGAGATTGGACGCTTTGCTGATCTGCTGCAAGCCGCCGAGCATGTCGATCCACATCTGGTTGGTGCAGCGAAAGCCGCAGAGCGGGTCGCGGGTGTATTTGTCGACTTCGTCCGGGTCGCGGCTGAGCCAGTCGAACGGGCTGCGGTTGGGCTTGAACGCCTTGTTGAAGGAGCCGAACGACAGCCATTCGATCAGCGCACTGCGCCCGGTTTTCCCTTGGCGTCGCCGCTCGAAACGGGCAATCAGGCGTGCTGCGCGGTACAGCGCCACCGGCTGGAAATTTGAACCGCTGAGCACTGCGCCATACAGGCTGGCGCTGTGATGCAGCAGATAGGCCTGGGCAATGTAGCTGCCCATGCTGTGACCCAGCAGCACGATCGGCACGCCGGGGTGTTGTTGGCCGATGTGCTGGTTGAGGCTGGCCAGGTCGCCGACCACCTTGCACCAGCCGTCTTCATCGGCGTAGTGACCCAGCACGCCGTTTTCCGCAGTGCGGCCATGGCCGCGCTGATCCAGTGCATAGACCCCGTACGCCTGGTTACACAATTGTTGTGCCAGGCGTGCATAGCGCGCGCTATGTTCCGCCATCCCGTGGGAAATCAGGATCACCGCCTTGAGCGGGCCTTCGGGCAACCACTGGTTGACGAAGAGACGGCTGTGGTCATTCGCGGTCAACCAGAACGTATCGTGGATCATGGCGGTTCCTTTGCGCGGGGTCGTTGCATTGTATAGCGCATCGACTGGCGCACGGGGGATGCGGGCAATCCATGGCAGCAAGATTCACGCGGTCAATGACACTGATGCTCATATTTGCCTGATTCGCCATAACTGCTAGTGTCCCAGAAGCTCCGCTTTGGAGGGGATGTGCCATTTTTTTTGTAGGAGCGAGCCTGCTCGCGAAAAATCTGCAGGCGCCGCGTGCATCAGGATGCCCGCGTCATCGTTGACGTTTTTCGCGAGCAGGCTCGCTCCTACAGGGGAAGACGCAGCACCCCTTCAAGCGGCCCGGATTGGCTCAGGTATAGAGGACAAGAACAATGCAACCTGATTTCTGGAATGACAAACGCCCGGCCGGTGTACCCGTGGATATCGACCTGGGTGCCTACCAATCGGTGATCGAGGTGTTCGAGCGTTCCTGCAAGAAATTTGCTGATCGTCCGGCGTTCAGCAACATGGGCGTGACCTTGACCTACGCCGATCTGGAGCGCCACAGCGCGGCCTTCGCCGGTTACCTGCAAAGCCAGACCGACCTGGTGCCGGGCGATCGCATCGCGGTGCAGATGCCCAACGTCCTGCAGTACCCGATTGCCGTATTCGGTGCCTTGCGCGCCGGCCTGATCGTGGTCAACACCAATCCGCTGTACACCGCGCGCGAGATGCGCCATCAGTTCAAGGACTCCGGCGCCCGGGCGCTGGTGTACCTGAACATGTTCGGGCAGAAGGTCCAGGAAGTGCTGGCCGACACCGAGATCCAGTACTTGATCGAAGCGAAGATGGGCGACCTGATGCCCACCGCCAAGGGCTGGCTGGTCAATACTTTGGTCGACAAGGTCAAGAAGATGGTCCCGGCCTATGACCTGCCGCAGGCCATCTCCTTCAAGACCACCTTGCGCCTGGGCCGTGGCCAGGCCATCAAGCCGCTGCACGCCGGGCTCGACGACATCGCCGTGCTGCAGTACACCGGCGGCACCACCGGCCTGGCCAAGGGCGCGATGCTGACCCATGGCAACCTGGTCGCCAACATGCAACAAGCCCGTGCCTGCCTCAGCCAGTTTGGTCGCGACGGCCAGCCGCTGTTGCGCGAAGGCCAGGAAGTGATGATCGCGCCGTTGCCGCTGTACCACATCTACGCCTTCACGGCGAACTGCATGTGCATGATGGTGACCGGCAATCACAACGTGCTGATCACCAATCCACGGGACATCGCCGGCTTTATCAAAGAGCTGAAAAACTGGCGTTTCTCGGCACTGCTGGGGCTCAACACGCTGTTCGTCGCGCTGATGGATCATCCGGACTTCAAGACCCTGGATTTCTCCAGCCTCAAGCTCACCAACTCTGGCGGCACCGCGCTGGTCAAGGCCACCGCCGAGCGCTGGGCACAACTGACCGGTTGCCGGATCACCGAGGGCTACGGCCTGACCGAGACTTCGCCGGTGGCCTGCACCAACCCGTATGGCGACCTGTCGCGCCTGGGCACTGTTGGCATTCCGGTGCCTGGTACGACGTTGAAAGTGATCAACGACGAGGGCGTCGAGCAAGCCATGGGTGAGCGCGGCGAGTTGTGCATCAAGGGCCCGCAGATCATGAAAGGCTACTGGCAGAAGCCGGAAGCCACGGCCGAGGTGCTGGATGCCGAGGGCTGGTTCAAGTCCGGGGATATCGCGGTGATCGATCCGGATGGTTTTGTGCGCATCGTCGACCGCAAGAAAGACATGATCATCGTCTCGGGTTTCAACGTGTACCCCAACGAGATCGAGGATGTGGTCATGGCGCATCCGAAAGTCGCCAACTGCGCGGTGATCGGCGTGCCGGACGATCGCTCCGGAGAAGCGGTGAAGCTGTTCGTGGTGGCTCGTGAAGCCGGGGTCAGCCTTGAAGAGCTGAAGGCCTACTGCAAGGAAAACTTCACCGCCTACAAGGTGCCCAAGCACATCGTGTTGCGTGAGTCGTTGCCGATGACCCCGGTGGGCAAGATCCTGCGGCGGGAGTTGCGCGATATCGCGTAATGTTTTGTTAGCGAACCGTGATCAAAAAAGGGGCGTCCATGTATGGGCGCCCCTTTTTTTGTCGCTGGAAAAGCCGTTAGAACCCTGTAGCACGGGTATTTCAGGGCTTTTAGATTTTTTACTCTAAAAATGACCATTAAAGTTTCTTGAGTCATCATAGTGACCGTAGAGGCCTGTTTTGGCTCTAGTAGGCCCTTGGCAAAGCTGCTACTCTCGGCGCGCTTTGGGACTTCTCGGCACTCGATAAACGCCAGATTCACCAAAAACACACACCAATAATAATCGCATCAAATGCGGTGAAGAATTCGCGTTGCTGAGGAGTGGGCTTCCATGATCGAAGACTTTTGGAAGGATAAGTACCCAGCTGGGATTGCTGCCGACATCAATCCAGACGAGTACCCGAATATTCAGGCAGTGTTGAAGCAATCCTGCCAACGCTTCGCCAACAAGCCGGCTTTCAGCAACCTCGGCAAGACACTTACCTACGGTGAGCTGTACGAATTGTCCGGGGCATTTGCTGCTTATCTGCAACAGCATACCGATTTGCGCCCGGGCGATCGAATCGCCGTGCAATTGCCCAACCTGCTGCAGTACCCGATCGCCGTGTTCGGTGCCATTCGCGCCGGCCTGATCGTGGTCAACACCAACCCGCTGTACACCGCGCGGGAAATGGAGCACCAGTTCAACGATTCCGGGGCCAAGGCGCTGGTGTGCCTGGCGAACATGGCGCACCTGGCCGAGGCCGTAGTGCCCAAGACCGGCGTCAAGCACGTGATCGTCACCGAAGTGGCCGACCTGCTGCCACCGCTCAAGCGTCTGCTGATCAACAGTGTGATCAAGTACGTGAAGAAGATGGTCCCGGCGTTCAACCTGCCCAATGCCATCAAGTTCAATGACGTGCTAAGCAAGGGCCGCGGCCAACCGGTGACCGAAGCCAGCCCGGCCAGCAGCGACGTGGCTGTGCTGCAATACACCGGAGGCACCACCGGCGTGGCCAAGGGCGCGATGCTGACCCACCGCAACCTGGTGGCGAACATGCTGCAGTGCAAGGCGCTGATGGGCTCCAACCTGCACGAAGGCTGCGAGATCCTGATTACGCCGCTGCCGCTGTACCACATCTATGCCTTCACCTTTCACTGCATGGCGATGATGTTGATCGGCAACCACAACATCCTGATCAGCAACCCGCGCGACCTGCCGGCGATGGTCAAGGAACTGTCGAAGTGGAAGTTCAGCGGCTTTGTCGGCCTCAACACGCTGTTCGTGGCGCTGTGCAACAACGAAGGTTTCCGCAAGCTGGATTTCTCGGCGATGAAAGTCACGCTGTCCGGCGGTATGGCGCTGCAACTGGCCGCCGCTGAACGCTGGAAGGAAGTCACCGGCTGCCCGATCTGTGAAGGTTACGGCATGACCGAAACCAGCCCGGTGGCCACGGTCAACCCGATCCAGAACATCCAGATCGGCACCATCGGCATTCCCGTGCCTTCGACCCTGTGCAAAGTCATCGACGACGCCGGCGTGGAACAGCCGCTGGGTGAAATCGGCGAACTCTGTGTGAAAGGGCCGCAGGTGATGAAGGGCTACTGGCAGCGCCAGGACGCCACCGACGAGATCCTCGACAGCGAAGGCTGGCTGAAGACGGGTGACATCGCGCTGATCCAGCCGGATGGCTACATGCGCATTGTCGATCGCAAGAAAGACATGATCCTGGTCTCCGGATTCAACGTTTACCCGAACGAGCTGGAAGACGTGCTGGCGACCCTGCCGGGCGTGCTGCAGTGCGCGGCGATTGGGGTGCCGGACGAGAAGTCGGGCGAGGCGATCAAGATTTTCATCGTCGCCAAGCCGGGTGTGACCCTGACCAAGGAGCAGGTGATGACCCACATGCGCGCCAACGTCACCGGCTACAAGGTGCCGAAGGCTGTCGAGTTCCGCGATGCGCTGCCGACCACCAACGTCGGCAAGATCCTGCGCCGCGAACTGCGCGACGAAGAACTGAAGAAGCTGGGCCTGAAGAAGTAAACCAGGCGTCCAACAAAAAGCCCCGCCAATGCGGGGCTTTTTGTTGGCGCAGTCTTACTGCTGGAACTGCGCAAAATTCACATTGGTGCCAGCCGGACGCATGTCCTGCAGGAAGGAATCCTTGTCGGCACTCAATTCCAGGCTCAAGGCGGCCTTGCGCTTGCCTTCGTTGCGCACCACCAGGCCTTCGAGCTTCTCGCGCAGGAATACCGTCGGCACCTTCAGGTGCAGCAGGGTGTCGGTGGCCGGCGTGTGCATCAGCAGGTGAATCCACTCGTACTGACCAATTGCCAGGCGCGTCACCGGGAGGTCGAACCACCAGATGTTGCGGTTGCGGTTCAATTCGCTGAAGTGGCAGTTGTTGACGCCCAGCACTGCACCGCCCAGTTCCTGGTTTCTGCGGGCAATGGCCTGCTTTTTATCGAGTTTCATAACGTTCCTACACAAATGGAGCTTCAGTGCCAAAGCCTGAACAAGACGCGCATTCTCCCGGCTAAAGCGGCAAACATAAAGCCCAACCTGCATTCGCTGATGAAATGAACCGGGTGAAAATAAATGAAACTCCTCGCCAGGCCGCCGGGTCAACGTCTAGGTAAGCCCTTTTGACCTCTGAACGTTGACAGGAGTAAAGACCATGAGCAGCACTGGCGATAAAGCAAAAGGTTTGGCCAACGAAGCGATCGGCAACATCAAGCAGGGTGTTGGCAAGGCCACTGACAACACCAAGTTGCAGACCGAAGGCAAGATCCAGGAGAAGAAGGGCGAGGCCCAACAAGAGCTGGGCAAAGCCAAGGACGCAGTGAAGAACACCGTCGACAAAGCCTGATTCGGCTCGCCGGCGTTGCAGTAGCATGACGGCCATCCGCGGATGGCCGTTTTTACGTCAGACAGGCATGGACTACGCTTGAAATTGTTTCAAGGTCGCCAAACAGGCTACTTTGATGTAGAAAACGGCCCCTGAGTCGCCTCCGACTTCAATCCAGCGGCGAAAGGAGACGCTATGATTTTTCCCGATTTGAAAGGCTTGCCCCTGCACCGCGTGATGGTGCGCACCGTCACCGAGTTCGTCGATGACGAAATGTCGACCTACGCCTCGGCACTGGCCTATCAGATGCTGTTCTCGCTGTTTCCTTTCATTCTGTTCCTGATCGCCCTGATCGGTTTCCTGCACCTGCCGGATTTCTTTTCCTGGTTGCGCCTGCAGTCAGAACTGGTGTTGCCGCCCCAGGCCCTGGAACAAGTCAACCCGGTCATCGATCAACTGCAGCAATCCAAGGGCGGCCTGCTCTCGGTGGGTATCGTGATTGCCCTGTGGACCGCTTCGGCCGGTGTGCGGCTGATGATGAGCGCGATGAACGCCGCCTACGATGTGGTCGAAGGGCGGCCGGTGTGGAAGCGCTTTCCGTTGTCGATCTTCTACACGGTCGGCATTGCCGGCATGCTCCTGATTGCCGCCGCGTTGATGGTACTGGGGCCACAGGTGATGGAGTGGATCGCCGCGCAGATCGGCATGCAGGAGTTCATCGTCACCGTCTGGACCATTTTGCGCTGGCCGGTGATCGTGATTCTGCTGATGATCGCGGTGGCCTTGATCTACTACGTAATGCCGGATGTGAAGCAGGAATTTCGCTTCATCACCCCGGGCTCGGTGCTGGCGGTGGTGGTGTGGATCATCGCGTCCCTGGGCTTTGGTTTCTATGTGAAGACCTTCGCCAACTACAACGCCATGTATGGCAGTATCGGTGCGATCATCGTGCTGTTGCTGTACTTCTACATTTCCGCGGCGGTGCTGCTGCTTGGCGCGGAAATGAATGCGGTGATCGAACACATGTCGAATGAAGGCAAGGACCCGGGCGAAAAGGTCCCGGGCGAGCACGATCATTCACATAAACACCACGTTTCGGGATTGGGACGGGACCACTCGCTCAAACCGACCTCTGACGAAGCCTGATCATGATCCGTGAAATTCTCAAAATGGGCGATGAACGCCTGCTGCGTATTGCCCCGCCTGTTCCGGCGGAAATGTTCGACAGCCCCGAGTTGTGGCAGTTGATCGACGACATGTTCCAGACCATGGAAAGCGTCGGTGGCGTCGGCCTGGCCGCGCCACAGATCGGTGTTGACCTGCAATTGGTGATCTTCGGCTTTGAGCACAGCGAGCGCTATCCCGACGCCGAAGCGGTGCCGCAGACGATCCTGATCAATCCGTTGATTACCCCGCTCGATCCGAGCATGGAAGAGGGCTTCGAAGGCTGCCTGTCGGTGCCGGGCCTGCGTGGTGCGGTGGAGCGTTACCAGCACATCCGCTATGAAGGGTTCGATCCCAGGGGCGAGCCGATCGTGCGCTTCGCCTCGGGGTTCCATGCGCGGGTGGTGCAGCACGAGTGCGATCACCTGATCGGCCGCTTGTACCCATCGCGCATCAGCGACTTCCGCAAGTTCGGCTTCACCGAGGTGATGTTTCCCGATCTTGATCCCAACGCCGACGACTGAACCCGTTCAACCCCGGGCCATGGCGATCATCGGCTTGCTGCGGCTGTAGCGCAGCAGGCGCTCGCCCAGCGCCTGGGGCAGCAGCGGATGGGCGCTGAAACCGTTGCGCTCATAGAACCCTTGCAGATCCGGGTGGCAGAACAGCCACACCGGCGCGCTGATCGTCGCCAGCGCCTCGGCCATCAAGGCCGCCGCCACGCCCTGGCCGCGACATTCAAGGGCGACAAACAAGCCCGTCAACCAGAACCCCGATTCCACCGGCCGCAAGCACAGCCCGGCGATGATGTCGTCGCGCCGGGCCACCCACAGTTGCGCGTCACGCACCGCTTTCATCGAAGATTGGTGGCGGCGATAGAACTTGTTCATTAGTGGCCAGAGGGCTTCATCGAGCTGGCTGTACTGGATATCGGGCATGGTAACTGTCATCGATTCTCAAGGCCGCAAGTATAAAAGACCGACGGTTGGCGCTGAACCGATTTTGTCCCGATTACTGGCTTAATGATGGCCTTGCAGCCGTGAAGAGCCTGACTATGCTTACGGCTGAGCGACTGATTCTGGCGCTTGAGTTGGCCTGTCCCGGGCAATCAAGAGAGGGGTGCCCCAGTAGGAAGGTGCGGCACGAACCTCCGATTCAACTCTGTCATTCACTTGATCTGACCCTCCCGCAGAGGGGTGTGTGTGCCTGTTCCATGGAACGTTGTGGTGGATACGTTGAAAGACCGATGAACTTTCATCAATCAAAAAAACCGTGCTTGGGGCAATACGACCATGTTCAACCTACATCACAAATCCGACCTGCTCGAGATTCAACGAACCACCTGCGCGTTGACCGAAGCCAATGCCAAATGGGCGGCGATCAGCCGTTCGATGGCCATGATCGAGTTCGGTCCGACCGGGGTGATTCTCGATGCCAATGAAAACTTCTGCGCGGCCGTCGGCTATTCCCTGGAGGAAATCCGTGGCAAGCATCACCGGATTTTCTGTGAGGACGATTACGCCAGCAGCGTCGATTACCAACGCTTCTGGCGCGATCTGGGGCGCGGCGAGCCCAGCAGCGGGACCTTCCAGCGCTTGAACAAGAAGGGCCAGGAAGTCTGGCTCGAGGCGAGTTATATGCCGGTGTTCGGTGTCGATCGCCAGGTCACCAGCGTGATCAAGGTGGCCACCGACATCACTGCCCGGGTCCATAAGGAACATGAAAATCAGAGTTTGGTAAACGCCGTAGGTCGAGCGATGGCGGTAATCGAGTTTTCACCCGATGGCAGGGTCATCAAGGCCAATGAAAACTTCCTGCAGACCATGCATTACTCGCTGGGCGAGGTGGTCGGGCAGCACCACAGCCTGTTCTGTCACCGCTCGGAAAGCGAATCGGCGGCGTACAAGGCATTCTGGGCTTCGCTGAACCGTGGCGAATTCCATTCTCATCGCTTCGAACGGGTCGATAAATACGGGCGCATGGTTTACCTCGAAGCGTCCTACAACCCGATCTTCGATGCCCGCGGGCGCTTGTACAAAGTGGTCAAGTTCGCCAGCGACATCACCCCGCAGATGACCACCCTGCAGACCGCTGCCGAATCGGCCCACGCGACCTCGGTACAAAACGACGCCTGCGCGCGCAAAGGCTCACAGGTGGTGCAGCAAACCGTGCAGATCATCGAGGAAATTTCCAGGGACCTCAACGAAGCGGCGCTGAGCATCGATGCGGTGAGCAAGCAATCGGACATCATCGGCAGCATCGTGCAGACCATTCGCGGGATCGCCGACCAGACCAACCTGCTGGCACTCAACGCTGCCATCGAAGCGGCGCGGGCCGGCGAGCATGGGCGTGGCTTTGCGGTGGTGGCCGATGAAGTGCGCAGCCTCGCGGCGCGGACCAGCAAGGCGACCCTGGAGATCGTCGATGTGGTGCGCAAGAACCACGACTTGTCGCTGAGCGCGGTATCGAGCATGCAGTCGAGCCTGAGTCGTACCGGACTCGGGGTGGAACTGGCGAACGAGGCCGGTGAAGTGATCCTGGAAATCCAGCAGGGTTCACGTCACGTGGTGGACGCCATCGGCCAGTTCAGTTCCAGTCTCCAGCTCAACTAACCCATTGCAGCCTGCGCCGACGCTGGCAGACCGAAAACCCGGTCGAACAGCCAGTTGAAGGCAAAGGTGTAGCAGGGGATGAACAGGATCAACGCCAGGTCCAGCGCAAATGCCTGGACCAGGCTGATGTTCATCCACCAGGCAATCAGCGGAATCAGGAACACGATCAGCGTCAGCTGGAAACCCACCGCATGGGCGATTCGCCGCTTGACCGTGCGCGTGCGTGACAGCTGGCGACTTTCCCAGCGCTCGAACAGCGTGGTGTAGATGAAATTCCAACTGACCGCGATGCTGGTGATGATCACCGCCAGCGGCCCGGTGCTGCTGGGTGCGGCGCCTGACAGCAGCGCCAGGCCGAGGGCGGAAAAGGTCATGCCGATGACCTCGTATAACGACACATAAACCAGTTTGCGTTTCACACCTTGCATGCCTATTCCTCAGGAATTTCGGGGAGGCCAGCGGTTGGACTGGCGAAAGCGGCGCAAGATAGCTTCAATAGACCTGACAGAAAAAGTTGGTAGCTTTCAGGTTTATTGACAGGTGGTGCCGTGAGTTTTTCCAGTGACAGTATCGAATTGTTCCTCGCCGTGATTGAGCGCGGTTCGTTTTCTGCGGCAGCCCGCGCCTTGGGCAAGGTGCCGTCGGCGGTCAGCATGGGGATTGCCAACCTGGAGGCGGAATTGGGTTATGCGCTGTTCGACCGCAGCCATCGCGAGCCGGTGCCCACGGACATGGCGTCGGCCCTGGTGCCGCACGCGCGGCTGGTGGCCGAGCAGTTGCGGCAACTGCGGGTGCATGCGGTCGAATTATCCCTGGGGCTGGAGAGCAAACTGTCGATTGGCGTGGTTGCCGACCTCGACAAAAGCCGCCTGTTGAGTGCGATAAAACAGGTGGCCGAGCGCTATCCGTTACTCGACATCGAGGTGTTGAGTGCGCCGCAGGATGACGTGCTGCAGTGGCTGCACAGCGGTCGAGTCGACGTCTGCCTGGCGTTCGCCGGGCTTGGGGTGAATGTACTGGAGCGCTTCCAGTTTGTCGGCAGCGAACAGATGATCGCTGTCAGCTCATCCCGTGACGCCGCCTCGGATGAGATGCCGTACCTGGAGGATCTGGTGCAGGAGCGGCAGATCATCATCGCCAGCCGTGATTTGCCGATCAGCGACACCCGCCCGTTGATGGGCGAATCCCACTGGCGCACCGACACCCTGGAAATGGCCCTGCAAATGGTCGAGGCCGGGATCGGTTGGGGCAATTTTGCGCTGTCGGTGGTCCAGCCTTTGCTTGACGCCGGACGCCTCGGGCGCCTGCGTTTCCGGAACATCGAAAATGGCCTGGTGCTGCCGGTGCATGCGCTGTGGCTCAAGCGCCAGCCCTTGCGCAAAGGCGCGCTGGCGTTGGTCGAAGGGCTGGCGAACCACGCTTGAGCTCTCGCTTCAGGTGCTTTCGCGAACCTTGAGTTCAAAGCCCATGTCGACCACCGGCCGGGCGATGCTGTTGCCGGCCATCAGCGTCAGCAGGTGCTCGGCGGCGCGCCGGCCGATGGCCTCGCGCGGGGTGCTGATGCTGCTCAGGCGCGGCACCATGTGAGCGGAGGCGGGCAGGTCGTTGAAACCCAGCACCGCCACCTGCTCGGGAATCCTGATGCCGTGGCGCATGGCTTCAAGCAGGGCGCCGTGGGCCAGGTCGTCGTTGCCGAAGAAGATCGCATCGACTTCGGGATGACTGGCCAGCATTTGCAGGAACAACTCGCCACCCAGGCCGACCGAGGACGGGCGCGGGGTCAGCAGTTCGAGGTCTGGGTTGTACAGGCCGGCTTGCTGCAAGGCACGACGGAAGCCTTCACCGCGCAGCAGGGTGCGCTGGTCGAGTTGCGCGCCGATGTACGCAAGTTTTTTGCGGCCGCGGGCGAGCAAGTGCTGGGCCGCGGTTTCGCCGGCGCTGATCTGCGAGAAACCGACGCAATTGACGCCGGCGTTGGGGTCGAGGTCCATCATGTAGACGCAGGGCACATTGCTCGTCTCGACCATCCGCCGACCACTTTCAGTGCGATCGAAGCCGGTCAGCAGCAGGCCACGGGGCTGATAGGCCATGTAATTGCGCAGCAGGTTTTCTTCTTCGTCACGCGAGTAGTGATAGTTGCCGATCAGCACTTCGAAGCCTTTGGGGCGCAGCACCTGATGGATGGCTTCGAGGGTTTCGATAAACAGCAGGTTCGACAGCGACGGCACCAGCACCACCACCGATTGACTCTGCGCCGAGGCCAGGGCACGGGCGGCCGGGTTGACCACGTAGTTGAGTTCGAGGGCGGCCTGCTGGACCTTTTCCACCAGTTCGGTGGCCACCGTACTGACCCCGCGCAAGGCGCGCGAGGCAGTGATCGGACTGACCCCGGCCAGGCGGGCAACTTCGTTGAGGGTAGGGCGGCCAGTGGTGCGGGTATTTTTATCGTTTTTGGTCGAGGTCATCGGGCGGCTTGCCAAACAAAATTCAAGGCACTAAGGTAGCGCTGTCTCGATGCGGCTGCAAATGATTGAGCGGGGGTTGCCTGATCCCTGCCTGTCGGCGTTGGGCAAGAATGTGTTGCAACCCATAAAAACGACAAGAAGTCGTCGGCAATGGCTGCGTTTGCACTAGAGTTTCCATGAGCAAAGGTAGCGCTGTCTGCGCGCTGAGGTGTTACATGAGTCAACCAATCTCCGCCCTGGTCATCATGGGCGTGGCCGGCTGCGGCAAGTCCAGCGTCAGCGAGGCCCTGTGCCAGCTCAGCGGCGCGACCGGCATCGAAGGCGATTCCTTTCATCCCACGGCCAACATCGACAAGATGAGCGCCGGTATTCCCCTGAACGACGACGACCGTGCCGGCTGGCTCGACAGCCTGTGCGACGAACTGCGTCGCGTCGACGCCACGGGCCAGCGCCCGGTGTTGACTTGTTCGGCGCTCAAGCACAGTTATCGCGAGCGTTTGCGCAGTGCCTTGCCGGGCCTGGGCTTCGTGTTTCTCGAACTGAGTCGCGAAGTTGCCGCCGACCGGGTTTCCCATCGCCCGGGGCACTTCATGCCGTCGACCTTGATCGACAGCCAGTTCGCCACTCTCGAATCGCCGGTCGGCGAGCCGCTGACCCTGGCGCTCAATGCCTCTGTTCACAGCGTCGAGCAATTGGCCAAGCAAGCCCACGATTGGTGGCTGGGCCATGGCCTGAAGCTCGCTGTATGAGGTTTGCTTTAAAAGGTAGCGCTGTCCTGATGGCTTTCGAATTACCCGCTTTAATAACAACAACAACCAGGAGACACCCCTAATGTTCGGCATGTCCCACGAGACCTTCCTGCTGCTCGATGCAGTGGTCACGGTGATCGGGCTTATCGTCCTGATCACCAAGTTCAAGATTCACCCTTTTATTGCCCTGATCATCGCCGCTGCGTTCCTCGGCCTGACCTCGGGCATGCCGATCGGCACCATCATCAAGGCGTTCCAGGACGGCTTTGGCGGGGTGCTCGGTTTCGTCGGCATCATCCTCGCGCTGGGCACCATGCTCGGCAAGATGATGGCCGAGTCGGGCGGGGCGGACCAGATTGCCCAGACCCTGATCCGTGCCTTCGGCAAGGACAAGGTGCAGTGGGCAATGATGTTCGCCGCGTTCCTGGTGGGCATTCCGCTGTTCTTCGAAATCGGCTTTGTGCTGTTGATTCCGCTGGTGTTCATCGTCGCCCGACGCACCGGCGTGTCGATCATCAAGATCGGTATCCCGTTGCTGGCCGGTCTGTCCGCGGTGCACGGCCTGGTGCCACCGCACCCGGGTCCGCTGCTGGCGATTGGCGTGTTCGGTGCCGACATCGGCAAGACCATCCTGTACGGCCTGATCGTGGCACTGCCGACGGCGATCATCGCCGGCCCGATCTTCGGGACGTTTATTGCCAAGCACATTCCCGGTCACCCGAACCAGGAACTGGTGGATCAACTGGCCCGTGAAACCGATTCGGCGAATCTGCCAAGCTTCGGCATCACCCTGGTCACCGTGCTGTCGCCGGTGTTCCTGATGCTGCTCAAGACCTTTGCCGACGTAGTACTGCCTGACGGCAACTTCTTCCGCACCTTCATGGACCTGATCGGCCACCCGATCTCGGCGCTGTTGCTGGCGTTGCTGCTGTCGCTGTACACCTTCGGCTACAAGCAGGGCATCGGCTCGCAGCAGATGCTCAAGTGGCTCGACGCCAGCCTGGCGCCGACCGCGGCGATCATCCTGATCATCGGTGCCGGCGGTGGCTTCAAGCAGATGCTGGTGACCAGCGGCGTGGGTGACGTGATCGGGCACATGGCGGTGGAAGCGCAGATCTCGCCGATCCTGCTGGCCTGGCTGGTGGCCGCGGTGATCCGTATCGCTACCGGTTCGGCAACCGTGGCGACCATTACCGGCGCGGGAATCGTGGTACCGGTGGTGGGGATGATCCCAGGGGTTAACCGTGAACTGCTGGTGCTGGCCACCGGTGCCGGCTCGCTGATCCTGTCCCACGTCAACGACGCCGGTTTCTGGCTGGTCAAGCAGTACTTCAACATGACCGTGGCGGAAACCTTCAAGACCTGGACCGCGATGGAGACCATCCTGTCGGTGGTGGGCCTGGGCTTTATCCTGTTGTTGTCGCTGTTCGTTTAAGCGTATTTGGCAGGCACAAAAAAACCGCAGCGATGCGGTTTTTTTGTTTTAAATCGATTTCATTGTTGAACACGGTCCCTGTAGGAGCGGCGGTGCGACGATTCGACTTGCCCGCGAAGAGGCCATCAGCTTCGACATCCATTTTGACTGCGAGGCCGTCTTCGCTGGCAAGCCAGCTCCTACAGGTTTTGTGTCAGACGTTGGTTTTGCTGACCAACCCATCCGCCCTGAACATCCCGCGAATCCCGCGCACTGCCTGACGAATCCGGTCCTGGTTTTCGATCAGGGCGAAGCGCACGTGGTCATCGCCGTACTCGCCAAAACCCACGCCCGGCGACACACAGACCTTGGCTTCGGCCAGCAGTTTCTTGGCAAACTCCAGCGAGCCGAGGTGCGCATATTGCTCGGGGATTTTCGCCCAGACGTACATCGAGGCTTTCGGATTCTCGACCATCCAGCCCAGCTCATGCAGGCCTTTGACCAGCACATTGCGCCGTTGCCGGTACTGCTCGGCGATGTCGCGCACACACTGTTGATCGCCTTCCAGCGCCGCAATGGCCGCCACTTGCAGCGGCGTGAAGGTGCCGTAGTCGTGATAGCTCTTGATCCGCGCCAGGGCGTTGACCAGTTCCGGGTTGCCGACCATGAAACCGATGCGCCAGCCGGCCATGTTGTAGCTCTTGGACAGGGTGAAAAACTCCACCGCAATGTCCTTGGCCCCCGGCACCTGCATGATCGACGGGGCTTTCCAGCCGTCGTAGACGATGTCGGCGTAGGCCAGGTCGTGGATCACCAGCACGTCGTACTGCTTGGCCAGGGCGATCACGCGCTCGAAGAAATCCAGCTCCACGCACTGCGCGGTGGGGTTGGACGGGAAGCCGAGGATCATCATTTTCGGCTTCGGGATCGAGCCGCGAATGGCCCGTTCCAGCTCGGCGAAAAAGTCCACGCCGGGAACCAACGGCACCGAGCGCACCTGGGCGCCGGCAATCACCGCGCCGTAGATGTGGATCGGATAGCTCGGGTTGGGCACCAGCACCGTGTCGCCCTGGTCCAGGGTGGCCAGCATCAGGTGCGCCAGGCCTTCCTTGGAACCTATGGTGACGATGGCTTCGCTTTCCGGATCGATGTCGACCTCGTAGCGATCCTTGTACCAACGGGAAATCGCCCGGCGCAGGCGCGGAATACCTTTGGAGGTGGAGTAGCCGTGGGTGTCTTCGCGCTGTGCGACGGTGACCAGTTTTTCCACGATGTGTGGCGGGGTCGCACCGTCAGGGTTACCCATGCTCAAGTCGATGATGTCTTCGCCACGACGTCGGGCGGCCATCTTCAGCTCGGCAGTGATGTTGAATACGTAAGGGGGGAGTCGATCTATGCGCGCAAAGCGGCGCGGCGAACCTTGGTCTGCCATTGTTGCCTCAGGATACGTTAGCGCCCGGAACCGTCCGAGCGACGCTGACCACTGCGGTGGTCTGGGCGCACGATAAGGGCGGCGGCGGGCGATTGTCTAGTGGCCACAAGCAACTATTTTCGACGACACTGTTCGGCTTGCGCGCTTTTTGCAGTATCGCGCGGCACTGATTCAATCAACTTCGAACGGAATGAAACATGGAGTTTTCCAGCGGCTTTCTGCTGAGCCTCTCGCTGTGCCTGGATATCGGCGTGGCCAACATTGCAATGATTACCCTGGCCATGCAGCGTGGGTATTTCCAGGGTTTTGCCCTGGGCCTGGGGACCTGCTTTGGCGACCTGATCTACGCGGTGCTGGCCCTGGCCGGAATGACCGTGTTGCTGCAGTACTCGGCGGTGCGCTGGGTGCTGTGGATCGGCGGATCGGTGCTGTTGATCTACTTCGCGGCGAAGATGATTTATTCGGCCATTCACCACAGCGCCGTTCTGGCACCCGCCACGGAGGCGGGCGGCGGCTCACATCGCCGCGAGTTTTTGCGCGGGATTTTCCTGGCGATGTCCTCGCCCAGCGCCATTCTCTGGTTCGCAGCGGTCGGCGGCACCCTGATTGCCCGCTCCGGTGGCGGCGGTCCGGCCAGTGCCGGTCTGTTCCTGGCAGGGTTCTTTTGCGCCGGTTTGCTGTGGAGCGCCAGTTTGTGCCTGGCAGCAACCCAGGGCGGGAAGCTGTTGGGGGACAAGTTGCTGCGTTATTCCTACATGGCATCTGCAGCGATCTTCTGTTACTTCGCGGTCTACGTGATCCTATCCGGGTACAACGAGTTTTTTGGTGCCGCAGCCATGGCCGAACTGCCGGGGCTTTGACTGGGGCTTTGCGGATTCGCTTCTATACTCCCAGCCGAACCCAACGTTAGCGGCAGGAGGTGATTCATGGATGGGCCAAAACAGGGCGCAGCGGCAGAGCCGCGCCTCGAAAAAGGGCATTTTTTGCTGATCGCCGGATTCGGCGAGCACTTTTCCATGAACAAGACTGATGGCATCCCCAAACTCTGGGAGCGATTCATACCTCATATTGGCAAGGTGCCGGGGCAAATCGGCGAAGTGACCTACGGCGTGTGTTGCAGTGCCGATGGCCAGGGCGGATTCGAGTACGTTGCGGGGGTGCAAATCAGCAAACTCGATGACCTGCCCGACACCTACCGCTGGCTTGAGATCCAGCCTCAGGAGTACGCGGTGTTCATTCATCCCGGGAAGTTGGACAGCCTGCCGCAGACCTTCGATTACATTTTCAAGCACTGGCTGCCGCAGTCCGGGCATGAGGCCGCGCAGGCGCCGGTGTTCGAACGCTACAGCGCCGACTTCGACCCGGTCAGCGGCTGCGGTGTGCTGGAAATCTGGGTGCCGTTGAAAAAGTAACCGCCCATGGCGCCGGGGAGGGGGCTGGATCGATTATGATCCGAGCCCCTTTTTTCGTTGCCCGGACCTTTGCCATGAATGCTTCCTCGCCTGTCATCCGTCAGGTCACCGCCGCTGACCTCGACCGTTGTTTTGCCATCGAAACCGAGGCCTACGAGGGCGACGAAGCGGCGACCCGCGAGAAAATCGCCACGCGTATCGCGACCTGGCCCGAGGGTTTTATCGTCGCCGAGGTGGATGGCGTGGTGGCCGGTTTTATCAATTCCGGTGCCGCGTATCAGGTGGAAATGGCCGATGAAGCCTTCAAGGAAATGATCGGCCACGACCCGGACGGACCGCAGGTGGTGATCATGTCGGTGGTGGTGCACCCGGACTACCAGCGCCTGGGCCTGGCGAAACAGCTGATGGGCGAGTTCATCACACGCATGCGCGACCTGGACAGGATCCGCATCAACCTGATGTGCCGCGAGCAGCACATCCCCCTGTATGCCGGCTTTGGCTTTGCCTACCTCAAGGCTTCCGAGTCAGATCACGGCGGTCTGGCCTGGCATGAAATGGCGCTGGACCTGTAAGGCGTTTCAGAACGCCAGGGCCATGCGCCGTTCGTACCCGATACGGCCCTTGAAGGCGTCGCCGCTGTCGACCCAACCCTGTTGCCGGTACAGCGCCAATGCCGCTTCGTTGTCAGTATCCACCGACAATTCAAGCCCCTTGATCTGCGGCCAGGCCCGACGTGCGGCGTCCGGCAGGGCTTGCAGGCAGGCTTTGCCATAACCCTGGCCCTGGCAGCGTCGGTCGACTTGCAGCGCGTGCAGAGAGGCGGTGTCCTCATGGGCCCAGGTTGGCAGGAAGGGCGGGCGCTTGAGCAGCAGGAAGGCCACGGGGACGTCGTCGGCGACCAGCGCAAAACCCTGGATCGCATCGCCGGCGGCCGCACTTAAGGCATGCAGGGCGCCATGAATGTCGCCGCTGAACAGCTTTTGCGCGGGGTGGATTTCAATGGCTTCCACCTGTTGGCGTTGCAGCGTCGAGAGCCGCGCATAAGGAACGAGTTGAGTAGCCACTGACGGTGTCCGTAATTCGGCGAAATCAAGGCTCGGATTTTATCCCGTTTGCAGTCGGACCGTTTTTTTTCTTCGCGCTGTCGAATCCGGTGAGTGCCAGTCGACTAAAGGTGTCTTCCGATAAAGCAGCAGGAGAGCCGTGATGAATGCACCCATGGAAAACACTGAAGTCCACACCCTGATCGAACACTACCGCAAGGCGGTGGTGGCCAAGGATATCGACACCCTGATGAGCCTGTATGCCGACAACATCGTCTCGTTCGATGCGGTCAAGGCCCTGCAATTCAAGGGCAAGGCGGCCTACCGCGCGCACTGGGAAGAATGCATGACCTTCTGCCCCGGCCCGCACCTGTTCGACTTTGCCGAACTCAAGGTCACGCAGAGCCAGGACCTGGCGTTCGCCCATTGGCTGGTGCACTGCGGTGGTACCGACGACAAGGGCGAGACCAAGGGTTGCTGGATGCGCGCCAGCGCCGGTTACCAGCGGATCGCCGGGCAGTGGCGGATCGTTCACGAGCACTGGTCGGCACCCTTTGACATGGTCAGCGGCGCGGCGTTGTTCGAGCTTGAGCCCTGATCGTCGGGTTTTTCGCCAAACCTGCAATCTGCAGCCATAGTTGATCAGCCCGCAGCGGGAGAAACCTTATGAAATACCTATGCCTGGTCTACAGCGATGAGCGCGTGCTACACAGCTCGCCCGACAGCCCCGAGGACGCCGAGTGCATGGCTTACGCCGAGTCGGTGCAAGGCAGCGGGCGGATGCTCGCCGCCGAGGCGTTGCAACCGGTGCAGACCGCCACCACGGTGCGCATGCGCGGCGGCAAGCTGTCGATCACCGACGGCCCGTTCGCCGAAACCAAGGAGCAGTTGGCCGGGTTCTACCTGATCGAGGCCAAGGATCTGAATGAAGCGATCCAGGTCGCCGGGAAGATCCCGGCCGCCCGGGTCGGCAGTGTCGAAGTCCGTCCCATCCGTGAACTGAATCTCTGATAACAAGCATAAGACAGGAGTTTATTCATGAGCATTTCCAACGCCGGCCCACAGCCGGCTGATCACCAGTTGGTCATCAGCCAGACGATCGATGCGCCACGCAGCAAGGTCTTCCGTGCCTGGACCGAGCCAAAGTTGCTCGCTCAGTGGTGGGGCCCCCATGGGATGACCACGCCTGAGTGCGAAATGGACCTGTGGGTCGGCGGCCAGTTTCGTACCCTGATGCGCGCCCCGGATGGCAGCGAATACCCCACCAGCGGGGTGTTCCTGGAGATCCAGGCGCCGCGGCGGCTGGTGTTCACCGATGCCTTCAAGCCGGGCTGGATTCCCTCCGGCAAACCTTTCATGACCGCCGAAGTGACCTTTGATGAGGTCGATGGCAAAACCCTCTACATCGCCCGCGCCATGCACTGGAACCAGGAAGATCGGCAGGCGCACGAGGCCATGGGCTTTCATGAGGGCTGGGGACAGAGCCTGGAGCGCCTGGTGACGCTGGTCACCAAGGGCATGCCCGACTGATGCCCGGTGAGGCGGTCAAGGCGCTGGTCGAGTCGGTCTACCGCAACGAATCGCGGCGGATCCTGGCGACCCTGATCCGCTTGCTCGGCGATTTCGATCTGGCCGAAGAAGCCTTGCATGAAGCCTTCTTCGTCGCCGTCGAGCGTTGGCAGCGCGACGGTGTACCGGATAATCCCCGGGCCTGGCTGGTCTCCACCGGGCGCTTCAAGGCGATTGACGGCCTGCGCCGGCGCGCGCGGTTTGCCGCGTCACAGGTGCAACTGGTGGCGCAACTCGAAGCGCTGGAAGAGGCCGAGTGGAGTGTCGATGACGTGCAAGACGATCGCCTGCGCCTGATTTTCACCTGTTGTCACCCGGCTCTCGCCGCCGACGCGCAAGTGCCGCTGACCCTGCGCGAAGTCTGCGACCTGACCACCGAGGAAATCGCCCGGGCCTTTCTTGCGGCGCCGGCCACCATCGCCCAGCGCATCGTGCGCGCCAAAGCGAAGATTCGTGATGCGAAGATCCCTTATCAGGTGCCGTCCCTTGCCGAGTTGCCGGAGCGCCTGGACAGCGTGTTGCGGGTGATTTACCTGGTGTTCAACGAAGGTTATTCGGCGTCCGTCGGCACTGAGCTGACCCGCGAGGACCTGACCCGCGAAGCCATCCGCCTCGGTCGCCTGCTCATGGAATTGCTGCCGGAGCCCGAGGTGATGGGGCTGCTGGCGCTGATGTTGCTCAACGAATCGCGACGCCCGGCGCGCACCTCGCCCTCGGGTGAATTGATTCTGCTGGATGAGCAGGACCGTTCGCTGTGGGATGCAGGAATGATTGCCGAGGGCTGTGGCCTGATCGAGCGTGCCTTGAGTCAGCGTGATATCGGGCCCTACTGCCTGCAGGCGGCGATTTCGGCGGTGCATGCCGAAGCGCCGAGCGCGGCCGACACCGACTGGGAACAGATTGTCGGCTTATACGATGTGCTGCTGCAGGCGCTGCCGTCGCCGGTGATTGAGCTCAATCGCGCTGCGGCCATTTCACGGCGCGATGGCCCGTTGGCCGGGCTGCAGTTGGTCGAGCAAATTCTCGCCCGCGGCGAACTGCTCGACTATCACCTGGCGCATTCAGCGCGCGGCGAGTTCTGTCGTCAGTTGGGGCGCACGGATGAGGCGCGGGTCGCCTACCGCCGGGCCCTGGAACTGACCCGGCAAGTCCCTGAGCAACACTTTATCGAGCAGCGCCTGCGCGAGCTGGGTTGACGCCACTCAGGCCTGCTGGCGGGTGGCGGCCAGGACGATTTCGCGAATGCACACGTTCTGCGGCTGCTGGTAGGCGTAGTGAATGGCCGAGGCGACGTCTTCGGCGCTGAGCACGGTGCCGCCCATTTGCTGTTTCCAGTCCTGGTAACCGCTCTTGATCGCTTCGTCGGTGGTGTGGCTCAGCAGCTCGGTTTCCACCGCGCCCGGGGCAATGGTGATGACCCGCACGTTGTGCGGCGCCAACTCTTCACGCAGGTTTTCCGAGAGCCCGTGCACGGCGAACTTGGTGCCGACATAGGCGACGTGATTGGGGAACGTCTTGCGCCCGGCGACCGAGCTGACGTTGATCAGCGTGCCGTGCTGGCGCTCGACCATGCCCGCGACCACCGCGTGCACGCCATTGAGCAGGCCTTTGACGTTGACGTCGAGCATCTGCTCCCACTGCGCCGGGTCCTGTTTGCTGATCTCGCCCAGCAACATCACGCCGGCGTTGTTGATCAGCGCATCCGCCGGGCCGAAACGCCCTTCGGCTTCGTTGACCGCCTCGACCAGGGCCGCACGGTCGGTGATATCGACGCTGCGGCTGAGGCTGTTGGGCAGGTCCAGGGCATTCAGGCGGTCGAGGCGACGGGCGAGCAGCAGCAACGGGTGACCGGCCGCGGAAAACAACCGGGCGCAGGCTTCGCCGATGCCGGAACTGGCGCCGGTGATGATGATCAATGGCTTGCTCATGGAGAGACTCCTGAAATAAGAAAAATCGATGCTTTACTGTGGATGTGAGTATATTCACTGGCTCATTGGCTGAAAAATGCCTTGTTTCTGTGGCTGCTATCGGAATTTCCTATGGATATCCGTCATCTCAAGGCGTTTCTCGCGGTATTCGAAGAGCGCAATATCACGGCTGCGGCGCAACGCCTGTGCATCAGTCAGCCGACCTTGTCGGTGACCATCAAGCAACTGGAAGAAGACCTCGGCGCGCCGTTGTTTACCCGGCAGCCGCGTGGCGTGGACGTGACGCAAGAGGCGCGGGTGCTGTATCCGCAGGCCCGGCGGATGGTCGGTGAAGCCGAGTCATTGACCCGCTTGTTTCGTGCGGACGAGTACCGCGCACCGCTGGCACTGGGGGTGGAGGGTGATATTGCCGACAGCCAGGTCGAAGCGTTCATCCGCATGGCCCATCAGGCGTTACCCAATCTGCTGCTGACCTTGCACGAGGGCTGCCAGGGCGATGCGCGGCTGGCCGTGGAAGAGCTGTGTTGTGAGGACGAGCTGTTTCTCGCGCTGTGGGAGGAGAGCTACGTGATGGCTCTGCCCCTTGGCCATCCGATGGCTGATGCGAGCGTCGACGGGGTGGATATCGACGGTTGGATTACCTGCCCGCAGCATGTTTCCCACCAGCGCCTGATGAGTTATTACCGGCGCTCGCCGGAAGCGCTGGCGGGGCACGCGGGATCATTGACCCAGGCGCTGCGCATGGTCGCCGCCGGAGTCGGTGTGGCGATGTTGCCAGCGTCGCTGGTGGCCGGGCATCCGGGCGTGGTTGCGCGGAGCATGCCGTTGCCGGCACCGACCCGTCGGGTGGGCCTGTGTTTCGCTGCTCAGGCGTTGGAACTGTCCAGCGTGCGCGCCTTGCACGATTACTGTCAGAGCCATCGGCCAACGCCCGCCGCCTGAGCTCATTCGAGCATCTTCGCCAGCATCCAGCTGCCCGCCGGTCCTGGCGGATTCAAGCGTGACCAGAGCGCATCGACTGCCACCGGTTTGGGCCAGCCACGGACCTTGAGTTCCTGCAGCGTTCCTGGGCCAAAACGCGCCACCAGCCAGCGCGGCAGCGGCGCCCAGCCGAAACCGCCCTGGGCCATTTCCAACAGCATCAGGTAACTCGGCGCTGACCACACTCGACCCTGCGCCCGGGTTTCGTAGGGATTGATGATGGTGGCCAGGCGCAATTCGCGGTGTTGCTGGAGGATTTGCCGGTCGATTTTCGACAGCGCTGCCAAGGGGTGCGAGGGCGAGACGAACAGGGCGATTTCGGTGTGCTCGTCGACGGTCGCGCGGTCCAGGTCCGGCGGGTAGTGTTCCTGCATTTCGGCGAAGGCCAGGTGGGCGCGACCGCTTTGCACCAGGGCGATCAAGTCGTCGCACTCGGCGATCAGGCATTCCAGTTCGAGGTCCGGGTAACGTTGTTCGAACTCGCTCAGGGCCGCCTCGAAACGGTCCGATTGGTAGGTGTCGGACATCGCGATCGTAAGCTTCGGTTCCACCCCTTGCGCCAACTGCGCCGCACTCATCTCCAGGCGGCTGCTGGCCGCCAGAATGTCCTCGGCGCGCTGTAACAGCACGTGCCCGGCCGAGGTCAGGCCGGGCTTGCGGCTGCTGCGGTCGAACAGGGTGACGTTGAGGTCGATTTCCAGGCTGGCGACCGCCGCGCTGATGGTCGACTGGCTCTTGCCCAGCTTGCGCGCGGCAGCGGAAAACGAGCCCTGGGTCGCCGCCTGGACAAAGGCCAGCAGCACTTCATGTGAGGCCATGAACTATCGCCTTGATCGATGGTTAATGATTATGAAGTATCGGCATCGTGGCAGATGATGGCAACCCTGTTCACCTGCAAAGGCATTGGATCATGACCCCGCAAAAATCCCTCACCGAGCGTATTGGCCAAGCCATCGGTTTCGAATTGCTCGCTGTTCTAATCTGCACGCCTTTGCTGGCGTGGCTGATGGACAAACCGATGGTCGACATGGGCGTCGCCACCATCGCCATCGGCCTGATTGCCCTGGCCTGGAACGTGCTCTTCAACGGCCTGTTTGATCGCCTGCTCAAGCGCCTGAAGCAGACGCCCAACGCCGTCACCCGAGTGGTTCACGCCTTGCTGTTCGAAGGCGGGCTGGTGGCCGTCAGCGTGCCGTTGATTGCCTGGTGGCTGAATGTCAGCCTATTG
Source organism: Pseudomonadaceae bacterium (assembly GCA_965284505.1). Classification (GTDB taxonomy): domain Bacteria; phylum Pseudomonadota; class Gammaproteobacteria; order Pseudomonadales; family Pseudomonadaceae; genus Aquipseudomonas. The sequence goes on along the minus strand of OZ260094.1, from coordinate 1,968,734 downwards.
CAGGCACTGATTCTCGACATCGGCGTGCTGCTGTTCTTCCTGCCGTACACCTACATCTACCACTGGACCTACGACGTGGTGCGCGAGCGTATGTTGCTGGCCAGAAGCGTGCGCCCATGCAGCCGTTGATCAGTAATCGCCGCGCTTGCGAAACGCCCAGCGTCCGGCAATCACGGTAAAGGACGCCACCAGCGCCACCAGGATCCAGAACCCTTCGGGATCGCCCGAGAGCGGCACGCCGCCGACGTTCATCCCGAAGAAGCCGGCAATGATATTGATCGGCAACGCCAGCACCGTGACCACGGTCAGGGTGAACAGGGTGCGGTTGCTCTGTTCGTTGAGGTTGGCGGCGATCTCTTCCTGCAGCAGTTTGATCCGCTCGCCGAGGGCCGTGAGGTCATTGATGATCAGGGCGAACTCTTCGGTGGATTTGCGCAGCTCCTTGACGTCCTCTTTCTGCAACCAGTGCGGCGGACGATTGAGCAGTCGCAGCAGCGAGCCCGGTTCCAGCGCCAGCAAGCGTTGCAGGCGCACCAGCACGCGGCGGTTGGCACCCAGTTCGGCGCGGTTGGTCGAGAGCCGGGAGGACAGCAACTGGTCTTCGACCTGATCGACGCTGAGACTGGTCTTGCGCACGATCTGGGTCAGTACTTCGCCCTGATCGCGTAACAGGTGCACCAGCAGCTCCAGGGGCGAGCGAAAGCACTCGCCGGCCTTGACCGAAGAACGCAGCTTGTCCACCGAGTGCAGCGGTTGCAGGCGGGCGCTGACGATCAGCCGGCTGCGGGCGCAGACCCACAGGGTCGAGACGTCCGAGGATTGCAGGTTGCTCAGGTTGAACACCACGTCGTTGACCACCGCCAGCAAGGCCGAGTCGACGTGCTCGATGCGCGTCGAACGGGAACCTTCATGCAGTGCTTCGAAGAATTCGTCGGGGAGGGCGAGGTGGGCTCTCATCCAGCGCTCGCAGGCGGCGTGGGCGAGGTTCAGGTGCAGCCAGAGAAATTCGTCTTCACTGGCCGGCTGCTGCAGGCGTTTCAGGGCCTCGGCCGACTCAATCTCGCGACCGCGTTCTCCGGGGCGAAAGCTGAAGCCATAGAGCAAGCCAAAAAGATCGGCGTCACGGTGGCGGTGATCGATGCTGTAGTTCATGGCGTCTCGCGGGAGGGTGCGTTCGCCGGGCACATCTCAGCGACGCATGAGGGGCATCATGGCAAGCCGATCTGACGGTTTTGTGACACCTTGTTTCAAGTCTGCAAGGGCTCTAAACCGCTGGTCGGCGCCGCTCAAGAAATGCGTATTCAGGCCGATGACGGCTAGGCTGGTCTGTGCAGCCGGGTCTTTGCCTGGCTGTCCGCATTATTCCTGTCGTGAGATACCCCTCGATGTTTTTGCAAAAGTCCTTGAGAGCTCAAATCCTCGCGCTGCTGAGCGGCAGCCTGTTCGCCATGTTGTTGATTGCCCTGGCCAGTTTTTACCTGCTCTCCAGCGGCGTACAGAGTTACCGGCAACTGATCGAGGGTCCGCTGCACACCTCGCAGTTGATCGATGAGGCCAACCTGCAGTTCAAGATTCAGGTGCAGGAGTGGAAGAACGTCCTGTTGCGCGGCAAACAGCCGGCCGACCGGGACAAGTACTGGCAGCAGTTTCAGGCGCGTCAGGGCGATGTGCAGAATATTCTTGGCGAGTTGAGCCGCCAGCCGGCCGTCGAGCCAGCGCTCAAGGCGCGCATCGACAGCTTGCGTGACGCGCACCGGGCCCTGGGCAGCGCCTATCAGCAGGGGCTGGAAGCCTACCGTGCAGCCGGTGCCGATCCGGCGGCGGGCGATGCCGCGGTCAAGGGGGTGGACCGCGCCACCAGCGAGCAGATGAGCGAGTTGGTCAACGAGTTGCGCAAGCGTGGCAATGAGCAATCGACCGCGATCAGTCACAGTGCCGAGCGTACGGTGCTGCTGGGCATTGTGGTGATGTTGATCTCGGGCGTGCTGATCGGGCTGTTCAGCCTGTGGCTGGTCAACCGCCATCTGGTGCAGCCGATCCAACGTCTGATCGAGTACGTCGCGCAATTGAGCCAAGGCCGTTTCTCGGCGCGGGTGGCCAACGATCGTCAGGACGAACTGGGTCGCCTGGCAGTGGCAGCCAATACCTTGCGCGATTTTCTCGCCGAGACCTTCGCCCGCCTGCAACGCAGCGCCACCGATCTGGACAGCGCCAGTGGTGAGCTGAATGCCATTGCCGGGCAGATGTCCCATGGCACCAACGAACAATTCAGCCGCACCGACCAGGTGGCTACGGCGATGAACGAAATGTCCGCCACGGCCCAGGAAGTCGCCCGTCACGCGGCCGACGCGGCGCGGGCGGCCGACGATGCCGACCAGTCGGCACAACAGGGCGAGCAAGTGATGCAGAGCACCATCCACGCGATCAAGCAAATGCGTGGGGAAATCGCCAACACCGCCACCGTGATTCGCCGTCTGGAGACCGACAGCGAGCGCATCGGCAAAGTGCTGGAAGTGATCCGCGGGATCGCCGAGCAGACCAACCTGCTGGCACTCAACGCCGCCATCGAGGCCGCGCGTGCCGGTGAAGCCGGGCGCGGTTTTGCCGTGGTCGCCGACGAAGTGCGCAGCCTGGCGCAGCGCACGGCGGCGTCGATCATCGAGATCAACCAGATTATCCAGAGCGTGCAAACCGGTGCGGTAGACGCCGCGCAGGCGATTGAAAGCGGTCAGTCGCGCAGTGACGAGAGTGTCGAGCAAGTGACCCGCGCGGGCGCGATGCTGGAGCGCATCACCGAGGCGGTGGAAGCCATTCGCGACATGAACCGGCAGATTGCCACGGCCGCCGAAGAGCAGACCTCGGTCGCCGAAGACATCTCGCGCAACCTGACGGAAATCACCAGTATCGCCAGCACCAACCTGGACAACGTGCAGCGCACGCAAGCGGCCAGCGGCAACCTGCATGGTTTGTCGGGGCAGTTGAATGAAGTGACGGCGCGCCTGAGTGCCTAAGCACTGGGTGTGAACGAAAAAAGCCGCACAACCTTGAGGGTGTGCGGCTTTTTTGTTTGGCAGTGATTACTTGTCCTGATTGTTGCTCAGGACCGCGCCAGTCTTGGCGTCGAGCTTCACATCCCACTCGACATTCTTCGCGTCGCGGATTTCCACTTCGTAGACATAGGCACCGGTGGTGGCGTTGTGATCCAGTTCGGTGTCGGTGATGTTGGCCGCCGTGGTGCCCGGGTGGACGGCCAGGGCAGCTTGATTGAGTTTTTCGAAGTCCATGATGGCGCCAGACTTCAGCAGGCCAGGGATCTGGTCAGGACGGACGTCGGCCATGGCAAAACCGGCGGACAGGGTCAGGGCAGCGGCAGTGAACAGGGTGGTCAACGTTTTCATGGGTCATTCCTTGGTTGAGCTGTTTAAGTGGTATCAGGTTAATGGTTGCAACTTAATTCATCCTTAATCCACGACAGGGGTGCTTTGCGCCGTTTGTTCAATCCTCCCACGTTCGGGCGCGACATGCTGGAGCCAGATCAATGGAGGCTCTCATGAAACGTTTGTTCGCGACACTTTATGCACCCATGTTCCTCGCCGGGTTTCTTGCTTGCGCTATCGCCCTGATCGGTGGCACCGGGCTTTCCTCCTGGTGGTTGCTGGGGTTTTTTCTCTGCGCGCTGCTGGTTTCGTTCCTTGCCGAACAGCTGTTGCCTTATGAGCCCAACTGGAACCGCGATCAGGGCGACAGCGGGCGCGATGTGGCCCATGCGCTGGTCAACGAAGCCTGCAATGCGGCGTCCTTGCTGATGCTGCCGGGGTTGGTGGCGTTGCTTTCCTTCGAGGGCGTCTGGCCCATGGAGTGGCCGCTGTGGACGCAACTGTTACTAGCCATGCTGATTGCCGACGCGGGCGTCAGCCTGACCCATTACGCCAGTCACCAGGTGCCGTGGATGTGGCGCTTGCACGCGGTTCATCACAGTGTCGAGCGGCTCTATGGTTTCAATGGCCTGATGAAACACCCGCTGCACCAGATGCTGGAAGCGGCGGTGGGGTTCCTGCCGTTGATCCTGCTGGGAATTCCCATGGAGGTGGCGGTGCTGCTGGCCTTCGCCATCAGCCTGCAATTGCTGCTGCAGCACTCCAACGTCGACATGCGCCCCGGGTTGCTGTCCTACGTGTTCGCCTGGGCGCCGGTGCACCGTTTGCACCACATGAAATATGGCGTGGCGGGCAATGTGAACTTCGGCCTGTTCTTCAACCTGTGGGACCGACTGCTGGGCACGGCGCTGCACAACCCACCCCATGCGATCCGTCACGGCGACCTGGGGATTGGCAACCGCGCGGACTTTCCCAAGGGTTACGTCGATCAGTTGCTTGATCCGTTCCGGCCCGAGCAGTTGGGCGAGGAGCCCGCCGTGCCTGTAGGGCTGCGTCGCTGACGCCTAGCCGCGTAGGCAAATGTCGATACCGCCCAGGCCCTGGCTGGCGGTGACCCCGAAGATCTTTTTCAGGCTGCGCGACAGGTGCGCACTGTCGGCGAAGCCTGCCTCGTGAGCGGCGGCGGTGACGTTGTGCCCGGATAACAGCAGGGCCATGGCCAGCCGCAGGCGGCGCCAGAGCACCAGGCGGCGCACCGGCAAGCCGACCTGCTGGGCGAACAGCCGTTCCAGTTGGCTCAGGGAAACGTTGGCTTGCTCGGCGAGGGTAGCGGCTGAGATTTTGCCGCTGAGCAGGCTATCCAATGCCGTCAACGCCCGACCGATGCGTGGGTCGTCGAGCTGGCGACGGGGGCAGTTCTGCAGCGCTTGATCGAGGCTGGGCAGTGTCGGTTCGACATCGCGCAGGTGTTCCTGCAGCACCTGGGCATCGAACATCAGGGGCTCGGCGTAGAGGCTGAAGACCTGGTCGCCGGCCTCGACAATGGCGTGGGGCCGCAGCGACTCGATAAACACCTGCTGAGCGGTTTGTGTCACGCCGTCCAGTTCGAGGGTGACCGACTGCCCGGTGGCGATAATCAACTGATGGGCGTAATGCGCGTGGGGCGTGGTCCGCCCGAGCGTGCCGAACACCAGGCCATAATCACGTCCCAGCCACAGCTGCCCGGTCCACTCCTGGGCCTGACTCATTTAGAAGCCGTTGCGTTCGAGCAACTGGGCAACCGTGCTGGATGCCGGTCGTTTGTAGTACTTGAGCAGTTCGCTGGCACGGTTGGTGAAAATGCCGTCGACACCGGCGTCCATTGCCTTCTTGTAGTCGAGGTCGTCGTCAAGGGTGTAGACATGCACCAACATGCTCTGGTCGTGGGTGTATTGGTTCATCCAGGGTTGCACCAGGTCGGCGTAGCTCTGGTCGCCGAGGTCGGAGCGGGTCGCCGAAGGGCCGGTGCCGATCGCGCCGTGGGCCTTGGCGAAGTCGACCCATTGCTCGAAGGCCGCGTTGTCTTTGGGTTGTTGCCTGGCGTAGAAGCTGGCTTTGTCCTTGTCGCCGGAGTCGGCAAATTTCACCTTGGACTTGGGTTCGATGCTGCCTTCGGCGACCCACAGCAGGAGGATCTTCGGCACTTGCGGCATCTCCTGCTGGAGCATCTGCAGGCTGCTCTTCTCGAACGTCTGCAGCACCACTTTGCCTTTGCCCTGACCGACGCCCAGCTCGCTCTTGGCCAGTTTCGATCCGGCTGGGCTCAGCCAGCCACGGTCCTGCAACTTGTCCTTGAGGTCGCGCTCGATCCCGGGAAACTGCTTCGGCTCCTTGGTCTCGATGTACAGGCCGGGCTTGTGCCGCGGGTTGCCCTGGGCGATGTCGATGACTTCGTCGAGGGTGAGGATTTGCAGGCCGGCATACGCGGGGCGGGCGCGATCCGGGTAGGCGGTGTTGAACCAGCTGCCGGCGTCCAGGGTTTTCAGTTCGGCCAGGGTGAACGCATTGGCCGGGCTGTCCTTGCGCTCGGGAAACTTGCTGGCGACGTCGGTGGTGCGTTGCAGGTTGTCGTCGTGCAGGGCGAACAGCACGCCGTCCTTGCTGCGTTGCAGGTCGAGCTCCAGATAGTCCGCACCCAGATCGCGCGCGAGCTTATAGGCCGCGGCGGTAGACTCCGGTGCATCGAAAGAAGCGCCCCGATGAGCGATCACCGCCGGATGCGGAATGCCATGGGCCGTTGCCACGACCTTGGGGCTCGGCGCCTCGGCAGCCTGGACCTGGCCGACGCCGAGCAGCAAGCTCAGCAGCAGGGCGTTTTGGGAGAAGTGGGCAGGCATGGTCGGAGTCCTTTCGTCAGTCGCAGTGCAAAAAGGAATACCTTTTAACAACTGAGTGACTGTTGTGCTATCGCGCAACCGACATAATGCTGTGCGAATGCGTTTTTGTGGGAGCGAGCCTGCTCGCGAAAAACGTCAACGATGATGCGAGCACACAGAATCTGCCCATCACTCTCGGTTTTTTCCGCACCTTTGCAGTACTCTTGGCCCCGGCAGTTTCCCCGGCAGAGGGAACGCCGATCGTTCGCCCTGCGTGTAAACCATTGATCACCGGTCCGTCCCGACCTTTTGTGAGGTTTATCATGCGCATCACTTCTGAACTCATCTGCCAGGCCGCCGACCAACTCCAGGGCTTCGTCGGTCTCAATCGCAAGACCGGCCAATACATCGTGCGCTTCAGCGAGGACTCGTTCGGCATGGACGTTGCCGATGACGGCATCATCCCCAGCAACGAGTTCGTCTGGGCACCCGGCCCGGAGCAGACCATGATCCTCAACCGTGAACTGATCCAACTGTTGCTGGACCAGAACATCGATGACCGGATCAACATCAGCGAACCGCTGCGGGTGTACATGCGCCGGGTTGATGTGCCGCAGATTACGGCGCTGCGGGTCAGGACCTGAATTCGTACGCGCGCTCGACCTTGCATACCCGGGTCTGAAAGGCGCTGTACCAGGTCGATCGGCCTTGCTCGCGAATGGCACTGTGTTCGGCGTGGTGTTTCCAGGCGCGGATCGCTTCTTCGCTGCTCCAGTACGACACGGTGATCCCCAGGCCGTCTTCGCCCCGAGCCGACTCCACGCCGAGAAACCCCGGTTGTTCGCGCGCCAGTTCGAGCATTTGCCCTGCCGCCTGGGCGTAACCCTGATCGCCTGGGCTGCGCAGCGAGGTGAAGATCACCGCGTAGTAGGGCGGTGGTGGTGTGGTGGCGATCATCGCTGGTTCCTCGCGCAGGCGTCGACGAACGCTGCGACCAAAGGCGGCAGTTGCCCCTTGAGCGCAGCGCGTTCGGGTTGGAACAGGGTGGCGACGAAGAACGGATGGCCATGCAACTCGATCGCCCGCGGTTCGCCACTTGCATCATGGCCGCTGGCGCGCAGGTCGTAGTGCAGCAGTTCGTCGATGAACGCCGGATTGATCCCGTAGCGGCAGCGATAGCCTTCGCTGATCTGTTCGCTGGCATAGGCCTTGGCGATCAGCGAGCCTTCTACTAACTGGATGTGGTCGATGGCTTCGACCAGCGCACAGGTCAGTGGCGAGATCACGGTACGTGCTGCGTCAGGCGCCGTTTCCCCGTGTTCCGCGTCGGCCCAACCCATTACATTGCGGGCGAACTCCAGCACGGCATGCTGGAACCCGCCGCAGGTGCCGAGAAACGGCCGCTGTTGTTCTCGCGCAAAACCAATCGCCCATAGCGCGCCATCAGTGTTGCGGTAGGGGCTGCCCGGCACACACCAGAGACCGTCGAAGTGGGAGAAATCGCTATCGGCGGCGATCGATTCGGTCGCCAGCCATTGCCACTGAACGGCGCGTTCGATGTGCCGGGCGGCGAGTTCAAGGGCCAATGGAATGGCCTGGTGGGCGGTGATCTGCGGGTCGTAGTCGCCGATCAGGGCAATACGCAGGGGCGGGGTGGTGTGCATCGTGTCTCCAAGACTGGTTGATTCCTGGCGGCTACTATAGATTGGCGTTCACGCAATCAATATTGGCGTTTCCACAAGTGATCAATGCAGCTGTGCACTATCAACTGGATTACCCTGACCTCGTCCTGATCCTGGCATTGGTCCGTGGTGGTTCCCTGGCGCGTGCCGCAGCACTGTTGAAGGTTGATGTGTCGACGGTGTTTCGCGGCGTTCGCCGTCTTGAAGGCGCGTTGGGCCAGGCGTTGTTCGAGAAAAGCCGGGCCGGGTATTTGCCCACCGGCCTGGCCCGGACCCTGGCCGAGCAGGCTGAACGTGCCGAACAGGCGCTGGAAGCCGCGCGCGTGGGTGTGGAGCAGGGCGGCGAGGTGGTCAGTGGCACCGTGCGCCTAACCTGCACCGACTCGGTACTGCATGCCTTGCTGCTGCCGGCGCTGAAGCAGTTCATGCCGCGCTATCCGGCATTGACCCTGGAACTGAGCACCTCCAACGATTTTGCCAACCTCAGTCGCCGCGATGCCGACATCGCGCTGCGCCTGACCCGCTCGCCACCGGAGCACCTGGTCGGACGGCAATTGGCGGCGGTGAGCTACAGAATCTGCGCCAGTGTCGACTACCTGCAGTCGGTGGATGCACAGGACCTGTCACGCCTGAGTTGGATTGCCGTGGACGATTTCCTGCCGGATCACCCCACCGTCACCTGGCGTCGTCAGCACTTGCCCGGCGTGCAGCCGGCCTATCGTTGCAACAGCATGCTCGCCGTCACCGAGTTGGTACGGGCCGGGCTTGGCGTAGCGGTGTTGCCGGACTTTCTCATTGACCCGGCGCAGGGCATGCACCCGCTGGGAGCGTCGCTGGCCGGCCATGACAGCAGTCTGTGGCTATTGACCCGTCCGGACTGCCGCGCCTTGCGTTCGGTGGTGACGCTGTTCGATCAATTGACGCGGGCGATTCGCTTGCCGGCGCTGCCGACGGCGGTCACGCCGGATTCGTCACGCTGAGTCGGGCGCTGTCGGTGCGATTGCGGCCATTGCTCTTGGCGCTGTACAGCGCCTTGTCCGCCTCGTCGAGCCACTGCGCGGCGTCGCTGAACCCCGGTTGATAGCTGGCCATGCCAATGCTCAGGCTGACCCTGAGTGCAGCGACCTCGGGGTGGCGATACTGGCTGAACACCAGGCGCAAACGTTCCATCACTTCGATGGCCTGGTCCTGGGGCAGGTTTGACAAAATCACACAGAACTCATCACCGCCATAACGGCCCGCCATGTCGCTGTCGCGCAAGTTGCGCTTGAGCTCAAGACTGAGTTGGCGCAGGACGCTATCGCCGACGATGTGTCCGTAGGTGTCGTTGATGGCCTTGAAATGATCGATGTCGATCAGGCCGATGGTGGCGGTGCTCGGTTGTTGCCGGCATTCATCGAAAGTGCTTTGCAACAGGTCCTTCCAGGCACCGTGGTTGAGCAGGCCGGTCAGGCTGTCGGTGCGACTCAGGGCACTCAGCGCACGTTTGTGTTCGGAGAGTTTGATAGCCAGTTGGTAGCACACCATGCCCACGGCCAATGGGTAGAGGGTCAGCATCGGCAAACAGGCGTACACCTGGGCCTGACTGACCGAGAAGGTGAAACCGATTCCCAGCAGGCTCCAGGAAACGGCGATCCCCAGCAGTTGCGCCAAGCTGCCCTGAAGCAACAGGCGCACCCCGCCGGCGGCGACATTGTTCATTGCCATAATCGAAAGAATGGTTACGGTCGCCAGTGGATTGAAATGCATGGCAGCGGCCCAGAAGCCCCCGGCCAGCGAATCAATCAGCAGATTGCGTCGTTCAGCCTTGTAGGGAAATGCCGAGCGGCTCGACAGTTGAAAGGCCAGGTGTGGCCAGATGGCCGCATTCAACAGCAGCACGCCCCAGACCCAGGCGGGTGGGGCCAATGGATACAGGCCGGCGGCCACACTGAGGCAGCCTATGCCCAGGCCAATGATCCTGGGTTTGTAGATGCGCCTGGCAAACGACAGCCCTTTGCCGCGTTGGTTTTCCATGGATTAGAGGCACTCGAATCGCTTTGAAATAACTGGTCGTGTTTTTCCAAAGTTTCCAAAGATGGGGTTGGCCGCCCAATAGTGTCATTTATCCCACGGGCACGCATCCGTCGCCTGCGAGACATACTGGCGTGGGAGCGTAGCGCAAATCAGGAAGGTCGCTAGCACTGATAGCAGGCTAGGAACATATCCAGTGCCGATTCGATCACCGTGCCTTGCATCTCGGGCGAAAGCGGAGGCTGGTTCAGAGAAATCTGTGGCCAGAAGGCGAAGGCTTTGAGCATCCCATGCAGTTGTTGGGCGGCGAAGCCGGGATCAACCGGCTTGAGTTGGCCATCAGCCTGGGCCGCGCGGATCCACAGGGTCAGTGCTTCTTCACGTTCGCCGATGCGCAGCACCATGTCCTGGACCCGCTCCGGCGAGTGAATGGTCGCGGCAATCGCCACCCGTGCCAGATCCAGAAAGCTGTTGTCGGCGAGCATCTGCAGCTTGGCCTGCAACAGCTGCCGCAATTGCTCGCGCAGGGGTTGCCCAGGGCTGTAGAGGGTATCTTCCTGGGCCGAGACATTGGTCCACAAGCGGCGCAGGATTTCGCTGAACAACTCTTCCTTGCTCGGGAAGTGGTTGTACACCGTGCGCTTGGACACACCGGCAGTCGCGGCGATTTTGTCCATGCTGGTGATGTCGAAACCGCTGACGCGGAATTCGGCAATCGCCGCCTGGACAACGGCTTCGCGCTTACGCTCGGTGAGGCGTTGGGGAGCTGTCATAAATGAGCTTCGGCAGGTTGGGTGAAGAATTACACTCGGTAGTTTACTTAGTCTCGGCTTTGTTGCAATCTAGAAACTACACCGTGCAGTGTAGTTGTGCCGGTGATAACTAGAGTTCAAGGCTGACGCGTGCGTGCATTGGCCAACCATCGCCCACTGGGAATCTTCGGTTCCATGGGTTTCTGGAGTCATTTACATATGGCCACTTTTTCTTACCAGGCGGACAGCGCCCCAATCTTGAAAACTTCACGGCAGGAACAGGGGCGCTACCGCAATCATGCGCCAGTCAGCCAGCCAGGGCTGCGCAAGACCCTGCGTATCTTCTGGAACATGCTCTTCAACAAACCTCGCAACACGCGACCTGCCGGGCTCATTCCGGTTCAGCCGCTGAGCCGGGAGCAATTGCTTGCAGCGCCCAATCACAGTGTTTTCCGACTCGGGCATTCAACCTTGCTGCTGAAGTTGCGCGACAAGTTCTGGCTGACCGACCCGGTCTTTGCCGAGCGCGCCTCGCCCGTACAGTGGGCCGGCCCGCAACGCTTCCATCAGCCGCCTATCAGTCTTGAAGCGTTGCCCGAGATCGAAGCGGTCATCCTCTCCCATGATCATTACGATCACCTGGACCATCAGACCATCCTCACCCTGGCAAGCAAGACCCGGCACTTCCTGACGCCCTTGGGCGTGGGTGAAACCCTGATCAAGTGGGGTGTCGATGCCAGCAAGGTTCGTCAACTGGACTGGTGGCAAGGTACCCAGGTCGACGGAATCCATTTCATCGCCACGCCTTCCCAGCATTTCTCCGGTCGTGGCCTGTTCGACGGCAACAGCACGCTGTGGGCGTCGTGGGTCATCATCGACGCGGACAAGCGGATCTTCTTCAGCGGCGACACCGGCTACTTCGATGGCTTCAAACGCATCGGCGAGCAATTCGGCCCGTTTGACCTGACCTTGATGGAGACCGGCGCCTACAACGTCGACTGGCCACTGATCCACATGCAGCCGGAACAAACCCTGCAAGCCCACATCGACCTCAAGGGACGCTGGTTGCTGCCTATCCATAACGGCACCTTCGATCTCTCCATGCATGCCTGGCACGAACCCTTCGATCGTATCCTGGCCCTGGCCTGGGAACGCAATGTGGCGATCACCACGCCGCAGATGGGTGAAGTATTCGATCTCAACCAACCGTCAAGCGCGCAGGCCTGGTGGCTGGAGGTCGAGGGATCAACTGAACAGGTGGTTACCAGGGGCTAGGGCCGTCCCTCATTCAATCATCACGAAATCGGCTCTCCCCACTGGATCAGGCGCCGATCCCCTGACGCTCATGCCGCGCCCCGGGGCAAAACCCGGAAAGAACACCAGGCCTTCGGCCTCCAGCCGGTAGGTGATGGCCAGGCGCGTCACGTCGAGGACTTCGGCGCCGGCTTCAAAGCGTTCGATGGCTTCCACGCTGACGCCGGATTCGTCGGACAATTGCTCTACCGACCAGTCCAGCATGGCCCGCGCCTGGACGCTGTGTTTGGGGGTGAACTGGAACAGGGCGATCCGTTCCAGGGTGACTTTCATCGCAACTGAGGCCATGGCTTGCTCCGGCTTGAATGTGGCAAATCAACGAGTACTGTGTTTTTGTACAGTTGTTTTGCGTGCGGATCAAACTCATTTTTTTGATGGATGGGATTTCACCGAGCGTCAGTGCTCCAGTCCCGGCGCCTCGCGGATGATGAAGTGATCAAGATTCTCGATGGCAGCGCTGAAGACCCGGAAGGTCTGATCAGGGTTTTTCTTGCTCGGCACCTGCTTCAACTCCGGCGTCACTCCATAAAAGAAGCAATACAACTCGTGCTCACTTTCAATGGCGTGCTTGATCTCCTCGAGGAACGCCTTGCGCTTGCGGTAGCCGTCGATCAGTTTTTTGCTGAGGTAGACCGTGACCGAGTAAGGTTTCTTCTCGAACCAGACCTTCCTCTCGAAGTCGACGCGAAAGCTCTGGGTATAGTCCTTGATCTGCTTGATCCTGCCCCAATAGACCAAACCCTTGTTGTCCTGCAGGTACTCGATCTTCTTGAAGAACGAGGCATAGGAGGCGGTGTGCTCGCCGATCTTCAGCGGCATGCGCTTGAGCAGGTCCTTGTTGGCGAAATTGGAGACGAAACATTCCACCGGGTGGGCAAACACACTGGTCTTGTCCGGCGCTGAATCGACGTCGGGCCGGGTGATCTGCGAGGTAGACGAAGGGACAGGCTGGTGCCCGGGCAAGCCGTCTGCCACTGCAGAAACGCCCACCGGCTTGCGTACATACTCACGCCGAGTCAGCAACAATTCCGACGGGAAATGCTCCTCCGGCCCGTCATCCGCTTCCCCGTTCTCCATGCTTGGCGTCTTCAGGCTGACATACGGACAACCCTCGACATGTCGGGTGCTGGGCACATTCTTGAAATGCGGTGTCCTGATGTAGTTCACGCTCCTGGCATTGATCGTCCCCAACACGTTCGCTCCATCAAACGCTCGCCGACAGTCATCGTTCGGGCACTGGAAGTGTTCCTTGGCGGAGTCGAAGGCCAGGGTCTCGTCGAAATTCAGATCGCGCACGTCATAGATCGATAGCTTGGTGTCGAGGCTGAGGCAGTAGGCGAGGTCGAATTTCATCGTGGTTCAGGTCCTTGGACGGAGGGAGTCGAGTGGTCGCTCCTTTGTTCGGCAATCAGCCGATGCACTTTCGCATATCAATGACGCTGAGGTCGTTTCTCATGCATGAGTTCGTCTTGTCTTACGCTGGTTAGTGCATGGCCTGTCTGATCCAACGGACTTGTCGCCGGCCACAAAAAAAGCCCTGAACGTATTTCACATTCAGGGCTTTTCAGGTCAGCCATTCAGCAGGGATGAACCAGAGGCATCAATCCCAGCTCAACGCGCCACCGGTCTGATACTCGATAACACGGGTCTCGAAGAAATTCTTCTCTTTCTTCAAGTCCATGATTTCGCTCATCCATGGGAACGGGTTGGTGGTGCCTGGGTACTCTTCTTTCAGGCCGATCTGCGACAGGCGACGGTTGGCGATGAATTTGAGGTAGTCCTCCATCATCGCCGCGTTCATGCCCAGTACGCCGCGCGGCATGGTGTCGCGGGCGTATTCGATTTCTAGTTGGGTGCCTTGCAGGATCATCTGCGAGGCTTCTTCCTTCATTTCGGCGTCCCACAGGTGTGGGTTTTCGATCTTGATCTGGTTGATCACGTCGATACCGAAGTTCAGGTGCATGGATTCGTCACGCAGGATGTACTGGAACTGCTCGGCGACGCCGGTCATCTTGTTGCGACGGCCCATGGACAGGATCTGGGTAAAGCCGCAGTAGAAGAAGATGCCTTCCAGAACGCAGTAGTAGGCGATCAGGTTGCGCAGCAGTTCCTTGTCGGTTTCGACGGTGCCGGTTTCGAACTTCGGATCGGAGATCGAACGGGTGTATTTCAGGCCCCAGGTGGCTTTTTTCGCGACCGATGGGATCTCGTGGTACATGTTGAAGATTTCGCCTTCATCCATGGCCAGCGATTCGATGCAGTACTGGTAGGCGTGGGTGTGGATCGCCTCTTCGAAGGCCTGGCGCAGGATGTACTGGCGGCACTCCGGGTTGGTGATCAGGCGGTACACGGCCAGGACCAGATTGTTGGCAACCAGGGAGTCGGCGGTGGAGAAGAAGCCCAGGTTGCGCATCACGATGCGGCGCTCGTCGTCGGTCAGGCCTTCCGGGTTTTTCCAGAGGGCGATGTCGGCGGTCATGTTGACTTCTTGCGGCATCCAGTGGTTTGCGCAGCCGTCCAGGTACTTCTGCCAGGCCCAGTCATATTTGAACGGGACGAGCTGGTTGAGATCGGCGCGGCAGTTGATCATGCGCTTTTCGTCGACCGCCACGCGGGCGGAGGCGCCTTCCAGTTCAGCCAGGCCTTCGGCGATATCGAGTGTGTCGAGGGCGGCCTTGGCGCGAATGATCGCGGCCGAGTCGCTGGCGGTTACCGCGCGCGCTTCGAGCGCAGCAGCACCACCGGCGCTGTCGAGGCGGTCCATGTTGGCTTCTGTTGCATGGCCAGCATTGGCGCCTTTGGCGACAACTTCGCCGTCTTCTTTATCGAATTCGTCCCAGCTCAGCATGACGTGTCGTCTCCTGCGTGAGGGCCAGTCGCCCGTGTGAAAACACTGATGGTCGGTTGTTCACACGGCCGGTTGGCCGCGATGGATCTAAAAGGAATCGTTTTGTTGCAGCGGTACGCAGGCAAAAAACAGAAATGTGTACGGGTGTTCTGTAGCCGCTGGAGGGTGGGGGCGACGGGGTAGGTTCCGACGCAGACTCCAGCATGGCTGTACCTCTCATGTAAGGAGGTGTTACAGGCCCCATTTGCCGGCGCATTATAGGTGTTTTTTCAGGCTTGTGGTGCGGCTAAGTGGCCCAGCAAGTCGGCTATTTCGGACAGAAGCCAGCGTTTATGGGGCTTTGCTCGCTATAGATTTTTTTACCGCGACCAGCGGAAATTTCTTCGGTCAATAAAACATCGAACGTGAGTCTTCCAGTTCCGCGCAGGTGATCGGATTGTCCGGGCTGATACCCAGGCGTTTGAACGCAGGCAAGGTCGATAGGTCGATCTGACCCAGCGGGTGGTGGCTGCCCTGATGGCTGTGGACGGTGGCCACTTGCACCAGATCCACGTAGTCGACGAATTCGTTCTGGCGCTGCAGGTCGAGGTACTGTCCCGGCATGTTGACCAGCATCTCTGGAAATTCCCAGACGTGCAGCAGCTTGTCGCCAAGCAGGGGATGGATGCGCTCGATCACGTGGTTGAGGCAGACCGGGTCCGACAGCAGTTCGTTGTGGTCTTCGGCATAGGTCAGGATCGGCAGCACGCCGATCTGGTGCACCAGCCCGGCAAGGGCCGCCTGGTCGGGCTTGAGTTGGGTGTGGCTGCGGCACAGGGCATAGCTGATGCCCGCCACCTCCTGACTCTTGCGCCAGACATCGCGCATTTTCTGACCAACGACATCAGAGCGGGCGTGGAAGATCTGCTCCATCACCAGCCCGATCGCCAGGTTGCTGCTGTAGTTGATGCCCAGCCGTGTGATGGCGGTGTGCAGGTCGGTGACTTCCTGGGCCGAGCGCAACAAGGGGCTATTGACCACTTTGATCAGGCGTGCCGACAGCGCGGTGTCGCGGCCGATGACTTTGCTCAGCGTGGTGACGCTGATGTCCGGGTCTTCGGCGGCCCGGCGAATCTGCAGGGCCACTTCCGGTAACGTTGGCAGAACCAGGTCATCGTTATCGATGGCCTCAACCAAATCCTGTTGGACCATTGCTGCCAGCTTGCTCATTTCGTATCTCTAGGTGTTGCAACAAAAGTACTGCGGATTAACGCTGGATCTCGCGATCGCGATCCAACTGGTAGGGCAGGTCGAGCAATTGCAGGGCAGGGCCTTCGAGCGTGCCCAGGTGCAGGTCGCCGCTGTCCGCAGCTTCGGCTTGCAGCACCGCGAGCAATTCGATGGCACGCTCGCCGTGGGCGGCAATCACCACCTCACCGATGGAGCTGGCGTGGGTCGGGGAGAACAGTGCGGTGCCCGGCTCCGGCAGTTCGCCAGCCGGTAATTGCAGGCGATACAGGCGGCGCTTGAGTTTGCCCAGGTACTGCATGCGCGCGACGATTTCCTGGCCGGTGTAGCAACCTTTCTTGAAACTCACGCCACCGACGGCCTGCAGATTGAGCATCTGCGGGATGAACAGCTCGCGGGTTTGCGGCATGACCTGGCCAATACCGGCACGGATCTGGCCCAGTAGCCAATCATTGAGCGTGCCTTGCGCCAGGCTGGCCGAGAGTTTTTCGCCCAGTTCCCGCGCCTGCTCGGCATTGGCCCACAACTCACTGCGACCCGGGGAAACGCGAATGGCGATCAAGCCGGCGTGACGGGCGACGGCATCGGTGCTCTCGGGCAGGTCGAGACCAAGGCTGGCGAGCGCTGCATCAGCGTTATTCAGGCCGAAGCGCACCCAGGCCGCGCTTTCATCGGTGAGCTTGGACTTGGAGAACACCGCGTATTTTTTCAGGTCCGCCAGTTGCGGCTCCAGTAATTCACCGGCCATTGCCAGCAGCACGCCATCGCCTTCCAGCAGGATGCGAAAGCTCGACTGCATGCGGCCTTTCTGCGTGCAGCGGGCGCCGAGGCTGGCCTGGGTGTCGCTCAGGTAGTTGAGGTTGCAGGTCAGTTGTCCCTGCAGAAACTTGCTGGCATCGGAGCCGCGGACGGCGAGCACGCCTTCGTGGGACAAGGTGCAAAAAAAAGCGGAATCAGCCATGGGTCATCGCAGGGTAAAAAAGTCTGGGGGACATCATAAGGGCGCGCTGTGGAAATGGGTAGTTCACAAAAGGATCGCGGCGCCCGACCAAAGCCGACTGTTCTGCCCTGGCTCGGGCTGTATACTTGCGCTCTATTTGAGGAGCGCTCCATGGTCGAAGATGTTGAACTGAATCGCCTCTACTGGCACAGCCGCCGCGGCATGCTTGAGCTTGACGTGCTGCTGGTGCCCTTTGTCAAAGAGGTCTACTCGCAGCTGAATGAAGTTGATCGTGCCTGCTATGTCCGTCTGCTCGAGTGTGAGGATCAGGACATGTTCGGCTGGTTCATGGAACGCTCCGAATCCGAAGATCCCGAGCTGCAGCGCATGGTCCGGATGATTCTGGATCGTGTCCAGCCCAAGTAGTTTCGAATGCCGCTGGCAGGCCTCCGGGCAATTGCTGGCGGCGTATCTGGTTGCCCAGCTGTTCACGCTGGGGTCGTTGTTCCTGCTTGATATTCCCCTCTGGACCAGCCTTGCTGGTGCTTTGGCGTGCGTGGCGCATGCTGCCTGGGTCTTGCCGCGAAACATTCGCTTGACCCATCCGCAGGCCTTCAGTGGCTTGCGCCGCGATGCTCGTGGCTGGCAACTGTGGAACGCAGCGGGCGGCTGGCAGGCGGTGCAGTTGCGTCCCGATAGCCTGGCGTTGCCGCTAATCGTAGTGCTGCGGTTTCGCCTGCGAGGGCAGCGACGGGTGCGCTCGATTTGCGTGCCCCGCGACGCACTGGCGCCGGATGTTCATCGGCGCCTGCGCGTGCGGCTCAAGTTCAGTCGACGTAGGTGGGCGGCACCAGAATAGTGTCCAGCGCCTGCGGCAACATCTGCGGATAGTCGAGGGTGTAATGCAGGCCACGGCTTTCCTTGCGCGCCATGGCTGAGCGAATCATCAGTTCGGCCACTTGCGCCAGGTTGCGCAATTCGATCAGGTCGCGACTGACTTTATAGTTGCTGTAGAACTCGTCGATCTCGTCCAGCAGCAGCCGCACCCGGTGTTCGGCGCGCTGCAGGCGCTTGTTGGTACGCACGATGCCGACGTAGTCCCACATGAATCGCCGCAACTCGTCCCAGTTGTGCGCAATGATCACGTCTTCATCGGAGTCGGTGACCTGGCTGGCGTCCCAGGCCGGCAGTGCGTTGGGGATCGCCACTTGCGGCAGTTGCTGAAGAATATCGGCCGCCGCCGAGCGCGCGTAAACGAAGCACTCCAGCAGTGAGTTGCTGGCCATGCGGTTGGCGCCGTGCAAACCGGTGAAGCTGGTTTCGCCAATCGCGTACAGGCCCGGAACGTCGGTGCGTCCCTGTTGATCGACCATCACTCCGCCGCAGGTGTAGTGCGCAGCGGGCACCACCGGGATCGGTTGTCGGGTGATGTCGATGGAAAATTCCAGGCAGCGCTCATAGACCGTCGGGAAGTGCGACTTGATGAAGGCTTCGGGCTTGTGGCTGATGTCCAGGTAGACGCAGTCGATGCCCAATCGCTTCATCTCGTGGTCGATGGCGCGGGCGACGATGTCGCGCGGCGCCAGCTCGGCCCGTGGATCGAAGCGCTGCATGAAACGCTCGCCGTTCGGCAGCTTGAGATGCGCACCTTCGCCCCGCAGGGCTTCGGTGACCAGGAAGCTCTTGGCTTGCGGGTGATACAGGCACGTGGGGTGAAACTGGTTGAACTCGAGGTTGGCGACTCGGCAGCCCGAGCGCCAGGCCATGGCGATGCCATCGCCGCAGGCACCGTCCGGATTGCTGGTATAGAGGTAGACCTTGGCGGCGCCACCGGAGGCGAGAATCACGAAGCGTGCGCCGTAGGTGTCGACTTCGCCGCTGTCACGGTTGAGCACGTAGGCGCCCAGGCAGCGATCGCCCGCCAGGCCCAGGCGCTTTTCGGTGATCAGGTCGACGGCGACCCGTTGCTCCAGCAATTCGATGTTCGGCCGCTGCCGGGCCTGTGCCAGCAGCGTATTGAAGATGGCCGCGCCAGTGGCGTCGGCGGCATGGATGATGCGCCGGTGACTGTGCCCGCCTTCGCGGGTCAGGTGAAATTCGAAACCGCCGTCTTCGGTGCCGGACTGTTCGTCGCGGGTAAAGGGCACCCCTTGATCGATGAGCCATTGGATGGCTTCGCGGCTATGCTCGACGGTGAAGCGCACAGCATCTTCGTGGCACAAGCCACCACCAGCATTGAGCGTGTCATCGACGTGGGATTCGACGGTATCGGTGTCGTCCAGCACGGCGGCGACGCCGCCCTGGGCCCAGTAGGTCGAGCCGTTGGCCAGGTTGCCCTTGCTCAGTACGGCAATGCGCAAATGCTCGGGCAGTGTCAGTGCCAGACTCAAACCGGCAGCGCCGCTGCCAATCACCAGAACATCGTGTTGAAACTGTTGGCTCATTTCAGGATTCCGCTCAAAGCGACCCGGGACGGGGTTGGCGCAAGACACCTGATTCGGCGAGTCGAGGCAGCCACACAGCGCACTAGTATATAGAGGGGTGGATCGGCACAATAGCCGAGCCTTCGTGGCAATGTGAAACTACTGTGACGGAGAGGTCTTGCCCGGTTGTAGGGCAATTTACCTTGTGATGAGTGTTGGAAGTCGGGTTTTCCCGGACAAACAGCGCTTTTTCACTCCGGTTCGTACAGTATCGGTTTCGCCCGACTGGAAAGATTGGGAACTTTTGCCAAGCGCCCAAACTCAATAGAAGGTTGCCTGAAACAAGGGACAGCGTCGGTTTCACGCAGGGATCTGTGTTCCGGTCATTGCGTCTGGATTCGACAACAGGATTATTCGCGCAGCCGGCCCAGCCGGTGCTGCGTTTTTCGTGTGTGCCAAATCAGAGCGCACAGGAAACTTGCTTGGAGGGGGAGAACTTTTGCGAAAAGCCCGAGTCTATGTTTGCAAGCCTGATCGATTAGTTTTGCAAGCCTCCTCCGAGCTTATCGAGGAGTGTTCATGCTAACCCAGGAAGAGGATCAGCAACTGGTCGAACGCGTTCAGCGCGGCGACAAGCGTGCTTTCGATCTGCTCGTGCTGAAGTATCAGCACAAAATTCTCGGGTTGATCGTGCGTTTCGTGCACGACACCCATGAAGCGCAGGATGTTGCCCAGGAAGCCTTTATCAAGGCCTACCGAGCACTTGGAAATTTTCGCGGCGACAGCGCGTTTTATACGTGGCTCTACCGCATCGCCATCAACACGGCGAAGAACTATCTGGTTTCACGCGGCCGCCGGCCGCCGGACAGCGATGTCAGTTCCGAGGATGCGGAGTTCTACGACGGCGATCACGGCCTCAAGGACCTCGAATCGCCAGAGCGTGCATTGCTGCGCGATGAGATCGAAGGCACTGTTCATCGAACCATCCAGCAATTGCCAGAAGATTTACGTACGGCGCTAACTTTACGTGAGTTTGATGGTCTGAGTTACGAGGATATTGCGAGCGTCATGCAATGTCCGGTGGGTACCGTGCGCTCCCGGATTTTCCGCGCTCGGGAAGCCATCGATAAGGCCCTGCAACCGTTGTTGCAGGAAAGCTGAGACAGCGGCGACAGCCAAGAGAGGAACCGCCATGAGTCGTGAAGCCCTGCAGGAATCGCTGTCCGCAGTGATGGATAACGAAGCGGACGAACTGGAATTGCGTCGGGTATTGAATGCCTTCGACGATGTTGAAACCCGCGAAACCTGGGCGCGTTACCAGATTGCTCGGGCGGTGATGCACAAGGATCTGCTGATCCCGCGTCTGGATCTGGCCTCGGCCGTTTCCCAGGCTCTGGCTGATGAAGCGGTGCCAGCAAAAGTGAGCCGTGGTCCTTGGCGTAGCCTGGGTCGTCTGGCCGTTGCTGCATCGGTGACTGTAGCGGTGCTGGCGGGTGTGCGTCTGTACAACCAAGATGAGATCGCCGGTGTCGAATTGGCCCAGCAATCCACCCAACCGGGTCTTGCCGTTCCTCAAGTAAAAGGCCCAGCCGTTCTGGCAGGCTACAATGAGAGTTCGCAAGCCACTGGGCCAATGGCCAATGGGGTTTTGCAAGGTCAGCCAGGTTGGCACGATCAGCGTCTGCCAGGCTATCTGCGCCAACATGCTCAAGAAGCTGCGCTCAAAGGCACTGAAAGTGCACTGCCGTACGCTCGTGCAGCGAGCCTGGAAAACCGTTAAGGGGGATCATGCGCGCCATACCTCTACTTACGCTGTTGCTGAGCGGCTGGTTTGTTGTACCAGCCCATGCCGATGAGGCTCAGGATTGGTTGAACCGTCTGAGCCAGGCCGAGCAGCAGCAGAGCTTCCAGGGCACTTTCGTCTACGAGCGTAACGGTAGTTTTTCTACCCATAACATCTGGCACCGCGTCCAGGATGGCAAGGTCCGCGAGCGCTTGCTGCAGCTCGACGGTTCGGCCCAGGAAGTTGTGCGCATTGACGGCCGTACGCAATGCGTCAGCGGCACGCTGGTAGCAGGGCTGGGAAACACTCCCGATTCATCCGCGCATGCGCTCGATCCGCAAAAACTCAAGAATTGGTACGAGCTTGCCGTCATCGGCAAGTCGCGTGTGGCTGGGCGTGCGGCAGTGATTGTCGCGCTGACACCGCGTGACCAGCATCGCTACGGTTTTGAACTGCACCTTGACCGGGAGACCGGTCTGCCACTGAAGTCCCTGTTGCTCAACGAAAAAGGCCAATTGCTGGAGCGATTCCAGTTCACGCGGCTGGACACCCGCGATTCGCCTTCGGACGATGAGCTACAAGCCAGTGCCGAGTGCAAGCCGGTGGTGCTCGACAACGACAAGGCAACAGCGGTCAAGACCGCCCAGGTCTGGCACTCCGACTGGCTGCCGCCGGGTTTTGAGCTGACCAGCAGCGGCGCACACAAGGATCCCGAGACCAAGGCCCAAGTCAGCAGCCTGATGTATGACGACGGCCTGGCGCGGTTTTCAGTGTTCCTGGAACCACTCAATGGCGAGGTCGTCACCGACACCCGCACTCAGCTAGGGCCAACGGTCGCCGTGTCCCGGCGCCTGACCACGCCCGAAGGCGAGATGATGGTAACCGTGGTGGGAGAAATCCCGATCGGCACGGCTGAACGGATTGCGCTGTCGATGCGCACTGACGCCACAGCCAAGCAGTAAATCACCCTATGCTGCGAACGGATCGACAGGGTCGTCGGAGAAAGGTCAGCCTTGGCGCCGTTCTGCGACGAGATGTCGAAATGTTTGGTGAGCATTTCAGTTTGCAAAACTTCTTAAAATTTTCTATAGGTCAGGGTCCCTCGGCTCTGGCCTTGTATAGTTGTTCCCGGAACAAAAGTACCGACGCCTGTTCCCCGGTGTTTGTTGTTCCCTATCGCTTAACCATGCTCGTCGTAACGGGAGCCGTATGTCGATACCACGTTTGAAATCCTACCTGACCATCTTTGCCACCGTATTGGTGCTCGGTCAGGCCGTCTCCACCCAGGCGGCCGAATTGCCTGACTTCACGCAATTGGTCGAGCAGGCCTCGCCCGCAGTGGTGAACATCAGTACCACGCAAAAGCTGCCGGATCGCAAGGTCTCCAACCAGCAGATGCCTGACCTCGAAGGCCTGCCGCCGATGCTGCGGGAATTTTTCGAGCGTGGCCTGCCGCCACAGCAGCGTTCCCCGGGTGGCGGTCGCCAGCGTGAGGCGCAATCGCTGGGCTCGGGCTTCATCATTTCGCCCGATGGCTACATCCTCACCAACAACCACGTGATTGCCGATGCCGACGAGATTCTCGTGCGTCTGGCTGATCGCAGCGAGCTCAAGGCCAAGCTGGTCGGCACCGACCCGCGCTCCGACGTGGCGTTGCTGAAAATCGAAGGCAAGGACCTGCCGGTGCTCAAGCTCGGTAAATCCCAGGACCTGAAAGCCGGGCAGTGGGTGGTCGCGATCGGCTCGCCGTTCGGCTTTGACCACACCGTGACCCAGGGCATTGTCAGCGCCATCGGTCGTAGCCTGCCGAACGAAAACTACGTGCCGTTCATCCAGACCGACGTGCCGATCAACCCGGGTAACTCCGGCGGCCCGCTGTTCAACCTGGCGGGTGAAGTGGTGGGGATCAACTCGCAGATCTACACCCGTTCCGGTGGGTTCATGGGCGTCTCGTTCGCGATTCCTATCGATGTCGCCATGGATGTCTCCAACCAACTGAAAAGCGGCGGCAAGGTCAGCCGTGGCTGGTTGGGTGTGGTGATCCAGGAAGTGAACAAGGATCTCGCCGAGTCCTTCGGCCTGGACAAGCCGGCCGGCGCCCTGGTGGCGCAGGTTCAGGACGACGGTCCAGCCGCCAAGGGTGGTTTGCAGGTGGGTGACGTGATCCTCAGCATGAACGGCCAGCCAATCGTCATGTCGGCAGACCTGCCGCACCTGGTGGGCGCGCTCAAGGCGGGTGCCAAGGCCAATCTGGAAGTGATCCGCGACGGCAAGCGCAAAAACGTCGAGCTGACCGTGGGCGCCATTCCGGAAGAAGGCAAGGAGCTCGATGCGCTGTCTCAATCCGGCGTCGAGCGCAGCAGCAATCGCCTGGGTGTGGCTGTAGTCGAGCTCAGCGATGAGCAGAAAAAGACGTACGACCTCAAGGGCGGCGTGGTGATCAAGGAAGTCCAGGACGGTCCTGCTGCCCTGATCGGCCTGCAGCCAGGCGATGTGATCACTCACCTGAACAATCAGGCGATCTCGACGGCCAAGGAGTTCACCGACATCGCCAAGGCATTGCCGAAGAATCGTTCGGTGTCGATGCGTGTCCTGCGTCAGGGCCGCGCCAGCTTCATCACCTTCAAGCTGGCTGAGTAACCAGGCCGGCAGCTGAATAAAAACCGCCTCGATCGAGGCGGTTTTTTTTGTCTGTGAATGACCGGCAAAAGAAAACCCCCGGCAAACCCGGAGGGCCTGACGGGGGTTCGGCTGAGCGCCGGGTGACGCTCAGTGGCTCAGCTTATTGACAGAACGCCGATAATTAATGCGTATATATTATATAAAGTCTTTTAAAATCAATATCTTGAGATGAGTTATGGTGATCGAGCTTGCTTGAAACGTATACATTTGGCGATTTTTACGTGTTTCACGTGCAGAAAGTATACGAAAATTTGAATGAGTAACGAATCGTGATTCTGACAATCTGGGTTTCTTACTCGTCTAGGGACAGACAGGCATGCAATGGAGAATTAGCAGCGTGGATCAGCATGCTCGAAATGAATCGCGATAACGCATAATTGATCTGCTTCGAGCCCATGCACTGATTTTGGAGCTGAGTAAAGAAATGATAGGGCTGAGACCTGAGTCGAACATGAAAAATTTCGAAGCTTTCGCTCATAAAAGGACGGTGTCGGTGCTTGCAGGGCAAAGTGAATACCCCCTGGGTGCATTTCCCCGGCAGGGGAGTTGGGGCGATCATCTTGGTGAGAAGCTGTCCGGGCAAGGTGGCCGATCCTATTGGCTGCCCGACTGGAGCATGTCTCGGTTTCAAAGTGCTACTATCGCGGCGTACAGGAATTACAGTTTAGGAAAAGCGAGCGTTGTAGATGGCAAAGATGATCCCGGAGCATGGCCCATACCACACTGAAAGCTATGGTGAACGTCAACTTTACTCAGTCCTCAAATCTCAACTACCCGACGAATACACTGTAATCCACAGTCTCCCTTGGCTGTGCTCCGCGGTAACCAAGCTAGACAACAGAGCAAGGCCAACGGGAGAAATCGACTTCCTGATAATCCACCCTGTGGATGGGGTCTTAGCTCTTGAGGTTAAGAGCGGTGTTTATCGGTTTGAAAACTCTCTATTTGTTCATGTCCGCAATGGCTACAAGATAGACCCGCTCAGTCAAACTAAAAAAAATATTCATGGATTCGCGTCGTGGCTTGGTGCTGACCCATCGCTGCGCCTGAGAATCGGATACGGGTTTATTTTTCCTGATTCGGATTTTGAACGCTCTAATATTCCGGGAATGTACGATACTCAATCCAATCCGCCTCAGCCGCTTTATATAGATTTTGAAGCTTACCCTGACGTAGCTCAGAAAATCATAAACCTTATGAAATATTGGAAGGGGGCGCTTCAAAATACTGATTTGGGTTCTTCTCGAACCCAAGAACTAATCGATTACATTGCACCAAAGATTGATGGCCGCCCTCGGTGGGCGAGCCGCATTCGCTATGACAACAAAGTATGGCTTCAGTTGACTAGCGAGCAAAGTGCGGTAGTGCGCTCTGTGCTGAAAAATACAAACTCTCTTATTACGGGCTGGCCGGGTACAGGGAAAACCTTGATAGCCATCGAGGCTGCTAGGAAGCTCTCGGTGGAAGGCAAGCGGGTCTTGGTTCTCTCATTCAATGCTAGGCTAACTGAGCATATTCGTGCACAACTTGAAGGATATCGATCCTGCACAGTAATGACTTGGCACGGGCTCTGCCGTCAAGCAGCGAATGTGCTGAACCATTTGTCGGTGGGGGAGGAGTGGTATAAGGTCAATTGCGTAGAGGATCTCAATACTGCTATTAATAAGGGATCGGTTGGCGAATTCGACGCTCTTGTCGTAGACGAATCGCAAGCTTTGTCAGAATCTTGGTGCAAGAGACTTGTGAGCTGGTTTGATGGGAAGCCTAAAGCGTTTTTCTGCGACGAAACTCAAGTATTTAAATTCGAGCGTAACGGCGTAACTTTAGAAGGCTTGAAGAAGGTTTTAGGAGTAGATGCGTTTCAGCTTTCGATCATCTTACGTATGCCGAAAGCAGTTACCGAAATTCTTTCAGAGGTTGTTCCTCCCAAGATCCAGCTTTCTTCTCCGCGAGTGGCTGAACCGGATACAGCGCTTGAAATCATCACGCTGACCCCCTGTGAAGAGCTTCTAAGTATTAAGTCTGAACTTATTGCGGGTGGCATTGATTCAGAGGATATCGTCGTTCTGACGGGGTCGATAATTGATAAGCAGTATTTTGATTTTTTGAAGGCTGAAAAACTAGCTACAGAAAATATAGCGAAATTCCGTGGATTAGAAGCTCCCGTTGTAATTGTTTTTGGTGCTGAAGCATTAGATACAGCCGAGCTTTTTAGCGCCTATTCCCGCGCCACGACGAAGTTTGTAGCTATTTACAACGCTCATAATCGTCAATGGAAGGGCCGTCTGGATTTCCAATCCCGGTTGCAGGGGAAACCTGATAGTGCGGCGATTCTGAAAAAGGCCCAGGTCCCTCTTCGCATTAGAAACATGGTAGCGCGTTGTACCTCTATCAAATCCCTGGATATGAAGAGTTTGGATGTAATGTGGGCTGAGAATTGGGGGGCAATGCTCGTCGAGTTCAAAGCGCACGAAACACAACTCATTCTTTGGGTTAATTATCTTTCACGAACTATCTCTAATCCTATATTCATATGGTATGGGGATACCCTAACTAAATTCTATATGGTTGTGCCTGAATTATATAATGATGTTGAATCGTGTGGTCATTACTCTCTAACTATGGAAGAGTGCAAGGTGTGCGGTTCCCTTACTCCACATAGTGATACTGCGAAAATCAAGTGTGCACTTTGCTATACGTTGGAGAGTAGGTTGCTGCCGCTCGATCAGGATGTCATCGACCAAATTTCTTTGTATGATGCTGTTATTACTTCGCAACTGCCGACAGATCAGGCTCTACAATTGCGTCCTCATCTTCCTTTAGAGGTAGCAGCAGTAGCAGCATTGATGCGTGCGAATAAAAATAAAGTTCGAAGCAACATCCTTTTGGTCCAATTACCTTCCGGACGAAACCTGTATACGACCGCGTTCGTGTTTGCACAATCCAGAATTGCAGTCTGCCCGCCTAAGACAACTATGTCGGTAGACGTACTCGCGGATGAAATTTACCACCGCTACAGGGAATTGGAGCAGATTTCGTCAGCAGAGTGGCGTTCAATTGTTGCAAGCGCCTTCGCCACTTTCAAGCAGAAAGGTTATGTGGTCAGAATTGGTAAAAAGCTATATCAGCCCGTGGAAGATGGAGATGCACCGATACCTAAACGGTATACCAATGATTAAAGAAGATGTATGTAGGGGCACTTCCTGAGGCCACAGTGAGGCTGGTAGAGGAGTTTGATACTGTTCTCAGGTTCTGGTGCGGCGCGGTATGGTCGTTCGCAGTCAAGGTCAGTTGTCCTAGACCGCAAGGGAATGTTCTCAGGCTCCTGTGCTACTACCTCTCAATTATTGCCGGCTGAGCTATCGAGTAGCTCTCCTGATCTCCGCCTTGGAATGCCATTTCTCCGGAAATTCCTAATCGCAATTTTCTACGGCGGCCGCTAGGCAGCTTCGGTTGGATGAGCCATGCTGAGGTGTCGAAACGGCATAGGGAATTGCGAGCATGCGCGTCATCAATCTCAAGATTGAGAATTTCCGGGGTGTGAAGTCAGCTGATCTTTCCTTTGACGGGCATACGCTGTTGGTAGGAGGCAACAACGTCGGCAAGAGCACCATCTGCGAGGCGTTGGACCTTGTCTTGAGCCCTGACAGGCTATCGCGATTCCCTCCCGTACAGGAGTTTGATTTCTACAATGCCGAGTACCTTGAAGCTGACGGCACGTCCCCTATAAAGATCAGGGTTGAAGTCATGCTGGTGGATCTCAGTGGCGAGGTCGAGCGCACCTGTGGGGCTCATACGGAACTGTGGCACGTCAAAGAACAACGGCTGCTAGGGCCTGGTGAGGCCGACATAGCCACCCCGCCCGATGTGATCCGATGCCTGCGGATTGAAACGCAGGCCATCTACAACTCCGAGGAAGATGAGTTTGAGGCCGATACGTTCTTCTCCTACAGCCCCAGCCTTGACGATGGCGAGCTTCAGCGAGTAAGAAAGACAGTGAAGCGGCTGTTCGGATTTCTTTACCTCCGGACCCTACGCACAGGCTCGCGTGCTCTAAGTCTAGAGAGAGGTTCTCTGCTCGATCTCATTCTCCGTTTACAAGGTGTGCGAACCGGTCTTTGGGAGAAGTCGATTAAGCGGCTTCGCGAGCTGGACCCGCCGATTGACTCTGATGCTGCCGATCTCCGTCCAGTACTGGATTCGATTGAAGAAAGGCTCGCGCAGTACATTTCTGTAGGTGGGGCTGGAAAGGCGACGCAACTATTCGTATCGCAGCTCACCAGAGAGCATCTGCGCAAGACGATGTCGTTCTTCCTTTCGGTCACAGCAGATCAAAAGCCAGTCCCATTCCAGCATGTAGGAACCGGTACGCTGAACACCCTAGTGTTGGCGTTGCTGTCCTTCATCGCGGAGGTGAAAAAGGACAACGTGATTTTCGCGATGGAGGAGCCTGAGATAGCCCTTCCACCGCACACGCAACGTCGAATCGCCAAATATCTTCTTGAAGAGACGACACAGTGTTTTGTGACGTCGCATTCCCCGTATGTGATTGAGAGATTCGATCCATCACAGATCATCATTTTGAGGCGAAATGGTGAAGCGATAGTTGAGTCAACTACCGTGTCGTCTGGCACAACCCTGAAAGGCAAGATGTATAAGCGTCATGCTAGGCGAGGCTTGGCCGAAGCTATGCTTGGCCCTGGGGTGATCGTCGCGGAAGGGATTACCGAGCACAGTGCTCTGAGCGCGGTCGCTGAGAAGATGGAGCAAGCCAACCCGAACCTGTTTGCCCTGGACCTTGCAGGCATCACCATTTTTCCGGTCGAGGGCGATGGTTCACTTCCTAACTTTGGTTCTTTCTTTAAGGCCCTTGGCCTACGTACGTATGCATTTTATGACTTCAAGCCACGGAAGCCGGAAGAGAACCAAAAGTTTCTAGACGCGTTCGATCTGCCTAATGAAATTCCTTTCGCAAACATCGAGCTGCTCCTTGTGAATCAAACGCCAGTGAAGCATCAATGGACGTTCCTATGCGCACTCCGCGAGTCTGGTGACCAAGGCAACATAGGGATCCCGGCTGAACGCCCCGACGACGAGGGCGTCAGGGCAAACATGCTCAAGGCTCTGAAAAGCAACAAGGGAAACGGGTATGCCGGCGGGCTGCTCGACCTGTGCGAGCTGCATGAACTACCTATAGGTATCACAGATTTTCTGACGCGCGTATACAGCGATTTTCCAAAGCCTACCCCTGCCGTTCTACCTGGCGATAAGCCGGTCGGGGAGGATGAAGAGGATTTGGTAGGCGCCTTATGATCATCTGTGCGCAGCGTCAGAAGATTTTGGACGAAGAGGGCCACATCCTTATTGTGGGTGGGCCTGGCAGCGGCAAGACCACCATCGCTCTCCAGAAGGCCACAAAGATCATTGTCGGTGGGTTGCAGCCGGGGCAATCGGTACTGTTCCTAAGCTTCTCCAGGGCGGCTGTGGCAAGGGTGGCTGAGGCTTCGAATTTGCTGGTTAACAAAGCAGTGCAGTCGCAGCTTAGCCTACAGACCTTCCACTCGTTCTGCTGGTCCTTGCTCAAAAGCCATGGCTACCTGCTCGGTTCTCCGAAAGGAAAGCTCAAGATTCTGTTGCCCCAAGATGAGAAGGCTCTATCCGGTGGCCTGAAAGCACCGAAGAAGGGAGAGCCCGCTACACCGCAGTGGTTAGCGTGGCAAGAAGAGCGGGAGCGTTTGTTCGCTGAGGAAGGACGAATCTGTTTCGACTGGTTCGCCCCCAAGGCTAGTGAACTGCTGGGAAGATGCCGGCTGCTTCGGGAGCTAGTTGCAGGCACTCATCCGGTGATCATTGTTGATGAGGCTCAAGACACCGGCAATTCAGCCTGGAGTTGTATCGAGAAGCTCGCAGACCTCTGCCAGATTATCTGCCTCGCTGATCTTGATCAGCAAATTTTCGACCACCTAGAGGGCGTCGGTCCGGAGCGAATCGACTATATCAAAGCTGCCTTAGCTCCCGTTTTTGTAGACCTTGGCTCCGATAATAATCGCAGTCCAGGCACTGAAATCGCGGTGTTTGGCAACGATATCTTGGCGAAGACACCAAGGACGGACCCATATTTAGGGGTTGGCCGACAGATGTATGACCCCAGACAGGATCCTGTCCAATGGATGCGTGTGGCGCTCGGTAGATTTTACAAAGGCGCTAAAGCTGACGGATTGGTTGTGGACAGTATGGCGATACTCGCGACCACCGGCAGCGGCGTTGCAAAAATTTCAGCCGCCTTGAACGGGGGGGCGAATCCCATACCCCACAAAGTCTTGTTCGACGAGGCCGCAGTTCTGCTGTCCTCTCGTTTGGCGGCATTTCTCCTAGAGCCCAAGCGCCCAGAGCGACGCGCAGCTGATATAGCCACGTGTCTTGAATTGCTTGCTTCGATCAGAAGGTCAGATGGAAGCACGACGGCAATCAAAGAAGCAGCAACTTACTTGAAATGGAGTAACAGCATTGCTGAGGGCAAGCCAGCGAAGACCAAACTCGCGAAGAACGCTGAAGCAATCATCGATGGCGCTGCGGATTTAGTCTTTACGGGTGACCCAGGCAGAGATTGGATTATGGTCAAAGCGTTGCTCTATCGGTCTGAGGCAAATGAGTTTAAGCACATAGCGGGTGCTCTCGACTACTTGATCGCTTTCAACCGCGGCAAGCGGATCAGTGCCAGCTTGTCGGAGATGTGGATGAGCACTGGCGCATACACCACGGCTCGGCAGGGGCTCGACAACGCGCTAGTTCAGGACCAACTGCTCGCTGGTGGGGACGATACGAAGGGTATCCACGTCATGACAATTCATAAGTCCAAGGGCAAGCAGTTCGATGCAGTGATAGTGGTTCGGGAAAGCGTCAGGCAGGGAGCGCAGGAATATCGCTCCTCCTTGGTATGGCGTGGTGATGAAGTGCCCTATGACCGAAGTAGGAAAATTCTCCGCGTTGGTATCACCCGTGCCCGGCGCTACGTTTTGATGCTTGAGCCCATTTTTCCAAGATGCCCGATCATGTCTGATTACAGATTGTGATGATTCGGTCAGGGTCGTAGACAATCTTCTCCGTACACGAATGCTCATCAACATGTGAATAAGGACAAGCATGAATATCTGCAAATGTTTTCAATGCAACACATGTGGAACGAAAATCGATTGCAGGATTGGCATGTCTAACAGAGATATTCAGCCATTCCAATTCGCCTGTCCAAAATGTGAAGAGCGCATTTCATTTGTTTTTGGCCAGTTAGATGGTGAATTGCAGGGGGCCACAGAATTAGAAGATTTTGAGGGGCCTTTTAATGGCGATAACCCTTTTGTTGATTTGCACTTAGATTTTCCAGCTTACTTCGGCGTTTACGTAATGGGTATGACGACTTTTCTCAGAGTCACGCGTGAAATCGGTCATGAAGCGTACCAACACTTGAATCTTCGCTTGGAGATGCTGAATACGCTCTACCCAATGCAAAATGACTTGAGAAGCGTTATTACCCAGTACAAGCGTGGAGATATCGATAGTTTTGAAAAGACTTGCTTGAAAATACCCGGTGCCATTCTAAAATCGCGAAACAAAGAGGATGTTTTAGCCTCGCTATATTCTGCTACATCAGTAATGTCTTCGCCATTTACAATCCACGAGCACAATGCTGAAATAAGCGAGAAAGCATCTGAACTATTCATGTGGCTGCACAAATGCCACCATGAAAAGACAATTGCATTTGTGGACGAAATCTTAGGTAATGGATTTCTCAAGAATCTGCACAGTGATTGCTTATCTTTGTATCCAAAACTGATCGCAATGGACCTGCCGTTTCGCTCAGCATTTTTTTACGATTATGCGAACACTGAGCACCTTGGTCAAATTCCCGCTAGAATATCTACAGCTGACTTCGATGTTTGTAGTAACTACTATAAGGATTTGGCGGAAGTTTTCGCGCGACAACTTACTTTCTTGGCGGGTTTGAATAACCTTATAAAACGTGGAGATAGTGACCTCTTCGAGCCATCTCTAAAGCTTACGAAAGCTCAGAGGACCAGGCCTGAACTGGAGAGTCTGAATTCATTTGCTAACGTAGATCTGGGGAGTAAGTTAGCGTTTATAGATGATTGCTTTTATCGTATTGATATGAATGCCGTTGATAACAAGTTGAGGAATGGTATAGCTCATTATAAATATGAGTATAAAGAATCAACGCAAATAGTAACGTACTACCCGGGTAAAGAAGGTATGAGTAGAGATAAATATTATGAGATCTCTTTTATGGATTTTATCAGGAGGTCGCTACTATTGTTTAGGGAGGTTCATGGTGTTAATCACATAATTAAGGCGGCACTTTTTTATTGTGTGCTAATTCTTAAAAAAGAAATCTAACGTTGTTCCTTGGAGTGCGGAGTGTTCGTTTACTGCTGCTCATTGTAGCCTGTGGCGATAAGTAGCAATAGGCTTACGCTCTACCGGTAAGAGCGACGAAACCTGTTTTGAAATTTGATGCGAACGGTGGCTACTACCCATTACACAACTTCTAATGGATGGAACGTTGTAGTAATCGCGCTAGGCGACGTCCAAGTTGATTGTGCGGTCATGCATTCAAAAAAACCTCCGGGGAATGCAGCCAGCCAAAGGGTGACCTAGGACTGGCTGCCGATCAAGCTGGAGGCCCGACCGTGGTCCTTTATCCAGTTAGGCTCAGAAGCTCTTCCAGGCTCATAATCTTCATTTCACGACGTAGTGAGTACTCGTCTTTTAGAGATCCACCCAAGCGTGTAATCAGGTGCTCGAACAGATTGTAGAAGTGACCCTGCTGATCTTCATCTTGCCATTGTTCGTACGCACGACGAGGACGTGGATTTTTGCCTGAAATCGTCTGGGGAATAAAAAATGGGCAGAATATCTTGCTCCTCATATCCAGTCCCTCGTATGCCACCCTGGTTGCGGTATCTGTCTTCATGAAACGAGGGCGATGCAGCAACTGAATTTGGCTCTGCATCACGCCGGTATGAACAAAGCGTGCGCTCGCCATGATCTCTTGGGGGCTATCGAAGTCAGCTGGGACGACATACACATCGGGCTGGAGTTGACTCAGGAAAGGTTCAGATTCCGACGTGATATCTCTGCGCTGGGAAGCTAGGCTGGTACACACGTCGACAATCACAACTTCGCCAACTTCTGGCCGGTAAGCCAATACTTCGTCAGGCGCCAGGTCTGGACAGTTGATGCGTAAATCCTGCATTTCGCGAAGCTCGCCGGCGACGACCTCCTTGTTCTCTGGGGTAGTAGCCTGGATCAGCGTTGTTTTCATGTTCAGCGAAAATTTGGAAATGACCGCTAGATTTTTGGCAACCGCTGTTTTGCCTACTCCACCTTTTGCGTTTGCGACTGAAATCACCAATCCCTTATTTGTCGGCAAACGGATAAGGCGCTGCTTTTGGCTCCGCATCTTGTTGCGCACCAATTCTGTTACCCAGAGCATTAGTGAGGGGTCGACAGGGTTCACTCCGCTGAGCCATCGGCTCACCGTTTCAGGTGCTGTGCGTTTGCCGTCTTCACGGGATTCACTCAGCTGATTGGCTAAGGCCACGCCACTCAGCTCAAGATATTTCAGTGCTTTTTTCAGCAGGAGAGAATTAGTCATTGGTTGATCTGGCGTCAATCATTTTAGGTTTAGTTTTTAGTTGAATGACGTTAGGTCAATTTTTACGATAGTCAAGAGTCTGGATGGCTTCCTTTCGGTGTGATTACGCTTCATGTCATGAGGTGGTTGGGGGCGCATCAAAATTTTTTCCTGATCCAAGAACGCTTCAACTACATGCTCGTCCGCTATGCGGCGGCCCATCCTGCCGATTCGGTTTTGACCTTTCTGCCGAACTGAGATAACACGTGCGTTCCCAGGGTTGGATCCATTCCTAAGTTCGTGTATAAACAATATATGGTGATTTTTGTGATTTAATACACAATATGTAGTGTGTGGCGATTTGGTGGCTCCATGGGCTCAAGAGAGGCGAAATGACGGATGAAACACACGATTTGCCAACGTTTCACGTGCTCGCTTTATCGGGCGGCGGGTATCGGGCGTTGTACACGGCCACAATCCTCAAGGAGTTTGAGCAGGTGCTTGGACGGCCCATCGCGTCCCATTTCGACCTGATCTGCGGGACCTCTGCGGGAGGTTTGCTCGCCCTTGGGCTCGCCAGCGAAATTCCTGCCAGCGAGCTGAAATCGTTATTCGAAGACCAAGGCCCAAAAATTTTCAACACGCGTAATTTCGCGCGTAGACGTTTGGGTTTCCTCTGTCGTGCAAAGCACTCAAACGCAGGCCTGCGTTCGGTACTTGAGGAACGCTTCGGCACAACCACAATGGGCGATCTGAAGCATCGCGTGCTCATACCAGCGGTCAATTACACCACGGGGCGTGGACAGTTTTTCAAGACTCCCCACCATCCTACGTTTGAGATGGATTACCGGATGAGCTTGGTTAATGTCGCTTTGGCCACATCTGCTGCGCCCGTGTATTTCCCTTCTGTGCGAAACGAGCGTGGAGTGTTCGTTGACGGCGGCCTAGTCGGAAACGCACCAGGATTGTTCGGGCTGCATGAAGTGCGGACATTTTTGGCGCCGAAGCAAGATGTGCGGATACGCGTGCTTGCGATTGGCACAATGACGGTGGGTGCAACCGTAAGCGGGGGTAGGGATTTGGACCAGGGAATTATTGGCTGGGGTAGCAGCCTTTTTGACCTGGTTATTTCCGCCCAAGAGTCTTCGGTCGATTACATGCTCGCGCAGTCACTCGGCGACTGCTACCTCAAAATCGATGACCAAGTCACACCTCAGCAAAGCGGTGATGTGAAGGCGTTGGATGACGTGTCTGAGGCATCAACAAACACTTTGCGAGATCGAGGCGTCGCGGCTGCTCAGCGCGCATTGGGTGACAGCCGTTTCAAGCCATTCCGCTTACACCATGCTGCTCGTCCAACGTTTTATCACGGACCAAATAAACACTCGGAGGATCTCTAAATGTTGAACCTATCACCCCTATTCAACACCTCCGAAGATGAGCCGAGTTTGCTCCAGGCTTTGGAATTGACGGCGGCACAACGGCTGCTGATTACTGTGGCGAAAAATGAAGTTCGTCAGTGCCTTCGTTCCGGGATTCCGAGAGTGCTTCGTGAGAATGGCTACGAGGGGGTCATCCCTCAGCCACGCTTTTTTACTCAAGGGTCTTGGGCATACAAAACACTCAACAGCCCCGCACATCTTCCGCCACAGCAATCTGACGTGGATGACGGCGCGTACCTGCCAATCAGTTTTTTGAAAGGCAGCAAGAGACCTAGTGTGGCCAGCTCGATTTTTTTCAAGGCTGCCGAGGTGGCGCTGGAGCGGCTTGTTGAATCCAAATGGGCTGAAAAATGGAAGCTCGTGACCGACAAACCGACTTGTATCCGTATCGAGATTTCTACCACGGCTCATATCGACATCCCGCTCTACTCCATACCAGACGACGAGTACGTGACGCTTGAGAAAGCCGCTGCGCGACATGGCTTTGATAGCCTTCTGGATGCCGTGAACGAACGTAAAGCTGACAGCTGGACGACGCTTCCAACAGATGAAGTTCTGCTTGCCCACCGCGTTGATGATTGGATTAGTTCCGATCCGAGACCAGTTAAGGAATGGTTCGTGGATGCAGTCGCCGAAAAGGGCGAGCAACTGCAACGAGTAGTCCGCTATCTGAAGGCATTCCGCGATTGGCAGTGGAAGGCAGGAGGCCCATCTTCAATTCTGTTGATGGCGGCAGCGGTGCCATTGTTCTCAAAGATGGATCGTCGGGACGATTTAGCACTTCTTGAGGTACTGAAGGGGCTTCCTGCGGCACTCAGAAATGGCGTGAACAACCCAATCAATGAAAAGGAAACGTTGAGCGGTCGCATGTCAGAGGAAGCGCTTGAAGAAGCTGCACAGAAATTCGAGATGTTCGAAAACCATCTCAACGCGGCTATATCCTCCTCGGACGAGACAACGGCGTGTAACTGGATGATCAGCATGTTCGGGCCCCGGTTCCCTAACCGCCCGAGCAGGATCAAACAGGTAACCGTTGCCGCAACCATTGCCGCGGTACCTGCCCAAGCCGGTGCCAGCGAGCTGGTCGGTCGTACCAAGGCTGGATAGCGAATATGGTTGAGGTATTACCTAATCTCATTCTGGAGTTGCAGTCCCGAGGTTTTACGCACCTCGGCAGAACGCCCAGCCGATGGCTTCGATTTGAAGGACCACTCAATACTTCTGAGGGAGTATTCGACTGTGATTTCTCCGTCGATCCGAGCTTTTTTTCTCTGCCAGTCGTGAAGCTTAAAAAGCTGCCCGCCACCTTAGGACCTGTGACGCCACATCTCGGGGTGAACGGTTGGCTTTGTTACTTGGCCGCAAACACAGTCGTGCTCGACATTTTCGATCCCATCGGTCAGACGCTCAGGTGTCTAGCTGAAGCTGAGCGCGTTTTGGGATGTGTACTCAGAGGAGAAATGGTCGATGACTTGGAAGAAGAGTTTTTCGTGCATTGGTACAGCCAACTATGTCTCTTTGACATGCAGAAATTGGAGCGAGGGGAGGTTCCTGCTTTTTGTGTAATTTCCAAAACGGGTGCACGTACTCCCGTACTTACTGATGATTTAGAGCGAACCGTTGCCAAAATCGATGCTCTTCAATTGCATCAGAAAAGACAGAGAATGCTCGCATATGTTGTCGGATCGAGCGCGCAACCTCGCCCGAGCCAAAAAGCATGGCCTCCAGAAACTGTCGCTGACATTCTGAGCTGGCAGCGCGAGTTGGATAAAGGTTGTGCCCGCAAGATTCACCAACGGATCTCGGAAGCGCATCGGCTGAAGCTGAAGGACGCTTTGATATTCATAACGACGCCGAAGCTCAACTATGGCTTTCAGGTGCATTTTGAGCAGTCCATTCTCGACGATGAAAAATTCAAGCTCGCGAGAGGCACCGAAAGGCTTTACAGCTTACGGGTGACAAGGCTGACCGCGATTCGAATCGACGAAAAATACATCGCCCAACGAAATATCCCCTCTCTCAAAACGCTAGCCGGCTTGAAGATCGCCTTGATAGGGTGCGGGACTATCGGTGGTTACTTGGCTGACATGCTGGTAAAAGCCGGCGCTGGGACAGGTGGGGGCAAACTGACGCTTGTGGACTTTGAGCTGTTGATGCCACAAAACGTCGGCAGACATCGTCTAGGACTGCCATTCTCATTCAAAAACAAAGCAGATGGCATCGCCACGGTACTTCAAAGTGACGCCCCTGGTGTCTCTGTGCGTGCTCTTGAGGTGGATGTACGAGACGCGCATCTAGGTGATATTGATCTTCTGATAGATGCCACTGGAGAGGAGGCTTTAGGCCATTGGCTGACCTCGAACTACGTCCCGTCAACACCGATGTTATCGGTGTGGATTGAAGGTCCAGGAGCCGCTGTCCGTGGCTTGATGAAGACAGCTGGAGATGGCGCCTGTTACAGATGTCTATCTACCTACTCACGCGCTGGGCAGTTTTCGACCGTTCAGGGCGGGGTGCCTCATGTGATGGCAGGTCATGGATGCGAAGGTCTTTACGTTCCGTTCCCTGCAACTGTATCAATTCAGGCAGCCGCGCTTGGTGCTGAAATGGCGCTGGCTTGGGCCAATGGGAAGGTCAGTTCTTCACTGCGAACTAAGATCACGGACTGCACATACACACTGGCAACAGCGGATTGCGAGCCATCTAGGATTAAGGATTGTCCAGCATGCAGTTCGTAGCGGAGTGGTCGGCCAATCAAGGGCGAAATTTGATTTATATCCATCCAGCTGTGCTGGAGGTGTTTCTGCAATACATCCAGGCTGGGCCATCTGATTTGGAGGCTGGGGGGCTTCTACTGGGATATGTCCGTGGCTCTCACCTTGAGATTGTCGAGGCGACAGTTCCCACTAGGTTCGATCGACGGTTTCGGACGTTTTTCGAGCGAATGCGTGATTTGCATGAGCGCATTGCAAAAAAGCGTTGGGTCGACAGCAGTGGCCTGATTCGGTATATCGGTGAGTGGCATACGCATCCGCAAGACTACCCATCACCGTCCGGGACTGATCTGATCGAATGGCGAAAGTTAGCCTTAAAGCGCAACGACGAACGCCCAGTCCTTGGACTTATCGTGGGTCGTAAAAGCCTATATTTGGAGTGCATGCCCAGTGTTGGAGATGGGGTGAAATTTCACTCAATAGTCGAGTAGCCGTCAACGCCGACGCTTCCCTTAAACATGTCGATGATTCTAGGCTCCTTCTTTGGCAGAAGATCAACTACTTCCGACGCGAAGGGCTTTGGGAGATTGGCACCAGCAGTGATTCTACTGTCGATATACCAGTCCGCGCGGTGATGGCCGAGGGCTTTCTCAATGAGAAAGCAGTTGGCCATGGCCCAACTTGATGTCTTCAATACTACTGCTCGTGGTTGATCGGCAATTTGTCCATTGAAAACCGGCGGCGTCACTATGTCTTGTGGGAACGCTAACCCTTTCACCGAGATCGCGTACATTGACGTTCCACATTGTTGCTCAAGGAATGACTTGAAGGCGTTCAGTTCAGCAAAAAATCCTTGTTTGGACCAGTTTGGTTCGGTCATGTAGGAAAGTAAGAGAACTGAGTCGTTCCAGATGTACCCATGACTATGGAGGGGAAGGGCGTGGTTAATCTTTGCCGCAGCGCGGCTGTGCATATCAATCATCGCCGATGAACCCTTTCCAGAGGCGGCAAGGCCCCTGGTTCCGATGAGATCAAATGCAGTAATTATGCAGGAAGGCCAGTTGTCAGTGAACATATTGTGGGATCTACAGTTTGGTTAGGGGGCAGTCGGGATCTGACTTGTGAGCGACGCGAACGATTTGAATCAGTTGTTATATGATTCTCTCAACTTTACCTATCTTGCTTGTGTTTATCGCTACCTCGTACTCAGGGGCTTGATTTGCGTAATATACAAAGCACCTGGCATATTCAGTTTTTAGAATGATGCGATTTTCTTTTACGAACCAATTCTGGTTCGCGTAATGCCTATAGGCAAATTCGCGAGCCACATCTTCTTTGGTGGTCCATGACTGACCGAAATTTAAAGATTTTAGTTCCGATATATCTGCTCCTCTATAAAGCACTATAATCTCTGGAAGGGAGTCGATATTGTTTGGATGGAGTTCGCTATCGAGAATTACCTTTGGATACCAAACTTCATTTTCCTGGTGGGTGAATAATTGATGAATTCCGCCGCGTGCAAATGAACAAAATGCATGCCTTATTGAGTCTAATATGGCGTCTGCCTCCACATTGTCGATGGAGTCGGATAATTCAATGTAATGCCTGTTTATTTTCTTCTCAGCAGGGCTATCCTCGAATGAGTATTGGTCAAATTTGTAGCCAAGCTCATTCTGCATGCGAACGTATTTTACAAACAGCGATATGGATGCCTCAAATTTTTTTCTGTATGGTGATAAGAAACCTTCGCTCAACTTTAAGTCGATAGATTCAAGCGAGACTTTCATTTCGTGGGTTATAAAGCATCGGTCTTCTTTTGGTAGCACGATTCACAGACTCAGCGTCACATAACTATAAATATGTGACACATTTAGATGATATTTACGGCATTTGTGCCGCATAACGTTCTTGGTCCATGCGTACACCTTTGAGCCAATTGAGTCGAGCGTTAAAACGCAGTATGGCAGAGGAGGAGACGCTACAAGACCCTCACGGAGGTTACGAACTAGTTGGCAATATGTCCATGGTCGGTTACCCACTCATATGTGATCCGCGCTGCGTTGATCAGAGTTTTGCAATGCCCGCCAGCAGCCTTTCATGCGATTGATGTGGAGCCGCTTTAGGCAGTGGACCTTAGATTTAATGGGAAATGGAGGATGAGAGCGATCAGTCTGTTGGGCTCCCTCAACTCGTGCACGTGAATGACTGTTTTTTACGAAAGTGACTCCGGTCTGATGCCCACTATATGGCCCAGTGGCTGTGTGCCAGGAGCGATTGAAATTAAAGCGGTGGAGGATACATCGACGCGGTTCATTTTCCTCGCGACGCTGTAGCAGTCCCCAGACCATCGCTGTAGAGTGTCGCTTTGCCACTATTCAGGCTTCGCCATGGAAGGACAGCATTTGAACCCTCATTTTACCTCGGGCGGTGACCGCGTTGAGCTGCCTCCCATTCCGCGCACTGGGTATGCTCGGATGGATGACTTGGAAGTTAGCCGGAGCGGTTTGACGGCTAGAATCAGCTTCGACATGGTAGACGCCGACTGGGTAGACAAGCACCTACGACGAGATAGCTCAATGTTTGGTGCAGACACTCCTCCCGTACTCGATTTTGAAAATATGCCGCTATTTCATTTGGAAATTGTGGTAAGGCTTTACCGCGACCGCGTCTCAAAAAGGTATCCGTGGTGGGGAGCACAGTACGCGCCTACAGATATTCATCGACTCTTGTCTCCAGATTTGTGGCGTGACCATTATTTCGATGGCCGATTCGATCCTCCCTATGATCCATCAGCATGGTTTTTCATCGAGCGGATGAGCAAACGGAGCAGCCATCGCGCGAACATCTACCGCAGTATGTCAGGTGAGTTCGAATCAATTAATGTTGAAATCCATGAACGTTTTACCTCTAAGCAGCTCGACCGGGTTTTTACATTACCAGGCACATCGGCGAGCACGCTCGAACCACAAGCGCTTGCGCTGCTAAGCGGTGTAGCTTGTGATCGAGTGGTTGTCTTTGATGTCGGTCAAGGTAATGCGAACGGTATGGTTAAGGATGGTTGCAATGGACCTGAGCTGTTCTATGACGTAGGCGCAGGTGTGTACGGAAACCATCATACCCGCCCCCATGGGGGGCCAAATCTTCCAGTCGGCAATGCTAAAGCAGTGATTTTGTCTCATTGGGATAGTGACCATTGGGCGGGAGCGAACATTCCTAGCAATAACGAACTCCTGTCAAAAACATGGATTGCTCCCAAACAAACTGTAGGCCCGCGACAGGTCGCCTTTGCCCACAGGATAAGCGCATGCAAAGGCAAACTTCTGTTACTAGAGGGGATGGCGCCACGAGTTCAGGCTATCCCTTTGCAAGGAGGAAAAGTTCTGCAATTGACTCAAGGAGCAGGTCGAGACCGTAACGATAGCGGACTTGTTGCTGCCGTAGAAACTACTACACCAGCGGCTCTATGCCGAAGCATAATTCTTACGGGAGACTGCGATTATTGCCATTTTAGCCACCTTGCAACCGCACCAGTAAAGGGGCTTGTTGTTCCACATCACGGTGCTAGCTTAAAAAGCGACCACAGCGACGTTCCCTCCAGCAGAGGTGAGCCGTCAACTCTTGCGTACTCTTTTGGTCCCAATAACGCACATGGTAAATCGCGAGTTCGACACCCGACCATTGATGGAGTTGCGCTGCATAGTGCCTGGAACCATGGGAGTTGGCTGCCGAGCCGCCCAGGGGTTGGTAATCCTGGTCCTCAAGTGTTGGCGACTTCTGACCATACGCATAAAGCCCCGAGAGGAGACGTGTACCTCGACTGGTAGCTAACGATGCGTTTACTACTTCTGATCAATTCCTGCCTGTCGTAGAAGGTCTGCAATCGACTGTGGCGTGCCGTGACTGCGAAGGCTTAATCACGCAATATTGCAGATTTTCTAATCCAACTTACCGCGAGTTTCTTTCTGCGGGCGGGCTTGCTCAATTAAACTGTCCAGATAGGCAAGATGGACGTCGCAGTCAATTTCCGTAAATTTTTCATTGGCCTCAATGGCAAGGATTTTTTGGGCGAATTCTTCGCAGTATTCGTCCTCAGCATCCACCAACTCGCCACATGCAACCAAGCGAAACCCACATACGCCATTCAGCTCTTGGGCAACCAAGCTTCCCTGCTGCTGCAAAGTGCAAAGTGACTCAAGGAACTCCTCTTTAGCAGGTGACTGATATGTCACGCAGACCCGCCCCCATAAACTTTGAATCTCTATGTCTGGCACTTGGCCAACGGTGTCCAATATTGCCAGGGTAAGGATCTCCATGTTTGCCATTAGTGTTCCGTCCACAAATGTTGGTGCTGCACATGCGATGCAGGAGTGGTGCGAGGGCAGAGGCCTAGTGTGCATCAGTGCATCCGGGACCCACCGCGATGCGGTGGTGTACGCGGGATAGGCAAGATTTTAGACATAAACAGATTGCCAGGTTGCCACGGGTAGATAACGCCCCTCGTAACCGTTTATGGCATGTGCGTTTCACGCGGCCGAAAGCGGACATGTGAACGACCCACGATCGAAAATATCGGAGCCGGCAGTAATGCTGGAAACTGGATGCGAAATTTAGCTAGCCCTTAAGCTCATCTGATTCGGTGCGTTTGTAGATTGCGTGGTTGGATGAGTTTTTCCTCACGAACAGCAAGCCAAATGCTTCTTGGTTGGCCCGCACATATCGACCTAGGCCTAGTCGTGATTCACGGTTCAGAACCTGCCACGTGTCGTGTCCGATGACTTGCTGGATGTTGAATTCGAACCCCAACGGCAAGGTTTTAACCTTGTCTTTGAGCATCGCAGCCGCAGCCTCGAATGGTGTCAATTCCGTTAAAACATGAGTGCCCAGCGCCTGTACGATTGCCTGTGCGGGGTCAGCCTGCTCGCGCGCCCATTTTTCCAAGGCGCCGGTCAATTCCAAGTGGATTTGTAGAGTCATGGTTACACCGGGGTATCTTCGCGGCGACGGTACATCGAGCGAGTACCCTGATAATCATCGAACTCCAATGAGAAATACTCCAGGTTTTTTGCTACATGCTTGCCGAACAAGTTGCCATTGCCATCCAGACGCTCCCAGATTTCTTCACCGACAAGCTTGCGCACATGGCTGACCTGATCCTTCTGAAGCGAACGTGCATTCATACGCAATGCCGCTTCGGCCAAAAACCAGGCCTCAAAGTGGGCGTCGGCGGGGGTTGGTACGTGACGATTGTCCATACATGCGTCTCCTTATTGGTTAGGCCTTGAATTTTGCCCATCTAAAGCCTCTAAGTCAATCTAAGACATCTAAGATGAGTTTCGTCATTCCACGAGCGACCGTATCCAGCGGAATCACCAATGTCGCCTTGTCTAACGTGTCCACTTGTTTGCTGCGCAGCCAGCATGGCCTAAATTGGGTGCTTGGTGCTGTATTGCTATCCCAAGGCTGGTGGCTGCGCGACTACTCCATTGCATCAATTCCCCTTTCGGTCGATTGTTGTCTATTGTGAGAGGCTTTATTCGAAAGCTGCCCTTCCCAGAGAGCAGTAATGGGGCGGAAGCTACAAGTCACGAGTGGCTACCATCGACCCAAAGCGGACACTTTGGCTCAATGTTGGCTCAGGCATCCGGCCCTTCTTGCTGTGTCCCCCTGGCGATCCCTAGCCATTTCTCTCTATCAGGCCAGTGTGTTGAATGAAGGAGTGGCAGAGGTACGGCCTGTACCGTAACGAATTTGTGAGCCTTCGCAGTCATCTGGCAGTATCGATCATCCCCCAAAATCGCCATACTCGTTAACGCCTTGAGCCCACTCCATGCGTCACTTTGAATATAGGAAAGCAGGTCATACGGAATGAAATTTCTCGACGATATAATGCAGTCAATCTCTGGAAACACGAAAACAAAGGTTGAAGATCCATTTATTGGCGCATTCATAGGATCATGGATAGTCTGCAACTGGAGTCATTTGGCAATCCTAATATGGGGCGACGGAACCGCCACAGAACGAATTAATGCTCTTGGTAAGTACTTTAAAGAGACCGACATAATTGGATTAAATACAATACTTATAATCCCTTTATGTATGGCGCTGCTATTCTTGTTTGCTTTCCCTTGGGCATCACTCGCGCTGAAATCGATACAAAAATTTGCAAATGAACGTTTGCACCAGCAAGCCATATCAATCGAAGTCGGCAAGGTTAAGCAACAGGAAATATTGAATAGACAAAAGCTGCTAGCAGATCCTGACAAGAAATTTTTAGAGCAAAACGTCCAATTAGACATTGACCGCCGAAAAGAAACAATTGAACAATTGAGACTCAGGAGTGTAAGGCTAAAAGAAAAAGCCGAAGCGGCGATAGCGGCATCGGAAGCGGCTACAGCCTCAGCGGCGGAAGCCAAAAGCCGAGCGAATCAAGCTGAGCTAGAAGAAGAGAAAAAACAGAAAAATGCTGCACTTGAACGACAACGGTTCAATGTGGCAAGTGCTCAGCTAAAATCAGCACAGGCATCAAATCGTTTCCCATCATCTTACAGCTTCATGCTGGCAATCGAAGGAAGCCTGAAAGCAGATGGTGTTCAACTATCTCTAGCTGGACTAGGTGAGATCGTAGCGATGATTTTTGGCTACGAAGACTTTCACTCCTTAGTCCACGACGAAAATTTTAACAATG
This sequence comes from Pseudomonadaceae bacterium, assembly GCA_965284505.1. Lineage (GTDB taxonomy): Bacteria > Pseudomonadota > Gammaproteobacteria > Pseudomonadales > Pseudomonadaceae > Aquipseudomonas. The sequence continues at coordinate 1,924,348 of OZ260094.1, read as the reverse complement.
AAAAGCTATCACAAGTTTCATACATCTACTACGACCCTAAAGAGTTTGCGTCAAGCCTCGAAACGATCGTGCAAGACGAAGGAACCGACAACGAGAACCTAGGGGCCGACCTTCTATTTGATCATGTGATATCAGTCTTCGAAGATCTAGAATATAAATTACTCACCGAGGATCAAGTAGAAGAAGTTTGTAGAGATATCTGCGAAAGTCTTAAGTATGATTTACTTAATGGTGATGAGTTCTCGGGGCCCATCGCAGAATCTGACACTATCTTTGACGAAATTGAAATCGGCGAATTGGACTCTATTACATTTGATGATGGCTTGAATGTTACTTTTACTGGTTCAGCAAGCGGCTCTCATAGACGGGATGATGATGTTCCCGGTCGCGATATTGGATTCAATATCGAAATTAAAAATACTGTGCTGCTCGGCACCAGAGCTTTAGGCAAATTTGAGCTTGGTGAAGTGTCGGCAAGCTTGATTGACTACGATTATGAGGGCGAAGACGAAGGTGATGCACCTTAGATAACACGCAATTCACTCAAGGCAGCCGGGGGCATTCCGTGAGAATCCCCTGCGACTTTGCCTTCGGTAAGTGACCGCTTTTGGCCGTTTTCTGCCCGTCGCGAGAGCCAGAAAACGACCCATAGCCGCCCGTCACGGATGCAGCAATCGGCCAAAAGCGGATGCACGTTTCAAGCAGTGCATCCTGTTTGTTTTGAATCCCCCCTCGCGTAGTTAAGACAACTAGGCTGCCTCCCCGTAGCAGCGGCATTCAAAACATGTCAAATTGACATCTATCTCATTTAGACGACTTCGCCGTCGCACAATCAGCCGACCTCACAAAAAGCAAAAGGATGCGCTATGACTCACCCTCTCAGTACATTGACATCGGACTTCAGGCTCAATGATCTCTTCGGAGCGGAGGCAACCTCCACTGCCACCCAAGTTTGGGTGCTGGAGATCGAACGTGAAGGCACTAGTGAATTAAGATTTCTATACGGCCGGACTTTGCCAGGCACCTATCAGTCGAACAGTTGGACCGGTACAACCAGCAGCAAGACACCTCTTTATGACAGATGCTTTGCCAAGACCCACGCTTTAACGCTGCATGCATCATCCCAGAAACTCAATATTTTTCTGGAGCACTTCATTGGCGGTGCCTCCCTGCGCGCTGCCAGTGATTTGGCCGATCTGACAATCAATGAAAAACTCAGCAGCAAGGTTGGTGCTGCCACGTTCGGCCCCGACCCGGTTGCTCGACCAGTCATGCACCTGCCAACGCGAGATTACTTTCGATTTCAAACGAGCCGTTTGAGCCCCACCAGCTTCGCCAGTGTTGACAGCGGCGCCGTGTCCCAACATGGAAAAATGAGTATTTTTAGCATCCCGGAAGGTTACGACCGCGTTATTGCTGAAGCCGCGTGCCAAGCATTGGATGCGGACACCGGCTTAGACTTCTCGGCGCTCGACGCTTGGCGCATTGGAGACTTTGAGTTCATCTGCGCCCCAGGACTAACCACCAGCGAGCGAGCCAAATTCGATATAAAGCTCAAAGGTGAACAGTCATCGATCGAGCTTGCTGAGCCATTGACCAGAGAACCTACAGATCTCTTAGTGATAGTGACCGCCTACAGCGCGGGCAGCGTACAGGCCACCTACGTTACAAAACTGGATAAGCAGTTACCTTACCCTCTCAATCATCAATTTTCGCTCGAAGTCTTTATAAATCAAGCTTCTACAGCGTTCACGCTGGAAATTTACGCACTCGGGATTTCGGACAAGTCGTACTTGTTGTTGAAGACAGGCGGTTTTTTTGTCCGCAGTATGAATCTGAATATGCAGATTCATGAATCTATCCAATCAAATGCCTCATTGGGATGGTTGGAAAAGCGGGTAGCTCCGAAAGATAAAATAAAGGTCGCGGAAGCAGGCCGGGTTGCTCGCGCGGTGCATCCATCGAGATCAGAACTGGGTGGACATGTGGCTGATCCATGGGTCGCACTGAACAGAACTACAGAGGGCATCGTCAAACAACTCTGTCCGAAAGCTTCTGACGGACAATTCTTCCTTACCCTTACTGAAAGCAACGGCGACAGTCGTTTGCAGCTTACTCACTGGCTTAGAAGAATTTTTGAGCGCCATCACGATGCTGAAATCGCCTGGATAGACCCTTTCATGGAAGACGTCGGTATTGAGCTGCTCCATCGAATGGGTAGTTCGGCGGGTAATTACCTCATCATAACGACCGAAAAAGAATCAAAAGCCGACGAAAAAGCCGACGAGGAGGGTCAACCTAAGCGCATCGACAACCTTCTCTCGAAGTGCGCCGCCTGGGGAAATGGCTACTTTGGCAACGTTCGCCTTAAAGTATTGGCAGTTCCTGAACAGCAGATCCACGACCGTATGATTTTGGTACGCTCAAACGGCCGACCAATCGCCGGATACCACCTATCTAACTCGATCCAGAGAGCCAATGACAATTACCCGCTGTTGGCGACGCCCATCCCCTTAGACGTGTTGCCACATGTGTTCGAGTATACAGATCAGATTATTCAGAACGCGGTTCACGGTGATAACAAAAAAGCTCCTAGTGCGAAGCTGATTTTTGATTCATCTACGGAAAACAACGGTCAAGGGGACGACCTCGGCGAGCTGAACAAGCGATTATCTTTTACAGATGCCGCTCGTGCCGGGGATGTCTTATCATGGTGGCTAGACGATCCTGACTTGGCAGGCTTGTCAGGCACTGAACTCATGGAGTTGCTTAAGCGAAAAGGTAACGTCAAGGATGGAGGACTGGATGAAGAGCGCTTCGCCAGCATTCCTATGAAATTCTGGAGTGAGGGTCTTCCCCTCGAAGATTTCAATACTGCATGGGATGCACTCGGTTACGTCCTTGCACATTCCCAAGCAGGTCAGTTGTTCATTGACGATGACAGGCCTTTGCCGAACTCTCTGAAGGCAGTGCTGCTGGAGTACTTGATCCCTACCAGGGCAGGTGCACTCCAACCGCGGACCAAGAAGACTCGCCTTGAACTTGAACGCTACCGTGCGCAAGACTTGCGAACCCTGCTACTTTCAAATGGCGAGCCACATCACCTTTTTCCCTATTCGCCCACCGACTCGTCGTGGGGTGATTATTATGCACTCAAGCTACTTTGGTCTCGTGCCCCTGATGACCTGGTCAACTGGCTGAGTCAAATCTGCTCCAAGCCTATCGAGGATGCGCGTTCACACGTGTTGGTGGTCGAAGCGTTTAAGCGTATTTGCTTGGGGCTTGGATTCGACAAGCATCCTGCCCAAATCGATGCTCTTTTGAAAAGCAACGCAAGCATAGCCATATGGGTAGGCCTATACGCTTTTCAAGACGCCATCACCAGTGGCTCGCTGGGCATCGAAGCCCTTTCCAAGATTGATCTCCTCGTCGATAAGAGAACTATCCTGTGCTGGCTCATCAATGAAGCTAATTACGTCGAGTCGGACATCAAACTGCACCTGATTGCAAAACTGACGGAATCAATTAATGCTCCCCTCTCCGACGAAGAGCTTCAGGATATCCTCCAGCCAGTTCGTGGCCGTCTTGGAAGACTGCACCATCTCACGCCGTGGATCTTGGAATCTTTGCTTGTTCCAATGCTTGAGCAAAAATCAATAGACGCTGCTCAGGTATCCAGAAAATGGCTGGCCGAGCTGACAGCACAATGGCGAGCAGCACTTGCTAAGGACAGCTTGTATTTCACCTTACTGGCGGACGGAGCCTTCACTGATGAACTCGCCATCCTAACGGCATATCTCGCTCCCGCTGATCAGAAGGTGATTTTCGATGAGCTATGGAAGGTCTTCAATACCCTTGCACGGACCATCCGCCAACCGTTGAGCGCTCAGGTCAACTGGCGATCTCATATCCAGTCGCACGAGGTTAATCTGTGGCTGTATGCTTTAGTTCGGCGGATCGCAGCCCTAGTCCATGATGAAGAAAATCAACCGCTGGACGAGCTTCTTCTAGAAAGCGAGTTGATACTCGAAAGACTTACTCCTTCCGCCTGGAAGAGAGCTACAAGCCGTGAACTTCTAACCTTTGCAAAGGGTGATCCAGACCAGATCAGGTCTCATAGCCTTCATCACACAATCCAAATTGCTACAAGGGGTTAATTACTACTCGGAGTAACGGCACGGGTGCTTCGTTCATCTACGAAGCATCTGTCGTAGTGCACCCTTGCCTGGAAAGGCGCTTAAAGCCGTGCTGGTACCCTTCTTTCGAAGGAAAGGCTCATCGGTTTAGGGCCGAGCAGTTGAGTTGGAGATTCGACTCTCAGGCTTGATCTTGGAGGGGGAAAGGGCTGTCCACTTCTCCGGAGGGAAAAGGAAAAAAGTCAGTAGCGCTCGGGATCGACAAAAAAACCGATTTCTTCGAGGATATCGTTCAGCGATCCAATAATCCGCGGCTCTGCGTATAGCTCAAGGTTTGTGTAAGAGAGAGCAACTGCAAGTCGTGATTGAGGTTCGGTGAGGGCGCGGGGGTCGAATGGCCAAATTTGAACTTTGGTAACACTGCTGTCGCAGTAATGGTAATTCTCGACAATTTCAACATCAGTTTTGAGCAGCGACCAACTCAGTAAAGAAACTCCATAAGTACGTTGCGGTGAGTCGGCAAGCATCGTTCGCTGATCCAAAAAAGAATCCCCTGCAAAAAACTGGTCCTGTATTGGGAACTGTCTCACGTAAATGTCCATTAGCCTGGGCGAAGAAACATAGCTACGGACGATTTCTAAATCTACCAATTTAAATTCACTTGAAAGATGGCTGTGTAAATCGTCTATCAAGCCCGCTTGGTTCGCCATGGCCAGTCTCAATTATCAATCTCCATAATGCAGATCGCATCTGGGGTGATGATAGTGCATGCGACGATTGCCTACACGAGAGCCACATATCGCACATACGTTTACGGATATAGCTTCAGCAAAGTTGAAGACGCCATGCACAAAATCATCACCGCCTCGGTAATAAATTCTTAGCCCGCCGAATTTCTCTTTCACTTCAGTGACCGTAACCTGATCGCAATCGCTGATGTCGCACCTCGCTGAAACAAGCGATAGCGCAATATTCAGGATGTCGAACCAGCCGTCCTCGCATTCAAAGCCCCAAAAATATCGACCGTTTACGAATGTCGCATTGGGAAAAAGGGAAAGATTGGGTTTGCAAAGCAACTCTTCTCGTTCCGGGCTCATCTGATTTCTCGCTTAATGCAGATTCGTTGTATTCCACGTCTCATAATTTCGGTCAAAAATTCTGCTATTAAAAAATTCACCATCTGAACTGAAAGATTGATCGACCAAGATGATGGGTATGGAACGCTCCATCCACTTTATGGTTTTTTGTAGAGGTACGGATGTAAATCATGAGTGTCCATTCAAAAATTCTGTAGTTGCTGTTGTTCAAAAAGAATCTGTACAGATTTCAATTTCTCCCAATCGAGTCCGACTGGATAGCGAGTGTCTCCTGCGACCTCATAAGCAAACTCGGTCTTGGTCAAATCGGCCCTATGCGGTTCTTCATAAGATATTAACTTCACAAGTGGCTGCATCTTCGTGCGCTTTGATTGATTTAGCCATGCAGGGGACACCAACTGGATATCCTGCACGAAGTACTCAGGATCACTATCTTCAAGGTGTTTTCTCAGCAGCGAAATGTAGGGAATTAACCTCAACTCGACTCTCGCTTCGCTAGGTTGAGCAAAGGACCGAAAGCCCCACGACACATAGAACCAAGGCAGATTTAGGGAAAGCGTCACGAACTCCCATTCGACGGTGTTGCCTTCAAAAAAGGGAGGTGGGGGGATACGCGACTCCTGGTAGGTTTCAAACATATAATATTCCTAAAAATATGCCCTATAGGGCATGGCTCGTTTCGCGGCATTGTGGCCCTATGGCTGATATTTGCCAAGGGAAAAAATGAAGCAAAAGCATACTTTTGGACGTGCATTGCAGGCCGTACGCGTTGCCCGTGATATGCCGCAGGATGCGCTTGGTCTCGCACAGTCGAACATCAGCAGACTTGAAAGTGGAGTAAAAGCACCTTCTTGGGCGCGTGTAGAAGAACTCGCCGATCTGCTCCACGTCCATCCCTTGACGCTTTTCACACTAGCCTATAGCAGCCAAACAGACGCTGAGGCTCTTCTGCGCTTGGTCCGAAAGGAGCTTGATGAGCTAAAAGCTCGATAAGGGAGAATATGTGTGCTCAGGAGATGCTGCTTTCGAAGCGAATTCTCCTTTAGGTGCATGGTCCCCCTCTGGTTCCTTTCCGATGAAATCAGTCGCCCTTCGCGACGTATCTGGCCGGCCAGTTCGAAATGTCAACCGGCATTGTGCACACAGCACATTGATATGAGGTCTGGTTAAAGAGACACACCGTTTTCGATTTTCCAGATCAGCTTAGTGACGGTGTCTATCCCCACAAATGTGCTGAGCAATCTACCTGGTGGAAGCCCGTTCAATGCACGGTTCGCCTGCGTAAGCCACAAAACTGTTCCTTTCTTATCACCTTCGAACAATGCGAGGGCATCCCGTATTACGAGTGCCTGCCGGTAGGCATAGTCACCCTCGCCGACAGTGAGCTGGCCGGCCTTTGACCACCTGCGCTGGACCACTGCTGGGACGCTTAGTAAGACAAAGAGGCCTTTGGGGCCCAGCCCCAAGAACGAGGCAAGATCGTAATAAAAACTGATGTCCAATCTGTGGTGGATTAGGTCAGTGACAGCGGCCAAATCTGGCCATAGGGCAAGCGCGTCATAAAAGCCACCCGAAGGCTGTCGAAGGTTTGCATCGCTTACAAGGTGTTTTTTCATGGTCATGCTTCCACCAATCACATTCTTCTTCCAGTATCCGAGTTCCGATCGCAGGACTCCACTTTGATATCGGAAAACCTTGCTATCCGTGTAGAAAGGACGGAACGCCATGTGTGGAAGGCGGGTTGAAGCTAGAGGAGGGGTGAACAGATATCTAACTGGTGATGGCCCCCAAGGTAAAGCGATTGCTTTTTGGGCTGGGTATCGCTGCCTCAAGGGGCTTCATAGAGCTAGATATCAAACAACAGCGCGTCATTTGGTTTCTTTACGTATCGCCACAGGCAAGGGTTTATCAAGGTCTTGTTGGGTCAGGCCTCGGCGTGTGGCGTTGTGCGCCCAGCGGACGAATTGCTCTAGCAGCTCATTGTTTTCTCGCTTAAGTCTTTCGACTCGCTGCTCAAGCTCTCTGATTCGTTTAGCAGATTGCGCCATGGCGACATTTCCATGCCCGCGAACAGGAGCTTCCTCCTGCGCCCGGTCCTTAGCGTGATCCCACGTGGCCCGTATGCGAGGTTGCCTGAGCATGGCCGCTTTGGTGTACTTGTGTCCGATCTCAACCGCCAGAACCGCTAGGTAAAGATCCCAAGTCAATTTCCCGACCCATCCGTCGAGAACTTGAACGGCCTTATCAATGGCTTTGTCGCTCAGCTTTGGCGCACCCATCAGAAAAACTCCAGGTCGAGAAGCGCTTGTTCGTCGGATTCGTCTTCGATACCTACTTCGGTGACTGGTCCAAAGTTCACCAGTTTCACCGCCTCAGACAATCCTGTTTTTGATTGAGAATGGTCTGGCGGAGGAAGCGATATGAGGGTGCCATTAGGTATTGATGAATCAGCCATCAGCTCCAGGGCTTTTCGCCACCGCTCCAGTTTCGGAGCGTTTTGTTTAATCCAGCGAGAGGCTCCACTGTCCCCGTTGCTCTGAGCCGTGTAAGCGTTTTCTAGCGCCTTTTCGAGGATGTAGTACTGATAAAATGCTTCCTTGTGATGTCGCTCATCACCTTTCACAAAGGCGTGCTCTCCACAGTTTGGGCAGTCTTTATCCTTAGGGCAGGGTGTGAGCGAATAGTCGTGTCGGCACAGACCGAATCGCGTGATATGGATCGCGCCCAGTTCGAGCTTCATTGCAGCGTCGTAGGAGATGTTGTTAGCAGCGGCTACTGCCGTTGCCTTCTCAACCAAAGGGCCATGAACTGGCAGTTGCACTGATGCTTCGCCAAGAGAGGTGTAGGCCTCGATGAATGCTTCCTGGGGGAGGTGATCGTACCATTCGTTTTGCCCCAGCTTTTTTCGACCGGACCAGAATGCGATCAGGGCTTCACTGAGGTGCTTCGACTGAGCCAGGGTATTGAGAAGGTGCCTGAACTGATGGGTGCTGATACGAACAGGGAGGCCTTCTGAATCGAACTTCTGATTACGGGAGAAGATCGTTCGCCCAGCAGGGTTGGCCCCTAGCTGGTTGTTGATCTGGTTTATCGATAAGGTCGTCGGAACGTACCGGTGAAGCTCCGTGTTCGGTCTCAGGGCGTTCTCAGGCAGCAAGAAAAGCGCTTCATGCCACATAAGGCCTGTATGGCTATCTTGAATCGGGAACATATCAGGCAGTTTGCCGAGAACGAAGGCTTGAAGAGCTTCAAAGCTGTATAGCCGAGCCCACCTGACGCCATCATCGATTCGCGCCCGATCAGTTGTGATATCTGGCAGGCTCTTAAGTGCTAATCCTGCATCGGTCTTAGTTACAAAAGGTTTTTTTCGCCCTAGGATTAAAGCGGCTTCCCACATGGTGATGGGCTGATCGCGAAGGTGCTCCAGCTCCTCAGGGAGATACAGTTTTGTAGGGTTTTGAGCATACCATTCAGCTGCTTTGCGAGCTGGAGCGCCGACTTCTTTTAGGAATCCGATGACCTCCAGTGCCATTTCCTCTGAGGCATCTGATGTGGCAAATTTGGTGATTGGACTGCCGCCTTTTGCAGGCTTCCACCTGATCCCCATGACGGGTCCATCATCTCCTTCAGCCTCTGTAACGCAGTTCACAGGGAGCGAGAGGATCTCAGACGCTCGACTAGGGGCAAACATCGCAAGGGAAACGAAGCTTGTCACAATCCTGTCCGGGAGATGCTCGGAGGTGTGATGGATGAAGGCCAGATCAAGAATCGATTGGAGCTGCGGCATTTTTTCCGTTTTGCGCTCGGTATTGATTCGATCATTCCGAGCTGGCTGCTTGTACGGAATCGGTGATTTCCATTCGATAGCGTGGGAAATCAGCTTGCATGGGATGATGATCTGCGTGAGCAATCGCTCAAGCATTCGGCCTGTATGCCAGCCGTCAGCGAATCGCTTGTCCACCAGAATTGCCGCTTGGTCTAGCGTATCTGCCGTAATCGCTGTCACACACGGCTTCTGATTTAGGTCGATCAGCGCCTGTTCCATTGCCTGTAATGCGCAAAGCATTCGGCGATGCTCAGTAAGCCTAAAACGACGCATCATTTCGCTGAATGCTGATTTTGCGAACGTCTTGAACGGGTCCAGCAGGGGGATCTCGACGGTCGATTTATTGCCGGAAGGATCACGCATTGATCGAAAATGGGCGATTTTCTTCACTTTGCCTTGATTTCGTCCAGGGGCAAAACTCGTGATGTTCCAAGAGTCATCTTCCCAGTCTATGTTCGTGAAGGGCATGGTTTCACGGGCATGAGCGATGAACGCCTTCAGGTTCTGTTGTGCATCAAGATCAGCTCGGCCAATGAAATGTACTAGTTCACCCATTGATCTGGTCTGCCATCCGTTGTGCTGTCATCGTGTCTCGACGTTCCATAATTTCAGAAATTGCGGACATGGCGTTGTGATTGATCAGGCGGATACGATCCTCAGATTCAGTGTCCTGATCCGCCTTTAGGGATGCCAAAAGCATTTCCCAAGGTGCGTCTGCGAGGGGTTCAAAGAAAGGGCAGTAAAGGCACGCAATGGGCGCGTTTTGGTGGCATTCGGCTTTGGTGCCACATGCTCCCACCTTCTGGCCGACCAATCTCAGAAAATCGGAGATCACCGCGCTTTCATCGCCGGATCGAGTTGCCTCACTCAAGTCTTGTATCAAGCGGCCCTGAAAAGCTTTCGCAAAGTACTCCAGCTCCTTCCCTATGGCTTGGCGGATAGGATTCTGGAACTGAGGCATGGATGCCCGGTAAAATTGGATACAGCTCGTACTGCGATGTGTCAGCAGGCGGGCTACTTCATAGTCTGAGGCCCCATGAGCGAGTGCTCTGGTGGCGAGCGTGTAGCGGAAGCGGTAAGGCGTTACAGGGATGTGCTCCTCTAGCCGTTCGGAATAGGTTTCCAATCCAGCAAAACAACGAGACAAGCGCATCGACAAGGCTCGTGATCCACCCGGAAACACCGCATCGTCTACGCCAATAGAGATGATCGCTGGGGAGTTCAGGTACTCAATCAAGCATTCCGCAAGTACTGACGGGGCTCTTCGCAGCCAGTATTCCTGCTTGTCCTTTTGCTCGCCTTTAGCAAGAGGAATTCTCAGGGTGACCTCGACACCTTCAGGCCCTTTCACGACCTGAATGTCTCGCTTCTTCATGCGTGCGAGTTGGATGGGCCTAACCCCCGTTCCGATAAAGAACCAGCACAGTGTGAAATTGGCCTGTTTTACCGTTCCGTTTGCGTAGCCGAGATTCAACGCTGCGTGAAGGTTGTGAAGCTCCTGATCCGTCAGCGCTCCTCGTGAGGGATCGTTGGTCACCAATGTGTAATAAGCGCCATTCCCCTTTTCTTCCCATTTTTGACCGTGCTTCAAGAAGTCTTTCAGCTCATCCGTCAGGCCGGGCAAATTCTGAGCACTGATCCGTCTAAGCGCGGGAAAAATGAAAGGATGATAATTCGCTGAGAGACTGAGCAGCGCCTCAAGCTGAGTGATGCCAAGCTCTTGGCAATCCCTGAGAGCTGGTTCCAACATCCATAGTTTGAATGCCTGACTTACTGCGGTGTTGTAGACCAGGCTATGGGTGCCAAGCATGCCGTAGAACACTCGGAATAGACTGGCATGAAATGGAATGGAGATATCCAGGTGCTCATAGTAGATCTTACGCTTTGCACCATCTGCATCGTATAGGTGTAGGTCTTGCCCAGCCCGCACGACTATTTTCCGGCCGTCCAGAAGCATCACGTTCTGCTCGATGGCAGGTGTTGCTATCAGGTGGGTACTTTGAAAGGCCTCAATCATCGGTAGGTTTTCCTTCAGTCAACTCGTTGGCCAGCTCTTCGCCGATTTCATCAGATCGTTTGCGAATGAAACGCTTCGCATAGCGCTCTCCCATCCTGGAGCCTTTTTTCCACCCCATGAGACGATTCCTAACCTGTATTTCCTGCTCGGGAGGCATGCGCTTATCGACAGGCTGAGCGTCAATTTTCTCGCTCAATCTATCGTTCCAGGTTCGACGAAACGCATGCGGAGCAAAATCTGCGGGAAGCCCCGGCACCTTTCTGCGCATCTCTCGAAATATGAGATTGATACTATCCAGGGCTAAATGATTGCCCTCGGCAGTGACAAACAGATAACCGTGGGAGCGGGCTCGTGGAGGAATCTTGCTCCAGTGATTCATGATGAAATCGTGGTAGGCAACAGAGAGCACAGTCGATATCGCATTTGTTCGCGCAATGGTTTTTGATACCCGAAGGCGCACGCGGTGGGTCGAGTAGTCCACATCCTCAACTTTGATGTATCGGAGTTCGCTACGCCGCGAGCCGGTTTCTACCAGAAACTTGAAGATCAAGTAATTTCGAGCCCTCAGAAAAGGTGTCGAAAAAGGATTGTCATCAGAGTCAGGATGAAATGCATGCTCGGCTGCTGCCATCGTAGCTTTGGTCAGCCCTTCTAAGGTCTCATCTTCAGATGCCGTCCCGGCCAACGGGATTAAGGCTCGTAGCCTTGCTATTGCCGATTCGGAGATTGACTTCACCAGCTCGATTTCTGTCGCAGAGGCTTTCATCGCTGCTAAGCGGCGCTGTAGGTGAAATTCAAAGTAGTTGGCTGCGACCCGGATTCTCGCACCCCCTTCCACTGCTGAGATCTGGCTATGGTTGGGCTGGTAGCATTCGAACCCCCCTCTGACTTGCTCTAAGCGAACAATCTTTGAAGTTTTCTTGGCGACAGGCGGGGCAGATTCCTGATCTTGAGATTTTCGATCCATCCTCAGGAAGAGAGCCAGATCTTCCATCTGCTCCATGGATAGAAAATCACCGCTGATGAGCGAATGATCCAAATCAAGGCTTCTTGCAGATGACCATAGGTAGACCATGCCAAGAGAGCGAAGGATCTTTTCTATGGTGAAAGGAGAGGCGCCAATGTCCCGATAGTTGAGAGTGGCGTAGACGTTTGGATGAAAGAGAGGCTGGCCTTGTTCATCGACGATGACAACCATCGCAATGCCGTCTGAAGCGGTGAAAGACCTTATGGAAAATCCGTCCAAAGTATACGTTCCTACGCCATCAGCTAGATTGCGGCTGAGTATAGGAATCTAGTATACCCCTGTAAACCCATTTTTAATTAAGGTTTACAGGGTTTATAACTAGAAATGTATACGTTTATTGCTCTGTCGGGGCTATTGGCAAGCTTCGCAATCCGGCTCGTCGATGGCGCAGGCCTTCGGTACGGGAGCAGGACCTGCTGGGGCTGCCAGGGCCGAGTCGTCACCGTGGTTGCCGCCGCTGGAAACAGCGTTCAGCTTACCGGTGTTGATGGTCGACTTCTCGGTGCTGGTCGCGGCCAGGGCACGGAGGTAGTAAGTGGTTTTCAGGCCACGGTACCAGGCCATGCGGTAGGTCACGTCGAGCTTCTTGCCCGATGCGCCAGCGATGTACAGGTTCAGCGACTGCGCCTGGTCGATCCACTTCTGACGACGGCTGGCCGCGTCAACGATCCACTTGGTGTCCACTTCGAACGCGGTGGCGTAGAGCGCCTTGAGCTCGGCCGGGATGCGCTCGATCTGCTGCACGGAACCGTCGTAGTACTTCAGGTCGTTGATCATGACCGAGTCCCACAGGCCGCGGGCTTTCAGGTCGCGAACCAGGTACGGGTTGATCACGGTGAATTCGCCCGACAGGTTCGATTTCACGTACAGGTTCTGGTAGGTCGGTTCGATCGACTGCGATACGCCAGTGATGTTGGCGATGGTGGCGGTCGGTGCGATAGCCATGATGTTGGAGTTACGAATGCCTTTCTGCACACGGGCACGTACCGGCGCCCAGTCCAGGGATTCGTTCAGGTCAACGTCGATGTACTTCTGGCCACGGGCTTCGATCAGGATCTGTTGCGAATCCAGCGGCAGGATGCCCTTGGACCACAGCGAACCCTGGAACGTCTCGTAGGCGCCGCGCTCGTCGGCCAGGTCGCAGGAAGCCTGGATCGCGTAGTAGCTGACCGCCTCCATGGACTTGTCGGCGAACTCAACGGCAGCATCCGAACCGTAAGGAATGTGCTGCAGGTACAGCGCGTCCTGGAAGCCCATGATGCCCAAGCCAACTGGACGGTGCTTGAAGTTGGAGTTCTGCGCCTGTGGCACCGAGTAGTAGTTGATGTCGATAACGTTATCGAGCATCCGCACTGCGGTGTTGACGGTACGTTCCAGCTTGGCGGTGTCCAGCTTGCCGTTGACGATGTGGTTCGGCAGGTTGATCGAGCCCAGGTTGCAAACGGCGATCTCGTCCTTGTTGGTGTTCAAGGTGATCTCGGTGCACAGGTTCGAGCTGTGGACCACGCCGACGTGCTGCTGCGGGCTGCGCAGATTGCACGGGTCTTTGAAGGTCAGCCATGGGTGGCCAGTTTCAAACAGCATGGACAGCATCTTGCGCCACAGGTCTTTGGCCTGGATGGTCTTGAACAGCTTGATCTTGCCTGGGTATTCGCTCAGGGCTTCGTAGTACTCGTAGCGCTCTTCGAAGGCCTTGCCGGTCAGGTCGTGCAGATCCGGAACTTCGGACGGCGAGAACAGGGTCCACTTGCCGTCATCGAAGACGCGCTTCATGAACAGGTCAGGGATCCAGTTGGCGGTGTTCATGTCGTGGGTACGACGACGATCATCACCGGTGTTCTTGCGCAGCTCGATGAACTCTTCGATGTCCATGTGCCAGGTTTCCAGGTAGGCACAGACAGCGCCTTTGCGCTTGCCACCCTGGTTCACGGCTACGGCAGTGTCGTTCACCACTTTCAGGAACGGAACTACGCCCTGGGACTTGCCGTTGGTGCCCTTGATGTACGAACCCAGTGCACGCACCGGCGTCCAGTCGTTGCCCAGGCCGCCAGCAAATTTGGACAACATGGCGTTGTCGTGGATCGCGTGGTAGATGCCCGACAGGTCATCCGGCACGGTGGTCAGGTAGCAGCTCGACAGCTGTGGACGCAGGGTGCCGGCGTTGAACAGGGTCGGGGTCGACGACATGTAGTCGAAGGACGACAGCAGGTTATAGAACTCGATCGCACGGTCTTCTTTCTGCTTTTCTTCGATCGCCAGGCCCATGGCCACGCGCATGAAGAACACTTGCGGCAGTTCGAAGCGGATACCGTCCTTGTGGATGAAGTAACGGTCGTACAGGGTTTGCAGGCCCAGGTAGGTGAACTGCTGGTCGCGCTCGTGGTTGATCGCCTTGCCGAGTTTTTCCAGGTCGAAGGTGGCCAGGACCGGGTTCAGCAATTCGAACTCGATACCCTTGGCGATGTAGGCAGGCAAAGCCTTGGCGTACAGGTCGGCCATTTCGTGGTGAGTGGCGCTGTCGGCGACTTTCAGGAAGCCCAGGCCTTCGGCACGCAGGGTGTCCATCAGCAGGCGCGCGGTCACGAACGAGTAGTTCGGTTCACGCTCAACCAGGGTACGGGCGGTCATCACCAGGGCGGTGTTGACGTCGGTCAGGGCCACGCCGTCGTACAGGTTCTTCAGGGTTTCGCGCTGGATCAGGTCACCGTCGACTTCTTCCAGGCCTTCGCAGGCCTCGGTGATGATGGTGTTCAGGCGGCCCAGGTCGAGCGGTGCAAACGAACCGTCGGCCAGGGTGATGCGGATCGATGGGTGAGCTTGCACGGCAGCTTCGGCCGGGGTATGGGCGGCGCGCTCCTTGGAGCGGGCGTCACGGTAGATCACGTAGTCGCGCGCGACTTTCTGCTCGCCGGCACGCATCAGGGCCAATTCGACCTGGTCCTGGATTTCTTCGATGTGGATGGTGCCGCCTGATGGCATGCGACGCTTGAAAGTCGCGGTGACCTGTTCGGTCAGGCGGGCCACGGTGTCGTGGATTCGCGACGAGGCGGCAGCGGTGCCGCCCTCAACTGCGAGAAACGCTTTGGTGATGGCGACGGTGATCTTGTCATCGGTGTAAGGAACGACAGTGCCGTTACGCTTGATCACTCGCAGTTGGCCTGGCGCGGTGGCGGACAGATCCGAAGTCGAATCGGCGGCCTGCGGCAAGCTGCCCTGCGGGTTCTCGCGAGTTGTGTCGGTTTGCATGAGTGTCTCCACATTCTATGTTTGTTTGGGCACCGCGAAGGTGCCCACCGTTCCGTCCTGAAGCACTACAACCGGCAAGCGCCGGGCATAACAACTTCGGGACAGGAGGAAGGGGGCTGTTGGGCGCCGCTTCCATGCCGAAGTCTTTGGTCTCAGGCCAAGGGGCCGAGATCCGAATTCCATTGGGTGTCAGTAAATGACTGCAACACCCGTACCGTTTTCAGCCTTTTGGGCCTCAAAACGGTCGCCATCCGCGGGAGCGGTTTGGGCTACTGAAAAAGTGTTTGGTTCCACCGGAATCAG
Organism: Pseudomonadaceae bacterium; assembly: GCA_965284505.1. Taxonomy (GTDB): domain Bacteria; phylum Pseudomonadota; class Gammaproteobacteria; order Pseudomonadales; family Pseudomonadaceae; genus Aquipseudomonas. The sequence goes on along the minus strand of OZ260094.1, from coordinate 1,908,696 downwards.
GCAAGAAAAGCACTTGAGTTTCTTGGCTGTTTGGTGTTTGGGTTTTGGCTCAAAACCCTATATGTAGGGTTTTTCTGCGCGCGAGCTACAAGATAATGCGTTTGTGGGGGGGATGCAACGTACTACCTGTGGATAAAGCTGTGCGTAAAATGTGTATGAATCCGCCAATCGTCGTGTAGGCCGCGACCCTACTGGATCAGACCGTTTGTCACTGTTTTTTGCCCCCGAAAATCCCCTGGGTGGAATTTTAAGGGCGCGAACCCTACCACAAAAAATCCCGCTTACCGAGCGCATTTGCCCGCTTGTGTGGATAAGGGTTGGCGTTGTTACAATCGACTGCTGTCTATGCAGTCTTATCCACTATAAAAGTTACAAAAATACCAGTGGATCCTCCCTTTATTAGTGTTCTGGCAAGCAGAGGTCACCCGTGGAGCAAGAAGCCTGGCAGGTATTGATTGTCGAGGACGACCAGCGCCTGGCTGAGTTGACTCGCGACTACCTGGAAAGCAATGGATTGCGCGTTGCCATCGAAGGCAATGGCGCGTTGGCGGCGGCGCGGATAATTGCCGAGCAACCGGACCTGGTGATCCTCGACCTGATGTTGCCCGGCGAAGACGGCCTGAGCATCTGCCGCAAGGTGCGTGATCGGTATGACGGGCCGATCCTGATGCTCACCGCCCGCACCGACGACCTCGACCAGATCCAGGGCCTGGACATGGGCGCCGACGACTATGTATGCAAGCCGGTGCGCCCGCGCCTGCTGCTGGCGCGCATCCAGGCCCTGCTGCGACGCAGCGAGACGCCGGAACCCGCAGTGCCGCAGAAGCTTCGGCGCCTGCAGTTCGGGCCGCTGGTGGTCGACAATGCGCTGCGCGAGGCCTGGTTGCAGGGGCAGGGCATCGAACTGACCAGCGCCGAATTCGATTTGCTCTGGTTGCTGGTGGACAACGCCGGACGAATCCTCTCGCGCGAGGAAATTTTCACCGCGCTGCGCGGGATCGGCTACGACGGTCAAGACCGCTCCATCGACGTGCGTATTTCGCGGATCCGCCCGAAAATCGGCGACGACCCGGATCATCCGCGCCTGATCAAGACCATCCGCAGCAAGGGTTATCTGTTCGTGCCTGAAGCCTGCGTACACCCGGCCCTGTGAACTCGATCTTCCTGCGCATCTACGGTGGCATGTGCGCCGCGCTGATCCTGGTGGCGGTGCTCGGCGCGCTGGCCCTGCACCTGCTCAACGAGGTGCGCAGCGAGCAGTACCGCGAGCGCCTGGCCCACGGTACGTTTTCGCTGATGGCCGACAACCTGCAGCCGATGAACCAGACCGAGCGCCATCGCGCGCTGGTGGTCTGGGAGCGTTTGCTGGGGATCCCCATGAGCCTGCAGACCTTCAGCCAGACTGACCTCGATATGGGCCAGCGCACGCGCATCCTGCGCGGCCAGGCCTTGGTCGAGCAGACCGGACCCCATGCGGCCCGGGTCTATCGGCTGGTCAGTGAAAAAGAGCAGTTGGTGCTGACGGGCGAGGTGCAGCAGATCAGCGAGCAACTGGCGCGGGCGACTATTTATCTGCTGGCGGACGAGTTGGTGCGCTATCCGGTGAGCGAGCAGCCCAAGCGCCTGGAAGAGTTGAAGAGAGACAAGGGTTTTGGCTTCGAGTTGCAACTGGTCACGGTGGACCAGGCCGACATGGACGAAGACCAGAGCCGGCGGGTCTCCGAAGGCGATACGGTCATGGCGCTGGGCAAGGGCGGTGATTCGATCCGGGTGTTTGCCGGCATGGTGGGCACGCCGTGGGTGCTGGAAATCGGTCCGTTGTACCAGATGAATCCTTATCCCCCCGAGTGGCTGGTGTTGATCGCCGCCCTGGGATTGAGCCTGATCGGCTTGATCGTCTATTTATTGGTGCGTCAGCTCGAGCGTCGGCTCAGCGGCCTGGAGTCGGCGGCAACGCGTATCGCCCAGGGCAGTCTGGAAACACGGGTGCCAGCACGCGGTGCCGATTCGGTCGGGCGCCTGGCCGCGGCATTCAACGGAATGGCCGAGCATCTGCAGCAACTGCTGGCGATTCAGCGTGAGCTGGTGCGTGCGGTGTCCCATGAGCTGCGCACGCCAGTGGCGCGCCTGCGCTTCGGCCTGGAAATGATCAGCTCGGCGAGCACCGACCAGGCCCGGGAAAAATACCTGGTCGGCATGGATCACGACATTCAGGACCTTGATGGCCTGGTGGACGAAATGCTCACCTACGCGCGGCTGGAGCAGGGTTCGCCCGCGCTGAACTTCCAGCGGGTGGATCTGGATGCCCTGGTCAACCAGGTGATCGGCGAGCTGGCGCCGTTGCGCGCGGATGTCAGGGTGCAGCGTGGGTTGTGCCTGTCGGCTGCCGATTGCGACGGAGCCTGGGTCGAGGCCGAACCACGCTACCTGCATCGGGCGCTGCAGAATCTGGTGAGCAACGCCATGCGCCATGCGCAGTCCCAGGTAGCCATCAGCTTTCAGGTTGGCCAGCAACGGTGCCGGGTGGATGTCGAGGACGATGGCCCGGGCGTACCGGAAAGTGCCTGGGAAAAAATCTTCACGCCGTTCCTGCGCCTGGATGACAGTCGCACCCGGGCCTCGGGTGGCCATGGCCTCGGCCTGTCGATTGTGCGGCGGATCATCCATTGGCATGGCGGCCGGGCGCTGATTGGCAAAAGCAAGAACCTCGGCGGCGCCTGCTTCAGCTTGAGCTGGCCGCGCAATCAGGAAAAGCCCGAGCGCTGAGAGGGTTCAGGCAGGGATGCTGACCAGGCTCAGCAGCTGGCCGTCCTTCACCGCGAACTGCGCTTCCAGTTCCACGCCGTGGTGCCATTCGCTGGACAAGTCCGTCAACAGCCGCAGACGGATCCGGCCTTCAGTTGTCCATTCCAACACCTCGGCATGCTCGAAATAGAAGCGTTGCCGGACGATAGGATAGAGCGCCTTGAACAGGCTCTCCTTGACCGAAAAGGTCAGGGTCACCAGCAGGGCCTGCTGCTCGCGATCACCTGCGGCCATGCGCTGCAGTTCGGCCGGGGTGAGGATTTCGCCCGCCAGGCGCTCGGCACGCGCGGGATCGAGCAGGTTTTCCAGGTCCATGCCCAGCCCGCGCCAGTGCTCCTTGCGCGCGACAATCGCCGCGGCCCGGCCTGTGGTGTGGGTGATCGAGCCGCAAATGTCGCTTGGCCAGACGGGCGCCCGGTCCTCGCCGATCGCCGGGATGCACGTCTCTCCCGTCAATTGCAGCAACGCGGCGCGGGCACACAGGCGGCCGGCGAGAAACTCGGCCTGACGCTTGGCCACTGAGCGCTGGATGCTCGGCGGAGGCTCGACGTTGCAGCCGCGAAAATCCTCGGGCACCAGCAATGCAGGATCGAAACGGGTGCTGAGCAGCACACTGTCGGGCAGTACGGCAGGCAACGGCCAATGAGCGTCGAGTGGTGTGCAGCAGGCGGGCAGGGCGGGGAGCGAGTTCATCGCGGCATTTTGCCGATTCGCCGACCGGCTGGGTAGTGTTACCGCGTGTTCAGCTCGTTCAGGCCAGGTTCAGCGCGTGTTCAGGGGGAGTTCAGTGGGGGGTGGGTAACCTGCACGCATCAACCAAGAGCACATTGCGAACGAGGAAACTCACGATGACAACCTTCAAGAAACTGATGCTGGCCATGACCGTGCTGGGCGCCAGCGCCGCTGCCCACGCCGCCGACGACAACTTCGCCAGCCTGACCCTGGGCCAGACCAGTGACAAGGTGAAAAAATCCAGCCTGCTCAACAGCAACCTCGATCACCCCAACGCCAATGGTGTGATCGGCAAGGACAGTACTTACGGTATTCGTCTCGGCCAGCAGAACAACGACCGTCGCTACTACGCCACCTACGACAATGTCTCGGGCACCCACAACGGCATCAAGTTGCGCCAGGAAAACCTGCTGGGCAGCTACGACCTGTTCCTGCCGGTGACCAGCAGCACCAAGCTGTTCGGCGGAGGCACGGCCGGCCTGACCAAGTTGACCCAGGACTCGCCAGGCTACAGCCGCGACAGTGACATCGGTTACGCCGTGGGTGTGCAGGGCGGTGTCCTGCAGCAGGTTTCGAAAAACGTGTCGGTGGAAATGGGTTACCGTTACCTGCGCAGCAATGCCAGCACCGAGATGAGTGCCCAGGGCACCAAGCAGGGTTCGTTGAGCCTGGACAGCAGCGCCCAGACCTATCTGTCCGCCAACTACGCTTTCTGATCATTGGCCAGCGTCGACCTGCGCCGGATCATCCAAAGGGTGATCCGGCGCAGGCATGTCGGTAAGCTGGGTGCGAGGCACCCTTGGAGTGGTTGATTTGCCTGGGAGAGCGTTATGAAACTGTTGGTCGTCGAAGACGAGGCGCTGTTGCGCCATCACCTGCACACCCGCCTGACCGAGAATGGTCATGTGGTGGAAGCGGTCGCCAATGCCGAAGAGGCGTTGTACCAATCCGGCCAGTACAATCATGACCTGGCGGTGATCGACCTGGGCTTGCCGGGCATGGGGGGATTGGATCTGATCCGTGAACTGCGCCGCGAGGGCAAGACCTTCCCGATCCTGATCCTCACCGCCCGTGGCAACTGGCAGGACAAGGTCGAAGGCCTGGCCGCCGGTGCTGACGACTACGTGGTCAAGCCGTTCCAGTTCGAAGAACTCGACGCGCGTCTCAATGCCTTGCTGCGCCGCTCCAGCGGCTTCACTCAGTCGACCATCGTCGCCGGACCCTTGCTGCTGGACCTCAATCGCAAGCAGGCGACGCTCGATGAGAAGCCACTGGCGCTGACGGCCTATGAATACCGGATCCTCGAATACCTGATGCGTCACCATCAACAGGTGGTTGCCAAGGACCGCTTGATGGAGCAGCTCTATCCGGACGACGACGAGCGCGATCCGAATGTCATTGAGGTGCTGGTCGGGCGCCTGCGGCGCAAGCTCGAAGGGCCCAACGGATTCAAGCCGATCGAGACGGTGCGCGGCCTGGGCTACCTGTTCAACGAGCGCTGCCAGTGATTCGATCCCTGCGTCTGCGGCTGATGCTGGCCGCGACCACCCTCGCCGTGCTGTTCATGCTGGCCCTGCTGCCAGCCATGCAGGGTGCGTTCAGCCTGGCCCTGCAAGACTCGATCGAGCAGCGCCTGGCGTCGGACGTCACCACCCTGATTTCCGCTGCGCGCGTCGAAAACAACCGCCTGGTCATGCCCTCGCAGTTGCCGGACGAGCGATTCAACCTCGCCGACAGCCGCCTGCTGGGCTACATCTATGACCGCGAAGGGCAGTTGGTCTGGCGTTCGCGGGCGACCCAGGATGAGCACATCAACTACAAACCCCGGTATGACGGGCGCGGCAACGAGTTTGCGCGCATCCGCGAGGCCAGTGGCCAGGAGTTCTTCGTCTATGACGTCGAGGTCAAGCTGCTTGGCGGCAAGAGCGCGGCATTCAGCATCGTCGCCCTGCAACCGGTGCGCGAATACCAGCAGACCCTGGAGGGTGTGCGGGAAAACCTTTACCTGGGCTTCGGCGCCGCATTGTTGGTGTTGTTGGCGCTGCTGTGGATCGGCCTGACCTGGGGCCTGCGCGCTTTGCGCCGCTTGAGTCAGGAGCTCGACCAGATCGAAAACGGTGCACTGGAAAGCCTCAGTGAAGAACACCCCCGTGAATTGCTGCGCCTGACCGGCTCCCTGAACCGTCTGTTGCGCAGCGAACGCGAGCAGCGCAGGCGCTACCGTGACTCGCTGGACGATCTGGCCCACAGCCTGAAAACGCCGCTGGCGGTGCTGCAAGGGGTCAGTGAGGACATGGCCCAGCGCCCCGAGGATCGAGAGCAGGCGTGGGTGTTGCAATCGCAGATCGAGCGCATGAGCCAGCAAATCAGCTATCAATTGCAGCGTGCCAGCTTGCGCAAAAGCGGCCTGGTGCGGCATCAGGTGGCGTTGCAACCGGTACTTAAGAGCCTGTGCGATACCCTCGACAAGGTCTATCGCGACAAACGGGTGCGTACCCGCTTCGATCTGCCGGACCCTTGCTACGTGCCCATCGAGCAGGGCGCCTTGCTCGAAATGCTCGGCAACCTGCTGGAAAACGCTTATCGCCTGTGCCTGGGAGAGGTGCGGGTCAGCCTGCGCCAGACCGTGGCCGGCATTGAGTTGTGCGTCGAGGATGACGGGCCGGGGGTGCCGGTGGATCAGCGCGCACGGATTCTCCAGCGTGGCGAGCGCCTGGATCGCCAGCATCCGGGGCAGGGTATTGGCCTGGCGGTGGTCAAGGACATCATCGAAAGCTACGGTGCGCGGCTGACGCTAGGAGATTCGCCAATGGGCGGCGCGGAATTCCGGATCCATTTCCCAGTCATTTGATCCAGTACTTGTCTGACATTTCTGCTCGTCGTGTAGGCGGCTGGCGTTCAATGAATGGCAACAACTTTTAATGGTATTCATCCCTTTGGTGACCGGTATAACCATCGCTTGCCCAGGCAATGAGCTGGGTTATTGCGTTAACCGTCATTAAAAGGAGATGTAAATGGAAAGGAAGAAAGTCTGGCTGACATTTGATGACGGTCCACGTCAGGTCAATACCGAAACCGTACTCGATTCACTGGCGCGGTTTGATGTAAAGGCAACGTTTTTCATCGTCGGCAATCTGGTTGCCAGGCACGGCGAGCGTATCCGGCGCATCCTGGATGAGGGGCATCGAATCGGCAATCACACCTACGATCACCTGAGGCTGGTGGGCCAGGATCGGGACACCATCATCGAGCAAATCAAGATGACAGAGCAGGCACTGGCGCCGTTTCAGGTGCCCGATCCGATTATGCGGCCGCCCTATGGCGCCCACGATGCACTGGTCGATCGAACGGTGGCCGAATTGGGGTATCGGCAAGTGCTTTGGAGCGTGGATACCCTCGACTGGAACAGCAACTATCAACCAGGGGGCTGGGTGTCCCACGGGGTTGAGCAAATAAGCAAAAGAACCCACTCCATCGTGCTCATGCATGACATACATGCGACCACCGCCAATAACCTTGGCGCTTTTATCGAACAGATCAACCTGCTGGGTAATGTGGACTTCGAGTCCCCGGCAACCCTGGCGATTCCGCCGGTCGGGCAGTTGAACATGTATGTGGTGGTCAAGGGCGACACACTGTCGCGTATCGCCCGAGAGTTTTATGGCGATGCCGCCAAGTACCGGCTGATCTTTGAGGCGAACCGAGCGGTGTTGGAGCATCCGGACAAAATTTATCCTGGTCTGTCACTGATCATTCCGCCTTTGATTTGAAGACTGGGGCAGGTCTTGAATTTCAGCTCTCTTGTGCCCTGTACGCCCCAGGCGTCAGCCCCGTCCACTTCTTGAACGCCCGGTGAAACGCCGAAGGTTCGGAAAAACCCAGCTGCTCGGCGATCTGTTGCAACGACAGGTCGGCGCGGCTGAGGTGGTAGATCGCGATGTCGCGGCGCAGTTGATCCTTCAGTTCCTGAAAACTCGCACCTTCTTCCCGCAGATGCCGACGCAGGGTCTGCGGGCTGACATGTAACTGCGCGGCCACCGCCTCCAGGTCGGGCCAGCGCCGGCTGTCACGCCCCAGCAGGCGACGCAGGCGGCTGCACATGCTGTCGCCGTCATCCGGGCGGGCCAGCAGATCGGCCGGTGAGCGTTCGAGGAAATGCTTGAGGGTGCGCTCATCCTGCAACAACGGCATGTCCAGATAGCGGCGATGAAACAGCAGGCTGGTATGTTGGCCGTCGAACGCCAATGGGCAGGCAAACAGCAGTTCGTATTCGGCGCCGTGCACGGGTTTGGCATAGCTGAAACTGGCCTGTTCCAGGCGAATCCGCTGGCCGATCAACCAGCTGCCCAGGCGGTGCCAGGTGACCAACAGGCATTCGCTGAGGAAATGGTCGGGGTCGGACAGTTGAGAATCGTCCAGGCTCAGGCGCACCCATTCGTCTTCCCGGCTCAAGCTCAGGCGCGGACTGTCGGGAAATAGGCTATAGAAAAGTAAGCCGCGACTGAATGCTTTCTCCAGGTTGGCGCAGTGGATCAGCGCGTGGCACATCATGGCGAAGGTGCCGCGCTTGCTCACGCCTTGGGCCAGCCCCAGGTATTCGTCGTCCAGAGCCAGCCACAGGCCCTGGAGCAGGGCGCTGAACTGCTCGGGAGCGATTCGCGCACGGGGCTCGTCGAGCCATTCGGGGTTGATTCCAAGCGCCTGCAGCAGGCCTGAATAGTCATGCCCGAGCCGGCGCGCGCCGCCGGTGGCCGCGCGGGCAAAATGACTGGCGATAGTGCGTTCGCGCATGGGAAGTCATCCGTCCATTGAGTGGCGGATCTTAGCCAGCCCTCCACCATCGGATAAGGCGGATATCCGCCAATTTCCAGGAGTGGATCGAGTCGATGGGCGGGAATCCGCCAGCGCCGATCGCCAAGGCAAATCATCAGAGTTACCTGTAACCCCTCTGGTACGCGGTTTGTGGGCGATTCGGCAAAGCTGGCACGAGCTCTGCAATAAGTCAGGCAGACCTGCCAGCACGCAGTTCGCCACAACAAATCCCTCCAGTGCAGGAGGGTTCGCACTTTAGGTGTCGCTTGCATCGGATGGACGATTGCAACGCGGTGCTCTTGAGGAACTCTGCAATGACGACTCGTCAGCCAATCTACAAATCCCTGTATTTCCAGGTAATCGTTGCCATCGTTATCGGCATCTTGCTCGGTCACTTTTATCCGCAGACCGGGGTGGCGCTCAAGCCGCTGGGTGACGGGTTCATCAAGCTGATCAAGATGGTCATCGCGCCGATTATCTTCTGTACCGTCGTCAGCGGCATTGCTGGCATGCAGAGCATGAAATCGGTCGGCAAGACCGGTGGCTACGCGCTGCTGTACTTTGAAATCGTCTCCACCATTGCCTTGCTGATCGGCCTGGTGGTGGTCAACGTCGTGCAACCGGGCGCCGGCATGCACATCGATGTCTCGACCCTGGATGCCTCGAAAGTCGCGGCCTACGTCACCGCTGGCGCTGACCAGAGCATCGTTGGCTTCATCCTCAACGTGATCCCGAACACCATCGTCGGTGCGTTCGCCAACGGCGATATCCTGCAGGTCCTGATGTTCTCGGTGATCTTCGGTTTCGCCCTGCATCGCCTGGGTGCCTACGGCAAGCCAGTACTGGACTTCATCGATCGTTTTGCCCACGTGATGTTCAACATCATCAACATGATCATGAAGCTGGCGCCCATCGGTGCGCTGGGTGCCATGGCCTTTACCATCGGTGCCTATGGCGTTGGTTCGCTGGTGCAGTTGGGCCAGTTGATGATCTGCTTCTACATCACCTGCGTGCTGTTCGTGGTGCTGGTGCTGGGTGCGATCTGCCGCGCCCACGGCTTCAGCGTGCTGAAACTGATCCGCTACATCCGTGAAGAACTGCTGATCGTACTGGGTACCTCCTCCTCCGAATCGGCACTGCCACGCATGCTGATCAAGATGGAGCGCTTGGGTGCCCAGAAGTCGGTGGTTGGCCTGGTCATCCCGACCGGTTACTCGTTCAACCTCGACGGTACGTCGATCTACCTGACCATGGCTGCTGTGTTTATCGCCCAGGCGACCGACACCCACATGGACATCACCCACCAGATCACCTTGCTGCTGGTGCTGCTGCTGTCCTCCAAAGGTGCTGCAGGCGTGACCGGTAGTGGCTTTATCGTGCTGGCGGCGACCCTGTCGGCCGTAGGTCACCTGCCGGTTGCCGGCCTGGCGCTGATCCTCGGTATCGACCGCTTCATGTCCGAAGCCCGTGCCCTGACCAACCTGGTCGGCAACGCCGTAGCGACTCTGGTCGTGGCCAAATGGGTCAAGGAACTGGACGAAGACAAGCTGCAGGTCGAGCTGGCCTCGGGCGGTCGTGGTATCTCCGACGAGCGTGAAGTCGATGATCTGGGCGTGGCTGAAGGCCCGGCCCCGGCTTCGGTGAAGTGATTCTCCAGAGTTGATGAAGAAACCCGCTGCGGCGGGTTTTTTCTTGCCCGGGATTTGAGCGCAAAGGTCACCTCGGCTGTCGCTTAAAGTGATTGCCGACCGGGCATCCGCTGCCTAGTCTGGACGGATCGTCCAAGGAGAAGACCTATGCAGGGGCCACTGGCATCACTGAAGATTCTGGATTTTTCGACACTGTTGCCGGGGCCGTTTGCCTCGTTGTTGTTGGCGGACATGGGCGCCGAAGTCCTGCGGATCGAGTCGCCGACCCGCATGGACCTGCTGCGCGTCCTGCCGCCCCACGACCAGGGCACCTCGGCCAGCCACGCCTACCTCAACCGCAATAAGCGCAGCCTGGCGCTGGATCTCAAGCAGCCGCAGGCCCTGGATGTGGTCAAACAGCTGTTGCAGGACCACGACATCCTTCTGGAACAATTTCGCCCGGGCGTCATGGAGCGTCTCGGGCTCGGTTACGAAGCCTTGAAGGCGATCAACCCACGGCTGATCTACGTGTCGATCACCGGCTACGGCCAGACCGGGCCCTACAAGGATCGCGCCGGGCACGACATCAACTACCTGGCGCTGGCCGGCCTGGCGAGCTACACCGGGCGCGCCGACAGTGGTCCGGTGCCTTTGGGCATCCAGGCCGCCGACATTGCCGGTGGTTCCCTGCATGGGGTCATCGGCCTGCTGGCGGCAGTCATCGCCCGCCAGCACACGGGCGAAGGCCAGCATCTGGACGTGAGCATGACCGACTGTGCGTTCAGCCTGAACGCACTGGCCGGGGCGGGGTATCTGGCGTGCGGCGTGGAGCCGGGGCCGGAAGAGCAGGTGCTGAATGGCGGCAGCTTCTACGACTATTACCGCAGTCGCGATGGGCGCTGGATGTCGGTGGGCAGCCTGGAGCCGAACTTCATGCAGCAGCTGTGCGCGGCGTTGGGTCGTCCCGAATTGGCGGCCCAGGGCCTGTCGCCCCGTCCCGAGCAGCAGCAGGCGTTGAAGCAGGCACTGCAGATCGAGTTTGAAAAGCGCGACTACAGCGAATTGTGTGCGCTGTTTAGTGCGATCGATGCCTGTGTCGAGCCGGTCCTGAGTCTGTCCGAGGCGTTGGCGCATCCGCAGCTCCAGGCACGCGAACTGGTGACGCAGGTGCCCCGGGCAGACGGCACGACACAGGCGCAGATGGCCTGTCCGCTGAAGTTTTCCGCTGGCTTGCCGGCACCGCGGCACATCGGTGCAGCTGTCGGTGCCCATAGCGATCAGGTGCTGGCCGAGTTGGGTTACAGCATCGAGCAGATCGCCGAATTGCGGCGCGCAAAGGCAGTAGCCTGAGGCCGTTTATTCGACCCGCGACTCACCGGTAAACACCAGGGTTTGCCGGCAGCGTCGACACAGGTAGCGCCGCCCTTGGCGGACCAGGCTGTGGCGCTGGGCCGAGAACGGGAAGTCGCTGTTGGCGCAGGGGCAGCGGTAGATGTAGCGGGTCACGCTGCGGCGCTTGATTGCGTAGGTGTGGCAGCGGTTGGGCGGCAGCTCGTAGACGCCGCGCATGATCAACTGCCACTCCTCGCCATGGGGCGCGATGCGGTCGCCAAACAGCTGGTGGGCGATCAGGTGGGCGACTTCATGGGCGACGGTCTGCTTGAGGAAGTTCTCGGCATTTTCCCGGTACAGCTGTGGATTGAAGCGCAACAGGTTTTCATGCAGGTGTGCCACACCGGCCTTCTGGCCGCGCAACTTGAGGCTGACCACCGGACGTTTGAAAGGGCGTTTGAAAAAGGATTCAGCGAGTTGGAAACAGTCTTCGACGCGGGTATTGAGTTGCTCGGGCATGCTTAACGGATCTCCAGAGGCGTCAAGTATGCGTTAAACCCCGGGCATTGCGAATCGCCCAGGCGCCCAATGGTCGTCGTCACATGAAAAGGCCGCCTTGCGGCGGCCTGTCGGTCAATCATTCAATGCTAATTGGTGTAGACCGGGCCAACGCCCAGGCCCCAGACAATTACGGTGAAGGCCATGATGGCCACCAGCACCACCAGCCCTACGGCCAGTACCGAGCTGGAAAACAGAAAGCCCTCGTCAGATGGAATGCCCATGAAGGTCGGCAAGCCCACGTACAGCAGGTACACCGTGTAGCAAATCGCTGCCGTACCGACGATCATGCCCAGCCACATGTGCGGGTAGAGCGCCGCCAGGCCGCCAATGAACAGCGGGGTTGCGGTGTAGGTGGCAAAGGCGACACAGCGCGCCAGGCTGGGTGTTGCGTCGTAGGTACGGGCCATCCAGTGAATGAACGCGCCCATCACCGCGACGCCGCAGAGCATCGCCAGGTACGACATGATGGTCATCCACAGCGCGCTTTCCTGGGTCAGCATGACCGGTGCGCGGCTGCCGATCACCCAGCCCACCTGGGTGGTGCCGATAAACGCCGAAACAGCGGGGATCGCCGCCAAAATCAGCGTGTGCGTCAGGTACATGTGGCTGATGCTTTCCTCTTGGTCGCCACGAATCTCCTTCCATTCTTGATCGGGGTGGGTAAAGAGTCCCACGACGTGATGGATCATAGTCAGTCACTCCTTCGTGATTGCTATCGCCCCCCAACGGAGCGCCTACCGGCCAGTGGCCAAAGGTCTAGAGGTGTGTACGACCTTATGTCGCAGTATAGAAAGGACTGAATCGCGCCGGTACGCCGCCTTTAGAGCAAATTGCGCTGTAAAAACTGGCGTTAATCGCAGATGGATAGCTCGCCCGTTCGGCGTTTTTGCGTAAAATGCCGGCCTTTCGTCACACCTCGCGGATTTCAAGCGCCATGGGCACTCTTACGGTCAACCAGAACAAACTGCAGAAACGTCTACGTCGCCTGGCCGGTGAGGCCGTTGCCGACTTCAACATGATCGAGGACGGCGACAAGGTCATGGTTTGCCTGTCCGGCGGCAAGGACAGCTACACCATGCTCGACGTGCTCATGCACCTGCAGAAGGTTGCGCCGATCAAGTTCGAGATTGTTGCGGTCAACATGGACCAGAAGCAGCCCGGTTTTCCCGAGCATGTGTTGCCGGCCTACCTCAAGGAATTGGGCGTCGAGTACCACATCGTCGAGAAGGACACCTATTCGGTGGTCAAGGAGTTGATTCCCGAGGGCAAGACCACCTGCTCGCTGTGCTCGCGCCTGCGTCGCGGCACGCTCTATACCTTCGCCGACGAAATTGGCGCGACCAAAATGGCCCTGGGGCATCATCGCGACGACATCGTCGAGACGTTCTTCCTCAATATGTTCTTCAACGGCTCGCTCAAGGCCATGCCGCCAAAGTTGCGTGCCGATGACGGGCGCAACGTGGTGATTCGCCCGCTGGCCTACTGCAATGAGAAGGACATTCAGGCCTACTCGGACCTCAAGCAGTTCCCGATCATCCCGTGCAACCTCTGTGGTTCCCAGGAAAACCTGCAGCGCCAGGTAGTCAAGGAGATGCTTCAGGACTGGGAGCGCAAGACCCCTGGGCGTACCGAGAGCATTTTCCGCAGCCTGCAGAACGTGATTCCGTCGCAACTGGCGGACCGCAACCTGTTCGATTTCACCAGCCTGACGATCGACGAAAGCGCGGCGTCGCGCTTCGTCAATGTGGTCAATCTCTGACCCCTGTCACCGGCTGGGTCTGACGGCGCTCGCGGGCGCCGTTTCCATTTCTATGCTCAGGAGAGGGCATGCACGATTACAAGTGGTTGCACGAGTACTGCCTGAACCGCTTTGGTTCAGCATCTGAACTGGAAGCCCATCTGCCCGTTCCCAAGACCCCCGACCAACTGCGCCAGATCAGCGATGATCGCTACCTCTCGACCCTGGCGCTGCGGGTGTTCCGCGCCGGCCTCAAGCACAGCCTGGTGGATGCCAAGTGGCCGGCCTTTGAACAGGTGTTCTTCGGCTTCGACCCGGAAAAGGTCGTGCTGATGGGCGCCGAGCACCTTGAGCGGCTGATGCAGGACGCGCGGATCATCCGCCACCTGGGCAAGCTCAAGAGTGTGCCGCGCAATGCGCAGTTCATCCTCGATGTGGCGAAGGAGAAGGGCAGTTTCGGCGAATTGATCGCCGAATGGCCGGTGACCGGTATCGTTGGCCTATGGAAGTACTTGGCCAAGCACGGACATCAATTGGGTGGGCTGTCGGCGCCACGTTTCCTGCGGATGGTCGGCAAGGACACTTTCGTGCCGAGCTATGACGTGGTCGCGGCGCTGAATGCACAGAAGATCGTCGACAAGGTGCCCACCAGCCTGCGGGACCTGGCCACCGTGCAGAACGCGTTCAATCAATGGCACGCCGAGAGCGGCCGGCCGATGTGCCAGCTATCGATGATGCTGGCGTTCACCGTCAACCATTGAGGCTGTAGCGCCGCCAGCATCGGCGGCGCTCGTCACGCGGCAGCCGGTTCACCGTCAACCATTGAGGCTGTAGCGCCGCCAGCATCGGCGGCGCTCGTCACGCGGCAGCCGGTTCGCCTTCGCCGGCCAGCTTGCGATTGAGCTGGAAGCGCCAGCGCACATACAGCAGCGCCGAGCAGAACACCGCCAGGCTGGCGGCCATCTCCAGCAGGCCGAATACCTGGCGATTGGGGTCGAACGCGGCAATCGCGCCCTTGATGAAGTACAGGTTGACCACAAAGCACATCCACGAATGGCCGCGTGCGCTGCCGCTGATCATGCCCGGTGCCAGCAGCAACAGCGGCACCAGTTCGATCAACAGGATCACCCAGGGCCGTGCGCCGTGCAGGTCGGCAAACACCAGGTAATAGGCGCAAAGCAGGCCAATCAGGCCGAAAAAGCACAGCAGGCTGGCCACACGGCTGACACGTACGCGAGGTTCAAGCCAGTCGATGGAGGGCAGGATCTTCGGCTTTTTAGCCACGGTCGCTCTCCAGCTTTTGCGCGGTTTTGCCCAAGCGCAGGCCGAGTGCACGGCATAGCGCAACTTCATGCTCGTTCAGGCCGCTCTTGCCATCAGCGCCGGCATGATGGCTGGCGCCGTACGGCGTGCCGCCGCCACGGGTTTCCAGCAGGGCTGACTCGCTGTAGGGCAGGCCGGTGATCAGCATGCCGTGGTGAAGCAGCGGCAGCATCATCGACAGCAGGGTGGTTTCCTGGCCGCCATGGAGGCTGGCGGTCGAGGTGAAGACCCCGGCCGGTTTGCCCACCAGCGCACCGGTCAGCCACAGGTTGCTGGTGCCATCGAGAAAGTACTTGAGAGGTGCTGCCATGTTGCCGAAACGGGTCGGGCTGCCCAGGGCCAGGCCCGAGCAATGCTTGAGATCGTCAAGGCTGGCGTACAGCGCGCCTTCGTCAGGGATAGACGGCGAAACGGCCTCGCATTCAGTGGAGATGGCCGGCACCGTGCGCAGGCGTGCTTCCATACCGGACTGTTCGACGCCCCGGGCAATCTGCCGGGCCATTTCATTGGTCGAGCCGCTGCGGCTGTAATACAGGACCAGGATGTAGGGGGCGCTCACGGCAGCAGCTCCAGCACGTTCTCCGGCGGCCGGCCGATGACGGCTTTGTCGCCGACTTCGAGAATCGGTCGTTCCATCAATTTGGGATGGGCGGCGATCGCGGCGATCAACTGCGCTTCGCTGAGGCTGGTATCGGCCAGGTTGAGGGTCTTGTACTCGTCTTCGCCGGTGCGCAGCAGTTTCCGGGCACTGATCCCCAGCTTGCCCAGCAGGCTTTGAAGTTGCGTGGCGTCTAGCGGGGTTTCCAGGTAGCGCACTACAGTCGGTGCAAGGCCACGGGCTTCAAGGAGTTCCAGCGCACCGCGGGATTTCGAGCAGCGCGGATTGTGATAAAGCGTCAGATCGGTCATGTGCGGGTCGCATCTTGCGTAAGGTGGCGGCTATTCTACCTGTGTGGCGAGCAGTCCAGAACCTCGCGAGGCAATGGGTCGCAAGCAGTACCTTTTTTTTCGACAAGGATCAGCCCATGACAAGGCGATTGACCGCAGTACTGGCACTTTTCGCAACCTTGCTGCTGGGCGGCTGTGGTTACGACTACGGCACCGACCAGTTGGGACAGAAGGTGGCGTCCGAACGCCTGGATGGCAAGTGGTTCGTGCTCAATTACTGGGCCGAATGGTGTGGTCCGTGCCGCACCGAGATTCCAGAACTCAATGCCTTGGCCGAACAGCTCAAGGGGCAGAAGATCGGTGTTTTCGGGGTGAATTTCGACGCCGTGCAGGGCGAAGAACTCAAGAGCGCCAGCAACAAGCTGGGCATCGCCTTCACCGTATTGGCCCAGGACCCGGCGGAGCGTTTCGAGCTGCCGCGCAGCGAGGCATTGCCGGTGACTTACATCGTCGACGACAAGGGCAAGGTGCGGGAGCAGTTGATGGGTGAGCAGACGGCGGCGGGGGTGATGGCCAAGTTGCAGGCGTTGCAGGCGAAGAATTGAGTTGAGGCAGCGCTCTGCTTGCTTTCTGTGGGAGCGGGCTTGCCCGCGAAGGTCTAACAGGCAACGGATTTCGCCTGGGTTAACGCGTTATCGTTAACGACCATCGTCGGAACGCCGCCCGGAGCAAGCTCGCTCCCACAAAAGCTCAGCTTCCACAGAAGGGAGGGATTAGCCTTCTTCCAGCCACCAGCGCAGCGGCTTGCCTTCGGCCGGCCAGAAGCGCATCTGCTCGATCGGCGAGACATCCCAGCGTTGTACGGTTTCCAGCGCTTGCAGGAAGCGTTTTTCCTGCTCCATCAGCGCCGGTGCGCACATTTTGCGGGTGCTGCCGACCTTACCGAAGCTCAACTTGTCGCCGTCCAGGGTGTAAGGCGCGAACCAGTGGTTGCAGCCGCCGTTGCCGTAGGCGCGGCCGTCGCCACCGAGGGTGATGGTCAGGTGGCTGTAATCGATCAACGGACGCTCGCCAATCCACTCCAGGATATAGCTGCGGTCCTGCTGCAGCTTCACCGGCTCGGCGGCGCAACCCAGCAGCGCTGCGCCCGCCACCCCGGCCAGAACCAGGTGTTTCATCACGCGGACTCCTGGCACTTCGGGCAAATGTGCTTGTCGCCAACGGTGCTCCAGCCCAGTTCGGCAATGCGCGCGGTGGCCGCCGGCTTTTCAGCCTTGTTGCCGAGCTTGGCGTCGACCGCGAACTCGAAACTCAGCTCCTTGGCGCAGCTGTCGCAATTGACCTGCCAGGTGTGGATCGCCAGTTCGCCGAATACCGGACCGGTGGCCACCGCAACCCACTGGCCCATGGGCTTGAGCAGGTGACGAACGTTGTCGACGGTCAGGCGCATGGACAAGTCCTTGCTGCCCTTTAGGGTCACCAGCAGCACATCGTTGGCGCGAATCGAGCCACCGTTGCCGGTGACTTGATAGCGTCCCGGCGTCAGTGCGCGGCATTCGGTCAGGGTGTGTTGCGGGTTCATCAGGTTGTAGCGGAAATCGTGTTCGACCATGGGTCCTCCAAATATGGCCGGTATGCTAGCACGCGCAGCACTGGCCCATGGCCCACGGAAGCGACCTTCGATCCGGCAAAATCAGCCTTCGACCCGGTTTTGCGGGGTGCCAGCGGCCCAATCGGCAATGTTCTGCAACGTAGTCGCGGCAATCGCCGCCAGGGCCTCGCGGGTGAGAAACGCCTGGTGGGCGGTGACGATCACATTGGGGAAGGTCAACAGCCGGGCGAGCACGTCGTCCTGCAACGGCAGGTCGGAGCGGTCCTCGAAGAACAGCTGCGCTTCCTCTTCATAGACATCCAGCCCCAGGTAACCCAACTGCCCGGATTTCAATGCCTCGATCAGCGCCGGTGTGTCTACCAACGCGCCACGCCCGGTGTTGATCAGCATGGCACCGGGTTGCAGGCCGGCCAGTGACTGGCTGTTGATCAGGTGCTTGCTGTCGGCAGTCAGCGGGCAGTGCAGGCTGATGATGTGCGATTGCGCCAGCAGCTCAGGCAATGGCAGGTAGCGGCCGCCGAGGGCCTCGACTTCCGGGTTGGGGTAAGGGTCATACGCCAGCAACTGGCAGCCGAAACCGGCCATGATTTTCGCGAAGGTGGCACCAATCTGCCCGGTGCCGACCACGCCCACGGTCTTGCCGTACAAGTCGAAACCGGTCAGGCCATGCAAGGTGAAATCGCCCTCGCGGGTGCGGTTGTAGGCGCGATGCAGGCGGCGGTTGAGGGCCAGGATCAAGGCCACGGCGTGTTCTGCCACGGCGTGGGGCGAGTAGGCCGGGACGCGCACGATGCTCAGGCCCAGGCGATGCGCCGCAGCCAGGTCGACATGGTTGTAGCCGGCCGAGCGCAAGGCAATCAGGCGGGTGCCGCCGGCCGCCAGCTGTTCCAGCACCGGCGCGCTGAGGTCGTCATTGATAAAGGCACAGACCACCTCGAAACGCTCGGCCAGGGCTGCGGTGTCGAGGCTCAGGCGAGCGGCTTGAAAGTGCAGTTCGTTGGCGCCAGGCTGCGCGGCGGCAAGAAAGCTATCGCGGTCGTAGGTCTGGCTGCTGAAGAGAAGGGTGCGCATGGTCTCATCCTTGTACGAGGTGGACTGAGTCTACAGGCCGCTGCGCCCGCCGCCATTGCCGTGGATCAGGCACTGATGCGGGCCTGCTGCGCCAGGCGGTTGATCGCCCGCTCGAGGTCTTCCAGCGCCGAGTGGGCCTTGGGGTCCTGTTGCTTGAGCAGGGTTTCGCTGCGTTGGCAGGCGGCACGCAACTGCGGCACGCCACAGTAACGGGTCGCCCCGTGCAGGCGGTGGACGCGTTCGATCAGGGCATTGTGGTCATGGCTGTCGCGGGCGGCGCGAATGGCCTCGCGATCGGCCTCCAGCGAAGCCAGGAGCATGGCCAGCATGTCGGCGGCCAGATCGGCCTTGCCGGCGGCCAGGCGCAGGCCCTCATCCGGGTCGAGCACCAGCAACTCGTTGACATGGGCAGGGCTATCACCAGGTTCCGGCGCTTGATTGCGCAGGGCCAGGCCGGTCCACTTCAACACCACCTGGGCCAGTTGCCGTTCGCTGATGGGCTTGGTCAGGTAGTCGTCCATGCCGCTTTGCAGCAAGGCGCGTTTTTCATTGGCCATGGCATGGGCGGTGAGGGCGACGATTGGCAGTGGCGTACTCTGCCGCGAGTTTTCCCATTGACGAATGGCCTCGGTGGTCTGGCGTCCATCCATCCCCGGCATCTGCACATCCATCAGCACCAGGTCGAAGGACTCGGTCTGCACCGCCTTGATCGCGGCATAGCCACTTTCCACCGCCAGCACCCTTGCACCCATGTCTTCGAGCAAGGTTTGCACCAGCAACAGGTTGGCCGGGTTGTCATCCACGCAGAGCACTTTCGGCGCGCGGCTGGCCAGTGGTTCGTTGGGTTCGTTGCGCACTGGCCGCGGGCTCACCAGGTCGGACAGCGCCCGGCGCAACTTGCGGGTGCAGGCCGGCTTGGCCTGCAACTGGCTGTGGGGATTGGGCACCGACAGGTGATACAGGGTCTGCTCGGTGGTCGGACACAGCACCAGCACTTTGCAGCCCAGGTGCTCGAGGTCCCAGATGTGCTGGTTGAGGCGTTCCGGTGGCATGTCGTTGGCGGTCACGCCGAGCACCGCGAGGTCAATGGCCTGCTCGGTCTGGTGCGCGGCGGTGACGCCGTTGGTCAGGCTTTCCAGGGTGTTGAACGGGTTGACCTGCAGGCCGCAATCTTCCAGTTGATGCTGCAGCGCCTGACGCGCCAGCTCATGGTTTTCCAGCACCGCGATGCGCCGGCCCAACAGCGGCGCGAGGGGCAGGTCCTCGGCATCGTCGCGGGTTTTCGGCAGGCTCAGGCTGATCCAGAACTCCGAGCCTTCCCCCGGGGTACTGTCGACCCCGATCTCGCCACCCATCTGTTCGATCAGACGCTTGGAAATCACCAGGCCCAGACCGGTGCCGCCGGGTTGGCGCGAGAGCGAGTTGTCGGCCTGGCTGAAGGCCTGGAACAGCGCACGGACATCCTGGTTGGACAGGCCGATGCCGGTGTCCTGAATGCTGATGCGCAGTTGCACGCTGTCTTCATGTTCGTCTTCGAGCATGGCGCGAGCGACGATCGTGCCTTCGCGGGTGAACTTGATTGCGTTGCTCACCAGGTTGGTGAGGATCTGCTTCAGGCGCAGCGGATCGCCGATCAGCGACAGCGGGGTGTCGCGATACACCAGGCTCACCAGTTCCAGCTGCTTGGCGTGGGCGGCGGGGGCGAGGATGGTCAGCGTGTCCTGCAGCAAGTCGCGCAGGTTGAACGGAATGCTGTCGAGCACCAGCTTGCCGGCCTCGATCTTCGAGAAGTCGAGAATCTCGTTGATGATCCCCAGCAGGCTGTCGGCGGATTTTTCGATGGTGCCCAGGTAGTCGAGCTGGCGCGGGGTCAGCTCGCTTTTCTGCAGCAGATGGGTAAAGCCGAGGATGCCATTGAGCGGCGTGCGGATTTCATGGCTCATGTTGGCGAGGAACTCCGACTTGATCCGGCTCGCTTCCAGGGCCTCCTTGCGCGCCAGGTCCAGCTCGATGTTCTGGATCTCAATGGTTTCCAGATTCTGGCGCACGTCTTCGGTGGCCTGGTCGATGCTGTGCTGCAATTCTTCCTGGGCGTTTTGCAGGGTGCTGGCCATGCGATTGATGCCGGAAGCCAGTTCATCCAGCTCCTGGCTGCCCAGCGGTGGCAGGCGGGTTTCCAGGTGGCCGTCCTTGAGCTGGGCCACGGCCTGCTTGATGCTGTTGAGCGGGTTGTTGATGGTGCGGCCCATGCGCAGCGCAAGCAGGGCGGTGCAGATCAGGCCACCGCCAATCAGCATCAGGCTGGCGAACAGGCTGCGGTAGCCGCGCAGCAGCATGCCGCTGTGGGACAGTTCGAGTTCGACCCAGCCGAGTAGGCGGTCGTCTTCCCCCGGGATCACTTCACCCGCCAGGTTGCGATGCTTGCCGAATACCGGCAGCAGGTAGCGCGTGGCGTCGTTGCCGCTGCGCCGCAGCAGGTGGGAGCTGTCGCCGGTGGGGGCCTGGTTGAGCATCAACGGCCCGGCATGGGCCAGCAGGCTGCGGTCCGGGGCGAGGAACGACACCGCGCGCACATCCGGCTGCTCCAGCGATTGGGTGGCAATGCGCTCGAGCTGCTCGGCATTGCGGTGGGCCATGGGCGGGGCCACCAGCGGCGCCAGTTGTTCAGCGATCATTTCGCCGCGGGTGAGCAGTTGGGTCTGCAGGTCAGTCTGCTGCATCCACGTGAAGTATCCACCGAGGACCAACGCCATCAGGCTGGTTGGCAGCAAGGTCAGCAGCAGGACACGACCCTTGATCCCGAGTTTCTTCAGCACGCCGCTCTCCAGTCAACACCCTGTTCATCGATGCTCGATGCGCACATCCGGCGCGCAGCACCCGGGCAGTGTAGCGATTTGCGGGTGTGCAATCTTCGTTAATTACCCGCAGGCGGTTCTTCCTTCCATCGCTTGACCAGGCCACGACCAAAGTCGCGGGTTGCTCATGACCGGACAATCTTGAATAATCAGTGATTGAGAATTACTTGCAGAAGCTAATGACTCCCGTATCTGTTGGCCTTCCCCGCATTCTGACCATTGAAGACGACCTCGTGCTCGGCGCCTATGTGCATGAGCATCTGGGACGTTGTGGTTTTCAGGTGACCTGGTGCCAGAACGGCCGGGAAGGGCTGGAAATGGCTCGCGCCCAGGCGTTTGACGTGGTGCTGATGGATATTCTGCTGCCGGGCATGGACGGCCTGGCGGTGCTGACGGATTTGCGCGCCAGCGACTCCACGCCTGTGGTGCTGATGTCGGCGCTGGGGGCCGAGGCCGATCGCATCAGCGGCTTTCGCCTGGGCGCCGACGATTACTTGCCCAAGCCCTTCAGCATGGCCGAACTGCGGGTGCGTATAGAAGCCATCCTGCGCCGGGTCGCGCTCGACCGGCGTCACGTCGCTGCGGTCCCGAGCAGCGAAACCCACAGCCTGCGCTTCGACGACGAACTGTGTGACGTGTATTACGGCCAGGGCTGGGCCGGCCTGACCCGTAGCGAGTATCGCCTGCTCGACACCCTCAATCGCAACGGCGACGAAGTCCTCAGCAAGGCCTTCCTGTATCAGCACGTCCTGCAGCGTGGCTACGCCCCCCATGACCGCAGCCTGGACATGCACATCAGCCAGATCCGCCGCAAGCTCAAGGCCATCGGCTACAGCGAGTGCGAAGTGCGCACGGTGTGGGGCAAAGGTTACGTATTGAGCGCCGCCGATGAAGTGGTCTGACGTACCGGGCCGCCACTCGCTGTTCTGGAAGCTGGCGTTGCTCCTGGTTGCCTTCTGCCTGCTGATGATCTGGCTGAGTTGGTCCTGGGGCCGCTACATGGAGAAGCAGGACCAGTTTCTTTCGGCAGAGGCGCGCGCCACGTTGTCGGGCTACGCCGCTGAGGCCGAGCAGGCTTGGTTGAGCGGACAGTCCGAGGGCGTCGACCGTTGGTTGCAGGGGATGCGCGAGCGCGAAGCAGGCTGGGCCGCAGTGATCAGTGCCGACCTGCAATCCTTGGCCACACAGCCGTTGACCGATCAGGAAGTCGAGCGCCTGACCTTTCTGCGCAACCTCGACTGGCCGATTCATAACAAGCGCTTGCCCGGACTGCGCCTGCCGTTTCCCGGCGACGCGGCGGCTGGCAGCCTGGTGATGGAGTTGCCCCAGCGGTTCATGCCGGGGCGCAATCAATTGTTCTGGCGCGTGATCACCAATGGCGTGATCCCCGGCTTTATCACCCTGTTGTTGTGCGTCGGGCTGTACCGCCTGCTGGTGGTTCCGCTCAACAGCCTGCGCGAACAGGCCAACGCCTGGCGTGCCGATCAACTGGGCGTGCGCCTTTCAAGCCAGACCATCAATCGCCAGGACGAACTGGGTGAACTGGGGCGGGCGTTCGACCACATGTCCGAACGCCTGCAAAGCACGGTGGCCCTGCAGCAACAGTTGCTGCGCGACCTGTCCCACGAACTGCGTACGCCGCTGAGTCGGCTGCGGGTGGCCAGCGAAAGCGAACAGGACCTGGGCCAACTGCGCGAGCGCATCGGCCGCGAAGTCGATGGCATGCAACGCCTGGTCGAAGACGCGCTGCAACTGGCATGGCTCGACACCGAGCGCACAGCGCTGCCGGACGAGGCGATCCAGGTCCAGGCACTGTGGGAAATGCTCAGCGAAAATGCCTGCTACGAAAGCGCCTGGCCCAACTCTCAGTTGCAATGTTCGGTGGACGCCGGGTGCTGGGTGCGGGGCAACCTCAATACCCTGGCCCAGGCCCTGGAAAACATCCTGCGCAATGCCATCCGCCATTCACCGGCAGGCGGCAGCGTCAGTCTCGGCGGTCGCCGCGATGGCGATTTCTGGCAGCTGTGGCTGGAGGATCAGGGAGGGGGCGTGGCCGAAGCCGATCTGGAGCGAATCTTCCTGCCGTTCACCCGTCTCGACGGCTCGCGCCCCGGTAATGGCGGCTTTGGCCTGGGGCTGAGCATCGCCAGGAATGCGGTGCAGCGTCAGGGCGGATTCATCTGGGCGCAGAACACCGGGCGTGGTTTGCGCTTGAATATTCGTCTGCTGGCCCACAAAGGGGCGGCCTGATAGCTGACGTGCCCGGCCTTATAGCGTTCAGCCATAAGCACCGCACTTTGCGTGATATGGCCGGCGCACGTTTGCCGGTATGATGGGCGCCCCCGCAGTCCGGATTGCGAATACGCCATGACTCTGCAGTACCCAACCATCGCCGATTGCGTCGGCAACACCCCGCTGGTTCGTCTTCAGCGCCTGCCTGGCGTGACCAGCAACACCCTGCTGCTCAAGCTCGAGGGTAATAACCCGGCGGGTTCGGTCAAGGACCGTCCGGCGCTGTCGATGATTACCCGTGCCGAACTGCGTGGGCAGATTCATCCCGGCGATACCCTGATCGAGGCGACTTCCGGCAACACCGGGATTGCCCTGGCCATGGCCGCGGCGATCAAGGGCTACAAGATGATCCTGATCATGCCCGACAACTCCAGCGCCGAGCGCAAGGCAGCGATGACCGCCTACGGTGCCGAGTTGATCCTGGTCAGCCAGGAAGAAGGCATGGAAGGCGCGCGCGACCTCGCCCAGCGTATGGAAGCCGAAGGCCGTGGCAAAGTGCTGGACCAGTTCGCCAACGGTGACAACCCGGAGGCGCACTACACCACCACCGGCCCGGAAATCTGGCGTCAGACCCAGGGCAGCATCACCCACTTCGTCAGTTCCATGGGCACCACCGGCACCATCATGGGCGTCTCGCGCTACCTCAAGGAGCAGAGCCAGGACGTGCAGATCGTCGGCCTGCAACCCATGGAAGGCGCGGCGATCCCGGGCATCCGCCGTTGGCCCGAAGAGTACCTGCCGAAGATCTACCAGGCCGAGCGGGTCGATCGCATCGTCGACATGGCCCAGGCCGAAGCCGAGGACGTGACCCGGCGCCTGGCCCGCGAAGAAGGCATCTTCTGTGGCGTGTCGTCCGGTGGTGCGGTGGCGGCCATGCTGCGCTTGTCGCAAGAGCTGGAAAACGCGGTGATCGTCGCGATCATCTGTGACCGTGGCGACCGTTACCTGTCGACCGGCATTTTCGACGCGCCCAACTGATGGCCAAGCAACCGAGAGGCCTGCGCTTCCAACCCACGGGTGGCAGCAAGGCCCCGCAAGTCCCGACCGGCAAAAAGCAGCGCTTGAGCATCGAGCGCCTGGCCAACGACGGTCGCGGTATCGCGTTTTTCGAAGGGCGCACCTGGTTCGTCATGGGCGCCCTGGCCGGTGAAGAAGTCGAGGCCCGCGTCCTTGGCGCCCACGGCAAGGTGGTGGAGGCGCGTACCGAGCGGGTATTCGTCGCCAATGAACTGCGTCGTCCTGCACCTTGCGCCCACGCTGGGCGCTGTGGCGGTTGCAGCGTGCAGCACCTGCCCCACAACGAACAACTTGCCCTGAAACAGCGCATGCTCGCCGAGCAGTTGTCGCGGGTCGCCGGGGTCGAACCCGAAGTCTGGGCGCAGCCGTTGAGCGGGCCGGAGTTCGCCTACCGACGCCGTGCCCGGGTGGCCGTACGCTGGGATCAGAAGAGCAAGAAGCTCGAAGTCGGCTTCCGTGCCGCGGGCAGCCAGGACATCGTCGGCAT
Source organism: Pseudomonadaceae bacterium (assembly GCA_965284505.1). Classification (GTDB taxonomy): domain Bacteria; phylum Pseudomonadota; class Gammaproteobacteria; order Pseudomonadales; family Pseudomonadaceae; genus Aquipseudomonas. Next base: position 1,883,543 of record OZ260094.1, on the reverse strand, counting down.
CGACGAATGCCCGGTGCTGGTACAGCCCTTGCAACCGATCATGAGCCGCTTGCCGGACATGCTGCGCCGCTTGAGCAAGCCTCAGGCGCTGGGGCATGTCGAGTTGTTTGCCGGCTCGTCATTGGCGGTGTTGCTGCGGCACATGGCGCCGTTGTCCGAGACCGACCTGGGCATTCTCAAGGAGTTCTGTGCTTTCCATGACGCCCAACTGTGGCTGCATGGCGAGGGCGAACCGCAACCGGTGGACAGCGAGCAGCACCTGGGCTATCGCCTGGAGCGCTGGAACCTGGAGCTGGCGTACCGGCCGGGCGACTTTGTGCAGGTCAACGCCGGGGTCAACGAGGCAATGGTGGCCCAGGCGCTGGACTGGCTGCGGCCTGGCAGCGAAGAGCGGGTGCTGGATCTGTTCTGCGGCCTGGGTAACTTTGCCTTGCCGCTGGCCCGGCAGGTGCGCGAAGTGGTGGCGGTGGAAGGCGTGCAGACCATGGTCGAGCGCGCGGCGGCCAACGCCGCTAGCAATAATCTGCATAACGCGAAGTTTTTTCAGGCCGATTTATCCCAGCCTCTGGCGGGTGCCAAATGGGCCGAAGAAGACTTTTCTGCGGTACTCTTGGACCCACCGCGTGACGGTGCCTTCGAGGTGGTGCGCAACCTCGCAGCGCTCGGCTCCAAGCGCCTGGTGTATGTGTCGTGCAACCCGGCAACGCTGGCGCGCGACACCCTCGAATTGGTCAAGCAGGGCTACCGGTTAAAACGTGCCGGGATCCTCGATATGTTTCCTCAGACGGCACATGTCGAGGCCATGGCGTTATTTGAAGCGAGCTAGGATGCTCGTCTGGTCCGACTGGACCGCCCGTGCAGGATTCGCCGCGAGCGTGCACGGGCAACCAAGGTCAGCGATTTGACGCATTGAATCTGCGTCGTAGGGAAGGTAAGCAAGATGGTACAGGTGAGAGCACACCAGCCGATCAACACCGACGGCAGTATCAACCTCGAGGCTTGGCTCGATCATGCGGTCAGTGTCGATCCGGCACTGGATCGCGAAGCCTTGAAGGAAGCCTGCGAGTTCGCTCGCGAGGCCGAACAGCAAGATAACGCCGCGAAGAATCTGTGGGCCGAAGGCACCTCGAGTTTTCGCACCGGCCTTGAGATCGCCGAGATTCTCGCCGACCTCAAGCTCGATCAGGACTCCCTTGTCGCGGCGATTCTTTACCGTGGCGTGCGCGAAGGCCAGATCGAGCTGCCAGCAGTCAGCCAGCGTTTTGGCCCGGTGGTCGGCAAGCTGATCGATGGCGTGCAACGCATGGCCGCGATCAGCGCCAGCCTGAGCCCGCGTCAATCGATGGTCATGGGCACCCAGGGCCAGGTGGAAAACCTGCGCAAGATGTTGGTGGCCATGGTCGACGACGTGCGCGTCGCGCTGATCAAACTGGCGGAGCGCACCTGCGCGATTCGTGCGGTGAAAACCGCCGACGATGAAAAGCGCAACCGGGTCGCCCGCGAAGTCTTCGACATCTATGCCCCGCTGGCACACCGCCTGGGCATCGGTCATATCAAGTGGGAACTGGAGGACTTGTCCTTCCGTTACCTGGAACCCGACCAGTACAAACAGATTGCCAAGTTGCTGCACGAGCGGCGGCTGGACCGCGAGCGCTTCATCAGCGACGTGATGAACCAGTTGCAGAGCGAACTGCAGGCCACTGGCGTCGACGCCGACATCAGCGGCCGGGCCAAACACATCTATTCGATCTGGCGCAAAATGCAGCGCAAAGGCCTGGCCTTCAGCCAGATCTACGACGTGCGTGCGGTGCGCGTGCTGGTGCCGGAAATGCGCGATTGTTACACCGCGCTGGGCATCGTCCACACCTTGTGGCGGCACATTCCCAAGGAATTCGACGACTACATCGCCAACCCCAAGGAGAATGGCTACCGCTCGTTGCACACGGCGGTGATCGGCCCCGAGGGCAAGGTACTGGAAGTGCAGATCCGCACCCACGCCATGCACGAAGAGGCCGAGTTGGGTGTCTGCGCGCACTGGCGCTACAAGGGCACCGACGTCAAATCGGGCTCCAACCATTACGAAGAGAAAATCTCCTGGTTGCGCCAGGTGCTGGAATGGCACGAAGAGCTGGGGGATATCGGCGGCCTGGCCGAGCAGTTGCGGGTCGATATCGAGCCGGATCGGGTCTACATCTTCACCCCCGACGGGCATGCCATCGACCTGCCCAAGGGCGCGACTCCGCTGGACTTCGCCTACCGCGTGCACACCGAAATCGGTCACAACTGCCGTGGCGCGAAGATCAACGGGCGCATCGTGCCGCTCAACTACAGCCTGCAGACCGGTGAACAGGTCGAGATCATCACCAGCAAGCACGGTACGCCGAGCCGCGACTGGTTGAACCCGAACCTGGGCTATATCACCACCTCGCGGGCGCGGGCGAAGATCGTCCACTGGTTCAAGCTACAGGCCCGCGACCAGAACGTCGCGGCGGGCAAGACCCTGCTCGAGCGCGAACTCAATCGCCTCGGCCTGCCGCAGGTGGATTTCGAAAAGCTGGCCGACAAGGCCAACATGAAAACCGCCGAGGACATGTTCGCTGCCCTGGGTGCGGGCGACCTGCGTCTGGCGCAGTTGGTCAACCTCGCGCAGCAACTGGTCGAGCCGGAACGCGGCAATGAACAGCTGGAACTGATTCCGCGCAAGGCCACGGGTTACAAACCAGGCAAGCGTGGCGATATCCAGATCCAGGGCGTGGGCAACCTGATGACCCAGATGGCCGGCTGCTGCCAGCCGCTGCCGGGCGACGCGATTGTCGGCTACATCACCCAGGGCCGCGGCGTGAGCATTCACCGCCAGGATTGCGCCTCGGTGTTGCAACTGGGCGGACGCGAGCCAGAACGGATCATTCAGGTCAGCTGGGGGCCGGTGCCGGTGCTCACCTATCCGGTGGACATCATCATCCGTGCCTACGACCGTTCCGGCCTGCTGCGTGACGTGTCCCAGGTATTGCTCAATGAGCGGATCAACGTGCTGGCGGTCAACACTCGCTCGAACAAGGAGGACAACACCGCGTTGATGTCCCTGACCATCGAGATCCCGGGCCTGGACGCGTTGGGGCGGTTGTTGGGGCGTATTTCCCAGTTGCCGAACATCATTGAAACCCGGCGCAACCGTACGCCTTGACCCCACCCTGTAGGAGCTGGCTTGCCAGCGAAGCTTTCTCCCTGCCGGCACAAGGCTTGAGATATTCGCCGGCAAGCCGGCTCCTACAGATGGTTGTTTGACGAGAATCGCGGATGTACACACTCCAAGACCTGCTGCACCTGATGAACCGCCTGCGCGACCCGCAGTGCGGCTGCCCGTGGGACATCAAGCAAACCTACGCCAGCATCGTCCCCCACACCCTGGAAGAAGCCTACGAGGTGGCCGACGCCATCGAGCGCGGTGACTTCGATCATCTGCAGGGCGAGTTGGGCGATCTGCTGTTCCAGGTGGTGTATTACAGCCAGCTGGCGCGCGAAGAAGGGCGTTTCGAGTTCGCCGGCGTGGTCGACAGCATCACCCGCAAACTGGTCCGCCGACATCCCCACGTATTCCCCACCGGCGACCTCTATGCGCCGCTGGATGTTCCGCGGCTGAACGAAGAACAGGTCAAGCAGCGCTGGGAAGAGATCAAGGCCGAGGAGCGTGCGGAACAGTCCGCGGCGCCCGAGCAGTTGTCGTTGCTCGACGATGTACCGGCGGCCCTGCCGGCGCTGTCGCGGTCGGCCAAGTTGCAGAAACGCGCCGGACAGGTCGGCTTCGACTGGCCGGAAGCGTTGCCGGTGCTCGACAAGGTTCGTGAAGAGTTGGATGAAGTGCTGGAAGCCATGGCCGACAATGACCCGGTCGCCATCACTGATGAGATCGGTGACCTGTTGTTTTCCGTGGTCAATCTGGCCCGTCATCTCAAGGTCGATCCGGAAGCTGCGTTGCGCGGGGCCAACGGAAAGTTCGAGCGACGTTTCCGATTTATCGAACAGGCATTGCGCGACACCGGCCGTCCCATGGAAGATTGCACCCTCGAAGAGTTGGACGCCCTGTGGGGTGAAGCCAAACGTCTGGAAAAGAATTTGCCCAACTGCGGTTGAGCAGTTGCCTAAGTGAGTAAGCACATGAGCATTTCCCTTCGCGACCAGTTGCTCAAAGCAGGGCTGGTCAACCAGAAGCAGGCCAAGCAGGTCGGCAAAGAGAAGCAGAAGCAGCAGCGCCTGGCCCACAAGGGGCAGATCGAACTGGATGACACCCAGCAGCGCCAGGCGCAGGAAGCCATGGCCGAGAAGGTCAAGCGCGACCAGGAACTCAACCGTCAGCAGCAGGAGAAGGTCGAGCAGAAAGCCCGTGCCGCGCAGATCAAGCAATTGATCGAAGTCTCGCGCCTGCCCAAGCTGACCACCGAGGACTACTACAACTTCGTCGACGACAAGAAGGTCAAGCGCCTGTCGGTCAACACCCTGATGCGCAACAAGCTCAGCAGCGGTTCCCTGGCGATCGTGCATCACGCTGGCGGCTACGAAGTCATCCCGCGTGAGGCCGCCCTGAAAATCCAGGAGCGCGATCCCAAGCGTATCGTGCAGATGAATGAGAAGGTCGAAGAGGTCAGTGCCGAGGACGATCCGTACGCGGCCTATCAGATTCCTGATGACCTGATGTGGTAAGCCATCAGGCGCTGTAAACACGAACCCCGCCAATTGGCGGGGTTCGTTGTTTTCAATGCTGTGCTCAGGCGGAGCGGGCGGCTCGCTGTTGTTCCTGGGCTTCGAGTTCGATGCGGTAGCTGTGGGCGTCACTTTCAGAGTGGAACATGCCCACCAGCAGGTCTTGCTGATGCACATCCCAGATATGAATGCCGGCGGCTACGGCTTCGTGGGACATATGGGAATCGTCGCGTTCAGTTACTTTAACAGTCATCGGCTGGCTCCAATCTCAGTTGATCTGCAGCAAGGCGTGTGCAGGCCTTTGTTATATGTTTTGATAGCTTGCTAAGTAAATCCGCAGATTCGGTAACGGTCTGTTGCAGAAATGGAGAGAATCCCGCAGCCCAGGCGGGCCGCGACATTCAGTCGCAGGGCCAAAGGTTTCATGACATATGTTTCATGGTTCCGAGGGTACTGCGGGCAAATCCGAGGCGAAAAAAAGCCCCGCGTTTGCGAGGCTTTTCGGGTATTGCCGTGGCTTATTGGCCTTTGACAGTCTTGCCGTCGACCTTGCCGTCCTGGAGCATGATGTTGTATTCCTTGCCGTCGGTTTCCACCTGACGCAATGCCACAAGCACGTAACCCCAATCCTTGGCGAACCACATCTCAGTGATGCGCTTGCTGCCGCTCTCGGCCGGTGGGCGCACACGTTCGACCTTGATCGCGTCGATGCTGCCGACCTTGGTGCTGACCTTTTCGGCGCCCAGCACGCGGAAGTCGTAGGTGTCGGTGTCTTCACCCTCGACCACCTGGTAGCTCATGCTTTTCTTGCCGGCCGCCACGTCACGCTGCAAGGCCAACTGGTACGTGGACTTGTCGAGCATGCCGGTGTTGAGTGGAACCTTGACCGGATCGCCCCGATCGGTGCCGGTGACCATCTTGGTCGCCCAGTCGAAGTCCAGGTCGACTTTCTTGGCCTTGCCCAGGCCGCCGCGTTCAAAGTGATACGACTGCGGCAGCAGGGTGTCCTTGTCGAGCTTGAGGGTGCTTTCTTCCGTCAGGCTGGCGATCATCATCGATGCCTTGAAATGCAGCTTCCAGGCACCGTTGGCTTCTTTGGTCAGGCTACGTTCAGCGGTGCCGCTCATGGGCAACTGCTTCCAGTCGGCGGTGTAGCTGGCGGAGAACGGTTGAAGGTCTGCGGCCTGCGCAAGCGGCAGGGCGAACAGAGCACAAGCGAAGAGCAGGGCGCGACGCATAAAATCTCCTAGTTACGAATCAAGTGACCGCTGGCCCCAAGTAGCTGGCCATCCAGTAAAGCACCTTCTTCGCCAAGGCTCAGGCGGCCCTCGGCAAACCAGCGAACGGCCAACGGATAAATCTGGTGTTCGCGTACGTGGACGCGCTGCGCCAGACTTTGCGGCGAATCGTGTAACTCTACCGGTATTACTGCCTGTACGACCAGTGGGCCGCCATCGAGTTCCTCGGTAACGAAGTGCACGCTGCATCCGTGTTCAGTGTCGCCGGCCTCCAGCGCTCGCTGATGAGTGTGTAACCCTTTGTATTTGGGTAGCAGCGAAGGATGGATATTGAGCAGGCGGCCCTGGTAGTGGCGGACGAAATCAGCGCTGAGAATGCGCATGAAACCGGCCAGTACCACCAGCTTGGGCTGGAAAGCGTCAATCAATTCGATCAGGGCGGCATCGAAGGCCTCGCGACCTTCGAAGCCCTTGTGATCCAGGGTGCGGGTGTCGATACCCGCGTCCCGGGCGCGCTGCAGGCCGTAGGCGTCAGCGCGGTTCGAGATCACCGCACGGATGCGGGCAGGGTTGCCCGCAGTCTGTGCGTCGATCAAGGCCTGCAAGTTACTGCCGGTGCCGGACAACAGCACCACAACATCACAGGTCTGGGACATCAATGAGCCTTGAGATTCTTCAGTTCGACCTGGGCCGCGCCTTCGGCAGCGGTGGAGATCTGGCCGATGACCCATGGCTGCTCGCCGGCTTCGCGCAGGACGTTCAGCGCAGTTTCAACGTGCTCCTGGGCGACGCAGATGACCATGCCGACGCCGCAGTTCAGCACGCGGTGCATTTCGGTTTCGTCAACGTTGCCTTTCTCTTGCAGCCAGTCGAACACCGCTGGACGGTTCCAGCTGGCCACGTCAACCACCGCCTGGGCGCCTTTTGGCAGAACGCGCGGGATGTTGTCGAGCAGGCCGCCACCGGTGATGTGGGCCATGGCCTTGACCGCGCCGGTGTCCTTGATCAGCTTGAGCAGCGGCTTGACGTAGATGCGGGTCGGCGCCATCAGCAGGTCGGTCAGCGGTTTGCCGTCGAGCTGGATGTTTTCGATGTCGGCACCCGACACTTCGATGATCTTGCGGATCAGCGAGTAGCCGTTGGAGTGCGGGCCGGAAGACGGCAGGGCGAGCAGGGCGTCGCCAGCGGCGACTTTCGAGCCGTCGATGATGTCGGCTTTCTCTACCACGCCGACGCAGAAACCGGCCAGGTCGTAGTCTTCGCCTTCGTACATGCCAGGCATTTCAGCGGTTTCGCCGCCCACCAGGGAGCAGCCAGACAGTTCGCAGCCTGCGCCGATACCGGTCACCACCTGGGCAGCGGTGTCGACATTCAGCTTGCCGGTGGCGTAGTAGTCGAGGAAGAACAGCGGCTCGGCACCGCAGACCACCAGGTCGTTGACGCACATGGCAACCAGGTCGATGCCGATGCTGTCGTGCTTGTTCAGGTTCAGCGCCAGGCGCAGCTTGGTGCCGACGCCGTCAGTGCCGGAAACCAGTACAGGCTGCTTGTAGCCGGCCGGGATTTCGCAGAGGGCGCCGAAACCGCCCAGGCCGCCCATGACTTCCGGGCGCGCAGTGCGCTTGGCGACGCTCTTGATGCGTTCGACCAATGCTTCACCGGCGTCGATGTCTACACCGGCGTCCTTGTAGCTCAGGGAGGGTTGCTTGCTCATGATCCAGGCCTTTAGGGGGGATTCAGGGGTAACGACCGATCTGGCGGGAACGCTGAATGAGTCCTGGCGGGGTGGCCGCGCAAAAATCCAGAGTGCCCGGCCATTGCCGGTCTGCGAAGGCGCGCGATTTTATCAGGCTTGAGGGGCAGCGGCCATCCTCGGGCCGACGGGCAGGGACATATCGCGTAAAAAAAACCCAAAAACACCGTCGCTGGCGAGTGTGCGCGTCCCTGTATAAGGTAGGCCCGTTTACCGTCTATGGTTATGACGGGGTGAAAACTTCTGCCGAGCCTGTGAATGTTTTGCCGGGTGCTGTGGTCACAGCCCTGTTCAGCGCGTTCATGCGCTCAGTTCCAGCCGCTTTCTGTCGTCGGGAATCTTCCATGCGTCTGTGTAAATTATTGCTTGCCGGTTGTTTGTCAGTCTTCAGTCTGGCCAGTCAGGCCGAAACCGTTAAAGGTCTCTATCAAGTGCGCGAGCCGGTGAGCAGCCAGGCCCCGCAAGAGCGCGACCAGGCCACCCAGCGTGCGCTAGACACCCTGATCCTGCGCCTCACCGGTGATGCCAAGGCCGTGCAAAGTCCCGGTCTGGCGGCGATTCGCAAGGATCCGCAGCAGATCATCAGCCAATACGGCTATGACGCCGGGCCGCCGGAAAGCCTGCAGGTCGACTTCGATCCGGCCAGCACCGAACGCGCCCTGCGCCAGGCCGGCTTGCCAGTGTGGGGTGCCAATCGACCGTCGATTCTCGGTTGGTGGCTCAATGATTCAACCGAAGGCTCGAACCTGGTGGGCGACGCCCAGTCCAGCGCCGCGCCGCTGCGCCGTGCCGCTCAGCACCGTGGCTTGCCATTGCGCTTGCCGCTGGCCGACCTGAGCGAGCAACTGGTGGCTACCGCGCCGAATCTCGAAGGCAACGACCCGGCGCCGTTGCGCGAGGCCTCGCAGCGCTATGGAGCTGACGGCCTGCTGGCGGTGCACGCTCGCGAAGAGGGCGGGCAATGGCAGGCCAAGTGGCATCTGTGGCTGGGCGATCAGCGCGAGCAGGGCACCGCCCAAGGCGCCGACAACGCGGCGCTGGCCGATGCAGTCTTGCTTGCGGTGAGCGAGCGCCTGGCGCCACGTTTTGCCGCCAAACAAGGCGTCGCCAGCGAACAGTTGCTCGAAGTGCAGGGCATGAACCTTGAGCGCTATGCCGCGCTGGGGCGTTTGCTCGAGCCTTTTAACGCGCGTTTGCAGCGGGTGGTGGGTGACCGGATTGTCTACCGGGTCAATGGCAGCAGTGAACAACTGCGGGCCCAGTTGGGCCTGGCGCACCTGCAGGAAGTGCCAGCCGCGGCGCCTGCGCCTGTTGAGCCGGCGGATGGCGCTGCACCTGTTCCGGCGGCGGCACCGCAGGCGCAATTGAATTTCCGCTGGTAAACGTTCTTTCCTTATATAGAAGCAATGGAGTGGTTCATGGTCGATTCGCGGCGTTGGGTATGGCTGGGTGTAGTCGTCCTGCTATCTGTGTTCATTTACCTGTTGCACCCGATCCTCACCCCCTTCCTGATCGCATTGGGCCTGGCGTACCTGTTCGATCCCATGGTCGATCGCCTGGAAAAGTTCGGGCTCTCGCGTACCTGGGGGGTGGTGGCGGTATTCGCCTTGTTCACCCTGATCGTCATGGCGCTGTTGCTGGTGCTGGTGCCGATGCTGGCCAGGCAGCTGGTGCGCCTATATGAGCTGGCGCCGCAGATGCTCGACTGGTTGCAGCACACGGCCATGCCTTGGGCCCAGGCCAAACTGGGCCTGAACGATGGCTTCTGGAAGTTCGACAAGGTCAAGGCCGCCATCAGCGAGCACATGGGCCAGACCACCGACATCGTCGGCGTGGTGCTGAGCCAGGCGACGGCCTCCGGCCTGGCCTTGATCGGGTTTCTGGCCAACCTGGTGCTGATCCCGGTAGTGAGCTTCTACCTGCTGCGTGACTGGGACCTGATGATGGCGAAGATTCGCAGCCTGTTGCCACGTGACAACGAGGAACGGATCGTCTCGCTGGCGGGCGAGTGTCATGAGGTGCTGGGGGCATTCGTGCGCGGGCAGTTGCTGGTGATGGTCGCACTGGGTGTGATCTATGCCGCCGGCCTGATGCTGGTGGGGCTTGAGCTGGGTCTGTTGATCGGCTTGATCGCTGGCCTCGCGGCCATCGTGCCGTACATGGGCTTCGTCATCGGCATCGGTGCGGCGTTGATTGCCGGATTGTTCCAGTTCGGCGGTGACCTGTACCCCATGGTCGGGATTGTCGCGGTATTCATGGTCGGTCAGGCCCTTGAAGGTATGGTCCTGACGCCGTTGCTGGTGGGCGACCGGATTGGCCTGCACCCGGTGGCGGTGATCTTCGCGATCCTCGCCGGCGGCGAACTGTTCGGCTTTACCGGGGTGCTGCTGGCGTTGCCGCTGGCGGCGGTGATCATGGTGTTGGTGCGGCATCTGAAGGATCTGTACAAGGATTCGCAGATGTACAGTGGTGCCGATGAGCCCGAGCTATAGGTACAGTTGATCAGGCATGCCGGCAGCGCGCCATGACGGTGCGCTGCCAGGTTAACGCAAACCTTTGATTTTGCTTGTGGTCTATCGCATTGTGCCGCTCGCGTCACGGGTATAAACTTTGCAAACTTTACACAGAGGCCACTAACGGTTCCTCAGGAACTGTTCAGTCAGCATGAAACCGATTCAGCTGCCCCTAGGTGTGCGTCTGCGTGATGACGCCACCTTTATCAACTACTACCCTGGCGCCAACGCCGCTGCACTCGGCTATGTCGAACGCCTGTGCGAAGCCGACGCCGGCTGGACCGAAAGCCTGATTTACCTGTGGGGCAAGGACGGCGTAGGGCGTACACACCTGTTGCAAGCGGCCTGCCTGCGTTTCGAGCAGATGGGCGAGCCGGCGGTCTACCTGCCGCTGGCTGAATTGCTCGATCGCGGCACCGAAATCCTCGACAACCTCGAGCAATACGAACTGGTGTGCCTGGACGACCTGCAGGCCGTCGCCGGCCGGGCCGACTGGGAAGAGGCGCTGTTCCACCTGTTCAACCGCCTGCGCGACAGTGGGCGCCGATTGCTGATCGCCGCTTCCACTTCACCCCGCGAATTGCCGGTCAAGCTGGCCGACCTCAAGTCGCGCCTGACCCTGGCGCTGATTTTCCAGATGCGTCCGCTGTCCGATGAAGACAAACTGCGTGCGTTGCAATTGCGTGCGTCACGTCGCGGCCTGCACCTGACCGACGAAGTCGGGCATTTTATTCTGACTCGCGGTACCCGCAGCATGAGTGCGCTGTTCGAACTGCTCGAGCAGCTCGATCAGGCTTCCCTGCAAGCTCAGCGCAAGCTGACGATCCCGTTCCTGAAAGAGACTCTGGGCTGGTAACGACGCGGCCTGTAGGACATTTCGGCATATTCCAGGCGCTAAAAATCCCGCTGGCGGAGGGGGCTCGCAGCGCGCGTGCAAATGAAATGGGCTTAAGCGCTTAGATGGCGCGGCAAAACGGCAAAGTCACATTTAAATCGATTGAATTTGCAAATGAGGATGATAGAAGGCATAGTCTCGGCTTCTTTACACATTCAGCCACGGTCGTGCCCATGCTAAAGCGCTTCGCACCCCTCGTGCCTCTCGCACTCGTCACCCTGTTGTTTGGTTGCGCTGCACACTCTCCAGTGTCCCAGCAAGACGTCCAGCAGCAACAGGCTAAAAATGCTACTACCGCGCAGTCTTCCGCTCTTTATCAGGAAGAACTGGCGACTGAAAAAGAGCTTGCCGATTTTGCTGGCAGCAAGCCTTATCAAATGCCGGTCCTGGCCGACAGCATCCTCGAACGTGGCATGTCCCTGATCGGTACCCGTTACCGTTTCGGCGGTACCTCTGAAGCCGGTTTCGATTGCAGCGGTTTCATCGGCTACCTGTTTCGCGAAGAAGCGGGCATGAACCTGCCGCGCTCCACCCGTGAAATGATCAACGTCGACGCGCCACTGGTTTCTCGCAGCAAGCTGGAGCCGGGCGATCTGCTGTTCTTCGCCACCAATGGTCGTCGCGGTCGTGTCAGTCACGCCGGGATTTACCTGGGTGACAACCAGTTCATTCACTCCAGCAGCAGCCGCAGCGGCGGCGTGCGGGTCGACAGCCTGGGCGACAGCTACTGGAGCAAGACCTTCATCGAAGCCAAGCGCGCCCTTGCGATGGCCCCGACCACGGTCACCGCGCGCAAGTAAGTGATCGGGCAACGGCGCTGTAACCACCGTGTTAGAGCGCCGGCGGTCCAACAAACTGATGTTCCTCAGCAATACCCCTCCTTTTTGTAGTGCAAACTTAAAGTCTTACTTGAAGTTTGGCGCGTACCCGCTAGAATTCTGATCTATTGTTGAAAACTAACCGCGTAAGCCCTGCTTACGCGGTTTTGTTTTCAGCCTCTCGGCAGAGAAAGCCGCAGCCAGTTCAGGATGTTCTGTGATGACGAAGTCGGCCCGCCTAGCACTGATTGTCTGCGCCGCGCTGCTCAGCGCCTGCGCCAGCCGCACGCCGCCACCTGCCAAAGTGGTTCGCGCGCCGGTTTTCGCCCCTGCCCAGAGTTTTTCGCCGGTCGCCGACGACGTGCTGTTTCGCGCCCTCGGCCTGGTCGGCACGCCTTATCGTTGGGGCGGCAACACACCAGATTCGGGGTTTGATTGCAGCGGCTTGATCGGCTACGTCTACCGCGATGCGGCGGGCATTTCCCTGCCACGCACCACCAGTGAAATGATCGGCATGCAGGCACCGAGTGTCGGCAAGGAGTCGCTGCAGACCGGCGATGTGATTTTCTTCGCCACCAATGGTGGTTCCCAGGTCAGTCATGCCGGGATCTACGTCGGCGAAGGGCGCTTCGTGCATGCGCCTGCGACGGGTGGAACGGTCAAGCTCGACAGTCTGTCCAAGGCGTATTGGCAGCGGGCCTACCTGAGTGCCAAGCGCGTCTTGCAGCCTGAGCACCTGGCGCGCAATCCCTAGTCATTTTCCGGGTGGGCGGAGGTGGTCATGACTGCACGTACCCTGAATCTCGACGACGCCCTTTATCACTACCTGCTGGATGTCTCGCTGCGCGAAACGCCATTGCTGCGCCGTCTGCGTGACGAAACCCAGGCCATGCCCATGGCGCGCTGGCAGGTGGCGCCCGAGCAGGGGCAATTTCTCGCCTTGCTGATCAAGCTCACCGGCGCCCGACGGGTGCTGGAGGTGGGCACCTTTACCGGCTATAGCGCGCTGTGCATGGCAGCGGCGTTGCCCGACGATGGCCGACTGATCTGCTGTGACATTCCTGGCGATTACAACGCGACAGCGCGTCGTTATTGGCAGGAGGCCGGGCTCGGTGAACGCATCGAGCTGCGCCTGGCGCCCGCCCTGCAGACCCTCGCCGAACTAGAGCGAGAGGGCCAGGGTGAATGCTTCGACCTGATATTCATCGACGCCGACAAGGCCAATTACCCGGCCTATCTGGAGCACGCCCTGCGCTTGCTGCGTAAAGGTGGGCTGGCAGTGTTCGACAACACCCTGTGGAGCGGGCGAGTGCTGGAGACCCATCCGCAAAGTGAAGATACCCGCGCCATCCAGGCGCTGAATCGGGCGCTGAAGGACGATGCGCGGGTCGATCTGTCGATGCTGCCGCTGGGCGATGGCCTGACCCTGTGTCGCAAAGTTCGCGACTAACGCACCGCTGACACGCGCCAGACCTTGTTGCCCACATCATCGGCCACCAGCAGGCTGCCTTGCTGATCGATCACCACGCCCACTGGCCGGCCCATTGCCTCTTCATCCTTGTTCAGGAAACCGGTCAGTACGTCCACCGGCGGGCCTGAGGGTTTGCCCGCGCGAAAGGGCACGAAGATCACTTTGTAACCACTATGGGGGTCACGGTTCCATGAGCCATGCTGGCCAATGAACGCGCCCTCGGTGAAAGGCGCCGGCAATTGGCTGCCTTGGGCAAAGGTCAGGCCCAGCGAAGCGGTGTGCGGGCCGACGGCGTAGTCCGGAGCGATGGCCTTGGCCACCAGCGCCGGATCCTGCGGGCTGACCCGGGCATCGACATGCTGTCCGTAATAGCTGAAAGGCCAGCCGTAGAAACCGCCGTCCTTGACCGAGGTGATGTAGTCCGGCACCAGGTCGCTGCCAATCTCGTCCCGCTCGTTGACCGCCGTCCACAGGGCTTTGCTGTTCGGCTCCCAGGCCATGCCGTTGGGGTTGCGCAGGCCGGAGGCGAAAATCCGCTGATTGCCGGTGGCCCGCTCCACTTCCCAGATCGCTGCCCGGCCTTGCTCCTGGTCCAGGCCGTTCTCGCCGACATTGCTGTTGGAGCCTACGGTCACGTAGAGCTTGCTGCCATCGGCGCTGGCGATCACGTTTTTGGTCCAGTGATGGTTTAGGGTGCCGCCCGGCAGGTCGATGACCTTCATCGGTTTCGAGTTGATGCGGGTTTCGCCTTCGACATAGTTGAAGCGCAGCAGGCGGTCGGTATCCGCCACGTACAGGTCATTGCCCACCAGGGTCATGCCGAACGGCGAGTTGAGGTTTTCGATGAAGGTGGTTTTCATCTCGGCAATCCCATCGTGATTGCTGTCACGCAGCAGGGTGATGCGGTTGGCGCTGGGCACCGTGGCGCCGGCGCGGCCCATGACTTTCTTCATGACCCAGCCGCGCAGGCCTTTGCTGTCGTCGGGCTTGGGCGGCGCGTTGGTTTCGGCCACCAGCACGTCGCCATTGGGCAACACGTACAGCCAGCGTGGATGATCCAGGCCTTCGGCGAAGGCCGCGACCTCGGTGCCAGCGGCAGCGGTGGGTTTGGCGCCATTGCTCCAGCCCACGGCCGGGGCAATGTTGACCGTCGGCAGCAGGGTTTTGTTCGGCGCCGGCAGCTCAGGTGAGGGGCCGGTGCCCTCGGCGACTTTCAGGGCCGCGGTCTCGCCGCAGGCGACCAGGGCTGCGGCCAGGGTGAGGACAACTGTCAGGCGCGACGTGTGCATGCCGATCTCCCACGAATAACATCACATGATGGGTAGAGGAGCACGCGGCGCTGAAGGTTCAATCGATCAGGCCAGGGCTTCCTTTAATTGACGCTCCACCCCCAACCCACTAACCTTCGCGACTTGTTTCAGGTGCTCGGTGACCCGTGGGTCGATCGAGTGAAACAGGGAAGCCGGTGAGGGCCCGTTCTTTGACAGGACGAGCGACGATCCCGGCGCTGCCCCCGCAACGGTAAATGAGTAAAAGCGCTGCCATCAGCCACTGTGTCGAGCGCGACATGGGAAGGCGCAGCGCCCGGCCAATGGCCGCTCATGAGCCCGGAGACCGGCCTGATCCATCCAGCGGCATCACGGTGGGCGATGCCAGGCTTCTTGCCGTCTATATCCATGCCTGCCCGCCGTTATCCAGCCTCAACGGAGAGCTCCCCCATGACTGATTCCCCCGAACGCGACGAACGTCACCTGGCGCGCATGCTGCGCAAGAAAGCGGTGATCGACGAGCGCATTGCCAACTCGCCCAACGAATGTGGCTTGCTGCTGGTGCTCACCGGCAACGGCAAGGGCAAGAGCAGCTCGGCCTTCGGCATGCTCGCGCGGGCCATGGGCCACGGCATGCAGTGCGGCGTGGTGCAGTTCATCAAGGGCCGCAACAGCACCGGCGAGGAATTGTTCTTCCGGCGTTTCCCCGAGCAGGTGCGCTTTCATGTGATGGGCGAAGGGTTCACCTGGGAAACCCAGGATCGCCAGCGTGATATCGCTGCCGCCGAAGCGGCCTGGGCAGTGTCCCGCGAGCTGTTGCAAGACCCGGCCATCGGCCTGGTGGTGCTGGATGAACTGAACATCGCCCTCAAGCATGGCTATCTGGACCTTGATCAGGTGCTCAGCGACCTGCAGGCGCGTCCGCCGATGCAGCACGTGGTGGTCACCGGTCGCGGCGCCAAGCCCGAGATGATCGAGCTGGCCGACACCGTCACCGAAATGGGCATGATCAAGCATGCGTTCCAGGCCGGGATCAAGGCGCAAAAAGGTGTCGAGCTGTGAGTCACTGTTCATGAATAACCCTCGTCACTGCCCGGCAGTACTGATCGCCGCGCCGGCTTCCGGTCAAGGCAAGACCACCGTCACCGCCGCCCTGGCGCGCCTGCACCGCAACCAGGGGCGCAAGGTCCGGGTGTTCAAGTGCGGCCCGGATTTTCTCGACCCGATGATTCTCGAACGCGCCAGTGGCAATCCCGTGTACCAACTGGACATGTGGATGGTCGGTGAGCAGGAAAGTCGTCGCCTGTTGTGGGAAGCCGCCCTGGATGCCGACCTGATCCTCATCGAAGGGGTCATGGGGCTGTTCGATGGCACTCCGTCCAGCGCCGACCTGGCCCGGCACTTCGGCGTTCCTGTGCTGGGGGTCATCGATGGCACGGCCATGGCCCAGACCTTTGGCGCGCTGGCCCTGGGCCTGGCGCGCTATCAACCGGACCTGCCATTTGCCGGGGTCCTGGCCAACCGGGTCGGCACCTTGCGTCACGCGCAGTTGCTCGAAGGCAGCCTGACCGAAGGCTTGCGTTGGTACGGCGCATTATCGCGCGAAACCGGCATAGAACTGCCGAGCCGTCACCTGGGTCTGGTGCAAGCCAGTGAGCTGAATGATCTCGACCTGCGTCTCGATGCGGCTGCGGACGCCCTGGCCAGCAGTTGCGAAGTCGCGTTGCCGCCAGCGGTGACCTTTGCCGCCCCCGAACTGATCGTGGCTGAACCGTTGTTGGCCGGGGTGCGCATCGCTGTGGCGCGGGACGAAGCCTTTGCCTTCACCTACGGCGCGAGCCTTGATCTGCTGCGGGCAATGGGCGCCGAGTTGTGTTTCTTCTCGCCGATCCGTGACCGGCAATTGCCTGAGGCGGACAGCCTGTATCTGCCCGGCGGCTATCCGGAATTGCACCACGAGGCACTGGCGCAAAACAGCGCCATGCTCGCCGCCATCCGTGCTCACCATGACGCCGGCAAACCCTTGCTCGCCGAGTGCGGCGGCATGCTCTATCTGCTCGACTCGCTGACCGATGTCGACGGTGTGCGCGCCGAACTGGTCGGCTTGCTCAGCGGCGACGCGGTGATGCAAAAACGCCTGGCCGCGCTGGCATTGCAGGCGGTGGAGTTGCCGGAAGGCGCGTTACGCGGGCACACCTATCATCACTCGCTGACCAGCACCACGCTCGAACCGATTGCCCGTGGCCTGAGCCCGAACGGCGGACGCGGTGCCGAGGCGGTCTACCGTGAAGGGCGGATGACCGCGTCCTACGTGCACTTTTACTTTCCCTCCAATCCGTCAGCGATTGCCGCGCTGCTCGCGCCTACAGCGAACCCTTCATGAGCACCAACGCGTTTTCTGAAGCCGAACGCCAGGCGGTCTATCGGGCGATTGCCGAGCGCCGCGACATGCGCCACTTCAGCGGCGGCACGGTGGCCCCCGAGCTGTTGCGTCGCTTGCTTGAAGCGGCGCATCAGGCGCCGAGTGTCGGCCTGATGCAGCCCTGGCGGTTTATTCGCATCAGCGACCGGGCGTTGCGCCAGCAGATCCAGAGTCTGGTAGAGGAAGAACGGGTGCGCACCGCCGAGGCCCTGGGTGAGCGCTCCGACGAATTCATGAAACTCAAGGTCGAGGGCATCAACGACTGCGCCGAAGTGCTGGTCGCGGCCTTGATGGATGATCGTGAACGGCACATTTTCGGCCGCCGGACCTTGCCGGAAATGGACATGGCGTCGCTGTCCTGCGCGATCCAGAACCTCTGGCTGGCCGCCCGTGCCGAAGGCCTGGGCATGGGCTGGGTGTCGTTGTTCGAACCGCAAGCGCTGGCCGACTTGCTCGGGCTGCCGGCGGGGGCCAAGCCGCTGGCGGTGCTGTGCCTGGGCCCGGTCAACGAATTTTATCCGGCGCCGATGCTGGCACTGGAAGGCTGGGCGCAACCGCGTCCGCTGAGTGAACTGCTGTATGAAAATAGTTGGGGAGTGAGTCAATGAGTGTGGCGTTGCTGAGTGTCGCCGCCGTGGCGCTGGATGCGTTGCTGGGCGAACCGAAACGCTGGCATCCGCTGGTAGCGTTTGGCCGTTTTGCCGATCGGGTCGAGCAGCGCTTCAACGCCGCCGGTCGTGGCTGGCGCAGCCATGGCGTCACCGCCTGGGTGATCGTGGTCGTGCCCTTGACCCTGCTGGCCACGGCTTTGTCGTGGCTGCCCTACATCGGTTGGCTGGTGGAAATCCTCGCGCTGTATTGCGCCCTGGGTCTGCGTAGCCTCGGCGAGCATGTCGAACCGGTGGCCCGTGCCTTGCGCAGCGATGACCTGGACGAAGCCCGCAACCGCGTCGGTTATCTGGTCAGTCGCCAGACCAGCGAACTGGACTCCACCGAAGTCGCCCGGGCGGCCACCGAGTCGGTGCTGGAAAACGGCAGCGATGCGGTGTTTGCCGCGTTGTTCTGGTTCGCCGTGGCCGGCGCGCCGGGGGTGGTGCTTTATCGCCTGAGCAATACCCTCGACGCGATGTGGGGCTATCGTAATGAACGCTTCGAACGTTTTGGCTGGGCAGCGGCGAAAATCGACGACCTGCTCAATTACATTCCCGCACGCCTGGTGGCCCTGACCTACGCGCTATTGGGCAAGACCCGCCTGGCGCTCAAGTGCTGGCGCACCCAGGGACCGACCTGGGACAGCCCCAACGCCGGGCCGGTGATGGCGGCCGGTGCCGGGGCCCTGGGTGTGGAATTGGGCGGCGCGGCGATCTATCACGGCGAGCTGCATCAGCGTCCGCAACTGGGCGAAGGCGTGCCGGCGGATGCCGACTCGATCGACCGTGGCTGGCAACTGGTCCAGCGCGGGGTGTGGTTGTGGTTGCTGATTCTCTGTGTGGGAGCCGAGTTTTATGCTTGAACACGGTGGCCGCCTGCGCAAGGCGGCCTTGCACTATGGTATCGCCGAAGCCGATTGGCTCGACCTCTCCAGTGGCCTGGCGCCGTGGCCGTGGGCGATCCCGGAGATTTCTCCGCGAGCCTGGGCACGCTTGCCGGAAACCGAAGACGGTCTGGAGCAGGCGGCACGCGAATACTACGGCGCCAGCCACGTGCTGCCGGTTGCCGGTTCGCAGATGGCCATCCAGCTGCTGCCGCGCTTGCGCCGTGCCGGCAAGGTCGGCGTGCTCTCGCCGTGCTATGCCGAACATGCCGAGGCCTGGCGGCGCAACGGCTACGTGGTGCGCGAAGTGGTGGAGCAGGAGGTGGATTTCTACCTCGATAAGCTCGACGTGCTGGTGGTGGTCAATCCGAACAATCCCACCGGTCTGAGCCTGACCCCGGAGCGCTTGCTCGAATGGCACGCCCGGCTGGCGCAGCGCGGTGGCTGGCTGGTGGTCGATGAAGCCTTCATGGACAACACGCCGCATCTGAGCCTGGCGGCCTTCGCCAACCAGGTCGGGTTGATCGTGTTGCGCTCCTTTGGCAAGTTTTTCGGCCTGGCCGGCGTGCGCCTGGGCTTTGTCCTGGCGGAACGTAAACTGCTCAAATTGCTCGCCGAGCAGGTCGGCCCCTGGGCGGTCAGCGGGCCGACGCGGGTGCTCGGTCAGGTTTGCCTGCGCGACATCGACGGCCATCAACAGCAACGCCTGCGCAGCGAGGAGGCCAGCCAGCGCCTGGTGGAAGTCCTCGAGCGGCATGGCTTCAAGCCCCACGGTGGCTGCGCCTTGTTCCAGTGGTTGATCACCGAGCGTGCCGAGCACTTGTATGAATTCATGGCCCGGCAGGGCATCTTGCTGCGCCTGTTCAGTCACAACAGCAGCGTACGCTTTGGCCTTCCGGCCGACGAAAATGACTGGCTGCGCCTGGAGCGCGCTTTCGTTGCCTACGCCAAGGAAGCCTCATGACTACATTGATGGTGCAGGGCACCACGTCCGATGCCGGCAAGAGCACCCTGGTCACGGCTCTGTGTCGCTGGGTGACGCGCCAAGGCGTCGCGGTGGTGCCGTTCAAGCCGCAGAACATGGCACTCAACAGCGCCGTGACGGCCGATGGCGGCGAGATCGGCCGGGCCCAGGCGGTGCAGGCCCAGGCCGCGTTCCTCGAGCCGCACACCGACATGAACCCGGTGCTGCTCAAGCCCAACAGTGACACCGGCGCCCAGGTGATCATCCATGGCCGGGCCGTCACCACGATGAATGCCGTTGCCTACCACGACTACAAGGCTATCGCGATGCAGGCGGTACTGGCGTCGCATCAACGCCTGAGCACGGCCTATCCGGTGGTGATGGTCGAAGGCGCCGGCTCGCCGGCGGAGATCAACCTGCGTGCCGGCGACATCGCCAACATGGGCTTTGCCGAGGCGGTGGACTGCCCAGTAGTGCTGATCGCCGACATCAATCGCGGCGGCGTATTCGCGCATCTGGTCGGCACCCTGGAGCTGCTCTCGGCCAGCGAGCAGGCGCGGGTCAAGGGCTTCATCATCAATCGTTTTCGCGGCGATATCGCACTGCTGCAGCCGGGACTCGACTGGCTCGAGGCGCGCACCGGCAAACCGGTGATCGGCGTCCTGCCCTATGTCATGGACCTGCACCTGGAGGCCGAGGACGGCATCGACCAGCGTCAGATCGACAAGGCCGAACAGGTGCTCAATGTGCTGGTGCCGGTCTTGCCGCGCATCAGCAACCACACCGATTTCGACCCGTTGCGCCTGCATCCCCAGGTCAACCTGCAATTCATTGGCCCAGGCCAGCCGATCCCACCGGCGGACCTGATCATCCTGCCGGGCTCGAAAAGTGTGCGCAGCGATCTGCAGCACTTGCGCGCCAACGGCTGGGACACCGCCATCACCCGGCACCTGCGCTACGGCGGCAAGGTGCTGGGGATCTGTGGCGGCCTGCAGATGCTCGGCGAGCAGCTTCACGACCCGCTGGGCCTGGAGGGCGCCCCCGGTTCCAGCGCCGGTTTGGGGTTGCTGGCGTTTGAAACCGTGCTCGAACAAGAGAAGCAGTTGCGCAACGTGCGCGGCCGTTTGCAGCTGGAAAACGCCGAGGTCAGCGGTTACGAGATTCATGCCGGGGTGACCAGCGGTCCTGCACTGGAACAGGCGGCGGTGCTGCTGGAAGATGGGCGTTGCGACGGCGCGCAGAGTGCTGATGGGCAAGTGCTCGGCACTTATCTGCACGGTCTGTTCGAGTCTCCGGCCGCCTGTAGCGCGCTGCTGCGCTGGGCCGGGTTGCAGAACGTGCAGGAGGTCGATTACCACGGCTTGCGCGAGCGCGATATCGAGCGCCTGGCGGATCTGGTGGAGAAGCATCTGGATACCGGACTGTTGCGTCAGCTCTGTGGGATTTGAATTGACTGCTCTGACCTCATCGCGAGCAGGCTCGCTCCTACAGGTTTTTATGTATACGCCGCACCCCTGTAGGAGCGAGCCTGCTCGCGAAGGGGCCATCTGCATCACTGAAATTTTCAGGACACTGTCATGCACCAACTAATCCTCGGCGGCGCCCGCTCCGGCAAAAGCCGCCTGGCCGAAAAACTCGCCAGCGACAGCGCCTTGCAGGTGATCTACATCGCCACCAGCCAGCCGCTGGATGGCGAAATGAATGCCCGTGTCGCCCATCACCGCGAACGCCGCCCGGCCGAATGGGGCTTGATCGAAGAGCCCCTCGAGCTAGCGCGCGTGTTGCGTGAAAACGCCAGCGCCGAACGCTGCCTGCTGGTGGATTGCCTGACCCTGTGGCTGACCAATCTGCTGATGCTCGACGACCCCGCGCGCCTGGCCCAGGAGCGTGAAGCCTTGCTGGAATGTCTGGCGACATTGCCAGGCGAAATCCTCTTGGTCAGCAACGAGACCGGCATGGGTGTCGTGCCGCTGGGCGAATTGACTCGCCGTTATGTCGATGAAGCCGGATGGCTGCATCAAGCCCTGGCTGAACGTTGTCAGCGTGTCGTATTGACCGTTGCCGGTTTGCCCCTGACGTTGAAAGGTAGTGCGTTATGACAGATTCGTGGTGGCTGAACCCGTGCAAGGCAATCGATAGCGACGTCGTCGCCCAGGCGACTGCCCGGCAGCAGCAACTGACCAAACCCGCCGGCTCCCTGGGCCAGCTGGAAACCCTGGCCCTGCAACTGGCCGGCTTGCAGGGGCGGGTGAAACCGAGCCTGGAGCAGCTGTGGATCACCATTTTTGCCGGTGACCACGGGGTGGTCGCCGAAGGCGTTTCGGCCTACCCGCAGGAAGTCACCGGGCAAATGCTGCACAACTTCGTCAGCGGCGGCGCGGCGATCAGCGTGTTGGCGCGCCGGCTGCAAGCGCAGTTGGAAGTGATCGACCTGGGCACCGTCAATCTGGCGTTGGACCTGCCGGGCGTGCGTCATCTGCACCTGGGGACGGGCACTGCCAACTTCGTCCAAGGCCCGGCAATGACTTGCGCCCAGGGCGAGCAAGCGCTGCAGGCCGGCCGTGACAGCGTGTTGCGGGCCATCGACGCGGGCGCCCAGCTGTTTATCGGCGGCGAGATGGGCATCGGCAACACCACCGCCGCCAGTGCCCTGGCGTGTGCCTTGCTTGACTGCCCGGTGGCCAATCTCACTGGCCCGGGGACTGGCTTGAACGCTGCCGGCGTCAGCCACAAAGCGCAGGTGATCGAGCGCGCCCTGGCCGTGCATGGTGCGCAGCGTGGCGATGTAGCGCAGACCCTGTTCAACCTCGGCGGTTTCGAAATTGCCGCGCTGGTCGGCGCGTATCTGGCCTGTGCCCAGCAAGGCTTGCCGATTCTGGTCGATGGCTTTATCTGCAGCGTCGCCGCGCTGGTGGCGGTACGCCTGAACCCGGCGAGTCGCGAGTGGATGCTGTTTGGCCATCGCGGCGCCGAGCCGGGTCATCGGCATCTTCTGGAAACCTTGCAGGCCGCGCCACTGCTCGACCTCGGCCTGCGCCTGGGCGAGGGCAGCGGGGCGGCGTTGGCGGTGCCGTTGTTGCGCCTGGCCTGCGACCTGCACGGGCAGATGGCGACCTTTGCCGAGGCGGCGGTTGCCGATCGTCCGGCATGACCTTGCACCTGGACCTGCTGCGTCACGGTGAAACTGAACTGGGTGGTGGCCTGCGTGGCAGCCTCGACGATGCGCTGACCGCTACCGGTTGGCAGCAAATGAGCGCGGCGTTGAACGAACGCGGCCCTTGGGACCGCGTGGTCAGTTCGCCCTTGCAACGCTGCGCGCGGTTTGCCGAGCAGCTGGCGGAACGCCTCGACGTGCCAATCAGCCTGGAAAAGGATTTGCAGGAGTTGCATTTCGGCGCTTGGGAAGGACAAAGCGCGGCAGCCCTGATGGAAACCGACGCTGCAGGGCTCGGTTTGTTCTGGGCTGACCCCTACAGCTTTACGCCGCCAGAGGGCGAGCCAGTGAGTGATTTTTCTGCGCGCGTGTTGGCGGCGGTGGAGCGCTTGCATCAAGCCCACGCGGGAGAGCGGGTGTTGCTGGTCAGTCATGGCGGAGTCATGCGCCTGCTGTTGGCCAGGGCTCGAGGCTTGCCCCGCGAGCAACTGTTAAATGTCGAAGTCGCCCACGGCGGCTTCTTCTCCCTGAGCGTCGAGGCCGCAGGCCTATTGCAGGAAATGCCGTGAATCTGCTGCCCTTGTGGATCGCCTTGCAGTTTCTCAGCAGCCTGCCGATTCGTCTGCCGGGCATGCCGGCGCCTGAGCAACTGGGCCGCTCGCTGCTGTGCTACCCGCTGGTGGGCGTGTTGTTCGGCGTGTTGCTGTGGGCGCTGAATGGGCTGCTGGCAGGCAGTCCGGTCTGGTTACACGCGGCCCTGCTGCTGACGGCCTGGGTGATGCTCAGCGGTGGCTTGCACCTGGATGGCCTGGCGGACAGCGCGGACGCCTGGCTTGGCGGTTTTGGCGACCGCGAACGGACCCTGACCATCATGAAGGACCCGCGCAGCGGACCGATTGCCGTGGTTACGCTGATGCTGGTGTTGTTGCTCAAGTTCGCCGCGTTGCTGGCATTGATCGAGCAACAGGCGACGGTCGGTTTGATCCTCGCGCCGTTGCTCGGGCGCACGGCGTTGCTCGGTTTGTTCCTCAACACGCCGTATGTACGGGCGGGAGGCTTGGGCCAGGCGCTGGCTGATCATCTGCCGCGCCAATCTGCGCGTTGGGTGCTGCTGCTCAGTGCCGCGGCCTGCCTGTTGTTGGGCGGTTGGAGCGGGGCGTCGGCGTTGGCAGTGGCGCTGCTGACGTTCTTCATCCTGCGGCGCTTGATGCTGCAACGCCTGGGTGGCACCACGGGTGACACTGCCGGGGCGCTGCTTGAGTTGCTGGAGATGA
Source organism: Pseudomonadaceae bacterium (assembly GCA_965284505.1). GTDB lineage: Bacteria > Pseudomonadota > Gammaproteobacteria > Pseudomonadales > Pseudomonadaceae > Aquipseudomonas. The sequence continues at coordinate 1,859,541 of OZ260094.1, read as the reverse complement.
CGGTGCTGGTGGCGCTGGCGCTGCATTGAATGGGGTGGCAACCACAGACAATGCTTGCAATGGATTAGTCGCGGGTATATACACGCATCATGATTGCCTCTCAGTGTTTATGCATCAACCTGCGTCGCGCCGCGCGTGGCGTCAGCAAATACTACGACGGCGCCCTCGATGGCTTCGGGATCAACGTCGCCCAGTATTCCTTGCTGTGCAATTTGCAGCGCCTGGATCAGCCGAGCATTTCCAGCCTGGCCGAGGCCATGGGCCTGGACCGCAGCACGTTGGGGCGTAACTTGCGGGTGCTGGAGGGCGAAGGGTTGGTGCGCATGGACGAAGGTGAAGACCAGCGCAACCGCATCGTGCAACTGACCGATGCCGGGCATGAACGCCTGGCCGCGGCTCTGCCGGCCTGGGAAGCGGCGCAGCAACGCTTGATTGATAAATTGGGTGCCGAGAAGCGCGAAATCTTGTTGGCCTTGCTGGACGAACTCGCCTGAAGCGGGTTTTTTCGAGTTCAAGCGGGTATATACCCGCATCAGGAGAATAAAAATGACATCGATGTGGCGTACCAGTGGCTGGGTTTTGCTCGGGAGCGCGCTGATCCTGGCGTTGTCACTCGGTGTCCGGCACGGCTTCGGCTTGTTCCTGCCGCCGATGAGCGCGCAGTTTGGCTGGGGGCGCGAAGTCTTTGCCTTTGCCATTGCGTTGCAGAATTTGATCTGGGGGCTGGCGCAACCCTTCACCGGGGCGCTGGCCGATCGCTTTGGCGCGGCCAAGGTGGTACTGGTGGGCGGCATTCTCTATGCAGTCGGCCTGATGTTCATGGGCCTGGCCGATTCGCCGTTGTCCTTGTCGTTGAGCGCCGGGCTGTTGATCGGCATCGGTCTTTCCGGCACCTCGTTCTCGGTGATCCTAGGCGTGGTCGGGCGGGCCGTACCGCCGGAGAAGCGCAGTATGGCGATGGGCATTGCCAGTGCCGCCGGCTCCTTCGGTCAGTTCGCCATGTTGCCCGGTACCCTGGGCCTGATCGGCTGGCTCGGCTGGTCCAGTGCGCTGCTGGTGCTGGGGCTGTTGGTGGCGATGATCGTGCCCTTGGTCAGCATGCTCAAGGATAACCCGCTGCCAACGCTGGGGCATGAGCAAACGTTGTCCGAGGCATTGCGCGAAGCCTGCTCCCACTCGGGTTTCTGGCTGCTGGCGTTCGGCTTTTTCGTCTGCGGGTTCCAGGTGGTGTTCATCGGCGTGCACTTGCCGGCTTATCTGGTGGACCAGCACTTGCCGGCCACCGTCGGCACCACGGTGCTGGCGCTGATCGGCCTGTTCAATATCTTCGGCACCTACACCGCAGGCTGGCTTGGCGGGCGCATGTCCAAGCCGCGTCTGCTGACCGGGCTGTACCTGTTGCGGGCGGTGGTGATCGGGCTGTTCCTGTGGATGCCGGTGACGCAAACCAGTGCCTATCTGTTTGGTATGGCCATGGGCTTTCTCTGGTTGTCGACGGTGCCATTGACCAACGGTACGGTGGCAACCCTGTTCGGCGTGAGAAATCTCTCTATGCTGGGAGGAATCGTCTTCCTCTTCCATCAGCTGGGTTCTTTCCTTGGAGGCTGGTTGGGCGGGGTGGTGTATGACCGAACAGGAAACTATGACTTGATCTGGCAAGTGGCAATTCTCCTCAGCCTGTTGGCCGCAGCGCTCAACTGGCCCGTGCGCGAGCGACCGGTGGCGCGCCTGCAGGCCCAAGTGGGTGCGGCGTGAGTCGGATCGGGGTGTCAGTGCTGGCGCTGAGCGCTGGCACCTTGCTGTTGGCGCTGGCCTGGTGGGGCTGGCATCAGGGTGGGTTGGCGATGATGCAGCTGGGTCTTGGATCTTGCTAGATAGCCACTTGCCATTAATTGCACGGGACGAGTAACGTCGCCCTCTGACATTTACTCAAGGACGCTCGATATGCCGTTGCGCTGGCTTGTGGTTCCCGCTGTTCTGTCGCTGTTCGCCGGTTCCGCGCTGGCGGCTGAATGCCCGCCGCTGCTAACCGGCTCCCTGCCCAAGTTACACGCCAAGGACAGCATCGACCTGTGCCAGCGTTATGCCGGTAAACCTTTGGTGGTGGTCAATACTGCCAGCTTCTGCGGGTTTGCTCCGCAGTTCAAAGGCCTTGAAGCACTGAATCAACGCTACAAGGGCCAAGGGCTGGAGGTGCTTGGCGTGCCGTCCAATGACTTCAAGCAGGAGTCCGGCAATAACGCCGAGACGGCCAAGGTCTGCTACGTCAACTATGGCGTGACCTTCACCATGACCGAGGCGCAGAAAGTCCGCGGTGCCGATGCGATCAACTTGTTCAAGGTCCTGGCGGAGCAAAGCAGTTCGCCGAAGTGGAATTTCTACAAGTACGTGGTCGACCGCAAAGGCAAGGTGATTGCCAGCTTCTCCAGCCTGACCAAGCCGGACAATCCGGAATTCATCGCGGCGGTCGAGCAAGCCCTGGCCTCCCAGCCCTGAATGACGCCCAGTAAAAAGCCCCGCCACGGTCAGCCGAGGCGGGGCTTTTTCACTTCAGTTGGCGAGCTGTTCAGGCCCGCCATGCATCAGAAGCGGTAGGTCGCGCCGACACCGAAGCCGTTCGCCCAGTTTTCATACTTGGCGTTGTACTCTTGTTCCCGTTCGTTTCTGTTGCTGACCTTGACCGCTTCTTCCTTGAGGTAGGAATAGGCCAGGTCGATGGTCAGGTCTTCGGTCGGGCTCCAGCCTGCGCCGAGGCTGAAGATGGTGCGGTCGCCAGTCGGGATGCGAGGGGAGCGGTCAAAGTTATTGGTCGGTGCCTGATCGAACGACAGACCGGTACGCAGCACCCACTCCTTGTTCAGCTGGTACGAAGCACCGATGGCGTGAGCCCAGGTGTCGTGCCAGTTCTGCTCTTCGGTGATTTCACCGAATTGGCCAGCCAGCGCGCCCGGCACGCCGCTGTTTTCCACGGTGATTTCTTTCAGGCGGCTCCAGCGGGTCCAGGTGCTGCCTGCGTACAGGGTCCACTGGTCATCGAGGGCGTGAGTCACCGAGAAATCCACGGATTCCGGGGTGGTCAGGTCCAGCGATGCGTCGTACTTCTGGTCCTTGCTCTGGCCAATCAGCGGCAGCAGGCCGTAGTTGACCTTGGTGTTGCCTTCGAGCTTGTACTTGACCTTCGAGTGGTAGGTCAGGCCGACGCGGGTGCTGTCGGTCAACTGTGCCAGCACACCGATGTTGTAGCCCACTGCGGTATCGTCGCCCTTGATGCGCACGTGGCCATCCGGTCGACCTTCAAGGACCGAGAGGTCGGACTCAAGCTTGCCTTCGATGCGGTTGAAGGTCGGCCCGAAACCGATGGAGACCTTGTCGTTGAAGGCGTAGGAAACGGTTGGCTGCAAGGTCAGGACTTTGACGTCGCTCTTGGTGCCAAAGTATTTGCCGGCGAAACCGTTCTCGTAGTCGGTTACCAGGCCAAAGGGTGCATACGCGCCAATACCGACGGCCCAATGCTCATCGATCGGCTTGACGTAGAAGCCCATGGGTACGCCGATGAACGGCACCATGTCGCCTTTGTTGGTGCCGCCGTTAGGGCTGGAGCTGGCATGGCTGATGTCGGTATGGGCATCGAGCAGGGCGACCCCGCCAGTGACTTGTTCACGCTTGAGGCGCGACATGCCGGCCGGGTTGCCGTAAATGGTGCTTGCATCGTCTGCGACAGAAGAACGCCCGGCGAAACCTGTACCCATCCCGCTGATGCTTTGTTCGTTGATGGCAAAGCCAGCTGCGAAGATCTGGGTGGATGCCAAGGTAACAGCGAGGCCAAGGGTGGTTTTGAGCATGACTTTTTTCATTATTAGAAACTCCGGGTGATCACCGGAGCGGAAACTACCAATATTTTCACTCCAGCGCCATAGGCTGTAATGCTTGAGATAGAGCGGTTTTGTAGGACAATCCGACCAAAATCCGTGCTTTTTCGCCGATCTTGCAATTTGCCCGGTCAGCAGGCCACTTGATTCAGCGGTGAAACACAGGCCTGCCAGGCGCAAGTGTAGTCGCGCAGACGTCCTTGCGGGTTGAAAATCTGACGCCAGATTTTTGCCATGCCGAGCACGTCATCGGCGTCCGGCAGCGGGGTGTTCTGTTCCTCCACCAGCAGCCAGGCAATCGCCGTGGCGTAGCGCAAATTGACCGTCAGTTCCAGGTGCGGACCGCTGAGGAAGGCGTGCTGGCTGGCGAGGCCGCGAACCAGGCTGGCGCGCTCCGGGTCGAGGGCCAGGTAGTCATCCCACAGGGCCTGATGACGGTGTTCACCAATCCGGTACAGGCCATGGCCACGGCGGTCGTGCAGGGCGGAGCCCAGGGCTGACTGGGTGGCGGCTACTCCCAGCAGCAGGGTTTCGGCTGTGGTGCTGTGACTGCCCAGGTAAATCAGGGTAGGGCGGATGACAAAACGGCACAGTTCGCTGGCGGCGATACCCATAAGGCCCTCGGAACGTGAAGTGGGGGCGAGGCCTGATTGGGTGGGCTTGGCAGCGGTGGGTCGACTCAGGCTCGCCGGAAGCGGATCAAGCCGCTTGAGTTGAAGTGTAGTGTCATATCTTTGCTGTAAAGGACTGTTTTTAAAATATTTCCGGCGGGGAGTTATAACCGTTATATCGGTTGGTGCTTAAGCCGTTTGCGACAAATGAGAAATAAAAGGCAATAAAAAGCCCCGCATTATCAGCGAGGCTTTTCGGGTTTTTCAGCTTTCAGGCAACCAGTGCCTGACGGGTACGCTCGATCACGGCCTGCAGCGGCTCGGCGCTGGAGTATTGATCGGGGTACAGGCGTTCGCTGTGACGGGCGATGCCGTGTTCGTTGACCAGGGTAAAGCTGAAGCAGCCTTTGCGAGCGGCCATGATCAGGCAGTTCATCGGTGCGAAGGCATTGGTTAGGGTGCGAATGGCATCCTGAGTATGGATTTGAGTCGACATAATTATGGGTGTTCCTGCAAATGACACGGATAAGAACCGTGCAACGTTAAAACGTTCCAGTAACGTCGATCACCATTGATCGAACGAAGAACCCGACTGGAACAAAGCAGCCAGTTGAAGCGCTATATTTTTGCGCGCTTGGGCCGGCAGGTAGGTACTTAGGAGGGCAGGCGACACATCAAGGGCAAAGGTTCTGGGCCCGGGGTGAAGATCCTGATCAATTTGCAGGTTGGTTCGGTCAGAGTAAGCGAGCTTTTGGGCACCCATTGTGTTCATAGCGGAACAGGGTGGTTGCAAGCATTACCTGGAAACCATCGAGGTGGTCGGCCCTGTGATATCGGTGATCGCTTCTCTTTAGGGAAGGTAGACCGCAGGAGTTGTTCGACCAGAATTGACTTTCAGCTTGGTACTAACGCTGCGGATACTAACGGATTGAATTGAGGAATGGAAGTGTGCTAGCTAAGAAATATTCTGTTACCTCCGCTCGGGAGCGGCGGTCCTGCCCCATCGCCATGAACGCTGCTTCAGACTCTGGTTCAGCTTCCTATCTTGGATCCAGTTGTTACCGTTTTTCCGAAAATGCTCGCTGAATGACCGTCGATATAACGGTCAAAGAGGTACTTGTGCACATTCTGGGAGTAGGTTGTCACCAGGCTGTCATCTTCGATTCAAGGTCCGTGGGTGCCTGTAGAGAAAATTTAAGTCAATGAAAAACATCGCTTTTTTTTACTGGTGAAAAAATCGTCAGTTTGAGCGGGAGCCCCATTCCACTGGGCTTTCGGGCAGTTCAGGGGCTGTTGTCCACTGAGTTATCCACAGCTTCTGTGGATTGTCCCGAGCGCTTGCTCTAGCACGGGCGTGCCGGGTTTTTTTCGGCTTTACCCGAGCGAAAAAAGGAGTAAAGTGGCGCGCCTTCCGATCTGTCCCACAGTGCTTTATGAAGTTTCGCTCAGTATCAACTTCTGTTACCGACAAACACTCCAGTGTTACCCCGCCCAAGCGAATGTCGATGCGAGTCGCCGAATGGTTGCTCGACAGCCCGCGCCTGGGCGACAACCCCAACGTCAAGCACCTGGCCGGGCGTCTGCTCAAGGCGCCTGCCCGTGAAGGGGTGGTGGCGGCACAAAGTCGCCTGGGCCAGTTGATGTGCCGCGAGTGCGGCAATGCCCGCGACCGTCGTATCGGCCAGGACCTGCTGCGCCAGGCTGCGCGGGCGGGCGACCGGCGGGCCCAGCGCGAACTCGGCCAGATCGAAGACTGAGCTGTCCAAGCCTTGCCGGCTTGGTTAACCTTCGAGTTTTATCGGATCGGCAGGAATTGTCATGGCTATGGACTTGACCAGTGTGTTGCTGGGGCTGGCGGGTGGCGCATTGCCGCTGTTGTTTCTGGCCTGGCACCTGCAGCGCCGTGCAGGCGCAGCGCAAGCCGTGCAGGCATTGCTCGAAGAGCGCCTGGCAACGGCACAGCTGGCGCAGGACGGGCTGAATGCCCAACTCGATGCCTGCCGCGACGAAATCAGCGACCTGGGGCAAGCCAATGCCAGCAAACAGGCAGACCTCGCCGCCGTCCGCCGGGAGGTCGAGTTGCTGCAGATCGAGCGTGACAACGCCCGTGACGCCGCCCATGCCTGGAGCCTCGAGCGCAACAGCAAAGAGGTCGAGTTGCGCCGTCTGGACGCCCAGGCAGCATCGCTCAATGCCGAACTTCGCGAGCAACAGGAAAGCCATCAACAGCGCCTCAATGACCTGCAAGGCTCGCGGGACGAGTTGCGCGCGCAATTTGCCGAGCTCGCCGGGAAGATCTTCGATGAGCGTGAGCAGCGTTTTGCCGAGACCAGCCAGCAGCGTCTTGGGCAGTTGCTTGATCCGTTGAAAGAGCGCATCCAGTCCTTCGAAAAGCGTGTCGAGGAAAGTTATCAGGCTGAGGCGCGCGAGCGTTTTTCCCTGGCCAAGGAGTTGGAGCGCCTGCAGCAGCTGAACCTGCGCCTGAGCGATGAAGCGACCAACCTCACGCGCGCCCTCAAGGGCCAGAAAACCCAGGGTAACTGGGGTGAGTTGATTCTGGAGCGGGTGCTCGAGCACGCGGGCCTGGAGAAGGGCCGCGAGTACCAGACCCAGGTCAGTCTCAAAGGGCCGGATGGCGAGCGCTTCCAGCCCGACGTGCTGATATACCTGCCGGGCGACAAGCAGGTGGTGGTCGACTCCAAGGTCAGCCTCACCGCCTATCAACAGTATGTGGCGGCGGACGATGCGGCCATTGGCCAGGCGGCGCTCAAGCAGCACGTGCAGTCGTTGCGCAATCACGTCAAGGGCTTGTCCGACAAGGACTACAAACGCCTGGACGGCCTGCACAGCCTGGATTTCGTGTTGCTGTTCGTGCCGATCGAGGCGGCGTTCTCAGCCGCTCTGCAGGCTGAGCCGAACCTGTTCCAGGAAGCCTTCGACCGGCACATCGTGATCGTCAGCCCGACCACCTTGCTGGCGACCTTGCGGGTGATCGACAGCCTGTGGAAACAGGAGCGCCAGAGCCAGAACGCGCGGGAAATCGCCGAGCGCGCCGGCTGGCTGTACGACAAGTTTGTGCTGTTCATCCAGGACCTGGACGAAGTCGGCAATCGCCTGCAGCAACTGGACAAAGCCTACAGCGCGGCCCGCAATAAACTGACCGAAGGCCGCGGCAACCTGGTCAGCCGCAGCGAGCAACTCAAGCTGCTCGGCGCGCGGGCCAGCAAGAGCCTGCCGGCGGATCTGCTGGAGCGGGCCATGACCGATGTCGACGGCCTGGCCGAGTTACCCGAATAGCTACAGCGGCAGGTGCCGACTGAGCAAGGCGCGCAAGGCCGCCGGTTTGACCGGTTTGGGCAGATAATCCAGACCCGCGGCATGCACTTGGGCAACCCGCTCGGGCCGGCCGTCGGCGCTGATCACCACCCCGGGCACCGGCTCGCCGAGTTGGGTGCGTAGCCAGGCCATCAACTCGGTACCGGTTTCCCCGTCGTCAAGGTGATAGTCCACCAGCGCCAGTTGCGGGCGCATGCCGTCATTGAGCAAGGCTGCGCATTCGGCTCGGTTGCGCGCGGTGTACACCTGGCAACCCCAGCGGCTGAGCAGGCTGTTCATGCCGATCAGGATGCTGTCTTCGTTATCGACACACAGCACGTGCGCGCCGCTGAGTGGCCTGCCGTTGACCTCGGCCGCCTTGCCCGGTGCGCTGGCCTGGGCGCGCGCCAGCGGCACACTGACACTGAACACGCTGCCATGACCCGGCCACGAGCGCACTTGCAGCTGATGGCCAAGTACCCGGCACAGCCCATCGGCGATCGCCAGGCCCAGGCCCAGGCCTTTTTCGGCGCGGGTCTGGTGGCTGTCCAGGCGTTTGAACTCTTCGAAAATCACCTGGCGCTTGTCCTCCGGAATGCCCGGTCCCCGGTCCCAGACTTCCAGGCTCAACTGATCGCCCTTGCGCCGTACGCCCAGCAACACTGGCCCCTTGGCGTAACGGAAGGCGTTGGTAAGAAAGTTCTGCAGGACCCGGCGGAGCAACTTGGCATCGCTGTCGACCCGCAGGCGGCTGCCGCGCACGCGGAATTTCAAACCTTGTTCCTGGGCCAGTACCTTGAATTCGGCGCCCAGGGTGTCGAACAGTTCATTGAGCGCGAACGGTTTGCGGTCCGGGTTGATCTTGCCGTTTTCCAGGCGCGAGATGTCCAGCAGATCGCTGATCAGGTCCTCGGCCGAACGCAGCGAGCTGTCCAGGTGCTGCACCAGTTGCCGGGTTTCGCCGGACAGTTCGTCGTCGCGGTGGGAAAGGGCGGCGGAGAACAGTCGGGCAGCGTTCAACGGTTGCATCAGGTCATGGCTGACGGCGGCGAGGAAGCGGGTTTTCGACTGGTTGGCCGCTTCCGCCGTGCCCTTGGCTTCGGTCAGGGCCACATTCAGCTGCGACAGTTCGTGGGTGCGCTCGGTGACCCGGCGCTCCAGGCCTTCGTTGGCCTCGGTCAGCGCCTGCTCGGCTTCGCGGAACGCGGTGATGTCGGTGAAGCTCATGACGAAACCGCCGCCGGGCATCGGGTTGCCGATCAGCTCGATCACCCGGCCGTTGGGGAATAACCGTTCCGAGGTGTGGGCACGGCCTTGGCGCATCCAGTGCAGGCGGCGTGCGACATGCACTTCTGCTTCGCCCGGCCCGCACAGGCCGCGCTCGGCATTGTAGCGAATGATGTCGGCAATCGGCCGGCCGACGCTGATCAGGCCGTCCGGGTAGTTGAACAGCTCCAGATAGCGGCGGTTCCAGGCCACCAGCTTGAGCGACTGGTCGACCACGCTGATGCCCTGGGTGATGTTCTCGATCGCGCCCTGCAGCAGGGCGCGGTTGAACTGCAGGACTTCCGAGGCTTCGTCGGCAATGCGCACGACGTCCTCCAGCTGCATCTCTCGCCCTTCAATGGCGGCTTTTACCACCGCGCGGGTGGAAGAAGCGCCGAGCACACCGGCCAGCAGGCGCTCGGTGTGGGCAATCCATTCGTTGTCGGCGTTCTGGTTCGGGTTGAAGCCCTTGCCCTGACGATAAGCGAAACGGATGAAGCTCTGCCGGGCGCGTTCTTCGCCGACGAAACGCGCCGCCAGTTGCAGCAGGTCGTCGATCTGCACCGCCAGCATTGAACGGGCACTGGGCCGCGCGCTGATTTCCTGGCCGATGAAGCGCCCGGCCTGCCAGTGCTCCGAAACCCGGGTGCGTGACAGCACCGAAACCCAGGCAAACAGGGTGAAGTTGCCGGCCAGTGACAGCACCACGCCTTGGGTCAACGGGGTGATCGGCAGGTTCAGCGGGTTGCTGTGCAGCCAGGCGAGGCCGGGGAAGCTGCCCAGTGACCAACCCATGCTGTGGGCGGCGATCGGCAGGATCAGGGTGTAGAACCAGAGGAAGGTGCCGGCGGCCAGGCCGGCGAACACACCGCGGCGGTTGGCCTGCTTCCAATACAGCGCACCGAGCATGGCTGGCGCCAGTTGGGTGACGGCGGCGAAGGCAATCTGGCCAATGGTGGCGAGGCTGGCGGTGGAGCCGAGCAGGCGATAGGCGACGTACGCCAACAGCAGGATCACCACGATGCTCACGCGGCGCACCGAGAGCATCCAGTGACGGAACACTTCGAACGGGCGCTCGGCATTTTTGCGCCGCAACAGCCAAGGCAGCAGCATGTCGTTGGAGACCATGGTCGACAGCGCGACGCTGGCGACGATCACCATGCCTGTCGCGGCCGAAGCGCCGCCGATGAAGGCCAGCAATGCCAGGGCCGGATGGGCCTGGGCCAACGGCAGGCTGATTACGAAAGAGTCAGGCAATACCGAACTGGGCAGCAGCATTTGTCCGGCCAGGGCAATGGGCACTACGAACAGCGCCGCCAGTGCCAGGTAGGCGGGGAATACCCATTTCGCCAGGCGCAGGTCCTGGGGTTCGATGTTTTCCACCACCGTGACGTGGAATTGTCGTGGGAGACAGATGATGGCCATCATCGCAACCCCGGTCTGCACGACCATCGAGGGCCAATTCACGGTTTCCTTCCAGTATTCCTCCAGGCGTGGGGCGAGCATGGCCTGGTCGAACAGGTCGTCGAAGCCGTCGTACAGGCCGTAGGTGACGAACGCGCCGACCGCGAGGAAGGCGAACAGCTTGACCAGCGACTCGAAGGCAATCGCCAGCACCATGCCCCGGTGGTGCTCGGTGGCATCAAGGTTGCGGGTGCCGAAGACAATGGTGAACAACGCCAGGATCAGCGACACGATCAGCGCCGTGTCCTGGGCGCGGGTACCCATGGCGTCGGCCCCGGCGCCGATCAGCAGGTTCACGCCGAGGACAATGCCCTTGAGCTGCAAAGCTATATAAGGCAGCACACCGACCAGGCAGATCAGCGCCACCACCACCGCCAGCGACTGGGATTTGCCGTAGCGCGCGGCGATGAAGTCGGCAATCGAGGTGATGTTTTCCTGTTTGCTGATCATCACCATCTTTTGCAGGACCCAGGGGGCGAACACCAGCAGCAGGATCGGCCCCAGGTAAATCGGCAAAAACGACCAGAGTTGCTCGGCGGCCTGGCCGACCGCGCCGAAGAAGGTCCAGCTGGTGCAATAGACCGCCAGCGACAAGCTGTACACCCAGGCGCGCATGCGCGGCGGCAGCGGCGTGCTGCGCCGATCACCGTAGAAAGCGATAGCGAACATGATGGCCATATAGGCCAGGGCAACGGCGGCAATCAGCCCGCTGGACAACGACATGGAAACTCCTGGCAAAAGACACCGGGAGCGCGGCCCGGTCAGACAGTCTCGCACGTAGTCCTGGCGGCGTCAGTGTCGACCAAGGTCGCAGCGCGACGGGGTGTCGCAGGGACAATCCTGTGTTGTTCCAGCGAGCGCTTGAGTTAGCCTTGAGAGCTGACCTGGACTGATCCAATGGAGTTGATTGGCAATGAAGATTATCCGCAGCAAATCCTTTACCGGTGAGCGTGCCTGGGCCGCGTTGGATATCGCCAACATGAACGGAATCACCACTCGCCTGCACTGGACCGACCAGCCCTACAAATGGCACGTCAACGATGGTCAGGAGGTGTTTGTGGTGCTCGATGGATCGGTACGGATGCACTACCGGGAGAATGGCGTCGAGCAGGACACGTTGCTGGAAGTCGGCGACATTTTTTATGCCGCAGTCGGCACCGAACATGTGGCCCATCCGCAAGGTGTAGCGCGGGTACTGGTGGTCGAGTCGGAGGGCAGCGTTTAGGTCTATATCTGCAAAACAGATAACAGTTAGAGAAATTACCCGTTATATAGATATTCGATCCGGTTCTATGATGGATTCAACCTCATCAGGGGACAGGAGATCAGCGTGCAAACCCTCAATAACAGCAGAATCATCAGTCGGCCATTGAGCCACTTGCAGCATCCGCGCGAAGTCATTCGCCAGTTCACGCCCAACTGGTTTGCCGCCACCATGGGCACCGGGATACTGGCGCTGGCGCTGGCCCAACTGCCGGTGCAGGTGCCCGGGTTGCGCGCTGTCGCCGAAGGGCTGTGGTTGTTCAATATCTTCTTGTTCGTGCTGTTCAGTGTGCTGTACACCGCGCGCTGGGTGATGTTTTTCGAAGAGGCGCGGCGGATCTTCGGGCACTCCACGGTCTCGATGTTCTTCGGCACCATCCCCATGGGCCTGGCGACCATTATCAATGGCCTGCTGGTGTTCGGGCTGCCGCGCTGGGGGCAGGGTGTGGTGTCGATCGCGGAGGTCTTGTGGTGGCTGGACGTGGCCATGTCGCTGGCTTGCGGCGTGCTGATTCCGTACATGATGTTCACCCGCCAGGAGCACAGCATCGACCAGATGACTGCCGTCTGGCTGTTGCCGGTGGTGGCGGCGGAAGTCGCGGCGGCCAGTGGCGGGCTGCTTGCCCCTCATCTGACTGACGCCCATGGGCAACTGGTGATGCTGACTACCAGCTACGTGCTGTGGGCCTTCTCGCTGCCGGTGGCGGTGAGCATCCTGACCATCCTCCTGCTGCGCATGGCCCTGCATAAATTGCCCCACGAAAACATGGCGGCTTCGAGCTGGTTGGCACTGGGCCCAATCGGCACCGGCGCCTTGGGCATGCTGGTGCTGGGCGCCGATGCACCGGCGATCTTTGCCGCCAACGGCATGCCCGGTGTCGGTGAGGTGGCGGCGGGGATCGGCCTGATTGCCGGGATCACCCTGTGGGGGTTCGGCCTGTGGTGGATGTTGATGGCGGTGCTGATCACCCTGCGTTACCTGCGTGATGGCATTCCCTTCAACCTCGGCTGGTGGGGTTTCACCTTCCCGCTCGGAGTGTTCTCGCTGACCACGCTGAAGCTGGCCACGACCTTGAACTTGAGCTTCTTCAGCCTGTTCGGCACGCTGCTGGTGGTACTGCTGGCGATCATGTGGCTGATCGTTTCCAAGCGCACCGTGCAGGGCGCCTGGCGCGGTGAGTTGTTCGTCTCGCCCTGCATCGCCGCGTTGAAGAAATAGCGCTAAGGTTGTGGCCTGGATCGCTCGAGGACATTCCAATAAGAGCATCCACGCCACTCAGGGACATGGAAGATGAGTCATCCTTCGCAGTTCACCTTGCTCCGCAAGCGGCGCTTCCTGCCGTTCTTCATCACGCAATCGCTCGGTGCGTTCAACGACAATATTTTCAAACAGTCGTTGATCCTCGCCATCCTCTACAAGCTGGCCATCGAGGGCGACCGCTCGATCTGGGTCAACCTCTGCGCCTTGCTGTTCATCCTGCCGTTCTTTCTGTTTTCGGCGCTGGCCGGGCAGTTCGGTGAGAAGTTCGCCAAGGACGCGTTGATCCGCCTGATCAAGCTCGGTGAGATCGCCATCATGGTGGTCGGCGCCGTCGGCTTCCTGTTCGATCACCTGTGGTTGATGTTGCTGGCGCTGTTCGCCATGGGCACCCACTCGGCGCTGTTCGGGCCGGTGAAGTATTCGATCCTGCCCCAGGCATTGCGTGAAGAGGAGTTGGTGGGCGGCAACGGCCTGGTGGAGATGGGCACCTTCCTGGCGATTCTCGCAGGGACCATCGGTGCCGGGATCATGATGTCTTCCAGTCATTACGCACCGGTGGTCTCCACCGCGATCATTGGCGTTGCGGTCCTCGGTTACCTGGCCAGTCGCGGCATTCCGCGGGCGGCGGCCTCGACACCCGAATTGAAACTGAACTGGAACATCTTCAGCGAATCCTGGGCAACCTTGCGCCTGGGCCTGGGGCAGACGCCGGCCGTTTCGCGTTCGATTGTCGGTAACTCCTGGTTCTGGTTCGTCGGCGCGATTTATCTGACGCAGATCCCGGCCTACGCCAAGGAGTGGATGCACGGCGACGAAACCGTGGTCACCCTGATTCTGACGGTGTTTTCGGTGGGTATCGCTCTGGGTTCGATGCTCTGTGAAAAGCTTTCGGGACGCAAAGTCGAGATCGGCCTGGTGCCGTTCGGCTCCTTTGGCCTGACGGTGTTCGGGTTGCTGCTGTGGTGGCATTCGGGCGGTATCCCCGAGAGCGTCGAAGGCCATGGCTGGATTCAGGTGCTGGGCTTCGGCCATACCTGGTGGGTGTTGCTGGATATTCTTGGTCTGGGGGTGTTTGGTGGTTTCTATATTGTGCCGCTGTATGCGCTGATCCAGTCACGCACCGCCGAGCACGAGCGGGCGCGGGTGATTGCCGCCAACAACATTCTCAATGCGCTGTTCATGGTGGTTTCGGCGATTGTGTCGATTGTCCTGCTGAGCCTGGCCAAGCTGACGATTCCGCAGCTATTCCTGGTGGTGTCGCTGCTGAACATTGGGGTGAACACTTACATCTTCCGCATCGTCCCCGAATTCACCATGCGCTTCATGATCTGGCTGCTCAGCCACTCCATGTATCGCGTGCAGCACCGCAACCTGGAGTTGATTCCGGATGAGGGGGCGGCGTTGCTGGTGTGCAACCACGTGTCCTTCGTCGACGCGCTGTTGATTGGTGGCGCGGTGCGTCGGCCGATTCGCTTCGTCATGTACTACAAAATCTACAACTTGCCGGTACTGAACTTTATCTTCCGCACGGCCGGGACCATTCCCATCGCTGGTCGCCAGGAAGACATCGAGATCTACGAAAGGGCTTTCAGGAAGATTGCGCAGTATCTCAAGGAGGGCGAACTGGTCTGCATCTTTCCGGAAGGCAAGCTGACGGCAGATGGCGAAATCGATGAGTTCAAGGGCGGCCTGACGCGGATTCTCCAGGAAACCCCGGTGCCGGTGATTCCATTGGCGTTGCAGGGGCTGTGGGGCAGCTTTTTCAGTCGCGACCCGCAGAAAGGCTTTTTCCACCGGTTGTGGTCGCGAGTGACCCTGGTGGCAGGGCCTGCGGTGGCGGTGGAACAGGCGCTTCCGGCCAATCTGCAGATGCGTGTCAGTGAGCTGCGAGGCGCTGTTCGCTAGTTTTTGCCGTCCATAAAAAACGCCCGCATGATGCGGGCGTTTTTTATTCTGCTGCAGGTGCTCAGGCAGCGCTGATCTTCAATCCCACCAGGCCGGCGATGATCAGGGCCACACTGGCCAGGCGGAACAGCGCCATGGACTCACCAAACAGGATGATCCCGGCAATCACCGTGCCCACGGCACCGACACCGGTCCAGATCGCATAGGCGGTGCCCAGCGGCAATTCCTTCATGGCCAGGCCGAGCAGGCCAAGGCTGATGGCCATGGCGGTGACGGTCAGTGCTGTAGGAAGAGGGCGGCTGAAGCCGTCGGTGTACTTCAGGCCAACAGCCCAGCCAACTTCAAACAGACCGGCGAAAAACAGAATGATCCAGGACATGAATACCTCCATCGATTGACGGGGTCGTCCCCAGTTTGATAACTCGATCGAGCCGCGAGGTCGTCCTCGCGTTGGGCGCTAGAGTGCCGCCTATTGATCGTGGGATCAAGGTTAACGGTGATTCCCCCTCTGTAGGAGCGAGCTTGCTCGCGAAGAACTTAAGAGCGCCACGTGCATCCTGAAAGCACGCGTCATCGTTAACGTCCATCGCTGCGGTGCGACGGTTCGACAAGCCAGCTCCTACAGGAGGTCGATCACACGATCGGCGATCACCATGCCCCCGTAATCGGGAGCATCCCACAGGTGATTCGTTGGGTTTAGATCCCCTGCGGCGTCTCTTCACCGCCCAGTGCTTCCACCAGGGCCGGCAGGAAGTCGCCGAAGGTCAGCATCATCAGGGTGAAGCTGGCGTCCAGTTGGCCCAGGGCCTCGTCGCCGCCGTCCTGTTCCGCCTGATCTTGCAGCAGGTCTTCGAACTTCAGGCGCTTGACCACCATCTTGTCGTCGAGGACGAACGACAGCTTGTCCTGCCAGGCCAGGGACAGCTGAGTCACCACCTTGCCGGTGCTCAGGTGCAACTGGATTTCTTCGCTGGTCAGGTCCTGACGCTTGCAACGCACGATGCCGCCATCTTCGTGGGTGTCGCGCAGCTCGCACTCGTCCAGTACGAAGAAGTCGTCCGCGGCTTTCTGGGTGGTGACCCATTCGGTCATGGTCGCGGTTGGCGACATTTTCACCGTCAGCGGGCGCACTGGCAGCGAGCCGATCACTTCGCGCAGGGTCGACAGCAGGTCTTCGGCACGTTTCGGGCTGGCCGAGTTGACCAGGATCAGGCCCTGTTTCGGCGCGATGGCGGCAAAGGTCGAAGAACGACGGATAAAGGCGCGCGGCAGGAAGGCCTGGATGATTTCATCCTTGATCTGGTCGCGCTCCTTCTTATAGACCTTGCGCATCTGTTCGGCTTCGATCTCTTCGACCTTTTCCTTCACCGCGTCACGCACAACGCTACCCGGCAGGATGCGCTCTTCCTTGCGCGCAGCGATCAGCAGGAAATCACCGCTGACATGCACCAGGGGCGCATCTTCGCCTTTACCGAAAGGCGCGACGAAACCGTAGGTGGTCAACTCCTGGCTTGCACATGGACGCGCCAGCTTGGTGGCCAGTGCAGTTTCCAACGCCTCGGCATCAAAAGGCAGATCTTGGGTCAGGCGATAGATAAGCAGGTTTTTGAACCACATGGGGTGAGTCTCTCCTTTATACAAAGGGGGGCATTATTCTCCGCGCAGCGTCGTAGGCCAACCCTTCGCTAACCCTTTGGAAGGCCTGAGAAAATTATTTAAAAAAGTGCTTGCCAGAGGTGGGTGTGCTCCGTAGAATGCGCGCCACACCGAAGCGAAGGGTGATTAGCTCAGCTGGGAGAGCGTCTGCCTTACAAGCAGAATGTCGGCGGTTCGATCCCGTCATCACCCACCATTCGTTTCAAGTGTTTAGCGCAGCGGTAGTTCAGTCGGTTAGAATACCGGCCTGTCACGCCGGGGGTCGCGGGTTCGAGTCCCGTCCGCTGCGCCATATTCGGTAACCTGGACCACTGAACGCCAGGTCACCACGGAAAGCCCGCTAACGCGGGCTTTTTGCTGAAAGAGTTCCACGCGGTACACAGAGTTTCATCGGATTTCGGTTTTTTTAATAAATTTATTAATTAAATCAACACTTTACGAAATCTTGTGGCATAATGTGTCCCGCAACGAAGGTAAAGGGTGATTAGCTCAGCTGGGAGAGCGTCTGCCTTACAAGCAGAATGTCGGCGGTTCGATCCCGTCATCACCCACCACTTACTTTCAACGCTTAGCGCAGCGGTAGTTCAGTCGGTTAGAATACCGGCCTGTCACGCCGGGGGTCGCGGGTTCGAGTCCCGTCCGCTGCGCCATATTCGGTCACCTGGACCACTGAACGCCAGGTAACCACCAGAAAGCCCGCTCAATGCGGGCTTTTTGCTGTCTGGGATTTGCCAAATCCCGGACATTGCCCCTCAAGCGCCGATCCAGTGATTCATATCAACGGCCATCCCGAACCCTTCCTATAGAAAGACAGTGGGCCCTGCAGGTCCCGGTTCTTGCCTGATGAACCGATAAAAATGAATAGGAAGCTGGCCGACGGGATCGTCTGAGGCCAGTCCCAGAAGGGGTGTTTCAATGGATATGAATCTCTCGCGACTGGCGCTGCTGGTCACCTCGCTGTTTCTTGCGCCACACTTGCATGCCGCTGAGCCCACCTCATTGATCGAGCAGGGCAAGTACGTAGCCCAGCTCGGCGACTGCATCGCCTGCCACACCGGCAAGGGTGGCGCGGTGATGGCCGGTGGCCTGGAGCTACAAACGCCGATGGGCACCCTGTACTCCAGCAACATCACCCCGGACCCCGAGACCGGCATCGGTCGCTACAGCTTCGAGCAGTTCGATCGGGCGATGCGTGAAGGAGTGAGGCCAGATGGCGTCAACCTGTACCCGGCGATGCCGTACCCGTCCTACGCGAAGATGAGCGAAGCAGACATGCGCGCCCTCTATGCCTATTTGCTGCAAGGGGTGGAGCCGGTCAAACAGGCCAATCTGCAGGCGGACATGAGCTTTCCGTTCAACCAGCGTTGGGGGCTGTGGTTCTGGAACGCTCTATTTGTCGATACCGAGCCCTTCGTCGCTGATCCTGACAAAGACCATTCAACAAACCGCGGCGCCTACCTGGTGCAGGGCCTCGGGCATTGCGGTGCGTGCCATACGCCACGGGGGATCGCCTTCCAGGAGAAGGCGATGAGCGATGCGGGCGGTAGTGGCAAACACTTCCTGGCCGGCGAAACCGTGGAGCACTGGCGCGCCCTCAGCCTGCGCAACCTGTGGACGGTGCCCGACACCGTGCAACTGCTCAAGACCGGGCAGAACCGATTCGCCACGGTGTCCGGCAACATGGCCGAGGTCATTCATCACAGTACCCAGCACTTAACCGATGCCGATCTGACGGCCATTGCGACCTACCTGAAGTCCTTGCCGGCGGGCAAGGATGACCTGCCAGCACCTAGCGTAGCGCTGGCGCCGGCCGAAGCGCCGAGCACCCTGTTCAGCAGCCGTGGCGGTCTCGGTTACACGCAATTCTGTGGCGACTGCCATCGCCCGGATGGCGGCGGCGTGAACGGCATGTTCCCACCCCTGGCGGGCAATCCGAGCGTGGCCTCGGCCGACCCGACGTCGCTGCTGCACATCACCCTGACCGGCTGGAAAACCGCACAGACCCAGACCCATCCCCGGGTCTACACCATGCCCGGGTTTGCTCGGCTGGCGGATGGGGAAATCGCCGAAATCCTCAGCTTCGTCCGTAGCAGTTGGGGCAATAACGGCTCGGCAATCAGCGCAGCGCAGGTCAAGCAACTGCGCGCGCAGCTCAAACCGACCAGCGAGCCGACAACCTTTGAAACCCCACGCCTGGCCGACATGCTGCTGGCGCCCAATGCCGAGCAAGTGGTGCGCGGCATGCGCCTGCACCTGCAAACCCGGGAACTGCTGCCGGACAACGTCGGCAATGCGCTGAACTGCACCAGTTGCCACCTGAATGCCGGCACCGTCGCCGATGGCTCGCCGTTTGTCGGTGTATCGGCCTTCTTCCCAGGCTACGCGCCGCGGGCGGGGCGGGAGATTACCCTGGCCGACCGGATCAACGGCTGCTTCCGGCGCTCGATGAACGGCCAGCCACTGCCGCCACAGTCAGCCGACATGCAGGCGATGATCGCTTACTTCGACTGGATGAAACGCAACACCCAGCCCGGCGACAAGGTGGCTGGGCGTGGCGTAGGAAAAGTTGATCCCGCCATCAAGCCCAATCTGCAGAACGGCCAGCAGGTCTATGCCAAACAGTGCGCGGTGTGCCATGGCAATGACGGCGAAGGTCTGAAACGCGCCAGTGGCGATTGGGTATTTCCGCCACTGTGGGGCGATGAGTCGTTCAACATCGGCGCCGGCATGGCCCGCACCTACACCGCGGCGGCCTTCGTCAAACGCAACATGCCAGTGGGCTTTCACGAACAATTCCCGTTGGGCCAGGGCGGGCTTTCGGATCAGGAGGCGGTGGATGTCGCGGAGTATTTCTCCCATCAACCGCGCCCGGACTACCCGGACAAGCACAAGGATTGGCCGAACGGCGGCAAGCGAGCGGATGCGCGTTACTGAATCTGAGGCCGGGTGACCGGCCTCAGTCCAGCTTACTGCTCGCTGTTACGGGCGTGCCGATAGTCGCTGACGGCTTCATACACCGCCTTGCGCAGGCGGTTGATGCCGCCGATGGGACGATGGGCCTCGAGACCGAACCAGGGATTGAACGACAGGTTGTCGCATTGCAGATTCTGCGCCGGTGTGTCGAAGTCCTGGGCCGGGATTCTGATCCGTGCCACGGTTTCGAACGGCGCGTCGCTTTCGCGCCATTCGATGCTGGTGTCTTCGATGGGCATGTACTTGCTCGGGTCCTGGCGCTGGATCTGCAGGACAAAACAGGCGTCGACCCGATCCGTCGACAGCTGCTGGTTCAAGGCGCTGCGCAGGAAGTTCGGCAGGTCCTGGTTCTGCGCGGGCAGGGTGTAGCTGGGGCAACTGTCCGGGTCCGGCGCGACGCGGAATTTGGCATTGGCGTTGCCGAACTTGTAGGGCGAAACCGAAAAATAGGTAGTCTGCGTCGGACTGGCAGGGGCGGGCGCCAGAGTGGCGAGGGCGATGAACAGGTGGCGAACCTGCCAGCTGCGTGGATCCCAGGAGGGGAAGAAAGCCATGGCCTTTTTGCCATCGGCCTGGGCAGCGACGTTCTGACGGTATTCGGCGACATCACTGACGAAGAAGTTCGCATGGTTGAACATTACGAAATCCTGTTCGCCACGGCCTTGCCGGTCCTTGAGCAATTGCGTGCCGGGTACATCCAGCAGTTTCAAGGCCATGCCCCGGGCGTCACGCAGGCTGTCGAACTGCGGGTAGGCGTTGCCATTGGACAGGCGCAGGGTCGCTTGCCAGGTCTTGCCCGGGTCGCTGAATACGCCCTGACGTAATTCCTGGTTCAGCTGTGGCAGTACCTGCACCTCGGCGCGCAGGCAGCCGTGCGCCTTGGCATGGGCGTCGCGCAAGTAGCGGGTGTTTTCCCGGTGCTGGTCGACAATGCGCACGGCGGTCTGGATCACATCCTGGGTCATGGCCGCCTCGCCGGCGGGAATCTGCTCTTCGGCGGGCACCGGCCCACGGTGTTGCCAGGCGAACCAGGCAGTGGCCGCCGCCCAGCCCAGCAGGCCAAGGCCTGCCAGCAGCATGAGGATCTTGGCCAGCAGTACACCGATACGTTGCCACAGGGTCATCAGCATGGGCGGCTCCTTTATACCGGGAATGGGTTCATGGCAGTTGCGCCTCCAGCGGGCCACCGAGGACTTTCAGGTATTCCAGCAGCGCCCAGCGTTCCTGGGGTTGCAGCAGGCGACCAATGACCCCGTTACCGCGCTCGCCGGCGCGGAATTCGTGACCGCTGTTGTGGTTGCCAGTGATGCGGGTGTCGAACAGAAAAGCGTTGTCGAACGCTTCGGTGCGATAGCCCAGGTGCTGCGGGTCGTACTCGAACGTGCCTTTATAGAAGGTGCTGGCGCGTTCACTTTGCGGCGACAGCAATTGATACAGGTTGGGCACCGAGCCGTTGTGCAGGAACGGCGCGGTGGCCCACACGCCGGCGAGAGGCCGGGCCTTGTAGGCCACGCGCTCGCGCACGCCGATTGGCAGGGCGAAACCGTCCATGCCAGGGCGCTCGGCTGGGGTGACGTTGGCATCGCGGTAGGCACGGTTTTCGACGAAAGCGGTGACGTAGGCCAGGCCCTTGGCCACTGACAGTTGGCGCAAGTCCAGCGGTTCGCTGGACGTCGGTTGCAGTTTCACGTCCAGCTTGGCCAGCTCCGCCGGATCCCACTGCAGGGCGCTGACATCGAAGCGGTGGTCGGCAATGTTGGTGGCGCTGGAGGGGTCGGTGCCGATGTAGGCCACCGGCAACATTTTCAACTGCTTCTCGGGCCGGCCATTGGCGTCGATGACGTTGGGCACGTGGCAGCCGGCGCAGTTCTCGCTGAACAGTGCACGCCCCTGGGCGGCCAATGGCAGGTCGATCTTGCCCAGCAGTTCCTGCGGCCAGGTCGGCGGCTGTAGGCGCTTGAGGGTTTCTTCGATCAGGTGCAGGTCACGTACGCGCACGCTGGAGGGGTAGCGCGCGTCGCCCTTGAGCGGTTGGCCGTCGGCGGCAAAGAAGTCCAGAGTGGCACCGACGCCCAGCGCCTCGCCGATGTTGCGTGCCATCGGCTGTTGGGCCGAACCGTTCCACTGCACCCAGTCGAAGGTCCAGATGTCCCAGAGTTGCGGGTAGTCGACCGGGGCGTTGGCGACGCGATAGTTGTCAGCGGAAATGGCGTCGCCGAAGGTGGCGTTGGCGATACGGCCAAAGGCGTCGGTGCGTCCTGGGCCTTCCTCGGTCGGGTAGAGGCCGCGATGGGTGTCATTCCAGGCAACCTGCAGGAAGGTGTCGAGTGAGGCCTTGAAGTCCTTGCGCAGTTGTTCGCGTCCGGCCTCGTAGTCGGTACCCAGTACGGCGCGGGCAAAGCGCTCGAATTTCCACGGCACGTAGTAGGTCGAGGCCAGGCTGGCGACCAACGCCTGGCCGAAGCTGCCGCCACGCAATGTCGGCACGCTTGCGGGCAGCACATGCTGCGCCGAGCCGCCGTCGATCCGCAGTGCCTGGCCCTTGAAGCGCAGTTCGCCGGTGTGGCAGGCGGCGCAGGTAATATCCAGAAACTCTTCCTGGCTGTCGCCATTGCGGTGCCGCGCGAAGCCCACCGGCAGGTTGCCGGGATTGGCCGGCGTCTTCGAACGTGCCGGATCCACCAGAAAACCGAAGCGCGCCAGGTACTCAGGCGCGGCGAAGCGTTGTTTGGAAAACGGCAGTTCGAGGGCGGTGAACCAGTCGTAACGCAAGCCTTTGACCTGGGTGCCCTGAGGCGTGAAGTAGTAGGTCTGGCGCTCGGCCTCGCTCCACTGATCCAGGTAGTGAACCTGCTCGACAGGCTGGTAAACCGGCAGTTTCGGGTTGGCCACGTAGTAGAGCACGACGGCCACCAGCACACCCGCAAGGACGAGGATCAGCAACAGCGCACGGAGCAAAAATCGCACGATAAACTTCCTTGTAAATTGGTGGTGGGTTTATGCCTGAGCTAAAGTTCAGCAGCAAGCGGCCATTACGCCAATGTTTGTTGTAGGAGTCGGTGTTGTCGGATTGCGTAGTTGCTGACAGAAACTTCACCACCCCGTTGTGGAAAACGCGTTAAAACACCTGAACTTATCGCCGCTTTACTGCTCTCATGCCGGTAGCCATTGGTCGTGGCGGCCTGATAAGCTCGCGGCTTTATTCGATTGCCCTTTAGGCGCATGAACAAGGAAATAGCATGAAACAGCATCGGTTGGCGGCGGCGGTGGCCCTGGTTAGCCTGGTACTCGCGGGTTGTGACTCGCAGACCAGCGTAGAGCTGAAAACCCCGGCGCAAAAAGCTTCCTACGGGATCGGCCTGAACATGGGCAAGAGCCTGGCTCAGGAAGGCATGGATGACCTGGACTCCAAAGCCGTAGCCCAAGGCATCGAAGATGCTGTCGGCAAGAAAGAGCAGAAGCTCAAGGATGAAGAACTGGTCGAAGCCTTCGCCGCGCTGCAGAAGCGTGCCGAAGAGCGCATGGCCAAGATGAGCGAAGAGTCGGCGGCCGCCGGCAAGAAATTCCTCGAAGACAACGCCAAGAAAGCTGGTGTGACTACCACCGCTTCCGGCCTGCAGTACGAAGTCGTGAAGAAGGCCGATGGCGCGCAGCCGAAGCCTACCGACGTAGTGACTGTGCACTACACCGGCACCCTGACCAACGGCACTGTTTTCGACAGCTCGGTCGAGCGCGGCAGCCCGATCGATCTGCCGGTCAGCGGCGTGATCCCGGGTTGGGTCGAAGGCCTGCAACTGATGCACGTCGGCGAGAAGTACAAGCTGTTCATTCCTAGCGAACTGGCCTACGGCGCGCAAAGCCCAAGCCCGGCAATTCCGGCCAACTCGGTGCTGGTGTTCGACCTGGAACTGCTGGCAATCAAGGATCCAGCCAAGCAAGACGACGCCAAGTAAGCAGCGTCCGGCTTGAGCACAACGCCCCGCTTTGCCGGGGCGTTGTTGCATCTGGCGTTGGCTGGGGGAGAATCGGGTCGAACCGACGCCGATACCGGCAGTCATAGCATTGTGGGGGCTGCGGGTAACCGCTGAGAGTTGCCAAGTCAATGAATTGTTGGGTTTTTTTTATGTGTGTAAAAAACGCCCGATCTGACTTCAGCCCTTGTAAAACGGGGCTTTGAGGCACGCAAAGAGGCTCTGTTCACAAGGTTATCCACAATATATGTGGATAACATTTCAGTGGAGGCGTGATGAAAACACCGTGGAATTTCGCCCGATTCTTGCCACTTGCGGGTCGATTGATCAGTCGTGGGCGTTTGCCGACCCTGTTGTTTGCCGTGGCCAGCAAGGGGGCCACCCAAGGCAACCGGCTGGGCAAGCTCAAGGACGATCTACGCCTGCTGCAGGCCTTGTGCCTGGCGTACTGGCGGGGCGAGTACCGGGCAATCAGTCCCAAGGCCCTGGTGTCAGTGGTGGCCGGCCTGATGTATTTCCTCAGTCCGGTGGATGCCATCCCGGATTTCCTGCCGTTGTTCGGCATGATCGATGACATCGCGGTTCTGGCATGGCTGATGAAAACCCTGGATGACGAACTGAACGCCTTCCGACTCTGGCGCAATCGCCAGCACCCGGAAAAGCTGGCGGTGGTCGAGCGCTTGCCCGATTCTCCCGAAAAATTGAGGCTGCAACGCCCGAAAAATAGCTGAATTGTTACGGATCCAATTTCAGATTGATGCCCCACCGCGACCTTGGCGACTGTTAGGATTACACTTCTAGGGAAAAGTGCCGACTCGCTAAGTGTTGTTGTCCTACGGGGTAGTCATGGATATTCAGATAATTGCACGTGATGGAGAGCCCGAATACGCGGTTTTGCCATGGGCTCAGTATCAAGCATTATTGAAAGCGGCAGGTGTCACAGAGCAATCCCCGCGTGAAGCGACAGTCCGTCACGCGGCCACCTCGGACCCGGAATGGGTGGGTCTCGATCAACTCCGGCGTCTACGTGAAGAACAGGGCATCGCCATTGAAGCGTTGGCCCGCACGGTAGGCATCAGCCCTTCTTACCTGGCCCTGATTGAAAGTGGCGAGCGTCAACCCGGCGACGCGATTCTCCGCAGCCTGGCCTGGGAATTGAAGGTGCAGGGCTGGAGGGATGAATCGTGAGCGTGCGCATCAGTCGTCAACATTGGGACGGGTTGCTCGGGGAGCTGGATCAGGCGCGTCGCCAGCGCCATTTGCTGACCTATCGGGCCTTGCTCGAGCGCCTGCAGCTGCCCAGCCCGGCCATGCAGACCCTGACCGCCGCGCTTGAACACCTGGCCGCCCTCGATGCACGGGCCGAACAGCCCTTGCGCAGTTCGCTGGTGATCAGCCAGGGTGCCAGCCGCTTGCCGCGCACTGGCTTCTTCGAATGCGTCGAGCGCCTGGGGCGTTTTTCCGGTCCGTCCGATGGTGTTGCAGCGGCGTCCTGGCATGCCTCGGAAGTGGTCCGGGTGTTTGAATACGAATACCCCGAGTCGGCGGAGGCCTGAGTGTTTCTACGACTCAAGTCACGCCTCGGTTATTGGTGGGCGCGACGGTTGTTCCGCTGGTCGTGGTGTGTTCGCCAGCCACGGGTCTGGCAGTGGATGGAAGGCCAGTTCGCGCGCATGGCCAACCTGGGCGATGTCGGCGCCCAGAGCTTCTATGGGCACATCCTGACGTTTCGCGGGGTTGGCCTGGGGGCACGTGAGGAAGGTGTGCGTTTGCTGCGCCTGGCGGCATTGGCGGGCGATGGCAAGGCGGCGTATCAGGTCGGCGTGATCAGCCTGGCCGGGACGGCGAGCAAGGCGCCCGATCCGGCGGAAGCGGCACGCTGGTGGGGCATGGCGGCCAAAGCCGGTCACCCGCTGGCGGCAATCAAGCTGGAAGAGCTGGCGTCGCGCTCCACTCCGGATTAGCGCTTGCCCCCACCGCCAGGCTATCGATGACATGCACGCAGTAGCCCGCCGTACCCTTGGCGTGGTGCTTGGCCTGTGAGGCCAGTTCCGCCAGGCGGCTGGCGTCCAGTTGTGCACAGGCCTGCGGATACAGATGCACGACGCCCACCGACAATGACAGCAAGGCAAACTCCTGGTGCGCGCCCTGGCGATTGGACGCCACGAAGCAGCCGGCTGCCAGGTGCTCGGCGCGATAGAAACGCTGGCATTGCTGATGGAAGTCCTCGCGCAATTGCTCAAGACGCTGGTGCCAGTCGCCGGGACCGAGCACCAGCAGAAAATCATCGCCGCCGATATGACCGACGAAATCCCGGCTCGGATCGATGCATTCGTTAAGGCACTGCGCCAGGCACAGCAGCACCTCGTCGCCACGGCCATAGCCATAGATATCGTTGAAAGGCTTGAAGCTGTCGATGTCGACGTAGCAGATCATCGATTCGCGCTGCTGTTGCAACAGGCGTGTCAGGCACTGCTGGATCGGTACGTTGCCCGGAAGCAAGGTCAGCGGATTGGCGTGGCGCGCCTGCTGGATTTTCAGCTCGGTAATCAGCTTCAGCACGTCCATCACCCGTCCCAAACCCTGATACGCGCCGTCGAGGGTGATGATGAAATCTTCTTCGATGCGCTGGCGGGCGCGACTGGTAATCAGCCGGCTGACCTGTTGCAGCGATTGACCGAGCTCGACGGCGAGGAAATCGTCGTTCATCAGCCGACTGATCGGTTTGCGTGCGAACAAGTCGGTGGCAAACGGCTTGAGCAGGGCGTCGGACAACGAGTGGCGATGGACGATGCCGCACGGCCGCCCCTGTTCATCGAGCACCGCCAGCGAGTTCAGGTTGGCCTGGCGGCGAAAGCGTTCAAGGACGTGGGCGGTGGCGGTGTCACGGGTCACCGCCGGTTGCTCGTTGAGCAGCGCGCCGAGGTCGCTGCTTTCTTCGTTGAGCCCCGCAGTGCTGCTGTCATGCCTGGGCATGAGTGCGCGGGCATCGCGCGGCGGTTGTTCCTGCGGGCGGCAGAGCAGGTAGCCCTGGAGCAGATCCACGCCCATCTCGGTCAGCACCGCCAGCTCTTCCGGCAATTCGATGCCTTCGGCAATCACCTGCGCCCGCGACGCCCTGGCGATCTGCAAAATCGAGCCGACGAACTCGCGCTTGAGCGCATCCTGGTGGATGCCGTCGATGAAGTGCCGGTCGATCTTCACGTAATCCGGACGCAACTCCGACCACAGCCGCAGGCTCGAGTAGCCGGCACCGAGGTCGTCAAGGGCGATGGAAAAACCCATCGCCCGATAATGATGCAAGGCGTTTTGCAGGAGCTGGAAATCATCGGTCGGGGTTTGCTCGGTCAACTCGATCACCACCTGGTCGGGCGCAATACCGAAGTCCTGGAGCATCTGCAGGGTGCGCCCTGGCTGGTGCTCGGGTTCGAGCAGCGATTCGGGGGAGACGTTGAGGAACAGTTTGCCGGGCAACTGTTGGCCGCTGAACTGGCGGCAGGCGCTGTAGCGGCAGGCCATTTCCAGTTCGCTCAGGCGACCTGCCTGGCGGGCCACGGCGAAGAGCGCGATGGGTGAGTGCAGCGGGCTGTTGGAGGGGCCGCGGCTGAGGGCTTCATAGCCGAGGATGCGCCGTTCGGACAGGCTGATGATCGGCTGGAACAGGCTGTGCAACCCACGTTGAGCCAGGATTGAACTCAAGGCACTCAGCTGTTCGGTGGTGGTCATGGCGATCTCTGTCGATAAAAAAAGGACCGGGTTCGCTCTTTGCCAGAGCGAACCCGATCCCGTATTTCACGACAGAATGATGTCTGTTTGATGACACTGCGAAGAGCGTCAGTACTAAATAGCCATCACTTCTTGTTGCTGGCCACCGCCGTATTGAGCTTGAGGTAGTCGAGCAGAATGCGACCGGTCTCGCTCAGGTAAGCGTCGTCTTCCGGCTTGGTCTTGTCCGGCTCGGCGGCAATGGCGTCCTCGTCCTCTTTCTTCAGCTCCTTGAGCGGCTCTTCACCCTTGGCCTTGCGTCGAATGTTCTCCATCGCCAGCTGTTTGGCTTCGATGTCGGCATGCTGCGCGCGGCGTTCGGCTTCGTTGAGGCTGACGGTTTTTTCGGCCATCAGCTTCTGCGCCAGGGCCAGCTTGTCGCGGATGAACACGAATTCCGCATCCTTGGCGGTACGGTCGTCATGCTCGGTCTTGAGCTGGGCGAGGAACGGCTTGAACGGATCCACCGCCGGCTTGATCGCCGGGCGGATGGTGTCCCAAGGCATGGCTTCCGGCAGGGCGCTTTCGCCAATTTCCTTGGTGTCGATCAGCGATGGGTAGTCGATGTCCGGCAGCACGCCCTGATGCTGGGTGCTCTGGCCGGAAACCCGGTAGAACTTGGCCAGGGTCAGTTTCAGCTCGCCATGGTTCAGCGGCTGGATGGTCTGCACGGTGCCTTTGCCGAAGGTCTGGCCGCCGATGATCAGCGCGCGGTGGTAGTCCTGCATGGCGCCGGCGAAAATCTCCGAGGCCGAGGCCGACAGGCGATTGACCAGCAACGCCATCGGGCCTTTGTAGAAGGCGCCCGGGTTTTCGTCTTCGAGCACGTCGACCCGGCCATCTGCGTTGCGCACCAGCACGGTCGGGCCCTTGTCGATGAACAGGCTGGTCAGCTCGGTGGCTTCCTGCAGGGAGCCGCCGCCGTTGTTGCGCAGGTCGATGACCACGCCGTCGACTTTTTCTTTCTGCAACTCGGTCAGCAGTTTCTTGACGTCGCGGGTGGTGCTCTTGTAGTCCGGATCACCGGCACGGAACGCCTTGAAGTCGAGGTAGAAGGCCGGAATCTCGATCACCCCGAGTTTGTAGTCCTTGCCATCCTGCTTGAGGTTGAGCACGGACTTCTTCACGGCCTGGTCTTCGAGCTTTACCGCTTCACGGGTGATCGGCACGATCTTGCTGGTCTGGTCGTTGGGTGCATTGTTGGCCGGAATCACTTCCAGGCGCACCACGGTGCCTTTCGGACCACGGATCAGCTTGACCACTTCGTCCAGGCGCCAGCCGACTACGTCGACCATCTCTTTATTGCCCTGGGCAACGCCAATGATCTTGTCCGCCGGGGCCACTTGCTTGGTCTTGTCGGCAGGGCCGGCCGGCACCAGGCGTACGATCTTGACCTGGTCGTTGTCGCTCTGCAGCACGGCGCCGATGCCCTCGAGGGACAGGCTCATGTTGATGTCGAAGTTTTCCGCGTTATCCGGCGACAGATAATTGGTGTGCGGGTCGTAGGACATGGCGAAGGTGTTGATGTACGCCTGGAAGATATCCTCGGCACGGGTCTGGTCCAGGCGCGACAGCTGGTTCTTGTAGCGCTTGGTCAGGGTTTCCTGGATCTGCTTGGAATCCTTGCCGGCGATCTTCATGCGCAGCACTTCGTCCTTGACGCGTTTGCGCCACAGGTCGTCGAGCTCGGCAGTGGATTTGAGCCACGGCGCATCCTTGCGATCGATCAGCAAGGTTTCCTTGGTGGTGAAGTCGATCTTGTCGACGCCTTTGTTCAGCTCGGCAAGGACGAAGTCCAGGCGCGATTTGACCCGGTCCAGATAGCGCTTGTAGATGGTGAAACCGGCGTTCAGGTCGCCGCTCTTGAGGAAATCGTCAAACTGGGTTTTCCATTTGTCGAATTCGGCAATGTCGCTGGCCATGAAGTAGCTGCGCGACGGATCCAGCAGCTTGAGGTAGCTGTCGTAGATGATCACCGAGCGCGCGTCATCGAGCGGCGGCTTGCTGTAATGGTGGCGCTTGAGCAGTTCGACGACGTTCAGGCTGGCAATCACCTCGTCACGATCGGGCTGAAGCTTGTCCCAGCTATTGGCTGCGAACGTATTGGCCGACAGCGACAAGCTGCCCAGGCCAATGAATAGAGCGAGTGCGGTGCTGGGGAACAAATGCTTCATGCCGATTCGACGCGGGGACAATTGATAACGCATATTAGGCCGTCTTTGAAGTCGCCGGTTCCCAATGGGCCGGTCGCATAATGCAAAAAGCCCGGCGCTACAGCAACGGGCTCAGTCCAGACTCACTATGGAGGCACTGTGAAGGCATTGCAAGGCGTTGAAGGTCATGTGGAGTGGGTTGAAGAGCCCAGTCCGGCCTGTGATGTAGGACAAGTCCGCATCCGTGTGGCGGCAGCGGGCTTGAATCGCGCCGACTTGTTGCAACGAGCGGGGCTCTATCCTGCCCCTCCCGGTGCCAGTCAGGTGCTGGGCCTGGAGTGTTCCGGGATCATCAGCGAGGTCGGGCCGGGCTCGTCCTGGCAGGTCGGCGATCGCGTCTGCGCACTGCTGGCCGGTGGCGGCATGGCCGAGGAAGTGGTGGTCGATGGTCGCCACGTACTGCCGGTGCCGGAGGGCTTGTCGCTGGCTGAAGCCGCCGCCTTGCCGGAGGTGTACAGCACCGCCTGGTTGAATCTTTTTCAACTGGCGGCGCTCAAGCCGGGGGAAAAGGTCTTGCTGCATGCCGGGGCCAGTGGCGTCGGTTCAGCCGCCATTCAGTTGTGCAAGGCGTTTGGCAACCCGTGCTGGGTCAGTGTGGGCTCGGCGGATCGGCTGGCCTACTGCGAGGCGCTCGGCGCGCAGGGCGGCGTGGTGCGCACCGATGGGCTGGAGGGTTTGAGTGACCTGGGGCCGTTCGATGTGATTCTCGACCCGGTCGGCGCCAACTATGCAGCGCTGAACTTGAAGGTGCTGGCCCGGGACGGGCGTTGGGTGCTGATCGGCCTGATGGGCGGACGCGACGCCAAAGTCGACCTGGCACAAGTGCTGGCCAAGCGTGTCCAGGTAATCGGTTCGACCCTGCGCAATCGAGATGATCAGTTCAAGGCCGACTTGTTCACTGACCTGCACCAGCAAGTCTGGCCGCTGTTCGCCGAAGGCCGTTTGAGCCCGCAACTGGCCAAGACCTACCCGATCACCGACGCCGAGGCGGCGTTTGCCGAGCTGGCGGGTAATCAGGTGTCGGGCAAGTTGGTGTTGGTGATCGACGAGAGCCTGGTTTGAGGCGGTAAATCAGATTCGCTGGCGCGCACGTGCGGCGTGCCAGCGAGCAATTCTGGCTATTTCCACTGATGAATCGGCCAGCCGGCCTGTTCTGCGTGCTCACGCAGTACTGGATCCGGATTGACCACATGCGGGAAGTCGACCTTGAGCAGCAGCGGCAGGTCGTTACGCGAGTCCGAATAGAAACTTGCGCCCTCAAGGTTTTCCTCTTCGGCGTCGAGCCATTCCAGCAGACGGGTGATCTTGCCTTCGCGGTAGGTCAGGGTGCCGACGGTTTTGCCGGTGTAGAAACCGTTGACCACTTCCAGTTGGATACCGAGGATCTCGTCGATGCCCAGGCGTTCGGCGATGGGTTTCACCAGGTGCGTGCCAGAGGCGGAAATCACCAGGATTCGATCACCGGCCTTGCGGTGGGCGGCGATGGTTTTGGTGGCGTCGCTGAAGATGATCGGTTCGATAAAGTCTTCGACCCAAGGGCCTACAAGGTGTTCGACTTCTTCCGGCGTGCGGCCAATGAGCGGCTCGAGGCTGAAGTCCATGAACTCCTCCATAGCCAGCTTTCCGTGGCTGTAGGCGTCCATCAGTTCGTTGTTGCGGCGCATGAAGGATTCGCCATCGACCCAGCCCAGGCGCGCCATCTGCTCGCTCCAGAGGGTCGCGCAGTCGCCGTGAATCAGGGTTTCGTCCAGATCAAAAATTGCCAGGGCCATCAGTCAGTATCTCTCTTCGAAATCGGTGGTTGCGGCAAAGGCATCACGCTACCTCACACAAGGCCGTCGGATCGATGGAAAGTGCCAGACGCTGACCGTCGGCATGCAGGTCGGCCGCCGAACGGTTCAATACATCCACTACCAATTCCACGCCCCGGGCTTCAACCCGGTAGCGAATGACATTGCCCAACAGGCTGTGGCTGCGGATCAGGGCGTCCGGTTCACCGATGCGACTCAATTCGATGGCTTCGGGGCGTATCGCGATGCGGCTGGTGACCGGCCGTTGCAGCAATTTGCTGGCGCTGGCCGGGTCGAGCAGGTTGTAGTTGCCGATGAAGCCGGCGGCAAATACATCCACTGGCGCAGTGTAGAGAGTCTCTGCGTCGCCACTTTGTACGATCTTTCCCTGGTTCATCAGGAATATTCGGTCAGACATTGTCAGGGCTTCTTCCTGATCGTGTGTGACGAAAATGGTGGTCAGGCCCAGTTCCCGTTGAATCTGACGGATCTGTTCGCGCAAGTGTTTGCGAATCCGTGCGTCCAGTGCCGACAGCGGCTCATCGAGCAGCAGCAGGCGCGGGCGGGTCACCAGCGAGCGGGCGAGGGCCACGCGCTGGCATTGGCCGCCGGACAACTGGTGCGGATAGCGGTTGGCGAAGTCATTCAACTCCACCAGTTGCAGCGCTTCCTGCACTCGCTTGCGGCTGTCGTCGGCCTTGACCTTTTGCATGCGTAAGCCGAAGGCGACGTTCTGTTCCACGGTCATGTTGGGGAATAGCGCGTAGCTCTGGAACACCATGCCGATCCCGCGTTTTTGCGGGCTCAGGGGCACCAGGTCGTTACCTTCGAGGAGGATCTTGCCACCATCCACCGAGGTCAGCCCGGCGATGCAGCGCAGCAGCGTCGACTTGCCGCAGCCCGATGGGCCAAGCAGGGTGACGAACTCGCCCTTTTGAATCTCGCAGTTGATGTCGCTGAACACCGTGGTGCCGGAGTAGTTTTTTTGCAGGTGTTGGACGCTGACGAAGCTCATTGGCTTTTGTCCTTGTTCAAGATATTGGCCGCCCAGGTCAGAACCAGCACGAAGAAGAAGTAGGAAATCACCAACGCACTGGTGAAGTGACCGCTGCTGTTACGCATGTTGTTGAGGTACACCTGCAGGGTCTCGTAGCGGGTGCCGACCAGGATGTTAGCGAACACGAATTCACCGAACAGGAACGAGAACGACAGCAGCAACGCCACCATTAGGCCCTTGCGCAGGTTCGGCAGGACCACCAGGAACGCTGCCTGCCAGGTGCTGGCGCCGAGCAGTTGGGCGGCGTCCATCAGGTCGCGCAGGTTGATTGCCTGCAGGTTGTTGGTGATCGCCCGGTACATGAACGGCAGCGCCACGGTGAAGTAGCAACCCACCAGAATCCACGGCGTGCCGACCATGGCGAAGGGGCCGGACCCGTAGAGTTGCAGCAGACCCACCGAGGACACCACCGGCGGCACGGCAAATGGCAGCAAAATCAGGATGTTCATCAGCGCGTCGAGCTTGGGGAAGTGGTAATGCACGACGAACAGCAGCGGCAGGATCAGCACCACCGACAGGATCAACGCGCCGACGCAGACCAGCAGCGACTGGCCGAAGGCGTTGAGGAAGCGTGCATCGCTCCACAGCTGGATGTACCACTTGAAGGTAAAGCCGCTGGGCAGGACGGTGGCCGACCAACTGCTGGCGATCGAGTAGACCAGTGTGCCGATCAGCGGCAGCAACAGTATGGCGAACAGCAAATAGACCACCACGCGATGATAGAGCGCGGCGGAGCCGGGTTCAGCGCGAGACATGGTAGCTCCTCTTCAACAGTAACTGATGGACCACCGTGACCACGGTCATCAAGGCCACCAGCACCACGGCCAGGGCACTGGCCATGTTCGGGTCCAGGGAAATATCGCCCGAGACCATGGCGGCGATGCGGATCGGCAGGACGTTGAAGTTGCCGGTGGTCAACGCGTAGACCGTGGCGTAGGCGCCCAGGGCGTTGGCCAGCAGGATGACGAAGGTGCCGAGCAGCGCCGGGGTCAGCACCGGCAGGCCGATGTGGCGCCAGAATTGCCAACTGTTGGCGCCGAGCAGGGCCGCCGATTCGCGCCAGTCCTCGCGCAGGGCGTCGAAGGCCGGGTACAGCAGCAACACGCCCAGGGGAATCTGGAAGTAGGTGTAGAGGATGATCAGCCCGGTCTTCGAGTAGAGGTTGAAGTCTTCGATGATCCCGGCCTGCTTGAGCATGATGGTGATGCTGCCGTTGAAGCCCAGCAGGATGATGAAGGCGAAGGCCAGGGGCACGCCGGAGAAGTTGCTGGTCATGTTGGCAAAGGCATTGACGAAGTTGCGCAGCTTCGAATCGACTCGGCGCAGCGAGTAACTGCCGAGGATCGCAATGATGATGCCGAACACACTGGACCAGAAACTGATTTCAAGGCTGTACTGGATCGCTTGCAGGTAAAACTTCGAGCTGAAGATTTTGCTGAAGTTGGCCAGGCCCCAGCCGAATTCTTCCGATTGCAGGCTGTTGATCAGCACCCAGCCCAAGGGGGCGATCTGGAACACGAAGAAGAAAATCGCGAAGGGCACCAGGCACAGCGCCGCCATCCATTTTCCGCGGCTGATGGCATTCACTTGAGCAACTCCTGGCAGACCGGTTTGTCGTGGGCAACTCCGAGCAACTGGCAGATGGTGCCGCACAGCTCGGTCTGTTTTGGCGCGGCGACGGAGCTGAGGCTGAAGGCGTCGCCGATGACGAACAACGGCACTTCGCGTTCTTCGGTCAGCAGGCCGTTGTGCGAGCGGTCGTTGTTCATGCCATGGTCGGCAGTCACCAGCACTTGATAACCGGCGTCGAGCCAGTTTTGCAGATAGTCGGCGAGGATCACGTCGGCGGTGCGCGCGCTGTTGCGGTATTGCGCGCTGTCCAGGCCCTGCTTGTGCCCGGCGTCGTCGATGTTCATCGGGTGGATCAGCAGGAAATGCGGCGCATGTTGCAGGCGCAGGTGCTCGGCGTCGGCGAACAGGTGGGAATCGGGGTAATGGTCGGACCAGTAGAAGTGCCCGTACTGGATCGGCAACTCGGGGTTGGCGGTGTGGCGATCGCGGGACGCAAGGAACGGCGACTGATTGTACAGCTCGCTGACCCAGTGATAGGCCGCCGCCGCAGTGGTCAGGCCGGCATCGCGGGCGTAATGGTAAATGCTGCGCTGATTGGACAGGCGCGAGACGTTGTTGTGGACGATGCCACTGTCGATCGGGGTGACACCGGTGAGGATGCATTCGTACAGCGGGCGCGACAGGGACGGCAACTCGCAGTGGAGTTTGTACAGCGCGGCCTTTTTGGCCTGCACATACGCCTGCAAGTGCCCCATGGCATGCCGCGCGACCTCGTAATTCAGGCCGTCGAGCACGACCAGGATGACGTTGTGTTTCATGGGGGAGCTCCGCAACACAGATGATTCAACATGCGATCCCTGTGGGAGCGGGCTTGCCCGCGAAGGCGTCGGCATGAATGTACCGGCCTCATCGCGGGCAAGCCGCAAGCGGGCGCCCGCTCCCACATATCAGGTAGGGTTTTCATCAGCCCCACAGCAGGGCCGACAGCCTTACTGCATATTGATGATCACTTCTTCCTGCCACTTCTGTGGCAGGGCCTTGGAGGTTTTTTCCCAGGCATCGGCGTCCTTGATCGGCGTGACCTTTTTGTACTGTTCGTTTGGCAGCAGCTTGGCCTTGACGTCTTCCGGCAGGGTCAGGTGCTCGGCGCGGATTGGACGGGCGTTGCCTCGTGCCAGGTTGATCTGGCCGGCGTCGCTGAAGATGTACTCGCGGGTCAGCTTGGCCGCGTTGGGGTTTTTCGCATATTTGTTGATGATGGTGGTGTAGCCGGAAATGACCGAGCCGTCGGACGGGATCAGCACCACGTAATCATCCGGGTTGGCCATCTTGGCCTTGTAGCTCAGGCCGTTGAAGTCCCAGACCACGCCGACTTCGACTTCACCTTTTTCCATGGTGGCAATCGTCGGGTTGGCCAGCGACAGGCGACCCTGCTTGGCAATGTCGGCGAACAGCAGCAGGGCCGGTTGCAGGTTCTTCTCGTCGCCACCATTGGCCAGTGCGGCCGCCAGTACGCCGTTGGCTGCCTGGGCTGCGGTGCTGACGTCACCGATGGAAACTTTGTACTTGCCGGTTTTCAGGTCAGCCCACTTGGTCGGTGCTTCGGAGCCGTGCAGCAGCTTCTTGTTGACGATGAAGGCGATGGTGCCGGTGTAGGCCAGCGCCCAGTTGCCGTCCTTGTCCTTGGCCCAGTCCGGGACCTGCGCCCAGGTGCTCGGCTTGTAGGGTTGCACCACGCCTTGCTTGACCGCGATCGGGCCAAAGGCGGCGCCGACGTCGCCGATGTCGGCGCTGGCGTTGTCTTTCTCGGCGGCGAACTTGGCCACTTCCTGGGCCGAGCTCATGTCGGTGTCGATGTGTTTGAGCCCGTAGTTCTTGGCCAGGTCTGCCCAAGTGCCTTTCCAGTTGGCCCAGTCATCGGGCATGCCGACACTGTTGACCGCGCCTTCCGCACGCGCAGCGGCTTCGAGGGATTTCAGATCGGTGTCAGCGGCCATGGCGGCGGTGCACATGGCAATGGTCGTGCCTAACAGTGATGCCAGGAAAAGCTGTTTCATCGAAAGCTCCTTTGGGCGTCTTCAACGCTGCGTTTTTTTGAACGTTTGCGGTTGGGTTGGTCTAGGTCAGCAATACCCGAGCCAATTTAGGGGCGCTGGATGACACTTTGATGTCGGTCATCTGCGCCCATGGGGATTTTTCACTCCCGTGGGGTGGCTGCGAACTAAGCGTAGACCATCACGGCACTGCCGGTTTGGCGGGACTTGGCCGTTGAATTGCAGTGCCTGTGGGCGGCCGTTCGGCGGCTTTGTCATGGATCGGTCATGTGCAATGCCTAGGCTTGCACTAGGTTTGAAGGGGCACTTTTTGGCGCGTTACAGCCCTGAAACAGTGCTGGTCTAGTCCAGATAGGTAACGTTGATGCGTGAAGAGGCAACCAAAGCGGTGACAGCCATCGGCCAGATCCTGCTGGAGCAGATCGACCACGGCTTGCTGGCGCCGGCGAGCAAGCTGCCGGCGGAGCGCAAACTCAGTGAGCTGTTCGGGACCACGCGGATCACCGTGCGCGAGGCGCTGTTGCAACTGGAAGCCCAGGGGCAGATTTATCGCGAGGAACGCCGCGGCTGGTTCGTGTCGCCGCCCCGGCTGGCCTACAACCTGATGCAACGCAGCCACTTTCACGCAATGGTCAGCGCCCAGGGCCGAGTGCCGTCGACCGAGGTCATCAGTGCACGCTTGCAGCCAGCCTCGGCGGCGGTCTGTGCCTGGTTGCAATTGCCGGCGTTATCCAGCGTGATCCAGATCTGCCGCTCGCGGCGTATCGACGGGCGCCTGGTGCTCTACGTCGAGCACTATCTGAACCCGCAGTATTTTCCAGGGATTCTCGAATTCGATCTGAATCAGTCGATCACCGAACTGTATGCGCGCCACTACGATTTGCACTATGGGCGGGTGCGCTTCGAAATTGTCCCGACCTCATTGCCGCTGGACGCAGCCGCGGCATTGCGGGTCTCGGCGGGGAGCCCGGGCTTGCGGATTGCCCGGGTCAACTACGACCAGCACGAACGCTTGATCGATTGCGACCTGGAGTTCTGGCGCCACGATGCGATTCATGTCGGGGTCGAGGTGGTTTGAGCAGACTATCTACTACTCCTGCTCTTTGCCGCCACCGACGTTCATCACTTGAATGCTCATCCGTGGCGTTGCCAGGTCCAGTCCGGCTTCGTCGAGATGGCGCTTGAGCGACAGGTTGAACGCCCGCGACACTTCCCATTGCTTGATCGGCGCAGTCTTGAAGCGCGCCCGCAGGATCGCACTGCCGGACTCGAAACTTTCCACGCCCTGGATTTCCAGCGGCGACCAGATGTTGCGGCGTTGCAGTGGATCGTTGCGGATTTTCTGCCCGACTTCGCGCATCAATTTGATCGCGTCGTCGATTTCCATGTTGTACGGCACCGCCACCCGGAAGATCGCGTAGCCGAATTCCCGTGAGTAGTTCTTGATGCTTTTGATTTCGCTGAACGGGATGGTGTGGACGATGCCGTCAATGTCGCGCAGGCGCACGGTGCGGATGGTCAGGCCTTCGACCGTGCCCAGGTGGCCGCCGACGTCGACATAGTCATCAATCGCCAGGGAGTCCTCGATGATAATGAACAGCCCGGTGATCAGGTCGGCCACCAGTGATTGCGCGCCGAAGCCGATGGCCAGGCCGATGACGCCGGCACCGGCCAGCAGCGGGGTGACGTTCATGCCCATGTTGGCCAGGGCGACGATCAGTGCAATGATGAAAATCGCCACGAACAGCACGTTGCGGATCAGCGGCATCATGGTCTGCGCGCGGGCGTTGGCCAGGCCCTTGCGTGAGCGAGTCAGGGCCAGGTGGACGGCGGTGTCGCTGAGGATCCACACCAGCCAGGCAAAAATCAGCGTGCCGGCCAGGCCGAGGATTTTCACGCTGACATCGTGTCCTTCACCTTCAGTGAAGCGAATCAGCGACAAGCCCCAGACGCGCAGGCCCAGTTCGATGAACGCCAGCCAGACCAGCAGGTGGGCCAGGGTATAGAAGAAGCTTTTCAGCCGTTCCGAGTACAGCGCGTGGCGCTTGGCCCCGCGTTGCGGCTTGAGGGCGTGACGACGGACCAGGCCATTGATGACCATGCACAGCACCAGCAGCACGGTGCAGATCAGCGATTGGCGCAGGGCGGTGCTGGTGTCGCCGGCGGAGACGAAAGTGGCGAACAGCGAGATGCCCACCAGCACCAGCGCCGGCAAGTACCAGAAGGTCCCGAGGATTTCGATGGTGTCGCTCAAGGCACGACGGGTCAGGCGTCGCGACAGTGGCTGGTTGCGCACCAGGTGCGCGATCGGCCGGCGGAAGCGCAGGATGAACAGGCCGGTGAACAGCGCCGCCAGCACATTGGCCACAGTGGCTGTGGCATGGGCCAGGTGCGGGCCGAGGCCGGCCACCAGGCGCGGATCGTTCAGCGCCTCGCCGAACGCGGCGAAGCTGCCGATCAGCCACAGCGGGCGAAACGCCTGATGGCGCAGGATATACAGCGCGCGATGGCGGTGCGGGCCGTCGAGCAGGGAGAACGCGATCACGCAGATCGCCGAGAAACAGGTGCCGACCACCAGCGCATAGGCCAGCACCATCGCCAGCGATTTGCCCAGTGACGAGGGCAAGGCGTAGCTCATGTAGACGGTGATCACCAAAGCAATCAGCCATGGTCCGAGCTTGCGCAGGGCGAAGCGCAGCATGTCGAGGGCCTTGGGGTGTTGCGGCAGTTCTTCGGTCAGGCCGAAGCGCATGCGCACCCGGTGGCCCAGCCAGATCAAGGCGGCGGCGAGCAGGCTCCAGAGCATCAGGATCACGGCGAAGCCAAAGATGATCGGCAGCCACTCGCTGGCTGGCAGCAGCAGGGCGTTGAATTCTTCCTGGGCCTGGTCGAGCTCATCGGTCCAGCGGGTGAGCGGGCTGTCGGCGCCGGAAAACTGTTTCTCAAGCGTGGCCAGGGTGCCGCCGATCAGTCCCAGCACACCTTCTTCGGCGGGCGTCTGGGCCTTTTTCGTGACGTCGCGCAGCTTCTTCAGGTCGGCCAGCAACTTGGTCCGTTGCTGGTCGTTTTCCAACGACTTGATTACCTCGTCCAGCGATTGCCCCAGTGGCTCAGTGGCCTCCGGCTGTGCCTTGTTCGAGTTGCCGAGCAGGCTCGGCAAGCCGACAGCCTGGGCCGATGCCATGGGCAACAGCATCAGCAGGCACAGGAGCAAAGTGGATGGCAGGGCCAGCAGACGAGCGAACACTAGGCGGTCAACCTCAAACAGGTACAGGTTGACCGAGTGTACGAGGGGGGCAGGACCAATGCGAGCGCAGTGGCGGCTTTTATTCGTTGAGCTTGGCGAGGATCTTGATGACCACGGTGGCGAGGATCACCAGCATGCCGATCCACATCGAGAACACACCGGCGTTCTTGTCGCGAAAGTTGAAGCCAATGGCCAGCAGGATCATGCCCGACAGAATCGGGATCAGCATGGAGGAAAACAGTGACATCGAGATCATGGCAACAGCCTTGGCAAGGGACGGATTCGAGTGTAGGTGGGTTTGTGGTGGGTGAGCTGACGAATGTCAATGTCGGCTCATCCAGGTGCGGTGCTGTGGTGATCACACTCTCAGGGGCACACAGAACAAACTGTGGGACCGAGCCTGCTCGGGAAGAGGCCGGCACAAGCAACCTGGTCATTGCCTGAAAGACCGCCATCGCGAGCAGGCTCGCTCCCACAGGGGGACGGGCCTACGGCAATTCGCGCGAGGCGTAGAACGCGCTGAGCACTTTCACCAGATGCACCAGGTCATGGCTGCCACACAGTTCCCGGATCGAGTGCATGGCGAAGGTCGGCAGGCCGATGTCGACGGTGCGCACCCCCAGATGGCTGGCGGTGATCGGGCCGATGGTCGAGCCGCAACCCATGTCGCTGCGCACCACGAAGCTCTGCACCGGCACTTCTTCGGCCATGCACAGGTGGCGGAAGAACCCGGCGGTTTCGCTGTTGGTGGCGTAGCGCTGGTTGCTGTTGACCTTGATCACCGGGCCGGCATTGAGTTTCGGGCCGTGGTTGGCGTCGTGCTTGTCGGCGTAGTTGGGGTGTACGCCGTGGGCATTGTCGGCAGAAATCAACAGCGATTTCTGGATCGTGCGCACGAACTCTTCGCCTTCAGGCAGCAGGCGGCGCAGGGTCTGTTCGAGCATCGGGCCGTCGGCACCGCAGGCCGAGCAGGAGCCAACTTCTTCGTGGTCGTTGGCGACGAAGACGCAGGTTTCCTCGGTGTCGGCAGTGAGCAAGGCTTGCAGCCCGGCGTAGCACGACAGCAGGTTATCCAGGCGTGCGCCGGCGATGAAGTCGCCGTGCAGGCCGATCACGGCCGCGCCGTGGGTGTCGTAGAAACTCAGCTCGTAATCCAGCACCACGTCGGCGTTGAGCCCGTGTTCCAGGGCCAGTTGGTTGGTCAGTACGGCCCGGAAGTCGACGCGCTCGTCGCCGGCAAACTGCGCAAGGATCGGCGGCAGTTCGGTTTGCGCGTTGATCGCCCAGCCCTGGTTGGCTTCACGGTTGAGGTGAATCGCCAGGTTGGGAATGATGGCAATCGGCGCCTTGAAATCGATCAGCTGGCTTTCGACCTTGCCGTCACGGCGGAAGGTCACACGCCCAGCCAGCGACAGGTCGCGGTCGAACCAAGGGGCGAGCAGGGCGCCACCATAGACTTCGACGCCCAGTTGCCAGAAGCCCTGGCGCTGCAACTCGGGTTGCGGCTTGACCCGCAGGCACGGGCTGTCGGTGTGGGCGCCGACCATGCGGATGCCGTCGTACAGCGGCGAATTGCGCCCCAGCTTGATGGCCACGATCGAGGAATCGTTGCGGGTGACGTAGTAGCGACCGTTGGCTTCGGTGGTCCAGGGTTCGCGCTCATCGAGGCGCTGATAACCCGCCGCTTCCAGGCGCTGAACCAGGCTGGCAGTGGCATGAAAGGGGGTAGGGGAGGCCTTGAGGAAGTCGATCAGGCCTTGGTTCAACTCTTCGCGCATAAGTAGCTCCAGACAGCAGTGTCGCGAGTTTAACGTATTGCCCAGACGCTTTGGGCAAGTGCTTGCGTGCCGTGATCAGTCGGCCAGGCGCTTGCGCAGGTAGGCGATGATGGTTTGTTCGTCGCCCGGCCTGGCAGGCTTGGGCAGCTGTTTTGGCCAACGGTCCTGGTGGGCGCCGAAGAACTTCTGCTGTTTGCCTTCGTCCCAGCGCAGGATTTCCCGCGAGGCCGATTCCCACCACTCATGGCGGCACACTTCGTAGTACGGATGCTCCGGCGCAGCGCTGCCGTACAACAGGGCGCGGCCGACTTTCTTCACGCTGGCGCTTTTATTGCGCAGCTTCCATTTGATCCGCAGCCGCTGCCAGGGCGAAGGAATCGGCTTGCAGCGTGGCACCTCGGTACACAGCGCCGGTAATTGCGCACGGAACTGTTCACCATGCAGGCTGAAGAAGTGCTTCTGCATGGCATGGAAAAAGTTCTTTTCGGCGAAGTAGTGATACACGAACTTCTTCGCTTCCTGCACCGGCTTGTCGCGCATGGCGAAGGAAATGGCAATCTGCTCGATGGTGTGGATATCGAACGACCCTTGGGTCCATTCGTCGATCAGCCGAATCGCTTCCGCCAGCAGCGCCGAGTCGCCAGCGGTGACGCCGCACAGGCCGCTGTTGTACAGCTTGAAGCTGTTCTGAGGGCTGATGCCGTGGGCCTGTAGGTGTTCACCCAACTTGACGTAGTCCGGGCGCTGGCAAACGCTGCTCCAGTCGTACTCGAAGCGATCCATCACGTACTGCCCGGGGGCGATTTTTTCGAACAGCCGCAGCGGGTTTTCCAGGAACAGCGTGTCGGTGTCAACGAACAGGGTCTTGTCCGCCAGCGTCAGGCCCTGGGCAATCGCGCAGGCCTTGCGCCGGTGGATATAACCGTTGTCGCCCTGCCAGTCCTTGAGGGTCTGCTCATCGAGGGTGATGGTTTCCACCGGCCAGCCGGCGTAGTCCTGCGGCCGATCAGTCATGATCCTGATGCACAGCGACTCGCCGCGCTTGAGCTGGGCGAGGGCGGTGAGGATGCTGAACTTGGCTTCGCGCCGGTAGACGTCCTTGGCACCATAGATGAGATAGAGCAACTGTTGTGGTGCAATCTCGAGGTGCGGCGACGCAGGAGAGGTAATAGGCGTCATGGGGCCAGGCGTCCTTCTGGTTTCAACAGGCTGCTTGAGGGGTGTTCAAAACGGTGCAGGGCATTCGAAGCGCAGGCGCTCGCCACTTTGTGGGTGGGTAAAGCTCAGCATGCTGGCGTGCAGGCATAGCCGAGGATACGCCGCCAATGCCTGCGGGTGGGCGTACAGCCCGTCGCCGAGCAGTGGGTGGCCGATGGACAGCATGTGCACGCGCAACTGGTGGGAGCGCCCGGTGATCGGCGTCAGCTCGACGCGGCACCAGTCGCCACAACGTTCCAGAACGCGCCAGAAGGTCAGCGCATGCTTGCCGAATTCGTGATCGACCACGTGCCTTGGCTTGGTCGGTGGGTCGTAGCGCAGTGGCAGGTCGATGCTGCCGCTGTCCAGTTCCGGCTGACCCCAGCACAAGGCAGTGTAGGCTTTTTCGGTTTCACGATCATGAAACTGCCGGGACAGTTCGCGATGGGTATCCGGGTCGCGGGCCAGCAGGATGATGCCTGAGGTTTCCCAGTCCAGGCGATGAACAATCCGCGCTTCCGGGTAGCCGTTTTCCTGCAGGCGGGTGATCAGGCAGTCCTTGTTGTCATCGGCACGACCTGGCACGGAAAGCAGCAGGGTCGGTTTGTTCACCACCAGGACGGCGGCATCCTGGTGAAGGATGTGGATATTCGACAGCGGCATTAAAAAACAGCCTCATAACGTGTGGGAGCGGGCTCGCCCGCGAAGGGCCGGCACCGCCAACATTAACGTTGAGTGTGCCGAAACCCTCGCGGACAAACCCGCTCCCACATTCAAACAGCAGGTGTTCCAACTGCCGTGTTTCCTGATGGATCGACTCAGCGATCCGGCAGGGTGATGT
Source organism: Pseudomonadaceae bacterium (assembly GCA_965284505.1). GTDB lineage: Bacteria > Pseudomonadota > Gammaproteobacteria > Pseudomonadales > Pseudomonadaceae > Aquipseudomonas. Next base: position 1,816,473 of record OZ260094.1, on the reverse strand, counting down.
TGAGTTCCAGAATCGAGCAGCTGCCCTGGTTTTCCAGAGCCACATGTACGTCATCGGAGCCGATATTCACGTACTTGCGGATCACCTCCACCAATTCCTTCTGCAAGGCTGGCAGATAGTCCGGGGTGCTGCGTTGGCCGCGTTCGTGCGCCACGATGATCTGTAGACGCTCTTTCGCTACCGACGCGGTGCTTTGCTTTTTGTTGGCACGAAAGAAGTCAAAAAGGTTCATTGTTTAGTTGCCTCCAAACAGGCGCTCGAAGAATCCCTTCTTCTGTACATCAAGGAATCGATGATCCACGGTCTTGCCCAGCAGGCGATCCACGGTGTCGCTGTAGGCCTGACCGGCGTCGCTCTGGTCGTCGAGAATCACTGGAACGCCCTGGTTGGAGGCCTTGAGCACCGCCTGGGATTCCGGGATCACGCCGAGCAGGGTCACCGAGAGGATTTCCTTGACGTCTTCAACGCCGAGCATTTCGCCTTTGCTCACGCGCTCCGGGTGGTAGCGGGTGATCAGCAGGTGTTCCTTGATCGGGTCTTCACCTTTTTCGGCGCGACGCGACTTGCTGGCCAGCAGGCCCAGCATGCGGTCGGAGTCACGTACCGAGGAGACTTCCGGGTTGGTCACGACGATCGCTTCGTCAGCGAAGTACATGGCCAGGTGGGCACCTTTTTCGATACCGGCGGGGGAGTCGCAGACCACGAACTCAAAATCTTCCTTGAGTTGCATCAGGACTTTTTCCACGCCTTCGGTGGTCAGCGCGTCTTTGTCGCGGGTCTGGCTGGCGGCCAGTACGTACAGGTTTTCAAGGCGCTTGTCCTTGATCAGGGCCTGCTGCAGGTTGGCTTCGCCGTTGACTACGTTGACGAAGTCGTACACCACGCGGCGCTCGCAACCCATGATCAGGTCGAGGTTACGCAGGCCGACGTCGAAGTCGACGATGACTGTTTTGTGACCGCGCATTGCGAGGCCGGTACCGATAGCGGCGCTGGTGGTGGTCTTACCCACACCACCCTTGCCGGATGTAACCACGAGAATCTTGGCCAAGGTGTTTCACCCCTAAGGAAAAAGGACTTTTAGCCCCGAAAAACATCTCTTGAAACGACTGCAGTCGGACAGCCTTGGCTGGAATCAGGCGTGGGGCAGGGTTTACCGCTGGTAAACACCGCTTTGTGCCATTTTCCTACTTCGTTTGAGCCGTTTTCACTACGTTTTAGAGATGCTTGGAAAATGCGGCAGTATCCGTTAAAGCCGAATGATGTTCAACACGTCGCCCGACAGGCTGACTTGTACCCCAGCCCCCCAAAGCGGGTCGCGGCGCAGATCTTCGGAAACCTTGTAATGACCGGCGATGGACAGCAGTTCAGCGCTCATTTGCTGACAGAAAATTCGTGCCTTGCCATCACCTTTTACCCCGGCCAGCGCTCGACCGCGCATCGGGCCGTATACATGGATGTTGCCATCGGCAAGAAGTTCCGCCCCCGGGCTTACGGAGGAAACCACTACCAAATCGCCACCCTGGGCGTAAATCTGCTGTCCGCCGCGTACCGGCGAGGTAATGATGCGGGTCGGCTTGATCGTCGGCTCAGGTGGTTTTTCCGGTTTTTTCGGCGCGGCGGGTTCCGGCAGGTCGAGGGTGCGTTCGCGGGCGCCGGACGGCGGCAGCACCGGCAGGTCGACGGCGATCGCCGCGGCAATGTCCTCGATGCGGCTGGCGCGAATCGCCAGGGTGCGCAGGCCATGGTGGCGGCACACGCGCATCAGCGACGGCAAATCGACCGTGCCTTCGTGGGCCGGCAGTTTGTCCAGGGCCAGCACCAGCGGGGCGTTGCTGAAGAAATTAGGTGCCAGAGCAACCTTCGCAGCCAGTTGCCGGTCGAGGGTTTCCAGGTCGTTGCGGGCCAGCTCCAGCACGGTAATGGCGAGCATGCTGCCCTTCAGCTGGAACACGGGATCTTGGTCTAGCGGTTCGGTTTGGCTCATGGTTGGCATACAACGGCTTGTCGCTAAAAGTGCCGAGACTTATAACGAGAACGCCCGCAGCCCGCAAGCCGGGTCGAACCGTTGTAGAATGCGCGACCTTGTTGTCCGTCCGGAATCGTTAATGGATCGCCCGCAATTTCGAGCTGCATTTCTTTCTCCACGTTTTTGGCCGCTATGGTGCGGTCTAGGGCTGCTGTGGCTGGTTGTCCAGTTGCCGTATTCGTGGCTGTTGCGCATTGGTCGCCTGCTGGGTGCGGGCATGTATCGGGTCGCCAGCGAGCGTCGCCGCATTGCCAAACGCAACCTTGAACTGTGTTTTCCGGAGAAAACTCCCGACGAACGCAAACGTTTATTGAAGGAAAACTTCGCCTCCACCGGTATCGCCTTCTTCGAGATGGCCATGAGCTGGTGGTGGCCCCGCGAGCGTCTGGCGCGCCTGGCCCATGTCGAAGGGCTGGAGCACCTGAAACAGGCCCAGCGCGAGGGCAAAGGCGTGATCCTGATGGCCCTGCACTTCACCACCCTTGAAGTTGGCGCGGCGTTGCTCGGGCAGCAGCACACCATCGACGGCATGTACCGCGAGCACAAGAACCCGTTGTTCGACTTTATCCAGCGTCGTGGCCGCGAGCGCCACAACCTCGACTCCCTGGCAATCGAGCGCGAAGACGTGCGCGGCATGTTCAAGCTGCTGCGCGCAGGCCGGGCGATCTGGTACGCACCGGACCAGGACTACGGCGCCAAGCAGAGCATTTTCGTGCCGTTGTTCGGAATCATGGCGGCGACTGTTCCGGCCACCAGCAAGTTCGCCAAGCTGGGCAAGGCCCTGGTGGTGCCGTTTACCCAGGAGCGCCTGGTCGATGGCAGTGGCTACCGCCTGGTGATCCATCCAGCGTTCGACAATTTCCCGGGGGAAAGCGACGAAGCCGACTGCATTCGCATCAACCAATGGATCGAAAGTGCGGTGCGTGGTTGCCCCGAGCAATACCTGTGGGCCCACCGACGCTTCAAGAGCCGGCCACCGGGTGAGCCGAAGTTGTATGCCAAGCGTGGTTGAAAGCTGATTCCTCACTGACCACTACCCCCACCCCCTGTGGGAGCGAGCCTGCTCGCGATGGTCGTAAATGCGCTGCGGAGTGTCAGGTACCCTCGCGTTATCGTTCACGAACATCGCGAGCAGGCTCGCTCCTACAGGTTCAGGGGCGGGCACCGAAAACCCACCCAGCACCAAGGAGCGTTGTGCATGAGTCCAGGCGAACCGGTTACAGGCTTGATTCTTTCCGGCGGTGGGGCTCGTGCGGCTTATCAGGTGGGGGTGCTGGCGGCCATCGCCGAACTGCTGCCTCAAGGTGCAAGCAATCCGTTCCCGGTGATCGTCGGCACCTCGGCCGGGGCGGTCAATGCGGTCAGCCTGGCCAGCGGTGCACTGGACTTCAGCGCCGCGGTCCAGCGCCTGACCGAATTCTGGCAGGGTTTTCGCAGCCATCAGGTATTACGCAGCGATTGGCCCGGGGTGATTCGCCAGGCCAGCCGCTTCGTCAGCCACAGCCTGTTGGGAATCGGCGCCAAGGTTCCGGTGGCGCTGCTCGACAGCTCGCCTTTGCGCGATTTGCTGGAGCACAAGCTCGACCTGCGTGGCATCGACCAGGCCATCGCGCAGAAACAGCTGCATGCTGTCGCCGTCACTGCCTTTGGCTACGAATCCGGGCAAGCCGTGACCTTTTATCAAGGCGGGCGCAGCATCGATGCCTGGCTGCGCCATCGGCGAATTGGCGTGCCAACCTCACTCAAGGTCGAGCACCTGCTCGCCAGCTCGGCGATTCCCCTGCTGTTTGCCCCGGTGAAAATCGGCAACGAGTATTTCGGTGATGGCGCGGTGCGCCAGTCGGCGCCGATCAGTCCGGCACTGCATCTGGGCGCGAGCCGGGTGCTGGTGGTGGGTGTCAGTGGCAACCCGCGCGGCGTCGACCCGCTGAACCCCCTGCAGCGTGCCTACACCGGCCAACAGCCGTCGCTGGCACAGATCGGCGGCCACATGCTCAACAGTACGTTTATCGACAGCCTGGAAAGTGACATCGAGTTGCTGCAGCGCTTGAACCAGTTCAGCCACCTGCTGCCGAACGCTGACCAGGCCGGTCGCTTGGGGGCGGCACCGGTGGATGTGCTGGTGATTGCGCCAAGCCAGCCGATCGACGAAATCGCCGCTCGCCATCGCCAAGAGCTACCTCCCGCACTGCGTCTGTTTTTACGTGGCCCGGGTGCGACCAAGACCAGCGGGGCAGGGGTGTTGAGTTACCTGCTGTTCGAGGCCGGGTATTGCAGTGAATTGATCGAGCTGGGTCGGCGCGATGCCTTGGCCAAGCGCGACGATTTGTGCCGCTTCCTGGGTCTCACAGAGCCAGCCATCCCGGCCTGATAGTCCATCGAAGAGTCCTGCGCAGTATTTTTTCCCGGGACTGCATCCAATCGGTCCTCTGGTGGGTAGTACAGGTAGTAGCCCTTGCTGCTGAACTGTTCCCTCATCTGGAGAGACCCCATGAACGCTAAACGATTCTTCGGTGTTGTCGGCGCCACACTCACCGCCACCTGCTGGTTGACCGCCGCGCCTGCGGCCTCCGCACAAGCCGCACTGCCTGACAGCATCAAGGTCCCGGACGGTCATAAAATCGCCCTGGAGACCGTCGGCGTCGGCGAAATTACCTACGAGTGCCGTGACAAACCCAACGCAGCCGGGCAGACCGAATGGTTTTTCGTCGGGCCCAAGGCCGTGCTCAATGATCGCAGCGGCAAGCCGGTTGGCAGCTACTTCGGCCCGCCTGCCACCTGGCAGGCCAAAGATGGCTCGACCGTCACCGGGACCCAACTGGCGGTAGCGCCAGCGGGCACCGGCGACCTGCCTTACCAGTTGGTCAAGGCCAACCCGGCGCAGGGCCAGGGTGCGATGAACGGCGTCAGCTACATCCAGCGCCTGGCCGTCAAAGGGGGTGTTGCCCCTGGCAGTGAGTGCACCGTCGCCAACCGGGGCGCGCGTGAAGTGGTGAAGTATCAGGCGGACTATATTTTCTGGGCCGCCCGCTAAGCCCTCGGCCTGCAGCAGCTTGCTGACGTGCAAAGTGGTCTACGCTGCTGCGTGGAACCCCAGCCTCAGGGCTGGGGGCATTTATCCCTTGTTGGTGGCTGAAGTCCTTGTCCCTACCCGAGCACGGTTATGACTATGAAGCCTGCCTGGCAGCGTGCGCTCGCGGCGAGCAACAGGCATTGCGGGCGTTGTATGAGCAGGAAAGCGCCCGGCTCCTGGGTGTCGCCCAGCGCATTGCCGGCGACAAGGCGCTGGCCGAAGACATTGTGCACGATGCCTTTATCAGGATTTGGACCGGCGCCGCCAGCTTTGACCCGGCACGGGGTTCGGCGCGCGGCTGGATCTTCAGCGTGACCCGCCATCTGGCCTTGAACTTCGTGCGAGGACACGCCCGCGAAGTGCCCTACAGTGAGCCAGAAACGCTGGCTGCAGAGCACGTCGACACCTTCGATTATCAGGCCCGCTCCGGGCGTATTTATGGCTGCCTGGAACAACTCGACCCGGCGCGTCGCAACTGCATTTTGCACGCGTATGTGGACGGCTATTCGCATTCACAGATTGCGCAAAAAATGAACACACCCCTGGGGACCGTCAAAGCCTGGATCAAACGCAGCCTGGCGGCATTGCGCGAGTGCATGGGATGAACACACGCCCTGAAGATGACGGCCCGGACGCCATCGACGAACTGGCCAGTGAGTATGTGCTGGGCACCTTGCCCGCCGAGCAACGCCTCGAGGTTCAACGACGCCTGGCGCGTGACCCAGGGCTGCGGGCCGCAGTGGATAGCTGGGAGCAGCGCTTGCTGGCCTTGACCGAACTCGCCGAACCGCAAACGCCGACGCCCAGGCTGTGGCAGCGAATCGAGCGCAGCCTGGGCAGTCTCGAGCGACGCACGCCTGGCGCAGTCACTACGCCCACCACCTCATGGTGGAATCTTCTGCCGTTGTGGCGCGGGCTTGCGGGCGCAGGGCTGGTGGCAACCTTGCTCCTCGGGATCATGCTGTTGACGCGAACGGTGGCGGTGGGTCCGACCACCTATTTGGTGGTGCTGGTAGCGCCGCAGAGTCAGGCCCCCGGCTGGGTGATCCAGGCAAGCAGTCCACGGGAAATCCAGTTGATACCCTTGGGGGTGGCGCAAGTGCCGAGCGACAAGGCGCTGGAGTTCTGGACCAAGGCCGATGGCTGGCAGGGGCCGGTGTCGCTGGGGTTGGTCAAGCCTGATCAAACACTGTCGGTGCCGTTGGACAAACTGCCACCGCTGCAGCCCAACCAATTGTTCGAGTTGACCCTGGAAAATCCTGGCGGATCGCAGACAGGCAAACCGACCGGGCCGGTGCAGTTCATCGGTCGCGCGGTCAAAGTGCTCTGACAGCGTGGTGACTTCTGCAGGTGATGCGCGCCTGCAGAAGTCGGTCGCAGCTACGGTCTGTCAGTTCAGATTCAGAAGTGCACCTTCACCAGGAAGCTGGTAACGCTCTGGTCGGTCTTGAAGGCCTGGGTGTCTTCGATACCGTACTTGTCTTTCCAGTAGTCGTACTCGACACCCACGTACAGCTGCTTCTCGCCCAGGTTCAACGCCTTGCCCAAGTCGTACTTGATCTGTGGGTTGAAGTGCAGGTTGGCGTGGTAGGTGCCTTTGCTGTTGACGTCGTTATCGACCACCCAGTCCATGTAGCCGTCGATCAGCACGTCGGAGCTGCCCACAGGGATGGTGTAGGACCAGACCGGGGTGATCTGCCAGACATCATCACCCGGGCGACCGCCTTCGGTGTGACGGTTGTAGAAGTTCAGCTGGAAGTAGTCGAAGCCCGGGATTGCCAGGTCGAAACCCGGACCGATCAGGTAGGACTCGGTGTCGTCTTCGCCGAACTCGTAGGTCATGGCCAGCAGCACGTCCTTGATCGGCCCGAACTCGAATTTCTGGTCGAAGATCTTGCCGAACGACAGGCGCGGCTGGAATTCGCCGTAGTGGGTGTTTTTACCAGCGAAGGCGTCTTCTTTACCGTTGTAGAAGATCTTGTCGATGAAGAAGAAGTTGTCGCCGTACTTCCAGCCATCGGCGTGCTCGAAGGTCACGGTCTGCTGGATCCGCGGGTTGACTTGAAAGTCTTTGCCGTAAAGGTAGGTCAGGCTGTTGTTCTGCCACTGCAGCAGATCGCCGGCCATGGCCTGGCCGCCTGCCAACAAGGATCCCGCGAGCATCAGGCTAGTGCACGTACGTTTCATTCGGTTGCTCCCAAAGTAAGTGGTTCCACGTTTTTTGAGTCGGCGCTCTGGTGTGGCGCCTTTTTTCGGTGCTGCAAAAAAACATCCGTTCGGTCAGCTTTGGTGCTGATAGCAAAGGTCGCGCCAAGGCTTTCGCAAAGCACAAAAACTCCCGCTCGGCTGTGCAGGCACAGTCGATCGAGAGTGGGTTGTGGGTGCCTTGATACCGTCCAGGGCCGGGATAAGTTGGCTTTCTGGTCAGGAATTAAATCCGGGCTTTTTTTTAAAGCGGATTCAGGCGGCCGCGGAGAATACTGACTCCTTGGCCAGGTCTCAAGTGCCCCGCAACAGCGCACCGACGACAGGATTGGGGCGTGGTTGCGGGTCATCTTAGAAATGCACCTTCACCAGCAGGCTGGTGGTGTTTTCGTTGGTGTCGAAGCTGGAGGTGTTTTCGATGCCGTATTTGTCTTTCCAGTAGCTGTATTCGACGCCGACATAGACCTGCTTCTCACGCCAGCCGAGGGACTTGCCCAGGTCGTACTTGATCTGCGGGTTGAAGTGCAGGTTGGCGTGGTAGGTGCCGTGGCGGTTCTCGTCATTGTCCACCACCCAGTCGATGTAGCCATCGATCAGCAGGCTCGAGTTGCCTACGGGCACGGTGTAGGACCAGGCCGGGGTGATCTGCCAGACGTTGTCGCCGGCACGCGAGCCTTCGGTGTGGCGGTTATAGAAATTCAGGGTGAAGAAATTGAAGCCGGGGACTGCGAGGTCGAAGCCAGGGCCGATCAGGTAGGCTTCGGTGTCGTCTTCGCCGTTCTCGTAGGTCATCGCCAGGAGTACGTCCTTGATCGGGCCGAATTCGAAGCGTTGGTCGAAGATCTTGCCGAAGGACAGGCGCGGGCTGAACTCGCCGTAGTAGGCGTGAACCCCTTTGTTGCGGTCTTTCTCGCCGTTGTAATAGGTGCTGTCGACGAACAGGAAGTTGTCACCGTACTTCCAGCGGTCGGCGTGTTCGAAGGTGATCGTCTGCTGGATCCGCGGGTTGACCACGAAGTCCTTGCCGTACAGGTAGCTCAGGCTGTTGGTCTGCCACAGCAGCAGATCGCCGGCCATGGCCTGACTCGCGGCCAACAGGCCTCCTGCCAACATCCAGCGGGTTTGCGTCCGAATCATGTGTTGCTCCCTATTTGTTTTTATTTTTTTGTGGGAGCGAGCCTGCTCGCGAAAGCGGTGTGTCAGTCAGCATTGATGGTGTGGCTGATGCCGTCATCGCGAGCAGGCTCGCTCCCACAGGAGTCGTGCCTGGTTACTTCAGTGGGCCTGACAGTCATTAATGGCCGCGCGTTCGCTGCCGCCGAGGATGTTGAACAGCAGGTTCAAGGTCAGCGCGCTGACGGTGGCCAGGGCGATGCCGCTGTGGGTGATCGGGCTCATCCACAGGGGCAGGTGGGCGAAAAAGTCCGGGCGCATGACGGGAATCAGGCCCATGCCGATGCTCACCGCCACCAGCAGTTGATTGCGGCGGTCGCCGATGTCGGCTTCCTGGAGGATCTTGATCCCGGTTGCCGCCACCATGCCGAACATCGCGATCGCCGCGCCGCCGAGCACCGCCGGTGGAATCGAGGCAATCAGGAACGCCGCCTTGGGCAACAGGCTGAGGAGGATCAGCAGGCCACCGGCAACGATGGTCACCGAGCGGCAGCGCACGCCGGTCATCTGCACCAGGCCGATGTTCTGCGCGAACGAAGAATGGGTGAAGGTGTTGAGAAAACCGGCGAAGAACGACGCGCCGGCATCACACAGCAAGCCACGGCGCAGCATGCGCGGGCAGACTTCCTGGCCGGTGATTTTGCCCAGGGCGATGAACATCCCGGTGGACTCGACGAAAATGATCACCACCACCAGGCACATCGACAGGATTGGCGCCAACTCGAACTTGGGCATGCCGAAGTGCAGCGGCGTGACGAATTGCAGCCAGGGCGCGTTGTCCATGCCGCTCAGGTCGACCATGCCGATCAGGCCGCAGAGCAGGTAGCCCAGGGTCATGCCGATCAGCACCGAAATGTTCACCCAGAAGCCGCGCATGAAGCGGTGGACCAGCAGGATGCAGGCGAGCACCAGGGCGGAAATGGTCAGGTAGATCGGTGAACCGAACTCGGCGCTGGTACCGCCACCGCCGGCCCAATTCACCGCAACGGGAAACAGCGACAAACCGATCGAGGTGATGACCGTGCCGGTCACCAGGGGCGGGAAGAAACGCACGACTTTGGACATGAACGGCGCAATCAACATGCCGAAGAAGCCGGCGGCGATGGTCGCGCCGAAAATCCCCTGCAGGCCGATGCCGGGCATGCCGGCCATGGCGACCATGCTGCCGACGGCCGCGAAACTGGCGCCCATCATCACCGGCATACGAATGCCCATGGGGCCGATGCCCAGCGATTGGACGATGGTGGCGATACCGGCGACCAACAGGTCGGCGTTGATCAGGAAGGCAATTTCTTCACGACTCAGGCCAGCGGCCTGTCCGATGATCAGCGGCACCGCGATGGCACCGCCGTACATCAGCAGAACGTGTTGCAGACCCACAAGGATCAGTTGCAACAGCGGCAGTCGCTGAATGGCAGGTGCGTCGGGGATGCGCGCTTTGGATGACACGGACATGCAACACCTCGGATCTTTTTTATTCTTGTGATTTTGTGCATCAGGAGACCGCGTTGCGGCCAATCGCTGGCAAGCCAGCTCCTACAGGTCGTGTGAACCCTGTAGGAGCTGGCTTGCCAGCGAAGCTTTTCAACGATTAATTGGTCGGGGCTCCCTGCACAATCCAGGCGCCGATCAGGTCACGTTCCTGCTGGGTCATCTGGGTGATGTTGCCCAGTGGCATGATCTGCGTGGTAACGGCCTGGGCCTGGATCCGTGGCGCGTTCTGGCGGATTTGCTCGGGGGTGTCGAACATCACACCGGCCGGGGCTGCGCTGAACAACGGGCTGGTGGGTTTGGCCGAGTGGCAGACCGCGCAGCGCTCCTGGATCACCGAGTGCACCTTGTCGAAACCCGGACCGGCGTTGGACGCCTGGGCCGGTGCAGCGGCAGGGGCTTCAGCCGGCGTTGCGGCAGCCGGCTTGGCACCGCCACCGACTGCAGTTTCCGGCAGCGGCTGGTACTCGATTTTCGCTGGAGCCTTGGCCACTTCCGGGCTGTTCATCGGTGCAGGACCGGTGACGTAGGCCAGGCTGATCATGCCAACTGCGGCGACCGGCAGGGTCCAGGCGAACTTGTGGCTGTCATGACGGGTGTTGAAGTAGTGACGCACCAACACCGCCAATACCGCGATCCCGGCCAAGATCAACCAGTTGTACTGGCTGCCGTAGGTGCTCGGGAAGTGGTTGCTGATCATGATGAACAGCACGGGCAAGGTGAAGTAGTTGTTGTGACGCGAACGCAGCAGGCCTTTGGCCGGCAGCGCTGGATCCGGCGTGCGGTTCTCGGCAATCGCCGCTACCAGTGCCCGTTGGGCCGGCATGATGATGCGGAACACGTTACCGACCATGATGGTGCCGATGATTGCGCCGACGTGCAGGTACGCACCACGACCGCTGAACACCTTGCTGAAGCCGTAGGCGGCGCCAATGATCAGCACGAACAGGATAAAGCCGAGCAGGGCAGGGCGTTTGCCCAGGGCCGAGTCGCACAGGAAGGAGTAGATGAACCAGCCGGCGAACAGCGAGCCGATACCCAGCAACACACCTTCAGGGCCGGTCAGGCTGCTGCCGGGTGCCAGCAGGTAGAGCGTCGGGTTGGAGTAGAACACCACGCACAGCAGCGCGATCCCCGACATCCAGGTGAAATAGGCTTCCCATTTGAACCAGTGCAGGTTGTCCGGCATGGTCGGTGGAGCCAGTTTGTATTTCTCCAGGTGGTAGATCCCGCCACCGTGAATCGCCCAGAGATCGCCGGCCAGGCCACTCTTCGGGTTGACCCGATTGAGGTTGTTTTCCAGCCAGACAAAATAGAAGGACGCGCCAATCCAGGCAACGCCAGTGATCATGTGAACCCAGCGCACGCTCAGGTTCAGCCATTCGTACAGATGTGCTTCCACAGTCTTTACCTCTCGCCTGTCACTCTGTTATCGAGTGTTCAGACCTTCTCTTATTGGTGGGGGGCAAGGATCAGACGCTCATCCTCTTTGAAAAAATGCTCATCGCAGTTATTGCCTGTGCCACTGCGATCAACCACCAGGAAGTCATCCCGCTTTTCGATCGTCAGCACCGGGTGGTGCCAAACGCCGCGATGGTAATTGATGCCCTGCCTGCCGTTGGTGACGAAGGCGCGGACCAAGCCTGATACAGGTGCATCGCCAACCGGCGCGACCACGATCAGAAAGGGGTTGCCGAGCAGCGGAATGAAAGCCTGGCTGCCCAGCGGATGGCGCTCCAGCATGCTCACGGTCAGCGGCATGTCCTGCGCATCGGCGCGGAAAATGCTGATGATCGCGTTGTCCTCTGGCTTGGCGGTTTCGACCGTGGCCAGTTTGTGGAAGCGCATGGTCGAACCGTTGTTGATCATGAAGTGATCGCTGCCGTCGGTTTCGATCACGTCACCGAAAGGGGCGAAGGCTTCTTTGGTCAGCGGTTCAATCGTCAGTGTGCGCATGCTGTTCTTCTTATCCGAATTCTGTGTTGTTGGTTCTATTGCTATCGCTTGTAGGAGCTGGCTTGCCAGCGAAGGGGCCCTTGAAGGCGCCCTTGAAGACGCCTTCGCCGGCAAGCCGGCTCCTACAGGCTCAGCATTACTTCGCGACCTTGCCCAAAATGCGCAGGCGGCTCACACCACCGTCCGGGAACAGGTTCAGGCGGATGTGGGTGATCGGGCCCAGGGCCTTGATCTGCTCGGCGAAGGTGTGTTCGGCGTGCATTTCCAGCTTCTGGCTCGGCAGCAGTTCGCGCCAGAACAGCGACTGGGTTTCGATCTGGCTGTCGGTGCCGCCTTTGACGAACGCGCCCTGGATCGAGCAGCTGTCCGGGTAGTTGCCTTTGAAGTGCAGGGTGTCGACGACGATTTTTTCGATCTCGCCCGGGTGACCCAGGGCGACGATTACCCAGTCGTTACCTGGTGTGCGACGACGGGCAGTTTCCCAGCCGTCGCCCATGTTGATGCCACGGCCCGGGTTGAGGATGTTGCTCATGCGACCGAAGTGTTCGTCGGAGCAGGCCAGGGCGCGACCACCGTTGAGGGCTGCAGCCAGGTCGACTTGCTCGTTGTCGCCAACGGCCGACCAGTCGCGGAACGGAATGCCGTACACGCGCAGACGGGCAACACCGCCGTCCGGGTAGATGTTGAAGCGCAGGTGGCTGAACGCCTGGTCGTTGCTGATCTCGTGGTAGTGGTGGCTGTTGCCTTGCAGCTCGACCGCCGACAGCACTTCAGTCCACTGGGTGTTGGCATCCGGCTCGCCCGACGCCAGGAAGCAGGCTTCCAGGGACGCCGATGGCGGGAAGTTGCCGGTGAAGAATGAAGTGTCGATGTCGACGCCCTTGATCGAACCCGGTACACCCAGGCGGATCACGGCGCTGTCGTAGCCTTCGAAGCGCTTGCGACGCGACTCCCAGCCGTCCATCCACTTGCCGTTGTCATCGAACACGCCCTCCTTCCATACGGCCGGGGTCGGCTGGAACAGGCGGTTGGCGTCGGCGAACCAGTCATCGGTGACGGAGATGATCTTGGTGCCCAGGCGGGCGTCGGCCAGGTTGACGAACTTCTCGAAAGGTACGGCGTAAGCTTTCATTCTTCTTGTCTGCCTTTAAGTAAGTGGCTTGGGATGCTTGCCAGGCCCGGGGCGGATTCGGCGTTCTTGAATCCGTGGGGGCCAGGCTTGCTATAGGGTCAGTAAACGGAACAGGGCGATCTTGTTGATCTCCGCCAGCGCGCACTTGAACTCGGTGTCGACCGGGTTGTGGATGCGCGTTTCGAACGCTGCGAGGATCTGATGCCGGTTGCTGCCTTTTACCGCCATGATGAAGGGAAACTTGAACTTGGCTTTATAGGCGTCGTTCAGCTCGGTGAAGCGCTGGAACTCTTCGGCCGTGCATTGGTGAATACCGGCGCCGGCTTGTTCATTAGTGCTGGCTTCGGTCAACTGGCCCTGGACGGCAGCTTTGCCGGCCAGGTCCGGGTGAGCGTTGATCAGTGCCAGCTGGCTGGCGTGATCGGCGCTCAACAGGATGTCGCTCATGCGCTGGTGCAGGGTCTCGATCTGGTCGATCGAGGCGTCCTGGCCCAGGTCAAAGGCCTTTTCGGCCACCCATGGCGAGTGTTCGTAGATATCGGCGAAAGCGGCGACAAAGGCGTCACGGCTCAACGTCGAAGGTTGCAGGGTTTGGAAGGTGGTCATTTCGACGCCCCTTTATACGGGTGGGTTTGTTGCCAGTGGCGAGCGATGTCGACGCGACGGCTGAACCACACCTGTTGGTGACTTTTAGCGTATTCGATAAAGCGCTTGAGCGAAGCGAGACGCGCCGGACGGCCGATCAGCCGGCAGTGCAGGCCGATCGAGAGCATTTTCGGCGCCTCGGCACCTTCGGCGTAGAGCACGTCGAACGCATCCTTGAGGTATTCGAAGAAATCGTCGCCCTTGTTGAAACCCTGGACCTGGGTGAAGCGCATGTCGTTGGTGTCCAGCGTGTACGGGATCACCAGGTGCGGCTTGCCGGTCGGGTTGTTCGGTTCCCAGTAGGGCAGGTCGTCGTCGTAGGTGTCGCAGTCGTAGAGGAAACCGCCTTCTTCCATCACCAGGCGCCGGGTGTTCGGGCCGGTGCGACCGGTGTACCAGCCCAGTGGGCGCTCGCCGGTGATTTCGGTGAGGATGCGGATGGCTTCGAGCATGTGCTCGCGCTCTTGCGCTTCATCCATGTACTGGTAGTCGATCCAGCGGTAGCCGTGGCTGCAGATCTCGTGGCCGGCTTCAACCATGGCACGGATCACATCGGGGTGACGTTGGGCGGCCATGGCCACGGCGAACACGGTCAACGGAATGTCGAATTCCTTGAACAGCTTGAGGATCCGCCAGACACCAGCACGGCTGCCATACTCGTACAGCGACTCCATGCTCATGTTGCGCTCGCCTTGCAGCGGTTGCGCCGAGACCATTTCCGAGAGGAAGGCTTCCGATTCCTTGTCGCCGTGCAGGATGTTGCGCTCGCCGCCTTCTTCGTAATTGAGCACGAACGACAGGGCAATACGGGCATTGCCGGGCCAGTGTGGGTGGGGAGGGTTACTGCCGTAACCGATCAGGTCGCGTGGGTAGTCGCTCACTGCAGTCTTCCTTCTTGTTCGAGTTTGCCGGGGCGCGGTAAGGGTGGGTGTGGCGGCCTGAGTGTGTGATGACAGGCTGGCGTCACAGCGATGGAGTGATTGTATACAACTTTATGTGCGATTTGTAAGCCCGAATTTTTGCATTTTTCACCATTTGTCATCTTCAAGTGGTACTGCAAAAAATCTGCCTGAATGGTCAGCTATTGGATGGGAGGTCGTTATAGCCTATGACTTTGCTGGTTTTCGCAGCTAAATGAGGGACGCTAAAGATCTACCGAAAAAATGTCGAATTTATTGTGTACAATTTTTGTTGAAAGTGTCTTAATCAGTCGCTCGCCGCCGCTTTTCGTGCACCGAAAAGCGGCGGCCTCCTTTTCACCTGACTCCGGGAGGCGCGAAGTCTGGCTGCGACGTACGCAGGCGGGCGCGCAGAATCAATGGGACGTTTGACTACACACGTTTTGGATGCCGCACACGGTTGCCCGGGCAGCTCGATCAAGATCGAGCTGTACCGCGTTGAAGGTTCGCAGCTGGAATTGGTCGCCAGCGCACTGACCAACAGCGATGGCCGTGTCGATACACCGTTGTTGCAAGGCGATGACTACCGGTCAGGGGTTTATCAGCTGCAGTTTCACGCCGGCGACTACTACCGCGCCCGCGGTGTGCAATTGCCGGAGTCGGCGTTTCTCGACGTGGTGGTCCTGCGCTTCGGCATTTCTGCCGAGCAGGATCACTACCACGTGCCGCTGCTGATCTCGCCATACAGCTATTCGACCTACAGAGGAAGCTAGGACTCTCCCCCCACGAATCCTGCGCACATAGCTTCTTTGGTCATTCGCCCGCTCACACTGCGGGCTTTTTTTTGCCTTGAGAAAGGTGTTGGTCAGGCTGGCGCATCGTTGCGATGCGCGACTGTAGGAGCCGGCTTGCCGGCGAAGGCGTCGTGTATGACACACCGCAGAGCCGCCATTCGCTGGCAAGCCAGCTCCTACAAGGGTTTGTGCCGACAGCCGGACTGTAGGAGCTGGCTTGCCAGCGAAGCTTCTGATTATCGGCTCAACAACGAAGCCGCCCCCGCCCCGCCAAACAACCCGGCACTGATCCGGTTGAACCAACTCTGGCCCTTGCCGCTACGCAGGTAGCGCGCCGCACCGTGGGCGCCGAGGCCGTAGGCCAGCTTGCAGCACAGGTCCAGCAGGGTCCAGGTGGCGATCATGATCAACAGTTGCGGCAGGAACGGCTGCTGGGCGCTGAGGAACTGTGGCAGGAAGGCGGCGAAGAACAGGATGTCCTTCGGATTGCTCGCGCCCAGGACAAAGGCGCGCCCGAACAGTGCACGGAAGCGCGGCACCGGTGGCGCTTGCGGCACCTCGGCGGCGTGTGCCGGTTGCCGCGACTGCTGCCAGCTTTGCCAGGCGAGGTAGAACAGGTACAGGGCACCGACGATCTTCAACGCGCTGAACAGTTGTTCCGAAGCCAGCAGCAGGGCGCCGAGCCCCAGCGCCGAGGCGCTGAGCAAGCAGATCGAGGCGAACACGCCGCCGAGAAACGCCGGGTAGGAACGGCACAAGCCGAAGTTCAGGCTGTTGCTGATCATCAACAACGACAGGGGTCCCGGGATCAGGATTACCACCAGGGCGGCGCCGCTGAACAGCAGCCAGGTTTCCAGACTCATCACTTTCCTCCATATGTGCAAAAGCCCCACCCGACGGGGTGAGGCTGGGTCACGCTTGAAACCGTTACAAGAAAATGAACTTGGCGATAAAGATCGCGCACAGTACCCACAGGCTAACCGAAATTTCCTTGTACTTGCCGGTGCCGGCCTTCAGCGCCACGTAGGTGATAAAGCCCAGGGCGATGCCGTCGGCAACCGAAAAGGTCAGGGGCATCATGATCGCGGTGACAATCGCCGGAATGCTGTCGGTGGCGTCGTCCCACTCGATGTGTTCCATGCCGCCCATCATCAGCATTGCCACGTAGATCAATGCGCCGGCAGTAGCGTAGGCCGGAATCATGCCCGCCAGCGGCGCGAAGAACATCGCCGCGACAAACAGCACGCCGACGGTCACGGCGGTCAGGCCGGTACGACCACCCGCTGCCACACCCGCAGCACTTTCCACGTAGCTGGTGACGGGCGGAACGCCGACCACCGCGCCGAAGACGCTGGAAGCACTGTCGGCTTTCATGGCACGGGAGAGGTTTTCGATCTTGCCATCCGCACCCACCAGGTTGGCCCGTTGCGCGACGCCCATCAGGGTCCCGGCGGTGTCGAACATGTGCACAAAGAGGAAGGCCAGGACCACGCTGATCATGCTGACGTTGAACACGCCGGCAACGTTCATCGCCATCCAGGTCGGGGCCAGGCTCGGCGGCGCCGACATGATCCCTTCATAGTGCACCAGGCCCAGGCCCCAACCGGCGAGGGTCACGGTAATGATGCTGATGAGGATAGCGCCAAACACCCGGTGGTAGCTGAGGATGGCAATCATCAGGAAGCAGATGGCGGCGAGCAGTGGACCCGGTTCGCGCAGGTTGCCGATCTTGATCAGGGTGGCCGGGCTGTCGACCACGATACCCGCGGTTTTCAGGCCGATCAGCCCGAGGAACAGGCCGACACCGGCGCCCATGGCAAAACGCAGGCTCACCGGAATGCTGTTGAGCAACCATTCACGGATGCGCGAGAAGGTCAGGAACATGAACAACACACCGGACACGAACACCGCACCCAGCGCGGTTTCCCAGTTGTAGCCCATGGTGCCGACCACGGTGTAGGTGAAGAAGGCGTTGAGACCCATGCCCGGCGCGAGGCCGACCGGCCAGTTGGCGTACAGGCCCATCAACAGGCAGCCCAGTGCAGCGGCGATGCAGGTGGCGACGAAGGCGGCGCCGTGGTCAATCCCGGCGTCGGCCATGATGTTGGGGTTGACGAAGATGATGTAGGCCATGGTGATGAAGGTGGTGAGACCTGCAATCAGCTCGGTTTTCACCGTGGTGCCATGCACGCTGAGTTTGAACAAGCGCTCCAGCAGGCCTGTGCGTAAGGGCGGCGAGAGATCCAGCGGCGATGCTTCGGATTTGCGGCTTTCCACAGCGAGTACTCCTCAACAGTTTTATTGTTATTTCCAGAGCCGGACACAGAGGTGGGTAGCGGCTCTTTGAGGCATTTGCGAATTTGTTGACTGATGGGTCAGGAACTCGCACGCAGCGAATTATGCTTTTGTATACAAATAAAGCAAATAATGTTTTTGTTTTTGTCGACGAAAGTTTTGTGGAAAGGGCTATATCGCTCCTGTAGGAGCAGCTCGGGCGGCGCTCCGCTGCTCGCGAAAAACCTGAGAGCGCCGCGGCGAGTCAGGCACACCTCGTCATCGTTTACGACCATCGCCAGCAAGCTGGCTCCTACAAGGTCGGCGCATCAACTACTCAGGAGTCGCCTGGCTTTTTCCCAGCGCCAGATTCACCGCCAACCAGCCATTCACCGCCGTCTCCCCAGCCTCGGCAAATACCCGCTCGAGCAGTTTCACCTGCTCACGGCGCAACGCCTGTTCAAAACGCGCGCCCTCATCGGTCAGTTCCAGCAGGCGTTTGCGCTTGTCGGTGGCGGCCGCGACGCTGTTCACCAAGTGCATTTCCTGCAACTGCCGCAGTGGCATGTTCAGCGCCTGCTTGCTCACGCCCAGCAATGCCAGCAGCTCTTTGACGCTCAGGCTCGGATAGCGCGCGATGAAGAACACGATGCGCTGGTGCACCCGGCTCAAGCCTCGGCGCTCGAGCATTTCGTCGGCCTTGGCGGTGAATGCCTGGTAGCCGAAGAAAAACGCTTCCATGGCCTGTTGTTGGGAATTCGGATTTTTAAGGTCAAGCATGTTGACGTATTCCCTCGGCTTGTCGTAATTTCGGTCAACCAGTTTGACTTAATTCCCTTGGCCTTTGCTACCGGTGGTCCCCATGGCATTTTCCGAACGTGTAACGCGCCTCAAGAGCTCCCTGATCCGTGAAATCCTTGCTGCAGCCCAGCGTCCGGAGGTGATGTCATTTGCTGGCGGTCTGCCGGCGGAAGCGATGTTGCCGAAAGTCGACTGGACGCAGATGCCAGTGTCGATGGGCCAGTACGGCATGAGCGAAGGCGAGCCGGCCCTGCGCGAAGCCCTGGCGGCCGAGGCGCGGGCCTTGGGTGTGCCCTGTGAAGCGAGTCAGGTGCTGGTGGTCAGCGGTTCGCAGCAAACCCTCGACCTGGCGGCCAAGCTGTACATCGACAAAGGCACCGAGATCCTGCTCGAGGCGCCGACTTATCTCGCCGCCCTGCAAATCTTCCAGCTGTTCGGTGCCGATTGCCTGACCGTGCCGCTGCAAGCCGACGGTCCGGACCTGGAGGCGTTACGCGCGCGCCTGAGCCAGCACCGCCCAGCGTTCATCTACCTGATACCGACCTTCCAGAACCCTTCGGCCGTGCGTTACAGCGAGGCCAAGCGCGACGCGGTGGCGGCGCTGCTCGACGAGTTCGGCGTGACTTTGATCGAGGACGAGCCGTACCGTGAGCTGACGTTTGACGGCGGCAGCGCCACGCCGATTGTCAGTCGCTTGAAAAAGGCCAGTTGGATTTACACCGGTACCGTGTCGAAAACCCTGCTGCCAGGCCTGCGGGTCGGTTACCTGATTGCCAGCCCGGACCTGTTCCCGCACCTGCTGCGCCTCAAGCAATCGGCGGACCTGCACACCAACCGGGTCGGCCAATGGCAGGCCATGCAGTGGATCGGCAGCGAACGCCTGCGGGATCACCTGGGGGAATTGCGCGATTTCTACCGGGGCCGTCGTGACAGCTTTCAAGCGGCCCTGGAAAAGCACTTCAGCGACCTGGCGGACTGGAACATACCGCAAGGCGGGTTGTTTTTCTGGCTGACGCTCAAGCAGCCGCTGGATACCCGGACATTGCTCAAGGCCGCGTTGGACAATGACGTGGCGTTTATGCCGGGCGAGCCATTTTTCCCGGAACCGGATCGGCATCCGGGCCATCTGCGGCTGAATTTCAGCCACATCGACCCGGCGCGCCTGGATGAGGGGCTCAAGCGGTTGGCAGCGGTGGTGCGGGACGCGCAGGCAGCCAAGGCTGCCTAAGGGGGAGTGCAGCTAAACCTGTAGGAGCCAGCTTGCTGGCGAAGGTCGTGAACGATGACGCGGGCATCCAGAATGCACGCGGCGTCCTCAGGTTTTTCGCGAGCAGGCTCGCTCCTACAGGTGGGTAGGCTCCACCATCAGTCAAACCGCCGCGAAACGCTTATCCAGGTAATCAATGATCACCTTGGATTCATACATCCAGGTGGTCTGGCCGTTTTCTTCGATGCGCAGGCACGGCACCTTGATCTTGCCGCCTTGCTCGAGCAGGGTCTGGCGGTCCTGCTCGCTGTTCTTCGCGTCACGCAGGGCCACCGGTACATTCAGGCGACGCAGGGTGCGGCGGGTTTTCACGCAAAACGGGCAGGCGTGGAACTGATACAGGGTCAGGTCCTTGGCAGCGGTTTCAACCTGGGCCTGGGCGGCGGCAGCGCGCTGCTTCTTGGCCGGGCGGGTGATGAAATCGACGAAGATGATCAACTGGCCGAGGCCGACACGAAGCGCTTTGACGAACACGATACAAGCCTCACGGGGCAAATGGGAAAGGCGCGCAGCTTACCTGATTTTTTGCAGACGAAAAAAAACCGGCGATGAATGCCGGTTTTCTTCGTCGCCTGATTACTTGATCAGGCTGAGAAACTCGCTGCGCGTCGCCGCGTTTTCGCGGAACTCGCCGAGCATCACCGAGGTGATCATCGAGGAATTCTGTTTCTCCACACCGCGCATCATCATGCACATGTGCTTGGCTTCGATCACTACCGCAACGCCCAGGGCGCCGGTGACCTGCTGTACGGCGTCGGCGATCTGGCGGCTGAGGTTTTCCTGGATCTGCAGGCGGCGGGCGTACATATCGACGATCCGCGCGACTTTCGACAGGCCCAGCACCTTGCCACTCGGGATGTAGGCGACGTGCGCCTTGCCGATGAAAGGCAGCAGGTGGTGTTCGCACAACGAGTACAACTCGATGTCCTTGACCAGCACCATTTCGCTGTTGTCGGAGCTGAACAAGGCACCGTTGGTGACTTCTTCGAGTGTTTGTTCATAGCCGCGGCAAAGGTACTGCATGGCTTTGGCGGCACGCTTTGGCGTGTCGAGCAGGCCTTCGCGGGAAACGTCCTCGCCCAGTTGGCCGAGAATCGCGGTGTAATTCTGTTCCAGGGACATGAATCTACCTGTGGGATTTTACGCAAAGGGCAAGGGTACGGTGGCAAACACGGCGCTGCAAGCGTGATGCATCAGCTTTACTCGTCGCGACCTTCCATCATGGTGCGCTTGAGCATCACATACAGCGCGCCGGCGCCGCCGTGTTTCGCCTGGCAGGACGTGAAGCCGAGCACCTGCGGATGCTGGCGCAGCCAGGTGTTGACGTGGCTTTTGATCATCGGCCGCTTGCCATCCAGGCGCACGGCCTTGCCGTGGGTGACGCGCACGCAGCGGATTTCGAATTTGGTCGCTTCGGCGAGAAACGCCCAGAGGGTTTCCCGGGCCTTTTCCACGGTCATGCCGTGCAGATCGAGGCTGCCTTCGAATGGGATCTGCCCGATCTTCAGCTTGCGCATCTGGCTTTCCTGCACACCGTCGCGGGCCCACATCAACTCGTCTTCGGGGCCGACGTCGATCACGAACTGGTCGGACAGGCCGTCGACGGCTGCGACGTCGGTGCGCACGGTCGCCGCTTGCCGCAACTTGGCGATCTGCGCCCGGTCAGTCTTGGGTTTGCCGGTGTCGGCGCGGTCGTGCTTGATCGGCTTGACGCCTTGGATCGAGCTTTTGAACAGGGAAAAATCGTCGTCTTGCATATCAGCCTCCGCGAAGGGCGGCCAGTTTACCCAAGTCGACGCAGATCGGGCGTGGCAAAACGCCTGATCCGCGATTCAGTCGTGTTTTTTCATCAGGTGCGGGGCCATGTTCAGCTCGCGGGGTTGGCGCATGCGGCGCCGGCAGCGACGCCAGAACGCAACGCCGAAGTACAGCAGCAGCAAGCCGACTAGCAGAATGACCGCCGACCCCAGCGGGCTGGCGTTCAGGTCACGCAGTGCGGGCGGGTGCCCCAGCAGGCTGGCAGCCCCGGCCATGGCCGTGAGCACGCCGAGGGTGGCGAGCAGGGCGGCGAAGGCAGCGCCGAAGCGATAACGCCAGTTGCGCGGCCCTTTGGGGCGCAAGCGGCGAGCGTCAAATCCATCGGATATTTTCATTCCGACCTTCCTCAATGATATCGGCCCTTCGACCGGGAGTTGCCCGGCTTGTTCCTGAGGCTAAGTCAATTAGAAGAAATGAGAGGCTTTTGCGGATGAGCGGCGGTCGCCGCCGCTCAAAACGGGCGATCAGATCAGGTCTTGGGTCAAGGCCAGGGTGGCAAAGTTGTCAGCCATGATCGCCATTTCGGTCTGCTGGACCTGCTCGGCCGTCAGCACGCCGCCCTTGTAGGGCAGGTCGCGGGTGGCGCAGGCGTCTTCCACCAGGGTACAACGAAAACCCAGGTTTTTCGCGGCGCGCACGGTGGTGCTGACGCTGGAATGGCTCATGAAACCGCAGACGATCAGGTCCAGCGGGCCGCGATCCTGGAGAATCTTCTCCAGGCCGGTGCCGTGGAAAGCGCTCGGCAGGATCTTCTCGATGCGGATTTCATCGGCTTCCGGCTCCAGGCCTGGAATGAACTGGCCGCGCTCGCCGTTGGGGTCGAACATGCCGCCGACGGTGCCGCGATGGCTGACATGCACGATCGGCCGGCCTGCCTTGCGTGCAGCGGCAAGCAATTGCTTGATGTTGTCGACGGCAGCGTCCATGCCGGACAGGGCCAGCGGGCCGCTGAGGTACTCTTTCTGGGCGTCGATGATCACCAGCGTCGCCTGGGCCAGATTGGCCGGCGCATAACCACGACCGCTGAGTTGAAACATCGTCTTTGGAACGGACATTCGGGGGCTCCTTCGAGTGGGGCTTTTGCGCCATTGTCCTCTGGCTGAGCGTTTCTGTGAATCGCTACCATCGTAGGCACCGGCGTTGCTGGCCTGTAGCCTGTCCTGCGCTGAGCGAATGTTCAATCAAAAGCTGAAAAAAGCGAGAATTCCTACATTTCTCCGAGGAATTTTTCTTGCATCGTCGGGGCCGGTTTAGGCTGTTAGAATCGCCGGTCGTTTTTTCAGGAGTCTACCCCGTGATCACTTCCCGCCTGCGCACCTTGCGCGACCATATTCGTTGGGCCGTCAGTCGCTTTCATGGGGAGGATCTGTTTTTCGGCCACGGCACTGACAACGCCTGGGACGAAGCCCGGCAGTTGGTGCTGGGGGCCTTGCACCTGCCCTGGGAAATTGCCGACAGCTACCTGGACTGCGCCCTGGAAGACGACGAACTGGTGAACCTGCAGCGCTTGCTCAAGCGCCGCATCGAAGACCGTATCCCCACCGCCTACCTGCTGGGCGAAGCCTGGTTCTGCGGCATGTCGTTTATCGTCGACGAGCGCGTACTGATCCCGCGTTCGCCCATCGGCGAGCTGATCGAAAACCGCTTCGCCCCCTGGCTGGCTGGTGAGCCGGCACGGATTCTCGACCTGTGCACCGGTTCCGGTTGCATCGGCATCGCCTGCGCCTACGAGTTCCAGGACGCCGAAGTGGTGCTCGCCGATTTGTCCTTCGAAGCGTTGGAAGTGGCCAATCAGAACATCGAGCGCCATGGCGTCGACGAGCGTGTCTACACCGTCCAGGGCGATGGCTTCGATGGTTTGCCGGGTCAGCGTTTTGACTTGATCGTGTCCAACCCGCCCTACGTCGATGCGGAAGATTTCGCCGACATGCCGGACGAGTACCAGCACGAACCGGAGCTGGGCCTGGCCTGTGGCGACGATGGTTTGAACCTGGTGCGGCGCATGCTCGCGCAAGCGGCGGACCACTTGAATGACAAGGGCTTGCTGATCGTCGAGGTGGGCAACAGCCAGGTACACGTCGAGGCGCTGTACCCGGAAGTGGACTTTGCCTGGCTCGATTTCGAGCGCGGTGGCCACGGCGTGTTCATGCTCAGCGCCGAGCAATGCCGCGCGCACCAGGCGTTGTTCGCGTCACGGGTCTGACGGCTTGAGTGCCTGCAGGAGCAGCACGCTCCTGCAGGGTGCTAGCGGTGGGTCGCGATCCAGATCAGCAACCCGGCCTGGAACATCGCAAACGCCACCAGACAGGTGATGGTGAAGCGCAGGCCGGTGTCCTCGCGCTTGTACTTGCTCACCGTCTCTTCCTGCTTCTGCAGTTTGACTTCCTGCTCGGCGAGGTTCTGTTCGGCCTGCTGGAGCATCTGCGCGGCTTCGAGGATTTCCACGAACTGCAGCTTCTCGCTGTTCCAGTCCCCCAGCAGATCGCCGACCTTGCCTTCCTTGACGCTGCCCTTCAGATGCTGGGCGTCGGCATAGACCACATCGAAACCCTGGACCCGCAGAAAGTGATCGCGGCGCAGGCGGGTGTCTTCCACCAAGGCATCCTTGTTGCTCAGGTCGATGGCATCGAAGCTGTAGCTCGACCACTTTTTCTTCGCCCAGGTGATGCCTTGCGCCGCCAGGAAACGCCCGATGCCGCGGTTCATCGGCTCGATCTGCAGGCCGGTTTCGGGGCGAAACTGCACGCGCCGTTGCTCGTGGTCGACCCAGACGTCGAGGTGGTTCTGCTCCTTGCGGACCTTCTGCCCCGGCAGGTTGATATTCAGGCGTAGCAGGCTGTGCTGATGGTTGTTGCGCTCGGCATAGCCGAACTCGACAAAGCGCAGCGGCCGGCCCCCGGTCGCACGATCGGTTTTCAGCGGCGCCAGGCGCAGCATGCGGTGATGCTCGGCCTGGACGTCCGCCCACGGCAGGTCAACCGTTGCGGCTGGCGCGGTATCGGCAGCGGTGTCGGGGGCTTTCTGGGTTTCAGTCATAACGGCAAGGTCCTGTCCAAGCTCTGCGTGTCGACCGCCAAAGGGCTGTCGACACCGGCTTATCGGCCGTTTTTTCCAGGACTGGAGGGTAAAACCGGCTTAACTTGGGCGAATTCCGTCAATAAAGCCGAGGATCCGCGTGCCGAGTTCGGCGGCCAGCGGCAATTGCGGGTCCTTGTAGGAGGCCAATTGGCGCTTGAGGTCGTTGGGCACGATGCGCAGCACGTGGTTCATTCCTTTGATCACTGCCAATTGCGCATCCGGTTTCGCCGCTTTGAGCATCTGCGCATCGCCGACGCCGACCTGCACATCACTGCTGCCCTGGACAATCAGGGCGGGCATTTTCAGGCGGGCGAAGGCGGCGGCGGGGTCCTGGCGGAACAGGCTGATCAGGTACGGCTGGACGCTGGGGCGGAAAATCACTTGCAACGGTGCCGGCACGTCGGTATCGACCCGGCCGGCCTTGAGGCTGTCCAGTAATTGATTGGCTCGCGCCTGCAGGGGTGGCGGCAGGTGTTCAGCCAATTGCTGGCGCAGCACCTGATCCACCGGCCGCGCGCTGCCCGACAGGGAGATCACGCCGGCGGCGTCGACCTGCGGGGCGGCGAGGGTGGCGACCAGCGCGCCTTCGCTGTGCCCCAACAGAATCAGCGGCCCGAGGCGCGAGTCGGTCTTGAGCTGCTTGCCCCAGGCAACCGCGTCGGCGACGTAGGCCTCCAGGCTCAGGTTGCGCTCATCCGGGGTGGCCGCCAGGCTCGCCGCCACCCCGCGCTTGTCGTAGCGCACGCTGGCGATGTTGTGTTTGGCCAGCAGCCAGGCCAGGCGCTTGAGGCTGTCGTTGTTGCCGCCATCGGGATTGTTGCCGTTACGGTCGGTGGGGCCCGATCCGGAAATAATCAGCACCACCGGCACCGGTTTCGCGGATTCGGGCAGCAGCAAGGTGCCAAACAGTTCACCGCTGCCGGTGTCCAGGCTGACCGGACGTTGCAAGACCGCGGCCTGGGCCATGTGGGGCAGCAGGCCGGTAATCAGGGCCAGGCTTAAGGCAATCACTCGCAGCATCATCACGCCATCATCGATTAGGTGTCGGTTGGACTCGCAAGCCTCAATAAGGTTCGAGGGTGATCTACCGGTATAGCCTGCGTATACTGGCGCGCACTTAGTTCAGCGATTTCACGGAGCGCCCTGCATGTCCGGCAATACCTACGGCAAGCTGTTCACTGTCACCACCGCGGGCGAAAGCCATGGTCCGGCGTTGGTCGCCATTGTCGATGGCTGCCCGCCGGGCCTCGAATTGTCCCTGGACGACCTGCAGCGCGACCTCGACCGCCGCAAGCCGGGCACCAGCCGCCACACCACGCAGCGCCAGGAAGCCGACGAAGTCGAGATCCTTTCCGGCGTCTTCGAAGGCCGTACCACCGGCTGCGCGATTGGCCTGTTGATCCGCAACACCGACCAGAAGTCCAAGGACTACTCGGCGATCAAGGACCTGTTCCGCCCGGCCCACGCCGACTACACCTACCACCACAAATACGGCGAGCGCGACTACCGTGGCGGTGGCCGCAGCTCCGCCCGCGAAACCGCGATGCGCGTGGCGGCCGGGGCGATTGCGAAAAAATACCTGGCCACCCAGGGCATCGTCATTCGTGGCTTCATGAGCCAGTTGGGCCCGATCGAAATCCCGTTCAAGACCTGGGACTCGGTGGAGCAGAACGCCTTTTTCAGCCCGGATCCGGACAAGGTGCCAGAGCTTGAGGCCTACATGGATCAACTGCGCCGCGATCAGGATTCGGTCGGCGCGAAGATCACCGTGGTCGCCGAAGGCGTCAAGCCGGGTCTTGGCGAGCCGATTTTCGATCGCCTCGACGCCGAACTGGCCCATGCGCTGATGAGCATCAACGCGGTCAAGGGCGTGGAAATCGGCGCCGGTTTTGCCAGTGTGGCCCAGCGCGGCACCGAGCACCGTGACGAGCTGACCCCGGAAGGTTTCCTCAGCAACAACGCTGGCGGCATCCTCGGTGGCATTTCCTCGGGCCAGCCGATCGTCGCGCACCTGGCGCTGAAACCAACCTCGAGCATCACCACCCCGGGCCGTTCGATCGATGTCGACGGTAACCCGGTGGACGTCATCACCAAGGGCCGCCATGACCCATGCGTCGGCATCCGCGCTACGCCGATCGCCGAAGCGATGATGGCCATCGTGTTGATGGATCACCTGCTGCGCCATCGCGGGCAGAATGCCGATGTGCGCGTCAGCACCCCGGTGCTGGGCCAGCTGTGAAGCCATGCGCTGAAGTCGCTGCGGTCTGATGGCCGTGGCGGCTCTCCCGTACTGGCGGCTCTCCAGCTTTTATCTGTGCTATTTCGCCTTGCTCGGTTCGACCGCGCCTTTTCTGGCGCTGTACTTCGATCACCTGGGTTTCTCCGCTGCGCGCATCGGCGAACTGGTGGCCATCCCCATGCTCATGCGCTGTATTGCGCCGAATATCTGGGGTTGGCTCGGCGACTACACGGGTCGGCGCCTGGCAATCGTGCGCTTCGGCGCGGTGTGCACGCTGCTGACCTTCTCGCTGATCTTCATCAGCAAAAGCTACGCCTGGCTGGCGCTGGTCATGGCCCTGCACGCGTTCTTCTGGCACGCGGTGCTGCCGCAGTTCGAAGTCATCACCCTCGCACACCTTCAGGGGCAGGCTTCGCGCTACAGCCAGATCCGCCTGTGGGGCTCGATCGGCTTCATCATCACCGTGGTTGCCCTGGGCCGATTGTTCGAGTGGCTGAGCCTGGACATCTACCCGGTGGCGCTGGTAGTGATCATGGCGGCGATTGTCATCAGCAGTCTCTGGGTGCCCAATGCCCAACCGCAGCAGGGCGACCGCTTGGCGGGCGAGGGTTTTCTCAAGCAGTTGCGCAGTCCTGGCGTGTTGGCGTTCTACCTCTGCGTGGCGCTGATGCAGATGAGCCACGGGCCGTACTACACCTTCCTGACCCTGCACCTCGAACGCCTGGGCTACAGCCGTGGCGTGATCGGCATGCTCTGGGCCCTGGGCGTGGTCGCCGAGGTGCTGGTGTTCCTGGTCATGAGCCGGATTCTCACGCGCTTCTCGGTGCGCCGGGTGCTGATGGCCAGTTTCCTGCTGGCCGCCGTGCGCTGGGTGTTGCTGGGGACGTTTGCCGAATTCCTCTGGGTGTTGCTGTTTGCCCAGACCCTCCACGCCGCCACCTTCGGCAGCTTTCACGCCGCCGCCATCCATTTCGTGCAACGCAGCTTCGGCGCGCGCCAGCAAGGCCAGGGCCAGGCCCTGTATGCGGCGCTGGCCGGCACCGGCGGTGCACTGGGTGCGTTGTACGCTGGCTACAGCTGGAACGCCCTGGGCCCGGCCTTCACCTTTAGTATTGCCAGCGTCGCGGCGCTGGCGGCAGCCGTTATCATTGCCACACGTATGCAGGAGGACAGGCTATGAGCCTGGCCTTTGAATCACTTGTCCTGCGCCTGATCAAAGGCGTCGTCCAACCGGTCTGCGAGCCGCACGGTCGCGCCGCCAACAAGGAATTGCCTGCATGAGCAGCCTGTCTGTCTACCCCGTTTCAAGCCCGGACCTGCCGAACAAGGTCCTGACCCATGGCGAAGATATCGCCGCGACCCTGGCCGAGCACGGCGTGCGTTTCGAGCGTTGGCCGGCCGCGTCTAAAATTCAACCAGGTGCCAGCCACGCTGAGGTGATAGGCGCCTACCAGGCGCAGATCGATCAACTGCTGAGCGAGCGCGGCTACAGTTCGGTGGAGCTGATCAGCGTCAACAGTGATCAGCCCGCGGAGCCCCTTCAGGAACAGCTTCATGAGCAAGACATCGTGCGATTGTTCGTCACCGGTCGCGGCTTGTTCAACCTGCACATCGACGACTACGTCTATGCCGTCTTGTGCGAGAAAAATGACCTGATCCTGATCCCGGCCGGCATCAAGCACTGGTTCGACATGGGTGAGCACCCACACTTCATGGCGATTCGCCTGTTCAAGGCGGCTGATGGCGCCGTAGCCAGCGTCACCGGCGACGATATCGCCAGTTGCTTCCCGCGCCTGGACGATTGAAGGTCGAAGTTGCTGACTGACGGTGCAATGCAGTCGGTCAGCTGTTTCCGTGCATAGTCACAAAATGTTTGAGTGCTTCTGTAGGACCTGTAGGGCATTGCCTTTCGATCTGTCAGGCATGCCTGTTTTGCTGTTCCCCACCTTGTTTAATCTGCGGCCTATGTAACTCTTTCTTTCTGATGGCTGGCCATGCGGCTACCGGGAGGAAGGGAATGACGAGCGCAACGCCCGAGGCCGTGCCGCTGTTGAAGCCGCTGCAACACCGGCGGGTCGTCAAGGCAGGCAGGCCGCTGAGCAAAAAGGAACTGGAGGTTCTGCGCTGGGCCAGGCAGGGCAAGACCGTCTGGGAAATCAGCGTGATCCGCGAGGTTTCCCCGGCCACGGTTAAATTTCATCTGGGCAACATCTACGCCAAGCTCGGCGTGAGCAATCGTGCGCAAGCGGTGGGCGAGGCGGGCAGACGGGGTTTGTTGCGCTGAGCGAAAAAAGCGGCGGCCAAGCGTGAATACCGCTCTCTTGTAGGAGCGAGCCTGCTCGCGATGGGGTCATCAGCAATACCGCATAAACTTCATCGCCAGCAGGCTGTCTCCCACAGGGATTTGTGTGGGCTTTGCAGCCGAAAAAAGTGGGTGAATGTTTACATCGAGTGATAGCTCGGCAACGCAAAACGCTGCTGGCTCTGCAGCATGGAAATCTGCGGCAACTCGCTGGCATGTTCGGCCAAGTCGCGGCGAATAGCGCTGATGGCCCAGGACAGTTGATCGCCGGCGTGCAACTGCGAGTAGGAAATCGACCGTTTGAACACTCGACCATCGCTGCTGCGCAACGTCAACAGGATGCCGCCATCCGGGCGAGGCTGGGTGGTGACGTCATAGTTGGAGAACAGCGAAGTAAACTTTTCTTGGATCAGGTTCATGTCAATCGGCTCCATTTGCGCATGAGAGGCAAGCATGGAGAGGTAGGTGCAGCGATTGTGCCAGTATCTTATTTAAATAAAATCGTTATAAATCAGATAGATAAGAAAAACTGAATTTTTCGGATTCGTGCAATCTGCATGAATGGCCATCGTGCATCCTGCATTTTGCGAGGTGCCTGGGGTTTTTTCGCACGAGCCTGGCGGATACAAAACATTTCAAAAACCGCGTGTACAGCCAGGTCACCGCAGGCGTACTTTTTTGCCGTTCAGCAGAGAATTTCTGTTGTGTCTCATGCCCGAACACTGCCCGACAAGAACAATACAGGCCCGACGCACAGGGTCGAACGGGAGCAACCATGAGCGGCACGCAGCACGACATGATCACCTGGGGCATGATGCTCCGAAAGCTACCTTCTATCGTCAGAGCCCTGCCAAGGGTGGTCAAGGGACTGAAGATCGCCAATGTCAAACAGCCGGATCAGCCCTGCGGCCTGGCCTTCACCTTCGAGCAGGCGACCCTGCGTAACCCGAATGGCCCGGCGTTGCTGCAAGGCACGGTGGTGCTCACCTATACCCAGGTCAACCAGTGGGCCAATCGCATCGCCCATCACCTGATTGCCCAGGGCATCGGCAAGGGCGATGTGGTCGGCCTCTTCATCGAAAACCGCCCGGAATTGCTGGTCAGCGTGCTGGCCGTGGCCAAGGTCGGTGCCATCAGCGCGATGCTCAATACCTCGCAAACCCAGCAGGCGCTGCTGCACAGCGTGAATCTGGTCAACCCGGCGGCCATCGTGGTCGGTGCGGAGTTGGTCCAGGCCTACTCGGCAATTCGCCAGCAGGTGGCGATCGAACCCGACAGAACCTGGTGGGTGGCCGATCCGAGCAATCCACAGCCGTTGCCTGAGGGCTTCGTTGACCTGATCAGTGCGAGTGTCGATTGCCCCGGCGACAATCCGCCCAGCAGCCAGCAGGTATACCTCGACGACCCCTGCTTCTATATCTACACCTCCGGCACCACCGGCCTGCCCAAGGCCGGCGTGTTCAAGCACGGTCGCTGGATGAAGAGCTCCACCAGTTTCGGCATGATCGCCCTCGATATGCGCCCCGACGACGTCGTCTATTGCACCTTGCCGCTGTACCACGCCACCGGACTCTGCGTGTGCTGGGGCTCGGCGATTTGTGGGGCTTCGGCATTCGCCATCCGCCGCAAGTTCAGCGCCAGCCAGTTCTGGAACGATGTGCGCAAGTACCGCGCCACCACCATCGGCTATGTCGGCGAGTTGTGCCGCTACCTGATCGACCAGCCGCCGGCGGCCGATGATCGCGAGCACCCCGTGCTGAAGATGATCGGCAACGGCTTGCGCCCGGGCGTCTGGGCCGAGTTCAAGGGACGCTTCGGCGTGCGCCACATCTGCGAACTGTACGCCGCCAGCGACGGCAACATCGGCTTCAGCAACATCCTCAATTTCGACAACACCATCGGTTTTTCGCTGATGTCCTGGGAATTGGTGGAATTTGCCCATGACAGTGGCGCGCCTATGCGCAACAGCCAGGGTTTCATGCAGAAAGTCGACAAGGGCCAGCAAGGGCTGTTGCTGGCGAAAATCGATGACAAGGCACCGCTGGATGGCTACACCGATCCACAAAAGACGGAAAAAGTCGTGCTGCATGATGTCTTCGAAAAGGGCGATCGCTACTTCAATACCGGCGACCTGCTGCGCAACATCGGCTTCGGTCATGCGCAGTTTGTCGATCGCCTGGGGGATACCTATCGCTGGAAAGGTGAAAACGTCTCGACCACCGAGGTTGAAAACATCCTTTTGCAGCATCCGCACATTGCCGAAGCCGTGGCCTATGGCGTGCAGATCAGCAACACCAATGGTCGTGCGGGGATGGCGGCGATCACGCCGGCCGAATCCCTGGCCACCCTGGATTTTCGCGAGTTGTTGAGTTTTGCCCGCGAGCAGATGCCGGCGTACGCGGTGCCGTTGTTCCTGCGGGTCAAGGTGAAAATGCAAACCACCGGGACCTTCAAATATCAGAAAACCCGGCTCAAGGATGAAGCGTTCGATCCCGGAAAAACCGGCGACGATCCGATTTATGCCTGGTTGCCGGGATCGGACACCTATGTACAGATCACCGAGCAGGTGTCGGCGGACATCCACGCCGGCAAGTACCGCTATTGATTCTGGCTATGGTCGCTTGAGAGAAAAAGGGGGTGACAGGTGCAACGCCGCTTGAGGACACTAGCGGCTTTGCGATTGACCGAATGTGGAGCCCCAAATGTCAGACCAATCCCGCCAGATGACCCCGGAAGAAGCCGCGGAGTTTGCCGAGCAGGTTTTCAACAAGGCTCGCGAAGGCGATGCGGCGATGCTCGCTGCCTTGCTGAGCAAAGGCTTGCCGGCCAATTTGCGCAACCACAAGGGCGATACCCTGTTGATGCTGGCGGCCTATCACGGGCACGTCGAGGCGGTGAAAGTGCTGCTGGAGCACAAGGCGGACCCAGAGATTCGTAATGACAACGGCCAGAGTCCGATTGCCGGCGCGGCGTTCAAGGGCGATCTGCCCGTGGTCACTGCCTTGATTGAAGGTGGCGCCGAAATTGAGGGGTCGTCCTTCGACGGCCGTACCGCGCTGATGATGGCGGCGATGTTCAACCGCACCGCTATCGTTGACTACCTGATCAGCAAGGGCGCCGATCCCCGGGCCAAGGACGCCAATGGCATCACCGCGCTGGACGCGGCGAAAACCATGGGCGCGACCGACACTACGGCGCAGTTGCAGAAAATCCTCGCCTGACCTATCGGGCGTTTGATCGGGACTGGCCAGCCAGTTCCGGCCAATCGCCGGCAAATACGCTATTCTTCGCCCCCGAAAATCTCCCCGCTACAGGATCTGCCATGAAAGCCGCACTCATCGAACTCATCGGTAAAATCAGCTCCGGCTGCATGAGCGAGGACGAAATCGCGCGGATCGCCGACGAAGCAGCCCAGGCCTACGGCGATCCCGAGGCGTTTCTGGCGGCCAATCCGGATATCAACTACGACGACACCTTCCCGATTGCCCTGGGCGAGTGGGTAGTGGTGGGCAGCCTGCCGGACACCGTGCTGTTCCAGGCCGACACCTACATGGATCTGTTCGCGCAGATCGTCGACTCGTTCGGGCCGGACGTGGCGTTCAACATCAAGCCCAAGCAACTGGCCAAGACCGAAGCGTTGACGGCGCTCAACCGCATCCAGATCCAGATGGGCAGCATGAACCCGGAAAACGGCGGCTACACCCTGATGAACTTCAGTCAGTTGCTCGATGATGAACTGCAGGTGGTGCTGGTGTACGGCAATGATGTGCCGCGGGTCCTGGCGTTGTGCGCCGAAGTCGGCATCCAGGCGGCGCCGTCGCTGGAAGCGCTGAAAGTCGCGGTCCACGTTTGACTCCAGGCGTGCAATAAAACGGAACCCTCGCGGCAGCCGGCTATCCTAAGGGACGAATGCCTTCTCTTTGGAGCGACACCATGGGATCCACCTTCAATGGCCTGGTTGGCCTGATCATCCTCGCGCTGGATATCTGGGCGATCATCAATGTGCTCAAAAGCAGCGCGTCCACCGGGATGAAAATCGTCTGGACGCTGCTGATCCTGCTGCTGCCGGTGCTGGGCCTGATCATCTGGGCGATTGCCGGGCCGCGTGGGAATGTGCGTATTTGATGCACCCTGTGGCAGCAGCGTTAGCAGCGATGAGATCGACAGCCACACCGCATCAACTTCATCGCCAGCAGGCTGGCTCCCACAAAATCAGGGTCGACCTCAAAACCCTGTGGGAGCTAGCCTGCTAGCGATTCAGGCACCTCGCTATGCCTGACACACCGCCATCGCCGGCAAGCCGACTCCCACAGAAAGCCAGGCAGTGAGACAGAGGGGCCGGTCAGGCCTCTTTTTGTGTTTCTAGATATGCGTTGCACGAAATTTTCACAATCGCTCCAAGACAATCCCTCCGCGCAAATTTCACCCCGGCCATCCCTGAACCAGTTATCAATGGCAATGCCGTGGGTGATCGTGCAACATCTGCGCACCGCGCAAAGTCCCGGCCATTACCCGCAAGTAATGGCAATCAGAGGCCACGGCGCCGCGACTGTTTTGCAACTTCAACTTCCAATGGGTCCTAAAACGACATGGCAAACCCGGACGCCCTGAATCAGCAGCGAGCTTCGAATCGCCTGCTGCAACCGACCGTGAAATCCCATCTGGCCTACACGCTGCTTTGCGCCCTGGTCATGATGGTGATGCTCTCCCTGCTGCGCGTCGCGCTGCTGGTGTACAACCGCGAGATGATGCTCGATACACCAGCATCGACCTTCTTCGAAGCGTTCGCCAACGGCCTGCGGTTCGACCTGCGCCTGGTGGTCTACCTCAGCATCCCGCTGTTTCTGGCGCTGTTCAGTGTGAGGGCGATGGCCGCTCGCGGCCTGTTCCGCCTGTGGCTGACCGTGGTTTCGAGCATCGCGCTGTTCCTCGGCCTGATGGAGATGGACTTCTACCGCGAGTTCCACCAGCGCCTCAACGGCCTGGTCTTCCAGTACATCA
Source organism: Pseudomonadaceae bacterium (assembly GCA_965284505.1). GTDB lineage: Bacteria > Pseudomonadota > Gammaproteobacteria > Pseudomonadales > Pseudomonadaceae > Aquipseudomonas. The sequence goes on along the minus strand of OZ260094.1, from coordinate 1,782,299 downwards.
AGGAAGACCCGAAGACCGTGACGAGCATGCTCTGGTACGGCTTCCCGGTGGTTCGCTACCTGCTGGCGTGGGTGGTCGGGACCTGGATTCTCAGCCTGGCGTTCAAGGGCGCCGATCGTGCGACCCGTCCGCGTGGCCCGTTCAGCGGGGGCAACGTCAGCAGCCGCCAGGTGGCACCGTGGTACACCCGCACCGCGGTGTTCGTGGTCTGCCTGCTGATCTGCGTGGTGGCCGCCCGTGGCACCCTGCGTCAGGGCCCGCCGATGCGTTGGGGCGACGTGTATACCACCGATTCCAACTTCGCCAACCAGTTGGGCCTCAACGGCACCCTGCAACTGGTCGCGGCGGCGAAAAGCCGCATGTCCGAAGACCGTGACAACATCTGGAAAGCCACTCTGCCGCAGCCAGAGGCGCAGCAGATCGTGCGTGACCTGCTGGTGATGCCGGACGAAAAACTGGTGGATGCCGACACCGCCGCCGTGCGCCGGGATTTCACGCCGCCAGCGGACAAGACCCTGCCGATCAAGAACGTGGTGGTCATCCTGATGGAAAGCATGGCCGGTCACTCGGTCGGTGCGCTGGGTGCGCCGGGCAACATCACGCCGTACCTGGACAAGCTGTCCAAGGAAGGCTTGCTGTTCGACCGCTTCTTCTCCAACGGTACCCACACCCACCAGGGCATGTTCGCCACCATGGCGTGCTTCCCGAACCTGCCGGGCTTCGAATACCTGATGCAGACCCCGGAAGGCAGCCACAAGCTGTCGGGCCTGCCGCAGTTGCTCAGCGCACGCAAGTTTGACGACGTGTACGTGTACAACGGCGACTTCGCCTGGGACAACCAGTCGGGCTTCTTCAGCAACCAGGGCATGACCAACTTTGTCGGTCGCAATGACTTCATCAACCCGGTGTTCTCCGACCCGACCTGGGGCGTGTCCGACCAGGACATGTTCGACCGTGGCCTGGTGGAACTGAAGGCGCGGGAAAACGGCAAGCCGTTCTACGCCTTGCTGCAAACCCTGTCCAACCACACCCCGTACGCGCTGCCGACGCCATTGCCGGTCGAGAAGGTCACCAACCGTGGCAATCTCAACGAGCACTTGACCGCCATGCGCTACTCCGACTGGGCGCTGGGCCAATTCTTTGAAAAGGCGCGTAAAGAGCCGTATTTCAAGGAAACCCTGTTTGTCATCGTCGGTGACCACGGTTTTGGTAATGAGCGCCAGATCACCGAAATGGACCTGGGCCGCTTCAACGTGCCGATGCTGATGATCGCGCCGGGCATCCAGGAGAAGTTCGGAACCCTGGACCACACCGTCGGTACTCAGGTCGATATCGTGCCGACCATCATGGGTCGCCTCGGTGGCGAAGTGCGTCACCAGTGCTGGGGGCGTGACCTGCTCAACCTGCCGGAAGGCGATACCGGTTTCGGCGTGATCAAGCCATCGGGCAGCGAGCAGACCACGGCGATCATTACCCAGGATCAGGTACTGGTGCTGCCGAAAGAGAAAGACATGGCGCCGAAGATGTACAAGTACCAACTGGGCGCCAACCCGGGCGCCGAAGTGGTGCCTGATGCACCGCGCACTGCAGAGATGAAGCAGAAGCTTGAAGCATTCCTGCAAACCGCGACCAAGAGCCTGATCGATAACACCGCCGGTGTAGTCGACGGCACGCCGGATTAATCGGCGACGCAATAACGCGCCGGATTAACCTCCGGCGCAATTTCACGCCGGATCAACTTCCGGCGTAACGAACTGTAGGAGCGAGCTTGCTCGCGAAGAAACTCCAGACAACGCGTTCATTCTGGATAAACGTGGTGGTCTTGAGTTCTTCGCGAGCAAGCTCGCTCCTACAGTTTTTTGGGTCAATGGAAATGGTTGTTCGTTACCCGTCAAATCCTGCCCAGTAACAGCAATACCAGCAATACCACCACCACTACGCCGATAACCCCCGATGGCCCATAACCCCAACTTCTGGAGTGTGGAAAGACCGGCAGGCCGCCAATCAACAGCAGAATCAGAATAATCAGAAGAATCGTGCCCATGTCGAATTCCTTATTGGAGTGGCATTGAACGTTGCACTGGTTTAACAGCTGGCTCGATTGCAATAAATCCGAGCGGCTTAAAACTTCCGACTCTGCCGCGGTCGAAAAAATTCAAAGTTTTTACCGCCTTTGTTGTTTCCCGTAAGTCCAGCTCATCGCCCTGCGGTTTGCCTGGGGCATTCAGCGCTTTGATGGTCATGGGTGCAGGAAATTCCTTCGCTACACTGCGAGCATCTTTCCCAGAACAACAAGGCAACTTCCTATGCAAAATCGCATGATGATCACTGGCGCCGGGTCCGGCCTGGGTCGCGAAATCGCTCTGCGTTGGGCGCGTGAAGGTTGGCAGTTGGCCTTGTCCGATGTCAGTGAGCCGGGCCTGCAGGAAACCTTGAAGCGGGTGCGCGAGGCGGGCGGTGATGGCTTCATCCAGCGTTGTGACGTGCGTGATTACAGCCAGTTGACCGCCTTTGCCCAGGCTTGCGAAGTCAAGCTCGGCGGCATCGATGTAATCGTCAACAACGCGGGTGTGGCGTCCGGGGGCTTTTTCAGTGAGCTATCGCTGGAAGATTGGGACTGGCAGATCGCGATCAACCTGATGGGCGTGGTCAAGGGCTGCAAGGCGTTCCTGCCGCTGCTGGAGCAGAGCAAAGGCAAGATCATCAACATCGCCTCCATGGCAGCCCTGATGCAGGGACCGGCCATGAGCAACTACAACGTGGCCAAGGCCGGCGTCGTGGCGCTCTCGGAGAGCCTGCTGATCGAGCTGGCACAGCAGGAGATCGGCGTGCATGTGGTCTGCCCGTCGTTCTTCCAGACCAACCTCCTTGATTCTTTCCGGGGGCCGACTCCAGCGATGAAGGCCCAGGTTGGCAAGTTGCTGGAAAGCTCGCCGATCAGCGCCAGCGACATTGCCGACTACATCTACCAGCAGGTGGCGGCCGGCGAGTTCATGATCCTGCCCCACGAACAAGGGCGCATGGCCTGGGCACTGAAGCAGAAGAATCCGCAATTGCTCTACAACGAAATGACCCTGATGGCCGACAAGATGCGCGCCAAGGCCCGCCAGGGCGCCAACTGAGCTTGCGACTGACGAACTGCCTCGCTAGGGTGGCCGCACCTGGCTGCCCTGACGAGATGGATGAATGCTCAATTACCTGTGGTTTTTCCTCGCGGCGCTGTTCGAAATCGCCGGCTGCTACGCGTTCTGGATGTGGTTGCGCCAGGGCAAGAGCGCCTGGTGGATCGCACCGGCGCTGCTCAGTCTGACCCTGTTCGCCCTGTTGCTGACCAAAATCGAAGCGAATTATGCCGGGCGGGCGTATGCGGCCTATGGCGGGATCTACATCGTCGCCTCGATCGGCTGGCTGTGGATGATCGAACGGGTCCGGCCGCTGAGCTCGGACTGGTGGGGCGTTGCCCTCTGTGTGCTGGGGGCGAGCATCATCTTGCTGGGACCGCGTTTCACCTCACCTTGAGGCAAAACCGCTGCCTTGCAGGGGGTGTCTGTAGGGTAATTCGACCCAGCTTGTAGGAGGTGGCTGATTTCCTGCCGCTGTCTTGAAGGGCCAGCCCAAGCCGGCCATCTTCAAGGCCCGGTTACCTCAAGGACTACAGCCATGCTCGTACTCAGCCGCGCTATCGGTGAACTGATCTCCATTGGCGACACCATCACGGTGCGTATCCTCGCCGTGAATGGTGGCTACGTACGCTTCGGCGTCGAAGCGCCGCGCCACATCAGCGTCTACCGCTGCGAAATCTATGAGCGCATTCGCGCCAAGCGCACCCGTGAGGCCGCTCGCAGTTGAGCCTCAGTCGAACAGGTGCTTGGGTACGTCGTGCTTGAGCATCAACTGGCACTGCTCGCTCTCGGGGTCGAAGACAATCAGTGCCTGGCCTTTGCTCAGGGCATTGCGCACCCGCAGCACGCGGGTTTGCAACGGGGTGTCGTCACCGTTGTCGGTGCCGTCGCGGGTGACGAAGTCTTCGATCAGGCGGGTCAGGGTGTCGACTTCAAGTTGCTCGTGGGGGATCAGCATATCTACCTCGGTTCTCAATGCGCAGATCCTACGGCGCTTCACCCCACACTTCCAGTAGGCGCCTGCCCTCAGTCGGTGGAGCGCTGTCCTACCAGGCTGTCCACCGAGGGCACCCGGGTCTCGCTTTCCATCTGCGCGTCATGTTCGATCTGATGGCTGAAGCGGTCGAGCGAGCCCTGGGCCGGCTGCGCATCGCTGGCAAATACCGGCGGGCTGAGGATGTAGGCGCCGAGCAGGCGACTCAGGGCCGCGAGGCTGTCGATGTGGGTGCGCTCGTAACCGTGGGTGGCGTCGCAACCAAAGGCCAGCAGGGCGGTGCGGATGTCGTGGCCGGCGGTGACCGCCGAATGGGCGTCACTGAAGTAATAGCGAAACAGGTCGCGACGCACCGGCAGCTCGTTGGCGCTGGCCAGGTGCAACAAGTGCCGCGACAGGTGGTAGTCGTAAGGGCCGGCGGAGTCCTGCATGGCCACGCTGACCGCATGTTCGCTGGAGTGTTGCCCGGGGGCGACCGGGGCAATGTCGATGCCGACGAATTCGCTGACGTCCCAAGGTAATGCGGCCGCCGCGCCGCTGCCGGTTTCCTCGGTGATGGTGAACAACGGATGACAGTCGATCATCAACGGCTCGCCACTTTCGACGATCGCCTTGAGCGCGGCCAGCAGGGCGGCGACCCCGGCCTTGTCGTCCAGATGGCGGGCGCTGATGTGGCCGCTTTCAGTGAACTCGGGCAGCGGGTCGAAGGCCACAAAGTCGCCGACGCTGATCCCCAGGGAATCACAGTCGGCCCGGGTGGCGCAGTAGGCGTCCAGGCGCAGTTCGACGTGGTCCCAACTGACGGGCAGTTCGTCCACCGCCGTGTTGAAGGCATGTCCGGAGGCCATCAGTGGCAACACGCTGCCTCGGATCACCCCGGTATCGGTAAACAGACTGACGCGGCTGCCCTCGGCGAAACGGCTCGACCAGCAGCCCACCGGGGCGAGGGTCAGGCGGCCGTTGTCTTTGATTGCGCGGACGCTGGCGCCGATGGTGTCGAGGTGCGCGGAGACGGCGCGGTCAGGGCTGTTTTTCTGGCCCTTGAGGGTGGCGCGAATGGTCCCGCGCCGCGTCAGCTCAAAGGGGATGCCCAGCTCTTCAAGGCGTTCGGCGACATAACGCACGATGGTGTCGGTAAAGCCGGTGGGGCTGGGAATCGCGAGCATTTCCAGCAGGACTTTTTGCAGGTACGCGAGATCGGGTTCTGGGGTCTTACCGGTCATGGGAACTCCTGAAGGGTAGGGACGCTACTTAAACCGCCACATGGCTGTGGGGAAACAGCAGGTCGACAAAACGCTCGGCCACCGGTTGCGGCTCATGGTTGGCCAGCCCGGCGCGCTCGTTGGCTTCGATGAAGACGTAGTCCGGCTGGTCCGCTGCCGGCACCATCAGGTCGAGGCCGACCATCGGGATGTCGAGAGCGCGGGCGGCGCGCACGGCGGCGTCGACCAGGGTCGGATGGAGGATGGCGGTGACGTCTTCCAGGGTGCCGCCGGTGTGCAGGTTGGCGGTACGCCGCACGAACAGCCGCTCGCCTGCCGGCAGGATGCTGTCGTAGTGGTAGCCGGCGCCTTGCAGGGTGCGTTCAGTTTCATGGTCCAGCGGGATCTTGCTTTCGCCCTGCGTTGCAGCCTGACGTCGCCGGCTCTGAGCTTCGATCAGGGTCCGGACCGTATGCTGGCCATCACCGACGATCTCTGCCGGACGGCGAATCGCCGCTGCTGCTACTTCGAAACCAATCACCAGAATTCGCAGGTCGAGGCCTTCATGGAAGCTTTCCAGCAGTACCCGGCTGTCGAAGGCATGGGCGGCTTCGATGGCTTGTTGCACATCGTCGATCTGCTGCAAGTCCACCGCCACGCCCTGGCCCTGTTCGCCGTCCAGCGGCTTGACCACCACCCGCTGATGCTCGTCGAGAAACGCCAGGTTGTCGTCGGCATTGCCCGCCATTTGCTGACAGGGAAGGTTCAGCCCGGCGGCCTTGAGCACTTTGTGAGTCAGGCTTTTGTCCTGGCACAGGCTCATGCTGATGGCACTGGTCAGGTCGCTGAGGGATTCGCGGCAACGTACCCGGCGTCCGCCATGACTCAGAGTGAACATGCCGGCCTGGGCGTCGTCGACCTGCACATCGATCCCGCGCCGATGGGCTTCCTCGACGATGATCCGCGCGTAAGGGTTGAACTCGGCCTCGGGACCGGGGCCGAGAAACAGCGGTTGATTGATGCCGTTCTTGCGCTTGATGGCGAAGGTCGACAGGGTGCGAAACCCGAGCTTGGCGTAGAGCTGCTTGGCCTGGCGGTTGTCATGTAATACCGAGAGGTCGAGGTAGCTCAGGCCTCGGCTCATGAAGTGTTCGATCAGGTGCCGCACCAGCACCTCGCCGACCCCGGGCCGCGAGCATTGCGGATCTACGGCCAGGCACCAGAGGCTGCTGCCGTGCTCCGGGTCGTGAAAGGCCTTGTCGTGATTCAGGCCCATGACGCTGCCGATCACCGCGCCGCTGTTTTCGTCTTCCGCCAGCCAGTACACCGGCCCGCCATGGTGGCGGGGTGTCAGGCGCTCGGGGTCGATCGGCAGCATGTTGCGCAACTGGTACAGCCGGTTGATCGCCTGCCAGTCATCGTCGCTCTGCGCCCGGCGAATCCGAAAGCCGCGGAACACCCGGGTCGCCTGGCGGTAGTCGCTGAACCACAGGCGCAGGGTATCGGAAGGGTCGAGAAACAGCTGCGCCGGCTCCAGCCCCAGCACTTGCTGGGGCGCGGCAACGTAGAGGGCGATGTCACGCTCGCCGGGTTGTTCGTGGGCCAGTTCACCGGCCAGGCTCGCTGCGTCGGGGAAGGTGTGGCCGATCAGCAGGCGGCCCCAGCCGCAATGCACGGCAATCGGCTCGCCGCTGCTGTTGCCGTCTTCGGCAAAACGCGCCTGCAGGCGTTCATAGGACGGCGCCTGGCCGCGCAGCAAGCGCTGGTTGAGGGCTGTGGCGTGAGGTTTCATCGATCAGATTCCTTGTTCGCTGAGCCACAGGTTCAGCGCCGCCAGTTGCCACAGCTTGGAGCCGCGCAGAGGGGTCAGTTGGCCTTGCGGGTCGGTGAGCAGGCGATCGAGCATCGCCGGGTTGAACAGGCCGCGATCCTGGCTCGGATCAAGCAGCAACTCGCGCACCCAGTTTAGGGTGTCGCCCTGCAAATGCTTGAGGCCTGGCACCGGGAAATAGCCTTTCTTGCGGTCGATCACTTCGCTGGGGATCACCAGTCGCGCCGCTTCCTTGAGCACTTGCTTGCCACCGTCCGGCAACTTGAATTTGCCCGGCACCCGCGCGGACAACTCCACCAGGCGGTAGTCGAGAAACGGCGTACGCGCCTCCAGGCCCCAGGCCATGGTCATGTTATCCACACGCTTGACCGGGTCGTCGACCAGCATCACCGTGCTGTCCAGGCGCAGCGCTTTATCCACAGGCGCGTCGGCGCCGGGCTGTGCGAAATGTTCGCGGACGAAGTCGCCGGCAGCGTCATGGGCAGTCATCCACTGCGGCTGCACGGTGGCGGCGTAGTCTTCGTAGCTGCGGTCGAAAAACGCCTGGCGATAGGCAGCGTAGGGATCGTCAGCGGCATCCACCTGCGGGTACCAGTGGTAGCCGGCAAACAGTTCGTCGGCGCCCTGACCGCTTTGCACCACTTTGCAGTGCTTGGCGACCTCACGGGACAACAGATAGAAGGCGATGCAGTCGTGGCTGACCATCGGCTCGCTCATCGCCCGGAACGCCGCCGGCAATTGTTCGATGATTTCCTTTTCGTCGATGCGCAATTGGTGATGGCGGGTGCCGTAGTGCTTGGCGATCAGGTCGGAATACTGGAACTCGTCGCCGCGCTCGCCGCCGGCATCTTGAAAACCGATGGAGAAGGTCGACAGATCCTCGACGCCGACTTCACGCAGCAGGCCCACCAGCAGGCTCGAATCGACGCCGCCGGACAGCAGCACGCCGACATCCACCGCCGCCCGTTGGCGAATGGCCACGGCTTCGCGGGTGCTGTCGAGGACTCGGTCGCGCCAGTCTTCGAGGGTCAGATTCTGCTCGTCGGCGTGTGGGCCGTAGGGCAGGGTCCACCAGGTTTTCTGCTCGGTGCGGCCGTCGGCCTCGATGCGCATCCAACTCGCCGGCGGCAGTTTTTCAATGCCGGCCAACAGGGTGCGCGGCGCCGGCACCACGGCGTGGAAGTTCAGGTAATGGTTGAGCGCGACGGGATCGAGAATCGGCGTGATGTCGCCGCCCTTGAGCAACGCCGGCAGGGCCGAGGCGAAGCGCAGGCGCTGGTCGGTGCGCGACAGGTACAGCGGCTTGACCCCGAGCCGGTCGCGAGCGATGAACAGACGCTGGGCATCGCGCTCCCAGATCGCAAAGGCAAACATGCCGTTGAGTTTCGGCAGCAGCGATTCGCCCCAGGCGTGGTAGCCCTTGAGCAGGACCTCGGTGTCGCCGCCGGAATGGAACGCGTAGCCCAGGCCTTCCAGCTCGGTGCGCAGTTCCGGGAAGTTGTAGATCGCGCCGTTGAAGGCCAGGGACAGGCCCAAGACATTGTCGACCATCGGCTGCGCCGATCCGTCCGACAGGTCCATGATTTTCAGGCGGCGATGGCCCAGGGCAATCGGCCCCTGGCTATGAAAACCCCAGGCGTCAGGGCCACGGGGTGCCAGATGATGGGTGATGCGTTCGATGGCCGCCAGGTTGGCCGGTTGAAGATCAAAACGTAACTCGCCAGCTAATCCGCACATGGTGTCCAAGCCCTTTTTTTGGCATGTGTGTCGCTACTGGTGGCTTACGTGTACCGCTGATTGCAGCATTTGCACTCTGTACAACTTTTCAGGCGGCACCTGCTTGTGCAGCGTGCTCGACCAGTAGCGTTGTGCATCGTACCGGGCGGTATTTGCGTGCCGCCGCGGCTGATGGTCTGGGTTTTTCGAGTGAGTCGTTGCCGCGATCGTTCAATAAAATTTACCAACGGTCGTTGAGCGCCGGGCTTTTTTCACCGAAAGCGCAGTACTTCCAGCGTAAAACCCGGATAATCGCGCCCATTCAGTTTCGCTCGACTTTTTTGGTAATCCCCTATGGAAATCAAGGTTAATTTTCTCGACAACCTCCGACTTGAAGCCAAGTTCGATGACTTCACGGTGATTGCCGACCAACCGATTCGCTACAAGGGTGATGGTTCGGCTCCAGGGCCGTTCGATTACTTCCTGGCCTCGTCGGCCCTGTGTGCGGCTTACTTCGTCAAGCTGTACTGCAGCACTCGCAACATTCCCACCGAGAACATCCGGCTGTCGCAGAACAACATCGTCGACCCGGAAAATCGCTACAACCAGATCTTCAAGATCCAGGTCGAACTGCCGGCCGACATTTCCGACAAGGACCGCCAGGGCATCCTGCGTTCCATCGACCGCTGCACGGTGAAAAAGGTGGTGCAGGCCGGGCCGGAGTTTGTCATCGAAGAAGTCGACAACCTCGACGCCGATGCTCAAGCGCTGTTGATGCCCAACTCGTCGGCGGACGCCAGCACCTTCATCGTCGGCAAGGACCTGCCGCTGGAGCAGACCATCACCAACATGTCGGGGATCCTCGCCGACCTGGGGATGAAGATCGAAATCGCTTCATGGCGCAACATCGTGCCCAACGTCTGGTCGCTGCATATCCGCGATGCGCATTCGCCGATGTGCTTCACCAACGGCAAGGGTGCCACCAAGGAAGGCGCGCTGGCTTCGGCCCTGGGCGAGTTCATCGAGCGGCTGAACTGCAACTTCTTCTATAACGATCAGTTCTGGGGCGAGGAGATCGCCAACGCAGCGTTCGTGCATTACCCAGACGAGCGCTGGTTCCAGCCGGGGCGCAAGGATGAACTGCCGCCGGAAATCCTCGATCAGCACTGCCTGAAAATCTACAACCGCGATGGCGAATTGCGCGGCTCGCACCTGTTCGATACCAACTCCGGCAATGAAGAGCGGGGCATCGTGTCCTTGCCGTTCGTGCGCCAGTCCGATGGCGAGGTGGTGTACTTCCCCTCGAACCTGATCGAAAACCTGTTCCTGAGTAACGGCATGAGTGCCGGCAACACCTTGGCCGAAGCCCAGGTGCAGTGCCTGTCGGAAATCTTCGAACGCGCGGTGAAGCGCGAAATCATCGAGGGCGAGTTCGCCCTGCCGGACGTGCCGCAGGAAGTGCTGGCCAAGTACCCGGCGATTCTGGCCGGCATCCAGGGCCTGGAGGAGCAGGGCTTCCCGGTGCTGGTCAAGGATGCCTCGCTGGGCGGTGAGTTCCCGGTGATGTGCGTGACCCTGATGAACCCGCGCACCGGCGGTGTATTCGCCTCGTTCGGCGCGCACCCGAGCCTGGAAGTGGCGCTGGAACGCAGCCTTACCGAATTGCTTCAGGGCCGCAGTTTCGAGGGCTTGAACGATCTGCCGCTGCCGACCTTCGAAGGCCACGCGGTGACCGAGCCGAACAACTTCGTCGAGCACTTCATCGATTCCAGCGGCGTGGTCTCGTGGCGCTTCTTCAGTGCCCAGTCGGACTACGAGTTCGTCGAGTGGGACTTCACCAGCGACGGCGAAGACTCCAACGCCGAAGAAGCCGCGACCCTGTTCAAGATCCTCGAAGACATGGGCAAGCAGGTGTACATGGCGGTGTATGAGCACTTCGGTGCCACGGCCTGCCGGATCCTGGTGCCGGACTATTCGGAAATCTATCCGCTGGACGACCTGATCTGGGACAACACCAACAAGGCGCTGTTCTTCCGTGCCGACATCCTCAATCTGCACAGCCTCGACGAGGCCGAACTGAAAGCCCTGGGCGAGCGCCTGGTGGAAAGCGAGCTGGACGATTACACCGACATCACCACGCTGATCGGTATCGAGTTCGACGACAACACGGCCTGGGGCCAGTTGACCATCCTCGAGCTGAAACTGCTGATCTACCTCGCCCTGCAGCAATACGAAGAGGCGAAGGACGCGGTGGAAGCCTTCCTGCAGTACAACGACAACACCGTCGAGCGCGGCCTGTTCTATCAGGCGGTGAACGCGGTGCTGGAGATGGAACTGGACGAAGACCTGGAACTGGCGGATTACGAGGTCAACTTCCGCCGGATGTTTGGCAACGAGCGGATGGATGCGGCGATTGGTTCGGTCAACGGCAGCGTGCGCTTCCATGGCCTGACGCCGACCAGCATGAAGCTGGAAGGGCTGGATCGGCATCTGCGGTTGATCGACAGCTACAAGAAACTGCATGCGGCGCGGGCCAGGGTGGCGGGTGTTTGATGCTGCTGGGTGTGTCATGTGGCTGGTTTGTTGACTGATATTCAGCCATCGCGGGCAAGCCCGCTCCCACAGTTTCCGGATGCATCCCGAATTGTGTGACCGCTCCCGATCCCTGTGGGAGCGGGCTTGCCCGCGATGGGGCCATCAGCGTCATCGCGAGCAGGCTCGCTCCTACAGGGCTTTGCAAACTCCACAGGAATAGTTTTTGAAATTCCACCCCGTCACCGCCACAGAAATCCCCGAGGTCCTGACCTTCGTCCAAAAAGCCCGCGCCGAGCTTTTCCCCAAGCTCAGCGCCAGCGGCCTCCCGGCTGACCTGGCGCATTTCGAGGCGGTCTACCTGCACGGTGACGGCCGATTCCTGGTGGCGCGGGTCGACGGGCAGATTGTCGCCTCAATTGGCTATCTGCCCTACGACGGGCGTTTTCCCCAATTAGACTTCCATCAAAACAAAGTGGTCGAGGTGGTTCGGCTGTTTGTCCTGCCGGCGTTCCGACGAGCCGGTCTGGCGGCGCAGCTGTATCGCGCCTTGCTGGCCCAGGCCCAGGCGGACGGCGTGCAGCTGGTCTACCTGCACACCCATCCCTTCCTTCCCGGCGCCATCGATTTCTGGATTCGCCAGGGCTTCACGATCGTCGATGTCGAGGCTGATCCGCTGTGGCAGACCACCCACATGCAATGCCAACTGGCGACTATTGAGCCTGCTGGCGCTGCAACAGGCGGCTGAAACGCTCGGCGGCACGCGTGGGCAAGGCCGTTGGAATTTCCGCTGGCTGGGCAGCGGGTGGACCGACCTGAATCAGCATCACCATGCCCATGGCCAGGTGTGGGGTGCATTGGATGCCATAGAGGCCAGGGATGTCGAAAACCTGCTCGATCTGCTGATTGATTTTGCCCTTGAATTCAGGGGCACCCACTGGCAATAGGCCTGGAACCGAAGCGGCGTTGTGCCCACTTTGGCTGGCGATGAACCGGACGCTGTCACCGGGCTCGATGCGCAGGTAATCCGGCTCGTAGACCATGCTGCCAGCAGCGCTACGGGTGAGCATTTTCACTTCAAAGGTTTGCGCCTGCAGGGCCGAGCAGAACAGGGCGCCGGCGAGCAGCAAGGGTAAGGATAGAGCGCGCATGTCGAGTCCTTGAATCATCAGGTGGCGCGCAAGCGCAGGATCTGCGCGCCATCGAACGGGTCCGTGAGGTAGTGCGCCTGCACGCCGAAGGTGGCGTGCAAGCGTTGTGGCGTGAGCACTTCCAGGGGCTTGCCGAGTGCCACAAGCCGTCCGCGGTCAAGGACTGCCAGGCGGTCGCAGGTCAGGGCCTGGTTGAGGTCGTGCAGGACGATCAGGCTGGTGACGGGCAGGGCCTGGACGCCCTTGAGAATGCTCAGTTGGTGCTGGATGTCGAGGTGGTTGGTCGGCTCGTCGAGCAGCAGGATCTGCGGACGCTGGGCCAGCGCACGGGCGATGTGCACGCGCTGGCGCTCACCGCCGGACAGGCCGCGCCAGGTGCGGTTGCTCAGGTGCGTGGCGTCGACGTCGTGCAGGGCCTGGCGGACGATCGCCTCGTCCTCCCGGCTCCACGGGCTCAGGGCTGATAACCAGGGCGTGCGGCCGAGGGCAACGGCGTCGAACACGCGGATGGCGTCGTCGGTATCGGCCTGTTGTTCGACCACCGCCAGGCATTGCGCGATGCGGCGTCGCGAGAGCTTTTCCAGCGGCTGGTCAGCCAACCACACCCGGCCAGCAGACGGCGTGCGCAAACCGGCCAGCAGCTTGAGCAAGGTGGACTTGCCGGAACCGTTCGGCCCAACGACGCCCAGGGTTTCGCCAGGGTGTAGATCGAGGTGGATGTCGTGCAGCAACTCGGCATCACCGACCTTGAACGACAGGCCGCGACAGCTCAGTACGGGCGCGTTCATCGGGCGTTCCTGCGGCCGATCAGGATCAGCGCGAACACTGGCGCACCGACCAGCGCGGTGATCACCCCGACCGGGATCACCTGGCCCTTGATCAAGGTGCGCGACAGCACATCGGCGGCAATCAGAAACAGCGCGCCGGCCAGGGCGCTGGCGGGCAGCAGCCGTGAATGCCCGGTGCCGAGCAGCAGGCGCACGGCATGAGGAATCACCAGGCCGACAAAACCGATGGAGCCGACAATCGACACCATCACCGCCGTCACCAACGCTGCACAGCCGACCAACACAAACTGTACCCGGCGCACCGGTATGCCCAGTGAGGCCGCCGAGTCGCTGCCGAAGGCGAAGGCATCCAGCGCGCGGCGGTACCACAGGCACAGCAGCAGGCCGCCGATCGCCACCGGCACGGCCAGCCACACCGACGGCCAGCGCACCCCACTGAGGTTGCCGAGCAGCCAGAACATGATGCCGCGCGCCTGTTCGGAACTGGCCGACTTGGTGATCAGGAACGCGGTGAGGGCATTGAACAGCTGCGAGCCGGCGATGCCCGCGAGGATGATTTGCCCGGTGCCGCGACTCGAGCCGCTGAGTCGCGCCAGCAGGATCACCAGGGCAAACGCGGCCATGGCCCCGACGAAGGCCCCGGCCGACAAGGTCAGCATGCCGGCGCCGACGCCGAGCAGCGCCACCAGCACCGCGCCGGTCGAGGCTCCGGCGCTAACGCCCAGCAGGTACGGATCGGCCAGGGGATTGCGCAGCAACGACTGCAGTATCACCCCGCAGGTCGCCAGGCCGGCGCCGCAGGCCGCGGCGACCAGGGCGCGGGTCAGGCGGTAGTTCCAGACGATGCCCTCGTCGATCGGGTCGAGCGGGTAGCCGGCGGCCCACAGTTTGTTCGCCAGCACCTGGAAGACCACGTGAAGTTCGATGGCGGTTTCGCCGATGGCCACCCCGGCGACCACGGCTGCCAGCAGCAGCGCCGTGGCCAGTAGCGTTCTGATCAGGCTGGCGGTCATTTCGGCAGATCGTAGCCGTCGATGGCCGTGGCCAATTGTTGCAGGCCGTCGAAGGTGCGCACGCTGGCCTGCATGGCCATCGCATCAAGGATGATGATGCGGTTGTTTTTCACCGCGTCCATGTTGCGGGTCACCGGGTCGCTGCGCAGGAATGCCAGTTTCTTTTCGTGATCGTCGGCGGGGAAGCGGCGGCGGTCCATGCGTGCGATCACCAGGAACGTCGGGTTGGCCTTGGCGATGGTTTCCCAGCCAACGGTTGGCCATTCTTCATCGGACTGCACTACGTTACGTACGCCCAAGGTCGTCAGCATGAAGTCGGGAACGCCCTTGTGCCCCGCCACATAAGGGTCGATGTCCATGTCGGCGCTGGAGAACCAGACCAGGGCACTGAGCGGCGGGCGCTGTTTGTCGTGTGCCTTGGCAATCGATTGGGCGAGGCTGGCCTTCAGCTCGTCAGTCAATTGAGTGCCGCGTTCCTGCACATCGAAAATCTCGGCGAGTTGCTCGATGCCTTTATAGATGCTCTCGATGCGGAACGGCGCCAGGCGCGTACCGTCGGCGCCCACCAGGTTGTCCTTGGCTTCGCAGTCGGAAGGCAGCAGGTAGGTGGGGATGTTCAGTTCATGGAATTGCTCGCGGGTGCCAACCACGCCCTGAGGGCCGACCATCCACTCCAGTTCCACGGTCACCAACTCCGGGCGCTTGCCGATCACTGCTTCAAAACTGGGATCGTTATCCGCCAGGCGCTCGATCTGGTCGTTCTGCGCCTTGTACGCCGGCAGCACGTTGTTGAACCACAGCGACGTGCCGCGCACCTTGTCGCCCAGGCCCAGGGCGTAGAGCATTTCGGTGCCGGCCTGGCCGATGGTCACGGTGCCGCTGGGGGCATGCTGGAAGGTCAGGCTGCTGCCGCAGTTTTCGAGGTTCAGCGGGTAATGGGTCGGGGTGGCCTGGGCCAGGGCGCACAGGCCCATACCGGCAATAAGCGTCGAAAGGCGGGGCAACAACATGGGGCAATCTCCTTTTGAACCGTACAGGCATCAGCAGGGGTACGGTTTGGAAACACACCCGCGAACACTGCGTTGAACACAGAGCAAGGCCACACGACAAGGAATCTGGCGGGCAGCAGGGATGTCCTTCCCGGACACCCCGCCGGTTAGTGATTTGCTTGGCCGGCAGGTCTCCTGACTCGTGCGTCATCACCCGGTTCCAGCCTTCCCGGAGATGATCCAGTGGCAGTTGAGGAGCGGGCTCGGCATCTACAGTTGCGGGGGCAGTTCCGATGGACACCAGGTGTGGTGTTTCGGATTCCCTATTAATCCCGTGGGGGGACCGGCGGCGCCATGGTAGTCGATCACGGCGCCGGGAGGAAACGCGCGAGCCGCTCGCTAGGGCAGGCGCGGTGGGTGAAAGTTGCTGTCGATGAGCGACTGGACGATTTCGATCGAGCCATTGATCGCGAACTGCGCGCCCATGCACACCAGCAAAAAGCCCATCAGCCGCGAGATCGCGTCGATCCCGGACTCGCCGGTAATGCGCATGATCAGCCCGGAACTGCGCAGGCAAATCCACAGAATCAGCGCGGTGAACAGGAAGATCAGCGGCGGCGCGGTGGCAATCACCCAGGCCGGGAACAGCGTGCTGTGCTTGATCGTCGCTGCAGAACTGATGATCAGGGCAATGGTGCCCGGGCCCGCGGTGCTGGGCATGGCCAAAGGAATCAGGGCGAAACTTTCCTTTTCCTTGACCTCGTGGGCGGCCGTCGGTGGCGGTGGCGGCGGAAACAGCATCTTCATGCCCATGACAATCAGGATCCCGCCCCCGGCAATGCGCAAACCGGGGATGGAGATGTTGAAGGCATCCATGATCAATTCGCCGGTGTAGTAGGTCAGCGTCATGATCAGGAACACGTAGACGGCCGTCAGCCGCGCCTGCTGGTTCTTTTGCCGTTGGTTGAGGCCTTTGCTCAGGGCGAGAAACAGCGCCACGGTGGTGGGCGGGTTGAGCAGCGGCAACAACGCCAGCAACCCCAGGGCAATCGCATTGAACAGATCGCTCATGGGCGTTTATTGATTGGATGAGGTTTTGATCTTCAGGATCTCGGTGTAGGTCGCTTCGACCGTCTGACCGACTTGCAGTTTCTTCATGCGCTCCTGAAGTGCCGGGTCCTCGACCTTGACCACTCTGACTTTGCCTTCTGGAGGTAGCAGGGTCACTTCATGGGTCTTCAGATCGATCTTGCTGATCTTCGAGGTGATCTTGACCTGGCGTACCGCCTCGCCGCCGGGATTGGGATTGTCCTTGGTCGCACGAATGGTCATCGCTTCATCGCTGACTTTGGGCGCGCCACCCACCTCGGTGTCGAGCACATAGGCCACCGAGCGCAGGACTTGAATGTCGACGTTATCCCCGACTTTCAGGTTAGGCAGGGACTTGGCTTTATCCGTGAGTTGCAGGGGAATCGGTTGCTTGTCGAGGCCTTCGATGGTGACCTGATAATTCGCCGCATCGACCGCCAGCACTTTCGTTACAAACTGGCCCTCCATCGCGGTACTGCCCAACGGAATATCAGCCGCCTGGGCGCTGATGCCGGCAGTCGACAGGAGAGTGGCAAACGCGACACGCAAGGCGAAGGACTGGATTGATTTCATGAGCCTGGATTTCCCTGTGATAGCTGATGGACACGCCCAAGAATAGTCGCTGTTCGGCAACTTGCCTGGTGACGTTATCGATTGAATTGCCGAGCATTTCGCCCGGCATGGGACTGTCTGCTATTTGCGATTTCACTGAGTTAAGTCAGCGAGCGATAGCCGGGCAGGCGTTTAAACTTGAACTACTATGATTTCGAACGGTCGCGCGCGTAGCAGCGGCCGCGGTCGACCATCACAGCACTCACGTGGTGCGTACGCGCTGATTTTGTTTTTCGGGAGGGGGGCGTCGTGCTCGACTACATTGCGCTGGGCATACTTTTTTTCGCGGCCATCGTGCTGTTCTACGGGATTATCGTGCTGCACGACATTCCCTACGAAATTGCCGTACACCGCAAACATCCACATCAGGACGCCATTCACGCAGCAGGTTGGGTGAGTCTGTTCACCCTGCATGCGTTGTGGCCGTTCCTGTGGATCTGGGCCATGTTGTACCGGGAAGATAGAGGCTGGGGGTTTCGCATAGACCCTGTGCAGGCGAAAGTCGATGCGGAGTTGGTCAAGCAGATCGACGACCTCAGGCAGCGCGTGCAGCGCCTGGAAGGACAAACCCAGCCTGACGGCTCTACAGAAGGGCGGCAGTGACCCATGGACTTATTACTGATCCTGACCTACACCGCCATTTGCGTGGCGATCTTCAAGATTTTCCGCATTCCCCTGAACAAGTGGACGGTACCGACCGCCGTGTTGGGCGGCGTGGTGCTGATTGGCGCGCTGATCTTCCTGATGAACTACAACCACCCCTACTCGGAGGTGGCGCGTTCGTACTACGTCTCGGTGCCGATCATTCCGGCCGTGACGGGCAAGGTGATCGAGGTGCCGGTCAAGGGCAATGAACCTTTGAAGCCAGGCGATGTGCTGTTTCGCATCGATCCCGAGCCGTTCGAGAACCGCCTCAAGTCGCTGAAGGCCCAGCAAATATCGGCGCGGGCGGATTTGTTCCGAATCAATGAGCTGATCAAGCGCAACTTCGGTACGCGGCGCGAGCTGGATGCGGCCCAGGCCCTGGTGGACGACCTGCAGGGACAGATCGACAACGCCCAGTTCGATCTGGACAACACCACCGTGCGGGCGCCCAGCAAGGGCTTCGTGACCCATGTATCACTGCGTGCGGGGATGATGGCGACCAAGTTCCCACTGCGTCCGTCGATGGTTTTCATCCCGGATGAGGGCCAGTACTTCGCCGCCTGGATGCGCCAGAACAGTCTGTTGCGCCTGGTGCCGGGCGATGAGGCGGAAGTGGCCTTCGACGGCATTCCCGGCCGGGTGTTCAAGGGCAGGGTGAGTAACGTCATCAGTGTCATTGGCGAGGGGCAGATCCAGCCGTCCGGCACTTTGCTCAGCTACACCGGTTCACCGCCCGCGGGTCGGGTGCCGGTGGTGATCGAGATCACTGATCCGGATTACCCGGAGTACGCAAAGCTGTTGCCCGGTGGCTCATATGGTCAGGCGGCGCTGTATAGCCAGCACTTCCACCATGTGGCGATCATGCGCAAGATCCTGCTGCGCATGGCATCCTGGATGAACTACATCTTCCCATTCCATTGATGGGCGAGGGGGTAGACCGGCGTGAGCTGGCTACCCCCTTAATCATTCTGGCGGCTGATTGCACGTCGCCGCACAACGCTGACGGGCTCCCCATCTACTCCACCATTAAGGGCACAGACCCATGACCCCAGCGGATTCTCCGTCGCCAAATCCCGAGCCGGGGCGCATCGTGCGCAAGGTCGCTGCCAACACCGGTTGGAGCCGCTGGATGCCTGGGCTGCGCACGCTGCGCGAGTACCAGATGGCCTGGCTGCGCCACGACATCCTCGCCGGCCTGGTGTTGACCACCATGCTGGTGCCCGTCGGGATTGCCTATGCGGTCGCATCGGGAGTGCCGGGCATCTACGGCCTGTATGCGACCATCGTGCCGCTGATCGCCTACGCATTGTTCGGCCCGAGCCGGATTCTGGTGCTGGGCCCTGACTCATCCCTGGCGGCGGTGATCCTCGCGGTGATCCTGCCGCTGTCCGGTGGTGATCCGCAGCGTGCCGTGGCCCTGGCGGCGGCGATGGCGATTGTCTCGGGGGTGGTGTGCATCCTCGCCGGCATTGCGCGCCTGGGCTTTATCACCGAGCTGCTGTCCAAGCCGATCCGCTATGGCTACATGAACGGGATCGCCTTGACCGTATTGATCAGCCAGTTGCCGAAGATGTTCGGCTTTTCCATCGAATCCGAAGGCCCGCTGACCAACCTCTGGTCGATCGCCACGGCGATACTCGACGGCAAGAGCAACTGGGTGACCTTTGCGGTCGGCGGCGCGACCCTGGCGGTGATCCTGCTGCTCAAGGGCAACAAGCGCATCCCCGGCATTCTTATCGCCGTGGTCGGGGCGACGGTCGCCGTCGGCGTGCTGGATCTGGGGGCGAGCGCCGGGGTCTCGGTGCTCGGCGCGCTGCCGCAAGGTTTGCCGGCGTTCGCTATTCCCTGGATCACCCGCGAAGACATTGTCCCGGTGCTGATTGGTGGCTGCGCGGTGGCGCTGGTCTCGTTCGCCGACACCAGCGTGCTGTCGCGAGTCTACGCGGCGCGCACTCGCAGCTATGTCGACCCCAACCAGGAAATGGCCGGCCTGGGTTTTGCCAATCTGGCGGCCGGGTTCTTCCAGGGCTTTCCCATCAGCAGCAGTTCGTCGCGTACCCCGGTGGCCGAAGCCGCCGGCTCGAAAACCCAGTTGACCGGGATTGTCGGAGCACTGGCGGTAGCCCTGCTGCTGGTGGTTGCGCCGAACCTGTTGCAGCACTTGCCCAATGCCGCGCTGGCAGCAGTGGTAATTGCCTCGGCGATTGGCCTGATCGAAGTCGCCGACCTGCGCCGGATCTATCGCATCCAGCGTTGGGAGTTCTGGCTGTCGATTGTCTGCACCATCGGCGTCGCGGTGTTCGGGGCGATTGAAGGGATCGCCCTGGCCATCGTGCTCGCCGTGATCGAGTTTCTCTGGGATGGCTGGCGCCCCTATTCCGCGGTGCTGGGGCAGCCCGACGGGGTCAAGGGCTACCACGATATCCAACGTTATCCACAGGCCAGTCTGATCCCCGGGCTGGTGCTGTTCCGTTGGGATGCGCCGCTGTTTTTCGCCAACGCGGAGCTGTTCAACGACCGCGTGCTGGACGCCGTGGCCGCCTCGCCGACGCCGGTGCGCTGGCTGGTGGTGGCCGCTGAACCGGTGACCAGTGTCGACGTGACTTCAGCCGATGTGCTGGCGGAACTGGATGAAACCCTGCACGCGGCGGGGATCAAGTTGTGCGTGGCCGAGATGAAGGACCCGGTCAAGGACAAGCTCAAGCGCTTCGGCCTGTTCGCCCGGCTGGGTGAAGCGGCGTTCTTCCCGACCATTGACGATGCGGTCAGCAACTATCAGGCCCTGTATCCCGGCGACCGCCAGCACTGAAGTCATCGGCCGGCCTTGCCCCTGATCAGTTCGCGCAAGGCGAAGCGATTGGGGTGACAGGCCTCCGCCACGCTACGTGGCAGAGGCAGGGGTTCGTTCTCCAGCCAGGCCGCCAGCAATTCGCCGGACAGCGGCGCGGTAATCAAGCCACGTGAGCCGTGGCCGCTGTTGACGTAGAGTCCATCAAGCCACGGGCAGTCGATATCCGGAACCTGCCGTGCATCCCGGGCCAATGCTGCATAGGTCTCAATGAAGGCCGGGCGATCGGCGAGCGGGCCAACGATGGGCAGGTAGTCGGGGCTGGTGCAGCGAAAGGCGGCCCGGCCCTGCAACTGCTCCGGGTCGAGTTGATCGGCGTGCAGGCGCGTGACCAGGTCGGTGGATATCTCCTTGAGCATTTCCAGGTTGCCCAGGTGCTCGGCGGTGGTCGGCGTCAGGTCGTCGCTGTTGAAATCGAAGCTGGCGCCCAGGGTGTGTTCGCCCAGGCGCGCCGGAGCGACGTAGCCTTCGGCACAGACCACCGTGGCCAGGGACTGACTGTCGGCGGTTTGTGGCAGGCGGGTGATTTGTCCGCGAATGCGCTTGAGCGGCAGTTCGGCACTTTGCGCAAAACGCTTGATCTCGGCGGCGCCGGCGAGGACCACCAGCGGCGCGCTGGCCAGCAAGGTCTCGCCGTCCCAGGCTTGCCACTGATCATCGACCTTGCGCAACTCCACGGCTTCGCGGTGACTCAGCAACTGCACGCTGGGGTGGGCCGCCTGCCATTGGCACAGCGCTGGTGGGTGAACCCAACCGCCTTCCGGGTAGAACAAGCCGCCGTGATCCAAAGCGATGCCGGCCCGAGCCTCGGCCTGCTGCTTATCCAACTGATGCACCAGGTCTGCCGGGAAGGCCGCCGCCAGTTGTGCCTGGCGCTCGGCTTCCTTGGCGTTGAACGCCAGTTGCAGCACGCCGCAGTCGTCCCAGTCGCTGCCGCGTTGCAGGTGTTCGAGCAGGCGGCGGGTATGGCCGAAACCGCTGACGATCATCTTTGACAGGGCAGTGCCATGGGCCGAGAGCTTGAGGTACAGCACGCCCTGGGGATTGCCCGAGGCTTCCTGGGCCAGATCGGCATGCCGCTCCAGCAGGCTGACCTGCCAGCCACGGGCCGCGAGGCTCGCGGCGCTGGCGCAACCGGCCAACCCGGCACCGATCACCAGCGCGCGACGTTCACCACGCCATGGCGCCGGCCGGGCGAACCAGGGTTTGGCGCTGGCGGCGGGCGGGGTGTCTTCGGGCCAGCCGAGAAAAGCCCCGCGCAAGATCTCCCATTTATGGCCGATGCCCGGTGTGCGACGCATCTTGAAGCCTGCCGCGTTGAGCAGGCGGCGCACCCAGCCGGTGCTGGTGAAGGTGCTGATGGTCGAATCGGGGGCTGCCAGGCGCGCCAGTTCGGCGAACAGTTCGGCGGTCCACATGTCCGGGTTCTTGGCCGGGGCGAAGCCGTCGAGAAACCAGGCGTCGACCTGGGCGTCGAGTTGCGGCAATTGCTCCAGTGCGTCGCCGATCAACAGGGTCAAGGTCACGCGCCCGTTGTCCAGCTCCAGCCGCTGGAAACCCGGGTGGATCGCCACGTACTGCGCCAGCAACTGATCGGCGAAGGGTTTGAGCTGCGGCCACAGCGCCAGCGCCCGTTGCAGGTCCGGCGGGCTCAGCGGGTATTTCTCGACGCTGATGAAATGCAGGCGCGCACCGGCCACGGCCTGTTGCTCGAACAACTGCCAGGCGCAGAGAAAATTCAGCCCGGTGCCGAATCCGGTTTCGCCAATCACCAGCTTTTCGTTTGCCTTGAGTGCGGCAAAGCGTTCGCTCAAGCGGTTCTGCTCGATGAACACATAGCGGGTTTCGTCCAGGCCCGACTGATCGGAGAAGTACACGTCGTCGAACACCCGCGAGCGCGGGCGGCCTTGGTCGTCCCAGTCGAGTTGGGCGTGGGGCAGTGCAGGATTCATGGCAGGCTCGGTGTGGGCAAGGCGGGCATTCTAGCTGATCGCGGCCGGGCTCACTCACCTCGGAAAATGTCCCGGCGCATTGGCCAAATATGTGGGCCATGGATGGGGCTTTGTGGGAGCGGGCTTGCCCGCGATGGCGTTGGACCTATTCACCGCATTGCCTCGATTGTTGCGATGCGGCTGTCCGACGAAATGCCAGCGGACGCAGCGTACATTCGGCATGTCCGCGTCATCGTTCTTCGCGAGCAGGCTCGCTCCCACAGGTTTCAGGTACACCCGAATTTTGCGCGAGATCCAAAGCTGTACAGCATTGCGTACACGAGGGCCATCAATCCGCTAGTCTTGAGCCATCTTGGAAGGGAGTCAGCCATGTTCGAATCCGCCGAAATCGGTCACGTGATCGACAAAGAAACCTATGAGGCCGAAGTCCCGGCGCTGCGTGAAGCCCTACTTGAAGCCCAGTTCGAATTGCAGCAGCAAGCGCGCTTTCCGGTGATTGTGTTGATCAACGGCATCGAGGGCGCCGGCAAGGGCGAGACGGTGAAATTGCTCAATGAATGGATGGACCCGCGACTGATCGAGGTGCGCACCTTCGATCAGCAAACCGACGAAGAGCTGGCACGCCCACCGGCCTGGCGCTACTGGCGGATGCTCCCGGCCAAGGGGCGCATGGGGGTGTTCTTCGGCAACTGGTACAGCCAGATGCTGCAAGGGCGGGTCCATGGCCTGTTCAAGGACGCGGTGCTCGATCAGGCAATCACCGGGGCCGAGCGCCTGGAAAAACTGCTGTGCGACGAAGGCGCGCTGATCTTCAAGTTCTGGTTCCACCTGTCCAAGAAACAGATGAAGGCCCGGCTCAAGTCGCTGCAGGACGATCCGCTGCACAGCTGGCGCATCAGCCCGCTGGACTGGCAGCAATCGCAGACCTACGACAAGTTCGTGCATTACGGCGAACGGGCGATCCGCCGCACCAGCCGCGACTATGCGCCATGGCACGTTATCGAAGGGGTCGATCCGCATTACCGCAGCCTGGCGGTGGGCAAGATCCTGCTCGAGGGCCTGCAGGGGGCGCTCAAGCGCGCCAAGCTCAAGCCGGAGAAGGTCAGCGCCGCGCCCTTGACCACCAGCGTCGACCATTTCAGCCTGCTGGACAGCCTCGACCTCAACCAGCGCCTGGACAAGAAAGATTACGAAGAACAACTGATCACCGAACAGGCGCGCCTGGCCGGTTTGCTGCGTGACAAGCGCATGCGCCGGCACGCGCTGATCGCGGTGTTCGAGGGCAATGATGCCGCCGGCAAGGGCGGGGCGATCCGCCGTGTGGCCGCAGCGCTGGATCCGCGTCAGTACAGCATCGTGCCGATTGCCGCACCGACCGAGGAGGAGCGTGCGCAACCTTACTTGTGGCGCTTCTGGCGACACCTGCCAGCGCGCGGCAAATTCACCATCTTCGACCGCTCCTGGTACGGCCGGGTGCTGGTGGAACGCATTGAAGGCTTCTGCACCCAGGCCGACTGGATGCGCGCCTACAGCGAGATCAACGACTTTGAAGAGCAGATCAACGCTTCAAATGTGATCGTGGTGAAGTTCTGGCTGGCGATCGACAAGCAAACCCAACTGGAGCGTTTCCAGGAGCGCGAGCAGATCCCTTTCAAGCGCTTCAAGATCACCGAGGACGATTGGCGCAACCGCGAGAAGTGGGACGACTACCGCACGGCGGTCGGCGACATGGTCGATCGCACCAGTACCGAGGTCGCGCCCTGGACGCTGGTGGAAGCCAATGACAAGCGCTGGGCGCGGGTCAAGGTGTTGCGCACCATCAACCGTGCCCTGGAAGCGGCCTTCGAGAAATCCGACCGGCATGCGAAAAAGCACAAGGACGACAAGAAGTAGTTCGATGGGTTTGCATACGCGAGGTGAATGATTGTCGCGGTCGGCGATCAGGTGGATCTATGCTCGATCCACTTCTTTCAACGACAACAACACTCGAGGTATGCCATGCGTGAAGTAGTGATCGTCGACAGCGTACGAACCGGCCTGGCCAAGTCGTTTCGCGGCAAGTTCAACCAGACTCGCCCGGACGACATGGCGGCCCATTGCGTCAACGCGCTGCTGACGCGCCATGGCATCGACCCGGCCAGCGTCGAGGACTGCATCGTCGGCGCCGGCTCCAACGAAGGAGCCCAGGGTTTCAACATCGGGCGCAACGTTGCGGTGCTCTCACGCCTGGGCACCGGCACCGCCGGCATGACCCTCAACCGTTTCTGCTCCTCGGGCCTGCAGGCGATTGCTATCGCCGCCAACCAGATCGCCTCGGGCTGCAGCGACATTATTGTCGCCGGCGGCGTCGAGTCCATCAGCCTGACGATGAAAAGCGTCAACACCGACAACCTGATCAACCCTTTGCTCAAGGAGCAAGTGCCGGGGATCTACTTCCCCATGGGCCAGACCGCGGAAATCGTCGCCCGGCGCTATTCGGTCAGCCGTGAAGAACAGGACCGTTATGCCTTGCAGAGCCAGTTGCGCACCGCCCAGGCGCAGGCGGCCGGGTTGTTCAGCGACGAAATCGTGCCGATGGCGGTGAAATACAAGGTCGAGGACAAAACCACCGGCGCGGTGCAAATCCTCGATGGCATCGTGGACCGTGACGATTGCAACCGTCCCGACACCACTTACGAAAGCCTCGCCGGTTTGAAACCGGTGTTCGCCGAAGACGGCTCGGTGACGGCGGGCAACTCTTCGCAGCTGTCCGACGGCGCCTCGATGACCCTGGTGATGAGCCTGGAAAAAGCCCTGCAACTGGGACTCAAGCCCAAGGCGTTTTTCCGTGGGTTTACCGTGGCCGGTTGCGAGCCGGACGAGATGGGCATCGGCCCGGTGTTCTCGGTGCCCAAGCTGCTCAAGGCCAAGGGCTTGCAGGTGGCGGATATCGATCTCTGGGAGCTCAACGAAGCCTTTGCTTCGCAGTGCTTGTACAGCCGCGACCGGCTGCAAATCGACAACGACAAGTACAACGTCAACGGCGGTTCGATTTCCATTGGCCATCCGTTTGGCATGACCGGCTCGCGTCAGGTCGGCCATCTGGTGCGTGAGTTGCAGCGGCGCAACCTGCGCTACGGCATCGTCACCATGTGCGTCGGCGGCGGTATGGGCGCCACCGGGTTGTTCGAAGCGGTGCGCTAGCCTGCCAGCGACCGATACAGTCCCAGCAGCGGCTGGTGCGTAACTGTCACTGTGTGTGTACGGCGAGGAAGCCTAGAATGGGCTTTTCTCGCCGTTGGTTCTTTTGGGGTTCGCATGCACATTTCGTCCGGTCGCTGGGGTTATGGTCTGTTCCTGGCGCTGTTGACCTCGTTCCTCTGGGGAATCCTGCCGATCAAGCTCAAGCAAGTGCTGGTGGTGATGGACCCGATCACCGTCACCTGGTTTCGCTTGTTGGTGTCCGGCGGTTGCCTGTTCGTCTATCTGGCCGCCACTCGCCGGCTGCCGAGCCGCCAGGCGCTGGGGCGCAAAGGTGGCTGGCTGGTGCTGATGGCAGTGTTCGGCCTGGTTGGCAACTACATCCTCTACCTGATGGGCCTGAATCTGCTGAGCCCCGGCACCGCGCAATTGGTGGTGCAGGTGGGGCCGATCCTGCTGCTGCTCGGCAGTGTGGTGGTGTTCAAGGAGCGTTTTACCCTGGGGCAGGGCATTGGCCTGCTGGTGCTGATGGTTGGCTTCGGTCTGTTTTTCAATGAGCGCCTGGCTGAGCTCCTGACCTCCCTGAGCGATTACACCGCCGGCGTGTTGCTGATTTTGGCGGCGTCGACGGTCTGGACTTTCTATGCCATGGGGCAAAAACAGCTGCTGACGGTGTGGAACTCACTGCAGGTGATGATGGTGATCTACCTGTTCTGCGCGGCGCTGCTCACACCCTGGGTACACCCGCTGGAAGCCCTGGCGCTGACCCCGCTGCAAGGCTGGCTGCTGCTGGCGTGCTGTCTCAATACGTTGGTTGCCTACGGTGCGTTTGCCGAGGCGCTGGCGCACTGGGAAGCCTCGCGGGTCAGTGCGACCCTGGCAATCACGCCCCTGGTGACCTTCGCTGCAGTGGCGCTGGCGGCCTGGACCTGGCCCGAGTATGTGCACGCCGAGCAGATCAACAGCCTGGCCTATGGCGGTGCGGTGCTGGTGGTGCTGGGTTCGGCGCTGGTGGCGTTGGGACCTTCGCTGATTGCCGGGCTCAGGGCCCGGCGGTTGCGTGCGGTCGGCGGCCAGAGCTGATCGCCGCTGCTTATAGAAGCAGCGGCGAGGAGCGGCATCAGCCCTGTTTGCCAGCTTCCAGCATGTTTTCCGGGCGCACCCAGGCGTCGAATTGCTCATCCGTCAGGTAACCCAACTGCAACGCCGCTTCGCGCAGGGTCAGGTTTTCCGCGTAGGCCTTCTTGGCGATCTCGGCCGACTTGTCATAGCCGATGTGCGGGTTCAGCGCGGTTACCAGCATCAAGCCGCGCTCCAGGTGGGCGGCCATTTGCTCGGCATCCGGCTCGAGGCCGGCGATGCAATGCAGCTGGAAGTTGCTGCAGCCGTCCCCCAGCAAACGGATCGATTGCAGCAGGTTGTGGATGATCACCGGCTTGAACACGTTCAGTTGCAGGTGGCCCTGGCTTGCGGCAAAACCGATCGCCACGTCGTTGCCCATGACCTGGCAGGCCAGCATCGACAGGGCTTCGCACTGGGTCGGGTTGACCTTGCCCGGCATGATCGAACTGCCCGGCTCGTTGGCCGGCAACTTGACCTCGGCAAAGCCGGCGCGCGGGCCGGAGCCGAGCAGGCGCAGGTCGTTGGCGATTTTCATCAGGGTTACGGCCAGGGTTTTCAGGGCGCCGGATAAATTGGTCAAAGGCTCATGGCCGGCCAGCGCGGCGAACTTGTTCGGTGCGGTGACGAACGGTAAGCCGGAGAGCGCGGCCAGTTCGGCAGCAATCGCTTCGCCAAAACCGTGGGGCGAATTGAGCCCGGTGCCCACCGCCGTGCCGCCCTGGGCCAGCTCGCAGACCGCCGGCAAGGCGGCGCGAATGGCGCGCTCGGCATAGTCGAGTTGGGCGATGAACGCGGAAACTTCCTGGCCGAAGGTGATCGGCGTCGCGTCCATCATGTGGGTGCGCCCGGTTTTCACCAGCTTCATATGGCGCGCGGCCAGTTCGGCCAGGCCACCGGACAGCTCGTTGATCGCCGGCAGCAAATGCTGTTGCACAGCCTGCGCTGCGGCAATGTGCATGGCGGTGGGGAAGCAGTCGTTGGAGCTTTGCGAGCGGTTGACGTGATCGTTCGGGTGCACCGGGGCCTTGCCACCGCGCGGGTTGCCGGCCAACTCGTTGGCGCGCCCGGCGATCACCTCATTGACGTTCATGTTGCTCTGGGTGCCGCTGCCGGTCTGCCAGACCACCAATGGAAATTGCTCGTCGTGTTCGCCGTCGAGCACTTCGTCGGCGGCTTGCTCGATCAGCCGGGCGATGTCGGCAGGCAAGTCGCCATTGCGATCGTTGACCCGCGCCGCGGCTTTCTTGATCAGCGCCAGGGCGTGCACTACAGCCAGCGGCATGCGTTCGCTGCCGATGGCGAAGTTGATCAGCGAGCGTTGAGTCTGGGCACCCCAATAGGCGTCATCCGGGACTTCAACCTGGCCAAGGCTGTCGGTTTCGATACGGCTCATGGGTCACATTCCTTCAGGGCTGATAGCGAAGTTTAGGTCCTGTTTGTCGCTCGAGGTTCCATCCGCCGATTTTTCCGCACTTTTGTTGCTGCCCGTCAGGCCGGCCAAGGGTTGGGGGTTGAGCACGCGCGTTTTTTAGGCGCAGAATGGCTGCCCTTGGGGTTTAACCTCGCCAGCTAGAAAAGGACACTCGATGACTCGTCTTCGTGCCATCTGTACTGCGGTTGCCCTGGTTTGCGCCAGCGGCCAGGCCTTCGCCGATACCGCCAGCCACAACGCCAGCGCCGAGGCCTTCCTGACCCTGGCGCATGCTGACAAGCTGGGCACTCCGGTGTACATGCAGGTGCAGCAGATGTTCGCCCAGCGTTTTGCCCAGACCAAGGCGCCGGAGTCGAAAAAAGCCCTGCTGGAAACCTACCAGGCCAAGGCCAACGCCGCGCTGGACCAGGCCATTGGCTGGAACAAGCTGAAGCCGGACATGGTCAAGCTGTATACCAGTAACTTCAGTGAGTCCGAACTCAAGGACCTGGTGGCCTTCTACAAGTCGCCACTGGGCAAGAAAGTCCTGGAAAAAATGCCCCAGCTGACCCAACAGTCGGCCCAGATGACCCAGGCCAAGCTGGAAAGCGCAGTGCCGGTGGTCAACAAGCTGCTGGCCGACATGACGGCCGAACTTGATCCAAAAGCGGCCGACGCCGCGAAGAAAAAGCCATAAGCGGAGCCCGCAATGACCATGCAACAACGTATTGAGTCGACGCTGAACGCGTTGCAGCCGGTTCACCTCGACGTGCTGGACGAAAGTCACATGCACAGCCGCGGGCTGCAGACCCACTTCAAGGCGGTAGTGGTCAGCGAACAGTTCGCCGGACTCAACAGCGTCAAGCGCCACCAGAAGGTCTACGCCACCCTGGGTGACCTGATGGGCGAGTTCCATGCCCTGGCGCTGCACACTTACACCCCTGAAGAGTGGGCCAGGATCGGTGTGGCGCCTGCCTCGCCGACCTGTGCCGGCGGCAGCAAGCACTAAACTTCGGTTTTTGCTAGAATCCGCAACGCGCCGCTTAGCCGGCGCGTTTTTTTTGATCCGGTTCACCCTTTGCGAGGGTAGCCACCTGGAGAAATACCCATGACACAAGCCATTGTCGTGGCGGCACTGTATAAGTTCGTCACCCTGGAAGATTACGTCGCCCTGCGCGAGCCACTGCTGCAGGCGATGGTCGATAACGGCATCAAGGGCACCCTGCTGATTGCCGAAGAAGGCATCAACGGCACGGTTTCCGGCAGCCGCGAAGGCATCGACGGGCTGATTGCCTGGCTGAAGAACGACCCGCGCATGCACGATATCGATCACAAGGAATCGTACTGCGACGAGCAGCCGTTCTATCGGACCAAGGTCAAGCTCAAGAAAGAGATCGTCACCCTGGGCGTTGAAGGCGTCGACCCGAACAAAAAGGTCGGCACCTATGTTGATCCGCAAGACTGGAACGCGTTGATCAGCGACCCTGAAGTGCTGTTGATCGATACCCGTAACGACTATGAAGTCTCGATCGGCACCTTCGAAGGCGCCATCGACCCCAAGACCACCAGTTTTCGCGAATTCCCCGACTACATCAAAGCCAACTTCGACCCGGCCGTTCACAAGAAGGTCGCGATGTTCTGCACCGGCGGCATTCGTTGCGAAAAAGCCTCCAGCTATATGCTCAGCGAGGGTTTCGGCGAAGTGTTCCACCTCAAGGGCGGGATTCTCAAGTACCTCGAAGAGGTGCCGCAGGAAGAAACCAAATGGCAGGGCGACTGCTTCGTGTTCGATAACCGCGTCACCGTTCGCCACGACTTGAGCGAAGGCGACTACGATCAATGTCATGCCTGCCGCACGCCGGTGAGCGTTGAAGACCGTGCATCCGAACACTACGTGGCCGGCATCAGTTGCCCGCATTGCTGGGATACGCTGAGCGAGAAAACCCGCCGCAGTGCAGTCGACCGGCAGAAGCAGATCGAGCTGGCCAAGGCTCGCAACCAGCCGCACCCGATCGGCTACAACTACAAGCAACCATCGACCGAGGCCTGAACCATGTCCGCACGCCTGCTCTATGTGATGGACCCGATGTGTTCCTGGTGCTACGGGTTCGCCCCGGTGGCCGAGGCATTGGTCGAGCAGGCGCAGGCCGCAGGCGTCGAGTTGCACATAGTGGTCGGTGGTTTGCGCACCGGTAGCGGCTCGGCGCTGGAGCCGACCACCCGGCGCTACATCCTCGAACACTGGCAGGCGGTCCACGAGGCCACCGGCCAGCTGTTCAAGTTCGACGGCGCGTTGCCTGACGGTTTTGTCTACGACACCGAGCCGGCGTGCCGGGCACTGGTCGCGGCGCGCAGCCTGGCGCCCGATTGTGCCTGGAAACTGTTGAAGCTGATTCAGCAGGCGTTTTATGCACAGGGCCGCGACGTCACCCACGCCAGCGTGCTGGTGGAGCTGGCCGAGCAAGCGGGTCTGCCGCGCATCGAATTCGCCGACGTGTTCGACCGTGCCGAGCAGCACAGCGCCACCGCCGCCGACTTCACCTGGGTCCAGGACCTGGGCATCGCCGGCTTCCCGACCTTGCTGGCCGAGCGTAATGGCCAACTGGCGTTGTTGACCAATGGCTATCAGCCGCTCAGCGAGCTGTCGCCGCTGCTCGGTCGCTGGCTGGAGCGCGCTGCCTGTGCATGACCAGCCTGACGATGGGCAACAACCCAAACGGGTAGATCGACTGAGTTGGGCCGAAATCCGTCGTCTGGCACTTCAACATAAAAAAGCCTTGTGGATCGCCAACGGCGTTGCCGTGCTGGCGACCCTGTGCAGTGTGCCGATCCCGTTGCTGTTGCCGTTGCTGGTGGACGAAGTGCTGCTCGGCCATGGCGACGCCGCGTTGAAAGTCATGAACCACGCACTGCCGCTCACCTGGCAGAGTGCTGCCGGCTATATCGGCCTGATGCTGTTGATTACCCTGACGCTGCGCTGTTCGGCGCTGTTGTTCAACGTGGTCCAGGCGAAGCTGTTCGCCGGGTTGGCCAAGGACATCGTCTACCGCATCCGTTTGCGCCTGATCGAGCGCCTCAAGCGCATTTCCCTGGGCGAATACGAAAGCCTGGGCAGTGGCACGGTGACCACCCACCTGGTCACCGACCTGGACACGCTGGACAAGTTTGTCGGCGAAACCCTCAGTCGCTTCCTGGTGGCCATGCTCACCCTGGTGGGCACCGCCGGGATCCTGATGTGGATGCACTGGCAACTGGCACTGCTGATCCTGCTGTTCAACCCGCTGGTGATCTACGCCACGGTGCAGTTGGGCAAGCGGGTCAAACACCTGAAGAAGCTGGAGAACGACAGCACTTCGCGCTTCACCCAGGCCCTGACCGAAACCCTTGATGCGATCCAGGAAATCCGCGCCGGCAACCGCCAGGGCTTCTTCCTCGGCCGGCTCGGGAGCCGCGCGCAGGAAGTGCGCAACTATGCGGTCAATTCACAATGGAAGAGCGACGCTTCGAGCCGCGCCAGCGGTTTGCTGTTCCAGTTCGGCATCGATATCTTTCGCGCCGCCGCCATGCTCACCGTGCTGTTTTCCGACCTGTCGATCGGCCAGATGCTCGCGGTGTTCAGCTACCTGTGGTTCATGATCGGTCCGGTCGAGCAACTGCTTAATCTGCAATACGCCTATTACGCCGCCGGTGGTGCCCTGACACGCATCAACGAGTTGCTGTCGCGCGCCGACGAGCCACAGTACCCGGCAGGCGTGGACCCCTTCCAGGGCCGTGAAACCGTGGGCATCGAGGTCCAGGGCCTGAGCTTCAGTTACGGTGACGAGCCGGTGCTGGACCAGATGAACCTGGCCATCGCCCCCGGCGAAAAAGTCGCCATCGTCGGCGCCAGCGGCGGTGGCAAGAGCACCCTGGTGCAGCTGCTTCTGGGCCTCTACACGCCGCAGGCGGGGAGCATTCGTTTTGGTGGGGCCTCACAGCAGGACATCGGCCTGGCGACCATTCGCGAAAACGTCGCCGTGGTGCTGCAGCACCCGGCGTTGTTCAACGACAGCATCCGGGCCAACCTGAGCATGGGCCGGGAGCGCAGCGACGAGGCCTGTTGGCAGGCGCTGGAAATTGCCCAGCTCGATGGCACCGTCAGGGCCTTGCCCAACGGCCTGGACAGTATCGTCGGTCGTTCCGGGGTGCGCCTGTCCGGTGGCCAGCGGCAACGCCTGGCCATCGCGCGCATGGTCCTGGCCCAGCCCAAGGTGGTGATTCTCGATGAAGCCACCTCGGCGCTGGATGCCGCCACCGAGTACAACCTGCATCAGGCCCTGGCGCGCTTTCTCAGCGGTCGCACCACCTTGATCATCGCCCACCGCCTGTCGGCGGTTAAGCAGGCGGATCGGGTGCTGGTGTTCGACGGCGGGCAGGTGGCCGAAGATGGCGACCACCAGCAACTGATTGCCGGTGGTGGGTTGTACGCCAAGCTGTATGGGCATTTGCAGCAGTTGTAGGTCAGTTCCACAGCACCTGCAAAATGTCCTTGGTGCCATCGTGCCCGAACGCCTTTATCACCATTGAGCAGGATTCGCAGGGGGACATGGTGGTGACGACATCGACCGAGCGAAGCTCCTTCGCATCAGGGTATTTTTCGCGTATCACCCGAATCAGTTTGCTTTCACTGTCAAGCGAGGTCGGGCGAGCGAACATCGCCGTTTTGTACTGACCGGGATCCTTGAGGGTCAAGGGCACTGCCAGCAACTGGCCGTCGCCGGTGACGTCCAGCGAAGTTCGCGGGAAACTGGTGTTGTAGTCGATGTTGATGTAAGTCGCATCACCAATACGCACATGATTGGCCCCCAGGTGGCGGAACAGCGGCAGGCGGGTCGTGGAGCCCTGGGCACCGGAGACGCTGACATAGACTTCCCGCTGGCCGCTCGTGGTGGTCACTTCGGCGTAGGCGATGTTGCGGGCATGCAGCGGTCGCTCGTAGCGGGGCAACAGGTTGTGCAGTTTCTGCATTGACTGATCGATACGCAGCGCGGCGTCGGCATTTCTCGGGGAAATGGTGGGTGACAGGAACAAGGTGTCGAAGATCTCCGCCGTTCGCTCCCGAAAGACCTGCGGAGCCTGTTTGCTGCGTGTCCAACTTGCGGCACCTTCTGGCAAACGGGCGACAATCAGGCGAGTCGAGTGATCGAACATCAGCGCCTCACCGGGGCTGGTGTCGACTTTGATAAATCTCATGTTGGCCGCAGGGGTGGCCGTGGTGCCCAGGGGGATGGCGATGTCTTCCATGGTCTGCATGGCCCGTTCGACAGCCTCTGCGCCATGGAACCGCACCATATTGTTGGCATGGAGCGAGCCGGTATACACCTTGAGCAACTCAGCACCGAGCGTGCCCTCCATCAAGTCGTCAGGTTGCAGGCGGGTAAAGCGCAATTCATTGGCTGTTGTCCCCGTCCTGGGAATGGTCGCCAGGTAGTACTCGCGAGTATTGACTCGGAAGAACGCGTGATTGGCCGTGTCATCGATGGCTGGCACGACAATGGCTCCAACCAGGTGCGTATCATCGACGCCCTGATACGTACCTTTGAGGCTCACGCGGGCAAAGATGCCTTTGCGAAACTGCAGCGTCGCCTGTATCTGCGGGCTGGGGAGTAAAGGACCGCGCTTGAGTCCGAGTCGGGCCGGATCGCCGGTGAACCGTACCGCTCGGTTGTTCAGGATCTGGTAGAGCTGGGCATCCACCGCGAGAAATTCGCCCTTGCCACGAGGAACGGAACCGGGCACGGAAATCCGGTCGCCAAACCAGGGGGCGTAGCCCTTGGTCCGGTCGATGCTGCCCATGGCCGGGGTGGGGGCGGGCTCCTGGGTGACATAGCTGACACGACAATCACCGCCACCCGGTGCGCGCGGGAGGCGGCAGGGAATCCGTGTCATGGCTGGACCGTCATCGATCAGGTCAGCCCGTCGCAGCGTCCCTGCATCCAGTCGATAGGGCACTTCGTCGATGAGCACGGTCGTGCGGCCATCGACTTCGGGAATGTGCTGAATGCGCGCCTGCTCTGGCGTCTGGACGAACACATGCGCCTCGTCTGCTTTCAGTGGAGTGAAGTGCGAGCGCCCGAGGGACATGCCGTTATGCCTCGTCGAAAGTCGTGGCCCGAACGGCAGGTCTGTCAGGGGGTCGACCAGATGAAAACGCGGAGTAAGCCTGTCGACGTTGCGAACCTGAACATCTTCAATGCCTCTGACTGTGGCCAGATGATCGGTGGAGTGGCGTGATTTCCAGCTTCCAGGGTTGTCGATTTGCGGCAGCCTGCCAACGAAATCATAGTGGCCGGCGCGCCCTCCCAGTTCGTTGATACGGGTAAGGCCAAGCTTGGCGATTTTCAGCCCCTTTGTGGCCAATGCGCGCAGGAGCATGACGATGCCGTCCACCGGATTCAGCGCTTGAATGCTTTGCACCAGCAGTTGTGCGGTCAAGGCTTTGAACGCTGGCAGTCTGGCGCTCAAGGTCAGTCGACTGGCGTTACCGACCAGCTTCGCCGATCCCGAAACGAACTTGCCGATGGGCATCGCGAAGGCAATCAGGTCGATGAACAACCCGAAGGCACCATTGATCTGGCGTGTCTTGTTGCCCGACATCAGGTCCTCGATGCTGCCCCAGAACGGCACCAGCCTTTTGTAGAACTCGAGGATCGTGTTGTACGTCTCATCCTCGCGTTCGAATTGGGTCTTGCCGTTGCAGAACACGCGAAGTTGCTGCGGATCGACGTAAAGCAGGGAGTCGGTGATGCGCTGGCTGATTGCCTGGCAGCGCACCGAGTCAAAGGTCAGGGGCGTTTCTTGATGCTCGGCGGACGCTGAAAATTCATCGCCAAGTTGTTCAATGATCGCCTGGCAAGTTGCATTGCCCTGAGGCGCAGTACCTGTCGAATGAGCGTCCCAGTCGAACGGAAGTTGCTGGTTGCGCAATACTGAGACCGGAACAGTGCCCTTCGCCAAACGCCATTGTTCGGTTTTTTGCAGGCCGCCGAACAAGCTTGGCTGAAGATTGTTGATACGGCGTACAAGGCCAACACGGGGCAATAGTTCATAGGTGTTGGTAACGCCTGCCCGGGTGGCCCGTAGAATCAATCCGTTGCGGGCCCGCAGCGGTAGAACGACTTCTGCTGTTTCATTGCCGGATTCAATTCCGCGTGTTTCCTGTCTCAAACTATAGATGTGCAATTGACCGCATTCGATGGCCAGACGGTCTTCGAAGGGGAGTGAGGTCAATAGATTGCGAAGCAGGCTTGAGTAAGCAACAGTCTGTCGCTGCACATAGTTCTGGAATTGATGGTGGAACATTGACTTGACGTTGGGTAGAACGCCTAGCGTCAATGGGATCCCTGCTGTACCTAAATAGACGGGAGAGGTGAGTCTTCTGTTCTGGTTGATGCTTAAATAATAGGGTGTGACGGCACCATCAGCTGTCGTGTAGTACCACTTCTCGCCATTACCCCATTTGTCTTCGGCGATGATGTCAATCAGAGAATAGTAGTCATACACCTCCCCGGGCGTGGTATCCCAGCGAAAATAGTCGGGTCTTTTCCTGACCATCCTGGTATTTCCCTGTACAAAATTTTTGCCGAAGACTTTGATGGCGGTTTCTTTGGCCATCTCAAGGCGTTTGGGTGGGGCTTCGTTGATTTGGGTAGTCGCGTTATTGAGTTCTGCCGTTCGCTCATCCAGTGTGCGGATTGCCATTTCGATCTCTGATTGGGTCAAGGTCTCGAATGCTTTTTCGGGGAGATAGCCTTGGGTGACGGCCCAGTCGAGGGTAGGCAAGAGCCTTGCCAGGCTGATTTCCTGAAGTTGCTCATCTGTCGCACCTTCAGCTTGTTTGATGGGCAGGTCGACCAACTGCTGAAAACTCTTGCGGTATAGCGCTTCGGGATCATGGGCGTTGATCAGGTTGACGCCGTTTAGAAAGTTCACCCAGACGATCGAGTTGCGATAGCCCATTTCGGGCGGAATATCGGTAATCCGGAACTCGACCGGAAATCGATTCAAAAACAGCCTGGCCAGAATAATCGCTTCTTTCTCTGAGGCGGCCTGGCGAGAGGTGAGCAAGTGCTTTTCGAATTCACTGCGAAGGGTTGCGTAGCTCTTTCCCCAATGCGACCTCGTTTGCCAGTCAAAGCCGGCGATGTGCTGTGGATTGCGATAGGCATCTTCGAACCCATTCATCAAGGCGTTGGCCAACACTCTGAGGCGGATCGGTGGCGAGGTGGTTTCTGCGTTGTCCCCGCCATACCACTTCAAAGCCGAGAGCACGGCAGTGGCCATGGTTTCGGCAAGTGGGCTCTGCAGGATTTTTTCCAGGTAGACGCTGGGTGTCGCGCGCAGTTGTTGTTCGTTGGCATTGAGCAGTATTTCGCGGGCCAGGCAGCTGAATGGGGATGTTTCGCCTTCGGGCAAAAGTGAATTGAGCGCTTCAATGATTTCGCTGCTGATCAGCGCCTTCTGGATATCCTCCATCTCGACACTCTCAGGGTCGGATGACGCCCGTCGTGCAGCGGCAAAACGTTGGCGATCTTTTTCAATGGGTGGGCGTATCAGGCCAACAATATGGGTGCTGTGCTCCAGCATCAGGCGAAAGCTTGCCTGCTTTTCCTCGAGGGCTTTGATGACGGCGCGTAGCGCCACAGGATCGGTCGTGTCCCAGGGGGCTATGCCATAGAACATGGCCATTTGCGTAACGCTGGCCAGGCCGGCATCGTCGCGTTTTTCCAATCCCGAGAACTCGGAAGGCTTGATCCGAAGTTTCGACAGATCGATCTGCTTGCTGAGTTTCGAAGGGGTGAAGGACTGGAACAATTCATAGGGGCGCAACGTTGTCAGCAGCGCTTCATAGTCTTGCAGTTGGCTGTCATGGCGCTGTGCAGTAGTGGGTGTCGTTTTGGGTGTGGGGTTCGATTCGGTTTGCATGAGAGGGTCACTTGCTCGCAGTGGTGCAGGACTTCAGGTACTCGGATGAGCATTGAAGATGGGCTCCGATTACAGCGATCCGCGTAAACAGTCGTGCGTTACACAAGTAGTGCGGGGATTTTGCCGGGGGCGATGGGTTTTCCATGCTGCGCTGCAACGTGTCGACTGGGGAAGTGAAGCGCCGATCCGACTTGCCGGGATCCTGAACGCACCCTAGGCTAGCCGTAGCGGTCTTCTTTCGATGATGGCAGTGCGTGCACTAAGGACCTCATGAAGCAAAAAAGGACTCTCGGAACACCCCGGCTGTTGGGCATCGTCTGGCCGTTTATTGCCGTTGTGCTTTTCCAGGCCCTGCTTGGGGGCGTCAGCCTGTACATGTTGTCTGCGGTGCGCGGTTACGTGGCCGGCGAGAGCCTGTGGTCCAAGGGCCAGAAAGACGCGATCTACTACCTCAATCTTTACGCCTACAGTCGCGACGAAGCGATCTACCGCAAATACCAGGAAGCCATGGCGGTGCCCCAGGGTGGGCACGAGCTGCGGGTGGCCCTGGACCGCCAGCCGCCCGACCTGGAAGCGGCCCGACGCGGCATTCTCAAGGGCGGCAATCACCCGGATGACGTGCCGAGCCTGATCTGGCTGTACCTGAACTTTCGCCATTTCAGTTACCTGGAAACGGCCATCGATCGCTGGACCCTGGGCGATGCCTATCTGGTGCGCCTGGACAAGGTCGCCCTGGAGATGCATCAGCGTATCGCCGCCAATCAGGCCACGCCTGAGGATATCGAGCGCTGGAAATTCGCGATCTTCGACATCAACGAAGCCGTGACTCCGGCTGCCCGGGCGTTCAGTGATGCGTTGGGCGAGGGTTCGCGGGTGATCCTGCGGTTGCTGCTGGTGATCAACCTGGCCACCGCACTGGGGCTGATCGTCCTGGCTTTGCTGCGCACCCACAAGCTACTGGCCCAGCGGCATGCGTTTGCCGATGCCCTGCAACTGGAAAAAGAGCGTGCGCAGGTCACCTTGCAGTCTATTGGTGATGGGGTGATCACCACCGACGTGGCGGGCGCGGTCGCCTACATGAACCCGGCAGCCGAAGCGCTGACCCACTGGAAGGCCGAGCAGGCGGTTGGATTGCCGCTGGCAGCATTGTTCAATCTGCTGGACGAAAATGCCCAGGCCGACGACTTCACCCTGATCGAACATATCCTCAGCGGCCAGTTGAGTGGTGGCAGTGATCACTCCAAGCTGATCCAGCGCCTGGACGGCAGTACGGTCTCGGTGACCCTGGTGGGCTCGCCGATCCACACGGCGGGCAAGGTCAGCGGCACCGTGTTGGTGTTGCATGACATGACGCAGGAGCGCCAATACATCGCCAACCTGTCCTGGCAGGCGACTCACGACGCCTTGACCGGCCTGGCCAATCGTCGCGAGTTTGAATTTCGCCTGGAACAGACGCTGCATCAGTTGAGTCGCCAGCCGGGCCGGCATGCACTGATGTTCCTCGACCTCGACCAGTTCAAGCTGGTCAATGACACCTGTGGCCACGCCGCGGGCGATGAACTGTTGCGGCATATCTGTGCATTGCTGCAGTCGGGGTTGCGCGAAGGCGACACCCTGGCACGCCTGGGCGGCGACGAGTTCGGCATCCTCCTGGAGAACTGCGCGCCGCCAGCCTGCGAGAAAATTGCCGAGAACCTGCGCCAGACCGTGCAGAACCTGCATTTTGTCTGGAAGGGGCGGCCGTTCGTCACCACGGTCAGCATCGGACTGGTGCATGTCACCCAAGCGCCCACCACCCTCGAAGCCTTGCTGCGGGCCGCCGACATGGCGTGCTACATGGCCAAGGAGAAGGGCCGCAACCGGGTGCAGCTGTACCACCCCGATGACTCGGAACTGTCCCTGCGCTTTGGCGAGATGGCCTGGGTGCAGCGCCTGCACATGGCGTTGGAGGAGAACCGTTTCTGCCTGTATGCCCAGGAAATCGCCGCATTGGGGCACGCGGAGGCAGGGGGCGGACATGTCGAGATTCTGTTGCGACTGCATGATGAAGCCGGGCGGATGATTTTTCCCGACAGCTTTATTCCGGCCGCTGAGCGTTACGGGTTAATGACTTCTCTCGACCGCTGGGTAGTGCAGAACGTTTTCAAGATTATTGCTCAATGCATAAGTCGTGGAGAACCAGGACCTATGGCCATGTGTGCGATTAATCTGTCAGGTAATACTATTGGTGATGCTGACTTTCTCATCTTTCTGCGCGAACAGTTTGTAACTTATGCGATTCCGCCGGAAATGATTTGTTTTGAAATTACAGAAACTAGCGCAATATCAAATCTAGCCAGTGCAATTAAATTTATTAATGAACTCAAGGAGTTAGGTTGTCACTTTTCGTTGGATGACTTTTGTGCCGGAATGTCT
This sequence comes from Pseudomonadaceae bacterium, assembly GCA_965284505.1. GTDB lineage: Bacteria > Pseudomonadota > Gammaproteobacteria > Pseudomonadales > Pseudomonadaceae > Aquipseudomonas. Next base: position 1,742,723 of record OZ260094.1, on the reverse strand, counting down.
TCGTTCGCGTATCTGAAACATTTACCTGTAGACTTTCTGAAGATCGACGGAAGTTTCGTCAGGGATATGCTGGACGATCCAATTAACCGGGCAATGGTCGAAGTGATCAATCACATCGGCCATGTCATGGGTAAGCGCACAATTGCCGAGTTTGTCGAGACCCCCCAGATCGAGCAGGCCTTGCTGGAAATCGGTGTGGATTATGCTCAGGGGTACATCATCCAACGTCCGCAATTGTTTACCTGTGACAGTCTGCAAAGCCGCCCGGCGCGTCCGCGGCCGCTATTGTTCAAGGCGCCAGGCACGTTCCGTTGAAGTTTCCTGTCGATCCGGACAATCACAATCTAAAGGAGTGCGACAGTGATCGAATCATTCAACAGATCCGGCCCGCTTATGGAAGCTGCAAGTTATCCAGTCTGGGCTCAGCAATTGATTCAGGCCTGCAGTGAGAGCAAGCGTCGGGTTGTCGAGCACGAGTTGTATCAGCGCATGCGTGATAACCAACTCAGTGCCAAAACCATGCGTCAGTACTTGATCGGCGGCTGGCCGGTGGTCGAACAGTTTTCCCTGTATATGGCGCAGAACCTGACCAAGACCCGCTTCGCCCGTCATCCAGGCGAAGACATGGCGCGTCGGTGGTTGATGCGCAACATTCGGGTCGAGCTCAATCATGCCGACTACTGGGTCAACTGGAGTCGTGCCCATGGCGTCAGTCTCGAAGACTTGCAGGCGCAACAGGTAGACCCCGAGCTGCATGCGCTGAGCCATTGGTGCTGGCATACCTGTTCTTCCGACTCGCTGATCGTGGCGATCGCCGCCACCAACTACGCGATTGAAGGGGCGACGGGAGAGTGGTCGGCGGTGGTCTGTTCCAATGGGATCTATGCGGCAGCGTTTCCCGAGGAAGAGCGCAAACGTGCGATGAAGTGGCTGAAAATGCACGCCCAGTACGATGATGCGCATCCCTGGGAAGCGCTGGAGATCATCTGCACCCTGGCGGGCCTGAACCCGAGCAAGGCATTGCAGACCGAGTTGCGTCAGGCGGTGTGCAAAAGCTACGACTACATGTACCTGTTCCTGGAACGGTGCATGCAGCTGGAGTACACGCAAAAGGCACCGCTGGTCCGTGAACGCCTGGCCTTGGCCGAGGGCTAGGGCAGTGTGACCCTGGGCAACAGCTTGCCGCGCAGCAAGCTGTTGCTATCCGGCCATCGCCAACCGATTACGACCCTGGCGCTTGGCCACATATAGCGCATTATCGGCGCGACGCAGCAGGCTGTCGGCCGATTCGCCCGGCAACAGGGTTGCGCAGCCGAGGCTGACAGTCAGCTCGATGCGCGTCCCGTCCGCCCAATAGTCCGTGGCCTGGGTGGCATGGCGCAGGCGTTCACCGACCATCGCGGCAGACTCGCGGCTGGTGTTGGAGAGCAGGACCAAAAACTCTTCGCCGCCGTAGCGAAACACCATATCGACGTTACGCAGCTGTTGCTTGATCGACGCCGCGACCTCCCTGAGCACATCATCACCCGCACCGTGGCCATGGGTGTCATTGACCCGTTTGAAGTGGTCGATATCCAGCATCAGCAGTGACAGCGGCTGCAGGTGGCGCCGGGACATGTCGATCTCCCGTTGCAAGGTCTGCTCCATGGCAATGCGGTTACCGGTGCCGGTCAGTGGATCGCGCAGCGCGCTTTGGGTGGCCGCGCGATACAGCAGGGCGTTGCGGATCGGGAACAGCAAGGCCGAGAGCAGGGATTCGAGCTGCGCCTGGTCTTGCTCGCTGAAGCGCTGATTGCGCCGGAACACCAGTTCGCCCAGGTGCTCGCCGTCGTGATTGAGGCTGTAGCTCACCGAGTGATGGCCGCGCTGGCCGAATGTCAGGCGCAAGTCGCTGGAGGCATGCTGGTAGACCAGCGCATCCAGGGGCACCAGGCGTTGCACTTCGCGGAAAAACAGACCGAGGATGCGCTGCGGCTCCAGGCTGGTCTGCAACTGCAGGCCCATTTGCTGGCGCAGTTGGCCAAGGCTCGCGGGGCGTGCCAGCAGGGGCGGGATCTGGCCGAAACCCAGGCGCTGCAACTTGGCGCTGTCAAAGTCGATGAGCTGGGGCTGGGTAGGAGATTTCATGGTTTTATCACTCAAACACTGCCTGTTTTACGCAACTTAGAGCGAAAACCCCGCTTTCGGTTCCTTGGCCCCGAGCCCTGATTTGTCGGGCCTGCCATGACGGCTTGCCATCGCAGCAGACCCGAGGGCGGTTACTGGGCGTCGAACGCCTGGCCGTTGATCCCGGTACTGTCCGGTCCCATCAGGTACAGGTATACCGGCATGATTTCTTCCGGCGTCGGGTTGTTGTTCGGGTTCTCCCCTGGGTACGCCTGGGCGCGCATGCTGGTGCGGGTGGCCCCCGGGTTGATGCTATTGGCGCGCATCGGCGCGACGGTCTCGACTTCGTCGGCGAGGGTCTGCATCAGGCCTTCGGTGGCGAATTTCGACACCCCGTAGGCGCCCCAATAGGCACGGCCTTTGCGGCCAACGCTGCTGGAGGTGAAGATCACCGAGGCGTCGCTGGACAATTTGAGCAGCGGCAACAAGGTGCTGGTCAGCATGAACATGGCGTTGACGTTGACTTGCATGACGCGCATGAAATTTTCCCCGGACAACTGCTCGATCGGCGTGCGTGGGCCGATGATCGAGGCGTTATGCAGCAGGCCGTCGAGGTGACCGAACTCGGTTTCGATCATCGCCGCCAGCTCGTCGTACTGATGCGGCAGGGCGGTTTCCAGATTGAACGGAATCACCGCGGGCTGTGGATGGCCGGCGGCCTCGATCTCGTCGTAGACCTGGCTCAGGTTGGCCTCGGTCTTGCCCAGCAGCAGCACGGTGGCGCCGTGGGCGGCGTAGGTCTTGGCGGCGGCGGCACCGATGCCGCGACCGGCACCGGTCACCAGAATGACCCGGCCCTTGAGCAGTTCGGGGCGGGCGGAATAATCAAACATAGATACCTCTCAAACAGAAGACAGACCGCGGCGCGGCCACTCGCGGGCAAGCCCGCTCCCACAAGGATCGAGGGTGGGAGCCTGTGGGAGCGGGCTTGCCCGCGAAGGCGTCAGCACCGACACCCGGATTCACAATTCAAAACCGTGCCTCAGCAGCCGCAAAGGGCGCTATCCAATACCTTGCGCAGTTCCAGCGGATGATCCACCACCACGTCGGCACCCCAGTTACGCGGGTTGTCATCCGGGTGGATGTAGCCATAGGTGACGGCGGCGGTGCGGGTGCCGGCATCGCGTCCAGACTCGATATCGCGCAGGTCATCGCCGACAAACAGCACGCTGGCCGGATCGAGGTCGAGCATCTTGCACGCCAGGATCAACGGCTCTGGATCGGGTTTGCTGTTCTTCACGTGGTCCGGGCAGATCAGCAGGGCGGAGCGTTCGGCCAGGCCCAACTGCTGCATGATCGGTTCGGCGAAGCGCAACGGCTTGTTGGTCACCACGCCCCAGATCAGCCTGGCCTGTTCGATATCGGCCAATAGTTCGGCCATACCGCCAAACAACTTGCTGTGCACCGCGCAGCCTTTGACGTAGCGCTCGAGGAACTCCAGGCGCAGTTCTTCAAAGCCGGGCGACTCGGGATCCATCATGAAGGTCGCGGCGACCATCGCCCTGGCACCACCGGAGATCTCGTCGCGGATGCGTTTGTCGGGGATCGCCGGCATCTGGCGGTCGGCCAGCATGGCCTGGCAGATGGCGATGAAGTCCGGCGCGGTGTCGAGCAGGGTGCCGTCCATGTCGAAAAGTACTGCTCTGATTGCCATGGGCTTACTCCTCGCGCAGGGTCTGGATCATGTAGTTGACGTCAACGTCGGCGGCCAGCTTGTAGTGCTTGGTCAGCGGGTTGTAGGTCAGGCCGATGATGTCCTTGACGGTCAGCCCGGCGGCGCGACTCCAGGCACCCAGTTCGGAAGGGCGGATGAATTTCTTGAAGTCGTGGGTGCCGCGTGGCAACAGCTTCATGATGTATTCGGCGCCGACGATGGCGAACAGGTAGGCCTTCGGGTTGCGGTTGATGGTCGAGAAGAAGACCTGGCCGCCGGGCTTGACCATGCGGAAACAGGCACGGATCACCGAGGATGGATCAGGCACGTGCTCGAGCATTTCCAGGCAGGTGACCACGTCGAACTGCTCGGGCATTTCCTCGGCCAGGGCTTCGGCGGTGATCTGCCGATACTCGACGCTGACCCCGGACTCGAGCTGGTGCAGTTGGGCGACCGCCAGCGGCGCTTCGCCCATGTCGATGCCCATCACGGTGGCGCCACGCTGGGCCATGGATTCGCTGAGAATGCCGCCGCCACAGCCGACGTCCAGGACCTTCTTGCCGGCCAGTTTGACGCGCTCGTCAATCCAGTTGACCCGCAGCGGGTTGATATCGTGCAGGGGCTTGAACTCGCTTTCGCGGTCCCACCAGCGATGGGCCAGGGCCTCGAATTTGGCGATTTCAGCGTGGTCGACGTTGCTCATGGATATTCCTCTGAATCTGAAAAATTCTGCTGTCAGCCTTGAGGGTCGGCCCAAGGCTCCGTTCTATCGGGTGTGACCGCTGATGCGCTGGCCCCAGGCGGTGGCCGTGGCGCACAGCTGTTGTTCATCAAGGCGCGTCAGGCGCCGGTCGTCGAGCAATGGCTTGCCGGCGACCCACAGGTGTTTCACACAATCGCGGCCAGTGGCATAAATCAGCTGGGACACCGGGTCGTAAACAGGTTGCTGGGCCAGGCCGGACAGGTCGAAAGCCACCAGGTCAGCCGCCTTGCCGACTTGCAGCGAGCCGATTTCGCTTTCCAGGCCCAAGGCGCGGGCGCCGTTGAGGGTGGCCATGCGCAGGGCGCGATGGGCATCCAGGGCGGCGGCCGAGCCGGCGACGGCCTTGGCCAGCAGGGCGGCGGTGCGGGTTTCGCCGAGCAGGTCGAGATCGTTGTTGCTGGCCGCGCCGTCGGTGCCGATCGCCACATTCACGCCGGCCTGCCACAGGCGTTCCACCGGACAGAAACCGCTGGCCAGTTTCAGGTTGGATTCCGGGCAGTGGATCACGCTGCTGTTGCTTTCTACCAGCAATGCCAGGTCGTCATCGCTGATCTGGGTCATGTGCACCGCCTGGAACCGCGGTCCGAGCAGGCCCAGGCGCGCCAGGCGCTGCAACGGTCGCTCGCCGTTCTGCTCGACGGCCTGCTGGACCTCGGAGGCAGTCTCGTGGACGTGCATATGAATGGCCGCGTCCAGTTCCTCGGTGATCACCCGGACTTTTTCCAGGTTTTCGTCGCTGACGGTGTAGGGCGCGTGAGGGCCGAAGGCGATGCTGATCCGCGGATGGTGCTTGAGGTCGCCGAACAATTCGACGCCCTGGCGGATCGCCTCGTCGGCATCGCAGGCACCGGGGATCGGGAAGTCGAGGATCGGAATGGCGATTTGCGCACGTATCCCGCTGTTGTGCACCCGCTCACTGGCAACTTTCGGCAAGAAATACATGTCCGAGAAACAGGTGATGCCGCCTTTTATCTGCTCGGCAATGGCCAGGTCGGTGCCGTCGCGCACAAACGCTTCGTCGACCCACTTGGCCTCGGCTGGCCAGATATGCTGTTCCAGCCACGTCATCAGCGGCAGGTCATCGGCCAGGCCGCGAAACAGCGTCATCGCCGCATGGCCGTGGGCGTTGACCAGGCCGGGGCTGAGCAGCATGCCGGGCAATTCGCGGATTTCGCCCGCCACAAGCTTCAGTGCTTCGCTGCGTGGGCCGATAAAGACGATGCGCCCGTCGCGAATGCCCAGGCCATGCTCTTTGAGGACCACGCCCGCCGGTTCGACAGGCACCAGCCAGGTCGGCAGCAAGAGGAGGTCGAGCGCAGCAACAGGGGTGGGCATCAAGAATTCGGTCCGGTGCTTTTATAAAGGATGGCGAAGTATACCCGAGCGTCTTCGCGGGGGGATCGCTATAATCGACGGCTTTTGTTCATGGGCACGGGGAAAGGGATGCGCGATCGACTGTTGGCTGCGGAAAAGGTGAAAGCCATCGATTGGCGCGATGGCACGCTGTTCCTGCTGGATCAGCGTGTCTTGCCGAACGAGCAGACCTGGATTGCCTGCACCGACGTGTCCGGCGTGGCCGCGGCCATTCGCTCGATGCAGGTGCGCGGTGCCTCGGCGATCGGCATTGCTGCTGCCTATGGCATGGTCCTGGCCGTGCGCGAGCGGATCGCCGAAGGCGGCGACTGGTACGCGGCGCTGGAGGAAGATTTCGCCCTGCTGGCTGACGCTCGTCCTACCGCGTCCCACCTGTTCTGGGTGCTCAACCGTATGCATGATCGACTGGACCGCCTCAAGAACAATGCCGACCCGGTGGCAGCTCTGGAGGCCGAGGCGATGGCCATTCATGAAAGCGACCGCGAAGCTAACCTGACCATGGCCCAGTTGGGTGTGGACGTGATCCGCAGGCATCAGGGCAATGCCCAGGCGATCCTGACCCATTGCAATGCAGGCGCACTGGCCTCCGGTGGATTCGGCACCGCGTTGGGTGTGATTCGCGGGGCGTTCATCGAGGGCATGGTCGAGCGTGTCTATGTCGATGAAACCCGTCCCTGGCTGCAGGGCTCGCGCCTGACCGCTTGGGAGCTGGCCAACGAAGACATTCCGGTGACCCTGAATGCCGACGCCGCCGCCGCGCATATTCTCAAGACCAAGGGCATTACCTGGGTGATCGTCGGGGCTGACCGGATTGCCGCCAATGGCGATGTCGCCAGCAAGATCGGCACCTATCAATTAGCCGTCAACGCCATGCACCATGGCGTGCGTTTCATGGTGGTGGCACCGAGTTCGACGATTGACCTGCATACGGCCGGTGGCGAAGACATTCCGCTCGAAGAGCGCGACGGCAACGAATTGCTGCAAGTCGGTGGCAAGCAGATGGGTGCGCCGGTGGAGGTCTACAACCCGGTGTTCGATGTCACCCCGGCGGACCTGATTGATGTCATCGTCACCGAAAAAGGCATCGTCGAGCGACCGGATACCGCGAAAATGGCGCAATTGATGTGCCGTAAGCGCTTGCATTGAATAGGTAGCGATCTCTCGGGCCTCATCGCGGGCAAGCCCGCTCCCACAGGGCTTAATACTGATCACAGCACCTGTGGGAGCGGGCTTGTCGAATCGTCGCACCGCCGCGATGTGGCCATAAAGGCAATGAAACCGCCGAAATCCAGCACAATTTTTTCCCTCGGCACCTCTCTGAGCCCCTCAGCTCCCTCTCAAGCCTGTCACCGGTCAACTAACTATGCTCCATGCGCATCTGGGGGATAGGTGCGTGGCGGCTCTTGTGATAACATCCGGCGGTTTCCAAGGTAGCCCTGCGGGGATGCCTTCACTGCGCAGATCCATGGCTTAACTCGTTGATTTGTCGTAAGTCGGTGTATGGCACTCAGCCTGCAGCGACGAGCTTCGTTGGTCCTGACGAAGTTTCACCAGAAAAAGGAATCAGGCTTCTCATGGGCGAACTGGCCAAAGAAATCCTACCGGTCAATATCGAAGACGAGCTGAAGCAGTCCTACCTCGACTACGCGATGAGCGTAATCGTCGGGCGGGCACTGCCTGATGCGCGCGATGGCTTGAAGCCTGTGCATCGGCGGGTGCTGTTCGCGATGAGCGAGCTGGGTAACGACTTCAACAAGCCGTACAAGAAATCTGCCCGTGTAGTCGGTGACGTGATCGGTAAGTATCACCCGCACGGTGATACTGCGGTGTACGACACCATCGTTCGTATGGCACAGCCATTCTCGCTGCGTTACCTGCTGGTCGACGGCCAGGGCAACTTCGGTTCGGTCGACGGCGACAACGCCGCGGCCATGCGATACACCGAAGTGCGCATGACCAAGCTGGCGCACGAGCTGCTGGCTGACCTGCACAAGGAAACCGTGGACTGGGTGCCGAACTACGACGGCACCGAAATGATCCCGGCGGTCATGCCAACCCGTATTCCGAACCTGCTGGTCAACGGCTCCAGCGGTATCGCCGTGGGCATGGCGACCAACATCCCGCCGCACAACCTCGGTGAAGTCATCGACGGTTGCCTGGCACTCATCGACAATCCCGAGCTGACCGTCGATGAGCTGATGCAGTACATCCCCGGTCCGGACTTCCCGACCGCGGCGATCATCAACGGCCGCGCCGGCATCATCGAAGCCTATCGCACCGGTCGCGGACGCATTTACATGCGTGCCCGCTCGACCGTCGAGGATATCGACAAGGTCGGTGGTCGCCAGCAGATCGTCATCACCGAACTGCCTTACCAGTTGAACAAGGCGCGTCTGATCGAAAAGATCGCCGAACTGGTTAAAGAGAAGAAGCTCGAAGGCATCACCGAACTGCGCGACGAGTCCGACAAGGACGGTATGCGCGTGGTCATCGAGCTGCGTCGCGGCGAAGTGCCTGAGGTCATCCTCAACAACCTCTACGCCCAGACCCAGCTTCAGGCTGTGTTCGGTATCAACATCGTTGCACTGATCGACGGTCGTCCGCGGATCCTCAACCTCAAGGATCTGCTGGAAGCCTTCGTCCGTCACCGTCGCGAAGTTGTCACCCGTCGTACCGTGTTCGAGCTGCGCAAGGCGCGCGAGCGTGGTCACATCCTTGAAGGTCAGGCGGTCGCGCTGTCGAACATCGACCCGGTCATCGCCCTGATCAAGGCCTCGCCAACGCCATCGGAAGCTCGTGAAGCCCTGATCAGCACACCGTGGGAGTCTTCCGCTGTAGTAGCGATGGTCGAACGCGCTGGTGCCGATTCCTGCCGTCCGGAAAACCTCGACCCGCAATACGGTCTGCGCGATGGCAAGTACTTCCTCTCGCCAGAGCAGGCGCAAGCCATTCTGGAGTTGCGTCTGCACCGCCTGACCGGCCTGGAGCACGAGAAGCTGCTGGCCGAGTACCAGGAAATCCTCAACCAGATCGGCGAGCTGATCCGTATCCTCAGCAGCGCCACGCGCCTGATGGAAGTGATTCGCGAAGAGCTGGAAGTGATTCGCGCTGAATACGGCGATGTGCGTCGCACCGAAATCCTCGATGCGCGCCTGGACCTGACCCTGGGTGACATGATCCCGGAAGAAGAGCGCGTCGTGACCATTTCCCACGGTGGCTATGCCAAGACTCAGCCGCTGGCTGCGTACCAGGCCCAGCGTCGTGGCGGTAAAGGCAAATCGGCTACCGGCGTCAAGGATGAGGACTACATCGCTCACCTGCTGGTCGCCAACAGCCACACCACGCTGCTGCTGTTCTCCAGCAAGGGCAAGGTCTACTGGCTGAAAACCTACGAAATCCCTGAAGCGTCCCGCGCTGCCCGTGGTCGTCCGCTGGTCAACCTGTTGCCGCTGGATGATGGTGAGTACATCACCACCATGCTGCCGGTCGAGGAGTACACCGAAGGTCACTTCATCTTCATGGCAACCGCCAACGGCACCGTGAAGAAGACCCCGCTGGAATCCTTCAGCCGTCAGCGCAGCGTCGGTCTGATCGCGCTGGAGCTGGACGAAGGCGACGTGCTGATTTCCGCAGCCATCACCGATGGCGAGCGTGAGGTCATGCTGTTCTCCGACGGTGGCAAGGTGACGCGATTCAAGGAATCCGACGTACGTGCCATGGGTCGTACCGCTCGTGGCGTGCGCGGCATGCGCCTGCCGGAAGGCCAGAAGCTGATTTCCATGCTGATTCCGGAAGAAGGCAGCCAGATCCTCACCGCTTCGGCGCGTGGTTATGGCAAGCGTACTGCCATCAGCGAGTTCCCGGAGTACAAGCGTGGCGGCCAGGGCGTGATCGCCATGGTCAGCAACGATCGCAACGGCCGCCTGGTCGGTGCCGTGCAGGTGCTGGACGGCGAGGAAATCATGCTGATTTCCGACCAGGGCACGCTGGTGCGTACCCGTGTCGACGAAGTCTCCAGCCTGGGTCGTAACACCCAGGGCGTGACCCTGATCAAGCTGGCCAGCGATGAAACGCTGGTGGGCCTGGAACGGGTTCAGGAGCCGTCGGAAGTCGAAGGCGAAGAGCTGGAAGGCGAAGAGGGTGCAGTGTTCGACGGTGAAGTCGTGATCGACGACGCAGTGGAAGACCAGCAACTCGACGCCGCCGCTGACGAAGAGCCGCAGGAATAAGCAGGCAACAAGGGGGCGGATGAAAATTCGCCCCCTTGTTGTTTGCCCCTAAAGAAATATTGATGCCATTGGAATTCCCTGTGGGAGCGGGCTTGCCCGCGAAGACGGACTGACATTCGCCAACGATGTCTCCTGATATACCGCTTTCGCGGGCAAGCCCGCTCCCACATTGATTCCGTGTCGACTGAAATGTTTGCACGACCTACCAAATCAGAGCGAGATTGGATGTGAGCAAGAGAGCCTATAACTTCTGTGCCGGTCCTGCGGCGCTTCCCGAAGCTGTCCTGAAGCGCGCCCAGGGTGAACTCCTCGACTGGCACGGCAAGGGCCTTTCGGTGATGGAAATGAGCCATCGCAGCGATGAGTTCGTGTCCATTGCGACCAAGGCCGAGCAGGATCTGCGTGATCTGCTGAATATCCCTTCGAACTACAAAGTACTGTTCCTGCAGGGTGGCGCCAGCCAGCAGTTTGCTCAGATCCCTCTGAATCTGTTGCCGGAAAACGGCAGCGCCGACTATATCGACACCGGTATCTGGTCGCAGAAAGCCATCGAAGAAGCCTCGCGCTACGGCCACGTCAACGTTGCCGCGACTGCCAAGCCTTACGACTATTTCGCCATCCCTGGCCAGAACGAGTGGAAGCTGTCCAAAGACGCGGCCTACGTTCACTACGCGCCGAACGAAACCATCGGTGGCCTGGAGTTCCAGTGGATTCCGGAAGTTGGCGATGTGCCGCTGGTGGCCGACATGTCTTCCGACATTCTCTCGCGCCCGGTAGATATTTCGCGTTTCGGCATGATCTACGCCGGCGCGCAGAAAAACATCGGCCCGAGCGGCATCGTCGTCAACATCATCCGCGAAGACCTGTTGGGCAAGGCGCGCGCGCTGTGCCCGACCATGCTCGACTACAAGGTCGCGGCCGATAACGGCTCGATGTACAACACCCCGCCAACCCTGGCCTGGTACCTGTCCGGCCTGGTCTTCGAGTGGCTGAAAGAGCAAGGTGGGGTCGAAGCCATCGGCAAGCTCAACGAAGTCAAGCAGCGCACCCTGTACGACTTCATCGACGCCAGCGGCCTGTACAGCAACCCGATCAACAAGACCGACCGCTCGTGGATGAACGTGCCGTTCCGTCTCGCCGATGATCGCCTGGACAAGCCGTTCCTCGCCGGTGCCGACGCGCGTGGGCTGCTCAACCTCAAGGGTCACCGCTCGGTAGGCGGCATGCGTGCCTCTATCTACAACGCTGTCGACATCAACGGTGTCAACGCGCTGGTTTCGTACATGGCAGAGTTCGAGAAGGAACATGGCTAATGTCTGAGCAAGAACTCAAGGCACTGCGCGTTCGCATTGATGCCCTGGACACCAAAGTTCTGGAGTTGATCAGTGAGCGTGCGCGTTGCGCCCAGGAAGTCGCGCGGGTAAAGATGGCCTCGCTGGCCGAAGGCGAAGTGCCGGTGTTCTATCGTCCCGAGCGTGAAGCTCAGGTGCTCAAGCGCGTGATGGAGCGTAATCAGGGGCCGCTGGGCAACGAAGAGATGGCGCGTTTGTTCCGCGAAATCATGTCTTCGTGCCTGGCGCTCGAGCAGCCGCTGAAAGTGGCTTACCTCGGCCCAGAGGGCACGTTCACCCAGGCGGCGGCCATGAAGCATTTTGGTCACGCCGTGATCAGCAAGCCGATGGCGGCCATCGACGAAGTGTTCCGTGAGGTGGCGGCGGGTGCGGTGAACTTTGGCGTGGTGCCGGTGGAAAACTCTACCGAAGGCGCGGTCAACCACACCCTCGACAGCTTCCTCGAGCACGACATGGTCATCTGTGGCGAAGTCGAGTTGCGCATTCACCACCACCTGTTGGTCGGTGAAAACACCAAGACTGACAGCATCAGCCGCATCTACTCCCACGCCCAGTCCCTGGCCCAGTGCCGTAAGTGGCTGGACGCCCATTACCCGAACGTCGAGCGTGTTGCGGTATCGAGCAATGCCGAGGCGGCCAAGCGGGTCAAGGGCGAGTGGAACTCGGCAGCCATTGCCGGCGACATGGCCGCTGGCCTGTATGGCTTGACCCGCCTGGCCGAGAAGATCGAGGACCGTCCGGACAACTCCACGCGGTTCCTGATGATTGGTAACCAGGAAGTGCCGCCGACCGGTGATGACAAGACGTCGATCATTGTGTCGATGAGCAACAAGCCGGGTGCGCTGCACGAGTTGCTGGTGCCATTCCACGACAATGGCATCGACCTGACGCGGATCGAGACCCGTCCGTCGCGCAGTGGCAAGTGGACCTATGTGTTCTTCATCGATTTTGTCGGTCACCACCGCGATCCGCTGGTAAAAGGTGTGCTGGAAAAAATCAGTCAGGAAGCAGTGGCACTCAAAGTGCTGGGTTCCTACCCGAAAGCAGTTCTCTAAGGGCGTAGACAATGAGCGGCGACTTCCTCGCCCTGGCACAGCCGGGCGTGCAACAACTTTCGCCTTACGTTCCGGGCAAGCCCGTGGACGAACTGGCCCGTGAGCTGGATCTCGATCCGGCCAGCATCGTCAAACTGGCGAGCAACGAAAACCCGCTGGGTGCCAGTCCCAAGGCCCTGGCGGCGATCCGTGAGGAGCTGGCCGAGCTGACCCGTTATCCCGATGGCAACGGCTTTGCACTCAAGAGCCTGCTGGCCGAGCAGTGCCGGGTCGAGCTCAACCAGGTGACCCTGGGCAATGGCTCCAACGACATTCTCGAGCTGGTGGCGCGTGCCTACCTGGCCCCGGGTTTGAATGCGGTGTTCAGCGAGCACGCGTTTGCCGTCTATCCGATTGTCACCCAGGCGGTCGGTGCCGATGCGCGAGTGATTCCAGCCAAAGACTGGGGGCATGACCTGCCGGCCATGCTGCAGGCGATCGACAGCAATACCCGCGTGGTCTTCATCGCCAACCCGAACAACCCGACCGGAACCTGGTTCAGTGCCGAAGCGCTGGACGAGTTCCTGCAGGACGTGCCTGGGCATGTGCTGGTGGTGCTGGACGAGGCGTACATCGAATATGCCGAAGGCAGTGATCTGCCGGATGGCCTGGATTTCCTCGCGGCGTACCCGAACCTGCTGGTGTCGCGCACCTTCTCCAAGGCCTATGGCCTGGCGGCGCTGCGGGTGGGTTATGGCTTGTCGACGGCGGTGGTCGCTGATGTGCTGAACCGCGTACGCCAGCCGTTCAACGTTAATAGCCTGGCGCTGGCCGCAGCCTGCGCCGCTTTGAAAGACGAAGAGTATCTGGCTGAAAGCCGCCGTCTGAACGATGCCGGCATGCGGCAGCTGGAAGCGGGCTTTCGTGCGTTGGGGTTGAGCTGGATTCCTTCGCGGGGCAACTTCCTTTGCGTGGATCTGGGGCAGGTGGCTGCGCCGATCTTCCAGGGCTTGTTGCGTGAAGGGGTGATCGTGCGTCCGGTGGCCAACTACGGCATGCCGAACCACTTGCGCGTCACCATCGGCCTGCCGGCAGAAAACACGCGCTTCCTCGAGGCGTTGAGCAAGGTTCTGGCACGTGGTTGATGTGATTGCCGTGTCGCCTGTTGCACCCGTGATCGGCCGCCTGGTGGTGGTCGGCCTGGGCTTGATCGGTGGATCGTTTGCCAAGGGTTTGCGAGAAAGCGGCGTGTGCCGGGAAGTGGTCGGCGTCGATCTGGATCCGCAATCGCGCAAGCTCGCCGTTGAGCTGGGTGTGGTTGATCGCTGCGAGGAGGACTTGGCCAGCGCTTGCGTCGGTGCCGATGTCATCCAATTGGCGGTGCCGATCCTGGCCATGGAAAAACTGTTGGCGATCCTGGCTGGCATGGACCTGGGGGCGGCGATCCTCACCGACGTCGGCAGCGCCAAGGGCAACGTGGTGCGCGCGGCGACCCGGGCGTTCGGCGGTATGCCGGCGCGCTTTGTACCGGGGCATCCGATCGCCGGCTCCGAGCAGAGTGGGGTGGAGGCTTCCAATACCCAGCTGTTCCGTCGGCACAAGGTGATCCTCACGCCGCTGGAACAGACCGATCCGACTGCCCTGGCGGTGGTCGATCGGCTGTGGCGCGAATTGGGTGCCGATGTCGAGCACATGCAGGTCGAGCGCCATGACGAGGTGCTCGCTGCCACCAGCCATTTGCCGCACTTGCTGGCCTTTGGCTTGGTTGATTCGCTGGCCAAGCGCAATGAAAATCTGGAGATCTTCCGTTACGCTGCGGGCGGTTTCCGCGATTTCACAAGAATCGCCGGAAGCGACCCGGTCATGTGGCATGACATCTTCCTCGCCAACCGCGAAGCTGTCCTGCGCACACTCGATACATTTCGCAGCGATCTCGACGCCTTGCGCGACGCGGTCGATGCAGGGGATGGGCACCAACTGTTGGGCGTGTTCACGCGCGCCCGGGTTGCCCGCGAGCATTTCAGTAAAATCCTGGCCCGCCGGGCCTATGTGGACGCTATGAATTCCAACGATCTGATTTTCCTGGCTCAACCTGGTGGCCGCTTGTCCGGTCGGATTCGCGTACCAGGTGACAAATCGATTTCCCACCGTTCGATCATGCTCGGCTCGCTGGCCGAGGGTGTTACCGAAGTCGAAGGCTTCCTCGAGGGCGAAGACGCCCTGGCGACCCTGCAGGCGTTCCGTGACATGGGCGTGGTCATCGAAGGGCCGCACCATGGTCGCGTGACCATTCACGGCGTCGGCCTGCATGGCCTGAAGCCGGCTCCTGGGCCTATCTATCTGGGCAACTCGGGCACCTCGATGCGCCTGCTCTCCGGCCTGCTGGCCGCACAGAGCTTCGACAGCACCCTGACCGGTGATGCGTCGCTGTCCAAGCGCCCGATGAATCGCGTGGCCAATCCGCTGCGTGAAATGGGTGCAGTGATTGAAACCGCCGCCGAAGGTCGTCCGCCGATGATCATTCGTGGTGGTCATGCGCTCAAGGGCCTGACCTACACCATGCCGATGGCCAGCGCCCAGGTGAAATCCTGCCTGTTGCTGGCGGGCTTGTACGCGAACGGTAAAACCACCGTGACCGAGCCTGCACCCACCCGTGACCATACCGAGCGCATGCTGCGTGGTTTCGGCTATCCGGTGAGTGTCGAGGGTGCGACCGCGTCTGTGGAGTCTGGCCATAAACTGACGGCGACCCACATTGAAGTGCCGGGCGATATTTCCTCCTCGGCATTCTTTCTGGTAGCGGCTTCGATTGCCGAGGGCTCGGAGTTGGTGCTGGAGCATGTTGGCATCAACCCGACCCGTACTGGCGTAATCGATATCCTGCGCCTGATGGGCGCCGACATTACCCTGGAAAACCAGCGTGAAGTCGGTGGCGAGCCGGTAGCGGACCTGCGAGTGCGTGCGGCCAAGCTGAAGGGCATCGAGATTCCTGAAGAATTGGTGCCGCTGGCGATCGACGAGTTCCCCGTACTGTTCGTTGCAGCGGCCTGTGCCGAGGGCCGGACCATCCTGCGCGGTGCCGAAGAGCTGCGGGTCAAGGAATCGGACCGTATTCAGGTCATGGCGGATGGCTTGCTGGCGTTGGGCGTGAAGTGCGAGCCTACGGCAGATGGCATCATCATTGATGGCGGCCAGATCGGCGGTGGTGAAGTGCATGGTCACGGCGATCACCGCATCGCCATGGCATTCAGCGTCGCTTCGCTGCGGGCCAATGCGCCGATCCGCATCCATGATTGCGCGAACGTCGCGACATCCTTCCCGAACTTCCTTGCATTGTGCGCGCAGGTCGGTATCCGCGTTGCCCAAGAGGCTCAGTCGTGAAAAGCATTGCTCCTGTAATCACCATCGATGGCCCTAGCGGTTCTGGCAAAGGCACGGTGGCTGGAATTCTCGCCAATCGACTGGGCTGGAATCTGCTGGACTCTGGCGCCTTGTATCGCCTGCTGGCTTTCGCGGCGGGCAATCATGGGGTTGACCTGACCAACGAAGAGCTGTTGAAGCAACTCGCTGCCCATCTGGATGTGCAATTCATCGCTGCGACGGAAGGTCAGTTGCAGCGGATCATCCTTGAAGGTGACGAAGTCAGCACGGTCATTCGCACTGAAAGTGCCGGTGCCGGTGCCTCGCAGATTGCCGCGCTGCCTGCTGTGCGCGAGGCGCTGCTGCAGCGCCAGCGCGCGTTTCAGGAAGCGCCGGGGTTGGTGGCCGACGGTCGCGACATGGGCACCGTGGTGTTTCCCGATGCGCCGTTGAAGATTTTCCTCACCGCCAGCGCCGAGGAGCGAGCTCGTCGCCGATATTTGCAGTTGAAGGGCAAGGGCGAGGATGTTAGTCTGTCGAGTCTGCTAGATGAGATCCGTGTGCGCGATGAGCGCGACACCCAGCGTGCGGTAGCCCCGCTCAAGCCGGCGGCCGACGCGATTCAGCTGGATTCCACGGAGTTGTCCATCGATCAGGTGCTTGAACGCATCATGAGCGAGATCGCCATTCGCGATATCGCCGGGTGACCAAGAAGGCCACAGGGGACCAGTCATAGTCCTGCGGTGCTTCTTTTAAATGAAACTGACCCACATCGTCTGGGATGTGGAGATGGGCGTATTTTTCGCCCTTATCAACAGGAATTAAAATGAGCGAAAGCTTTGCGGAACTCTTTGAAGAAAGCCTAAAGACCCTGAACCTTCAGGCAGGCTCCATCATCACCGGTGTTATCGTTGATATCGATTACCAAGCTCGCTGGGTAACCGTTCACGCTGGCCTGAAGTCCGAAGCACTGATCCCGCTGGAGCAGTTCTACAACGACGCTGGCGAACTGAACATCAACGTCGGTGACGAAGTTCACGTTGCTCTGGACTCGGTTGAAGACGGTTTCGGTGAAACCAAGCTGTCCCGTGAAAAAGCCAAGCGCGCTGAATGCTGGATCGTTCTGGAAGCAGCCTTCGCAGCTGAGGAAGTGGTCAAGGGCGTTATCAACGGTAAGGTTAAAGGCGGCTTCACTGTCGACGTTAACGGCATCCGTGCGTTCCTGCCAGGTTCCCTGGTTGACGTCCGTCCTGTGCGCGATACCACGCACCTGGAAGGCAAAGAGCTGGAATTCAAGGTCATCAAACTCGACCAGAAACGCAACAACGTTGTCGTTTCCCGTCGTAGCGTCCTCGAAGCCGAGAACTCCGCTGAGCGTGAAGCTCTGCTGGAATCCCTGCAGGAAGGCCAGCAAGTCAAAGGTATCGTCAAGAACCTCACCGATTACGGCGCATTCGTCGATCTGGGTGGCGTCGATGGCCTGCTGCACATCACCGACATGGCTTGGAAGCGTATCAAGCACCCATCGGAAATCGTCAACGTTGGCGACGAGATCGATGTCAAGGTTCTGAAGTACGATCGCGAGCGCAATCGTGTTTCCCTGGGCCTGAAGCAACTGGGTGAAGATCCATGGGTTGCTATCAAAGCCCGTTACCCAGAAAGCACTCGCGTGACCGCGCGTGTAACCAACCTGACCGACTACGGCTGCTTCGCTGAGCTGGAAGAAGGCGTTGAAGGTCTGGTACACGTTTCCGAAATGGACTGGACCAACAAGAACATCCACCCTTCGAAAGTCGTACAAGTCGGCGACGAAGTGGAAGTTATGGTTCTGGACATCGACGAAGAGCGTCGCCGTATCTCCCTGGGCATCAAGCAGTGCAAATCTAACCCATGGGAAGATTTCTCTGGCCAGTTCAACAAGGGCGATAAAATCTCCGGCACCATCAAGTCGATCACCGATTTCGGTATCTTCATTGGTCTGGACGGTGGCATCGACGGTCTGGTTCACCTGTCCGACATCTCCTGGAACGAAGTGGGCGAAGAAGCCGTACGTCGTTTCAAGAAGGGCGACGAGCTGGACACCGTTATCCTGTCGGTTGACCCAGAGCGCGAGCGCATCTCCCTGGGTATCAAGCAACTGGAAAGCGATCCGTTCTCCGAGTACGTTCAAGAGAACGACAAAGGCGCAATCGTTAAAGGCATCGTGAAAGAAGTTGACGCTAAAGGCGCCATCATCACCTTGGCAGACGATATCGAAGCGACTCTGAAAGCCTCCGAAATCAGCCGTGACCGCATCGAAGATGCACGTAACGTTCTGAAAGAAGGCGAAGAAGTAGAAGCCAAGATCATCAGCGTTGACCGCAAGAGCCGCGTAATCCAGCTCTCGATCAAGTCGAAAGACGTTGAAGACGAGAAAGAAGCTATCCAGAGCCTGCGCGACAAGCCAGCCTCGGACAGCATCGCTGCTGGTCCTACCACTCTGGGCGACCTGTTGCGTGCACAAATGGAAAAACAGAACTAAGTTCTGTCAGACCATGAAAAAGGGCGACTTCGGTCGCCCTTTTTTGTGCCTGAAATTCAGTGCCGGGCGCGCCGGTGAAACCAAAAGTCGTCAACCGTTGTCTTTTTCTTCAAGCAGATCATTCGTTTATTTAGGCTAGGCTTAGCCTGAAGTCATCGGTGACAGGGCCAGCGGTCCCGTCTAGGGAAGTGAATGAACAGATTCGTAGCCGTGCTTGGTGTGCTGGTGTTGGCAGGCTGTACCACGAACGTGAAGACTCATGCGGTACGAGGGGTTAGTGGTATCGAAATCGACTGTTCAGGGCTGGGGTCAGACTGGGACAGGTGCTACAAGAGGGCAGACAAGGAGTGCAAGGCTCAAGGATACAAGGTGGTGGTCAGGTCGAGCGACGCCAAGGAGGAGGATGGGGATTACCCCTTTGGCTGGAATCCGGCGGGCTACCTGTCACGGACCATGCTGGTCATCTGTAGGTGATCGAGTGTCAGGGAAATCCGGATCAAATGTCGGAAAAATTACAACTGGTCAGCGAGTCGGCTCTACTGCAGATTAGTCAATGCATGGGCTGTTCAAATGCCGTCGGGCATGCTAAAACCTTTGAAGCGCTGACCTAGCTGCTTGAAAAAGAAGGGAAAAATATGACGAAGTCGGAGTTGATCGAACGAATTGTCACCCATCAGGGCCTGCTTTCATCCAAGGATGTAGAGCTGGCTATCAAGACTATGCTTGAACAGATGTCCCAATGCCTGGCCACCGGTGATCGCATCGAGATCCGCGGCTTCGGCAGCTTCTCACTGCACTACCGCGCGCCCCGTGTAGGACGCAACCCGAAGACGGGTCAGTCGGTCAGCCTCGATGGCAAGTTTGTACCCCACTTCAAACCGGGTAAAGAGCTTCGGGATCGGGTGAATGAGGATGAGGAGGAGGGGGTTTGACAGCTGCAGTATTCCTGGGAGTCGCTCATGCGTAATCTAAAGCGCGCAGCGCTCGTTTTATTTGTCTTGTTACTCGTATTGGCGATATTGGCGTTTGTACTGGAAAATCAGCAAATAGTTTCCCTGCTGTTTCTTGGCTGGGCAGGGCCGCAATTGCCGGTTTCGTTGGTGGTGGTCCTTGCACTGCTGGTCGGCATGGTCATCGGTCCGATCTTGGGCTGGTTATACAACCGTGTATCCCGAGTTTCACGCAAGCGTCCTGTCTGACAACCAATCCTCTTGCGACAAATCTCTCGTGAAGATTGCGACACCTTGAACATATATACCCCTGTTCGAGAAGAAGTTGAGCGTTCGCAGCTGAAGTGCAAAGATAGTTTTCAGGAAGAATGTAGTGGGCAAGAGTAAATGAGTTGTTCGAAAATCCTGGTGACGGGGGCTAATGGATTTGTCGGTTCCGCGGTTGCATCCAGGTTAGTGTCGAGCGAGCAGTTTGCCGCAGTTTGCGGCGTTCGCGACCCCTCCCGTGCCTGGCTTTCGTGTGAGCATATCTCTTTTGAGTTGGGCGCTGAGCTTCCCGCGGCGGCATTGGCGGGTATAACTGCGATCGTGCACACGGCCGCGCGGGTGCACGTGATGGCTGAAGAGGGGGCGGATGACCTCGATGCTTTTCGTGCGGTCAATGTCGAGGGGACAATCAAGTTGGCTAACAGCGCTGCCCAGGCGGGCGTAAAGCGCTTTATTTTCATCAGTTCCATCAAGGTCAATGGTGAGTGTACCCGCCTTGGACAGCCGTTTTCTTCGAATGATATTCCGGCCCCGGTCGATGCGTATGGAATTTCCAAGCGTGAGGCTGAAGACGCGCTGGTGACGTTGGGCGCACGAACCGGAATGGAAGTCGTGATTATACGCCCTCCTCTGGTTTATGGTCCTGGTGTAAAGGCCAATTTCCTGAACATGCTCAAGTGGGTTGAGCGGGGAGTACCGCTGCCATTTGGCTCAATCAACAATCGGCGGAGCATGGTCGCACTGGACAACCTGGTCGATTTGATCGTGCGGTGCATCGAGCATCCGGCGGCTCCAGGTAATACATTTCTGGTCAGTGATGGCGAAGATAAGTCCACCACGCAGTTGCTTCGCCATGTAGCGCAAGCGCTAGGCGTCAGCGCTTTACTGATCCCCGTTCCTCAACGATTTTTGTCTCTTTGCTTGGTTTTGGTGGGAAAAAAGGCTCTTTCTGTACGCCTTTGTGCGTCGCTTCAGGTTGATATGCAGCGAACCTGCGAGTTGTTGCAGTGGTCGCCGCCTGTCGGTATTGAGCAAGCGCTAGCAAGTGTTGTGAAACATTATCGGGATGAAAAAAAATAATGACCGTTCTGTTGGTTGGGGTGTTTGTTGCTTCTTGGATGATGACTCTTTATCTGCGCCAATATGCGTTGCGAAACAGTCTCATTGATACTCCGAATGCCCGAAGTTCCCATTCGATCCCCACTCCGAGGGGCGGCGGTATTTCAATAGTTGTTTCATTCCTTGTGGCGTTATGCGTATGTCTTTCTTCAGGGGTGCTTTCATGGGCCGTGTTTGTAGGGTTGTTTGGAGCTGGCGCGCTCGTGGCCCTGGTAGGATTTGCTGATGATCATGGTCACATAGCGGCTCGCTGGCGGCTCCTTGGGCACTTTGTTGCGGCGGTGTGGTTTCTGTTTTGCGTGGGAGGGCTTGCACCACTGAATGTGTTTGGGTTCGTGGTCGACCTGGGATGGTGGGGAGGAGCATTGGCCGCCGTCTATCTGGTCTGGTTTCTGAATTTGTATAACTTTATGGATGGGATTGATGGTATTGCAGGGGCGGAGGCTATCTGTATTTGTGTGGGAGGCGCATTTCTGTACTGGCTGGGCGGCTATACGAATGAGCTCTGGATTCCCCTATTGCTTGCCAGCGCGAGCGCGGGCTTTTTAGTCTGGAATTTTCCACCGGCAAAAATTTTCATGGGGGATGCGGGAAGTGGCTTCCTTGGCTTCATTCTCGGTGGCCTGGCCCTTCAGGCAGCCTGGGTAGCTCCTCACTTGCTATGGAGTTGGTTGATTTTGGCGGGAGTGTTTATTGTAGATGCCACCTGGACAATGCTGCATCGCTTGATACGAGGGGAAAAGGTCTATGAAGCGCATCGTAGTCACGCTTATCAATATGCCTCCCGGCATCATCTCAGCCACAAGAAGATCACCCTTGCGGTCATTTTGATCAATGTGCTCTGGCTGGGTCCCCTTGCGCTGTGCGTGGGGGTGGGAGTGCTGGATGGCGGGGTTGGGTTGCTGGTCGCTTACCTGCCTCTCGTATTGCTTGCGGTAAAGTATGACGCAGGTAAGGCGGAGATCTGATTCGATTTGTACCCGGTCACGTCGAGGCGCAAGCGGGGCTGCGATCCGCCCTGCATTCGCAGTCCTGGCTGGTTGTTGCATTGATCCGCAAATTTGCAGGTTGAGCACATTGTCTTGGTGGTCTTCAGTTACCCGGTAACGTACTGAATCCGCGGATGGACGCACCCAGGGCACCCCTCATGAGCACAAAATTCTATGCTAAACTTTTGTGGATTTATGGAGTGGCGGCACAACGCTAGTACTCACCTTCTGGGTAAATGTTATTTGCCAGCCTGTAATGTTGTGATTGGGAATGAGTTGCTTTCAGGTGCGATGCCGCAGCAACTCTAGTAGAGCAGATGCCAGCCGATTCTGTTTTCGATCGGTGTATGTATAAGTAGCGAGCTTTTTTTATCAGTTTTGTAACAGGTAAGTGAGCGATTTTTTTTTCAGGCGCCAACCGTTGGTTGAGGCCGCAACAGTGGAGCGCTTCGCAAGACGGCGCCAACCCGCATCTTGTACAGATTCGCTATACGTCCCATTTTTGTTGCTCCTCTGGACGCAGCGGGCGAAGACCTTCAACTGATGAGTGGCAATCGGATCATGGTATCGAGTGGATCCGGAAGTGAGGAGTAAGGTAATGAGAGTTATGGTGTTGGGTGTATCCGGGATGCTGGGTAATGCAGTCTATAGAGTTCTGTCTGCGAGCCCTGATCTGGACGTCTTCGGTACGGCACGGAGCGAAGGTTCCCGGAAATACTTCACGGAGGCACAGGCCGCGAGAATCGTTCTGGGTGTTGATGTCGAGAGCCAAGACTCGCTGATCAAGGCTTTCGGGACGGTACGACCTGATGTGGTCATAAACTGTGTGGGCCTGGTCAAGCAACTGGCCGATGCCAACGACCCCCTCCAAGCTGTTCCAATCAATACACTGTTACCTCATCGCTTGGCCGCGTTGTGCAAGGCAGCCAGCGCACGCCTGATCCACATCAGCACCGATTGCGTTTTTTCGGGCGAGAAAGGTGGCTATCTCGAGAGCGATTTCCCTGACGCCTATGATTTGTATGGCCGATCCAAATTGCTGGGCGAAGTCGATTACCCGCATGCCATCACACTGCGCACCTCGATTATCGGTCGAGAACTATCCGGGAACCGCAGCTTGGTAGGATGGTTTCTGGCGCAGCAAGGTTCTGTTCAAGGATTTACCGGCGCTATCTTCTCTGGTCTGCCAACCATGGAGTTGGCACGAGTGATCAATGAGTATGTCTTGCCGCGTCCTGATCTGCATGGTCTGTATCACGTAGCCACCAAGCCTATTAACAAATACGAATTGTTGAAGCTTGTGGCGAAAACTTATGGAAAAGACACTGAGATTGTTCCTTCGGACAGGTTGACGATCGACCGTTCGTTAAACGCGAACCGCTTCCGAGAGGCTACAGGTTACATTGCTCCTGAGTGGCCGGTTTTAGTGCAAAACATGCATGACTTCAATTAAGCACAAGGTTTAGATAATGTTCGATAATAAAGTGTTGATGATTACCGGTGGCACAGGCTCTTTCGGTAACGCTGTTCTGAATCGGTTTCTGAAAACAGACGTCCGAGAAATTCGCATCTTCAGCCGTGATGAAAAGAAACAGGAAGATATGCGGATTGCCTTGAACAATCCCAAGCTGAAGTTTTACATCGGCGACGTTCGCGACTATGACAGCATTCGCGATGCAATGAAGGGCGTTGATTACGTGTTTCACGCCGCTGCGTTGAAGCAAGTCCCGTCTTGCGAGTTTTACCCGATGGAAGCCGTTCGCACCAACGTCCTGGGCGCGGATAACGTCATGAAAGCGGCGATTGCAAACCACGTGGACCGCGTTATTGTCCTGAGCACCGACAAAGCAGTGTATCCAATCAATGCTATGGGTATCTCCAAGGCTATGATGGAGAAGCTCATGGTGGCCAAGGCTCGTATGCAGTCCGAGGGCGAGACTGTATTTTGCGCGACACGTTATGGCAACGTAATGGCATCCCGCGGGTCGGTTATTCCGTTGTTCATCGAGCAATTGCGTGAAGGAAAATCCATCACTATTACCGACCCGACCATGACCCGCTTCCTGATGTCGCTTGAAGACTCGGTCGATCTCGTGCTGCACGCATTCGAACATGGTCGTCAAGGTGACATTTTCGTTCAGAAGGCCCCGGCTTCCACCATCGAGGTGCTGGCTCAGGCACTGAAGGAATTGTTCAAAAAAGAGAACGAAATCCGGGTCATCGGTACTCGTCATGGTGAGAAGCTGTACGAGTCGCTGGTCTCACGAGAAGAGTTGGCCAAAGCCGAGGATATGGGGCAGTACTATCGCGTCCCTGCCGATAATCGTGATCTCAACTACGCAAAATTTGTCGTTGAGGGCGAGCTGGAAATTACTCAATTCGATGACTACACCTCTCACAACACGACCCGTCTCGATGTCGAAGGTGTCAAGCAGTTGCTCCTGAAACTGTCCTATATCCAGGAGCAACTCAATGCTTAAGGTTATGACTATTGTCGGTACCCGTCCCGAGTTGATCAAGATGTCGCGGGTTATCGCCGAGTTCGACTCTCATACTCAGCACATCCTGGTTCACACCGGGCAAAACTTTGACTACGAGTTGAACCAGGTTTTCTTCGATGATCTGGATATCCGTAAGCCAGATTATTTTCTTGGCGCAGTAGGCGCCAACGCAGCGCAAACCATCGCGCGCGTTATCGAGAAAGCCGACGAGGTTATGGAAGCCGAAAAGCCAGATGCTCTGATGCTGTATGGCGATACCAACTCCTGCCTGGCGGTGATTGCTGCCAAACGTAGGAAAATTCCGGTGTTCCACATGGAAGCTGGCAACCGTTGCTTTGACCAGCGTGTGCCGGAGGAGCTCAATCGCAAAGTTCTGGATCACCTCAGCGATATTAACCTGGTGTTGACAGAGCATGCTCGTCGCTACCTGCTGGATGAAGGGATTCCACCCGACCGTATTATCAAGTCGGGCTCTCATATGCAGGAAGTACTGGAGCATTTCGAACCCAAAATCCTGGGTTCGCAAATCCTCGAAAAACTCGAACTGAAATCCAAGAATTTTTTCGTTGTCAGCACACACCGTGAAGAAAACGTCGATACCCCGGCGAACCTGCAGGACTTGTTGAATACCCTTCAAGCTTTGGTCGAAACCTATGACATGCCGGTCATCGTTTCCACCCACCCACGTACCCGTCAGCGTCTGGAAGCATTGGGTCTCGACGGTCTCGATTCGAGAATCCAGTTCCTCAAGCCGTTTGGCTTCTTTGATTACATCAAGCTGCAGATGGAAGCCTTCTGCATTTTGTCCGACAGCGGCACTATTACGGAAGAGGCGTCGCTATTGGGCTTGACCGCCGTGACGATCCGTAATGCCCATGAACGTCCGGAAGGCATGGATCAGGGCACGTTGATCATGAGTGGCCTGAAATCCGAGCGTGTTCTTGACGCTGTACGGATCGTTACCACTCAGGATCAGGCTGGTGCTATTCGTCGTGTAGTACCCGACTATGAAGGTGGTCTGGTGTCGCAGAAGGTGCTGCGGATTGTCTTGAGTTATGTAGATTTTATCAATCGAACTGTTTGGTCGAAGTAAAACCGAATTCAGTGCACGAAAAAAGCGAGAGAAAAAATGAGCACGAATACTCAGACGTTGGACGCAATTTATAATGCTGGTGAACGTCTGGTTCCAGGAGAAACTCACGGTCGAGATGAGGTGGTGCGTCATAAAAGCAGCTATCAGCTTTTTCGTGATGTTATCGAAGCAGATATCTTGCGTGATCCGTCAATGCTTGAGTCCGGTATTACTATTTTAGACATCGGCTGTGGCACTGGGCATGGTACCTTCATGCTCGGGGAAATTCTGGGCGCACAAATTGTTGGTATAGATCCAAGTATTGAGTCGGTTCAATATGCTCAATGTAACTACGGCGCTAAAAATATCCAGTATGTGAACGGTGATGCTGAGTCGTTCGTGCGAGATTCCCATCCATTCGATTACGTCGTATCTCGTCACGCGCTAGAACACGTGGTGGATGGCCTGAACTTTGCGCTAAAAGTTCATTGCCGAAAACGACTGATGGTTAACGTTCCATTCAACGAGGCGGATGGCAATATCCACCACTTGGTTCACTGGATCAAAGAAGAGCATTTCGAAGCCTATCCGAACAAAGAGTTTTTCTACGAAGGACTGGATGGTGTTACCGAGTTGACGCGTGCCGAAGAAAATCCACCAAATTCTATTTTGTGTATTTCCAGCGCCCTTGAGCTCAAACCCGTACGCGAACTTTTCGAGTTTCCTATTGCAGCATGGAAGCCGGAGTTTTTGCAGAATCTTGGTATTGAAAGTCTCGAGTCGGACATCGAAGCGCGCGAGTTGATCGTGCAGCAACGTCAGCAATATTTCCTCGAAAAAGAGGGGCAGCTCGACACTCATAAAACTAACTTGGATGATTTGGAAAGTGACGTTCGTCGTCGTGAGGCTTGGATTGTTGAGAAAGAGGGGCAACTCAATAGTCATGAGTCAAATCTGCGTAATCTCGAAGATGATATTCGTCGTCGTGAAGTGTGGGTTAATGAGAAAGAAGCACAGCTTGCTGCTCATGAGGCCAATCTGAACGGTATTCAGGCGGACCTTATTCGTCGCGAACAAGTTATTTCTAGAAGCTTGATTGCCCGTCTTGCGCTGAAAGCGGGTACTTTTCGGAAATGAAAGTACTCCAGGTAAATGGTTACGAGTCACCGGGTCGTCGATTCAATGGTCTATCTATTACGCCACTTCTAAAAAAGTACGATGTCGAATCTCGGCACCTTATTTGGGAGAAAGACTCCCAGAACCCAGAAGTCTTGACTTTCGAAGGGAAGAATACGAGGAAAATCAACCGGATTATCAATCGGGTTGAGCGTTTGACGTCGATGCAATCAGTATTGTATCCGCATGCGAAAGAGATGATGAAAATGCCTGCCTTCGAGGAGGCAGATGTGTTGCATTTGCATATCATCCATTCGGGTTACATGAGCATGTCCGACTTGCCCGAAATCACCCGGCGTAAACCAACGGTCTGGACGCTGCATGACCCGTGGGCCATGACGGGGCACTGCATTTATCCATTTGAGTGCAAGCGCTGGATGACCGGTTGCGGTAAATGCCCTGATCTGGACATTCACTTTCCGCTACTGATGGATACGACCCGGTTTTTGTTCAAATACAAAAAACGCGCGTACAACAAGTCCAAGTTTGACGTTATCGTCGCTTCGAAGTGGATGCGCGATATGGTCGAGGCTTCTCCTCTTTTCGAGGATGTTGACATCCATCAGGTGCCATTTGGCCTGGACCTTGATTTTTTCAATCCAGATGCCTCGCCGGACGCGCGTAAACGCTTCGGTATTCCAGATGAGGCGTTGGTTATATGCTTCAGGGCCGTGGATAACCAGTTCAAAGGGTTGCCGTACATTATCCAGGCGCTCGAGCGTATCAGCGCCAATCAACCGATTTGTCTGTTGACACTCAACAGCAAAGGCTTGATGGAGCAATTTGCTGATCGATTCCAATTGGTTGAGCTTGGCTGGACCAATGATGAGGAACTGGCCCGCGATGCATTTGTCGCGTCAGACATTTTCTTGATGCCATCGATCGTAGAAGCTTTTGGTGTAATGGCCATTGAAGCATTTGCTTGCGGCAAACCTGTGATCGTGTTTGAAGGGACTTCTTTACCTGAAGTGACTTTTGCCCCGGAAGTAGGCGTATCGGTGCCGATGCATGATGGTGAAGGACTCTTCCGCGCTCTGCAGCACCTGATCGACGATCCGGATGAGCGCAAAGAACGTGGCCGCAAGGGACGAGAGATTGCCGAGTTGCATTACGGTGACGACTTGTATGCCCAGCGACTGGCGGAGATCTACAAAACGGTTGCAGCTAAATGAAAGTACTGCTTTTAACTGATATTCCGCCTTGCCGTAATTTTACCGCGGGTTTGGTATTGGATCGTTTGGTCGGCTTTTTGCCCAAGGATCAGTTCGCGATCTGTGCTGTTGTCAATTCTGCGCTGAATCCTGAGATTCCTGCAGAACTTGACTCGGTCCCAAAGCTTATTCTGCGAAAGCCACGAGAAGCGGCTGTTCGAGTACTTCCTCGTAAAGCTGGGATACTCTCGGCATTCCCCTTTGAGTTGGTTCAGGCTGGCCGCGTTAGCAGGGAACTGCTACCGCAGATCGTCGAGTTCGCCAAAGCGCAGAAAGTTGATGCGGTGTGGGTCGTATTGCAAGGCCAGACCATGGTGCGTCTGGCTCGTCAATTGACCAGTGCCCTCAATGTTCCGCTTCTTACTCAAGTCTGGGACCCGTTCGGCTGGTGGTTGCAAGCGAACCTTATTGATGGATTTACACGCCGTCGTTTACTTAAAGAGTTCGATGAGGTCATCAAGGCAAGTGTTTCCTGTGCCACCGCATCGTGGGCAATGTCCGAGAATTACTCGAATAAGTACGGAGTCGTCAACGCCCCGGTGATTGCTGGACTGCCTCGCGAACTGGCACTACCGCCGGCAACAAAAGCGCATGACAGCGATGAGTTCATCATCGCGATGGCCGGTCAGTTTTACGCACAGACAGAGTGGGAGTGCCTGCAACACGCGCTGAATGCCTGCAACTGGAAAATTGCGGGTAAACGGATTCGCGTACGTGTCATGGGTGGAGCTTTCAAAGTGTTCACTCAAAGCCCGTCCAACTTCGAATACCTCGGGTGGCAGAGCCAGGAAGAGACTATTCGACTGTTATCCGAATCAGACCTTCTCTACTTGCCTTATTGGTTCTCGGGTGAGTACCACGAAGAATCGAGTAACAGCTTTCCATCGAAAGTTGTAACTTACTTTGCCGCGGGGCGTCCGGTGTTTTGTCATGCACCTACTTACGCATCCCCTGCAAAATATATCAAAGCCAATGATGCAGGCTTTTTGTGCGAGTCGCTGGATACTTCAGTGATCATCAGTCAATTAGAAAAAGCTGTTCAAGACACCGAGGCGTACGCACGCTTTACCGCCAATGGCCATCTTTGCTTCATGAAGGATTTCACTCTTGAGCGCATGAAAGAGTCGTTTCTCGCGTTTCTGGGAAATCACACGAAAGCATCAGCGGGGATTGCTAATTGACTCAGAACATCCTCACCGCTCATTTAAGGCATTTCGATCTGATCAAGCAGTTGATCAAACGTGACGTGGATATGCGTTTCAAAGGCGCCATTTTGGGCGTCCTTTGGCCGTTGATCACCCCATTGATGACGCTGGCGATGTACGCTGTGGTATTCGGCTACTTTTTGCCCTCTCGTTGGCCTGGTGTCGAAGGCATCACGGGCTTTGCGTTGATGTTGTTCCCGGGTTTGATCGTATTTACGTTCTTCGCCGAATGCGTCAACCGTGCACCTAATCTCATTACCTCGAACCCCAACTTCGTCAAGAAAGTAGTGTTTCCCGTTGAGCTACTGGTTTGGGTACCTATCGGTTCGGCGGTGTTTCAATTGGGATTGAGTGTAGTCGCGTGGGCGGCCATTGCGCTGTTCGTCAATGGCAGCTTACAGTGGACCATAGTATTCCTGCCTGTAGTCATTGCTCCCATGGTTCTGTGCCTGTTAGGTATTACGTGGTTCCTTAGCGCGCTGGGAGTTTTCCTGCGAGATATCGCGCAGCTGACCATCGTGGTTACGCAGGCCTTGATGTTCTTTTCTCCCGTGCTTTACCCACTAGACAAGCTCCCGCAGTGGGCAAGTCAGTTGATCATGCTCAACCCGTTGTCGTTTATCGTCGAGCAGGCGCGGTTGGTGATGATCAATGGCTTGATTCCTAACTTCCAGGGCCTTCTGGTCTACACAGGTGTGAGCTTGGTAATCTGCTGGCTCGGTCTGCGTTTCTTCAGGTCTGTAAGACACGGTTTTGCGGACGTTTTATGAGTATGGACATGTCAACAGAAAGTAAACCGCAGTCGGTCATCGAAGTGGTTGGGCTTGAAAAGGCTTACCACATCTATGACGCACCCCATGATCGCCTCAAGCAAATCTTTCTCGGCTGGAAGCGCAATTACTATCGGGATTTCCTTGCGCTGAAAGACGTCAACTTCGAAGTGCTCAAGGGGCAATCGGTTGGTGTGATTGGTCGCAACGGTGCGGGTAAAAGCACCTTATTGCAGTTGTTGACCGGCACCCTGACACCGACCAAAGGCTCAGTAAAGATTAACGGAAAAGTCGCTGCCGTTCTGGAATTGGGATCAGGATTCAACCCAGAGTTCAGCGGCCGCGAAAACATCTATCTGTACGCCAGTTTATTTGAGCTGAAGAAGTCCTGTATTGAGGAACGGTTCCAGAAGATTGTCGATTTTTCGGAGTTGGGTGATTTTATCGATCAGCCAGTCAAGGCCTACTCCAGTGGTATGCAGGCCCGATTGGCGTTCTCCGTAATTGCTCATGTCGACGCAGACATTCTGATTATCGATGAAGCTTTGTCCGTGGGGGATGCGTTTTTCGCGCAGAAGTGCATGCGATTCCTCAGGCAATTTCAGGAGCGAGGCACGATTCTGTTCGTGAGTCACGACCTTGCTGCGGTGACGGCATTTTGCGATCACGCTATTTGGCTTGAAGGGGGGATCGTACGCGATGCGGGCAGCGCTAAAGATGTTTGCGAGAAGTATTTCGCTCAGCTTTACATGCAGCATACCGGCGCCGAGGGCGCAGCACCGGTGGCAGGCGAAGCAGAGGTCGCAGGAGAGATTGAGGACGTAATCGAAGAAGAAACCATCGATGAAGTTATCGAGCAGCGTATTGTCATGCACGATGATGAATCCATCTCGAAAGGTGTCCAACAGATCGAGAGCTTCGGCTTCAATCCGGAGTCTTCAACGTTCGGGACGGGTGGTGCGGAAATACAAAAAGTCAGTTTCACCAATTCCAACGGTCGCCAACTCAGCGTCTGTGGAGGTGGTACTGAAGTTATCGTCAAGGTTTCAGCCAAGGCTATTCACGATGTCGACTTACCTATAGTCGGGTTCATCATCAAGGACCGCCTAGGTCAGCCTTTGATAGGTGGAAACACTTACCACTCCTACAAAGAGTCACCGGTCAGAGTTGGTGCTGGTAAGCGACTCGACGCCGAATTCCATTTCAAATTACCGATTCTTGCTGTAGGTGACTATTCTATCGTAGCCGCCGTGGCCAACGGTACGTTGCAGGAGCACGTACAACTACACTGGATGCACGATGCTGTGTTGTTTAAAGTGGTCGCAACGAGTATCGACGGCGTTATCGTCGGGGCTCCATTGGAAAAAATCATTCTCACCTCTAAGGCTTGACGCGACCATGACACTACAACAAGAAGATCAGGGGCGGATGGCGTGGGCGGATGTTTGCCGTCTGATTGCGATGCTTGGGGTTGTTATAATCCATGTTGCCGCGCCTGTTTTTTATAACTATCAGAATATCAGTCTGCATGATTTTTTGGCAGCAACTGCACTTGACAGTGTTGTCAGGGTGTCTGTTCCTTTTTTTGCAATGTTGTCAGGTGCGTTGCTGCTTGGGCGTGACATGTCTAAGGGGCTAGGAGGGGTAGTTGGCAGGGTAATGAAGGTGGCTATCCCTCTTGCTTTTTGGAGCATTATTTACATGTTCTGGATGAATTATTGGGAAGGTAAACCCTTGAGCGTTTTCGATGCGTTGCGGAACGCTCTAAGAGGTCCAGTTATGTATCACCTTTGGTTTGTATACATGATTATTGGAGTTTACATTCTTTTGCCAATACTCCAGGTTTTGTCGGTTGCATTGTTGACCAATGAGCGCTGGGCTGTATATTTTTTTGGTGTTTGGTTTTTCGTTAACTCCATTACAATATACTTTCCATTGGAAATCATCCCTCATCTTAATTTACTAGGCTTCTTGCTTTGGCCGGGTTACTTCTTGCTAGGTTTTTATCTACTACGTTCTGATGTCCTAGATCGGGTTTCGGCTAGCATGAGCCTTGTTGTTTTTACTTTGGCAACGATAGCTACATTTCTGATAGCATGGAAAATGAGTGTCTTCGCCGGAAACGCCGTTGAAGCTGCATTTGAGTACTCTAGTCCTAACGTCGTAATCGCGGCAATTGCTGGCTTTCATGCAATCAGCAAGGTGAAACTGCATCGGGTGCTAGTTCGTCCTTTTGCTTTTTTTTCTAGTATTGTGTTTCCCGTCTACTTGATGCATTTGTTGGTGATCGAGCTTATAAAGGGCGGGATGTTTGGGTTTCATCTGAATTTAGTTGCGATGAGTTCATTCTGGTCAATTGTGACGATGTCATTAACTACGTTTTTAATCTCCCTGGGGCTTGCATGTTTGATTAGGATTATACCAGGTTCTAGTAGGCTGTTTGGTTAGGTTTTTGGTTTGGTTGCTGTGGAGTCGGTCTCCATAAGTGGCGCTTTGAGTGATGTGGGAGCGTTTCGCTATTCTGTTTTTTTTGGGGGGGAGTCTTCCCTCTTCCGCTTTCCTCGTGTGGTTGGCGCTTCTTATTGTTTAAGGTCGCAGTGCTGTAAATGGCTGTTGTCAGAGATCGGTTTTCTGTAGTGCGACCTGGCAAAATTGATTTGGGGTTGAATCTTTTACGGCAGTTTTTATTTTTTGTTTTTGTTTTTGTTTTTGTTTTTGTTTTTGTTTTTTTTTGGGGAGTAAGACTCTGTGCCTTATAGCTTCAAGCCGCTGGTTTCGATTGTTATACCCGTGTATAACGGTTCGAACTTTTTGGCCGACGCTATACAAAGCGCTCTTGACCAAACCTACAAATCTATTGAAGTCCTTGTCGTCAATGACGGCAGCAACGATGATGGTGCAACAGAACGAGTCGCCCAGTCATTTGGTTCATCCATTCGCTATTTTTCAAAGGAAAATGGCGGTGTTGCGTCCGCACTGAATATGGCGGTACGGAAAATGTCAGGCGAGTATTTTTCCTGGCTTAGCCATGACGATCTTTACGTCAAAGAGAAGATCGCCAATCAGGTTACGTTTCTATCAACGCACGGGATTTCACACACGATCGTTTACTCCGACTATGCGATTTTTACTGATGATAACGTGGTCGACACCACACCGGTGATTATGCCAGGTGTCCGCCCGGAGCATTTTCGCTACTGGATTGCCTCTGAGAGCGCCCTGCATGGGTGCAGCCTGCTGGTTCCCCGTTCCGCGTTCGATGCGGTTGGGCTTTTCGACGAAAAGTTACGAACAACACAGGATTATGAGCTTTGGTTTCGTATGGCAGCGGATCATCGCTTTTTGCACATTCCCCAAGTGTTGGTTGGCGCTCGTAGCCATGCCAGTCAGGATACGCACAAAATCGCGGACCTGGCCTTCGAAGAAGCAGGGAACCTCTACTTGGGGTTTGTGAAGAAGATTGAAGCTTCTGAAGTGCCAGGAAATACGCCTTCAGAAATCGGCGCCAGCTATTTGCGGCTGGCCTCAGGGTTATGGCAGCGGGGCTTTCATCGTGCTGGGCAACATTGTGCCGGTATGGCGCGTGAGTACGGAGCTTCTTTAGTCCGGGTTCTTGGTGCACAATTGGTGGCTGCCAACGTCAGGACTGCAAGGCGACTTGCTCGTAGGTTGTTGTCACCCCAATCCAGACAAGCTTTACGCCGATTTGCCAGTCGAATGCTGATTTTCCGTCGAGGCCGTTAGTTTCCTTGAATATAAAAAAGAAGCTGTTTTTACACGCGCCCAATGTGCATGTTGGCGGAGGTTTGGCGCTTTTGCAGGCGCTGTATTCCGCGCCTGAATTGAGCATTGAGTTTGAGCAAGTTGATATTCGCGCAGACGGGACACTGCCCCCTTGCGATGGGGAGCGGTGCTTGGTCCGGCCGACACTTTTCTCGAGGCTGGCGGCTGAGTTGCGCCTATGGCGCCGAGTTGGTCATCAGGATGTGGTGCTGTGCTTTCATGGGCTTGTGCCGTTGCTGCCCTTGAAAGGGGAGGTGACCGTGTTTCTACAGAACAGAATTCTGCTCTCTGGGGCTTCTCTGCGAGATTACCCTCTGAAGACCAGGATTCGCCTGTCGATGGAGCGACTTCTAGTCAAGACTCTGTCGCGCAGGGTCAAGAAATTTATCGTCCAGACACCTTCAATGGCCATGCAGGCCAAGGCTTATTTGGGCCCTCAGGCGGCAGTTGTTATCTGCCCGTTTGTTGTCTCGGCTCACAGCATCAAGGTATCCCAAGCTCATCGCTTCGATTTTGTTTATGTTGCAAGTGCAGAGCATCATAAAAATCACGCCAGGCTTTTAGACGCATGGTGCCTGCTGGCGGAACAAGGGGTACGTCCAGGCCTGGCGCTGACGGTGCCGCAGAATTCAGCACTTGGCGCGCGGATCGATCAGCTGACACGGAAGTGGCAGTTGAATGTCGTCAACCTCGGGCAGCTTAATCCCCTTGAGGTTTCGGCGTTGTATGACCAGTCAGCAGCATTGATTTACCCCTCCACAACGGAGTCACTGGGATTGCCGTTAATCGAGGCCAGCGAGCGGAGTCTACCCATCATTGCTGCCGAACTTGATTATGTTCGAGACGTTGTCGTGCCGGTCGAAACCTTCAATCCTGAATCTCATGTCTCCATCGCCCGGGCGGTCAGGCGCCATCTCGGTATGGCTGAGTTCACTCAACCAATGCACGGTCCGGCGGCATTTCTGAAAGAAGTGCTGCAATGAAAGTATTGGTATGGACTCAATATTTCTGGCCTGAGAATTTTCATATCAACCAGGTGGTGGCGGAGTTACACGAGCAAGGCGCAGAAGTCACTGTGCTGACCGGTAAACCCAACTACCCCGACGGCAAGATCTTCCCCGGCTATAGCGCTTTGGGAGTCTTTGTCGAGCAGCGCGACGGTGTTGAGATAATCAGGTTGCCATTGTGCCCTAGAGGCAAAAGCTCGGCGAAAGGACTGGTATTCAATTACCTGTCATTCATTGCATCAGGGTACCTGCTGGGGCCGTGGGCACTGCGAGGGCGTAAGTTTGATGTGGTCTTTGTCTACGCGCCTTCGCCCTTGCTTCAGGCACTGCCCGCGATCGTCGTATCTTGGCTCAAGCGAGCCCCTCTTGTCTTGTGGGTTCAGGACATTTGGCCGGAGTCTTTGCAGGCCACCGGTTTTGTAACGAATCGTCGTGTGCTCAAGGCTGTTGAGCAGGTCGTCCGACTTATTTACCGCTTTTCCGATTCAATTTTGATCCAGTCCGAAGGGTTTCGAGATTCAGTACGACGTTTGTCCGGCAGTGAAAAGAAGATAAGGTTTTTTCCCAACTCGGCTGAGGCATCGTCAAGATCCTACGATCCGGTTGATAAGCAGCTGGGTCGTATCTCTGAGCACTTTTCGGTGGTTTTTGCCGGGAATATAGGCGTCGCTCAATCGTGCGCGACCATTGTTGAAGCCGCCAGAATTTTGCAGGGCTACGAAGAGATCCGCTTTTTTATTGTCGGAAGCGGCAGTATGGAAAAAGCAATTTCAGGCATGATTCAGGACGAACGCTTATCCAATATCGAATTACTCGGGCGTGTTTCTCCGGCAGAGGTATCAGGCATTTATGCAGCTGCTTCCGCTTTGCTACTGACCCTGCGCGATGATCCAATATTGGCGGCAACAGTGCCCAGCAAGTTTCAAAGCTATCTGGCGGCCGGCAAGCCGATTATTGCCAGTTGCAACGGTCAGACGGCTCAGGTGCTGGCAGACGCCAAGGCAGGGCTTGACTGTGCTGCGCAAGATGCTCAGCAGTTGGCCGAGGCGGTGCTCGAGTTGTACGGTAGTGACCCTGAACGACTGGAAAGGATGGGGGAAAGTGGCAGAGCCTATTTTCTGAGTCACTTCCACTTACCGGCTCGCGTGAGCGAGTTGATCGAGCACTTCGACAACGTTGTTCAGGAGCACAGGGGATGACTGCGTTGTGGGGCTTTGCCAGCCTTTTGGCGCTTCGCAGGATTACGCTAAGAGGGTGCTCCCCATGTCTGCATATGGACCAATGAGCTATCTTGAATAGACCCATGGATGATCAAACTGAGCCAGTAGCAAGGCGTTTCTTCCCAGTTCACCAAAGGGCGCGGGGTACCATTTCACTCACAACTCCTCATCTGGTTTTTTTCTGTGATGGCACACCATGGCCACGTACAATGATTTCAACAGGGCCAAGCAAGGGGTAAGGGAGATTGGGACAGGGGTATATGGATAAACTTCGCATGTTTTTGCTGGCACTGCCGCGCCGACAGAAGCGGCTGATCCAGGTGCTGACAGACGTCATCCTCGTCTGGGTTGCATTGTGGATGGCGTTTATCGTGCGTCTGGGGATCGACGAACTTATCAATCCTTTCAAAGTCCATACCTGGCTATTCATCTGGGCGCCGATCGTAGCGATTCCCCTGTTCATTCGTTTCGGCATGTACCGTGCTGTCATGCGTTATTTCGGCAACGATGCCCTGATCGCCATTATCAAGGCAGTAAGTCTATCGTCGCTGATCCTGGCGTTGGTGGTTTATTGGTACAGTAATCACGAGGCCGTCATCCCGCGATCCATCATCTTCAACTATTGGTGGCTCAGCATGGTGATCATAGGCGGCTTGCGTCTGTGCATTCGCCAATATTTCATGGGTGACTGGTTCACTGCAGCGCAGCATGTACCCTTCACCAGTCGCGATGATGGTCTGACCAAGGTCGCGATCTACGGTGCTGGTGTGGCGGGCAATCAACTGGTGGCGGCGATCCGGATGGGCCGGGTGATGCGTCCGGTCGCCTTTATCGATGACGATTCCAGCATTGTCGATCGCTCCATTTCCGGGCTTAAGGTCTATAAGCCCAAGCATATCCAGCAGATGATCGACGTGACTGGCGCCCAGGAAATCCTGCTTGCGCTGCCTTCCTCGACAAGGGCCAGGCGAAGGGAAATCCTCAATATGCTGGAGGGTTATCCGCTGCATGTACGCAGCGTCCCCAACTTCACTGATCTGGCCAGCGGTCGTGTGAAGGTCGATGACATTCAGGAAGTAGACATCGCGGACTTGTTGGGACGCGATGCGGTACCCGTGCAACCTGATTTGCTGGAGCGCTGTATCAAAGGCAAGACAGTCATGGTCACCGGAGCCGGCGGTTCGATTGGTTCAGAACTTTGCCGTCAGATTTTCTCCCTTAGACCCACTACGCTGTTGCTGTTCGATCACAGCGAATTCAATCTCTACAGCATTCTCTCGGAACTTGAGCAGCGAAGCAGCCGTGAGTCATTGCCGATCAAGTTGTTGCCGATCCTTGGCTCCATTCGTCAACAGCACAAGCTTCTTGATGTCATGAAAACCTGGCGCGTGGACACTGTGTACCACGCCGCCGCCTACAAGCACGTGCCGATGGTGGAGCACAACATCGCCGAAGGCGTGCTGAACAATGTGATCGGAACGCTCAACACAGCCCAGGCTGCTCTTCAATCGGGGGTGGCCAATTTCGTGTTGATCTCGACCGACAAGGCCGTTCGTCCCACCAATGTAATGGGCAGCACCAAGCGTCTCGCCGAGTTGACCCTGCAGGCCCTGAGTCGCGAAATCGCCCCTGTCCTGTTCGGCGACAAACCTAACGTGTCACGTGTCAACAAAACCCGTTTCACCATGGTTCGATTCGGTAATGTGCTCGGTTCATCGGGGTCAGTCATCCCGCTGTTTCACCGACAGATCAAAGCCGGCGGTCCATTGACGGTCACCCATCCAAAGATCACTCGTTATTTCATGACGATTCCCGAAGCCGCCCAGTTGGTGATTCAGGCCGGCTCCATGGGGCAGGGGGGCGATGTTTTTGTCCTGGACATGGGTGAACCGGTAAAAATCGTCGAACTTGCGGAGAAAATGATCCATCTTTCGGGCTTGAGTATCCGCTCGGAGAAAAATCCGCAAGGGGATATCTCTATCGAGTTCACCGGTCTTCGACCCGGTGAAAAGCTCTACGAAGAGTTGCTGATCGGCGATAACGTCGCACCAACCCAACATCCAATGATCATGACCGCCAACGAAGATCATTTGAACTGGGATGTGCTCAAGGTCAAGTTGAGCGAACTGCTGAGCGCTGTCGAGCATTATGACTACGCTCGAGTCCGTCAGCTCTTGCGCGAAACCGTCAGTGGCTACGCACCTGATGGTGAGATCGTCGACTGGATTTATCAGCAGCGACGTCTCGAGCCCTGATTGTTACACACCCTGCAACGGACCGGTTTTTGACAGATTCCGCCCATGACCTAAGTTTGTGAGGCAGCTTCGGAAAAGCTGCTTCTTCCCACTAGGTCATGGAGTGTCACTTATGCTCAATAGCTACTTCCGCTCTCTGGTTCTCGCTGTACTGACCAGTCTCTCTGTTGCCGCCACCGCTGCACCCGCGGCAAAAAATGAACCTGCCGCGCCTACTGCCGTTGTGCAGCCTTCGTCATCGACGATGATGGAAAAGATCGATCTCAACAAGGCGGATGCCGTCACCATGCAGCGTGAGCTGGCAGGCGTTGGTGAGACTAAAGCCCGGGCGATTGTTGCGTACCGCGAGAGTAATGGGGCGTTCAGTTCGGTGGACGAGTTGTTGGAGGTCAACGGCATCGGTAAGGCGATCCTGGAAAGAAACCGCGAGAAACTGGTCGTCAACTGAGTAACCCACGCTAGTGCCAGAGGCCGATCACTGATCGGCCTTTTTTGTGTCTGCGGCAGAGCGCCATTTGTCTGAAACAAAATATTATGACTGTAATATATCGTGTCAGTCATGCCTATAATCTCATCTCCGCCGAGCCAGGTGGTCCTGCGCCGGGATCAGATAATTCTTGTGCCATCTTTCAGGAGTACGGTTATGAATTCTGCTCAATCCAAAGGCACCGCATTGGTCACGGGGGCTTCTTCCGGCATAGGTGCTGTCTACGCCGAGCGTTTGGCAGGGCGCGGCCATGACCTGCTGTTGGTGGCCCGTGATGAACACAAGCTTCACAGTGCGGCGACTCGCCTGCGCGCCGAGTATGGCGTGCAGGTGGAAGTGCTGAAGGCGGATCTGACGCTGAAGGCCGATATGCTGGCGGTGGAGCAAAGGCTGCGTGTTGATCGGGGAATCAGTGTGCTGGTGAACAATGCCGGCGTTGCGGCGGACGGTACTTTGGCCAGCGCGGATCTTGATCAAATGGAGCGTTTGATCCAGTTGAACGTGGTGGCTGTGACGCGCCTGGCGGCGGCCGCCGCTGCGAGCTTCTCGAATGCAGGCACAGGTGCAATTATCAACGTGGCGTCTGTGGTCGCCCTGATTCCTGAACAATTCAACGCGACCTATAGCGCCAGCAAGGCTTACGTGTTGAGTCTGACTCAATCGCTCGCCGCTGAGTTGCGCAGTTCAGGTGTCCAGGTTCAGGCCGTTTTACCGGGTGTCACGCGCACCGAGATCTGGGAGCGCTCGGGCATTGATGCCAGCGCCATTCCCGCTGCAATGGTCATGGAGGCCGCAGCGATGGTGGATGCGGCGTTGGCTGGGTTCGATCAGGGCGAGCTGATCACCATTCCCTCGTTACCGGACGCCGCGGACTGGGATGCGTTGGTTAATGCACGCTATGCCCTGGGCCCGAATCTCTCCAGGGACACCCCCGCCGCCCGCTACCTCAGGTAAGGTTTCACTCGGTCTGTTTTTTCAGGTGTTCACGGTTCACGTCGAGGATGCGCTGGGCCAGCTGCGGGTCCTCGACGCTGCGTGACAACAACAATGCACCGACCAGCGTCGACATGATGACAATGCTCTGGTCGGCAGCGTGCTCACCCTCGAGGTTGTGTTCGATTTGATCCAGTCGAGCCTGAAGCACGGCATCCGTTGTCGGGCTGGGTTGGCCACGCAAGCCCAGTTCCGACGAAATGGTCAGCAGCGGGCAGCCTTCGTGGGGTGAGGTCACATGCCATTGCGACAGGTAGGCATCAATGAATGCCTGGAGAGGTTGCTCCTCTGCGAAAATCTGCGCGCACAGGCCCGCGACCTGTGCGCCTGCTTCCTGCAAGGCTTTTTCGACCAGTTCATCCTTGGACTTGAAGTGCGAGTAGAACCCGCCGTGGGTCAGCCCCAATGCTTTCATCAGGGGCTGTAAACCAGTGGCGCCAATTCCGTCGCGACGAAAGCGTGCTGCAGCTTCCTTGATGATGCGCTGATGGGTCTGGGCTTTATGGTCTTGCGAGTAGCGCATCAATAATCTCCACGACAATGCGCCAGTTTAACCAAGGTAAATTGAATGGTGATTGTACTTTTATTTGCAAAAGCGATGCAGATGCAACCAAGTTGTACTGCGCCAGCCGCGATATCGAAGTCAATGACATAAGTTCGCAGTTGGCGCGTACGCCATTCAACGGTCCTGGGCGTCCTTGGCATCCATCTCCGCATTACGCTCAGCCACGCGTTTACGTTGCTCATCAGTCAGTTCGACCTTGTTGGCGGTGTCGCGCAACATCATCAAACCACCCACTATCGATCCGATTGCAACGATCAGAATCAACCAGGCATACCAAGGCATAGGGCTCTCCTTAAGGGCAGGGTCAGGGCGAACGGTTGTGCGCCAACGCCATGCATATCCACTTTGAGTTGCAATAAATCTTCGTGGTTCCATTCTAGGCCCGTTATACCCGGATCACCCATTCCCTGAGTGTTTCAAACCGGCAAGATAGCCATTCTTTACACTTTCTTTATGCCGCACCCATCCCCCCGATCTCGCTCTTTTACACCCTGACTACGGAAAATTCCTCCACACGCGGCAGTCGCCGTACGACGGAGAAATTCCATGAGCGTTCTGGACGGGGTGTCCCTGCTGTTGGCAGTGGGACTGTTCATTTATCTGTTGATCGCGTTGTTGCGCGCAGATCGGGGTTAGGGGCGGCTATGCACAGTTATGACTATTGGCTGATTCTTGCCTTCTTTGCCCTGGTGTTGATCCCGGCACCGTTTTTGGGGCGTTTCTACTACAGGGTGATGGAGGGCCAGCGTACCTGGTTGTCGCCGCTGCTCGGGCCGGTCGAGCGGGGTTGTTATCGTCTGGCCGGTGTCGATCCGCAAACCGAACAGAGTTGGCAGAAGTACACCTTGGCCTTGCTCGCCTTCAACCTCGCGGGATTCGTGCTGCTGTTCATGATCCTGTTGTTTCAGGACCACTTGCCACTCAATCCGCAGAACCTGCCGGCACAGGAATGGACCCAGGCGTTCAACACCGCCGTGAGCTTCATGACCAACACCAACTGGCAGTCCTACAGCGGTGAGGCCAGCCTCAGTTACTTGAGTCAGATGGTGGGGCTCACGGTGCAGAACTTCGTCAGCGCCGCCACCGGCCTCGCGGTGCTGGTTGCCCTGTGCCGTGGGATCGGGCGCAAGTCGGCGCAGACCTTGGGTAATTTCTGGGTCGACATGACCCGTGCCACGCTCTACGGCTTGCTGCCATTGTGCCTGGTGTTGGCACTGTTCCTGGTCTGGCAGGGCGTACCGCAGACGTTCGCCCACTATGTGCATGCAGCGACAATGCAGGGCGTTGATCAAGTCATCCCGCTCGGCCCGGCCGCCAGTCAGATTGCGATCAAGCAATTGGGCACCAACGGCGGTGGCTTCTTCGGCGTCAACTCGGCGCACCCGTTCGAGAACCCCACGGCCTGGAGCAATCTGTTCGAAGTGGCCTCGATCATTCTGATCCCGGTGGCGCTGGTGTTTACCTTCGGCCACTACGTCAAGGATCTGCGCCAGAGCCGAGCGATCCTCGCCTGCATGCTGGCGCTGTTTTTAATCGGCGGTGGCGTGTCGTTGTGGGCCGAGTACCAGCCCAACCCTCTGTTGAACAACGTCGCGGTCGAGCAGACGGCGCCGCTGGAAGGCAAGGAAGCGCGCTTCGGCACCACGGCCACTGTGCTTTGGTCAGTGACCACCACCGCGGCTTCCAACGGCTCGGTCAACGGCATGCATGACAGCCTCAATCCGTTGAGCGGCATGGTGGCGCTGGTCAACATGATGGTCGGAGAGGTGATTTTCGGCGGAGTCGGGGCAGGCCTCTACGGCATGTTGCTCAATGTGCTGATCGCGGTGTTCCTTG
Organism: Pseudomonadaceae bacterium; assembly: GCA_965284505.1. GTDB lineage: Bacteria > Pseudomonadota > Gammaproteobacteria > Pseudomonadales > Pseudomonadaceae > Aquipseudomonas. Next base: position 1,700,864 of record OZ260094.1, on the reverse strand, counting down.
CCGGGCTGATGATTGGCCGAACCCCCGAGTACCTGGGCAAGAAGTTGCAGGCCAGGGAAGTGCAACTGCTGGTGGCGACGCTTCTGGTGATGCCGCTCGGCGTGTTGGTACTGGGCGCGTTGGCGACCAGCTTGCCAGGCCCGGCCGCGACTATCAGCAACCCCGGTCCCCACGGCTTCAGCCAATTGCTCTACGCCTACACCTCGGCCAGCGCCAACAACGGTTCGGCCTTCGCCGGGCTGAGCGCCAATACGCCATTCCACAACCTGATGCTTGGCCTCGGCATGTTGATCGGGCGCTTCGGCTACATCCTCCCGGTACTGGCACTGGCAGGCAGTCTGGCGATGAAGACGACCGCGCCGATTGGCCAGAACAGTTTCCCGACCCATGGTCCGCTGTTCGTCACGCTGTTGACCGTGACCATTTTGCTGGTGGGTGGCCTGACATTCCTGCCGAGCCTGGCGTTGGGTCCCATCGCTGAACATTTGAGCCTGGGCTTCTGAGCCTCTTTTCCTGGAGCTGGATGATGAACATGCCCGCAACCAAAGCCGTCGCCGCCAAGGCGCCGGAGCAACCGAACACCGCGATCTCGGCCCTCTGGCGGCCGGCGCTGGTGCAAGCCTTCGTCAAGCTGGATCCGCGGCAGTTGAAGCGTTCGCCGGTGATGCTGGTGGTCGAGCTGACGGCGATCCTCACCACCCTGTTGTGCCTGATTCCGGACACGGCGGTGCCGACCCTGGTCGCTGTGCAGATTGCCTTGTGGCTCTGGTTCACGGTGTTGTTTGCCAACTTTGCCGAGGCCTTGGCTGAAGGGCGTGGCAAGGCTCGGGCCGACAGTCTCAAGGCCGGGAGCGAAGGGCTCAGTGCCCGGCGCAAACAGGCCGATGGCAGTTTTCAGGTGGTGCCCGCCGCCAGTCTGCGCAAAGGTGATGTGGTACGGGTCGAAGCCGGGGAAATGATCCCGGGGGACGGTGAAGTCATCGAGGGTATCGCCGCCGTCAACGAAGCGGCGATTACTGGGGAATCGGCGCCAGTAATTCGTGAATCCGGGGGCGATCGCTCGGCCGTCACCGGCAACACACGCCTGGTGTCCGACTGGCTGCTGGTACGCATCACCGCCAATCCGGGCGAGTCGACACTTGACCGGATGATCGCCCTGGTTGAAGGCGCCAAGCGTCAGAAAACTCCCAACGAAGTCGCGCTGGATATCCTGCTGATCGGCTTGAGCATGATCTTCCTGGTCGTGGTCGTGACCTTGCAGCCGTTCGCCCATTTCGCCAATGGCAACCTGCCGCTGGTGTTCCTCGTGGCGCTGCTGGTGACGCTGATTCCGACCACCATTGGTGGGCTGTTGTCGGCGATCGGCATTGCCGGCATGGACCGCCTGGTGCGGCTCAACGTGATCGCCAAGTCCGGGCGTGCGGTGGAGGCAGCGGGCGACGTGCACGTGCTGTTGCTGGACAAGACCGGCACCATCACCTTTGGCAATCGTCGCTGCTCGGCCATCCATGCCGCCCCCGGCGTCGGTGTCCAGGAGCTGGCCGAGGGGGCATTGTTTGCTTCGCTGGCCGATGACACCGCCGAAGGCAAGTCGATCGTCGACTACCTGCGTGGCCTTTATCCACAGGCTGAACCGCGCGCCGACGCCCTGACCGTCGTGCCCTTCAGCGCAGAAACCCGCTTGTCCGGCGTGGACTACCAGGGGCGCGTGTATCGCAAGGGCGCCGTGGATTCGTTGCTGGCCTTTGTCGGGCAGAATCGCGGCGACCTGCAACCGGCGATGTCGCGGGAAATCGAGCGCATCGCCCAAAGCGGTGGCACGCCGTTGCTGGTCTGCGCCGATGGTAAATTGTTGGGCGCGATTCATCTCAAGGACGTGGTCAAGCCGGGGATTCGCGAGCGCTTCGCCGAGCTGCGCAAGCTGGGGATTCGCACCGTCATGGTCACCGGCGACAACCCACTGACGGCAGCGGCGATTGCTGCCGAAGCCGGGGTCGATGATGTGTTGGCCGAGGCCACTCCGGAGAAAAAACTCGCACGTATCCGGCACGAGCAGAATGACGGCCGCCTGGTCGCCATGTGCGGCGACGGTGCCAACGATGCGCCGGCCCTGGCCCAGGCGGATGTCGGCATGGCGATGAACGATGGCACCCAGGCGGCACGGGAGGCGGCGAACATGGTCGACCTCGACAGCGATCCGACCAAGCTGCTGGACGTGGTGCAGGTTGGCAAGGAATTGCTGGTGACCCGCGGGGCGCTGACCACCTTTTCCATCGCCAACGATGTGGCCAAGTACTTTGCGATCCTGCCGGCGCTGTTCGCCTCGATTTATCCACAGCTCGGCGTGCTCAACATCATGCACCTGAGCAGTCCGCAAAGCGCAATTGTCTCGGCCATCGTGTTCAACGCGCTGATCATCGTCGCCCTGATTCCATTGGCCCTGCGCGGGGTGCGCGTGCAAGCCGCGAGTGCGGCCCATCTGCTGCGCCGCAACCTGCTGATCTACGGTGTCGGCGGCCTTGTCGTGCCGTTCGCCGGGATCAAATTGATCGACCTGTTGTTGACGGCACTGCACCTGGTGTGACCGCTGCCCGCCGCGCCGGGTGCGCGGCGATCAAACCGATTCGAGGATTCAGACATGTCCACAATGATTCGCCCGGCCTTGAGCCTGTTGCTGCTGATGACCCTGATCACCGGTGTCGGCTATCCGTTGCTGGTGACCGGGATCGCCCAGGTGGCGTTCCCTGAGCAGGCCAATGGCAGCCTGGTGCGCGATGCTGACGGCAAGGTGCGCGGCTCGACCCTGATCGCCCAGGATTTTCTCGGTGATGCCTGGTTCCATCCACGGCCATCCGCAGGCGCGTTTGCTACCGTTTCCAGCAGCGCCAGCAACCTGGCACCGAGCAACCCGGCGTTGGCCACGCGAGTGATCGAGGCGGCCAATCAACAGCAGGTCGCGGGGCAGGGGCCGGTGCCGCTGGCCTTGCTGACCACTTCCGGCAGCGGCCTGGATCCGCACTTGCCACCTGAGGCGATTGCCTATCAACTGGCCCGGGTTGCCGCCGCTCGCAACCTCTCGCAGGCGACCCTGCAGCAGTTGCTCGAGGCCCATATCGAGCAGCCACTGGTAGGCCCGCCGGTGGTGAATGTGCTGGAATTGAACAGGGCCCTGGAAAGGCTGTAACTGTTGATGAATCCGTTAACTCGAACGAAGAGAACGCCCGATGAGTGATTCCGGCCGCGCCGACGCATTGCTGGCAGATTTACCTCGCGCGGGTCGCGGCCGGCTCAAGGTGTTCCTGGGCGCTGCACCCGGCGTGGGCAAGACCTACGCTATGCTGCAGGCCGCCCATAGCCAGTTGCGCCAAGGGGTGACGGTGATTGCCGGGGTGGTGGAAAGCCATGGCCGCGCGGAAACCGAGGCGCTGCTCGCAGGCCTGCCGCAACAGCCATTGCTGCGCAGCGAATACCGCGGCGTGATGCTTGAGGAAATGGACCTCGATGGCCTGCTCCTGGCCAAGCCGAAACTGGTGCTGGTCGATGAACTGGCCCACAGCAACGCCCCTGGCAGTCGGCACGCCAAACGCTGGCAGGACATCCAGGAGCTGCTGGCGGCCGGGATCGACGTCTACACCACGGTCAACGTGCAGCACCTGGAAAGCCTCAACGATCAGGTGCGCGGCATCACCGGTGTGCAGGTGCGCGAGACCCTGCCCGATTGGGTGCTGCAAGAGGCCTACGAACTGCTGCTGATCGACTTGCCGCCGCGCGAACTGCTGGAGCGTCTGCGCGACGGCAAGGTCTATGTGCCCGAGCAGGCGCGGGCGGCGATCGATGCGTTTTTCACCCAGACCAATCTGACGGCGCTGCGTGAACTGGCGATGCAAACGGCGGCGGCGCAGGTCGATGACGACCTCAGCCGCGGCTATCGGCAGTTGGGGCAGGCGGCGCCGGCGGTGCGTGGGCGCTTGCTGGTGGGGATCGACGGCGATGCCCAGGCCGAGCGTCTGGTGCGGCATGCCAGCCGGGTTGCGCAGCGCCGGCATTTACCCTGGAGCCTGGTGCATGTCGACGACGGCGCGGTGCGTGACGAGCAGTCGCGGCTGCGCCTGCAAAGTGCCCAGCAACTGGCGGAACGCCTGGGCGGCGAGGTGGTGTTGCTGCGGGCCGGTGAGGTGGCGAAAACCTTGATCCAGCACGCTGCCGAACGCCGTGCCAGCCTGGTGCTGGTGGGGCAGTCCCGGCAACGTCTGCGGCGTCGGCTGTTCGGCGGAGGACTGGCCGCACGCCTGTTGCGCGACGCTCGCGGCCTGGAAATCAACGTGCTCGACAGTGACGAAGAGCAGCATCAGCCGCGCCAGCGTTCGTCGCAGGCGCTGGTGTGGTTCGATTACGCCCTGGCGCCGGTGGCGACGCTGCTGGCCAGCGCCTTGGCCTGGGCCGTGTCGAGTCTATTGCCGCTGCCGAACATATCGCTGGTGTTCCTCGCCGCCGTGCTGTTGGTGGCGGTGCGCAGCAGTCTGGGGCCGGCTCTGGTGTGTGCGGTGCTGTCGTTCCTGACCTACGACTTTCTGTTCATCCCGCCGAATTTTTCCTTCGCGATCCAGCGCGAAGAGGATGTGCTGACCCTGCTGTTTTTCCTGCTGATGGCGGCGCTCACCGGCAATCTCGCTGCGCGTCAGCGTCGACAATTGCAGGCCTTGCGCGATACCCAGGAAGAAACCAGCGAACTGCTGGATCTGTCACGCAAGCTCACCGCCGCCACCGACCGCCAGGCAGTGGTCAGTGCCGCGGCGCAGCACCTGCTGGGCTGGAGCGACCTGCAGCTGTGCCTGCTCAACCGTGACGGGCAGGGCGGCTGGAAGGTCGAGACCGGTGGCCCGCTGCAGTTCAATGAAGCCGAGCGCGCCGCTGCCGACTGGGCCTGGCAGCACGACCAGCCCGCAGGCATGGGCACCGGGACCTTGCCGTTCGGCCGTTGGTGGTGGTGGCCGCTGTCGGTGGATGACGGCCCGCTGGCGCTGCTCGGCGTCTGCCCCAAGGCGGGCCAGCCGTTCAGCGCACAGCGCCGGCGCCTGCTGACCGCGCTCAGCCAGCCGCTGGCGCAGGCATTGGCTCGGGCGCAACTGGCTGAGGACCTGGAGGCAGCGCGCCTACATGGCGAGACCGAGCAGTTGCGCAGCGCCTTGCTGGCCTCGGTGTCCCACGATCTGCGCACGCCGCTGACCTCCATGCGCGGCAGCATCGACAGTCTGCTGGCCTTGGGCGAGGCGATCCCGCTGGAAGACCGTCGTGAGTTGCTCGAGGGGACGCGCGATGAAGCGGAGCGACTGGATCGCTACATCCAGAACCTGCTCGACATGACGCGCCTGGGGCACGGTGCGCTGAAGCTGGCGCGCGACTGGGTGGCGCCGGCCGATATCGTCGGCAGCTCGCTCAATCGGCTGCGGGCGGTGCTGGCGCCGTTGCAGGTGATCACCGAGGTGCCGGCCGAGTTGCCGCTGTTATACGTCCATGCCGCGTTGATCGAGCAGGCCCTGGTCAATGTGCTGGAAAACGCCGCACGCTTTTCCCCCGCCCACGGTCGCTTGCAGGTCAGTGCGGGGGTCAGCGGCAGCGAGGTGTTTTTCTCGGTCGGCGATGAAGGCCCGGGGATTCCCGAAGACGAACGGAACAAGATATTCGACATGTTCTACACTGCGGCACGAGGTGATCGGGGCGGCCAGGGCACCGGCCTCGGGCTGGCGATCTGTCAGGGCATGGTGGGCGCCCATGGCGGGCGGATCAGCGTGGCCGATGGCATTCAGGCCCGTGGCACCTGCATCACCCTGCACCTGCCGCTGCAGGAGCAACCGGGGTTTGAGCGTGAAGCCTGATGCCGGCTGCGCTACTCTCTGCCACTTTTTTCAGTGAATGGATTTCATGAGTCAGACCGCGACCATCCTGGTCATCGATGATGAGCCGCAGATCCGCAAGTTCCTGCGCATCAGCCTCGCCTCCCAGGGCTACAAAGTGTTGGAGGCCGGCAACGGTGCCGAAGGCCTGGCCTCGGCGGCGCTGAACAAGCCGGACATACTGGTGCTCGACCTGGGCCTGCCGGACATGGACGGCCAGCAGGTGTTGCGCGAGTTTCGCCAATGGTCGACGGTACCGGTGCTGGTGCTCTCGGTGCGTGCCAGCGAAGGCCAGAAGGTCGAGGCGCTGGACGCCGGCGCCAACGACTACGTGACCAAACCCTTCGGCATCCAGGAGTTCCTCGCGCGGATTCGTGCGCTGTTGCGCCAGGCACCCACGGGCGAAGCCGCGCAGGCAGCCTTGCAGTTCGGTCCGCTGACGGTGGACCTGGCCTATCGGCGGGTGCAACTGGACGGCGTCGATGTGGCGCTGACCCGCAAGGAGTACGCAGTCCTGGCGCTATTGGCGCGCCACGCCGGGCGGGTGATCACTCAGCAGCAACTGCTCAAGGATATCTGGGGACCGACCCACACCGAGGACAGCCACTACCTGCGCATCGTCGTCGGGCATTTGCGCCAGAAACTGGCGGATGATCCCACCCGGCCACGGTTCATCCTGACCGAGGCGGGTGTGGGGTATCGGTTGCTCAGCGAGACTCTTTAGCGGATCAGTCGCGCTCATTCTCGTAACGATCCAGGGTATCCCGGGCGATTTCCCGTCCCAACGCGATCAACTCCGGCGCCTTGTAGAACTCGAAAAACCGGCAGACCCGCTTCGGCACGTTGATCAGTACATCCGGCGGATAACCGGCAATCTTGTATTGCGCCAGGGACGTTTGCATCACTTCGAAGCTCTGGTTGATCAGGTCCAGCAATGAAGCGGGGCCGACGTTATCGATGATGAACGAGCCGGTGGCCGACTTCGGTGCACCTTCGTTTTCCGGACTGTTGGCTGGTTGCTGGGCTTCAGGTTCGGCGGGCTCAATCCACGGGTTGAACTCCGCACCTTCACTGCGCAGGGCTTCCTGTTCGAGCCGAAGCAGTTGTTCGGCCTGTTTGCGGCGGAACGGCATGTGCGAGCCGAGGGAATTGAGCAGGCTGTCGAAGCGGCTTTTGAAGGCCGCAGGGCGTTGGATCACCGGCAGTTGGTAGTGCTTCTGGTTGGTCGAGTTGAGGTTGACCGCAATGATCAGGTCGCAATGGCTCGACACCACCGGCACGATCGGCAAGGGGTTGAGCAGGCCGCCGTCGACCAGCATGCGATTGCCCTGCATCACCGGGGTGAACAGGCTGGGAATCGCCGCCGAGGCACGCATGGCCTGGTGCAGGCAACCTTCCTGGAACCAGATTTCCTGCTGGTTGGTCAGGTCGGTGGCCACGGCGGTGTAAGGGATGCGCAGCTCTTCGATATTGATCTCGCCGACAATTTTGCGGATTTGCCCGAAAACCTTTTCGCCACGAATCGCCCCCAGGCGAAAACTCACGTCCACCAGGCGCAGAACGTCGAGATAGTCCAGGCTTTCGATCCAGTCGCGGTAATCGTTCAGTTTGCCGGCGGCGTAGATGCCGCCCACCACGGCCCCCATGGAGCAGCCTGCGACACAGGCAATGTCGTAGCCGCGTCGTTCAATTTCCTCGATGACCCCGATATGGGCATAACCCCGGGCGCCACCGGAACCCAGTACCAGTGCAACGCGCTTCTTCATGTCGGTGTTCCTTGCCCAAGCAGGTTTTAACAATGCACCTTTTCGGGGGCGTGCTTCAATCACACTGACTCGTTCATGGCGTTTTTTCGACACTGCATGACGGCAGATGGGTATTCTCCCGGGCGCTGCAGTTTCCAACGTGTGGGCAAGGCACTTTTGCTCGCGTTGACCGTCATACCCAGCACGATTGTTTTTCTATTTCGAGGTGTCATTGATGAAAGCATGGATCTGTCTGCCATTGGTTGCGTTGCTGTTGGCCGGTTGCGCAGGAAAGACCGCCTACCGCGACAGCTGCGCCAGCCAACTGGATGCCGCCTGGAAAGAACTGGACCTGGCCAAGGCCGAAGGATTTGCCGGCACCGTCAGCTACTCCAAGGCCCTGTCGCTGCTGACCGGCGCCAAGACCCAGCAGCAGTTCGAAGCCTTCGAAGGCTGCAGCAACAAAGCCGAGAAAGCGCGCTTCTACATTCGCGAATCCCGCGCCGGTCGTTGAGTGGCGATTGATCCGGGGCAATACCGGGGTCTGCCGTTGTGCTGATCATGGGGGCAATGGGGTGAGGGTTGAGTGTGGAGGTCGGTATGTCAGCGTTGGTTGATCGGTTGGTGGCTCAGGTGCTGGGCGTGCAGGTGCGGTTGCTGGCGTGTCAGGCACGCCTGAGTGCCAGGACCGATGCCGAGGCCCTGCATGACTTGCGCACCACGGTTCGCCGCTTGCGCAGCCTGTTGCGGCCCCTGCGCGGTTTGCCCGGAGTCGAGCAACTGGAGGCGGCCGCGGCGGCTGTCGGCGAGTTGACCACGCCGCTGCGCGATCGCGAAGTGCTGGCGGCCTATCTGCTGGAACAGGGGCATGTGCAAGCGGCCGAGCGGCGCATTCGGCAAATGGCCACGGCCTTCCCTGAGGTGGCGGACAGCCCTCAATTGGCGCAGCTGTTGAGGGTGCTTGATGCCTTCCCGCGTTTTCTCCGTGCCGCCCAGCGCCAGGGGTTGCTCAAGGGCTTGCGCGGGCGAATCGAAAAGCGTCTGGGCAAGCAATGGAAGACCCTCGACAAGGCCCTGCACGATCCGGCCCACGACCGGCACCGCCTGCGCCTGCTGATCAAGCGTGTGCGCTATGCCATCGAAGCCTACCCCGAGCTCGACCGCTTGCCGGCAGCCGCCATGGCGCGGCTCAAGGCGGCGCAAAGTGCCTTGGGCGACTGGCATGATTGCTGGCAATGGCTGGCGCGGGTCGAGCACGAACCCGACCTGTTGCCCTGCGTCACCGTTTGGCAGCAGACCATGCTCCAGGCGCAGGAGCGTGCCGATCGGGTGCTCGACAAGTTGAGTGCGGCCTGCTTCAAATCCTGAAGCGGCGGCCTATCTGTCAGCCACTTTGGCCTAAACAGGTGCTGTGTAGAGCCTCCGGGCTGGGTAAGATCGGACAATTCCTACTCCCTGCTCCGAGGTTTCCATGCGCTTTTCAGAATTGATCGATGCGGTAAGGCGTTCGCCTGCCGATGTGGTAATCCCGGAGCAATGGAGCCAGGGCCGTGCCAGTTTTGGCGGCCTGGTCGCCGCCCTGCAGTACGAAGCCATGCGTGCCAAGGTCCCGGCGGATCGTCCGGTGCGCTCGTTGGCGATCACCTTCGTCGGCCCAGCCGCGCCCGGCGTACCGATCCAGTTCGAAGTGGAGGTGCTGCGCGAAGGCAAGGCCGTGAGCCAGGTACTGGGACGCGCCATGCAGGACGGCCAGGTGGTCACGCTGGTGCAGGGCAGCTTCGGCGCCTCGCGTGCTTCCGAGGTAGACGTGCAGGCGTTACCGGCGCCGGAGATGAAACCCTGGGACGATTGCCAGGAACTGCCGTACATACCTGGAGTGACACCGGAGTTCATGCGCCATCTGGCAATGCGCTGGAGCATCGGCGGCTTGCCGTTCACCGGCAATCCGTCGCGAGAAATGGGTGGTTGGGTGCGGTTGCGCAATGAGGTCGACGCGCAACCGCTGACCGAAGCCTTCATCCTCGCGCTGGTGGACGCCTGGCCGCCGGCGCTGTTGCCGCACCTGAAGAAACCGGCGGCCGGCAGCACCCTGACCTGGACCATCGAATTCGTCCAGCCGTTGCTGGAACTGAGCACGCTGGACTGGTGCAAGTACTGCGTGACCACCGAACATGCCCGTGACGGCTACGGCCATGCCGCGGCGGCGCTGTGGAGCGCCGAGGGTAAGTTGATTGCCCTGAGCCGGCAGACGGTGACCATCTTCGCCTGATGCCGGTCAGCGGCGGTGGCGCTCACGCCAGGCGCGCCACCAGCCGCCACTGAGGACATAGCGCGGAAAGGTCAGGAACTGCTCGACCAACAAGCGCGAGAGGGCGTCCTTGCGATCGCTGAAAGGTTCGGCCGCCTCGGCTTCCAGGCTGTGCCCATGCCGTTGCAGGCCGAGGGCGGCCAGCAGACCGACGATGCCAATCGCGACATTGGCGAAGCTCAGGCTGAACACACCGGTGACGATCAGCAGAAACGCGAGGATGAACAGCGGCACGGCAATCAGGTGCAGGACCAGGTTGGTCGGGTGCTGGTGATTGTTCGGGTAGGCCCGCCATTGCCAGGCGGGAAGGTTGGGGTGACGTTTGCCCATGAAGGTACTCCTCGATCCGTGTGAAACACATGATTGAAGAATAGGCCGGCCGTTGGGGGCCGGCGAATCAAGGTTGGCTATCGAGTTGATAGTGGGCTTTTCGGTTAAAGCTTGAGCTGGCCGATCGCCTTGTTCAGTTGGCCGGCCAAGGTCGCCAACTCGTGGCTGGTGGTCGCCGAATCCACGGTCTGCTGCACGGTGTTCTCGGTCACATCGCGAATACTCACCACCGCACGATTCATCTCTTCGGCGACCTGGCTCTGTTGTTCGGCGGCCACCGCAATCTGCGTGTTGCTTTCACGCATCTGCGCCACGGCGCCGGTGATTTTCGCCAGCGCGCTGCCCGCTTCCTGCGCCTGCTGTACGCAGTCGTCGGCCTTGAACGAACTTTCCTGCATGAAATCCACGGCATCGCGGGTCCCGGCTTGCAACGCCGAGATCATCCGGGTGATTTCATCGGTTGAGCTTTGTACGCGCTTGGCCAGGTTGCGCACCTCATCGGCGACCACTGCAAAGCCGCGGCCCATTTCGCCGGCGCGAGCGGCTTCGATGGCGGCGTTGAGGGCCAGCAGGTTGGTCTGCTCGGCGATGCTGTGAATCACACTGACCACGCCGTTGATTTTCTGGCTGTCCTCGGCCAGGCGCTGGATCATCTCGGCGGTCTGCTGCACGCCGGTGGACAGCCCGGCGATGGAGTCCTGCACCCGGGTTACCACCTGCTGACCGCTGCCGGCCAGGTTGTCAGCGGTTTGCGACAGATCACGGGTGGCGCCGGCATGTTGGGCGATGTGATGGACAGTGGCGGACATTTCGTTGATTGCGGTGGCGGCCTGGTCGGTCTCACTTTGCTGACCGAGCATGCCATGACGCACGTCATTCATGCTGCTGGCCAGGCGCGCCGCGCCGATATCCAGTTGGCGCGCGGTGTCGGCGACCGTGGTCACCACCCGTTGATAACCGGCCTGCATGGCATTGAAGGCGCTGGCCATCTGTCCTACTTCGTCAGCGCAGGACAGCGGCACACGGGCCGCCAGGTCGCCGGTCTTCTCGACGTGCAGCATCACATCCTTGAGAGTGTTGAGTTGGCTGAGCAAGAAGCGGATCAACAACTGCGAGGCGCCGAGCATCGCCAACATCAGGATCAACACCGCCAGCGCATAGTTGACGAAGCGCTCGCTGAACACTTGGCTCAGGCTGGGACCGTAAGCCAGTACGGCCGTGCGCTGACCATCGGCACGGGTGACAACCTCGGCGCCGATCAGCAGATCGCGGCCAAACACAGGCATGGTATCGAGTTGCACCCAGCCGCTGGCCTGGCTCAGTTCGGGCAAGGGTTGTTGCTTCAGGGTCGGGATTTGTCCTGATTTATAGGTCAGCAGCGAGTCTGTCTTGGGCGGCGGTTGATCAACCGGCCAACTGCGGAGCAACTGCGCCTGTGCTGCAGCACTTTGGCGCGCCGCCTGGTTGCGAGCCTGTTGCTCAAGTTGCACGGCGTACAACACCAACAGGAGAGTCGTGACAAAGGCGACGGCGTTGACCGCCCAGAATTTGTATTTCAGCGAGATATTGCTAAGCCAGGCACCCATGGAGGTCTTCTCTGATAGCGGAAACAACGTTGGCAAGGTGCCATCATTGTGCCGCTATTCAAAGCGCTACGTCTTGATATGGGTCAAGAGTCGCTGTCGGTGAGGGTCGGCAAAGCGAAAAACGCTCGTGCGCAGGCCGTGGTATGGGCGGCAAGATCGTCGACGCTTTCGCCCCGATGCAGCGCCACTTCTCGCAGCACTTCGGTCAGGAAGGCCGGTTCGTTGCGGCCATTCTTCGGCTTGGGGCGCAGGCTGCGTGGCAGCAGGTAGGGCGCATCGCTTTCCAGCATCAGCCGGCCGCGGCCGATGTCGCGTACCAGCGGGTGCAGGTGGGTGCCACGGCGTTCGTCGCAGATCCAGCCGGTGATGCCGATGTGCAGGTCGAGGTCCAGATAGCTGAACAGGGCTTTCTTTTCACCGGTAAAACAGTGCACCACGGCGGCGGGCAAGCGGTCGCGAAAGTCCCGCAGGATTTCCAGCAGGCGCTGGCTGGCATCACGCTCGTGGAGGAACACCGGCAATTGCAGTTCTACCGCCAGGGCCAGGTGTTCTTCGAGGACTTTCTCCTGTTGCGGGCGCGGCGAAAAATCCCGATTGAAATCCAGCCCGCATTCACCTACGGCGCGCACGCTCGGTTGCTTGAGCAGTTCGCGCAGGTGCCGGGCGCTGTCGGCATTCCAGTCGCTGGCGCTGTGGGGGTGGATGCCGGCGGTGGAGAACAGGCGCTGAGCGCTGTCATCCAGTTGCTGGCACAGCTCCAGGGCCTGTTCGCTGCCCTCGACGCTGGTGCCGGTGAGCACCAATTGGCAGACGCCGGCGGCGTAGGCGCGATCAAGGACTGCCTGGTGTTTGTCGGCGAAACTGGGGTTGGTCAGGTTGACGCCGATATCGATGAGTTGCATGGTGCTACCCTGGGTCTGCGGCCGGAAAGCATAGCAGAGCCGTACATTTATAAGAAAAACCAAGAACTACAAAGAGTTGAAGCTGTCTTTTGATGCCGGTCGTGCGCCGCGTCGGATTTTCTCTCCCGCGTTGCTGCCACTTCCGCTCGTTGCCAGCGCTGCAGGCGCTCTGTTTCTGTCGACCTTCTGCCCACTTTTTTCGGGCAGTGGAACAGTATTCTTTGCGGAGAACGGATGACGCGACTCCAGGTTTTACTCGTGCTGTGCTTGTCGATGCTGCTGCCGCTCCCGGCGCAGGCGCGGCTGGCCGGACCCGTGGAAGCGCTGCCGTCGGGCAAGGTCCGCGATCTGGCGCAGATCCGCGCCAGTCGTGTGCTGCGGGTGCTGGTCAATCAGAGCCGCAACAGTTCCGCTGAAGTCCAGGGCCAAAGTATCGGCATGGAATACCATCGCCTGCGCGCCTTCGAGCAGTACCTCAACGGTCACGCCCGGGATGGCCAGGAAATTTCCCTGAAGATCATTCCCAAGGCCAAGGACCAATTACTCGGCGCCTTGCAGCGCGGAGAGGGCGACCTGGTGGCGCCGGGTGAGCTGCTCGACGCGCAAGGCGTCCATGCGGTCAGCAGCAGCGAGCCGATTGTCAGCAATGTGCCGTTGCTGCTGGTGGGGATCAAGGGCGAGCGGCGCTACACCAAGCTTGAACAGCTCTCCGGCAAGACCCTGGCCTTGCCCACCGGGAGTGCTGCCGGCGAGGCGGTCAATCAGATCAACCAGAAACTGGCGTTGCGCAAGTTGCCCCCGGTGACCATCGAATGGGTCGATCCCAGCCTGGCGGTCGAAGATGTGCTGGAGATGGTGCAGGGCGGGATTTTCCACCTGACCATCGTCGAGCAACCGATTGCCGAGCGCTGGGGCAAGATCCTGCCCAAGTTGCGCTTCGACCGGCAGGTATTGATCAGCGAGCCGGGGGAGGAGTTCTGGTTCGTGCGCCGCGATGCTTCGATGTTGCGCGCCAGCATCGACCGTTTTCTCACCTCCTATAAACCACCGTCCGATCAGGATGTAGCCTTCCTGCGGATCTACCGGCGCCTGTACCAGGTGCGCAACCCGCTGGTACGCGCCGACCGGCAACGGCTGGAGCAGGTGCGCAGCGTGTTGCAGAAGCATGCCCGCGAACAGGGCATGGACTGGCTCAACCTGGCAGCGCTGGCGTACAAGGAGTCGGCGCTGCAGCCCAATGCCCGCAGCGGCAGCGGGCCGACCGGGCTGATGCAGATCACCCCTTCAGCGGCGCAGCGGGTCGGGGTCAATAACATACAGTCGCTGGACAGCAACGTGCAGGCCGGCGCGAAGTACCTGGCCCTGATCCGTCGCAAGTTTTTCGCCAGCCCCAAGCTCAATGAGCGTGAGCGCATGGCCTTCGTCCTGGCGGCCTACAACATCGGTCCGGAACGGGTCCAGGGTATGCGCGCCGAGGCCCGCCGCCGCGGCTTGAATCCCAACCAGTGGTTCTTCCAGGTCGAGCGTATTGCCATGGAGCAGGTGGGAATGGGACCGGTCAGCTACGTCAACAGCGTGAACAAGTACTACCTCGCCTACGACCGGGAACGAGAGTCGCTGGAAGCGCAGGGACAGAAGGTCGTGTCTCGTAAATGATCGAATTTATTGATTGGTATGGTGGGTTTATTACGCTTTTATCATTCATGTAACTGTTTATTATGCCGGCCAACGAACACACACTCTCACTTGGACGTCAGAGCATGAACAGCATGATCAACAAGGTACTTTCCACTCGCGCCGGCTACGGCCTGTCGGTTGTACGAATTTTCGTCGGCATCATCTTCGCAGCCCACGGTGCGCAAAAACTTTTCGGTCTGTTCGGTGGCTACGGAATTGCCGGGACAGCGCAGTACATGGAAAGCATCGGCCTGGCGCCGGGCCAGTTGATGGCGATCCTGGCCGGCGGTACCGAATTCTTTGCCGGCCTGGCACTGATCATCGGCCTGCTGGTACGCCCGGCTGCGCTGGGGCTGACGGTGCTGTCGCTGGTGGCGATTTTCTCGGTGCACATCGGTAACGGCCTGTTCATGGCCAACAACGGTTACGAGTTCGCCCTGGCACTGTTGGGCGGCAGCATCGCGGTGCTGCTGGAAGGCGCCGGCAAGCTGTCGGTTGACCGCGCCATCGCCGGCTAGGCGCTCTGGCTCAAGGCAAAGGCCCGCATTGTGCGGGCCTTTTTTTGTTGCGGGGGATTCTTGACACTGTCCAGTCGGCTTCTCTAGGATATTGTCATGCGCCGATTTAAACAGCTACTTGCGGGGCGCCAGGTAACTTGACCCGTTGCCGACAGAAGCTGATGCAAGCTTCGAAATACCGCTAAAGCGCTGGTTCGGTGTTGCCTCTCACCTGCCATGCAGACCTTTGGGGCAGAGACACGACAAAATGAATGCACTACACCCGCCAGTACGTCCCGCGCCGATCACGGCCCATCTGACTCAACGCAACCCGAAAATCCTCCTTGGCGGTAAACACCAGCCGACGCTGTTGCGTTACCTGGACGGTTGGCCACGGCGTAACAACGGCCCGGCGGCGTTCCTGATCCAGTTCGTTGAAGACGGCGATTCGTTGGCGCGCTTTGCCAGCGACAGCTTCGACCTGGCGGTGATTCAGGCGCCGACTGCCGAAGAGGCTGGCGAGGTGATCAAGCAATTGGTGCGCGTGGCCCGCCAGGGGTTGATCGCCCGCCGCTGAAGTTCAGGGGTAGTCGATCGCGCTGATGTAGACGAACTGCTCGCCTTCCGGCGTCTGCACCCGTACTTCCGCATCCAGCGACTTACCGATCAAGGCCCGCGCCAGTGGCGAGTCGATGCTGATCAGGCCCTGCTTGAGATCCAGTTCGTCCGGGCCAACGATGCGATAGCGCGACTCCTTGCCCTGTTCATCCTCGATGGTCACCCAGGCACCGAAATAAACCTTGTTCGGGTCGCTGGGTTTTTCGCTGACCACCTTGAGCGCTTCCAGCCGCTTGGTGAGAAAGCGCACCCGGCTATCAATCTCGCGCAGCATCTTTTTCCCGTAGGTGTACTCGGCGTTTTCCGAACGGTCACCCTGCGCCGCAGCTTCGCTGACAGCCTGGGTCACCTGGGGCCGACGCACGTGCCAGAGTTCGTGGAACTCGGCACGCATCCGCGCTTCGCCTTCGGGCGTGATCAGGGCGGTGCCGGCGGGACGAGGAGGGCGATAACGGCTCATTGCGGCTTCTTGTGTGGGGAAAGCATCGAGTCTATCAACCCTCGCGCAGGACTGTCAGCGGGCTGGCGTTCAGCGCGCGTCGCGTGCCAAACACGCCGGCGCCGCCCACCAGCACCGCGCCGATCACCGGCAGCACCAGCAACCAGGGGTGGGGTTGCCAGGGCAGGTCGAAGGCGAAGCGGTACAGCACCAGGCTGACCAACTCCGAACCCAGCGCCGCCAGCAAACCGCTGACCGCACCGAGCAAGCCGAACTCGATCCGCCGCGCCTTGACCAGCAGTTGCCGCTCCGCCCCCAATGCCCGCAGTAGCGCGCCCTGGCGAATGCGCTCGTCCAGCGTCGCCTGCAAGCCGGAAAACAACACGGCCATGCCCGCCGCCAGAACGAACAGCAGCACGTACTCCACCGCCAGGGTCACTTGCGCCAGGATGCTGCGCAACTGCGCCAGCAGCGCCTCGACCTGCAGGATGGTCACTGCAGGAAAGGCCCGCGAGAGCTCGACGATTTGCTGATCGTGACCGGCTGCCAGGTAGAAGCTGGTCAGGTAGGTCGCCGGCAGATCCTTCAAGGTACCGGGTTGGAAGATCATGAAGAAGTTCGGCTGGAAGTTGTCCCAGTTGATGCTGCGCAGGCTGGTGACCCTGGCTTCGCGGTTGACCCCGGCGACGGTGAACACCAGGTGATCGCCGAGTTTGAGCTTGAGGCTCGCCGCCACTTTGCCTTCGACTGAAACACCGGGAATGCCGTCTTCCGGTTGCGCCGACCACCAGTTGCCTTCGGTGATGGCGTTGCCCGACGGCAAGTCGGCAGCCCAGGTCAGGCTCAGGTCGCGTTGAATGGCGCGGTCGCCTTCGCTGTCCTTGCTGACGATGCCACGCACCGGTTCACCATTGATGCTGATCAGGCGTCCCGGTACCACCGGATACAGCGGCGCCGATTGTGCGGAGAGGCCGACCAGGCGCTCGGTAAACGCCTGCTTCTCAGCCGGCAGGATATTCAGCGCGAAGTAGTTCGGGGCATTTTTTGGCAGCTGGTTTTGCCAGGTGTCCAGTAGCTCGCCTCGCAGCAGGGCTATCAGTGCCATCGACAACAGGATCAGGCCGAACGCCAGGGATTGCCCGGCCGCTGCCAGCGGGTGGCGCAGCAATTGACCCAGGCCCAGCCGCCACGGCAGGGAGGCGCGAGCCAACAGGCGGCGCAGGCTCTTGAGCACCAACAGCAACAAGCCACCGAGGACCAGGGCGGCAATCACCCCACCGCCGAGCAGGGCGAAGGTCAGCACCAGGTCCAGGCTCAGGCGCCACATGATCAGGCCAAGCGCGCCCAGGGCAGCGCCATAGACCATCCAGGTGCTCGAAGGAATGGGCAGCATATCGCGACGCAACACCCGCAGCGGCGGTACGCGGCCGAGAGCGGCTAAAGGTGGCAGGGCAAAACCGGCCAAGGCCACGAGCCCGGTGCCGATCCCGGCGATGGCGGGAAGCAGGCCGCCTGGTGGGACGTCGCTGGGCAATAGCTGGCCCAGCAGGGCAAACAGCCCCAGTTGGGCGACCCAGCCGATGACGGCTCCGCTGATGCTGGCCAGCAGGCCCAGCACGGCCAGTTGCAGGGTAAACAGCAGCAAGGTTTCCCGGCGCGACAAGCCGAGGCAGCGCAACAGCGCGCTGGCGTCGAAACGCCGGGTCGCGAAGCGGCTGGCCGAGAGCGCGACCGCAACCCCGGCCAGCAGCACTGCCACCAGGCTCGCCATGTTCAGGTAGCGCTCGGCCTTGCCAAGGGCGCCGCCGATTTGCCGATTGCCGTCGCGGGCGTCCTGCAGGCGCTGGTTGGCCGCCAGTGCGGGGGTGACCTGTTGCCGGTAGGTTTCCAGGGCCGTGGCGTCGCCGCGCCACAGCTCGCGGTAGCTCACACGACTGCCGGGCTGGACCACGCCGGTGGCGTCCAGGTCCGCGAGGTTGATCATCACACGCGGCGTGAGGCTATAGAAGTTGCCGGCGCGATCCGGCTCGTAGGTCAGCACGCGGGTCAGGCGCAGGGATTTCATGCCGACATCGATGCTGTCGCCAATGTGCAGGTCCAGCGCGGTGAGCAGGCGTGCCTCGACCCAGGTTTCACCCGGCTGCGGACCGCCACCGGGCTGCTCCGGGGCAAACGGCTCGGGTGCGCTTTTCAGTTGGCCACGCAGTGGGTAGGCGCTGTCGGCGGCCTTGATGCTCGACAGCTGGATGCCCTTGTCGGTGGCGATCACGCTGGAGAACTCGACGACTTGCGCGTGTTGCAGGCCCAGGGTCTTGCCGCCTTCGATCTGTTCCGCACGAGCAGGTGAGCTGCCCTCGAGCAGCAAGTCGGCGCCGAGGAATTCGGTGGCGCGCAACAGCATCGCCCCGTTGAGGCGGGCACCGAAGTAGCCAATGGCGGTGCTGGCCGCCACGGCCACCACCAGCGCGAAGAACAGCACCCGCAGTTCGCCGGCGCGGGCATCGCGCAGCAATTGGCGGATGGCGAGGCTGAACAGGCGCAACAGCGGCAAACGTGCCATCAAGGCTCCAGGGGGGCGACCATCAGGCCGGCTTCAAGGCGGATCAGGCGGTGGCAGCGATGGGCCAGGCGCTCGTCGTGGGTCACCAGCACCAGGGTCGTGCCGCTTTCCGTGTTCAATTCGAACAGCAGGTCGCTGATGTGCTCACCGGTGTGGGTGTCGAGGTTGCCGGTGGGTTCGTCGGCGAACAGCACATCAGGCTCGGCTGCAAACGCTCGGGCAATCGCCACCCGTTGTTGCTCGCCGCCGGACAGCTGGCGCGGTGAATGGCTCAGGCGTTTGCCCAGGCCGACACGACGCAGCAACTCGGTGGCGCGCTCACGGGCGTCTTTGCGGCCGTCGAGTTCCAGCGGCAACATGACATTTTCCAGGGCGTTGAGGCTGTCGAGCAGTTGGAACGACTGGAAGACGAACCCGACGTGTTCGGCACGGATGCGTGCGCGCTGGTCTTCGTCCAGCTGGCTCAGGGCCTGGCCCGCCAGGGTGACTTCACCGCTGCTGGGGAGATCCAGTCCGGCGAGCAGGCCGAGCAGGGTGGACTTGCCGGAACCGGAGCTGCCGACAATGGCCAGGCTGTCGCCCTTGTTCAGTTCGAGGCTGAGTTGGTGCAGGATGGTCAGTTCACCTTCCGCGCTGGGAACCACTTTGCTAAGGTTCCGCGCAGTGAGAATGCTTGCGCCCATGGAGAGTCCGATGCGTGTGTGGTTTTTGAGTGCTGGCCTGGCCCTGATGTGCATGGCCCAGAACGCAGCGGCGGGTACTGTCCTGATCGTTGGCGATAGTATCAGCGCGGCTTTCGGCCTGGATACCCGGCAGGGCTGGGTCGCGCTGCTGGAACAGCGGCTGCGCGACGAAGGTTTCAGCGACACGGTGGTCAATGCGTCCGTCAGTGGTGACACCAGTGCCGGTGGCCAGGCGCGGCTGCCGGCGCTGCTTGCAGCCCATAAGCCGGAGTTGGTGATCCTTGAGTTGGGAGGCAATGACGGCCTGCGTGGACAGCCGCCAACACAATTGCAACAAAATCTTGCGTCGATGATCGACCAGTCGCGAGCGAGCGGTGCCAAGGTGCTGTTGCTGGGCATGCAACTGCCGCCCAATTATGGCCCGCGTTACACCCAGGCATTTGCCCAGGTCTACGACACCCTGGCCAGCGAGAAAAAAGTCCCGCTGGTGCCGTTTTTTCTCGAGGGCGTCGGTGGCAAGCCCGAGCTGATGCAGGCCGATGGCATCCACCCGGCTGCCGGGGCCCAGGGCCAGATGCTGGAAAATGTCTGGCCGACGCTAAAACCACTGCTTTGACGCTTTTCTAGCGGCGGGCTTTCGGCTAATGTGGCGCCCCCCTGATCTGGAGCCCCCGATGCCGCGTCCCGCCTGGTCCCTGTTTGCCTACCAACTGATCGAGCCTGACGAGCAGCTGGATCTGTTCGCCTGCCAGGAAGTCCGGGTGCATCTGGTGACGCGCCAACTGGAGTTGGGTGGCTCGGCCGACCGCACCCTCTGCGGCACCCTGCTGCCGGCGCAGCCGCGCTGGTCGAGCGTGGATCGCCGGGTCTTCCAGGACCAGCGCCTGTGCTCGCTGTGCCGGGCGATCCTCGAATCGCAAAAGCGCGGCACCTCGCCGATCTGGCCGGAGCTGCGCTTCGAACTCTGACCCAGGTTACGGGCGGACCGTCGCCTGGCTCCCCGATTGCATGAGCCTCGGTGTACAATCGCGCCTTTAACCTTTCCGTCGACCATGCAAAGGATTTTCCGGATGTTGTCGCGCTTTCCCGCTGTCGCCCGCTGCCTGTCACTTGCCGCCTTGTGCGTGGCGGGTCCCGTTGCAGCGCTGGAGTTGCCACTGCCACCGCCGGGCGAAGATATCGTCGGCCAGGTGCAAGTGGTCAAGGCCAAGTACGAAGACACCTTCGCCGACCTGGGCACCGCCTATGACCTGGGCTACCTGGAAATGGTCGCGGCCAACCCGGGTGTCGATCCCTGGTTGCCGGGCGCCGGCACCGAGATCATCCTGCCGACGCGCTTCATCCTGCCACCGGGGCCGCGTGAAGGCATCGTGATCAACCTGGCCGAGTACCGGTTGTACTATTTCCCCAAGGGCCGCAACGTGGTCTACACCTTCCCGCTGGGTATCGGTCGCGAGGGCTGGGGCTCGCCGATCGCCCACACCAGTATCGTTGCCAAGACGCCGAACCCGACCTGGACCCCGCCAGCATCGATCAAGGCTGAGCACGCGGCGGATGGCGACCCGTTGCCGAACGTCGTGCCGGCGGGTCCGGACAACCCGTTGGGCCCGTTCAAGTTCACCCTGGGCACCCCTGGCTACCTGATCCACGGTTCGAACAAGAAGTTCGGCATTGGCATGCGCACCAGCCATGGCTGCTTCCGCATGTTCAACAACAACGTGCTGGAAATGGCGAGCATGGTGCCGGTCGGGACGTCGGTGCGCATCCTCAACGATCCGTACAAGTTCGGCATGAGCGGCGGCAAGGTTTATCTGGAAGCTCACACGCCCATCGATGACAAGGGCAACCCGTCGGTGGTCGACAAGCACACCGCAGTCATCAACGCGATGCTCAAGCGCGAAGACATCACCAGCAACATGCGCATGAACTGGGATGTGGTGCGTGACGTGGTCGCGGCCGAAGATGGCCTGCCGGTGGAAATTGCCGTACCGAGCGGTGCTGCGCCGATGGTCTCGAGCACGCCGGTCGAGCTGCAGTAAGCGTTCAGGAAACCTGCCGTGGCCTCAGCGCTGCGGCGGGTTTTTTATTGCCTGGCGGAATCGCGGGCAATAAAAAAGCCGACCCAAAAAGCGGATCGGCTTGATAACAATCCCGAAGGACTATTACTTGCGGCTAGCTTTTTCCAGCATGCGCAGAGCACGCTCGTTAGCTTCGTCAGCAGTCTGTTGTGCTTTTTGAGCAGCAGCCAGAGCTTCATCAGCTTTACGGTAAGCTTCGTCTGCACGAGCCTGGGAGCGAGCTGCTGCGTCTTCAGTAGCAGTCAGACGTGCTTCGGTTTCTTTCGATACGCTGCTGCAACCGGTAGCCAGAACTGCGGCCAGAGCCAGAGCAGAGAATTTCAGAACGTTGTTCATCGTGTTCCCCTTCAAGGACTTTCTATTAAATAGCTATCACCTCAGAGTGAGGAAACAGCCGGCGTACATACTACCCATTACTTTTAGTAAGTAAACTGACGTAGAGCAAGAAGCAAAAAAAATTGTAGGCGCTGATTCTTTTTCGAGCAACTTTTAATCGTCCTGTATAAAAAGTGTGCAGCCAGGATGCCCGTCCTCAGCGAGTCCGTCGCCGGGTCCGGGGTGCCGTGATGGCAGTTTCACAGTAACGGCCTAAAGTCGCTCTTTATTGATTCGTCTACACTTTTGTTGAGGAAATGTGCTGCGCCTCACGTGACTTTTGCAGTTGCAGGTGACTTTAACTAGCGAGCTTCGTCTCAAGTCTCAATATCCGGCAATGTTCAGGTCGTCGACCGCTCAGGCGTTGCGGTCGAACCACCTCGACGGACCTGTGTCGAACCTTGCAGCTGACATCGTGACGAGCGCGCCTTGAGCATTTGTGCCTTTGGTGCCTACTATTTGTGACGTGCCAGGCTGCGTGAGATCGATCCAGCTTTTTCTCGGTGTCAGACAGGCACGGGGTGGCGTAGAGGTTCCTTCGCCGGACAAACATCGGTAAGGTAGGGGTCAGTCGAAGACCCGCGAGGAGTAGTGATGAGCGAGGCGTTGTCCATCCACCATGACCAGGCTGGTCATCAATTCGAGACCAATGTGGACGGTCATCGTGCCTACCTGACCTACATGGATCTTGGTAAGCAGACCCTGGATATCTATCGCACCTTCGTGCCCAACGCGCTGCGTGGCCGTGGTATCGCCGCCGCGTTGACCGAGCAGGCGCTCGATTACGCCGACAAAATGGGTTACACCGTCATCCCTTCATGTTCCTACGTCGAGCGGTACATGGAGCGTCACCAGCGGCACGCCGCCAAGCTCTGATCAGGGTTTGCCAATAAAAAACGCCGGGCTGAGCCCGGCGTTTTTGTGTGCGGCAGATGCCAGTCAGGTGCGCTCGCGTTTGGGCAGCACATCCTTGAGCTTGGCGTGCATGCTGCGCAAGGTGGTTTCGGTCGCGGACCAGTCGATGCAGGCATCGGTGATCGAGACGCCGTACTGCAGCTCGGCGAGGTCCTTGGGAATTGCCTGGCAGCCCCAGTTCAGATGGCTCTCGACCATCAGGCCGATAATCGACTGGTTGCCTTCGAGGATCTGGTTGGCAACGTTCTCCATCACCAGCGGTTGCAGTGCCGGATCCTTGTTGGAGTTGGCGTGGCTGCAGTCGACCATGATGTTCGGCTTGATCTTGGCCTTGTTCAGCGCCTGTTCGCACAGGGCGACGCTCACCGAGTCGTAGTTCGGCTTGCCATTGCCACCGCGCAGGACCACGTGCCCGTAGGCGTTGCCCTTGGTGGTCACGATCGATACGCCACCTTCCTGGTTGATCCCCAGGAAACGGTGCGGGCTGGAAACCGACTGCAGGGCGTTGATCGCCACGGTCAGGCCGCCGTCGGTGCCGTTCTTGAAACCAACCGCCGAGGACAGGCCGGAGGCCATTTCGCGGTGGGTCTGGGATTCAGTGGTGCGCGCGCCGATTGCCGACCAGCTGATCAAGTCCTGCAGGTACTGCGGCGAGATCGGGTCGAGGGCTTCGGTGGCGGTTGGCAGGCCCATTTCGGCCAGGTCCAGCAGCAATTGACGACCGATGTGCAGGCCGTCCTGGATCTTGAAGGAGTCGTCCAGGTACGGGTCGTTGATCAGGCCTTTCCAGCCGACGGTGGTACGTGGCTTCTCGAAATAGACTCGCATGACCAGATACAGGGTGTCGGACACTTCTGCAGCGAGGACCTTGAGGCGCTCGGCATATTCATGTGCGGCCTTGATGTCGTGGATCGAGCAGGGCCCGATAACGACGAACAGGCGGTGGTCGGTGCCATCCAGGATATTGCGAATGACTTCGCGGCCCTTGGTCACGGTGCGCAGCGCGGCATCGCTCAGGGGAATATCACGCTTGAGCTGGTCAGGGGTGATCAGCGTCTCGTTGGAGGCGACGTTTAGGTCATTGATCGGTAAATCAGCCATCGTGTTACTCGTCAGGTCACGGGTGCCGGCCGCCAGCGATCCCCGCGCGGCGGAGCACAGCATGATTTAAGCGCAGCGGGGAGCCGAACCTTAGCGCGTTAGGCGGTGGCTCGACAATGGGCAGGCACGGGTTTAATCCAGTGCTGGCGTTGCAAAAGCCTGGCGCACGGTCTCGTGGGAGTACTCGCTGGCATGCTGGTCGACCCATTGCAGGGCCAATGCCTGGCTGCCGGGTGGTTCACCCAGGCGTTGCTGCTGGCGGCAGTAACGTTCGATCTGGCAGACCTGCTCACCCATGCGGGCCATGAACAGGGTTTGCTCGTCAATGAAGGCGATGCCTACCAGATAGCTGTGCTTGCGGCGCAGGCACCAGGCCACGTACCCCAGGTAGCAGACATGTTCGCTCAGGGTCGGCATGCGCACTTCCAGTGCCGTTCCCTTGCGCCAGGCGCGGTGATAATTGCAAGCCACGCCGCCGAGACTGATAGTGTGCAGTTCTTGCCGAGAGATACATTCATGCTTGCGCAACGTCAGCTCGACAGGCACATCGTCAGGATGAGGAATGAAACGCCCCATGAACACGGACTCCAAATGTCGGTCATTCGACAGTGTTCCCCCCAGTATAGTGGTCGAATCGGATCTGACCGATTTTGACGTCGACCAGCAGCTGTTGGCGATGAATGGCGTATCGCTGCTGATTTTCATCAGCGTCGGCTGCTCCAGTTGCCGCTGGGCACGCCAGCAACTGCCCTCCCTTGGGCTGGATGTCGACCGGCTGTGCTGGATCGATGCTGGCGATAACGGCGGTGCGGTCGCGCGTTACCAGGTCTTTCATTTGCCGGCGCTGTTCGTGGTGCGCGACGGTGAGTTTTATGGTGCCGTACAGTCACGCCTGAGCCGCAGCGAGCTGAACGCCGCGGTGGGGCAGGCGCTGAGTCGAATTCCCGAGGAGTTGCCATGACACAGACAGCAAGCAGGCCGAAAATCGGCATTATCGGAACCGGGGCCATTGGCGGCTTCTACGGCGTGATGCTGGCGCGTGCCGGGTTCGATGTGCATTTCCTGCTGCGCAGTGAGTTTGCCGCGGTGGCCGAGCGCGGCCTGCAGCTGCAGAGCGCCGCCCATGGCGCCGTAATCCTCGATCCGGTGCAGGCCTACAGTGTCGCCGAAGACATGCCAGCGTGCGACTGGCTGCTGGTCGGCACCAAGACCACCGGCAACGCCGAGCTGGTACCGGCGATCATCAAGGCGGCGGCGCCCGGGGCGAAAGTCCTGCTGCTGCAAAATGGCCTGGATGTGGAGGACAGCGTGCGCGAGCTGCTGCCCGACTCCCTGCACCTGCTGGGTGGCCTGTGTTTTATCTGCGTACACCGCGCCGGTCCCGGGATCATCGAGCACCAGGCACTCGGGGCGGTACATGTTGGCTACCACAGCGGTCCGGCCGGGACCGACCAGGCGGCGCGCCAGCAGATCGTCGAGCAGGGCGCGGGACTGTTTCGTGCCGCGGGTCTCGATTCCCAGGCCATGGCCAACCTGCAGCAGGCGCGTTGGCAAAAACTGGTCTGGAATATCCCCTATAACGGTTTGTCGGTGCTGCTGGGTGCCAGTACCACGCCGCTGATGGCCAGCGAGCACAGTCGGGAACTGATCCAGGCGTTGATGGCCGAAGTGGTGCAAGGCGCGTTGGCCTGTGGGCACAGCATGGCACCGGGGTATGCCGAGTACCTGTTCAAGGTCACCGAGCAGATGCCCGACTATTGGCCGAGCATGTACCACGACTACTTGCACAAGCGGCCGCTGGAACTGGCGGCGATTTATGAAGCGCCTTTGGCTTCGGCCAGGGCTGTTGGCTGCCGGTTGCCAAAAATCGAGGCGCTGTACCAGGCCTTGCGTTTTATCGATGAGCGAAATGGCTGAATGCTTCAGCCTGGGGGAAATGGATGGCGAAGGGCATTGATGACAAGCTGGTGCTGGCGATTTCTTCGCGGGCGCTGTTCGACCTGAGTGAAAGCCACAAGGTCTATCTGGCCAGCGGTGTCGAGGCGTACCGGCAGTACCAGATCGAGCATGAGGACGAAATCCTCGAGCCCGGTGATGCGTTTCCTTTGGTGCAAAAGCTGCTGAATCTCAATGCCAGCCTGGGCAAGGCGCGGGTCGAAGTGGTGCTGGTCTCGCGCAACAGTGCCGACACCGGCTTGCGCGTATTCAACTCGATCCACCATTACGGCCTGGCGATTTCCCGTGCGGCCTTCGTCGGTGGGCGCAGTCCCTATCCGTACCTCAAGGCATTCGAGTGCGACCTGTTTCTCTCCACCCACGCCGAGGATGTGCGCAGTGCCCTGGACGCCGGTTTTGCCGCCGCGACCATCCTCTCCGGTGGTGCCAGTCGTGCGGCCAGCGAGGAGCTGCGCATTGCCTTTGATGGCGATGCGGTGCTGTTTTCCGACGAGTCGGAGCGTGTCTATCAGTCCGGTGGCCTGGAAGCCTTTCAGGCCAGTGAGCGTCAGGCTGCCCGTGAGCCGTTGCGTGGCGGTCCCTTCAAGGGTTTCCTCGCCGCGCTCAATGCCTTGCAGCGTGAGTTTGCCGAAGACGACTGCCCAATCCGCACCGCGTTGGTGACGGCGCGTTCGGCACCTGCGCACGAGCGGGTGATCCGTACATTGCGCGAGTGGGATATCCGCCTCGACGAATCGTTGTTCCTCGGTGGCCTGACCAAGTCGGCGTTCCTCGAGGCGTTCGCCGCCGATGTATTTTTCGACGACCAGGCCGGCCATTGCGAGCTGGCGCGCGAGGTGGTGGCCACCGGTCATGTACCCCACGGCATCAGCAACGAGGTGAAAACCAAGGCCCCGACGCCAGGCGCCTGAGCGGCGCATCGCACTCTTCGCAGCGCTGCTAAGCTGAATCCATCTCCGCCATCCTGGCATTCGAGGAGGTCATATGATTCGTTCGATGCTGTATGCCACTGACCTCGGCCATTACGCGCCTGTTGTCATGCAACACGCGCTGGCATTGGCGCGCACATTCAAGGCCGAGTTGTATGTGGTGCATGCAGTCGAACCGATGGGACTGTTTGCCGAGTCGGTATTGCAGAGTTACCTGGACGAGCAGGCGCTCAACGAATTTCACAGCCAGGGCTTGAACACCGTAATGGTCAACATCGAGCAGCGGGTGCTCGACAGTCTGCGTGAGGAGTTGGGGGAAGGGCAGCAGGACCTGGAAGTGATTCAGTCGGTCAGGGTGTTCCAGGGCGATCCATCGCAAGTGATTCTCCAGCAGGCCGAAAAGCTTTCGGTGGATTTGTTGATCCTCGGCAGCCATAGCCATGGCGCGGGCGGGGAAACACCTTTGGGCCGTACGGCGGCCCGCGTGCTGCAGCTGTCCAAGGTGCCGGTTTACCTGGTGCCGTTGTTGCAGCGCAGACGTCACGACGATATTTGAGGCGTGAGTGCTGGCCTTTTGATAAAAAAGTTCTAGATTTATTCTGCAAACCATTAATATAGTTATATATCGTCGCTGATGCCCGTGGCGCCTACCTGCTTTGAGGGATTGATATGAAGCTTCAACAACTGCGCTACATCTGGGAAGTGGCGCACCACGACCTCAACGTTTCCGCCACCGCCCAAAGCCTCTACACCTCACAACCGGGCATCAGTAAACAGATCCGCCTGCTGGAAGACGAACTGGGGGTCGAGGTTTTCGCCCGCAGCGGCAAGCACCTGACCCGCGTCACCCCGGCCGGTGAACGCATCATCACCACCGCCGGCGAGATTCTGCGCAAAGTCGAAAGCATCAAGCAGATCGCCCAGGAATTCTCGAACGAGAAGAAAGGCACCCTGTCGATTGCCACCACCCACACCCAGGCGCGCTATGCCTTGCCACCGGTGATCAGCAATTTCATCAAGCAATACCCGGACGTTGCCCTGCACATGCACCAGGGCTCGCCGATGCAGATCGCCGAGATGGCGGCTGACGGCACCGTGGATTTCGCCATCGCCACCGAAGCGCTGGAGTTGTTCGGCGACCTGGTGATGATGCCGTGCTATCGCTGGAACCGCTGTGTGGTGGTGCCTCAAGGGCACCCACTGACCAAACTGCCGAAGCTGACCCTCGAGGCCCTGGCGGAATACCCGATCGTGACCTACGTCTTCGGCTTCACCGGCCGCTCGAAACTCGACGAAGCTTTCAGCCATCGCGGCCTGACGCCGAAGGTGGTGTTCACCGCTGCGGACGCCGACGTGATCAAGACCTACGTGCGCCTGGGCCTGGGTGTCGGCATCGTGGCGAAAATGGCGGTCGACACCAAGCTCGACAACGACCTGGTGGTATTGGATGCCAGCGAGTTGTTCGAGTCCAGCGTGACCAAGATCGGTTTCCGTCGCGGCACCTTCCTGCGCGGGTTCATGTGCGACTTCATCGAGAAATTCGCGCCGCACCTGACCCGTGAAGTCATGGCCAAGGCGATCCAGTGCCACAACAAGCAGGAACTGGAAGAACTTTTTGACGGCGTCGAACTACCGGTTCACTAAGCCCCTCAGATGACCTCGGTGACAGTGAACTGTTGCCGGGTGCCGCCTACCAGGATTTCCACCTCATCGCCCTCGAACTTGCCCAGCAGGCTTTTGCCCAGCGGCGAGCGGGGGCTGATGACGGTGATCAACTGGCCCACCAGATAGACCTTCAATCCCGCCGCATCGGGCGCCAGGAATAGCCATTGCTGGCGCGCCTGTTCATCTTCCAGGCCCAACAACGTCCCCACCTGGATACCCAATTGTTCGTCATACGGACGCAGGCTGAGGTTCTGGCACAGCGTCAGGGCCTGGCGAATTTCCTCTACACGCCTGGCCTGGCCGGCAGCAAGGTAGGAGGCTTCGAGGCCGAGGGTGTCGTACTTGTTTTCGGCGATGTTCTCTTCGTGGGTCGCGGTTTCGTAGGCGGTTTGTGCGGCGCGGCGGGCGATCTCGAGATCGTCCGCAAGTTTTTCCAGGATCAGGCTGTGGACTGTGTGTTTATTCATCTTCAATCGCAGAATTGCTGAACGTTGGCGCGGCTTTTTTCGCTGGGAATGGTCTTGTCTTGCGCCAACCAGAACTGACACGCGGGATTGGACTGGTTGCGCGGATTGCTGCGTGCCTGCTCAAGGGACTGCTCCCGTGCCTGTTTGGCGAGGTTCTGCTGATACTGCTCGAACATCGGGTTTGGCGCTGCCGGTTCCATCACAACGGGTCGGGGTTGGGCGGCCTGGCGCGTCGCCTCGGCCAGCGCCGTCAGTTGCTCGCTGAACAGCAGCTTGGACAAGAGCCATGCCGTCAGGACGATCGCGACAAACCCAAGCCACAGACCCAGTGCGATGCTGCCGACCAGTTGCAATGGGTTGAGGGTGATCGACACACTGCGGCGGGCGGGTGGACGGTAGGGCATGGTGGCCTCCTGGCAGGACGGTTTGCGCAGCGCTGGATTGTCGCATGAAGATTAATCGACGTCGGCCCTTCTGCACGCAACGATTTATGCGGACAATTGGAATCTTTGCCTGCGGAGCCCGGAATGAAAGTCCACTGGGATATTTTTTGCACCGTCGTCGATAACTATGGCGACATCGGCGTGACCTGGCGCCTGGCTCGGCAACTGGTGGCCGAGCAGTCCTGCGCGGTGCGCTTGTGGGTCGATGATCTGCGGGCGTTCGAGCGCATGTGCCCGGAGATCGAGGTTAACCTGGACCAGCAGTGGCAGCAGGGTGTCGAGGTGCGGCACTGGTCGAGCGAGTGGCAGCCGACCGACGCCGCAGACGTAGTGATTGCCGCTTTCGCCTGTCAATTGCCGAGCGCCTACATGGAGGCGATGGCCGCACGCGCGCAGAGGCCGCTGTGGATGAACCTCGATTACCTCAGCGCTGAAGACTGGGTTGTTGGCTGTCACGGCCTGCCTTCGGTCAAGTTCAAGCAAGTGCAGAAGTACTTTTTTTTCCCCGGCTTTCAGGCGGGTACTGGCGGCCTGCTGCGTGAACGCGATCTGCTGTCCGGGCGCGAGCGCTTTCAAGCCAATGCGCAGGCGCAACGTGAGTTCCTGTCAGGGCTGGGGGTGGCACGCGCCGAGGGTGCCCGGTTGATGTCGCTGTTCGCTTATGAGAATGCCGGATTGGCGGATTGGCTGGACGTCATGGCCAACGATTCGCAGCCCACGCATCTGTTGGTGCCCGAGGGGCGGATCCTCGGCGATGTCGCGCGCTGGCTTGGGGTTGAAGGGTTGGCAGTGGGGGCGGTCCAGCAGCGCGGTGCCCTGACCGTGCAGGTGCTGCCTTTTGTCCGGCAGGATCAATATGACCTGTTGCTCTGGTGCTGCGACTTCAATGCCGTACGCGGAGAGGACTCTTTTGTGCGGGCGCAATGGGCCGCTCGTCCGATGTTGTGGCACATCTATCAGCAGGAAGATGACGCCCACCTGGATAAGCTCGAAGCCTTTCTGGCGCTCTATTGCAGATCCTTGTCGCCTGCTGCCCGGGTTGCGCTAGAGGGGTTGTGGCGTGCCTGGAACACCGGCACGGGTGTGGCCGCTGCGTGGATTCTGGCCCTGGAACACTGGCCCGAACTGCAAAAACACGCTGATGATTGGTGTCTGGAACAGGCCTCGCAGCCTGATCTCGCCTCAGCGCTGGTACAGTTTTACCTAAATTGGATATGATACGCGGCCTAGATTTTAGTAAATCCCATCCAAATTCGGATATTCGCAATGAAAACTGGTAAAGAACTGAAACCCGGTACGGTGATCCGTCTCGAAAACGACCCTTGGCTGGTTCAGAAAGCTGAATTCACCAAGTCCGGTCGTAACAGCGCGATCATGAAGACCAAGCTGAAAAACCTGCTGACCGGTTACAAGACCGAGATCGTTTACAGCGCCGACGACAAACTGGACGACGTGATCCTCGACCGCAAAGAAGCGACCCTGTCCTTCATCAGCGGCGACACCTACACGTTCATGGACACCACCGACTACACCATGTACGAGCTGAACGCCGAAGACATCGAAAGCGTTCTGCCATTCGTGGAAGAAGGCATGACCGACGTTTGCGAAGCCGTGTTCTTCGAAGACCGTCTGGTTTCCGTAGAGCTGCCGACCACCATCGTGCGTCAGGTTGACTACACCGAAGGTTCCGCTCGCGGCGACACTTCCGGCAAGGTGATGAAGCCTGCCAAACTGAAGAACGGTACCGAGCTGTCGGTTGCTGACTTCATCGAGATCGGCGACATGATCGAGATCGATACCCGCGAAGGCGGTTCTTACAAAGGCCGTGCTAAATAAGCACTGTTCTTGTAGGCAAGAAAAAGCCCGACCATTGAGTCGGGCTTTTTTGTGCGCGTTTGCCAGGGATCACACGCTGACGTGCAGGCGCACATCGACATTGCCACGGGTGGCATTCGAATAAGGGCAGACCTGATGCGCAGCATCAACCAGGCTTTGCGCGTCCGTTTGCTCAAGGCCGGGCAGGCTGACATGCAGGTCGATATCCAGGCCGAAGCCGCCGGGGATCTGGCCGATGCCGACGTGGGCGGTGATCGAGGCGTCGTCGGGGATTTTGCGCTTGGTCTGGCTGGCAACGAACTTCAGTGCGCCGATGAAGCAGGCCGAGTAACCGGCGGCGAACAGTTGCTCGGGGTTGGTTGCAGCACCGCCGGCACCGCCGAGCTCTTTCGGGGTGGCGAGTTTGACGTCGAGAATGTTGTCGCTGGAGACCGCGCGACCATCACGGCCACCGGTAGCGGTTGCAACTGCGGTATAGAGAGTTTGCATGACAGGATCCTCGTTTCGAATGGGTTGCTTGCGCTAAAGGTTTGCGCGCTAAGTAAGTGCGAAATAAATGTATCGCGCAAATAATTAGCGCGCAAGATAAATGTTGAGTTTTATTTTGCCGTTGGTCGGTCGGGGTGTGCGGGACTTGAGGTGAGGGCAGGCACTCGCGCAGGACCCCAGGCGGGCGCTGCGCGCCTGGGGCGAGTTACAGGCTGTCTTGCAGGTGGCTGCGCAGGTTCTGCAGATCGTCCTGCAGTTTGCGCATCTGCTCCAGGGCCAGGCCGCTGGCACCGAGGATGCAGGGTGGAACATCACGCGCTTGTTGCTTGAGGGCTCGACCCTGTTCGGTCAGTTCGACAATCACCACCCGTTCGTCTTCACGGCTGCGGGTGCGGCTCAACAGGCCTTCGGCTTCCAGGCGCTTGAGCAGAGGCGTCAGGGAGCCGGGATCGGTCAGCAGGCGTGCGCTGATTTCGCCTACGGTCAGTCCATCCTGCTCCCACAACACCATCATCGCCAGATACTGCGGATAGGTCAGCCCCAAGGCCTGCAGCAAGGGTTTATAGACCTTGGTCATCAACAAGGAGGTGGAGTGCAGGGCGAAACACAGCTGATTGTCCAGCAGCAGGTTGTCGCAAGGGTCCGGGGTGTCGCTTTGGCGGGTCATGTCTAAACCTTGAACGATGATCGGGATAAATCTAGCGGGCGAGTCTTTAACGCGCCAGGGATTATTCGGCTACAGGCGGTTTAAGTCGCTCTGCAGCGCCAGATCCCAGGGCGGGACCGGGCTGAAGCGGCTCTTGAGGTATTCCAGGAGCAAACGACTGCGGGAGCTGGCCTGTTGCTCCAGGCGCAGAGCGTAGATCCCGGAGCTTTCTGGTTTGGGCAAGCCATTGTCGCAGAACAACGGCAGCAATTCGCCGCGCAGCAGGTACTCACTGCACAACCAGGTGGGCAGATGAGCGATGCCCAGGCCGGCGAGGGCGCCGTAAAGGAAGGCTTCGGCATTGTTGGCGCTCAGGCGGATGCGTTGCGGACGATACAACTGCATCTGTCCGTCCCGTTCGAAACGCCAGGCAAAAGGCGGGGCCAGGCCATCCCAATCGAGCCCGTCATGGTCGACCAGCTCGCTCGGGTGCTGCGGCGTACCACGACGCTTCAGGTAGTCGGGGCTGGCACAAGCGATTCGCACCATATTGGCCAAGGGCGTTGCCACCATGCGAGTGTCGGCCAATTGACCCGCGCGTAGGACCAGGTCGACTTTGCCCAGGTGCGCGCCGTGCATATCCACGAAGCTGTCGATCAAGTGCAGTTGCACGTCCAGCCCCGGGTACAGCAGGAGAAAGTCGGCGATCACCGGCGCCAAATGCCTGCGTCCGAACGCAGCCGGGGCATCGACCCGAATCAAGCCTTCCGGCGCGCTGCTCAGGGAGGCGACCTCGGCCCGCGCCAGGCGCAACTCGCCAACAATTCGTCGAGCCCGCTCGGCGAACGCCAACCCGGCCGGCGTGGGACGTACGGCGTGGGTTGTGCGCACGAACAATGGGCTGCCGAGTGCCTGCTCCAGGCTATCGATACGGCGGGCGACGGCAGAGGGTGTCAGGGGATGGCGGCGGGAGGCAGCCGAAAAACTACCGGTTTCGACCACATCGAGGAAGAGACCCAATTGATCGGTGAGTGTTGTAGGGTTCATGGTGGTTGCTTGTGCGAAGTAGGCACAGCCATTGTGCGTTGCTGTGCGTTTCCCCGCTAGCCTGGACTGCGTAGGATGCAGCCCATTGACGTGAGGGATTGGACCTGTGATCGAGTTGACGATGTATGTGTTGCTGGGGGCTGCCTTGGGCACCGTGGGTGGTTTGTTCGGAATTGGCGGTGGCTTGATCGCGATTCCTGCCCTAGGGGTGTTGTTTGGCCTGGATCAACAGCTTGCCCAGGGCACGGCGTTGGTGATGGTGGTGCCGAACGTGATGCTGGCGTTGTGGCGTTATCACCAGCGCAATCGCATCGAGTGGCGCCACGCGTTGCCGTTGGCCACCATGGGCTTCTGTTTCGCGTTGTTGGGCTCGATCTGGGCGGTGGGGATCGATGCTCAGGCGATGCGCATCGGCTTCGTGGTGTTCCTGGTGGCCTTGTCGGTCTACAACCTGGTGCGCATGTTCATGACTGCGGCGGCGCCGACTGCGCAGATGCGCTATTCGTGGCCCTGGCTCGGGGTGCTGGGCGCGGCGTCCGGCGTCATGGGTGGCTTGTTCGGGGTGGGCGGCGCGGTGGTGGCAACGCCGGTGCTGACCAGCGTGTTCGGCACCACCCAGGTGGTGGCCCAGGGCCTGTCGCTGGCACTGGCCTTGCCCAGCACGGGTGTGACCCTGGCGACCTACGCTCTGCACCAGCAAGTCGACTGGCACATTGCGTTGCCCATGGCGGTGGGCGGTCTGCTCAGCATCAGTTGGGGCGTGAAAATTGCCCA
Organism: Pseudomonadaceae bacterium; assembly: GCA_965284505.1. Classification (GTDB taxonomy): domain Bacteria; phylum Pseudomonadota; class Gammaproteobacteria; order Pseudomonadales; family Pseudomonadaceae; genus Aquipseudomonas. The sequence continues at coordinate 1,666,904 of OZ260094.1, read as the reverse complement.
CGCCTTGCCGGAACGCCTGCTGCGCGGCTTGTTCTGCGCGTTCCTGGTGCTCTGTGCGGTGATGCTCGCGTTTAAAGTTTGAAGCCTTCAACAATGTGCTCCGCCAGGCACTCGGTGATCGGCGACGGGTGGTGCAGGTTGCGCAGCAGCATGATGCTCGCCTCGGGTAACTGAGGCAGGCCTTCGGCTTCGCCGAGAATGCGCATGTCCTGCGGGATCAGGCTTTCCAGTTGTGCGGTCACCGCAAGGCCAGCGCTGACCACCGCCATCAGCGCCGACAGGCTCGAACTGTTGTAGGCGATCCGGTACTCGCGGCCGGCGGCATCCAGCGCATTGCAGGCCCAGAGGCGGCAGAAGCAATCGCTGTTGAACATCGCCAGCGGCAAGGGTGATTGTTCAATGGGGTTGTAGCATTGCGCCTGGGCCCAGACAAAACGCTCCTTGCGCAGCAACTGGCCGATTTCGCTGCCGGGCTCGCGGGTGACAATGGACAGGTCGAGGTCCTGGCGCAGCAGCAGTTGCTTGGACGATTCGCAATGCACTTCGATCTGCACCAGTGGGTAGGACTGGGCAAAGCGCGAGAGAATCCCGGGCAGGAAACGCATCACATAGTCATCCGGCGTGCCGATGCGCACGGTGCCGACCATGTGCGGTTCGCGCAGGGTATTGAACACCTCGCTGTGCAATTTCAGGATGCGTCGCGCATAACCCAGCAGCACCTCACCCTCTGCCGTCAGCTTGACCTGGCGTCCGTCTCGTTGAAACAGCTGGCGCTGCAGCACATCTTCTTCCAGGCGTTTCATCTGCATGCTGACCGCGGATTGCGTGCGGTTGACCAGTTCACCCGCGCGAGTGAATCCGCCCTGGTCGGCGATGGCGACGAAGGTGCGCAGGACGTCGGTCTCGATGCTGGGGAACTGGCTCACTCATCAATCTCCGAGATGTATTGCATTCAAAACATTCGTTGGATTGATCTTAAACCCGGAGCGAAACTTGAGCCATCCACAACGGAGGGCAAGACGATGAAAGGTCAAAAAGGTTACGTGCAAATGGATGCCGGTTCCCATCACGGCTTCTCCGCGCACCTGATGCTGGAAAAACTCGGGCGCTGGTATCAACTGCACCGCGAGCGCACATTGCTGGCCAGCTTGAGCGACGAGGCCCTGAAGGACATTGGCTTGAGTCGCGCGGATGTCGAGCAGGAGTCCGAACGACACTTCTGGGAAGACCCCATGGGGCTGGGTAAATAGCCTTGCTGAAATCTTCGGTCACGGCTTCAGCGCACGCCTTCGAAGGCTCTGCGCTGAGGCTTGTGCCGTTGCGGCAACAGGCCGTCATGGATCTCCGCTAGGCTGGTTTCGCCACTCGGACAAGACTGCGCGCTCATTTTCCGAGGAGTAGTGTCATGGAGCGACAACGCACATCCGTCCAGACCAGGCCCTGTGCCGCCCGTCCAAGCATGCGAGGTGCAGTCGCGCAATGGCGGCGCTGGCGGCAGCTGAGCCGTGACCGTGCCGAGCTGGCGGGATTGAGTCATGAGCAGTTGCGTGATATCGGCCTGAGTCGGGCCGACGTCCTCAGGGAAATCTCTCGGCCTTTTTGGGATGACCCGCTCAAGCGCTGATCCCTCTGCTTGGCCGCAACCCCACTTGCCACTAAGGTAAGGGAAGCCTCATTCAAGAGTTGCGCAATGACCACTTCCCTTGCTTTCTCTCTCAATCAGGCCCGGCGCCTAACGCTGAGTGCCCAGGGCTTTTCCGGGCGTCAGCCGGCTACATCGGTCAAGTCGACACAGGTCAATCGACTGATCGAGCGCCTGGGCGTGCTGCAGATCGACTCGGTCAATGCCTTGGTGCGTTCACATTACCTGCCGTTGTTTTCCCGTCTGGGCAACTACGCCCCTGAGTTGCTCGACCAGGCGGCCTGGAGCCAGGGGCGCAAGCGTACGTTGTTCGAGTATTGGGGGCATGAGGCGTCGTTGCTGCCTTTGTCAATGTATCCGCTGATGCGCTGGCGCATGCAGCGTGCCGCACAGGGTGAGGGGATCTACCAACAACTCGCGCGTTTCGGGCGTGAGCAGCAGGACACCATTCGCCGGGTGTTGGCCTCGGTTGAGGAGATGGGCGCGTTGGGCGCGGGCAGCCTGTCGACGCGTCAGGAGCGTGCCGGCCCGTGGTGGGACTGGAGCGCGGAAAAACATGCCCTGGAATGGTTGTTTGCTGCCGGCGAAGTCACAGTGGCGGGGCGTCGTGGTTTCGAGCGGCTGTACGATCTGCCGGAACGAGTGATTCCCGCGTCGATTCGCCAGCAGCCTATGCTTGGCGAGGCCGAGGCACAGCGTGCGCTGATACTGCACGCCGCGGCTGCGTTGGGAGTCGGTACGGAAAAGGACCTGCGCGATTATTTTCGACTGGGCGTCCTGGAGTGCCGTGAGGCCTTGGCCGGACTTCTGGAGGAAGGTTCGTTGCAACGCTGCGAAGTGCAGGGTTGGAAGCAACCAGGCTACTGTCTGATGGACGTGACAGTGCCGCGCAAGGTCAACGCCAGTGCCTTGCTGTCGCCGTTCGACTCATTGATCTGGGAGCGCAGTCGCACTGAGCGTCTGTTCGGTTTTCGCTATCGCCTGGAAATCTACACACCGCCGGACAAGCGCCTGTATGGCTATTACGTGTTGCCGTTTCTGCACCGCGAGCGCATAGCCGCGAGGGTCGACCTGCGGGCGGAGCGGGCATTGAACCGCCTGGCCGTGCATGCAGTGCACGAAGAAGCGCAAGGGCTGGACGAGGAGGGGATGCAGGCGCTGGCCCTGAGTCTGCGACGACTGGCCGATTGGCTGGGGTTGGCGACCATTCAGCTCAACTGCCCCCGCGCCAGTGCGGCGCGGTTGCGAGTGGCATTGGCAAGCTGATGCTGCCTAGCGGCGAACCTGCTTCAGGGTCTCGGCGATCAGGAATGCCAGTTCCAGCGACTGGTCGGCGTTCATCCGTGGATCGCAGTGGGTGTGATAGCGGTCCGACAAGCCGTCTTCGGTAATCGGACGAGCGCCGCCGATGCATTCGGTGACGTTCTGCCCGGTCATCTCGATATGAATCCCGCCAGCGTAAGTCCCTTCGGCCTGGTGTACCTGGAAGAACTGCTTCACCTCGCCGAGGATCTGCGCAAAGTCACGGGTCTTGTAGCCGCTGCTGGCCTTGATCGTATTGCCGTGCATCGGGTCCGAACTCCAGAGCACTTTCTTGCCCTCGCGTTCGACCGCGCGAATGAGTTGCGGCAAATGATCGCCGACCTTGTTGGCGCCCATGCGGGCGATCAGGTTCAGGCGACCTGGGTCGTTGTCCGGGTTGAGCACGTCGATCAGGCGGATCAACTCGTCGGTGTTCATCGTCGGGCCGACCTTGACCCCAATCGGGTTATTCACTCCGCGCAGGAATTCGACGTGTGCGCCGTCGAGTTGGCGGGTGCGATCACCGATCCACAGCATGTGGGCCGAGCAGTCATAGTAGTCATTGGTCAGGCTGTCTCGGCGGACAAACGCCTGTTCGTAATTCAGCAACAAGGCTTCGTGGGCAGTGAAGAAGCTGGTCTCGCGCAGTTGCGGCGAGGAGTCCATGCCGCAGGCGCGCATGAACGCCAGGGTTTCGTCGATGCGATCGGCCAGGTGACTGTATTTCTCCGCCAGCGCCGAGTTGGCGATGAAGTCCAGGTTCCATTTATGGACCTGATGCAGGTCGGCAAAGCCGCCCTGGGCGAAGGCCCGTAGCAGATTCAGGGTCGCAGTCGACTGATGATAGGACTGCAACAGGCGCTCTGGGTCCGGTACCCGGCTTTTTTCGTCGAAGCCGATGCCATTGACGATATCGCCGCGGTAGGCCGGCAGGGTCACGCCGTCGATGGTCTCATCGTTCGCCGAGCGCGGTTTGGCGAATTGCCCGGCCATGCGTCCGACCTTGACCACCGGGCATCCGGCGGCGAAGGTCATGACGATCGCCATCTGCAGCAGCACCTTGAAGGTGTCGCGAATCTTCGCCGCCGAGAACTCGGCAAAGCTCTCGGCGCAATCACCGCCTTGCAACAGAAACGCCCGGCCCTGGGTAACTTCGGCAAACTGGCGGCGCAATTCCCGGGCTTCACCGGCGAACACCAGTGGCGGATAGCTGGCCAGGCTCTGTTCGACGGCCTGCAAATGGGCGGCGTCCGGATAATGGGGTTGTTGCTGGATCGGCAGCGCACGCCAGCTTTCAGGGCTCCAGGGTTGGCTCATCACGGTCTCTAGGGTTCAGGCACGGGGCTCTCATGTTATCAGCAAATTAGTGCGTGACCTGCTCCAGACGCTTGGCGGACAATCGCGCCTTTGCCGCAATCGCGGATCAGCCGGGTAACGGACCAGGAGAGGAAATGACTGAGGAGCGCGTCGAGCATCTGCTCGCCGAAGTGCACGATGAGTTCGGCATGATTCGTGTGCTGGAAGTGGCGGATTATCGCTTCCTTGAATTTGGTGACGCCATCGAGCAGAGCTGCGTGTTCACCGCTGACCCAAGCTGGCTCGAGTACGACTACACCCGCGCCATGCTGATCGGCGCGCTGTGCCATGAACAGCCGGAAAGTGCGCTGTTCCTAGGCCTGGGAGCTGGGACGCTGACCCAGGCCTGCCTGAAGTTCCTGCCGCTGGAAGACGTCGAGGCCATCGAATTGCGCCCCGATGTACCGCGCCTGGCCATCGAGTACCTGGGGTTGGACGACGATCCACGGCTGTTCATCCGCATCGGTGATGCGCTGGAATTGCTGGAAACGGCAGAGCCAGCCGACCTGATTTTCGTCGACCTGTACACCGACGTCGGCCCCGGTGTCGGTCATCTGGCCTGGAGTTTCCTGGAAAACTGCCAGAAGCGCCTGAACCCCGGTGGTTGGCTGGTGATCAATCAATGGGCTACCGATGATGGCAAACCCTTGGGCGCGGCACTGCTGCGCGGTCTCTATCACCGGCACTACTGGGAATTGCCGGTGAAGGAAGGCAACGTGATCCTGTTGGTGCCGGCGGATCTCGATCAAGATTTGGATCTGACCGGACTCAGCGCCCGCGCCGATGCCTTGGCACCGCGCCTGGGTTACTCGTTGCAGCCACTGATCAAGGCCATTCGCCCGGCGACCTAATACCCTTTGAATTCCCCACTGCGTTTCTCGATCAGCGAGCGCAGGCCTTCCTTGGCGTCCTCGCTGTCGAGCAGTTTTTTTGCTAACAGCGGCAAAGCCAGGGCGGCTGCCTCCTCGCCTTCGAGATGGGCCTGGCGCGCTGACTGCAAGGTGGCCTGGACGCCCAGCGGCGCCTGGCGGGCGATGCGTTCGGCCAGTTCAAGGGCACGTGGCAGCAGATCTTCGCTGGCCATCACTTCCTGCACCAGGCCCATGTGCAAGGCATCGTGGGCATCAAACTCGTCTCCGGTCAGCAGCCAGCGCATGGCATTGCCCCACCCGGACAGCCGATGCAGGCGCAGGGTGGCGCCGCCGAAGGGGAAAATCCCGCGCTGGACTTCCAACTGGGCAAAGCGCGTGTTGCTGGCGCACAGGTTGATGTCGGCGGCGAGCATCAACTCGATGCCGATGGTCAGGCAGTAGCCTTGAGCCGCGACGATCACCGGTTTGCTGACCCGTGGGCCGGCAAACACGCCCCAGGGATCGCAACCGCCGGGCGGCGCGTGCCAGCCTTCGGCCAGGGCCGCGCTGGCACTGGCCAGGTCGAGGCCGGCGGTAAAGTGCTCGCCGTGGGCAAACACCACCGCGACGCGGGCCTCGCTGTCCGCCTCGAATTCGCCATAGGCCAGGCTCAAGGCGTTGAGCAGTTCGATATCGAACGCGTTGCGCTTGGCCACGCGGTCGAGTCCGATCAACCAGACATGACCACGCCGTTCCCGGCTGACACGACTGCAATCCGGTTGATTCATGCTGGCAATCCTCGGGCGGGTAGGGGCGTTTCGGAGTGACGGCACCAGGCTACAAGATGAACCGTTTAAGCTTGATGACCAGCAGGACCGGGCCCTAGAAAAATAGACCCTTGCTCGATTATCCGCAAAGCCTGTGACACTCCTGCGTTCGCTGGCGTTTCCCTTTAAATAAAGCTCCCTTTTTTAGCGAATTCCGGTATAGTACGCGCCGGCCTTTAGCCGGGCCGCGTTTAGGTAGCGCAATTCCCCGAAGTCAGCTTCGGCTGCACGTCCGCCAGCGGACTCTTCCTTGACGATTCTTTTTCATTCATTCGTTTTCGCAAATCCCCGCCGACAAAGCTGCCAGGGCGACTCTTGAGTCTCAACACGGCATGCGCAGCTTTGGAGCATGGGTCTTTGCGGATGCACTTAGAGGCAGACCCATGACCCAGGAAATCGGCGGCTTCGCCGCTCTTGAACTTCACCCTAGTATTGTCGCTGCAGTAGTCGCTACCGGCTATGAAGAGCCTTCGGCCATTCAGCAGCAGTCGATCCCGATCATCCTCGCCGGTCACGATATGATTGGTCAGGCGCAAACCGGTACCGGTAAAACCGCTGCCTTTGCCCTGCCTATCCTGCACCGCATTGATCCGTCCAAGCGCGAGCCGCAAGCTCTGATCCTGGCCCCAACTCGTGAGTTGGCGCTACAAGTTGCAACCGCTTTCGAAACCTACGCCAAGCAAATGCCGGGCGTAACCGTTGTGGCTGTCTACGGCGGCGCGCCGATGGGCCCACAACTGAAAGCAATCCGTAATGGCGCACAGATTGTTGTCGCCACTCCGGGCCGTCTGTGCGACCACCTGCGTCGCGACGAAAAAGTACTGGCGACCGTGAACCACCTGGTTCTCGACGAAGCCGACGAAATGCTCAAACTGGGCTTCATGGACGACCTGGAAGTCATCTTCAAGGCCATGCCGGAAACCCGTCAGACCGTTCTGTTCTCGGCCACCTTGCCGCAATCGATCCGTGCCATCGCCGAGCGTCACCTGCGCGATCCGAAGCACGTGAAGATCCAGAGCAAGACCCAGACCGTGACCGCGATCGAACAGGCTCACCTGTTGGTTCACGCTGACCAGAAGACCTCGGCTGTATTGAGCCTGCTGGAAGTGGAAGATTTCGACGCACTGATCATGTTCGTGCGGACCAAGCAAGCGACCCTGGACCTGGCCAGTGCCCTGGAAGCCAAAGGCTACAAAGCCGCTGCGCTGAACGGTGACATCGCCCAGAACCAGCGTGAGCGCGTGATCGACTCCCTCAAGGATGGCCGTCTGGACATCGTTGTGGCGACCGACGTTGCTGCTCGTGGCCTTGACGTTCCGCGCATCACTCACGTGTTCAACGTCGACATGCCGTACGATCCAGAGTCCTACGTTCACCGTATCGGCCGTACCGGCCGTGCCGGTCGCGAAGGTCGTGCCCTGCTGCTGGTGACTCCGCGTGAGCGCCGCATGCTGCAAGTGATCGAGCGTGTAACCGGGCAGAAGGTTGCTGAAGTTCGCCTGCCGGACGCACAAGCTGTTCTGGATGCGCGCATCAAGAAGCTGACCAACAGCCTGTCGCCGTTGGTAGCCGATTCCGAATCGACTCACGGTGATCTGCTCGATCGCCTGACCGCCGACATCGGCTGCAGCCCGCGTGCCCTGGCCGCAGCACTGCTGCGCAAGGCCACCAACGGTCAAGCGCTGAACCTGGCTGCGATCGAGAAAGAGCGTCCACTCGTGCCGAACAACGCGCCGCGTGGCGATCGTCCAGAGCGTTCCGGTGATCGTCCTGAGCGTGGTGACCGCGAGCGTCGCGCACCGATGCCGCTGGGTGAAGGCCGTGCTCGTTGCCGTACCGCGCTGGGTGCGCGTGACGGTATCGCCGCCAAGAACCTGCTGGGCGCCATCCTCAACGAAGGCGGCCTGGCCCGTGAAGCTATCGGTCGTATCCAGGTACGTGACAGCTTCTCCCTGGTAGAGCTGCCGGAAGACGGTCTGGAGAAACTCCTGACCAAGCTGAAGGACACTCGCGTTGCCGGTAAGCAGCTGAAACTGCGTCGCTATCGCGAAGATTGATCCGCTCTCGGGCTGATTGATCGAAGATAAAAAAATCCCCGACTGGTTCGGGGATTTTTTTTGCCTGCGCGAAAAGCTATGGGCTCAGCCGAAGCGATAAATGTCCATGCCCAGGGCGCCCAGGGTGAAGCCTTGGTGGGCGATGCTGAAGTCACCGCCGGCGCCACGAGCAAAGTACAGCGGTAGCAGGTGCTCGTCGCTGGGGTGGCTGCGCACGGCATGGGGTGCTTGTTGGCGATAGTCATGCAGCGCGGGCTCGTCGTTGGCCGCCAGCTTGTCGATCATCCAGTCGCGAAATGCCAGGGCCCAGGGCTCCACGCTCTCAGGGCCGGCGTGCCAGTCGAGTTCGCGCAGGTTGTGGGTAATGCTGCCGGACCCGACAAGAAGCACGTCCTGTTCACGCAGGCTGGAAAGGGCGTGGCCGATGCGTGTCTGCAACTCGGGGCCGGCCTGGCTCGGTAACGAAACTTGCACCACCGGAATATCGGCGCGCGGATACATCAGCGACAAGGGTACCCAGACGCCGTGATCGAACGGCCGACGGTCATCCAGGGTCGCCGGCAGGCCGTCTGCTGCAAGTAGTTCGGCGACCTCGGCCGCCAGTTGCGGTGCACCCGGTGCGGGGTATTGCACGGCGAACAGGGCGGCGGGAAAGCCACCAAAGTCGTGCCAGGTTTCCGGGTGTTTGCCACTGCTGACCCGCAGGTCGCGGCTTTCCCAGTGGGCGGAGACGATCACGATGGCTTTGGGTGTTGGCAATTCACTGGCCAGGCGAGCCAGCGCCGGCCCACTGGCGCCGGGTTCCAGGGCCAGCATGGGCGAGCCATGGGAGATAAACAGGCTGGGGAACATGAGTGAAGTCCTGAGCGTTAAGATGGGATCATCTTCAATCAGATCATTGATCTAAATCTAATATAAGTTTTAGGGCATATTGATCGAATTTTCAGGGGGATGCATGCAGCCGGAATTTTGGCAAAAGCGCTGGGCCGATAACCAGATCGGCTTTCACCAGGCGCAGATCAATCCTTATCTGCAGCGGTACTGGTCGCAGTTGAATTTCGCCGATGACGCGCAGGTGCTGGTGCCCTTGTGTGGCAAGAGTCTGGATATGCTGTGGCTGGCAGGGCAGGGCCAGCGGGTATTGGGCGTGGAGTTGTCGCGCAAGGCGGTGGAGGATTTTTTTGTCGAGCATGACCTGGCGCCGAGTGTGATTGAGCGCGGAGCTTTTACGGTCTTTGAAGCGGGTGGTGTCAGTCTCTTGTGTGGCGATTTTTTCGCCCTCGATGCAGCCGATGTGACCGAGTGTGTTGGCCTCTTTGACCGGGCAGCACTGATTGCCTTGCCTCCGGCGATGCGCGAGCAGTACGCCGCGCATCTGCTGAGGATCCTTCCGGCTGCCGCTCGTGGCCTGTTGATCACTTTGCAGTATCCACAGGCGCAATTGGATGGGCCGCCTTTCGCGGTGCTCGATCAGGAGGTCCAGAGCTTGCTGGGCGGACGCTGGCAACTGGAAACCCTGGAGGTGGCGGATATCCTCGGCGAGAGCCCGAAATTCCTCAAGGCGGGTGTCACCGGCTTGCAGGAGCGGGTCTACCGCCTGGATCCCAAGGGCTGAACCTCGCGGGCAGAAAAAGGGCGACCGAAGTCGCCCTTTTTGTCTCTCGCCTGGATCAGCCGCGGCGACGCAGTGCGTCGATACGCTCTTCCAGTGGCGGGTGGCTCATGAACATGCGAGCGAAGCCTTGCTTGAGACCACCGTTGATGCCGAAGGCATTCAGGGTGTCCGGCATGTGCACCGGCAAGCCTTGTTCCGAACGCAGGCGCTGCAGGGCACCGATCATTGCGCTGGTACCGGCCAGGCGGGCACCGGCTTCGTCGGCACGGAATTCACGCTTGCGCGAGAACCACATGACGATTGCGCTGGCGAGGAAGCCCAGCACCAGTTCAGCGAAGATAGTCGCGATGTAGTAGGCAATGCCCTGGCCTTCTTCGTTCTTGAAGATCACCTTGTCGACAAAGTTGCCGATGATCCGCGCAAAGAACATCACGAAGGTGTTCACCACGCCCTGGACCAGTGCCAGGGTGACCATGTCGCCGTTGGCGACGTGGCCGATTTCATGGGCCAGTACGGCCTTCACTTCATCGGGCGAGAAGCGCTCGAGCAGGCCTTGGCTGACTGCCACCAGTGCGTCGTTCTTGTTCCAGCCGGTGGCAAAGGCGTTGGCCTCGTAAGCCGGGAAGATACCGACCTCGGGCATCTTGATGCCGGCCTCGCGGGACAATTGCTCAACGGTCTGCAGCAACCATTGTTCATGGCGAGTGCGTGGCTGGCTGATGATTTGCGTGCTGGTGCTCATCTTCGCCATCCACTTGGAGATGAACAGCGAGAACAGCGAACCGGCGAAACCAAAGACCGCACAGAAGATCAGCAGCTGATTGAGGTTGAGATCAACCCCGTTGGCCGCCATGAACCCGTTGAAGCCAAAAAGGCTCAGGGTGATGCTGGCAATCAGCACGACCGCCAGGTTAGTGGCCAAAAACAGCAGGATGCGCATCATGGTTGTAGAAATCTCCTCATGCTAAAGATGTAGCGTACTGCGGGGTATATAAGGGGATGCACCGGGCTATTCAACCGGGTGACTATTTCAAACTGTGTCCTACAGCCAGATTCTAGATGGTCGCAGGACATTTCTCGCGTCTTCTGCAGCAATAGCCGCCAGGACTTTTCCCACGCAGGGCCCGCAATCATGGGTTTTCATCCATGTGCGCGAAGACGCAAGCGTAGTGGATAGTCGAGAGGCAGGGATATGTTGCTGAATCAATCGCCGGGGCAGTGATCATGCACGCCCCGGCGATGCCAAGGTTACTGGCGATAGGACTTGAGGAAGTTGCCGATGCGGCCGATGGCCATGTCCAGGTCGTCCACACGCGGCAAGGTCACGACACGGAAGTGGTCCGGCCATGGCCAGTTGAACGCGGTGCCCTGGACCACCAGCAGCTTTTCCGAGAGCAGCAGGTCGAGGACGAATTTCTCGTCGTTGTGGATCGGGCAGACTTTCGGGTCGATCCGCGGGAAAGCGTAGAGCGCGCCCATGGGTTTGACGCAGCTGACCCCCGGAATGTCGTTGAGCAATTCCCAGGTGCGGTTGCGCTGCTCCAGCAGGCGGCCCTGGGGCAGTACCAGGTCATTGATGCTCTGGTAGCCACCCAGGGCGGTCTGGATGGCGTGTTGGCTCGGCACGTTGGCGCACAGGCGCATGTTGGCCAGCATGTCGATGCCTTCGATGTAGCTCTGGGCGTGATGCTTGGGGCCGGAAATGGCGATCCAGCCGGAACGGAAACCGGCGACCCGGTAGGACTTGGACAGGCCGTTGAACGTCAGGCACAGCAGGTCAGGTGCCAGCGAGGCGGTGCAGATGTGCACGGCGTCGTCGTAGAGGATCTTGTCGTAGATCTCGTCGGAGAACACCACCAGGTTGTGCTGGCGCGCCAGTTCGAGCATGCCCAGCAGGACTTCGCGCGAGTAGACCGCGCCGGTCGGGTTGTTCGGGTTGATGATCACCAGGGCCTTGGTGTTCGGGGTGATCTTGGCCTTGATGTCAGCCAGGTCCGGGAACCAGTCTGCGCCTTCGTCGCACAGGTAGTGCACGGCGTTACCGCCGGCCAGGCTCACGGCGGCGGTCCACAGCGGGTAATCCGGGGCCGGCACCAGTACTTCGTCGCCATTGTTCAGCAGGGCTTGCAGCGACATCACGATCAGTTCGGAAACGCCGTTGCCCAGGTAGATGTCTTCGATGCCGACGCCTTCGACCTGTTTCTGCTGGTAGTACTGCATGACGGCCTTGCGCGCGCTGAACAGGCCTTTGGAGTCGCTGTAGCCCTGGGCGGTCGGCAAATTGCGGATGACGTCCTGGAGGATTTCATCCGGCGCTTCGAAACCAAAGGGCGCCGGGTTGCCGATGTTCAGCTTGAGGATGCGATGGCCTTCCTCTTCCAGGCGTTTGGCGTGCTTGAGCACCGGGCCGCGAATGTCATAACAGACGTTGGCGAGCTTGTTCGATTTGCTGACCTGCATGGCGATGTGTTCCCGAAAATGAACGATCCAGACGTTGTGTGCACTACCGTACTGGGAATCCTGCGCTCTCACGCGGACCCGGCGCCTCGCAACACGGCAGCAAAATCCGTTTGAATGCGTGTAGCACGGCTGCCAGACTGGCGTTTGACGAGGCGCAATCATACGTGCCGCCCGATCTGTGGAAAAGGTTCAGATCGGGCTTTTTCAGTTGCCGAGGTAGGACTATGGAAAAGTTGGAAAAAACCCTGGAAGAATGGCGGGCGATGCTCGATCCGGAGCAGTACAACGTGTGTCGCCTCAAAGGCACCGAGCGGCCGTTCTCGGGCAAGTACAACGCGACCAAAACCGATGGCGTTTATCACTGCATCTGCTGCAACGCGCCGTTGTTCGATTCGCAGGCTAAATTCGACTCCGGTTGCGGCTGGCCGAGTTTTTACCAGCCCATTGGCGAGAGCGCCATGGTCGAAATCCGTGATGCCAGCCACGGCATGATCCGCACTGAAGTGGTCTGCGCAAAATGTGATGCGCACCTGGGGCACGTGTTTCCCGACGGTCCGCCGCCGACCGGTTTGCGCTATTGCATCAACTCGGTGTGCCTGGATCTGGTGCCGCGCGGCTGATGTAAGGGCCGGTCATCCAGGTGGGTGGCCGGCCATGTACGCGAGGCGTTGCATGGCTAATTAAATTGCACGCAATCAAATTGCTCGCTATGTTTACCTCTTCCTTATTGATTCGCGGAGCCTGTCCCCATGGCCGATAACCTGTTGAGCATTCCCTGCACCACCATCAAGGGCGAGCAGAAGACCCTGGCGGATTTCGCCGGCAAGGCGCTACTGGTGGTCAACACGGCCAGCAAATGTGGATTCACCCCGCAGTACAAGGGGCTTGAAGAGTTGTGGCAGACCTACAAGGACCAGGGTCTGGTGGTGTTGGGGTTTCCGTGCAATCAGTTCGGCAAGCAGGAACCTGGCAATGAAGGCGCCATCTCCGAGTTCTGCGAACTGAATTTCGGCGTGAGTTTTCCGCTGTTCAAGAAAATCGAGGTCAACGGCAGCGATGCGCATCCGCTGTTCGTCCAGCTGAAAAAGCGCGCACCCGGGGTGTTGGGTTCCCAGGGCATCAAGTGGAATTTCACCAAGTTCCTGATTGGCCATGACGGCACGTTGGTCAAGCGGTTCGCCCCGGCCACCAAGCCGCAGGATTTGACCCGCGAGATCGAAGCGCTGCTCAAATGAATGACCTGTCTTCCGACGCGCTGGCCCTGGATAGCCAACTCTGTTTCAAGCTGTACGCGGCGTCCCGGGCGGTGATTCGTGGCTACAAGCCGATGCTCGACCAGCTGGGCCTGACCTACCCGCAGTATCTGGTGATGCTGGTGTTGTGGGAATGGCAGCAGCAGATGCCGGAACAACCGACGGTCAAGGCCCTTGGCGAGCGTCTGGCGCTGGATTCCGGAACGCTGACGCCGCTGCTCAAGCGTCTGCAACAGATGCAGTTGGTCGAGCGTCAACGTTCACCCCGCGATGAGCGCGAAGTGCATTTGAGCCTGACATCGGCGGGTCTTTCGTTGCGCGAGCAGGTGGCGCCACTCAAGGCGCGGTTGCTCTGTGACAGCGGCGTCGATCTGCAGCAATTGAGTCAGTTGCGTGTGGGGCTGGATCAGTTGCTGGGGCAGATCAAGGCACTTTCTTGAGCGGCACCCAGAGGTCGAGCATGGCGGCTAGTTCTTCGCGGCGAAAGGGCTTGGCGAGGTAGTCGTTCATGCCCGCGGCCCGGCAGCGCTCGCGTTCTTCGGGCATCGCATTGGCGGTCAGGGCAACAATCGGCAGATCCGGCCAGCGTCCGCTGCGGCGAATATGCCGACTGGCTTCATAACCATCCATCACCGGCATGTTGCAGTCCATCAGCACCAGGTCAAAACGGTTCAGCTCCAGCTGATCGAGCGCTTCGGCACCGTGTGCCACCACCATCACGTCGGCGCCCAATTTGCCGAGCATTCCTTTGGCCACGAGCTGATTGACCGGGTTGTCTTCGACCAGCAGGATTCGCCCTCGTTGTTGCGTGGGATTTACCTGTTGCAAGGACTGAGGGTCCTCGGTCTGATCGGCATTCAATGCGCGGCGCAAGGTCTGGTACAACGCGTTGCGGGCCAGGGGGCGAGCCTGTTGTTGCAGGGGCGCCAGGGCGATGCTTTCTTCGCTTGGCATGAAATTGCCATAGGCTGTCACCAGCAGGATCGGCGCGTCTATCCTCGGTCGCAGGCCGAAGAGGCATTGCGCGCAGTCAGTGATCAGCACGTCAGGGGCGAGACCACGCAATGGCGCGTCGAGAGGGTATTGCTGGTAGTCCAGGCCCCAGCCGGGCAACAGGCTGTCGAGCAGTTCGGCGAGGCCACTATTGGCCGAGGTGATCGCGACGATCTTGCCTTGCAGGGGCGCTGGCGCCAGTGCCGGAGCGTGGGTGGGCAAGGGCAGGTCGGCGCGGAACTGACTGCCAAACCCGGGTTCCGAACTGATACTCAGGCGCCCTCGCATGGCGTTGCACAGGTTGAAGGTCAGGGCCAGGCCCAGTCCGGTTCCACCAAATTGCCGGGTGATTCCGGCGCCCGCCTGGGTAAACGGCTGGAAGATCCTCACCTGGGCTTCTTGCGCGATGCCGATCCCGGTGTCGCACACCTCGATCCTGATGCCTTCAGCCAGTTGACTCAGGCGTACATCCACTCGACCGAAGCGGGTGAATTTGAGGGCATTGGACAGCAGGTTGCTGACGATCTGTCGTACCCGGGTCGGATCACCCACTACCTGTGAGGGAAACTGCGGATCGATCAGGCACGTCAGTTCGACATTGGGTGCCGCATTCTGCGAGAGCAGGTTGGCGGTGTCCTCCACCAGAGAGCCGAGGTCGAAGGGAATGTGTTCGAGCTCGAGTTGGCCGGCATCGAATTTCGACAGGTCGAGAATATCGTTGAGCAACTCCACCAACACTTTGCCGGAGTCGTGGGCAATCGACAGTTGCTGGCGCTGCTCCGCATTCAGCGGGCTGTCGAGCGAGAGGGCGATCATACCCAGCAGGCCATTGAGCGGGGTGCGGATCTCGTGGCTCATGTTGGCGAGGAACACCGAACGCGCCTGGGCCATGTCCAATGCCGTCTGCCGCGCGATCTCCAGTTCCTCGTTGGACGTCGTCAGCCGACGGTTGATCGCTTTCAATTCAGCGGTCCGCGAGGAGACGATGGTCTCCAGTTGGCCCAGGTAGTCGGTCAGACGATTCTCTGCTGCGCGGCGTTGCTGGATTTCCGTGGTCATATTGGCGAACTGCTGGTTCGCCACTTTGACCAGCACGCCGATTTCGTCGTTCTGGTGCTGCTTGGGGCACTCCAGTGGCGGTTGCTGGGCGATGCGCGGGTCGCGCCCGCTCAGTTCGCGAATGACCCGAACCAGGGGCTTGGTCAGCATCACGTAGAACAAGGCCAGGAGGATGCCGCTCAAGATCAGGCTGCGCGCAAAACCGTTGAGCAAGGTGACTTCGGCACGACGCAGGAAACGGCTGCCGAATGCGTAGGTGTCGACCTCAAGTTGCAGAGTGCCGAGGGATTCGTCAGGCAAGTGTTCGAGAAACAGTCGTTCCTTGAACTGGCGGTTGGCGCCAAACAGATAGTCGCTGACCACTCGATAGGGACTTTGCGCCGGCGCGCGCTTCACGTTGGCCAGGACGGTGTGGTTGTTATCGGTCAATTGCGCGCCGATCACTGCCGGTGAGCGCAGCAGTCCGAGTGTCAACTCCTGGGCCAGTTCTGCATCGATGTTGTAGGCGATCCGTGATGCCGGGCTGTGGCTGATTTCCATCAGCGACAAGATTTCCCGGTTGATGGAAGCGTCTTCGCTGGCATAATCGATGCCTATTTGCACCAGGCTCAGCACCATACCCAGAACGAAACCGACCAGCACGGTGAGTTTGGCCTGCTTGTAAGACAGCCGGTTGGTGAATTTGATATCCATCGGGTGCTGAACCACTTCCGTTTCCGTTCTGGGCCAAGCATAGCTGATCATCAATGGCCATCGGCAGTGCTGATAGCGTGCCTGATTGCCGGTCCCCCAACATTATCGTGAATGTGCCTGAGGAGAAATCGTGGACTCTCGATTGAATGCCTTTCTTGAACGCGCGGACGCCGTACTGGCGCGTATCGAACCGCTGTTGCCGGTGCAGCGCACGGCCATTGACTGGACCCAGTGCCTGGCCGCCCGTTGGCAGCGCGAAGGCCGCAGCGGTTTTCTGTTGCCGCTGCAGGTCAGTCTCGACATGCGTTTGTCCGATTTGATCGGCGTCGACAAGCAACTGGAGCAACTGGGCCGCAATACCCGCCAATTCCTCGATGGGATGCCCGCCAACCATGCCTTGCTCTGGGGCTCGCGCGGCACCGGCAAGTCGTCGCTGGTGCGCGCCCTGTTGGCCGAGCATGCCCAGCACGGTCTGCGCCTGATCGAAATCGAGCGCGATCATCTGGCCGACCTGCCACGGGTGGTCGAGCAAATCGCCAAGCTGCCGCAACGCTTCGTGCTGTTCTGCGACGACCTGTCCTTCGAGTCCGGCGAGGGCGACTACCGGGTGTTGAAAAGTGTGCTCGACGGCTCGCTGGAGCAGGCACCGGACAACGTGCTGCTGTATGCCACGTCCAACCGTCGTCACCTGGTGCCGGAGAAGGAAAGCGATAACGAGAACTGGAAAATGGTCGACGGCGAACTGCACCCCAATGAGGCGGTGGAGGACAAGATCGCGCTCTCGGATCGGTTTGGCCTGTGGCTGTCGTTCTACCCTTTCACTCAAGAGCACTTTCTCGACGTGGTGGAGCATTGGATCGGGCAGTTGGCAGCGAAGGCCGGCCTGGCCTGGCAGCGTGATGAAGCGCTGGAGATTCTTGCGGTGCGCTGGGCGACCGGGCGTGGCAACCGAAACGGGCGTTGCGCCTATCAGTTCGCCCGCTATTGGGTCGGGCTCAAATTGTTGGAGCACAAGGCATGATCGATTTGCAGAAAACCGGCGCAGGGCTTGAGGGCTATGGCCTGCTTTGCGCGCAATTGGAGTCGCTGTTGGCCGATGAGCGCGATTTCATTGCCAACGCCGCGCAGTTCTCGGCGTTTTTGTTCAACCAGATCGAGGATCTGAACTGGGCGGGTTTCTACCTCAATCGCAATCAAGAGTTGGTGCTTGGGCCGTTCCAGGGACAGATCGCCTGTGTGCGGATTCCGTTCGGGCGCGGCGTCTGTGGAGCGGCAGCAGCCACCCTCAGCACTCAACGCGTAGAAGACGTGCATGCATTTCCCGGGCATATCGCCTGCGACAGTGCCTCGAACAGCGAACTGGTGGTGCCGCTGGTCAAGGACGGCAAGTTGATCGGCGTGCTGGACCTGGATAGCCCGTCGCTCGCGCGTTTCACCCTCGACGATCAGGCTGGTATCGAGCAACTGGCGGCGATCTTCCTGCGCCTGACGGACTGCTGATCAGGTCTTCAGGCCGGCCTTGGCCAACAGACCCTGCGCGTCCACGTTGTCGATCTGCTGGGGCTCGAGAAATCGGTCGGCATATTGCTGGTAGATTTTTTCATTGATGAACAGGGCAAACAGTTCTGGATCGATGTGCGCATCGCGACACATGAAGGCCATGATGCCCAAGGCTTCACTCAGGGTCTTGGCCTTCTTGTAGGGACGATCCGCGGCCGTCAGCGCCTCGAAGATATCGGCGATGGCCATCATCCGCGCGGGCAGGCTCATCTGCTCGCGTTTCAATTGGCGCGGGTAGCCGGTGCCATCCATTTTTTCGTGGTGTCCGCCGGCAATCTCCATGACGTTGGTCAGATGCCCGGGAAACGGCAGATGGCTGAGCATCAGGATCGTCTGCACCATGTGATGGTTGATGATGTAGCGTTCTTCGCGGGTCAACGTGCCGCGGGTGATGCTCAGGTTGTACAGTTCACCGCGATTGTATTTGTACGCAGGCACGTCGAGCTTGAATCCCCAGGGGTTGTCCGGGGCGATCAGTTCGGCGCTGTCGCGTTCGTACAGGTGCTCGGGTTTATCTGCCAACAGGAACTCGGTGACCGGTAGTTCAGGGGCGCTGGTGCGAGCCTGGCGCCGGTTTTCTTCCCAGGACACGCCCAGGCGGTCATCCAGGGTTCGGCTCCAGGTTCGCTGGGCAATAGTGTGCAAACGCTGCAGATCAGCATCGGCCATAGCCTCGCCACCCAGGTTGCTGCGGGCGATAAAGGCAAAGTCGTCGTCCAGGGCTGCGAGGGTGGCATCGCGTACTTCACTCAGGTGCTGTGGGTTTTCACCCTGGGCCATTCCCTGCCAATAGGCTATCCAGGCATCGCGCTTGACGACTTCGAAGCGAGTGCGGACTTCATGGATGCGGTCGTTGAGAGTCTCCAGCTTGGTCGCCTTGTCGACCACGTATTCAGGGGTCGTGACCTTGCCGCAGTCATGCAGCCAGGCGGCAATGTGCAGGGCTTCCCACTCGTCTTCCGTCGGGTTGTAGCCGCTGAACTCCGGCGTCTGGCTGGCGGCCGCCGCCTGGGCGAGCATCAACGTCAGCGCCGGTACCCGTTGGCAATGACCACCGGTGTAGGGGCTCTTGGCGTCGATGGCGCCGGCCATCAACTTGATGAAGGACTCCAGCAGGTGTTTTTGCCGGGCCTGCAGGCGCTGGCTTTCAATACTGACGGCCGCTGCCCCGGACACGGCGCGGATGAACGCGATCCGGTCTGGCCGCAATTTTTCCAGGTCGGCCTGGGCGCCACTGTCAGCCAGCAGCAACACCAGGGCGCCAACGGTTTCGTTGTGCTGGTTATGCAGGCGAATGCCGATCAGGTGAACGCTGGGGGCTTGCATCACCAGCAGCACACTTTGCAAGTCAGCGGCCTGTTCGAAGCCCAGGGTGGCGACCACGGAATTCTGCTCGAGTAATGGCTGGAACCAGGCACCATCACCCGCGTCACCCGGCTCGTGGCTCTGGATATTGAATCCTTCAAGTGCCCGTGCTTCGTCGTCGATGACCAGTCCATGGGGCACCAGTCGATGGCCTTCGTGTTCACACAGATAGATCAAGCCTGCCTGGGCCTGGGCGATTTTTACCGTTTCGAAGAGCACGCGTTGCAGCAGCGGTTCGAAGCGGGTCTCTGCAGACAGGCTGTCGGTGATCTGGAAAAAGCTCGCCAGGGTGTCTTTCATCCGGGCCATGGACACGCTGAGCTGGTCGACTTCCAGGACCGGCGAGCGGCGTGCTACCGGGTAGTTGAAATCGAAACTGCGAATGGCGTCCGCTTCCTTGACCAGGTTGCGCAAGGGTTTGACCAGGATTCGCGAGGTCAGCCAGCCCAGCGGCAAGCACATCAGCAAGGTCGCCAGGGTGATCAACGCTCCTTGCCAGCGCATCCGGTAGGCGTCGACCAGCAACTCGTCCTCGGGCACCATCACCGCCAGTTGCAATCCCCGCGGGCCACCTTCCTGAATACTGCTGCGGGCGAAAATCCATTGCCGATGGTGGATGTCCAGGCGATTGCCGTCTGCACTGCTGGCCAGCAATGCACCCAGCGCCGGACTCAGGTCCTTGGCCTTGGACAGGCGCGAATCCTGGCCGTCGATGATCAGCTTGCTGCTGTCGGGATAAGCGATGGCATTGCCGTCGCCATCAAACAGCGCGACTTCTGTACCTGGCGTCACCTGATGCTTGGCCAGAGTGGCGGACAATTGGGCCAGGGTCAGGTCCGCGCCCAGTACGGCGCTGGGACCGCTTCGACGAGCGAGGGTTGTACCGATGTTGTGGGTCGAAAAGAAAATATAGGGCGCGGTGGTGATCTGCTCGTCGCGGGCCCCGGCACTGTTGAACCAACTGCGCGTGCGTGGATCGTAGGCTTCCTGGGGATTATCCAGACTGGCGATCAACTTCAGTGCCGGATCGTAAAACAGTGTTTGGGAGCGAATCTGTCCGGTCTGGCTGTCGCGGTCAATGCTCCACACTTGATAGGCGGCGCCTTCTGGCGCGTGCAAAGTGTTTTTCAGGGCGTCGCTGCGCAGGGGCCGGACCATGAAAAAGTCGCCGTCGGCATACCCGACATAGAGTGATGCCAGTTCCGGATTGTCGACGAGTGCCTGGCTGAAAGACTTGAGCAGGGCCAGTCGATGCTGGAGGTCAGGGCCATGTACGGCCGGATTTTCCACCAGCAGGTTCAGCAGGTGACGGATCGGCTGGTAGGTTGTCTGCAGGTCGTTACGCACGTCCTGCTCGATCCGGGCGAACAGTTTTTCACTGCTGGACAGGATGATCTGAGTGGTTTGCCGATAATTGAAAATGCCCAGGACAATGCCTGTAAACAGCAGCAGCAGGGTGAACATCATGCTGATGTGCACGTGCAGTGGGAACCGGCGCTTATCCGGGGGCAGTGAGCTGGGCATTGCGGGGGCTCTCCGTAGACGGCACACACTGCCAAGCGAGCAAGCATAGTTAATCGCGCTACAGTTTGCCGTGAATCCGCGCGTCATCGAGGTCCAGCCTGGCAAGATGGCGCAGGCTGTCCGGGGTGCTCAGCCAGGTATCAGGCGCAAGGTGGCGATGCAAACTGGCGCAGCAGCGCCTGGTCCAGTTCGAGCATGGCGTGGTTGACCTCATCGATGCAGGGTCGCAGGTTGTCCTCGGTGAAATCCATGTGACAGGTCTGCTCCAGTGCTTCACAGCTTTCTATCAGTCTCGTGGCCTGGACAATCCGGGCGGCTCCCTTGATCTTGTGTGCGATATCGATAAAGGCCTGGCGCTGGCTGCTTGTGGGTAGATCAAGAAGCGCTTGACGGTCGAGACGATTGCTATTGAGCAATTCGCTCTGAAGCCGCTGCGTAAGCTTGGGGTCGCCGCCAGTGAGGGTGTGCAGGCTTTCCAGGCTGAAGGCCAGATGTTCGAGGCGTGGCCAGCGCGTTGCCAGGCATTGGCTCAAGGTCGTCAAGCTGACGGGTTTGAACAGGCAGTCGTTCATCCCGGCTTGCAGGCAGCGTTGTTTCTCCTCGGGTTGAGCGTTGGCGGTAAAGCCCAGCACCGTGCAGGCATCCAGTTGTTCGTCCGCTTCGACCCTGCGAATGGCCTGGCTGAGCTCATAGCCATTCATGACGGGCATGTTGCAGTCGACCATTACCAGGTCGAAATGCTCGGCGCGCCAGGCTCGAAATCCTTCTTCGCCATCGTTGGCCGTGATGCAGTGGTGTCCCAGGAAGGCCAGTTGCTGGCTCACCAGCAGGCGGTTCGCCGGATGATCATCGACCACCAGTATGTCCAGCGCTTCCTGAGCTACCGGCATGACGGCGGGTGGGCTTTGCTTGACGCTCGCGCCAGGCAGGGTGACGACCGGCAGGCCGACGCGCACCTGGGTGCCAGCGCCTGGCTGACTGCTCAGGTGCAGGCTGCCGCCCATCATTTCGCAGAGATTGCGGCAGATTACCAGGCCCAACCCTGCACCACTCCTGGCTTGCTGGCTGCTGTTGTCGGCCTGGGCAAAGGGCTCGAACAGCCGTCGCTGATCGTCTTCACTGATGCCTGTGCCCGAGTCATTGACCTGGATCTCCAGTGCCAATGGCTCGCCATCCTCGAGTGCTGTGAGTCGAACGCTGATTTCAACCTGGCCACGCTCGGTAAACTTGATGCCATTGCTGATCAGGTTCGACACTATTTGCTTGAGGCGCAAAGGGTCAATCATGACATCGGGCAGTGTGGCGCTACCGGGGAAGTCCAGCACCAGGTTGAGTTCTTTCTGTCGGGCAAGCCCCTCAAAGACCCGGACTACGGCTTCCAGGGCATCGCCCAGGTTTACCGGTTCCGGTGCAAGGCTCAAACGACCGGACTCGATTCGGGCAATGTCGAGAATGTCGCCGATGAGTTCCAGCAAATCCTTGGCCGAGTTGTAGGCCACCTCTATGGCAGGCCGGTCCAGAGCGTCACGGCCATCGCGCTTGAGAGTCAGTTCGAGCATGCCGATGACCGCGTTCATGGGGGTGCGGATTTCATGGCTCATGGTCGCCAGGAACGTGCTCTTGGCGCGGTTCGCGGCGTCGGCCCGCTCCTTCGCGGCCCTGAGCTCGTCGAACAGCCGGCGACGGTCGCTGATGTCGATCCAGCCGCCGATGATGCCCTGGACTTCGCCTGTGGAGTCTCGGTACGGCAGCACCCAGTGATAGATCGTGAGCTTCCTGCAGCCAATGTTCAGGGTACGGTCGACAATCAGCGGGGAACCTTCGGCCACGACCCGATCATAGTCCGCCTGATACTCTCGGGCCTCGAGGGCGTGGTTGGTGGCACCTTGCATGATGGTCTTGCCGATAATGTCCTCGCGCCGGGTGTCGAAGGTTTGCAGGTAGCTGTCGTTGCAACTTTGCAGGCGTCCCTGGCGGTCGCGTACGTAGATGGGATGGGGCGTACCGTTGACCAGGGTGCCCATGAACTCCAGTTGATCGTTGAGCGCACGCTCGGCTTTTTGTCGTTGCTTGATCTGGCGCCGCATGTGGGTGTTCCAGGCCAGGAGCAGCAGCAATGCAAGACCACCGCCCAGCGCCAGTTGATACAGCAGGCGATGGTAGTTGCGCCAGGCACTGCTGGACGCGCCACTGTAACCGCGCCAACGGCTGTTGATGATGCCCAGTTCCTCGGGGGCGATGCTAAGGAGCGCCTTGTCGAGGATCGAGCTCAGTTCGGTCGAGCCCCGCGCGGTTGCCAGTGATACCGCTGCCTGCTGGGTACCGACGGTTGCACTGATTTGCAGTTTGTCCTCGAACACCTGCGAGGAAATGAAGTAATTGGCAATCACCAGCGAGTCCACCGCAGCATCGACCTGTCCATTGGCCAACTGTTCCACGGCGCTGAAGGTGTCCGGTGTTTCTACCAGTCTGATGTCCGGGTGTTCGCGTTGCAGGTAGTCCTGGAGTGGATTGCCTTGGGTGAGGGCAAGGCTCTTGCCGATCAGTTGTTCAAGGTTGACCGGGCTTGCTGCGCCTTTGCGGGTCATCAGGACGTAGGAGTTTTCCAGATAGGGGCGGGTGAAGCTCAGGCGTTGTTCATAGTCGGCGTTGGGCACGAGGGCAGCAATCAGGTCGACCTGTTCTTCCTCGATCAGGTTGAGCATGGCGCGATCACTTTGGCTGCGATGAGTTTCGAAGCGCAAGCCGGTCCTGAGCCTGATCAGTTCAAGCAGGTCGGCTGCGATACCCCGCAGGTTCTGCTGTGAGTCAAAGAATGTCAGTGGCGCGAAGGTATCGCTGACAGCCACCCGCACGACCGGATGTTGCATCAGCCACTGTTCCTCGCGGCTGGTCAACTGCAGTTTGCGGTCGGTGAGCAGCATGTCACTGCCGACGCTCCAGCGTTTGGCAATGCTCTCGCGCTCACGTGCAGGAATGGCCTCGAGGACCGCATTGATAAGGGGGAGCAGGACTTGGTTGTGGTTGCTGACGGCGAAGCTGAACCCGAACGCTTCATGTTTGCCGAAGTTGGCCATCCGCACGTTCGTCAGGTAGCCCTTGTTGATCATGAAGTGCGTCGAGACAGTATCGCCAAGGAACACATCGGCCTCGTCGAAGGCGACTGCGTTGATCGCGTTCTGGAAAGAGGGGTAGGGGGTGATAATGGCCTTGGGGTAGAGCGCGCGGACTTCCTCCAACGGCAAGTAGTGATAGACCATGCTCAAGCGCATGCCGGCAAGGCCTTCGGTCAGCGAACGGGTTTCGGCCTCGCGGGTCACCAGCACCGGCTGGTCGATGGCGTAGGGAATGGACAGGGCGATGTTCGAGCGCTGGGCTTCGAAACCATTTGCGGTGCCGAGCAGGTCCACTTCACCTCGCTCCAGGGCAAGGATGGCCGTTTCGCGATCGGGGTAGCGACGAATGGTGATGGGCAGCCCCAGGGTCGCGCCGAGGATGCCCGCATAATCGGCAGTGAATCCTTCGTAGTCGCGGCCGCTGGTGGTCAAGTCGAAGGGTGGGTAGTCAGGAGATGACGTACCCAAAATCAATTCGCGTCTGTTTTCCAGCCACTGCCGTTGTGAGTCATCCAGTCGAACGTCCATGTGGTGGGTAGCTGAGCGACTGAGCAGGGTGTAGCTACCGACCCCGGGGTCTGCAATGGCCACCGAGGCACTCATGAACAGGCCGCTACCCAGTGATAGAAAAAAGTTCTTCAACGACCTTGGCATCCTGTTTCTCACACCAGAGCGTTGCGTTTTGCCATTTCTATCAGCTCGACCAAGGACTTCGCCTTGAGCTTTTGCATCAACCTTTTCTTGTAGGTGCTGACAGTCTTGTTGCTGAGAAACATGCCCTTGGCAATTTCCTTGTTGCTACGTCCCTGGGCAAACAGTTGCAGAACCATCAGTTCGCGATCATTGACGGATTTGAACAAGTCGAGTTCATCGGAGTGCTCTTCATTGCCGCGGATTGGATTCAGCGCCTGACTGGGGAAGTAGTGATAGCCAGAGAACACCGCATTGATTGCGCTCACCAGTTCACTGAGATCTTCCTGCTTGCACACGTAACCGCAGGCACCGGATTGCATGCAACGGATGGCAAAGAGTTTCGGGCACTGGGCGGTGAGCACCAGGGTTTTCAACGGGGTATTCATACTGTTGAAGCGGGAAAGAATTTCCAGGCCATCCAGCTTGGGAATGCTGATATCGAGGATGATCAGGTCGGGCATACATTCGCGAATCATTTGCATGGCATCGACGCCATTGTCGGACTCTCCGACGACTTTGTAACCTTCATGTTCCAGTAACATACGAACCGCAAGACGAATGACGGGGTGGTCGTCGACAATAAAAACGGAGTTCATAATCAGTTCCCAAGCGTGCGCAAATAAAGCGAGCACATTAGCTCAGATAGGTGAATTGACGTATTAACCGAAGCGGTCGCAGGTGCAATATAGGACTCGTCCTACAATAGAAAAGGCAGGGGATTACGCAGTAACTGGTCAAATGAGTAGGTGAAGGTGAAGGGGGTTCTTAACCAAGTGTGTTTGCAAAACTATGTCGCGTTGGCGGTCTCCCATCGATAATGGTGCTCTGAGTTGTTTTATACGGTGTTTGGATTCCTCGACTCAAGGGCTGATCTGCTGATTCGGGTTATCGTTTTGCAGGGGGGTCAATAATCTCAAGAGTTCAGAATGTTTCAATGGTTTTGCTAGGTAGCCTAACAGCGGCAGGTATTGCGCGTGAGCCGATGCTTTCAATGCGCCGAGTTCGTCTGTGGTCAGGCTGCTGAGGAGGATGGCGTGTCGAATGTAGCCCTGATAATGCGCAATGCCAATCAACTCAAGACCCGGGAGATCTGGTAGACATTGATCGCATAAGAGGATTTCGAAGGGTTGAATGGCAGCCTGCATTTTTTGCAATGCACTGTCGGCGCTGTCCGCCGTTGTAATCTGCGTAAATCCGTAAGTTTCCAATAGACACAAGGTTGCCTGGAGTTGGAAGGGGTGGTCTTCAACCAGCAGGATTTTCAGTTCGTGTGCAAGCATTCGGCTCTCCGCGAAAAGCACTCAGTCTGGTTTTTCGATATTTCAGTTATAGGGCTTTGAGTCGTTTGTTTTTTTGTTTAATAGTGTCGAAGTTTTTGTCGGTCAATTATTCGAGGCTGCATTTAAACAATAGGTTTAACTGTTCTGGCAACGCGCGAGGTCAACAGCCACTGCCTGGAATTCGCAGTGACTGTTGAACAGCTTTCAGGAGTGGCTCGAGCGTCCCGTCATGGCCAGCGCCATATCGCTGGCATAGCTGTCGGTCATGCCGGCGATGAAGTCGATCATGCGCAGGAACGAGGCATGCAATGAACCCTGTGGGTCAGGGGCATTATTGCCCAGCAGATCGAGTATCCGGCGATTCTTGAATGATGCGGTACGTCCCCCGTGTTGCTCCAGCGCTGCCCCGCAGAAACCGTTCAAGAGTATTTCCAGGGTGGTGTAGGCGCCGATTTCATGCAGCGTCTTGCGCTTGTCCTGGAAAATTTTCTTGCGCGCCATGTCCTTGGCATTGAGTACGCAACGCTTGGCGGGACCGTGCATGTGCTCCACCAGATCACCCTGCAGGGTGCCCGCCAACAGTGCGTCCTGCTGTTCGACAAACGCTCGGGCCGCGGCATTGGTCAGGTGTTCGATGGCCTTGCCACGCAGAATCGCCAGTTTGCGCCGACGTGAATCATCAGCGCCGAGTTGCCGGTAGGTTTCCGGCAAGTCATCGCCAACCAGCCCGAGCAGCAGCGACTCAACCTCCGCGTACTGTAAAAGCTCCATCTCCAGGCCGTCTTCCAGATCGATCAGGGCGTAACAGATGTCATCTGCCGCCTCCATCAGGTAAACCAGCGGGTGTCGAGCCCAACGCTGCTCCTCCAGTTGCGGCAAGCCAAGCTTGTGGGCGATTTGCTCCAGCAACGGCAGTTCGCTTTGGTAGCAGCCGAACTTGTGCTTCTTGTAGCCCAGCGAGTCGGCGTGGCGCGCGGTCCAGGGATATTTCAGGTAGGTGCCGAGGGTCGCGTAGGTCAGACGGGTGCCACCGTCGAACTGGTGATATTCAAGCTGGGTGAGCACCCGGAAACCCTGGGCGTTGCCTTCGAAGTTGAGGAAGTCATTGCGTTCGACCTCACTCATTCCATCGAGCCAGCCTTTGCCTGCAGCTTGCTGGAACCAGTAGCGAATGGCGTCCTCGCCGGAGTGACCGAAAGGCGGATTGCCGATGTCGTGGGCCAGGCAGGCAGACTGCACCACCATGCCCAGGTCACTGGGTTCGCACCAGTCGGGCAGGGCGTTGCGAATGGTTTCACCGACCCGCATGCCCAGGGAGCGCCCCACACAGCTGACCTCCAGCGAGTGGGTCAGACGGGTATGGATATGGTCGTTGCTGGACACCGGGTGGACCTGGGTCTTGCGGCCCAGGCGGCGAAAGGCTCCAGAGAAAATGACCCGGTCATGGTCCTTGTGGAACGGGCTGCGGCCGAGCTCCTGCGGACTGTGCACAGGCTTGCCGAGGCGTTCACGATTAAGCAGGGTTTGCCAATCCAAGGCTGATTGCTCCGTCTGATGACTGATGCGCTAGCTTCCCGCGTCATTCCGCAGGCTGCAAGCGCAACCGAGCTCCACCAGGGAGACCGGTTGTGCTATATCGGTCAGTTTTTGCGTGTACCGCCCTGAATGATCAGCTTGATCAAGGGCAGCAGGGTGGTGCCCAGCCTGACCAGGCGGGTGGTGCTGCGTATTCCGCCGCCCTTGGCACCCTTGCCGGTCAGGAATCCGAGCAAGGTCACCGCGGCCACGCCCCAGAGTGGCGCGTGCTTGATACCCAGGCCGTCCTGAAAACTTTGGCCCATGCCGCGCACACGTTGCAGCGGTTGCAGCAATTGTTGCGACTCGTGGCGCAATTCCTGGCGATGCATTTCCATGCGCAGGCGGATCAGGGCCTTGCGCATTTCCTGGCGGGAACTGTTCTTGGGAATTTCAGGAAGATTCATGGCAGCAGGCGCTCCCTGTCGTTGGCCAGTTCCTCGAGGGTAGCGTGGAAGGGCGAAGACTCGTCAAATACCGCTGCTTTCAAGCGCAGGCCGCAGAACAGCGCGGCCAGCAGATAGAACACGCACAAGCCAACGATCGCCGTCAGGCGATAGGTGTCCCACAGCAGAATCATCACCAATGCCGAAAGCCCGACGAGCAGCAGCAGGGCGAATACCAAGGCCAGGCCGGCGAACAGCAGCAGGCTCACCGTACGGGCTTTCTGCTCCTGCAACTCAATGCCGAACAATTCAACATGACTGTGCAGCAGCCCCAGGAAGGCAGCGCCCAGGCGGCGCGGTGAAGCGCCAGCGGAGTTCTCGGTCGAAGCCGAGTCACCGATAGCCATATCAGCGCCGTGTCGCCAGCAGGCCAATGAGGAAGCCAACTCCAGCGGCAATGCCCACCGACTGCCAGGGGTTGGCCTGCACATAGTCTTCGGTGGCGGTGACTGCGGCCTTGCCGCGCTCGGCCAGTGAATCCTGAGTCAGTTGCAGGGTTTCGCGGGCACGCAACAGGCTTTGATGAATCTGCTCGCGCAACTCATCGGCTTGATCGCCCGCCAGGGACGCCGTGTGTTCCAGCAGCCGCTCGGTATCGCTGACCAGTGTCTGAAAATCGTCCATCAGGATTTCTTGGGCGGTCTTTGCCGTTTTGCTGGCCATGTTGATCTCCATAAGTGGCGTGTCAAAGGTTCGAGTATGGGCATTGCACTAAGGTTCAGTGCAAATGCCTGGTACAGCTTTTGCTATGTCATGGTGCGTTGGCCCGCCCGTCTGTTCTGAAATCGGGCGCTCATCGACAAAACCATAACCCAAATCATAGAAACCCGCGGGATCATCCAGGCAACGATGGATCACGTTCAAGTCTATGCGCCAAAACGGTTCGATTCTGAACGCGGTGGATACCAGGGCTGGTATCAACTTGGTGCGCATACAGGCGCGATGAACTGCTTTGGTGCTTTTCCCATTTGAAGGTCTGCCCAGCCCATGGAAAATTTGCAAAGTGCAGTGGACACCCTGATCCATAGCTCCAACACGCTCTTCATACTGATCGGTGCGGTGATGGTCCTGGCCATGCACGCCGGGTTCGCATTCCTGGAAGTGGGCACGGTGCGTCAGAAAAATCAGGTCAACGCACTGTCGAAGATCATCAGCGACTTTGCGGTGTCGACACTGGCCTACTTCTTTATAGGCTATTGGATTTCCTACGGGGTCAATTTCCTGCAGCCGGCGAGCGCACTCAGCGCCGATCATGGCTATGGCCTGGTGAAGTTTTTCTTTCTGCTGACCTTCGCCGCAGCCATTCCTGCGATCATTTCCGGAGGGATCGCCGAGCGGGCGCGGTTTGTTCCGCAACTGTGCGCGACGGCGTTGATCGTGGCGTTCATCTATCCCTTCTTCGAGGGCATGGTCTGGAACGGCAATTTCGGCCTGCAAGCCTGGCTGCTGGAGCGGTTCGGCGCCAGCTTCCATGACTTTGCCGGCTCGGTGGTGGTGCATGCCATGGGCGGTTGGCTGGCGCTGGCGGCCGTGCTGTTGCTGGGGCCGCGCAATGGTCGTTATCGCGACGGTCGCCTGGTGGCGTTTGCGCCGTCGAGCATTCCGTTCCTGGCGTTGGGTTCGTGGATCCTGATCGTCGGCTGGTTCGGCTTCAACGTCATGAGTGCCCAGACGCTGCAAGGGGTCAGTGGGTTGGTGGCAGTCAACTCATTGATGGCAATGGTCGGGGGCACCATGGCGGCGTTGATCGTCGGGCGCAATGACCCAGGCTTCCTGCATAACGGTCCGCTGGCCGGGCTGGTGGCAATCTGTGCGGGTTCCGACCTGATGCACCCGGTCGGCGCGCTGATCACCGGTGCCATTGCCGGCGCGCTGTTTGTCTGGTGCTTTATCGCTGCGCAGAACCGCTGGAAAATCGATGACGTCCTGGGTGTCTGGCCGTTGCATGGTTTGTGCGGGGCCTGGGGCGGGATTGCCTGCGGGATCTTTGGCCAGCGTGCGTTGGGTGGCTTGGGTGGCGTCAGCCTGATCAGCCAGCTGATCGGCACGGCACTGGGGATAGCGGTGGCCCTGTTGGGAGGTTTTCTGGTCTACGGGGTGATCAAGGCCCTGCATGGTCTGCGCCTGAGTCAGGAAGAGGAGTATTACGGCGCCGACCTGTCGATCCACAAGATCGGCGCGATCAGTCAGGACTGAGTGCCGGCCGATCCGCGGCTCGACGGGGTTGGGTGTGGGGCCTAGAATGATCACCCGATCCCAGCCGGTTTGTCTGTCATGCCTCCTGAATGCCAATTGTTCGGCACCCTTGGTTGCCACCTGTGTGAACTCGCCGAGGACGTATTGATGCCGCTGGTCGAGCACGGCCTGATGGTGGAATTGGTGGACATCGCCGACAGCGAGGCCATGGTCGAGGCTTATGGCTTGCGGATTCCGGTGTTGCTCAGGGTGGATACGCGCGCTGAGCTGGACTGGCCGTTCGACGCTGATCAGGTCGTGGCGTTCCTGCGCTGATTCCCCCGCGTAACCGTTCCCGCTGGTCGCGACTCTCCAGGATCCCGTTGGCGTCCGCCGATGTATTCCTGTACTGTATGTCTGTACAGTTATTGGCTTGTCGGGCGGCGGTTGGCTTGCCCGAGCAGGTGCAGACGGAATGAGAGGGGCGCAGCATGGTCAAGGTCGAACAGTTGAAATCCAGCGTCAATCGGATGTCCGCCGATGTGGTACGTGAGGCGGTACGCGAGCTGCAGCTTGATGGCCTGGTGACGGAAGGCAAGACGCCCTTCAACAAAGTGCATTTCAATACCTGCTTTGCCGAGATCGAAGCCTTGTTTCAGCGGGCCGGCTATCACCGGCAACTGGATGTCGTCGGCTATCAGGGGCTGCTTTACGCGCTCTATGATCCGGGCCGCTGGGAGGCCGTCGATGTCCTGCGCTGGCTGAAGGAGTTTACCGAGGCTGCGGCACTGCGAGAGTCAATGACCGCCTGAAAACGGCGGGCAGGGAATCGGTATTTGGTGTACGCGGGCCCATTGCTGGATAATACCTGGCTGCGATAACGCCACGAGCTTTGCCATGTCCACCTCTCCATTTTCTGCCGCACAGCACCAAGCCAGCACGCTGTACCTGCCTCCGGGCGCCTGGGTAACCGTGCTTGACTGCCTGTGCGAACATTTCAGTGCCATTGGCCGCGAGCAATGGCTGGACCGAATTGCCCGCGGACGGGTGCTGGATGCCCAAGGCCAGCCGATTGCCCTGGACCTGGCGTACAAGGAAGGTCTGCGGATCCACTATTTCCGCGAAGTCCCTGATGAAAAACCTATCCCGGTGGAGGAGTCGATCCTCTACGCCGACGAGCATCTGGTGGTGGCCGACAAGCCGCACTTCCTGCCCGTGACCCCGGCGGGCGAGTATGTCGAGCAGACGCTGCTGCGGCGCTTGATCCGACGCCTGGGCAATCCCCATCTGGTGCCCTTGCACCGTATCGATCGACATACCGCCGGGCTGGTGCTGTTCTCTGCCAATCCTCAGAGCCGCGCTGCCTACCAATCGCTGTTCCCCACCCGCCAAATCGACAAGCATTACGAAGCGATCGCCCGCGCATTGCCTGAGTTGTCGTTTCCGCTGGTGCACAAGAGCCGGCTGGTGGATGGCGAGCCTTTCTTCCGCATGCAGGAGGGGCCAGGCCACAGCAATACCGAAACGGCGGTGCGAGTCCTGGAAAAAAATGGCGACATATGGCGCTATGGCCTGGACCCGGTCACCGGTAAAAAACACCAGTTACGGGTTCACATGACGGCGCTCGGCGCGAGCATTTGCAATGATCCGTTCTATCCCCTGGTGATCAAGGATGCCATCGACGACTACGCCAATCCGCTGAAGCTCCTGGCCAAGGGGCTGCGTTTCACCGATCCGCTCAATGGGCTGGAGCGGGTGTTCGAGAGTCGGATCAAGCTGGTCTGGTGAGTGAGATTTTTCCAAGGTCCAGACACGACAATGCCCGCGTGAAGCGGGCACTGGCTGCAATGCCGAGGCTTACAGGTCTTTGACGGTGCGCACCTGATCCTTGTTGATGCGGGTTTGCTTGCCGTCCAGTTGTTCGAACTCGTAGAAGCCGGTGTCGGAATCGAATTTTGGGGTATCGACCGACTGGATTTCGCGACCGTCATTCAAGGTAATGACCGCTGGCGAAGAGCAACCAGCCAGTGTGGCCAGGCCCAGGGCGAGCATGAAAGTGGCGAGGGTCCGTTGAGTCATGAGAGGTCTCCGCAAATGAATTCTTTTAGGGTCTGAACTTAAGACGTACAGCGCGTCGGCAAGTTCCTTGACGTCGTCATTCTGACACGTGGCTGTGTAGGCGTAACAGTTCCGGGGTGTTGAGATTGGCCAGGCGTCGGTCATTTTCCGCGCACTGCAAGGGCACGGCGCCGAGCATCCGCATGATCTTGCCGGGGCTGCGCTCGCCGCGGTTCCAGGCACTTTCGAACTGTTCGGCCAGGGCCACGGGAATGATGCACAACAGGGGCTCCCAGTGTTCGCCCTGGCGCAGCATCAGGGGCTTTTCAGGGTGCTGGTGGGCAGTGTTACGCATGTCCTGCAACAGTTGCTCGTCGATGCGTGGCACATCGCAGGGCAGCACCATCAGATGGCCATGGCGTGCGACGGCCAGGCCAGCCCGTATCCCCGCCAGTGGGCCAGGGAAATCGTTGATTTCGTCATGCACCAGTTGATCGGCGTAAGGGGCGTACAGTTCGACATTGCGATTGCAGGAAATGATCAGGTCATCGGTCAGGTCGCGTGTGCGCTGATGCAGGTGCGCGATCAGCGGCTGGCCATGCCATTGCAGCAGGCCCTTGTCCTGGCCGCCCATACGCTGGCCGCGCCCGCCCGCCAGGATCAGGATCGAGCAGGGAAACAACGGGTTGTTCGAGACCATGGCGCATCTCCATCGGTGCGGCAAAATAAACAGGCGCTGTGATATAACACCGGGCTGTTTCTCCTACAACTGGACGAGCCCATGAAAGCCAAGGCTGAAGTGCCTTTCGCCCCGCTGAACATCGCGGTGCTGACCGTCAGCGATACCCGCACACTGGAAACCGATACCTCAGGGCAAGTCTTTGTCGACCGCTTGGGTGCTGCCGGACACAACCTGGCTGCACGGGTACTGCTCAAAGATGACCTGTACAAAATACGTGCACAAGTGGCGAGCTGGATCGCTGACGATGTGGTTCAGGTGGTGTTGATTACCGGCGGCACCGGGTTCACCGGCCGTGACAGCACCCCGGAAGCGGTCAGTTGCCTGCTGGACAAGCAGGTCGACGGTTTTGGCGAGCTGTTTCGGCAGATTTCGGTAGCAGACATCGGCACGTCGACTGTCCAGTCCCGTGCGCTGGCGGGTCTGGCCAATGGCACCCTGGTGTGCTGCCTGCCGGGCTCCACCAACGCCGTGCGCACCGGTTGGGATGGAATTCTCGCCGAGCAACTGGACTCGCGTCATCGTCCCTGCAACTTCGTCCCGCACCTGAAACAGGCGGCACCCTGTGAATCCCGTGGGTAAGCCAGGCAAAAGCGGCAGTTTGCTGCCGGTTGAAGTGGCATTGGCGCGCTTGCTGGAAATGGCCGAGACGACGCCGATCATCGAGCGCGAGCGTTTGCCGCTGGCGTCCGTCGAGGGGCGGGTGCTTGCCGACGATCTGCTGTCGACCCTGGATTTGCCGCCATGGCCCAACAGTGCCATGGATGGTTATGCCTTGCGCGCCGCCGATTGGACCGGCGAACCCCTGCCGGTCACGCAGAAGATCTTCGCGGGCATGGCGCCTGACCCCCTGCTGCCTGGCACCTGCGCGCGAATCTTTACCGGTGCTCCGGTACCGGCCGGTGCCGATTGCGTCGAAATGCAGGAAAACGCCGAAGTGCTGGACGATCAGCACGTGCGTTTCACAGAGCCGCTGCACCCGGGGCAAAACATTCGCCCGCAAGGCCAGGAAACCACGGTCGGTGAGTTGGTGCTGAGCGCCGGCACTCGCTTGGGTCCCATCGAACAGGGGTTGGCGGCTTCGTTGGGCTGTGCCGAACTGGAGGTGGTGCGCAAGGTGCGCGTCGCGGTGCTTTCGACGGGCGATGAGTTGGTCGAGCCCGGTCAGGCGTTGGGTCCTGGGCAGATCTATAACAGCAACCGGGTCTTGCTCTGCAGCTGGCTGCAGCGTCTGGGCTGCGATGTCGTGGATGCGGGAATCCTCCCCGATAACCTGCAAGCCACCCGCGAGCGCTTGGCTGCGCTCCAGGGTGTCGACCTGATTCTGTCTACCGGTGGGGTGTCGGTGGGTGAGGCGGATTTCCTTGGCGTCGCCTTGCGTGAAGCCGGTGAACTGACGTTATGGAAGTTGGCGATCAAGCCTGGCAAGCCGCTGACGGTTGGCCACTTTCAAGGCGTTCCCGTGATCGGTCTGCCGGGCAATCCGGCTTCTACCCTGGTGACCTTTGCGTTGCTGGCGCGGCCGTATCTGTTGCGTCGCCAAGGCGTGAAGGAGCTGGCGCCGCTGCAGTTCCAGGTTCCTGCGGGATTTGCCTGGCCGAAAGCGGGAAATCGTCGCGAATACCTGCGCGGGCGTCTCGAGCAAGGCCGCGCGGTCGTCTACCGCAACCAGAGCTCCGGCGTCTTGCGCAGTGCGGCGTGGGCGGAAGGCCTGGTCGAAGTGCTGGAAGAGCGCACCCTGGTCGAAGGCGACTGGGTCAACTTCATTCCGTTGAGTGAAGTGCTTGGCTGACTCACCTCGTCAGGCCCGCAACAGCATCTGTTACGGGCCTGGCGTAGCTGTTCTGCGAGCGGTCAGTTGAGCAGCGTCACCAGTTGATCGAAGCGGCTGCTGGCAATCCAGCTGACCAGGCCGATCAGCACCGTGATGATGCCCGTTGAAAAAGCCAACCTGTACCTGATGGATGTCAGGTCTTTCTCGACTGTACCGAGGTGTTTGCGCAGGTGTTTGAGATGGGTCTCCAGTTCCGCGAGGCGTGTTTCCATCTCGGTTTCCTTGTGCCTGGTGCGTGAAGGGCCGTGCGGATCGCCGTTCAAGGGCGAAGCATCCAGTTCCGTGTGTACTGCTGAGAGGGTGACGCTGGGAAGGGGTGAAGATTGGAAGGAGGTTCCATTCATTTGCCTGATTGTCCTTGTGTGTTTCCAATTGGTTCCTGATGCCTGTCGACACACGGTGTTCCAATATCAAAACACCGTCAATGCGGTCAATTCGTCGCTGGCTGTAAGAAAAAACTCGATATTTCTGCTCAAGCTGGAAAAGCCCAGGCTAGGGTTCTGGCAAAGGTATTTCAGTTTAGTGGGCTCTTTCCTGCGTGGGCGTGGTCAACATCTGCCAGAGACGGTTAATCAGCGGGAGCAGGCAAAAATGAGTGAGCGCAAGGCACTATTGATTTTGCATGGCAAGCAGGCACTCAACGAGGAAGTCCGTGCGGCGGTGGAGGAAAAACGCCAGCAAGGCTGGGAGTTGGCTGTGCGCCTGACGTGGGAGGCCGGTGATGCGCAGCGTTTGGTGCAGGAGGCGCTGGCCGCCGGTTATAGCCAGCTGATTGCCGGTGGTGGCGATGGCACTCTGCGCGACATCGCCGAAGCGCTGGCCGCGGACGCGGGGCAGGCCAGCCTGGTGCTGCTGCCCCTGGGCACGGCCAATGACTTTGCCCGGGCGGCGGGTGTTTCACTGGTTCCGAGTGAGGCGCTGGCGCTGCTCGACGTTCCTGCACGTCCCATTGACCTGGGCGAAGTCGGTGGCCAGGTATTCCTCAACATGGCAACCGGTGGGTTTGGTAGCCAGGTGACGGCTAACACCTCCGAGGACTTGAAGAAAATGCTCGGTGGCGCGGCCTATCTGTTCACCGGCCTGACACGCTTCAGCGAGTTGCATGCCGCCTATGGCGAGTTGCAGGGGCCGGACTTCCACTGGCAAGGCGAGCTGTTGGCTCTGGGAATTGGCAACGGTCGGCAAGCCGGTGGTGGCCATGCATTGTGCCCACAGGCGTCGATCGATGACGGTTTGCTGGACATCAGCATTCTCCCGGCACCCCAGGATGTGGTCGGCACGCTCAAGGACCTGGTGGCCGATGGCTGGGGGCTCGATAACCTGTTTGTCCGCGCGCGCTTGCCGTGGGTCGAGATCAAGGTGGCGGAGGGGCTGTCGATCAACCTCGATGGCGAGCCACTGGAAGGCGACAGCCTGCGATTCGCCGTACGCCCCGGTGCCTTGCGTGTGCACTTGCCGGCGGATTCGCCGTTGCTCCAGGGATGATCGCGTTCAGTCGTCGAGGCTGATGATCTGCTCGCGCACGGCAAACAGCACAAGACCTGCCACGTCGAAGATCTGCAGGCGTTTCATGATCTGCGAACGGTGGGTTTCCACGGTCTTGATGCTCAAACCCAGGCCTGCGGCAATTTCGCGGGTGGATTTGCCGCGCACGATCAGACGCAGGATTTCCAGTTGACGCGCCGTCAGGTCATGGCCGCTGATCGGTTGCGCGGCGCTGTTCTGACCCTGGGCCAGCGCCTGGTTGATCACGGTGTGGGCGATGGCCGGGCTCAGGTAGCGTTCGTTGTTGCGCAAGGCTGCAAGCGCATGTTCCAACTCGGTTGCGGTGGTGTCCTTGAGCAGGTAGCCGTGGGCGCCACACTCCAGAGCCCGCATGATCAGCGCCGGGTCGGTGTGCATCGACAGGATCAACACCTTGCACAACGGGCGCACTGCCTTGAGTTGCTGCAGCGCCTCGAGCCCGCCCACCTGCTTCATCGACAGGTCGAGCACAATGATGTCCGGGTCCAGGGTCTCGACCATGCCGAGCACCTGAATACCGTCATCGGCTTCGCCGATTACCGCATAGCCGGGCATGTCCATGACCAGCGCGCGCACGCCAGCCCTGATCAGGGAGTGGTCGTCGACCAGCAGCAAGTTACACGTCAATGGGGGACCTTTTTCGTATTGGCTCGTTCGAGCGTGCGGGGTGTCCAGGGGAACAGCGCGGCGATTTGCGTACCCTTGCCCGGCGCGCTGGTGACGGTCAGTGTGCCGCCCAGTTGTTCGACCCGTTCCGCCATGCCGGCCATGCCACGCTGCCCTGCCTGCGCCGGATGACTGGCCGGAGCAAAACCCAGGCCGTCATCACTGATCAACAGCGCGAGTCCCTCAGGTGTGCGTTGCAGACGCACCAGCAGATTGTTGGCCTGGGCATGGCGCAGGATATTGGTGGTGGCTTCCTGAGTGATTCGAAACGCAGCGACCGCCATCTCCTCGGCAATTCCGCTCAATTGCTGCTGGCATTCCAGGCTCCAGTGCACGCTGGTGTTGGCCAGTGTCTTGAGCAGATGAGCACGCAGGCTGGCTTCCAGGCCAAGGCTGGACAGTTGCCGCGGGTTGAGCGCAGCCGACACGTCGCGCACTTTTGCCAAGGTCTCTTCCAGCGTCTCATTGAGCACACCGCAATGGCTTTGCAGTTCCGGCGGTAGACGACGCTTGAGCCATTCGCTCTGCAGCTTGGCCGCTGTCAGCAACTGGCCGATATCGTCGTGCAGTTCGCGGCTGAGGCGATGACGCTCGTTTTCCTGGACCTGCAACAGGCGATCGGCGAGCTCCTGGGGCTGGAATTTGATGGCCCGTCGCAGACGCCGATACTGGTGATATACGCTCGCGGCGGCGACCAGGCTCAACACCAGCAATGGCAGCGGCAACGGCTGGGCAAGGTAATACGCCAGCAAACATCCCATGGCCGTGCCAACGCACAGCAACAGAGTCAACCGTTGCACATTTTGTCGAGAAAGGTAGCCGGCGATGACTGACTTGAGCCAGGCGTACAGGGCGCGGGGAGCCCATGAATGTTCGTTGCGGGCTGGCCGGTCAGGAGGATTGACTGGAGTGGTCGGCTTCAAATGGCAGTCTGCGGGTCAGCAACGAATGATGCACTTGGCGGACCGGATGTCGCGCTGGATCCAAAGTGCCATTAATGTAGCGTCAATTAATTGGTGCGCATATTACCACCGAATGTTTGCCGGGTCGCGACGGGTTTCAAGCGCGTCTGGCCTGCAAGGAAGGGCAGGCATAACCAACGGCGGGGACGGACAATTGCAGGGGTGCGCCCTTGAGTTGCAGATTGAGGTTTTCCAGCAGGCAGGCTTGTTCGTCGCTATCGAGGTCGAGTATGCCAGTGTTCATGTCGACCAGTTCCAACTGCCAGGCCATCAAGGTGAAGCAGCCGTGCAAGGCATCCAGTGCCTGCGCATGCAGATCGACTTGCCGATGCGCCTGGCTGAGCACGCTGTGAATGCTGTCAGCAAACTGGCCAACAGCCCCCAATGCCAGAATATCTGCGCGATTGGCGAGGGTCCGCAAGGTATCGAGCAGGCAGTGCATGGCATCCGCATCGTTTTTGATCAATTGCAGGTGGGCCAGGCACTCCTGGGCTCGGGCCAACAGCGTCTCGGCTTCGATGAGGAATTCAGGCAGGCGTGGATTCCAGTTTGTCCGTTCGTTCAACATGCTTTTCTCCACGACCTCAGGTCAGGTGATGCAATAGGGCGTCGGGTGAACGGGGTTACGTTACTGCCAGGCAATGAACTAAGTCTGTAGGACGGTTCCGGTTTTTCATCCGTCGTGATGCAAAGTGTCGACGCAAGGCTGGCCTGCCGTTCTCTGGATGGGTCGAGAAAAGGGCCGGGATTCGGCGCCATGATCAAAAACAAAAGCCTGACTCCATTCATGCAATGAGAATGGCGTCACATTAATGGCAATTAGATATCGCGAATATCAGGGTGGTCCCGATTGCCCATAGGGGAATCCCTGGTAGGGGCTCAGCGCAGGTGGATGGCCGGAAGGTGTTCCGTTAAACGCACGGGAACAATGGCTGACCCAGTAGAGCATGATGTCAGTTCGACATCAATTTTTTTGCCAAACCGACTATTCAGCGGTCAAGAAGTGCTGGCGCACGCCGATACCCTGCCTGAATGAATTCATCGCAAAATCCAGGAGTCATCAATGGCCGGCATTCTCGACACGGTAGATCAACGCACCCAACTGGTGGGTGAGAATCGCCTGGAAATTCTCATGTTCCGCCTGGCCGGTCGGCAGTTGTTCGCGATCAACGTGTTCAAGGTCCAGGAGGTCCTGCAACTGCCCAAGCTGACCCTGATGCCGCATCGTCACCCCTTTGTCTGCGGTGTGGTCAATCTGCGCGGGCAGACCCTGCCGGTCATCGACCTGTCCCAGGCCATTGGCATGCGTCCGCTGGTGCCCGGTGTGAACAGCACCATCATCGTCACCGAGTACAACCGCTCGGTGCAGGCGTTCCTGGTGGGTGGTGTGGATCGCATCGTCAACATGAACTGGGAAGCCATCCTGCCGCCGCCTTCCAGCGCGGGTCGCCAGCACTATCTGACGGCCATCAGCAAGGTCGACGAGCAGTTGGTCGAGATCATCGACGTGGAGAAGGTCTTGGCAGAAATCGTTCCCTACAGCGCCAAGGTCTCACGTGAGAAACTCGAAGATCCGCTGCTGGCGCAGGCACGCGGGCGTGAAGTGTTGCTGGTGGATGACTCCAACGTGGCCCTGGCGCAATTGCGCGAGACCCTTGGGCAGTTGGGGGTCAAGATGCACATTGCCAGCGACGGCCTCAAGGCCTTGCGGATGCTCAAGGCCTGGGCGGACAGCGGCGAGGACATGAGCGAAAAGCTGCTGATGGTCTTCACCGACGCGGAAATGCCGGAAATGGACGGCTATCGCCTGACCACCGAAATCCGCAATGATCCGCGCCTGCGCAGCCTGTACGTGGTGCTGCATACCTCGCTATCGGGCAGCTTCAACGAGTCGATGGTGAAGAAGGTCGGTTGCGACAACTTCCTCTCGAAATTCCAGCCGGACAAGCTGGTCGACGTGGTGCGCCAGCGCTTGCTGCTTGATCAAGTCCCGGCCTGATCATCGCGCAATGACAGCGGGTGGCCAGGCGCCGGCCATCAGTCTTTGATTCAGCGCCAAAGCTCGTATAGGGTGGCGCTTTGCCTACCAGGGAGCTGGCCATGTTGCGTCTGAGCGCGCTGTATCGTTATCCACTAAAGTCCGGCAAGGGCGAGTCCCTGCGCCAGGCGACCCTCGACAAGCTGGGGCTGGCCGGTGACCGTCGCTGGATGCTGGTGGACGAGGCCAGCGGGCGCTTCCTGACGCAGCGTGCGGTGCCGAGCATGAGTCAGTTGTCGGCGCTGTGGAACCCCGCCGGCGGGCTGACGCTGGCCGCGCCCGGGCATTCACCGATTGAAGTGGACTTGCCTGCCAACGATGCCCAATTGCGCGGCGTGACCATCTGGCGCGATACCTTGCGCGTGCCGGACGCCGGCGCGGCTGCCGCGGCCTGGGTCAGCGAGTTCATCGGCAAGCCGACCCGGCTGGTGCAGGTGCCGGAAGAACGTGCGCGCCTGACCGAGGCGGGTTATGGCCGGGACGACGACAAAGTCGCATTCGCCGACGGCTATCCGTTGTTGTTGATTGGCCAGGCTTCGCTCGATGACCTGGTGCAGAAGGTCGGTCGTCCGCTGGAAATGCTCAGGTTCCGGCCGAACCTGGTGATCGAGGGCAGCGAGGCATTCGCCGAGGATGGCTGGAAACGCATCCTGATCGGCGATGTCGAGTTCCGGGTGGTCAAGTCGTGCTCACGCTGCATCCTCACCACCATCGATCCACAGACCGGTGCGCGCAGTGAAGACCGCGAGCCCCTGGCAACCCTGCAGAAATACCGTGCGCAAGCCGAGGGCGCGATGTTCGGGCAGAACCTGGTGAATGACGCCAACGGTCTGCTGGAAGTCGGCATGCCGGTGACCATCCTCGAATGAAACCCTGAGCCCTGAACGCAAAATGCCCGTGTCCTGCGACACGGGCATTTTTGTTTTACCGGACTGCCTTACGCGAGGTATTCGCACAGGTAGGCCGTGTCGACCGCGACTTTCAGCTGGAATTTGCTGTTGGCCGGGACGTCAAATTTGCTGCCGGCAGCAAAGGTCTGCCAGTCGCTGCTTTCAGGCAGCTTGACGGTCAACGCACCGGAAACCACGTGCATGACTTCGCGCTGGCTGGTGCCGAATTCGTATTCGCCCGGTGCCATGACGCCGATGGTAGCCGGACCGTTGGCAGTGCCGAAGGCAATCGACTTGACGGTGCCGTCGAAGTACTCGTTGACTTTAAACATGGGCGATTCCTCGAAAAGGGCTAAAAAGGCCGGCCAGTATGCACAAGGCCATTTCGCCCGTCACCTGTTGCCCTCAAGGATTGGCCGGCAGCGTCAGCGGCAGCAGGCGCGCGGTGTTGCGCGCATCCTCCAGCGCGCGGTGCTGTTGCCCGCTGAATTGCAGGCCGGCCAGCTGCAGGGCGGCATTCAGCCCCAGCGGCCGCTCCAGGCGCCGGGCCTTGGCGAAGCGCTGTTTGAGGTTCATGTGCGGCACCCGGCTCAGGGCGCTGTCGAGTTGCAGGCGCTGCCATTCCTGAAGCAGTTGCCGACGATCGTAATCGCCCCAACTGGCCCAGCCTTCCAGGCGGTTGTGATGCTGGCCGAGCCAGCGTTCGAACAGCGCCCAGACCTCGGTCAGCGGCTGGGCCGAGTCGATATTGGCCTGGCTGATATGGGTCAGTTCCCGACAGAATGGCGTCAGCAGGGGGCGTCGCTGGGGCCGCACGAAACGCTGGAAATGGTCCAGCTCGCGGCCCTGGCGATTGACCAGGGTAGCGCCGATTTCGATGATTTCCATCTCTTCAATAGGCCAGCCACCGTCATCGGTTGTTGCTTCAAGATCAATTACCAGCCAATGAGGCATCGCCGCCTTCCTGATATCCGCGCACTGATGAGGCTGAGCGTAGCCAAACCCGGCGGATCCGCCTAGCGGCTTATTCAACCTCCAGCAGGATCTGGCGGTTTTTCACCTGATCGCCCGGGTTGACCTGCAGGCGTTTGATCACCCCATCGATGCCGGCCTTGAGCGGGTGTTCCATCTTCATCGCCTCCAGCACCAACAGCAGCTGACCCTTGCTCACCTGGCTACCTTCGCTGACCAGCACGTCGACGATCGCCCCATCCATCGGCGCTTTCAGCGTGCCGCTGGCGAGGCTGGCCTGGCCGGCGACGGGGGCGAAGGTCAGGTCCTGCAGCACCAGCGCGCCCGGGCCCGTCCACAGCCAGAGTTGCTCGCCCTCCAGCGCATAGGGATAGCGGCGGCGCAGGCCGTCGATTTCCAGATGGGCCAGCCGCGGGGTGATTTCCAGCAGCTTGAGCCTCAAGGTTTCTCCCGCCACTTGAACGCTCAACTGGCCCTTATCCAACAGCGTGAGCGCAGTGCTCCAGCGTGCCTCGTGCAGGCCAATCTGCTGGTGCAACGGCGCACCGCTGTTGTTGCGCCAGCCGCTCAGGCCGGGTGCGTGGGCGCGTGCCGATCGGTGATAGAACAATGCCGCCGCAATCGCCAGCTCCTGGGCAGTGGGCGCGTGGGGTTGCAGGCTCGGGTGGTGGTGGAAATGCTTCGGGATAAACCCGGTGCTGAATTCCCCAGCGATGAACTGTGGATGATCGAGCAGCGCCGCGAGCAGGCGCTGATTGCTTTGCACGCCCAACAGTACCGAGTCTTCGACCGCCCGCAGCAATTTACGCCGGGCCTCTTCGCGGGTCGCTCCCCAGGCAATCACCTTGCCCAGCATCGGGTCATAGAACGGACTGACCTGCTGGCCTTCGAGCAGGCCGTGGTCGATACGCACCCCGTCTTCCAGGGCCGGCGCCCAGTGGCTGATCTGCCCCGTCTGCGGCAGGAAACCCTGGGCCGGATCTTCGGCGTACAGCCGCACTTCAATGGCATGGCCGTTGATTTCCACCTGCTCCTGGGACAACGGCAGGGGCAAGCCGGCGGCGACATTCAGTTGCCAGGCCACCAGGTCCAGGCCGGTGATCAGTTCAGTCACCGGGTGTTCGACCTGCAGGCGGGTGTTCATCTCCAGGAAGTAAAACTGGCCACGGCTGTCGAGCAGAAACTCGACGGTGCCGGCACCCACGTAATTCACCGCGCGGGCGGCTTTGAGCGCGGCTTCGCCCATGGCCCGGCGTAACTCCGGGGTCATGACCGGGCAGGGTGCTTCTTCGATGACTTTCTGATGGCGACGCTGGATCGAGCAATCGCGCTCCGCCAGGTACACCAGCTGGCCGTGCTGATCACCGAACAACTGGATTTCCACGTGACGCGGATCGATCAGCGCCTGTTCCAGGATCAACTCGTCACTGCCGAATGCATTCAGGGCTTCGGAGCGTGCGGTGCGCAGCTGCTCCTGCAATTGCCCGGCATTCTCCACCAGGCGCATGCCACGTCCGCCACCGCCGGCGCTGGCCTTGATCATCAGCGGATAACCGATACGCTCGGCCTCGCGCGCCAAGGTTGCATCGTCCTGCTCGGCACCTTGATAACCGCCGATACAGG
This sequence comes from Pseudomonadaceae bacterium, assembly GCA_965284505.1. Taxonomy (GTDB): domain Bacteria; phylum Pseudomonadota; class Gammaproteobacteria; order Pseudomonadales; family Pseudomonadaceae; genus Aquipseudomonas. Next base: position 1,623,756 of record OZ260094.1, on the reverse strand, counting down.
GCACGCCGGCGTCGAGCATGGCGAGCTTCGACAGGCGCTTGCTGCCCATCAGTTCAATGGCTTCAGGGCTCGGACCGATAAAGGTCAGGCTGGCCTCGATGCAGGCCTTGGCGAAGCTGGCGTTTTCCGAGAGAAAACCGTAGCCAGGATGAATTGCATCGGCTCCGCTGCGCCGGGCGGCGTCGATGATTGCCCCGGCATTCAGGTAAGACTGGGCAACTGCCGACGGGCCGATGTGCACCGCTTCATCGGCCATGCGCACGTGCAGTGCGTCGGCATCGGCGTCGCTGAACACCGCCACCGTGCGATAGCCCAGGGCTTGGGCGGTGCGCTGGATGCGGCAGGCAATTTCACCGCGGTTGGCGATGAGGATTTTGCGCAAGGTCGGCATGCTTGAATTCCCTAAGGGTGAAGGGTCAGGAGGCCCAGTTCGGTTTGCGTTTTTGCACAAAAGCCATAGTGCCTTCGATGCCTTCGACACCGATCACGGCGGTACTGAACCACTCGGCGGCCTGATCGAGCAAAGGACCTGGCGGCTGTTCGGTGCTGGCCAGCAACAGCGCCTTGGTGGCGGCATTGGCTCCCGGCGCGCAGCGCAGGACATCGACCAGCACCGCGTCGAGGCGCTCGGCCAGTGCCTGCGGATCGTGTTCGACAAAGTGCACCAGCCCCAGGCGATGGGCTTCGAGGCCATCGAAGCGGGCGGCGGTGAGGGCCAGGCGTCGGGTCTGGGTCAAACCGATGCGTTGCACCACGAAGGGCGCGATCTGCGCCGGCAGCAAACCGAGGCTGGTTTCCGGCAGGCCGAATTGCGCCTGGTGATCGGCCAAGGCGATATCACTGACACAGGCCAGGCCGAAACCACCGCCGAGCACCGCGCCCTGCAACACGCAAATCAGCACTTGCGGCGCCTGCTGGGCTTCCTCCAGCAGTGCACCGAAGGCGCGGTTCAGTTCGCGGTAGGCGTCAGCGCCCTGGGCGCGGGCGTTGGCCATGTCCCTGATGTCGCCACCGGCGCAGAAGTGGCCGCCGGCACCGCCGATCACCAGCGCGCGAACCTGCCGGTCATCCCGCACCGCCGCCAGCACCCCGCGCAATTCGCTGACCATTTGCAGGCTCATGGCGTTGCGGCAATCGGCGCGGTTCAGGGTGATGTGCAGCACCGCGTTGTGCAGCTCCAGCAGCAGGGTCTGGCAAGCGGGCAGGGTGGTCATTTTTTCTTCCCCGGCAGGATGCCCATCAACTTGCAGATGATCCCCAGCATGATTTCGTCGGCACCACCGCCAATCGACACCAGCCGCACGTCACGGTAGGCGCGGGCCACCGGGTTGTCCCACATGAAACCCATGCCGCCCCAGTATTGCAGGCAACTGTCGGTGACTTCGCGGCCCAGGCGCCCGGCCTTGAGCTTGGCCATCGACGCCAGGCGGGTGACGTCCTGGCCGCGGATGTACTGCTCGGTGGCCTGATAGACCAGCGCCCGCAGGCATTCGATTTCGCTGGAGAGTTCGGCGAGGCGGAAGTGGATCACCTGGTTGTCGATCAGCGCATTGCCGAAGGTCTTGCGCTCCTTGCAGTACTCGATGGTGCTGTCGACGCAGTACTCCAGGCCCTTGATCATGTTGGCCGCGCCGAACAGGCGTTCCTCCTGGAACTGCAGCATCTGCATCATGAAGCCGGCGCCTTCATGGCCGATGCGATTGCGTTGCGGAACCCGCACATTGTCGAAAAACACCTGGGCGGTTTCCGAGCTGCGCATGCCCAGTTTGTCCAGATGCGAGCTGAGGCTGATCCCGGGGGTGTTCATCGGCACCATGATCAGCGACTTGTTGATGTGCGCCTTGTCGTCCGAGGTATTTGCCAGCAGGCAGATGAAGTCGGCGCTCGGCGAGTTGGTGATCCACATTTTGCTGCCGTTGATCACGTAATCGTCGCCGTCCTTGCGGGCGGTGGTTTTCAGCCCGGCAACGTCGGAGCCGGCGCCGACTTCCGAGACGCCGATGCAGCCGACCTGCTCGCCGCTGATGGCCGGGCGCAGGAACTCTTCACGCAACTCATCGGAGCCGAAGCGCGCCAGCGCCGGGGTACACATGTCGGTCTGTACGCCGATCGACATCGGAATGCCGCCGCAGCGAATGGTGCCGAACTCTTCGGCGGCAACAATCGAGTAGCTGTAGTCGAGGCCCATGCCGCCAAATTTTTCCGGCTTGGAAATGCCCAGCAGGCCTAGGTCGCCGGCCTTGCGGAAAATCTCGTGGATGGGAAAACGCCCGGCCTTTTCCCACTCGTCGACGTGGGGGTTGATCTCGCTGTCGACAAACTGCCGGACCGTGCGGCGCAGTGCTTCGTGTTCCTGGGTAAAGAGCATTTTTATTGTTCTCCTTGGGCCGGTCTAGAACCGGGCGACACCGAAACTGTTGGGGTGCAGCTGCCGAACCTCGGCTTCGTGGCAAATATCCAGCAGGTAGCCCAGCAGTGTGCGGGTGTCCCGTGGATCGATCAGCCCGTCATCCCACAGGCTGGCGCTGCCATAGAGCGCGGTGGACTGGCTGTCGAGTTTCTGCGCGGTGACCTGCTCGAGCATGTCCAGCACCTTCGGGTCTGGCACCAGGCCGTCCTTGAGTTGCCGGGCTTCGGTGACGATCCGCAGCACCTTGCCGGCCTGGGCACCGCCCATCACCGCCGTGCGGCTGTTGGGCCAGGCAAAGATGAAGCGGGGGTCGAGGCCACGGCCGCACATCGCGTAATTGCCGGCGCCGTAGGAGCCGCCGACCACGATTGTCAGCTTCGCCACCCGCGCGTTGGCCACCGCCTGAATCAGCTTGGAGCCGTGCTTGATCACTCCTTGCTGTTCCGACTCGGTGCCGACCATGAACCCGGTGGTGTTGTGGAAGAACAGCAGCGGGGTCTGGCTCTGGTCACAGAGCTGGATGAACTGCGCCGCCTTGCTTGCGCCTTGCGGGGTAATCGGGCCGTTGTTGCCGATGAAGCCGCAGGGCCGTCCGTGGATTTTCAGGTGGCCGCAAAGGGTCTGTTGATCGAACTCGCCCTTGAACTCGAGGAACTGCGAGCCGTCGGCGATCCGCGCGATGATTTCACGTACGTCGTAGGGTTTTTTCGGGTCCTGGGGAATCAGCCCCAGCAACTCTTCGATGGGGTACAGGGGCTCGTCCCAAGTGCACGACGTGGCTGACGGCAGGCGTGCATTCCATGGCAGCAGACCGACAATCTCGCGCACCAGGCGAATGCCATCGGCGTCATTCTCGGCCAGGTACTCGGCGGTGCCGGCGATTTGCGCGTGCATCTGCGCGCCGCCCAGTTCCTCGTCGGTGGCGACTTCGCCGGTCGCCGCCTTGAGCAGCGGCGGCCCGGCGAGAAACAGCTTGGCCTTGCCCCGCACCACTACCACGTAATCCGAGAGCCCCGGTTGGTAGGCGCCACCGGCCGTGGCTGAGCCATGGACCACGGTGATCTGCGGCAAGCCCATGGCCGACATCCGCGCCTGGTTGGCAAAGCTGCGGGCGCCCTCGACAAAAATTTCTGCGGCGTAGTTGAGGTTGGCGCCGCCGCTTTCCGCCAGGGTGATCACCGGCAGTTTGTTCTCCATGGCGATCTGTTGCAGGCGCAGGGACTTTTTCAGGCCGCTGGGGGAAATCGTGCCGCCCTTGATCGCACTGTTGTTGGCCACCACCAGCGCACGCACGCCGGACACGTAGCCGATCCCGGCGATCAGACCGCCGCCCGCCTGGCTGCCGTCCTTGTCGTCGTGCAATTTATAGCCGGCCAGGCTCGCCAGTTCGAGGAACGGCGCGCCGGGATCGAGCAACAGGTTCAGGCGCTCGCGGGGCAGCAATTGGCCGCGCTTGTCGAATTTCGGCTTGGCCTCGGCAGCCTTGTCCAGCAGCTTGCGCTCCAACTGGCGGATCTGCTCGATGCCCGCCAGCATCGCCTGACGATTCTCGGCGTTAGCCTGGCTTTGTGGGTCGAGTTGGGATTCGATTATCGGCATCGATCAGTCTCCGTCCTTGAGCACATCGGGCAGATAGGCGCGGTGAAAGCCATTGAATGACTCGCTGTGCTGCGCCTTGTGCAGCGGCCACGCCCGGCTGCCGAGGCTGGCCGCGCCGTCGATGCGCAGGGTGCTGCCGCTGATGAACGACGCGGCGGGGCTGAGCAGGAAAACAATCGCCGCGCTGACTTCCGACTCGGTGCCGATACGCTTGAGCGGCACGTGTTCGCGCAGGGTCGGGATCACCGCCTTGAACGCGCCTTCGTAGGTGTCCATGCCGCTGGAGGCAATCCAGCCGGGGGCGACGGCGTTGACCCGCACCCCGGCATAGCCCCATTCGAACGCGGCAGTCTTGGTGAAATTGTCCATGCCCGAGCGCGCCGCGCCCGAGTGGCCCATGCCCGGCATGCCGCCCCACATGTCGGCGAGCATGTTGACGATGGCGCCGCCGCTCTTGCACATCGACTGGTTGAACACTTCGCGGGCCATCAGGAAACCGCCCACCAGGTTGGTGCGCATCACCGTTTCAAAGCCTTTCTGATTGATCGACGCCAGGGGCGCGGGGTATTGGCCGCCAGCATTGTTGACCAGGCCCTGGATCGAGCCGTGATCCTCGATCAGTTTTTTCACCAGTTGCCTGACCGCGTCTTCCTCACGAATGTCGCAGGTGTGCCAGCTGGCGTGGCCACCGTCCTCGATGATTTCCATGGCCACCGCTTGCAGCTTTTCCGGCTTGCGCCCCACCAGCACCACGTGGGCACCGAGGGCCGCCAGTTCGTGGGCGGTACAGCGGCCGATGCCACTGCCGCCACCGGTGACGATGATGGTCTGGCCGGCAAACAGATCGGGTTTGAAGATCGAATCAAATGCCACGGCGACAGCCCTCTAGTTGACTTGGTCAGCGATGTGTTGCGGTACCGGTATCTGGATTTCCAGCAACTGCTGGGCGAAGGCCTTGCCCTGCGGGTCGATTCGCAGGCTGGCCACGCCACCGCCGCCAAGGGCGTTCTCCAGGAGGAAATTCAGGCTGTGGCTGCCCGGCAAATACCAGCGCTCGACCCGTCCGTGGATCGGGTCGAGCACATGGCGCATCCAGTCGACGACCACCTCGGGCGTCAGCGCTTCGGCGATCCATGGCAGGTACTCAGGGGCACGGGCCATGACCCCGATATTGCTGTGATTACCCTTGTCGCCGGAGCGCGCCACCGCCAATTTCACCAACGCCACACTGGCGTCCGCCTGGCCCTGGGGTTTGGGCGTGATGAACGGCAAGGGCAGGTCGGCGCTGTCGAGATGATCGAGGGCGGGCAGGGCGCAGGGGTGGCGCTGGCCTTGCAGGTCGATGCTCAGGTTGCAGGCAGATTTGTCGATGAGGAAGGAGAACAGGCGAATCAGCGGATAGACCGTCGGGCGGCCACCGACGATGCCGGTCAGGCCGGGTGCCATGCCGGTAGCCGCCTGGGCGATCTCCCGGGAAAACAGCACCAGCGCCTGCTTGCTCGGATGGCGCACGGCGAGCTTGATCACCACCTCGCGGCTGTCCTGGCGCTGGCCGTGGGGGCCGTAGGTCGCTTCGCTACCGAGCAGTTCGATGCTCACTTCACTGTAGGGCGCCCAGCCGCGCTGCTGGAAAATCTCCGAGGTTTTCTGAATGATCGCTTCGCCGACCCGCTGGGCCTTGGCGACCGCTTCGATGCCGGCGATCAGGCAACTGGCGGTGCAGCGAAAGCCGTCCGGGTAAGTCGCACTGACCTTGTACTGCGCGGTTGGCGCCAGGCCCTTGGCACCGTGTACCTGGACCCGATCCTTGCCTTGCTGATGCAGTGTGACCTGGCTGAAATCGCAGATGACATCCGGCAGCAGGTAGGCCCGTGGATTGCCAATCTCGTACAGCAACTGTTCGCCGACAGTCAGCGGACTGATCAGCCCGCCGGTACCTGGCGCCTTGCTGACAATGAACTGGCCGTCAGCCTGTACTTCAACCACCGGGAAGCCGATGTGCTCGTAGTCCGGCACTTCGCGCCAATCGGTGAAGTTGCCGCCGGTGCACTGTGCGCCGCATTCGATGATGTGCCCGGCCAACGCAGCCTGGGCCAGTTTGTCGTAGTCCTGCCAGGCCCAGCCGAACTCATGCACCAGGGCCGCGCTGACCACCGCGCTGTCGACCACCCGCCCGGTGATGACGATGTCCGCACCCAGGCGCAGCGCTTCGACAATGCCCGGGGCGCCGAGGTAGGCGTTGGTCGACACACAGAAGGCCGGCAAGGGCGCGTCGCTGAACATCTCGCGCACGCCGCTGGCCGCCAATTGCGGGTACTGCGGCTGTAGGTCGTCGCCCAGCAGCACGGCGATTTTCAGCGCCAGCCCGGCCTTGTCGCAGGCGGCTTGCAGGGCGGCGGCGCAAGCCAGTGGATTGACCCCACCGGCGTTGCTGATCACCCGAATGCGTTGTTCGGCGATGGCCGGCAGCAGCGGTGCGAGGACCTCGACGAAGTCACCGGCAAAGCCGGCCTGGGGATCTTTCATCCGCGCGCCGGCCAATAGCGACATGGTGATTTCGGCCAGGTAGTCGAACACCAGGTAGTCCAGGGCGGCGCCTTCGACTAACTGCGCGGCGGCGGTCGAGGTGTCGCCCCAGAAAGCACTGGCACAACCGATACGCACGGTTTTATTCATGACAAGCCTCCGACGGAAGTGATTCGAGGCTACCAAGCAAGCGCTTGGTTTGTAAAGGCCGATCAGATCTTCTTCCCAAGCGCTTGCTTGGTTGCCCCGACGGGCTTAAATTGCCCGCGCAGCCCACAGCGATCGCGGTGCGCGCACAGGTGATCGAGCGACTGTAGGAGAGAATGGGTGGACGAGCAAAAAGCCCTGCTGGTAATGCGTGAACTGGTCGACAGCGGCCAACTGACCGACCCCGACAGTGCGCGCGGCAAACTGCTGCAGATGGCTGCCCACCTGTTTCGCAACAAGGGCTACGAACGCACCACCGTGCGCGACCTGGCCAGTGCGGTGGGCATTCAGTCCGGGAGTATTTTTCATCACTTCAAGAGCAAGGACGAGATCCTGCGGGCGGTGATGGAAGAGACCATCCGCTACAACACTGCCGTGATGCGCGCCGCACTGGCCGAGGCCGATAGCGTGCGTGAGCGGGTGCTGGCGCTGATCCGCTGCGAACTGCAATCGATCATGGGCGGCAGTGGCGAGGCCATGGCGGTGCTGGTCTACGAATGGCGTTCCTTGTCCGACGACGGTCAGGCCCAGGTGCTGGCGCTGCGCGATATCTACGAGCAGATCTGGCTGCGGGTGCTGGGGGAGGCGAAACAGGCCGGGTTGATTCGCGGCGATGTGTTCATTGCCCGGCGCTTCATGACCGGTGCCTTGTCCTGGACCACCACCTGGTTTCGTGCCGATGGCAGCATGAGCCTCGACCAACTGGCCGATGAGGCCTTGCACCTGGTGCTCGCCGAACAATGACAATTCGGTCAAAACGCATTAAATAGCCATCATTGCGTTGTCTAAGCCAGCGAAACCGCCTAGCTTAGTGAGGTAAGTGCATTTTCAGGGTGGTTCAAGTCGATGTTTTCGCCAGTTCGGATGGCTTCGCGGATGTTGCTGGTGGCGCTCTCTGCGTTGCTGGTGACGCCGACTTCAGCCGCCCAATTGGTGCGTATCGGCGCGGCGCATTTTCCGCCTTACACCATCCGCCCCGAAACCGGGATCGACACCGGTTTGCTGCCGCAACTGATCGTCGCCTTGAACCAATTGCAAAACGACTATCAGTTTGTCCTGGTCCCCACCTCCATCCCGCGGCGCTTTGGTGATCTCCAGCAGGGCCGGATTGACATGGCAATCTTCGAGAATCCGAAGTGGGGCTGGGAAGAGATTGCCTACACGGCGGTCGACATGGGCCTTGAAGACGCCGAAGTATTTGTCTCGCAGCGCCTGCCGGAGCGCCAGCAAAGCTATTTCGACGACCTGCAGGACAAGCGCCTGGCGCTGTTCAGCGGTTATCACTATGCCTTTGCCGACTTCAACGCCGACACTCGCTACCTGGCCAAAAAACACAACGCCACCTTGACCTACTCCCACGACAGCAATCTGCTGATGGTCCTGCGCGGGCGCGCCGACATCGCCCTGGTCACCCGCTCGTTCCTGAGCGACTACCTGCTGCGCAACGATGGTGTCGGGCCGAAGTTGCTGGTTTCGGAACGGGTCGACCAGGTCTATCACCATTACGCCCTGCTGCGTCCGCAGGCGCCGATCAGCGCGGCGGCGTTTGCGCGGATGCTTCAGGGGCTGCGTGACAACGGCCAGATGCTGAAGATTTTCGACCCCTACAAAATTGCCCTGGTGGCGGTGCCCGCGAGCTGAGCGGCAGATTTGCCCCGGCGGATTAAATTTCCCCGCTGCGTTCACGTCCCATCATTGAACTGTCGATGACCAGCGTGAGCCCCTCCCATGTCCAATCTGAACGATCTGAGTGCCCTGGCCCTGCCGCAAGGGCTGCGCCTCGGCGCTGATGAAACCGCAAGCCGACTGAGCCTTTCGCTGCAGGGTCAGGCATTGATTCAACTGCAGTTGAGCCGTGAACCGGACCTGCACCTGCACGTGCTGGAATGGTCTGCGCGTCCCGCCGAACAGGCGTTGTGGGCGGCCTGTTATTGGCTGTTCGCCCGCGATCCGGCGTGCCAGCAGCTGACCTGGCACCTGCCGCAGATGCCGACCCAGGCGCTGCTCACGGGGTTGCTGGTCAGCAGCGAACAGCCGGGCGTGTACCGTTGCGAGCGCACGCTGTTCTGGCAATTGCCCCAACCCTGGTTGGGCGAGCCGGCGGCCGGCGGTTATCCACAGCAGATGATCATCAGTGCCGGCAAACGCCATCCGCGCCGTCCGGTGAAACCCCGGGGCGAAGTCTACCGGCGCTTCGATGCCCGTCTCGGGGCCTGGATCTCCTTGCGCACCGTCGAGATCGACGCTGATCTGCAGCGTTTCAATCGCTGGCAGAACAGCCCGCGGGTGGCGAACTTCTGGCAGGAAAGCGGCAGCCTGGAACAGCATCGCGAGTACCTGTCCAAGCTCGAGGCCGACCCGCACACGCTGACGCTGATCGGCTGTTTCGATGACCAGCCGTTCGCCTACTTCGAAGCCTACTGGGCCAAGGAAGATCGCATTGCGCCGTTCTACGATGCCGGTGATTACGATCGCGGGATTCATATGCTGGTGGGCGAAGAACAGCATCGCGGGCCGCACAAGGTCGCCAGTTGGCTGTCGGCACTGGTGCACTACCTGTTCCTCGACGATCCGCGCACCCAGCGTGTGGTGGCCGAGCCGCGCGCCGACAACGCGAAGATGATCGGGCACATGCACAACCAGTGTTTCCACTGCGAGAAAGAGTTCGATTTTCCCCACAAGCGCGCGGCGTTGATGATTCTCGGCCGCGAGCGGTTTTTTGCGCGCTGCGGCTTGAGCTGATGGGGTAGTTGGCGAGACCGGCCGGCTCCGCCAGGAGCTGGCCGTGGTCGGGGAGGGCTATTTGCGGGCGAAGGTATCGCCGCGGGTGCCGGAGACCTTGCGGCAGTGCACCAGCGCATCGCGGATCATGAAGTTGACCAGGGTCGGCGAGACGCCCAGTTCCTTGGCGATGTCCTTCTGCGGCACGCCATGCAGGCGGTACATCTCGAAGGCATAGCGGGTGCGGCTGGGCAAATCGCCGAGGGCGTCGGCGATGTTTTCCAGGGCGCGGAAATTGATGTGCGAGGTTTCTGGCGAGGCACCGTGAATGACCACATTCAAGCCTTCCTCTTCAGTCCCCGAATAGCGCTGTTCCAGCGCCTGCTTGCGGTAGTGATCGATCGCCAGGTTGCGCACGATCTGGAACAGGTAGCTCAGTTGGGCCTTGATCGACGAGGTGATCTGCGGCGCCGACTGCAAGCGGAAGAATGCGTCCTGCACCACGTCTTCGGCGCGGGACCGGCAACCGGTGATGCGCGCCGCGATTTTCACCAGGATCGGCCGGTTATCGACAAACGCCTGCAGTAACGGTGAGTCGTAGCTGCGGGTGGAAACGGGTTCCGTCATGGAAGTCACCTTGTCGCAAAAAGTTAGTAGGACGACCAGCGTTTCGGAGCCGTCTTACGCATCGAGCGACAAGCTAGGCTGAATGATAATGATTGTCAATTGAGAGGGAGAATTAATTCGATTGGGCAGTCGGTTTTGCCAACAACTTCACGTTGAGAGCCCCAATAACCCGCCGCTGCGGGTCTCTGCGCGGACTAATTATTGCGCGGCTCCATCCGTTCTCAAGGGTGAATGGCACCGGGTGCAGACCCAGGTTTCGCCGCATTACCACGCCTTGCGCAGTCGTTTCCTACGAATGTTCTCCAGTAGGAAAAATCGACTCCATCAGTAAGCCTTCAGGCAGGAATCCTCATGATCGACGCGTTCGAACTTCCCAGCACCCTGGTCCAAGCCCTCCAGCGCCGCGCGGCCCGGACGCCGGATCGCGTCGCCTTGCGCTTCCTGGCAGACACGCCGGAGCAGGCGCTGGTGTTGAGTTATCGCGATCTTGACCTGCGCGCCCGCAGCATTGCCGCGGCCCTGCAGGCGCAGGCGGATCGGGGCGATCGTGCGGTGTTGTTGTTTCCCAGCGGCGCCGATTACGTCGCGGCGTTTTTTGGCTGCCTGTATGCCGGGGTGATTGCAGTGCCGGCCTATCCGCCGGAGTCGACGCGCCGTCATCACCAACAGCGCTTGCTGTCGATCATCGGCGATGCCGAACCGCGCCTGCTGCTGACCAGTCGCGAGTTGCAGGATTCGCTGGCGCAGTTGCCTGAACTGAGCGCCGAACAGGCACCGCGCCTGCTCTGCGTCGATGGCCTGGACAACGCGTTGGCCGACCGCTGGATCGCGCCGCAGCTGCAAGGCGACGACATCGCCTTCCTGCAATACACCTCGGGCTCCACCGCGTTGCCCAAGGGCGTGCAAGTCAGCCACGGCAACCTGGTGGCCAACGAACTGCTGATCCGCCGCGGATTCGGCATCGATCTGAACCCCGACGACGTGATTGTCAGCTGGCTGCCGCTGTACCACGACATGGGGCTGATCGGCGGCCTGCTGCAACCGATCTTCAGTGGCGTGCCCTGCGTGCTGATGTCACCAGCCTATTTTCTCGGCCGACCGCTGCGCTGGCTGGAGGCGATCAGCGAGTACGGCGGCACCATCAGCGGCGGTCCGGACTTTGCCTACCGGCTGTGCAGCGAGCGGGTCAGTGAATCGGCACTGGCGCGCCTCGACCTCAGTGGCTGGCGCGTGGCGTATTCCGGTTCCGAGCCGATCCGCCTCGATACCCTGGAGCGCTTCGGCGAAAAGTTCGCCGCCAGTGGCTTCTGCGCCAAGAGCTTCATGGCGTCCTACGGCTTGGCCGAAGCCACCCTGTTCGTCGCCGGCGGACCCCGTGGCCAGGGCATCCCGGCCTTGCATCTGGATCAACAGGCGCTGGCCAGCAACCGCGCCGAGCCGGGGCAGGGCAACGTGGTGATGAGTTGCGGCAGTGGCCAGCCCGGGCACGCCCTGCGGATCGTCGAACCGCAGGCGCTGACGGATCTGGCCGACAATCAGGTCGGTGAGGTCTGGGCCACGGGGCCGAGCATTGCCCTGGGTTACTGGCGCAACCCCGAAGCCAGCCGCCAGACCTTTGTCGAGCAGGCCGGGCGCACCTGGTTGCGCACCGGTGACCTGGGCTTTCTGCGTGACGGCGAACTGTTCATCACCGGCCGCTTGAAAGACCTGCTGATCGTGCGCGGGCACAACCTATACCCGCAGGACATCGAGCAGGCCATCGAGCGCGAAGTGGAGGTGGTGCGCAAAGGCCGGGTCGCAGCGTTTACGGTGCCGGTCGAAGAGGGGGACGGCATTGGCATTGCCGCGGAAATCAGCCGCAGCGTGCAGAAAATCCTTCCGCCGGCGGCGCTGATCAACGCCATTCGCCAGGCTGTCGCCGAAGCATTCCAGGAAGCGCCCAGTGTGGTGCTGCTGCTCAATCCGGGGGCGTTGCCGAAAACCTCCAGCGGCAAGCTGCAGCGTTCGGCCTGCCGTCAGCGCCTGGCAGACGGCAGCCTCGACTGCTATGCGCAGTTTCCTGCTGCTGATTCGGCCGAGCCGGAGCCGGCGTCACCTACATCGGCGCTGGAAAGCCTGATCGCGCAGATCTGGAGCGAGCAACTGCAGGTGCCGCAGGTCGCGCCGGATGATCACTTCTTCCTGCTTGGCGGCAACTCCATCGCCGCGACCCAGGTGGTGGCGCGCCTGCGTCAAGCGCTGGGCCTGGAACTCAATCTGCGGCTGCTGTTCGAGGCGCCGACGCTGGCGGCCTTTGCCGCTGCCGTGGCCAATCTGCAACAGGACGGCGGCCTGGCCCAGGGCGCGATCAGGGCGTTGCCACGGCAGCAGGCCATGGCGCAATCGCTGGCGCAACATCGCTTGTGGATCACCTGGCAGCTGGACCCCCACAGCAGCGCCTACACCATTCCCGGCGCCCTGCGCTTGCGCGGCGAGCTGCACGAGGACGCCTTGCGCAGCAGCTTCCAGCAGTTGATTGAGCGCCACGAAGCGCTGCGCACGCGATTTTTCCAGCGCGACGGCCAGGCCTTGCAACAGGTCGACGCGGCGGGCGAGTTCAACCTGCAACTGATCGATATCAGCGACCAGCCATTGGACGCGCGTGAAGCACGCGCCCGGCAAATCCGCGAGGACGAAGCGCACACTCAATTCGATCTGCAGAACGGCCCGCTGTTCTGGGTGACCCTGGTGCGCCTGGACGATGAAGATCACCAGTTGCTGCTGACCCTGCACCACATCATCGCCGACGGCTGGTCGCTGAATATCCTGCTCGATGAATTTTCGCGCCTGTATGCTGCGGCTGTGCAGGGCCAGTCGCTGCAACTGGAACCTTTGGCGTTGCAGTACGCCGACTATGGCAGCTGGCAGCGGCAATGGCTGGCGCAAGGTGAAGCCGAGCGGCAGCTGGGGTACTGGAAGGGGAAATTGGGTGATGATCAGCCGGTTTTGCAACTGGCCACCGATCATCCGCGCTCGGCGCAACAACTGCGTAGCGCGTCGCGTCATACCCTGCGCCTGGATGCCCCACTCAGCGAGTTGATTCGCCAGACTGCCCAGGCCCACGATGCAACCGTTTTCATGCTGCTGCTCAGTGCCTGGCAAAGCCTGTTGCACCGTTACAGCGGACAGGGTGATATCCGCATCGGCGTGCCCAACGCCAACCGACCGCGCCTGGAAACCCAGGGCCTGATCGGCTTCTTCATCAACACCCAGGTGCTGCGCGCCGAGATCGATTCGCGCATGCCGTTCGCGGTGCTGCTGGGGCAAACCCGTGAGGCGACACTGGGCGCCCAGGCCCATCAGGACCTGCCGTTCGAACAACTGCTCGAAGCCATGCCGCAGGCCCGCGAGCAGGGGCTGTTCCAGGTCATGTTCAACCATCAGCAACGCGACCTGAGTGCCCTGCGCCGGCTGCCAGGGCTGCTTGCCGAAGAGTTGCCGTGGCACAGCCGCGAGGCCAAGTTCGACCTGCAGTTGCACAGCGAAGAGGATCGCAGCGGGCGCTTGAGCCTGTCCTTCGACTACGCCGACGAGTTGTTCGAGCCGGCGACCATCCAGCGACTCGCCGGGCACCTGGTCAATCTGTTGCGCGCTGCCTGTGCGCAGCCGCACACGGCCATTGCCGAGCTGGACCTGCTGCACGCCAAGGAGCTGGCCGAACAGGCGCAGTGGAGTGTCGCCCCGCGTGAGCCGGCCACGCAGTGGTTGCCGGAGTTGCTCAACGAGCAGGCGCGCCTGACCCCGCAGCGCATTGCCCTGGTCTGGGACGGCGGACAGCTGGATTACGCCGAACTGCATGCCCAGGCCAACCGCCTCGCGCACTACCTGCGCGACAAGGGCGTGGGCCCGGATGTCTGCGTGGCGATTGCTGCCGAGCGTTCGCCGCAGCTGTTGATCGGCCTGCTGGCAATCATCAAAGCCGGTGGTGCCTATGTGCCGCTGGACCCGGACTACCCGGCCGAGCGCCTGGCCTACATGCTCGAAGACAGTGGCGTCAGCCTGCTGCTGACCCAGAGCCACCTGCTGCAGCGCCTACCGACGGCGGCGGGGGTCAGCGCGATTGCCATGGACAGCCTCAACCTCGACCGCTGGTCCAGCCACGCCCCGGGCCTGCATCTGCACGGCGAGCACCTGGCCTACGTGATCTACACCTCAGGCTCCACCGGTCAACCCAAGGGCGTCGGCAACACCCATGCCGCCCTCGGCGAGCGCCTGCACTGGATGCAGGCCACTTACCGCCTGGACCACAGCGATGTGCTGATGCAAAAGGCGCCGATCAGTTTCGACGTGTCGGTCTGGGAGTGTTTCTGGCCGCTGATCACCGGCAGTCGCCTGGTATTGGCCGGCCCCGGCGAACACCGCGACCCGCAGCGCATTGCCCAACTGGTGCAGGCCCATGGCGTGACCACCCTGCACTTTGTCCCGCCGCTGTTGCAGCTGTTCATCGACGAACCGCTGAGCGCCGGCTGCAGCAGCCTGCGCCGGGTGTTCAGCGGTGGCGAAGCCTTGCCCGCCGAACTGCGCAACCGCGTGCTGGAGCAACTGCCGGCGGTGCAGTTGCACAACCGCTACGGGCCGACGGAAACCGCGATCAATGTCACTCATTGGCAGTGCGCACTCAGCGACGGCGAGCGTTCGCCGATCGGCCGGCCCCTGGGCAATGTGATCTGCCGGGTGCTCGACGCCGATTTCAATCCACTGCCGGCCGGGGTGCCCGGTGAGCTGTGCATCAGCGGCAGTGGCCTGGCCCGGGGTTACCTGGGACGTGCGGGGTTGACCGCCGAGCGTTTTGTTGTCGATCCGCTGGATACCCGGGGCGCACGTCTGTACCGCACCGGCGACCGGGTACGGTGGGGCGCTAATGGCGTGCTCGAATACCTCGGGCGCCTCGATCAGCAAGTGAAACTGCGCGGCTTTCGAATCGAGCCGGAGGAAATCCAGGCGCGCCTGCTGGCCCAGGACAACGTCGCGCAGGCCGTGGTGCTGGTGCGCGACACCGTTGCCGGCGCGCAACTGGTGGGTTACTTCACGGCGGTCGACGTCCTTGAGCCCGAAGCGGCGCACGTCACCCGCCTGCACCAGGCGTTGGCGGCCGAGTTGCCGGACTACATGGTGCCGACGCAACTGCTGCGTCTCGACGCCATGCCCTTGAGTCCCGCCGGCAAACTCGAGCGGCGAGCCTTGCCCGAGCCGCAGTGGCAACAGAGCGAACATATCGAGCCGGTGACCGAATTGCAGCAGCAGATCGCCGCCATTTGGCGTGAAGTCCTCGGCCAGGCGCAAGTAGGCCTGGGCGACGACTTTTTCGCCCTCGGCGGGCACTCGCTGCTGGCCACGCAAATCGTTGCGCGGGTACGCCAGGCCTGCGATGTCGAGTTGACCTTGCGTAGTCTGTTCGAAACCAGCGAATTGGGTGCCTTCGCCGAACAGGTGCGCCAGATCCAGGCGGCGGGCCAGCGCAATCGGCAGTTGCCGATCGCCCGGGTCGACCGCAGCCAGCCGGTGCCGTTGTCCTATTCTCAGCAACGCATGTGGTTCCTCTGGCAGATGGAACCCGACAGCCCGGCCTACAACGTCGGTGGCATGGCGCGCTTGCGCGGGCTGCTGGCCATCGACCGCTTCGAGGCGGCCTTGCAGGCGCTGATCATGCGCCACGAAACCCTGCGCACCACCTTCCCCAGCGTCGACGGTGTGGCTCGCCAATGTGTGCATGGGCAAAGCGGGCTGCGCATGGCCTGGGAGGATTTCTCCGCGCTTGCTGCCTCTGAGCGTGAACAGCGCGTGCAGCAATTGGCCGACAGCGAAGCGCACCGGCCTTTCGATCTGGAAACCGGGCCGTTGCTGCGTGCCTGCCTGGTCAAGACCGCCGAGCATGAGCACTATCTGGTGCTGACCCTGCATCACATCGTCACCGAAGGCTGGGCGATGGACATCTTTGCCCGCGAGTTGGGCGCCTTGTACGAGGCCTTCCTCGATGACCGCGAGTCGCCGCTGCCGCCGCTGACGGTGCAGTACCTGGATTACAGCCAGTGGCAACGCCAGTGGCTGGAGTCCGGCGAACGCCAGCGTCAGTTGGATTATTGGACCGCACAACTGGGTCATGAACATCCGGTGCTGGAGCTGCCCTCCGATCGTCCGCGGCCCGCAGTGCAGAGCCATCAGGGCGAACTGTACCGCTTCGACCTGAGCGATGAACTGGCGGCGCGGGTACGAGTGTTCAACGCGCAGCACGGCCTGACCCTGTTCATGACCATGACCGCCACCCTCGCCGTGCTGTTGTACCGCTACAGTGGCCAGGCCGACCTGCGCATCGGCGCGCCGGTGGCCAACCGCATTCGTCCGGAAAGCGAAGGGCTGATTGGCGCCTTCCTCAACACCCAGGTGCTGCGTTGCCGGCTCGATGGGCAGATGTCGGTCGGCGAGTTGCTCGAACAGGTGCGTCACACCGTGATCGACGGCCAGTCCCATCAGGACTTGCCGTTCGACCATCTGGTGGAAGCCCTGCAACCGCCACGCAGCGCCGCCTACAACCCGTTGTTCCAGGTGATGTGCAACGTCCAGCGCTGGGAGTTCCAGCAGAGCCGCACGCTGGCGGGAATGAGCGTCGACTACCTGGCCAACGATGCGCGGGCGACCAAGTTCGACCTCAATCTGGAAGTCACCGACCTCGATCACCGCCTGGGTTGCTGCCTGACCTACAGCACCGACCTGTTCGATGAGCCGCGCATCGCGCGCATGGCCGAGCATTGGCGCAACCTGCTGCTGGCCTTGATCGGCGAGCCCGGGCAACGTCTTGGCGAGCTGCCGTTGCTCGGCGACGGCGAGCAGCAAAAACTGCTGGCCAGCCTCGCCGAAGAACCGGGCGAGCAGCGTCTGGATCAGTCCATCCAGCAGCTGTTCGACGCGCAGGTGCTGGCTCGCCCCGATGCTCCAGCCCTGACCTTCGCCGGGCAGACCCTGAGCTACGCCGAGCTGGACAGCCGGGCCAATCGCCTGGCCTGGATGCTCCGCGAACGCGGAGTCGGGCCGCAGGTGCTGGTGGGCCTGGCGCTGACCCGGTCGCTGGAAATGGTGGTCGGCCTGCTGGCGATTCTCAAGGCCGGTGGCGCCTACGTGCCGCTGGACCCGGAGTACCCGCTGGCGCGCTTGCGCTACATGATCGAAGACAGCGGCATCGGCCTGCTGCTCAGCGATGAGGCGATGTTCGAGGCCCTCGGCGAACTGCCGCCCGACGTTGCGCGCTGGTGCCTGGAAGTGGAGGGGCTGCAACTGGCCAACTACCCGGCTAG
This sequence comes from Pseudomonadaceae bacterium, assembly GCA_965284505.1. GTDB lineage: Bacteria > Pseudomonadota > Gammaproteobacteria > Pseudomonadales > Pseudomonadaceae > Aquipseudomonas. The sequence continues at coordinate 1,606,338 of OZ260094.1, read as the reverse complement.
CGCATTGCCGATGCGCAGTGCGCCGGAGCACCCGGCCTACCTGATCTACACCTCCGGTTCCACCGGCCAACCCAAGGGCGTGGTGGTGGCCCATGGGGCAATCGCCATGCATTGCCGGGCGGTGATCCAACGCTTCGGCATGCGCAGCGATGACTGCGAGCTGCACTTCTATTCGATCAACTTCGACGCCGCCACCGAGCGCCTGCTGGTGCCGTTGCTCAGTGGCGCCCAGGTGGTACTGCGTGCCCAGGGCCAGTGGGACGCGGAGGAAATCTGCCAGTTGATCCGCCAGCACCGGGTCAACATTCTCGGCTTTACCCCCAGCTATGGCAGCCAACTGGCGCAGTGGCTGGCGACCCAGGGGCAAACCCTGGCGGTGCGCATGTGCATCACCGGCGGCGAGGCATTGACCGGCGAGCACCTGCAACGGATCCGCGCGGCCTTCCAGCCAGCGTTGTTTTTCAACGCCTATGGCCCGACCGAAACCGTGGTCATGCCCCTTGCCAGTCTGGCGCCGCAGCGCCTTGAAGCGGGCTTGGCCAGTGTGCCGATCGGCAGCGTGATCGGCGCACGCAGGGCGTACATCCTCGACGCCGACCTGGCGCTGGTGCCGCAGGGCGCGACCGGTGAGCTGTACGTCGGTGGCGCCGGCCTGGCCCAGGGTTATCACCAGCGTCCGGGGCTCAGCGCCGAACGTTTTATCGCCGACCCGTTCGCCGACAACGGCGGCCGCCTGTACCGCACCGGAGATCGGGTGCGCCAGCGCGCCGATGGCCTGGTGGAGTACCTGGGCCGAGTCGACCATCAGGTCAAGGTGCGAGGTTATCGCATCGAACTCGGCGAGATCGAGAGCCGCCTGCTCGAGCATCCGCAGGTGCGCGAAGCGGTGGTGCTGGCGCTCGATAGCGCGGGCGGCAAGCAACTGGTCGGCTACCTGACCAGCGAGGTGGCGCAGCAAGACGCCGCGCAACAGAGTGCCTTGCGTGAAGCCCTCAGGGCCCGGCTGAAAAGCCAGCTGCCGGACTACATGGTGCCGACCCATCTGGTGCTGCTCGAACACTGGCCTTTGACCGCCAACGGCAAGCTCGATCGCCAGGCCTTGCCGGCGCCGGACCTGGAACTCAATCGGCAACAGTACGTGGCCCCAGGCAAGCCACTGGAGCTGAGCCTGGCGGCGATCTGGGGCGAGGTGCTGAACCTTTCGCAGGTCGGGCTCAACGACAACTTCTTCGAACTGGGCGGCGACTCGATCCTGTCGATCCAGGTGGTCAGCCGCGCCCGCCAGCAGGGCATCCATTTCACGCCGCGGGACCTGTTCCAACACCAGACGGTGCAAACCCTGGCGGCGGTGGCCACGCGCAGCGAGCAGGTGACAGCGGAACAAGGCTTGCTCAGCGGTGAGTCGGCGCTGACGCCGATCCAGCACTGGTTCTTCGACAGAACAATTCCCCAGCGCCAGCACTGGAACCAGGCGGTGCTCCTGCAACCGCAAGTGGCGCTTGAACCCCATCGGCTGGAACAGGCGTTGCTGGCGGTGGTCGAGCAACATGACGCCCTGCGCCTGGGTTTCAAGCACACTGATGGACGTTGGCGCGCGCAGTATCAAGCCCTGACTGAAGCGGCCTTGCTCTGGCAGGTGCGGGTGCCGGCGCTGGACGACTGTGCGGCGCTGTTCGCCGACGCCCAACGCAGCCTCGATCTGCAATACGGCCCGTTGATTCGGGTGGTGTTGGTGGATGGCGCCGAGGGCGGGCAACGCTTGTTCATCGCCATCCATCACCTGGTGGTCGACGGAGTGTCGTGGCGCGTGTTGCTGGATGACTTGCAAACTGTCTACCGCCAACTCGAGGCGGGGCAAGCAGTGAGCCTGCCGGCAAAAACCAGTGCGCTGCGCGACTGGGCCGCCCGTTTGCAGGCCTATGCCGGCAGCGAATCGCTGCGCGAAGAACTGGCTGACTGGCAGTTTCGCCTGGCGGACGCCGAGAGCGGGCTGCCGTGTGAACACCCCGAAGGCGAGCGGCAGCAGCGGCACGCCGAAACCGTCAGTGTGCGCTTGAGTGCCGAACACACTCGGCAATTGCTGCAGCAGGCGCCGAGTGCCTATCGCACCCAAGTCAACGATTTGCTGCTGACCGCCCTGGCGCGGGTGCTGTGCCGCTGGACCGGGCACGCCTCGGCGTTGATTCAACTGGAAGGCCATGGCCGCGAAAACCTCTTCGACGAGATCGACCTGACCCGCACCGTCGGCTGGTTCACCAGCGCCTATCCGGTGCGCCTGACGCCCGAACGCATCGAGGAAGCGGCCGGGCAGGGCGCTTCGATCAAGGCAATCAAGGAGCAACTGCGCAGCGTGCCGCACAAGGGCCTGGGCTATGGGGTGCTGCGCTATCTGGCCGATGACGCCTGCCGCCAGCAGATGGCGGCGCTGCCCCAGGCATCGATCACCTTCAACTATCTGGGCCAATTCGATCAGAGCTTTGCCGCCGACGCCCTGTTCCAGCCGTTGGAGCAACCCCTGGGCGCGGCCCATGACCCCGAGGCACCGCTGCCCGCCGAGTTGAGTGTCGACAGCCAGGTGTTTGCCGGCGAGTTGCAATTGCGCTGGACCTACAGCGCCCAGCGCTTTGATCGGCAAACCATCGGCGAGCTGGCGGACGCTTACCTCGGTGAGTTGCGCAGCCTGATCGAGCATTGCCTGGAGGACGGCAATGGCGGCCTGACGCCGTCGGATTTCCCGCTGGCGCAACTGACCCAGTCGCAGCTCGACGGCTTGCCGGTGGCGGCGGCGCAGATCGAAGACGTCTATCCGCTGACGCCGATGCAGGAGGGCATGCTCCTGCACACTCTGCTGGAACCGGGCACCGGCTTGTACTACATGCAGGATCGCTACCGGATCGACAGCGCGCTCGACCCGCAGCGTTTCGCCCAGGCGTGGCAAGCGGTGATCGCCCGTCACGAAGCCTTGCGGGCGTCATTCTGCTGGGACATCGGCACGCAGATGCTGCAGGTTATCCACAAGCCGGGGCAGACGCCGATCGAGTACCTGGACTGGAGCGCGGTGGCCGAAGCCGAGCACGAGCCCAAACTCCAGGCCCTGCTCAAGCGCGAACGGGAAGCCGGTTTCGATCTGCTCAAGCAGGCGCCGTTCCACCTGCGCCTGATTCGGCTCGGTGCGGCGCGCTACTGGTTCATGATGAGCAACCACCACATTCTGATCGATGCCTGGTGCCGCTCGCTGCTGATGAATGACTTCTTCGAGCTTTACAGCGCCCTCGGCGAGGGGCGTGAGGCGCAGTTGTCGACAGCGCCGCGTTATCGCGACTACATCGGCTGGCTGCAACACCAGAGCCTGGCTGAGGCGCGCCAGTGGTGGAAAAACAACCTGCAAGGCTTCGAACGGACGACGCCGATCCCCAGCGACCGGCCGTTCCTGCGCGAGCACGCCGGGAACAGTGGCGGGATGATCGTCGGCGATTGCCATACCCGCCTCGACAGCCGCGATGGCGCGCGCCTGCGCGAGTTGGCGCAAGCCCGGCAACTGACCGTCAACACCTTTGCCCAGGCGGCCTGGGCCTTGGTCCTGCGGCGCCTGAGCGGCGATCGTGACGTGCTGTTCGGCGTCACCGTGGCCGGGCGGCCGGTGCAGATGCCGCAGATGCAGCGCACCGTCGGCCTGTTCATCAACAGCATCGCCCTGCGGGTCAAACTGCCGGAAGATGATCAGCCGTGCAGCGTACGCCAATGGCTGGGCGAGTTGCTCGACCGTAACCTGCAATTGCGCGAGTACGAATACCTGCCGCTGGTGAACATCCAGGAACAGAGTGAGCTGCCCAAGGGCCAACCGCTGTTCGACAGCCTGTTCGTGTTCGAAAACGCCCCGGTGGAAGTCTCGGTGCTGGACCGCGCGCAGAGCCTCAACGCCACCTCGGATTCGGGCCGGACCCACACCAACTTCCCGCTGACTGCTGTCTGCTACCCGGGCGATGACCTGGGCCTGCACCTGTCCTATGACCAGCGCTACTTCGAGCCGTCGACGATCGAACGTATGCTCGCCGAGTTCAAGCGCCTGTTGCTGGCGTTGGTCGAAGGCATCGATGGCGACATGGCCGACTTGGCGTTGCTCGGCGCCGAGGAACAGGCGCTGCTGATCCATGGCTGCAACCAGAGTGAGCGCAGCTACCCGCTTGAGCAGAGTTACGCCGAGCTGTTCGAGGCGCGGGTGGCGGCGCATCCCCAGCGCATCGCCGCCAGTTGCCTCGACCGGCAGCTGACCTACGGCGAGCTCAACCAGTGCAGCAACCGTCTCGGCCATGGGCTGCTGGCGGCCGGTGTCGGCCTCGATCAGCCGGTGGCCTTGCTTGCCGAGCGCGGCCTCGACCTGCTCGGCATGATCATCGGCAGCTTCAAGGCGGGTGCCGGTTACCTGCCGCTGGACCCGGCGCTGCCGACCCAGCGCCTGAGCCGGATCATCGAGCTGAGTCGCACGCCGCTGCTGGTGTGCAGCGCCGCCTGCCATGCCCAGGCGCTGGCCCTGCTGGACGAAGTGGGTTGCGTCAATCGTCCGCGTCTGCTGATTTGGGAGCAGGTGCAGGCGGCGGATCTGGCGCTGGCAAACCCGGGCGTCTATAGCGCGGCGGATAACCTTGCCTACGTGATCTACACCTCGGGCTCGACCGGTCTGCCCAAGGGGGTGATGGTCGAACAGCGCGGCATGCTCAACAACCAATTGAGCAAGGTGCCGTACCTGCAGTTGAGTGAAGCCGATGTGATCGCCCAGACCGCCTCGCAAAGCTTCGATATTTCGGTCTGGCAGTTCCTCGCCGCGCCCCTGTTCGGCGCGCGGGTCGACATCGTGCCGAACCCCATCGCACATGACCCGCAGGGCTTGCTGGCCCACCTCCAGGCCCAGGGTATCAGCGTGCTGGAAAGCGTGCCGTCGCTGATCCAGGGCATGCTCGCCCAGGAGCGCGTCAACCTCGACCGCTTGCGCTGGATGCTGCCGACCGGTGAGGCGATGCCGCCGGAACTGGCGCACCAATGGTTGCTGCGTTACCCGCAGATCGGCCTGGTCAATGCCTATGGGCCGGCCGAGTGTTCGGATGACGTGGCGTTCTTTCGCGTCGACCATGCCTCCACCCGTGGCAGCTACCTGCCGATTGGCACACCGACCGACAACAACCGCCTGTACCTGCTCGACGGCGCGTTGGAACTGGTGCCGCTGGGCGCCGTGGGCGAACTCTGCGTGAGCGGCACCGGGGTCGGGCGTGGTTATGTCAGCGACCCGCTGCGCACCGCGCCGGTGTTCGTGCCCGATCCGTTCGGCGCGCCGGGCGGGCGCCTGTACCGCACCGGCGACCTCGCGCGGCGGCGGGCCGATGGTGTGCTGGAGTACGTCGGGCGGGTCGACCATCAAGTGAAGATTCGCGGCTATCGTATCGAGCTGGGGGAGATCGAAGCGCGATTGCATGAACAACCGCAGATTCGCGAGGCGGCGGTGGGCGTGCAGGAGGGTGCCAACGGCAAGCACCTGGTCGGCTATCTGGTGGCCAGCGATCCGAGCCTGGATCAAACGCAACAGTTGCAGTTGATCAAGCAGCGCCTGCGCGCCGAACTGCCGGAATACATGGTGCCGTTGCACTGGAGCTGGCTGGCACAGATGCCACTCAACGCCAACGGCAAGCTCGATCGCCAGTTGCTGCCGACGCTGGACATCGGCCAGTTGCCCAGCCAGGACTATCAGGCGCCACGTACGGCGCTCGAACAGACCTTGGCGGAGATCTGGGCGCAGGTGCTCAAGGTCGAGCAGGTCGGGGTGCGCGACAACTTCTTCGAGCTGGGCGGCCATTCCTTGTTGGCCACGCAAATTGCCTCACGCGTACAGAAGGCGCTGCAACGCGATGTGCCGTTGCGGGCGATGTTCGAGTGCAGCACGGTAGAGGCGCTGGCCGGCTACATCGAGGGGCTGGCGGCGAGCGACATCACCGAGGAGAAGGTCGACCGCTTGAATGACCTGATGGCCGAGCTGGAGGGGCTTTAAACATGCGCTATCAATCGCCGAATTGACCGTCGCGGCAGCGCCGGAGCAGTCTTGCGGACTTTGCTTCGGCGACTGATTTGCAAGGAGAACACAGATGCCCTTCGTGACAATTGATGGACAACCCCTGCACTACATTGACCAGGGATCGGGGCCGGCAGTGTTGCTGGCGGGCAGTTACTTGTGGGACCAGGCCATGTGGGCGCCGCAGATTGCGGCCCTGTCAGGCGAGTATCGGGTGATTGCCCTGGATCTGTGGGGCCACGGCGAGTCCGGCCCCTTGCCCCAGGGTACGCGCTCGCTGGAGGACCTGGCTCGCCAGGCGCTGGCGCTGCTCGATCATCTGGATATTGCGCGCGTCACCCTGGTCGGGCTATCGGTAGGCGGGATGTGGGGCATGCGCCTGGCGCTTTCTGATCCAGAGCGAATCAACGGCCTGGTGCTGATGGACACCTATGGCGGTGCTGAACCGGAAGCTACTCGGCAATACTATTTTTCGTTGCTCAAGCAGATCGAGGAGGAGGGTGAAATCACCGAGCAACTGCTCGACATCATCGTGCCGATCTTTTTCCGTCCGAACATCGACCCGCAGTCCGCGCTGTATCAAGGGTTTCGCGCCGCATTGGCGGCACTGCCGGCGGCGCGGTTGCGCGAGAGCATCGTGCCCCTGGGGCGGATTACCTTTGGTCGCGACGATGTGCTATCGCGCCTGAATCAACTGGACGCCCGCACCACCCTGGTGATCTGCGGCGACCAGGACATCCCCCGGCCGCCTGCAGAAGCACGGGAAATGGCCGAGTTGATTGGTTGCCCTTGGGAGCTGGTGCCCGATGCCGGGCATATTTCCAATCTGGAAAACCCGGTGTTTGTCAGCCAGGCGCTGCGCAGCTTTCTGGCGCAACGCTGGCAATTGGGCGGCGACTGATAAGAGGGTTTACTTCGGCCCGAGTATCTTCGCCAGTTTGTCCGGAGACGGGGCGCCTTGCTGCTGTTGCAACTCGCCCTTGTCATCCATGTAGAAAATCGCCGGGGTGGCGGACAGTTCCAGTTCGTCCATCAGGCGCATATTGGCATCGAGCTTGGCCTGGATGTCGGCGGGAATGGTCTTCAAGGCTTTCAGGGTGCTTTTCTTGCCGGCCTTCTCATGGTCGTCCAGGGCTTTGGCCGGGTCCTTGCTGGCCAGCAGTGCGGCGGACTTGCCAGGGCTGTCCTCGCGGATGATCCCGACCATGATGTGCCGCAACTGCACCTTGCCGGCCTGGACCCAAGGCCGCGCCTGCTCCCAGAACATGGTGCAGTACGGGCAGTTGGGGTCGCTGAACAGGTACACCACGCGCGGCGCATCCTGCTTGCCATCGGCGATCCAGTGGCTGGCCTCCATCTTCGCCCAGACCTCCTTGGCCATCGGCGCGTACACCAGTTTCTGCAGGGGCTCGGCGCTCAGGTCCTTGCCCTCGGCGTCGTACAGGTTGCCGAGCAACACGTGTTTGCCATCGGGCGTCAGGTACAGCGCCATGCCGCGATTCTGGTACTGCGCGGCGTATCCGCGCAGTCCATCCGGGGCGTCGAAACTGCCGATGATTTTTGCGCCCTTGGCTTCGATCTTGCGGATCGCCTGGGGCAGTTCTTCAGCCTGCAACAGAGGGCTCTGCAGCAGGGCGGCGCCCAGGGTCAACGTCAGCAGGTGGCGGAAGCGGGGCATGGCAATTTCCTTGAAGGTGGGGCTTGCAGGGCAGTATCAGGGCTGCCGAAGTTTTCCAGTGCGCGGGCCAGGCTGGCGTCCGAGAGCTCGCCCAGGTGGCTGGCCAGCAGTCGACCCTCGGCGTTGTAGAACAGGGTGGTGGGCAGCGCCATGGAGCCCACCGCCTGGCCGAGGCGGCCGCCGCCGTCGAACAGGATGTTGGTCAGGCTCAGGCCCTGAGTGGCGAGGAAGGTGCTGACGCTCTGCATGCTTTCGCCTTGGTTGACGAACAGGAAGGTCAGGTCCGGGCGCTGTTGCTGGGCGTTTTCCAGCACCGGCATTTCCCGTCGGCACGGCGGGCACCAGGTGGCCCAGAGGTTGATCACCAGCGGCCCACCCTGGTAGTCCGCCAGTTGCACGGTTTCCCCGGCGGCATTGCGCAAGGTGATGTCCGGCAGCCGCGTACCCTGCTCGTAGAGGTTCAGCGACAGACTCGCCAATAGCCAGAAACCCAGTCCGATACCCACCCCATAACCGAGGGGTTTGCGCAGGCCTGCGCGACGCCAGCCCCACAAAACGGTTGCCAGCAACAGGACGATGACCCCGGGCCAGACCAGGAAGCCGCCGTCGCGCAGGTCGATGATCTGCCACGGATCACCGTGGTAATGGGCCCAGTAGGCGATGACAAAACCGCTGCGGGCGGCGAGCAAGCCCAGCAGGAACAAGCCAAACAGCACCGACTCGGGATTTTCACCGCCACGCTTGGCCACCCGCCAGCCGACAAAGGTCGCCAGGGCCAGGGCACTGATCAACAGCAGGTGATTCAGGGCGATGGCGAACGTGCCGAGGGTAAAGGTCAGCATCAACGGGCGTCCCGGGTGAGGTTCCAGCGTTGCAGGAAGCCGGCGGCATCGACCTCGCCGGTAATCCGCTGGCTGCGGCGTTCTTCGCCATCGGCGCCGATCCACAGCAGGCTCGGTGGCCCCGGCACCTTGTAGCGGCTGAGCAACTCGCGGCTGGCGGCGTTGTCGGCGGTCACGTCAAGGCGCACCAGGCGCACATCCTTCAAGGCAGCCAGCACCTCAGGTTTGCCGAACACCTGTTTTTCCATGATCTTGCAGGACACGCACCAGTCGGCGTAGTAGTCCAGCAACACCCATTGACCCTGGGCACGTGCGGCATCCAGTTCGGCTTGCAACGCCACGGGGCTGCTGACGGTGACAAAGGCATCGTGGGCGGTAGGGCCGGCCACAGCGGCCGAGGATTGCCCGCGATAGACCTGCAGCGGTTTGAACAGGTCATCGCTGCCGCCTGCGGCGCCCACCAGCAGTATCGTGCCCCACACCCCTGACAGCAGGGCCAGGCTGCCGAACAGGTAGGCGGCGCGGCCAAAACCGCCGGTCTGGCGCCAGGCGCTGTAGGCGATGATCAGCAGCAACGCGCCCCACAGGCCGACCCACAGCGATTCATCCAGCACCGGACGCACCATGACCAGCGCGGTGCCGAGGAACAGGAAGCCGAACACGCCTTTGAGCAGGTTCATCCAGGTGCCGGGCTTGGGCAGGAAACGATTGCCTACCGTCACCAGTAACAGCAGCGGCAGGCCGATGCCCAGGCCCATGGCGAACAGGATCAGGCCGCCGTGCAGGGCGTTGCCGCTCTGGGCGATATACAGCAGCGCACCGGCCAGCGGAGCGGTCATGCACGGGCCCACCAGCAGGCCGGACAGCGCACCGAGGATACCTGCGCCGAGCAGGCTGCCGCCGCCTTGTTTGCGACTGGCGTTTTCCAGGCGATCGCGCACTGCGACCGGCAATTGCAATTCGAAGAAACCGAACATCGGCAGGGACAGCAACACGAAGATCAGCGCGAAAGTGCCGAGCAACCAGACGTTCTGCAGCAGCGCCTGCAGGTTGGCGCCGAGCATCGCCGCCAGCACACCGAGCGCCGCATACACCAGCGCCATGCTCACCACGTAGCTGCCGGCCAGGGCAAAACCGCGTTTGGCGCTGGCGCCACTGCCGACGATCAAACCGGCCAGAATCGGCAGCATCGGCAGCGAACACGGGGCGAAGGCCAGCAACAGGCCGAGGCCGAAGAACACCAGCAGGCTCCAGCCCAGCGCGTGCTGTTGCAGGCCGCTGGCCAGGGCCTGGTCCGCAGCTTCAGCCGTGGCGCCTGGCGGGCTGCCGCCGAGATCGACCACTTGGGTCTGTGGCGGGTAGCACAGGCCGGCGTCGGCACAGCCCTGGTATCCGACCTTGATCTGACCGGTGGCGCCGGCCGGAATCTTCAGCTCCAGGCCCTGGCGATACACCTGCTGGTCACCGAAAAACTCGTCGCTGTGGGCTTCACCCTCGGGCAGCGCGGGTTTGTGGGCGTCGGCCAGACCGTTGAACGTCAGGCGCTTCTGGTACAGGTAATAGCCGTCGGCGATCTGCCAGAACAGCTGGGTTTGCCCGGATTCCAGGCGCTCGGAGGTCAGGACGAACGCTTTGCCAACCGGCAGGAAATCAGGTTTGCTCTCGAACGGATTGGACCCGGCCTGGGCCAGGCTGGCGAAAAACACCAGGAACAGTAGAAACAGACGACGCATGGGCAAACCTTATTACCGGTACAAGTAGGGGGCACGATGCAGGGTGGCGATTAACCGATGATTAACCGCGCTGTCCTTGTGGCGCAGGCGACTGGGGCATAATGTCCGCTTAATCGACAGTTGTCTTAATCACCCTTTTTCAACAGGTCTCACCATGCACGTACTTGTCTGTGAAGATGATGAGCTGATCGCCAGCGGCATTGTAGCCGGACTCGGTGCCCAGGGCTTGACCGTGGAGCACGTGGCCACGGCATCGGCCGCGCGGGCCATGCTCAAGGTCGCCGAATTCGACGTGATGGTGCTGGACCTCGGGCTGCCCGATGAAGACGGCCTCAAGCTGTTGCAGCAATTGCGCCATCAGGGCCTGGAAATCCCGGTGCTGATTCTCACCGCGCGCGACTCGGTAACCGATCGCGTCGACGGCCTGCAAGCCGGGGCCGACGACTACCTGCTCAAACCTTTCGACCTGCGCGAACTGGCTGCACGCCTGCATACCCTGTTGCGCCGGGTGGCCGGGCGCAGCGTCAACCTGATCGAGCATGGCGCGCTGACCTACGACCCGAGCAGTCGAGAAACCGTGCTCGCCGGGCAGCCGGTGGACCTGTCGCGACGCGAGCAATCGTTGCTGCAAGCCTTGCTGCACAACCGTGGGCGGGTGCTGTCCACCGAGCAATTGAAGGACAGTGTGTACGGCTTCAACGATGAACTGGAGAGCAACGCCCTCAACGTGCACATCCACCACCTGCGACGCAAACTCGGCAACGGCATCGTCGAGACGGTGCGCGGCCTCGGTTATCGCCTAGGCCCGGCCGACGGCCCCGAGCCACGAAAATGATGAGTTTGCGTTTGCGCCTGAGCCTGACGCTCGGCGCGGCCTTTGCCATGATCTGGGCCCTGGCGGCCGCCTGGATGCTCAGCGACCTGCGCAACCAGATGATGTTTTCCCTCGACCAGCGCCTGGTGGCCTCGGCACGCATGGTCGCCGGGCTGCTGGAGCAACTGCCGAGCCTGCCGAGCAAGGGCGACGGCACCCATTTCAGTGCCGAGCAGCTGACTGTTCCGGGTGGCATGGCCTGCCAGGTCAGTTCCCTGCGCGGCGAAATCCTCGCCCGCAGCCACACCTCCCCCGAACAAAACCTGGAAGCGGAAAAAATCGGCTTTCACGATCAGATGATCGACGGGGTGCGTTGGCGCAGTTTCACCCTGGTGCGCGATGACCTGCGCATCACCACGGCCGACCGCCAGGTGGAACGCGAAGCGCTGAACATGTCGGTCCTGCTCACTGCCTCGGTACCGGTGGGCGTGGCCTTGCTGGGCTGCCTGTGCCTGTTGTGGCTGGGGATCGGCCAGGGTCTGGCGCCGCTCAATCGGATGCGTGACGCCTTGATGCGGCGCAGTGCCGATTCGCTCGAACCGCTGCAGGTGCAGCCACTGCCCAGCGAATTGCAGCCATTGCTGGAAACCCAGAACCAGCTGTTCCAGCGGATCGGCAGGACCATCGAGCGTGAACGTCGGCTGACCGGCGACGCGGCCCACGAACTGCGCAGCCCGCTCACTGCGATCAAGACCCACCTGCAAGTCGCGCGCATGACCGACGGTGCTGCCCGCGATCAGTCCCTGGCCCGCGCCGAAGAGGGCGCCGACCGCCTGCACCGGACCCTCGAGCAACTGCTGCTGTTGGCCCGGGTCGAGGGCAGCCTGTCGTTCGACGATGGTGTGCAGTGCAGTGCCGAGCAGGTGGCGCGTCTGGCGATCCAGGACGCGTCCAGCGGTGATCGTTCGCGGATCCAGCTGCACCTGCCCACCCGTTATTCACAGGCACCGCTGCAAATGCCTGCAGTGTTGGCGATTGCCGCCTTGCGCAACCTGCTGGACAACGCCCTGCGCCATACCCCCGGCGATGCAGCGGTAGAACTGAGCCTGGAAACCATTGGCAATCGCGTGCGTTTCCAGGTCCGCGACCACGGCCCGGGGATTGCCGACGATGACTTGCAGCACCTGACCCAACGTTTCTGGCGCAACAGCACCAGCAGCGGTTGCGGGCTGGGGCTGGCGATTGTCCAGGCGATTGTCCAGCGCTGTGGCTGCGTCCTGCACTTTGACAGTCGCCCGGACGGGCTGCGGGTGGAGCTGACCATGCCGTTGCAGGCGTGAAACCGCAAATATCTCTCGGAGAAACCCGCCCCAGGGTGTAAATCCGCCCCTCGCTGAAGCGTTTCCAGAACAGCCGAACCAGAACCCGCGCCGCGTGCTCTGGTCACTTTCTTCTGTGAATCGAGGGGTCGAGAGATGTCAGTCGCTACCAGCCTTGTCAACGTGCAAGCGGCTTCGGCCGAAGCGCTTTACCAGTTCCACGATTCGCCGCTGCTGACCCGGCAACGTCAGCAGGAGTCGAATGCCCGCAGCTATCCGCGGCGTATCCCGCTGGCGCTCAAGCGCGCCAAGGGGATCTACCTCGAGGACGTCGAGGGGCGGCGCTTCATCGACTGCCTGGCCGGCGCCGGGACCCTGGCACTGGGGCACAACCATCCGGTGGTGATCGAGGCGATCCAGCAGGTGCTGGCCGACGAGCTGCCGCTGCACACCCTGGACCTGACGACCCCGGTCAAGGATCAGTTCGTCCAGGACCTGTTCGGCCTGCTGCCGCCGGAGCTGGCGCGCGAGGCGAAAATCCAGTTCTGCGGCCCCACCGGCACCGATGCGGTGGAAGCGGCGTTGAAGCTGGTGCGCACCGCTACCGGGCGCAGCACGGTCTTGTCATTCCAGGGTGGGTATCACGGCATGAGCCAGGGCGCCTTGAGCCTGATGGGCAGCCTGGGACCTAAGCAGCCATTGGCTGCGCTGCTCAGTAGCGGCGTGCAATTCATGCCGTTCCCCTATGACTATCGCTGCCCGTTCGGCCTGGGCGGCGACGCCGGCGTGAAAGCCAACCTGCATTATCTGCAGAACCTGCTCAGCGATCCGGAAGCCGGTGTGCAAGTGCCGGCGGCGGTGATCGTCGAAGCGGTGCAGGGCGAGGGCGGCGTGATCCCGGCGGACCTCGACTGGCTGCGCGGGCTTCGGCGCATCACCGAACAGGCTGGCGTGGCGTTGATCGTCGATGAGATTCAGAGCGGTTTCGCCCGCACCGGCAAGATGTTCGCCTTTGAACACGCCGGGATCGTCCCGGACGTGGTGGTAATGTCCAAGGCGATTGGCGGCAGCCTGCCGTTGGCGGTGGTGGTGTATCGCGATTGGCTGGATCAATGGCTGCCGGGTGCCCACGCCGGCACTTTCCGCGGTAATCAGATGGCCATGGCTGCCGGTTCGGCGGTGATGCGCTATCTGGTGGAGCATCGGCTGGCCGAGCATGCAGCGGCCATGGGTGCGCGCTTGAGCGGACACCTGCATCGGCTGCAGCGCGATTTTCCGCAACTGGGGGATATTCGTGGGCGCGGCCTGATGCTCGGCGTCGAGTTGGTCAACCCGCTTGGCGAACCGGACGTGCAGGGCCATCCACCGGTGTTCGCCGAGTTGGCGCCACGGCTCCAGCGCGAGTGCCTCAAGCGCGGCCTGATCCTCGAGCTGGGCGGTCGCCATGGCAGCGTGGTGCGCTTCCTGCCGCCGCTGGTGATCACCGCTGCCGAGATCGATGAAGTCGCCGATATTTTTGCCCGTGCCTTGAGCGCTGCGCTCACCGCCGGCTAATTTTTTTCCGCGGCGAAACGTTCCTTCTACACAACGGCTGCGCGTGCGGCCGACCCAACAGCGATGGAGATTCACCATGACTTCTGTATTCGACCGCGAAGACATCCTGTTCCAGGTAGTGGTCAACCATGAAGAGCAATACTCGATCTGGCCCGACTACAAGGCGGTGCCGCAAGGCTGGCGCACCGTGGGCAAAAGTGGCTTCAAGAAGGAATGCCTGGCCTACATCGAAGAGGTCTGGACTGACATGCGGCCGTTGAGTCTGCGCCAGAAAATGGCCGAGCAAGCGGCCCTGAACCACTGATCATCCGCCAGCAAAAAGCCCGTTGAGCCCCCGGTTCAACGGGCTTTTTCATGTCCGCGTCTCAGCCTCGGCGCTTGATCGCCTGCAAGGTGTAGCTCAATGGCAGGCGCCACGGTGCATGTTTGAGGCGGTATTCACCTTGGGCGTCGCAGACCATCTGCCCCGGCAGGGCGTCCCAGGGAATGCTCTGGTGCTCCACCAGGCCGGTTATCTCCAGTCCGTGCTTGAGCAGCGCACTGATGATCTCGCCCATGCCGTGGTTCCACTCGTGGGACAAGGTGGCGGTCAGCACCTGGTCGGTTTCGACATAGGTGCCGGGGTCGTCCCAGGCCAGCGGTGTCTCGCGTTCGAAGTAAGGGTGCTCCACGGACAGCAGGTCCTGGCGGCTCTCGTTCAGCGTCCCCAGCAGCGGATGCCCTTCGCGAATGAACAGCCGTCCGCCGGGTTTGAGCAAATGGCTCACGGTACGCGCCCAGCGGTCGATGCTCGGTAGCCAGCACAAGGCGCCGATGCCGGTGTAGACCAGCTCGAAGCCACCGGCCGGCAGCACCTGGGGCACGTTGTCGATTTCCGCTTCGATGTAGTCGATGGCTGTGTCGCAGCGCTTGGCCAGCTCAGCGGCCTGGTGCAGGCTGGCGCTGGAGAAATCCAGGCCGCTCATCTGCGCGCCCAGACGCGCCAGCGACAGGGTGTCGGTGCCGATGTGGCATTGCAGATGGATCCCGCGCAAACCGGCGATGTCACCGAGCAACGGCAGATCGAACCGCACGACGTCGGAGAGAAAGCGCTGGTCGTCGATGAAGGCCTGCACCGCGTAATCCTCGGAAGCCGCATGCAGCGGCGCGCGGTCGTCCCAGTTGGCCTTGTTGTGCTTGATGTAGTCACTCATGGTGAAGACCCGATCCTTGTCTGTCCTGAGAGGTAGGCGGGCAGACTAGCATCGGGTTCCTCGGCGATTCCTGAGGGTTTTTGTAAACGTCCTCAGGATTTCTGCAGCAGCGCGTTCAACAGCTGGTCGATATTGCCCGAGAGCTCGGCCAGCGGATCATCGCCATCGATATTCAGCACCAACAACTGACTGCCTGCCGCAGTGATAGCGGCCTTCAGCGCCTCCGACGGCTGGCGGTGGTGCAGGACTAGCGCCACGTCGTTGTCCTTGAGGCTGGCGCTCAACTGTTGCAGGGCCTCGGGCGTCCATTCGTTGTCGGCGCGGGCATCGACTCCTGTGGACTCGAGATTCAGGCCGCTGATCAGGTAGTCGAAGTGATCGCTGAGGCTGAACACGCTGAGGTTGTCGGCGTCGGCCAGTTTCGCCTCGCTGTCGGCGCTGAGTTTCAGCAGGCGTTGCTTGAGGGTGGCCAGGTTGCTGTCGATTTTCGGCTTGGCCGCCGGCACCAGGCGCACCAGGTCAGCGGCGATCACGTCGGCCATGCGTCCCAGGTTGTTGCTGCTCATCCAGGGCTGACTGTTCAGGCCGTCACTCTTGCCCGGTTGCAGGGCGACTCCGGGCAGCGCGCCATCCACCGGCCGGGCGGCGTCGATTTCAACGATGCGAATGTTGCTGCGCCGGGCATTGGGGTACAGCGGATCGTCCGGCCATAGCGAGCGCAAGCCAATCACCGCATCGGCGTCCAGGGCGAGCTTGTGCAAGGCGGGTGCACCGCGTCCGGTGAAGTAAGACGCCTGCCGCGAGCCCGGCAGATTGGCCGGCGCTGCGCGTTCCAGGCTGATATCGGTGCCCGCGACCAGGCTTTGCGCGAGTCCGTAGGTGATTGGCAGCGAAGCCAATACCCGCACCTTTTGGCTTGCGGTAGCGCTGTGCAGCGCGGTGTTGCCGGTGCCGTTGCTGGCCACCACGCGCGTCGGTTCGGAGCGGTCGGTGGCGAAGGTGCTGCTGGCCAGGCCGCAGAGGGCGAGGGCCAGGGTCAGTTGGCGCATGGAGAAAGACATTTATCCAATATTCCCTTTGAGGCTGGGGACCACGCCGCGCGCGATGGCAGCGAGGGCGAAGGCCATGCCGGCCACCAGAATGATTGCCGCCCCGGACGGGATCGGCAGGTCGAAGACGATGGGTGCAAGAATCCCGCACAGGGTGCTGATGGTTGCGATCAACACCGAGCACCAGAAGAAGCCTTTCAGCGATTGGCTCAACAAGCGTGCGGCGGCTGCCGGGATTACCAGCAGCGCGCCCACCAGGATTGCACCAATGACTTTTACTGCCGCCACGGTGATCAGCGTCACCAGGATCACGAACAGGTAATCCAGGGTTTTCACCGCCACGCCGCGGACCGCTGCCAGTTGCGGGTTGAAACTGGCGAGCATGATCCGGTTGTACAGCGGCAGGCTCAGGCCCATCACCAGCGAACCGACGATGGCCAACACCAGCAAGTCATTGCCATTGACCGTCAGCACCGAGCCGAACAGCACGTTCTCGAGAATGTGCACGTTGATCTTGCCGGCGAGGATCAACAGCAGGCTGGCGCCCATGGCCAGGGACACCGAGAGGAACACCCCGATCAGCGTATCCGGGGCCAGGCCGGTGCGGTTGCGCAGGTAGTTGAGCAGGATGCCGAACAACAGGCAGTAGCCGAACAGGCTGCCGTAAGGGCCGGTGTAGGGTTCGCCGAGCAAGATGCCGATGGCCACGCCTGTGAGTGCCGCGTGACCGACTGCCTCGGAGAAAAATGCGAAGCGCTTGACCACCACCAGCGTGCCCAGCCCGCCCAGGACCGGGCCGATCAGCAGGCCGGCGAGCAGGGCATTGACCACAAAACCGTAGGCCAGCGCTTCGGGCAGATAGCCGGACGACGCCCAGCCCTGGATCATCAAACGAAAGGCTTCGTAACTCATCACGCCGCGCTCCCGCTGGTCCGTGGGTGGGTGGAAAACAGGCTCAGCAGGCGCTCCGGGGTCAGCGCCTGTTGCGGCGTGGCGTCGAACAGCACGCGGCGATTGAGCCCGGTGACGCGATCGGCCAGGCGGCCAACGGCTTCCAGGTCGTGCTCGATCCACAGCACGGTGATCCCAGCCTGGCGCCAGTCGTTGAGCAGGCGCTCGAACACCTGAATCCCGGCTTCATCGAGGGCCGACATCGGTTCGTCGAGCACCAGCAGTTGCGGTGCAGGAATCAGCCCTTGAGCCAGCAGCACCCGCTGGCGCTCACCGCCGGATAGCGCGCCCATGCGGCGTTTGCGCTTGTCCTGCATGCCTACGCGCTCGAGCGCGGCGTCTATTGCAGCGCTGTAATGGCGGCTGATACCGAGGAACGCCGGGCGTCGTTGGCACATGGCGGCCATGAAATCGTCGACGGTCATCGGCAACCCACGGTCGAACTCCAGCGCTTGCGGCACGTAACCGATAGTGCCCGGCTCACCCGGCCATTGCAGGCTCAGGCGCCCCTGATGGGGCATCTGGCCGAGCAGGGTCTTGATCAACGAACTCTTGCCACCGCCATTCGGGCCGACCAGCGCGTGCACGCTGCCGGGCTGAACCTGGAAGCTGACGCCGTCGAGAATCGTCGTGCGGCCGAGGGTCAGGTTGACGTCGGAGAATTCAACGGCGGGTCCGGCCAGCGACACGCTGAGGTTTTGCTGGATGGTCATGCGCCGGCCTCCTGAATCGCCCGGACCACGGTGTTGAGGTTGCCGGTCATTTCCTTTTCATACTTCTCGGCGCTGTATTCGCCGTAGGAAATGTGCGACAGCGGGTAGAGCTTTACCCCCGATTCACGCTGGATGGTGTCGACGTAGGCGGAGGGGAAATCCATCTCCGAGAAGATCACCTTGACGTCCAGCTCGCGCAGTTGGTCGATGGTTTTCTTCAGTTGGCTCGGGCTCGGCTCGATGCCGTGGGCCGGTTCGACCACTGCTGTAACTTCCAGGCCGAACTCACGCAGCAGGTAGTCGTAGGCGGCGTGAACCGTGGCCACCCGCAGGTCGGCATTCGGTGCGGAGGTCAGCTTGGCCAGGGCGTCGGCGCGCATCTGGCGCAGGCGTTTGCCGTAGGCGCGGGCGTTCTGGGTGTAGGTCTTGGCGTTGTCCGGATCGAGCTTGCCCAGCTCCCGGGCGATGTTGTTGACCTGGGCGATGGACGCGCTGATCGACAGGAAGGTGTGCGGGTTGACCACTTTGCCAGCACCCCGTGCGGCGATCCCGGTGGCAGCCAGCAGCGGCACGTTTTCGTTGGCCTCGATCACCTTGACGTTGGGGGTTTCACTGGCGGCAATCATGCGGTCGGCGAAGTCATCATGGCCGACACCGTTGAGCACGATCACGTCGAGGCCGGCAATGCGCTTGATGTCTTCGGCGCGGGGTTCGTAGGCATGCGGGTTGAAGCCTGCCGGAATCAGCGGCACCACTTCCGCCTTGTCGCCGACGATATTGGCTACATAGCTGTAGTACGGATGCAGGGTGATGCCAATGCGCAGGCGCTTGGCCTGGTCGGCGCTGGCCAGGGGCATGACGATCAAGGCCATCAGGCCGATCAGCAGGCGCTGCAAAAAACGATGACGTGAAGATGAACTGGACATGGGCAAGCGGTCTTCTCTCGGATGAGTGCGCAAATCAGTGTTTGTGCTGACGGGTGACACCGGCGTCGAATTGAGCGACGACCTGCTTCCAGCCTGCGCTGCTCAGCGCGCTGTCAGCCAGGTCGGTGGGGACGGGCAGGCCATCGCTGCGGTTGAGCCAGATGTCCGGCTCGGCTTTGCCCTCAGCGTTCAGGCGCATCAGGAACGAACCGGCCACTTCAGGGACCTGGCTCTGGCCAAAGTAGGCATCGCTCTCGAGCAACTGCCAGGCATGGCCGCCACGGCTGACCGAGCTGGCGTCCTGGGCGAAGGGCGCGAAGCCTTCGTCGGCGAGGATTTGCGGGGTCGGCAAGGCCTGTTGTTCTTCCCGCAACAGCTGGATTTCGTCGAGGGTCACCCGCAGGTCGGCGTAAATACCCTGTTCAGCGGCGCTGAGGTCGCGGCGGGCATCCAGTTGATGGGCCTCGACGCTGCTGACCACTTGGGATTCGCCGCGCCAGAGCACCACGGAGCCGGCGACCGCGAGGATCGCCAGGCACAGCAACAGGACATACAGGGTTTCGTGGCCGGCACCGGCCGGGCGCACGAGTTGGGTGGTGGGGGTCGTCATGGGGCTTCGATATCCGCTTGGTCGATCTCGACCACGTGGCCTGGGCCGGCGTCGAACAGCACATAGAACTCGCTGCCGGGTTTCTTGAAGGTCAGGGTTGAGTCGGCGCCGAGCTTGCCCGGGACCAGGATGGTCTCGTCATAGCCGATCACATCCAGGGTCACCCCTGGCGCGCCGCTGCCATCGGAAAAACCACCGGTGCAGCGAATCTGCTCGGCGTCGATCGCCTTGCATTCGCACATCGGGTTGTGAGCCAGCGCCGGTGCGCTGAAACCCGCGCCCAGGGCCAGAAACAGTGCGCTGCCGAGCAGGCGCAGGGGAGAATTGCGGCGGGCAACGGTCATGGTTTGCCTCCTTGTTTGTTCAGCCAGGCGAGGGTGGCGGGGGACGCTTTGGCGAGCGGTACGGCGGCCTGGTGCATGCTGCCGTCCCAGCCTTCCATGGTGATCCAGATTTCGGCGTCGGCCTTGGTCTTCTGCGGGATCGGCAGGGTCGCGCCCATGCGATACGGCGAACCGAAGAAAATCACTCCGGCAGCGCGCAGGCTGCGGGGTTTGCCGATACGCAGGTAGGTGGCCTTGACCTCGTTGATACAGGCCTGGCACAGCGCGGCGTTGAAGCTCTTCATGTAACCCGCCGGGCCGGAGTTGAGCGGCGCTTCGTTGCGCAGCTCAGCCAGTTGCAGGCTCCAGGGGCCGACCTGGATCTCGCCGATTTCACGCTCGCCCAGGCCGCTGTCGCCGCGAAACAGCGCGACGTCGGCGAAGTACTTGGGCATGAATCCCAGAGGGATCAACAGCAGCAGGATGTTGATATGAAAACGATACTTGTGCCAAAGCTGGCTCAAGCGCGACGGTTGGGGTGCTGCGGCGCTGACCTTGCTCACAGGTTGCCCTCCGGCGAGTTGCTGTTCATGGCTGCAACCGGTTGTTCAACCTTGGCCGCACGGGGTGGCTTGTTGCTGCGTTTCAGGGCATTGGCGGTGGCCAGGGCGGTGCGCTTGGTCCAGATCAGCAGGCCGCTGAGGACCATCATGCTCAGCACCAGGCCGAAGAAGAACCAGATCATCTTGATCCACAGCCCGCCAAAGTCGCCGGTGTGCAGTGGGCGCATGGATTCGGTGACGAACTCCAGGCCAGTGCGGTCCGACAGCAGGCGCGAGGCATCGATATCGCCGTTGTAGGGGTTGATGGTGGCCGTCTGGAACATCAGCGGATACCAACCACGGCCACCGACGTTCAAGTGGCTGTAGGCATTGCTCGGCAGGCTGACGAAGCTTGCATCCAGGCCGGGGATTTTCTCCTGGGCGATGAGGATGGCGTTGTCCAGGTCGATGATTTTCGGCGGCGAACCGTCCGCCGAGACCGGCACACTTTCACGGGCGACCACCGGGATCACCGGCTCGCTGGAAATCGAGATGTGGTTGTCGAACAGCAGCGCTTCGATCAGGAACCAGATGCCGGTAATGGAAATCACGGCAATGAACCAGATCGACCAGATCCCGCTCAGGCGATGGAAATCACCCCAGAAAATCCGCGCCCCGTGGTTGAAGCGCAGGGTCGGTTTGAAAAAGCCTTTCCAGAATTTCTTGTACACCACCAGGCCGGTGATCAGCGACACCAGCAGCGGAATGCCGAGGAACGACACCAGGTACCAGCCCCAGCTGAAACCATTGGTGAACGGCACCAGCCACCAACCGTGCAGGGCGCGGGTGAAGGCTTCGAAGTTGAAGTCCGGGCTGATGCCCTGGATGACGCCGGTGTAGGGGTTCACATACACCGACACCGAACGCCCATCCGGATAGCTCACGCTCGCGGTCAGGGCGAAGTGCGATTCATCCGAGCGGCTGATGGATTCGACGATGGTCTGCGGCTCGGCCTGGTTGATGGCGGTCAGCACCTGCTGGTAACTGAGCAGTTCGGCGTCATCGGACGGCTTGCTGGCGCGTACGTCCGGGTTGGCCAGCCAGACAATTTCCTGGCTGACCACCGCCAGGGTGCCGGTGACGCAGACGATCAGCACAAAGAACCAGATGGGCAATGCCAGCCAGCTGTGCACCAGAAACCACAGTTTGGAGCGGGATTTCTTCGACATGAATGAGGGTCTTGATTCGATGAGGGGAGCGGTGCGGGGGCACCGTGATTCCGAAAAAGCCGGCCGTAGCTTTTGCCTACGCGGCGGGCTGCATCTAGTTAAGACGAATGAGAATCAAAAATCCCGAAAATTAAGATGAAACGAAATGTTTCTGAATAGCTTTCGCGGTTTTCGAGGGGGTGGGGCGAGGTGCTGGGAGGCCCGGCCGGTCTGCCGTTGCGGGTTCAAGGCCGGGCTTCGAGGAGCGCAATTGGATTATTGAGACTGGAACATTTCCTTGGCCCGCTGTTCGATCTGCTCCTGGGACAGGTCTTCCTTGTGGGTGGCAAGAAACCACAGATGACCGTAGGGATCTTTCAGCGTGCCCGAGCGGTCGCCGTAGAACTGGTCCTTGACCTCGGAAACGATGACGCCGCCGGCATTGATCGCCTGTTGGTAGCTTTTATCCACATCCTCGACATAAAGATGCAAGCCAACCGAGGGCGATGTATTCGGATTGCCCAGGGGGCCCTCATCGCATGGGGTTCCGAGCATGATGGGGAAGCCGCCGATGCGCAATTCGGCGTGGCCGACGGTTTTGTCAGGCATCGTCAGGCGCATGACTTCGATCGCACCGAAGGCTTTCTTGTAGAAGTCGATGGCCTCGGCGGCCTTGGCAATGCCCAGGTAAGGGGTGATGCAGTGAAAACCATCGGGAATGGGTTTGACGCTCATGACCGTTCTCCTTGGTGAGGGGGAATGGGGCAGGTCCTTTGCCGGGTACAGTTCGATTCACTATAGGCCAGTCACTCCCACGCAACGATTGGCCCGACGGGGTGCGGAAATTGCCATTAGGGTGCCATCGCTGATCCCGGGTCAGACCTCAGGCTTGAGCAACTGCGCCCCGGAGCCCTGCTCGCCCAGCACATCGGCGTAATTGCGCAGCGGGCAGGCTTCCATCGACAGGCAGCCACAGCCGATGCAGCCGTTGAGCTTGCTGCGCAGCAGGGTCAGTTGGCGGATACGCTCATCGAGGTCGTTGCCCCACTGCTCCGACAGCAGCTTCCAATCCGCAGCGGTCGGCGCGCGATGGTTGGGCAGGGACTTGAGCGCCTCGCCGATTTCCGCCAGCGGAATGCCCAGGCGCTGGGCGACCTTGATCAGGGCCACCCGACGTAGCACTTCGCGCGGGTAACGGCGCTGGTTGCCCTGGTTGCGATTGCTCTGGATCAGCCCCTTGGCCTCGTAGAAGTGCAGGGCGGTCACTGCTACGCCGCTGCGCTCGGCCAGTTGCCCGACACTCAACTCCTTGTGCAGGTTTTCCTGATTGATCATCACCGTTACCGCTTGACCTTGACTTAACTGGAGGTTTTATCCTGCCAGCCTTCAATTCGCAAGTTGCGACTGACGCGCCAGGGGGAATCCTCATGCAATCGCTAGAGAAAAATCGCAGTTTCACTCAATTGATCGAATTTGACGTCGAACCCGATCAGCAGCACGGGCTGGTGCTGGCGTTGTCGGCGCAGACCGAGCACCTGGCGCAGCACTGCCAGGGTTTTCTCAGTGCCAGCGTGCAAGCCAGCGATGATGGCCGACGGGTACTCAACTACCTGCAATGGCAATCGCGCGAAGCCGGCGAGGCGGCATTCCAGGGCATCGAGAGCGGTGAACAGGACTTTTGGCAACTGATTCGCGCTCACCAGGCCAAGGGCGTGACCTTCGGCAGTTTCCAGGTGCTGCGCAGCATCGAACGCAGTCAGGACAATGCCTTGCACTGCAGTCTGGTGAACTGAAGGCGCGGGCCTGGCGAAAAGGTCGATAACGACTATCGAGCGCGATGATTTTTCTCCCGTGAGGGCCGCGAGTAGCCTGTGTCCATTGCCCAGCACCGCTCACAGGACCTCGCCGATGAACGCTCTTTTCGCCCTCTCGTTACTCCTGGTTGCCTCAGTGCTTGCCGGTTGCGCCAGTCACCCCGCTCCCGAGCTGCGTCCCTACACCGCCGAAGAGCAACGCGAGCTGGCGCTGGAAGCACTGAACCGTCGCGGCCTGTCTTTTGACGAGTACCACCTGAAGAAAGCCGAACTGCTCGGCCAGCCGCGCAACCGTTTCGGCTTTGACCGCCAGGGCGAGATGAATGCCGAGCGTGGCCAGGTGTTGCGGGGTCGTGCCAGCTGAGCGACTGTACCGCTCGAAGTTTTCCCCAACTGTGCGTGGGCGCCGCACAGAGGCTGCGATAGGGTCGATACCTGACTCACCTGCCGGAATCGCGCCATGACCCTCTCCCTCGATTTACTGCTGGGCTTCGCCCTCTTTGCCCTGGTGACATCGATCACCCCCGGGCCGAACAACACCATGCTGCTGGCCTCCGGCGTCAACTTCGGGTTCAACCGCACCATCCCGCACATGCTGGGTATCACCTGCGGCTTTTTCATTCTGGTGCTGGCCGTCGGTTTTGGCCTGGGCGCGGTGTTTCAGACCTATCCTGTGCTGTACAACGTGTTGCGCTTCGTCGGCGCGGCCTACTTGTTGTACCTGGCGTGGAAGATCGCCCATTCCGGGCCGGTCTCCGATACAGGGGAGGGGCAGGGCAAACCTATCAGTTACCTCGGTGCGGCGGCCTTTCAGTGGGTCAATCCGAAAGCCTGGATCATGGCCATCGGCGCCATCAGCACCTACACCCCGCTGCAGGGGTACTTCAGCAATGTGATCGTGATTGCGGCGGTTTTTGCCTTGATCAACTTGCCCAGTGTGGGCGTCTGGGTGGTCTGCGGCAGTCTGCTGCGCAATGTCCTGCGCGATCGCCGTTGGCTGCGCCTGTTCAACTGGGGCATGGCGCTGCTGTTGGTGGCATCGCTGTATCCGATGTTGCACGAGAGCTTTGGCTGACGGGCGCTTCATCCCGGTGTGCGATGCCTGTTAAGCTCAACTTCAGGAGCGTTCCTACGCACTTTTAAATGAAGTTGTCTTTCTTTAACTGCATCCGATCAGGTATTGCTGGTTTCTTGCGTTTGTTGGCGCGCCACCTCGAGTGTGGCGCGGCGTGGATTCCCCTCAATGCCACTGATCCCGGAACTTGCTCTGCGAGCCTTATATATGAACAAACGTCCTCTCTATTTCGACTACGCCGCCACGACCCCCGTGGACGAGCGGGTCATCCAGGTCATGGTCGAGTGCCTGGGGTTCAACGGTAACTTCGGCAATCCGGCGTCCAGCTCCCACGCGTTCGGCCAACAGGCTCGGCGTTCGGTCGAGTTGGCCCGCCAGCAAGTCGCCGAGTTGGTTGGGGCGCAGGCCCAGCAGATTGTCTGGACCTCCGGCGCCACCGAATCCAACAACCTGGCCCTCAAGGGCGTTGCCCAAGCCCGTGCCGGGGTCGGCGGTCACATCGTCACCAGCCAGATCGAACACAAGGCGATCCTCGACACTGCGCGGCAACTGCAGGACGCCGGGATCGAGGTCACGTACCTGCTGCCGGACGCCGATGGCCTGATCACGGCGCAGGCGGTCAGCGAGGCGCTGCGCGAGGACACCTTCCTGGTCTCGGTGATGCTGGTCAACAACGAACTCGGCACGCTCAACGATATTCCGGCCATTGGCCAGAAAGTCCGCGAGCACGGTGCGCTGTTCCACGTCGACGCGGCGCAGGGTGCCGGAAAAGTGGCAATCAACCTGGCCGAGTGGCCAGTGGACCTGATGTCGTTTTCCGCCCACAAGCTCTATGGCCCCAAAGGCATCGGCGCGCTGTACGTTGGACCGCGCGCCGAGCAGCGCCTGCAGGCGCAAATCCATGGCGGCGGGCACGAGGGCGGATTGCGCTCGGGCACCCTGGCCACTCATCAGATCGCGGCGATGGGCGCGGCTTTTGCCCTGGCGGCGGAACATTTTGCCGAGGAAGCGGCGACCATCGTCCGCTTGCGCAGCCGTTTGCTCGAACAACTCGGCACCATCGCCGGCTTCAGCCTCAACGGCAGCGCGACCCAGCGCATTCCCCATACGTTGAGCCTGACCTTCAAGGAGGGCGAGTTCAATGCCCAGGCGCTGAGCGCATCCATTGCATTCTCGGCGACCTCGGCCTGCAACTCGGCAAGCAATGCACCTTCCCATGTGCTCATGGCCCTGGGCCATGACGCGCACACTGCCGGGCGCACTATCCGCCTGAGCCTGGGACGTTTCACCACCGAGCAGGATATCGACCAGGTCGCCCAACTGATCAAGGCCACACTCGCCAGCCCGCCGGCGTTCTGGGCCACCACCCAACCCTGATGCGCCGGCCACGGGTCAGCGCACG
Source organism: Pseudomonadaceae bacterium (assembly GCA_965284505.1). Classification (GTDB taxonomy): domain Bacteria; phylum Pseudomonadota; class Gammaproteobacteria; order Pseudomonadales; family Pseudomonadaceae; genus Aquipseudomonas. The sequence goes on along the minus strand of OZ260094.1, from coordinate 1,580,534 downwards.
ATAACTCTATTGAAGTGCTTAGCAGGAGACATCATGAGTACCCAGCCTTTGACCCAGGGAACGGTGCCCCAGCGCCTGGCGCAAACCCGCGAACTGATGAACCGGGAGGGCATCCATGCTTTGCTGGTGCCGTCGGCCGATCCGCATCTGTCGGAGTACCTGCCGGGTTACTGGCAGGGGCGTCAATGGTTGTCGGGCTTTCATGGCTCGGTCGGGACGCTGATCGTCACCCGCGACTTCGCCGGCGTCTGGGCTGACAGTCGGTACTGGGAGCAGGCGAGCAAGGAGCTCAAGGGCAGCGGGATCGAGTTGGTCAAGCTGCAACCGGGTCAGCCCGGTCCGCTGGACTGGCTGGCCGAGCAAACCCCCGAAGGCGGCGTGGTCGCGGTGGACGGTGCGGTGATGGCGGTGGCGTCGGCGCGGACCCTGGGCGGCAAGCTGGAGGAACGCGGTGCTCGTTTGCGCACCGACATCGATCTGCTGAGCGAAGTCTGGAATGATCGCCCGAGCCTTCCGGATCAGCCGATTTATCAGCACCTGCCACCACAGGCCACGGTCAGCCGGGGCGAAAAGCTCGCCAAACTGCGCGAAACCCTGCAAGCGCGCGGTGCCGATTGGCACTTCATTGCCACCCTCGACGACATCGCCTGGTTGTTCAACCTGCGCGGCGCTGACGTATCGTTCAACCCGGTGTTCGTGTCCTTTGCCCTGATCAGCCAGCAACAGGCAACCTTGTTTGTCGCCTTGAGCAAAGTCGACGGGGCGTTGCGCGCGGTCCTCGAACAGGATGGCGTGACCCTGCGCGATTACACCGAGGTGGCGCAGGCATTGGCCGCGGTGCCAAGTGGTGCGAGCCTGCAGATCGATCCGGCACGGGTCACTGCCGGGCTGCTGGCACACGTCGGCAGCGGCGTGAAGCTGGTCGAGGGGCTGAACCCGAGCACCTTGGCCAAGTCGCAGAAAAGCCTGGCCGATGCCGAGCATATCCGTCAGGCCATGGAGCAGGATGGTGCGGCGCTGTGCGAATTCTTCAGCTGGCTCGACGGTGCGTTGGGCCGTGAGCGCATCACCGAACTGACCATCGACGAGCACCTGACGGCAGCGCGGACCCGACGTCCGGGTTACGTCTCGCTGAGCTTCAACACCATTGCCGCCTACAACGCCAATGGCGCGATGCCGCATTACCACGCGACCGAAGAAGAACATGCGCTGATCGAGGGTGACGGCCTGCTGCTGATCGACTCCGGTGGCCAGTATCTGGGTGGCACGACCGACATCACCCGGATGGTCCCGGTCGGCACGCCAACCGCGGAGCAGAAGCGCGATTGCACGCGGGTCCTCAAGGGCGTGATTGCCCTGTCGCGTGCGCGTTTCCCGCGGGGCATCCTGTCACCCTTGCTCGACTCGATCGCCCGCGCACCGCTCTGGGCCGAAAGCGTCGACTACGGGCATGGCACCGGGCATGGCGTCGGTTACTTCCTCAATGTGCACGAGGGGCCGCAGGTGATTGCCTACCAGGCCGCCGCTGCCCCGCAAACCGCAATGCAGCCGGGGATGATCACCTCCATCGAGCCGGGCACCTATCGTCCGGGGCGTTGGGGTGTGCGGATCGAGAACCTGGTGCTGAACCGCGAAGCGGGGAGTAGCGAGTTTGGTGAGTTCCTCGAATTCGAAACCCTGACCCTGTGCCCGATCGACACCCGCTGCCTGGATTCCTCGCTGCTCACGTCGGACGAGCGCGAGTGGTTTAACGGCTACCACGGCGAAGTCCGCCGGCGCTTGAGCCCATTGCTGGATGGCGCGGCACTGGAGTGGCTGAACACCCGGACTGCTGCTATCTGACAGCATGACGCGCCATCGCCTGTGCGGGCAATGGCGCGTCACCACGTGCTAGCGCAATGCTTCGCGGACGAAGTCCAGGCGATCCTGGCCGAAATACAACTGGTCGCCGACGAACATACTCGGCGCGCCAAACACGCCCCGTCGGATCGCTTCGTCGGTGCAGTCCTTGAGCGCATTCTTGACCGCATCATCGGCGGTCAAGGCCAGCACCGCCTGGGCATCGAAACCGTGCTCGGCCAGTACAGTCGCCACCACCGCCGGGTCATTGAGGTTCCTGCCGTCGACCCAGAGTGCGCGAAACAGACAGTCGATAAAGTCCAGGAAGCGCTCGGGATGCTGCATCTGCATGCCGGTGACCGCGCGCATCAGCAGCAGGGTATTGATCGGAAAGTGCGGGTTGAGCCGAAAGGCCACGCCGTAGCGGGTGGCGTAGCGACTCAGGTCGAGGAACATGTAGCGACCTTTGGCGGCAATGGTCGCGGGCGAGGCGTTACCGGTGGCCTTGAACACGCCGCCCAGCAACATCGGCCGATAAATCAGCTGGCTGTCGGTTTGTTCGCAGATCCCCGGTAACTGGGTGTAGGCCAGGTAAGTTGCCGGGCTGCCAAGGTCAAAGAAAAACTCCACACGCTTGCTCATAGTCGACGCACTCTGTTCTTTATTATGGGGAGAGAGGCTACCAGCGTTCATTCCAGGGCCGAAGATCCAACTCGAAGGTCCAGGCGTCCCGTGGTTGAGTGTGCAGGTACCAGTAGTTCTCGGCGATATGCTCGGGGTCGAGAATGCCGTCCTGGTCCTTGAGGGCGTATTTTTCCGGAAAACTCTGACGAATGAAGTCGGTATCGATGGCGCCGTCGACCACCACGTGGGCGACATGGATGTTCATTGGCCCCAGTTCCCGCGCCATGCTTTGGGCCAGCGCGCGGATACCGTGCTTGGCGCCGGCAAACGCAGCAAAGCCCGAGGCGCCGCGCAGGCCAGCCGTCGCACCCGTGAACAGGATGCTGCCGCGTTGGCGGGTGACCATGCGCCGGGCCACTTCGCGCGCATTGAGGAAACCCGAGAAACAGGCCATTTCCCAGATCTTGAAGTACTTGCGCGCGGTTTCTTCGAGGATGCTGCAGGGGACGTTGGCACCGATGTTGAACACCAGCGCTTCGATCGGACCGACTTGGGTTTCGATCTGTTCGATCAGGGCGACCACTTCTTCTTCCTTGCGCGCATCGCAGGCAAAGCCGTGGGCTTCGCCGCCGCTGGCGTTGATCGCATCCACCAGGGGCTGAAGCTTGTCTGCACTGCGCCGCGTCACACAGGCCACCAGCCCTTCGCGGGCAAAACGCCGGGCAATCGCGCCACCGGTGGCATCGCCAGCACCGACAACCAGTACCACTTTCTTGTTGTTGATTGTTGTAGTCATCGTCATCGCTCTATAGTAAACGGTCGTTAACTAAACGAACGTTATGCTACGCTTTCGGCTACGTCAAGGTGATGAAGTTCGGGAGCAGCCAATGCGTTACACAGCCACTCATAAACTGGAAACCAGGGAGAAACTGCTGGACAGCAGTTCAAACTCAGCCAAGACCGCAGGCTTCGCCACGGTCGGGGTTGACGGTTTGATGAAGGCCATCGGGCTCAGCGGCGGAGCGTTCTACAGTCACTTTTCGTCGAAGGACGAACTGTTCGCCGCCATTGTCGAGCGTGAGTTGAGCCAGAGTCTTGAGCGCTTGCGTAGCGATGGGGGCGGCGAGTTGAGTCGAGCCAGGCTTGCCCGTTGTCTCAAGCACTATCTGAGCATGGCTCATGTCGAGCAGGTTGGCAGCGGCTGCGCGTTGCCGGCATTGGGCGCCGAAATCGCACGTGCCGATGTCGAGGTCCGCCAGCAGGCCGAGCAGTGGATTTGCCGCTTGCAGGAGAGCTGGGCGCGAATTCTGCATAGCGACAGCCTGGCCTGGGCCATTCTGTCGCAATGCGTGGGGGCGCTGGTGGTGGCGCGCATGCTGGTGAACCCGCAGATCCAGCAACAGGTGTTGCAATCGAGCTACGACGAAATCGGGCGGCAGATCGCCGTGTCCGAGTCTTGAGGGTTATTTGCAGATGACGATCATGCTGCGACTGGTGTAGCCGGCAGGGTTCAGGCCGAAAGGGTAGTCGCCCGGATCTTCGACGCCGTCCCCGGACTTGGCGATGACCTTATACCCCTTGGGGCCGCAGGCCTTGACCGCAGTTGCAGTGCATTGGTCCCAGGAAGACGAGAGGCCGGAGCAATTGATATGCAGGCCTTTCTTGCCGCGTTTGACTTCGGTGTTGGACGTTGCGGCGCATCCTGCGATGGCAAGTACAGCTATTAATACCAAAAATCGTTTCATTCCTTTCCCTATTGCGGTCTCGGGTCTGGCTGCCGAGCCTGAAAGCCTACGCTTTTGCTGTACGGGGTGTAAGTCCTTGACCGAACTGTCCATGTCTAACGTCGAGTAGTGGTTAAACATGGCGTAAATGGATTATAAATGCCAGACCTTTGTAGGAATCTTTCTCAATCAGTCGCCACAATCGGCTTGGCTTCCCGGCCCATGGTCAGCGTTGCGCCCACTGACGCAAGAATGATGCAACTGATTGCCATCCATTGCGCGAAGGACAGGTATTCCTGCAGGAAGAGCAAGCCGGAGAGGGCTGCGATGGCGGGTTCGACACTCATCAATGTGCCGAAGGTGCGAGCCGGCATGCGGGTGAGGGCAACCATCTCGAGGGTATAGGGCAGGGCGGTGGACAGTATGGCCACACCCAGCGCGACGGGGATTATTGACGGTGTCAACAGCGCTGCACCTGCATGGGCGATGCCGAACGGGCTGACGAAGAGCGCGGCGATCATCACGCCGAGCGCTGCGGTTTGTACGCCATTGTCTGCGCCCGCCTTCTGCCCGAAGAGAATGTAAAGCGCCCAGCACACACCCGCACCCAAGGCGTAGGCGGCGCCAGTCAAGTCCATGCTCGCACTGGTTGCTCCAGTGGGAATCAACAGCAGCAAGCCGACGATTGCCAGGGCAATCCATAGAAAATCGATGGCCTTGCGCGAAGCGTAGATCGCCACCGCCAAGGGGCCGGTGAACTCCAGTGCCACGGCGATACCCAGCGGGATGGTTTGCAGTGACATATAGAAGAGCAAATTCATGCCGCCCAGCGCCACGCCGTACACCGCGACGGTTCTCAGCGATTTGGCAGTGAGTTTGGCCTTCCAGGGACGCAACAGCAGAATCATGATCACGCTGGCGAATATCAGTCGCAGTGTGGTGGTCCCCTCTGCGCCAACCACCGGGAACATGCTCTTGGCCAGGGAGGCACCCGACTGGATCGAAGCCATGGCTATCAATAGCAGGCCAACCGGAAACAGGGTCGAGCTGAGGCTGCGGGGTTGTTCATTCATTGCGTGGAATCGTCCTGATAGTGGTCGTGTGAGCAAATGTGTACGTCATCATGCTCAAGTAATGAAGGGTGAGCAATATACTGCGCAGTATTTATTGTTTTCAGCGGTTTTCCCGTTCTCTTTGAGGGGGGCTCGGGCTTTCTGATAGAAAAACCAAATTAGCAGTTGACGGCAGATTTCATGTGTCTATAATTCGCCCCACTTCCGGCGCAGTCGAAACGGAAAACTACTTGGTAAACAACGAGTTACGCAGTTTTCGGCAGTCAGTGTTCCAGGTCATCGAAACACGAAGGAAGTTGAAAAAAAGAGGTGTTGACAGCAGCGTGTAACGCTGTAGAATTCGCCTCCCGCTGACGAGAGATCGAAGGCGCAAGTGGTTGAAGTTGTTAAGGATTCCTTGAAAACTTCTGAAAATAATCACTTGACAGTAAATGAGGCTGCTGTAGAATGCGCGCCTCGGTTGAGACGAAAGATCTTAACCAACCGCTCTTTAACAACTGAATCAAGCAATTCGTGTGGGTGCTTGTGCAGTCAGACTGATAGTCAGAAAGATTATCAGCATCACAAGTTACTCCGCGAGAAATCAAAGATGTAACCAACGATTGCTGAGCCGAGTTTAGGGTTTCTTAAAAACCCAAAGATGTTTGAACTGAAGAGTTTGATCATGGCTCAGATTGAACGCTGGCGGCAGGCCTAACACATGCAAGTCGAGCGGTAGAGAGAAGCTTGCTTCTCTTGAGAGCGGCGGACGGGTGAGTAATGCCTAGGAATCTGCCTGGTAGTGGGGGATAACGTTCGGAAACGGACGCTAATACCGCATACGTCCTACGGGAGAAAGCAGGGGACCTTCGGGCCTTGCGCTATCAGATGAGCCTAGGTCGGATTAGCTAGTTGGTGAGGTAATGGCTCACCAAGGCGACGATCCGTAACTGGTCTGAGAGGATGATCAGTCACACTGGAACTGAGACACGGTCCAGACTCCTACGGGAGGCAGCAGTGGGGAATATTGGACAATGGGCGAAAGCCTGATCCAGCCATGCCGCGTGTGTGAAGAAGGTCTTCGGATTGTAAAGCACTTTAAGTTGGGAGGAAGGGTTGTAGATTAATACTCTGCAATTTTGACGTTACCGACAGAATAAGCACCGGCTAACTCTGTGCCAGCAGCCGCGGTAATACAGAGGGTGCAAGCGTTAATCGGAATTACTGGGCGTAAAGCGCGCGTAGGTGGTTCGTTAAGTTGGATGTGAAAGCCCCGGGCTCAACCTGGGAACTGCATTCAAAACTGACGAGCTAGAGTATGGTAGAGGGTGGTGGAATTTCCTGTGTAGCGGTGAAATGCGTAGATATAGGAAGGAACACCAGTGGCGAAGGCGACCACCTGGACTGATACTGACACTGAGGTGCGAAAGCGTGGGGAGCAAACAGGATTAGATACCCTGGTAGTCCACGCCGTAAACGATGTCAACTAGCCGTTGGGAACCTTGAGTTCTTAGTGGCGCAGCTAACGCATTAAGTTGACCGCCTGGGGAGTACGGCCGCAAGGTTAAAACTCAAATGAATTGACGGGGGCCCGCACAAGCGGTGGAGCATGTGGTTTAATTCGAAGCAACGCGAAGAACCTTACCAGGCCTTGACATCCAATGAACTTTCCAGAGATGGATTGGTGCCTTCGGGAACATTGAGACAGGTGCTGCATGGCTGTCGTCAGCTCGTGTCGTGAGATGTTGGGTTAAGTCCCGTAACGAGCGCAACCCTTGTCCTTAGTTACCAGCACGTAATGGTGGGCACTCTAAGGAGACTGCCGGTGACAAACCGGAGGAAGGTGGGGATGACGTCAAGTCATCATGGCCCTTACGGCCTGGGCTACACACGTGCTACAATGGTCGGTACAAAGGGTTGCCAAGCCGCGAGGTGGAGCTAATCCCATAAAACCGATCGTAGTCCGGATCGCAGTCTGCAACTCGACTGCGTGAAGTCGGAATCGCTAGTAATCGCGAATCAGAATGTCGCGGTGAATACGTTCCCGGGCCTTGTACACACCGCCCGTCACACCATGGGAGTGGGTTGCACCAGAAGTAGCTAGTCTAACCTTCGGGAGGACGGTTACCACGGTGTGATTCATGACTGGGGTGAAGTCGTAACAAGGTAGCCGTAGGGGAACCTGCGGCTGGATCACCTCCTTAATCGACGACATCAGCTGCTGCATAAGCTCCCACACGAATTGCTTGATTCATTGAAGAAGACGATAGAAACAGTCCGAAATTGGGTCTGTAGCTCAGTTGGTTAGAGCGCACCCCTGATAAGGGTGAGGTCGGCAGTTCGAATCTGCCCAGACCCACCAATTTTGTGTGGAAAGACCTGTAGTGATACGGGGCCATAGCTCAGCTGGGAGAGCGCCTGCCTTGCACGCAGGAGGTCAGCGGTTCGATCCCGCTTGGCTCCACCATACTGCTTCTACTGTTTAAAGCTTAGAAATGAGCATTCCATCGAGGTGATGGTGAATGTTGATTTCTAGTCTTTGATTAGATCGTTCTTTAAAAATTTGGGTATGTGATAGAAAGATAGACTGAACGTTACTTTCACTGGTAACGGATCAGGCTAAGGTAAAATTTGTGAGTGACTCTTAAGAGTTTTGCGAATTTTCGGCGAATGTCGTCTTCATAGTATAACCAGATTGCTTGGGGTTATATGGTCAAGTGAAGAAGCGCATACGGTGGATGCCTTGGCAGTCAGAGGCGATGAAAGACGTGGTAGCCTGCGAAAAGCTTCGGGGAGTCGGCAAACAGACTTTGATCCGGAGATGTCTGAATGGGGGAACCCAGCCATCATAAGATGGTTATCTTGTACTGAATACATAGGTGCAAGAGGCGAACCAGGGGAACTGAAACATCTAAGTACCCTGAGGAAAAGAAATCAACCGAGATTCCCTTAGTAGTGGCGAGCGAACGGGGACTAGCCCTTAAGTGGCTTTGAGATTAGCGGAACGCTCTGGAAAGTGCGGCCATAGTGGGTGATAGCCCTGTACGCGAAAATCTCTTAGTCATGAAATCGAGTAGGACGGAGCACGAGAAACTTTGTCTGAATATGGGGGGACCATCCTCCAAGGCTAAATACTACTGACTGACCGATAGTGAACTAGTACCGTGAGGGAAAGGCGAAAAGAACCCCGGAGAGGGGAGTGAAATAGATCCTGAAACCGTATGCGTACAAGCAGTGGGAGCCCACTTTGTTGGGTGACTGCGTACCTTTTGTATAATGGGTCAGCGACTTATTTTCAGTGGCGAGCTTAACCGAATAGGGGAGGCGTAGCGAAAGCGAGTCTTAATAGGGCGTCTAGTCGCTGGGAATAGACCCGAAACCGGGCGATCTATCCATGGGCAGGTTGAAGGTTGGGTAACACTAACTGGAGGACCGAACCGACTACCGTTGAAAAGTTAGCGGATGACCTGTGGATCGGAGTGAAAGGCTAATCAAGCTCGGAGATAGCTGGTTCTCCTCGAAAGCTATTTAGGTAGCGCCTCATGTATCACTGTAGGGGGTAGAGCACTGTTTCGGCTAGGGGGTCATCCCGACTTACCAAACCGATGCAAACTCCGAATACCTACAAGTGCCGAGCATGGGAGACACACGGCGGGTGCTAACGTCCGTCGTGAAAAGGGAAACAACCCAGACCGTCAGCTAAGGTCCCAAAGTTATGGTTAAGTGGGAAACGATGTGGGAAGGCTTAGACAGCTAGGAGGTTGGCTTAGAAGCAGCCACCCTTTAAAGAAAGCGTAATAGCTCACTAGTCGAGTCGGCCTGCGCGGAAGATGTAACGGGGCTCAAACCATACACCGAAGCTACGGGTATCATCTTAGGATGATGCGGTAGAGGAGCGTTCTGTAAGCCTGTGAAGGTGAGTTGAGAAGCTTGCTGGAGGTATCAGAAGTGCGAATGCTGACATGAGTAACGACAATGGGTGTGAAAAACACCCACGCCGAAAGACCAAGGTTTCCTGCGCAACGTTAATCGACGCAGGGTTAGTCGGTCCCTAAGGCGAGGCTGAAAAGCGTAGTCGATGGAAAACAGGTTAATATTCCTGTACTTCTGGTTATTGCGATGGAGGGACGGAGAAGGCTAGGCCAGCTTGGCGTTGGTTGTCCAAGTTTAAGGTGGTAGGCTGGAATCTTAGGTAAATCCGGGATTCTAAGGCCGAGAGCTGATGACGAGTGTTCTTTTAGAACACGAAGTGGTTGATGCCATGCTTCCAAGAAAAGCTTCTAAGCTTCAGGTAACCAGGAACCGTACCCCAAACCGACACAGGTGGTTGGGTAGAGAATACCAAGGCGCTTGAGAGAACTCGGGTGAAGGAACTAGGCAAAATGGCACCGTAACTTCGGGAGAAGGTGCGCCGGTGAGGGTGAAGGACTTGCTCCGTAAGCTCATGCCGGTCGAAGATACCAGGCCGCTGCGACTGTTTATTAAAAACACAGCACTCTGCAAACACGAAAGTGGACGTATAGGGTGTGACGCCTGCCCGGTGCCGGAAGGTTAATTGATGGGGTTAGCTAACGCGAAGCTCTTGATCGAAGCCCCGGTAAACGGCGGCCGTAACTATAACGGTCCTAAGGTAGCGAAATTCCTTGTCGGGTAAGTTCCGACCTGCACGAATGGCGTAACGATGGCGGCGCTGTCTCCACCCGAGACTCAGTGAAATTGAAATCGCTGTGAAGATGCAGTGTATCCGCGGCTAGACGGAAAGACCCCGTGAACCTTTACTATAGCTTTGCACTGGACTTTGAATTTGCTTGTGTAGGATAGGTGGGAGGCTTTGAAGCGTGGACGCCAGTCTGCGTGGAGCCATCCTTGAAATACCACCCTGGCAACTTTGAGGTTCTAACTCAGGTCCGTTATCCGGATCGAGGACAGTGTATGGTGGGTAGTTTGACTGGGGCGGTCTCCTCCTAAAGAGTAACGGAGGAGTACGAAGGTGCGCTCAGACCGGTCGGAAATCGGTCGTAGAGTATAAAGGCAAAAGCGCGCTTGACTGCGAGACAGACACGTCGAGCAGGTACGAAAGTAGGTCTTAGTGATCCGGTGGTTCTGTATGGAAGGGCCATCGCTCAACGGATAAAAGGTACTCCGGGGATAACAGGCTGATACCGCCCAAGAGTTCATATCGACGGCGGTGTTTGGCACCTCGATGTCGGCTCATCACATCCTGGGGCTGAAGCCGGTCCCAAGGGTATGGCTGTTCGCCATTTAAAGTGGTACGCGAGCTGGGTTTAGAACGTCGTGAGACAGTTCGGTCCCTATCTGCCGTGGACGTTTGAGATTTGAGAGGGGCTGCTCCTAGTACGAGAGGACCGGAGTGGACGAACCTCTGGTGTTCCGGTTGTCACGCCAGTGGCATTGCCGGGTAGCTATGTTCGGAATAGATAACCGCTGAAAGCATCTAAGCGGGAAACTAGCCTCAAGATGAGATCTCACTGGAACCTTGAGTTCCCTGAAGGGCCGTCGAAGACTACGACGTTGATAGGTTGGGTGTGTAAGCGCTGTGAGGCGTTGAGCTAACCAATACTAATTGCCCGTGAGGCTTGACCATATAACACCCAAGCAATCTGCATGCTCGAAAGAGACCAGATTGCGGTGTGTGAAGACGATACAAACCGAAAGTTTGCGACTCACAAAACACCGACTGTCACATACCCAATTTGCTGAAGCGAGGCCCTCAGGCCACGACTCAGTACCCGAATTTCTTGACGACCATAGAGCATTGGAACCACCTGATCCCATCCCGAACTCAGCAGTGAAACGATGCATCGCCGATGGTAGTGTGGGGTTTCCCCATGTGAGAGTAGGTCATCGTCAAGATTAAATTCCGAAACCCCTATCTGCGAATGCAGGTAGGGGTTTTGTTTTTGCGCGGGGAAAAGCCCTCCTTTCCCCACCTATACTCCAGATACCGTCTTCGAAATTGCCAGGCGTCCTATTCGGGTTGATGCGTGGCGTCGGCTGCCGTATCGATTCTGGAGGGCCTGCGATCTTGAGTCTGCGTGTCCTGTTCATGGTTCTGCTGGTTATCCTCGGTGGATGCTCCTCGGCGCGTCACAGCGAACCGATGGCGCCCATCGTGATCAGCGAGGCGACCTGGCAGCAGATTGATCAAGACATCCAGACCGCTTCCGCGTCCTCCAGAGAAACCGTCAGGGCCTATACCCGCAAGGCCATGGAGCGCTGGCGTGAACAGGTTTTCCAGCGCACCGAGACCGACTTCATCCCCTGGTTTACCGGCTACTGGACGCAACAGTGGCTGGGGGTGAAAGTCGGCTGGTACAAGATGAGCGCCAAGGGCGAGACGGACACGGTGGTCAACCGCTTGGCGGTGTACCTGCAGGAGCAATATCACGAACGGGTGCTGGACCCCGTCGCCAAAGTCACGGATCCGAACGTGATCATGGGCGATGCGGTGACGTTATACCTGCAGATGCTCAGCGCCCACTTGTTTGAAATTCAACAGCACTATTCGGTCCCTCAGGATCAGTTCGACCAGCGCCTCAACTTGATCCCGGCTATCACCCTGGCGCCACCGCCGGCGCGCAATGCCTCGCTTTACCAGATCGTGCATGCCGAGCCCGTCAACCGACTGCCGGCCTATCTGGCGTTGGTCGAACAGGTGCGCAGTTCCAATAGCGGTGCCGGTGCCGGCTTGTCGGATGCGGGAATCTCATCCGTGGCCAAGCGCGCCAGTGAGCGGCTGGAGGCGCAGATTGCCTCGCGCAGTGTCGCCAGCGCGGTTGCCGCAGCCGTCGGACGGGTCGCCGGCGCAGTGATCTCAGTGGTGTCGCTGGGCATTGGCGCCATGTCCAACGAAAGTGATCGGCCCGAGGCCCAGGCACAAATGCGCAAGAGCCTGAATTCGGCTTTCGACAAGGCGTGGCTGGGCTTGATGGAGAACGAGACCAATGGCGTGATGGCCGGCGTCAATTACATCAGCGGACAAATTGCCGGTGGACTTGCAGCCAGCGTGCCGGTCGCACCCAAACCCAGTGAAGTGTTCAGTCCGGACACGACCGACAGCGGCGTTGAATGAATCCCCAGCTCGATCAAGGGCAGCGTGCGCTGCTCGCCGCCTGGCGGATGGCGGCGGCCAGGCGTTTGACGTTGTTCTGATGAGCCACCACCAGATCATCGATGGTCGGGCCCGACGGGGTCTGCACCGTGGTTCGGCACGTCAGCACGTTTGCCTCGCTGGCGGTGGTCACCGCATTGCGCAAGCGCCATTGCGCATCCACCAGTGCGTACTGTCCGGGAACCGTATCAAAGCGCTGCACCTCGACCCGTAGCAACCACCTGCGGCCATTGCCTGTGCTCGACAGTTCATCGACCAGCGCACTTTGCAGCTCTTCGGACAGGCTCGCCCCCCACCATTCGGTCTCCAGAATCGCCAGGCCGCTGCTGCCTTCGCGGATCACCATCTGCGGCCGATCGACCTGCGGCGGCACGCTGACCAACTCGAACTGGATGTTCGCCCCACCCTGGCTATCCGCCGCCGGTTGGGCGGGGATCAGGGTGTGATAGTGAATCGGATCGCTGCGACAGGCGGCGAGCAACAACAGGACACCCATTAATGACACTTTCAACGGCAAAGACATGGACCTGCTCCTGTGGTCAGCGACGCGAAGACGGTTGCAGATTTTTCGGCGAGGCGTCGTCCGGACGGCCACGCAACAAGGATTCCGGATTGCGGCTCAGGTAATCCGACAACTCACGCAGAGAGCGCGACATGCGTCCCAGTTCGTCGAGGGTCTCGGTCAACTGCTCGCGTTGTGGCGAACCTTCGGCGAGGGTCGAGTTGGCTGACTGCAGGGTCTTGCTGACATCCTCCAGGGTACTCTGCACCCCAGGCAGGGTCTGTCCGCTGAACTGTTTGATGCCCTTGCGCATTTCCGTCAGGTTGCTGTCGAGGTTGTTGGCAATCCGCTCGATCGGCAGTTTGTTGATCTTCTCGATCATCGCCTGGAATTGCGCCTGCAACAGCTCGAGGCTGGCCGGTATGGTTGGAATCATGACTGGACGGGCGTTGGCATCGAACACCACTTTCGGCGCCTTGGGCACGAATTCCAGGGCGATATACAGCTGGCCGGTCAGCAGGTTGCCACTGCGCGCCTGAGCACGCAGGCCGTTCTCGATAAAGGTGCCGATCAGGCGAATGCCGGCCTGCTCGTCCTCGGGGTTGTGATTGAGCGCCGCGAGCATTTTCAAATGAGCTTGGCCGAGGCGTTGTGGGTAAATCACGATGCCGACGTTGATCGGAAAGGTGCGGGTTTTCTCGTCGAAATCCAGGTTGATCGCCACCACTTTGCCGATCTCCAGCCCCTGGAACTCTACCGGCGCATCCACCTTGAGACCCCGCAAGGCCTGGTCAAAGCGCAGGGCCAGGTACTGTGGCTTGCCATTGGGTGGGGCGAGGGCGGTCACCTGGTCTTCGAACAGTTCGAAGTTCCGGTCTTCGGCGGCGGGTTTGTCACCGGGACTGTAGGCGGGCGCGCGGAAAGTGATGCCGCCGAGCAGCAGGGCGGAAAGGGATTCGGTCTTGACTGCAAAACCATTGGCGCCGACGTCGATGTCCAGGCCACTGGCGTTCCAGAAACGGGTATTTTCGGTGACGTAGGCATCGTTCGGCGAGGTGACGAACACCTCGATGTTCACCCCTTTGCCATCGGCGTCCAGGGCGTAGGCGACCACCTGGCCGACCGGAATCTTGCGGTAGTACACCGGCGAGCCGATATCCAGTGAGCCGAGATCGTCGGCGTGCAGCATGAAGCGCTTGCCGGGTTCGCCATAGGTGATTGGTGGTGGTGCTTCCAGGCCGGTGAAGTTTTTCGCGCGCTCGTTCGATTGTCCGGCATCGGCACCAATGAAGTCGCCCGAGAGCAAGGTATCAATACCCGAAACACCGCCCGCACCAATTCGCGGGCGCACCACCCAGAACTGCGAGTCCTTGCGGGTGAAGGATTCGGCGGTTTTCGACAGTTTCACCGTGGCGTTGACGCTTTTCTGGTCCTTGCTCAGCTCGACGTCCGAGACATGGCCAATCACCACGTTGCGGTACTTGACCTCGGTCTTGTTCGCCGTCAGGCCCTGGCCGGTCTTGAAGTTGAGGACAATCACCGGCCCCTGTTGCATCACGTTGTGGATTACCAGGGAAATACCCACCAGCACCGCCACGATAGGCACGATCCAGACCAGCGACACACTCCAGCGACGGGTCTTGATCTTGGCTGACCCCGGCTGTGGCTGCCCCTCAGTGACTCGCGATTCCATCCATGACCTCCTCTGATTGACGGTTATCCCAGATCAGCCGTGGGTCGAAGCTCATGGCCGAAAGCATGGTGAACACCACCACCATGCCAAAGAAAAGAATCCCGGCGCGTGGCTCGATATCGCCCAGCGCCTGGAATTTAACGAGTGCGGCCACCAGTGCCACGACAATCACGTCGAGCATCGACCAATAGCCGATCAGCTCGACGAAGCGGTACAGCGTCGAGCGCTCCTTGCGCGCCCACTCGCTGCCACGTTGCGCGGTGATCAGCAGCAGGCTCAGGGCGACGAACTTGACCCCAGGCACGGCGATACTGGCGATGAAGATAATCAGTGCAATGTCCCAGGCGCCGTGCTCCCAGAACTCCAGCACCCCGCCGATGATGGTGCTGTCGGAGCCGCTGCCGAGCATGCTGGTATTCATCACCGGCAGCAGGTTGGCCGGAATGTAGAACACCAGTGCCGCCAACAGGTAGGCCCAGGTCCGGGTCAGCGAGTTGCTCTTGCGCCGGTGCAGGGGCGCGCCACAGCGCTCGCACTCATGGGGCTCGCCGGTCATGTCACAGGCCAGGCCACAGCTGTGGCACAGGCACAGATTCAGGTCGCGTGCTTCGGGAAGAGTGCTCATAGGATGTCCCACAGCTCACGCACGTCGCGTCCGGCAATGCGGATCAGCAGCAGGCTGAGGACTGCCAGGGCAAACAGGCCGATGCCGGGGATCACGTCCAGCAGTCCGGCGAGTTTGAACACCGCGACCATCGCACCCAGCAGACACACCTCCAGCATGCTCCAGGGGCGCAGGGTTTCCAGCCAGCGCATGCACAGTTTGAACGCCGGTGAGCGGCGCGACGCCAGGGCGAAACCCAAGACCCAGATCAGCAGCAACAGCTGGAATGCCGGGGCAATGATGATGGAGATGGCCGCCACCAGGGCAATGAACATGATCGGTCCATCACTCAGTGCCACCACCGAGTCCCAGAGGGTTGCGCTGTTCTTCAGGCCCTTGAGGCTGATGCTCATGACCGGATAGAAATTGGCGAAAATCCACAGCACGCCGGCAGTCACGGTCAGTGCCAGGCGTTGCTGCACGGTCAAGCCGTTGTAGCGCTGCAGCACGCCACCGCAACGTTGGCAAACAGCGGTCTGGTGTTTGGCGAGCATGGCTTTTTCATACACGCCATCGCAGTGCTCACAGATGATCAGTTGGTCAGTCCTGGCCATGGTTAGCACTCAAGGGGAGGCAGAACACTTCAGGGAGTTAAATGAATATAGAAGTGCCTCGCGATAGAGCAAATATAAAGTTTCGAGGATTGCGCAGGCGCCAATGAAAAACTGCGCTCCCCCCTCCAGGCAGGCGCGCAGTTCGTGATGCCGAGAGAAAATCACTCCCCGCGAATGTACTGTTCCAGTTGCTTGATCAACTCGGCCTGCTCGGCAATGGACTCCTTGACCAGGTCGCCAATCGACAGCAGCCCCAGCAACTTGCCTTCTTCGACCACCGGCAAGTGGCGCAGGTGTTTGTCGGTCATGATGTTCATGCAGGTCTGCACGTTCTGATGGGAGTCAACGGTGATCACCGGCGAATTCATGATCGCGCTGACGGGGGTCACCACGGATGACAGACCCTTGAGTATCAGTTTGCGCGCGTAATCCCGTTCGCTGATGATACCGACGATTTCCCCTTCCTTCAGCACCGGCAGCGCGCCGACGTTTTTCGCCGCCATCACCACCAGCGCTTCGAATACCGACTGATGGTCATTGATGGTGTGAACTTCTTGCTCGGCTTTCAGCTTGAGCAGTTGCGCGACGGTTTTCATGGAGGAGCCTCTGCGGTGTTGTCATTGTTGGCGGGCGCGAGGCGCCCGGGCATGAGTACAGCATCCTCGACGCCAGCCCACTGAGCAAGTAGGCAAAGCGGCGTCAATCCCATCCGATAACGTCACTGACCCAATCGACGCCCACAAAAAAGCCGCTGATCACCGGTCAAGGTCATCAGCGGCTCTGTGAGGCAACTCAGCAGTAGCGATCGATGACACAGACCTCAGGCTTGGCCTGCAGGTTCTGCCATTCCTGGGTCAGGGTCGCCAGGATCCGGCCAACAAAGTCTTTGTCGGCGGCGGCTTTTTTACCGACATAACCCTGGCCGCGGCGGAACATCTTCATCCGGGCGCGCAACTCACGGTTGTTCTTTTCGAAATCATCTTCATGGGCGTGGGGCGACAGGCAGTCGATGTGTACCTGGCCAGACTCGGCAACCCACAGGATATGACTGTCATGGGTGTCTTTCTGAGCGGCGATGATACGAGCCAGTTGATCGATAGTCGGTTGGTTGTTCAAATTCATGTTAAAGCCCCTTGACCAATGTTTGATCTGTCTAGTTGATTCGCGAGTTCACTTCTCTAATTCGGTAAGTTGATATCTGGTACCGAAACCAGGGCGACAGTGGTTGTCTACCGAATATCGGCAGGGCCTTGGATGGATGCATGTAGTCTTGCCGAGAAACTGCTACGCACTTGCGGCACAGCGGGGAGAAACAGCGATTGCCTGGAAGTTGCTACCGACTTTTGCCAGCTCGGCCACAAGCATCTTGAGGATTGATCGCCGGCGTTTCTCGCCCGAGTAGTGGGCGCCCATGCCAGGTCAGCTTCATCAATCTGCCTTGTGGGCAGTACACATCCGGGAACAGCTCGGCGGTCAGTCGAGCCTTTGTCACAACACTTTTGCCTGAACTCCCGATCGGGGAGATGTCTGCATCATGCAAGGGGAAAAACCGCTCGTCAACGTTTTTGTAGTGAAATATTTCATTCACTACAAAAATAGTTTCGGGCTGCAACGGAGCTGATTTCACCTTGTCCTACAATCCCTTGCGCGTGACATGCAAAGGCAGCCTCATGCATCGATGACGGGTAGAATCACCCTGAGATCATCTTCGAGGTAGCAGTGGTGGATTCACAGCAGGGCTTTGTCCTGACCCGGCATTGGCGCGACACCCCGGCCGGCACGCTCGTCGAGTTCTGGCTGGCCACCGATGCCGGGCCCCGGCGCGTGCGCCTGCCCGTGCAGCCGTCAGTGGCGTTCATCCCCGAGCAGTTTCGCGGGCAAACCGAGGCGTTGCTGGGTGAAGAGGCGGGTGTCGAACTGCGCCCGTTGGGCCTGCAGGATTTCCAGCACCGCCCGGTATTCGGTCTCTATTGCCAGCAGCACCGGCAGTTGATGCACCTGGAGAACGTGCTGCGTCGGGCCGGTGTCGATGTCTTCGAAGCCGACATCCGCCCACCCGAGCGCTACCTGATGGAGCGTTTCATCACCGCGCCCGTGACCTTTCGCGGCACGCCCGACGCTGACGGCGTGCTGATCGACGCCCACCTCAAACCGGCCCCTGATTATCGTCCGCGCCTGAAACTGGTCTCGCTGGATATCGAAACCACCGAGCAGGGCGAGTTGTATTCGATTGCCCTGGAAGGTTGCGGCCAGCGCCAGGTGTACATGCTCGGCGCGGCCAATGGTGATGATCAGGACGTGGACTTCGACCTGGAGTACTGCGATTCCCGCGCCACGTTGCTGAAAAAACTCAACCAGTGGTTCGCCGAGCACGACCCGGACGCCATCATCGGCTGGAACCTGGTGCAGTTCGATTTGCGCGTGCTGCATGAACATGCCCGCCGCCTGGCGGTGCCGTTACGCCTGGGCCGCGGCGCCGAGGAGATGCAGTGGCGCGAGCACGGATCGGGCAACAATCACTACTTCGCTGCGGCGGCGGGCCGGCTGATTATCGATGGCATCGAGTCGCTGCGTTCGGCCACCTGGAGCTTTCCCTCGTTCAGTCTGGAGAACGTCGCCCAGAGCCTGCTCGGTGAAGGCAAGTCGATCGACAACCCGTACCAGCGCATGGACGAAATCAACCGCATGTTCGCCGAGGATAAGCCGGCCCTGGCGCGCTACAACCTCAAGGACTGCGAGTTGGTCACGCGGATCTTCGCCAAGACCCAACTGCTCACCTTCCTGCTCGAGCGCGCCAGCGTCACCGGCTTGCCAGCTGACCGCAGCGGTGGCTCGGTGGCAGCTTTCACCCACCTGTACATGCCGCTGATGCATCGCCAGGGCTTCGTTGCGCCGAACCAGGGCGAGCGCCCACCCCAGGCCAGCCCCGGCGGCTTTGTCATGGACTCGAAACCGGGTCTGTACGAGTCGGTGCTGGTGCTCGATTACAAGAGCCTGTACCCCTCGATCATCCGCACCTTTCTCATCGATCCGGTCGGGCTGGTCGAAGGCCTGCGCCATCCCGCTGACAGTGATTCGGTGCCAGGCTTTCGCGGTGCGCGTTTCTCCCGCAACCGGCATTGCCTGCCGGCGATTGTCGCCCGGGTCTCCGAAGGTCGTGAAGTGGCCAAGCGCGAACACAACGCGCCGTTGTCCCAGGCGCTGAAGATCATCATGAACGCGTTCTACGGCGTGCTCGGCTCCAGCGGCTGCCGCTTTTTCGACACGCGCCTGGCGTCATCAATCACCCTGCGCGGCCACGAAATCATGCAGCGCACCCGACAGTTGATCGAGGCCCAGGGGCATGCGGTGATCTACGGCGACACCGACTCGACCTTCGTCTGGCTGCGCCGTCCCCACGGCCAGGAAGAAGCGGCACAGATCGGCCACGCGCTGGTAGCGCACGTCAATCAGTGGTGGCGCGAGCACCTGTTGGCCGAGTTCGGTTTGCACAGCGTGCTCGAGCTGCAATACGAAACCCATTTCCGACGCTTTTTGATGCCGACCATTCGTGGTGCCGAGGAGGGCAGCAAGAAACGCTACGCCGGCCTGGTGATGCGCGACGATGGCCGCGAGGAAATGGTCTACAAGGGCCTGGAAACCGTGCGCACCGATTGGTCGCCGCTGGCTCGGCAATTCCAGCAGGAACTCTACCTGCGGATCTTCCATCGCCGGCCCTATCAGGACTATGTGCGCGAATTCGTGCGCGCCACACTGGCCGGTGAACATGACGAGTTGCTGATCTATCGCAAGCGCCTGCGCCGACGCCTGGATGACTACGAACGCAACGTGCCGCCGCATGTGCGGGCCGCGCGCATGGCCGACGAGTTCAACGCCCGGCAGGGACGACCGCTGCAGTACCAGCGCGGCGGCTGGATCAGTTACCTGATCACCGTCGCCGGGCCTGAGCCGCTGGAGACGCGCAGCGCCGCCATCGACTACGAGCATTACCTCAGTCGACAGCTACAGCCGGTGGCGGATGCGATCCTGCCGTTTGTCGATGACGACTTCAGCACCCTGGTCGGTGGGCAACTGGGCTTGTTCTAGAAAGCAAAAAAACGCCCCTTGGCCGCTGCCTGGCCGTCATGCAATGCACAACCGCCAGGCAGCGACTCAGGGACGTTCGAATCACCCTGACCGAGGGAGCCGGGTGAGTGTCCGTTCAGATTTCCGCAGCGCTGGTACGCTGCCCGAACGGTGGTGCAAACCGCGCCCCCGACGGGCGCGGCGGATTTACTTGCCGAGTTTTACCCGGGTCCAGCCGCGGGTCATGATCCGCTGCGTGGTGATGGGGACGTCCGGCACCGCGTAAAGCGTGGCCATCACCGCCTCCGGCGGGTACGAGCCCGGCTCGTTGCGAATCGCTTCGTCCACCAGCGGCGTTGCGGCCGAGTTGGCGTTGCTGTAGCCGACGCTGTTGGTGATCTCGGCCATGATGTCCGGACGCATCAAGAAGTTCATGAACAGGTAGGCGTTGTCGACGTTGGCCGCGTCCTTGGGAATCGCCACCATGTCATAGAAGCTGCCGGCGCCTTCCTTGGGAATGCTGTACTCGACCTTGACCTTGCCCCCGGCTTCCTGGGCGCGGGCCTTGGCCTGCAGGACGTCGCCGGAATAGCCGACCGCCACGCAGATGTTGCCGTTGGCCAGGTCCGAGATGTACTTGGACGAGTGGAAGTACGCCACCGACGGGCGAATCTTCATGAACAGGGCTTCGGCCTCGGCGATCTGTGCCTTGTCCTTGCTGTTCACCGGGTAGCCCAGGTAGTGCAGGGCGGCGGGGAGCATTTCGGTCGGCGAGTCGAGGAAGCTGATGCCGCAGGCCTTGAGTTTTTCCGCGTTTTCCGGCTTGAACAGCAGGTCCCAGGAATTCACCGGCGCATCGCTGCCCAGCACTTCCTTGACCTTGGCCGGGTTGTAGCCGATGCCGATCGAGCCCCACATGTAGGGGAAGGCGTGGGCGTTGTCCGGGTCGCTGGCGGAGGCGTTTTTCAGCAGCACCGGGTTGAGGTTTTTCCAGTTCGACAGCTTCGACTTGTCCAGCGGCTGATAGACCCCGGCCTTGATCTGCTTGGCCAGGAAACTGTTGGACGGCACCACGATGTCATACCCGGACTTGCCGGCCAGCAGCCGTGCTTCGAGGGTTTCGTTGCTGTCGAAGACGTCGTAGGTGACGCTGACCCCGGTCTCGTCCTCGAACTTCTTGAGGGTGTCCGGGGCAATGTAGTCGGACCAGTTGTACACACGCAGAACCTTGTCATTGGCCTGGGCGCCGGTGGAGATCGCGCCCAACAGGGACAGTGTCAGCAGCGTTCTGCCAAACATTTTCATCGGTACAACTCCAGTTCTTTTTTTATTCAAAACACAGGGTGAAGATTTTTTTGTAGGAGCGAGCTTGCTCGCGAAGGTCGTTAACGATAACGCGCGTAACCTGACACGCCGTGGCGGTCTCGGGTTCTTCGCGACGGTGCGACGATTCGACAAGCTCGCTCCTACAGGTTGGGTGGTGGGATCAGGCCGTTGCAGGTTGCTGCCACGACTCATTCGCCGTCTGTTCCATGGCTTCCTGGATCGCCCGCTTGCGGCTGGCTTCAGCGCGGCGGCCGAAGTACCAGACGAGGAAGGTCACCAGCGACACCGCCAACAGAATCAGGCTGGCCACCGCGTTGATCTCAGGCTTCACGCCCAGGCGCACCGCCGAGAACACTTCCATCGGCAGGGTGGTCGAGCCCGGTCCGGAGACGAAGCTCGCCAGCACCAGGTCATCCAGCGACAAGGCGAACGACATCATGCCGCCCGCGGCCAGCGACGGCGCAATCATCGGGATGGTAATCAGGAAGAACACCTTGAATGGCTTGGCGCCGAGGTCCATGGCGGCTTCCTCGATCGACAGGTCCAGCTCGCGCAAACGGGCGGAGACTACCACTGCCACGTAAGCGGCACAAAATGTCGTGTGGGCGATCCAGATCGTGACGAGGCCACGCTCCATCGGCCAGCCGATCAATTGCGCCATGGCCACGAACAGCAACAGCAACGACAGGCCGGTGATCACTTCCGGCATCACCAGCGGCGCGGTGACCAGGCCACCGAACAGGGTGCGACCCTTGAAGCGAGTAACCCGGGTCAAGACGAACGCCGCCAGGGTGCCCAGCGCCACGGCGGCAATCGCGGTGTAGCAGGCGATTTCCAGCGAGCGCAGCACCGAGCCCATCAACTGCGTGTTGTCCAGCAGGCCGGCGTACCACTTCACTGACCAGCCGCCCCACACCGTCACCAGCTTCGAGGCGTTGAACGAGTAGATCACCAGGATCAGCATCGGCAGATAGATAAACGTCAGGCCGAAGATCAACATGAATTTTGCAAAGCCGAAGCGTTTCATCCCCGTGCCTCCATCTCTTTGGCCTGGCTGCGGTTGAACAGCAGAATCGGCACAATCAGGATCAACAGCATCACCACCGCCAGGGCGGACGCCACCGGCCAGTCGCGGTTATTGAAGAACTCTTGCCACAGCACGCGACCGATCATCAGCGTCTCCGGGCCACCCAGCAGTTCCGGAATCACGAACTCACCGACCACCGGAATGAACACCAGCATGCAGCCGGCAATGATCCCGTTCTTGGCCAGCGGCACGGTGATTTTCCAGAAGCTGTTGAAGGTGCTCGAACCGAGGTCCGACGCCGCTTCCAGCAGGCTGCCATCGTGCTTGACCAGGTTGGCGTACAGCGGCAGCACCATGAACGGCAGGTAGGCGTAGACCACGCCGATATACACGGCGGTGTTGGTGTTGAGGATCTCGATCGGGTGATCGGTCAGCCCGCTCCACATCAGGAAACCGTTGAGCAGGCCGTTGTTGCTGAGGATGCCCATCCACGCATAGACGCGGATCAGAATCGCCGTCCAGGTCGGCATCATGATCAACAGCAGCAGGACGTTTTGCGCTTCCTTGCTGGCCTTGGTGATCGCGTAAGCCATCGGGAAACCGATCAGCAGGCACATCATCGTGCTCAGGGCCGCGACCTTCAGCGAGCCGAGGTAGGCCGACAGATACAGCTCATCCTCGCCGAGCATGGCGTAGTTGCCGATGTTCAACAGCAGCTGGAATTTCTGCTCAGCGAAACCGTAGATCTCGGAGTAGGGAGGAATGGCCAGGGCGGCTTCGGAGAAGCTGATCTTCATCACCAGGAAAAACGGCAGCATGAAGAACAGGAACAGCCACAGGAATGGAATGCCGATCACGACCTTGCGGCCGCTCGGCAAAAACCGCTGGAACTGCTGAGTGAGGGTATTCATGCGCGCAGTACCACGCCGCTGTCGTCTTCCCACCAGACGTACACTTGATCTTCCCAGGTCGGCCGTGCGCCGCGGCGTTCGGCGTTGGCCATGAATGACTGGACGATCTTGCCGCCGGGCAGCTCGACGTAGAACACCGAGTGGCCGCCGAGGTAGGCGATGTCATGCACCTTGCCCCGGGACCAGTTGTACGGGGTTTCGGGCTTGAGGGTGCTGACGAGCATTTTTTCCGGGCGGATCGCGTAGGTGATCGACTTGTCCTGCACCGAAGTGCTGACGCCGTGACCGACGTAGATCTTCTGCTCGAGGTCCGGGCTGTGGATGATCGCGTGACCTTCCAGGTCTTCGACCACGGTGCCGTCGAAGGCATTCACGTTGCCGATGAACTCGCAGACCATGCGGCTGACCGGCGCCTCGTAGATGTCCACCGGGCTGCCGATCTGGGCGATCCAGCCGAGGTGCATGATCGCGATGCGCTCGGCCATGGTCATGGCCTCTTCCTGGTCGTGGGTCACCATCACGCAGGTCACGCCGACGCGCTCGATGATCTCCACCAGCTCAAGCTGCATTTGCGAACGCAGCTTTTTATCCAGCGCACCCATGGGCTCGTCGAGCAGCAGCAGTTTCGGGCGCTTGGCCAGGGAGCGGGCGAGTGCCACGCGCTGGCGCTGGCCGCCGGACAACTGATGGGGCCTGCGCTTGGCGTACTGGGTCATGTGCACCAGGCGCAGCATTTCTTCAACGCGGGCATCGATTTCAGCGGCGGGCAAACGGTCCTGCTTGAGGCCGAAGGCGATGTTCTGCGCCACGGTCATGTGCGGGAACAGGGCGTAGGACTGGAACATCATATTGATCGGCCGCTCGTAGGGCGGCATGTCGGTGATGTCCACGCCGTCGAGCAGAATCCGTCCTTCGGTGGGACGCTCGAAACCGGCGAGCATGCGCAGCAGGGTCGACTTGCCGGAACCGGAGCCGCCGAGCAGGGCGAAGATTTCGCCCTGATGGATCTCCAGGGACACATCATCCACTGCCGTGGTCTCGTCGAATTTCTTGGTGACGCGATCGACTTTCACCAGAACCTTTTTCGGTTGCTGGTGACCCTCAAGAGCCTTCCTGTAAGTGCTGGAGGCGTTTGCCATGTGAAACTCCCAACAGGTTTCAGTCGTCGGGCCAACGCGGCCTGACTTAATAGTTGATTGCAAACCCAGCGTTATCTGCGTCCCTTTGTGTAGGAGCTGGCTTGCCAGCGAAGGCGGCCTGACAGACAACCTATGTCGACTGTCCGGGCCTCATCGCTGGCAAGCCAGCTCCCACCCAGGGTTGTGCATTGGCCGGGTTTATTCGGCGCCGCCGTCCTGGCTGCCTGGTAGTGCTTGTTGTTATCGCAGGGTGTTGCTGTCGCGAGGGGCGGGCGCGCAAAAGCGGCCCGCCTGGCTCGCGGGGGCAGTAAATCGATGGTTCGGTTTTTAGATCAGTGCGCGTTGCGTTGCGCGGCCCGTTGCCGGCACGCGTCACCAAACGCCTGGAAGATTCTCAAGTAGGGAGGGTTGTCCAGCACTTGCCATTCCGGGTGCCATTGCACGCCGAGGGCGAAGGCCTTGCTGTGCTCGACGGAAATCGCTTCGATCAGGCCATCGGGCGCAACGGCTTCGCTGCGCAAACCCGGCGCCAGGCGGTCGATGCCCTGGCTGTGAATCGAATTGACCTGAAACACCGACGGCAGGTCGAGGGCTTCGAACACACCGCCCGCCAGCACATTGACCGGGTGCGCCGGCGCGTACTGCACCGCCAGGTCCGGATGATTGGCTTCGCGGTGATCGAGGTAGCCCGGCAGTTCATGCACCTTCTGATGCAGGCTGCCGCCGAATGCGACGTTCATTTCCTGGAAGCCACGGCAAATGCCCAGCACCGGAATACCGGCCGCCACTGCCGCACGAATCAGCGGCAGGGTCGTGCTGTCCCGTTGTGGGTCGTGTTCGGTGCCGGGGGCGCTGGCGGGGCCTTGATAGTGGAAGGGTTCCACGTTCGAGGGCGAGCCGGTCAGCAACAGACCATCGAGCTGCGGCAGCAGGTCCTCGATTTCGGTCAGTTCGGCCAGGGAAGGAATGATTACCGGCAGCCCCAAAGCCGCGACGCTGACAGCACGCAAGTACTTGTCGCCGCTGACGTGGTAGGGGTGGAGGCCAATCTGTTTGACGCACGCAGTAACGCCGATCAATGGCTTGAATGCCATTTTTATCACCTCGAAGTTTGACACTTGAACGAGCTTTTCCAGAGCTTAGCCTCGTTGATTTTTTTTAACAACTCTCATGTAAATAATTCTAAACGCCTTGAAGGCTGAAACCCTGATCGGCTGCGGGTTTGCTGAAGGTTTTTCGACGATGAGTGGCTGTAATGACCAATAAAATCAACAAAAAACACCGATTGCCCCTGCTTGACTTCACATTGCCTTTCGGATTGACTGGGCTCCAGAAAGTGCAGTGAACATAATAATTAACAGCTAATAGGTGCATCATGTCGGTCCCTCTGCGTGCCGTTCAACTCAACGAAGCAAACGCATTCCTTAAGAAATATCCTGAGGTTTTGTACGTCGACCTTCTGATTGCGGATATGAACGGTGTGGTGCGCGGCAAGCGCATCGAACGCACCAGTCTTCATAAGGTTTACGAGAAAGGCATCAACCTCCCGGCCTCGCTCTTTGCCCTGGACATCAATGGTTCGACGGTGGAAAGCACCGGCCTGGGCCTGGATATCGGCGACGCGGACCGGATCTGCTACCCGATCCCCGGCACCCTGAGTATCGAGCCCTGGCAGAAGCGCCCGACCGCGCAACTGCTGATGACCATGCACGAAATCGAAGGCCAGCCGTTCTTTGCCGACCCGCGTGAAGTGCTGGCCAACATCGTGCGCAAGTTCGACGACCTGGGCCTGACCATCTGCGCCGCGTTCGAGCTGGAGTTCTACCTGATCGACCAGGACAACGTGAACGGCCGTCCGCAATCACCACGTTCGCCGGTGTCGGGCAAGCGTCCGATGTCGACCCAGGTGTACCTGATCGACGACCTCGACGAATACGTCGACTGCCTGCAGGACATCCTCGAAGGTGCGAAAGAGCAGGGCATTCCGGCTGACGCCATCGTCAAGGAAAGCGCCCCGGCGCAGTTCGAAGTCAACCTGCACCACGTTGCCGACCCGATCAAGGCCTGCGACTACGCGGTGCTGCTCAAGCGCCTGGTGAAAAACATCGCCTACGACCATGAGATGGACACCACCTTCATGGCCAAGCCGTACCCGGGCCAGGCGGGTAACGGTCTGCACGTGCACATCTCGATTCTTGATAAAGAAGGCAACAACATCTTCGCCAGCGAAGATCCCGAGCAGAACGCCTCGTTGCGCCACGCCATTGGCGGTGTGCTCGAGACACTGCCGGCGCAGATGGCCTTCCTCTGCCCGAACGTCAACTCCTACCGCCGTTTCGGTGCCCAGTTCTACGTGCCGAACTCGCCGAGCTGGGGCATCGACAACCGCACCGTGGCCGTGCGCGTGCCTACCGGTTCGGCGGATGCCGTGCGCATCGAACACCGGGTGGCCGGTGCCGATGCCAACCCGTACCTGCTGATGGCCTCGGTCCTGGCCGGCGTGCACCACGGCCTGACCAACAAGATCGAGCCGGGTGCGCCGGTCGAAGGCAACAGCTACGAGCAGAACGAGCAAAGTCTGCCGAACAACCTGCGCGACGCCCTGCGCGTGCTGGACGACAGCGAGGTCATGGCCAAGTACATCGACCCGCTGTACATCGACGTGTTCGTCGCGTGCAAGGAAAGCGAGTTGGCCGAGTTCGAGAACTCCATCTCCGACCTTGAGTACAACTGGTACTTGCATACCGTTTGATCCATCGATGTCGCCTGATGCACAACCTTCGCTGGCAAGCCAGCTCCTACAAGGTTGTGTGTCGGGCGCGACATCCGTGAGCGACAACGATCAACGGTAGGAGCTGGCTTGCCAGCGAAGGCGGTCGGTCAGCCAACGCCCCTCCGTCGCCTGACACACCGATATCCAATATTCCCCTGCGTCGAGTCACAACCATGACAAACACTCGCAGCGACTGGGAACAACGCTTCCAGTCCCTCACGATCGAAAGCCGTGCCTTCATCGACGGCCAATACTGCGCAGCGGCAAGCGGCGCCACCTTTGAATGCATCAGCCCGGTCGACGGCCGCTTCCTGGCCAACGTCGCCAGCACCGACGAAGCTGACGCCAATGCCGCTGTCGCCGTCGCGCGCCAGACATTTGAATCCGGCGTCTGGGCCAGACTGGCCCCGGCCGAACGCA
This sequence comes from Pseudomonadaceae bacterium, assembly GCA_965284505.1. Classification (GTDB taxonomy): domain Bacteria; phylum Pseudomonadota; class Gammaproteobacteria; order Pseudomonadales; family Pseudomonadaceae; genus Aquipseudomonas. The sequence goes on along the minus strand of OZ260094.1, from coordinate 1,553,089 downwards.
AGCGCACCCTGATCCGCTTCGCCGACCTGATCCTCGCTCACCGCGAAGAACTGGCGCTGCTGGAAACCCTGGACATGGGCAAGCCCATCAGCGATTCGATGAACGTCGACATCCCGGCGACCGCCAACGCGATCCGCTGGACCGCCGAAGCCATCGACAAAATCTACGACGAAGTCGCCGCCACTCCCCACGATCAACTGGGCCTGGTCACGCGCGAACCGGCCGGTGTGGTCGCAGCCATCGTGCCGTGGAACTTCCCGCTGATCATGGCCAGCTGGAAATTCGCCCCGGCGTTGGCGGCGGGCAACTCGTTCATCCTCAAGCCTTCGGAAAAATCGCCGCTGACTGCGATCCGCATCGCCCAGTTGGCCCTGGAAGCCGGGATTCCCAAAGGCGTGTTCAACGTCCTGCCGGGTTACGGCCACACTGTGGGCAAGGCGCTGGCGTTGCACATGGACGTCGACGTGCTGGCCTTCACTGGCTCCACCGCGATCGCCAAGCAACTGCTGATCTACGCCGGGCAGAGCAACATGAAACGGGTCTGGCTGGAAGCCGGTGGCAAGAGTCCGCACGTGGTGTTCGCCGACGCACCGGACCTGCGCGTCGCGGCCCAGGCTGCGGCCAGCGGCATCGCCTTCAACCAGGGCGAAGTCTGCACCGCCGGCTCGCGGCTGTTGGTGGAGCGCTCGATTCGCGAGCAGTTCATTCCACTGCTGGTCGAAGCGCTGCAAGCGTGGAAACCAGGGCACGCGCTGGATCCGGCGACCACCGTGGGTGCGCTGGTCGACCAGCGTCAACTGGACAACGTGCTGCGCTACATCGAGATCGGCAAGGAGCAGGGCGCCGAGCTGATTGCCGGCGGCCGGCGCACCCTCGAAGACACCGGCGGCCTGTACGTCGAGCCGGCGATTTTCGACGGTGTGAGCAACGCCATGACCATCGCCCGCGAAGAAATTTTCGGCCCGGTGCTGTCGCTGATCAGCTTCGACACCGCGGAAGAAGCCCTGGCCATCGCCAACGACAGCATCTTCGGCCTGGCCGCCGGCGTCTGGACCAGCAACCTGAGCAAGGCCCACACCTTCGCCCGTGGCCTGCGCGCCGGCAGCGTCTGGGTCAACCAGTACGACGGCGGCGATATGACCGCGCCATTCGGCGGGTTCAAGCAGTCGGGTAACGGTCGCGACAAGTCGTTGCATGCCTTCGACAAGTACACCGAGCTCAAGGCCACCTGGATCAAGCTCTAACTATTTTCACAGCAGCGGCGGCAGGCAGCAGCGTGCCGCCGCTCGGGAATTCAATCATGCAAAAACACGTAAACAGCTACTACGCCGCGACCCGCAACGAAGTCATCGACTTTCCGGTGCTCGAAGAATCGGTCGAGTGCGACGTCTGTGTGATCGGCGCCGGCTATACCGGTCTGTCCTCGGCCCTGTTCTTGAGCGAAGCCGGCTACAGCGTCACCGTGCTGGAAGCGGCCAAGGTCGGCTACGGCGCCAGCGGGCGCAACGGCGGGCAATTGGTCAACTCCTACAGCCGCGACGTCGATGTGATCGAGCAGCGCTACGGCGAAAAGACCGCCGAAGTCCTCGGCAGCATGATTTTCGAAGGCGCGGACATCATTCGCTCGCGAATCAAGCAGTACGACATCAAGTGCGACTACAAGCCCGGTGGCATTTTCGCCGCGCTGAACAAGAAACAACTCAAAGGCCTGGCCGAGCAGAAAAGCGGTTGGGAGCGTTATGGCAACCACAACCTGCGCTTGCTGGACGAGGCGGAAATCGCCAAGGAAGTCGGCACCAAGAACTACGTCGGCGGCCTGCTGGACATGCAGGGTGGTCACGTCCACCCACTGAACCTGGCCCTGGGCGAAGCCGCAGCCATCCTCAGCCTCGGCGGGAAAATCTACGAGCAATCGGCAGCGGTGGAAATCACCTACGGCGAGCCGATCGTGGTTCGCACCGCCAAAGGCGTGGTGCGCGCCAAGTACCTGTTGATCGCCGGCAACGCCTACCTGCCGCAAGACCTCGACAACCGGGTGACGCGCAAAAGCATGCCGTGCGGTTCGCAGATCGTGGTCACCGAGCCGCTGTCGGACAAAGTCGCCAAGAGCCTGATCAGCAACAACTACTGCGTCGAGGACTGCAACTACCTGCTCGACTACTACCGCCTGACCGCCGACAACCGCCTGCTGTACGGCGGTGGCGTGGTCTATGGTGCGCGTGAGCCGGACGACATCGAGCAACTGATCCGACCGAAGATCCTCAAGACCTTCCCGCAGCTCAAGGACGTGAAGATCGACTATCGCTGGACCGGCAACTTCCTGCTGACCATGTCACGCATGCCGCAATTCGGCCGTATCGAGAAGAACGCCTACTACATGCAGGGCTACAGCGGTCACGGCGTGACCTGCTCGCACCTGGCCGGCAAGCTGATCTCGGAGATGATCCGTGGCGATGCCGAGCGCTTCGACGCGTTCGCCTCGCTGCCGCACATGCCGATGTTCGGTGGGCGCACCTTCCAGGCGCCGCTGACCGCGATGGGCGCGGTGTATTACGCCATGCGTGACCGTTTCGGCATCTGATAACGGCATGATCGACACAGCCCTCGCAGCCGGTCGCGCTGCGGGGGAGCCGGCATTTACGACACCGTTTATCGAAGCTACTGAGCTGCGGGGACAAACGTGATTTAATAGCCGCCTTTCACGTCTTCGGGACAGAGGAACGGCGATTTTCGCGACATCGGTCGCCCGCCATCCACTCACACCACCCTTAAGTTTTTCTCACATAAGGCTGTCATGGACACGGGCTCTCGACTCAAATTAGTACGCGAAAGCTATAAGCTCTCCCAGCGCGAGCTGGCCCGGCGTAGCGGCGTCACCAATGCCACCATTTCCCTGATCGAACAGAATCGGGTGAGTCCTTCCGTCAGCTCGTTGAAGAAACTGCTCGAAGGCATTCCCATGTCGTTGGCGGACTTCTTCACCTTCGACCAGCCACCCCGCGAACACCAGTACATCTTCCGCGCCAACGAGCAGCCCGACCTCGGCCGTCACGGCCTGCGCCTGCTGTTGATCGGTGCCTCGGTGCCTAGCCGGCAGATGCGTCTGCTGCGCGAGCAATACGCCCCTGGCGCCAGCTCTGGTGAAGAGCCGATCGTGCATGCCGAAGGCGAGGAGTGTGGTCTGGTGACGCGAGGTACGGTGGAGCTGACCGTCGATGGTCAGGTCAGCGTGCTGAATGCCGGTGATGGCTACTACTTCCCGACAACCCTGCCACACCGCTTTCGCAACATCGGTGCGGATGAGGCGGAAATCATCAGCGCCAACACCCCGGCGAACTTCTGAGGCTGGGCTGCCAGGCAGCCCTCTCCCTTAATGCCGAACCTGCGGCTCATGGGCGATATGTTTTGGCCCCGCCAGCGCCCACAGCACCAGCCCGATCAGTGGCACAAAGACGATCGCGACGATCCACACGCCCTTGTTGCTGGCCTTGCCCTGGCTCTTCACCACGCGATTGATTGCCCACAATTCGGCGAGCAACAGCAGCGCCGCGAGGGCGATCCACAGGTATTCGATTTGCATGCCTTACCTCCTGAAAAATCTCCTGATAGTCATCGGGTTAGGGCGATGGCCAGCGGCAGGGTTCATTTTTTTTCAGGGGTGGGCTGGCGTTGTAAGGCTTTTATGTGGGAGCGAGCCTGCTCGCGAAAAAACGTAAGAGCACCGCGTGCATTCAGAATGTCCGCGTCATCGTTGACGTTCTTCGCGAGCAGGCTCGCTCCCACAGGATCTTCATACAATTGACCCAACAGCATTAACCGCAGGAGGTTATTGCACGTCAGGCTGCATCAGCAACGCTTCGGCCAATTCTGCATCCGTGGCATTCAACCCCGGATTGTCCTGGCGAATCTGTTTGAGCACCGACTCCAGGTAAGCACCGCGGATGGTCCCGCCGCTGGCGACGAAGCTGGACAGGTCGTCGCGGGCAGGGACTACCAGTTTGTGGTCCTTGAAGGTCGAGTACAGCGAGGCGGAAACCCCGGCGGAGGTCGCGACGTCTTCGACATCGACATCGGCCATGGCCGAACCAAGGGGCAGGCAGAGCAGCATGGGAACAAGCAGTAGGCGGCGCATGGTGTGTCCTCCAAAAGCGTGAAGCCTAAAGGGTTTGCCACATACTCATATGAGGTGCGGGCAGTCCCGGGAGTTCCGCGGATTGCACAGGCGGGCGACGGACGCGGTGCGATGCTGCGGATTAAACCTGTCTGTTGCCGGCCCGACGGGCGATAATGCCGGCCATTCAAGCCTTCAACTTCGCCAGAGAGCGCCGCCCTGATGTTCGAGATCAAGCCGTGGAACCCCGAAACCTTTCGCCAGCAAACGCGCCGCAGCACCCTGATCATCGCCGTGACCTTCATTGCCCTGGCGATGGCCCTGTCGACGTTGGCGGTCATGGTTCTCGGCGAGCCCGGGGGCGACAACTTCCGCTACAACCTCGGTGGCGTGATCGCGGCGCTGCTGCTCTGCGCGGCGCTGATGAAACTCAAGTTCTGGTCCCAGCCCTGGATGGCCGCCGCCGTCTACGGCTGGCAGCTCAAGCGCAGCTTGATGCGTATCACCAACGTCATGCACCAGGTCACCGATGCGGTCCAGGCCGGTAACCCGAGCGCGATGAAGTTGTTGCGTTTCTATCACCTGGGGCTGACGCAAATGCACCAGTTGGACGGCAACACCAGCGATCACAGCCAACTGATCCGCGAGGTCGACCAACACCTGGAGCGCATGCAGGCCCAAGGCCTGGACACCGAGCAAAGTCGCCTCCAGCCCGAGTGGCTGGCGTCGCTGAAAGCCAAGGCCTGAGCCCACTCCTTTTTTCCCGGACCTCTTCCTCGGAACCCCTGATCGATGTTTACCCTGAGCCATTTCGACACACCGTGCCCGGAGTCGGTGACCGACCAGATCCTGCAACTGGTGGTCGACAACCTGACCGATATCAGCAGCGTCGCCTTGCCGCCGAGCAACCCGCTGTTCGCCATCTATCAATACGCGGTGGGCTACGAAGTCCACCTCTACCTGCAGGCCCTCGACGGCACGCGGGGCGTGAACGTCGAATTGATCACCGCCATGGACGCCGCAGACCCGGACAAGGTCCTGGGTTTTGTTGTGTACCTGCCGGTCAAGGACAACCCCCAGGCCTGCGGCGTGGCGTTCATGGCGGTCGACGCCAGCCAGCGCCGCCGGGGTATCGCCCGCGCCATGCTCGAGGAACTGCGCAAGCGCTGCCCGCACACCGAACTCAGCTGCGCGGTGGCCAAGGTGCCGTACTTTGAGGTGTTGGGTTTCCAGGTGTTGGGCGCACGCGGCACCCAGGTGCTGATGAACACCCACGACCATGTCACCGATGGGCTGATTGCCGTGCTGGATGTGGCACCGATCTACCGCTCCACTGAAGTGCGGCAGATCCACAGCTACCTGCTGCAACGCAACGGCAAGCGGGCGATGGTCGATGCGGAAAAACAGCGCGATCGTCATCTCGATCAGTTGACCGCCAAGGTCCAGGCCTTTTTGCAGGAACGCTGATCGCGCCAGCTAGGGCTGCCAGAACCCGTCATCGCCACTGAGCTTGCGGTCGAGAAAACACGCGGCGCTGATCAGCGCCAGGTGACTCAACGCTTGCGGGGTGTTGCCCAGATGGCGGGCATGGCTGTCGAATTCTTCGGCATAGAGGCCCAGCGGGTTGGCGTAGCGCAGCAGTTGTTCGAACTCCAGATGGGCCTTGTCCAGTCGGCCGGCGCGGGCCAGGCACTCGACGTACCAGAACGAGCAGGCGGCGAACGCGCCTTCGGTGCCGCTGAGGCCATCGATCTGGCTGTCGTCGTTGTGGTAGCGGTAGACCATGCCGTCGCGCACCAGGGATTTCTGGATCGCTTCCAGGGTCGACAGCCAACGTGGGTCCCGGGCGCTGACGAAGCGCATCAGCGGCATCAGCAGCATCGAACCGTCTAGGGCGGTGCTGCCGATGTGCTGCACGAAATGCCCACGTTCTTCGTTCCAGAAGTTGCTCCAGATGTCGGCGTAGATCGCCTGGCGCGTCTGGTCCCAGCGCGCGAATGGCGCCGGCAGCGAGCGTTTCGAGGCCAGGCGAATCGCCCGGTCCAGCGCCACCCAGCACATCAGTCGCGAATGCAGGAAGTGATGCTGCTCGCCGCGCATTTCCCAGATGCCAACGTCCTCCTGCTGCCAGGTGGCGCAGACCTGGTCGACCACTTCCACGGCGTGCTTCCAGCCTTCATGGGAGATCGCTTCGCCGTATTTATTGACCAGGTACACCGCGTCCATCAGCTCGCCGTAGATGTCCAACTGCACCTGGTCGTAGGCCTGGTTGCCGATGCGCACCGGTCGCGCGTCGCCATGGCCTGACAAATGATCGAGCGCCTGTTCCGGCAGCTCCTGGCGGCCGTCGATGGCGTACAGGATGTTGAGCTTCATCGAGTGGCCCTGGCAGTCGCTGACCCGCCCGCGCAACCAGCGCATGTAGGCATTGGCCTCGTCGACAAAACCCAGGCGCATGAAGGCGTAGACGGTGAAGGAAGCGTCACGGATCCAGGTGTAGCGGTAATCCCAGTTGCGGATGCCGCCCGGGGTTTCCGGCAGGCCGAAGGTCGCGGCGGCGAGGATTGCGCCGTGCTTGCGCGAGGTCAGTAGCTTGAGCGCCAGGGCGGAACGATTGACCATCTCGCGCCAGCGTCCACGGTAAGTCGAGCAGCCGATCCAGTCGCGCCAGAACTTGATCGTGCGTTGCAGGCACAGGTCGCCGTTGTCGGCTTGAAAACGTGGGTCGTCCATCGCGCCGAGGATGAACTCGGCGCACTGATCCTGTTGCAGTTCAAAACTGGCGCAGGCGGCGTTGTCGGTGATCTGCAACGGCTGGCTGCTTTGCAGGCGTAGACCGGGCAGGCCATCAGCGGCAAAACACACATCGTCCCCAGCACGCTGCACCGTGGTCGCGGCCCGGGCGTAGTCAAAACGCACCGCGCACCGCAGGTCCAGGCGCGCGCTGCCGCTGACCATGCGCACCCGGCGGATCAGCAACGGCAGGTTATCCTCGCTGTCGCCGATGGCCAGCAGGTCAGTGATTTCCACCACCGCCCGCGCACTCAGCCAGCGGGTTTGCAGGACGTTGGTGTCGGGCAGGTAGATCTGCTCGCGGCGGGCGTCGGGCAGGTCCGGGGCCAGCTGGAAGATTCCGGCGTCAGGGGTGTCCAGCAGCGAACAAAAGATCGACGGGCTGTCGAATTCCGGCCAGCAGAAAAAATCCACGCTGCCCTTGTCGTTGACCAGCGCGGCACTGCGCATGTCGCCGATGATGCCGTGGGCATCGATCGCGCTTTGGCGTTCTTGATGAGGATCGGACATGCCAGCTCAGCCTTGCACAGAAGAGGTATTCAGCTGACTGGTGCAAGGCGGGTGGAGTTCAGCGTTGGCCTGGTTTATTTGGGGCTCCGTTGCGCAAGCCTTGCAACATCATCGCCAGTGCCTGCAGCGCCTCGCGCAGGCGTTCGCCGGGCGTTTCATCGCGGGCGATCCACAGCGCGGCGTGTACCAGGCTGCCGTTGATCAGGCGCGCGAGGGCTTCGGCCGGTGCAGGGGAGATGTAGTGCTCGTCGATCAGTTGTTGCAGCAGGCGGGTCAGGGTGGCGATGCAATCGAGTTGCAGCGATAGCGTCAATTCTCCCAGCACGGCGGGCGCGTCGAGCAGCAGGATTTGCTGGATCTCCGGTTCCTGGGCCATCTGCAGGTAGGCCGTGCAGCGTTGCTGAAAACCCGTCCACGGATCGCTGGCGCCGGCGGAGATGGCATCGAGACGGCTGTCCGCTTCGCTGTCGAGTTGCGCAACCACCGCTGCCAGCAAGCCTTTCTTGTCGCCGAAATGGTGATACAGCGCGCCGCGCGTCAGACCGACCTGAGCGGTAAAGTCATCCATCGAAGTGTTGCCGTAGCCTTGGCTGGCGAATGCCTGGCGGGCGCTGGCGATCAGTTTGGCGCGGGTTTGCTCGATCATTTCGGCGCGGGGCTTTTGGCTCATGACATCCTCTGCACGACTTTTTTGATTTGACATACGCTGCGTATGTTTACATGATTTATCGCATACGCGCCGTATGTATTTTTCCTGCCGCGCTGTTTTATGGCAAGTTGCTCGCCCTCAAGGAGAGGTTGGACCCCCATGGCAAACCCCTATTCGGCGCTATTCACCGCCTCCGGCAGCCGCGCCTTCGTGTTGGCGGGAATGATCGCGCGCATGCCGATTTCCATGACCGGCATCGGCCTGATCACCATGCTCTCGCAATTGCACGGCGGCTACGCGCTGGCCGGTGCGGTGGCGGCGACCTTCGCCCTGGCCACGGCGATCTGTGCGCCGCAGGTGTCGCGCCTGGTCGACCGCTATGGCCAGGGCCGGGTGTTGCCGATCGCCGCGCTGGTCGGTGGCGGTGCATTGTTGCTGCTGTTGCTCTGCACCCGGCTGCAGGCGCCGCAGTGGAGCCTGTTCGTATTTGCCGCGCTGGCCGGGTGCATGCCGAGCATGTCGGCGATGGTGCGGGCGCGCTGGACCGAGATCTACCGTGGCCAACCTCAACTGCAAACCGCCTATGCGCTGGAGTCGGTGCTCGACGAAGTGTGTTTTATCGTCGGGCCGCCGCTCTCGGTGGGCCTGTGCGTGGTGCTGTTTCCCGAAGCCGGGCCACTGGCGGCGTTGCTGGCGCTGGCTATCGGCGTGACGGCATTCGTCCTGCAACGCAGCACGGAACCGGCGATCCATCCCCATGATGAACAGCAGCCGGGCTCGGCAATCGCCTCGGTGGCGGTGCGCTGGCTGATCCTGCTGATGGTGGCGTTGGGCACCATTGTCGGCGTGGTGGATGTGGTCAGCGTCGCCTTCGCCCAGCAGCAGGGCCAACCGGCGGCGGCGAGCATCGTGTTGTCGGTGTATGCGATCGGCTCCTGCCTGGCGGGCCTGGCCTTTGGCGCCTTGAAGCTCGATGTACCGCTGCCACGGTTGTTCCTCTATGGCGGGGTGGCCACGGCGCTGACCACGCTGCCGCTGCTGCTGGCCAGCGACATCTTCAGCCTGGCGTTGACGGTATTCGTCGCCGGGCTGTTCTTCGCCCCGACCCTGATCGTCGCCATGGCGCTGATCGAGCGCATCGTGCCGCCGGCCAAGCTCACAGAGGGCCTGACCTGGCTGGTCACCGGCCTGAGCATCGGCGTGGCCATTGGCGCTGCGGGTTCCGGCTGGCTGGTGGACGCCTTTGGCGCGCGCAGCGGCTTCTGGCTGGCAATTGTCGGTGGGCTGGTGGTGCTGCTGGCAGCGCTGCAGAGTTTCCGCCGGCTGAGGTAGGCGCCGGCGACTAATTTGCCGCGCCGATCATCCGTTCTCCTGACAGACAAACTGTTCGTGAGGGGAAATGCGGTGACCCAGTTGACCTTGCTGTGCCTGCCTTATTCGGGCGCCAGCGCCATGGTCTACAGCCGCTGGCGGCGCTCCCTGCCGCAGTGGCTGCAGGTCCGCCCGGTGGAGTTGCCGGGACGCGGCGCACGTTTCGACGAGCCGTTGCAGACCGACATGCGCGCCCTGGCGATGCAACTGGCGCGCGAGCACAGCGCCACGCTGCAAACCCCCTATGCCCTGTTCGGCCACAGCCTCGGCGCCTTGCTGGCCTGTGAAATGGCCCATGCCTTGCGTGCCCTGGGCCTGCCAGAACCGGTGGCACTGTTCGCCTCCGGCACCGCCGCGCCCACCCTGCGCTCGGACTATGATCGCGGCTTCAGCGAGCCGCGCAGCGACGCGCAACTGATCGAGCAACTGCGGGACTTGCAGGGCACCAGCGAAGAGGTGCTTGGCAACGAAGAACTGATGAGCCTGACCCTGCCGATCCTGCGCGCCGACTTTCTTCTCTGTGGCCGCTACACCCCCCTCCAGCGACCCTTGCTCACCTGCCCGGTACACGTGTTCGGCGGCAAGGCCGATCGCGCGACCAGCGAACAACTCATCGGTTGGAGCCAGGAAAGCCACGGCAGCTTCTCGGTGGACATGCTCGCCGGCGGGCATTTCTTCATCCACGAGCAGGAAGCCCGGGTGTTGCGGGCGATCAAAAATCACCTGGAAATTCACCAGCGTCGGCATGCACGGGTGGCAGTGGGCTGAGCCTTGCCGCCGCCTCCGAAAGGGCCGCTGCATGACGAGTTTCACACGTGCTAAATACTCCCTTGATAGTTGTTCTCATTCGCTAATTTTTCCCGACTGCATTCGTTTTATAGGCATCACGCGCCTTTGTGCGTCCTGCCGACTGAACCGGATGCTAAGAAAAAATGAATGCTGAAGACTCCCTGAAACTTGCTCGCCGGTTTATCGGATTGCCCCTGGAGAAACGCCAGCTGTTCCTGGCAGCCCTGGGCGAGGAAGGGGTGGACTTTTCCCGGTTTCCGATTCCGGCAGGGGTCGAGGCGCCGGATCGCCAGGCGTTGTCCTACGCCCAACAGCGCATGTGGTTTCTCTGGCATCTGGACCCCCACAGCGGCGCCTATAACTTGCCGGCGGCGGTGCGTCTGACCGGGCGCTTGAACGAGGCGGCGCTGGAGCAGGCCTTCGCCAGCCTGGTGGCGCGCCACGAAACCTTGCGCACGGTGTTCCAGCAGCAGGCCGACGACAGCCTGCTGCAAGTGCCGCTGCAGCAGGCGCTGCACATCGAGCGGGTCGACCTGAGTGCGCCGCCGGCCGCGGAGCGCGAGGCGCAGGTCAAGTTCGCGGCGCAGCAACAGTCGCTGCTGCCGTTCGATCTGGCCAACGGCCCGTTGCTGCGGGTGCGCCTGCTCAAGCTCGGCGAGCAGGAGCACGTGCTGTTGCTGACCCTGCACCACATCGTCTCCGATGGTTGGTCGATGAACGTGCTGATCGACGAGTTCTGCCGCTTTTACGACGCCCACGACCAAGGCCTCAGCCCCGAGCTGGCGCCGCTGGCGGTGCAGTACAGCGACTACGCCCTGTGGCAACGGCGCTGGCTTGAGGCCGGCGAGCAGCAGCGCCAGCTCGACTACTGGCTGGCGCAGTTGGGCGATGAGCATCCAGTGTTGGAGCTGCCTACCGATCACCCGCGCCTACAGCTGCCGAGCCACCGCGGGCAACGCCTCGAGCAGGTGATCGAGGCGCCGCTGGCCGAGGCCTTGCGCGGCGTGGCGCGCCAGCAGGGAGTGACGCTGTTCATGTTGCTGCTGGCCAGCTTCAACATTCTTCTGCATCGCTACACCGGGCAGAGCGACCTGCGCATCGGCGTGCCGATTGCCAACCGTAACCGGCGCGAGATCGAAGGGCTGATTGGCTTCTTCGTCAACACCCAGGTGCTGCGCGTGCAGCTGGACGGGCACATGGGTTTCGGCGAATGGCTGGCCACGGTCAAGGACACCGCACTCGGCGCCCAGGCCCACCAGGACTTGCCGTTCGAGCGCCTGGTGGAAGCGCTGAAGATCGAGCGCAGCCTGAGCCACAACCCGCTGTTCCAGGTGATGTACAACCACCAGCCGGAGGTCGCCGACGTCAGCGCGCTGAAGGTCGGCGCCGGCCTGGAGCTGGGGGTGATCGAGTGGGAAAGCCGCAGCACCCCGTTCGACCTCAGCCTCGACACCCATGAACAGGCCGGGCAATTGCACGCAGCGTTCACTTACGCCAGCGATCTGTTCGAACCCGAAACCATCGAGCGCATGGCCCGGCACTGGATTCATCTGCTGCAGCGCATTGTCGACGACCCGCAGCAGCGCATCGGCGACATCGCGCTGTTGAGCGTCGAGGAGTATCAACTGCTGGTGGAAAGCTGGGGCCGGCATCCGCTGAGTGATGCCGAGCCGCGCTGCGTACACCACTTGTTCGAAGAGCAGGTCGCACGTTGCCCCGATGCGCTGGCGCTGAAGGGTGAAGGCCAGGCGCTGACCTACGGCCAGCTCAATGCCCGGGCCAACCGTCTGGCGCGGACGTTGGTGGCGCAGGGCGTCAGCGCCGATACGCCAGTGGGCATTGCCCTGGAGCGCGGCTGCGAGCTCATCGTCGCCCTGTTGGCGGTGCTCAAGGCCGGCGCCGCCTATGTGCCGCTCGACCCGCAATACCCGCGCGAGCGCCTGCGGTGCATGATCGAAGACAGCACCTGCAGGGTGTTGCTCAGCCACAGTCATCTGCTTGAGCGCCTGCCGATTCCGCCTGGCGTCAGCAGCCTGTGCCTGGATCAGCCCGGCGCCTGGCAGTGCGACGATGAAGCCAACCTCGATTGCCCGCTGTCCGTCGACAACCTCGCCTATGTGATGTTCACCTCCGGCTCCACCGGGCGGCCCAAGGGCGTGGCCATCAGTCACCGCGCATTGAGCGGCCATGCCCATGCCTCGGTGCATTACTACGGCTTGAGCACCGACGATTGCGTGCTGCAGTTCGCCACCTTCAACTTCGATGCGTTCGCCGAGCAGCTGTTTGGTCCGCTGATCTGCGGCGCCTCGGTGCTGCTGCGCGGCAATGAGGTGTGGGACAGCGAGACCCTGTATCGGCAGATCGTCGAGCAGCGCATCACGGTCATGGACCTGACCACCGCCTACTGGAACATGATCGCCAAGGCGTTCGCCGCCGTCGGTCCGCGCGATTACGCGGCGCTGCGCCAGGTCCACAGCGGCGGCGAGGCGATGCCGCCGGAAGGCGTGCAGGCCTGGCGCGACGCCGGTTTGCAAGGGGTGAAGCTGCTCAACACCTACGGCCCGACCGAAGCCACGGTCACCGCCACCACCCTCGACTGCACTGACTACGTGGTGGGCCGCCGCCCGCTACCGCTGACCCTGCCCATCGGCCAGCCGTTGCCCGGCCGCCACACCTACGTGCTGGACGACCAGGGGCAGCCGGCGCCCATAGGCGTGGTCGGCGAACTGCTGATCGGCGGTGAGTTGTTGGCGCGTGGGTATTTCCAGCGCCCGGCGCTGACCGCCGAACGTTTTCTGCCGGATCCGTTTTCCGCCAGCGGCGCGCGGCTGTACCGTACGGGCGATCTGGCGCGGTTCAACACGCGGGGTGAAATCGAGTACGCCGGTCGCGTCGACCAGCAGGTGAAGATCCGCGGCTTTCGCATCGAGCTGGGGGAGGTCGAGGCGCGCCTGCTGGAGCTGCCAGCGGTGCACCAGGCCTGCGTGCTCGCACAGCCCAGCGCCAGCGGCCTGCAACTGGTGGCGTACCTGGTGCCGCTCGAGCGTGCGGTGGCCGAGGCGTCGGTCGAGGTCCAGGGTGTCCTGCGCGAAAGCCTCAAGAGCGCGCTGAAGGATTGCCTGCCGGACTACATGATCCCGGCGCATCTGCTGTTCCTCGCCGCCTTGCCACTGAGCCCCAACGGCAAGCTCGACCGCAAGGCCTTGCCGGCGCCGGAGGCCAGCCAGTTGCAGGCGAGCTATGTCGCGCCGCGCAGTGCGCTGGAGCAGCAGATCGCCGCGATCTGGCAGGACGTGCTCAAGCTGCAGCGGGTCGGCCTGGGCGACAACTTCTTCGAACTGGGTGGTGATTCGATCATCTCGATCCAGGTGGTCAGCCGCGCCCGTCAGGCCGGCATCCAGTTCAGCGCCCGCGACCTGTTCCAGCACCAGACCGTGCAGGCCCTGGCCAGCGTCGCGCGCAGCGTTGATCTCGCACAGGCCATCGACCAGGGCCCGGTGCTCGGCGCCGTGGCGCTGCTGCCGATCCAACAGTGGTTTTTCGATGCACCGATCCCGGCCCGGCATCACTGGAACCAGGCGGTGCTGCTGCGTCCTCGCGAGCCTCTGCACGCAACACCACTGCTGCGGGCGCTGCAGGTGCTGGTCCAGCATCACGACGGCCTGCGCACGCGTTTTGTCGAGTCGGCGAATGGCTGGCAGGCGTCGTTGCCGGCCAGTTTCGCTGCTGACGCGGACCTGCTGTGGACCCACGACGCGCGCGCCAGTGATGACCTGTCGACGCTCTACACCCAGGCCCAGGCCAGCCTCGACCTGACCCAGGGCCCCTTGTTGCGGGCGCTGTTGGTGACGCGGGATGATGGCAGCCAGCGCCTGTTGCTGGTGGTGCATCACCTGGTGGTGGACGGCGTGTCGTGGCGGATTCTGCTGGAAGACTTGCAGGCGGCGTACCGCCAGGCACCGCTGCCGTTGAAGACCCACGCCTACCAGCGCTGGGCCGAGCGCTTGCAGGACTATGCGCCGACTGCGCTGACGCAACTCGATTACTGGTGCGCGCAATTGCCGGACGCGCCGGAGCTGCCTGGCGCCGATCCTCATGCCAGCCTGCAAGGCCGCCATGCCCGGATCGCCCACAGCCGCCTCGACGCAGCCCTGACCCAACAGCTGTTGCAACAGGCGCCAGCGGCCTACCGGACCCAGGTCAATGACCTGCTGCTGACCGCACTGGCGCGGGTCATCTGCCGCTGGACCGGGCACCCCGACACACTGATCCAGCTCGAAGGCCACGGCCGCGAAGCGCTGTTCGACGACATCGACCTGAGCCGCACCGTCGGCTGGTTCACCAGCCTGTTCCCGCTGCGCCTGACCCCGGCCGAGTCGCTGGCGGCCAGCCTCAAGCAGGTCAAGGAACAACTGCGCGGCGTGCCGCACAAGGGCATCGGCTTCGGTCTGCTGCAAGGGCACAGCGCCTTGCGCGGGCGGGTCATGCCGCGCATCACCTTCAATTACCTGGGGCAGTTCGACGGCAGTTTTGCCGAAGCCGAGGGTGCGTTGTTCGTCCCGGCCGGCGAACGTGCCGGCGCCGAGCAGAGCAGCGAGGCGCCGCTGGATAACTGGCTGAGCATCGAAGGCCAGGTCTACGACGGTGAGCTGGACCTGCGCTGGACCTTCAGCACGAAGATGTTCGACGCCGCCAGCATCGAGCAACTGGCCGCCGACTATACCGGCGAGCTGCAAGCACTGATCCGCCATTGCTGCCAGCCCGAGAGCATGGGCGTGACCCCCTCGGACCTGCCATTGGCCGGGCTCGATCAAGGGCGACTGGACGCGATCACGGTGCCGGCCAGCGAGATCGAAGACCTGTACCCCTTGTCGCCGATGCAGCAAGGCATGCTGTTCCACAGCCTGTACGAGCAGGGCGACGGCAGCTACATCAACCAACTTTGCGTCGACGTCGACGGGCTCGATCCCGAGCGCCTGCGCGCCGCCTGGCAAGCCACGGTCGACGCCCACGAGATCCTGCGCAGCGGCTTTCTCTGGCAGGGCGAGGTGCAGCAACCGCTGCAGCTGATCCAGCGTCGCGTGGAGCTGCCATTCGTGCTGCTCGACTGGCGCCAGCGCGACGACCTGGCCCAGGCCTTGCGCGATTTCAGTGCCGACGACCTGGCCCGCGGCTTCGACCTGAGCCAGGCCGGGCTGCTGCGCCTGAGCCTGATCCGCACCGCCGAGCAGCGCCATCACCTGGTCTTCAGCAACCACCACATCCTCATGGATGGCTGGAGCAGCGCGCAGATGCTCGGCGAAGTACTGCAACGCTACAGCGGCTTGCAGCCGGCGCGTGCGCCGGGCCGTTATCGCGATTACATCCAGTGGCTGCAAGCCCAGGATGCGGCGCTCAGCGAAAGCTTCTGGCGTCAGCAACTGGCCGACCTGCAGCAGCCGACCCTGTTGGCAGCGGCCGTCGGCGAGACCAGCCCGCAGCGCGGCCATCGACTGCGCCACGACCCGCTGGACGCAGCACGCACCCAGCGCCTCGACACCTTCGCCCGGCAGCAGAAAATCACCCTCAACACCCTGGTGCAGGCGGCCTGGCTGCTGCTGTTGCAACGCTACACCGGCAATGCCTGCGTGGCCTTCGGCACCACGGTGGCCGGGCGTCCGGCGCAGCTGCCGGGCATCGAGCAGCAGATCGGGCTGTTCATCAACACCTTGCCGGTGATCGCCGGCTCGCGTCCGGACCAGAGCGTCGGTGCCTGGCTGGCTGCGGTGCAGGCGCAGAACCTCAGCTTGCGCGAGTTCGAGCACACGCCGCTGGCGAACATCCAGCGCTGGGCCGGGCAGGGCGGCGAAGCCTTGTTCGACAGCCTGCTGGTGTTCGAGAATTTCCCGATCTCCGAGGCCCTGCAGCAGGGCAGCGCCGCGGGCGTGGTCTTCGGTGAAGTGCGCAACCAGGACCAGACCCATTACCCGCTGACCCTCGGCGTGACCCTGGGCGACACCCTGGCCCTGCACTGGAGCTTCGACCAGGCGCAGTTCAGCACCGCCCGCATCGAACGCATCAGCCGCCACTTGCAGCAACTGCTGCTGCGCTTTGCCGAGGACGCCGAGCAGTGCCTGGGCCAGATCGCTTTGGTCAGTGCCGACGAGCAAGCCCGGCAGCAGGCCGCCAACCTGCCGCAGCCGTACCCGGTGGATGTTGCTGTGCATCAGCGTTTCGCCGAGCAGGCCAGTGAACATGCGCAACGCACCGCAGTGATCTTTGCCGGCCAGCGTTTCAGCTTTGGCGAAATCGAGCGCCGCGCCAACCAACTGGCCCATGAACTGATTGGCCATGGCGTCGGCGCGGAAGTGCGGGTCGGTGTGGCGCTGCCACGCAGCGAGCAGGTGATCGTGGCGTTGCTGGCGGTGCTCAAGGCCGGTGGCGCCTATGTGCCGCTGGACACCCGTTACCCCCGCGAACGCCTGGCCTACCTGATGCAGGATTCGGGGCTGGCGCTGTTGCTCAGCGACTCGCAGGTCTCGACGCAACTGCCGCTGGACGGCGGACTGCCGGTGCTGGAACTGGATCGACTGGATGTCAGTGCCCAGCCCCACAGGGCGCCGCCGGTGGCGGTGGATCCGCAGAACCTGGCGTACGTGATCTACACCTCCGGCTCCACCGGCCAGCCCAAAGGCGTGAGCGTCGCCCACGGTCCGCTGGCGATGCACTGCCAGGCGATCGGCGAGCGTTATGCAATGACCGCCAGCGATTGCGAACTGCACTTCATGTCGTTCGCCTTCGACGGCGCCCATGAACGCTGGCTCACCAGCCTGACCCACGGCGCCTCGCTGCTGATCCGCGACGACAGCCTGTGGACCGCGGAGCAGACCTGCCAGGCCATGAGCGACTACGGCGTGACCGTGGCGGCGTTCCCGCCGGTGTACCTGCAACAACTGGCCGAGCACGCCGAGCGCGAAGGTAACCCGCCGAAGGTGCGAGTCTACTGTTTCGGTGGCGACGCGGTGCCCAACGCCAGCTTCGAACGGGTCAAGCGTGCGCTCGATCCGGAGTACATCATCAATGGCTACGGGCCGACCGAAACCGTGGTCACTCCACTGATCTGGAAAGCCGGTCGCGAGCAGTCCTGCGGCGCCGCCTATGCGCCGATCGGCAGCCGCATTGGCGACCGCAGCGCCTATGTGCTGGACGCCGATCTGAACCTGGTGCCACAGGGCATGGACGGCGAGCTGTACCTGGGCGGCAGCGGCCTGGCGCGCGGTTACCTGAACCGGCCGGGGATGACCGCCGAGCGTTTTGTCGCCGACCCGTTCAGCAGCACCGGCGGCTTGCTCTACCGCAGCGGCGACCGGGTGCGCCAGCGGGCGGACGGTACGATTGACTACCTGGAACGCATCGACAATCAGGTGAAGATCCGTGGCTTCCGCATCGAGCTGGGGGAAATCGAAGCGCGCCTGCAAGCCTTCGACGGCGTGCGCGAGGCAGTCGTGGTCGCTCGCGAAGGCGGGACTGGAAAACAGCTGGTGGCCTATGTGGTGGGCGACGATCTGCGCGAGGAGGGGGCCGAACACCTGCGCCAACAACTCAAGGCAAGCCTGCCGGCGCACATGGTCCCGGCCCATCTGCTGCTGCTCGAACGCCTGCCGCTGACACCCAACGGCAAGCTCGACCGCAACAACCTGCCGCAGCCGGATCTGCGCCAATTGCAGTCAGCCTACGTGGCACCCGTCAGCGAGTTGGAGCAGCAGCTGGCGGCGATCTGGCAGGACGTGCTGAAGCTGGATCGGGTTGGCCTCAGCGATAATTTCTTCGAGCTCGGCGGCGATTCGATCATCTCGATCCAGGTGGTCAGCCGCGCCCGCCAGCTCGGCCTGCGCTTTACCCCCAAGGACCTGTTCCAGCACCAGACCGTCCAGGCCCTGGCCCCGGTGGTCGGCAGCGGTGCAGCGCCACAACCGATCGATCAGCAACCGGCCCGCGGCGCTTGCGCCCTGTTGCCGGTGCAGCAGTGGTTCTTCGCCCAGGACATTCCCGACCGCCACCACTGGAACCAGTCGGTGCTGCTCAAGCCGTCCCAGGTCCTCGAGCCACAGGTGCTCGAGCAGGCGCTGCAGGCGCTGGTCATGCACCACGACAGCCTGCGCCTGGCGTTTCGCCAGGACGCCCAGGGCTGGACCGCCCATTACCCTGAACAGCCGTCCCCGGAGCCCTTGCTGTGGCAGGCCGAGGTGGCGGACCTGGCGGCCCTCGAAGCCCTGGGCAACCAGGCCCAGCGCAGCCTGGCCCTGCACGGCGGCAGCCTGTTGCGCGGAGTATTGACGACTCTTGGCGACGGCACACAGCGCCTGCTGCTGATCGTCCATCACCTGGTGGTGGACGGGGTGTCCTGGCGGATCCTGTTCGACGATCTGCAACGTGCCTATCGCCAACGGCTCGCCGGCACCCCCGTGCAATTGCCGCCCAGGACCAGCGCGGTCAAGGCCTGGGCCGAGCAGCTGCAAGCCTATGCCGGCAGCGCCGCGCTGCAGGCCGAACTGGGCTACTGGCAGGAGCAATTGCAGGGCGCACCGCTGGCCCTGCCGTGGGACAACCCCCACGGCGGCCAGCAGCATTGCCAGGCCCTGAGCATTCGCAGCCGCCTCGACCAGCGCCTGACCCGGCAACTGCTGCAACAGGCGCCGGCGGCCTACCGGACCCAGGTCAACGACCTGCTGCTGACCGCCCTGGCGCGGGTGATGGTGCGCTGGACCGGCGACGCCAGCGTGCTGGTGCAACTGGAAGGTCACGGCCGCGAAGACCTGTTCCAACACATCGACCTGACCCGCACGGTAGGCTGGTTCACCAGCCTGTTCCCGGCACACTTGAGCCCGCTGGCCGAGCGCGGCGCGTCGATCAAGCAGATCAAGGAGCAGCTGCGGGCGATCCCCAACAAAGGCATCGGCTTTGGTGCCCTGGCCCATCTCGGTGACGCATCGACGCGCCAGCGGCTGGCCGACCTGCCGACGCCACGCCTGACCTTCAACTACCTCGGCCAATTCGACGCCAGCTTCGCCGAGGCCGACGATGGGCTGTTCGTGCCAACCACTGAAGCCGCTGGCGAAGAGCTGAACATGCAGGGGCCGCTGGGCAATCAGTTGGCCCTCGACGGCAAGGTGTTCGGCGGCGAGCTGGACCTGAGCTGGACCTTCAGCGCCGCCATGTTCGAACCGGCAACCCTCCAGCGCCTGGCCGATGATTATTTGCACGAACTGACCGCGCTGATCGAACATTGCTGTGACAGCCAGCACCATGGCGTCACCCCGTCGGACTTCCCGCTGGCCAACCTGAGCCAGGCGCAACTCGATGCCTTGCCGGTGGCGGCGCAGGACATCGAAGACCTGTACCCGCTGTCGCCGATGCAGCAGGGCATGTTGTTCCATTCGCTGCTGGCCCAGGGCAACGGTGACTACATCAACCAACTGCGCCTGGACGTCGAAGGCCTCGATCCACAGGCGTTCCGCCAGGCCTGGCAGGAGGTGATCGACGCCCACCCGATTCTGCGCAGCGGCTTCTTCTGGCAGGGTGATCTGCGCCAGCCGGTGCAGGTGGTCTACCGCCAGGTCGAGGTGCCGTTCAGTCTGCTCGATTGGCGCCAGCGCAATGATCTGGATACGGCCCTGAAAGCCCTCGCCGACGAAGAGCGGGCCCAGGGTTTCGAGCTGAACCAGGCGCCGCTGCTGCGCCTGGTGCTGGTGCGCACTGCGGACAATGCCCATCACCTGATCTACACCAACCACCACATCCTCATGGACGGCTGGAGCAACGCGCAGTTGCTTGGCGAAGTCCTGCAACGTTATCGCGGCGAGCCGGTGGCGCGCCCGGCCGGACGTTATCGCGACTACATCGGCTGGCTGCAACAGCAAGACCCGGCACTCGGCGAAGCGTTCTGGAAGCCGACGCTGCAACGCCTGGAGGAGCCGACCCGGCTGGCCGAGGCCTTGCCAACACCGCAAGCGACGGACAGCGGCTACGGCGATCACTATCAACGGCTCGACATCGCCCAGACCCAGCGCCTGAGTGCATTGGCCCGCGAGGTCAAAGTCACCGTCAACACCCTGGTGCAAGCGGCCTGGCTGCTGTTGTTGCAGCGCTACACCGGCAAAACCACGGTAGCCTTTGGCACGACCGTGGCCGGGCGGCCGGCGGATCTGCCCGGCAGCGAGCAGCAGATCGGCCTGTTCATCAACACCCTGCCGGTGATCGCCAGCCCCGACCCGCAGCAGACCCTCGGCAGTTGGCTGCAGGCCGTGCAGGGGCAAAACCTGGCCCTGCGCGAGTTCGAGCACACCCCACTGACGGACCTGCAACGCTGGGCCGGGCAGGGCGGCGAGGCGCTGTTCGACAGCCTGTTGGTGTTCGAGAACTACCCGATCTCGGCGGCACTGGAGCAGGGCGCCCCGCAAGGGCTGCGCTTCGGCCCGGTGGCGACCCATGAACAGACCAACTACCCGCTGACCTTGCTGGTCAGTCTCGATACGCAACTGTCGCTGCACTTCAGTTATCAACAGGCACGCTTCAGCGCCGACAGCGTCACGCAATTGGGCGCGCACCTGGCGCACCTGCTGCAGCAGATGAGCGCCAGCCTGCAGCAACGCCTGAGTGAGTGCAGGCTGTTGAGCGACGCCGAACAACAACGCGCCATTCGCGACTGGAACCCGGCGCCGACGGCGTTCGCCCAATCGTCGTGCGTACACCAGTTGATCGCCGAGCAAGCGGCGACCCAGCCCCAGGCGCTGGCCGTGACCTTCGGCCACCAGCAACTGAGCTATGCCGAACTGGAGCAGCAGGCGAACCGGCTTGCGCACCAGCTGATCGAGCTGGGTGTCGGCCCGGAAGTGCGGGTCGGCGTCGCCTTGCCGCGCAGCGAGCAGCTATTGGTCGCACTGCTGGCGGTGCTCAAGGCCGGTGGCGCCTACGTGCCGCTGGACCCGGATTACCCGGACGAGCGTCTGGCCTACATGCTCGAAGACAGCCGTGCACGGCTGTTGCTCACCGATGGCGAGAGGGCGGCGAGCTTGCCGCCCTCGGCTGCGACGCAAGTGCTGTTGATGGAGCAGGTACAGCTGGAGTTGGGCGCGATGCCGGCGACCGCGCCGATCACCCGGGTCACCCCGGACAACCTGGCCTACGTGATCTATACCTCCGGTTCCACCGGCCAACCCAAGGGTGTCGCCATCAGCCATCGCAACGTGCTGGCGCTGGTCGACTGGTCGCAATCGCTGTACCGCCGCGACGACATCCAGGGCGTGCTGGCCTCGACCTCGGTGTGCTTCGACCTGTCGGTGTGGGAGCTGTTCGTGACCCTGGCCAACGGCGGCTCGCTGATCATTGCGCGCAACGCGTTGGAGCTTGCGCAGTTACCCGCCCGCGAGCAGGTGCGGCTGATCAACAGCGTGCCCTCGGCGGTGGCGGCGTTGCAGCGCGCGGGGCAGATCCCGCCGAGCGTGCGCATCATCAACCTGGCCGGCGAACCGCTGAAGCAGAGCCTGGTGGATGCACTGTACGAGTCGGCGACCCTGGAGCAGGTCTACGACCTGTACGGACCGTCGGAAGACACCACCTACTCGACCTGGACCCGGCGCGAGGCCTTCGCCCAGGCCAACATCGGTCGGGCCTTGCCGCACAGCGCCACCTACCTGCTGGACGACGATCTGCAGCTGGTGCCCCAGGGTGTCTCGGCCGAACTGTTGCTCGCCGGTGCCGGCATTACGCGCGGCTACCTCGGGCGTCCGGCACTGACCGCCGAGAAGTTCGTGCCCAACCCGTTTGCCGTTGATGGCGAGCGTATGTATCGCAGCAGCGACCTGTGCCGCCAGCGAGCCGACGGCGTACTCGAATACCGTGGACGCATCGACCATCAAGTGAAGATTCGCGGCTACCGCATCGAACTCGGCGAAATCGAAACTCGCCTGCTGCACCAACCGGCGGTCCACGAGGTGGCGGTGCTCGCCCAGGACGTGCTGGGTAGCCAGCAATTGGTGGCCTACCTGGTTGCCGCGCCGGCGGACGCTCACGACGAGCGCGCGCTGCGCGAACAACTCAAGCAGGCGCTGCGGGCGCACTTGCCCGACTACATGGTCCCGGCCCATTGGCTGTTCCTCGCCAAACTGCCGTTGACCCCCAACGGCAAGCTCGACCGCAAGGCCTTGCCGGCCGTCGATGCCAGCCAGTTGCAGGGCGGCTATCGGGCACCCGAGAGCGAACTGCAGCAGCAGGTCGCGAGCATCTGGCAGCAGGTGCTGCAGCTTGAGCGCATCGGCCTTGACGATCACTTCTTCGAACTCGGCGGCCACTCTTTGCTGGCCGTCAACGTGGTCTCGCGCCTGGCCCTTGAACTGGGCCTGCAGCTGACCCCGCAACTGCTATTCCAGCACCCGACCCTGGGTGAATTCGTGGCCCACCTGGACACCAGCGCCGGCCCCGTCAACCCACAGAAACTGAGCAAGCTGGAAGCCCTGCTTGACGAAATGGAGGAAGTCTAATGGACACGAGTGTTGCTTTGAGAATTGCCAAGCGCTTTATCACTCTGCCGCTGGACAAACGCACCCTGTACCTGGCGAAGATGCTCGAAGAGGGCGTGTCGCCGGCCAACCTGCCGATCCCTTCGGTGCAGGCGGACTTCGCCGCGATCCCGCTGTCCTATGCCCAGGAACGCCAGTGGTTCCTCTGGCAGATGGACCCCCACAGCAGCGCCTACCACATCCCCAGCGCCCTGCGTCTGAAAGGCGCGCTGGACGTGCCGGCGCTGCAGCGCAGTTTCAATGCCCTGGTGGCGCGCCATGAGAGTCTGCGCACCACCTTCGTCGAGCGGTACGAAAAAACCGTGCAGCTGATTCACCCGCAAATGCCGCTGCAGATCGCGCTCGAGGAACTGCCAGGCGGGCTTGCAGACGCCCAGGTCGAAGCGCGGATCAACCACTTCGTCGATAGCCAGAGCCATCGCCCATTCGATCTGCAACAGGGGCCGCTGTTGCGGGTGGCCTTGTTGCGCATCGCTGCCGATGACCACGTGCTGGCGCTGGTCCAGCACCACATCATCGCCGACGGCTGGTCGATGCAGGTGATGGTCAGCGAGCTGATCCAGCATTACGCCGCCGACACCCAGGGCCAGTCGCTGAGCTTGCCGGCGCTGCCCGTGCAGTACGCCGACTACGCCATCTGGCAGCGCCACTGGCTGGAAGCCGGCGAGCGGGAGCGGCAATTGGCGTATTGGCTGGACACCCTGGGCGACGAGCACAGCGTGCTGGAACTGCCCATCGATCACCCGCGACCACCGGTGCAAAGCTATCGCGGTGCGCGCCTCGATCTGCAGTTGCCGGCCGAGCTGAGTGGCGAGCTGCAGCAACTGGCCCAGCGCAACGGCGTCAGCCTGTTCATGCTGCTGCTGGCGTCGTTCCAGGCGTTGTTGCACCGCTACAGCGGCCAGCAGCAAATCAGGGTCGGGGTGCCGGTGGCCAACCGTAATCGGGTGGAAACCGAAGGCCTGATCGGCTTTTTCGTCAACACCCAGGTGCTGCAGGCCCAGGTCCAGGGGCAACAGCGTTTCGAGCAGTTGCTGGTCGAGGTCAAGCAAGCGGCGCTGGCAGCCCAGGCCCATCAGGACCTGCCGTTCGAGCAACTGATCGAAGCCCTGCAACCGGAGCGCAGCCTCAGCCACAGCCCACTGTTCCAGGTGATGTTCAACCACCAGGCCAATAACGGCCAGGCGCAACGGCAAAGCGCGGTGCAACTGCCGCAGCTCAAGGTCGAGGACATCGTCTGGGAAGGCCGCACCGCCCAGTACGACCTGACCCTGGGAACCTACGAATCGAGCGACGGCATTGCCGCCGAGCTGACCTACGCCACCGACCTGTTCAACGCCACGACCATCGAGCGCCTCGCGCGTCACTGGCAGAACCTGCTGCGCGCCATCGTCACCGACCCGAGCCAGCGCATCGGTGAATTGCCGTTGCTCGATAGCGACGAACACAGCGAGTTGCAGCACACCTGGCAGCGCCTCACCGAGCATGGCGCGCAGGCCGTGGGTATCCACCAGCGTATTGCCGGGCAAGCACGGCAGACCCCGGACGCGATCGCCCTGATCGTCGGCGAGCAGTGCCTGAGTTATGCCCAGCTGGAAAGCCGCGCCAACCGCCTGGCGCACAAGTTGATTGAGCTGGGTGTGGGCCCCGATGTGCTGGTGGGCATTGCCGTGGAGCGCAGTGTCGAGATGATTGTCGGCCTGCTGGCGATTCTCAAGGCCGGCGGCGCCTACGTGCCGCTGGACCCGGCCTACCCGCAGGATCGCCTGGCCTACATGATCGACGACAGCGGCATCCGCCTGCTGCTGAGCCAAAGTCATTTGCAGACGCAATTGCCGATCCCAGAGACGCTGCCGACCTTGCTGCTCGATCAGGCAGACGCCTGGCTGCAAGGCTACAGCGTCGACAGTCCGCAGGTGGCTCTGGATGAACAGCACCTGGCCTACGTGATCTACACCTCCGGCTCCACCGGCAAGCCCAAGGGGGTGATGGTGCGCCATGGCGCCCTGTGCAATTTTGTCGTCAGCATGCTCGACCAGCCTGGACTGACGGCGACGGATCGCCTGCTGTCGCTGACCACCTTTTCCTTCGATATCTTCGGCCTGGAAATCTACGGCCCGCTGCTGGCCGGGGCCAGCGTGGTGCTGACCGGCAAGGACCTGCATCAGGACCCGCAAGCGTTGTTGGCGCTGGTCGAGCGCTGGTCGGTCACGGTGCTGCAGGCCACGCCTTCGACCTGGCGCATGCTGCTCGATCACGAGCAGGCGCACGTACTCAGCGGCTGCACCTTGCTCTGCGGCGGCGAAGCCCTGGCGCAGGAGCTGGCGCAGCGCATGCTGGCGCTGTCGCCGCGGGTGTGGAACCTCTACGGGCCAACTGAAACCACCATCTGGTCGGCGTTACACCGGCTCAGTGTCGAGGCCAGCCAGCCGTTCCTCGGCACGCCGCTGGACAACACCGCGCTGTACATCCTCGGCAGTGACCTGGAGCTGAACCCGACCGGCGCTCCGGGCGAGCTGTTGATCGGCGGCGAAGGTTTGGCCCGTGGTTATTTCCAGCGCCCGGCGCTGACCGCCGAGCGTTTTGTCCCCGACCCGTTCTCGTTCTGCGGCGAGCGCCTGTACCGCACCGGCGATCTGACCCGCTACCGCGCCGAGGGCGTGATCGAATACATCGGGCGCATCGACCATCAGGTGAAAATCCGTGGCTTGCGCATCGAGCTGGGCGAGATCGAAGCACGCCTGTTGGCCCAGGCCGATGTCCGCGAGACCGTCGTGGTGGCTCAGGACGGAGCCACCGGCATGCAGCTGGTCGCCTACGTGGTCGCCCTCAGCCCGCCGGCAAATGCCGAGGCTGAAGCCGTGCTGCGGGCGGCGCTCAAGGCCAGCCTCAAGGAGCAGCTGCCGGAGTACATGGTGCCGGCCCATCTGCTGTTCCTCGGCGCCTTGCCGCTGACCCCCAACGGCAAGGTCGACCGCAAGGCGCTGCCCAAACCGGATGCCAGTCAGTTGCAGACCCGCTACCGGGCGCCGCAGACCGCCACCCAACACGCAGTGGCCGAGATCTGGCAAAGCCTGCTCAAGCTGGAGCGGGTCGGCCTCGACGATCACTTCTTCGAACTCGGTGGCCACTCGTTGCTGGTGACCCAGGTGGTGTCACGGGTGCGTCAGGCGCTGAACGTCCAGGTGCCGCTGCGCAGCCTGTTCGAGCACAGCACCCTGGAAGATTTTGTCGCCGCCCTGGGCGTCGAACCGGCCAACGCCGAACCACCGATGCTCGCCGTGGACCGCGCGCAACCGCTGGCCCTGTCCTATGCCCAGGAGCGCCAGTGGTTCCTCTGGCAGCTGGACCCGAGCAGCAGCGCCTACCACGTACCGGCGGCCCTGCGCCTGCGCGGCGAGTTGGATCGGCTGGCATTGCAGCGCAGTTTCGATGCGCTGCTGGCGCGTCATGAAAGCCTGCGCACCTGCTTCGTCAGCGAGGGCCAGCGGACCCTGCAAGTGATCCAGGCCCAGGCCCGCGTCGAGCTGCCGATCGAGGATTTCCAGGGTTCGCCCGTCGACCTGCAAGCCCGGGTAGCCGAAGAAACCCGTCAGCTGTTCGATCTGCAGAACGGCCCGTTGCTGCGGGTCAGACTGCTGCGCCTGGCCGCGGACGATCACGCCTTGATCATCACCCTGCACCACATCGTCGCCGACGGCTGGTCGATGGGCATCATGGTCGACGAGCTGATCAACCTGTACGGCGCGTTCAGCCAGGATCAGGCTCCGCAGCTGCCGGCCTTGCCCGTGCAGTACGCCGATTACGCGGCGTGGCAACGCCAGTGGATGGACGCCGGCGAGCGCGAGCGGCAACTGGCCTACTGGCGCGCCGAGCTGGGCGACGAGCAGCCGCTGCTGGAGTTGCCGACTGACCGCCCGCGTCCGCCGGAGCAGAGCTATCGCGGGGCGCGCCAGGACATCGCCCTGAGTCCGGCGCTGGTGGCGGGCCTCAAGCGCACCGCGCAAGCACAAAATGTCACCCTGTTTGCCCTGCTGCTGGCCTCGTT
Source organism: Pseudomonadaceae bacterium (assembly GCA_965284505.1). Classification (GTDB taxonomy): domain Bacteria; phylum Pseudomonadota; class Gammaproteobacteria; order Pseudomonadales; family Pseudomonadaceae; genus Aquipseudomonas. The sequence continues at coordinate 1,526,261 of OZ260094.1, read as the reverse complement.
CCAGGCCCTGCTGCATCGCTACAGCGGCCAGGCGCAGATCCGTGTCGGCGTGCCGGTGGCCAACCGCAACCGGGTGGAAACCGAAGGCCTGATCGGCTTCTTCGTCAACACCCAGGTGCTCAAGGCTGAGTTCGACAGCCAGCAGACCTTCCGCAGCCTGCTGCAGCAGGTCAAGCAACGGGTGCTCGGCGCTCAGGCCCATCAGGATCTGCCGTTCGAGCAACTGGTCGAGGCCCTGCAACCGCAGCGCAGCCTCAGCCACAGCCCGCTGTTCCAGGTGCTGCACAACCACCAGAGCCAACGCCTGGCCGCGGCGCGCCTGGCCCAGGTCGAGATCGAACCGCTGACCTGGGTCAGCCACACCGCGCAGTTCGACCTGACCCTGGACACCTTCGAGTCCGCCAACACTGTCTGGGCCGAATTGACCTACGCCACCGACCTGTTCGATGCGCCCACCGTGCAACGCCTGGCCGACCACTGGTTGAACCTGTTGCACGCGGTGGTCGCCGACTGCGAGCAACGCATCTGCGAGCTGCCGTTGCACAGTGCCGTCGAACGCGAAGCGACCCTGGCGCAGTGGAACCCCAGCGTGCAGGACTTCCCGAGCCAGGCTTGCCTGCATCAGTTGATCGAAGCCCAGGCCGAACGCGCGCCCGAGGCGATTGCCGTGAGCTACCTCGAGCAGAGCTTGAGCTACGGCGAACTCAACCGCCGCGCCAATCGCCTGGCCCATCAGTTGATCAGCCAGGGCGTCGGGCCCGAGGTGCGGGTCGGCCTGGCGGTGGAGCGCAGCCTGGAAATGCTGCTGGGCTTGCTTGCCGTCCTCAAGGCCGGCGGCGCCTACGTGCCGCTGGACCCGAGCTATCCCGAGGAGCGCCTGGCCTACATGATCGGCGACAGCGGCATCGGCCTGCTGCTGACCCAGGCGCACCTGGTCGAGCGCCTGCCGCTGCCGGACAGCGTGCGCTGCCTGCTGATCGAGCAAGACCTGCAAGGCTCCAGCGAATCCAACCCACAGGTCGCGATGAGCCCGGACAACCTGGCCTATGTGATCTACACCTCCGGTTCCACCGGCCAGCCCAAGGGCACCTTGCTCGCCCACCACAACGTGCTGCGCCTGTTCGCCGCCACCGACAGCTGGTTCGGCTTCGGCCCGCAGGACGTGTGGAGCCTGTTCCATTCCTTTGCCTTCGACTTCTCGGTGTGGGAAATCTTTGGCGCGTTGCTCTACGGCGGCAAGCTGGTGGTGGTGCCGTATGACGTCAGCCGGTCGCCGCAAGCGTTCCATGCCTTGCTCTGCCGCGAGGGCGTCAGCGTGCTCAACCAGACGCCGTCGGCTTTCAAGCAACTGCAACAGGTGGCCTGCGCGCCGGAACATCGCCACACCCAGTGGCAGTTGCGCCACGTGGTGTTCGGCGGCGAGGCGCTGGAGGTCAAGAGCCTGCGCAGCTGGTTCGAGCGCTTCGGCGACAGTGCACCGCAACTGATCAACATGTACGGGATCACCGAAACCACGGTGCACGTGACGTACCGTCCGCTGACCTTGGCCGATATGCAGGGCGAGGCCGGCAGCCCGATTGGCCAGCCGATTCCGGACCTGTCCTGGTACCTGCTGGATGCCGATCTCAACCCGGTCAGTCGCGGTTGCATCGGTGAGCTGTACGTCGGCCGCGCCGGCCTGGCGCGCGGTTACCTGAACCGCGCCGACCTGAGCAGCCTGCGCTTTGTCCCCGATCCCTTCGCCGGCGACGGCGGGCGCCTGTATCGCACCGGCGACCTGGCCCGTTATCGTGCCGACGGGGTGATCGAGTACATCGGGCGCATTGACCATCAGGTGAAAATCCGTGGCTTTCGCATCGAGCTGGGGGAAATCGAAGCGCAACTGCTGGCGCTGGACGCGGTGCGCCAGGTGGCAGTGCTGGCGCAGCCGGGGCCGAACGGCCAGCAACTTGTGGCGTACCTGGTGCCCGAAGACGACGCGTTGCATTCGGCCACTGCCGAGCAGCAGGCAAGCTGGCGCGATGGCCTGCGCGCCGCGCTCAAGGACAACCTGCCGGAACATATGCATCCGGCGCACTTCCTGGTGCTGGCGCAACTGCCCTTGACCGGCAACGGCAAGCTCAACCGCAGCGCCTTGCCCAGCCCCGACGCGAGCCTGGCGCAGCAGGTTTACCAGGCACCGCAAAACGTGCTGGAGCAGCAACTCGCGGCGATCTGGCAGGACCTGCTGAAGCTGCCGCAAGTCGGGATTCACGACAACTTCTTCGAACTGGGTGGCGACTCGATCATCTCGATCCAGGTGGTCAGCCGCGCTCGTCAGGCGGGGATTCGCCTGAGTCCCAAGGACCTGTTCCAGCACCAGACCGTGCAGCGTCTGGCGCGGGTGGCGCAGGTCGGTGGCGAGTCGCAGATCGACCAGCAACCGGTCAGCGGCGCGGCCTTGCTGTTGCCGATCCAGCGGCAGTTTTTCGAAGCGTCGATCCCCGAGCGCCAGCACTGGAACCAGTCGCTGATGCTCAAGCCGAGCGGCGTGCTCGACGCGAACATCTTGCGCACGGTGCTACAGGCGCTGGTGCTGCAGCACGATGCCCTGCGCCTGAGTTTCGAGGACCGCGACGGCACGTGGAACGCCCGTCACCTGAGCCCGCAAGCGGCGCAGCAGGCCGATCTGCTGTGGCAAGTGCAGGTGGCCAATGCGCAGGCGCTGGAGGCCATGGCCAACCAGGCGCAGCGCAGCCTCGACCTGCAAACAGGGCCACTGCTGCGAGCACTGTTGGCGACCCTCGAGGACGGCAGCCAGCGCCTGTTGCTGGTGATCCATCACCTGGCGGTGGACGGTGTGTCGTGGCGGATCCTGCTGGAAGACTTGCAGCAGGCCTATCAGCAATTGCACAACGGCCAGCCGTTGCAGCTGCCGGCCAAGACCCACGCCTTCAAGGAGTGGAGCGCCGCCTTGCAGGGTTATGCCCAGGGGCCGGCATTGCAGGCAGAACTGGCCTACTGGCAGGACTGCCTGCAGGGCGCCGACGCCGATCTGCCCTGCGAGCGGCCGGATGCCGGGCAGCACAACCGTCTGGCGCTGACGGTGGAAAGCCGTCTCGACCAGGACCTGACCCGGCAGCTGTTGCAGCAAGCGCCGGCGGCCTATCGCACCCAGGTCAATGACCTGCTGCTGACGGCGCTGGCCCGGGTCATCGGCCGTTGGACCGGGCAATCCTCGACCCTGATTCAGCTCGAAGGCCATGGCCGCGAAGCGCTGTTCGAGCACCTCGACCTGACCCGCACCGTCGGCTGGTTTACCAGCCTGTTCCCGGTGCGCCTGACGCCGGCCGAGGCGCTGGGGGATTCGCTCAAGCAGATCAAGGAGCAACTGCGGGCGATCCCCAACAAGGGCATCGGCTATGGCGCCTTGCGTTATCTCGGCGATGGCCCGGTGCAACAGCGTCTGCGGGCAATGCCCAGCCCACGGATCACCTTCAACTACCTTGGCCAGTTCGACGGCAGTTTCGAAGATGATGAGGCCGGTCTGTTCGTCCCGGCCGAGGAAAGCGCCGGCCAGGAGCAAAGCGCCGACGCACCACTGGGCAACTGGCTGACCCTCAACGGCCAGGTGTATGGCGGTCAACTGAGCATCGGCTGGACCTTCAGCCGCGAGCGTTTCAGCCGGGCGACCATCGCTCGCCTGGCGGATGAATACACCGCTGAATTGAGCGCATTGATCGAGCATTGCCTGCAGCCCGACGTCGCCGGCCTGACCCCGTCGGACTTCCCCCTGGCCAGGCTGAGCCAGGCGCAACTCGACAGCCTGCCGCTGGCCGCCAGCCAGATCGCCGACCTCTATCCGCTGTCGGCGATGCAGCAGGGCATGCTGTTCCACAGTCTGTACGAGCAGGCGAGTGGCGACTACATCAACCAGGTCCGCCTGGACGTCGAAGGCCTCGATCCGCAACGCTTCCAGCAGGCCTGGCAGGCGGCGGTGGACAGCCATGACATCCTGCGCACCGGCTTTGTCTGGCAGGGCCAGTTGGCGCGCCCGCTGCAGGTGGTGCACAAGCAGTTGGAGATGCCGTTCAGCGTGCTCGATTGGCGTCAGCGCACTGATGTCGAGCAAGCGCTGGATGCCCTGGCTGCCACCGAGCAAGCGAAAGGTTTCGACCTCGCCCAGGGGCCGCTGCTGCGCATGCTCGTGGTGCGCCTGGATGAGCAGCGTTGCCATTTGATCTACACCAATCACCACATCCTGATGGACGGCTGGAGCAACTCGCAGTTGCTCGGCGAGGTTCTTCAGCGCTACAGCGGCGCCGCAGTGCCGGCGTTGCCCGGGCGTTATCGCGACTACATCGAGTGGCTGCAACAGCAGGACGCCAGTCTTAGTGAAGCGTACTGGAAAGCCCAGTTGGCCGAGCTCGAGCAACCGACGCGCCTGGCCCAGGCGCTGCAACGTCAGGCCGGCGACGAGTGTCTCGACGGCCATGGCCAGCACTATCGCCTGCTCGACGCCGAGCGCCTGCAACGCCTGAGCGAGTTTGCCCGGCAGCAGAAAGTCACCCTCAACACCCTGATCCAGGCCAGTTGGCTGTTGCTTGTGCAGCGTTTGAGCGGCCAGCAGTGTGTGGCCTTCGGCGCCACGGTGGCCGGGCGTCCGACCAGCCTGGTGGGGGTCGAGCAGCAAATCGGCCTGTTCATCAACACCCTGCCGGTGATCGCCAGCCCGCGTGCCGAGCAGTCCGTCAGCCAGTGGTTGCAGGCGGTGCAGGCGCAGAACCTGAGCCTGCGCGAGCACGAGCACACGCCGTTGTTCGATATCCAGCGCTGGGCCGGCCACAGTGGCGAGGCGCTGTTCGACAACATCCTGGTGTTCGAAAACTACCCGGTGTCGGCGGCGCTGGAGCAGGGCGCGCCGAGCGGCTTGCGCTTCGGCCATATCGACAACCACGAGCAGACCAACTACCCGTTGACCCTGGCGGTGAATGTCCGCGATGAACTGTCGCTGCACTACAGCTACCAGCGCGCGCACTTTGCCGATTCGGTGATCGAGCGCCTGGCCACGCACTTCGACAGCCTGTTGCAACAACTGGTGAATGCGCCCAGCGCCACCCTGGGCGAGCTGCAACTGCTGGACAACAGCGCGCAGCAGCGGGTGATCGAGCAGTGGAACGCCACGCACGTCGACTATCCATTGGGGCAGGGCGTACACCGCCTGATTGAAGCTCAGGCCCGGCGCACGCCCCAGGCCACGGCGCTGGTGTTCGGCGAGCAGGTCCTGAGTTACGCCGAGCTGAACGCCCGCGCCAACCAGTTGGCCCACGGCCTGATCGAACGCAAGGTCGGCCCCGATGTGCTGGTGGGCATTGCGCTTGAACGCAGCGTAGAGATGGTCGTCGGCCTGCTGGCGATTCTCAAGGCCGGCGGCGCTTATGTGCCGCTCGACCCCGAGTATCCCCGTGAGCGCCTGAGCTACATGCTGCAGGACAGCGGTATACGCCTGCTGCTGACCCAGACGGAGGTGCTCGCCAGCCTGCCGCTGGCCGAGGGCGTCGAATGCCTGTGCCTGGAACCTGGAGGCCTGGCATTCGCTGCGCTGTCGAGCGCTGATCCGCAGGTCGTGGTCAGCGCCGACAACCTCGCCTATGTGATCTACACCTCCGGTTCCACCGGTCTGCCCAAGGGCGCCGGCAATGCCCATCGAGCGCTGGTCAACCGGCTGTTGTGGATGCAGCAGGCCTATGGGCTGGATGCCAACGATACGGTGTTGCAGAAGACCCCGTTCAGCTTCGACGTGTCGGTCTGGGAGTTCTTCTGGCCGCTGCTGACCGGCGCGCGCCTGGCGCTCGCCGCGCCGGGGGATCATCGCGATCCCGTGCGCCTGATCAAGCTGATCCAGCGGCACGCGGTGACCACGCTGCACTTCGTGCCTTCGATGCTCCAGGCCTTCTTGCAGGACGCCAATGTCGCCAGTTGCAGCGGCCTGACACGCATCGTCTGCAGCGGTGAAGCGCTGCCGGTGGACGCGCAACAGCAAGTCTTCGCCAAACTGCCGCGGGCCGCGCTGTACAACCTGTACGGGCCGACCGAAGCGGCGATCGACGTGACCCACTGGACCTGCCGCGACGAAGGCCGCGACAGCGTGCCGATCGGCCAGCCGATTGCCAACCTCGCCAGCTACATCCTCGACAGCGGCCTCAATCCGTTGCCGGTGGGTGTGGCCGGTGAGCTGTACCTGGGCGGCATCGGCCTGGCCCGTGGTTATCACCGTCGTCCGGCCTTGAGTGCCGAGCGCTTCGTCGCCAGCCCGTTCGGCGCCGGCCAGCGGCTGTACCGCACCGGCGACCTGGCGCGCTACCGGGCCGACGGAGTGATCGAATACGTCGGGCGTATCGACCATCAGGTCAAGCTGCGTGGCTTGCGTATCGAACTGGGCGAGATCGAGGCGCGCCTGATGCAACACGCCGCGGTCCGCGAGGCGGTGGTGGTCGCGCAAGATGTCCAGGGCAGCCAGCAACTGGTGGCCTACCTGGTGCCGAGCGAGCCGGCGACGCTGCACGACAGCACCAAGCTGCACGACGAACTGAGTGCCTGGCTCGGCGCCAGCTTGCCGGACTACATGGTGCCGAGCCACCGTATGTGGCTGGCGCAGATGCCGCTGAGCCCCAACGGCAAGCTGGAGCGCAAGCGTCTGCCGGCGCTGGAGCTGGCCAAGAGCGAGCAATTCGTCACCCCGGCCAATGCCATCGAACAGGTGCTGGTGCAGATCTGGCAGGAGGTGCTGGGCGTTGAACCGATCAGCACGAACGACAACTTCTTTGCCCTGGGTGGTGACTCCATCGTCTCGATCCAGGTGGTCAGCCGCGCGCGCCAGCAGGGCCTCGAACTGAGCCCCAAGGACCTGTTCCAGCAGCCGACCATCCAGCAACTGGCGCTGCACGCCGGGACCGGGCAGCCTGGGCTGGCGGCGGAGTTGCCAGAGCTGCCGTTGCACGGCTTGAGCGAGGCCCAGGTTGCCGCCTTGCCACTGCCGGACGGCCAGCTCGAAGGCCTTTATCGCTTGTCGCCGATGCAGCAGGGCATGCTGTTCCTCGGCCTCGATTCGCCGGATGCCGATCTCTACATCAACCAGTTGAGCATTCCGGTGCAGGGCCTTGAGCTGCAGCGTTTCGAGGCGGCGTGGCGGGCGGTGAGCCAGCGTCACGACATTCTGCGCACCGGCTTCATCTGGCAGGACCTGACCGAGCCGTTGCAGTTCGTGCTGACCGACGCGGCATTGCCGATCACCGTGCTCGACTGGCGCACCGAGGATTGCTCGCCGCAAGCCCTGCAAGCCCTGGCCTCAGGTGAACGGGCCAAGGGCTTCGATCTCGAGCGGCCGCCGCTGCAACGGCTGGTATTGGTGCGGGTGGGCGAGGACCGCTACCAGTTGATCTGGACCTACCACCACATCCTCATCGACGGCTGGAGCAGTTCGCAGCTGATCGGTGAGGTGCTCAGCCATTATTCCGGGCAGGCGCTGGCCGAGGCCGTGCCGTATCGGCGCTACATCAACTGGCTGCAACAGCAGGACGGCCAGGCCAGCGAAGGTTTCTGGCGTGAGCAACTGCAGCAACTGGACGAGCCGACCTACCTTGCCGATGCCGTGCCAAGGACCGGCGCGGGCCGGGGCCATCAGGCGCTGTACAGCCGACTGGGAGAGGCGCGTACTGGCGCATTGCAGGCCTTTGCGCAAACCCAGCAAATCACCCTCAACACCCTGGTGCAGGGCGCCTGGCTGCTGCTGCTCAGTCGCTACAGCGGCCAGCGCTGCGTGGCGTTCGGCGCGACGGTGGCTGGGCGTCCGGCGAGTTTGCCGGCGTCCGAGTCGATCCTCGGGTTGTTCATCAACACCCTGCCGGTGATCCGCCAGGTGCCTGCCGAGCAGTCAGTGGGCCAATGGCTGCGCGACCTGCAGGACTACAACCTGGAAATGCGCGAACGCGAATACACGCCGCTGACCGATGTCCAGCGCTGGGCCGGACGCGCCGGGCAGGCGTTGTTCGACAGCATTATCGTGTTCGAGAACCACCCGATCGATCAGGCCCTGCGCGAGTTCCGCGACGACTCGCTGCAATTCGGCGAAAGCGACAGCGCCGGCCTGACCAACTTGCCGATGGACCTGATGGTCACCTTGGAGGAGGGGCTGGTGATCGAGTACATGTTCCTGCGCGAGCACTTCGACCTGGCCACGGTGGAAGGTATCCGCTGCAACATGGAAGGGCTGCTGAGCGCCTTGTCCGCCGACGCGAGCCAGGCGCTGGGGCGCATTGGCCTGGTCAGCGCCCAGCCGGCGCTCGTCGCGCCAACGCCGCCGGTTGCAGGACCACTGGTACATCAGCGGATTGCCGAGTGGGCGCAGCAGCAGGGCGAACACACGGCGCTGCTGTTCGCCGGCCAGGCCTTCAGTTATGCGCAGATCGATGCGCGGGCCAATCGCCTGGCCCATGCGCTGATCGCCCAAGGCGTCGGTGCCGAAGTGCGGGTCGGCGTCGCCTTGCCGCGCAGCGAGCAGATGATCGTCACCTTGCTCGCGGTGCTCAAGGCCGGTGGCGCCTATGTGCCGCTGGACGCCAGCTATCCACGGGAGCGCCTGAGCTACCTGATGCGCGACTCGGGGATTGCCTTGCTGCTCAGCGACTCCAGCCTGGACGGCGTGCTGCCGAGCCAGGAGCACCTGCAGGTGCTGCACCTCGACCGCCTGAGCCTCGACGCCCAACCGAGCCATGCGCCGCAGGTGACGGTACAGCCGGACAACCTCGCCTACGTGATCTACACCTCCGGTTCCACCGGCCTGCCCAAGGGCGTGGCGGTGGCCCACGGGCCGCTGGCGATGCACTGCCGGGCCATCGGTGAGCGTTATGCGATGACCGCGGACGATTGCGAACTGCATTTCATGTCGTTCGCCTTCGATGGCGCCCACGAGCGCTGGCTGACCACCTTGACCCACGGCGCCCGGCTGCTGATCCGCGACGACCAGTTGTGGACCGCCGAGCAGACGTATGCGGCCTTGCACGAGTACCAGGTCACGGTTGCCGCCTTCCCGCCGGTGTACCTGCAGCAGTTGGCCGAGCACGCCGAGCAGCACGGCAATCCACCGCCGGTGCGCATCTATTGCTTCGGCGGCGATGCCGTGCCGACCGCGAGTTTCGAACTGGCCAAGCGCGCGTTGCGCCCGCAGCACATCATCAACGGCTATGGCCCGACCGAAACCGTGGTCACGCCGCTGATCTGGAAGGCTGGCCCTGAGGATGTCTGCGGTGCGGCCTATGCGCCGATCGGCAGCCTGGTGGGCGCGCGCAGCGGGTATGTACTGGACAGCGACCTCAACCGCTTGCCGGCGGGGATTGCCGGTGAGTTGTACCTGGGTGGCAGCGCATTGGCCCGGGGTTACCTGGGCCGCCGTGGCGGCACCGCCGAGCGCTTTGTCGCCGACCCGTTCAGCGCCGACGGCGCACGTCTGTACCGCACCGGTGACCTGGTGCGCGAGCGCGCCGATGGCACCCTTGATTACCTGGGGCGCATCGACCAGCAGGTGAAGATCCGCGGCTTTCGCATCGAGCTGGGGGAAATCGAGGCGCGCCTCAAGCAACTACCCGGCGTGCGCGATGCGGCGGTGGTCGCCCGTGAAGGTCTGAGCGGCAAGCAGTTGTTCGGTTATGTGTTGGCCCATGCCGGCGTGATCACCGACGGCCTGTGCGTGCAACTGCGCGAGCAACTGCAGGCGAGCCTGCCCGACTACATGGTGCCGGCGCAGTTGATGTTGCTCGAGAGCCTGCCGTTGACCCCCAACGGCAAGCTTGACCGCAAGGCCCTGCCGGAACCGGGAGCGCAACAACAACGCCGCGACTATGTGGCGCCGGTCAGCGAGCTGGAAAAAGCCCTGGCGACGATCTGGCAGCAGGTGCTGAAAATCGACCGGGTCGGTGTCACCGATAACTTCTTCGAACTGGGCGGCGATTCGATTCTCAGCCTGCAAGTGATTGCCCGTAGCCGTTCGCTCAAGGCCCTGGGCTTGAGCTTGAAGCTGCGCGACCTGATGCAGAAACCGAGCATCGCGCAACTGGTCGCCGGCGTGCAGGGCAGCGGTGAAAATACCTCCGGGCTGTTGGCGATGAACGCCGAGGTGCCAGGCGTGGCGCCGCTGTTCTGCGTGCATGCCGGTTTCGGCACGGTGTTCGACTACGAACCCCTGGCGCGGCGTTTGAGCGGTCAGCGCCAGGTGTTGGCGATCCAGTCGCGGATGCTGCTGGAACCGCAGTGGCAGGATCAATCCCTGCAGGCGATGGCTACGGCTTATGTCGCGCAGATTCGCGCGCAGCAGCCCGAGGGGCCGTATCACCTGCTGGGCTGGTCGTTGGGCGGGACCCTGGCGTTGTTGATGGCCGCGCAATTGGAGCGTGCCGGGCAGACGGTGGCGTTTGTCGGCCTGGTGGACAGCTTCGTGCCGTCGGCGGCGGTCAATGCCGATGTGCTGGATGACTGGCGCAGCGACTTGCGCGAGTTCGTCCAGGTGACGCTGCCGGATGTCGCCACGCACCTGGATCTGCAAGGTCAACACGGCGAGGCCGATGTGCAGCGGCTGTTGTCCCAGGCACTGGCCGAAGATCGCCAGGGTTCGAGCTACGTGGCTCTTGGCGCCGATGAACTGGCCCATGTGTTCAGCGTCGCCCGGCGCCTGAAACAGCTGTCGCTGCAACTGGCGAGTTGCAGTGCAGTGCAGGTCGAGCCGAGGTGCTGGTGGACCCCGGGTCGTGAGCAGGAGGTGCAGGAGTTGGCCGCGCAACTGGGCCAGGCCGAGCTGGGCAGTGAGTGGATCGACTGCGGGCACTTCCAGATTCCGCGCGAGGAAAAGTTGCTCGCCGGGGTTGAAGAAGTGCTGCTGGAGATCGTTGAACGGGTAGCGCTCTGCTGAAACTCATCCCCTCGTTGAAACCGCTCGGCCCCGTGCCGAGCGGTTGGAGATTCCTACATGTCGTTGAACCCTGATATTGCGGCGTTCCTGGAGCTGGTCGGCAACGGCCGGGCCAGTGGCAAACGCCTGCCGATGCACGCGCTGACCCCGGCGCAGGCGCGCGAGCAGTTCGATCAATCGTCGTTGCTGATGGATGCCGGTGGCGAGCCCGTGGCAGTGGTCGAGGATTTGCAGCTGGTGGCCCGTGACGGTGCCCGACTCGCTGCGCGGCTCTACAGTGATCACCCGCTGGAGGCGCAGGCCGGGCGCCCGGCGCTGCTGTATTTTCATGGCGGTGGTTATGTGGTCGGCAGCCTCGATTCCCATGATTCGTTGTGTCGGGCCCTGGCCGCCATGGCCGATTGCGTGGTGCTGTCGGTGGCCTATCGACTGGCCCCGGAGTTTCGCTTTCCGACGGCTGCCGATGACGCAGTGGATGCGTGGAACTGGCTGGTCAGCAACGCCGAGCGCCTGGGTATCGATGCCAAGCGCCTGGCGGTGGGCGGTGACAGCGTCGGCGGCAGCCTGGCGACGGTGTTGGCGACGCAGGTCACGGAGTTGCTGCCACTGTTGCAGGTGTTGATCTACCCGGTGACCGATGCGAGCCAGTTCAGGCCGTCCATCGAGCGCTACGGCGCAGGACACCTGCTGGAAAAGGACTCCCTGGCCTGGTTCTACGAGCATTACCAGCGCGACCCCCGCGACCGCCTCGACCCACGCTTCTCGCCGCTGCTGGCGCCGCTCACCCGCAGCGTGCCACCGGCCCTGTTGATCCTCGCCGAATGCGACCCGTTGCACGACGAAGGCGTGGCCTATGCCCACCATTTGCAGGCGGCGGGCGTGGCGGTGGAACTGCAAGTCTACTCCGGCATGACCCACGACTTCCTGCGCATGGGCGCCCTCATCGACGAAGCCGAACAGGCCCAGCAGCACATCGCCGAGCGGTTGAAGCGGGTGTTTGCCCAGGGCTGAGGGCGGTACATTCAAGATCTGTATCGACCGGGCGATCGCTATCGCCAGCAGGCTGGCTCCTACAGTTTTGCGGTGGTACACGCACATCCTGTGATCGCCCCAAACCCCTGTGGGAGCGAGCCTGCTCGCGAAGAACCCGAGCACGCCGCGGGGTGTCAGGCTGCACGCGTTATCGTTGACGTCCATCGCCAGCAAGCTGGCTCCTACAGTTGCCGCGTCGACCCCAAAACCCCTGTGGGAGCGAGCCTGCTCGCGAAGAACCCGAGCACGCCGCAGGGTGTCAGGCTGCATGCGTCATCGTTGACGTCCATCGCCAGCAAGCTGGCTCCTACAGTTGCCGCGTCGACCCCAAACCCCTGTAGGAGCGAGCTTGCTCGCGAAGAACCCGAGCACGCCGCGGGGTGTCAGGCTGCACGCGTCATCGTTGACGTCCATCGCCAGCAAGCTGGCTCCTACAGTTGCCGCGTAGACCCCAAACCCCTGTAGGAGCGAGCCTGCTCGCGAAGAACCCGAGCACGCCGCAGGGTGTCAGGCTGCATGCGTCATCGTTGACGTCCATCGCCAGCAGGCTGAACTGGTCAAGTAATCTTGGACACCGATTAAGGTTTCACGCCGCCAACTTCTCCTGAGCGACTGGTGACCGATAGTCGTTGTAGCTATGCGGCCTGGTGGTGTTGTAGCGCGATACATAGCGCTGCACATCCGCTCGGGCCTCATGCTCCGACCCGTAGCCTGTTTCTGGCACCCACTCTGATTTCAAACTTCCAAAGAAACGCTCCATCGGAGCGTTGTCCCAGCATTCTCCTTTACGGCTCATGCTCTGCCGGAGTCCATGTTCCAGCAGTTCATTTCTGAATTTATGGCTGGTGTACTGGCAACCTTGGTCAGAGTGAAACAGTACGTCTTTTGGGTGAGCGCGTAGTTCAATCGCCATCCGCAAGGCTTCGCAGGTCAGCGTGGCATCGGAGATCATCGAAAACGACCAGCCCACGATCCGACGAGCGAACAAGTCCAGAACCGCCGCGAAATACAGCCAGCGCTTACCGACTTTGATGTACGTCACGTCCCCACACCACACCTGATTGATCGCCGTAACATCAAACTTGCGCTTGAGCACATGCGGTGCCACCAACGCTTCTACGCCGGGTGACTTGTACTTATGGCGCCGACGTTGACGGCTGACGATGCCTGCTTCTCGCATCAAGCTGCGCGCCATGAACCGCCCGACCGCATGCCCACCGGCTTGCAGCTCTTTAGCCAAGGTGCGAGCGCCCGAAGACTCTCTCGACGCCCTGTGGTGCTTGACCAGCATGGCCTTGAGCTTCTCTCGCTTAGGGCTCACTTTGCCTTGGCGCTGACGCCAGGCGTAAAAGCTACTGCGGTTTATTCCGAACACCCGACAGCAATCGTTAACGCCGTACTGCTCGCCCAGCTCACAGATCAACGAGAGTGATCTTTGGCGTCCAAAAGCAGGAGAGCACTGGCCTTTTTTAGGATTTCGATATCCCGGTCTCTTTGCCTGAGCAAGGCTTTAAGTTCCTGGATCTCTCGCTGATCCGTGGTAATCGCCTTGGCTCCCACCGGGGTCGAGCCCAAGCGCTCCTTGCGAACCTGATCAACCCAGCGGCGCAAGGCTGTAGGGCCAATATCCAAACTGGCACAGACCTCGGGAACCGACTGCCCCTCGTCCAGCACCATGCTGGCAGCCTTGAGTTTGAACTCACTTGAATAAGATTTACGCATATCCAACCACCTCAGATTTGGGCGCCATCATAGCGCCCGATTGAGGTGTCCAAAATCATTAGGCCAGTTCAGGCTGGCTCCTACAGTTGCCGCGTAGACCCCAAACCCCTGTAGGAGCGAGCCTGCTCGCGAAGAACCCGAGCACGCTGCGGGGTGTCAGGCTGCACGCGTCATCGTTGACGTCCATCGCCAGCAAGCTGGCTCCTACAGTTGCCGCGTCGACCCCAAACCCCTGTAGGAGCGAGCCTGCTCGCGAAGAACCCGAGCACGCCGCGGGGTGTCAGGCTGCATGCGTCATCGTTGACGTCCATCGCCAGCAGGCTGGCTCCTACAGTTGCCGCGTAGACCCCAAACCCCTGTAGGAGCGAGCCTGCTCGCGAAGAACCCGAGCACGCTGCGGGGTGTCAGGCTGCACGCGTCATCGTTGACGTCCATCGCCAGCAAGCTGGCTCCTACAGTTGCCGCGTCGACCCCAAACCTCTGTAGGAGCGAGCGTGCTCGCGAAGAACCCGAGCACGCCGCGGGGTGTCAGGCTGCATGCGTCATCGTTGACGTCCATCGCCAGCAAGCTGGCTCCTACAGTTGCCGCGTCGAGCCCAAACCCCTGTAGGAGCGAGCTTGCTCGCGAAGAACCCGAGCACGCCGCGGGGTGTCAGGCTGCACGCGTCATCGTTGACGTCCATCGCCAGCAAGCTGGCTCCTACAGTTGCCGCGTAGACCCCAAACCCCTGTAGGAGCGAGCCTGCTCGCGAAGAACCCGAGCACGCCGCAGGGTGTCAGGCTGCATGCGTCATCGTTGACGTCCATCGCCAGCAGGCTGGCTCCTACACGTGGCTGACCGATCTGGAAATCTCCAGGACACCCGCCCCAAAAACGCCGCTGCCCATCCATGGGCCAGCGGCGTCGGTGTTGCTCGGGGAGTTGATCAGAAGTTGTAGGTCATGTCCGCGGTCACGGTGCGGCCTTCGCCGTAGTAGCAGTCCAGGGTGCTGTTGCAGCTGGCGACGTACTTCTTGTCTTCGATGTTTTCCAGGTTGACCTTGACCTTCACGCCCTTGACCCGCAGCGGCGAGCGTTCCAGGTCGTAGGAGACCATGCCGTCGTACACGGTATAGGACGGGATCTGGAATGAATCTTCCTCGTAGTCCGAGCCGTAGCTGCTGCGCACATAACGCACACCGAGGCCGGCGCCGAGGCCGGCGAGGGCGCCCTGGTCGAAGCTGTAGTCAACCCAGCCGGAGGCGGTCAGCGGCGGGCTCATGGCCAGGGTGCGGCCTTCGCGACCGTCGTTGACGCTGTGCCACTTGATCTGGTTGCGCGACACCGAACCCAGCACGCGCAGGTTCTGGGTCACGTTGACCTTGCCTTCCAGTTCCACGCCGCGCGAACGCACCGCACCGCTCTGGATGCTGCGACCCGGGTTCTCGAGATCGTTGGTCAGCATGTTTTCCTGGTCGATCTGATACACCGACAACTGGATGAAGCCATCGATGGCCGTCGGCTCGTACTTCACCCCGGCTTCATACTGCTTGCCTTCGGTGGGCTTGAACGACTGGTTGTCGATGTCGACACCGGCTTGTGGCAGGAACGACTCGGAGTAGCTGACGTACGGCGTCAGGCCGTTTTCGAACATATAGCCAAGGCCGGCCCGCCCGGTGAATTTCTCATCGGTGGAGCGGGTGTCCGCCGCGCCGCTGCCGGGCTGGGCGTTTTCGGTGATCGCGTAGTCATAGCGGCCACCCAGGGTGAGGAACCATTTGTCCCACTTCATCTGGTCCTGCACGTACAGGCCAGTCTGCTTGATGGTG
Organism: Pseudomonadaceae bacterium; assembly: GCA_965284505.1. GTDB lineage: Bacteria > Pseudomonadota > Gammaproteobacteria > Pseudomonadales > Pseudomonadaceae > Aquipseudomonas. The sequence continues at coordinate 1,510,760 of OZ260094.1, read as the reverse complement.
TTGTCCCAGCGATACGGCTGGGTGAAGGTGAACTCGCTGCCGTAGATCGGGTTGTACAGGTCCAGCGGCGGTCCACTGCGGTCATACAGACCGTAGAACTTCGAGTTGAAGTGGTAGTAGTCGACGCCCAGCAGCACGGTGTGGTCGAGTTCGCCGGTCTTGAACTTGGCCTGCGCGGTGCTATCGATGCCGTACACCTTGTTGGTCTGCGACCAGTCGACGCCATAGCGATTCTGGTAGCGGTTGTCATCCAGGCCGGTGTCCGGGTTGGTCGCATAGGAGTAGCCGTGCAGTGGCGCGACGTACTGGTCGTCGAGGTAGGCGTAGCTGGTGCGCTGCTTGAGGGTCCAGATGTCGTTGAGTTCGTAGGCCACGTCGTAGCCCATCACGAACTGCTCGCGGTCGTACTTGTTCAGTCCCGGCTCGCCGAGGAACAGGTCGCGGCTGATCTTGCCGTTGGGGCTGTCGAACACCGTGCCTTCAGCCGGCAAGCCCTGGGCTTCCGGGGTGTCGCGGTCTTTCTGGTACTGGGCGAAAAGGGTCACGCTGGTGCGGTCGTTGGGCAGCCAGGTGAGGCTGGGCGCGAGCAGCATGCGGTTGCTTTCGACGTAGTCGATGTTCGAGTTGGCGTCGCTGGCCAGGCCGGTCAGGCGATAGAGGAACTCGCCCTGGTCGTCGATCGGCCCGGCGAAGTCGAAGGCGCCGTACTTGCGGTCGTAGCTGCCGGTGCCCAGCACCACTTCATGCAGCGGCGCGGCGGTCGGGCGCTTGCCCACCAGGTTGACGATGCCGCCGGGCTGGTTCTGCCCGTAGAGCACCGAGGCCGGGCCCTTGAGCACTTCGATGCGCTCCAGGGTGTAGGGATCGATCTGCAGCGAACCGCCGGTGCTGCCGCCGCCGTAGGGCAGGTGCAGGCCATCGAGGTACACCGGGGTGGGCGAGAAGCCACGGGAGGTCGGTTCGTCGAAAATCCCCACGCGGTCGGAGAAACCGCCCCCGGTCATGCCTGCGGTATAGCGCAGGGCCTCGGTGACAGTCTGCGCGCCGCGCACCTTGACCTCGTCGGCGGTGACCACATTGACCGTCTGCGGGATTTCATTCAGCGGGGTGTCGGTCTTGGTCCCGGTGCCACTGCGCTTGGCGACGATCCCGTCGACCGGCCCGTAGGCCTGCTCCTGGATGGCAAACACGTTGGTCGGGTCGAGGTCCACCGAGTTGGCGCTGCTGCGCACCCGCAGGGTCACGGTGTTGCCTTGCACGCTGTAGTTGATGCCGGTGCCTTGCAGCAGCTGGGCAATCGCCGCGTTGGAATCCAGGCTGCCCTTGATCGCCGTGCTGCGCAGGCCGGCCACGTCGTCCGGGCTGTACAGCACTTGCAGGTTGGTCTGGCGACCGAATTCCTGCAGCGCACTGGCCAGCGGTTGGGCCTGGATGTTGACCTCGACCACTTGCGCCTGGACCTGGCTGATCAGCGGGGCTGTCAGCGCCAGGGCGCAGAGGGTCGACAAGCGTGGACGGAAGGCGTGGCGCAGGCGCAGGGCCTTGGCGAGGGGGTGGAGACCGAGTGGTGCGGGCATTATTCTTTTACTCTTCAGAGTGTTGACTGAGAACTATTTCTATTCGCTGTAAGTAAGACGTTGCACCTTTCGGAAACCGGAAAGCTGCAACGCGATTTATTTACGAAATTTTCACAATCAGGCCGGCTGGGGCTCGCAGACGACCTTTCCAGCGGCCATGCGCACCAGTTGGTCGGCGACATCGAAGTAACGGTCGTCGTGGGAGATGACGATGATGGTCTTGCCCAGGCGCTTCAGGTCGGGCAGCAGTTCGGTGTAGAAAATCCGTCGGAAAGTCGGGTCCTGGTCGGCGGCCCACTCGTCGAACACCAGCACCGGACGCTCCTCCAGCCAGGCATTGATCAGCGCCAGGCGCTTGCGCTGGCCGGTGGACAGGTCGGTGGTGGTGAAGCTGCCGTCGCGCACCTTGACCTTGTGCGCAATCTCCAGCCGTTGCAGGTAGCGGTTGGCATCGTCGGGAATGTGCTGCTCGCCCTGGACTACGTCATCGAACAGGTAGTAGTCGGCGAATACCGTGGTGAACAACTGGCGATAGTCGTCACGGGTCAAGGCGGTGACCGCCTGGCCGTTGAGACGGATCTCACCTTCCTGTGGCGCGTACAGGCCCAGCAGCAGCTTGATCAGGGTGGTCTTGCCGCAACCGTTTTCGCCGACGATGAAGATGATCTCGCCCTGCTGGATCTGCAGGTTCACCGGGCCCAGACGGAACGGCGCACTGCCTTCGGTGGCGGGAAAACTGTAGGCTACCTCGTGCAGTTCCAGGCTGTGGACCACGGTGCTCTGGTTGCCCTGATCGCTGAGCAGCAGGTGCGGTTCGGGGAGGAGAATTGCTCGGAAAGCTCGGCGATGCGCCGGAAAGCGATCTGCGCGCGGCTGACAATCGGCAGGGTGCCGATCAAGTGTTCCAGCGGGCCTTTCATGTACAGCAGCACCAGCACGAAGCCGCTCATTACCGCCTTGTCGGCGCTCGGCCAGAAGGATTGCAGGGTCAGTGCCAGGCCGATGACCACGAAGAACAGCATCGAGCCGAGGGTCTTGGCGACCACGAAGATGTTCACCGAACGCACCTGGGTCTGGCAGATTTTTTCTGCGGTGTGCTCGATGCCGGAGACGAACATGCGCTGCCGGCGTGGGCGATGGATGCGCAGTTCCTTGGCGCCTTCGGCCACCGCGTGGTAGTGCTTCTGCAGGTCGTCTTCATAGTCACGGGCGGCCATGAAGCCTTTGATCCCGCGGCCCTGGGCCACGTATTGGACCAGGGTGCCGATGATGATCGCCACCACCATCAGCAGGAACATCGGCCACGACAGCATGGCCAGGTAGCCCATGCAGCCGAGGGTCACGGTCAGGGAAATGGCCAGTGGGGCGAAGGCGAAGGCAAAGTCGCTGATGGTGTCGACGTCGTGGGTCAGCACCGGGATCAGCCGGTGGCTGCGATAACGTTCGATCTGCTCGATGGGCGCCGACAGCACTTTCTCCCCCAGCTCTTTGCGCAGTTTGGCAATGATGTGCTGGCCGACGTAGTTGGTGCCGATGTCGGAACAGATCGAACTGGCCAGCGCCAGCAGGCACAACCCGGCGAAGGCGCCGACCACCGCGTTGCTCAGGCCGCTGTCCGAGTGCAGGGCGTTGTTGATGGTCGCCAGCAGCGCCGTCACGCTGAGTCCGCCGACCATGCCCAACAGGATGGAGCCGATGACGATCAACCGAAAGGGTTTGAGCAGGCTGAACAATTCATTGATCACCCCGCGTGTTGGTTTGCTCATGGAGGTTCCCTGGGTGAAGGAGCGGCGAAAGCCTGGGGTAGGGGGCGCACGGCAGTGCCGTGCGCACACCTGTGGAACGAGGGTCGGCGGGGTGAATTTAAGCGGCCGGTCGGGCTACAGGTCGCGGGCTACCCGAAAGCCGATCCAGTCACCGCGCTCGGCTGGGGCCAGCGCATTGCGGTTGCCAGAGCGCGAGAACACCGGCGCTTCGCCCCAGTCATTGCCGCGGATGCGCTTGAACTCGCACTGGCCGCTGAGCCAGGCGCTGCCGTCGGCGGGGGCGTTGACGTAGCTGTCGTTGTAGCAGTCGGCGGTCCACTCATAGACGTTGCCGTGCAGGTCATACAGACCGAAGGCGTTGGCCGGAAAACGCCCGGCAGGCGCGGTGAAGTTGTAGCCGTCGGCAGCACCATAAGTGTTGGCGTGTTTGGCGATGCTGTACGCCTTGCCTTCGTCGAAGGGAAACGGAAACGGCCCACTGCTGCCCGCCCGCGCGGCGTACTCGCGCAGGGCTTCGCTGACCAGGCGATACTGTTGGCCGGTCTTCTTCGACAGCCAGGCGACATAGGCGTTGGCTTCGGCAAAGTCCATGCACACCGCCGGATGCCTGGCCCCGTACTCGTAACGCGGGATGCCGGCCTTGCACTCGCGACCCGGGCGCTCGTCACCGTCCGGCATGCGGTAGCCGGTGTCGCGCAGGTAGGCATCCCACTCGCCCTTGAGCACCTGGAAGCGGCTGATGGCCACGGGCTGGGCGAAGGTCACCGGGTGCAGCGGCGATTCATCCGGCTCGTGGCCGACTTCGTCGTCCGGGGTGCCCATGGTGAAAGTGCCCGCAGGCAGCACGACCATTTGCGGGCAGTCCTTGCAGTCCTTGAACACCTTGCCCGGTGGCTGTGGCGCTGCGGCCAGGGCGGTGCCGGGCAACAGGCTGCAGGTGAGGGCGGCGAAGGCCAGTGCGGGGAGTGTTTTCAGGGAAAAACGACGCAGCTCACTGTTCATCTGGGGTCTCGATAAAGGCAAAAAAAAATGGCCCTCGCGGAGCTGGAGGGTCACAGGGTCTTGGTCAGGACGGCCAGCAGGCGATCGATCTGTTCCTCGTTGTTGAGCAGGCCGGGGGCGGTGCGGATCACCGGGCCGACATCACGGTGCACGGCGTCGCTGACCACGCGGTTGGCCATCAGGTAGGCGGCGATCTTGTCGGCGTCCTGGCCCTTGACCCGAAAGAAGGTGAAGCCCGAGGAAAAGTGCGGGCTCAGGGGCGTCACCAACTCGATCTGCGGCAGTTGCTGCAGGCGCTGTTTCAGGTAGCTGTTGAGCTGGTGAATGCGCGCCTGGACCTCGGCCTTGCCCAATTGCAGGTGCAGCTTGAAGGCTTCGTCGAGGGCCCAGCGGTGTTCGAACGAGTGGTAGCCGCCCGGGGTCATGGTGGTGGAGAAGTGCTCGGCCTCGGAGAAGGTCGGGATGATTGGCGTGACGTACTTGACCTCCACACTGCGGCTGCAGACGATGCCGGTGCCGCGCGGGCCGAACAGCCATTTGTGGGTGCCGGCGATGAAAAAGTCGCAGTTCATCGCCGGGAAACTGAGGTCCTCGACCCCAAAACCGTGTACGCCATCGACCACGTAGATCAGTCGCTCGCCGTCGGCGCGCTGGCGGTTGTGCCGCTCGACCAGCGCCCCAATCTCGGCGATGGGCAGCTTCACGCCGCTGCCCGAATGCACCCAGGTCATGCCCAGCACGCGGGTCTGCGGGCGGATGTTCTGCTCGATGCGCGCGAGGATCTGATCACTGGACAGGCTTTGCGTGTCGTCGAACAGGCGGATCTTGCGCACCTGGGTGCCTTCGCGCTGGTTGCGCAGTTCGAGGATGCTGTGGGTCGCGTAGTGCTCGTGCTCGGTGCTGAGGATTTCCTGGTCGGCGCGCACCTGCACACCGCCGTAGATCATCGCCAGGCCTTCGGTGGTGCTGCCGGTCAGGGCGATCTGCCGAGGGTCGGCCTGCAGGTAGCGAGCGGCCCAGCTGCGCACGTTCTGCTCGCGCTGTTCGACCACACCGAGGTCCCAGTCCATGGCCATCCCGGGGTTGTTATCGAGGGCGGCGCGGTGCCGTTCGATCGCCTCGCGCACCGGCGTCGGGTGGCTGGTGATGAGGAAGTTGGAGAAGTGCAGCCAGGCCGGATCCTGATTGAACAACTGGCGCAGTTGCGCCCACTTGTCGCCGGTTGGCGAGGTGTCCGCCAGGGCGATGGCGGGCAGGGCGCCGGTCAACGGCAGGCTGGCGGCAAGCAGGCCGGCGTGCTTGAGAAAATCGCGACGATTGCTCATGGCTGCGGGGTGTCCCCAGCGGTGGCCAGCGCCGGTTTTGCGGCTTTCTCGACCTGGGCCCAGACCCGCAGGAAGTTGCCGCCCCAGAGCTTGGCGATATCGGCTTCGGAGTAGCCGCGCGAGAGCAGTTCGGCGGTGACGTTGCGCGTGTCGCCGACGTTCTCCCAGCCCTTGACCCCACCGCCTTCATTGAAGTCGGAGCTGATGCCGACGTGGTCGATGCCAATCTTGCGCACCGCATAGTCGATGGCGTCGCCCAGGTCTTTGAGGCTGGCCTTGGGTTCCTCTTCGAGGATGGCATAGAGCTGGCTGGCGTACTCGCCGAACTTCTGCTCGGGCCAGGCGGCGATGATCGGATCGCCCGGCATCAGGGCCATGGCCAGGTTCGGCAGCGGCGGCAAATCGAAGCGCGCGCGCAGGGCGTTGAGCTTGTCCTGGGTGGTCTGGGTCAGGGGGCGCAGGTACTGGGAGAAGCCGACGATCTGCACCACGCCGCCGCTGTGCTTGATCAGCTGCATTTCCTTGTCGCTGAGGTTGCGCGGGATATCCACCATGGCGCGCGGGGCCGAGTGCGAGGCGACCATCGGCGTGCGGCTCAGTTGCGCGACTTGCTCCAGGGCCTTGGTCGACATCTGCGAGACATCGATGATCACCCCCAGGTCGTTGAGGCGCTGCACCGCTTGCTTGCCGAGGTCGGACAGGCCGTCGAGGGCATCCGGCGAATCGTTGAAAAACGGCAGCGGGCGCGAGGAATCGGCCCAGTCGTTGTTGCCGACGTAACTGAAACCGAACATGCGCATGCCGCGCGCGGTCCACAGGTCCAGCAGGCTCAGGTCGTGGCCCAGTGGGTAGGCGTTGAGCATGCTGATGAAAATCGCGAACTTGCCTTCGCTGTGCAGGCGACGGAAATCCTCGGGGCTGTAGGCGATGCCGACCTGGTTGGGGAAGTCGCGGAGCATGCCGGTGATGATCTTGAAACGAATCTCCTGCTGGTTGCGCGCTTCATCGACGAACCCGGCGGTGGGCTTGTGCGGCGCGTTGGGGCCGTTCCACATTTCCGGCCAACCGAAGATCGTCAGCGCCGCGCCGGACAGCCGCCCGCGATTGGCCTTGACCAGGTCGAACTGGCCGCTGCCATCCTTGTCGACTTCATTGCCCTGGGTGCCGAAATCCTGGGGCACGGTGATGTGGCTGTCGAACGAGAGCATGCGTTCGTGCAGCTCTTCGGCCTGCTTCATCACCTTGACCGGATACCCGGGGTTGTCCCGAAAGCCATAGTCCCAAATCGCCAGGCCGCTGCTGGCAATGATCGCCAGGGTCAGCGGCAGGCCGATGAAAAGAGCCGTTTTCGAGCGTGTTGTGGTCATTGCCATCTCAGTCAGGTTCGCCGTCAGGGAGCAGCCATTGCTATCTGGGAAGAACGAGCTGGGCAGAGAAAAAATTAGCCGGGATCCTGGGGAATCCACAACCTTCGTAGGAGCTGGCTTGCCAGCGAAAAACCGCCAACGCGGACGCGATCCTCCCGATTCAACGCGGCGTTCTTGCGGTCTTCGCGAGCAGGCTCGCTCCTACAGGGTTCTGCATCGTCTACAGGATTGGTGGTCAACACGAAAACCCCTGCTCGCGAAGTTTTATCCGAGCGATAAATTTCCCCGGCCAACACTCGTCCTAGCTTGGATAAAGCCTGCTTCAGGCCCGACACAGGTAGTGCAATGACGATTTCCCGACGATGGTTCATGGCCGGCCTGGCACTCACCGGCGCTGCGGTGCCGGCGGTGCTGTATGGGCATCGCGAACTGAGCAAGCCTGACCCGAGCATCACCCCTGGCGAAGCGTCGTTCGACGTTGCCGATGGCGCCGTCCAGCGCTTGGCGGACAGCTTGCGCGGAGTCTGGGATGTGCGCTTCGAAGGTCGCGACGGTGGCGTCGAGGGGCTGCCTCGGGACGGCCTGGCGATGTTCCTCGACATTGGCCACAAGGGCCGTGGACTCTGCGGTTTTCTCGACACCCCCGAGCGCTTGCAGGCCGATGAACTGCCGCGCTATCGCCTACTCGGCGACCTTGCGGGTGTAACCGGCGCGGACTTGAGCTGGCGTCTGCTGGATACCCGCACCGCCAGGGTCGAGTACGAATGGCGCATGCGCCTGGATGAAGTCTGGGCCGATTTCGGCAACGCCGGCAGCGGCAGTCTCAGCGGCCAGGTGTTGCGCCTCGATCGCCCGTTGGCGTTGCCGGCGCAGGACAATCGCTGCGTGGCGATCAAGCGGCGCTTCCCCGAAGCCCGCGAGCGCGTGGCGCTCAACCCGTCGTTGCTGGCCTGGCTGGTGTCCGCCGAACACCGGTTGTTCCACCAGCTGTGGCACGCCACCCGGGATAAATGGCACACCTTGAGCGCGGCGCAGCACAGCGCCCTGCGTGGCCTTGGCTGGCAGCCCGGCCCGCGGGACAAGGAGCGCGACGCCCGTGGCCCGCGCAAGGATCGCAACGGCTCGGGCATCGACTTTTTCTTCATGCACCGGCACATGCTCGGCACCGCACGTTCGATGCAGGACCTGCCGTCCTGGCCATTCTTCCCCTTGCCGCAACCGGCGCTCGAACGTGATCGCCAGGGCTTTGCCCGCTACTTCGACAACCACGACGGCACCGCGCTGCCGCCGACCTGGCTGGCCGAGGGCGATGAGGTGTATGCGCAATGGGTCAGTGACATCAAGACCGAGGAGACTTACCAGAGCAATTTCCAGGTTTGGGAATCGCAGTACCGTGACCCGCGTTACCTGGCGAAACTGACCCTCGGCCAGTTCGGTTCCGAAGTCGAGCTGGGCCTGCACGACTGGCTGCACATGCGCTGGGCCTCGGTGCCGCGCGATCCGTCCAACGGTCAGCCGGTGCCGTTCGCCCGCGACACCGCCGACTTCGCACCGCGCTGGTTTGCCGCGGAAAACGACTTTCTCGGCGATCCGTTCTCATCCCATGTGAACCCGGTGTTCTGGCACTTCCACGGCTGGATCGATGACCGCCTGGAAGACTGGTTTCGCGCCCACGAGCGCTTTCATCCGGGCCAGGTGCGGCGTCTTGAGGTCAACGGCGTGCCCTGGTTCGCTCCGGGGCGCTGGGTGGAAATCGACGACCCCTGGCTCGGCCCGACCACCCACGGCTGCAGCACGACCCCGGGGTTGCAGCCGGGCAAGTCGGTGGAGATGGACCCGGAAACCATGAAACTGGCGCTGCGCATTACCTTTGGCGAGGATCAGCAGGTGCTGGAGGCGTTGTTGCGCAAGGTGCCGAAACGACCGTGGTATGCGCGGCATTTGCGGGTGAAGGGGGAGGGGGGGTGATCGGACTTCTTCTGTGACTGGAGAAGCCTCATCGCGGGCAAGCCCGCTCCCACAGGAGGGCGGGGTGAATCTGTGGGAGCGGGCGTGCACGCGATAGCGATCTCACACTGAAAACCATCCCTACCACCCACCCCCCAACGCCTTGTACAACCCGACACTGGCCTGCACCCGCGCCAGGCGCAATTGCACATTGAGGTCCTGGGCGGCGTACAGGGTGCGTTGGGTTTCCAGCACCGTCAGCAGGTCTTCGGCGCCGGCCTGGTAGCGGCTCTGGGCGATGTCGAAGGCGGTCTGCGCGTGGCCCAGTTCCTCGGCTTGCCATTGGCGTTGCTGGTCCAGGCCGTGGATTGTGGTCAGGGCTTTTTCGACGTCGGCGAAAGCGTTGATGATCGCCCCGCGATAGTTTTCCAGCAGCTCCTGCTGGCGCGCGGTGGCGCGGTCGCGTTCGGCGCTGAGGCTGCCGTTGTTGAAGATCGGTGCCACCAGGCCGGCGGTGAGGTTGTAGAACGGGCTGCGCAACAGGTCGCCGAAGGTGTCGGCGCCGGAGCCGATGTTGGCGGTCAAGGTCAGGGTCGGCAGCATCGCGGCTCGGGCCACAGTGACGTCAGCCTGGGCGGCGGCCAGTTGCGCTTCGGCGCGGGCGATGTCGGGGCGGCGGCGTAGCAGGTCGCTGGGGACGCCGGCGGCGATAGCCGGCCAGAGCAACTGGTCGAAGCGCTCACTGCTGCGCGGCAACGCCTGCACCGGCTGGCCGAGCAGGGCGGCGAGAGTGATCCGCGCCTCGTCAGCCTGCTGACGCACCAGCGGCAGTTGCCGTTGCTGGGCGGCTACCAGGCTTTTCTGCTGGGCCAGTTCCAGGGCGGTGGCCGAACCCGAGTCGTAACGGGTCTGCACCAGTTTCAGCACACTCTGCGCGTTGCTCAGGTTCAGCTCGGCGATGCGGCTTTGCTCGATCAGCGCCAGGCTCTGGGTGTAGCTGTTGGCGACGCCGCTGAGCAGGGTCAGCTCGACGGTGGCCTGGTCGAACTCGCTGGCGCGCACCCCTTGCAAGGCGCTGTCGCGAGCGGCGTGGCGGCCACCCCAGAAGTCGACCTCATAGCTGGCACTGAGGCTGGTATCAAAGTAATCCACTGCCTTGTTGCTGCTGTCGGCATCCAGTTGGCTGTAGCCATTGCCGCGCAGCAGTTTCTCGCGGCTGGCGTTGAACCCGGCCTGCACCTGGGGCAGCAGCGGGCCGCCGGCGACCACCGCACTGGCCTGGGCCTGACGCACGCGCGCCACGGCTGCGGCGAGGTCATGGCTGCCGAGTTGCGCCTGGGCGATCAGGCGGTCGAGTTCGGCGCTGCCGAAGGTCGTCCACCATTGCTGGCGATGCTCGGCGGCAGCGCGGGTGTTGGGTGATTGCCAGGTCGACGGCGCGACGATTCCGCTGTCCAACGGCTCGGTGGGGGAGGCGCATGCACTCAGTAGCACGCACACAGACAACAGGCTCAAGGGCGACTTCATAGCTCGATCATTCACTGGTAAGGGCCGTGACCGGGTCAAGCCGGGCAGCTTTGCGGGCCGGCATGAAGCCGAAGACAACGCCGGTGACCAGGGCGCAGGCGAAGGCGCCGAGGACCGCGAACAGGGAAAACGCCACCGCCACTTCACTGAGGATCAGCACGCCGCCGACCAGCAGGGCCAGGGCAATCCCGGCGATGCCGCCGACCACCGAGAGCATCACCGCTTCCGTCAGGAACTGGCGCAGGATGTCGCGCTGGCGCGCACCGGTGGCCATGCGGATACCGATCTCGCGGGTCCGCTCGCGCACGGTCATGAGCATGATGTTCATCACCCCGATGCCGCCCACCAGCAGCGAGATCGCGGCAATCGAGCCGAGCATCAGCGACAGGGTATTTTGCGTGCGCGCCTCGGCCTGGATCATCGCCGCGTTGTTGGTCAGTTCGTAATCCTTCTTGCCGTTGTGCAGCTTGAGCATCAACTGGTCGATGGCCTGCTCGGCCTCCTTGACCTTGCGCGCGTCGGCTGCGGCGATAGCGATGTACTCCGGCTCGTACTTGCCGAACAGCCGTACGCTGGCGGCGGAGTAGGGGATGGCGATGCGGTCGTCGCTGTCGGAGTCACCGGAGCTGGCGCCTTTTTCGGCTAGCACGCCGACTACCTGGAATGGCACGTTTTCGATCAGGATGTACTGGCCGATAGGGCTGGCCATGTCCTTGAACAGCTTGTCGCGGACCTTCTTGCCGATTACTGCCACGGCGGCGGCATTGCGCTCGTCGGCGTCGGTGAAGTAGCTGCCTTCGACCACCGGCCAGTTGAAGATCTCCGGGAAGTTGGTGTCATTGCCGCCGACGTAACTCAGGTGGTCGGCGTTGCCGAAACGCACCCCGGCTTCCGAGCCGTTGACCGGCATGATCCGCTTGACCTGCGGCAGGCGCGCGAGGGCGGCGACGTCGCTCAAGCTGACGATCCCCGGTGGCGTACGCGGATTGGGCGCCGAGCCGCTGAGGTAAATGATGTTCGAGCCGAAGGCGCCCATTTGCGCCATGACCTGGCGCTTGCTGCCTTCGCCCACGGCCAGCATCACCACCACCGAGGCCACGCCGATGATGATCCCGAGCAGGGTCAGGGCAGTGCGGAAGCGGTTGATCCACATCACCCGCCAGGCCGCGTGCAACGCATCCACCAGCTCACCTTTCCAGGCGCCGGTGGCTTCGCTGCCTTCACTCAGGCGCTTGCGCAAATCGACGGCCTGCAAGGCGCCGGGATTGGCCGAGTGTTGCGCGTCGGGGTTGTCGAGGGCGCTGTCGCTGATGATCAGGCCGTCGCGAATCTCGATCACGCGCTTGGCCCGGGCGGCGACTTCACGGTCGTGGGTGATGAGAATCACCACGTGGCCCTGGCTCGCCAGCTCGTCGAGCAGGGCCATGACCTCGGCGCCGCTGTGACTGTCGAGGGCGCCGGTGGGTTCGTCGGCCAGAATGATGTGCCCGCCGTTCATCAGCGCGCGGGCAATCGACACCCGCTGCTGCTGGCCGCCGGAGAGTTGATGCGGGCGGTTGCCGGTGCGCTCGGCCAGGCCCAGGCGGGCGAGCAGGGCGGCGGCGCGGGCATGGCGTTCGGCGGCCGGGGTGCCGGCGTAGATGGCCGGCATCTCGACGTTTTCCTGGGCCGAGCCGGAAGGAATCAGGTGGTAGCCCTGGAACACGAAGCCGAACGCTTCGCGGCGCAGCCAGGCCAGTTCATCGCTGTCCAGGTGGGCGACGTTTTCCCCGGCAAAGCGGTACTCGCCAGAGGTCGGGCGATCGAGGCAACCGAGGATGTTCATCAGCGTCGACTTGCCGGAACCGGAGGCGCCGACGATCGCCACGAACTCGCCGGCGTGAATCGCCAGGTCGATGCCACGCAGTACATGAACTTCTGGGGCGTCACCGCCGCCGTAGGATTTACGCAGGTCTTTGAGGTCGATCAGCGGCGTGTGCATTCAACCCTCGTGACCGTCGAGTGGACCGATCAACAGGTGGTCGCCCTCGTTCAAGCCCTCGAGGATCTGTACCTGCAAGCGGTCGCTGATGCCGGTGCGTACTTCTCGCGGTTGAATGTCGCCGTTTTTCGCCACCACCCGCGCGCGCTGGGTGCCGGCCTGTGTGCCGTTCTGCAGGGCGGACACCGGTGCGGTGAGGACGTTTTTCGCCTCGCCGTTGACGAAAAATACCTGGGTGGTCATTTCCGCCATCAGCGCGTTGTCGGCGTTGTCGACGTCGAGCAGCACGGTGTACAGCACCACTCGGCCGCTGCCGCTTTTACTGCTGCTGGACGGGCTGCCGCTGCCTTGGGCACTTTGGTCCAGGGGCTTGGGCGGGACTGGGAGGATCTGTCTTACCGTGCTTTGCCAGCGTCGCGTACCGCCGGCGAGGGTGGTGAAGTAGGCCTGCATGCCGGGTTTGACGTGGCCGATATCGGCTTCCGAGACTTCCGCCCAGACGGTCATCGGCGACAGTTTGGCAATGCGCAGGATCAGCGGCGTCTGCTGCTGGGCGTTGAGGGTCTGGCCGGCGCGGGCGTCGAGCGCGACCACGGTGCCGGACATCGGCGCGTAGATGCGCGTGTAACCCAGCTCGGCCTGGTCGCTGCGCAGGCTGGCTTCGGCCTGGCGAATCTGCGCCTGGAACATCTGGATCCGCGCCTCGGTCGCGCGCAGTTCGGCGTGGGCGGTCTGTACGTCTTCTTCGCGGGTGGCGCCGCCGGCGGCGAGGTTTTGCTGGCGCTGGTATTTCTGTCGCGCCAGCTCGTTCTGTGCCCGCTGTTCCAGCAACTGCGCCTTGAGGTTGTCGATGGAAAACCGCCCGGCATCGAGCTTGGCGTTCTGGGTCGAGGGATCGATCTCCACCAGCAGTTGACCTTCCTTGACCCGATCCCCGACTTCGACATGGATCTTGCGGATCTGCCCCGACGCCTGGGCACCGACGTCGACATAGCGTCGCGGTTGCAGGGTGCCGAGGGCGGTGACGCTGCTTTCGATATCGCCCCGGCCGACCTGCACCGTGGCGAATTTATCGCGTCCGGGTGGGATGATCTGCCAGGCGGCAAAGGCGATCGCGGGGATCAGGCACAGGGCAACCAGCAAGGCGCGACGGGTCTTTCGGGGGTGTTTCATGCAGAGTTCCGGTCAATGGAAATCGACCCGTTGCCCAGCCGGCGGAGAAACTCCTGCCACAGCCGAGCGCTGCCAGTTGACTGGCAGCCACGGGGAACTGTCCTTAATACGATGAAAAAACACGCAAATTTAAGCGCCGACACAAAGGGTTACACCTGCGATCGGGCTTTATTTACGGTGCGAGAGAAGCACTACTTTAAATCTATATGAGAATTACTATAAATTACACAGCTGCAAGTTGCCATCATCGTGCCTTTACCTTTTTTCGCGAGCAGGGCTCGGATTCAGGGATTGAAACCGTTCATTCAGGCGGTCGGGAGTCAGGTTGGAAAACTACTATCGCGAGCTGGTGTGTTTTATCAACGCCAAGCTGGGCAACCGTCAGGTGGCCGAAGATGTGGTGCACGACGCCTATGTGCGGGTGCTGGAGCGCGCCAGCGATACGCCGATCGAACAACCCCGAGCCTTTCTTTATCGCACCGCGCTGAACCTGGTGATCGATGGTCATCGGCGCAACGTCGCGCGCCAGGTCGAACCGCTGGATGTGCTCGACAGCGAAGAGCGCTTCGAGACGCCATCGCCGCAAAGCAGCTTTGACTACGGCCAGCGCCTCGACCTGCTGCAGCGTGCGCTGGATGAGCTGCCGGCGCTGTGCCGCGAGAGTTTTCTGCTGCGCAAGCTCGACGGCATGTCCCATCCAGAGATCGCCGAGCGCCTGGGTATTTCCCGCAGCCTGGTGGAGAAACACATCGTCAACGCGATGAAACATTGCCGTGTGCGCGTGCGCCAGTGGGACGCTCTTTGAGCGGTTGCCGGTAAATTTCCTCTCCCTGTCCTCGTTCCTCTCAACAGACGATCTGCTGACCTGTCCCCAGGCCGGCCAGGTCACCGCGGCTTGAATTTCCCCGCCGCTGCGGGGGTTATCCAGAGGACACTGGAAATGACAAAGGCAATTGCATCGCCCATCGTTCACGACCTGATCGGCGTCGGTTTTGGTCCGTCCAACCTGGCGCTGGCCATCGCCCTGCAAGAGCGCGGGCAAGCCCTCGGCGAGCTGGACGTGGTGTTTCTCGAAAAACAGGCCGACTACCGCTGGCACGGCAATACCCTGGTGACCCAGAGCGAGTTGCAGATTTCCTTTCTCAAGGACCTGGTGACGTTGCGCAACCCCACCAGTCCTTACTCCTTCGTCAATTACCTCAAGGCCCACGGGCGCCTGGTGGACTTCATCAACCTCGGCACCTTTTACCCGTGCCGCATGGAGTACAACGACTACCTGCGTTGGGTGGCCGGCCAGTTCACCGAACAAAGCCGCTACGGCGAAGAAGTGCTGGCCATCGAGCCGGTGCTGCACGACCAGCAGGTCGAAGCACTGCGGGTGATTTCCCGTGACCGCCAGGGCCAGGAACGGCTGCGCACCACCCGCTCGGTGGTGGTCAGCGCCGGTGGTACGCCGCGTATCCCCGACGCGTTCAAGGCGCTCAAGGGCGACGCGCGGGTGTTCCATCATTCGCACTACCTGGAGCGCATGGCCCAGCAGCCGTGCGTGAATGGCCAGCCAATGAACATTGCGATCATTGGCGGCGGGCAGAGTGCGGCGGAAGCCTTCATCGACCTCAACGACAGCTTCCCGTCGGTGCAGGTCGACATGATCCTGCGCGGTTCGGCGCTCAAGCCGGCAGATGACAGCCCATTCGTCAACGAAGTGTTCTCGCCGCAGTTCACCGACCTGGTGTTCCAGCAGGCCCACAGCGAGCGTGAACGCCTGATCAACGAGTACCACAACACCAACTATTCGGTGGTCGACGTCGACCTGATCGAACGCATCTACGGGATTTTCTACCGGCAGAAAGTCTCCGGTATCGAGCGCCACGCTTTCCGTACCCTGACCACCGTCGAGTCGGCCAAGGCCACGGACGCGGGTGTTGAACTGGCGTTGCGCAACACCGCCAGCGGCGAGTTGACGGTCCGTCACTACGACGCCGTGGTGCTCGCCACCGGTTACGAGCGGCAGATGCACCGCCAGTTGCTGGCACCGTTGGTGGATTACCTGGGCGATTTCGAAGTCGATCGCAACTACCGGCTGATCACCGATGAGCGTTGCAAGGCCGGCATCTATATGCAGGGCTTCTGCCAGGCCAGTCACGGCCTGAGCGATACCCTGTTGTCGGTGTTGCCGATCCGCGCCGACGAGATTGCCGGCTCGCTTTACGAGCACGGTAGATTGCGCGGCCACGGCCATTCGGCGCTGGAATTGATGCTGGCCGCAGCCAGCTGAGGGGGCTCTCTATAGCCAGCCTGAGCGCTTGAAACTGGCCCACAAGCCGGTGCAGCCGACGGCGATGAAACCCAGCACGGCGAAGTAGCCGTAGTGCCACGTCAGCTCCGGCATGTTCTGGAAGTTCATCCCGTAGATCCCGGCGACGGCCGTGGGAAACGCAAGGATCGCCGCCCAGGCGGCGAACTTGCGTTGCACCACGCTCTGGCGCGAGGCCTCCAGCAAGACACCGATCTCGATGGTCTGGCTGGCGATGTCGCGCAGGGTGGTGAGGTCTTCCATCTGCCGCGTGACATGGATCTGCACGTCACGGAAGTACGGGCGCATGTTCTTGTCGATAAACGGGAACTTGAGTTTCTGCAGTTCCTCGCTGATCTCCACCATGGGCGCTGCATAGCGGCGCAGGCGCAGCACATCGCGACGCAAACCATGGAGATTCTGGATATCCCGCTCGTTGAGGGCGCTGGATAATACGTTGCGCTCCAGCTCATCGATCTCGGCATGGATCGCTTCGCCCACCGGCTGATAGTTCTCGATCACGAAATCCAGCAGGGCATAGAGCACGAAATCTTCACCATGCTCAAGCAGCAGCGGCCGTGCTTCGCAGCGCTGGCGCACGTGGGCATAGGAGGCCGAGTGGCCGTTGCGGCAGGTGATGATGTAGCCGTTACCGGCAAAGATGTGGGTCTCGATGAAGATCAGCACGCCGTTCTCGCGCACCGGTGAGTAGGTGACGATGAACAGCGCGTCGCCGAAGGTTTCGAGCTTGGGGCGACTGTGCTTTTCCAGGGCATCTTCGATGGCCAGTTCGTGCAGGTTGAACTGGCGTTGCAGGTTGGCCAGCTCCTGGGCGTTCGGCTCTTCGAGGCCGATCCAGACAAAGTGGCCAGGTTTCGCCGCCCAGGCGGCGCCTTCATCGAGGGTGATATTGGTGACTTTCTTCCCGGCGCTGTACACCGCGGCCGCAACGACTCTACCCATAGTGCCTATTCACTTCTTCCAGTGACGATCAGCGTGCAGCTTAGCCTGCTTGTGGGTGGAGCGGGGCGCTCAAGCCGCCTGCAGTTGCCGATCCAGCGCATCGATGCACTCGCGCATCTGTGCATGGCACTGTTCGATCAGCGCCGGCATGTCATCCAGGGTCAGGCCGGCGGTAGGAATCGGTGGCAGCGAGCGAATCAGGATTTTGCCGCTGTTCCAGCGATTGAGGCGCATGTGGTTGATGTAATTGCTGACACACACCTGGACAATCGGCACGCCGGCAGCGATGGCCATCTGGAACGCGCCTTTCTTGAACGGCATCAGCTCCTTGCCAAGATTGCGCGTGCCCTCGGGGAACACCCAGATCGAGGTGTCCTTGTGTTGCAGCGTGTCGGTGGTGGTGAGCATCGCCTGGCGTGCCTTGTGCGCGTTGCCGCGGTCGATCAGCACATTACCCGCCAGCCAGAACAGTTGGCCGAACAGCGGCACCCACTTCAGGCTCTTCTTGCCGATGCACACGGTGCGGTGCGGCACCACGTTGCCCAGCACGAACAGGTCGTAGTTGGACTGGTGATTGGCGATCACCACGCAGCTTTGTTTCTTGTGCGTCAGCGAGTCGACGTCGGCACTGACCCGCAGGCGCAGGATGCACATGGCCGGCCAGGCATAGAGGCGGGCACACAGGCGGCTGTTGTCCGGATTGAACGGGCGAAACAGACCGAGCAACACACCGAGCACACCGGCCAGAACAAAATGCAGACCCATCAACAACATACGAAACACAAACAGCATTTACAGGCCCACCAGGGACAAAAGGTGGCGCAGTGTACGGATGTGCACTGTTTTCGGCAATTACTCCGATAGGGGAGGGAGATGGGCGATGTTTAAGCGCATGTTTCCGACATTTGCTGTCAGGCGCAGACTAGAGCTGCTGAGGCTTGATTCATCTGCTGCGTAGGGAAAAGCCCGACTCTATTGTCGGACTTTTCTTCGCTGGCGGCTGAGCCGTTAAACCAGATGGGCCTGATCCTGGGCGATCGCCGCATCCAGGGTATCCAGCAGGGCCTTGCGCACCTTGAGCTTGGTGTTCTTGTGCGCGGTCATGTTGATCTTCTTCAGCTGACGCGCGGCTGCCAATGCGGCGCCTTGCAGTTCCTCGGCGGCCACCACCTTGTCGAGGAAACCGGCATCCACTGCGCCTTGCGGGTCGAACATCTCGCCATTGATCACCGAACGATGGAACGCCGACTTGCGCAGGCGATCGCGGGCCAGCTCGATGCCAGCGTGGTGCATGGTCATGCCGATCTGCACTTCGTTCAGGCCAATGCTGAACGGGCCGTCGACACCAATCCGGTAGTCGGCCGACAACAGCAGGAACGCCCCCTTGGCCACCGCATGCCCGGGGCACGCGACGATCACCGGGAACGGGTGGGCCAGCAAGCGACGGGCGAGGGTGGAACCGGCGGTGACCAGGCTCACGGCTTCTTTCGGACCGGCCGTCATCACCTTCAGGTCGTAACCGCCAGAGAGGATGCCCGGCTGGCCGGTAATGATCACCACCGCCCGATCCGTCACCGCCTGATCCAGCGCAGCATTAAAAGCGCCGATCACGTCCGGCGAGATGGCATTGACCTTGCCATTGCACAAGGTCAGGGTCGCGATACCGTCTTCGAGGTGGTACGAAATCAACTCACTCATGACGCTATTCCTTATAGAGAAGTGGGGCAGACGTTACCCATGGCCGCAGGCCAGGTAAAGCGCCGTGACTGACCGACCAGTCAGCCAAACCCACGCCACCCGCCACTGGCGGCCACGCGCACGGAGCATCGCCTTCTATATAGACGCACGCCCCTTGGCCGAAGATTGGCCGGTTTGCCCTGCCCGCAAACCCGCGGGAATCAACAAATCGCTTAAGCGCATGAAAATTCTGAAAAAAATGTTTGCCATCAGAAAAGCTTTCGACTACATTAGCGCGCCTCGACAGACAGAACTTGTTTGAAGAGATACGGTGAAGTGTCCGAGTGGCTTAAGGAGCACGCCTGGAAAGTGTGTATACAGGAAACTGTATCGAGAGTTCGAATCTCTCCTTCACCGCCACATTCTGCAAACACAAACCCCTGATTTTCCTAGAGAAAGTCGGGGGTTTGTGGTTTCTGGCGTGTGGAAAACGTCGCGAGGGTGGCTAAGTCGGTTATGGCGCCGATGATGGCGCTACGAGGGAAGGGATACAGCTTCGAGTCGTTTACAACTACCGTCTACAAAGCTCCAGCATTTCACCGCAAGCTGACCCGCACCAATCCTCGGAACGCTCGTTACGCTCATGAAGAATGCGCAGGATCTGGATCTGGCTACCGACGACTCGGTAGGGAGCGATGAAGGGGAGCCTGGACAGCACCAACTCCCTGATATCTGGCATCTGCGAGGGTCTGCCCATGCCCGTGAACGTTTCCAGCTTTTCCAGTGCTTCGAAAATTTGAGCGATCAGATCGTCTGCGAAGCCCGCTCCCCTGCAAGAGGTGTAGTGCTCATGGATTGCCTCTAAATCACTGTTCGCTTTGTCCGTCAATGCGATGCTTGGCACGATTCACCCATTTAGCCTTAACAGTATTCAGATCTGTGAGATTGCCTGCATCAGCATCAGCGATGCCTTCGGCGATTGCATTGATGTGCCAGGATTCCGCCTCAACGTATCGGGCCAAGGCGCGTTTGAGATGGTACTGGCGATCGCGATCAGTTGCTTCAGCCAGTTGATCCAGTTGTTTAACCAATAATTCCTCGACACGAAACGACAACACAGGCGAAGCCATAATTTGCTCCTCTCATAGCATCTGTATACGTTGTAAACAATTGTCAGAACTGTAGATGATCCTGCCGGAGAAACCAACGATTTTGTGGTTTCAAAGCAACAGCGGCACATTTCGCAGGTTCAGGTCGCTCGTATGAGCGGCAATGGCCTGGCCCGCTCGCGAAATACATATGCGCCGGGCCAGGTGTCGAAAACAGCTCAATACCCGCCCCCTCCACCCCCACTCGAAGGCTCCCGCGCTTTTTTCTGGGCCATGCTCCATTCGGCGCAGGTCATGAAGCTTTTGTGATCAACCCTGCCGTTGCCATCGAAACTGACGTTGTAGTGTTGCGTGCGATCCGCCTGGGTCAGCAGGTAGTCGTTGCAGGTGCCGGGTTCGATGGTGCGGGCGCTGGTGGAGAGGGGTTTGCCGCCGATTTGCTCGACCTGGGCCTGGCTCATGCCGTCTTCGACCTTGGCCACCAATGGCTGGTTGGCGAAGACCTGGGCGTTGGTGCTGCAGCCCGTTGCCAGCGACAGAGCGATGGCCAGGGCTATGGAAGGGGTTTTCATGGTGGGCTCCCGTTCGTGAGTGTCGTGTCGAAACTCCTGGGTGCATCAGAGAAATTAAAGTCGAGTTCGCTGGTCGGTGCCAGCGTCTGGGCGGTTGTGGGTGCTGGTCGGGGAGGGCAAGTGCAGCTACATTTTCTCTTTTGGGTGCAAGGAATAATCATGCGGATATGCATCGCGGCGCTGGCGGGTGTGCTGTTGGCGGGGTGCTCGTTGCCGGCTTCGCTGGTGCCGGGTGAGCCGAACCTGAGCAAGGAGTCGGCCAAGCCACCCAAGGAGGTCGCCGAGTGCGTGCTGCCGGCCTGGCAGCGAGAGGTGCCCAAGGCGAGCCAGACTTCGGTATCCAATGGTTACCGGATCAACGCGCCGAGCCTGATCACCGCTGACGAGATTCTCGACATCGTCAAATACAAGGACGGCAGCAAGGTTTCGCTCTATCAGGGGCCGCCATGGGCCAAGTCCGGGGCATTGCGCAAGGCAGTGCGCGATTGCCTGTAGGTCAGGGCGCGACCTGGGTTTCGCAGACGAAGTAGTTGCTTTGACGGTTTTTCGCGGTAAGGTCGCGGGTCAACCGCTTGGCCTCGGCGACGCACAGTTGATAGGCATGAGCCTGCGTCCAGTGTTCGACCGGGATCACCTGGCAACTGCTGCGCGTAGCGTCGGTGCACAGGTACAGCAACAGAAATACCGTCATACACACTCCCGCGCGTCCTTCAGCGACAGGCAGCTGTCGTCACCATTGAGTATGTACGTCTCCAGGGCTTCGGCCAGTTCAGCAAGGAACACTTCATGATTATTACCACGACCCACAGTGTTGAAGGTCGGCAGATTGCTGCCTACCTCGACGTCGTCAGCGCCGAGTCGGTGCAGGGCATCAACGTAGTGCGGGATATGTTCGCCGGGATGCGCGACTTTTTCGGCGGGCGCTCCCAGACCCTGGAGAAAGCCTTGCGTGAAGCGCGGGCCCAGGCCACGGACGAGCTCAAGGAGCGTGCCGCAAAACTGCAGGCCGATGCGGTGGTGGGAGTCAACTTTGAAATCAGCATGCCGTCGGGCAAGGGCAGTATGTTGGTGGTGTTCGTCACGGGCACGGCGGTCAGGCTCAAATAGGCGGTCTAGAGCCGTTCGTCGGGTGTAACAGGTTTTGAATGGGTGGTCCGTAAATGACCGGCTAGTCTGAAACCTCTTGAGGGGCTGTGTTTTTTAGGCAATCAGTTGCTTGCCGGCGCAGGCCCGTGTGGAGGGACGCAGAGATGAGCAATCCGTACATTGAAGATGATGGCGCTGAGTACCCGGTGAATAACTGTGTGCACTGCGGGCAGACGGATTACGTCTCGGGGTTTGGTGAAACGCCGACCAAGCCAGGCCAGGCCCGGTTACCTTCGACCAGCAAAACCACGACGAAACCCTTTATGCCCAAGGTCGCGATGCGCTTGCGCAAGTGATCCCATGCCCCACTGACCCCGCCGATGTGCGGGGTTTTTTCTGTCTGTTCGCCGGTGTCACATCTTGTATTGAAGTCGGTTGGGCTGGTCTGACCCTTTCACGTTTCTTTCACAACCCACGTCGTAGTCTCGAATCATCCGTTAGAAGCAAGTTTGTCAGCCCGTTCCCCAGCGGGCTTTTTTTTGCCTGCGATAAAACTCTTGGCGAAAATGCTGTCCAACCCTCGCGCGCAGAAGGGTTGCCGCCGGATTGGCTGAACACACACCCTTCATCCGCCGCCAATAATCAACGGATTCGTACACTTTTTGAGGTTCATGTCATGCGTTTAACTCTGCCTGCTCTGGTTCTGGGCCTTCTGGTCGCTCAAGGTGCAATGGCGGCCAGCAATGGCACTGCGGCGCTGGGCGGTGGCCTGGGCGGTGCGCTGGGCAACGTGGTCGGCCAGCAACTGGGCGGCAGCACTGGCGCGACCATTGGTGCCGGTGTCGCGGGCGCGGCAGGTGGTGCTGCCGGTGCCCACAAGGGCAACCGCACCAAGGCCGCGATTGGCGGTGGTGTAGGCGCTGCCGGTGGTTCAGTGATCGGCCGCTCGCTGGGTGGCAAGAACGGCGCCACTATCGGTGCCGGACTGGGCGGTGCAGCAGGTGGCGCAGTGGGTAACAGCATGGGCAAGAAAGGGCACTGATCCTTCGACCCGTTTGCAGCACCAGAGCCCGGCGAATTGCCGGGCTTTTGCATGGCGCCGGTATCGGCGTGCGGATCGTTACAACTCCAACTGATCGGCGCGGATGCCGAACGCTGCGGCGATTTTCTCGCGGGTCGCCCGGCGCGGTTTGTTGACCGCTTCCTGCTGGGCAAACGCCGGCTGGGAGATGCCCAGGCGGCGGGCGACTTCATCCTGGGTCAGGTTCAGATGTTCGCGCCAGGCACGAATCGGCGTCGCGCCGTCGACGATACGGCTGACTACCGCGTGGGGAATCAGCTCGTCGCTGCCTTGCTGGGCGATGTACTGCTGGTAGGGGATGACCACGAAGGCAGGCTCGCCGTCGGGTCCGTGGATGATTTGTACGTCAGTAGGTGCGTTCATCGCGCTTTTTAACCTCTTGAATGCTGGTCACCTGAATCGCGCCGTCCCAATCGAACAACACCCGATAATCGCCGACTCTCAGCCGATAGCCATAGACGTGCTGGGTGAGGACTTCGACATTGGGCACATCCGGCATCTGTTCGAGTTGAGTGATTGCATCGCGGATCCTGCCACGGTGGTCGCTGTGTATTCGCAACAATTGCTTGACGGCTTTGCGGGTCCAGAAAATTGAATTCATGAGAGTTTAATAAGTCATCCATAAGTAATGCAATGCTTTGCTTATAAAATTATAAGTAAGCAGCCCACGCTGTCCTTGCGTTCACGAACCACCCTAGTCAGGGATCGAGCAGATGAAGCTGGCAAATAGTTGCCCCATGTAAACCTGTCTCGCTATGCTGCTGAACCCTTTCACCGCGCCAAGCAGCGCGTTGGATCGGGTCATGGCTGCCCCTGAGCCGTTCCCGGAATGTTGTGTAGATAACGGATCAGATGCGATGAATGCACCGTTGAACCTGGCCCCGATCAAGGCCGTTATTTTCGATATGGATGGTCTGCTGCTCGATACCGAGGGGATCTACACCGAGGTCACGCAGATCATTGCGCAGCGCTATGGCCGGCATTTCGACTGGACCATCAAGCAAAATATCATTGGCCGTGGTGCGTTAGACCTGGCGCGCTATGTGGTGCAGGCATTGGACTTGCCAATCAGTGCCGAGGAGTTTCTGCGGATTCGCGAGCCGTTGCTGCAGGAGCGATTCCCCCATGCCCCAGCGATGCCGGGCGCACGCGAGCTGGTCGAGCACTTGAAGTCCCGACAGATTCCAATCGCCATCGGCACCAGTTCATCGAGTGGGTCGTTTGCGCAGAAAGCCACCCGTCATCGCGACTGGTTTGCCCTGTTCGACACCATTGTCACGGCGGATGACCCTGAAGTGGGCGCGGCCAAGCCGGCGCCGGATATCTTCCTGACTGCCGCTCGCCGCCTGGGTGTGGCGCCCGCTGATTGCCTGGTGTTCGAGGATTCGCCATTCGGCGTGACCGCAGCGAAGGCGGCAGGCATGACCGCCATTGCCGTGCCAGACGCGGCCATGGCCGATGAAAAGTACGCCCATGCCGACCGCATTCTGCGCAGTCTCGATAGCTTCCCGCTGCAGGCTTATGGCTTGCCGGTGTTCGAGACGGCCTGACTGGCAACGGCTACACAGACAAACGCCGGGCAACCTGATCGAGGTTGCCCGGCGTTTGACTTTCCAGGGCCTGGTTTCAGGCGCCGAAACCACCGTCGATGGTCAGGCTGGCACCGGTGATGTAGCCCGCTTGCGGGCCCACCAGGTAGGCGACAAAGCTGGCGATTTCCTCGGCAGTGCCGTAGCGACCCACAGCCATCAGCGGGATCAGGCTCTCGGCAAAGTCACCGTGGGCCGGGTTCATGTCGGTGTCGACCGGGCCGGGTTGCACGTTATTGATGGTAATGCCCCGTGGGCCAAGGTCGCGCGCCAGGCCTTTGGTCAGGCCGACCAGCGCCGCCTTGCTCATGGCATAGGGGCCGCCACCGGCGAAGGGCATGCGGTCGGCGTTGGTGCTGCCGATGTTGATGATGCGACCACCTTCGCCCATGTGTCGGGCTGCTTCCTGAGTGGCGATGAACACGCTGCGCACGTTGATCGCCAGGGTTTGGTCGAAGTCTTCCAGTTTGAAATCTTCCAGCGGCGCGACTGCCAGGACACCGGCGTTGTTGACCAGAATGTCCAGCCGGCCAAAGGTTTGCACCGTGGCGTTGACCGCGCTGCGGATGGCCTCGGCGTCGGCGCTGTCGGCCTTGATCGCCAGGGCCTTGCCGCCATTGGCGGTGATGCTGTCGCGCAGCGCTTCGGCCTTGGCCGCGGAGCTGACGTAAGTGAAGGCCACGGCGGCGCCTTCAGCGGCCAGGCGTTGGACGATGGCTGCACCGATGCCGCGGGAGCCGCCCTGGATCAGCGCTACTTTGCCGTTGAGGGTGTGAGTGGTCATGTTGATCTCCGAAGTCCCGAGGCGAGATGCCGCGGTTGATGGAGCCTAGTATCGATTTCCGATTACCTGCTGTGTAGACGGTAATTGCGATAGTCTGTGTAAACTAAAAGTTTATAGTGGCCGCCATGGAAACCTTCAGCAGTATCGAATGCTTCGTCCGTAGCGCCGAAGTCGGCAGCTTTGCCGAGGCGGCGCGGCGCTTGAGCCTGACGCCGGCGGCGGTGGGCAAGAGTGTCGCCAAGCTCGAGGCGCGGTTGGGCGTGCGCTTGTTCCAGCGCAGCACGCGGAGCTTGCGGTTGACCGAGGCCGGGCAGTTGTTTCTGGCTGAAGTCAGCGCCAGCCTGCACACCATCCAGAACGCGGTGGCCAACTTGGCCAGCGCCGAAGGGCGACCCGCCGGTACGCTCAAGGTCAGCATGGGCACGGTGTTCGGACGCTTGTATATCGTGCCGTTGCTCGGCGAGTTCCTGCGGCGCTTTCCGGCGATCAACCCGGATTGGCATTTCGACAACCGCCAGGTCGACTTGATCGGGCAGGGCTTCGACGCGGCCATCGGCGGCGGATTCGAGCTGCCCCAGGGCGTGGTGGCGCGCAAGCTGACGCCGGCGCATCGGGTGCTGGTGGCGTCTGCCGAGTACCTGGGGCGAAATCCTGTGGTGATCGAGCCGGATGATCTGAAGCAGCACGACGGCATCCTGATTCGCTCGCCGCAGACCGGGCGCGTGCGTTCATGGCAGCTGACAAGTCGTGATCAGCAGCACAGCCCGTTGAGCCTGCGGGCGCGGATGACCATGAGCGATTCGGAGGCGGCTTGTGCCACGGCGGCCCAGGGTCTGGGCATCGCGTTGGTCAGCATGCCGTTCGCGCTGGGGTATTTGCAGGCGGGCACCCTGCAACGGGTGCTGGCGGATTGGTATGTCGACGACGGCAATATCTCTATCTACTACGCTGAGCACAAATTGCTCCCGGGCAAGACCCGTGCATTCGTTGATTTTGTCATCGAGCAGGTTGCCGAGCAGGGGCTGGCGCGGCGTTTCAGCGCGGTCTGAGCCTCGATTTCAGCGGGTGGGCCAGCCGACGATGGCTTTCGCCCGCGGGGCGGCATAGGTGCGTACCTTGGAGGTCGACAGGCCCAGGCGAACCAATGATTCGGCCAAGGTTACCGCCGCCGTCACCCCATCCACCACTGGCACGCCGCTGCGCTGACGAATCTGCTCCGCCAGCCCGGCCATGCCGCCGCAGCCCAGGCAAATGACTTCAGCCTTGTCCTCGCGCACGGCGATTTCGGCCTGCTGCACGATGGCCTGCAAGGCGCGCTCGGGATCTTGCTCCAGTTCCAGCACGGCCAATCCGCTGGCGCGCACCGAGGCGCAGCGTTGCCAGAGCCCGGACAGTCTCAGGCGATCTTCGATCAACGGCACCGTGCGGTCGAGGCTGGTGACCACCGAATAGGCGTGGCCCAGGAACATCGCAGTGCTGGCGGCGGCATCGGTGATATCCACCACAGGCACCTCGAGCAGCTCCTGCAAACCCTCGCGACCGTGTTCACCGTAGCCGGCCTGGACCACCGCGTCGAACGGCTGGTCATAGGCCATGACCCGCTGCATCACCGCGACCGCTGCCAGGTAGCTTTCGAAATTGCCTTCGACCGACTCGGCACCGAAGTGCGGGGTCAGCCCGATGATCTCGGTCCCTGGCGCCGCCACGCTTTGCGCCTGGCGGGTGATGGCCCGGGTAATGGATTCGCTGGTGTTGACGTTGACCACGAGTATGCGCATGGACCGTCCTTGCAACGTGCTGTTGTGGGTGCGGGAATGGCAGTTGTACCGTGGATTTGGATGATTGCATACAAAAATTGCATGCAATGTTTAGGGCGGGCGAATTGCATCCTGTAGGAGCTGGCTTGCCAGCGAAGACGCAACATGCGTGTTGAATTCGATGGCCCATTCGCGGGCAAGCCCGCTCCTACAAGGGAGAGGGGAATCAGGCTTTCTTGATGATATTGCCCGCGTGCAAACCACATTCTTTCTGCGTGGCCTCTTCCCACCACCAGCGACCTTCGCGTTCGTGCTGGTTCGGCAGCACGGGGCGGGTGCAGGGTTCGCAGCCGATGCTGATGAAACCGCGCTCATGCAGGCTGTTGTAGGGCAGTTCGAGCATGCGGATGTAGCCCCAGATCTCATCGCTGGTCATTTGCGCCAGCGGGTTGAACTTGTACAGGGTGCGCTCGGGGGTGGAGAACGCGCCGTCGATTTCCATCACCGCCACCTGGCTGCGGGTGCCGGGGCTCTGGTCGCGGCGCTGGCCGGTGGCCCAGGCACGCACGGTGGACAGCTTGCGCCGCAGCGGTTCGATCTTGCGGATGCCGCAGCACTCGCCATGGCCGTCCTTGTAGAAGCTGAACAGACCTTTTTCCTTGATGAACGGCTCAAGCTTGCTGTGGTCCGGCGAGACCAGTTCGATCTGGATGTTGTAGTGCTCGCGCACCTGATCGATGAAACGGTAGGTTTCCGGGTGCAGGCGACCGGTGTCCAGGCTGAACACCTTGACGTTCTTGTTCAGCTTCCAGGCCATGTCCACCAGCACCACGTCTTCGGCGCCGCTGAAGGAGATCCACAGCTCGTCGCCGAATTCGGCGAAGGCCAGCTTGAGAATGTCCTGGGCGGATTTGTTGGCATAGGTCGCAGCGAGTTCGGCGACGTCGAACGTTGGGCTCATCAGGGCGGTTTCCTACAGGTCGGTGGCGCTAAGCGCTCTATATGTTGGCGATGGTAACAAAATCCCGGGGCGCCTGGCGTAATGCTGTTGAGCCAACACAGAGGGCCCTGTAGGAGCGAGCCTGCTCGCGAAAAACGTTAACGATACCGCGGGCATTCTGAATGGGCGCGGCGTCCTGAAGTTTTTCGCGAGCAGGCTCGCTCCTACAGAGGCCTGAACATCTGGGGCGCCTGGCGCGCTCGTCTGCGTTGCGCCGCAGGTGATGACTCGCTAGAGTTCGGCAGTCCTTTTGCTCGCTCAACTCAATAATCAGTACAAATGGGAGTGTGTTGTGGAAATTGCCTGTCTCGATCTGGAAGGTGTCCTGGTTCCGGAAATCTGGATCGCCTTCGCCGAAAAAACCGGGATTGAATCCCTCAGGGCAACCACCCGGGATATTCCCGACTACGACGTGCTGATGCAGCAGCGCCTGCGGATCCTTGATGAGCATGGCCTGAAACTGGCCGACATCCAGGAAGTCATCGGCACGCTTAAGCCGCTGGACGGCGCCATCGAGTTCGTCAACTGGCTGCGCGAGCGCTTCCAGGTGGTGATTCTGTCCGACACCTTCTACGAATTTTCCCAGCCGCTGATGCGCCAACTGGGCTTCCCGACTTTGCTCTGCCATCGTCTGATTACCGACGAAACCGGGCGCGTCACGGGCTATCAACTGCGTCAGAAAGATCCAAAGCGTCAGTCGGTACTGGCCTTCAAGAGCCTGTACTACCGGGTGATTGCAGCGGGTGATTCGTACAACGACACCACCATGCTTGGTGAGGCGGATGCCGGGATCCTGTTCCATGCGCCGGACAATGTGATCCGCGAATTCCCGCAGTTCCCGGCGGTGCACAGCTTCGCCGATCTCAAGCAAGAGTTCCTGAAAGCGTCGAATCGTGAGTTGAGCCTGTAAGAACGTGGCGGGGGAGTGCGCTCCCCCGAGACATTAGCCTCAAAGACCCTGCAAGGTTTCCAGCAGTACTTTGACCTTGGTGATCGATTCCTGGTACTCCGCCTGCCAGTCCGAATCAGCGACGATCCCGCCGCCACCCCAGCAACACACCTGACCGTCCTTGACCAGCAAGCTGCGGATGGCGATCGAGCTGTCCATTTCCCCGCGTACGTCCAGATACAGCAGCGAACCGCAGTACAAGCCACGACGGGTAGGCTCCAGCTCGTCGATGATCTGCATCGCGCGAATTTTCGGCGCGCCGGTAATCGAGCCGCCAGGGAAACTGCCAGCGATCAGGTCGAGGGCATCGCGGTCGGCGGCCAGTTCGCCGGTGACGCTGCTCACCAGGTGGTGAACGTTGGGGTAGCTTTCCAGGCTGAACAGCTCCGGCACCCGTACCGAACCGATGCGGCAGGTGCGACCGAGGTCGTTGCGCAGCAAGTCGACGATCATCAGGTTTTCCGCACGATCCTTCGGGCTGGCCAGCAGTTCGGCGGCGTTGGCTGCATCTTCGCTGGCGTTTGCTCCGCGCGGCCGGGTGCCCTTGATCGGTCGGGTTTCGACATGTCCGGCACTGACCTTGACGAAGCGCTCCGGCGACAGACTGAGAATCGCGTCGCCACCGAGCAGGCTCTGGAAGCCCGAAAATGGCGTCGGGCATGCCGCGCGCAAGGCGCAATAGGCAGCCCAGGCATCGCCCTGGCACTGGGCGCGGAAGCGTTGGGCGAAGTTGACCTGATAGCAGTCGCCGGCCTGGATGTACTGCTGGATGTGCTCAAAGGCTTGCTGGTACTGGCTGGCACTCAAATCGGCCTGCATCGCGCCGGCGAGGCTGAAGCTTGAATCGATGGCTGTCGTCGGCTGGCTGAACAGTTCGATCAGGCGCTGGCGTTCGCTGTCGGCTAACTGCGGATGAAACACCAGTTGGCTACTGCACGCCTGGTGATCGCTGATCAGCGCCCAGGGGTACAGGCCGAAACGTGCATCGGGCAGTTGCAGGTCGTCCTGGGCCTGGGAGGGCAGGGCCTCCAGATGACGGCCGAAGTCGTAGCTGAGGTAGCCGATCAATCCGCCGGCGAAGGGCAGTTCAAGGTCGTTCGGCAGGTTGGCCTCGCCCAGTTGACCGAGGCTCTCGCGCAACCGTTGCAGAAAGGCTGCGCCGCTTTCCTCGGGCGCTACTGCCAGGGTTGCCAGTGGCCAGGCGCTGAGCAGGTCGTAGCGGCCACGTTCGGCACTCGGCCGCCCGCTGTCGAGGAGCACGCTGCCGGGAGCATGGCGGATCGCCGCAAAATAGTCGGCGGGGTTGGCGCGGTAGGGCAGTGGGTGTACGGAGCAGGTCTGCATGAGCGGGGTAGATCAGCCATCGAGGCGGGGTGGCGATTGTATTCCTCTGTAGGAAATGCCTCTAGAGGAGATGTCGGGAATTGGCAGGTTGAGGGTTGTGGTGTTTGTTACATGGTCTTCGCGAGCAGGCTCGCTCCCACAGAATCTAAACGAGCTCTGTGGGAGCGAGCCTGCTCGCGAAGGTCGCTCCACGGTCTTGGATCAACCCTCAACCGGCGGTATATGCCCAAACATTTCCTGAACAAAGGCCACGCGCTCTTCAACGCTTTCCGTCACGCCACGGGCCTTCAGCTCTTCCAGGCGCGCCTCGACCGCATGGGTGCGCAACGTCAGCCCGCAGTCGTTGGCGATCTGGATGTTCAGCCCTGGGCGCGCATTCAGTTCGAGAATCAGCGGGCCTTTTTCCTGGTCTAGCACCATGTCGACGCCGATGTAACCCAGGCCGCACAGCTCATAGCAGCCGGCCGCGAGCTTCATGAAACCATCCCAGTAGGGCAGTTGCACGCCGTCGACGGCGTTGGTGGTGTCCGGGTGTTTGTTAATGATGTTGTTCAGCCAGGTGCCGCGCAGGGTCAGGCCGGTGGCCAGGTCGACGCCGACGCCGATCGCGCCCTGGTGAAGGTTGGCCTTGCCGCCGGACTGACGGGTCGGCAGGCGCAGCATGGCCATCACCGGGTAGCCCATCAGAACGATGATGCGGATATCCGGCACGCCTTCATAACTGATGCTTTTGAAGATCTGGTCGGGGATCACCCGGTATTCGATCAAGGCGCGGTCGCGGTGTCCGCCCAGGGAATACAGGCCGGTGAGGATGCTCGAGATCTGATGCTCGATTTCCTCGTGGCTGATGATTTTCCCCGAGACGGTGCGATAGCGGCCCTCGAAGCGATCGGCGATCACCAGGATGCCGTCGCCGCCGGCACCCTGTGCCGGCTTGATCACGAAGTCGGTGTGGCCGTCGATGATCTCGCCGAGCTTGTCGATTTCCTTCTCGGTGGAGATCACCCCGTACATTTGCGGCACGTGGATGCCGGCCTTGATCGCCCGCTCCTTGGTCAGGATCTTGTCGTCGACAATCGGGTACAGGCTGCGTTTGTTGTACTTGAGCACGTAGTCGGCGTTACGCCGGTTGATGCCCATGATGCCCCGCGCCTCCAGGGCCTTCCAGGTCTTCCAGAGCCCGAACATTACGAGTCAGCCTTGACGAAGGCTTTGAAACGCACCAACTCGGTCAGGCGATAGCCGCGATAACGACCCATGGCCAGCATGAAGCCCACCAGGATCAGCAGGATCGCCGGGAAGGTGAACACGAAGTACACCAGTTCTGGCACGCTCATGATCAGGTGCGCCAGGGACGCGGCGAACAGCGTGCCGATCGCCACTTTCATCGCATGGCCGCCGCCACGCTCTTCCCAGGTGATCGACAGGCGTTCGATGGTCATGGTCAGGATCACCATCGGGAACAGCGCCACCGACAGGCCGCGCTCCAGGCCCAGCTTGTGGCTGAACAGACTGATGGCGGCGATCAGCACCACGACGAAGGTCAGCACCACCGACAGCCGCGGCAACATCTGCAGCTTGAGGTGCTCAAGGTAGGAGCGCAGCGACAATCCGAGGGCGGTGATCACGGTAAACAGCACGATACCGAAGCCCAGTTGAGTCTCGCGGAAGGCCAGGGCGATCAGCACCGGGGTGAAGGTGCCGAGGGTCTGCAGGCCGATCAGGTTGCGCAGGATCAGGATCACCAGCACGCCGATCGGGATCATCACCATGATCATGAAGGTTTGCTGGGTCTGCAGCGGCAGGCCGTACAGCGAGTATTCGAGGAAGTTGGCGTCGGTGTTCTCGTCAGTCAGCTTGGCCAGGCGAATGGCGTTCATTTCGCTGTTGTTCAGGCTGAAGGTGACGGTGGCTTTCTTGCCGCCATCGACGGTGATCAGGTTGTCATCGCCGGTCCACCACAACAGGCGGTCGCTGGGCAGGCCCTGCTCGCCGGTTTCCGGATTGAAGTACAGCCAGTCGGTGCCGTTGAAGCTGCGCAGCCACAGTTCAGGTGATTGCGGCTGGTCGGCCACCAGGCGAATGGTGTGGACCTTTTCCACCGGGACGTGGGCGATCGACAGCAGCAGTTCGACGATCTTGGCCTTGTGCGCCGGCGTCGGGTCGCCCGCCAGGAGCATCTTGGCGTTGTCGTCGTTGCTGTTGTTGACCCGCTTGATCGCTTCGCTGATGAAGGTCTCGACGTCCGCCGAGTGCTGGCGAATCGGCGCGAGCAGGGCTTCGGCGGCGATTTTTTCCGGGCCTTCGATGGCGATGCTGTCGCGGAAAGTCGGGCCTTTGACCTTGGGTTTTTCCCCGGTGTAGCGCTTGGTCAGGACCAGGCGGTAGTAGAGGGTCTGGTTGCCCTTGGCGCGACGTGCCGACCAGGTGACCTTGCGGTTGCCGTCGACGCGGTTGACCGCCACCCCGTAGTTGTTGGAGATGAAGCTCTCATTGAGGCTGACATAGTCGCGGCTCAGTGGTGGCACGAACATCTGGATCTTCACCGGATCCTTGGCGCTGGCGACGAACTCGACCTTGGCGTCGATGTTCCACAGGTCGTCGGTGGCGTCTTCGGTCACCGGAATGCCCAGCACGAAAATCTGGTAGGCCGTAACTGAAATGCCCAGGACCACCAGGATGGCGATGAGGACTTTCAGGTGGAGGGTAAGAGAGCGCATGGGTATTACTCTGCGGTGTGAGCGGCGGTGGCGCAGGCAGGCTTGCCAGCAGCGTATTTAAGGCTTGGGTCGACCAGGGCATCGAAGCGTTTGAGCGCCTCGGAGCCGATCAGGAGCGGGTATTGGAATGCACTTCGGTCGGTCAAGTTCACTTCTATGCTGCGCAAGGCGGTGCCCATGCAGATATCCAGCTCGATGACCGGGCGCGCGGTGTAGTTCTTGCCCTCTTCGGGATCGTAGTCACCGGCGCGGCGTTTGATCTTGCTGACCCGCGCCAGAGGGCGCTCGATCGGGTGCGAGTGCGCGGCGTCGATGGCGAGGTAAAAGCGCACCCAGGACTCACCGTTGCGTTTGAAACGCTTGATGTCGCGGGCACTCAAGGAGGCGGTCTTTGCCCCGGTATCGAGCTTGGCCGCGACTTCCAGGTCGATGCCTGACAGCTGTGCGTACTCGTTGAGGCCATACACGGTCTTTTCGCCCGCGTAACCGAGGCCCGGCAGGCAGAACAGGCAGAGCAATAAAGGGAGGTGCTTGAGTCTCATAAATCCTGGCGCGTTGCGGTCCATTCTTCAGTTCAAGGTGACTGGCATTAACTGCACAAGCGCCCTCGTGTGCCTGCCATACAAAGATGACAGGCAAATGCGGGCGGCATTCTAACACGCTGTTTTTCTGGTGCCAGCGCCGAGGTGGTCCTTTGATTTCGCTTTAGTAAATGGGTTTATTAGACGATTGTCGACAATCTCACTATTTCCTTTGACTGCGATGAGGATTTTGGTTAATTTTTGCCGCACTGACTTGCAAGGTGTCGACAATATGCTGGATCAACTTGATCCCCCGGTGATAGCCGCTGATGATTCGGAAACCCTTTCCGAAAACGTCTTCCGGCGTATCCAGGCGGCCATAGTCAAAGGTGACATCGCCCCGGGCAGCAAAATCTCCGAGCCGGAGCTGGCGCGCACCTACGGTATCAGCCGTGGCCCGTTGCGCGAGGCCATCCACCGTCTCGAAGGCCAGCGCCTGCTGGTGCGCGTGCCCCATGTCGGCGCCCGCGTGGTGTCGTTGAACCACGCCGAGCTGATCGAGCTCTACGAAATCCGCGAGTCCCTCGAAGGCATGGCTTGTCGCCTGGCCGCCGAGCGCATGAGCAACGAAGAGATCGACGAACTGCGCCAGGTGCTGGAGACCCATGAACGCGACGCCGCGTTCCAGGCCGGTGTCGGCTACTACCAGCAGGAAGGCGATTTCGACTTCCACTACCGGATCATCCAGGGCAGCGGCAACCGCACGCTGACCCAAATGCTCTGCGGCGAGCTGTATCAGCTGGTGCGCATGTACCGCATGAAGTTTTCCGCCACGCCCAATCGGCCGCGCCAGGCGTTCGCCGAGCACCACCGAATTCTCGATGCCATCGCCGACCGTGACGGTGAATTGGCCGAGTTACTGATGCGTCGTCACATCGGCGCCTCGAAACGCAACATCGCCCGTCACTATCAGGACGGCGCCCACCAGACAGTCACTCCACGAGGTGAGTCATGAGTTCCAACAAGAGCACACCAGGCCAGCGTTTCCGTGATGCGGTTGCCAGCGAGCAGCCGTTGCAAGTGGTCGGCGCGATCAACGCCAACCACGCGCTGCTGGCCAAGCGCGCCGGTTTCAAAGCTATTTATCTGTCGGGTGGCGGCGTCGCTGCCGGCTCCCTCGGCGTACCGGACCTGGGCATCACCGGCCTCGATGACGTGCTGACCGACGTCCGTCGCATCACCGACGTCTGCGACCTGCCGCTGCTGGTGGATGTCGACACCGGTTTCGGTTCCTCGGCCTTCAACGTGGCCCGTACCGTGAAGTCGATGATCAAGTTCGGCGCCGCGGCGATCCACATCGAAGACCAGGTCGGCGCCAAGCGCTGCGGTCACCGCCCAAACAAGGAAATCGTCACCCAGCAGGAGATGATCGACCGCATCAAGGCCGCCGTCGATGCCCGTACGGATGACAGCTTCGTGATCATGGCCCGTACCGATGCCCTGGCCGTTGAAGGCCTGGAGTCGGCGCTGGATCGCGCCGCCGCGTGCATCGAAGCCGGCGCCGACATGGTGTTCCCGGAAGCCATCACCGAGCTGGAAATGTACAAGCTGTTCGCCAGCCGCGTGAAAGCGCCGATCCTGGCCAACATCACCGAATTCGGCGCCACTCCGCTTTACACCACCGAGCAGCTCAAGGCCGCCGACGTGTCGCTGGTGCTGTACCCGCTGTCGGCGTTCCGCGCCATGAACAAGGCTGCGGAAAACGTCTACACCGCCATCCGCCGCGATGGCACCCAGCAAAACGTCATCGACACCATGCAGACTCGCATGGAGCTCTACGATCGCATCGACTACCACACCTTCGAGCAGAAGCTCGATGCGTTGTTTGCCCAAAAGAAAGGCTGAAACACCCCCTGTAGGAGCTAGCTTGCTAGCGAAGGACGCTAACGATAACGCGCGGAACCTGATGACCGCGGTGTAGCGTCGATCATTGCTGGCAAGCCAGCTCCTACAGGGAATCCGCCGACCAGATACGCCGGCGACAAACAAAGATTCTCTGACAAATTCAAGAAGACTGGAGACAGCAATGGCCGAAGCAAAAGTACTAAGTGGCGCCGGGCTCCGTGGCCAGGTAGCCGGACAAACCGCACTGTCCACCGTTGGCCAGGAAGGCGCTGGCCTGACGTATCGCGGCTATGACGTGCGCGAACTGGCAGCTGAGGCGCGCTTCGAAGAAGTGGCCTACCTGTTGCTCTACGGCGAACTGCCGAGCAAGGCGCAACTGGCGGCTTACGTGGCCAAGCTGAGCAAGCTGCGCGACCTGCCGCAAGCGCTGAAGGAAGTACTGGAACGCATTCCGGCCGACGCCCATCCGATGGATGTGATGCGCACCGGTTGCTCGTTCCTCGGCAACCTCGAAGCGGAAAACAATTTCTCCGAGCAGCACGACAAGACTGACCGCCTGCTGGCTGCCTTCCCGGCGATCATGACCTACTGGTATCGCTTCAGCCACGACGGCAAGCGCATCGACTGTGTGACCGATGAAGAGTCCATTGGCGGGCACTTCCTGCACCTGTTGCACGACAAGAAGCCGAGCGATCTGCACGTCAAGGTGATGAACGTTTCGCTGATTCTCTACGCCGAGCACGAGTTCAACGCCTCGACTTTCACCGCTCGCGTTTGCGCCTCGACCCTGTCCGACCTGTTCTCCTGCATCACCGCCGCCATCGGCTCGCTGCGCGGCCCGCTGCACGGTGGCGCCAACGAAGCGGCGATGGAAATGATCGAGCGCTTCGGTTCGGCTGAAGAGGCGATCAAGGGCACGCTGGGCATGCTGGAGCGCAAGGACAAGATCATGGGCTTCGGCCACGCGATCTACAAAGACAGCGATCCGCGTAACGAAGTGATCAAGGGCTGGTCGAAAAAACTCGCTGAAGAAGTGGGCGACACCGTGTTGTTCCCGGTTTCCGAAGCCATCGACAAGACCATGTGGGAGCAGAAGAAGCTGTTCCCGAACGCCGATTTCTACCATGCCTCGGCGTACCACTTCATGGGCATTCCGACCAAGCTGTTCACGCCGATCTTCGTCTGCTCGCGCCTGACCGGCTGGGCTGCACACGTGTTCGAACAGCGTGCCAACAACCGCATCATCCGCCCGAGCGCCGAGTATACCGGCGTCGAACAGCGCAAGTTCGTGCCAATCGAACAACGCTGAATGGTGGGGGCTACACAGGGTCTGAATTCAATGCAGATCCCTGTGGGAGCGGGCTTGCCCGCGAAGAGGGAGTGTCAGTTGGCAATGATGTAGCTGACACACCGCAATCGCGGGCAAGCCCGCTCCCACAGTGGACCGCTTAAGCCTTCAGTATCGGTGCATGCCCCGCCTTTTGTATCTACCGTGACCGAGTCCCGACGATGAACACAGAATTTCGCAAATCGCTGCCAGGCAGCCAACTGGACTACTTCGACGTCCGTGCGGCGGTCGAAGCCATTCAGCCTGGCGCCTACGACACCCTGCCGTACACCTCCCGCGTGCTGGCGGAAAACCTTGTGCGTCGCTGCGACCCGGCCACGCTCACCGAATCCCTGAAGCAATTCATCGAGCGCAAGCGCGACCTCGACTTCCCGTGGTTTCCGGCCCGTGTGGTGTGCCACGACATTCTCGGCCAGACCGCATTGGTCGACCTGGCCGGCCTGCGTGACGCCATCGCCCTGCAAGGCGGTGACCCGGCGCAAGTCAACCCGGTGGTGCCGACTCAATTGATCGTCGACCACTCGCTGGCCGTCGAGCGCGGCGGTTTCGACCCCGAGGCGTTCGAGAAGAACCGCGCCATCGAAGACCGTCGCAACGAAGACCGTTTCCACTTCATCAACTGGACCAAGAAGGCGTTCAAGAACGTCGACGTGATCCCGCCTGGCAACGGCATCATGCACCAGATCAACCTGGAGAAAATGTCTCCGGTGATCCAGGTGCGTGACGGCGTGGCCTTCCCCGACACCTGCGTTGGTACCGACAGCCACACCCCGCACGTCGATGCCCTGGGTGTGATCGCCATTGGCGTGGGTGGCCTGGAAGCCGAGAGCGTGATGCTCGGACGCGCGTCCTGGATGCGCCTGCCGGAAAGCGTCGGCGTCGAGTTGACCGGCAAACTGCAACCGGGCATCACCGCCACCGACATGGTGCTGGCGCTGACCGAGTTCCTGCGCAAGCAGAAAGTCGTCGGTGCATGGCTCGAGTTCTTCGGCGAAGGCGCCTCGGCCCTGACCCTGGGCGACCGCGCAACCATTTCCAACATGGCCCCGGAATACGGCGCCACCGCGGCGATGTTCTACATCGACCAGCAGACCATAGACTACCTGAAACTCACCGGCCGTGAAGACGAGCAGGTGCAGTTGGTGGAGAACTACGCCAAGAAGATCGGCCTGTGGGCAGACAGCCTCAAAGGTGCGCAATACGAGCGCGGCCTGACCTTCGACCTGTCGTCGGTGGTGCGCAACATGGCTGGCCCGAGCAACCCGCATGCACGCATGGCAACTGCCGACCTGGCGGCCAAGGGCATCGCCGGCGAGTGGCAAGAAGTGCCGGGGCAGATGCCCGACGGCGCGGTGATCATCGCTGCGATTACCAGCTGCACCAACACCAGCAACCCGCGCAACGTGATTGCCGCCGGCCTGCTGGCGCGTAACGCCAACAAGCTCGGCCTGACCCGCAAGCCATGGGTCAAATCGTCCCTGGCGCCGGGCTCGAAAACCGTGGCGCTGTACCTGGACGAAGCCGGCCTGACCAAAGAACTGGACCAGCTCGGTTTCGGTATCGTGGCCTTCGCCTGCACCACCTGCAACGGCATGTCCGGTGCACTGGACCCGGTGATCCAGCAAGAGATCATCGACCGCGACCTGTACGCCACCGCCGTGTTGTCGGGCAACCGTAACTTCGACGGGCGGATCCACCCGTATGCCAAGCAGGCGTTCCTCGCTTCGCCGCCATTGGTGGTCGCTTACGCCATTGCCGGGACCATCCGTTTCGACATCGAAAAAGACGTGCTGGGCGTGGTCGATGGCAAGGAAATCCGCCTGAAAGACATCTGGCCGAGCGACGAGGAAATCGACGCCGTGGTCAAAGCGTCCGTGAAGCCGGAGCAGTTCCGCCAGGTCTACATCCCGATGTTCGCGATCCACGAAGACACCGGTCCGAAAGTCGCGCCGTTGTACGAATGGCGTGAAATGAGCACCTACATCCGTCGTCCGCCGTACTGGGAAGGCGCTCTGGCCGGCGCGCGTCCGCTCAAGGGCATGCGCCCGCTGGCGGTGCTGCCGGACAACATCACCACCGATCACCTGTCGCCATCCAACGCGATCATGATGGACAGCGCCGCCGGTGAATACCTGGCGAAAATGGGCCTGCCGGAAGAGGACTTCAACTCTTACGCGACCCACCGTGGCGACCACCTGACCGCGCAGCGCGCAACCTTTGCCAACCCGAAACTGTTCAACGAAATGGTCCAGGAAAACGGCAAGGTCAAGCAGGGCTCGCTGGCCCGTGTCGAGCCGGAAGGCCAAGTGATGCGCATGTGGGAAGCGATCGAAACCTACATGGATCGCAAGCAGCCGCTGATCATTATCGCTGGTGCCGACTATGGCCAGGGTTCGTCCCGCGACTGGGCAGCCAAGGGCGTGCGCCTGGCCGGTGTCGAAGCGATTGCCGCCGAAGGCTTCGAGCGCATTCACCGCACCAACCTGGTGGGCATGGGCGTGCTGCCGCTGGAGTTCAAGCCAGGCACCGACCGCAAGACCCTCGGCATCGACGGTACTGAAACCTACGACGTAGTCGGCGAGCGTACTCCGCGCGCAACCCTGACCCTGGTTATCACCCGCAAAAACGGTGAGCAGGTGTCGGTGCCGGTGACCTGCCGCCTCGACACCGCCGAAGAAGTTTCGATCTACGAAGCCGGTGGCGTGCTGCAGCGTTTCGCCCAGGACTTCCTCGAATCGGCAGCCGCCGTTTAACCTCGACGTGCCGCGCGGGATTCAAGTCCCGCGCCGGCCAAAAGGAGCATCATGGCTCACGCACCGCAAATCAAGATTGCCGCCACCTACATGCGCGGCGGCACCAGCAAAGGCGTGTTCTTCAGCCTGCAGGACCTGCCCGAGTCGGCGCAGGTCCCGGGTCCGTCCCGCGATGCATTGCTGCTGCGGGTCATTGGCAGTCCCGACCCTTACGAAAAACAGATCGACGGCATGGGCGCGGCGACATCGAGCACCAGCAAGACGGTGATCGTGTCCAAGAGCATCAAGGCCGATCACGACGTTGACTACCTGTTCGGCCAGGTCTCGATCGACAAGCCATTTGTCGACTGGAGCGGCAACTGCGGCAACCTTTCGGCGGCTGTCGGTTCCTTCGCCATCAGCAGCGGCCTGGTCGATGCCAGCCGTGTGCCGCACAACGGCGTGGCCGTGGTGCGCATCTGGCAGGCCAACATCAGCAAGACCATCATCGCCCACGTCCCGGTGACCAGCGGCGCGGTGCAGGAAACCGGTGATTTCGAACTCGATGGCGTGACCTTTCCGGCTGCCGAAGTGCAGTTGGAATTCATCAGCCCGGCGGCCGAGGAAGAGGGCGCAGGTGGTTCGATGTTCCCCACCGGCAACCTGGTCGACGACCTCGAGGTTCCAGGCGTTGGCACTTTGAAAGTGACCATGATCAACGCCGGCATCCCGACGATTTTCGTCAATGCCGAGGATATCGGCTACACCGGGACCGAGCTGCAAGGCGCGATCAATGGTGACGCGAAAGCGCTGCAGATGTTCGAGACCATCCGTGCCTACGGTGCGTTGCGCATGGGCCTGATCGCCAATGTCGACGAAGCGGCCAAACGTCAACACACGCCTAAGGTGGCATTCGTTGCGCGTCCGACCGACTACGTGTCGTCCAGCGGCAAGCCAGTGGCGGCGGGTGATGTCGACCTGCTGGTGCGGGCCTTGTCCATGGGCAAGTTGCACCACGCAATGATGGGCACCGCTGCCGTGGCCATTGGTACTGCAGCGGCGATCAACGGCACCCTGGTAAACCTGGCTGCCGGAGGTGTTGATCGCAATGCTGTGCGTTTCGGTCATCCGTCGGGCACCCTGCGTGTCGGCGCCGAGGCCAATCAGGTCGACGGCGAATGGACCGTGACCAAAGCCATCATGAGCCGCAGCGCGCGGATACTGATGGAAGGCTGGGTGCGCGTGCCGGGTGATTGCTTCTAGTCACCTCGCACCTTTGCTCGCGATGGTGTTGGCGCATGCAGAATTGATGTTGCCTGACACTTCTCCATCGCGAGCAGCTTTGCTTCCACCAAGACCACGATCAACGCCTGAACCACCTCTCCACCGGCAGCTTGGTGATCGCAAATCCCGCCAGCAGCACTGCCGAATAGCCCATCAGCTCGGCTGAAATTTCCTGCCCCTCGTACCACGCGCCAATCATCACCGCGAACACTGGAAAGATGATGAACACGAACGACAGAATGATCGGGCTCAAGCGCTTGAGCAGCAGGAAGTACACGATGAACCCGCCCACCGAAGCCACCAGTCCCAGGTACAGCAGGGCAGCCCATGAGCGTGCGCTGATGGCCGAGAAATTTGGCGTTTCCAGGCCCAGGCCGGCGACGAACAGCATCAACCCGGCAATGCCAATGGGCAGGGTGTTGTAGGTGATAACGCTGATTGCGCTACCGTGTTTCTTGGTCACCACGTAACACAGCGCATGCAGGATTGCCGCCGTCAGAATCGCCAGCACGCCGAACAGTTCTGCGTGATCCAGGTGCAGGCCCTGGCTGCGAATGATCATGAACAGGCTGGCAAAACCGATGGCGATGCCCAGCACTTGCGAGGCGTAGATTCGTTCGCGCAAAAACAGCGCGGTGAAGATCAGGATGAACACCGGCATGCAACTGAACAGCAGCGCGGTGAGCCCCGAGGAAACGTGCATCTCGCCGTAATTGAGCAGGTAGTACGGCAGGCTGAAGTACGCCAGGGTGACGAACAGAAAAAACCAGCGACTGCCCTTGGGGAACATCAGCGGTTCGCGGCGCCAGGCGGCGAAGCCAAGAAACAGCGGGAAAGCAATCAAGAACCGCAGCCCGGCGGCCGTCAATGGCGGTACGCTTTCGACCGCGATTTTGATCCCCAGCCAGGTGGTGCCCCAACTCAGGCACACGACCAGAAACAGCAGGCTGGTGACCAGGCCTGTCAGCCAGGGTGTGTTAGCAGTCGGCGCAGCGTCGCTTGCGAGAATTGATCTGGTCATGGAAAAGGTCTATCTCTGATTGAACCTGTTTCCGGCACGCTATTAGGGGTTGATATGGCTGTCAAAGTAAGTATTGCCATGGTGTCAATTCTGCGGGATGCCTTGCTCAATGGCGCCGGGGTCAAGTACCAGCGCTTGGCGGACGGCGTGGAGCAGGGCATCGCCGACGGCCTGATTGCACCGGGCTGCAAGTTGCCGCCCCACCGTTTGTTGGCCGACAGCCTCGGCGTGACCGTGGGCACCATCAGTCGCGCTTATGCCGAGCTGGAGCGCCTGGGCAAAGTGGTCGCCCGGGTGGGGGATGGCACCTACGTGCGCGAGCAAGGTTTGGAGCGTGTGCGTGATGGCGGGTTTCGCAATGTCAGCGTCGAGCCACAGCCGTATTTCGACATGAGTCGTAACCAGCCTATTCCCGGCTATGACACTCAATTGTTGAGTCACGGATTGCAGGCCCTGGCCGCTGATCCCCAAGCCATGCAGCGCATTGGTGGCTACACCAACGACGCCGGACTCATGATCCATCGTGCGGCGGGTGCGCAGTGGATCAGTCATGGAAGTTTCGTTGCCGACGCCGAGCAGGTGATTTGCGTCAATGGCGCCCAGCACGGCCTGTCCTGCACCTTGATGGCGTTGCTCAAGGCCGGCGACACGCTGGTCACCGAGCAATTGACCTACCCGGGGCTGATCAGCATCGCACGCAGTCTCGGGATAAAACTCATCGGTCTGGCGATGGACGCTGAGGGACTGCTTCCGGCAGTGCTGGACGAAGTGTGCCGTCATCACCGAGTCGCGGCGCTGTATTGCACGCCGACTATCCAGAATCCCACGGCGGCGGTGATGTCTAGCGCAAGGCGCGCGGAACTGGTCGAGGTGTGCCGAGCGCACAATCTGTTGATCATCGAGGACGAAGCCCACGCAGTGCTGGAACAGGAGCGACCGCTGCCGCTGAGTCATTTTGCCCCTGAGCGCACGGTGCTGATTGCCAGCCTGAGCAAGGCCGTATCAGCGGGATTGCGGGTGGGCTATTTGCATGCGCCGCAGGCGTTAGTCAGCCGTTTGTCGGCAGCAGTGCGGGCGTCCTGCTGGATGGCGACACCCCTGGCCATGGAACTGGCCCGATTGTGGATTGAAAGCGGTGCGGCCCAGCGATTGCTCGCACAGCAAGTTGCCGAAATCAGCCGTCGTAAAGCCTTGGTGATGCCGCTGCTGCAAGGCTTGATCTATCGAACTCAGCGAGAAAGTCCGCATGTCTGGATCGAAGTCCCGGAACCCTGGCGTGCGTCGCAGATCGAGGCCGAACTGAAGCAGCGTGGCTACCTGATCGCCACGGCCGAAGCGTTCGCAGTCGGGCATGGCGCGGTGCCACAGGCGATTCGGCTGAGTGTCTGCAACACCAGCGGCGATGACCGGTTGTTACTGGAAGGCGTCGAGGCGGTGGTGAGTGCGTTGGAACAAGGGGTGGAAGCCGCAGCGATGGGGGCGTGATCACCCCCGTTTGAGCCGCTGGCGGAGTTACTTGAACCGACGTTCGACGCCTTTCTCCACCAGGATCTTCGCGGCGATCTCTTCCACGGAAAAATGCGTTGAATTGATGTTCGCGATGTTCTCCCGACGGAACAGGTTTTCCACCTCGCGCACTTCGAATTCGCACTGGGCGTAGCTCGAATAGCGACTGTTGGGCTTGCGCTCGTTGCGGATCGCGGTGAGGCGGTCCGGGTCGATGGTCAGGCCGAACAGCTTGTGCTGGTGAGCGCGCAGGGCGGCCGGCAATTGCAGGCGCTCCATGTCGTCCTCGGTCAGCGGGTAGTTGGCTGCGCGGATGCCGAATTGCATGGCCATGTACAGGCAGGTCGGGGTCTTGCCGCAGCGCGACACGCCCACCAGGATCAGGTCGGCCTTGTCGTAGTAGTGGGTGCGGGCGCCGTCGTCGTTATCGAGGGCGAAGTTCACCGCCTCGATGCGCTCCATGTAATTGGAGTTGTGCCCGATGGAGTGGGATTTGCCCACGGAGTAGGACGAATGTTCGGCCAGTTCCTGCTCCAGTGGCGACAGGAAGGTCGAGAAAATATCGATCATGAAACCATTGGACGTGGCGAGGATCTCACGGATGTCCTGATTGACGATGGTGTCGAAGATGATCGGCCGGAAGCCGTCCTTTTCGGCCGCTGTATTGATTTGTTGTACCATGGCGCGGGCTTTTTCCACGCTGTCGATGTACGGGCGCGTGAATTTGCTGAAGGTAATGCTTTCGAACTGCGCCAGCAGACTTTGACCCAGGGTTTCGGCAGTGATGCCCGTGCCGTCGGAAATAAAGAACGCAGATCGTTTCATTTGCACCTTGGGCCTTAAGCTAGTGACGATTCTTGGATATGATAGGCGCGATTTTGCCGGCCCGGATTGGCCCGCATTCTCACTTATTTTCCAGGTCCAGGCCATATTGCTGGCAAATGCTCCCCTGAGCGGCCAGTACCCTGAGCTTTTCCAACACAGTTAGTGGAGAGATCACCTTGGTAGAGTACGTAGTTTCCCTCGATAAGCTCGGCAAACACGACGTTGAGCATGTGGGGGGCAAGAACGCATCCCTGGGCGAGATGATCAGCAACCTTGCAGGTGCCGGTGTATCGGTGCCTGGTGGCTTTGCCACGACCGCACAGGCTTATCGTGATTTCCTCGAACTGAGCGGCCTGAACCAGCAGATTCACGACGCCCTGGATGCCCTCGACGTCGACGACGTGAATGCCCTGGCCAAGACTGGCGCACAGATCCGTCAATGGATCATGGAAGCCGAGTTTCCTGAAAAACTCAACGCCGAGATCCGCACCGCGTTCGCCGCGCTGTCGGCCGGTAACCCGGACGTCGCTGTGGCCGTTCGCTCTTCCGCTACCGCCGAAGACCTGCCGGATGCTTCCTTCGCCGGCCAGCAGGAAACTTTCCTGAATATCCGTGGCGTCGAGAACGTCATCCGCGCCGCCAAGGAAGTCTTCGCTTCCCTGTTCAACGACCGCGCCATTTCCTACCGCGTCCACCAGGGCTTTGACCACAAGCTGGTCGCCCTGTCTGCCGGCGTGCAGCGCATGGTGCGTTCGGAAACCGGCACCGCCGGCGTGATGTTCACCCTCGATACCGAATCCGGCTTCCGTGACGTTGTGTTTATCACCGGCGCCTACGGCCTGGGCGAAACCGTCGTACAAGGCGCGGTGAACCCGGATGAGTTCTACGTGCACAAGGGCACCCTGGCCGCCGGTCGTCCGGCGATCCTGCGTCGCAACCTGGGCAGCAAAGCCATCAAGATGATCTACGGCGACGAGGCCAAGGCCGGTCGTTCGGTCAAGACTGTCGACGTCGACAAGGCCGAGCGCGCGCGTTTCTGCCTGAGCGATGCCGAGGTCAGCGAGCTGGCCAAGCAGGCGATGATCATCGAGAAGCACTACCAGTGCCCGATGGACATCGAATGGGCCAAGGACGGTGACGACGGC
The DNA here is from genome assembly GCA_965284505.1 of Pseudomonadaceae bacterium. Taxonomy (GTDB): domain Bacteria; phylum Pseudomonadota; class Gammaproteobacteria; order Pseudomonadales; family Pseudomonadaceae; genus Aquipseudomonas. The sequence goes on along the minus strand of OZ260094.1, from coordinate 1,465,881 downwards.
AAGCTGTACATCGTTCAGGCGCGTCCTGAAACCGTGAAGAGCCGCACCCAGGCCAACGTCATGGAACGTTACCTGTTGAAGGAAACCGGCACCGTGCTGGTGGAAGGCCGTGCCATTGGCCAGCGCATCGGCGCCGGCAAAGTGCGGATCATCAAGGACGTGTCCGAGATGGACAAGGTCCAGCCAGGCGACGTACTGGTTTCCGACATGACCGACCCGGACTGGGAACCGGTGATGAAGCGCGCCAGCGCCATCGTCACCAACCGTGGCGGTCGTACCTGCCACGCGGCGATCATCGCTCGCGAACTGGGGATTCCTGCCGTTGTGGGCTGCGGTAATGCCACCCAGCTGTTGAAAGACGGCCAGGGCGTGACCGTTTCCTGCGCCGAAGGCGACACCGGTTTCATTTTCGAAGGCGAACTGGGCTTCGACGTGAAGAAGAACTCGGTCGACGCCATGCCTGACCTGCCGTTCAAGATCATGATGAACGTCGGCAACCCGGACCGCGCCTTCGACTTCGCCCAACTGCCGAACGCCGGCGTGGGCCTGGCCCGTCTGGAATTCATCATCAACCGTATGATCGGCGTGCACCCCAAGGCACTGCTGAACTACGACGGCCTGCCAACCGACATCAAGGAAAGCGTCGACAAGCGTATCGCCGGTTACGACGATCCGGTCGGCTTCTACGTCGAGAAACTGGTCGAGGGCATCAGCACCCTGGCCGCAGCCTTCTACCCGAAAAAGGTCATCGTGCGCCTGTCGGACTTCAAGTCCAACGAATACGCCAACCTGATCGGCGGCAAGCTCTACGAGCCGGAAGAAGAAAACCCGATGCTGGGCTTCCGCGGTGCTTCGCGTTACATCAGCGAATCGTTCCGTGACTGCTTCGAACTCGAATGCCGCGCCCTCAAGCGCGTGCGTAACGAGATGGGCCTGACCAACGTCGAGATCATGGTGCCGTTCGTCCGCACCCTGGGCGAGGCGAGCCAAGTGATCGACCTGCTGGCGGAAAACGGTCTGGCTCGCGGTGAAAACGGCCTGCGCATCATCATGATGTGCGAACTGCCGTCCAACGCGATCCTCGCTGAAGAGTTCCTCGAGTTCTTCGACGGTTTCTCCATCGGCTCCAACGACCTGACCCAGCTGACCCTGGGCCTGGACCGCGACTCCGGGATCATCGCGCACCTGTTCGATGAGCGTAATCCGGCAGTCAAGAAGTTGCTGGCAAACGCCATTGCCGCCTGCAACAAGGCCGGCAAGTACATCGGTATCTGCGGTCAGGGTCCATCCGACCACCCGGACCTGGCCAAGTGGCTGATGGAGCAGGGCATCGAAAGCGTTTCGCTGAACCCGGACTCCGTACTGGAAACCTGGTTCTTCCTGGCAGAAGGTCAGGCTTCGGCTTGATGATGTAGTGTGAGCGGCTCCCTCCTCTGATTTTGTAGGAGCGAGCTTGCTCGCGAAGGTCGTCAACGATGACGTGGTTTTCAATGGATAAACGCGTCGATCTGAAGTCCTTCGCGAGCAAGCTCGCTCCTACAAGGTTGGGCGGGGCGTCGTTCGGATTTAAAGCAGGGCGGGCTCCTCTGGATGCCGCCCTTTTTTGTGCAAGAAGAATATGCAAAGCAGCAGCAACCTGTTTCCAGTCGCCTTGATCAGCGCCGAACGTCGCGGCGATCTGAGCGAGGACGTCTATCGCCTGAAACCGGGCAACAGCCCCGATTTCACCGTCGAGATCGCGGTCACCCGCCTGGGCATGGCCGACGAGCCCGCCTTGCGCGGGGTTCCGGTGATTTTGCTGCACGGCAGCTTTTCCAACCGGCGGTTCTGGTTTTCCCCCAAGGGGTTGGGCTTGGGCGCGCACCTGGCGCGCGCCGGTTTTGATGTGTGGATCCCGGAAATGCGCGGCCATGGCTTGTCCGCGCGCAATCAGCAATACCGCAAGAACCGGGTCGCCGACTACGCCCGCTATGACCTGCCGGCCATCGCCGCGTTTGTTCGCGAGCAAAGCGGGCAGGCGCCGCACTGGATCGGCCACTCCCTGGGCGGCATCACCCTGGCGGCGGCGTTGGGTGGGCAGTACCTGACTGAAGCCGAGGTCGCCAGTGCGGCATTTTTCGGCACCCAGGTCAGCCGCACCTATTGGCCGCTGAAAATTCCACCGGTGGAGTGGAGCGGGCGCTTCATTCTCAAGCGTTTCGCCCAGTTGTCGGGTTCGCGCCTCAAGCGTGGGCCGGAAGACGAACCGATCGGCCTGGCCATCGAAAGCATGCGCTGGTACGGCTTGTTCGGTCGCTTTGGCGATGCCGACAAGGACTGGTGGTCTGGCCTCGCCGAGGTCACGGTGCCGGTGTTGGCGGTCAGTGGCAGCAACGATCACCAGGATCCGGACTGGGCCTGTCGCAAGCTGTTCGCGCAGATCGGTTCGGCGCATAAACAGTTTGTTTGCCTGGGCCGTGAGCAAGGCTTTGCCGACAACTTCGGGCATGTCGAAATGCTCGTCAGCAAGGCCGCGCAAGCCGAGGTTTGGCCGCTGGTTCAGCGTTGGCTGGCGAATCCGCAAGCGCCGCTGCTGGAAAATACCTCCGATCTGGCCGCCGCCAGCTGACGCGAGGGCTCTGACAAGGGCGTTTCGCTTCGGGCGGTCAACGGTTAAGATATGACGAATTGAGCTTTTCTGGTCACTTTACGTGGCAACGCTGGCCTGGTGTTCGTGGTAAATGCGCGTTAAACCACACCTCTCGGCGCTCGTTTCATTTAAGGTGACAGCCTCGGTTGTCTTCCTCTTTACAGGAGTTTCTCGATGAATCATTACATCACTCCCGACCTGTGCGATGCCTACCCGGAACTGGTGCAGGTGCTGGAGCCCATGTTCAGCAATTTTGGCGGCCGTGATTCCTTCGGCGGCGAAATCGTGACCATCAAGTGCTTTGAAGACAACTCGCGGGTCAAGGAACAGGCTGAACTCGATGGCAAGGGCAAGGTGCTCGTCGTCGACGGCGGCGGCTCCCTGCGTTGCGCGCTGCTGGGCGACATGATTGCCGAGCGGGCGGCGAAAAACGGCTGGGAAGGCCTGGTGATCTACGGCTGCATCCGCGATGTCGACGTGATTGCGCAAACCGACCTCGGGGTGCAGGCGCTTGCCAGCCATCCGAAGAAGACTGACCGTCGCGGTCTCGGCGACATGAACGTGCCGGTGACATTCGCGGGCATCACTTTCCATCCGGGTCAGTACATTTATGCGGACAATAACGGCGTGATCGTTTCGCCAAGCCCGCTGAAAATGCCTGAATAAATACCGACCAGACAGGGGTGAGGATGTTCGAGGAAGAAAACGCGCAGTGGGGGCTGGTTCACGCCCTGGTACTGGATGGCAAAGGCGGTGCGCGTTCGATTGCCCGGACTGAACTCGATGACCTGCAACTGCAAGCCCACGAAAGCCTTTGGTTGCACTGGGATCGCAGTCACCCGCAAACCCAGACCTGGCTGCGCAAATCCAGCGGCCTGAGTGAGTTCAGTTGCGACCTGCTGCTCGAAGAAAACACCCGGCCGCGCCTGCTGGCGCTGCCGGATTCCGAGCTGTTGCTGTTCCTGCGCGGGGTCAACCTCAACCCGGGTGCCGAACCGGAAGACATGGTCTCGGTGCGCATCTTCGCTTCCGCCCAACGGGTCATTTCCCTGCGTCTGCGACCCTTGCGCGCCACTGACGAGTTGCTGGTGCAACTGGCGGATGGCAAGGGACCCAGGACCACCTCCGAACTCATCCTTTATATGGCGCAGTACCTCACCCACAAGGTGCAGGATCTGGTCGGCGACCTCTCGGAAGTGGTCGATGAAGAAGAGGAAAGGCTGGATACCGACGAACGGTATACCCCGGAGCATGGCTCGATTCTGCAGATCCGTCGGCGGGCGGCCGGGCTCAAGCGTTTTCTCGCGCCGCAGCGGGATATTTTCGGCCAGCTGACGCGGATCAAATTGCCATGGTTCGTCGAGGACGACGGCGACTACTGGAACGAATTGAACAACAGCCTGACCCGTTATCTCGAAGAGCTGGAACTGACCCGAGAGCGCGTGGGGCTGGTGTTGGAGGCCGAAGACCGGCGTCTTTCGGTGAAGATGAATCGCACCATGTACCGTTTCGGGATCATCACCGGCATCTTTTTGCCGATGAGTTTCCTGACCGGTCTGCTGGGTATCAACGTCGGTGGCATTCCGTTCTCCGAAAGCCCCTATGGCTTCCTGGTAGCGTGCCTGCTGATGGTCTCGGTGGCGCTCGGCCAGTGGTGGTTGTTCCGGCGTTTGCGCTGGGTATGAAGGCGTGTCATGTGACCCGGGGAAATTTGATCGCGTCTTTCACAGATATCACGAGAGGTGCGTATGCACGATCCGTTTGAACAGTCTTTGCGTGACATGCTCCAGGCGTCCCCGTCCACTCGCGACGATGATGCGTGCCTGGGGCGTGTGCTGAAAACCGCCAATCGCCAGGTCGGCGCCGGTGACCTGTTCAGCCTGCTGGGCCGCTGGCTGCCCGCGCTGATGATCGCCCTGAATAACGGATCGGCCCATGTCTCGCCGGTTTCCCGTAAAAAAACCTCTGCTCGCACTGCTGATAAGGCTGATTGAATATGGAACTTGATCTCTGGACTCAGAGCCTCGTCACGGCAATGACCGCCTTGTGGACCAAAGTCGCGAACTTCATTCCCAACCTGTTCGGCGCCCTGGTGGTGCTGCTGCTGGGTTTTGTCGTGGCCAAGTTGCTGGACACGCTGTTGTCGAAATTGCTGGCAAAACTGGGCCTGGATCGGCTGATGGGCGGCACCGGCCTGACCAAGCTGATGTCCCGTGCAGGGCTGCAGGTGCCGATCTCGACCCTGATCGGCAAGATCGTCTATTGGTTCGTTTTACTTATTTTTCTGGTTTCTGCCGCCGAATCCCTTGGCTTGGAGCGAGTTTCGGCTACGCTCGATATGCTTGCGCTGTATTTGCCGAAAGTGTTCGGTGGCGCGCTGGTGTTGCTGGTGGGGGTTTTGCTGGCGCAACTGGCCAATGGCCTGGTGCGCGGTGCCGCTGAAGGGGTAGGTCTGGACTACGCGTCGGGCCTGGGTCGAATTGCCCAGGGCCTGGTGATCATCATCAGTATTTCGGTGGCGATCAGTCAGTTGGAGGTCAAGACCGACCTGCTGAACCATGTCATTGTCATCGTATTGATAACCGTTGGTCTGGCTGTTGCCTTGGCCATGGGTTTGGGGAGCCGGGAAATTGCCGGTCAGATTCTTGCGGGCATCTATGTGCGTGAGCTGTACGAGGTTGGGCAACAAGTGCGTGTTGGCGAGGTCGAAGGGCAGATCGAAGAGATCGGCACGGTTAAAACTACATTGCTGACCGATGAGGGTGAGCTAGTCTCACTGTCTAATCGGATCCTCCTGGAGCAGCATGTTAGTAGCCGCTAACCCGGCAAACCCTGCTAATGTATGCCGCCGCAAAATGCCCGATACCCTTGGGCTGCGGTGGACATTGACCTGACTGTCGGCCCGACTTGTTTTGAATAAAGCCCAATCGCTATCCACGCGCTACGACCCCCGCGAGCTCTCTGATGAGGAGTTGGTCGCGCGCTCGCACACCGAGCTGTTTCACGTAACGCGCGCCTACGAAGAGCTGATGCGGCGTTACCAGAGAACTTTATTTAACGTCTGTGCACGATATCTTGGGAACGATCGCGACGCAGATGATGTCTGTCAGGAAGTGATGCTGAAGGTGCTGTATGGTCTGAAGAACTTCGAGGGCAAATCGAAGTTCAAGACATGGCTATATAGCATCACGTACAACGAATGCATTACACAGTATCGAAAGGAACGGCGTAAGCGTCGCTTGATGGACGCTTTGAGTCTGGACCCCCTCGAGGAGGCGTCGGAAGAAAAGGCGCCGAAACCTGAGGAAAAGGGTGGACTCGATCGCTGGCTGGTGTATGTGAACCCGATTGACCGGGAAATTCTGGTGCTACGATTTGTCGCAGAGCTGGAGTTCCAGGAGATCGCAGACATCATGCACATGGGTTTGAGTGCAACAAAAATGCGGTACAAACGCGCTCTAGATAAATTGCGTGAGAAATTTGCAGGCATCGCTGAAACTTAGTTCGGCGCAAATATCTCTTACGTGTAGGCAAGTTCTGATAGACTTGTCGCCGAGTTGTCCCCCGGTTTGTGGGACTGCTTTACAATCACCAGATGGGGATTTAACGGATGAAACTGAAAAACACCTTGGGCTTGGCCATTGGTTCTCTTATTGCCGCTACTTCTTTCGGCGTTCTGGCACAAGGCCAAGGCGCAGTTGAAGGCGAGCTGTTCTACAAGAAGCAGTACAACGATAGCGTCAAGCACATCGAAGACGGCTTCAACCCAGGCGCTCGTATCGGTTACTTCCTGACCGACGACGTTTCGATCGATCTGAACTACGATCAGACCCACCACACCCGTTCGAACGACGGTACTGGCAACCAGAAGATCAAAGGTGACACTGGTTCCCTGCTGGGTACCTACCACTTCGGTCAGGCTGGCGTAGATTCCCTGCGTCCATACGTTTCCGGTGGTTTCGGTCACCAGAGCCGCACCAACGTGCAGGCTGACGGCCACAGCGGTCGCGACCAGAGCACTCTGGCCATCGTTGGTACCGGTGTTAAGTACTACTTCACCGACAACCTGTTCGCACGTGCCGGCGTTGAAGCTGACTACGCTATGGACAACGGCAAGTGGGACTACTCGGCCCTGGTTGGTCTGGGTGTGAACTTCGGCGGCAACGCCGGCGCAGTAGCTCCAGTAGTAGCTCCGGCACCGGCTCCAGAGCCAGAGCCAGAAGCTCCGGTTGCTGAAGTGGTACGCGTTGAGCTGGACGTCAAGTTTGACTTCGACAAATCCGTTGTTAAGCCAAACAGCTACGCTGACGTGAAAAACCTGGCTGACTTCATGAAGCAGTACCCACAGACCACCACCGTGGTTGAAGGTCACACTGACTCCGTAGGTCCAGACGCTTACAACCAGAAGCTGTCCCAGCGTCGTGCTGACGCTGTGAAACAAGTCCTGGTCAAAGACGGTATCGAAGCTAGCCGCGTTAGCTCCGTTGGTTACGGCGAATCCCGCCCAGTTGCTGACAACGCAACTGAAGCTGGCCGCGCTGTTAACCGTCGCGTAGAAGCGCAGGTTGAAGCTCAAGCTAAGTAATTAGCTTCGCAGCTCTGAAAAACCCGGCCTCGGCCGGGTTTTTCTTTGCCTGCGATTCAGGTTTTACATCGCTGCGCTGGCGCTCCAGTCGTGCTCAGGAAGGGCCTGTTCAGTAGCTGTGCATGCTGCCACTGCACCGATCACCAGGATAGACGGGCTTTTCAGCTGGAAGCTGTGGGCGTCGTCCTGCATGTTTGTGAGATCACTCCTACATTCGCGCTGATGGGGCAATGAGGCATTTTCGATCATCGCCACCGGCGTATCTGCCGCCATCCCGCCGGCCAGCAGTTGCTGACGAATGTCCGCCAGCTTGGCCACCCCCATGTAGATCACCAGTGTCGTGCCGCCTTGCGCCAGGGCGCGCCAGTTGAGTTCGCTGTCGTCCTGGGTATGGGCGGTCACCAGGGTCACGCCGCGCGCCACGCCGCGCAGGGTCAGGGAGATATCACATTGCGTGGCGCCCGCCAGGCCGGCGGTGATGCCATTGACCAGTTCGACTTCAATGTCCCGTTCGCGCAACCATTGCGCTTCCTCGCCACCGCGCCCGAAAATGCACGGGTCTCCGCCTTTCAGTCGCACTACGCACTTGCCCTGGCGGGCGTAGCGCAGCATCAGGCGATGGATGAATGCCTGCGGCGTCGAGCGGCAACCGCCACGTTTGCCGACGGCAATCACCCGTGCCTGGGGGCAATGTTCCAGTACGGCGGGATTGACCAGGTCATCGATCATCACCACATCCGCAGCCCTTAACGCCCGTACGGCCTTGAGGGTCAGCAATTCGGGGTCACCGGGGCCCGCACCGACCAGCCAGACTTTTGCGCTCATGTTCGATTCCTCACGAGGTGATGGCTAACGGCTGCACGTTGGCGGCCAATAGACGCTTGATTTCCGGGACACAGGAGCCGCATTGCGTGCCGCAGCCCAGTTGTTGTTTCAGTTCCTGCAGATTCAGGCCGTCTTTGATTCCCGCGCAGACCGCGCCCTGGCTGACGTTCTTGCAGTTGCAGAGGATTTTTTGCCCGCCGGGCACACCGCCATCGCCGCCTGGAGGCGCGCTTAACGGCGCCAGCAGCCAGCGCCGCAACTGAGCGTCGGCGCGACCTTCCAGCCACAGGCGCTGCAACCAATGCTGGGCCAGGGTTTCGCCCGCCAGACGGATCGCGGTGATGCGCCCCTGTTCGATGCGCACCCGTTTGCCGATCGAGCGCCGTGGATCGTCGTAGGCCAGCACCGGCCCGGCGTCGAGCCCCAGCAATTGATCGATGATCTGCAGGCGTTGCGGATCCGGTGCCTGGGCGCTGGCGGCGCGGATCAGCAGTGCCGGGCGTTCGCGTCCGGCAAGGCTGAGGCTGACGTAGGCAAAGTCCTCGCATAGGGGGCGAAGCGCCTCGAAGTGCTGTTGAACATTGCCCTCAACCAAGGCAAACAGGTTCCACGCCAGGGTGACGGGTTCGATGCGCACGCCGCTGTGCTTCAGTTCCGGTTGTTTGGACAGTGGGTCGAACGCCGGTTGGGTCAGGACGTTGACCCCGCCCTTGAGAAAACGATCGCCCCAGTGCATGGGCAGAAAAGCCTGGCCCGGGCGCACGCTGTCATCCGCACCGACCGCCACAATCACGCTGCCTCGACGACTCTGCAGGCTGACCAGATCGCCGCTGTTCAAGTGCTGGTCGCGCAGGTCGTCCGGGTGCAGGCTCAACAGCGCTTCGCTGACGTGCCCGAACAGTTGCGCGGCAGTGCCGGTGCGGCTCATGCCATGCCACTGATCGCGCAGGCGCCCGGTAATCAGGGTCAGGGGGTAGTGCGCGTCACGCTGCTCCTTGGCGGCGTGGTAAGGATCGGCAATGAACCGCGCACGACCGTTGGCAGTGGGAAAAATCCCATCGCTATAAAGCCGTGGCGTTCCCGCTGTGGCGCCTTGGGGGAAGGGCCATTGCTGCGGGCCCAACTGGTCGATCAGTCGGTGGCTGATCCCCGACAGATCGAGATCACGGCCTTGGGTCAGGTATTTGAACTCGTCGAAAAGCTGCGTTGGATGATCGAACGCAAACAGGCCGAGCTGTCCCGGACGCAGCTGTTTCTCCAGGCGTTGTGCGAAATCCACGGTGATCGCCCAATCCGCTCGTGCTTCACCGGGTGGGGTAATGGCGCGGCGTACGTGGGAAATGCGCCGTTCGGAGTTGGTCACCGTGCCTTCTTTCTCGCCCCAACTGGCGGCGGGCAGCAACAGGTCGGCGAAGGGCGCGGTTTCAGTGGTGCGGAAGGCCTCTTGCAGGACCACGAACGGGCAGGCCTCGAGGGCGGCACGCACATGCTGTTGATCAGGCAACGACTGCGCCGGGTTGGTGCAGGCGATCCATAGGGCCTTGATCTGTCCGCTGCGGACTTGCTCGAACAGTTCGATGGCGCTGAGACCGGGTTTCTCCGGCAGGCTGTCGACGCCCCAGTATTCTGCGACCTCGGCGCGATGCCCGGCATTGGCTGCGTCGCGATGCCCCGGCAGCAGGTTGGACAGGCTGCCGGTCTCGCGGCCGCCCATGGCATTCGGCTGACCGGTGAGCGAGAAAGGTCCGGCACCGGGGCGGCCGATTTGCCCGGTGGCCAGGTGCAGGTTGATCAGCGCGCTGTTTTTCGCGCTGCCGGCGGTGGATTGATTCAGGCCCATGCACCACAGCGACAGGAAGCTCGGCGACGTGCCGACCCACCGGGCGCACTGTTGCAGGTGCTCGACGCTGATCCCGCACAGTTGCGCCACCATCGCAGGGGTGTAGTCGTGTACCAGGCTTTTCAGGTGCGCCAGGCCCTCGGTGTGGGCCTCGATGAATGCGCGATCGGTCCAGCCTTCCCACAGCAGCAGGTGCAGGATTCCGTGAAACAGGGCGACGTCGCTGCCCGGCAGAATCGCCAGGTGCAGATCGGCCAGGTCGCAGGTGTCGGTGCGGCGCGGGTCGATGACGATGACTTTCATCTGTGGTCGGCGCGCTTTCGCCTGTTCCAGGCGGCGAAACAGCACCGGATGGGCGTAGGCCATGTTACTGCCGACGATCATCACGCAATCGCTCAGTTCCAGGTCTTCGTAGCTGCAGGGCGGGGCGTCGGCGCCGAGGCTGCGTTTGTAGCCGACCACGGCGGAGGACATGCACAGGCGCGAGTTGCTGTCGATGTTGTTGGTGCCCACCAGGGCCCGGGCGAGTTTGTTGAAGGCGTAGTAATCCTCGGTCAGCAATTGCCCCGAGATGTAGAAGGCCACACTGTCAGGGCCATGTTCTGCGATGGTCCGGGTAAATACAGCGGCGGCGTGGTCGAGGGCGCTGTCCCAATCGGTACGACTGCGGGCCAGGCCCTTGCCCAGGCGCAGTTCCGGGTACAGGGCGCGGGCCGCGAGATCGCCTGTCAGGTGCAGGGTCGAGCCCTTGCTGCACAGCTTGCCGAAGTTGGCCGGGTGCGCCGGGTCGCCGCTGACGCCGAGGATCTGCGCGCCGTCATGCTCGATCAGCACGCCGCAGCCCACGCCGCAGTAGCAGCAGGTCGAGGCAGTCGTCTGGCGGTTCATCAGCGTGCTTCCCGCAGTGCCGGCGTGTCACCGAACATCAAGTGATCGCGGATTTGGCCGATGTTGCACTGCTCGCGGATCTGCTGGAAATACCAGCCACCGTCGGCGGTGTCGCCGTACAGGCAGGCGCCGACCAGCACGTCGTCCTTGATCACCAGTTTCTTGTAGATGCCGTCGATGGGGTCGCGCAGGGTGATGGTTTCGGTGCCTTCGTCACCCTTGAAATCGCCGGCGGAGAACAGGTCGATACCGGTGACTTTCAATTTGGTCGAGGTCACCGAGCCCGGATAACGGGCGAAGCCCAGTTGCGCCAGGTGATTGGCGCAGACCTTGGCCTGCTCGAACAGCGGCGCCACCAGGCCGTAGGCGATGCCGCGATGACTGGCGCATTCGCCGATCGCATAGATCCGCGGGTCGTAGGTTTGCAGGGTGTCATTGACCAGGATCCCCCGATTGCAGGGCAGCCCGGCCTTTTCCGCGAGTTCGGTGGCAGGGCGGATGCCGGCGGCCATCACCACCAGGTCGGCGGGGATCACCTCGCCATTGTTGAACTGCACCGAGCCAACCCGGCCGTTGCCGGCATCGTGCAGGGCCTGGGTCTGCGCGCTCAGGCGAAAATGCAGGCCACGACTTTCCAGTGCGGCCTGCAGCAGTTGGCCGCTGGTTTTGTCCAGTTGCCGTTCCAGCAACCATTCGCCGATGTGCACCACAGTCACGTGCATGCCGCGCAACATCAAGCCGTTGGCAGCCTCCAGGCCCAGCAGGCCACCGCCGATGACCACCGCGTGGCGGTGGGTTTTTGCGGTGTCGATCATCGCCTGGGTGTCGGCGATGTCGCGGTAGCCGATCACTCCCTCCAGGGTATTGCCGGGAATCGGCAGCATGAACGGGGTCGAGCCGGTGGCGATCAGCAGGCGATCGTACTCGGCCTCGGTGCCGTCGTCGGCAATCACCCGGCGCTTGATCCGGTCGATTTCCACCACTTTGCGGTTGAGCAGCAACTTGATGTTGTGGTCCTGGTACCAACTGAGGTCGTTGAGCACGATCTCGTCGAAGGTCTGCTCGCCGGCCAGCACCGGTGATAGCAGGATGCGGTTGTAGTTGGCGTGGGGCTCGGCACCGAAAACGGTGATGTCATACAGTTCGTTGCTCAGTTTGAGCAGTTCTTCGAGCGTGCGGACCCCGGCCATACCGTTGCCGATCATCACCAGTTTCATTTTTTTCATCAGGTTCTCCGCAAGCCCACTGCCTGGCTCGATGTTTTTTGCGCAAACAAAAAAAGGCGTCCCGCCAGTTACCTGGCGAGGACACCTTTGTCCTGAACCCGTTCTCTCGGGCGGCCTGGTCTCCAACGTTGGAGGCCGGGCGTTATGTATGGTGAGAGGACTAATGCAGCGGTTGTGCCAAGTCTGGGCAAACGCGCAATCAGCGGCCTGCAAGCGACTTGGGGAGGCGCAAAGGCGTGGAGGTGTGCACCGATTGAAGGCAGTGCGCACAGGGATGGCGCGGCGGGTATCAGCCGTGGAACAGGGCGAACAACAGCAGCAGGTTGATCAGCAGTGAGACCAGGGCCAGGGTGCGCCAGACTTTCAGCGGTTCGCGCTCGAGCAACGGCCGTGGCCGTGCGCTCAGGCTGCGACGTTCGCCTTGCTCAAGCACCAGCAGCCATTCTTCGGCGGTTTCATAGCGCTCAGCCGGGTCGGCATTGACCCCGCGCTCCAGGCTCTGGCCCAGCCAGTCGGGGAGATCCGGTCGATAGCGCTGGGCGCTGACCGGCACGCCGAACCGTGGACGCTGGAAGGCTTCGATTTCGCCGTAGGGATAGTGCCCGGTGGCCAGGTAATACAGGGTCACGCCGACGGCATACAGGTCTTGCTGGGCTGTAGGAGTGTCGCCGTTGAACGCTTCCGGAGCGATGTAGCTGGGGGTGCCGGGCAGCAGGTTGGACGGATCGGCGGACAGTCCCGGACAATAGGCCAGGCCAAAATCCAGCAGGCGCAACTCGCCGTCAGCCGCCAGCAGCAGATTCTCCGGCTTGATATCGCGGTGCAGGATCTGTCGTCGATGGAGCATGCCCACCGCCCGCAACAAGCGCTCAGCCAGCGCCCGCCACTGTTCGATGGGTAACGGGCCGTGTTCGTTAAACAGCTGCGCCAGGGTCTGGCCCGGGTATTCGCGCATCACGTAGTACAGGTGTTGACGCTGGGTCGCCGGATGAATTTCCGGGAAGCTGCGACCGGCAACGCGCTTGAGAAACCATTCCTCCGACAACAAGGCCTGGGCTGCCACCGGGTCATCGCCCATTGGCAAGGTCTTCAACAGCCAGGGTTGCTGCTGGCTGTCGCGCACTCGATAAAGCAAGGATTGCTGGCTTTGCCCAATCAGGCTTTCGACCTGCCAGCCTTCGAACGCCTGACCCGGCTTGAGCGGCGGCGGTAACGGCCATTGCTGCAAGTGAATCAGTGCATCGCCAATGCTCGCTTCACCGAGGGCATCGACCCGCACCAGCAGCGCGCTGGCATTGTCCTGGCTGCCGGCCAGGTGCGCGGCGTTGACCAGGGTCTGCGCCGCGCTGTCGAGGTCCGGTTGATCGCGCAGGATAGCGGCGATAGCAGTGTCGCCCAGCGTCGCCCAGACGCCGTCGCTGAGCAGCACGAAACATTCGCCGGCGCGCAGTTCGCCATCGAGAAAATCCAGCACCAGGTGTTGGTCCAGGCCCAGCGCGCGCTTGAGCACATGTTGCATGCCCGGTTGCTCCCAGACGTGATCCTCGCTGATGCGCTGCAACTGCCCGGCATGCCAGCGATAGACCCGGCAGTCGCCGACGTGGGCCAAGGTGAAGCGTTGCCCGCGCAACACCAGTGCGCTGACCGTGGTCAACAACGGCAAGCCGCCACCGTTGGCCTGCAACCAGCGGTTCTGCGCCAGCAGCAGACGGTCCAGGGACTGCGCGACACCCCAGGTCTGCGGCGTCGCGTAGTAGTCCAGCGCCAGCGCCTGCAGGGTGGTGCGCGCCGCCAGTCCGCCATCGGCGCATTGGCTGACGCCGTCCGCAATGGCAAACAGAAAGCCCTTGCTGGCGGCGATGTCGGCGGCCGGGGTCACCAGGCGCAGGGCGTCCTGGTTTTCCTCACGTGGACCAATGGCGCTGGCCTCGGCAAAACTCAGTTGCAGGCTCATCGATTGATCAGACCCGCGCCGCGGTCACGGCCGCCGAGCCCCAGGTGGTTCTCCAGCGACGCTTGACCCCGTGCAGGCCAAACCAGGCTAGCACGCCGAGACTGGCGAACAGCCACAGGGCCAGTTGATAGCTGCCGGTGCTCTGTTTGATCGCGCCCATGCCCGCTGCCAGGGCGAAGCCGCCAATGCCGCCGGCCATGCCGATCAGCCCGGTCATCACCCCGATCTCGCGACGAAAACGCTGCGGAACCAGCTGGAAAACTGCACCATTGCCGGCACCGAGACCGAGCATGGTGCAGACGAACAGTGCCAATGCCGCGTAGGAATTCGGCAAGTTGAAGCCCACTGCAGCGATACAGATGATCGCGACCGTGTACATCAGCAGCAGGGTGCGGATGCCGCCGAAGCGGTCCGCCAGCGCGCCGCCGAGGGGGCGCATCAGGCTGCCGCCGAACACGCAGGCCGCGGTGTAGTAGCCGGCAGTCACCGGGCTCAGGCCGTACTGGTCGTTGAAGTAGCCGGGCAGGGCGCTGGCCAGGCCGATGAAGCCGCCGAAGGTCACGCAGTAGAAGAACATGAACCACCAGCTGTCGCGGTCGCCCAGGGCCTTGAAGTAGTCGGCCATCGACTTGGCTTTCGGGCGCTCCGGGGCGTTTTTCGCCAGCCAGGCAAAGATCACCAGGGTCAGGATCAGCGGGATCAGGGCGAAGCCGAAGACGTTGCTCCAGCCGAACGCCGCCGCCAGCACGGGCGCGATCAAGGCTGCCAGCACGGTGCCGGAGTTACCGGCACCGGCGATGCCCATGGCCTTGCCCTGGTGCTGCGGCGGATACCACTGGGAGGCGAGGGGCAGGGCGACGGCGAACGAAGCGCCGGCCATGCCGAGGAACACCCCGAGCAGCAGGGCTTGTTCGTAGCTGTGGATGCCCAGCTTCCAGGCGCCAAACAGTGCGCAGATGACGATCACCTGGCCAATCAGCCCGGCGGTTTTCGGTGACAGGCGGTCGGCCAGCAAGCCCATCACGAAGCGTAGGAGGGCGCCGGCGAGGATTGGCGTGGCGACCATCAGGCCGCGTTGTTGGGTGGTCAACTGCAGGTCGGCGGCGATCTGCACCGCCAGCGGGCCGAGCAGGTACCAGACCATGAAGCTCAGGTCGAAGTACAGGAAGGCCGCGAACAGGGTCGGGGTATGGCCGGATTTCCAGAAGCTTGAATTCATCGCGCACCTCAGCGGTTAAAAGGGAGTCGTGAGCTTTGCGGTGGCGCGCCACAACGGCCGCACCACCGGCCCCGGGCTGTGGGGCCAAAACGAAAAAACGCCGCAACCCGCTGCGCTTGCGCGTAAGGGGTGTGCGACGTCGTTGTCGTGGATGGGGCAACCGCCGTTGGCTACCGGTAACCTTTACTTAGCGAGATCTGTGCCAACCGCCCGGGTAGGGTCACGACTGACCGCCCAGCAACTCGCTCATGGCGATAATCTGCTCGGCGACCTGGATCAGTTTCTGCTGGCGGCTCATGGCCTGGCGGCGCATCAGGGTGTAGGCCTGCTCTTCATTGCAGTCCTTCATTTTCATCAGCAGTCCCTTGGCCAGTTCGATGCGCTTGCGCTCGGCCAGTTGCTGGTCGCGGGCGTGCAGCTGGGCGCGCAGGGCCTGGTCGCTCTCGAAACGTGCCATGGCGACATCGAGAATCGGCTGCAGGCGTGCGGCATGGATGCCCTCGACTATATAGGCGCTGACCCCGGACTTGATCGCCTGGCGCATCACGCCGGGGTCGTGCTCGTCGGTGAACATCACGATCGGCCGTGGCTGGTCGCGGCTGACCAGCACCACTTGCTCCAGCACATCGCGGCTGGGTGACTCGGTATCGATCAGGATCACGTCCGGACGCACTGTTTCGACGCGTGCCGGCAGGTCGATGGTCAGGCCGGATTCGTCGATCACTTCAAAGCCGGCTTCGGTCAGTGCGGTTTTCAGGCGCCCGACCTTTTTTGCGGTGTCGTTGATCAGCAGGATACGCAACATGCTCTGGCTCTCCTGTCAGCGGCTGGCGTGCCGGGGGCCGTTGTCGGCCATGGCGTGCAGGCGGAAACTGCGGGCATAGGCGGCGGGGTCGGAGCCGTCCCAGACTTTGCCGTCGATCAGTTGGCTGCTGCGCATTTCCTGGCGCTGGCTTGGTACGCCGAGGGCGCCTGCGGCATCGTTATAGAGATCGAGTTGCTGGACCTGACGGGCCACCTGCAGGTAATCCGGGTCATCGCGCAGCAAGCCCCAGCGGCGGAACTGGGTCATGAACCACATGCCATCGCTCAGGTAGGGCTGGTTGACCTCGCCGTCATTATGAAAGCGCAAGGCGTGCGGGTCCTGCCAGCGATTGCCCAGGCCGTCGTCGTAGTCGCCGAGCAGGCGCGGGGCGATGCATTCCAGCGGCGTGTCGAGGTACTCAGGTGCGCTGAGCAATTGCGCGGTGCTGCGGCGATTCTCCTGACTTTGTTCGATGAATCGGCTGGCTTCGAGGATCGCCATCACCAGCGCCCGAGCGGTATTGGGGTATTGCTCGACGAAGGCGTGGGTGCAGCCGAGGACTTTTTCCGGGTGGTCCGGCCAGATCGCCTGGCTGGTGGCCAGGGTGAAGCCGAGGTTCTGCCGCACCGCACTGGCGCTCCACGGCTCACCGACGCAGAAGCCGTCGATCCGTCCGGCCTGCAGGTGTGCGACCATTTGTGAGGGCGGCACCACCACACTGGCGACATCCTGCAACGGATGAATGCCCTGGCTCGCCAGCCAGTAGTACAACCACATGGCGTGGGTGCCTGTAGGAAAAGTCTGGGCGAAGGTCAGTTTTGCGCGACTTTGGTGCACGTGCCGATGCAGCGCCTCAGGACTGTTCACGCCCAGCCCCTGCAGACCATGGGACAGGTTGATGCTCTGGCCGTTCTGGTTCAGGCCCATGAGCACTGCCATATCGGTGGCGGGCGTGCCGCCAATACCCAGGTGCATGCCATAGACCAGGCCATAAAGGCTGTGGGCGGCGTCGAGTTCGCCACTGACCAGCTTGTCCCGCAGGTTGGCCCAGGACGATTGGCGCTTGAGGTTCAGGGTCAGGCCATAGGGCTGGGCGAAGCCCTGGGTGGCGGCGACTACCACCGAGGCGCAGTCGCTCAAGGCCATGAAGCCCAGGTTGATCGCGGTTTTTTCCGGGGCATCGCTGCCATTGACCCAGGCCAGCGGGTCGACTGTTGATTCGTTCATTGCTGGAGCACCTTGGCAAAATCGGTGGGGCGCGCGGCGGGCACAATTTTTCGCGGGCAAGCCCACTCCCACAGGGACTGCGTTGCTGATAACGCAGCGAGTGCAAGGCATATGCCATCGCCCACGGATTTGCTCGTGCGCCTCGCTTGCGGGCCCGTGCCCGGCTATAATCGCCGGCTCATTTCGCCGCCCATCGAGTCAAGTCCGCCCATGTATACCCTGGCCCGCCAACTGCTGTTCAAACTCTCCCCGGAAACCTCCCACGATCTGTCCCTGGACCTGATCGGCGCGGGCGGGCGCCTGGGCCTGAACGGCTTGCTGTGCAAGGCGCCGGCGTCGCTGCCGGTAAACGTCATGGGCCTCGATTTTCCGAATCCGGTGGGTCTGGCAGCTGGCCTGGACAAGAACGGCGCGGCCATCGACGGTTTCGCTCAATTGGGTTTCGGCTTTGTCGAAATCGGCACCATCACCCCACGGCCGCAGCCGGGCAATCCAAAGCCACGGATTTTCCGCCTGCCGCAAGCCGAGGCGATCATCAATCGCATGGGTTTCAACAACCTCGGCGTCGATCACCTGCTGGCGCGGGTTGCCGCGGCCAAGTACAAGGGCGTGCTGGGCATCAATATCGGCAAGAACTTCGACACCCCGGTCGAGCGCGCGGTCGACGACTACCTGATCTGCCTGGACAAGGTTTACGCCCACGCCAGCTATGTCACGGTCAACGTCAGTTCGCCGAACACCCCGGGCCTGCGCAGCCTGCAGTTCGGTGACTCGCTCAAGCAATTGCTCGCCGACCTGGCAGAGCGTCGTGCGGAGTTGGCTTTGCGTCACGGCAAGCACGTACCGCTGGCGATCAAGATCGCGCCGGACATGAGTGACGAAGAAACCGCACAGGTGGCGCAAGCGCTGATTGAAACCGGCATGGATGCGGTCATCGCCACCAACACCACCCTGAGCCGCGTTGGCGTTGAAGGCATGGAACACGGTGACGAGATGGGCGGTTTGTCCGGTGCACCGGTTCGCGAAAAGAGCACCCACACCGTGTCGGTATTGGCGTCGGAGTTGGGCGGTCGCCTGCCGATCATCGCTGCCGGTGGCATCACCGAAGGCAGGCACGCGGCTGAGAAAATCGCTGCGGGCGCCAGCCTGGTGCAGATCTATTCGGGCTTCATCTATAAGGGCCCGGCGCTGATCCGCGAATCGGTGGACGCTATCGCCGCGATGCGCTGAGCTTTTCGCAGGCATAAAAAGGGCTCCTCGAGGGAGCCCCTGGGCCGAAGCCCGCCGTCCGGAGAGGACGTGCGTGGTTAAGTCGTTAACTGCTCAAATTGTCGTGTCGGATGTGTGCCCTGATTAGCCGACGGCGTGAAGTTCGTTGAGTCTGTGGATTCCCGCAGTGCCGGTCATACCGTCCCAGTTGTCGCCGCGTCCTTCTCGCCAGCCGTTAATCCAGGCTTGGCGTACCGACGGTAGAGTAAATGGGCAAAGCTCACGGGATTTGCCACCAACGCCATATTGATATCCGCGCAAAAATGCTCTTTCCAACGGATCACGCTTAAGTCTTCTCATAGGGTGTTGCCCTCACTTGTTGACTGTATGTGTCGCGTCGACCCCTATCGAGGTCAGGCAGAAAAACTCTGCCAATGGCGGCTCGCTGCCGGCGTGGCGAGCCAAGGTGTTGACGTCGTTGCGGCGTCAACCTGAGTTGAGTTCTAACCAATGCGTCACATGTATGGAATGATCGTTTTGTCATAAGGACGTAACGATAAAGATGTTATGGCCATAAGTAATTTGCCGCGTTTTCCCGGGGTATCGGCCAAACCCCGGTATGATCAGGCTCTTGCAGAATGATGAGGCTAATCCCTTAGTGAGAATGTCCACCTGTTGCACTCGGGTACTATTCGACGAAGGGTCGAGTTATGACATTTTGTTGCGCAGAATTTTTTATCTGCCCGGGCATCTAAGCTCACTCCAGCCGGTTGGCTGGATGAGTGGCCGGGGTGGGACGGCACACTTTCGTGCCACGCGAGCGTTCTTTTAGAAAAGCGCTTGATTGAAAACCGAGCGGGCAATGCGTTGCCCGTTCACTTATTGCCAAAGGCACTGGAACCCCATGTCGGATCGTTACGAACTCTTCCTCACTTGCCCCAAAGGTCTCGAAGGCCTGCTTATCGAGGAAGCCGTCGGGCTTGGCCTTGAGGAAGCGCGCGAGCACACCTCGGCCGTGCGTGGCATGGCCACCATGGAAACCGCCTATCGCCTGTGCCTGTGGTCGCGCCTGGCGAACCGGGTACTGTTTGTCCTCAAGCGTTTTCCGATGAAAGACGCCGAAGACCTGTACCACGGCGTGCTCGACGTCGATTGGCAAGACCACATGCTGGCGGACGGCACCCTGGCGGTGGAGTTCAGCGGCCACGGTTCGGGCATCGACAACACCCACTTCGGCGCCTTGAAGGTCAAGGATGCCATCGTCGACAAACTGCGCACGCCGACTGGCGAGCGTCCGTCGATCGACAAGCTCAACCCGGACCTGCGCATCCACCTGCGTCTGGACCGTGGCGAAGCGATCCTCTCCCTCGACCTCTCCGGCCACAGCCTGCACCAGCGCGGCTACCGCCTGCAGCAAGGTGCGGCGCCGCTGAAGGAAAACCTCGCGGCCGCGATCCTGATCCGTTCCGGCTGGCCGCGTATTGCCGCCGAAGGTGGCGCGCTGGCTGACCCGATGTGTGGTGTGGGGACCTTCCTCGTCGAAGCGGCGATGATCGCCGCCGATATGGCGCCGAACCTGCGCCGTGAGCAATGGGGCTTCACCGCCTGGCTCGGCCACGTGCCGGCGCTGTGGAAAAAACTTCATGAAGAAGCGACCGAACGCGCTGCCGCCGGCCTGGCCAAGCCGCCGCTGTGGATTCGCGGCTACGAAGCCGACCCGCGGCTGATCCAGCCGGGTCGTAACAACGTCGAACGTGCTGGCCTGAGCGAGTGGATCAAGATCTACCAGGGCGAAGTCGCCACCTTCGAGCCGCGTCCGGACCAGAACCAGAAAGGGCTGGTGATCTGCAACCCACCGTACGGCGAGCGTCTGGGTGACGAGGCGAGCCTGCTCTACCTCTACCAGAACCTCGGCGAGCGCCTGCGCCAGGCCTGCCTGAACTGGGAGGCGGCGGTGTTCACCGGCGCGCCGGACCTGGGCAAGCGCATGGGCATTCGCAGCCACAAACAGTATTCGTTCTGGAACGGCGCGCTGCCGTGCAAGCTGCTGCTGATCAAGGTCTTGCCGGACCAGTTCGTCACCGGCGAGCGCCGCACCCCCGAGCAACGCCAGGCTGAGCGCGAGCAGGCAGCCTACGAGCAGTTGCCGGTCGAGCCGCAGGAGCGCCAGTACAACAAGAACGGCAACCCGATCAAGCCAGTGCCGGCTCCGGCACCCGTGATCGAGCAGCCACGCCTGAGCGAAGGCGGGCAGATGTTTGCCAACCGCCTGCAGAAGAACCTCAAGGCCATGGGCAAGTGGGTCAAGCGCGAAGGTATCGATTGCTACCGCGTGTACGACGCCGACATGCCCGAGTACTCGATGGCCATCGACCTGTACCACGACTGGGTCCATGTGCAGGAATACGCCGCGCCTAAATCGATCGACCCGGAAAAGGCCTCGGCACGCATGTTCGATGCCCTGGCGGCGATTCCCCAGGCATTGAACGTCGACAAGAGTCGCGTGGTGGTCAAGCGTCGCGAGCGCCAGAGCGGCACCAAGCAATACGAGCGCCAGGCGGCCCAGGGCAAGTTCGTCGAGGTCAATGAAGGTGGCGTGAAATTGCTGGTCAACCTGACCGACTACCTCGACACCGGCCTGTTCCTCGACCACCGGCCCATGCGCATGCGGATCCAGAAAGAGGCCGCCGGCAAGCGCTTCCTCAATCTGTTCTGCTACACCGCGACCGCCAGCGTGCACGCAGCCAAGGGCGGTGCGCGCAGCACCACCAGCGTCGACTTGTCCAAGACCTACCTCGACTGGGCACGGCGCAACCTGTCGCTCAACGGTTTCTCCGACAAGAACCGCCTGGAGCAGGGCGATGTCATGGCGTGGCTGGAGGCCAATCGTGACGAGTACGAGCTGATCTTCATCGATCCGCCGACCTTCTCCAACTCCAAGCGCATGGAAGGCATCTTCGACGTGCAGCGTGACCACGTGCAGTTGCTCGACCTGGCCATGGCGCGCCTGGCGCCGGGTGGCGTGCTGTACTTCTCCAACAACTTCCGCAAGTTCCAGCTCGAAGAGAACCTCTCGGCCCGCTACGCCGTCGAGGAAATCACCGCGCACACCATCGACCCGGACTTCGCCCGTAACGGCAAGATCCACCGTGCCTGGAAAATCATGGCGCGCTGAGGTGTGAAGGAAACCATGGAGCCTTGATTTATCTGGGTTCCATGGTTTTTTTTGTGCTGGCTAATCTAGTGGCTAATAGCTATAACTTCAGACATGGCCAAGGTGACGCCAAAGCACGCTGGCGTTTGAGTTTTGCTTATGCCGTTGCATGTCGCACGCCCCAGAATTCTCGGCCTCATCCATGAAGATGCGTCCGCCTGGCTCATAGCCCTGCTGGCCCTGATGGTCGGTGGCCTGCTCACGGGCCTGCTGGCCTGGGCGACCCTCAGCGTGCATCACCAGCAGGTGGCGCAGCGCTTTCAATTGCTGGTCAGCGAACGCAAGAGTCGAATCACCGAACGCTTCCAGGACCAGGAACTGCGCCTCGACAGCCTGCGGCGGTTTTTCGTCAACTCTCGAAGCGTCTCCCGCGAGGAATTCGCCGGCTACACCCAACCCCTGTTGCAGCGGACCCAGGCCTACGGTTGGGCGCCGTTGATCAGCCATGAGCAGCGGCCGGCGTTTGAGCGGGAGGTGCGCGAGCAGGGGCTCAAGGACTTTGCCATCCTCGATCTGGACGCAATGGGCCATGTGCAAGTGGCAGCGCCACGGGAGGAGTACGCGCCGCTGTTGTACAAGCAGACCTCAAGGATTGCGGGAGCGCCCCTTGGCGCTGATCTGCTGGCCGATCCCGGACGTCGTGCGGTGCTGCACAAAGCCCGCGAGTCGGGGGCGATGGTGGTCTCGCGGCCCATGCAGTTGAACGGCGTCGAACCGCCGTTTTCCCGTGGCGTCCTGCTGGTCGAGCCGGCGGTCAGGGCGCCGTCCGCCGCAGAGGCGGGTGGAGGCAGTGGATACGTGGTGGCGCTGATCAGCATGCGCCAGCTAGTGGCCGATGGCTTCCCACCACCGGACCAGGACAATCTGGTGGTGGACATCAATGGTCGCACTGCGGACGGCCAGCGCGAGGCGTTCTACGAATCCACCAACGCCATTGCGCAGGACCCGTTGTACTACCATTCGATGCTGCGCCTCGGGGATCAGGTCTATGACCTGGAGATTCAAACCAGCGCGGTATTCGAGCGCGGCAATCATCCGCCGATTATCGCCCTGGTGGTGATGGGCGCCTTGTTGAGCCTGTTGCTCAGCGTCTTGTTGCAGATACTGGTCAGTCAGCGCCGGCGCGCCCTGGCGCTGGTCGAGCAGCGGACCGCCGAGTTGCACCTGCGTGAGCAGGAGCTGCGTGGGGCCCATGCACAATTGCGCGGATTGCTCGATGCCGCGACCCAGGTGGCGGTGATTGCCACCGACCTGCGCGGGGTGATCACCACCTTCAACGCCGGCGCCGAGCAGATGCTGGGTTATCGCAGCAGCGCGGTGCTGGGCCAGGTCACCCTCGAAAGCCTGCACCTGCCCAGGGAGCTGGAAGCGCAGGCCGTCGAGCTCAGCCAGCGCTACGGCAAGCGCGTGCCGGCGTGCCAGGCGATGCTGGTGGAGGACGCCAAGGAGCCCGGGCATGTGCCGCGCGAGTGGACCCTGATACGTGCCGACGGCAGCCACCTGGCGGTGAACATGCTGGCGACTGCGGTGCTCGATGATCAGGGGTTGTGGGTCGGGCACCTGGCGATCTGCATCGATATCACCGAGCGCAAGCGCGTCCATGAAACGCTGGCGGCCCGCGACCTGTTGCTGAAGAAACTCAGCGCCCATGTGCCGGGCGGGATCTACCAGTTCATGATGGCCGCCGATGGGCACTTCAGCGTGATTTACGCCAGTGACGGCATTCGCGATATCTATGAGCTGGAGCCGGACGTGTTGCTGAAGAACGCCGAGGCGATTTTCCAGCGCATCCACCCGCAGGATGTCAGTCGGGTGCGCAACTCGATCGGCCTGTCCTCACAGCGACTCAGCCATTGGCGTGAGGAGTATCGGGTGATATTGCCCAGCCGCGGCCTGCGCTGGGTGCGCGGGGAAGCCACGCCGGAGGAGCTGCCGGGCGGTGGCGTGGTGTGGCACGGTTACATCTCGGATATTTCCGATATGAAGCGTGTCGAGGATGAATTGCGCGCCTTGTCGGTGACCGACTCCCTGACCGGTATTCACAACCGACGCTATTTCCAGGAGCGCCTGACCCTGGAGATGGCCCGGGTATCGCGGGGCAATGGTGAATTGGCGGTAATCATGCTGGATATCGATCACTTTAAGGCGATCAACGATCGACATGGGCATGCCGCCGGTGATCGGGTGCTGAAGATGGTCTGCGAGCGGATCGGCCATCGCCTGCGCCGCACTGATGTCTTCTGTCGCCTGGGCGGCGAGGAGTTCATGGTGTTGTGCCCGGACACGGACGGCCGTCAGGCCCACAGTCTGGCGCTTGAATTGTGGTTGAGCCTGCGCACCCAGCCTTTCGAAGCCATGGGTACGGTCACGGCCAGTTTCGGGATCGCCAGCTGGCGTACCGGGGAGGGCGCCGACGAGATGCTGTTGCGTGCGGATTCGGGGGTGTATGCGGCGAAGCAGGCAGGGCGGGATCGGGTCGAGGAAGAGTTGCCCTGAGGTGCAAACAGGAGATCGCGGCTGGCGATCCCCTGCTGTCGGCCGTGCTTAGAGGTTAGAGGCGGTGGCGGCCAGTTTCGGCTGTCGGTACAGGTCCAGCAGCACTTGATCGAGCACCGACGACGCGCCAAACGGCGCCTTGTCGTTGAGGATCGCGACTACGGCCCAGGTGTTGCCGTTGTTGTCGCGGCTGAAACCGGCAATCGCGCGGACGGTGTTCAGGGTGCCGGTCTTGACGTGGGCCTCGCCGCGCATCTCGGTGGTCTTCAGGCGCTTGCGCATGGTGCCATCCATGCCGGCAATCGGCATCGAGCTGACGAACTCGGCCGAGTACGGGCTGTGCCAGGCGGCTTGCAGCATGTTGGCCATTTCCCGGGCACTGACGCGTTCAGCGCGTGACAGGCCGGAACCGTTCTCCATCACCAGGTGGGGCGCGGTGATGCCTTTCTTCGCCAGCCACTGGCGCACCACGCGCTGGGCGGCCATGGCGTCGTCGCTGTCGGCGCTGGTGCGGTACTTCGCGCCGAGGCTCAGGAACAGCTGCTGTGCCATGGTGTTGTTGCTGTACTTGTTGATGTCACGGATGATTTCCGCGAGGTCCGGGGAGAAGGCCCGGGCCAGGACCTTGGCGTCTTTCGGTACGGCGCCTTGCAGATCGCGGCCCTGGATGCTGCCGCCCAGTTCCTGCCAGATCGCGCGTACGGCGCCGGCGGTGTAGGTGGCATGGTCAAGCAGCGACAGGTAGGTCTGCGAGCTGCAGCCGTCGCCCAGTTGGCCGGCCACGGTCACGGTGACGCTGCCGTCGGCCTGGGTCACCGGGTTGTAGCGCACGCCACCGGTGCACTGTTTGGAGTTGATGGCCTTGACCGTGTTCTCGATGCGGATGCTGGCGATCGGTGGTTCCACCGAGACCAGTACGCGCCCGGAATCGTTGCGGGCGACGAAGCGCAAGGCCTTGAGGTTGACCATGGCGGCATCGGGTTTGACCAGGAATGGCTTGTTGTCGTCATTGCCATCGTCATTGAACTGCGGCAATTGCGGCTGGTTGAAGAAGCTGCGGTCGAGCACCAGGTCGCCGGTCACTTGCTGCACGCCATTGGCGCGCAGGTCGCGCATCAGCAGCCAGAGTTTTTCCATGTTCAGCTTCGGATCGCCGCCGCCCTTGAGGTACAGGTTGCCGCGCAGGATGCCGCCGCTGAGGGTGCCGTCGGTGTAGAACTCGGTTTTCCACTGGTGGTTGGGGCCGAGCATTTCCAGGGCGGCGTAGGTGGTCACCAGCTTCATGGTCGATGCCGGGTTCACCGACACGTCGGCATTGAACACGGTCGGCGTGCCGGGGCCGTTTAGGGGAATCATCACCAGCGACAAGGCGCTGACGGGCAACTTGCTGTTCTTGAGGGCTTTTTCGACGTTGGGGGTCAGGGCGGTGTTGACGGGAGCGGCAGAAACGGGGAAAGCCAGTGGGACGAGGAGGCTGGCCAGCAACAATGGACGCAAAGATTTGATCATCTGAAATAAGACCCTGCAGTCGAGGGGAAAAGAGATGAGGGCATGAAAATGAATTCCCTCGGTAGTCACGAAATTGTCGGCATTATGCCCAAGGTATAGCGCTTTGTGCCGCTTACCGGTGAGCTATTGGGCGATTTTTTTTACCGACGGTAGGACGGCCTTGGCAGAGAGTCGGGCAATCGACGGCTGAAAATGCTAAAGTGCCGCCCGATATTACTTATGAGGATTGTTCCAATGGCGACTAACCGTTCCCAGCGTCTGCGCAAAAAACTGTGCGTTGATGAATTTCAAGAGCTGGGTTTCGAACTGAACCTGGATTTCAAGGAAGACTTGGCTGATGAAGCCATTGACGCTTTCCTCGATGCATTCCTCAAAGAAGCCATGGAAGCCAACGGTCTGGGTTATGTTGGCGGCGACGACTACGGTCTGGTTTGCCTGCAGAAGCGTGGCTCGGTCACCGAAGCACAGCGCGCTGCGGTAGAAGCCTGGCTCAAAGGCCGCACCGAGCTGACTGGCGTTGAAGTCAGCCCCCTGCTGGACGTCTGGTACCCGGAAAAGCCGATCAATCCGGTAGCTTGATGTTAAAAAAACGGCGACCTCAGGGTCGCCGTTTTTTTTCGCCTAGGCTTTACGCCAGTTCAGCACCATCAGCGTCACCACCCCCGCGACAATTCCCCAGAAGGCCGAACCGATGGAAAACAGCGTCAGCCCCGACGCCGTGACCATGAAGGTGATCAGCGCCGCTTCCCGTTCCTTGACCTCGCTCATGGCGATGCTCAGGCCATTGATGATCGAGCCGAACAGCGCCAGCGCGGCGATCGACAGCACCAACTCTTTGGGCAGCGCGGCGAACAGCGCGGCCAGCGTGGCGCCGAAGACCCCGGCGATGCCGTAGAAAATCCCGCACCAGACGGCGGCCGTGTAGCGCTTGTTGCGATCTTCGTGGGCGTGCGGCCCGGTGCAGATGGCCGCGCTGATGGCCGCCAGGTTGATCCCGTGGGAACCGAACGGCGCCAGCAGCAGCGAGGCGATACCGGTCGCGGTGATCAGCGGCGAGGCCGGCACGTTGTAGCCGTCGGCGCGCAGCACGGCGATGCCGGGCATGTTCTGCGAGGTCATGGCCACCACGAACAGCGGGATACCGATGCTGATGGTTGCCGCCAGGGAGAAGTGCGGGGTGGTCCAGACCGGGGTTGCGACTTCCAGGTGAAAGCCGCTGAAGTCCAGCAGGCCCATGAAACCCGACAGCGCGGTGCCGATCAGCAGGGCGGCGAGTACGGCGTAGCGTGGCGACAGGCGCTTGACCACCAGGTAGGTGAAGAACATCCCCAGTACCAGGCCGGTGCGGTGCTGGGCAGCGACGAAAATTTCGCTGCCGATCTTGAACAGGATGCCTGCCAGCAGGGCGGCGGCCAGCGATGCCGGGATTTTTTTCACCAGGCGCTCGAAGCTGCCGGTCATGCCGCAAATGGTCACCAGCACCGCGCAGGTGATGTAGGCGCCAATCGCCTCGCCATAGCTCACCCCTGACAAGCTAGTGATCAGCAGGGCGGCGCCGGGGGTCGACCAGGCAATGGTGATCGGTGTGCGGTAGCGCAGGGACAAGCCGATCGAGCACACTGCCATGCCGATCGAGATCGCCCAGATCCACGAGGAAATTTGCCCACTGGTCAGGCCGGCCGCTTGTCCGGCCTGGAACATCAGCACCAGTGAGCTGGTGTAGCCGGTCATCATCGCGATGAATCCGGCGACGATGGCCGACGGCGAGGTGTCGGCCAATGGGCGCAGTTGAGTGTGGCTGGCGTCGTTCATGACGGCGGGGGTTCCTTATACAGATGAAGATGTCCGCAGACTCTGGGGACAAGCCTAAACTCAAACGTAACTGATCGTTGCAATACAGCCGGGGGCGTAGTTGGCCGTACAGTCGTCTTGCCACCAGCAGTTGTGTACAATGTGCCGTGTTTTTTACGCGATACTTGCCAGCGACCTGCTGTGCCGTATTACAGTCACGGTAATTCGCCGCAATTTTCCCGACCCCGAGCGCCCATGAACGAACAGTTGCAGCCCCTCAAGAAACAACCGCGAGCTGGCAAGGCCGGCCGCAGCGGCACCCAGGACGACATTGTCTATGCGCACATCTTCGAGGCCATTCTCGAACAGCGCCTGGCGCCCGGGACCAAATTGAGCGAAGAGGCGCTGGGCGAGATTTTCGGGGTCAGCCGCACCATTATCCGTCGCGCCCTGTCGCGCCTGGCCCACGAAAGCGTGGTGTTGCTGCGGCCCAACCGCGGTGCCGTGGTTGCCAGCCCGAGTGTCGATGAAGCGCGTCAGGTGTTCATGGCCCGGCGTCTGGTGGAGCGGGCGATCACCGAGTTGGCGGTCGAACATGCCACGGCCGAGGACCTCGGTGAATTGCGGCAGATGGTCAACGACGAGCGCGACAGTTTTTCCCGCGGTGACCGCGGCGCCGGCATCCGCCTGTCCGGCGAATTCCACCTGAAACTGGCCGAGGCGGCGAAAAACGCGCCGCTGATCAGCTTCCAGCGCAGCCTGGTGTCGCAGACTTCGTTGATCATTGCCCAGTACGAAAGCGGCAACCGCTCGCACTGTTCCTACGATGAACACACCCAGTTGATCGATGCCATCGAGGCTCGCGACGCGACCCTGGCGGTGAACCTGATGATGCATCACATGGATCACATCGACAGCAAGCTCAACCTCGACGAGGAAAGCGCGTCGGATGATCTGCACGCGGTGTTCTCGCATTTGCTGCAGACCAAGAAGCCGGGGCGCTCGCCGGCCAAGCTCTGATCCGAAACCTTGTCGGGCCAATCGCGGGCAAGCCCGCTCCCACAAGGTCTGTGGTGTACTTGGATTTTGTAATCACCAAAGATCACTGTGGGAGCGGGCTTGCCCGCGATAGCAATCTGACAGACAAGAAAAATCCCCCAGGCTGCAAAGCTCTGGGGGATTTTTTTTGCCGCTGAAAACCTAGCGCTGATGCACCAGGTTGCCCGCCGCATAGGTCTGCAGCACGGTTCGGTCATCACCCAACGTCATCAGCACAAACAACGTCTCGGCAATGTTGTTGGCCTGTTTCAGGCGGTAGCTGAGCAGTGGCGTCGAGTTGTAGTCGAGCACCAGGAAGTCGGCGTCGGTGCCCGGTTGCAGGGTGCCGATCTTGTCTTCAAGACGCAGGGCGCGGGCGCCGCCGAGGGTGGCCAGGTACAGTGATTTGAACGGGCTCAGGCGCGCGCCCTGCAACTGCATGACCTTGTAGGCTTCGTTGAGGGTGTGCAGCAACGAGAAGCTGGTGCCGGCGCCAACGTCGGTGCCCAGGCCGACATTGAGGTTGTGTTTCTCGGCCATCGGCAGGTTGAACAGGCCGCTGCCGAGGAAGAAGTTCGAGGTCGGGCAGAAGGCCACGGCTGAACCGGCTTGCGCCAGTCGCGCGCATTCCTCGTCGCACAGGTGTACGCCGTGGGCAAACACCGAGCGCTCACCCAAAAGCTGGTAGTGATCGTAGACGTCGAGGTAGCCCTTGCGCTCCGGGAACAGCTCCTTGACCCACTGGATTTCCTGCAGGTTCTCACTGATGTGGGTCTGCATGTACAGGTCGGGGTATTCGCCCAGCAACTGGCCGGCGAGGGTCAGTTGTTCCGGGGTGCTGGTGGGGGCGAAACGCGGCGTCACGGCGTAATGCAGGCGGTCCTTGCCGTGCCAGCGCTCGATCAGTGCCTTGCTCTCGAGGTAGCTGGATTCAGCGGTGTCGGTCAGGTAGTCCGGGGCGTTGCGGTCCATCATCACCTTGCCGGCGATCATCCGCAGGTCGAGCTTTTGCGCCTCTTCGAAGAACGAATCCACCGACTGCGGGTGCACGCTGCCGAACACCAGCGCGGTGGTGGTGCCGTTGCGCAGCAGTTCCTTGATGAAGATCCCGGCGACTTCCTCGGCGTGGGCCTTGTCGGCGAACTGGCTTTCGCAGGGGAAGGTGTAGGTGTTCAGCCAGTCCAGCAGTTGCTCGCCGTAGGCGCCGACCATGCCGGTCTGCGGCAGGTGGATGTGGGTGTCGATGAAACCCGGGGTGATCAGCGCATCTTTGTGATGAGCCACTTCAACGTCCGCCGCCAGGCTGGGGAGCAGTTCGCTGGCGTGGCCGATGGCACTGATCCGGCCATTTTCCGTGACCAGCAGGCCGTCCTCGAAATACTCGTAGGAGGCGTCGATGCCGACTACGGCAGGGTCGGCGATGCTGTGCAGGATGGCGGCGCGGTAGGCTTTGCGAGTCTGAGGCATGGGATTCTCAATTCGAGGCTTTCAGGTTTGCAGTTTGGCTGCGACGTGAAGCAGGCAGCAGTTTGGCAATCGGTTCGGCGCTGGAGCTTTGCTGGCCGAAGTTGGCGTTGTAGGTGGCGATGATTTCGCCGGCGATGGAAATGGCGATTTCCACCGGCAGCTTGCCCTTGACCTCGCCAATCCCCATCGGGCAGCGCATGCGTTGCACGACGCCGGGCTCGAAGCCGCGATCGCGCAGGCGATGTTCGAACTTCACGCGCTTGGTCTTCGAGCCGATCAGGCCGAAGTAGGCGAAGTCGTTGCGCTTGAGAATGGCGGCGGTCAGTTCCAGGTCGAGCTGGTGATTGTGGGTCATGACGATGCAATAGCTGCCGGCGGGCAGGTCGTCGATTTCATCCACCGGCTCTTCGCTGACGATCTTGCGCACGCCGTGGGGGATCTGCTCGGGGAATTCATCTTCCCGCGAGTCGATCCAGCGCACCCGGCAGGGCAGGCTGGCGAGCAACGGAACCAGGGCGCGGCCGACGTGGCCGGCACCGAAGACGGCGATCTGCGCCTGTACCTGGCCCATGGGTTCGAACAGCAAGACTGTGGCGCCGCCGCAGCACTGGCCGAGGCTGGCGCCGAGGCTGAAACGCTCCAGGTGGGTGTCCTGCTTGCCGCTGGCGAGCATCTCGCGAGCAATCTTCATGGCCTTGTATTCAAGGTGCCCGCCACCGATGGTGTCGTAGGCCTGCGTGGCGCTGATGACCATCTTCGAGCCGGCATTGCGTGGCGTCGAGCCGAGCTCCTCGATGATCGTCACCAGCACACAGGGCTCACCCTGGTTTTGCAGGTCGGCGAGGGCGTCGATCCAGTTGTACATAAACACCTCAACATCTCTGTTGTCTGTTCGGGCCTCTTCGCTGGCAAGCCAGCTCCTACATTTGGAATGCGTTCCCCTGTAGGAGCGAGCCTGCTCGCGATGGCCGCGCCTCGGTCTAGAGCGAAGCCAACTCGGTTTCGGGCTCAACAGCCTTCGCCGCCTTCAACTGCCGCATCTGCTCGCACCCCCACAACACCCGCTCCGGCGTGGCCGGGGCGTCGATTTTCGGTTGGTGTTTGTAGTCACCCAGGCTGGCCACGGCGTCCTTGATCGCGCACCAGGCGGCGATGCCGAGCATGAACGGCGGCTCGCCCACGGCCTTGGAATGGAACACCGTGTCTTCCGGGTTCTTGCGGTTTTCCACCAGCTTCACCCGCAGATCCAGCGGCATGTCGGCCACGGCAGGAATCTTGTAGCTGGCCGGGCCGTTGGTCATCAGCTTGCCCTTGTTGTTCCACACCAGTTCTTCCATGGTCAGCCAACCCATGCCCTGGATGAAACCGCCTTCCACCTGGCCGATGTCGATGGCCGGGTTCAGCGAGGCGCCGACGTCGTGCAGGATGTCGGTACGCAGCATCTTGTATTCACCGGTCAGGGTATCGATCAGCACTTCGCAGCAGGCCGCGCCGAAAGCGAAGTAGTAGAACGGACGCCCCCGCGCCTGGCTGCGGTCGTAGTAGATTTTCGGGGTCTTGTAGAAGCCGGTGCTCGACAGCGACACCTGGTTGAAATACGCCTGCTGAATCAGCGCCTCGAACGTCAGGATGTGATCGCGAACGCGCACGTGGCCGTTGTGGAACTCGACGTCTTCTTCGCTGACCTTGTACTGGCGCGCGGCAAATTCCACCAGGCGCTGCTTGATGGTTTCGGCGGCATTCTGCGCGGCCTTGCCGTTGAGGTCGGCGCCACTGGACGCCGCGGTCGGCGAGGTGTTCGGCACCTTGTCGGTGTTGGTCGCGGTGATCTGCACCCGATCCATTTCCACCTGGAACACTTCGGCCACCACTTGCGCGACCTTGGTGTTCAAACCCTGGCCCATTTCGGTGCCGCCGTGGTTGAGGTGGATGCTGCCGTCGGTGTAGATGTGGATCAGCGCGCCGGCCTGGTTGAGGAAGCTGGCGGTGAAGGAAATACCGAATTTCACCGGAGTCAGCGCCAGGCCTTTTTTCAGGATCGGGCTGTTGGCGTTGTAGCGGCGGATCGCTTCGCGACGTTCGGCGTACTGGCTGCTTTCTTCCAGTTCGGCGGTCATTTCCTCGAGCATGTTGTGCTCGACGGTCTGGTAGTAGTGGGTGACGTTACGCTCGGTCTTTCCGTAGTAGTTGGCCTTGCGCACCGCCAGCGGGTCGAGTGCCAGGTGACGGGCGATCGCGTCCATCACTTCCTCGATCGCCACCATCCCCTGCGGGCCACCGAAGCCACGGTAGGCGGTGTTGGAGGCGGTGTTGGTCTTGCAACGGTGACCGTTGATGGTCGCGTCGCCGAGGTAGTAGGAGTTGTCCGAGTGGAACATCGCCCGGTCGACGATCGACGCTGACAGGTCAGGCGAGCAGCCGCAGTTGCCGGCGAGGTCGAGGGCGATGCCGTGCAGGCGCCCGGTGCTGTCAAAGCCGACGTCGTATTCGACGTAGAACGGGTGACGCTTGCCGGTCATCAGCATGTCTTCGACCCGTGGCAGGCGCATCTTGGTCGGCTGGCCGGTGAGGTGCGCGATCACTGCGCACAGGCACGCCGGGCTGGCAGCCTGGGTTTCCTTGCCGCCGAAACCACCGCCCATGCGGCGCATGTCGACGACGATCTTGTTCATCGAAACGTCGAGCACTTCGGCCACCAGCTTCTGCACTTCGGTGGGGTTCTGGGTCGAGCAATAGACAATCATGCCGCCGTCTTCAGTCGGCATCACTGAAGAGATCTGGGTTTCCAGATAAAAGTGTTCCTGGCCGCCGATGTGCAACGTGCCCTGGATCCGGTGTTCAGCCGAGGCGAGTGCGCCGGCCGAATCGCCACGCTGATGGGTGTGACTGTCGAGGACGAAATGGCGTTTGCGCAGGGCGTCGACCACGTCCAGCACCGGCTCCAGGTCTTCGTATTCGATGACCGCAGCCATGGCCGCCTTGCGCGCGGTTTCCAGGTCTTTGGCGGCGACGGCGATCACTGGCTGGCCGACGAACTGCACGGTGTCGATCGCCAGCAGCGGATCGCCAGGCAGCAACGGGCCGATGTCTTTCAGGCCGGGCACGTCTTCGTGGGTGATGGCGATGCGCACGCCTTCGAAGGCGTAGCAGGGCGCAGTGTCGATGCTGATGATGCGGGCATGGGCGCGGTCCGACAGGCGTGCATAGACGTGCAACTGGTTGGGAAACTCCAGGCGGTCGTCGATGTACTGGGCTTCGCCGGACACGTGCTTGGCGGCGCTGTCGTGCTTGACGCTGCGGCCGACACCGGTGGTCAGGTCCTGGGCGAACAATTCAGCCAGTTCGGCTTGGGTCTTCTCGATGGCGTGATGATTAGACATAAGCGGTCACCCGAGTCTCGATGTGCGGTGTTTGCAGTTCGATGAAGTATTTGCGCAGCAGGTTTTGCGCGCTGAGCAGGCGGTATTCCTTGCTCGCGCGGAAGTCCGACAACGGCGTGAAATCATCGGCCAGTGCGGTGCAGGCGCGCTCGACGGTGGCGTGGTTGAACGGCGCACCGAGCAACACGGCTTCGCAGGCAGCTGCCCGTTTCGGGATCGCGGCCATGCCGCCGAAGGCCACGCGGGCTTCGGCAATCACGCCGTTTTCCAGGCGAATGTTGAACGCTGCACAGACTGCAGAAATGTCATCGTCCAGACGCTTGGAGACCTTGTAGGCACGGAACAGTTTTTCCGCGCTGGCCCGTGGCACGATGATTTTCTCGATGAATTCGCTTTCCTGGCGCGCGGTGACCCGGTAATCGATGAAGTAGTCTTCCAGCGCCAAGGTGCGGCGAGTCTCGCCCTTGCACAGGACGATCTGCGCGCCGAGCGCGATCAGCAGCGGCGGCGAGTCACCAATCGGTGAGGCATTGCCAATGTTACCGCCCAGGGTGCCCTGGTTGCGGATCTGCAGCGAGGCGAAGCGTTGCAGCAATTCACCGAAGTCCGGGTATTCGGCCTTCAGCGCTTCGTAGCAGTCGGACAGGGTGGTGGCCGCGCCGATTTCCAGGCGGTCGTCAAAGCGTTCGATGCGCTTCATTTCGGCGACGTTGCCGACATAGATCATCACCGGCAGGGTGCGATGGAACTGTGTGACCTCCAGCGCCAGGTCGGTGCCGCCGGCCAGCAGGCGGGCTTGTGGGTAGGCGTCGTACAGGTCGGCGAGGTCGGCGATGGTCAGCGGCACCAGGCAGCGCTTGTCGCCACTGTTGAGTTCACCGGTGGTGTCGGGGGCAATGGCTTTGAGGCGGGCAATGGTCTCGGCTTCGCGGGCATCGAACTGATCGGGCTGTTTGCCGCAGCAGGCCTGCTGCGCGGCTTCAAGAATCGGCCGGTAGCCGGTGCAGCGGCAGAGGTTGCCGGCGAGGGCTTCGTGGGCCTTGTGGCTGTCGGGCTGATCGCTGTTTTTCTGCAGGGCGAACAGCGACATGACAAAGCCCGGGGTGCAGAAACCGCACTGCGAACCGTGGCACTCGACCATCGCCTGCTGCACGCTGTGCAATTGTCCCTGATGCTTGAGGTCTTCGACGCTGATCAGTTGTTTGCCGTGCAGCGACGAGACAAACGTCAGGCACGAGTTG
Source organism: Pseudomonadaceae bacterium (assembly GCA_965284505.1). Lineage (GTDB taxonomy): Bacteria > Pseudomonadota > Gammaproteobacteria > Pseudomonadales > Pseudomonadaceae > Aquipseudomonas. Next base: position 1,431,338 of record OZ260094.1, on the reverse strand, counting down.
AGGCTGCGATAGCGAATGTGTTCGCGACCCTGGTCGTCGGCCTGCAACTCGCCGACCACCACCGTGCACGCACCGCAGTCACCGCTGGCACAGCCTTCTTTGGTGCCGGGCTTGCCCAAATGGTCGCGCAAGTAGTTCAGCACGGTCAGGTTCGGGTCCAGGGCGTGCTCGCTACGGAGTTCCTGGTTAAGTAAAAACTGGATCACGGAAGGCCTCGCAGACGTATTTATTGTTGTTAACCGTTGTGCCTGAATCTATCAGGTCTGACTTTACGGTCAATGATTTTCTGACTTAAAGGTCAGGAAATTGCAATTTGTCGATCAACTGTCGTTGCTTTCATTATTGACCCTTTGGACATGACTCGCTTTTTGCTTGAATCGTGCCAATTTACCCGGCCCGGGTCCTGCGTTATCTGTGTCCAAGTGCGCTACACTGCGCCGCTTGTACAGTTCGAAGAGTTTGAAGGACAACCATGACGTTCAAGGCGCCGGACAGCCTCGCCGAGCAAATTGCTCAACACCTCGCCGAACGCATCATTCGCGGCGAAATGAAGCCAGGAGAGCGCATCCAGGAACAGAAGGTCACGCTGGCGCTCAACGTCAGCCGCGGTTCGGTCCGCGAAGCCTTGCTGATCCTTGAACGGCGCCACCTGATCGCGATCCTGCCGCGACGCGGCGCGCATGTCACCGAACTTACGGCGCACAAGGTGCAGAGCCTGTGTACGCTGATGAGCGAGCTGTACATCCTGCTGGGCAATGCGGTGGCCAATGGCTGGCAAGTCCAGGCCGACATGGCGCCGTTCCTGCAAATCCAGGAACGCCTCAAGGCCAGCTACGAGCGCCAGGACATCCGCACCTTCGTCGACGACAGCTTCAACGTCATGCGCGCTGCGTACCCGTTCGCCAACAACCCGTACCTGCAGGAAACCGTCGAGAACCTGCAGCCGGCCATGAGCCGCGCTTACTTCCTGGCCCTCGACCAGCGCAAGGCGGAAATGAGCGAGTACCTCGAACTGTTCGACCGCCTGCTCGCCGCCGTGCTGGCCCGTGACCTGCCACAGATCCGCATCGTGCTCTCGGCCTACGCCCAGCGCAGTTGCGACCTGGTTCTGTCTGCCTTGCCGGCTGCCTGAGCATGCGGCTCAAGTGCATCAAGCTGGCGGGGTTCAAATCCTTCGTCGACCCGACCACGGTGAACTTCCCCAGTAACATGGCGGCGGTGGTCGGGCCCAACGGTTGCGGCAAGTCGAACATCATCGACGCCGTGCGCTGGGTGATGGGCGAGAGTTCGGCGAAGAACCTCCGTGGCGAGTCGATGACCGACGTCATCTTCAACGGCTCCACCAGCCGCAAGCCCGTGAGCCAGGCCAGCATCGAACTGGTCTTCGACAATTCCGACGGCACCTTGATCGGCGAATATGCGGCCTATGCGGAGATTTCCATTCGCCGCAAAGTGACGCGCGACAGCCAGAACAGCTATTTCCTCAATGGCACCAAATGCCGGCGCCGTGACATCACCGATATTTTCCTCGGCACCGGCCTTGGCCCGCGCAGCTATTCGATCATCGAGCAGGGCATGATCTCCAAGCTGATCGAGGCCAAGCCCGAGGATTTGCGCAACTTTATCGAGGAAGCGGCGGGCATCTCCAAGTACAAGGAGCGCCGTCGCGAGACCGAGAACCGTATCCGCCGCACCCACGAAAACCTCGCCCGCCTGACCGACCTGCGCGAAGAGCTGGAGCGCCAGCTCGAGCGCCTGCACCGCCAGGCCCAGGCCGCCGAGAAGTATCAGGAATACAAGGCCGAGGAACGCCAGCTCAAGGCCCAGCTGTCGGCGTTGCGCTGGCAGGCCCTGAACGAACAGGTTGGCCAGCGCGAAGCGATCATCGGCAATCAAGAGGTCGGATTCGAAGCGCTGGTGGCCGAGCAGCGCAACGCCGACGCGAGCATCGAACGGCTGCGTGACGGTCACCATGACCTTTCCGAGCGCTTCAATCTGGTGCAGGGACGCTTCTATTCGGTCGGCGGCGACATCGCCCGGGTCGAGCAGAGCATCCAGCATGGTCAGCAGCGCCTGCGCCAATTGCAGGATGACCTCAAGGAAGCCGAGCGTGCGCGCCTGGAAACCGAGTCGCACCTGGGCCACGACCGCACGCTGCTGCTGACCCTCGGCGAAGAGCTGGACCTGCTCACCCCCGAGCAGGAAATCACCAGCGCCGCCGCCGAAGAGGCTGCCGCCGCGTTGGAAGAATCCGAAACCACCATGCACGGCTGGCAGGAGCAGTGGGACAGCTTCAACCTCGCTTCTGCTGAGCCACGGCGCCAGGCGGAAGTGCAGCAGTCGCGCATCCAGCAGCTGGAAACCAGCGTCGAGCGCCTGGCCGAGCGTCAGCGTCGGCTGGGTGAAGAGCGTGACCAGTTGGCGGCCAATCCGGAAGACGCGGCGATGCTCGAGCTCAGCGAGCAGCTCGTCGCCAGCGAAGCGACCCTGGAAGACCTGCAAGCCAGCGAAGAATCCCAGGTCGAACGCCTCGAGCAATTGCGCCAGGAGCTGCAAACTGCCTTGCACAACCAGCAGCAGGCCCAGGGCGATCTGCAGCGTCTGAATGGTCGCCTGGCTTCGCTCGAAGCCTTGCAGCAGGCTGCACTGGACCCGGGCACGGGCACCGCCGAATGGCTTCGCGATCAACAGTTGGCCGAGCGTCCGCGGCTGGCCGAAGGCCTCAAGGTCGAGGCCGGCTGGGAACTGGCGGTGGAAACCGTGCTCGGGGCCGATTTGCAGGCGGTGCTGGTGGACGATGTCGGCGGCTTCGACCTGTCCGGGTTCACCCAGGGCGATCTGCGCCTGCTCAGTCCGGCCAGCGACGGTGCGCGTATTGCCGGCAGTCTGTTGGATAAAGTCGAGGCGTCCATCGACCTGTCGCCCTGGTTGGGCCAGGTCAAGCCGGTCGACAGCCTTGAGCAGGCGTTGGCGCTGCGCACGAGCCTGGCGACCGGCGAGAGCCTGATCAGCCGCGACGGCTACTGGATTGGCCGGCACTTCCTGCGGGTGCGCCGCGCCAGTGAAGCTGAAAGCGGCGTGTTGGCCCGTGGTCAGGAAATCCAGCAACTGGGGCTCGAACGCGAAGAGCGCGAAGCCACGGTCGAGGCCCTTGAAAGCACCTTGCAGAACTTGCGTGCCCAGCAGCGCCAGCAGGAGAACGGCCGCGAACACTTGCGCCGCCTGCTCCAGGACGAAGCGCGCCAGCAAGGCGAATTGAAAGCCCAGCTCTCCGCCGGCAAGGCCAAGGCCGAGCAACTGACCCTGCGCCGCCGTCGTCTCGATGAAGAGCTGGCCGAGCTGGCCGAGCAGCGCGAGCTGGAACACGAACAGATCGGCGAGGCGCGCCTGCAATTGCAGGACGCCCTCGACAGCATGGCCCTGGACACCGAGCAGCGTGAATTGCTCATGGCCCAGCGTGACAGCTTGCGCGAACGCCTCGATCGGGTGCGCCAGGAAGCGCGTCAGCACAAGGATCACGCCCACCAACTGGCGGTACGCCTGGGTTCGCTCAAGGCCCAGCACGATTCCACGCGTCAGGCCCTTGAGCGCCTGGAGTTGCAGTCCGAGCGCCTGACGGAAAAGCGCGAGCAGCTCAGTCTCAACCTGGAGGAGGGCGAGGCGCCGCTGGAAGAGCTGCGCCTGCGCCTGGAAGAGCTGCTGGAAAAGCGCATGAGCGTCGACGAAGAGTTGCGCACCGCGCAGATCGCCCTGGAAGAGGCCGACCGCGAACTGCGCGAAGCCGAGAAGCGCCGGACCCAGGCCGAGCAGCAATCGCAGTTGATCCGTGGTCAGTTGGAACAGCAGCGCATGGAATGGCAGGCGCTGAGCGTGCGGCGCAAGACCTTGCAGGACCAATTGCTCGAAGACGGCTACGACCTGCACGGCGTGCTGGCGACTCTGGTGGCCGAAGCCAACGAGAAAGACGCCGAGGAAGAGCTCGAGCGCATCGCCGCACGTATCCAGCGCCTCGGCGCGATCAACCTGGCGGCGATCGACGAGTATCAGCAGCAGTCCGAGCGCAAGCGTTATCTGGATGCCCAGGACGCGGATCTGGTGGAAGCACTGGAGACCCTGGAAAACGTCATCCGCAAGATCGACAAAGAGACCCGCAACCGCTTCAAAGATACCTTTGATCAGATCAATGGCGGTTTACAGGCGCTTTTCCCAAAAGTTTTCGGTGGCGGCAGCGCTTATTTGGAACTGACGGGCGAAGATCTACTCGATACAGGGGTGACAATCATGGCGCGTCCACCCGGGAAGAAGAACAGCACCATCCATTTGCTCTCCGGCGGCGAAAAAGCCCTGACGGCGTTGGCCCTGGTATTTGCCATCTTCAAACTCAATCCGGCGCCGTTCTGCATGCTCGATGAAGTTGACGCCCCGCTGGATGACGCCAACGTCGGACGCTACGCCAAACTGGTCAAGGAAATGTCGCAAACCGTGCAATTCATCTATATCACCCACAACAAGATCGCCATGGAAATGGCTGATCAATTGATGGGCGTAACCATGCATGAACCGGGCTGTTCGCGCCTGGTGGCGGTGGATGTCGAGGAGGCGATGGCGATGGTGGACGCCTGACGGCACACAACAGGTTGCAAGTGGCGAGAGGCAAGTAGGACAACTTACGGCCTGGCCCTTGAAACTTGTCGCCGTGCAGCCCTGTAAAGTTACCTTTGGTCGTGCTAGTTTAAGATCAATTTTTCGTGTACGTGGGCAAAAGCCTGTCAGAACATAGAGTTGGCTCCACGTTTTAAAGCGGTTTACAGGTTGTAAACCCCTTATTTTTCAGCATTTTTCATAGAGGCACGGGATTACATGGAAATCGGTCTGCGCGAGTGGCTGATCGTCATCGGCATTATTGTCATTGCCGGTATTCTTTTTGATGGCTGGCGGCGCATGCGCGGCGGCAAGGGCAAACTCAAGTTTCGCCTCGACCGCAACCTGTCGAACCTGCCCGACGAAGACAGCGGCGCCGAAGTGCTGGGCCCGCCGCGCGTGCTCGATACCCATAAAGAACCGCAGCTGGACGAGCATGATCTGCCGTCGGTCAGCATGCCGGCCCGTGAGCCCCGTGAATCGGGCTCCAAGCGTGGCAAGCGTGGTCACGGCGAACCGGCGCAGGGTGACTTGAACCTCAACCTGGATCTGGATGGCGGCCCGAGCTTCAGCAGCCGCGACGATGATTTCCCGGACGAAGGCAAGGTTTCCAGCGGGTCGTCCGAGAAGGAACAGCCACAAGCTGAAGAAGTGCTGGTGATCAGCGTGATCTGCCGCGATGCCGCCGGCTTCAAAGGCCCGGCACTGCTGCAGAACATTCTCGAGAGCGGCCTGCGTTTCGGTGAGATGGATATTTTCCATCGTCATGAAAGCATGGCCGGCAATGGCGAAGTGCTGTTCTCCATGGCTAACGCGGTCAAGCCAGGCATCTTTGACCTGGACGACATCGACCACTTCAGCACCCCGGCGGTGAGCTTCTTCCTCGGCCTGCCAGGCCCGCGTCACCCGAAGCAGGCCTTCGACGTGATGGTGGCTGCAGCGCGCAAGCTGTCCCAGGAACTGAACGGCGAGTTGAAAGATGACCAGCGCAGCGTTCTGACCGCGCAGACCATCGAGCACTACCGTCAGCGCATCGTCGAGTTCGAACGCCGCGCCCTGACCCAGAAGCGTTGATATTGCCCCGTTGTGAATGATCATTTTAGGGGCCGGCTTGCCGGCGATGGCGTCATCGAAGTCGCCAACGCCTACAATGGATCTGCACCGCATCTACAAATAGAGCAGCCTCGGCTGCTCTTTTGCATTATGAGAGAACACCGATGAACGCCGCCGAACAACGCATCCTCGCCCTGCGCGCCGAGCTCGATCAACACAATTACCGCTACCACGTGTTGGACGAGCCGAGCATTCCGGATGCCGAATACGATCGCCTGTTCCATGAACTCAAGGCGCTGGAGGCGGCCCATCCCGAGCTGATCACGGCCGATTCGCCGACCCAGCGCGTCGGCAGCGCGGCGCTGAGCGCGTTCACCCAGGTGCGCCACGAAGTGCCAATGCTCAGCCTCGGCAACGCCTTCGAAGAAGTCGACATGCGCGAGTTCGATCGGCGGGTTACCGAAGGCCTCGATCTGCCGGTCGGAGACCTGTTCGGCGCCGGCGCTGAAGTGGAATACAGCTGCGAGCCGAAGCTCGACGGCCTGGCGGTCAGCCTGTTGTATCAGGACGGCGCGCTGGTGCGGGGTGCCACGCGGGGCGATGGCACCACCGGCGAAGACATCAGCGTCAACGTGCGCACGGTGCGCAACATCCCGCTCAAGCTGCAAGGCAGCGGCTGGCCGGCGACCCTCGAGGTGCGCGGTGAAGTCTATATGTCCAAGGCCGGCTTCGAGCGCCTCAACGCCACTCAGCTGGAGGCCGGCGGCAAGACCTTCGCCAACCCGCGTAACGCGGCGGCGGGCAGCCTGCGTCAGCTGGATTCGAAAATCACCGCCAGCCGGCCGCTGGAGTTCTGCTGCTATGGCATAGGCCAGGTGTCGCAGGATATCGCCGACACCCATATCGGCAACCTGCAGCAACTCAAGGCCTGGGGCATGCCGGTCAGTCGCGAGTTGAAGCTGGCCAAGGGTATCGATGAGTGCCTGGACTACTACCGCGATATCGGCGAGCGGCGCAACGCGCTGCCCTATGAAATCGATGGTGTGGTGTTCAAGGTCAACAGCATTGCCGCGCAGCGTGAATTGGGCTTCCGTGCGCGTGAGCCACGTTGGGCGATTGCCCACAAATTCCCGGCCATGGAAGAACTCACCGAGTTGCTCGATGTGGAGTTCCAGGTCGGTCGTACCGGGGCAGTGACGCCCGTGGCGCGGCTCAAGCCGGTGAAAGTGGCGGGCGTCACCGTCTCCAATGCCACGTTGCACAACATGGACGAAGTGGCGCGTCTGGGCTTGATGATCGGCGATACGGTGATCATCCGCCGCGCCGGCGACGTGATCCCGCAAGTGGTGCAGGTGGTCGCCGAACGGCGTCCGGCTGACGCCCGGCCGGTGCAGATTCCCGAAAGCTGCCCGGTCTGCGGCTCCCATGTCGAGCGCACGCAACTGGTCAAGCGCAGCAAGGGCAAGGAAACCGTGACCGAGGGCGCCGTCTACCGTTGCGTCGGTCGCCTGGCCTGTGGCGCACAATTGAAGCAGGCGATCATTCATTTCGTCTCGCGCCGCGCCATGGACATTGAAGGCCTGGGCGAAAAGAGCGTCGAGCAGTTGGTCGACGAGGGTCTGGTCAGTTCGCCAGCCGACCTGTACGCGCTGACCTTCGAGCAGATTGTCGATCTGGAAGGCTTCGCCGAGCTGTCGAGCAAGAACCTGCTGGCGGCGATTGCCGACAGCAAACAACCGACCCTGGCGCGCTTTATTTATGCGCTGGGTATTCCCGATGTCGGCGAAGAGACCGCCAAGGTGCTGGCGCGCTCCCTCGGCTCGCTGGCGCGGGTGCAGCAGGCCCTGCCGCAGGTGCTGACCTATCTGCCGGACGTTGGCCTGGAAGTGGCCTACGAGATCCACAGCTTTTTCAGCGACGACCATAACCAACAGGTGATCAAGCAGCTGTTGGAGCATGGCCTGCAGATTCAGGATCAGGGCGAGTTAGGCGCCGAATTTGCCGCCAGCACCACCCTCGGTGGCCTGCTCGACAAGCTGCACATCCCCTCGGTCGGCCCTGGTGGCGCGCAGAAGCTGGCGGACAAGTTCGGCACCTTGCAGGCGGTGATCGATGCCGACTGGCTGGACATGCGCCAGGCGCTGCCGGAGAAACAGGCCAATGCAGTGCGCGAGTTCTTCGCGGTGCCTGGGCATCGTCAGCAAGCCTTGCAGGCCGAACAGCAACTGCGTGACTTCGGCATGCACTGGCAGAGCGAGAAGAAGGTCGTCGAAGGCTTGCCGCTGGCCGGGCAGACCTGGGTGCTCACCGGTTCACTGGAGCTTATGAGTCGCGACGTGGCCAAGGACAAGCTGGAAAGCCTCGGCGCCAAGGTGGCCGGTTCGGTGTCGGCGAAGACCTATTGCGTGGTGGCGGGGCCGGGCGCTGGGTCGAAGTTGGTCAAGGCCAATGAGTTGGGGCTCAAGGTGCTGGATGAGGAGGCGTTCGTGGCCTTTCTGGCGGGCCACGGTATCAATGCCTGACGGAGTATCGCAGGTCATTGAGCAGGCTCATTTTTTTAATCTGTGTGAACGGTTGTAACTTCGTCTCAGATAGGTACAATGGCGCGGCTCGCCGACTGGCGAGTGTCGTTATGGTGACCCCATCGGTCCCCCCGCAACGATTACCCGTGAACCTGGTCAGATCCGGAAGGAAGCAGCCACAGCGGGAACATTGTGTGCCGGGGTGTGGCTGGTGGGGTTGCCACCTATCTCCAAGTCCTTGAATTCTCAAGGCGCCCCTCGAAAAAATCTCGAAATGTCAGCGCTTTGTGCGCTATTGGTCGTTTCCGATCGCTCAACTGAAGCCTTTCTGCTGCGGAAATGCCCATCAAACGCTTACACTCGCGGCCTGTTACCCGACCTCTCCCAGGCAGTCCCCCATGGCGCTCGATCCTCCTACGCTATTGATGCTTTCGATTGCCCTCGCCGGGGCGGCCGCGCTGTATCTGGCGATCGAGTGGCGGATTATCGGCGAGTCGTCGCTGTTGTTGTGGAGCGCGGGTTTCGCGACGATTTCCGTGGGTTCGACCCTGGCCCTGCTGCGGGTCAATGGCTACTTGCTGATCGGCATCTGGTTCGCCAATGGCCTGCTGATTGTCGCCCACTGGTTGTTCCTGCTGGGGGTAGCACGGTTTACCCAGCAGCGCTTGTCCCGAGCCTGGTATCTGATTTTCATGCTGTGGTTGGGGCTGCTGTTGCTGCCGAACGAGCCGTCGTGGTCGAAAATCATGTTGATGGCCAACTCTCTGCTGGTTGCTGTGCTGATGTTGCGGGCCAGCCTGCTGCTGCGGCCCCATGGCCGGTCGTTGAGCATCGGCGCAGTGCAGTTGCGTTATGTGCTGCTGGGTCATGGGCTGTTCTATTTCATCAAGGCGCTGACCGCGGTCATTCCTGGCACCCTCATCGACCTGGCGGCCTTTCGCGGGGAGATCATCCAGATTTCGCTGGTCGAGGGGGCGATGGCGATCATGCTGATCGCGCTGTCGATGACCGGTACCGAGCGCTATCGCCGGGAGCGGCAGATCGCCCGCCTGGCCGCGCGTGATCCGCTGACGGCGCTGTACAACCGGCGGGCCCTGGAAGTGCGCGCTCCGCGTCTGCTGGGCGCAGTCTCGGCGCGGCAGCCGGGTGCGGTTCTGTTGATCGACATCGACAACTTCAAGCTGGTGAACGACCTGTACGGGCATACCGCTGGGGATCGCCTGTTGGTCACGCTGAGCGAATTGATTCGGGCGCAACTGCCCGAGGGTGCGCTGGTCGCGCGGCTTGGCGGCGATGAATTCGTGATCTTGTTGAACAGTGCCTCGAGCGCCAAGGTTGTCGGCCTGGGGGATGCCTTGCGCAAGCAATTCCAGGAGGCTGCCGAGCAGGCCTTTGTCACCCCCGAACCGGTCACCCTGAGCATCGGTGCAAGCCTGTTCGACCAGCCGCCTGCCAGCCTCGCGTCCCTCATCGAGCAGGGCGACAGTGCGCTGTATGAGTCCAAGCGCAGCGGCCGTGACCGGATTCGCCTGGTGGATCGCACCCGTGCCAGCAGCGAGCCGCTCACCCACGGCTGACAGGCGGGTTTGCACACGTGCACAAACCCGCAGTGGCAACGAAGCTCGTTGCCACTGCGGGTTTTTTCGTTTCTGGCTCTAAGGCTTGGACAAGGCGTGATCAACCGCTGCGATCAGCTTTCCCAGATCCTTTGGGGGTGCTTTGTGAATGACACCGAATAGATAGGCTCGTTGTTCGTCTTCGTCGCCATAATCGGCGAAAAAGACCTTGAGCTTAACTCCCAGCGCGCTGGCAAGCGTGAACAGGGCTTCCACGCTGGGGGTATAGGTGCCGGTTTCGAAGCGGCTGATGGTTTTGGGGTCAAAACCGGTTCTTTCACCGAGTTCAGCCTGAGTGAGCCCCGCTACCTTGCGATAGCGTTTGATGGCTGGACCCAAACTTGAAATCTGCATCACTCAATTCCCATTTATAATCAAGAACTTAACGATAGTTTTTCGCATTTCACAACCGCGTTATTCATCACCTTGCTTTTCAAAATGTGATGTATTTCGTAGAATCGTGCATTCGCACGGGTATTTGGGTGCTTGAATGCCGCGCTCGGGGCCATGTGAAACGGCCGTTATCGGCCAGGATTTGTTCAATCGAGGTCCGGCAATGGACCGGGCAAGGTCGACAAGGCTAGTTGTTCTTTGGCTTTTTGTGGGCCATCACCCGTCGATCATGGAGGGCTGATGTGCGTCTGATTTCACTCGCCGCCGGGCAATCCTGCTCTCGCTTACACACCTCTTCCGGGCGTTGCGCACTGGTCGAACGTTACGACCGCTAGTCACAACGGGCCACACTCATGGATGAGAAATACCGCAAGGCAGTGGATGCCGCTGCCTTGTTCTGCGAAACCGACCTTGATGGCCGGATTACCTACGTCAACGATCAATTCTGCAGCGTTTCCGGTTATCGGCGCGAAGAACTGTTGGGCGCCGAGCATCGCCTGGTCAATTCCGGCCTGCACCCGGCTGAATTTTTCGCCACCTTGTGGCGCACGATTGCCCTGGGCAACGTGTGGAAGGGCGAAATCTGCAATCGCGCCAGGGACGGTAGTCTGTATTGGGTCGACTGCACCCTGTTGCCGGTGCTGGAGCCGGTGTCCGGGCGGGTGCATCGGTATCTGTCCATAGCCTTTGATGCCAGCGAAAAGCGCCGGCTGCTGCACGCCTTGCAATGGCGGGTCTGGCATGACGCACTGACCGGGCTGCCCAACCGGGCGTTCCTTTCCGAGCTGTTGAATCAGGCCCTGGAGAGTTCGCGCATCGAAGCGGTGCCGCTGGCGGTGTGCATGCTCGACCTCGATGGCTTCAAGGCGGTAAACGACGGTTATGGTCATGCCAGCGGCGACGTGCTGTTGGTCGAGGTGGCCAAGCGCTTGCGCAGCATCGTGCGCAGCGAGGATGTGGTGGCACGGTTCGCCGGCGACGAGTTCGTGCTGATCCTGCGTTATGTGCACGATGTCGCGGAGTTGCGCGGGGTACTCAACCGCCTGCTCGGGGCGATTTCAGCACCGTATTCGATCCTCGGTCAGGAGGTCCAGGTCTGCGCCAGTATTGGCGTTACCCAGTTTCCGCTGGACAACGTAGATGCCGATACCCTGCTGCGCCACGCCGACCAGGCGATGTATGTGGCCAAGCACAGCGGGCGCAATCGCTTTCACCTGTTCAATGTGCGCCGTGACCGCGAGGTCAAGGTGACTCACCGGCGGTCTGGCGTCTAGGGTGACGGTTTCGTGCCGGTGTACAGCTGGATGATGTCGTCAATTTCTCCGGACATTTTCATCTTCAGCAAGGTTCGCAAGATGAGCTGTACCGGCAGATCCGGATCGTTGCGCAGGTAACAGCCAAGGTTGTGTTCCTGCAGCACCGCGACGGCGCTCATCTGTCGTTCGGGCGCCAGCTTGTGGTTGAACCAGTCCAGGGTCCATTGATTGCTCACCGCATAGTGGGTGCGTCCGGCCCGCAGTTTTTGCAGCACCTGCTCCTGGTTGCGCGCGTCATCGCGCTTGAGGCGGCCGGCGTCGAACATTGGCTGCAGGGTGGGGTAGTCGTAGCCCAGGACGGTGCCGATGCTCTGCGGCGCCAGATTGGCCAGCGTCACCGGCGCGTGATCGGCCTGGCGGCTGAGTAGCAGGTCGCGCTGGTACCACAAGGGAACGCTCCACAGGTAATCGCCAGACTGGTTGGGCAGCCAGGACTGCGCGGCATAACAACGGATATCGACTTCGCCGTGCTCCATGGCATTTTGCACCCGGGCGCGGGCCAGCACGTGGAACTCGACAGGCATGCCCACCTGGGTCGCCAGGCTGAGCATCACGTCATGCAGGATGCCCTGGGTCGGGCGACCCTGTTCGATCTGCACCATGGGCATCGTCCAGCTGTCGGTGATGGCAAAACGCAGTGGCGTGTGCGCCGCGATCGTGCTGGCGCTGAACAACAACAAAGCCCCCAAGGCTGAACGCATAAACTCTCCAACAAGGACTGCCTGGCGCCGATCAAAACGCCCCCCGAACACCAGCTTAGCCAGATTAGCCGAGTTCACCGGATGCAATTTTGCCCTTGCTCCGCTAGCATTACCCGCTTCCGCTTCCCAGTCGCGACGGTTTTCGATGAGTTATCAGGTTCTTGCACGTAAATGGCGTCCGCGCTCGTTCCGCGAAATGGTCGGCCAGACCCATGTGCTCAAGGCTCTGATCAATGCCTTGGACAGCCAGCGGCTGCACCACGCCTATCTGTTCACCGGTACGCGCGGCGTGGGCAAGACCACCATCGCGCGGATCATCGCCAAATGCCTGAACTGTGAAACAGGCATTACCTCCACGCCTTGCGGCACCTGCTCGGTGTGCCGGGAAATCGACGAGGGGCGTTTTGTCGACCTGATCGAGATCGACGCCGCGAGCCGGACCAAGGTCGAGGACACCCGCGAGCTGCTCGACAACGTGCAGTACGCGCCGAGCCGTGGGCGCTTCAAGGTCTACCTGATCGACGAAGTGCACATGCTCTCCAGCCATTCCTTCAATGCGCTGCTGAAAACCCTCGAAGAGCCGCCGCCGTACGTCAAGTTCATCCTGGCGACTACCGACCCACAGAAACTTCCTGCAACGATTTTGTCGCGGTGCCTGCAGTTCTCCCTGAAGAACATGACGCCGGAGCGGGTGGTCGAGCATTTGACCCACGTCCTGGGCGTCGAGAACGTGCCGTTCGAAGACGACGCCCTGTGGTTGCTTGGTCGTGCGGCCGATGGCTCGATGCGTGACGCCATGAGCCTGACCGATCAGGCGATCGCGTTCGGTGAAGGCAAGGTCATGGCCGCCGATGTGCGGGCGATGCTCGGCACCCTCGATCACGGCCAGGTCTACGACGTCCTGCATGCACTCATTGAAGGCGACGCGAAGGCGCTGCTTGAAGCGGTGCGCCATTTGGCCGAGCAGGGCCCGGACTGGAACGGCGTGCTTTCGGAAATCCTCAACGTGCTGCACCGGGTGGCGATTGCCCAGGCCTTGCCGGAAGGCGTCGACAACGGCCACGGCGACCGTGACCGGGTGCTGGCACTGGCTCAGGCCTTGCCGGCCGAAGACGTACAGTTCTATTACCAGATGGGCTTGATCGGTCGCCGTGACTTGCCGTTGGCGCCGGACCCGCGGGGCGGCTTCGAGATGGTCCTGCTGCGCATGCTGGCGTTCCGCCCGGCGGACACCGCCGATGCACCGAGACAGCCACTAAAGCCAGTGGGGATCAGCCAGGCCACAGTTGATTCCGCTCAATCAGTGGCGGTCCCGCAGCGTGTAGCGCCGCCGGGACCAACAGCAGCACCGGCCGTAGCGCCCGCGCCGCAGCCTGAGGTGCCAGCGGTGGTTGCCGAAGTGGAGCCTGCGCCGGTGGTGGCCGAGGAGGTCGTCGACCTGCCGTGGAACCACCCGCTCCCGGTGCAAGACGAGCCCGTGCTGGAGACGGTTGCCGAGCAGCCGGACCTGACGCCGATGCCCGTTCCCGTGCCCGACAGCGTGGTGCCCGCCGCGCCGGAATGGGCCGCCGCGCCGATTCCCGAGCCGTCCGTGACCGAGGTCGAGACCGCTACCCCAGGCATGGACCTGGACGACGAGCCGCCGCTGGATGAGGATTACATCGAGCCGGACATGGATTCGGCCTACAGCTACCTCGATGAACTGGCCAGCGAGCACGCCGCTGAACCTGCGCCCGAGCCGGAACCCGAACCCGCAGCGATGCCGGCGACCGGTCTGGCCCTGCAGTGGCTGGAACTGTTCGGCAAACTGCCGATTTCCGGGATGACCGGCAGTATTGCCGCCAACTGCACGCTGATCGCCGTCGATGGCGACCATTGGCTGCTGCACCTGGACCCGGCCCACAGCGCGCTGTTCAACGCGACCCAGCAGCGCCGGCTCAATGATGCGCTGAACCAGTATCACCAGCGCACCCTGACCCTGACCATCGAGCTGATCAAGCCGGAGCAGGAAACCCCGGCCCAGGCGGCGTCGCGGCGCCGTGCCGATCGTCAGCGCGAGGCCGAGGATTCGATCCACGGCGATCCGTTCATCCAGCAAATGATGCAACAGTTCGGTGCAGTGATCCGTAACGATACTATTGAACCTGTCGAGGCCCTGGTCAGCCAGGGTTAATAACTGAAGGCGTTCGGCCCGTTGGCCGGGCGCCGTTTTGATCCAAGTACTTTTGAGGTGATTCCCATGATGAAAGGTGGCATGGCCGGCCTGATGAAGCAGGCGCAGCAGATGCAGGAAAAAATGGCCAAGATGCAGGAAGAACTGGCCAATGCCGAAGTCACCGGTAAAGCCGGTGGCGATATGGTCACCGTGGTAATGACCGGTCGTCACGACGTCAAGCGCGTGACCATCGACCCAAGCCTGGTGGAAGGCCTGAGCGAAGACGACAAGGAAATGCTGGAAGCGGTGTTCGCTGCCGCCGTCAACGACGCCGTGCGCAAGATCGAAGCCAACAGCCAGGACAAAATGTCCGGCATGACCGCCGGCATGCAACTGCCACCGGGCATGAAACTGCCATTCTGATTCGCATCAACGCGGCAGATGGACTACACAAAATGCCAGGCATGCCGCCTGGCATTTTTGTTTCTGGCGCCTGCGCGAAAAACCACGGCCAGCGAAACATCGAACACCCGCTGAGCCCTGCGGTCTGCTCTATACCTCTGACTTCATCACTCAAGGAGACGCTGACATGTCTGACGCATTGACCCTCAATCAACGTATCGTGCTGGCTTCGCGCCCCGTCGGTGCGCCGACTCCAGAGAATTTTCGCCTGGAGCGTGAGGCCCTGCCGGACCTGGCCGAAGGTCAGGTGTTGCTCAAGACCCTGTACCTGTCGCTCGATCCCTACATGCGTGGGCGCATGAGTGACGCACCGTCCTACGCGGCGCCGGTGGAAATCGGTGAGGTGATGACCGGCGGCGCGGTCAGTCGCGTCGAGCGCTCGCTGAATCCGAAGTTCCAGGAGGGCGACCTGGTAGTGGGCGCCACCGGTTGGCAGAGCCACAGCATCAGCGATGGCCGGGCGCTGATTCCGCTGCCGTCGGGGTTGCCCAGCCCGTCCATGGCGCTGGGGGTGCTTGGCATGCCGGGGATGACTGCCTACATGGGCCTGATGGACATCGGCCAGCCCCAGGCCGGCGAAACCCTGGTGGTGGCGGCAGCTTCCGGCGCCGTGGGCTCGGTGGTGGGGCAGGTGGCGAAGATCAAGGGCCTGAAGGTGATTGGTGTGGCGGGTGGCGCCGACAAGTGCCGCTACGTGGTGGATGAACTGGGCTTCGACGTCTGCCTCGACCACAAGGCCGAGAACTTCGCCGAGCAATTGGCCCAGGCCTGCGGCGACGGCATCGATATCTACTTCGAGAACGTCGGCGGCAAGGTGTTCGACGCGGTGCTGCCGCTGCTCAAGCCCAAGGCGCGGATTCCGGTCTGTGGCTTGATTGCCCAGTACAACGCCACCGAGGCCCCGGCAGGCCCTGATCGCATGCCACTGCTGCAGCGCACCTTGCTGACCAAGCGCGTGCGCATGCAGGGCTTTATCGTGTTTGATGACTATGGCGATCGACAATCCGAGTTCTTCAAGGCCATGGCGCCGTGGGTGCGTGATGGCAAGATGAAGTTTCGCGAGGACGTGGTCGATGGCCTGGAGCAAGCGCCCGAGGCCTTTATCGGGCTGCTGGAGGGGCGCAACTTCGGCAAGTTGGTGGTGCGGGTCGCCAATGACTGAGCCGAACATGAGCATTTGACGCTGGCCGGAGGCGCGGGTATAAACCGCGTCTCGTTGTTTTGTCGGACCTTTCCCCATGAGCTTCAGCCCTTTGATTCGCCAACTGATCGACGCCCTGCGCACCTTGCCAGGGGTGGGTCAGAAAACTGCCCAGCGCATGGCGTTGCAACTGCTTGAACGCGACCGCAGCGGTGGTTCGCGCCTGGCATTGGCCTTGAGCCAGGCGATGGAGGGCGTAGGACATTGCCGCCTGTGCCGCACCCTGACTGAAGACGACCTGTGCCCGCAGTGTTCAGACAATCGTCGCGACGACAGCCTGCTGTGCGTGGTGGAAGGGCCGATGGACGTCTATGCCGTGGAGCAGACCGGCTTCCGTGGTCGCTACTTCGTGCTCAAGGGCCATCTGTCGCCGCTTGATGGCCTGGGACCGGAAGCCATCGGTATCCCGCAATTGCTGGCGCGCATCGAAGCAGCCGGTACCTTCACTGAAATCATCCTGGCCACCAACCCGACGGTGGAAGGCGAAGCCACTGCTCACTACATTGCCCAATTGCTCGCCAACAAGGGCCTGATCACCTCACGTATCGCCCATGGCGTGCCCTTGGGTGGCGAGTTGGAACTGGTGGACGGCGGCACCCTGGCGCATTCGTTTGCAGGGCGCAAACCGATTTCCCTCTAAAATCCGATTGAAAACCAAGCAAGCGCTCGGTTAACTTCGCTGAACCCTTCAGTGGAGTTCGCCGATGCCTGCCTTTCAGGAATACTTCGATCCCAGCCATGAATTGGTCCGCGACAGCGTAAGACGCTTCGTCGAGCGCGAGATACTGCCGGACATTGCGCAGTGGGAGGAGGCCGAAGGCTTTCCTCGAGAGCTCTACGCCAAGGCCGGCGCCGCCGGGATTCTCGGCATTGGTTACCCCGAATCCCTGGGTGGAAGCCATGAAGGTGACCTTTTTGCGAAGATCGCCGCCAGCGAGGAGCTCATGCGCTGTGGCTCGGGCGGGCTGGTCGCCGGGCTGGGGTCGTTGGACATCGGTTTGCCGCCGATCGTCAAATGGGCACGTCCCGAGGTGCGCGAGCGGGTGGTGCCTCAAGTCCTGAGCGGCGAGAAGATCAGCGCCCTGGCGGTCACCGAGCCCAGCGGCGGCTCGGATGTCGCCAACCTGCAGACCCGCGCCGTGCGCGAGGGCGATCATTACCGGGTCAACGGCAGCAAAACTTTCATCACCAGCGGTGCGCGCGCGGATTACTACACAGTTGCAGTGCGCACCGGCGACCCCGGTTTCGGCGGCATAAGCCTGTTGCTGATCGAGAAAGGCACGCCCGGATTTACCGTCGGGCGCTCGCTGAAAAAAATGGGCTGGTGGGCCTCGGACACCGCCGAGCTGTTTTTTGACGATTGCCGGGTGCCGGTGGAGCACTTGATTGGCGCCGAGAACATGGGCTTTGCCTGCATCATGGGCAACTTCCAGAGCGAGCGCCTGGCGCTGGCGTTGATGGCCAATATGACCGCGCAGTTGGCGCTGGAGGAGAGCCTGAGCTGGGCGCGCCAGCGTGAAGCCTTCGGCAAACCGATCGGCAAGTTCCAGGTGCTCAAGCATCGCTTGGCGGAAATGGCCACGGCGCTCGAAGTGTCCCGCGAGTTCACCTATCGCCAGGCGGCGAAAATGGCCGCCGGCAAGAGCGTGATCAAGGAAATTTCCATGGCCAAGAATTTCGCCACCGACACCGCCGACCGCATCACTCACGACGCGGTGCAGATCCTCGGCGGCATGGGTTATATGCGTGACAGCCTGGTGGAACGCCTGTACCGCGACAACCGCATCCTGTCGATCGGCGGCGGCACCCGAGAGGTGATGAACGAGATCATCAGCAAGCAGATGGGGCTATAAAACCAGAGGTGAACGCTGCACCTTTGTAGGGGCTGGCGCCCGCTTGCGGCTTGCCAGCGAAAGGGCCATCGAATTCAACACAGATGTTGAATGAAAGATTGTCTTCGCTGGCAAGCCGCAAGCGGGCGCCAGCTCCTACAGGGGGGGTTATTGCTCGGACAACGCAAACTGGGTCAGGCAGAACGTCGGGATGCCCATGTCTTCCAGGCGCTGCGAGCCGCCGAGTTCCGGCAGGTCGATGATCGCCGCCGCTTCGAAAATCTTCGCGCCCATGCGGCGTGCCAGGTTGGCGGCGGCAATCAGGGTGCCGCCGGTGGCGATCAGGTCATCGAACATCAGTACCGAGTCGCCTTCACACAGGCTGTCGGCGTGGACTTCGAGGAAGGCTTCGCCGTATTCGGTCTGGTAACCCTCGGCCAGCACGTCCGCCGGCAGCTTGCCTTGCTTGCGGAACAGCACCAGCGGTTTGTTCAGCTGGTAGGCAAGCACCGAGCCGATCAGGAAGCCGCGAGCATCCATGGCGCCAATGTGGGTGAAATCGGCTTCGACATAACGATGGGCAAAGCTGTCCATCACCAGGCGCAGGGCCTTGGGCGACTGGAACAACGGGGTGATGTCACGGAAGATCACGCCTGGTTTGGGGAAGTCGATCACGGGGCGGATCAGGGATTTGATGTCGAAAGTGTCGATGAGCATCGTCGAGATGTCCTGGCAGGCTGCAAACGCAGCAGTATAACGGCAGCCGGGCAGGTTCGCCCGGCCGCTTGCACGGCATCAGCCTTCGACGGAACCGCCGGCCAGCGCGCACAGCTGGATCGGGTCGAGGATGTGCACTTCCTTGCCCTCGGCGGCGATCAGCTCGTTCTGCTGGAAGCGGGTGAACACCCGCGACACTGTTTCCACCGCCAGGCCCAGGTAGTTGCCGATTTCGTTGCGCGACATGGCCAGGCGGAACTGGTTGGCCGAGAAGCCGCGGGCGCGGAAACGTGCGGACAGGTTGACCAGGAAGGTGGCGATGCGCTCGTCGGCGGTTTTCTTCGACAGCAGCAGCATCATTTGCTGGTCGTCGCGAATCTCCCGGCTCATCACTCGCATCAACTGACGACGCAGTTGTGGCAGTTGCAGGGCCAGTTCATCGAGGCGCTCGAAGGGGATTTCGCACACGGAGGTGGTTTCCAGGGCCTGGGCCGACACCGGGTGGGACTCGGTGTCCATGCCCGACAGGCCGACCAGCTCGCTCGGCAGGTGGAAACCGGTGATCTGCTCTTCGCCGGTGTCACTCAGGCTGAAGGTTTTCAGCGCGCCGGAGCGCACGGCAAACACTGAGTCGAACTGGTCGCCCTGGCGAAACAGGAATTCGCCTTTTTTCAGCGGTCGTCCACGTTTAACGATGTCGTCCAGCGCATCCATGTCTTCCAGATTCAGCGAAAGCGGAAGGCAGAGGGGGGCCAGGCTGCAATCCTTGCAATGGGCCTGACTGTGAGCGCGCAGCTTAACTGGCTCGGACATTTCTTAGATCCTTGTGGGAAGAACACACATAAGGTGTAAGGGTAACCCACGAAAGGACCTTCAGACCAGTGCGCGGCATTATGGCGCAGGGCATATCGGCACAATTAAGGCACTAAATCACCCGCGAGAAGCGCTGGCGGTTCTGTTGCTGCAGATAGGCGTCAAACACCATGCACACCGAACGCACCAGCAGCCGTCCTGCCGGCAATACGATGACCGCGTCGCGGTCGAGCTGGATCAGGCCATCTTTGGCCATGGCGCTCAGTTGTGGCCAAAGTTCGGCGAAATAGCCACGAAAGTCGAGATTGAATTGCTGCTCGATGGTCGAGAAATCGAGGCTGAAATTGCACATCAGTTGCTGAATGACCTCTCGGCGAATTCGGTCATCCTGATTGCACACCAGGCCGCGGCTGGTGCCCAGGTGCGAGCTGGCGAGGGCATTCTGGTATTCATTGAGGTCGCTGCTGTTCTGGCAGTACAGATCGCCGATCTGGCTGATGGCCGAGACCCCCAGGCCAATCAGGTCGCAATGCCCATGGGTGGTGTAGCCCTGGAAGTTGCGTTGCAGGGTCGATTCTTCCTGGGCGATGGCCAATTCGTCGTCGGCCAGGGCGAAGTGGTCCATGCCGATGTAGCGATAGCCGGCGGCGGTCAGTTGTTCGATGGTGCGCTGCAGCATCTGCAGTTTTTCCGCAGGCGCGGGCAGATCCTCGCTGTTGATCCGCCGCTGGGGCATGAAGCGTTCGGGCAGATGGGCGTAGTTGAACACCGAGAGCCGGTCGGGCTGCAGGCTGATGACTTCGTCGACGGTGCGGGCAAAGTTTTCCACTGTCTGCTTGGGCAGGCCGTAGATCAGGTCGATGTTGATCGAGCGAAACTGCAGGGTGCGCGCAGCGTCGATCACCGCCCGGGTCTGGTCCAGGCTCTGCAGGCGATTGACCGCCCGTTGCACGGCCGGGTCGAGGTCCTGCAGGCCGATGCTGACCCGGTTGAAGCCCAGTTCGCGGAGCAGGCCCATGGTCGACCAGTCGGCTTCCCGTGGGTCGATCTCGATGCCGTAGTCGCCGGAGTCATCGTCCAGCAGATTGAAATGCTTGCGCAGTTGCGCCATCAGCTGGCGCAGTTCGTCGTGGCTGAGGAAGGTCGGCGTGCCGCCACCGAAATGCAATTGCTCGACGGTCTGTTTTGGATCGAGGTGGCAGGCGATCAGCTGGATTTCCTGTTCCAGGCGCTGCAGGTAAGGCAGTGCCCGGCCGCGGTCCTTGGTGATGACCTTGTTGCAGGCGCAGTAGTAGCAAATGTTCGCGCAGAACGGCACATGCACGTACAGCGACAACGGGCGCTGGGCCTTGCGGCTGTCGCGCAGGGCATGCAGCAGGTCGAAGCTGCCGACCTGGCTGTGGAACTGCACCGCGGTCGGGTAGGAGGTGTAGCGTGGGCCCGCCAGGTCATAGCGGCGGATCAGGTCTGGGTCCCAACGAATGGCGTCGAGCATGCGGGCATTCCCCGGAGAGGCTGGCAATGGCGCCAGTCTAGGGGGGCGTCAGGCAGGGCATGTTGATTTGTATCAACGCTGACATGGGCCTGCCGGTGGCTAGTGACCCATCAACCAGTGCTGGTGCGGCCCGGGCAGGGTCCACAGGCCGAACAGGATCACCAGCAGGCCACCGGTCATTCGCACGCTGCGTTTACGCAGCAGCGCGGTGACCCGCTCGGCGGCCAATCCGGTGGCCAGCAATACCGGCCAGGTGCCGAGACCGAACGCGAGCATCAGCAATGCGCTGTCGAGGGCGTTGCCCTGGCTGGCCGACCACAGCAGCGTGCTGTACACCAGGCCGCAGGGCAGCCAGCCCCACAGGGCGCCGAGCAGCAGGGCGCGGGGCAGGCTGGAGACCGGCAGCAAGCGGTTGGCCACTGGTTGGATATGCCGCCACAGCCCGCGTCCGACGCTTTCAATGCGAGTCAGACCGCTCCACCAGCCCGCCAGATACAGACCCATGGCAATCAGCAGCAGCCCGGCCAGCACCCGCATGAACAGTGCCGCCGGGCTATTGGCCACCGCCCAGCCGGCCAGGCCGATCAGCAGGCCGGCAGTGGCGTAGCTGAGGATCCGGCCCAGGTTGTACGCCAGCAGCAAACGAAAACGCCGGCTGCGTTGCTCCTTGGGAATCGCCAGGGTCAGGGCGCCCATCAGGCCGCCGCACATGCCCAGGCAATGGCCGCCGCCGAGCAGCCCGAGGATCAGTGCCGAGACCAGCAGTGGCGCCAGTTCAAGCATGGGGAGGGGTCTTGTCTTGCGGTTTGTCTGGCGGCGTCGGCGTGCCGTCGGCCTCGTTGATGGCCGCCTTGTGGTTCGGGTCCTGGTCGTCGAACAGAATGCTGTGGGCGGGGCCGTCGAGGTCGTCGTACTGGCCGCTGTCGACGGCCCAGAAAAAAATGTAGATGGCGATGGCGACGATCAGCAGGGCCGCCGGGATCATCACGTAGAGAGCTGGCATCTGGACTCCATGGGCGAGCGGCTCAGGCCGGTAGCGCGCGGGTGTGTGGTGTGGCGACGCTGACCTGCTTGGGTAGCCGGGTCAGGCGCAAGGCATTGAGCACCACGGTCAACGAACTGATGGACATACCGACCGCGGCCCATACCGGGGTGATCCAGCCGAGGGCGGCGAACGGCAACATCAGGCCATTGTACAGCCCGGCCCACAGCAGGTTCTCGATAATCACCCGGCGGGTTCGGCGAGCCAGGCTGAAGGCCTCTACCAGTGCGTCCAGGCGGTTGGACAAGAGCACCGCGTCAGCGCTGGTTTTCGCCAGATCGGTGGCCGAGCCCATGGCCACGCTGATGTCGGCAGCAGCCAGCACCGGCACGTCGTTGACCCCGTCGCCGAGCATCAACACCTTGCGCCCCTGCTGATGCAGCTGTTGCAGCACCTGCAGTTTGTCGTCCGGGCGCAGCCCGCCGCGAGCTTCGTCGATGCCCAGTTCGGCGGCGACACTGGCGACCATCGGCGAGCTGTCGCCCGACAGCAGCAGCGTGCGCCAACCGCGCGCCTTGCAAGCCGCGAGCAAGGCGGGAGCGTCGGCCCGGAGGCGATCGTCGAGGACCAGCCAGGCGAGGGCGCCGCGGCTGTCGCCCAGCAACAGCCACTGACCGGCCTCGTCGGGCATCGCCGGCACTGCGCAACCGCTGAGGGCGCAGACGAAGGCCGGCTGGCCAATGCGCAGGCGTTGCTCCCCGACCTGGCCTTCAAGGCCCAGGCCGGGGCTGCTCAGTACTTCATCGGCGGCCAGCGGGGCGCGACCGAACGCGCGGGCAATCGGGTGTTCGGAGCGATTTTCCAGGGCGGCGGCGAGGGCCAGGCACTGATCGCTGTCGAGGTCTGCCAGCGGCCTGATCGCACGCAGCGCCAGGCGGCCCTCGGTGAGGGTGCCAGTCTTGTCGAAAATCACCGTGTCGATCTGATTCAGACCTTCGAGCACGTGACCGCGGGTCAGCAGCAGGCCGAGCTTGTGCAGGGTCCCGGTGGCCGCAGTCAGTGCGGTCGGTGTGGCCAGTGACAGAGCGCACGGGCAGGTGGCGACCAGCATCGCCAGGACGATCCAGAAGGCGCGGCTGGCGTCCAGTTGCCACCACAGCAGGCCAATGGCCGCCGCCGCTACCAGCGACAGCAGCAGGAACCATTGCGCGGCCTTGTCGGCGATTTCCGCCAGGCGCGGTTTTTCCGCCTGGGCGCGGTCCAGCAGACGGACGATGGCGGACAGCCGGGTGTCCTGGCCGAGGGCGAGGACTTCGACGGTCAGCGCGCCTTCGACGTTAAGGGTGCCGGCGGTGACGGCGTCGCCACGGGCACGCGCTTGTGGCAGGTATTCACCGGTCAGCAGTGACTCATCGATGCTCGACTGGCCCTCGAGGATCTTTCCGTCCGCCGGCAGGATCGCGCCGGGGTGGACCAAGACTCGATCACCGAGGCGCAGCTCGCTGAGCAGGATCCGTTCCGATTGGCCATCGTCACCGAGGCGCAGGCAGGAGGCTGGCAGCAGGTTGACCAACTGCGCGGTGGCCGCAGCGGTGCGCTCGCGGGCGCGACGTTCGAGGTATCGACCGGCCAGCAGGAACAACGCAAACATGCCGACCGCGTCGAAGTACAGCTCGCCGACCCCGGTGATCGAGGTCCAGATGCCGGCCAGGTACGCGCCGCCAATCGCCAGTGAGACCGATACGTCCATGGTCAGGTGGCGGGTGCGCAGATCGCGCATCGCACCCTTGAAGAACGGCGCGCAGCTGTAGAACACGATGGGCGTGGTGAGGAACAGCGCGACCCAGCGCAGAATCGCGTGCAGTTCCGGGCTGAGGTCGATATTGAATTCCGGCCAGGTGGCCATGGTTGCCATCATCGCCTGAAACCACAGCAGCCCGGCGACCCCTAATTGGCGCAAGGCCAGGCGGTTTTCGCTGGCCAATTGTTCGCTGGCGCGGTCGGCCTGATAAGGGTGGGCGGCGTAGCCGATGTGCCGCAGTTCGCTGAGCACCTGGCTCAGGGGCAGTTGGCTGTCGGCCCAGCGCACGTGCAGGCGATGGTTTGACAGGTTCAACCGGGCCTCGGCCACGGCGGGCAGGCTGCGCAGGTGTTTCTCGATCAGCCAGCCGCAGGCGGCGCAACTGATACCTTCCATCAGCAGGGTGGTTTCGGCGAGGTCGCCGTCATGACGGACGAAGGGTTGCTGCACATCGGCGCGATCGTACAGCGCCAGTTCGTCCACCAGTTGCACCGGCAAGGCGTCGGGGTTGGCCGAAGCTTCACTCCTGTGCTGGTAATAGCTGTCCAGCCCGCCGGCGACAATCGCCTCGGCCACGGCCTGGCAGCCGGGGCAGCAGAACTCGCGGGATTCCCCGAGCACGACGGCGGTGAAGCGGCTGCCGGAAGGGACGGGCAGGGCGCAGTGGTAGCAGGGGAGTGGGGTGGTCATCTGATAAATCTATGTTGTCCGCAAGGGCCTCTTCGCGAGCAGGCTCGCTCCCACAGTGGATCTTCAGTGTCCTCCGAACCTGTGGGAGCGGGCTTGCCCGCGATGCGCGAAGCGCAGTTCTTTACCGCTTCAGGTCTTCAGCGCCTTGCAGCGGCTCGTCGCCCAGCAGCAGGTCCTTGTCATGGCTGACCTGTTCTTCTTCGAACATGCGCCAGACATGGTCGTCCTGGCTACCCAGCAATTCGACAAAACGCCGGCCTTCGACCTTGTCGTTGAGCTGGCCGACGTAGCGACCCTGCTCGGTGTCGCTGCGGGTGAGGATGATCTTGCGGTCCTTTTCCGGCTGGGTCGGCGAGATCAGGTTGAGTTCCAGGGTCTGCGGCTGGCTGTCGCCGGTCAGGTGCAGGGCGACTTCACCGGTCATGCCGTCCAGGTGCATGCTGGCGCGCAGTTGCAGGTTCTGCGCCAGCAGTTCGCGGTCCAGCGAGCGGTTGATGCCCTTGCCGGCCTCGTAGTAGTTGTCGTTGACCAGGTTGTCCGGGTTGTTCACCGCGATGGTCACCATCGACAAGGTCAGCGTCACCGAGCAGGCCAGGATACCGATGATGATCCATGGCCAGAGGTGCTTGTACCAAGGGCTGGTGGCGTTTGCTGCAGGCATGATGACTTCTCTCAACGAATTTGTGGGCCGATGAATCGGCTCTTGGCTTCAACGTGGACGCTGGCGTCTTCGGCATCGCGGAGGATGAACTTCACCTCGTTGGTGCTCGACGGCAGTTGTTCCGGCGCACTCGACAACTCCACCGGCATGCTGAAAATTTCACCGGCGCCGACCCTGATCTCGCGCTTGCCTTGCAGTCGCAGGTCCGGCAGGCCGGCGGCTTCGAGGACGTAGGTGTGGTCGCGCTGGTCCTTGTTCATGACTTTCAGGCTGTAGACGTTCTCGATCCGCCCTTCGGCGTTTTCGCGGTACAGCACGCGGTCCTTGCTGACGTCGAACCCCACCAGCGGACGCATGAAGAACGCGGTGACCAGCAGGCTGATCATCGCCAGCAACACCAGGGCGTAGCCGATCAGGCGCGGGCGCAGTTTATGGGTTTTTTGCCCGGACAGGTTGTGCTCGGTGGTGTAGCTGATCAACCCGCGCGGGTAGTTCATCTTGTCCATGATGCTGTCACAGGCATCGATGCAGGCCGCACAGCCAATGCATTCGATCTGCAGGCCGTCGCGGATGTCGATCCCGGTGGGGCAGACCTGCACGCACATGGTGCAGTCGATGCAGTCGCCCAGGCCCTGGGCCTTGTAGTCCACGCCTTTCTTGCGTGGGCCACGGGCTTCGCCACGGCGCGGGTCGTAGGAAACGATCAGGGTGTCCTTGTCGAACATCACGCTCTGGAAGCGCGCGTACGGACACATGTAGATGCACACTTGCTCACGCAGCCAGCCGGCGTTGCCGTAGGTGGCGAGGGTGAAGAAACCGACCCAGAAGTACGACCAGCCATCCGCTTGCCCGGTGAAAAATTCGATCACCAGTTCGCGGATCGGCGAAAAGTAGCCGACAAAGGTCATGCCGGTGACGAAGCCGATCAGCAGCCACAGCGTGTGCTTGCTGAACTTGCGCAGGAACTTGTTGGCGCTCATCGGCGCCTTGTCGAGCTTGATGCGCTGGTTGCGGTCACCCTCGGTGACCTTCTCGCACCACATGAAAATCCAGGTCCAGACACTCTGCGGGCAGGTATAGCCACACCAGACACGCCCGGCGTACACGGTAATGAAGAACAGGCCGAAGGCGGCGATGATCAGCAGGCCGGACAGCAGGATGAAGTCCTGGGGCCAGAAGGTCGCACCGAAAATGAAGAATTTACGTTCCGGCAAATTCCACCAGACCGCCTGGTGTCCGCCCCAATTCAGCCAGACGGTGCCGAAGTACAGCAGGAACAGCGCGGCACCGCCCATCATCCGCAGATTGCGGAACAGGCCAGTGAAGGCGCGGGTGTAGATTTTTTCCCGGGAGGCGTAGAGGTCGACGCTGTTGTTCGCGTTCTTGGCGGGCGGTGTGACGTCGTGTACAGGAATCTGATTGCTCATCGATGCATCCCACGGCAGTGGAAAAATGCCTCGGTCAGTACGTGCCGACCGGGGTCAAAAAGGCTATTGCAGTGGCGTAATGATACGCCTGTCGCTCTAGCTCAAGGGTGCGACCTTTGGTCGCGTTGGGGGAAGGCCCTGAATGGTGTAGCAAATGTAACAAATCATGATGCAGGTCAATTGACTTGTTCAGTATGGACGATTTTCGCCAAGTGGCTGGGCGAAGGCAGGGGCTGGCTTCGTGCTATTACCTTGAAATATCGGCAATTAGTTGCAGGGGGCTCGTGTATTTCTCGATTCATACAGGGGCGGTAAGTTGTGTGCCGGTCAGCTTTGACCTGGCTCGATTGCCTCAACCCTTTATGAAAAAGGATTTTTATGAAGCCCACGAATCGCTACACACTTGTCGCACTGCTGGCGCTTTTTTGCCTGGCTCCTGCGGCACAGTCCACCAATGAGCAGTACCCGCCCGAGCACCTGGTGTTTACTTCGGATCCTCAGTACCCCTGGACCGAAAGCTCCGATGACGGGGGCGAAGAATCCGAATCGCAAAGGGACGCCCGCTCCAAATGGTTGATTGAAACCCAGTACGCGGATATTGCCGCTTTCAGGAACAACTTCGGTGGCCCCGGTCGGGTGCCCGTCATGATCAACGGCGACCTCACTGCATTCGGGCATGATTGGCAGCGCTCGGTGGTGATGCCGATTCTCGATGCAAAACTGCAACGGCTATACGACTACGGCCTGGGCAATCACGACTATGAAAACAATGTGGATGACTGTTTTCTCAATCGCTGCGCTGCCGCCAGTGTCGAGGCGCTCAAGGAACGCTACTGGGGCAAGGTCGACAGCATGGATTTCGGCATTCGGCTATCCGGCAATACCGACATCTATTACGGCAGCCTGGCCTATGCCAGGACCCTGGGTGATGTGCTCCTGGTCCAGTTGCACAACGAGCCGACCTACGCCGCCAACTTCAGTACGGGGGTGCCCTGGATCAATGCGAAAGAATTCGAGGTCAACGATTCACTGGACTGGCTGGAAGGCAATCTGAGGAAGGCCCGGGAGCAAGGGCGCATTATCATCCTCAACATGCACAAGCCACGGGGTTGGGCCGGTACCGATCAGCAGATCGAACGGTTCCGCAACATGATCGAACGCTACAAGGTCACTGCGGTGTTCGCCGGGCATTACCACTGGAATGCGGGGCGCTACTGGGGCGCGCAGGAGCAGTTCGGATCGGTGCCGGTGTTTCTCAGCGGTTCGGCGTCACAGCAGACGTATCTGATTGCGAGCTTTTCCGAAGATCGCAAGACCCTGACGGTCAATCGGGTCAGGGGTAACAACTGGTCCGGTCGGCAGGTCGAGTCGGAGATTGAAGTGCGCTATTGACAGGCTCTGCGCCCTCAAGCAAAACGGCCCCGCCAGTTACCTGGCGGGGCCGTTTTTTGTTGCGTCAAGCGTTGGCCTTACTCGGCGTCCGCGGCCTTCTCACCGTGAGACAGGCTGTAGACGTAAGCGGCCAGCAGGTGAACCTTGTCGTTGCCCTGCATTTGCTCTTGCGCAGGCATCTGGCCCTGACGGCCGTAACGGATGGTCTGCTGCAGTTGCGCGAAGCTCGAACCGTAGATGAACGCGGCCGGGTGCGTCAGGTTTGGCGCGCCCATGGCGGGAGTACCTTTACCTTCCGGACCGTGGCACACCGCACAGTTGGTGGCGAACAGCTTCTGCCCGGCGACTGGATCGGCCTTGGCGCCTTCCGGCAGCTTGCGGCCATCGAGGTTGGTCAGGACAAAAGCAGCCACGTCGTTGACGCCTTGCTCGCCGATCACCTCAGCCCAGGCCGGCATCACCGCGTGACGGCCGCCCATGATGGTGGTCTTGATTTCTTCCGGCGAACCGCCCCAGCGCCAGTCGGCGTCGGTCAGGTTCGGGAAGCCGTAGGCGCCCTTGGCATCGGAACCGTGGCAAACCGAGCAGTTGGAGGCGAACAGGCGGCCCCCCATCTTCAAGGCTTGTGGGTCCTTGGCCACTTCTTCAATCGGCATGGCCGCGAATTTGGCGAAGATCGGCCCGAACTTGGCGTCCGACTTGGCCATTTCCTTTTCCCACTCGTGAACACCGGTCCAGCCGGACTGGCCGTTGGCGAAGGGGGTCTGCTTCTCGTTGTCGAGGTAGGTATAACCTGGCAGCAGGCCTTTCCAGTTGCCCAGGCCCGGGTACAGCACCAGGTAACCCAGGGCGAAGATGATGGTGCCGACGAACAGCATGAACCACCATTTCGGCAGCGGGTTGTCGTACTCCTCGATCCCGTCGAACGAGTGGCCAACCGTCTCGTCCGTCTGCTCGCTGCGCTGGCCCTTGCGGGTCGACAGCAGCAGCCAGGTCAGGGCGAAGATGGTACCCAGACTGAGGACTGTGACGTACAGACTCCAGAACGTAGTCATTCTTTGTTACTCCTAGAAGCTTGCTCGACGTGCTTGATGGCTTCGGGATCATCCGCGAAAGGCAGCAAGGTCGCGTCTTCAAACTCGGACTTGCGCTTGGGGCTGAACACCCACAGCGCCAGACCGATAAAGGCAACCATCACGACAACGGTGCCCAGGCCACGAATCATCCCGATATCCATCTAAATCACCGTTTGCTTTTGATGATGGTGCCCAGGCCTTGCAGATAGGCCACCAGCGCGTCCATTTCGGTCTTGCCCTTCACGGCATCCTTGGCACCGGCGATGTCTTCGTCGGTGTAAGGCACGCCGAGGGTGCGCAGGACTTCCATTTTCTTCGCAGTGTCCTTGCCGTCGAGCTTGTTTTCCACGAGGAACGGGTAGGCCGGCATTTTCGACTCGGGCACTACGTTGCGCGGGTTGTACAAGTGCGCACGTTGCCAGTCATCGGAGTAACGACCGCCGACACGGGCCAGGTCCGGACCGGTACGCTTGGAGCCCCACAGGAACGGGTGGTCCCAGACGCTTTCACCGGCAACCGAGTAGTGGCCGTAGCGTTCGGTTTCCGCACGGAACGGACGGATCATCTGCGAGTGGCAGCCGACACAACCGTTGGCGATATAAACGTCGCGGCCTTCCAGTTCAAGGGCGGTACGGGGCTTCATGCCTTCGACCGGCTTGTTGGTGACGTCCTGGAAAAACAGCGGAACGATCTGGGTCAGGCCGCCGATGCTGACGGCGATGACCATGAAGAAGGCCAGCAGGCCAATATTCTTCTCGACTGCTTCATGCTTCATCAGTGAGCTCCAACGACAGCGATCTTGGTAGCGGCTTCAGCTTCGGCCGGGTCCGAGGCACGTACGGTACGGAATACGTTGTAGGCCATGAACAGCATGCCGGCAGCGAAGAACGCACCGCCCAGTGCACGCACGATGAAACCAGGATGGCTGGCTTGCAGCGCTTCAACGAACGAGTAGGTCAGGGTGCCGTCGTCGTTGATTGCACGCCACATCAGACCCTGGGTGATGCCGTTGACCCACATCGAGGCGATGTAGAGCACGGTACCGATGGTCGCGAGCCAGAAGTGGGTGTTGATCAGCGCGGTGCTGTGCATCTGCGCACGACCGAACAGTTTCGGGATCATGTGGTAGATGGCGCCGATCGAGATCATCGCTACCCAGCCCAGGGCGCCGGCGTGTACGTGGCCGATGGTCCAGTCGGTGTAGTGAGACAGCGAGTTGACGGTCTTGATGGCCATCATCGGGCCTTCGAAGGTCGACATGCCGTAGAACGCCAGGGACACGACCAGGAAACGCAGGATCGGGTCGGTACGCAGCTTATGCCAGGCACCCGACAGGGTCATCATGCCGTTGATCATGCCGCCCCAGCTTGGTGCCAGCAGGATGATCGACATCGCCATGCCCAGGGATTGAGCCCAGTCCGGCAGTGCGGTGTAGTGCAGGTGGTGCGGACCGGCCCAGATGTACAGGGTGATCAGTGCCCAGAAGTGCACGATGGACAGGCGATAGGAGTAGATCGGACGCTCGGCCTGTTTCGGCACGAAGTAGTACATCATCCCCAGGAAGCCGGTGGTCAGGAAGAAACCTACGGCGTTGTGGCCGTACCACCACTGGATCATCGCGTCAGTCGCACCGGCGTAGGCGGAGTAGGACTTGAAGAAACTGACCGGCAGCGAGGCGTGGTTGACGATGTGCAGCATCGCCGTCACGACGATAAACGCACCGTAGAACCAGTTGCCCACATAGATGTGCTTGGTTTTACGCTTGGTGATGGTGCCGAAGAACACCAGACCGTAGGTCACCCAGACGATGGCCAGCAGAATAGCCAGGGGCCATTCCAGTTCCGCGTATTCCTTGGTGGTGGTGTAACCCAGCGGCAAGGTAATGATCGCGCCGACGATCACCGCTTGCCATCCCCAGAAGGTGAAGGCAGCGAGGCTGTCGGAAATCAGTCGCGTTTGGCAGGTTCGCTGCACGACATAATAGGAAGTGGCAAACAATGCACAACCACCGAAGGCGAAAATCACCAGGTTGGTGTGCAGTGGGCGCAGGCGTCCAAAGCTCGTCCATGGCAGACCGAAGTTCAACTCCGGCCAGACCAGTTGCGAGGCGATGAAGACACCGAGCCCCATGCCAAGGATCCCCCAGACCACCGTCATGATGGCGAACTGGCGGACTACCTTATAGTTATAAGCAGTCGGACTGATTGCTGTGCTCATTCTAAGGTTCCACGGTTTGGGTGTTTTATTAGGGATAAAAATCGGCCGCAAGTATGGAGAAAGCGGGGGGGCATTGCAACGCGCCATGACCTGGGTCAATGCTTTCAAAAGCTGATTCTGCGGCCTTTCCATGCGCCGCGTAGGGTCAAATTTACCCAGGGGCAAAATGTCCCGGCGGAGGAAAAAGGCGAGGGGGTCGAGTCAGTTGTAACGGGGTGTGTTTAAACGAGGCGTGCAGGTGACAGACGGCAACTTGGACGACAGCCGGTATCTACCGGCGTTTGCGGCCCGTCATCGAACAGATTCGTCGAAACCATCCTGTACGGTTGACCTGTGACCGGCCGTTGCCAGTCCGCTTGGCAGCAAGCTTAGACGCGAATCCCGGGAACCGAAAGGCAGACCTTTTCGGGGTGCGACAATGGGTCGCAAAGGGGGAGGGAACTGCCGCATCGGGGAGATGCGGCAGTGATGCGGATGGGATTTATTCGCCTTTGGCCTCTGCCTGCAGGGGTTGCCCGCCGGTGCCGTGGGAGAGGCTGTAGACGTAGGCTGCCAGCAACTGCACTTTGTCATTGCCGAGCAGTTCGTTCTGCGCCGGCATATGGCCCTGGCGACCATGGCGAATGGTCTGCTGCAGTTGCGCCAGGCTGGTGCCGTAGATGAACGCGGCCGGTTGCGTCAGGTTCGGTGCGCCCATCGCTTCCATGCCCTGGCCGTTGGCGCCATGGCACGCTACGCAGGTGGTGCTGAACGCCTGCTGTCCGGCCTGCAGGTCGGCACCGCTGTCCTGCGGCAACGGCAGGCCCGCCAGGTCGTGGCGCACATAGGCCGCGACGTTCTTCACCCCGGCTTCGCCGAGCATTTCACCCCAGGCCGGCATCGCCGCGATGCGTCCGCCCATGATGGTGGTCTTGATCGCCTCGGCGCTGCCGCCCCAGCGCCAGCTGCTGTCGGCCAGGTTGGGGAAACCGAAGGCGCCCTTGGCGTCCGAGCCGTGGCACACCGAGCAGTTGGAGGCAAACAGGCGCCCGCCCATTTTCAGGGCCTGCGGATCCTTGGCCACTTCTTCCACGGGCATCGCTGCAAATTTGGCGAAGATCGGCCCGAACTTGGCGTCGGCCTTGGCCATTTCCTTGTCCCATTCCTTGGTCTGGGTCCAGCCGTCCTGGTAGCCCGGCAGGATGCCTTTCCAGTTACCCAGGCCCGGGTAGAGGATCAGGTAGCCGACGGCGAACACCAGGGTGCCGGCGAACAGCAGGAACCACCATTGTGGCAGGGGGTTGTCGTATTCCTCGATGCCGTCGAAGGCATGGCCCATGGTCTGGTCGACGCTGCCCTTGGTCTCGCCCTTGCGGGTGCCGATCAGCAGCCAGGTCAGGCCGATCAGGCTGCCAATGGTCAGTACGCAGATCCACGTACTCCAGAAGGTGGTCATGGCCGGGTGCTCCTTGTGCCAGTTTCTTGGGTGCTGTCGGGTTGCGGCTCATCGGCAAACGGCAACAGGCGCGCTTCGGCAAATTCCGGGGTGCGCTTGCTGTTGAACACCCACAGCGTCAGGCCGATAAAGGCCACGAACACCACGAGCGTACCCAGGCCGCGGATCATTCCAGTGCTCAAATCAATCACCATGGCTCACCTCTTGCTCTTGATCGCAGTGCCGAGCACTTGCAGGTAGGCGACCAGCGCGTCCATCTCCGACTTGCCCTTGAGCGACTCGGTGGCGCCGGCAATGTCTTCGTCGGTGTACGGCACGCCGAGGGTGCGCATGGCCTTGATCTTGGCCTCGGTGTGACTGCTGTCGAGCTGATTGGCCACCAGCCACGGATAGGCCGGCATTTTCGACTCGGGTACCACGTTGCGCGGGTTGTACAGGTGCGCGCGGTGCCAGTCATCGGAGTAGCGGGCGCCGACCCGGGCCAGGTCCGGACCGGTACGCTTGGAGCCCCACAGGAACGGGTGATCCCAGACGCTTTCACCGGCCACCGAGTAGTGGCCATAGCGCTCGGTTTCGGCGCGGAACGGCCGGATCATCTGCGAATGGCAGCCAACGCAGCCTTCACGGATGTAGATGTCGCGGCCTTCGAGTTGCAGCGCGGTGTACGGCTTCATGCCTTCGACCGGCTTGTTGGTGACGTCCTGGAAGAACAGCGGGACGATCTGGGTCAGACCGCCGATGCTCACCGCAAACACCATCAGCAGCAGGAGCAGGCCGACGTTTTTCTCAATCGTTTCGTGTTTCATGGCGGACTCCTCAGGCCATCTGCGCCGCGGCGGCGACTTCGGCAGGTTGGGCTTCACGCACGGTGCGCCAGGTGTTGTAGGCCATCAGCAGCATGCCGCTGAAGAAGATCGCGCCGCCGACCAGGCGCACGACGAAGCCTGGGTGGCTGGCCACCAGGGTTTCGACGAAGGAGTAGGTCAGGGTCCCGTCTTCGTTGACCGCACGCCACATCAGGCCCTGGGCGATACCGTTGACCCACATCGAGGCGATGTAGAGCACGGTGCCGATAGTGGCCAGCCAGAAGTGCGCGTTGATCAGGCCGATGCTGTGCATCTGCTGACGCCCGAAGATTTTCGGGATCATGTGGTACAGCGCGCCGATGGAGATCATCGCCACCCAGCCGAGCGCGCCGGCGTGAACGTGGCCGATGGTCCAGTCGGTGTAGTGGGAGAGGGCGTTGACGGTCTTGATCGCCATCATCGGACCTTCAAAGGTCGACATGCCGTAGAACGCCAGGGAGACCACCAGGAAACGCAGGATCGGGTCGCTGCGCAGCTTATGCCAGGCACCCGAGAGGGTCATCATGCCGTTGATCATGCCGCCCCAGCTCGGTGCCAGCAGAATCAGCGACATCACCATGCCCAGCGACTGCGCCCAGTCCGGCAGCGCGGTGTAGTGCAAGTGGTGCGGGCCGGCCCAGATGTACAGGGTGATCAGCGCCCAGAAGTGCACGATCGACAGGCGATACGAGTACACCGGACGTTCGGCCTGTTTCGGCACGAAGTAGTACATCATCCCCAGGAAGCCTGCGGTGAGGAAAAAGCCTACCGCGTTATGCCCGTACCACCACTGCACCATGGCGTCGGTCGCACCGGCATACACAGAGTAGGACTTGGTCAGGCTGACCGGCAGTTCCATGTTGTTGACGATGTGCAGAATGGCGACGGTGATGATGAAGCCGCCGAAGAACCAGTTGCCGACGTAGATGTGCTTGGTCTTGCGCTTCATCAGCGTGCCGAAGAACACGATGGCGTAGGCGACCCAGACGATGGTGATCAGGATGTCGATCGGCCATTCCAGCTCGGCGTACTCTTTGGAGCTGGTATAGCCCAGTGGCAGGGTAATGGCCGCCAGCAGGATCACCAGTTGCCAGCCCCAGAACGTGAACGCGGCGATTTTCGGCGCGAACAGTTGGGTTTGGCAGGTACGTTGTACCGAGTAGAACGAGGCGGCGAACAGCGCGCAGCCACCGAAGGCGAAGATCACCGCGTTGGTGTGCAGCGGGCGCAAGCGACCGAAGCTGGTCCACGGCAAGTTGAAGTTCAGTTCGGGCCAGACCAATTGCGCCGCGAGAAAAACCCCGAGGCCCATGCCGACGATGCCCCATACCACCGTCATAATGGCGAATTGGCGGACCACCTTGTAGTTATAGGCGGTACTTGTAGAAGTGTTCATGGTTCCCCATCCACGGTTCAGCCAAAGGGCGCGACTGCAAGGCAGTCACACACCCTTCGCCTGGAGTTATAGGCAGATTAAAAGCGAGGCAAGCATGGACAATGAGCACAACGCCAGTATTGACGGGGATCAATGGGCGCAGTGTGTGCGGGACAATGGCTGGCTGTGGAATGCGGCGGCTGGCAAGGCTTCGGCGACCCTGATCCTCGCTCATGGCGCTGGCGCCCCGATGGACAGCGACTGGATGAGCGACATGGCTGCACGCCTTGCTGCACAAGGCGTGAACGTAGTGCGCTTCGAGTTTCCCTACATGGCGCAGCGGCGTCTGGACGGTGGTAAACGCCCGCCAAACCCGGCGCCGAAACTCCTGGAATGCTGGCGCGAGGTGTACGCCCAAGTGCGACGCCATGTCACTGGGCCTTTGGCCATTGGCGGCAAGTCCATGGGCGGGCGCATGGCCAGTTTGCTCGCCGATGAGTTGGCGGCGGATGCGTTGGTGTGCCTGGGTTATCCGTTCTATGCGGTGGGCAAGCCGGAGAAGCCGCGGGTCGGGCATCTGGCGGGGTTGAACACCCGGACCTTGATTGTGCAGGGTGAAAGGGATGCGTTGGGTAATCGCGAGGCGGTCGAGCGTTATGTGCTGTCGCCGAGTATCGAGGTGCTGTGGCTGGTGGCAGGCGATCATGACCTGAAGCCGTTGAAGGCTTCAGGTTTTACCCATGAACAGCATCTGG
Organism: Pseudomonadaceae bacterium; assembly: GCA_965284505.1. Classification (GTDB taxonomy): domain Bacteria; phylum Pseudomonadota; class Gammaproteobacteria; order Pseudomonadales; family Pseudomonadaceae; genus Aquipseudomonas. The sequence continues at coordinate 1,395,765 of OZ260094.1, read as the reverse complement.
CGACCGCGGCGGGGCGGGTGGCGGTGTTTCTTCAGTGAGATTTTTGCCAGCAGGTAGGGCCCCATCGCGGGCAAGCCCGCTCCCACAGTAAGCCGGGCTGCAGATGTTTTTGTGATCGACACATAACCTTGTGGGAGCGGGCTTGCCCGCGATGGGCCTGTGAGAGCAACACACCTTTGAACCTGGCAATAAAAAACCCGGAAGCTCTCGCCATCCGGGTTTTTTGAGGTTGCCCGCACAATCAGCGGTTAAACCGCTCCACCAACGAATACTGGGTATTCGCGGTCTTGGTCAGCTCTTCACTCAACAGCGCCGAGTTCTGTGCCTGTTCCGAAGTCTGGTCGGCCAGTTCGGAGATGTTGCTGATATTGCGGCTGATCTCTTCGGCCACGGCGCTTTGCTCTTCGGTGGCGGCGGCGATCTGGGTGGTCATGTCGGTGATGTTGGCCACCGCCTCGCTGATCCCCACCAGCGCCTGGTCGGCTTCCAGCACTCGAGCCACACCTTCTTCCGCCTGGCGATGCCCGGCTTCCATGGTCTGTACGGCGGTGCTGGCGGTTTGCTGGAGCTTGGCGATCAGGCTGTGGATCTGTCCGGTGGATTCGCTGGTGCGTTGCGCCAGTTGCCGTACTTCGTCGGCGACCACGGCAAAGCCCCGGCCCATTTCGCCGGCACGGGCGGCTTCGATGGCGGCGTTGAGGGCCAGCAGGTTGGTCTGGTCGGCAATGCCCTTGATCACATCGACGACGCCGCCGATTTCGTCGCTGTCCTTGGCCAGTTGAGTGACGGTCAGGCCGGTTTCGCCGACCACCACCGACAGGCGCTGGATGGCTTCACGGGTTTCCCCGGCAATATCGCGGCCACGCCCGGTCAGGCGATTGGCTTCCTGGGTGGCGTCGGCGGTGCGTTGCACGTGGCTGGCGACCTCCTGGGTGGTGGCGGCCATCTGGTTCACCGCCGTTGCCACTTGCTCGGTCTCGACGCGCTGGCGTTCCAGGCCGGTTGAGCTTTCGTGGGCCAGTTGATCGGACTGACGTGCTTGCCCGGTCAGATGCTCGGCGGTGTCCTGCAGGCGGGTCAGGCAGGTTTTCAGGCGTGCTTCCTGACTGAGGATCGACATCTCCAGGCGCGCCTGGGCGCCGCGGCTGTCGGTGTACATCTGCGCGATCAGCGGGTCGGAGGTGGTTTGCTCGGCCAGGCGCAGCAAGCGCTTGAGGCCGCGCTGCTGCCAGCTCAAGCCGAGCAGGCCGAGCGGCACCGACAGGCCGGCCGCCAGGGCAAAGCCCCATTGAGAGGTCAGGGTGGCGCCGATCATGAAGCTCAACTGGCTGACCAGGATAAACGGCAGCCAGTCCTGCAGCACCGGCAACCACTTGTCGCGCTGCGGCACCGCGGATTTGCCCTGGTTGATGCGCTGGTACAGGGTTTCGGCGCGGCGAATCTGTTCAGCGGTCGGCTTGACCCGCACCGATTCGTAGCCGACCACCTGGTTACCGTCGAACACCGGAGTGACGTAGGCGTTGACCCAGTAGTGGTCACCGTTCTTGCAGCGATTCTTGACAATGCCCATCCATGGCAGGCCTTGTTTCAGTGTGCCCCACATGTGCGCGAACACCGCCGATGGCACGTCAGGGTGACGAACCAGGTTGTGCGGCGCACGGATCAGTTCTTCCCGGGTAAAACCACTGATCTCGACGAACGCATCGTTGCAGTAGTTGATCACGCCCTTGGCATCGGTGGTGGAGATCAACCGTTGCTGAGCCGGGAAGGTCCGTTCGCGCTGTGTGATGGGCTGGTTATTACGCATGGCTGTTTCAATCCGCAAGGCTTTGACAGGGTTTCGGCCAGCCTGGCGAAATGTTGAAATTATTTTTCAATAATGGGCAGCGCGTCGCAAAATGACTGATGCGTCATGGGTGTGCTATCCACCCTGTAGGAGCGAGCCTGCTCGCGATGGTCGTCAACGATGACGCTGGCATTCAGGTGAAACGCGGTGCCCTTGCGTTCATCGCGAGCAGGCTCGCTCCTACAGTGGGAGATGGCGGATCATGCGGCAATCAACTGCCGCAATACATAATGCAAAATCCCCCCCGCCTTGAAGTACTCCACCTCATTCAGCGTATCGATCCGGCACAACACTTCGATCTTCTCGCTGCTGCCATCCTCCCGGGTAATGATCAGCGGCAGGTTCATCCGCCGTGCCAGCTCGACCCCGCTCAGCCCCTGGATGCTCAGTGTCTCCTTGCCCGTCAGCTTCAGGCTCTTGCGGTTCTGGTCGAGTTTGAACTGCAGTGGCAAGACGCCCATGCCCACCAGGTTGGAGCGGTGAATCCGCTCGAAGCTCTCGGCGATCACCGCCTTGATTCCCAGCAGGTTGGTGCCCTTGGCGGCCCAGTCGCGGCTGGAGCCGGTGCCGTATTCCTGGCCGGCAATCACCACCAGTGGCGTGCCGCTGGCTTGATAGCGCATGGCAGCGTCGTAGATCGCCAGCTTTTCGCCGCTGGGGATGTACAGGGTATTGCCACCTTCCTCGCCGCCGAGCATTTCGTTGCGAATGCGGATGTTGGCAAAGGTCCCGCGCATCATCACTTCATGGTTGCCGCGTCGTGAACCGTAGGAGTTGAAATCCCGTGGCTCCACGCCTTGCTCGCGCAGATAGCGCCCGGCCGGGCTGTCGGCCTTGATGTTGCCGGCAGGGGAGATGTGGTCGGTGGTCACCGAGTCGCCGAGCAGGGCCAATATGCGCGCGCCCTTGACGTCCTCGATCACCGGCGGTGGGCCGCCAATGCCGTCGAAAAACGGCGGGTGCTGGATATAGGTGGACGAATCCTGCCAGACATAGGTCGCCGCTTGCGGCACCTCGATGGCTTGCCACTGTTCGTCGCCGGCGAACACCTCGGCGTACTCCTTGTGAAACATCGCGGTGTCGACCTTGCTGACTGCCGCCGCGATCTCCTGGCTGCTCGGCCAGATATCCCGCAGGTACACCGGCTTGCCGTCGTTGTCGTTGCCCAAGGGTTCGCTGGCGATATCGATGCGCACCGTGCCGGCCAGGGCATAGGCCACTACCAGCGGTGGCGAGGCCAGCCAGTTGGTCTTCACCAGCGGGTGAACCCGGCCTTCGAAGTTGCGGTTGCCCGAGAGCACCGAGGCGACGGTCAGGTCGGAGCCCTGGATGGCTTTTTCAATTGGTTCTGGCAGTGGCCCGGAGTTGCCGATGCAGGTGGTGCATCCGTAACCCACCAAGGCGAAGCCGAGCTGATCGAGATAAGGCGTCAGGCCGGCGGCTTTGTAATAGTCGGTAACCACCTTGGAACCGGGGGCCAGTGAACTCTTGACCCAGGGTTTACGGGTCAGGCCCTTTTCCACGGCCTTTTTCGCCAGCAATCCCGCAGCCATCATCACGCTGGGGTTGGAGGTATTGGTGCAGGAGGTAATGGCGGCAATCACCACCGCGCCGTTTTTCAGGCGGTAAGTGTGGCCTTCATATTGATAGTCCGCCTCGCCGACCAAGTCGGCATTGCCCACCGCGACGCCACCGCCACCTTCGCTTTCCAGGCGACCCTCTTCCTTGCTGGTGGGTTTGACCGCCAGGCCGAGGAAGTCACTGAAGGCCTGGGCGACGTTGGGCAGCGATACCCGGTCCTGCGGGCGTTTCGGCCCGGCAAGACTGGCTTCGACGCTGCCCATGTCCAGCGCCAGGCTGTCACTGAACTGCGGCTCCTGGCCGGGCAGGCGCCACAGGCCCTGGGCCTTGCTGTAGGCCTCGACCAGCTTGACCACGGCATCGGGCCGCCCGGACAGGCGCAAATAGTCCAGAGTGACGTCATCCACCGGGAAGAAACCACAGGTGGCGCCGTACTCCGGCGCCATATTGGCGAGGGTCGCGCGGTCGGCCAATGGCAGTTCGCCGAGGCCATCGCCATAAAATTCGACGAATTTGCCCACCACGCCTTTCTTGCGCAGCATCTGGGTTACGGTCAGCACCAGGTCGGTGGCGGTGATGCCTTCCTTGAGCTTGCCGCTGAGCTTGAAGCCGATCACTTCCGGAATTAGCATCGACACCGGTTGCCCGAGCATCGCCGCTTCGGCTTCGATCCCGCCAACGCCCCAGCCGAGCACGCCGAGGCCGTTGATCATGGTGGTGTGGGAATCGGTGCCCACCAGGGTGTCGGGAAAGGCGTAGGTGCGGCCGTCTTCTTCCTTGGTCCAGACCGTGCGGCCGAGGTACTCGAGGTTGACCTGGTGGCAGATGCCGGTGCCGGGCGGCACTACGCTGAAATTATCGAAAGCGCTCTGGCCCCAGCGCAGGAACGCATATCGCTCCCCGTTGCGCTGCATTTCGATGTCGACGTTCTGCTCGAATGCGCCACTGCTGGCGAAGGCGTCGACCATCACCGAGTGGTCGATCACCAGGTCCACCGGCGACAGCGGATTGATCCGCTGCGGGTCGCCACCGGCCTTGGCCATGGCGGCGCGCATGGCCGCCAGGTCGACCACCGCCGGCACGCCGGTGAAGTCCTGCATCAGCACGCGCGCCGGGCGGTACTGGATTTCCCGGTCGCTGCGGCGCTCCTTGAGCCAGCCGGCGAGGGCCTTGAGGTCGGTGCCGGTGACGGTCTTGCCGTCCTCCCAGCGCAGCAGGTTTTCCAGCAGGACTTTCAGGGACATCGGCAACGCATCGAGGTTGCCCAGGGCTTTGGCGGCTTCCGGCAAGCTGAAGTAATGGTAGGTCCGGTCGTCGACTTGCAGGGTCTTGAGGGTTTTCAGGCTATCGAGGGACGGCATTGAAGTCACTCCTTTGAGTCCGCACGGCTACGGACTGACGGGACAGGCAGAGCACTAAACCTAGCGCTGTTTTCAGTAGCTGGCTAATAACTGGACTCTATGGGCAAGTCCAAGGTTCCGAAGTCAGCTATCATGCGCCGGTTTTCGTGACAGGCTTTGCTACAGGGCAAGTTTGCGCACAATTGCCCAGGAGAATTAATGAACACGCTCTTTATGCATTGCCGTCCAGGTTTCGAAGGTGAAGTCTGCTCGGAAATCGCTGATCTGGCCGCACACCTGAATGTGTCCGGTTACGCCAAGGCCAAGCCGAGCACCGCCTGTGCCGAGTTCGTCTGCACCGAAGCCGACGGCGCCGAGCGCCTGATGCGTAGCCAGCGCTTCTCGCAGTTGATCTTCCCGCGGCAATGGGCGCGCGGCACCTTCATCGACTTGCCGGAAACCGACCGCATCAGCGTGATCCTCGCGCAGATGGCCGACTTCCCGGTGTGTGGCAGCCTGTGGCTGGAGATGGTCGACACCAACGACGGCAAAGAGCTGTCGAACTTCTGCAAGAAATTCGAAGTGCACCTGCGCAAGGCGCTGATCGGTGCCGGCAAGCTGGTGGAGGACGCGCACAAGCCGCGCCTGCTGCTGACCTTCAAGAGCGGTCGCGAAGTGTTCCTCGGCCTGGCCGAAGCCAACAACTCGGCGATGTGGCCGATGGGCATTCCGCGCCTGAAATTCCCCCGCGAGGCGCCGAGCCGCTCGACCCTCAAGCTGGAAGAGGCCTGGCATCACTTCATTCCTCGTGAGCAATGGGACGAGCGCCTGCACAGCGACATGACCGGCGTCGACCTCGGCGCCGCGCCGGGCGGCTGGACCTGGCAACTGGTCAACCGCGGCATGCTGGTCACCGCCATCGACAACGGTCCGATGGCCGAAAGCCTGATGGACACCGGCCTGGTGCAGCATCTGATGGCCGACGGTTTTACCTTCAAGCCCAAGCAGCCGGTGGACTGGATGGTATGCGACATCGTCGAGAAACCGGCGCGCAACGCGGCGATGCTCGAAGAGTGGATCGGTGAGGGGCATTGCCGCGAGGCGGTGGTCAACCTGAAGTTGCCGATGAAGCAGCGCTACGCCGAGGTCAAACGCCTGCTGGAGCGCATCGAGGACGGCTTCAAGGCCCGCGGGATCAAGGTCGACATCGGCTGCAAGCAGCTGTACCACGACCGCGAGGAAGTGACCTGCCATTTGCGTCGGCATGACGTGAGCAAGCCGAAGAAACGCTGAGTCAGCGCACAGATGACGTTATCCCCGGCATTGCGCGACAATGCCGGTCAGTTTCAGGAGTCCACCATGAGTGAAATGATCAACACGCCGGTCGACGGCACCCTCGACGCCACAGGCCTGAATTGCCCGGAGCCGGTGATGATGCTGCACCAGCACATCCGTGACCTGGTCCCCGGTGGCCTGCTCAAGGTCATCGCCACCGACCCCTCGACCCGCCGCGACATTCCCAAGTTTTGTGTGTTCCTCGACCATGAGTTGGTCGGGCAGCATGAAGAGGCGGGGACCTATCTGTATTGGATTCGCAAGAAAGCCTGACAATACAACCCTTGTAGGAGCGAGCCTGCTCGCGATGGCGGTGGGTCAGTCGACACCTCTGTCGGATGTGCCGTCTGCTTCGCTGGCAAGCCGCAAGCGGGAGCCAGCTCCTACAAGGATTTCGCAGGACTCATGCCCTGGGGAATCGACTCGAAACCTCCAGAAAGGCTCTTACTGCACCAACCGAATCCGCTTGCGCGCACTGCGCACCAGCCTGATCGACAGCATCAGCGCCGCGCAGCTCAGGCCGGCGATCAGGCCTTCCCACAGCCCGCTCGGGCCGCTGGCCGGGCCGAACCAGTCGGTCAGCCCCATCACATAACCCACCGGCAAGCCGATGCCCCAATAAGCGAACAGGGTCAGGATCATCGTCACCCGGGTGTCCTGGTAACCGCGCAGGGCGCCGGCGCAGATCACCTGGATCGCGTCGGAGAACTGGTAGAGCGCGGCATACACAATCAGCATCGAGGCAATCTGAATCACCGTCTGGTCCGGGGTGTAGATCGAGGCAATCGGTTCACGCAACACCAGGATCAAGGTCGCCGAGAAGGCCGCAAACACCAGCGCCGCGCCCAGCCCGACTTTCGCCGCGAAACGTGCTTGATACGGATTACCAGCGCCCAACGCCTGACCGACCCGCACCGTTACTGCCATCCCCAGTGAATACGGAATCATGAACAGCAACGAGCTGATGTTCAGGGCAATTTGGTGCCCGGCGACTACGGTCGAACCGAGGCTGCCGATCAACAGGGCAATCACTGCGAAAATGCTAGATTCGGCAAACACGGCGATGCCGATTGGCAGGCCGATGCTGATCAGGCGCTTGATCGGCGCCCACTGTGGACGATCGAAGCGCACCAGCACCCGCGTGCGTGCATAGAAGGCTGACCAGCGCGTCCAGCCGGCCATGCTCAAGGCCATGAACCACATGACAATCCCGCTGGCCCAGCCGCAACCGACACCGCCCAGGGCCGGCAGGCCGAAGTGGCCGTAGATCAGCGCGTAGTTCAGCGGAATATTCAGCAGCAAGCCACAGACGCCGATGATCATGCTCGGGCGGGTGCGGCCCATGCCGTCGCTGTAGCAGCGCAGCACATAGTAGAAGGCGATACCGGGGAACCCGAAGGCGATGCCCTGCAGGTAACCCATGCTCGGCGCGATCAACTGCGGGTCGACTTTCATCCAGTGCAGGATCGGTTCGGCGCTGAGCAACAGGGCGCTGCCGAGCAAGCCGACCAACAACGCCAGCCACAGCGCCTGGCGCACCAGCGGGGCAATCTCGTCATGCTGCTGTGCACCGAAACGCTGGGCGACCTTCGGCGTGGTGGCCAACAGCACGCCGGTCATCAGCAGGTAGACCGGAATCCAGATCGAGTTGCCAAGCGCCACGGCCGCCAGGTCTCGCGGGCTGACCCGGCCGGCCATCACCGCATCGACGAAGCCCATCGCGGTGGTCGCCAGTTGCGCGATCATGATCGGGAAAGCCAGGCCGAGCAGGCCCTTGAGCTCCACCCGGATCGGGGTGGTGCGGGGCAGGGCGGCGGTGTTGTCAGTCACGGAATTCACAGGCGAAGCGTCCAAAAGGTTTTGATGCGCAAGGCGGCGCATTCTACGCCTTGACACAGTAGTCAGGAAAACTCCTCTGTTGGGGATTTGTAACGCCGCTCCAGAGGAGCTGCGCTACACTGCCGGTCCGCCAAAGGAGCCTGCCATGCTGATTGTTGCTGACGAAAATATTCCGTTGCTCGACGCCTTCTTCCAGGGTTTCGGTGAAATACGCCGGGTGCCGGGCCGCAGCATCGATCGCGCCACGGTCGAACAAGCCGACGTGCTGCTGGTGCGCTCGGTGACCCACGTCAGCCGCGAGCTGCTCGAAGGTAGCAAGGTCCGCTTCGTCGGCACCTGCACCATCGGCACCGACCACCTGGACCTCGATTATTTTCAACAGGCCGGAATTACCTGGTCCAGCGCGCCTGGCTGCAATGCACGGGGTGTGGTCGATTACGTACTGGGCAGCCTGCTGACCCTGGCCGAAATCGAAGGCGTGGCGCTGGCTGAGCGTACTTATGGTGTGGTCGGGGCCGGTGAGGTCGGCGGCCGACTGGTCAAGGTGCTCAAGGGCCTGGGCTGGAATGTGCTGGTCTGCGATCCACCGCGCGAGGCGGCGGGTGGCGACTATGTGGCGCTGGAGCAGATCATCGCGCAATGCGACGTGATCAGCCTGCACACCCCTCTGACTCAGTCCGGCGAACATCCAACCTGGCACCTGTTCGACCGTCAGCGTTTGCAACAGCTCAAGCCCGGCGCCTGGTTGATCAACGCCAGCCGTGGCCCGGTGGTGGATAACAGCGCACTGCGCGAAGTGATGCTGGAGCGCGAGGACCTGCAAGCGGTGCTGGATGTCTGGGAAGGCGAGCCGAGCGTCGATATCGCCCTGGCCGAGTTGTGCGTGATCGCTACCCCGCATATCGCCGGCTACAGCCTGGATGGCAAGCAACGGGGCACGGCGCAGATCTATCAGGCGTTCTGCCAGTTCCTCGGTCAGCCAGCCACGGTGTCCCTCGATCAACTGCTGCCTGCCCCTTGGCTGGCGCAGGTTGGGCTGAGTGCCAGCAGCGATCCGGCCTGGGCCCTGGCCATGCTGTGCCGTGGCGTCTATGACCCGCGCCGTGATGACGCCGACTTCCGCCGCAGCCTGGTGGTCGCCGGTGCCGAGCAGCGCGGCGCCTTCGACCTGCTGCGCAAGCATTACCCGGAACGCCGCGAGATCGACGGCCTGAGCGTGCGGATTGAGGGAGACTCGCCTGAGTTGCGGCAGATCGTCCAGGCCCTTGGCGCGCAGTTGGTCTGACAGCGGGCATAAAAAACCCGGCGCAAATGGTGCCGGGTTTGAAGACTTCAGGCTTGAGTCACTTTTGTTCGGCAGGCTTGACCAATCGCTGGTCCAGTTCGCGGCATGCGTCCTGGATCATGTCTTCAGTGATCGGTACTTCGCGGCCCTGGGCATCAATAATGCAGCACCCAAGAGACTGGTGCGGCTGGGTGCGGATCACTTCAATTTTGTCATCGCTGCGGTGTTGCAAGGACATGGCCTGTCTCCTCATCAGGTGGTGCGCTTACTCTAAATCCGCCAAATGACCACACTGTGACAAATCGGTCACGTGGGTAAGCGGTATCTCAGTCCAACAGAAATATCCGGTAACTTCCAGCCGCACTTTAGACCGATAGCATCTAGCTTCTAGTGTTAGCGGACATATTCAATCCGACTGATTGCGATTCACCAGGTTCCCGGCAATTTGCCGGTGTACGCTCACCTCCACGATTGACCGATTCGGATGATTCTGATGCTGTCTGCCCGCCACCGCCGTGCCATTCGCTTGTCCCTGGATTTTATTGCGCCTTATCGTTGGCAGGCGCTGGGGGCGTTGCTGGCACTTATCGTCACTGCCGGCATCACCCTGTCGATGGGGCAGGGCATTCGCCTGCTGGTCGACCAGGGCTTCATGACCCAGTCCCCGCACCTGCTCAATCAAAGCATCGGCTTGTTCCTGTTGCTGGTGGTGGGGCTGGCGATCGGTACTTTCGCGCGGTTTTACCTGGTGTCGTGGATCGGCGAACGCTGCGTGGCGGACATTCGCCGGCAGGTGTTCAACCATCTGATCTACCTGCACCCGGGCTTCTATGAAGACAACCGCAGTTCCGAGATCCAGTCGCGGCTGACCGCCGATACGACGTTGCTGCAATCGGTGATCGGTTCCTCGCTGTCGCTGTTCTTGCGCAACGCCCTGATGGTGCTTGGCGGCATCGTGCTGCTATTCATCACCAACCCTAAATTGACCAGCATTGTGGTGGTGGCCTTGCCGTTGGTGCTGGCGCCGATCCTTATTTTCGGCCGCCGGGTGCGCAGCCTGTCGCGCCTGAGCCAGGACCGGATTGCCGATGTCGGCAGTTACGTCTCCGAAACCCTCGGCCAGATCAAAACCGTGCAGGCCTACAACCATCAGCCGCAGGACGAGCAGCGCTTCGCGGTGACCGTAGAGCAGGCGTTCGACACTGCGCGCAAGCGCATCCTGCAGCGCGCCTGGCTGATTACCCTGGTGATCATCCTGGTGCTGGGGGCGGTGGGTGTCATGCTCTGGGTCGGCGGCATGGACGTGATCGCCGGGCGCATCAGTGCCGGTGAGTTGGCGGCGTTCGTGTTCTACAGTCTGATCGTCGGCAGCGCCTTTGGCACGTTGAGTGAGGTGATCGGCGAGTTGCAGCGGGCGGCCGGTGCTGCTGAACGGATTGCCGAACTGCTGCGTGCGCAGAACATCATTCAGCCGCCGGAAAGTGGCCAGGTCAGCTTGCCGGAACGGGTGCGTGGTGAATTACAACTGGAAGAAGTGCGCTTTTCCTACCCGTCACGCCCGGAAAGCTACGCCGTCGATGGCTTGAACCTGACGATCAATGCCGGCGAAACCATGGCGCTGGTGGGGCCGTCGGGGGCGGGCAAGTCGACGGTCTATGACCTGCTGCTGCGTTTCTACGACCCGCTGCACGGGCGCATCCTGCTGGACGGCGTGCCACTGACCCAACTCGATCCCGAGGACCTGCGCCGTTGTTTCGCCCTGGTCTCGCAAACCCCGGCGCTGTTTTTCGGCAGCATTGAAGAAAACATCCGCTACGGCAAACCGACGGCGACCCTGGCAGAAGTCCAGGAGGCCGCGCGGATTGCCTATGCCCACGACTTCATCGAACAGATGCCCCGGGGCTACCAGACCCACCTCGGTGATGGCGGGTTGGGGCTGTCCGGTGGCCAGCGCCAACGCCTGGCCATCGCCCGCGCCTTGCTGGTGGATGCGCCGATCCTGCTGCTCGACGAAGCCACCAGCGCCCTCGACGCGCAAAGCGAACACCTGATCCAGCAAGCATTGCCAAGCCTGATGCAAAACCGCACCACCCTGGTCATCGCCCACCGCCTGGCCACGGTGAAAAACGCCGACCGGATCGCGGTGATGGACCAGGGCAAGTTGGTGGCGGTTGGCACCCATCAGGAGTTGATTGCCAGCAATGCGCTGTATGCGCGATTGGCCGCGCTGCAGTTCAATGATGGGCACGCAACAGCATGAGCCGACGCACCCCTTTCGACCGACCAAGTAACCGACTAAGTAACCGACCAAGTAGCAAGGCCGCCGCGGGCACTTGACGATCTGCAGGTGTGAGCGGGTTCGCACCTAAGGTCGATATCATTTGTTTGCAATAAAAAATGCCCGCATCTCTCAATGCGGGCATTTTCATCAGTGCCTCAAATCACCTCACTGATCATCAAAATACCGCTCATGCCAATCCACCAACGGCTGCGGTGAATTGAGCTTCTGGCCGTAGATCACCGAATACGACAACACGTTCTGCACGTACTGGCGGGTTTCGTCGAACGGGATGCTTTCCACCCAGACGTCGAAACTCAGGTGATCGGCGCCGCGCAGCCATTGGCGGACACGTCCGGGGCCGGCGTTGTAGGCGGCGGAGGCGAGGACCCGGTTGCCGTTGAACTGGCTGTGGACCTGGCTCAGGTAAGCGGCGCCCAGTTGGATGTTCTTGTCCGGATCCAGCACCTGCTGGGGCGAAGCCAGTGGAATGCTGAACTTGCGCGCGGTTTCCTTGGCGGTGGCGGGCATCAACTGCATCAGGCCGCTGGCGCCGACACCGGAACGGGCATCGTCCATGAAGGCGCTTTCCTGGCGGGTAATGGCGAACACCCAGCTCGAATGCAGGCCACGGACCTTGGCTTCGCGGACCAGGGTGTTGCGGTGGGCCATCGGGAAACGGATATCCAGATCGTCCCAGTACTGCGCCTGACTGATGGTACGAATGGCCGGGAAATACCATTTCAGGTCGTAGGCCAGTTTCGCTTGAGCGACCATCTCGTCGCGGTTGAAGTGGCGGCTGACGTGGTACCACTCACGACGGCCGTCGACGATCTGCCCGCGCGCATGGAATTCCAGGGCGCGACGAACGCCGGGGGTGTTGCGTACCTTGTTGATCAGCGCCTGGCTCAATACCAGCGGCTTGTTGTTCAGCGAGTAGGGCGATTGCGAACGATCGGCGGCGAGGAAGCCGTAGAAGTCACGTTCCCGCGCCAGATTCTTGTACAGGGTCTGCGCTTCCGGGTTCTGCGGTTGCGCCAGTTCCAGGCTGCGGGCCTGCCAGTAGCGCCAGCGATTGGTGGTGGCCAGGTCTTGCGGCAGACGGCGGGTCAACTGGTAGGCGTCGTCCCAGCGCGCCAGGCGCAGCAGCAGGCGCAGGCGCCATTCGGACACGGTGTTGTCGCGCAGTTCCGGGTCGTATTTGGTCATCACATCAAGGGCACGGCCGTCGAAACGGCGGGCCAGGGTCAGGCCGATTTCCCGGGCGATCGCGACTTTCTCGTCGCGGGAAAAGTGCATGCTGCTGGCGTAGCCGTCGAGCAGGGCCATCGCCCGGTCCGGGTCCTGGCGCGCCAGACGGCGCAGACCGAGGCTGACCACGTCGGCCATGGGTTCATCGGCGGGGGTGAAGCGTGACGGGTTGTTCAGCAGTTCCGGCTTTTGCGCCACGTCCACCAGCAGGCGGCCACGGGGGGCGAGGGTGGTCATGCTGTTGACCAGGCTATTGGCCAGCGCATAGTTGCGCGCCTGGGCGGCCAGTTTGGCGCGCTCCCAGCGCTTCTGCTCGGTCAGTTGGCCTTGAGATGCCCACATGCCGAACAAGGCATCGCAGGCGGCCGGTTGGGATTTACCGGTCAGCCAGAGCTTCTCGGTGTTGACGTAACCTTCGGCCTTGAGGTTATGGCTGATCTGGTACTGCGCGTTGAGGCAGTCCAGTTCGGTGAAATTCATCTTCGGGTCGTAGTACTTGACGAAGGTCGTCCAGTCGCCGCGATCGGCCAGCCAGCGCAACCAGCGCAGTTTCATCCAGTTGGCTTGCGGCAGGTCGCCGTGCTCGGCGAGGAATTTCTCGATCTCTTCATTGCTCGCGCTTTTCAGGCGGGCGGTCAGTTCGTCGTACGCCAGGTACGGCTCAAGCGGGTAGTCGGCGAGGGCCTGGCTGTAGCGGAAATACGGACCGGTGTCGCCCTTGGCCAGCGCGCGTTTGGCTTCATCGTAATACTGGCGCTGGGTGGAAAGGTCCACCGCCTGGGCGGATTGAACGGCGGAGGCCGAGAGGAGCAGGCAGGATAAAAAGCTGAAAAGGCGACTGCGCATGTGACATCCGGGCAGAGAAAACATGACAAGTGCCAGCAGGAGCCAGCACTGATTATCCGTAGCTTAGCCTTTTGCCAGCAACGGGTGAAAGCTTTGCCGGCCCGTCGGCACAAGTTCGCAACAATTAATGTGCAGAGTGCTCCGACAGTGAAAATGCCGGCCTTCTGCAGCCTCAACTCAGGTAGAATGCGCGCCCGGTTTTTGGAGAAGCTCATGACCCTGCTCAAATTCAGCGATGTGTCCCTTGCATTCGGCGCGATGCCGTTGTTGGACAAGGTGTCCTGGCAGATCGCCCGTGGTGAGCGGGTGTGCATCATCGGCCGCAACGGCACTGGCAAGTCCAGCATGATGAAACTGGTCAAGGGCGACCAGAAGCCCGATGACGGCTCGGTGTGGCGTGCCCCCGGTCTGAAAATCGGCGAATTGCCGCAAGAATTGCCGGTGGCCGACGAGCGGACGGTGTTCGACGTGGTTGCCGAAGGCCTGGATGGCGTTGGCGCGCTGCTCGCCGAATATCACCACCTGAGCCAGAACATCGTCACCGACGCTGACCTGGACAAGCTGATGCACGTCCAGCACGACCTCGAAGCCCGTGATGGCTGGCGCTTGCAGACCCTGGTCGACAGCACCCTGAGTCGCTTGCAGTTGCCTGCCGACAAGACACTCGCCGAATTGTCCGGCGGCTGGCGTCGTCGCGTACTGCTGGCGCAGGCGCTGGTGTCCGAGCCGGACCTGTTGCTGCTCGACGAGCCAACCAACCACTTGGACATCGGTGCAATTGCCTGGCTTGAAGAAGCGCTGAAAGATTTCCAGGGCGCCGTGCTGTTTATCACGCACGACCGTTCTTTCCTGCAAAACCTGGCAACCCGCATCCTCGAACTGGATCGTGGTGGCCTGATCGACTGGAACGGCGACTACGCCAGCTTCCTCGTGCACAAGGAAGCCGAGCTCGCCGCCGAAGCCACCGCCAACGCGCTGTTCGATAAGCGCCTGGCCCAGGAAGAAGTGTGGATCCGCCAGGGCATCAAGGCCCGGCGTACCCGTAACGAAGGCCGCGTGCGTGCCCTGAAGGCCCTGCGTGTCGAGCGCAGCGAGCGTCGTGAGCGTACCGGCAAAGCCAACATCCAGCTGGACACCGCGGAGAAGTCCGGCAAGCAGGTGATGGTCCTCGAGGACGTCAGCTTCGCCCACCCGGGCGGCCCGTTCCTGATCAAGGACTTCTCCATGGTCCTGCAGCGCGGCGACCGCATTGGCCTGCTGGGCGCCAACGGTACCGGCAAGACCACCTTGCTCAAGCTGATGCTCAGCGGTCTGCAACCGACCAGCGGCAAAGTGGAAGAGGGGACCCGGATCGACGTCGCCTACTTCGACCAGTTGCGCCACCAGTTGGACCTGGAAAAGACCGTGATCGACAACGTCGCCGAAGGTCGCGACTTCATCGACATCGACGGCCAGAGTCGCCACGTGCTGAGCTACCTCGGCGACTTCCTGTTCAGCCCGCAGCGTGCCCGCACGCCGGTCAAGGCACTGTCCGGGGGCGAGCGTGCCCGTCTGCTGCTGGCCAAGTTGTTCAGCAAGCCGGCCAACCTGCTGGTCCTCGACGAACCGACCAACGACCTCGACGTGGAAACCCTCGAGCTGCTCGAAGAAGTGCTGCTGACCTTCAACGGCACCGTGCTGATGGTCAGCCACGACCGGGCATTCCTCGACAACGTGGTCACCAGCACCCTGGTCTTCGAAGGCGAAGGCAAGGTTCGTGAATACGTCGGCGGTTATCAGGACTGGTTGCGCCAGGGTGGTTCGCCGCGCCTGTTGGGCGTGACCGAGAGCAAGTCCGGCAAGGCCGACCTCAACTCGGCAGTGGTCACCGCAGCCCCGGCCCCGGTGGCAGCAGTGGAAGCGCCGGCAGCAAAGAAAAAGCTCAGCTACAAGTTGCAGCGCGAGTTGGAAGCGCTGCCAGGGCAGATCGAGGCGGTGGAGCAGCAGATCGCAGCGGTCGAAGCACAAATGGCTGACGCCGGCTTCTACCAGCGTCCATCGACCGAAACTGCAGCGGTGATCGCGCAGTTGGAAAAGCTCCAGGCTGAGCACGACGTTCTGGTTGAGCGTTGGGCCGAGCTCGATGCCTGATTGATTCGGCATTAAAAAAGCCCGGCCTCAGTGATGAGTGCCGGGCTTTTCAGTTGTCGCAGCGGTGTTATTTGCTTTTGCTTTGCAGGCGCACAGCCAGCACATCGCAAGACGCGCCGTGCAGCACGTCGTTGGCGGTGGAGCCCAGCAGCAGCGCCAGGCCGTGGCGGCCATGGCTGCCGACCACGATCAGGTCACAGGTTTGTTCCTTGGCCAGGCTGTGGATT
Source organism: Pseudomonadaceae bacterium (assembly GCA_965284505.1). Lineage (GTDB taxonomy): Bacteria > Pseudomonadota > Gammaproteobacteria > Pseudomonadales > Pseudomonadaceae > Aquipseudomonas. Next base: position 1,379,807 of record OZ260094.1, on the reverse strand, counting down.
TCCTGGCGCGGCTGGCCGTAGGTCAGGTGGCTGTTGTCCTTGGTCAGCTCCGGGTATTTCAGGATCAGGCGATCCAGGCGTTCCTTGGCCTGGTCGAACTGCTGTTGTTGCAGTTGCGACAGGTCCATCGGCACGTCACCGCCAAAGGCCATGGCCATCGGCTCAACGATGTGCACCAGCGACAGTTTGGCGCCATTGCTCGTTGCCAGCTCGCGAGCGCGGTGGATCACGGGGTCGCACTCTTCGGTCAGGTCTACAGCGACCAGAATGTGGTTGTAGGGCATGAGGTGCACCTCCTGTGGATGACGATAGTAATAAGTATGGCTGGTTTCAGGCGGATTGGTTTCGACAGAGATCAATGCGCCGATCAAAAACGGGAGTACAGATATGACGGTCTGGATAGTGGTGTCAATCCTTGCAGTGATGCTCAGCCCTCTGGCATGGCTCGCGCCGTCCCGCCGCCAGGGTGGCCGGATGGCCTTGCGCATGGAAGCACGCCGCATCGGCCTGGCCATGCAGTTGGCGCCCCAGGAGTGGCCGCACTGGTTGCTGCCAGAGCCGCCGAACCCCTGTGCGCAGTACCATCGGCCGCGCCGTGGCAATCAGCCGGCCTGCTGGAGTTACTGGCAGAAAGCCCCGGGGCAATGGGTCAATCAATGGCAGGAAACCTGCGAAGATCCGGCCTTGCTGATTCATTTCGAAAAATTGCCGGGCAACGTCTACAAGATCGAGGCCGACAAGCAGATGATTACCCTGTACTGGGGCGAAAAGGGCGATGCGCAGGTGCTGCAGCAGATCGACGCAACGCTCAAGGCACTCGCCTGAGCACCCATCGCAGGCATTAAAAAGCCCGACAGTCAGCATCGGGCTGGAGTTGGCCAGGCAGGCCGGAAACTTTCTGTAGCGCTGATTCCGCGTTTGCGCATTCGCCGCAAACCCAGGGTTTTCGTCTATCGCCCCCGCCAGCGTAGCGCCTTGCACGCGATCTGCAACAGATTAGGGCGACGATTCTAAATATTGATTCTATGAATGACAGTGCATGCAGCGGCGTGTTGCTGGTCTTCGTGCTACGGAAATGACCGCAAAGTCGCGTTTCAACCCGTGTTTCAGGCGATTGACAATTGTCGGAAATTCCGTGAAGGTGACGTACCCAAATCAAACGGGCGTATGAATTGAGCGTTTGTATTTCAGACCGCTCCTACAGAATCCCGACTATCGCGTTGGCGGGTGTGTGTCTGGTGGATAGGTGTCAGCATCGACGTCAGCGTCCGTGCCGACCCAGAACATCAGCGTCCGACGTGTACTGTTCAGCTTCCATATCGTGGAGATCAGTTGATGATTTACGAAGGTAAAGCCATCACGGTTAAGGCTCTTGAAAGTGGCATCGTCGAACTCAAGTTCGACCTCAAGGGTGAGTCCGTCAACAAGTTCAACCGTCTAACCCTGAACGAACTGCGTCAGGCCGTGGACGTCATCAAGGCAGATGCGTCGGTCAAGGGTGTGATCGTCAGCAGCGGCAAGGACGTGTTCATCGTCGGCGCCGACATCACCGAATTCGTCGACAACTTCAAGCTGCCGGATGCCGAGCTTGTGGCGGGTAACCTCGAAGCCAACAAGATTTTCAGCGATTTCGAAGACCTCAACGTGCCGACCGTTGCCGCGATCAATGGCATCGCGCTGGGTGGCGGTCTGGAAATGTGCCTGGCTGCGGACTACCGCGTCATGGCCACTACGGCCAAGATCGGCCTGCCGGAAGTCAAGCTGGGCATCTACCCGGGCTTCGGCGGTACCGTGCGCCTGCCGCGCCTGATCGGTGCCGACAACGCCATCGAATGGATCGCCGCCGGCAAGGAAAACCGTGCTGAAGACGCGCTGAAAGTCGGCGCAGTCGATGCCGTGGTCGAAGCCGACAAGCTGCAGGCTGCCGCGCTGGAACTGATCAAACGCGCCATCTCTGGCGAGTTCGACTACAAGGCCAAGCGCCAGCCGAAGCTGGAAAAGCTCAAGCTGAACGCGATCGAGCAGATGATGGCTTTCGAAACCGCCAAGGGTTTCGTGGCCGGCCAGGCTGGCCCGAACTACCCGGCGCCGGTTGAAGCGATCAAGACCATCCAGAAAGCCGCCAACTTCGGTCGTGACAAGGCGCTGGAAGTCGAAGCCGCCGGTTTCGTCAAACTGGCCAAGACCTCTGCCGCGCAGAGCTTGATCGGCCTGTTCCTGAACGATCAGGAGCTGAAGAAAAAGGCCAAGGCCTACGACGAAATTGCCCAGGACGTGAAACAGGCCGCCGTATTGGGCGCCGGTATCATGGGTGGCGGTATCGCCTATCAGTCGGCCTCCAAAGGTACGCCGATCCTGATGAAGGACATCAACGAACACGGTATCGAGCAGGGTCTGGCCGAAGCCGCCAAGTTGCTGGTCAGCCGCGTTGAGAAAGGTCGCATGACCGCGGCGAAGATGGCTGAAGTGCTCAACGGCATTCGTCCTACCCTGTCCTACGGCGACTTCGGTCACGTCGACCTGGTGGTTGAAGCCGTTGTAGAGAACCCGAAGGTCAAGCAAGCCGTGTTGGCTGAAGTGGAAGACAAGGTCAAGGAAGACACTATCCTGGCCTCGAACACCTCGACCATTTCCATCAGCCTGCTGGCCAAGGCCCTCAAGCGTCCGGAAAACTTCGTCGGCATGCACTTCTTCAACCCGGTGCACATGATGCCGCTGGTGGAAGTGATCCGTGGCGAGAAGTCCAGCGAGCTGGCCGTTGCCACCACCGTTGCCTACGCCAAGAAAATGGGCAAGAACCCGATCGTGGTCAATGACTGCCCGGGCTTCCTGGTCAACCGCGTGCTGTTCCCGTACTTCGGCGGTTTCGCCAAGCTGGTCAGCGCCGGTGTGGACTTCGTCCGTATCGACAAGATCATGGAAAAATTCGGCTGGCCGATGGGCCCGGCGTACCTGATGGACGTGGTCGGTATCGACACCGGTCACCACGGTCGTGACGTGATGGCTGAAGGCTTCCCGGACCGCATGAAAGACGACCGTCGCTCGGCCGTCGATGCACTCTACGAAGCCAAGCGCCTGGGCCAGAAAAATGGCAAGGGCTTCTACGCCTACGAGACCGACAAGCGCGGCAAGCAGAAGAAAGTGGCCGACCCGTCGGTGCTGGAAGTGCTCAAGCCAATCGTTTACGAGCAGCGTGAGGTCTCCGACGAGGACATCATCAACTGGATGATGATCGCCTTGTGCCTGGAAACCGTGCGTTGCCTGGAAGACGGTATCGTCGAAACCGCAGCCGAAGCCGACATGGGCCTGGTCTACGGTATTGGCTTCCCTCCATTCCGTGGTGGTGCGCTGCGCTACATCGATTCGATCGGTGTCGCTGAATTCGTTGCCCTGGCTGACCAGTACGCTGATTTGGGCCCGCTGTACCACCCGACCGCGAAGCTGCGTGAAATGGCCAAGAACGGTCAGAGCTTCTTCGGTTAAGCGCCCACGACTAGAGCGAGAATATTTATGAGCTTGAATCCAAGAGACGTCGTGATTGTCGACTTCGGTCGTACTCCGATGGGCCGCTCCAAGGGCGGCATGCACCGCAACACCCGCGCCGAAGACATGTCGGCGCACCTGATCAGCAAATTGCTGGAACGCAACGTCAAGGTCGACCCGAACGAAGTCGAGGACGTGATCTGGGGCTGCGTCAACCAGACCCTGGAGCAGGGCTGGAACATCGCCCGCATGGCTTCCTTGATGACGCAGATCCCGCACACAGCGGCCGGCCAGACTGTCAGCCGCCTGTGTGGCTCGTCGATGAGTGCCTTGCACACCGCTGCACAAGCAATCATGACCGGCAACGGTGACGTTTTCGTGGTTGGCGGCGTCGAGCATATGGGTCACGTGAGCATGATGCACGGTGTCGATCCGAACCCACACATGTCGCTGTACGCGGCGAAAGCCTCGGGCATGATGGGCCTGACCGCAGAAATGCTCGGCAAGATGCACGGCATTACCCGTGAGCAGCAGGATGCCTTCGGCGTGCGCTCCCACCAACTCGCCCACAAGGCGACCGTGGAAGGCAAGTTCAAGGACGAAATCATCCCGATGCAGGGCTACGACGAGAATGGGTTCCTGAAGCTGTTCGACTACGACGAAACCATTCGTCCGGAAACCACCCTGGAAAGCCTGGCGGCCCTCAAGCCGGCCTTCAATCCTAAGGGCGGCACCGTGACAGCGGGTACTTCGTCGCAGATCACCGATGGTGCTTCGTGCATGATCGTGATGTCGGCGCAACGCGCGCAGGACCTGGGGATCCAGCCTATGGCGGTGATCCGTTCCATGGCAGTGGCGGGTGTGGACCCGGCAATCATGGGCTATGGTCCAGTACCGGCGACCCAGAAAGCGTTGAAACGTGCTGGCCTGGGTATTGCCGATATCGACTTCTTCGAGCTCAACGAAGCTTTCGCTGCACAGGCCCTGCCAGTGCTGAAAGATCTGAAAGTGCTCGACAAGATGAACGAGAAGGTTAACCTGCACGGCGGCGCGATCGCCCTGGGTCACCCGTTCGGTTGCTCTGGTGCTCGTATTTCCGGCACCTTGCTGAACGTGATGAAGCAGAATAGCGGCACCTTCGGGGTGGCCACTATGTGCATTGGTCTCGGCCAAGGTATCTCCACCGTCTTCGAACGCGTTTAAGCGTTCGTTTGACGCAAGCCGGGGCCTAGTGCCCCGGTTTTTGTTTTTCCGAAGATTTTTTTTGTATTTTATTTCTACAGATTTTGACGAGACCCAGAACATGCCGATCCAACCCGGGCTGTACCAGCATTACAAAGGTCCGCAGTACCGTGTTTTCAACGTTGCGCGGCATTCCGAAACCGAAGAGGAAGTGGTCTTCTACCAAGCCCTGTATGGCGATTACGGCTTTTGGGTGCGTCCGTTGAGCATGTTTCTGGAGTCGGTCGAAGTTGACGGCGAGCAGGTCCCGCGCTTTGCTTTGGTGCAGGCCGAACCGAGCGTTTTTTCCAAGCCATAAGGCGAGTGCGCGCAAAATCCTGCGCTTGACCTCACCTTGTAGCCACTATATATAGCGGTGCCGCGTCAGGCGCCAACCGCCTTTCACTTCTCGAATTCAGGAATTTTCTGATCCATGGGCAAATCGCTGGTCATTGTGGAATCCCCGGCTAAGGCCAAGACCATCAACAAGTATCTGGGCAACCAATACGTGGTGAAGTCGAGTATCGGCCATATCCGAGACCTGCCCACCAGTGGATCGGCGAGCGCCAGCAAGGAGCCTGCCGCCAAGCGTGGCAAGGCCGCTGCTGGTGAAGCGCCGGCGCTGTCGCCAAAGGAAAAGGCGCGCAAGCAGCTGGTCGCGCGCATGGGTGTCGATCCCGACCACGGCTGGAAAGCCAAGTACGAGATCCTCCCGGGCAAGGAAAAGGTCATCGAAGAACTGCGTCGGCTTGCCAAAGACGCCGACACCATCTATCTCGCAACGGACTTGGACCGCGAGGGGGAAGCCATTGCTTGGCACCTGCGCGAAGCCATCGGTGGGGATGACAGCCGCTACAAGCGCGTGGTGTTCAACGAAATCACCAAGAAGGCCATTCAGGAAGCCTTCTCCGAGCCGGGCGAACTGGACATCGATCGTGTCAATGCGCAGCAGGCGCGGCGTTTCCTTGATCGCGTCGTGGGTTACATGGTCTCGCCACTGCTGTGGTCGAAGATCGCCCGCGGCTTGTCGGCTGGCCGTGTGCAGTCGGTGGCGGTGAAGTTGGTGGTCGAGCGTGAGCGCGAGATTCGTGCCTTTATTCCGGAAGAGTACTGGGAAGTGCACGCCGACCTCGGCACAGCCAAGGGCGCCAATGTGCGTTTTGAAGTGGCCCGTGAAAACGGCGAAGCCTTCAAGCCGCTCAACGAAGCCCAGGCCATGGCAGCGCTGGAGAAACTCAAATCCTCCAGCTACACCATCGCCAAGCGCGAAGACAAGCCGACCAGCAGCAAGCCGTCCGCGCCATTCATCACCTCCACCCTGCAGCAGGCCGCGAGTAACCGCCTCGGCTTCGGCGTGAAGAAAACCATGATGATGGCCCAGCGTCTGTACGAAGCTGGCTACATCACCTACATGCGTACCGACTCGACCAACCTCTCGGCTGATGCCGTGGCGATGGCCCGCACCTATATTGAAGGCGAGTTTGGCAGCAAATACCTGCCGGAAACCCCGAACGTCTACAGCAGCAAGGAAGGCGCCCAGGAGGCTCACGAAGCAATTCGTCCTTCCGACGTCAACACCGACCCGAGCAAACTGTCGGGCATGGAACGTGACGCTGAGCGGCTCTACGAGCTGATCTGGCGCCAATTCGTCGCCTGCCAGATGCTCCCGGCCAAATACCTGTCGACCACCGTCAGCGTCGCTGCCAGCGGCTTCGAGCTGCGTGCCAAAGGCCGTATCCTCAAGTTCGACGGCTACACCCGGGTCATGCCGCAAATGGCCAAGCCGGGCGATGACGATGTATTGCCGGACATGGCTCAGGGCGACGTGCTCAAGCTGATCAAGCTTGATCCAAGCCAGCACTTCACCAAGCCACCGGCGCGTTATTCGGAAGCGAGCCTGGTCAAGGAAATGGAAAAGCGCGGTATTGGTCGTCCGTCGACCTACGCGGCAATCATTTCGACCATTCAGGACCGTGGCTACGTCGCGCTGCACAACCGCCGTTTCTACTCGGAAAAAATGGGCGACATCGTTACCGAGCGTCTGTCGGAGAGCTTCTCCAACCTCATGGACTACGGTTTTACCGCAGGCATGGAAGAGAATCTCGATGACGTCGCCCAGGGCGAGCGTGACTGGAAAAACGTGCTGGACGAGTTCTACGGCGACTTCAAGAAGAAGCTCGAAGTGGCCGAGAGCCCGGAAAACGGCATGCGCGCCAACCAGCCGGTGATGACCGATATCCCGTGCGTGACCTGCGGTCGTCCGATGCAGATCCGTACCGCCTCGACCGGCGTGTTCCTCGGTTGCTCGGGTTACAGCCTGCCGCCGAAAGAGCGCTGCAAGGCCACCGTCAACCTGGTGCCGGGCGATGAAATCGCTGCGGACGACGAGGGTGAGTCCGAGTCGCTGGTCCTGCGCGGCAAGCACCGTTGCCCGATCTGCAGCACGGCGATGGACGCTTACCTGCTGGATGAGAAGCGCAAGCTGCACATCTGCGGTAACAACCCTGACTGCGACGGCTACGAAATCGAAGAAGGCAGCTATCGCATCAAGGGCTACGAAGGTCCTAGCCTGGAGTGCGACAAGTGCGGCAGCGAAATGCAATTGAAGACCGGCCGTTTCGGCAAGTTCTTCGGCTGCACCAATGCCACCTGCAAGAACACCCGCAAACTGCTGAAAAGCGGCGACGCGGCGCCGCCGAAGATGGACCCGGTGAAAATGCCGGAGCTCAAGTGCGAGAAGGTCAACGACACCTACATCCTGCGTGACGGCGCGTCCGGCCTGTTCCTGGCGGCCAGCCAGTTCCCGAAGAACCGCGAGACCCGTGCGCCGCTGGTGCTCGAGATTGTCCCGCACAAGGATGAGATCGATCCCAAGTACCACTTCCTCTGCGACGCGCCGAAGAAGGATCCGGACGGCCTGCCTGCCGTGATCCGCTACAGCCGCAAGACCAAGGAGCAGTACGTGCAGACAGAAGTGGACGGCAAGCCTACGGGCTGGAAGGCGTTCTACGACGGCGGCAAATGGGTGGTTGAAGACAAACGCGTGGCCAAGTAAGCCAGCTTCGCGTTGGTAAAAAAGGCCGCAGGCCAGCCCTCAGGCTGGCCTGCGGTTTTTTTTGCGCTTGCAGTGGGCTTGCCTGATCCTTGACACTGTCAGGCCAGCATCACCCGCCCTAACTCGTTGTGGAGATTGCCACCATGGCCCACGAGCTCTATACCCGTACCAATCAGAAAATCTACTTTGCTGGTCTGTCGCTCGAGGCGCTGGCCCGTGCCGAAGACGGGCGGGCCATGAATTCTCCGGCGCTGATTCAGGCAGGGCGCGAATCGGCGCTGTTTCATCTCTACGGCGCCCTGCTGGGGCTGTGCCATGAAATTGCCGGTTTCTACCGCTTGCCAGAGGCCAATGCGCCACGGGCGGAGATGCTGTTGACCCGTGAAATACTCGACAGCATTGCCATCCCGGAAATGGCCGAAATGGTCGAGCTGGCCCATAACCGCGAAACCTGGCTGGCGAAACTGCTTCAAGCGCATGCTGATCTGTTCCAGCCACCCCGCGCGCCGCGCAAGCCCAAGGGCGACGTGACTCAGCCGCTGATTGTCGCGGTGAGTCTCGATGAAGAGCCCGAGGCCGAGTTGAGCAGGGAAGAGCTGGAGAGCTGGCGGCAGAATCTTAAAAGCCTGGCGTTGCGCTTTCGCGAAGGTTTGAACGAGTGCTGAGTCCTGCCGGAGAGGTGTAGGACGATGGGTGGTCATGGATGACGTCAACGGGGTGAGCTGCAGCCGGTCAAGATCCCGAGCGAAGTGCCACCGATGCCTATATAATCCCCGCCTTTCGTGGAGAACAGACTTTTATGCCAACGTCCTTTCTAGAAATTGTCGAATTGCCAGACGGCCGAATCGAGCTGCGTCGGGCTGAGGACGAGGGTTCCCTGGTTACCTTGGACTTCTCCGAAGATGCCAAGGCATTCCTGCAGGGCCAGCACGTTGAGGTCGCCAAGGCGATGTTGAGCGTTGGCGTGCAGATGGCGGGTCGTCTGGTTGAAGGCGAACTCGACAAGGAAGAAGGGCCGCGGGTTCTGCACTGATCCCGCTGGTCGGTTGTTTTCGTTACGCATCATCACAGATCATCATTACAGATTGGCTTCTCTGTCCTGGAGAAGCCCTGTGTCTTTACGCTTAGCCCAATCGAATATTCAGACTTTGTGCATCCCCAACGCGGGCGGCACCGATCAACTGTTGTCGTGCGCTGCTGTTCAACGGATTCAACCAGCTGACCACGGTGTGGCTGCGGCCCAGGCGCAAGGCTTCGCAGGCCAGTTGCTGGGCGCTCTGATTGCCGCGCGGTTGCAGCAACAGGATGCGCTCACGGTTCAGGCCGGCATCGCGCAGCCAGGCTTGAGTCAGGCTGGCCGGCGGCGCAATCAGGGTCAACCAGCGAGCATCCTGCTCCTGGCTCAGTTCACGAAGAATGGGCGCCAGCAGGCTCAGGCAGTTCCCGGCCGCACCACGTAGGGACAGTTCACTGAACGCTTCAGGCTCGGCGTTCCAGGGCGTTTCGACCACGTCCTTGAGAACCGGCGCCAGTGGCTGGGCCATGAACGCTTCGAACAGTGGAAGTTGTGTCTGCTGTGGTGTGTGTGGGAATTGCATAACGCCTCCTTTAGCGGCGAATGACGCCGACACTCAAGCCTTCGATCACCAGATCCTGGTCTTTCAGGTTCACTTCGATCGGGGCAAACTCGGGGTTTTCGGCGATCAGCCAGACCTTGCTGCCATCACGCTTGAAGCGTTTGACCGTCACTTCATCTCCAATCCGCGCGACGACAATCTGGCCGTTACGGGCTTCGCGAGTGGTGTGCACGGCCAGCAGGTCGCCGTCGAAAATTCCCACATCCTTCATACTCATACCGTGCACACGCAACAAGTAGTCGGCGCGCGGATGAAAGAAGGTGGGGTTGATGTTGCAGGACTCTTCGATGTGCTGCTGCGCGAGAATCGGTGCGCCGGCAGCGACCCGGCCGATGATGGGCAGGGTGGAATCGTCGGCCTTGGCTTCGAAGCCCGGGATGCGAATGCCGCGTGAGGCACCGGGGGTCATTTCGATAGCGCCCTTACGGGCCAGGGCCTTGAGGTGTTCTTCCGCCGCATTGGGCGACTTGAAGCCAAGTTCCTGGGCGATTTCCGCACGGGTCGGTGGATAGCCGTTGTCGTCAAGGCAACGTTTGATGAAAGCCAGAATCTCAGCTTGGCGTGGCGTCAGTTTTAGCATCTCGATCGCTCTGTCTTTTTATACAGTGACTGGGATTATATACAGTGGAATGATCTTGGCAATCGTCCTTTTATGCGCGGGCGCCAGACGGTCGGTTCAGCGGCCGGTAAATCTTGTCCCGGGGATCAGCTACAGCCGCCGGTATCTATGGTTAAATGTCCGACTGACCGTTCCCAAAATGAATGGCCAGACTTGACAATCCACAGGCTGAAACGTATGTTTCAAACAAGTGTTTGTCAGGCGGAGTAGCCATGGCCCAGTCGGAAACCGTTGAACGCATTCTCGATGCTGCCGAGCAATTGTTCGCGGAAAAAGGTTTTGCCGAAACTTCATTGCGGCTGATTACCAGCAAGGCCGGGGTCAACCTGGCGGCGGTGAACTATCATTTCGGCTCCAAGAAGGCCTTGATCCAGGCAGTCTTCTCGCGTTTCCTCGGGCCGTTCTGCCTCAGTCTCGACCGTGAACTGGAGCGCCGTTCGGCCAAGCCGGACAACAAGCCGAGCCTGGAAGAACTCCTGGAAATCCTCGTCGAGCAGGCCCTCGTGGTGCAACCACGCAGCGGCAACGACCTGTCCATCTTCATGCGCCTGTTGGGCCTGGCCTTCAGTCAGAGCCAGGGCCATTTGCGCCGTTACCTGGAAGACATGTACGGCAAGGTGTTCCGTCGCTACATGCTGCTGGTCAACGAAGCTGCCCCACGAATTCCGCCTATCGAATTGTTCTGGCGCGTGCACTTCATGCTCGGCGCAGCAGCGTTCAGCATGTCCGGGATCAAGGCCTTGCGGGCGATTGCCGAAACCGATTTCGGCGTCAACACCTCAATCGAGCAAGTCATGCGCCTGATGGTGCCGTTCCTGGCGGCCGGCATGCGTGCTGAAACCGGCGTGACCGACGAGGCCATGGCCGCCGCCCAGCTGCGTCCGCGCAGCAAGACCGCGCCGGCTGTCGCCAAGGTTTAAGTGCCTACGGGTGGGCGCGGCAGCGGACATCCGCTAAGCTAGCCGCCCATGCCGACTCTCGTTGCAGGCCTACTGCATTTCTGCGTTACCTATTCTGCTGCGCCAGGTCGCGTGCCTGGCGGCAATCTTGTGTGCGCGCCATTCGATATCAAGGAATCTCTATGACTGCTGGCCTGCAAGGCTCGTTGATGGTGGACGTCGCCGGTACCTGGCTGACGGCCGAGGATCGCCAACTGTTGCGCCAGCCCGAAGTGGGTGGCCTGATCATCTTTGCCCGCAATATCGAGCATCCACGCCAGGTGCGCGAGTTGAGCGCGTCGATTCGCGCCGTGCGCCCGGACCTGCTGCTTGCCGTCGACCAGGAAGGCGGTCGGGTGCAGCGCCTGCGCCAAGGCTTCGTACGCCTGCCGGCGATGCGCGCGATTGCAGACAATTCAAATGCCGAGTACCTGGCCGAGCAGTGCGGCTGGATCATGGCCACCGAAGTGCTGGCGGTTGGCCTCGACCTGAGTTTCGCCCCGGTGCTGGACCTCGATTACCAGCGCAGTGCGGTGGTCGGCACCCGCTCCTTCGAAGGTGACCCTGAACGAGCTGCGCTATTGGCAGGGGCATTTATCCGTGGCATGAACCAGGCGGGCATGGCTGCTACCGGTAAACACTTCCCGGGTCACGGCTGGGCCGAGGCCGATTCCCATGTCGCCATCCCCAACGACGAACGCAGCCTGGACGAGATTCGCGCCAACGACCTGGTGCCTTTCGCCCGCCTGAGCAAGCAGCTTGCGGCGGTGATGCCGGCCCATGTCATCTATCCACAGGTCGACACCCAGCCAGCGGGTTTCTCGCGGCGCTGGCTGCAAGACATCCTGCGCGGCGAGTTGCAGTTCGACGGGGTGATTTTCAGTGACGATCTGTCGATGGCGGGTGCCCATGTGGTGGGCGATGCGGCCAGCCGGATCGAGGCGGCGTTGAGCGCGGGTTGCGACATGGGCCTGGTGTGCAACGATCGGGCAGCCGCCGAGCTAGCCTTGTCGGCCGCGCAACGCCTGAAGGTCACGCCTTCTGCGCGCATTGCACGGATGCGTGGCCAGGCGTTCGCCAGCACCGATTGCCGCCAGGATCCGCGCTGGCTAACGGCTATTGGTGCGCTCAAGGAAGCGCAGTTGATCGACTGAGGGCTTTGCAAGGCGGCGTTCCCGGCCGCCTCGCTATAGCTTCGATTTGTCCGGCAGCGGCGCAAACAGCGCATCGATATCATCGCTCTGCAGCTTCCAGTCGCCGCTCGAGCGCCCGTCCAGTACCCCTGCAGCCAGCTCGGATTTTTCCTTCTGCAAGTGCTGGATTTTCTCCTCGACAGTGCCACGGGCAATCATCTTGTAGACGAACACCGGCTTCTCCTGGCCAATCCGATAAGCGCGGTCGGTGGCCTGGTTTTCCGTGGCCGGGTTCCACCATGGGTCGTAGTGAATCACCGTGTCGGCTTCCGTCAGGTTCAGGCCAACGCCGCCGGCCTTCAGGCTGATCAGAAAGATCTGACGCTTGCCGCTCTGGAAGTCCTTCACCGGCGTGCGCCGGTCGCGGGTTTGTCCGGTCAGCAGGGCGTAGGCGATACCGCGCTTGTTCAGTTCGTCTTCGATCAGCGAGAGCATCGAGGTGAACTGGGAGAACAACAGGATCTTGCGGCCTTCCTCGAACAATTCCTCAAGCATTTCCATCAGGCTGTCGAGCTTGCCTGAGGTGCTGCCGCGGGCGGGCAGGGCGGCCTCATTGACCAGGCGCAGATCACAGCAGACCTGGCGCAGTTTCAGCAGCGCTTCAAGAATGATGATCTGGCTGCGCGCCACGCCTTTGCGGGTGATTTCGTCGCGCACTTTCTTGTCCATGGCCAGGCGCATGGTTTCGTACACATCGCGCTGGGCTTCGTTGAGGTCGACCCAGTGGATGATTTCGGTTTTCGGCGGCAGCTCGGTGGCTACCTGTTCCTTGGTGCGACGCAGCAGGAACGGTTTGATCCGGGCGTTGAGGTGCTGCAGGCGCACCTCGCTGGCATGCTTTTCGATGGGCACCCGGTAGTCGCGGTTGAAGCTCTTGACGTCGCCGAGCCAGCCCGGCAGCAGGAAGTGAAACAGCGACCACAGCTCACCGAGGTGGTTCTCCAGCGGCGTGCCACTCAGGCACAGACGCTGGCGCGCGTTCAGCTCTCGCGCGGCTTGCGCGGCCTTGCTGGTCGGGTTCTTGATGTACTGCGCTTCATCGAGCACCAGCACATGCAGTGGCTGTTTGGCGAGGCGCTCGACATCCTTGGGCAGCAAGGCATAGGTGGTGAGGATCAGGTCGTAGTCGGCCAGATGCTCGAAGTGCTTTTTGCGCGCGGCGCCGTACAGGGCCAGGACCTTGAGTTGCGGGGCAAAGTGCGCCGCTTCGTCGAGCCAGTTGGGAATCAGGCTGGTGGGCATTACCACCATGCACGGCCGATCGAGGCGTCCGGCGTTTTTTTCGGTCAGTACATGGGCCAGGGTCTGTAGGGTTTTGCCCAGGCCCATGTCGTCCGCGAGAATCCCGCCGACCTCGAGCTGGCGCAGCGACTGCATCCAGCTCAGGCCTTCCAATTGGTACGGGCGCAGGGTCGCATTGAGGCCTTCGGGGGCCTCGGTGCTGTAATCCTTGATGTCACGCAAGCGCTGGGCAAAGGTGCGGATGTGCTCGCCGCCTTCCCACAGCAACGGCATGTCTTCCAGCGGGTTGAGCCGGGTGGCGTCGGCGCTGCTCAGGCGCAGGGTGGTTTCCCCAGGCTGCTGCAGGTAGAACTCGCCGAGGGTGGCCAGCACCGGCTTCAACCGGCCCAGCGGCAGCGCCACTTGCAGCGGGCCGTATTCGGAGTTGGGGCGATGGGGGATGTTGACCAGAATCAGCTCGTCATCGCGGCGTTTGGCCAGGCGTTCCGGGTTGAGGATCTCGGTGTGCGAGCGCATCAGGTTGAGCAGGATCGGCAGCAGGCTCAGGCGCTCGCCATTGACGATGATTCCCAGCTCCAGGTCGAACCAGTCGCGCTCCGGTGCTTCTTCTACCGTGGCGTACCAGTCGTCGACGGCGGTCAGGTCGAAGCCGAATTCTTCGTCGATCTGCAGTTCCCAGCCCTGGGTGCGCAGCTTCGGCAGTTCGTTGAGGGTAAAGGTCAGCCAGGCGCTGTCGTTGACCATCTCGTAGAGTTCGCCGGCACTTTCCGGCAGGGCCTTGCTCTGCCGGGTGGCGATCTTGAAGCCGAGCACGCGTAGCTGTTCGCGGTAGGCTTTTTCCACGTCCAGCTGGCGTTTGATGCGCAGGGTCTGGTGTTCCTGGCGAATCACCACGTCAGTATTTTTCTGCCCGCTGACGTATTCATCCAGATAGCTGAAGGACAGCGCCGCACGGTGCTGGATATAGCGCTGCATCTTGCCGTTGCGCGGCTCGAAGGCGCTGAATTCGACACTGGCCAGCCACAGGCGTGGGACCGGCTGCACGTTGTCGACCACCTGCTGTGGCAGTGGCGCAGGTGCACGGTTCTCGAGTACCGCCTGGAGCTTTTCCAGGAGCAGGGCATCCTTGGCCGCCGCCGGGAACTCAAGGGTGTCCTGAACTTGCATCAGTACGGCCGCGCAATGTTTGCAGTTCGTGCGTACCGGGCAGCTGCAGGAGGCTTCGACCAACAGCAGGGTGTTTTTCGCCGACTCACGCAAGCTGATGGTCTGGCGATAAACGTTACCGCCAGAGCCCTCGCAACTGGCGGTGATGATGCTGTCGCCGGCTTCGACAATCCTCACGCGGTTCTCCAGGGCGTAGCGCCGGCCGCGCTCCAGGCTCTGTTCCTTGAATCGGGTGGCCCACGAAGGGGCCAGGGGTTTGCTCATGCTCGTGGACATAGGGACTTCAATCAGTCCGGAACGACGTCAGGCGCCTGGCGTGGCGCGGGGGCCGTCAGCGAAGTGATCTTGATCAGCAGGCCAAGGTGGCCGTTGTCGAGAAAATTCAACTGGCCGTTCTTGGTGTGGCTCTCCTGTTGCAGGCGTTCGCTGGCAGCGACCAGGCCGTCATTGTTGAGTTGATTGACCCAGAAGTTGGCATTGACGTCGGTGAAGCGCCCGAGTTGCAGAACCAGGGTGCCCTGGATCGGGAATTGGCCGTACTGCCCGGCCCCTTCGCCAATCAATACTTTGCGCGGCTCTTCACCCAGGGTCTGCTCCCAGCTTTTGTGCAGCAGCACGGTGTATTCGTTACTGGCGGTGAGCTTCTCCACCACGCCATTGAGCGCTGGCGTGCGCAGGCTGTCGGGGCTGATCGGCTGCGCGCCGCTGGCCCAGTCCTCCGGTGGGGCAGGGCTGGCAATCGCCGGTACGGCGTTCTGCCGCACGAGGATCATTTCTACCTGGTACAAATCGTCGGCGACCGCAGTGGGTGCAATCAGCGTCAGCAACAAGGTCAGTGAGCGAAACAGGCGCATGCGGCGTCCTTCAAGCAGATTTCGGAATGAGGCGCTCGAGCAGCGCCTCTACAGTATTGAAGCGCTCTTCCGGGCGCTCCATCGGTACCAGGAATTTGAACATCGTGGCGCCTTCGAATTTGTAGCGTTTGGGTTGGCTCTGGATCAGCTTGATCAGTACCAGCGGATCGACCGGGGTCTGCGCGCCGAACTCGATGCGTCCACCCTGCGGCCCGCCGTCGACCTTCTTGATCCCCAGCTGTTCGGCCTGCAGCTTCAGCGCCGTGATGCGGATCAGGTTCTTGGTCGGTTCCGGCAGCAGGCCGAAGCGGTCGATCATCTCCACTTGCAGGTCCTTGAGGCCGTCCTCGTCGGTGGCCGAGGCGATGCGTTTGTAGAGGATCAACCGCGCGTGTACGTCCGGCAGGTAGTCTTCTGGAATCAGTGCAGGCACCCGCAGGTTGACTTCCGGACCGCCGCCCAGCGGTTGCTCGAGGTTTGGTTGTTCGCCCTTGCGGATCGACTTCACCGCGCGCTCGAGCATTTCCATATAGAGGGTGAAACCCACCGCCTGGATCTGCCCGCTTTGACCGTCGCCGAGCAATTCGCCGGCACCACGGATCTCCAGGTCGTTGGTGGCCAGCACGAAGCCGGCACCGAGGTCCTGGGTGTTGGCGATGGCTTCCAGGCGCTTTTCCGCGTCGCCGGTGATTTGCTGGCGCGGTGGCGTCAGCAGGTAGGCATAGGCCTGGTGGTGACTGCGCCCGACGCGCCCGCGCAACTGGTGCAATTGCGCCAGGCCGAACTTGTCGGCGCGCTCGATGATGATGGTGTTGGCGCTCGGCACGTCGATCCCGGTCTCGATGATGGTCGAGGCGATCAGCACGTTGAAGCGCTTGTGATAGAAGTCGCTCATCACTTGTTCGAGTTCGCGCTCGCGCATCTGCCCGTGACCGATACCGATCCGCGCTTCCGGCACCAGCTCGGCGAGGTCGGCGGCGCATTTCTCGATGGTTTTCACATCGTTGTGCAGGTAGTAGACCTGGCCGCCGCGCAGCAGCTCGCGGAGCAAGGCTTCCTTGACCGTGCTCTTGTTCTGTTCCATGACGAAGGTGCGCACCGACAGGCGTCGCGCCGGCGGGGTGGCGATGATCGACAGGTCGCGCATGCCCGACACCGCCATGTTCAGCGTGCGCGGAATCGGCGTGGCGGTCAGGGTGAGGATGTCGACTTCGCTGCGCAGGGCCTTGAGCTGTTCTTTCTGGCGCACGCCGAAACGGTGTTCTTCGTCGATGATCACCAGGCCGAGGTTCTTGATCTTCACATCGTCGGACAGCAGTTTGTGGGTGCCGATCACGATGTCGATCTTGCCTTCGGCAAGGTCGGCGACTGCCGCGTTGACTTCCTTGGCTGACTTGAACCGACTCATCACTTCCACCGTCACTGGCCAATCGGCGAAGCGGTCACGGAAGCTGTTGTAGTGCTGCTGAGCGAGCAGGGTGGTCGGCACCAGGATCGCCACCTGGCGCCCGCCGTGCACGGCAATGAAGGCGGCGCGCATGGCCACTTCGGTCTTGCCGAAGCCGACGTCGCCACAGACCAGCCGGTCCATTGGCTTGGGCGCGAGCATGTCGGCGCGCACCGCTTCGATGGTGGTTTGCTGGTCCGGGGTTTCCTCGAACGGGAAGCCGGCGCTGAAGGTCGCGTAATCGGCTTTCGGGTCGGCAAAGGCATAGCCTTCGCGGGCGGCCCGGCGCGCATAGATGTCGAGCAGTTCGGCGGCGACGTCGCGCACCTGTTCGGCGGCCTTGCGCTTGGCTTTCTGCCAGGTCTCGGAGCCGAGGCGGTGCAGCGGCGCGAGTGCGTCGTCACTGCCGGTGTAGCGGGCGATCAGGTGCAGGTTGGCTACCGGCACGTACAGCTTGGCGCCCTCGGCGTATTCGAGGGTGAGGAATTCGGCGGCCTGATCTTCGATTTCCAGAGTGGCGAGTCCGAGGTAGCGGCCAACGCCATGATCGATGTGAACCACCGGCGCGCCTTCGCGCAGCTCGGTGAGGTTCTTGATCACTGCGTCGTTGTTGGCGTCGGCACGTTTTTCTCGGCGCCGGCGCTGCATCACCCGTTGCCCGAACAGCGGGCTTTCCGCCACCAGCGCCAGCGCCGGGTCATTCAGCAGCAGGCCTTCGTCGAGCGGGGCGATGGTGATGGCCAGGCGCTCTTTGCCGGCGACGAAGTCCGGCCAGCTGTCGACGGTTTTCGGCCGCAGCTTCAGACGCTCCAACAGTTCCAGCAACACCTCGCGGCGACCGGCCGATTCGGCGGTGAACAGCACCCGTCCGGAAAACTCGTCGAGGAAGTTGGCCAGGGCCTGCAGCGGCTGGGTGGCCTTGGCTTCGATCGCCAGATCCGGCAACGGTTGCGCCGGGAAGCGCTCGCGGCCGGCGCCGGTGTCGACGTCCTGCTGGCTGGCGACTACCCGTGGCCAGTTCTTCAGACGGGCGAAGCAGTCCTCGACCGGCAGGAACAGTTCGGCCGGTGGTAATAAAGGACGCGAAGGGTCGACGCGGCGTTCTTCATAACGGTTGCGCACGTCATTCCAGAAGTTTTCTGCCGCTTGCTCGATGCCCGGCAGGGAAAACACTTGAGTGTCCTGGGGCAGGTAATCGAACAGGGTCGAGGTTTCTTCGAAGAACAGTGGCAGGTAGTACTCGATACCGGCCGGGGTAATCCCGCTGCTCAGGTCCTGGAAGATCGGGCAGCGACGGAAGTCGACATCGAAGCGCTCGCGAAAGCGCGCCTTGAAGCGGGTCACCGCCTCTTTCTGCAGCGGGAATTCCTTGGCCGGCAACAGCTTGACCGAATCGACCTTGTCGATCGAGCGCTGGTTCTCCGGGTCGAAGGTGCGCAGGGTTTCGATTTCATCGTCGAACAGGTCGATGCGATACGGCAACTTACTGCCCATCGGGAACAGGTCGATCAGCGAGCCGCGTACGGTGAATTCGCCATGCTCATAGACAGTGTCGACGTAGCGATAGCCGGTGGCTTCCAGGCGCGTGCGCATCAACTCGACGTCGAGCTTCTGACCGACGTCCAGCACCAGGCTGCTGCCCAGCAGGAATTTGGTCGGTGCCAGGCGATGCAGGGCCGTGGTGATCGGCACCACCAGCACGCCGTGGCTCAGCTCCGGCAGGCGATACAGGCTGGCAATGCGCTCGGAGATGATGTCCTGGTGCGGCGAAAACAGGTCGTAGGGCAGGGTTTCCCAGTCGGGGAAATGCAGCACCGGCAAATCGGGGGCGAAGAACGCCAGCTCCTGTTCCAACCGTTCGGCACTCTGGCTGTCGGCGGTCAGGAGCAGGGTAAAGCGCTTGGCAGCGCTGGCGGCCTCGGCAATGGCCAGGCTCAGGGCGGCACCGGGCAGATTGCCCCAGTGCTGTTTACCTGCCGCGGCAGGGAGAAGCGGTAGACGCAGGACAGACACGGAAGGTTGAGCTCCAGCGTTGCGACAAAGTCGGCAATTGTAGCGGTCCCGGGTGCCGCCTGTCAGTTGCAGACTGTGTCTATTACGCCGAGTGGGTGAAATGTAGTGGTAATCATAAAAAACAGCGGTTTTTTAGCGATTATGTAGTGCCGTAATAGGCGAGTGTTACGGAGGGTTACAGACAAGACAGCGCTATCCATGATTTTGCGGGTTCGCTGAAAGCCACGGTTTTACTGGGCTCCAGCGGCGTCTATTTTTTTGTAAAGGGAAATTGTTACCGCTTGCACGACAAGCGCGCATTGCTACGGGAGGCGCACGGCGGCATAATGTAGCCCCTTTTTTCAGCCCCTACATGTGGAAGGTTCCCGTGACTCAGAAGCCCGACCAGTGTCTTGGTGAATGGATCGACCGTGAAGCACTCGCAGAAGCGATGATTCCGCTGATCGGCCAGCTCTACCGCAATAACAACGTGGTGAGCTCGATCTATGGCCGCAGCCTGATCAACCGTTCAGTCATCGCGATTCTCAAAGCCCACCGCTTTGCTCGTCACCGTCAGTCCGACGAGACCGAATTGTCCGTCCACGAAACGTTCCCGCTGATCAAGGCGATGAGCGAACTCAAGCTCGGCGCCGCGTCGGTTGACCTGGGCAAACTGGCAAGCAAGTTCAAGGCCCAGGGCAATGGCCGCACTGCCGAGCAGTTCGTCCGTGAAGAACTGGCCGATGTGGTTGGCCAGCAGAACGCTTCCGCTCGCAAAGGCACCGACGTTGTCCTTTATGGCTTCGGTCGTATCGGCCGTCTGCTGGCGCGCATCCTGATCGAAAAAACCGGTGGTGGCGACGGCCTGCGTCTGCGCGCCATCGTTGTCCGCAAGGGCGCCGAGAATGACCTGGTCAAGCGCGCGAGCCTGCTGCGCCGTGACTCGGTACACGGTCCGTTCGATGGCACCATCACCATCGACGAAGCCAACAACACCATCACTGCCAACGGCAACCTGATCCAGGTTATCTACGCCAAGAGCCCGGCCGAAGTCGACTACACCCAGTACGGCATCGAGAACGCGCTGATCGTCGACAACACCGGTGTATGGCGTGACGCCGACGGCCTGGGCCAGCACCTGGCCTGCCCGGGCGCTGCCCGCGTGATCCTCACCGCACCTGGCAAGGGCGCGCTGAAGAACATCGTGCACGGCATCAACCACGGCGAAATCACCCCGGATGACAAGATCATCTCGGCGGCGTCCTGCACCACCAACGCCATCGTGCCGGTGCTCAAGGCAGTCGACGACAAGTACGGCATCGTCAACGGCCACGTCGAAACCGTTCACTCGTTCACCAACGACCAGAACCTGATCGACAACTTCCACAAGGGCAGCCGTCGCGGCCGCGCCGCACCACTGAACATGGTAATCACCGAGACCGGTGCCGCCACCGCAGCCGCCAAGGCGCTGCCAGTGCTCAAGGGCAAGCTGACCGGTAACGCGATCCGCGTTCCAACGCCAAACGTGTCGATGGCCATCCTCAACCTGAACCTTGAGAAAGCCACCACCCGTGACGAAATCAACGAGTACCTGCGCCAGATGGCCATGCACTCGGACCTGCACAAGCAGATCGACTACGTCAGCTCCCAGGAAGTGGTCTCCACCGACTTCGTTGGCTCGCGCCACGCTGGCGTAGTGGACGCAGAAGCGACCATCACCCAGGATAACCGCGTTGTACTGTACGTCTGGTACGACAACGAGTTCGGTTACAGCTGCCAGGTGGTTCGCGTGATGGAAGACATGGCCGGGGTCAACCCGCCTGCATTCCCGCGCTAAGCCTTAGCTGCAGATGAAAAACGCCCCGACCGTGTCGGGGCGTTTTTGTTTGTGGGCAAGCAACGCCCAATATTCAAGGACAATTTTCATGGGTTTGATTCAACACTGCTGCACCGCATTGCTTGCGTTGAGCTGTTCGGTCGCCATGGCCAGCACCGAGCAGGACGCGATTGATAGCGCTGCCCGGCAAGTCATGCAGCAATATGCCATTCCCGGCCTGGCCATCGCGGTGACGGTCGACGGTCAGCGCAGCTTCTACAACTATGGCGTGGCCTCGAAGCAGACGCAGCAGAAGATCACGGCCGAGACGCTGTTCGAGATCGGCTCCATCAGCAAGACCTTCACTGCCACCCTGGCGGCCTACGCTCAGGTCGACGGCAAGCTGTCGTTGGCGGATCACCCTGGCAAATACCTGCCTGAACTCGCCGGCAGTGAATTCGACAAGGTCAGCCTGATCAATCTGGCCACCCACACCGCCGGCGGCTTCCCGTTGCAGGTGCCGGATGAAGTCCAGGACAACCGGCAGCTGATGGATTACTTCAAGGCCTGGCAGCCGTCCTACCCGGCCGGCACCCAGCGCACCTACGCCAACCCAAGCATCGGCGCCCTGGGCATGATCACCGCCGCCAGCCTCGGCGTGCCGTTCGCAACGGCGCTGGAGCTGCAACTGTTCCCCGCACTGGGCATGCACAACAGTTTTGTCCAGGTCCCGGCGAGCAAGTTGGCGCTGTATGCCCAGGGCTATGACAAGCAGGACGCGGCCGTGCGCTTGAATCCCGGAGTGCTGGCCGATGAGGCGTATGGGGTGAAGACCGGTTCCGCCGATTTGATCCGCTTCGTCGAGGCCAACCTGGGAGTGGTCAAGGTCGATGCCAAACTGGCCCAGGCGCTGCAACAGACACGCACGGGATATTACCAGGTGGGCGCAATGACCCAGGACCTGATCTGGGAGCAGTACGACTATCCGGCGCCGCTGAACGCGTTGCTCGAAGGCAATTCCAGCGCGATGATCCTCGGCAGTCACCCGGTGACGGCCTTGATTCCACCTCGGCCACCGCAGCAGGCGGTCTGGGTCAACAAGACTGGATCGACCGGCGGCTTCTCGGCCTATGTGGCGTTTGTGCCGGAGAAGAAAATCGGCATCGTGATTCTGGCCAACAAGAGCTATCCCAATGAACCTCGGGTGCAGTTAGCGCATCTGATCTTGAGCGAGCTTGCGCCTTAATGCTGCGGATGGAATGGCTGCGCGGGCTTGGCTGCGGGCTGATAGTGCTTTGCCTGAACGGCTGTGGCAGCGGCGACTCCCAGGAAAGCTTCAGCGGGCCGACCATGGGCAGCAGTTATTCGGTTCAGTATGTTCGCAGGGCGGGCATGGATGGGCCGGTCGATTTGCGCCGGCAGGTCGAGGCGATACTCGATGAGGTTGACCGGCAAATGTCGACCTACCGTGGCGACTCCGACATCGAGAGTTTCAATCGTTTGCCGGCCAATAGCTGTCAGACGATGCCGTCGCCGGTTTTGGAATTGGTCAGTGTTGGCGAGCAGCTGTCGCAGCAGAGCGAAGGTGCCTACGACCTGACGGTAGGACCGCTGATGAACCTTTGGGGCTTCGGCCCACAGGCGCGGGTCGAACAGGTGCCCAGCGCGCAGGCCCTGGCCTTGGCTCGGCAGCGGGTCGGCCATGGGCATCTGCGCATCGAAGGTGACCGGCTGTGCAAGGACGCTGCGGTGGAAGTCGACTTCGACAGCATTGCCGCTGGCTACACGGTCGACCGAATTTCCGCGATGCTGCAGGCGCAGGGCATCGACAGCTTTCTGGTGGAGGTCACCGGTGAGCTCAAGGCCGTGGGCAGGAAGCTCGACGGCAGCGCCTGGAAGATTGCCCTGGAAGAGCCCCGCGACGATCGCCAGGTGCTTGAAAGGGTGATCGAACTGGACGGCTACGGCGTGTCCACTTCAGGCGACTACCGTAACTATTTCGTGCAGGACGGCCAGCGCTATTCCCACACCTTCGATGCCCGCACCGGCGCCCCGGTGCGTCATCAGCTGGCGTCGGTGACGGTGATTGATCGTTCGACGTTAATGGCTGATGGTTTGTCCACGCTGTTACTGATCCTCGGGCCGGAACGCGGCCTGGCCTACGCTGAGCGACACCAGATCGCGGCATTTTTTATAGTGCGTTCCGACAGCGGCTTCGTCACACGCACCAGTCAGGCTTTTGATCACCTCGAAGCCGCTACGGGCCAATGAATGCTCGGCAAGTTGGCGTTGTAGTGCAGGCAAAACTAGCCTACGACGCGACCAAGGGTTAATGTGCGCGGCGTTGACGCTTCTATAGACTGTTCCCGGGTTTCAGATTGACCCCAAATTGTTCCTTCATGCCGTTTCGCCGGCATGATTTAGCCGCAGGTGCCAACCGGGTGCCGCGGCCTGTTCTGAGGAGTACGCATGGCTGTCTACAACTACGACGTGGTGGTGCTGGGTTCCGGCCCGGCGGGAGAAGGCGCGGCAATGAATGCCGCCAAGGCAGGACGCAAGGTGGCGATGGTCGATAGTCGTCGCCAGGTCGGCGGCAACTGCACTCACCTGGGCACCATCCCGTCCAAGGCGTTGCGTCATTCGGTCCGGCAGATCATGCAGTTCAACACCAACCCGATGTTCCGGGCCATTGGTGAGCCGCGCTGGTTCTCGTTCCCGGACGTACTGAAAAGCGCGGAGAAAGTCATCTCCAAGCAAGTCGCCTCGCGCACTGGCTACTACGCCCGCAACCGCGTCGACGTGTTCATCGGTACCGGCAGCTTCGCCGACGAGCAGACCATCGAAGTGGTGTGCGCCAATGGCGTGGTCGAGAAACTGGTGGCCAAGCACATCATCATCGCCACCGGCTCGCGCCCGTATCGCCCGGCGGACATCGATTTCCACCACCCGCGTATCTACGATAGCGACACCATCCTCAGCCTCGGCCACACCCCGCGCAAACTGATCGTCTACGGCGCCGGCGTGATCGGTTGTGAATACGCCTCGATCTTCAGCGGCCTGGGTGTGTTGGTGGAGCTGGTGGATAACCGTGGTCAGTTGTTGAGCTTCCTCGACTCGGAAATCTCCCAGGCCCTGAGTTATCACTTCAGCAACAACAACATCACCGTGCGTCACAACGAAGAGTATGACCGCGTCGAAGGCGTCGACAACGGCGTGATCCTGCACCTCAAGTCCGGCAAGAAAATCAAGGCCGACGCTTTGCTCTGGTGCAACGGCCGAACCGGCAACACCGATCAGTTGGGCCTGGAAAACATCGGCGTCAAGGTCAACAGCCGTGGCCAGATCGAGGTCGACGAGAACTACCGAACCGGCATTCAAAACATCTACGGCGCGGGCGACGTGATCGGCTGGCCGAGCCTGGCCAGTGCGGCGCACGACCAGGGTCGTTCGGCGGCAGGCAGCATCGTCGATAATGGCAGCTGGCGCTTCGTCAACGACGTGCCGACCGGGATCTACACCATTCCCGAGATCAGCTCGATCGGCAAGAACGAGCAGGAACTGACCCAGGCCAAGGTGCCGTACGAAGTGGGCAAGGCGTTCTTCAAGAGCATGGCGCGGGCGCAGATTGCCGGCGAGCCGCAAGGCATGCTGAAGATCCTGTTCCACCGCGAAACCCTGGAAGTGCTGGGCGTACACTGCTTCGGTTATCAGGCGTCGGAGATCGTGCACATCGGCCAGGCGATCATGAACCAGCCGGGCGAACTCAACACCCTGAAGTACTTCGTCAACACCACGTTCAACTACCCGACCATGGCCGAGGCTTATCGGGTAGCTGCCTACGACGGCCTCAACCGGCTTTTTTGAGCGGCTCCGGCCGGTGGCCTGAGCCGGCCGGGGAGACCGATTTCAGCAATTCTCGAGCGTGGCAGTGGCCAAACCGGGAAAGTCTGTAATCAGGCTGTCAACGCCGAAATCAGCGAGCCTGCGCATCAGCGCGGGTTCGTTGACGGTCCACACCGACACATGCAGCCCCTGGCGCTGCGCCTTCTCCAGGCGTTCCGGCGTACACAGGGTCCAGTTCAGCGCCAGAATTTCGCAGCCATAGCTCTGCGCGACCTTCAATGGGTCGAGCCAGGCGTATTCGGCCACCAATCCGCGTGACACATCCGGCACCAGGTCGAGTGCGGCCTTGAGCACTTCCCGCGAGCTCGAGGTGATGGTGACCTTGTCGCGCATGCCATGCCGTTGGACCATTTCGCGAATCGCCAGCACGGTGGTCGCGGCGCGGGTGCGTGAAGCGCTTTTGACTTCCAGTTGCCAGTGATCGAAATCGCACTGTTCGAACAGCTCTTCGAGGCGCGGGATCGGGCAGCGAGTCACCCAGCCCGGGCCGCCCTTGCGTGCGTCGTAGGTCACCAGATCGTCCGCCGAATGCTCGACCACCTTGCCGCGGCGGTCGGTGGTGCGCTTGAGCGTCGAGTCGTGGATGACCATCAGCTCGTTGTCCATGGACAGGTGCAAGTCCAGCTCGCAGCGGCGCACGCCGTGCTTGAGGCACTGCTGGAAGCTGGTCAGGGTGTTTTCCGGTGCTTCGCCTTTGGCGCCGCGGTGGCCGTAGATGAGGGTCACGGTTCTTCCTTAATTAAATGCCGGATTCGGACTGTTCGCGCGCCAGGCGGCGTTCTTGCGCCTGTCGTTGCAGAATATAGCGTGCCAGTAGTTGGCGCTGGGCATCACTGGGTTGGACAAACTCGGTGCCCACGTCAAAGCCGCTGCCCTTGGCGTCGCAATGGGTGACCCGAGCGCGCAGCAACAGACCGAGCGCCTGGGGCATCAGCACCAGCTTGATCGCCAGGGTGCTGCCGGCGGCAATCGGGGTCGGGTGCTGGAAGTCGATGCCGCCCTCGGAAATGATCACCGGTTGCGGTTCGCCGATCTGCCCGAGCACAGTCAATGCCACCACCTGGCCCAGCAGGTCGATGCGTTTGTTGAGTACTTTGAGGTAGGCGGCGATGTTGCGGTCGCGCTCGCTGATCTGGCGCAGCAGGTGCTGGGATTCGAACTCGCTCAGGTGCAATTCGCTGAGCAGATTGAACAGTGGCGAAGCATCCAGCAACACTTCTTCGCCGGTGGCCTGGGGGCCCGACAGGGGCTGAATTTCCAGTGCGATCGTGTCCTCGATACGGTAGTATTCGCGGCGATCTTCTTCATCTAATGTCGACATGGCGAACCCATGGTAGCGGCGGTGGTCTGAGTGTAAAGCTGGATATCGACCCCCGCCACAAGGACGTTCCTTTTCCCTCCGAACAAGCCCCGACATGTTCAGACCTCTCTTCGTATTTATCGGCACGCGTTACACCCGTGCAAAGCGTCGCAATCACTTTGTGTCGTTCATATCCCTGACTTCGATGATCGGCCTCGCCCTCGGCGTGGTGGTGATGATCGTGGTTCTATCGGTGATGAACGGCTTCGATCATGAGATGCGCACCCGTGTGCTGGGCATGGTGCCCCACGCCACCATCGAGTCCGGTGAGGCCATCAGCGACTGGCCGAGCCTGGCCGCCAAGGTCAAGCAGAACCCGCAGGTGCTGGCCGTCGCGCCCTTTACCCAAATGCAGGGCTTGCTGACCAACAATGGCCAGGTGTCCAAGGTGTTGCTCAACGGCATCGACCCGGCGCTGGAACGGCAAGTCTCGATCATCGATAACTTCATGCAGCAGGGCCAGCTCGACGCTTTGGCGCCGGGCAGTTTCGGCATCGTCATCGGCGACAAGGCCGCGGCCAAGCTCGGCGTCGGCATGGGCGACAAGGTCACCTTCGTCGCCCCGGAAGTCACCGTGACCCCGGCCGGGATGTTCCCGCGCATGAAGCGCTTCACCGTGGTCGGCATCTTCCACGTCGGTGCCGGCGAGATCGACGGCTACCTGGGCGTGACCAACCAGCAGGACCTGTCGCGCCTGCATCGCTGGAAGCCGGACCAGATCCAGGGCCTTCGCCTGAAATTCGACGACCTGTTCCAGGCCCCGCGCGCGGCGTGGAGCATCGCCCAGCAGTTGGGTGACGACCGCTTCTATGCCCGCGACTGGACCCGTACCCACGGCAACCTGTACCAGGCCATCCGCATGGAAAAAGCCATGATCGGCCTGCTGTTGCTGCTGATTGTCGCGGTGGCGGCGTTCAACATCATCTCGACCCTGGTGATGGTGGTGAACGACAAGAAAGGCGACATCGCGATCCTGCGCACCCTCGGCGCGACGCCGGGCACCATCATGGCGATCTTCATGGTCCAGGGCACGGTGATCGGTGTCGTCGGCACGGCGATTGGCGCGCTGGTCGGGATGTTTGCCGCGCTCAATGTCAGCGCGGCGATTTCCGCCCTCGAAAGCCTGATCGGCCACAAGTTTCTCAACGCCGACGTGTACTTCATCGATTACCTGCCTTCGCAACTGCAAGCCCAGGACGTGGTGATGGTCTGCGGCGCGGCGTTGGTCCTGAGTTTCCTCGCCACCCTGTATCCCGCCTGGCGTGCCGCGCGCACCCAGCCGGCGGAGGCGCTACGTTATGAGTGAGTTGGGCATGAGCGAAAAAGCAATCTTGAGCTGCCGCAACCTGGGCAAATCCTACGAGGAAGGCCCGGAGTCGGTGGTGGTGTTGTCCGGCCTGCAACTGGAGTTGCATCCGGGCGAGCGCGTGGCGATCGTCGGCACCTCGGGTTCGGGCAAGAGTACCTTGCTCAACCTGCTGGGCGGCCTCGATACGCCGACCCAGGGCAGCGTGTGGCTGGCTGGCGAAGAGCTGTCGGCGCTGAACGAAAAGAAACGTGGCCTGCTGCGTAACCGCGCGCTGGGCTTCGTCTACCAGTTTCACCACTTGTTGCCCGAGTTCACCGCGCTGGAAAACGTCTGCATGCCGCTGTTGATCGGCAACACCTCGATTGCCGAGGCGCGCCAGCGTGCGACCGCCTTGCTGGAGCGGGTAGGGCTGGCCCATCGTCTGGAGCACAAGCCGTCGGAACTGTCCGGTGGTGAGCGCCAGCGTGTCGCCATTGCCCGCGCCCTGGTCAACAAGCCAGGCCTGGTGATGCTCGACGAGCCGACCGGCAACCTCGACTCCCACACTGCGCAAGGCATTCAGGACTTGATGCTGGAACTCAGTACTTCGATGCGCACGGCGTTCCTGGTGGTGACCCACGACATGAACCTGGCGCGCCAGATGGACCGTGTCCTGCACCTGCAAGACGGTTGCCTGACGCCCATCTGACGGCTTGCAGCCCGGCGTGCCTTGAGGGTGCGCCGGGTCATTAAATTTTCTACGGTGCCCCAGCGAATGTTCAGACCGTTATCGATCTTTATCGGCATGCGCTATACCCGCGCCAAGCGCCGCAATCGCTTCGTTTCGTTTATCTCGATGACCTCGATGATCGGCCTCGCCCTGGGCGTGCTGGCGATGATCGTGGTGCTCTCGGTGATGAACGGCTTCCAGCGCGAAATGAGCTCGCGCATCCTCGGCATGGTGCCCCACGCGACCATCGTCGGCGTCAAGCCGATCGACGATTGGGCGCCAGTGGCGGCGGCGGCGATGAAGAATCCCGAAGTCACTGCCGCTGTGCCGTTCACCGAAATGGAAGGCATGCTCTCGTACAAGGGGGCGATGCAGCCGATCCAGATCAGCGGGGTCGATCCGGCGCAGGAAGGCAAGGTCTCGATCGTGGCCCGGCATATCGTCCAGGGTCGCCTGGATGACCTCAAGCCCGGCGAGTTCGGGGTGGTGGTCGGGGAAATCACCGCGCGGCGTTTTCGTTTGAATGTCGGCGACAAACTGACCCTGATCGTGCCGGAAGTCAGTACCGCACCGGGCGGCATCACGCCGCGCATGCAGCGTCTGAATGTGGTCGGGGTGTTCAAGGTCGGCGCCGAGCTGGACGGCTCGATGGCCCTGATTCACGTGGCCGACGCCGCGCAAATGCAGCGCTGGGAGCCGAACCAGGTGCAAAGCGTGCGCTTGGCGGTGAAGGACCTGTATGCCGCGCCGCAGGTGTCGTCGGCGATTGCCGCCAGCCTCGGCGCTGGCTTCAAGGCGGACGACTGGACCCACACCCAGGGCAGCCTGTTCAGTGCAATGAAGATGGAAAAAACCATGATCGGCCTGTTGCTGCTGATGATCGTCGCTGTGGCGGCGTTCAACATCATCGCGACCCTGATCATGGTGGTAAACGAGAAGGGCGCCGACATCGCGATCCTGCGCACCATCGGCGCGACGCCGCGGCAGATCATGGCGATTTTCATGGTCCAGGGCACGGTGATCGGTATCGTCGGCACCTTGATCGGCGGCATCCTTGGGGTGATCGCGGCGCTCAACGTCAGCGAACTGGTGGGGTGGCTGGAGCGGGTCAGCGGGCAGCACATTTTCAGTTCCGATGTGTACTTCGTCAGCAATTTGCCATCGGAGCTGCAGGGTGGTGACGTGCTGCTGATCTGCTCGGCGGGCTTTATCCTGAGCTTCCTCGCCACCTTGTATCCGGCCTGGCGCGCGGCGAAGACCGAGCCGGCGACGGCGTTGCGGTATTCGTAAGCGCGCAAAATTCAGCATGAGCGGTGCCTGACACACCGCCATCGCGGGCAAGCCCGCTCCCACATGTTTGGAGGTGAGCACAGCCCCCGCGACGACCTCGGGCCTCTGTGGGAGCTGGCTTGCCAGCGATGAGGCCCTGAAGGCTGGCCTCAATTCCCCTTCGGCAATTCCATGACAAACCGCGTCCAACCATTGCCTGACTCGCAGGCAATGGTCCCGCCGTGGGCGCGGATGATCGATTGGGTAATCGCCAGGCCGAGGCCCGCATGTTCGCTGCTACCCTCACGGCGCGCCGGGTCGGCGCGGTAGAAGCGATCGAACAGGCGTGGCAGCAGATCCTCGGGAATCCCGTCTCCTGTGTTGGCGATGCTCAGTTGTACGGATCTCGGCCGTTCAACGATTCGCACCTGCACCTGGCCCATGGGCGGAGTAAAGCGCAGGGCATTGTCCAGCAGGTTGGAGAGGGCACGCCGCAGCATGCTGCGGTCACCACTGATGGGCGCATCACCTTCGCGGGTCAGGCTGATCTGCGCGTCTTCGGCCAGGGGTGCATAGAATTCCAGTAGCAGATCGGCTTCCTCGCCCAACCGCAACGGCTCACGACTGGGCATCAATAAACCGTGATCAGCCTTGGCCAGGTACAGCATGTCGTTGACCAGTTGCGCCATCCACTGCAGCTCCTCGAGGTTGCTGTGCAGCGCCTCGCGGTATTCCTCCAGGCCCCGTGGCCGGGTCAGGGTGACCTGGGTGTGGGTCAGCAGGTTCGACAACGGCGTGCGCAATTCGTGGGCAATGTCGGCGGAAAACGCCGACAGACGCTGAAAGGAGTCATCCAGGCGCGCGAGCATGGCGTTGAAGGCGTGGGCCAATTCCGCCAGTTCAGCGGGCATTTGCCCTTCGGGCAAGCGCTGGGTCAGGGAGCTGGCGGACACCCCCGCGGCGACCTCACTCATGCGCCGTAGCGGGCGCAAGCCGCTGCGTGCCGCCCAGGCGCCGAGCAGCGCGGTGGCCAGCGCCGACAAGCCGACCGTCAGCCAGATCAGATGCTGCATGCGCTGCAGAAAGTGCTGGTGGTGCGTGATGTCCAGCAGCAGGGTCAGTTGTGGCGAATCGTTGCGCTCAGGGTCCAACGGCGCGCTGTACACCCGATAGGCCGTACCGGCGCTCTGCAAGCTGTGCAGGCCGGGGGTCGTCGGCAGGTCGGCGGTCAGCGTGCTGGCGCTGTCGAACCATAGGCTGCCGTCGCGACCACGCACCCGCAGGGCGAGGTCGGTCTGGTGATTCATCTCGTCGCGCAAGGTAGCGCTGCGTTCAGCGAACCGCACCGGGTCGTCGGCGCCTTGCAGGGCGCTGCGCAGGGCGATCAGCTTGCTGTCGAGCAATTGCTGGTCGAGCTCCAGGAAATGGCTTTCGCTGGCGCGGCTGAACAACAGTCCGGCGCACAACGACACCACCGCGGTGCAGGCTGCAAACAGCAAGGCCAGGCGACTGCCCAGGGACAGGCGCCGCATCAGGCTTGGCGCTCTTCAAGCACGTAGCCCATGCCGCGCACGGTGTGGATCAGTTTGTCGGGGAAATCGTCATCGATCTTCAGGCGCAAACGGCGGATCGCCACCTCGATGACGTTGGTGTCACTGTCAAAATTCATGTCCCAGACCTGCGAGGCGATCAGCGACTTGGGCAGCACTTCGCCCTGGCGGCGCAGGAGCAGTTCCAGCAAGGCGAACTCCTTGGCAGTGAGTTCGATACGCTGGCCGTTGCGTTCGACCCGGCGGCGGATCAGGTCCAGGCGCAAATCTGCCAGTTGCAGGCTGGTTTCCTGCGGCGCCACGCTGCCACGGCGCAACAGGCTGCGGACCCGAGCCAACAACTCGGAGAAGGCGAAAGGTTTGACCAGATAATCATCGGCGCCCAACTCCAGGCCGTGCACCCGATCTTCGACCGCATCCCGCGCCGTGAGGAACAGCACCGGGATCTCCAGCCCGGCACTGCGCACCGCTTGCAGAATCTGCCAGCCGTCGCGCCCGGGCAGCATCACATCGAGGATCAGCAGCGCATAGTCACCGGTCAGGGCCAGATGCTGGCCGGTGTTGCCGTCCGCCACCAGTTCGGCATTGAACCCGGCCTCGCTCAGGCCCTGGCGCAGGTAATGACCGGTTTTCGGTTGGTCTTCGACGATCAGCAGTTTCATGGGCGACTCTGGGTAAAGGGAACATGTGCTTTATAGCGCGCAGGGCAGAGGCATCGCGCAACCTGACAAAGTTGTAATCTGCGTGTCAGCCAACTGGCAGCGCCACGGCCCTAGAGTTTCCCACAGGCTGAACCTCATCTTGTTGGAGTGTGACCATGTTTTTGCGCAATCGATTGATCCTCGCGGGCTGCCTGTTGGCGTTGAGCTTCCCGGTGCTGGCCTCGCCGGCCCAGAGCTATGCATTCGGCGCGCCCGCACCGGCGGCCAAGGCCACGCGCACAGTGGAAATCGTCATGGGCGATATGTCGTTCAACCCCAAGGCACTGCAGATCAAAGCCGGCGAAACCATCCGCTTTGTGCTGATCAATAAAGGCCAGTTGCTGCACGAATTCAACCTTGGCGACGCGGCGATGCACGCCGCGCACCAGGCCGAAATGCTCAAGATGCAACAAAGCGGTGCTCTCACACCGACCGCCATGAAAGCTGCGCCAATGGATCATGCCGCCATGGGGCACGGCTCAATGGCCGGTATGGATCACGGCGCCATGAAACACGACGACCCGAACAGCGTGCTGGTGGAGCCGGGCAAGACCGGTGAATTGACCTGGACCTTCAAGCAGGCCAGCCAGTTGGAGTTTGCCTGCAACATTCCCGGGCATTACCAGGCCGGGATGGTAGGAAAACTGACGGTCAGTCAGTAAGCGCTCAAAGGTGTGGACAAAGGCTGATAGAATCGGCTGATTCTTCAGTCAGGTTTCCGACATGCATCCCGCAGCCGAACACTCGCCGCTGGGCAAATCCAGCGAATACATCGCCACCTACACGCCGTCTTTGCTGTTCCCTATTCCGCGCACCGCGAAATGGGCCGAGCTGGGGCTGACGGCCGAAACCCTGCCGTACCAGGGTGTGGATTTCTGGAACTGCTTCGAGCTGTCCTGGCTGCTGCCCTCGGGCAAGCCGGTGGTGGCCATCGGTGAGTTCAGCATTCCCGCTGATTCGCCGAACATCATTGAGTCCAAGTCGTTCAAGTTGTACCTGAACTCGCTAAACCAGACGCCCTTTGCCGATACGCCGACGCTGCAGGCAACCCTGGCCAAGGATCTCTCGGCCGCTGCCGGCAAGCCGGTCGGCGTGCGCATTCGCAGCCTCGCCGAGGTGCAGGCCGAAGGTGTCGTAGCGCTGCCGGGTGTGTGCATCGATGACCTGGATATCAACGTCAGCGACTACGAACAACCGCGTCCGGAGTTGCTGCGTTGCGATGCTTCGCGCATCGTCGAAGAAAGCCTGCACAGCCACCTGCTCAAATCCAACTGCCCGGTCACCAGCCAGCCGGACTGGGGCAGCGTGGCCGTCGAGTACCGCGGCGCGGCACTGGATCACGCGAGCCTGCTGGCATACCTGGTGAGCTTTCGCCAGCATTCGGACTTCCATGAGCAATGCGTCGAGCGGATCTTCCTCGATCTGCAACGCCTGCTGAAGCCGGAGAAATTGACGGTGTATGCGCGCTATGTGCGCCGTGGCGGGCTGGACATCAATCCGTACCGCAGCACCGAAGCGCTGCAGTTGCCGAATCATCGGTTGGTGCGTCAGTAGGAGCGAGCTTGCTCGCGAAAAAATGTCAACGATGACGCGGACATTCTGAATGTTCGCGGTGTCCTCACGCCATTCGCGAGCAGGTTCGCTCCCACAGAAACCAGAACAGCCCCGCGCCATCGCAGCGGGGCATTCCTGGCTGAAGGGCTTAGATCCCCATACTCACCAAGCTCTGCACAATGTTGCGCAAGGTGCCTGCCAAGGTCGGGTGGTCAACCTCGAAGCGCTCCACGGCCAGGTTGACGCTATCTGAAAGGCTGGCGTCCTGAGTTTTGGTTTCCAACTCAATCTGCGCTTCAATCTGCTGCATCAAATTGTGCAGGTCCTCGCGTTCCACCTCTGAAAGCGGAGGGTTTTGCTCCAATTGCTCGCGCAGTTTAGTGAGCTGTTCTTGCAGTTCGCGGGCAGGCATGGCTTCTTTCCTTTTGTCGATAGGCACTGGCATAGACCACGGCATCGCCGCAAAGGTCTACCTCTGACCCGTAGATTAATCCACTGGCGAGCGCCGTGCATGATCTTGATCAACAGAGGCTTTTCAGGGCTTCTCGCCCTTGCGTCGACGCAGGCCGATGTCCGACAGGCAGGTGTCGAGTTCCCCCAGGTGATCGATCACCGAATGCACGCCAAGGCTGAACAATTGCAAGGTGGCCTTGCCGCGCTTGAGTTCGCGCTCCTGTTGGCTGAGGGCCTGCCATTGTTCGGGCGCCAGCCCGCAAAGTGAACCGCAGGACGCCAGGCCGATGGTCCACAGCCCGGCATTGAGCCCCGATTGCAGCAGCCGTGGCTCGCCGCTGACCAGCACGCAGCCGTCGAGGCGATCGATATTCAGGCTCATCAATGATTGCCAGCAGGCGTCGGGGGAGGGCCATTGTGCGGCGTCTGGCGAGCGTGGGCTGGCGGCGATCCAGTCGGGTAATACGCCGGCGAGCGCCTGGCTGTGGCTGACTGACAGGTCATCCAGCCACGCACAGGGAATGCCCTGGCGCTGCAGGGACAGCAGGGCCTGTTCGGCGCCCGGTGTCAGCCGCCCTTGCTCGGCGCTGGCGGGGCGCTGGTGCCGGCTCTGGGCGCCGAAGTCGACCAGGCAGCCGCTCAGGCCAAAGAGCACGGCGGTGGGCTGGGGGAGGGGCTGCGAGTGCGTCTGGACCTGGGCCATGTCAACATCCCTGAAAAATAACCCCGGAGCATAGGCGACCCCCGTGACGGTTAGATGACAGGCAGCTGACATGCATCAGGCAAACACCTGATCCCTGTAGGGTAATTCCCAGAAAGTCGGCTTACGACTTATACTCACCAGCTTATCGCGTGGGTCAGCGACTCGCGCCAGTACAATCCAAGGAGTTTCCTCTATGCGCTGGAGCAATTGCCTGGCTCGACTAAGTCTGTTTGCCGGCGTTCTGTTGGTCCCGTTCGCTACCCAGGCCGCCACCGAAGAAGACCCTTGGGAAAGCGTCAACCGCCCGATCTACAAATTCAACGACGTGCTCGACACCTACGCCCTCAAGCCGCTGGCCCAGGGCTACCAGTTCGTCACGCCGCAATTTCTTGAAGACGGCATCCACAACATGTTTCGTAACATCGGTGACGTCGGCAACCTGGCCAACGACATCCTGCAGGCCAAGCCACGTGCCGCCGGTATCGACACCGCCCGCTTGCTGATGAACACCACCCTGGGCGTCGCCGGCTTCTTCGACGTCGGCACCAAAATGGGCCTGCAGCGCAACGACGAAGACTTCGGCCAGACCCTCGGCTACTGGGGCATGCCCAGCGGTCCTTACGTGATGCTGCCGTTCTTCGGGCCGAGCACCCTGCGTGATGCGCCGTCGAAATACGTCGACAGTTATGCCGATCCCTACCGCTACATGAATGACGTTCCGGCGCGCAACATGATGCTCGGCATGGAAGTGATCGACACCCGCGCCAGCCTGCTGTCGGCCGAGAAGCTGATCAATGGCGACAAGTACGTATTCATCCGCAATGCCTACCTGCAGAACCGCGAATTCAAGGTCAAGGATGGCCAGGTCGAAGACGACTTCTGAGTCGTTGCTTGAGTGATCGGAAGGCGGCTCTCGAGCCGCCTTCGTCATTTTTAGCGGGCATTTCGCCCTTTCTTTTAGTTGCCAAATTCGTGCTTCTTATAACTCCCGGTGATTTGCAGGGCGAACTCGCTCGATCACCCTCGGCGTGAGCTTGAAACGCCTCGCGGATGGGAGTACCGTCTGCGCCTTAGAAGGGCACCTCTGATGAACAGGCGTGTAGGGCAAATGCCCGAAAGCGGTGCAGCAGAGAGGCTAGAAAGCGAATCCAGTAGTGTGTGCCGGGCCAATTGCCCCGCCAGCTACGCCAACCTAATTCTGGCGCCGTTTGCCCACATGCAGAAAACCAGTGCCACGCTGCTGATCATCGATGACGACGAAGTAGTGCGCGCGAGTCTCGCGGCCTATTTGGAAGACAGTGGATTCAGCGTCCTGCAGGCCGGCAATGGCCTGCAAGGGCTAGAGGTATTCGAGGAACGCCACCCTGACCTGGTGATCTGCGATCTGCGCATGCCGCAGATGGGCGGGCTCGAACTCATTCGCCAGGTGACCGACCTGTCCCCGCAAACGCCGGTGATCGTGGTCTCTGGCGCCGGCGTCATGAACGACGCAGTCGAAGCGCTGCGCCTGGGTGCCGCCGATTACCTGATCAAGCCCCTGGAAGACCTGGCGGTGCTCGAGCACTCGGTGCGCCGGGCCCTGGATCGCGCGCGGCTGTTGCTGGAGAACCAGCGTTACCGGACCAAGCTCGAAACCGCCAACCGCGAGCTCGAAGCCAGCCTGAACCTGTTGCAGGAAGACCAGAACGCCGGGCGCCAGGTGCAGATGAACATGCTGCCGGTCAGCCCCTGGACCATCGACGAATTTAGCTTTGCGCACCAGATCATTCCTTCGCTGTACCTCTCCGGTGATTTTGTCGACTACTTCCGGGTCGACGAGCGTCGAGTGGCGTTCTACCTGGCGGACGTTTCCGGGCATGGCGCTTCATCCGCGTTCGTCACAGTGCTGCTGAAGTTCATGACCACGCGCCTGCTGTTCGAGTCCAAGCGCAATGGCACGCTGCCAGAATTCACCCCTTCCGAGGTCCTCGGTCATATCAACCGGGGCCTGATCAGCTGTAAGCTGGGCAAACATGTCACGATGGTCGGTGGAGTCATCGACGAGGAGACAGGCTTGTTGACCTATAGCATCGGTGGCCATCTGCCGTTGCCTGTGTTGTACACGCCCGACAGTGTGGGTTATCTCGAAGGTCGTGGTCTGCCGGTGGGCTTGTTCAATGAAGCCACCTACGAAGACCACGTCATCAAGCTGCCACCGGCCTTCAGCCTGACGCTGATGTCCGATGGCATCCTGGACCTTTTGCCAGAGCCTACACTCAAAGAAAAAGAAGCCGCCTTGCCGCAACGGGTAAGGTCGGCGGGCGGCAGCCTGGACGGTCTGCGCCAGGTTTTTGGATTGGCCACGCTAGGGGAGATGCCGGATGATATCGCCCTGTTGGTGTTGAGCAGGAATCTTCAATGAGTACCGGTAGAATCCAGTTCGCCGAGCAGGACGGCACCTTCGTCCTGAAGTTCGTCGGTGAAGTGCGCCTGACCCTGTGTTCGGCGCTGGATGCAACGATAGATCGAATTTTCACCGCGCTGAACTTCAACGCGATCGTCATCGACCTGACCGAAACCCGCAGCATCGACAGCACCACGCTCGGCTTGCTGGCCAAGCTGTCGATCCTGTCGCGGCAAAAGGTCGGCCTGCTGCCGACGGTCGTCACCACCCACGAAGACATCACCCGGTTGCTGGAGTCCATGGGTTTCGAGCAGGTGTTCAACATCGTCGACAAGCCCGTGCCGTGCCCGGAATGCCTGGACGACCTGCCAGACCAGGACCAGTCCGAGGAAGTGGTGCGGATCAAGGTGCTCGAAGCGCACAAGATTCTGATGGGGCTGAACGAGTCCAATCGGGAAGCGTTTCATGATTTGGTGAATGCGCTGGAACGGCACTGACCCTGCGACCCGCACAAAAAAGGCGAACCCTTCGAGGTTCGCCTTTTTTGTGCCGCTAACTCACCTTACAGCTTGGCTTGCAGCAGCGCTTCCAGTTTCTCCTGGTCGCGGGCGAACTGGCGGATGCCTTCAGCCAGCTTCTCGGTGGCCATGGCGTCTTCGTTGGAGGCCCAGCGGAACTGCGCTTCATTCAGGCTCTGGCGTGCTTCGCCGGCGTGACCTGGAGCCAGCTTGCGCTCCAGCGGGCCGGTGTCTGCCGCCAGCTTCTCGATCAGGTCGGGGCTGATGGTCAAACGGTCGCAGCCAGCCAGTTGCTCGATCTGGTTGAGGTTGCGGAAGCTCGCGCCCATGACCACGGTCTTGTAGTCATTGGCCTTGTAGTAGTTGTAGATACGCGTCACCGACTGCACGCCGGGGTCGTCAGCGCCGCTGTAATCCGTGCCGCTGGCCTTCTTGTACCAGTCGTAGATGCGGCCCACGAACGGCGAAATCAGGAACACCCCGGCTTCGGCGCAGGCCACGGCCTGGGCGAAGGAGAACAGCAGGGTGAGGTTGGTCTGGATGCCTTCGCGCTCGAGTTGCTCGGCGGCACGAATGCCTTCCCAGGTCGAGGCAATCTTGATCAGCACGCGCTCGCGGCCAATGCCGGCCTTGTCGTACAGGTCGATCAGGCGATGGGCGCGTTGCAGCATGGCCTCGGTGTCGAACGACAGGCGTGCATCCACTTCGGTGGAAATGCGCCCCGGAATCACTTTGAGGATCTCCTGACCCACCGCCACGGCAAAGCGGTCGCTGGCCAGGCCGACGTCGCCCTTGCAGTCCTTGACGCTGTCATTGAGCAGGCCAGCGTAACCGGAGATGGCGGCGGCCTTGAGCAGCAATGAAGGATTGGTGGTGGCATCCACCGGTTTGACGCGGGCGATGGCTTCGAAGTCGCCGGTGTCGGCGACAACGGTGGTGAATCGTTTAAGTTGTTCCAGCTTGGAAGTCATGGGCGTGCTCTATCCTGTGGGTCTGATGACATTACCCGAGCGCTGACAGCCACTCAAGGGCACAAATGCGTAACAACGGCGTGGGCGGCAACATCCGCGAAACAGATGTTTGAAAGGCCTGGTGCTATCCGTTGATTTCGATGTCAAAACAGCCCACAGGTTCAACCTTTCGGACGGCTAGCGGCCTTCGAGCAGCGCGCCGGCCTGGTCGAGCAGGGCCAGCGGGTCCTGGGTCTTGTGGATGTCCACCGACAGCAACTGGCGAAACTTGCGGGCCCCTGGAAAACCAGTGCCCAGGCCTAGCATATGACGGGTGATGTGATGCATCGCGCCGCCGGCCTGCAGGTGGGCGGCGATGTACGGGCGCATCCTGGCCAGCGCTTCAGCGCGGCTGATCACCGGTGCGCTGCTGCCGAATAGTTGCTGATCGACCTCGGCCATCACATACGGATTGTGATAAGCCTCACGCCCCAGCATCACCCCGTCGAAGGTCTGCAGGTGTTCGTGGCAGGCTTCCAACGTCTTGATCCCACCGTTGAGGATAATCTCTAGTTCCGGGAAATCCGCTTTCAACTGCGCCGCGACGTCATAGCGCAGGGGCGGAATCTCGCGGTTTTCCTTGGGCGACAGACCTTCGAGAATCGCAATCCGCGCATGCACGGTGAAGCTGGTGCAGCCGGCATCGCGCACCGTGCCAACGAAATCACACAACTGCGCATAACTGTCGCGCCCGTTGATGCCGATGCGATGCTTGACCGTCACCGGAATCGACACCGCATCATTCATCGCCTTGACGCAATCAGCCACCAACTGCGGGTGCGCCATCAGGCACGCACCAATCATGTTGTTCTGCACCCGATCACTCGGGCACCCCACATTCAGGTTCACCTCGTCATACCCATGCTCCTGCGCCATCCGCGCACACGCCGCCAGATCCAGCGGCACACTGCCGCCCAACTGCAACGCCAACGGATGCTCCGCCCCATCGTGACGCAGGAAGCGCTCGTGATCGCCATTGAGCAGGGCACCGGTGGTGACCATCTCGGTGTAGAGCAGGGCATGGCGAGAGAGCAGGCGCAGGAAGTAGCGGCAGTGGCGGTCGGTCCAGTCCATCATCGGGGCGACGGAGAAGCGGCGCGACAGTGGTGCTGGGCTTGCAGGGGCAGTCAAGTGGGGCATGGCTATCTGAATCTGAAGGGTAAGGCGGGGCGAGAGTTTAACATTTACGGGCCAGGGGAGGTTGGTCGCTTTCAAGGCGGCAATACAAACGTCCTAGGATTTTTCCTGCCTGTCGCGTCGACTTTGTCTGACTTGTTCATGCTGCACTCAACCGTTAAATTCCGCCGGTCGCTGCAAATTCAGCGACCGGGTTTAGCAGCTCGGGTAAAATCAAGGCACGCAGGTGCCGTCTCTCGTTCAGTCGGCGCTTTTTTTGCGTTTGCTGTCCTGTGTCATGGCGGCTGTGCGGGGGGCACCTTCGGGTGCGCCGGGTTCCTTGATTCCTGGTCTGCTAACCCGCGTACAGTCGCCACCCTTTTCGTTTAGCAGCGATGTCTGGTGACTCCAACAATCAAGGAGCTTCACTCGTGAAAAAAATCACCCCTGATCCGCCCGATCACGCACTTGTCTGCACCTGCATTCCCTCATCCAGCGTGTTGCTCGCCCGGCGAATGCTCGTCGAATGCTCATCAAGCAGTGCTGATGAGGTTTGATCATGGCAATGTACATGCCTATCACCGGAATAGACTGCACAATCCCAGCTTTACTTATCGATACCGAGGCGCCCCTGGATGTCTTGCACGAGACGGCTGCCTATCGAATTCGCTGCGTCACGCAGTTGCTGGAAAGCCTTGCGCTGTGCGACAGCATTACCGGTGACCAGGTGCTGGTCCGCGACCTCACTCGTGTGTTGGCGATCCCGTTGCGCGATGGGTGCGATTTGCTCGATGTGCTTGGACGTCGACTGCAGGCAACGGTCTGTAACTCTTGAGATGTTGCAGCAGGGCACCCATTCAGGATGCCCTGCTGTTCAAGCCAGGCAACTCACCCCCACCGCTTGAACAACACACTCGCATTAACCCCACCAAACCCAAACCCATTGGACAGCGCATACTCCATCGCCATCCGCCGCGCGTCACCGCGCACCAGGTCGAGGCCGTCGGCGGCGTTGTCCGGGGTGTGCAGGTTGAGGGTGGCGGGGGCGATCTGGTCGCGCAGGGCGAGGATCGCGAAGATGGCCTCGATGCCGCCGGCGGCGCCCAGCAGGTGGCCGGTGGCGGATTTGGTGGCGCTGATGGCCAGGCCGCTGTTGGTGCCGAACAGGGCTTTAACGGCGGCCAGTTCACCTTTGTCGCCCACTGGGGTCGAGGTGGCGTGGGCGTTCAGGTGCTGGACCTGGGACGGGGCGACGCCGGCCTGGCGCAGGGCCTGCTCCATGGCGCGGCGGGCGCCGTCGCCGTCTTCCGGGCCGGCGGTCATGTGGTAGGCGTCGGCGCTGGTGCCATAGCCGACCAGTTCGGCGATGGGTGTCGCGCCGCGGGCCAGGGCGTGTTCCAGCTCTTCGATCACCAGCAGGCCCGCGCCTTCGCCCATGACGAAGCCATCGCGCGCGGCGTCGAAGGGACGGGAGGCCTGTTCCGGGCTGTCGTTGAAATCGCTCGACAACGCACGTGCCGCGGCGAATCCGGCGAGGCTGACCCGGTGGATGGTCGCCTCGGCGCCGCCGCACACCGCAATATCCACTTCCCCGGCGCGAATCATTCGGGCGGCGTCACCAATCGCTTGAACGCCAGCGGCGCAGGCGGTCACCGGCGCGCCCAGTGGCCCTTTCAAGCCGTACTGGATCGACACGTGGCCGGCCGCCATGTTGCTCAGGAATGACGGAATGGTGAACGGCGACAAGCGCCGCGGTCCCTTGCTGTCCGAGGTGCGGACCGCTTCGGCAATCGCCGGAAAACCGCCGACGCCCGAGGCGATGATGGTTGCCGTGCGTGTTTGCTGCTCTGTGGTTTGCGGCGCCCAACCGGCCTGTGCCAGCGCCTCCTTGGCGGCAGCCAGGGCAAACAGAATGAAGCGGTCCATCTTGCGCTGTTCCTTGGGCGCCAGCAGTTGGTCGGGGTCGAATCCGGCTTCGGGGTCCTGGACGTGATCGGGCACCTGGCCGCCAATGCTGATCGCCAGGTCGCCAATCAACGACTCCGGCAGTCGACGAATACCCGATTGCCCACCCAGCAGGCGTTGCCATATCTGTTCGACGCCGCAACCGAGCGGGGTCAGTGCGCCCATGCCGGTGACAACAATACGTTTACTCATGAGGCTTAACTCCTTCGGTTCGTCTGGGTAATGACCTGTGGACGTTACTATCATCATGAAAGTAACATGGCCGAACGATAAATACGCGAACCTCAAGGATTGTTCATGCAGCGCAAGACCCTGGCCGACGCCGAATGCCCGATTGCCCGCAGCCTGGAAAGGGTCGGCGAGTGGTGGAGCATCCTGATCATGCGTGACGCCCTGCACGGCCTGCGTCGTTTCGATGAATTCTCCCGCAGTCTCGACATCGCGCCGAACATGCTTACCCGACGCC
This sequence comes from Pseudomonadaceae bacterium, assembly GCA_965284505.1. GTDB lineage: Bacteria > Pseudomonadota > Gammaproteobacteria > Pseudomonadales > Pseudomonadaceae > Aquipseudomonas. Next base: position 1,338,174 of record OZ260094.1, on the reverse strand, counting down.
TCAACTCACTGGTCGAGGACGGCCTGCTGGAGCGTCGCGCCTACAGTGAGCGACCGTTGCGCCATGAATATGTGCCGACCGCCAAGGGCGAGGACTTCGGTGGAGTGCTGTTGGCGCTTGTCGCCTGGGGCAACCGGCATTACGCGCCGGAAGGGGAGAGCGTGCAGATTGTCGAGCGCGCAACGGGGCGGCGGGTCGAGCCGGTGTTGGCCGACATGAGTGATGGACGATTGCTGTCGCTGGAACAGTGCACGGTGCAGGCGGGGCCGGCGGCGAGCGACGCGATACGCCAGCGCCTGGCTGCCAAGCCAGATCGTTCCTGACGATCTGGCCGATGGATAGACCTTAAAGCCCCAACCCCTCTTCAACAATCCACAGCAAATTCTCCTCATTCCACGCGACCGGCGCCTGTGCTGCCTGCCCCAGCGGTGGCACCTTCTGCAAATGCCACACCGATTCACCGTGCTCATCGGCGGTGCGCAGCACGCGATAATTCTTGCCGCGCAGGTGAATCTCGATCAGGCCGTCGGCGGAGGGGGAGAAGCGGGCGATGGGGTCGAATGTGATGGTGTAGGGGTGGGCTTCGAGCAGTAGCTGGTCGATCGCGTATTCGTAGGTCGCGCCGCTGTGGTGACCTTCGTGGACGTGGGTCGGGTTGCGGCGGATGTTCAGGCCGGCCTCGCTCAAGGGCGTCAGCCAGTGTTCGATCTGCTGGTAGAGGTCGTTGACCTGGGTCGGCCAGTGGTCGATCGCGGTGTCGGCACAGCTTTCGTCGTTATCGACGCGCTGTAGGCGATTGCGCAGTTTTGCCGCCAGTTCGTCTGCCTTGTTCATCATCTCGGTTCCCTCTCAAGGTGTCTGCTCAATAGTAGCCAGATCTGAGGGCGAGATGTCTTGCCGTGGATCATCGACAAGCATCCGCCAAGCATATTCGAGGTAGGAGGCTGGCGAATCGACAGCACGAAGCTGGCACCCAGCGCGGTTCCAGGGCTTTGAACCGCGTCGAACATTTTCCCCGGCATCCATCGCTTAGCGTTTTCCCTCATCGTCCATACCGCGTATTATTCCTACAAATATGTCTGAAGATGTCCAATGCGTAACTCGTGGGGCATCTGCCGTGCGACCTCGCGTGCTTGGCATGGTGCGTGCAGACAAGAAAATCAGCTTCAGGTGACGTTTAACGACTTGCCAAAAATTGTATCGGCCAGGCATGCGGCTGTCCGCAGGATAGGACGGTGTCCGGTTGAGATGAAAGGAATGGGTTTTGACAAAGCGTAGACAGGTAGCAATTGTTGGTTGTTCTTTTCGTTTTCCCGGTTCGACCACCCAGAGTTTCTGGCAAAACCTGATGTCCGGGCGCGACCTGGTCACTCAGGTCGACGCCTCGCGTTGGCAGCACGACGAGTTCCTGCACCCGGATAAAACCAATCCAGCGACCAGTTACACCTTCGCCGCAGGCTCCCTGGGCGATATCAGTGCGTTCGATGCCGGCTTCTTCAACATCTCGCCGCGCGAAGCGATGGTCATGGATCCGCAGCAACGCATGCTGCTGGAGATGTGCTGGGAAACCTTCGAGAACGCCGGCGTCAAGCCTTCGAGCCTGCGCGGCAGCAACTGCGGGGTGTACCTGGGGATTGGCGGCGTCGAACAAGCCTATCGCCTGGTCGAAGACCTGGCGTCGATCGATGCAGCCACGGCGACCGGCAATACCATGAGTATTGCCGCCAATCGGCTGTCGTTTTTCTATGACCTGCGCGGCCCGAGCATGGCCATCGATACCGCCTGCTCGTCATCGCTGGTGGCCTTCCACCAGGCCTGCCAGGCGATCATCAGTGGCGACATCGACCAGGCGGTGACCGGCGGCATCAGCCTGCACATGCATCCGTTCGGCTTTATGATTTTTGCCAAGGCTTCGATGCTCTCGCGCACCGGGCGTTGCCACGCGTTCGATGAGAGCGGCGACGGCTATGCACGCTCCGAGGGCGGTGGTCTGTTCCTGCTCAAGGATTACGAGCAGGCACTGGCCGATGGCAACCCGATTCTCGCGGTGGTGGCTGGCAGTGCGGTGAACACTGACGGGCGCAAGTCGAGCCTGACCCTGCCGAGTGCCGAGGCCCAGGCTGCGCTGCTCAAGAGCACCTACGCCAAGGCCGGGATCGATCCGGCGCAACTGGATTACCTCGAAGCCCACGGCACCGGTACGGCGGTCGGCGACCCGATCGAGACCCGCGCCATCGGCGAAGCCCTGGGCCAGGCTCGCGGCGCCGGCAATCCGCTGCCGATCGGCTCGGTGAAGAGCAACCTCGGTCACCTCGAGGCGGCCTCCGGGGTGGCCGGCCTGATGAAGGCGCTCAACTGCCTGATCCAGCGCGAAGTGCCCGCGACCATTGGCGTTGAGGAACTCAATCCGAACATCCCGTTTGCCGACCTCAACCTGCAGGTGGTCACCGAAAGCCGCACGCTGAAATCCGCCGGGCAACTGACCGTCGGCATCAACTCCTTCGGCTTCGGTGGCGCCAACGCGCACGTGATCCTGCAGAGCGCCGAGCCGTTGCCGGCCTTGAACACCGCGACCCAGTCACGTCGCCTGCCGCTGATGCTCAGCGCCAAGGATGCCGAAGGCCTGCGCGCCACGGCCGCAGGGTTTGCCGAGTACCTGGCGGCGCAGTCGCCGGTCAATTATTACGACGTGGCCTATCAGGCCATGTTCCGTCGCGATGCCCACGCACAGCGTCTGGTGCTGATCGAGTCTGACCCGGCGCAAGCCGCGCAAGCGCTGGCTGACTATGCCGAAGACCCGAGCCTGAGCGAGCTGAGTTCGGTGCTCGAAACGGGTCAGGCACTGGAGCAGGTCAAGGGCCCGGTGCTGGTGTATTCCGGCAACGGTTCGCAGTGGCAGGGCATGGGCCGGGCGATGCTCGGCAACCCGGTGTTTGCTGCGGCGGTGGCCGAGGTCGACGGGCTGTTCCAGCCGTTGGCCGGCTATTCGCTGCGCGCCGAATTGCTCGGCGAGAACGGCGACGACCGCTACGTACGCACCGAGATCGCCCAGCCGGCGTTGTTCGCGCTGCAGGTGGCCGTCACCCGCGTGCTGGCCGCTGAAGGTTTCCATCCGGCGGCGGTCATCGGTCACAGCGTGGGCGAAGTGGCAGCGGCCTGGGCCAGCGGTGCGCTGAGCCTGGAAGACGCGACCCAAGTCATCTATCACCGCAGCCGCCTGCAGGGCCTGACCCGTGGCACCGGGCAGATGTCCGCCGTGGGCCTGAGCGGTGAAGCCACCGCCGTGGTACTGGTTGAATTGGCGTTGGATGATCGTGTGGTCCTGGCCGGCGAAAACAGCGCCCGTGGTGCGACTGTGGCCGGTCCGGACGATGCGTTGAGCGAGCTGGAGCAGGCCCTGACCGAGCGTCAGGTGTTCGTGCGTCGCCTGGCCCTCGACTACGCCTTCCACTCGCCGGCGATGAACCCGATCGAGCAGCAAGTGATTGCTGACCTGGCGCATATTCGTCCGCGCAACGCCGATATTCCGTTCTTCTCCACCGTAGTCGGCGGCGAGCTGGATGGCCAGCGCCTGGACAGCGGCTACTGGTGGCAGAACATCCGCTTCCCGGTGCTGTTCCAGGGTGCGATGGATGAACTGGTGGGGCAGGGCTTCAACCTGTTCGTCGAGGTCGGTCCGCATCCGATCCTGCGCTCTTACGTGACCGATGCCCTGACCCAGCGCGAGCTGCCGGGTCAGGTGGTCGCCACGCTGGTGCGCAATGACCACAGCCCTGCACTGCTCGAACGCTGCGTCGCCCGGCTGCTGATCGCCGGTGCCGAGCCGGATTGGCAGCATCAATTCCCGGTGGCGGGCAACAACGTGCGCCTGCCGAACTACGCCTGGCAGCGCGAGCGCTACGAACTGCCGGTCAGCGCCGAGTCGTTCGCAACACTGCAACGCGAGCGGGTTCACCCGTTGCTCGGTTACCCGTTGGCCGACCGCGCGCTGACCTGGGAAAACCGTCTCGACACCCAGCTGTTCCCGACCCTGGCCGACCACAAGGTCGGTGAAGCGGTGCTGTTCCCCGGCGCCGGTTTTACCGAGCTGGCGCTGGCCGTGGCACTGGTGCACCAGCCGGGTGAGTTCGTCGATATCGAAGAACTGGAAATCCATAACCCGCTGCTGCTCGGCAACGAAGGCAGCAAGAAGATCCGCGTCAATATCGAGGAAGCCGACGGCACCCTGCGCATCACCTCGCGCACCCTGGCCCAGCGTGAAGAGTGGGTCCAGCACGTGGTTGCGCGCCTGCCCGGCGAAGCTCGCGGCGTGATGCTCGACGCGCGTGCACTGGCCTTGCCGCAACGTCCGGCGGATTTCAGCGGCGAACAGCACCTGGCGCTGACCCGTGCCGTCGGCCTCAACTATGGCCCGGCTTATCAGGCGGTGGCGGCGGTGTGGGTCGAACCGGCCTGCATCCTCGCGCAACTGAGTGTGCCCGAGGCGATCCGCGAAGAACTGCCGTCGCTGCACCTGCACCCGGCGCTGCTCGACGGCGCCTTCCAGTTGATCACCGAGTTGCTGGTCGGCCAGCCGGGCAGCAACAAGGGCCTGGCGTTCATTCCGGTCAAGCTGGGGCGCATCGCCTTCGCCAAGGCCGGCGGTGTGCCGTGCCTGGCCGAAGTGCGTCAGCTCAAGCGCACCGAGCACTCGCTGCTGGTGGATTTCACCCTCTACGACGCCGCTGGCAACGCGGTGCTGTGCATCAAGGACGCGCGCTTCCGTGGCGTGCGCCTGCAACGCGATCGGTCCCACGACATCAAACGCCTGGCCCACGTCGGTCTCGCTGCTCCGGGCCAGGTGGTGCCGGTGTTGCGTGCGGCCGCAACCGCCACGCCGCTGGCCAACCATCTGCAAGGCTTGAGTGACGAGCCGGTGCAGGTGCGTTACCTGAATGAAGTCGAGCCGTTGCTCGACGCCCTGTGCTCGAGCTTCGTGCTGGACCTGATCGAAAAACTGGGCGGTCGCTTGAGCGCCGAGCAGGTTGCGCTGTGGTCGCAGCAGGACGGTGTGCCGAGCGATTACCTGAACACCTTGCTGCGCCAGGGGCGTGACGATGGCAGCCTGAACGTCGATGCCGATGGCCACTGGTCGATTGCCGATGCCGGCGAGCGCCCAGCGTCGGAGGCGATCTGGCAGGAGTTGTTCCAGAGCTATCCGGAACACTTCCAGCTGATTCATTCGGTGGGCCGGCTCGGTCGCCATCTGCTGGCCTTGCTTGAAGGCACGCAATCCCTCGAACAACTGCTGCCGCGCGAAACCAGCGCAGCCAACCTGGCGCGCCTGGTGCTGGGTGCGGCCGGTCAGCAGCGGGTGCTCGCCGGCCTGCGCGAGACCCTCGCCCAGCGCCTGGCCGCCTTGCCGGCCGGGCAACGCCTGCGGGTACTGGAATTCGGCTTTGGCGGGCCGTCGTTCGCCGAGTCGCTGTATGCCGGCATCGATTTCGACCGGGTCGACTACAGCTACTGCGTGCAAGAGCCGGAGCTGATGCAGATGCTCGGCGACGATTGCCCGGCGCTGCACGTCATCGGTTTCGATCAATTGGCCGCCGCCCAAGCATACGACTGGGTGCTGCTGCCGTCCGACCTGGCGCCGCTGGACAGCGTCGGCGAAGCCCTGCGCCAGACCGCCAGCCACCTCAACCCCCACGGCCAGCTGGCCTTGCTCGCCCAGTACCCGGCACGTTGGGCCGACTTCGTGTTCGGTGCCCAGGCCGCCTGGTGGCTGGCTGGACCAGAGCACGCCTTGTCGCGCCAACAGCGTCCGCAATTCTGGCTGCACGAATTGCAGCGCCACGGCCTGAGCGTCAGCCACACCCTCGAAGCCTTGCCTGGCAATGCCTGCGGCAGCTACCTGCTGTTGGCTGGGCAGAAGGCCGGCGAGCGCATGACACCTGCCGAGATCGCTGTGCAGCGTTGGGCATTGCTGGCCGACGCCGATCAGGCCAATACCGAGCAACTGGCCCAGGCCCTGCGCGAACAAGGTCAGCAGGTTGACCTGTTGCTGCCCGGTGATGCCCAGGCGATCACCAAGCAATTGGCCGCAATGGATCAGGCGCCGGAGCACGTGCTGCATCTCGCCGGGCTGGACGCTGATCAGGGTCTGGATGCCCAGGGCGCTCGCTGCATGCTGGCGGCCGCGCTGGTCCAGGCCTGCGAGTCGCTGGCCATTGCTCCGCAATGCTGGCTGCTGACCCGGGGCGCTGCCGGCCATCTCTATGATGCGCCGCAGACTTCTGAGGTCGACGCGATTGCCGACGCCGCCCTGTGGGGCTTCGGTCGGACCCTGGCCAACGAATCCGCCAGTTGCCGCATTCGCCTGCTCGACCTGGCGCACGCCGCGCCGATCGACAGCCTGGTCCCGGCGCTGTTGCAAGCCGACGGCGAGACCGAGCTGGCGATCAACGCCGACGGTCAGCGCTACGTGCCGCGCCTGCGGGTGCTGCAGGATCAGGATCGCGCCAGCAACGATGGCCAGACCCGCATCAGCCTCGGTTTCGATCTGCCCGGGCAACTGCGCAACCTGCGCTGGGAAGCCCGTGAGCTGACCAAACCGGCCGCTGACGAGCTGGACATCGAAGTGCGCGCCACCGGCCTGAACTTCCGTGACGTGATGTTCGCCCTCGGCCTGCTGTCGGACGAAGCCATCGAGAACGGTTTCTCCGGCCCGACAATGGGCTTCGAGTTCTCCGGTGTGGTGCACGGCAAAGGTTCGGCCGTGCTCGGCGACTTCGCCCCGGGTGATCGGGTGGTGGGCTTCGGTCCGCGCAGTTTCGCCAACCGCCTGGTGACCAACGCCAACGCTGTCGCGCGAATCCCTGAAGGGATGTCGTTCGAGGCGGCGGCGACCATTCCAAGTACCTTCTTCACCGTGTACTACGCGTTGCATTACCTGGCGCGCCTGGAGCCGGGCGAGAAGGTGCTGATCCATGGCGCCGCCGGTGGTGTCGGCATCGCCGCGATCCAGATCGCCAAATGGTGCGGGGCCGAGATCTACGCCACCGCCGGCAGCGACGAGAAGCGCGACTTCCTGCGCCTGCTGGGTGTGGACAAGGTGTTCGATTCGCGCTCCCTGGCCTACGCCGACGAAGTCCTGGCCCTGACCGGTGGCCGCGGTGTCGACGTGGTGCTCAACTCGCTGGCGGGCGAAGCGATCAACCGCAACTTCCGCGTGCTCAAGCCGTTCGGGCGTTTCCTCGAACTGGGCAAGCGCGACTTCTACCAGAACACCCGCATAGGCCTGCGCCCGTTCCGCAACAACATCAGCTACTTCGGCATCGACGCCGACCAGTTGATGAGCGAGCGTCCGGACCTGACCCGACGCCTGTTCGGGCAAATGATGGAGCTGTTCGAGCAGGGCATCCTGCACCCGCTGCCGTTCCGCGAGTTCGACGCCAACCACGTGGTCGAGGCGTTCCGCTACATGCAGCAGGCGCGGCAGATCGGCAAGATCGTGGTCACCTACGGCAACCCGATCGAGCGCCTGGTGGAAACCCGCGAGCAGCCGGTGCAAACACTGCAACTGAGTGACGCGGCGACCTACCTGGTCACCGGCGGTCTTGGCGGTTTTGGCCTGCGCACCGCGCAGTGGCTGGTGGACAAGGGCGCGCGGCACCTGGTGCTGCTCGGCCGGCGTGGCCCGGCCAGTGTCGAGGCGCAGCCGTGCCTGGCGGCCTGGCAGGCCCAGGGCATCGACGTGCAGGCGCTGGCTTGCGACATCACCGATCCGCTACAGGTGCGTGGTGTGTTCGAGCGCATCGCCGCCAGCCCGTACCCGCTGCGCGGCCTGGTGCACGCGGCGACGGTGATCGACGACAGCCTGATCCGCAACCTCGATGGCGAACAACTGCAGCGTGTGCTCGAGCCCAAGGCCAAGGGCGCGCAGTACCTGCACGAATTGACCCGTGAATTGCCGTTGGACTTCTTCGTGATGTTCTCCTCGGCCACCACCCTGTTCGGTAACCCGGGGCAGGCCAACTACGTCGCTGCCAACTATTGGCTTGAAGCGCTGGCGCGGCATCGTCGTGGCCAGGGCCTGGCGGCGACCGCCGTGCTCTGGGGGGCGATCGACGACGTCGGTTTCCTCGCGCGCAACGAGCAGATCAAGGACGCCCTGCAAAGCCGTATGGGCGGTGCTGCGCTGCGGGCCGAAGTGGCCTTGGCGCACCTGGAGCAGATGCTGCTCAAGGGTGACGACGGCATCGGTGTGCTGGAGCTGGAATGGAAGGCCCTGTCGCGCTTCCTGCCGAGCGCCAGCACCCCGCGTTTCCTCGAACTGGTGCGCGCCCATGGCGGTGACCAGGACGACGACAATGACGCCGAAGACATCCAGCGCATGTTGGCTGAGCTGGACGACGAGCAGGTACTGGAGCGCTTTGTCGAGCTGCTCAAGCACGAAGTCTGCGAGATCCTCCGGCTGCCGGCAGCCCGCCTCGACACCCAGCGGCCGCTGCAGGAGCTGGGACTGGACTCGTTGATGAGTGTCGAACTGGTGGTCGCCCTGGAAGAGCGTTTCGGCATTCGCCTGCCGGTGATGGAGCTCAGCGAGAGTTCCAGCATCGACAAGCTCAGCGTGCGCATCCTCGACTTGCTGCGGGGCGAAGCAGCAGGCAACGAAGCGCCGGCGCCGGTAGCCCTGGCGGAAAACGTGCTGGCCCGCCACGGCACTGAATTGAGCCCAGAGCAAATGGCCGAGCTGAACGCCGAACTGGCCGCCAGCACTGCAACACCTAACCGATTGATTGAGTGATAGTTCGATGACTGCAAAAACGCCTACCGGCCTGAGTGTCGGGATCAAGCAGCGGCTGATCCAGCAAGCGCTGGAACGCCGTCGCAGCGAGGCGGGCGAGCCGGCTGGCGGCGCCACCCTGGAGCAGGCGCAACAGGCGGCGCTGAAAGTGCCGGAAGCGTTCTATCGGTTCGACCAGCACCCCGGCTATCAGCAGTTGCGGGTGATGCAGCAGGGTGCCGCGCGCCTGGGCCTGAGCAGCCCGTTCTTTCGCTTGCACGAAGGCCTGGCCGGCGCCGAAACCCGTATCGGTGCGCAGGAGTACGTGAACTTCGCCAGCTACAACTACCTCGGCTACTCCGGGCATCCGGACGTGGCAGAGGCGGCCAAGGCGGCGATCGATCGTTACGGCACCTCGGTGTCGGCGAGCCGCCTGGTGTCGGGTGATCGGCCGTTGCACCGTGAGCTGGAACGCGAGTTGGCGAGCCTGTATGAGGTCGACGACGCCATCGTTTTCGTCAGCGGGCATGCGACCAACGTCACCACCATCGGCCATCTGTTCGGCCCGCGTGACCTGGTGCTGCACGACGAGCTGATCCACAACAGCGTGCTGCAGGGCATCCAGTTGTCCGGCGCGCGCCGTTTGAGTTTCGCCCACAACGACTGGCAGGCCCTGGACCGCATTCTCGGCGAGCAGCGCCAGCACTTCGAGCGGGTGCTGGTGGTGGTCGAAGGCATCTACAGCATGGACGGCGACTACCCGGACCTGCCGCGTTTTGTCGAGCTCAAGCGCAAGCACAAGACCTTCCTGATGGTCGACGAGGCGCATTCGCTGGGGGTGATGGGGGCGACCGGCAAGGGCATCCGCGAACACTTCGGCCTGGCCGGGGATGACGTGGATATCTGGATGGGCACCCTGAGCAAGACCCTCGCCAGTTGCGGCGGCTACATTGCCGGCAGCACGGCGTTGGTCGAGCACCTGAAATTCCTCGCGCCGGGTTTTCTCTACAGTGTGGGCATGCCGCCTTCGGTGACCGCTTCGGCGCTGGCGGCGTTGCGCTGCCTGGCCAATGATCAGGAGCGGGTGCAGACCGTGCAGGCCCGGGGCGAATTGTTCCTGCGCCTGGCCAAGGCCGCCGGCCTCGACACCGCCACCAGCACCGGGCTGGCGGTGATCCCGGTGATCACCGGCAGCTCGTTCAAGGCCGGACGCTTGTCCAGCGCCCTGTTCGAACGCGGCATCAACGCCCAACCGATCCTCTATCCCGCCGTCCCGGAACACGTCGCCCGGGTGCGCTTCTTTGTTTCGTGCGAACACAGCGAAGAACAGATCCGCCAGACCGTGGCGATCGTGGCTGAGGAATTGGCGAAGATCGGCTGACACCCAGAGCAAGCTGCCTTGACGCATCCCCTGTAGGAGCCAGCTTGCTGGCGAAGGTCGTCAACGATCACGCGATGACCCTGATGCCGCGCGGCGACCTCAGGTTTTTCGCGAGCAGGCTCGCTCCTACACGGGGGTTTTGCGGTGGCCAAAGATTTTGTGGTCGGCGGCCTATTTGCGGTGGCCGCAGATTCGGTGATCGGCCGCAGATGTGAACTGTAGGAGCGAGCCTGCTCGCGAAAGTCGTCAACGATGACGCGATGATTCTGATGCTGCGCGGTGGTCTCAGGTTTTTCGCTGGCAAGCCAGCTCCCACAGAGTTTTACGGTGGCCAAAGATTTTTGGTCGGCGGCGGATTTGCGGTGACCGCAGACTCAGTGATCGGCCGCAGATGTGTGACCTGTGGGAGCGAGCCTGCTCGCGAAGGTCGTTAACGATGACGCGATGCCCCTGATGCCGCGCGGCGGTCTCAGGTTTTTCGCTGGCAAGCCAGCTCCCACAAGGGTTCGCGGTGACCGCGGATTGTGTGGTCGGCCGCAATATTCTGTAGGAGCGAGCCTGCTCGCGAAGGCCGTCAACGATCACGCTATGAACCTGATGCCGCGCGGCGGTCTCAGGTTTTTCGCTGGCAAGCCAGCTCCCACAAGGGTTCGCGGTGACCGCGGATTGTGTGGTCGGCCGCAATATCCTGTAGGAGCGAGCCTGCTCGCGAAAGTCGTCAACGATGACGCGATGATTCTGATGCTGCGCGGTGGTCTCAGGTTTTTCGCTGGCAAGCCAGCTCCCACAAGGGTTCGCGGTGACCGCGGATTGTGTGGTCGGCCGCAATATCCTGTAGGCGCGAGCCTGCTCGCGAAGGTCGCCAACGATGCCGCGATGATTCTGATGCCGCGCGGTGGTCTCAGGTTTTTCGCGAGCAGGCTCGCTCCTACAAGGGGTTTTGCGGTGGCCAAGGATTTTGTGGTCGGTGGCCTATTTGCGGTGGCCGCAGATTCGGTGGTCGGCCGCAGATGTGAACTGTAGGAGCGAGCCTGCTCGCGAAAGTCGTCAACGATGACGCGATGATTCTGATGCTGCGCGGTGGTCTCAGGTTTTTCGCGAGCAGGCTCGCTCCCACAAGGGGGGCTGCGGTGGCCGCAGGTTTTGGGGGCGGCCACAGGTTGTGTGTCGATCACAATTCCTGCGGCGCCTGCCAAACCCTGTGGGAACCAGCCTGCTGGCGATTCAGGCGCCGTGGTGCGTCTGATGCACCGCCATCGCGAGCAGGCTCGCTCCTACAGTTTGATTTCAGATATACGGCTTTTCGTAGGCGTTCAGCTGTTCGATGAAGCGCCAGTGGCTGCGTTTGTCGAAGCCCATCAGGCGTTTCAGGCGGATGTCCCAGCGCATGTGGTGGTTGGCGATCATCGGCAGGGCGAACAGGTGGGCGCCGCGCCAGGGGAGGAAGGGGTTGCGGCGCAGGCTGGCGTAGATTTCCACGCGGTGGCTGGGGCGCAGGCTTGGGCAGCGGGCGTGGAAGCCCGAGGTGTCGGCCACCACAAGGGTGTTGGCCGGCACCGAGAATCGCCGCGGTGCCGGCAAACCCAGCGCCGCCAGTTCATGCTCATGAATACGGAACGAACCTTCGCGGTGCATCTGCTCATCGGAACGAGCGGCGCCCAGGCTCTGGCGGTACTCCCAGGCCAGGCGCTCCGGGGTCAGGCGATGGGATCCCGGCACATAACTGAACGGCCCCTGGTCATCGGCCACATCATCGAGAAACAACCAGGCCTTGGCGGTCGGATGAAAGGTGTCGGCGTGCAGGCGCGTCTGCGGGTCCTGCTCGGCGTTGACCCCATCGATCACGATCGACTGCAACTGATAAGTGATGCCACCGGTATTCGACGAGGCATAGGCGATCAAATCGCGCACCCCACGGTCGGCAACAAAGGCCGCGCTGGCCGGGTTGCGCGCCAGCACATCCTGGTCAAGGCTGACCCGGCGCGTTACCGCCTTGCCCTGGCGCATCTCCCAACCGGTGCTGCGCAAATCGCCGAGCTCGGCGCGCAGGGCGGCAAACTGTTCAGCGGGCAGGGCGTTCTCGCGAACGAAAAACCCCTGCTCCTCGAAGCTCGCCAGCTCATCGGCATTCAGGCGTGGCGCCAAGGCGCGCCGGCGCATGGCGGCCATGCCCATCGCCAGTTGGCGGCGCTGTACATGCAGGCCCAGGGCATTGAGCCGGGCGCTGCCGAGCACCGGGTTGTTTTCGAACGATTTGGCATGGGTCAGCAGTTGCAGGCAGTGCCAGGGCAGTGCCGCATAACGGCCAAGATCCTTCATTGATGCGGGCATGGTCTAGTCCTTGAGGGGGCCCTGCGGTCGGCCGCAGCCGAGCATGGTCCGAGTGTAATTGAGCAGCGGCAGCAGGCGCGGGTGTTGCGCCAGGCGCGGCGGCCTCGGGTTCGACAGGCATGTCAGGGCATGCCAGGCATCGCAGGGCAGGGCTTGCTGGGGGTCGGCATAGCGCGCATAGCGCAACAGGGCGCCGGCTACCAACTGGTCCAGGGTCAGGCGCCGGGTGCGGCGCGGCAACGGATGCCGGTCGTGGGTCAGGCCCCAGCCGGCATAAAACGGTGAGCCATAGGTGGTCACGGGCAGGCCACGCAGCAAGGCCTCGAAACCGGCGGTGGAGCTCAGCGTGTGTACCTCATCGACCTGATCATAGAGGCGAACAATGTCGACGCCCGCCAGTACCTGATCGACCAGCCCGTGCAGCGCCTCGGCGGGCAGCGCGCCATGGCGCTTGCCGGCTTCGACATCCGGGTGCGGTTTGTAGACGATCCACGCATCCGGCGCACTGGCGCGAACCTGCTTGAGCAATGCCAGATTGTCTTGCACCGCGCCGACACTGCAGCGCAACGCGGCATCGTCCTCGACCTGGCCGGGCACGAGGATTCGCCGCTGACCGGCTGCCGCAGTAACCGGCTGCTGCAGATCACTCTTGAGATTGAACTTGCTCGCACCCAACCCCACGATCGACTCACGCAGGCGTGTCGCCTCGGCGAGGGTGGCGCTGTCGAACTCGGCGTGCTGCAGCAGGCTTTCCAAGTCGCACTCGGCGCTGGCATCGAAGTGCATGCCGCTGCGATCGAGCACCAGCGACAGCGCCGGCGCGTTCAATGCGCCGAGGCCAATGGAGCGCAGGAAACCGTCTTCCACCCGCCACACCGGCACCTTGGCCGCAGCGGCGCGGGCCTTGAGATCCGCCGGTTCGCGGGCCGCCCACACCAACAACTTGCCGCCCTGGCGCGCCACGTCCGCCACCAGCGTCGGGCTGTCCTCGGCGAATGTCAGGCGGCCCCAGCGGCTGCTGAAGAAGCGCCGGATATTGTGCTGCTTGTGCCGCTTGACCCCCAGTACGGTGATCGGCCCGGCGAACTCGGCGTCCCGGGCTTTCTTGCGCGCCAGTTGATGGGCCACGGTCAGCGGGTCGGTCGGTAACCCGGTCAGCGGGTCGATGTAGCGGCAATAACGAACGTACGCCGCCGCCACCAACTGCGGCAGATTCAGGGTTGCCTGGCGCCGGGGGATCGGCATGCGATCGTCGGTCAGGCCCCAGCCGGCGTAGAACGGCAGGCCGAAGCAGGTGACTGGCACGCCCTGGATCAGCGCCTCCAGACCGGCCTGGCTGGTGCCGATGTACACCCGCCGCGCACGCTGGGCCAACGACGCCCAGGACACCGGACGCGCTTCCAGGGTGACGCCGCGCTCGGTGGCCGCGGCCAGCAGGCAACTGGGTTTCTGCCCACCGACGCAGTCCGGATGAATCCGTACCCGCACTTCCGCATCCGGGTTCTCGGCAATGGCCGCATCGAGCATGCGCACGTAGTCGGCCTCGCACAGGCCGCCGCCGGGTATCGAATAGTCGCCGGCAGTCTGGTCCACCACCAGCACCAACGGCCGCTCGCGTCCCAAGGGGTCAGCGGGGTCGAGGTCGGGGCTGTTGTTGTACTTGCCGATGCAGCTGCTGCGCATCAGGGCGATCAATTGCTCGGCGCACTGCAGTTCTGCGGCGCTCAGCTCGTCCGGTTGCTGCAGAATGTTTTCCAGCAGCGAAGGTCGATCAGCCAGGTAATGGATGCCCACCGGATCGACCACCAGCGACATCGGTGTGTCGCCCTCGATGCCCAGCGACGACGAGCGCAGGAAACCGTCCTCGATGGCAATGTACGGCAGGCCCCAGCGCTGGCACAGGGCACGGGCCGGGGCCGAGCTGTCCTTGTAGCCGATCCCGGCGATCGCCTTGAGGTCTTTCGGCGCCCGTTGTGCGCGTTGCCACAGCCAGTAAGGCGGGCCTTCCGGACCGAGAAACTGCGGCAGGTGCAGCACGTTCCACGCCACCCACTGCTGGGTGATGCCGATCCAGCCCGGGCCCGGCACCAGCGACGGCAGATTCAATGAAGGCTGGGGCAGGCCGTTCACAGGCTCGCCTCCAGACGTCGCAGCATGCTGCGCACCGGTGGCCAGGGCACCCAGCGTTTGCGCAACAACTGAAAGCCGTTATGCAGGTACAGCGCACGGGCGCGGTCGTTGTCCAATGGCACTTCGAGAAACACCTGTTGAAACCCGGCGGCAGCCGCCTGCTCGCAACAGGCCTGCACCAGCGCCGAGCCAACACCCTGGTTGCGCGCGGTCTTGCTCACCCGCAAGCCGTACAGCAGAAATGGGTAGCGCCACTCGCGCAGTTCACTCAGGCAGAAACCGGCAAAACGCACAGCGCCCATCAACCAGCCAAACTCGCGGACAAAGGGCTGCCAGCGCAGGGCGAATGGGCCACGTCGGTGATGCTTGAAGGCGACATAGCCGGTCGCTTCGTCATCCTCGAAAGCCAGCAGCACCCGGTCCCAGTTGATGCTGCTGCCGAGCAGGCGCTGGCGGCAGTCATTGTCACCAATCAGGAATGCCAGCGAGCCGCGCCCGCCGGTCACCAGATGGGCCAATTGCGGGTTGGCGCGGACCGCGGAGGGCAGCTCGGAGCCGAGCATGATCTTCACCGCAACCTCAAACCACGGGCGCGTTGGCGCTGGCGGCACGCGCCGGCTGGGCACAGGCGAGCAGGCGGCTGGACAGCGCGTCGACACGCAGCGGAGCAGGGCTGGCGCCGGGCTGGCGGCGGTTGGACCAGATCAGGTAATCGGTGTCGCCCGCCGGCTCGCCAACGGCCTGGTAGACGTTGGGCAGAATCGGTACGTGGTCGCCAAAGAAGCACAGCAGGGTTTCGCCGGGCTGATCGAGCAAGGTCTCGCGCAGTTTGCCGAGCATCCGGTCGGCATTGCCGATGTGCCGCAGATAGGGCGCCAGGTCATCCATGCCGGCGAGCAGCGGGCGGTCGAACCAGGTCGGCAATTCACTGGCGGCGACTTTTTCCAGGTGCAGCGGGCCGTGGTTTTCCATGGTCACTGCGTGGATGAACAACGGCTGGGTGCGGTTCGGGTCATCAAGCAATTCGCGGATCTTGTCGGCCACCGCGCAATCGCCAATGAACGGCCCGGCTTTTTGCGAATCATTGAAGGCGCGCACGTCGATGAACTCATCAAAGCCCAGGGCCGGCAGCACCTTGTTGCGTCCGTAGAAGCTGCCGTCGTAAGGGTGCACGCAAACGGTCCGGTAGCCCTGCGCCTTGAGGTGCGCGGCGATGCTCGGCAGGCCGCGACGGGCGAGGACCCGGTAGGGATTGAAGCGATGCACGCCAAGGCGGTCGCCGGGGATGCCGGTCAGGTAGGCGAACTCGGTGCGCACGGTATTGGCGCCCCAGGCCGCGACTTGCAGCTTGCCGCGGGCCAAGGCTTCGCCGGCGAGGCGATCGTATTCGCCGAGCACCTCGGTCCTGACCCCGGGCCACAGGTCGCGCACATCAAAAAACGATTCGCTCTGCACCGAGACCAGGTCGGGCAGCGGCGCCGATGGCGCACGGCTGGCGGGGTTGCTGAAGGGCGAGCCCAGGGTGCTCGGCTCAACCGCCACCCGCGCGGCGCGGAAATAGCGCCACAGGCAGGCAGCCATGCCCCAGCGCTTGACGTCGGCCTCGGCATCGAAGCTCGGCACGCTGCGGTCGCGCTGCCCCAGCCACAACAGGCCCAGGCCGAGCACACCGAGCAGCAGTGCGCCCGCGCGGGCGCCGTCAACCGCCGGCTCGAAACTCAAGCCGGCCCACAGGTAGGCCAGAAAACCCACTGCCAGCAACGCCGCCTTGCCGAAGCCGAAGAACGGCAGGTACAGGCGCGGGAAACGCACCGCGTCGCTGAAATATTCGAAGTCGGCGCAGACGAAGGGCTCGCGCAGCGAGTGGTATTTGGCGTTGCTGACCATCACGATCAGCAGCCACAACAGCATCAGGTTGATCGCGCTGAACAACGGGCGGGCGGTGATGGCGTAGAGCAGCGCCAGGCCGACGCACCACAGGCCGCTGTGCAGCCACCAGCAACTGAGCGGCCGGCGCAGGCTGGGCCGCGGTTGCAACAGGCGTTCGATGAGCACGGTGAGGAGCAGGCCGACGACCGCGACCTGGAGGATGGACATTTCACTCACTGTAATTCAGACCACGCAAGATAAACGAAGAGAGGCGCTGCGGGATCACTCCCAGCAACCAGGTGCCGAGGTTCAGCGGGAACGGGAAGCTGATGCGCGCCTGATTGGCCGCCAGCCCACGCTTGATTCGCCGCGCGGCTTTTTCTGCGGTCCACAGGAAGGGCTTGGGCCCGGGCATTTCAAAGCACATTTTCGACTCGACGTAGCCGGGCAGGATCACGTTGACCTTCACCCCTTCCGGCGCCAGCCAGTCACGAATCGCCTCGCCGTACACCCGAATCGCCGCCTTGCTGGCGCTGTAGGTCGGGGTCACCGGCAAGCCGCGCCAGCCGGCCAGGGAGCTGAACAGGGCAATCTGTCCATGGCCACGGGCACGCATGGCCGGCAGCGCGGCTTCGACGGTGGCCAGCGCCGCCATCACGTTGACCTCCAGCAGGGCGCGGCTATCGTCCCAGCACTCCGCCTCGCCATTGCTGCCGACTGCGGTATTGAGCCCGGCGCCGACCAGCACCAGGTCCGGCTGCTCGGCCTCGCTGACGCGGCGGATCATCGCACGCAACGCATCCAGGTCGCGCACATCCAGGGCTTCGAGCAGCACGCGGGCGCCCAGGGCGCGGCATTCGCCGGCCATTTCTTCAAGCCGATCGAGGCGCCGGCCTTGCAGGATCAGGGTCACGCCGGGTGCGGCGTAGGCCGGGGCCAGGGCGCCGCCGATGCCGCCGGTGGCACCAGTGATGAGGATGCAGCGGGGCGAAGAGTGTTGCGTCATAGGAAGTTTTCGATTCTCGATTTTTTTGCCAGCAACACGTTCAGGCAGTTGTTCACCGCCATGTCGATCCCGCAGCCGGTGTAGAAGCCGCCGTTGACCTGGGTGGTGTGGATGACGGTGTTGCGGAAATGCTTGAACAGCGCCATGTCCGGTGCTTCGGGGGCGTGCCAGAAGTCCTCGAGGCTGCCTTGCTGGGTCAGCCCGGGCATGGCGTAGATCGGGTTGGCGAGGACGAAGGTCGGGCGTTTGTGCAGGATCGCCGAAGCGCCGGCGGTGCTGTTGACCGTGATCATCCCGGCAATGTGCGAGAGCAGCGTCGGCATGTGGCCGCTCTGCAGGAAATCGACGCGCTCGGCGACCCCATACTGTGCGGCCAGGGTGTCGGTGATGCGCCGATAATTCACCAGCCCCGGGGTCAACGGATGGTTCTTCACCAGCAGGCGTGCCGAACCCGGCGCGTGAGCGGCGAACGAGGCGATCACATGGTCGATGACCTCGAGCATGTTGGCGAACGGCGAGTGATCCTTGATCTGCGCATCGCTGTCCAGCTGCAGTGGCAGCAGAAAGGTCGGATGACGTTCGCGGGCAACCTCGGTCACCAGCGCATCATCGCGGCGACCGCTGAGCAGCAGGCGCACACCCTGGCCAATGAACCCGGCGTACTCCTTGGCCGCATTGAACGGCGCGTGGGTGCGGTAATGCGGGAAGCACAGCTTATTCAGCGCGCCGCCGCTGTGGTACAGCACATCGTGGGCGGCGCGGGACGCGAACGACAGCTTGAACGGGTCGCCATTGTCGTAGCGCGGAATGTGCTTGCCGACTTCGCGGTACCAGTCGGGATCGCGCGGCAGCAGCGAGTTGTTGTTGACGCCGTCGCGCTCGAGGGTGATCCAGTAGGGGCGGAAATAGCCCTCTTCGAACACGTGTACGCGAATCCCCAGGCGCTTGGCCAGGGCGATGGCGGGGCGATGGACCGGGCGGCAGTCGCCGAAGAGCACGAGGTCGGTGATGGCGAGGTCGTGGAAGCGCTGGTTGTAGAACGCCTCCAGCTCATCCGGATGGGCCGAATAGGTGCTGCGCGAACCCGGGCTGTAGAGCACGTCGCCGACGTTGAAGCTGATGCAATTCACCCGCTGGTCGATCGCCCGCAGGGCCTTGGCCAGTCGAGCGAAGAACGGCGAGCTGACCCCCTGCAGAAACAGGAAGCTGTTGCGTGGCTGAGGCGGAACCGGGCGCTGTGGCGCCGACGCCTTCAGCTTCTCAGGCGCTTCATGCCCAATAAACTGCTCAAGCGCTGTTTCAATTCCTGCCATCTGGAGGTTGCTCCTGGCTGCGGTAACGCGTGCCAATGCTGTAATTCGTAAAGTGTCTGTTCGGCGGTGGTGAAGCGGTTGGTGATGCGGCTGACGTACGTGGGGTAGAGCAGCAAGGTGCCTGCCACCAACTCGTCGAGCCCCAGCCTTCGCGAACGCCTGGCCTGGACCTCGGGGTGCAGGTCCATATCGCGGGTCAAGCCCCAGCCGGCATAGAACGGCTGGCCGTAGGTGGTCACCGGAATACCGCGCAACAAAGCCTCGAAACCGGATTGGGAGGTCAGGACGTGCACCTCATCGACGGTTTCCAGCAATTGCTGCAGCGGCGTGTTGCCGATCACCTCATCACACCAATCGACCGTTTGCGCTTCATCACTGCCCCGCGCTCGTGTGCCGGCGAGTACTTCCGGATGCGGCTTGTACAGCACCCAGGCCTCGGGGTTTTGTTCACGTACCGCCTGCAGCAGTTGCAGGTTGCTGCGGATGCGGTGGGCGCCAAAGCGGATCGACGCGTCGTCTTCCACCTGGCCAGTGACCAGGATCACCTGGCGAGCCGCCGCCGGGCGTTGCCAGGCATGGCCGGGCAGGTTGTATTTGGTCAGCCCGGCGCGGCAGATGGTCTCGCGCAGGGCCTGGGCTCGCGCCATCAGCACCGGGTCAAAGTGTTGATCGAGCAAGATACGTTCCAGGCGCGAGCTGCGCCGGGCGTCGTAGTAGATGCCGAGGTCATCGACCACCCAGGACAGCGGCCGGGCCTTGCCGGCACCGAGGCCGACCGAGCGCAGGAAGCCGTCTTCCACGCGGTTGACCGGTTGCCGGTGTTGCATCAGGTCGGCGTCGTGCTTGCAGCCCCAGGACACCACCGGCATATCGGCCTTCAGTGGCTGTTGGGGTTTGATGAACTGAATCGCGGAACCGTCAAAAAACAGCTTCACCAGGGGCTCTTTCCAGCGACTGAAGCCGAGCATCTGCACCGACCCGGGCAGCGCACTGCGGTGGCGGCGCTGCAGGCCGAGCCAGTTGATCAACACTTCAGGCGTGCAGGGCTGGCCGGTTTCCGGGCTCACATAGCGCGGGTAGTCCACCAGGCTGGCGTGTACCAACTGCGCAAGACTCGCGGGCTGGCGGCGCGCGGGTGCGGGCAGGCGGTCTTGGGTCAAGCCCCAGCCGGCATAGAACGGCATGCCCCAGGTGTGTACGGGAATGTTCCACAGCAGGGCGTCGAAGCCCAATTGCGAGCTCATCACGTACACCGCACGCATGCGCGGCAGCAACTCGGCGGGATGGACGTTCTGCGCGAGTACCTGGACCCGTGGATGATCTTTCAGCGCCGCCAGATCGAAATGCCCGCGCTTGCGCCCCGCGACCACATCCGGATGCACCTTGAGCAGCAGGGTGCTGGTCGGATAACGCGCCAGGGCAGCGTCAAGCATTGCCCTGAAATCGGCAGGGCCGGCGCCTTGCAGCGACGCGTCGGCGAAGGTCTGGTCGGCGACCAGCACACAGTCGGCGGGCAACTCGATCGACTCGATGCGTGCGTCGTTGTACTTCGACACCCGCTGCTGTTGCCACAGTTGCTGCAACGCCATGGCGCGCTCGGTCTGGGCACTGCTCAAAGGTTGGGCAATCAGCTGTTCAAGACGTGAAGGGGCGCTGGCGTCGTAATACACACCGACGTCGTCGACAATCAACGACAGCGGCGGCTCATCGGCGCCCAGGCCCACCGAACGGAGGAAGCCGTCTTCGAGGGTGAGGATCGGGAGGCCGGCTGATGCTGCGTGGGCCATGGCCTTGATCGCGCTGGGTTTGCGACCCCAGGCCATCACGCAATCGGCCTGCGCCAGGTCGCCCACAGTCCCATTGTGCAGCCCGTAATCGGGCAGCAGCGCGGGAAGAGTGACGATGCGTTGAGCCCCTTTGGAGAGGATCAACAAGCGCGGGCGTAGAGAAGCGTCATCCATAAACGTGAAGCTGAATTCCGTTTGAGTGGGTGGTCATGCAGGGTCGCGTCGATAAACAGTTCATCGACTGAATTGATTGCGCGGATGTTAATACAAATTAACAAAGTGAGAACGGACTTTCAGACGAATACGTAGGGCGCGTAGCAAAAACAGCCGATGCGTCCCGGTATTGAAGTGCGCGGGGGCTCAGAGCAGGCCGAGCAGGTAGTCGTATTTTTCCCGCAGCAACGGCATGCGCTGCTTTTCCTGATACTCGGCGATAGTCTCGGGTCGCAGGCAATGGAACAGGGCGTTGAGCAAAAACATATAGTGCAGGTTGCGCAGTGCGTCCTCGGCGTCGAATTCGCTCGGCAACGCTTCGCGGTAGGTGTCGAGAAACTGTTGCTGGGCGGCGAGAAACGCCGCCATGTCCTTGCGCCGGAACAGGCTGCCCAGATAGGCGCCGCCATCGAAGCCGACACGGCCGACCTTGACTTCGCTCCAGTCGATCAACTGCAACTTGCCGGCATCGACGAACAGATTCTTGCGCAGGTAGTCCATGTGACTGATGCAGCGTGGACTGCGCCGGGCAGCCCGGCCCAGGCGTGCCAGCAGCGGTTCGAAGGCCTTGAAGGCGTCGGCCAGGCCACTGAAGCGTTCATCGTTCTTGCCCAGTTGTGCCAGTTCCGGCAAGCAGCGGGCGAAGTTGAACCGCGGGCGCAGCAGGAACCAGGGGCGGAAGAAGTCCATGCTCCAGTACAGCGGCGCCTGGTGCAGCGGGCGATTTTTCAGGAAGCGGTGACTGAGGGTTTCCAGCTCGGCGATGCCCAGGGCCAACGGCTTGGCAATCAAGTGCATGCGCGGCGGTTTGCCCCTGACAAAGTCGGTGAAAATCAGGCTTTCACGTGGCGTCTCGATGACGCCGAAACAGGTCGGATACTGGAACTGCTCGCTGCCGCGCAACATATCCGTCGCGCGATGGAAACGTGCTTCCTGGCTGCCGATAAACGCCAGCTTGCGGATGGATTTTTCCACCAGATCGATGGTCTGACCGGTGCTCGGATCCCTCAGCTGATGGTGACGGACGTAATTGACGAACGAGGCGTTGGAGGCCAGCTCCTGAGTGGTGATCGTTAGTGGCTCTTTGCCCCAGTGTGGCAGCAGCGTGCGCAAGTGTTGTTCGAGGTCACCTTGTTGCCATCGGTAGAGGGTTCTGCGGCCTTGCAGGGGGTGTAGATCCAGATTCATGACTTCAACTTAGGCAAGTGCCATATGTCCGATTTGTAGCGGTTTTAGTAACAATATGCTGAGTGATACAGATCACGGTTACAACGAAAAGTTTACCAAGGCGCCGCATTTGTGGCTCGGCACGCCATTAAACAGTTTAAAATGCCCGCCCCGTCGGATTGGGACTTTGCTAAATGTTGCAAAGACCTTAAAATTCGCCGCTTAACACCACGTTGTTTTCAGGGACGAAAGTCAAACATGAATCATCTTGCTATCGCAAAAGAAGCTCTCATCGCTCAAGCGCAAGCGGTCACGCAGCTGGCCGATCGCCTGGACGGCGAGTTCCAGAATGCCGTCGAACTGATCTTCGGCTGCAAGGGTCGCGCGGTCGTGTGTGGCATGGGCAAATCCGGCCTGATCGGCCAGAAGATGGTCGCCACCTTCGCCTCCACCGGCACCCCGAGCTTCTTCCTGCACCCGGCCGAAGCCTTCCACGGCGACCTCGGCATGCTCAAGCCGATCGATGTGCTGATCCTGATCAGCTACAGCGGCGAAACCGAAGAAGTGATCAAGCTGATCCCGAGCCTGAAATCCTTCGGCAACAAGATCATCGCCATGACCGGCAACGGCAAATCGACCCTGGCCAAGCACGCCGACATCTGGCTGGACATCTCGGTCGAGCGCGAAGTGTGCCCGAACAACCTGGCGCCGACCACCTCGACCCTGGCCACCATGGCCATGGGCGATGCACTGGCCGTAGCGCTGATCGAAGCGCTGCAATTCAAGCCGATGGACTTCGCCCGCTACCACCCGGGCGGCAGCCTCGGCCGTAAACTGCTGACCCGCGTCAGCGACGTGATGCACACCCCAGCGCCGATCGTCACCCCGGCCACCAGCTTCCACGATTGCCTGATGGTGATGACCCAGAGCCGCATGGGCCTGACCGTGGTGATGGACGGCGACGTGCTGGTGGGTATCGTCACCGACGGCGACCTGCGTCGTGCGCTGCTGGACGACGAAGGTGTGATCCACACCACCGTGGCCCACTTCATGACGGCCAAGCCGCACACCATCCAGGAAGATTCCCAGCTGTCGGAAGCTGAAGCCTACATGCTCGATAACAAGATTCGCGCACTGGCGGTGACCAACAGCAAAGGCGTCGTTGTCGGCATCGTCGAAATCTTCGACTGATCCACCCGCAGTTTTACGGCGGCATAAAAAAACGGTAGGAGCCAGGCTTCTACCGTTTTTTTGCTTATGGCTCGATGTTTATTGCGCCATCTTCGCCATCACCTGCGCATAACCCGCCGCAGTGCCCAGCACCGCATCCTTGCCCTGGGCAAACAGAATCGCGTCCGCCACTTCACGGAACGCGCCGGTGCCACCCGCTGCCGTCAACGTATGGGTCGCCGCTGCCTTCACGTACACCGGCGCATCCGCCACTGCAAACGACAGGGCGCACGCGGCGAAGGCCGGCAGGTCGATGCAGTCGTCGCCGATGCAAGCAGTTTGCGCTGCGCTGACGCCGGCTTCGGCCATCAACTGGTTGCAGGCTGCCTGCTTGTCCTTGACGCCGAACTGGCACAGGGTAATCCCCAGGTCCGCCACGCGCTTGCGCAACGTCGCCGAATCACGCCCGGACAACACCGCCACACGCACGCCATTTTCTTCCAGCAGACGCATGCCCATGCCGTCGCGCACATGGAAGCGCTTCAGGCATTCGCCGGTGGCGTCGTAGTAAATGCCGCCATCGGTGAGCACGCCATCGACATCGGTGATCACCAGGCGCACGTCGTTCAGCGTTGGCTGCGGGGCAGGGGCCTGGCCGCTCATGATCGCCCGCACTTGCTCCAGGCACTCCGGGGTGTCGACACCCGGGCCAGTTGGTTCCACCAGGTACGCACGAATGCAGTAACCGGCGGCCATCAGCCGCAGTTGCTCGAGCTTCTCGGCGTGCTCCAGCATCGGCTGCGGCAGGCCGCTGTAATCGGCCAGCACGTCGCGACGATAACCGTACACACCCACGTGTTTCAGGTAGTGCGCGACTTCGCCATCCCGCGGATAGGGAATCGGCGAACGGCTGAAATACAGGGCGTTGCCGTTGTTGGCCAGCACCACTTTCACGGTGTTCGGGTTGCCGGCTTCGTCAGCTTCGATCGGGTGGCACAGGGTGCCGACCTTGACCTGCGCGTCGGCGAGCATGCCGGCGGCGAGCGCCTCGATATCCGCCGGGCGTACCAGCGGCTCGTCACCCTGCAGGTTGATGTAGATGTCTGCCTCGACCTGAGCCATGACTTCCGCCAGGCGATCGGTGCCGGACGGGTGGTCCGGCGAGGTCATCACATACTGGCCACCAAAGGCTTGCACGGCTTGCACCACGCGCTCGTCGTCGGTGGCAATCACCACCACCTGCGCATTGCTCACTTGCAGCGCACGTTCGTAAACGTGCTGCACCATCGGCTTGCCGGCGATATCCGCCAGCGGCTTGCCCGGCAGGCGCGTCGAACCGTAGCGGGCCGGAATGACAATCGCGACCCGTTGTTCTGTACTTGCCATGTTCAGAATCCTTGTTTCAACCAGCGCTGTTTCAGGCGATGTTCAGAGGTGCAAACGACTTGATCAGGTCATCCAGGGCCTTGATCTGCGCCAGGAACGGCTCCAGTTGGTCCAGCGGCAGGGCGCTTGGGCCGTCGCACTTGGCCTGGTCCGGGTTCGGGTGAGCTTCCAGGAACAGACCGGCCAGGCCAACGCCCATGCCGGCACGCGCCAGGTCAACCACCTGGTCACGACGACCGCCGGACGCAGCGCCCGATGGATCACGCTGTTGCAGGGCGTGAGTCACGTCGAAAATGATCGGCAGGTTGTCGCAGGTTTTCTTCATCACGCCGAAACCGAGCATGTCCACCACCAGGTTGTCGTAACCCAGGCAAGTGCCGCGATCACACAGGATCAGTTGATCGTTACCGGCTTCCTTGAACTTGTGCACGATGTTCTGCATCTGCGACGGGCTGAGGAACTGCGGCTTCTTGATGTTGATCGGCTTGCCGGTCTTGGCCAGAGCCGTCACCAGGTCAGTCTGGCGTGCGAGGAACGCAGGCAGTTGCAGCACGTCAGCCACTTCGGCCACTGGCGCGCACTGATAGATCTCGTGCACGTCGGTGATCACCGGCACGCCGAATTCAGCCTTCACTTTCTCGAAAATGCGCAGGCCTTCTTCCATACCCGGGCCACGGTAGGAGTGGATCGAGGAACGGTTAGCCTTGTCGAAACTGGCCTTGAACACATAAGGAATGCCCAGCTTCTCGGTCACGCGCACGTATTCAGCGCAAGCGGTCAGGGCCAGGTCCAGGGACTCGAGCACGTTGATGCCGCCGAAGAGGACGAAGGGGGCGGTGTTGGAGCATTCGATGGTTGGGGTGATTTTCAAAGCAGGTACCTCATGTTCTGGCATGTATAAAAGCAGTGTTAAAGCACGTAGTCGGTGTATAGCCGCAGTGCATTGATCAACATGGCTTCTTGGCGATCAGGGCGATCTGAATGCAATGGGAGCATTGACAAGAAAAGCAATACAGTCAAAGGCATGATGTCCTTGACACTAATATTTGGCAATAGATCGCTACCCATGAAGGCTTCTTGAATACTCAGTAGCCTTTCGTCCGCTCGAAAACGAATAGTCGCATAAGTGAACTCTTCGCGATCAATTTGATATCGTCCAGCGATGATGAAATCGTAGAGACCTATTACAGAGTGGCATGCTTTGGCGAGGTCATACTTTTGGTCTCCAAGAACAGTTAATTTCTGATTTTGGTTGAGTCCGCGTGGATCAATAACTTTGATCGAACTGCCGCGAGAATCAAAGAGAATATTGCTGAAGCAGAAGTCGCCATGAAGTATCGTCGGGATAATTGGCAGATTAAGTGTGCGTTTTATGCAGTCTCTGGCAATATCGCGCAAGCTAGGAAGCTTGGTATTTCCGTAGCCGGTAATTTTGTTTAGATCTATGCCTGAATTGCCCGAATACTGCTCTAGGCGAGAGTGAGTTTTGTTCTCGTAAAGATCGTTGGCATCCAAGCAGATATCGTCATAGAAAGACGCACTGTCGATGCTCTCGACGCATTTGCGAGCATCATTTAAGAACTCACCCATGAGCTTGAAAATTCTTTGCCAGAAGAAATCTGGATTGCGGCCATGGACAAAGACCTCATTTAGCGGGCTGCAGGGAAGATATTCCAGCATATAAAAAGGTGCGCCGCTCGATGAATCTAGCCCGCTATCGATCAGTTGAGGGGTGTAACGTTTTAATGAGGCGGGAAGTTTCTTAAACCACTCGCTTTCCGCTATGATCTTATTGGCAGGGGTGCCTGATTTCCAGACTGTGCCATTCTGAATTCGTAGCGAATTGAAAACTCGCTGTGTCGTAATTTGAGAGCGTGATGCAAAATAGGTGTTAACGTGTCCAAGATCGTGCCAGCCAGAGACTTCTGGAAAGCAAACAGTATTTTCTTCAGAGTAGTTTCTCACCGCCCTAACAAAGTTTCCTTGAGAAAGTGCTAGCGATCTGATGAAGTTTCGTGTTGAAGAAAACGAGAAGTAGCCACACCATACTGGTCTAGAACCTTTTTCGCCGGCTTCTCGCTCCCAATTATAATCGTACTCAGTCTGGGAAACGGCTACTAGGTCGTTACCAACAGGAATGGAGTCCAACAGTGTGTCACCATGAAGGAGGCGCAACGGCTCATTTGGAGAGGAAATATCGCCGACAGTGTTCAGCACATAAAGCAGAGCTTCTGCCAATGTAAAGCCAGTAGGTGCATGCGCAACTTCAATTTCTAGATATGAAAAGAGCGCCTTTTCATCAATAGTCAATTCGTAGCCGTGGGGCAATGAGACAATTATGCGCTCATCATAAGTATTACGAAGAAGGGGGACTTGGAGTTCGATTAACTTCCTATTTCCGATAGGTAACAAGCAGGGAGGAATGCTACCAAACTCCGTCCGAAATTCTGGTATTACATAGGCTGCCGAATTGATTACAATCATTTATTAATGCCTGTCAATGATTTGATCTGCTCGTAGCTCATTTGAGCAAACTCATTGGGTCGTATCGCCTTGTCGTCCACATAAAAACCTTCATTCCCACACCAAGGTTTCCCTACATAGATTTCATCATAGGGTACGTCATGCGCTTTCAACCATTCCAAGATTATAGGTAGTGTGTTGGCGGATATTTTTCCAACGTTCCCAGAATAGGTTCTCATGTTCCTACTTGTGCTGATGACTATATCGAACCCGAGAGTCTTATACTCTTTGAGTTTTTCAATGACTTCTAGCTTCGGTGTCGAGTTCCGATAGTCGCCGTCCTTGGTTGAACAAATCGTCTCATCCAGGTCCATGATGATTCTTTTCATGCGGTTATTTCTCCATTTTCTCTTCGGAGCAGCGCTTCGTACTCATCCGGGGTTCCGCAAAAATCTATTTGGTCCAAGGTGATTTCCGCAAATTTAATTAGTTTTTTGCGGGATATTAGTTCGTTGTACAGTGGGGCTACATACAGTTCGCCTTTTACTGTCTTTTGGTGCTCTACTGCGTCCTCGAAAACAGATTCGAAGTCTTTTTTGCTCTTAAAATAGTAGAGCCCATCGCTGCACAAATCGGAAATACGGTCTTTTTCAGTAGTGCGCAGAACGTTGCCATTACCATCTTCCTGGATGAACGACCAGTGTTCGCCATCGGCACGAAATACTTCCAGGTAGCCGTCACAGGAGTCCACGAAGTCGGGCTTCTTATAGTCGTGGCGAAATGTGTCGATATTGAAGATATAGATGGGGAAGTCCCCATCAAACTGAGAGGTAGCGATGTAGGCAGTTTCAGCCTGGCCGCGCGTCTCACTTTCCAATGTCAAGATTTTATAATCGGAGATCCCAAGTTCGACGATTTCGCGTTCTATAAATTTATATGTTTCATAGATGTCGCGAATTACAAATACGAAGGTCTCAGTTTTGAAGTAAGAAGAGAACGATTCGATAGAGTGCTTGAATACGGATTTTCCGCCTAGCTCGAGTTGGTATTTTGGTAGTTGGTAGCCCGCTTTAAAGAAGCGACTACTGGCCCCCGCCATGGTAATAATAATCATGTTATCTAGTCCTTGCTCGCGGATCTTAGTTAGGCAGCATTTGTACCAGTGACTGTTCGAAGTCGCCTTGATCGATGTATAGCTCAGAGTTGTTGTGCTTGGGTTCTGAGGTTCCGCTTGGTTGGCCCATGATATTTATGACTTCATAGCCGAAAAATACGGACATGTAATTTATAAAGGCTCTGAAAAAGTGCGGTGACTGTAAAACTATGATTTTTGAGTGCTGTTGTGCGGCAAAACAAAGTTGAAGCCCGCCACCATACTGGCCGATGATGTAATCAGCAGATCCTATGGCTTCTATTTTTCCACTGAAGCTTAGTGCGCCAGGTGTATAGTTCACGAAGCCATTTTTTTGCGCGATGTTAACTATTTCTTCTTCGTTAAGCATTTGTCGCATTGCAGAGCGCTCGTCCGCACGGTCAAGGTAAACCCTGCTGGCTGTCCGTCTGGCCAGTGGATTCCGATTTACTAGTCCTGCGAAGAAACTACGCATAAAAAATAGACTCGCGGGAGTGGCCCACAAATTATTATGTGCGGGGGACTCGATCACGATCGCGAACGGAGTTTTCAAATACACGTTGTGAGGTTTCTTTATGATGTTTTCCGCTTTGATCCCGGCGTCTGTCAGAAGGTTGAGTTGATAGCTTCTTATCGACGACGAAACGACCCACTTGAACTTATTCAAGTCTATGCCTGCCATGATATGAAGCTTGGCAAAACTCTCGAACAAATAGTGTGAGAAGGCATTGTCTGTGCAGGAGGAGATCACCACGACGGGATCTGAAATTTCGTCAAACTCGGCTTCCGAGTGCGCATAAATTTCCTCTTGATCATTAGGCGTTTCGAGGTGATATGCCCGTCTCAAAAGATCCCGATTCTTGAAGATGTTTTCATGGGTCATCCACGGTGGAAGAGAGTCTTTGACTAGAGTATTCCCTTGAAGCACACCGCATTTTCCGGTGATAACCGCATTTTTGATCTTGCAAACGTGTAGGTTCGGAAGCGCTATGTTCTCGTTCTTATAGTGCCTCCGGCCCTTCGATATAATTGCCACATCGAAGCTTATAGTACTTTTTGAAAAGTACTTAAAAAAACCATCTTCATCGCTTTCGAGTAAAGTGGAAATGCAGTAATGCTCCAAAGCGAACTCTGTTGATTTTTTGACTTCGAGTTTGTTCATTTGTGTCTTCTTAAGTCAGGTAAAAATATTCGTCTACGGTGAAACTATTCGATGATTCGCTACGAGCTGTTTCTATCGGGTTCGTGGAGTTTTCAATATAGATCAGTATATCGTTGTCTTTATCGTGATCAGCTGTGGCGTGGTGCTCGCTACTGACTTCTATTTTTCCGCTCGTAAGATTTGATAGACTTTTGATAATCAATTCTTCCGTTACCAAAGGCTTGTTGCTACCGTTCAGCCACTGGGTGGTGTTATCGGCGAGACTATTGATGACTTTAATCGATCCGGCTTCACGAAGCTTGCGTAGGAACTCCGTATTTTTGTCCATGTAGATTCGTGCGGATTTGGGTGGCAGCGGTGGGGGCATGTCTGCATTGATCAGTACGCCGTTCTTCAGCAGCGACGACTTCAGCATGATCGCGTTGGATTTCGATTCGGATAGTTTAAAAAGCGTATTCGAGAAGAGTAGGTGCGTCAGGCGCTCGGTCTTTTGCTTCGCGCGCAGGTAATTGTGATTACCCTTCAGGATTTCGGTCAGGTGCTGCTTGATTTGATCTTTGTGGAACGCATCGTAAGTAATACCCTTTCCGCTGTACGTGCTGTGACCCAGTGCTAATGTCGGAGTTCCCAGGATGAGAGACTCAAGCCCGACGGTAGAGTTGATTACCACGTTCGCAATAGAATGCTTTAGAGCGGAGTGTAAGTGCAGTTTATTGTCAAAAATAACACTTGGGTAAATGTCACGAAGTTCTTCGATAGTGATGTTGTTTTCAGGGTGTGGCCTGCAGACCAGATGAACATTTAAGTCGGCAGTAACCTCTTGAAGGTCTTCTATGACCTGCTGCATCTTTTTATATACTGGAGAATTTAGGACGATATTAGAGTCGCCCTCGATTTGCAGTGGGAAAAATACATAGCTAGCTGCTGCTGAAAGGTTGACTCCTCTCAGTACATCTTCACGAGTAGAATTGTTAGTCGCTCCGGTCGTTACGATTGTTTTTCCGTTGGTTGCGAAATCATCAATGTACTGGGCGGCAGCGATTTGCTCTTCGCGATTGATAAGCGGCAAATAACTTCCTGCAATACTGCTCTTATAATTGACACCCTGAGGGTCGAAAACAAGAGTGTCCGGAAGTAAGCCGCGCTCAATATGGAATATCGGTAGATTTTTAATCTTTGCCGCAACTTTCATTAGGAAGATAAAGTGCGGTCCATTACCGTTCCATCCAATCAGGAAGTCTGGCGCTGACTTTTCAATTTTAGAAAGAATTGACTCCAAGATGAGGAGCGCTTGCGTCACTACATCTATAGATTTCTTTCCTGAAAAATGCTGCGGAAACATCTCGCGGTAAACATCAATCTCTTCAGAGATGTCAATGCCCTGTATTACGAGTGCGCCAAAGCTATCATCGATTTGATTATCGGTAAGTTCTTTCTTTATTGCTTGTCGTCTGGCTTTAGATATATCTTGCCTAACAGTGTGGACCAAAAATCCATGCGCCAGGAAGCGGTTCTCTCGCGTGGATTCCATTTTTACGAATTCTGAATATACACCGAGTTTTCTTAACTCTTCAGCAATCGAAATATTGTAGCCGATCAGATATTCAGCATCTGTGCTGTAAATGAGCGCCTTTGTTCTTTTGAGATTTCTGCTGCTCTGAGGGGCAAAGCTTTCGATGATTTCATTCGTAAAGTTAAAGTTTTGATCGATTATCGCTTCGTAGTTTCTCCTCGCGGTGTCTTTGCTATAGTTTGAACGGGCGAGGTTGTACGCGCCTTCTGCAATCGTCGAGCGAAGCTGTTGATTTTTTAATAGTTCGATTACAGCACGAGCGAATGCACTCCAGTCATCTTGAACTAGAGCGTTTTTTCGATCAGTTACGTCAATTCCATCCATTGAGAATGAGGTGGCAACAATCGGCATGCCATGAGAAAGAGCTTCAATGTTCTTAACCTTCATTCCAGCACCGCTAATAATGGGCGATACTACAATTTTTGAATCGGCATAAGTGCTGGACAGGTTTGGAACTCTTCCGAGATAGACAATATTTGGGCCGGCAAGTGATCTTACCGAACCAACATTACTAACGTCGCCCGCGATTGCTAGGGTGACTTTTGGGAATGCCTTCTTGACCGCAGGGAAGGATTTCTGAATGAATAATTTTATCCCCTCTGCGTTGAATGGGGATGCTGAGCCGACGAACAATATGTCGTATTTTTTCATTCCCTGATTTTGACGGATCTGGAAATCATTGAAGGCAGGAATAGTGAATACTTTACTGTTCGGCAGCTTTTGGCGTATTTGTTTTGTCTCGTTCGAGTTGATCGATATCACGTACTCGTATTTTTTTAGCAACGAGAACTCGTCGGATTCAAAGGTATCAACGTCAACTTTTCTTTTGTTTGTACCTGCGTTGATTGCGGCCCTCAAAATGTTAGTTTGAATATCATGAGTGTCGACGATCTTGATGCCGCGATATTTTGAAGGTATCGCTCGATCAAGCTTCACATAGTTGACAAGAATGTGGGTTGGTTGGTGCTGTCGAATCATATCGCTGACAAGTTTTTTGAAGTTGTCAGGGCAGGAGTCCCTATCAGAAATTAAATTGGTTTTCTGAAAAAGTTTAATCTTTGTTAGTATGTTAGGTTTGATGTCGGAGAATTTCGGGTGGCGTCGGATACCAATTTCTTTTAGTTTTGGGTACGCTTTTCTTAAGTCGTTTTGGATGTCGACAGATGAGCGCTTCTCCTGATTGCTGTTCAATACAGCAATAGAAACTTCGTGGCCTGCATCAATTAAGACTTTTAGCGTCTGATCTACTCGGCTTTGGTTTCCTTTGAAAACCGGGTGTGGAATTTCTGGTGTCAGTACTAGGATTTTTTTAATGTTCATATTCAGTTCAATGTTGGGCGCTAGATATCAGTAAGGTCAGCAGGCTTTTTCGGACTTTTTAGCTGGAGTTAGTCGGCCATAACGGTCTTCAAATCGCACAATGTCATCCTCGCCAAGATAAGTGCCTGATTGAACCTCAATCATTTCGAGGGGTATTTTTCCTGGGTTTTCCAGAGCGTGTACAACACCCACCGGAATGTAAGTTGATTGGTTTTCGGTCAGCAGTAATTCCTGCTCCCCTAGCGAAACCTTTGCTGTTCCAGTCACAACGATCCAGTGCTCAGCACGGTGGTGGTGCATTTGTACCGAGAGCTTTTGCCCAGGGGCGACAGTAATGCGCTTAACCTGATAGCGCGGTCCATTGTCGATGGAGTCGTACGCGCCCCACGGACGGTAAACCTTGCGATGGTTGGTCGCTTCGGTACGGGCGCTTTGCTTGATGCGATCCACCAACAGTTTTACGTCTTGCGCCTTGTCCTTGGCAGCCACCATGACGGCATCCGCCGTTTCGACGACGATGACATTATCCAGGCCCACCACGGAGACCATGCGATGTTCGGCATGGACGTAGGCATTACTGGTGGACTCGAGCATGACATCGCCGCGAGAGGCGTTGCCTTGTGGGTCCTTGTCGGCGATTTCCCAGACTGCCGACCAGGAGCCCACGTCGTTCCATCCTGCATCCAGCGGGAGTACGGAAACTTGATCGGAGCGTTCCATGACTGCGTAGTCGATGGAGATGTTTTCAGCAGCCGCAAACGACAGCATGTCGAGTCGGGTGAAGTCCATGTCTTCCTTGGCATTGCTCAGTGCAGCTTGCACGGCGGCCAATACTTGTGGGGCGTGTTGTTGCAATTGAGCCAGCATGGTCGACGCCTGGAACAGGAACATGCCGCTGTTCCAGTAGTAGCGACCGTCGGCAACGTAGTGCTCGGCGGTGGCCAAATCCGGCTTTTCTACGAACTCTTCAACCGCCTGGATAGCATTCGATTTCTCGGCCACGCGGATGTAGCCGTAGCCGGTTTCCGCTTTGTTGGGCACGATGCCGAATGTCACGATGCGGCCATCACGGGCAGCGGGCACGCCCTTCTGGAAGGCGGCGCGCAGTGACTCCAGGTCATCGAAGACGTGGTCAGCCGGCAGCACCAGCAGCAGCTCATCCTTGCCGGTTGCCAGTGCTTTCACGACCGCTGCAGCAATCGCAGGCGCAGTATTGCGACCGATTGGCTCAAGCAGGATGGCTTGTGGGTTGATGCCCAGTGCGCGGCACTGTTCGGCAACCAGGAAACGGTGGTCTTCGTTGCTGACGACAATCGGTGTCAGTGGTCCATCCTGAATGCCCGCCAGGCGCGACAGCGTATTCTGGAACAGCGACTGGTCGCCGTGCAGGGTCAGGAATTGCTTCGGGTGCATCGCACGCGAAAGTGGCCAAAGTCGGGAGCCGGAGCCGCCAGAAAGAATTACCGGGATCATGTAATTTCCCTATCGCTGATCAAATTTAAAAAGTTACTTGTAGGCGCCAGTGGCACGGCCCAGCATCATGGTCTGTACGACTGGCGAGATAACTTTTTGCCACTCGTAAACTGCTGCGTTGGTTACGTAAATGGTGTCATCAGGCTTGACTATGATCTGGCGAGCATAGAAAACGGCTGCTGGATCACGCATGTCCAGGCGCAGAACAGTGGGCTTGGCATTGGTTCCTTCGCCCATGCGAAAGACAAATACGCCCTCTGGGTTCGCGCTGGCTTCTCTCAGTCCGCCAACGCTGCCCAGTGCATCCAGCAAACTGGTGTTCTGCGCTGGCAGATCCTTCAGGCCGGGTTCGCCTACGGCGCCCATGGCAACGAAGCGCTGACGAGCGCGGTCCAGGACGACTTCCGAGTTCGGGCGCAGGACCATGTTGTTGCCGGCCAGCACGTCTTCATAGTTGAACTGTTGCACCTGGCTGCCGGTACGCACCGTGACATTGACCAGATGAGGCTCAAGCACCGGACCGCCGGCCTGGTTGACGGCGTCCAGCAGGGTCAGTGGACCTTGCAGGGTGCTGAAGCGGCCAGGCGACTTCACTGCGCCGGCGACCAGCACCGAGCCCGACAGATCGCCCACTAGTTCAACGTGAGTCTGCACGTCGGTTGTGACACCTTTGAGCTGCTTGCGGATCATGTTCTCAACTTCGTTGAGGGTCATGCCCGCCACGAACTGACGACCGACGTACGGCAGGGAAATCATCCCTTGATCGTCGATGCGAGTTTTCAGTTGGGTGCCGCCAGTGGAGAGCGGGGCGAACAGTGCCGAGCCTTCCGGGGCGTTGTCGGTGATCAGCACATTGAGGATGTCGCCGGCCATCAGGCGCGCGGAAGGCGCGACGGGCTTGGCAATCGAGGCTTGCACCGGACGCACGGCGCCACGCATGTAGGGGCCGATGGTGTTGGCGTTGATCTCGACCAGGTTGTAGGGCTGGTCCTTGCTCTCGATATCACCCTTGTACGGGCCTGCGCCCGACAACGTGCCGCCGCAACCGCTGAGGCCCAGGCCGGCAAGGGCCAGCGCTGCCAGTTTCAGTTTGAATTTTGCTGGAGCTGTAAGGGATTTAATCACGATGATCCTCGATCGAAGCCAGGATGAAGCGGGTGATGCCGTACAGCATGAGCAGGCCAAGCAAGATCGTTGCCAGGTTGTACAGACGCTCTGGGTACAGGGCGAGTTGCGGGCTGTTCGGGCTGACTACGGTGACCAGGGTGCGGATCTTTTTGCTGGCTTCGATACGGGCGTTGTCGAGGGCAGCAACGGCGGTCTTGTAGCTTTCTTCGGCGATGCCGGCATCCAGGGTCAGTTGCTGGAAGCGCGAGGCGACGACGTTCAGTTGTGAGCCATTCGGCGAGGAAACCAGCAGGCGCTTTTCCTTGGCCAGTTGCTGGGTGATGGCGTTGACCTTCTGCTTTTGCTGTTTTACCTGCGGCGAGTCAGCGCGCAACTTGAACAGCATTTCAGTGAGGATTGCCTGTTCCTTGGTGTACTGGCCTTCCAGGTCGGCAATGATGGTTGCACGGCTTTGTGCGGTGTTGGCACCGTCCAGTACCTTGTTGTCATTCTGGAAGTCCAGCAACTCGGTCTTGCGTTCGGCGTAGTTGACGCGCGCGGTTTCCAGTTCGCTCTTGGCGAAGGCCATCTGTTCGCGGGCGATGCTGTGGCTGACTTCGTTGACGAAGTGCTCACTGGCCTCAAGGATGGTGCGCAACATCTGTTCGGACAATTCGGGGGTGAACGCCTGGACTTCGACGCGCAGCAGGCCGGTGGTTTCGTCGTAGTGGGCAGAAACCATGCGCTGGTAGTATTTGAGCAGGTCTTCGCGCTCGGCGTCCTTGTCCAGCCAGAAGAAAATATCGTTGCGTTGGGCGGCGTATTGCTCGATCCAGTGCAGGCGATCTTCGAGGAGCAGCATCATGTCCATGGACACGATGTATTCGCGCAGGTAGAGGGTTTCTTCGCGGGAAGCGGGATTCGTGCCAGTGAGCAGGGTTGCCAGTCCAGGTACCGCGGCACCTTGATTGTTACCATCCTGGCGTACGACCACCTGAGCGGAACTGACATAACGATCGATGGCGAACATGCCGTAATAGATAGCCGCCAAGGCCAGTGGCAGGATCACCAGGCCAAATGCCAGGCGCCAGCGCTTGAGTTTACCCGTACTGCTCATATGTGATGCATCCTTGAAGTGGAACGGTGCTGCAATATAAGAAGGTGTGTGGTCAAGAGTTGTAGGCCTTGATGCCTTCGGCGACGTCTTCGTAAATCTCGATACCGCCATCGTTTACCAGCAGGACGATGTCGCAGATTTTTTCGACTTCTGCCATGGAATGTGTGACCAGTACGACTTTTGATTGCTGAAGTTTCTCGCGGAATACTTCGGCACATTTGCGTTTGAATTGGGCGTCTCCGACCGACATCACTTCGTCGATCAGGTAGTAATCGAAATCAAAAGCCATGCTTAATCCGAAAGCAATGCGTGAACGCATGCCAGAGGAGTAAGTCTTGATTGGTTCGTCGATCCAGTCGCCGATTTCAGCAAAATCCTGAACGTAGCGGACCTTCTCACGCATTGCTTCTCCTTCGGCGCCATAGATCCGGCAGACAAATTTGATGTTGTCACGGCCGGTCATGCTGCCTTGAAATCCACCGGACAAGCCGACAGGCCAGGAAATACTTCGGTCAGTGACGATTGAGCCAGAGTCAGGGATGTCGGCACCGCCAAGCAGGCGCATCAAGGTTGACTTGCCTGCGCCGTTGCGGCCAATCAGAGCAATGTTTTTTTCCGGTGGAATTGACAGCGATAGGTTGCGAAACACGTACCGACGCCCTTTTGGGGTCAGGTACGACTTTGTGATGTTATTAAGTTCGAACACGTGGGCCTGTTCTCATCCGTTCTTCGTGGAAATCAGGTGCAATCGGCGGGCGCGGTAGCTGCCCAAGGCTACGAACAGCAAGATCACGGTGAATGTGACCACGTACTCCACGGACACACCATCAACTGGTGTGTAGTGTGGCAATACCTCAGCACGAATCAGTTCGACCAGATGAAGGAATGGATTGAGCAGCAGTAGTGGCATCATTGCGGTAGGCAAGTAGGAGGCTGGTACCAAAACGCCAGAAATGAAGTAAAGCGGGAAGAAGGCCATACGGACTACGAGCTTGAGGCTTGGCAGCGCATGAGTGCAGAGCGCTAGCAGCATACCTAGACCGAAGGCAAACAGTAGACCGAGCATGAGCGTTGCCACCCATTGGAGCGGGTTGCTTACTTTCATGTCAAACCCGAACCAGGCGAAGCCAAAAACAAGGATGGCGTAAACAGAAGCGCTAATGCAGGTTTCCACCAGCACTCGAGCCACGTAGGTATCCAGCGGTTTGATCTGTTTGTAGGCGAACAGCGATCGATTTTCTCGCAGACTGTCCATCAAGCGCAGTGCGGTGTTGCGATATAGAAGAAAGGGAGCCATGCCCACGAGAACAAACACCGGGTATTCCACACCGGCAACAGTTCGGCCTCGTATCAACGAGAACAACAGTGTGAAGATCAACAGATGGCAGATCGGCTCAATCAACGTCCACACCGCCCCCATGCGACGGTCACCAAACCGCGCACGCGCCTCGCGCAGGACCAGGGCAAAGATGACCGATTTTTGAATCTGGAAGGAGGAGCGAGGTTTCACGATTTTTACCGCACAGCAAAGCGGCGTGCCTGGGCACGCCGGTGAATTCGTTTCAGGAATGGCCCGCATCCGCGCGGTGACTTGGGGATTCGGGCGGCTTCCGTGCTCAAGGGGCGGGAGATTAATCGCTGGGTGGTATTAGCGTCAAGTGAGAATCTTTCCCTATATCCCACACTTCGCTGACAATTGCCTACACATGTATCCTGCGTCAGCGCCAGACATCTCCTACATCAAGTGGCAGTGCATCGCATTAATGACAGGCTTCAGTCTGTAGGGTGATTGATGGCATTGTGATATCTAGGTGATGCATTGCATTGGAAGTTGTACTTGGTAGGAAAGTTGTACAGTAAATGCCTGTTTTTATATTAATCGGGCAATTAGATGAGTTGGTTACATCTGCTTTGGTGGATTGCATACGGGCTTGGCTGCGGTATGGGTAAGGGCCCAGGATGCCCGTTCTAGAGGTCTTTTCGTCGCCTGATTTCTTGCGGTTGCGCGGGCTTGGTGCCGATGATTGCGCCGCGCTACTCGAGGGCTCGGTGTGCTGTCGAGTCTGACCATAAGGTCAATTATTCATCGTGCGGATCCCACGCTATCGTAGGATTTTTCCTTATAAATAGTCGCCACTCGTCGGAAGTCTCCAAATAACAAAAGTAATGGAAGAGTTTTCCCGGGTGGTACGAAAGTTCCAGTTAGGATCTCGCGCTAATCATTCCATTTATTACCCTGTCTTCTGAGCGCAGCGTGATCAGTGCTAATAGCGCAAAGTTATGCGCAGACAGTATCGGGAAGATCGATGCCGAGTGCAGATTGACGTTGCAAACTGCCCCGCGAATTTCAGTCACAATACCCCCCTCAGAAACCCCGCTTCCAGGCCCATCAATGAAAAAACTCCCCCTCCTAACCCTCATCGCCGCACTCGCCGCCGCCAGCCTCTACCTTAACAAATCCCCCCAGTCCCCCCGACCCGACAGCAAACCACAGTCCCAATCCCAACCCACCCCCGGTCAATTCGACTACTACCTCCTGGCCCTCTCCTGGTCACCCACCTTCTGCCTGACCCGCCCGGAAAACGCCCAATGCTCCGGCAAGGGCTACGGCTTCGTGCTGCACGGTCTGTGGCCGCAATACGCCAAGGGCGGCTGGCCGCAGTCGTGTGATTCCGGCGCGAAGTTGTCGCAGGCGGAGCGGGCGCGGGGGATGGAGGTGTTTGTGACGCCGGCGTTGCTCAAGCATGAGTGGGCCAAGCACGGTACGTGCAGTGGGTTGGGGGCGATGGGGTATCTGGCGGCGGCGGATCGGGCGTTGGCGGCGGTGAAGATTCCCGAGCAACTGCAGCCTTTGGGCAAGGATGTGTACTTCTCGGCGCAGGACATTGCGCAGATGTTTCGTCGCAGCAATCCGGGGATTCCCGGAGATGGCCTGGCGGTGATTTGTCGCGGGCCGGAGTTGTCCGAGGTGCGGGTGTGCCTGGGCAAGGATCTGTCGTTCCAGGCGTGCGGCAAAGGCGTGAAGCACCAGTGCCGCGCCGGGGATATTCGGGTGCCGCCGGTGCGCTGAGGCGCCCGGTGTGGGTGGGTCAAGAAACCTGCAAAGGGCTGAGGGGCAGGCCGAGGGCGATCAATTCCTTGCGCAGTCGCTCGGCGCTGGTGAACTGCAGGGCGTTGAAGCCTTCGCGGCGGGCGCCTTCGATGTTGGGGGCGTGGTCGTCGATGAACACGGCGTGTTGGCCTTCGATATCGTAGCGCGACATCAATAGTTGAAAGATTTCCGGCGCCGGCTTGATGATGCCTTCGGCGCCCGAGACCAGGATGCCTTCGAATCTGCCCAGGAAGGCGAAGCGCTCCAGGGCGATGGGGAAGGTTTCGGCGGACCAGTTGGTC
The DNA here is from genome assembly GCA_965284505.1 of Pseudomonadaceae bacterium. Taxonomy (GTDB): domain Bacteria; phylum Pseudomonadota; class Gammaproteobacteria; order Pseudomonadales; family Pseudomonadaceae; genus Aquipseudomonas. The sequence continues at coordinate 1,298,914 of OZ260094.1, read as the reverse complement.
AGGGCCAGCAGGCGAATGCCCTTGGCGTGGAGTTCTTCGAGGATCAGTACGGTGTCTTCGAGGGCACCGCCGAGCATTTCTTCCCAGCGTTCGCGGTAGGCGCGAATCAAGGGTTCGTGGTGCGGATGGCGGGCGATGGCTTCGTCTGTCGCTTCCTGCCAGGAGCGACCGGCGTCCTGCTGTTCGTTCCAGTCGGTGCTGCACACCTCGGACAGAAAAGTCTCCATGCCCTGTACGTCGTCGCCAAACAGCTTGCAGTACAGGTTGCGTGGGTTCCAGCGAATCAGCACGTTGCCGAGGTCGAAGACCACGGTGTCGATGGATGGGTTCATGGTGTTCCTCCTTGAAATGAGTATTGAGCTTGCAGGCTAGCAGAGTGCCGGGCGACGGTTTGCTCCGGGTCGTGGCTCTGGGCTAAGCTCTGCGCGCCAAGGAATCCCGGCGTCCGTTCGTGCGTTACCGTTCAAGGATGATGTTATTGCCTACCCCCGTTCACGACCCTTATTACACCCTCGGTGGCCCATTGAAACGTTTGCCCCTGCGCAAGGCGGCGGTGGCGTTTATCGCGGCGGTCTGCCTGTGTCTGTGTGGCTTGCTGTATTTGCAGCTGGAGCAGTCTCGGGAACATGACCTGGCGCTGGCGCAGAAGAGTTCGTCGAACCTGACGCAGGCGATGGCGCAGCAGGCAGAAGATACCTTTCGGGCGGCGGACCTGGTGGTGACCAGCCTGGTCGACTGGATTCAGGCCGAGGGCTTCGAGACGACGCGCAATCCGCGCCTGCAGCCGACCTTTGCGCGGCGGGTGCAGGCCCTTGAGCAGTTGCACGGGCTGTTTCTGATCGATCGCGAGGGGCGTTGGGTGGTGAGCTCATTTGGCGATCTGGCGCCAGGCGCCTCATTCAGTGATCGTGAGTATTTCCAGTTTCATCAGCGCAATGCCTCCCTGCAAGTGCATATCGGCCCGGCCATTCGCAGTCGGCAGAACGGCGAGTGGATCATTCCGTTGTCGCGGCGGATCGATGATCGCCAGGGGCAGTTCCAGGGGGTGCTGATGGCTGGCATTCGCATGGCTTACTTCGACCGCTTTTTCAAAAGTTTCAGTCTGGATGACCACGCGCTGATGTTTCTGGCGTTAACGGACGGTACGTTATTGGCCCGGCGTCCCCATGTAGAGCAATTGATCGGAACGTCGTTGGCGCATAGGCCGATATTCACTGACTACTTGCCGGCTGCACCCTCGGGCAGCGCGATGATCCGTTCGACACTGGACGATAAAGTTCGCTTGTTCGGCTATCAGCAGTTGACGGCTTACCCCCTGGTGGTAGCCGCGGCGATTCCCGAAGAGGTGGTGTTGCGGGGCTGGTACGCCAATGCGGTGCAGTCCAGCGTGATTGTGGCGTTGGTGGTGCTCGGGATCAGTCTGTTCGGCTGGGTGTTCGTGTTGCAGGTGCGCAATGGCGAGCGCATCGAAGCGGACCTGCGCGCCGCCCAGGAGCGCCTTGAGGTGATCGCCACCCACGACAGCCTGACCGGGCTGGCCAATCGGCGGTTGTTCGAGCGTGTGTTGGACACCGAGTTCGCCCGGGGCCTGCGCCAGCAAAGCTGGTTGAGCCTGATCCTGCTGGATGTCGATTACTTCAAGCGCTACAACGATACCTATGGTCACGTTGCCGGGGATCAGTGCCTGGCCAAGGTCGCCAGCCTGGTCAAGAGCTGCTGCCAGCGCAAGACCGACCTAGTGGTGCGCTACGGCGGCGAGGAGTTTGCCGTGCTGTTGGCCGATACCGATCTGCGCGCGGCCTTTACGGTAGCCGAGCAGATCCGCCGTTGCGTCGAGAATGCGCGGATTGTCCACAGTGCGGCACCTTCGGGATACCTGACGGTGAGCCTCGGTTGTCATGCGTTTGTGCCCACCGCGCAGGACAGTATCGAGTTGCTGATCGAGCGTGCGGATAGCGCCTTGTATCAGGCCAAGCACCTTGGCCGAAACTGTACGCAAGTAACGAGCGCCGATGGAAAGTTGCCGGAGCAAGTGTCCACCCGTTGAATAAAGACCGAGTGCAATCATCAGCTATTCAGGCCGGCTGTCTTGGCTTCGAGCTGATATCGCCAACTCGTCTAGAGTTCAATTGCCTGCGCAGTAACTGGCCAACTTCTTCTCCCACCCTTCGGACGATCAAGCAAATGTTGATACCCAAAGCATTTAAAGCCTCGGCATTGATGGTCGCGGCTGCATCGTTGTCGCCGCTGACCAGTTACGCCGACTCGCCAATGACGGCGCAGGAAGCTCATGCCATTGGTGTCGATGCCTATGTGTACTTCTATCCGCTGTTGACGATGGATGTCACGCGCAAGCAGTTCACCAACATCGAACCCGGCAAAGAGTTTGGCAAGGGGCCGATGAACATGTTTGTCAGTGTGCCGGAATACCCGCCGGCCAACTTCAAGGGCGTCGTCCGATCGAACTTTGACACCCTGTATTCGATTGCCTGGCTCGACTTGAGCAAGGAGCCGCTGGTGGTGTCCGCGCCGGCCACCAATGGGCGCTTCTACCTGCTGCCGATGCTCGACATGTGGACGGATGTCTTTGCCTCGCCAGGCTGGCGCACCACGGGTACGGAGGCCGGGCAGTTCCTGGTGACGCCGCCGGGTTGGCAGGGCAGTGTGCCGGCCGGCATCACCCAGTTGCCGGCGCCGACCCCTTATGTGTGGGTGATCGGCCGGACCAAGACCGACGGTGCGGCGGATTATCCGGCGGTGCACAAGATCCAGGCCGGCTATACCGTGACCCCGCTGTCGCAGTTGGGCAAGCCGGCGGTGCCGGTCAGCGTCAAGGTCGACCCGGCGATCGACATGAAAACCCCGCCGAAGATTCAGGTCGATTCGATGTCGGCGGCCAATTACTTTGCCTACGCGGCGGAGTTGCTGAAGCTGCACCCGCCCCACAGTACCGACCAGCCGATCATCGCGCAGATGAAGCGTATCGGCATCGAGCCCGGCAAGTCGTTCAAGCTCGAGGCGCTTGATCCGACGATCCAGCAGGCGCTGCAAACCGCTCCCGCCGAAGCCCAGGCCTTGATGACGTGGAAGGTGCAGACCCTGGCGCGGGTGGTCAACGGCTGGTCGATGAACACCGACACCATGGGGGTTTACGGCAACTATTACCTCAAGCGCGCGATGGTCGCGCAACTGGGGCTGGGGGCCAACCTGCCGGAGGATGCGATCTATCCGTTGAACCTGGGCGATGACAAGGGCCAGCCGCTGGATGGCGCCAATCAGTACGTGCTGCATTTCGACAAGGATTCGGTGCCGCCGGTCAACGCCTTCTGGTCCATCACCCTGTACGACGCCGAGGGTTTCCAGGTGGGCAATGAGCTGAACCGCTTTGCGGTGAGCAGCTGGATGCCGTTCAAGACCAATGCCGATGGTTCGCTGGATCTGTATTTCCAGCACCAGAACCCCGGCAAGGAGCGCGAGGCCAACTGGCTGCCGGCACCGGCCGGGGCGTTCAACCTGACCATGCGCCTGTACGGGCCCAAGCCTGAAGCCTTGAACGGCAAGTGGAACCCGCCTGCGGTCAAGCGCAGCTAATCAGCAGTCGGGCCGCCGTGGGTGAGGGACAGTTTGCTTTGCAGTGCCTCACGCACCTGCGGCCATTCTTCTTCGATGATGCTGAAGCGCACTGAATTGCGTTTGCGCCCGTCAGGCATGATCCGTTCATTGCGTACGATGCCTTCCTGCTGCGCGCCAAGCCGCAGAATCGCCGCACGGGACTTGAGGTTGATTTCGTCGGTGGTGAATTGCACACGCACGCAGCCGAGTTGTTCAAAGGCGTGGCGCAACATCAGGTACTTGGCCTCGGTGTTGACGAAGCTGCGCTGATGGCGGGTGGCGATCCAGCTGCTGCCGATTTCCAGCTTGCGGTTGACCGGGTCGACCTTCCAGAAGCGCGTTGAGCCAATGATCTCGGCGGTTTCATTGAGCACGATGACGTAGGGCAAGACGCTGCCGGCGTCGCGGCCGGCCAGGGCTTTTTGCAGATAGCTGTCAACGGTGCTGCTGGACGGCACCACGGTAAAGGGCAGGTTCCACAGTTCGCCGTCGCTGGCCGACCGCACCAGGGCGTCGGCATCGCTGGCCTGGAGCGGACGCAGGGTGATTCGCGGGCCGTGCAGTGTGTCCATGATCGATAAGGGCTCGTGGCGAGAACTGGTTTGCCATTACTGGCAGCCGGCGACTCGCTTGGCAAGGGCTGCAGCGAGGCGATGAGCGAAATCTATTATCGGTCGGGCGCGGCGATGCTCTATAACCTCGTGATCATGCACAAGGAACCGCTCATGCCCACGCCGCCGCTCAAAGACCTCGACCTGTACCTGCACCGCCTGGGCTATAACAGTGCACCGGCGCCCACTCTTGAGACATTGCAGCAACTGCAATTGCGCCATACCAGCACCTTTGTCTTCGAAAACCTGTCGCCCTTGGCGGGCCTGCCGGTGCGCCTGGACCTGCAGTCGATCCAGGGCAAATTGCTGCATGAAGGGCGGGGCGGTTACTGCTATGAGCTGAACAATCTGTTCATGACCCTGCTGCAGCACCTGGGCTTCGAGGTGCGCGGGATTACCGGGCGGGTGGTGATGAATGCGCCTGCGGACGCCTGGGTGGCGCGCACCCATCGCTTGACCCTGCTGACCTTGCAGGGCGTGCGCTACATCACCGATGTCGGCTTCGGTGGCATGGTGCCCACCGCGCCGCTGCTGCTCGACACCGAGGCGGTGCAGGCCACGCCCCATGAGCCTTACCGCATCACCCGCGAGGGTGACAGCTACACCTTGCACGCCCTGGTGGGTGACGCCTGGTGGGCCATGTATGTGTTCGACCTGCAGCGCCAGGGCGATATCGACTACGAGATCGGCAACTGGTACGTCTCGACCCACCCCGAGTCACCGTTCCTGCAGCGCCTGATGGTGGCGCGGACCGAGGGGCAGACGCGGTGCACCTTGAACAATGGCAGCTACGCGGTGCATCGGGTGGGGGCGCCGAGTGAGCGCCGGGAGATCAGCGATCCTGGCGAGTTGGTCAGGATTTTGCATTGTGAGTTCGGCCTGCAGGTGCCCGAGCTTCCGGCGCTGGAGACGAGGCTGAAGCAATTGCTCCAACGGGTTTGATGCTCATTGTGGGAGCGAGCCTGCTCGCGAAAAACGTCAACGATGCCGCGGATATTCTGAATGAATGCGGCGTCCTTACGTTTTTTCGCGAGCAGGCTCGCTCCCACAGGGGGGCGTGAACATCCGGAAGGGTGTGTTTCGGGATAAAAGCTGATCAATCGATCAGCTTTTTTTCGACGGGCGGTCATGGCCGCAAGTCCCGTCCCAGAGGGCTCTGCAGGGGTGAATATGAACGAGTGTCCATTATGTGACTGGCAAGTTGTATACAACTCTATGGACATTTGTCTTGTGTGTTGAATACAGTGTGCGCATAACAAAAACCCAGGGAACCCCCCACGATGAAAACGCCCTCTGTTTCACACCAGCGGCCCGAGGATGAAAACCTCGGGGTCGGCGCGAATATGGCTTATGGCCTGCAACACGTTCTGACCATGTATGGCGGTATCGTTGCGGTACCACTGATCATCGGCCAGGCGGCCGGGCTTTCTCCGGCGGACATTGGTCTGCTGATCGCGGCATCGTTGTTTGCAGGGGGGCTGGCAACGCTGCTGCAAACCCTGGGTTTACCGTTCTTTGGCTGTCAGTTGCCGCTGGTCCAGGGCGTTTCGTTCTCGGGCGTGGCAACCATGGTGGCGATTGTCAGCAGTGGCGGGGAGGGCGGCTTCCAGTCGATCCTCGGCGCGGTGATAGCGGCCTCGCTGATCGGGCTGTTGATCACCCCGGTGTTCTCGCGGATCACCAAGTTCTTCCCACCCCTGGTCACCGGCATCGTGATCACCACCATCGGCCTGACGCTGATGCCGGTGGCGGCACGCTGGGCCATGGGCGGTAACAGTCACGCGGAAAGCTTCGGCAGCATGGCCAACATCGGCCTGGCTGCGGTGACCCTGGTGCTGGTGCTGCTGCTGAGCAAGATCGGCAGCGCGACCATCTCGCGGTTGTCGATCCTGCTGGCGATGGTCATCGGTACCCTGATCGCGGTGTTCCTCGGCATGGCGGACTTCTCCAACGTCAGCGAAGGGCCGATGTTCGGCTTCCCGACGCCGTTCCACTTCGGCATGCCGACCTTCCATTTCGCCGCCATCCTGTCGATGTGCATCGTGGTCATGGTGACTTTGGTGGAAACCTCGGCGGACATCCTCGCCGTCGGTGAAATCATCGACACCAAGGTCGACTCCAAGCGCCTGGGCAATGGCCTGCGCGCCGACATGCTGTCGAGCATGATCGCGCCGATCTTCGGCTCCTTCACCCAGAGCGCTTTCGCCCAGAACGTGGGCCTGGTGGCGGTGACCGGGATCAAGAGCCGTTACGTGGTGGCGACAGGGGGCCTGTTCCTGGTGATCCTCGGCCTGCTGCCCTTCATGGGCCGGGTGATTGCTGCGGTACCGACCTCGGTACTGGGTGGCGCCGGTATCGTGCTGTTCGGCACCGTGGCGGCCAGCGGCATTCGTACGCTGTCCAAGGTCGACTACCGCAACAACGTCAACCTGATCATCGTCGCTACTTCGATCGGCTTCGGCATGATCCCGATCGCGGCGCCGAACTTCTACGATCACTTCCCAAGCTGGTTCGCCACCATCTTCCACTCGGGCATCAGCTCGTCGGCGATCATGGCGATTGTGCTCAACCTGACCTTCAACCACTTCACCGCCGGTAACTCGGACCAGCAGTCGGTATTCGCCGCCGGCACCGAGCGCACCTTGCGCTTCCAGGACCTGGCCGCGTTGCGTGAAGGCGATTACTTCAGCGATGGCAAGTTGCATGACTGCGATGGCAAGGAAGTGCCGGTGCTGGCGGAGGATGATCATGGCCATGGTGCGCCGGAGCATCGACCGGTGCAGGTCAAGAGCAGTGAACACGTCTGATAGGCGACATTGAAAAGAGGCCGGCCTGATAACCAAACAGGCTGGCCTTTTTTTTGCGCCTTGCCTGGGTTGCCCGGAGGCGTTGAGGCCCCCAGGCAATTCACGGTCACGGCATTTCCGGTAATTCTTGAGGCCGCAGGTCGAACACCAGCACTTCGGCATCGACACCCTTGGTCAGGGTCAGCGCCTGTTCATCCCTGACCCGCACGCCGTCGCCTTCCTGCAACAACAGTCCGTTGAGCTCGACGCTGCCCCGGGCCACATGCACATAGGCGTAGCGGTTGACGTCCAGCGCCAGAGTAGCGGTTTCCTTGCCGTCGATCAGGCCGGCATACACCCGGGTATCCTGACGCACCCGCAGCGAACCGTTGGCCCCATCGGGGGCGATGATCAGTTGCAGGCGACCGCGTTTCTTCTGCGTGCTGAAATGCTCTTGCTGATAACGCGGTTTGGCACCGCTGATGTCCGGCACGATCCAGATTTGCAGGAAGTGCACCGGCCGGGTCGCCGAGTGATTGTATTCACTGTGGGCCACGCCGCTGCCGGCGCTCATCAATTGCACATCGCCGGGGCGGATCACCGAACCGGTGCCCAGGGTGTCCTTGTGTTCCAGGGCACCTTCGAGCACATAGGAGAAAATCTCCATGTCGCGGTGCGGGTGTTGGCCAAAGCCTTTGCCGGCTGCCACGCGGTCATCGTTGATCACCAGCAGGTCGGAAAAACCCTGCTCCCTGGGATTGCGGTAGTTGGCGAAGGAGAAGGTGTGGAACGACTTCAGCCAGCCATGGTTGGCCATGCCGCGATCAGAAGCTTTGCGAAGGGTCAGCATGATGAGTTCTCCTCTGGGGGACGTTGATTCGTCCGAGTGAGAAGAAGGTTAATGTTTATCGCTTTGTGCAATAAGTAGATGAAAATTGAAATACTGTCTCATCCAGGTTGACAGTGATGAGTGGGCGACGCTCGTTCCAGAGCTGGGCCATAATGTTCAGCATGAGCAAAACCAGCCACAAAAAGCATTGTCTGGTGGATCGATCCCTCTTTGAAATCTGTGATGTGTAACCCATGAAAACTGTGGCAATGGTGCTGTTTCCCGACTTTCTCCTGCTCGACATGGCCGGGCCCATGGAGGTGTTTTCCATCGCCAATCGCTACCTCAAACCCGAGGACCATTACGTCCTGTCGACCATCGGCACGGTGCCGGGTGCGCTGCGGGCGTCCAATGGCGTGAGCGTGCAGGCCGACCTGCACATCGACCAGGCCTGTGACGGTTATGACCTGTTGCTGGTGCCCGGTGGCCCCGGTGCCTATAACGAAAAACATCCGCCATTGCTCGATTGGCTCAACCACAACGTCGGTCGGTCCAGGGTGTATGGCTCGATTTGCACCGGTGCCTTTGTGCTCGGGCATGCCGGTCTGCTCGACGGCTTCCGGGTCACCACTCACTGGCATTACACCGAACGGCTGATCAAGGGCTTCCCGAAGGCCACGGTGGAGACCGATCAGATTTACGTGCAGGACCGCAACCTCATCACCTCCGGGGGTGTCACGGCCGGCATCGACCTCGCGCTCGCGGTGGTGGCCGAGGACCATGGCAAAAAAGTCGCCCAGGATGTGGCCAAGGTATTGCTGGTGGTGATGAAGCGCCAGGGCGGACAGGCGCAGTTCAGTCCGTTGATGGCGACCGTCGCCCCCCATGAGACACCGGTGACCCGGGTGCAGAACTACATGCTCGAACACCTCGACGAAGCGTTCAGCATCGAGCGCCTGGCGGGCCAGGCCAACATGAGCCCGCGTCATTTCGCCCGGGTGTTTACCCGGGAAGTGAACATGACGCCGATGGAGTTCCTGCAAAGTGCGCGCATCGATCGCGCGCGGAACCTGCTGGAAACCAGCGACTTGCCGCTCAAGACCGTGGCCTTCAAAAGCGGCTTCGGCAGTGTCCGGTACATGCGGTTCCTGTTCGGCGAAAAGCTTGGGCTGACGCCGGCCCAGTACCGCGAGCAGTTCAGCTAGTGCCGGCATGTCCGTATTGCGCACCGTGATGGCCGTGACGCTCCTCTTGTGGCAGTTGTTCCATCACGGGGGACTGCCAAGATACCGGTGAACGTATTTTGAGGAGTTGCGCAAACCCTGCGTGGCATTGAGCCATAGCGGGTTTGTCCACGTGAACGCGCATGAACAGCCTCAGAGAGTTGAACACCGAGACCGCGCTGCACTTCGGCCCCTACGCCTTTCATCTGCGGCAACGGTTAGTCCTGGACGGTGCCCGGCCGCTGCGCATGGGCGGTCGGGCCCTGGACATTTTGCAGATACTGATTGAGCACGCGGGCACCGTGGTCAGCAAGGACGAGCTGATTGCGCGGGTCTGGCCGACGTCGGTGGTCGAAGACATCAACTTGCGCGTGCACATCGCCGCGCTGCGTCGCGCACTGGGCGACGGAGAGCAGGGGCAGCGTTACATCGTCAACGTTCCGCAGCGCGGTTACTGTTTCGTTGCAACGGTGGCCCACGCATCGGCGAGCCCGCAGATTTCGCTCGACAGCGCGCAACGGGTCCAGCACAACCTGCCGACACGCTTGACTACGGTGACCGGTCGAGACCCGATGGTGGGTAGCCTGGTGCGGCGTATGCCCGTTTGCCGGCTCATGACCCTGGTCGGTCCTGGCGGCATTGGTAAAACCACCGTGGCCCTGCGTGTGGCCGAGCTGCTCTTGCAACATTATCGGGACGGCGTCTGGCTGGTGGATCTGACGGCAATCGATGACCCCGCGCAGGTGGAAGAGCACTTGAGTCGCGTCCTGCGCCTGGAGGTCGGGACTTCGCTCAAGGTCCTGTCGAACTGGCATGCGTTATTGGTGCTGGATAACTGCGAACACCTGCACGAGCGTTGCCGTACGTTGGTCGAAGCCTTGTTGCAATCGGCGCCGCGACTGTCGGTGCTGGCGACCAGTCGTGAACCGCTGCGGGTGCCGGGGGAAACCGTCCAGTCGCTGCCGCCACTGACAGTGCCGCCCAGATCGGCGCTGTTGAGGGTGGATGAGGCCATGGGGTACTCGGCGGTACAATTGTTTGTCAGCCGAGCCCGCGCCCGCCAGCAGGGGTTCACCCTGCGTGAGCAGGACCTGCCGGTGGTACGCGACATCTGCCAGCGCCTCGATGGCTTGCCGTTGGCCATTGAACTGGCGGCCGCGCAAATCGATGCGCTGGCGCTGGTCGGTGTGCAAGCCCAGCTGGATAACTGTTTTCAGTTGCTGTCCCAGGGCCGTCGCACGGCGGTACCGCGCCATCAAACCCTCAAGGCGGCACTGGACTGGAGCTACCACCGGCTCAGTCCCCTGGAGCAAAACGTGCTGCAGCGTCTGGCGGTGTTCAAAAAGGCCTTTACCCTGGAGGCGGCCACCGGCGTCCACGGCGGGACGATACTGCCGGCGCGTCTGGCGGAGGGGCTGCAGAGCCTGGTGCGTAAATCCCTGCTGTCAGAGGCGCAGGGCAGTGGTGCAACCCACTATCGTCTGCTCAACACCACGCGCCGCTATGCCTTGGAGAAGCTCGAAGGCAGCGGTGAGCTGCGCGCGGTCGAGATGAGCTACGCGCGCTACATCAGCCAGGCCCGCCGCAGCTCAGGCGAGCGCATGGGTTTGCAACTCGTGGAGTAGCCGGCAGGCCTTTGTCAGGTCCGGGGTGGCGTGTCCTTCGGTGAACCGGTTGCAGATCGGCGCCAATAAAGTGTGAGCCTGGCGATGCCGGCCCTGACGCTGCCACAGCTGCGCCAGCGAGGTCGCGCTGCGCAACTCCCAGGCCAGTGCCCCTTGGTGTTTCGCTACATTCAATGCGCGAATCAGCAGGCTCTCGGCCGTCGCACGATTGAGCAGGTCATCCTCGACGAGCAGCGCACCCGCCCTGGCCCGCAGGATTTCCGCGGTGTTCCAGCCCGCGATGCCGGTTTCCGCCCGCAGCACCAGCTGGTCATCGACGAAACGGCTGTCCAGGGTGATCAGGATGTCCTTGATCAGTCCCTGGCCTGGCTCGAACGGCAGGTCGGCTTCGCCAGGGTCGATCACTTGCGCGTAATGCCGGGCCCAGGTGTGGAACAGTTGCACCGAGTGTTTTTGCGCCTGCTCCAGCAACAGGCGCAAGAGTTCACGCGCCGTGCGGCTGTCGCCGTTGTAGTGGGCAATCAGGCAACCGGCCAGGGCCAGGGTGTAGCAGATGGACGTGCCGTGGTTGATCTGCAACGCAATGTCCAGTGCTTGCCGGGCGGTGCGCCAGGCCTGCTCCGGTTGCCCCTGCAGCCAGAGGATGCGCGCCAGAATGGTCAGTGACGCGACGCTCTGATCGTACTGCACGCCAAACCCGTGGGTGAAGCGGTTGAGGTGCCCGCTCTGGGTCATGCGCTGCAGCACCTGCTCGGCGTTCATTCGCGCCTGTACCTGGTCGCCGGCGAAGTGCAGCGCGAGCACCCGCAAACGCTGGGTGCTGAGGGACAGGGTGGCATCACCGTGCAGACCCAGGCAGTCGAATTGCTGGCTCTGCTCCAGCGCCATCTGGTAATCGGCGCAACTGAGGTTGACCGCCATGTGTCCGGAGACCGCCCGCAGTTGGCCGGCGATGTCGCTGCACTGCCTGGCCAGGGTCCGGGCGCTGATGAACGCCTCGATGGTTTCCGGCGTGCCGCCCTGTGTGTGATAGCAGGAACTGCCCAGCGCCAGCTTGAGGTCGATCTGCACCTTGGGGCAGGGTTCGCAAGCGGCCTCCAGCAAGGCCAGCGCCTTGCGCACATACAGGCCATGCTCCTTGAGCAGCGACAGTTCCTGCCACAAAGGTGTGGACGTCGCGGTCAGGCGGATCGCCAGGACCTGCGGGCCCTGGCGGGTCAATCCCCAATCGAGGGCCGAGCGAATGTCTTCCAGGCTGCGGGCATAACGCTCGAGCCACATGCCCGTCGAGATCTGCTCCCAATCGTCCCGGGCCTGTTCCATCAAGGCCAGGCAGCGTTCGGCGTGGCGTTCGCGGGTGCCCGGCAGGTCTGAGGCCAGGCCGAGTTTGTCCAGGGCATAGCTGCGTGTGGTGTCGAGCAGGCGGTAGAACACTTCCTCATCGCCGACTTCGACGTTCAGCAGCGACTTGGCCACCAGTTGCGTGATCGAACCGAACACCTCGCGCGGGTCGATGTGCTCGCCGCCAATCACCGCCGCCGCCGACTCCAGGGTGAAACTGCCCCTGAACATCCCCAGGCGACGCAAGCAGGTTCGCTCGCAGGCACTGAGCAGTTCATAGCTCCAGTCCAGCGTGGCGCGCAGGGTCTGGTGGCGGCCCAGCGTGCTCGGACAACCCTGGGTGAGCAGGCGGAAACTGCCTTGCAGTTGCCTGAGCAAACCGCTCAATCCGAGGCTGACGACCTGTGCCGCCGCCAGCTCGATGGCCAGCGGAATACCGTCCAGGCGCTGACAGATTTCGATGGCCAGCGGCAGGTCGTCATCGGTCAATTCAAAACTGTCGTGGCTGGCCATGGCCCGCTCGACAAACAATTGCAGGGCCGAAAACGTCAGGGCCTGTGCGCGGTCAAGTACGGCGATGGGCGGAGGGCAGTCCAGTGACTCCAGGCGCTGGACGAATTCCCCTTCGGCCCGCAGGCTTTCGCGGCTGGTGGCCAGGATATGCACCTGGGGCGCGGCGCGCAGGAGGCTTTCGCTGAGCAGGGTGATGGCATCAATCAGGTGCTCGCAATTGTCGATCACCAGCAACATCTGTCGATCCCGCAGGAAGGTCGCGATGCCACGATTGGGTTCGTCATCGTGCAGGGACAGTTCGAGCAGGCTGGCCAGGTGCGGGGCGATCATCGACGGTTTGTTGATCGGCGCCAGGTCCAGCAGAAGTATGCCGTCGCGGTAGCGCCCGATCAGTTGTTCGGCGACCCGCAGGGCCACGGTGGTCTTGCCGATTCCGCCGGGGCCGACCAGGGTGATGAAGCGCTGGCGCGGCAGTTGGGTCACCAGGTTATCGACCAGGGATTGGCGGCCGATCATGCGGGTGCGGCGTAACGGCAGGTTGTGGCCGCCAGGCGTTGAGGCGGGATGCGTCGCCGGTTGCTCAAGTTGCTCCAGCGAATAGGGCGCGACGAAACTGTAGCCGCGCTGGGCCACGGTGACGATGTAACGCTGCCCGGCCTGACCATCGCCCAGCGCCTTGCGCAAGGCCGCCAAGTGCACCCGCAGATTGATGTCCTCTACGACACTGTTGGGCCAGACCCCGGCGATCAGCGTTTGCTTGCTCACCACATTGCCGGCGTGTTCGAGCAGGATCAACAGAATGTCCATGGCACGCCGACCCAGGCGCACGGGCTGATCGGCCTCCATGACCAGGCGTTGGTCGGGATAGATCCGATAGGGACCGAAATGGATCGCCTGGGCGGGGGGTAGGGTCAACGGGTCACTCCTGCTTGCAACCGTCTGGTACGCGGTTTCCGAGCATTTTCGTCGGGATTTTTCCTTGGCGCAATCCACAGCCGAGCCCGCCGACGGTGTCCATCGCCACCACCTGTTCACCTGTGATGCGCATCCGCTGCGTGTTTACGGGCCGCGACGGCGGATAAAGGTGTCGCCATGGCATTTCGCGCGCCGGGAATAATTAACAACATTTAACTCGTGCTGCGTCCGGTCTACGCCCAAAACTCTGTCTCTTCAACTTCCACTGGTCAGCGTGGGAGCTCGCCTGCTCGCGACTGCGGCGGCCCATCCAGCCGCATGGATGACTGACGCAACGTTTTGGCCGGCAAGCCGGTCTCTCTGCCAGAAAGGACAATGGAATGAGCAACGTGGTGGTGGTCTATCACAGTGGCTACGGACACACCCGCGTCATCGCCGAGGCGGTGGCCCAGGGGGTGGAGCGTCAACAGGGAAGCACCTGCCTGTTGATTGCCGTCGAGGACGTGGATCAACAGTGGGACCGTTTGCACCACGCCGACGCGATCATCTTCGGCGCGCCGACCTACATGGGCAGCGCTTCGGCGCACTTCAAGGCGTTCATGGAGTCCACCGCGATGTTCTATCTGGCCCAGCCCTGGCGCGACAAGCTCGCCGCAGGCTTCACCAACTCCGGCTGCCTGTGCGGCGACAAGCTCAACACCTTGCTGCAAATGGCGGTGTTCGCCGCCCAGCATTCGATGATCTGGGTCGGGCTCGACGTACTGCCGGCGCGTTCCAGCAGCGGTCTGTTCGACGGGCAGTTGAATCGCCTGGGCAGTTCGCTCGGCGCCATGGCGCAATCGAATGTCGAGCAATCCCCCGAAGACGCACCGCCGCTCGAAGACCGTTGCACCGCCGCGTGCCTGGGCGAACGGGTGGCGCGACTGGCCGAGCGCATGGGCGCTGCACCGCACTGATCGGACGTCGCATCAATGCGCTGGAGATTCGAAGCGTCCCGTCAAGCGGGGCGCCGGACGCTTACTGCGCGTGAAACGGCGGGGCGGGGAGGGCGTGATGGGGCAGGGCGCGAATCGTGCGGCAGCGCCAGGCAAACGGGTTAATGCCTTCGCTGCGGGTGAAGATGTGGCAGAAATGTGCCTGGTCGCAGAATCCGCATTCGAGGCTGATCTGCGTCAGGCTGCGGTTGGTGTCCTGGATCAACTGCTTGGCCCGGGCGATGCGCTGCTGCCGGATCCAGTCCTGGGGTGAGAGACCGGTAGTGCATTTGAACGCGCGGGAAAAATGGCTGCGTGACAAGGCGCAGGATCGGGCCAGGTCACTGACTTCGATGGTTTCGCCCAGGCGCTCGAGGATCAGTTGCTTGGCCAGGCTTTCACGCCACGCTGTCAAACCCCCGGTGGGTTTCTTCGGCGTTTTGGTGACCGTCAGATACGCGTTGTGCTGCTGGGAATGGGCCATGACGAATGTCCGTGTCGGTGAACTTCATTCTTGGACGCGGGGCTCTGGCAGGCGAGTTAAACGTTGTTAATTGTCTCGGTTTACATACAGCGCGACGCAGCACATGCCTGCAATTTCCACAGGCGGGAGGTGTGCACAATCGAGGCGCCTGGCGGCGCTGAACATGGCCGCTTTTCCGATCGATCGAGGTAGCACCAATGAACCGTAACGATCTGCGTCGCGTCGACATGAACCTGCTGGTTATTTTCGAGGCCTTGATGTTCGAGAAGAACCTGACCCGGGTCGCCGAAAAACTGTTCATGGGGCAACCGGCAGTCAGTGCGGCGCTCGGTCGTTTGCGCGACCTGTTCGACGATCCGCTGCTGTTGCGCAACGGTCGTGGCATGGAGCCGACGGCGCGGGCGCTGGCGATTCTCAAGGAGCTGCAGCCGGCGATGGACGTTATCTCCGGGGCGGTCAGCCGGGCCAAGGAGTTCGATCCGACGACCAGCTGCGACGTGTTTCGTATCGGCTTGTCGGACGATGCCGAGTTCGGCCTGTTCCCGCCATTGCTGCGGCAATTGCAGGAAGAGGCGCCGGGGATCATCGTGGTGGTGCGGCGTGCCAATTACCTGCTGATGCCGACCCTGCTGGCCACCGGTGAAATTTCCGTAGGGGTGAGCTACACCACGGATTTGCCGGCGAATGCCAAATGCAAGAAGCTGCGCGACATTCCCTGCAAGGTGCTGCGCGGGGACAAGCGGCCGGGACCGCTGACCCTCGATGAGTACTGCGAACGACCGCATGCCATGGTGTCTTTTTCCGGTGACCTGAGCGGCAACATCGACCTTGATCTGGCGAAGATCGGCCGCAGTCGCCGGGTGGTGCTTGGCGTGCCGCAGTTCAGCGGGTTGCGCGCGCTGCTCGCCGGCACCGAGATGATCGCCACCGTGCCCGATTATGCGGCGTGTGCGCTGGTCGAGGGGTGTGCGTTGCGGGCTGAGGATCCACCCTTCCCGATTGCGGCGGCGCAGTTGTCGATGGCCTGGAGCGGCGTGCACGACAACGACCCCGCCGAGCGCTGGTTGCGTTCGCGGATCGCCGAGTTCATGTCAAGGCCTTT
Source organism: Pseudomonadaceae bacterium (assembly GCA_965284505.1). GTDB lineage: Bacteria > Pseudomonadota > Gammaproteobacteria > Pseudomonadales > Pseudomonadaceae > Aquipseudomonas. The sequence continues at coordinate 1,282,899 of OZ260094.1, read as the reverse complement.
GCCTCTGGCTGGCTGACCGTCGCGCCCATGACCCATCGGGCCTCTGTGGACGCGGGCTTGCCCGCTGCCACCGGTTGTTCGTTGCCGATCCGACATCCCCAACGCCTGCAGATCGGTGCTCGCTCCTGAAAGAGAGCACGTACATCCAATTTTCCCCAGCCCCATACCCGCATTATCGAATGACGTTGCGGCGCATTGACGTCGGTGTTTTTTCATTCGGGCGGGTAACCCATGAACGTTTCGCGACAGGATGAACGGGCCCAGGCCTTCGGGCTGCTGTTTTTGCGCGTCAGCGCCAGTCTGTTCCTGTTGTGGGTACACGGTTTGCCCAAGCTGTTGAATTACAGATTGCAGTTGCAAGTGATCGAGGACCCTTTCCACCTGGGCGCCCACATCACCCTGATGCTGGCGATCTTTGCCGAGGTGCTGTGCCCGCTGCTGATTATCGCAGGGGTGTTGGTGCGTCTGGCGTGCCTGCCGATCCTGTGTGTCCTGTTGATCGCGTTGCGGGTGGTGCATCCGCAGTGGAGCGTTGAAGAGGGGCAGTTCGGCTGGCTGTTGTTGCTGCTGTTCAGCAGCGTTCTTATCGCCGGGCCGGGCCGGCTCGCGCTCAATGTCCGATTCACCGGAGCTTTACGTTATGCCTGAATCCAACCGTTTCGAGGAAGTCGTGACCCTGGTCATCAAGCACCGGGTCAAGTCCGGTTTCGAGGGGCCCTACGAAGCCTGGTTACGCAACATCGTCAGCATCGCCGGGCAGCAGGACGGGCACCTGGGGGTGGATGTGATTCGTGGCAGAAACGCCGGCCTCGACCTGTATACCTGCGTGCTGCGCTTTTGCAGTACCGAAGCGATGCAGCGCTGGCTGGATTCGCCCCAGCGCCAGCAACTGGTGAACGAAGCCACACCGATGCTCGCCGATGGCGACCAGACCGAGGTCAACCCGGTCAATGAATTCTGGTTCGCCCCCGGCGCCGACACCGCTGCTCCACCGCCACCGCGCTGGAAGCAGGCCGTCGTCACGCTGCTGGTGATTCTGCCGCACACCCTGTTGGTACCGCTGCTCTGGGGCCCGCTGCTGGGCCTCAATGCCTTCCTGTCCCATTACGTGGTCGCCACGTTCCTGATCACGCTGACCATCGTGGTGTCGGTGGTCTACCTGTTCATGCCAATGGCGACGCGCCTGTTCGCCCCCTGGTTGTCCTCTTCTCATCAACCCAAGGAAACGCGATGAACGCCAGTCTGATTCTGTTCAATGGTCAATTTCATACGGTTGACCGTGAAAACCCACATGCCAGCGCCGTTGCGATCAGCGACGGTCGCTTCGTCGTGGTGGGCACCGATGCCCAGGCCATGGCCCTGCGCGGTCCCTCCACCCAGGTCATCGACCTCAAGGGTCGCTGCGTCATTCCCGGTCTCAACGACTCGCACCTGCACCTGATCCGCGGGGGGCTGAACTACAACCTCGAACTGCGCTGGGAGGGCGTGCCGTCGCTGGCCGACGCGCTGCGCATGCTCAAGGAGCAGGCCGACCGTACGCCGACGCCGCAATGGGTGCGCGTGGTCGGTGGCTGGAACGAATTCCAGTTCGCCGAAAAACGCATGCCGACGCTGGCCGAACTCAACCAAGCGGCGCCGGATACGCCGGTGTTCGTGCTGCACCTGTACGACCGCGCCTTGCTCAACCGCGCCGCACTGCGGGTGGCGGGCTACACCCGCGACACGCCGAACCCGCCGGGTGGCGAGATCGTGCGCGATGCCAACGGCGAGCCGACCGGCATGCTGGTCGCGCGGCCGAACGCGATGATTCTGTACTCGACCCTGGCCAAGGGGCCGAAGTTGCCGCTGGAATACCAGGTCAACTCGACCCGCCAGTTCATGCGTGAACTCAATCGCCTGGGCCTGACCAGCGCCATCGATGCCGGCGGTGGTTTCCAGAATTACCCGGACGATTACCAGGTGATCGAACAGTTGGCGAAGGACGAGCAACTGACCGTGCGCATCGCCTACAACCTGTTCACCCAGAAACCCAAGGAAGAGCTGACCGACTTCAAGAACTGGACCAGCAGCGTGAAGCTGCACCAGGGCGACGATTACCTGCGACACAACGGCGCCGGGGAAATGCTGGTGTTCTCGGCGGCGGACTTCGAGGATTTCCTTGAGCCGCGCCCGGACCTGCCGCAAAGCATGGAAGACGAACTGGAGCCGGTGGTGCGCCACCTCGTCGAACAGCGCTGGCCGTTCCGTTTGCACGCCACCTATGACGAATCGATCTCGCGGATGCTCGACGTGTTCGAGAAGGTCAACCGCGATATTCCGTTCAACGGCCTGCCGTGGTTTTTCGACCACGCTGAAACCATCAGCCCGAAAAACATCGAGCGGGTGCGAGCGCTGAACGGCGGCATCGCGATCCAGGATCGCATGGCGTTCCAGGGTGAGTATTTCGTCGAGCGTTACGGCGCCAAGGCGGCCGAAGCCACGCCGCCGATCAAACGCATGCTGGCCGAGGGCGTACCGGTCGGCGCCGGTACCGACGCAACGCGGGTGTCCAGCTACAACCCGTGGACCTCGCTGTACTGGATGGTCAGTGGTCGTACCGTCGGCGGAATGGAGTTGCACGCCGAAGGCCTTTCACGCCTGACGGCGCTGGAGCTGTTCACCCATGGCAGCGCCTGGTTCTCGTCGGAGCAAGGCAAGAAGGGCCAGATCAAGGTCGGGCAACTGGCCGACGTCGCGGCCCTCAGCGCGGACTTTTTCAGCGTCGATGAAGAAGCGATCAAGTGGATCGAGTCGGTATTGACCGTGGTCGGCGGCAAGGTCGTGTATGGCGCCGGTGACTTCGAGAAGCTCGGGCCGGCCAGCGTGCCGGTGCTGCCGGACTGGTCTCCGGTGGTGAAAGTCCCGGGCCACTGGCGCCCGACGTCGCCGATGCAGGCCCAGGTTCACCATTGCAGCGGCCCGTGCGCGGTGCATTCCCACAGTCATGAACGGGCGCGCCTGTCGAACGCGCCGGTCAGCGATTTCGCCGGTTTCTGGGGCGCCTTTGGCTGCTCGTGTTTTGCCTTCTGACCCCCTTTAAAAAAACGCCGGCCCAACCGGTCGGCGCTGACTGCAACAACCATCCACCAAGGAGTTTCCAATGAGCAACGTTCCGTACAAACGCCTGAACAAAGACGATGCCGTGGTCTTGCTGGTCGACCACCAGACTGGCCTGATCTCGCTGGTACAGGATTTCTCGCCCAACGAGTTCAAGAACAACGTGCTGGCGCTGGGCGACATCGCCAAGTTCTTCAAACTGCCGACCATCCTCACCACCAGCTTCGACAGTGGTCCGAACGGCCCGATCGTGCCGGAGCTCAAGGCGCAGTTCCCGGACGCGCCGTTCATTGCACGCCCGGGCCAGATCAATGCCTGGGACAACGAAGACTTCGTCAAGGCGATCAAGGCCACCGGTCGCAAGCAACTGATCATCGCCGGTGTGGTGACCGACGTGTGCGTGGCGTTCCCGACCCTGTCGGCCCTTGCCGAGGGCTTTGAAGTGTTTGTAGTGACTGACGCTTCCGGCACCTTCAACACCACCGTGCAACAAGCGGCCTGGGCACGCATGTCGGCCGCCGGTGCCCATTTGCTGAACTGGTTCTCGGTGGCTTGCGAGCTGCAAGGCGACTGGCGCAACGACATGGAAGGCCTGGCCAACCTGCTGTCCGAACGCCTGCCGAACTATCGCAACCTGATCAACAGCTACACCAAGTTCACTGCGAAGTGATTAGCTGAAAACAATGCCCGCCGACGTGCGGGCATTTTTGCGCTCAACGTTTTTGCAACCACCCCAACAAACCGCCTTTTTTCACCGACGCAGGCTTGGCCATCAGCGCCAACCGACTGTTCTGCTGCCGCACCGCCTGCAACGTGTTCAACGCCCGATCCACTTCGCTACGCTGTTCCATGCACTGGCGGGTCACGTTCTTGTCGAGACGGTAGATGATGCACGAAGTCAGCGCGGTGAACGTCGCCTGAGACGGCGTATCGGCAAGGATGCTTTGCTCGCCCATGACCTCGCTCGGTCCCATGCGTCCGGCTTCAGTGCGGCCATTGCCGTCGGGCACGCTGGCGCTGACCACACCCGTGGCGATCACCAGCAGGCTGTCCGGCACTTCATCCAGATCCAGCACCACCTGGCCGGCGGCGTACTGCTGCGGCACCATCGATTCGGCGAGACGGTCACGTTCCTCATGGCTCAGTGAGCGAAAAATCTTCACCTCATCGAGCAGCGCGCGGGCGCGGGTCGAGGGTTCGATCACACCGTCCGGATGCCGTGAGATGCCCGCCGCTTCAAGGTGCCTATGGGCGAGGTCGAACAGTTGATTGCGCACTTCACCTTTCCTGGCCAGTTCGGCGATGAAACCGCTGGCCACGTATTCGGACATTTCTTCGCCAGCCTCTTTGAGCACCGCTTTCGGCGCCGGATTGAGCAACAGACTGCTGCTGCCTTGTAGCGTCCGGTCGAGGGCATCGAGCACCCGGCGCGGACGGACGTGGTTCGGCACCTTGATGCTGATCGACACGCCGTGCAGATTGGTCGGGCGGCTGAGGTTGACGATCTTGGCCTTGGCCGCCACCGAGTTCGGCACCACGGCCAGCGTGCCGGCGCTGGTCAGCAGGTGGGTGGCGCGCCAGTCGATATCGAGCACCTTGCCTTCGACGCCGTCGATCAGCACGAAATCGTCCACCTGATAGGGCTTGGTGGTGTTGAGCACGATGCCGGAGAACACGTCGCTCAACGTGCTCTGCAACGCCAGACCGACCACGATGGCGACGACCCCGGAGGTCGCGAGCAAGCCTTTGACCGGCAGTTCCAGCACATACCCGGCGGCAGCGACAATGGCGGCCAGGAACACCAGCGCACCGATCACGTCCTGCAACAACCGACCGCTGTGCCCGATGCGGCGCATCAGCACCAGACCGATGACTTCGGTGAGTACCCGCGCGGCGTACAGCCACCAGAGAATCCCCAGTGCCGTGGCGCCGAGTTGGGCAACACGATCATCGGCGAACAATGGCGCCTGCAACGGGCTGACGCCGGCGTTGATGACCAGCGCGCTGAACGCCAGAAACAACACCAGGCGCACGCCGACCCGCGGGGCGCGGTGCTTGAACGGGGCGAGGTGCCAGAGCGCAGCGTCGAGCACCAGGAGCAGGGCGCTCCAGGACAGCAGGTGGGTAGAGAAAAGGCTCATCGATTGCACTCCGGCGGGCACAAAAAAACTCACCACACCCTGGGATGTGGTGAGCGGTTGGACTCAGTTCAGATGTGTCTTCAGCTCGGCCGCGGCCTGACGGACCGCCGCTTTGACTGCCGGAATCTGACTCAGCGGATTGAGTAGGCCAAAGTCATGAATCATCCCGTTGTAGCGCACCGAGGTCACCGGTACGCCGGCTGCGTCGAGATGGCGGGCATAGGCTTCGCCTTCGTCACGCAGCACGTCGAATTCGGCGGTCTGCACCAGCGCGGCGGGCAGGCCCTTGAGCTGTTCGGCGCTGGCGTTGAGTGGCGAGGCATGGATCTGCGCACGCTCGGCCGGGTTGGTGGTGTAGTTGTCCCAGAACCACTGCATCATGCCTTTGGTCAGGAAGTGGCCTTCGGCGAACTGCTGGTACGAGCCGTTATCGAACCCGGCGTTGGTCACCGGCCACATCAACAACTGGAAGCGCAGGGCCGGGGTGTTCTGCTCCTTGGCCTTCAACGCCACGACCGCCGCCATGTTGCCGCCGACGCTGTTGCCGGCCACCGCCAGGCGCTTGCCGTCGACACCGATGTCCTTGCCGTGCACGGCTACCCATTGGGTAGCGGCGTAGGCCTGGTTGATCGCAGTCGGGTAGTGCGCTTCCGGCGACGGCGTGTAATCGACGTAGACCGCCACCGCGCCGGAACCCACCACCAGATCACGGATCAGCCGTTGGTGGGTCGGGAAGTCGCCCAGTACCCAACCGCCACCGTGGAAGAACATGAACACCGGCAATTCGCCCTTGGTTTTGGCCGGACGCACCACTTTCAAGTTGATCGTCTGGCCGTCGACCTTGATCGCCTTGTCGCTGACTTCAACACCGGACAAATCGACCTTCACCGAAGCCTGGGCACCGGTCAGCACCGCGCGGGCGTCTTTCGGGGTCAGTTGTTCCAGCGGTTTTCCGCCGCCGGCGGCGAGGGCTTCGAGGAAGGCCTGGGTGTTGTGTTCGACACCGGGGCTGCCAGCGGCGAACGCGTTGCCGATGGACAGGGCAAGGAGGGACGCGGTGAGGGTTTGCTTGAGGCTCATGGTCAATTCCTTTTTCAATCGTCTGAGTTTTTTATGCCTTGGGATCGGGCTGCTGTGGCGCTGGGGTTCAGGCCTCAGCAACACCGTGAGTACAGATTAATGAGGTGTCAGGAAGTGAAAAAGCGGCTATAAAGCGTTTAACTGTCAACCAGGGAGTGACAATGAACCCGTTCGAAGATATGCGTATTTTTTGCCAGGTCATGGACTCCGGCAGTTTCACCGCAGCGGCCGATCAGTTGGGGCTGTCCAAGCAATTCGTCAGCCGACGCCTGATGCAACTGGAAGAGCGCCTCGGTGTGCGGCTGCTCAATCGCTCGACCCGGCGGCTGGACGTCACGCCCCTGGGGCAGAGTTATTACGAGTCGGCCTTGCGCCTGCTCGGCGAAGTCGAGCAAGTGGAGCAGGGCATCGCCGGCCAGACCCCCGAGCCTCGCGGTACCATTCGCTTGAGCGCGCCGCTGTCGTTCGCGGTGGCGCACTTGGGTTGCTTGCTGCCGGTGTTTTTGCAGCGCTATCGCGACGTCACGGTGGAAGTGGATTTGAGTGATCGTCCGGTGGACTTGCTCAATGAGGGCTACGACCTGGCATTGCGCATCGGCGTGCTGGAAGACTCGACGCTGATCGCCCGACGCCTCGCCTCCATCCAGCGGGTGTACTGCGCCAGCCCGGCCTATCTGGCCGAGCGCGGTATGCCGGTCGTCCCTGAAGACTTGGCCAGCCATGACTGCCTGCCTTACGGCCACGGTCGTCAGGTGCAATGGTGTTTCGCGGGGCAGGGCAAACCATTGACGGTGAACGTCACGGGAAGGATGCGGGTCAACAACGGGGAATTGCTCAAAGACGCGGCCATCGCCGGCATGGGCATTACTTATTTGCCGACCTTCATTGTCGGCTCGGCCTTGAAGGACGGGCGGCTGGTGCCGGTGCTGGACAACTTCCGCCCTGAGCCGTTGACGTTATCGGCGGTCTATCCGCAACATCGTCAGGGCTCGCGACCGGTACAAGCGCTGATTGAATTCTTGCGTGAACGGCTGGATCGGACCGAGGACTCGCTTTAAATGTGGCGCAGGGGAACGCCAAAACGAAAAAACCCGCCAGAAGGCGGGTTTTTCGGCAGTTTCAGAGATTGTGAAAGCCTTCTCTGAAACCTTGTCTGGCTCCACGACCTGGACTCGAACCAGGGACCCAGTGATTAACAGTCACTTGCTCTACCAACTGAGCTATCGCGGAATGCGCCGTATCTTACTGATTAAAAAGAACAAGTCAACAAAAAAGTGTTTTTTGTCGAGATTGCCCGACAGCCGTCATCCGCCGAACGTCAGGGTGCCGAGCAGGAATTTGCCGTACAGCGCAGTGGCGGCCAGTTGCACCAGCCACAACGCCAGGCCGCCGAGAAATACCCCGCTGGCGACTTGCATCACCAGGCTTTTTGCGGGCTTGGCCTGGGGGCGTGGAAAGAAGTCTTCGAGGTCGTCGCGGTCGTCACGATCGGCGCGCAGGTTGTCGTTTTTCATGAGGGCTCCACAGGGCCTGTAGGAGCGAGCCTGCTCGCGAGGCGGTGTATCAGTCATCAACAGTGTTGAATGAGACACCGCTATCGCGGGCAAGCCCGCTCCCACATTGGGATAGTTGTATGCAGTCTAGAGCGCCCGGCCGGCAGGTCGAGGGCGTCTTGAGACAAATAAAAACGGGAAGCTCGCAGCTTCCCGTTTTTGTTGGATCAGCCCGTGGCTTAGATCACCGCAACAATCGCCTGGGTCACTACACCAATGTTGTTCTGGTTCAGCGCGGCCACGCAGATGCGGCCGGTGTCCAGGGCGTAGATGCCGAATTCGTTGCGCAGGCGGGTCACTTGCTCAACGGTCAGGCCGGAGTAGGAGAACATGCCGCACTGGCGACCGACGAAGCTGAAGTCGTGATCCGGTGCGTGCTGGGCCAGCAGGTCGACCATCTGGGTGCGCATGCCACGAATGCGCAGGCGCATTTCAGCCAGTTCCTGCTCCCACTGGGCGCGCAGTTCCGGGCTGTTGAGCACGGCAGCAACGATCGCGGCGCCATGGGTCGGCGGGTTGGAGTAGTTGGTGCGGATCACGCGCTTGACTTGCGACAGCACGCGCGCGCTTTCTTCTTTCGATTCGCTGACGATCGACAGGGCACCAACACGTTCGCCGTACAGCGAGAACGACTTGGAGAACGAGCTGGAAACGAAGAAGTTCAGGCCCGACTCGGCGAACAGGCGCACAGCAGCGGCGTCTTCGTCGATGCCGTCACCAAAGCCCTGGTAGGCCATGTCGAGGAACGGCACGTGGTTTTTCGCCTTGACCACTTCCAGGACGTTTTTCCAGTCCGCCGGGCTCAGGTCGACGCCGGTCGGGTTATGGCAGCAGGCGTGCAGGACCACGATCGAGTTGTCCGGCAGAGCATTCAGGTCTTCCAGCAGGCCGGCGCGGTTCACGTCGTGAGTCGCGGCGTCGTAGTAGCGGTAGTTCTGCACCGGGAAGCCCGCGGTTTCGAACAGCGCGCGGTGGTTTTCCCAGCTCGGGTCGCTGATGGCGACGACGGCGTTCGGCAGCAGTTGCCTGAGGAAGTCGGCACCGATTTTCAGTGCGCCGGTACCGCCGACGGACTGAGTGGTGACCACGCGGCCAGCGGCCAGCAGTGGCGATTCAGCACCGAACAGCAGCTTTTGCACGGCCTGGTCGTAGGCGGCAATGCCGTCGATCGGCAGGTAGCCGCGCGAAGCGTGTTGAGCGGCGCGAATCGTCTCGGCTTCGACCACAGCGCGCAGGAGTGGAATTCGCCCCTCCTCGTTGCAGTACACACCGACTCCCAGGTTGACCTTGTTGGTACGGGTATCGGCGTTGAATGCTTCGTTGAGGCCCAGGATTGGATCGCGTGGTGCCATTTCGACAGCGGAGAACAGGCTCATTATTGCGGCGGCTCTGAATGGAATGTGGAGGGACGTGTGGCGCTCCAGCCGAATGCACTAGAGCGGTGCACAAACGGGGAGCTAGTATAGAGGCCATCACCGGGGAGGGCGACAGGCGTTTGTGCTTTTTGACTAAGAATCTTCCTTTATTTTTTGACCGTTAGTCTTATTGTCATGTCCCACCATTACGGGGGTCGTAGGACGTTTATCTTGAAACTGCGAGGATTCGCCTCCACATCAGCGGTTATCATGATTTTTCCCCGCGACATCCGCGTTGAGCGCTGTGCGAAACCGCGAAGCCACGCTGTGTACACCCAGAGGTAGGTTATGTCCGAATTCCAGCTAGTCACCCGTTTCGCGCCCGCCGGCGATCAACCGGAAGCCATTCGCCTGATGGTCGAGGGCATCGAGGCCGGGTTGGCGCACCAGACGCTGCTCGGTGTAACCGGTTCGGGCAAGACCTTCAGTATTGCCAACGTCATTTCCCAGGTGCAGCGTCCGACCCTGGTGCTGGCGCCGAACAAGACCCTGGCAGCGCAGTTGTATGGCGAGTTCAAGTCGTTCTTCCCGAACAACGCGGTGGAGTACTTCGTTTCCTACTACGACTACTACCAGCCCGAAGCCTACGTGCCGTCGTCCGATACCTTCATCGAGAAGGACGCCTCGATCAACGATCACATCGAGCAGATGCGCCTCTCGGCGACCAAGGCGTTGCTGGAGCGCAAGGACGCGATCATTGTGACCACGGTCTCCTGCATCTACGGTCTGGGCAGCCCGGAAACCTACCTGAAAATGGTCTTGCACATCGATCGCGGCGACAAGCTCGATCAGCGCGCCCTGGTGCGCCGCCTGGCAGACCTGCAATACACCCGCAACGACATGGATTTTGCCCGCGCCACCTTCCGGGTGCGCGGTGATGTGATCGATGTCTATCCGGCGGAATCCGACCTGGAGGCGATTCGCATCGAGTTGTTCGATGACGAGGTGGAAAGCCTTTCGGCCTTCGATCCGCTGACCGGTGAGGTGATTCGCAAGCTACCGCGGTTCACCTTCTATCCCAAGAGTCACTATGTGACGCCGCGGGAAACCCTGCTGGATGCCATCGAGGGGATCAAGGCCGAATTGCAGGAGCGCCTGGATTACCTGCGCTCCAACAACAAGCTGGTGGAAGCCCAGCGTCTGGAGCAGCGCACCCGCTTTGACCTGGAGATGATTCTCGAGCTGGGTTACTGCAACGGCATCGAAAACTACTCGCGCTACCTCTCGGGGCGCGGGTCGGGCGAGGCGCCGCCGACCCTGTTCGACTACCTGCCGGCCGATGCCTTGCTGGTGATCGACGAATCCCACGTCAGCGTGCCGCAGGTCGGCGCCATGTATAAGGGCGACCGCTCGCGCAAGGAGACCCTGGTCGAGTACGGCTTCCGCTTGCCGTCGGCGCTGGACAACCGGCCGATGCGCTTCGACGAATTTGAAAGCATCAGCCCGCAGACGATCTTTGTTTCGGCCACGCCGGGTAATTACGAAGCGGAGCATGCCGGGCGGGTGGTCGAGCAACTGGTGCGACCGACCGGGCTGGTGGATCCGCAGATCGAGATCCGCCCGGCGCTGACCCAGGTCGACGACTTGCTGTCAGAGATCAACAAGCGTGTGGCTTCGGAGGAGCGGGTGCTGGTGACCACGCTGACCAAGCGCATGTCCGAAGACCTCACCGACTACCTGGCCGATCACGGCGTGCGCGTGCGTTACCTGCACTCGGACATCGATACCGTGGAGCGGGTCGAGATCATTCGCGATTTGCGTTTGGGCACCTTTGATGTGCTGGTGGGGATCAACCTGCTGCGTGAGGGCCTGGACATGCCCGAAGTGTCGCTGGTGGCGATCCTCGACGCTGACAAGGAAGGCTTCCTGCGCTCCGAGCGCTCGTTGATCCAGACCATTGGCCGCGCCGCGCGTAACCTCAACGGCCGGGCGATTTTGTATGCCGACCGGATCACCGGCTCCATGGAACGGGCGATCGGCGAGACCGAGCGCCGTCGTGAAAAGCAGATTGCCTTCAACCTGGCCAACGGCATCACCCCCAAGGGCGTGTTCAAGGACGTTGCTGACATCATGGAAGGCGCCACCGTGCCCGGTTCGCGCAGCAAGAAGCGCAAGGGCATGGCCAAGGCCGCCGAGGAAAGCGCCCAGTACGAAGCGCAGTTGCGCTCGCCGAGCGAGATCAACAAGCGCATTCGTCAGCTGGAAGAGAAGATGTACCAGCTGGCCCGCGATCTGGAGTTCGAAGCCGCGGCGCAGACCCGCGATGAGATCGCCAAGATGCGCGAGCGGTTGTTGGCGGTTTGATCTGTGCCATCTGAGCGGGCCCCATCGCCAGCAGGCTGGCTCCCACAGTGGGTTTTGTGTCGATTGAAGATTCTGTGGAGCTCGCATAACCCCTGTAGGAGCTGGCTTGCCAGCGAAAAACCTGAGAGCGCCGCATACATTCAGACAGCGCGCGCCATTGTTGACGTTTTTCGCTGGCAAGCCAGCTCCTACAGTTCACACATTCCGGGTACACGCCGGATTCCCTGGCCGCCGATGTTGCCTAATGCACCTCACCCGCCTTCAACCCCTTCGGCAACCCCTTGGTCAGCAAGATCGCCAACATGCTCACCCCCAGCGCAATCCCGACAAAGTGGAAGGCATCGTTGTAGGCCATGATCGACGCCTGCTGATGGGCGATTTCACTGAGTTTGCCCAGTGCCGCCGTCTCGCTGCCCAGGCGTGCGGAGAGGTCGGCCAGGCGCTCGGCGACTTGCGGGTTGTTTGGCACGATGGCTTCGCGCAAGTAATCGAAGTAGGTCTTGGTCCGCGCATCGAGCAAGGTGGCGAGGAGGGCGATGCCGATGGCGCCGCCGAGGTTGCGCAGGATGTTGAACAGACTCGAGGCTGAGCCGGCGTCCTGGGGCAGGATGTAGGCGGTGGCGATCAGCGAGATGGTGACCATGATCAACGGCTGGCCGAGGGCGCGGATGATCTGTATCTGGTTGAACTGCGGTCCGGCGAAGTCCGGGTTGAGCACCCCCGAGGAAAAACTCGCCAGGCCGAACAGCCCGAAACCCAGGGTACACAGCCACTTCGGCGAAATGTACTTCATCAGCTTCGGCACCAGCGGGATCAGGAACAACTGCGGCACGCCCATCCACATGATCACTTCGCCGATCTGCAGGGCGTTGTAGTTCTGGATCTGCGCCAGGTACAACGGCAGCAGATAGATCGAGCCATACAAACCGACGCCCATGCCCAGGCTGGAAATGCTCGACAAACCGAAATTGCGGTTGCGCAGAATGCCCAGGTTGATCAGCGGATTGGGCTTGGACACCTGCACGATGACGAAGGTGATCAGGCTCAGCAAAGCGATGCTGCCGAGGGCGACGATCAAGTTCGATTCCAGCCAATCCTTACGGTGGCCTTCCTCGAGAAACACCTGCAGGCAACCCAGGCCGACCCCGAGGGTGAGAATACCGGCGTAGTCGGTACTTTTCAGCAGCTCCCAGTGCGCCTCTTTCTTCTCCAGGCCGTACATCAGCCCGGCAATCATCAGCAGGCCCGGGGGCACGTTGATGTAGAAGATGTATTCCCAGCCCCAGTTTTCCGTGAGCCAGCCGCCCAGGGTCGGGCCGATGGACGGGGCAAAGGTGGCGGTCATGGCGAACATGGCCATGCCCTTGGCGCGGTGGTGCTCGGGCAGTTTGATCAGGGTCAGGGTGAACGCCAGCGGAATCAGCGCGCCGCCAGTGAAACCCTGCAGCGCCCGGAACACGATCATGCTTTCCAGGCTCCAGGCCATGGAGCAGAGCAGCGAAGCGAACAGGAAACCCACCGAGACCCAGACCGCCAGACGCCGCGCCGAAAGCAACTGCACCAGCCAGGCGGTGAGCGGGATCATGATGATCTCGGCCACCAGGTAGGACGTGGAAATCCACGAGCCTTCCTCGAGGGTGGCGGAGAGCGCGCCCTGGATGTCCTTGAGCGAGGAGTTGGTAATCTGGATATCAAGGACCGCCATAAAGGCGCCGAGCATCACGCTCATGACCGCAATCCAGTCCCGCCGGGTCGGTTCGCCGACCGGGCGGATCAGTTGATCACCGGCCATCGACTGGGTCTTTGATGTTCACTTTGGCGGTGACCGACATGCCCGGACGGATCTTGCCCGCCAGCGGGTTATCCGCGGCAAAGGTCAGCTTTACCGGAATCCGTTGTACGACTTTGGTGAAGTTGCCGGTGGCGTTGTCCGGCGGCAGCAGACTGAATTGTGCACCGGAGGCGGCGAACAGGCTGTCGACCCGAGCTTCGATCGGCGTGTCGCTGTAGGCGTCGAAGATCAGCTCGGCTTTCTGCCCGGGCTGCATGTGGCCGATCTGGGTTTCCTTGAAGTTGGCCTGAATCCAGATCTCCTGGTCCGGGACGATCGACAGCAGATAGGCGCCGGCTTGGACCACTTGGCCGTTGCGCGCCGCACGCTGGCCGATCAGGCCGCTGATCGGCGCGTGAATTTCGCTGCGGGTCAGATTCAGTTCGGCCTGGGCCAGGTCGGCTTTGGCATTGGCGATCTGTGCGTCGAGGCGCTTGAGCTCGGCGTTGAGCGCATTGACCTGCTGGCGCTGCGCCTGCGCATCGGCCTGGGCCTTGGTCACCTGGGACTGGGCGATGTGATTCTCGGCGGAGAGGGTGGTGACCCGTTCCTCGGAGACGTAGCCGGGTTTGCGCAGGGTTTCGGCGCGGGACAGGTCCACTTGCGAACGCCCCAGGCTGGCCCGGCTCGAGGCCACCTGGGCCTCGCTTGAGGCAATCAGGCTGGCTTGCTGGGTCAGTTTGCTGCTGGCTTGCAGGCGCTCGGCCAGGCGGGTGGCGAGGGCGGCCTGGGCGCGGTCGACGGCCAGGCGGAAGTCGTCACCTTCAAGACGGACCAGCAACTGGCCTTTCTCCACGTGCTGGTTGTCCTGCACCAGCACTTCGTCGATGCGTGCGCTGAGTTGGCTGGAGACGCGGGTGATTTCGCCCTGGACGTAGGCGTTGTCGGTGCTTTCATAAAAGCGCCCCTTGAAAAACCACTCGGCAAAAAAGCCGCCGGCGATCAGCAGGACGATAAACAGGAAGATGAACAGGCGACGCTTGAGTTGGGCAGGCATGGGCAGACTGTAGTCAGAAAAGTGTAAGGAAATTTAACAGCTGATGAATTTGTCACATAGCCGACAGGCGGTAAATGCCACTCAGGGATATTCGGCCATTGAATGGCGTTAACGCCATTTGTGGCCTCTATCTTGGCCTAAATGCCATGCTCACTGGAGCGCGGTGGCAGTCGCCTGTTACCATTCGCCCTTTGTTTCAACTTCGCTTTTCATCTTCTTTCGAGACACGCCATGACCACCGTCCGCACTCGCATCGCGCCATCGCCTACTGGCGATCCCCATGTCGGCACCGCTTACATCGCTTTGTTCAACTACTGCTTTGCCAAGCAGCATGGCGGCGAGTTCATCCTGCGTATTGAAGACACCGACCAGTTGCGTTCGACCCGCGAATCGGAACAGCAGATTTTCGACGCCTTGCGCTGGCTGGGCATCGACTGGGCCGAAGGTCCGGACGTTGGTGGTCCCCACGGCCCGTATCGCCAGAGCGAACGTGGCGAGATCTATCAGAAGTACTGCCAGCAGCTGGTGGACATGGGCCATGCGTTCCCGTGCTTCTGCACCGCTGAAGAGCTGGACCAGATGCGTGCCGAGCAGATGGCCCGTGGCGAGACCCCGCGTTACGACGGCCGCGCGCTGCTGCTGACCAAGGAAGAAGTGGCCCGTCGCCTGGCCGCTGGCGAGCCGCACGTGATCCGCATGAAGGTGCCCACTGAAGGCGTCTGCGTGGTGCCGGACATGCTGCGTGGTGACGTCGAGATCCCGTGGGATCGCATGGACATGCAAGTGCTGATGAAGACCGACGGCCTGCCGACCTACTTCCTGGCCAACGTGGTCGACGACCACCTGATGGGCATCACTCACGTCCTGCGCGGCGAAGAGTGGCTGCCATCGGCGCCCAAGCTGATCCTGCTGTACGAATACTTCGGCTGGGAGCAGCCGGAGCTGTGCTACATGCCACTGCTGCGTAACCCGGACAAGAGCAAGCTGTCCAAGCGCAAGAACCCGACCTCGGTGACCTTCTACGAGCGCATGGGCTTCATGCCGGAAGCCATGCTCAACTACCTGGGGCGCATGGGCTGGTCGATGCCGGACGAGCGCGAGAAGTTCTCGCTGCAGGAGATGGTCGACAACTTCGACCTCAAGCGCGTGTCCCTCGGCGGGCCGATCTTCGACATCGAGAAACTGTCGTGGCTCAACGGCCAGTGGCTGCGTGACCTGCCGGTGGAAGAGTTCGCCAGCCGCCTGCAGACCTGGGCGCTGAACCCCGAGTACATGATGAAGATCGCGCCGCACGTGCAAGGCCGTGTCGAAACCTTCAGCCAGGTCGCACCGCTGGCCGGGTTCTTCTTCGCCGGTGGGGTCAATCCGGATGCCAAACTGTTCGAATCCAAGAAGCTCTCGGGCGATCAGGTTCGCCAGTTAATGCAGTTGATCCTGTGGAAGCTCGAGAGCCTGCGTCAGTGGGAGAAGGACAACATCACCGCGACTATCCAGGCGGTGGTCGAGTCCCTTGAGCTGAAACTGCGCGATGCGATGCCGCTGATGTTTGCCGCGATCACCGGCCAGGCCAGCTCGGTGTCGGTGCTCGACGCCATGGAAATCCTTGGCCCGGACCTGACCCGTTTCCGTCTGCGCCAGGCCATTGACCTGCTGGGTGGCGTGTCGAAGAAAGAAAACAAAGAGTGGGAAAAGCTGCTGGGCGCCATCGCCTGACACGCTGTGTGACGGACTGATGGCCAATGCGCACGCCGGCGAGGGGTACGGTTTGGTCGTCAGACTCCCGGATTTACGGGGGGAGGGCGGTAAGTGATTGTTATGCCGACAAAATTTTTTAAATAATTTGAAAAATAAGTTTGACAGACTTCCGATACGCCCTTAAGATTCGCCCCGTCCTCAGCGATGAAGCCAACAGCAACAACGGCAGCATCAACGATGAGGGGCTATAGCTCAGCTGGGAGAGCGCCTGCATGGCATGCAGGAGGTCAGCGGTTCGATCCCGCTTAGCTCCACCAATTTACACTTCAAGGTCTGGCCACACTGGCCTTGAAGCGATCAACACTCAGCGTTGATCAGTGGTGTAGAAGGGTTTGCGTCCCCTTCGTCTAGTGGCCTAGGACACCGCCCTTTCACGGCGGTAACAGGGGTTCGAGTCCCCTAGGGGACGCCAGTTTTACAGAAGCGATGTTGCAAAACGTCGCTCCGCCGCGAGGCGAAAAATCTGGGGCTTTAGCTCAGCTGGGAGAGCGCCTGCATGGCATGCAGGAGGTCAGCGGTTCGATCCCGCTAAGCTCCACCAATTTACAGTTCAAGGTCTGGCCACACCGGCCTTGAATCGATCAGTACTCAGCGCTGATCATGTACAGAAGGTTTGTGTCCCCTTCGTCTAGTGGCCTAGGACACCGCCCTTTCACGGCGGTAACAGGGGTTCGAGTCCCCTAGGGGACGCCACGATTACCCGCTCTGCGGGATTTTATAAGGGTCATTCAATTATTGAATGGCCCTTTTGTTTGTCTGGCGTTTGGCCAATCTTCCTATTCCCTCAATCCTGCTCTTCTGACCAACGGTCCTATCAACGACTTGCGTAAATTTATTATGAGAATAATATTTCTATCGTAATATTCGGAGGCAACGATGAACGACAAAAAAGCTCAAACCCGTGAACGCATTCTCCAGGCCGCCAGTTCCGCGCTGATCCAGCGTGGCCCGGCCGAGCCAAGCGTGGGCGAAGTGATGGGGGCGGCCGGCCTGACCGTCGGCGGCTTCTATGCGCACTTCGAAAGCAAGGACGCGATGATGCTGGAAGCCTTCACTCAGTTGCTTGGCAAGCGCCGGGCGCTGATCGCCGAGATGGACAACGAGCTCAGCGGTGAGGAGCGTCGGGCGTTGGTGGCGGCCTTTTACCTGTCGCGCAAGCACCGTGATTCCACCGAGCAGGCCTGCCCGATTCCGGCGGCGGTCGGTGAGATGGGGCGCCTGCCGGATGATTTCCGCGTCGCGTTGAATGAACACGTCGAGCTGATGGTCGCGCAGCTGGCCGCCAGCCCTGAGGACATCGACAAGGTGCTAGCTGACCTGGCGTTGATGGTCGGTGGTTTGGCCCTGGCGCGCGCGCTGGGGGCGGGTGAGTTGTCTGATCGATTGCTGCGGGCCGCCAAGTCGGCGGTGCTGTGAGCTGAAGCGTTGGCCCTGGGAGATGAGCGATGAGCACGATGAGTTGGATTCGCGGCGTTAACGGCACATTGGGCTGGGTAGCGCCACAGATGGTTGCGAACAAGATGCGCCAGGTGTTCATGACTCCCCGCGAGACGCCACCCCGGGATTGGGAGTTGCCGCTGCTGGCCAGCTCCGAGCGCATCACCCTGCGCTTTGGTCTATCGGCCTTGCGCTGGGGCCAGGGCCCGACTGTTCTGTTGATGCACGGTTGGGAAGGGCGGCCGACCCAGTTCGCCAGCCTGATCAACGCGCTGGTTGAGGCGGGCTACACCGCCGTTGCCCTCGACGGTCCGGCCCACGGACGATCGCCGGGCCACGAGGCCAACGTGATGCTGTTCGCCCGGGCGATGCTCGAGGCTGCAGCCGAGTTGCCGCCGCTGCATGCAGTCATCGGCCACTCCATGGGCGGCGCCAGTGCCATGCTCGCCGTGCAACTGGGCCTGCGCACCGAGCGTCTGGTGAGCATCGCCGCTCCGGCGCGGATCCTCAGTGTGCTGCGCGGTTTTGCCAAGTTCGTTGGCATGCCGGCGCGGGCACGTTCGGCGTTTATCCGCACCATCGAGCAAGAGGTGGGCATTCCTGCTTCCCGACTGGATGTTGCCCACTACCAGCTGGACATGCCGGGGCTGATCGTCCATGCCGAGGACGACACCTTCGTGCGGGTCAGCGAATCCGAGCTGATTCACGAGGCCTGGTTCGACAGCCGTCTGTTGCGCCTGGAGCAGGGCGGTCATCAGCGCGTGCTGGCCGACCCACGGGTGATCGAGGGCGTGCTGACCCTGCTCGCCGGCCGCAGCCTGCAGGCGCGCCAATCGGCCTGATCATCCGTTACACTGCTCCCGGTCGAATAAACGGACCGGGAGTGTGGAATGGGCTGGGATCGGGCAACCCCCTTTGTGATTGACCTGCAGGTGGCCGCCGAGGACATCGACGGGCTGGGACACGCCAACAACGCGGTGTATGTCACCTGGCTCGAACGCTGCGCCTGGCGCCACTCACAGCGCCTGGGGCTGGACCTGGTGGAGTATCGCCGGCTGGACCGGGCCATGGCCGTGGTCCGCCACGAGATCGATTACCTGGCCGCTGCCTACGAGGGTGACGAACTGCAACTGGCAACCTGGATCGTCGACTGGGACCAACGCCTGAAAATGACCCGGCATTTCCAATTGGTACGCCCCAGCGACAACTCCACACTGCTGCGGGCGCAAACTACGTTTGTCTGTATTGAACTGTCCACGGGCCGGCCGAAGCGTATGCCGAGTGAGTTTATTGAAGGGTATGGGCCGGCATTAGTCGAAGCATAAATCTGGCAGGATCAGGACGTCTGTTTCTGGTGTAGGTAACGCTTACGGCTCCAGCTGTAGGAAAAGGAGAGTTGCCTTTAGCGAACGGTCCTAATCGCACGTTTGACCCCGCCGAGACTCTCGTGAAGCTTTGAGCGCACACCGCATTATTTCTGACTCTCTTCTGAACAGAAATAATGGGGATCAAGCGCTATGAGCGTCGGCTATTTTATCGGGCTGAATGACGAAACAAAGTGTGGCGGCAAGGTTCTGGATGGCGATCCGAGAATCAATCTTTACGGTGTTCTACATGCGTGTGAGGGTGATCGAGTTACCTGCGGGGTAACCGGTAAAACCTACGAGATCGTGGGTGGTATTTCGTTCATGCAGAGCCACGGCAGGTTGATGGCCGGCACCCTCGACAGCCGCAGCGGCTGTCCATGCAAAGCCGAACTGATTCCCTCGGTTAAAACCGCGACCTACACCCATAAACCATCGCCGGCGCGCCCCATGCACCGCGCCGTCGCACCGAGCGCGACGAGCCCCACCCGGCAGGTGCCTCCGTCGTCTTCGTACATGCCTTCCAGCTCGCTGGCAAGCGGCCCCGCTATGGGGCTTGGCGGCGCAGAGCCCGGCTTCTACATCGTGCCCCAAAGCACCACCCGCGAAGCCGTCGAAGCCACCCTGTTCCCCACACGCGATCCGGCGGTGCTGCGTAAATTCCAGGCGCTCAACCCTGATCGAGGCGATGTGAAAGCCGGCTCGATGATGGTGCTGAGTGATCCGCAGAACAGCACCTGCAGCTACCAGGAGGCGCAATTGATGCAGGCGGCGCAGGAGGTCAAGGCCGCGCTGGATCCCCTCACGCCGGAAGAAGCCAACTTCATGTCTCGCCACAGGACTGAAATCGCCAGCTATATCGGCTACACCTCAACCGGAATTGGAGTAAGCGCGGTCGTCATGGAAAAACACCTGACCGGACTGCGCGATACCTTGCAAGCCATGGAGCGTCTGCATCAGGACAACTTTCGCCAGCATGGCCACCTGAGATCGCCGTCGTTCTTTGCCGATCGAAAGCGTTTGCTTGGCCAACTGGATGCCCACTTGCTTAATTCCCTCACCCTGCGCGGCCAGACGACCTTGGGTGACCATCCAAAACTGAAAACGGCCCTCGGTATTTCCAGTCGTAGCCTGGTGCATCACTGGGATAAAGCGGGCGGTCCGGGGCAGATACCGGGATTTGCGACGCATATCAGTGCCACCAGTCGCGCAGTGCAATACATGAAAAGAGGGGGGCGAATTGGCATTGTCGTAGGCGGGATATCTTCGTGACTGGCAATTCAGGAGGTGTGTGCCGGCGGCTTCGGAGTTGATTGCGAGAAGGTCATATTTACTGAAGGGTCGAAATTTACATTATCTGCATTGGGTGGATATGGCGGCGGAGAGCTGGGTTATTTGGTGAGTGGTCCCATATGCATGACGCTTGGAGTGACTACAGGGATAGGCGGGGTAATCTGTGTTGCGGGCCTCGTAGGGGTCGGGGCATTTGTAGGTACAACTTCGGGCGGCGATTTAGGCGAAATTGTGGGAGAGAAACTGTATGAGGTAATCCGGCATTGATTGATTCCTGGTCTCCCTGGGCTGCCATCCTGTTTGTAGGGGGGCCTTTCCTGATGGTTGTCGTAACTTTCGCCTACAGCCTTTACTTGAGTCGCCATCTGGATGCGATGTTGGACGCTTTGACACGCAGCCGTCATATCGTGGTTTGGCGAGGGCTTCGGAACCAGGGCTGGGTCGGACGGCTGATGCTGGTAGCCAAGATAACCGGGATGGTGGTGTGGCCAGGCCCCGGGATCCGTGCCGGTGAAATGGATCCTGCTGACATTGCAAATTTCCCACCGCACTTGAAACGGCTCCTGAAAACCAAGATCGTGATTTCAGCGGTCATCGTGATCTGGGGGGCGCTAGCGTACGTGATGGTGAAACTCAGATGATCTAGCGGAGCGAGGCTCTGAGCCAGGCTAATGAAAACAGAAACGGCACCCGAAGGTGCCGTTTCTGTTTGTACTGCGTGCCGTTCTAAGCGATCAACCCGCCAGACCCGATTGCTGAACCAGGGTCAGCAGCGGTTGTGGGTAGACGCCGAGGAAGAACGCCAGGACGGCGATTGCCAGCAGCATCACGCCGCCCGCTTTCTGTTCCCAGTGCAGCTGGGCGTCGACGCGGCGCAGGTTTGGCTCGATCAGGAACAGGGTGACCATCACGCGCAGGTAGTAGAACACGCCGATGGCGCTGCCCAGTACCAGCGAGCCGACCAGCCACCATTGGTGCGCTTCGACACCGGTGGCGATGATGTAGAACTTGCCGATGAAGCCGGCGGTCAGCGGGATACCGGCCAGGGACAGCATCATCACGGTCAGTACGGCGGTCAGGTACGGGCGGCGCCAGAACAGGCCGCGGTACTCGTACAGGGCGTCAGCGTCACGGCCTTTGTACGGCGATGACATCAGGGTGATCACACCGAAGGCGCCGAGGCTGGTGATCACGTAGGTGACCAGGTACACGCCGATGGCTTCCAGTGCCAGACCCTTGCTGGCCACCAGGGCGATCAGCAGGTAACCGAAGTGGGCAATCGAGGAGTAACCCAGCAGACGCTTGAGGTTGCTCTGGGTCAGTGCCAGCAGGTTACCGAACAGGATCGAGGCAATCGCGATCACGGTCAGCACGGTGCTCAACACGCCGCTGCTGGCCACTGGCGACATCTGGAACAGACGCACCATCACCGCAAACACCGCAACTTTCGACGCGGTGGCGAGGAACGCTGCCACCGGTGCCGGAGCACCTTCGTAGACGTCCGGAGTCCACAGGTGGAACGGTACCAACGACAGTTTGAACGCCAGGCCGATCAGCATCATGCCCAGGCCCAGTTGCGCCAGCGGGCTTGGCAGGCCGGTAGCCTCCAGCGCCATGCCGATGCCGCTGAAACTCAGGGTGCCGGCTTCGGCGTAGAGCAGGGCCATACCGAACAACAGGAACGCGGAACCCGCAGCCGACAGCACCATGTACTTGATGCCGGCTTCCAGCGAACGCTTGTTGAAGAAGGCGTAGGCCACCAGGCCGTAGACCGGTACCGACAGCAGTTCCAGGCCGATGAACAGGCCGGCGAGGTGCTGCGCGCTGACCAGCACCAGGCCACCAGCGGCGGCCAGCAGGATCAGCAGGTACAGTTCTTCGCGGTTGCCCGGGTAACCGGTGCCGCCGTCGCCCAGGTAGGCGTGGGCGAGGGTGACGCAGGCGAGGGTGGCGACCAGGATCAGCGCCATGTACAGGCAGGCGAAGCTGTCGATCTGCAGCAGAGGGGTCACGGCCAGGGGCGCGACTTTCAGTGCGGGCAGGATCGACAACAGGGCCAGGTTAAGACCCGCCACCGACAACAGGAAGGTCTGCGAGTGGTTGCGGCGCCAGGCAATCGCTAGCATCACCAC
Organism: Pseudomonadaceae bacterium; assembly: GCA_965284505.1. Lineage (GTDB taxonomy): Bacteria > Pseudomonadota > Gammaproteobacteria > Pseudomonadales > Pseudomonadaceae > Aquipseudomonas. The sequence goes on along the minus strand of OZ260094.1, from coordinate 1,260,501 downwards.
GATAATGGTGAGGCTGGTGATCAACAGTGGCGCTAGCGCAATAAAGTGTTGAATCGTGAATTCCATAGCGCTCTTACCGGGCCGAAGCGAGTTGAGTGAAGGCGGTACCGAGCCATTGCTGCACGCCATGCATGGTCGCAGCAGAGGTATCGAGGAACGGTTGCGGGAACACGCCGAGGTAAATCAGCAGCACCGCAAGGCCGAGCACCATGATCAGTTCGCGAGCATCCATGCCATGCAACACCGCGTCGGACTTCGACGGGCCGAAGTAGGCACGGTGAATCATGATCAGCGAGTAGACCGAACCGAACACCAGGCCGGAGGTGGCAATCGCGGTGATCCACGGCGCACTGGCAAAGGTGCCGATCAGGATCAGGAACTCACCGACGAAGTTACCGGTACCCGGCAGACCCAGGGAGGCGGCTGCGAAGAACAGGCTGATGGCCGGCAGGTAAGCGATCTTCGACCACAGGCCGCCCATTTCACGCATGTCGCGGGTGTGAGTGCGCTCGTACAGCTGACCACTGAGGATAAACAGGGCCGCTGCCGATACGCCGTGGGCCAGCATCTGGATCACTGCACCCTGCAGGGCTTGCTGGCTGCCGGAGTAGATGCCGATCAGCACGAAGCCCATGTGGGACACGCTGGAGAAGGCGATCAGGCGCTTGATGTCGGTCTGCGCGAACGCGAGGAACGCACCGTAGAAGATCCCGACCAGGCCCAGGGCCATGGCGATCGGCGCGAACTCGGCCGAAGCATTCGGGAACAGCGGCAGGGCGAAACGCAGCAGGCCGTAGGCAGCAGTTTTCAGCAGGATACCGGCGAGGTCGACGGAACCGGCGGTCGGTGCCTGGGCGTGAGCATCAGGCAGCCAGGAGTGGAACGGCACCACCGGCAGCTTGACCGCGAAGGCGATGAAGAAGCCGAGCATCAGGATGTACTCGGTGGTCAACGACATCTTGGTCTTCAACAGGTCGGCGTAGTTGAAGGTAATCACGCCGGTGTTGTTGAAGTTGACCAGGACCAGGGCCAGGATCGCCACCAACATGATCAGGCCGGAAGCCTGGGTGAAGATGAAGAACTTGGTCGCCGCGTAGATCCGGGTTTTCTTGCCGTCCGAAGAACTGTGACCCCAGAGCGCGATGAGGAAGTACATCGGCACCAGCATCATTTCCCAGAAGAAGAAGAACATGAACAGGTCGAGGGCGAGGAATACGCCGACAACGCCGCCCAGGATCCACATCAGGTTCAGGTGGAAGAAGCCCACGTGACGCTGAATTTCTTTCCAGGAGCAGAGTACCGAGAGGATACCCAGCAGGCCGGTCAGCAGGATCATCAACAGCGACAGGCCGTCGAGGGCCAGGTGCACGTTGATGCCGAAGCGCTCGATCCAGACGTGCTTGAATTCAAGCGCCCAGGTCTGGTCGGCGCCAGGCGCCGGCGCAAATGAATAGTCACCGTGGGCCCACAGCCAGAGGCCGAGAGCGAGTTCCAGGGTCATGGTCAACAGCGCAATCCAGCGCGGGAGGGTGGCGCCGAAGCGCTCAGCCATCCAGCACAGCAGGCCGCCGATGAAGGGGATCAGGATTAGCCAAGGCAGAATCATGACGGGCTCGTTTCCTTTCGCAAGTTCGCAAGGTTCATATCAGACCGCTACCAGCACGATGGCGCCGATAACCAGCACGGCACCAGCAGCCATCGAGGCAGCGTACCAACGCAGTTGACCGGTCTCGGTGCGGCTCAGGGTGTTGTGACCCCCTTTGGCCAGGCGCGGGATCAAACCGATGGTTTGGTCGAACGGGTCTTTGCGCAGCAGGTGGCTGATCGCCAGGTATGGCTTGACGAACAGTTTGTCGTAGATCCAGTCGAAGCCCCAGGCAGCGAACCACCAGGCCGAGAGCAGACGGCCGATGCCGCTGTTGGCGATCGCGGTGACGAAGCGACGCTTGCCGAGGAACAGCAGCGCGGCCAGCAGGATACCGGACAGGGCGATGGCGCCCGAGGCGATTTCCAGGCTGTGCTTGGCTTCGCCGCCGGCGTGGCCAACGCTCTGTGGCAGTACGCCATGCAGCGGTGGAACGATCATCGCGCCAATGGCGGTCGACAGCACGATCAGCACCGACAGTGGCAGCCAGTGGGCAATGCCGTGGCCGGCGTGGGCTTCGGTCTTGGCTTCACCGTGGAACGCGATGAAGATCAGGCGGAAGGTGTACAGCGAGGTCATGAACGCACCGACCAGACCGGCGTACAGCAGGCCGTGGTTGCCGCTGGCGAAGGCTTCCCAGAGGATTTCGTCTTTCGAGTAGAAACCTGCGGTCACCAGTGGCAGGGCCGCGAGGGCCGCGCCGCCGACGATGAAGCTGGCATAGGCCAGTGGCAGCTTTTTCCACAGACCGCCCATCTTGAAGATGTTCTGCTCGTGGTGGCAGGCAACGATCACCGCACCGGAGGCAAGGAACAGCAGGGCCTTGAAGAAGGCGTGGGTCATCAGGTGGAAGATCGCGCCATCCCAGGCACCCACGCCCAGGGCCAGGAACATGTAGCCGATCTGGCTCATGGTCGAGTAGGCGAGGATACGCTTGATGTCGGTCTGTACCAGGGCGGCGAAGCCGGCCAGGACCAGGGTCACACCGCCGACCAGGCCAACCAGTTGCAGGATGTCCGGGGCCAGGGCAAACAGACCGTGGGTACGGGCGATCAGGTAGACACCGGCGGTCACCATGGTCGCGGCGTGGATCAGTGCCGAAACCGGGGTAGGACCGGCCATCGCATCCGCCAGCCAGGTTTGCAGCGGCAGTTGTGCCGATTTACCGACAGCGCCACCCAGCAGCATCAGGGTCGCCAGCACGATCCAGAAGTCGCCAGCCTGGAATTTCTGCGGTGCCAGCACCAGCAGTTCCTGGATGTTCAGCGTGCCCACCTGTTGGAACAGGATGAACAGGCCGATGGCCATGAACACGTCGCCGATGCGGGTCACGATGAAGGCTTTCAGTGCCGCGTTACCGTTGTTGCGGTTGCTGTAGTAGAAACCGATCAACAGGTAGGAACACAGGCCCACGCCTTCCCAGCCGAAGTACAGGAACAACAGGTTATCGCCGAGCACCAGGAACAGCATGCTGGCGATAAACAGGTTGGTGTAGGCAAAGAAACGCGAGTAGCCGTCTTCACCGCGCATGTACCAGGACGCGAACAGGTGGATCAGGAAGCCGACGCCAACCACCACACCGAGCATGGTGACCGACAGGCCATCCAGATACAGGGCGAAGTTCGGGGCGAAGCCGTCAACCGACATCCACTGCCACAACACCTGGGTGTAGTGGCCGCCTTCCGGCGGGGCGACGTTGAATTGCCAGATCACATAGGCGGTGACGATCGCCGACAGGCCGATGGAGCCGACGCCGATCAGTGCCGCGAGGTTTTCCGAGATGCGGCCGCGGGAGAACGACAGCAGCAGGAACCCGATCAGCGGGAATACGAAAGTCAGAAAGAGTAGGTTCATCCGCGCATCTCACTGGCAGCGTCGATATCGAGCGTGTGGAAGCGGCGATACAGTTGCAGCAGGATCGCCAGGCCAATACTGGCTTCGGCAGCTGCCAGGCTGATCACCAGGATGAACATGACTTGTCCATCCGGCTGGCCCCAACGGGCACCGGCCACAATGAACGCCAGGGCAGAGGCGTTCATCATCACTTCCAGGCTCATCAACACGAAAAGAATGTTGCGGCGGACCATCAGGCCAACCAGGCCGAGGCAGAACAGGATGCCGGCGACGGCCAGTCCATGCTCAAGAGGGATAGCAGGCATGAATTACTCCTTCGCCTCGTTGCGGCCCAAGTGGAATGCCGTGACGGCTGCAGCGAGCAGCAGCATCGAGGCGAGTTCGACCACCAGCAGGTAAGGACCGAACAGGCTGATGCCCACGGCCTTGGCGTCCACGGTGGTTTGACCGATTGCGGCACCGCTGCTGTGGCTGAACAGCACGTACAGCAGTTCAGCCAGCAGCAGGGCGGCGAGCACCACCGGACCCAGCCAGATACCGGGCTTGAGCCAGACGCGCTCTTGCTGGACGGCGGCAGGGCCGAGGTTGAGCATCATCACCACGAACACGAACAGCACCATGATGGCGCCGGCGTAGGCGATTACTTCCAGGACCCCGGCAAATGGCGCACCGAGGGCAAAAAAGGTCATCGCCACGGCGATCAGCGAAATAATCAGGTAGAGCAGGGCGTGCACAGGGTTGGTGTTGGTGACCACACGAAGCGTGGACACCACCGCGATACCCGATGCGAAATAGAAAGCGAATTCCATCTTTCTTCCTTAAGGCAGCAAGCTCTTCACGTTGATCGGCTCGGCTTCGTTTTGTGCGGCGCCTTTCGGCTTACCGGCAACGGCCATACCTGCAACACGATAGAAGTTGTAATCAGGGTTTTTACCGGGACCAGAGATCAGAAGGTCTTCTTTCTCGTACACCAGGTCCTGACGTTTGAACTCGGCCATCTCGAAATCCGGCGTCAGCTGGATCGCGGTGGTCGGGCAAGCTTCCTCGCAGAGGCCGCAGAAGATGCAACGCGAGAAGTTGATACGGAAGAAGTCCGGGTACCAGCGACCGTCTTCGGTTTCAGCTTTCTGCAGCGAGATGCAACCTACCGGGCAGGCCACGGCGCACAGGTTGCAGGCTACGCAACGTTCTTCGCCATCCGGGTCGCGGGTCAGGACGATACGGCCACGGTAGCGTGGCGGCAGGTAGACCGCTTCTTCCGGGTATTGCAGGGTGTCGCGCTTGCGGAAGCCATGGCCGAAAACCATGATCAGGCTGCGCAACTGGGTACCGGTACCCTTAACGATGTCGCCAATATATTTGAACATGGGTCAAATCCTCACTGAACCGCGCCCGCAGGCGTGTTCCACAACACCACCGCAGCGGTCACCAGCAAATTGATCAGGGTCAGTGGCAGGCAGAATCTCCAGCTGAAATCCATCACCTGGTCATAACGCGGGCGCGGAATCGAGGCGCGCAGCAGGATGAACAGCATGATGAAGAACGCGGTCTTGACTGCGAACCAGAAGAACGCCAGTTGCGGCAGGATGCCGAACGGACCGTGCCAGCCGCCGAAGAACAGGGTGACCAGCAGCGCCGAGATCAAGATGATGCCGATGTACTCGCCCACGAAGAACATGCCCCATTTCATGCCGGCATATTCAATGTGGTAACCGTCGGCCAGTTCCTGTTCCGCTTCCGGCTGGTCGAACGGGTGACGGTGAGTCACGGCGACGCCAGCAATGAAGAAGGTACAGAAGCCGAAGAACTGCGGAATGATGAACCACAGGTTCTGCGCCTGGTACTCGACGATGTCGCGCATGTTGAACGAGCCAACCTGGACCACGATGCCCATCAGCGCCAGGCCCATGAACACTTCGTAGGACACGGTCTGTGCCGAGGCCCGCAAGCTGCCCAGCAGGGCGAACTTGTTGTTACTCGACCAGCCGGCGAACAGCACCGCGTAGACCGACAGGCCGGCCATGGCGAAGAAGAACAGCAGGCCGATGTTCAGGTCCGCGACACCCCAGGTCGGGGTGATCGGGATGATCGCGAAGGCGATCAGCAAGGCGCTCATGGCCACGACCGGTGCCAGGGTGAAGATCACCTTGTCGGCAAACGGCGGGGTCCAGTCTTCCTTGAAGAACATCTTCAACATGTCGGCCGCGATCTGGAACATGCCGAATGGGCCAACGCGGTTCGGACCGTAACGGTCCTGCCACCAGCCCAGCAGGCGCCGCTCGACGAAGCTGAGCAGGGCGCCGGCGACCACCACGGCCAGCAGCACCACGATCGCCTTGACGACCGCGATGATCGTGTCGATCACTTCAGGGGTGAACCAGGTCATTGCGCTGCCTCCTGCAGACCATCAACGGATGCGCCAAAGATGGCTGGCGGAATACCTGCCAAACCGGCCGGCAAGGCCACCAGGCCAGCGCTCAGCTCTTCGTTGATGCGCAGCGGCAGACGCAGGGTCTGGCCGGCAACGTTGAGGCTGAGCAGGGCACCTTCGTTGACGCCCAGGCGATCGGCTTCGGACTTGGCCAGTGCCACGTAGGCAGTCGGAATGCGCTCTTGTACCGGCGCGGCCTTGGAAGAGTTCTCTTCGCTGCCGAACAGGTGGAAGAACGGCACGACCTGCCAGGTGCCCTGGGCCGGGTTGAAGGCGCGAGGAACGCTGGCGAACCAGTTCAGCACATCGCCCTGGCTTTCGATCAGGCGAGTACCCGGATCACCGGCACGCAGGTGACCACCGACCTCGTCCTGGAACTTGTTCCAGGCTTGCGGCGAGTTCCAGCCCGGCGACCAGGCGAACGGCACTTGCTGACGCGGTTCGGCGGAGCCCGAGTAACCTTCCATGGAGAAGGCGAACGCGGTGTCCTTGTCTTGCGGGGTGCGTGGCTCGTGAACGCTGATGTCAGCGCGCATCGCGGTACGACCGGAGTAGCGCAGCGGTTCACGGGCCAGCTTCATGCCCTTGATGCGGAACGAAGCGGACGGTGCGGCGTCGACGATACCGGCCAGTTGACTGGTGCTCGCGGCGCAGGCAGCAGTGACGTGGTCCAGTTGGGTCCAGTCCACCGGTTGGTTGAGCAGGGTCGCGCGCAGGGCGTGCAACCAGCGCCAGCCTTCGTGAACCAGGATGCTGGCGTCCATGTACTGCGGGTCGAAGACCTGGAAGAAGCGCTGGGCGCGGCCTTCCTGGCTGACCAGAGTACCGTCGCCTTCGGCGAAGCTGGCGGCTGGCAGAACCAAGTGCGCACGGTCGCTGGTGGCGGTCTTCTGGTGGTCGGCGACGATCACCACTTTCGCAGCGTTCAGCGCGGCATCGACCTTGGTTTTGGCGGTGCGGGTGTACAGGTCGTTTTCCAGCACGACGATGGCGTCGGCCTTGCCGTCGATCACCGCTTGCAGGGCAGCGTCTACCGACTCGCCACCGAGCATGGCCAGGCCGAGGCTGTTGGCTTCAGGCACGATCAGGCTGATAGAACCGTTCTTCTCGCGCAGCTTCAGGGCCTTGGCGATGTTCGCCGCGGCTTCGATCAGCGCGTTGGAACCCAGCGAAGTACCGGCGATGATCAGTGGGCGCTTGGCGGCCAGCAGGGCATCGGCAATACGCTTGGCCAGTTCCAGGGCTTCAGCGTCCAGGCCATCAACGGCAGGAGCGCTGGCGTCGAGGGCGTGGGCCACGGCGAAACCGAGACGGGCGAGGTCGTCGGGAGCAGCGTGTACGCACTCTTCGGCAACGTCATCGAGCTTGGTTTCGGCGAGGCTGGCGATGAACAGCGGGTTCAGCGCGTGCTGGCCGATGTTCTTCACTGCGGCGTCGAGCCACGGCTGGACGCGCATGGCGTCGGCCATTTCTTCGGCTTTGCCCTTGACCGACTGGCGCAGGGCCAGGGCCATGCGTGCGGCAGTCTGCGTCAGGTCTTCACCGAGGACGAACACGGCGTCGTGGTCTTCGATGTCGCGCATGGTCGGAATCGGCAGCGGGCTGTCTTTCAGCACCTGCATGACCAGGCGGATACGCGCCAGTTCACCGGCTTCGATACCGCTGTAGAAGTGCTCGGCACCCACCAGCTCGCGCAGCGCGTAGTTGCTTTCGAGGCTGGCGCGCGGCGAACCGATACCGACGATGTTGCGACCGCGCAGCAGGTCGGCGGCCTTGTCCAGTGCTTCGTCCAGGCTCAGCTTGGCGCCGTTGGCCAGCAGTGGCTGGCGCGGGCGGTCTTCGCGGTTGACGTAGCCGTAGCCGAAACGGCCACGGTCGCACAGGAAGTACTGGTTCACCGAACCGTTGTAGCGGTTTTCGATGCGACGCAGTTCGCCGTAACGCTCACCCGGGGAGATGTTGCAACCGCTGGAGCAGCCATGGCAGATGCTCGGCGAGAACTGCATGTCCCATTTACGGTTGTAGCGCTCGGAGTGAGTCTTGTCGGTGAACACACCGGTCGGGCAGACCTCGGTGAGGTTGCCGGAGAACTCGCTTTCGAGCACGCCGTCTTCAACGCGACCGAAGTACACGTTGTCGTGGGCGCCGTACACGCCCAGGTCGGTGCCGCCGGCGTAGTCCTTGTAGAAACGCACGCAACGGTAGCAGGCGATGCAGCGGTTCATTTCGTGGGAAATGAACGGGCCCAGTTGCTGGTTCTGGTGGGTACGCTTGGTGAAGCGGTAACGGCGCTCGTTGTGGCCGGTCATTACCGTCATGTCTTGCAGGTGGCAGTGACCGCCTTCTTCGCACACAGGGCAGTCGTGCGGGTGGTTGGTCATCAGCCATTCGACAACACTGGCGCGGAACGCCTTGGATTCATCATCGTCGATGGAGATCCAGGTGTTGTCGGTGGCAGGGGTCATGCAGGACATGACGATACGACCACGGGTGTCGTTCTCGTCGGTGTACTGCTTGACCGCGCACTGGCGGCAAGCGCCAACGCTGCCCAGGGCAGGGTGCCAGCAGAAATACGGGATATCGAGGCCTAGCGACAGACATGCCTGTAACAGGTTGTCTGCCCCGTCGACTTCGAGCGCTTTGCCGTCTACGTGGATAGTGGCCATTGTTCAAAGTTCTTCGTTGGCCCGGTGTCAGCGGGCGTGGCTAATGGAATCTGGTCATTCGCGTGAGTCAAAACAGCCGTTGCCGGCGTCATCACACGACAAGCGAAGGGCACGGACCCTTCGCTTTTTTCAACGGTTACGCGCCGACTACGATCGGCTTTGCCAGGGGCGGGACGGCGGCGCTGACAGGCGCGATACCGGCTTCGAACTCTGGACGGAAGTATTTGATTGCGCTGCCCAATGGCTCCACGGCGCCCGGTGCGTGAGCACAGAACGTCTTGCCTGGGCCGAGGAAGCCGACCAGACCCAGCAGGGTCTCGATATCGCCGGGCTGGCCCTGGCCGTTCTCGATGGCCATCAGCAGCTTGACGCTCCATGGCAAGCCATCACGGCACGGGGTGCAGAAGCCGCAGGATTCGCGGGCGAAGAACTGCTCCATGTTGCGCAGCAGGGACACCATGTTGACGCTGTCGTCCACCGCCATGGCCAGGCCGGTACCCATACGGGTGCCGACCTTGGCGATGCCGCCGGCGTACATTTGTGCGTCCAGGTGCTCCGGCAACAGGAAGCCGGTACCGGCGCCGCCTGGCTGCCAGCACTTGAGCTTGTAGCCGTCGCGCATGCCGCCGGCGTAGTCTTCGAACAGCTCGCGCGCAGGCACGCCGAACGGCAGTTCCCACAGGCCAGGGTTCTTAACTTTGCCGGAGAAGCCCATCAGCTTGGTGCCGTGGTCTTCACTGCCTTCGCGGGCGAGGGATTTGTACCACTCGACACCGTCGCCGATGATCGCTGGCACGTTGCACAGGGTCTCGACGTTGTTCACGCAAGTCGGCTTGCCCCACACGCCAACAGCGGCGGGGAAGGGCGGCTTGGAGCGCGGGTTGGCGCGGCGGCCTTCGAGGGAGTTGATCAGTGCGGTTTCTTCACCGCAGATGTAACGCCCGGCGCCGGTGTGCACGAACAGTTCGAAGTCGAAACCCGAACCAAGGATGTTCTTGCCCAGCAGGCCTGCCGCCTTGGCTTCTTCCACGGCACGGTTCAGGTGCTTGGCGGCGGTGGTGTACTCGCCACGCAGGAAGATGTAGCCACGGTAGGTTTTCAGGGCGCGGGCACTGATCAGCATGCCTTCGATCAGCAGATGGGGCAGTTGCTCCATCAGCATGCGGTCTTTCCAGGTGTTCGGCTCCATTTCATCCGCGTTGCACAGCAGGTAGCGGATGTTCATGGATTCGTCTTTGGGCATCAGGCCCCATTTGACGCCGGTCGGGAAGCCCGCACCGCCGCGGCCCTTGAGGCCGGCGTCCTTGACGGTCTGGACGATGCCGTCCTGGTCCATCTCGGCAAACGCCTTGCGTGCAGCGGCATAACCGTTCTTGGCCTGGTACTCGTCGAGCCACACGGCCTGGCCGTCGTCGCGCAGGCGCCAGGTCAGCGGATGAGTCTCTGGCGAACGCTTGATCAGGTTCGCCGGGCCGAAGGAAGTCAGGGTCATACGTAGCCCTCCAACAGTTTGGCAACGCCGGCAGGCTGCACGTCGCCGAACGTGTCGTCGTCGATCATCAGCGCCGGGGCCTTGTCGCAGTTGCCCAGGCAGCACACCGGCAGCAGGGTGAAACGCCCGTCCGCGGTGGTCTGGCCGAGGCCGATGCCCAGCTTGCTCTGGATTTCGCTGACCACCGACTCGTGGCCGCCGATGTAGCAGACCATGCTGTCGCAGACGCGAATGATGTGGCGGCCGACCGGCTGGCGGAAGATCTGGCTGTAGAACGTCGCCACGCCTTCAACGTCGCTGGCCGGAATGCCGAGCATCTCGCCGATGGCGTAGAGAGCGCCGTCTGGCACCCAGCCACGTTCCTTCTGGACGATCTTCAGCGCTTCGATCGACGCCGCGCGCGGATCTTCATAGTGATGCAGCTCGTGCTCGATGGCCGAGCGCTCGGTTTCGCTCAGGGCGAAACGGTCTGTCTGGATAAGCGTGCTGTTCATGCTTAGCGGTCCACGTCGGCCATAACGAAGTCGATACTACCCAGGTACGCAATCAAGTCCGCGACCATCTCGCCTTTGATCACCGAAGGGATCTGCTGCAAGTGCGGGAAGCTTGGGGTGCGAATCCGGGTGCGGTAGCTCATGGTGCCGCCATCGCTCGTCAGGTAATAACTGTTGATGCCCTTGGTCGCTTCGATCATCTGGAAGGATTCGTTGGCCGGCATCACCGGGCCCCACGAAACTTGCAGGAAGTGCGTGATCAAGGTCTCGATGTGCTGCAGCGTGCGCTCTTTCGGCGGCGGCGTGGTCAGCGGGTGATCCGCCTTGTACGGGCCAGCCGGCATGTTGCGCATGCACTGCTCGATGATCTTCAGGCTCTGGCGCATTTCTTCGACGCGCACGATGCAACGGTCGTAGGCATCGCCATTGGCCGCCAGCGGCACTTCGAATTCGAAGTTCTCGTAGCCCGAGTACGGGCGCGCTTTACGCAGGTCGAAATCGCAGCCGGTGGAACGCAGGCCAGCACCGGTGACGCCCCATTCCAGGGCCTCTTTGGTGTTGTACTGGGCGACACCGATGGTACGACCCTTGAGGATGCTGTTATCCAGCGCAGCCTTTTGGTACTCGTCCAGACGCTTGGGCATCCACTCGACGAATTCCTTGACCAGGCGTTCCCAGCCATTCGGCAGGTCGTGGGCGACACCGCCGATGCGGTACCAGGCCGGGTGCAGGCGGAAACCGGTGACGGCTTCGATGACCTTGTAGGCGCGCTGGCGGTCGGTGAAGGTGAAGAACACCGGGGTCATGGCGCCGACGTCCTGGATGTAGGTACCCAGGAACAGCAGGTGGCTGGTGATCCGGAAGAACTCGGCCATCATGATGCGGATGGTGTCGACGCGGTCCGGCACCTTGATACCGGCCAGCTTCTCGACCGAGAGCACGTACGGCAGGTTGTTCATCACGCCGCCGAGGTAGTCGATACGGTCGGTGTACGGGATGAAGCTGTGCCAGGACTGACGCTCGGCCATTTTCTCGGCACCACGGTGGTGGTAGCCGATGTCCGGTACGCAGTCGACGATTTCTTCGCCGTCCAGCTGCAGGATGATACGGAACGCACCGTGAGCCGAAGGGTGGTTCGGGCCCAGGTTGAGGAACATGTAGTCCTCGTTCGCGCCGGAACGCTTCATGCCCCAGTCTTCAGGCTTGAAGCGCGCGGCTTCTTCCTCGAGCTGTTGCTTGGCCAGGGTCAGGCTGAACGGATCGAACTCGGTGGCGCGCGCCGGGAAGTCCTTGCGCAGCGGGTGACCTTCCCAGGTCGGCGGCATCATGATGCGGCTCAGGTGCGGGTGACCCGGGAAGTCGATCCCGTACATGTCCCACACTTCACGCTCGTACCAGTTGGCGTTGGGCCAGATGCTGGTGACGGACGGCACGCTGAGGTCGCTCTCGGACAAGGCGACCTTGATCATTACGTCACTATTACGTTCGATCGACAGCAGGTGGTAGAACACGGTGAAGTCGGCGCCGTTTGGCAGCCCCTGGCGCTTGGTGCGCAGACGCTCGTCCACGCCATGCAGGTCATAGAGCATGACGTACGGCTTGGGCAGGTTGCGCAGGAAGCTCAGGACTTCGACGAGTTTGGCACGGGCAACCCACAGCACCGGCATGCCGGTGCGGGTAGGCTGGGCGGTGAACGCCTCGGGGCCAAAACGGTTGTTCAGTTCGACGACCACATCCTGGTCGTCTGCCTTGTAAGGCGGGATGTACAGAGCACTGCCTGTAGTCATGGTTATTTATCGCTTTCGGTCAACGTCAAGAATGAAGCCAGCTTCTCGTTTCTTTGCAGGAACTGTTCTGGATCAGACTTCGTCGGGGCTGCGCAGGTTGGTGACCTGAATACGCTGTTCGCGGCGCTGTTCCTTCTGCGAAGGCATCTCGGCGCGGTATACGCCTTGATCACCAACGACCCAGGAAAGTGGGCGACGCTCCTGGCCAATCGACTCCTGCAACAGCATCAGGCCTTGCAGGAAAGCTTCAGGGCGGGGCGGGCAGCCAGGCACGTAGACGTCCACGGGCAGGAACTTGTCTACCCCCTGGACCACGGAGTAGATGTCGTACATGCCGCCCGAGTTGGCGCATGAACCCATCGAGATGACCCACTTCGGTTCGAGCATCTGCTCGTACAGGCGCTGGATGATCGGCGCCATCTTGATGAAGCAGGTACCGGCGATAACCATGAAATCCGCCTGGCGCGGCGATGCCCGGATAACTTCGGCGCCAAAGCGCGCGATGTCGTGGGGCGCCGTGAAGGCGGTGGTCATTTCCACGTAGCAGCACGAAAGGCCGAAGTTGTACGGCCACAGGGAGTTTTTGCGTCCCCAGTTGACCGCACCGCTCAGCACGTCTTCGAGCTTGCCCATGTAAATGTTTTTGTGGACTTGATCTTCTAACGGATCGGAAACGGTTTCCCGCTCGCCGATCGGGTACTGCTCGTTAGGAGCATCCGGGTCGATCCTGGTGAGATTGTATTGCATTGCCAAAGCCTCATTGTTTCAGCTTCGCCTGCCGCTTACGACGAGCTTCCGGAGCCCAGTCAAGGGCGCCCACTCGAAATAGGTAGACAAGACCTGCCAACAGAATTGCTATGAAAACGAGAGCTTCGACGAATCCGGTCCAGCCGCTTTCGCGAACAGACACAGACCATGCAAAGAGAAAGAGGGCTTCGATATCGAAGATCACGAAGAGCATCGCGACCAGATAGAATTTGGCTGAGAGCCGCAAGCGGGCGCCACCTGTAGGTAGCATGCCGGACTCGAACGGTTCGTTTTTGCTGCGACCCCAGGCTTTTGACCCGAGGAGGGCGGAGACGCCGAGCATGAAGGCACAGAGGCCGACTACACCCAGAAGGAAAATGGCAAAGCCCCAGTTGTGGGCCATGAGTCCTGTCGCTTCGGGCATGCTGGTAGTCCTTAACAGAGAGCAAGGGTCTCTGAGCTTGATAAAGAAATAAAGCAGTGACGATATGTCGCAGCGCAATCAATCACGCTGATTTTATGGCTAAAAGCCCTGCAAGTAAAATTCCTATAGCGAAATTATTTATAGGAATAAGGACATTAGGCACCTTCGAAGCCCTGTGGGCCTTGGTTGGCGGGCATTAGGGCGGATTTCGCCAATTATGTTTTGTTTACAGTGTAACGAACATAATTTTAGCTAAATGATAATCAATATTGTTTGGATGGGTTTTTAAAGTGTTTGTCGGTTAAGTGCGCCGGAAGTTGCTTACATGCGTATTACATGTAGGAGCGAGCCTGCTCGCGAAAGCGATGTTTCAGGCAATATTTTTTGTTGGATGTGCAGCCCTCATCGCGAGCAACGGAACGCCGCCCGGGCCGCTCCTACAGGATCACTGGCGTCAGGACGCATGCGCCAAACTGTTGGAGCTGGCTTGCCAGCGAAGAGGCCAGATCAGTCAACCAAGCTGTGACTGTCACGCCGCTTTCGCGAGCAAGCTCGCTCCCACAGGTTTTGGGGTGATCATGGATGTCAGGCGCATGCCAAAAAAAACGCCCCGAACCAGATGGTCGGGGCGTCAGAGGTGCAGCGCTGCGGTTAGCTGTTCAATCGGTCCGCAGCGGCCGTTGTTTCAAGCGAAGCAGATCAGTGGAACTGTTCTTCTTCAGTCGAGCCGGTCAGTGCGGTCACCGACGACGAGCCGCCCTGGATCACGGTGGTCATGTCGTCGAAGTAGCCAGTGCCCACTTCCTGCTGGTGCGCCACGAAGGTGTAGCCTTTGGCCGCGTCAGCGAATTCCTGCTCTTGCAGTTTCACGTAGGCAGTCATGTCGTTGCGGGCGTAGTCGTGCGCCAGGTTGAACATGCTGTGCCACATGTTGTGAATGCCGGCCAGGGTGATGAACTGGTGCTTGTAGCCCATGGCGGACAGTTCACGCTGGAACTTGGCGATGGTCGCGTCGTCCAGGTTTTTCTTCCAGTTGAAGGAAGGCGAGCAGTTGTACGACAGCAGTTGGTCCGGGTATTCCTTCTTGATCGCTTCGGCGAAGCGACGGGCTTCGTCCAGGTCCGGCTTGGCGGTTTCGCACCAGATCAGGTCGGCGTATGGCGCGTAGGCCAGGCCGCGAGCGATTGCCTGGTCCAGGCCAGCGCGCACTTTGTAGAAGCCTTCCTGGGTACGTTCGCCAGTCACGAATGGCTGGTCGTACGGGTCGCAATCGGACGTCAGCAGGTCAGCCGCGTTGGCGTCGGTACGTGCCAGGATGATGGTCGGAGTGCCAGCAACGTCGGCAGCGAGACGAGCTGCAGTCAGCTTCTGCACGGCTTCCTGGGTTGGAACCAGCACCTTGCCGCCCATGTGGCCGCATTTCTTCACGGAAGCCAGCTGGTCTTCGAAGTGAACGCCGGCGGCGCCTGCTTCGATCATGCTCTTCATCAGCTCGTAGGCGTTCAGTACGCCGCCGAAACCGGCTTCAGCGTCAGCCACGATCGGTGCGAAGTAGTCGATGTAGCCAGCGTCACCCGGGTTCTTGCCGGCTTTCCACTGGATCTGGTCGGCACGACGGAACGAGTTGTTGATGCGCTTGACCACGGTCGGAACCGAGTCAACCGGGTACAGCGATTGGTCTGGGTACATCGACTCGGCGGAGTTGTTGTCCGCAGCCACTTGCCAGCCCGACAGGTAGATCGCCTGGATACCGGCCTTGACCTGTTGTACTGCCTGGCCGCCGGTCAGGGCGCCCATGCAGTTGACGAAATCTTTCTCAGGACGGAAGGCTGGCTTGGCACCCTGGGTGACCAGGTTCCACAGCTTTTCGGCGCCCATTTTTGCAAAGGTGTGCTCAGGTTGAACCGAGCCACGCAGACGGACGACGTCAGCAGCGGAGTAAGTGCGTGTCACGCCTTTCCAGCGCGGGTTTTCAGCCCAGTCTTTTTCGAGGGCTGCAATTTGCTGTTCGCGTGTCAGTGCCATGGAGATAAACCTCGTCGCATAGGTCTTGGGTGGAAAATTCCGTTTGCCAGGTACGCATGTCAAAGGGCGTAAGAGGCTGCTCGCTGACCAGAAGCACAAGTGGTCAAGTCGGGTTCGGCGGGGATGGCGACGGGATGAACGATAGGCTCGGGGGTGGAGGCTGAGCAGGTAAAGGCGTGCTGTCGGGCGCATTCGGGCGTCGTGGGCCTGGTGCGAACATCAGTGGTGTGCCGGGTTACCTAATTACGCTTCCGTCCCTCGGGACAACTTCGTTCCAGTCGGCAACCTCGTCAAACACACCTTGTGGGCGGTACAGACACGAAGCGGCTCGCGGGGTAGGTGCGAACATCGCTTCGAAGGCCCTTGCCAGGGCCTCTGATTAGCGGGAGCGAGGCCATCATGCCTTTGCTTTTTTGTATCGTCAAACGTTTTGTAGTGCTTTTTTTCAAGCACTACATCTTTGGTCTAATACGACTTGGCAGTCAGTTTTTGGTGAGTTAGTCCAAAGTCTCGACTTTGACCCTCAAGGTCATGTCTTCCCGGCCCTGAGTCGCGTAGCTGCGGGTCATGCGCTGTTTGTCGGCCTGGGTCTGGTGGTTGATGCCGGCCAGGGTGATCCATTCGCCGACGCGTCCGCTGACGGTTGTGTCGGTGCTTTGTACGTTCACTACATCGGGGCGTTCCAGGCTCATGCGGTCGCGATTGGTGCTGATGGCCAGGTGCACGGTGTCGCCGGTGAGGCTTGCGGTCACGTAGAAACCCTGGGTGACATTGCGGTATTCGGTCTGGCTGAGCAGGCGGCCGTAGCCGTCGGTCTGGGTGCTGGTGAGCCGCACGCTCTGGCCGGTCTGGATCAGCGCCGGCACACCTTCGCTGGCCTGGATCTGCTGGGTGCCGCCTTCGCGGCTTTCGGTGGAGTAGTTGATGATCCGCGATTGTGGGTCGCCACTGTCCTGCTGATTCTGTTGGCTGGTGTCGACGGTGATCAGCAGGCGCTTGGGAGCAGTGTCGAGTTGGCCGATCAGGGCGTTGAGCTCAGCGATCTTTTCCTGCGAAGCATTGACGATCAGCTGATTGCCGTAGGCGCTGACGGTGCCGTCCTTGCCGATAAATTGCTGCGCCACCGGCAGCAAGTCGGCGCTGGTGCGGTGGTTGAGGGGCACCACGGCGGTCGCGGCGATGGCTGAAAAGCTCCAGCCAAGCAGGAGTGTGGTGAGCAGGGTGCGTAGGGGCATGTCCATATTCTCCGCCTTGGAAAATCACGATAGTGCCAGTTTGTCGGCTCGCGAGGGGGCAAGTTGAATGCTAGACAGCAAAACGCCCCGGCATTGGGAAATGACGGGGCGTTTTGTGGTGTTCTTGAGGCCGCCATCGCGAGCAGGCTCGCTCCTACAATTGAGGTATGAATTGCCGAAGATTTCAGCAATACCCCCCCCTGTGGGAGCAGCCCGGGCGGCGTTCCGCTGCTCGCGATGGCCGCGCCGCGGTCTCAGGCCGAGTGCCGCACCATGTCGACATGGGGAATCCCGGCTTCGAGGAACTCCGCGCTGACAATGCTGAAACCCAGGCGCTCGTAGAAGGCCGTAGCCTGCACCTGGGCGCTGAGCATCTGCTGCTTGAGCCCGCGCTTCTCGGCTTCACCGATCACCGCCTGCATCAAGGCATCACCGACCTTCAAGCCGCGCCAGTCCTTGAGCACCGATACCCGGCCGATGTGCCCATCAGGCAGCAGGCGCGCAGTACCGATCGGAAAGTCGCCTTCGAACGCGAGGAAATGCACGGCGCTTGCGTCGTCGGCATCCCATTCCAGTTCCGGTGGAACCGATTGCTCGGCGATGAACACCGCTTCACGAATGCGCCGGATCTCAGCGATGTCCTTCTGCCAGTCTGCGACACTTACGTGAATCCTATTCATCGGCAAACCCCAGGCTTCCTTGCTTGACCAGCTCGCACAGCAGGCCGCGGCCGTCTTCGTCGCTCAGCCATGGGCCGAGGTTGTCGACATGCAGGGCGTCGGCGGCGCAGATCATTTTCAGCAGTTCGCGCAGCTTGCCCGGCAGGTAACGGCTCTGGCCGCTGGCGAACAGCAGCAGGTCGTCATCGACTTCGGACCAGGCCAGGCGCGCGCTTGGGTTGCGGATCAGCACGGCGCCTTGTTCCAGGGCGCTGAGGAAGTCGTCTTCCTCGATGTCTTCCGGGCCGGCGACCAGTTCCGGGTAGCGCGGCTCGGTCATGAACTGGCCGAACCAGGTCAGCAGCAGGCGTTCGTCGCTCATGTGCTCGGCCAGCAGGCTTTTCAGGCGGCCGAGGGCGTCGTGCTGGATCTGGTGCGGATCGGCGACCGGCTGGGCGTCGGCGTCGGTGTAGCGCTCTTCGTCAGTCAGGAACTGGCTGAGGAAGTCAGTGAAGTGGGTCAGCACTTCGGCAGCGCTCGGCGCACGGAAGCCGACCGAGTAGGTCAGGCAGTCGTCGACGGCCACGCCGCAATGGGCCAGGCGCGGTGGCAGGTAGAGCATGTCGCCCGGTTCCAGCACCCACTCATCGGTGGCTTCGAATTCGGCGAGGATGCGCAGGTCGGCGTGTTGCAGCAGCGGACTCTCGGAGTCGCACATCTGGCCGATTTTCCAGTTGCGCTTGCCATGGCCCTGCAGCAGGAATACGTCGTAGTTGTCGAAGTGCGGCCCGACGCTACCACCTGGAGCGGCAAAGCTGATCATCACGTCATCGACGCGCCAGCTCGGCAGGAAGCGGAAGTTTTCCAGCAGTTCGCTGACTTCTGGGACGAACTGGTCAACGGCTTGTACCAGCAGGGTCCACTCGCGCTCAGGCAGCTTGCTGAACTCGTCTTCGGCGAACGGGCCGCGGCGCAATTCCCATGGACGCTCGCCGTTCTCGATCACCAGACGCGATTCAACTTCTTCTTCCAGTGCCAGGCCGGCCAGTTCGTCGGCGTCGATCGGGCTTTCGAAATCAGGAAACGCCTGGCGGATCAGCAGCGGTTTCTTCTGCCAGTAGTCGCGCATGAACTCGCGCGCCGTGATACCGCCCAGGAGTTGAAGAGGAATGTCAGGATTCATGTGTAACCTATTGAAAAAAAGCATTTTTCAGACGGGAATAAAAACGCCCGGCGCGGCCGGGCGTCTCAAACGGGTCCAGCGGTCGATCAGATGCGCTTGGCTTGCTCTACAGCGTTGCCGATGTATTTGGCCGGGGTCAGCTGTTTCAGCTCGGCCTTGGCCTGTGCAGGCATGTCCAGGGCATCGATGAAAATCTGCAGCGCTTCAGGGCTGATGCCCTTGCCACGGGTCAGTTCTTTGAGCTTTTCGTACGGGTTTTCGATGTTGTAGCGGCGCATCACGGTCTGGATCGGCTCGGCCAGGACTTCCCAGCAGGCGTCGAGGTCAGCGGCGATTTTCTGCTCGTTGAGTTCCAGCTTGCTGATGCCTTTGAGGCTGGCTTCGTAGGCGATCACGCTGTGGGCGAAGCCGACACCGAGGTTGCGCAGTACGGTGGAGTCGGTCAGGTCGCGCTGCCAGCGGGAGATCGGCAGCTTGCTCGCCAGGTGCTGGAACAGCGCGTTGGCGATGCCCAGGTTGCCTTCGGAGTTTTCGAAGTCGATCGGGTTGACCTTGTGCGGCATGGTCGAGGAACCGATTTCGCCAGCGATGGTGCGCTGTTTGAAATAACCCAGGGAGATGTAGCCCCAGATGTCGCGGTCGAAGTCGATCAGGATGGTGTTGAAGCGCGCAATGGCGTCGAACAGCTCGGCGATGTAGTCGTGCGGTTCGATCTGCGTGGTGTACGGGTTGAAACCCAGGCCCAGCTCGTCTTCGATGAAGGCGCGGGCGTTGGCTTCCCAGTCGATCTGCGGGTAGGCCGACAGGTGGGCGTTGTAGTTGCCTACGGCGCCGTTGATCTTGCCCAGCAGTGGCACGGCGGCGACCTGAGCGATCTGGCGCTCCAGGCGGTACACCACGTTGGCCAGCTCTTTGCCCAGGGTGGTCGGCGATGCCGGTTGGCCGTGGGTGCGCGACAGCATCGGCACGTCGGCGAAGCGGATGGCCAGCTCACGGATGGCGTTGGCGGTCTGGCGCATCAGCGGCAGCATCACTTCATCACGGCCTTCGCGCAGCATCAGGGCGTGGGACAGGTTGTTGATGTCCTCGCTGGTGCAGGCAAAGTGGATGAACTCACTGACGTTGGCCAGTTCAGGCAGCTTGGCCGCTTGCTCTTTGAGCAGGTACTCGATGGCCTTGACGTCGTGGTTGGTGGTGCGCTCGATCTCTTTGACGCGCTCGGCGTGCTCCAGCGAGAAGTTCTCGGCCAGTTCGTTGAGAACGGCGTTGGCTTCGGCGGAGAAGGCTGGCACTTCCGGGATGGCGGCGTGGGCGGCCAGGCGCTGGAGCCAGCGCACTTCAACCAGAACGCGAGCACGGATCAGGCCGTATTCACTGAAAATTGGGCGCAGGGCCTGGGTTTTGCCGGCGTAGCGGCCGTCAACAGGGGAAACCGCAGTGAGCGAAGAGAGCTGCATGGGGTGTTCTCGGACAGTCGGGCAACGAAATGGGGCGCGTATCATACATGAAAAAATCCGCCGGTCCGTTGCCAACTGACCGGCGTATTACGCGTAGTGCAAAGTTCGGTGTGCTTGATGCGAGTTATTCGTTACGCATCAATGGGTAAAGCTCTTTGAGCAATTTGCGTCGGCTGATTACCAGCTGCCAGCGATGGCCGCCCAGTTGTCGCCACAGGCGTGCCGAGCGGATGCCGGCCAGGAGCAGGGCGCGGATTTTCGACGCATTGCTCGGCTGCTGCAGGTTGCGCATGTCGCCGTGGACCTGGATCCGTTGGCGCAAGGTGCTCAAGGTGTCCTGGTACAGCGCGCCACAGGCGGCGACCACGTTTTCGTGAGCTGGGCCGAAGTGTTCGACCTGGGATTGGATCTGCGGCAGGCGCTTGCCGATGATCTCCAGCAGGTCGTCGCGCTTGGCCAACTGACGCTCCAGGCCAAGCATCGACAGCGCATAGCGCAGCGGTTCGCGCTGCAGGGTGCTGGGGTCGCGCTCAAGGGCGCCGATCAGTGCGCGATAGCCTTCGCGCAGGTTGATGTCGTCGCCGCCGTAGACTTCCAGGGTGTCCTTGGGGTCGCGAATCAGCAGGCTGCCAAGCATGCAGGTCAGACCGGCTTCGCTGACCTGGCCGGTCTTGGCAATCTTGTCCACCAGCACCGCGGCGAGAAACACACCGCCGAGCGCCGTCAGTTGCTCCTGGGTCGGGCTCATGGACGCGAGTCCTTGCTGTGCCACGGCTCGGCCACTTCGATGACGCCGCCGCCGAGGCAGATTTCGCCGTCGTAGAACACCACAGACTGGCCCGGGGTGACCGCGCGCTGTGGATCGTCGAAGGTGGCGCGATAGCCGGTCGCGGTTTTTTCCAGGGTGCAGGCCTGGTCACCTTGGCGGTAGCGGACTTTGGCGGTCAGGCGCCGTGGCTGGCTCAAGTCGATCGGGTTGACCCAATAGATCTCGGAGGCGAGCAGGGCGCGGGAGAACAGGTACGGGTGATCGTTACCCTGGCCGACGATCAGCTCGTTGTGCTCAAGGTCCTTGATCAGTACGTACCACGGCTCGTCACTGGCGTCTTTCAGGCCGCCGATGCCCAGGCCCTGGCGCTGGCCGATGGTGTGGTACATCAGGCCATGGTGGCGGCCGATCACTTCACCTTCGGTGGTCTTGATCTCGCCTGGCTGAGCCGGCAGGTATTGCTTGAGGAAGTCGCTGAAACGACGTTCGCCAATGAAGCAGATACCGGTGGAGTCTTTCTTCTTGGCCGTCGCCAGTTCGTATTTCTCGGCAATCGCGCGAACTTGCGGTTTTTCCAGCTCGCCGACCGGGAACAGGGTCTTGGCGATCTGTTCGCCACCGACGGCGTGGAGGAAGTAGCTCTGATCCTTGTTCGGGTCCAGGCCCTTGAGCAGTTCGGTGCGACCGTCGATGTCGCGGCGGCGTACGTAGTGGCCGGTGGCGATGAGGTCGGCGCCGAGCATCATGGCGTAGTCGAGGAATGCCTTGAACTTGATTTCGCGGTTGCACAGGATGTCCGGGTTCGGCGTGCGACCGGCCTTGTACTCGGCCAGGAAGTGCTCGAACACGTTGTCCCAGTACTCGGCGGCGAAGTTGGCGGTGTGCAGCTTGATGCCGATCTTGTCGCACACGGCCTGGGCGTCGGCCAGGTCATCCATGGCGGTGCAATACTCGGTGCCGTCGTCCTCTTCCCAGTTCTTCATGAACAGGCCTTCCACCTGATAACCCTGCTCGATCAGCAGAAGGGCGGAAACGGAAGAGTCCACGCCGCCGGACATGCCGACAATGACGCGCTTCGATTGGTTGTCAGAAGGAGCTGAATCACGCATGGGAATTAAATGAGTGTCTTGAAAAAGGACGCGATTCTAACAGGCTGGCGCCCGCAAGGCTAAAGAGAAGGACGGATCAGTTCGAGACTGAAGCAATTGCCGGCCAGATAATCGTCGATGCAGCGGATGATCAGCTCGCTGCGCCAGTCTTCACGCCGGGCCAGCAACTCGTCACGAGTCAGCCAGACCGCACCGACAATGCCGTCATCCAGTTGATAGTCGGGGTGATGGCGCAATGCCTTGGCGGTGAAGCAGACCCGCTGGTAGGTCACGCCGTTGCTCGGCGCTGTATATAAGTAGAGCCCGGTGACGCCGGAGGCCTCGACGTCCCAGCCGGTTTCCTCGAGGGTTTCGCGCACGGCGGCTTCGGTCAGGGTTTCGTGCGGGTCCAGGTGCCCGGCCGGCTGGTTAAGCACCACGCGCCCGTGCTTGAGTTCTTCGACCATCAGGAAGCGGCCGTTTTCTTCGACGATGGTGGCGACGGTGATGTGGGGTTGCCAGGTCATGGGTTTCCTCGACTTGAATGTTGAAAATCGGTCCCTGTAGGAGCTGGCTTGCCAGCGAAGACGGCGGGTCAGTCAATGAAATGTTGAATGATAAGCCGCTTTCGCTGGCAAGCCAGCTCCTACAGGGATCGGGTTCGGTGGATCGTTATGTGAAATCCAAAAACACAAACCCCGGCACATGGCCGGGGTCCGTGATGTTCCCTTACAACCTTACACCAGCGCAGCAATCGCCGCGTTGAGGGTGGTGCTTGGGCGCATGACCTTGCTGATCAGCTCGGCATTGGCGCTGTAGTAACCGCCGATGTCCACTGGCTTGCCCTGGACAGCATTGAGTTCGGCAACGATGGTTGCCTCGTTCTCGGTCAGGGTCTTGGCCAGTTGGCTGAACTGCGCCTGCAGCGCTGCATCTTCGGTCTGGGCGGCGAGGGCTTGAGCCCAGTACAGCGCCAGGTAGAAGTGGCTGCCGCGGTTGTCGATGTTGCCGACTTTGCGCGATGGCGACTTGTTGTTGTCGAGGAACTGGCCGGTGGCCTGGTCCAGGGTCTTGGCCAGTACCAGCGCCTTCGGGTTGTTGTAGTTGACACCCAGGTGCTCAAGCGAAGCGGCCAGGGCCAGGAACTCGCCCAGGGAGTCCCAGCGCAGGAAGTTTTCTTCCAGCAGTTGCTGAACGTGCTTCGGTGCCGAACCGCCAGCGCCGGTTTCGAACAGGCCACCGCCATTCATCAGCGGCACGATCGACAGCATCTTGGCGCTGGTGCCCAGTTCCATGATCGGGAACAGGTCGGTCAGGTAGTCGCGCAATACGTTGCCGGTCACCGAGATGGTGTCCTTGCCTTCGCGGGTGCGTGCCAGGGTGAAGTTCATGGCGTCGACTGGCGACATGATCTGGATGTCCAGGCCAGCGGTGTCGTGATCCTTCAGGTAAGCCTGAACTTTCTCGATCACTACGCCGTCGTGGGCGCGCATTGGGTCCAGCCAGAAGATCGCCGGAGTGCTGCTGGCGCGAGCACGGTTGACGGCCAGCTTGACCCAATCCTGGATCGGTGCGTCCTTGGTCTGGCACATGCGGAAGATGTCGCCGGCTTCGACCGCTTGCTCCAGCAAGGTACGGCCGTTGCTGTCGGTCACGCGAACCACGCCGTCAGCCTTGATCTGGAAGGTCTTGTCGTGGGAGCCGTACTCTTCGGCTTTTTTCGCCATCAGGCCAACGTTTGGCACGCTGCCCATGGTGGTTGGGTCGAAGGCGCCATGTTGCTTGCAGTCTTCGATCACCGCCTGGTAGATGGTGGCGTAGCAGCGATCCGGGATCACTGCCTTGGTGTCGTGCAACTGGCCGTCTGTGCCCCACATCTTGCCGGAGTCACGGATCATCGCCGGCATCGATGCGTCGACGATCACGTCGCTTGGCACGTGCAGGTTGGTGATGCCTTTGTCGGAGTTGACCATCGCCAGGGCAGGGCGAACAGCGTACACCGCCTGGATGTCAGCTTCGATGGCGGCTTGTTGCTCGGCCGGCAGCGCCTTGATGCGCGCGTACAGGTCGCCGATACCGTTGTTCAGGTTGAAGCCGATCTGCGCCAGCACGTCAGCGTGCTTGGCCAGGGCTTCTTGATAGAACTCGGCAACGATCTGGCCGAACATGATCGGGTCGGAGACCTTCATCATGGTGGCTTTCAGGTGCACCGACAGCAGCACACCCTTGGCCTTGGCGTCTTCGATTTCGGCGGCGATGAAGCTGCGCAGGGCGTTTTTGCTCATCACGGCGCAATCGAGGATCTCACCGGCTTGCACGGTGGTCTTTGCCTTCAGGACGGTGGCGGTGCCGTCTTGAGCGATCAGTTCGATTTTCACGGCGTCAGCGGCGTCGATCAGGGCGGCTTTTTCGCTGCCGTAGAAATCGCCGGTGCTCATGTGAGCCACGTGAGACTTGGAGTCCTTGGCCCAGGCGCCCATTTTGTGCGGGTGCTTGCGCGCGTAGTTCTTCACCGACAGCGGTGCACGGCGGTCGGAGTTGCCTTCACGCAGAACCGGGTTCACCGCGCTGCCCTTGACCTTGTCGTAACGGGCCTTGGCGTCCTTGTCGGCGTCGCTGGTCGGATTTTCCGGGTAGTCCGGCAGTGCATAGCCCTGGGCCTGCAGCTCTTTGATCGCGGCCTGCAGTTGCGGAACCGAAGCGCTGATGTTCGGCAGCTTGATGATGTTGGCTTCAGGCGTAACAGCCAGGGCGCCCAGTTCGGCGAGGTGGTCGGCTACGGCTTTGTCACCCAGTTGCTCGGGGAAGCTGGCCAGGATACGCCCTGCGAGGGAAATATCGCGGGTTTCCACGGCGATATCGGCCGAAGCGGTAAAGGCTTCGATGATCGGCAGCAGGGAATAGGTGGCGAGGGCTGGGGCTTCGTCGGTGAAGGTGTAGATGATCTTCGAGCGGGTGGGCATATTCGGATTAACTCTCTTCTTTGCTAGAGCGTACGCAGAAACTCGAGGGGCGCCGGGTAAGCGCGTTCGTTAAAAGTCGTCCTTGAGCCGAATGTCGAGATTTCTTCGCGGTGATGTTGGGTGCATCAGTCGAGCGTCAAGCGGGTGGGTTGCGATAACAACCCGGCTTTTCGGGCCTAAAGCGTTGTTTTTGAGCGATCGGCCGTCGTGACTCTGTGGTCAGCGGCGGCATTATACATAGGTAGCTAGCAAAACGCCGGTGGTTCATACACCACCTGTCTCGTCCATTGGTCTAAAGGTCGCACCCGGGGCTGCGGCACCGGGTCGCTGAACGTGCTCGATTTTGGCGGTTTTCCCTTTGCTTTCAGGCTTGTAGGCCGCGAACTGTGCCGCTTTGCCAGTATCTGGTTGGAACATGAGGTTCCCGTGCAGATTTAACTGGGGTACGCTCGGACGCAGCCAGATGTTCAATCCACACAACGGAGTTCAGCATGGGATACAAGAAGATTCAGGTTCCAGCAGTCGGCGACAAAATCACCGTCAATGCAGACCATTCTCTCAATGTTCCTAACAACCCGATCATCCCTTTCATTGAAGGCGATGGTATTGGCGTTGATATCAGCCCGGTCATGATCAAGGTTGTCGATGCTGCTGTGAAAAAGGCTTACGGCGGCGACCGCAAGATTTCCTGGATGGAAGTGTACGCCGGGGAAAAAGCCACTCAGGTTTACGATCAGGACACCTGGCTGCCTCAGGAAACCCTGGATGCAGTCAAGGATTACGTGGTTTCCATCAAGGGCCCGCTGACCACGCCGGTCGGTGGCGGTATCCGTTCCCTCAACGTTGCGTTGCGTCAGCAGCTGGACCTGTACGTGTGCCTGCGCCCTGTGCGCTGGTTCGAAGGCGTGCCGAGCCCGGTCAAGAAGCCGGGTGATGTCGACATGACCATCTTCCGTGAGAACTCCGAGGACATCTACGCGGGTATCGAGTGGAAAGCCGGCTCGCCGGAAGCCACCAAGGTCATCAAGTTCCTTAAAGAGGAAATGGGCGTTACCAAGATCCGTTTCGACGAAAACTGCGGCATCGGCGTCAAGCCGGTCTCCCTGGAAGGCACCAAGCGTCTGGCGCGCAAGGCCCTGCAGTATGTGGTCGACAATGATCGCGACTCGCTGACCATCGTCCACAAAGGCAACATCATGAAGTTCACCGAAGGTGCCTTCAAGGAATGGGCTTACGAAGTGGCGGCCGAGGAGTTCGGCGCGACCCTGCTCGACGGCGGTCCGTGGATGCAGTTCAAGAACCCGAAAACCGGCAAGAACGTCATCGTCAAGGATGCCATCGCCGACGCCATGCTCCAGCAGATCCTGCTGCGCCCGGCGGAGTACGATGTCATCGCCACCCTCAACCTGAACGGCGACTACCTGTCCGATGCCCTGGCGGCGGAAGTCGGTGGTATCGGTATTGCGCCGGGTGCAAACCTGTCCGACACCGTGGCCATGTTCGAAGCGACCCACGGCACCGCGCCGAAGTACGCCGGCAAGGACCAGGTCAACCCGGGCTCGCTGATTCTTTCCGCTGAAATGATGCTGCGTCACATGGGCTGGACCGAAGCCGCCGACCTGATCATCAAGGGCACCAACGGCGCGATCTCGGCCAAGACCGTGACCTATGACTTCGAGCGTTTGATGGACGGCGCCAAGCTGCTGTCTTCCTCGGCGTTTGGTGATGCGCTGATCTCGCACATGTGAGCTGATCGGCCATGACAAAAA
Organism: Pseudomonadaceae bacterium; assembly: GCA_965284505.1. Lineage (GTDB taxonomy): Bacteria > Pseudomonadota > Gammaproteobacteria > Pseudomonadales > Pseudomonadaceae > Aquipseudomonas. Next base: position 1,233,813 of record OZ260094.1, on the reverse strand, counting down.
GCCGGCTGACTCATGTGATTGAGTCAGCCGGCTTTTTTATGGCTGTTCGTTCTGCGGTGGGGTTCAGGCGGTAACGGTTTGTGCGTGAGCAGGCGTGTCGACGGCTCCCGTTTCGATGAGCGCGCCAATGTCGACTGCGTGCAAGCCCTTGGGGCCCTGGACTATCTTGAAGCTCACGGGTTGGCCGGCCTTCAATGTCTTGTAGCCGTCCATCTCGATCGCCGAATAGTGAGCAAACAGGTCTTCCGATTTGCCCTCTTCATTGATGAACCCATAACCTTTGGCATTGTTGAACCATTTGACCTTGCCATTGATCTTGTCGCCTGACATACCCAACTCCCTCTGCAACAGACTCCATCACTGGAGTATCATCCAGTTAATCCTCGTCAAATCCTGTAAATAAGGTTTGACGGCGTGGATCTTTTTTACCCACTGTGGGCTCTATTGGTTGTAACACTGTTTTGCCGATAGTCAAGGCGACCGGACAGTCAGAGTTGAAAAGCTCCGAGGCCGCCCCCACCACTGTATTCAGCTCAACTGACGAACCTTTCTTTCCATGCATGCAATCAGCCAGATTCGACTAACATTCAATCAGGATCGCCCGGATTCACACGAAGACGATTCCGAGGGCATTGCGGTACAGGAAGCGAAGCCCGCATTGCAGGCGCCGCCCATGTACAAGGTGGTTTTGTTCAATGATGACTACACACCGATGGATTTCGTCGTCGAAGTGCTCGAGGTGTTTTTTAACCTGAATCGTGAGCTGGCGACCAAGGTAATGCTGGCCGTTCATACAGAAGGACGGGCAGTGTGCGGATTGTTTACCCGGGACATCGCCGAGACCAAGGCCATGCAGGTCAACCAGTACGCCAGGGAAAGCCAGCATCCGCTACTCTGTGAAATCGAGAAGGACGGTTAACGCCGACCACTTGGGTATGAGGTGAAGCTATGTTAAACCGCGAGCTCGAAGTCACCCTCAATCTCGCCTTCAAGGAGGCGCGTTCGAAACGTCATGAGTTCATGACCGTCGAACACCTCCTGTTGGCTCTATTGGATAATGAGGCAGCCGCCACCGTTTTGCGTGCCTGCGGCGCAAACCTCGACAAACTCAAGCACGACCTGCAGGAGTTCATCGACTCCACCACGCCACTGATTCCCGTGCATGACGAGGATCGTGAAACCCAGCCAACCCTGGGCTTCCAGCGTGTACTGCAACGTGCTGTCTTCCATGTGCAGAGCTCGGGCAAACGCGAAGTGACTGGCGCCAACGTGCTGGTCGCGATCTTCAGTGAGCAAGAGAGTCAGGCAGTGTTCCTGCTTAAACAGCAGAGCGTTGCCCGCATCGACGTAGTCAACTACATCGCCCACGGCATTTCCAAAGTGCCGGGTCATGGCGATCATTCCGAAGGCGAACAGGACATGCAGGATGAAGAGGGCGGCGAGTCTTCTTCTTCCAGCAATCCACTGGACGCCTACGCCAGTAATCTCAACGAACTGGCGCGCCAGGGTCGTATCGATCCGCTGGTCGGGCGTGAAATGGAAGTCGAGCGTGTCGCGCAGATCCTCGCGCGCCGGCGTAAAAATAACCCGCTGCTGGTGGGCGAGGCAGGCGTGGGTAAAACTGCGATTGCCGAAGGCCTGGCCAAGCGCATCGTCGACAATCAGGTGCCTGATTTGTTGGCCAATAGCGTGGTCTACTCCCTCGATCTCGGCGCCTTGTTGGCCGGTACCAAATACCGTGGCGATTTCGAGAAGCGCTTCAAGGCGCTGCTCGGCGAGCTGAAAAAACGTCCGCAGGCCATCCTGTTCATCGACGAAATCCACACTATCATCGGTGCGGGTGCCGCGTCCGGTGGTGTCATGGACGCCTCGAACCTGCTCAAGCCACTGCTGTCGTCCGGCGATATTCGCTGCATCGGCTCCACCACCTTCCAGGAATTCCGCGGGATTTTCGAAAAAGACCGTGCCCTGGCGCGACGCTTCCAGAAAGTCGACGTCTCGGAGCCTTCGGTGGAGGACACCATCGGTATCCTGCGCGGCCTGAAAGGGCGTTTCGAGCTGCATCACAATATCGAATACAGTGATGAAGCCCTGCGCGCCGCTGCGGAACTGGCATCGCGTTACATCAATGACCGGCACATGCCAGACAAGGCCATTGATGTGATCGACGAGGCGGGTGCCTATCAGCGCCTGCAACCGGTCGAGAATCGAGTGAAACGCATCGAGGTGCCTCAGGTCGAGGACATCGTCGCGAAAATCGCGCGGATTCCTCCAAAACACGTCACCAGTTCCGACAAGGAGCTGCTGCGTAATCTGGAGCGTGACCTGAAGTTGACTGTGTTTGGCCAGGATGCAGCGATTGATTCGCTGTCGACTGCGATCAAGCTATCCCGTGCCGGCCTCAAGTCGCCTGACAAGCCTGTCGGTTCGTTCCTGTTTGCCGGGCCTACGGGTGTCGGTAAAACCGAGGCGGCTCGGCAACTGGCCAAGGCGATGGGCATCGAGCTGGTGCGCTTCGACATGTCCGAATACATGGAGCGCCACACCGTATCGCGTCTGATCGGTGCACCTCCAGGCTATGTCGGGTTTGATCAGGGCGGTCTGCTGACCGAAGCCATCACCAAGCAACCGCATTGCGTGCTGCTGCTCGATGAAATCGAGAAGGCGCATCCGGAAGTCTTCAACCTGCTGCTACAGGTCATGGACCACGGTACGCTCACCGATAACAACGGGCGCAAGGCGGATTTCCGCAATGTGATCGTGATCATGACCACCAACGCCGGTGCCGAAACGGCAGCTCGTGCTTCGATCGGTTTCAGTCATCAGGACCACTCGTCCGATGCGATGGAAGTGATCAAGAAGAGCTTCACGCCGGAATTCCGTAACCGCCTGGACACCATCATCCAGTTTGGTCGCCTCAGCCATGAGGTTATCAAGTCTGTGGTGGACAAGTTCCTTACCGAGCTTCAGGCGCAGCTGGAAGACAAGCGTGTGCAACTGGAAGTCACCGATGCCGCGCGCAGCTGGCTGGCAGCCGGTGGTTACGACGCGGCGATGGGCGCTCGTCCGATGGCGCGCCTGATTCAGGACAAGATCAAGCGTCCATTGGCGGAGGAGATTCTGTTTGGCGAACTGGCCGATCATGGCGGTGTAGTACACATCGACATCAAGGACGGCGAGCTGACCTTCGACTTCGAGACCACGGCGGAAATGGCCTGAGTTAGTGGCAACAACACAGAAAGGCGCCTTCGGGCGCCTTTTTGCTTTCTATTCTGCGAATACCTTGTGGGAGCGGGCTTGCCCGCGATGGCGGTGTGTCAGTCAGATGAATGTCTGATGGTCTGGCGCCTTCGCGGGCAAGCCCGCTCCCACAGGGGATTTGTGGCGAATCCCAAATCCCGCGCATACAAAAACGCCCGGCAGAGCCGGGCGTCTTGTATTGACTTGATTAGCGAGCGCGGTAGGTGATGCGCCCTTTGCTCAAGTCATAGGGCGTCAGTTCGACGCGCACTTTGTCACCGGTAAGAATACGAATGTAGTTCTTGCGCATCTTGCCGGAAATATGCGCGGTTACGACGTGCCCATTTTCCAACTCCACGCGAAACATGGTGTTGGGCAGGGTGTCGACGACAGTGCCTTCCATTTCGAAGCTGTCTTCTTTCGACATGCAGTAAAGCCCTCGGTGTCCAATGAATGGCCCGGTGCAACTGCGCCAGGCAAAAGCGGCGTGCATTGTGCCCGAAAAAGGGGGTTCAAGCCAAGAGCTTTAGGGGAAGACCTTAATTCAGAACCACCCAACGCTGGTTGATCAGCAGTTCGATAGGGCGATATTGAGTCTTGTAGTTCATTTTTTTGCAGTTTTTGATCCAGTACCCGAGGTACACCGCGTCCAGGCCCAGGCGATGAGCTTCTCCGATCTGCCAGAGGATTGCATAGCGTCCCAGGCTGCGGCGTTCTTCTTCAGGCTCGTAGAAGGTGTAGACCGCTGACAGGCCATTGGGCAGCAGGTCGGTCACGGCGATCGCCAGCAGGCGGCCTTCGAGGCGGAACTCGTAGAAACGTGAAAATGGCAGGTCGCGCACCAGGAAAGTGGAAAACTGGTCACGGCTCGGTGGGTACATGTCGCCATCGGCGTGGCGTTGTTCGATGTAGCGCTGGTAGAGGTCGAAATACTCTTCGCTGAACCCCGGTTTTGCCGGGCGCACCTGCAAGTCGGCGTTGCGCTTGAAAATGCGTTTTTGCTGGCGATTGGGGGTGAACTGCGTCACCGGAATGCGCGCCGGCACGCAGGCGTTGCAGTTCTGGCAATGGGGGCGATACAGATGGTCGCCGCTGCGGCGGAAGCCCATTTCCGACAAATCCGCATACACATGCACGTCCATCGGCTGGCTGGGGTCGAGGAACAGCGTGGTCGCCTGCTCATCTGGCAAATAGCTGCAAGAGTGGGGCTGAGTGGCATAAAACTTGAGACGCGCCAACTCGGTCATGAGTCAACCCTCAGGGAGAAGCCGTTCAATCAAGTGTAAGCCAAGGGCGCAGAAGTCGCTTGGCAAACCCATGTCGCGCGGTTGGGTTGATCGAGGTGACGCGCCAGATACCCGGCAAAGTCGCGGCGTGGAATAGAGCGGGCGCCCAGGCTGTGCAGATGCTCGGTGGGCATCTGGCAGTCGATCAGCACAAAGCCGGCTTCCTTGAGGTGCTGCACCAGCAGGGCGAAGCCAACTTTCGAGGCATTGTCGGTGCGGCTGAACATCGATTCGCCAAAAAACAGTTGCCCCATTGCCAGCCCATACAGGCCACCGACCAGCATGCCGTTGTCCCAGACTTCCACGGAGTGCGCGTAGCCCTGGCGATGTAACTGCAGGTAGGCATCCTGCATGGCGCCGGTGATCCAGGTGCCATCGGCGTAATCCCGTGGCGCGGCGCAGGCGCTGATGACCGCGGCAAAGTCGCGGTCGAAGGTCACTTGGTAGCGTTGCTGGCGCAGCAGTTTGCCGAGGCTGCGGGAGACGTGCAATTCGTCGGGAAACAGCACGGTGCGCGGATCGGGCGACCACCAGAGAATCGGCTGGCCTTCGGAGAACCACGGGAAGCAGCCATGGCGATAGGCCTGCACCAGGCGCTCGGCAGACAGGTCGCCACCGGCGGCGAGCAGGCCGTTGGGCTCGCGCATGGCTTTTTCCAGCGGCGGGAATTCCAGGGAGTTGCGTTGTAGCCAAGTCAGCATGGTCTTTCGCTTGCAAGAGGGGAGGGCGGCGGCGTCGAGCTGCCGCACTCCCATGGCTCAGTGGTCGTCGAGGTATTTTTCAGCGTCCAGCGCCGCCATGCAACCCGCACCGGCAGAAGTGACTGCCTGGCGATAGACATGATCGGCGACATCGCCGGCGGCGAACACCCCGGCGATGGCGGTGGCGGTGGCATTGCCCTCGCTGCCACCCTGGACGCGCAAGTAACCATCATGCATCGGCAATTGGCCGACGAACAGGTCGGTGTTGGGTTTGTGGCCGATGGCGATAAAAACCCCGGCCAGTGGCAGGTCGCGGATTGTACCGCTCTGGCTGTCGCGCAGGCGGGCGCCGGTCACGCCGCTGGCGTCGCCCAGCAATTCATCCAGGTGCTGGTTCCAGTGCAGGCGGATATTGCCGTTGGCGGCTTTGTCGAACAGCTTGTCCTGGAGGATCTTCTCGGCGCGCAGTTTGTCCCGCCGGTGAATCAGGTGCACCTCCTTGGCGATGTTCGACAGGTACAGCGCCTCTTCGACGGCCGTGTTGCCGCCGCCAATCACTGCGACCACCTGGTTGCGATAGAAAAAGCCGTCGCAGGTCGCACAGGCCGAGACCCCCTTGCCGGCAAAGGCCTCTTCCGAGGGCAGGCCCAGGTATTGCGCAGACGCGCCGGTGGCAATGATCAGCGCATCGCAGGTGTAAGTGCCGCTGTCGCCGGTGAGTTCGAACGGGCGCTGCTGCAACTTGGCGGTGTGGATGTGGTCGTAGACGATCTGCGTGTCAAAGCGCTCGGCGTGTTTTTGCATGCGCTCCATCAGGACGGGGCCAGTGAGGCCTTCAACGTCGCCGGGCCAGTTGTCCACCTCGACCGTGGTGGTCAGTTGGCCGCCTGCCTGCAGGCCGGTGATGACCACCGGTTTCAGGTTGGCGCGCGCGGCATAGACGGCAGCGCTGTAACCGGCTGGCCCCGAGCCAAGGATGATCAGGCGTGAATGCTTCGCTTCGCTCATAAAAACACCTCATAAGCCTTTGTCACAAAAGACAATGCGTGCTCAAATTGGAGGGCATGCGTGTTACGTTTGACTATGCTGTAGCCCAGGGTCTGAAGCATGGCGTCACATGCACACACCCGTACAATGCAGGGTTGTAACAATGATTTTCATGAAAAAGCCGTGCGCGGTGTGTTTATAGACACCACGACGCAGTGTTAAAAGTAGTCCCTGTTGCGCCCGTGCACTTTTTTACCTGCCTGGATCGGGCAGTTTTTCATCGTCATTCAACAGATGGACGCGCCTCTGGCGCAGGAAAAGAAGCGTTTTGAAGAAATCCACCGCAGCACCTAAAACAGTCGTTCCGCTCTGGCGTCAGCATCTGCACTACCGGCTCAAGGAAGGTGCGTTGATCGCCATCGGTGCCTTGTGCCTGTTCCTGATGATGGCCTTGCTCACCTATGGCAAGGACGATCCGGGCTGGAGCCACAACAGCAAGATCGACGACGTGCAGAACTTCGGCGGTCCGGCGGGCTCCTACAGCGCCGACATCCTGTTCATGGTGCTGGGTTACTTCGCCTATATCTTCCCGCTGCTGCTGGCCATCAAGACCTGGCAGATCTTCCGTCAACGCCACGAGCCGTGGGAGTGGAGCGGCTGGCTGTTCTCCTGGCGCCTGATCGGCCTGGTGTTCCTGGTGCTGTCGGGCGCGGCCCTGGCCCATATCCATTTTCATGCACCCACCGGCTTGCCGGCCGGCGCTGGCGGTGCGTTGGGCGAAAGCCTCGGCGACCTGGCGAAGAATGCGCTGAACATCCAGGGCAGCACCCTGATGTTCATTGCCCTGTTCCTGTTCGGCCTGACCGTCTTTACCGACCTGTCGTGGTTCAAGGTCATGGACCTGACCGGCAAGATCACCCTCGATTTGCTGGAGCTGTTCCAGGGCGCCGCCAATCGTTGGTGGACCGCACGCACCGAACGCAAACAACTGGTCGCGCAATTGCGCGAAGTGGATGAACGGGTCAACGAAGTCGTGGCCCCGACCGTGATAGACAAGCGTGAGCAGGCCAAGGTCAAGGAACGCCTGATCGAGCGTGAGCAGGCCCTGAGCAAGCACATGTCCGAGCGCGAGAAGCAGGTGCCGCCGGTCATCGCCCCGGCCCCGCCCAAGCCGGCGGCGCCGAGCAAGCGTGTAGAGAAAGAGAAGCAGGCACCGTTGTTCGTCGACAGCGCCGTGGAAGGCACTTTGCCGCCAATCTCGATTCTCGATCCGGCGGAAAAGAAGCAGCTCAACTATTCGCCTGAGTCGCTGGCCGCGGTCGGCCACTTGCTGGAAATCAAGCTCAAGGAATTCGGGGTCGAGGTCACAGTGGATTCGATCCACCCGGGCCCGGTGATTACCCGTTACGAAATTCAACCGGCCGCCGGGGTCAAGGTCAGCCGTATCGCCAACCTGGCCAAGGACCTGGCGCGTTCGCTGGCGGTGACCAGTGTGCGGGTCGTGGAAGTTATTCCTGGCAAGACCACCGTGGGTATCGAGATTCCCAACGAAGACCGGCAGATCGTGCGCTTCTCCGAAGTGCTGTCGACGCCGGAGTTCGACAACTTCAAGTCGCCGGTCACCCTGGCCCTGGGCCATGACATCGGCGGCAAGCCGATCATCACCGACCTGGCGAAGATGCCGCACCTGCTGGTGGCCGGTACCACTGGTTCCGGTAAGTCGGTGGGCGTCAACGCGATGATCCTGTCGATCCTGTTCAAGTCGGGTCCGGAAGACGCCAAACTGATCATGATCGACCCGAAAATGCTCGAATTGTCGATCTACGAAGGCATTCCGCACCTGCTGTGCCCAGTGGTGACCGACATGAAGGACGCCGCCAACGCCCTGCGCTGGAGCGTGGCCGAGATGGAGCGGCGCTATAAGTTGATGGCGAAGATGGGCGTGCGTAACCTTTCCGGCTTCAACCAGAAGGTCCGCGAGGCCCAGGAAGCCGGCACGCCGTTGGCCGACCCGCTGTACAACCGCGAGAGCATTCACGACGAAGCACCGCTGTTGACCAAGCTGCCAACCATCGTGGTAGTGGTCGACGAATTTGCCGACATGATGATGATCGTCGGCAAGAAGGTTGAAGAGCTGATCGCGCGGATCGCCCAGAAGGCCCGAGCTGCCGGTATTCACTTGATCCTCGCGACCCAGCGGCCCTCGGTGGATGTGATCACCGGTCTGATCAAGGCCAACATCCCGACGCGGATGGCGTTCCAGGTGTCGAGCAAGATCGACTCGCGGACCATCATCGACCAGGGTGGCGCCGAACAACTGCTCGGTCACGGTGACATGCTCTACATGCCGCCGGGCACCAGCCTGCCGATTCGCGTACACGGCGCGTTCGTTTCCGACGATGAAGTACACCGTGTGGTGGAAGCCTGGAAACTGCGTGGCGCACCGGAATACAACGACGACATCCTCAACGGTGTCGAAGAAGCCGGCAGCGGCTTTGAGAATGGCGGCGGTGGCGGCGAGGAAGACGCGGAAACCGACGCGCTCTACGACGAAGCCGTACAATTCGTCCTGGAAAGTCGCCGGGCCTCGATTTCGGCGGTCCAGCGCAAGCTGAAGATTGGTTACAACCGCGCGGCGCGCATGATCGAGGCCATGGAAATGGCCGGGGTCGTGACCTCCATGAATACCAACGGCTCGCGTGAAGTCCTGGCCCCAAGCCCGGCACGCGACTGATCCGCGCCGCGTGAAGACACGCGGTGCGTCATTCAAATGAATCTCTAAGAGGACTCCCATGCGTCTGATCCGCATGTTGCTGTTGCCGGTATTGGCGTTGACCACGCTTTCGGCCCACGCCGATGACAAGGACGTGGCGCGTCTGACTCAGTTGCTGGAAAAATCCCAGACCCTGAGCGCCCGTTTCTCCCAGCTGACCCTCGATGGCAGCGGCACCCAGTTGCAGGAAACCCAGGGCCAGATGTCGCTGCAGCGCCCGGGCCTGTTCTACTGGCACACCGACGCGCCACAGGAACAGCTGATGGTTTCCGATGGCAAGAAGGTCACCCTGTGGGACCCGGACCTGGAACAGGTGACCATCAAGACCCTCGACCAGCGCCTGACCCAGACCCCGGCGCTGCTGCTGTCCGGTGACGTCTCGAAGATCAGCCAGAGCTTCGATATCAGTGCCAAGGAAGCAGGCGGGGTGATCGACTTCACCCTCAAGCCGAAAACCAAGGACACCCTGTTCGACAACCTGCGCCTGTCGTTCCGCAACGGCCTGGTCAATGACATGCAGTTGATCGACAGCGTCGGTCAGCGCACCAATATCCTGTTCACCGGGGTCAAGGCCAACGAGCCGATCCCGGCTTCGAAGTTCAAGTTCGACATCCCCAAGGGTGCGGACGTGATCCAGGAATAAACGGCCGATGCTTCAACTGTGGGAGCGGGCTTGCCCGCGATGACATCGGCACATCCAATATTGATGTAATGGATGAACCGCCATCGCGGGCAAGCCCGCTCCCACAAGGGTGGTTTTGTTGACCCGCTGCATCGCGCCCCAATGAGGTTGCAAACCCAGTGATGGACCTGTTTCGCAGTGCCCCGATCGCCCAGCCCCTGGCTGCCCGCTTGCGCGCGACCAATCTGGACTCGTACGTCGGTCAGGAGCACCTGCTGGCGCGTGGCAAGCCCCTGCGCGAAGCGCTGGAGCAGGGCGCCCTGCATTCGATGATTTTCTGGGGCCCGCCCGGGGTGGGAAAAACCACCTTGGCGCGGTTGCTCGCGGAAGTCTCGGATGCACATTTCGAGACGGTCTCGGCGGTACTGGCCGGGGTCAAGGAAATCCGCCAGGCGGTGGAAGTGGCCAAGCAGCAGGCCGGGCAGTACGGCCGCCGGACCATCCTGTTCGTCGACGAAGTGCACCGCTTCAACAAGTCGCAACAGGACGCCTTTCTGCCCTATGTGGAAGACGGCACGCTGATTTTCATTGGCGCGACCACGGAAAACCCTTCCTTCGAATTGAATAACGCCTTGCTCTCGCGAGCGCGAGTCTACGTCCTCAAAAGCCTCGACGAAGCGGCGCTGAACAAGTTGGTGCAGCGTGCCCTCACTGAAGAACGCGGTCTCGGCAAGCGCCAGTTGAGCCTCAGCGATGAAGGCTTCCAGATGTTGTTGTCGGCGGCCGACGGTGATGGCCGGCGCCTGCTCAACCTGCTGGAGAACGCTTCGGACCTGGCCGAGGACAACAGCGAAATCGGCATCGAGCTGTTGCAGAGCCTGCTGGGTGACACCCGGCGCCGCTTCGACAAGGGCGGCGAGGCGTTCTACGACCAGATTTCCGCGCTGCACAAGTCGGTGCGCGGCTCCAACCCGGATGGCGCGCTGTACTGGTTCGCGCGCATGCTCGATGGCGGCTGCGACCCGCTGTACCTGGCCCGGCGCGTGGTGCGCATGGCCAGCGAAGACATCGGCAACGCTGATCCGCGCGCGCTGAGCCTGTGCCTGGCGGCCTGGGATGTGCAAGAGCGCCTGGGCAGTCCGGAGGGCGAGCTGGCGGTGGCGCAAGCGATTACCTACCTGGCCTGCGCGCCGAAAAGCAACGCGGTGTACATGGGCTTCAAGGCCGCCATGCGCAGCGCCGCCGAACATGGCTCGCTGGAAGTGCCGCTGCACTTGCGCAACGCCCCGACCAAACTGATGAAGCAGCTGGGCTACGGCGATGAATACCGCTACGCCCATGACGAGCCGGATGCCTACGCCGCTGGCGAAGACTACTTCCCCGAGGCGCTGGAGCCGCAGCCCTTCTACCGTCCGGTGCCGCGTGGCCTGGAATTGAAGATCGGCGAGAAGCTCAACCACCTGGCCCAGTTGGACCGGTTGAGCCCCAGGCAGCGGAGAAAATCGTGATTCCCCTGGTCCTCGCCGTCTCCGCCGGAGGCATTGCCGGTACCCTGTTGCGTTTCGCCACTGGCAACTGGATCAACGCCAATTGGCCGCGGCACTTCTATACCGCGACGCTGGCCGTTAATATCGTGGGCTGTCTGCTGATCGGCATTTTGTACGGCCTGTTTTTGCTGCGCCCGGAAGTACCCATTGAGGTACGTGCCGGGTTGATGGTTGGCTTTTTAGGCGGCCTGACGACTTTTTCATCCTTTTCACTGGATACGGTGCGCCTGCTGGAAAGCGGGCAAGTGCCGCTGGCCCTGGGCTATGCGGCGATTTCCGTATTCGGCGGGCTGCTCGCGACGTGGGCTGGCCTGTCCCTGACCAAACTTTGATAAACGAGAGACCGACATGCTCGATTCCAAACTGTTACGTAGCAACCTTCAGGACGTAGCGGACCGCCTGGCATCCCGTGGCTTTGTGCTGGATGTTGCGCGCATCGAAGCGCTGGAAGAACAGCGCAAGACCGTCCAGACCCGCACCGAAGCACTGCAGGCTGAACGCAATGCGCGCTCCAAATCCATCGGTCAGGCCAAAGCGCGTGGCGAAGACATCGCGCCGTTGATGGCCGACGTCGAGCGCATGGCCAATGAGCTGAGTGCCGGTAAAGTCGAGTTGGACGCGATCCAGACCGAGCTGGACTCGATCCTGCTGGGCCTGCCGAACCTGCCCCACGAATCGGTGCCGCTGGGCGCAGACGAAGACGGCAACGTTGAAGTGCGCCGCTGGGGCACGCCGACTACCTTCGATTTCGAGGTCAAGGACCACGTCGCCCTGGGCGAGAAGTTCGGCTGGCTTGATTTCGAAACGGCAGCCAAGCTGTCCGGCGCCCGTTTCGCCCTGCTGCGCGGCCCGATCGCCCGTCTGCACCGCGCCCTGGCGCAGTTCATGATCAACCTGCACGTCAACGAGCACGGCTACGAAGAGGCCTACACCCCGTACCTGGTCCAAGCGCCGGCCCTGCAGGGCACCGGCCAGCTGCCGAAGTTCGAGGAAGACCTGTTCAAGATCGCCCGCGAAGGCGAGGCCGACCTGTACCTGATCCCGACTGCCGAAGTGTCGCTGACCAACATCGTCGCCGGTGAAATCGTCGACGCGAAACTGCTGCCAATCAAGTTCGTCGCCCATACCCCATGCTTCCGCAGTGAAGCCGGTGCCTCGGGTCGTGACACCCGCGGGATGATTCGCCAGCACCAGTTCGACAAGGTCGAGATGGTGCAAATCGTCGAGCCGTCGACCTCCATGGAAGCGCTGGAAGGCCTGACCGCCAACGCCGAGAAAGTCCTGCAACTGCTCGAACTGCCTTACCGCACCCTGGCGCTGTGCACCGGCGACATGGGCTTCAGCGCGGTCAAGACCTATGACCTGGAAGTGTGGATCCCGAGCCAGGACAAATACCGCGAGATTTCCTCGTGCTCCAACTGCGGTGACTTCCAGGCCCGCCGCATGCAGGCGCGTTTCCGTAACCCGGAAACCGGCAAGCCTGAGCTGGTGCACACCCTGAACGGTTCTGGCCTGGCGGTCGGTCGTACCCTGGTGGCGGTGCTGGAAAACTACCAGCAGGCCGACGGTTCGATCCGCGTGCCTGAAGTGCTCAAGCCGTACATGGGCGGCCTCGAGGTCATCGGCTAAATGGAATTTCTGCCGCTGTTTCACAACCTGCGCGGGCGCCAGGTGCTGGTGGTCGGTGGCGGCGAGATTGCCTTGCGCAAATCTCGCCTGCTGGCCGATGCCGGCGCGTTGTTGCGGGTGGTTGCACCCGAGATCGAAAGCCAGTTGCGTGAACTGGTGCAAGGCAGTGGCGGCGAATTGGTGGTGCGCGGTTACCAGGAATCGGACCTCGACGGTTGTGGGCTGATCATTGCCGCCACCGACGACGAGGCGTTGAATGCCCAGGTCTCCGAGGACGCCCATCGGCGTTGCGTGCCGGTCAATGTGGTGGACGCGCCGGCCCTGTGCAGCGTGATCTTCCCGGCAATTGTCGACCGTTCACCGCTGGTGATCGCGGTCTCCAGCGGCGGCGATGCGCCGGTGCTGGCGCGGTTGATCCGCGCCAAGCTGGAAACCTGGATTCCCTCGACCTATGGCCAACTGGCCGGCCTGGCCGCGCGCTTTCGCCATCAGGTCAAGGGCTTGTTCCCGGATGTCCAGCAACGCCGGGCGTTCTGGGAAGACGTGTTCCAGGGGCCGATTGCCGATCGGCAACTGGCCGGGCAGGGCGCCGAAGCCGAGCGCCTGCTGCAGGCCAAGATCGCCGGCGAAGCCACGCCGGCGACTGGCGAGGTGTACCTGGTCGGTGCCGGGCCGGGCGATCCGGACCTGCTGACCTTCCGCGCCTTGCGCCTGATGCAGCAAGCGGACGTAGTGCTCTACGACCGCTTGGTGGCTCCGGCAATTCTCGAACTGTGCCGTCGCGATGCCGAGCGCGTCTACGTCGGCAAGCGTCGCGCCGATCACGCAGTCCCGCAGGACCAGATCAACCAGCACCTGGTGGACCTGGCCAAGCAGGGCAAGCGCGTGGTGCGGCTCAAGGGTGGCGATCCGTTCATCTTTGGCCGTGGCGGCGAGGAGATCGAGGAACTGGCGGCCAATGGCATCCCGTTCCAGGTGGTGCCGGGCATTACTGCGGCCAGTGGTTGCGCAGCCTACGCCGGGATACCGCTGACTCACCGCGATTACGCGCAGTCGGTACGCTTTGTCACCGGGCACCTGAAGGACGGCACCTCGGACCTGCCCTGGAGCGACCTGGTCGCCCCCGCGCAAACCCTGGTGTTCTACATGGGTCTGGTGGGTTTGCCGACTATCTGTGAGCAACTGATTGGCCATGGTCGTTCGGCGGATACTCCGGCGGCGTTGATCCAGCAGGGCACTACCGCCAACCAGCGGGTGTTCACCGGCACCCTGGGCAATCTGCCAGAGCTGGTGGCGGAGCATGAAGTGCATGCCCCGACCCTGGTGATCGTCGGCGAAGTGGTCCAGTTGCGTGAGAAGCTGGCCTGGTTCGAAGGGGCGCAGGCGCAGGTCTGAGGACCGCGTCGTATTCATCGCGGGCAAGCCCGCTCCCACAGGTTCTATGCTCACTGCAGATCCATTGTGGGAGCGGGCTTGCCCCGGGCGGCGTTCCGACGATGAGGCCCTAAAAATCGACATCAACCCCGCGACTGACGCCAAACCCCTTTCCCCCTCAACCGCTGCCGATCATGCCCCGCGCCGAAATCCTGCATCGGCCCCTTCGGCACAATCCCCGTCGGATTGATGGTCTTGTGACTGCCATAGTAGTGGTTCTTGATGTGGGTAAAATCCACAGTCTCGGCAATCCCCGGCCACTGGTACAGCTCCCGCAGCCAATTCGACAAATTCGGATAATCGGCAATGCGCCGCAGGTTGCACTTGAAGTGCCCGTGATACACCGCGTCGAAGCGAATCAGCGTGGTGAACAGGCGGATGTCGGCTTCCGTCAGGTACTCGCCGCTGAGGTAGCGGTTCCGATCGAGTAAATCTTCCAGGTAGTCGAGCTCGGCGAACAGCTCATCAAACGCACTTTCATACGCCTGTTGCGACGTGGCAAAACCAGCGCGGTACACGCCGTTATTAACTGCCGGATAGATGCGTTCATTCAGCGCGTCGATCGCCTCGCGCAACGGCTCCGGGTAGAAATCCAGGTCATTGCCCGTCAGCTCATCAAACGCGCTGTTGAACATGCGGATGATTTCCGCTGACTCATTGTTGACGATGCGTTGCTGCTGCTTGTCCCACAGCAGGGGTACGGTCACGCGCCCGGTGTAGTCGGCGGCGTCGGCGGTGTAACGCTGGTGCAGGAACTGGAAGTGGTCGAGCGGATCGCCGCTGGAGCCCAGTTGCTGATCGAAGGTCCAGCCGTTTTCGGCCATCAGCCAACTGACCACCGACACATCAATCAAGGCTTCCAGGCCCTTGAGCTTGCGCAGGATCAGGGTGCGATGGGCCCAGGGGCAGGCCAGCGACACATACAAGTGATAGCGCCCGGGCTCAGCGGAAAACCCACCGACCCCACTCGGGCCGGGCTGGCCATCCGCGGTCAGCCAGTTGCGGCGCTGCGCTTGCTCGCGCTGGAAGGCGCCTTCCTTGCTGCTTTCGTACCACTGGTCGCGCCATTGGCCTTCGACTAACAAACCCATGTCCAGACTCCTCTACCGATAAACGTTGGAGTCGAGTGTAGGGCCATGGGTTCGAACTAAAAGCGCAAAGAGTGGGCGGGAATGATCGGTTAAATCGATTTGTCCCGGCTGTCCCAGTATTGCTGGGCAGTGATAAACGCCTGCTCGCGGGGTGTGCCAAGGCCACGCAAGGCCAGGGCCATGGTCGAAATCAGGGCCATTTGCGGGTAGCTGTCGACCACGTCGCCGCGCCACACGGCTTTCAGGTGCTCGGGGTCGAGGCTTGCCGGCTTGACGTGGCGCTGCGCCGACAATTGCGGCCATTCCTCGTCCCAACTGACACCGCCGCTGCTGCCGTACAGGTGGCTGTCGGCATCCGGGTTGACCTCGATCTCCCCGCCATCGCCCTTGATCACGATCACGTTGTCCCCCAGCAGGCCGCTGGCGTCGCGGTGTACGCCCTGGTAGCCCGGATGGAAGATGCTCTGCAAGCCGCAGCGCGCGCCGAGCGGGTTGAGAATCCGCGCCAATGAGTGGATCGGCGAGCGCAGGCCGAGGGTGTTGCGCAGGTCGATCATCCGCTGCAGTTGCGGCGCCCAGTCGCCCAGGGGCATGAACGCCAGGTTGCCCTCGGCCAGCGCGCTGTCGACCTGCTGCCAGGTGCGGCACAGCGGAATCTGCAGGAAGTCCAGCAGTTGCTCGGTGTAGAGGCGCCCGGCGGTGTGTGCGCCGCCGCCGTGCATGAAGATGCGCACACCGTTCTGCGCCAGGCATTTGGCCGCCAGCAGGTACCAGGGCAGGTGGCGTTTCTTGCCGGCGTAGGTCGGCCAGTCGAGGTCGACGGCCAGTGGCGGGGCGTCCAGGCGCTCGCGCAGGGCTTCGGTGAAACCCGCGAGTTCCTCCGGGCTTTCTTCCTTGTGCCGCAACAGCATCAGGAACGCGCCGAGCTGGGTGTCTTCGACCTTGTCGTCGAGCAGCATGCCCATCGCCTCGCGGGCTTCCTCGCGGGTCAGGCTGCGGGCACCGCGCTTGCCTTTGCCGAGTATCCGCACGAAGGGCGCGAAAGGGTGTTCGGCGGGCGTTTCGGTGAGCAGTGGGGCGAAATCGGTCATAAGCAATTCGTCGGTTTGGGCAGGCCCGCCAGTTTGGCGGCGAGTTTGGCGGGGGTGCCTTTGAATAAACGGTTCAGGTGCAGGCTGTTGCCTTTCTCCGCGCCCAACTTGAGCGCGGTGTACTTGATCAGCGGCCGCGTCGCTGGCGACAGCTGGAATTCGTGATAGAAGCCGCGCAGCAGCTCGAGGACTTCCCAATGCTCCGCCGTCAGCTCAAGCTCCTCAGCCGCTGCCAGAGCCTGGGCAACTTCCGCGGACCAGTCGGCCAGGTCCAGCAGATAGCCGTCCTTGTCCAGATCGATGTGCCGTGTACCTACGGTCAGCGCATTCATAGCCAGCTGTTGACCTTGTCGTAGGCAATCGACAGCTCGACGAAGGCCGGGTAGTCGATGGCGGTCATCCCTTCTGGTACTTGCAAACCCCGGGCCTGAACGTCTTCGTCCAGCGCCAGTATGCGCAAACCCGCGCCCCGGGCCTGCAATGCCTGCAGCGGCGCGGTGCCGGGTTGCAGGGCGTAAACCGCGTCGCCAGTGAGCAGCAGCCCATCGTTGGCACCGATCAGGCGCAGGCAACTGGTCAGCCGGTCGTCGTTGAACGGTGAGTGAGACAACACATGCAAAGTCGACATCAGAGGGTAATCACCTGGTCAAAGCGGTCGATAACGGCCGAGATCTGTCCGGCATCCAGTAGCTGCAACTCGTCGAGGCTCATGGCGTCGGGCGTCAGGCCCCGGGCGCTGGCGCTGTCGGCGCAGACAAACAACTCTTCAATGCCGAACAGGCCCAGGGCCTGCAGGTTGGCGCTGAGGTCTTTCTGTTGCAGCGCCTTGGCATTCTGCCCGCTGGTCAGCTGGAACACGCCATCGTCGAGAAACAGCAGGCCGATCGGCAAATCGAACGCGCCGCCAGCGAGCACGATGTCCAGGGCTTCACGAGCGCTGGGGCCGGACCAGGGCGCCTGGCGGCTGACAATCAACAAGGATTTAGGCATGGCTCACGACCCTCCAAAGCAGATCAGGCGATCGGCGTCCTGCACCGCATCGTGCAGTTGGCCGAGGCCGGACAATTCCCACGGCGCATCGACATTGATCGCACTGCGTTGGTAGCGCTGAGCTTCGGCGTTGTCCAGCACGCCACGGCGCAGGGCGGCGGCAATGCACACCACGGCGTCGAGCTGGTTAGCGCTGACAAAGTCGCGCCATTGCCGCGCCAGGTCGGGTTCGTCCTGGGGCGTGACCAGGGAGTTGGAGGCGTTGTAAACGCCGTCCTGATAGAAAAACAGCCGCACAATCTCGTGCCCGCCGGCCAGCGCCGCCTGGGCGAACAGCAGGGCGCGGCGCGAGGAGGGCGCGTGTGCAGCGGAAAACAGCGCGATGGCGAACTTCATGGCGAACTCTGAGGATAAATCTGCGGCCATGATAATGCTTTATCGATGCAGCGGCGAAGGGCGATTCAGCGTGGCATGTAGCCCAATTGCCAGCGCCGTGGAATCTTCAGCGAAGCGATGCCCAGCACCGCGGCGAGCAGGCCACTGGCGTACAGGGCCTGCAGGCCGAAGCGCTGTTCGAGCAGCGCGCCCAGCACGGCGCCGGCGAACATCCCGGTCCAGGGGATCAACTGTACGCGCCAGCCGTTGCGCCGTTCACCGAGCATCCAGCGCCCCAGCCCGCGACCAAAGCGCGACAGGGCGCCGGTGACGTAGGTCAGGCCGATCGGCAAGCCGTTGACCTGCTCCACCGCCGCATTGAGCATGCCCATGGCGATCACCGCGCCGACCAGCGCCGGGTAACGGGTTTCCAGCGGCCAGGCGCCGGCGACGCACAACAGCGCAGCGATACTCAACATCAACGGCAAGGCGCGCCGCCTGCTCATGCGACTGACGATCACGCCGAGCGCGTTGCCCAGCACGAACATCAGGACCAATCCCAGCAGACGCAGGATCAGGCGCCAGTCACCGTCACTGATCGCCACGGCCAGGCGGGTGGTGTTACCGCTCATGAACGAGACGAAATCGCCGGTGGCCATGAAGCCAATGGCGTCGGTCATGCCCGCCAGCACCGACAGGCTGGCGACCAGGCACAGGCCGATCCGCCCGCGCCATTTCTGCGTGTGTTGCAGGGCGGCAGTTGGCGTTCCATGGGGCGCGGTGGGCAGCATCGCTTACTCCTTGATGCCGTTCAGTTCGCAATACGCCGGCCAGTCCATGCCGGCCATTTGCGCCACTTCCTTGTGCACTTCCAGGCGTTGCGCCTGAAAGTCCTCGGGGGTGGCGCTGGTCAGTTGCAGGGTCAGCTCCCAGGCGAACAATCCAAGGCGCTCGGCCTCGGCTTCGAAGGCTTCGTGCAGGTGTTCATTGCGAAAGACTTCGAGGCTCTGGTGCTTGGCCTGGGCGGCCAGGGGATTGAGGTGGTCGAGTTCCTCGCGCAGCGTCGGGTGTGCGTTGAGGAAGCGTTGCAGCGCCAGTTCGTGTGGCGATTGGATTGGGGCCATGGATCGTCCTCGGTAGAAATGCAGTATGTACGGCTTGCAGGTAGGGGGATTGATCCGGATCAGGCCGTTTTCCCCAGTAAAGCAGCGCCGTTGCATTTCGAGACTGCGGCGCTCGGTGATAGAGTCGGCGTTTTGCCCATTTTAAGGAAGCACAATGCGTATTTTGATGGTGGCCCTGGCCGGTGTCCTGCTGGCGGGTTGTGCCGGGTCGACAATGAAACAGGCACGCACCCAGGCGCCGAACCAGACGCTGAGCTCGGACAAGGCCGATCTGATTGTCGCCCAGTGCGTGCAGTTTGCCTGGCAGGACGAGGACGTCTTCGGCGTCGACGCCAGCGGTTATCTGGAGCCAAGCGAGGGCGGCGGCTTCACGGTCTACACCCGTTCCGCCGAGGCGTTCATCGATGTGCAGGGTGGTTCGCTGAAGTACTACGCGGTTGAAGACAACTTCGTCGCCAAACGCCGGTTGGCAGCATTGGCGACCTGTCTGTAAGGCTTAAAGCCGAGGCAGGGCCGGCACCACCTGCGGTGGGAAATCAAAGGCCGCCAGCTGGAAGCCCTGTTCATCGACCTGCAGGGCCCAGCCTTGACGGTCCCAGTCTCCCAGCACAATGCGCTTGGCCGCCTGGTCGCCGAGTTGCAACTTGTGGATCGCCGGGCGATGAGTGTGGCCGTGGATCAGGGTCTTGACCCCGTATTGCTGCATGATCCGCGGGATTTCCTCGGGGGTCACGTCGACGATGTCGTTGGCCTTGACCCGGGTCTGTGCGCGGCTTTCACTGCGCAGCTTGCGCGCCAGCGCGTGGCGTGTGCGCAACGGCAGGTGGCGCAGGATAAACAGGGTCAGCGGGTTGCGCAGGGTGCGCCGCAGCTTCATGTAGCTGACGTCGCGGGTGCACAGGCTGTCGCCGTGCATCAGCAGCACCGGCTCGTCATACAACTTCACCACACTCGGGTCTGGCAGCAGGGTGCAGCCGGCGGCCTTGCAGAACGCCTTGCCGAGCAGGAAGTCACGATTGCCGTGCATCAGGAATAGGGCCGTGCCGCTGTCGCTCAATTCGCGCAGGGCCTGGCAGATGGAACGCTGGAAAGGGCTCATGGCGTCGTCGCCAATCCACGCCTCGAAAAAGTCGCCAAGGATGTACAGCGCACTGGCGGAACGTGCGCGGGTGGCGAGCAGATTCAGAAACGCCCGGGTAATGTCCGGGCGCTCCTCTTCCAGATGTAAGTCTGAAATCAGCAATATCACTCAATGATCTCGGCTTTCTCGATGATCACGTCGTCTGCTGGTACGTCCTGGTGGCCGGACTTCATGGTGGTGGAAACACCCTTGATCTTGTCGACCACGTCGGTGCCGGCGGTCACTTTGCCGAATACCGCGTAGCCCCAGCCCTGCACGTTCTTGCCGCTGTGGTTGAGGAAGCTGTTGTCGGCCACGTTGATGAAGAACTGCGCGGAGGCCGAATGCGGCTCCATGGTACGGGCCATGGCGACGGTGTACTTGTCGTTCGACAGGCCGTTGTCAGCCTCGTTCTGGATGCTTGGGCGCTTGTCTTTCTTTTCCTTCATGCCTGGCTCGAAACCGCCGCCCTGGATCATGAAGTTGCCGATGACGCGGTGGAAAACGGTGTTTTCGTAGTGACCGGCGTTAACGTACTCGATGAAGTTGGCCACGGTGATCGGGGCTTTCTCGGCGTTCAGTTCCAGGACGATGTCGCCATGGTTGGTGGTCAGTTTGACTTGGGTCATGATTACTACTCTTTCAAGGAATTCGTGGGTTTTGGGACAGCAAGTCCCGGCACCGGTTCAGCCGTTGACGGCCAAGGTGCGCAGTTTAGCGCGACAGGCGCGAATTTCGAGGCTGTTTTTCATCGCCCGGCCAATAAAATCAGCAGTTTTGCCGCCTGCTCTGTCAGGGGCTCGAGCGCATCGGCTATCATAGCGGTTTTGTTTTGTCCGGCCCGTATCAAGGCCACGCACGAGTATGCCCAAGGATCCTATGAGCAAGCCCACTGTCGACCCTACCTCGAATGCCAAGACCGGCCCAGCCGTGCCGGTCAACTTCCTGCGGCCGATTATCCAGGCAGACCTGGACTCGGGTAAGCACACGCAGATCGTCACCCGGTTCCCGCCTGAGCCCAACGGTTACCTGCACATCGGTCACGCCAAGTCGATCTGTGTGAACTTCGGCCTGGCCCAGGAATTCGGCGGCGTCACTCACCTGCGTTTCGACGACACCAACCCGGCCAAGGAAGACCAGGAATACATCGACGCCATCGAAAGCGACGTCAAGTGGCTGGGTTTCGAGTGGTCGGGCGAAGTGCGCTACGCCTCGCAGTATTTCGATCAACTGCACGACTGGGCGGTCGAGCTGATCAAGGCCGGCAAGGCCTACGTCGACGACCTGAGCCCCGAGCAGGCCAAGGAATACCGTGGCAGCCTGACCGAGCCGGGCAAGAACAGCCCGTTCCGCGACCGTTCGGTGGAAGAGAACCTCGACTGGTTCGCCCGCATGCGTGCCGGTGAATTCCCGGACGGTGCCCGTGTGCTGCGCGCGAAGATCGACATGGCCTCGCCGAACATGAACCTGCGCGACCCGATCATGTACCGCATTCGCCACGCCCATCACCACCAGACCGGCGACAAGTGGTGCATCTACCCGAACTACGACTTCACCCACGGCCAGTCGGACGCCATTGAAGGCATCACCCACTCGATCTGCACCCTGGAGTTCGAAAGCCACCGTCCGCTGTACGAGTGGTTCCTCGACAACCTGCCGGTGCCGGCCAACCCGCGCCAGTACGAGTTCAGCCGCCTGAACCTGAACTACACCATCACCAGCAAGCGCAAGCTCAAGCAGTTGGTGGACGAGAAGCACGTCAACGGCTGGGACGACCCGCGCATGTCGACGCTGTCGGGCTTCCGCCGTCGCGGCTACACGCCGAAATCGATCCGCAACTTCTGCGAAATGGTCGGCACCAACCGTTCCGACGGCGTGGTCGACTTCGGCATGCTCGAATTCAGCATCCGCGACGACCTCGACCACAGCGCCCCGCGTGCCATGTGCGTGCTGCGTCCGCTGAAAGTGGTGATCACCAACTACCCGGAAGGCCAGGTCGAGAACCTCGAACTGCCGTGCCACCCGAAAGAAGACATGGGCGTGCGCAAACTGCCATTTGCCCGTGAAATCTACATCGACCGTGACGACTTCATGGAAGAGCCGCCAAAAGGCTACAAGCGCCTGGAACCGGCCGGTGAAGTGCGCCTGCGTGGCAGCTACGTGATCCGCGCCGACGAAGCGATCAAGGACGCCGACGGCAACATCGTCGAACTGCGTTGCTCGTACGATCCTGAAACCCTGGGCAAGAACCCGGAAGGCCGCAAGGTCAAGGGCGTGATCCACTGGGTGCCAGCTGCAGCCAGCGTCGAGTGCGAAGTGCGCCTGTACGACCGCCTGTTCCGCTCGCCGAACCCGGAGAAGGCCGAAGACAGCGCCAGCTTCCTCGACAACATCAACCCTGACTCGCTGCAGGTACTCACCGGTTGTCGTGCAGAACCCTCGCTGGGCCATGCACAGCCGGAAGACCGTTTCCAGTTCGAGCGCGAAGGCTACTTCTGCGCGGATATCAAGGACTCGAAACCCGGTCAGCCGGTGTTCAACCGTACCGTGACCCTGCGTGATTCCTGGGGCCAGTGATTCAAGGAAGTTAACGTGCTAACGATCTACAACACGCTCACCAAGAGCAAAGAAGTGTTCAAGCCGCTGGATGGCAACAAGGTGCGCATGTACGTGTGCGGCATGACCGTGTACGACTACTGCCACCTGGGCCACGGCCGCAGCATGGTCGCGTTCGACCTGGTGACCCGCTGGTTGCGGTTCAGCGGTTATGACCTGACCTACGTGCGCAACATCACCGACATCGACGACAAGATCATCAACCGGGCCAACGAGAACGGCGAGTCGTTCGAAGCCCTGACCGAGCGCATGATCGCGGCGATGCATGAAGACGAAGCACGGCTGAACATCAAGAAGCCGGACATGGAGCCGCGCGCCACGGATCACATCCCTGGCATGCACGCGATGATCCAGACCCTGATCGACAAGGGCTTCGCCTACGCCCCGGGCAATGGCGACGTGTACTACCGTGTCGGCAAGTTCATGGGCTACGGCAAGCTGTCGCGCAAGAAGATCGAAGACCTGCGCATCGGTGCGCGGATCGAAGTCGACGAAGCCAAGGAAGATCCGCTGGACTTCGTCCTGTGGAAAGGCGTCAAGCCGGGCGAGCCGAGCTGGGAATCGCCGTGGGGCGCCGGGCGTCCGGGCTGGCACATCGAGTGCTCGGTGATGTCCACCTGCTGCCTGGGTGAGACGTTCGACATCCACGGTGGCGGCAGTGACCTGGAGTTCCCGCACCACGAGAACGAAATCGCCCAGAGCGAAGCGGCCACCGGCAAGACCTACGCCAACGCGTGGATGCATTGCGGGATGATTCGCATCAATGGCGAGAAGATGTCCAAGTCGTTGAACAACTTCTTCACCATTCGCGACGTGCTCGACAAGTACCACCCGGAAGTCGTGCGTTACCTGCTGGTGTCGAGCCACTACCGCAGCGCCATCAACTACTCGGAAGACAACCTCAAGGACGCCAAGGGCGCCCTGGAGCGTTTCTACCACGCGTTGAAAGGCCTGCCGAACGTGCCGGCGGCGGGCGGCGAAGCCTTTGTCGAGCGTTTCACCCAGGTGATGAACGACGACTTCGGCACCCCGGAAGCCTGTGCGGTGCTGTTCGAGATGGTCCGCGAGATCAACCGCCTGCGCGACAGCGATCTGGACGCGGCAGCCGGTCTGGCGGCGCGCCTGAAAGAGCTGGCCAGCGTGTTGGGTGTGCTGCAACTTGAAGCCGATGACTTCCTGCAAGCCGGCGCCGAAGGGCGCGTGGATGCCGCCGAAGTCGACGCGCTGATCGCTGCGCGCCTGGCGGCACGGGCCGGCAAGGACTGGGCCGAATCCGACCGCATCCGCGACCAGCTCACCGCCATGGGTGTTGTGCTGGAAGACGGCAAGGGTGGGACCACCTGGCGATTGGCTGACTGATTGCTGTGGATGTTTGAGACAAAAACCCGCCTTGTGCGGGTTTTTGTTTTTAAGGACCGTTCGCTAGTTCTGCGGTGAAAGGTCGGGCCTCTTCGCTGGCAAGCCAGCTCCTACAGTGTCAGTGGTGTACGTAATTTTGGCGAACGGCGCGACCTCGTAGGAGCTGGCTTGCCAGCGAAGGGGCCCGTTTGCCCACCCAATCATTCCGCCTGACGCAACCGCTTGTACAGGGTATTGCGACTCACCCCCAGCCGCCGCGCCAGGTGCGAGATATTCCCGCCAACCGCCTGCAACTGCCGACTCAAATCCTCGGCATCCTCCAGATCCACCGCCAACGGCTGCGGCGTCTCAACCGGCTCCATCTGCAAATCGACAAAAAAATCATCCGGCAAATGCTCGGGGCGGATCGGTTGGTCTTCGGCCATGGCCAGCGCCACCTGCAGCACGCTGCTGACCTGGCGCAGATTGCCCGGCCACGGATGACGGCTGAACAGCGCCAGCACCTCCGCGCTCAAACCGCTCCACTGCGCAGGGTCGCGATGCTGTTCCCACAGGCGCTTGAATAATGCCTGTTTGTCGCTGCGCTCGCGCAGCGGCGGCAGTTCGAGGGTCAGGCCGCCGATGCGGTAGTACAGGTCCTCACGAAAACGCCCCAGTTGCACCTGCTCGCGCAGCACATGGTTGGTCGCGGAGATGATCCGGATATCCACCGCGAACGATTCACTGCTGCCCACCGGTTGCACGCAGCGTTCCTGCAGCACCCGCAGCAATCGAGCCTGGGTCGGCAGTGGCATGTCGCCAATTTCGTCGAGAAACAGCGTGCCCTTATCGGCCTTGCGGATCAGGCCGATGCTGCCTTTCTGGTTGGCGCCGGTGAACGCGCCTTTCTCGTAGCCGAACAATTCGGACTCCACCAGTTCGGCGGGGATCGCCGCGCAGTTGACCGCAATCAACGCCTGTTTGCTGCGCGAACTAGCCTGGTGCAGTGCCTTGACGAAGACTTCCTTGCCGACCCCGGTTTCGCCATGGATCAGCAGCGGAATGTCTTTCTCCAACAACCGTTCAGCCTGGCGCACGGCCTTTTCCACGCGGCTGTCACCGAAGTGCAGGGTGCTCAGGCTGATGGCCTGGGGAGCGGCAACAGGCGCGGCCGGTTCGCTGAACACCCGGGGCTGGATCGGCTGCTGTTGCGGGCGCCGCAGCAGGCAATGAAAGCGGTTGCGACCAGCGGCTTGCAGGGCGAAAGGTTGGCCATCGGGTTGATTGAGCAGTTCACGCAGCGACACCTTGAACAGGCTTTCGACGCTGACCCGCGACAGGCGTACGCCCAGCAGGTTGTCGGCACGGCGGTTGGCCGACAGCACCTGGCCGCTTTCGTCGAAAATCAGCAGCCCGGCCCACTGGCTGTCGAGGTTGTTCAGGCCGGTGTTGAACACCAGTTGAAAGTGTTCGCCCTTGAACAGATTCAGAATCAGCCGGTTCTCCACGGTCTGGCTCATCATCTTGACCATGCCCAAGGTGTGGTCCGGCGGCAGGTAGCTGTCGCTGGAGACATCGAGCACCGCAATGACCCGCCGTTCGGCATCGAAGATCGGCGCCGCCGAGCCGGTCATGAAGCGGTTGGCCTTGAGAAAGTGTTCGTCGTGGGCGATGTGTACCGCCTGCTCGCAGGCCAGCGCCGTGCCGATCGCATTGGTGCCGCTGCACTGTTCGCGCCAGTTGGCGCCGGCATTGAAGCCCCGGCTGAGACCGGGGTCGATCAACCGTTGGGTGCCCCAGGAGGTCAGCACCTGGCCTTGATTGTCGGCGAGCATGATCAGGCAGTTGGAGTTGCTGAGGATGTTCTCGTAATACGGCAGCACTTCCTGGTGCGTGGTCTGTACCAGCGCGTGCTGGCTGTCGAGCAGGCGCGAGATGTCGGCGGCGGGCAGTTGATCGAAGGCCGGGGCGCTTTGGTGTTGCAAGCCATAGCTGCGGCAACGGGACCAGGAGTCCTGGACCATGGCGTCATGGGACAGGGGCGGGGCAGGAACGGCCATGGCAGTCAGCCTCTGATGCAATTTTTATTATTGTGATGGAGCCCAATTCCTGCACACCACAGAAATCCCCTGTAGGAGCAGCTCGGGCGGCGTTCCGCTGCTCGCGAAGGCGCCGGATCAGTCAATACATTCGTTGAATGACACACCGCTTTCGCGAGCAGGCTCGCTCCCACATTGGTTTTGCGGTATTCACGGAATCGGGCAAAAACCGTCCAATGAGTGTTGTTCACTATTGTTCATTGTCAACCAGACCACCTGTTCAAATGTGTTCAGCAATGAACGCCCATCAACCCCCTTAATAAAGCTTTTCCAAACGAATCAACCACTTGCCATTTCTGGCACGAATGTCGCTCTGTTGCTCCGGTCGCTTGTCTCCCAATAATAAAAAAGGCCGCGCCATGTCGTTAACCTTGGAGCACGTCAGCCGCACCGTCGAGGGCAAGACCTGGATCGACGACGCCTGCCTGAAATTCGAACCCGGATCCTTCAACGTCCTGCTCGGGCGCACGCTGTCCGGCAAGACCAGCCTGATGCGCCTGATGGCCGGCCTCGACAAACCGGACAGCGGTCGGGTGCTGATGAACGGCGTCGATGTCACCCAGCGTCCAGTACGCCTGCGCAACGTGTCGATGGTCTATCAGCAGTTCATCAATTACCCGACCATGACCGTGTTCGAGAACATCGCCTCGCCGCTGCGCCAGGCCGGGGTGTCGGCCGAAGTCATCCAGACCAAGGTGCGCGAAACCGCACAGATGTTGCGGATCGACAAGTTCCTCCAGCGCTATCCACTGGAACTGTCCGGTGGTCAGCAGCAGCGCACCGCCATGGCCCGGGCGTTGGTCAAGGATGCCGAGCTGATTCTGTTCGACGAGCCGCTGGTCAACCTCGACTACAAGCTGCGCGAGGAACTGCGCCAGGAAATGCGCGAACTGTTCCAGGCCCGCCACACCATTGCCATCTACGCCACCACCGAACCCAACGAAGCCCTGGCCCTGGGCGGCACCACCACCATTCTTCACGAAGGCCGGGTGATCCAGAGCGGCAAGACCGCCGAGGTCTATCACCAGCCGCAGACGGTGCTGGCGGCCGAGCTGTTTTCCGAACCGCCGATCAACCTGATGCCGGGGCGAATCAGTGGCAACGAAGTGAGCTTTGCCAATTTTGTGCACTTCCCGCTGAACGTCGATCTGCGGGCGGTGGGCGAGGGCGAGTTCCGCTTTGGCGTGCGCCCCAGCCACATCTCCTTGGTGCCCAGCAACGATGACGACCTGGAGCTGGCGGTCACCGTCGAAGTCGCGGAAATCAGTGGCTCGGAAACTTTCCTGCATGTACGCAACGAGCATTTCCTGCTGGTGTTGCACTTGCCCGGGGTCCACGAATACGACGTCGATGCGCCGATCCGTATCTATATCCCTACTCACAAGTTGTTTGTCTTCGACGCCCAGGGCCGCTTATTGCAGGCGCCCGGGCGGCGTGTCGCGAGGGTTGCCTGATGGCCGAAATTCACTTGCACAACCTCGCCCACAGCTACACCCGCAGCCCCAGCGGGCCCGAGGATTACGCGATTCGCGAAATGAACCACGTCTGGGAGCAGGGCGGTGCCTACGCCTTGCTCGGTCCTTCCGGGTGCGGCAAGTCGACCTTGCTCAATATCATCTCCGGCTTGCTCAGCCCCTCCGAAGGCCAGGTGCTGTTCGACAATAAAGTGGTCAATCAACTGACCCCGGAGAAGCGCAACATCGCCCAGGTATTCCAGTTCCCGGTGGTCTACGACACCATGACGGTGTTCGACAACCTGGCCTTTCCGCTGCGCAACCAGGGCCTGGCCGAAGCCCGGGTCCGCAGCAAGGTCGAGGAAATCGCCGAGGTGCTGGACCTGCAGAACCTGCTGGCAAAAAAGGCGCGCAACCTCACTGCCGACGAAAAGCAGAAGGTCTCCATGGGCCGCGGCCTGGTGCGCGATGACGTCTCGGCGATCCTCTTCGACGAACCGCTGACGGTGATCGACCCGCACCTGAAATGGAAGCTGCGACGCAAGCTCAAGCAGATCCACGAGCAGTTCAACATCACCATGGTCTACGTGACCCACGACCAGCTCGAAGCCTCGACCTTCGCTGACAAGATCGCGGTGATGTACGGCGGCCAGATCGTCCAGTTTGGCACCCCGCGCGAGTTGTTCGAGCGGCCCAGCCACACCTTCGTCGGCTACTTCATTGGCAGCCCGGGGATGAACCTGATCGAGGTCAGCCCGCGCGCCGGTGGCGTGGGTTTTGCCAGTACCGACCTGGGGTTGTCCGAGGCCATGCAACGGCGAATTGCCGAGGCTGAATTCAAGACGCTGAAAGTGGGCATTCGCCCGGAATTCATCCATGTCTGGGATGAACCCTACGAAGAGGCGATGCGTGCGGATGTCGTCCACGTCGAAGACCTGGGTACCTACAAGATCCTCACCCTGAAACTCGACGGCGCGCCCCTCAAGGTACGCCTCGCCGAAGACAAACCGGTGCCCGAGGGCAGTGCCTGGATCAGTTTTCCGGCGCAGTGGCTGATGGTCTATGCCGATGACTACCTGCTGGAGGTCCAACCATGAACAAGGTGCAGAACAACAAGGCCTGGTGGTTGGTGCTGCCGGTGTTCCTGCTGGTGGCGTTCAGCGCGGTGATCCCGATGATGACCGTGGTCAACTATTCGGTGCAGGACATCTTCGACCAGTCGAGCCGTTACTTCGTCGGCGCTGATTGGTACAAGCAGGTGCTGCTCGATCCGCGTTTGCACGACTCGCTGCTGCGCCAGTTCATCTACTCGGCCTGCGTGCTGCTGATTGAAATTCCCCTGGGCATCGGCATCGCCCTGACCATGCCGACCAAGGGCCGCTGGTCGTCGCTGGTGCTGATCATCCTGGCGATCCCGCTGCTGATCCCGTGGAACGTGGTCGGCACTATTTGGCAGATTTTCGGCCGCGCCGACATCGGGCTGCTGGGCTCGACCCTGAACGCCATGGGCATCAGCTACAACTATGCCGCCAACACCATGGATGCCTGGGTCACGGTACTGGTGATGGATGTCTGGCACTGGACTTCGCTGGTGGCGTTGCTCTGCTATTCCGGTCTGCGAGCGATTCCGGACGTGTACTACCAGGCCGCACGGATCGACCGCGCCTCCAGTTGGGCGGTGTTCCGGCATATCCAGTTGCCCAAGCTCAAGAGCGTGCTGCTGATCGCAGTGATGTTGCGGTTCATGGACAGCTTCATGATTTACACCGAGCCCTTCGTGCTCACCGGCGGCGGGCCGGGTAATGCCACCACCTTCCTCAGTCAGACCCTGACCCAAATGGCGATAGGACAATTCGACCTCGGCCCGGCCGCAGCTTTCTCCCTGGTGTATTTCCTGATCATTCTGCTGGTGTCCTGGCTGTTCTACACCGCCATGACCCACTCCGACGCCAACCGCTGAGGCCCTGCCATGAACCTAAAAAAACTGGTGCCTCTGCTGCTCTACATCCTGTTCCTGCTGGTGCCGATCTACTGGCTGCTGAACATGTCGTTCAAGAGCAACACGGAAATCCTTGGTGGCCTGACCCTGTTTCCCGAGCAGTTCACCCTGGCCAACTACAAGGTGATCTTTACCGATCCGAGCTGGTACACCGGCTATATCAACTCGCTGTATTACGTCAGCCTGAATACGGTGATTTCCCTCAGCGTCGCGCTGCCAGCGGCCTATGCGTTTTCGCGTTATCGCTTCCTCGGCGACAAGCACCTGTTCTTCTGGCTGCTGACCAACCGCATGGCGCCGCCGGCGGTATTTCTGTTGCCGTTCTTCCAGCTCTATTCCTCGATTGGTCTGTTCGACACCCACATCGCGGTGGCCCTGGCCCATTGCCTGTTCAACGTGCCGTTGGCGGTGTGGATCCTCGAGGGTTTCATGTCCGGAGTGCCCAAGGAGATCGACGAAACTGCCTACATCGACGGCTACAGTTTCCCCAAGTTCTTCGTGAAGATTTTCATCCCGCTGATCGGCTCCGGGATCGGCGTGACGGCGTTTTTCTGCTTCATGTTTTCCTGGGTCGAACTGCTGCTGGCACGCACCCTGACCTCGGTCAACGCCAAGCCGATCGCAGCGGTGATGACCCGCACCGTGTCGGCGTCGGGCATCGATTGGGGCGTGCTCGCGGCAGCCGGGGTGCTGACCATTTTGCCGGGCATGCTGGTGATCTGGTTTGTCCGCAACCATGTGGCCAAGGGCTTTGCCCTGGGCCGAGTGTGAGGAAATGATCATGGAATGGATGAATTGGACCCTGCCCACCGCGATTTTCTTCGGCGTCATCGGCTTGCTGCTGCTGGGCATGACCACCTGGGAGCTGCGTTCACCGAGCATTCCCCGGCGCGGTTTTTTACCGATCAGCACCACCCGTGGTGATCGCTTGTTTATCGGTCTTCTCGGCAGCGCCTACCTGCATTTGCTGGTGATTGGCGCTACCGGCTGGAGCATCTGGGTGGCGTCCGCGCTGTCCCTGGTGTGGCTGTTGGCTGTGATGCGCTGGGGCTAGTCGAAAATCGGCAATCGTGCTCCGAAACTCAAACAGGAGGTCTCTATGTTCGACAAAAACAACAAGCTGCGACATAGCGTTTCATTGGCAGCCATGCTGGCACTCAGTGGCTTGAGCGCTGCGGCCTGGGCCGATGCTTATGAAGACGCCGCGAAGAAATGGATCGGCAGCGAATTCAAACCCTCGACCCTGACGCCCGAGCAACAGCTGGAAGAGCTGAAGTGGTTCATCAAGGCCTCCGAGCCGTTTCGCGGGATGAAGATCAACGTGGTCTCGGAAACCATTGCCACCCACGAATACGAGTCCAAGGTGCTGGCCAAGGCCTTCAGTGAAATCACCGGGATCAAGCTGACCCACGACTTGCTGCAGGAAGGCGACGTGGTGGAAAAACTGCAGACCCAGATGCAGTCGGACAAGAACATCTATGACGGCTGGGTCAACGATTCGGACTTGATCGGTACGCACTTTCGCTACGGCAAGACAGAATCCATCACCGACCTGATGGCCAACGAAGGCAAGGACTACACCTCGCCAACCCTCGATCTCAAGGACTTCATCGGCCTGTCCTTCACCACCGCGCCGGACGGCAAGATCTATCAACTGCCCGACCAGCAATTTGCCAACCTCTATTGGTTCCGCGCCGACTGGTTCGAACGTCCGGAACTGAAAGCCAAGTTCAAGGAAAAGTACGGCTATGAACTGGGTGTGCCGGTCAACTGGTCGGCCTACGAGGACATCGCCAAGTTCTTCAGTGAAGACGTCAAGGAAATCGACGGCAAGCGCGTTTATGGGCACATGGACTACGGCAAGAAAGACCCATCCCTCGGCTGGCGCTTCACCGATGCCTGGTTCTCCATGGCCGGTGGCGGCGACAAGGGCCTGCCCAATGGCTTGCCGGTGGACGAGTGGGGGATTCGTGTCGAGGACTGCCATCCGGTCGGTTCCAGCGTGACCCGTGGTGGCGACACCAACGGCCCGGCGGCGGTCTTCGCCACGCAGAAATACGTCGACTGGATGAAGGCCTACGCACCGCCGGAAGCCGCCGGCATGACCTTCTCCGAATCCGGCCCGGTGCCGGCCCAGGGCAACATCGCCCAGCAGATCTTCTGGTACACCGCCTTCACCGCCGACATGACCAAGCCGGGCCTGGCGGTGATGAACGCCGACGGCACGCCGAAGTGGCGGATGGCGCCATCGCCACGCGGACCGTATTGGGAGGAGGGGATGAAGCTGGGCTATCAGGACGTGGGGTCCTGGACCTTCATGAAGTCGACCCCGGAGAAACAGAAGCTGGCGGCCTGGCTCTACGCGCAGTTCGTCACTTCGAAAACCGTATCGCTGAAGAAAACCATTGTCGGCCTGACGCCGATTCGCGAGTCGGACATCAACTCGCAGGCCATGACCGACCTGGCGCCGAAACTCGGCGGCCTGGTGGAGTTCTACCGCAGCCCGGCCCGCGTGCAATGGACCCCGACCGGCACCAACGTGCCTGACTACCCACGCCTGGCACAACTGTGGTGGAGCCACATCGCCGAAGCCGCCAGCGGCGAGAAAACCCCGCAACAGGCACTCGACGGCCTGGCCAAGGACCAGGACGCAATCATGGCCCGTCTCGAACGCTCCAAGGTCCAGACCACCTGCGGCCCGAAACTCAACCCGGAACGCGACGCCCAATACTGGTTCGACCAACCGGGCGCGCCCAAGCCGAAACTGGCCAACGAGAAGCCCAAGGGCGAGACCGTCAGCTACGCCGAACTGCTGAAGTCGTGGGAGGCGGCGCGTAAATAAGCAACACGCCAGCCCCCTGTAGGAGCGAGCCTGCTCGCGAAGAACCTGAGGACGCCGCGCACATTCAGGATGTCCGCGTCATCTTTAACGATCTTCGCGAGCAAGCTCGCTCCTACAGTTTCTCTGGTCGCTCACAAAATCTTCGGTCACCGCAATCTCCTGTAGGACCGAGCTTGCTCGGGATGGGGGCGGCGCAGGCGAGGTATGTGGTGGCTGATACGCCGCTTTCGCTGGCAAGCCAGCTCCTACAGCCTATGTCGATCACATATTCTGGATTCACTCCAGTCCACTGTAGGAGCTGGCTTGCCAGCGAATGGGCCGGTACATCCAATATCCTCGGTGACTGACACACCGCCTTCGCGAGCAGGCTCGCTCCTATAGATACTGCAGCAACGCTGACAGGCCCCAATTCCCCAAAATGACCAGGAAGGGCGAGCGCAACGACTCAAGCCAGATTCTGGTGATGGACTTGGCGGGACTCTCTCTAATAAAACGCAGTCGCTGTTGCAATGCATTGGCTCGTTTGAAGGCGAAGAAACAGGTGGAGACGATCAGTGTCATCGCCACGAGAAAGCTGTATGGGACAACGCTAGCCACCAAGTCGAAGATCGGCAGAAATGCCGGCAGGAATATCAGGATGTCGCGTTGGGCAGTGTTTGGTGAATTGTCGTTGTCCCAGAGCAAGGCGCGTTCAAACCTGTTTGCAGGCAGTCGTTTTTGATACAGCGCAAGGTCCTGAGCACGTCGGCTCATGTGGCTGTACTTTTTGGGATCTCGGTACTTTTTTGATGCTGCCAAGTACTGCGGGTAGTGTTTGCCTTTGGTCTTTTTCACGGGTCACCGTATGGCCTGATGTCGTCGCGAAGCTAGAGGTGAGCGCGAACGCCAAGCACTCAGACGTTTCCCTAATGTCTGTAGGATCACCCTGTAGCGAGCTCTGCCAACCAACCGTCCCCCCCACCATGCCCCCACCCACGAAAACCGGTAAACTGCCGCACGATTTTCGTTGAGTGTTTCCCATGCAAATTGCTTTGGCGCCCATGGAGGGGTTGGTCGACAACATCCTGCGGGACGTGCTGACCCGGGTTGGCGGTATCGATTGGTGCGTGACCGAGTTCATTCGGATCAACGATCAACTGCTCACGCCGGCGTATTTCCACAAGTTCGGTCCCGAATTGCTCAACGGCGCCAAGACCGCGGCCGGCGTGCCGTTGTGCGTGCAGTTGCTCGGTTCCGATCCGGTGTGCCTGGCGGAAAACGCCGCGTTGGCCTGTGAGCTGGGGTCGCAGGTGATCGACTTGAATTTCGGTTGCCCAGCCAAGACCGTCAACAAGTCCCGGGGCGGTGCGGTGTTGCTCAAGGAGCCAGAGCTGCTCAACCAGATCGTCGAGCATGTGCGGCGTGCGGTGCCGGCGCACATTCCGGTCACGGCGAAGATGCGTCTCGGTTTCGACAGTCCCGACGGTTCGCTGGTGTGTGCCACGGCGCTGGCCGAGGGTGGCGCGGAGCATATCGTGGTGCATGCGCGGACCAAGATGGACGGCTACAAGCCGCCGGCGCACTGGGAGTGGATCCCGCGGGTACAGGAAGTGGTCAAGGTTCCGGTGTTCGCCAATGGCGATATCTGGAGCGTCGAGGATTGGCGGCGTTGCCGGGAAATCAGCGGCGTCGAGGACATCATGCTCGGTCGCGGCCTGGTGTCGCGTCCGGACCTGGCGCGGCAGATCGCCGCGGCGCGGGCCGGCGAAGAGGTGGTGGAGATGACCTGGGCCGAGCTGCTGCCGCTGATCCAGGAATTCTGGCTGCAGGCCAAGGCGCAGATGACCGCCCGCCAATCACCCGGTCGCTTGAAGCAGTGGCTGGCGATGCTGACCCGCAATTATCCGGAAGCGGTGGAGCTGTTTACCCTGATGCGCCGCGAGACCGAGTTGGATCAGGTCTCCCGTTTGCTCGGCCTGGAGGTCGCTGAAGCGGCCTGAAAAAATCTTCGGGCAATCTCTTGAAATGCAATCAGTGGTCCCTATCTAAGGGTTACGCGATGCCGAATTCGGGTCGCGGAGATAAAAAACCTTGCTGATTGTTTTCAGGAGATTTGAACCATGAGTACCGCATTTTCCCTGGCTCCACTGTTCCGTTCTTCGGTAGGTTTCGATCGTTTCAACGATCTGTTCGAGACTGCGCTGCGCAATGAGCCCGGCAGCAGCTACCCACCCTACAACGTTGAAAAACACGGTGATGACCAGTACCGCATCGTCGTCGCGGCGGCCGGTTTCCAGGAAGAAGACCTGGAGCTGCAAGTCGAAAAAGGCGTGCTGACCATCAGTGGCGGCAAACGCGAGAACAACGACAGCGTCACCTTCCTGCACCAGGGCATTGCCCAACGTGCGTTCAAGCTGTCGTTCCGCCTCGCCGACCACATCGAGATCAAGGCCGCCGACTTGCGTAACGGTCTGCTGAGCATCGACCTGCTGCGCATCGTGCCCGAGGAAGCGAAAGCCAAACGCATCCCAATCAACGGTGAGCTGAAACCTGCGCTGCAGCACTGAGTCAGCCCCTGCTGATGGTGTGAAAGCACAGTAAAAAAAACGCCCCGACTGGTTCGGGGCGTTTTGCTGTGGGCGATCGGGGCGGTGATCAGTCAGATCACGACCCCGCTGCTTGAGGCTCAGTCTTCGCGCTTGACCACCAGGGTCAGGATGTCATAACTGGCCACCAGTTCACCGAGCTGGTTGGTGACTTCCACGTCCCACGCCACCACGCCTTGCGGGATGCCCTGCGGGCTCTTCTTGCCCTGGTCGATCTTGCGCTTGCAGGTCAGGCGCGCCTGGATGGTGTCGCCGATGCCCACCGGGTTGATAAAGCGCAGGGTGTCGAGGCCGTAGTTGGCCAGCACCGGACCGACGCCGGGGGAGACGAACAGGCCGGCCGCTGCCGACAGCACGAAATAGCCGTGGGCGATGCGCTTGCCGAACTGCGATTCCTTGGCGGCGATGTCGTCGAAGTGCATGTAGAAGTGGTCGCCCGACAGGCAGCCGAAGTTCACCAGGTCGGCCTCGGTGACGGTGCGGCGGTGAGTCAGCAGCGACTCGCCGATCTGCAGGTCCTGGAAGTAGCGACGGAACGGATGCACTTCGGTTTCGATGACCTGGGCTCCACGCACGTACTCGCCGGTGACCGCTGCCAACATCGTTGGCGAGCCTTGCACGGCGGCACGTTGCAGGTAGTGCTTCACCGCACGCAGGCCGCCGAGTTCTTCACCACCGCCGGCACGACCCGGACCGCCGTGCTTGAGTTGCGGCAGAGGCGAACCGTGCCCGGTGGATTCGCCGGCGCAGTTGCGATCCAGCACCAAGAGACGACCGTGCAGGGCGGCGGCGACCGGGATGGCTTTGGCCGCAATCAACGGATCCTTGGTCACCAGGCTCGCCACCAGGCTGCCTTTGCCGCGTGCGGCCAGGGCCAGGGCTTCGTCCAGATCGTCGTAGGCCATCAGGGTGCTGACCGGGCCGAACGCCTCGATGTCGTGGGCGCCGCCTTCGGCGTGCGGGTCACGGGCCTGCAGCAGGGTCGGGGCGAAGAACGCACCTTCGCTGACGTTGTTGCCGCGTGGCTCGAAACCGTCGCGGGCACCGAACAGCAGGTCACTGCTCTGCAACAGGGCTTCCAGGCGCTCGGCCACGTCTTTCTGTTGATCGTGGGAAGCCAGGGCACCCATGCGCACGCCTTCCACCGACGGATCACCGACCACCACTTTCGCCAGGCGATCGCGCAGGCGGCTGGCCACGGCATCGATGTGCTTGGCCGGGACAATCGCGCGACGGATGGCGGTGCATTTCTGCCCGGCCTTGGTGGTCATTTCCCGCGCCACTTCCTTGATGAACAGCTCGAATTCTTCGTCGTCCGGGCTGACGTCCGGCGCCAGAATCGCGCAGTTCAGCGAGTCGGCTTCGGCGGTGAACGGCACCGAGTTGCGGATCAGGTTCGGGTTGACCCGCAGCTTGGCCGCGGTGTCGGCGGAACCGGTGAAGGTCACCACGTCCTGGCCTTGCAGGCGGTCGAGCAGGTCGCCGGTGCCGCCGATGATCAGTTGTAGGCTGCCCGCGGGCAACAGGCCGGATTCGTCCATCAGGCGCACCACGGCTTCGGTCAGGTAGCTGGTGGCGCTGGCGGGTTTGACGATGCACGGCATGCCCGCGAGGAAGCTCGGGGCGAATTTTTCCAGCATGCCCCAGATCGGGAAGTTGAACGCGTTGATGTGCACCGCCACGCCACCGCGCGGTACGAGGATGTGGGTGCCGGCGAAGGTGCCGAGTTTGCTCAGTTGCAGCGCCGGGCCTTCGTGGACCACGTTGCCCGACGGCAGCTCGCGGGAGCCGAGGCCGGCGTAGGTGAACAGGGTACTGTTGCCGCCTTCGATATCGATCCAGCTGTCGGCGCGGGTCGCGCCGCTGTGGTGGGAGATCGCGTAGAGCTGTTCCTTGCGCTCGGCCAGGTACAGGGCCAGGGCCTTGAGGCGCTGGGCGCGTTGCTGGAAGTCCAGGGCCATCAGGCCGCTGATGCCCTGGCGACGGCCGTGCTCGATGGCTTCGGCAAAGTCCGGACGCTCTTCGTGGGTGCGGGCGATTTCATGGCCGTCGATGGCGCTGCGCAGGATCTGCGCGCCTTGTTGGCCGATCCAGCGGCCGGCGATGAAGCTTTGCAAAGTAGGTGAAGAGGACATCAGAGTGCTCCGGGTTTGGTCGGTGTCAGGCGCGGTGTCGAGCCGCGCCGGTCAAATACAGGATCAGTGCTGGCTGGCGCCCGAAGCGCCGATGCCGGTCATGGAACGAATGAACTGCGCCAGGTAGCGGCCGCGCTCAAGGGCGGCCCGTGGCGAGCGGTCGGTGACGGAGAACAGCCAGGCACTGAAGAACGCCAGGCTCATGGAAAACAGCGCCGGGTTGGAATACGGGAACAGCGCCTTGTCGTGATGCATGACGTTGACCCACACCGCCGGGCTCAGCACCAGCAGCACGATCGCCGAGACCAGGCCTGCCAGGCTGCCAATCACCGCACCGCGGGTGGTCAGGCCTTTCCAGTACATGGAAAGGAACAGCACCGGGAAATTCACCGAGGCGGCGATGGCCAGCACCAGGCCGGAGAGGAAGGCAATGTTCTGCGATTCGAACAGCAGGCCGAGGATGATCGCCAATACGCCGATGCACAGGGTGGCGATTCGCGACACGCGCATTTCTTGTTTCTCGCTGGCCTGACCCTTGCGCATCACGCAGGCGTACAGGTCGTGGGACACCGCCGAGGCGCCGGACAGCGCCAGTCCGGCGACCACCGCCAGAATGGTCGCGAAGGCCACCGCCGAGATGAAGCCGAGGAACAGGTTGCCACCGACCGCTTGCGCCAGATGCACGGCGACCATGTTGCCGCCGCCGATGATCGCGCCGCTGGCGTCACGGAAGCTCGGGTCGGTGCCGACCATGACGATGGCACCGAAGCCGACCACGATCAGCAGCAGGTAGAAGTAGCCGATGAAACCGGTGGCATAGAACACGCTTTTACGCGCTTCCTTGGCATTGCTGACGGTGAAGAAGCGCATCAGAATGTGCGGCAGGCCGGCGGTGCCGAAGATCATGCCCAGGCCCAGGGAAATTGCATCGATCGGATTGGACAGCAAGGCGCCTGGGGCCATGATCGCGCTGCCCTTGGCGTGCACGGCGGTGGCGCCGGCAAACATCGCCTCGGTGCTGAAACCGAAATGCTTGAGCACCATGAACGCCATGAAGCTGGTGCCGAACAGCAGCATCACCGCCTTGATGATCTGCACCCAAGTGGTGGCGAGCATGCCGCCGAAGGTGACGTAGAACACCATCAGCACGCCGACCAGCATTACCGCGTAGAGGTAGTCGATGCCGAACAGCAGTTCGATCAGTTTGCCGGCGCCGACCATCTGCGCCACCAGGTACATCAGCGCCACGGTCAGGGTGCCGAAGGCCGAAGTCAGGCGCACTGGGGTCTGTTCGAGGCGATAGGAAACCACGTCGGCAAAGGTGTATTTGCCCAGGTTGCGCAGGCGCTCGGCGATCAGGAACAGGATGATCGGCCAGCCGGCCAACACGCCCAGGGCATAGAGCAGGCCGTCGTAGCCGTTGAGGAACATCATCGCCGAGATGCCGAGAAACGAGGCTGCCGAGATCATGTCGCCGGCAATCGCCAGGCCGTTCTGGAAGCCGGTCATGCCACCGCCGGCGGTGTAGAAGTCACTGGCCGAACGGGTGCGCATCGCTGCCCAGCGGGTCACGCCGAGGGTGAACAGGACGAACACCAGGAACATGCCGATGGCGTTCCAGTTCAGCGGCCGGGACGCGCCGTCGGCGGCCAGTGTCAGGTCGCTGACCGCGGCCAGCGACAGGAGAGCAAACAGGCGGCTCATCGGGCGCACTCCTGCTTGAGTTTGTCGTTCAGTGGGTCGATCAGGTGGTTGGCGCGATAGACATAGAAACCGGTCAGGGCGAAGGCCAGCAGGACGATCACCACACCCACCAGCATGCCCACGGTGGTCACGCCGCCGCTCAGGGACTGGCCGAGGGTCGCCGGGGAAAACGCCACCAGCAACACGAAGCCGAAGTAGATCACCAGCATGATCAGCGACAGGGGCCAGTAGAGCTTCTGTTTGCGCCGCACCAGGGTGATGAAGTCGGGGTGCTGGCGGATGAGTTCCAGGTCTTGGGGGGTCATGGGATAGTCCTTTGTTGTTTTTGTTGTGGGCCAAGCGGTGTTGCCCTGTAGGAGCTGGCTTGCCAGCGAAGGCGGCCTGAAGATAAAGGTGATCTCAGGGGCCCCTTCGCTGGCAAGCCAGCTCCTACGGGATTGGGGGGCTGCTTTTAGAGCTGATCGAAATCCAGCACCACCTTGTCGCTGATCGGGAAGGCCTGGCACGACAGCACGTAACCGGCGGCCACTTCGTAGTCTTCCAGGGCGTGGTTGCTGTCCATTTCCACTTCGCCCTCGATCACTTTGCACTTGCAGGTCGAGCACACGCCGGCCTTGCACGAGTACGGCAGTTCGGCGCCTTGGGCGTTGCCGGCGTCGAGGATGCTCTGGCTGTTGCGCGGCAGGTCGAAGGCGAGGGCGCGGCCGTCGCTGATCACGGTGATCTGGCTGACCGCCGAATCCACCGAGCGGGCCGCCTCGCGGGCTTCGCGTTTTTGCTGGCTGCCGGCAGCGGCGAACAGTTCGAAGTGAATGCGCTCAGGCGCCATGCCCTTGGCCTTGAGGCTGTCGCGCACGGTTTCGGTCATTTCCTGCGGGCCGCAGATGAAGGCCGCGTCCAGCGCCTTGACGTCGAGCCAGCGGCTGAACAGTTGCTCGCATTTCTCGGCGTTGATCCGCCCGTTGTAGAGGTCGACATCCTGCTGCTCGCGGCTGAACACAAAGATCAGGTTCAGGCGTTGCAGGTAGCGGTTCTTCAGGTCTTCGAGCTGTTCACGAAACAGTGCGCCGGAGCTCGAGCGGTTGCCGTAGAGCAGGGTGACGCGGCTGTGGGGCTCGGTTTCCAGGGTGGTCTTGATGATCGACAGGATCGGCGTGATACCGCTGCCGGCCGCGACGGCCAGGTAGTTGCCGTGGCGTGCCGGGTCCAGCTCGACGCTGAAATGTCCGGCGGGGGGCATCACTTCCAGGGTATGGCCGGCTTTCAGCTGTTCGTTGGCATAGGCGGAAAAACGCCCGCCGGCCACGCGCTTGATCGCCACGCGCAGTTCGCCGTCGCGGGTGCCGGTGCAGATCGAGTAGGAGCGGCGCACTTCTTCGCCATCCATCAGGGTGCGCATCACCAGGTGCTGGCCCTGGGTGAAGTGGAAGCTGTCCTGCAGATCCTGGGGAATCTCGAAGGCGATGGACACCGCGTCACGGGTCTCGGTGCGCACGTCCTTGATGGTCAGGCTGTGAAATTTGCTCATTGTTATTCTCCAGCTGAGGCGGTCGATGCGCCGCTCAGATGCACTTGAAATAGTCGAACGGTTCCCGGCAATCGATGCAGCGGTACAGCGCCTTGCAGGCGGTCGAGCCGAATTCGCTGAGCACCTCGGTGTGTGCGCTGCCGCACTGCGGGCACAGCACCTGCGGGCTCTCGCCGAGCAGGCTGCGCTTGCTGCTACTGCCTTCGGGTGGCGCAATGCCGTAGGCGCGCAGGCGTTCGCGGCCGCTGTGGGTGATCCAGTCGGTGGTCCAGGCCGGGGTCAACTTGCGTTCCAGCAGTGGCGCCTGGAAACCGCCAAGCTCCAGGGCCTGGCGGATATCGCTTTCGATCACTTCGGTGGCCGGGCAACCGGAGTAGGTCGGCGTGACCACCACGTGCAGGTGCCCGGCCTGCCAGTCGAGGTCGCGGACAATGCCCAGGTCGACCACGCTGACCACCGGCACTTCCGGGTCCATGACCTCGGCGAGGATCGCCCACGCGGTGGCCAGGTCGGTCGGTTGGGCCGCCCGGGCGCCGAGGTCACTGGCGATCAGCTCACCAGGTTGCATCGGGGTACGCTCGTGGCAGGAACTGCATTTCAGCCAGCAGGATGCCCAGGTGTTCGGTGTGCAGGCCTTTGCGCGCGTTCAGGTAGAAGTAGCTCGCAGCCGCCGGTACGG
This sequence comes from Pseudomonadaceae bacterium, assembly GCA_965284505.1. Lineage (GTDB taxonomy): Bacteria > Pseudomonadota > Gammaproteobacteria > Pseudomonadales > Pseudomonadaceae > Aquipseudomonas. The sequence continues at coordinate 1,192,824 of OZ260094.1, read as the reverse complement.
GCAGGGTGGCGCTGGCGAAAATTGCTTCGACCTTGGCTTGCCAGGCGGCGGCGACTTGCGCGGTGGCCGGGGTGATACCGGCAGCGCACAGGCGCTGCTCGCTGTCGTCGGCGGCCAGCAGTTCCACGGTGAAACGCCAGACTTCAGGAATCGCCGCGAGCATGCGCTGGTGGCTCTGCTCGGTGCCGTCGCCCAGGCGCTCGACCCATTCGCTGGAACGGCGCAGGTGATAGGTGACTTCCTTGACGGCCTTGGCGGCGATCCCGGCGATGCGCTCGTCGCTGGATTGGCTCAGCCCCTTGAGCACTTCCAGGTGCCAAGCGTCGTAAAGGAATTGCTTGAGGATGGTCACCGCGTAGTCGCCGTTCGGTTGTTCCACCAGCAGCAGGTTGCGGTAGGCACGCTCGTCGCGGCGGAACGCCAGGTGATCGGCGTCGCGGCCGTCATTCAGCAGTTCAGCGGCGTATTCCAGCCAGTTGCGCGCCTGGCCGACGAGGTCGAGGCCGACGTTCATCAGCGCCAGTTCTTCTTCCAGCGCCGGCGCCTTGCCGCACCATTGGCACAGGCGCTGGCCCTGGATCAGGGCGCTGTCGCCGAGGCGCAGCAGGTATTCGATCAGATCAGTCTTGTTGTCCATGGTCGACCTCACATGTGTCCGACTTCGGCCGGCAGCTCGTAGAAGCTGGCGTGGCGGTAGACCTTGTCGTCCGACGGGTCGAACAGCGGGTCTTTTTCATCCGGCGAGGAGGCGGTGATCAGCGCCGACGGCACCACCCACAGGCTCACGCCTTCGCTGCGACGGGTGTACAGCTCGCGCGCATTTTCGATGGCCATGGTGGTGTCGGCGGCATGCACGCTGCCGACGTGCTTGTGGTTGAGGCCGTGCTTGCTGCGCACGAAGACTTCGAAGAGGGTCCACTCGGACATGACGTTTACTCCACATCGGTTGCTTGTTGGGGCTGGCTTGGCGGGTTGGTGCATCGCAGCGAAGGCGACAGTGAAATCGTCGCCGTGCTTGAGGCCGCCTTCGCTGCGATGCGGCGACCCGACAAGCCAGCTCCTACACACACAGGTTTTTTTTGCCGGATCAGGCGGCGTTCTTGTTTTGTTTTTTGCGGGCGTGGGCGACGGCGGCTTCGCGTACCCAGGCACCGTCTTCAATCGCCTTGCGGCGGGTGGCGACGCGTTCCTGGTTGCACGGGCCATTGCCCTTGAGCACTTCGTAGAATTCGTTCCACTGGATCTCGCCGAAATCGTAATGGCCGCGCTCGGCGTTCCATTTCAGGTCCGGGTCAGGGCAGGTGCAGCCCAGCAGTTCCAGCTGCGGAATGGTCTGGTCGATGAAGCGTTGACGCAGTTCGTCGTTGCTCTGGCGCTTGATCTTCCAGGCCATGGACTGGGCGCTGTTGGGCGAGTGTTCGTCGCTTGGGCCGAACATCATCAGCGACGGCCACCACAGGCGGTTGATCGCGTCCTGGACCATGTCTTTTTGCGCCTGGGTGCCGTGGCGCATCATGGTCAGGAGGATTTCGTAGCCCTGGCGCTGGTGGAAGCTCTCTTCCTTGCAGATTCGGATCATCGCCCGCGAGTACGGGCCGTAGGAGGTGCGTTGCAGCACCACCTGGTTGACGATCGCTGCGCCGTCCACCAGCCAGCCCACCGCGCCCATGTCGGCCCAGTTCAGCGTCGGGTAGTTGAAGATGCTCGAATACTTCGCCTTGCCGCTGTGCAGCTTGTCGATTTCTGTATCGCGATCAGCGCCCAGGGTTTCCATGGCGCTGTACAGGTACAGGCCGTGACCGGCTTCGTCCTGGATCTTCGCCATCAGTTGCAGCTTGCGCTTGAGCGACGGGGCGCGAGTGACCCAGTTGCCCTCGGGCAGCATGCCGACAATTTCCGAGTGAGCGTGTTGCGAGATCTGCCGGATCAGGGTCTGACGGTAGGCGTCGGGCATCCAGTTCTTGGCTTCGATCTTGATTTCAGCATCGATTTTTTCCTGGAAGGCGCGTTCCTCTGCGGACATCTCCGAGAGTTCCTTGATGCGCTTGACGCCGGTTTCTACTAGCTGTGCGTACATTGTTGTTCTCCCGCCTTGGCACGGTTCTGAGGCATGGAGAACTTTATAAGCGATACAGAAATTAATATCAAACTCAAAATGACGTGTCGCATTGTTTTTTGTATCGCTTTGGGATGAGTGGTGATTATTTTGGGAGGGAGGGCAGTTCTGATGATCGATGCGTAACCCTTGTAGGAGCTGGCTTGCCAGCGAAGAACCTGAGACCGCCGCGCGGCATCAAGCTTATCGCGTCATCGTTGCCCTCCTTCGCGAGCAAGCTCGCTCCTACAGGGGGGGGGTGGTGGTCGGTCACAAAAATCCGGCAAAAAAAAGCCCCGCAATCGCGGGGCTTAAAAGGTGCAGCAGTCATGCTTTAGGGCGTTTGTCCACCACGTGGCAGGCCTTGCCTTCGGAACGCTTGATCGAGTGGAACGGCTGCAGGACGATCCGCGAGCTGATGCCGATGTAGGTCTTGATGTGCTTGCTCAGTTCGTTGCACACCGCCTTTTGCTGGTCTTCGCCCAGGTGCTGGTGGTCGGCCTTGAGCTCGACATGCACGTCGACGCTGTCGAGGTTGCCGTTGCGATACAGGTGGATCTCGTAGCACTCGGCAAGTTGTTTGACTTTCAGCACCTGCTCCTCGATCTGCGTCGGGAACACGTTGACGCCACGGATGATCAGCATGTCGTCGCTGCGGCCGGTGATCTTGTCGATCCGCCGCATCGGCCGCGCAGTGCCCGGCAGCAGGCGCGTCAGGTCGCGGGTGCGGTAGCGGATCATCGGCAGGGCTTCCTTGCTCAGGGAGGTGAACACCAGTTCGCCCATCTGTCCGTCTGGCAGCACTTCGCCGGTGACCGGGTCGATGATTTCCGGGTAGAAGTGGTCTTCCCAGATGGTCGGGCCGTCCTTGGTCTCGGCGCATTCCATGGCGACGCCCGGGCCCATGATTTCCGAGAGGCCGTAGATGTCCAGGGCGGTGATGCCCAGGCGCTCCTCGATGGCGCGGCGCAGCTCGGCGGTCCACGGCTCGGCGCCGAAGATGCCCAGGCGCAGGGCCAGCTTGTGCGGGTCGATGCCCTGGCGCTCGATTTCATCGGCCAGGTTGAGCATGTACGACGGCGTGACCATGATGATGTCCGGCTGGAAATCCTTGATCAGTTGCACCTGCTTCTCGGTCTGCCCGCCAGACATCGGGATCACCGTGCAGCCCAGGCGTTCGGCACCGTAGTGGGCACCGAGGCCGCCGGTGAACAAGCCGTAGCCGTATGAGATGTGCACCTTGTCGCCGCGCCGCCCGCCGGCCGCGCGGATCGAACGGGCGACCACGTTGGCCCAGGTGTCGATGTCGTTCTGGGTGTAGCCGACCACGGTCGGTTTGCCGGTGGTGCCGCTGGACGCGTGCAGGCGCACGACGTCGTTCATCGGCACGGCAAACATGCCGTAGGGATAGTTGTCGCGCAGGTCGGACTTGGTGGTGAAGGGGAACTTCGCCAGGTCCTCGAGGGACCTGATGTCATCCGGGTGCACGCCCAGGGCATCGAAGCGCTGACGGTACAGCGGCACGTTCTTGTAAGCGTGGGACAGGCTCCAGCGCATACGCTCCAGCTGATGCTGGCGCAACTCGTCGACACTGGCGGTTTCCAGCGGGTCCAGCTGTGGGTCGAGCACGGCTTTGGCTATTGGCATGTTCATGGTTTCACTCGAATTGTTTTTGTGTTTCAGCCCCCGCACACAGGGGGCTTGAGTGCATGCCCCAAGGATACCGCTGTCGGCTCCCCGGGAATCGCGTTTCTTTAGTGGGACAGCCGCTCGATGACCAGCGCGATCCCTTGGCCGACGCCGATGCACATGGTGCACAGGGCATAACGACCATTACGTTCCTCAAGCTCCTGCAGGGCGGTGGTCACCAGCCGTGCGCCGCTCATGCCCAAGGGGTGGCCCAGGGCAATCGCGCCACCGTTGGGGTTGACCCGTGGATCGTTGTCGCCCAGGCCCAGCTCACGCAGCACGGCCAGGCCCTGGGCAGCGAACGCCTCGTTGAGTTCGATGACGTCCATGTCCGCCAGGCTCAGGTTGGCCAGTTCGAGCACCTTGCGCGTCGCCGGCACCGGGCCGATGCCCATGATTCGTGGTTCGACGCCGGCAGTGGCCATCGCTACTACGCGGCCGCGAGCGGTCAGGCCGTGGCGCTTGGCGACTTCCGGGCTGGCCAGCAGCAGGGCGCAGGCACCGTCATTGACCCCGGACGCATTGCCAGCGGTGACGCTGCCGCCCTCGCGGAACGGCGTGCCGAGTTTGGCCAGTTGCTCCAGGGTGGTGTCGCCGCGCGGATGCTCGTCGTGCTCGACCACTTTGGCCGGGCCTTTGCGCTGGGGAATTTCCACCGCGACGATTTCCTTGGCCAGGCGTCCGTTGGCCTGGGCCGCTGCTGCACGTTGCTGACTGCGCAGGGCGAAGGCGTCCTGGTCGGCGCGGGAAATGTTGAACTGCGCGGCGACGTTTTCAGCGGTTTCCGGCATCGAATCAATGCCGAAGGCTTTTTTCATCAGTGGATTGACGAAGCGCCAGCCGATGGTGGTGTCGAAAATTTCCGCCTGGCGGGAAAACGCCTGCTCGGCCTTGCCCATCACCAGCGGTGCACGGGACATCGACTCGACGCCGCCCACCAGCATCAACCCGGCTTCGCCGCTGCGAATCGCCCGTGCTGCCGTGCCGACCGCATCCAGCCCCGAACCGCACAGACGGTTGAGGGTGGTGCCGGGTACGCTGACCGGCAACCCGGCCAGCAGCGCCGACATGCGTGCGACGTTGCGGTTGTCTTCACCGGCCTGGTTGGCGCAGCCGTAGATCACGTCGTCGACGGCGTTCCAGTCCACTTGCGGGTAACGGCGCAGCAGTTCGCGCAGCGGCACCGCACCGAGGTCGTCGGCACGTACGCTGCTGAGGACGCCGGCGTAGCGGCCGATCGGGGTGCGGACTGCGTCAATGATCAGCGCGTCATTCATTCGAGTTCTCCGGCGTCAGCACCGGGCCGCGCACTTTGTAGGATTTGCCGTGGAACAGGGCGATCAACTGACCCTGCTGGTTTTCAATGCGCACGTCGTAGTTGCCGGTGCGACCGGAGCGGCTTTGCTCGATGCAGTCGGCATTCAGGGTGTCGCCCAGGCGCGCCGGGGCGATGTAGTCGATGCTGCAACCGATGGCCACGGTGGCTTCGTTGTAACTGTTGCAGGCAAAGGCGAAGGCCGAATCGGCCAGGGCAAACAGGTAGCCGCCATGGCAGGTGCCGTGCCCCTGGACCATATCGTCGCGAACGGTCATGCCGACCCGCGCGCAACCCGGGCCGGCGGACAGCAGGCGCATGCCCATGGCCTGGCTGGCGTTGTCGCGCTGGAACAGGGTTTGCGCGCAGGCGCTGGCGAGGTCCAGCGCTTGATGATTAGTCATGGAAAGTGCTCCCTTCGGCTACCCGGCGCCGCAGCAGCAGCGATGGCCGGTAGCGCTCTTCGCCGTAGCTGGCTTGCAGGTTGTCGAGAGTCTTGAGGATGTGCCCCAGGCCCACGGCATCGGCCCAGGCCAGCGGGCCTTGGGGGTAGTTGACCCCGGCGCGCATCGCCAGATCGATGTCGGCGGCCGAGGCCACGCCTTGCAGCAGGGCGTCGGCGGCTTCGTTGGCGAGCATCGCCACGGTGCGCAACACCGCCAGGGCCGGGCTGTCGCTGAGCAGGCTGACCGTTAGGCCGGCGCGTTGCAGCAGGGCCACGGCGTGGTCGAGGGCCAGCGGATCGATACCGGCCGCGTGGCTGATGGCGATACGCTTGGCGTTGCCGTAGTCGTGCGCCAGATCCAGCAGGATCAGGTTGCGCAGGCCGTCTTCGCGCGCGCGCTGGCAGGCCATGCGTCCGTCGCTCAGGGCCAGCACCGCGTCGCCGACCCGCAGCAGGCCCGAGCCGTCACGCTGGATGACCTCGATGCCCTGTTCGCGCAGACGGGGTAGCAGTTCGCGAGCAATACCCAGATCGCCTTCGGCCACACAGCTTTCGATGCTGGCGCCGCTGCTGATCTCGCTCGCTGGCGGGCGCACTGCACCTTCGGCGTAGCTATAGAAGCCTTGACCGCTCTTGCGCCCCAGGCGCCCACCGTCCACCAGCTCCTTCTGGATCAGCGAAGGCTGGAACCGAGTGTCCTGGTAATAGGCGTCGAACACCGAGCAGGTCACCGCGTAATTGACATCGTGGCCGATCAAATCGGTCAGCTCGAACGCGCCCATGGCAAAGCCACCGGCCTCGCGCATCAAGGCGTCCAGGGTCGGGCAATCGGCGGCGCCTTCCTGCACCAGGCGCAGGCTCTCGGCGTAAAACGGCCGGGCCACACGGTTGACGATAAAACCCGGGGTGGAACGGGTGTGCACCGGTTTTTTGCCCCAGGCCTTGGCGGTGTCGTACAGGCACTCGGCCAAGGCCGGATCGCTGGCCAGGCCAGAGACGATTTCCACCAGTGCCATGACCGGCGCCGGGTTGAAGAAGTGCAGGCCGAGCAAGCGCTGCGGGTGACGCAATTGTGCCGCGATGCTGGTGATCGACAGCGACGAGGTGTTGCTGGCGAGGATGCAGTGGTCGCCGCAGATCTCTTCGAGTTGGCGGAACAGCGCGCGCTTGACCTCGAGGTTCTCGACGATGGCTTCGATGATCAGGTCGCAACCGGCCAGGGCTTCGATGTTCTCTACTGCTTGCAGGCGGGCGATCGTGGCGCTGCGCGACTCGGCGGACAGCTTGCCGCTGTCGACGCGTTTGCCCAGTTGCCGATCGATCCCTTCGATGGCCTGGGCGGCCGCGCCAGGACGATTGTCCAGCAGCAGGACCGGATGACCGGCTTGCGCCGCGACCTGGGCAATCCCGGCGCCCATGGCGCCGGCGCCGATCACGGCGATGCGTGCAGTGGTGTTCAGTGCAGTCATGACTCAGCGTCCCTTGAAGGTCGGGGTGCGTTTTTCCATGAAGGCGCCGACGCCTTCGCGGTAATCCTCGCTGCGCCCGGCCAGGCGTTGCAGGTCGCGCTCCAGATCCAGCTGTTCGTCGAAGCTGTTGCTCAGGCTGGCGTTCAGGCTGCGTTTGATCAGCGCCAGGCCGTAGGTCGGCTGGGTGGCCAGGTGTTGCGCGAGCTTCAGCGCTTCGGCGCGCAGTTCGGCGTCGTCCACACAACGGTAGATCAGCCCCCATTGTTCAGCCTGTTCTGCCGTCAGGCGGTTGCCGAGCAGGGCCAGGGCCTTGGCGCGGGCCATGCCGACCAGCCGAGGCAAGGTCCAGGTGCCGCCGGAATCGGGGATCAGGCCGATCTTGCAGAACGCCTGGATGAAGCTCGCCGAACGAGCGGCCAGGACCAGGTCGCAGGCCAGCGGAATGTTCGCCCCGGCGCCGGCGGCCACGCCGTTCACTGCGCAAATCACCGGCAGCGGCAGGTCGCGCAATTGGCGGATCAGCGGGTTGTAGAACTTCTCGATCGACTCGCCCAGGTCCGGCACGGCGCTGCCTGGCGCGACGTTGCGATCGCTCAGATCCTGCCCGGCACAGAAGCCGCGACCTTCGCCGGTCAGCAACAGCACGCGCACGTCCGGGTTGTTGCGCACCTGCTTGAGCGCTTCCTTCACCTCGCCATGCATCTGCGTGTTGAAGCTGTTCAGTTGCTCGGGGCGATTGAGGCTGAGCAGGGCGACGCCGGCCTCGATGGAAAACAGGATGTGTTCGAAGTTCATGGTCTTGGCGCTCTCTGGGAGGTCGTTCGCTTTATAGGTATTCGGGGCGTTACCGGCCGGTGAAGCTCGGCGCGCGTTTTTCCTGGAAGGCGCTGATGCCTTCATCGCGGTCGCGGGTGCCGGCCAGCACGGTGAAGGCGTGGCGCTCGAAACGCAGGCCGCTGGCCAGGTCGGTGTCCATCGCCTTGAGCAACGCTTCCTTGGCCAGGCGCACCGCCAGCGGCGCCTTGCCGGCAATGTCGCGGGCGATGTGCAGGGCGCGCTCGACGGTGAATTCCGGCTGGGTCACTTCGCTGACCAGCCCGGCACGCTGGGCCTGGCGCGCGTCGATCGGTTCGCCGGTGAGGACCATCTGCATCGCCATCGACTTGCCGACGGCCCGCAGCAGGCGCTGGGTGCCACCGGCGCCGGGCATGATCCCGAGGTTGATTTCCGGTTGGCCGAAGCGTGCGTCTTCGCCGGCAATGATGATGTCGGCATGCATCGCCAGCTCGCAGCCGCCACCGAGGGCGAAGCCGTTGACTGCGGCGATCAGCGGTTTGCTGAAGCGGGTGATGGCCTGCCAGGACGTCTGGCGCGGGTCGTCGAGGATGCCGACCAGGTCGCGCTCGGCCATTTCCTTGATGTCGGCGCCGGCGGCGAACGCCTTGCGGCTGCCGGTAATGACTACGGCGCGGGTGTCCGGATCGGCCTCGGCAACGCTCAACTCGTCCGCCAACTCGCCCAGTAACTGGGTGTTCAGGGCGTTCAGGGCTTGCGGGCGCTGCAGGGTAATCAGGCGGACGCCGGGCTCGATCAGCTCGACAGCAAGGGTTAGCGGCATGGTGGGTGCCCTCACGGTGCACGCTCGGCGGTGGGCCGGCTTGTTATTGGATCGACCGCAGGGGGTCGGTTTTCGCCGAGTATACCTGTGATGTGATACGCAAAAGCAATACTAAAAGTGAATTAGCGTGTCCTATTTGTATGGTATTTCGGCTCTCGTGCTCTGTTTTTTGACGTTTGTGATTGGCGGATTGTCCCGTTTTTACTGGGTTTATCCAGTGATTTTCAAGGCCGTGACAGGTCGTCGGAAACCGCGCTTTCAAGTGATACGCTTTTTAGTCTTTGTGCTTGCAAAAACGATGTGATACAAATTGATTTATAAATCGCATCGCTTTGTGAAGGAAGCTGCCATGACCTGCTACAGCCTCGACGGCCTGACCCCGGTGGTCGATCCCAGCGCCTATGTGCACCCGTCCGCCGTGTTGATCGGTGACGTGATCATCGGCCCGCATTGTTATGTCGGGCCGCTGGCCAGCCTGCGCGGCGACTTCGGGCGGATCGTCCTGGAGGAGGGCGCCAATCTGCAGGACACCTGCGTGATGCACGGTTTCCCCGACAGCGACACGGTGGTCGAGCGCAACGGCCATATTGGTCACGGCGCGGTGCTGCATGGCTGCCGTATCGGCGCCGACGCCCTGGTGGGGATGAATGCGGTGGTGATGGACAACGCGCGGATCGGCGCGCGCTCATTCGTCTCGGCGGCCGCCTTCGTCAAGGCCGGCTTCGAATGCCCCGAGCAGTCGCTGGTGATCGGCGCGCCGGCGAGCATCAAGCGCAGCCTCAGCGACCAGGAAGTGGCGTGGAAACAGGCGGGCACCCGCGAGTATCAGCAATTGGCCAAGCGTTGCCTGGAGCAGATGCAGGTCTGCGAACCGTTGACTGAGCCAGAGGCGGATCGTCCACGGATCAGCGACAGCGGGTTGCGGCCCAAGGGCAGCGGCGTGTGAACCCTTTGTAGGAGCCAGCTTGCTGGCGAAGGACTGTCAGCTACCTTGGTGTCGCCTGACACACCTTCGCCAGCAAGCCGGCTCCTACAGGGGATCGGCTTTCGGTATATTCCCTTTCTTTTTTCGCTCGGTACGCCCATGTCGTCCCTGACACCCTTGAACCACCTGATCACCCGCTTCCAGGAACAGACGCCCATCCGCGCCAGCTCCCTGATCATCACCCTGTACGGTGATGCCATCGAGCCCCACGGCGGCACCGTCTGGCTGGGCAGCCTGATTCAATTGCTGGAGCCGATCGGGATCAACGAACGGCTGATCCGCACCTCGATTTTCCGCCTGACCAAGGAAGGCTGGTTGACCGCCGAAAAGGTCGGTCGGCGCAGCTACTACAGCCTGACCGGCACCGGGCGCCGGCGTTTCGACAAGGCCTTCAAGCGGGTCTACAGCACCAGCATGCCGGCCTGGGACGGTTCCTGGTGCCTGGTCATGCTCTCGCAACTGAGCCAGGACAAACGCAAGCAAGTGCGCGAAGAGCTGGAATGGCAAGGCTTCGGCGCGATCTCGCCGGTGGTGTTGGCCAGCCCGCGCAGCGACCGTGGCGATGTCAACGCAACGCTGGTCGATCTCGGCGTTCTGGAAGACACCATCGTTTTCGAAACCACCGCCCAGGACGTGTTGGCGTCGAAGGCGCTGCGCATGCAAGTGCGCGAGAGCTGGAGCATCGAAGAGCTGGCGGCCCATTACAGCGAGTTCATCCAGTTGTTCCGACCGCTCTGGCAAGCGCTGCGCGAGCAGGAGACCCTGCAACCGGAAGACTGCTTCCTGGCACGGGTCCTGCTTATTCATGAGTACCGCAAATTGCTCCTGCGCGACCCGCAGTTGCCGGACGAACTCCTGCCCGGCGATTGGGAAGGCCGCGCCGCGCGCCAGTTGTGCCGCAATATCTATCGGCTGATCTACGCCAAGGCCGAAGAGTGGCTCAACAGCGCCCTGGAAACCGCTGACGGGCCGTTGCCGGACGCCGGTGACAGCTTCTATCTGCGTTTCGGTGGCCTGAAGTAAGCAAGACGTTGGACTGGCGTAGACAATAAAAACAAGCCTGCGTGAGGTGTGGCGATGATGCCTTCAAGTGCACAGCGTGCCGATGGGTTCGAGCAGTGGATCCATCAGATCAATCAAGTCTGCGGCGCTTTTGATGCACAGACATTGGGCAGCGGATTCAGCGGGCATATTCGCCCCTACCAAAGTGGTGCGTTGAAACTGAGCTTTGTCGATGCGCGCCAGGCACGACTGTTTCGCACCCCGGCGCAAATCGCCGGGGGCGAGGGCAGCAAATTCTTCGCGGTGTTCCAGCTCGATGGCGAAGCGGGCATGGCCCAGGGCGATCACCAGGTGCTGCTGCGCACCGGCGACATCACCCTGATCGACGCTTCCCGGCCCAGCGATTTCACCTACACCGATAACTCTCGGCAGCTATCTCTGATCCTGCCCTCTGAGGCACTCAAACAGGCCATGCAATTCACCCCGGTCGCCTGTGCCCAGCGGATTGCCGGCACCACGCCGCTGGCCCGGCTGTCGCGGCAACTGATCCTCGAAGCAACGCGCCAGGACAACCTGACCCTGCAGGAAAGCGAGGCGACTCTCGAAGCAATCATCAGCCTGCTGCGCCCGGCGCTCGGCGCGGCCGATGACAACAATGACGTTCACGAACGGGTGTTTCGCAAGACCCTGGAGTGCATCGACCGGCACATCCAGTCCGAGGAACTGTGCCCGGAATGGCTGGCCAGGGAAGTCGGCATGTCGGTGCGCGGGCTGTACCGGATCTTCTCCCGAAAAGGCCTGGTGGTCGCGCGCTACATCAAGAACCGCCGCCTCGACCTGTGCGCCGAGTCCCTGCGCAAATCGCCAGGCGAGCAGAAACTGTCGGTGCTCGGTTATTCCTGGGGCTTTGCCGATTCCAGCCATTTTTCCACGGCGTTCAAGTCCAGGTTCGGCATCGCGCCGGGGGAATATCGCAAGCAGCATGCGGGGTGAGGATGTCGAGGTTTAGACAGGGTTGAGACAGATCTAACAACCCTGCTGCCTCCTGGCTTGACAAAATCGATGCAAAAAACGCCAACACACCCAATCCGTCCCCATCCCCGACTACACCGGCCAAAAAGTCTGCGGCCTCACCGTGCACTTCCTGCCCTGCGACGAACTCCAGGTCACCACCTCCTGCCATGCCTGCGGCAGTCCCGAATACCCGATCAAGACGCCGCTGCATCTGCCGCAGCCGCAGTCATGCCTCCCATAACGAAACCAGCGCTGAAGAACCGCCAGACCGGCTAAACCCAAAACAAAAAAACCTGCGAAGCCCCCCTCGCAGGTTTTTTCGTTTCAAGCCTTCGATACAACCTGGCAAGCATCCCCCTTACTGCTGCACCACATTGGCTTTGTTGCCGTCGCCAGTCTGTTGCACGTTGCTGTATTGCGAGTTGCCGCTCTGATTGATAGTGGCGCTGTTGTTGTTGCCGCCCTGGGTCACGAAGGCCAGGTTGAGGTTGTCGGTCTGGGTGATGGTGATGGTGTTGTCTTCACCGTAGAGCTGGGTGGTGTAGGCCTGGTTGTCGCCGCCCGACTGGTCGAGATCGACTTTGTTGCGGGTGCCGGCGGTGGTGCCCTGCGCCAGGTTGCTGATGCCGCGCTGGTCGGCGATGAGGATGTTGTCGGTGCCGTTCTGGTCGAACCACAGTTCGTTGTTGGTATCGGCCTGGACCACGGTGGCGGTGTTGCCGTCCATGCTCTGGTTGAGGTTCAGCACATGGCCACTGTCTTTCTGGGTGAAGTTGGCGGTGTTGCCGGTGCCCGACTGAGTGATATTGGCCGTCTGGTTGCTGCCGAACTGGCCACCGAACTGCGGGCCTTTCCAGTTGCTGGCGTAGACCTTGTTGTCCTGGCCCACGGACGACACGTTGAGGGTCTGGTTGTCACCGGTCTGGTAGGTGTAATGCAGGTTGGAGGTGCCATCCTGGTAGATCGACAGTTTCGCCTGGTTGGCCTCGTACTGGTCGGCATACACGGCGTTGCTATCACCGGATTGGCCCACCAGGGCGGTGTTGCTTTCACCAAAGCTCTGGTCGATCCCGGTTTCGTTGGCAACACCGTATTGATTGATCGTGGACTGGCTGTTGGTCTGACCCTCTTGCCAGACTTCAACGCCGTGACCATCACCGTTCTGGTTGACGTTCGATTTACTGCCGCCGCCATAGCGCTGGTCGCTGTAGGCATAGTTGTTATCGCCGGTCTGACGGATCTCGATCTGGCCATCCTGGTGATTGAGGTGCTCGGTCGTGCCGTAGTTGCCGTTACCGGTCTGGATCACCAGGGCGCTGTTCCGGGCGCCGCCGTCCTCCAGCTGTTCGATGTTCGCTTCGTTATTGTCGCCGAGCTGCTGGGTCGTGCCCTTGCTGTCCGATTGCCATTCCTGGTAGACCAACGAGTTGTTGCCGCTGCCGTTCTGTTCCTGCACGGCTTCGTTGCCACCGCCGCCGATCGACTGGCTGGCATGGGCGGAGTTGAAGCTGCCTTCCTGGGTCACGCTGATGGTGCTGTTGTTGTCGTCGATCTGCTCGGCATAGCTGGCGTTGTAGTCGCCGTTCTGGGTTTGCTCGATGGTACTGCTGGCCAGTTGCTGCTTGGCGGCCACATCGTTGCCCGTGCCGGTCTGGTTCTGGGTGGTGGTGCTGGCCGAAGCCTGGATCTGCAGGACATCGGCGATGTTTTCCGTACCGTCCTGGGTCTGGTTGGAAATGCTGTTGGCGGCCATTGCCTGGGCGCTGAGGACGATCAGAATCGCGGCGCTGAGGGGTTTCAAAGAGAACATGGTATTACCTCCTAAGGGATTTAGTGCCTGGTCTAGCGATACTGCTGAACCGAAACGCTCATACCGTTGCCCGACTGCGTCACGGCGCTTTGCAGCCCCGTACCGGCCTGATCGATGCTTGCGTTGTTGTTGCTGCCGTTTTGTGAAATCTGTGCCCGGTTGCTGCTGCCGGCCTGGGTGATCGAGGCCGAGTTGCCGTAACCCTGTTGCGTGATCAAGGCCATCAGGTCGTTGCCCTGTTGCAGGATCCAGGCTTCCTGGTTACTCCCCGACTGGACGATGTTGCCCAGCAGTGACTGGCCGTTCTGTTGAATGCTGGCCTGGTTGCCCAGGCCGTTCTGGTTGATCAGCGCCTGCTGGCCAACCGGTGGTGGCAGTTCACCCAGGTCGGTGGCGGCTGCCAGGTCGTCGTTGTCCATCAGGTCGTCGGCCCATGCAGCCGAACCTGGCAGGTTCAGGAGCAACGACAGGCAGAGCGCGGTGATGGTCATCGGTTTCATGGCAAGCTCCTGGAGACCTGGCCAGACCCAACGGCTGTGAACCGGTGGGGGATGGGCGCAGTGGCTCAGTTCGAGTTGCAGGGTCTTCGGCAACTCCCATGCCAATAGCCAAAAAATCAGCTGTAATGCCCGCGCCAGAGCGGTGTAAGCGCCTGGTCGCGGTGCGTTGGGGGCAGTCGGGGGAGGGCGTTTACCCCCAGGTTTGGGGATGATGGGGCGTCGGGGGCGGGCGGTTCAGCGGCTAAACATCGCCCGCCACCGGGCAAAACCATGGCGGTGCGCTATAACCCATATACGGGTGCCGGAGCCCGGAGCGGGAAGCCAACTGGATGAATATGCCTCTTAAAATCAGCCGGCAAAAAGCGCAGGGCGCAGGCTCGGGGACCCCTCGAGTGGCCTTCAATCTGCTGCGTTGGTTCTCCTTTGTCAGCCTGGGCATCATCGGCACGGTGGCGGTCGGCCTCGGTGCGGTTTCCACGCGTTTTGTGATCACCGAAAGCGTCCAGCGCGATGCGCTGCTGACCGCGCAGTTCATCCAGGCGATCGCCTCGGCCGAAGTGCGACATGTGTCGGTGGCCAACGTGCGAACCATGGGCGAGCTGCTCGATCCGCGTCAGGACAAGAACTATCCCGACATCGACCCGTTGGCCCGTGCCGCGGCCCGGGGCGAATTCCTCGACCACGTCGCGCACCTGCCCGATGTGCTGCTGGCGAACATTTATGCCCCTGACCGTACGGTAATCTGGTCGACCAACCCGGCGTTGATCGGCACGCGGATTCATACCGATGCCGACCTCGACTACGCCTTCGATAACAAGGTGCCGGTCTCGGCCAGTTATCACGACGTGGATGAGACGCGCCTGGAGCAGAAATTCCTGACCAAGCCGGATTTCCTGTTTATCGAAAACTACATTCCGCTGTTCGATGTCGACGGCAAGAATGTCTCGGCGATGGTCGAGATCTACAAGGAACCCAAGGACCTGATCAACCGGATCGAGCGCGGGCTGGTGCTGATCTGGCTGGCCACGGCATTGGGGGGTGGGTTGATCTACCTGGGGCTGTACTGGATCGTGCGGCGCGCGGCGATGCTGCTGGCCCAACAGCAGCGCCAACTGGTGACCAACGAGACGTTCGTGGCGCTGGGGGAAATGTCCTCGGCCGTGGCCCACAGCCTGCGCAACCCGCTGGCGACCATTCGCTCCAGTGCCGAACTGGCCCTGGAATTCGACGACGGCGCGGCGCACAAGAACATCAATGACATCATCGCCCAGGTCGATCGCATGTCGAAGTGGGTGCGCGAGCTGCTGCAGTCTTTGCGGCCGCTGACCGACGATGCCGAAGCGGTCAATCTGGTGGCGACCATCCATGACAGCCTGGCGGCATTCGAACAGCAGATCGCCCGTTCTCGCACCCAGGTGCTGTTCACCCCGCAGAGCGCGCCGATGGTGCTCAATCAGCAGGTGCAGCTCACGCAGATTCTCAACAGTCTGATCGCCAATGCCCTGGAAGCCATGGGCCCTGATGGCACGCTCAGCATCAGCGTACAGGCGGAAGAAGGGCCGCGGGTGAGCCTGGTGATCAGTGATACCGGCAAGGGCATGAATGAGGAACAGCGCAGCATGGCATTTCGCCCGTTCTTCACCACCAAACAAGGTGGGCTGGGGGTCGGGCTGGTGTTGGTCAAGCGCATCATGGAACGTTTTGGCGGCAGCGTGAGCCTGGACAGCAGCGAGGGCGAAGGCACTTCAGTGCGCTTGAATTTTAAATCTGCCCCCGGGGAACGGGTGTGAACTTTCCCCGCTAACGGGTGTCATGCCCCGGTTTTTTCCCTCTGTGATCTTTTGACATAATTTGTAACATCTTGTTTTTTTGGGTGTTAATACTTTCGCAAAATGCCATCTCGAGAGTGGCGAGGTAATTGCTCATAGCCATTACCTCTCCAAAAACCTCGAGGTGGTTGGCAATGACTAGCAATACGCGGCACCCTTTCAAGTGGATTGGCCTGTTGACGCCGTTGAGCGTCTGCGTGGCGTTGGCTGTGGGTTCCTTCGAGCTTCAGGCCAGCCCCATCGATGACGAGAACCAGCCCGAGTCTTCCGACCCCTCGGCCTATCAGGACGAGCCGGCCGACGAACCGGCGGCGCTCAGCAGTATCTTGACCCTGCCTGAGGCCAACGAAGACTCTTTCGATTTGCCCGACTACGTCAAAGGCACCAAGGCAGACCTGCGCAAGGAAAACGTGCTGCCGCCGGCGGCGCAGACCAGTTTCAACTACCCGACCAATGGCAAGCCCAGCCCGCTGTTCGGTGCCTTGCCGTTCACCCAGCAGTTGCTGCTGTTCGAAGAGTTCGGTCCGGAAAAACTCGACCCCACCACCCCGGCTGCACCCTTGGGCTTTCCAGTGGCGGCCATCGGCCCGGCACCGGAACAGGACCCGCTCAACGCGGCTCGCAGCGCGCCACCCAGTGCCGAACTGGATGCCTTTCTGCGCCAGCCTGGCCTGACGCCATTCCCCAGCCAGGTGTCGAACACGGTCGACCGCAACCCGTGGCAGGCGCAGATCGAATACTTCCTCAACCGTCACATCGGCTCCTCCGCCGAAGGCCGGCCGCCGGGAAAAGGCTGGTCGCACCAGCGCTGGAACGAGTTCTACCCGCAGGCGGCCTACAAGACCGTGCAAACCGGGATCCGCGTCAACCGCGGCTTGCGCGATGCGCGGCAGATGCACGGCTACGCGCTGGGCGAGTTCGGCCCCGGCGGGCTGTATCACAACGTGGCCGGTGTTCCCGCGACCGATGGCACCGCCAAGGGCGTCGACCCGCGAATTCACCCCAACATGCCGGTGCAAAACCACAACTCGGTGTGGACCTTCGACGGCACCCTGCCGCCCAAGTTGCTGATGGTGCGTTATGGCCAGCCGGTGATGATGCGCCACTACAACGGCTTGCCGATCGACCCTTCGGCCAACGCCGGCTTCGGCCTGCACACCATCAGTACCCATGAACACAACGGCCACAACCCGGCCGAGAGTGACGGCTATGCCAACTCGTTCTTTTTTCCCGGCCAGTACTACGACTACCGCTGGCCCGTGCAATTGGCCGGCTACGACAGCATCAACACCAGCGCCCAGGACCCGCGTGCGGCGTTCCCTTGCTCGCCGGGCGAAACCCTCTGGGTCAACGACGCCAGCCCCGGACGCAAGACCTGCGACCACGGCACCATCAAGATTCGGGGCGACTATCGCGAGACCATGAGCACCCACTGGTTCCACGACCACATGCTCGATTTCACCGCGCAGAACGTCTACAAGGGCAACGCGGCGATGATGAACTACTACAGCGCGCTGGACCGTGGCAACGAGTCAGTGGACGACGGCGTCAACCTGCGTTTCCCCAGCGGCAACGCCCTGGCGTGGGGTAACCGTGACTACGATATCAACCTGCTGTTCGCCGACAAGGCCTGGGATCAGAGCGGCCAACTGTGGTTCAACCCGTTCAACACTGACGGCTTCATCGGCGACCAGGTGCTGGTCAACTGGCAATACAAGCCGACCCTGGATGTGCGGGCGCGCAGCTATCGCTTCCGGATCCTCAACGGCTCGGTGTCGCGCTACTTCAAGCTGGCGATCGTGCGGGAAATCAAGGGCAGCAGCGGCGAGTTCCAGGGGCCGAAGAACTCCGGGCTGTCCTACAGCCGGGTGCCGTTCCACATGATTGCCAACGACGGCAACATCATGGAACACAGCGTGCCATTCGACGGCAGCATGGACCTCGACGCCGATGGCGATAAGCAGAATCACAACGCGATCCTGCCGACCCAGGGCATCGCCGAACGGTTCGACATCATCGTCAACTTCGCGAAAAACGGCATCAAGCCAGGCGACAAACTGTTCGTGGTCAACCTGCAGGCCCAGGACGACGGCAAGGGGCCAAAGGAGGTCATCCCCCTGGGCGACGTGCTGTCGGAAAAATACCTGGCGGTGATCAAGCAGACCAGCAAGGGCCCGCAGTGGGACAAGGGGGATCCGGCGGTAGGCAAAGTCCTGCAACTCAACGTCAAGGCCTACACTGGACAAGACCTGGCCATGGATCCGGCAGCCTACGAACCGGCCAAACCAGGCAAGGCCGAAGGCAAGGTGATGATCCCGCTGAAGATCCACCGCGAGAATGCCGCTGACCAGGCCCTGCTGGCCAACGCCCGGCATCGCACGTTCATCTTCGGCCGCTCCGATGGCACCGATGAAGCGCCCTGGACGGTGAAAACCGATGGCGGATTCGGCTATCACATGGACCCACGTCGGCTCAACGCTTCGACGCAACTGGCCAGCGGTCCCACCGATGCCGGGGTCAGCGGTTTCGGCACCCTCGAGGTGTGGAACATCAAGGCCGGCGGCAAGGGCTGGAGCCATCCGGTTCACGTGCACTTCGAGGAAGGCATCATCCTCAGCCGCGGTGGCAAGGCGCCGCCAGAGTGGGAGAAGTGGGCACGCAAGGACGTCTATCGCATCGGTTCGGAAGCCGATGGGCTGGACAGCGTCGAAATGGCGATCAACTTCCGCGAATTTGCCGGGACCTACATGGAGCATTGTCACAACACCCAGCACGAGGACAACTCGATGCTGCTGCGTTGGGACATTGAACACCCCGGGCAATTCCAGTTGATGCCAACGCCGCTGCCGAGCTGGGATGGCGTGCGCTATGTGAACTCTGCCGCGCTGCCGACCTTCCGTAGCGGTGATGGCAAGGGCCCACAAGTGGCCGTGAAAAAATAACCTGTCGAGGAACCCACCATGAAACGCCCAACCCCCCGCACGAGCCTGTTGATCCTGACCGCCGTGGCCTGCCTGTTGAGTGGCGGGGGGCTCTGGGCCAGCGACGAGGCGACCCCGGCCGAAGCGTCTGCAACGCCGTGGGGCGCCGACTATTTCCCCAACACGCTGCTGACCAACCAGGACGGTCAGCCGATGCGTTTTTACGATGACCTGATCAAGGACAAGGTGGTGGTGATCAACTTCATCTTCACCGGCTGTGGCGATTCCTGCCCGCTGGAAACCGCACGCTTGCGCCAAGTGCAAAAACTGCTCGGCGATCGGGTCGGCAAGGACGTGTTCTTCTACTCCATCAGCATCGACCCACTGAGCGACACCCCCGCCGTGCTCAAGCAGTACACGGAAAAATTCAAGATCGGCCCGGGTTGGCAGTTCCTCACCGGGGACTTCCAGGAGATTGCCGATCTGCGGCGCAAGCTCGGGCTGTTCATCGAGGGCGTCGACAACGGCCGCACCAAGGACCACAACCTCAGCCTGATCGTCGGCAACCAGGCCAGCGGGCGCTGGATGAAGGCCTCGCCGTTCGAAAGTCCGTGGATCCTCGCCGACCAGTTGGCCAATACCCTGCAGAACTGGAAGCACGCCAGCACCGAGGAAAGCTACGCCGATGCTCCCGTGCTGCGCCCACCGAGCAATGGCGAGGAACTGTTTCGCACCCGCTGCGCCTCCTGCCACAGCCTCGGCCCGCAGGACGGCCAGGGGATCGGCATGCGCAGTATTGGTCCGGATCTGATCGGCGTGACCCAGCAGCGCGACCCGGTCTGGCTGCGGCGCTGGATCAAGGAACCGGACCGCATGCTCGCCGAGAAGGATCCGTTGGCACTGAAATTGTATGAGGAGTATGACCGGATCTCGATGCCCAACCTGCGCCTGGATGACAACGCGACCGTGGCCATCCTGCGTTTCCTCCAGGAGGAAACCGAACGCCAGCAAGCGCTTGGCACACCGGTGGTCAACAGTGAGGAACACGGCCATAAGCCTGGGCCAGTGCCGGCGGAGATTAGCCTTATGCAATAGCGGCTTAATAACATCATTGGTCTGCTGTTTCGGCCAATGGCTTCTACACTGGTGTGGAGTATTAACCAGATAGTTTTATCACTGAATTGTAATCAGGAACGTCTCTCATGCAGACGCTGGAATCGACAACAATACCTGAGCAAACAGTCTCCTCTGGCGAGCGCAAGGGCTGGGGTGGGCAGTTCAATCTGCTGCGCTGGTTTTCCCTCGCCAGCTTCTTCATCATCGCCGCGGTGGCGCTGGGCCTGGGGTATGTCTCGACGCGCTTCGTGGTCACCGAAAGCATCGAGCGCGATGCCTTGCTGACCGCGCAATTCATCCAGGCTATCGGCGCCGCCGAACGCCGCCACGCCTCGATCAGCGAAGCCCGGAGCATGGGCGAGCTGCTCGACCCGCGCCAGGACTACGCCTATCCCGATGTCGATCCACTGTCGCGGGCCTCGGCGCGCAACGAGTTTCTCGACCATGTCGAGCACCTGCCGGATGTCCTGTTGGCCAACGTCTATGCGCTGGACCGCACTGTGGTCTGGTCGACCAATCCGGACCTGATCGGGGTGCGCATCGAGGACGATGATGAACTCGACGAATCCTTTGCGATGAAGGTGCCGGTGTCCTCCAGCTACCACGAAATCGACGATGAGCGGCCGGAACAGCGCCTGCTGCGCGAACCCAAGTACCTGTTCATCGAAAACTACATCCCGATGTTCAATGCCGACCAGAGCAAAGTCATCGCCATGGTCGAGATCTACAAGGAACCCACCGACCTGGTGGAGCGCATCCGTCGTGGCTTTACCGCGATCTGGGTGGCGACGATCTTCGGTGGCCTGCTGATTTACCTGGGCCTGTACTGGATCGTGCGGCGCGCCGCGTTGTTGCTGCAGACCCAGCAGCAGCAATTGGTCACCAACGAAACCTTCGTCGCGTTGGGGGAGATGTCCTCGGCGGTGGCCCACAGCCTGCGCAACCCGCTGGCGACCATCCGCTCCAGCGCCGAACTGGCCCAGGACATCGCCAGTGCCCCGGCGCAAAAGAACATTGGCGACATCATCAGCCAGGTCGACCGTATGTCGCGTTGGGTCCGTGAGCTGCTGGTGTCCTTGCGGCCGATGCACGACGATCACGAAGCCGTCGACCTGGTGCTGGCCCTGGACGACACCCTGAGTGCCTTCGATGCGCTGATCAAACGCTCGAATGTCGAGGTGCGTTTTACCCCGGGCAGCTATCCGGCGGTGGTCAGCCAGCGGGTGCTGCTGACGCAGATTCTCAACAGCCTGTTCGCCAATGCCCTGGAGGCGATGCCCAAGGGCGGTGTGCTCAGCCTCGACATCGCGCAGCTCGAAGACGGGCGCTTGCAGATGACCCTGACCGACACCGGCAAAGGCATGACCAAGCAGCAGGAACAGATGGTCTTCAAACCGTTTTTTACCACCAAGCAAGGCGGCCTCGGGGTTGGCCTGGCGTTGGTCAAGCGAATAATGGAGCGCTTTGAGGGTTCGGTCGAACTGACCAGCCAGGAGCAGGAGGGAACCCGTGTGTGTCTGACCTTTAAAGTGGCTGCGGGAGGGGAATATGGAGCACAGCATACTGCTGGTTGAGGACGACGAGTTGCTCGCCGAAAACATCCAGACCTATCTGGAGCGCAAGGGCTTCGAGGTAACCGTCTGCCACAGCGCCGAAGAAGCGCTGGAGCAACTGAACACCTTTGTGCCGGATGCGGTCTTGACTGACAACTCGTTGCCGGGGATGAGCGGTCACGACCTGATCCAGAAGCTGCGCATCAGCGCGCCGGATCTGAAAGTGATCATGATGACCGGTTATGGCAACGTTGAGGACGCGGTCACGGCGATGAAGGAGGGCGCGTTTCACTACGTGACCAAACCGGTGGCCTTGCCCGAGCTCAAGTTACTGCTGGACAAGGCGCTGGCCACCGAGCGAATGGAACGCACGCTGTCGTTCTATCAGGAGCGCGAGGCGCAGAAGTCCGGGGTGCAGGCATTGATCGGCGAGTCCGGGCCGATGCTGGCGCTGAAGAACACCATCTGCCAGTTGCTCGATGCCGAGCGGCGGATGGCCAACTCCGACCTGCCGCCGGTGTTGGTGGAGGGCGAGACCGGCACCGGCAAGGAACTGGTGGCCCGGGCCCTGCATTTCGACGGTCCGCGCAGCAAGGGGCCGTTCGTCGAATTCAACTGTGCGTCGATTCCTTCCAACCTGCTGGAATCGGAATTGTTCGGTCACGAGAAGGGCGCGTTCACCGATGCCAAGGACCGCCGCCTGGGCCTGGTGGAAGCGGCCGATGGCGGCACCCTGTTCCTCGACGAAGTGGGGGAGATGGACCTGCTGCTGCAGGCCAAGCTGCTCAAGTTGCTCGAAGACCGGACCATCCGCCGGGTCGGCTCGGTGAAGGAGCGCAAGGTCGACCTGCGGATCATCAGCGCAACCAATTGCAACCTTGAACAGATGGTGCAACAGGGCAAGTTCCGCCGCGACCTGTTCTTCCGCCTGCGGATCATTTCGATCAAGGTGCCGCGCCTGTATGCACGGGTCGACGACGTGCTGCTGCTGGCCAGGCATTTCCTCGGCGTGCATGGTCGGCGCTACGGCAAGCCGAACCTGTATTTCAGCCCCCAGGCCGAAGAACTGCTGCTCAGCTACAGCTGGCCGGGCAACGTGCGCGAGCTGCGCAATATGCTTGAACAGACCGTGCTGCTGGCGCCTCACGACAGCGTCGGCGCGGCGCAGTTGAATGTCTGCCACAGCCTGGTGGAGGAATCGCTGCCGCAGTTCGAGTCGTCGTCATTCAACGAGCCGCGGCCGACCTTCAATGGCAGCGACAGCATGAACCTGCCGGAAGTGGAGCGCGACATGGTGCGCAAGATGCTCGACAAGACCGACTGGAATGTCACCAAGTCGGCACGCCTGCTGGGCTTGAGCCGCGACATGCTGCGTTACCGCATCGAAAAACTCGGCCTGGAGCGCCCCGACAAACGCCAGTGGTAGCGCGTCATTCGGTGGCCGGAGCCTGGTCTGCGGTTTCCACAGGCTCGCAGTCGTTGGGGCAACGACTGGCGGGCACGGTGTTGTCGACGTAGACCCCCAGATCCGGGTTGTAGGTGCGGCGCAGCAATTGTGGCCGGGTGTCACCTACGCTGGGCAGTTGCGAATTGTTGAAGCTGTGGGAATCGGACAGTGGTACGAAGTCCTGCGGCGCTGAATCGGCGAAGGGCTTGGCCGGGGTGGAGTACAGCGTCTGGGTTTCGGAGTCGATGAACAGCGGCCCTTCGGCAAGGTCATCGGCGGCGACGGGCAGACAGAGCCACAACAGCAACAGCGATCCCGTGTTTTTCATGCCGCCACCTTCTGCCTGACCTGCGCGAATCCCCAGCCGTTAACTATAGCAGTCGTGCGTCATTTCGCCGGCTCCCACCCCCGGCGTGCTCTATTCTTCAAGGTACACATTCACTTCAGGAGAAGGCGCAATGGCAAAAGAACAACCACGCGAACAGGACGACGAGCAGAAGCCCGACGAGGCCCGACCGGAAGAAAACCCACCACCGCAAACCTGGAAACATGACGACAGCCGGGAACTGTCGGACCTGGATCAGGAACGGCCGCTCAAGCCCTGAGCCGACGCATTAAAAGGCGTAGGGAATGCTGACCTTGGCCCAGAGCATCTGGCCCTCGGGACGGTTCTCTACGTCGAACTCCTTGGCCCAGCGCAACTCGGCACTGGCGTACTTGAGAAAGGTGAAATACAGCGCCGGGCCGATTGCGAACACCTCGCCGCGCACCCCGTCATTCACATCCTGACCATTGAACTGCACGGTCCTGCCGAACTGTTTGTCGTCGGTGGTCTGCTTCAGGTAGTACCCGTTGAGGCCCAGGTTCAGGTTGTCGGTAACCTTGTAGCTGGCCGAATAATCGAAGTGGAAAATCTGCCCCGAGCGGTAGTCGGTGTCGTGGTTTTCCTGGTTGAAACTGTAGGTGGTCTTGACCGACAGCTCGGTTCTTTCGCTCGGTAGCCAGGTGAAGGAAAACAGCGGTTTGTAGGTGTAGAAGTTGTTACTGGTGTTGGCCAGGCGGGTCGCGTCGTACTCGCCGGTGGGAATGGTGATTTCCACCGCCGCACCCAATGTCAGGGTTTTCCCCATGTCCCAGAGGATGATCGGCGCCACCGTGGTGTCGCCCATGCTTTCGCGGTCATCGGAGAGGCCGAACGCCTGCACTTCCTGCTTGATCCACGGCTGCGCGATGTAGAACCCCAGGCGACCGCCGGCAATGCGCAACGGGCTGAGGTAGTCCAGGCGCGGAATCACCGCTTCGGACTTGATCTCTACCCCTGGCACCTTGCCGCCGAGCGAGCTGATATTCAGCTCCCGGGCCTTGTAGTAGTTGTAGTAGAGGTTGAAGGCAACCATGTTGTCCGGAAGGCTGTTGACGTCCAGTGGCAGCATGAAGAAACCATCGGTGCCAGGGCCGATATTGTCGACCCCGGCTTCGGTAGCCTGGGCCGTGGCACAGAGACTCGACAGCAGAGCCACGCTTGCAGCCAAGCGCAGGGGAGAAAAAAGAGGATTGGGGGTCATGTCTGGGCTCTTGTTCTTGTGGTGGGAGGCGCCATCGACCTTCACGCAGGCCTTGCTATAAAAATAAGCGCTCGGGGCGCGGGGGGGGGCAGGGTATTGGCGGACACAGAGCGGACATCTGCGGACAGCCGCTGGCCCGCCTTGCTACCTGGCTGACGTTGATGGCAGCGGGTTGGCGGTCAGGCGGCCAGGCGTGCTAACGTTTGTCGACATAACCAGTTACAAAAATAAGAACAGCTGCGGAAACCGTCGTCCATGCCTATCAAAGTCATCGATCCCCACTACGAACTGGCGCTGGTGTCTCCCTTTCTCCTGCAAACCCTGGCCGAAGTCGCCGCTGCCAAGGGTGTCGACCCGCATAGCCTGTGCCGTGGCCTGGGCTTTACCCTCGACGACCTCGAAGATCCTGCGCAGCGGATTTCCTACCGCCAGGCGGTGGCGATGATCCAGCGTGCCCTCAAGGTCATTCCCAATCAGGGGCTCGGGCTCTGGGTTGGTAACCAGAATGTGTTGGGCACCCTCGGTTTGCTGGGGCACGTGCTGTCGCTGTGCAGGACCCTGCGCGATGCCTTTGAGCTGGGTATTCGCCATCAGCACACCACCGGCGGCATCGTGGTCTCCAGCGTGCAGGAAGTGCCTGGCCATGTTTTTGTCGACGCCGAATGTCGCCTGCCGTTTGCCGACGTGCAGCAGTTTGCCGTGGAGGAGTTTTTCGCCAGCCTGCTGGTCTATGGCCGGGCGCTGGTGGGGACCGACTTCAACTGCCTGCGGGTCGAATTCATGCACGCCGCGCCGGACTACGTGGCGCAGTATCATCGCCTGCTCGGGGCCGATGTGCGTTTCGGTTGCCTGCACAATCGCCTGGTGCTGGAGGCGCGCTGGCTGGATGTGTGCCTGCCCAATCATCATTCCCTGGCGTTGCGCCAGGCGGTCAAGCTGCTGGAGCTCGAAGGCGCCCAGGTGCATCAGAAACTCGACCTGATCCAGGCCGTCGAGCGCGCCATCTCCCGCGACCTGACCCGTGGCAGCCACCTGGAAAAAATTGCCGGCGACCTCAACATGAGCGGTCGCACCCTGCGCCGCCGCCTGACCGAGCACGCCCTGACCTTCGAGGCCCTGCTGGAGCAGGTGCGCCAGGCGCGGACCATGAGCCTGCTGGCCAACCCGGACATGTCCATCGAGCGCATCACCGAGGAAGTCGGCTACAGCGACGTGCGCAGTTTCCGTCGGGCGTTCAAGCGTTGGACTGGGCAAAGCCCAAGTGCCTACAGGGGCGAGGCGCAAATACCGGCGCACTAGTCACAAATCCTTACTCGGCGTAGTAGAATTCCCGCCTTTCCCAAGGAGTTCCCATGAGTAACTACCAGCCCGGCATCCTCGCGACCCCCGTTCCGTCCCAGGCGCGGCACCTGTTTTTTTCCCTCGAATCGATCGAAGCGCTGCCGGCAGCGCTCGATCAACTGGTGCAATGGGTCGACGGCAAGTCGGCGGTGGTGGGCTTTGGCAAGTCGCTGGTGAATGCGCTGGGGGCGAAAGTCGCCGGCCTGCGACCGTTTCCGGCGATGATCGGCGTGGGTGTGGAAAACCCCTCGACCCAGCACGCGCTGTGGCTGTGGCTGCACGGCGACGACCGTGGCGAGCTGCTCAACCGCAGCCAGGCCATCGAGGCCGCGCTGGCTCCGGCATTGCGCCTGGTGCAAATGAACGAAACCTTCCGCCACATGACCGGGCATGACCTGACCGGCTACGAAGACGGCACCGAAAACCCTCACGATGAAGCAGCCGTGGCGGCGGCCCTGGTGGCAGAGGGCGAAGACGGCCACATCGGCGGCAGCTTCGTCGCGATCCAGCAGTGGCAGCACGACCTCAAGGGCTTCAATGCCATGCCGTCCGAAGAGCAGGACCACATCATGGGCCGGCGCAAAAGCGATAACGAAGAACTCGACGACGCGCCACTCTCGGCCCACGTCAAGCGCACCGCCCAGGAAAGCTTCAGCCCCGAAGCTTTCATCGTGCGCCGCTCGATGCCGTGGATCGAAGGCGATCGCGCCGGCCTGATGTTCACCGCCTTCGGCCACTCCTTCAACGCCTTCGAAGCCCAGTTGCGGCGCATGAGCGGCCTGGAAGACGGCATCGTCGACGGCCTGTACCGCATGAGCCGCCCGATCACCGGCGGCTACTACTGGTGCCCGCCACTCAAGGAAGGCCGGCTTGATTTGCGTGCGTTGAACGGCAGCTGACCACACCCTTGTAGGAGCTGGCTTGCCAGCGAAGGGGCCACCAGCCACACCGCATCAACTTCTTCGCTGCGATGGGGTGGCCCGAAAAGCCAGCTCCTACAGGGGGGGCGATGGCTGCAGATGTGGGGCGGCCGCCGATGATCTGTCGTCCTCCCCAACATCACGACTGGCGGTTCTTGTCAGAAAAACCTGACAGGAGTACAAATGTACTCCATGACGACTTTAACGCCCCGCCGTGCTGCCATCCTGACCTTCATCAGCGACCGTATCGCTCAACAAGGCCAGTCCCCGAGCCTCGCTGAAATCAGCGAGGCCTTTGGTTTTGCCTCGCGCAGCGTGGCGCGCAAGCACGTAATTGCCCTGACCGAAGCCGGCTTTATCGAGGTCAACCCGCACCAGGCCCGTGGCATTCGCCTGCTCAATCAACCGCGCCGCTCGGAATTGCTCGACATCCCGGTGCTCGGGCGGGTCGCCGCCGGTGCGCCGATAGGGGTCGATGCCGAGGTCCACAGCCGTGTGTGGCTGGATCCCGCGCTGTTTTCCCGCACCCCTGACTACCTGCTGCGGGTCCAGGGTGACTCGATGATTGGCGACGGCATTCTCGACGGCGACCTGGTGGGCGTGCGCCGCAGTACCCAGGTGGAAAACGGCCAGATCGTCGTCGCGCGGCTGGAGGGCGAGGTCACCATCAAGCGCTTCGAGCGCCACGCCGACAGCGTGCACCTGGTGCCCCGCAACCCGGCCTACAGCCCGATCGTGGTCAGCGCCGATCAGGACCTGGCGATCGAAGGAGTGTTCTGTGGCCTGGTGAGGCAAGGCTGATGGGCGCCGTCGTTGCGCTGGATACCCTGTTCAATGGCGGCCAGGTCTGGAAAGGCCGGCCTGCACCAGCTCACGTCAGCAGCCAACCCACCGGCCACGCGGCGCTGGATGCCGCATTGCCCGCCGGAGGTTGGCCGGAGGCGGCGCTCACGGAAATCCTGATTGCCGGGCAGGGCGTTGGCGAATTGCAACTGGTCTGGCCGACCCTGGCCCGCTTGACCGCTGCTGGCGAGCGGGTGGTGCTGGTGGCGCCGCCCTGTGTGCCCTATCCCCAGGCGTGGCAGAACGCCGGGGTCGACCTGCGCCAGTTGTCGATCATCCAGGCCAGTGACCGCGACGCGCTGTGGGCCGTCGAGCAATGCCTGCGCTCGGGCAGTTGCGGCGCCGTGCTGTGCTGGCCGAAGCAAGCCGATGACCGGGCCTTGCGGCGTTTGCAGGTGGCGGCCGAAACCGGGCAGACCCTGGCGTTCGCCTACCGGGCGAGCCAGGAAGCGCTCAACCCTTCGCCGGCGGCCCTGCGCATTGCCATCGATGCGCGACCGGCACAGTTGCGTGTGCTCAAGTGCCGGGGCGGGCTGCTGCGTACGGCTCCGATCGCCTTCGCCACGCGGCATTGAGGTTGCAATGCGCTGGGTCTGTATTGTTTTCCCGCAGCTGGCGCTGGACGCGGTATTGCGTCAGCGCAGCGATCCTGAAGAACCCCTGGTGTTGCTCAGCGGCCCGGCCCAGCGTCGGGTATTGCAGGCGGTGAACGAGCCGGCGCGGGCCTTGGGGCTGCGCGCGGGGCAGTCGATGACCGCCGCCCAGGCCCTCAGCAAGGCCTTTGTCAGTGCCAACTATGACGACGCCGGCGTCGAGCACTGGCAGCAGTTTCTCGCCGCCTGGGCCTATGGTTTCAGTTCCCAGGTCAGCGTGCATTTCCCCCGCACTGTGCTGTTTGAAATCGAATCGAGCCTGGGGCTGTTCGGACCCTGGCCACAGTTCGAGGCGCGCTTGCGGGCCGAACTGACGGCGCTGGGCTTTCGTCATCGCCTGGTGGCCGCGCCCAATCCGCTGGCCGCGCGGATCCTCGCCAATGCCCACGACGGCCTGGCGGTGGCGGATCAGTCCAGTCTGGAATGCTTGCTGGGGCAGATGTCGGTCGAGCGCATCGGCCTGCCGCCCACCGACGCCACGGCCCTGTCGCGGATGGGTTTGCGCACCCTTGCACAGCTGCGGGCGTTGCCCCGCCAGACCCTGGCCCGACGCTTCGAAGCTACGCTGCTCAAACACCTCGACACCTTGCTCGGCGAGCGGCCGCTGGCCCTGGGTTTCTACCTGCCGCCGGACAGCTTCGATGTGCGCATAGAATTGAATTTCGACGTGCAATCGCATCAGGCCCTGCTGTTTCCGTTGCGCCGCCTGACGGCTGACCTGGCCGCGTTTCTCTGCGGTCGCGACAGTGGCGTCCAGCGCTTTGACCTGCACCTGGAACATGCCGGCCTGCCCGACACTCTGGTCAAGGTCGGGCTACTCAGCGCCGAACGGGACCCGGGCATGCTGTTCGAACTGGCCCGTGGACGGCTGGAGCAGGTGCAGGTCGAGGCGCCGGTGCGCGGCTTTCGCCTGTCGGCCCGGGACTTGCCCAGCTTCGTGCCGCAGCGCCGCGAGCTGTTTGACGAACGCCCGCAGCAATCCTTGCCCTGGGAGCAACTGCGTGAACGCCTGCGTGCCCGCTTGGGTGACGATACGGTGCAAGGCCTGGGGTTCCAGGCCGATCACCGCCCGGAATGCGCCTGGCAGCCCCGTCCCCAGACTCAGCTGGCCGTGATGCTGTCGGACGCCCGGCGTCCGGGCTGGTTGCTCACTGAACCCTTGCCGGTGCAGGAGGGCGCGGCGCAGATCCTCATGGGACCGGAACGCATCGAATCCGGCTGGTGGGATGGCGCCGACGTGCGCCGGGATTACTACCTGATCGAAACCCGCAGCGGGCAACAGGGCTGGGCCTATCGCGAGGTGGGCGAGGGCGGGCCGCTGTGGCTGCAAGGCTGGTTTGCATGAGCGCCGGTTATGCCGAGCTGCACTGCCTGTCGAACTTCAGTTTCCAGCGCGGCGCCTCCAGTGCCCAGGAGTTGTTCGAAAGGGCCAAGGCCCAGGGTTACCAGGCCCTGGCAATCACCGACGAATGCACCCTGGCCGGTATCGTTCGCGCCTGGCAGGCGTCCAGGGTGTCGGGCCTGCCGCTGATCATCGGCAGTGAAGTGCGTGTCGAGGACGGCCCGAAACTGCTGCTGCTGGTGGAGAACCTCGACGGCTACCAGGCGCTGTGCCGCTTGATCACCCACGCCAGGCGGCGCAGCGAGAAGGGCCGATACCGGGTCCTGCGCGAAGACTTCGACGAGCCGATGCCGGGGCTGCTGGCCCTGTGGCTGCCGGACCGCCTCGACAGCCAGGCCCACGGCGCCTGGTTGCAACAGCGCTTCGAAGGGCGCCTGTGGCTGGCGGTCGAGTTGCACTGCGGGCAGGACGATGCCCGGCGCCTGGCCGAACTGCAGGCGCTGGCGGCGGATCTGCAGATCCCTGCCGTGGCCAGCGGTGATGTGCACATGCATGCCCGAGGCCGGCGGGCCCTGCAGGACACCATGACCGCGATTCGCCTGCATGTGCCGGTGGCGGCGGCCGGTCAACGCTTGCACCCCAACGGCGAGCGCCACCTGCGCAGCCTCGAAACCCTGCGCGCGCTGTACCCGGCGGCCTTGCTTGAGCAAAGCCTGGTGATCGCCCAACGCTGTAGCTTCGACCTTGGCCAGTTGCGCTATCAATACCCGCGCGAGCTGGTGCCCGAGGGGCAGACGCCAACTTCCTGGCTGCGCCGCCTGACCGAACAGGGCCTGTGCCGGCGCTGGCCCGAGGGACCGAGCAGCCAGGTGCTGGCACTGGTCGACAAAGAGCTGCAACTGATCGCCGAGCTGGGCTATGAGAGTTATTTCCTGACGGTGGAAGACATCGTCAGCTTTGCCCGGCGCCAGCGCATCCTCTGCCAGGGCCGGGGCTCAGCCGCCAACTCGGCGGTGTGCTTCGCCCTGGGCATCACCGAGATCGACCCGAGCCGGATGAACATGCTGTTCGAACGCTTCCTGTCCCGCGAGCGCAACGAGCCACCGGACATCGACGTCGATTTCGAGCATGAGCGCCGTGAAGAAGTCCTGCAGTACGTATTCCAGCGCTATGGACGTCGTCGCGCTGCGCTGACCGCGGTGGTCAGCACCTACCACGGGGCAGGGGCCGTCCGCGATGTGGCCAAGGCCCTGGGCTTGCCGGGCGACCAGATCAACGCCCTGGCTGATTGCTGCGGGCGCTGGAGCGACGAAGCGCCACCCCTGGATCGCCTGCGCGAAGGTGGGTTCGATCCCGACAGCCCGGTGCTGCGCCGGGTGCTGGGGCTGACCCGGCAACTGATCGGTTTTCCCCGGCACCTGTCCCAGCATCCCGGTGGTTTCGTGATTTCCGAGCAGCCACTGGACAGCCTGGTCCCGGTGGAAAACGCCGCCATGGCCGAGCGCACCATCATCCAGTGGGACAAGGACGACCTGGACATGGTCGGCCTGCTCAAGGTCGATATCCTCGCCCTGGGCATGCTCAGCGCGATTCGCCGCTGTTTCGACCTGGTGCGTCACTACCGTGGATTGGAGTTGAGCCTGTCGAAGATCCCGGCCGAGGACCAAGCCACTTACGACATGATTTGCCGCGCCGACACCATCGGCGTGTTCCAGATCGAATCGCGGGCGCAGATGTCGATGCTGCCGCGCCTGCAGCCGCGCAAATTCTATGACCTGGTGATCGAAGTGGCGATCGTCCGCCCCGGGCCGATCCAGGGCGGCATGGTCCATCCGTACCTTCGACGGCGCAACCAGGAGGAGCCGGAGACCTATCCGTCCAAGGCGTTGGAAGCCGTGCTCAAGCGCACCCTGGGGGTGCCGTTGTTCCAGGAGCAGGTGATGCAGATCGCCATCGTCGCCGCCGACTACAGCCCCGGCGAGGCCGACCAGTTGCGCCGGGCCATGGCCGCCTGGAAACGTCACGGCGGCCTCGACCCGCACCAGGTGCGCCTGCGCGAAGGCATGCTCAAGAATGGCTATTCAGAAGCCTTTGCCGCGCAGATCTTCGAACAGATCAAAGGCTTTGGCAGCTACGGCTTTCCCGAGTCTCACGCCGCCAGCTTCGCCCTGCTGACCTACGCCAGTTGCTGGCTCAAATGCCATGAGCCGGCGGCCTTTGCCTGTGCCCTGATCAACAGCTGGCCGATGGGCTTCTACAGCCCCGACCAGATCCTCCAGGACGCGCGCCGGCATCATCTGCAGGTGCGTGCGGTGGATGTCTGTGCCAGCGACTGGGATTGCAGCCTGGAGCCGAGCGACGGCCCGCAACCGGCGATTCGCCTGGGGTTGCGGATGATCAAGGGCTTTCGCGAGGAAGATGCGCGGCGTATTGAAGTCGAACGTTTGCTGGGGGCCTTCATCGACGTCGCCGACCTCGGCCGACGCGCCCAGCTCGATGCCCGGGCCCAGGCGCTGCTGGCCGACGCCGGCGCCCTGCGCCAATTGGCTGGGAATCGGCACCAGGCGCGCTGGGAAGTGGCGGGGGTGCAACAGCAGTTGGGCTTGTTCGCCGCGTTGCCGAGCCAGGATGAGCCCCCGGTGTGCCTGCCCAAGCCCAGCGTCAGCGAAGACCTGCACGCCGATTACCACAGTCTCGGAACCACCCTCGGCCCGCATCCGCTGGCGTTGCTGCGCACGCAGTTGCGCGGCCTGCGCTGCCACAGTTCACGGGAACTGCTGGAGGTCGAGCATGGACGCAATGTCAGCGTGGCCGGCCTGGTCACCGGCCGCCAGCGGCCGGGCACCGCCAGTGGCGTGACCTTCGTCACTCTGGAAGACGAGTTCGGCAACATCAACGTGGTGGTCTGGCGCGACCTCGCCGTGCGCCAGCGCAAGGCCCTGGTCGGCTCGCAACTGCTCAGGGTTGATGGCCGTTGGGAACAGGTCGGCGAAGTCCGTCACCTGATCGCCGGCCGACTGAGCGACCTGAGCCCGCTGCTCAATGGCATCAGCGTGTTCAGCCGGGATTTTCGCTGAGTCATGGGTGACGGGCGAAGGTCTTCAGTAACTGCGCGGTTTCCTCCGGGCGTTCGAGCATCGGCAGGTGGTTGCAGCCTTCAAGAATCACGCCGGGGTTGGCCGGATTATCCGGCAAGCCATTGGCAAGGGTCTGCAAGGCAGAGATATCGATCACTTTATCCTCGCGGCAGCCCACACCGAGTACCGGCAAGCCGAGCTTGTGCAAGCGTGAGTCGAGGGCCTGCCATTGTGGCAGTGGGCGAATTTGCGCCAGGGTGCTCTCGATAAATCTCCGCTGCGCCTGGTTGCCGGCAATGGCCTGGGCCACCTGCTCGTCGGACATCGGCGGCGGGTCCAGATAGACCAGGCGCGCGGTGCGCTCGACGCCGGCGCGGTCATCGTAGATAAACGGATTGATGCCTTGGTTCAGTTCGCGGATGAAGTCGTTTTCGACAAAACTCAGCCCCAGCGAACCGATAAGCGCCAGGCGTGCCACCCGCTGCGGACGCTCGGCGGCCTGCACGCCGACAATGGCACCGCCCATGGAGTGACCGACCAGTGTCACCTGCTGCAGATCCAGCGCCTGGATAAACCCATCGAGGCGCTGTGCCTGGGCCTCGATGTCATAGTTGGCGCCGGCGATGCGCGTCGACTCGCCCCAGCCAGGCAGGTCGGGAATGACCAGATGGAAATCGGCGCCAAGGTCCTCGGCGAGGCGGAGCCAGACCTCCTTGCTGGAGGCAAAGCCATGGATCAACAGCAGGGTGGGGCCGTTTTTCGCCCCCTCGTAATAGGCCCAGGTGGTGTCTGTCGCCTGGATTGTTCGAGCTTCCAGAGTGGCGCTGGCGTTGCTGGCGAAAAATAGCGAGCTGAGGGCGAGCGTTGCTGCCAGCAAATGGGCGATGAAGTTGCTGCGGGTTTTGCGGAAACCGGTGAGTTGGGGGTGCGCGTCCATGTCGAATTGATCCTGATTGCGGAGAGGGGCAATGCAGGCGGGATTGGAGGCGGATTGCAGTGGGGCGGCAATGCTGGCATCGAGAAAAACTGCTAGCTGAAGTGTCAATGAACCTGTGGGAGTGGGCTTGCCCGCGAAGCGGTCATCACAGCCAATATCTCAGCGCCTGACACTCCGCCTTCGCGGGCAAGCCCGCTCCCACAGGTTTTGCGGCGGTCGTAGATTTGAACTGTGGGAGCGGGCTTGCCCGCGATGGCGCTATCGCAGACGCCCATCGCCGGCAACCCCACCCGGCCAACTCCGCTCGCCACCCCCCGGCGCTTCGTTCCAGGCCTGCAGCGAACGGGTCGGCAGGTCGAAGTAGTCGCGGGTGCGGGCGTAGCCGTGGCCGCCCATGCGGCCGATGGCGTCGAGGCCGAGTTGGTCGATGTAGAGGGTCTTGGGGTCGATCAGTTCATCGCGGACATGGGCCATCAACACTTCGCCGAAAATGATCTCCCGCGACTGGCCGATGTTCAGCGCCATCATCCGTCGACATTCCAGCGCCACCGGGGCCTCGCCGATGCGCGGGCATTTGACCAGGGTGCCGGGGATCGCCGTGAGGCCGGCGGCGGTCAGTTCGTCGAAGCCGGGGGCGAAGGGCACGGCGCAGACGTTCATCGCTTCCACCAGTGCATCGCTGACGATGTTGACGGTGAATTCCTGGTTGAGCTGGATATTGCGCGTGGTGTCTTTCGGGCTCAGGTCGCCATAGTTCTCCACGCCCAGCGCAAGGATCGGCGGATCGGCCGACAGTGCGTTGAAGAAACTGAAGGGCGCCGCATTCACCCGGCCTTCGCCGTCGATGGTGGTGACCAGGGCGATCGGGCGCGGGACCACGCTGCCAATCAGGATCTTGTATTTGTCCCGCGCGCTGAGGGTGCTGAAGTCGAAACTGTGCATGGGCGGTGAACTCCGGGGATCAATCGCGAAGGGGGTCGATTGCGCACAGCGGCGTCTGCGCGCTGTAGTCGTCGGCGAACGGGATGGCCGGCTTGAACAAGGTGCGCCAGTCGGGCTGGTCGATGGCGCGCTGGCTGTGGCTGCGCATCAGCTTGGCGTACTGTTTTTGCGCCTGGCGTTGCAGGGCGGGGTAGTCGACGCCCTGCACCTGGCCGTCGCGCATCACGCAGCGGCCGTCGATGTAGCTGGCGATGCAGTCGTCGCCGCGTCCGGCCAGCACCAGGTTTTTCAGCGGATCGAACAGCGGCCCCAGGTGCAGGCCCTCGAGGCTGAACACCGTGATGTCGGCCTTGGCCCCGGGCGCCAGGCGTCCCAGGTCATCACGGCCCAGGGCTTTGGCGCCGCCGAGGGTGGCGGCGTTGTACAGGTCCAGTGCGCTGGTGAGGGTGGTGCCGCGCTCCATCAGCCGCGCGATGTTCAGGCCTTGGCGCATGTTGTCCAGCAGGTCCGCCGGCCAGGTGTCGGTGCCCAGGGCCAGGTTGATGCCCTTGGCGCGGTAGCGGCCGAACGAATTCAGGGCCTCGCCATCGCGGGCGAATACCACCGGGCAATGCACCAGGCTGGCACCGCCGTCGACCACCCGCTGCAGGTCATCGTCGCCGTCGGTGTAGATGCCGTGGGGCAGCAGGCTGCGCGGGGTGAGCAGGTCGAGTTGTTGCAGCCAGGCCAGCGGCGAGGCGCCGCGCAGTTGTTGAACCATGGCGTATTCGCTGGGGGATTGGCAGCAGTGCAGGCGCATTGGCGCGTTCAGTTCACGGCTCAATTGCGCGGTGCGTTGCAGCAGCGCCGGGGTGCAGGTCTGGATGCGATCAGGCAACAGCGCGCCGCGAATCAGGTCGCCGTGACGGCCGTTGAAGTCGGCAAAAAACCGCTCGGCCGCCGCCAGCCCGTCCAGGCCCCGGGCTTCGTCCCAGTGATGGTCCAGTTGGCCGTTGGCCCGCCAATAAGCCATGCCGCTCATGTAGCACGGCCCGAGGTAGGTGCGCAGCCCGAGGTCGGCGGCGACTTCGGCCACGGCGGCAAATTCGTCGTAGGTCTCGGCCCACTCGCGGTAGTACATCGAGGTGATCGGCATGGCCGTGGTGATGCCGTTGCGGATCAACTGGGTGAAGGCGTAGCGGTACTTGAACACTTCTTCGTCGGCGCTGTAACTCTCGCGCGGACCGGCGGCTAGGTAGTGCTCGGACCACATGCGGCCCATCTGCGATTCGTCGCCGTTGTCCAGGGTCAGCACCGTGGAGTCGAGATCGCCGAGTGCGTCGAGGTCGATGAAGCCGGGGCCGATCAGGGCGTTGCCATGGTCTATCCACTGGTCCACCGGCCCCGGATAATCACGGCCGACAAACAGGATGCGCGAGCCCTCGAACACCACCTGGCCGTCGCGCCACAACACGTGCTGGCGTCCGTCGAACCCGACCGCGCAGCTGGCCTTCAGGCCAATGATGGTCACAGGCGACTGTCCAACAGTTGGCCGTTGGCCGCGATCAGCCGACCGCCGCGATAGACCTGGCGCGGCGGCCGGGCAACCACGGCTTCACCGAGGGTTTGCACGTTCATCAGCAGGAAGTCGGCGCGCTGTCCCAGATCTACTCCATAACCCTTGCGGCCCAACGCCTGCGCGCCGTTGACCGTGGCTGCCGCGAAAGCTGCCGCCAGTTCTTCGTCTTTGTTGAGATCGAAGCGGAACGCCAGCAACATCGCGCGCTCAAGCATGTCGCCGTTGCCCATGGGCGACCAGGCGTCGCGGATGCCGTCGGAGCCCAGGCACACATTGACCCCGACTTCGCTCAGGGCAAGGAAAGGTGGCACCGCACAGTCAGCCGGTGCCGAACTCATCAGCGAGACACCCAGCGCCGCCAGGCGCTCGGCCACTGGCTTGACCTGGGCCCAAGGCAACATGCCCAGGCAATAGGCGTGGCTGATCATCACCCGACCTTGACGGTCAAAACGCTCGGTGTAATCGGCGATCCGCGCAATCTGCCAAAGGCCCAGCTCGCCCTTGTCGTGCAGATGGATGTCGATGCCGCGGTCGAATTCACTGGCCAGCTTGAACACGAAGTCGAGCTGGGCAATCGGGTCGTTGTCGATGCCACAGGGATCAAGCCCGCCAACGTTTTCCACGCCCAGGGCCATGGCCTCGCGCATCAGTTCGGCGGTGCCGGGACGGCTGATCAGTCCGGTCTGCGGGAACACCACCAGCTCGAGGTCGATCAGGTCGCGATAACGCTCGCGCAGTTGCTGCATGGCTTCGACGTGGCGCAGGCCGAACTCCGGGTCGATGTCGACGTGGCAGCGCATGGTCAGGGAGCCGCGGGCGATGCAGTTTTCCAGCAGGGCACCGGCGCGTTCGGCGATCGGCGTGGTGATGTCGCGCAATACCTGGCGCTCATTGCTGATGTAGTCCTTGAGGGTCGGGCCGGCGCTGTTGGGGCGCCAGGCCTGACCCCAGAGGGTCTTGTCCAGGTGCACATGGCTTTCCACCAATGCCGGGGTCAGCAACTGGCCCTGGCCGTCGATGTCATTGGGTGCAAGCGGCGCGGTCGAGGCGGGGCGGCGTTCGGTGAACAGGCCGTTGGTGATCAGCAGGTCTTCGGCGGGGGCGCCGTAGGGGCGGACGTTGCGGAGCCAGTGGGAAAGGGTCATTGCGAGCCTCTGAGAGGTGTGGTGATTGGGTGGGCCCTTTCGCTGGCAAGCCAGCTCCTACACAGGTTGCCTACACCTGTAGGAGCTGGCTTGCCAGCGATGGCCGCGCCTCGGTCTAACGCCGAATGTTTAACCCTTGAGCTTCGACCAGATCCGGTCCTGCAGCTCACGCGCCTTGTTGCTGCACTCTTTTTCCGGGCGCAGGCGCGAGGCGAGTTCTTCGGGCATGTTGATTGCGTCCATGACCTTCCACTTGGCGTCGAGCAACTGGTCGCTCTCGATGCCGTTGGCGTAGGCGATGGCGTTGGACACGGCGGCGGCGTTTTCCGGCTTCATCATCCAGTCGATGAAGATCTTCGCGTTCTCCGGGTGCGGCGCGCTTTTCGGCACGGCGAAGTTGTCCTGGAACATTGCCAGGCCTTCACGCGGGTAGACGTACTTGATGCTGCTCTTTTGCAGGGTGGCGCGGGCGGTCGAGCCGTTCCAGTTCTGCATCATGATCACTTCGCCGGAGGCCATGCGGTCGACGGTGTTGTCCGAGCTGTACATCTTCAGGAAGGGTTTCTGTTTCTGCAGCAGTTCGAGCACCTTCTTCGCGTCCTGCGGGTTTTCGCTGCACTCGTCGACTCCCAGGTAGTGGCTGGCGGCGTTGATCAGGCTGCTGGAGGTGTCGAGGGCGGCCAGTTGGCCCTGCAGTTCCTTGCGCGGCTCGAAGAACTCTTTCCACGAATCATCGAGTTTGCCGCCGGGCACCCGCGCGCTGTCGTAGGAAAATCCGGTGGAACCCCAGAGGTAGGGCGCGGAGAACTTGCGGCCGGGGTCGAACGAAGGGTCGCGGAACGCCGGTTTGACGTACTGGAAGTTGGGCAGGCTGGGGGCGTTGATGGGCAGTAGCAGGTCCTGGTTGATCAGGGTTTTCATGATCGATTGCGACGGCACGATGACGTCATACGCCGCGCCGCCGGCCTGCAACTTGGCGAGCAGCGTCTCGTTGCTGTCGTAGCCGTCCATGGTGACCTTGATCCCGGTTTCCTTCTCGAACTTGGCCAGCAGCGGCACCGGGTAGTAGTCGGTCCAGTTGTAGAAAAACAGCTCCTTGGGTTCGGCGGCCTGGGCGGTCATGGCCGCCGAACAACCGAGGGCCAGACCGGCAACAGCGTAACGCAGGCTTTTCGATATCATGGTTTTCACGCTCCAGAAGTACCGCGAAGGAAAAGGGCTCACTCAGTCTTGCCGCGCTGTCCCAGCCAGAAGGCCAGAACCACCAGCACAATGGAAATCAGCAGCATCAGGGTCGAAATCGCGTTGATCTCCGGGGTAACCCCGGCCTTGATCGCCGAGAAGATGTACACCGGCAGGGTGGTGGAGCCGGGGCCGGCGACGAAGAAGGTCATGATGAAATCGTCGAGGCTGACCACGAACGCCAGCACCGAACCGGACAATACCGCCGGCCATAGCAGCGGCAGGGTCACCCGGCGAAACACCTGCCAGGGGTTGGCGTACAGGTCGTTGGCCGCTTCCAGCAGGCTTTTGTCCAGGTCGTTGAGGCGGGCGCGGATCGGCAGGTAGGCGAACGGAATGCAGAAGCCGATGTGGGCGACGATCACCGTGAACAGTCCGAGCTTGATCCCCAGTGCCATGAACAGCAGCAGGGTGGCGACCGCGGTGACGATCTCCGGCAGGATCAGCGGCAGGTTGATCCCGCCCTCGACCATCTTCTGCCCGTAGAACGGCCGGTAGGTCGCCAAAGCCGCCAACAGCGCAATGGTGGTGGCGCAAACCGTGGCGATGCTGGCGACGATGATCGAGTTCAGCGCCGCCGTCTGGATCGACGGGTTGGCGATAATTCGTCCGTACCAGGCGAAGGAAAACTCGGTCCACACCGTGGCGCTGCGGTTGGCGTTGAAGCTGTAGGCGATCAGCACGAAGATCGGCAGGTACAGGTAGGCCAGGATCAGCAGGCTGACTTCACGGGTCAGCGGTAACTTCTTCAGGTGCAGGGCGATCATGCGTGCGCTCCCCGGTTGAGTTTGTTGGCGGACTTGCGGCTGTACAGCGCGTAGAACACCAGGGACACCAGCAGAATCCCCAACAGCAGGAACGACAGCGAACTGCCCAGCGGCCAGTTGCGCGCGGTGCCGAACTGTTGCTGGATCAGGTTGCCGATCATCAGGGTCTTGCCGCCGCCGAGGATCGCCGGGGTAATGAACGCACCGAGGCTCGGCACGAACACCAGCAGGGCACCGGCAATCACCCCCGGCATCGACAGCGGCAGTATCACCCGGCGCAACGCCAGCCAGCGATTGGCGCCCAGGTCGTAGGCGGCTTCCACCAGGCGCCAGTCGAGTTTTTCCAGGGTCGAGTAGATCGGCAGGATCATGAACGGCAGGAAGCTGTAGACCAGCCCGACGCTGACCGCGAAATCGTTGTACAGCAGGGTGATGCCGCCGGCCTGGGGCAGCAGCGCGTTGAGGCTCTGGGCGACCCAGCCCTGTTCGCGCAGGATGATCAGCCAGGCGTAGTTGCGGATCAGCAGGTTGGTCCAGAACGGAATGGTGATCAGCAGCACCATCAGGTTGCGCCGCCGTGGGGTCAGGCTGCTCATCCACAGCGCCACCGGGAAACCGAACAGAAAGCACAGCAGGGTGGTGCCGCCGGCCTGGCCGATCGAGCGCAGCAACGCCTGGGCGTAGACCCAGTTGAGTTCCAGGTCGCCGTCGAAGCCTTCCTGGAAAAACAGCTGCACATAGCTTTGCAATTGCCAGTCGGCCTGCCAGTCGACGCCGCCGTAGACGTTGCGCGGCAGCAGGCTGATATAGCCCATGATCCCCAGCGGGATCGCGATCAGGCCCAGCAGGGTCAGGACCACCGGGCTGAGCAACAGGGCCCGGCTGAGGGCGGGGGAAGTGCTGCTGACGCTCATGGCTCAGGCCTCCATCAGCAGGCAGGCATGCGGCGGCAAGTGCACCGCGACCCCTTCGCCGACGGCGCGGGCGCGGTTCAGGCCCTCGTTGTTTT
The DNA here is from genome assembly GCA_965284505.1 of Pseudomonadaceae bacterium. Classification (GTDB taxonomy): domain Bacteria; phylum Pseudomonadota; class Gammaproteobacteria; order Pseudomonadales; family Pseudomonadaceae; genus Aquipseudomonas. The sequence continues at coordinate 1,152,675 of OZ260094.1, read as the reverse complement.
CCCGCAGCATGACCTTGATGTCGTTGTTCAGCCGGCACTGGTACAGGGTGGCTGTGCCGACATACAACACCGCCTCGATGATCCCGCGCAGGTGATGGGGTTGTGCCGGGTCCACCAGTTGCGAGCGCTCCGGACGGAAGGCAAGTTGCACCGCCGGCGAGTCGAAGTCGAACGGGTGGGTGCAGGGGATTTCCACCGGCATGCCGTTGGGCAGGAACAGGCTATTGTTGTCCTGGCCACGCTTGAGGCGGCCGGGGAGGAAGTTGATGTCGCCGATGAACTGGGCGACGAACTGATGTTGCGGGCGTTCGTAGATATCGGTCGGGCTGCCGATCTGCAGGATCTTGCCGGCGGACATCACGGCGATCCGGTCGGACAGGGTCAGGGCTTCTTCCTGGTCATGGGTGACGAAGATAAAGGTGATCCCGGCTTCCTTTTGCACGCGCTTGAGTTCGACCTGCATTTCCTTGCGCAGCTTGAGGTCCAGCGCCGACAGCGGTTCATCCAGCAACAGCACCTTGGGCTTGGGGGCCAGGGCGCGGGCCAGGGCTACGCGCTGCTGTTGGCCACCGGACAGTTCCGACGGCTTGCGCCGCGCCAGGTGCTGCATTTGCACCAGTGCCAGCATCTCGTCGACCCGGTGTGCCGCCGATGTGCGATCAAGACCCTGCATCTCGAGGCCGAAGGCGATATTCTGCGCGACGCTCATATGGGGAAACAGCGCGTAGCTCTGGAACACCGTGTTGACCCGGCGCTGGAACGGCGGCAAGTGATTGACCGTTTCGCCATCCAGGCGGATCTCGCCATCGCTGACATGCTCGAAGCCGGCGATGGTGCGCAACAGGGTGGTCTTGCCACATCCGGAGGGGCCCAGCAGGGTGAAGAACTCGTTATCGGCAATGTCCACCGACACATTGTCCAGGGCAGGAGCCTGGTCCGGGTCTTCGGAATAGCGCTTTGAGACGTTACGCACTTCGATGGCTGCTGGATGACCCATAACGGTGCATTCCTCTAATTATTGTATGCAAAATCTGGATGCAATTTAGAAATACCCCGTTTAATCTGCCCATGCAAGCCCCTTTTTCACTTGGGCGCTGAATGCCCGGGGCGGTTGTTTTTCGATGAAGGAGTTTTCCCATGGCCGACAAAAAGCTGGAAACCACGGTAGACCGTGTCTACCAAGGGGTTTACCTGGCGATCAGCAAGCACACCTTGCGTCCCGGAATGAAGTTGGGAGAGGCGTCGTTGGCCGAGCTTTTCAATGTCAGTCGCACCTCGGTGCGGGCGGCGCTCAAGCAGTTGGAGGCCGATGGCCTGGTGACGACCGAGCCCAATAAAGGTGCGTCGGTCTCGCTGCCCAGCGATGAGGAGATCCGTTCGCTGTTCGAAACCCGGCGGCTGATCGAGATTGGTATCGTCAGCGAACTCTGCCGCCGCCGTGACAGCGCCGTGACTCGCGACCTGCGCGACCACTTGCTGCTGGAGCACGAGGCGGCGCATGCCGGCGACCATGAGCGGCTGATTCATCTGCTGGGCGAGTTCCACATCAAGTTGGCGCGCAGCTTGAACAACCCGGTATTGCTCGACTGGTTCTGCAAGCTGATTTCCCGGGCGTCGCTGTACGCCGTGGCGCTGGACGACGACAGCCACCAGACCTGCCGCGACGATGAACACCTGCGGCTGATCGAGTACATCGAGGCCGGCAACCAGAGCGCAGCCATCGAGTTGATCTGCATGCACCTGAACGGCATCGAGAAGGCGATCCTCGACGGCGCTGCCAGCTTGAAGAACGGCTATCACCCGCTCAAGCACCTGATCGAGGTGTAGTCCGCTCGCCGGGAACTGTGACAAGCTGCGAGAGTTGTACAACAATGAAACGATCAGCGTCGGCCGTGCTCAAAGCCTTGAGCGTGGGCCAACCTGCGTCGAACTGTTGTTCCACTTTTGCGCAGTGCGCACAGAGTCTATCGATGCAGTTTCTAACGCAAAGCCACGGATGTCGGGGTTGGAAGGGTGAGATGGCCGGGCGCATTCGTGCGTTCGACTGGAGCGGCACCGAACTGGGCCACTTCGACACCTGGAGCAAAAGCCTGCGCAGCAACGTGCAGATGCTGCTGGCATCCCCTGTGCCGCTGGTGATGCTCTGGGGCAAGCCCGGCTACATGATCTACAACGATGCCTACTCGGTGTTTGCCGGGGGCCGGCATCCGTACCTGCTGGGCTCGCCGGTGGAACTGGGCTGGCCGGAAATCGCCGATTTCAATCGCAATGTGGTCGACACCTGCCTGGCCGGCGGGACCCTGTCCTATCGCAACAAAGAGTTGGAACTGTTGCGCAACGGCCAGCCCGAAGCGGTGTTCATGGACCTGTCCTACAGCCCAGTAGCCGATGACGACGGCCGCCCAGGCGGGGTACTGGCGATTGTCGTGGAAACCACGGCGCACATGCTCTCCGAACGCCTGCGCGAACAAGCGCAAGCCGCCTACCGTGCGGAGAACGAACGGGTGCGCCTGGCGCTGAATGCCGGGGCCTTGCTCGGTTCTTTCGTCTGGGACATCAAGGCCAACCTGTTGTCCGGTGATGAGCGTTTCGCTCGGACCTTTGGCTTCCCCCGCGAGCAGTCGCTGCAGCACATGTCGCCAGAAGTCGCCAGTGCGCAAATTCATCCCGATGACCTGTCGCGGGTCGACCAGCAAGTGCAGCAGGCGCTGGAAACCGGCGGGGCGTTCAACGCCGAGTACCGCATCCGGCGCGCCGATGACAGTTATGCGTGGGTGCTGGCCAGCGGGTGCTGCGAGCTCGATGAGCTGGGCGAGGCCTTTCGCTTTCCCGGGGTGCTGATCGATATTCACGAGCGCAAGAGCGCCGAGGAGTCGTTGCTCAAGTTCACCCGTGATCTCGAGCAGCGGGTGGTCGCGGAGGTGGACGCCCGCCTGGCCGCCGAAGAGCAATTGCGCCAGTCGCAGAAGCTCGAAGCCATTGGCGGACTCACCGGTGGCGTGGCTCACGACTTCAATAACCTGCTGCAGGTGATCGCCGGCAATCTGCATCTGCTGGCGCGCCATGAGAGTGATAACCCGAATGTCCAGCGCCGGGTCGGCGCGGCGCTGGCGGCGGTCGAGCGCGGCGCCATGCTCTCGGCACAATTGCTCGCCTTCGCCCGGCGCCAGCCCTTGTCGCCAGCCGTGTTCGACACCCGGCAGATCTATTCAGGATTGGGCGAGGTGTTGCAGCGAGCGCTGGGTGAAAACATCGACATCGATGTGCAGTTGCCCGCCGCGCCCTGGTCGATTCACGTCGACCGCAATCAGCTGGAAAACGCCTTGCTCAACCTGGCGATCAACGCCCGCGATGCCATGCGGGGCGAGGGCACCATCACCATCAGCGGGCAAAATGTCGCGCTCGATCGGCGCTTTTGCCAGGGCAAGGGCATCAGTGCCGGCGACTACGTGCAGTTGTCGGTACGCGACACCGGCGATGGCATGGACAACGAAACGCTCAAGCAGGCGTTCGAGCCCTTTTTCACCACCAAGACCGATGGTCACGGCACAGGGCTGGGCCTGAGCATGGTGTTCGGCTTCGTCAAGCAGAGCGGCGGCCATATCGAGATAACCAGCACCCTGGGCGAGGGCACTGTGGTGCGGATGTATTTTCCCCGCAGTGATCGTGTCCAGCGCGGTGAGCAGCCCGAACGCCGTGCGCAGCACGATGGCGGCCACGGGACTATTCTGGTGGTGGAGGATCATGAGGAAGTGCGTGATACCGCGGTCGAATTCCTGCAAGCGGCGGGTTATGACGTGCTGGTCGCCGCCAACGGTGACAGCGCCCTGCAGATGTTGCAGGACGGCACCACGGTGGACCTGATCTTCACCGATGTGGTGATGCCCGGGCTGATCAAGAGTTCGGACCTCGCGGCCTGGGCCAAGGTCCAGGTGCCACCCGTAGCGGTGCTGTTCACCTCGGGCCACACCCGCGACATCATTTCCCGTAACCATCAGCTGAGTCCGGACACCCATCTGCTCAGCAAGCCCTACGGTCCGGATGCCTTGATGGCGATGATTCAGCATGTCCTGGGTGGTGACTGACGGCGTTTGCCTTGCCGCTGGTCTGATTGACGGTCGACAGCCCCCCTTGGGCAAGGCCATTCTGCAAACGGGCGGGCACGCGAAAAGGTGTTCGCCACCGATCAACAAACGGAGGTGTTCCATGCCGGTGAAACATGACCTGTACCAGGACTTGAGCCATAGCAGAGACGAGGTGCAGAAGCTGCGTGCCAGCGATCCGCATTTGCATGCGCTGCTGGACAAGTATTCCGCAATCGACACCCAGGTGCTCGATGCGGAGGCTGCCGCCAAGGCGGATGACCAACTGACCCGGCTCAAGGCAGAACGCCTTTCGATCAAGGATAAAATCGCGGTAAGGCTTAACGGGGCAGGCAAGGTCTGAAGCCTGCAACTCTGTCGCTGTTGTGGGAGCGAGCAGGCTCGCTCCCACAGGGTTCTCAAACGCCCCCCGTCCTACATGGCTATTGCAGCGCCTTGCCCAGCGGCAATCGCGTCATATGGCTGGCCTTCAGCGAACCGAAATACAGCCAGTCACCGTACTCACGCACCGTGGTAATCGGCGAGTAGTTGCCGCTGCCGGCATCCTGCAGATTGGCGATCACCTTGCCCTGCAAATCCACCCCCACCACAAAGGCCCGGCGCTCGGCGGGCTTGGGCAGGACCATCAAGGCCCGGACAATCATCTTGCGCACGAAGGGTTGCTCGGCGGTGGCGTCGAGCAAGGCATTGCGCGGCGTGTACAGCGCCACCCAGAAACGCTCCTGGCCGTTGAAGCTGAGGTTGTCCGGCATGCCCGGCAGGTTGTCGACGAACACGTCATGGGTGCCGCTCAGCGGGCCGCTCAGCCAATAACGCGTGATGCGATAGGCCCCGGTTTCATTGACCAGCACGTAGCTGTCCTGAGGGCCCAGGGCGACCCCATTGGCAAATTGCAGCTTATCCAGCAGCACTTCAGTCTTGCCGGTTTGAAAGTCATAGCGCAACAAACGACCGTCGCCACCGTGCTCAATAATCGCCTCGCCATCATGGCCATAGCCCCACCGGCTGGACGCATCGCTGAAGTAGGCGTAATGACCGGTCTTGTCGATCACCACATCGTCGGTGAAACCGAATGGCAGGCTGTTGGCTTCCTTGGTCAGGACGATCAACTGGCCTTGCGCATCGAGGGCCAGCAAACCCTTTTTTGCGTCGGCAATGATCAGCCGGCCGTCCGGGTGGCGCGCCAGACCCAAGGGGCGGCCGCCGGTGTCGATCAGCACCTTGCGCGTCTGGCCGTCGAGGCTGCTGCTGATGATTCGGCCGTCGTTGAGGCCGCTGATCAGCAAGCCTTCTTCCAGCAACAACGCTTCCGGCCCGTCGATATTGGCCGCGCCGACGTGCTCCAGGTCGCGCAGTTTCTGGTTCTCGGCATAAGGGCCGGTTTCCAGCGAAGGCGCCGGCGCGGGTTTCCAGGCCACCGGCTGTACTTTGGTCGGCGCCAGCAGCAGGAACAGACCGATCAGCACGATTACCACCAGCAAAAAGCTGCTGACGCTGACGCGACGGGGTTCACGGGGCATCAGGCAAGGACTCCGGCATCGATTGACTGGGGCAGCAGTGCCATGTCGCGCAGAGCCAGCATCGACACCGCCGACTCGCGCTCGATCCGCCGCTTGAGCAGCAACTGGTTGAGCAGGCGCATCCACAGACTGGCGAAGCGATACTCCAGGGTGCGCACGAAGCGGGTGTCATCGCCATCACCGCTGCATTCGTAGGTCAAGCGCAGTTCCAGACCATGATCGCCCTGGGCCCGGGCGCTCCAGCGACGTCCCGGCAAGTACTCGTTGACCTCCCAGCTCAAGTGCCCGGCACGGCCCCCGGCATGAATGTCTTCCTCGAAACGCGCTCCGGCGTGCAGGGGGCCGGGAGGGCCCTCGACACGCAGCGAGGACGGGTGCCACTCCGGCCAGCGGGTGACGGTGCTGGCATAGGCCAGGACGGCAATCGGCGCGCGGGCAATGTCGATCTGATGCTGCAGACGGGTCATGGGCATTCTCGATGAGGGATGGGCGTGGTCCGGTTCGTCTTCCCAGTACAGGGTGCCAAACAGGTAGTCCGCTAGTGGCAGAACGATATTAAAATTACGCGCCTGCATCAATTCCCGCCGATGATGCAGTTCATGTAGGCGGCGCATTTGGCGAATCCACGGCAGTTGGCTTACTGGATGGTCGGCGGGCAAGTGTTCGCAGGCGTGAAATATTTCGTAGATCAGATAACCGAGCACCAGGCAGCTGGCAAACAGCCCGGCAACGTTGCCGTCGACCTGTTTCAGCAACCACCAGGCGGGCAGGGCGAACAGCAGGCTGTGCAGGACGATCAGCCAGGCCGGGAACAGGATCACCCGCCAGTCCCGTGCGCTGTCGTAAGCCATGTGTCCGGGGGCGAAAAAGCTGTGGTGATCGCCGGTATGCCGCGCGTAGAACAAGCGGGCGAAGGGTTTCTTGTGATGCCCCAGGTGGCGGTGGACCCCATACACCGCGAAGCTGAACAACACCAGCGCCAACGGCACCGTCAGCCATTGCACCGCGCTGACCTGATCGACGGTGGAGCAGAACGCGGCGATTGCGCTGATGCCGAACACCAGCACAAAGCCGGCGTGCAGCCAGGGATTGTAGAAGCGGTGGATGTCTGCCCGGTAACGGCTGCGAAACGCTTGCGTGGTTTGCCTCACCGCCTTCTCCTGTTGTCGTTGTTATTGACAGAAGATTAGTCGCGGCCAAATTATCCAGCCAATGGATCTGGATGATGAGCCGCTATTACGGCGCTGAATGTGCGCCGGATCACGCGGCAGGAGGGGCAGGGCGATGATTGTGTGCAAACGGGCATATGTGCCGGCCAGCGAAGACGATGGCTATCGGGTATTGGTCGATCGGCTGTGGCCGCGCAATTGCCCCAAGGCGCGGTTGCCGCTGAATGAATGGTTGAAAGACCTTGCCCCCACCACCGAGCTGCGTCGGGCGTTGAAGAGCGGCGAAATCGACTTCGAGCAGTTTGGTACGCGCTACCGCGCACAACTGGCGGCGCAACCGGGGCATTGGTGGAAACTTCTTGGGATAGCCGAGAAAGGCACGTTGACGCTGATCTACGCCGCCCACGATGAAGTGCAGAACAATGCCCGGGTCTTGGCGCAATGGCTGGAAGACGAACTGGACCGGCACGCCGAGAGCAGTTCACCGGTGTGTTATGCCGACCGGTTCACCACGCCGTGAGCTAAAACGGATCCCAACGCTGGGACCAGTCACAGTCCGCCCGAACCAGCGCACGCAGCAAATCGAACGCCTGCTGCAGCACCTGGGAATCGCGATCGCGGGAATACACGAGGAAGGTCGGGTAGCTGAATTCCGGGGCCTTGGGCACCCGTTCCAGCACGCCGCTGTCGAGGTAGGACTGAACCACCCGGGTGCGGAAATAGCCGGTGCCGCCGTTCTGCAGAATGTATTGCAAGGCCAGCGGACCGAGGTTGAAGGTCATTGCGGCGCGGGCCTTGTCCGGCAGCGCGGCATCGTGCTGGCGGCGGAAGTCGCTGCCCCAGTCGATGTACACGTAAGGCTCGGGTTGCGCGCGCAGCCGCACCTGAATCAGCTTTTCCTCCAGCAGTTGCTCGACCTGCAGCCGCGGCCAGTATTCGGGTTGATACACCAGCGCCGCATCCAGCACGCCCACTTCCAACTGCTTGAGCAGGCTTTCGCCGGTATCGATTTCGGTGCGCAGGGCATAGGTGGGGATGTGGGCGCGGATCTCCCGGGTCCAACTGAGCATCAGCGGATTGCACAAACTGGTCTCGCCGCCGATGTGCAGCACGTTGCGGTAACCGTCCGGCAGCGGCAAGTCGCGGCGCGCGCCTTCCCAGGCCTGGACCATGTGATTGGCGTAGACCACGAAGGCCTCGCCATCGGCGGTCAGGCGGGCACCGGCGCGGTTGCGCACGAACAGGGTGCTGGCCAGCTGGCTTTCGAGTTTCTGCACCCGCGCGGTGATGGCGGTCTGGGTGACATGCAGTTTTTCCGCAGCGGCGGCGAGGCTGCCACAGCGGACGATTTCCAGGAAGGTGCGGGCGAGATCGATGTCCATGGGCCAATCGCTGAGGTAAAGAGTCATGCAGTGTAAGGCAAGGGGCGGGCCCTTGAACGACGAATCCCGCCATGAGGGCGGGATTCGTGTGCAGCCGACGGGCTTCCCGAGGGGGAAGCCGCAGTCTTAGGCCGGGAACAGCTCGGACAGTTTCATCGCCAGCATCATGTCGCCTTCAGCGCGCAGTTTGCCGCCCATGAAGGCTTGCATACCGTCGGTTTCGCCGCTGACGATGCCTTTCAGGGTTTCAGCGTCCATGACCAGAGTCACCTGGGCGTCCGGGTTCTCGCCTTCTTGCAGCTCGCAGGTGCTGTCTTTGACCACCAGCGAGAAGTTCTTGTCTTCGTCGATACGGAAACCGAACACCAGGTCCAGGCCGGCAGCAGCGGCTGGGTTGAACTTGGCTTTCATTGCTTGTACGGCGTCAGCTACGTTGGTCATGGTTCGATCCTTTTCTTGGGTGTTACAGCAAGGGTCACAGTTATCCGAACTCAGCGGAAAGTGATGAGTTCCGGGGCCTTCAACAGTTGCAGGTGGGCATGACTGTTGAAGGAAGCCAGGGCCACCTCGCGACCCCGAAATTTCAGGAGGTTGAGCGAGCTGTTGACGATTTGCCAGTTCAGCTCGAAAGCCTGTTTGGCGGGCATTTGGGTAATCAGGTGGAGCAGGGCGGTGATGGTCCCGCCGGAGGTGAACACGGCGATCTTCTGGGTGTTGTCGGCCTGCTCGAGAATCCGCTGCAAACCGGCCTGCACCCGTTCGACAAAGCCCAGCCAGCTCTCAAGGCCCGGCGCATCATAAGTGCCGGCCAGCCAGCGCTCGATGATCAGCGCGAAGATGCGTTGAAATTCGCCACGGTTCTGCGCCGCATTGCGCAGGATGTTCAGGGCTTCCGGCTCCTGGGGCAGCAGATCGGGGAGCAGCGCACGGATCACCGCGTCGGCATCGAATTCGTTGAACGCCGCGTCGGTCTCCAGAATCGGCACCGGCAGGCCGACGGCGCCGAACTGGGCCAGGGCGCTGGTGGCGGTGTGTTGCTGGCGACGCAGGTCGCCCGCCAGGCAGCGATCGAAGCTCAGGCCCAATTCAGCCAGGTGGCTGCCGAGGACTTCTGCCTGGCGCACACCGGTCGGCGACAGCACGTCGTAGTCGTCTGCACCAAAGGAGGCCTGGCCATGTCGTATCAGATAAATGCTGCCCACGTCCGCGTCGTCCCGGTACGTTGAAGGTTTGGCGAGGTTATGAGGATGGCGAAGAGCTGTCAATGAAAAACATACGCTTGTTTGAAATGCAGGTTGGAGGCCGATGGCAGACTGTTTCCCGGCTGGCCGCAAGCCAAGCGCATGGGTATGCTGGAGACATTCCGCGCCCGTGTTTAACAGCGGCGCACAGTCGTTAAGGAGTCCATGTGGAGTTTTTGTCCGAGTACGCAAGTTTTCTGGCCAAGACCGTTACCCTGGTGATCGCCATCCTGGTGGTGCTGGTGAGCTTTGCCTCGTTGCGCAGCAAAGGCCGGCGCAAGGCTGCCGGCCAGTTGCAGGTCAGCAAGCTGAACGATTTCTACAAGGGCCTGCGCGAGCGCCTGGAGCAGACCTTGCTCGACAAGGATCAACTCAAGGCCCTGCGCAAGTCCGAATCCAAGTCCGACAAGAAACAGAAGAAAAAGCCCGAAGCCAAGCCACGGGTGTTCGTGCTGGACTTCGACGGCGACATCAAGGCCTCGGCCACCGAAAGCCTGCGCCATGAAATCACCGCGCTGCTGACCCTGGCCACGCCCAAGGACGAAGTGGTGCTGCGCCTGGAAAGCGGCGGCGGCATGGTCCACAGCTATGGCCTGGCGTCCTCGCAACTGGCGCGTATCCGCCAGGCCGGCGTACCGCTCACCGTGTGCATCGACAAGGTCGCGGCCAGCGGCGGCTACATGATGGCGTGCATCGGCGAGAAGATCATCAGCGCGCCGTTTGCCGTGCTCGGTTCGATCGGAGTGGTGGCGCAGTTGCCGAACGTCAATCGCCTGCTGAAAAAGCACGACATCGACTTCGAAGTACTGACGGCCGGTGAGTACAAACGCACCCTGACGGTGTTTGGCGAAAACACCGAGAAGGGCCGGGAAAAATTCCAGGAAGACCTGGACGTCACCCATGAATTGTTCAAGAACTTCGTCGCGCGCTATCGCCCACAGCTGGCCATTGATGAAGTGGCCACCGGTGAAGTGTGGCTGGGCATTGCAGCGCTGGACAAACAACTGGTCGATGAGTTGAAAACCAGCGACGAATACCTCGCCGAACGGGCCAAGGGCGCCGAGCTTTTCCACCTGCACTATGCCGAGCGCAAGAGCTTGCAGGAGCGCGTGGGCCTGGCGGCCAGTGGCTCGGTGGATCGCCTGCTGCTGACCTGGTGGAGTCGCCTGACGCAGCAACGCTTCTGGTAAAAAACTACCGGCACTGACCAAGCCCTGAAACCCGGCATTCGCTGCGGTTCCAGGGCTTTTTTGTCGATTTTTTCTGACGTGATCTGGCGCAATTTCAAGACCGGCGGGCCGCGCTTTCCGGCGCGGGCCGGGGAGGCGATTGGCATAGGCTTCAGGGCCTCATGACCCATCGCAAAGGAATTGCACCATGATCGAACCGCAACCGCGCCAGGACTTCCAGGCGCTGGTCACTGCCGCACTGCCGCAGACCCCCGCACAATTCGCCAACGTACTCATTCAGCAGCGCTGGGGCAAGGACATCGATCCCCAGCAGACGCTGCTGGTCACTCTCGACTACAGCTATCACGGCCATCCGGCAATTGACGGCGTCGAGCAAGGCCGCGTCGCCAGCTCGCAGAGCCTGACCCAGGTGGTCCTGGGCAACTACCAGGCCGTCGGCGACGATCGTTTCGCCGAGACTGCATTCGGCGTCTATACGCCGCCAGCCATCGGACCTGCCGTGCAGATCGTCGACCAGGTCGATGAGTTCGCTTACGTCGGCATTGGCAACCATGCCAGCTACGAAGGCCTCTACCGGGCAACCACCCCGCAGCGCTATGGCCCGCAGACGCAGCTGCCGTTCACCCCCGCTGCGTTCAAGGACTGGGTATGGCGCCTCAATCTCAAGGATAAGTTCAGCGCCTATGTGGACAGCGCCTGGCCCGTGGACGGCGTTATTACCGGCGCTCAGGCTTACCCGTTGCGCACATCGGCCAAGATTGCCCTGGTCATGGCCGCCTATCTGCAACGCCAGGAAAACAGCCTGACTCAGCACGGATTGGAGCTGGCGCTGCACGCTGCCGGACTGGCGGCGGATCAACCCTGGGCGCAGTTGACCCTCGAACAGCTGCAGGCGCCTGGCCGAAGCCCGGTCGAAGCGTCACGCCTGGTGATCTATCGGTACACCAGCACCGACCTCTGGGTATTTCGCCATTTTTCCAGCACGAGGGTCCTGCTCTACGTGCCGGGCAATGCCTCGCCCTTGCATGAGTTCGTCGACATCCAGGCGTTGCATCACTGGATCGTTCAGCAGGCCGCAGACCCAGCATGCAAACAGGCGCTGGCGGCGCATTTTGCCGAGGACGATCGCGAAGATGGCACCTTCCATGCCGGGGTGCTGACGGCTCTTGAGGGCATGCTTCAGTACCCGCGCCAGCACCACCTGCAAAAGGGCCATGGCTTTTTCAATAACGATGGCTATTGGGACCCGGCCGATTACCTTCATCTGCAGGTGGTATCCGCGGCCACGGATCCGTTCGCGCAACTGGTGCTGAGCATGAAGCAGGCGGCCATCGCCAGCATTCAAACGATTCGCGGCGACGCCCAGGTCAATCGCGATGAGCTGAGCGCGTGGGTCGAACCGCTGGTGCAATGGATCAACCGCTACGCGCCGCTGGCGTTGTTTGTCCCGGGCGGGGAAGGGTTGCTGGCGCTGGCCGGGCTGATCGATGCCGGGTATGGCCTGGATCAGGCAGTCAACGGCCGCGAGCCGGGCGATCCGGCGGCGGGCTTGGGCCGTACGGTATTTGGCCTGCTCAATGCGCTGCCGTTGTTGGGGGCGACCGCCGCTCTGCGTGGCGAGGGTGTCGCTGAAACCCTGGTGGAAGAAGCGCCGCAGGCAGCTGTTAGCGAACTCCATCCCGAGCCACCGCCAGCCCCGGCGCCCGCCACCCGCCTGCAACTGCTGCGTGGCCTCGGCGCGCCTGTGGCGGCACTGAGTGATGAAACGCTGGCTCAGATCGCCCGTATCAGCACGGTCGACGACGACATGTTGCGCCTGATGCAGGCCGGACAACGCCCGCCGACCCCGCAACTGGCCGATACCCTGGCGCGCTTTCGGATCGATCAGGAGCTGGCCGCGATGGCCCCCGGTCCTGCCCGTACCGCAGCGTTCGAGGCGCGCTGCGCGGCAGCCCAACTCAGCGATTCGCGCTGGGTGAAACTGTTCCAGAAGCAGTACCCCGGGTTGCCGAAAAATGCCATCGAACAGGTGCTCGATCGTTCCGGCGTCGACCTCGGCGCGCGGCCATCTGTAGCAGAGTACCAACGCCTGCTGCGCCAACTGGATGGCAAGTTCAGCGAGTACCAGCAGCATGTGCGCCTGGGGCGCGCGTATGAGGGGCTGTACCTGCAATCGCTGCAAAATCCGCAGACCCAGGTGCTGGCCTTGCACTCCCTGACCCGTCTGCCCGGCTGGCCGACAACCTTGAGTGTCGAGGTGCGCGAGGGCTCGGCCATTGGCCGGGTCCTGGACCGTATCGGGCCGATCGACGCTGTGGATGTGCAACGCCTGATCAAGGTCGACGACGGTTTTGGCGCGCAGGGCGGCAGTGACCTTTACCAGGCCCTTCACGATCTGCTGAGTCCGGACCAGCGCGCGGCCCTGGGACTCGATCCGTCAGCATCGGCTCTCGACCTGCTGCTGAAAATCCGCCAGCACGCCTTGCCCCGTGAGCCGTTCGTCAACGGTTTGCAGCGCATGGACAGCGGGCTGACCTTCGATGCAATCGGCCTGCGGGGCGGCGGGTACCCGACGACGGCCCAGGGCGCTACGTTGTCGCGCAATATCGAGTTGTTCCAGGTGCGCTGGGTCTATCCGGGGTTGAGCAACCAGCAGGCTATGGATTTCCTCGAGGTCCTGGGCAGCGGGGCGATGGAGGAGCTGGTGCGCCTGGAAACCCAGCTCTATCAGCTGGATATCGATCTCAGCCAGTGGGTCAACGACACTGCCGATCAGGTGTGGGCTGTGGACGGGCTGTATGTGCGCGAAGGTGACGCGGCCGCCGAGGGCCTGGATGCCGATCAGATCGAGGAGGAGAACCTCGAGCGCTTCGAGGAGGTGTTGCATGAGGAGCGCGAGTCGAGAAAGCAACTGGGCTATCAACTGCTCAATTGCTGGCAGTACCTGGCGGATAGCCACAGCCACGTCCTGGTCGATGGGCAATTGCTGGGTTACCGGCTTGACCTGGAGGCGCAGCAATACCTGTCCCTGCCGTTATTGCGCACCCGGTTCCCCAACATCGTCGAGTTGTCGATGAAGGCGTTTGAAGTGGGGCGACCGGAAGGCCTCGATTCATTCCTCGAGTGTTTTCCCAACCTGCGCCGCCTCAACCTCGAGGGCGTCGACCTGCGTCGGGTCAATCTCAGGGGCGAACTGCAGGGCGGTGTACCGCGAGCGATCTGGAACATGCCCCATCTGACAGAGCTGAACCTCAGCTCGACCCACCTGGTGCTGAGTGAGCAAGCCGCCGGCCGGTTGTCGGAGCTGGTGCACCTGCAGACCCTGGACCTGAGTGACAATCCATTGGCTGTGCCGCCGCTGGTGTCGGGGATGACTGCGCTGCGCCGCCTGAACTTGCACGGCACTGGTATCCACTACTGCCCAGTGGGTTTGCCCGAGCAACCGTCGATGGAGCTGCTGGACCTCAGCGACAATCACATCAGCCGCTTCCCGCCGGCGGTGTTCGCGCAAGCGGTGGCCAGGGATCGGGTGCAACTGTGGGGCAATCCGCTGACGGACGAAGACAGCCTGCGACGTGTCGTCAGCCATCGGCAGCAGACCGGCCTGAATCTGTGGCTCAGCGTGGCGGACCCGAGCCTGGCGCAGCCCGAGGCCTGGCTGCGGCAGCTGCCTGACGCGCAGATCGAACTCAGGCAGATGATCTGGCAACGCCTGCTGGCAAAACCTCGCGGCCAGCGGTTGCTCAAGCAGATCGAAAACCTCTGTCGCACGGCCGATTTCCAGGTGAGTTACCCGCTGATGCAGGCACGGGTCTGGCACTTGCTGGAGGAAGCGGACGCGTCGCAGGAGCTGTGGGGCGTATTGAGTGGCGACGTCGCGCTGTCGGCGCTGGATGCGGAGAATCCATTTGCCGGATTCACCGCGCTGGAGCAGCGCTTGAAGTTGTACATGGATTGGGTGCGCATGGGCAGGCCCTTTCCGATAGCGCAATTACAGGAGCAGTAATCAGGCTGCCGGCCTTGAACCCCGGGGCGGGGTTCAAGGCCGGTCGATCAGCGGCGACGGAACAGCGGCAGCGGTTCGTCGGTGGCGGCCTGGTAGGTCACCGAGAAGTCCTTCAGGCTTTCCAGGGCTTCGTACGGGTCCTTGTCGGCCCGCAGCGCAAAGGCGTCGAAGCCGCAGCGGCGCAGGTAGAACAGTTGGTCGCGCAGAATGTCGCCAATCGCCCGCAGCTCGCCTTTGAAACCGTAACGGTCACGCAGCAGGCGGGCGTTGGAGTAGTTGCGGCCATCGGTGAACGCCGGGAAGTTCAGGGCAATCACCTGGAAGTGCTGCACGTCGTCACCGATTTCCTCGGCTTCTTCGTCAGCGTCCAGCCACACGCCCAGGCCGCCATCGCGGGCCTGGAGCATGCGCCCGTGTTCGCGCCACAGCTGCAACGGCACGATGTAGTCGTCGCAGTTGCTGATTTCATCGATGTTGAAATCCTTTGGCAGCAAGTGCCAGGTTTCGTCGATGACTTCGTTGTTCTTAATGATTCGCTGCATAGACGCGTTCCTTGAAGAGGTCGATGCCGATACGTTGGTAGGTGTCGATGAAGCGCTCGTCGTCGGTACGTTGTTCCACGTACACATCGATCAGCTTCGAGATCACATCCGGCATGGCGTCCTGGGCAAACGAAGGGCCGAGGATCTTGCCCAGGCTGGCGTCGCGGCTGGCGCTGCCACCGAGGGACACCTGGTAGAACTCTTCACCTTTCTTGTCCACCCCGAGGATGCCGATGTGGCCGACGTGGTGGTGACCGCAGGCGTTCATGCAACCGGAGATGTTCAGGTCCAGCTCGCCGATGTCGAACAGGTAGTCCAGGTCGTCGAAACGACGCTGGATCGATTCGGCGATCGGGATCGACTTGGCGTTGGCCAGGGAGCAGAAATCGCCACCCGGGCAGCAGATGATGTCGGTCAGCAGGCCGATGTTCGGCGTGGCAAAACCTTGCTCGCGCAATTCGCCCCAGAGGGTGAACAACTGTTCCTGCTCGACGTCGGCGAGGATGATGTTCTGCTCGTGGGAGGTGCGCAGCTGGCCATAGCTGTAGCGCTCGGCCAGGTCGGCGACGGCGTCCAGCTGCTTGTCGGTCAGGTCGCCCGGGGCAACGCCGGTAGGCTTGAGCGACAGGGTCACGGCCACATAGCCCGGCTTCTTGTGCGCCACGGTGTTGCGCGTGCGCCAGCGGGCAAAGCCCGGGTGCTGGGCGTCGAGCTCGGCCAGGGCAGCGTGCTGGTTGTCCAGCGCCTTGTAGTCCGGATCGACGAAATGCTTGGCAACGCGGTGCACTTCGGCTTCGGTCAAGGTGGTCTGGCCACCGCGCAGGTGCTCCATTTCCGCATCGACTTTCTGTGCGAAGACCTCCGGCGTCAGGGCCTTGACCAGGATCTTGATCCGCGCCTTGTACTTGTTGTCGCGACGGCCATAGCGGTTGTACACACGCAGGATGGCGTCGAGGTAGCTCAACAGGTCTTGCCACGGCAGGAATTCATTGATGAATGCACCGACCACCGGGGTGCGGCCCAGGCCACCGCCGACCAGCACACGAAAGCCCAGCTCGCCAGCGGCGTTGTGCACCGGCTCCAGGCCGATGTCGTGGACTTCGATGGCGGCACGGTCAGACGTCGAACCATTGATCGCAATCTTGAACTTGCGCGGCAGGTAGGCGAATTCCGGGTGGAAGGTGGTCCATTGACGGACGATTTCACACCATGGGCGTGGGTCGACCAACTCGTCCGCCGCGACACCGGCAAACTGGTCGGTGGTGACGTTGCGCAGGCAGTTGCCGCTGGTCTGGATCGCGTGCATCTGCACCGTGGCCAGTTCGGCCAGGATGTCCGGGATGTCTTCCAGGGCCGGCCAGTTGAACTGGACGTTCTGGCGGGTACTGATGTGGGCATAGCCCTTGTCGAAGTCGCGAGCGATTTTGGCCATCATTCGCGTCTGCCGCGAAGTCAGTTGGCCATAAGGCACGGCAACCCGCAGCATCGGGGCGAAGCGCTGGATATAAAGGCCATTTTGCAGGCGCAGGGGGCGGAATTCTTCTTCGCTCAGCTCGCCTGCCAGATAGCGTCGGGTCTGATCACGGAACTGCTTGACGCGGTCCTCGATGATCCGCTGATCGTACTCGTCGTATACGTACATATAAGTCCTGTTCTCAGGCTGGGCTGATCGGAATCCGCTGCGATTCTCGCTCGCTGATGTTCCGAAAATGCCTTGGTAATTCTGCGCGCACGGCCGCGCACTCCCCACGGAGCCGGGGCAAGATAGCAGTTTGCGTTTATGCGTAAAAGTGATGTTTGAGTATATGGAAAGAACCAAATCGACTAATGCGACTGATTATTGTCTTACCCACATTTGTCGTGCGGGCAATCGTCGTCTTAACTGTGATCGAGTCTTCCTGCAATCACCGATAAAACCGACAAGAGGCGATGCAATGAGCAATCCGACCAAGGCAACGAAAAGCGACAGCAGCGTCGACGCATGGGCGATTCTGTTCTTGATCATTCTGGTGGTAGGCACGGCGGTGTATTGGGTCAGCCATCAGTAACCCCTGCAAACCGGGCTCTTTTCCGACGATTGTCGGACAAAAACGCGAATTAACCGCGGTGCACCAGGATTGGCTGGCTATAATGCGCGGCTAAATTTTCGGGGCTCGGTTGTTCAATGTTCAGGTTTCTTCGAAGGGGCATGCTGACGTTGTGCGCGATCTACGGATCGGTGGCGCAGGCGACGTCGGTGGTGTTCCTCAATCCTGGCACGACCAACGAAGTGTTCTGGGTCAGCTACAGCCAGTTCATGCAGGCGGCAGCCCGTGACCTGGGCATTGAGCTCGAGGTGCGCTATGCCGAGCGGCAGGCCCACACCACCATCGAGCAGGCGCGCGAGGTGTTGTTGGGCGACAACCGTCCGGACTACCTGGTGTTCGTCAATGAACAGTACGTCGCGCCGGAGATCCTGCGCCTGTCCCAGGGCAGCGGGGTCAAGCTGTTCATGGTCAACAACGCGCTGACCGCCGACCAATCGAGCCTGCTCGGTGATCCCCGGGAAAAATACCCTGACTTGCTCGGCAGCCTGGTGCCCAACGACGAGGAGGGCGGCTACCGGATGCTCAAGGAGTTGGTCCGTCAGCACCCGGCCGTCGCGCCGGGGCAGAAAATCGAACTGTTGGCCTTCTCCGGCCTGAAAATCACCCCGTCCGCGCAATTGCGCGAGAAGGGCATGCAGCGCGCCTTGCGCGAACATCCCGAAGTGCAGCTGCGGCAGTTGGTGTATGGCGAGTGGACGCGTGCGCGGGCCCATGAACAGGCGGTGCAACTGTTCAAGCGCTACCCGAGGGTTGCGCTGGTGTGGGCGGCCAACGACGAAATGGCGTTTGGCGCCATGCAGGCCTATGAAGAGGCTGGCGGAACGCCGGGCAAGGGCGTGCTGTTCAGTGCGGTGAACACGTCGCCCCAGGCCCTGCAGGCGTTGCTCGATGGCCGCCTCAGCGTATTGCTGGGCGGGCATTTCAGCCTCGGGGGCTGGGCGCTGGTGGAGTTGCACGACTACGAGCAGGGCGTGCCTGTTGCCCAATATGGCGGTCGGGACCGGCAGATCCCCTTGCTGCAACTGATTGATCGCGAACAGGCCAGGCGCATGCTGGCACTGCGTGACAGCCAGGACTATGGAGTGAACTTTCGCAGCCTGTCGGCCAAGGGCCGCCCGCTGACCTACCGCTACCCGTTCAACCTGCAAACCCTGATGCACTGAAGCCGTGGCTCAGACCCCGGCCAGATACACCACCAGCTTGACGATGGCAAACAGGCCCAAGGCAAACACTGCCGTAAACAAAATGCCCAACACCACGAAATGACTCGGCTTGCCGTGAGTGAAATCCCGCGCACGATTCTTGCCGCTCTGCACGCCAAAGGCTGCGGCCATGACGCTGTGCAGCATCTGCCAGAAGCTGGGGGGCTTGTTATCGATTGGATCGTCCATAAATCCCTCGTCACCTGGGGGGGTGGGGCAAGCATAGTCAAAAATG
Source organism: Pseudomonadaceae bacterium (assembly GCA_965284505.1). Lineage (GTDB taxonomy): Bacteria > Pseudomonadota > Gammaproteobacteria > Pseudomonadales > Pseudomonadaceae > Aquipseudomonas. Next base: position 1,133,998 of record OZ260094.1, on the reverse strand, counting down.
CCCCTGTGGGCCTGCCGGGTCGGCGCTCCCACAGAGGCTGTGTGTTCACCCCTCAATTAACCCGCTTGTCATCCCCTGGCTCACCACCCACATGCACCCCCCGGTCATCCCCGGGCTCACCCGCTGCATGCAGCCCGCGATCATCTCCCGGCTCACCCGCCGCGTGCACACCATGGTCATCCCCAGGCTCGCCACCCGCATGCACCCCATGATCGTCGCCAGCCTCGGAGTGGCTGCCGCTGCGGCCTGAACTGGATGCGCTGGAATGGCCGCCGCTATCGCCGTGACCACTGCCGCTCGACCCCGAGCCGCCACTGTGCCCACCGCCGTTCCCGCTGCCACCACTGCCACCGTGGCCACCGCCATTGCCGCTGCCACCGCCCCCTCCATGACCACCACCATTGCCACCACCTCCACCATGGCCGCCGCCGCCGCCGCCGCCGCCGCCACCGCCACCTCCACCATGACCGCCACCACCACCTCCCTCCTTGGCGTGCACAGTCGAAACCCCCGAAACGCTGTCAGGTATCAGCACAAACGAAGCCGACAAGATCGCGCCCAGCGCCACCGCCAGCAAAGGTTTTGTGAATTGCATGGGACCTCCCGCAAATGCTCCATCGTGCCGACTGGAGACATACAACCAGTGGGGTGCTTTCGCACCTGGTACACCGCGCCGCATCCATGAATCAGCGATTCAGTGAATGCTCGACGCCAGTTCGAAAATCGGCATGTACATCAGGATCACGATGACCCCGATCAACAGGCCGATAAAGGTCATCAGCAGCGGTTCGAACAGGCGCACGAACCACTCGATCCAGCGGCTGATTTCTTCGTCGTAGAAATCGGCACTGCGTTCCATCATTTGCCCCAGGTTGCCGGACTGTTCGCCGGCCCGCAGCAGGCGCAGGGACACTGGGGTCACCAGTTGATTGGCTTCCAGCGCGGTGGACAGCGCCAGGCCTTCGCGGACCCGTTCGGCGGCCTGGTCCAGGCGTGTCCGCGAGCCGACGGTGAGCAGGCCGCGGACCATGCCCATGGCGGTCAGGATCGGGATCCCGCCCTGCAGCAGGATCCCCAGTGAGCGGTAGAAGCGCGCCAGTTCGTACATGAATATCCGTTGGTGCACCGCCGGCAGTTTTTCCAGCAGACGATCCAGCGCCCGGCGAAAAGCGGGCTGACGCTGGAGGAGGGCGATGCCGGCCACGGTCGCGCCGATGCCGCCAAAGAATTCCATCTGGTGCGCATGCAGGAACATCCCGGTGCTCATCAACACCTGGGACAGCCACGGCAGGTTGGAGCCCAGGCCTTCGAACACCAGGCTGAAGCGCGGCACCACGTAGCCCATCAGGAACAGCACCACGCCGCCGCCCACCACCAGCAACAGCAGGGGGTAGATCGAGGCACTGATGATCTTCTGCTTAACCTCGTCCATGCGCTGGCGATAGGAAACGTAGCGCGCCAGGGCCTCGCCGACCGCGCCGGTCTTTTCACTCGATTGCACCAGCGCCACGTACAACGGCGGGAACACCGCCGACAACTGGCCCAGGGCCTGGGAGAAGGATTTGCCTTCGTACAACAGGCGCACCAGTTCGCTGAGGGTTTTGCGGGCCTGGGGCGCGGTTTCTTTTTCCGCCAGGCTTTCCAGCGCATCGATCAGCGGCAGGCCGGCGTTGAGCAGGGTGGTCAGCTCCTGGCTGAACAGCACCAGGTTGAAGTGTTCCTTGCCCTGCAGGCGTAGCGAACGCCAATGCCGTTCGGCGCGCAGGCTGACCACCCGCAGGCCCTGTTCTTCAACGATCCGCCGGGCTTCACTCTGGCCCGGCGCATCAACGGTCATCGACACCACCGCACCTTTGCCCACTGCTTTTAATAGAAAGCGCATCGGTCACCCCCGTCTCACTGCCAGCTGGTGATTTCGGCGTTTTCACCTTCGCCGCCGGGTTGGCCGTCCTTGCCCAGGGACAGCAGGTCGTACTCGCCGTTTTCCCCGGGATAGCGGTAGGTGTAGTTACGGCCCCAAGGGTCCTGCGGGAGTTTTTTCTGCAGGTACGGACCGGTCCAGCGGGTCTCGTCGCTGGGCGCGGTGACCAGCGCCTGCAAACCCTGTTCGGTCGATGGGTAGTGGCCGACCTCCAGGCGATACAGGTCCAGGGCCTTGCCCAGGCCTTCGATCTGCGCCTTGGCGACCTTGGCTTCGGAACGGCCCAACTGGGCGAAATACTTCGGCGCGACGATCCCGGCCAACAGGCCGAGCACCACCAGCACCACCAACAGTTCGAGCAGGGTGAACCCGCCTTGGCGTCGCGGTGCATTAAACGGAAAGCCTTTCATGATGACCTCACTGGAGTGGGCAACAAGGGACGGTACACCCCTCTATGCAATTGCCATGCACAGCCCGCAGATTCCGCCCAAAGGCCCATAAACAGAGGGCTTGGCGGAGTCGGCACAGTGCTTGCGTATACCCTTGCAGCCTCCGATTTGTGGGGCATAAGCCCCACTTTTCGGGGCCGGTGATGGGAGCGCGATCATGCAAAGAATCATCGCAGGACTGTGTGGCGCCCTGGCGCTGGTGGGTGTGGTTCAGGCGGACGTCTACGTCTCGATCGATGCCAACGGCGGCTACGTGCTGTCCAACGTCCACCGCCCTGGCCGGCACTATGAGCGGGTGGTGCCCGAGGTCGCCGGCACCAGCGTTCCCAGCGAAATGCCGCAGATGATCGCCGACCGGCCGTTCGCCGAACTGGTCGCCGAGGCGGCCAGCGCCAACCAGCTGCCGGAGGCGCTGCTGCACGCGGTGATTCAGACCGAATCCCACTACAACTCCAAGGCACGCTCACCCAAGGGCGCGGGCGGGTTGATGCAGTTGATGCCCGACACCGCCCGCGAGCTGGGCGTGACCGACGTCTACGACCCCAAGGACAACATCCAGGGCGGCGCGCGTTATCTCAAGCGGCTGATGAACCTGTTCGACAACGATATTTCCCTTGCCGTCGCCGCCTACAACGCCGGTCCAGACGCGGTGATGAGCCGTGGCCGGGTGATTCCGCCGTTCGCTGAAACCCAGCGCTATGTGCCCAACGTTCTGCGCCACTACCGGCATTTGCAGGGCCTGGCGGTGGACGCGCCGCTGTAGGCAGACACCGGCTGGGGCGGGTTCCCCCAAAAGTGGGGCAAGCGGGGCAGGCCCGCAAAGTGGGGAAAAAGTGGGGGATAGTCCCCTGTGGCTTCAGGTAGTTTTTATAACGCGTTGAAAATGAACACTATTTTTTTTGGCTCAGGAATTGCACTCGCCGCTCTATCGAGAATCGCTCCCATGAGCACCACTTCGAGGCCGCCCAACATGCCAGCCAGACTCCCGACCCGCTCCGCACTCAATTTTCTGCTGCTGGCCTGCTCGATGTTCGGCCTCGAATCCCAGGTCGAGGCGGCGGTGCGCTGCGAACGCAACCTGGTGGCCAACGTCGTGGCCCTCGACCAGCCGCTGATGTTCAACCGCCTCGGTGCGCAGAACGCCAACGGCATGATGTTCGCCTTGCGCCGCGACGTGGTCGATGACCGTGAAATGTCACTGGCCCAGGGCGGTGCCGCGGTGCCGGGCAAAGTCTCGCTGCGTCCGGACAAGCGTCCACGGCCGCTGGTGTTGCGCGTGGCCGCCGGCGACTGCCTGACCATCAACCTGCAGAACCTGCTGGCGTATCAGGCCAACCCGAACAAGCACTTTGAAGAGCCGGAAGTGGAGGGTGAGGAAGGCGAAGAGAACGAAGCCGTCGAGGCCAATATGCCGGACGACTTCAAGGTCGACGAGCAGGTCACCGACCGCCACGTCGGCTTCCAGGTCAACGGCCTGCAAGCGGTCAACAGCATCGATGACATTGCCTCGTTCACCGGGCGCAATGGCAACAGCCTGATTCCACCGGGCGCGTCCCGCTCCTACACCCTGTATGCCGAGCGTGAAGGCGCCTTTGCGGTCAGCAGCCGTGGCGCCAGCTTTGGCGGTGAAGGCAACGCCGGTAACGTCGCCAACGGCCTGTTCGGCGAAGTGGTGGTGGTGCCCAAGGGCGGTCGCAGCTACCGCAACACCATCACCGAAGAAGAAATGCGCCTGGCCAGCAGCGGTCGCGCGCCCACCGGCCAGCCCATCGTCGACTACCAGGCGCGTTACCCGCAGCGCGAGCCGTGGATCCGTGAAGGCAAGGCCGGCACACCGATCATCAACATGGTCGATGGCAACGAAATCATCTCCAGCGAAAGCGACGCGATTGTCATGGGCAGCAACGCCGATGGCAGCTTCCCGGCCGCCACCTATCCGCTGGAATCCATCGGCAAACGCAATCCGGCGATTCCCAACCGGCTCGAACCGTTCCGCGATTTCGCCTCGCAGTTCCAGGATGAAACCGCCGTCACCCAGGCGTTCCCCGCCTACTGGGCCGACCCGGTGATGGCCCACGTGCTGGAGCCGACCCGCGACTCGTTCATGATCAACTACGGTTCCGGCGGCATGGGCGCCGAAGTGGTCGCCAACCGCCTGGGCGTGGGGCCGATGCACGATTGCCTGTCCTGCGCTTACGAAGAGTTCTTCCTCAGCTCGCACACCGTCGGCGACGTGGCGATGCTAGTGGACGTGCCGGCCAACGCCGGCCTGGAAAACATCCGTCCCGGTGAAGTGCCACGTGCCGACCAGATCGGCGTCAAGGCGACCATGGCGCTGTACCCATCCGAGCCGTCGAACGTCAACCACAGCTACATCGGTGACTTCGTCAAATTCCGCAACACCCACAACGGTCACGAGCAGCATATCTTCCACCTGCACGGTCACCAGTGGCTGTTCAACCCCAACGACGACAACTCCGACTACGTCGACGCCCAGGGCATTGGCCCGGGCGCCGGCTACACCTATGAAATCGCCAACGGCGGTTCGGGCAACCGCAACCGGGTGGCCGGCGACGCGATTTATCACTGCCACTTCTACCCGCACTTCGCCCAGGGCATGTGGGCCATGTGGCGGGTCCACGATGTGTTCGAAGAAGGCACCAGACTGGAAGTTTCGCAGCAGGGTGACGACGGTTATCACAACCAACCCTTCGCCTTGCGCAGCGGCAAACCTGCCAGCGGCGCGCGGGCTCTGCCCGATGGCGAGATCATTGCCGGTACGCCGATTCCTGCGGTCGTGCCGCTGCCCGGCAAAGCCATGGCACCGATGCCAGGGAAAGTGGCGATCGTGCCGAAAATCGGCGAGACCCTGGTGGCCGGCAACGATGACGATGATGACGACGACGGCGAGCACCATGGCGGCGGCAGTGGCACCCAGGCCATCGGCTCCCTGGCGCTGGTGGACCGCAGCGAGGCCAACCGCAACGCCGACGGCAGCCTGAAAAACCCCGGCTATCCGTTCTGGATCGGCGGCATGGAAAGCTCGGTCGGCCAGCGCCCGCCGACCCCACCGCTGGACATGCTCGATGCTGCCAAGGCGCAGTCCCTGAAAAGCAGCGGCAACGCGCTGTGGGCCAACCTCGACCCGAATTCCTCCGGCGGTTGGGACGGCGGTCTGGGTCGGCACACCCTGGATGGCGTCTCGGCCGGTGGCGAAGCGCACACCGTGACCACTTCGCTGGACTTCTCCAAGGAAGTCACCCGCGCCAAACCGATCTACCTGCCGGAGGAGGGCACCGAGGTCGAACAGGCGGCGATGGCTTTCCACGCCAAGAAAGACCACCCCAGCTACGCGCTGCTGCCCGGCAGCCAGATCGTGCCGCGCAACTTCCGCACCAACGGCGCCTTGCCGGTGGCGGGTGCACCTTTTACGAACCCTGCATGGATGACCGGCAAAAACGCCTGACCAGCAGCGCCGGCACCGGTGAGTTTAACAGCGGCGAACGCGTCGACGGCATGACCTTCATCGGCGCCTCGACCTACACCGCCGACCGGCCGCGGATCTACAAGGCCGCCAACATCCAGTTCGACGCGGTCTACAACAAAGTCGGCTACCACTTCCCGCAAGCGCGCATCCTCGCGCTGTGGGAAGACGCCTGGCCGGTGATCACCAAGCAGCGTCCACCAGAGCCGCTGGTGATGCGCATGAACACCTTCGACTGCGTGCAGTACCAGCAGACCAACCTGGTGCCGGCCACCTACGAGATGGACGACTATCAGGTGCGCACGCCGACCGACGTGATCGGCCAGCACATCCACCTGCCGAAATGGGACCTGACCTCTGCCGATGGCTCGTCCAACGGCTGGAACTACGAGGACGGCGTGCTTTCTCCAGGCGCAGTGCAGGAGCGCATCCACGCGATCCGCGAGTTCAACCAGTGCGCCGCCGCCGACCCGCGTGACGGCACACCGGCCTGCCCGCAAGCGAAGAACCACCCGTACTTCGGCCAATACGGCCGGGCTGACTGGCTGGGTGCACGGACGGCCATGCAACGCTGGTTTGTCGATCCGGTGGTCAACACCAAGGGCATCGACCGTGGCCTGGGGACCATCTTCACCCACGACCACCTCGGCCCATCGACTCACCAACAGATTGGTCTGTACGCCACTGTGCTGGCCGAGCCTGCCGGTTCCACCTGGTTCCATGCCGAGACCGGCGAGCCGCTGTACAGCGGTGCGCGTCAGGATGGCGGGCCGACCTCGTGGCAGGCGGTGATCAACACCGGTGACCTCGATGGCGATGGCAAGAACGACAGCTTCCGCGAGTTCTTCCTCGAGTACAGCGACTTCCAGCACGCCTATGAAGCCGGTGTGTATGTCGGTGCCGGACCCAATGGCGTGCCTAACGCGGCCGCCTTCCCGGCCACCGCCGACAGCTTCCGCTACGCGATCAACCCGCCAGTGCGCGACAACGCCAGCAACCTGCTTGAAGGCGTGGTGGAAGTGCAGGGCGGACAACTGCCGGGCTGCCCAAGCCGGCCATGCCCACAAGCGATTTCGGTCGATGACCCGGGCATGTTCGTGGTCAATTATCGCAACGAGCCGCTGGCCCTGCGGGTCTATGACCCGAACAAGGTCGGCCCGGACGGCAAGCGCGGGATGCAGGCCGACGGCCTGGGCGGCGACCTTTCGTTCGCCCTGCACAGCCGCACCGACCGGGCGATCCCGGCGATGAACCTGGCGCCCAACCTGATCACCTCGGCCACCGGTCCTACCGGCGGCACCACCCTGTTCCCGCCGCACATCAACCGTGGCGGTGCCGAGGCGGGTGACCCGTTCACCCCGATGCTGCGCACCTACACCGGTGACAACGTGCGGCTGCGGGTGCATGCCGGTGGTCACGAGGAGGAGCACAACGTGACCCTGCACGGCGTCAAATGGCTGCAGAGCGGTTCCGGTTTCGGCAACAGCTCCAACTCTGGCTGGCGCGCCTCGCAGATGATCGGCATCTCCGAGCAGATGGGCTTCATCGCGCCGGTGTCGATGCTCTCCAGTTCCGCAGCCACCACCGGTGACTACCTGTACTCGATGGACGCCTCGATCGAAGGCTACTGGAGCGGCATCTGGGGCGTGATGCGCAATTACACCGCGCAACGCAACGACCTGTTCGCCCTGCCGAACAACGCCAAGCCGGTGGGCATGCGCAACACCGTGGCGTTCGATGGCACTTGCCCACGGACCGGCGCCAACCCCAACGGCATCGGCACCCGGCCGACCGTGCAGCGCAACTATGAAGTGGTCGCGGCGCTGGCCAACGACATCCTCGGCAACTCCCTGGGCCTGGCCATGGACGACTCGGCGGGGATCGGCCAGCACGTCGGCGGGCCGTTGAATCCGGCGGGCGGCACCCTGGTCTACAACTCGCGGGCGGTGAGCATTCCACAAGTCACCGTGACCGATCCCGAGGATGGCGAGACCTTCACCATCGGCGGGCAAAGCGGGCCACTGCACGACCCGACCGCGATCCTCTACGTGCGCAAGGCCGACCTCGACCCGGTCACCGGCAAGCTCAAACCCGGTATCCCGGTGGAACCGCTGGTACTGCGTGCAGCCGCTGGTGACTGCATCAACGTCACCCTGGAAAACCGCCTGCCGATGGTCATGCCCGACCTGACCCAGACTGCGGTGATGCAGGGCATGGTCAAGCGCGATCGCAACAGCGGCCTGGGGGCGACCACCTTCAGCAATAACCTGATGCGTCCTTCCAGCCACGTTGGCCTGCACGCGCAACTGCTGGCCTATGACATCACCAAGTCCGACGGCGCCAACGTCGGTGCCAACCCGGTGCAGACCGTTCCGCCACGGGTCGGCAACAGTGGTGCCTACCCAACCCGGACCTACCAGTACTACGCCGGGCACCTGGAGCGTGAAGGCAAGCCGATCACCCAGCTCGGGCGCACCATCGACAACATCAACGCCACCGCCGTGGAATTCGGTGGCCTCAACTTCACCCCGGCGGACGTGATCAAGCAGCCACAGAAAGGCCTGGGCGGCGCGATGAGCATCCTGCCGATCGGCGCCACCTGGGTGGACGATGTGCGTCGGGTCACGGCCACTGTCACGGCGCCGGGCCAGGCGATCTATCGCGACTTTGCGATGGTCTGGCAGAAAGCCCTGAACATGCGCTGGGCGGGTGGGCGGCCGGTAGAAGCGATTGCCGCCGAAGGCACCGGCGTGCCGACCGATCCGCAGGACAACTCGGGCATGGCCATCAACTACAAGAGCGAGCCGCTGTGGTACCGCTTCGGCCTGGCCCCGGATGCGCCGTTCGGGCATGCCGACGGTCACGGCTTCGGTGACCTGCCGAACGCGCACATGGCCTACAGCAACGCGCTGGTAGGTGGCGATCCGCAGACGCCGGTGCTCTATGTGAAACCGGGGCAACCGTTCCGCACCCACATCATGATGCCCACCGGTGGCAGCCGCGGCACCACCTTCCAGCTCGATGGACACGTCTGGTCGGTCAACCCGTTCCAGGCCGAGAAGAGCGACACCGGCAGCTATCCGATGAGTTCACCAGGAGTGGGTTCGGTGCGCTTCGGCTACAACCCGATGTCGATGTACATCGGCGCCCACGAAAGCATCCTGCCGGCCGCGCACTTCAGCTTCATGCACCCGAGTGCCGGTGGCAGCAACGCGATCCCGGGCGACTACCTGTTCCGTGACTACGGCGCCTATGGCAACACCTCCGGTCTGTGGGGCTTGCTGCGGGTCACCAATGAAGCAGAACCGGCGCCGGCACCGGCACCTTGAGCGACCAGCGACAACATGGAGGGGGACGCGTCATGAACATGCACACCAGAGTCGCCGGGTATGCGTTGCTGGCCGGGCTGCTGTTGAGCGGCGGCGGGGCCTGGGTCAGCACCTGCCATGCCGAGACCCAGGCGCCGGCCAAGGAGGCTGCGAGCGGCCAGCGCCTTGAGCGCGACGGCGTGGCCGTGGAGTTCCAGCTGCGCCCGGCACAGCCTGGCGGGCAACTGGTCGAAGGCAGCTTCGCCGACGTGCGCTTCAGCCTCACCGACAGCGCTTCCGGCCAGCCCCTGGCCGGGGTGGCGCCGGGGGCCTGGGTCGATCCGCAGCAGACCTCTGCCGATCAGGCCCAAGGCCGTGATCGCAGTTGCAAGTCGCGGGTCGGCGCGTTCCTCAAAAGCAGCGTCGGCGCGCGGCCGATGCTCGACCTCAATAGCTACTACGTGTTCATCATGAACCAGGATGCCAGCGTGTCGATCGTCGACCCGTCGGTGTCGGTGGGTGGCATCACCAGCACCCTGGGACGCATCGACCTCAAGCAAGCGCCGATGGACTGGGTCAGCCGCAAGGACAACAAACGCATCTTCGTGTCGATGCCGACCGCCGGTGAAGTGGCGGTGATCGACGCGGAAAAATTCAAGCTGATCAACTCGATCCCGGCCGGCAAGCAACCGGTGCGCGTGGCCCTGCAGCCGGACGAACGCCTGCTGTGGGTCGGCAACAACGCCAGCGATGCCGCTGATGCCGGGGTCACGGTGATCGATGTGCAGACCCTCGAGCCCCTCAAGCACCTGGCCACCGGTCGTGGTCACCACGAAATCACCTTCAGCCAGGATTCGCGCTTTGCCTTTGTCAGCAACCGCGATGACGGCACCCTGAGTGTGATTGACGTCGCCACCTTGAGCATCAAGCAACAGCTCAAGACTGGCTCGCACCCGCTGTCGGTGGCCTATTCGGCGCTGTCCCAGGCGGTGTACGTGGCCGATGGCAAGGATGGCACCATCACCGTGGTCGACGGCCAGAACCCGGCGCTGCGCAAAGTCATCAAGAGTCGCCAGGGCCTGGGGCCGATGGGCTTTTCCAGGGATGGGCGCTTCGGGCTGGTGCTCAATACCCTGGAAAACCGGGTGGAGATTATCGACGCTGCCACCGACAGCCTGATCCATGAAGTCGAAGTGTCCGCCGAGCCTTACCAAGTGGTGTTCAGCAAGGCCTACGCCTATGTGCGCGGGCTGTCGTCATCCAAGGTGACCATGATCAACCTGTCATCGCTGGGGCAGGGCCGCACGCCGATCGTCCAGGGCTTCGAGGCCGGCTCCACGGCGCCACGCCTGGCGGGTGATTTGCCGCTGGCGTCGGGCCTGGCGATTTCCCGGGACGAGAACTCGGTGTTCGTGGTCAATCCGGCGGACAACACCACCTACTTCTACGCCGAAGGCATGAACGCGCCGATGTCCGGTTACCCGAATCGCGGCCAGGTGGCGCGGGCGGCGATGGTCATCGACCGCAGCCTGCGCGAGGTCGAACCGGGGGTCTACAGCTCGCGGATCAAGCTGCCGCCGGCAGGGGATTTCGACGTCGCCTTCCTCCTTAACCAGCCGAGCATCGTCCACTGCTTCAGTGTGCAGGTGCAGGCCGACAGCAAGGTCGCCAAACACCTCGGTGCGCCCAGCGTCGCCTTCCTCCTCGACAAAAGCTCGGTGCCACTGGGCAGCCCCTTCGTCGCCCGATTCCGCATCGCCCAGGACGCCGGCAAGCTGCCGCGCATCGGGGTCAAGGACGTCGAGGTGCGCTACTTCCTCGCGCCGTCGTCACGGGTCCAGGTGGTCGCCGCTAAAGAGGTCAGCGACGGCGTGTACGAAGCGCCGCTGACCCTGGACAAGAGCGGCGCCTGGTATGTGCACGTACGGGCTGCTTCGCTGGGCGCGAGTTTCGACACCAAGTCCTTTGCCAGCGTGCGGGTCGTTCCCGGCGCTGCCCAATGATCAAGGAGCTGGACATGAATCGATTCAATCTGCAACGACTGCTGACGGTGTGTGTGCTGGCTGCTGGAATCAACCAGGCCTACGCCCACAATGCCGAGGATCATTCGCAGCACCAGGCGCCGGCGGCGCGCCTGGAGAGCACCCGGGTGGAAATTGTCGACGTGCCATTGGTGGATCAGGACGGCAAGTCGGTGCGCCTGGAGAAAGACTTGCTGAACGACAAGATCGTGGTCATGGGCTTCATCTACACCAGCTGCACCACGGTCTGCCCGGTGGTGTCGTCGATCATGGGCAAGGTCCAGAAACAACTGGGCGGGCGGGTCGGCAGTGACGTGCAATTGGTGTCGATCAGCGTCGACCCGCTGCGCGACGACCCCAAGCGCCTGGCCGACTACGCCCGGCAATTCCAGAACGGCCCCGGCTGGAGCTGGCTCACCGGTTCGGCGCCGTCGATCAACGACACCCTCAAGGGCCTCGGCGCGCAGAGTCCGGACCTGAAGAACCACGCGCCGCTGATCATGGTCGGCGACGGCAACAGCAGCCACTGGACCCGTTACTACGGCTTCACCGATCCGCAAGTGCTGATCACTGAAATCAACAAGCTCAGCGGCCTGCGAGTGCACGCCAAACACACCGCCATTGCCCTGGAGAGTCAGCCATGAGAGCCATCGACTGGATTGCCCTGACGGTCTGCTATTTCATCTTCAGCACCCTGGCCTTCGCCCATGAAGGCCACCAGATGAGCGAGCCCGCGCCGGGCGCCACCACCCCGCCCGCCGCAGCCCCTGCCGGCACCCGGGACGCCCGCACCTGGTTCACCGACACCCAATTGCAGAACCAGAACGGCGAGACCCTGCGCTTCTACAGCGACGCCCTGGAAAACAAGGTGGTGCTGATCAACGTGATCTTCACCAGTTGCAACGACGCCTGCCCGCTGATCACCCGCAAGCTGCGCGAAGTGCGCGAAGCCTTGGGCGACATGGCTGACCAGGTGACCTTTGTCTCCCTGACCAGCGACCCGCTGCGCGACACCCCGGCGGTGCTCAAGGCCTACACCCTCAAGCAGGGCGCAGACGACCCGAACTGGCTGTTCCTCACCGGCGACAAGGCGCAGATGGACCTGGTGCTGGGGCGCATCGGCCAGATCATTCCCTCGCCGGAACAACATTCGACCCAGCTGATCGTCGGCGACGTGGCCAACAAGCGCTGGAGCAAGATTCGCCCCGATGCGCCGCCCAGCGCCATCGCCGAGCGCCTGAAGTTGCTGACCATGCCCATCGCCGGTCGCTGAGCGTCGATCATGAAGAGCCTGCCGATCGCCAGCCTGCTCCTGCTCGGTTGCCTGAGCCTGACGGCCAACGCCTTGAGCCTGACGCCCGAAGAGAGCGCCGGTAAACGCCTGTATCGCGAGGGGCTGTCGAGCAGTGGTGAGGTGGTGATGGCTCGGGTCGGCGCGGCGGATATCCTGTTGCCGGCGAAATCCATGCCCTGTGCCAATTGCCACGGCAACGACGGACAGGGGCGTCCGGAAGGCGGGATACGTCCGCCGGATATCACCTGGTCACGGCTCAGTGCGCCTTACGGGCAGCAGCAGGTCAACGGCCGCGATTACCCGGCCTACAGTGACGCCGGGGTGGCGCGGGCGGTGCAGGAAGGGCGCGATCCGGCCAACCAGCGGCTCGACCCGGCGATGCCACGCTTTGTCCTGACCATGGCCGACCAGCGCAACCTGACCGCCTACCTCAAGCGCCTCGCCGATGACCGCGACCCGGGCCTCGAGCCCGACACCCTACACCTGGGCACGCTGCTGCCCGGCAGCGGGCCGTTGGCCGAAGAGGCGCGCACGGTGGCCGCGGTGCTGCAGGCGAGCATTGCGCGGATTAACGAGGAGGGCGGGATTCATGGTCGCAAGCTGCAACTGAGCATCCTCGACCCGGGCCCGGACCAGGCCAGTGCGCTGGCGGCGCTGCGGCAGTTGATCGATACCCCGGTGTTTGCCCTGGTCGCGCCACTGGCCCCAGCATTGGGGGATGGCTTGCCGGCGTTGCTGGAAGAGACCGGGGTGCCGCTGGTGGGCGGGGTTTCCTTGCTCGGCGCGAGCCCGCGCAGCCGGCAGATCTTCGAACCCTTACCCGGGCTGGCGGAACAGTTGATGGCCCTGGCGGATTTCGCCGCGCGTGACCTGCAGGCCAATCAGCAGCCGACCTTGATCGTCTATCAGGAGCAGGGCGGGCAGGGCGCGGTGGCCCAACAGCTGAACGGCTACCTGCAGGCCCATGGCTGGAGCCAGGTGCGGATGCAGGCGTTCGATCCGGCCCAAGCGCAGTTGCTCGAGCCGCAACTGACCGGCATTCAGGCGCTGTTCTATCTCGGTAGCGGCGCCGGCTTTGGCCAGCTCGGCGCGCAGTTGCAGGCGACGGGCGCCAGGCCCCAGCTGTTCGCCGCGTCGAGTCAGGTGGCCGGGGATGTCCGCCAGTTGCCCAGTGAATTGTCGCGGCGGGTGTTCCTCGCCTATCCATTTGTCCCCGGAGACTGGACCGACGAGGGCCGCGCTGCGCTGCAGCAACTGCGCCAGCGCACCGGCCTGGGCGGGCGCCACGCGGTGCAGCAGGTCGGCGCCTACAGCTCAATGCTGCTGCTCAGCGAAGGCATCAAGCAGGCCGGGCGCGACGCCAGCCGGGAAAAACTGTTGGCGGCGCTGGAAGGCCTGCACGATTTTTCCACCGGCCTGACCCCACCCATGAGCTTCGGCCCCGGCCAGCGCATGGGCCTGCGCGGGGCGCATATCGTCACCGTGGAGTTGCCTGATCAACGTTTCTTTCCTGTCGCGCGCTATCAGCCGATAGCGACGGCACCCTGATGCGAGGAGCGATCATGAAGTTCAGTTGCCTGCTCATTACCTTGCTGATCGTGGTGGCCGAGGTCCAGGCCAACACTGACAACGACGACAATGGTCCGGCCGCCGCGCGGGTCAATGGCCAGGCAATCTCCGAGTTTCGCCTGGAGCGCTACTTCACCGAGTACCTGCAGGCACAAGGGCGTGCGGTGGGCAGCATTCGCAACCCCAAGGCCTACAAACAACTGCGCCAGGCCGCGCTGGGGGATCTGATCGACAAGGAATTGCTCTGGCAGGAGGCAACCCGGCGCGGCCTGAAGATCAGCGATGAGGTGGTGAAGGCGCACATCGAGCAGTTGCGCACCACCATCGGTGGCAACGAAGTCTTCGCCCGGCGCCTGGAAGATGCCGGGTTCGACGAGGATTGTTTTGCCGACTACACCCGCAAGGAGCTCGCTGCGCAGCAGATGTACACCGAACTGGTGACGGTCAAGGAGCCGGACGAAAAGCAGGTCCGCGAGTTCTTCGAGGCCCAGCGCGCGGCCATGGCCCGCCCCGAGCAGATCCAGGCCCGGCACATTCTGCTCAAGCTCGCCCCGGACGCCGATGCCGCCACGGTTGAGGCCAGCCGCCAGCAAATGCTCGGCCTGCGGGCGCAGATCGACCAGGGCGCGGACTTCGCCACCTTGGCCAAGAGCCAATCCCAGGACAGCACCGCGAGCGTGGGTGGAGATTTGGGCTATTTTTCACATGGAAAGATGGTGTCCGAATTTGAAACAGTTGCCTTTGCAATGCAGACTGGAGAGGTCAGCCAGCCGGTTCGCACGGTATTTGGCTGGCATTTGATTCAGGTACAGAACCACTTGGCAGGCAGCGCGGTCGAAGAAACGCAAGGGCTCGCCCTGGTCAGGGGCTATCTCGCCCGCCAGCAGCAGATTCAGGCAGGACAGCAGGCCCTGGCGCAATTGAGGGAGCGCAACCGGATTGAACGTATCGACGATGAATGACCCGATTCCCCCACAAGTGGGGCAAGTGTCAGGGGTAATACAAGAGGCTTCCCCGTCTTTGGGGGATGGGTGGCCGTGAGTAAAATACTTGCCCAAGAAAATCAAATAGTTAGCGCGGTCAAAAACCGCCGTTAAGCCTGGCATGAAGTGTGCGTAAGCCTAGTCAAGGCACGCACTCCCAGGTCCGAACAACGGATCTGCACGGTTCAAGGAGTCGACCTTGTTAAACAACAAAGTACTGGTTGTCGAAGACGAACAGATCCTGGCGCAGAATCTCGAGGTTTACCTCAGCGCGCAGGGCCTGGAAGTCCGGGTTGCCCATGACGGTGCCAAGGCCATCGCAGACGCGAAGACCTTTTTACCCGATGTAGTGGTACTTGATTACCGTTTGCCCGATATGGAAGGTTTTCAGGTGCTCGATGCTGTCCGCCAGAGCGGGGACTGTCATTTCATGCTGATCACCGCGCATCCGACCAGTGAGGTCCGTGAGCGCGCGGCCCAGCTGGGAATCAGTCATATCCTGTTCAAACCTTTTCCACTGGCGGAATTGGCTCGTGCAGTCTGCGATCTGTTGGGGGTGAAACGGGAACCAAGGGCCGGGGCCACTCAAGCCGAAGGGTTCGTCGAACGACGCCAGAGCAGGACCGAGAAATTCCCCCTGCAATTGTACGATGGCAGTTGGGTGCTGGCGGATCGCCGACAAAAGGGATCGCGGCCACCGGCACCGGACGACGAACAATTGCTCACCGGGGAGTAGGCGGTGCGAACAGACTGAAATGGCCTGCCGCACCGCCCGGGTTCTGAACCCCAGGCGTTGGAGAGCAAGCCATGGAACGTTTGTCACTGGCCGTCGAACCGGCCCAAGCGGCATCGCTACCTACCCGATTCACCAGTGAGCAACTGGCTCACGCCCGGCACCAGGCCGCCAGCACCGGTGAGCGGCTGCTCGAAACCCTGCAGAGCCAGAGCGGCCTCGAGCCGATGGCCTTCATTCAGTGCCTGGGCACTACCCTGCATTACCCGGTGCTCGACACCGCCCAACTGTTCGAGGCCACTCCGGTATTCGACCGGGTCACCCTGGCCCAATGCCTGAAACGCGAATTCATCCTGCTGCGCCATGCCGACACGGTGATTGGCGTGTTCGCCGACCCCTTCGACACCAGCCGCCTGGCCTGGATCGATGACTGCCTGCACGGCGCGCCCCTGTACCTGGTGCACTTCGAAGACCTCAAGGCCTACCTGGCGCGTCACGAAGAGAGCTTCCACGCGGTGGAGTCGCTGAACGCCCAGGCCGATGCCAGCGTCGAAACCGACAACCTGCAGAGCCTGTCCCTGACCAGCATCAGCGAAGACGCCAGCGTGGTGGTCAAGCTGGTCAACTCGACCCTCTACGACGCGCTGAAAATGCACGCCAGCGACATCCACCTCGGCACCACCGGCAGCGGCCTGGTGATCAAGTACCGGATCGACGGGGTGCTCAACAACATCAGCAAGATCCAGGGTGCCGAGTTCGCCGAGCAGGTGATCTCGCGGGTCAAGGTCATGGCCGAGCTGGACATCGGCGAGAAGCGCGTGCCCCAGGACGGGCGCTTCAAGATCGGCATCAGTGGTCGGCAGATCGACTTCCGGGTGTCGATCATGCCGAGCATTTTCGGCGAAGACGCGGTGCTGCGGGTCCTCGACAAACAGGACCTGGCCGACAAGGTCAGCGGCGTGCAGCTGCAGGCCCTGGGCTTTGAAGACGAAACCCTGCGCAGCCTGCGCCGGCTGGCGGCCGAACCCTACGGCATGGTGCTGGTGACCGGGCCGACCGGCAGCGGCAAGACCACCACGCTCTACGCGATGATCACCGAGATCAACCACGGCGTGGACAAGATCATCACCATCGAAGACCCGGTCGAGTACCAGTTGCCGGGCGTGCTGCAGATCCCGGTCAACGAGAAAAAAGGCCTGACCTTCGCCCGCGGCCTGCGCTCGATCCTGCGTCACGACCCGGACAAGATCATGGTCGGCGAAATCCGTGACCCCGACACCGCGCAGATCGCCGTGCAATCGGCCCTCACCGGTCACCTGGTGTTCACCACTATCCACGCCAACAACGTGTTCGACGTGATCGGCCGTTTCACCCAGATGGAAATCGACCCCTACAGCCTGGTCTCGGCGCTCAACGCCGTACTGGCCCAGCGCTTGATCCGCCTGGTGTGCAGCAGCTGCGCCAGCCCTGTGACACCGACCGACGAAGAGCTGCGCGACTCCGGCCTCGATCCGCTGCAGGTCGGCCACTACCACTTTGTTCATGGCCGTGGCTGCGGGCATTGCCGCGGCACCGGCTACCGCGGTCGCAGCGCGATTGCCGAGCTGCTGCACCTGGACGACGAACTGCGGCAGATGATCGTCGAACGCCAACCCATTGCGAAAATCAAGGCCCTGGCGTGCAGCCGTGGCTTGCGCCTGCTGCGCGAATCGGCGCTGGAGCTGGTGCGTGATGGTCGGACCACGCTGGAGGAGATCAATCGTGTCACTTTTATCGCGTGATCAATTTGTTGCCGTGCTCGGCGCCAGCGGCGTCGGGCTGGGCCAGCGCCGGGCTGGGGAAATCCACTGGCTGGGCAGCGTCGGTTTTATCGACGAAGGCTACACCGCCTGGGCCGTGGCCCTGGAAACCCTCGATCGGCTGCTGGGTGAACATGCTCGCCCGCGCTCGGAGGTGACGGTGCTGGTGTCGGGGCATTTCAGCCGCTACTGCCTGGTGCCCTGGAGCGAGGAAATCAGCAGCCCGAACGAATTGCTGGGGTTCGCCCAGCTGTGTTTCGAGGACCTCTACGGGGCGGCCAATCAGGCCTGGAACATCGTGCTCTCGGCGGAAGCCGCCGGCCATGACCGCATCGCCAGCGCCTTGCCCCAAGAGTTGCTGGAGCGCCTGCGCAGCCTGGTCAGCGCGCGCAACCTGCGCCTGAGCTCGGTGCAGCCTTACCTGATGGCAGCCTACAACCGGTTCGACAAGAGCCTGGGCAACGGCGACTTCCTGTTTGTCGTCGCCGAGCCGGTGCGCAGTGTGCTGCTGCTGGCCCGCGAAGGACGTTGGGTGGCGGTGCGTTCGGTGGGCAGCAACGACAGTGACGCAGCGCTCAGTGCCCTGATCGGCCGCGAACGGCAGCTGCAGGCCTCCACCAGCGAACGGCCTTTGAATGTCTACCTGCATGCCCCGGCGCGGCTGGACGCGCTGCCCGAGTTGGACGATGTGCAGTTGCGCACCCTGGAAGAGGGACCGGCGAGCGTGCACGACGGGCTGTATGTCATGTCCCTGGCGGTGGCCTGACATGCGCCCGCTGATGCTCGACTTCCAGCCCCCTCGGCGCTCCAGTCCCCTGGGCTGGGGCCTGTTGCTTGCCGGCAGCCTGTTGGTGCTGGGCTGCGTGGCCCTGCAACAGCACCTCAGCCAGCAAGCCGAACAACAACAAGGTCACCTGCAAAACACCCAGCGCGTTTTGACTGGCGACAACGCCGGCAAACCCGGCCTGACCCCTGCCGAAACCCGCGAGCAGGCACAGAACCTGGCGGAAATGCGCAAGGTCTCGCAGCAGCTGCGCCGGCCTTGGGAACGCCTGTTCGCCATGCTCGAAGCCATGCCCAAGGACAACGTCGCGCTGCTGACCCTGACCCCGGATGCCCGCAAGGGCCTGCTGCGGATCAGCGCCGAAGCGCGGGATCTGGAATCCATGCTGGAGTTCCACCGCCTGCTCGAAGCCAGTGACGAGCTCAGCGACGTGTCGCTGCTCAATCACGAAATCGTCGCGCAGTCGGCGGAACACCCGGTGCAATTCAACCTGTCGGCAACCTGGGAGATGGGCGATGCGAATCCCTAGACTGATCGTCCACGAGTACCTGCAAACCCTCGGCGTGCCTGGCCTGGTGGGGCTGGCGGGGCTGATCCTCGCACTCGGCTACGCCACGCTCGCGCTGCTGCCGGACTGGCGCGCGCTGGAAGACCTCAACCAGCAAACCCGCGAAGCCAGCGAGTACCTGGCCAGGGTCGAGGACGGCAGTGTCGCCGCCCCGGTGGTGCCGCAGCGCCAGCTCGATGACTTCCGCAGCAAGCTGCCGTCGCAGCCCCAGGCCACCGTGGCCATCGACAAGATCTATGCGCTGGCAGCGCAGGAGCACATCACCCTGTCGCGCGGTGAATACGCCCTGGGCATCGATCCCAAGACCCACCTGGCGCGCTACCAGATTCTCTTGCCGGTACGCGGCAGCTACCCGCAACTGCGGCGCTTCATGCACGCCTTGCTGGCGCAGTTGCCGGCGGTGGTGCTCGAAGACCTTGAACTGCAACGCAAACGCATCGCCGACACCGACATTACCGGTCGGATCCGCATGACCCTTTACCTGTCGAGGTCATGATGAACAACAAGAAAGTCATCGGTTGGCTGGCGTTCTTCGGGGTCGCGGTGACGCTGGCCTGGCTGCCGCAACTGTTCAGTGACCAGGATGACAGCAGCGACGCGGTTGGTAGCGTGGCGCTGACGTCCGGCAAAGCCAGGTCCGGCGCCACCCCCTCCGTCAGTGAAGGGGCGAAGGTGGTGGCGATCAAGGACCTGGCACCGGCGGGCGATCTGTTCAGCTCACGCAGCTGGAAACCGGCCGTCAAGCTCGCCACCGTCACCGAAACCCCGATTGTCCAGGCCCCGGTGGTCCAGGCCCCGACGGCGCCGCCGCTGCCGTTCCAGTTTGTCGGCCGGCTGTCTGATCAGCGTGACCTGCAGGTGTTCCTGCAGAGCGGCGAGAAAATCTACGTCGTCCGTAAAGGGGATGTGATCGACGACAACTGGCGGATCGTGGGCATTTCCGACAAGGAATTGAACCTGGTCTACCTGCCTATGCATTTATCCCAGACCCTGTCTGTGGGGAGCGCGCCATGAACCAGCCCCGTATGCTGATGTCCCTGATTTGCCTGTGCGTCGGCCTCGCCGCGTGCAGCTCGGCGCAACTCGCCAATAAGGAAGGCCAGGAACTGATCGAGCAGGGTCAGTACGAAGCAGGATTGGCGCGGATCGAGGAAGGCTTGCGGGAAAACCCTCGCGACACCGAATTGAGCCTGGCCCTGACCAGTGGCCGCGCCCATGCGGTGGAAGCGCTGCTGGTGCAGGGTGACTCGGACCGTTCGCAACGGGATTTCGCCTCGGCGCGAATCAACTACGCCCGGGTGCTGACCATCGAGCCGAACAACCGCCGCGCCCAGGAAGCGCTGCGCCAGCTGGAGTACATGCGCAGCCTCGACGCCAAGCTCGAACTGGCCCGTGGCGACCTGCGCCGTGGCGACATCTACGGCGCCGACCGCCAGGTCAAGCAGATCCTCGACCTCGATCCGAAGAACGAAGGCGCGCTGGAGTTGAACAGCAACATCCAACTGGTGAAAAGCCGCAACGTGGTGAGCAACCCGCAACTGCGCACCCGCCTCGACCGGCCGGTGACCCTGGAATTTCGCGACGCCAACCTCAAGACCATTTTCGAAGTGCTGTCCCAGGTCGCCGGGCTCAACTTCATCTTCGACAAGGACCTGCGTCCGGACATGAAGGCGACCATCTTCGTCCGCGAAGTACGCATCGAAGACGCCGTCGAGCTGCTGCTGCAGCAGAACCAGCTGCACCAGAAAGTGGTGAACGACAACACCATCCTGATCTACCCGGACTCGCCGCAGAAGCTCAAGGATTACCAGGAACTGGTGATGCGCACTTTCTACCTGACCAGCATCGATTCCAACACCGCGTTGAACATGATCAAGACCATGCTCAAGACCCGCGACGTGTTTGTCGATGAGCGCCTCAACACCCTGACCATGCGCGACACCGAAGACGCGGTGCGCATGGCCGAGAAGCTCCTGCAATCCCAGGATCAGTCGAACCCGGAAGTGGTGCTCGAGGTAGAAGTGATGGAGGTCGCCCGCCAACGCATCCTCGACCTGGGCATACAATGGCCGAACACCTTCGGCGTGCTCACCGAAGACGGCAACCCGGTGACCATTCTCGACCAGCTCAAGGGCCTCGATTCCAGCCGCATCAGCATCAACCCGTCGCCGCAAGCCAAGATCAACGCCCAGGACAATGACATCAACACCCTGGCCAGCCCGGTGATCCGCGTCACCAACCGCGAGCAGGCACGGATCCACATCGGCCAGCGCGTACCGATCATCAGCGCCACCTCGGTGCCGTCGACCCAGGGCCCGGTGATCACCGAAAGCGTGACCTACCTCGACGTCGGTCTGAAGCTCGAAGTGCAGCCCATCGTTCACCTGAACAACGAAGTGGCGATCAAGATTGCCCTCGAAGTGAGTAACGCCACGCCGCTGGAGCCGACTCGCCAGGGCACCATTCCGGTCCAGGTCGACACCCGCAACGCCCAGACCACCCTGCGCCTGCACGACGGCGAAACCCAGATCCTCGCCGGCCTGGTGCGCAACGACCACCTGGCCACCGGCAACAAGATCCCCGGCCTGGGGGATATCCCTGGCTTGGGCCGGTTGTTCGGCAGCAACAAGGACACCGTCGGCAAATCCGAACTGGTGCTGTCGATCACCCCGCGGATCGTGCGCAACCTGCCGTACCAGAGCCCGTCGGACATGGAGTTCCAGACCGGCACCGAGACCAGCATGCACGTACCGGCGCCACGCCGTGACGCCAACGTCTCGATCGAGCTGCCGTCCGAGCCTGTGGCCTCCAATCACCCAATCGAGAGGCCTTGAGCCATGAAACGCTCGGTGCGCGGTTTCACCCTGATTGAAGTGGTGGTGACCCTGGCCCTGATCGGCTTGCTCGCCGGCATGGCCGCGCCGCTCACCGAGACCATCGTGCGCCGGGGCAAGGAGCAGGATTTGCGCACCGCGCTGTATCAGATCCGCGATGCCCTCGATGCCTACAAGCGTGCGTTCGACGCCGGCTATATCGAGAAGTCGCTGAACAGCAGCGGCTACCCGCCAAGCCTCCAAGTGTTGGTGGACGGGGTGCGCGATGTGCGCAGTGCCAAGGGCGCCAAGTTCTACTTCCTGAGGCGCATCCCCCGTGACCCGTTCGCCGCGGCCAAGCGTGACGACCAGGGTGGCTGGGGCCTGCGCTCCTATGACAGCACGGCTCAAAGCCCGCGCGAAGGCGAGGACGTCTACGACGTCTACTCCCACGCCCGCGGCAAGGGCCTCAACGGTATCGCCTACAGCGAGTGGTGAGCTTATGCGCCGGGAAAAGGGTTTTACCCTGCTGGAACTGATGGTGGTGATGGCGATCATCGCGACCCTGATGACGATTGCCCTGCCGCGCTACTTCAACAGCCTGGAAACCTCCAAGGAAACCACGCTGCGCCAGAGCCTGTCGGCCATGCGTGAAGCCCTCGATCACTACTACGGCGACACCGGCCACTACCCCGATTCCCTCGATCAACTGGTCGAGCAGCGCTACCTGCGCAACTCGCCCATGGACCCGATCAGCGAGCGCAGCGACTTGTGGGTGCTGGTCGCGCCACCGGACGGCGTGGCCGGCGGGGTGGCTGATGTGAAGAGCGGTGCTACCGGGAGGGCGCGTGATGGCAGCCTGTATTCCGAGTGGTAGCCCACACGCCGAAGGCGGCTTCACCTACCTGGGCGTGCTGTTCCTGATCGTGGTCATGGGCATGGCCCTGGCCAGTGCCGGCGAGCTGTGGTCGACCAGCGCCCGGCGTGATCGCGAGCGCCAGTTACTGTGGGTCGGTACCCAGTACGCCCAGGCGCTGCGCAGCTACTACCGCAGCTCGCCGGGTGTGGCGCTGTACCCGCAGGAGCTGGCAGACCTGCTGGTGGATCAGCGTTTCCCGACACCTCGGTCGCACATTCGCCGCCTGTACCCGGACCCGATTGGCAATACCGAGGAATGGGGCTTCACCCGCGGCATCGACGGGCGCATCACCGGGGTTTACAGCCAGTCCCACGAGTTGCCGCTCAAGCAGGCGGACTTCCCCACCCAGTGGGTCGATTTCAACGGCATGACGCAGTATTCGGACTGGCAATTCGTCGCCGAAAAGGCATTTCTCGACGGCCCTGCCGGACAGGTGAAAACCCCGTCCGCCACGGCAGATCGCTAAGGAGGCGTACCCATGAATGGCCTGTTCCTGACATCCCTGGCGCTGCTGCTGACACTCGCCACCAGTGCCGCGCGGGGCAACAACGAAGAGGAGATGGCCGGCTTCATCATCGACAACACCATCTCCCATGTCGGCCACGACTTTTACTTCTACTTCGCCGACCGCATGCGCGCCATCAGCCCCATGGACTTCAACCTGGTGGTGCGCGAACGCCCGGACGCACGCTGGGGCAGCCTGGTGTGGGTGGAGTACGAAAGGCGCAATGTCTACCGCCGCTTCCTGGCGCCCAACACCACCGAACTGAAAGACACCGCCGTCGAGGCCGCCGACTCAGTCAAGGCGCAGATCGCCCAGTACAAGCTCGAAACGCTGCTACAAGACACCACCGACCTGGAGAAGGACGAACTATGAACAGCACAAGCCTCTCACGGCGTGCCGGCCTGTTGTTGCTGGGCCTGGGCAGCTGCGGCCTGGTCCAGGCCACGGAACTGGTCTACACCCCGATCAACCCTTCGTTCGGCGGCAACCCGCTGAACGGCACCTGGCTGCTGAACAACGCCCAGGCGCAGAACGACTACGACGACCCGGACATCAAGTCGCGGGCGACCGCCACCGGCACCTCGGCCCTGGATCGTTTCACCAGCCAGTTGCAGTCGCGCCTGCTGTCACAGTTGCTGGACAACATCTCCACGGGCAACACCGGGAGCCTGTCCACCGACTCGTTCATCGTCAATGTCATCGACGACTCGGGGGCCCTGAGCATTCAGGTGACTGACCGAGCGACCGGCGAAATTTCGGAAATCCAAGTGAATGGCCTGGCCCCTTGAGGGGACTGGGACGATGGGGAGGGACGGACATGAAAACAATAATCCTGATGATGACCTTGTTGTTCACCTTGCAGGGCTGCGCGTTGCGCGAACCGGTGGGCGCCGAGGTGGAAGGCGAGACGCCGACACTGACGCCGCGTGCCTCGACCTACTACGACCTGCTGAACATGCCGCGCCCCAAGGGTCGCTTGATGGCGGTGGTGTATGGCTTCCGTGACCAGACCGGGCAATACAAGCCAACCCCGGCCAGTTCGTTTTCCACCAGCGTGACCCAGGGCGCGGCGAGCATGCTGATGGATGCGCTGCAAGCCAGTGGCTGGTTCGTGGTGCTGGAACGCGAGGGCCTGCAGAACCTGCTGACCGAACGCAAGATCATCCGCGCCTCGCAGAAAAAGCCCAACACGCCGGTGAATATCCAGTCGGAATTGCCGCCGTTGCAAGCGGCGAACCTGATGCTTGAAGGCGGCATCATCGCCTATGACACCAACGTCAAGAGTGGTGGGGAAGGGGCGCGCTACCTGGGCATCGACATCTCCCGCGAATATCGGGTCGACCAGGTTTCGGTCAACCTGCGGGCCGTGGACGTACGCAGCGGCCAGGTGCTGGCCAACGTGATGACCAGCAAGACCATCTACTCGGTCGGCCGCAGTGCCGGGGTGTTCAAGTTCATCGAATTCAAGAAGCTGCTGGAAGCCGAAGTCGGCTACACCACCAACGAACCGGCGCAACTCTGCGTGCTGGCAGCCATCGAATCGGCAGTCGGCCACCTGCTGGCCCAGGGCATCGAACGCCGCCTGTGGCAAGTAGCCGGCGACCCCGCCCAGGAAAATGCGACCCTGGATCGCTACCTGGCGCAGCACAACACTATGCAGAAGGAAGAGGAGTGAGGGAGGGCGCTACTCACTCTGTGGAATCCATTGTGGGAGCTGGCTTGCCAGCGATGTGGCCCGGACATTCAGCGCTGAATGTTCGGTTGTCATCGCGGGCAAGCCCGCTCCCACAGTTCATATTGCGGTGACCATGGATCTTGTTATCAACCACAAACCCTGTGGGAGCTAGCTTGCTAGCGATGGTCGTCAACGATAACGCGCGCTATCTGATTCAACACGGCGCATCAAAACTGCTCCGCACTCAACCCGAACAACGACTCACTGCCGGCCCGGATCGACTGTTCCAGGCTGGCCATGCGCGGCAGCAGGCGCTGCATGTAGAAGTTCGCAGTGGCCAGTTTGCCGCCATAGAACGCCGGATCCTCGGGCAACTTTTGCTCCGCCACCTGGGCCATGCGCGCCCACAGCCAGGCATAGGCCAGGTAGCCGAACAGGTGCAGGTACTCCACTGACGCCGCGCCGATTTCATTGCGATTATTCGCGGCCCGAGCCTGTAGCCAGTCGCTGACATCCTCAAGGCGTTGCACTGCTTCAAACAGTTCCGCGGCAAACGGCGCCCCCGGCTGATCGGCGAAGCGGCGGATCTCGGCGGTGAACTGGCGCAGCGCCTGGCCGTTGTCGGCGAGCACCTTGCGTCCCAGCAGGTCCAGCGCCTGGATGCCATTGGTGCCTTCGTAGATCTGCGCGATGCGCACGTCGCGCACCAACTGTTCCTGACCCCACTCGCGGATATAGCCATGGCCGCCGAACACCTGCTGGCCGTGGATGCAGCTTTCCAGCCCGCTGTCGGTGAAGAACGCCTTGGCCACTGGCGTCAGCAAGGCCACCAGCGCCTGGGCGTTGTCGCGCTCGGCCGGCTCGTCGGCGTATTTCGCCAGGTCCAGTTGCTGCCCGACGTAGCAGGCAAATGCCCGGCCGCCTTCGGTCATGGCCTTCATGGTCAACAGCATGCGCCGCACATCAGGATGCACGATGATCGGATCGGCCGCTTTCTCCGGAGCCACGGCACCGGTCGGCGCGCGGCTCTGCACCCGTTCGCGGGCGTAGCTCACGGCGCTTTGATAAGACGCCGCAGCACAGCCAATACCCTGGATGCCGATCGACAGGCGCTCGTAATTCATCATGGTGAACATCGCCGCCAGGCCCTTGTTGGCTTCGCCCACCAGCCAGCCGCTGGCGCCGTCGAAGTTCATCACGCAGGTGGCCGAAGCCTTGATGCCCATCTTGTGTTCCAGCGAGCCGCAGCTCACGGCGTTCGCCGCGCCGAGGGAACCGTCCGGGTTGACCAGCACCTTGGGCACCACGAACAGCGAGATGCCCTTTGGACCCGCAGGTGCGTCCGGCAATTTGGCCAGCACCAGGTGGATGATGTTCTCGGTCAGGTCCTGCTCGCCGCCGGTGATGAAAATCTTGCTGCCGCTGATCCGGCAGCTGCCATCGGCCTGGGGTTCGGCGCGGCTGCGGATCAGCCCCAGGTCGGTGCCGGCGTGGGCTTCGGTCAGGCACATGGACCCCGCCCAGCGACCCTCGTACATCGGTGGCAGGTAGAGATTTTTCAGCGCTTCGCTGGCGTGGGCATCCAGGGCCAGGCAAGCGCCGGAACTCAGCGCCGAGTACAGGGCAAAGCTGGAGTTGGCACCGTAGAGCATTTCCTCGACCTGCACCGCGAGCATCTTCGGCATGCCCATGCCGCCGTATTCGGCATTGCCCGCCAGGCCGACCCAGCCGCCTTCGATGTAGGTGGCGTAGGCCTGCTGGAAACCGCTCGGGGTGCTGACCTGGCCGTCGCGCCACTGCGCGCCTTCTTCGTCGCCGCTGCGATTGAGCGGGGCAATCAATTGCGACGTGACTTTCGCCGCTTCCTCGAGAATCGCATCAGCGGTGTCGGCGTCGACCGTTTCCGCCAAGGCCGGCAGGCGCGCCCAGAGGGCAGGGGCGTCGAACACTTCATGCAGGACAAAGCGCATGTCGCGCAGCGGGGCGTTGAATTCGGGCATCGGGTGAACCTCACAAGGGCGGTTGTTCAGGTGCGGCGACGGGCAGCGGGGCCGTCGCCGGCTGGCGAATTATTGTTTTTTGGCCTAAAGCGCTTCGGCCCGTTCGCGCAGGACGTACTTCTGGATCTTGCCGGTGGAGGTCTTCGGCAGCAGGGTGAAGACCACCGTGCGCGGCACCTTGAAACCCGCCAGGTGTTCGCGGCAGAAGCTGATGATGTCGGCCTCGCGCACGTCCTGGTGATCGGCCTTGAGGGTGACGAAGGCGCATGGGGTCTCGCCCCATTTTTCGTCGGGACGGGCGACCACCGCCGCCTCCATTACGCCCGGGTGGCGGTACAGCACGCCCTCGAGTTCGATGGTGGAAATGTTCTCGCCGCCAGAAATGATGATGTCCTTGAGACGGTCCTTGATCTCGACGTAACCGTCCGGATGACAGACCGCCAGGTCGCCGGTGTGGAACCAGCCGCCTTCAAAGGCTTCGGCGGTGGCGCTGGGGTTCTTCAAGTAGCCCTTCATCACCGTGTTGCCGCGCATGAAAATCTCGCCGATGGTCTGGCCGTCGCGCGGGGTTGGTTCGAGGGTGCTGGAGTCGGCGACCATCACGCCTTCCAGCGTGGCGTAGCGCACACCCTGGCGCGACTTGACCTGGGCGCGTTCGTCGAGGGGCAGGGCGTCCCACTCGGCATGCCAGGCACAAATGGTCACCGGGCCGTAGGTTTCGGTCAGGCCGTAGACGTGGGTGACCTTGATGCCCATCTGTTCGACGGCACCGATCACCTTGGCCGGTGGCGCGGCGCCGGCAACCATGGCATTGACTGGATGATCGATCGCCGCCTTGGCCGATTCCGGCATGTTCACCAGCGCATTGAGCACGATCGGCGCGCCGCACAGGTGGGTGATCTGGTGTTCGCGAATCAGGGTCAGGATCTTCTGCGGATCCACCCGGCGCAGGAACACGTGGACCCCGGCCAGCGCGGTGATGGTCCAGGGGTAGCACCAGCCGTTGCAGTGGAACATCGGCAGGGTCCAGAGGTACACCGGGTGGTTGCCCATGGCCCAGGTCATCTGGTTGCCCAGCGCGTTCAGGTAGGCGCCGCGATGGTGGTAGACCACGCCCTTGGGATTGCCGGTGGTGCCCGAGGTGTAGTTCAGCGAAATCGCCTGCCACTCGTCCGCCGGCCACTGCCAGGCGAAGTCCGGATCGCCTTCGGCCAGCAGCGCCTCGTAGTCCATCTCGCTGACCGCCTGGCCCTCGCCGTATTCCGGGTCGTTGACATCGATCACCAGCGGCGGGTGATCGAGCATGCCCAGCGCGGCGTGGATCACGGCGTGGAACTCGCGGTCGGTGATCAGCACCCTGGCTTCGCCATGCTGCAGCATGAAGGCGATGGCTTCGGCATCCAGGCGCACGTTGAGCGGGTTGAGTACGGCGCCGATCATCGGCACGCCGAAATGCACTTCGAGCATCTCGGGAATGTTCGGCAGCATCACCGCCACCGTGTCGTCCTTGCCGATGCCGCGCCCGGCCAGGGCCGAAGCCAGGCGCCGGCAGCGGGCGTAGGTCTGCGCCCAGGTGCGGCGGATCGAGCCGTGGATCACGGCGGGGTAGTGGGGATAAACGCTGGCAGTGCGCTCGATGAAGCTGAGCGGAGACAAGGCGATGTGATTGACAGGCGCAGGGCTGAGCCCTTGTTCATAGATCGACATGTACGGTACCCGGTGGCTGATTGTTAGCTCTGATCGGTGACCCGGCGTATGCGCCGAAGCCATCTTTAAATGTCCGGAGTGCTTTATATACATTCGGCTGGAGATATGGAAGTACAACCTAAGACGTATAGTATAACTACTATATCGTTTTCTCTCGAAACTCAAATCAGGTCCGTCCCGGTATAAACTGGGCGCCTTTGAATCCCTGGACCGCCCATGAGCCAGTCGCCCGAATCGCCGCTGTTGCCCCACGACCCGCAGCCCAGCCTGTTGCTCGACCCGCAAGGCCAGCCGTTGGCGTTCAACCCGGCGATGCTGGCGTTGCTCGGCGAGCGCGTGCCGGCGCAGGTCGAGGAGCTGCTGCCGGTGAATTACCTGATGCTGGTGCGCGCCTGTCTTGACCAGCAGCGGGCCATCGAAGAGGTCGAAGTGCAGTGCCAGGCGCAGATCCTGACCTGGACCTTCATCCCTGATCCGCAGGCCAACCGGGTGCTCGCCCGCTGCCACGACGCCAGCGCGCAGATCATCGCCCGGCGCGAAGCGGCCACGGCACGGCGGCTGTACCGGCTGATCATCGAGAACACCACCGACCTGATCTCCCGGCACACTCCGGACGGGCAGTTTCTCGATGCCTCGCCGGCGTCCTGGACCCTGCTCGGCTATTGGCCCGAAGAGCTGCGCCGACAACCGGCCCAGGGCCTGTTCCATGTCCAGGGCCTGGCCGGACTGATGCAGCGTGCGCAGGAAGCACTGGCGCAGGACGGTTACCACACCATGACCTACCGCATCCGTCATCGCGACGGGCATTACCTGTGGTTCGAAACCGCCTGCCGGGCGATCCGCGAAACCTATACCGGGGCGGTGGTGGAAGTGGTCGCCGTCTCGCGCGACATCACCGCGCGAGTGCAGGCCGAGGAAAACAAGCGGCGTCTGGCTGAAGTGGTCGAGGCCAATACCGACCCGGTGCTGTTCATCGACCCGCAGGGACAGGTCACTTACCTCAACCCCGCCGCGCGGCGCATCCTCGGGATTGGCGCCGAGTTGCCGATGCCCGCGCTGGCTGAACTGTTCGCCAGTGACGACCTGGCGCGCCTGCAACGCGATGGCTGGCCCAGCGCCGAGCGCGATGGCGTGTGGAGCACCGACGCGCGCCTGCAACCGTCGGGCGGTGGTCGTTCGGTGCCGGTGTCGCTGGTGCTGCTGGCGCACCGGGCGGCCGCCGGCGAGCGCTATTACTCGCTGGTGGCGCGGGACATGACCGAGCGCGAGCTGCGTGAAGCGCAGCAGCGTCGGCATCAGGATGAACTGGCACACACCGCGCGCCTGGTGACCCTGGGCGAACTGGCTTCGGGCATCGCCCATGAAATCAACCAGCCGCTGGCGGCGGTGGTCAATTATGCGAATGCCAGCCAGCGTTATCTGCAGACCCTGGGCAGCAATCCCCAGGCCGCAGAGAAAATCACCCAGGGCCTGCAACGCATCAGCCACCAGGCCACCCATGCCGCGCAGGTAATCAGTCGCCTGCGCGGGTTCCTGCGCAAGGGCCAGCGACGGATGCAGGCGCTGAACTTCAGCGAAGTGGCGCGCGAGGCCGTGCGCCTGTGTGCCTGGCAGGCGAGCAATTGCCAAGTGACAATCGAGGATCGGCTCCCGGATAATCTGCCGCCGGTGTATGCCGACCGAGTGTTGCTGGAGCAGGTGCTGTTGAACCTGCTGCGCAACGCCATCGACGCCAACCGCGAACAGCATCCCGCCGAGCCTTCGCTGATCGTCATGACGGCCGGGCAGGTGGGTAACGCCAGTGTCGAGATCCTGGTGCAGGACCAGGGGCCGGGCGTCAGCGAGGAGCAACTGGCGCAACTGTTTACCCCGTTCTACACCAGCAAGGCCGATGGCCTCGGACTCGGCCTGTCCATGAGTCGCAGCCTGATCGAAGGCTTCGGCGGCGAGCTGCAGGCCCGGCGCCAAGCGGTCGGGCTGTTGATGAGCTGCCGTTTGCCCTTGGCCGGCGCAACCCGAAAAGTACAGGAATAAGGCAATGACGGAGCAGGTGGTGTACGTGGTCGATGACGACCAGGGGATGCTCGAATCGACAGTCTGGCTGCTCGAGTCGGTGGGGCTGACGGCCTTGCCGTTCACCAGCGGCAGCGAGTTTCTCAACGCCTGCGAGGCCGGTCGCGATGCCTGTGTGTTGCTGGACGTGCGCATGCCCGGCATGGGTGGCTTGAACGTGCAGGAAGAAATGCGCCTGCGCGAGCTGAACCTGCCGATCATTTTTGTCAGCGCCCACGCCGATGTGCCGATCGTGGTCCGCGCCTTCAAGGCCGGTGCCCATGACTTTATCGAGAAGCCCTACAACGAGCAGTTGCTGCTGGACAGTGTGCAGCAGGCGCTGAGCAAGTGTTCCCTGACCCAGACCCGCAGCCAGGGCCAGCAGCAGTTGCAGGACCGCCTCGCGTCCCTGACCCCGCGTGAGCGCGATGTGCTGCTGCCGCTGGTGCAGGGTTACACCACTCGGGAAATTGCCGAGCAGTTGGGGGTCAGCGCGAAGACGGTCGACCTGTACCGGGCGCGGGTGATGAAGCGGATGCAGGCACAGACCTTGCCGGATCTGGTGGGGATGGCGATTGCGGCGGGGTTGGTGGAGGCGTTGCGGTTGCGTTGAGACCGGGGTCTCGATCACAACCCCTGTAGGAGCCGGCTTGCCGGTGAAGGCGGTGCGTCGGACACACCGCGGTGGCTGGTTCGCTGGCAAGCCAGCTCCTACACAGGGTTTGCGGATGCGTTGGATGTTGTGGCCGATGTAGGAGCCGGCTTGCCGGCGAAGGCGGTGCGTCTGACACACCGCGGTGGCTGGTTCGCTGGCAAGCCAGCTCCTACACAGGGTTGCGGCTTGCCGCTCGCAACTCCTATGCTCATTTCTCCGCCTACCCCGCGAGCCACGCCCATGCTTGAGGTCCGAGACGTCTTCAAGACCTACCCCACCGCCCAGGGCCCGCTGCCCGTCCTGCAGGGTGTCGATCTGCGGCTGGAGGCGGGGAGCAGTCTGGCGTTGATGGGGGAGTCGGGGAGTGGCAAGAGCACCTTGCTGCACCTGGTGGCCGGGCTGGATCGGGTGGATCGCGGCAGTATTGTTCTGGATGGGCAGGCGCTGGAGTCGATGAGCGAGCGTCAGTTGGCGAACTGGCGGCGGCTGCAGATTGGCCTGGTGTTCCAGCAGTTCAACCTGATCGGCAGCTTGCGGGTCGAGGACAATCTGGCGTTTCAGGCGCGGTTGGCCGGGCGGTTTGATCAGGGCTGGCTCGAGCAGTTGGTGGAGCGCCTGGGGTTGGGGGATCTGCTTCAGCGTTATCCGGAGCAGTTGTCCGGCGGCCAGCAGCAGCGGGTGGCGTTGGGCCGCGCCCTGGCGTCGCGTCCGTCTTTGTTGCTGGCCGATGAGCCCACCGGCAGTCTCGATGAGCACAGCAGCGATGAAGTGCTCGAGTTGATGCTGGAGCTGCTCGCCGGCACCTCCACCCGTTTGCTGATGGTCACCCACAGTTCGCGCGTGGCGGCGCGCCTGGCCCATCGCGTAGTGCTGCATGGCGGGCGCCTGGTCGACGTTGGCCCGGCGTCATGAACGTTCTGCGCGAAACCCTGCACGCATTGCTCAGCCATTGGCGCCAGCACCCGGTGCAGTTTTTCAGCGTGCTCACCGGCCTGTGGCTGGCCACCGGTTTGTTGACCGGGGTGCAAGCCCTGAACACCCAGGCCCGCGACAGTTATGCGCGCGCCAGTCAGTTGATCGGCGGCGAACCCCAGGCCAGTTTGCGTGCGCCGGATGGGGCGAATTTTTCCCAGGACTGGTTTGTGGCGCTGCGCCAGGCCGGCTGGCCGGTGTCGCCGGTGGTGCAGGGTCGCTTGCAGCTCAAGGGGCATGAGCAACAGCGTCTGCAATTGCTGGGCATCGAGCCGCTGTCGTTGCCGCTGGGCTCGGCGTTGGCCGGCCAGCGCGTGGAGTTGGCGCAGATGGTCGACTTCATCAGCCCGCCGGGGCGCACCTGGATCGCTGCGCAAACTCTGCAGGCGTTGGGCTTGCGCGAGGGCGATCAACCGCGAAGCAACAACGGCCAGCAACTGCCGCCCTTGCACGGACAGGTGGACATGGCGCCGGGTGTGCTGCTGGTGGACATCGGTATCGCCCAGCAGCTGCTGGAGCTGCCGGGGCAGGTGTCGCGGCTGTTGCTGCCCAAGGACTTCGCCAGCGACCGGCCGTTGCCCGACGCCTTGCGCACACACCTGCAGATCAATCACAGCGCCGATGACAACAACCTGGCACGTCTAACCGACAGCTTTCACCTCAATCTCGACGCCCTGGGCTTGCTCTCCTTTGTCGTCGGTCTGTTCATCGTCCATGCCGCCATCGGCCTGGCGCTGGAGCAGCGCCGTGGCCTGTTCCGCACCCTGCGGGCCTGCGGCGTCAGTGTGCCGATGCTGGTGCTGTGCCTGAGTCTGGAATTGGGTGCTCTTGCCTTGCTGGGCGGGCTGTTCGGCGTGGTCAGCGGCTACCTGCTGGCCAGTGTGCTGTTGCCGGATGTCGCCGCCAGCCTGCGCGGCTTGTACGGTGCCGAAGTGGCGGGGCAGTTGAGCCTCAGTCCCTGGTGGTGGCTCGGTGGTCTTGGCGTCAGCCTGTTTGGCGCGTTGCTGGCCGGGGCTCACAGTCTGCTGCGTGCCGCACGTTTGCCGCTGCTGGCGCTGGCCAATCCGCAGGCCTGGCATCAGGCCCATGGCCGCTGGTTGCGTCGTCAGGCGCGGGTAGCGGCGTTCGCGGCGCTGACCGGCCTGATGGCGTGGGGCTTCGGCGATAGCCTGGGCAGTGGTTTTGTATTGCTGGCGGCGCTGTTGCTGGCGGCGGCGCTGGGCTTGCCGGTGCTGCTCGATGCGCTGCTCAATCGAGCCGTGCGCTATCGCCGCTCGGTGCTCGGCCAATGGTTTGTCGCCGATTGTCGGCAACAGTTGCCAGCGTTGAGCCTGGCCTTGATGGCGCTATTGCTGGCAATGGCGGCCAATATCGGAGCCGGAAGCATGACTGCAGGCTTTCGCCAGACCTTCAGCGACTGGCTGGAGCAGCGCCTGAGCGCCGAGCTGTACATCAGCCCGCAGAACCCGGCGCAGGCGAGGCAGTTGCAAGAGTGGCTGGCTGGGCAAGATGTCGCTGCGGTGCTGCCCAACTGGCAGGTCGCGCTGTCGATCAAGGGCTGGCCGGCGGACCTGTACGGAGTGATCGACCACCCGACGTATCGCCAGCTTTGGCCGCTGCTCGAGGCGCTGGGCGATGCACCCTGGGACCAGCTGGCGACCCAGGACACGCTGATGCTCAGTGAACAACTGGCGCGTCGCCTGAAGCTGCGCCTGGGCGATCGGCTCGACATGGCGACCCCGCAAGGCCAATGGTCACCGCAGTTGATCGGCATCTACGCCGACTATGGCAATCCCAAAGGCCACCTGCTGGTGAATGCCGCGCACCTGCTGCAGCACTGGCCGACGCTCACCCCCAATCGCTTCAACCTGTACCTGGCGCCGGCCGCGATACCGGCACTGCTCAAGGCGTTGCAGAAGGACATCGCCATCGATGACAGCCGCATTGTCGATCAGACGCGGCTCAAGGGCTGGTCGAACCAGGTGTTCGAACGCACCTTCGCTGCCACGGCCGCCCTCAACAGCCTGACCCTGGGCGTGGCCGGGGTGGCGTTGTTCATCAGCCTGCTGACCCAGAGCCAGAGCCGCCTCGGGCAACTGGCGCCGTTATGGGCGATGGGCGTCACGCGCCGCCAACTGATGCTGCTCAACCTCGGCCAGACCTGGCTGCTGGCGCTGCTGACCCTGGTCCTCGCAGTGCCATTGGGATTAGCCCTGGCCTGGTGCCTGAACACGGTGATCAACGTGCAGGCGTTCGGCTGGCGCCTGCCGATGCGGGTGTTCCCGTGGCAGTTGGCGCAACTGCTGGGCCTGGCCATGCTGGCGACGCTATTGGCTTCAGCCTGGCCGCTGTTCAAGTTGTACCGCACCCAGCCAGCGGACTTGCTCAGGACCTTTGCCCATGAGGATTAGGTCATTGCTGGCAGGGCTGCTGCTGTTGACCGGCTGCGATCAGGCACCCGACCCCGGGCAGGGTTTTGCCGGGTTGGGCAGCGAGGCGGCGGCGTTCAGTCAGGTGACCCCGGGCCGGGTCTTCAGCTTTCCCGCCGACCACGGCGCCCATGACGGTTATCGCATCGAATGGTGGTATCTCACCGCGAACCTCAAGGATGCCCAGGGCCGCGAATTCGGCGTGCAGTGGACCTTGTTCCGCAATGCCCTGAAGGCCGGTCCGGAGCAACCTGGCTGGGCCAGCCAGGTGGTGTGGCTGGGGCACGCCGCGGTGACCTCGGCCACCACCCAACATGCCGCCGAACGCTATGCCCGGGGTGGCGTCGGCCAGGCTGGCGTGAGCACTGAGCCCTTCGCCGCATGGATCGATGACTGGCGTCTGAGCAGCCAGTCCAGCACCGCCGATCCCTTGGCCGGGATGCGCGTCGAGGCCAGCGGCAAGGGTTTCAACTATCAATTGCAGTTGTCGTCCAGTCGCCCCTTGGTGCTGCAAGGGGACCAAGGCTACAGCCGCAAATCCGAGCAAGGGCAGGCTTCGTACTACTACAGCCAGCCATTTTTCAGCGCCAGCGGTCGCCTGGAAATCGACGGTGTCGCCTATCAGGTCAGCGGTCCTGCCTGGCTCGACCGCGAGTGGAGCAGCCAGCCGCTGAGTGCTGGGCAAAGCGGTTGGGACTGGTTTTCCCTGCACCTGGACAGTGGCGCTCAGGTGATGCTGTTCCGGGTTCGGCAAACGGACGGCCGGGCGTACCTCAGTGGCACCTGGATCGATCCCCAGGGGCAGGCCAGTCCGCTCAGCGGCGGCGACGTCAGCCTGACGCCACTGGCCAACACCACGGTTGCGGGCCGCACCCTGCCGACGCGCTGGCAGTTGAAGATTCCGGCACGCGGCCTGGACATCCGCGCCACGGCGCTGAACCCGAATGCCTGGATGGACTTGCGAATTCCTTACTGGGAAGGGCCGGTGCAATTGGACGGGAGCCACGGCGGCAGCGGCTATCTGGAGATGACGGGCTACTGAATGCATCGATTGCGCATAGGCGCCGGCTATTTCAGGAAATCTACTGATCTATGTCTATGCTCACTCAGCACACCAGACTTTAGGCTTGAGCTGACAGTCACTGTCCCCATTTCTTAGCACAGGGAACGTATCACCATGAAGCTTCATACACTGACCAAAGCCATCACCCTCGCGACGCTGCTGTCCACCGGCAGCCTGACGGCCTACGCTGCCGAGATTCCCTTCTCGGAAGTGGTGGTCGCCAATCAGATCGTGACCAAAGTCGTTTCCGTCGATGCGGCCAATCATGTCGTGGTACTGGAAGGCAACGGCGGCAAGCCGGTGTCGATCCAACTCAGCGAGCAGGCCAAGGACCTGGGTAACCTGAAGGCCGGCGACACCGTGCAGCTGGACGTGGTGCGTTCGGTCGTCGCGCTGCTCGACACCGATATCGACAAGGGCTTGCCCGGCGCGGTGGAGCGGGTCGGGGAAATTCGCGCCACCGAAGACAACCCGAATCCGGGTGGCACCGCTTATCGTCAGGTCAAGGTGCAGCTGAAAATCACCGCCATCGACGTGAAGAAAAACGAAGTGACGCTGCAGAATCCGGAGGGCGTGAGCAAGACTGTGACCGTGGAGAAACCCGAGCTTCAGGCCAAGTTGAAGGACCTCAAGGTGGGTCAAAGCGTGAATGTGGTTTACACCGACGTGCTGAAGGTCACCACTCAGCGTTAAAGCGCAGGCTTTTCATACAAAACGAAACCCGCTGCCTGCGGGTTTCGTTTTTTTTCGTTTATGGTCTTTGTTGAAATAGCTGGTGAACAATTATTCGCAATTTGTCACCAGACATATCTGCCAACTTGCATTACTATCCACGACGTTCACCCAGTGTAACGGCTCTTTACCAGTGCAAGGATTGCCGAGGCCGTTGCACCGGGCGAACTTCCTCCTAAAGTTCGACAAACAACATTCGAAAGTACAACTTTTCTGAATGTTTGTACTACTTCCTGGCCCCCTTCAACTGCGCCAGGCATTCGTCGATCGACCGCTGCTGCGTCTGCGCATACAACTCCAGTTCATCGATGGTCGTGCGCCCCAGTGCCTGCTCGAACGCGGCCTGATTGGAGTGCTGGGTGTAATGGCTTTGCGCGGCATCGCCGAGGTTCGACTGGAAAATCCCGGCGGCACTGACCGGCAGGAAGTCCTCGTACACCAGCGGCTCGATGCGCAGGTAACCGCCGGCGAGCAGGGCGTCCAGCTCCAGGTCTTGCAGCGCAGCAGCGCTGGCAACGTGCCCGGCGTCGCTGACGAAGTACCGGAAATACGCCAGGCCTTGCTCGCGCAGTTCGCTCCAGGTGTCCGGGAAGGCCTCGAAGTGCTGCTGCATCAGTTGGTTGTAACGCGCCGCATTGGCCTCGTTGGGGAACTCCTTGAGCTCATCGCGGGCGGCGTTGAGCAAGCGGTCGTAGAGTGCGCGACCTTGCGGGGTGAGGGCCGCGCCACGTTGCTCGATTTCGCCGAAGCGCGCGCTGTGGCTGCCGCTGGCTTGCTGCTGGTCGGTGAAGGCGATGGCTTCGTCCAGCGCCTTGAAGCTGGTCTGGCGCAGCAGGATCGGGCACTGCCGGCGCGGTGGGCCTTCGATCACTGCCTTGGGGGTGATGCCGTGGGCGGGCATCTGCGCCTGGACGATATCGATGTCCAGGGTGCGCGGGGTCAGGTGGTTGATATGCGGGCCCTTGAACGCGACCACGTCGGCAATCAGGCGGTGCTGGGCGCTGAGCTGCTGGTATTGCGCGGCGGTGACGGTGGCGCGGTGGTGCCAGCGGAAGGTTTCCAGGGCCTGTTCGACAAACTGCTCGACCTGCTGCTCGTCGAGGCCGCCCTGCTGTTCGGCCTGGGTTATCAGTTCGAGGGCCCTGGGCGTGAAGATCGAACGCCGGGCCAGCACCGATTCGGCAAAGCGGCGCAGCTCGGGATTCTCGATCAACTCCAGGCGCAGCAGCGAGGTGAATACGCGGAACGGGCTGACCTGCAGCGCACTTTCATGCACCGCGCGAAAGGCCGTGGAGTGCACCGGTACGCCGGCCGGCGTCAGGTCGTAATACCCCACCGGCTGCATGCCCATCACCGCGAACAGCCGGCACAGGGTCGCCAGTTCTGCGGCGGTGCCGACGCGGATCGCGCCATGGCGTTCGAGGTCCAGGCGTTGGATTTCGCCGGTGCTGTGCAGGTGCCGGGCAACCGCCGGATCCTGCTCCAGCACCTGGGCGTTGGTCTGCGCCACCAGTTCCATCAGTGCGCCGTACAGCGGCACTTCTTCGCGGTACATGTCTGACATGGCCCGCGAGAAGCGTTGGCGGATCAGGTCAGGGCTGACGAGGTTCGGCGTGTTCATCAATTTGCATCCCGGCACGGTGACTGTGGAGTAGGCCGATTCTGTTCGGCAGCGTGCGGGGTGGCAAACGAAGTTTCTTCTGAACTTCATTCTGCAAACGACTGGTCCTGCGTCCTATCGACGTGGCCGTTCAAGAAACTCCCGGTAAAGACCGGCCATGTCTCGCGGGCGTTCGACCATCGGCATATGGCCGATGCCATCGAGGATTTCCAGGCGCGCCCCGGGTATGCCGTGGGCCCAGACTTGCGCGCTGCTGACGTGCAGCAGGCGATCCTCACGACCCCAGACCAGCAGGGTCGGCGCGAGGATCGCCGACAGGCGTGCGGTCATGGGTTCGCTGGCGTGGAAGTCGGTGAAGATTTCCGCCAGCTCTTCGCGCCGCTCATGGTAACGCTCGGCCAGCGCGGCCAGGACGATGCGCGGCACCCAGGGCGGGGACGCCATGGTCATGGCGTAGAGTTGCCGGAAGTCGGCGGGCGAGTCGACCAGGAACGGGTTGTGCCCGGCCTCGAGCATGCGCCCCATGTCGCTGGGCTCGGGCGAGGGGACGCCAGCGGGGTCGAGCAGGGTCAGCGAGGCCACGCGCCCGGGGTGGGTGGCGGCCAGCCAGGCGGCGATGTAGCCGCCCATGGAGTTGCCGATCAGGTGCACCTTGCCGATCCCGCAGACGTCGAGCAACTGGATCATCCGCTCGGCCTGGACCTGGATGTCATAACCGCCGCCTCCCTTGAACCCGGTTTCGCCATGCCCGGCGATGTCTGGAATGATCACCCGGCAGTCGTCGACAAAATGCTTGGCGAAGCGCAGCCAGATGCTCTTGTCGGCGCTGAAACCGTGGAGCATCAGGATGGTCCGGTCGGGTTTGTCGGGGCCGGCCTGGTAGGTGACCATGCCCATCTCGGCGATCGGCATGGTGACTTTATCCAGGCGATACAGGCGCGCCTCGAGGGCGATGCTCGCGTCGTAGATAAAATGGCCGAGCCGCGGCCAGGTGCGCCAGGTCCATAACAGCAGCAGTGCGACAACGATCAGCACGACGAACATCGTGTTCTCCCTAAAACGCTCAGGACAGAATATGGTCGGCCGGTTTCAGCCGTCGGGTCAATTGGTGATAGCTGAAGCTGAAGCCGGGAAACATGGCGATCACGTGGCCGCTCTTGCTCTGGTACCAACTGTGGCAGCCGCCGGATTGCCATACGGTTCGCTGCATCTCGCGGTGAATCATCCGTGTGTAGGCCTGTTCGGCCTGCCCCCGCACCTCGATGCTGCGCAGGCCCTGACGCTGGACGGTTTGGATGCAGTCGAGGATGTAGTTCATCTGCGACTCGATGATGAACAGCGCCGAGGTGTGGCCGATGCCGGTGTTGGGGCCGGTGACGATGAACAGGTTGGGGAAGTCCGGCAGGCTGGTGCCCAGGTAGGCGCGCGGGTACTGCGCCCAGACGTCACTGAGGCGGGTGCCGTGTTTGCCGAGTACCGGGTAGGCGATCACCCCGTCGGTGGCGTCGTAGCCGGTGGCCCAGACGATCAGGTCGAGGTCGATGTGCTGGCCGTCGAGGGTCTGGATGCCGCGTTCATCGAGGGCGGCGATACCCTGATCGCGATCGTGCAGGGTAACGTTGCTGCGGCTCAGCGCCGGGTACAGGGTACTGGAAAGAATCACCCGCTTGCAGCCGATGGTGAAGTCCGGGGTGAGTTTTTTGCGCAGTTTGGCGTCCGGCACCTGGCGCTTGAGGTGGCGCAACGCTTGGGCTTGAACCAGCTTCAAGGCGCTGTTGGAATACTTGAAAGCGATCACCCGGGTTTCGAACTGCCAGTAGATCAGCCAGCGCAGCAGGGTGTAGGCCGGCTTGATGCCCAGCAACCAACGTTGGAAACGGCCGAATGTGCGGTCGGCGCGCGGCAGCACCCAATGGGCACTGCGCTGGAATACGTGTAGGTGTACTACCTGCGGCGCCAGCGCCGGAATGATCTGCGCAGCACTGGCGCCGCTGCCGACAATCGCCACGCGCTGGTTGCGATAGTCGTAGGCGTGATCCCAGGCGTTGCTGTGAAAGGTCTTGCCGGCAAAGCGTTGCAGACCCTCGAAAGCGGGGATGACCGGCTGGCTCAACGGCCCGGAGGCATTGATCAGGAACCGCCCGCGAAACAGGCCCTTGCCGCGGGTGAAGACCTGCCATTGCCCCGCGGCCTCATCCCATTCGACCCGCTCGACATCGGCCTGCAACTCGACCTTGTCGCGCAGTCGGTAATGGTCGACGACGTATTCGGTGTACTGGTGCAACTCGGCCTGTTCGGCAAACATCTGCGTCCAGCGCCAGCTGGCGAACGACAGCGAGTACAGCGGCGAGGGCACATCCACCGCAGCGCCGGGGTAGGTGTTCTGGCACCAGGTGCCGCCAAAGAAATCCCGCCGTTCCAACAGGCGAAAATCGCTGATCCCCGCCTTGAGCAGGTTGACCGCGGCACACTGGCCGCCGAAACCGCTGCCGATGATCAGCACCTCATAGGTCTGCATGCGCCTCCTCGCTCAATGTCCTGGCTACCCGCCCGTCAAGGGTGCACTCATCCCCTCTCATTTATAGTCAAACTTTCGCCGACAGGGGCGCCGGGGTGGTTTTTTCCCGGAATCGGTGGTGATGGCTATTTGACGTTGCCCTGATAGACTCCGTGCTATTCCCCAGCGGCTGACCCGCTGTTGATGGAATCCCCTGCTGCAATCAAGAGGAGCATTGCCCCCATGCAATCCGCTGCAGGCAAGGGACTTTCATTGGCCAGGCGACAGTACAGTTCGCGCACGCTCGGGGTGCTGCTGGGCCTGCTGTGCGTCGGGGCGGCGATGATGCCCCTCTACCCGCCCGACTGGCTGCTGGCGCTGATGCTGGTCAACGGCCTGCTGTGGCCACATCTGGCCTATCAATGGGCACGCCGCTCGGCGTCGGTCTTTCAGGCGGAACAGCGCAACCTGCTGATCGATTCCTTGATGGGCGGATTCTGGGTCGCGGCCATGCAGTTCAATCCGCTGCCCAGTGTGGCGACCTTGTCGATGATGGCCATGGGTAATGTGGCCCTCGGTGGCCCGCGCTTCTTTCTGCTTGGCACCCTGGCCCAACTGCTCGGCCTGGGCGTGGGCCTGCTGCTGTTCTTTCCGGCCGAGATTCCGGCCACCAGCCCGACGCAGCTTTACGCCTGCCTGCCGCTGTTGACCCTGTATCCGTTGGCATTGGGCTGGGTGTGCTTTCGCCAGACCGACGCCCTGAGTCAAAGCCGCCGGCAATTGCTGGCCCTGAGCCGCACCGACAGCCTGACCGGCCTGTTGAACCACGGGGCCTGGAAAGATGCCCTGGAAATCGAGTACCAACGCTGCCAGCGCCAGCAGAGCGGCGGGGCAATCGCGCTGATCGATATCGACCACTTCAAGGCGATCAATGACACCTACGGCCATGTCGCCGGTGACATTGTGCTGCGCCAACTGAGCAAGATCCTCAAGCAACAGCTGCGCGCCACTGACATCGCCGGGCGTTACGGCGGCGATGAGTTCTGCGTGATCCTGCCCGATGTGCCGCTGGCCCGTGCGGTGCAGGCCATGGACGCGTTGCGCGATCGTTTCGCCGGCCTTGGCTACGAGCAGAGTCCAGCGCTGCAGGTCAGCCTGAGCATCGGCCTGGCGGCCTTCAACCCGATGCACAGCGACGCCACCCAGTGGCTGAGCGATGCCGACCTGGCGCTGTATGCGGCCAAGACCACAGGGCGCAACCGGGTGATCTGCCATGCGGACGGGTTGGTGCAGCGGGTGACCGTGGGGACGGTTTGAGGTGGGGGTGTGGTTTTGTTTTGTGTACATATCCATTGCTGCAGAAACGCATGCTTTGTGGGAGCTGCCAGGGCGGCGTTCCGTTGCTAGCGATGGCTTTTTTCCGGTGTACATATCCATTCCTGCGGTAACGGCCACTTATGGTTGCGCCCTTACGGCGCCTTACTTTTTTACAAGCGCCGGTGTGCCGGCCCAGCAAAAAAGTAAGCAAAAAACGCTTGCCCCAACGTCCGGCCCCCTCGCCTAGGCTCGGGGTACCTTCGCTCCGGCATCCATCCGTGGGTCATCGCCTCCGGTTGGCTTCGCTGCACCTCCTCTCGATGACTGCGGCTGCGCCGCACCGCGCTACGCGCTCCCTTCGGATGAATACCTCCACTCAGCCTCCCGAAGGGGCCGGTGAATCAAGATCAAGATCAAAAGCGGCAGGCGAGCTAACGCTCGGCCTGTTGAGTGGTCAGGGCAAACAAGGCGGCCTGCCGGCCGGCCTGTTTTTCTGGTTCGCACCGATTCCCTGTAGGAGCGAGCCTGCTCGCGAAAAACCTGAGACCACCGCGTCAAACCAGGATGGTTGCGTCATCGTTGACGATCATCGCGAGCAGGCTCGCTCCTACAAGGGCGGTGATCCGCAAGATTCGGGCGTACCAGAAAAACTGTAGGAGCGAGCTTGCTCGCGAAAAACCTGAGGCCACTGCGTACATCCAGGACAGCTGCGTCATCGTTAACGAACATCGCCAGCGGGCTGGCCCACAGGGGATTGCGGGCAACCTGCCAGATTAGGCCGGCCGGTAGGCCGCCTCGGCAGCTTTTGATTTTGATTCACCGGCCCCGTTACAGAAGGCTGAGTGGAGGCATTCATCCGAGGGGAGCGCGTAGCGCGCTGCGGCGCAGCCGCAGTCATCGAGAGGAGGTGCCAGCGAAGCCAACCGGAGGCGATGACCCACGGATGGATGCCGGAGCGAAGGTACGCCGAGCCTAGGCGAGGGGGCCGGATGTTGGGGCAAGCGTTTTTTGCTTCCTTTTTCGCTGGGCCGGCACTCCGGCGCTTGTAAAAAAGGGAGTCGCCGTAAGGGCGAAACCATAGGTGGCCGTTACCGCAGGAATGGATATGTACACTATTAATCAGCAATGAGACCCGAGCATCCATCAGTTCAACGGCGTCTCGACAAACGCCGGCAACTGCTCGGCATAGGCCGTGAACTCGCTGATCCGCGGGAACTGCGCCACATCCACCTGATCCGCTACCACCAGGTTCGTGAAACTCCAGGCCACGGCCAGGGTAATGCCATCCTGCTCGAGGCGGCCATCCATGCGCAACGGCTGTTTCTCAAGCTCCTGCTCCAGTGCCGAATAGGCCGCATGCAACTGGCCGCTGACGCGCTCGAGCCAAGGGGCATGTTGTTTCTCTTCGGGACGCAGGTTGCGTTCGTAGTAGATCTGCACCGATTTTTCGCACGCCGCCAGCGCCAGGCCAATCAGGCGCAGTGCTCGCAGGCGCTGGGGCAGGGCTGTGGGCAGGAGGCTGTTGCCGGGACTGCTGAGCGACTCCAGGTAATCGATGATCAGCGTGGAATCCATCAGCACCTCACCGTCATCCAGCACCAGGGTGGGCGCCTTGACCACTGGGTTGATTGCCTGGAACGCCTCGAAACCACGAAAAACCGAAATCGCCCCGTGCTCGAAAGGGATCTCCAGCGTCTTGAGAGTGATGGCAACGCGCCTTACATAGGGTGAGTCGAGCATTCCGATCAGCTTCATGTGTAGCTCCTTGGGTGGTGAGTGGCAAGTGGCCTGACTCTAGCGCCAAATGCGCAATCGGCCAACGGGGCATCCTGGGTCGCCGCCGTTGGTCTTCTATATACAGCC
The DNA here is from genome assembly GCA_965284505.1 of Pseudomonadaceae bacterium. Taxonomy (GTDB): domain Bacteria; phylum Pseudomonadota; class Gammaproteobacteria; order Pseudomonadales; family Pseudomonadaceae; genus Aquipseudomonas. The sequence continues at coordinate 1,090,265 of OZ260094.1, read as the reverse complement.
ACTCAAGGGAATTTCTTGCTATAAACGCACTCCGAATACCGCCCCAAAGCTTGCCGCAGAGCAACTCACGGGCTTTGTCAGACAAATTCCCTGTCTTTTCAGTTGCTGACGCCGCCACTCGGCCTTAGACTGCCGCCCCTCGTAAATTGAGTGCCGGGTGGCGCTTGGAATGTACGGCGCCTTTCCGAGACCTTTGCCGGTCGACCGGAACGCTCCCTGATTCGCCTTAATGCACGTATTTTTTATAGAGAAATCAATGACAAAGGATAAGTTGCTGGCCATGCCGGCGGATGACTACATGAATGCCGAACAGCAGGCTTATTTCACTGAGCTGCTGCAAAACATGAAGGTGGAAACCCACGAGCGCATCGAGCAGAACCGTATCGCCATTGAAAGCCTGGATTCCCCGGCAGACCCGGCTGACGCGGCGTCGGTCGAAGAAGAGCGCACCTGGCTGGTGAACGCCATCGACCGTGACCAGCGCATGCTGCCTCAGCTCGAGCGCGCCCTGGAACGTATTGGCGATGACAGCTTTGGCTGGTGCGACGACAGCGGCGAGGCAATCGGCCTCAAGCGCCTGCTGATCAGCCCGACCACCAAGTACTGCATCGAAGCTCAAGAGCGTCACGAGCAGATCGACAAGCACCAGCGTCAAGCCTGATTCGCTGTTACAGCCCTCTCGGGCTGTCGCACAAAAGATCGCAGCCTGCACCAGCGCCTACGGGATAAGACCCGGGCGTTGGAGCAGGCTGCGATCTTTGCGTTTGCCTGCCTGCAGTTTTTCTTTCGTGCTCCACGGAGGACGTTGGATTGTTACCGTCTGTGTAACTGAATAGTGCAGGCACATAGCTATTTCTCCTCTTGTGACTTCATTAAAATAGTTAGCAGGCTAATGAATGTCTCGAGGTGAATTCATGCAATGCAAAGTCGATGTCGCGGTGATGATAGGCAGTGGCGTGCCGGCCGGGATGCGAGCGCAGGGAAAACGGGTGTGCTGGGTCGTGCTGATCAATGGCGAACAGCGGGGCGCCGCGTTTTCCAGTCGTAGCGAGGCCCAGGAATGCAAGGCAGCGTGGTTGGCGCAATTGAGCGGCGAGCAGCCTGCTAGATTCCGCCAGGCGAGGTTCCAATAAGCTGGGAATAACAGTCTGGCCGGCGCGTCAAGACGGAGCATCAACACGGCACAACCTACCTATTGCAACAGTAGGACGACTGCGCCGCAGATTGATCGCTGCACTTCAATGATTAACGTCGAGTTTGCGTGCGAGCGCGCAGGCTTCATTGTGATTGGCGCGGAATCCTCTTACGCGACCTGTTGCGATTTCTGTGATATGAAAGAAACTATTCCCCGCCAACGTCACTTGATAGCGAAGTTGCGCCGGCTGTTCAAAGTCTTTCTGCTGTTCGCTGCAAGTCCCGCGTTGCGGGCTGTGTGGACGATAGACTGCGACTTGGGGGTTATCGCCTGAAGCGGGTTGTGGGCACATATGAATTCCTTTTCCATGGTTTGCCGACGGTTGTGCAGCACTTTCGGTGGTCGAGAAGTGCATGGCTGCTCTAGAATCGCCTCCACTGGCGTAGAGGCAGGCTTATCTAAAGCAATTTTTTTTCGCCGATATGTCAGAAAAGTGCTTTTTTTGTAGGGGTTTCTCCCTAAAGTTGACACTCCTGAATTTTCTGACTGTCAGAGGGACGATGTCCTTCAATATCTGGCGACAGTCAGCCAGGACACAGGGCGTGGCGATCCAGTAGCCTGCTCCTGTTTTACGCTGTTGCGACTTCAAGGTTAGAGCCTGGCCATGGCTGCAACATTTCGGTATGGCCGTTTTTTTGCTGCCTGTTTTTCCACGGGCAGTGTCATTTCAGATGTGGGGATAGGTCGTTGGCAGTAAGTAATCTCGATATGCATGCTTTGTTTGTGCTTGGGGATCTGCGCGCAAAGCTGGTCAAACAGTTTCAGTCGCGTTTCGTCTATATCACCGAACAAACGCCCGAAGGTATATACGCCGCCGAGATCGACACCGAGTCGGCACTGGTGGTGGATGACAAACAACGACTTGAACTCAAGGTCGGCGATCACTTTCGCGCGGCGGTACTGCCGAGCCGCGAAGGTGGCAAGTTGGAAATCAAGTTTCGCGATATCAAGTTGACGGTGTATGGCCTGGGCGATTATGCCTTTGTCACCACGGCCGACGGCCACGCCATTGTGTTCAAGGAAGGCCATAGCGTCGTTACCGTGTTTGCCGCCAACCAGCAATTGCAGGAAGGCCTGACCAAGACGCTCAAGGCCGTGACCGCCAAGGCCGCGAAGTTCCGCAAGGGTGAGCTGGTATCGTTCAAGGCCAGCGAATAAATGAGCCTGTCCCGCGCCGAGTTCCACGAACAGAACCTGCAGGGCGCCCGCGCCCGGGCAGTCGAGCTGTTCGCGCAAAAGGTGCCGATGCAAGGCGCCTGGCTGAACTGGGTCGCCTCACAGCTCTACCTGCTGCAGCCGCCCGAGTACGCGAGCATGGTGCGCAGGGAGTTGCAACGCCTGCAGGAGCCGAGCGCGCAATAAACCTCGTCCTTCGAAACCAGGAACCTCTACTACAGTCAACTGACTGAACAAGCAGAGGCCGGCGATCGTCATTCGCCACGCTGTCCTGATATCGCAGTGAACAGAACGAGGTACAAGGCATGAAAGGATTTCGACTGCTGCTGGCCAGCACGTTGACCGCCGTCAGCCTGCTGGCGTCGCCCATGGCCGCGACGGCCGCCCAGACACCGATCCATTTCGCCGACCTGAACTGGGAAAGCGGCAGCCTGATCACCGACATCCTGCGGATCATCGTCGAGAAGGGCTACGGCCTGCCGACCGATACCCTGCCAGGCACCACCATCACCCTGGAAACCGCCCTGGCCAACAACGATATACAGGTGATTGGCGAAGAGTGGGCCGGGCGCAGTCCGGTGTGGGTCAAGGCCGAGGCCGAAGGCAAGGTGGTGAGCCTGGGCGATACCGTCAAGGGCGCTACCGAAGGCTGGTGGGTGCCGGAATACGTGGTCAAGGGCGACCCGGCCAAAGGCATCAAGCCGCTGGCGCCGGAGCTGCGCAGCGTCGCCGACCTGGCGCGCTACAAGGAGGTGTTCGCCGACCCGGAAACTCCCGGCAAGGGGCGCTTTCTCAACAGCCCGATCGGCTGGACCTCTGAAGTGGTCAACCAGCAAAAGCTCAAGGCCTATGGCCTGAGCGACAGCTATGTGAATTTTCGCAGCGGTTCCGGCGCGGCGCTGGACGCGGAAATCACCTCGTCGATCCGTCGCGGCAAACCGGTGCTGTTCTATTACTGGTCACCGACACCCTTGCTCGGGCGCTTCAAGCTGATCCAGCTGGAAGAGCCACCCTTCGATGCCGACGCCTGGAAAACCCTGACCGACGCCGATAACCCCAATCCCCAACCGACCCGTTCGCTGGCCTCCAAGCTGTCGATCGGCGTGTCGACGCCGTTCCAGAAACAGTACCCGCAAATCGCCGAGTTCTTCAGCAAGGTCGATCTGCCCATCGATCCGCTGAACAAGGCACTGGCGCAGATGAGCGAACAGCACAGCACCCCGCGCCAGGCCGCCGAGAGTTTCATGAAGGCGCATCCGGACGTGTGGAAAGCCTGGCTGCCCAAGGACATCGCCGACAAGGTGGCGGCTTCCCTGTAGCCGACGACCGGCACCGAACATTGACAAAGCGCAAGGCGACGACATTCGCACTGGACTAGGCTGTTTGCTCTGCCAACGTTGCGAGGAATTTCGATCATGACCTTCGTGCTTGCTCAGTGGATCGCTGCTGCCCTGGTGCTGATCAGCTTGATCCACGTGTATTGGGCCTTGGGTGGGCAATGGGCGACCGACGTCGTCATACCGCAAATACCGGGGCGAGAAGGGCAGGGCATGCGTCCGGCATTCAAGCCTCCAGCGCTGATGACCCTGGCCGTGGCTGTCGGGCTGTTGCTGGTGGCGCTGATTGTCAGCCTGCGGGTCGGCCTGTTCGTGCCGCGAATCGAGCACTGGTCGCTGCAATGGCTGATCAGTGCCATGGCCCTGTTGATGTTCGCTCGGGCCATTGGCGATTCGGAGCTGGTGGGCTTTTTCAAGGAGCGGGCGGGGTCGAAGTTCGCCCGCCTCGACACCTGGGCCTATTCGCCCCTGTGCGTGGTGCTGGGGGCGGGGCTGCTGGCGGTTGCCTGGGTCTGATTAACGGCCACTTTCACTGCGTCGGCTGCTGATTTCAGCCGGTACGTCATCTCCCGCCATGCGCTTGCGGAACAGCGCTGCGCGCGCCAGCAGCAGGGTGGTCACCGGCATGGTGATCGCCAGCAGAATCGGGATCAGCCACGCGTGCAGCACCGGGCTGGACTTGAGCGCGGAAAAATAAATGATCGAGGCCAGTGCCACGCACCAGGCACCCAGGGTCGAAGCCAGTGCCGGTGGGTGCATGCGCCGAAAAAACTCCTTCAAGCGCAGCAAGCCTATGGCGCCGATCAAGGCAAACAGGCTGCTGAGCACCAGCAGGATGGCCACGGTCACTTCGACCCACAGCGGCAGTTGTTCAAGCGCATTCATTCGATCACCTCGCCACGCAGGAGGAATTTTGCCAGGGCGAACGAGCCGACGAAGCCGAACAGCGCAATCAGCAGCGCAGCCTCGAAGTAGGTGTCACTGGCATAGCGGATGCCCAGCACCAGCATCATCAGCATGGCGATGATGTACAGGTAGTCGAGGGCGAGAACCCGGTCCTGGGCCGACGGGCCCTTGAACAGGCGGACCAGGGTCAGGATCATCGCCAGCGAGAACAGGAACAGGCTGGCGAGGATCGCGTTGGAAAGCAGGGCGCTCATTCGAAGATCTCCATCAGGGGGCGCTCGTAGGCGCTCTTGAAGTGCTCGATAAACTGCGCTTCGTCATCCAGGTCGAACACGTGCAGCAGCAGGATGCTGCGGTCCAGCGCCAGTTCCGACCAGACCGTGCCCGGCACCACCGTAGTAATCATCGACAAGGCCGCCAGGCCGTTGGCGTCGCGCAGGTCCAGCGGCACCTTGACGAATGCCGAGCGTGGCGGCCGGCGCCCGGCGTTGAGCACGCCCCAGGCCACCGCCACGTTGGACACCAGCACGTCACGCCCGACCAGCAGGAACAGGCGCAGGATCACCCCGGGCCGGCGAATGCGCACCGGCAACGGCCGCAGCTTGCGCATCATCAGCGGCGCACAGAACCCCAGCAGCGCCCCGAGCAGCAGGTTGCCGGGGCTGACCGAGAGGTTCAGCAGCAGCCACAACAGCCACAACGCCAGGGAAAACCACGGGGCGGGGAGCAGGCGTCTCATGGTTGCACCTCCTGCAGCGCGGCCCGGGCTTCGGGGCTGGGCACGGCGCGGGTGCCGAGCACCGCCATCACGTACTGCTGGGGATCGTTGAGGCTATTGGCCGCGGCCTGGGTGAAGCGCATCAGCGGTTCGGCCTTGAAGGTCAGCAGGATGCTCAGGCCCAGCAGGGCGAAGATCGGCACGCATTCCAGGCGCCGCAGCACCGGCGACGGGCGTTCTTCCGGCGACCAGAAGCGCTGGATGCCCAGGCGCGAGAAGGCGATCAGCGAGGTCAGCCCGGAGACAATCAGCAACGCCAGCAGGCTCCAGGCCGCCGGCGATACCGGTTGTGCCGACGACGCGCCAAGCCCCAGCGGGTTGAGCAGGGCGCCCAGCAGGCTGAGCTTGCCGATAAAGCCCGAGAGCGGCGGCATGCCGATGATCAGCAGGGCGCAGGCGATGAAGCTCAGGCCGAGGAAGGCCATGGTCCAGGGAATCACCTGGCCGACCACCGCCTGTTGCTCGTCATCGAGGTTGATGCCCTTGGTCAGCGGCGCGTTGGGCAGTGGCTGCGGCAGGGCTTCGTTTTCGTCGTCCAGAGGCGGTTCCACGGCGTTGCGCGAACGTTCGATCAACTCGGCCAGGAGGAACAGCGCGCTCAACGCCAGTGTCGAGCTGACCAGGTAGAACAGCGCCGCCGCCACCAGGTTCGGCTGAGCGAAGCCGATGGCCGACAGCAGGATGCCCGCCGAGACCAGGATGCTCAGGCTGGCCATGCGCTCCAGGCGCCGTGCCGAGAGAATTGCCAGCGCCGCGCAGACGATGGTCGCCATGCCGCCGTAGATCAGCCAGTCACCGCCGAAATACGCCGAAGCGCCGGCCTGGCCGGAGAACAGCAGGGTCCACAGACGCAGCAAGGTGTAGACGCCGACCTTGGTCATGATCGCGAACATGGCCGCCACCGGCGCGCTGGCCGAGGAGTAGGCCGGCACCAGCCAGAAGTTCAGCGGCCACATCCCGGCCTTGGCCAGGAACGCCACCGCCAGAATCCCAGCGCCGGCATGCAGCAGGCCGCGATCGGCTTCCGGCACCAGCGGGATCTTCAGCGCCAGGTCGGCCATGTTCAGGGTGCCGGTGACGCCGTAGATCAGCGCCGCGCCAATCAGGAACAGCGAGGACGCCAGCAGGTTGATCGCAATGTAATGCAGCCCGGCCGACACCCGCAGGCGCCCCGAGCCATGCAGCATCAGCCCGTAGGACGCGGCCAGCAGCACTTCGAAGAACACGAACAGGTTGAACAGGTCGGCGGTGAGGAAGGCGCCGTACAGGCCCATCAGCTGAATCTGGAACAGCGCGTGGAAGCTCGCCCCGGCCCCGTCCCAGCGGGCCATGGCGAACAGCAGCGCGCTGACCCCGATGATCCCGGTCAGCACCAGCATCAAGGCCGACAGGCGATCGACCACCAGCACGATACCGAACGGCACCGGCCAGTTACCCGGCAGGTACACGCCGATCGAGCCCGGTTCACCGGTTTGCTGGGTCCAGATCAGCAGCATCACCGAAATGCCCAGGCCGATCAGGCTGGAGAACAGGTTCAGCCGGGCCTTCAGCGGCCGGTGTTTCTCGCCCAGCATCAGCATCAGCGCGGCGGTCAGCAACGGCAGGAGGATGGGCGCGGCGATCAGATGTTGCATCCAGTTCATTCTTTAGGCTCCCGGCCGTCGACATGGTCGGTACCGGTCAGGCCCCGGGACGCCAGCAGCACCACCAGGAACAGCGCGGTCATGGCGAAGCTGATGACGATGGCGGTCAGGACCAGCGCCTGGGGCAGCGGGTCGGTGTAGTGCAGCAGGTCCTGGGGCACGCCGTCCTTGATGATCGGCTCCTTGCCGATGAACAGGCTGCCCATGCTGAAGATGAACAGGTTGACCCCGTACGACAGCAGGCACAGGCCCATCACCACCTGGAAGGTCCGGGGGCGCAGCACCAGCCAGACCCCGGAGGCCGCGAGTACGCCAATGGCAATTGCGATGACTTCTTCCATCAGGCGGCTCCTGGCGCGGTTACGGGTTTGCTCTGGCTCGGTTTGTGGCCACGCACCGATTGGTGCGCCAGGGCGGTCAGGATCAGCAGCGTCGAACCGACCACCACGGCATACACGCCGACGTCGAAGAACAGCGCGCTGGCGATATGGATATCGCCCAGCAGCGGCAGGCTGAAGTGCCAGGTGTGGGTGGTCAGGAACGGATAGCCAACCGCCATCGCACCGAGCCCGGTGACGGTGGCGAACAGCAGGCCGGTGCCCATCCAGCGCAGCGGTCGCAGGCTCATCTGCGCCTCGACCCACTGGGTGCCCGCCACCATGTACTGGAGGATGAACGCCACCGACATCACCAGCCCGGCGACAAAACCGCCGCCCGGCTGGTTGTGCCCGCGCATGAACAGGTAGAACGACACCACCAGGGCGATCGGCAACAGCAGGCGCACCAGCACCGCCGGGACCATCATGAAGCCCAGCGCGGTGTCGCTGGCCTGGCGCGGGTTGACCAGGTCGGTGACCACGTCCGGTGCCAGCAGGCGTTGTTGCGCCGGCAGTTGCATGCTTTCTTTCGGCGGGCGGAAGCGTCGCAGCAGGGCGAACACGGTCAGTGCCACCGCTGCCAGCACGGTGATTTCGCCGAGGGTGTCGAAGCCACGGAAGTCCACCAGCATCACGTTGACCACGTTGCTGCCGCCACCTTCAGGCAGCGCGCGGCTGAGGTAGAAGGACGAGATGTCGTTGGGCGTCTGGCGGGTCAGCATGGCGTAGGACAGCAGCGCCATGCCCAGGCCAACGGCTATCGACAGCGCCAGGTCGCGCAGGCGTCGTACCCGCGCCCGGGCTTCGCTGCCCGGCAATGGCGAGACTTCCTCGATCCGTCGTGGCAGCCAGCGCAGGCCAAGCAGGATCAGCACCGTGGTCACCACTTCGACCACCAGTTGGGTCAGGGCCAGGTCCGGCGCCGAGAACCAGACGAAGGTGATGCAGGTCATCAGGCCGCAGACGCTGACCATGGTCAGGGCCGCGAGCCGGTGGTACTTGGCCTGCCAGGCGGCGCCCAGGGCGCAGGCAATCGCCAGCAGCCAGAGGGTGACGAAGACGATCGAGCCAGGAATCTTCGGCCGGTCGCCCCAGGTCAGGCTGCTGTGGAGCATCGGGATCAGCCCGGCGGCCACTGCCGCCAGCACCAGCAGGAACAACTGCATCTGCAGGCGCTTGGTGCTGACCCGGCGTTCCAGGCGCCGCGCCAGGCGCATCAGCAACACCAGGCCTCGCTCGAACAGACGCTTGCCGTTGAAGCGGCCCACCAGCGGTGGGTATTTGAAGCGCCCGTGGCGGAACTGATTGCGCAACAGCAGATAGAGGACGATGCCACCGGACATGGCGATCAGGCTCATGATCATCGGTGCGTTCAAGCCGTGCCAGATCGCCAGGCTGTATTCAGGCAGGGTTCCGCCGACCACCGGCAACGCGGCAGCGGCGAGCAGCGGGCCGACGATCTGGGCCGGGAAAATCCCCACCAGCAGGCAGGTGAACACCAGCAGCTCGACCGGCGCACGCATCCAGCGTGGCGGTTCGTGCGGGGTGTGGGGCAGGTCGGTGGCGGTCGGGCCGAAGAACACGTCGACGGTGAAACGCAGGGAGTAGGCGACGCTGAAGGTGCCGGCGATGGTCGCGATGATCGGCAGGCTGGTCTCGACCCAGGCGGTGGCGTTGATGAACACGGTCTCGGCGAAGAACATTTCTTTCGAGAGGAAACCGTTGAGCAACGGCACGCCAGCCATCGAGGCGCTGGCGACCATGGCCAGGGTGGCGGTGAACGGGATCAGGCGGATCAGGCCACTGAGCTTGCGAATGTCACGGGTGCCGCTTTCGTGGTCGATGATCCCCGCAGCCATGAATAGCGAGGCCTTGAAGGTCGCGTGGTTGAGGATGTGGAACACCGCGGCGACGGCGGCCAGCGGGCTGTTCAGGCCGAGCAGCAGGGTGATCAGGCCCAGGTGGCTGATGGTCGAGTACGCCAGCAGGCCCTTGAGGTCGTTCTGGAACATCGCGCAGTAGGCGCCGAGCAACAGGGTGCCGGCGCCGGCGCCGCTGACGATGTAGAACCATTCTTCGCTGCCGGACAGCGACGGCCACAGCCGCGCCAGGAGGAACACCCCGGCCTTGACCATGGTCGCCGAGTGCAGGTACGCCGACACCGGTGTCGGCGCGGCCATGGCGTGGGGAAGCCAGAAGTGGAAGGGGAATTGCGCACTTTTGCTCAGGGCGCCGATCAGGATCAGGGGTAGCAGGATGGGGTAGAGCGCGTGGGCACGAATCATGTCGCCGGCGGCCAGGACCTGGTCCAGGTCGTAGCTGCCGACGACATGGCCGAGCAGCATGACCCCCGCCAGCAGGCACAAGCCGCCGGCACCGGTGACCATCAACGCCATGTAGGCGCCACGGCGGGCATCGGCACGGTGGTGCCAATAGCCGATCAGCAGGAACGAGAAGAGGCTGGTCAGCTCCCAGAAAAATACGATCTGGATCAGGTTGCCGGAAATCACCAGGCCGAGCATGGCCCCCATGAACGCCAGGAAAAATGCGAAGAAGCGCGGCACCGGGTCGTCCGGCGACATGTAGTAGCGGGCGTACAGCGACACCAGGGTGCCGATGCCCAGCACCAGCAGGGAAAACAGCCAGGCGAAGCCGTCCATGCGCAGGACAAAGTCCAGGCCCAGGCTCGGCAGCCAGGTGAATTCTTCACGAATCACCCCGCCGTCGGCGATTTGCGGGTACAGCAAAGCGACCTGGACGGTGCCCGCGAGGGCGACCAGTCCGGCCAGAAGCGATTCAGCATTTCGTGCATTGTGCGGCAGCAGAGCCGCCAGACAGCTGCCAATAAATGGCAGAAGCAGTAGAACTATCAGGGACATAGGCTTCTAATCTGCGGAGGTTTGTCAGGGATCATACGTGCCGGGCCGGCGATCACCAACTGCCAAGCTATGGCAGAATCCTACAAAGCAGAAAGAATATTCCCATTTTGTTACTTTCAGCGCTGCAACAGGTCTTCGGTTTCCGCCACGGCCTTGGCTTTGGTTTTCCATTCGCTGACGATCACCGCCAGCACAATCAACAGCGCACCGAGCAATGCCAGGCCCGGCAGGCGTTCGCCGGCAATCCGCCCGACCACCCCGGCCCACACCGGTTCGCCGGCATAGATCAGGGTCGCGCGGGTCGGTGAAACGCTTTTCTGCGCCCAGTTCATGGCCACCTGAATCGCCGCGCTGGCCGCCCCCAGGCCCAGGGCGCTGGCCAGCAGGAACCAGGAGAAACTCGGCAGCGCTTCCTGGGTGGGCACAATCATCAGCATGGCCAGCACCGAGGTGGTCGCCAGTTGCACCACGGTCACCCGGCGCACATCGACCCGCCCGGCATAGCTGCTGATCAGGATGATTTCGGCGGCAATCGCCACGGCGCTGATCAGCGTGGCGATCTCCCCGGCGCTGAAGTTCAGCGACGCCCCGGCCGGACCGGAAATCAGCAGCAACCCGGAAAACGCCAGCATGATCCCGATGCTCGGCATCAAGCCCGGTCGACGGCCCATCACCAGCCATTGCAGCAGCGGCACGAAGGGCACGTAGAGCGCGGTGATAAATGCGGACTGGCTGCTGAGGATGGTCTGCAGGCCCACGGTTTGCAGGCCGTAGCCAATCATGATCGCCACGCCAATGAAAAATCCGGCCTTGAGTTCGAACAGGGTCAGGTCGCGCAGGTGGCGCCAGGAAAACAGTGCGACGATCAAGGCAGCCGCAGCAAAGCGCAGGCCGACGAAGAACATCGGTCCGCTGACGGTCATGGCGTGCTGCACCAGCAAGAAGGTGCCGCCCCAGATCATGGTGATCAGCACCAGCACACATTCGGCCTTGCTCAGGCGCAGGTAGGAAGAGCGGGGTGTAGCGGGTGTCGTCGGCGTCATGGCTTGCGTGCTACCGGAGTGGGACGCACAATGCGTCGAATGCTGGGCAGTATACTGCGCAATCCAACCAAGTGAGCAATATAGTGCACAAAGAAAATGGCCAACGCGCCTCGGTCCTGCAACACGTCAGCCTCAACGTCCGCCGCCTGCGTCATGCCGCCGGCCTGAGCCAGAGCGCGTTGGCGGAAATTTCCGGGGTCAGCCGACGGATGCTGGTGGCGATCGAGGCCGGTGAGAAAAACGTCAGCCTGACCACCCTTGATCGGGTCGCGGAGGCGCTGGACGTGGCCTTCAGCGACCTGATCCAGGCCCCCGACGCCCGCGATCCGAGTCGCATCAACGAACTGGCCTGGGCCGGGACCATCCCCGGCAGCCATGCGGTGTTGCTGGCCAAGGCCAACGCCAGCCGCGAGGTCGAGTTGTGGCAGTGGCAACTGGAGCCGGGGGAGGTCTACCTGTCAGCCGCCGATGCCGACGGCTGGAGCGAGCAGGTGTATGTGTTCGAGGGCAGCTTGACGCTGGTGCTGGGGGAAGAGGTGCGGGTGCTGGCCTGTGGCGAGTTCATCAGTTTCGCCAGCAACCGCACCCATACCTATCGCAATGATGGGGAGGTGGCGGTGAGGTTTGTGCGTAATGTGGTGATTTGAGGGGGGCGCATCATTTGCGTTCGACACAAACCTTGTAGGAGCCAGCCTGCTGGCGATGGAGTCATCAGCCGCACCGGATCAACTTCATCGCTAGCAGCGGAACGCCGCCCGGGCTGGCTCCCACAAGGGATTTGCGGTGGATGCTGATCTTATGACCGACTCAAAACCTGTAGGAGCGAGCTTGCTCGCGAAGAACCTGAGAGCTCCGCGAGCATTCAGATGCCCGCATTATCGTTAACGTTCATCGCGAGCAAGCTCGCTCCTACAAAAAAGCAGCAGGGCTGCGACTCAGGACAAAAACCCACCATCCACATTCAGCGACACCCCAGTGGTGTAGCTGGACGCATCACTCGCCAGGTACAGCACCGCGCCCGCCATTTCACTCGGTGCAGCAACGCGCTTGAGCGGGATCTGTTGCAGCGCGGTATTGAGGATCGCGTCGTTCTTCACCAGCGCCGAGGCGAACTTGGTGTCGGTCAGGCCGGGCAGCAGGGCGTTGCAGCGAATGCCGAATTGCGCGCATTCCTTGGCGAAGACCTTGGTCATGTTGATCACCGCGGCCTTGGTCACCGAGTAGATGCCCTGGAAGATCCCCGGCGAGATGCCATTGATCGACGCCACGTTGATGATGCTGCCACCGCCGTTCTCGCGCATCAGCTTGCCGGCTTCCACCGACATGAAGAAGTAGCCGCGAATGTTCACGTCGACGGTTTTCTGAAACGCACCGAGGTCGGTGTCCAGCACGTTGCAGAATTGCGGGTTGGTGGCCGCGTTGTTGACTAGGATGTCGAGGCGGCCGAATTGCTCGCGGATGCCGGCGAATACCTGGCTGATCTGCTCCATTTCACCGATGTGGCAGGCAATGGCGGTGGCTTTGCCGCCGTCGGCGATGATCGCGTCGGCCACGTGCTGGCAACCGTCAAGCTTGCGGCTCGAAACGATCACATGGGCGCCTTGCTGGGCCAGCAGTTTGGCGATCGCCTCACCAATGCCACGGCTGGCGCCGGAGACGAAAGCGATCTTGCCATCGAGGTCGAACAACTGGGTCTTGGACATGGGGGAGTTCCTTATTGTGGGCGTGTAAATGCTCACTGTAGGAGCGAGCCTGCTCGCGATGGTCGTCAACGATTACGCGAGCATCCTGAATGAATGCGGCGCTCTCAGGTTTTTCGCGAGCAAGCTCGCTCCTACAGGGGGGGGCACGGCAGTACCAGTTACAGACTGGATTTCTGGATAACCTGCAAGCTCATATGCTCCAGCAATTTATTCATGTGAATAAACTGCGCGAAGCGTTTGTCCTGGGTCTGGCCGTGGAAGAAGCGGTAGTAGATCTGCTGCACGATACCGGCCAGGCGAAACAGGCCGTAGGTGTAGTAGAAGTCGAAGTTATCGATGCGAATGCCCGAGCGTTCGGCGTAGTAGTCGACGAATGCCTGGCGGCTGAGCATGCCCGGTGCATGGCTTGGCTGGCGACGCATCAGTTGCACCGGTGGCGGGTCGCCGGCTTCGATCCAGTAGGCGAGGCTGTTGCCCAGGTCCATCAGCGGATCGCCAAGGGTGGTCAACTCCCAGTCGAGCACGCCGATGATCTGCATCGGGTTGTTCGGGTCGAGAATCACGTTATCGAAACGGTAGTCGTTGTGCACGATGCTCGAGGTCGGGTGATCGGCTGGCATCTTGTCGTTGAGCCAGGCCTTGACCGCCTCCCAGCTCGGCGCGTCCGGGGTCAGGGCCTTGTCGTAGCGCTCGCTCCAGCCGCGGATCTGCCGCGCCACATAGCCTTCGGGTTTGCCCAGGTCGGCGAGGCCGCAGGCGCTGTAATCGACGCGGTGCAGTTCCACCAGCTTGTCGATGAAACTCTTGCACAGCGCCTCGGTGCGCGGTGCATCCAGGCCCAGTTCCGGCGGCAGCTCAGAACGCAGGATGATGCCCTTGACCCGTTCCATCACGTAGAACTCGGCGCCGATCACCGACTCGTCGGTGCAGTGCACGTAGGCCTTCGGGCAATACGGGAAGCCGTCCTTGAGTTGATTGAGAATGCGGAACTCGCGGCCCATGTCATGGGCGGACTTGGCCTTGTGACCAAACGGCGGGCGGCGTAGGACAAATTCCTGCTCGGGGTATTCCAGCAGATACGTCAGGTTCGACGCGCCACCGGGAAACTGGCTGATGCGCGGCAAGCCGCTCAAACCCGGGATCTGTGCCTTGAGATACGGATCGATCAGGCTGGCATCGAGTTCTTCGCCTGCGCGAATACGGGTGGACTGGTCGTTAAGCGCCATGCTTATCCCTTCTGCTTATTCTGGAGGCCAGGAACTATTGGCTAATCTAATGCGCACACCCGGCACCCACAACCACGGCGTGCCGTTATAGGTGAGCGTGTTGCTGGTGGATCATTGTTTTTGATACAGGCGTTTGAATATACCTCAGCGCCGCGACTTGCGGCGTGCGCTGGGCAAGGCCAATGGGGTCAACAACGGGCGATTGGAGAAGAAGGCCTGGAGGTTTTGCCCGACCAGTTCCACCGTCCCTTGGGTCGCTTCCGGCGACAGGCCGGCGACATGCGGACTGAGGATCACATTGTTCAGCGCCTTGAGCGCATCCGGCACCTGTGGCTCGGCGTCGAATACGTCCAGCGCCGCACCGGCGATCCGTCGATGTTCCAGGGCACTGATCAGATCGGCGGTGACGATCACGCTGGCGCGGGCAATATTGACGATAAAGCCATGGGGGCCGAGGGCGTCCAGCACCTGCTTGGTGACCAGGTGCTGGGTGCCGACGCCTCCGGGCGTGCAGACCATCAGGAAGTCCGAGGCTCGCGCCAGTTCGGTGGGGGTCGAGCAAAAATCGTAGGGCACGTCGCTGCGCAACTGGCGGTTGTGGTAGCTGATGCTCATGCCAAACCCGTTGGCTGCGCGCCGGGCGATTTCCATGCCGACCGCGCCCAGCCCGAGGATCCCCAGGTGCTTGCCGGCCAGGGAAGGGCGCATGACCTTCGGCCATTCACCGCGGCGCACTGCCGAGTCGGCTCGGGGAATGTCGCGCACCAGGGCCAGCAGCAGGGCCATGGCATGGTCGGCGACCGACGAGGCATTGACCCCGGCGCCGTTGGTCACGCTGATCCCGCGATCACTGGCGGCCTGCAAGTCGACCTGCTCGTAACCGGAGCCAATCACGCAGATGATCTTCAGGTTGGGCAGGGCAGCGATTTCCTCGGCGTGCAGGCCGAGGGGGCCGCGGGTCAACACCGCATCGATCTGCGCGCCATGCTGGGCGATGGTCTCGGCCCGTTCGGCGGGGGTCGGCGCGAGGATCAAATGGAAGCCTTGGTGTTCGAGGATCGGCAGATAGTCGTTGATGGTTTCAACCAGGACCAGGACAGTTGCGGGCATGCTCAGCTCCTTCGGGCATCGGGTGCGCGCCCTGCAATGGCAGCGGCGAGGTCAGCAGCCTAATTCAAGCAGCTTCCTGAAAAATTTGTCGCGCCCGTGGAACTTTTTAACGCATTGCTGGAATAACCCCGGTTATTCATCTGATCCGCACCCCCGTTCCTCAGCTAAGTCTTTGCTTCTGTTGATTAATCCCGGACAATCGCGCCCCTGTTTCGGCCAGGGCGCTGCCTGTCGGATTTTTCCGACTCGCCCTGACCGGGTGGCAAAAACCGGAATGCGGAGATCCGACCGGATGAATGATCAGGCCAATAGCGTTGATGAACGCTATGAAGCGGCGGTACCAGTCAGTGTCAGCGGCTGGAATCGTCAGGACACCACGTGGATGCTCGGGCTGTTTGGCACGGCGATTGGTGCGGGTACCTTGTTTTTGCCGATCAACGCAGGCCTTGGCGGTTTCTGGCCGCTGCTGATCCTCGCGCTGCTGGCATTCCCCATGACCTACTACGCACACCGTGGCCTGACCCGCTTCGTGTTGTCCGGTCGTGAAGGCGCCGACATCACCGAAGTGGTCGAGGAGCATTTCGGGATCAAGGCCGGCGCCCTGATCACGCTGCTGTATTTCTTCGCGATCTTCCCGATCCTGCTGATCTACAGCGTGGCCCTGACCAACACCGTCGGCAGCTTCCTCGAGCACCAGTTGCACATCACGCCGCCACCACGGGCCGTGCTTTCGTTCGTGCTGATCCTCGGCCTGCTGGCCGTGGTCCGTTGCGGCGAGCAGGTGATCGTCAAGGCCATGAGCCTGATGGTCTATCCGTTCATCGTCGCGCTGCTGTTCCTCGCGGTGTTCCTCGTTCCACACTGGAACGGCGGCATCCTCAGCACCGCCAGCACGATGCCGGAGCCTTCGGCGCTGCTGCACACCCTGTGGCTGGCGATTCCGGTGATGGTGTTCTCGTTCAACCACTCGCCGATCATCTCGGCCTTCGCCGTCGACCAGAAGCGTCGCTACGGCGGCCATGCCGAAGAACGCAGCTCGCAGATCCTCTCGCGTGCCCATCTGTTGATGGTGGCGATGGTGCTGTTCTTCGTCTTCAGCTGCGTGCTGACCCTGTCGCCGGCGCAACTGGCGGAAGCCAAGGCGCAGAACCTGTCGATCCTGTCGTACCTGGCCAACCACTTCAGTAATCCGACCATCGCCTTCGCGGCGCCGTTGATTGCCTTCGTGGCGATCTCCAAGTCGTTCCTCGGTCACTACATCGGTGCCAGCGAAGGCCTCAAGGGCTTGATCGTGAAAAGCGGCAAGCGTCCTGGCGCCAAGGCCCTGGATCGCATGACCGCAGCGTTCATGCTGGTGGTCTGCTGGATCGTTGCCACCCTCAACCCGAGCATCCTCGGCATGATCGAGACCCTGGGTGGTCCGGTGATCGCGGCCATCCTGTTCCTGATGCCGATGTACGCGGTGCGCAAGGTGCCGGCGATGGCCAAGTACCGTGGCCAGGCGTCCAATGTGTTTGTCACCGCAGTCGGTCTGGTGGCGATCACCGCACTGATCTACTCGCTGACCGCGTGATCGGCGCAAATACCGATTATTGAGCAGGATCCGCCCCAGGCGATCCTGCGCGATAAGCTACAGTGGCCGCTGCGCGTCTTAACCGCGCAGCGGTTTTTTTTCGTCTGGAGACAGTGGATTGTCCAACCCCTCTCAAACTCATCAATCCGCCAACCGCTGGCGCGATGTGCTCGCCGGATTGTCGATTGCCGGCTTGTTGCTGCCCGAAGCGGTGGCTTACTCGACCATTGCCGCGCTAGCGCCCCAAGCCGGGGTGATCGCGCTGTTTGCCGGTCTCCTGTGTTACGGCCTGCTGGGCACCAGCCGCTTTGCCATCGTCTCCGCCACTTCGTCCTCGGCAGCGGTGCTGGCGGCGGCCACTGCGACCCTGGCCAATGGTGACCCGCAACTGCGCTCGACCCTGGCGGTCGGGTTGGTGCTGGTGACGGGCGGGTTGTTTGTGCTGGCGGGGATCTTCCGTTTCGGCAGCGTCACTTCGTTCATTGCCAAGCCGGTATTGCGCGGCTTTGCCTTCGGCCTGGCGCTGACCATCATTCTCAAGCAGGTGGCCAGTGTGGTCGGTGTACACCTGACCGACGCCAACCTGGTGCGCTTCGCCCCGCAACTGCTGGAACAACTGCCGCAGTGGAACTGGACGGCTGCGGCGGTGGCCGGCGCGGCGCTGTTGCTGCTCGGGCTGTTTTCGCGTTTCCCGCGGGTGCCTGGTGGTCTGCTGGTGGTGATGTTCGGCATCGCCGCCGGGCAGTGGCTGGACCTGCCCGCCCACGGCGTGAAGCTGATCGGGGTGATCGAACTCAGCCTCGAAGTGCCGAACCTGCCGGTGTTGCCGTTCGCCGACTGGCTGCGGCTGGGGGAGGTGGGGTTGGCGCTGGTGATGATCCTGTATGCCGAGTCCTACGGCTCGATCAGTGCCTATGCGCTGAAGCATGGCGACCGCGTCACTTCCAACCGCGACCTGTTGGCACTGGGCGCCAGTAACCTGCTGTCCGGACTGTTCCATGGCATGCCGGCCGGGGCCGGGTATTCGGCGACGTCGGCCAACGAAGCGGCGGGCGCCATGTCGCGCTGGGCCGGCGGGGTGGCGGCGCTGGTGGTGCTGATCATCGTGCTGACGGTGTTGCCGTGGATCGCCCTGACGCCCGAGCCGGTGCTGGCGGCGATTGTCATGCATGCGCTGGCACGCGGTTTGAGCCTGCAGCCGTTGGGGCGCTACTTCGTCTGGCGTCGCGATCGGTTGCTGGTGATTTGTGCGGTGGCGGCGGTGTTGACCCTCGGCATCCTGGACGGCTTGCTGGTGTCGGTGGCGATCAGTGTGTTGTTGATGCTCAAGCAACTGTCGGCGGCGGATATCCAAATCCTCGGCCGTATCGATGACGGCCACGACTTTGTCGACCTGCAGCGGCACCCGAGCGCCAAGACCGAGCCGGGAATTCTGATCGTGCGGCCCAGCGAAGCACTGTTCTTCGCCAACGTCGAGCGCATCCTCGGCGGTGCCCTGCGTCTGGTTCGTCATTCAGCAGTGCCGCTGCACACGGTCATCCTCAGTCTGGAGGAGTCGCCGAACCTGGACGGCACCAGCATCGAGGCGATGCAGGAGTTTTTCCAGCAGATGCATCAGCAAGGCCAGCAACTGATCATCGCGCGGCTCAAGCACGACGCGCTGACGGCACTCTCGGCGCTGCCTGAGGTGGCGGCCAACGGCGTGATTCTCAGTGGCTTGAGTGTGGACGGGGCGGTCGAGCAGGCGCTGAAACTGCAGGCATAAAAAAACCCCGCGTATCTGGCGATACGCGGGGTTTTCTACAACGAGTCAGCCTTAGGCTTGAACGACCGGAATCTTGGCGTTCGCTGCAGCTTCACGGAACTCGGCGATTTGGTCGAAGGACAGGTAGCGGTAAACATCGGCCGCCATGCTGTCGATCTTGCCCGCGTATTCCATGTACTCCTCGACGGTCGGCAAGCGACCCAGGATCGAAGCCACCGACGCCAGCTCAGCCGAAGCCAGGTAGACGTTCGCGCCATCACCCAGACGGTTCGGGAAGTTACGGGTCGACGTCGACACCACAGTCGAGTTCGGCTCTACACGTGCCTGGTTACCCATGCACAGCGAGCAGCCCGGCATTTCCATGCGCGCGCCAGCCTTGCCGTAGATGCCGTAGTAGCCTTCTTCGGTCAGTTGGTGAGCGTCCATCTTGGTCGGCGGCGACAGCCACAGACGGGTTGGCAGCTGACCCTTGACCTGATCCAGCAGTTTACCGGCAGCGCGGAAGTGACCGATGTTGGTCATGCACGAACCGATGAACACTTCGTCGATCTTCTCGCCAGCAACGCTGGACAGCAGACGGGCGTCGTCCGGATCGTTCGGCGCGCAGAGAACTGGCTCCTTGATCTCGGCCAGGTCGATTTCGATGATTTCGGCGTATTCCGCGTCGGCATCGGCAACCATCAGCTCAGGGTTGGCAATCCAGGCTTCCATCGCTTGGGCGCGACGTTCCAGGGTACGTACATCGCCGTAGCCTTCGCCGATCATCCAGCGCAGCAGGGTGATGTTGGACTGCAGGTACTCGGTGATCGACTCTTTCGACAGCTTGATGGTGCAACCGGCAGCCGAACGTTCAGCCGAGGCGTCGGACAGCTCGAAAGCTTGCTCGATGCTCAGGTTGTCCAGGCCTTCGATTTCCAGGATGCGGCCGGAGAAGGCGTTCTTCTTGCCTTTCTTCTCTACGGTCAGCAGGCCAGCCTGGATCGCGTAGTAAGGAATGGCGTGAACCAGGTCACGCAGGGTGACGCCCGGTTGCATTTGGCCTTTGAAGCGCACCAGGATCGATTCCGGCATGTCCAGTGGCATTACGCCAGTGGCTGCGGCGAACGCTACCAGGCCGGAACCGGCCGGGAACGAAATGCCCATCGGGAAACGGGTGTGGGAGTCACCACCGGTACCGACGGTGTCTGGCAGCAGCATGCGGTTCAACCACGAGTGGATGATGCCGTCGCCCGGACGCAGCGAAACGCCGCCACGGGTCATGATGAAGTCAGGCAGGGTGTGGTGGGTGGTCACGTCGATCGGCTTTGGATAAGCCGCGGTGTGGCAGAACGACTGCATCACCAGGTCAGCCGAGAAGCCCAGGCACGCCAGGTCTTTCAGTTCGTCACGGGTCATTGGACCGGTGGTGTCCTGGGAGCCGACGGTGGTCATCTTCGGTTCGCAGTAGGTGCCAGGACGCACGCCTTCTACGCCGCACGCCTTGCCGACCATTTTCTGCGCCAGGGTGTAGCCCTTGGTGCTTTCAGCCGGAGCTTCAGGCTTCTTGAACAGGTCGAACGCAGGCAGACCCAGTTCGGCGCGAGCCTTCTCGGTCAGGCCACGGCCGATGATCAGCGGGATACGGCCGCCAGCACGGACTTCGTCCAACAGCACCGGCGTCTTCATTTCGAAGGTGGTCAGGACTTCGTCGGTGCCGTGCTTGCAGACTTTGCCAGCATGCGGGTACAGGTCGATCACGTCGCCCATGTGCATGTTGGAAACGTCGAATTCGATTGGCAGTGCGCCGGCATCTTCCATGGTGTTGTAGAAGATTGGAGCGATCTTGCTGCCGAAGCAGAAACCGCCGCCGCGCTTGTTCGGCACGTAGGGAACGTCGTCGCCGAAGAACCACAGTACGGAGTTGGTGGCCGATTTACGCGAAGAACCGGTACCTACCACGTCGCCCACGTAGGCGATCGGGAAGCCTTGGCCGCGCATTTCTTCGATCTGCTTCATCGGACCGGTGACGCCTTGGACGTCAGGCACGATGCCTTCACGGGCCATTTTCAGCATGGCCAGGGCGTGCAGCGGGATGTCCGGGCGGGACCAGGCATCAGGCGCAGGGGACAGGTCGTCGGTGTTGGTCTCGCCAGTCACCTTGAACACGCGCAGGCTGATTTTGTCGGCCAGGGTCGGACGCTTGAGGAACCACTCGCCGTCGGCCCAGGATTGCAGCACGCCTTGAGCGTGAACGTTGCCTTTCTTGGCGCGTTCGGCCACATCGTGGAACGAATCGAACATCAGCAGGGTGTGCTTGAGTTCCTTGGCTGCAACTGGGGCCAGCTCGGCGTCGTCCAGCAGGTTGACCAGGGTCTCGATGTTGTAGCCGCCCTGCATGGTGCCCAGCAGTTCAACGGCGCGCTGCTTGCTGATCAGGGGGGAAGTGGCTTCGCCTTTGGCGATGGCGGACAGGAAGCCAGCCTTGACGTAGGCCGCTTCGTCCACTCCAGGTGGAACGCGATTGGTGATCAGGTCAACGAGGAATGCTTCTTCGCCAGCCGGGGGATTCTTCAGCAGCTCGACCAGGCCTGCAGTTTGTTCGGCGTTAAGCGGCTGGGGAACGATACCCAGTGCTGCACGCTCTTCGATATGTTTGCGGTAGGCTTCAAGCACAGTTATTACCCTCATCAGTGGTCCCAAATGGGTGTCCGGGACGCTCATCCCAAAATTGCCGTACTCATGCGCTGCGTGGCGTTGTGGGCCACTTAGCCAGAATTACCGACAATTCCTTACAGAAGCTGCTTTCAAAGTTTTACGCCTGCAGAACGGGGAGCTGATGAGGGTTGGCGTCAGGCTTTTCCCCGCTGGAAAAACCCTTCGCCAACACCGCTCTGAAGGAACGACTGTGCTCGTGACGCTTTGAAAACAGCTTCTAACGGACATTGGCGCCTAAAAAGGCAGGCTGATTCTACGGCAAAAAAAATGTAAAGGTAAGTCGGCGGTTATTGGACTTTGGTGGAGAATGACGCCGCACCGGTCGACCACTGGCAGCACCCGGGTGACTTAGGCCCTGAAGTTTGAGGGGTGATCAATGCCCGACAAAGGGCTAACATGCCGCCCTGTTCTGCTTTTTGCGTCCTGCCTACTTATGCCCAATCAGACGATCAAGACCCCCTGCATCGGCCTCTGCTCCACGGTCTACGGCGACCTGGTGTGCCGCGGCTGCAAGCGTTTCCACCATGAAGTGATTCATTGGAACGGCTACAACGAAGAGCAGAAAACCGCAGTGTGGTTGCGTCTTGAGCAATTGCTGGTGCAGGTGATGGCCGGCAAGCTGGAAATTTTCGACGCCGGGCGCCTGCGCCAGCAACTGGAGTCGCGCAAGATCCGTTTCGTGCCGCACCAGTCGGCCTATTGCTGGGCCTACCAGCTGATTGCCCGGGGCGCGCGGGTGATCAATAACCTGGAAGCCTACGGCATGGTCCTGCTCCCGGAGTTTCGCGACTGGAACCTGCCGGAACTGCGTGATGCCATTGATCGGGAATTTTTCCTGCTGTCCGAAGCCCATTACCAGCGCTACATCGCGCCGGGGTTTCTCAAGGATGGGATTGGGGGGTGAGTGCGCAGATCGCAGATCGCAGATCTCTTGATCGACGTAAACCCTTTGTAGGAGCTGGCTTGCCAGCGAATGCGATCTCCAGCTTTGCATCGCCCGAACTGACGCCTTCGCCGGCAAGCCGGCTCCTACAGGTCCAGGGTGATTAGCCTTCGCGATTGGCTAACTCCACCAGGTGATCGATGATTTCATCGGTCTTGAGCACCAGCACATCACTCTCCAGCGCATCCAGCACCACTTCCGCGGTATTGCCAATCAGGGTCCCGGAGAACCCGGTGCGCGCCACCGTGCCGATCACCGTCACTGCCGCCTCCAGCTTGTGCGCCATGTGCGGGATCAGCACGTCCGCCGGGCCTTCTTCTATATGCAGGTGCTCATCATCAATGTCGAACTCGGCCTGGAACGCCTTGCATTGCTCGCGATAGCGCTTCTCGATGGTTTCCTTGAGCTGGAACACCGGGTCGGCGGACGACAGCATGGGCGAGGGGTGCGCTGAGACCACATGCAACTGCGCCTTGGCCAGGCTGGCGATGTCGTAGCCGTGATCGATGATGGTGGCGTGCAGGTCTTGGTGCTCGGGGTCGCTGTTGCCGACGTCGACTGCCGCGAGGATGGTGCCGCCGGTCCAGGGTTTCTTGGTTTTCACCAGCAACACGGCACTTGGGCACTGGCGCAGCAGCTTCCAGTCGTCGGGGGTGAGCAGGAATTTTTTCAGCGGGTTGTCGTTGAAGTGCTGCTTGATCACCAGATCGCAGCCTTCGGCCTGCTGCACATCAATGATGGTCTCATGCACGCTCTCATTCCACGCCTGCTCGGTGGTGACGCTGAACCCGTCGGCCAGCAGGCCAGACTTGAGCACACTCAACATTGCCGCGTGATCATGCTTCTTGTCGCAGATCAGCAAATGCAGATGGGCCTGGGTGACCCCGGCAATCAGCTTGGCGCGCTTGAGGGCCAGGCTTTCGTCGGGCGAGGGCTCAATCACCACCAGAATGCTGCGGACTTCTTGCATGGTCGGGATCTCCACTGGATGAACATAAGGTCGTTGCACAACTATAGATGCTGGTCGCGAGCGCGGGTCTTGATGCATATCAAGGTCGGTGACTGGTGGTCTGCCGGCAGCTCGGTATAATCGCGCCCTCGCTTTCCACCTATTGCCCCGTGAGCCCCATGCTGCCTAGCCCTGAATCTGTCGTCGTCCTGTCCAATGCACCCGTTGAATTCTCGGAAGTGAGCCAATGATCCTTCCCGAGATCCACGAGTTCCTCGGCTGCCGTACCCCGGACGGCTGGATTCAGGCGGCGCTGGCCGACCAGGAAACCCTGCTGATCGACCACAAGAACTGTGAGTTCAAGGCCGCCAGCACCGCGTTGAGCCTGATCGCCAAGTATCATTCCCATGTCGACCTGATCAACATGATGTCGCGCCTGGCCCGGGAAGAACTGGTGCATCACGAGCAGGTCATGCGCCTGATGAAAAAGCGCAAGATCGACCTGCGCCAGCTGTCCGCCGGACGCTACGCCTCGGGCCTGCGCAAGGTGGTGCGCAGCCACGAGCCGGTGAAACTGGTGGATACCCTGGTGGTCGGGGCCTTTATCGAGGCGCGCAGTTGCGAGCGTTTCGAAGCGCTGGTGCCCCATCTCGACGAAGAACTCGGCAAGTTCTACTTCGGCCTGCTGAAAAGCGAAGCCCGGCACTTCCAGGGCTACCTGAAGCTGGCCTACCAGTACGGCGACGCCAAGGACATTGCCCAGGTGATCGAGCGGGTACGTGCCGCCGAGCAGGAACTGATCGAGTCGCCGGACGTCGAGTTCCGCTTCCACAGCGGTGTGCCGGCTGCGGCCTGAGGCGCGACGGGCGACTTGTTAAAAACTCTTAAGAGTATGAAAGATCACCGAGAACCGGCCGCCATGGCCGGTTTTTGCTGCCGGCCATCTGCGTCTCGCCGGCAATTGGCGGCATAATGCCGGCCCATTCACTCAAGGCTGGGCAGACGGTCATTATGGATACCCTGGGTTTTGGCAAAGTGCTGCTGGTGGAGGACGACGAAAAGCTCTCCGGGCTGATCGCGCAGTTCCTTACCCGGCATGGATTCGAGGTGCGCCAGGTGCTGCGCGGCGATCTGGCGCTGGCCGCGTTCCTTGAATTCCAGCCAAAAATCGTCGTGCTCGACCTGATGCTGCCCGGCCAGAGCGGCTTGCAGGTGTGCCGGGAAATTCGCGCGCTGGCCGACACGCCGATCGTCATCCTCACCGCCAAGGAGGACGACCTCGACC
The DNA here is from genome assembly GCA_965284505.1 of Pseudomonadaceae bacterium. GTDB lineage: Bacteria > Pseudomonadota > Gammaproteobacteria > Pseudomonadales > Pseudomonadaceae > Aquipseudomonas. The sequence continues at coordinate 1,065,683 of OZ260094.1, read as the reverse complement.
ATATCCTCGGCCTGGAGTCGGGGGCCGACGACTACGTGATCAAGCCGATCAAACCGCCGGTGTTGCTGGCGCGCCTACGGGCCCTGCAGCGTCGCCAGGCGCCGGAAAGTACCGTGCGTGGCGCCCTGGAGTTCGGCAGCCTGCAGATCGACCGCAGTTGCCGTGAAGTGCGCCTGGCCGGCGAGCTGATCGAGCTGACCACCATGGAGTTCGAGCTGCTCTGGTTATTGGCCAGCGCCGCCGGCAAGACCCTATCGCGCGATGACATTCTCAACCGCATGCGCGGCATCGCCTTCGACGGCCTCAATCGCAGCGTCGACGTCTACATCAGCAAGCTGCGCGGCAAGCTCAACGACAACCCGCGCGAGCCGGTGTGCATCAAGACCGTGTGGGGCAAGGGTTACCTGTTCAATCCATTCGCCTGGGAGCTCTAGATGCTGCGGCTATTCCTGGGGTTGTTCCTGGTGCTGGCGATCGGGCTGGTGGCCGCGCTTGAGGTGGTGGACCGCACCTTCACCGCAGTCCTCGACGACAGCCTGAAAACCTACAATCGCGAGGCCGTTCGCGGCCAGGCCTATACCTTGGTCGAGCAACTGCGGGCGCTGGATGGCCCGGGGCGTGAAGCGCAGTTGCAAGCGTTGCTACCGCACTACGGCTTGCGCCTGCAGTTGCTGCAGGCGGCCGACCTGAACCTCAGCCCCAGCGAAAAGGCCGAGCTGGCGAACAACCTGCTGGTGGTTCGCGAGAAGTACACCCAATTCATTTCGCGGATCGACGAGGGTGAGCAACTACTGAGCATCCAGATGCCCGAAGAGCCGAGCTGGAGCAACATCTACATCATCCTCGCCTACAGCATGCTCGGCGTGCTGCTGGGCATCGTCCTGTATTTCTGGGTCCGTCCGCACTGGCGCGACCTGGAAAAACTGCGCCTGGCCGCCCAGCGTTTTGGTGACAACGACCTGGCGGTGCGCATCCAGTTGTCGAAGCGCTCGAACATCCGCGACCTGGCCGAGCACTTCAACCAGATGGCGGCGCGCATCGAGGGGCTGATCGCCAACCAGCGCGAGCTGACCAACGCGGTGTCTCACGAACTGCGCACGCCAATCGCCCGCTTGTCGTTCGAACTGGACCAGCTCAAGCAGCAACTTGACCCCGGCGCCGACAAAGCGCTGATCGCCGACATGTACGCCGACCTTGGCGAGCTGGAGGAAATGGTCTCCGAACTGCTCACTTACGCCAGCCTTGAGCACGGCGCCACGGTGATCGCCCGGGAAAATATCCAGGCCAGTCACTGGCTCGACAGCGTGGTCGGCAGCGTTGCGCTGGAAGCCGAGGCGGCCGGTGTGCAGTTGCTGATCGTCGAGTGTCAGCTCGACCAGGTGCGTATCGAACCGCGCTTCATGGCCCGGGCCGTGATCAACCTGCTGCGCAATGCGATTCGCTACGCCGAACAGCGGGTCGAGGTGTCGCTGGTGCGCAACGGCGATCATTACGAAGTGCGGGTCAACGACGATGGCCCCGGCGTACCCATTGAAGGCCGCGAAAAAATCTTCGAACCCTTCTCCCGCCTCGACGCCAGCCGCGACCGCCGCACCGGCGGCTTCGGCCTTGGTTTGGCGCTGGTCCGGCGGGTGTCGCAGTCCCATGGTGGGCAGGTGGAAGTCGCGGATTCACCGTGGGGCGGGGCGTCGTTTCGGATGACGTGGGCGCATTTGGAGTGAGGGCGGGCAGGGCGGTGTGTCAGGCAAGCCGCCATCGCCAGCAGGCTGGCTCCCGCAAGGTTTTGTGTCGTACAACAAATCCCTGTGGGAGCTGGCCTGCCAGCGATTCAGGCACTGCGGTGTTTCAGGAGCACCGCCATCGCCACGATTCGACAGGCTGGCTCACACCGGCACCAACACCCCATCCCCCGTCGCCACCAGCTTCAACTGATCACCACTCTGCGCATACAACTCCGCCCTCGCGAACACCTGCTTTTTCCCCGCCTTGATCACCTTGCCCCGGGCGATAAACACCTCGCCAACCGCCGGCGCCAGGCAGTTCACCGAGAAGTGCGAAGCCAGCACGTTACCGGCCACGGTGCCGGCAGCAAAGCCGCAGGCGGTGTCGAGCAGGGCGGCGATCAGGCCGGCGTGGAGGAAGCCCGAGTACTGCGCCATGTCGGCTTCGCGAAACGCCATGGTCAGTTCGGCTTCGCCGCTTTCGGCGCGGGTCACTTCGAAGCCGGCCCAGCGGTTGAAGGCCGAGGTCGAGTTGATCTGTTTGAGAGCGTTGAGCATCGTCTATCCCTCCATTGGAAAAGCCGACCATGCGCCTGCCCGCGCGCCGCGTCACCGTTGATAAGACGCGGTGATACAACCCAGGCGAACTGATGAATAACCCGCACCCGGGGTTATCACGATTTATTTAACTTTCCGTGAGGATTTGGCGATCAGCACGCCGGCATAGTTCTTCGCACACCCAACGCGAGGAGCCGATCATGTCAGCCGTGCCTGCCGTACCCCGCGCTTCCCGCGCACACAGATCCAGCCATCCGCGCTGGCTGCGCCTGACCCATTGGCTGAATGCCCTGGCCGTGCTGCTGATGATCGGCAGCGGCTGGCGCATCTATAACGCCTCGCCCCTGTACGACTTCAGCTTCCCCAAGGCGATCACCCTCGGCGGCTGGTTGGGCGGGGCGCTGCAGTGGCACTTCGCGGCGATGTGGCTGCTGGGCCTCAACGGCCTGCTGTACCTGCTGATCAATGTCGCCAGCGGTCGCCTGTTCCGACGCTTTTTCCCGGTCTCGCCCAGAGGCGTCGCCCATGACCTGTGGGCGGCCCTGCGCGGACGCCTCGGCCACGCCGACCTGAGTGTCTACAACCAGGTGCAACGCTTCGCCTATCTGTTCGTCATGCTCGACGTGACAGTGCTGGTGATCTCCGGCCTGGTCCTGTGGAAGTCGGTGCAGTTTCCGATCCTGCGGGAATTGCTCGGCGGTTACGACAGCGCGCGGCATGTGCACTTCATCGCCATGAGCCTGTTGACCGGCTTTATCGCCGTGCATCTGTTGATGGTGGCGCTGGTCCCGAAAACCCTGTGGGCGATGCTCGTGGGCCGCAAGGAGTCTGTATGAACAAGCGCAATCCCGTATCCGGCCTCGACGAGCAATCGATCCTCACCGATGCCCGGAAAATCCTCGCCCCGCAGATGCAGATCGAAGACCGTTCGCGGCGTTCGTTCCTGCTCAGGGGCCTGACCCTGGGCGGCGTGGCGATGCTCTCCGGCTGCAGCCTGAGTGACAGCGACAGCGTCGAAACCGCCCTGTCGACGATGTCGCGGTTCAACGATCGGGTGCAGGGCTGGTTGTTCAACCCGAATGCCATGGCCCCGACCTATCCGGCGTCGATGATTACCCGGCCGTTTCCGTTCAACGCTTTCTACGGCATCGAGGACGCCCCGGTGGTGGTCGAGGCTGACTACCAACTGGAGGTTACCGGCCTGGTGGCCGACAAGCGCAGCTGGCGCCTCGACGAGTTGCGGGCAATGGCCCAGGAAGAACAGATCACCCGGCACATCTGCGTCGAAGGCTGGAGTGCGATCGGCCGTTGGGGCGGGGTGCGTTTCAGCGATTTGCTGCGGCGCATCGGCGCCGATACCGACGCCAAATACGTCGGCTTCAAATGCGCCGACGACTACTACACCAGCATCGACATGGCCACCGCGTTGCATGCGCAGACCCTGCTGGCCCTGACCTACGACGGCGCGGTGCTGCCGCGTGAGTACGGCTTCCCGATGAAGCTGCGCATGCCGACCAAGCTCGGCTACAAGAACCCCAAACATATTCAGGCGATTTTCGTCAGCAACACCTACAGCGGCGGCTACTGGGAAGACCAGGGCTACAACTGGTTCGGTGGCAGCTGACGCCTACCGCACAACAACACCGCGCAGCGTCCGCTGCGTTCATTCGATGAAGGAGTTCCACCATGAAAAAGTTCACCACTGCTGCGCTGTCCCTGTGCCTGGCCCTCGGCGTCGCCAGCGTGTACGCCGCCGATACCATGAGCAATGACAGCATGAGCAAGGACAGCATGAGCAAGGATGCAATGAGCAAAGACGCGATGAAGAAGGATTCGATGTCCAAGGATTCGATGAGCAAGGACGGGATGAAAAAGGACGCGATGTCCAAGGATTCCATGTCCAAGGATTCCATGAGCAAGGATGGAATGAAGAAAGACGCGATGTCCAAGGACGCCATGAAGAAGGATGCGATGTCGCAGTAATCATTCCGACCGACGATCTTGTGATCGACCTCAAACCCTGTGGGAGCTGGCTTGCCAGCGATTGCTGCACCGCGGTGTATCAGATCCACCGCCATCGCCGGCAAGCCGGCTCCCACAGGGGTTCAGTCAGCCTCCCCAACCAACGACCGCTCATACGCCTGCGTCATCACCCCCCACGTCTGCCCATCGGCCGGAATCAAATGCTCGATGCGCAGCGAGGTCAGGGTGATGTCCTGGGGCATGCCGAAGGTGGTGAAGGTCGAGAGGAAACTCAGCTCGCCTTGTGGCGAGTCCAGCCGGGTCAGCATCAGCGGCGGTAGTTCGCTGCCAAAGGGCGCGGGGCTGACGGGCGGCGGCAGGTTCTGCAGCAGTTCGGCCAACGCCGGATTGCCTAGGGCTTCGCGGCTCGCGCGCTGCCAGGCCACGCTGCGAATCTCATCGGCATTGAGCAAGTGGTCGCCGAGTCCCCCGGCTTGAGCAGCGTCTCCAACAAGTTCAGACCCTGAGTCGCATCCATCGGCAACCCCAACAAATCAAACAGCACCGCAGTACTCGCATTGGCGCCCAGCACCTGCCACTCACTGCCCAGCACAATCGCCGGTGCCGGGTTGTTCGCGTGCAGCACGTGGGCGAGGGCGTCACGCACCACGTCCATCGCCGGTGAAGTCAGGGGCGTGGTCTCGTAGCGCGGCGCATAGCCGGCGGCGAGGAACAGCTGGTTGCACAGCTCCAGCGGCGCCTCCAGGGCCGTCAACAGATTATGCAGGGTGCCGGGGCTGGGCGTGGCGCGGCCCGTTTCGATACAACTCAAGTGACGTTGGGAAATGCCGCTGATCAACGCCAGGTCGAGTTGGCTGAGGCTGGCCTGACGGCGCAATTGGCGCAGTTGCGCGCCGGTGCTGGTCGGCGGTGTCGTGCGGGGGAAAGGGCGGCTGCTCATGCGTCGACTCTGACAGGGCGAAAGGGAGGCGTCCATGACCTCACAGGTCATTGCTGGCGTGGCGACCATAGCACTAACGTGGCCGGGTCAGTCACACCTGCTACTGTCCAAGGAGGACCGCATGCACCGACCCTACCTGGCCCTTGCCGCGCTGCTGGGCTTTTCCCTCTATACCGCCTGGACCCTGCTGATCGCCGAGCAATCGCTGCTCGCCTTCGGCCTCGATCTGCTGTCCCGTCCGGACACCGCCCAGTTGGTGATCGACCTCTATCTGCTCGCCGCCATGGCCGCCATCTGGATGTACCGCGACGCCCGCAGTAAAGGCCGCTCGATGCTCAGCGTGCTGCCGTACCTGCTGATCACCGCCATCTTCGTCTCCATCGGCCCGCTGCTGTATATCGTGGTCAACGGCTTCAGCTCAGACAGCAGAGGCCGGGCATGAGCAGCACCTTGTCGGTCTACGTGCTGTGCGTCCTGGTGCTGTGCCTGAAAATGCTGGCGATCTCCTGTTATCAGGGTTTCCACCGCTTGCGCGATCTGGCCTTCAGCAACCCCGAAGACGCCGGCTTTTTCCGCCGTGCCGCCAACGCCGAGGAACTGCCGGCCGTGCGCCGTGCAGCCAGGGCCTGGAGCAACGACCTGGAAAATATCCCGCTGTTCTTTGTCCTCGGCGGACTGTGCGTGGCCTTGCACACCCCGTGGCTGCCGACCGTGACGGGCTTCTGCCTGTTTACCCTGGCGCGAGTGCTGCACACCCTGATGTACCTCAGCGCCAAGCAGCCTTGGCGGACCTTGGCCTATGCCCTGGGACTGGTCAGTCTGTTGCATCTGGCCGTGATGATAGCCTTGCAGCTGAACGGTGCGTTAACTTGATCTATAGACTCATGAAGACTACATTTGATTCTACAGATTCAAATAGAGTCAGCGACCATGAGCCTTGCACAACCGTTACCCGCCTTCAGCAAACAGCAGTGCGTAGCCGGCTTGCGCGCCGCGGTGGCGATCCTCGATAAGTGGCACGCCAGCAGCGAGCAGGCCTGTCGCATCCTGCGCATTTCCCGCAGCACCTACACCCGCGCCCGGCAGCGCGATCCAGCCTGGACGGTAGCGCTGGATGCCGACCAGATGCAGCGCATCAGTTTTGTCCTGAACATCCACGCTGCCCTGCGACTGGTGTTTGACAACCCGCAGAACCTCTACGGTTTCGTCGCGCTGGCCAACCACAACGAGTTCTTCAACGGCCGCAGCCCGCTGGAGATCATGGCCCAGGGCGACATGATTTCCCTCTACGAAACCTACCGGCGCATCGACGTGCTGCGGGGCGGATTATGGTGAGTCTGCAGCGACTGCCGACCCTCAAGGCCAAGGCGCTGCAGGCCTATCGGCTGGTCAATTCGAAGTTTCCGCCGATCGCCTTGTTCGATGACGTGGCCGACGCCGACGAGTTTGAACTGCTCTATCAGATCCAGGCGCTGACCAACTCACGGCTGCAAAACGAGGTCGGCCAGCTGGAGTTGATTCGCCGCAGCGAGATCCCCTTTGGCATCCCCGGTTGTTCCTACGCCATCGCGCCTTTCACCCATATCAACCCGGCCGGCTCGCGCTTCAGCGATGGGCATTTCGGTGTGCTGTACCTGGCAGACTCAATGCCGACCGCGCTGGCCGAGGTGCGGTATCACCAGAACCAGTATTGGTCGAAAGTGCCGGGCCTGGGCTTCGAGCGTTTTGTTTTTCGTGGGTTGTCCTGCAGTTTCAGCCAGGCGCAGATGCAGGACGCGACGCCGCTGCCGCTGACCGATCCGATCTACGCACCGGACGATTACAGTCACGCGCAGATCTTCGGCAAGGCCGCCAGGGACGCGGCCAGCCCCGGTTTTCGCTACCACTCGGTGCGCCTGCCGGGCAGTCAGTGCTGGGCGCTGCTGACGCCCAGGCCGGTGACCTCGATGGTGCAGACCGAGCATTACGAGATGATCTGGAACGGCCAGATCACCAGCGTCAACCGCTTCACCCAGACCCCCACGTTCAAGGAATGAATATGCCGCTGACTGCCGAAGGCCTGATCGAACTCGCCATGGAAAACCCGCTGAATGCGCAGATCTTTTCGCGCTTGCCGGCCTTGGGCTTGAATCAGTGCATGCTCACCGCCGGCTGCCTGTTCCAGGCGGTGTGGAACCATCAGGCGCAACTTCCGCCGGCCTGGGGGGTGAAGGATTACGATGTGTTCTACTTCGATGAGGATACGTCCTGGGAAGCCGAAAATGCGGTGATCGAGACCGCCGGCAAGCTGTTCCACGACCTCGACGCGAAGATCGATTTCAAGAACCAGGCGCGGGTACACCTCTGGTACAAACAGCGCTTCAATCACTCGTACCCGCAACTGCAATCAACCCGCGACGGCGTCGATCGCTACCTGATCGCCGGCACCTGTATCGGCCTCGATGTGAACAGTGGCGAACTCTATGCCCCCTTTGGCCCGGAAGACACCGAGCTGGGCCTGCTGCGGATCAATCCGCTCAATCCCGAGCCGAAGCTGTTCCAGCAAAAGGCCGCCAGTTACCAGGCACGCTGGCCCTGGCTGAAGATCATCGAACCTTAGATCCACGGTGTCAGCAGCATCACCGCGACGGGCAGGGTGACTGCCGCGAGCAAGGTTTGACTGGCAATGATCCCGGCCATCAAGGGCGCATCGCCGCCCAATTGGCGGGCCATGATGTACGAAGACGAGGCGGTGGGCAGCGCCTGGAACAGCAGGGCGGTGATGGCGGCCGGGCCCTGTAGCCCCGCGAGGCGGCAGGCGAGCAAGGTCACCACCGGCATGATCAGGAACTTGCACACCGACGACCAGACCAGCGGCCGCATCCAACTGCGCACCGAACCCAGCTCCAGGGCCGCGCCGACACACAGCAGCCCCAACGGCAGCGAAGCCTGGCCCAACGCCTTGATCATCGGCTCGATGCCCACCGGCAAACCGATGCCGAGCGCCTGCAGCAAAATCCCGCCAAAGCAGGCCAGCACCAGCGGGTTGAAGGCTACTTGTCGCGCCACTTGGCGCGCCGGCATCCGTCCGCCGGCACCGTAACGGGCGAACACCAGCACGCAGAGGATATTCACGGTCGGCACGATGGCCGCGTTGGCCACAGCTGCCAGCGCGATGCCCTGGGCGCCGAACAGGCCGGCGGCGGCCGAGACCCCGACGTAATTGTTGAAGCGCACGCCACCCTGGAACACCGAGGTAAACGCCGGATCGTTGCCTTTGAGCAACGGTCGGGCGCCCACCAGCAGTACGGCGACCGTCACCGTGGAAAGCACCAGGGCGCCGATCATGCCTTGCACCGGCACGTCCTCCAGTCTGGCCGTGGCCAGACTGTGCAGGAACAGCGCGGGCAGCAGCACGTAATAGCCCAGGCGCTCGGCCTGGGCCCAGAACGAATCAGCGAGGAACTGGCGGCGCTTGAGCCAGGCGCCCAATGCGATCAGCAAGGCGATGGGCACAAGGGCGAGGATCAACTGCGCGGTCATCGGCGCAGCTCGATCATGGGACGGTGAGCAGGGCGGGTTGAACAGTGCATGGCGCTTTCCAGCCGTGTGGGGATAGGCCCTACGATAAGAACTGCGAACCAAAAAGAAAAACGATTAAAAATTCACGGACCAACAAGTTTTCCTCATCGGTCGTCTGTTTGCACCTGCTCCTGAATCACCTGCGCCAGAGCCGCCGCCAGCCTGGCGCGCGGGCGGTCTTCGCGCTCGAGCAAAACCACGCGGCGCAGGCGTTGCGGTGAGCCGAAGGGCTGCAGCGCAAGCTCGCCGAGCTGCTCGAGGTTGCGCCGGGACAGCGGCAGCACCGCCACCCCGAGACCCTGAGTGACCATCTGGATGATCGCCTCCTGGCTGTCCAGCTCCATGCTGGTCTGCACCCGCAGGTGCAGGCGGCGCAGTTCGCGCTCGATGGTGCGGCCGGCCCAGGCGCGGCGGTCGAAGCGAATGAACGGCTGCTGTTCCAGCAGTTGCCGGGCATCCTGTCCGGCGAAGGCGGCGGGCGCGACGATCCAGAAGCCTTCCTCGTACAGCGCAGTGCTGACCAGGCCATAGGGATGGGGCTTGACCGGTTCGGTGGTGATGGCCACGTCCAGTTCGCCGGCCTCGACCCGGGTCGCCAGTTCCGCCGACATCCCCGAATTGACCGTGATGCGCAGGTGCGGATGGCGGGCGCCCAACGCGACCAGCGCCGGGGGCAGCACACTGGCCAGTGCGGTCTGGATCACGCCGATCTTCAGCCGGCCGCGCAGTTCATTGTCGCCGCCGATCTCCACGGCGATGCCGTCGTACAGCGCGACGATTTCCCGCGCCCGTTCCACCGCCACATGGCCGGCATCGGTCAGCACCGGCAGGCGCCGCGAGCGGTCGAACAGGGCAGCGTTGAAGGTTTCTTCGAGGCTCTTGATCTGCAGGCTGACCGCCGACTGGGTCAGGTGCACGCTCTGCGCCGCCTGGGCGAACGAGCCGTGTTGAGCGATGGCCAGTAGAGTACGAAGGGCGCGGATCGACATGGGGGCACGGTTGCTCAGGGAGGGGTAGGGCCGATAGTGCCAGACCCCGGCATTTGAAACCTACAGACGTGGGAAAAATCCATTACATTACGCCGCTTGTTTCGGGCTTTCGGTGGGTGTGATGGAGAAAAACGTGGATCGTCACCATATCAGTACAAAACTCACGATGCTGGGGCGCAATCCAGAAGAGCAGGCCGGGTTCGTCAACGCCCCGGTGTATCGCGGCTCGACCATTGTCTACGGCTCCCTCGACGATCTGGAGCACCGCCGCGCGCGTTTTTCCTACGGCACCGCCGGTTCGCCCACCATCGAGAACCTGGAAAACGCCTGGACCCAACTGACCGGAGCAGCGGGAACGGTGATGTCGCCGTCCGGGTTGGGGGCGATTGCCCTGGCGTTGTTTGCGACCACCCGGGCCGGTGATCACGTGCTGGTGACCGACAGCGTCTACCGCCCGGCGCGCAACTTCTGTGACAACCTGCTGGCGCGCTACGGCGTGGAGGTCAGCTATTACGATCCAATGATCGGCGCCGGTATCGAGTCGCTGATCAAGGCCAATACCCGGGTGATCTTCATGGAAGCGCCGGGTTCGCAAAGCTTCGAAGTGCAGGACGTGCCGGCCATCGTCGGCGTGGCCCGTCGGCATAAGATCAAGACCCTCCTCGACAACACCTGGGCCACCCCGTTGTTCTTCCAGGCCCACGCCCATGGCGTCGACATCTCGGTTGAAGCCGGCACCAAGTACCTCGGCGGCCATTCCGATCTGCTGCTGGGCATGGTCTCGGCCAACGCTGAAACCTGGCCGGCCTTGCGTCGCACCTACGATGCCATGGCCATGCTGCCCGGTGCCGAAGACTGCTTCCTGGCCTTGCGTGGCCTGCGCACCCTGCACCTGCGTCTGAAAGAAGCTGAAGCCCGGGCGCTGCAGATTGCCAAATGGCTGGCGGCGCGACCGGAGGTGGAGCGGGTGCTGCATCCGGCGTTCGCCGACTGCCCCGGGCATGAATTCTGGAAGCGCGATTTCAGCGGGTCCTCGGGGTTGTTTTCCATCGTGCTCAAGGCGCAGTACGCCAGGGCGGATGTGGCGCGGATGCTCGATCACATGGCGATCTTCGGCATGGGCTTTTCCTGGGGCGGCTTTGAAAGCCTGATCATCCCGTTCAACTGCGCCGACTACCGCACCGCGACCCAGTGGCAGCCGGGCGTCTATAGCCTGCGCCTGCAGATTGGTCTGGAGGATGTGCAGGATCTGATTGTCGACCTGGAAAATGGTTTCACCCGTTTGAATCAGGCGTCCTGATCTGTGTAAGAGCTTGCTTGTCGGGCCGCCGAATCGCAGCGATAGCTGTGAGGGCCTCTTCGCTGGCAAGCCAGCTCCTACAAGATCTGCGGCGGATCCCCACATCTACGGTCACCGCAAAACCCTGTAGGAGCTGGCTTGCCAGCGAAGGAAGTTGATGCGCTGTGGCTGCCTTTCCTCAACTACTCAACACTCCCACCCCAACGTCCTCAACCACCGGCTCGGTAATCAGCGCATCCCCCGGCGTCAAGATTACCTTGCGGCAATCCTCTTCCTTCTTGTCGAACAGCCGATAGCCCTCGGCCGCCTGCTCCAGACCCATGCGGTGGCTGATGATGACTTCCGGGGCGAGGCGGCCGGTTTCGATGTGTTCGAGCAATTCCGGCAGGTAGCGCTGGACGTGGGGCTGGCCCATCTTGAAGGTCAGGCCCTTGTCGAAGGCATCGCCGAACAGGAAACCATGGATGAACCCGAGTACACGCCCGGCACGCTGACCACGCCGCCACGGCGCACGGCGGCGATGCACTGGCGCAGAGCCTTGCCGCTGCTGCCTTCGAGCTTGAGGGTGGCGAGCAGGGTTTCGGTGGTGCTGCCCTTGGCTTCGAAGCCCACTGCATCGACCACGCCATCGACGCCGCGCATGCCTTGGGTCTGGCGAATGATGGTGTCGGCGGGGTCGTCGTCCTCATCAAAATTGATCGGGATTACCCCGTAGGTTTGCTGGGCGTAGGCCAGGCGATAGGGATGGTGATCGACCATGAAGATCTGCTCGGCGCCGAGCATGCGTGCGCAGGCCGCACTGAGCAAACCGACCGGCCCGGCCCCGTAGATCGCGATGCTCGAGCCCTTGCCGATGCCGGTGTTGGTTACCGCCTGGAAGGCGGTGGGCAGGATGTCGGAGAGGAACAGCACCTTCTCGTCCGACAAGGTGCCCGGCACTTTGAAAGGCCCGGTGTTGGCTTTCGGCACGCGCACGTATTCAGCCTGGCCACCGGGGATGCCACCGTACATGTGGCTGAAGCCGAACAACGCTGCACCCGGTGGGATCGCCTTCTTGTTGAGGATCGCGCCGCGCCCGGTGTTGGTGGTTTCACAGGCCGCGAACAACTGCATCTGGCAGAAAAAACAACTGCCGCAGGCGATCACGAAGGGGATCACTACGCGGTCGCCGGGTTGTACTGCAGTGACCGCAGTGCCGGCGTCGACCACCACGCCCATGAACTCGTGGCCGAAAATATCGCCGTGTTCGACCGTCGGAATCTTGCCCCGGTACAGGTGCAAGTCGGAACCGCAGATCGCCGTCGCGGTGACTCGCAGGATGATGTCGTCGTTGTCCTGCAGGATCGGGTCGGCGACGGTGTCGACTTTGACGCTGTGAGCGCCGTGGTAGGTGAGTGCGCGCATGATGGAGTGCCCCTGGGTTGGTGTGCTGGTAAGCGGGAGAGGGGCAGGGCAGCGCTGAAGTTCACACAGATTGCCGGCGCCGTGACTGGCGGTCGCCTGGGTCACGGCGCCGGCGTGGCGGTAGGGTCAGTTGCCATCGGCGACCTTGCGTTCGATTTCGGCGGTTTTTTTATTCAACTCTTCGGCGTCCTGTTCCTTGGTGCGGGTGGACGAAGGGGTGATGGTTTCATCGACTCCACGGGTGTCGCTGTCCGGGTCTTGCAGGTCGCGCTCGACCACATTCACCGGACGTCCTTCAGCGTCGGTGGGGGGAGCGTTAGAGGGCGTAGTGGATTGCAGATCGTCGTCGCGGTTCATGGTTTTTTACCTCCGGTGGTTTTCTTTTGGAGGCGGTGGCCGTGGTGGAGTTCGAGATTTTTTACCCGATGCCGATTTCACCGCCCATCGCTCGCGGCCGATGTTTTTCGAATTTTCCTTGCGTCCGTCGCTCCAGATAACAGTGGGCCCCGCCCGCCAACAGGAGCCCGCCGTTTTGCCGAGAATCTTGACCAGCCCCGCCAGTGACCACGACTACACCGAACACGATGCACGGATGTTCGGCTCGCCCAAGGAACGCCTGGATTTCTACCGCAAGGAAATTCACTACGAGACCAGCATCCTCGCCAATCGCACCGATGCCTACCTGGCGGCGCAGTCGTTCCTGGTGATCGCCTTCGCCTCGTGCATGGCCAACCTCAACCCGGAATGGGGCAAGTTGTTCACCCTGGTGGTGCCGCCGTTCCTCGCGTTGCTGGGGGTGCTCAGTTCGTTGAATGCCTGGCCGGGGATTCGTGCGGCCTACGATATCATTGATCATTGGTACTTCAAGCAGAGCGAACTGTTGCGCAGCGAGCCGCTGATGGGCCTGGCCTATGACGAGTCGCCGTTGTTCAGCGAGCGCGAATCGACTCACAAGGGCTATCGCAAGGCGTTGTTGTTTTCGGTGCGCACGCCGTGGATTTTTGCGCTGTTCTGGGTAGCCCTCGGGGCCTGGGCGATTTATATCCAGATCGCCAATCCGGGTGCCTGACACGCCGCTGAACCTGTAGGAGCTAGCCTGCTAGCGATGGGGACATCAGCCACACCGCGTCGACCTCATCGCCAGCAGGCTGGCTCCCACAGGGTTAGTTGGCCGCAGACACCCATCGGTCGGCCAGACGGAACAGTCGTGACTATCCTCTGATCCACATCAAGGATGGGTTCAAGCACGATCTGCAGACCATCGCCAGCAACGACTACCACGCAAGAGGGTCGTCACGATGAACCCACAGCTAAAGTTCGGCATCGAAGAAGAGTACTTCATCACCGACTTGCACACCCGGGACATGCCCGGCAGCGTCTCTGCGGAAATTATTGGCCGCTGCAAGTCCGCGCTCGACAGCCACTTCGCCGATGAAATGTTCCAGGCACAGATCGAGGTGGCGTCGCCGATTTTCACTGGTCTGGATCAAGCCCGGGAGTATCTGCTGAATGCCCGAGGCACCCTGATCCATATCCTGCAAGAGTTCGATCTGGGATTGCTGTGCGTCGGCAGTCATCCCTTTGCCGACGGACGCCAACAACGTGCGACCGAGCAACCCCATTACCGTCAGTTGTTCGAGGACTACCAGCACGTGGCGCAGCGCAGCGTGCTGTCAGGCCTGCATGTGCATGTCGAAATCCCCCAGGCGCTCGATCGCATCCAGGTGATGAACGAGGTACTGCCGTGGACACCGTTGCTCCTGGCCCTGAGCAGCTCGTCGCCGTTCTGGCAGGGCAGCGACAGCGGCTTTTGCAGCTATCGCCAGGCCGCCTGTGATGAATGGCCGCGCATGGGCGTTCCCGAGTTCTTCGCCGACCAGCAGGCGTTTGAGGCCTACGTGAGTTTTTTGCAGGCCAGCGGCTCGATCAAGTCGGCCAGCGATTGCTGGTGGGGCCTGCGGCCCTCCGCCAAGTTCCCCACCCTGGAGTTGCGCATGACCGACGCTTGTCCACGGCTGGAAGACGCCCTGTGCCTGGCTTCGCTGTTTCGCGTGATGGTCGCTCAGGCCATCGCCAATCCCCAACGCGGATCAGCCTACAGCGAGCAATCTAGGTGGCGGCTGATGGAAAACCGCTGGCGAGCAAAGCGCTGTGGACTGCAGGCGCAGTTCCTCGTCGACGGCGTTGACCACGCCATCAGCCTGGACCAGTGGCTGCACCGGGCGCAGTTGACCTTTGGCAAAAGCGCGCAGGCACTGGGTGTTGGCAATGTCTTCGACGAGGCGCGACGGATCATCGACGGCGGCAGCAGTGCCGAGCGCCAGCGCGGGGTTCATCGCCAGCAGCGTGCCTGCGGTAAAGCGCCTCGGGAGGCGCTGTGCGCGGTGGTCGATCACCTGTTGCTGGAGACCAGCGCCACAAAAAGCGCTCAGGCCTGCGCCCTCAAGCGATCCGGGTGACCGTCAGGACCACTGCCGCGATCCGTTCGGCGCTGGCGTAAGTGGCGGTTTCCAGCTCTTCGCCAAACACGTCCGGATCCATCTCTCGATACGACCAGCTCAAGTCCCCACGGTCGAGCAACGGTCGCGCGTGCTTGAGGAAGATGTCGACGCCCTGCACCGACGGTGCCCCGGTGTACAGCAGCAGCGTGCCGCCGGCGGTCAGGCGTTCGATGGCCTGGTCGAGGATCCGCACCGACAGGTCCGAGCCGAGGTTGGCACCGCCGTGGCGATAGGCGCGCTCCTGCAGATCCTGCATGTAGGGCGGGTTGGCGACGATCAGGTCGAACTCGCCGAGGGTATTGCCCAGCAGGTCGCTGGGCTGGGTGACGACGTTCTCGACTTCGGCCAGCGCGGCGTTGACCGCGGTATAGCGCAGCGCCGTGGGGTTGATATCCACCGCCAGCACCTGGGCTTCGCGCCGCGCCTGGGCAATCAGAATTGCGCCCACGCCACTGCCACAGCCGATGTCGACGGCGCGTTGAATGCGCTGCGTCGAGCGGCACAGATGGTCCTTGATCGCTTGGGCAAACCGGTAGGTGTCCGGGCCGAAAAACACCGAGTCATGGTCGCTGGTGGGAAAGCGTGAATGGACGAACAACGCATCGTCCAGGCTCGACCAGCGCACCTCGCTTTCCCATAACCCGCCATTGGCGCGCAGCAATCTGGCGGCGCGCAGCGACTGCAATTCGGCGTCGGGCAACAGCCCGGGCTCGAACGGCCGACTCCAGCCGAAAATATCCCGCAGACTGCGGGCCTGTTGGTTCTGCGGCCGGGCGTTGACCCGCTGGTGGGTCAGCGGGGTGACGGTGATGAAGCGGTAGTGATCGGCGTGCAAGCGCCGTCCCAGTTGGAGGAGGGCGAGGTCATTGCCGGCATCGAGTGACAGCGGCTGACTGGATGGCTTCGCAAGACTGCTCATGAGCGTGCTCCTGCGAGGGCGAAATGCTGCGAATACAGACGTGTAGCGTGCAGGCCTTCGGGGCTGTGATGCAGGGCCGGGGAAAGTTTTTCCAGCAGTTGGTCCAGTGGCAGGTCCGGGCTCAGGCAATCGGCGCAGGCCACCTGCGGCGGCGCGGTACGGCGGAACTGGCTGCGGAATGGATGGGTATTTCCAGTGCCTGTCCAGTCACCGGCAATCCAGTCATGCAGCACCTGTTTCTCATAGCCGCTGAAAACCCCGAACATCGCCGCGCCCGGTCCATCGATCAACTGCCAGAAGCGGCTGTGCTGCGGATCCGCGTCGCGCTTGATCCAGCCTTTGTCCTGCAGCACCCTGAGGAACGGGCGAATCTGCCCCGGCGCGGCCAGCCACTGATTGACGGTCTTGCCTTCGAGCCGGCAGTAGTCGGAATGCATGTGTTGGCCGAACGCACGCTTGCGCTCCAGAACTTCGACCAACTCCTGATCGAGATCAAAGGATTGGATCACCGCGGTGGAGCCTATGCCCAGCTCATTGAGCTGGTAGCCACGGCGCAGGCGCGCGAGGGACTGCTGCGGATCGTCGGCTGCGGCGAGGAAGCCGCAGACCGTATCGACCGCCTTGCGCGCGTGGCCGGTGCTGGCATTGTCGATGGTCACGTGCAGGGTGAAGTAGTAGGGATCGATCCCCAGTTCATTGAGCTCGAAAGCACTGATCAGCAGGTGCAGGGGCAGTTGTTCGTAGCCCAGGTTGTAGCCGATCACTTCTGGCAGGAAGTCGTCGCCCAGATGGCCGAGGGCGAGCTGCACAGCGCCCTGCATATAGAGTTGATCATCCAGCGTATGGGCCGCCAGGCAGTCATGCTGGGCCAGCAGATTGCGATAGAGCACCACGTGGTTCAACGCCGGATCGCCGTCCCCCAGCTCTTCCAGATAGGTGCGGATCAGCCCTTGGTAACGCCAGTCCGCAGCATGCTTGAGGGTGCTGTAGAGCCAGGCGCCATCCACCAGTTTGGTCGGTGCCACGCGTTGCAGGAAGAACAGCGCATGAGCCTTGTTGCTGAAAAAGCGCCGTGGGTCGCCGGCGTGACGGCCCTCCAGGTACTGCGCGTATTGCTGCGCGACCTGCTGTGCATGGTCCGCCATCCACTGCGGCCAGGCCTGGACGTCATCGGGCAGCGGGCAGGGCAGGGCGTCCACGGCTTGCAACTGGCGCAGCAAAAACGCTTTGAGCGCCGCGTCGTCGACCTCAGCGCCTAGTGCGGCTTGATAGATCGATGCACTGTCGTCGGCAGGGGCGGGAGTCGCAGGGGAGGTGATGCTGTGCAGTGCCGTCATGGTCGTGTCCGCTGGGCTATTGCTGGTGAAGAATCCTGGTTAAAAATCAGAGGCGCGCGGCCGGCGATAAATTCATTCTGTTTTACCAATGGTCATTCCGGCTTGATCGTCTGGGCCTGCGTTGGCAGATACAGCGAATCGGGGCGAACTTCGATGCGGATGTGGCTGTCCAGAGCGTTATGGCCACGCCTTGAGTGGATTGTCTGGTCTGAACAGGAAGTCGTTCGATGACAAGAACCATCAGCGCCCGCGATTTGCAGATCGATCTGACCGGAGCCAACGAGGCAGGGCTGTTCAAATGGCTGCTCGCCAGTTTCCTGATGGGCAAGCGCATCCAGGCGACGATTGCCGCCGAGGCTTACCGGGTGATCGTCGACCGGCACCAGCGCGATACCCCGCGCAAGCTCTCGCACTGCAGTCACCGCGAACTGGTGGCGATGCTCGGCGAGGCGCATTACGTGCGCTACGACGAAACCACGGCGACCCGCCTGCTGCACCTGGCACAAAAGCTCAATGAGGAATATGCCGGCAAGGTCTCCAGAGTGGTGGAGGCCAGCGCCAATCGTCAGGCGTTTCAACAGCGCCTTTCGGCTTTCGAAGGTATCGGGCCGAAGACCGTCGAGATCTTCATGCGCGAAGCCGGCAGGGTGCTGTTTTGACTCGCCCAGCCGTGGTGGTGGGCTGCGCGGGGTGGAGCGTGGGGCGCGATCCGGACTCGGCATTCAACGGCGAAGGCACCCATCTGCAACGTTATGCCGGGCGCTTGAATGGGGTTGAGATCAACAGCTCGTTTTATCGCCCGCATCAGCGCAAGACTTACCAGCGCTGGGCCGAGTCGGTGCCGGAGGATTTTCGTTTTGCGCTGAAGGTGCCGAAGCGGATCAGTCATGAATTGCGCCTGCTCGATGCCGGGGCAGAGCTCGATGTGTTTCTCGAACAGTGTTCGGGGCTGGGCGAGCGCCTGGGCTGTCTGCTGGTGCAACTGCCGCCGTCGCTGGTGTTCGAAGAGGGGCTGGTGCGGGATTTTTTCCAGGTCCTCAGGGCGCGTTTCGCCGGGCCGGTGGTGCTGGAGCCGCGGCACGCTTCTTGGGTGGCTGCGCAGCCGCTGCTGGTGGATTTTCAGGTGGCCCAGGCGGCGGTGGATCCTTCGCGCATCATTACCGACTCGGCGCCGGGCGGGTGGTTGGGGTTCAGCTATTGGCGCTTGCATGGCTCGCCACGGATTTATCACAGTGCCTATGATCTGGATTTTCTTCAGCGGTTGGCGGAGCAGATCAGGCAGGCGGAGGGGGAGGTCTGGTGTGTGTTTGATAACACGGCGAGTGGGGCGGCGATTGGGAATGCGTTGGGGTTGAGGGGGATGCTGGGTTGATGGGAGCGCGGCATCCCGGCAGGTGTACCCATCCATTCCTGCGGAAACACGCACCACTGTAGGAGCGAGCCTGCTCGCGATGGCATTTTTTCGGTGTACATATCCATTCCTGCGATAACGCTGTCTGTGGGAGCTGGCTTGCCAGCGATGGCTACCTAACGGTGTACATATCCATTCCTCCGGTAACGGCCGCTTATGGTTTCGCCCTGACGGCGACTCCCTTTTTTACAAGCGCCGGAGTGCCGGCCCAGCGAAAAAGGAAGCAAAAAACGCTTGCCCCAACATCCGGCCCCCTCGCCTAGGCTCGGCGTACCTTCGCTCCGGCATCCATCCGCGGGTCATCGCCTCCGGTTGGCTTCGCTGGCACCTCCTCTCGATGACTGCGGCTGCGCCGCACCGCGCTACGCGCTCCCCTCGGATGAATGCCTCCACTCAGCCTTCTGTAACGGGGCCGGTGGATCAAGATCAAAAGCCAAAGCCAAAGCAGATCGTGCTTTTATGTGAGAGCGAGCCTGTCCACCGTTGCGATGGACGTCAACGATAACGCTCACTTCCTGAATAAACACGAGACTCACCGCGCTCTCGAAATCACCTCACTCATGTACTGATTCAAATCCCGAAAGTCCTTAACGCTCCAGGCATGGGGCGCGATCTTTACGCCGTTCTCTTGCAGCGTTTTCGGAATCAGGTTTCCGTTCGGTCTGAGAATGACCGACGAAACAATAACCCCTGGATAATCGTGGAGCCGTTTCTTGAAGGCGGGTGTTGTCAGGTCAGGTGTAGGAGGGGTGCTTTTGTTGGCCAGTGGTCCGGTTGCCTTGATATCGGCGCCGTGGCAGACGGCGCATCGTTGCGTGAACAGGTTCTTTCCGTTGAGGTTGTCTGCGAAGGAGAGTGCTGGTTGAGTGATCAGTGTCAAAGCCAGGAGTGAGCTTTTCATTGAGTGGCGCAGTGGCTTGGAGAAAAAGGCCACAGGAACAGATGTGTTTGAAACAGCGTTGTTGATCATGCCAATCCATTGAGCATTTATAGAATCAAATGAGTGTGGTAGTCACCCGAGGAGTTGATTTCACACCTGTTACGGGGGTGTCAATTGCTCAGGGTTCCGTCAATGAGCGCGTGCCATCGTCGGCATTTTTTCGCGAGCAGGCTCGCTCCTACAACGACTTCCCCGCCCCCGACTTCTGCGCCCGCCAGGTCGCCGGCGGCATACCGAACTGGGTGATGAACCACCGCGTAAACGAACTCGCCATCGAATAGCCCAGCATGTCGGCAATCCGCCCCAGCGAATAATTCGGATTGTCCAGATAGCGCAACACCAGATCCCGGC
Organism: Pseudomonadaceae bacterium; assembly: GCA_965284505.1. GTDB lineage: Bacteria > Pseudomonadota > Gammaproteobacteria > Pseudomonadales > Pseudomonadaceae > Aquipseudomonas. Next base: position 1,045,768 of record OZ260094.1, on the reverse strand, counting down.
GCACATCATTGATCACGTCGTTGAAGGCGCAACCATCATCCTTGAGCCGACGCTGCAAAGTGCGCACGTTCATGCCCTGGCTCTGGGCGACCTGCTCAATGGTCGCGCGGCCCATGGGCAGCAGCAGGTAGATGGCCTTGCGCACCTCGAACAGCATCGAGGCGCCTTCGTTGCTTTGCAGCGAGTCGAGGTAGCCCTGGGCGTAGCGGGCCATGGCCGGGTCGGCGTTGGGGTTGGTGATGTCGAGGCTGGCGTCGGAGCAGACGATGCCGTTGAATTCGCTGCCGAATTCCAGTTTGCAACCGAACAGGCGCCGATGCAGTTGCAGGTTGTCCGGCGCCTGGTGCATGAAGTTGACGCTGTAGGGGTGCCAGTGCGCACCGAGCAGGGCAGAGCACAGGCGGAACATCACGCCGATGGCCAATTCCATGGCCTGGCGACTGGGCATCGGCGCTTCGGTGACCACCTCTTCGCGAATGATCACCATCTTGCCGGCTTCTTCGATGAAAATCGCCAGCGAGTCGTTCATCAGGTGACGGTAGTGCACCACCACCTGAAGCGCGTCGCGCAGGGTTCGCTGATGACTGAGCAGCAGGCTGACCACGCCGAAGTCCGAGAGCTGGCGCGACTCGGCCATGCTCAGGCCGAAGGTCTGGCAACCGCTGGCGGCCGCCGAGTCTTCCAGCAGGCGCACGGCGGCATCAATCGGGATGCGATGCTCCGGGGTCTGCAGTTGAGCCCTGCTCAGGCCGACACCGGCCAGCACATCGCGCGGATTGAATCCCAGGTACTGAGTGACCTCCAGGTAGTTGGTCAACACGGCGGCGCGGACAAGCTTGGTCATGCGTAATTCTTCTTATGGGCCGATGGCGAATGGCAAGTGCGAGGCGACTATATCCAGCGTTTCGAGCCTTGAACAGTTGTCTGATGGTCGAGCAATTGCGCTGCGAACGACCGGCGTTCGACCGTTCATCGCGCCTCACGCGTTGATTACAGTGACCTTGCGGCGAGTCGTATGGATTCTAGACCAGCGGTCGGCCCTTGGCGTTGTCGGACAATTTGTCATCAAAAGAAAAGTGCATGACGTCCAATGTAAAGCGCCCGACACCGACGCTCTTTAATGTCGACACAACAAAAAGAGTCTGGCGAAAGAGCCAGTCGAGTCATCGAGAAAGTGAAGGTGTTGACGTGGATAAACTGCAAACAGCCGCCACCGTGCTGATCGTCCCAGGCTTGCGCGAGCACGTTGCCGAACATTGGCAGACGTTGCTTGAAGCCAGGCTGGCCAAGGTCCGCAGCGTCCCACCGCTGGAAACCGACAAGCTCGACTGCAACTCCAGGGTCCGCGCCATCCAGCACCAGCTGGAGCAGATCGACGGCCCGGTAATCCTCGTCGCCCACAGTGCCGGCGTGCTGATGGTCGCCCATTGGGCAGCGCAGCACAGCGCGCAGATCAAGGGCGCCCTGCTGGCCGCGCCGCCGGACCTCGACGCCGAATGGCCACCGGCCTATCCGTCTTCCACAACCCTTGCCAGCCACGGCTGGACACCACTGCCGCAAGCCCCGCTGCCCTTTCGCAGCATCGTCGCCGGCAGCCGCAACGATCACCTGGCCAGTTTCGATGCCGTGACCCGCATGGCGAAAAACTGGGGCGCCGAATTGCTCGATATGGGCGATGTCGGCCATCTCAATCCGGCCGCAGGATTTGGCCATTGGCAGCAAGCCGAGGCACTCATCCTGCAGCTGGACAGCTAGTACAGGAGCCGGCCTGACATCTCGTCAGCCGGCATTTGCCCTCACTCCTGAAACCGCAGCCCCGAAGAGGTCTGCGCGAGGGCGGCTGCGCTTAAAACAACTACAAAAAGGCGGAGAAACAACGCAATGCACAACAACAAAAGTCACGGGTTCACCACCTTCCACTACAGCTTGCTGGCCTCGGCCATTCTCGCGGCCACGGCGCCGATGGCCCATGGGGTCGAGATTGATACGGGCAACCCGGACTGGAACGTCCGCCTGGACAACACCGTCAAGTACAACTACGGCGTGCGCACCGAAAGCGCCGACAAGCGCATGTTGGCGACGCCGAACAATAACGACGGCGACTACAACTTCCGCAAGGCCGGGACCAACATCACCAACCGCATCGACCTGTTGACCGAAATGGATGTGGTCTACCAGAACAGCATGGGCTTTCGCGTCAGTGCTGCCAGCTGGTACGACAAGGCCTATGAGAACACCGGCTCCAACTCCAACCCGTTCGTCAACGGCAACGATGCGCGCTCCGGCCTGGTCGCCAACGACCCACGCCTGGCCGGCGTCACCGGCGATAACGTCGGCAATGGCAGCCCGCACCTGAGCAACTACGCCCAGCGCTACTACACCGGTCCATCCGGAGAAATCCTCGACGCCTTCGTGTTCTACAGCACCGAAGTCGGCGACGAGTCGATCCTCAGCCTCAAGGCCGGCCAGCACAACGTGTTCTGGGGCGAGACCCTGCTCAACCCGGTGCACTCGGTCAGCTATGGCCAGTCCGGCCTGGACCTGGCCAAGCTGGCGGCATCGCCCGGCACCGAGGCCAAGGAGCTGTTCGTCCCGCGCAACCAGCTGTCGATGTCGTTCACCGTGAACCCGGAGCTGACTGTCGGCGCCCAGTATTTTCTCGACTGGAATGCGGCTCGCCTGCCTGAAGCCGGCACCTATTACGGCGGCTCCGACCTGGTCGGTTTCGGTGCGCAATCGTTCCTCCTTGGCAATACCAACGCTGTTGTGCCTGGCAGCCCTCTGGGTTGCGGCCTGGCGCCGTGCAATGCGCTGACCAACGTGCGTCGCGGGCATGACCTGACGCCGGACAAGCGCGGCGACTGGGGCGTCATGGCCAAGTGGTCGCCGGCGTGGCTCGACGGCACCCTCGGCGTCTACTACCGCGAAACCTCGGAAATCCTCCCGCAGGCCTACCTCGATGCCCGCGGCCTGACCTCGGCCAATCCCAACGGCACCCGTCCGGCCGGGCAAGTGCCGGCCGTGATCAACACCCTCAACTCGTTGAGCACCGCCACCTACCAGATGGCCTACGCCGACAACATCAAGATCGTCGGCCTGAGCCTGTCCAAGGAGATCGGCGGGGTCAGCGTCGGTTCCGATCTGAACGTGCGTCACAACATGCCGCTGGCGAGTATTCCGGCGATTGTCAGCACCAACAGCCCGCTGGGTCTGGGCCAGGGCCTGGGCCTGTTGCCGGCGCGTAGCGCGGCTTCCGGTGTGGTCTACGACACGCCGCAGAAGGGCGACAGCATGGCCGCCACCGGTGACACCTTGCACTGGACCCTCAACGGCCTGATGACCCTGGCGAAGAGCCCGGTGTTCGACTCGGCGACCCTGCTCGGCGAGCTGTACTACAGCAACCTGCTCAAGCTCGATAGCCACAACGAGGCGCTGTACAAGGGCAAGTCGACCTACCACGGGATCGATGCACCGACCCGCGACGCCTGGGGCGTGGCGGTCAATTTCACGCCGACCTGGTATCAGGTGTTCCCGGGCGTTGACCTCAACGCGCCGATGTCGATCAACGTCGGCCTCGACGGTGTGTCGCCGGTTTCCGGTGGCGGTGCCAAGGACACCGGCAACTACGCGGTCGGCGTCGGCGCGGTGGTTTACAACAAATACTTTGTCGACCTCAAGTACGTCGATTCTTTCGGCGAGACCGACAAGTGCAACACCAGCGGAGTGAGTACCGGTCCGACCGGTGGTGACGGATCCACGCCAAACGCCTTCAGCGGCAACGAAAACTACGCCTGTTATGGCGGCGGCTATTCGTCCTTCTCCGGTGGCGGAGCCACGACCGAGGACCGTGGTGCGCTGTACCTGACGATGAAAACCACTTTCTGATTCAAACACTGATTTGCTCAACGCAAGCAGGAGAATAACAACATGACCTTCATCAAAACCGTGTTGGCCGCATCCCTGGCCATGGTCCTCGCCGCCCAGGCGCAGGCCGCCGTTTCTTCCCAGGAGGCGGCCAAACTGGGCAGTAGCCTGACCCAGGTCGGCGCCGAAAAAGCCGGCAATGCCGACGGCTCGATCCCCGCCTACAGCGGTGGCTTGACCACCCCGCCAGCCAGCTACAAGGCCGGCGACAGCATGCGCCCGGACCCGTTCGCCAACGAGAAGCCACTGTTGGTGATCGACGCCAAGAACGTCGACCAGTACAAAGGCCTGCTCAGCGCTACCACTGTGGAACTGGCCAAGCGTTTCCCCAGCTTCCGCGTTGATGTCTACCCGACTCACCGCACCGTGTCCTTGCCGCAAGCCGTGCTCGACAATGGCGTGAAAAACGCCGTTGGCGCCAAGTCCCTGGAAGGTGGCCTGGCGATCGACAACGTACTGCCGGGCGTACCGTTCCCGATTCCACAATCGGGTAACGAAGCCATGTGGAACTTCCTGCTGCGCTACCAGGGCGTGAGCATCAACTCCAAGTACGACTCGTGGAACGTCGACTCGGCCGGCGTGCCGAGCCTGGCCACCACCGGGCAGGCGTTCATCTCCTACCCGATCTACGAAAACCTCACGCAGCCGATCAGCAGCGCCGACGTCTACTACCAGATGAAGCTGTCCTACACCGGTCCTGCACGTCGCGCCGGCGAGGCAATCATGCTCAAGGACGCGGCCAACCCGCTGCAGCAACCACGCCGCGCCTGGCAGTACCTGCCGGGTCAGCGTCGGGTCAAGTTGGCGCCGAGCCTGGCGTATGACACCCCGAACCCGGGTACCGCCGGTGCGGGCACCTACGACGACGTGTTCGTCTTCAACGGTGCGCTGGACCGCTACGACTGGAAGCTGGTGGGCAAGCAGGAAATGATCGTGCCCTACAACACCTACAAGCTGACCTACGTCCAGGATCCGAAGTCGATCACTACGCCCAACCACCTGGCACCCGACTTCGTGCGCTGGGAAAAACACCGCGTGTGGGTAGTCGAAGGCACGCTCAAGGCGGGCGCTCGTCACATCTACCAGAAGCGTCGCTTCTACCTTGATGAAGACAGCTGGACCGCTCTGGCGTCCGACCAATACGACGCCCGTGGCCAGCTCTATCGCGGTTCGTTCGCCTTCCTCAGCCAGAGCTATGACAAGCAGGTGCCGGACTCCACACCGTTCATGATCTACGACCTGGTGGGTGGTTCGTACAACATCAACGGCGTCGTCGGCCCGTACGGCGGCATCAAGTACATCGACCCGCTCTCCAAGGCCCAATGGTCCTCGGAATCCCTGGCTGGCAGCGGCATTCGCTAAACCCACCGCAAAAAATCGTGGGGTAACAACTGTAGGAGCGAGCTCGCTCGCGATGGACGTCAACGATGACGCGCGCATCCTGAATGTACGCGGCGCCATGAGGTTCTTCGCGAGCAGGCTCGCTCCTACAGGAAAGCAAGACATGCGTGTGTGGTGAGGTTTTCCGTAGAGGACGCGGTATGTGTTCGAACAAAAAATATCTGAATCTGGCACTCGGTGTCGTGCTCGGTCTGTCGCAAGGCATCAGCCTCGCGGCCGACTACGTCGACGTGCTGGACCTGCCGGCCCGGGTCAGTGCCCTGGCGAGCAACAGCCCGTTGTCCGGCATGACCCGCGCCGGTGAACGCGTGATCACCGTTGGCCAGCGTGGCCACATTCTGTTTTCCGACGACGCCGGCCAGCACTGGCAACAGGCGAGCGTGCCGGTGAGTGCCGATCTGACGGCAGTGAATTTCCCGACCACCACCCAGGGCTGGGCGGTGGGCAATGACGGCGTGGTACTGCACAGCAGCGACGCCGGCGCGACCTGGAGCAAGCAGCTCGACGGTCGGCAGATCGGCGCCTTGCTGGTCGAGCATTACGCGGCGTTGGCCAAGGCCGAGCCGGAGAATGAGCAATGGGCGCTGCTGGCCGAAGAAGGCCAGCGCCTGGTGGAGCAGGGCGCCGACAAGCCGCTGCTGGACGTGTGGTTTGCCAACGCGCAGACCGGCTACGTGGTCGGCGTGTTCAACCTGATCCTGCGCACCGACGATGGCGGCCAGAGCTGGACGCCGATGCAGGACCGAACCGACAACCCCCAGGGCTTCCACCTCAACGCCATCGCCTCCACCGGCGACGCGCTGTACATCGCCGGCGAGCAGGGTCTGTTGCGCAAGTGGGACCCGGTCGGCCAGCGTTTTGTCGCGCTGCAAACCCCTTATCAAGGCAGCTTTTTCGGCGTGCTCGGCAAGCCCGGCGAAGTGCTGGTCTACGGCCTGCGCGGCAACGTCCTGCGCAGCATCGACGGCGGCCAGAGCTGGACGGCATTGGACAGCGGCCTGCACGTCAGCCTCACCGCCGGCCTGATCGATGCCCAGGGCAACTATCGCTTGTTCACTCAGGCCGGGCAGATGCTGGTCAGCCAGGGTAGCGGTGCGCAACTCAAGCTAATGACGCAACCGGCACCGACCCCGGTGGCCGGCGCGACGCAGTCCGCCTCGGGCGCGCTGGTGGTTGCGGGCAGCCGTGGCGCGCGCACGCTGTCGATCCTCGAACCCTAAGAGCGAGAACCCAGACATGGGCACTATCAAACAAGACGCCATGCCGGTCATTCGCGACCTGCGTGACTTCGACCGTCACTCCGGCAACCGCCTCGAGCGCCTGGTGTTCAACTACCGGCCGCTGTTCATGCTGCTGATGGCCGTGGCCACCGTGGTGTTCGCGTTCATGGCGGTGACCCGCCTGGAACTGCGCCCCAGCTTCGAAAAAATGATCCCGCAGAGCCAGCCGTACATCCAGAACTTCCTGGAAAACCGCGCCTCCCTGCGCGGCCTGGGCAACTCGGTGCGGGTGGTGGTCGAGAACACCCAGGGGGATATTTTCGACCCGGCGTACCTTGATGTGCTCAAGCAGGTCAACGACCAGTTGTTCCTCACCGAAGGCGTCGACCGTGCCTGGATGAAATCGCTGTGGAGCCCGGCGGTGCGCTGGACTGAAGTCACCGAAGAGGGCTTCCAGGGCGGCCCGGTGATGCCCGACACCTACGAGGGCAAACCGGAACAGATCGAACAACTACGGCAGAACATCGCCCGCGCCGGCATCGTCGGCAGCCTGGTGGCCAGCGACTTCAAGTCGAGCATGTTGATCATCCCGCTGCTCGACAAGGCTGCCGCCGGTGGCCAGCCGATCAACTACCACGCCTTCTCGCGCATGCTTGAAGAACAGCTGCGCGACAAGATCGAATTCGCCGGCGACAGCGCCGCGCGCAAGGCCGGGGAAGAGGGCAAGGGCCCGTACAAGGTGCGGGTGATCGGCTTCGCCAAGTTGATGGGCGACCTGATCGACGGGCTGATCCAGGTGATGATGTTCTTCGCCCTGGCGGTCGTCACGTCGTTGGTGATCATCTACGCCTACACCCGTTGCGTACGCAGCACCCTGCTGGTGGTCGGCTGCTCGCTGATCGCGGTGGTCTGGCAACTGGGTATCGTCGCCTGGCTCGGCTATGTGATCGACCCTTACTCGGTGCTGGTGCCGTTCCTGATCTTTGCCATCGGTGTGTCCCACGCTGCGCAGAAGATGAACGGCATCATGCAGGACATCGCCCGCGGCACTCATAAACTGATCGCCGCGCGCTACACCTTCCGCCGCCTGTTCATCGCCGGGGTCACCGCGCTGCTGGCCGACGCCGTGGGCTTTGCGGTGCTGATGCTGATCGACATTCCGGTGATCCAGGACCTGGCAATCAGCGCCAGCATCGGCGTCGCGGTGTTGATTTTCACCTCATTGCTGCTGATGCCGGTGGCGCTGTCCTATGTCGGCGTTGGCGCCAAGGCCGCCGAGCGCGCGCTGAAAATCGACAGTCGCGCTGACCACCACAAGGGCTTCGGCAAACTCTGGGACCTGCTCGACCGCTTCACCACCCGCAAGTGGGCCACCGGCGCCGTACTGGTCGGGCTGCTGATGGGCATTGGCGGCTTCATGGTCAGCCTGCACCTGAAAGTCGGTGACCTCGAAAGCGGCGCCCCGGAGCTGCGCGCCGACTCGCGCTACAACCGTGACAACGCCTACATCACCCAGCATTACGCGCTGTCCAGCGACCTGTTCGCGGTGATGATCAAGACCCCGCCGGAAGGCTGCCTCAACTACCAGACCCTGGTCCTCGCCGACCGCCTGGCCTGGGAACTGCAGCAGTACCCGGGTGTGCAAGCCAGTGCTTCGCTGGTCAACGCGGTGCGGCAGATCACCGCCGGCACCTACGAAGGCAACCCCAAGCTCAACAGCATCCAGCGCAACCAGGACGTGTTGAACTACGCCGCGCAGCAGGCCTCGGTCAACTCGCCGGAGCTGTTCAACAACAACTGCTCGCTGATGCCGGTGATCACCTTCCTCAAGGACCACAAGGCCGAAACCCTCGACGCCGTGGTGGCGATCGCCGACAAGTTCGCCAAGGAAAACAGCAGCCCCGACCGCCAGTTCCTGCTGGCCGCCGGTAGCGCCGGGATCGAAGCGGCGACCAATATCGTCGTACGCGAAGCCAACCGCAGCATGCTGCTATACGTGTACGCAGCGGTCACGCTGTTCTGCCTGATCACCTTCCGCAGCTGGCGCGCGACCCTGGTGGCGTTGCTGCCGCTGGTGCTGACGTCGATCCTCTGCGAAGCGCTGATGGTCGCCATGGGCATCGGCGTCAAGGTCGCCACGCTGCCGGTGATCGCCCTCGGCGTCGGCATCGGCGTCGACTACGCGCTGTACCTGCTCAGCGTGCAACTGCACTTCCAGCGCCAGGGCCTGCCGTTGTCCGAGGCCTATCGCAATGCGGTGTCGTTCACTGGGCGAGTGGTTGGCCTGGTGGGCATCACCCTGGCCGCCGGCGTGGTGTGCTGGGTCTGGTCGCCGATCAAGTTCCAGGCCGACATGGGCATCCTGCTGACCTTCATGTTCCTGTGGAACATGCTCGGCGCGCTGATCCTGATTCCGGCGCTGTCGTACTTCCTGCTGCGTGAACGGGTGCCTGCGGTGGCGCCTGTCGCGCCTGCCGACACCACCGAAACCACTGAACGTCCTGGCGTGCCCCATGCCATGACCACTTCCGAGTAAGCCAACGATGTCTGACTACAAAGCTCCCCTGCGCGACATGCGCTTCGTACTCAACGAAGTTTTCCAGGTGTCCCGGCTGTGGGCCGGTTTGCCCGGCCTGGCCGAGGTGATCGATGAAGAGACCGCTGCGGCGATACTCGAAGAAGCCGGCAAGCTCAGCGCCGAAGTCATTGCCCCGCTGAACCGCGCCGGCGACGAACAGGGTTGCACCTGGAACAACGGCCAGGTGACCACCGCCGACGGTTACGTGGCGGCCTACCAGGCCTTCGCCGAAGGCGGTTGGGGCGGTGTCGGCGGCGATCCGCAGTACGGCGGCATGGGCATGCCCAAGGCGATTTCGGCCCAGGTCGAGGAGATGGTCAACGGCGCGAGCCTGGCCTTCGGCCTGTTCCCGATGCTCACCGCCGGCGCCTGCCTGTCGCTCAACGCCCACGCCAGCGACGAGCTGAAAGCCAAGTACCTGCCGAACATGTACGCCGGCACCTGGAGCGGCTCGATGTGCCTGACCGAGGCCCACGCCGGCACCGACCTGGGGATGATCCGCACCCGTGCCGAACCGCAGGCCGACGGCAGCTACAAGGTCAGCGGCAGCAAGATTTTCATCACCGGTGGCGAACACGACCTCAGCGAAAACATCATCCACCTGGTGCTCGCGCGCCTGCCGGATGCGCCGGCGGGACCCAAGGGCATCTCGCTGTTCCTGGTGCCCAAGGTGCTGGTCAACGACGACGGCTCGCTGGGCGAACGCAACGCGCTGTCCTGTGGCTCCCTTGAGCACAAGATGGGGATCAAGGCATCGCCGACCTGCGTGATGAACTTCGACGGCGCCACCGGCTGGATCGTCGATGCGCCAAACAAGGGCCTGGCGGCGATGTTCACCATGATGAACTACGAGCGCCTGGGCGTTGGCATCCAGGGCCTGGCCCAGGGTGAGCGCTCTTATCAAAGTGCCGTCGAATACGCTCGCGAGCGCCTGCAGAGCCGTGCCCCAACCGGCGCGCAGAACAAGGAGAAGGCGGCCGACCCGATCATCGTCCACCCCGATGTGCGGCGCATGTTGCTGACCATGAAGGCCTTGAACGAAGGCGGTCGCGCGTTCTCCAGCTACGTCGCCCTGCAACTGGACATCGCCAAATTCAGCGACGACCTCGACATCCGCAGTCGTGCCCAGGATCTGGTGGCGCTGCTGACCCCGGTGGCCAAGGCGTTTCTCACCGACATGGGCCTGGAGACCACCTTGCATGGGCAGATGATCTTCGGCGGCCACGGCTACATCCGCGAGTGGGGCCAGGAACAGTTGGTGCGTGATGTGCGCATCACCCAGATCTACGAAGGCACCAACGGTATCCAGTCGCTGGACCTGGCCGGGCGCAAGATCGTTGGCAGCGGCGGGGCGCTGTATCGCCGGTTCGCTGCGGAAATCCGCCACTTCAGCGCCACTGCCGGCGCCGGACTGAGCGAGTTCACCCAGCCCCTGAATGCTGCGGTCGACACCCTCGACGAACTGACCGAATGGCTGCTGGACCGAGCGCAAAACGACCCGAATGAAATCGGCGCGGCCTCGGTCGAGTACCTGCAGGTCTTCGGCTACACCGCCTACGCCTACATGTGGGCACGGATGGCCAAGGCCGCCTTGGGTGGCGAGGGCGAGGACGATTTCTACAGCGCCAAGCTGGCCACCGCGCGCTTCTATTTCGCCCGCCTGCTGCCGCGCATCCATTCGTTGAGTGCTTCGGCCAAGGCCGGCAGCCAGTGCCTGTACGGCCTCGACGCGGCGCAGTTTTGAGTGCCAGGACAAGGAACCCCCGCATGATCAACACCAAAATCATTCCGCCGGCCGAGGGCGCCTACGCCTACCCGTTGCTGATCAAGCAATTGCTGCTGTCCGGCGTGCGCTACGAGCCGGGCCGCGAGATCGTCTACGCCGACAAGCTGCGCTACAGCTACCAGACCCTCAACCAGCGCATCCGCAAACTGGCCAACGCCCTGACCGCGGCCGGGGTCAAGGCCGGCGACACCGTGGCCATGCTCGACTGGGACAGCCATCGCTACCTGGAGTGCTTCTTCGCCGTGCCGATGATCGGCGCGGTGCTGCACACGGTGAACATTCGCCTGTCGGCGGAGCAGGTGCTGTTCACCATGAACCACGCCGAAGACGACCTGGTGCTGGTGCATGATGATTTTGTGCCGCTGATGGAGCAGATCCAGGACCGCCTGACCACGGTCAAAGGCTTCGTGCAATTGAGCGACGAGCAGCAGCCGGCGCAGACTACGCTGCCGGAACTGGGCGAATACGAGCAATTGCTGGACATGGCTGCGGACCAGTACGACTTCCCCGACTTCGACGAGAACTCGGTGGCGACCCTGTTCTACACCACCGGCACCACCGGCGACCCGAAGGGCGTGTACTTCAGCCATCGGCAACTGGTGCTGCACACCCTGAACGCCGTCGGCACCCTGGGCGCTTATCAGGGCCAGCCGCTGCTGCGCTCCGACGACGTGTACATGCCGATCACGCCGATGTTCCACGTGCATGCCTGGGGCGTGCCCTACGTCGCCACGCTGATGGGGCTGAAGCAGGTTTACCCAGGCCGCTACGAACCCAACCGCCTGGTGCAGTTGTACCGCGAGGAAAAGGTCAGTTTCTCCCACTGCGTGCCGACCATCCTGCAGATGATTTTGCACTGCGAAGAGGGCAAGCAGACCCGATTCGACGGCTGGAAAATGCTCCTCGGCGGCAGCGCCTTGCCCCTGGGCGTCGCCAGCGAAGCCAGCGCCAAGGGCATGCTGGTGCACGCCGGCTACGGAATGTCCGAGACCTGCCCGCTGCTGTGCCTGACCCACCTGCGCGACGCCGACCGGGCGTTGTCCATGGAGGAGCAACTGCCGACGCGGATCAAGACCGGCACCACGGTGCCCATGGTCGACCTGAAAATCATCGACGCCAATGGCAACGATGTGGCCCACGACGGTGAGTCACTCGGCGAAATCGTCGTCCGCGCACCCTGGTTGACCCAGGGTTACCTGAAGGCGCCGGACAAGGGCGCCGAACTGTGGCAGGGCGGCTGGCTGCACACCGGCGACATGGCTTCGATCGACGCCCTCGGCGGGGTGGAAATCAAGGACCGGATCAAGGACGTGATCAAGACCGGCGGCGAGTGGATCAGCTCCCTGGAACTGGAAAGCCTGATCAGCGAGCACGCAGCGGTGCTGTCGGTGGCCGTGGTAGGGATTGCCGATGAGCAATGGGGCGAACGGCCGATGGCCATGGTGGTCTGTGAGCCGGGCCAATACCTTGACCGCAAGATCCTCGAGACCCACTTGCAGGGCTTCGTCGAGTGCGGACGGATCAACAAGTGGGCGATTCCCAAGCAATTCAAGTTCGTCGCCGAAATCCCCAAGACCAGTGTCGGCAAGATCAACAAGAAGTTGATTCGCGAAAGCGTGCTGGACTGACCAGCGGTGTGGCGAGGTCTTCCTCGCCACACGCCAGGTTTAAAAAACCAGCCCCAGTTTTGCGCCGATTTCATCGCGCACCTGTTTGTCGTAGTCGCTATGGGTGAACTGCCCGTCAAGGTCATAGTTGAAGCGGTTGTAATACACCATGGCAATGATTGGCAGGTCGCCCTGTTGATTGAACAGCAAGCTGAGTTCGATATAAGGGTCGGTACTGTCTTTCAAGTCCTGGCGTTCATTGTCGACGCCATGGATATTCAGTTGCGCATCCCCCTGGATCGACTGGCGAATACCGGCTTCCACCCGAAAGGTCGCATCGCTGAACAGGTGGTTATAACCGGCTGCCGCTTTAACGAAGGGCGTACGGCTGGTGAGATCGACGTCGTACTTGTTGTAGCCCGGATCGAAGCGATTCCACTTGTAACCCGCCCCCAGCAAGCCATCGACGAAATTGCTCGAATCCAGCGCCATGCGCCAGCCCAGGTCGAGATCAACCTGAGCATCCTCGACTTTCTGCCCCTGCTTTTCCGAGTACTGCCCGGTGATTTCGGCCAGATAAAACAGCCCATCGTGGGCGGTCATCTTGTTGCCATAGTTCAGAAATAATCCGCCTTCGGGCATGCGCTCGGTTTGGGTGCTGCGATGCCCTTTGAACTCGAGTTCGCTGTAGCTGCCCAGGACGCCAAAGGACACTATCGGGTCTGAAGAAACTGCAGCATGGGAAGTTGCCGGTGCACTGACAACACTACAAGTGCAGACAACAACAATGGGAATGATCTTGTTCACAAGAACACCATTGATGTGCCGCGGGTCCGAGATGGATTCGCTCTTAAGTCGAATGTAGTTGGTTTCTGTAAGTTGTTTATTCAGGGTAAGTAAATGGCGACGAACGGTGATGGTGTTCTGGATCCAAGTGGGGTGGGGTGCCTGCTTTTGTTGGGTGTGGACAGATTATTTATTTTTGTGGGCAGGTTTAGTTGGGGGGAGGGGGCGGTTTTTTATTGACGCCAGAATGGGAAAGCGTCTTGTTTTATGTAACGTGGGTGAACGTAAGCGCTCAGCGACCAGCCCCTATGTCTCGAGCTAGGGCTTTCGTCAGTCCGATCCCTGGCCAACGGGAGAGGATTGCGGAGTTATTTCAATATTCCAGATTTTCTGAGAAAAAATATTGTAAACATTGCAGTGACTAGCGTGATCCCTGCCCATTGGAGGATGACTAGTTTTCGTTTGAGGTGCGCAGGGAAACTCCTTATGTCATCTGCGTTAATGCCGCCATGCTTCATATGAAAGTTTGGAAATGTAATGACCCCTGAGATGCTGACCACTAGGATGAGTTTCCCCCATGGACCGGCTTGATCGTAAAAAGAAAATGTCATGATCAGAGGGCTGTTCTTCAAGTGCCTGAGCATTTCGTCCATCTTTGTATATGCCATATGTAAATTAACACCCATCCAGATGAAAATGCCTCCGAAGTCAAGTAGTCCGGCGGTGAGAAATATTTTGTCGGCAAGGTTTATGCTCATTTGAATATCTCGCGAATTACCATAAATGCCGCAAGCTAGCTTGCTCGTGAACTTCTGAGTTGATCCGAAGTGGGTTTTTAGATTTCGAATGCTTCTACAATCTCTGCTAAAGCCACAAAAATCGTCGTAGAGGTCAGTAATGCAATGACGCTCCAGTGTAGCGCTACAAGTTTATCTTCATCGGCTGCGGAAGGTTTAATAGATCTTCCGTGCTGAGACTACCTTGCTTGAGAAAAAAACCAGGGAAGGCGACGATCCCAGAAACGCCCCCAATCAATAGCAATTTTCCCATGGGCCGGAATAGTTGAGAAACGCACGCTCCTTGATTGCCGAGCTGTTTTTAAGAAGCTCCAGAATCAGCTCCATTTTTGTGTAGGCCATATGCAGTGCGATAGCTATCCATATCCAAATGCCAAGGACACCCAGACCACAAAGCAGGCTGATGATGGTCATGGAGGTTGTCATCTTGTACGCTCATAGATGTTAGCGCCCTACAGTACACAGCAGAGCGGATTGGTTTCTAGTAGGTATGCAGTTATTTCAATATCCCTGATTTTCTGAGAAAAAGTAGTACGAACATACCAATGAGTAAAATGATGAACGTCCAGTAGATGGTAATCAGTTTTCTTTTTAATCCCGCTGGGAAGTTTTTTATGTCATCTGCGTGGACGGTGCCATGCTTAATGTACAGGTTAGGAAATGTGAGTGCTCCAGAGATGCCACCAACCAACAAAAACTTCCCCCAAGGCCCTCTTTCATTTAGTGGAGTCAATGTTTTGATCGCTGAGCAGTTTTTTAGGTGGCCCAGCATATACTCCATCTTGGTGTATGCCAGGTGTAGGCTGACACCTATCATTATGAAAATGCCTCCGAAGTTCAGTAATCCTAAGGTGACGAATATTTTGTCGGCTGTGCTTGTCGCCATGTTTTAACCTTGTAGAGTGTGAAGTGTTTCTCCATTGAATCCGCGAAAGTGTTGAAGGAGTTGGAGGGTTTGAGTGATGTCTGAAGTAAGGGTCAGAGAATATATGTGGCTGTTTTTTCTGGTTGGTTGTCAGAGTTCATAGGCTTCTATTATTTCCGCTAAGGCTACAAAAATCGTTAAAGAGGTTAAAAGAGTTAAAGCGCTCCAGTGCAATGCGACGAGTTTTTTCTTTATAGGACGTGGAAGGCGCTCTAAATCTTCGGTACGGATACCTCCGCGCTTAAGGTAAAAGCCAGGGAAGGTCACGATTCCTGAAACTCCTCCGATCAGCAGCAATCTTCCCCATGGGCCGCCGGAGTTAAGAAATGCTCGGTCCCTGATTGCTGAACTATCTTTCAGAAGATCCAGTAACCAGTCCATCTTGGTGTAAGCCATGTGCAGCGCCACCGCAATCCAAATCCACATTCCAAGAATAGCTAGCCCGCAGAGCAAACTGGCGACAGTCATGGCGGTCGTCATTTGACATTCTCATATATCAATTCGCCAATATGCTCTCCACCAGTCTCACCGATCCTTCCGCCGACATACGATCCAACACCAACGGCTACAATGCCGCAGGCTAAAGTGGCTACGCCGCCAGTGGGAACGCCAAGCGCAGCGCAAATGAATCCAGTTGTCGATCCGGTCATAACCCCGCCTGCCATCGCACCTCCGCTGAAACCACCCAGAAAGCTCCCTGTCTCAGTAAATTTCACTTTCTTACATGCCTCCGCATTCCCGGCAGAACACACTTCCTGGACCTTTAGTCTCGAAGCTGCTCCACCAATAGCAGTACCCATCCAGCCACCGTATTTAACAATCCTGGAAGCTTTCGCCACACCGTCAATATGGGTGGCATAACCCGGAATTTGTCCCGCTACTCCCGCTTGGGTCCATTGGTGGACCAGGCTGCGGCTGGAGATGCCCAATGCGCTTCGCAAATTCGGGTGGTCAGGAAATCCGATGTTTTTACGAATCATGCCGTCGAGGTGCAGATTGAGTTTTCCAGCAGCTCTTTACGCTCGGCGAAGAACGTTGCAGAGCGAAGGTGCCCGTCTACTTGAAATGAGCGTTGATGCAGGGATTCGATATCGCTCAGGATGGTTTTCACATTATCCAGATGGCTGCGGAGCATGGATGTCCTGATACCGATGGCGTCCGAACTCAAGGTAAGAATGTCGGCTATCTCATTTCGATGACTGGCCATGAAATCAGCCTCGTCGGTGCTGAGTGGCGCCAGTGCTTCCCACGCCTGAGCCGACGCCTGCATCAACAACGCCTCCTCCTTTGTGCACTGAAAGTTCCGCGGATCACTCAACACAATCATCGACCCCGCCTTCACCTCCCCGCGATGAGGATTCAGCGCCTGGAATTTGCGCATCACCGCCGGGTCGCGGGTGGGGAAGAGGGTGGCTTCCAGCGCTTCGCGGGTGGTGCTTTTAGGGACGATGTAGAAGCCGGGTTCGGCGCCGGCGAGGCCGGTGATTGGCGCGGCGGCGGGTTGGTTCGACGGGGTGAAGCTGGACGGCTGCGGCGTCGGTCGCGGAGGGGCTGTCGGGGTGGGTTCGGCGGTGCGGCGCATCGGTTGCGCGGGGGAGGGTTGATTGACGTATCGCGCGGTATAGACCGAGGGCGTCAGCGTGGCTTTGCAGGGGCAACTGCTGCGGCTGTCGAGGGTGCCGGCCATCAGTCGGCCGTGGCTCCTCATGTGGGAAATGCCGCCTTCGATATGGTAAGTTTTGCCGTTTACCCCGCAGGTCACCCGATCGCCTTCGCAGGCATGCAGCACGCCGTACAGGTTGATTCGCGGATCACCGTCCAGTACTTCGCCGCCGCAACTGGTTTTATCGCCCAGGCCAATGAAAAAACCTTCACTCATGACTGCTGCTCCCTGTTAATCGGTCGTCCAGCAGGTTGCCGACCGGTGATGGCTGAGTTGAATGGTTTAGTGCGACAAGACAGGCAGAAAGTCTTCTGCCGTGGGCACGCCTTTACGGGCCAACATCTGGACTCGGCGCTGGGGCGTATTGATAATTTCGTCGCCGTTACAGAGGCGACTGCCAACCAGCGCAACATTGCTGTTGCTTTCGCCGGCGCCCGTTACGATCTTCGCCGTACTGCCATCGGCATACACCACGCTGTCGCCTTTCTGTGCGACACGCACCATTTGACCGTTATCCAGGCCGATGGTCTGGCCAGTGGATGCGCTCTTAATGACGCCACCGTCTCGGGTTCGGCTGCCCTCGGTGGCGAGGCGGTAAATGGCGATGGGGGGATGGCTTTCCAGATAATCCTGCTGTTTCTGAATGAGTTCTCTTACGTCTTCGCTGAAACTGGCAAGTTGTTCCTCGGTATAGCGTTGTTGGTCACATTCGCGGAAATAATCCTGGGAGACTTCATTGGTGTACAGAGGGAGCGTCGATGCATTCATTTTTTATTATCCATGTCCATGGGGAGTTGGGTCGCTACCATGGAGATGAAAATAATCGAAGTAAATAGGACGTTTCCGCAAATCATGTAGTCCATAGGAAATAACTTGCGTAGTGACGCCTCGGCAATACTTGATTGCAATGTGTCAGCTTAATTATGAATTTTCTGTAGGCTAAATCAGTTAATTGTTAACTATCGAGAAACTTCCCACATCAACTATCCGCCCCAAACAAACTACTGATCAAATTGAACACATTAATCTTCACCGCACTCTCCAAGCCCATCCACGCCAACCCGGTAGTCGCCCGATAATCCCCCAACTCCAGCGGCCTAGAGATCACGTTGGCGGGGAGGGCGCGGCCGGTGTTGGCGGGGAGCAGGCCGACGCCGAGTCCGGCGGAGACCAGGGCGAGCATGGTGGTGAATTCGCCGAGTTCGGCGCCGATTTGCAGTTGTGTTCCCTGGGTAGCCAGGGCCTGCATCAGGCCGTCGTGGAAGCCGGGGGCGTAGCGGCGGGCGAGGATCAGCAGCGGGATGTCGGCGAGATCGCTCGGCTGCAGGGTTTCGCGGGTAGACAGGGGGTGCTCGCTGGGGAGGGCGATGAGGAGTGTTTCGCGCAGCACTTCCAGGGTCTGGATGCCTGGAATTACCGCTGGCAGGCGCATCAGGCCGAAGTCCAGTTGGCCGTTTTTCAACGCCGCGGCTTGCTCGGGGCCGGACATGTCCTTGAGTTGTAGTTCGATGCGTGGGAAGCGCTCATGCAGGGTGCGGATCAGGGTCGGCAGCAGTTGCGGCAGGACCGAGGAGACGAAACCCAAGCGCACCCGACCGATTTCACCGCGCCCCGAGGCCCTGGCGATATCTGCTGCGTGGGCCGCTTGATGGAGGGTCGCCTGGGCCTCGGGAAGGAAGATTGCACCGACCTCGGTCAGCGCCACCGAGTGCCGATTGCGCTCGAACAGACTGACGCCCAGTTCCTCCTCCAGCAGCTTGATCTGCATGCTCAGGGCTGGTTGCACGATGGACAGGCGGCGCGCGGCGCGACCGAAATGCAGCTCTTCGGCGAGGGTCACGAAGGAGCGCAGGTGTTTGATTTCCATGGGGCGGCACCGGGTCGGCAAGGGCGAGAATACGGTGATCATAGAATTTGATCAGTAGATCAGCAATGACGATTGGACGCTGCGCAGCCGCTGCGGTGAACTGGCGCACAAGGCCGGCTCAGGTTCGCCGGCCATTTGTGGAGAACAGCATGTCATTCGATAACAATAGCTTCCGCCTCGACGGACGCAGGGCATTGATCACCGGTTCGGCCAAGGGCATTGGCCTGGAACTGGCTCGGGGGCTGGGGGCGGCGGGCGCCACGGTGGTGATCAATGATCGCAATACTGAGAAGGCCGCGCACATCGCTGGCCAATTGAGGGACGAAGGCCTGAGTGCCGAATCGGCAGCCTTTGATGTCACTGATCGCCAGGCATTGGGCGAAGCGATCGAGCAGATCGAACACCGCAGCGGTGCCATCGACATCCTCATCAATAACGCCGGGATCCAGCGCCGCGCGCCGCTGGAAGACTTCGACGCCAACGACTGGCACGAACTGATGCGGGTCAACCTCGACGGGGTGTTCCATGTGTCCCAGGCGGTGGCCCGGCACATGATTGCCCGGGGTCGCGGCAAGATCATCAATATCTGCTCGGTGCAGAGCGAGCTGGCGCGGCCGACCATCGCGCCCTACGCCGCGTCCAAGGGTGCGGTGAAGATGCTCACCAAAGGCATGTGCGCCGAATGGGCGCGCCACGGCATTCAGGCCAATGGTCTGGCGCCGGGCTACTTCGCCACCGAGATGAATCGCGCGCTGGTGGCTGATCAGAATTTCTCCGAGTGGCTGTGCAAACGCACGCCGGCCGGGCGCTGGGGGCGGGTCGAGGAGTTGTGCGGTGCCGCCGTGTTTCTCGCCTCACCGGCGTCGGACTTCATCAATGGCCAGACCCTGTTCGTCGACGGAGGCCTGACCAGCGTGGTTTGACCGAACACCGGTAGTCAAAACAAAAACAACAGGGGACACCCATGAGCACATTCAAGCAGCAGGCACTGCCGCTGGCTGACGACAGCCGCCCACGCAGCACGGTCAAGGGCTTCGCCAGCAAGCGCTGGTGGTACCTGATACCGCTGATTTTCATCACCTATAGCCTGGCCTATCTGGACCGCGCCAACTACGGTTTCGCCAGTGCCGCCGGGATCGAGCAGGACCTGGGCATCACCAAAAGCACCTCGTCGCTGATCGGCGCCTTGTTCTTCCTCGGCTACTTTTTCTTCCAGGTGCCGGGGGCGATCTACGCGCAGAAATACAGCGTGCGCAAGCTGGTGTTCTGCAGCCTGATTCTGTGGGGTATCTGCGCCATGGCCACGGGGCTGGTGACCAATATCCCGATGCTGATGGTGATCCGCGTGTCGCTGGGCATCGTCGAGGCCGCCGTGATGCCGGCGATGCTGATCTTCATCAGCAACTGGTTTACCCGCAAGGAACGCTCGCGGGCCAACACCTTCCTGGTGCTCGGCAATCCGGTAACGGTGCTGTGGATGTCGGTGCTCTCGGGCTACCTGATCCAGGCGTGGGGCTGGCGAGAAATGTTCGTCATCGAGGGCGCGCCAGCGGTGCTCTGGGCGTTTGTCTGGTGGCGCATGGCGCGGGACAAGCCGGAGCAGGTTGACTGGCTGACCCGCCAGGAAAAAGACCAGTTGGCCGAGACCCTGGCGCTAGAGCAGAAAGGCATGCAGGTGGTGCGCAATTATCGCCAGGCCTTCACCCGCCCGGTGGTGCTGCAACTGTGCGCGGTGCATGCGCTGTGGAGCATCGGGGTCTACGGTTTCATCATGTGGTTGCCGACCATCATCAAGCAGGCGGCTGCCGCCGATATCGTCACCGTTGGCTGGTTGAGCGCGGTGCCCTATGTGGCTGCGGTCGCCGCCATGCTCGCGGTGTCCTGGGCGTCGGATAAAACCCAGCAGCGCAAACACTTTGTCTGGCCACTGCTGGCTCTGGGGGCGCTGGCGTTTTTCTGCTCTTTCCTGCTGGGTTCCAGTCACTTCTGGCTGTCGTTCGCCTTGCTGACCATCGCCGGTGCCGCGCTGTACGCACCCTATGGGCCGTTCTTCGCGCTGATTCCTGAGCTGCTGCCGGCCAATGTGTTCGGTGGGGCGATTGGCCTGATCAATGCCTGCGGCGCATTAGGCGCCTTCATCGGCTCGTGGATTGTTGGCTATCTGATCGGCCTCACCGGCAATCCCGGCGCGGCCTATATCTTCATGACGGCCGGGGTGCTGTCTTCGGCGGTGTTGATGGCTTGGGTCAAGGTGCGCCGTTAAACGTACAACGGGCACTCCCTGGAGTGCCCGTTGTGTTATTGCCCCTCGGCGTCTACGCGCTGGCCGGCGCTAGGCGCCCGAGGCGCAGCCAGCCGATGATCACCGCGGCGATCAGCAGGAAGCCCAGGTAGCCGAACAGCGGGTAGACCTGGCCGACCAGGCTGATGAAGCCCACCAGGCTGCCGACGAAAGCCAGCGCACCCGCCGCTACAGAACCGAGGCGAAACTTGCGTGTGCCGGCCGGCAGCAACCGGGCCGAGAACGAGTAGAGCGTGCCGACGGCGGTGTTGAGGATCATGCAGAAAATGATGATCGCCATCAGCAGGCCCAGCACGGGCGAAGCTTCAGAGGCGATGAACAGCATCGGCATCGGCAAGTCGGCGACGCTGTCCAGGCGCGACAGCAACCCCAGGCTCATCACCAGCATCAACAGGCCCAGCACGGCACCGCCGAGGATGCCGCCCCAGATCGCCTGTTTCTCGGATTTCGCCGCACCGCCCATGATCGCCAGGATCGGCACGCCGGCGACGATGTTGTAGGACACATACAACAGCGCGCCCAACAGCCAGTGGCTGGCCCCGGCCTCCTGCTGGCTGGCCAGTTGATCGAGTTCGGCGAAGCTCAGGTCACGGGTGGCAACGCCGTACAGCGCCACGCCGACGGCGGTGAGGATCAGGAATGGCGTGGCGGCGCCGATCATGCCGATCACCTTGTGCACGTCGAGGCAGACCACGGCGACCACGATCAGCGTCACCAGCACGCTGCCGTAGATCGCCGGCAGGCCGAACTGCTGCTCCAGCAAAGCACCGCCGCCGGCGAGCATGACCACGGTCACGGCAAACATGAAGAAGGTGATCATAAGGTCGACAAACACCCCCAGGTAGCGACCGCACAACGCGTACACCACGTCCTTGTGCGAGGTCGCCTGCAAGCGACTGCCCATGCCCGCCAGGGCCATGCCGAGGAAGGTGAAGAACGCGGCGCTGACCACCGCACCGAGCAAACCCCAGATCCCGAAATCGACGAACATCTGCAACAGTTCACGCCCCGAGGCGAACCCCGCGCCGACGATGACACCGACGAATGCGCCGGCGATTTTCAGACTTTCCTTCATGAGCAATCCCTCGATCTATTGTTGTTATGGAGGCTGGGGAAGGGCACCGTCCAGGGCCTTTCCGGGGTATTACAAGAGGCTGGGTCAGCGTCCGCCGACCCAGGCCTGGACTTCGATTTCGATATCGACACCCAGCGCCAGACCGGCACTGACGGTCGAGCGCACCGGGTAGCCGTTGCTGAAATGGCGCTGGTAGACCTCGTTGAAACCGGCGAAATGCTGCATGTCCGACAGCCACACGGTGGCCTTCACCACCTGGTCGAAGCTGCTGCCACATTCGGCCAGGGTTTCGCCGATGCGGGTCATGACCGCTGCGGTCTGTGCCTGGATATCGCCGCGCACCACCTCACCGTCGGCGCTCATGGGGATCTGTCCGGAGAGGAACAGGAAATCGCCGACCCGAATCGCTTTCGAGAACGGGTAGGGCAGCGTGCTGGGAAAACGCTGGAGATCGTTGGACATGACAGAGAACCTTTTTCCGTGAGTGTGGGAGGTGAGTGTTCAGCGCAGGCGCGCCGGTGCCAGGCGGTGTGGATCGACGCCCTGGCGCAGCAGTTCTTCGGGCACCGGCTGATCGAGCAACAGCGCGCAGGCCAGTTGCGACACCCCGGCGGCCGACTGAATGCCGTAACCGCCCTGGGCCGCCAGCCAGAAAAAACCGGGACGCTGTGCATCCCAGCCGACCACCAGGTCACCGTCGGCAACGAACGAGCGCAGGCCGGCCCAGCTGTGGCGCGGGCGCTGAATCTGCAGCGAGGTGGCGGCTTCGATGTGATAGATCCCGGTGGCGATATCCAGCTCTTCGGGCACCACATCCTGGGCCGCGACGGGGTCGGCATTGGCCGGCGAACCGAGCAACTGCCCGGCGTCGGGTTTGAAGTAGAAGCTTTCGTCGATGCCGATCACCGCTGGCCAACGCGAGAAGTCGCTGTCCTCGGGGCCATCGAAGGTGAACGCGCTGCGCCGGCAGGGTTGCAGGCCAATCGGCGCGACATCGCACAACGCGGCCACCTGGTCGGCCCAGGCGCCGGCGGCGTTGACCAGAGTGCGCGCCTGCACCCCGTGACCGTCGTCCAGGGTCAGGTGCCAGAGCCCGTCTTCGTGGCGGGCCGCGACCAGTTCGGCATTGCACTGCAGCACCCCACCGGCGCGGCGCATGCCACGCAGAAAGCCCTGGTGCAAGGCGTGGACATCGAGGTCGCGGGCGTCTGTTTCGAGCATGGCGCCACCGAGGGTCTCGGCTCGCAGGCAGGGCACCAGGGCCAGGGCCTGGGCGGCGTCGATCAGCGAGACGTTGTCCGAGCAGGCGCGGATGCTGGCGTAGGTTTGTTCGAGCAGGGGCAGTTGCTCCGGGCTGGCGACGTACAGGCAGCCCCGGGGCTCGAGCAGCGCGTGCTCGCTGAAACCTGCCGGTGGCTGCTCGTAGAAGGCCCGACTGGCACGGGTCAGCGCCTGGATCTGCGGGGTGCCGTAGGCCTCCATGAACATCGCCGCCGAGCGGCCGGTGGAGTGGTAGCCCGGCTGCGACTCCCGTTCCAGCACCAGCACGCTGGCCTGGCCCGCCAGGCGATAGGCCAGGGAGGCGCCGGCGATCCCGCCGCCGATGATGACGAAGTCGTAACACTCACGGTCTTGCATGCTGGCGAACCTCCTGGAAGGTGGGGTGCAAAAAGTGCGAGCCCCGGTCGGATCAGTAAATTCTCATATGAGAGAAATGTAAGATATGAGAATTTTCCCGTCAAGCCATCCGTTGCCCGCCTTGAGGTAGTATTGCCCGACGCGTCCAGGCCCAGCCGCCAGGAAGGGTAATTGGCATGATCAGAGAGACTGCATGAGTTCCAACCCAGCACCACCCGCTTCCAGTGCCACCGCCCACCCGCTGATTGATCGTGCCCAGGTCGGCGCGCGCCTGCGGGCTATTCGCAAATCGCAGAAACTGACGCTCAAGCAGTTGTCCGAACGCTCCGGCGTGGCGCTCTCGACCCTGTCGAAAATGGAACTGGCGCAAGTCTCGGTCAGCTACGAAAAACTCGCCGCCGCCGCCCGCGCCATGAGCGTCGACATCGCCCAGTTGTTCAGCCCGGCAAAAGATCCGTCGGATACGGCCCAGCCCACGGTGGTCAGCACTGCCATCGACAGTGCTGCGGGCTACAGCACCGGAAATTACGACTACCACCCGATGGCTGGCGATTTCCCCGGGCGCAGCATGACCCCCATGTACGCGCGGATTTTTGCCCGCGAACTGACCCAGTTCGAAGACTACATTCGCCATCCCGGCCAAGAGTTCGCCCTGGTGCTGTCGGGGCGTGTGCGGATTCAATTCGAGACCGGCGAGTCGATCACCATCGGCTGCCGCGAAACCGCCTACTTCAACAGCAGCGTCGGCCATATCTACCTGGCGCTGGGTGACGACGGGGCGGATGCGGAAGTGATGGTGGTGATGTCGGAGCGTTGAACACAGAATTGTAGGAGCGAGCCTGCTCGCGATGGGGCCAGCCGCTACACCGCATCAATTTCATCGCCAGCAGGCTGGCTCCTACAGTGGGATTTGCAAGCTCCCCGGAATCTGTGACCAACACAAAACCCACTGTGGGAGCGGGCTTGCCCGCGATGGGGCCAGCCGCTTCACCGCATCAACTTCATCGCCAGCAGGCTGGCTCCTACAGGGGAATGCGACCGGACAACACAGCATTGTAGGAGCGAGCTTGCTCCGGGCGGCGTTCCGACGAAGATTGCACAGGCGCCGCGCTCATGACGGTCAAGCTGTCAGAAACGCTCATCCAATATCGCCGGCAAGGTGATCTCCCTGACGTAGCTTGCGGAGGACAGGCTCAGCACGGTGCGCACCACCTGCACCACATCGTGCAGCGGAATCAGTTGGCCGTCGCCGCGCTGCTCGGCGATCTCGCGTGGAGCGCTCAATGGGTCTTCGGTGTTGAGGTAACCGAGGTTCAGGCAGGTCACCGCCAGGCGCTGCTGCCGGTAGCCTTCGCGCAAGGCGTCGGCCATGCCATGCAGGGCAAACTTGGAGGCGCCGAAGGCCACTTCCGGACGCCCGCTTTGCGCCAGGCCCGAGGTCGAGCCGGTGAGGATGATTCGCGGGTTGGCGCAGCGCAGCAGTGTCGGCAGCAGGCGCTTGATCAGCAGCAGCGGGGCGGTGATGTTGCAGTTGACGATGGCTTGCAACTGGTCGTCCTGATCGGCGAGGAAGCTGTAACCCGGATCGAAGGCGCGTTCTTCCCAGATGCCGAGGTTG
This sequence comes from Pseudomonadaceae bacterium, assembly GCA_965284505.1. GTDB lineage: Bacteria > Pseudomonadota > Gammaproteobacteria > Pseudomonadales > Pseudomonadaceae > Aquipseudomonas. The sequence goes on along the minus strand of OZ260094.1, from coordinate 1,020,581 downwards.
TAGATCAGGGTGTCCAGCCCTTCATCGGCCACGGATTGTTCGATGATCTGCGCGGCGGCCGCGGGTTCGCCGAGGTCGGCAGCGACCCAGCGCAGTTCGACCCCGGGGCGCGGGTGCAGGTTGTGCGGGCAACTACGCGACACGCCGATCAGGCTGTCACCGGCTTCGCCCAGGCCTTCGATCAAAGCCCTGCCCAGGCCCTGGCTGGCACCGACCACCATGGTTTTCATCGTTTGTCTCCCTGACTGAATGAATAGGCAGCGCGGATGCAAACAGAGCGGGTGGGGGATGGCAATGGGGAGGTGTTTCTGGATGTGTACCTGGTGTCCAGCACACACCCAGATCCCTGTAGGAGCGAGCTGGCTCCGGGCGGCGTTCCGGCGAAGATCGTCAGGGCGCCGCGTTCTTTCTGATGGCGCTGCGTTATCGTTGACGTTTTTCGCTGGCAAGCCAGCTCCTACAAGGGGTATACCGCAGGCTGGCTACGCCGGGCTTCTCCCCGGCATTTCAATGCCATGCTGACGCACCCGGCGGTACAGGGTGGCGCGCGAAATGCCGAGGGCCTGGGCGGTGGCGGTGGGTTTCCAGCGGTGGCGGATCAGCGCGTCGATCAGGGTCTGGCGTTCCGGGCTGCTGCCTTGTTCCGACATGTCGTCGGCCGGTGGGGCCAGCAAGCCGGGGCTGTGCAAGGCTTCGGGCAAATCAGCCAATTGAATCACCGGGCCTTCGCACACCGCGCAGGCGTAGCGCAGGACGTGGCGCAATTGCCGCACATTGCCCGGCCAGCGATAGCCGAGCAGGCATTCAAGGGCGGCGTTGCCCAGTTGCAGCGGTGGCGTGCTGTGCGCTGATTCTTCTGCGACGATGCGGTTGATCAACGCGAGTCGGTCGCTGCGTTCGCGCAGTGGTGGCAAGGGGAAGCGCGCACCGGCGAGGCGAAAATACAGGTCTTCGCGAAACGCCCCGGCGCTGACCAGCGTCTCCAGATCGCGGTGGCTGGCGCAGATCACCTGGATGTCCACTGCCTTGCGCCGCGATCCACCCAGCGGCGCCACTTCGCCTTCGGCCAGCACCCGCAGCAGGCGCGTTTGCAAACTCAGTGGCATGTCGCCGATTTCATCGAGAAACAGCGTGCCGCCATCGGCCTGTTGCAGCAGGCCTTGCATGCCTTTGCTGGCGGCGCCGGTGAAGGCGCCGGCGACGTAGCCGAACAGTTCGCTCTCGATCAGGCCTTCCGGAATCGCCGCGCAGTTGATCGCCACAAAGGGCTGCTCGCGGCGCTGGCTGGCCTGGTGCAACTGGCGGGCGAAGACTTCCTTGCCGCTGCCGGTTTCGCCCTGGATCAGCACCGGCAGGTTGCGGTCCTTGACCCGCACCGCCAGGCGCAGACTTTCTGCCAATCGTGGGTCAAGCTCGGCAGGGGACAGCGCCAGGCGCGGGCGATTGCGCGGTAGCCGACGCGGCGCGCTGAGGCGTCCGTGCAGAACCAGACCGAGTCCCGGGCTGGGCAACAGGTACAAGGCTTCGTCGCGGGCGGCGTGCAGGCGCTGCTGATCGAAAACCTGGCCGATGTGCTCGGGCAAGCGGCCAAAACCCCGCAACAGCAGGTGCCGCGCCGCCGGGTTGAGGGCCTGCAGGCGGCCGTCGTCATCCCAGGCCAGCAGATAGTCCGGCTGACTGTCGACATAACCCGGGCTGCTGTGGGCCCGGAGGATCCAGCAACCCTCGGCGCTGTTCATGAAAAACGCCTGTTCGATCTGCCGCGCGCTCTCTACCACCATTTGCCGGATCAGGTGCTGTGAGCGGCGTTCGTCGGGCGAACGTACCGCCGACACATCGAGCACTCCTAGCAGTTCGCCACGAGGATCGAACACCGGTGCGGCGGAGCAGGTCAGGCCGATAAAGGCCGCGCGAAAGTGATCGCGCTTGTGCACCGTCACCGGCGCCCGGGCGGTCAGCACCGCCGCCACTCCGCAGGTGCCTTCCTCGCCCTCGGACCAACAGGTGCCGAGGTACAGGCCGGCCTTCTGGCAGTCGTTGCGAATGGTGCTTTCGACCCGGTAATCGATGGTCTGGCCCTGGGCGTCGGTGAGCAGCACGCAATAGTCGGCATCGCGCACCCGGCCGTGCAGGCGCGCGACTTCTTCGCTGGCGATACGCAGGAACAGTTCCGAGCGTTCGCGGCATTCCTGCAGCACATGCTGGGAGAGGATGCGCGGCCCCTGCAGCGAGCCAGGGTCCAGGTGGTGTTGCTCCATGGAGCGCCGCCACGAATCGAGTATCAGGTCGGGCACCGGCAGTTGTGGCAGGTGCGCGGCGTTTTTCAGGACACGGCTGACGCAATCCACGTGCGCCCTTGAGTGTGCGGAAAGCATTAAGGCCTCCGAGTGCAGCTTCTTGTCGTTGTGCGGCCATTAAGCGCCGTTCCCCGGCCGCCGACAAGCGTCAGGCGGCGTACAGCAGCGCGTGAGACGCGACGTCTCAAGGTCTCGCCGAGCCACCGTGCAGCCTGACATCCGACGTCTCAGACGAGGCCGTCGCCGTCGCCAATTGCGCACGACGAAAGCGCTCTAAAACAGGCATTTCCAGGGAGTTTGCGTGACCTGGCACCAGCCTTGCTCAAGCCTGGGCAAGACTAATAATAATTCGAGGTGCCTGTATGTCCTGTCCCTGTGAGTGGCTGTCCGTTGCCTGGCGGAACGTCCCATGAAGCGCCCACCGCTGACCGTCGGCATCATTGCCAACCCGGCGTCGGGCCGTGATGTACGGCGCCTGACTGCCAACGCCGGGCTGTTCTCCAGCACCGACAAGGTTTCGGTGATCCAGCGCCTGCTCGCCGCCTTTGGTGCCACCGGGATCGAGCGGGTGCTGCTGCCCACCGACATGATCGGCATGGCGGCGGCGATCCTCAAGAACAGCCACAGCCGTCAGGCCCGCGACAGTCACTGGCCGGCCCTCGAGTTCCTCGATTTCACCCTGCGCCAGAACGTCAGCGACACCCGCCAGGCCGCGCGCCTGATGGCCGAACGCGAGGTGGCGCTGATTGCTGTGCTCGGTGGCGACGGCACCCACAAGGCGGTGGCTGCGGAAGTCGGCGATATCCCGCTGCTGACCCTGTCCACCGGCACCAACAACGCCTTCCCGGAACTGCGCGAAGCCACCAGCGCCGGCCTCGCGGGCGGGTTATACGCCAGCGGGCGGATTCCAGCGGAGATTGCCCTGCGCCGCAATAAGCGCCTGCTGGTGCGCGAGGCCCGGCGTGGCCTGTGCGAACTGGCTCTGGTGGATGTCGCGGTGTCGTCGCTGGCCTTTGTCGGCGCGCGGGCGATCAGTCGCGCGGCGGACCTGGCGGAAGTCTTCGTGACCTTTGCCGAGCCGCAATCGATTGGGCTCTCGGCGCTCTGCGGGCTGTGGCTGCCGGTGCCGCGCCGGGCGCCGCACGGGGCCTGGATGCGCCTTGATCCACAGGCGCCCGAAGCGCTGCTGGTGCCGCTGGCCCCCGGTCTGCTGCAAGGCTGCGGGGTGGCGGCGGCCGGTCGCCTGGAGCCCGGCGTCGCCCATGGCCTGGCGCTGGCCAGCGGCACCCTGGCCCTGGATGGCGAGCGGGAAATCGAATTCAACGTGCACGACCGACCCACGGTCACCCTCGATGCCGGCGGCCCGCTGAGCATCGATGTCGAGGCGACCCTGGCCTGTGCCGCGCAGCAACGCCTCCTGGCCATCGGCCGCGAACATCCGCAACACCCCGTGAACCTTCAGTCCCAAGACACTCCTGGAGAATAAAAATGTCGACACCGCTGACTGCTGAGCAACTGCTGCATGCCTATCAGGTGATGCGCACCATTCGCGCCTTTGAAGAGCGCCTGCACGTGGAATTCGCCACCGGCGAGATTCCCGGATTCGTCCACTTGTATGCCGGCGAAGAGGCGTCGGCCGCCGGGGTCATGGCGCATTTGCGCGATGACGATTGCATCGCTTCCAACCACCGTGGCCACGGCCATTGCATCGCCAAGGGCGTGGACGTGTTCGGCATGATGGCCGAGATCTACGGCAAGAAAACCGGGGTCTGCCAGGGCAAGGGCGGCTCCATGCACATCGCCGATTTCGAGAAGGGCATGCTCGGCGCCAACGGCATTGTCGGCGCCGGTGCGCCGCTGGTGGTGGGCGCGGCGCTGGCCGCCCGGCTCAAGGGCACCGACAGCGTGGCGGTGGTGTTCTTCGGTGACGGCGGCTCCAACGAAGGCGCGGTATTCGAGGCGATGAACATGGCCTCGGTGTGGAACCTGCCGTGCCTGTTCATCGCCGAAAACAACGGCTATGCCGAGGCCACGGCGTCCAACTGGTCGGTGGCCTGTGACCACATCGCCGACCGCGCCGCCGGCTTCGGCATGCCCGGAGTCACGGTGGATGGCTTCGACTTCTTCGCCGTCCACGAAGCCGCTGCTGCCGCCGTCGAGCGTGCGCGGGCCGGGGAGGGGCCGTCGCTGATCGAGGTCAAGCTGACCCGCTACTACGGCCATTTCGAAGGCGATGCCCAGACCTATCGCGCGCCTGACGAGGTGCGGCATTTCCGTGAGCACAACGACTGCCTGATGCAGTTCCGCGAGCGCACCACCCGCGCCGGCCTGCTCGAAGCCAGCCAACTTGATCGCATCGATCAGAAGGTCGAGACGCTGATCGAGAACGCCGTGCGCAAGGCCAAGTCCGACCCCAAGCCGAGCGCCGCCGACCTGCTGACCGATGTCTACGTCGCTTATCCCTGAACGCCCCCTATAACAAGAATCGAGAACTCAATCATGGCGAGAAAAATCAGTTATCAGCAGGCAATCAACGAAGCCCTGGCCCAGGAAATGCGCCGCGACCCCAGCGTGTTCATCATGGGTGAAGACGTCGCCGGCGGTGCCGGTGCCCCCGGGGACAACGACGCCTGGGGCGGTGTGCTGGGGGTGACCAAGGGCCTCTATCACCAGTTTCCCGGACGGGTGCTCGACACCCCGTTGTCGGAGATCGGCTATGTCGGCGCGGCGGTCGGTGCGGCGAGCTGCGGCGTGCGCCCGGTGTGCGAACTGATGTTCGTCGACTTCGCCGGCTGCTGCCTGGACCAGATCCTCAACCAGGCCGCCAAGTTTCGCTACATGTTCGGCGGCAAGGCGACCACGCCGCTGGTGATCCGCACCATGGTCGGCGCCGGCTTGCGCGCCGCCGCCCAGCACTCGCAGATGCTCACCTCGTTGTGGACCCACATTCCCGGGCTCAAGGTGGTCTGCCCATCGTCGCCCTATGACGCCAAGGGCCTGCTGATCCAGGCGATTCGCGACAACGACCCGGTGATTTTCTGCGAGCACAAGATGCTCTACAGCATGCAGGGCGAGGTGCCGGAGGAGCTCTACAGCATCCCCTTCGGCGAAGCCAACTTCCTGCGCGATGGCAAGGACGTGACCCTGGTGTCCTACGGGCGCACGGTCAACACCGCGATGGACGCTGCCCGCAGCCTGGCCGGGCGCGGCATCGACTGCGAGGTGATCGACCTGCGCACCACCAGCCCGATGGACGAAGACAGCATCCTCGAAAGCGTCGAGAAAACCGGGCGCCTGGTGGTGATCGACGAGGCCAACCCGCGCTGCTCGATGGCCACCGACATCTCGGCGCTGGTCGCGCAAAAAGCCTTCGGTGCGCTCAAGGCACCGATCGAGATGGTCACCGCGCCGCACACCCCGGTGCCGTTCTCCGACGCCCTGGAAGACCTGTATATCCCGGACGCGGCGAAGATCGAAAACGCCGTGCTCAAGCTGATCGAGTGGAGCAAGCGCTGATGAGCCAGATCCATACCCTGACCATGCCAAAGTGGGGCTTGTCGATGACCGAGGGCCGGGTGGATGCCTGGCTCAAGGAAGAGGGCCAGGCCATCAGCAAGGGCGACGAAGTCATGGACGTCGAGACCGACAAGATCTCCAGCAGCGTCGAAGCGCCTTTCAGTGGCGTGCTGCGTCGGCAGATCGCCCGTCAGGACGAGACTCTGGCGGTCGGTGCGCTGCTCGGCATCGTCGTCGAAGGCGAAGCCAGCGAGGCCGAGATCGACGCGGTGGTCGAGCAGTTCCAGGCCTCATTCGTACCCGGTGACGGCGCCGAGGAAGACCTCGGTCCGAAGCCGCAGAAGGTCGAACTCGATGGCCGCACCATCCGCTATTTCGAGCGCGGTAGCGGCGGCATCCCACTGTTGCTGGTGCACGGCTTCGGCGGCGACTTGAACAATTGGCTGTTCAACCACGAAGCGCTGGCGGCAGGACGCCGGGTGATCGCCCTCGACTTGCCGGGGCATGGCGAGTCGAGCAAGGCCTTGCAGCGTGGCGACCTGGATGAGTTGAGTGCGGTAGTGCTGGGGCTGCTTGATCATCTGGACATTCCGCTGGCGCACCTGGTGGGGCATTCCATGGGTGGCGCGGTGTCGCTCAACGCCGCACGCCTGGCCCCGCGCCGGGTGTGCTCGCTGACCCTGATCGGCAGCGCCGGCCTCGGCGAGGAGATCAATGGCGAGTACCTGCGAGGCTTTGTCGAAGCGAGCAATCGCAACGCGCTCAAGGCGCCGCTGATGCAACTGTTCTCCAACGCCGAGCTGGTCAACCGGCAGATGCTCGAAGACATGCTCAAGTACAAGCGCCTCGAAGGCGTGGATGACGCGCTGCGGCAATTGTCAGCGAGCTTGTTTGCCGACGGCCGCCAGCAGGCCGATCTGCGCGCCGTGGTGCAGCAGGGCGAGCGCCCGGTGCTGGTGATCTGGGGCGATGCCGACGCGATCATTCCGGCGAGTCACAGCCAGGGCCTCAACGCTCGGGTCGAGATTCTCCCAGGCCAGGCGCACATGGTGCAGATGGAGGCGGCCGAACAGGTCAACCGCCTGATCCTGGACTTCGTGCAGACCCTTTGAACCGTTGCCCGGTGAGCGGCAACGGTCACCGGGCCGATCCGATTTCATGGAGATATGAAGATGAGTGCGATCAATCCTGTGCAAAGCATGCGTGCCGCCGTCTGGCATGGCCGCAACGATATCCGCGTTGAAGACGTACCGCTACCGATCGCGCCGCCCGCCGGTTGGGTGCAGATCCGCGTCGAGTGGTGCGGCATCTGTGGCTCCGACCTGCATGAGTATGTGGCCGGGCCGGTGTTCATTCCGGTCGAGGCGCCGCACCCGCTGACCGGGATCAAGGGCCAGTGCATCCTCGGTCACGAGTTCTGTGGCGAGATCGTCGCGCTGGGTGCCGGGGTCGAGGGTTTCAGCGTTGGCGAAGCGGTGGCCGCCGACGCCTGCCAGCATTGCGGCACCTGCTATTACTGCACCCACGGCCTGTACAACATCTGCGAGAACCTGGCCTTCACCGGGCTGATGAACAATGGCGCTTTTGCCGAGTGGGTCAACGTGCCGGCCAACCTGCTGTATAAGTTGCCGGACAATTTTCCCGCCGAGGCCGGAGCCTTGATCGAGCCGCTGGCGGTGGGCATGCACGCGGTGAAAAAGGCCGGCAGCCTGCTGGGGCAGAACGTGGTGGTGGTCGGCGCCGGGACCATCGGTCTGTGCACCATCATGTGCGCCAAGGCCGCCGGCGCGGCCCAGGTGATCGCCCTGGAAATGTCCGGCGCGCGCAAGGCCAAGGCCCTCGAGGTTGGCGCCAGTCATGTGCTCGACCCCAAGGAATGCGATGCCCTGGCCGAGGTCAAGCGCCTGACCGGTGGGCTGGGCGCCGATGTCAGTTTCGAGTGCATAGGCAACAAGCACACGGCCAAGCTGGCCATCGACCTGATCCGCAAGGCCGGCAAGTGCGTGCTGGTGGGCATCTTCGAGGAGCCCAGCGAGTTCAACTTCTTCGAACTGGTGGCCACCGAGAAACAGGTGCTCGGGGCCCTGGCCTACAACGGTGAATTCGCCGACGTGATCGCCTTTATTGCCGACGGGCGTCTGGACATCACGCCGCTGGTGACCGGGCGCATCCAGCTCGAGCAGATTGTCGGCCAGGGCTTCGAAGAGCTGGTCAACAACAAGGAACACAACGTCAAGATCATCGTCTCACCGAGCCGTACGTTCAGCGCCTGAAGCGGGCGACTTGGCGATGGTCGGCAACGGCCATCGCATTTTTTAGGGTTCAGCGCCAGCCTGACTGCGCTTCGATCAGCCGGCACAGCGTCTGCACCGCGCCGCGCATCGACCCCGCCGGCGTGTTGCCAAAACCCATCAGCAGTCCTTGTTGCACCTGGGCTTCATGACCGACATACAACCTGGACAAGGCCCCGGCGCCGATCTGTTGGTCGCGTGCAGCGATTGTCAGCGCATGGTCGTCACAGCTGTCCGCCAGGTGTGCCAGCAGATGCAAGCCGGTGCTGGCGTTGCTGACCGTCAGTAGTCCCTGCGCCTCGCTGGTCAGGGCTTCGAGCAGGGCGCCACGGCGTTCGCTGTAGAGGGCCTTGGCGCGGCGGATGTGGCGGCCCAGATGACCCTGGCTGATGAACTCGGCGGCGGTGGCTTGCAGGGCTTTCGGTACACGGTAGCCACTGCCGTTGCGCACCCGCTGCAACACGTCGACCCAGGCATCCGGCGCCACCAGGAAGCCCAGGCGCAGGCCGGGGATCAGCAGCTTGCTCAGGGTGCCGACGTAGATTACCCGGCCGTGATTGCCGTCCAGTGCCTTGAGCGCCGGGGTCGGTGCGCAGGCGTAGCGGAATTCGCTGTCGTAGTCGTCTTCGAGAATCATTGCGTCGGCCTGGTCCGCCCACTTCAGCAGGGACAGGCGGCGTTCCAGGCTCATGGTCACGCCGGTCGGGTATTGGTGGGATGGCGAGACCAGTGCCAGCCGGGCCTCGGGTGCCAGTCGGCGGCCGGCCGCGACGTCCAGGCCCTGGTCGTCCACCGGCACCCCGACACTGTTGAGCCCGGCCAACGCCAGGCTGCGGTGAGTGGCGTCATAGCCGGGGCTTTCGACCCAGGCCTGCTGTCCGTGATCGGCAATCGCCAGTGCGGCAATCGACACCGCGGCCTGGGCGCCGGGAGTAATGATGATGTTTTCGGCGCGACAGGCGATGGCCCGTGACGCGCCGAGGTAATCGGCCAGGGCCTCGCGCAGGGACAGCAGGCCCTGGGGATCGCCATAGGCGGAGTGAGCCGCTGCGTGGTTGCGCCAGAAGCGGCCCTCGAGCTTGCCCCACAAGGCATGGGGAAAGGCATCCAGCGCTGGCAATCCCGGGGTCAGTGGCCAGTCGGGATGGCCCAGGGACATGGAATCCAATCCTGTGAATTGACGGCCACGCTGCGAGCCGCGCGATAGTGGGCGTGCAGTGCTCGGGCCGGCAGGCCGGGGGGCATCGATGCGCGCCGCGACATAGGTCCCCGCGCCCGGCCGCGCCTCGAGGAAACCTTCGCCAATCAATTGCTCGTAGACCCCGGTCACCGTCATGCGTGACACGCCCAGTTCGTCCGCCAGCAGGCGCGAGGCGGGCAGGCGCACGCCGGCTGCCAGGCTGCGCTCGGCGACCCCCTTGCGCAGGAAGCGCAGCAGTTGTTCGCGCAACGGCAACGGGCTGTCGGAGGCGGGGAGAAAGGCGTTCCAGAGCGGGTAGGCGGTGGCGCGGGTCTTCATGTGGGCCGTCCTGGCAATGGAAAAGTGGTCTAGCCAAAGAGTCATAAGTGGATATTTTCCGCAGGCCATTTTGACTCAATACTCGCGCCCTTGCTAACCCGTCATGCGCAACAGAAGGCCCTGCACCCATGAAAACCACCGCGCTCACTTTGCCCATCAAATCCAGCGATCTGTTGCACCCGATCGTCGCCGCACTGATCTCGGTGATCGTCAACTACGGCGGCACTTTCATCCTGGTATTCCAGGGTGCGAAAGCCGCGGGGCTGAGTCCCGAGCAGACGGCGTCGTGGATCTGGTCGATCTCGATTGGCGTGGGCGTGACCGGGGCGTGGCTGAGCTACCGCTATCGCGCGCCGATCATCACCGCCTGGTCGACACCCGGCGCGGCGTTCCTGATCACTGTGCTGCCGGAGGTGCCCTATGGCGAAGTCATCGGCGCTTACCTGTTGTCGGCGCTGGGTTTTGTCCTGTTGGGGCTGTCGGGTTGCTTCGAACGGGTGGTGCGCTTGATTCCGCCGGGGATTGCCGCGGGCTTGCTGGCGGGCATTCTGTTGCGCTTTGGCGTGGATGCTTTTGGCGGGGCGAGTGTCGATCCGCTGCTGGTCGGCGTGCTGGTGCTCGGCTATGGGGTGCTGCGACGGTTCACGGCGCGCTATGCGATTGTCGGCGTGTTGCTGTTGGGCATCCTGTTGTTTCTGGGGTTGGGGCAGGTGAGTTTTGCCGGGGTCGAGTTGAGCCTGGCCGCGCCGCTGTGGACCACCCCGCAGTTTTCCCTCAAGGCCCTGCTGAGCGTCGCCGTGCCGTTGTTTGTGATCACCCTCACCGGGCAATACATGCCGGGCATGCTGGTGCTGCGCAACGACGGCTACAGCACCAGCGCCAACCCGATTCTCACCGTGACCGGGCTGGGCTCGCTGCTGATGGCGCCATTCGGCTCCCATGCGTTTAATGTGGCGGCGATCACCGCGGCGATCTGCACCGGTCCGCAAGCCCATGAGGAGCCGGGCAAGCGTTACATCGCCGGGTTGGCCTGTGGTGTGTTCTATGTGCTGGTGGGGATTTTTGGCAGCACCCTGGCGACCTTGTTTGTGATCTTGCCGGCGAGCTTCATCAGCACCCTGGCCGGGCTGGCGTTGCTGGGGGCGATTGGCGGCAGTCTGGCGACGGCCCTGGGCGATGTGCGGGGGCGTGAAACGGCGTTGATCACCTTTCTGGCGACGGCGGCGAATGTCACGTTGTGGGGGTTGGGTGGGGCGTTCTGGGGGCTGGTGTTGGGGCTGCTGATGCATGGATTGATTCATGCTCGGGGCAGGCAGTGATGCCATCACTGGAGGGCCGTCTGCTGGTTTGATCGCGCTTGAACACAAACTTCGGTTTCACCCTGGATCCATAGTGGGAGCGGGCTTACCCGCGAAAAAACCGACGCTACCGTGTACATCCAGGGCAGTTGCTTCACCGTTGACGACCATCGCCAGCAGGCTGGCTCCCACAGGGGATTGGGGGCAACCTGGGAGATCAGGCCGGCCGGTAGGGCGCCTCGGCTGTTTTTGATTTTGATTCACCGGCCCCGTTACAGAAGGCTGAGTGGAGGTATTCATCCGGGGAGCGCGTAGCGCGCTGCGGCGAAGCCGCAGTCATCGAGAGGAGGTGCCAGCGAAGCCAACCGGAGGCGATGACCCACGGGTGGATGCCGGAGCGAAGGTACGCCGAGCCTAGGCGAGGGGGCCGGATGTTGGGGCAAGCGTTTTTTGCTTCCTTTTTTTGGCGCTTGTAAAAAAGGGAGTCGCCGTAAGGGCGAAACCATAAGCCGCCGTTACCGCAGGAATGGATATGTACACCGTTAAGCAGCCATCGCTGGCAAGCCAGCTCCCACAGTGACCGATCAAGCCTCAGTGATGCTTGTTCTTGTGCTTGTTTTTATGTTTGTGCTTGCCGTTATGGCTGTTGTGGCTGGAGTGGTTGTCATCGTCGGCGAGGTTGTTACCGACGGCGCCACCCGCTGCGCCGCCGAGGCCGGCGCCGATGGTCGAGCCGGTCGAGCCGCCCAGTGAATTGCCGACCACCGAGCCGCCCGCGGCACCCAGGCCACCGCCGATGGCGGCTTCGTTGCGGTTGCCCTTGGGCGCGGCGATCGCGCCACCCGCCGCACCGCCGACGCCGGCACCAATCGCCGCGCCGGTGCTGCCGCCGAGCTGGCCGCCCACCACATTACCCAGCGCACCGCCCAGCCCGCCGCCGACCGCCGCGCTACCGTCGCCGGCAGCCAGCGCGCCTTGGGAGATCAGGATGCCCATGACCAAAGCAGAGAATGTCAGACGCATGATGAGGTTTTCCGTGTGTGAGGGTGTTGCAGATGTAGAGTGTCGCGGCGTGGCAAAGTTCGATTCGAGGCTTGTAGGAGCTGGCTTGCCAGCGAACCAGGCGCCTCGGTGTGTCAGGCCCGCCGCCTTCGCCGGCAAGCCGGCTCCTACAGGGGATTCAACATTCGCTGCAAAATCTGTAGGAGCTGGCTTGTCGGGACGCCGCAACGCAGCGAACCAGGCGCCTCGGTGTGTCAGGCCCGCCGCCTTCGCCGGCAAGCCGGCTCCTACAGGGTTTTTATCAGCTGTCATACCCCAGGTTCGGCGCCAGCCAGCGTTCGGTCACGCTCAGCTCCTGGCCCTTGCGCGCGGTGTAGCTCTGCACCTGGTCCTTGTCGATCTTGCCCACGGCGAAGTACTGCGCCTGCGGGTGAGCGAAGTACCAGCCGCTGACGGCCGCCGCCGGGAACATCGCGTAGTGCTCGGTGAGGAACACGCCGCTGCGTCCGGCCTTGAGTTCCTGGGCCTCGGGGTCGAGCAACTTGAACAGCGCGGCCTTTTCGGTGTGGTCCGGGCAGGCCGGGTAGCCGGGAGCCGGGCGAATGCCGCTGTACTGCTCCTTGATCAGCGCTTCGTTGTCCAGCGCTTCATCCTTGGCATAACCCCAATGCTCTTTACGAACCTGCTGGTGCAGCCATTCGGCACAGGCTTCGGCGAGGCGGTCGGCGAGGGCCTTGACCATGATCGAGTTGTAGTCGTCGCCCGCATCCTGGTAGGCCTTGGCCACTTCTTCGGCGCCGATCCCGGCGGTGGTGATGAAGCCGCCGACGTAGTCGGTCACGCCGCTGTTCTTGGGCGCGACGAAGTCGGCCAGGGAGAAGTTCGGCTTGCCGTCAGTCTTGATGATCTGCTGGCGCAGGTGATGCAGGCGGGCGAGGGGCTTGCCGTCGTCGCCGTAGACTTCCAGGTCGTCGTCATGCACCTGGTTGGCCGGCCAGAAACCGAACACCGCACGGGCGCTGATCAGCTTCTCGTCGATCAGCTTGGCGAGCATTTCCTGGGCATCGGCATAGAGCGCAGTGGCGGCTTCACCGACCACCTCATCTTCGAGGATGCGCGGGAATTTGCCGGCCAGGTCCCAGGAAATGAAGAACGGGGTCCAGTCGATGTACTCGGCCAGGACCTTGAGGTCGATATTGTCCAGCACCTTGGCGCCAGTGAAAGTCGGCACCACCGGCTGGTAACTGTCCCAGTCGAATTGTGGCTTCTTGGCGATCGCTGCCGGGTAGCTCAGGCGTTCGGTGCGGGCGCTGCGGTTGGCGGTGCGCTCGCGCACTTCAACGTATTCTGCGCGGGTTCGCTCGACGAAACCGGCCTTCAGTTCCTTGGACAGCAGCTGCGTGGCCACGCCGACGGCGCGCGAGGCGTCGGTGACGTAGACCACCGCGTCATTGCTGTACTTGGGCTCGATCTTCACCGCGGTGTGCGCTTTGGACGTGGTCGCGCCGCCGATCATCAATGGCAGGTGGAAATCCTGGCGCTGCATCTCGCGGGCGACGTGAACCATTTCGTCCAGCGACGGGGTGATCAGCCCGGACAGGCCGATGATGTCGCACTTCTGTTCCTTGGCGACCTGGAGGATCTTCTCCGCCGGCACCATCACGCCGAGGTCGACAATGTCGTAGCCATTACAGCCCAGCACCACGCCAACGATGTTCTTGCCGATGTCGTGCACGTCGCCCTTGACCGTGGCCATCAGGATCTTGCCCTTGGCTTCCGGCTTGTCGCCTTTTTCCAGCTCGATGAACGGGATCAGGTGGGCCACCGCCTGTTTCATTACACGGGCGGATTTCACCACCTGCGGCAGGAACATTTTGCCGGCGCCGAACAGGTCGCCGACGATGTTCATGCCCGACATCAGCGGGCCTTCGATGACCTCGATCGGCCGTGCGAACGACAGGCGCGACTCTTCGGTGTCTTCAACAATGTGGGTGGTGATGCCCTTGACCAGCGCGTGTTCCAGGCGCTTGTTGACGTCCCAGTTGCGCCACTCTTCGGTCTCGGCTTCCTTGACGCTGCCGTCGCCCTTGTACTTGTCGGCGATGGCGAGGAGGGCGTCGGTGCCTTCCGGGGTGCGGTTGAGGATCACGTCCTCGACCGCGTCGCGCAGCTCCAGCGGGATCTGGTCGTAGATTTCCAGCTGGCCGGCGTTGACGATACCCATGCTCAGGCCGCTGCGGATCGCATACAGCAGGAACACCGAGTGGATCGCCTCGCGCACCGGGTTGTTGCCACGGAACGAGAACGACACGTTGGACACGCCACCGGAGGTCAAGGCGTACGGCAGCTCGTCACGGATGTAGGCGCAGGCGTTGATGAAGTCGACCGCGTAGTTGTTGTGCTCCTCGATACCGGTGGCCACGGCAAAGATGTTCGGGTCGAAGATGATGTCTTCCGGCGGGAAGTCCACTTCATTGACCAGGATGTCGTAGGAGCGTTTGCAGATTTCCTTCTTGCGCGCTTCGGTGTCGGCCTGGCCGGCTTCGTCGAAGGCCATCACCACCACCGCAGCGCCGTAGCGCTTGCACAGCTTGGCGTGATGGATGAACTGCTCGACGCCTTCTTTCATGCTGATCGAGTTGACGATGCCCTTGCCCTGGATGCACTTGAGGCCGGCTTCGATCACGTCCCATTTCGAGGAGTCGATCATGATCGGCACGCGGGAGATGTCCGGCTCGCCGGCGATCAGATTGAGGAAGGTGACCATCGCCTTCTTCGAATCGAGCATGCCCTCGTCCATGTTGATGTCGATCACCTGGGCGCCGGCTTCAACCTGCTGCAGGGCGACTTCGAGGGCTTCGGTGTAGTTGTCCTCGCGGATCAGCCGGGCGAACTTGGCGGAACCGGTGATGTTGGTGCGCTCGCCGACGTTGACGAACAGCGAGCTGCGATCAATGGTGAACGGCTCGAGGCCCGACAGGCGGCAGGCCTTGGGAATGTCCGGGATCTGCCGTGGCGCGTAGCCGGCGACCGCCTTGGCGATGGCTTCGATGTGCCCCGGGGTGGTGCCGCAGCAGCCGCCGACGATGTTGAGGAAACCGCTCTGGGCGAACTCTTCGATGACCCGCGCGGTTTCCGCCGGCAACTCGTCGTACTCGCCGAACTCGTTGGGCAGGCCGGCGTTAGGGTGCGCCGAAACGTGGGTGTTGGCCTTGTTCGACAGCTCTTCGAGGTACGGTCGCAGCTCGCTGGCACCGAGGGCGCAGTTGAGGCCGACGGAAATCGGCTTGGCGTGGGCGATGGAGTTCCAGAACGCTTCGGTGGTCTGGCCCGACAGGGTGCGGCCGGAGGCGTCGGTGATGGTCCCGGAAATCATGATCGGCAGCTCGAAGCCGAGTTCCTCGAACACGCCCTGCACGGCGAAAATCGCCGCCTTGGCGTTGAGGGTGTCGAAAATGGTCTCGATCAGGATCAGGTCCGAGCCGCCTTCGATCAGGCCCTTGGCGGCCTCGGTGTAGTTCTCCACCAGTTCATCGAAGGTGACGTTGCGGTAGCCCGGGTTGTTGACGTCCGGCGACAGCGAGCAGGTGCGACTGGTCGGGCCGATCACGCCGGCGACGAAACGCGGCTTGTCCGGGGTCTCGAGGGTCTTGGCGTCGGCCACCTTGCGCGCCAGGCGCGCGCCTTCTACGTTTAACTCGTACGCCAGGCCCTGCATGCCGTAGTCGGCCAGGGACACCTGGGTGGCGTTAAAGGTGTTGGTCTCGAGAATGTCGGCACCGGCGTCGAGGTAGGCCTTCTCGATCGAGCCGATCACGTCCGGGCGGGTCAGCACCAGCAGGTCGTTGTTGCCCTTGACGTCGCTCGGCCAATCGGCGAAGCGTTTGCCACGGTAATCCTGTTCCTCCAGCTTGTAGCTCTGGATCATCGTGCCCATGCCGCCATCGAGAATCAGGATGCGCTCTTTGAGGGCTTGCTTGAGAACGTGGAGGCGAGCGCTGCGATCGGACATGAAGGACTACCTGGTAAGCCTATTACGAAGGGCGGGAATCATAGCAAACCTGTGCGCTATTGGAGCATGGGGCGCTTTTGCATGAATATCGCTCATGTTGGGCAGGGTGCTGGCCCGGTAGAATCGCGACGTTTTTCTATGATCGGGACCCGGGACATGTCGTATCGCATTTTCATCAGCCTTTTTGCGCTGCTCATCAGCAGTTTCGCGGCAGCGCAGGACGGCGCCCCGGCGATCTCGTATACCCGCGACATCCAACCGATCTTCACCGAAAAGTGCGTGGCCTGCCACGCCTGCAACGACGCCGCCTGTCAGCTCAACCTGGGCAGCGGCGAAGGTGCGGCGCGGGGCGCGACCAAGGTCCCGGTGTACGACGGTGATCGCAGTTCAGCATCGAGCCCGACGCGGATTTTTTACGATGCCTTTGGCAAGCAAGCCTGGCAGAACAAGGGCTTCTACCCGGTGATCGAGGCCCAGGGCAGCCAGGCCGCGTTGATGGCGCGGATGCTCGAACTGGGGCATCAGACCCCGTTGCAGCCCAACGCCAAACTGCCGGAAGACATCGTCCTGGGGCTCAACCGCAATAACATCTGCCCGCAGCCGGCGGAGTTCGCCGGCTATGCCAGCCAGCACCCGAAAGAGGGTATGCCGCTGGCGGTCACCGGCCTGACTGACGCGCAATACCAGACCCTGCAACGCTGGCTGGCTTCGGGCGCGCCCATCGACGAACAGGCCCTGGCGCCAAGCGCGCAAGAGGCGGCGCAGGTGGTGCAGTGGGAAAACCTGCTGAACGCCCCGGGCGCCCGTGAAAGCCTGGTGGCGCGCTGGCTCTACGAGCATTTGTTCCTCGCTCATATCTACTTCAAGAATGGCGAGCCCGGGCACTTCTTCCAGTGGGTGCGTTCGCGGACCCCGACCGGCCAGCCGATCGACCTGATCGCCAGCCGCCGCCCCAACGATGACCCGGGCACCCAGGTGTACTACCGCTTGTGGCCGGTGCAAGGGGTGATCGTGCACAAGACCCACATCAGCTATCCGCTGAGCCCGGCCAAGCTGGCCCGGGTCAAAAGCCTGTTCTACAGCGGCAACTGGCAGGTCGACGCCTTGCCCGGCTACGGCCCGGAGCGCCGCGCCAATCCTTTCGAGACCTTCCAGGCGATCCCCGCCCAGGCGCGTTACCAGTTCATGCTGGATAACGCCGAATACTTCGTGCGCACCTTTATTCGCGGCCCGGTATGCCGTGGGCAGATCGCGACTGATGTGATCCGCGACAACTTCTGGGCGCTGTTCCAGGCGCCCGAGCATGACCTGTATATCGTCGATCCGAACTACCGGCGCCAGGCCACGCCGCTGCTGGCGATGCCCGGGCAGAATGACGACGTCGGCAGCGTCCTGACCCTGTGGCGCACCTACCGCGACAAGCGCAATGATTACGAAGCCCTGCGCCGCGACAGCTACGCCGAGTCGCCGGCACCGAGCTGGTCGACCTTGTGGGCCGGTAACGAC
Organism: Pseudomonadaceae bacterium; assembly: GCA_965284505.1. Classification (GTDB taxonomy): domain Bacteria; phylum Pseudomonadota; class Gammaproteobacteria; order Pseudomonadales; family Pseudomonadaceae; genus Aquipseudomonas. The sequence continues at coordinate 1,003,140 of OZ260094.1, read as the reverse complement.
AACTCCTTGCTGAGTATCTTCCGGCACTTCGACAGTGCCTCGGTGACCAAGGGCCTGATCGGCGACGTGCCGCAGACCATGTGGCTGTTCGATTACCCGCTGCTGGAGCGCACCTACTACCAATTGGCGGTGAACTTCGACGTCTACGGCAACGTCTCGCACCAGGCGCAGACGCGGCTGTATTTCGACCTGATCCGCAACGGCGCCGAGCTGAACTTCCTCCGGCTGATGCCGGCCGACTCGCGGGAGTCCTACCTCGACGACTGGTATCAGAACAGCGGCAAGCTGAAGATGTGGATGGACTATGAAAACATCGACGATGACACGCCGACTGCGCTGAGCCTGGACGCCAAGGACCCGATGCGCGACTTCACCCATCAGTTGCTGGCGCGCTACGGCGATCTGAACGCCCGGCCCGATCCGATCAACCGTTGCGACGGCGCCTACTGCTCGCGGGCCAATATCGACCCGGCTTTTCAGAGTGCTGAGCAGGCCTTGAGTCGCCTGGTGTCGAGGCCGGCCGCGGGTATGAGGGTGATCGATCAACTGCCGGAAGCGACCATGCTGCGCATCGAAATCCCCGGCGGCAAGCGCGAGATCTACAGCCTGCTGCGCAACCGTGCCCACAGCAACGTGGCGTTCATGCTCGGCGAATCCCTGCGCTATCAACCGGGGCTCGACACCCTGACCCTGTACCCTGGCGTGCTCAGCAGCTACCCGAATTTCATGTTCAATATTCCGGTGGCCGATGTGCCGGAGTTCGTCGAGGACATGGAAAATGCCAAGGACGCCAACCGCTTCGAGCGCATCGTCGGGCGTTGGGGCATTCGCCGCAGTCATCCGCTGTTCTGGGTGTATTTCCATGATTTGAGCCGCTATATCCACGAAACCGACCCGGTGGAAGAGGGCGTGCTGGACATGAATCGCTACGAGAACCTGTGATCGAGCGCGGGTTCAGGCCCGCGCTTTAACCCGACAAAAATACTAGGACTTTGTCCGGCGCCACGTTTGGCGTAAACTGCGCCCAAGCCTGCGAGGAAATTCCATGACCGCTATTACCATCACCGACGCCGCCCACGATTACCTGGCTGATCTGCTGTCCAAGCAGAACACCCCGGGCATCGGCATCCGCGTATTCATCACCCAGCCTGGCACCCAGTACGCCGAAACTTGCATTGCCTACTGCAAGCCGGGCGAGGAAAAGCCGGAAGACACCGCGCTGGGGCTGAAAAGCTTCACCGCCTACATCGATCACTTCAGCGAAGCCTTCCTGGACGACGCGGTAGTCGACTACGCCACCGACCGCATGGGCGGCCAGCTGACCATCAAGGCGCCCAACGCCAAAGTGCCGATGGTCAACGCCGACAGCCCGATCAACGAGCGCATCAACTACTACCTGCAAACCGAAATCAACCCGGGGCTGGCCAGCCACGGCGGTCAGGTCAGCCTGATCGATGTGGTTGAAGACGGCATCGCCGTGTTGCAGTTCGGCGGCGGCTGCCAGGGCTGCGGCCAGGCGGACGTGACCCTGAAGGAAGGCATCGAGCGCACCCTGCTCGAGCGCATCCCGGAGCTCAAGGGCGTGCGCGACGTGACCGACCACACGCAGAAAGAAAACGCCTACTACTAAGGCGTTCGCTGCGACATAAAAAAACGGCGCCCCGTGAGCGCCGTTTTTTTATGCCTGTGTACATCCCGATATCACGTGTCATCGTTGGCCTCCATCGCTGGCAAGCCAGCTCCTACAGGGTTTCGCATACATCACAGTATTTGTGACCGACACAAATCCCACTGTAGGAGCGAGCCTGCTCGCGATGAGGCCATCAGCCACACCGCATCCATCGAGGTTACATCTACGGCCTATACAAATGCGCATGCCCAGCCCGATACAGCGATGACTCGCTGAAACTGTCACTGGCCAACACCCGACCCACCAGAATCAAGGCCGTACGCCGGAACCCCTTGGCCTGCACTTTCACGGCGATGTCACTCAAGGTCCCCAGTACCCAGTCCTGATCCGGCCAACTGGCCCGGTGCACCACGGCAATCGGGCAATCGGCGCCGTAGTGCGGCAGCAGTTCAGCGACGATTTTCTCCAGGTGATTGACCCCCAGGTGAATGGCCATGGTGGTGCCGTGCGCCGCCAGGCTGCTGAAAGACTCGCCGGCGGGCATGCTGGTTTTGTCGGCATAGCGGGTGAGGATCACGCTCTGGGCGATGTCCGGCAGCGTCAGTTCAGCTTCCAGCAAGGCTGCGCAGGCGGCGGTAGCCGTGACGCCGGGGATGATTTCAAAGGGGATATCCAGCGCCCGCAGGTGGCGGATCTGCTCGCCGATGGCGCCATACAGGCTCGGGTCGCCGGAGTGTACGCGGGCCACGTCCTGGCCCTGGGCATGGGCTTGGTGGATCAGCTCGATGATCTGTTCCAGGTGCAGTTCGGCGCTGTTGACCACCTGTTCGGCCTGGTGTCCCTCAAGCACGGCAGCCGGCACCAGTGAGCCGGCGTAGATGATCACCGGGCAACTGCGGATCAGGCGCTGGCCCTTGACGGTGATCAGTTCCGGATCGCCGGGACCGGCGCCGATGAAGTAGACGGTCATGGCCGGCTCCTGAGGGGGTGAGGGAAGAGTGCAGATGAGCGATGCTCATGATGAAAAGGGGGATTATGGCAATGTTTGCGCTTTTAACTGTAGGAGCGAGCCTGCTCGCGAAAAACGTCAACGATAACGCGTGCATCCTGATTGATCGCGTTGCCCTCGAGTCCATCGCGAGCAGGCTCGCTCCTACAGGTGCAGGAAATCATTACCCGGCACACGCCAACGCAAAGGTCGCCTGCGCATACTTCTGCCGGGAAATCAGCAAGGTCGCCGGTGCCTGGGCCAGTGCTTCGGCCAGGGCCAGGGCGGCGCTTTCGGCGACGCCGTAACAACCCGTGCGCTCGAAGGCGATCTGTGACTGGTGGCTGAGCTGTTCTTGATAGCCGGACAGTTGCTCGCTGCTGAACACAGTCAGCGGCAAGCCCAATTGCTCAGCAAGCTCCATCAGCCCAGGTTCATCGCGCTTCAGGTCGATGCTGGCCAGCGCGGTGATCGATTGCAGATCGATCCGCTGTGCCTGCAAAGCCTGGTCGAGTAACGCGCGCAGCGTGCTGGCCGGGCAGCCGCGTTGGCAGCCCAGGCCGACCACCAGGATCGGCGCCGCGCGCGTGTCACTCATGCCTGGTATTGACCTGCGCTTTTGCGCCGGAACAACCAGGCGCTGATCAGCCCCAGGGCCAGCCAGAACGCCACGTTGGTCAGCTGCGAAGCGATCTTGAATTGCGCTTCGAGGGCCTCGGGGGCGAGCATCGAATGCACTTCCGGTTGTGGCGCGCCGACGATGTGCGGCACCGCCAGGATGGCCACGCCGAGCGCTTTCAGCAGCCAGTTCTTGCCGAAGGCGATCAGCGCGATGCCAGCGGCGGTCGAAGCGGCAGTGCCGATCCACCACATCTGCCGTTGCGCCAGGTCGGCGGCGGCGGTGCCTGGCAACTCCGGCGGCAGGCCGAGGGTCGGCGCGAGGACGAAGGTCGCGTAGCCGGCCAGGCCCCAGAGCAGGCCCTGGGACGTGCGGGTCGGGGAGCGCAGGGTGTAGAGACCGGCGAGCATCAGCGCGAAGCCGACCGCCACCACCAGGTTACCGCCGGTGGTCGACAGCACGCGCTGCCAGCCGTCTTCCGGCTCCCAGGCTTCGGCGTCATGACTGTGAGCAGCCATCGCCGAGTCGGCATGTTCATGCACTTGCTCTGCAGCGGGTTCGGATTTCTCGTAGGTCTCGGCCTGCAAAATCAGCGGCGAGACCCAGAAGCTTTGCAGCAGGGTCAGCAGAAGGGCGGCCAGCAGCCCGCTGAAACCTGCGGTTTGGGCAATGCGCTTGATCATCTGGGCAGGTCTCAATGGCACGGGAAAGCGGCGCTGTGCCGGGTGTCGTGGGCGGCGTTGTGCACGGCTTCGATGTGCGAGAACCCGGCGAAGTACACCAGGCAGGCGCCAAGGATCGAGGCACTGAGGGCGGCCACCAGGCGTTGGCCCAGCGTGGTGGTACCGGCGGCGGTGGCGTGGCGGGTGCTGCTGATGGTCGACATGGCGCTTACCTCTGGTCAGTCAGGGGTGATCCGTGCGCATGCAAGCCTCCGCGAGCAGGCCGCGGAAACTCAAACAGCGCCCGCCCACCGCGGGTTTGTTATTCAAGTATTGCGGGCCGGTCTCCGGGCTCACGAGGGGCTGGCGCTGGCCAAACCTGCAAGAATCGCCTTCCCATGCCGTGTAGCAGGCACAGTGGCTGTGATTCTTCGCTCGCTTACCGTTGCGGGGGCAGCACCGGACTGACATGGCTTTGGAGTAAAGCACATGATTCACCGGTTTCCCGTTTCACCCTGTGAAGGGCACCCGTAACAAGCTGTGTAGGAGAGCATGGGCGGGTGCTGGCGTCAATCCTGGTACCGGGTTGCCTTTATCGCGGGCAAGCCCGCTCCCACAGGGGGTTGTGTATTTTCAGAACCACATAAACCCATGTGGGAGCGGGCTTGCCCGCGATGAGGCCGCAACAGCCACCACAAACATTGACCGAGCCCAGTACGATGCGTAGCCTTGCACCTTCGAGGTTCTTCGGCCCCAGCGCCGAAGCTAAGAAGGGAACGCGGTCAATGCCGCGGCTGCCCCCGCAACTGTGAACGGTGTCGTTGCTGCCAGGCCACTGCACGCTCTTTCGAGCGGCGGGAAGGCGCAGTAATTGCCAGTCGAAAGACCGGCCCACCGTCAGCCAGGAGACCTGCCTCGATCCAGATTCTCACTACAACCGGGCGGGGTGATCCGGTGGCGAACTGCTCCCGCGCGCGTCTGCGTTGCCGGTCCTCGTCCCGTATGCCCGCCACCTTGCCAAAGGGCATCCGATGAAAACACTGGCCAAACTCCCCGTCACCATCGTTACCGGCTTCCTCGGCTCGGGCAAGACCACCTTGCTGCGGCACATGCTCGACAACGCCCAGGGCCGGCGCATCGCGGTGATCGTCAACGAATTTGGCGAGCTGGGCATCGACGGTGAAATCCTCAAGCAGTGCTCCATCGGCTGCACCGAAGAAGAGGCCAGCGGCCGGGTCTACGAATTGGCCAACGGCTGCCTCTGCTGCACCGTCCAGGAAGAGTTCTTCCCGGTGATGCGTGAACTGGTGGCGCGCCGTGGCGACCTCGACCACATCCTCATCGAAACCTCCGGCCTGGCCTTGCCCAAGCCGCTGGTCCAGGCTTTCCAGTGGCCGGAAATCCGCAGCGCCTGCACGGTTGACGCTGTGATCACGGTAGTCGACAGCCCGGCCGTCGCCGCCGGCACCTTCGCCGCCTTCCCGGACCAGGTTGACGCCCAGCGCAAGCTCGACCCGAACCTGGACCACGAGTCGCCGCTGCACGAATTGTTCGCCGACCAACTGTCCAGCGCCGACCTGGTGATCCTCAACAAGACCGACCTGATCAACCCGCAAGACCTGGCCCGAGTGCGCCTGGAAGTCGCCGAAGAACTGCCGCCGGCGGTGAAAATCATCGAGGCCAGCAGCGGTCGCGTACCGCTGGACGTACTGATCGGCCTGGGTGCCGGCTCCGAAGAGCACATCGACAGCCGCCACAGCCACCACGATCACCACCACGACGGTGACGATCATGATGACCACGATCACGACGCCTTCGATTCGATCTCCATCGAACTGCCGCAAGCCGATGAAAGCCTGCTGCTCGATGCCCTGACCCAGTTGGTGGTGCAGCACGGCATCCTGCGGGTCAAGGGTTTCGCCGCCATCCCGAACAAGCCGATGCGCTTGCTGATCCAGGGCGTGGGCACTCGTTTCGATAAGCACTTCGACCGTCAGTGGGGCGCCGAAGAAGCGCGCACCACGCGCCTGGTGCTGATCGGCCAGGAACTGGATGCGGCCTTGCTCGAAGCGCAACTGCGCGCCGCCCTCAGCGTCTGATTCATGCACCTGCTCAGGACTCAGCCCGGCGGATTCGTTTCCGAGGACAACATTGCCGATCTCGGGCAAACCCCCGCCGAGCTGGTGATCCTCTGCAGCGGTGACTCCAGCCTGGCGCTGCTCGCCGAGGCGGCGCAGCAACTGCCCGAGGATTACCCGAGCCTGCGCCTGGCCAACCCAATGCAGGTGCAGAACCACGCCTCGGTTGACCTGTATGTCGACCAAGTGCTGCGCCACGCCAAGGTGATCCTGATCTCGCTGCATGGCGGGATCGCCTATTGGCGCTATGGCGTCGAGCGTCTGATGGAACTGGCGCAGCGCGGCGTGCAGCTGATTCTGGTGCCGGGCGACGACCGTCCTGATCCGGAACTCAGCGACTTGAGCACGGTGCCGATGGAAGACCGCGAGCGGCTCTGGCACTTCCTGCGCCAGGGTGGCAAGCACAACGCCCTGGAGTTGTATCGCTGCCTGGCCAGTCGTTGGCTGGGTCGCGACTATGCCTGGGGTGAGCCACAGGTTTTGCCGCGCACGGCGATCTATCACCCGCGCCACGGCACTGCACGCCTGAGCGATTGGCAAGCCGACTGGCAGCCCGGCCAGCCGGTGACGGCGCTGCTGTTCTACCGCTCGCACTTGCAGGCGGCCAACACCGCGTTCGTCGATGTGTTCTGCCAGCGCCTGCAGGCGGCGGGGCTCAATCCCTTGCCCATCGCCGTCGCCAGCCTCAAGGAGCCCGGCTGCCTGAGCGTGGTCGAGGATTGGTTGGACGAGGTGCAGGCGGCGTTGATTCTCAACACCACCGGCTTCGCCCAATCCAGCCCCGAGGCGCCGCACTTGCGGCCGTTCCGTCGCGATATTCCGGTGATCCAGGCGATCTGTGCCCAGGACAACGAGCCGGGCTGGAGTGCCAGCGAACAGGGGCTGGGTCCGCGTGACCTGGCGATGCACATCGCCTTGCCGGAGCTGGACGGGCGAATCATCAGCCGGCCCATCAGCTTCAAGGACCTGGCCTGGCGCAGCGAGCGCAGCCAGTGCGATGTGGTCTGCTACCGGGCGCATTCCGAGCGCATGGATTTCGTCGCCGAACTGGCCCGGCGCTGGGCCGAGTTGGCGCGGGTGCCGAACAGCGAGAAACGGGTGGCGTTGATTCTCGCCAACTACCCGACCCGCGATGGACGCATCGGCAATGGCGTCGGTCTGGATACCCCGGCGGCGGCCTTGAATATTCTGCGAGCGCTGCAGGAGCAAGGCTATCCGCTGCCGGTCGAACTGCCGGCCAGCGGCACCGAGCTGATCCAGCAATTGCTCGGCGGGGTCAGCAATGATCTCGACAGCATCGACCTGCGCCCCTGCCAGCAAAGCCTGGCGCTGGACGACTACCGGTTGATGTTCGAAGCCTTGCCCGACGCCAATCGCAATGCCGTGCTGCAACGTTGGGGCGAGCCCGGCGCGGACCCGATGTACCGCGACGGCCGGCTGATGATTGCTGGCTTGCGCTTTGGCCTGACCTTTGTCGGCATCCAGCCAGCGCGCGGTTATCAGGTCGACCCCAGCGCGGTCTACCACGACCCGGACCTGGTGCCGCCCCACGGTTACCTGGCGTTCTATTTCTGGCTGCGCAAGGTCTACGGCGCCCATGCGCTGATCCACGTCGGCAAGCACGGCAACCTCGAATGGCTGCCGGGCAAGGGCGTCGGCCTGTCCGAACAGTGCTGGCCGGATGCGCTGCTGGGACCGCTGCCGAACATCTACCCGTTTATCGTCAACGACCCGGGCGAGGGCGCCCAGGCCAAGCGCCGTACCCAGGCGGTGATCATCGACCACCTGATGCCACCGCTGACCCGCGCCGAAACCTACGGCCCGCTGCGCAACCTGGAATTGTTGGCCGACGAATACTACGAAGCGCAGTTGCTCGACCCACGGCGCGCCCGCGAATTGCAGCGCGACATTCTGGCGCTGGTGCGTGAAACCCATATCGACCGTGAGTTGCAACTGGACAGCGACGCCGACGCGGCGATCTGGCTGCCACGCCTGGACACTTACCTGTGCGACCTCAAGGAATCGCAGATCCGCGATGGCCTGCATGTGTTTGGCGAGTCGCCACGTGGACGCCTGCGCATTGATACCTTGCTTGCGCTGTTGCGGATTCCCCGGGGGGATGGTCGGGGGGCGCAGTCGAGTCTGTTGCGGGCGTTGAGCAAGGCCTTTGCCCTGGGGTTTGATCCGCTGGATTGTGCGTTGGGCGAAGCCTGGAGCGGGCCGCGACCGGAGGTGTTGGCCGCGATCAGCGATGAGCCGTGGCGCACTGCGGGGGACACTCGCGAACGGCTGGAGTTGTTTGCCAGCCAACTGATCTCCCAGACATTGAACCCTGATACCTGTAGGAGCGAGCCTGCTCGCGATGGTGTATCAGACACATCGCAGTCGCCTGACACTCCATCGCGAGCAGGCTCGCTCCTACAATGGCCTGCATCGGCAGAGGTCAAAGCCATCCTCGACCACCTGCGCGAAGTCGTCGCCCCGCGCCTCGATGCCTGCGGCCCGGCGGAGATGCACGGCTTGCTCAGCGCCCTCGACGGTCGTTTCGTACCCGCCGGCCCCAGCGGCGCCCCGAGTCGCGGACGCCTGGATGTATTACCCACCGGGCGCAATTTCTACTCGGTGGACGTGCGCAACCTGCCGACCACCACCGCCTGGCGTATCGGCTTTCAATCGGCCAACCTGATTCTCGAACGGCACCTGCAGGACCACGGCGATCACCTGCGCCAGCTCGGCCTGTCGGTGTGGGGCACGGCGACCATGCGCACCGGCGGCGACGACGTTGCCCAGGCCATGGCGCTGATGGGCGTGCGACCGGTGTGGGCCACCGGCAGCCAGCGGGTCGACGATTTCGAGATCCTGCCGCTGAGCCTGCTCGACCGGCCGCGGGTCGACGTGACCTTGCGCGTGTCCGGGTTCTTCCGCGATGCCTTCGCCAACCTGATCCGCCTGTTCGATGCGGCGGTGCAAGCGGTCGCCGCGCTGGACGAACCGGATGACCTCAACCCGCTGGCGGCCAAGGTGCGTCAGGAGCGCGAGGCGCTGCTGCAATCCGGGCTCGATGCCGAGGCGGCGGCGCGTCAGGCTGGTTGGCGGATCTTCGGTGCCAAGCCCGGTGCCTACGGCGCCGGTGTGCAGGGTGCAATCGACGGGCGCCTGTGGCAGAGCCGCGACGACCTGGCCGAGGTCTACCTGAATTGGGGCGGCTACGCCTATGGCGGCGCCGACGAAGGCACGGCGGCGCGTACGCAGTTTGCCCAGCGCCTGAGCCAGGTGCAGGCGGTGGTGCAGAACCAGGACAACCGCGAGCACGACCTGCTGGATTCCAACGACTACTACCAATTCCAGGGCGGCATGCTCGCCGCCGTGGAAAGCCTCAGCGGCGCAGCAGCGGCCAGTTACCACGGCGATCACAGCCAGCCGGACCTGCCGAAGATCCGCACCCTCAAGGAAGAACTGAACCGGGTGATCCGCTCGCGGGCGGCCAATCCGAAGTGGATCGATGGGGTCAAGCGCCACGGCTATAAAGGTGCGTTCGAGCTGGCGGCGACCGTCGACAATCTGTTCGCCTTCGACGCCACCACGCAGTTGATCGATGACCATCAGTACGCCTTGCTGGCGGACGCCTACCTGCTCGATCCATCGACCCGCGCCTTCGTCCAGCAGCATAATCCCCATGCCCTGCGCGACATGACCGAGCGCCTGCTCGAAGCGCAACAGCGCGGCTTGTGGCAGGAACCGGGGGCCTACCGCGAAGCGCTGGAACACCTGCTGCTGGATATCGAGGAAGAGTGTTGAACCCAAGTACGAGAGCCGAGATGACCGACACCCCGCATTTTCCGCTGTCCGCCGTGGTCGGCGCCGACGCCTTGAAACTGGCGCTGTGCCTGAGCGCCATCGACCCGAAAATCGGCGGCGTGCTGATCGAGGGGCCGCGCGGCATGGCCAAGTCGACCCTGGCCCGGGGCCTGGCCGATCTGCTGGCCAGCGGGCAGTTCGTCACCTTGCCGTTGGGCGCCACCGAAGAGCGGCTGGTCGGCACCCTCGACCTCGACGCGGCGCTGGGCGAGGGCCGTGCGCAGTTTTCTCCGGGGGTGTTGGCCAAGGCTGACGGTGGCGTGCTGTATGTGGATGAGGTCAACCTGCTGCCCGATCACCTGGTGGACCTGCTGCTCGATGTCGCCGCCAGCGGCACCAACCTGGTGGAGCGCGACGGCATTTCCCATCGGCATCCGGCGCGCTTCGTGCTGATCGGCACCATGAACCCGGAGGAGGGCGAATTGCGCCCGCAGTTGCTCGACCGCTTCGGCCTCAACGTCGCCCTCGGCGGTCACACTGAACCGCTGGAACGTGGGCAGATCATCCGTCGACGGCTGGATTTCGACAGCGATCCCCAGGGTTTCTGTGAGCAATGGCAAGACGCGCAACAGCAACTGCGCGAGCGCTGCCAGCGTGCCCGTGACGGTCTGGCGGCGATTGCCCTGGACGACGCGGCCCTGGCGCAGATTACCGAACGCTGTTTTGCCGCTGGGGTCGATGGCCTGCGCGCCGACCTGGTCTGGCTGCGTGCCGCGCGCGCCCATGCCGCCTGGCGTGGCGCGGCGGCCATCAGCGAAGAGGATATCGACGCGGTGGCCGAGTTTGCCCTGCGTCATCGTCGGCGCAACCCGCCGGCGCAAAACCAGAGCCAGCCACCGGCAACCCAAGCCTCGCCTAACCAACCGTCACGGCCCGACGAAGGCCAGGGTCAGTGGGGCGAACTACCGGCCCAGGCCTTGCCCACCGGCGCGCGCCGTGAGGTGCCGAGCTGGCCAAAAAAGCCCTAGGCATTCGCCCTCGTGCAACGGCGGGGGCGAATGCCAGGCCCCGCGCCGGGCACTTGAAAAACGGTCGCCAGGGCCAACGGCAAGCCGCGAGCAGCGGCACGGTGAACTGGCCGGGGACCTTGCTCAACGGCCGTCCACGCCAGCGCGATGACCTGTTGTTTCACCTGCGCACACGCAGCCCCCATGAGTTGTGGCTGGTGATTGTCGACGCCTCGGCCTCGACCCGCCGCCATCAGGCGTTGAGCGATGCCAAGGGCTTGTTGGCGCAGATGTTCGACGACGCCTACCGCCAGCGCGCACGCCTGGCCTTGCTCACTGCCAGCGGCAGCGCGCCGCGTTGGCAAGTGCAGGGGCTGAAAGCTTCGGCCAGCCTGCGGGACTGGCTCGATGCGCTGGGAGCATCAGGCGGTACACCGTTATCGGCGGCGTTGGCCGAGGCCGAAACCTGGCTGACGCGGCGGCAAAAACGCTACCCGGCCGAACAGCAGCGCATTCTGTTGCTGACCGATGGCCGGCTGAAATCGATGCCCGAGGTGCCGGCGTTCGCCTGCCCGAGCCTGCTGGTGGACATCGAGCGCGGGCCGATTCGCCTCGGTCGGGCGCAAACCCTGGCCCACGCGTTGAACGCTGAATATCGGCACATCGACGACTGATCCGGCCGCAACAGTTAACTGCCCTGATCGATGCAACCATCGCCATAAGCCTGATAGCGCAGGGTGTGCACCACCCCGTGGGAGTCGGCGTACGTCAGTTCCCGTGAGCCGATTCCGCAGTAACCGTAATCGGAGGTCGAGATGACCCGGGCGATGTCCAGGTGCATCCCCCCGTGATAGTCCTCTGCAGCAGGTGCCGGTGCGGTCGCGGCGGATGCCAGGGTACTCAGGCTGAGCAGGGCCAGGCCTAGCAAGGCGGTTTTCATGATGGGGTTCCTGTAAGGCAATTGAAGGAATTGAGCGCCTGTACGACGTCCCCCGTGAGCGTTTATTCCCTGACTGATCGACCAAATGCACTGGGACTTTGCCGGTGAGCTGTGGCAGACTTTTGCGTCTTGTTCCGCTATTGCGATTTGCATTCCGCTATAGCGGAATCAATAACTCAGGAGAAAGCCCATGAGCATCACCCGTTACGGTACCGGCAGCACCGCCGGTGGTGGCCAGCCACGTCCTTTCGCCCGCGCCGTCGAAGCCGATGGCTGGTTGCATGTGTCCGGTCAGGTGCCGGCGCTGGACGGTGAGATCATCGCCGGCGGCATCGTCGAGCAGACCCACCAGACCCTGCGCAACCTGATCGCGATCCTCGAAGAAGCCGGTTACGGCCTCGAAGACGTGGTGCGCACCGGGGTCTGGCTCGACGATCCACGGGATTTCTGGAGTTTCAACAAGGTCTTCGCCGAGTACTTCAGCCCCGAGCACGCGCCGGCCCGCGCCTGTGTGCAGGCGAGCATGATGGTCGACTGCAAGGTCGAGATCGATTGCATCGCCTACAAGAAAAAGGCCTGAGCCGGCCATGAGCGAAGACCCGATCAAGCGCCGGGCCCGTGGCCTCGACCGGGCGTTCGATATCCTCGATTTCCTCAAGGAAATCGGCCAGCCGCTGCGGCCCAACGACATTGCCAACGCGATCGGCAGCCCCAAGTCCACGGTCTATGAGCTGGTGGCCTCCTTGCTCGAGCGACGCATCCTCGAGCCGGTGGGCAAGGACGGCCATGTCTATCTCGGACGCCAGCTGTACTTTCTCGGCCAGGCGCACCTGCGTCATTTCGACCTCAGTCGCGAGGCGGACCAGGCCCTGCAGGAGATCGTCCGGCAGACCCGTGAAACCGCGCAGATGTGCCTGCTTAATGGGCGCAAGTACACCGTGGCGTTGATGAAGGAGGGCGAGCGGCATTTTCGCATCTCCTCGAACATCGGCGAGAACGCCCCCATCCCGTGGACCGCGTCCGGCCGTCTGCTGCTGGCGCACATGAGCGACCAGCAGATAGCCGAGCTGATCGACGACGAGGATTTCATCCTGCCCGACGGCCAGCGCCTGCCGCTGGAGCAGTTCCTCGGCGAAATCCGCCAGGCCGACGCCGAGGGCTTTTTCTCCTTCGACAGCGTCGCCGACACCTTCACCCATTGCTTTGCCGCGCCGGTCAAAGACCCTGGCGGTGTGGCGATTGCCACGCTGTGCATCGTCGCCCCGCGGGCCGACGCCGAACGCAACTATGACGACTACCGCCGGGTGCTGATCGACAGCGCCAACCGCCTGGCCCGTCGCATCAACGAATAACCCTGCCGAGCAAGGAGTTAACCCATGTCTTCAACAGCCAATACGCTCGTGGAAAAAGGCGCAGCGCCAACGGGTGCGCACCTCGTGCGTGACGTCAGCCTGCCGGCATTGGTGCTGCACCGCGAAGCGCTGGAGCACAACATTCGCTGGATGCAGCATTTCGTCACGGCCAGCGGAGCCGAGTTGGCGCCCCACGGCAAGACCAGCATGACCCCGGCCTTGTTCCGCCGCCAACTCGACGCCGGCGCCTGGGGCATTACCCTCGCCACGGCGGTGCAGACCCGCGCTGCCTATGCCCATGGCGTGCGCCGGGTGTTGTTGGCCAATCAGCTGGTCGGCATGCCGAACATGGCCTTGATCAGCGAATTGCTGGCCGATCCGGATTTTGAGTTTCACTGCATGGTCGATCACCCGGACAACGTCGCCGACCTCGGGGCGTTTTTCGCCGGGCGCGGTCAGCGCTTGAACGTGATGATCGAATACGGCGTGGTCGGCGGGCGTTGCGGCTGTCGCAGTGAAGCCGAAGTCCTGGCGCTGGCGGCGGCGATCAAGGCACAACCGGGCTTGGCCCTGACCGGTATCGAAGGCTACGAAGGGGTGATCCACGGCGAGCAGGCGGTCAGCGGGATTCGTGGGTTCGCCGCCTCGCTGGTGCGCCTCGCCGTGCAGTTGCAGGACAGCGGCGATTTCGCCATCGAACGGCCGATCATCACCGCCTCGGGCTCGGCCTGGTACGACCTGATCGCCGAATCCTTCGCCGCGCAAAACGCTGCCGGGCGCTTCCTCAGTGTGCTGCGCCCCGGTAGCTACGTGGCCCACGATCACGGCATCTATAAAGAGGCGCAATGCTGCGTGCTGGATCGCCGTAGCGATCTGCACGAAGGCCTGCGCCCGGCGCTGGAAGTCTGGGCCCATGTGCAGTCGTTGCCGGAGCCAGGCTTCGCGGTGATCGCCCTGGGCAAGCGCGACGTGGCCTATGACGCCGGGTTGCCGGTGCCGCTGCTGCGTTACAGGGCAGGTGTGTTGCCTGCATCAGGGGATGACGTCAGCACTTGCCAGGTCACGGCTGTGATGGATCAGCATGCGTTCATGACGGTGGCAGCAGGGGTCGAATTGCGGGTCGGCGACATCATCGCCTTCGGCACCTCGCACCCGTGCCTGACCTTCGATAAATGGCGCAGCGCCTTGCTGGTGGATGAGCAGTTGCAGGTGATCGAGAGTATGCACACCTGCTTCTGATCGTCACGGGTCAGTCGCGAAAAAACACCTGCACCAGGTGGTAGCCGAACTTGCTCTTGATCGGCCCGTGCACCACCCGCAGCGGCTTCTTGAAGATCACCGCATCGATGGCGCCGACCATCTGCCCTGGGCGCACCTCGCCGAGGTCGCCACCGCGCTTGCCGGAAGGGCAGATGGAGAACTTCTTCGCCAGCACGTCAAAGGCCTCGCCCTTGGCGATGCGTTGCTTGAGCTGTTCGGCCTCATCGGAGGTTTTCACCAGAATGTGGCGGGCTTGGGCTTTCATGGGGCAAATACCTTGCAGCGGTGGTGACGGCGGGGCGCGATTATGCCTGATATCAGCCGGCGTGGCTGATCATCTGGCGAATCTTGCCGGCCAGTTGCTCAATGGTAAACGGCTTGACCAACAGGTCCATGCCCTCCTCGAGAAAGCCCTGGCGCTCGGCGGCCTGTTCCGCGTAGCCGGTCATGAACAGCACTTTCAGGCCGGGGCGATGCTGGCGCGCGATCTCGGCCAATTGTCGGCCATTCATGCCCGGCAGGCCAACATCGGTGACCAGCAAATCGATGCGCAGCGGCGACTCCAGTAGCGGCAGGGCACCGTTGGCGTCTTGCGCTTCATGGGTGGCGTAGCCCAGTTCGTGCAGCACATTGAGCACCAGCAGGCGCACCGCCGGGTCATCCTCGACCAGCACCACGCATTCGCCGGCGGCGGCAAAATTGCTGTCGAGCTTCAGTGAGTCGCCCGACAGCGGCTGCGTCGGGTTGTGCAGGCGCGGCAGATACAGGCGCACGCAGGTGCCCGCGCCGGGTTCGCTGCTCAGGGTCACATGGCCGCCGGATTGCTGGGCAAACCCGTAGATCATCGACAGCCCGAGGCCGGTGCCCTGGCCGATGGGTTTGGTGGTGAAGAACGGGTCAAAGGCCTTGGCCAGCACCCGTGGGGTCATGCCGGAGCCGTTGTCACGCACGCCGAGCATCACGTAGTCGCCGGCCTTGACCGGCTCCAGGGTGCTGATCTCGCTGCCGTCGAGGTAGCTGTTGGCGGTCTCGATCAGCAGCTCGCCGCCGCCCGGCATGGCGTCGCGGGCGTTGATTACCAGGTTGAGCAGGGCGTTTTCCAGTTGCCCTGCGTCGGTGTTGACCGGCCACACGTCAGGGGCCAGCGCAAACTTGAGGTCGATGTGTTCGCCCTTGGTCCTGCGGATCAGTTCTTCCAGCGAGCGCACCAGGGTGTTCGGGTCCAGCGGCCGGCGATCCAGCGACTGGCGTCGGGAGAACGCCAGCAGGCGGTGGGTCAGCGCCGCTGCGCGATTGGCCGAGGACACCGCAGCGTCGGCGAAGCGGCCGAGCTCTTCGATGCGCCCTTCAGCGATGTAGCGCTGGATCATGTCGAGGCTGCCGATGATCCCGGTGAGCATGTTGTTGAAGTCGTGGGCGATGCCGCCGGTGAGTTGGCCCACGGCTTCCATTTTCTGCGCATGGCGCAAGGCGTCTTCGGCCCGTTCGCGCTCGAACATTTCGTTTTGCAGGCGATGGTTGAGTTCGGCCAGCGCTTCGGTGCGGGTGGCGACCCGTTCTTCCAGGGTTTCGTTGAGATTGCGCAGGGCTTCTTCGGTCTGCTTACGCTCGGTCTCGTCGATCACGAAGATATAGAAGCCATTGACCGCGCCGTCGGCGCTGAAGCGCGGCAGGTATTTCATCAGCGCATAACGCGGCCGGCCATCGCGGTGCGGCGAGTAGGCTTCAAAGCTGCAGGGCTTGCCAGCCAGCGCCGCGCGGATGTGCTCGACGCGGGTGGCATAGATCTCCGGGCCGAGCACTTCGAGGATGGTCTTGCCGTACAGCTCTTGCGGGGTCTTGCCGTACCAGTCGAGGTAGGCGCTGTTGTTCAGGCGAAAGCGTTGCTCATGGTCGACGTAACTGATCAGCACCGGCATGGCGTTGATGATCAGTTGCAGCTCGGTCTGGCTCTGGCGCAGTGCCTGTTCGGTGTGCTTGCGTTCGGTGAGGTCGAGGGCGGCGCCGAGAAAGCGCATTGGCCGGCCGTGGTGATCCTTGTAGCAGCGGCCCCGGGCAAACACCCAGCGCAGCTCGCCATCGGCTTGCTGCAAGCGGTACTCCTCGGCGTATTCGGTACCGTGGCTGATGCAGTGCTTGATGCTGCGCGCGACCATGGCGCGGTCTTCGGGGTGGACGCCGTGCAGGTATTCGCTGATGGGCAGTTGGTTGGCCAGCGTCGGGTCGACGCCGTGCAACTGGGCGAAGTGCGCGTCGGCGATGAAGCGATCGCTGCCGATGTCCCAATCCCAGGTGCCCACGGCTTCGGTGGCGGCGAGCGCCAGTTGCAGGCGCTGCTCGCTGTCCTGCTGGGCGCGCAGGCTGGCTTCGGAACGCTGCTTGAGTTCGAGGGCGATACGCCGCCTTTCGTTGGTTTCGATGGCGGTGACCAGGATCCCGGCGACCTCGCCGCGCTCATCGCGAATCGGGCTGTAGGTCAGGTCGAGGAAAAATTCCTGTTCATGCTGTTCGCGCTGCAGGACGAAACGCTGCTCGCTGAAGAAGCGCACCTGGCCTTGCAGCACTGCGTCGTAGATCGGCGTGGTGAATTCGCGAAGCTCCGGCCAGGTGTCGTGGATCGGCTGGCCGAACGCGTGCGGGTGCTTGTTGCCGGCCAGCAGGGCGAAGCCGTCGTTGTAAATCTGCGACAGCTGCGGGCCCCAGAGCAGGAGCATCGGCATCGGCGAGTGGAGCACAATGTCGACGGCGGTGCGCAGGCTCTGCGGCCAGTGACTGGCGTCGCCCAACGGGCTGCGGGTGCCATCGAGACGGGCAATCAGGGCCTGGGCGTCGCCGGTAGGGGATCGGTTCATCGAGGTTCCTGAGTCCTTCATCCAGTGCGTGTTGAGGATGTAGACGTCAGCGGGCGGGAAAAGTCTCGTTGGATGTGTTTTTGTGTGTTGGGCATGTCCCCAGATAAAACTGTAGGAGCTGGCTTGCCAGCGAAGAGGGCGCCACATTCAACATTGCTGTTGCCTGTAGTACCGCTTTCGCTGGCAAGCCAGCTCCTACAAGGATCGGGGTGGTCATGGAATCCGGGATGTACCCGGAACTGATCAAGCCTGCAATTCCGGCCGATCGCGGTACTGCTCCAGCGCCTCGGGATTGGCCAGGGCGTCGGTGTTTTTCACCGGCCGGCCATGCACCACATTCTTCACCGCCAACTCGACGACCTTGCCGCTGATGGTGCGCGGGATGTCGGTGACTGCGACTATCTTCGCCGGCACGTGGCGCGGGGTGGTGTTGGCGCGGATCACCTGGCGGATCTGCTGCTGCAACGGGTCGTCGAGCACCACGCCGTCCTGCAAACGCACGAACAACACCACGCGCACGTCGTCCTGCCATTGCTGGCCGATGGCGACGCTGTCGAGCACCTGCGGGACTTTCTCGACCTGGCGATAAATCTCCGCCGTGCCGATGCGCACCCCTCCCGGGTTGAGCACCGCATCGGAGCGCCCGTGGATCATCCAGCCACCGTGGGCCAATTCTTCGGCGTAGTCACCCTGGGCCCAGACGCCCGGGAACTGGCTGAAATACGAGGCGCGCAGCTTTTCCCCGTCCGGGTCGTTCCACAGGCCAATCGGCATGGCCGGGAAGTGCCGGGTGCAGACCAGTTCGCCTTTCTCACCGATCACCGGCTGCCCGGCGTCGTTCCACACTTCGATGGCCATGCCCAGGCTCTTGCCCTGCATCTCGCTGCGGCGTACCGGAGTCAGCGGGTTGCCATTGACGAAGCAGGAAACGATGTCGGTGCCGCCGGACATCGAGGCCAGGCACAGGTCGGCCTTGATCTCGCGATAGACGTAGTCGTAGCTCTGCGGTGACAGCGCCGAGCCGGTGCAGAGCAGGGTTTTCAGGCTGCCCAGGTCATGGCTCAGGCGCGGTTGCAGGCCCTGGCTTTCCAGGGTGGCGAGGTACTTGGGGCTGGTGCCGAACACCGTGATCGCCTCGCGGTCGATCAGGTCGAGCAGGCGCTGCGGCCCGGGCTCGAACGGCGAGCCGTCATACAGCACGATGCTGCTGCCCACCGCCAGGGCCGAGACCAGCCAGTTCCACATCATCCAACCGCAGGTGGTGTAGTAGAACAGTCGGTCGTCATTGCCGAGGTCGGTGTGCAGGCCATGCTCCTTGACGTGTTGCAGGAGCACACCGCCGGTTCCGTGGATGATGCACTTCGGCACCCCGGTGGTGCCGCTGGAATAGAGGATGTACAGCGGATGGGCGAAGGGCACCGGGGCGAATTCAGGTTCGCCGCCGGCTTGGTAGAACTCATCCCACAACGCCACGCGGGCATCGGTCTGGTAGTCCGTGGCCTGCGCGTCGGGGCGGGCATACGGCACGATGATCAGTTGCTGCAGCGACGGTAGGCGGTTAAGGATTTCGTTGACCTTGGCGGTCTGGTCGATGGTCTTGCCGGCATAACGGTAACCGGCGCAAGTGATCAGCACCTTGGGTTCGATCTGGCCGAAACGATCGATCACGCCCTGGGTGCCGAAGTCTGGCGAGGAACACGACCAGACAGCGCCGAGGCTGGTGGTCGCGAGCATGCCCACCAGGGTCTGCCAGGTGTTGGGCATGCACGCCGCGACCCGGTCGCCGACGCCAACACCGGCTGCTTGCAGGCTCTTCTGCAGGCCGGCCACGTGATGCGCCAACTCGGCCCAGGTCAGCTGTTCGCGCTGACCGTCCTCGGCAACCGCCACCACTGCCACGCCCTCGTCACGGCGGCGCAGCAGGTGTTCGGCAAAATTCAGGGTTGCCCCGGGAAACCACTCGGCGCTGGGCATCTGCGGGCCTTCACGCAAGACCGTTGCGGGCGGCTCGACGAAGCGCACATCGAAGGTATCGACGATCGCCTGCCAGAAGTCTTCGCGGCGCTCGATGCTCCACTGGTGCAGCGCCGGGAAGTCGTCAAGGTCCAGCCCATGGCGCTGGTTGCACAGGCGCCGGAAGCCATCCATGCGTGTGTTGGCGATGCGCTCGGCGCTGGGTTGCCACAAGATCTCTGACATCGGATTTCCCTGATTTTTATTGTTGTCGGGTGTCGCTGTTTACTGCGCCAGCCAGCCACCGTCGATGTTCCAGGCGGCGCCACGGACCTGGCTGCCGGCCTCGCTGCAGAGGAACAGCACCAGCTCGCCAAGTTGTGGTGGGGTGACGAATTCCAGCGACGGTTGCTTCTCCGCCAGCAGGTCGTGTTGCGCCTGCTGCGGGTCGATGCCCGTGGCGATGCGGTCGTCGATCTGCTTCTGCACCAGTGGCGTCAGCACCCAGCCGGGGCAGATCGCGTTGCAGGTGACGTTACTGGTGGCGGTTTCCAGGCCGACCACCTTGGTCAGGCCGATCACCCCGTGCTTGGCGGCGACGTAGGCGGCCTTGCCCACCGAACCCACCTGGCCATGCACCGAGGCGATGTTGACGATCCGCCCCCAGCCCTTGGCGCGCATGCCCGGCAAGGCCAGGCGGGTGCTGTGGAATACCGACGACAGGTTGATCGCGATGATAGAATCCCAGCGCTCCACCGGGAACTCTTCCACCGCCGCAACGTACTGGATGCCGGCGTTGTTGACGAGGATGTCGACGCCGCCGAACTCGCGTTCGGCGTAGGCGAGCATCTCGGCGATTTGCGCCGGGTCGCTGACGTCGGCCGGGTGGTGGCCGACTTTTCCGCCAAATTGTCCGACCTCGGCAATCACCGCCGAGGCGTCGCCGAAGCCGTTGAGAATCAGGTTGGCGCCAGCCTTGGCCAGGCTCAGGGCGATGCCCAGGCCAATGCCGCTGGTGGAGCCGGTGACCAGTGCGGTCTTGCCATTCAGGGTGGTCATGGTTGCCTCACACAATGCCGGTGGCATAGAAGGTTGCGATTACGACGAAGACCGCCAGCGTCTTGATCAGCGTAATACAGAAAATGTCTTTATAGGCTTCGCGGTGGGTCAGCCCGGTGACCGCCAGCAGGGTGATGACCGCGCCGTTGTGCGGCAGGGTGTCCATGCCGCCGCTGGCCATGGCGGCGACTCGGTGCAGCACTTCCAGCGGAATATTCGCGGCGTGGGCGGCGGCGATGAAGTCATTGGCCATGGCCGCCAGGGCGATGCTCATGCCGCCCGACGCGGAACCGGTGATACCGGCCAGCAGGGTCACGGTGATCGCTTCGTTGACCAGCGGGTTGGGGATGCTTTTCAGCCAGTCGGCCAGCACCAGGAAGCCCGGCAGCGAAGCGATGACCGCGCCGAAACCGTATTCCGAGGCGGTGTTCATTGCCGCCAGCAAGGCGCCGCTGACCGCACTTTTGCTGCCTTCGGCGAGCTTGCTGCGAATCGCCTGGAAGCCGAACACCAAGACCATCAGGATGCCCACCAGCAACGCCGCCTGGACCGCCCAGATCGCAGTGAGTTTGGCAATTTCGGTGGTCACCGGTGCGCTCATGCCCGGCAGGCTGAGGCTGTGGGTCTTGCCGTACCACTGCGGAATCCAGTGGGTAAACAGCAGGTTCATGATGCCCACCGCCAGCAGCGGCGAGATAGCCAGCCAGGGGTTCGGCAGCTTCAGGTCAGCGGCGGTTTCCGGCTCGTTGCGCAGTTCCGTGCCGTAGCCTTCGCCGTTGCGCAGCGCCTTGTTGCGCTGGCGCTGGAGGAACAGCATGCCGGCGCAGAACACGAAGATGGTGCCGATCAGACCCAGCCACGGCGCGGCCCAGGCGGTGGTGTTGAAGAAGGTGCTGGGGATGATGTTCTGGATCTGCGGGGTGCCGGGCAGGGCGTCCATGGTGAACGAAAAGGCGCCGAGGGCGATGGTCGCAGGGATCAGCCGCTTGGGAATATTGCTCTGGCGGAACATCTCGGCGGCAAACGGGTAGACCGCGAACACCACCACGAACAGCGATACGCCGCCGTAGGTGAGCAGGGCGCAGACCAGCACGATCACCAGCATCGCCTGGCTCGTACCGAGCACGCGGATGGCGGCAGCGACGATCGAGCGCGAGAAGCCGGATAGCTCGATCAGCTTGCCGAACACCGCGCCGAGCAGGAACACCGGGAAATACAGTTTGATGAAGCCGACCATTTTCTCCATGAACACCCCGGTGAAGGCGGGCGCAACGGCGGAAGGGTCGGTGAGCAGGACGGCGCCAAGGGCGGCAATCGGGGCGAAGAGGATAACGCTGTAGCCACGGTAAGCGGCGAGCATCAACAGCGCGAGGGCTGCCAAAGCGATGATCACACTCATGGTGTGTCTCCTGGGATTGTTATTTTTTTTGGGGTGAGGCGTGTGGGAGGGGGCTATAGCGGGATTTGTGCCAGGTTTGTAAGTTGTTGATTTGTATGTTGTTTTTTATTTTTTGGTAGTATTTGTTAACGAATTGTCTCAATTTGGAGATTTCTATTGGCTGTTCGGGCCCTTTCGCTGGCAAGCCAGCTCCTACGGGAGTCCGCGAGCACCCTGTAGGAGCTGGCTTGCCAGCGAAACGCGCAAAGCGCGTCTCTAAAAGCAGACGAAAATCTCTCTATTGAGACTCGGCAATCCCCAGCGCCACCATCTTCTTGTACAAGGTCGATCTCCCCAACCCCAGCCGCGCCGCCGCTTCGATCACCTTGCCGCCACACTGCGCCAAAGCCTGCTCAATCAACTGCCGGTCAAAACGCTCGCGGGCGGCGCTGAAGGTCTCATTCACCAGCGGTTGCAGGGCGGCCGTGGTGCTGGGCGATACCGGCACCAAACTACCAATCGCCGCCCGAATTTCCCCGGCATCGAGGATCAGGTCATCGCTCAACAGCGCCGCCCGCTCCAGCACGTTGCGCAACTCGCGAATGTTGCCCGGCCAGGCGTGTTGACCGAGCAGGGCCAGGGCCTGGCTGTCGAGTTCGTGCTGGCTGCGCAGCTCTTCGAGAATCGCTTCGCTCAGTGCCGGCAGGTCATCGAGGCGCTCGCGCAGGGGCGGCACCTGGATCGGCAGGACGTTGAGGCGGTAGTAGAGGTCGGCGCGGAACTCGCCACGGCGGATCGCCGCTTCGAGGTCGATGGAGGTGGCGGCGATGATCCGCACATCGCTCTGGATCATTTCATTGGAGCCCACCGGTTCGAATTCCTTCTCCTGCAACACCCGCAGCAACTTGCTTTGCAGTGGCAGCGGCATGTCGCCGATTTCATCGAGGAACAGCGTGCCGCCCTGGGCGATCTGCAATTTGCCGGGACGGCCTTTGCGGTCGGCGCCGGTGAAAGCGCCGGGGGCGGTGCCGAAGAACTCGGCTTCCAGCAACGCCTCGGGAATTGCCGCGCTGTTGATGCTGACGAAGGCCTTGTGCGCCCGTGGCGAGGCGCCGTGGATCGCCTGGGCGAGCAACTCCTTGCCGGTGCCGGTTTCGCCCAGCAGCAATACCGGTGATTCGGTGCTGGCGCTGCGTCGGGCGCGGCGCTTGACCTCGAGGCTGGCGGCGCTGGTGCCGATGAAGTGGGCGAAGGTGTACTTGGCCTGGCGCGCCCGCAGCAGTGAGCGGGTCGAGGCCAGTTCCTGCTGCATGCTCAGGTAGCGCTTGAGCATCGGCGACAGGCTGTGCAGCTCGTCGAACAGAGCAAAACCGATGGCGCCGATTACGGCACCGGCGTCGTCGTAGATCGGCAGGCGCATCACCACCAGCGGCTCCTTGGGCGTGTCCTGCAGGTCCAGCAGGATCGGCCGCCCGGTGCGCACCACCTGGCGCAACAGGCTACCGGGGATCACGCTCTCGCAGGGCTTGCCGATCGCCACTTCGGCTGATTCAAGGCCAAAGCGCCGGGCGTAGCGCTCGTTGATCCAGACGATATTGGCGTCACGGTCGACCATCACCGTGCCTTCGCTGGACTGCTCGATGATCTCGAACAACGAGCGGATCGCCAGCGTTCGGACTCGTTGGTAGTCGGGGAGGGCGTCGGGGGTGGTCATGGGGCTGTCCAAGGGTTGAGGGTTGCCGGGTTCGCTCAAAGCATCCGAGTGTACGCGGAAAAAACGGTGGGACCGAGCCTGCTCGGGAATGGGGCGGCACAGGCGAAAGATGGGTTGGCTGATGCACCGCTTTCGCGAGCAGGCTCGCTCCCACAGGGGATATGCGGAAAACTGTGGGACCGAGCCTGCTCGGGAAGAGGCCGGTACAGGCAAAAGATGTGTTGGCTGATGCACCGCCATCGCGAGCAGCGGAGCGCCGCCCGGGCTGCTCCTACAGGGGGCTCAAGTGCCGGGATGCGCCGCTGCCAACAATTCCCGGGTATAGGGATGCTGCGGATTGTCGAAAACATCATGACTGGCGCCGCACTCCACCACCTTGCCGTCCTTGATCACGATCATGTCGTGGGCCAGGGCGCGGACCACCGAGAGGTCGTGGCTGATGAACAGGTAGGTCAGGCCGTGTTTGTCCTGGAGTTGGCGGAGCAGGGCGACCACTTGTTTTTGCACGGTGCGGTCGAGGGCCGAGGTCGGTTCGTCCAGCAGGATCAGCGCCGGCTTGAGCACCAGGGCGCGGGCGATCGCGATGCGTTGGCGCTGGCCGCCGGAGAACTCATGGGGGTAGCGGTGGCGGCTTTGCGGGTCGAGGCCGACTTCCTTGAGCGCCTGGATCACCTGCGCATCACACTGTTCGGCGCTGGACTGGCTGTGCACTTCCAGGCCCTCGCTGATGATCTGCGCCACTGACATGCGCGGGCTGAGGCTGCCGAACGGATCCTGGAAGACCACCTGCATTTTCTTGCGCCACGGCCGCAGTTGTTTCTGATTGAGGCGGTCGAGAGCCACGCCCTGGAAGCGGATGCTGCCCTCGGAGTCGAGCAGGCGCAGGATCGCCTGGCCGAGCGTCGACTTGCCCGACCCGGACTCGCCGACGATGCCCAGGGTCTTGCCGCGCTGCAGGCTAAGGCTGATGCCGTCCACCGCCTGCAGCCACTGCTTGCGCTGGAACAGGCCACTACTCAGCGGGAAGCGCACGCTGAGGTTGTCGACTTCCAGCACCGCCTCGCGTTCATCCCGAGCCAGGGCTTCGCCTTCCGGCTCGGCGTTGAGCAGCACGCAGCTGTAAGGGTGCTGCGGCGCGCTGAACAAAGTCTCGCAGGGCGCCTGCTCGACAATCTCACCGGCGCGCATCACGCACACCCGCTGGGCAATGCTGCGCACCAGGTTGAGGTCGTGGCTGATCAACAACAGCGACATGCCCAGGCGCTGTTGCAGGGATTTGAGCAGCAGCAAAATCTTGCGCTGCACCGTGACGTCGAGCGCGGTGGTCGGCTCATCGGCAATCAACAGCTCCGGCTCGCAGGCCAGGGCCATGGCAATCATCACCCGTTGGCGCTGGCCGCCGGACAGTTGGTGCGGGTAGGCCTTGAGACGCTCCACAGGCTTCTTGATGCCCACCAGCTCGAGCAGTTCGAGGATGCGTTGTTGCGCCGCCTTGCCGCCCAGGCCCTTGTGCACCAGCAGGGTTTCGCCGATCTGCTTTTCGATGCTGTGCAGCGGATTGAGGGAGGTCATCGGCTCCTGGAAGATCATTGCAATGCGGTTGCCGCGCAACTCACGTAGCACACTGGGTTCGGCGCCGAGCAGTTGCTGGCCGCGATAGCGAATGCTGCCGGACGATTCGGTGCCGGTTTCGGGCAGCAGTTGCAGGATCGAGTGGGCCGTCACCGACTTGCCCGAGCCCGATTCGCCGACCAGCGCCAGGCACTCGCCAGGGCGGATATCCAGGCACAGGTTGCGCACCGCCACCTGGCCGCTGAAGGCGACGTTGAGGTCACGGATTTCGATCAGGTTGTCGCTCATGGCAAACGTCCGCCTCAAGACCTGGGGTCAAAGGCGTCGCGCAAGGCTTCGCCGATAAACACCAATAAAGAAAGAATCAGCGCCAGGGTGAAGAACGCCGTCAGGCCGAGCCAGGGTGCTTGCAGGTTCTGCTTGCCCTGGCCGATCAACTCGCCCAGCGACGCACTGCCGGCCGGCATGCCGAAGCCGAGGAAATCGAGGGCGGTGAGGGTCGAAATCGCCCCGGTGAGAATGAACGGCAGGTAGCTCAGGGTGGCGTTCATCGCGTTCGGCAGGATGTGCCGCACGATCACCTTGCGGTCGCTCAGACCGAGGGCGCGGGCGGCTTTGACGTACTCCAGGTTGCGCCCACGGAGGAACTCGGCACGCACCACGTCCACCAGCGCCAACCAGGAAAACAGCGCCATGATCCCCAGCAACCACCAGAAATTCGGCTCGACGAAACCCGAGAGAATGATCAGCAGGTACAGCACCGGCAGCCCCGACCAGACTTCCAGCAGGCGCTGGCCGATCAGGTCGATCCAGCCGCCGTAGTAACCCTGCAGGGCACCGGCGGCAATGCCGATCAGGGCGCTGATAACGGTCAGCGCCAAGGCGAACAGGATCGACACCCGCGCGCCAAAGATCACCCGCGCCAGCACGTCGCGCGCCTGGTCGTCGGTGCCCAGCCAATTGACCTTGCTCGGCGGGCTCGGCGCCGGCTGGTTGAGGTCGTAGTTGGGCGTGTCGTCGCTGAACGGGATCGGCGGGAACAGCATCCAGCCGCCGTCCTGCTTGATCAGCTTCTGCACATACTCACTGCGGTAGTCGGCCTGGAACGGCAGTTGCCCGCCAAATTCCTGCTCGGTGTAGCGCTTGAAAGCCGGGAAGTACAGGCTGTTCTGGTAGCTCAGCACCAGGGGTTTGTCGTTGGCGATCAGCTCGCCGCCGAGGGTCAGCAGGAACAGGCCGATAAACAGCCACAACGACCACCAGCCACGGCGGTTTTTCTTGAAGCGTTCGAAGCGTCGGCGCGCCAGGGGCGAGAGCGTGAGCATCAGGCGTTCCTCGCGGCGAAGTCGATGCGCGGGTCGACCAGGGTGTAGCACAGGTCGCCCACCAGTTTTATCAGCAGGCCGAACAGGGTGAAGATGAACAGCGAGCCGAACACCACCGGATAGTCCCGCGACACCGCCGCCTCATAGCTCATGCGCCCGAGGCCATCGAGGGAGAAAATCACTTCGATCAGCAAGGAGCCGGCGAAGAACACGCTGATGAACGCCTGGGGAATCCCCGACACCACCAGCAGCATCGCATTGCGGAACACGTGGCCGTAGAGCACCCGGCGCTCACTCAAGCCCTTGGCGCGAGCGGTGACTACGTACTGGCGGGTGATTTCGTTGAGGAACGAGTTCTTGGTGAGGATGGTCAGGGTGGCGAAGCCGCCGATCACCAGCGCGGTCACTGGCAAGACCAGGTGCCAGAAGTAGTCGGCGATCTTGCCCAAGGTCGACAGTTGCTCGAAATTTTCCGAGACCAGGCCGCGCACCGGAAACCAGTTGAGCGAGGTGCCGCCGGCGAACACCACGATCAGGAACATCGCGAACAGGAAGGCCGGCATCGCGTAGCCAAGGATGATCGCGGTGCTGCTCCAGACGTCGAACCGGCTGCCGTGATGCACCGCTTTGCGGATGCCCAGTGGGATCGATACCAGGTAGGTGATCAGGGTCGCCCACAGGCCGAGGGAAATGGTCACCGGCATTTTTTCGAGGATCAGATCGGTGACCGTGGCGCCGCGAAAGAAGCTCTTGCCGAAGTCCAGTTGCGCGTAGCTCTTGAGCATCAGCCACAGGCGTTCGTGGGCCGGTTTGTCGAAGCCGTACTGTTTCTCGATGTCCTTGATCAGTTGCGGATCGAGCCCGCGACTGGCCCGTGAACCTCGGCTCAGGCCATCCCCGGAACTGCCGAGATTGCCCCCGCCGCCGATGCCCTGCAGGTGCGCGATGGCCTGTTCCACCGGGCCGCCGGGCGCAGCCTGGACGATGACGAAGTTGACCAGCAGGATGATCACCAGGGTCGGGATGATCAGCAGCAGGCGGCGCAGGACGTAGGCCAGCATCAGTGAGGTCCTCCGGGTTGGCCGCGCTTGATGCGCTCGGCGGCCATCTGCTCATTGGTCAGCGCGGTACTGCTCATTTCCCACCAGGTCTCGATGGCTTCGTCGTTGCTCGCCGGCACGGCCGGCATGCCGAAGCGGTTCCACCACACGGTCGAGGTTCCTGGCGGGTAGTAGTTGGGGATCCAGTAGTAGTTCCATTGCAGCACCCGGTCCAGCGCATGGGCATGGCGCAGCATGTCGGGCTGGGTGGTGGCCTTGACCAGGCCGCCGATCAACGCATCGACCGCAGGATTTTGCAGCGCCATGTAGTTGTTCGAACCGGGGTCATTGGCCGCTGCCGATCCGAAATAGTTGAACAACTCGCCGCCCGGCGAGGTGGTGACCGGGTAGCCGGTGACGATCATGTCGTAGTCGCGGCTCATCAGGCGGTTGACGTATTGCGATGAGTCGATCAGGCGGATGTTGAGGTTGATGCCGATCTGCGCCAGGTTGCGTTTCCACGGCAGGAGCAGGCGGTCCATGCCGTTCTGGCTGATCAGGAAGGTGAACGCCAACGGCTCGCCTTGGGCATTCACCAGGCGATCGCCGTCGGGTTTCCAGCCGGCTGCTTCGAGCAGGGCGAGGGCTTGCAGCTGCTTGTCACGGATCAGCCCGCTGCCATCGGTTTTCGGTGCTTCGAAGACCTGGCTGAAGACCTCGTCGGGCACCTGTCCGCGCAACGGTTCGAGGATTGCCAGCTCGGCGGCATCCGGCAATTGGCGGGCGGCCAGTTCGGTGTTGGAGAAGAAGCTTTGCTGGCGGATGTACAGGTTGCGCATCATCTGCCGGTTGCTCCACTCGAAATCCCAGAGCATGGCCAGCGCCTGGCGCACGCGACGGTCGTGGAAGATCGGGTTCTGCAGATTGAACACAAAACCCTGGGATGGCTGCGGACCCTGTTTGGCCAGGTGAGCCTTCTGCAGGCGGCCATCGCTCAGGGCCGGGCTGTCGTAGCCGATGGAGTAGGCGGTGGCGGAGAACTCGCGGTTGTAGTCATAGGCGCCGCCGCGCAACACTTGGCGGGCGACGTCGGTGTCGCCGAAGTACTCGATGCTGAAGCGGTCGAAGTTGTACAGGCCGCGGCTCACCGGCAGGTCCTTGCCCCACCAGTCGGGGTTGCGCTGGAAGCTGATGCTGCGCCCTGAATCGACTTTGCTCACTCGATAGGGGCCGCTGCCCAGTGGAGCTTCGTAGCCGCCGCCGTTGGCGAAGTCGCGGGTCTTCCACCAGTGCTCGGGAAACACCGGCAGGGTCGCGATGTCCAGGGCCAGGGTGCGGTTTTCGTTGTTCTTGAAATCGAAACGAACGGTGCGCGGCGACTCGACTTCGACGCCTTTGACGTCGGCGAACTGTGCCCGGTAGCGCAGGCTGCCCTGGGTCATCAGCAGGTCGAAAGTGTAGCGCACGTCTTCGGCGGTGATCGGTGTGCCGTCGGCGAAACGCGCCTTGGGATTGAGGTAGAAGCGCAGCCACAAACCGTCTTTGGCGCGCTCCATTTTTTCCGCCACCAGGCCATACACGGTGTAGGGCTCATCCAGCGAGCGCTGGGCCAGCGGTGAATAAACCATGCCGTCGAGTTGGCTGACGCCGATGCCTTTGTCGATGTAGGGCGAGACATGGTCGAAACGACCGATTTCAATCGCCGAGCGACGCAGGCTACCGCCTTTTGGGGCGAGGGGATTGGCGTAGGCGAAGTGGCTGAAGTTGGCCGGGTATTTGGCCGGCTCGCCATAGACAGTCAGGGCGTGCTGGGGGCTTGCGAGAACCGCGGCGGCATTCAGCAGCAAGGCCAGGGCGGTGAATAGGAGGGAGGAGAAAGCCAGTCGCATTGTCAGCCTTGAGCGCCGGGTGATCGATGGTCCTATACAAACACAACGGCCCACCAAAAGGTGGGCCGTTGTTCAACTCAGGTGCCTGGGATCAATCCTGGCGGCTGGTCACTTCCAGCAGGTGGTAGCCGAACTGGGTTTTCACCGGACCCTGCACGGTATTGACCGGGGCGCTGAACACCACGGTGTCGAATTCCTTGACCATCTGGCCTGGACCGAACGAACCCAGGTCACCGCCCTGGCGGCTCGATGGGCAAGTGGAGTTGGCCTTGGCAACTTCGGCGAAATCAGCGCCGCCTTCGATCTGCGCCTTGAGTTCGTTGCACTTGGCTTCGCTGGCAACCAGGATGTGACGGGCAGTGGCTTTGGCCATGGGGGAAATCTCCTTTCAATGTGCGGTAAAGATGCTGAGCCTACCGGATTCAGTGGGCTATTTCTTGTCAATCTAACGCCTGATCCCGGATCGTTGGGCCGCTGGTCGAAAATACTCGGCTGTTCACTGATTAAAGTCCCTGTTGTTGCAAACGTTCGGCGTGCTCCAGGTACAGATCGACCGGGTCGATGCCGCTGCGCACCAGGCCGGCGGTCTGGTTGATGCTGTCGAGGTGGTCCATCGGATAATCGGAGCGCAACACGGTGCCCAGGTGCGAGCTGAAGCGCCCGACCATGCCGTCGTTATGCCCGGCCTCACGGTCAAAGAATTGCGAGAAACCGCGACAGAATGCGTGCAGCGGATCGAGGGCGTTGCGTCCTTCTTTCAAGAGTGAGCCCTGGATCGTGCCGCTCCAGGAATAGTAGTGAACCTCGTTGACCTGCTGCGCGCCCTGGCCACCCCAGGTGTCGGGCAGGCCCTGGGGGTACTTGTCGTTGAACGCCGCGACACCCTCGGTGGTCAGGGCATTGAGGGCGGCGATAGCATTGTGCGGGATCTGCGGTCGGCCACCGAGATAGCCGAGGAACTCGACAAACAGGGTCGAGGCGGCCACCGCGATGTATTCCGGCAGTTGCCCTGGTTTGAGCGCCTTGCGCAGACAGTCAGCCAGTTCCGAACCATGATTCGGGCCGCTGACCGAGGTTACCGACGCCACCTGGTGCGGCGTTTCGGCGCCGGCATAACGGGCCGCCAGCGCGCCCTGGCTATGGCCGATCAGGTTGACCTTGCGCGCGCCGGTGCCCTCCAGCACCCGCTCGATCTGCTCGATCAGTTGCTGGCCGCGCAGCTCATTGCTGTGGGTGGCGGACAGGTAGGGGATGAAGACTTGGGCGCCGGCGTTCCTCAGGGCCTGGCGGATTCCGTGGAAGAGTTCGAAGGTGCCGATGCGGTCGAAGCCGAAGAGGCCGTGCACCAGCAGGATGGGGTAGAGCGTGCTTGCATTCCGTTGCATAGGCGTGCCTGTAGTCCGTGAGTTCTGGAGGGGTGTCGCCTCATCACTCTAATCCAGGCCCTGCGGGGGCGGCTGTGTGATAACGCCGCTGATCGGTGCCTGAAGACGGAATAGAAACAGTCGGAGCATTCGCTCTGGACGCCTGCCCCGGCCCGCCACTCGGGCACGGGAGCAGTGTCCAGCTTGCGGCACTCGCCTCAGGCGTTGGCGACCCTGGCCGAGGCGCGCAGTTGCTGGCTGGCGTTGCGCAGCAGGCGTGCGGTGGCGTCCCAACCCAGGCAGCCGTCGGTGACCGAGACGCCGTAGCGCAGGTTCGCGCCCAGTGGCTGGCAACCTTCGAACAGGTGGCTCTCGATCATCATGCCGATCAGCGAGCGATTGCCGTCTAGGCGTTGGGCCAATACGTCGTTGAACACGTCGGGCTGGCGCAGCGGGTCCTTGCCACTGTTGGCGTGGCTGCAATCGACCATGATCCGCGAGGCGATGTTCAAGCGCTGCAGATCGCCGTCGATCTGCGCCACGCTGCGGGCGTCGTAGTTGGGGCCACGATGGCCGCCGCGCAACACCAGGTGGGTGTCGGGGTTGCCCGGGGTGTGGATGATCGCCGGGTGACCCTGGCTGTCGACGCCGAAGTGGCGGTGCGGGTGGGCGGCCGAGCGCATCGCATCGGTGGCCACGCCGACACCGCCGTCGGTGCCGTTCTTGAAGCCCACGGGCATGCCCAGGCCGCTGGCCATTTCCCGGTGAATCTGCGATTCGGTGGTGCGCGCGCCAATCGCCACCCAGCTCAGCAGGTCGTCGAAGTAGCTGGCGGCCATGGGTTGCAGCAGTTCGGTAGCAATCGGCAGGCCGAGCCGCAGCATTTCGCGCATCAGTTCGCGGGACAGGGTCAGGCCGCCGACCATGTCGTCGCTGCCGTCCAGGCGTGGGTCGTAGGCCAGGCCTTTCCAGCCCACCGTGGTGCGCGGTTTTTCGACGTAGGCGCGCATCACGATGAGCATTTCATCGCTGACCTCGGTGGCCAGGCGGCTCAGGTTGGCGGCGTATTCGAGCGCAGATTGCGGGTCATGAATCGAGCAGGGACCCACCACGACCAGCAGGCGCGAGTCTGTACCGTCGAGGATGGCGCGTACGGCCTGGCGATGGGCGGTGACCTGTTGGCTCAGGGCCAGGGTCAGGGGCAGTTGTTGCTTGAGCTGCAATGAGCTGGGCAGACGCTGGGTCAGGGCTTCATTGGCGCAATTGAGGGTGGTCAGTGGCAAAGCGCAGATGGACGAGTTCATGTTCAGACTTCCTCGGCTGGCGGCGGGTTCGTGCCCGCGCGCTCGGCCCTACAAGGGTGTTCGACAATTGGCCGTATTGGCCGGACGTGAGTGCGTGCCACCAATGGGCGACCGATCGGAGGCGGCAGGCTGTCCCGAACGGAGCTTGCTAAATCGCCAGGCGCTGAAGTCGTAACGGTAATAAGTGGCGTAGTTCATGTCGGTAGTCCTTGAAGTCAGTGATGTCGCGAAAAAGTGGCGGGGCTGAAAAAACAAAACCCCCGGTCGGGGAGCCGACCGGGGGTTGAGAATTCTCTGGTAGGCGACCCCTTGAGTAGTGGCCGCCGTGTGGGTATCAGGCGCGCCAGTGGCTAAACCAATACCCAAAATAAAACGCTGCCGGAGCGCAGACACCGTTCGCCCGCGCAGCCGCAACCGAGCGCAGGGCGCTGACGGTGGAAAGCTGGGAAGGGCAATGCAACATGGGGTCTGTCTCCGTTGAATGGGCCGAGCTTACTAGAGGCCGGTGCGCAGTTTCAATCGGAAATTGCTATCGGTGTGAATGATGCAATTCGAGCCGCACTTTATGCCAGACTCGGCGATTGCCCCACGCCCCATCAAGGAACAGCAAGGATGAGCACTCTGACGATCGCCGCGGCGCAATCGACCTCCATCGCCGGCGACCTGCCGGCCAATATCGCCCGCCACCAGCACTTTATCCAGGCGGCCGCCGAACAGGGCGTGCAGTTGCTGGTGTTTCCCGAACTGTCGCTGACCGGCTACGAGCCTGATCTGGCCGCAGACCTGGCAATCGCCCCGGATGCAGCGGTACTGCAGCCATTGCGCGAGCTGGCGCGGGAAATGGCCGTCACGGCAGTGGTCGGCATGCCGATTCGCCTGAGCGCCGAGGGGCCGGTGCTGATTGGCGCGCTGGTGCTGGCGGCGGATGGCTCGCTGGCGGTCTACAGCAAGCAGCATCTGCACTCGGGCGAGGAGCGGGCGTTTGCCGCAGGCAACGGTGGCGCGCCCTTGATTCTGGATGACAGCACCGTGGCGCTGGCGGTCTGTGCGGACTTTTGCCATGCCAGCCATGCCGCTGCCGCCGCAGCCCTCGGCGCCGATGTGTATGCCGCCGGCGTGCTGATCAGTCCCGCGGGCTACGCGGTGGACAGCGCACTGCTGCAGGGGCATGCCATGACGCATTCGATGCTGGTGCTGATGGCCAACCACGGCGGTGCGACCGGCGGCTGGGAGTCGGCGGGGCGCAGTGCGATCTGGGCGGCGGACGGTGCGTTGCTCGCCGCTGCACCCGGCGTTGGCGACGGCCTGCTGATCGCCCGGCGTGACGCGCAAGGCTGGAGCGCTGAATGGCGCTCGCTGGAGCAGGCGTGAGTGGCGCGCCCGGACCTCTGGTGAAACGTCTGTAGGGCGTTTAGTACAAGCGCTGACGGTCGCACCGAATGCGTTTTTAATCACGCCTGCCGCTAGGTCTGGCGGATGCTTTTTGCTAAGGTGGCGGGCAACCAACACAAGACTATATCGCGGGGTGTCTGCTTGATTAGGGTGCTAGTAGTCGATGACCATGATCTCGTTCGTACAGGTATTACGCGAATGCTGGCGGACATCGATGGCCTGCAAGTGGTCGGCCAGGCCGAGTCGGGCGAAGAATCCCTGCTCAAGGCGCGCGAGCTGAAACCCGATGTGGTCCTGATGGACGTCAAGATGCCCGGCATCGGCGGCCTCGAAGCCACCCGAAAACTGCTGCGCAGCCACCCGGACATCAAGGTCGTGGCGGTCACCGTCTGCGAAGAAGACCCGTTCCCCACGCGCCTGCTGCAAGCGGGCGCCGCCGGCTACCTGACCAAGGGCGCCGGGCTCAACGAAATGGTCCAGGCGATTCGCCTGGTGTTTGCCGGCCAGCGCTACATCAGCCCGCAGATCGCCCAGCAAC
This sequence comes from Pseudomonadaceae bacterium, assembly GCA_965284505.1. Lineage (GTDB taxonomy): Bacteria > Pseudomonadota > Gammaproteobacteria > Pseudomonadales > Pseudomonadaceae > Aquipseudomonas. The sequence goes on along the minus strand of OZ260094.1, from coordinate 969,366 downwards.
TGGCGATCAAGTCGGTGCAGCCGAGCAACGACTCGCCGTTCGACAGCCTTTCCGAGCGGGAAATCCAGATTGCCCTGATGATTGTCGGCTGCCAGAAGGTGCAGATCATTTCCGACAAACTCTGCCTGTCGCCAAAGACCGTGAACACCTACCGCTACCGCATTTTCGAGAAGCTTTCGATCAGCAGTGACGTCGAGTTGACGCTGTTGGCGGTGCGTCACGGCATGGTCGATGCCAGCCTCTGACAATGACTGAGCCGTTCGATCCCAGTGCTTTTCTCTCGACCTGCAGTGGCCGTCCCGGTGTGTATCGCATGTTCGACAGCGATGCGCGCCTGCTCTACGTGGGCAAAGCCAAGAACCTGAAAAAGCGCCTGGCGAGTTACTTTCGCAAGACCGGCCTGGCGCCGAAAACCGCGGCCCTGGTGGGGCGCATCGCCCAGGTCGAAACCACCATCACCGCCAACGAGACCGAAGCGCTGCTGCTCGAGCAGACGCTGATCAAGGAATGGCGACCGCCCTACAACATCCTGCTGCGCGATGATAAGTCCTATCCGTATGTGTTTCTTTCGGACGGCCCGTTCCCGCGCCTGAGCATTCACCGTGGGGCAAAAAAGGCCAAGGGCAAGTACTTCGGCCCGTACCCCAGCGCCGGGGCGATCCGCGAGAGTCTGAGCCTGCTGCAGAAAACCTTTTTCGTCCGTCAGTGTGAAGACAGCTACTACAAAAATCGCACCCGGCCGTGCCTGCAATACCAGATCAAGCGCTGCAAGGCGCCCTGTGTCGGCCTGGTGGAGCCCGAGGTCTACGCCGAAGATGTGCGGCACTCGGTGATGTTCCTCGAAGGCCGCAGCAATGCCCTGACCGATGAACTGTCGGCGAGCATGGAGCAGGCGGCCAGCACCCTGGACTTCGAGCGCGCGGCGGAATTTCGCGACCAGATTTCCCTGCTGCGCCGGGTCCAGGACCAGCAGAGCATGGAAGGCGGCACTGGCGATGTCGACGTGGTCGCCGCGTTCGTCAATCCGGGTGGCGCCTGCGTACACCTGATCAGCGTGCGCGGTGGCCGGGTGTTGGGCAGCAAGAACTTTTTCCCGCAGGTGGGTATCGAGGAAGAAGTCGCCGAGGTCATGGCGGCATTTCTCGGACAGTATTTCATCAGCAGTCCGGAACGCGACTTACCCAGCGAGTTGATCGTCAACGTGGTCCACGAGGACTTTCCGGCACTGATCGAAGCCATTCACGAGCTGCGTGGTCGCGAGTTGACCATCAGTCACAGGGTGCGCGGTACGCGGGCACGCTGGCAGCAACTGGCGGTGACCAATGCCGAGCAGGCACTCAGCGCGCGCCTGGCCAATCGTCAACACGTCGCCGCACGCTTCGATGCCCTGGCCGAAGTGCTCAACCTGGATGAGCCGCCGCAGCGCCTGGAATGCTATGACATCAGTCACTCCAGCGGCGAAGCCACGGTGGCTTCCTGCGTGGTGTTCGGGCCGGAAGGGCCGCTGAAGTCGGACTACCGACGCTACAACATTGAAGGCGTGACCCCCGGCGATGACTACGCGGCGATGCATCAGGCCCTGACCCGGCGCTTCAGCAAGCTCAAGGACGGCGAGGGCAAGCTGCCGGATATCCTGCTGGTGGATGGCGGCAAGGGCCAGCTGTCGATGGCCCGCGATGTGCTCAACGAATTGGCGGTGCCTGACCTGATCCTGCTGGGCGTGGCCAAGGGCGCGACGCGCAAGGCCGGTTTCGAAACCCTCTACCTGAATGACGCCGCCCACGAATTCACCCTGCGCGGCGACTCGCCGGCGCTGCACCTGATCCAGCAGATCCGCGACGAAGCCCACCGTTTTGCCATTACCGGTCACCGCGCCCGCCGTGGTAAAACCCGTCGCACCTCGACCCTGGAAGGGGTTGCCGGGGTAGGGCCGACCCGTCGTCGCGACCTGTTGAAACATTTTGGTGGATTGCAGGAGCTGTCTCGTGCAAGCATCGACGAGATCGCCAAAGCACCGGGGATCAGTAAAAAGCTCGCAGAGTTGATTTATGCAAACCTGCACAGCGAGTAGAATGCCCCCTCACCTCGTAGCCAGTTGTGCCGATGAATATCCCTAATCTGATCACCGTTCTACGCGTCCTGCTTATCCCGATCTTCATTTTGCTGTTCTACATGCCGTACCACTGGAGCTATATGGCTGCCAGTTCGGTCTTTGCCTTCGCCGCGGCGACGGACTGGCTGGATGGTTACCTGGCGCGCCGGCTGGAACAGAGCACACCGTTCGGGGCGTTTCTCGACCCGGTGGCCGACAAGCTGATGGTCGCCGTGGCCCTGGTATTGCTGGTCCAGGAACACGCCAACCTGTGGCTGACCTTGCCGGCGGCCGTGATCATCGGCCGCGAAATCGTCATCTCCGCCTTGCGCGAGTGGATGGCCGAAATCGGCGCACGGGCCCAGGTGGCCGTGTCCAACCTCGGCAAATGGAAAACCGCCGCGCAGATGCTGGCGCTGGTGATCCTGCTGGCCAACCCGTCGGATTTCAGCTTCTGGGTGCTGGTGGGCTATGCCTTGCTGATGGTCTCCGCCGGCCTGACCCTGTGGTCGATGGTGCACTACCTGCGCGCCGCCTGGCCGCACTTGAAAACCGATCTGGATAAAAAATAAAGCTTTTTTGAATCAAGGGCTTGACGCGTATTCGAATTTCGCTAGAATACGCCCACCAAGACGCGGGAATAGCTCAGTTGGTAGAGCACGACCTTGCCAAGGTCGGGGTCGCGAGTTCGAGTCTCGTTTCCCGCTCCAAGTTCTAAAAAAAGCCACTCAATCGAGTGGCTTTTTTTTGCCTGAAATTTGTGCCATCTCGGAAAGCGTCATTTTCAGCGCTCCACATTATTTGAAACGCAACGGCTGCCTTGCGGTGGTACCGCTACTTGCGTCATCGGCGTATAGTTATTTGACAGAAATTTTTGTTCAAATGACGGAGGTTGAGATGGAAGCAACGACTGGCTCCCTGCGATCTGCCAGGAAAAGCGACCCTCATGACGCAGGTGTCGAGGTGTTTTGGGATTTCAGTTCGAAGCGGGACTTGCTCAAGGACTCCGAGCGCTTGGGACAAATCAAGGAAGGTTTCTCCGCCGCCCTGGTGCCCGCTTTTCGCGTGACGTTCAACCTTAAAGAACGCAACGTCGAAATCCTCATGAACGCATCGATCTCTACGCTTGAGAGACGTCGTCGTGAGCACAAGAAGCTCGACTCAGTAGCATCCGAGCGGCTGGATCGCATTGCAGCGGTTTGGGCGTTGGCCGAAGAAGTTTTCGAAAGTCGCGAAGCGGCTGCACAGTGGATGTCCGTGCCCAATAAAGCGTTGGGGGGGGATGCGCCCATCATGCTGTGCGAAACCGAAATTGGTGCCAAGCAAGTTCGTCGCGTCCTTCAAGCGTTGGAATGGGGAGGTGTTGCCTGATGCAGGCCTGGCGTATTGCGAAGGCCAAGCGTGCAACAGACCTTTGCGGTAAAGGCGCAGCAATCGAAGGAGGGCGGTGGAACGACCAGGATATCCCCGCTGTTTACATGGGGCTGACGCCTGCGATCTGCTGTCTGGAAACCTTCGTGCATGCCTGTGGCGAGCCCACGATGCCGATGAAAATCACCTGCTTTGAACTGCCCGATGATCCGGCGCTTTATCTGGAGCCTGACCCGAAGACCTTGCCGCTCGGCTGGGCAAGCCTTCCCGCCGATCGGCCGAGTATGGAGTTCGGTTCTGCATGGCTGAACGCGAACACGCACCTGGGACTGATTGTGCCTTCGGCTGTCCTGGTACTGGAACGCAACATTGTCATCAATCCTGGCCATCCTGCAGTGCGGCAGATCGAGGTGGTGGATGTGTTCGACTTTATGTACGACGCCAGGATGTTCAAGGTGTAAGGCAGATCTTCAGCATAAGTCAGCGCGATTATGCTCCCCTCAAAGCCCCACCCACCGGCCCCGCAGACCGCTTGCAACCGAATGCCTTTCGATATCTGTCCGTTGTAGGCACAATACCGCTCTTTTTTGGCTGGCCTAGCCGGAGGCTGGAATGATCAAGACCCCTTACTACCTCATCGACAAAACCAAACTGCTGACCAATCTGCAGAAAATCGCCTATGTGCGCGAGCAATCCGGGGCCAAGGCCCTGCTGGCGCTCAAGTGCTTTGCGACCTGGTCGGTGTTCGATCTGATGCAGGAGTACATGGACGGTACCACCTCGTCGTCGCTCTACGAGCTCAAGCTCGGCCGCCAGAAGTTTGCCGGCGAGACTCACGCCTACAGCGTGGCCTGGGCCGATGACGAGATCGAGGAGATGCTCGACAACAGCGACAAGATCATCTTCAACTCCATCAGCCAGCTGCAGCGTTTTGCCGAACGCAGCGAAGGCAAGGTGCGTGGCCTGCGCGTCAATCCGCAGGTGAGCAGCTCCGACTACCTGCTGGCCGACCCGGCGCGTCCGTTCAGCCGCCTGGGCGAGTGGGACCCGGTGAAGATCGAAGGCGTGATCGAGCAGATCTCCGGCTTCATGTTCCACAACAACTGCGAGAACGGCGACTTCAGCCTGTTCGACAAGATGCTGTGCACCATCGAAGAACGCTTCGGCGAGCTGCTGCACAAGGTCAAGTGGGTCAGCCTCGGCGGCGGCATTCACTTCACCGGTGAAGGCTATGCCCTGGACGAATTCTGCGCGCGCCTGAAGGCGTTCTCCGAGAAGTACGGCGTACAGGTTTACCTGGAACCGGGCGAAGCGGCGATCACCAACAGTGCCTCGCTGGAAGTCACCGTGCTCGACACCCTGTACAACGGCAAGCACCTGGCCGTGGTCGACAGTTCCATCGAGGCCCACCTGCTGGACCTGCTGATCTACCGCCTGAACGCCAAGCTGGCGCCGAGCGACGGCGAGCACACCTACATGGTCTGCGGCAAATCCTGCCTGGCTGGCGATATTTTTGGCGAGTATCAATTCGACCGCCCATTGGCCATCGGCGACCGCCTGTCGTTCATCGACACCGCGGGCTACACCATGGTCAAGAAGAACTGGTTCAACGGCCTGAAAATGCCGTCCATCGTAGTGAAACAACTCGACGGTACAGTCGAAGTGGTTCGTGAGTTTGGTTACAACGACTACCTGTCCAGCCTTTCGTAAGCTGGCGCAAGAAGGAGAGAGAGAGAAATTGAAGAAGAACGTACTTATCATTGGTGCAGGAGGTGTCGCCAAGGTGGTGGCCCACAAGTGCGCGCAGCACAACGACGAACTCGGTCGTATTGCTATCGCGTCGCGCAACATCTCCAAATGCCAGGCCATCATCGACAGCGTCAACCTTAAAGGCAGCCTGAAAGTGCCTGCCGAGATCAAAGCCTATTCGCTCGACGCGCTGGACATCGAAGCGACCAAGGCGCTGATCCGCGACACCGAATCACAGATCGTGATCAACGTCGGTTCACCCTTCATCAACATGTCGGTGCTGCGTGCCTGCATCGATACCGGCGTGGCTTACCTGGACACCGCGATCCACGAAGAGCCAGGCAAAATCTGCGAGACGCCACCCTGGTACGGCAACTACGAGTGGAAACACCTCGAGGAATGCCAGCAGAAGAACGTCACCGCCATTCTCGGCGTGGGCTTCGATCCGGGCGTGGTCAATGCCTATGCGGCACTCGCGCAACAACAGTATTTCGACAGCATTGATTCGATCGACATTCTCGACGTCAATGCCGGTTCCCACGGCAAGTATTTCTCGACCAACTTCGATCCTGAAATCAACTTCCGCGAATTCACCGGACAGGTGTGGAGCTGGCAGAACAGCCAGTGGACCAGCAACACCATGTTCGAAGTCAAGCGCACCGACGACCTGCCTGTGGTCGGCGTACAGAACCTGTACCTGACCGGTCACGACGAAGTGCACTCGATCTCGAAGAACCTCGGCATCGCCAACGTGCGCTTCTGGATGAGTTTCGGCGAGCACTACATCAACGTCTTCAGCGTCCTGAAAAACCTCGGCCTGCTCTCCGAGCAACCGGTCAAGACCGCCGAAGGCCTGGAAGTGGTGCCGTTGAAACTGGTCAAGGCCGTGCTGCCGGATCCAGGCTCCCTGGCCCCGGGTTACACCGGCAAGACCTGCATCGGTAACCTGGTCAAAGGCACCAAGGACGGCCAGCCGCGCGAAGTGTTCATCTACAACGTCGCCGACCACGAAGAAGCCTTCGCCGAAACCGACAGCCAGGGCATCTCCTACACCGCCGGCGTGCCTCCTGTCGCCGCCGCACTGCTGGTCGCCCGTGGCGACTGGGACGTCAGCCGCATGGTCAACGTCGAAGAACTGCCCGCCGAGCCGTTCCTCGCGGCATTGGAAGTCATGGGTCTGCCGACCCGCATCAAGGACGAAACCTCGGACCGCGCGCTGAACTTTGCCTGATCGATCGCAAGGTTATTGAACGACGGTTTCCGGCCGACTGCTGCGCTTTTGCGCAGCGGTCGTGCCGGGTTTGAGTCCTATCACCGCCCCCCCTGTAGGAGCTGGCTTGCCAGCGAAAAACGTCAACGATGACGCGTGCTGTCTGAATACGCGCGGTGGCCTCGGGTTCTTCGCTGCGATGCGGCGGGCCGACAGACCGGCTTGGTTGTTATCGCAGGCTTTGTACGACGCTATCGCTCAAGCCGCAATCGCTCGACAATAACCGCAACAGCTTGCGCTGCAGATGCCTGAGCAGTGTCCAGGCAAAACACAGCCTCATCCCACTGCTCATATTCATGGCCCAGCACTGATTCCCAGGTCGGTGGTATCAGGCCCGGTATGTCAGAAGTCCTGGTTTCGACGCGGCGCCGGTGTTCATTTGCATTGGAGCAAATCACCCGCACGTTGGCCAATTCCACCCCCGCCTTGGCGGCGATATCGCTCCACGCGGTTCGGCTTTCGGCGACGGGGTTGACGCAATCCACGACAACGGTATGACCGAGCAGTAGGTTGCTCAGCGCCAGCTCATTGGCGACTCGGTAGCCACTGCACCCGACGTCTCGCGCAAGTACACCCGCGTTGCGAATCGCTTGCTCGATCGTATCGACCCTCAGGTACACAGCAGCCGTTGCAGCGGCGAGCGCCTTGGCGATGGTGGTTTTCCCTGTGCCGGGGAGTCCGCTGAAGACGATTAGCATGCCGTGCCCTTGGATTTATCAGATGGCCGAGTGTACGCGGCGGACTCACCCCAACAGCAAGCCCGCCCCCCCATCCATCAAAGCTTCGGCAACTGCCCGATCCGCCCCATCATCTCGGTCACGATCTGCAGATCCAGCATGAACTGCTCAACCGTCTTGAACTCGTTGTCGTTGTGCCCGGTGTATTTGACGTCGGGCATGGCCAGGCCGAATTGCACGCCGTTGGGCAGTTCGTGGACCGAGGTGGCGCCGGCGGAGGTGCCGAATTTGTGCGGCATGCCGAGGTTTTCCGTGGCCACGGCCAGCAGCGCCTTGACCCATTCGCCTTCGGGGTTGCGGTACATCGGTTCGGCGATGGAGTAGTCGAAGGTCACGGCAGTCTTGCTGCTTTTGCTCCAGGCGGCGAGTTTGTCGGCGATCTCGGTCTTGAGGGTTTCCGGCGATTTGCCTTTGGGTACGCGCAGATTGACCGCCAGCTTCAAGGCCTTGTCGTCCTTGCCGACGTAGGTCAGGGAGGTGGTCAGCGGGCCCATGAAGTCGTCGGCGAAACCGACCCCGAGTTTGTTGCCCAGGTAGTTCAGGCCCCAGTTGTCGGCGGCGTAGCGTGCGGCGTCGGTGTAGGCGTTGTGCTTGAGGGCGACCTTGCCGTCGAGGCTGTTAAGGAAGACGAGCATCCGCGCCACCGGGTTGACCCCTGACTCAGGCTCGGAGGAGTGGGCGGACACGCCGGTGACCACCAGTTGCACATCCTTGCCGACTACCTTGGCGTTGACCTTGAAGTCGCCGCCGTTGCGTTTCGCATACTCGCTGCCGGCCTGTTGCAGGCTGGCCGCCAGTTCGGCGGGTTGCTCAGTGAGCAGGGTCACCACCGAAGTCGAGGGAATCTGGTTGGTCGCCAGGCCGCCGGTCATCGAGATGATCTCGGCGCCTTGGCCCTCGGCCTTGCGCCAAGGGAAGTTGGCCATGACCGTGCCGTAGCCTTTTTCGGCAATCACCACCGGGTAGCCACCGTCCAGCGCCAGGTTGTAGTTGGGCGTCGGGTTGTGCTCGAAGTAGTAGGGGATGGCGTCGCCGGTGGTTTCCTCGGTGGTGTCCACCAGCAGTTTGAAGTTACGCGCCAGCGGCAGTTTTTCTTCCTTGATGATCTTCATCGCGTACAGGGTCACGACGATGCCGTTCTTGTCGTCTTCGGTGCCGCGCCCGTACATGCGGTCGCCGATCAGCGTGACCTTGAACGGATCGAGCTTGGTGCCGTCTTCCAGCACCCAGTTCTCCGGGGTCACCGGGACCACGTCGGCGTGGGCGTGAATGCCCACCACTTCGTCGCCGCTGCCGGGCAGGGAGATTTCGTAGACGCGGTTGTCGACGTTGCGAAAGCTCAGGTTGAAGGAGTCGGCCAGGTTTTTGATCTTGTCGGCGATCTTGATGAATTCGGGGTTGTCGTGCTGAGCCACGCCCTCGACCTGGAAGGTGGGGATGGCCACCAGTTCGCGCAGGGTCTCGGTGGCGGCGCTGCCGTATTTCACCCGGGCGTACAGGCCCAGCAGGCGATAGATTTCGTTCTGCTGTTCGGCGCTCAGGTTCTTGTTGTCGAGGAAGGCGCTGATGGCCGGGCGGAGGTCGTAAGTCTTGGACAGATCGCTTTTCGCCAGGCTGCCGAGAAACTCGCGGAAGTCCTTAACCGACTGCTCGTTGAAAGTCTTGAGAATGGCCGCACTCTGCTGTGGGGTGATGTTGGCCTGGGCCGGCGTGGTCACGGCCGCGAGGCTGGCGAGCATCAGGGTAGTGGCGGCCAGGTGCTTGAGTGAAAAGTCCATCGTGGGTGGCATTCCTTTGCAGGGGGTTGAGTAGGAAGTGTCGTACAAATGAAACAAGACGTTTCCAAGCTAACACCACGAGTGCGAGTACGGCAGTCCCACAAGTGCGATCTGTCCCACAGAAATACAAAAACGACGCATAAACCTACTGTCCGTGCAGCAACAGTCGTTCAACAGGCTGTTGTCGTGCAGGCATTCGATCTGGCTTTCTAATGACTAATAAGTCATTGAATAATAACGATTAAATGAACTGGCACGAATCCTGTTTAGCTGAATCAAGACGCATCGCCAGATGCCATCCAGTTCAGTGAAAAGGAGCTGTACCGTGCCCCGTGAAATCCGTTTGAACGCCTTCGAGATGAACTGTGTTGGCCACCAGTCACCTGGCCTGTGGGCGCACCCCAAGGATCGTTCCTGGCAGTACAAGGACCTGGAGTACTGGACCGACCTGGCCAAGTTGCTGGAGCGCGGCAAGTTCGACGGGCTGTTCATCGCCGATGTGATCGGCATCTATGACGTGCTCAACGGCAATGGTGAGGCCGCGATTCGCCAGGCCACCCAAGTGCCGGTCAACGATCCGCTGGCACTGATCACACCGATGGCGGCGGTCACCGAACACCTCGGCTTCGGCCTGACCGCGTCACTGAGTTTCGAGCATCCGTATCCCTTCGCCCGACGCCTGTCGACCCTCGATCACCTGACCAAGGGCCGCATTGGCTGGAACATCGTCACCTCGTACCTGGACAGCGGCGCGCGCAATCTCGGGCAGAAAGCCTTGAGCGACCACGATGCGCGCTACGACTACGCCGACGAATACCTCGAGGTGCTGTACAAACTGTTCGAGGGCAGCTGGGAAGAAGGCGCGGTGCTGCGTGATCGCGAGCGTCGGGTGTTCAGCGACCCGAGCAAGATTCACGAGATTCGCCACCAGGGCAAATACTTCCAGGTGCCCGGTATCCACCTCTGCGAGCCGTCGCCGCAGCGCACCCCGGTGCTGTACCAGGCAGGCGCTTCCAGCCGTGGCAAGAACTTCGCGGCCGGGCATGCCGAGTGCGTGTTCGTCGCCGCGCCGTCGAAAGTGATCCTGAAAAAAACCGTGGCCGACATCCGCCGTCGCGCCGCCGAGGCCGGGCGTGATCCGCGCAAGATCCTGATCTTCAACCTGCAGACGGTGATCGTCGACGAGACCGACGCCAAAGCCCAGGCCAAGTGGCAGGAACTCAAGTCCTACACCAGCTACGAAGGCGCGCTGGCACTGCTGTCCGGCTGGACCGGGATCGACTTCGGCCAGTACCAGCCCGACCAGGTGCTCAAGCACATCCACACCAACGCGATCCAGTCGGCGGTCGAAGCCTTTTCCACGGCCGACCCGAACAAGCAATGGACCGTGCGTGAACTGGCCGACTGGGTTGGTATCGGCGGCTTCGGCCCATTGATCGTTGGCAGCGCGCAAACCGTGGCTGACGAGTTGCAGGCCTGGGTCGAGGAAACCGACGTCGACGGCTTCAACTTCGCCTACGCCCTGGCCCACGAAACCTTCCGCGACGTGGTCGAGCTGCTGGTGCCCGAGCTGCAAAAACGTGGCGTGTACAAGACCGAGTACGCCGCTGGCACCCTGCGCGACAAGCTGTTCGGCGATGGCCCGCGCCTGGCCGACAACCATCCTGCCGCCGGTTATCGCGACCTCGGCAAGCGCCACAACACCAGCGCAACTCTACGGGAGCCAGCCCATGAGCGTGCATGAACTCAGCCCTCGACACGTTGATGAAGTGCCGGATTTCGCCCTGGGCGCCTTGCGCCGCTGGGCCACCGAAAAGCCCCTGCAGATCGCCTTGCGTCATCGTCGCCAGGGCGTGTGGAAGGCCTGGCGCTGGATCGATGTGCTGCGGGAAGTGGAGCGCGCGGCGGCCGGTTTGCGCCAGCAGGGTTTTGCCGAGACGTCGCGCCTGGCCTTGAGCGGAGCCTACGAACCGTCGTTGTTGATCCTCGCGTTGGCGGCCCACAGCCTCGGCGGGATCAGCCAGGTGATCAGCCCGCTGGCCCGTGGCGAAACCTTGCAACGCCAGGTGCGGCTGCTGCGTGCCGATTTCGCCTTCGTCCAGCGTCGCGAAACCGTGGCGCTGTGGCGTGAGGCCGAGCTGCAGCACGTTGGCCCGTTGCAAGTGTTCAGCGCCCAGGCCAGCAAGGCCGGGCAGGGCGGGTTGCAAGCGGCGCCCTTGAGTGTGTTGTTCAGCGGTCCGCTGGAACAGGCGCAGCAGGGTTGGTCCCAGGTCGCCAGTGACCCGGTGGTGTGGGTCGATGAAGACACCCGTTGGCCGCTCGGCCTGCAGCATGTGCTCAGCCGCTGGCTGCACAGTGGTGACGGTCTGGCGTTCCCGGAAACCCTCGAGTCCGCCAGTCGCGACCGCCAGGACGTCGCTCCGACCGCGCTGTTGATGTCCAGCGAGCGCGCCCGCCAGGTCGCCGATGAGATCGAGGCACGGCTGGCGCCTCAGGGCACTTGGCGCCGGCGTCTGTGCGAGTGGGCGCTGGCCGATCCACGTCGTGGTTTGCGCCGCTGGCTTAAGGCGCGGGTGCGAAACCTGCTGGGCTTTCGTCGGGTCAGCCGCATCGACACGCCGAGCAGCGCACCGGAGCATCTGGGCTGGCTGCATGACGGGCTGGAGCGTGCGGCATGAGCACGCTGTTGGAGGTGCGCAATATTTCCCTGTCGTTCAAGGGCGTGAAGGCGATCAACGATTTGTCGTTCGCCGTACAGCGCGGCGAGATCTGCGCCTTGATCGGCCCCAACGGTGCCGGCAAGAGCTCGCTGCTGAATATCCTCAACGGCGTGTATCGCGCCGACGCCGGCGAGCTGGTGTTCGATGCCGAGCCGTTGCGCCGGCCCCATCCCTTGACCGCTGCGCGTCGCGGCATCGGCCGGACCTTTCAGAACAACGCGCTGTTCAAGAAGATGAGTGTGCTCGACAACCTGCTCACCGGCCTGTCGCGCCTGCAACGCACGCTGTTCATCGAACAGGCGCTGGGCCTGCCACGGGCGCGGCGCGAGGCGCGGGAGTTCAATGCGCGGGCCGAGCAGGTGCTGGACTTTCTCGCCCTGCAACCCTGGCGCGATGTGGCGGTGGGCAGCCTGGCCTACGGTCTGCAGAAGCGTGTCGAGTTGGGGCGGGCGCTGATTGCCCAGCCGACCCTGCTGTTGCTCGACGAGCCCATGGCCGGGATGAACGCCGAGGAGAAACAGGAGATGAGTCGGTTCATCGCCGACATCAATCGCGATCTGGGCACCACGGTGATTCTGATCGAACACGACATCAAGGTGGTCATGGACCTCTCGGCCCACGTGGTGGTGCTCGATTACGGGCGCAAGGTCGGCGACGGCACGCCCGCCGAAGTCCAGGCCAACCCCGAGGTGATCGCGGCGTATCTGGGGACGGTGCACTGATGAATCTGTTTCTCGAAACCCTGATCGGCGGTCTGCTCGCCGGCACCCTGTACTCGTTGGTCGCCATCGGCTTCGTGCTGATCTACAAGGCTAGCGGTGTGTTCAACTTTGCCCAGGGCTCGATGCTGCTGTTCGCCGCGCTGACCTTCGTCAGCCTGCACGAGCAGGGCGTACCGTTCGCCTTGGCGATTGCCCTGACCCTGCTGGTGATGATCCTCGGCGCGCTGCTGATCGAGCGCCTGGTGTTGCGCCCGCTGGTCAATCGCTCGCAGATCACTCTGTTCATGGCCACCCTCGGCCTGTCGTTCATCATCGAAGGCCTGGCCCAGGGCCTGATGGGTGCTCAGGTGCGTGCGCTCGACCTGGGCATCGACGATGTGCCGGTGTTTCTCGGCGAGATCATGATCAGCCAGTTCGACCTGGTCGCCGCCGGCGTCTGCGCGGTACTGGTGACCGTGCTGGCGCTGTTGTTCAACAAGACTCGGATCGGCATCGCCCTGCGCGCCGTGGCCGATGACACCCGCGCTGCGTTGTCCCTGGGGATCAACCTCAATCGCATCTGGCAGATCGTCTGGGCCGTGGCCGGGATGGTCGGGCTGGTGGCCGGCCTGCTCTGGGGCGCGCGCCAGGGTGTGCAGTTCTCGCTGTCGCTGGTGGTGCTCAAGGCGCTGCCGGTGCTGATCATCGGCGGCTTCACTTCGATTGGCGGGGCGATTGTCGGCGGGCTGATCGTCGGCGCCGCGGAGAACCTCGCCGAGGCCTATATCGGTCCGCTGATCGGCGGCGGCATCACCCCTTGGTTCGCCTATTTCCTTGCCCTGGCGTTTCTCTATTTCCGCCCGGCCGGCCTGTTCGGCGACCGTGCCATCGAGCGAGTGTGACCCCATGACCACGACTATCACGGGCATTCCGGCGAGTTTCGACGATGCACCCCTGACCCTGCTGCGCCGCCGCTGGCCATTGGGCCTCGGCCTGTTGCTGCTGGTGGCCTTTGTCGGCTTGCCGCTGCTGGGCAATGACTATTGGCTGAACGCGATTCTGATCCCGTTTCTGGTGCTGTCCCTGGCCGGCCTGGGCCTCAACCTGCTGACCGGCTACACCGGGCAGACCTCGGTGGGCGCTGCCGGTTTCATGGCGGTCGGTGCCTTCGCCACCTACGGTTTGCTGCTGCGAGTACCGGGCATTCCACTGCCTTTGGCGCTTCTGGGCGGCGGCCTGATCGCGGCGTTTGTCGGCCTGCTGTTTGGCATTCCCAGCGCGCGGATCAAGGGCTTCTACCTGATGGTCACTACCCTGGCTGCGCAGTTTTTCCTCGAGTGGGTGTTTGGCAAATTTCCCTGGTTCTACAACTTCGCCTCGTCCGGCACCATCAGCGCGCCGCGCCTGGAACTGTTCGGCTACAGCCTGGCCTCGCCGGTGGGGCGTTACCTGCTGACCTTGAGCTGCGTGGTGCTGATGACCTGGGTCGCGGTCAACCTGGTGCGCAGCCAGGTCGGCCGTAATTGGATGGCGATCCGCGACATGGACACCGCTGCCTCGGTGGTCGGCATCCCGGTGGATCGCTACAAGCGCCTGGCCTTTGCCGTGAGTTCGTTCTACCTGGGCATCGCCGGCGCGCTCTGGGCTTTCGCCTACCTGGGCACGGCCAGCGCCGGCAGCTTCGACATCAATCGCTCGTTCCAGATCCTGTTCATCATCATTATCGGCGGCATGGGCAGCATCGTCGGCAACTTCATCGGCGCCGCCTTCATCAGCCTGCTGCCGATCCTGCTCAACCATGGCGGGCAATGGCTGTTCGGCGGCAGCGTCGACGCCGGGCAGTTGCAGAACCTGCAGAAAATCATCTTCGGCACGCTGATCATCTGGTTCCTGATCAAGGAGCCGGAGGGCCTGGTCCGCCTGCTCGGCGACCTGCGCCAACGGCTCAAGACCTGGCCGCTGCGGTTCTAGACATTCAATCTTTCACGCCTTGACCCGACGACGGGAGGGGACACCTCACACCTCATGCAATAGAAGTGATCCCTCATGCGCATACCCTTGCAACGTACCCTTATCGCCGCGGCGTTCGGCCTTGGCCTGCAAGCCCTGCTGCCGACCCTGGCCCAGGCGGCCAGCGACGAACAATTCATCCCCATGGCCACCTACCGCGTCGGCGCCTACGCCTCCAGCGGCATCCCGGTGTGGGCGGGGATGATCGATTACCTGCGCTACCTCAACGAAGTCGAAGGCGGGATCAACGGGGTCAAGCTGGTCTGGCAGGAATGCGAGACCGAGTGGACGGCGGAGAAGGGCATCGAGTGCTACGAGCGCTTCAAGAACGGCCTCAACGGTGCGCCGGTGGCGGTCTATCAACCCAACGGCGCGCCGGCGGCCTATGCCCTGGCGAGCAAGGCCGAGGCCGACAAGATCCCGTTGATCACCCTCGGCTACGGACGTACCGAAGCCACCGATGGCAGCATCTTTCCCTACAACTTCCCGGTGATGCTGACCTTCTACAGCGAGGCCTCGGCCTTCATCAACTACGTGGCTCAGCGTGAAGGCGGGCTGGACAAACTGCGTGGCAAGAAGATCGCCACGGTCTATCACGACTCGGCCTACGGTCGGGAAACCCAGGGCCCGCTGGCGTTGCTGGCGGAGAAATATGGCTTCGAAAATATCCAGATCCCGGTGGCCGATCCGGGCAACGAACAGGCCGGGCAGTGGCGGCAGATCCGCCAGCTGAAACCGGATTGGGTGTTCCTGCGTACCTGGGGTGTGTCGACCCCGGTGGCGATCAAGACTGCTGCACGTTTCGGCTTCCCGGTGGAGCGCATCGTCGGCGACATCTGGGCCAGTTCCAACGAAGACGTGCTGCCCGCCGCCGAGGCCGGCAAGGGTTATCTGGCGCTGACGCCGTACCCGGGCGGGAGCACTTTCGACATCCACCAGCGCATCAAGGAACACATCCTCGACAAGGGCAAGAGCGACCTCAAGGACCCGAAAAGCTTCGGCAGCGTGTACTACAACTCCGGGCTGGTGAACGCGGCGATTGCCGTGGAAGCGATTCGCGCCGGACAGAAAAAATTCGGCAATCGTCCGCTCAATGGCGAGGAAGGACGATGGGGCCTTGAGCACCTGGACCTGGGCGATGCGCGGCTCAAGGAGATCGGCTTCCTCGGTCTGATGCAGCCGCTCAAGCTGTCCTGCAGCGACCACGAGGGCGGCGGCGCGGCCAAGGTCCAGCAGTGGGATGGCGCGCAATGGACGCTGGTGACCGACTGGATTCAGGCGGATCGCGCGACCTTGCGCCCGTTGATCGATGCCAAGGCGGCCGAGTACGCCAAAGAGAAGGGCGTGACTGCCCGCGATTGCAGCGTTGAGCAATAGCGCCGGGCGGCCACTTAGCAGCGGGCGCGGGTTGCGCCCCGGAGGTAGTGCGTCATGAATCAGCGAGTTCAACCGGTTATCCATGCCAGTGAGTTGCTGGCGGTGGACGACATCGAAGTGATTTACGACGGCGCCATTCTGGCCGTCGCCGGGGTGTCGCTGAAGGTCGAACAGGGCGGCATCGTCGCGCTGCTGGGCGCCAACGGCGCCGGCAAGAGCACCACCCTCAAGGCGATTTCCGGGCTGGTGCAGGCCGATCGGGCCAAGGTCAGTCGTGGGCAGATTCGGTTTGCCGGGGCGGATACCGCCGGGGTCGCGGCCAATCAGCTGGCGCGCCAGGGCATCGTCCATGTGCTGGAGGGGCGACATGTTTTCGCCCACCTGACCATCGAGGAAAACCTGCGCTGCGGCGGCTTCCTGCGCAAGCCGTCGCGGCGTGAGCTGGAGCAGGACCTGGAGCGGATCTACGCCTGGTTTCCGCGGCTCAAGACCAAGCACAAGACCCAGGCCGGCCTGACCTCCGGCGGCGAACAGCAGATGCTCGCCATCGGCCGCGCCCTGATGACCCGGCCGCGCCTGGTGCTGCTCGACGAACCGTCCATGGGCCTGGCGCCGATTATCGTCGAGGAGATATTCGAGATCGTCGCCCAACTCAATGCCCGTGAAGGCATGAGCTTCCTGATCGCCGAACAAAACATCAACGTCGCCCTGCGCCATGCCAGCCATGCCTACATCCTGGAGAACGGCCGGGTGGTGGGCGAGGGCGCGGCGAGTGAGTTGGCGGCGCGGGAGGATATTCAGCATTTCTATTTGGGGGGCAAGGCCGGCTGAAGAGCCCTGACCAAAGCGGACCACTGCGGTAAATGCAGATCTTGTGATCGACCAAACCCCCTGTAGGAGCTGGCTTGCCAGCGAAGGTTTTGAACGATAACGCATGCTGGCTGAATGTTCGCGGCAGTCTCGGGTTCTTCGCTGGCAAGCCAGCTCCTACAGGGGGGGCGGTCGATGCAGTTTCTGTGATCAGCCACGAACACCAGCCATCCCACTCTCCACTCAGCCACATCACTTCACCACTGTAACCGCCATCGAATGGAGTCAACCCATGAGTGCCACATCCCCATCCCACCTGCCCGAACAGGCCACCTCCGCGCCCAGGCGCCCGGCCCATATCATCCGCAGCGACGCCGAAGCCATCGAGGTGGCGCAGCGGCTTGCCGAGGATTTTGCTCGTGAAGCCCTGGAGCGCGATCGTGACCGGCGCCTGCCGTGGGCTGAACTGGAGCGTTTTTCCGACAGCGGCCTGTGGGCCATTACCGTGCCGCAAAGTCATGGCGGCGCCGGGGTGTCCTACCGCACCCTGACCGAAGTGGTGGCGATCATTTCCGCCGCCGACTCGTCGCTGGGGCAACTGCCGCAGAACCACTTTGGCGTGCTCAACAACCTGCTGCTCACCGGCAGCGAGGCGCAGAAAACCGAGTACCTGGCCAAGGTGCTGGCGGGGTATCGCTTCGGCAATGCGTTTTCCGAGGCCAAGAGCAAGACCGTCACCGCCTTTGAAACGCGGATCCGTTTCGACGGTGACAGCGCCGTGCTCGACGGCGAGAAGGCCTACTGCACCGGTGCGCTGTTCGCCCATATCGTGCCGGTGGCCGGCGTCGATGAACTGAGCCGGCCGTTCGTGGCGTTTGTGCCGCGCGAGACCCCGGGCTTGCAGGTGATCGACAGCTGGGACGGTTTCGGCCAGCGCATCACCGCCAGCGGCAAGGTTCTGCTCGATGGCGTGCGCGTTGACGCCAGCGCCGTCATTCCGGCCTGGAAAGCCTACGAGCAGCCGACTGCTGACGGCCCGGTATCGCAGATCATTCAGGCCGCGGTAGACACCGGCATTGCCCGGGGCGCCTTTGCCGAGACCCTGCGCGTCGCCCGCCTGGCCCGGCCCTGGGCTGACAGCGGCCTCGAGCAGGGGCGCCACGACCCCTTGAGCCAGGCCGCCATCGGTGACCTGGCCTGGCGCCTGCGCGCCGCCGAAGCCATCCTCCAGCGCTCTGCGCAAGCGGTCGACCTGGCCCTGGCCGAGCCCAGTGAAGACAGCGTCGCCCACGCCTCGGTGATCGTCGGCCAGGCCAAGGTGCTGTCCACCGAGATCGCCTTGCTGGCGTCTACCCGACTGCTGGAACTGGGTGGCACGCGCACGGTGTCGGCCAGCCAGGGGCTGGATCGATTCTGGCGCAATGCGCGCACCCACACCCTGCACGACCCGGTGCGCTGGAAGTTTCACCTGATCGGCAACCAGCGCCTCAACGACGTCGAACCCACTCGTCATTCCTGGAACTAAGGAGCCTCCCATGCCCCATTCAACGACTCGCGCCGACCTGCAATTCGCCGAAAACGCCCTGCGGGCCCTGGTCGAACATTTGCAAGCAGGCCCATTGAAAGACGACAGCCTGGCGATTGCCGCTGTGGGTGATCTCGAGGTGCGGGTCGCTGCCGCGCAAGCCTTGCTGGACTGGGCCGAGGATTCACCGGCTGCCGCCATCGAGGCGCGCCTGGCCGCTACTGAAGCGGCGCAACGGGGCAGCGAACTGCATCTGGAATGGAGTGGCCGGGTACTGCTCAGGCCGAGTGCCGAAGGGCAAACGGTACCACCGGCCCATTTGCGCCGCCGCCTGGGTGACCACTACCTCAATGGGGCGGCGCTGGACTGACCGAGTTAATCCGCGGCGCCCCGTCGAGTGCGGGGCGCCTTGGGTTTCAGCCTTGCTTGGCGCCCCCACCGATCTGCCACACGTAAGGCGGCTCGGTGCCGTTGACGTGCCAGTCGCCGATGATCCGTTCCTTGTAGATCACCGGGTTGTGGGAGGCGGCAGTGCGCGCGTTGCGCCAGTGCCGGTCAAGCTGCTTGGTGGTGCTGGTCCCCGACGCGCCAAGGGTGTTGAACAGGTCGCTGGTGGCGTGCAGGATCAGCTCGACCGCCGCCACCTGGGCCTGGGCTGACTCCAATTCAGCAGCGATATTGGCCTGGCGCTCGGCCTCAGCGTCGCCGGCGAAATGCGCGAGGTAGGCCTCCTGCGCGGCCTGGGCGGCACGCAGGGTCGCGGCCTCGCTGGCGTAGACCTGGCCGGAAGCCTTGCCGATCACCTGCTGGATCTGCGGGTCTTCGGCGGTGGACGCGGCAGCGCCATGACTGAATACCCGGGTGCGCTTGCCCACCTCGTGCGAGAAGTCGCGCAGGGCGGCGCGGCCGGAGCCCACCAGCACTGCCAGCAGCACCAGTTGATAGAAGGCGGTCTGGTATTTGAAGCGCGTGCTGAAGTCGATGAGGTGCTCTTCCTCGACCACGGCGTCAACAAACACCGAGGTGCCGCTGCCGGTGGTGCGCTGGCCGAAACCGTCCCAGTCGTCGCTTTGCTGGACGCCCGGTTGCTGGGTGCGGATCGCTGCAATGACATCGGCGCCCGTGTCGTCGCGGCGGGCGAACAGGTCGATCCAGTCGGAATAGAGGCTGCCGGTGCTGTAGTACTTGGTGCCGTTGACCACCCACTGATCGCCCTGGCGCGACACCCGGGTGATCACCTCGCCGATCTTCACTGCGCCGATTTCGGTCCAGGCGCAGCCCACCAGATCACCTTCGACGAAGCGTTGCAACCACACCGCCTGCGAGCCGTTCGCCTGGGCGTTGAGTCGGTCCTCGACAAAGGCGAAGTGGCCGCGCAGAGCCTGGGCAATGTTCGAATCGGCTTCGGCCAGTTCGATCAGCAGTTGGAACAGTTGCGGCAGGGTCGCGCCGCCGCCACCGAATTCCAGCGGTACACGCACGGCGCCGAAGCCGGCTTCCTTGAGCCACTGGATCGGCTCGTGGGGCAAGCTGCGCTCGCGTTCACGGGCGACGGTGCCGGCGGCGATCCGCGCGAAAATCGGCCGGAATCGTGCCGCGAGGCTGTAGTAGTCGACGCTGCTGGCGAGCGCGGGCAGGTGTTGGGCTTGGGCAGTCATGGGAACTCTCCTGGGACGAAATCTGGACCTGAGCCATTGCACAGGCCGTGCCGTCGACGGGGGAGTCCGTGTTTACTGGGGATTGCTCGGCGAGGTGGGAGGGCGGACTGTTGGATCCTCGGTCAGCTTGTTGAAGCACTGTTGATGGAGCAACAGCTGCAGGGCTACTTGGTTGATCTATCTCATTGAAATTAAAGGTAATTTATACCTGGCACAGTTGCTGCTCTCGTTATGAGAAATCGAGTCATCACTGGAGTACGTGCCATGAGCCAACAACCGATCAAATTCGCCTACTGGGTGCCTAATGTCAGCGGTGGCCTGGTGGTCAGCAAGATCGAACAGCGCACGCGCTGGGACATCGACTACAACCGCGAACTGGCGCGGATTGCCGAGCGCTCGGGGTTTGAGTACGCGCTGTCGCAGATCCGTTTCACCGCCGGCTATGGCGCTGATAATCAGCACGATTCAGTGGTCATCAGCCACGCGCTGCTGGCCGCCACCGAGAAGCTCAAGGTGATCGCCGCGATCCTGCCGGGCCCGTGGACGCCATCACTGGCGGCCAAGCAATTGGCGACTATCGACCAGTTCACTCAAGGCCGGGTGGCGGTGAACATCGTCTCCGGCTGGTTCAAGGGCGAGTTCCGCGCCATCGGCGAGCCGTGGCTGGACCATGACGAGCGCTATCGTCGTTCCGAGGAATTTATCCGCGCCCTCAAAGGCATCTGGACCCAGGACAATTTCAGCTTCTCCGGCGATTTTTACCGCTTCCACAACTACAGCCTCAAGCCCAAGCCGCTGCAGCGCCCGCATCCGGAAATCTTCCAGGGCGGCAGTTCGCGAGCTGCCCGGGACATGGCCGCGCGGGTCTCTGACTGGTACTTCACCAACGGCAACACCGTAGAAGGCATCAAGGCGCAGGTCGACGATCTGCGGGCCAAGGCGGCGCTTAACGGGCATTCGGTCAAGGTCGGGGTCAACGCCTTTATCATCGCCCGTGAGACCGAAGCCGAAGCGCGGGCAGTGCTCGCCGAAATCATCGACAAGGCCGACCCGCAAGCGGTGCAGGGCTTTGCCGGCGAAGCGAAAAACGCCGGTGCGGCGAGCCCGGAAGGTGAGGGCAATTGGGCGAAATCGAGCTTTGAAGACCTGGTGCAATACAACGACGGGTTCAAGACCAACCTGATCGGCACCCCACGGCAGATTGCCGAACGCATCGTCGAGCTCAAAGCCATCGGCGTCGACCTGATCCTCTCGGCCTTCCTGCATTTCCAGGAAGAGGTCGAGTACTTCGGCAAACACGTCCTGCCGCTGGTGCGCGAACTGGAACAGGCCCGCGCCGAGGTTCTGGAACCGGTGTGAAACCGCAGATTGGCGGTGGATGCTGATCCTGTGTTCGACCCCAAACCTCGTGGGAGCGGGCTTGCCCGCGAAGGACGTCAACGATGACGCGAGCTGTCTGGATGCACGCGGCGGTCTCGGGTTCTTCGCTGCGATGCGGCGGCCAGAAAGGTCAGCTCCCACAGGTCTTGGACCAGGCGCAAATCTTTCGGCTGTTCACAAAATTTTGTGGGAGGCAGCCTGCTGGCGAAGGCGGTGTGTCAGTCGACATCAATGTTGACTGACATGGCCTCTTCGCTGGCGAGCCAGCTCCTACAGTTCAGATTTGCGGTGGATGCTGATCTTGTGTTCGAACACAAAACCTGTGGGAGCCAGCCTGCTGGCGAAGGCGGTGTGTTAGTCGACATCAATGTTGACTGACCCGGCCTCTTCGCTGGCGAGCCAGCTCCTACAGTTCAGATTTGCGGTGGATGCTGATCTTGTGATCGAACACAAAACCTGTGGGAGTTAGCCTGTTGGCGAAGGCGGTGTGTTAGTCGACATCAATGTTGACTCACACGGCCTCTTCGCTGGCGAGCCAGCTCCTACAGTTCAGATTGGCGGTGGATCCTGATCTTGTGATCGAACACAAAACCTGTGGGAGCCAGCCTGCTGGCGAAGGCGGTGTGTTAGTCGACATCAATGTTGACTGACCCGGCCTCTTCGCTGGCGAGCCAGCTCCTACAGTTCAGATTTGCGGTGGATGCTGATCTTGTGATCGAACACAAACCCTGTGGGAGTCAGCCTGCTGGCGATGGCGATGTGTTAGTCGACATCAATGTTGACTGACCCGGCCTCTTCGCTGGCGAGCCAGCTCCTACAGTTCGCATTTCATTTCACAGTTTGCAGTCCATTCTCAGGGGGCTTCACGCCGCCCCATCCACAAACTGCTCCGCGTAATGACACGCCACCTGCCGACTGTCCACCAGCCGCAACGCCGGCTCTTCCGTGCTGCAGCGCTCGGTCGCATACGGGCAGCGCTTGTGAAACGCACAACCCGGTGGGGGGTTCAGCGGGTTGGGCAGTTCGCCGACGATCTTGATTTTCGGCTTGTCCGGGTCCGGGTGGATGGTCGGGGTCGCCGACAGCAGCGCCTGGGTGTAGGGGTGCAGGGGGCGGGCGTAGATGTCGTGTTTCGGGCCGATCTCTACGGGGCGACCGAGGTACATGACCATCACGTCGTCGGCCACGTGTTGCACCACGGCCAGGTTGTGGGAGATGAACACGTAGCCGGTGTTGAATTCCTGCTGCAGGTCCATGAACAGGTTGAGCACCTGAGCCTGAATCGACACGTCGAGGGCCGAGGTCGGCTCATCCGCTACCAGCACTTTCGGTTGCAGCATCATCGCCCGGGCCAGGGCGATGCGCTGGCGCTGGCCGCCGGAGAACATGTGCGGATAACGCTGGTAATGCTCGGGGCGCAAGCCGACCTGCTTCATCATCGCCTGGACTTTTTCCCGGCGTTCGGCAGCGCTCAGGTTGGTGTTGATCAACAGCGGTTCCGCCAGTTGATCGCCGATTTTCTGCCGTGGATTGAGCGAGGCGTACGGGCTCTGGAACACCATCTGCACGTCTTTGCGCAGCTGCTTACGCTGGGCCTTGTCGGCGCCGGCGACTTCCTGGCCGGCGATTTTCAGCGAGCCGGAAGAGGGCTCTTCGATCAGCGTCAAGGCGCGGGCCAGGGTGGATTTGCCGCAGCCCGATTCGCCGACCACGGCCAGGGTCTTGCCGGCTTCCAGTTCGAACGACACGCCATTCAGCGCACGCACGGTGGCGTGGCCCTTGAACAGGCCTCGGGAGACTTCGTAGTGACGGGTCAGGTCACGGGCGGTGAGGACGACGGCCATTACGCCACCTCCTGATTCAAGGGATAGAAGCAGCGGGCGAGGCTGTGGCTTTTCGGGTCGAGGGTCGGCCGTTGGGCGCGGCAGCTGTCTTGCACGTACGGGCAGCGCGGCGACAGCAGGCAGCCGTGGGGACGGTCGTAGCGGCCGGGGACGATGCCCGGCAAGGTCGCCAGGCGCGTCGAACCGAGGCTGTGTTCCGGAATCGCCTTAAGCAGCGCTTCACTATAAGGGTGCGCCGGGATGTCGAACAGCTGCGGCACCTGGCCGACTTCCACCGCCTGGCCGGCGTACATCACGCAGACGCGCTGGGCGGTTTCGGCGACGACCGCGAGGTCGTGGGTGATCAGCACCAGGCCCATGTTTTGCTCTTTTTGCAGGGCCAGCAGCAGGTCCATGATCTGCGCCTGAATGGTCACGTCGAGGGCGGTGGTGGGTTCGTCGGCGATCAGCAGTTTCGGTTCGCCGGCAATTGCCATGGCAATCGCCACGCGCTGGCTCATGCCGCCGGACAGCTGATGCGGGTAGGCGTCCATGCGGCTGGCGGCGCCGGGGATCTCGACTTTTTTCAGCAGTTCGATGGCGCGTTTACGCGCGGCGCGGCCGGACATTTTCAGGTGCAGGCGCAGCACTTCTTCGATCTGGAAACCGACGGTGTAGCTCGGATTCAGCGCGGTCATCGGGTCCTGGAAGACCATGGCCAGGTCCTTGCCGACGATCTTGCGGCGCTGGCGGTTGCTCAACTTGAGCATGTCCTTGCCGTCGAAGCTCAGGGCGTCGGCGGTGACAATGCCGGGGTGCTCGATCAGGCCCATCAGCGCCATCATGGTCACGGACTTGCCCGACCCCGACTCGCCAACGATGGCCAGGACTTCGCCCTTGTCGACCTTCAGATCCAGGCCGTCGACCACCGGCACGGCGGTCTTGTCGCCAAAGCGCACGTTGAGATTGTTGATTTCTAACAGTGACATGGAAATCTCCTCAGGCGGCATTCTTGAGCTTCGGATCCAGCGCATCGCGCAGGCCGTCGCCCATCAGGTTGATTGCCAGCACGCTGAGCAAAATGGTCAAAC
The DNA here is from genome assembly GCA_965284505.1 of Pseudomonadaceae bacterium. Lineage (GTDB taxonomy): Bacteria > Pseudomonadota > Gammaproteobacteria > Pseudomonadales > Pseudomonadaceae > Aquipseudomonas. The sequence continues at coordinate 945,274 of OZ260094.1, read as the reverse complement.
CGGGCAGGCTGACGACCCACCAGGCGCGTTCGATGTAGTCGCGGGCCGAGGCCAGCATGGTGCCCCACTCAGGGGTGGGCGGTTGCACGCCGAGGCCGAGGAAGCCCAGTGCCGCAGCATCGAGAATCGCCGAGGAGAAACTCAAGGTGGCCTGGACGATCAGCGGCGCCATGCAGTTGGGCAGCACGGTGATGAACATCAGGCGCGGCAAGCCGGCACCGGCCAGGCGCGCGGCGGTCACGTAGTCGCGGTTCAGCTCGCCCATCACTGCGGCGCGGGTCAGGCGCACGTAGGACGGCAAGGAAACGATGGCGATGGCGATCACGGTGTTGATCAGGCCTGGGCCGAGGATCGCGACGATGGCCACGGCCAGCAGCAGCGACGGCAGGGCTAGCATGATGTCCATCAGGCGCATGATGGTCGGGCCGAGCAGACGCGGGAAGAACCCGGCGAACAGACCCAGCAGAATCCCCGGAATCAGCGACATCACCACCGACGACAAACCGATCATCAATGACAGGCGCGAGCCCTGGATCAGTCGCGACAGCAGGTCACGCCCGAGCTCGTCGGTGCCGAGCAGGAACTGCAACTGGCCGCCTTCCAGCCAGGCCGGCGGCGTCAGGAGGAAATCGCGGTATTGCTCGCTGGGGTTATGCGGCGCGACCCACGGCGCGAAAATCGCGCAGAAGATCACCAGCAGCATGAACATCAGCCCGGCGACGGCGCCCTTGTTGCGAGAGAAGGCGTGCCAGAATTCTTTGTACGGGGACGGGTACAGCAGGCTTTGATCGACTGCTGACACGGGAGTTGGAGTGGTCATGGTCTTGATCTCAGCGCTGATGACGGATGCGTGGGTTGGCAAAGCCGTAGAGGATATCCACCACGAAGTTGACCAGGATCACCAGGCAGGCGATCAGCAAAATACCGTTTTGCACCACCGGATAATCCCGGGCGCCGATGGCCTCGATCAGCCATTTGCCGATGCCCGGCCAGGAGAAAATGGTCTCGGTCAGCACCGCGCCGGCGAGCAACGTACCGACCTGCAGGCCGACCACCGTCAGCACCGGGATCAGCGCATTGCGCAGGCCGTGGACGAACACCACGCGCGCCGGCGACAGGCCTTTGGCGCGGGCGGTGCGAATGTAATCTTCGCGCAGCACTTCGAGCATCGAAGAGCGAGTCATCCGCGCGATCACCGCCAGCGGGATGGTGCCGAGCACAATGGCCGGCAGGATCAGGTGGTGCAGGGCGTCGAAAAACGCGTCCGGCTCGTCAGCCAGCAGGGTGTCGATCAGCATGAAGCCGGTGCGCGGCTCGATGTCGTAGAGCAGGTCGATGCGTCCTGAAACCGGGGTCCAGCCCAGGCTCACGGAGAAGAACATGATCAGGATCAGGCCCCACCAGAAGATCGGCATCGAATAACCGGCGAGGGAAATCCCCATCACCCCGTGGTCGAACAGCGACCCGCGCTTGAGCGCCGCGATCACCCCGGCCAGCAGGCCGAGGATGCTGGCGAACAACAGCGCGGCCATGGACAGCTCGAGGGTCGCCGGGAACAGCGAGGTGAACTCGGTCCATACGCTCTCGCGGGTGCGCAGCGATTCACCCAGGTCGCCCTGGGCCAATTTGCCGACGTAGTCCAGGTACTGGGCGTACAGCGGTTTGTTCAATCCAAGGCGTTCCATTGCCTGAGCGTGCATTTCGGGGTCGACGCGACGTTCGCCCATCATGACTTCCACGGGGTCGCCAGGGATCATGCGGATCAACGCGAACGTCAGCAGGGTGATGCCGAAGAACGTGGGGATCAGCAGTCCCAGTCGGCGGAAAATAAAACTCAGCATTGGGGCGAGTCACTCCTTGTCGTGTGGGTCATGCAGGCGGGGTGGATACAGGGGCCGGCGCACCGGCCCCGATTACTCAGTTCTGGTTGGCGACGCCATAGAAGCTGCTGAGGCCGAAGGGGCTGATCTGGAAGTCCTGCACCGTGGTACGCATCGGCTGGTAGACCGTGGAGTGGGCGACCGGGGTGATCGGCACTTGCGCCTTGAGCACATGCTGCGCTTCTTTATAGAGTGCGCTGCGCTGATCGACATCGGCGGTGGCTGCGGCAGCTTTCACCAGTTTTTCGTAGCCTGGGTTGCACCACTTGGCGAAGTTGTTGCCGTTGACCGAGCTGCAGCTGTAGAGGGTGCCCAGCCAGTTGTCCGGGTCACCGTTGTCGCCGGTGAAGCCGATCAGCATCACGTCGTGCTCGCTGTTGTGGGCACGCTTGATGTACTCGCCCCATTCGTAGCTGACGATCTTGGCCTTGATGCCGATTTTCGCCCAGTCAGCCTGGAGCATTTCGGCCATCAGCCTGGCATTGGGGTTGTAGGGGCGCTGCACCGGCATGGCCCAGAGGGTGATCTCGGTGCCTTCTTTCACCCCGGCAGCGGTCAGCAGTTCCCGGGCTTTCTGCGGGTTGTAGGCCGGGTCCTTGATGGTCTCGTCGTAGGACCATTGGGTCGGCGGCAGGCCGTTGACGGCCAGTTGGCCGGCGCCCTGGTAGACGGCGTCGATGATCGCTTTCTTGTTGACCGCCATGTCCAGCGCCTGGCGCACTTCAAGCTGGTCGAATGGCTTGCGGGTGAAGTTGTAGGCGATGTAGCCGAGGTTGAAGCCCGGCTGGCTGGGCATGCGGATGTTCTTGTCGGCCTGCAGCGGCTTGATATCGGCCGGACGCGGGAAGGCGGTGATCTGGCACTCGTTCTTCTTCAACTTCTGCGTGCGCACCGAGGCGTCGGTGGTGATGGCGAAGATCAGGTTGTCGATCTTCACGTCTTCCGGCTTCCAGTAATCCTTGTTGCCCTTGTAGCGAATCTGCGCGTCCTTCTGGTACTTGCTGAACACGAATGGACCCGTGCCGATCGGCTTCTGGTTGATCTCCTGGGCCTTGCCTTCCTTGAGCAACTGCGCGGCGTATTCGGCCGACTGAATCGAAGCGAAGCTCATGGCCATGTTCTGGATAAAGGCGGCGTCGACATCCTTGAGGGTGAAGGCGACGGTGTGCTCGTCGAGTTTTTCCACCTGGGTGATTTTTTCGTTCATCCCCATGTCGGTGAAGTAGGGGAACTCGGTGGGGTAGGCCTTGCGAAACGGCATGTCCTTGTCGAGCATGCGGTTGAAAGTGAACAGTACGTCGTCGGCGTTGAATTCGCGAGTCGGCTTGAAGTAGTCGGTGGTGTGGAACTTGACCCCTTCACGCAGATGGAAGGTGTAGGTCCGGCCATCGGCAGACAGGTCCCAGCTGGTGGCCAGTCCTGGAATGACTTTAGTGCCGCCACGCTCGAACTGCGAGAGACGGTTGAACACGGTTTCGGCGGAGGCGTCGAAGTCGGTGCCCGTGGTGTATTGACCCGGGTCGAAACCGGCCGGGCTGCCTTCGGAGCAGAACACCAGATTGCTGGCAGCGTAGGTGCAGCCGGAGCCGAGGATCAGACCGGCAGCGATCAGGGTTTTGAGCGTGGTTGTCTTGCGCATGCGAACCTCATTGTTGTTATTTTTGAGGGCGGCAGATCAGGTCGTTGAAGGCTGGGGGGATGCACCTGACCCTGCGGTTTTACTGACCTTGGCTCGGGCGCTGGCGCTGAGGGGGAAGGGAGCCTCGCGCCGTCTCCGGCCGAGGCAGAATTTAAGTGAATCTAAAATTAAGTTCAACTTAAATTCAGTGGGGCTTACTTTTAGCTCAGTGGTCCTTTTTAGGATGACAGTTCACCCCCTGTGGGAGCCAGCCTGCTGGCGATGAAGTTGATGCGGTGTGGCTGATGGCCTCATCGCGAGCAAGCTCGCTCCCACAGAGGATCGAACAGCCTGTGCCCTCAGCCCGCAGGATGATCGTCCAGCAATCCACCCATGGTGGTCACCACCAGCACTTCGGCTACCTCATCGCCCGCATTGGCAATGGAGTGCGGCTTGGTCGAATCGAAATGCACCGAACCGCCCGGGCCGAGCGGGTAGGGGTGGCCTTCGATGGTGTAGACGATGTTTCCGCAGAGCACGTAGGTGAATTCGGCGCCGTCGTGGGAGATCAGCTCGGACTGGTAGCCCACCGCCATGGTCATCTTCATCGCATTGAGCAGATTGCCCGGGAAGCTGCTGGACAGGCGCTCATACACCAGCGGCTGGTTGCCGATCGAGTAGCGCACGCGCTGGCCCGGGTGGGAGTCGGGCTGGGGCTGGGGCGGCTGGTCGAACAGGGTATTGAGGGGAATGCCCAGGGAACCGGCGATGCGCGCCAGCGAAGAGATCGACACGCCAGTGAGGTTACGCTCCGCCTGCGACAGGAAGCTGGCGGTAAGACCCGCTTCAGTGGCGACCTGGTTCAGGGTCTTGTTGGCGGCGCGCCGGTAGCGACGCAGCCGTTCGCCGATCTGCTCTTCGGTCATGGGTGTGGCTCAAGTTCTTAAAGGCGCCAGTATAACGGGCGACGCCTTGCAGAAAAGGCTTTTCGCCTTACAGAAATTAAGTGTCACTGAAAAGACGCCTTGACGATGATTTAAGTCAGGCTTAAATTTCCGCCAGCGCAATATCACTTGGGAGAACGCGATGACAGTGGGTGTAGGTGGCAAAACTGCGGAGCAGGCGCTGGCCGGCCTGACGAACATGACGGCGGGCATGCAGCCCATTGGCCTCGATGAATACCAGGCACGCATCGCCAAGGCCCAGGGCCTGATGCGCGAGCAGGGCGTCGCCGCTGTCTATCTCAATGCCGGCAGCAACCTGCGCTACTTCACCGGGGTCAAGTGGAGCCCGAGCGAACGCCTGGTCGGCGCCGTGCTGCCTGCCAATGGGCCGCTGGCCTACATCGCCCCGGCCTTTGAAGAAGGCACCATCCGCGATTTCCGCGAGGTCGACGGGGTTATCCATGGCTGGCAGGAGCACGAGAACCCGTACCGCCTGCTGCTGGAGATTTTTGCTGGATTGGGGATCGCCGCCGACGCCGTAGTGGGCCTCTGTCCGTCCCTGGCGTTCTTCATGTTCGATGGCATCCGCCGTCTCGAGTCGGGCTTCAAGTTTGTCGATGCTGCGTGCGTGATCAACCCGTGCCGCTATCACAAGTCCGCCACGGAACTGGCGCTGATGCAGCGCGCCAAGGACATGACCCTGGAAGTGCAAAAGGCCGCCGCCAGCATCCTGCGCGTCGGCATCAGCACCACCGAGGTCGCCGAGTTCATTCGCGAGGCGCACCGCAAGGTCGGTGCCCCGGGCTCGACCTTCTGCATCGTGCTGTTCGGCGAGGCCAGCGCTTTCCCCCACGGGGTCAAGCACGCGCAGGTGCTCAAGGACGGCGACATGGTGCTGATCGACACCGGCTGCCTGCTCCACGGTTACCAGTCGGACATCACCCGCAGCTACGTATTCGGCACCCCGAGCGAGCGTCAGCGCGCCCTGTGGAACCTGGAAAAAACCGCGCAGCAGGCCGCCTTCGACGCCGCGCGCCTGGGCCAGCCGTGCGAGGCCGCGGATGCCGCCGCACGCCTCAGCCTGCAAGCCGCCGGCCTCGGTCCGGACTACCAGTTGCCGGGCTTGCCACACCGCACCGGCCACGGCATCGGCCTGGACATTCATGAAGGGCCGTACCTGGTGCGCGGTGACCAGACGCCGCTGGCCGAAGGCATGTGCTTCTCCAACGAGCCGATGATTTGCGTGCCGGGGGAGTTCGGCATTCGCCTGGAGGATCACTTCTACATGACCGCCACCGGCCCGCGCTGGTTTACCCAGCCGAGCCATAGCGTGGATGATCCGTTTGGGTTGGAAGTCCAAGAGAAGGCGCTTTACCGCTGACGCAGGGCGATCCTGCCACTGCGTCAGCTCTGCAGCTCAACATCGTCGATCGAGTACAGCCAACGCCCGCGACCTCTGCAACAATGCTGGCCATTACGGCGCGAGGGCCTATCGAGTGCTCGTGCCAACATCCGGCATTTGGCTTTGGAGAACGCCATGCGTGACATCATTGACGGCTTTCTGCGCTTTCAGCGCGAGGTTTATCCGCAGCGCGTCGAGCTTTTCAAGCACCTCGCGACCACCCAAAATCCCAAGGCGCTGTTCGTCACCTGCTCGGACAGCCGTGTGGTGCCCGAACTATTGACCCAGCGCGAGCCGGGCGAACTGTTCGTGATTCGTAACGCGGGTAACATTGTGCCGTCCTACGGTCCGGAGCCGGGCGGCGTTTCGGCCACCGTTGAATACGCCGTCGCCGTGCTCGGCGTGGAAGATATCGTGATCTGCGGTCACTCGGACTGCGGAGCGATGGGCGCGATTTCACGCTGCACCTGCCTGGAACATATGCCGGCGGTCGCCAACTGGCTGCGCCACTCGGACGCCGCGAAGGCGATCAACGCAGCCCATGAGTTCGACACGCCTCGGGCCAAGCTCGACGGCCTGGTGCGCGAAAACGTGATCGTGCAACTGGCGAACCTGCGAACCCATCCATCGGTGGCGCTGGCGCTCGAACAGGGACGGATGAATCTGCACGGCTGGGTCTACGACATCGAGACCGGGTGCATCGATGCGCTGGATGGTGCGACACGCAAGTTCGTTTCACTGGCGGATTCGCCGAACACCGTGGCGATCGCTGCGCGAAACGGCAAACAGATGTAAGGGCGATAGGCAGGTGAGGGGGGCTGCTCAGGGTCGCGCCTATGCTGGCGGGCCTTGGGCAAGTCGATGGGTTCGGACGCGAAGTGCTCAGGCTTTGCGTGCTGGGTCTGTGCTGCAACCCATGATGCCCAGGGCAAAGTGAGTCAGCGCATCCGTGAGCTTTTGTTCCGGGACGTCAATGCTGTTCCAGAGGGATTGCCCGTACAGCATGCCGATGACGGCTTCTGTCATCAGGCTCGTGCGATCACCGATACGGCCAGCTTCGCCACACTCGGCGCATACGATGGTCTCCAGCAGGGTGGAGTAGTTGCGCTGCAGTTGATTGATCTCCTGTTGTTGCTCATCGCTGAGGTTGACGAACTCTCGTGTGACCAGGATCAGCCGATGTTTCTCGGTCCGGTTGAACAGGACAAATGCGTGCACAAAGCGTCGCAGACGCTCGCGGTGTGTCCGTGCTCCCCGCATGCTGCGCCTGGTACCGGCCAACAGGTCGGAAACCGCGCCCTCGATCAGTTCGAACAACAGGCTTTGTTTGTTCTCGATATGGTTGTACAGCGAGCCGGCCTGCAGCCCCAACTGGCCCGCCAGGTCACGCAGGCCGATGGTCTGGTAGCCGCGTGTTGCAAAGAGCTCCAGTGCAACATCCAGCAGACGGTCGCGGGCACTCGGGGCGGGGTGCTTCGGTGGGATTGCGGCAAGCATGGGAAGTCAGGCGCTCTGCGTGGAGAGATGGAATGGCGGTCCTGCCGGACCGCCATGAGCTGGATGTGTAGTCAGGCTGGTTTGGCATCTTCCGGAAGAATCAGCTGCGCGGGGATCCGTAGCGTCATTTTGCGTGCCACCCAGTAGTAGACGAGGGCGGGCACGGTCAGGCCGATCAACCACGAAATATCCGTTCCGCCCAGGGTTTCAACCAAGGGGCCGGTGTAGAAACTGGTGGCGATGAAGGGCATCTGAATCACCACGCCGAAGGCGTAGACCGCTATGCCGGCCATATTCCAGCGTCCGTATCGACCGTCCGGATCGGAGAGGGCGGGGATGTCATAGCGCTCCTTGGTGACCAGATAAAAGTCCACCAGGTTGATCGCGCTCCAGGGCGTGAAAAAGGCCAGCAGGAACAGGATGAATGCCGAGAAGTCATGCAGGAATGAATGCCTCCCCAACAGCGCCAGTGCCGTGGCCAGTCCGACCATGACCAGGATGTAGATCAGGCGCACGGTCCTGGATATTTCCTGGTTGCCTCGGAAACCGCTGATGATGGTCGCCAGCGACATGAAACTGCCGTAGGCGTTGAGTGTGGTGATGGTCACCTTGCCGAACACGATACTGAAAAACAGCAGTGACGCGACGACGCCGCTGGCCCCCATGCCGACGATGTAGGATACCTCGTGGCCGGCAAACTGATCGCCTGCCAGGGCCGCGACGAATACCCCGAATACCATGGAGATTTGCGTGCCGATCACTGAGCCCAGGCCTACCGCCAAAAAGGTTTTCCAGGCTGAAGTCTTTCTCGGCAGGTAGCGTGAATAGTCAGCGACATAAGGGCCGAAGGCGATCTGCCAGGAAGCCGAGAGTGATATGGCCAGGAGAAAACTGGCGATTGAAAAGTGCCGGTTTCCCAGCAGCTCGCTGATGTCATGCACGGACAGCAAGCGGTAGAACAAATAGAAGAAAGACACCACGCCAATCAGGCTCGAGAGGCGACCGATCGCATGGATAGTCCGGTAGCCCAGCACGGTGAGTACCACGATCATCGCCGCGAAAATCAGGATGCCCGCGGCGTCGCTGATGTTGATCAGTTGACTGATGGCCTGGCCCGCAAGTAACGAGCCACTGGCAGAAAATCCCACGTACATCAGGCACACCAGGACAATCGGAATTACCGCGCCGTAGACCCCGAACTGCACGCGACTGGAGATCATTTGCGGCAGCCCCAACTGGGGGCCCTGGGCAGCATGCAGCGCCATGATCGCGCCGCCCAGCAGTTGCCCTATCAACAAGCCAATCAGTGACCAGAACACATCGCCGCCCAATACCACAGCCAGCGCGCCGGTGACGATCGCAGTGACTTGCAGGTTGGCGCCGAACCACAAGGTGAATTGACTGAGCAGCCGGCCATGGCGCTCGGACTCAGGGATGTAATCGATGGATCGCCGTTCTATATACGTCTTGCGCTGCGCACTTTCTTTGGTGGCGGACATGGCAGTTCCTCTCGGGCGTCGTACCGTACGACAGCCTTCTCGTGGGGGAGTGACTCAGGGGTGGGCCTGTGCAGCAGGCCCGGGTTTTTACTCGATCAGCGCTGGGCGTCGAGCAAGCTTCGGGAAATGATGATTTTCTGCACTTCGGACGTACCTTCGAAAATGCGCAGGATCCGTGCGTCGCGTACGTAACGCTCCAGTGGCAGATCGCGGATGTAGCCATAACCGCCATGCAGTTGGAGCGCTGCATCGGTGATAAAACCGGCGCATTCGGCGGAGACCAGTTTGGCGGTGGCCGAGTCCAGACTGAATCGTTCACCGCTGTCGCGGCGGGCGGCGGCTTTCCAGGTCAGCATGCGGGCACCTTCCAACTGTGCGTACATATCGGCCAGACGCCACTGGGTGCCTTGGTAGGCGGCCAGCGGCTTGGGACCGATCTGCCGCTCGCGAACCCAGTTCAGGCTCGCTTGCAGGGCCGCATTGGCGATCCCGAGGGACATCGCCGCCACTTCAACGCGGCCCCGATCCAGCACCGCCATGGCTGTGTTGAAGCCGGCGCCTTCGCTGCCCAGCAATGCCGTTTCAGGCAACCAGCAGTCGAGGGACAGTTCATAGATGGTGCTGCCACGCAGGCCCATAGTTTTTTCCGGGCTGGAGAAGCTGATCCCGGCAGTGCCCTGGGGAATCATGAAGGCGCTGATGCCCTTGTGGCCGGCTTCGGCGTCGGTCTTGGCATAGAGCACAATGAAGCCGGCTTCACGGGCGTTGGTGATGTAGTGCTTGCTGCCGCGCACCCGCCAACCGCCATCTTCTCGCTGCGCACGGCAGCGCATGTCGGCCGGGTTGGAGCCGGCTGCCGGTTCCGTCAGGGCAAAGGCACCGAGTAACTCACCGCTGGCTGCGCGCGGTAGCCACTCCTGTTTCTGCGCTTCAGTGCCGCCGATCAGGATCGAATCAGTGGCCAGGAAATGTGCAGTCAGCGCCGATGCCGTGGAGGCGCAGGCGCCAGCCACGGCTTCAACGACGCGGCTCATGGCCAGGCTGCCAATGCCCAGTCCGCCGTACTCTTCGGGCAAATTGATACCCATGCCGCCAAGCTCGGCCAGTGCCTGCAGGCTTTCGGCGCAGAATGTCTCGGTTTCATCGTAATGCTGGGCGCGCGGCTGAATGACCTCGCGAGCGAGTTTTTCGGCGCTTTCGACAACGGCCAGTTCGACCTGATCCAATTCAAAGTTCATGGGAAAGCTCCTGTTTGTTCAGGCTGAAGGCATGGTTGTCGGCACCCAGGCGCGGGGCGCGGGTGACGGCGTGGGGTTTGTGGCCATTGAAGAAAACTGGTTGTGGTACCAGGGGTTGCGCGCTGCCCTCGGGGTGAATCAGCAACTGGCGCACCTGGGCCTGCTCACTGCTGGCCGCCTGGGCGAGGTTCCATACCGGGGAGGACGGCACGCCCGCCTCGAGCAGGATGTCGCAGACCTGTTCAACGCTTCTTTGCTGCGTCCAGGCTTCGATGTCGGCACGTAGCGCCGGCTCGTTGAGTGTGCGTTGCGGGTCATCGGCAAAGCGTGGGTCGCTGCCAAGTTCCGGCTTGCCCAGGCAATCGCACAACCGTTGGAAGAGCTTGTTGCTCGCAACGGCGATGACCACCTGGCCGTCGGCGGCGCGGTAAGTGTCAAACGGTGTCGAAACCGGATGGCGGTTGCCTACCAGTCCGGGTGCAACGCCGTTGGCGAGGAGATTGGACAGGCCGGTCATTTGCAGGCTGAACAACACGTCGAACATGGCGACGTCGATGTACTGGGCACCCGGTGCATGCCGTTCGCGAGCGAACAGCGCGCTACTGATGGCCCAAGCCGCATAAACGCCGGCGCATAGGTCACCGATGGCTTCGCCGCTGCGGGTCGGGCCGGTCTGGGCAAAACCGGTGACGCTCATCAGCCCCGACATGGCCTGGGCGACGATGTCATAGGCCGGGTTGGCCGACAGCGGGCCATGCTGGCCGAAACCGGAGATGCTCGCGTAGATCAGTTTGTCGTTGTATTGCTTGAGGGTGTCGAAGTCGATGCCCAGGCGACGTGTCACGCCGGGACGAAAGTTTTCCACGACGACGTCGGCGTCACGCACCAACTCATAGAGTCGCTCAAGATCAGCCGTGGACTTGAAGTCCATTTCGACACTGCGCTTGCCGCGATTGATCAGACCGAAATAGACACTCTCGCCATCCTTGAACGGGCCCAGGTGACGGCTGTCGTCGCCGTGCCCTGGGACTTCGAATTTGATGACGTCAGCGCCCAGGTCGGCGAGCATTGCCGTGCAATGCGGGCCTGCCAGCACGCGGCTCAGGTCAAGCACGCGAACGCCTTGAAGTTGTTGGGTAAACGGGATGCTGCTCATGGCAGGTTCCTCGATGAAGGACGGCTGTTTTTCTGTAGGAGCAGCCCGGGCGGCGCTCCTACAGGGTTTTGCTTTTATTTGCCGGTGATCATCGGCAGGTTCAGGCCTTGTTCCTTGGCGCAGTCGATCGCGATCTGGTAACCGGCATCGGCGTGACGCATGACGCCAGTGGCCGGGTCGTTGTGCAGGACGCGAGCGATACGCTCAGCCGCTTCGTCGGTACCGTCGCAGACGATCACCATGCCCGAGTGCTGGCTGAAGCCCATGCCGACGCCACCGCCGTGGTGCAGCGAGACCCAGGTCGCGCCGCTTGCGGTGTTGAGCAGGGCGTTGAGCAGTGGCCAGTCGGACACGGCGTCGGAACCGTCCTGCATCGATTCGGTTTCGCGGTTCGGGCTCGATACCGAACCGGAGTCCAGGTGGTCGCGACCGATGACGATCGGTGCCGACAGCTCGCCACTGCGCACCATTTCGTTGAACGCCAGGCCGAGCTTGGCGCGCAGGCCCAGCCCAACCCAGCAGATACGTGCTGGCAGACCCTGGAAGCTGATGCGCTCGCGCGCCATATCCAGCCAGTTGTGCAGGTGGGCGTCGTCCGGGATCAGTTCCTTGACCTTGGCGTCGGTCTTGTAGATGTCTTGCGGATCACCCGACAGCGCAGCCCAACGGAACGGGCCGATACCACGGCAGAACAGTGGACGGATGTAGGCAGGTACGAAGCCTGGGAAGTCGAATGCGTTTTCCACGCCTTCTTCCTGGGCCATCTGACGAATGTTGTTGCCGTAGTCGAAGGTCGGCACGCCCTGTTTCTGGAACTCGAGCATGGCTTTGACGTGAACGGCCATCGATTGCTTGGCGGCCTTGACCACAGCAGCCGGCTCGGTCTTGGCGCGAGCGCGGTACTCTTCCCAGGTCCAGCCGGCTGGCAGGTAGCCGTTGAGCGGGTCGTGGGCGCTGGTCTGGTCGGTGACCATGTCCGGGCGCACGCCGCGACGTACCAGTTCCGGGAGGATTTCCGCGGCGTTGCCCAGCAGTGCGATGGAGATCGCCTTGCCTTCCTTGGTGTACTTGTCGATGCGCGCCAGGGCGTCGTCGAGGTCTTTGGCCTGCTCATCGACGTAACGGCTGCTCAGGCGGAAGTCGATGCTCACCTGTTGGCATTCGATGTTCAGCGAGCAGGCGCCGGCCAGGGTCGCGGCCAGTGGCTGGGCGCCGCCCATGCCACCGAGGCCGGCGGTCAGGACCCACTTGCCGGTCAGGTTGTCGTTGTAGTGCTGGCGACCGGCTTCGACGAAGGTTTCGTAGGTGCCCTGGACGATGCCCTGGCTGCCGATGTAGATCCAGCTGCCGGCGGTCATCTGGCCGTACATGGCCAGGCCCTTGGCATCCAGTTCGTTGAAGTGTTCCCAGTTCGCCCAGTGTGGCACCAGGTTGGAGTTGGCGATCAGCACGCGCGGGGCGTTGCTGTGGGTCTTGAATACGCCGACCGGCTTGCCGGATTGCACCAGCAGGGTCTCGTCGTCGTTCAGGTTGGTCAGGCTTTCGACGATCTTGTCGTAGCACTCCCAGTTACGCGCTGCGCGACCGATACCGCCGTACACCACCAGTTCTTTCGGGTTTTCGGCAACCTGTGGGTCGAGGTTGTTCATCAGCATGCGCAGCGGTGCTTCGGTCAGCCAGCTCTTGGCGGTCAGCTGGTTGCCGCGAGCAGCGCGGATTTCGACATCGCGCAGGCGAGTGGTCTGGGTGGTCATGGATATCTCCTCATTCAGTGGCATGTGGGTTGGTCGTCGCGCCGATGATGTCTGTAGTCGCTTATACCAACCTGTATGTACAAGTGAATGCAAGTGAGGGGCCAGATAGCCTGGGCGAGCACCAAACGGAACGTCGCTTAATAGATAAAAACTAATTAAATCAATTAGTTAATAATTCTTATAAAATTACGAAGAGAACGAGAGGTGCGAAAAAGTTGTTGCAACTTTTCGTTTTAGGGTTACGCGGCTCGCGAAATGTGTAACGTTTTTCTACGCGACGAATGAGGAGTGTCACCTTTCTGCCAATCGGCTCTGCGCAGGTAACAGCTTCAGCGGGATGATCAGGGGGAATGGCTATCGAGCGGCAGGCGGGGGCCGCTCGAACGGTGGTTCAGTTGCCGAACTTGCCTTCGAGGCGATAGCGCGAACCCGGGTAAACCAGGCGTGCGCAACCCACTTGACCCATTGCCGCCCATGTCCGACGGCGGATCAGCAGGCAGGGTTCATAGCGTTTGATTTGCAGCAGCTTGCACTCGGCAGACTTGGCGTGAATCGACTCGACCACGTGTTCGCCTTCGGTCAGCGGGGCCAATTGAATCAAGTAGGCGTAAGGCGTGACCTTGGTAAAGTCCTGCTGCAGATAAGCGGGTGCGACCTCGGCATTGACGAAGCGCTCTTCGATCTGCACCGGCACGTTATTTTCGAGATGCACGACAACCGAATGGAACAACCGCTTGACCCCCTCCAGAGGAAAGGGCATTGACGCTCGCGCCCGCTCAGGCATCTCTTCCAGCACGACTACTTCACAGCGATGTTCATGACCGCGGGCGGCAATTTCTTCGGCGATGTTATGGATCTCGAAGAGTGCAGCATGGCCTTTGGGTTCGGCGACAAACGTGCCGACACCCTGCATGCGCACCAGCGAACCCTCAATCGTCAGCTCTCGCAGCGCCCGGTTGATGGTCATGCGACTCACACCGAGCAAATTCAGCAGTTCGCTTTCGGATGGTAGTTTGGAGTTCGGTAGCCACGCACCGGAGCGAATCTTCTGCATGATGATTTGCTTGACCCGTGCATAAAGCGGGGAGGGGCTTTCGAGTGAAAAGGACTCGAGGGATGCATTATCCTCAATCGGTTTGGACACAGTAATTCCCAAATAAAAATGAATGGCTCCGGTAGGCCTGGAGCGAAGTTTACTCTGCGGCAAAGGATACGTCTTTGCATGCAATGCATCGATGATCTGCGACGCTTCATCGCCTTGTATTTGACCAACCGCCGCGCAGGGCTAAAGTCCAATTGTTCGGCGTACATCGTATTAAAGGTCTGACCTGTCGCCACACAGGTTGCGCAATCGCCAAGTTGGAATAAGAGTATTCCCTATGATCAAACACCTTCAAACAATGGCTTTGATTTCCATCTTCGCAATCACTGCCGGGTGCCAAACGAATCAAACAACTTCCGCCTCGGGTGCGAACGTTGTGAGGGGGGCGAACGCTGAGATGGATCAGGAGGCGAAAGCGGCGTTGAAGAGTTTGTATGCCAGTACGCCGCAAGCGCGTGCGCTGGCGAAGAAAGCCAAGGGGATCCTGGTTTTTCCTGATGTACTGAAAGCGGGTCTGATCGTCGGTGGACAGCATGGCGAAGGCGAATTGATCGAGAACGGCAAAGTGACCGGATACTACGCAACGACTGCCGCTTCATACGGTCTTCAGGCGGGTGCGCAGAAGTTTGCGTACGTGATGTTCTTCATGACTTATTCAGCGATGAACGACCTGAAAGATGTCAGAGGATTCGAGGTCGGCGTGGGCCCAAGCATTGTGGTGGTGGATTCAGGCGTGGCCAAGTCGCTGACCACTGCAACGGCACAGTCCGATGTCTATGCGTTTATTTTTGATCAGAAGGGCTTGATGGCTGGGCTGGGCTTGCAGGGTTCAAAAATCACCAGGCTGGATCGCTGAAGCCGTCGGTCGGTCGCTTCACGGGAGGCTCAAGCGATAGCGAGCCTCCCACATTTTCCGGATCACGGACAAAAAACGAACTCGACGGACCCATCGCGCACTGATTTTTCTCTGTGCGCGTTCTGTCATATTCGGTATTACTCCATTACAGATAGTAACCAGCCCATCGTTTGATCAATGAGGCTGTACCGTGTTTCCACGTCTTTTGTGTTCGCTGTCCGTTTTGACAATGTCCATCGCCACTGCCCACGCCGCCGAGACTGACGTCCTCGATACTCCCCACCTGCGCAGCATTGATAATTTCCGTGATCTTGCCGGGACTACCAGCGCCTATTCCACGGCCGGGGATGGCACGATGCGGAGCGGGGTGTTCTATCGTTCCAACGCGCTGACCCCGTCTGCCGCGGATCTGGTCACCCTCAATTCCCTGGGCATCAAGGCCATCTATGACCTGCGCACACCCAGTGAGATTGCCGCCACACCCGACACGATGCTCACCGGGGCGAGCTACGAAAACATTGACATCATCGGCAGCACCACGTCCGGTTCGAACATCACCACGGTCTCGTTCAAGAGTGCAGCCGATGCCATCGCGATGATGGAGCAGACCAACCGGGCGTTTGTCAGTGACGCCGGCATGCGCAGCCAATTCACCAAATTGTTCAATGAACTGGCCAGTGTCGAGGGTGCCGCGCTGTTTCACTGCACGGCTGGCAAGGACCGAACGGGTTGGACCGCCGCCGTATTGCAGAGCATTGCCGGGGTCGACAATGCCACGATCATGAGTAATTACCTGGCCACCAACGACTACACCGCCGCGCGTGTGGCGGCGACCCTGGGTAGCCTGCCGCCGGCGATGGCGGCCATTTATGCGCCGCTGCTCGGCGTCGAGGCCAGCTACTTGCAAGCCGGCCTCGACGAGGTCACCGCGCAGTACGGCAGCATGGACAACTACCTCAAGCAAGGCCTGGGGCTGTCCCAGGAGACCCTCTATGTGCTGCGCGGCAAAATGGTCTACTACAACAGCCTGCCCGGCCAGGCGGGCCTGCTGGGCAACGCCGCCGCCGGCGCGCAGCTGCTGCAACAGCTGCAGAGCACCAGTCTTTCGGGCGCTTACAGCGGCTACAACTACTACCTGCAGTCGGCCATCGATGCAGGCGATCTGGCGGGCGTCCAGTCCACGGTCGGCGGTCAGGTGCACGCCGACGCGGCCAGTTACCTGCTACGTCAGGGCGCGATGATTGATCAGGCGGCGGCACCGTTTACCAGTGGCACGGACCTCAAGGTCGGTCAGTACCGCTTGTGGTCCACCGCGTTGGCGGGCTACCTGGGCACTGACGGTTCGTCCCAGGCCATGAGCAGCAACGAGCACAGCCAAGGCCTGATGGTCGGCCTGACCCAGCGTTTCTCCGAACAACTCAGCGCCCATGCTGGCGTGGGCTACAGCAAGGGCAGCGTCGGCGGTGCCGGTGGCGAGGCGGACACCGACTTGAGCTTTTTCAGCATGGGTGCACGCTTCGCGATAGACGGCCTGGAACGCGGGCTGTTTGTCGACGCCGACGCCAGCGCCGCTTACGTCGACTACGGCAGCCAGCGCGACCTCGGCGGCGGCCTCGGCACCGCCAAGGGCGAAAGCCATGGCAATCTCACCGGCGCGACCCTGGCCCTGGGCTACCGAGTGCCGGTCAGCGGCGTGACGCTTGAACCGAGCCTCGGCATACGCGTCAGTAAGCTGAACCTGTCAGGTTTCCAGGAGAAGGGCAGCGAGCTGGCCCTGGACGTCGACAGCATTCACGAAACCCGTCGCAGTGCCGTGGCCAACCTCAACGCTGCCTTCGCCCCGATCGGCATGGGCGCCTGGCAACTGGTACCGGGTGTGCAGGTGGGTTATGAACATGTGCTCGGCGATCATCAGGTCGACAGTCAAGGGCACCTGCTGGGGCTGGATATCGAACAGCGCGCCGCCTTCGATAATCGCGACCAGTTCACCACAGGATTCAACCTCACGGCCAATCTCGGCCCGTTGAGCCTGGGTGCTGAAGTGGGTGCGAGCGCTGGCGGGAACAGCCACGGCTACAGTGGCGGGCTCAAGGCCAGCTATCTGTTCTGAGGAAACACCTTGGGTTCGGGCCGCCAGGGTTTGACGGCCCGAACCTCAATGCCCCGCTCGCGTGCGCCGTGCTGATTTCCGTTGCGCCGGGCTGATGCCATAGGCGCTCTGGAAGTACTGGCAGAACCTGCCGACATTACTGAAGCCCAATTGCAACGCCACGTCAGTCACGGACGGCGAATCGCGTTGGCCGAGCGCTTCATACGCACGCTGCAAACGCACCTGTCGCTGGTACGCCACGATCGAGCTCCCCACGAATCGTCGGAATCCGTCCTGCAGCGCTCGCTGGCTGACGTTGCTCAATCGGGCCAGATCCGTGCCGCTGAGCAGGTGCTCGGGGTGCGCCTGAATGTGCTCGACCGCCAGCTTCACATGCCGTGGTGCGATCAACGGAGCAGGCTGTCGCAGGGCCTGGGTGAAATTATGCGGCCAGGCTTCCAGCACCGCGTCCAGCAGCATCTCGCGCAGCCGCGATGGCATCAGGGTTGCGCTGTTGAGCAATGCATCGAACTCGGCGCCGGTGGCCAGATCAATCAATGCCTTGATGCCCTGGAATATCGGGTTCTGCAAATCAACCACGGGCTCGAAGACCAGCCGTTCGACAATGGGCTTCCCCAAGAGCGCTGACAGCCGTTCAGTGAGCAACCCACGCTTGATCGAAATGCCGTGCTGCGCATGATTGTCGATAAAGCGCATGGAACGAATGTCGACCTTGTCGATTGCCATTCCGACCTGTGACACACCCACCGATTCGCAGGGGTGATTGAAGATGAGGGTGCCGGCGGTAGGAATGACGAACGTGATTTCGTCCTGGGGATCGGGAAAGACCACCGAGAAGTCGCCTCGGTATTGCATGCGGCGAAAACTGACACCTTCATGCCGGCCGTAGACGCCGCCGATGATGATATTCGAGGGCAGGGGCGGGACGTCGGCATAACGATTGCCGAACATCTTGACGAACAGCGCGCCGAAGTCATCGCTGCGCATGTCATTGGATCGGAGAATGATTTGCTGGCGGGACGAAGTTGAGGACACCTGGGCTGGCACCTTGTAGTGAGGCTTTTTTATTGGAGTGAAGTGCGCGAGAGCGGGGAGGGTAGCGGTCAGGGGTGACCGTTTTGTGACGGCGTGGTGTTCATGTCGCACTGGCCCCGCATGATGTCCATCGACTTGCATCCGCGCATGGTCGGCCGTCCTGGACGGGTCAGGGCGATCAAGCCATTCATCGAGTATGCCCAGCAACACGGCGGGGTCTGGTTTGCCTCGCGAGAAGAAATCGCCCGTGCCTGGCTTGAACGTGCATGATTGCGTAGCAATCATCCGGATCCCTGGCAAAGGAGTTACCCATGTCAACGCTCTATCCCAGCATCGACCCCGAGGGGCTGGTTGAGTACTCAGTGGTCTACACCGACCGCTCGCTCAACCACATGTCGCAGTCGTTTCAAGGCGTGATGAAGAACATTTCCGGCACCCTGAAACAGGTCTACAACGCCGAGGCGGTCGCGGTGGTCCCAGGCAGCGGCACATTCGGCATGGAAGCGGTGGCGCGCCAGTTTGCCACCGACCAGCAATGCCTTGTGATACGCAACGGCTGGTTCAGTTACCGCTGGAGCCAGATCCTCGAGATGGGCAACATCCCGGCGGCCACCACGGTGCTCAAGGCCCGACCGGTCGACTCGGGGCGCCAGGCGGCCTACGCCCCAGCCCCTCTGGACGAAGTGCTGGCAGCCATTGCGCTGCATAAGCCGCAGATTGTATTCGCCCCCCACGTTGAAACCTCATCGGGGATTATCCTGCCCGACGAGTACCTGCGGGCCGTCGGCGACGCCGTGCATGCGGTGGGTGGCCTGTTCGTGCTGGACTGCATCGCCTCGGGCACGCTGTGGGTCGATATGCACAAATGCGCAGTCGACCTGCTGATCAGCGCGCCGCAGAAAGGCTGGAGTGCCTCCCCTTGCTGCGCCCTGGTGATGTTCAGCGCGTTGGCCCTCGAACGTATCGAGCAGACGCAGAGCAGCAGTTTCGCCTGCGACTTGAAAAAGTGGCTGCAGATCATGCAGGCCTACGAGCAGGGCGGCCATGCTTACCATGCAACCATGCCCAGCGATTCGCTTGCGCGGTTCAACGAAGTGATGAAAGAGACGCAAGCCTACGGTTTCGACAAGGTCCGCGATGAACAACAGGCCCTGGGCGATCGGGTGCGCGCCATGTTGACCGGCAAAGGCTTCAAAAGCGTCGCCGCCGCAGGCTTTCAGGCACCTGGCGTAGTGGTGAGCTACACCGATGATGCCGACATCAAGAACGGCAGGAAATTTGCCACCCACGGCCTGCAGATCGCTGCCGGCGTACCCTTGCAATGCGATGAGCCGGCCGATTTCCAGACGTTCCGCATCGGTCTGTTCGGACTCGAAAAGCTGCACAACATCGAGCGCACGGTCAGCACCCTCGAGCATGCGCTGGACGAGGTGATAGCTGACTGAACCGGTATTCGATGCCCTGGCCGCGGTGGTCCAGGGCATGTTGAAACGCACCGTCTTCGCTGGGCGCAGAGCCAGGGGTTGAAGGTGTACGCCGAAACCTGCCCGCAGTCGGACCACGCACCTTTTCGCTTCGATGTCCATCGTCGATCGAATACTGTCAAGGCACGCGACCTCTGTAATAATGGCGGCCATTGCGGCGCGAGGGCCTATCGAGTGCTCGTGTCACCATCCGGTATTTGGGTTTGGAGAACGCCATGCGTGACATCATTGACGGTTTTCTGCGCTTTCAGCGCGAGGTTTTTCCGCAACGCGTCGAGCTTTTCAAGCACCTCGCGACCACACAAAATCCCAAGGCGCTGTTCGTCACCTGCTCGGACAGCCGCGTGGTGCCGGAACTGCTGACGCAGCGCGAACCGGGCGAACTGTTCGTGATTCGCAACGCCGGTAACATCGTGCCGTCCTATGGTCCTGAGCCTGGCGGCGTCTCGGCCACCGTCGAATATGCCGTTGCCGTGCTCGGCGTGGAAGACATCGTGATCTGCGGTCATTCGGACTGCGGCGCCATGGGTGCGATTTCGCGCTGCACCTGCCTGGATCATATGCCGGCGGTCGCCAACTGGCTGCGCCACTCGGACGCTGCGAAAGCGATCAACGCGGCCCATGAATTCGACTCGCCTCGGGCCAAGCTCGACGGCCTGGTGCGCGAAAACGTGATCGCGCAGCTGGCAAACCTGCGTACCCATCCATCGGTGGCGCTGGCGCTGGAACAGGGACGGATGAATCTGCATGGCTGGGTCTACGACATCGAGACGGGCAGCATCGATGCGCTGGATGGCGCGACACGCAAGTTCGTTTCACTGGCGGATTCGCCGAGCACTGTGGCGATCTCTGCGCGGCACGGCAAACAGATGTAAGGGCGACAAGCCGGTGAGGGTGGTTGCTCAAGGTCGCGCCTACGCTGGCAGACCTTGAGCAAGTCGAGGGGCTCAGGCGCGAATAGTGGGCCCCGTGACTGCAGCCGGTGTCAGCCCTTGGTCAAATCAACCAGGGGCGTCTGCCGCACCTCGGTCTCGCGCCCGGCCTGAATCTCGTTCACCCGCTTCAAGGCCTTGTCCACCGCGGGCTTATCCGCCAGCAGGCTGTAGTTGATGCGGAACTGCTTGTGTTCCTTCGGCCCGATGGTCGGAACCAGGTTCAGTGGCCGCTGATACCGGCGGTTGTAGGAAAAACTGGTTCCCGGCTCCAGCCCCGTGACGTAGCCCTGGCCTTCGGTATCGGTGTTCTTCCACAGGGAGAACACCGGCAGGGTCTGCGTATTGAAACCGACCGAAACGCCCAGGCTGCCGGCCTTGTTGTGCAATACGGTCAAGGTATCGCCCTTGGCATCGGCATAGGGCACCACGTTATAGACCGTTTCGTCGTAGTCCCTGGTCGGTGCGCGGTAGGTTTGCCACTCGGGCAGATCGCCCTTGGCCTTGTCGTTGAACGGCGACACCTGCTTCACCGGCGCGGCGAACCGAGCGCCTTGCTCGAGGAACGGGGTGCTGAAGTTGCTGTGATACAGCGCCTGGTATTCCTTCGGATAGTCGCCGTTGTTGGTCAGCGTGTCGTTGAGGGCGAACGTCACGCTGCCGGGTTCGGTGACCAGTTCGGTGGCGACGGAGAAGTCGACCTTCTTGAACGCCTGCTCTTTCAGTTCGCCGCGCAGGGTGATGGCGTACGGTGGCTTCTCATCAATGTGCAGGGTGACTTTGTTCGCCGGAATGTTGGCGGCCCGGCCGTGCAGGGTCAGCAGTTCGCCGTTGTCGATACCCGGGTGGCCGACCCATTCGTAGCCGCAGCGGGTGACCAGTTCGTTGAAGCCTTCCAGCCAGCCCAGGCCACCGCGACCATTGAGTTCGATAAAGGCCGGATTGACCACTTCCTTGACCGGCGAATCCCAGCCCATGCGCACCTCGCCGACCGAAGCCTGTAACACATTCATGCCGCGCGTCGGCACCACCGAGAGTTTCATCGTGCCGTTATCGATATCGACAATGCTCACGCCCTCCTGCCGACCACCGTGCAAGGTGCGCAGGGTCACACTGAAAGGTTTGTCGGTTTTGATGCCGAGTTGCTGGCTGGTGATCTGCCAGTTCTGTGGGGCTTTGTCGGTGTCGAGCAACACGTAATCCCAGGCCATGGCGTGGGAGGCAGCGGACAGGGCGCTGAGGGCAACAACGAGTTTGAGCGGGGACATGGCAGCAGCCTTTTTTGGAGTTATGGCGCTTTTTATAGACTGGGTTAAACGTTTCAGCAAGCGCAAAGATTGATACTTTGCTGCAAATGCCACTGTAGGAGCGAGCCTGTCGAGTCGTCGCACCGTCGCGATGGCTGAGTGTCAGACGATGGAGATGCTGGACATGCCGACCTCATCCCGAACAGGCTCGGTCCCACAGAGGGCACGGTGACCGCCGATCTTGTGATCGACCTTAAAACCCGTAGGAGCTGGCTTGCCAGCGAAAGCGGCGTGTCAGGCAATGCATATGCTGGATGTGCCGGCCTCATCCCGAGCAGCGGAACGCCGCCCGGGCTGGTCCCACAGGGAATCGGAGTCGAACACAGACTTTGTGTTCGACTCCGATCAAAATTGTGGGAGCAGTCCGGGCGGCGTTCCGTTGCTGGCGATTGCAGGGTGTCAGGCGACGCATATGCTGGACGTGTTTGACACTCAAGCCAGCGCTCACGCCCCGTTGTGACTCCCGGCTCTGTCTGCCAATGTCGAGCGCGGCGTCAAGACGGCCAAGGCACCCGCCACGATGAACAGCGCTGGCACGTCACCTGCCAGGTGCCCCATCTGCGCCGGCTGGGTGACCGCCTGGACGGCCATGATTGCTCCGTGTACAGCGCTGGACCACACGGTGAACCAGATCAGGCTCAGATTGGCCAAGGGATCACGTGCGGCCAGGATCAGGAAAACGCCAAGGGTGGCGTAGAGGCCAACGATCATCAGCGGGTAGTCCGAGTGGCCGTCGTGCCATGCCCAGCCGGACGGCCAAAGCAACATGAGCGGGTAGAGCGCTAGGCACGCCAGGCCTGCCAAGACCAGAACAACGCGCAAATACCTGAGGCGATCGACGACGGTCATGGCGGACTCCTCTTTGAAGCTGACGCCAAATAGACCCCAGACGGGTGATGACGCCTCACGAGCGGATTAACCGGCAGCAGGCCAAGAATAGTCCCTTTAAGATGTCGCAGTGGTTAATTGTGCAGTCAGCGAGATTTAAATTACGTGGAGCGTATTTTCCATGTAAGTCATCGTTAACCAGTTCGAATCAGGTGTATGAGCCGCCTCTGACCAACTGAATATATAGCCGCCTCTTGATCAGCAAGTCCTTGAGGATTCAGGCGAGCCGGCGTTACTTGATCGTCGTCGGTTGCTGGAATCAAACACTCCGTCTATAGGGCTACATGATATGATGCATGGCGAAATGGAACTATCCTCAAGTGCAGGCGATCTGGCCTTGAGGGTAGTTTCGTGCTGGCGCAAGTCAGGATAAAGGAGGGGCATTGATGGAGGTTTGCTACGACGCCGAACGGATGACGCTGAGCTGTGCTCAGCTTTCAACCACGTTAGGTAGCAACGAAGGCAATATGTTGCTCGCCCTGATAGAAGGCGTCACTGACAAAGAGGCGCTAATCTCTCGGGTTTGGGGAGAGCGAGGCCTGGTTGTTTCAGATAGCAGTTATTATAAAACCGTGCATGCGCTTCGATCGAAGCTGGTTGAAGTTGGCTTGCCTCGTGAAAGTTTGAAAACCTTGCCTAAAAGAGGTTTGATACTACTTTGCGAAATGACAATGATTTCCGCAGGAGACGCAGTTGAAACTGAGGTGTCAACACACCTTGAACTTGAACAGAACAGGTTTGAAGAGTTGGCAGGGGGCAGTGAAAGTCTCGTTGGCGTTAACAGCGATCAGAGCGACTTAAATATAAATGCACCTGGCGAGGTGTCTCTTGCTGAGGAAAGCAAGGTCTTGGTCACTGCCCCACTTGCGGCGCGTGACGGCTTGATACGAAGAAATGGCCACTTGTTATTGCCTTGCCTCGCTTTGCTTGGTGTTTTGCTACCCGTTATTTATGCCTATCTAATGTTTCACAAGCCACCGGACCTGGAAGCCTGGAAACGTGTATGGGAAGGTGATGGTGCAACGCTATATGCTGAGCAGAGTGAGAACATGTCAAAGGATGATGTGCTGAAGGCGATGGCTGGATTTGAGCCGTCTGTGGTTCTGAAAAATACCAACTATTATGTGCGCAAGCCTCTAAGCCAATTACTGATGAGCTGTGTGAAGCCAGAAAGTCACGGGGAGGCGTTGTGCGTAAATTATCTGCGCGTTGGAAAAAAGTGATTGGCCTGACTTCACTTTTCTCCATTTTTATTTTTGCTGGCTTGATAGGCCGTTACGGCATATCAGTCTATAGAGATATACCGCGAGCCCCCTGCAGCGCATCGATTGATTTCGTCCACGTGGAGGAGGGAGAGGGACTTTGGCGCGGCGTCGGAGATATGACAATTGATCCCAGGGAAGGCGCCATCTATGCCTACTATCAGGTCACGAGCCCACGCGGTGTAAAATATTTGTACGACAGACGGTTCGAGTTGTCGATGACGCATTTGGATACCTCGCGTTATCTGTTCAAGACACGCTCCATTTCAACGTTCGATGGCGACACGGCGCAGGGAAATATTCCTTTTATGGCGCGTGGGTTTCAAGGGGGAGTCATGACGTTTAATTTCTTCTCGGATTTTGAATACTACTTCAATGTGAACAATTTGATTGTGGGTGTATGTCATGTCCCGCGTTAGTGAACGTCGCGCCGTTTGAAAAGGCGATCGTCCCTTTCAAAGCGATGGTTGAGGTCGCTGGGCACGCGGTGTGCAGGCGTACGGTAAGAAAAAGTAAGGTGCGGCCGCGGTCGCTGCGGATAAGTAAGATCAAGTAAGGTTGAAGTAAAGCCCCTCGCCGTGTCACAGGGTACAGTCGTGCTCAGATTGAACATGATTTTGATTGCCTGTACGCAGGGTGTCCGTAGACATAGAGGGTTCAGTGTTAAGAATTGTTTTGTTGAGCCTATGTGTGTTTGTCATGGGTTGTGAGTTGTCTTTCGCAGAGCGTCTGAAGTCTTGTGAGCAGCAGAAAGACGACATCAACTACGAAATCGACCAAGCTAGACGTTTTGGGGATGTATATAAGCAGCGAGGATTGGAGTCGGCGTTGTATCGGGTTGAGCGCTACTGCCGCGATGATGAGTCGACTCAAGACACAGAACAGATTTCTCGCGCGCTGAAGGATGTACATCGCCGAGAGGCGCAACTGGATGCTGCAATGGAATCCGGATCTCCCAGGTTGGTTCAAAGGTATAAGAGAAGGCTGGAACAAGCCCGTGAGACGCTGCGCAGGGTTTCAGAGGAAGCAATGTAGAGGTTTTAATGTTAAACAGCGATGACAGGAGTGTTGGGTGAAACGTTTGATGTTGATGGGTTCATTGTTCTTGCCCTTTCTTGTTTCCGGCTGTACCACAAGCGATTGGATTGATGTGGCAGGCGGTGTTATGCAAGGGCGCGACGATTATAGTAAGTCCCAACGAGCCGCCCGGCTAAAGAGTGCTAACAATGCCGCTGTGCGGATTAAAGGAAAATCTTGAGTTGAGTAAAATCAGTAGAAGTCTCACTTTATGTGGCGTATTGGCTGCCATGACTTCAGGTTGTGAGTCGATGTCTGCCGTTTCGACAATGTTTGCTTTTAGTGATGCACCGCTGGCGCAGGCCACTGTCAAAGCGGGTGCAACCAGGCAGGACATTCTCAAGCTGGCGCAGCCTGATAACACATCTCGGATTGTAAATGGACAGGGCACATGCTTTGACTACACGATGCGGGGAAATGGAAAAGTGTCACCCTATTATGTGGCTTTTACAACAGACGACAAAGTCATGAGCTACGGCTGGATGACGTGCGCTGCCTCTGATGCTCGGGGGAATCTGAACGTCAATGAAGCGATGAAGCAACGGTTCTAATGCCACTGTTGGTGGTCTCTATTCAGGTTTTTTATGCGCCATTTATGTATTTCACCCGTTTGTTGTCTGTTGGTTTTTTCCAATCCTGCGATGGCTATCAATGATTTTTGGGCTGAAACTCTAATCTCGAGCACAAGTACTGCAACCACCTATTTGACATCGAGAGATAAAAAACTGGTTGCCGAGGCGCAAGATGATGCCAGTAGCTTTATTGCAAGCGATGGCAACATCAGGGGTGTTTACCTCGAAGCAGCAATGGACAAAATTCGGACATCCCATCCTGAAATAAATATCAGTGATATGGCCTTGGCTTTATCCATACTGGCTTACGACCAGGACAAGTGACACTCCATAATCATTGCATGGATAACGCTCCTTGTTGTTGATGGGGTTTTCGGTGGAGTGCCGTTCTGGATTTACAGCGTTGACGTGTGAATCAGTCGTCAGCGGGCTACGTAGTGTGAATTGACGAACCTCGCCGTGTGCTGCACCGACCGACCTATATCCGGCTTGGCGATGCCATGCCGCTTGGCAAATTGCTCGAGCGCCGCGGTATCAAAACGAGTGGTCTGGATGAAGTCCAGGGCTTCGGGTTTTGTATTCAGGAAGCGCGCGACGGGCGCAATGCTCAGGAGCCACTTCAGCACACGCAACGGAATGTGATGCTTGGGAGACTTGACCCCAAGAGGATGCGCCACCTGCGCCAGAAGTTCGCGCAAGTTGGGCGTTTGCTCATCCAGCGCCAGCAACTCCTGGCCGGCCATCGCCGGATCAAACGCACACGCCGCCACCAGCTCGACCAGGTGATCCACAGTCACCAGTGGCAGCCAGTGGTTGGCGGTCCCGGGCACTGCGGTCAGCTTTCCCTGCACCAGGTTGCGAATCAGCTCCACCAGCGGCTGACCTTCGAGGATATGCCCGGTACGGCTATGACCACAGACCGTGGAAGGGTGGACCACGGTGATCTCGCCGCCCTTGGCGGCCATCAGCTCGAGGGTCGCAAAATGCGCCTCCAGTTTGCTGCCCTCGTACCCACCGACGCGCCGGTACACAGCTGCCCAATCCGTGCGCTGCGGATGATCTGGATCGATGCCGATGCGGTGCAGGTGTTCGTGGTTTTTCAGCATGTAGCCGCCGATCATCACCATCCGGCTGTGTTGCTCAGCCGCCAACAGGGCCACGCGTTTTGCCCCTTCAACATTCACCGCACGCGACTGCTCGACCGTTAGCCCCCAGGCAAAGTGGGCGCCGAGGTGGAACACCACGGCGGCGTGTCTCAGCACTTCGCGGTCGGCCGGACTCAACCCCAGGTTGTGCTGTTGCAGATCGCCGGCCACGGCCAAAATCCGCGTGCCGCTACCGCCCAGTTGATCGACTTGCTCGCGCAGGGCAGCCAGTCGCTCCGGGCGACGCATCAGCACCCGGACGGTGTGACCTTTTGCGCTCAAACACGCCAGCAAATGTTGACCGATAAAGCCGGTCCCCCCGGTGACAAAGCACTCCACGCTCATTTTCCTGCTCCTGTTGAAGGTGAGGAATCCAGCGTAAACTATCGACCCAACTCTACAGTCAAGCGGTGTTTTTCATGAAAATCGGCGAACTCGAGACGCGCAGTGGTGCCAGCCGCCATACGCTGCGTTACTACGAACAAATCGGCCTGATCTCACCGCTGCGGCAAACCAACAACTATCGCCTCTACACCGAGCAAACCCTGCAGGGCCTGGACTTTATCCAGCGCGCGCAAAGCATGGGGTTTTCCCTGGGGGAAATCGGCGAAATTCTCGAAGCGCAGCGCAACCAACTGATCGATTGCGCTGAGGGCGCCAAGTTGATTGAAAGGAAGATGGCAGACATCAAACAGAAAATTGCCAACCTCCAAAGCATCTATCGCTATCTCGATCAGGAGCGCTTGAATCTTGAAGCCAGCGCCGCCCGGCAACTTGAGTTGCAGCGGTTGAACAATGCTGCGAACTGAACGGCCCGCTTCTGGACGACGGGGTCTGCAATCAGGTCAGGGCTTCAGCGGCGCAGCCTTGGCCAGAAACTCCGTCACCAACGTCACCACCTGCTGCTGAATCACCTCCCGCGGCCGTGCGTTCTCGCCATCGCGGCAAATGACGCCATCCCCCGGCGCATCCTCTTCCAGCATGTCAATGGCGCCCGGTTTGCAGATCGACATGAAGCTGAAGTGCGTGGCGTCCCTGATCTCGACATACCGAGTGCTGGCCGCTGGCAGACGTCTGGCCAGGTCGGCGGATTCCAGTTGCGCGGGCAGGTCGTCGGAGGGCGCGCCGGCGGCAATCACCAGGGTCGGCACGGGCAGCGCCGCGAGGCTGGCGTCGGTCATGCCGCGTGACAGGCCGAGGTCCAGCGAGACGATGGCGGTGACCGCGGGGTAGCGCCGCTGGGCGGCCAGTTGAGCCTTTGCCTGCGCGGTACTGGCGGGATTCATCTGTTGGTAGACCCTGCAACTGGCCAGCTTCGTATGGACCTTGCAGTCCGCGGCGAAACGCTCGGGATCGAAACGTGCCCCAGCCATTTCCAGGGCCGTCCAGCCTCCGAGGGAATGGCCGACCACGGCAATGCGCTGCGACGCGACCGCGCCAAATTGCTCGGGCTGTGCCTGCACCGCTTCGATCGCTCGACGCAGGTCAATCGGCCGTTGCCACAACTGCGCCGCCGCTTGCGGGCTGCGGTCGTGGGTGGTGCTGCCGGGGTGATTCACTGCCGCGACGATGTAGCCCTGATCGGCAAGAGCCGTGGCGAGCCACATCTGGTTGCTCCAGTTGCCCCGATAGCCGTGGGACAGCACCACCAGCGGATGCTCGCCAGCGGTCGGCGGCGCGTCGCGCACGGCTGAGCCGCTGACGAACACCGGGTTGTCGTCGATCAACTGTGCCGTAGCAGTGGTGGTCGCGGGGTACCAGACCACCATTTCCACAGGCCGCTGCGGGTCGGCCAGGGTGGCGCTGCGAAAGCCGATGGGCTGGCCGTCAGCGAGTGTAGTGGCGGACAGGCCGAGCAGCAGGGCGCCGAGAGCTGTTTTCAATGTTGATTCTTCCTTGAGTGCAGGGGGCGTTTTCAGGTGAAACGCCCGGCAGGTTCGCACAAGTCATAGAGGCAGGCGAATCCTCCTACGGGCCAAGAGCCACGTTACTCGGAGTCGGGTAAACAAAACCACGGCTGAGACTGCCGAGTGTAATTGACAGTGGTTATCATTCGCTCCTAAGATCGCATCCGCAAAACCGGGTGGGGTTCTACAGGGAAGTCTGAGTGGACACTATCAATGATGAGCAGCTTGCCCTGCTGCAAGACCATGCCCAAACCCAGCTCAACCTGCTCATCGCGCGTCCGGTGAGCGCGTAGCGGGGCCGATTTCTGTTGCACAACACTTAAAAAAACAAATGGTCCGCAAGGCCATGCAAAGGAGCTCGTGGTATGTACCCACTCAAACAGGATCGTCAGCCAATCAAGGCGGGGAATTGGCTGTTGGCCCCGCTGGTGAGCAGCAGCATCCTGCTCACGCCGATGGCCATGGCCGAAGAAAACACCGAGGAGCAGGCGCCGCCGGCGTCGATCACGCTGCCGGAGCAATCCATCGTCGGCATGCAGACCGAAGCGCCGACGGTGTCGGTAGGGACCAAGGTGCCGCTGAGCTTGAGGGAAGTGCCGCAGACCATCAACGTCATCGGCCAGGAACGCATCCAGAAGCAGAACCTCTACACCCTCGAAGATGCCCTGGGCAAAGTCGGTGGGGTGACCGTGCAGCGCATCGACGCCAGCCGCCTGAGCTTCTTCTCCCGTGGCTTCGAAATCACCTCGCTGCAGCTGGACGGTACGCCGACCACCATGGACAACCGGATCTTCCTGTCCCCGGACCTGACCATGTACGACCGCGTCGAAGTGCTCAAGGGGCCATCCGGCAGCCTGACGGGCGCCGGCGGCTCGGGCGGCAGCATCAACCTGGTGCGCAAGCGCCCGATGGCCGATGCGGCCGTGTCGGCGGAAATCAGCGCCGGCTCCTGGGACGCGTACCGGGGCATGGTCGATGTCACCGGCCCGTTGACCGAAACCGGCAACATTCGTGGGCGCCTGGTGCTCAGCGAAAACAAAACGGCCTTCCCCTACGACGGCAGCGGCAAGCGTGAGACCAACCAGGCCTACGGTATCGTCGACATCGACCTGACCCCGGACACTGTCTGGACTATCGGTGCCAGCAACCAGAACACCGACATCCACGGCGCCCAGCGCTCGCTGCCGGCATTCCGCTACACCGGCAGTGATGGCAAGCCGGCGATGTCGCTGCCGGATGTATCGCGCAAGAACTTCTACGGCGCCAACTGGAACCGCGATTACTTCTGGAGCACCTCGGTGTTCACCGAGCTCGAGCACCAGTTGGGCGGCGACTGGAAAACCAAGCTGTCGGTGCGTCACGCCGACAACAACTACGACCTGACCCAGGCCTATGCGCGCAACGGTGGCGGTATCGACCCGGCGGACAACCTGGTGTCGATGAACTCGATCATGTTCGACTACCGCGAGAAGCAGGACGAAGTCGACCTGTACGCCGACGGTCCGTTCAGCCTGTTCGGTCGCGAGCACAAGTTGCTGGTGGGGACCAACTACTCCCGTTCCGAGTTTTCCTCCAACGGCGGCTACTTCTCCAACTTCCTCGGTGACGTCGACCTCTACGACCCGCAGTCGAACTTCCCGTACCCGGAATTTCCGGATGACGATCGCCTGCCCACCAGCGTTGCCAACAGCCGCGCCAAAGCGGTCTACGGCAACATGCGCCTGAGCCTGGCCGATCCGTTGACCCTGGTGCTCGGCGGTCGCGTCACCTGGCTCGACATGCATCGCAGCCAGCACCAGCCTGAAGCGGGCTCGCCGTCGCAGAAGAGCAGCCAGAGCGAGTCGCAGAAGTTCACCCCGTTCTACGGCCTGATTTACGACCTCAACGACACCTACTCGCTGTACGCCAACTACGCCGAGGTGTTCAACCCGCAGCCGGTCAGCAACCTCGACATCAACAACAACATCATCGCGCCTATCGAAGGCACACAGCACGAAGTAGGCATCAAGGGTGAGTTCCTCGACGGTGCGGTGAACGCCTCGTTGGCCGCCTTCCAGATCGAGGAAGAGAACCGCGCCATCCCGGACATGAACGACCCGTCGTCCCGCGCCGTGGAAGCCGGTGGCAAGGCCCGTACTCGTGGCTTCGAGATGGAAGTCAGCGGCCAGATGACCCCGGACTGGTTCCTCACCGCCAACTTCACCCACACCTACAAGCGCTACGACAGCGCCAACGAGCAGCTGCAGACCTACCTGCCGAAGAACATGCTGCGCGTCTGGACTCTTTACAAGTTGCCTGGCGAGCTTGAGAAGTGGAGCGTGCAAGGTGGCGTGAGCGCGGTGAGCGAAACCTACAACAAGCTCGACGTACCTGGCATCGACATGGACGGCACCAAGCTGCGGCAGAGCGGTTACGCCCTCTATGACGCGGGAGTCGGCTACCAGATCAACGAGAACCTCTCGGCCGATCTGCTCGGTACCAATCTGGGTGACAAGAAGTACTACCAGCGCATCAACACCTTCCAGGACGGCAACATCTTCGGTGATCCACGTGCGGTATCCCTGACCCTGCGCGCCAAATTCTGACCCACGACGGCGTTGCGCCGCACAGGGAGATGTGCGGCCGATCGCGATTGCAACGGTAGGAGTGAGCTTGCTCACGAAAAACGTCAACGATAACGCGGGTATTTTGAATGAACGCGGCGTCCTGTAGGAGCGAGCCTGCTCGCGAAGAACGTCAACGATAACGCGGATATTCTGAGTGAACGCGGCGTCCTGAAGTTCTTCGCGAGCAGGCTCGCTCCTACAGGATCCGTGTCGGGCATCAGGCACTGTGGGAGCGGGTTTGTCGAATCGTCGCACCGTCGCGAAGGCGGCGTTTCAGGCGACTGCACAGAAAACACCCGTGCGCTCAGTCAAACCCAATCAGCCGGCGTTCAATCCTGGCCCCCGGCATCATCCGCTGCAGACCTTCACTCAATTCATCCCCAGCCATCCTGAGCGCTTCCATGGGCATTTCAGGCAGGCTCTCGAGAATGAACCACATGCGCTGCGCACTGGAATCCAGCCGCGTCCGGGTGCCCTGGCGCCAGTTCCAGCGGCGGCAGGTCACACCCAGGTCATCACGCCAGATCACCTCGCCTGGTTCGGGCGACTCATGCACGGCATTGCCGTCCTTGGTGGTGTCAAACAGCTCAGTCCCATCGGCGATGGTCAGGTGCGGCGCACCGGCGTAGGCGTCGAAGTTTTCTCCACCAATCGGCAGCGCATACTTGATGCTGATGGCGTTGTAGAGATCGACGATGGGATCGATGCCGGCCAGCGTCCCATCCCGCAGCACCCGCTTGCGCAAGGCTTCTGCCGAGCACGGGGTGCGCTGTGGTTTGGCGCCGAACAGCCTGAAGGTATGCGCCCAGGCAGCCAGATGACGTTGCGCCCAATTCGGGGTGTCGGCGGCCAGGGCTTCGCAGGCGTCCGCCAGGGCGTGGGTAGCGATGTGCGGATCGGTGATCTGGGTCGCTTCAACGCTGATGCTCAGCGCGCGGAAACCCGGAGCAAGCTCAGCGATGCGAGGGTCAAGAACGGGAAGGACAAAGGACATGGAGGGCTGCTCGGTAAAATGAGGGGCGATACCTGTGGTTTTTAACCCGTTCTTGCCATTAGATCTAATGATTAACCCTGATGTTGTATAAGTTGGTCTTATCACCAGTGTTTGCAGGTTTTATCAGAACGCCGGCTTCAGTACCAAGGGTGCTGTTGGACCATTTGCAGTTATCCAGGTTTATTTCCCGGTGAGCGTCAGATTTCTCGGCTCAATCCTGGCATCACGCGATGCTGGCAGTTTGCCCCGCCTGCTGGCATGCTCTCGGCATTTTCCGCCAGACATCGTTGAGCCAGGGAGAGCAAGTGTGGGTGTAGAGAGCAAGGCAAAGGCAGCTCAGCTGAGTGTTCTGAGCAAATATGGTGTGCTGGCAGATTTTTCCGAGCTGGAAGAAGGGGCCCTCGACAGTGCCCTCAAGGGGCGCTTGTCTGCGAGCGCGTCAAGGGAAATGACCTTCGCCAACTGGTGTGATCAGTTGCTGGGGGCCGGCGAGCGGCTGCCGGTTGCGCGTTTTGATCATCCAGTCCCTGGGAAAACTCATCTGGACAAACTCGCTGTGGGGCAGGACCTTGCAGCGAGCCTCAAGTCGCGCGACAGGCAACTGCAAGCCAGGCTCAATGCGTCCGAGCAGGAAGTCATCCGCTTGCAAGCCGAGCTGCAACAGCTACGGGAAACCAAAGCGCCTGTGGCATTGATGGAGCCGGTTGGCGAGGACGCGCGGCGGTTGAAATACTGGTATCAGGAAACAACCAACCACTTGCATAACATCCTGTGGGAGATCAAGGAAGTTGACGGTCACATCTTCGACCATCAAGGTCAGCTCAATCGGGATTACCGTCAGCAACTGGTCGAGATTATTCTGCGGGCACTGAACGACTTGGCCAGACTCGGTTTTTTCATCGAGGCCGAGTTGCGTGATGTTTCATCCAAAGAGCCTTTGGCGCCATCGGTGATGTTGCATCACACCCCGGCAGATCCTGTTGAAGCCTACCTCCTGGATGGTTTCGCCTTTGTGGTTGTAGACATACAACCGGATGTACTGGCCGCAGCCAGTGAGTGTCTTTTCCTCGGGCAGGTCCTACCCGAAATCGACAAACAGCACCGCTTCAACTGTCACGTCAAAGTCTCCTGGCGCCAAGGACTCGAGCTGGACAAGGACGAACTGTTCCACCTGTCTTGCTTCCTGCACAAGTTGTTTGAGGCCCTGGCCCGTTCCAATGATGGCCGGCCGAGGGGGGCACTGCGCGAGGCAGCGGTGCTTTGCCTGGTACTTTCCTGCACGGCCCCCTGCATGCCCTCGCGATTGCAGCAATCGCAGGTGCTGCGCTTGCAGGACACGTTTTACCGAGGGCACAAGCCGTCCACGACCAACACCTCGGCTCCTGATATGGATGTATCTGCGGGAAAAATTCTCGAACACCTGTTCCATACCTTGCATGCACTTGTCACGCGCTGACGTGAGCTTGGGCCTGCAAGAAGGAATGCAGGGCCTGTGACCGGTAGCTATCGGGTAAATAGCGGCAACGGCGCCCTGTGATTCCTCCACTCTTGTCCTCCAGCATCATGGAGGACATACCCTCTGGGGTGCCTCAGTATCCTTGAAACTTTGGAGTGGCCAGTGGAAAGACTTGAAACGGCCCTGCAGCAACGGGTAACTGCGCATTCATGACTCACTGAACATGCAGTCGGCATCGCCGAACAGCTGATCTGCCCATGTTTCGGATGAAAGCGGGCAATACACCGTGCCATTACCTAGGGCTACGGCAGTTCTTTCTCGGTAATCGAAGCAATGTCCCTGAAATCGATTGTGTAATCGATATTGGTATTGGCCGTGTTGTCCGTTCGATCCCTGAAACTGTAGGTCCAGTCGACTTGTTTGCCGGTCTTGAGGAATTGCTCGAATCCGCGTCGGATATTTGCCGGCCAGGGCCCGCCCAGTGGGCGGTGGGTGAATTGGATCTCGGTCCCTGACTTGTATCGCACCGAAAATTGGATGGCCATGGTTCCCCCTTGTGGGCACGCGCCCTGTGTTCAGGTTTCGTCAAGCGTAGCCCAGGATGGGAAGGTTCTTGATCCACCCGGCGCAATTGCACATCACCCCCCATCACCTACGCTTACCCCTTGCCGCGCGTCAGCCACCTGTAGGGGGTCATCAACCATGTGCGCAACAAGGCAAAGCCGTTTCACCTCTTCAGCCTTCGCCGCCGCCCTGTGCCTGATCCCCAACGCCCACGCCGAAGACTCGGCGGAGCTGGCGAAAAAAGCCCTGAATCCGGTGGCGGCGATGTACAGCCTGCCGGTGCAGTACAACTGGGATCAGAAGATGGGACCGAGCGGCGAGGGCATGCACAGCGTGACCAATATCCAGCCGGTGCTACCGTTTGCCCTGAATGATGAGTGGAACCTGATCTCGCGCACGATCCTGCCGGTCATCGATCAGCATGGCCTGGTGGACGGCGGTGTGGCGGACAAGTCCGGGGTGGGGGATATCACCCAGAGTTTTTTCTTTTCGCCGAAAAAACCGACTGACAGCGGCTGGATCCTCGGCGTTGGTCCGGCGATTTTGATTCCCACCGCCAGTGATGAATTGCTCGGCAGCGAGCAGTGGGGCATGGGGCCGACCGTGGTGGCGTTGCAACAGGCCAATGGCTGGACCCACGGCATACTCGCCAACCACATCTGGGGCCTCGACGGCAGCCCGCCGGACGACAAGCAGAAGGTCAACCAGACGTTCCTGCAGCCGTTCCTGTCCTTTACCACCCATACCCTGACCACCTACGGGGTGAACACCGAATCCACCTATGACTGGCAGTCGCGGGAGTGGGCGGTGCCGGTCAATTTGACGGTGACGCAGCTGCTGAAAATCAGTGGTCAACCGCTGACGCTGCAGGCCGGGCCACGCTATTGGCTCGACAGCCCGGAAGATGGGCCGCAGGGGTGGGGGTTTCGGTTTGCCGTGACCTTGTTGTTTCCGCGGTGAGATGAATGTCAGATATGCCGCCGCCATCGCTAGCAGGCTAGCTGCTCCTGCGATGTTGGGGTGATCACAAGATAGGTATCACCGCAAATCCCTGTAGGAGCTGGCTTGCCAGCGAAGAACTCAGCGTCACCACCTCCTTCCAGAATGAACGCGGTGCCTGGGCGTTTTTCGCTGGCAAGCCAGCTCCTACAGTTCAGGTTGGGGTGATACCCGAGGGACGAGGGCAGGGCGGGGAAGTGGTCCATCGACAGCGCCCTGCGGGGCGACCATCGATGGACCGTACTGCGAGGATTGAAAATCCGCCTCCGGTGACGGAGGCGGGGTCGGTTGCTATTGGACCACCAGCGGCGCGGTGCGCACAGTGCCCAGGGACGAGCGCAGGGTGACGGTCGGGTTGGTGGCGCTTGGCACAATGGTCGTGGTGGTCGCCGTCAGGCGCCAGCGGCCAGTGACCGGTACTGTTGCGGTGCCCAGGGTGACCAGGCCACTGGCCGTGCTGACCTGCACGGTGATGGTGTTGCCGACCACCGCCGAGGAGGTCCCCGAGATGTCCCAGGTGAAGCGGTTATTGGAACGTGCGCGGGCGTCGGCGGTGGTCAGGACCAGGGTTTCCTGGGTGACCAGCGGAGTGACCTGCACGGTGACCGTGGCCGGTGTCGACAGCGCCCCCAGCGAATCCCGCACCTGATAGGTGAAGCTGGTGTTGATTGGGCCGTTGAGCGGCTGCGGTGCGGTGTAGTTCACCACCGTGCCGTTGGTGGTCACACTGCCCAGGCCTGCGCCCGGCTGGGTCAGGATGATCACGGTCAGCGGGTTGTTGCCCTCAGGGTCGGCGTCGTTGGCGAGGACGTTGATGGTGGTGGTACCGCCCTGGCTGGCAGCGGTGTCGTTGTTGGCCACAGGTGCCTGGTTCGGGCTGACGTTGACCGTGACCAGCGCCGGTTCCGAGGCCAGTCCCTTGCTGTCCCGGGCGATGTAGGTGAACTTCGCCTGCACCGCCACGTTGGTGGTTGGCGGTGTATAGGTCAGGCTGGTGGTGCCATTGAGTGCCACCGTGCCCTGGCCGGTAGGCGGCTGAGCGACGCTTTCGATGGTCAGCGGGGTGTCCTCGTCGGGATCGCTGTCGTTGGCCAGCACATTGATCACGATCGGTACGCCCGAACTGGTGCTGGCGTTATCCGGTAATGCCAGAGGCTTGCCGTTCTCGCCAGGGACGTCGGCGATACCACCGACCACCACCGGTTCGCTGTCCACGCCACCGGCGGCCGATTTCACCGTCACACTTTCCGGTGGTTGCGTCACGTCGTTGATCACCAGGTTGCCATTGCCCGGCAGCGGACCGTAACCCTGGGCAATCAGGTCGGGTTTGAGCACCTGGTCGCTGGAGGTAGCGCTGATGGTCAGGCGGTGGTTGGCCGGATCGTATTGCGCGGCACTGATTTTCACCACATCGATCGGGGTGCGTGACACCGCGGTGGCTTTGTGGGCGCCACCGGTTTCGCTGGCGGTCAGCACCACCACGGGTGGCGGGGCGCCCGGAGTGACGAAGCGGGTGTAGAAGTAGCCGTTGTTGTCGGTGGTCAACGTGGCGCCAGGGATGCACGGCGCGCCTGGGGTGCCGACCAGGGTCAGGGTGGTGCGGTAGCAGACGCTTGTAGCGGCCGGGCTGGTGGTCTGGTTCGCGGTGTTGGTGCGGTGCGAGTCGACGAACACTTCGACCTGCGAGCCGCTGGCGTCACGCTGGTAGGTGACCCGCTCCACCTCGACCGGGGTCTGGGTGCGGTCGTCGTAGATCTTGCCGGAGATCGACAGCAGATTAGTGCGCAATGTGCCCGCCGGACCGGAGATTTCCAGGTAGTTCTGCGGGAATCCCCCGGCATCGAGTACCGGGCTGCCGCGCACGGCGTCGGTAATGTTCGGGTCGCCGATGAATTTCTCCACCAGCAGGGTTTCCGGGTTGGTTTCGGTGAAGTAACGGGCGATCTCCGCACCGGCTTCGTTGGTCAGCACGTTGGGCGCGGTGGCGCTGTAGAGGAACGGGCCGAGGGCACCCTGCAAGGCGCCGGAATAGTTGAGCGTGGCGATACCGATGTCGCTGGTATCGTTGATCGCCCGCCGCCCGACGTCAGCGGCAGTAACGACATAGGTTTTGGTGCCGTAGGGGTGGCGTATGGTGTACATACCCGCCGTGGGCACTGCGGCGCGGATGCGGATCCGGGCGAAGTTGTGCTGTTCGCCGTCGACGATCTCGCCTTCGCCGGCCACCGCTTCCAGGGCCGCCACATATTGCTCGATGCCGTAGGTACGGTCACCGACACTGCCGTCAGCGGTGAACCAGAAGCTTTCGCCCGGCCAGTTGTTGGGGAAGATGATCGGCTCGGCCGGATTGAACGTGCCTTCCGCGGGAATGGTGCACATGTAGCCGGGGGCGGCTGCAGTGCCCGGCGCTCGCGAACTGACGGTTTTCGCCAGGCAGAGCTCGAGCTTCACATTGCTGAAGTCCTGGTACCACATCGGGAATCGGCCGGTGGCGAGGGTGTAGGGCCCCGGGTCGAAACTCTGCAGGGCGGCGCTGGCACTGCCGGCCATGGCGATGGACAGGCTCAGTGTGTTGAAGATGAAACGTGGCCACGTGTTCATGAAACCTCCTGGCGCTCTATTCGAATTCGAAAGGGTCATGGGACGATGACCACTTCTTCTGTATCGCTACCGCCGTTCGCCGAACTGACCCGGATGCTCGCCGGCGGCATGATGCCGCCGGGCGGTGACAGGGTCTTGTCGGCAGCGCCGGCGAGTTCACCGATCAGCGCACCACTCCTGCCGGCGTAGGCGGTCAGGACGGGTGGGGTGAGGCGGTCACTGGTCGAGGCGTCGATGGTCAACAGACCACTGCTGCGGCTGTATTGGGCACGGGTGATGGTGACCAGGTCGGTCAACGTCACGGGCACGGTGGTCGGTGCAAGCACGGTGGGGATTGCCAGGTGGTTGTCGGCGGTCACTTGCAGGGTCGCCGGTACGGTTGCCGGGTTGACGGCCGACTGGCCAAACCAGCTGCCGGTGGTGTTGGCTTCGGTCATGGTCACGGCCGTGCCAGCACTGTCGAGGAAGGTCACGGTGCCGGGCGGTGGTGGCGCCAGGGTGAACACATCCTGGTGGGCGACCACGCCCGTCGGCGTATTGCCACGCGAGTAGCTGGCGCGCTTGACCAGGGCCGGGGCCGGCAGATCGACGGCGCTGAGCTTGCCGGAAACGGCGAACACGTCGCTACGGATATCGATGCCGTTCGGGCCCTGGATCCGCAGGTAGTTGGTGTTGAATGGGCTGCCGGTGACTTGCTCTTCGAAGTTCGGGTCGCCAACGAATTTTTCCAGCTGGCCGGTATCCGGGTTGCTCTCGGTGTAAGGGCCGTTGACGCTGCGCAGGAACGGGCCGACGTCGCCTTTCAGCGCGCCGCTGTAGTCCCCGGATGCACCGATGCCGATGTCGCGGGTCATGTTGATCGCCCGAGTGCCGCCGGTGTCGGTGAACTCTTCGGGGGTGACATTGAACACGTCGACGCCATAGGGGTGGGTGACGGTGTAGACGCCGGCGACCGGTACATCCACCCGAATCCGGATCCGCGCAAAGCTCTGCTGGTTGCCGTCGGTGACTTCGCCGTTGAACGCAGCTTCGATGGCCGCGCCGTAACCCAGGTCGATACCGCGGGCGGCGTCGGTGATCGACCCGTCGGCGGCGAACCAGAAGGTTTCATCGGGGAAGTTGGTCGGGAACACAACCGGCTGGGTGTCATCGAACTGGCCCGGTGCCGGGTTGAGGATGCACATGTACGAAGGCGCGCCGGGGGCTCCGGCGACGCGCGAGCTGACCGCCTTGCTCAGGCACAGGTCGAGGGTCCGGCCATGGGTGTCCTGGTACCAGGCGGCATAACCGGTCTTGTTGCCGCCATCGAGAGGATAAGGGCGCTCACCGGCTACTCCCGGGTCTACGGCGTAGAGCGCTGCCTGTGTCGTTCCGCTGCTGAGTGACGCAAGCAGGATCGAACTTGCCAGTAGGGTCAATCTGTTGTGCATGATGCAGTCCTCTCGAAATGGCTCTGGCTGAGGTACAGCTCGGTCGAAGGGTGTCGAATCGGCTTGAGCAACGATCGTGCCGGTTTGCGTTAAGGAACCGTAAAGCGGGTGATCCGGGGGGAGCAGCTGTCAATGCACGGCGGCGGGCGGTGGCGATAGGGGCTTGATGCCAGGGGGCACGGCCTGAGGTTCTATAAGGGTTGAGCGCGGAAACGCGGGCGGCGGGCGAGGGAAGTTGTGTCCAAATATGACGATAATGTGGCAAATGCTCACTCGGAACCGGCGAAAAACCGGGGGCAGGGGCAAGTGCCCCATTGCTGGGGAAAATTTCCTCCGCAGTGGGGACGCTTTTTCATGCCAGAAGTGGGGGACATCGGACAAATAGTTGCCCGTGCTCCGGGACCGGATCCCAACGTGTTGAATCACCGCTGATTTTTTTTGTGGCGCAGATTTTGCCAAGCCAAGTCAGACATTGGATCCACTGACTGGGAGGCCTGCCGACATGATCTGCGCCCAACTGCACACTGGAATTGAACTCGAATCCATCCGCGCCTGGCTGAGAAAACCCCGAGGCCTGGCGGTCCTCGCCGGCCTGTGGCTGGCCGGGGGTGAATTCGCCGAAGCCGCGGTGCAGTGCCAGCGCACGATGGTGGCGAATGTCGTGGCCATGGACCAGCCGCTGATGTTCAACCGGCTCGGCGCGCACAACCCCAACGGCATGATGTACGCCCTGCGCGCCGACGTGGTCGACAGCAACGGTCTGCTGATCACCCAGGGCGGCAGCGCCACCCCCGGTCAAGTCACCCTGCGCCCGGACAAACGTCCACGGCCCCTGGTGCTGCGAGTCGCCGCCGGTGATTGCCTGACGGTCAACCTGCAGAACCTGCTGGCGTTCCAGGCCAACCCCAATGGTCAGGGCAACGACCACGAGAACCCGGCCCTTGGCGAGTTGCACGTCGACGCGCAAGTCGCTGATCGCCACGTCGGTTTCCAGGTCAACGGCCTGCAGGCGTTCGGCTCGATCAACGATATTTCCGCCAATAGCGGGCGCAACGACAACACCCTGCTGGCCCCCGGACAAAGCCGCAGCTACACCCTGTATGCCGAGCGCGAAGGCACCTTCGTCGCCACCAGCTACGGCGCCACCTTCGGCAGCGAGGGCTCGTCGGGCAACGTCGGCAACGGCCTGTTCGGCCAGGTGGTGGTGCTGCCCAAAGGCGGCCGCGCCTATCACAACACGGTCACCGAAGAAGACATGCGCCTGGCCACCCGCGGGCGCACGCCGGCCGGCCAACCGGTGATCGACTACCAGGCGCGCTACCCGGTGCAGCAGCCCTGGATCGCCGAAGGCAAGGCCGGCAAGCCGATCCTCGCCATGGCCGACGGCAACGAGATCATCGCCAGCAATGCCGACGCGATCGTCATGGGGTCGAACGCCGATGGTAGTTTCCCGCCGACTACCTACCCCCTGGAAAGTCAGGGCCGACGCAACCCCAGTCTGCCGAATCGGCTGGAGCCGTTCCGCGATTTCGCCGCGGTGTTCCATGATCAGTCGGCGGTGATCCAGGCGTTCCCCGGCTTCTGGGGCGACCCGGTGTTCGGCCAGATGCTCGACCCGGCGCGCGACGCCTTCATGGTCAACTACGGTTCCGGCGGCATGGGCGCCGAAGTCATCGCCAACCGCGTGGGGGTCGGGCCGATGCATGACTGCCTGTCCTGCGCCTATGAAGAATTCTTCCTCAGCGCCCACGCCACCGGCGATATTGCGATGCAGGTCGACGTGCCGGCCAACACCGGCCTGGAAACCCTCGCGCCCGGCCAGGTGCCACCGGCCGACAGTGTCGGGATCAAGGCGAGCATGGCGCTGTACCCGGCCGAGCCGTCCAACGTCGCCCACAGCTACCTCGGCGATGCGGTGAAATTCCGCAATATCAGCGTCGGCTACGAACAGCACGTGTTCCACCTGCACGGCCACCAATGGTTGTTCAACCCCAACGATGACAACTCCGACTACATGGACGCCCAGGGCGTCGGCCCGGGGTCGGGCTACACCTACGAGATCGCCCACGGCGGTTCCGGCAACCGTAATCGGGTGGTCGGCGATGCGATCTATCACTGCCATTTCTACCCGCATTTCGCCCAGGGCATGTGGGCCATGTGGCGGATCCACGATGTGTTCGAAGAGGGCACGCGGCTGGCGGTGACCCAGGAGGGCAGCAACGACTACCACGCCGAACCGTTCGCCCTGCGCAGTGGCCTGCCAGCCACCGGGGCGCGGGCCTTGCCCGATGGCGAGATCGTCGCCGGTACGCCGATTCCGGCAATCGTGCCGCTGCCGGGCAAAGCCCTGCCGCCGATGCCGGGCAAAGTGGTGGTGATCCCGAAAATCAGTGGCGAAACCCAGGTTGCCGAGCACGAGGCGGGCGACGATAGCCCGGCTCACGGCGGGCCGAAAGTGGTCGGCTCGCTGGCCCTGGTCGACCGCAGCGAAGCCAACCGCAACGCCGATGGCAGCCTGAAAAACCCTGGCTATCCGTTCTGGATCGGCGGCATGGAAAGCACCGTCGGCCAACGTCCGCCGACCCCACCGCTGGACATGCTCGACGCATCCACCGCCACTGCCCTGCGCGACAGCGGCAAGGCCTTGTGGTCGGCGCTCGACCCGGCCCAGGCCGGTGGCTGGGATGGCGGCCTCGCGCGGCATGGCCTGGATGGCTGGGCGGCGGGCGGTGAGGCGCAGGTGACCACCACTTCGCTGGACATGAGCAAGTCGCTGGAGCGGGCCAAACCGGTGTATTTCCCGGAGGAGGGCACCGAGGTCGAACAGGCGGCCATGGCCTTTCACGCCAAGCCATCGCACCCGAGCTTCGCCGTGCTGCCCAGCGGTGAACTGCAGCCGCGCAACTTCCTCACCAACGGTGCGCCGCCGGTGGCCGGTGCGCCGTTCTTCGAGCCGTGCATGGATGACCGGCAAAAACGCCTGCTGCGCAGCGCCGGCGCCGGCCTGTTCAACAGTGGCGAGCGCCTCGACGCCCAGTCGTTCAGCGGCACCTCACCGTTCAGTGCCGATCACCCGCGGGTGTACAAGGGCGCGAATATCCAGTTCGACGCGGTGTTCAACAAGGTCGGCTATCACTTCCCGCAAACCCGCATCCTCACCCTGTGGGAGGACGCCTGGCCGGTGATCACCAAGCAGCGTCCGCCGGAGCCGCTGGTGATGCGCATGAACACCTTCGACTGCACCATGTACCAGCACACCAACCTGGTGCCGTCGGTGTATGAGCTGGACGATTTCCAGGTGCGCACGCCCACCGATGTCA
The DNA here is from genome assembly GCA_965284505.1 of Pseudomonadaceae bacterium. Classification (GTDB taxonomy): domain Bacteria; phylum Pseudomonadota; class Gammaproteobacteria; order Pseudomonadales; family Pseudomonadaceae; genus Aquipseudomonas. The sequence continues at coordinate 902,639 of OZ260094.1, read as the reverse complement.
TCGGCCAACACATCCACCTGCCCAAGTGGGACCTGACCGCCGCCGACGGCTCGGCCAACGGCTGGAACTACGAGGACGGGGTGCTTTCGCCGTCGACCGTGGTCGAGCGTATCCACGCGATTCGCCGCTTCAACAATTGCCAGGCCGGCGACCCGCGCGAAGGCACCGGCGATTGTCCGGTGGCCAAGCAGCACCCGTTCTTCGGCCAGTTCAACCGCGCTGACTGGCTCGGCGCGCGGACCATGCTGCAACGCTGGTTCGCCGACCCGGTGCTCAACGTGCACAACATCGACCGTGGCCTGGGCAACATCTTCACCCATGACCACCTCGGCCCATCGACCCACCAGCAAGTGGGCATGTACGCCACGGTGCTGGCCGAGCCGGCGGGCTCCAAGTGGTACCACGCCGAGACCGGTGAGTCCCTGTACAACGGCGGTGGGCGGCAGGACGGTGGACCGACGTCCTGGCAAGCGGTGATCGAAACCGGCGACCTTGACGGCGACAGCAAGAACGACAGCTTCCGCGAGTTCTTCCTCGAGTTCAGTGACTTCCAGCACGCCTATGAAGCCGGCGTGTATGTCGGTGCCGGCCCCGATGGCATCCCCAATGCAGATGCTTTCCCGGCCACCGCCGACAGCTTCCGCTACGCGATCAACCCGCCGGGACGCAAGGCGGCGGCCAATCGCCTGGACTCGGTGCTGGAAGTGGCCAGCGGGCAGTTGCTGACGTGCCCGACGCGGCCCTGCCCGCAGGCGATCTCGGCCTCCGACCCGGGGATCTTCGTCGTCAACTATCGCCACGAACCGCTGGGACTGCGCATCTACGACCCGAACAAGATCGCGCCCGATGGCAAGCCGGGGATGCAGGCCGATGGTCTGGCCGGTGACCTGGCCTACGCCCTGCAAAGCCGCACCGACCGCGCGATCCCGGCGCTCAACCTGGCCCCCAGTGCAATCCGCTCGGCCACCGGGCCGACGGGCGGGGTCACGCTGATGCCGGCGCATATCAACCGCGGCGACATGCCGGGCGATCCATTCACCCCGACCTTGCGCACCTACACCGGTGACAACGTACGCCTGCGGGTGAATGCCGGCGGCCATGAGGAGGAACACAACGTGACCATGCACGGGGTCAAGTGGCTGCATTCCGGCAGCGGCTTTGGCAACAGCTCCAACACCGGCTGGAAGGCGTCGCAGATGATCGCGATCTCCGAGCAGTTCGGCTTCATGGCGCCAGTGGCGATGATGTCCAGCGCCGCCAGCGACACCGGCGACTATCTGTATTCCATGGATGCGTCGCTGGAGGGTTACTGGAGCGGCTTGTGGGGCATCATGCGCAACTATTCGCAAACCCGCAGCGACCTGTTCCCGCTGCCCAACAACCCGCGCCCGGTGACCGCGCGCAACACCGCCAACTTCAATGGCGTGTGCCCGCGCACTGGTCCCAATCCCAACGGCATTGGCACCCGGCCTACGGTGCAGCGCAACTACGAGGTCGTTGCGGCGCTGGCCAACGACATCCTCGCCAACCCGCTGGGCCTGACCATCGGCGACGCCGCAGGCGAGGGCCAGCATGTCGGCGGTCCGCTCAACCCGCTCGGCGGCACCCTGGTCTACAACCCACGGCCGGTGACGGTGCCGCAGGTGACCATCTTCGATCCTGAAGATGGCGAGACCTTCACCATCGGCGGGCAGTCCGGGCCGTTACATGACCCGACCGCGATCCTCTATGTACGCAAGGCCGACCTCGACCCGGTCAGCGGCAAGCTCAAGCCCGGCGTGCCGATCGAGCCGCTGGTGCTGCGCGCCGCCGCCGGTGATTGCATCAACATCACCCTGGAAAACCGCCTGCCGCTGGTGATGCCGGACCTGGTCAACAACGCGGTGATGCAGGGCACGGTCAAGCGGGATCGTTCCGGCGCGCAGGGTTCCAGCACCTTCAACAACAACCTGATGCGGCCGTCCAGCCATGTCGGCCTGCATGCGCAGTTGCTGACTTATGACGTGAGCAAGTCCGATGGTTTCAACGTCGGCGGCAACCCGGTGCAGACCGTGGCGCCTCGGGTCGGCAGCAGCGGCGCCTGGCCGAGCCGCACCTACCAGTACTACGCCGGGCACCTGGAGCGCGCCGGCCAACCGGTGGCCTCGCAACTGGGGCGCAACGTCGACGTGATCCAGGCCACGCCCATCGAGTTCGGCGGCCTCAACCTGATGCCGGCCGACCCGATCAAGCAACCGCAGAAAGGCCTGGTAGCGGCCATGACCATCACCCCGCACGGCTCGACCTGGCAGGAAGACGCCGCGTCCCGGGCTTCAGCCACGGTTCAGGCGCCGGGGGGCACCCCGTATCGGGATTTCGCGATGGTCTGGCAGAAGTCGCTGAACATGCGCTGGGCCAACGGCTTGCCGGTGGAGAACATGTCGTCGGAGGGGCCGGGCGTGCCCAACGACCCCAAAGACAACTCGGACATGGCCATCAACTACAAGAGCGAACCGCTGTGGTACCGCTTCGCCCGCGCCCCGGACGCACCCTTCGGCCAGGCCGGCGGCCATGGCCTGGGTGCGGTGCCGGATGCGCACCGGGCCTACAGCAACAGCCTGGTGGGTGGCGACCCGGTGACCCCGATCCTGCGGGTCAAACCCGGCCAGCCGTTCCGCACACACGTACTGATGCCCTCGGGCGGCAGCCGTGGCGCGACCTTCCAGCTCGACGGCCACATCTGGGCGTTCAACCCATTCCAGGCGGAAAGGGTCGACCTCTGGGGCTACCCGATGAAAGACGCCGGCATCGGCTCGGTGCGCTTCGGCTACAACCCGATGGCCATGTACATCGGTGCCCAGGAAAGCGTACTCCCCGCCGCGCACTTCAGCTTCATGTTCCCCAGCGCCGGCGGCGCCAACGCGGTGGCGGGGGATTACCTGTACCGGGACTATGCGGCGTTCGGCAATTTGGGCGGGATGTGGGGGTTGTTGCGGGTGAGTGATGAGCCGCTGCCGGGGGTTGCCCAATAGCGGGGTAAGACACAACAGCCTGGGGGCGTAGGTCCTCGGGCTGCTGGTGCCCATTCCTGCCGAAACGCTCGCTCCATTGTAGGAGCTGGCTTGCCAGCGAAGGCGACCTTACGGTGTACATATCCATTCCTGCCGAAACGCTCGCCCCACTGTAGGAGCTGGCTTGCCAGCGAAGGCGACCTTACGGTGTACATATCCATTCCTGCAGAAGCGCTCGCTCCACTGTGGGAGCAGCTAGCCTGCTAGCGATAGCTATTTGTCCGTGTACATATCCATTCCTGCGGTAACGGCCACCTATGGTTTCGCCCTTACGGCGAGTCCCTTTTGTCAAACGCCACAAAAGGAACCAAAAAGTCTTGCCCCACCGTCCGGCCCCCTCGCCTAGGCTCGGCGTACCTTCGCTCCGGCATCCATCCGTGGGTCATCGCCTCCGGTTGGCTTCGCTGGCACCTCCTCTCGATGACTGCGGCTGCGCCGCAGCGCGCTACGCGCTCCCCCCGGATGAATGCCTCCACTCAGCCTCCCGAAAGGGGCGGGTGGATCAAGATCAAGATCACAAGCCAGATCAAGAGCGGCAGGCGAGCTAACGCTCGGCCTCTGTAGGAGCAGCCGGTCGACGCTCGAATGTTCGCGAAAAACCTGAGGCCGCCGCGTGCATCCAGAAAAGCAAAAGTTCGCCGGCTGCTGTTCCCCTAAGGAAATCACCATCACGGAATCGGATTACACAACACAAAGAAACGTCTGATTTATTTCCAATCTGCGCCTCACCTAGCGTGCGTCCTTTCGAAAAAACGATAAGGACCTGGTTCGCATGAAGCGCTATCACATCATGGTCGGTGACAAGACCACCGCCGACGGCACCGTTAGAACCGGCAACCGCCGCTGCACCATCAACGATCAGCCCATGGCGTGTGAAGGCGATGAGGTCTGGTGTCCCCAGTGCGAAAGCACCGGCTACATCGCCATCGACGGTCCGCACCTGATCGATACCATTGACGGCCGCCATGCCGCACTGGGTGACGACCTCTGCCGCTGTAACTGCGATCCTTCACCACGACTGGTTTCCAGCCAGACCCTCCGCAGTCAAAGCTTTGAAGGCACCGTCGCACTGCCGCGCAACCACCCGGCCTACGCCGAACCGCCCATGCGTGATACATCCGCACCCTCAGCATTCACTCAGGCCACGCAACCCGCCCCGGCGGCTTTTTCAACCCCGCAGACCCAAGGCTGCGAGCACGCCTGGCGCGCCTACCAGAAAATGGCCGAAGCCATAGTTGCCCCCGGCGGCACCCTGATCGCCGACCCCAAGGCCCGCAACCGCGCAATCAACGCCGCCTACGCCCGCTTGTGGCTGCAAGACCCACGCTTGCAATGGGCCGGCCTCGCGGCCTTCGCCTCGAAACAGGTCGGTTGCGGCCTGCTGCACGCCGCCGACTCCATCGAGAAAATCGAGGCCGAACAGCAAGCCTTTGCCCAACGCAAGGACAGCGCCAGGCGCGGTTTTTTCGGCCTGTTCGGCGGCGGCGAACGGGAGCGCCAGAGGAAACTGCAGGAGTTTGAACAGGCCCGCCGCGAGCACGAGCAGGCCAGCCGAGACAACCCGTTGCCGGGAATTGATTGGCGGCGTGAAGGGGAGTCGCTGTCATCAGTGCAGCAGCTGTACAGGCACGTGTACGACATGCTTGCGATGGGCAATACCACGCTGTTTTTGGATGTGTATCCGTTGCATGTGTTTTATATGCAGCAGGGGTTTGGGGCGTTGGAGTCGTGTCTGGATGTGCGCAAGGATATTTACTACGACGCCTCGACTTCGGTGATATGGCCGGTGGAGCAGGAAAAGCTTCAGTTTGGTGGCAGCCACACAGAAATTCTGGAGGCTTTTAGAGCAATTCAGATGGGAAGAATTGCGGAGAGTGTTGAGCATCTTGCCACACACGAACAGGTCAATATCTTGCAGCCAACGATGTATAGCGATCCGTTATTGGTTGCCCTGCTTCGTGGCAATCACCTGGCCTATGTAACCAACCTGCTGCCCGGAGCGGCCCAACCAATCGAGCTGACCCTGGCCAGCCAGTGTGTCGCCGTCGATGACGGGCGCACCATCGGCTTCGGCAATAATCCACTGGCCGACCTGTCCAATATCGAGCAACGCATGGCTTTTGTACTCAGGGCGGCAGCCCAGTTTCATCAACTGCTGCAAGGCGGTGATCGCTTCCGAATCGACCAAGCGATCCGGGATATTTCCGCCGGCGGGGGTGTGCGATGAGTCTGCTTCGTCCTGTTGGTTGGCAACGGTGGGCCTGGGGCTTGGCATTTCTCGTGATGACGGTCTGGTGGATCGACGCACAGTCGGTAAAGGAAATTGCTTTGGTGATTGGCGAGCCGTACGAGGACATGCGCCAGCGTTCCAGTGCATCCATTGCATCAGCCATCCCTGCGCAAGTGTCATTCAATATCCCTAAGTCTGATGCCAGACTGCGCTTCGTCGATCCGAAGTTTGGCTTTGTAACTCCAGCAGCACGTTTTTTCGCGATCATCTACCAGAATGATCGAATTGGCAGCGTCCGAATGTCCCCTCAAATCGAGCCACTGCTTCTCGACGACATTTTCAAAGTCGTGCTGGATTTGCAGGAACAATGGCGCAAGGCCGGTTGGGTACTCACTCGCCCCGATCAATATCCTGCGCTCGCCGACACACCACAATGGCGTGCCAGGTTCAGCGGGCCCAGGCCTATGGGCACGACCTATTGGCAGGCCGGTGACCTTTACCAGGTGATGATGTCGGTGCGTCGATTCAAGGATGACAAGCGACCTACGGAGGATCGCTACCTGATCACGCTGAGCATTGCCAAACCCTGGATGAAGCCCTGAGCACCTCGCCCCCCGCTGGGCTGGCAACGGGGGACAGTCCTATGTCGAACGAGCCGCACACGCAAAACCCACCAGCCGCCTCACCCCCTCACTCATCTGCGCCTCGCTCGCCGCCGCGCTGTACCAATGCGCCTGCCCGAACAACAGCCCAATCACCGCATCAGCCATCCCGCCCTCGGGATCACCCATGATCCCCCGCAGCAGCGCCGAATACTGCTCCTTCAAACCGACAATGCGCCGCTTCTGACCCTGATCCAGATTGGCAAACTCACGACAGATCAAGCTCAGTGGGTGCGGTTGCTCGGCATGAAATTCCATGAACCCGCGCACGAACAATTCCAGGCGTTTGCCAGGACTGCGTGCGCCCTTGAGGCGTTGGCTGGTGTGCTGCACAAGGTCGCTCAGGCCGCTCTCGATCAGCTCGAACAGCAACGCCTGTTTGTTGTCGATGTGGTGGTACAGCGAGCCGGGTTGCAGGCCCAGGTGGCTGGCCAGGTCGCGCAGGCCGATGGCCTGGTAGCCGTGTTCGGCGAACAGTTCGGCGGCGGCCTCGAGCAGGCGTTCGCGGGGGCTGGGCAGGGCGGTGGCGAGGTGGGTGGCCATGGCAGCTTATCCGGCGTGGCGATAGTGGGAGGGGGCGGCGTGGCGGGCGGTGCGGATCAACAGCAGCACGGCGCAGAGGATCGGCAGGTTCACCAGCAACAGGGCGTAGCGCAGTGATTGCTGGCCGAATTGCGGCAGCAGCAGGTCACTGAGCAAGCCGGTGAGCAGCGGCCCGACGCCCACCCCGAGCAGGGTGCTGACGATGGTCTGCAGGGCCATGGCGGTGCCACGGCGCGCGGCCGGGACCAGTTGCGTCACCAGGTTGTACGACGGCGCGACCCACCACACCGCAAAGAACGAATACAGCGCGCACCAGAGCATGGCGGCGGGGATCGGCACATTGCCCAGGCGCGTCAGCAGGGTGTCGGACCACAGCAAATAAGGGATCAGCGCACTCAAGGCCGTCAGATGGCCGATCACCGGGATCGACACCTGCCAGTGCGGATGACGCCGGCACAGGCGATCGCTGAGCCAGCCGCTGAACAGTCCGCCAATGCCCGCCGAGATGCCGCAGATCACCCCCGCCAGCAAGCCGGCATGTTGCAGCGACAGGCCGTGGGAGCGCACCAGGAAACTGGTGTTCCACATGCCCACCGCATAGGAACTGAGGGTGGTCAGGCCGCCGGCGAGGATCAGGCAACGGTAGGCCGGCAACGCCCACAGTTTGCGGGCTTCGGCGCCCATGCCGAGCAGCGCCGGGTGGGCCGGGGCGTGGGGCGTGAGGTCCCAGCGTCCGCGCTGTGGTTCGCGGACCAGGCCTGCGAGGATGGTGCAGAACACCAGCGCCGGCAGGCCGAGGGCGATAAATGCGCTGCGCCAGCCGTAGTGCTCGACCACCCAGGCGCCGATGCTCAGGCCGATGATCGAGGAAAAGGTCGGCGCCGCCGTAAAGCAACTGATGGCGAACGAGCGCCGTTGCGGCGGATAGAGGTCGGCGATCAACGACAGCGAGGCCGAAGTGGTCGGCGACTCGCTGATTGCCACCAGCATCCGCGCCACCGCCAAGGCAATGAAACTGCCGGCCCAGCCGCAGGCCATGGTCGCCAGTGCCCAGAGCAGGCAGGACAGCGCCAGCAGGCGCACCCGCGGCATGCGGTCCACCAGCCGACCGGCCGGCAGGCCCATCAGCGCATAGACCGCGGCAAACGCCAGGCCGGAGATCAGGCCGATGGCGGTGTCACCGACGCCGAACTCGGCCTTGATCGGCTCGACCATCACCGCGAGGATCTGCCGGCCGACGAAATTGTCGGCAAACACCAGGGCCAGCAACAGCAGCAGGCCATGGCTGCGCCAACCGACGTGGGTGGTTGGCAACGCGCCCTGGTGCACGGTCATCGCGGCGCCCACAGGTCGGGCAGGCCAGGGTCACTGACCGAGATCAGGCGCTTGAGCAGGACTTTCAAGGCTTGGGCGTCGGCGGCACCGAGTTTGCTCGACAGGTCTTCTTCCACGGCCTTGGCCAACGCCAATTGATGAACCGACACTTCGCGGCCCTGGGCGGTGAGCACGAAGCGCAGGGATTCGGTGCTGCCCTCAAACGCGACCAGGCGCTGGCGCTCGAGGAAGCGCATGCTCGCCAGGGTCACCTCGCGGCCGGTGTAGGTGACGAAGGTGTTGATTTCGTCGAGGGTCATGTTGTCGCGGATGCACAGGATCGACAGGATAAAGAACGACTGTTCGTCCAGTTGCTGGCTGTTGAGCAACTGGCGCAAGGCGTTCAGCGCCTGGTAGTGCGCACGCCCCAGCAGGTAGCCGAGCAGGTCCTCGGTGTAGCTGCACTCCGGTGGCGGCGGGGTGGTTGCCAGGCGCAGTTCGCTGCGCGGCTTGCGCGTGGCCAGGGCGTACTGACCGCTCTGGAACGCCAGCGGCGCGCGGTCGCTGTGGTCGAAGGCGAGCACTTCGCCGACGAAGATCACGTGGTCGCCGCCCTCATACTGGAACGCCGTGCGGCACTGGAAACGCGCGGTGCAATCCTGCAGCAGCGGCGCCTCGCTGACGCCGTTGTCCAACTCGATTTCGGCAAATTTGTCTTCGCCCTGGGTGGCAAAACGGCCCGACAGCGTCTCCTGTTCGGTGGACAGCACATGCACGTTCCAGTGCTTGCCGTTGCTGAACACCGGCAGGCTGCGGGCCTGCTTGGACAGACTCCACAGCACCAGCGGCGGATTCAGCGACACCGAGTTGAAACTGTTGGCAGTGATGCCCACCGGCGAGCCGTCTTCGCTCTGGGTGGTGATGATCGTGACCCCGGTGGTGAAGGTGCCAAGCGCGGCACGGAAGGCCTGGGGATCGAAACTGATGTTTTGCATTGCCATGACTGGCCTCATGGGGTGGGGGTTTTCGTATGACCAGTATTGGGCGATTGCGCAGGCTCAACATCGTCTCAACGGACTAACGCCAATGCAGGGGCATCGTCCGATTGGACGTGGTCGCGCAGGACGTGACGCGGCTAGGGTGGCGCCAGGCGCATCGGGCGCTCACCGGCCATCGAGCCAACCTGCAAGGGGATAACAATGAGTTCAGCGACGTCTTCACCACAGGCCCTGGGCAGCCTGCTGGCGCAACAGCAAAGCGCCTTCGCCAGCGCCGGTCATGTCAGTGCCGACACCCGCCGCCAGCGCCTGCAACAGGTCATCGACCTGCTGGTGCAGCACCACGAGGCATTGACCACGGCCATCGACCAGGACTTTGGTGGACGCCCCGCCGGTTTCTCGCTGATGAACGACGTGCTCGGCGCCTTGGCCTCGCTCAAATACGCCCGCGATCATTTGCACGCATGGATGCAGGACGAGCCGCGCGAAGTGTTCGCGCCCTATGACCAACTCGGCGCCCGCGCCTGGGTGATGTACCAGGGCAAAGGCTCGGTGGGCATCCTCGGCACCTGGAACGCGCCGCTCTATACCCTGTTCAGCCCGCTGGCCTCGGCATTGGCCGCCGGCAACCGGGCGATCCTCAAGCCCTCGGAAGTGGTGCCGCGCACCGCCGAACTGCTGGCGAAATTGTGCGCCGAACACCTCGACCCGCTGGTGGTGGCGGTGGTCAACGGCGGCCCTGAGCTGGGCGAAGCCTTCAGCAGCCAGCCGTTCGATCACCTGGTGTTCACCGGCAGCACGGCGGTGGGGCGGCTGGTCATGGCCAACGCCGCGAAAAACCTGGTGCCGGTGACCCTGGAGCTGGGCGGCAAGTCGCCAGTGATCGTGTCGCGCAGTGCCGACCTGCAGAAAGCCGCCTTCAGCGTCGCTGCCGGCAAAGCCAGCAATGGCGGGCAGATTTGCATCAACCCGGACCTGGTCTACGTGCCCAAGGCGCGCCTTGAGGATTTCCTCGCGGCCTTGCGCGGTGCCTATCGCGACCTCAACCCGACGGTCGCCGGTAATCCGGATGTGGTGGCGGTGGTCAATCAGCGCCATTTGGACCGGGTCGAAGGCCTGGTGGCGGATGCCGCGTCCCGTGGCGCGCGCATCGAATGCCTGCCTGAAGTGCTGGCGGTGGACAGCGAAGACCGGCGCCGACCGCTGCGGGTGGTGGTGGATCCGCCAGCGGACAGCCAGATCATGCACGAGGAAATCTTCGGCCCGGCCATGGTCGTGTTGAGTTACCACGATCTCGATCAGGTCATCGCGCAGATCAACAGCCGACCACGGCCCCTGGCGCTGTACTACTTCGGCGAGGATCAGGCCGAGCAGCGCCAGGTGCTGGAGCAGACCCTGTCCGGCGGGGTGACCCTCAACGAAGTGATGATGCATGCGGCCCTGCACGATGCGCCGTTCGGCGGCATTGGCGCTTCCGGCATGGGCCATTACCACGGTCGCGAAGGCTTTTTGCAGTTCAGTCATATGCGCACGGTGTTCAAGGCCCCGGCCCACGACCCGCGGCGCGAATGGGGCCTGTTGCCGCCCTATGGCGAGCATTACCTGGCGGCGATGCTGGCCGGGGTCACCTCCGACTGATTGCAGCCCCGGGGCTGCTTGAGACAGGCCATTGACCATGTTCAAGGCAATCACCATCGCCCAGCGCCTGTGGCTCTGGGCGCTGCTGGCGACGCTGCTGTTCGTCTTCGCGGTGCTGTTGGGAGCCTATGGCTTGCAACAGTCGCGCGACAGTTTGCGGGCCATCAACGAGGACAACCTGGCGACGCTGCTGCTGTTCGGCGACATTCAGCATCGCCTCGACGAGAGCCGGCGCCAGGCGTTGCTGGCGGTCCAGCACGATCCGGATGGGCCGCTGGTGGCGGCATTCGACCGGCCGGTGGAAGCCACCCTGAGTGCCATCGAAAGCAACAATTTGGCCCTGGCAGCGACCTGGGCCAGCTATCGCCAGCGTGAGTTGAGCGGTGCCGAGTTGCAGGCGGCCGAGGCTTTCGATCAGCACTGTCGCGCCTGGCTGGAAGAATTGGCGATTCTCATGGAGTCCCTGCGTGCCGGCGATTTTCGCCTGTCGGGGATCCTGTCGTTCCTGCGCATGGCCGAGCCCGAGGGCACGGCTGCGGTGATCGAATTGGGCAAGCTGCAGGCACTGCAGAAAGCCAGCGCCGCGCAGGCCTACGAGGCGGCGCAGCAACGCTATCGGGCGACCTTGCTGGCGTATCTGGTGCTGGCCGTGGTCGGTGGTCTGCTGGGGAGCCTCACCGCATTTTCCACCCTGCGCCGGCTCAAGCGTGCCTTCGCCCAGGCCGGTGCCAGTGTACGGGCGATTGCCGGAGGCGATCTGCTGCAACCGATCGAGATCAAGGGCCGCGACGAGTTTGCCCTGATGCTGCGCGACATCGCGCAGATGCGTGACAGCTTGAACGGCCTGATTTCGCAGATGCGCGAGCTGGTGCGCCGGGTCAGTCACGAGGCCGCACACATGGCCGAGACCGCCGAGCTGGCGTCGACCGCCACCGAGCAACAGGCGCTCGCGGTCCACGGGATCTTTCGCGCGGTGGCGGATTTGTCCGGTTCGATCGACCAGGTGCAGAGTCAGGTCGGGGTGTCCCGGGACATCACCCAGCATTCGGCGCGACGCTCGGGCAAGAGCGAGGGATTCATCCGCGACATGGCCGACGGCATGACCGGCATCGATGCGCTGATCGGCGACACCGCTGTGCATATTCGCCAGCTTGAAGGATTTTCCGCCGACATCAGCCAGGTGCTCAAGGTGATCCGCAGCATTGCCGAGCAGACCAACCTGCTGGCGCTCAACGCCGCCATCGAGGCGGCGCGGGCTGGTGAGGCAGGGCGGGGGTTTGCCGTGGTCGCCGACGAAGTGCGGCAACTGGCGCAACGCACCGCCAGCTCGATCGGCGAAATCGACCTCACCGTGCAACGTATCCAGCAGGGCACCCTGGCGGTGGTCGATGGCATGGGGCGGGTGGTCAGTCGGGTGCGTGACGGCGTCGACCTGGCTCACGAGGCCGGCGAGTCGGTGGCGCAAATCCGCAGCGGCACCGATGATGTGATCCGCAGCGTCGACACCATCGCCACGGTCATCACCGAACAGGTGCGGGTCACCCGCGAGATGGTCACGCGGGTCGAGAATGTCTCCAGCGGCACCGGCGCGCTGTCGGCCAATGCCGGGCGCAGCGCCCTGGCTGCGGCCGATCTCGAACAACTGGCGCGGGCCCTGGATCAATTGTCTGCACGCTTCAATGTTGGTTGAACCGCAACTCCCCATCACGAATAAAAAAGAGCGCGACCGATCCCATGGAAAACCAAGTACCCGCAGTACCGCAATCCACCACCACCACCGGCTGGCCGCGCCGCAGTGTGCTCAAGGCCGGTGCCGTCGCTGTCGGCGTCGGCCTTCTGGGACGCTTCGCCGAGGTCCGCGCCCAGGGGCTGTCGGCCAGCGACTACCAGGCCATGGACGCCTGGGCCATGAGCCAGGCAATCCGCAGCGGTGAACTGAGCGCCGAGGAGTTGCTGGCGGCGACGCTGGCGCGCTACAACGAGGTCAATCCCAGGGTCAATGCGGTGAACATGCTGCACGAGGCCTACGCCCGCGACCTGCTCGCCCGCCGTCGCGCCGCCGGAACCCTGAACCAGGGCGCCCTGGCCGGGGTGCCGCTGCTGATCAAGGACCTCAATACCGGATTGCAAGGCACCGTCACCAGCAACGGCAGCCGGATGTTCAAGGACTCACCGCCAGCCGCGCGCACCAGCACCCTGATCGCCCGCTACGAGCAGGCCGGTGCGGTGCCGTTCGGCAAGACCACCTGCCCGGAGTTCGGCCTGACTACCACCACCGAATCCCTGGCCTGGGGCCAGACCCGCAACCCGTGGAACCTGGCCATGAGTGCCGGCGGCTCGTCCGGAGGTGCCGCTGCGGCGGTGGCGGCGGGCATCGTGCCGGTGGCCCACGCCACCGACGGCGGCGGTTCGATCCGCATCCCGGCGTCCTATTGCGGCCTGGTTGGCCTCAAGCCGAGCCGTTACCGGACGCCAAGCGGGCCGTCGCATTTCGAGGGTTGGTTCGGTGCCAGCGTGGCCAACGTGGTCTCGCGCTCGGTGCGTGATACCGCGTTGTTCCTTGATGCCGGGCAAGGCCACGAAGCGGGCAGTGCCTACTGGCTGCCGCCGCTGGCACGGCCCTATGTCGAGGAGTTGCAGCGCGAGCCGGGCAAGTTGCGGGTCGCGGTGGTCCGTCAGTCGCTGACCGGCGCGCCGCTGGAACCGGCAATTGCCGCGACCCTGGAGCAGACCATCAAGCAACTGCAGGCCCTCGGGCATGAGCTCGACGAGCTGACCTTGAATGTCGATCCACAGCAATTGTTCGGCGCTCACGGCATGGTCATCGGCACCGCCTTGCGCAGCCTGATCGAGGAGCGTCAGCAGGTCCTCGGCCGCGAAGCCACGGCCCAGGACCTGGAGCAGATCACCCTGGTCAATCTGCAACGCTCGAAAGGCAGCAGTGGCGTCGACCTGTACCGCGCACGGCAGTCGTTCGAAAGCATCGGCGCGACCATGGAACAGCACTTCGAACGCTATGACCTGATCCTGTCGCCGGTCACCGGCAGCCTGACCCCGAAACTCGGCCTGCTGTCCCTCGACCAACCCTGGGACAGCTACGTCAACCACGCCATGGGCAGCGCCGGCTTCACCGTGCTGGCCAACGTAAGCGGCCAACCGGCGATCTCCCTGCCGCTGGGCCAGAGCGACAGCGGCCTGCCGGTGGGCATGATGTTCACCGCACGCCTGGGTGGTGAAGACATCCTGCTGCGCCTGGCTTCGCAGCTGGAACAGGCCCATCCGTGGGCGGCCAGGAGGGCCAAGGTGTAACCCCACTTCCTGTGGGGGATGGGTTGGCCTCATCGTCGGCAAGCCAGCTCCTGCAGATCTGTGGCGCAGGTCAAATCCCGGTAGGAGCTGGCTTGCCAGCGAAAGCGGTATATCAGCCACCACATATTTCGCCTGTGCCGCCGCCATCCCGAGCAAGCTCGGTCCCACAGAGGTCACGGCGACCGCCAATCTTGTGATCGACCGCAAAATCCGTAGGAGCTGGCTTGCCAGCGAAAGCGGTATATCAGCCACCACATATTTCGCCTGTGCCGCCGCCATCCCGAGCAAGCTCGGTCCCACAGAGGTCACGGCGACCGCCAATCTTGTGATCGACCCCAAAATCCGTAGGAGCTGGCTTGCCAGCGAAAGCGGTATATCAGCCACCACATATTTCGCCTGTGCCGCCGCCATCCCGAGCAAGCTCGGTCCCACAGAGGTCACGGCGACCGCCAATCTTGTGATCGACCCAAATCTGTAGGAGCTGGCTTGCCAGCGAAAGCGGTGTGTCAGCCAACACATAATTCGCCCACGCCGCCGCCATCCCGAGCAAGCTCGGTCCCACAGAGGTCACGGCGACCGCCAATCTTGTGATCGACCGCAAAATCCGTAGGAGCTGGCTTGCCAGCGAAAGCGGTATATCAGCCACCACATATTTCGCCCGCGCCGCCGCCATCCCGAGCAAGCTCGGTCCCACAGGGGGCGCGGCGACCGCCAATCTTGTGATCGACCTCAAAATCCGTAGGAGCTGGCTTGCCAGCGAAAGCGGTATATCAGCCACCACATATTTCGCCTGTGCCGCCGCCATCCCGAGCAGGCTCGGTCCCACAGGGGGCGCGGCGACCGCCGATCTTGTGATGGACCCCAAAATCTGTAGGCTTGCCAGCGAAAGCGGTGTGTCAGCCAACACATAATTCGCCCACGCCGCCGCCATCCCGAGCAGGCTCGGTCCCACAGAGGTCACGGCGACCGCCAATCTTGTGATCGACCCCAAAATCTGTAGGAGCTGGCTTGCCAGCGAAAGCGGTATATCAGCCACCACATATTTCGCCTGTGCCGCCGCCATCCCGAGCAGGCTCGGTCCCACAGAGGTCACGGTGACCGCCAATCTTGTGATCGACCCCAAAATCTGTGGGAGCGAGCCTGCTCGCGAAAAACGTCAACGATAATGCGGTGTGTCTGGGTGTACGCGGTGTCTGGGTGACCATCGCGAGCAGGCTCGCTCCTACAGTGGTTATATGTCGCTCACAGGTTCTGTAGTGCTTGCACAAAATCTGTAGGAGCGAGCCTGCTCGCGATG
Organism: Pseudomonadaceae bacterium; assembly: GCA_965284505.1. Taxonomy (GTDB): domain Bacteria; phylum Pseudomonadota; class Gammaproteobacteria; order Pseudomonadales; family Pseudomonadaceae; genus Aquipseudomonas. Next base: position 887,598 of record OZ260094.1, on the reverse strand, counting down.
GCGGTGTGTCAGTCGACGCTCAGCGGGACAGATGCGCGCTCAGATCCCCAGCAGGGCCTGGTGGTCGATAAACCCGTCATGGTTGGGCAGCTTGATCCGCGCATGCCGGAACAGCTCGGCTGCGGCGACCAATTGGCCGCTGTCCAGGTACTCGGCATAGCGGTACAGCAGATTGCACAGCTCAATGGCGCTGTTGCTCATGAACACACCTGATAAAAAAAGCCGCTGCGACCCGGGCAGGTGGCAGCGGCGTGATGGTTTGAAAAGACCGATCAGGCGGTGACGCTGGCGTGGGCGTTGACTACCGCCGCAGGCTGCTTGATCTGCTGCCGATAACGCGGCAGCGCCAGGGCCAGGAACACGCTGGCCAGCACCAGCATCGACACCGAGGCCGCCAGGGCATAGCGCAACGATTCACTGCCCAGGGTCGGTACGAAGAAGTCACTGAGCATGCCGACGAACAGCGGGCCGACGCCAACGCCGAGCAAGGTCATGGCCATCACGAAGATCGCCGTGGCCTGGGCCAGGCGGGTCGCTGGGAACAGGTGAGTGATCGCGCTCAGGCACGGCGTCGCCCACCACACCCCGAAGAATCCGAAGGCGCTGTAGAACAGGAAGGCTTGTGGTACCGCAGTGCTGCCGATGTAGAACGCCGTGCCCTGGGGCCAGAGGAAGTAGGCGAGGGCGAACGGAATGCTGATCAGCGTGCCCAGCAGCGGTACGCCGATCTGCCAGCCGGCGTCGCGGCGGGCCATGCGGTCGGTGAGTACGCCGCAGACCAGGGTGCCGATGGTCGAGCCGGTGCCGCCGACCACCCCCACCAGAAAGCCGGCCTGTTGCAGGTTGAGGCCGTGGGAACGGATCAGAAAGCTCGGGCTCCAGGTGCCAATGGCGTAGCCGGCAATCGCCGCCGCGCCGCCGGTGAGCACCAGCCAGATGAACGAGGGCATGCGAAACAGCTCGACCAGGGTCGCCAGCCAGCCGTCCCCAGCCGCCACCGTATTGCTCACCGGCACCACCGTCTTGGGTGCGCGCACCGTCAGCAACAGCAGCAAGCCAAGGAAAATCCCCGGCGCGCCGATCAGCAAAAACGCGTAGCGCCAGCCGTGATGCTGGGCGATCCAGCCGCCCAGGCCAAGGCCGACAATCGCCCCCAGGCTGGAACCCAGCATCAGGAACGCCAGCGCCGTGGAGCGGCGGTTGGCCGGGTACAGGTCCGAGACCATCGCCACCGACGGCGCCGTGCCGCCGGCCTCGCCAACCGCCACGCCGATGCGCGCCAGCAGCAGGGTCAGGAAGTTGCCGGCCATGCCGCAGAGCATGGTCATCAGGCTCCAGGCGATGCAGCTGAACGCGATCACCGGCTTGCGCCCGACCCGATCCGACAGGCGCCCCAGCGGGAAACCGAAGACGGTATAGAACACCGCGAACGTCACCCCCGAGAGCAGGCCGATACCGGTGTCGGAGATGCCGAATTCCAGCTTCACCGGCTCGATCAGGATCGCCATCAACTGGCGGTCGATGTAATTGAACACATAGATGCTGGCGAGCACGAACAACGCGTAGTGCGTGCGCCATGTCACGGGAGGGGATTGGTTCACTGCGGGTGCTCCGGTTCTTGTTCTGGTGGTCGCGATGCTCGGTCGCCTGCGGTTTATTTTCATCGTCCATTCAGACCATTTTCGGCAGGTGGGGCCAACCGCCCGACACCATAGCCGACCTAGTCTTGTCGGACGATGTTTCGCATCTGCCCAGCGTCAATCATTGCGCTCATCTTCGCTGGCGTGGCGAGCCCACGACAGCCTGCAAACAATAAGAAGCTGAGGAATTGCAATGAGCGTCTTGTTCGAGCCGGTCACCCTGGGTGAGCTGCAACTGGCCAACCGCATTGTCATGGCGCCCATGACCCGCAGCCGGGCCCTGGCCGATGCCGTTCCCGGCAGCGACATGGTCGAGTACTACCGCCAGCGCGCCAGCGCCGGGTTGATCGTCGCCGAGGGCACCGCGCCCTCCGCCAGTGGCCTTGGCTACTGCCGCACGCCGGCGATCTACAGCGTCGAACAGATGGCCGGCTGGCAACGGGTGACGGACGCGGTGCATGCCGAGGGCGGGAGCATAGTCCTGCAACTGATGCACGTCGGCCGCGCCGCCAGCCGCCACAACAAGCCGCAAGGCGCGACCACCGTGGCGCCATCGGCACTGCGCGCGCGGACCCAGGTGTTCAGCGACAGCCACGGCCTGGTGGATACCGACGAGCCCGAGGCGTTGAGCCTGCAGGGCATCAAAGCGGTCATCGAGGACTATCGCCAGGCCGCTTTGAACGCACGCCTGGCCGGTTTCGACGGGGTCGAACTGCACTGCACCAGCGGCTACCTGCCGATGCAGTTCATGGCATCGGGCAGCAATCAGCGCAACGATGAATATGGCGGCGATGCCCAGGGCCGGGTGCGTTTTGCCCAGCACGTGATCGAGGCCATGGCCAGCGCCATCGGCGCCGGTCGCGTGGGGTTTCGCCAGTGCCCGGGCAACCCCTACAACGACATCGACGACCAGGACCCGACTGCCACTGCCGCCGCCCTGTGCCAGGCGGTGGCGCACTTGCCCCTGGCCTACCTGCACATCATGCGCTCGCCGCTGGAAGGCCTCGATGCCTTTGCTTTGGCTCGCGAGCACAGCCCGCATCAACTGATTCTGAATGACGGTTTCGACGGTCCTTCGGCCAGCGCCGCCCTCGCGTCGGGCGAGGGGGCTGCCGTGTCGTTCGGTCGTCATTTTATTGCCAACCCGGACCTGGTGGAGCGTCTGCGTCGTGGCCTGGCGCTGAGCCGCTTCGATCGCAAGACCCTGTACACCCCGGGCGCCGCCGGCTACTCGGACTACCCCGTCAGCCAGGAGCGCGCTCAATGAACCAGCAGCAATTGCCCAGCGGCCTGGTGAGCCATCCCGTTCCCCGTGAACACACCCAGGCCTTGCTCGACCAGCGTTCGGCCGCCGCCGGCCTGATCAAGCCCAGCGACCTCTACACCCTGGCCGATCGCCTCGAACAACAGACCCGGGAGCAGGGCGAACGTCCGCTGCTCATCTACGGCCAGCAGACCCTGAGCTACGCCGAGGTCGACGCGCGGGCCAACCAGATGGCCCACACCTTCTACGCCAACGGCCTGCGCGCAGGCGATGTCTGCGCCCTGGCCATGGAGAACCGCCCAGAGTTTTTCTGCAGCTGGTTCGGCCTGGTCAAGCTCGGGGTGGTGGTGGCGTTCATCAACACCCAGGTCAGCGGCAAGCCGTTGCTGCATGCGCTGCAGACCACCGAGGCCAAGGCCCTGTTGGTGGGCGAGGAATGCCTGGCCAATCTCCAGGCCACCGAGGGCCTGCCGCAGCTGCCGTGCTGGCTGATTCGCGACAGTGAAAATCCCTGGAGTGGCGCCTTGCCCAAGGGCGTCGACGGGCATTTCGACAGCCGTCTTGCGCAAGCCCCGCGCACCGCATTCCCCCGCGATATTCGGGCGCACATCGAAGCGCAAACGCCGACCCTGCTGATTTTCACCTCGGGCACCACCGGCCTGCCCAAAGCCGCGCGCTACAGCCACATGCGCTGGATGTCCTCGGGCGACGTCATGCACGTGACGCTCAACGTCACTCAAGACGACGTGTTCTATTGCTGCCTGCCGCTGTACCACGGCGCCGCCGCCACCTCGGTGACCTCCACCGCCCTGCGTGCCGGCGCAGCGATTGTGGTGCGCCGCAAGTTCAGCGTGCGTGAATTCTGGATCGACGTCGCGCGCTACCGCATCAGCATCTTTCAGTACATCGGCGAGATCTGCCGCTACCTGCTCAATCAGCCGGTCCGCGACGGTGAGCGCGAGCACAGCCTGCGCTGCATGCTCGGCGCTGGGCTCGCGCCGGATACCTGGCAGCGCTGGCTTGAACGCTTCGGGCCGATCCAGGTGTTTGAAGGCTGGGGCGCCACCGAGGCGAACGCCGCAGTGATCAACGTCGACAACTACTTCGGCTCCTGCGGACGGGTGCCGGACTGGAACAAGACCAACCTGCGCCTGGTGCGCTACGACGTCGAGAACGACTGCCACCCACGGGACGAGCACGGCTTCTACCAGGTTTGCAAGGTCGGCGAGGTCGGCGAGGCCATGGGCTTTATCGTCGATCATCCGCAGATCGGCGGCGGGCGTTTCGAGGGCTACACCTCCAGCGAAGCCACGGAAAGCAAGATCCGCCGCAACGTGTTCCGCGAGGGTGATGCGTACTGGAGTTCCGGCGATCTGCTGCGCGAAGACGCCGATGGATACTGCTATTTCGTCGACCGCATCGGCGACACCTATCGCTGGAAAAGCGAGAACGTCTCGACCCAGGAAGTCGCCGATGGCCTCGGCGATCTGCCGGGCCTGGAACTGATCAACGTCTACGGCGTGCAGGTGCCGGGGCAGGAGGGGCGTGCCGGCATGGCCGCGGTGCTGATGCAGGCCGGCTGTGAATTCGATCCGGCGGCGCTGTTCGAGCTGGCCGATGCCCGCCTGCCGCGCTACGCCGCGCCGGTGTTCGTGCGGGTCACCCAGGCCGCCGACCTGACCGCCAGCTTCAAGCTGCGCAAGGTTGATCTGCAGCGCCAGGGTTACTGCCCGGAGCGTTGTGGCGACCCGCTGTTTATCCGCGACGAGGCCGCGCGCCGCTACGTGCCTTATTCGCCAGAGGCGCTGGTCCGAGTCGGTCTCGCACCTTTCGCGGTGACCAGCAATGACTGAACTCGACGCCAACGGCCATGAACTGCGCGACGGCCTGCGCTATCCCTGGGTGCAGCCGCCGGAGTCCGGCCAGGCACGTGAGGTAGCGCCGGGCGTGTGGTGGCTGCGCATGCCGCTGCCGTTTCGCCTCGATCACATCAACCTCTACCTGCTGCGCCACGGCGACGGCTGGGTGGCGGTGGACACCGGGATGAACACCGAGCAGAGCCGGGAGGTCTGGGACCGGGTGCTGACCGAGGTCTGTGGCGGCCTGCCGCTGCGGGCGGTGGTCTGCACCCACTTTCACTCCGACCATGCCGGCGTCGCCGCCTGGCTCAGCGAGCGTTTCCAGTGCCCGGTGTACATGACTGTCAGTGAGTTCCAGTCGCTGCACGTGCGCTTTCCCGCCGACCAGCCGCCGGGCTGGGATTTTCTCGATTTCTACCGCAAGGCCGGGGTCAGCGACGCGCAGAGCCGCGAAATGTTCGCGGTGATGAGCAACGCGCATTTCCTGCCGGCGCCACTCAATCATTTCCGTCGCCTGCAAGAGGGCAGCCTGCTGCAGATCGGTGGTCGCAGCTGGCAGGTGGTGATCGGCCGTGGTCATTCGCCAGAGCATGCCTGCCTGTATGCCGCGGATGACGGCTTGCTGATTTCCGGCGACCAGGTGCTGCCGCGCATCACCTCGACCGTCGGCGTGCATGCCACCGAACCCCTGGCCGATCCGCTGCGCGACTGGCTGCAGTCGATCGAGCAGCTGCGCGCCTTGCCCGACAGCGTGCTGGTACTGCCGGCCCACGAACGTCCGTTTTTCAATTTGCATCAGCGCCTGGATCAACTGGAGGCCCATCACCAGGGCCACCTGGCGCAGATGCTGGCCAGCTGTGACGAGCCGCGCACCGTGCTCGAGCTGATGGCCGTGTTGTTTCCCAGGCTGTCAGGGCGTTTCGACGAACTGATGGCCCTTGGCGAAACGTTGGCCCATGCCAACTACCTGGTGGCCGAAGGGTCGCTGCAGCGAGAGGAGGACCGGGGGCTTTATCGCTACCGGTGCGCGGTAAGGGGAGCGCGCAAGGCTTCTGCGCTCAAGGTGTTTTGAGCCGGTTGCACGGCGCCAGTGTTGAACAGTCCAGGCAGCCACCCGGCTGCCGTTGAGGAGAGTCAGTGTGATCAACAACAACAAAAATAACTCCAGGGTCATGGCTTCGAGCGTCTTTCAGGTCAGCGGTCTGGCGGCGGCCATGGCACTGGCGTCGAGCCCGGCCTGGGCCGGCGACACCATCGAATTCGACAACGGCCTGACCATGGACTGGGCAGTGACCACCAGCTACGGGATCGGCGTGCGTACGGCTGATCAGAGTCGCCGATTGCTGTCGGTCAACGCCGACGACGGCAACCGCAACTTCGACCAGGGCGGGCTGACCACCAACCGCGTCGGCGCCTTGGGCGAACTGATCCTGCGCAAGGACAACTACGGCGCCGTGGTGCGTGGCAGTACCTTCTACGACGACGTCTACCACCAGGAAAACGACAACGATTCGCCGTCGACGGTGAACAAGACCGGGCGCAACGACGAGTTCACCAGCGATACCCGCTACTACAGCGGTGGCCGCAGCAAACTGTTGGATGCCTATGTGTTCAGCGGCTGGCGTTTCGACAACGACACCATGCTCGACGTCAAGGCTGGCCGTCACATCGAATCCTGGGGCGAGAGCCTGTTCTACCCGGGCGTCAACGGCGTGCAAAACCCTTCCGACGCGGTCAAGGCTGCGCAACCCGGGGTCGAGGTCAAGGAAGTGCTGTTGCCGGTGGGCCAGTTCTCCGGCTCGTTCCGCCTCAATCCGCAACTGACCTTCGGCGCCTATGTGCAGTACGAATGGAAGGGCACCGAATTGCCGCCGGTGGGCAGCTACCTGTCGAGCAGCGACGTGGTCGGCCCGGGCCGCGAGTTCATTTACGCCAACGGCCAGAAGATCGCCTATCGCGGCACGGATGATCCGAGCGACAGTGGCCAGTGGGGCGTGCAAGTGCGCTATCGCCCGGTGCAGGCCCTCGAACTGTCGCTGTTCCACGTCAACTATCACGACAAGAACCCGGCCACGGCGCTGGTCGGCTATAACCCGCTGCCGGTCGGTGGCGGCCTGTTGGCCATGGCGTCCAACGGTTATCGGATCAAGTACTTCGAAGACATCAAGCTGACCGGTATCAGTGCCTCGACCAAGCTCGGTGACGTGCAGATCGGTGGCGAATGGTCGTACCGCGACGGCGTGCCGGTGATGGTCAATACCGGCCTCGGCGCGGTGCCGGCCAAGGGCAAGGGCCAGCAGATGCAGCTGTCGGCAATGCGCATCCTCGGCGACCGACCGTGGGCCAGCCAGACCACCCTGACCGCCGAAATCATTCGCACGCAGGTGGACAGTGTCGAAGCGACCTCGGCGGCACCGAACCTGCAAGGCCTCAACCTGCTGCCCTCGGTGGCCGGGCTGGTGGCGCCTTCCGATGACTACACCTTCAGCACCCCCAGTGGCTGGAAGACCAAATCCTCCAGCGCCTACACCGTCGGCGCCTCGTTCAGCTATCCGGGCGTGGCCCAGGGCTGGGACCTGGAAGTGCCGTTCAGTTTCTCCAACGTGTTCAGCGGCGCCACGCCCATGGGCGGCAGCATCGCCGGGGTTGCCGGCGACCGTCGCCTGAGCGCCGGCACCACCTTCAAGTACCTGGGCAACCTGGAACTGGGCCTGAAGTACATCGCCTACCTCGGCGAACCGGACCCGATCAAGCGCCCCTTCGCCGACCGCGACTACGCCACCTTCTCGGCGAAATACAGCTTCTGACCGACCCTCGGGCCCGCGCTGTATTGGCGGGCTTTCCAATCATTTTGTCATTGCCGCAGCCCCGCGCTGCGGCAGGGAGGCACCATGGGACTCAAAGGACACGCGGCCATTGTCGGCAGCGCGCAATACAAACCGGAAAAATACGCCACGGCGCCGAAGATGTTCCATCTCGAGCAGGTCGCCGACCTCGCGGCCCAGGCCCTGCGTGATGCCGGGCTCAAGGCATCGGACCTCGACGGGCTGGTGATCAACGGCCCGCACTTTCACGAAGCCTCGGTGTTCGTGCCGGCAATGGCTGCCGAATACCTGGGCCTGCGCTTGAACTTTGCCGAAGTGGTCGACCTCGGCGGCTGTACCTCGGTGGGCATGGTCTGGCGTGCCGCTGCGGCGATCGAACTGGGTCTGTGCCAGGCGGTGCTCTGTGTGATTCCGGCGCGCATGGCGCCGTTCGGTCCTGACGAGGATCCGAGCTGGATGGCCCGCTCGATGCGTTTTGGCGGGCACAGCACGGCCTTCGGCGCGCCTGAAGCGGAGTTCGACTTGCCCTACGGGCACATGGGCCAGAACACCGGTTACGCGATGATCGCCCAGCGCTACGCGGCGCAGTACGCCTACGACCAGCGGGCGATGGCGAAGATCGCCGTCGACCAGCGCACCAATGCTTTGGCCAACCCCCAGGCGATGTTCTACGGCCAGCCGTTGACCATCGAGCAGGTGCTGGCGAGCAAGATGGTCGCCGATCCGCTGCACGTGCTTGAAATCGTCATGCCGGTGGCCGGTGGCGCGGCGCTGATCATCACCAGCAAGGAAGTCGCGGCGCGGGCGCGCAAACGTCCGGCCTTTATTACCGGCTTTGGCGAGCACCTGGCGTTCAAGTCGCCGTCCTATGCCGAGGACATGCTCAACACACCGATCGGCCCGGCCTCGCGCCAGGCATTCAGCATGGCCGGGCTCAAGCCCAAGGATGTGGATGCCGCGCAGATCTACGACTGCTACACCATCACCACCTTGCTGACCCTGGAAGATGCCGGGTTCTGTGGCAAGGGCGAGGGCATGGCGTTCGTTCGCGAGCACGACCTGACCTGGCGTGGTGATTTCCCGATGAACACCCATGGCGGGCAACTGAGTTTCGGTCAGTCGGCCTCGGCCGGTGGCATGAGCCAGGTGATCGAGGCGGTGACGCAGATCGCCGGCGCCGCCGGTGAACGCCAATTGGGTCGCTGCGACAGCGTTTACGTTTCCGGTACCGGCGGCGTGATGAGCGAGCAGGGCGCATTGATTCTTCAGGGAGCATAAGCACATGTCCAACAACAAACCGATGCCGGTCGCCACGCAGATTTCCGCGCCCTTCTGGGAAGGCCTGAAGGCGCACCGCCTGTTGATCCAGCAATGCAACGCCTGCAATCACTGGAACTTCTACCCGCGCCGGCATTGCCCCAAGTGCCTGGAGCATGACCTGGCCTGGCGCGAAGTCGACGGCACGGCGACGCTGTACAGCTACACCGTGACGCGCATCGCCACCTTGCCGGACTTCATTGACGAGATGCCGCAGAAACTGGCGGTGGTCGAGTTGGCCGAGGGCGTGCGGATCAATACCAACCTGGTCGGTCTCGACGAGGATGAGATCAAGATCGGCATGGCGCTGCAGCCGGTGTTCGCCGAGGTGGATGCCAAGGGCAATCGACTGTTGCGTTTTACCGGGGTGGACAAGGATGCAGCCGGTCTTGAAGCCCTGTCGGGGCAGGACAGCGAGCCGGCGCCGGTGGCCGAGCAGCCGGCGGCACGGCAGGTCGATATGAATGACGGCCCGGCGTTGCAGGCGCTGGTCAGTGAGCAGTACAGCGACTGGAGCAATGTCGTGGTGGTCGATCAGGCGCTGATCGATGCGTTTGCCCAGTTGTCGGGCGATGACTACTGGATCCACACCGACCCGGAACGCGCACGCCTGCAAAGCCCGTTCGGCGGCACCATCGCCCATGGCGCACTGGTGCAGGTGCTGCAATCGCGGATGAAGCTGGCGCTGGGTTTCGAGATCAGCGGCTTCACCACCCAGATCAACTACGGCTCCGACCGCCTGCGCTTCCCGGCGCCAGTCCCGGCCGGCTCGCGCATCCACTCGCGGGCGCGGGTGAAGAAAGTTGAAGTGCTGCCGCGGGGTACCCAGCTGACCCTGGAGTTGAACATCCATGTGGTGGGGCAGGATCGGCCGTCGGTGATCAATGATCTGGTGATTCTGTATATCGCGTGATCCCGGGGGTAATCCAGGATTCCGTGACCGCTACCGATCCCCGTAGGAGCTGGCTTGCCAGCGAAGGCGGAGTGTCAGGCGCCGCAGCTGCTGAATGTGCCGGCCCCATCGCGGGCAAGCCCACTCCCACAAAATTCGCGGTGACTCCAGTCCTGTGATCGACACAAACCCCGTAGGAGCTGGCTTGTCGGGTCGCCGCATCGCAGCGAAGGCGGTGTGTCAGGCACTGCAGTTTTTGAATGTGCCGGCCTCTTCGCTGGCAAGCCAGCTCCTACGGTTCACATTCCGGGTGCACCCCGGATTCCCTGACCGCCCGCGATCCCCGTAGGAGCTGGCTTGTCGGGTCGCCGCATCGCAGCGAAGGCGGAGTGTCAGGCGCCGCAGATGTTGAATGTGCCGGCCCCATCGCGGGCAAGCCCACTCCCACAAAATTCGCGGTGACTCCAGTCCTGTGATCGACACAAACCCCGTAGGAGCTGGCTTGTCGGGTCGCCGCATCGCAGCGAAGGCGGTGTGTCAGGCACTGCAGTTTTTGAATGTGCCGGCCTCTTCGCTGGCAAGCCAGCTCCTACAGGTTTCGGGTCCATTCCCACACACGGCCTTTGCATAAGCCATTTGGACGATGTGCCCCCCAGGCCTTGCGCCGACTATCGGTGCACAGGCAACGCCGCAGTGTTTGCCTTGGCGCCTGACAAGAACAAGAGGATTTGGCCCTATGACTTGCCCCCTGCACGCGTGTCCAGCACAGGAGCGTCGCCCATGCGCTCGGTGATCGGTTACATCGTCTGCCTGATGGTCGCCGTGACCATCGGCTACACCTTCTCCCCGAAAACCCCGCCCCAGGCCGAAGTGTTGGCCATGCGTCCGGACCGGGTGCAGATCAATGGCCTGCTCAATCTCGGCGCTCGGGTGGTGGCGGTGGGCGAGCGCGGGAGCATTCTGCTCAGTGACGACCAGGGTGTCAGTTGGCAGCCGGCCAGCGTCGCCACCCAGCGCAACGCCACCTTGACCGCCGTGGTCGCCCTCGATGCCAGGCGCTTGCTGGCGGTCGGGCACGATGGCTGGATCCTGCGTTCCGAAGACGCCGGCAGCAGCTGGCGCGAGATACGTTACGACAGCGACCTCGGCGAGCCACTGCTGGGCATCTGGAGCGCCGGTGGTGACAACGTCATGGCCTTCGGCAGCTTCGGCAAGTTCTACCAGTCGCTGGACGCCGGGCAAAGCTGGACCGCGCTGCCCCTGGACATCGACAACGCACACTTGAACAGCATGGCCGGCGGCGACGATGGCCGGCGCATGCTGGTGGGTGAACAGGGTCTGGTCCTGCGCACCACGGACGCCGGCCAGCACTGGCAGACATTGCCGGCGTTCTACAGCGGCTCGCTGTTCGGCATCGTGCGCCTGAGCGCCACTGACTGGGTGACCTACGGCATGCGCGGGCATGTGTTCGTCAGCCACGACTTTGGCGACAGCTGGACCCAGATCAACGTCGGCAACCAACTGCCGCTGTACGGCCATGCGCTGCTGCCCGATCACTCGGGCCTGGTGATCGTCGGCGCCGGCAGCTCCGTGGTGCGACTCAACGCCAAGGGTGCGCTGGTGGGTGTCGAGCGCCTGGCCGGGCTCGGCACCTTGACCTCGGTGACGGTGGTGGGCTCGCGCCTGCTGGTCGGCGGTGAGCGCGGCGTATTGCAGGGGACAGGTGGCAGCGTGGCTGCCCGAGTGGCCACGCAGGCCACCCAGTGAAGGAGAAACGCGCAATGAATCAAGACAAACACTGGGTGACGCGCAGCGTCGATACCTGCGCCGACTACCTGATGGCCTGGCGCAAGGGGCTGCTGTTGCTGTTCGTCCTGGTGACCCTGGGCCTGGGCTACAGCGCCACCCATACGCAACTGGACCCGGGCTTCAACAAGCAGATTCCGGTGCGCCATGACTACATGATCAACTTCCTCAAGTTCAGCCATTATTTCACCGGCGCCAACCGTTTCCTGGTCAGCGTGCGCTGGAAAGGCGAGGGCGACATCTATAACGCCGAGTACCTGGAGACCCTGCGCAAGGTCACCGACGATGTGTTTTTCATCTCCGGGGTCAGCCGCCCCAGCGTGACCTCGCTGTTCACCGCCAACGTGCGCTACATCGAAATCACCGAGGAAGGGTTCTTCGGCGACGTGGTGGTACCGCCGCGCTTCAGCGGCACTCCTGAAGACCTGGCGCAAGTGCGCAGCAACACCGCCGCCTCGGGCCAGGTCGGGCGGCTGGTGGCCAACGACCTGAAATCGGCGATGGTCCGCGCCGACCTGCAGGACATCGACCCCAAGACCGGCCAGGCAGTGTCCTATGTCGACATCGCCAAGCGCCTGGAAGAAATCCGTGGCAAGTACAACAGTGACGACATCGAGATCAACATCGTCGGCTTCGCCAAACTGGTGGGTGATGTGGTCGAAGGGTTGAACACGGTGATCGGCTTCTTCGTGGTCGCCTTCGTCATCACCGGTCTGCTGCTATGGCTGTACTCGCGCTCGCTGCGCCTGACCGTGGTCGCGCTGGTGGTTGCGCTGCTGCCGGTGGTCTGGCTGCTCGGGTTGTTGCCACTGCTGGGCCTGGGTATCGACCCGATGTCGATCCTGGTGCCGTTCCTGATTTTCTCCATCGGCGTGTCCCACGCGGTGCAGATGACCAACGCCTGGAAACAGGACGTGCTGGCCGGCGGTACATCACTGCAGGCGGCGCGCTCGGCGTTCTGCAAAATCTTCATTCCCGGTTCACTGGCGTTGTTGATGAACGCCCTGGGCTTCGCGGTGATCATGCTGATCGACATTCCCATCGTCCACGAACTGGGGGTCACCGCGTGCATCGGCGTGATGCTGATGATCATCACCAACAAACTGATGCTGCCGATCATCATCTCCTACCTGCGCCTGGAGCCCGGCCTGTTGCGCCGTGCGCAAACCCAGCCCCAGGGTCGGCATCGCCTGTGGTGGCGGCTGTCGGCACTGGCCGAACCGGGGCCGGCGCTGGCGGTGTTCGCCATCAGCCTGCTGCTGCTGGTGGCCGGCGCCTGGAAAGCCCGCGACCTGGCAGTGGGCGATATTGGCGCGGGTGCGCCGGAGCTGCGCGCCGATTCACGCTACAACCTCGACAACGCGAAGATCATCGGCAGCTACTCGATCGGCCTCGACGTGATGTCGGTGTTTGTCCAGGTCAAGGGTGTCGACGAAGGTTGCCTGTCGCCAAACGTGATGCGCGCGGTGGAAGCCTTCGATTTCCGCATGCGCACCGTCACTGGCGTGCAATCGATCCAGAGCGTGGCGGACATGGGCAAGCGGGTGATTGCCGGTAACAACGAAGGCAACCCGCGCTGGGCGGCGATTCCCGGTTCGCCCCGGGGCCTGAGCCAGGGCGCACGGGCCTATGTGCCGGATGACGGGCTGGTGACTGACGGTTGCCAGCAGATGCAGATCCTGGTGTTCCTCGCCGATCACGAGGGCAGCACCGTCAGCCATGCCATTGCCGAGGCCAAGCGGATCATTGCCGAAGTCAGCTCGCCCGAGGTGGAGTTTCTCCTCGCCGGCGGCAACGTCGGGGTGATGGCGGCCTCCAACGAGGCGGTCAAGCGCGCCGAGGTGATCATGCTCGGGGCGCTATTCGGATCAGTGGCGCTGTTTTGCTGGATGACCTTCTTGTCGATCCGCGCAGTGCTGTGCATTCTGGTGCCGCTGGCGATTGTCGCGATCCTCTGCAACGCCCTGATGACCCTGCTGGGAATCGGCCTCAAGGTCGCGACCTTGCCGGTGATGGCGCTGGGTGTGGGGGTGGGGGTCGACTACGGGATTTATCTGTACGAACGAATCCAGCATGAAATGCTGCGCGGCGCGAACCTGCGCGAAGCCTTCTACGAAGCCATGTGTCAGCGCGGGACGGCCGCGGTGTTCACCGCCGTGACCATGTCCATCGGTGTCTGCACCTGGGCCTTTGCGCCGCTGAAGTTCCAGGCGGACATGGGCGTGCTGCTGTCGTTCATGTTCCTGGTCAACGTGTTGGGGGCGATCTTCCTGCTGCCAGCGCTGGCTGCCTGGTTCAACCGCGGGCGGCCGCTGGTGACTCAGCGCGAACGTGCCCCGGCGCCGGCGCAGGGGCATTTTCCGCTGAAAAACAGTCCGGCGGCGCGGGACTGACAGCGAGCAGAAATAATCCGCGCTGGCCTCTTGTGGACGGCGCGGCGGCTGGAGAAACTGGGGCCGGTCCCGTAGCGGGCCACCCCGGCAAGATGCGACTTGAGAGGGGTGCCCCGAGCGCCCCCGGGTCGAAATTATAAAAATAATAAGGGGAAGGCCATGTCCTTGCCCGTGCGAGGTAAAGGCTATGCAGAATGCGCTCTTGACCCATGAAGCCCTGGCGAGTGTCGGCCTGGACCTCACGCGCTACAACGAGTTGGTGGGGGAGATCTACGACGGTGCGCTGGAACCCAAGCGCATGGCCCACGCCCTCAGGAGTTTCCTCAAGCTGTTCGACGCCAATTTCGTCACCCTGATCCTGCGGGTGCCGGACCAGCCCGACACCGGCTTGATGATCATCGTCGGCGAGATCGAAGGCGCTGGTGAAATCAACTACATGACCTACCCGCAGACCAACTCGCCGTTCGGCAACCAGCCGCTGGACCAGGTGTTCACGGTGGACGACATCATGACCGCGACGCAGTGGGAGCAGCACGGCTACTTCAAGACTTTCTGCGGCCCCCATGACGTGTACCACCTGATGGGCGCCGATATTTCCACTCCGGACGGCGGCAAACTGCGCTTTCGCATGACCCGGCCCAAGCGCTTGCCGAACTTCAACGGCCATGAGCGGGCACTCTGCGCCAGCTTCCTGCCGCACCTGCGCCGTGCCTCGCAACTGCACAACCTGCTGGATCGCAGCGAGTCCCTCGGCGAGTTGTACTCCCAGGCCATCAGCCGCCTGTCGGTGGCGACCCTGGTGCTCGACGAGAGTGGCAGCGTGCTGCAGAGCAACCCGGTGGCCGAGGAAATCCTCGCCCGCTCCGACGGTCTGAAGTTGGTGGGCGGGCGCCTCGAGGCGACCTATCCGAGTGACAACCGCGAGCTGCAGCGCTTGATTCGCAGCGCCTTCGACCCGGATGCGCCGAAGGGTGCCGATGCGATGTCAGTGACCCGGCCTTCGGGGCTGGTCAACCTGGGGGTGGTGGTCGAGTCGATTCCCAGCCTCGACTGGGCCGAAGAGAAGGGTCAGCCGGCGGCGCTGGTGTACATCCGCGATGCGTCGAGTAAATCCCTGGCCAGCGAAGTGGTGACCAAGCAACTGTTCAACCTGACCCGGGCCGAAACCGCCCTGGCGATGGAACTGGCCAACGGCTTGTCGCTGGAGGAGGCGGCCGAGGTCCTCAACATCCGCCGCAACACCGCTCGGGCGCACCTGCGTTCGATCTTCTCGAAGACCGGTGTGCGCCGTCAGACCGAGCTGGTGCGGATCATGCTCAATAGCGTGGTCGCCCTGGGCAAACCCAAGCTCGCGCTCAAGGTGGTGGACAAAATCAAGGTGCCGCCGCCCAAGCTCGCGGTACCGGTCTACCGCCAGGCCTGATTCAGCCTCTCCAGCGCCGGGCGTTGCTGCCCGGCGTCGCGCCGTTTTTCTAGTCTGCCCGGACGATGCCGCCGCGTGATCGCCCTGTCGATACTGGGTGGACCTCTCACGGAGAATAACCATGCCAACAACAGCCATCACCGGCAGCGCCTCGGGCATCGGCGCTGCAGTCGCTGCCGCCCTGCGTGCCGCCGGGCACCAGGTCATCGGGATCGATCGCGGCAATGCCGAAGTGCTTGCCGATCTTTCGACTGCGGCGGGTCGCGACGCGGCCATCCACCAGGTCCTTGAACTCAGCGGCGGGGTGCTCGACGGCCTGATCTGCTGCGCCGGCGTCGGCGTCACCGCGCCCAACTGCGGGCTGGTGCTGGCGGTCAATTATTTCGGTGTCAGTCAGTTGCTCGAGGGCCTGCAGGGCGCCCTGGCTCGGGGTCAACAGGGGGCGGCGCTGGTCATCGGTTCGGTGGCGGCGACCCATTGTGGGCCGGATGGCCAGCCGCTGATCGAAGCCATGCTGGCCGGCGATGAGCAGCAGGCACTGGCGTTGGCCAACAGCCTCGGCCAGCCCCATGTGGCCTATGCCGCGTCGAAGTCGGCAATCACTCAACAGGCCCGACGCCTGGCGGTGGCTTGGGGCAAGCAGAGCCTGCGGCTCAACGTGGTGGCGCCGGGTGCGGTGGAAACGCCGCTGCACCAGGCGTCGCTGGACGATGCCCGGTTCGGCCAGGCGACCCGGGATTTTGTCGCACCGCTGGGACGTGCCGGTCGCCCTGAAGAGATCGCCGCCGTGGTAGCGTTCCTGCAATCGCCGCAGGCGTCGTTTGTCCATGGCAGCGTGGTATTCGTCGATGGCGGCATGGACGCCATGGTCCGCGCCGCGCGCTTCTAATAAGGAATCTGCATGAACAAGGTGGCATTCATTACCGGCGCCAGCCGGGGTATCGGTCGCGAAGCAGCGCTGGCGTTTGCCCGCGCCGGGTTCGACGTGGCCATCAGCGCGCGCACGCTGAATGAGGGCGAGCAACATGAGCATGCCCTGCGTGACGCCGCCGGGGCGCCGCTGGCCGGCAGTCTCAACGGCACCGCCGAGGCCTTGCGCGAGCTGGGTTGCCGGGTGCTGGTGGTGCCGATGGACCTGCTCGACAGCGCCTCGGCCCTGGCGGCTTGTGCAGCGGTGCTGGCCGAGTTCGGGCGTATCGATGTGCTGATCAACAACGCGATCTACCAGGGCAGCGACCTCAACGCCGGCTTCATGGACCTGCAGCCGCAGACCCTGGAGCGGATGTTCCAGGGCTACATCCTCACGCCTTTCCTGCTGACCCGGGCTGTGACCGAACATATGGTGACGCGCGGCGGCGGGGTGGTGATCAACGTCACCTCCGGCGCTGGCGAGAGCGATCCACCGGTGGCGGCGGGCAAGGGCGGGTGGGGCTATGCCTATGGCGCGGGCAAGGCGGCGGTGTCGCGGTTGTCCGGGGTGCTGACCACCGAGTTGGGGGCGCAGGGCGTGTGTGCCTATACCTTGAATCCAGGGGTCGTCACCACCGAAGCGCTGAAGGCAACCATCGGCGACAAAGGCCTGATCGCCCTGCGCGCCGGCAGTGCCCCGCCCGAAGTACCGGCGGCGGTGATGCTGTGGCTGGCCACTGCCGAACAGGCTCCCGAGTTTCAACGGCGGACCATTGCGGCGCAGCCGTTTGCGCTGGAGCAGGGGATTGTGGCCGATTGGCGATGAGGATGACGCGGTGCGGCTGATGGCCTCATCGCGAGCAGGCTCGCTCCTACAGTGGATTTTTGCTTGATCGCAGATCCTGCGGTGCCTGCAGAACCCTGTAGGAGCTGGCTTGCCAGCGAAGGCGGTAGACCGGTCGCCATCATCAGCGCCTGGGACACCCTCATCGCGAGCAGGCTCGCTCCTACAGTGGATTTTTGCTCGATCTCAGATCCTGTGGTGCCTGCAGAACCCTGTAGGAGCTGGCTTGCCAGCGAAGGCGGTAGACCGGTCGCCATCATCAGCGCTTGGGACACCCACATCGCGAGCAGGCTCGCTCCTACAGTGGATTTTTGCTCGATCTCAGATCCTGCGGTGCCTGCAGAACCCTGTAGGAGCTGGCTTGCCAGCGAAGGCGGTAGACCGGTCGCCATCATCAGCGCTTGGGACACCCACATCGCGAGCAGGCTCGCTCCTACAGTGGATTTTTGCTCGATCTCAGATCCTGCGGTGCCTGCAGAACCCTGTAGGAGCTGGCTTGCCAGCGAAGACGGTAGACCTGTCGCCTTCATCAGCGCCTGGGACACCCTCATCGCGAGCAGGCTCGCTCCCACAAAAACCCCATCAAACTGCCTTAGAAACGATACTTCGCCGACGCCGTGATGCTGCGTGGTGCGCCGTAGGTCAGGGCGCCGTAGGCGTCGAAGATGTCGAAGTACTTCTGGTCGGTGACGTTGTCGGCGTTGACCTGGGCCGAGAGGTTGTCGGTGATCTCGTAGCGCGCCATCAGGTTGACCAGGGCGTAGGCGTCCTGCTGGATTTTCTCCTGGTTGCCGGCCGGGTTGGTGGCGTAGGTGTAGATCGAGTCCTGCCAGTTCACCCCGCCGCCGATGGTCAGCTTGTTGAACGCGCCGGGCAGGCGGTAGGTGGTGAAGGTGCGCAGCAACTTGGTCGGGTACAGGGTGTTGACGCTGTCGCCGTTGGCATCTTCGGCGGTGAATTGGGTGTAGCCCACCGAGGCATTCCAGTCGGTTGCCAGTTCGCCCGAGACTTCCAGCTCGAAGCCCTTGCTGGTGGCGCCTTCGCTGGCTTCATAGGCAAAACCGCCGACCGGGTTGTTCGGGTCGATCAGCACGCCGGTGTTCTGCCCGAGGTTGTCCTGCTTGATCTGGAACACCGCCGCCGAAGCGTTCAGGCGACCGTCGAAGTACTCGCCCTTGAGGCCAATCTCGGTGCTTTCGCCGACGATCGGATCGAGCACCTGGCCGCTGCTGTCGCGCACCGATTGCGGCAGGAAAATCTCGGTGTAGCTGGCGTAGGCCGAGAGGTTGTCGGTGAGGTCGTAGACCACGCCGGCGTACGGCGTCAGCTCATGGTCGACGTCGATCTTGCTGGCTTCCGAGAAGATGTCATCGCTGGTCTTCTCGTACCAGCTCTCGCGGGCGCCGAGGATCACTTTCAAGTCGTCGGTGACGTTCAGGCGGGTCGCCGCGTACAGGCCTTTCTGCCGGGTCTCGCTGTAGCCGTAATCGGTACGCGGGCCCCAGGCCGGTTCGGCGAAGTCGCCGTTGTAGGCGTCGAAATTGGCTACGCCGTCGAAGCCGGAGAGGGCATTGTGGGTATCGGCGTCGAATTTCTGCTTGCTGTCGACGTAACCGAAGGCCACTTCATGCTCGCGACCGAGCAAGGCGAACGGGCCGCTGAAACGAATGGCGTAGTCGTCCTGGGTGGTTTCGGTCTTGTAGCGTGCGGGGAACGAGGACATGCCCGAGCTGCCGTCGCGACCCGGATTGCCCGACAGGTACAACAGCGCGGAATCACTGCTGCGCTCGCCACGGTTGTAGCTGAGGTTGACCTGCCAGTCGTTGGCGAAGGTGTGGTCGAGGTTGACGAAGTAGGTGTCGTAGGTGGTGTCCCACTTGCTCCATTTCGCCGAGGTGGTCTTGGACCGGCTCCAGTTGGTCCGGCCGCCGTCGGCGTACCAGACCGGCAGGCCGCCCCACATCGGCGAATCGGCATTGCTTTCCTGGTGGCTGAGGCCGAACCACAGGGTGGTGTCGGGCGTCAGGTCGATGTCCATGGTGCCGTACAGCGTCTGGCGCTTGGTCGAGTTCATGTCGATCCAGGTGTCGCCTTCGTTGCTCTCGGCCACCACACGCCCGCGAATCGTGCCTTCCGGGTTCAACGCCGAAGACACATCGCCTTCCACGCCATAGGTGTTCCAGGTGCCGCCGCTCAGTTCCAGCGAGCCCTTGAGCTCGGCGCTGCTGGCGCGCTTGCGCACCATGTTCAGCGACGCCGAAGGGTCGCCGGCACCGGTCATCAGGCCGTTGGCGCCGCGCACCACTTCGACGCGGTCGTACATCGCCAGGCTGCTGAAGATTTCGCCGCCGCTCCAGGGTTGTTCGTAGATGGTCGGCACGCCGTCGATCATCAGCGAGTTGAGCTCGAAGCCGCGGGCGTTGAATTGCGCGCGGCTGGTCTCGTAGCGGTTGACCGATACGCCGGTGGCGTTGTTGACCACATCGAGAATGGTCTTCAGGTCCTGGTCCTGGATGCGTTGCTGGGTGACGACGCTGACCGACTGCGGGGTTTCACGCAGGGACATGCTCAATGGCGTGGCGGTGCGCGCGGCTTCGGTGGTGTAGGAGTGGCTGTCCTCGGTGACCGCGTTGCGTTCACTTGTGGCTGTCTCCGTGACAGCGATAGGGGCCAGGGTCACAGAGCTTCCAGTCTCTGTCTGTTCCGCCGCCTGCGCCAAAGGCGCAGTACAAACGATGCCGGCTGCCAGCATGTGGATGGCAAGGGCCAGCGGGCGCACGGCCGAAGGCGAGCGCGACAAATCGGCGGAGTGTGAACGCGAGAGCATTGGAAGGGACATTCGGACTCACATTTATATGATGGTGTTATTTGAGAATAACTATCATACGCAAATGTAAGTAAATGCTTAAAGCGCTTTATACGCATTTGAGAATAAATATCAGGTGTGTCGATTCAACAACGCTCGCGGCGGCGCCCAAAACGCCGCCACGAGGGGATGGCTCAGCCTTGAATGAACGCCAGCAGGTCGGCGTTGATCAGCTCGGCGTGGGTGGTCGGCATGCCGTGGGGCAGCCCCGGGTAGGGCTTGAAGGTCGGGTGCTTGAGCAGTTTGACCGACAGCGGCGCGGAGTCGGCGAACGGCACGATCTGGTCATCCTCGCCGTGCATCACCAGGGTTGGCACCTCGATGGCCTTGAGGTCCTCGGTGAAGTCGGTCTCGGAGAACGCCTTGATGCAGTCGTAATGGGCCTTGGCGCCGCCCATCATGCCCTGGCGCCACCAATTGTTGATCGCCCCCTGCGAAACCTCGGCCCCGGAGCGATTGAAGCCGTAGAAGGGGCCGGTCGGCACATCCAGGTAGAACTGCGCACGACCCGCCACCAGCGCTGCGCGGAAGCCATCGAAGACTTCCAGCGGCAGGCCACCGGGGTTGCTCGCCGACTGCACCATGATCGGCGGCACCGCGCTGATCAGCACCGCCTTGGCCACCCGGCCCGGCTTGGCCCGGGCGGTGTAGCGCGCAACCTCGCCACCGCCGGTGGAGTGGCCGACGTGGATCGCGCCCTTGAGGTCGAGGGCGTCGGTCAGGGCAATGACGTCGGCGGCGTAGGTGTCCATCTCGTTGCCTTGCCAGGTCTGGGTCGAGCGCCCGTGACCGCGGCGGTCGTGGGCAATCACCCGGTAGCCCTTGAGCAGGAAGAACATCATCTGTGCGTCCCAGTCGTCGGCGCTCAGCGGCCAGCCGTGGTGGAACACGATGGGTGTGGCGTCTTTCGGGCCCCAATCCTTGTAGAAAATCTGCGTGCCGTCCTGGGTGGTGATGAAGGTCATGGCGGTGATTCCTTGTGGTCGGGTGTGGGTTGGCCGCCGGCTGTTGCAGCCGACGGACGCTGACGCGAACCGATTCCTCAGGAGCATGGGCAAAGCGGGTGGGTAGGTCGCAGTGAGGCAGGCGACCGGAAGCGGGCGCCTGAAAAGGTTAGTCGCTGGTGGGTGGATGTCACGCCACCCGCGACTTTGGTCTATACCCCCGGACAGCCGGCACTGCGCAGTGCCTGCAGCAAGGTCCCGGCATCCAGCCCCGGCACGCGGTGGCCGTTGCCTTCGACCGTATCTGCCGCCAACAGCGCATTGATGATGGCTTCCTCGACCGCTTCGGTGGCCGCCAGGAACAGCTCGCTGATGTGGTCGTTGTTGACCATCCGCAGCTGGTCGGTGGTGGGCGCGCCCTTGCGCTCGTAAGCGGCGGGCGGCACCTGGTTGCCGGTGGCGAAGGCGATGAACAGGTCGCCGCTCTGGTCTTCGTTGCCGCCGCCGGTGCGGGCGATGCCCAGGCTGGCGCGCTGGGCCAGGCGTGTGCACTGGTGGGGCAGCAGCGGTGCGTCGGTGGCCAGGCAGACCACGATCGAGCCCATGCCGGGATGGGGCAGGTCGGCCTTTACGAAAGGCGAATCGTGTTGTTCCAGGTAGCGCCCGACCGGGTAGCCGTCGACCCGCAGTTCGCGGCGCTTACCGTGGTTGGCCTGGACAATCGCACCGACGGTCCAGCCGCCTTGCTCGCGGCCAAGGCGCCGCGAGGCGGTGCCGATGCCGCCCTTGAATTCATGGCAGACCATGCCGCTGCCACCGCCCACCGCACCTTCGGCCACCGGCCCGGCCTGAGCGTTTTGCGCCGCCTGGGCGACGTGGTCGGCTGTGACGTGGAAGCCGTTGATGTCGTTGAGCAGGCCGTCGAAGGTTTCCATCACCACCGGCATGTTCCAGTAGAGTCGGCCGTCCTCCGGCTGTTGCTGGCGATCGAGGGCGATTAGCGCATCGCGCACCACGCCGACGCTGTGGGTGTTGGTGAAGGCGATGGGGCTGGTCAGCAGGCCGGCTTCGCGAATCCACTCAAGGCCGGTGGCGTCGCCGTTGCCGTTGAGCACATGGACCCCGGCGAAACACGGTTGCTGGCCGGTGGCGCCGGGGCGCGGCTCGATCAGGGTGACCCCGGTGTGGATGTCGCGACCCGCTGCGCTGCGGCCGCGCACGTCGCAGTGGCCGACCCGTACACCGGGCACATCGGTGATGGCGTTGAGCGGGCCGGGTTGCAGTTGGCCGAACTGGATTTTCAAATCGCGGGCCCGTGGCCGTGTTGTCTGGTTCATCTTGGTTCTCGTATTTTGGTGCTCGTATTCAAGGGATGTCGGGGCAGGGCGGGGGCTCAACTGCCAGTCTTCACCGCGCTCCAGACGCGGGTGCGCACGCGTTCGAGTTTCAGCGGCAGCGGTTCCAGGGCGAACAGGGTGTCGAGCACGGCCTTGGAGGGATAAACCCCGGGGTTGTCGCGGATGTTCGGGGTGACCAGGGCGGTGGCGTCCTTGTTGGCGTTCGGGTAACTCAGGTAGTTGGACGACTCGGCGATCACCTCGGGGCGCAGCATGTAGTCGATAAAGGCCAGGCCCTGCGCCGGGTTCGGCGCGTCGTTGAGCTGCACCAGGCTTTCGACCCAGACCGGCGCGCCTTCGCGGGGGATGCTGTAGACCAGCTTGCGCTGATTGCCGGCAGCCTCGGAAGCTTTCTGCGCATCGGCGACGCCGCCGCTCCAGCCGAGCACCACGCAGATATTGCCGTTGGCCAGGTCGGTGATGAATTTCGAGGAGTCGAAGTAGGTGATGTGCGGGCGCAATTTCAGCAGCAGCGCCTGGGCCTTTTTGTAGTCCTCGGGGTTGGTGCTGTTGTAGGGCAGCCCGAGGTAATGCAGGGCAATCGGCACGATTTCGTTGGGCGCATCGAGCATCGCCACGCCGCACTGGCTGAGCTTGGCGAGGTTGTCTTCCTTGAAGATCAGGTCCCAGGAATTCACCGGGGCCTGGTCGCCGAGCAGTTGCTTGACCTTGTCCGCGTCATAGCCGATGCCGGTGGTGCCCCACAGGTACGGCGCGGCGTATTGGTTGTCCGGGTCGTTGCGTTGCAGCTTGGCGAGGATCTCGGGATCGAGGTGCGACCAGTTCGGCAGTTGGCTGCGGTCGAGTTTTTTCAGGACTCCGGCGCCGATCAAATTGGGCAGCAAGTCGGCGCTGGCGACCACCACGTCGTAGCCGCTGCGCCCGGCCATCAGCTTGCTCTGCATCACGTCGCTGTTGTCGAACACGTCGTACACCGCACTGACGCCGGTGTCCTGCTGGAACTGTTTGAGGGTGTCCGGGGCGATGTAGTCGTACCAGTTGTAGATGTGCACCACCGGTTTGGTCGCGTCGGCGGCGTGGGCGCAGGCAAGGCCGAGGCTGAGCAGCGGGATCAGCGCCCGTTGCACAAAGCGTGGGGTGTTCATAGCGATGCTCCAGTGTGGGGGATCAGCAGTTCGCGGCGACCGTCGGCGTGTTCGAACTGTTCGCCGGGTAAGTGCAAGCGGCGTTCCTTAAGGTAGTCGTAGTCACGGCGGGCGCTGTGCAGCAGGTCGAGGTCGAGTTCGACCACCTGGCGGCATTCTTCGTCGCCGGCTTCGAACAGCAGCCGTCCGTGGGGATCGACCACCGCGCTGCCGCCGACGAATTCCAGACCGTCACTGCCGGCGCCGACCCGGTTGACCATCACTGCAAAGGCCTGGTTTTCCTGGGCGCGGGCCATGATCGCGGTGCGATGCACCGGGCCGTAGGGGCGCATGTTGCCGTTGGTCACCAGGATCAGCTCGGCGCCCAGTTGCCCAAGGGCGCGGGCGCTTTCCGGGAATTCGATGTCGTAGCAGATCAGCAGGCCGACGCGGATGCCCTTCCACAATACGGTGCCGTAGCGATCGCCGGCGCTGAACAACTTGCCCTCGTCGAGCCACAGGTGGGTCTTGCGATAGCGCAGGGCGACCCCTTGCGCGGTGATCAGCAGCGAGCTGTTGTAGAAGCGTTCGCCCTCGCGCTCGGCAAGCCCGATCACCACGTCGACCTGATGCTCGCGCACGGCATTGATGATCGCCTGCACGCTCGGCCCATCGACGGTCTCGGCGACGTCGGCCAGTTGTCCGGCATCGGCGAAGCCCATCAGGTGGGTCTCGGGGAACACCAGCAGGTCGGTGTCGGCGGCGCAGGAAGCGATGGCCTGCACGGCGCGCTTCAGGTTATAAGCGGTATCGCCATCGCGACCGCCAAGTTGTACCAGTTCGATCTTCATCGGCATCCTTCGACCCGTGGGGTGGGCGGGCAATCGCTGCCGGGTCTTGGCACCAGTATGCAGAGCGGGAAAATCCCGACCAATCACATCGATGGGGTAACCCCATAGGGGTAGACAGGTGAATATCAGCTTGCAGGACATGGCCTGGCACCAGGCAATCGGCGGCCTGGTGGAGGCGCTGGACCGACCGAATTTCTGGCTGGCGCTGGTGCGTGTGCTCGACCATTACATCCCGGCGGACAGTTGGGTGGTGCTGGTCTACAGCCAGGGCCGGCCGCAGGTGCTGGCGGAAAGTCCGGGCAAGGACGGCGGCGCCGATCCGCTGTTCCAGGACTACCTCAAGGGCCTGTACCAGCTCGATCCGTTTTATCTGGCCAACCGCGAGGCGCCCCACAGTGGGGTGTTCTGGCTGGCCGACGTGGCGCCGGAGTGCTTCGAGCAGACTGATTACTACCAGCGTTATTTCCGTCTCAACGTGGTGGCCGATGAGGTTCACGTCAACGTCCAGCTCGATGACCAGCGCACCCTGAGTCTGTCGCTGGGCAGCGAGACCCGTTTCGACCCGCCGCAGATGGCCTTGCTCAATCTGATCAAACCCTGGCTCGCCGGGCTGATGCGTCAGCGCATGGCTTTCGAAAGTGAAGCGCTGGAGCAGGCCACGCCGGCGCGCCAGAGCTGGGAGAACTGGCTGGCCCCCAGCGATATACAGCTGGAGTCACCGCTCACCAGCCGCGAACTGGAAGTCGCCCGGCTGCTGCTCAGCGGCTGCTCGAACAAGGAAATCGCGCGCAAACTGACGATCTCCGCCGAGACGGTGAAGGTTCATCGCAAGCACATGTACGGCAAGCTCGGGATCAAGTCGCAGTCGGAGTTGTTTGCGCTGTTTTTGCGGGCGCAGGGGTAGGGTTAACCCCCCCCCTCGTAGGAGCTGGCTTGCCAGCGAAAAACGTCAACGATAACGCGCGCTGTCTGAATATACGCGGCGCACACGGGTTTTTCGCTGGCAAGCCAGCTGCTACAGGTCCGGGGCGTTCATGATCAGGCCGCCGGCACCAGCACCGCCTTGCGCACATGATTGACCGTCAACCCCAACCCGCCACCCACCAGCAGGATCGCCGCCATCACGTACATCGCCGCGTGGGTGTTGCCGGTCATCTGGGTCAACCAGCCGACGACGATGGTGCTGAAGAACCCGGCGACGTTGCCCAGGGTGTTGATCAATGCCACCCCGGCGGCCGCTGCGGCACCGCTGACCACCGCCGCCGGCAAGCCCCAGAACACCGGCAGGCTGCTGATCATCGCGGCGGTGCCGATGATCAAGCCGAGCATGCCCAGCACCAGGTTATCGCCAAAAAAGGTGCCGAAGGCCACGCCCAATGCGCCAATGGTCGCGCAGATCGCAAGGTGCCAACGGTATTCACCACGGCGGTCCGAGCTTCGGCTGACCAACACCATGGTCACTGCCGCGGCGGCATAGGGCAGGGCGCTGAGCACGCCGATGGCCCAGGGTTGTTGCACGCCGCTGTTGCGGATGATGGTCGGCAGCCAGAAGCTGATCACGTATTGCCCCAGCACCAGGCAGAAGTACACCGCGCCCAACAGCCAGATCTGCGGGTTGAGCAGGCCATCGCGCAGGCGGTGGCTTTGCTTGGTTGCGGCCTCGCGGTCGATCGCGGCCTGCATGCCCTGGCGTTCCTCGGGCGTCAGCCAGTGGGCATCGGCGATGCGGTCACGCAGCAGGAAGAACACCGCCGCCGCCAGCCCAACGGCGGGCAGGCCTTCGATGACGAACAGCCATTGCCAGCCGGCATAACCCTGGACGCCATCGAGGTGCTGCAGGATCAACCCGGAAATCAACGAGCCGAACAGGCTGGAAATCGGCAGGGCCATGATGAACAGGGCGGTCATCACGCCCCGGCGCTGGCTGGGAAACCAGGTGGTGAGGTAGAAGATGATCCCGGGAAAGAATCCGGCCTCGGCGATGCCTATCAGCAGTCGCAGGACGTAGAAGGTCATGGGCGTTTCGATGAACATCATCGCCGCCGACAGCAGGCCCCAGGTCACCATGATCCGGGCGATCCAGCGCCGGGCGCCGAAGCGGTGCAGGGCGATGTTGCTGGGGATCTCGAACAGCAGGTAACCGATGAAGAAGATCCCGGCGCCGAGGCCGTACACCGCTTCGCTGAACTTCAGGTCGTCGAGCATTTGCAGTTTGGCGAAGCCGACGTTGACCCGGTCCAGGTAGGCCACCAGGTAGCACAGGACCAGCAGCGGGATGATCCGCCAGGCAGTCTTGCGGTAGGCCGATTCGAGCGCGGCGTCGGGCAGGGTGCCCGTGGACGTGGCAGTCTGTTGCATGGCAAGCCTCATTATTGTTGTTGTCGAAGCAATGGCTGGAACGGGTTCAGATTGGGTCGATCAGACGGGTCGCCGGCCATTCGCCGGAGCGGCACATGTCGCGCACCACCTGGCCGATCAGGGCGCTGATCAACTCGCGCAATTTGCTGCTGGGCAGCGCCTCGCAGACGCAGATGCCGAGGGTGCGGAACATCACCCGTGGGGTAATCGGATGGGCCACCAGGCGACCTTCGGCGACCTCGCGCAGGGCCAGGTTGAGCGGCATGATGCTCGGGCCGATGCCGGCTTCCACGGCACTCTTGAGGATGTGCACCGAGTTGACTTCCATGGCCACCCGCGACGGCGGCAACTGCTGCTCGGCCAGGGCCTGGTCGACAAAGGCGCGGGTGCTGTGGCTATGGGCGCGGCTGGGGAATACCAGGGGGTGCGCCACTGCTTCGGCCAGGGTCACGTCACCCGCGGCCGGCATGTCGGGGGCGTCGGCGCGGTGGATCAGGTAGAAGTCTTCCTCGATCAGCGGGCTGAAGCTGACTTCCGACGGCAGGCCGATGCGGGTGAACAACGCAATGTCGACCCGGCCGCGCACCAGTTGATCCACCAGGTTGCCGGTGAGTTCTTCATTTAGGTGCAACTGCACCTGCGGGTAGGTGCGGGCCACGGCTTGCAGCAAGGGCAGGGCGAGGATGGTCGCCACGCTTTGCGGCAATGCGACCACAATCGAACCGCTGAGGGCCGCTGCATCGGGATTGACCGCCGCCTTGGCCGCGTCCAGTTGCTTGAGCATGCCCTGGGCATATTCATAGAACACCCGGCCGGCTTCGTTGACCACGATCCCGCTGTTGCTGCGATGAAACAGCTGCGCACCGAGTTCGGCTTCGAGCGCCGACATCTGTTTGCTCAGGGCCGACTGCACCACATGAATGTCCCGCGACGCCCGGGACAGACTGCCGGCATCGACCACCGCGATGAAGTATTTGAGTTGCCTGATTTCCATAAGCGTTCCTGCTGCAGCGGGGCGGTTGCACTCACTCGGCCGGCGTGCCCCGGGCGAAGATCTTGCCCGGGTTCATCAGTTGCCGGGGGTCGAGGGCGGCCTTGATCGCGGCCATGATAGCCACCGCGTGCGGCCCGTGCTCCTGCTCCATGAAGCCTTGCTTGGTCAGACCGATGCCGTGCTCGCCGGTGCACGAACCCTGCATCGCAATCGCCCGCTCGGCCAGGCGGTGGGCGACGTCTTCGGCGCGCTGCACTTCGTCTGGATCGTTGGGGTCGACAAGGATCACCGCGTGAAAATTGCCATCGCCGACATGCCCGAAGATCGGCGCCAGCAGGCCATTTTCCTGGAGGTCGGCGGCGGTGGCCTCGATGCATTCGGCCAGGCGCGAGATCGGCACCACGGCGTCGGTGGTCAGGGTGCGGCAGCCGGGGCGCAATGCGGTGGCGGCGAAATAGCCGTCGTGGCGTGCCTGCCACAGGCGGCTGCGGTCTTCGGGATGGACCGCCCAATCGAAGTCCTGTCCGCCGTGTTCGTCGGCGAGCATGCGGACCATGTCCACCTGTTCCTTGACCCCCGCTTCGGAGCCGTGCAGTTCGAAAAACAGCGACGGCGCTTCGTGCAGGCTGGTCTTGCTGTAGGCGTTCAGCGCGCGGACGGTGAGGGTGTCGATCAGTTCGATACGGGCAATCGGCACCCCCAGTTGAATGGCCTGGATCACCGTGCGCACCGCCTGGTCGACGCTGGGGAAATTGCATACCGCCGCGCAGATCGCTTCCGGGATCGGGTGCAGCTTGACCGTCAGTTCGGCGACCGTGGCCAGGGTCCCGCCGGAGCCGATCAGCAGGTGGCCGAGGTCGTAGCCGGACGAGGATTTACGTGCGCGACCACCGGTGTGCAGGACGCGACCATCAGCCAGAACTGCAGTCATCGCCAGCACGTTTTCGCGCATGGTGCCGTAGCGCACGGCGTTGGTGCCCGAGGCGCGGGTCGCGGCCATGCCACCGAGGGAGGCGTCGGCACCGGGGTCGATGGGGAAGAACAGGCCGGTGCCGTGCAGGGCGGCGTTCAGTTGTTTGCGGGTTACCCCGGGTTGCACGGTGACGTCCATGTCGTCGATACGCACTTCGAGGATCTGGTTCATTGCCGACAGATCAATGCACACCCCGCCATGCACCGCGTGGACCCAGCCTTCCAGGGAACTGCCGCTGCCATAGGGAATGATCGGCACCCGGTAGCGATGACAGGCCTGCTGCACGGCGACGATTTCGTCCAGGTGATTGACGAAGGCCACGGCTTGCGGCGGCATCGGGTCGAGGGCGGAAATGTCGCGGCCATGGTGTTCACGGACACTGGCGGAGGTGCTCAGGCGAGAGCCCAGCAACTGGCTCAACTCAGCGAGCAGGGCCTCGGGCAGGGGCGGGAAAGCAGGCGTGGCGGTGGGCAGCATCGAGCGGTCTCCAGTTTTATTGTGCCTCGGGGCGGTCAGGTGCCGGACCCAGGGTGGGGGAGTTGTCCATATCCTAGCTGCATGGCGGGGGTGTCGGTCGTGCAGAATAGAGATGGCGCCATCGCGGTGGCAGATAGCGGGAGGCTTGGTCCACGCGTGTCGGACTTGTCACTGGACCCTTTCAGCGGGCCGAGATATCGTGCGCGACGCGCTGTACCCGTCATCGATGAATGAAAGGATTGTTCATGTCAGTTGTGTTGAAGAGTCGGCTATTCGCCGTGTTGATCGGTGTGTTGTTTATCGTCTTCGATCAGTGGGTCAAGGTGCAGGCGCTGGTGAAATTGTCCGCCGAAAGTTTTCGCTTTGGCGGTGATACGGCCTGGCTGGATGTTGCCTTGAGCCTGAATCCGGGGGCGTTTCTGAGCCTGGGTGCTGGGCTGGATCCGCAGGTCAAGCAGCTGATTTTTATTGTCGGCGTGGGTGCGGTGGTGGTCTGGGCCACGTGGTGGTCGCTGGCGCGCTGGGTGAACGCTCCGCTCAAGGCGGCCGCGATGTATCTGATTGCCCTGGGCGGCGCATCGAACCTGATCGACCGGGTGTTTCGCGAGGGGCATGTGGTGGATTACCTGGTGCTGAACCTCGGGCCGTTGCACACCGGGGTGTTCAACATTGCCGATATCGCGATCATGGTCGGGGCGGGGGTGTTGTTGCTGGCGGAGATCAGGAAGGGGCGGGGGTAGGGCTGGACCTCGATTTAACCTGTAGGAGCCAGCCTGCTGGCGATCGCGGTGGGTCAGTCAGCGAAGTTGTTGAATGTGCCGGCCACATCGCGGGCAAGCCCGCTCCCACAAGGGTTAGCAGTGACCACAGATTTTGTGATCGACCACAGATCCTGTGGGAGCTGGCTTGTCGGGTCGCCGCATCGCAGCGATGGCGGTGGGTCAGCCGACAAGGATGTTGAATGTGCCGGCCACATCGCGGGCAATCCCGCTCCCACAGGGGATATAGCAGCCGGTTTATTAGCTCAAATTGCGCTTCAACTCGGCAATATGCTCCGGGCCGATGCCGCAGCAGCCGCCGATCATGCTCAGGCCGCGTTGTTGCCAGTCGCGGGCCCATACCAGGTAGCCGGCCGGGTCGAGGTCGGCGCGCAGTTCGTCGAGGCCGTCGTTGGCGGTGGCTTCCTTGGGTTGTGGCGGGAAGGCGTTGGCGTAGGCGCCGATGGCGATGTTTTGGCCGAGGCGGCTGATGATCGACTGCGCGACATCCACCGCGTCACCGATCACTTCCGGCTGGCTGCAGTTGAACAGCACGGCCGCGACGCCCAATTTGGCGACCGCTTCGATGGCTTCGGCCACTGGCTCGCCGGAACGCAGGCGCGGGGTGGCGTCGACTTCTTCGTCACGCAGGGTGAAGGACACCCAAAACGGCTTGCCATCCGCTGGCAGCAGGGCATGAATGGCCTGCACTTCGGCGATCGAGCTCTGGGTTTCCGCCAGCCACAGGTCGACATGGGGCGCCAGCCCTTCCAACAGCGGGGTGAGGATTTCCGCGACGCGCTCAGGCTGGAACAGATCAGGACGGTAGGAGCCAAACAACGGCGGCAGCGAACCGGCGACCTTGACCGGCTGAGGCGCAGCGTCCGCTGCCGCCCGCGCCAGTTGCCCGGCGGTACCGGCAAGCGCCAGGCCTTCGCGGGCGAAGCGTTCCTCGCCGATATGGAACGGCACCACCGCGTAGCTGTTGCTGGTGATCACCTGGGCCCCAGCCGCGATGAACGCGGCGTGCACGCCAATCACTTTGTCGGGTGCTTCGCTCAAGGCCAGCGCCGACCACTCGGGCTGGCGAAAGGGTGCGCCGCTGCGCTGCAATTCACGGCCCATGCCGCCATCGAGAATCACCATCGGTCCCGCTCCCATATAACTTTTTCAGAGGTTCTTATGAACAAAATTCACTTTGTTCTTGCTGCTTATAACTATTAAATACCTTGAATTAAATTTCAAATAATTTTCAGGTATTTGCATGCGTTTACCTTCCTTGTTGGGCGCGGGTCTCGTCGTACTCGCTGCTGCGTCTCAAGCCTTCGCCGGTGCCACCCTTGATCGCGTCGAATCTCGTAAGGAAGTGGTCAACGTGCTGATGGAAAGCTACCCGCCGTTCTCCTTCCTCAATGAACAGAACCAGCTCGACGGTTTTGACGTCGACGTGGCCAAGGCAGTTGCCGAGAAACTGGGGGTCAAGCTGCGCCTGGAAACGCCTTCGTGGGACGTGATCGCGGCAGGCCGCTGGAGCGGTCGCTACGACCTGTGCATCTGCTCGATGACCCCGAGCAAGGCGCGGGCCGAGGTGTTTGATTTCCCGGTGGAGTACTACGCGTCGCCGGCGGTGATCGTGGTCAACGCCAAGGACGATCGTATTCATTCGGCCAAGGACTTGAACAACCTCAAGGTCGGCCTCACCAGCGCCTCCAGCTATGAGAGCTACCTGAACAAGAACCTGGTGATCGAAGGCGCCGAAGAGCAGAAGATCGACTACCCGTTCGATGCCGTGCAGATCGCTCCTTACGACACCGATAACGTCGCCTTCCAGGACCTCGGTCTTGGTGCCGGCGTACGCCTCGACGCGATCCTCACCAACCTGGTGACTGCACAGCCGCGCCTCAATCAGGACCAGCGCTTCAAGCTCGCCGGTCCTGCGCTCTACGAAGAACCGAACTCGGTGGCCATCGAAAAAGGCGATCCCGAGTGGGATGCGAAAGTGCGGCAGGTGTTCGCTGAGCTGAAAGCTGACGGCACCCTGGCCAAGCTGTCGCAGAAATGGATCGGCGCCGACATCAGCAAATGAGTGCTCCCCAACCCCCTCTGAAACCCGTCGCAGCGTCGACGGGTTCGCGCTTGCTCGGATTTCGCGTGCGCCTGTACCTGACCTGGCTGGCGCTGTTCGTGATGTTCGTTGCGTTCTTCCTCAGCTTCGACTTGAAATTCTCGATCATCGTCGAGAAATTCCCCTACCTGGCGGGCTTCAAGCTCGGGCCCAACGGCTTCCTCCAGGGCGCGGCGCTGACGTTGTTCCTGTGCTTGTGCTCGATGCTGGTCTCGGTGCTGCTGGGCTTTGCCGCGGCGCTGGCCCGGCTGTCCAGCAGCGCGGTGTTGTTAGGGATCGCCAGCTTCTACACCTCGTTTTTCCGTGGCACGCCGCTGCTGATCCAGATCCTGCTGATCTACCTGGGCCTGCCGCAGTTGGGCCTGGTGCCGGGTGCAATCAGCGCCGGGATCATCGCGCTGTCGCTGAACTATGGCGCCTACCTCAGCGAAATCTTCCGCGCCGGCCTGCTCGGCGTCGCCCGCGGCCAGAGCGAAGCGGCGCTGGCGCTGGGCATGCGTCCGCGGCAGATTCTCTTCAACATCATCCTGCCGCAAGCGATGCGGGTGATCATTCCACCAACCGCCAACCAGTTCATCTCGATGCTCAAGGACTCCTCGCTGATCTCGGTGATGGGCGTCTGGGAAGTGATGTTCCTCGCCCAATCCTATGGTCGCTCCAGCTATCGCTACCTGGAAATGTTGACCACCGCTGCGGTGATCTACTGGGTGCTGTCGATCTCGCTTGAGTTGATTCAGGCTCGCTTGGAAAGGCGTTTTGGCAAGGCCTATCAACGCTAGACAGGAGTAAGCTGCGGCAGAACGCGAACCCGGGAGCTTATTCATGCAACAGGTTTTCACCCAGCAACACTGGATCGACACGCCGCAAGGGCAATTGTTTGCGCAGAGCTGGAACGTCGATGGGGCACAGGGCACGCCCATTGTGCTGCTGCATGATTCACTGGGTTGCGTGGCGTTGTGGCGCGATTTTCCCGAGCGCATGGCGCAGGCCAGCGGGCGTCGGGTGATTGCCTACGATCGCCTCGGCTTCGGCCGTTCGGCGGTCTATCCGGGCACGATATCGCCGAGCTTTATCGAGGACGAGGCCCGGGGTGGTTTTCAGGCGGTCTGCCAACACTTCGATGTGAACCGCTTCGTGGTCTTTGGTCACAGCGTCGGCGGCGGCATGGCGGTGGGCTGTGCGGCGCAGTATCCGCAACGCTGCGCGGGACTGATCACCGAGTCTGCCCAGGCCTTTGCTGAAACGCGCACCCTTGACGGGATTCGCCAGGCCGAGCTGCAGTTTGCCGAGCCCGGTCAGTTGCAGCGGCTGCAGAAATACCATGGCGACAAGGCCGAATGGGTGCTGCAGGCGTGGATCGGCACCTGGTTGTCGCAGGCGTTCAAAGACTGGAATCTTGACCAGCAACTGGCCCGGGTCAGCAATCCACTGTTGGTGTTGCATGGCGACCGGGATGAGTACGGTTCGACCCGGCATCCCCAGCGCATCGCCGAACAGGTTGTGGGCCCGGCACACCAGCAGATTTTCGCCGAGTGCGGCCACGTTCCCCATCGCGAATACCCGGAGGCGGTGCTGCAGGCGGTGTGCGCATTTTTGCCAGATTAGAGTTCGTGGACTGCTGCTAGGCTTCAGGGGCCCGCTCTCTGAAGCGCAACGGAAAAGCAGATCTCCATGGGTAGAATGACGCCGTCGTCGATTGGCCTGCGTGGCCTGATTCTGATCTTCGTCCTGGTCGCGGTCACCGCCACGCTGTGCAACAGCCTGGTGGTGGCCTACGGCGTGCAGCGTGACGCACTGGTGCATTCGGCGCTTCAGGCCAACCGGGCCTATGCGTTCAAGGTGGCGTCGAGCATCGACGGCTTCCTGCGTTCGGTGCAGGAGCGCTTGAAATACAGCAGCCAGGTGCTCGGTGGCGATTTTGCCAACCCGCAGTTGCTCAAGGCCGAGGCCAATCGCCTGCAGGCTCAGGATTCGGAGCTCGACACGGTGTTGATCGTCGACGCGGCGGGCAGGATTCTGCAGACCGACCCCGAGTTACCCGAGATGGGCCAGGCTATTGCCTCGCAGGAACTGAAGCGGGCACTGGCGGCGCGGCGGCCGCTGGTCAGCCACGCTGATTTCGGGCCACGGGGCAAATTGATCGTGCTGGTTTCCCAACCGATCTTCGCCGCCGATGGCCAATACCTGGGCATCGTCGTCGGCTCCATCGCCCTGGAAAAGCGCGGGGTGATGCTCGACCTGATTGGTGCCCATCAACTCGACGGTACTTTCGCCTTCGTCGCCGATGACAACCGCCGGCTGTTGTACCACCCTGATCACCGCCGCATCGGCGAAGTGCTCAGTACCAGTGCGACGGTCGACGCGGCCTTGCGTGGCGAACAGGGCGAGATGCAGGCCATCAACTACCTGGATGTGCCGATGCTGGCCGGCTACGCCCCGGTGGTCCAGGCCGATTGGGCGGTGGTCGCCCAGCAACCGCGCGCCGATGCGTTGGCGCCTCTGGGTAAGCTGACCCGGGACATGCTGCTCAAGATCATCCCCGCCGGGGTGTTCGGGCTGCTGCTGATCTGGATCGCGACCCTGCTGATCAGCCGGCCGCTGCGCCAACTGGCCCGACATGCCCAGGACCTCTCGACACCCGAGGCCGCCGAGCAACTCAAGGGCGTCAATGCCTGGTACGCCGAAGCCATCGCCATTCGCCAGGCACTGCTGGTGGGGGTGGGGCTGTTGCAGCAGAAGATCGGCACCCTGAGCCAGGCGGCGGACAGCGATGCGCTGACCGGGCTGGCGAACCGGCGGGCCATGGATGCGGCATTGCTGCGCCTGGACCAGAGCGAGGCAAAGTACGCCGCGTTGGCCCTGGATATCGATCACTTCAAACGGGTCAACGACACCCACGGCCACGATATCGGCGACGTCGCCCTGAAAAGCATCGCGCAGATAATCGCCAATTGCTCGCGTGCCGGTGACCTGGCGTGTCGGGCCGGGGAAGAGTTCTGCCTGTTGTTGCCCGATACCGATCTCCACACCGCCAGCGAAATTGCCGAACGCATCCGCGCGATGATCGCCAGCACCGAGATTGCACCGGTGGGGATTCTGACCATTTCCATTGGCGTCGCCTGCCGGGGTGTCGACGCACCCAGCTCCAGCGTGATCCTCAAGCAGGCGGACGAACGCCTGTATCTGGCCAAGCAGCAAGGGCGCAATCGGGTTGTAGCGCAACACGGCGGGGTATGAAGCAGCAGCGACTCCCCGGCGACAAGACCGGGGAGCAACGGGGGGAGGGGCTTAGCGGAACGCCGGGACCACGTGCTTGATGAACAGCTCCAGGGACTTTTTCTTTTCCGCGTGGGGCAGGCTGTTGTCGCACCAGAAGCTGAACTCGTCGACGCCCAGTTCCTGGTAGTACTTGATGCGCGGAATGATTTCTTCCGGGGTGCCGATCATTGCGGTCTTGTGCAGGCTGTCCAGTTCGAACTCCGGACGGCCGGCGAATTTTTCTTCCGGGCTTGGCTCGAGGAAGCCGTTGACCGGGGTCACCTTGTTGCCGAACCAGGCATCGAAGGTGCGGTAGAACTTGGCGATTGCCCGCGCCCCGACTTTCCAGCCTTCAGGGTTGTCAGCGGTGTGCACGTGGGTGTGACGCAGCACCATCAGTTGCGGGCGCGGCACGTCCGGATTGTTGTCCAAAGCAGCCTGGAATTTGTTCTTCAGGTCGAGGACTTCTTCGTCGCCCTTCATCAGCGGCGTGACCATGACGTTGCAACCATTGGCCACGGCAAAGTTGTGCGAGTCCGGGTCACGGGCGGCGATCCACATCGGCGGGTTCGGCTGCTGGATCGGCTTGGGCACGCTGGTGGAGGTGGGGAATTTCCAGATGTCGCCGTCATGGGCGTAGTCGCCTTGCCACAGGGCGCGGACCACCGGGACCATTTCGCGCAGGGCCTGGCCACCGCTGGAGGCAGGCATGCCGCCGGCCATGCGGTCGAACTCGACCTGGTAAGCGCCACGGGCCAGACCGACTTCCATCCGACCGTTGCTGATCACATCGAGCAGGGCGCACTCACCGGCCACCCGCAGCGGGTGCCAGAACGGCGCGATGATGGTGCCGGCGCCGAGGTGGATGGTGGTGGTCTTGGCCGCGAGGTAAGCCAGCAGCGGCATCGGGCTTGGCGAGATGGTGTATTCCATGGCGTGGTGTTCGCCGATCCACACGGTGTTGAAACCACCGGCTTCGGCCATCAACGTCAGCTCGGTCAGGTCTTCGAACAGCTGGCGGTGGCTGACGCTTTCGTCCCAACGTTCCATGTGTACGAACAGGGAAAATTTCATGACGCTTACCTCGGATCTCTTGTGGTCGCCCCATCGACTGCGAGGCTGTTGGTTATTGGTATACCATAATACGAAATGACTGCAAAATTATTTGCGGGCTGCTTATCTGTAGGAGCGAGCCTGCTCGCGATGGTCGTTAACGATAACGCGCGCTTCCTGATTTAACGCGGCGCTCTCGAGTCCATCGCGAGCAGCGGAACGCCGCCCGGGCTGCTCCTACAGGGGGAGTGATTGCTGCATCGATCACGCCGGAACCGGCAACGCCCCCATCTTGCCGTGGCAGTACACCAGCGGCGCGGCGGTCTGTTGCGGGACGATGAGGTTCTTCACCGCGCCAACCATGATCGCGTGATCGCCGCCTTCGTATTCGCGCCACAGCTCACATTCAATGACCGCGGTGGCGTTGGCGAGGATCGGGTTGCCCAGCTCGCTCAGGGTCCACTCGATGCCCTGAGCCTTGTCCTTGCCCTTGCGTGCAAACGCATAGGCTTCGCTTTGCTGGCCGCCGGAGAGGACGTGGATGGCGAAGCGTTTGTTCTTGATCAGGACCGGATAGGAGTCGGAGCTGTAGTTGGGGCAGAACAGCACCAGGGCCGGGTCCATCGACAACGAGCTGAAGGCGCTGGCGGTCAGGCCGACGATCTGGCCGTCGTCATCCAGGGTGGTAATGACGGTCACGCCGGACGGGAACGAGCCCATGACTTGTTTGTAGATGGCGGCATCGATCATTGGACGGTCCTCAAGGGAGTAAAGCGTGGTTTTTTATGTGCTTGTAGGTCTGATGGTATACCGTAATACATCTTATGCAAGGTCTTTTTGGCTGATCCGATAAACGTCGCTTCTTATTGTTCGGCTCAATGTTTACGGGGCTTTCAGCGAATTGCCATGGATCTTCAGCGCCCTGAATTGCAGATCAGATGGGCTTTTCAACACCGGAGCAGTCTTGTTAAAAGTTTGGAATACCATAATATGGATCGCATCTGAGGGGCGGCCAGAGAGTCCCCCCGGTTTGGCTTCGTACAACGATAAGAACAGACAAACTCGAGTTCATGCATATGTCCCAGATGTCCCGGCAAGATCCGTTGATCGAGAATCACACGGTCGACTACGTACCTCTCGCAGAGCGCCATGGGAAGGCCCGCGATCTCTTCACCCTGTGGTTCAGCACCAACATCGCGCCACTGCCGATCGTCACCGGCGCGATGGTGATCCAGGTGTTCCATCTGGACCTGTGGTGGGGCCTGCTGGCGATTGTCCTCGGGCATATGGTCGGCGGCCTGGTAATTGCCCTGGCGTCCGCCCAGGGACCGCGCATGGGGATTCCGCAGATGGTGCAGAGTCGCGGCCAATTCGGGCGCTACGGCGCGCTGTTGATCGTGTTCTTCGCGGCGCTGATCTATGTCGGCTTCTTCATTTCCAACATCGTCCTGGCGGGCAAGTCGATCGTCGGCATCGCGCCTTCGGTACCGGTGCCGGCGAGTATCCTGATCGGCGCCCTCAGCGCGACGGCCATCGGGGTGATTGGCTATCGCTTTATCCATGCGCTTAACCGTATTGGCACCTGGGTCATGGGCGGCGCGCTGCTGGCCGGCTTCCTCTACATCTTTGCCCATGAGCTGCCGGCCGATTTCTTCAGCCGCGGTGGTTTCAACCTCTCGGGTTGGTTGGCCACGGTGTCGCTGGGGATCATCTGGCAGATCAGCTTCTCGCCCTATGTCTCGGACTACTCACGCTACCTGCCGGCCGACATCGGCATCAGCCGGCCGTTCTTCGCCACTTACCTGGGGGTGACCCTGGGCACCATTCTGTCTTTCAGCTTTGGCGCAGTGGCGGTGCTGGCGACCCCGGAAGGCACCGAGGCGATGACGGCGGTCAAGCAATCCACCGGCTGGCTGGGGCCGATCCTGATGGTGCTGTTTCTGCTCAACATCATCAGCCACAACGCCTTGAACCTGTACGGCGCGGTGCTCTCGATCATCACCTCGATCCAGACCTTCGCCAGCCAATGGACCCCAAGCATCAAGGTGCGGGTGGTGTTGTCCAGCGTGGTGTTGGCGGGTTGCTGCCTGGTGGCACTGGGCGCCTCGGCGGACTTCATCTCGCAATTTATCGGGCTGATTCTGGCGCTGTTGCTGGTGCTGGTGCCCTGGGCGTCTATCAACCTGATCGACTTCTATGTGATCAAGCGCGGCCACTACGACATCGCCTCGATCTTTCGTGCTGATGGCGGGATTTACGGGCGCTTCAATCTGCATGCGATCATCGCGTATTTCATCGGGATCATCGTGCAGCTGCCGTTTGCCAATACGTCGCTGTATGTCGGGCCGTATGCCAATCTGGTGGAGGGGGCGGACCTTTCGTGGCTGGTGGGGTTGTTGGTGACGTGCCCACTTTATTACTGCCTGGCGACCCGAGGGCAGGCGCGCAGCAGCCGGATGGCGCGCTTTGGTTTTACTGATTGAGCGGCGTGCTTGGCTGATGAGCCGCCGTTGCCTGCGGCGGCTCATCAGCTGACCTGTCAGTGCCAGCGCTTACGCCTGCGCATGCTCCCCCAGGAAACCCAGCAGATGACCGATGAATTCATCCGCCGCTTCCTCCATCACAAAGTGTCCGCAGTCCTCGATGATTGCACCGCGCAAGTTGCTGGCGTGGGGCTTGAGCGTCTGCAGAGGCGCATCCCGGGTGGCGTGTTCGGCGCCGATCGCCAACACCGGCATATCCAGTGGGTGCAACGCGCGCTGCTGGTTCTGGCGGATGGTTTCGGGGATGGCGCGGTAGTAGGCGAATCCGCCGCGCAGGCCACCGGGTCTGGAATAGGCCTGGATGTAGGTTTCGGACGCGACGGCGTGGCGCTTGAACGCCCAGCGGTCGAACATGAAATCGAGGTAGGCGGCTTCTCGTCCGCCGATCAGCAGTTCGGGCAGGTCGCGCACCTGATTGAACAGGAAGTGCCAGAGGAAGATGTTTTCCTCGGGGGCAACGAAGATCGGCGGGGCCTCAGCCAGGCCGGGGATGACCGCCTCGGTGACCGCCAGGGTGCGCACGGCGTCCGGGTGGTCGCAGGCCAGAGCATAGGCGATCCACATGCCGACATCATGCCCGACCAGGTGATAGCGGCTGAACCCCAGTTGCGCCATGACCTGGTGCAGGGTCCGGGCGACACTGCCAGTGTCATAGCCCTGTTCGGGGCGATCGGAATCGCCGAGGCCGGGCGGGTCGACGGCAATCGCCATGAAGCCCTGCGCCGCCAGGGCCTGCATCACGTGCCGCCAGGCGTACCAGGTTTGCGGCCAGCCCGGAACCAACAGCACCGGCTCGCCGCTGCCGGCCACCACGCAATGAATGCGCAGGCCCTCGACGCGCACGTATCGATGGCAGAAATCAGGGGTGTCGACGGCCTGGTTCATGGGCATACCTTTTCGTGCGTGTTATCCGGGGTGATTCCCAGCATCGACTGGATCTGTCGCGAGTCGACCGGCGCACCGGCGAAGTCGTCGAACACGCGGTCGGTGACGTGAATGATCTGCTGGTTGATAAAGGCCACGCCTTCGCGCGCGCCGTCTTCCTGGTTCTTCAGGCAGCACTCCCATTCCAGGGTGGCCCAGCCTGGGTAGTCGTACTGCGCGAGTCTGGAGAAGATTCCCTTGAAGTCGACCTGGCCATCGCCCAGGGAACGGAAGCGCCCGGCGCGGTCGGCCCAGTCGCTATAGCCGCCATAGATGCCCTGGCGTCCGCTCGGATTGAACTCGGCGTCCTTGACGTGGAACATGCGGATGCGCGCGTGGTAGAGGTCCAGGTAGCTCAGGTAATCGAGTTGCTGCAAGACGAAGTGGCTGGGGTCGAAGAGGATATTGCAGCGCGGATGGTGGTCCACCAGGGCGAGGAAGCGTTCGAAGCTGGTGCCGTCGTGCAGGTCTTCGGCGGGATGGATTTCGTAGCAGAGGTTGACGTCGAGTTCTTCGCACAGGTCGAGGATCGGCCGCCAGCGCTTGGCCAACTCGTTGAACGCCGCATCGATCAGGCCCTCGGGTCGCTGCGGGAAGGGGAACAGGTAGGGCCAGGCCAGCGAGCCGGAAAAGGTCCCCAGTTCGCTCAAGCCAAGGCGTGCCGAGGCACGCACCGCCAACTTCATCTGCTCGATCGCCCACTCGCTGCGCGCCTGCGGCCGGCCGAGCAAGTGTGCGGGGGTGAAGGCATCCCACAGGGCATCGTAGGCCGGATGCACCGCCACCAACTGGCCGTAGATATGGCTGGTCAATTCGCTGATCTGCAGGCCGTGTTCCGCCAGCGTGGCCTTGATTTCGTCGCAGTACGCCTGGCTGTGCGCGGCCTGCGCGACATCGAACAGGCGAGCATCCCAGGCGGGAATCTGCAGTGCCTTGAAACCCTGGTCGGCGGCCCATTGGCTGATGTTCGCGAGGCTGTCGAATGGCGCTTGCGCGTTGCTGAATTGCGCGAGGTGCAGGCTGGGTCCGTGGATGGTTCTCATCGTTTCATTCCATTGTTTGTCGATCGACAAAGAATAGGGGCGAGCGCGCTCAAGCGTCAAGTCGATTTGCGTTAAGATGCGCGTTCTCGATTTTCAGGCGGAACCAAATGGCAGGGCGACCACGGGAGTTCGACAAGGAGCAGGCGCTGGCCAAGGCCATGCAGGTGTTCTGGGAACACGGCTACGAAGGCACCAGCATGTCGACGCTGGTGAGTGCGCTGGGCATCGCGTCGGCGCGGATTTACGCGGCGTTCGGCAGCAAGCAGCAGTTGTTCGAGCAGGCAGTCGCGTTATACGAGGCAGGCGAGGGCGGGTTTGCCGACCGGGCGCTGGCGTCGGCGGATATTACCGAAGCGATCCGGCAGATGCTCTGCACTGCCGTCGACACCTACACCCAGGAAGGCCGGCCCCGCGGCTGCCTGGTGGTCAGCGCGGCCAACAGCGTGGCGCCGGAAAATGCGCCGGTGCTGACATGGCTTGCGGAGCATCGGCGCCAGCGTACCGAGTCGATCATCACGCGCCTGCAAGCGGCCAGCGACGCCGGACAACTGGCCGAGGGCAGTAACGTGCGGGCGCTGGGCAATTGCTTTGCAACCGTGCTGCACGGCATTTCGATCCAGGCCCGCGATGGCGTTTCGAGGGAAGCATTGCTTGAGGCGGTCGAGGTGGCGCTGGGCTTGCTGCCGGTGCCGGCCTGACGCTGTCGATCGATATCGCGGCGCAGTACCACGGCAGTTATCGAGTTTCCTAAATGAATCATTGAGTTACAGAGTTGTCATATGCAGTGTTGAGCGCTGGCTGGAGCAGATCCGGGTCAGTACCAACGTTCTCTGTAGCCATGACCATTCAGTACGTTCAAATGAAGCGCGCAGTAACGATGATTCTGGCCATTTCCAGTGTGCTCCTGCTGGCAGGGTGTACTCATCACTGGGACGATGGCGACAGGCATGGACGCGATTATGACCGTGATCATGGTCGTCGATACGACCGTGGGGACGACGATGATCAGGGTTACAGCCGTCGCTTTGAGCGTCGCGACTACGATCGTTACCACCGGCAGTACCGCGACCGGGATGACCGGGACGATTGATACTTCTGCAACTCCCTCCAGGGCGGATTCTTCACCGCCCTGATTGCTTTTCCCCGTGCCCCCCTGGCTCTGCCGATCAATATCCCTGCGCAACACCACGGCGGTGGTGATGTCTTCCACGCTTTCATGACTGGCGACGGCGCCCCTGACTCGGCAACTCAGGCCTTATCAAAAAGCCCCGCAGGCACAGAGCCGGCGGGGCTTTTATGTTATTAGCGCAGGATCAGGCAACCAGCCGTTGCACCACTTCAATGATCTTCTGCCCATGTTCCAGCTCGGCTTTGCGCAAGTCGTACGCCGATTGCAGGTTCAGCCAAAACTCGGGAGTGGTGTCCAGGCATGCTGCCAGGCGCAGTGCCATATCTGCAGAAATTCCACCCCGCTCAAGCAAGATGTTGTTTACGGTTGGGGTGGACACGCCTAGAGCGCGAGCCAGGGCGGCAGCGCTAATGCCCATCTCGGCCTGGAAATCCTCGCGCAGAACTTCGCCAGGATGTATTGGACGCATGCCGTTCTTAAACATGATGCACCTCAGTGATAGTCAACAATTTCAACATTTTCAGGACCGTCCTCAGTCCAGATGAAGCACAGACGCCATTGATCATTGATCCGAATGCTGTGCTGTCCGGCACGGTTGCCGTTCAAGGCTTCAAGTCGGTTGCCGGGTGGCGAGCGTAGATCTCGAAGTTCGTGGGCTGCATCCAGCGCCGCCAGTTTGCGTTCAGCGACCGACTTGATGTCAGTCCAGCGCCGTGTATACCCAGTGGTGAACAGTGCTTGAGTGTCAGCGCATCTGAAACTTCGTATCATGATGTTTAATGCTTAACGTTATTCGTTAAGGCTGAGTATACGCCGAATGTGGCGGTATTCAACCTGTAGTTGAATGCGCAGAGAACCGTTCGAGGTGGCGAGCTGCGAGCCCCCCTAACTCTGCCGATCAATATCCCGCCGTAACACCACCGCCGTCGTGATGTCTTCCACACTTTCATGACTGGCAACCGCGTCCCGAACCCTATTCAGGTCGTCGATGGTCCGGGCTTCAACCTCGATCACCAAATCCAGCTGACCGCTGACCGAGGACACCCGGCGCACCTGGGAGTTTTGCGCAAGCAGGTCGAGCAAACCCATGGCCGGGGTGCGCTTGAGGCTGACCAGGAGGATGGCGCGGATCACGTGGGCGTCGATCTCGCCGATGTCGGCGCGGTAACCGCGGATCACGCCGCTGCGTTCCAGGTTGATCACCCGCTCGCTGGTGGCGCTGCGGGAGAGGCCGATGCGCGCGGCCAGGGCCTTGAGGGCTATGCGCGCTTCTTTGGAAAGTATCTCGAGTATTTCGCGATCTTTGCTATCCAGGTCACGCATCCCGACTTCTCCTTTTTGCTACCGAAATTGTGCCGGTCGATTCCGACAATATGCAGGCTGAAGTCGACCGTATACCTACTGCCGTCCCAGGCGTTGCGTGCCAAGCTATCTGAAAAAAATGGCTTGGAAAACAATTACCATGACAAACCTCTCGCATCCTGCCCCGCAGTTCTCCACCGGGGATGCCGAAAAACTCGGTGAGCAGTTGTTCAACGTAATCGGTACGGCAACGCCGCTGGATGGCGAGCGCGACCGCAACTACCGGTTGAAGACCGAAACCGACGGCGGCTGGATCCTGAAGGTCGTCAACGCCAGCGAGCCGCGGGTCGAAAGCGAGTTTCAGACGGCCTTGCTCAGTCACCTCGCCAACCACAGTCCCGAGCTGAGCGTGCCGTTTTTGAAGAAAAGCCGTGAAGGTCAATTCCTCGCGTCGGCCGTCGCGGCTACTGGCGAGCAGCACGCGGTGCGCCTGGTCAGTTGGCTGCATGGCACGCCGTTGGCCGAGGTCACTCGCACCCCAGCGTTGATGCGCAGCCTGGGCCAGGCCTTCGGTGCCGTAGACTGCGCGCTGCAAGGCTTCATGCACCCTGGCGCGGTGCGCGATTTCGACTGGGACCTGCGCCATGCCGCGCGTTCGCGCTCGCGCCTGCACTTTGTCCAGGACCCGGAAAAACGCGCGATTCTAGAGCGCTTCATTGATAGCTTCGAACAGAACGTGCAACCGAAGTTGGCCCGGCTGC
Source organism: Pseudomonadaceae bacterium (assembly GCA_965284505.1). Lineage (GTDB taxonomy): Bacteria > Pseudomonadota > Gammaproteobacteria > Pseudomonadales > Pseudomonadaceae > Aquipseudomonas. The sequence continues at coordinate 843,585 of OZ260094.1, read as the reverse complement.
GCACGCAGATCATTCATAACGACGGCAACGACTGGAACATCCTGGTCGATGCCGAGGATCAGCAGAAAGTCTCGGGGATCATCGATTTTGGCGACGCGGTGCACACCGTGCTGATCGCCGAAGTCGCCATCACCTGCGCCTATGCGGTGCTAGACATGGAGGATCCGATCGGCGCGGCCGCGGCCCTGGCGGCCGGCTTCCATGAGCAGTACCCGCTGCAGGCGGAGGAGCTCGACGTGCTGTTCAACCTGATCGCCATGCGCCTGGTGACCAGCGTCACCTTGTCCGCCTCGCGCTCCGACCGCACCGAGGACAATCCGTACCTGGCCATCAGCGAAGCGCCGGCCTGGCGCCTGCTGGAAAAAATGGACCGGATGAACCCGCGCCTGGCCACCGCGATTCTGCGCAAGGCCTGCGGCTTTGATGCGATTGAGGGCGCCGGGGCGATTCGCCGTTGGGTGGCGCAGAACAGCAAGTCCTTCGCCGATATCGTGCGGCCGTCAGCGGCGAGCATGAACAAGGTGATCGCGCCGTTTGGCGATGCGTCCCATGTGATGACCATTGCGTCCGCCGAGCAGCGTCCCGGCGAGGCGACAAAGTGGTGGGAGGATTTTTCCGCCGAGCATAAGGTGCCGCTGGGCATCGGACCCTGGGGCGAAGCACGCACTATCTATACCGACACGGCGTTCGAGTCGCGTTTCATAGAAGGCCAGCGGCGGATCATTCACGTCGGCGTCGACCTGATCATGCCCGCCGGCACGCCGCTGTACACCCCGGTGGCCGGGGTGGTGCAAAGCGTCGAGGTCGAGCGCGAGCCGCTGGGCTATGGCGGTGTGATCATGCTCAAGCACTCGCCCGAGGGCTGCCCGCCGTTCCTGACCTTGTGGGGCCACATGGCCCATGAAGCCCTCGAACGTCTGCAACCGGGCGACTCTCTGGAAGCCGGCGCGTTGGTCGGGTATATGGGCGCCGATACGGAAAACGGCGGCTGGATTCCCCATGTGCATTTCCAGATGTCCACCGACATCGGTTTGCAGGCCAGCGAGTTCATTGGCGTCGGCGAAGTGGCCTACGTCGACGTCTGGGCCGACCTGTTTCCCGACGCCTCGACCCTCGCCGGCATTCCGCCGGAAACCTACAGCCAGGACGGCCGGACCAAGGCGGAGATCGTCGCCAAGCGCAAGGAAATCCTGCTGCCCAACCTGTCGATTTCCTATTCCGATCCGATCAAGTTCGTGCGCGGGGATGGGGTCTGGCTGATCGATAATTTCGGCCGCGCGTATCTGGATTGCTTCAACAACGTCTGCCACCTCGGCCACTGCCATCCCGATGTGGTTGACGCGCTGGCGCGCCAGGCGGGGCGGCTGAACACCAACACCCGTTACCTGCACGACAATATTGTCGAGTACGCCGAGCGCCTCACCGCGACCTTGCCGGAAGGCCTGGCGGTAGCGTCCTTTGGCTGCTCGGGCAGCGAAGCCAACAGCCTGATGCTGCGTATGGCGCGCAATCACACCGGGCGCGACGAGGCGATCGTGCTGGATTGGGCCTACCACGGCACCACCCAGGAACTGATCGACCTGAGTCCTTACAAGTACAAGCGCAAGGCCGGCAAGGGACGGGCGGCGCACGTGTTCGAAGCAGCGGTACCGGACCCTTACCGGGCGCCGGATGACTGGGCGTTCGAGGACATGGGCAAGCGCTTTGCCGAGAGCGTCGCCGAGCAGATCGACAGCATGCGCAAACAGGGCAGGGCGCCTGCGTTCTTCCTCGCCGAGTCGATTCCCAGCGTTGCCGGGCAGCTGTTTTTTCCCGAGAACTACCTGAAAGAGGTGTATGCCATGGTCCGCGCCGAGGGTGGCGTGTGCCTGGCGGATGAAGTGCAGGTTGGCTTCGGTCGTGTCGGCAGCCATTGGTGGGCGTTCGAAACCCAGGGCGTGGTGCCGGATGCGGTGTCCATGGGCAAGCCGATCGGCAACGGCCATCCGATGTCGGCGGTGGTGACCACCCGTGAAATGGCCGACAGCTTCAACAATGGCATGGAGTACTTCAACACCTTCGCCGGCAGTCCGGTGTCCTGCGCGGTGGGGTTGTCGGTGCTGGATGTGATCGAGCGTGACGACCTGAAACTCAATGCGCTGACCGTGGGCAATTACTTGCTGGACGGCTTCCGTAAACTGCAGCAGCGCTACGACGTGATTGGCGATGTGCGCGGTCAGGGGTTGTTTCTCGGGATCGAGTTGGTTACCGATCGCAAGACCAAGGTGCCGGCGACGCAGCTGGCGAAGCAGGTCGCGGATGGGGCCAGGGAGCGGGGAATTCTGATCGGCACCGAAGGCCCGTTCGACAATGTGCTGAAGATGCGCCCATCGATGATTTTCAGCCGGGCCAATGCGGACTTCCTGTTGGAAGTGCTCGACGAAAGCTTCAAGGCGGCATTGCAGTAACTGTAGGAGCGAGCCTGTCGAATCGTCGCACCGTCGCGATGAGGCCGGTACAGTCAACAACCTTGTTGGCTGTGCCGACGCCATCGCGGGCAAGCCCGCTCCCACAGTGGATGTCTGGTGCATGCAGAATTTGTGTTCGACCGCCATCCTTGTGGGAGCGGGCTTGCCCGCGATGGCGGTATGTCAGGCAACAACCCGGTTGACTGTGCCGGCCTCATCGCGAGCAGGCTCGCTCCCACAGTGGATTGCGGTGCATGCAGAATTTGTGTTTGATCGCCACCCCCTGTAGGAGCCAGCCTGCTGGCGATAGCGGTCTCTCATTCAGCAATGATGCTGGATATGCAGGCCGCCTCAACCAATCGCCGCCAGGCACCGCTCGAAAATATCCAGCCCTTCCTCAAGCACTTCCAACTCAATAGTCAGCGGCGCCAGCAGGCGAATGATGTGCCGTGACTTGCCACTGGGCATCAGCAGCAAACCGTTGTTTCGGGCGCTCTCCAGCAACTGCGCGAGGACTGCCGTGGCGGGTGCGCCCTCAGGGGTGATCAGCTCGATGCCGCGCATCGCTCCAACCCCGGTCAGCCTGCCCAGGTAGGGCGAAAGCTTGCTCTGCTGCCAGGCCTGATAGCGGCTGACGATCGCCTGTTCCTGGCGTTCGCCCCAGGCCGACAGGTTGGCGTCGCTCATTTCGTCGAGGGTGGCCAGCGCTGCCGCACAGGCGATCGGGTTGCCCGAGTAGGTGCCGCCAAGGCCGCCTTTGGGCAGGGTGTCGAGCAGTGGTTTTTTACCGACCACCGCGCCCAGTGGCAGGCCACCGGCGATGCTTTTGCCGAGCAGGATCAGGTCCGGTTCGATGCCCAGGCGACTGAACGCAAAGCGTTGCCCGGTACGGCCGAAGCCAGACTGGATTTCATCGGCAATCAACAGAATGCCGTGCTCGTCGCAGAACTTGCGCAGTGCTTGTGCGAACAGTGGATCGAGGGCGAGAAAGCCGCCTTCGCCCTGCACCGGTTCGAGGATGAAACAGGCCACTTCATTGACGTCGATCTCGACGCTGAACAGGCGATCCATGGCTTTGAGCGCTTCCTGCGCGGTCACGCCGTTGTCCACGCTCGGGTAGGGCAAGTGATAGACAGGGCCGGGCAAGACGCCGACGCGCTGCTTGTAGGGCGCGACTTTGCCGTTGAGGTTGAGGGTCGCCAGGGTACGTCCGTGGAAGCCGCCATCGAAGGCAATCACCGCAGTGCGTCCGGTCGCGGCACGGACGATCTTCAGCGCATTCTCGGCCGCCTCGGCGCCGCTGTTGGTCAACATGCCGCTGACCGGGTAAGACACCGGAATGAACTCGGCCAGGCGCGCCATGAATTGCTGGTAGGGCAGGTGCGGCGCGGCGTTGAACGCGTAGTGGGTCAGACGCGAGGCCTGGCTGCACACTGCCTCGACAATTTTCGGATGACAATGCCCCAGATTGAGCACGCCAATGCCGCCGATGAAATCGATGTAGCGCTTGCCGTCGGTGTCCCAGACCTGGGCATTGCTGCCGTGACTCAAGGTCAGCGGATGGACGATGGCGATGGACTCACTGATGGACGCTTGAGGCATTTTTCGGTTCCTGGCTGCAGGGGGTTTTTATCCCATGAGAGCGAGGATTACCGGCTCACCACAAGCGAAAAGAAATGCCCCAGTCATTCCATAAACTATTGAACACCACCCTTGCACGACAATCGCGCAAAGGCCCTCGCCACTGCTCTGCAACAGGGCTTTTGCCTTGCACACGACATAGTGTCGGCCAACTCCGGCAATGTGTCAGGCAGGCTGACACCTTGCTGGGTGCTTTCCACAATGGGCTATGCAAAACTTTTTCGGGAAGGCTGGGTAACAAACCCTCGAAAACCACATAATTATTCTTCCAAGGTGCCATCCAATGCTGACTAAAAAGCTCAAGGGTCTGATCGTCGCTTCCACCCTCGCAGCCTCCGCGCTGTTCGCCACCTGCGCCGTGCACGCAGATGATCTGCAGTCGATCGAGAACGCCAAAGAGATCCGCATCGCCATGAGCGGGCAATATTCACCCTTCAGCTTTGCCAACGAGCAGAACCAGATTGTCGGCTTCGACGCCTCCATCAGCGAAGCGCTGGCGGAGCGCCTGGGGGTCAAGGTGAAGATCATCACCACGCCGTTCGACGGGATCATCGCCGGGCTGCTGGCGAAAAAATACGACGCCATCGTTGCCTCCATGACCATCACCCCGGAACGCCAGAAAGCCGTGGATTTCGTCGGTCCCTACTACCGCGCCGGGCGCACCATCGTGGTCAAGGAAAACTCCTCGATCACCAGCCTGGATCAACTCAAGGACGTCACCGTCGGTGTGACCCTGGGCGACGCCCACGACAAATGGGCGCGGGCGCGCGGCGACCTCAAGGTGCGGACCTATAAAGGCCTGCCGGAAATGCTCGTCGACCTCGAAGCCGGGCGCATCGATGCGCTGGTGATGGACAGCGTGCCGGTGCTGGTGGCGGTCAAGCAGACCGGGCAGAAAGTGCGCATCATCACCCCGCCGGCGGGCGAAGGCAGCATCGAAGACATGGGCATCGCCCTGCGCAAGAACAACCCCGAGCTCAAGGCGAAGATCGAGACCGCACTGGCCGATATGCTCGCCGATGGCACTTATGAAAAGATCTCGATGCAGTGGATCGGCAACGATATTCGCTGATTCGCATCGACGCTGGCCCGGGTGCAAGCCGGGCCAGGCAAGCTGACTTTTCCGAGTGTTCCCATGGATCTGACCCTGATACAGCGCACCTTTCCGTTTTTCCTCGAAGCGGCCTGGATCACCGTGCAAATCTCCGCGTTGGCACTGCTGCTGGGTTTCCTGGTGGCGATCGTGCTGGTGGCGGGGCGCTTGTCCACGGTGTTCCTGTTGCGTTGCCTGGCACGCCTGTACATCAGCGTGTTCCGAGGCACCCCCTGCCTGGTGCAGTTGTTCATCATCTACTTTGGCGGGCCGCAGATCGGCCTTGAGCTGGAGCCGTTTACCGCCGGAGTGCTGGGCCTGGGCCTGAACATTGCCGCCTACATGGCCGAGTCCATTCGCGGAGCCATTGCCAACGTCGACCCCGGCCAGACGGAAGCCGCGCGCTCCATCGGCTTCGGTCGCCACCAGACCCTGTGGCTGGTGACCCTGCCGCAGGCCGCCAAGTTGATGATTCGCCCACTGGGGGTCAACGCCGTCGCACTGATCAAGGGTTCGGCCCTGGTGTCGACGATTTCGGTGGTTGAGCTGTCCTACACCGCCCAGCGGTTCATCAGTTCAACCTACAAGCCGTTTGAAATTTTCCTGGTCTCCGCGCTGCTGTATATCGTAATGGTCTACTCGGTCCGATACCTCGTGGACTACCTCGATCAGCGTTTCGCGGCCAGGTGAGGGTATTCAGATGCAGAGTCTAGACCTCAGTATCATCACGCCGTATTCCGAGTTGCTCGCCACCGGCCTGTGGTGGACGGTGGTGATGTTTGTCAGTTCCAGCATCCTGAGTTTGCTGGCCGGCGTCGCGTTTGCACTCATCGTTTTGTATGCGCCGAAAATCCTCGCGCTACCGGTGCGCTTCGTCACCTGGTTGCTGATGGGCACGCCGCTGCTGTTGCAGCTGTACCTGATCTACTACGGGTTGGTGCAAGTGGGGATTGATATTCCGGCGCTGGTGGCCGGGATCATCGGCCTGAGCCTGCACTTTGCGGTGTACAACGCCGACGTGATCCGCGCCGGTGTTATGGCGGTGGACCCGGGGCAGATCGAAGGCGCGCGTTCCATCGGGCTCAGCCGTGGCCAGACCCAGCTCTACATCGTCGTGCCCCAGGCGCTGCGCAAGACCATCGCGCCCTTGGGCAACAACCTGATTGTGCTGCTCAAGGACACGTCCCTGGTATCGATCATCGGGATTGCCGAACTGGTGTACAGCGCCCAGCTTGCCGTGAGTGAAACCTACAGCCCGTTCGAGTTCTATCTGGCGGTCGCGGTTATTTACTATGCAGCCAACCTTGTTCTGGAAGCCGGCCTGCATCTTTTCGAAAAAGGTAGAGATGTCACGATGATCAGCGAAAAAAGCATGGTTGAAGTGAAGGGTGCCCGCAAGGCCTACGGCGCGCTGGAAGTCCTCAAGGGCATCGATCTCTCGGTGGCGCGCGGACAGATCATCGCCATCATCGGCCCCAGTGGTTCCGGCAAGAGCACGCTGCTGCGCTCGATCAATCACCTGGAAGTGCTCAACGACGGCGAGATCTGGCTCGACGGCGAGCAGGTCAACCGGCCGCTTAAAGGCCGGGCGTTTGAACAGCACATCAATGCGGTGCGCCAGCAGATGGGCATGGTGTTCCAGCACTTCAACCTGTTCCCGCACCTGACCGTGTGCGAAAACATTGCGCTGGGGCCGATCAAGCTCAAGGGTCTGACGAAAAAGGCTTCCCGTGAGTTGGCCATGGAGTACCTGTCCAAAGTCGGACTGGCGAACAAGGTTGATGAATACCCGTCGCGTCTCTCGGGTGGGCAGAAGCAGCGGGTAGCGATTGCCCGGGCACTGGCGATGCAACCCAAAGTCATGCTGTTCGACGAAGCCACTTCGGCGCTGGATCCGGAGTTGGTGGAGGAGGTCAACCAGGTGATGAAGCAACTGGCCGCCGAGCACATGACCATGCTGATCGTCACCCACGAAATGCGCTTCGCCGGCGAAGTCGCCGACCGCATCGTGTTCATGGATGGCGGGGTGGTGGTCGAGGAAGGGGCGCCGCACGAGATCCTGCAGAACCCTGCGCAGGAGCGCACCCGTGCGTTTTTGAAGAAGCATCTGCACGACCGATAGGCTTCATCTCCCTCCGCGATTCTGCGTCTGACGCCAGGCGAGTCATTGCCATGACTCGCCTGGCGCTGCAATCAGCCTCCTTCCTTGCTTCGTGATCTGACTGCACCGCCGGTCGGCTTTTCCCTGCGCCGCTTGAACCCTCGTCTTAACGGGTCTAGCTTTCTGATGTGGGAAAATATCCCGCATACAGAATTCAGCAGCACAAACACAGAACAATTCCTGACTCGATTGAGCGTTCCTCGCGGTAAATGACTGGGAGATGGCTGATGCAGACTCACAAGGTATTCAAGAAAGCGCTGTTGGTGATGGCGATGGGCGGTGTGCTCTCGGCAGCCACGGTGTTGATCCCGGACTCGATTTCCCATGACTCCAGCGCCTATGCCAAAGACGGCGGCAGTGGCGGTGGCGGTGGTGGGCACGGTGGCGGTGGCGGTAATGGCGGTGGCGGCGGAGGCCACGGCGGTGGTGGGGGTAACGGCGGTGGTGGCGGTGGCGGTAACGGTGGTGGCCACGGCGGTGGCGGTGGTGGCGGTAACGGTGGTGGACACGGCGGTGGCGGTGGTGGCGGCAACGGCGGTGGACACGGTGGTGGCAGCGGCGGCGGAAGCGGAGGTGGAGGCGGCCATGGCGGAAGTGGAAGTGGCGGCGACGGTGGTGGTCATGCTGGTGGCGGCAGTAGCGGCAGCGGGCATAGCGGCAGTGGTCATGGTGACGCGGGCCAGGGACAAGCCGGTAACTCCAACTCCGGACGCAGCAGCAACCACGCAGAAGCTGGCGATGATCACGGTAATCACGTTGGTGGTGAGCCCGGTGACGATCATGGCAATCATGTTGGCGGTGAACCCGGAGATGATCATGGCAATCATGTTGGCGGCGAGCCTGGTGACGACCGTGGCAATCACGTGGGTGGTGAGCCTGGTGATGACCGTGGCAATCATGTGGGTGGCGAACCGGGGGATGACCGCGGCGTTCACGTCGGCGGCGAACCGGGTGACGACAACAGCAGGAGCTGACTGAAACCAGGCACGTGTTTCCAGGTAGCGGCGGGGAAATAGTCGTATGGGATTTTTTCCCGCGTCGCTATACTGGGGGCATCTCTCAAGGAATGTGTTGAATGCACTCGCCTACTCTCCCTCCCGCACTGATCAGGGCCCTGCGCCAGGTGATGCGTCCGCTGGTGCGCCTGATGCTGCGCAAAGGCGTGACCTTTTCGGTGTTCGTCGACCTGCTCAAGGAGGTCTTCGTCGAGGTGGCGGATCGCGAGTTTCGCCTGGACGCCAAGCCACCGAGCGACAGCCGGATCAGCCTGCTGACGGGCGTGCATCGCAAGGATGTGCGGCGCCTGCGCAAGGACGATGATTCGACGCCAGAGGCATTGCCTGAAAACATCACCCTCGGCGCGCAACTGGTCAGTGTCTGGGCCAACAGCAAGCCGTTCTGCAAAAGCGCCGGCAAGACCCTGCCATTGCCGAGGCTGGCCAGCGTCGGTGGCGACTGTTCCTTCGACGCATTGGTGGCGAAAGTCAGTACCGACATCCGTGCCCGCGTGGTGCTCGACGAATGGTTGCGCCTGGGCGTGGTGCGCCTCGATGACCAGGACTGCGTACACCTCGAAGCCGAGGCATTCGTGCCGCAGAAGGGCTTTGACGAAAAGGCCGGATACCTCGGCCACAACCTCGGTGACCATGCCAACGCCGCAGTGCACAACTTGAGCGCTGACGGCCGGCCATTCTTCGAACGTAGCGTGCACTATGACGCCCTGTCCCCGGCCAGCGTCGAGACCTTGCGCCAGGCGGTGAGCAACGAGGGATCGCAACTGCTGCTGGGTTTCAGCAGCCTGGCCGCCGATCTTGAAAACAGTGATTGCGGAAAAATCGATCAAGCTCAGCGCATCACCATCGGACTTTATTTCTACACTGAGCCTACCGATCCCAATTCCTTGCCGGCTGCCGACTGATGATCTTTTCTGCGTGTCGTCTGCGTTCGTTCGTCCTCGCTCAGTGCCTGGCATTGCTCGTGGGGATTCCAACGTGGGCGCAGGCAGCGCCGGCCTGTGTCAGTCGCGATGAAGTGGGCATGGCCGGGGCCGCCGACCTGCAGGCCCCGGGCGGAGTGGGTGGCACCGGCGCCAAACCGGGAGGTGCCGGCGGCACGGGCATCGACAATGGCGGCGTCGGCGGCACCGGCGCACCCACCCAACAGCGCCCCGGCGGCATCGGCGGCACGGGCGCGGTGGCTGCAGGCGTCGATAGCCCGCTGATCTACCACGACAATGGCGGCGTTGGCGGCACTGGCGCGCCGATCCAGCAGCCGGGCGGCATAGGCGGCACCGGCATCGTCGGCACGATCACCGGTTTCGCTTCGATCTGCGTCAATGGCATGGAAGTGCACTTCGGCAAGGACGTCCCGGTGAGCGAGAACGGCGTTGCTGCGGACAGCGCGCACCTGGCGATCGGTCAGGTGGTGGCCGTGGAAGCCTTCTCCACCAAGCGCGGGCTGCAAGCCGGACGCATCGCCATCCTCAACGTCTATGAAGGTCCATTGACCGGTCTGCCGAACGCCTCGCAACCGTTGCGCGTCATGGGCCAACCGGTGCGCCTGGCGGCCGGCGCGCGGGTCGCCGAAGGGCTGCGCCCGGGCGAACCGGTGCGGGTCAGCGGGCTGCGCAATGCCAATGGCGAAGTGGTCGCCAGTCGCATCGAGCGCGCACCGGGGCTTAAAGAGGTCAGCGCGATCGGTACGGTCGACCGCACGGGCACCCTGCAAGGCTTGAAACTCGGCACCCGGGTCGCGCCGGCGCAGGAAGTGCTGGTGCGCGGCCAGTGGTCCGGTCGCCAGCTGGAAGTGGCGCAAAGCCGTCCGGACCCAAGCACGCCGTTTGCCGGCCGGGTCCGCGAGGCGGTGATCGAAGGCCTGGTGCAAGGACGCCAGGACCGCCGCCTGGTGGTCGGTGGCTTCAACGTCACCCTGGAACGCGGCACGCTGTTCAGCGGCGAACCGGCCTCGGCGCTGGAAATCAATCAACGGGTACGCGTCACCGGGGTCTTCAACGGCGCCCGGGAAGTGCGCGCGACGCGCGTCGAATACCAGCCTGAGCGTGCCGAGGTCTCTAGCCGTGGCCACAGCGGTCGCGACAATCGCTCGGATGACGAGCAGCAACAGCGCAGCGATGACTCGGGCTCTTCGAGGTCGTCGGGGGCTTCGGGCGACGACAGGCGTGGACATGGCAGCAGCGACAGTGGTGATCGGCGCAGCGACAGTGGTCGGGGCAGTGACGATAGCCGAGGCGACAGCGGCCGGGATGATCGAAGCGGCAGAAGCGGTGGTGATGACAGGAGTGACAGTCGCGACCGGATCGACAACAGCGGCAGCGGCAAGTCGGAGTCCATCGAGCGCTCGGGTAAATCGGAGAAGGTCGAGAAAGTCGAGCAACCGGAGAAGGAAGACCGCAGTGGGCCGTCCGATCGGGTTGAGAAAGTGGAAAAGGTCGAGAAGGTTGAGAAAGTAGACAAGATTGAGAAAGTTGAGAAGGTCGAGAAGGTTGAGAAGGTTGAGAAGGTCGAGAAGGTCGAAAAAGTAGAGAAGGTTGAGCGACCGGAAAAGGTGGAAAAGGTCGAGAAGGTTGAGCGGCCGGAGAAGGTAGAAAAGGTGGAAAAGATTGAACGGCCGGAGAAAGTGGAAAAGGTGGAGAAGGTAGAACGGCCGGAGAAGGTAGAAAAGGTGGAAAAGATTGAGCGGCCGGAAACAGTCGAGAGGGTAGAGAAGGTTGACCGGCCGGAGAAGGTAGAAAAAGTGGAAAAGATTGAACGGCCGGAAACAGTGGAGAAGGTTGAGAAAGTTGACCGGCCGGAGAAAGTGGAAAAGGTGGAGAAGGTTGAAAAAGCGGAAAAGATTGAAAAGTAGAATTCTCACTGGCGTGCTGTGTAGCACCTGCGCAATTAGCAACTAGGCTAGGTAAGTTCGATCACACTTCTCTCCCGGACCTCGAGGTGAAGATGAGACCTGTGCTTGCCTTGCTCTCCACGCTACTCGCCGCCGGATCAACCTTGCCGGCCCTGGCGGACACCTTCAGCACCGCGGTCGGCCTCGATTATTCCAGCGGTGACTACGGCACCGGCACCACCTCCGAGATCTGGTACGTCCCCGTTATCGGCAAGTATGAAACCGGGCCGATGACCTACAAGGTCACGGTGCCCTGGCTGCGCATCACCAACCCCGAAGTCGGTCCCAATGGCGATCCATTGCCGGGCGGCTGTCGTGACGTGGAAAGTGGCATGGGCGATACGGTCGCCAGCGCCGGTTATGCCTTGCTCGATGGCAGCGACGGCGGGGGTGTGTTGGTGGATCTGATCGGCAAGGTCAAGTTTCCTACCGCGGATGAAGATCAGTGCCTGGGTACCGGGGAAACCGACTACACCGCCCAGGTCGATGTCGCCAAAGCGTTCGGCCCGGTCACCGGTTTCGCCACCCTCGGCTGGAAGAAGTTCGGCGATCCGCCCGACAGCGATTTCGACGACCCGATCTTCACCAGCATCGGCTTCGCCGTCCCCGTGGCCGCCCGCACCACTGCGGGCGCTTCCTACGATTGGCGACAGAAAGTTGTCTCCACCGGCTCGCAGATCCAGGAACTCACGCTGTTCGTCACCCATAAACTCAACCAGGAATGGAAGATCCAGTTGTATGCGGTCAAGGGTTATTCCGACGCGAGCCCGGACGGCGAGGGCGGGATGGTGCTGTATCACACCTTTTGACTGGACCCGTTACAGCAACGACATCGGGTAGCTGATAAACAGCCGGTTCTCGTCGAATTCGTTGCTGCTGAAGCTTTTGCGGATGCTCGAGTTACGCCATTTGACGCTGAGGTTTTTCAGCGCGCCGGACTGCACGACGTAGGCAAGTTCCGATTCACGACCCCACTCCTTGCCGTCGGTGATGGCGCCCGAATGAACGTTATCGCCGCTCAGATAGCGGTTCATCATGGTCAGGCCGGGAAGGCCGACCGCAACAAAATTGAAGTCATGGCGGACCTGCCAGGAGCGCTCCTGGGGATTGTCGTAACTGGAGTTGAAGCTGTCGTTGGCCAGTGTTCCGCCGCTGGAGCCATTGACCCGCATCCAGGCGTTGTCGCCGGTGAGCTTTTGCAGGCCGACGTAGAAGGTGTTGCCGCCCAGTTTGGCCGAGAGCAGGCCGAATGCGGTCTTGTTGTCGAGGTCGCCGGCCAGGCGGGTACCGTCTTCCTTGCCGGTGAAAAAGCCGAGGTTGGCGCCCAGTGTCCAGTCGCCTGCCGGTTGGCTGTGGCTCAGGCTGAAATACTGCTGCTGATAGATGTCCTTGAGTTCGTCGTACCACAGGCCCACGGTGGTGCGTTTGTCGTTGAAGCTGTATTCGCCACCGCCGAAGTTGAAGCGGTCTGAGGTGAAGGCCGCTTTGCCGTTCATCGACATATCTTCCATGCTCGCGTCGTTGCGCGGGCTGTTCTGCCTGATTTGACCACCGTACAGGGTCAGTCCGCCGATTTCCTGGGACGTCACTTGCGCGCCACGGAAGGTCTGTGGCAACGAGCGACCGTCATCCGAGCGCAGGATTGGCAGGGTGCTGACCCACTCGCCGACCTTGACCACGGTTTTCGAGACCTTGACCTTGCCAGCCACCCCCAGCCGCCCGTAATTGTCCGCCGGACGCCCGTCATCATGGATCGGCAGCAGTTGAGTGCCTGCGGTGCCTTTGCCGCCGTCGAGTTTCTGCGAGTAGAGACCCAGCGCATCGACGCCGAAGCCCACCGTGCCGCCGGTATAGCCGGAACGGACATCGAGGATGAAGTTCTGCGTCCACTCCTCGGCCTTGTTCTGCGGGGCGGCGCTGTTGGGGTAAACCGGGTTGACGAAGTTGCGGTTGATATAGGCGTTGCGCAGATTCAGGTTGGCAGTGGTGCCTTCGATGAAGCCGCTGTTCTCATCAGCCTGGGCAATGGCTGCCGAACCGGTGCTCATGGCCAGGGCCAGGCCGAGAAGGCTGTGATGGGCTAGCGCAGGACGGTGCAATGCAGTGTGGCGCATGGTGATTCTCTCGTAGTGAATTCTTGTTTTTTTCGCGAGTTGTGCCGCCCTGCGCCCGAATCTCGGGCGCAAGCGGTTCTGGCAACCAGTGCCGTAAACGTTGAACGAAGGGCTATTTCAGCGGTTGGCGACGCAGCAAGTCATCGATGGCGCGGATTGCCAGGGGATAGCCATCGGCGCCCATGCCGCAGATGACCGCATTGACCACACCGGACATGATCGAGTGGCGATGCAGCTCGTCGCGGGCATGGATGTTCGACAGGTGCAGTTCGATCAGTGGCGCATCGAGCAACTTCAGGGCATCGAGGACCGGGATCGAGTGGAACGACAATCCGGCCGGGTTGATGATCACGGCGGCACCCTGCTCGAACGCTTCCTGGATCCAGTCGACCATCACCCCTTCGTGGTTGGTCTGGCGAAACTCGCAGACCAGTTCCAGTTCCTGCGCCAGTGCGTCACAGCGCTGGCGAATCTGCTCAAGGGTGGTGTGTCCGTAAATGTGTGGTTCCCGGCGACCGAGCAGGTTCAGGTTGGGGCCGTTGAGGATGAAGACGGTGCGGTTCATGGGGGGTCTGCCGGGTTATTTGGAGTAAAGGGCGGTGGTGGAGGTGTCGACCGCGTCGGTGGCGGCGACGGCATTCAGATCGATGCCTTTGGTCTCCGGGCCGATGACGATCATCGCCAGCGAGATCAGGTTGATCACGGCGCACAGGGTGACCAGCGGCCATGGTGAGTTGCCCGATTGGCTCATCAGCCATACCGCGATCATTGGCATTGGGCCGCCGATCACCAGGTTGGCGCCGGTGTAGGCCAGGGCCGAGCCGGAGTAGCGCACCTGAGTCGGAAACGCCTCGGCGAAGGCCACCGGCTGGATACCGCTCTGGAATTGGGTGAAGCCAAGGAACAGCCCCATGATGGCCATGATCGCGGCAACGTTTTGTGTGTTGAGGATCGGGAAATAGACGAACAGGATCAGCAGCGTCATGCACGAACCCAGCGCCAGTGCCTTTTTGCGTCCCCAGCGATCCGACAGGTAGCCGCCGGCCAATGCGCCGAAAATCGCGCAGACGTTAGCCACCATCAGCGACATGAAGCCCATCGACTGGCTCATGCCCAGGTGCTTGGTCAGGTAGCTCAGGGAGAAGATCACGATCAGGTAGAACAGCGCCGCCGGCGAGCAGAAGAACAGCATCAGGCGCAGGATGGTCTTGTAGTGGCCGCCGAGTGCGGATTTGAGCGGGCTTTTTTCCTGCTTGACCGGGGTCTTTTTCAGGGCCACGAAGGCGGGGGTTTCATCGACCTTGAGGCGGATGAAGATGGCAACCACTACCAGCACGAAACTCAGCACGAAGGGAATTCGCCAGCCGTAACTCTCGAATTGTTCGGTTGAAAGCGTTGCGGCGAGTCCCATCAGCACCGCGTTGGCCAATATCTGGCTGAGGGGCGAGCACAGGCCGAGCAACCCCGAGTAACGTCCGCGACGTTCCGGTGATGCGTGCTCCAGCGCCATCAGTTGTGCGCCGGTCGACTCACCACCCAGGGCAAAACCCTGGATGATCCGCAGCAGCACCAGCAGGATCGGTGCCCAGATGCCGATCTGCCCGTAAGTGGGCAGCAAGCCCATCATCACCGACGCCAGGCCCATCATGGTCACCGTGGCCAGCATCAGGTTGCGCCGACCCAGTTTGTCGCCCAGGTAGCCGCAGGTGATAGCGCCCAATGGCCGCGCCGCCAGGCCAACGCCGAAGGTCGCGAGAGAGGCGAGCAGGCCGGCGGTCGGTTCCATGGCCGGGAAAAACAGCTTGGGCAAAATGGTCGCCGACACGGCGCCGTACAGGGTGAAGTCAAACCATTCCAGGGCCGTGCCGATGGTCGCGGCAGTCACGGCTTTGCGCGGCATACGCAAATCATGCGTCTCGTTACTGGTCGTGCTCATAGAGGTGCTCGTCATTGTTGTTATGGTTTTTTTGGTTACCCACACGATCCCGCTGGCGCCAGGGCTGTGGCGGGAAACGTCGAAGTGGGTAGACGTTAACCGATACTGCTTGCAGAATAATTATCGAAATCCCGACAAATAGATAAGCCAGCCTTATGAATCAGGAAGTGCCATGGAACTGCGTCACCTCAAAGCCTTCGTCATCGCCGCAGACCTGCAACATTTCAGCCGGGCGGCAGAGCAGTTGGGTATTGCACAGCCGGCCCTGAGCCAGTTGATGCGCACCCTGGAATCCGAGTTGGGCTTGGCGCTGTTTCGACGGGAGAACCGTGGGGTGGTCCTGACCGCCGCCGGTGAGGCGTTCCTGCCGCACGCGCGGCAGTCCATCGAGTCCAGCGAACTGGCCATGGCCGCTGCCCGGCGTGCCCGGCGGGGTGAGGTGGGCGAGATCAACATCGGTTATCACTCGGCGCTGTTCGAGGCCAACTTGCCGCAACTGTTGCGGCATTACTTCAGCACATTTCCCGAGGTCAAGGTGTCGCTGGTGGACGCCGGGATCCGTGCACAGTTCGACATGTTGCTTGAACACAAACTCGATCTGGCGTTCGCCCGGGTGTTCAAGGACCATTTGCCCGATCGGTTGCGCACCCATCATTTCAGCCAGTCCAGAATGGTCCTGCTGATCCCGGACAACCACGAACTGGCGCAGGGCTTCAACGGTGAGCTGGCGCAACTGCGCCACGAGAAATTCGTGTTTCTCCAGGACAGTTCGGGTATCGGCTTGACCTCACACACGCTGCAGGCGTGCCGACAGAATCAACTGCACCCGAAGAACATCATGTACGTGCCGTCGCTGATGAGTATTCCCGGGCTGGTCGCCGCGGGCATCGGGCTGAGCATCGTGCCGGAAACCATGACCCGCCTGAGCATGCCCGGGATCCGCATCGTGCCGCTCGAGCAAGCGGAAATGGTCAGTGAGCTGTCGCTGATTTCGCGAATCGACGAGCGTTCCAGTGCGGTGTTGCACTTTATCGAGGAGGCACATGGCTGGGGCTAAGGAGGGACACCGCATGGCAGGCTGCCATGCGGCGTTGAATCGGTTTACAGCGCGAAACCTGACATGACCGCATGCTGGCTGTCCGGGCCACCGGCGAGCAGGTGCATGGGCATCGGTTGCAGTTCATCGATGGAAGAAATTTCGATATTGCCCACGACCTGAGGTTGTCGCTCGCCCAGTCCGGTCGACTCCAGTTCCTTTGCCTTGGCCATTCTCGCGTGGTTCGCTGCGATTTCATGAAGAGTTGACACGTTACATCTCCGGGGACTGACCAAGCTTGGCGCTGGTGTTCTTAACGTTAGATTGATTTGCCACGACGCGTCAGAATTTCGTCGTACGCGCAGGCTGGAGCGGGCCTGTGCAAAGGCTGAGCCAGAGGGAGGGGGCGAGCGGGGTTAATACAGGTCACGCGACGAATGGTGAAGAGTTAGCGGACGCCCAGTCGCGCCCGCTGGCTTTCAAATGCCGAAGAGAGCGTCCTGCTCGTCATCGTCACTCTTGAGATGCTGGTTCCAGCCAAAAAACGACAGGCAAAAAAACATCAGGGGAATCAGGGCACAACTGATGATCAGGCAGTGCATAGGGTCGCTCCGTATCAGGCATTGTTTTAATTGTTCTGATAGCTGGGGAAATCGGTGCAACACATTCGATACTAGGGTTGATGGCAATTTGAGGTCAAGGTGTATAGCGAGTATTCAGCTGGCATTTCGGCCAAAGATTGGGCCTGACAGACACCTCCATTCTCTATGTCAGATCAATCCTGAGGTACCTTGAGCAAACGCCGCGCACCGATTGTTGGCGTTCACCCAGTCGTCGTATGCTGCGCACGCGTTCTGATCAATAAACGCAGGAATTCACCCACCGAAACAAGGGAATGAACATGCTCAGGTACTTCGATAATTCAGGATTGTTCAAAAACACTTCGTCTCACAGCAACGGCTCGTCAGGCAGCGCCATCGCCGCCTGGGAGCTGAGAAATCTTGCTCTGAACACGAAGGAATTTTTGCTATGTCCAAAGAACTACTCGGAGTTTCTGCTCTAGGCCTGATGGTATTGGGCGAGTTTTGCGCCATTTACAGTGAAGTGGTCACCGCGCGTCTGGCGCACACCCCAGGGCAATCCTGGCAAGCGTTTGCGCTGCCGGTGACCTTGATGTGCATTGCCGGGCTGTTTTTGCTCGGGGCGTACTGGCTGGGGTATCGGGCCGTTGGGGACATCTGGACGGTCACCGTGGTGTCGGTGATTTCCCTGCTGTTGCTCGAGCCGATCGTGGTCTGGTGCCTGTTCCAGGAAGCTCCGGGACGCGGCGCGTTGATCGGGTTCGGCCTGGGCGCGCTGGGAATGTTGTCCACGGTCTTGCTCTGACGATGAGTGCCGGCCCCGGGTCCAGGGGGCCGGCAATATGGCCGTCAATCAAGCGGCCTGTTTCTTGTGCTGCGCCTTCATGGCTTCCATCTGTGCCCCCAATTCTTCCAGTGCCGCTTTGCCCAGGAGTTTTTTCGCCTGGGGAAACATCTCGGTTTCCTCCTCTTCTATGTGATGTTCCAGCAATTCTTTCACTACCTTGGCACGTCCGGCGAATTCCGGTGTGGTCGGGTCGGTCAGCTTGAGATCGGGCAGCACCAGGGAATCCACGGTGCGGTGTTCTTCCTTGGCCTCGTAGTACATTTCGTCCTGCTCCTTGCCGCCGGCTTGTTTGAAGGCCGGGTAAAGGATTTCTTCTTCAAGACGGGTGTGAAGGGCGATTTCCATTTCCAGTTTTGCCACCAACTCGGTGCGTTTCTTCACTGCTCGATCGGTGGATTCGCTGAGTTGGGTGAGCAGGGCTCTTACCCGTTCATGGTCGGCTTTCAGCAGGTCTATGGCGTTCATGCAGGGCACCTCTTGGTCACGGGGATGGGCGCGGACCGGTCTTTGCCGATCGCGGTAAACACCTGGCTGATCCTGCAGGGCCTGTGCCATCCCGTGGCTGTAAAAAATATGCAGCAAATACAGTTGGTTATAGGCGTATCAAGAAACGCTGGCCGTGCAGCTTGCACGGAGCGCCTGGCTGCAACTTGCAAATCACCTGATTCTCGCGAGCCGCCGAGCGGCGACACTGCTGACACATAACGAAATGATTTACACTAACAAGCTTTAGTGGGAGGGGCAGTGTAGTGGACGGTTTTGCGCTTGTTGCTGACTACCTGCAGCGCTGGGTGATAACGCCTGTCAGCCAGCAATGGTTCAGTATGTTCGATCTCAATGGCCGCTTTGGCGTGGCCTTCCTGTTGATCTCCTACAGCATTGCCTACAGCCTGTTTCGCTATCGCAAACTCCGCGGCCTGACCCAGGCGCGCTCGTTCTGGGCGTTTATCGGCGGCTCCAGGGTGCACTTCCACCGTTCGGCCTTGCTGGACATCCGTTACTACTTCGTGCGCGGGATTCTCAAGGTAGCGCTGGTGCTGCCGATCGTCGGCCTGGTCGACCCCTACATCCTGCGCTCCGGCGACTACGGCACATTCTTTACCCATCTCTGGGGCGCGCGAGTGGAGGTGGGGGAGCATTTGGGCTTGTCGCTGTTGTTTGGCCTAGGGGTGTTCCTGATTCAGGACTGCACCGACTACTGGCTGCATCGAGCCTTTCACAGTCGCTGGCTATGGGCGTTCCATAAAGTGCATCACTCGGCGCCGGTGCTGACGCCGGCCACCGCCAGCCGTGTGCATTTTCTGGAAAAGGTCGCGGAGAAGCTGACCAATACCCTATGCCTTGGCGCTTACGCCGGGATCTTCTGGTACGCCTGTGGCGGCGAGGTCAGCCGCTACACACTGTTTGGCGTGACCTACATGGTGCTGATTCTCAACAGCCTGGCGGCCAACCTGCGGCACAGTCACGTCTGGCTGTCTTTCGGCCCGGTCATCGAGCATGTCCTCAACAGTCCGGCCCAGCACCAGATCCACCATAGCGATGCGCCTCGGCACTTCAACAAGAACTTCGGCACCAACCTGTCGTTGTGGGACTGGCTGTTTGGCACGCTCTATGTCACCCGCAGCACCCCCGAGCTCATTCGCTTTGGCACCGGGCAGGCGGATCAGCAGCGTTACTCGAGCCTCTACAGCCTGATTGTCCTGCCCTTTGTCGATACGGCGCGCAAGATTCGCCTGGCCAGACGGCGGCGGACGCTGGCGTCCAGCGTCGCGAACATGCCCGCGGTGGCGTCCGGTCGATCCCTCTAAAGTTTGCGCCTGTAAACAGTGAACTGAAGTGTTCGGTCAGTCTTCGGCACACTACTTTCTGATAACTACCAAAGTGAACGGATGTATTCATCTGCGCGACGGAGTTACTGTAGTCAGTGTGTTTGGGCGGAATAAGGGAGTGATGTGATGCCAATAAGATCCACTGTGTATCACGTGTTCATGGAGCACTACCCGGATGCGCAATTTGTCACGGTTTATCACGAAAACGGCCGTATTTCGCAGATTGCTTCCGGCAAGCGCCAGGGCAAGGTCGAGTTGGTGTTTGTCGGGACTTATGAGGCCAATGGCTGCCAGGTGATTGAAAGTTGCATCGGTGAGGACGGTTGCGGGCTGCCGGAAGTGCTCTGCAGTGAGGGGCCGATGCACTATTACCAGATAGGGGCTGAGCTGGCGATGGATCATGCCAATAGTCCGATTTGCAGTAAGCCTTGAGTTTTTCGGGGCCCGTAGGAGCTGGCTTGCCAGCGAAAATCCCTGAGGATACCACGTGCTTATGCCCCCCTACCGCCTGTCTGAATCCCACCCCAGAAACCCCTTCTACACAGAAAACATGTGGTTATTGAATGACTTAGCTAGAAAGAATGTAATTTTCTTCATGTAAATATCTTGTTACAAGTGTTTTGGTCGGGTATTATCCGTCCCGCGTTCACCACCACGGTTTATGCATTTTTAAGCCCCAAGTTTCCATCAGCTACTTGGGCTTTTTTTTGCCTGAAATTTGACCTTCCCCCCTCCTTGAATACCTTTTCCAGCCCCGGCTGCCGCTAGAATG
The DNA here is from genome assembly GCA_965284505.1 of Pseudomonadaceae bacterium. GTDB lineage: Bacteria > Pseudomonadota > Gammaproteobacteria > Pseudomonadales > Pseudomonadaceae > Aquipseudomonas. Next base: position 823,225 of record OZ260094.1, on the reverse strand, counting down.
GCCGCCATTTGGTCTGTTGGAGTGCCCGCTGATGCGCAGAGAAATCGGTTACTGGAATCGCGAAGGGCGCGAGCTGTTCTATTACCTGGAGTTCCTGCCGCAAACGGCGGAGTTTTTCATCACCTGCGAACACCTGCCCAAGGATGGCGAGAAGACTCTCAGGTCGGTGCCCTTGAGCGAGGCGCGGGGCGAGCGCTACTACGAAGATGCGCTGCTGATCATCAAGGAAGAGTTGTTCAGGGATTACCGCATCTGAAACCCCTGGCCGCAACGAGCGCAGCAGCCAGGGGCGAAGCTCAGGCAATCAGGTCGACCTTGCCGGTGGCCAGTCGGTAGATCCCGCCAACGATTTTCAACTTGCCAATGCTGATGGCCTCGGTCAGCACTGGCGAAGCGCTCTTGAGGGTCTGCACCGTGTCCTTGACGTTCTGCACGGTGGCGTTGAGCAGCAGGTCGCCGGGTTGCTTGAGGACTTTCTCGACCACCGGCTTCAAGATCAGCGTGAGCTTCTGAATCTGCCCTGGATAGACCGTACTGTCCTTGGTGGTCTTGATCGCTGCGGCAAATGCGCCACAACTCTCGTGGCCCAATACCAGGATCAACGGCGCCCCCAGCGCCAGCACCGCGTACTCCAGGCTGGCGGTGCCTTCGTCGGTGACAAAGTTGCCGGCCACCCGCACCGCAAACAGATCACCCCGGGCCGTGTCGAACGCATACTCGGGGGCGATGCGTGAATCGGCGCAGCTCAAGACCGCGACGAACGGGTTCTGTCCCGACACCAGGGCCTCGCGTTCGTCCTTGAAATCATGGGTTTTCGATTCGCCGGTGATGTAACGCTGATTGCCTTCCATCAGACGTTGCAGGGCCTGGTCGGGGGTGATCAGGTTCTGCGGTTTTGGCGCCGGGGCGTCAGCTTCGGCAGCCTCGGCCCATTGAAGCGGGAGGGCGCCGGCCAGCAGCAGGGCGCCGGTGCTCATGCCGGCGAGCTTGAGGAAGTTGCGGCGCGCAGCGGATTGTTCAGAAGCGTCAGATGAATCAGGGGATTGGCGCATGGTGTGTGTACTCATAGGGTCATCGTCGATGACGGGTCATTGAGGGGCGAGTACATCCTTGAACCCCGGGGACAGCCATGCAGAAGTCTAGATGGTTTAGGAGGTGCTACAGTTTTTGCAGCACCCACGAACCGGAGGCAATAGTCATGCTGCTCAATAAACCGGAACAGGAACTGCGACGCGATCTGCAGGCGATTGCCTCGGATTTGCGCTGGTCGGCGGTGGACATGAAAGCCATCGCCCAGCGTCTCGATCAGGCGGGCAACCCGGCTGACGCTCAGACGCTGCTGCGCATGTGCGAGGTATTCGAGAAGACCGAGGCGCGGCTCGTCAGCTACGCCAACGAAGTCAAGGCGCACAAGATCAACCTCACGGTGTGAGTCGCTGCACGGCTGCAAAGCCCGTGCTTTCACGTACATGAGGTTTGCCGAGGGCCGACAAATTCTATAAAGTTAACTACTAGGTCAACTTTTTAGGCTTGTCGGCCCTTCGCATCGCCAGGAAGGGTTTCTGAATGACCTGAGATTTCCCCGAATACCATAACGACATGGACGGATTTCATAGCCGTCCAGAGGATGATCCATGTCCAACCGTGATATATCTCGACGCTCCTTCCTGCAGGGCGGGTTGATCGCTGGCGTCAGCGTTACGCTGACCCCGCTCAGCTCCCAGGCACTGGCGGCCTTGATGGAAAACAGCGTGACCGTGCCTTCCGAGCAGTGGCTTGGCAACAATGGCAAGGCGCGCATGCGTAACGATTCCCTGTCCAAGGTCTGCGGCAGCAAGGTGTTTGCCCGCGACATCCGCGCCAAGGACATGCCAGGCTGGCCCCAGCAGCAGGGCCACGCCATGCTGCTCAAGACCATCCGCGCCGACCGCCTCTATGAAGGTTTTGACCTGAGCCTGCTGGGCGCCGACCTGCAGCCTGATCGCATCGTCACCGCCGAGGACCTGGACAAGGACGGCATCGTCTTCCCCGAAGATCACGCTCCCGATCCGCTGTTGCCGACCGGCAAGGTGCCGATGTTCATCGGCCATCCGGTGGCGATCCTGATCTGGAACGACTTCGAGCGCTTCCGCAAGGCGAAGAACCTGCTCAAGTTCAACGACAAGGCGATCCGCTACGGCGCCCAGGCACCGCTGTACACCCGCGATCCCTATGGCAGCTTCCGCTATGTGCGGGTCGGCGGCGCGACCTCGGCCGATGAAGACGAGTTCGCCAGCCTCAAGGACTCGATCCTGTTCCCGATGATTCGCGAGCGCCGTCCGGTGTGGAATGCCCAGCCCAATGTGCATGGCAACCTCACCGAGCGCGGGCTGTTTTATGCCGATCGCATGAAGCAGCAACTGGAGACCCCGCCGGAAGGCTGGATGGTCTTCGATCAGCGCTACAAGACCCCGTCCATCGAACCGGCAGCCCTGGAGCCGGACAACGGTAACGGCTGGTTCGACCCGGCCACCGGCACCCTGCATTTTGTGGTGGCGACCCAGTGCCCGCTGGAAGCCGCGACGGAAACCGCGAAGATGATCGCGCCGTCGCGTTTCGGCCTGAAAAAACTCAACATGCACCCTGGCTACACCGTGGGTTACGGCTCCAAGGACCACAACATCTTCGTTTACTACGCAGCCCTGGCCGCGTTGTACGGCGCCGGTGTGCCGGTGCGCCTGGCCAACGACCGTTACGAGCAGTTCCAGAGCGGGATAAAGCGTCACCCGTTCGATATCCGCTACCAACTGGCGGTGGATAAAAAGGATGACAGCTTCAAGATTTTCCGCGCCGACATGACCGTCGACGGCGGTGGCCGGATCAACTACAGCCCGTCCGTGGCGGCGGTAGGTGCGACGGCGGCGCAGTCGATCTACTACATGCCGCAGAACGACCTGCAGGTCACCGCGTATCACTCGCGCGGCGTCGAAGCCGGTTCGATGCGAGGCTACGGCACCCTGCAGAGCATGGCTGCCACTGAGATGATGGTCGACGAAATCGCCGATCAGTTGCAGGTCGATGCCATCGAACTGCGGCGCAAGAACGTCCTGCGTTCGGGGATGAAAAACACCCAGGGCGCGGTCCCGGCCGGTGCCTTGCGCCTGCACGAGATTCTCGACAAGGCCGCCGGTTTCGACCTGTGGAAGAACCGCCACGCGCTGAAGCAGCAGGAAGACGCCAAGGACCCGGACAACTGGTACGGCATCGGCTTCGCCATCTGCCAGAAAGACTTCGGCACCGGCTCTGAAGCGCCGATGGCGAGCGTTGCCTTCACCGCGGACGGCCACATCACCCTGCGCCACATCGGCATCGAGATCGGCACCGGCATGTCCACTTCCCAGGCCCTGGTGGTCGCCGATTTCCTCGGCAATCCGGCCAGCGAAGTGAAGACCGGTGAGACCGAGTGGGACGAGCTGCAACTGACCAGCAGCGGCAACCCGTACATCATGAGCCAGGCCGAACAGGACACTGTTTTGCGCAACCCGCGTTGGGTTGGCAAGGTGGCGTCGGCTTCGTCGGCGACCAACTCTGCCTACTACTTCAGCCACGCCACCCGTGAAGCGGCCCGCGTGCTGTTCAACCACGGGCTGTGGCCAGCTGCCGTGGAAATCTGGCGCCAGGGCCCGTTCGGCGGCCAGGCCAACCCTTATGTGCTGCGCCGTGAAGACGCGCACTGGGTCGATGGCAAGCTGACCGCCAATGGCATGGAACCGCTGCCATTCGCCATGCTCGCCAAGCGTGCCCACGAGCGCGGCCTGGTGACCGGCGCCACGGTGCACGGCTTCAACCGCTGGAGCTGGGCCGAGGCCGAGTTCAGCATCAATGGCGTGCGTGAACGCCTGCCACTCGACGCCCTGGCCGTGCAGTACGGCGACGGCGCGCCGAACGCGATCAAGGCGCAGATGAGCAGCGCCGGTTTCCACCTGCTGGATCGGCAGAACGTGGCGTACCCGGCCACTCAGTTGAACAACGCTGCCGTGACCTACTACAGCCCGGTGGCAACCATCGTCGAGCTGAAGGTCAACAAGGGCTCGGGCGAAGTGCAGGTGCTCAATCACCACTCCTGGCTGGAATGCGGCCGTGTGCTGGTGCCGGAATTGGTCAAGGGCCAGCTCGAGGGCGGTATCGCCATGGGCATCGGCCACGCGTTGCTGGAAGAAATGCCGCTGTACGAAGGTGGGCCAGGGGAGGGTGACTGGAACTTCAACCGTTACCGTCTGCCGCGGGCCAAGGACGTCGCGGTCTGGAAACAGACCTCGGAAATCCTCCCGCCGTTGTCACCCAGCGATCCGTCCAAGGGCATCGCCGAAGTGGTGATGATCCCGGTGGTGGGTGCCATCGCCAACGCCGTGGCCCATGCCATCGGCAAGCGGGTCCGTGACCTGCCTATTACTCCAGCGCGCATCAAGGAGGCCCTCAATGGCTAACCGTCCCCTGCAACTGACCCTCAATGGTCAATCCGTCGGTCCCGTCGAGATCCCTGATGATCTGCCGATGATCGACTACCTGCACGAATACCGTAACCTCACCGGCTCGCGCCTGGGCTGCGGCCAGGGCATCTGCCACGCCTGCGTGGTGATCGTCGACAATCCCGACGGCACCAGCGAGGAAGTGCGCACCTGCATCACCGGCGCGCATTACTTCGAAGGCAAGAAGATCCGCACCATCGAAGGCCACGCCAAGCGCGACGAGGCCGGCAAGGTCACCGAGCTGAACCCGATCCAGCAGCGCTTCGTCGATGAATTCGCCTTCCAGTGCAGCTACTGCGCGCCAGGCTTCGTCAATGCGGCTACGGTGCTGGTGGAAAAACTGCAGCGCCAGCCGATCAAGAAAAGCCAGCTGGAAGCGGTGATCGAGGACAGCCTCGGCCACCACATCTGTCGTTGCACCGGCTATGTGCGCTACTACAGCGCCACGCGCAACGTGCTCACCGATCTTGGCCTGGTCAAGGAGGGTTGAGCATGAACCGACTACTCACCGGTCTCGCCGGCGCCGTCGGCCTGGCCGTGGCATTCATGGCCAGCCAACAGGTTCAGGCCGCTGATGCACAACAGGTCAAGCAGGGCGAGTACCTGGCGCGGGCGGCCGACTGCATGGCCTGCCACACCGCACCGGGTGGCGCGCCCTATGCGGGCGGCCTGCCGATCGTGTCGCCGTTCGGCACCATATATGGCACCAACATCACCCCGGACAAGGAACACGGCATCGGCGAATACAGCGATGACGAGTTCTTCGCCGCGCTGACCGAAGGCAAACGTCGTGACGGCGCCAACCTGTACCCGGCGATGCCGTACACCTCGTATCACTTGATGCCGCGTGCTGACTCCGATGCGATTCACGCGTACCTGAAGACCATCGCACCGATCAACCGCGCGGCCCCGACCACCAGCCTGAGCTTCCCGTTCAACGTGCGCCCGGGCCTGATCGGCTGGAACATGCTCTACGGCAAGGACGTCAAGCTGCAAGCCGCTGACGGTAAGAGCGAAGCCTGGAAACGCGGCCAGTACATGGTCGACGTGCTCGGTCACTGCGGCGAATGCCACACCCCGCGTAACGTCACCGGGGCCATGGTCCAGGACAAACGCATGACCGGCGGCCTGCTCAACGGCTACCTGGCGCCGAGCCTGCTGGCCAATGACCTGGCGGCCCGTGGCTGGAACCATCAGGACCTCAGCTCGTTCCTCAAGCACGGCATGAGTGCCCAGGGCAGCATGTTCAACGAGATGTTCCCGGTGTTTCACAACAGCACCCAGCACCTGACCGATCCGGACCTGGCGGCCATGGCCACCTTCCTCCTCGGTGACCAGCCGCCGCAGCCCAAGCTGCTGACCGAGGTCGCGCCGGACAAGCTGACCGCCAGTGCCCAGCGCGGACGCCAGGATTACCTGAACGTCTGCGCCGGTTGCCACGGCAGCAGCGGCGAGGGCAAACCGCACATCGCGGTGGCGATGCAGGGCAACACCACCCTGCGCCTGGAAGATCCGCGCAACCTGTTGCGGGTGATCGATGACGGGATTGGCGAGCAGCAGTTCGCAGGTTTCGAGCGCATGCAGCCGATGCCGGGCTTTGCCGACAAGTTGAGCGCGCAGCAATCCACCGATCTGATCAACTACCTGCGTCAGGCCTGGGGCGGTCAACCGACTGACCTGGCGCAGAGCCAGATCGAACAACTCAAGGCAGAGGCTCCCGCGGAGCACAAGGCGCACTGACATGCAGCATCTTGACCTGCAAGTGATCCGCCGTGCGCTGGCCTGGTCCAGCGCCGGCCAGCGAGTCTGGCTGTGCAGCGTCCTCGGCACCTACGGCTCGGCGCCTCGCGCGCCGGGCTCGATGCTCGCGGTGAACGCCAGCGGCCACTGGATTGGCTCGTTGTCGGGCGGTTGTGTCGAGGATGATTTCCTCGAGCGCATGGCCGAAGGCTTGTTCAGCGAGGCGGTGAGCGTGGTGCGTTACGGCGAGACCGACGATCCACGCTCGCGGGTCAAGCTGCCCTGCGGCGGCTTGCTCGACGTGCTGGTGGAAAAGCTCGAAGCGGACTGCGACACCCAGGCCCATCTGCGCGAACTGGAATCAGCGTTGCTGGGCCAGCGCCGGCTGATCCGTGAAGTCGACCTGCAGACCGGCGCTCGCAGCCTGTTTGCCGACCGTGAACACGGGCCGCGCATCGAGCGCGAGATCGATCGAGTGCGGATTCGCGTCGGCGCGGCGCAACGGCTGTTGCTCGCCGGCTACTCCAGCGTGGCGCAGGCCTGTGCCGAGTTTGGCGTGGGCCTGGGTTTCGAAGTGATCCTCTGTGATCCGCGTGACGAAGTGCTGGAAGGTGTGGTGCTGGACAACGTCGAGATTCGACGCCAGTTACCCTCGGTGTTCATTGCCGACGGCGGCTGCCACAGCGACACGGCGGTGGTGGCGCTGACCCATGATCCGAAGATCGATGATCTGGCGATGATGGAAGCGGTGCGCACCGATGCGTTCTACATCGGGGTCATGGGCTCGCTGCAGACTTCGCAAAAACGCTTCGAGCGTTTGCGTCGTATCGGTGGCTTGGGGGAGGCTGAGCTGGCGCGGATTCACGCGCCCATCGGGCTGAACCTGGGCAGCAAGACACCAGCGGAAATCGCGCTGGCCGTGCTCGCCGATATCCTGCGCATCCGCAGCGGTATCGCCCGGGACCAGCTCTGAGTTTCCAGCGCTGAGCGGTTGCGGCCTGAGGTCGCAACGGTTTCAGCGGAAGCGTGGCAGTGGTCGGTCCAGCGGTTTGAGCGAGGTCAGCGCACTCTGGATGGCCGGCGCATCTTTCTCGATATCCTGCAGACGATCGCGGATTTTCATCGCGGTGGGGTGGCCGTCATGGCGGTCGACCCAGTCGGCGATTTCCTTGCAGGCGGCGGTCAGACGGGTCTGGCGCGAGTCGAGCAAGGTCAACAAGGTGGTGATGGACTCTTTTTCGGACATGGGGAATACCTCCATAAATCGGGAGATCATTCGAGGCCCCTGTGGGAGCGAGCCTGCTCGCGAAAAACGTCAACAATGACTCGGACATCCTGGATGAACGCAGCGTCCTTGAGTTTTTCGCGAGCAGGCTCGCTCCCACAGTGGCCCTGGTTGGTTTACTTGGCGCATTGCACCGGTTACGCGCGTTTCGTCGGTAGGAGGCTGATCTGTCTCCGATGAGTATAGATCCGCTCGGTGCTCTGCACGGCTGGATAATCGGGACCGTGCCCATCTATACCCCCATCAACTATAGATCCCGGGGGCAAACCTGCAAAAACAGCGCGTGCTGTTCGTCGCCTGACTCATGGGCTAGGCGCTTCTGCGTCTTCCAGCAGCCAACCCTCGAGGCTCCAGCGCAGGTGATGGGTGGGGTGCAGCGCGTTGATAAAGGCCGGGTCATGGGAGGCGACAACCATTGCTCCGCTGAAATCGCGTAAGGCCTGTTCCAGAGCCTGCACCGAGGCCAGGTCGAGGTGGTTGGTCGGCTCGTCGAGCAGCAGCAATTGCACCGGCACCTGACGCCAGCAGGCAAGGGCCAGGGCGGCTTTGAGCCGTTCGCCGCCGCTCAGTTGGCTGGTTGGCAGCTTGACCCGGGTTGCGTCCAGTTGCAGCTGCGCCAGACGGCTGCGCAGTGCGCTTTCGGACAACGGCGTGTCCTGCAAGTCCAGTAACTCCAGCAGCGAACGCTCGGGGTCGAGTTGCTCCAATTGTTGGTCGAGGTAGGCGCTGGGCACGTGCCTCTGGCATTCCCCCTGTATTGGCAAGATCAAGCCCGCCAGCATCTTCAGCAGCGTCGATTTCCCGCAACCGTTGGGACCGCTGAGCGCCACCCGAACGGGTCCGGTCAGTGCCAGATCCAGCGGGTTGGCGGCGGACACCCAGGGCAGGCGGACGTTCGTCAGCGTCACCAACTGGCGGTGGTTGGGCACGGCAGTGCCGGGCAGGGGGATCAGCACCGGCGCATCTGCCACGACCCGGGCGAAGGCCTCGCGCACCTGCTGGTCCAGCGCGCTTTTGTCAGCCTGATGGGCCTGGCGCACATGGCCCATGATCTCCGTGGCCCGGCCTTTCATCGATGCACGCTCGATGCGCGAGACATTCCCCGTGTCGGCATTTTTGCGTGATCGTGCGGCGTGGCGCTGGACGCTGTCGTGCTCGCGCTGCTGGCGTTGCAGGTGGCGCCGGCGTTCGTTGCGACTGTGTTCCAGGGCCGACTGTGCCGCGGCCTGCTCGACGGCACGCTGGGCGAGGTAGCCTGTGTAGTTGCCGGAAAACACCTGGACCGCCGAGGGCGTCAGTTCGACGATGCGTGCAACGCTGTCGAGCAGGGTCCGGTCATGGCTGACCACAATCAATCCACCGCGCCATTCATCGAGGCGCTGCAGTAACCAGCGTCGACCTTCGGCGTCGAGGTGATTGCTTGGTTCATCCAGCACCAGCCCATCGGCGCCGCTGAGAAACGCGCCGATCAGGGCGATACGCGCGCGTTGCCCACCGCTGAGGCTGTCGACCCCGCGTTCGACTCGCAACCCAGCCAGGCCGGCTTGCTCGAGTGAGATTTGGAAGCGCTCGGTAAGGTCCCAGCGCTCACCAATGACCTCGAAATCGCCCTCGCTGGCACTGCCTGCCGTCAGGCGCGCGAGGGCGTCGAGGGTGCCGGCAAGCCCGGTGGCCTCGGCGATGCTCTGGCCGCTGGCGTCGGGCGGTTGTTGCGCAACATAGGCTAACTGGCCATAGCAGCTCAGGCTTCCGCTGCTGGGTTGCAGCTCGCCGGCCAGCAGGCGCGCGAGCACCGACTTGCCACAACCGTTGCGCCCGACAATCGCGGTACGTCGTTGGTCGAAGTGCAGGTCGAGGGCGTCGAACAGGGTCTCGCCGTTGGCGAATTGAAAGCTCAGCTGGTTGAGGCTGATGAGGGCAGGCGAATGCGTGACGTGAGTCATGGCACCTCCAGAAAATGTCGAAAAAGGCCAACAAGCGCCGGGGCGGCTTGTTGCGGTCACATTTTTTGAAAGGCTCAGTGGTTCACGGCGAACGATCATCCTGGGGTGCAAAAGGGCGGCCAGCCTAACGTAGCGGCGATGGCCTTACAAGTCCTGTGGCTTTTGCGCCAGGCTTTGCAGAAACATCATCAAGCCCACTTCCTCCTGGCTCAGGCGCTTGCGCTGGCGTGGTCGGGGCAGCTCGGCCAGGGTGCCCTGGAGGAAAGCGTCGAGCACCGCCGGGTGGATGTAGCACTTGCGGCACACGGCGGGGGTGTTGCCCAGCTCCCGGGCAATCGCCTTGACCATATCGACCACGTGCTGCTTGGCCTCGCTGGCCGACTCCCACTTCAGCTCGCGCAATGCCGACAGCGCCAGGCTGCTGCCAGCCCAGGTGCGGTAGTCCTTGGCGGTGAAGCCGCCGGCCGTGAGGCTGTGCAGGTAGGCGTTGATGTCGGAGGAACTGACGGTGTGCCGCTGACCCTCTTCGTCGAGGTACTGGAACAGGTCCTGGCCGGGGAGTTCCAGGCAGCGTTTGATGACCCGCGCCAGGCGCCGATCCTTGACGGTGATCTGGTGTTCGACGCCGCTCTTGCCGCGGAACTGGAAGGCGATCGCGCTGCCGTTGACTGCCACGTGTCTGGTGCGCAGGGTGGTCAGGCCATAGGAGCGGTTTTCGCGGGCGTATTGGCTGTTGCCGATGCGGATCAGCGTGGTGTCGAGCAGGCTGATCACGGTGGCCATGACCTTGTCGCGGCTGTGCCCCGGCAGCGCCAGTTGCGCCTCCAGGTGCTGGCGCAGCTTGGGCAGGGCCGTGCCGAACGCTAGCAGCCGCGAATACTTGTCGCCATCGCGCACTTCGCGCCAGTGCGGGTGATAGCGGTATTGCTTGCGGCCCCTCGCATCACGCCCAGTGGCCTGCAAGTGACCTTGCGGGTCGGCGCAGATCCACACGTCGGTGTAGGCCGGTGGCACCGCGAGGGCGTTGAGGCGTTTGATTTCGTCGGCGTCGTTGATGCGCTGGCCGGCGGCATCGAAATAACAGAATTTGCCGCGCAGGCGTTTGCGGCGGATGCCCGGTTGCGTGTCGTCAACGTAATGCAGGTCCGGTGGTAAGGCGGCGATCTCGGGCATGGCGCAAGGTCCTGGGCAGGCTGTTATAGCCATTGACCGCAGGATCTCGCACAAGGTGCCGTGGATTCAGGCCAGCACCGCCACGGCCTTGATCTGCGCCCACAACGACTGGCCGGGATGCAGTTGCAGGTGATCGCGCGAATAGCGGGTGATGCGCGCCAGCAACGGGGTTCCGGCCACATCCAGGCGCACCAGGACATGGGCGGCGTTGTCGGCGGCGACTTCGCTGATCACCGTTACGGGCAGGCGATTGAGGATGCTGCTCTGGGCATCGGCTTGCAGGCTCAGGCTGACGTCCCGGGCCTGGACCTTGAAGCGCAAGGCCTGACCCACGGCCAGCGGCAAGTGGGCGACGCGCACGTTCAGTTGGCTGTGGGGCAGTTGCAGGGTCAGCAACTGGTAGTCCGGGTCGTAGTGGGTGACCACCCCGTCAATCACCACCCCGGCATCGTCGCCGAGGGCCAGCGGCAGATCGAGGCGCGCCAGGGTCTCGCCCACCGGCCCGCTGGCCAGGGCCTTGCCGGCGCTGAGCAGGACAATATGGTCGGCCAGCCGCGCGACTTCATCCTGGGAGTGGCTGACGTACAGCACCGGAATCTCCAGCTCGTCGTGCAAGCGCTCAAGGTACGGCAGGATTTCGCTCTTGCGCTGCGAATCCAGCGCCGCCAGCGGCTCGTCCATCAGCAACAGCCGCGGACTGGTGAGCAGCGCCCGGGCGATGCCGACGCGCTGGCGTTCGCCGCCGGACAGGTGCTGCGGATGACGGTCAAGCAGATGACCGATGCCCAGCAGGGTGGTGGCGTGGTCCATGTCGACCCGGCGTTGCTGGCGAGGAATCCGCTTTAAGCCGAACTCGAGATTGGCCAGCACTGATAAATGTGGGAACAGGCTGGCCTCCTGAAACACGTAGCCCAGCGCACGCTTGTGCGGCGGCACGAACAGCCCGCGCTGGCTGTCTTGCCAGACCTCGTCGTTGATCTGGATAAACCCGTGCTCGGCACGTTCCAGGCCGGCGATGCAGCGCAGGCAGGTGGTCTTGCCCGAGCCCGAGTGGCCATAGAGCGCGGTGACGCCGCGGCCGGGCAGGTCAAGGTCGACGTCCAGGGAAAAGTCCGGGTACTTCAGTTGCAGGCGGGCGTGAATCGCAGCACTCATCAATCAGCTCCAGCCGGCTTTGCTTTGGCGGCTGGAATACAGCGCCAGCAACACCAGGAACGAAAATACCAGCATCGCCCCGGCCAGCCAGTGGGCCTGGGCATACTCCATGGCTTCGACGTGATCGTAGATCTGCACCGACACCACGCGGGTCTTGTCGGGAATATTGCCGCCGATCATCAACACCACGCCGAACTCGCCGACGGTATGGGCGAAGCCGAGAATCGCGGCAGTGATAAAGCCCGGTCGGGCGAGGGGCAGGATCACGCTGAAAAAGGTGTCCCAGGGATTGGCCCGCAGGGTCGCCGCCACTTCCAGCGGGCGGGTGCCGATGGCCGAGAAGGCGTTTTGCAGGGGTTGCACCACAAAGGGCATCGAGTAGATCACCGAGCCGATCACCAGCCCGGCGAAACTGAAGGTCAGGGTGCCCAGGCCCATGGCCTGGGTCAACTGACCGAGAAAGCCGTTCGGTCCAAGGCTCAGTAAGAGGTAGAAACCGATCACGGTCGGCGGCAGCACCAGTGGCAACGCCACCACCGCGCCCACCGGCCCGCGCCACCAGGACCGCGTGCGCGACAGCCACAAGGCAATCGGCGTGCCGATGATCAGCAGGATCACGGTGGTCAGCGACGCCAGTTTCAGGGTCAGCCAAATGGCGGCGAAGTCGGCACTGGTGAGGGTCATTTAGAGTTGGTAACCGTAGGACTTGATCACGGTCGCGGCTTTTGGTCCCTTGAGGTAGTCAACCAGCGCCTTGGCGGCCGGGTTGTCCTTGCCTTTATCGAGAATCACCGCGTCCTGCTTGATCGGGTCGTGCATGTCAGCCGGGACAATCCAGGCCGATCCGCCGGTGACTTTGCCGTCTTTATAGATCTGCGACAAGGCCACGAAGCCCAGTTCGGCATTGCCGGTGGAGACGAACTGATAGGCCTGGGTGATGTTCTGACCCTCGACGATCTTGCCCTTGACCTGGTCGGTCAGGCCCAGCTTGGCCAGCACCTGGGTGGCGGCCAGGCCATAAGGCGCGGCTTTCGGGTTGGCGATGGACAGATGCTGGTACTGATTGCCTTTGAGTACTCGACCCTCGGCGTCGACGTAGCCTTCCTTGGCCGACCACAGCGCCAGGGTGCCGATCGCGTAGGTGAAGCGCGAGCCCTTGACGGTGTCGCCTTCTTTTTCGAGTTTCTCCGGGGTGGTGTCGTCTGCCGAGAGGAACACTTCGAACGGTGCGCCGTTCTTGATCTGCGTGTAGAACTGGCCGGTTGCGCCGTAGGAAGCCACCAGCTTGTGCCCGGTGTCCTTCTCGAAATCGGCGGCAATCGCCTGGATCGGTGCACTGAAGTTGGCGGCGACGGCGACCTGGACTTCGTCGGCGTGGGCTGTGCCGAGAGTGAGCAGGGTGATCAGGGAGGCCAGGCAGGTGGGGGCGAAACGTGAGACACGAGAGGTCATGAAACAGCTCCGAGGCGAGGGTGGGCGTAGCGCTATGTAGGTAAATATATAGCGAAAGGCCATGGAACGGAATGATTGGTTTGCCCGATCCACCTCAAATCCTTGTAGGAGCTGGCTTGCCAGCGAAGATCGTCAACGAAAACGGGGTCTGCCTGGAGATACGCGGCGGCTCCGGACTTTTCGCTGGCAAGCCAGCTCCTACAGTCGGCGTTGGTCAATCGGGTCAGACCAACCGCCCCAACGCCTCATCTGCCAAGCGCCGGGTCAGGTCTGCGGTGCTCGACTCCACCCCCAAACGCACCGCCTGGCCCGCCCACAGGTTGCTGAAGTCCGCCTCGCCCTTGGCCCGCAACGGCAGCAGGGCGCCGCCGGCCAGGGGGAAGGCTGGAGCTTGCGGGCAGATCGGGCCGAGTTCGCGCATCACCCGATTGATGATGCCGCGCGCCGGCCGGCCGGTGAAAATGTTGGTGACGGCGGTGTCGCTGTCCTTGGCGCTGCGCAGGGCCTTGTGGTGGGAGGCACTGACGTTGGCCTCGGGGGTGAACAGGTAAGCGGTGCCCAGTTGCACCGCCGACGCGCCCAGGGCCAAGGCCGCGGCGATCCCGCGTGCATCGCCAATCCCGCCGGCAGCGATCACCGGCACGCTGACGGCGTCGACCACCTGCGGCACCAGAGCGAACGTGCCGACCTGGCTGCTCAGGTCATCGCTCAAGAACATCCCGCGATGGCCACCGGCTTCATAGCCCATGGCGATGATCGCGTCACAGCCGTGCTCTTCCAGCCAGATTGCCTCGGCCACGGTGGTGGCGGACGACAGCACCTTGGCACCCGTGGCCTTGACCCGTGCGAGCAGGGATTTTTCCGGCAGGCCGAAGTGAAAACTCACCACTTCGGGGCGAAACTCTTCCACCACCGCGCAGGCCGCCGCATCGAAAGGTGCGCGATTGGACACCGGCGTCGGCGCCTCGAAATCCACCCCCAGCTCGCGGTAGTAGGGTTCCAGCAGTTGCTTCCATTGCTGTGCCCGCTGCTCGTCGGGTACGGGCGGCTGATGGCAGAAGAAATTCACATTCAACGGGCGCTGGCTGTGCTGGCGAATGGTTGCGAGCTCCTCGCGCAACTGCTCGGTGCTGAGCATGGCGGCGGGCATCGAGCCCAGTGCGCCGGCATTGCACGCGGCAATCACCATGGCCGAGCCGGTCGCGCCCGCCATGGGGGCCTGGATGATCGGTAACTCGATGCCCAGCAGATCAAGGATTCGGGTGTCTGGCCATTGGCTCATCAGCGCTGTGCTCCTGCTGGAAAAAGTCGGGGAATGATTCGCTCAGTGGCCGATCAGCCACTGCCGAGGCGAAAAATCATAGACCCCTGCGCAGTCGTCGGTCATGGCTTTTTTCGGTCATGGCTGACAAGGTAAGGCCCTGGACCGACTTCAGCACATCATCAAGGAGGGCTCTGCCATGAGCAGCAAACAGCTGGAAATCAAGCCATTTCGCGTCGCCGGTTTGCGCGTTCGCACCCTGAACAGCGCAGAACAAGACTCATCGACAGCCAGAATCGGCCCGATGTGGCAGCGATTTTTTACTGAGGGCTTATACGAAACCATCGCCAACAAGACCCCGAACTCCAGAGTCTACGGCGTGTATTCCAACTACGAGTCGGATGCCAGCGGCTCGTTCGATGTCCTGGCCGGAGTCGCCGTCGATGCGCCGGCGGGTGACCACCCGAGCATCGATGTTCAGGGTGGGCAATACCTGGTGTTTGATGCCCAGGGCGCGATGCCGGGTGCGGTGATCGAGGCATGGGGCCGGGTCTGGGGGTTTTTCGCGGCGCACCCGCAGGTCAAGCGTCGTTTCGTGACCGATTTCGAGGTCTACACCGGGCCCGACAGCGTGGCGGTGCACATCGGGATTTTCTAGGACTGGTTTTCCCGCGCCAGCAACTGCCGCTTGCGCTCCACGCCCCAGCGATAGCCGGACAACTCGCCATCGCTGCGCACCACCCGATGACAGGGGATAGCCACGGCGAGGGTGTTGGCACCACAGGCCTGGGCTACGGCGCGAAAGGATTTCGGCGCGCCTATGCGCTGGGCGATCTCGGCGTAGCTGGCGGTGCTGCCCAGGGGGATGTCCCGCAGGGCGCTCCAGACCCGCTGCTGAAAGGCCGTGCCGCGCACATCCAAAGGCAGGTCGAGACCCAGGGCCGGGGCTTCGATAAAGCCCACCACTTTGGCGATCAACTGCTCGAAAGCCGGGTCGGCGCCGATCAGGTTGGCCTCGCGGAAACGCTCCTGCAGGTCTTCGACCAGCGCGTTCGGATCGTCCCCCAGCAGTATCGCGCAGACCCCGCGTTGGCTTTGCGCCACCAGAATCGCGCCGAGCGAGCACTCGCCGACGGCAAAATGAATGTCGGTGTTCTGGCCTCGGGCGCGGTAGTTGCTGGGCTTCATGCCCAGCAACTGGTCGGCGGATTCATAGAAGCGACTGTTGGAGTTGAACCCAGCGTCATACAGCGCATCGGTGACCGAGGTCGCGGATGCCAGGCGCTCGCGCACTCGTCGTGAACGCTGTGCAGTGGCATACCCCTTGGGTGTCAGGCCGGTGACCGCCTTGAACACCCGATGAAAGTGGAACGGGCTCATGCCGGCCGTGCTGGCCAGGTCGGCGAGCAGAGGCGGGCTGTCGGCGCCTTCGATCTGCCGGCAGGCCGCGGCCACCAGGGTTGCGTGCTGCGCAGCGACCAGGCTGTGGTCCGCCGCCGCCCGTTTGCTGGGACGAAAGCCGGCGGCGCGGGCCTGTTCCTCGGTGTCGAAGAACACCACGTTTTTCGGGTTCGGCAGGCGCGCCAGGCTGCTCGGACGGCAGTAGATTCCGGTGGTCCTGACCGCATAGACGAATTGCCCATCGGCGCGCGGGTCACGGGCCAGCACGGCGGACCAGCGCGGATCTTGCTCGGCAGTGGATTTGGCAGAAGTCATCGGCAAGTCCCTGGTGAAGATGATCCTCAGACTAACCGCTCAAATCATCCAAGACACTCTGCTGCTTGCGCTCGAATTCGGATTTCAGCCAGCGCTGCGCAAGGTGAAGTTGATGCGCTGGGCGCCCAACTCCGGATGCTGCCCGTCCTTGAGCGGCAACACGCCGTGATAGCGCAAGCGGTCGACCCCGCCCCAGACCACCACATCGCCATGGAACAGCGAGACGCGCTGGCTCCTGTCACTGCGTTCCAGGCCGCCAAACAGGAAGATCGCCGGCAAGCCGAGGGACACCGACACCACGGGCGCCTCGTAGGAACGTTCGTTTTTGTCCTGGTGCAACGACATCTTAGCCCCCGGTAAATAACGATTGATCAAGCAGGCATCGGGCTCGAATCCGGGGAATCCGGCCTCGCTGGCTGCCTGTTCGGCCAACTCGCGGAACACCGCGGGCATTGCTGGCCACGGCTGGCCGCTGACCGGGTCGAGGGGGCTGTAGCGGTAACCGCCGCGGTCGGTGGTCCAGCCCAATGCACCACAGCTGGTCAGGCCAACCGACATGGTGAAACCACCGGGGGTGAGCATGTTGCGAAACGGCGCTGCCGCCAACACCTCGGCCAGCGCCGGCAGCAGCCGTTCGACCCAGGGCAGGGCGAAGCCACGCAGTACGCAGGCTTGCTCGCCGATCTGTTGGGTGCGCGGCGGTTGCGCCTCGGCGTCGGCAAACAGGTCTGCCGTGGGTGGGGCGTGCGAATCATTGTGCATCATGAAAGATCACCCCCAGGGTGTGCCGTTGGCCGCTGTGCACGCGGCTGACGCCGTGGCGCAGATTGACCCGGTAATCGCCACGCACGCCGCGCACCGGCCGCTGGTGCACGGCAAAAATCAATGCATCGCCCTGGCGCAGGTCCATCACCAGGGGGCGCGATTGCATGCGCGGACGCTGTTCGGTGAGGACGAATTCGCCGCCGCTGAAGTCCTGCCCCGGAGCCGACAGCAAAATCGCCACTTGCAGTGGGAATACATGCTCGCCATACAGGTCCTGATGCAAACAGTTGTAGTCCCCTTCAGTGTACTGCAGCAACAGCGGGGTAGGACGTTGCGGCCCGGCGCCATGGCAACGCTGCAGGAAGGCCGAGTGCTCGTCGGGAAAGCGTCCGGGCAAGCCCATGCGCGCCTGCCAGCGGTTGGCCAGCGGCACCAGATGTGGGTAGAGGCCGCCACGCAGCTGCTGGACGAGGGTGGGCAGGGGGTAGGCGAAGTATTGGTACTCGCCGCGACCGAAGCCATGGCGAGCCATCACCACCCGCGAGCGAAACAGATCGGGCAGCGGGTACAACGCGCTGAGGGCCTGGCATAGGTGCTGCTCGAGCAGTCCGGGAAGGGTCGCGCAGCCTTGCTGATCAAGACTTTGTTCGATTTGCGGCCATGCCAGGCGGGCAAGGCGATCGAGCAGTGAGTCGTCGGTGGTTTGGTCAAGGTCATGCATGGCCAGCTCCTGTGCCCAGAGTCAAAAAGGGTCAGTCTGGACAGCCTGGCGCGAGACCTCACTCCGCTGCTTGCGCTCGAATCGGGTCGGCCTGGGAATTAGAGCGCCTTGCTCACGCGGATCTCGGTGATTTCTTCAGGGCCCTCACCGTGAATGGCAACGAGCGCAGCCCTGGCTTCTTCTTCGGTGCCATTGGCCAGTTGAGCGAATTCGAAACGGCGCTCGCCGTCGAGCTTGTACTTGATGACGTACTTGGTGGTTTGAGTCACGGGCATACCTGTGTGTCGTAATCAGCTGAGTTTGCTGCTGGAACGGCGGATAATCTTGATCGAATGGGTCAGCGTCGGTTTGCGCGTCACGCTGATGGCGCGGCGGTTCACGGTGTCGATGGTGATGTTCCAGAAACCGGTGCTAGGCGCAGTGATCCTCGCCGGAAAGGTGTCGAACGCGCCGCCATGGTAGGAGTGACGGCCACCATTCTTGAAGCTGCGGAAGTTGGCGTCGCTCATCAGGCGGATGTTGCAGGTCTGCGAGCATTGAATGACGACGATGTCATCTTCGTTGAGGTGCTCGCGCTGGTGGATATATTTCATGGGCGCCTCCAGAAGGGCTTTTGCTACCAAAATCAAAACGATGGGCCAGTTTATCAGCCTGGGCGATGGAAAAGCCGACTGTTGCGCCCGGGTTTGACAATTAAAAACAGTTATTCGGTTTATTTTGCGCGATAAAGCAGGGCGCACTGGAGAAAAATCGGATTTGCGCGGTCGGAAGTTCTTTATCGGAGGATTTGTATGAAGCGCGGCGTTTTGTTGTTGGCATTGGTGATGAGTGGTTGTGCGACAGTCTCGGACATCAATCAGACGCTGCCCACCATGAATGTCATTTCCGGGAAGAAACCCCAGGAATATGCCAACTGTGTCGCCGAGAAGCTGGCTAAGAGTCGCGGCGCGGTACAGATGGAGCCGCACAAGGACGGCGTGCGGGTGATCGTGCCGGGGAAACTCTCCGCCGATCCGGCTGCGGTGTTCGACATCGAAGAGCGTTCGAGCGGCAGCAGCATCAAGTTGCATGAAAGCATGTCCAATGTGCCGATGCGTCCAGGTGACATTGGCAAGGCGGCCAATGAGTGCATTTCTGGCTAGGGACTCAGGCCGGCAAGCACCCGCCCGACTCGGCCCTGACGGCCGGCTCGGGCTTTTTTGTGCCCGGTGGGCGGTTGTGATGGTTGTAACATTCCCTTACTCTTGGTGGGCTTATACAAAATATGTCTAAGCTTATAACTAGAATAAGAGAGGGTCTGAGATGGAGTTCAAACCGAGGCTGCTGGCCAGCCTGATGCTCGTCGCCGTGAGCGTTGCCCAGGCCGATGATGGCCAGAAGATCTACACCCAGGGTGGGGCGCAGCCGGCAGCGACCGCCTGTTTCGCTTGCCATGGCGCCGACGGCATGGGCATGCCGGCCGCTGGCTTTCCGCGCCTGGCGGGGTTGTCGGCCGGTTATCTGCGCAAGCAGCTGGAAGACTTTCGCAGCGGCGCGCGGGTCAATCCGGTGATGCAGCCGCTGGCCAAGGCGTTGAGCGAGGCGGAGATCCAGGCGGTCACCAGCACGCTGGCCGCCATGCCCGCGCCGAAAACCCCGCAAGTCGGCCGGGAGCAACTGCCGATCGGTCCTGGCGCGCAGTTGGCCTTGCGCGGTGCCTGGGATCGGCAGATTCCCGAATGCGTGATGTGCCATGGCCCGGGTGGCGTGGGCGTAGGTTCAGCCTTCCCGCCACTGGCTGGGCAGTCTGCCGCTTACCTGAGCGCGCAGCTGAATGCCTGGCGTGACGGCAGCCGGTACAACGATCCCAATGACCTGATGGGGCACATTGCCAAATCTCTGACCCCGGACGAAGTCACGGCGGTCGCCGAGTACTTTGCGACATTGGGCAGCCAGGAGGCCAAGCCATGAAGATCCGTGCAATCGCTCCCTGGGTCCTGGCCCTGTCGAGTCTCAACGCGCACGCGGCGCCGACCGCGATGGACGATCAGTCGGAACTGAAAACCCCGGCCGTCGCCGGCCCGGTGGATTACTTCCGGCCGCCCGCTGAACATGAGTTGCCCGACAACGCCTTCGGCAAGCTGGTGCGCCAGGGTCACAGTCTGTTTGTCGATACTAAACGCCAGGCCCCGGCCTATGTTGGCAACGGCCTCAACTGCAGCAACTGCCATCTCGACCAGGGGCGCCTGGCCAACTCCGCGCCGCTGTGGGGTGCGTATCCGATGTACCCGGTGTATCGCAAGAAAAACGACAAGGTCAACACCTTCGCCGAACGCCTGCAAGGCTGTTTCGAATTCAGCATGAATGGCAAGCCGCCCGCGGCGGATGGTCCGGAAATCAGCGCCTTGTCGGCGTACGCCTACTGGCTGGCCACCAAGGCTCCCACCGGCGTCGAACTGCCGGGCCGCGGCTATCCCGAAGTGGCGAAACCGGCCAAGGGCTACGACATTGCCCAGGGTGCGCAGGTGTACAAGGCGCAGTGCGCGGTGTGCCATGGCGACAGCGGCCAGGGGCAAAAAGTTGGCGAGGACTACGTGCTGCCACCTTTGTGGGGTAAAGACTCCTACAACTGGGGCGCTGGCATGCACCGGATCAATACCGCAGCATCCTTCATTCAGTACAACATGCCCCTGGGCAAGGCGAAAACCCTCAGCGACCAGCAGGCCTGGGACGTTGCGGCCTTCATCAACAGTCATGAGCGGCCGCAGGATCCACGGCTGATCGACGGCTCCATCGAGAAGACTCGGGTCAAGTTCCACGCCAACGACGGGGTCAATCTGTATGGGCAAACCGTGGATGGCGTGCTGATCGGGCAGGGCATCCGGTAAACTGCGCTCCGTCAAACCAATGCTGCGTTAGGGTAAAGCTGCCTTTGTGGGAGCGAGCCTGCTCGCGAAAAACGTCAACGA
Source organism: Pseudomonadaceae bacterium (assembly GCA_965284505.1). Lineage (GTDB taxonomy): Bacteria > Pseudomonadota > Gammaproteobacteria > Pseudomonadales > Pseudomonadaceae > Aquipseudomonas. The sequence continues at coordinate 802,558 of OZ260094.1, read as the reverse complement.
TGACGCGGGCATCCTGAATGCTCGCGGGGTCTGAAGCCTCTTCGCGAGCAAGCTCGCTCCTACAGAAAGCACACCGGCAGCATTGTCATTTCATGGAGCAGTCAATGAAGCGCGAAAAAGTCAGAGAGCGGCACGCAGGAGGGCACATCTGTGCCACACACGTGATTCAGAATCCGGCCAATCCGGGGGAATGGATCGTGTTTTTCAAGAAGAGTGCAGGGCGCAGTTTTTTCCTGGTGGACGACAGCGATGAAGTCGAGTCCTTCGCCCGTCTCGACGACCTGATCGAGACCGTACGCGGCCTGGGGATCAAGTTCGCCGAAATCCACATGTAACGCCATCCGCTATTTGCAGATCACCACCAGGCTGCGGCTCTTGAAGTTGCCCACGTCCGCGCCCAGGGTCTTTTCACTTTCCTTGAGCGACGGCGTGCCATCGGTGCCGACGATCCGGTAACCGGTGCCGGCGCAGGAGGCATCGGCTTTCTCGTAGCACTTGGCCCACGAGTTGACCTCACCTGAACAGTCGATCTCCAGCCCCTGCTGCCCATCATCAAGGTAAGTCTTGGAGGCGGTGGCACAGCCACTCAACAGCAGCACCGCTATAAGTGCCAGGTAGTTTTTCATCGGGGTCTCTGCCTTGAGAGGGAAGGTGGGGGAAGCCCTGGCAGAGGTTATAGCGATTTGCCATTTCGGTACAGCCAATCACAAAAAAGCCCTGCACCCTCAATGATTGCGGGTGCAGGGCTGTTTCAACCTGCGCGGTTACTCGGGCTTGGCGCCGCGACGTTTTGGCGCCGGGCGCGAGTCTTCGAACACCGATGCGACTTCGATCGCCATGGCTTCGGTGGGCAGCGGACCGGCGACGGTTTCGCCATCTGTGCGGTCGATGTTCCATTGACCGTCTTTGGTCTTGTTGATCAGGTAACCGTTGACACTTTTTGCTTCCGACATCTATCTGTCTCATTGGCAGGTTCAATCGCGCCATGATAGCTGGAAAAGTGCCGCAGGAGCGTCCTCTGGTCTAAAGTGAGGACTTTGCGGAACTATCACGACGAATATTTCTCTATGATGGCATCGGTTAGCCAGTGCGGGGCATTGTAAGGTGCACGCCGCCTGATTAGACTGCGCCGAAACTCGTACACACAGCCCTTTCAAGGACTTTTATGATCAAGAAATGCTTGTTCCCAGCAGCCGGTTACGGTACTCGCTTCCTGCCAGCGACGAAGGCCATGCCTAAAGAAATGCTGCCGGTGGTGAACAAGCCACTGATCCAGTACGGCGTCGAAGAAGCCCTGGATGCAGGCCTGACTGAAATCTCCATCGTCACCGGTCGCGGCAAGCGCGCCCTGGAAGACCACTTCGACATCAGCTACGAGCTGGAAAACCAGATCAAGGGCACTGACAAAGAGAAATACCTGGTCGGTATCCGCAAGCTGCTCGACGAGTGCTCGTTCTCCTACACCCGCCAGACCGAAATGAAAGGCCTGGGCCACGCGATTCTGACCGGCCGTCCGCTGATCGGCGACGAACCGTTTGCCGTGGTGCTGGCGGACGACCTGTGCGTCAACCTGGAAGGCGACGGCGTGCTGACCCAGATGGTCAAGCTGTACAAACAGTACCGCTGCACCATCGTCGCGATCCAGGAAGTCGATCCGCAGGAAACCCAGAAGTACGGCGTGATTGCCGGCGACCTGATCGGCGACGACCTGTACCGCGTACGTAACATGGTTGAAAAACCGAAGCCGGAAGATGCCCCGTCGAACCTGGCGATCATCGGTCGTTACATCCTGACCCCGGACATCTTCAAGCTGATCGAAGACACCGAGCCAGGCAAGGGCGGTGAAATCCAGATCACCGACGCCCTGATGAAACAGGCCCAGGACGGTTGCGTGATTGCCTACAAGTTCAAGGGCCAGCGTTTCGACTGCGGTGGCGCTGAAGGCTACATCGAAGCGACCAACTTCTGCTTCGAACACTTCTACAAGACTGGCAAGGCTTACTGATAGCGCTGGCTTGATGAAGTAGATGAAACGCCCCGACTGGTTCGGGGCGTTTTTTTTGGGGCGGGGATATTTGCCGGGGCTGTTTGTGGGAGCGGGCTCGTCAGGTCGCCGCATTGCAGCGAAGGCGGTGTGTCAGGCGCCGGTGAGGGTGGATGTGCCGGCCCCATCGCGAGCAGGCTCGCTCCTACAGGTGGGGGGCTGATCGACCGCAAAACTCTGTGGGAGCCAGCCTGCTGGCGATGGACGTCAACGATGACGCTTGCTGTCTGGGTGCACGCGGCGTCCTCAGGTTTCTCGCGAGCAAGCTCGCTCCTACAAAATGCGGCGCGTATGCTGTGCGCCTGCCGAGGAGATTGAAATGGCTTACGATTTTGACCTGTATGTGATTGGCGCCGGTTCCGGCGGTGTACGTGCGGCGCGTTTTGCCGCCGGTTTTGGTGCGAAAGTCGGCGTTGCCGAGAGCCGTTACCTGGGGGGCACCTGTGTCAACGTCGGCTGCGTGCCGAAGAAGTTGCTGGTCTACGGCGCGCACTTTGCCGAAGACTTCGAACAGTCGGCCGGCTTCGGTTGGTCACTGGGGGAAGCGAACTTCGACTGGGCGACCCTGATCGCCAACAAGGACCGCGAGATCAACCGCCTCAACGGTATCTACCGCAACCTGCTGGTCAACAGCGGCGTGACCCTGCACGAGGGCCACGCGAAGATCGTCGATCCGCACACCGTCGAGATCAACGGTGAGCGTCACAGCGCAAAAAACATCCTGATTGCCACCGGCGGCTGGCCACAGATTCCGCAGATTCCCGGGCATGAACACGCCATCAGCTCCAACCAGGCATTCTTCCTCAAGGAACTGCCCAAGCGCGTGCTGGTGGTCGGTGGCGGCTACATCGCCGTCGAATTTGCCGGGATCTTCCACGGCCTGGGCGCCGAGACCAGCCTGCTGTATCGCGGCGACCTTTTCCTGCGCGGTTTCGATGGTGCGGTGCGTAAGCACCTGCAGGAAGAACTGAGCAAGCGCGGCATGGACCTGCAGTTCAATGCCGACATCCAGCGCATCGACAAACAGGCCGATGGCAGCCTGCAGGTGACCCTCAAGGACGGCCGCACCCTGGACACCGACTGCGTGTTCTACGCCACCGGTCGGCGGCCGATGCTCGACAACCTGGGCCTGGAAAACACCTCGGTCAAGCTCGACGACAAGGGTTTCGTCGAGGTCGACGAGCTGTACCAGACCGCCGAACCTTCGGTGCTGGCGATTGGCGATGTGATCGGCCGCGTGCAGTTGACCCCGGTGGCCCTGGCCGAAGGCATGGCGGTTGCCCGACGTCTGTTCAAGCCTGAGCAATACCGCCCAGTGGACTACCGGATGATCCCGACCGCCGTGTTCAGCCTGCCGAACATCGGCACCGTGGGCTTGACCGAGGAGCAGGCGCGAGAAGCGGGGCATGAGGTGCAGATTTTCGAAAGCCGTTTCCGGCCGATGAAGCTGACCCTGACCGACTGCCAGGAACGCACGCTGATGAAGCTGGTGGTGGATGCCAGGACCGACAAGGTCCTGGGTTGCCACATGGTCGGGCCGGATGCCGGCGAGATCGTCCAGGGCCTGGCGATTGCCTTGAAGGCCGGCGCGACCAAGCGTGACTTCGACGAAACCATCGGCGTGCACCCGACGGCCGCCGAAGAGTTCGTCACCATGCGCACGCCGGTCGGCGCTTAAGGGGTTTCAGCCTCCACGGGCTGTGGCTCAGGCTCTGCCTTGCTGGCCACCGCCAGTTGCAGGGCCTGCAGGCTGGCCTCGGCGCCGGCTGCGCGCAAGGCCAGCTCGGTGTTGGCCTGCAGTTGCTCGGCTGCAGCCTGCCGGGCGTTGCTGCTGTCCAGCACAGCAATGCGCAGGCGCTCCTCAAGCAGGGTGCATTCGGCGTCGCGGCTGCGCAGCTGTTCCTGCAACTGGGCGTGACGCTTCTCGCTCTGCTTGAGTTGATCCTGCGTCAGGTTCAGCTCACGCACGGTGCCGCGGTTCTCGGTCAGCAAGCGCTCGTTGTCGCGATTGAGCTGGGTGATCTCGTCCTGGCGGACCATGGCGCTTTGCTGGGCCTGGCGCAGTTCCATCTGGATCTGCTGGACCTGGCCTTCATGGCGACGTTGCTCCTGATCGCGCTGCTCCTTGATGGCTTCGCGATAATGTTCGAGGGCTTCGCGGGCGTGCAGGTGTTTTTCTTCCAGTGAGCGGATCTGCTCGTCCTTGTCGTTCAAGCGCAACTCGAAATCGCTCAAGGCCTGGCTCAAGCCGGCGTTGCGGGTCTGCTCGCTTTGCAACAGGCCGCGGGTGTTGCTCAAAGCTTCGGACTCACTGGCCAGCGTCGCGCCTTGGGCGTGCAGTTCCTGCTGCACGCGTGCCTGGATCTGCAGCGCCTCGGCCAATTGCGCTTCCAGCCCCTGGCGCGCCTGTTCGAAGCTGGCCAATGCCAGGTCGATGCGTTCCTGACCCTGTTCGCGAAGACGCTGGGCCAGGCGCTGGACCAGCGCGGTCAATTCCTCATCCATGGGTTCCTGAATCTCGGCCAGGTTCGCCGAGACCACCTCATCCAGCTCCTTGAGGTAGCGGTGGATGGTGGTTTTCGAACCGGTATTGCCCAGCTCGATCCGGATGGCATCAATGCTGGGGTTTTCGCCACGTGCCAGGATCGCTAGGCGTGCCGCCTGTACCACAACCTTGTTTATACCGCCCCGAGCCATGTGATCTCCTGCCAATGCGTAGTACGTATTTCGTAGCCGCGCAGTGTACCACCGCACCCACTGTCGGGGCCGGCAGTCAGCCAAGGCTGAGACGCTTTGCTTCTATTAAATACGCTGGCTAATAGCGAAAACCAATGAGCAGCATCAGGTTTGCCAATGAGCCATCCGCCGGTCGGTTGGGTAGGATTACTCCATCAACTTTTCAACCCTGACGGAGTGTCAACGATGCCTATCATCAACAGCCAAGTTAAACCCTTCACCGCTACCGCTTACAAAAATGGCGATTTCGTACAAGTGTCCGACGCTGACCTGAAAGGCAAATGGTCGGTCGTGTTCTTCTACCCAGCCGACTTCACCTTCGTTTGCCCAACCGAGCTGGAAGACCTGGCCGACAACTACGCGCAATTCGAAAAACTGGGTGTCGAGATCTACAGCGTTTCCACCGACACCCACTTTGCCCACGCAGCCTGGCACAACACTTCGCCAGCCATTGGCAAAATCCAGTACACCATGATCGGTGACCCGACCCACGTGATCTCGCGCAACTTCGACGTGCTGATCGAAGAAGCTGGCCTGGCCGACCGTGGCACCTTCGTGATCAACCCAGAAGGCCAGATCAAGATCGTCGAGCTGAACGACGGCGGCGTCGGCCGTGACGCCAGCGAGCTGCTGCGCAAGATCAAGGCTGCCCAGTACGTGGCTGCTCACCCGGGCCAGGTTTGCCCAGCCAAGTGGAAAGAAGGCGAAGCCACCCTGGCCCCGTCCCTCGACCTGGTTGGCAAGATCTAAGCCGATGAGTCGATCGAGGGCGCCGAGCGCCTGAGTCAGCAAGCCGCACCGCCCTCAAAAACGCCCGGGCGAGATTCGCTCGGGCGTTGTTTTTTCTACCTTTCAAAGAACATGGAGATCGCCCGTATGTTGGACGCCAATCTTAAAGCCCAGTTGAAGTCATACCTGGAACGGGTCACCCAGCCGATCGAGATCGTTGCTTCCCTCGACGACGGTGCGAAATCCCGGGAAATGCTCGAGCTGCTGAAAGACGTTGCCAGCCTTTCCACCCAGATTACCTTGCTCGACAACGGTGCCGATGCGCGTACGCCGTCGTTCTCGATCAACCGTCCGGGTGCCGATATCAGCCTGCGTTTTGCCGGCATCCCGATGGGCCATGAATTCACTTCCCTGGTACTGGCGCTGCTGCAAGTCGGCGGCCACCCTTCGAAAGCCAGTGTTGAAGTGATCGAACAGATTCGTTCGCTCAAGGGCGAGTTCACGTTCGAAACCTACTTCTCGTTGTCCTGCCAGAATTGCCCGGACGTAGTCCAGGCGTTGAACCTGATGGCGGTGCTCAACCCCAACATTCACCACGTCGCCATCGACGGCGCACTGTTCCAGGCGGAAGTCGACGAGCGCCAGATCATGGCCGTGCCCAGTGTCTACCTCAACGGTGTGAACTTCGGCCAGGGGCGCATGGGCCTGGAAGAAATCCTCGCGAAAATCGACACCAGCGGCCTTGAGCGCCAGGCCGAGAAAATCAGTGCCAAGCAGACCTTCGACGTGCTGGTGGTCGGCGGTGGCCCGGCCGGCGCGTCGGCGGCGATCTACGCGGCCCGTAAAGGCATTCGCACCGGTGTCGCGGCCGAGCGCTTCGGCGGCCAGGTGCTCGATACCATGGCCATCGAAAACTTCATTTCGGTGCAGGAAACCGAAGGGCCGAAGTTGGCCGTGGCCCTGGAAGAACACGTCAAGCAGTACGACGTCGACATCATGAACCTGCAACGCGCTGACAAATTGCTGCCCGGCAAGCCTGGCGAGTCGCACCTGATTCACTTCGCCAGCGGCGCATCGCTGACTGCCAAAACGGTGATTCTGGCAACCGGTGCACGCTGGCGCGAAATGAACGTTCCTGGCGAACAGCAATACCGCAACAAAGGCGTGGCCTACTGTCCGCACTGCGACGGCCCGCTGTTCAAGGGCAAGCGCGTGGCGGTGATTGGCGGCGGTAACTCCGGTGTCGAAGCAGCGATTGACCTGGCCGGGATCGTGGCCCACGTGACCTTACTGGAGTTTGATGTACAGTTGCGCGCCGATGCGGTGTTGCAGCGAAAGTTGCACAGCCTGCCGAACGTCACCGTGATCACGAGTGCGCAAACCACTGAAGTCACCGGCGATGGACAGAAGGTCAATGGCTTGCGCTACAAGGATCGTCAGACTGACGAGCTGCGCACAGTGGAGCTGGAAGGGATCTTCGTGCAGATCGGCCTGCTGCCCAACACCGACTGGCTCAAGGGCACGGTGGAGTTGTCGCCACGGGGCGAGATCATCGTCGACAACCGCGGCGAGACCTCGATTCCCGGTGTGTTCGCCGCCGGTGACGTGACGACCGTGCCGTACAAACAGATCGTGATTGCGGTGGGCGAGGGTGCCAAGGCGTCGCTCAGTGCCTTCGATCACCTGATCCGCACCTCGGCACCGGCGTAACAGGCACGGGCAAAAAAAAACCCCATGAATGATCTTCATGGGGTTTTTTGTGGCTGCGGGTTTTAGCGCGTTACAGCGGTGCCGGCTGGATGATTTCGACCCAGTAGCCATCCGGGTCCTTGATGAAGGCCAGGCTTTTCATGCGGCCGTCATTGAGGCGCTTCTGGAAGTCGCAACCCAGGGCTTCGAAGCGTTCGCAGGCGGCGACAATGTCCGGCACCGAAATGCAGATATGACCGAAACCGCGCGGGTCGGTGTTGCCGTTGTGGTAGGCGAAATCTGCATCGTGCTCGGTGCCGTGGTTGTGGGTCAGCTCGAGGATGCCGGGGATCGACTTCATCCACTCGGTGCGCGCGGCGGCGTCGGCCGGGATCTGGTCTTTCTCGACCAGGGCCAGGAAGTACAGGCTGAATTCGGCTTCCGGGAAATCACGTTTTTCCACCAGGCTGAAGCCGAGGATTCGCGTGTAGAAGTCCAGCGAGCGGGTGATGTCCTTGACCCGCAGCATGGTGTGGTTGAAGACGAATTGGCGGGTGGCGGTATCGGGCTGGGCGGTGACGCCGGGGAAAGTGTTCAGTTCTTGCAGGCTCATGGGCCCTCCGGAAAATAAGTGGGGCAAACGACACTCCGCGCTGGGAGCTGTCCTTGGGCTTGCGTGAGTCGAGGCTTCCTTGCGATGGCGCAATGATACGCAAGGGCGGCGGATGGGCCAATGCAAAACCTTGGTCTATTGCCTGGCCGGCCGGCGCAGGGCAGACTTTGCCGCTCGCCCCGCCAGTGCCTTGCCTGATGATTCGACACTACAGATATCTATTGGTTTTACCTTTGCTCGTGGCAACTTTTGCCCGCGCCGAAGACACACTTCCCGACATTACCTGGCCCAGCAACTGGCAGGTGCAGCCCTTGGCGCAGGAAAGTCCAGCGGCGAAAGTTTCACGTCAGCGTGCAGTCAAGAACGATGAAAACGGCGAGCCGCTGCTGGTGGTCGAATTGACCATGACTCAGGTGGACGCCGAGCACGTAGTCAACTTGCGCGGCGTGCTCCTGGAGATGCGCAAGTCGATCCAGAAGGACTTCTTTCAAGGCGGCTATCAGAGTGTGTGCAACAGCATTCATGGCGCGACACTAAGCCGACTGCCGGCCGAGGAAACCACCTGCACAATTACTGAAAATGGGCGCCATGTGTTGTCGCAAACATTAGTCGGCGCGGTGGACGGCAATAAGGTTTATGTTTTTTCCTACGCCGGGCAGGCTGAGGCGTATGCGCGTAGTCAGGAGGAAATACAGGGCGTACGCGATAGTTTGAAACTTTAGTGCCAGATGGGGTGTTGCTATTGGCCGAAGGGACTAACTAGAAAGTTGGGGGGCGGCTGTGCAGCGAATTGCTTTCTAATTGTAGGAGCTAGCTTGCTAGCGAAAAACTTATGGACGCCGCAGACATTCAGGATGTACGCGTTATCGTTGACGTTTTTCGCGAGCAGAGCTCGCTCCTACAAAGGTGTTACCCGCGCAGCCAGGAATCAACGGTGCTGGCGCCGTACTCTTCCTTCCAGGCCTTCAAGCCGCGGTGGTTGCCGCCCTTGGTTTCGATCAGTTCGCCAGTGTGCGGATTCTGATAAACCTTGACCACGCGTGCGCGGCGGGTTTTTGGTGCGGCGGCCTGCTGCAGGCTGGATTTCGGGTTTGGATCGAGAATGGCGATTACATCCCGCAGGCTCTTGTCGTAGGTTTTCATCAGCCCCTGGAGCTTGGATTCGAATTCGATTTCTTTCTTCAGCCCGGCATCATTCTTCAGCGATTCCAGCTGCGCGAGCTGCTCCTGAAGGGCCTTTTCAGCTGCACGAAATTCAGCGAGTCTGGACAATATCTTTACTCCAATAGTGTATTTGGCTGATACCCACCGCCAACAAAGCTAAAAGTCTGGAGCCTTGCAGCGAATCGGTGAGAGTGACCCACCTGCCCAAATTGCTCAGGCAGGAAAAATTGTAGTAGTTAATTGTCGCGGAGTAAATCAAGTCTTTTTCATCATGTAACAAATGTCAGAAAACTGATGCATTTTGGTGCATCAGTTTGATTGCACGTGAATTTTTCCGGGTAACAGGCACGATCGTCTAGTGTTTGTTCAGTTCGACTATGAATTGCGCCGCTGGCATCGGCCGACCATACAGATAACCCTGCAAAAAGTTCACTTTATGCTGCGCCAGATAATCACTTTGTTCCTGTGTTTCCACGCCTTCGGCGACTATTCCCAGGTCGAGTTTGCCGGACAGTTCAATGATGCTGTCCAGAATATGCCGTGACAGTGCATCGGCACCGATCATTGCCACGAAACTCTGATCGATTTTCAGGAAGTCGACATTGAACTGGCGCAAATAACCCAGGCTGGAGTGACCGGTTCCGAAGTCATCGATGGCGATCATGACCCCCAGTTCGTGCAACTGTTCGAACAATTGCAGCGTGATGGCCGTGGGCTCGATCAGTTCACGCTCGGTCAACTCCAGCACCAGGGCGATTTTCCCGGGGGGGAAGGCCGCCAGCAGTTCGCGACAGTCCTCGACCAGTTGCAAATCGTGGCAATGACTGGCGGTGATGTTGATGCCCAGATGAAAGTGTTCATCGTCGTCGGCAATATGCGGGCCGAGCAGTGCCGCCGTCTGCTGCATCAGCGAGCGGGTCATTGGCACGATCAGCCCCGAGTGCTCGGCAAACGGGATGAACAGGTCCGGGCGCACCAGCCCGTCCTTGGGATGGTTCCAGCGCATCAGCACTTCGGCACCGGCCCAGCGCTTGCTGTCGCCGTGCACCACCGGCTGGAAGTAGGGGATGAACTCACCGGCCTCCAGTGCGCGCTGCAGTTCATGGCTGGGGGATGTCGAGCGCCGTTGCGTCCAGTGGGCCAGGGTGCCGGCGATCACCCCGAAAAACATCAGCAAGCTGAACACCGGCGGGTATTCACTGATCATGTAGCGCCAGACTTCGCCCTCGGGGTAGCCGGCCTGCACGGTGAAGCCGTATTTGGCGGAGGCCAGGGTATTGCTGGCAACCGGGAAGGTCGGCAGCGGGCCGTTGTGCACCTGCAGGTCGGTGGACAGCCAGTTGTCGCCGACCTGCAGCAGCAACAGGGTCTGGCGGCCGATCATGCGCAGGACATTGCTCAGGTGATAGCCATCGAGGGTGGTCAGCGCACCGCCGCGGCCTTCGCTGAGGCGGTACACCAGCAGGGCGGAGTTGGGCGTGACCGGGTTGCCATTCATCAGCCACAATTTCCCGTGGGTGTAATCGCCCGGGTCGACCTTTTCCTCGAAATCGCCGAACAGCGAACTGCAATACAGGTTGTTGTCCCAGACCACATTGGTCGAGCGCACGAAAGGCCGGCGGGTCACCTGTTCGCGCAGGGCCAATTGCACTTCGGCGCAAGGTTTGCCGGCCAGGGGCAGCAACATTTGGGCGGCGTGGGAGGTGTTGTCGAGCATCAGGTCGAACTGGCGCACCGCCTCCTCGGCGGTCTGATGACTGCTTTGCATCAACCTGCGCTCGGCCTGCACGTAGAGGATCGACGCCCCCAGCAGTATCGGAATCAACGCGGCGAGCAGGGTCAGGGTGTTGCGGATCACCGGCTTGCGGCGGCGTCTGAGATTCAGCGGCATTTGACGAACCTGGGACAAGGGATTGGGGCTCTCAAATGCAGGTGTGGCAACGGCATGCCTTCCAATGAAGAGATCGGACACCGGGATGATAGATGGCCTTGGCCGATTGTGCCGCGCATTTTTCCCTGCAACAAATCCTTTGCAGACGTCTGAAAAAGGCGGATTTTAGAGAGAAGGCGGACAAATCGGTTTACGCTGTGTAGAATCGATTTACGCATATAAGAATAAGCGCTTCTGTGTACAGAAGACGTACCCGCAAAGCCTTGGGTCGACAATGAAGATATTTGGGTTCCAATTGATCTACGGTGATTTCCTGGCCCGCAGTGTGAGGGGAATCTCCTGTGCGCCACCGGCTGTCCTCAGCAGTGCCTGTTACTGACGAAACGTTAATTACAACAGCATGATGAGGCTACAACCATGGCAGATTTATACGAAAACCCAATGGGCCTGATGGGCTTCGAGTTCATCGAATTCGCGTCGCCAACCCCGAATACCCTGGAGCCGATCTTCGAGATCATGGGCTTCACCAAGGTCGCGACCCACCGCTCGAAGAACGTGCACCTGTACCGCCAGGGCGCGATCAACCTGATCCTCAATAACGAACCCCACAGCGTCGCTTCGTACTTTGCCGCCGAGCACGGTCCGTCGGTGTGTGGCATGGCGTTTCGCGTCAAGGATTCGCAACAGGCCTACAACCGCGCCCTGGAACTCGGCGCCCAGCCGATCCACATCGAGACCGGCCCGATGGAGCTGAACCTGCCGGCCATCAAGGGCATCGGCGGTGCGCCGCTGTACCTGATCGACCGTTTTGGCGAAGGCAGTTCGATCTATGACATCGACTTCGTGTTCATCGAAGGCGTCGACCGCAATCCGGTGGGTGCCGGCCTGAAAATCATCGACCACCTGACCCACAACGTCTATCGCGGGCGCATGGCCTACTGGGCGAACTTCTACGAGAAGTTGTTCAACTTCCGCGAAATTCGTTACTTCGACATCAAGGGCGAGTACACCGGCCTGACCTCCAAGGCCATGACCGCACCGGATGGCATGATCCGCATCCCGTTGAACGAAGAGTCGTCCAAGGGCGCCGGGCAGATCGAAGAGTTCCTGATGCAGTTCAACGGTGAAGGCATCCAGCACGTGGCGTTCCTAGCCGACGACCTGGTCAAGACCTGGGATCACCTGAAAAGCATCGGCATGCGCTTCATGACCGCGCCGCCGGACACCTACTACGAAATGCTCGAAGGCCGTCTGCCAAACCACGGCGAGCCGGTGGGCGAGTTGCAGGCCCGCGGCATTCTGCTCGACGGTTCCTCCGAAGCCGGCGACAAGCGCCTGCTGCTGCAGATCTTCTCGGAAACCCTGATGGGCCCGGTGTTCTTCGAATTCATCCAGCGCAAGGGCGACGATGGCTTCGGCGAGGGCAACTTCAAGGCGCTGTTCGAATCGATCGAGCGTGACCAGGTGCGTCGTGGGGTGTTGACCACCGAGTAAAACGAGGTGCCGTAGGAGCTGGCTTGCCAGCGAAAAACCCGAGACCGCCGCGTGGCATCAGGTTCACCGCGTCATCGTTGGCGACCTTCGCCAGCAAGCTGGCTCCTACAGGGTCTGCGGCCATCCGCAAATTCCGCGACCACCACATAACCTTGTAGGAGCTGGCTTGTCGGGTCGCCGCATCGCAGCGAAAAACCCGAGACCGCCGCGCGGCATCAGGTTCACCGCGTCATCGTTGGCGAGCTTCGCTGGCAAGCTGGCTCCTACAGGGTCTGCGGCCATCCACAAATTCCGCGACCACCACAAAACCTTGTAGGAGCTGGCTTGTCGGGTCGCCGCATCGCAGCGAAAAACCCGAGACCGCCGCGCGGCATCAGGTTCACCGCGTCATCGTTGACGATCTTCGCCAGCAAGCTGGCTCCTACAGGGTCTGCGGCCATCCACAAATTCCGCGACCACCACAAAACCTTGTAGGAGCTGGCTTGCCGGGTCGCCGCATCGCAGCGAAAAACCCGAGACCGCCGCGCGGCATCAGGTTCACCGCGTCATCGTTGGCGACCTTCGCCAGCAAGCTGGCTCCTACAGGGTCTGCGGCCATCCACAAATTCCGCGACCACCACAAAACCTTGTAGGAGCTGGCTTGTCGGGTCGCCGCATCGCAGCGAAAAACCCGAGACCGCCGCGCGGCATCAGGTTCACCGCGTCATCGTTGACGACCTTCGCCAGCAAGCTGGCTCCTACAGGGACTGCGGCCATCCACAAATTCCGCGACCACCACAAAACCTTGTAGGAGCTGGCTTGTCGGGTCGCCGCATCGCAGCGAAAAACCCGAGACCGCCGCGCGGCATCAGGTTCACCGCGTCATCGTTGACGATCTTCGCCAGCAAGCTGGCTCCTACAGGGTCTGCGGCCATCCACAAATTCCGCGACCACCACAAAACCTTGTAGGAGCTGGCTTGTCGGGTCGCCGCATCGCAGCGAAAAACCCGAGACCGCCGCGCGGCATCAGGTTCACCGCGTCATCGTTGACGATCTTCGCCAGCAAGCTGGCTCCTACAGGGTCTGCGGCCATCCGCAAATTCCGCGACCACCCCAAAACCTTGTAGGAGCTGGCTTGTCGGGTCGCCGCATCGCAGCGAAAAACCCGAGACCGCCGCGTGGCATCAGGTTCACCGCGTCATCGTTGACAATCTTCGCCAGCAAGCTGGCTCCTACAGGGACTGCGGCCATCCACAAATTCCGCGACCACCAGATAACCTTGTAGGAGCTGGCTTGCCAGCGAAGGCTGCCCCAAGCATTGCATCGCCGGAACCGACGCCTTCGCCGGCAAGCCGGCTCCTACAGTTGGTCCTACACAGCCCTGCGCTGTCGCGCCAGATGCTTGGCCCCTTCGAACACCAGCACCACTACCGCCAGCCAGATCGGCAGGTAGGTCAGCCATTCCCCGGCCTTGATGCTCTCACCCAGCAGCAGGGCCACCCCCAGCAACAGCACCGGCTCGACATAGCTGAGCAGCCCGAACAGGCTGAACGGCAGCAGGCGGCTGGCGATGATGTAGACCACCAGCGCCGAGGCGCTGATCAAACCCAGCACCGGGATCAGCAGTGACAGCCACGGGTGCTGCTGGAACACGCCAAAGCCTTGCACCCCGGTCTGTACCACCCAGAATGCCACCGGCAGCAACAGTGCCATGTCCAGCCACAGGCCACCCAAATTATCCGCCGCCAGGCGCCGACGCAGGACGAAGTAGGTCGGGTAGCCGATCGCAACCAGCAGGGTCGCCCAGGAAAAACTGCCGACCTGGTACAACTCGTTGATCACCCCCAACGTCGCCAGGCACGCCGCGACTTTCTGCAAATACGACAGGCGCTCGCCGTAGACGATGCGCCCGGTCAGGACCATGGTCAGCGGCAGCAGGAAATACCCCAGCGACACATCCAGGCTATGCCCGTTCAGCGGCGCCCACATGAATAGCCACAACTGCACCCCGAGCAGTGCCGACGACAGCAGCAAACCCAGCATCAAAAGCGGTTTGCCCGCGACCCGGCGCAGCAGCTCGACCACACGTTTCCATTCCCCGGAAACCAGCATGAACACGGTCATGCACGGCACCGTCAGCAGCATGCGCCAGCCGAAAATCTCCACGCCATCGAGCGGCGCCAGCAGCGACGTATAGAAATACATGACGGCAAACAGCACCGAGGCAAACACCGATAGAGCAATACCTTTAGACACGCGTTCCTCGCGACAGGTGGGGGGAGGTTGCAGCAGGCGCCCAGCATAGGCGATGGCGCCTTAGCGAGCCATCCGCCCTGAGACAAAATGGCTGACGTCATTGAACCCCGGCGTCGAGGCGTGCCCCGGCGTCACCAGCGAATCGACCAGGGCTTCGTCCTCGGCGCTGATCTTCACCTCATGGGCCTTGATGTAGGTGTCCCATTGTTCCTCGGTGCGCGGGCCGACGATGGCCGAAGTCACCGCCGCGTTGTTCAGCACCCAGGCAATGGCGAACTCCACCAGGCCGACGCCGCGCTGTTGGGTGTAGTGCTGCAACTGCTGGGCGATGCGCAGGGACTCGGTGCGCCATTCGGTTTCGAGGATGCGCTTGTCCTGGCGCCCGGCGCGGCTGTTGCTGTCCGGCGCAACATCGGGCGCGTACTTGCCGCTGAGCACGCCACGGGCCAGCGGGCTGTAGGGCACCACGCCAAGGCCATGGGCATGGGCGGCGGTGATCTGTTCGGTTTCCGCCTGGCGGTTGACGATGTTGTACAGCGGCTGGCTGATCACCGGCTGCTCCACACCCAGGCGTTCGGCCACCCGCATCACTTCACTGATGCGCCACCCGCGGTAGTTGGACAGGCCCCAATAGCGGATCTTGCCCTGGCGAATCAGCTCGCCGATGGCCGCCACCGTGACCTCCAGCGGAGTGTTGTGGTCTTCGCGGTGCAGGTAATAGATGTCCAGGTAGTCGGTGTCCAGGCGGCTCAGGCTGGCCTCGATCGCATTGAAAATGTGCTTGCGGTTGAGGCCGGCGCGATTGGGTACGCCATCCACCGGGCCGAAGCCGACCTTCGAGGCCAGCACCCATTCATGGCGATTGCCGGCGATGGCCTCGCCGACAATCTCCTCGGAGCGGCCGCTGGTGTAGACGTCGGCGGTATCGATGAAATTGATGCCCTGGTCCCAGGCCTTGTCGATGATCCGCAGCGAATCTTCGGTACTGGTCTGTTCGCCGAACATCATGCTGCCCAGGGTCAGCGTGGACACCTGCAGGCCGGAACGGCCGAGTGTGCGGTAGCTCATGACGAATTCCTTTTGCCGGAGAGAAAGGCTCAATCAGATACCAGAAGGGGCGGTGTGGGCAACCGTATTTATTCGCTGGCGCGCAGGCAAAAAAAAGGCCACCGCAACCCGACGTTGCGATGACCCGAGGGTGACACGTGCCTGGCGCTCGATCAGCAAAAAATCAATGCGCCCCGGCCGCCTTGTTCAAATCGCTCTCCGCCCATTCGGTGTACACACAGGCATCCGCCGTCGCCCAGCGCACCCGCACCGGGTCACCGGCCTTGAGTGGCATACCCGCAGCGGACAGGGCCTTGACGGTCATCGAGGTGCCGCCGGAAGTCAGCACGCTGCAGGTCTGGCTTTCACCGAGGAACAACACTTCCACGACCTTGGCCGAGACTTCATTCCAGCCGGCGGCCAGCGGTTCTTCGGCGGCCTGGGCGACGCTCAGGGCCAGGGCTTTTTCCGGGCGGACCATCAGCAGCACGTCCTGCTCGGTCTGCAGGCCGGCGGTCAGGCGGATCGACAGCGGTTGGCCTTCGAAGGACGCCGCCGCATTGCCCTGGGCCTTGAGCCGCAGGAAATTGGAGTTGCCGAGGAACGAGGCGACGAAGGCGTTCGGCGGGTTCTGGTAGAGGTCATAGCCGCTGCCCAGGCCGACGATTTTGCCGTGGCTGAAGATCGCGATGCGTTGCGACAGGCGCATGGCTTCTTCCTGGTCGTGGGTCACGTAGACAATGGTGATGCCCAGGCGCCGATGCAGTTGGCGCAGTTCATCCTGCAGGTCTTCGCGAAGTTTTTTGTCCAGTGCGCCGAGGGGTTCGTCCATCAGCAGGATGCGTGGTTCGTAGACCAGCGCGCGGGCGATGGCGACCCGTTGTTGCTGGCCACCGGACAGTTGCGAAGGGCGACGATGGGCAAACTTATCGAGCTGCACCAGCTTGAGCATGGCGTCGACTCGGCGCTCGCGTTCGGCGGCGGCGAGTTTGCGAATCTGCAGCGGGAAGGCGATGTTGTCGCGCACCGACAGATGGGGGAACAGCGAGTAGCGCTGGAACACCATGCCGATGTCGCGTTTGTGCGGCGGCACGTTGACCAGCGACTGGCCGTTGACCAGGATCTCGCCGCTGCTCGGCGTTTCAAAACCGGCGAGCATCGACAGGGTGGTGCTTTTGCCCGAGCCGCTGGAGCCGAGGAAGGTCAGGAACTCACCGTCCTTGATGTCCAGCGAGATGTTGTCCACGGCGGCAAAGTCGCCGTAGTGCTTGTTCAGGTTGCGCAGGCTGACCAGTGGCTGGCCGTTGTGCTGCGCGCTGTCTTTGATCACTGCACTCATGTCTTGCTCCTCTGCGCTCAGGCGCTGATTTCGTTGCGCCGGCGAAGGGCGGCGGCGATGACCATGACCAACACCGAAAGGCCGATCAGCAGCGTCGAAGCGACGGCGATCACCGGGGTCAGGTCCTGGCGCAGGGTGGTCCACATTTTCACGGGAAGGGTTTGCAGGGTCGGGCTGGCCATCATCACGCTGAGCACCACTTCATCCCAGGACACGAGAAAGGCGAAGAGGGCGCCGGCAACCATGCCCGGGCGAATCGCCGGAAAGGTCACCTTGAACACTGCCTGCAACCGCGAGGCGCCGCAGATCACCGCGGCGTCTTCGATCGACTGGTCGAACAGCTTCAGCGAGTTGATGATCGAGATAATGGTGAACGGCAACGCGACGATCACATGGCTGACCACAAAGGCGAACATGGTCCCGGTGTAACCCAGTTTCAGGAACAGCGCGTAGACCGCCACCGCGATGATCACCAGCGGCACGATCATCGGCAGGGTGAACAGGCCGTAGAGCATCTCCCGGCCAGGGAAGCGTCCGCGCACCAGGGCGAAGGCAGTCGGCAAGCCGAGGGCGACGGCGAAGAAGGTGGTCAGCAGCGCCACCTTGAGGCTCGCCATGGCGGCGTTCATCCAGTCGGCATTGGAGAAGAACTGGCCGTACCATTTCAGGGTCCAGCCCGGTGGCGGGAACACCAGCCATTGCGAGGAACCGAATGACAGCAGGACGATAAACACGATCGGCAGCAGCAGGAACAGGCCGATCAAACCGGTGGTGGCGTACAGGCCGAAGCGCATCCGCCGGCTCATCGCATTGGGAGTCAGGAGCATGACGGCTTACCTCGCGTTGCTGGCGCCAACCGGGGATTCCGGTTGCAGCTTCAGGTAGAAGTAGAACAACACCAGGGTGATGACGATCAGCAACGCGGCGCCGGCGCTGGCCAGGCCCCAGTTGAGGAACGACTGCACCTGCTGAATGATGAATTCGGGCAGCATCATGTTCTGCGCGCCGCCGAGCAGGGCCGGGGTCACGTAGTAACCGAGGGACATCACGAACACCATCAGGCCGCCGGAAAACAGTCCCGGCCGGCACAGCGGCAGGAACACCCGGAAGAAGTTGGTCCAGGGGCTGGCGCCGCAGATCGAGCCGGCCTGCAGGATCATCGGGTCGATGGCCTGCATGGTCGCCTGCAACGGCAGCACGATGAACGGGATCATGATGTAGCTCATGCCGATCACCACACCGGTGAGGTTATGCACCATTTCCAGCGGCTGATCGATGATGCCCAGGGCCATCAGGGTCTTGTTGATCACCCCCGAGGCTTGCAGCAACACCAGCCAGGAATAGGTGCGGGCGAGCAGGCTGGTCCACATCGACAGCAGCACGATGTTGAGGATCCAGCGTCCCCAGCCGCGTGGCACCAGGGTGATCGCCCAGGCCAGCGGAAAGCCCAGCAGCAGGCTGAAAACGGTCACCAGGCCGGCCACCGAGAAGGTGTTGAGCAAGACCCGGGCGTAGGCCGAGTTGGCGAACAGCTGCTCGTAGTTGCCCAGCCCCGGCACCGGCTCCAGTACGCCGCGCAGCAGCAGGCCGATCAGCGGGGCGAGAAAGAACAGACCGAGGAACAGCAGCGCCGGGAGCAGGTTGCTCGCGCCGCGCCAGCGCTGGGCCAGGCTCGTTGATTGATTCATCGCAGGCGCCTGGCCGGCAGCGCCAGCGGCGCTCCCGGCAGGTGTGGATGGACGGGATGCAGGAACCGTCATTTTCATTTGACCAGCCATTCGTTCCACCGTGTCGCGATGGCCTGGCCGTTTTTGGCCCAGTACGCGAAATCAAGAGTGATCTGGTCCTTGGCGTAGGCCGTTGGCAGGTTAGGCGCCAGTACCGAGTCCAGGCGCGCCACGCTGTCGACGTTGACTGGCGCGTAGGCGGTGAGGTTGGAGAAGTCGGCCTGACCCTTGGCGCTGCTGGCGTTGGCCAGGAACTTCATCGCCGCGTCCTTGTTTTTCGAGCCCTTGGGGATGACCAGGATGTCGGCCATGACCAGGTTCTGTTTCCAGCTCACGCCAACCGGCGCACCGTCTTCCTGCAGGGCGTGGATGCGGCCGTTCCAGAACTGGCCCATGCTCGCTTCGCCGGAGGCCAGCAGCTGTTGCGACTGCGCGCCGCCGCCCCACCAGACGATGTCTTTCTTGATGGTGTCGAGTTTCTTGAAGGCGCGATCCAGATCCAGTGGGTAGAGCTTGTCAGCCGCTACGCCGTCGGCCAGCAGGGCCAGTTCGAGCACGCCGGGGCTGGGCCATTTGTACAGGGCGCGTTTGCCGGGGTAGGTCTTGGTGTCGAACAGCGCGGACCAGTCCTGGGGCTTGTTGGCGCCCAGCTTGCCTTCGTTGTAGCCGAGGACGAAGGAGAAGAAGAACGAGCCGACACCGTGATCGGAGACGAAGCGCGGGTCGATCTTGCTGCGGTCGATGACGTTGAAGTCGAGGGGTTCGAGCAGGCCTTCGGCGGCGGCGCGCAGGGCGAAGTCGGCTTCGACATCGACCACGTCCCACTGCACGTTGCCGCTCTCGACCATGGCCTTGAGCTTGCCGTAGTCGGTCGGGCCGTCCTGGACCACAGTGATGCCGCTGGCCTTGCTGAACGGGTCGGCCCAGGCCTGCTTCTGCGCGTCCTGGGTACTCCCGCCCCAGCTGACGAAGTTGACGCTTTCAGCGGCCATCAACGCTTGGCTGGTCGCGCTCAGCAGGCCGGCGAACAGCACTGCGGTGACACGTTTGTTCAACACCATTTTTACGCCCTCATTGTTGTGTTTATGAGCGGGGCTTTCAGTGCCCGCCTATCGGGAGCAGAAGGTCCATCGAGTCGCTGAGACTGTCCGGCCTATGGAATGACATATTATGGTATACCAAACTTTTTGCAAGCATTTTGCCGTACCGGCTATCTGCTGAGATGGGTTTTTTTTTGGTATCTGTGTTGGCTGGGGGGCTGACAGTCAGCACTGAAGCAATTTTGAAACCCGATATTGGAACCTCTGTGTGTAGGAGCTGGCTTGCCAGCGAAGGCGTCCATATTGCCTATACAAGTCTTTAGACCGCCTTCGCTGGCAAGCCAGCTCCTACAAGGGTGCATTTCCAATAGGGGATCCAGACTCCGGTTAGCCGGTAAAAGGAATACTCTCCACCACCTCAAGGTCATACCCGGTCAACCCCGCATACTTCAGCGGCGGCCCGAGATGGCGCAGCTTGCCCACCCCGAGGTTCTGCAAAATTTGCGCGCCGGTGCCGACTTCCGAGTAGATCCGCGACTGCGAGCGGCTGAACTGGCGCGGTGCCTGGGTCAGTTGCGGGACGCGCTCGAGCAGGGCCTGGGACGATTCGTGGTTGGCCAGCACTACCACCACGCCGCGACCTTCCTCGGCCACCCGCTGCAACGCCGCCCACAGCGTCCAGTTCGACGGGCCGCTGTATTCGGCGCCGACCAGGTCGCGCAACGGGTCGATCACATGCACCCGCACCAGGGTCGGCTCATCGTGGCGCAACTCGCCCATGACCATTGCCATGTGGACACCGCCTTCGATGCGATCCTCATAGGTGATCAGACGAAAGGTGCCATGCACGGTGGGCAGTTCCCGTTCGCCGATGCGCTCGACCGTGTGTTCGTTGCTCAGGCGGTAGTGGATCAGGTCGGCGATGGTGCCGATCTTGATCCCGTGTTTTTGCGCGAAGACTTCCAGGTCGGGGCGGCGCGCCATGGTGCCGTCGTCGTTCATCACCTCGACAATCACCGAGGCCGGGGTGAAGCCGGCCAGGCGCGCCAGGTCGCAGCCGGCTTCGGTGTGGCCGGCGCGGGTCAGCACCCCGCCTTCGCGGGCGCGCAAGGGAAAGATGTGGCCGGGCTGGACGATATCGACGGCTGTGGCGCCGGCAGCGACGGCAGCCGCTACGGTGCGTGCGCGGTCGGCGGCGGAGATACCGGTGGTGACCCCGGTCGCCGCTTCGATCGACACCGTGAAGGCAGTGCTGAACACGCTGCCATTGCTCGGCACCATTTGCTCCAGGCCGAGGCGCTGGCAGTGTTCGTCGGTCAGGGTCAGGCAGATCAGGCCACGTGCTTCACGGGCCATGAAGCTGATGGCGGCAGCGTCGCAGCAATCGGCGGCGAGCAACAGGTCGCCTTCGTTTTCGCGGTCTTCGTCATCGACCAGCAGGACCATTTTGCCGAGGCGGTAATCTTCGAGGATTTCTTCGATGCTGTTGAAGGCCATGCTGGACTCCCGGTGTTTGGAGGAAATATAGTGTGGTATACCATAATACATAATAGCGAGGAGGTCACGATGAAGGCGTACTGGATTGCCCATGTGGATGTCAGCGACACCGATCAATACAGCCAATACACCCAACGCGCGCCCAAGGCCTTCGCCGCTTACGGCGGCCGCATGCTGGCCCGCGGCGGCCGCAGCGAAGCCCTGGAAGGCCGGCCGACGCCGCAGCGCAGTGTGGTGATTGAATTTGACTCGTATGAACAGGCGCTGGCCTGTTATCACTCGGAGTTGTATCAGGAGGCGAAGGGGCACCGGGAGGGTGTGGCGCGGGCGGAGGTGATTATTGTGGAGGGGGTGGTGGCGAGTTGATGGGCGCCGCTCACAGAATCCGGGATTGACCTTGGAATGAACTGTAGGAGCGAGCCTGCTCGCGATGAGGCCTGTCAGTCAATACATGTGTCGACTGTCATACCGCCATCGCGAGCAGGCTCGCTCCTACAGGTTTCAATGCAGTCAGCGGATGAAATGAATCTTCCCGCTATCGTCATTGCCAATGTAAATCCCGTAGACCCCAGCCTGGCGCTCTTCGATGTAACGCTCGAGGATCTGCCGGATGGCCGGGTAATAGATCTGGTCCCAGGGGATGTCCTCGGGGGCGAAGAATTGGTAGGCGAGGGTTTCCGGGCCGAATTGGCCGGTGATCTCCAGGGCGATCGCGCGGAAGATGATGTACACCTCGCTGATCTGCGGCACGCTGAAAATCGAGTAGGGCGAGAGGATTTCCCCGCGCACGCCGCTTTCTTCCCAGACCTCGCGCAACGCCGCCTGCTCGGTGGTTTCCCCGGCTTCCATGAAGCCCGCCGGCAGCGTCCAGGTGCCCGGGCGCGGCGGGATCGCGCGTTGGCACAACAGGTATTTGCCGTCCCGCTCGATGATGCAGCCGGCAATGATTTTCGGGTTGATGTAGTGGACGTAGCCGCAGCCACGGCACATCAGGCGCTCGTGCGTATCGCCCGGCGGTAACTGCGACTTGATGTCAGGGCTACCGCATTTTGGGCAAAAGCTCGGGCTGAACATGATCAACGACCTATGCGAGGTTCTTTCAGGGCGATGGGTTGAGTGATCGCGGGGATCGCGCCGGTTTCTTCCTGCTTGCGCTTGAGGTAGTCGAGGGCGACGTTGGCGGCGGCGCGAACGTGGTCGACACAAGCCTGGTGGGCGGCGAGGGCATCACCGCTCTTGATCGCCTCGACCATGCGTTCCATTTCCTGATTGCTCGCGCCACGGCGGTTTTCCTGGGACACCGAGGTCGCCCGCAGGTAGCTGATGCGCGCCTGCAACTGACGCAGCTGGGTGGCCGCAACGTGGTTGCCCGAGCCTTCGAGCAGCACGTCGTAGAAGCCCTGCACCGAATCGATAACCTGCTGCAGTTCACCTTCCTTGAGCGCCTGGCGGTTTTCTTCCAGGGCTTTTTCCAGGGCCTTGATGTCCCGCGCCTTGGCCCGCAGGGTGAACAGCTGGACGATCAGGCCTTCGAGCACGCAACGCAGCTCATAGATGTCGACGGCATCGGCCAGGGTGATGATCGCCACCCGTGGACCCTTGGCATCGGCGAACTCCACCAGGCCTTCGGACTCCAGGTGACGCAAGGCTTCACGCACCGAGGTGCGGCTCACGCCCAGGCGATCACACAGATCGCGTTCGACCAGGCGATCGCCCGGCAGAAGCTGGAAGTTCATGATGGCGCTTCGCAGTTTATCCAGCACGATTTCGCGCAGGGTAACGGGGTTGCGATTGACCTTGAAGCTGTCGTCGAGTGGCAGGCGTTTCATGGGGTACGCTCTAAAATTGGCTGTCCCTGCACAACGGGCATCGTCCGTGCGCGTTCGGTTCGGACAGCCGAAGGTTAACTTGAGGCCTCGGCGTCGGCTTCGGCGAAGGCTTCACGGGCCAGCCGGAAACTGTCCACGGCCGCCGGGACGCCGCAATAAATGCCGACTTGAAGCAGAATTTCGCGTATTTGCTCACGACTCAGGCCGTTACGCAAGGCGCCGCGCACATGCAGCTTGAGTTCGTGCGGACGGTTGAGCGCCGAGATCATCGCCAGGTTGATCATGCTGCGCTCCTTGAGCGACAGACCCTCGCGCCCCCAGACATGGCCCCAGCAGTACTCGGTGACCATTTCCTGCAGCGGCCGGGTGAAATCGTCGGCGTTCTCGATGGAGCGATTGACATAGGCCTCGCCGAGCACCTGGGTGCGGATTTTAAGGCCTTTTTCGTACTTTTCGTTGCTCATTTCAATGTCTCCGGTAAACCCTTGGTCGGTCACACCCTTGTGGGAGCTGGCTTGCCAGCGAAGGCGGTCTGGTGTCTTGCATCGACGATTCGGATGCCTTCGCTGGCAAGCCAGCTCCTACACAGGTGATGATTGCCGGTCAGCAATCAGCCCCTACAACCCACCCATCAAGGTGTATTTGATTTCCAGATAATCCTCGATCCCATACTTGGAGCCTTCGCGCCCCAGGCCCGAGGATTTGATTCCGCCAAACGGCGCGACTTCGGTGGAGATCAGCCCTTCGTTGATCCCGACCATGCCGTACTCCAGCGCTTCGCTCATGCGCCAGGCCCGACCCAGATCGCGGGTGTAGCAGTAGGCGGCGAGGCCGAATTCGGTGTCATTGGCCATCTGCACGGCCTCGGCTTCGCTGCTGAAACGGAACACTGCGGCCAGCGGGCCGAAGGTTTCCTGGATGGCGACCTGCATCTGCGCGGTCACGCCGGCCAGGACCGTCGGCTGGAAGAAGCCATGGCCCAGGGCATGACGCTCACCACCACAGAGCAACTCGGCGCCGTGGGCGAGGGCGTCCTGCACGTGCTCCTCGACCTTGGCCACCGCGCGCTCGTTGATCAGCGGACCCTGGGTCACGCCGCTGTCGAAACCGCTGCCGACCTGCAGTTGCCCGACCCGTTCCGCCAGTCGGGCGACGAAGGCCGCGTGGATGCCGTCCTGCACCAGGAAGCGGTTGACGCAGACACAGGTCTGCCCGGCGTTGCGGAACTTGGCGATCAACGCACCTTCCACCGCACGCTCGAGATCGGCATCGTCGAAGACAATAAAGGGCGCGTTCCCCCCCAACTCCAGCGAGACCTTTTTCAGCGTCGGCGCACACTGCGCCATGAGCAATTTGCCAATCGCCGTCGAACCGGTGAACGACAGCTTGCGCACCTTGGCGCTGGCGGTAAGTTCGCCGCCGATGGCGATGGCGTCGCCGGTGATCACGTTGAAAATCCCCGGTGGAATTCCGGCCTGCTCGGCCAGCGCGGCCATGGCCAGGGCCGAGAACGGGGTTTCCGGAGCGGGCTTGACGATGCACGGGCAACCAGCGGCCAAGGCTGGGCCAGCCTTGCGGGTGATCATCGCGGCGGGGAAGTTCCACGGGGTGATCGCCGCGACGACGCCGATTGGCTCCTTGCTGACCACGATGCGCGCGTCGCCCTTGTGGCTGGGAATGGTGTCGCCGTAGATGCGCTTGGCCTCTTCGGCAAACCACTCGATGAAGCTGGCGGCGTAGAGGATTTCGCCCTTGGCCTCGGCCAGTGGCTTGCCTTGTTCGAGGGTGAGAATCGCGGCCAGGTCGTCGGCGTTTTCCAGCATCAGCCCGTGCCAGCGCTTGAGGAGGTTGCTGCGTTCCTTGGCGGTCAGTCCACGCCAGGCCGGCCAGGCTTTGTTGGCGGCGTCGATGGCCAGGCGCGCGTGCTCGGCGCCGAGGTTGGGCACCCGGCCGATGAGTTCACCGTTGGCCGGGTTGAAGATGTCCTGCTGCGCACCGTCGGGCGCGTCGAGCCATTGGCCGTTGATATAGGCCTGCTGACGGAACAGGGGGAGGCGGCTGGGTTCATGCGGGCTCCTGGCTTATTACAGATGATCTGCAAGGTGGTCCCTTGTGGGAGCTGGCTTGCCCGCGATGAAGGCGGAACATTCAACATCTATGTCACAGATGTACCGCAATCGCGGGCAAGCCCGCTCCCACAGAGGATTTGGTCAGCCGTCAGGCCAACGTGGGCAGCGGCCCGAGCTTGCCTTTGTGGTAGATCATCGGGGTCACCGGTTGCGCGGGCAGGATCAGGTTCTTCACCGCGCCGACGATGATCGCGTGATCGCCGCCGTCGTATTCGCGCCACAGCTCGCACTCGATGATCGCCGTCGCCTTGCCGAGCAACGGGTTGCCCAGTTCGCTCAGGTGCCAGTCGATGCCGGCGGCCTTGTCTTTGCCCTTGCCGGCGAACGCATAGGCCTCGGCGGTCTGGTCGGCGGACAGCAGGTGAATCGCGAACTGCTTGCTGTCACGCAGGATCGGGTAGGTGTCGGAGCCGTAGTTGGGGCAGAACAGCACCAGCGCCGGGTCGATCGACAGTGCACTGAAGGCGCTGGCGGTGATGCCGACGATGGCGCCATCCGGGTCGAGGGTGGTGACCACTGTGACGCCGGACGGAAAGGAGCTCATGACGTCTTTGTAAATGCCGGGTTCGATCATTTCTATGGACTCCTAGCGCATGACAAACGGATCAGGCATCGGTGCCTGGGACAGGTTGATCCACACCGTTTTCAGCTCGGTGTAGGCCAGCACCGAATCGATGCCGCTTTCGCGTCCATAGCCGCTGTTCTTGAAACCGCCGATCGGCGCCATGGCCGAGACCGCGCGGTAGGTGTTGACCCAGATGATCCCCGAACGCACGTCACGGGCCAGCCGGTGGGCACGACCCAGGTCGCGGGTCCAGATGCCGGCGGCGAGGCCGAACTGCGAGTCGTTGGCGATCGCCAGGGCTTCGGCCTCGTCCTTGAAGCGGATCACCGAGGCCACCGGGCCGAAGACTTCTTCCTGCATGATCTTCATCGAATTGCGGTCGCACTCGAACAGCGTCGGCTCATAGAACCAGCCATCGCCGAGGCCCGCCGGACGCTTGCCGCCGAGGCGCAGGCGCGCACCTTCGGCAATCGCATCGGCCACCAGGCCTTCGACCACCGCCAGTTGCTGGGCGGTGGCCATCGGGCCCATTTCGCTGCTGTCGTCCTGCGGATTGCCGATGCGGATGCGCTCGGCGCGCTGCACCAGGCGGCTGACGAACTCGTCGTAGATCTCGTCCTGCACCAGCAAGCGCGAGCCGGACACGCAGCTCTGCCCGGAGGCGGCGTAGATCCCGGCGATGGCGCCGTTGATCGCGCTGTCCAGGTCGGCGTCGGCGAAGATGATGTTCGGTGACTTGCCGCCCAGTTCCAGCGACAGCTTGGCGAAGTTCTCGGCGCTGCTGCGCACCACATGGCGAGCAGTGGCGGCGCCGCCGGTGAAGGCGATTTTGCGCACCAGCGGGTGACGGGTCAGGGCGGCACCGGTGCTCGGGCCGTAGCCGGTGACCACGTTGACCACCCCCGACGGGATCCCGGCTTCCAGCGCCAGGCGCGCCAGTTCAAGGATGGTTGCCGAGGCGTGCTCGGACGGCTTGATCACGATGGTGTTGCCCGCCGCCAGGGCTGGCGCCAGTTTGATCGCGGTCAGGTACAGCGGGCTGTTCCAGGGAATGATCGCGGCGACCACGCCCATGGCTTCATGCACGGTGTAGGCAAACAGGTCGGGCTTGTCCAGCGGCAGGGTGCCGCCTTCGAGCTTGTCGGCGAGGCCGGCGGTGTAGTGGAAAAACTCCGGCAGGTAGCTGACCTGGCCACGGGTCTCGCGGATCAGCTTGCCGTTGTCGCGGCTTTCCAACTGCGCCAGGTGTTCCTTGTTCTCGGCGATCAAGTCACCGAGACGGCGCAGCAACTTGCCCCGCGCGGTGGCGGTCAAACCGCGCCAGGCCGGGCTGTCGAAGGCAGTCTGCGCGGCCTGCACGGCGCGCTCGACATCGGCTTCGTCGGCGTCGGGCAACTGCGCCCAAGGCTCGGCCAGCGCCGGGTTGAGGCTGTCGAAAGTCTTGCCGGAGAGGGCATCGACCCATTCACCGCCGATGCACATCTGGAAGCGTGCGAGTGTCATGCAACAATCCCCTTTATATGGTTTTGTCGGGAGTAGGCAAGGTCGAGGAACTCCAGCAGCATCTGGTTGACCAGGCGCGGCGACTCTACCGGCATCATATGCCGTTGCTCGGGCAGCACCGCAACCTTGGCGCCGGGAATGCAGCGGGCCAGTTGCTCGGCCATTTCCGGGGTCGAGCCGGGGTCCAGTTCGCCGGTGGCGATCAGCGTCGGCACCTGGATACTCGCCAGGTCGTCGGCGCGGTACATGTCCTGGGTGGCGAACAGTTCATAGGTGGTCAGGTAACCCTGAGGGTCGTTCTGCGCCAGGGTCTGGCGCAGCGCGGCGATCTGCGCCGGATTGGCCGCCTGGTATTCGCGGCTGAACCAGCGCGACAGCGCCGCTTCGGCGTTGGCGTCCGGGCCGTGTTCGGCGGCCTGAGCGGTGCGGGCGATCACACCTGCACGCTGCTCGGGGCTGCGATTGAACACGCTATTGAGCACCACCAGGCTCTGCAGGCGTTGCGGGTAATGCAGGGCGAAGGCGCGCGCCACCAGGCCCCCCATGGAAAAACCGATCACCGTGGCCGCCGGCAATTGCAGGTGATCGAGCAACTCCAGCAACTGCTCGGCATAACCGAGCAGGGGCGTGCCGCTGGCCGGGCGCGGGCTGGCGCCGTGGCCGAGCATGTCGTAGGCGATCACCCGGTACTTGGACGCCAGGCCAACGACCTGGCCGCCCCACATTTCTTTATTCAGGCCCACGCCGTGGATCAAAACCACGGGCTGGCCTTGGCCGGTCGCCAGGTAACTGGTTCCAGCCGGGGTGAGTTCAGCGGTGAGCCGAATCATGGAGCGCTCCTGCAGACCTTTTTGTTGGTGTGAACGACCGGCTTACTGGGCTTTTTCGGCGGCCAGTTCTTCCAGGTCGATGTAGCGGTTGCCGATACGCGGGTGCAGGCGGCCACCGTCGGCGCAGCCGAGGACGACGACGATTTCGTCGGCACGTGGCGCGTCTTCGATTTGCATTTCCAGGGTGATGTAGTGCGAGCGCAGGCCTTCGTCGTCCTTGTGCATCATCGGGATCTGGATCGAAGTGCCCGGGCCGCCGCGCTTGTTGGTGAAGCTCAGGTAGCTCTTGGCCTTGACCGCTTCGCGGTAGTGGTTGCCGAAGCGCAGGGTGTGGATCACCGCAGAAGCGTGTTCGATCTCGCCGTCAGCGCCGACCACCGCTGCCTTGCCGTAGGCCTCGATCTTCTCGGCACCGCCGATGATCCCCACCAGGCGTTCCACCATCAGCGCGCCGAGGTCGGAGCAGTTGGCACGGATCTGCGGCTTGAGGTCTTCGACGAAGCCGTTGCCCAGCCATGGGTTTTTCATCACCACGGCGAGGCCGACCATGGTCACCGGCTTGTCGGTGGCCTTGCCGCCCTCGATGAAGGTTTCTTCGACATAGCTGACGATCTTGCGGATTTCGAAACTCATGAGCTGCTCCATACGAGAAGAAGGGTGTCTGTGCGTCTGATGGTATACCATAATACCGATCGTGCAAGCGCTTAATCCGGTTTCTCGTCGGCAGGCGATGAAAAGCAGGTGGGGAGGGATGACGCGGTTTGAACTGTGGGAGCGGGCTTGCCCGCGATGAACTCTCAGGCGACACGAACTCACTGTAGGAGCGAGCCTGCTCGCGATGAATTCAGCGCCACCACGTTTATCCAGAATGGATGCGTTGCCTGGGCGTCCATGGCGAGCGGGCTCGCTCCTACAGGGGATATGTCGGCGATCACATGATCGGAGGTGGAAGATTTAACGAGTCAACTGAGAATACGTATCAAAAACAAATGAGGTGCTATACCATGCACCGCAATTTTCTGGCAGGTATGCCGCCCCATTTGGCTATTCAGCAAGGTTCTCCCGATGCGTCGTACGCTGCTGTCGATCTGTGTGCTCCAGGCAATTTCCGCGTCATCCTGGGCCGACCAGGCCACACCCGATGAAAACGTCCTGCAACTGCAAGCGACCGACATCGTCGGCACCTCGGAGTATGAAAACCCGCTGGGCCCGGTAGACGGCTACCGCGCTACCCGTTCGGCCAGCGCCACCCGCACCGACACCGCGCTCCATGAAACGCCGCAGTCGATCAGCGTAGTGGGCAAGGACGTGGTCGAGGATCTGAGTGCCACGCGCCTGCAGGACGCCCTCGACTACGCCGGCGGCGTGGGCCGGGCCAATAATTTTGGCGGCCAGGGCCTGACCACCTTTACTGTGCGCGGCTTCACCACCGGGGAGTTCTATCGCAACGGCTTTCCGATCAACCGCGGTTATCCGAACATGCCGGATGCCAACACCATCGAACGCCTGGAAGTGCTGCGCGGGCCGGCGACCACGCTTTACGGTCGCGGCGATCCGGGTGGCACCTTCAACGTCGTCTCCAAGCAGCCGCTGGCCGAACGGACGGTGACCCTGGGCAGCCAGTTCGATGATCAGGGCATGCAGCGCGGTACCCTGGATGCCTCCGGCCCGCTCGATGAAGAAGGCCGTTTGGCCTATCGCCTGAATGTGGTGGGCGAGGGCGGCGACACCTTCCGCGACCATGTCGAGACCGAACGCTATGGCGTGACCCCGGTGCTGAGCTGGCAGGTCAACGATGACACCAGGCTGATCTTCGAGGGGGATTTCATGCGCAACAATCACCCGCTCGATCGCGGCGTGACGCGCTACCCGAATCAGATCGGCACCGCCTCCCGGGACACCTTCTTCGGCGAAAAAGACGTCGGCAAGCTGCACAACGACAACAACATGGCGCAGTTGCGTTTCGAGCACCTGTTGAACGACGACTGGACCCTGGGCGGCGGCTTCCAGTGGCTGGACGGCAGCCTGCAGGGCAATGCAGTGGAGGCCAATGGCGTCGCGGCAGACGGCCGCACCCTGGGCCGCAACTTCAACTACCGCAAGCTGGAGTGGACCGACAAGGACACCCAGCTCAACCTCACCGGGCACTTCAGCGCGGGCGGTTTCGAGCACACCTTGCTGACCGGCGTCGAGTACGAGGACTACGACTACCAGTCGATCATCCAGCGCTCCAGCGGCGCGGTGAGCGCCTACCCGATCGACATCTTCAATCCGGTCTACGGCCAGCCACGCCCCGCCTTGACCCGCACCCCGACCGACGACCAGGAAAACCTCAAGACCTACGCCGCTTTCGTCCAGGACCAGGTGGCCCTGACCGAGCGCCTGAAAGTCCTGGCCGGCGCGCGTTTCGAGCGCTTCGAACACGACTACCAGACCTTCGTGCCGGGCGGGCGCAGCTGGCAGGCCAGTGACAACGCGGTGACCCCGCGCCTGGGCGTCACCTACGACCTGACCGACAGCGTGGCGCTCTACGCCAACACCGCACGCTCGTTCAAGCCCAACGCCGGCGCCAGCCGCGAGGGTGGCGGCTTCGATCCGGAAAAGGGCAAGTCCTATGAGCTGGGCGTGAAGTGGGAGGCGCTGGACAATCAGCTGAGTGTCGACGCAGCGATCTATCAGATCGAAAAGCGCAACGTGCTGACCACCGACCCGCTGGACTCGACCTACAGCGTGGCCGCCGGCGAGGTGCGCAGCCGTGGTTTCGACCTGAACATCGCCGGCAACCTGACGCCGCAATGGCGGGTGATTGGCGGCTATGCCTACGTCGATGCCGAGGTGACCAAGGACAACGTCATCGATTCCGGCACCCGCCTGATGAACATTCCGCAGAACAGCTTCAGCCTGCTCAACGTCTACGAATTCCAGGACGGCGCGCTGAAAGGCCTGGGCCTTGGCACCGGCCTCAAGTACGTCGACGAGCGCGCCGGGCAGACCGCCAACACCGCGTTCTCCATGGCCAGCTACACCGTCGTCGATCTGCTCGGCTACTACAAGGTCAACGACAGGATCCGCCTCAACCTGGACGTGAAGAACCTGACCGACGAAGACTACGAAGAAGGCGCGTTCGGCAATGTCTACGCCTATCCGGGGGCACCGAGGACGGTGCAGGTGGGGATTGCGTATACCCTTTGAACACTCACTGTAGGAGCGAGCCTGCTCGCGAAAAAAACCTGCGGGCGCCGCGTACATTCAGGCAGCCCGCGTCATCGTTGAAGTCCTTCGCCAGCAAGCTGGCTCCTACAGGAGCTGCGGCCGATCACAGGATCTGCGAACACTGCACCTCACTGTAGGAGCGAGCCTGCTCGCGAAAAACCCGAGAGCGCCGCGTACCTTCAGGCAGCCCGCGTCATCGTTGACGACCATCGCGAGCAGGCTCGCTCCTACAGTGGTTGCGGCCGATCACGCGATCTGCGAACACCGCCACTCACTGTGGGAGCGGGCTTGAACTGGCCTAATGATTTTGGACACCTCAATCGGGCGCTATGATGGCGCCCAAATCTGAGGTGGTTGGATATGCGTAAATCTTATTCAAGTGAGTTCAAACTCAAGGCTGCCAGCATGGTGCTGGACGAGGGGCAGTCGGTTCCCGAGGTCTGTGCCAGTTTGGATATTGGCCCTACAGCCTTGCGCCGCTGGGTTGATCAGGTTCGCAAGGAGCGCTTGGGCTCGACCCCGTTGGGAGCCAAGGCGATTACCGCGGATCAGCGAGAGATCCAGGAACTTAAAGCCTTGCTCAGGCAAAGAGACCGGGATATCGAAATCCTAAAAAAGGCCAGTGCTCTCCTGCTTTTGGACGCCAAAGATCACTCTCGTTGATCTGTGAGCTGGGCGAGCAGTACGGCGTTAACGATTGCTGTCGGGTGTTCGGAATAAACCGCAGTAGCTTTTACGCCTGGCGTCAGCGCCAAGGCAAAGTGAGCCCTAAGCGAGAGAAGCTCAAGGCCATGCTGGTCAAGCACCACAGGGCGTCGAGAGAGTCTTCGGGCGCTCGCACCTTGGCTAAAGAGCTGCAAGCCGGTGGGCATGCGGTCGGGCGGTTCATGGCGCGCAGCTTGATGCGAGAAGCAGGCATCGTCAGCCGTCAACGTCGGCGCCATAAGTACAAGTCACCCGGCGTAGAAGCGTTGGTGGCACCGCATGTGCTCAAGCGCAAGTTTGATGTTACGGCGATCAATCAGGTGTGGTGTGGGGACGTGACGTACATCAAAGTCGGTAAGCGCTGGCTGTATTTCGCGGCGGTTCTGGACTTGTTCGCTCGTCGGATCGTGGGCTGGTCGTTTTCGATGATCTCCGATGCCACGCTGACCTGCGAAGCCTTGCGGATGGCGATTGAACTACGCGCTCACCCAAAAGACGTACTGTTTCACTCTGACCAAGGTTGCCAGTACACCAGCCATAAATTCAGAAATGAACTGCTGGAACATGGACTCCGGCAGAGCATGAGCCGTAAAGGAGAATGCTGGGACAACGCTCCGATGGAGCGTTTCTTTGGAAGTTTGAAATCAGAGTGGGTGCCAGAAACAGGCTACGGGTCGGAGCATGAGGCCCGAGCGGATGTGCAGCGCTATGTATCGCGCTACAACACCACCAGGCCGCATAGCTACAACGACTATCGGTCACCAGTCGCTCAGGAGAAGTTGGCGGCGTGAAACCTTAATCGGTGTCCAAGATTACTTGACCAGTTCAGCTTGCCCGCGAAAAACCCGAGAGCGCCGCGTACCTTCAGGCAGCCCGCGTCATCGTTGACGACCATCGCGAGCAGGCTCGCTCCTACAGTGGTTGCGGCCGATCACGCGATCTGCGAACACCGCCACTCACTGTGGGAGCGGGCTTGCCCGCGAAAAACCCGAGAGCGCCGCGTACATTCAGACAGCCCGCGTCATCGTTGACGACCTTCGCCAGCAAGCTGGTTCCTACAGTGGTTTGCGGCCGATCACACGATCTGCGACACCACACCCTTTGTAGGAGCTGGCTTGCCAGCGAAAAACCTGAGGGCGCCGCGTACATCTAAACAGTCAGCATAATCCGCTAAAGGTCTTATCTACATCTTGAGTAGTAGGCCCTCTGGCTCATTGCACGCCGTCTGTTTGTTCGTAGACACTGGAGAGACCTTCACCTCTCCAGCCCATCCGAGCGCGCAATGACCGAAAACCGCGATTCACCGCAGTGGCTGTTGCTGGGCGGCACGCTGTTCAGCCTGGTGGCCTTTGCCGCCAACTCGATCTTCTGTCGCCTCGCCCTGAAAAGCGCCGCCATCGACCCCGAGTCGTTCACCGCCATTCGCCTGATCGGCGGCGCGCTGTTCCTGATGTTGCTGTTGCGCCTCGGCAACAAGGGCGAGGCCGGGGGCAGTTGGCGCGGCGGGCTCTATCTGTTTGTCTACGCCTACCTGTTTTCCCTGGCCTACATCCACCTGGACGCCGGGGTTGGCGCGCTGATCCTGTTCGGTGCCGTGCAAATCACCATGTTCGCCCTGGGCTGGAAAAACGGCGAGCAACTGCGGCCGAAAACCGCCATCGGCATGCTGCTGGCGTTCAGCGGCCTGATCGTCCTGCTCGCTCCCGGCGGTAACGCGCCGCCACTGCTCAGCGCCCTGGCCATGACCATCGCCGGGATCGCCTGGGGTATTTATTCGATCCTCGGCAGGCGCTCGATCAACCCCCTCAAGGACACCGCCGGCAACTTCCTGCGCAGCGTGCCGCTGGTGGTTCTCGCCGCTCTTGTGACTCTGGCGCAGGGCGCCATTTCCATTACCCCGACTGGTGCGTTTTATGCCGCCGCGTCCGGCGTGCTGGCCTCTGGCGCAGGCTATGCGGTGTGGTACGCGGTGCTCGGCAAGATGCGCGCGCAGACGGCGGCAACCTTGCAGTTGAGTGTGCCGGTGCTGGCGTCGGTGGCGGGGGTGGTGTTTCTGGGGGAGGGGTTGTCGACGCGGTTGATGATTGCTTCGGTGGTGGTGCTGGGGGGGATTGGGTTGGCGTTGGTGGGGCGACGGTAGGGAGCAGGGTTCACGTAAAAAGGGCCCTTCACGGGCCCTTAAACCTGGATGCAAAAAACCGTGAGGTTGGCGCCCAGCGAATCAGGCAAATATCCCCAACAGAATCGTCGCAAGAATCACCGTCGCCGCACCACCAATACGCGTGGAGATCTGCGCGAATGGCATCAATGACATGCGGTTGGAGGCCGATAGGATGGCGACGTCACCGGTGCCGCCCAGGCCGCTGTGGCAGCAGGTGACGATGGCCGATTCGATGGGGTACATCTTCATCAGGTTGCCAATCAGGAAGCCGGCGACGGTCATCGACACCACCACCGAAATGCACACCAGCACATAGCCCACCGAGAACACTTTGACCACGCTGTCCAGCGGCACGTAGAGCATGCCCAGGCCGATCATGACCGGCCAGATGAACGCGGCGGAGACCAGTTTGTAGAACGACTGCGCGCCTTTCTCAAGTTTTTCCGGCAGTACGCGCATGTACTTGAAGACCACGGCGGCGAGAATCATCATCACCGGGCCAGGAATGCCGACGACTTTTTCCAGCAAACCACCGAGGACAAAGAAGGCACAGATGATCAGCACGCCGGCGCCCATCACGCGAAAGTCGATGCCGGTGTTCGCTTCTTCCTGGACCTTGAATTTGTCGTTCTCATCCTTGGCCCGAATCAGCGAGCCTTCGCCACTGAGGTGCGGTTTTTTCAACGCCACGCGCGCCAGATAGCCCGCGCAGATGATGGCGGCAATGTTGCCGACCACTGCGGCGGGGACCAACTGTGCAACGTAGATGTCCGGGGTGCCGCCGAGAATTGCCGAGTACGCCAGCGACAGGGGCAGGATCCCTTCGCCGATCCCGCCGCCAATAATTGGCACGATGATAAAGAAGAAGGTGTGGTAGACGCTGTAGCCGGCCAGTTTGCCAACCAGCAACCCGCTTGCAACGGCGGCGAGGGTGCCGACGAGCAAGGGGATGAACATGCGGATCATGCCCTGAACCAGAATGAACCGGCTCATCCCCAGAATGCTGCCGACCACCAGGCTGGCAATCACGAAGTAGAGGAAGTTGGCCTCCTTCATCAGCATTTTGGTGGCATCAATCGTGGCCGGCCCGAAGAAGCCGTAGAACACCAGGACCGATGGCAGCATCAGGCACAAGATGGCGCCGCCACCGATTTCCTTGAGCAGCGGAAGGCGCGAGCCCAGCTGACCAAAAAACACGCCCATGGTCATGATCACCGCCAGGCCGCCGATCATGTTCTTGGGCAGAAAGCCCAAATGCGCC
The DNA here is from genome assembly GCA_965284505.1 of Pseudomonadaceae bacterium. Taxonomy (GTDB): domain Bacteria; phylum Pseudomonadota; class Gammaproteobacteria; order Pseudomonadales; family Pseudomonadaceae; genus Aquipseudomonas. The sequence goes on along the minus strand of OZ260094.1, from coordinate 767,117 downwards.
GAGAGGAATACGATCAGGGCGATGCCGAGGAAAATCGGCAATGGAATCACACCGATTTCGTAGGCACACAGGCTGCGCAAGCGGGAAACAAAACCGCCTTGATCCTGGGCTTTCAGAGAGTGCTCATAGGGACTGTTCATTACGCTACTTCCTCATGTTGTTGTTATCGAGGATCGACAAACCACGGTTGACCGGGCTCAGGTTGCCACTCGGTGATTCGATGTTATCCTTCGCGAAATGCGTGATAAATAGCGGAAGCATGAGGCTTATGAACACGAATCGTGACCAATTTCCCTTGCCCGAAGACCTCAACGTCTTTCTGACCGTGGTGCGAAAAAACAGCTTCGCCAGTGCCGCCGAGGAGTTGGGTTACTCGCCCGCGTACATCAGCAAGCGGATCGCGGTGCTTGAAAACACCCTGTCGACGCGCCTGCTGCACCGCACGACCCGGCGTATCGCCCTGACCGATGATGGCGAGCGGGTGCGGGTGTGGGCGGAAAAACTGCTGGGCGAGTTCGATAATTTTGTCGGTGAAATAGCCGAGGCGCGGCATCAGCCCATGGGCTCGTTGCATATTTGCAGCAGCTTCGGATTTGGCCGCAATCACGTGGCGCCGGCGATCTGCAAGCTGTCGCAGACTTACCCCAAACTGGACATTCGCCTCGACGTGTTTGATCGCGTCGTCGACATCATCAGTGAAGGGTTCGATCTGGAAATACGGGTGGGTGACGACTTGCCGGGGCAGCATCTGGGACGCAAGCTGGTAAGTAATCGACGGGTACTGTGCGCCACGCCCGACTACCTGGAACGGCGGGGGACCCCGCAATCGCTGGACGATCTCAAAGGCCACGATTGCCTGGTGCTCAAGGAACGCAACAACGCCTTCGGGATCTGGAGCCTGACACGCGATGGGCAGGAAGAATCCGTGCGTGTCAGCGGCCCGCTGTCGTCCAACAGTGGCGAGATTGTTCTGGAGTGGGCGTTGAGCGGGGGCGGGATTCTGCTGCGCTCGATGTGGGATGTGAAACCGATGTTGGCCAACGGACGCCTGGTGCAAGTGTTGGCTGACTACTCCCAGAGCGCCAACGTCTGGGCGGTGTACCCGACTCGTCTCAGCGAGTCGGCCAAGTTGCGGGTGTGTGTGGAGTTCCTGCAGGCGTATTTTCGCGACCTGTCGGTGGAATGATGTCCTGCACGGAAGAGCACACCCGGTGGTCTTCCGTCAGGCAACGCTCATCATCTCAACCAGGGGTTTGCCGTCAGATGCCGCGATTCAAAACTGCGAATCTGCTCGGCTCGCTGCAGCGTCGTACCAATCGCATCAAGCCCCAGCAACAGCGACTGTTTTCGCAGCTGGTCGATCTCGAACGCAATCACTGTGCCGTCCGCCAACATGATGGTTTGCTCGGGCAGATCGACTTCAATGTGCGCAGTCGCCGCATCACTGATGACACCGGCCACTTGCTTCAACTGCTCAGGAGAAAGCTGGATCGCCAACACGCCATTGCGCTGGCAGTTGTCATAGAAAATACCGGCAAAACTACTGCCGATGAGTGCCCGCACACCCACCTGCTTCAAACCCCAAACGGCATGTTCGCGACTGGAGCCACAACCGAAATTGGGGCCCACTACCAGGAAGGCCGCTTCCTTCCACGAGGGTTGATTGAGGATGAATTCAGGGTTGGGCTCACCTGATTCGAGAAAGCGCAGATCGAAGAACACGCCGCGATCCAGCCCCTTGCGATCGATACCCTTGAGGAACTGCTTGGGCATGATCACGTCGGTGTCGATGTTGGACGCCAGAAGGGGCGCGGCGCTGCCGCTGACGGTGATGAAAGGTTGCATGCTTCAAGCCTCCAGGGCGAATGAACGAACGTCGGTCAAACGACCAGTGATGGCTGCCGCGGCAACCATCGCCGGGCTCATCAGGTGGGTGCGCGCGCCGGCACCCTGGCGACCTTCGAAATTGCGATTGGTACTGGATGCGCAGCGATCACCGGGGGCGAGCACGTCGTCATTCATCGCCAGGCACATAGAGCAACCCGACTGGCGCCATTCAAAACCGGCATCGAGAAAGATTTGCGCCAGGCCTTCCTGTTCGGCTTGCGTGCGCACCAGGGTCGAGCCGGGAACAATCATTGCCCGCACATGGGCCGCCACCCGTTTGCCGCGCACTACCCGGGCAACGTCACGCAAGTCTTCGATGCGGGCGTTGGTGCAGGAGCCGATAAACGCATGGCTGATGACCACCTCGTTCAGCGGCATACCTGCTCGCAGGCCCATGTAATCCAGGGCGCGTTGCATGCCTTGACGAAGAATCAGGTCGGGTTGAGCGGCCGGATCAGGCACGCAATCGCCGACGGGCGAGGCTTGGTCGGGGCTGGTGCCCCAGGTCACCATCGGTTCGAGTTGATCGATGTTGAGCATGACCTCGCGGTCGAAGAGGGCGCCTTCGTCCGTGTGCAATGTTCGCCATTGGGCAACGGCCTGCTGCCACAGTTCGCCTTGCGGGGCACGGGGCCTGGTTTGCAGGTAGGCGAAGACTTTATCGTCCGGGGCCATGAACGCACCCCGCGCGCCCGCCTCGACGGCCATGTTGCAGATGGTCATCCTGGCTTCGACACTGAGATCGTAGATCGCCGGCCCGGCGAATTCGATGGCATAACCGGTGGCGCCCGATGCACCGATTTTTTCAATCAGCGCCATGATGATGTCCTTGGACGTCACGCCGCTGCCGAGCAAGCCGTTGACGGTCACCCGCATGGTTTTCAGGCGTTTGTAAACCAGCGTCTGCGAGGCCAGCAGGTGCTCGATTTCGGAGGTGCCGATGCCGAATCCGAAAGCCCCCAGGGCACCGTAGGTGGTGGTGTGGCTGTCACCGGCGGCGACCACCATGCCCGGCAATATGAAGCCCTGTTCCGGCGCTACAACGTGTTCGATGCCCTGTCTTTTATCGAGCACATCAAACAACTCGATGCCAAAGTCACGGCAGTTCTCCTCGAAGTACGACACCTGCTGCGCACCGCCGGCATCCGGCATGGCGGCGATACGTTGCGGCGCGGTCGGGTTGACGTGATCGACCACCGCCAGCGTCGCGCTCGGCCGCCAAACCTTGCGGCCTGCTTCGCGCATCCCGCTGAAGGCCTGGGGGCTGGTGTATTCGTTGGCGACCTGGCGATCGATGTACAACAGCACGTGGCCCTGGTCATCGAGGGAACAGACCGTGTGGCTGTCGATGTGTTTCTGGTAGAGCGTTCGAGGCATGGTCATGGCTGGTACTTTCTCTGTCTTGTGCGAGATCAGGGGTACAACATGCCTACAGCATATTGATCCCTGATGGCGCATCAAGGCCGTGAAAGTGATGGCGTTAGACACGTAATGTGAATAATCCAGCCTGCCAACTGGGCCCGGAACTGTTCGGCGGATGAGCTTCTGAACCTGGGCTGATTGTGCGGGTGGTATGGGCTGCGCATTGCGAAGTGCCACGGGGCAGTGATAAAAGCCTCACCAGATCCGCTTGGCCCACCCGCAAGGACCACCCCCCATGAACCGCACCCAGCACATCCACCTCATGGCAACCTACAACCAGTGGATGAACGCCAGGCTTTACCAGGCTGCCAGCAGCCTGCCCGATGAAGCACTCGCCGCCGACCGCAAGGCCTTCTTCGGCTCCATCCTCGGCACCCTGAATCACCTGGCCCTCGGCGACCGGGTCTGGCTGCAGCGTTTCGCCCGGCATCCGGCGAATTACTCGGTGCTCGAGCAGATTCGCCAACTGCCGGCCCCGAGCAATCTCAGGGACTTGCAGTTCAGCAACATCCGCGAACTGTCAGCCCATCGCGCGTGGCTCGATCAGCTGATTATCGACTGGGCCGGTTCCATCACCGAAGCGGACCTGGACCATCCCCTGCAGTACGCCAACATGAAGGGCGTGCCGGCCCAGAGGGATTTCTTCGGCCTGATCATGCATTTCTTCAACCACCAGACCCATCACCGGGGCCAGGTCACGACCTTGCTCTCGCAAGCCGGCATCGACCCCGGCGATACCGATCTGCTGTTCGTCATGCCCTCCGAGCCCGTGGCCTAGAACGCGCTCTTGATCACTCCGCCGTCGGCGCGCAGTGCCGCTCCGGTGGTCGCCGATGACAGCGGGCTGGCGACATAGGCGACGAGGGAGGCGATTTCCTGCGGTGAGCTGAAGCGCTTGATCAGCGAAGTGGGGCGGACCTTCTCGAAGAATTCCTTTTCGAAGCCTTCGAAGGATTGGCCTTCGGCCTTGGCCAGGGTTTCGACGAACTCGCCGACGCCACGGGATTTGGTCGGCCCCGGCAGCACGCTGTTGACGGTGATACCGGTGCCGGCCACGGCTTCGGCCAGGCCACGGGCCACCGCCAGCTGGGCGGTCTTGGTCACGCCGTAGTGGATCATTTCGACGGGAATCTGCACCCCGCTTTCACTGGAAATGAAGATGATGCGCCCCCAGTTGGCGTGCTTCATCGCCGGCAGGAACAGCCGGGCCAGGCGCACGCCGCTGAGCACGTTGACGTCGAAGAAGCGTTGCCAGTCTTCGTCGGGGATCTCTTCGAAAGCCTTGGGCTCGAAGATGCCGAGGTTATTCACCAGGATCTCCACTCCCGGAAAGCGTCGCGCAACCTCCTCGGCGGCGGCCGCCGTGCTCAGGTCACCGGCAAACCCATGCACCTCGCCACCGGTCTGCGCTTGCAGTTGCGCCACCACACTGTCCACCGACGCCTGGGTTCGGCCATTGACGATCACACGGGCACCTTCCTCGGCCAGGGTGGTGACGATCGCCAGGCCGATGCCGGCGGTGCTGCCGCTGACCAGGGCGAGTTTGCCTTGCAGGTTCAGGTCCATGAGCGAGTGCCTTCTTCGTGGGTGGAAAAAACAGGCGACGGTGCCGCCAAGGGTGAGGAATCAGTCTAGTGCGGTTTTCCCGATTGAACGCCTCGTTCGTCGTGTTCTGCGCGGCCACTGCGGCTAAGGAAATCCCGTAGGCGCACTGGCGTTTTCCCTGCCCTCGATGCTGTTCGTCTCGATACCACCCCGGCCGCTACTGACTTACCTTGCACAAGCCTTATGCAGGGCGCCGGTTTTCGGCTGCCACTGCGTCTGGCTTGAATGCGCTCCTATAACAACAGTGCCAAGCACGTACAGATGTGGAGAGGGTTGATGTTCAGGGATAAGCAAGCGTGCCGCGGGCTCGGGATTGCCAGCGTGATGGGGATGGTCTGTGCGCCATGGGTCGCCCAGGCGGATGTGATCGATGACAGCCACTTCAAGGTCGATACCCGCAACTTCTATTTGCACCGCAACTACACCAATACCAACGCACCCGCGTCCGAAGTGCACAGTTGGTCCCAGGGCTTCGATGCCCAGTTCACCTCGGGCTACACCGACACCGCATTGGCGGTGGGGCTGGATGTGGACGCGCAATACGCGGTGCGCCTGGACTCATCGGGCAATGACGGTTCGTTGCCCTTCAGCGTGCACGATCAGCAGACCGCCAACGACTACAGCCGTGCCGGCGCGACCCTGAAAATGCGCTACAGCAAGACTGAACTGAAGGTCGGCGACCTGCGTCCGCAGTACCCGGTGGCCTTCGATGACCCCAGCCGCCAGCTCGATACCATCTACCAGGGCGCGGTGGTCGAGTCGAAAGAGCTCGATGGCCTGACGCTCACCGGCGGGCGTTTCTGGTCGGCGGTGACCCGCGAATCGTCGAACCACGAGAAGCTCTACAAGTTCGGTTCCACCGACAACCTCGACAGCGACGGCCTGGATTTTGGCGGTGCCACCTACGACATCAGCAAGAACCTGCAAGCCAGCTATTTCTATGGCGTGCTCCACGACATCTACCAGCAGCACTACGTCGGCCTGATGCACATGGCCGAACTGGGCAATGGCTACAAGCTCAAGACCGACCTGCGCTACTTCAACAACAACGAAGACGGCAGCGCGCTCAACGGCGAAATCGACAACCGTTCCTGGGGCACCCTGTTCAGCCTGTTCAAAGGCGCGCACATGGTCGGCCTCAGCTACCAGCGGATGCTCGGTGACAGCGTATTCCCGACCATGAACGGCTACATCCCGCAACCCTACCTGGTGCACTGGTCGTCCCTCGGTTTTGTGCGTCCGGGCGAACGCTCGTGGGCCGCGCGCTACAGCTATGACTTCGCCGGGATGGGCCTGCCGGGGCTGAAGTTCGTCACCCGCTACACCAAGGGTACGCAGTGGGACCGGGGCGCCAACCTCAGCGACAACCAGGAGAGCGAACGCTTCCTCGGCGTCAACTACGTGGTGCAGAGCGGGGCGCTGCAAGGCCTCGGTTTTGACTTGCGCAACATCGATGTGAAGCAGAAGTACGGCTACGACTACAACGAATTCCGCGTCGCCACCACGTACACCTGGAAGTTCTGGTAAGCACCGTCGACCCGCGCCTTGCGTGCCCGGGGCGCCCTCCAAGAGGAATAAAAACAATGAATACGCAAGTCGATACCGCGCTGTTGCAGAAGAAAAAAACCTACCTCTATGAGTGGTATGTGGTGGGCCTGTGCATGGTCGCCTACATCTTTTCCTTCGTCGACCGGCAGATCCTCGCGCTGATGATCGAGCCGATCAAGGCCGACCTGCAGCTCAGCGACACCCAGTTCAGCCTGCTGCATGGCTTGGCGTTCTCGCTGTTCTATGCCTTCATGGGCATGCCCATCGCCTACCTGGCCGACCGTTTTTCACGACCGAAAATCATCGCCGTCGGCGTGGTGTTCTGGAGCCTGACCACGGCCGCCTGCGGCCTGAGCAAAAACTTCCTGCACATGTTCCTCGCACGAATTGGCGTCGGTGTGGGTGAGGCGGCCTTGTCGCCCTCGGCTTATTCGATGTTCAGCGACATGTTCCCCAAGGAAAAACTCGGTCGCGCGGTGGGCATCTACTCCATCGGCTCGTTCATCGGCGGCGGCCTGGCATTCCTGGTGGGCGGCTATGTGATCGCCCTGCTCAAGGACATGAACACCATCGAAGTCGCGGTGCTCGGTGCGGTCAAGGCCTGGCAACTGGCGTTCTTCATTGTCGGCCTGCCGGGGATTCTCGTCGGCCTGCTGATCTGGCTGACCGTGCGTGACCCGGCGCGCAAAGGCCTGCAACTGGATGCCGAAGGCAAGCCGCAGAAGGTTCGCATGAGTGACGGCCTGCGCTTCCTCGGGCGTCATCGCGCGACCTTCAGCTTCCACTACCTGGGCTTTTCCTTCTACGCCATGGTGCTGTTCTGCATGATGAGCTGGAGCCCGGCGCTGTACATCCGCAAGTTCGGCCTGTCGCCGGTGGAGGCGGGCTACATGCTCGGCACCGTGTTGTTGCTGGCCAACACCGCAGGCGTGCTGTTCGGCGGCTGGCTCACCGACTACCTGGCCAAGCGCGGCCATCAGGACGCGGCGATGCGCACCGGGGTGATCGGCGCCCTGGGGATGATCGTGCCGGCGGTGCTGTTTCCCCAGGTCGATCAGCTGTGGCTGTCGGTGACCCTGCTGGTGCCGGCGATGTTCTTCGCTTCGTTCCCGATGCCGGCGTCCACCGCGGCCATGCAGATCCTCGCGCCGAACCAGGTGCGCGCCCAGGTGTCGGCGGTGTTCCTGCTGATCAGCAACCTGCTCGGCCTGGGGCTTGGCACAACCTTGGTGGCGCTGTTGACCGACCGCTACTTCGGCTCGCCGGCCGCAGTGGGCTCGTCGATGTCGCTGGTGATGATCGGCGCCTCGGCCCTCACCGTGCTGTTGCTGTGGCGCGGTTGCAAGTGCTTCCGCGAGAGCTATGCGCGGGAATACCCGAACCGGGCGTGATACTCGCACTCGAAGCTTGACCCCTTGGCCTCGCCCCGTCACAACGGTGCGGGGCCTTGGCGTTGCAGAAAAGGAGTTGGCACCATGTTGAATGACATCCATCTGCTCGAGCGGCACAGCCTGCTGAGTTCCGCCGATCAGCGCGAGATCCAGGCCAGGGTCAGCCACTACCTGTGCCCGCACCGCTTCAACGTGCTGCGTGACGCACCGATCCACACCCGGCTCAACGGTGTGTTCTTCGGCGATTCGGCGTTGCTCGACCTGCGCTATGGCGCGCCGGTGGAAATCACCATCGGCGACATAGCCGACCAGTACCTTTTTCGCATCACCCTGCAGGGCCAGTGCGAAGTGGCCCACGGCCGGCGCAGCGCGGCGATGCAGGCCGGCTGCCTGAGCGTGTCATCGCCCTTCGCCCGCAGCCGGATCATCACCGATGGCGAATGCCGCAACCTGATTTTGCGGGTCGACCGCGATGCCCTCGAAACCCAGCTGCAACGCCTGCTCGGGCGCAGCTTGCGGCAGCCGGTGATCTTCGAGGTCAGCGTCGACCGGCAGGGCGCGGGTATCGTCAGCCTGTACCACAGCCTCGATTACATCTGTCGGTTATACGGCAGCGGCGTCGACGGTCCACATATCGCCGGCAGTCTCTCGGACTACCTGATGCAACTGCTGCTGACCCAGTTGCCGCACAACTATTCCGCCGACTTGCAGCGCGATGCCCGCGCGCCCTTGCCGCACCATGTGCGCAAGGCGCGGGACTATATAGAAGAACATCTCGATCAAGCCATCAGCCTGAGCGTCCTCAGTGAGCTGTGCGGCGTGTCTATCCGTACCCTGCAAAACGGCTTTCGGCAGTTCCTCCAGCAGCCACCGCTGGACTACATCCGCGACCGGCGTTTGGCGCTGATCCACGAGGCCTTGAAGCAGGGGGACAACGACAGCGTGACCAGCATTCTGTTGCGCCACGGCATCAACAGTCTCGGACATTTCTCCAGCGCCTATCGCCAGCGCTATGGCTGCCTGCCGTCGGACACCCTGCGCCGGCGGATGCATTGACGCGGCTGCGTGATCGGACGCCTGGCTGCGCAATCGGGTAAGCCACCGCCGGCACGGCTGGTTAGCATCGAATCTCCAACAAGAGGAGTGTTTTAGATGAAGATCAGCGTGCTCGGTGGTGGTCATGGCTGTTACGCGGCGGCGGTGGAAATGGCCGAGAAGGGCCATCAGGTGCGCCTGTGGCGGCGTGATGCTGCAGCGCTCAAGGAACTGCTGGAAATCGGCAGCCTGACGGTCCGCGATTACCGTGGTACGCGCCAGGTCTCGGTGGGCCAGTCGGGGGATCTGCTGAGCCTGACCGACAACCTCGCCGAAGCCCTCGGCGATGCGCAACTGGTGATCGTGCCGCTGCCATCGACCTCCCATGAGGACCTGGCCCAGCAGGTCGCACCGCACCTGCACGACGGTCAGGTACTGTTCCTGCCGCCGGGCACTTTTGGCAGCTACGTGTTCGCCAAGGCCATGGCCGACGCCGGCAATCACAGCCGGGTGGCCTTTGCTGAAACCGGCACACTGCCGTATCTGGTGCGCAAGCACGGCGCCGACCAACTGGTGATCAGTTGCTACGCGACGCGCCTGCCGACCGGGGTGTTTCCTGCCGAGTTGTCCGAGCACGCCTTTGCGGTATTGCGCGAGGCCTACCCGAGTGTCGAGCCGATTGAAGACGCCCTCAGTGGTGCGCTGATGAACGCGGGGCCGATCATTCACCCGCCGCTGATCATGATGAACGCCGGTCCCCTGGAGCACTTCGACACCTGGGACATCCACAACGAAGGCACCCAGCCGTCGATCCGCCGCGTGACCAACCAGCTCGACGCCGAGCGCATGGCCGTGCGCGAAGCCCTGGGTTACGGCGCGCCGCACTTTCCCCTGGCCGATCACTACAACAGCAGCGAGGGCGAGGAGTGGATGTACGGCCGCGGCGCCCACGGCAAGTTGACCGACAGCGGCGATTGGCGTGAAGACATCAACCTGCAGACCCACCGCTACATGCTCGAAGACACACGGCTGGGCTTGTCGTTACTAGTCTCGGTCGGGCGTTGGGCGGGTGTGCCGACGCCGGTCGCCCAAGGCCTGCTGAGCATCGCTTCGGCGGTGGCCGGGCGTGATCTTTACGCGGACGGGCGGACCCTGGAAAACCTCGGCCTGGCCGGGTTGGACCGGGCGCAGATGGGCGCGCTGCTGACCCAAGGTTGCCCACGATGAACGCCGCGCTGCCGAAGGTCTGCGTGGTCGGCGCCGGGCGGATGGGCGAGGGCATTGCCCTGGCGTTCATCCATGCCGGCCTGCCAGTGAGCCTGATCGATACCAAGGAGCGCGCTGAGGATCAGCGCCGGGACTACTTCGAACGGGTGCGCAATAACCTGCGCAGTGAATTGCAGATGCTGGTGCGCCTTGGGCTGCTTGAGGATGCGCAGGCGGACATTGCCTTGGCTCGCCTGACCTTGCAATCGCGGACCCAGGCCGCGGCAACCCTGGGCGAGTGCGAGCTGCTGTTCGAGGCGGTGCCGGAAGTCATCGAGTTGAAGCAGGCGACTTTTGCCTGGGTCAGTGAGCAGGTGCCGGCATCGACCATCATCGCTTCGACCACCTCGACCTTTCTGGTCACCGAGCTGGCGGGGATGGTCGACGCGCCGCAGCGTTTCGTCAACGCCCACTGGTTGAACCCGGCGTACCTGATGCCGCTGGTGGAAGTCAGTCGCAGCGAGGCGACCTGTCCGCAGGTGGTCGAGCGCCTGCTGCAGTTGCTCAAGCGCATCGGCAAGGTGCCGGTGGTGTGCAACCCGGTGGCCGGCTACATCGTGCCGCGCATCCAGGCGCTGGCGATGAACGAGGCGGCGCGGATGGTCGAGGAGGGCGTGGCCAGCGCCGAGGATATCGATACGGCGGTTCGGGTCGGCTTCGGCCTGCGGTTTTCGGTGCTGGGGCTGCTGGAGTTCATCGATTGGGGCGGCGGCGACATTCTCTACTACGCCTCGCGCTACCTGAGCCGCGAACTGGACCCACGGTTCGAGTCGCCGCAGGTGATTGCCGACAATATGCAGGGCGGGCGCAATGGCTTGCGCGATGGACAGGGGTTCTACGATTACCGCGAGCGGGATGTGGACGCCTACAAGCAGCAGCGGCTCGGCGAGTTTGTGCGCAAGTTGCAGTTGAGCGGGCTGACGCCGCCGTTTGAGGGGGCCTTGCGGCAGGGGTGATGACCGAGGCCCTGCCGCTTGGCTTTGATGCTGTTGCTGTTGCTGTTGCTGTTGCTGTTGCTGTTGATTTTGTGGGAGCGAGCCTGCTCGCGAAAGAACGTTAGGGCGCCGCGTACATTCAGGATGCCCGAGTCATCGTTCTTCGCGAGCAGGCTCGCTCCCACAGGTTCATCACACAGGTTCATCACACAGGTTCATCACACAGGTTCATCACACAGGTTCATCACACAGGTTTCATGTTCACAGGTTTTTTGCAGCGGTTACTGCTGCTTCATTTTCTCCGCAATTTTCTTGTCCACCTCAGCCCGAATCTGGTCGATGCTGAAGCTCGCCGGGCGTTGGCTAGGCGGGTAGTCGACAAAGGTTTGCAGGAAGGCAGCGGACCGGCGAACGCCATCGAATATCAGGTAGTCGTTCTTGGTCAGCCAGTCGTAGTATTGATCGGACACCACGTCGGCACGCTCGTAGGGGTCCATGCGCAGGTTGAACATCTTCGGTACCCGCAGGCAAGTGAAGGGTTCACTCCAGACCTTCAGGCCGCCCGGCGCACGTTGTTCGCAGAACACGATTTTCCAATCGTTGTACCGCATGCCCACCAGATCACCGTCATCGCTGAAATAGTAGAACTCGGTACGCGCGCTCTTGTCGGTTTTGCCGGTCAGGTAATCCAGCTGGTTGAAGCCGTCCAGGTGCACCTTGAAGTTCTTCCCACCGACGTCGGTGCCCTTGAGCAGGCGTTCCTTGATGTCGGTATCGCCAACGGCGGCCAACAGGGTCGGGAACCAGTCCATGCCGGAGAACATTTGCGTGGAGACTTCACCCGGTTTGACCTTGCCAGGCCAACGAATCATCGCCGGTACCCGGTAAGCGCCTTCCCAGTTGGAGTTTTTCTCGTTACGGAACGGCGTGGTTGCCGCGTCCGGCCAGGACCACTGGTTCGGGCCGTTGTCGGTGGTGTAGACGACGATGGTGTTGTCGGTGAGCTTGAGGTCGTCGAGGGTCTTCAGCAGCTTGCCGACGTCGCCATCGTGCTCGAGCATGCCGTCGGCGTAATCATTGCCGATCATGCCGCTTTGCCCTTTCATCGACTCGCGAACATGGGTAAAGGCGTGCATGCGGGTGGTGTTCATCCAGACGAAGAACGGCTTGTCGGCCTTGGCCTGCTTCTCGATGAACGCCTGGGCGGCGGCGGTGGTTTCGTCGTCGATGGTCTCCATGCGTTTTTTGTTCAGCGCGCCGGTGTCTTCGATCTTGCCATCGGCGAAGCTGTGGATCACCCCGCGTGGCGAGGCGGCCTTGACGAACGCCGCGTCATCCTTCGGCCAATACGGACGTTCTGGTTCTTCTTCGGCGTTGAGGTGATAGAGGTTGCCGAAGAACTCGTCGAAACCGTGATTGGTCGGCAGGTATTCGTCCTTGTCCCCCAGGTGGTTCTTGCCGAACTGACCGGTGGCATAACCCTTGGCCTTGAGCGCCTGGGCGATGGTCACGTCGCGGGCCTGCAGGCCGACCGGTATGCCGGGCATGCCGACCTTGGACAAACCGGTGCGCAGCGCCGATTGTCCGGTGATGAAGGTTGAACGTCCGGCGGTGCAACTGTTCTCCGCGTAATAGTCGGTGAACATCATGCCTTCTTTGGCGATACGGTCGATGTTCGGTGTCTTGTAGCCAACCACGCCCATGGAATAGGCGCTGATATTGGTCTGGCCGATGTCATCACCGAAAATCACCAGGATGTTCGGTTTGTCGGCGGCTGTGGCCGACAGCGCCAGGACGGAGGTCGCCGCGAAGGCGACCCTGGGTAACCACTTGCCTATGCGAGTCATTCGACTTGCTCCCTAGCCGGTGGGTCGCTCTTTGCGACAGATTGCTGTGCAGTCCGGCACCACGCATCCAGGGATGCACCACTTGGGAGCGGACAATTCGACAACCCTAACGACGATAGACCAGCTCCGAGTTTTTGCTCTACCAAGGGATTAATCAGGTGAGAAATTTCTGTAGGGCGTTGGTTGGTTCACAGTGTGGGGTGGGGGGTGACGGTGTACATCTCCATTCCTGCAGAAACGTTCACTCTACTGTGGGAGCTGGCCTGCCAGCGATGGCGATCTGTCGGTGTACCTATCCATTCCTGCGGTAACGGCCACTTATGGTTTCGCTTTTACAGCGAGTCCCTTTTCCAAACGCCGAAAAGGAACCAAAAGGCTTCACCCCAGCGTCCGGCCCCTCGCTTAGGCTCGGGGTACCTTCGCTCCGGTATCCATCCGTGGGTCATCGCCTCCGGTTGGCTTCGCTGGCACCTCCTCTCGATGACTGCGGCTGCGCCGCAGCGCGCTACGCGCTCCCCCCGGATGAATACCTCCACTCAGCCTCCCGAAGGGGCCGGTGAATCAAAATCAAAAGCTGCAGGCGAGCTAACGCTCGGCCTGTTGAGTGGTAACGGCGAACGAGGCGGCCTACCGGCCGACCTGTTTCTTTGGCTGGCGTAGAACCCCTGTAGGAGCGAGCCGGCTCCGGGCGGCGTTCCGACGAAGAACCTGAGACCGCCGCGTCGATCCAGGATGGTTGCGTCATCGTTGACGACCATCGCGACGGTGCGACGATTCGACAGGCTCGCTCCCACAATGTCCATGCCCGATCGCAAGATACGCATCCACTGCAGATTTCTGTGGGAGCTGGCTTGCCAGCGAAAAATCTATGGCCGCCGCGTACATCCAGAACATCTGCGTCATCGTTGACGACCATCGCCAGCAGGCTGGCCCCACAATATTCATGGTCGATCGCGAAATGTGCGTGCTTTGCAATCCACTGTAGGAGCGAGCCTGCTCGCGAAGAACCTGAGGTCGCCGCGTAAATCCAGGACAGGTGCGTCATCGTTGACGATCATCGCGAGCAGGCTCGCTCCTACAGTGGGTATAAGGTGTATGCAGACTTTGTGTTCGGCACAGAATCTGTTGGAGCGAGCGGGCTCCGGGCGGCGTTCCGACGAAAAACCTGAGACCGCCGCGAACATCCGGGACAGCTGCGTCATCGTTAACGACCATCGCCAGCAGGCTGGCTCCCACAATGTCCGGGTCGATCGCAAGATTTGCATCCACCGTATAGATCCCAGTCAGGCCGGCCGGTAGGCCGCCTCGGCTGCTTTTGATTTTGATCCACCGGCCCCGTTACAGAAGGCTGAGTGGAGGCATTCATCCGAGGGGAGCGCGTAGCGCGCTGCGGCGCAGCCGCAGTCATCGAGAGGAGGTGCCAGCGAAGCCAACCGGAGGCGATGACCCGCGGATGGATGCCGGAGCGAAGGTACGCCGAGCCTAAGCGAGGGGGCCGGATGTTGGGGCAAAGCCTTTTGGTTCCTTTTTGCTGGGCCGGCATTCCGGCGTTTGAAAAAGGGACTCGCTGTAAAAGCGAAACCATAAGTAGCCGTTACCGCAGGAACGGATATGTACACAAAAAATAGCCATCGTTGGCAAGCCAACTCCCACAGTGGAGCGTTACCGCAGGAATGGATATGTACACCGATAAATTGCCATTGATCCCGTCCAGCCCCCCCCTCAACTCTCCCGAATCCAATCCCACCGCTGGGCAATCTGTTCCGGGCTATCGGCCTGCACACGCGTCAGATCCACAGGATAATCAACATCCGGGTGCTCGGCGAAACGGGTAGCCGTGAACTGCCCATTGCTGGCACGCAGGATATAACCGCTGTGACGACATTGCGGCGAGGCCAGGAAAATCACCCCCGGCACCACCCATTCCGGCTTGAGATTCTGCGGCTCGCCGGTCTCGCCCCACATCCGTGTTCGGGCCACCGGCGAAATGGCATTGACCATGATCTCGTCCGCCACGCCTTCCACGCTCAACGCATTCATGATCCCCAACTGCGCCATCTTGCCCGCGGAATACGCCACCAGCCCGGCCTGCGCATACTGCTGGTACATCGCCCGGTCCGAGGTGGTAAGGATCACCCGCGCATCGCTGGCCTGGCGCAGATAGGGCCAGGCATGTGTGCACAACCATATGGGGGCATGGACATTGATCTGCAGCGCGCGCTCGAGAAACCCTGCGTCAGTGCTTTCAATCTCTTGATAACCCACCCAGCCGGCGTTGTGGATCAAGATATCCAGTTGCCCGAACGCTTCGATGGCGGTGTCGATCAACTGCCGGCAACCGGCTTCGCTGGACAGGTCGCCGTGATGGCCGACCACCTTGCAGCCCTCGGCCTCCAGCATCTGCGCGGCTTGCAGGGCAATCGAGGCATCGCTGCCGGCGCCGAGCGGATCGGCGCCGATATCGCTGATCACCACATTGGCCCCACGCCTGGCCAACTCCCGCGCGTAGCTCAAACCCAGGCCGCGGCCCGCGCCGGTGACGATGGCGGTTTTTCCTGTGAAGTTCATTGCATGCCCCAGCCAAATATCTCCCCACCATAACAACGGTTATTCGCCTTGTTTAATACTAATCAGCGACGCACTTGATACCCTATGCATATCAGAGGCTTGCCTGCCGACCCCAGCCTCGACCCGCACAGCCGAAGGACCCCCTGCAATGATCGAAACCCGTCTGCTCCGGCAGTTTGTCGCCGTGGCCGAGGAGCTGCACTTCCACAAGGCCGCGCAGCGCCTGCACATGGCCCAGCCGCCGTTGAGCCAGGCCATCAGCCGCCTTGAGGGCAAACTGGGGTTCAGCCTGTTTATCCGTGACAAGCGCGAGGTCAAGTTGACGCCCGCCGGCAGCGCCTTCCTCAGCGCCGCCTATCGCACCCTCAAGGAACTGGAGCAGGGCGTCGAGCATGCGCGTCAGGTGGCGGCGGGGGTTGCTGGCAAGCTGACGATCACCTCGGTGTCGATTTCCGGCTACCCCTCATTGCTCAACAGCCTCAGGCAGTTCCGCCAGGAATTGCCCCAGGTGCAGTTGGTGATCAGGGAAATGCCCTCGGCCAACCAGGCCGACGCGATTGTGGCGGGGGAGGCCGATATCGCGTTTCGCCGGCGCCTGCCGATGACCGCAGCGAATATCGAAACGCGCCTGGTGCTCGACGAGCAGATCGTCATTGCGCTGCCCGCCGATCATCCCAAGGCCAAGGGCGGGCCGGTGCAGTTGGCGGATTTTGCAGAGGATGACTTCGTGTTCACCCCGGCGGGCCTGGGCATCGGCTATTACAGCCAACTGATCGCCCTGTGCGACGCCGCGGGTTTTTTTCCGAAAGTGGTGCAGGAGGCGGCGCAGATGCAGACCCTGGTCGGCCTGGTGGCCTGCGGATTTGGCGTGGCCCTGGTGCCGGAGTCCATTGCCAACACGGTGGCGGGGGACAAAGTGGTGTTTCGCGGCCTGACCCCGGTCAGCGCCGCTGGCAACCCTGCGGTCGGCCTGTACATGAGCTGGCATGCGCACAACCCGTCACCGCTGATCGAGCGCTTCATGGCGCTGCTCGACTTCAGTCACGAGCCGCACATCGAGTGACACTCAGCTGTCGACGCTGACGCTGCCTTCGTCGACCGTCTCGGCCGCCAGCTTCAGGCGGTCGGCCTTGCTGATGTACTTGGGCTTGTTCTTGGGCGCCAGCTTGGCGCTCGCCTTCTTGGCGTGGCTTTCGAGTAACTGCTTGATTTTCTTGCGACGGTTCATGGTCTGCGGCTCGGCGGGCGAAGGCGCGGATGATAGCAGCTTTGCGGCGTCCGGCAGGTGGCGCGGGCAACGGCGGCATGGACAACTCCGACCCACGGTCCTTATGCTCTGCCGACATCACATGAACAATAATTACAAACTCCATGGATATCCAACTCTCCGCGCGCCCGTTCTGGCGACGCCTGGCCCGGCCGCGCCGCAGCCTGGTGGCGCGCTACACTTTGCTGTCGATCGTGGTCATGGGCCTGGCGCTGATTGGCCTGGCGGTGCTCTATGAGCAACTGGCCAAGGACCTGCTCAACCGCCTGACCGGCGAACGCCTGGATGCCCAGGCGCTGTCCACGGCGAATCGCCTGTCGTCGTTTCTCGACGACCGTTTCTACCAGCTCTCGGCCCTGTCCAATCACCCCAACATGCCCGACTTCATTGCCGATCAGGCGCAGCCGGCCGGCGATGTCGATGCCTTGCTCAAGCTCGAAGGCGAGTTGCCGTTTCTGTATGGCGTGCTGTTTTTCGACGACCACGATCGCCTGCTCAAGGTCATGCCCGGCCCGGCGGCATCAGGGGCGCCCTACTGGGGCGGCGAACCCTGGTCGCTGGACGGCCTGGCGCGCCAGCGGGTCGGCGATGTCGAGGTGATCGGCCCGCTGCTGCCCCAGGCCGGGCGCTCGGGTTGGCTGCTGATCCGCAAGACTATCCGCAACGGTCGCCAGGATCATCGCGTGAGCATCGGCCTGCATCTGCGCCTGGCCTCCCTTAGCGAACTGCTGGTCAGCAGCGGCCTGAACGGCGTGGTCACACCATTGCTGCGGGTGCCGGGCGGGGCGTTTATCGATGCCACCGGACGCCAGGTCAAGGCGCCGAGCGACTGGCGCGAAGGGCCGGTGATCCTGCCCGGCTGGCAAGTGGTGTTCAGCGTGCAACCGGGGGCGATCCTCAAGCCGCTGGACGACGCGCGCGGCTGGTTGTACCTGGTGGCGGTGGGTTTTATCGGCTTTATCCTGATCGTCTTTTTCACCCTGTCGCGGCAGTTACGTGCGCGGGTCGGCTCGCTGGTGGACGGGGCGCATCAGTTGTCCTCGGGGGATCTGCGCTATCGCCTCGCGGAACAGACCCATGATGACGAAATCGGTCGGGTCACCCGTGCGTTCAATGTCATGGCCGGGCGTCTGGCGGATGTCATGGAGCGCACCGTGCGCGCGGAAAAACTCGCGGTGCTCGGGACCTTCGCCACCGGTGTCGCCCATGAGGTGCGCAACCCGCTGGCGACCATGAAAACCACGGTCCAGGCCTTGCTCCGCCGCGAACAGGAAAGCCAGCGCCGCGAGCTGCTCAGCGACCTGTGCCAGGAAATCGACCGCCTGTCCCATGTCACCAGCGACCTGTTGGAATACGGCCGACCACACCCGGCGATTCCCCAGGTGCTGGACCTTGAAACCCTGCTGACGCGCATCGTACGGCTGGTCGCGCCCGAGGCCGAAGCCAAGGGCATCGTATTTGCCAGCCAATGCCAGGCCGGTCTGCAACTGTGGGTCGACCCGGATCAGGCGCAGCAGATCCTGCTCAACCTGTGCCTCAACGCCGTCGAAGCCAGCGAAGCCGGGCAGTCGGTGCTGATCACCGGCCAGGCCTGGGGCGAACGGGTCTGTGTGACCGTGGTCGACCAGGGCTGCGGCATTCCGGCGACCGCGCTGGACCAGGTGCGGCAACCGTTTTTTACCCTCAAGGCCCGTGGCACCGGCTTGGGCCTGAGCATCTGCCAGCAATTAATGGAAGCCAACGCCGCGCGCATGGAACTGGTAAGCACCCCGGGCGCCGGCACCGTGGTGACCCTGGATTTTCCCGCGCCCGCCGCGACTTATCTGAAGTGAGCGACCGATGTCCGAAACACATGTACTGATCGTCGATGACGAAGCGGCGCTGGTGCGCTCGCTGAGCTATGCCCTGAGTGGCGAAGGCATGCAGCCCCGCGCGGTGTACAGCGGCGAGGCGGCCCTGGAGCTGCTGGCCGACAGCAAGGTCGAGGTGGACATCGTCCTGCTCGACCTCGGCCTGCCGGGCATCGACGGCATCGCCACGCTCGAGGGGCTGCGAAAATTGCGCCCAGAGTTGCCGGTGATCATGATTTCGGCCCATGGCGACACCCGCGCCGCTGTGCAAGCGGTCAAGGGCGGGGCCACCGACTACCTGACCAAACCCTTCGAACTCGATGACCTGCTGGCGACCATCGGCGCGGCCCTCGAGCGGCCCGGCGCCGTCGCCAGCAGCACGGCAGAGCAGGGCGCCTTGCTCGGCCAGAGCCTGGTCATGGCCAACCTCAACGCCGCCTTGCAACGGATCGCCCGCAGCTCGGCGACGCGAATCCTTTTGCTCGGTGAATCCGGTACCGGCAAGACCCTGGTGGCCCAGGCGCTGCACGCCAACAGCTCGCGGGCTGGCCAGGCGTTTATCGAGGTCAACTGCGCGGCGCTGCCGGAGCAATTGATCGAAGCCGAGCTGTTCGGCTCGGAGAAGGGCTCCTACACCGGCGCTCACCAGAAACGCATCGGCCTGGTGACCCAGGCGCATCAGGGCACGCTGTTCCTCGACGAGATCGGCGAATTGCCCCTGGCCCTGCAAGCCAAGCTGCTGCACTTTCTCGAGAACGGTAGCTACCGTGCGGTCGGTGCCGGCCAGGCCAGCAGCGCCGATGTGCGGGTGGTGGCGGCAACCAACCGCGACCTCGCCGAGGACGTGCGCCAAGGGCGTTTTCGTGAAGACCTGTTCTACCGCCTCAACGTCATTACCCTGGACATTCCGGCGCTGCGCGAGCGCGGCGACGACATCCTGCTGCTGGCCAGGCATTTCGCCGTGCATCAGGGCCGCGAGGAAAAAGTCGCGCCCATTGCTTTTGCTGCCGACAGCGCTGCCGCGTTGGTGCGTCATCGCTGGCCGGGCAACGTGCGCGAGCTGAAAAACCTGATCGAACGCCTGACCATCCTGCTGCCCGGGCAAACCATTGGCAGCGCCCAACTGCCGGCCCATTTGCAATCCGCCGAGCCGGCGCCGGCCTCGCTGGCGGCGCTGGATCACCAACTGGAGCGGGCCGAGCGCGAACTGGTCAGCGATGCCCTCAGCCGCAGCGCGGGGCACAAGGGCCTGGCCGCCGATCTGCTGGGGATTTCCCGGCATGCGCTCAAGCGTCGCCTGCAACGCCTGGGCATCGAGCGCGGCGATGAGCGCTAACCGCTCAACTGCGCGCGCGGCTTGAGCGCCAGCCGCTCAAGCTGCTCGCCACACGCTGCGTCGGCCACCGTCGCGGCGCCTCCCGATACTCGCCCAGTACCACGCAAAGCCTCGTCGCAGAGCTCTTTCGTGGTATTTCATTGCGCCTGATGCAAAGGCTGGCACAGCCTTTGCGATAACCCTTTCGCTAACCGACAAGAGGCGTCCCCGAACGCCCCAAGGGATTTTATGCAACTGCCGTTTTCCCACCTGCCGATCGTTGTCGCCCTGAGCGGCCTGCTGCTGGCTTACGCCGGATCGGTGCAGGCCGGTCGCGTCGAATTGGGCGCGCCTGCCGCGCAAGCCGAACTGACCCTCGGTTGCCTGTACCCGATGACCGAGCGCGCAGCGATCTACGGCCAGGACAGCATCGCCGGAATCCAGGTCGCCCTGAGTGAATTGCAGGCCCGGCGCGACGCCGGTGAGGCGCTCCCGCAGTTGCGCGTGATCATCGACGACGACCAGTCCAAGGCGTCCTACGGTGTCAGCCTGGCCCGCTCGTTCATTCGCAAGGACGGCGTGCAGGTGCTGTGCGGCATGGTCTCATCCGGTGTGGCGCTGGCGGTCAGCCAACTGGCGCGGGACGAAAAAGTGCTGATGATCGGCACCGACCATGCCTCGTCACGCATGACCTTGGAAAGGGGCCATCGCTACTACTTTCGCGTGACCAATGACACCTGGACGTCGATGGCCGCCGGCGCTCATTACCTCAAGGCACTGCAGGCGAAAACCGGCTGGAAACGCCTGGCCTTTATCGGCCCCGACTACGAATACGGCCACGTCTCGCGGGACGACCTGCACGAAGCGTTGCGCCAACTTGGCGTGCAGTTCGACGACGTCACCGAACTCTGGCCACGCCTGTACGAGCCTGACTACTCGGCCTACATCGCGGCCCTGGAACAGGCACGTCCGGACATCATCGTCTCGGCCCTGTGGGGCGGCGACTTCCACGCCTTCGTCAAACAGGCGGCGGGCACCCGGCTGTTCGAGACCTCGCGCCTGGCCAACTTCGATACCGGCGGCAACTACGACTTCCTGGTAGCGCTCGGCGATAAGGCGCCGCCGGGGCTGATTCTGTCGGCGCGCCACCACAACAACTGGCCGCAGACCGCGCGCAATCGCTCCTTTGTCGAGCGCTTCCACAGCCTGACCGGGCGCTACCCGACCTACGCCGCCGAAGGCGCCTACACCGGGGTGATGGTGCTGGCCGCCGCCAGCCAGAAGGCCGGCGCCACCGACACCGAATCCCTGGTCACGGCCCTCGAAGGGCTTGAGATCGCCTTGCCGGAAGACCCGCCGGGCTTCGTCTCGCGAATCGATCCGCTGACTCACCAGATCCTGCAGACCCAGGCCGTTGGCACCCCGGTGCGCAACAGCGACTACCCCCCCGCGCAACTGATGCTCGGCGAGTGGTCGGTGTATTCCGCCCAGGACTTGCTGCCCGACCCGGCCGTGCGCGCGCGTCGCCAGGCCGGGCCAACCCATCCCGAGGGGCATGCCCCTTAGCTTCAGTAACCCGTAATGGAAATGACCATGAACAACTATAAGAAAAGCGTCCCGCACACCCGCAAGGCACTGACCCTGGCCCTGGCATTGGCCACGGCAGGTCTCGCCACTGGCATCAGCGGCAGCGCCGTGGCCGCCGAAAACGGCAAGTTCCGCATTGGCGTGGTGACCTTCCTCTCCGGTCCCGCCGCCGGCCCGTTCGGCGAGCCCTCGGCGAATGCCGCCAAGCTGCTGGTGGAAAACCTCAACCAGGGCAAGCTGCCCGCACCCTACGACAAGCTGGGGATCAACGGCGCCGAGATCGAGATGGTGATCATCGATGAGGCCGGCGGTGCCGCCAAGCAGGTCGAGGAATTCCGCAACCTGGTGCAGCGCCAGAAGGTCGATGCAGTGGTCGGCTACATCTCCTCCGGCGACTGCCTGGCCATCGCGCCGGTGGCCGAGGAGTTGGGGGCGATGACGGTGTTCTACGACTGCGGCACCTCGCAACTGTTCAGCGAAGACAAGACCCCGCAATTCGTGTTCCGCACCAGCCTCGACGCCGCCGTCGACAACATTGGCGCTGCCCGTTACCTGGCCAAGACCCGCCCGGACGCCGTGCGCGTCGGCGGCATCCAGCAGAACTACGCCTGGGGTCAGGACAGCTGGAGCGACTTCACCCTGTCGATGGCCCAAGTGATGCCCAAGACCCAGGTGGTCGAATCTCAGATGCCCAAGGTGTTCCAGGGCCAATACGGCGCGGAAATCTCGGCGCTGTCGGTCAAGCGTCCGGACATCATTCACTCCAGCTTCTGGGGCGGCGACATGGAGGCCCTGGTGCTGCAAGCCAACGCCCGTGGCCTGCTGGAAGAAAGCACTGCGGTGCTGACCTGCGGCGAGTCGGCCCTGGCCCGCTACAAGGACCAGGCGCCCAACGGCATGATCATCGGCGGTCGCGGCCCGTTCGGCGCCTTCGCCCCGCAGAACCCGCTGAATAATTGGTTCACCGAGGCTTATCAAACAGCCTACAAAGCCGCGCCGACCTACCCGGCGAGCAAGATGGCGCAAGCGATCCTCGGCCTGAAATTTGCCGCGGAAAACGCCAAGGCCGAGGCCGGCAAGGTGCCGACGCCGCTGGAAATAGCCAAGGCGTTCAAGGGCGCGACCTTTGAATCGGTGTCCGGCACCGTGCAGATGGCCCGCGCCGGCGGCCACCAGGCGATGCAAGGCATTGCCTACGGTGAGTACCACTACGACAAGGCCAGCAAGCAGGGCAGCGTGCAGAACGTCATCGCCTTCGCCGGCGAGTGCGTGACCCCGCCGGACGGCACCAGCGCCCACGACTGGATCAAGGCCGGTTTCCCGGGCGCGCAGTGCAACTGATCGCCACGCACAGCTGACCGATCGTGGCGGCCGCCCATGGCCGCCA
This sequence comes from Pseudomonadaceae bacterium, assembly GCA_965284505.1. GTDB lineage: Bacteria > Pseudomonadota > Gammaproteobacteria > Pseudomonadales > Pseudomonadaceae > Aquipseudomonas. Next base: position 744,207 of record OZ260094.1, on the reverse strand, counting down.
CTCTTGCCAAGGTAGAACCTTATGCTGAGTCTTTATGCGGTGCTGATCGACGGCGCCATCTATGCCTCGTGGCTGTTCCTGGTCGCGGCGGGGCTCACCGTGATCTACGGTGTCATGCGCATCCTCAACATGGCCCACGGCAGTTTCTATGCCATCGGCGCCTATGCCGCCGCCTCGCTGGTGGGCTGGTATTTCAACAACGGTGTGGGCCCGGTGTGGGTCGGCTACCTGATGATGCTCGGCTGTGCGCTGGCCGCCGGGCTGGTGGTCGGGCTGCTGATCGAGCGCGGCCTGCTGCGTTTCATGTACGGCCGCGACGAAGTGCTGATGGTGATCATCACTTACGCCTTGCTGCTGATCCTCGAAGACGCGATGAAGATGATCTGGGGCGTCAACCCGTACTTCGCCTATCAGCCTTATGCCGAGATGGGGCGCAGCGTGCTCGCCGGGCTGAAAGTCTCCAACTACGACCTGATGCTGGTGGGCGTGTCGCTGGTGCTCGGCTTCGGCCTGTGGCTGTGGCTCGAACGTACGCACCAGGGCAAGGTCCTGCGCGCAGTGATCCATGACCGCGAAGTGGCGCAGGCCATGGGCGTCAACGTGCGCAAGGTGTTCACCCTGGTGTTCGTCCTCGGCACCGTGCTCGGCACCCTGGCCGGGGCCCTGACCGCGCCGGCGATTTCGGTGGCGCCGGGCATCGGCGTGGAAATCATCGTGCTGGCGTTCGCCGTGGTGGTGATCGGCGGCATGGGCAGCATCGAGGGCGCGGCCCTTGGCGCCTTGCTGGTGGGCCTGAGTCGCGCGGCGGCGGTGCACTACGCGCCGCAATTCGAACTCTTTGTGATCTATGGCGTGATGGCGCTGGTCCTCGCGGTGCGTCCGCAAGGCCTGTTCGGTCGCGTGCTAGCGAGGAAAATCTGATGCGCCTGGATAAAACCGAACTGATTCTGCTCGGCGTCGCCGTGCTGCTGGCCGCCGCTGGCCTGATCGCCCCGCAATGGCTGGTGTTCCTGCTGACCATGGCACTGGCCAAGTCGATGGTGGTGCAAGGCGTGGTGATGCAAATGCGCGCCGGCCTGGTGACCTTTGGCCAGGGCCTGTACTTCTGCATCGGCGGCTACGCCGTGGGCATGAGCGGGCATTTTCTGTCGATCAGCGATCTGCCGACCCTGCTGTTTATCGGCGTGGCGGCAGCGGTCGCCTTGGCCATGCTTCTCGGCCTGTTGATGACCCGTTACCGGGAAATCTTCTTCGCCATGCTCTCGCTGGCGTTCTCGATGATCCTCTACGGCATGCTGGTGAAAAGCCCGGCCCTGGGCAGCACTGACGGCTTCAACGTCAAGCCTTGGACCCTGTTCGGCTGGAGCCCGGCTGCCGGCCAGGCGCCGCTGGCATTGTTCGTGATCATCGTCGCGGTCACCGCCGTGCTCGCAGTGTTGCTGCACCGCTATGGACGCAGCAGTGCCGGGGCGATGTGCGAGGCGATCCGCGAGAACGAAGTGCGGGTCGAGTACCTCGGCCAGTCGCCGCGCTGGGTGCTGTACATGAACTACGTCGCCGCCGCCGGGGTATCGGCGCTGGGCGGTGGCTTCATGGCCCTGGCCGCCGGGCATATCGACCCGGAAATGGCCTACTGGATCACCTCCGGCGAGTTCGTCTTCATCGCCTTGCTCGGCGGCACCGCTCACGTCGCGGCGCCGATCATCGCGGCAATCCTGTTCGCCGTGGTGCGCACCTACGCCATCGAACTGGTGCCCCACAGCTGGCAGATGATCCTCGGGATCACCTTGCTGGCAATCATCATCTTTCTGCCCAAGGGCCTGTGGAGCCTGTTCAGTGGTCAGGCCCGCGCGGCCAAGGCAGTGGAGGCCAAGGCATGAATTGCATTCTGGAAACCCGTGGGCTGTACAAGGAGTTCGGCGCGGTGACCGCCGCCAAGGACGTCAACGTGCGCATCAGCAAAGGCGAAGTGGTGGGGGTGATTGGCTCCAACGGCGCCGGCAAGACCACCTTCATCAACATGGTCACCGGCTACCTCAAGCCCAGCCGAGGCGAGATCCTCTTCAACGGCCAGTCGATCATCGGCCGCACGCCACGGGCGATCACCCGTGCCGGCATGGCCCGTTCGTTCCAGGTCGCGCAGCTGTTCCCCGAGCTGACCGTGCTCGATAACCTGCTGATTGCCCTGGCCGGCGCCGAATCGCCGTTTCCCTCGCTGCTGCGGCCGTTGCGCAACGACGCGCGGATCGCCCGTGCCGAGGCGATTCTCGGTGAGTTCAGCATTCTCGGCTGGCGCGACAACAAGGTCACCGCAGTGCCGCAAGGCGTGCGCAAGCTGATCGACATCGCCATGGCGCTGATCGGCGATCCGCAGATGCTGCTGCTCGACGAGCCCACCAGCGGCGTCAGCGCCGAAGAGAAAACCCAGTTGATGGACACCGTCATGCAAGTGGTGTCCCGGCATCAGGTGACGGTGCTGTTCGTCGAGCACGACATGGACGTGGTGCGCCGCTACGTCTCGCGGATCCTCGCGTTCTACAGTGGTGAAGTGCTGGCTGACGGTCCGCCGCAAACCGTGCTGGCCAACGCCCGCGTCCAGGAACTGGTGACCGGCGGCCAACGGGCCCACAAGGAGGCAACGGCATGAGCCTGGAAATTCGCAACCTCAACGTCGCCATCGAATCGGTGCCGATCCTGCATGACGTCTCGCTGAGTGTCGGGGCCGGGCAGATGGTCGGTCTGATCGGTCACAACGGCGCCGGCAAGACCACGCTGATTCGCACCCTGATGGGCCTGATCGATGCCAGCTCCGGCTCGATCCACTTCGCCGGCAACGACCTGCGTGCCCAGCCCGGTTACCAGCGTGCGGCGAGCGGCATTAGCTACCTGCCGGAAGATCGCCGGCTGATTCCGGCGCTGACGGTGCAGGAGAACATTCTGCTGCCGGTGTGGGCCAACAAGCTGCCGGGCAGCGCCGAGCGCCTGGAGTGGGTGTACAGCCTGATCCCGGAAATCGCCCAGTTCCGCGACCGCCGCGCCATGCAACTGTCCGGCGGCCAGCAAAAACTGGTGGCCCTGGCCCGGGCGTTGATGCCGGGCAACCGGCTGTTGATCCTCGACGAACCGTTCGAGGGTGTGGCGCCGGTGCTGTCGCGCCGGCTCTCCGAAGTAATCGCCCAGCTCGGACAGGAAGGCCTGTGCGTGCTGATTTCCGAATCCGATGACACCCATTCCGCTGACCTGGTCGATGCGCTGTACCGCATCGAGCGCGGCAGCGTGCGAGCAGGATGATCCCCATGTCGAACTTTACTTTTGAAACCACCCCACGGGTGATCTGCGAAATCGACGGCGCCCTGCGTCTGGGCGCGCTGTGCCGTGAACTCGGTGCCACCCGAGTGTTGTTGGTCAGCGACCCGGGCCTGCAACGCGCCGGCCTGCTTGATGCACCGCTGCAGGCGCTGCGTGACGCCGGCGTCGAGGTCACGCTGTACAGCGACGTGCAGGCCGATCCACCGGAAGCATCGGTGCTCGATGCGGTGGCGGCGGGGCGCAACTGCCAGGCCCAGGCGGTGATTGGCCTCGGTGGCGGCAGCTCGCTGGACACCGCCAAGCTGGTGGCGCTGCTCTGCGGCCATGAACAGGCACTCAGCGATATCTATGGCATCAACCTGGCCAAGGGCCCGCGCCTGCCGCTGATCCAGGTGCCGACCACCGCCGGCACCGGTTCCGAAGTCACCGCCGTGGCCATCGTCACCACCCCCAGCCACGAGAAGAAGGGCGTGGTCAGCCCCTTGCTGTACCCGGATATCGCCTTGCTCGATGCGCGCCTGACCGTCGGCCTGCCGCCGGCGGTCAGCGCCATGACCGGGGTCGACGCCATGGTCCACGCGATCGAAGCCTACACCAGTCAGCACAAGAAAAACGTGCTGTCCGACGGCCTCGCGGTGCAGGCCCTGCGCCTGTTGGCGGGCAATCTGGATCGGGTGCTGGCGCAGCCGGATGATCTCGAGGCGCGTTCCGCCATGCTCCTTGGTTCGATGCTCGCCGGCATGGCGTTCGCCAACGCGCCGGTGGCGGCGGTGCATGCACTGGCCTATCCGCTGGGCGGGCATTTCCACGTGCCCCATGGCCTGAGCAATGCGCTGGTGCTGGTGCCGGTGCTGAACTTCAACCGCAGCGCGGCGCAGGCGCTGTACGCCGAGCTGGCAGCGAGCGTGCTGCCTGGCCAGCGTTTTGATGATCCGACTCAAGCCTGCGAGGCGTTTATCAACTTTATGACCGCACTGGTCCGGCGCATGCCGTTTGTCCAGCGCCTGGCCGAGGTCGGGGTCAGCGAGGCCGACCTCGATCGCCTGAGCGACGACGCCATGAAGGTCCAACGCCTGCTGATCAACAACCCGCGTCCGATCAGCCGGGAAGACGCCCGGGCCATTTACGCTTCGGTGCTGTGAGGAAATTGCGATGAATCATGAGTTCAGAAGCGTGCCGCGGATCGTCTGCGCGGCGGGTGCTTTGCAAGGGATTGGCCAGGTGTTCGCCGGGCTGGCCGTGCGGCGGGTGCTGCTGGTGTGCGACCCGGGCATCGTCAAGCTCGGCTTCGCCGCCCAGGCCTGTGCGGCGCTGGAGGAGGCCGGTTGCAGTGTGGCGGTGTTCGATCAGGTGGTGGCCGATCCGCCGGCGGCGGTGGTCGAACAGGCGGTCAGCCAGGGCCGGGCGTTTGCCGCCGATGGTGTGCTCGGCCTCGGTGGCGGCAGCTCCCTGGATGCGGCCAAGCTGGTGGCGTTGCTGATCAACAGCGAGCAAGCGCTGCCAGAGCTGTACGGCAGCGACAAGGCTCGCGGCCAACGCCTGCCGCTGGTGCTGGCGCCGACCACGGCCGGCACTGGTTCGGAGGTGACCTGGGTTTCGGTGATCACCGACGCAGAGCAGCGCAAGCAGGCGGTGTATTCGGCGCAACTGATGCCCGACGTGGCGGTCCTCGATCCACTGCTGACCCTCGGCCTGCCTGCCGGCGTCACCGCCGCCACGGGCCTTGACGCCATGGTTCATGCGATCGAGGCCTACACCAGCCGCACCCGCAAGAACCCGATCGCCGATGGCCTCGCCACCACCGCCCTGCGCCTGCTCGGCGGCAACCTGCGCAAGGTGCTGGCCGACGGCAGCGACGTCGCCGCGCGTTCGGCCATGCTGCAGGGCTCGCTGATGGCCGGTATGGCCTTCGTCAACGCCTCGGTGGCGGCGATACACGGCCTGGCCTATCCGTTGGGCGCACGCTTTCACATCCCCCACGGCCACGCCAACGCACTGGTCATGGCGCCGATGATTCGCTTCAATCTGCCCGCGGCGCAACGGCAATACGCCGAACTGGCCGCGCACCTGTTGCCCGAAGCCCGCTTCACCGACGAGGCCAGCGCCGCCCAGGGCTTTGTCGAGGCCATCGAAGCCTTGGTGCGCGACAGCGGGCTGGAAACCCGGCTGTCGCGCTTGGGTATTGATGAGGACTCGATTGCGCTGATGGCGAAGGATGTGGTGACGGGGTTGCAGCGTTTGATCGATAGTAATCCGAGGGATATGGATGAGGGGCAGGTAGAGGCGATTTATCGCGGGATCTACTGAGAGTGGGGGGCAGCCAGCCGGGGTGGCTGGCTGTGCTTATGTCGCGGTCGCCAATGCCACCGCGGCAACCGCTCAATCAGGCACCTGGAAGCAAACCTTTCTGTTTCGCGACATGGGTCGCCAGCGCGTCCATCAAATCCGGCGACAGGCAGTCATAAGGTTCCAGGCCAAGCGCGCGCAGACGCGCGCGGATGGCCGTCATCTGCGCGGGCGGGGTGCCGGTTTCGATGATTGAGGAGACGAACGCCGCGAACCCCGGCGCCGACCATCCGCTTTGCGGCGACAGCTCGGTGTGAACGAAGTCCAGGCCATAAAACCCATGGTCCTTATTCTCGATACGGCCGAAAAGATGGGCATGACAGCGCGTGCAGGCGTGGCGCTGGATGGTTGCGGCGGGGTCGACAATCGCCAGTTTTTCACCATGGGCAATCAAGCTGACCTTGTCCCGCGGCACCACGGCGACGACCGAGAACAGGGCGTTCTGCGGCTTCCAGCATTTGCTGCAACCGCAGGCATGGTTATGCAGGGTTTGCGCATCGATTCGGACCTCGACCTTGTCGGTCGCACACAGGCATTGCAGGGTGCCACCGCTGAAGTTCGCGGCGGCGGGCTGGATCCCGTTGTCCAGTGTCGGGTGGAGGGGCAAGTTGCTCATGCTGGCGTCTCCTTTGAAGGGGGGCAGACACCTAAGAATAGCCTGCGCCGGCAGCTGCCGATTGCCGCACAGCTATACGGTTCAGAGATCTGTGGGAGCGGGCTTGCCCGCGAAACAAGGCGCTGCGTTACTTGATCCTTGCGCCTGTCCCGCTTATCCCGGAGACCGGTTACAAGGGCCAGGACCAGGGGTATAACTGGCAGAACAAGTGGTGGTCACCTGGCCGCACCCGGGCCAGGCGCCCCAAGCCTGATCGGCGCCGTTGGCGCGGAGCGATGTGATGAGTTGCAGAGCGTGGCGATGGGCTCGCAAGGGCCTTCCTGGCTGCATCGCGCTGGCCTTGCTGGTCGCTCCGCTGTGCGCGCGCTGCACTCAGGTCAATGGCGCGGCGCAACCCGATGCCAGTCCCATGGCCGCGCCACACCTTGTGCGGCCAGGCGACTCCGGCGCCGTGCGGATTCGGGTATATACCTTCATCCACAAGGGCGTTCGTCAATACGTCAGCCGCCGCCCCGAAGGCATCTCGGCGCGGGTCGATGTGCTGGAACTCTATTACATCAAGGGCTGCTACCTGTGCATGGCGCCCAAGGATTTCAAGGTTTCTTCATTGAGCCTGGACACCCAATCCTATCGGCGCGAGATCGAAGCCGCTTCGGCGCTTTATGGTGTCGACCGGGCGCTGATCCGTGCGGTGATGCATGCCGAATCGGCCTTTCGCCCCAACGCCATTTCGATAGCCGGTGCCCAGGGCCTGATGCAGTTGATGCCCGCCACCGCCGAGCGCTTCGCCGTCGACAATCCGTTCGATGCTCGCCAGAACATTCGGGGCGGCGTGCGCTATCTGGCCTGGCTGCTCAAGCGCTTCGATGGCAACGAGACGCTGGCATTGGCCGGTTACAACGCCGGCGAAGCCTCGGTGGTCGAGTACAACGGGGTGCCTCCGTATGCAGAGACCCAGTCCTACGTCACCCTGGTGCGGTCGTTGACCGAACGTTATCGCCGGCAGCGATAGGGTCGTGGCGTCTGTGGCCTGGAGCTGGTCAGGCAGCGGAAAACTGCTTCGAGGCGCTGGCGATGCGCTGGTACTGACGCAACTGCCGGTTGGCGCCGCGGATATCCAGGAAGAAGATCTCGGCGCTGCGCCAGAGCAGCATCCACGCGGTGACGGTAACGACGCCCACGGGAATGGTGCCTTCGATACCCAGCGCCGTGCCCGCCAACACCAAGGCCAATGCCAGGCCCAGGAGTGTCAGCATGACCAGCCGCTGGGCACGAATATCGCCTTTGAGTTGTTCGCTCTTCTGCGCAAAGGTATTGCTGATGGCTTGCTGCAGGCGTTCACGCTCAGCTTCCGGACAGCGAATCTGCAGGGTCAACTCGGGGTGGTACCCGGCGCCCTCCAGCAGGTAGTCCACCAGGTCCGGGCTCAGCTTGGGGTTGTCTGGCGAGGCGAACGGATTGAGGTAGTCTTCGCTGATCGTCAGATCGATCTTTTTAGTCATAGCGACCCCTGTGGCAGGTTGAAGGGTGGACGAGTCAGACGTGTGACAACTAGCTCAGCTTCAATCGTTCCGAGGCATATTCCTTGCCCGCAGCCGTCAGCTCGAAGGTGGTGGAGCCGAACGTCCCTCGTGTCACGTTCTGATTGATCAGCCGCTTGGACTGCAGTTGCTTGAGACCGAGTTCCACTTCTGGCGTACTCAGTGAAACCAGTTTGCAGACCGAGTGCAGGTTGGCAATTTTTCGGCAGTGCGCATGGTAGGCCAGCGCTTCCAGCAGCAGCGTTTGATTATCGGTCAGTTGCAGAGGTTGTGAGGCGGTGGCCTTCCTGGCTTTACGCCCCGTCCCACGGGGTGCACCGTTCAGGGCGTAGCTGCTTCGGGCCTGGAAAATCGCCACGCAGAGCAGGCTGGTCAGGACCGCGATAATCAACAACAGCGACCAGTTCGGCACCGAGGTTTTCAACACAAGCCAATCGGCAAAACCTGCGAGCCAGCCCGTGGTCAGCTCGAAGTAGTCGGCGAGCAGAATGACTGCCAGCCCAGCCACCAGGAAAATTCCCGACGAGGTGATGGCCTTGAACCTGAGCGAGGAGTACTTGCCTTGGGCTGCCATGGTGTGGGTCTCTGCTGCGCGAACAGAATCAAGCAAGCATAGCAGTGCAACGGCGGGTTTCGAGCCGCGCGAGCTGTCCTTCTATAGCGCCGCGCTTGCTCGCGTACAACGCCAGGGCGGCGCGTGAATCTGGAATATTCGCGTCATCGTCGACGTCCATCGCCAGCAGGTTGTCTTGGACAGGATTCTGCGCCGCTCACCAGACAGGCGAACACCACACCCTATGTGACACCTGACTCAAGGCTCACACGTCAGCGCCACGCGCTCATAGTTCAGCGCCGCCTTGCGTTCTGCCAGTGCATAGCGAGTCTGACACTGCTGGCCGGCCCACTTGATCGTCAGGGTCGCGCGTTCCTCCTCGACCAATGCCAGGGCTTTGCCGGACGGGTCGGCGATGGCGATCTGTTTGCCTGCTGCGTCCTCCAGTACCGCGCCGAACGGCATGGGTCGGTGCTGTGCATCGAACAACTCGAACTGTACCCGGCGCCCGGTTCGGGACGGGTAGCGCACCAGTACTGCGGCGCCACGCCGTGGCACCACTTGCTGGGTGGCGTTGTCGATTTCCACTTCGGCGCCCAGGTCGCGGGTGTCGAGGCTGATCCAGTTGACCCGGTAGGGTTGGGTGTTGGGAATCACCGCGAAACCGTTGCGCCCGGTTTCACTGCCACTGTAACTGCCGATCCTGACCCCGCCCGGCATCCCGGGCACTTCGGCCAGAGCAAAGGTTTCGCCCAGGGTTTGCCCCAGGTTGATGCCGCCTGCGTGCGCCACCACCGAGCCCGCCAGGCCCAGGCTCTGTGAGGTGTAGCCGCTGCCCTGGCTGTAGCCGAGGTTGACGTCGACGAACGAGGTGCGCGAACTGATGCTCGCCGAGCCCGAGTTGCCGTCACTGCTGCTGTTGCCCGCCTGCACTGAATAGTAGGTATCGCTGTTTTCCGAGAGATAGCCGTTCACCCCCACCTGGCTGTTGTCCCCGGAGTTTTGTCGGCTGCTCGAGATGAAAGCACGCGGCGCTCGCGGTGCAGAGCCCAGTGGGAACGACAGCGACAGGTTCAACTGGGTATCGTCGTTCGAGGCGCCGGACGTTGCCAGGTCCCGGGTGTGCGTGACCCCCAGGTTGTACGTGACCTCGCCCCAGTTGTTGCTGTAGCCGGTGGACAGGCTTTGCGAGCCGCCGCGGCCCCAGTAACGCTGGTCCGAAGCATTGAGGTACAGGTTGCCGAATTGCTGGTTGCGCCCCAGGCTCTGACTGATGGTCAGGTCGGTACGGGTCTTGGCGTTGCCCCGTCGTTGCGTTTCGGCGCTGTTATCCTCGACGTGATCGGTCAGGGTGCGATAGCCCTCGGTCGAGTACCGGTAGGCGGCGAGGGTGAAGTTGGTGTCGGTGCCGGTGAAGGTCTTGGCATAGAGCATTCTCAGGCTGTTGCCCTCAGTGGCCTGGCCACGCGCCTGGCTGGCCGAGTGAGTCAGGTCAAAGGACACGGCGCCGAACGCGGTATTGCGCCCCAGGCCCAACGACATGGCCGTGAAGCTGTCGCTCGCCTGCACACCGAGAATGCCGGTCATGTTGCTGCTCATCCCGTACGCCAGGGTACTGCTGACAAAAGTCGGCGAGGCCAGGCCATCGGTATTGCTGCGGTACTCACCGGCCGAGACGCTGTAATTGATCTGCCCCTCGCGCACCATGATCGGCAGGCTCGAGAAGGCTTGCAGGGTTTCATGCCGCGAGCCGTCGGCCTCGATGATAGTGACGCGCAGGTCACCGTTTGATCCGCTCGGATAGATGTCGCTGATTTCGAACGGCCCGGGCGGTACGTTGGTGCTGTACAGGATGTAGTCGTTCTGGCGGATTTCCACAGTCGCATTGCTCTGGGCCACACCTCGGATCACCGGTGCGTAGCCGCGTTCGCTGTCGGTGCGCATGCCTTCGTCGGAGCTCAGCTTCAGGCCACGGTAGCGCACGCTGTCGAACAGTTGCGAGTCCGAGAAAATATCGCCGGCACTGAACTGCCCCTTCAATGCCGTGACGTCATGCTGCAGGTAGCTACGGTTGCTGGTGAAGCTGTTCGGCTGGCCGGTGCGGCTGCTGAAGTTGGATTCGTTGCGCAGTCGCCAGCCGCCCAGGTTGATGCCGTTGCGCAAGCCGAGGTTGTTCGAGATCGTCGTCGCGGAGTCGCTGCTATTGCGGTTGCTGCTCAGTTGATAGTTGATGAACGCCGCCGCGACACCCGCATCCCACAGCGCCGGATCGACATAGCCACGCATGCCGCGCTGCATGGCGACCTGCGGCACGCTGACCGACAGCCGCAGGCGGCTGGGGTCGTAGCTGACGCTGGCCTGGTCGATCAAGGCGGGCAGGTCGTAGCAGGTCTCGGGCGCGTCGGGCTTGAGCCGTGAAGAATCCTCCAGGCTGCTCATGTTGATGCCCAGTTGCTGCAACACATCAAGGGTCAGGCAGGCCTCGACCCTTGTACTGTTTTCGGCGCGCCGAAAATCGATATCCCGTCGTCCGACCAACACGTCGTTGCTGTAGACGTCCACGCGATAGTTTCCGGGCAGCACGCTGCTGGCCGAGAGCAACAGATTCAAATCGACAGGCGATACCACGCCTTGCAGAAAGGAGGTGTTGAACCGGTTGCCCTGATCCTGTTCAGCATTGGCGGTGGCCATGGACGGCAGTCCGACCAACATGGCCAGGTACAGTGCATTGAACCCCGAATATACCGGGCAGCATGATTGAGTCAGCGAATTGAAGTTGCTGCGCGGGAACAAAGACATACCCAGCCCTATATTGCTACAGAGAACGGAAAGTTGATGAGTTACTGGAAACGAGAGGGGCGTAATGACTAACGCAAGTTCTACTGTTTGCTGTTCGCGGTGACTGCGGTAGTGCCCGATAACGTTGCGCTGTATTGATCCTGGGCGCCGAAATCATTGATGCTGGAAAAGTCCAGGCTGGAGTAGTGGGTGCTTTTTGTTCCCTTGAGTGCGACGGTTCTGGTTTCACCTGGAGCGATCATCATTGAGTCGATCGCTTGTTCCGTCGCCCCCGTGGAATGCAGTGAAACGCTTGCCAGCGAAACATGGAACATGCCTGGATTACTGATGGTCAAGGTTGCATGAGCGCCTTGTTCGCCCATCTGCCAGCGCAGTTGGGTCGGTGCCAGGTACGCCTTGCCGGCCAGTCCCGCAGGGCGGAAAAACACCTTGATGCGCTGGCGCACCGCCAGTTGCAGGGTGTTCTGGGTCTTGGCCGCCTGGGGGATTTCCTGGACGTTGAGCCAGACGACCGACTCTTTGTCGGTCGGCATGCCCACACCTTCGTAAATCACCCGCAGCAACTGCTGCTCCTTGCCGAGAATCCGCGCCAGCGGCGGCGTGACGGCAAATGGCACTGAGCTCGCGCCAGGCACATCGCTGTCGAGCCAGGACTGGATCAGCAGGTCTTCACCACTGTTGCGCACCTTGATGCTGACTTCCTTGTGTTCGCCATCGAAAATCAGGCGGGTGGCGCTGAGGGAGATACCGGCGCTTGCTTGCGCCGCAATCAGAGCGCAGTGCAGCCCCACGCAGAGGGAAAGAAAGTGACGATTGAACATGGAAAAGTGCCTGAAATTGGGTAAAGGCGGGACGCAAACGTCCCGCACAGTGTCAGTCGCGCCTGCGGTTTATTCGTATTGCAGGGTGAACGGCAGGGTCGCGTCACCACGACCGGCGACGGCGGTCTTCGGATCGCCAGTGGTGACATAGGCGGCGGAGAATTTCAGGGTGGCGCTGCCGTCCTGCAGGGTGTTCTGGATTTTCGCGGCGGCAGGGGAGCTCAGGTCGATCTGCTCGCCATTGGCGTCGAGCAGGGCGATGCCGATGTTTTTCGCGGCGCCCACACCGTCGATCAGTTTCAGCACCTGGGTGCCAGCGACAACGCCAGTACCGGCGCCCTTGGTCGGTTCGAACAGCATGGAGACCTTGGTGCCGACGTTGCAGTTGATCTTCATGTCGAAGTTCTCTGCGCTCAACTTGCCACTGCCCTTGGGTGCGGAAGCGGTGCCCATGTCCTTGATCGATACTTCGCCCATGGCTACGGAGATGTTTTTATTCAGGCTGGCATCTTCGATGGAGCAGGCGTCATTGTTGATAATGCCGGTGAAGTTGATGGTGCCACCGCCTGCCTTGATGGGGGTTGTGTCTTCTGCGAACGATTGGCCCGCAACCGCAAGCATGGAAAGTGTCAGCAGTGTCAGCGAAAGCTTTTTCATGTCGATATCCATTAGATCGTGATTGTGTTGTGTTGGAAAACACGATCCGGAATATAGGGCCCGGTGCCGGGTTGGGCCCATCAGACGATTCTTATAAGGGGCGCAAGTGCAGCGCGGTTAATTGAAGATATTATTCTCAAGGCAATAGGTGAGCAGGTCCTGGTCACTGCTGACTTCCAACTTGCGCATCGCCGCGATCTTCTGCGTACTGACCGTCTTGACACTTCTGGACTGGCTGCGGGCAATACTGGTGACACTTTGTCCGGCGACGAACAGTCGGAGAATTTCATATTCCTTGGACGACAGCCGCGACAGTCGGGTATCCAGCGCAACATTGGGTTCCATCACACACACCGGTGCAGGTTTGCTGCTGTTGAACGTGCGTCCCCTGGCAATACACGACAGTGCCAGTTGAATGTCGTCCTGCAACTGGTTCTTCTGGATCACACCCACCACCCCCAACTCATGCAGGCGGGTCAGGACCAACGGGCTGGAAATCATCGTCAGCACCAGCACCTTGACTTGCGCAAAGTGCCTGCCCAGGTATTCCACCAGTTTCAGGCCGTCGCCGTAGGGCGAGTCGGCGGGCATGTTGAAGTCGGTGATCACCAGGTCGACGGGCTGCTGGTGCAGCAACTCGATCAGCTGGTTGGAGCAAACGGCTTCGCCGACCACGCGAAAGCGCTCATCGCGCTCTATCAGCTCACGTACGCCCAGGAGAACGATGGGGTGATCATCGGCGATCACGACGTTGAGTAGTGCCATGTTCGGCTATCCCTAGTGTGTTGGTTGATTCAATCGGATGATGCCAGCGTATCGAGCAGCGCTGCCAGGTGCTCCAGCATGGCGTCGATCTCGCGGGCCAGAGCCGGGGTGATCAGGGTGGCGCCGTGCAGTTGGTTTTCCAGGCGCACGCAAGTGTCTGCCAGACTCAACGCCTGCACCGCGCCCAGGGCCCCGGCCATGCTGTGCAGTTGCTGGGCCAGCGCGGCTGTATCGGCGTTCTCGAGCAAACCACGGACCTTGACGATGTCTTGCTGCAAGGTGCTGGAAAACAGCGCACGCATTTTTGCCGACAGCTGTGGCAGCTCCTGGGGCGTGCCCTGTTCGGCCGGTGCTGCTTCGTCCAGCGTGCAGTATTTGCGCAACTGCGTGCGCAGGGTGTGCAGGGTCAGCGGCTTGACCAGCCAGGCGTTCATGCCCGCGGCCGCACAACGCTCACCTTCGTCGCGAAGGGCATTGGCGGTGATGCCGATGATCGGCAGGTCCGGGTCATTGCTGCGCAGCGCCCTGGCCAGTTCATAGCCATTCATCACGGGCATGTTGACGTCGGTCAGGACCAGGTCGAACCCCCCCGGCAGCCACTGAAACAGCGCCTGTTCGCCATCTGCCGCCGCAACCACCGAGCAACCCAGGGCTTCCAGTTGCTCCTGGATGATCGCCCGATTGATCGGGTTGTCTTCGGCAATCAGGATACTCAGCGCCAGGTGCTGTATCGGCTCCTTGAGCGCAGGGCGGCGGGACGAATCCGCACCTTGTTGAGCGAAGTGCACGGCCCAGGCCACCGCGCGAATGTCGTGGACATCGACGGTCCAGGCACCGGCGCTGTAGTGCGGTGGGTTGGCACCGGCGACGCTGGCGATCACGCGCTGGCCGGGCCAGGGGGAGAGCGTGGCCGAGGGCAGGATATCCAGTAGCAGCGATTCAACTCCGGCCACAGGGGTGTTCTGTGGGCCGAGCATCTGGGTGTCCTGCCCCAGGCGGTTGAGCCATGCGCAGAAATGCTGTGCCAGCTCCGGGATGGGCGCCCGGACGTAGAGGGTGGGCAATTGCGCGCCAAATGGCGGGCAATTCTCCAGCGCTTGATCGACACGCACCAGGTTCAGCTGCAAGGAAAAACTGCTGCCCAACCCGGGCTCACTGACCACCTTCAACTCGCCGGCCATCAATTCACTCAACCACCGGCAAATCGCCAGGCCCAGGCCCGCACCCGCTTCGCTGGACGCATCGCGCACTTGATAAAAGGGCTCGAACAATTGCGCTTGCTGGGCCTGGGATGTACCGATACCCGAGTCGCTGACTTGCCATTGCAGGCTGACGCGGCCGGCCTCGTCCTCAAGCACTACGACGCGTACGACCACGCGGCCGTTGTCGGTGAATTTGATCGCGTTACTCAGCAGATTGTTGAGAATCTGCCGGATCCGCAGTGGGTCGCCACGCAACCGATCGGGCAGCGCCGGGTCGATACAGGCATACAGCTGCAAGCCTTTTGCCTGGGCGAAAGCGCTGTAGGTGCGCAACGCGTCCTCGGTCAATTCGAGCGGGCAGAAGTCCTGGGCCTCGATGAGCATCTGTCCGGACTCGATTTTCGATACGTCGAGCACGTCGCTGATCAACTGGAACAGGGTGGTGGAGGAGCGCTGGATCGTGCGCAGGTAGGCTTGCTGGCGTGGGCCAAGCTCGGTCAGGCCGAGGAGCTCCAGGGTGCCGAGCACCCCGTACAGTGGCGTGCGTATTTCGTGGCTCATGGTCGCCAGAAAGCGGGTCTTCGCCTGGTTGGCGGCGTCGGCTGCACGCACCGCGTTCTCCAGCGCTGCGGAGTCGTCGATATGCCGGGTCACGTCATGGAAGACGCAAATCCACACGGCTTCGCCGTGGTAGCGCGCCTCGACCAGGCCGACGTGGTAGTGCCGTCCCTCGACCTCGAGATCGCTCTCGACGCCTGCGTCCAGCGCGTGCCTGCCATTGAGCGCGGCAATCAGCCGGTCGCCGTGCTGCCATTCCTGCAGACAGCGGTTTTCCAGGAGGATCCGCTGATCGCTGCGGCGTACCACGCAAAGGCCGGTCGGCGCGGTGTCGATGATCGCGCGGCTGAAGGCTTCGCTTTCGGCAATGCTGTCGTGGGCCTGGTGCGCCGGGATGACCACCCGCAGCTTGTACCAGCGATTGAACGCCCAGCCACCGCCGATGCTGGCAATCATCAGGGTCAGCAGGCCCAGCAGCGGCCACCAGGCGTAGTCGATAAACCGCATGAACCCGACCACATAGACCGCCGTCCACGGCTGTTCCCCGGCGCTGGAGATCTTGAACACCAGGCCATCGGCGCGCAGATTGAGGCCGTCCTGCAGGTCTTCATCAGTGGGCGCGGAGCCCACCAGCAAGCTGCCATTGGGCGACGTCAGGCTGAAGCGGTCGTAGATCGACCATTGCATGATTCGCTCGATATTGTTGATTTGCGTCAGATTCAACAGCGAGGCGACGATTACCCACGGACTGGCGCCCTCGATGTCCAACTGGGTCGCGGGCATATCGACGTTGACGTAAGCGAGCACCGCCGGTGGGCCAGCCTTATCCTCCTGGGCGGCATAGCGCATCCAGTGCACCTGGCTGTCGACGGGACGCGGATTGGTCTCGCGCAGCTGTTGCAGCACTTGCTTCATGACTTGCGCGAAGGTCCCGCCCTGAAGTTGTCCGGCGCCGCGTAACTGTCCGGCAGCGGGGACGGCAATGTCGAAATTGCCCGGGACGTTGAACAGGAACACCTGAGGTGATTGATAGTGCGAGGCCGACCAGAACGCGCTGTAGTAGCTGGACAGGTGCGCACCCAGGGCAAAGACCCGCTTGCGTTCCCGGGTTTCGATGGCCGCCGGATTGATCTTCACACTGAACGGCAGGGAAAAGGATAGCTCCTGAGCCTTGTAGACTTCGGCGCCCTGTGCCGGTAGCGGCGTCTGCTTGAACATCTGCACCGGGGCATTCAATGGCAGGCCTCTGCTGGCTTCCTCGACAATGTTGTTGAGGAACAGGTTCTGTTCGCCGATGTTTTCCATTAGCCGGGCGAAGTGAAATTGCACGGTATCGCGCTGCTCTTCGACCATGCGATACAAGCCCCACGCACTGAGGCCAACCAGCAGCGTGGCGAGACCGCACAAGAGCGCCAGGCCGGTGTTCAGGCGCAACGAACTGGTGGTCAGTTTTTGCAGATGAGCGCTTGGGTGGGTCATGGGGCAAGCCTGGTGAAATGCCTGGAAGATTTCAGGCAGCGTGACTGAAGAGCAAACAACCGCGTGCTCGTGCGCTCAATTCGCCGAGGCGGGGCCATCGTCGGCCAGCAGTTGCTGAAAATCCTGAGACGATACGGCACGGGAAATGATAAAGCCCTGGACCTGAGTGCAGTTGATTTTACGCAAGAGCGCCAATTCCTGCGCAGTCTCGACACCCTCGGCCACAACGGTCAGGCCCAGTTGCCTCCCCAGCGCGACGATACTGCTCAGCGCCTGGGCCACTTCCTCGTTGTCATGGCAGCCCTGGACCAGGGCCCGATCGATTTTCAACTCGGTAAAGGGTGTCGACACCAGGTTCATGTAGGAACTGTAGCCCTGGCCAAAATCATCCTGCGACAGGCCGAAGCCTTTCATGCGCAACCGGCACGCCCCGGCGTAGAAGTTGCTCATGTCCTCTGGCATCGAACACTCCATCAATTCGAAGCAGATCATCGCCGGAACGCCATGCCGGGCCAGGACGAAGTCTAGAATCCGGTCGGCAAGATCCGGGCTGCCGAGCAGGTGGGTCGGCAGGTTGATCGACACCGGAATCCCATAGCCCTGCGCCTGCCATGTTGCCTGGGCCTTGATCGCCTGTTGGAGAATCACCCAGAGCAAGCGCTCCTCGAGGTTGCAGGCCTTCAGTGCGGGGAGAAACAGGCCCGGCAACAGCAGGCCCTGCTCAGGATGAAGCCAGCGCACCAAGGCTTCAGCGGCGACGATGCGGCCATTGGTCAACGACTTTTTTGGTTGGAACCACGCCTGCAATTCACCGTTGACCAGCGCGTCGAGAAGCGCCGGGTGATCGATCCGAGGGCCGGGCTGGGGCAAGGCGCGCTGGCGAAAGCGCCCCAATTGCTCGGTAAGATGGCGCAGGGCAGGACTTTTCACCGGTTTCGAGATCAGTCCGATGACGTCTACCCCGAGGTTGCGTGCAACCAGGCTGGCACTGCTCAGCATGCGTCGCGAGGAGACGCTCATGATCGCCAACGCCGGCCGCGAACCGGACGCGGCGAGCGCCTGGATGAACTGCACGCCGTCCATGCCAGGCATCAGCAAATCAGTCAGGACCAGATCGAAGTCGTGGCTTTTCAGGCACTCCAGCGCGGCGTTGCCGTCGCCGGCGAATTGCAGATTGAACTGTCCGAGTTCATTGAACAGGTTCTCCAGGTACAGTTGCTGGAATGGGTGGTCTTCAACGACCAGGACACTAATGGCTTTCATCAAGGGATCTTTCGTAGGACGCCAATTGATTGTGCAGGGCCTGCAGGGTGAAAGGCTTGACCAGGCAATCGTTCATTCCGGCCGCCAGGCACAGCGCTTCTTCGCTGCGCATGGCGTTGGCCGTCGCACCGATGATCGGCAGCGTGCAACCCAGGCGCCTTAGCTCGCGAGCCAGCTCATAGCCGTTTTTACGTGGCATGTTGACGTCGCTCAGCACCACGTCGAAGCGGCCTTTGCGCCACAGTGCCAGGGCTTGCTCGCCATCGCTGGCCACCTCGACGCTACAGCCCAGCGCCTGCAACTGGTCGTGCAGGATCAACTGGTTGATCACATTGTCCTCGGCCACCAGCACATGCAGGTCCAGGGTTTTGAGTTGTCGTTGCAGGGGATCACGCTCGGGTTCGATCGCCGATATGCCTTGCGCCCGACTGAGTGCCTGATGGATCGCCTGCAGCTGATTGATGTTGACGACCCAGCCTTCAGCACTCCATTGCGCTTCGTTGTAACCGTCGCCGCTGGCGATCACCCTGGCGCCGCGCCATTGGCCGTCCAGGCACTGTTCGAATGCGCCGGGATGCAGTTCGAGCAACACCTGGCCGGGGCGTTCGACGCCGCGCGAAGGTCGGTCCAGTTGTGGCCGGGCGCCCCAGCGGCGCAGCCAGCCCGTCAAGGTTTCAGCCAACTCGCGGGTTGGCGACAGAACATAGACCACCTCCGGTAACAGTCCCGTGAAGGTGCTTGCCAGTAACGCCGTTGCAGGTTCTTCGAGGGCCAACGTGAGGGAGAAGCTGCTGCCCAGGCCCGGCTCACTGATCACGCCGATCGTGCCGTTCATCAAATGGGTCAGGCGCTGGCAAATCGGCAGCCCCAGGCCAGTGCCGGCGATCACGTTGGTGTGCCCCTGGCTTTGATAGAAGGGTTCGAAGATCCGCGCCTGGTCCTGCGCGGTGATGCCTTTGCCGGTATCCGACACTTGCCAGCGCAGGTTGACCCGCTCCGCGTCGCGACCGAGCAGTTTGACCCGCAGGACGATGCGTCCGCTGTCGGTGAATTTCACCGCATTGTTCAACAGGTTGTAGAGAATCTGGCGAAGCCGCGACAGGTCACCGATCAAGCGTTCCGGCAGCCTCGGGTCGATCACCGCATAGATGTCCAGGCCTTTGCCGTGGGCTGCAGCGGCATAGCCCTGGATCACTTCGTGGATCAACTCATGCACGCCGAACTCGCTGAGCTCAAGCGCCAGTTGCCCGGCTTCGATCTTCGACACATCGAGCACGTCGCAGATCAGTTGCAGCAGGGTTGCCGAAGAGCCCTGGATATTGCGCAGATAGTCGGTTTGCTGGGCGTCCAGTGTGGTGCGTGACAGCAGCTCCAGGGTACCCAGCACGCCGTATAAGGGCGTACGGATTTCATGGCTCATGGTCGCCAGGAACAAGGTTTTCGCTTCATTGGCGGCATCGGCCAGTTGCCGGGCCTGCTCCAGCGCGGCTTCGATCTGGGTACGTGTGCTGATGTCGCTGAAGGCACAGAGCAGCACGTCCTCGCCCTTGTAGCGGGTCGGCGCACAGCTCAAGTAGAGGTGGCGTCCGTCGGCGGTTTCGAAGTAATCGGTGACGTGCGGCTCCGGCGCATCGAACGCCAGCGAGATCCAGCGCGGGCTGAGGCGTTCGCGCTCACCGCTGTGGCCAAGCCAGTGTTGCGCCAGGGTGTTTTCCAGCACCACCTGGCCGTTGGCGCGCCGCAATACACACAGGGCCACCGGTGCGGTCTGGATCACATCACTGCTGAACAGCTCACTTTCCACCAGCGCCTGGATGCGGCTGATGGTGGGTGTGATAAAGCGATGCTCCAGGCGACGAATCAACAGCCACACCAGGCTAATACTGAACAGGCAGAACAGCAGGGCACCGGCCAGCCGCGGCCATAACGCGAGCACCACCTCGCGCAGGCTGATGGCGTAAACCAACTGCCAGTCCGACGACTTCAGTTGCTTGCGCATCAGCAGATGATCGGGCAGCCAGCCAGTGCCGACAAAACCGAAGAAATCATGTGGCTGGACCCGCAGCAGCGGCTGGCACAAGTACGCCGATGGATTGTTGCTGAACAGCAGCATGCCGGCGCTGTTGAACATCATGAACTGCCCCGCACTCCGGTCATCCAGTGCCTGGGACACCTCGCGACCGTCCATTTCCAGCCCGAGCCAGCCAGACTCGAGGTCGCGCTCATCCAGGCGAACGAACAGGTACAACTGCGCACGACGGGTGGATTGATCGGTCAGCCAGATCTCCTCAAGCGTGGCGTTGTTGTCACGTTTGAGTGCTTGCAAACGGTCCAGCATCGCCTGGGGAAAGTCGGCCACCGCCGGGGTGGCGCTATACAGCCGCTCGACCCGAATGTCGCTGCCGCTGCTGACATACAGCAGGTTGACCTGTTTGCCTAGCAGGTACTGCCGGATCCGCTCGTTCAGCCAGATACTCCATTGCTTGCCGCGGCGGGTGCCCAGCAGCAGGTGCACCTCCTCGGGCGAAACCTGCGGCTTGACGCCCGAGGGTTTGCGAATGGCCGACAGGCTCAGGCTTTCCAACAGCGCCGCGCGGGTGGTGAAAAAGGTATGGGCTTCGGCGATGGCGCTGCTCATGTGGCTGCGCCGGCGGGACACTTCGGCGTTGAAAGTCAGCAGCACGAAGCTGTAGACACCCCCCAGGATGCCCGCGAGCAACACCAGGCCAAATATCCGCAACAAGCGGCGTGCGGCATTGGGGGTGGAGAGGAGGGGATTGATCTGGTGCAGGTAGTTCTTCAATTTCATCCGGCTACCCTAGCCATGCATGACCGCCACGGGTATCAGACGATTCTTAAAAAGCCTCGCTACTCATAGCTGATGGTATAGGTCGCACTGCTGTTGGCCGTGCCGGCTTTGAGGGTTCCGGCGCTGCGGTAGTACTGCGCCGTGAGCGGTATGTCGAAGGTGCCGGAGCTGTCTTGTGTGCCGATGTGCATGAGCTTGTCAAACGTGACCGGCGTGCCGTTGTTCAGTATCTGCACCTTTACCGCCTGGGCGGTGCCCGCGGCGTTGGGATCGGTGAGGTTGAGCAGACCATTCACGTTGTTGTAGACGCCGGAGTGGCCGGCGCTGAGGGTCAACTTGACCTTGGTGCCGACGTCGCAATTGAGCGCAATGGAAAACGTCCGCTTGGCTGCGGTACTCCCCACGTCCTCCAGTTCGCTGGTCAGTGCTTTGCCCAGCGGCACCTGGATCTCTGGCTGATTGACCTGGCAACCGAGGCTGCTGACGGTGAAGTCGGAGGAGCGCACTGATACCTCTGGATACACCCAGCTGTTTTGGTTGTTGCGCAAGGCAAAACTCGCCACTTGCTGCGTGGGCACTCGGCCGGGCGTTATCGTGCCTATCTTGTAGAACACCAGTTTCAGGCCCGCGCGCATGGGTTGGTTGGCAAAGCTTCCGTTGACCGCGCACATGCGCCGGTCATTCTTGGAGCTGGGGATCGGGACGAACCCACTGCCCTGGCAGGCAGAGAGGGGCTGGCCATAGACCGCATAGCCAATACCGGAACTGGTAGGGCCCAGCTTGTAAATCCTCTTATCCTCTATGGACGAGGCGTTGGCGCCGTAGCCCTGTACGAAGAACTCCTGAAACGTGAAACCTTTGGTGCAATCGAAGCTGGTGATCGAGGGCTTGATAGCCGCGGTGCCAATTTCCGCGCCAATGGGCGTGTCGCGGGGAACTGCCATGTCCGGGATATCAATGATGTTTGCCGCCGTAGAGCTGGTACAGGCGCCTTCGGCGGTCGTCGAATAGAGAGCGGCCAGGGTCGCCAGGGCGGCTAACAGCTTTTCTCCAGGCTGTCGGTTGATCTTCATTGGCCTCGTCGTCGCGAAAGGAGTGTGTGACGAGGGTGCCGGGTGCAGTGCCTGGCGGCTATCAGACGATTCCTAGTCTGGTTTTTGCTGCCATTCGCGCAAAGCCAGGCTGCAGAAATGACAAAGCCCTGAAATTCAGGGCTTTGTCTGCATCGCGGTTCAGGCCGGCTGCACCGCCAACCGATTACTGACATTACGCCCCAGCACCAGCACCGTGACAAAACCACAGCCCACTAGGGCGGTGGCCAGGCTCAACAGCACCGAGCTGCCCATCTGGTCGACGATCTGCCCGCCGAAGAACGAGCCCAGGGCAATGATCACCTGGAACAACGCGACGAACAGCGGCATGCCGCGCTCGACGTCCTTGGGCGCGACGACAAACATCCAGATGCTCGCGCAGGCCGGGAAGGCGCCGAAGGCAAAACCCCAGAGGGCGATCAGCAGCGCGGCGCCGGTCATGCCGGTGGCGAAGTGCGGGAACAGCGCGGTACTGACACCGAGCATGACCGCCACCAGCATCAGGGTGTGGCGCACGCTGCGGTTGGCGGCGAAACCGGCGAAGATATTGCCCAGCACCCCGGCCACGCCGTAGAGCAATAGCAGCGAGCCAATGGTCGGGCCGTCGAAGCCGGCGTTCTGCTTGAAGAACGGTGCGACGTAGGTGTAGGCAGCAAAGTGTGCGAGGCCGATCAGCAGCACGGCGATCAAGCCGACCCGCGCTTGCGGATTGATGAACAGCGCCGGCAGGTCACTGATGCGAATCGCCTTGTCCGGGGCCAGGCGCGGCAGCAGGAACACCTGCGCCAGCAGCACCGGCACGCCCACCAATGCGGTGACCAGGAAGGTCATGCGCCAGCCCATCAGGCCGCTGAGCCAGGTGCCGACCGGCACACCGAGCACGGTGGCCAGGGTCACGCCGACCATGATGATTGAAGTCGCCTGGGCCACCCCCACGCCTTTGGGCGCCAGCCGGCTACTCAGGGCAATCGCTGTGGCCCAGAAACCGCCGATGCTGATGCCCAGCAAGACGCGGCCGAACAGCAGCACGTTGAAGTCGCTGGCATAGGCCACCATGGCGTTGGCGATGATCATGATCAGCGTCAGGCCGATCAGCAGGTAGCGTCGGTCCATGGCACCGATGCCCACCGACAGCAAAGGCGCGGCGAGGGCGGCCATGATCCCCGGCAGGGTCACCATCAGCCCGGCCTGACCGGCAGTGATGCCCAGGTCGCTGGCGACATCGTTGAGCACGCCGACCGGCAGGAACTCACTGGTCACGAGTGCGAAGGCGCCGACGGCGACCGAGAGAATCGCCAGCCACTGCTGTTTGACGCTCTGTTGATTATGTTCGGGGACCTGGTGAGAGGTCGGGCTGACGCTGTGCATGGGCTTGATTTCCAAGGGGGATGGCGCCTTGAACAGGCGAAGGAGCGGGGGGAATTGCCGGCGATTATAGGGACCCATTCTGACATGTCGACAGACGGCGCTCTCGATATTAATCATCAGTGGGATTGATTAGACGCGGGTTACCTCGCATTCCTGACGGGAATGCACCGGATAAAATGATTGAATTTTTCATGGCGCCGGGTCTGGCGTAGCGTGGTTGGAGGACATGGAGAACTGCCTTGAACACACCCACCGTCAACGCTGCTGAAAAATTTGATAGCTCACGTGCCAATGAATACGGACGCCAGAGCCGGATCGCCCTGGCCGGTTATGACGCCTGCCAGGATTTGGCGGCCTGCATGTTGGCCGCCAGCCTTGGGCCGGGTGGCGCGGCGAGGGTTTTGGTGGTCGGGGCGGGCGGCACGGCCCAGGAAATCATTGCCATGGCCCGGCTTGAACCCGGTTGGCGCTTCACCGCCGTTGACCCGTCCGAGCCGATGCTCGATGCCGCCCGGCAGCAGTTGCAGGCCAACGATTTGCTCGACAGCGTCGACCTGCACCTGGGTCAGGTCGAGGACCTGCCGGCAGATCAGTCATACGACGCCGCGACCTTGATCGGCGTGCTGCATCATCTGCCGGGCGACGATGCCAAGCGGCAGATATTGCGCTCGATCCAGGCCCATCTCAAACCCGGTGCACCCTTGGTGGTCGCCGGCAATCAATACGCCTACGCCAGCCAACCGCTGCTGCTGGCCGCCTGGGGACAGCGCTGGCGGCAACATGGCGCGACCGCGGATGAGGTCAAGGCCAAGCTCGGGAAAATCCTCCAGGGCGCTGATCCCCCACACTCGGAGGCAGCGGTGCAGAAGCTATTGCATGACGCCGGATTCGGCGAGGCGACACGGTTTTTCAGCAGTTTGTTCTGGAGTGCGTGGTTGAGCTGCAAGACCCTTTGATCTTGCCCTGGTGTTGTCTGTACTGCCCTCATCGCCAGCAGGCTGGCTCCCACAGAGTTTTGCGAACTCCACAGAACTTGTGACCAACACCAAACCTTGTGGGAGCTGGCTTGCCAGCGATGGTCGTGAACGAATACGCGCGCTGTCTGAATGCACGCGGCGGCCTCTGGTTTTTCGTCAGAGCCGCCCGGAGCCGGCGGGCGCCTACAGATCTGGTGTGCGTGGCCGAGACAGTCAAGCCACTTTCAGCTATCGTGCCGCCCCCCAAAACCACCTGTCTTCATGGAGGAACACATGCGCATCTACATCACTGGGGCTTCCTGTGCCGGCGTCACCACCCTGGGGCAAAACCTCGCCACCCTGCGCGGTATCAAACACGCCGATGTCGATGATTTTTTCTGGATGCCGACCAATCCACCGTTCACCACCAAGCGACCTGCCGAGGAACGCGTGCCCTTGATCCAGCAAAAACTGGGTGAAGATGATTGGGTCCTGACGGGCTCCTGCATGGTCTGGGGCGAGGCGCTGTTGACCGAGGTCGATCTGATGGTGTTCGTCTCGACCCCAACCCCGGTGCGCCTTGAGCGACTGGCCGCCCGCGAAAAGCAGCGCTTTGGCGAGCGCATCGCCCCCGGTGGCGACATGCACGAAATCCACGTCGCCTTTCGTCAATGGGCCTCGCAATACGACGATCCGAACTTCAGCGGCCGCAACCGCGCCTGGCACGAGGCGTGGTTGGCAGGGAAAACGGCGCCCGTACTGCGGATCGACGGCAGCAACGATGCGCAAACGATGGTCGCGGATGTGGTCAAGGCGCTGGCGCAGTTGACCCGTGTTCCTACCTGACGGAACGAGCCTGTTCGCGATGACGCTGGCCCGCTGGGATCGGTGGTCATGCAAAATGAGTGTTCGGCAGCGATCAAAACTGTGGGAGCGGGCTTGCCCGCGATGGCGCTACCTGATGCACCGATGAGGGTGGATGTACCGGCCCAATCGCGGGCAAGCCCGCTCCCACGGTGGCGGATGTGGTCAAGGCGCTGGCGCCGTTGCCCCGTGTTTCTACCTGACGGAACGAGCCTGTTCGCGATGACTTTGGCCCGCTGGGATCGGTGGTCATGCAAAATGAGTATTCGGCAGCGATCAAAACTGTGGGAGCGGGCTTGCCCGCGATGGCGATACATCATGCACCGATGAGGGTGGATGTACCGGCCCTATCGCGGGCAAGCCCGCTCCCACAGCAAACGATGGTCGCGGATGTGGTCAAGGCGCTGGCGCCGTTGCCCCGTGTTTCTACCTGACGGAACGGGCCTGTTCGCGATGACGCTGGCCCGCTGGGATCGGTGGTCATGCAAAATGAGTGTTCGGCAGCGATCAAAACTGTGGGAGCGGGCTTGCCCGCGATGGCGATACCTGATGCACCGATGAGGGTGGATGTACCGGCCCTATCGCGGGCAAGCCCGCTCCCACGGTGGCGGATGTGGTCAAGGCGCTGGCGCCGTTGCCCCGTGTTTCTACCTGACGGAACGGGCCTGTTCGCGATGACGCTGGCCCGCTGGGATCGGTGGTCATGCAAAATGAGTGTTCGGCAGCGATCAAAAACTGTGGGAGCGGGCTTGCCCGCGATGGCGATACCTGATGCACCGATGAGGGTGAATGTACCGGCCCTATCGCGGGCAAGCCCGCTCCCACGGTGGCGGATGTGGTGAGGGCGCTGGCGCAGTTGACCCGCACCTCTAACTGAGGGTCACCACGACCTTGCCTTTGGCCCGGCCCTGTTCGACATAGCGCAGGGCGTCCGCCGTCTGTTGAAAAGGAAAGGTGCGGTCGATAACCGGCTTGATCGCGCCGGACTCGATGAGCGCTGCAATCGACTGCAACTGTGCGCCGTCAGCGCGCATGAATAGAAACCTGTAGCTGACCCCCTGTTTGCGCGCCTTGCGCCGAATCCCGCTACTCAACAGGCGCATGACTTGCCGAAGCCCCCAGGACAAACCCTGCTCTTGAGCGAACTCTGCAGTCGGTGGTCCGGAGATGGAGATCAACTGTCCGCCAGGCTTGAGCACCTTGATGGATTTCTCCAGCACATCGGCGCCAAGGCTGTTCAACACCAGGTCATAGTCGTGTAACTCACTGACAAAATCCTGCCGGGTGTAATCGATCACCCGGTCCGCACCCAGTGCCTTGAGCCACTCGACGTTGGCGCTGCTGGTAGTGGTCGCGACGTAGGCGCCGAGGTGTTTGGCGAGCTGGATGGCCAGCGTGCCGACGCCGCCGGAGCCGGCATGAATCAGAACCTTCTGGCCAGGTTGCAACTGCGCGGTAGTCACCAGCACCTGCCAGGCCGTCAACGCGCTCAAGGGAATGGACGCGGCTTCGGTCATGTCGAGGTTCGCCGGTTTCAGCGCAAGGGCGTCCTGGTGCACGGCAATCCGTTCGGCGAAGGTGCCGATGCGGGTCTCGGGAGGGCGCGCATAGACCTCATCGCCCGCCTTGAACCGCGTCACCGCGGCGCCAACCCGCAGGACGATTCCGGCCAGGTCATTGCCCAACACCAAGGGCAACGCGTAGGGCAGGATCAGTTTGAAGGCGCCGCTGCGGATCTTAGAGTCCAGCGGATTGACGCTGGCGGCGTGTACCTGGATCAGCACGTCATGCGCACCAACTGCAGGCTCGGGCACCTCGCCAGTCACTCCGTTCTGCTTACCATAGCGCTCAATAAAAAATGCTTTCATGCTCAGGCTGCTCGGGTCGGTTGCACCAGGAACGGGGGCCAAATCTCGGCTCCCGCTCCACTCCATTCACTCAGGTGACTTGTAGCGTGGCGCAACGCTGGACTGCTTGATCTGCGACATCAGCCCCAGGCGCGCCGCTTGCAAAGCGTCCCAGCGTTCACCTTCCTGCAGCGGTGGGATGGTCACCGACTCACGGCGGTCGAAGCCGACCAGTGCGGCATCCACCAGATCACTCACTTCCATGATCTCAGGCAGGCTGTTGATGTCGATCCCGGCGCGATCCCAGATTTCCGTGCGGGTGGCGGCCGGCAATACGGCCTGCACATAGACACCCTTCGGGGCCAACTCCAGGCCAAGGCCCTGGGACAGGAACAGCACAAACGCCTTGGTTGCACCATAGACCGACATCCCGAGTTCCGGCGCCAGGCCCACCACCGAACCGATGTTGACGATTGCGCCGTCGCCGGCCTTGGCCAGGCGTGGTGTGATCGCACTGGCAAGGCGCACCAGGGCGGTAGTGTTGAGTGCGACCAACTGGGCCACGCTGTCGGTGCTTTGCTCGATAAAGCTGCCGGACTGCGCCGCGCCGGCGTTGTTGACCAGGATGCCAATGCTGGCGTCATCCCGCAGGCGCGCTTCGACGGTGGCCAGGTCGTCGGGTTGGGTCAGGTCGGCCTGCAGCACATCCACCGCAACCCCATGCTCGCCGTTCAAGCGGGCGGCGAGGGTCTGCAGGCGTGCCAGGTCGCGGGCGACCAGCACCAGGTCATGCCCACGTTGGGCGAAACGTTCGGCGTAGGCAGCGCCGATGCCGCTGGAGGCGCCAGTGATCAGAACAGTAGGGCGAGTGGTCATGGTCTTGTCTCTTGGTCGGGGATGTCGGGAGTGTCAGGGGTGTTGGTGGTTTTATGATGATGATCATAATCTAAGCTGTCAACTCATTTGATTACGATCGACATCTATGTATCATCGGCAGACGATTCAACACCTACACAAGGTGAAGCACATGAGAGTGACCAAGGCCCAGGCCGAGGCAAACCGGCAGCACATCGTCGAAACCGCCTCAGAGGTGTTTCGCCAACGCGGCTTTGACGGCGTCGGCGTGGCCGACTTGATGGCGGCGGCCGGGTTCACCCACGGCGGTTTCTATAAGCATTTCGGCTCCAAGGCCGACCTGATGGCCGAAGCCTCCGCCAACAGCCTGTGCCGATCGCTGGCCAGTGCCGAGCAGCTGGACGTGCAGGGCTTTATCGATGTCTACGTGTCGCGGGATCACCGTGACCGGCGGGACAGCGGCTGCACCATGGCCGCCTTGTGTGGTGACGCGGCGCGCCAGTCGGACGAGGTCAAGGCGAGCTTTGCCGACGGCATCGAGGGTTTGCTGCAGACCCTGGGGGACAAATTTCCGAGCGCGGCGGATGCGCCGCCCGGGGCAGGGCGCGAGCAGATGATTGCGTTGCTGGCGCAGGCGGTTGGGGCGATTGTCTTGTCCCGAGCCTGTCCCGATGATTCGCCGCTTGCCGACGAAATTATCGAGGTCTGCCACGGGCGGATGACCGCAGCATTGGCGGCGCAGTCGTAGTTTCTCCAGCGAGCTGAGTCAGATCAGCATCTGCAAGGTATCGAACAACCGCCGGTCTTCGGCTTTCGATGAGCGCGAGCGGCGTCGAATCACCTGCAGGATGCAGTCGATAAAGCACTGCGCGGCGCTTCCCGGCTGGCTGTTGCGCGGGGTGACGATGCCGATGGTGTCGGTGGCGAAGGATTCGACCAGGTTCAGCCGGGTCACGCGTTCGGCGAACATCGGCACGGTGAGCATCGGCTCGGGGCAATAGCCGAGCATGTCGGTCTGCTCCATCAGCGACAGCATCAACTGCAATGACTGGGCGCGCTGCACATGCTCCACGGCGATCTGGGCGCCGTGTTGCCAGAACAGTTCGTGCATGAAGCTGTCATGGTTGGCGTCCGGATAGTTGACCACCCAATCCTGATCCAGCAGCTCATGGATCGAGCGGCAGTCCTGTTGCGGATGGCCATGGCGCGCGATCACCGCCATCTCGTAGGCAAACAATGGGTCGCAGGCAAATTCCGGGCGCGGCATCAGCGCCGACACCAGGCCCACCGCCAGTTCCATGGTGCCTTCGCGCAGGCGCGGCAAGGTGACCGCCATCAAACCCTCGAAAATTTCCAGGCGTACCTGCGGCATGCGCTGGCGGAACAACTGCACCACCTCGGGCAGCAGGGTCATGCCCATCCACGGCGAAATGCCCAGGCGCAGATGCCCTTCGGCCTGGCCCCGCAGGTGCGTCAGCTCCAGCTGGGCCTGCTCGAGTTGACCGAGCATTTGCCGGGCGTGCAGCAGCAGCGAGCGCCCATAGTGGGTGAGCAGCACGCCACTGGCGTTGCGCGTCAGCAGTGGCAGTTGCAGGTGGCTTTCGAGTTCCCGCAGCGACTTCGCCACGGCCGTCTGCGAAACCCCGATCTTGCGGGCTGCCGCGCGGATGCTGCCGCAATCGGCGACCGCCACCAATGCCTGCAACTGATGCAGTTTCATGTCCGATTCCTTGTGCTCAGGCGTAAACCAATGGTTTTCAGTCCAACCATTTTGCGACTGCCGGCGGCAGAGCCGGCTGCCTATGATCGGGGCCGCAGCATGCCCTTGTGCATCGATTACAACAAGCAGGGCCCCTGCGCCATTTCCAACAACAAAAAACCATTGATAGGGATATTCGCCGATGAAATTTCCAGCCCCTCTTGGCCTCGCCGTTTTCGCGGCTATTGCTTCGACGTTGTGCAACGCCGCCGATGCCCCTTGGGTGAACCCGGCTGTCGCCGCGGCCAGTGCCCAGGTGATCGACCTGCGCCACAGCATTCACCAACATCCCGAGCTGGGTAACACCGAGGTCAAGACCGCCGCGCTGGTCGCCCAGCAACTGAAATCCTGGGGCATTGAAGTGCGCACCGGCGTCGGCAAGACCGGTGTGGTCGGGGTGTTGCGCGGCGGCAAGCCGGGCGCAGTGGTCGCCCTGCGTGCCGACATGGATGCTCTGCCGGTCAAGGAAATGACCGGCCTGCCATTCGCCAGCAAAGACGAGGCCGTGCGCCTCGGTAAAACCGTGCCGGTGATGCACGCCTGCGGCCATGATGCCCACACCGCCATGTTGCTCGGCGCTGCCCGGGTCCTGGCGCAGAACCGTGAAAATGTGCCCGGCACTGTGGTGTTCCTGTTCCAGCCGGCGGAAGAGGGCGCCGCCGATGTCGACGATTTCGACACCCATGCGGTGATCGGCGCCAAGGCGATGATTCGCGACGGCGCGCTGGATTCACCGAAAGTCGAAGCGGTGTTCGGCGTGCATGTAATGTCCGGCTACCCGAGCGGGCACCTGTACTTTAAGCCGGGCACGGCGCTGAACAGTGCCGACGATTTCCGCATCACGGTCAACGGCCAGCAGACCCACGGTTCGGCACCCTGGACCGGGGTCGACCCGATTGTCGCCAGCGAAAAAATCATCGACGGCCTGCAGGCCCTGGTCAGCCGCCGCATCGATTTGACCAAGGGCATGGGGGTGATCAGCGTCGGCTCGATCAACGGCGGCACCGCTACCAACATCATCCCCGAAACCGTGACCCTGTCTGGGACCATCCGCACCAACAGCGCCGACATCCGCGACACCATCCTGACGAAACTGCCGACCCTGGTCAGCGGCATCGCCAGTGCCTATGAGGTCAAGGCCGACCTGGAAGTGATGCACTACGCACCGGTCACCACCAACAACCCGGGTTTGACCGAGGCGATGGTGCCCGCGCTGGAGTTGGCGGCACCGGGCAAAGTCGAACGCCTGCCGGCATCGTTGTCGCCGAGCGAAGACTTTTCGCTGTACGCGGAAAAAGTCCCGGGACTGTTCGTGTTCCTCGGTGCGACGCCCGAGGGCCAGGACATGAACAAGGCGGCACCCAACCACAGCCCGTATTTCACGGTGGACGACGGGACCCTGGCGACTGGGGTCAAGGCCCATGTGCAGTTTGTGCTGAACTATGCGGGACGGGGTGCGGGTAAGTCCTGAGGGGGTTCACTTTCCTGTAGGAGCGAGCCTGCTCGCGATGAGTCCATCAGCCACACCGCATCAACGTCATCGCCAGCAGGCTGGCTCCTACAGGTCCTGTGTCCGACCACAAGATCTGCATCCACCACAAAACCTTGTAGGAGCAACTGTCTTTGAGGATTTTTTTCCAAACGACTCCTTCAGACATGGCTTCGCCAGCGATACCGCGTAGCGGTGTCGCTGGCGAAGCCCGCTTTTTGGTAACGCTCTCCTGCTTGGCTATTAGGCTGCGGGGGCCTGATGGGGCTGTACGATCCACTCGGTGCCATCTCGCAGCATGGCGTTCAGTCGTACAAGCAGTACGCGCATGCACGCCACTGCAGCCACCTTGGCGCGCTTACCTCGGTCTATCAGGTCGTCGTATCGGGCTTTGAATTCCGGGGCATATCTGATCATCGACCAGATCGACATATACGCCGCGCAGCGGACTCTATAGCGGCCCCCTTCGATCCTCCTGGGGCCGCTTTTCCTCCCGCTGTCGTTGTTATAGGGCGCTAGCCCCGCCAACGCTGCGATCTCACGCCCGGTCAGAGTGCCCAGCTCTGGCAAGTGCGCCATAAACGCGGCACACGTGATCAGGCCAATCCCTTTCACTGATCTCAATCGCCTGGTTTTCTCGCAGTCGAGGCTCTTCATGGCACTCTCAATGCTCTTGCCCAGCTCTTTAATCTGAGCATTCAGATAAGCGATGTGATGGGTGTAAACGGCGATGGCTTCGGCGCAGTTGGCTTGTTTGAGGCGACGTTTGTCATCGTCCCGGTGCTGGACAAATTGATCCCGCAACTTGACCAATTCTCCCAATCGGTCACGCTCCGGGCTGGGCTCAACTTTCGACGTAATATCGAACTGCTCAGCAAACTTTGCCAACATCAGAGCATCGATCTTGTCGGTCTTGGCCAGCTTACCCATGGCTTTGGCGTAATCATGAGGGCGCTTGGGATTAACGCGAACGACGTTAAGCCCCTCCATGCGCAAGGCTGTAAAAACCGCTTTTTCATAGCCCCCGGTGGCCTCCAGCACGACCCGTCCAACCTCAAACTCGTTCAGGCACGCAATAAGCTGCGCGAACCCCTCAGGGTCGTTTTTTAACTGAAATGGTTTGAGGACATCAGGGCAAAAGCCCACGTCCAGAGTTGCTTTCGAAACGTCGATACCAACGAAGCAGGCATTCATGTCCAAGCCCTCTTATACTCAGAAGTGAGAGCGCTCTGACATATCCCAAGCTTGTGATTTCGAGTTAGCCACTCCTGCAACTGTCCGGGCTTCTGGTCAGAGTGAGAGGTGGATGGCGACTAGGCTCCTACACGTGCTCCAGGGCACTGCTGGCTTTCAGTCTGCTATCCACCGCTCTCACCTCAGATTCTAAGAGGCTTTGTAGACACAAGCTGGCTTGCCAGCGAAGGCGGTGTGTCAGTCGAAATCAATGCTGACTGATATGCCCTCATCGCTGGCAAGCCAGCTCCCACAGGGGATCGTGGCGGA
The DNA here is from genome assembly GCA_965284505.1 of Pseudomonadaceae bacterium. Classification (GTDB taxonomy): domain Bacteria; phylum Pseudomonadota; class Gammaproteobacteria; order Pseudomonadales; family Pseudomonadaceae; genus Aquipseudomonas. The sequence goes on along the minus strand of OZ260094.1, from coordinate 711,757 downwards.
TGCCGATCTTGTGATCGAGCTCAAATCTCTGTGGGAGCTGGCTTGCCAGCGATGAGGCCATCAGCCACATCGCATCAACGTCATCGCCAGCAGGCTGGCTCCTACAGGTCCTGTGTCCGACCACAAGATCTGCATCCACCACAAAACCTTGTAGGAGCTGGCTTGCCAGCGAAGGCGGTGTGTCAGTCGAAATCAATGCTGACTGATATGCCCTCATCGCTGGCAAGCCAGCTCCCACAGGGGATCGTGGCGGATGCCGATCTTGTGATCGAGCTCAAATCTCTGTGGGAGCTGGCTTGCCAGCGATGAGTCCATCAGCCACACCGCATCAACGTCATCGCCAGCAGGCTGGCTCCTACAGGTCCTGTGTCCGACCACAAGATCTGCATCCACCACAAAACCTTGTAGGAGCTGGCTTGCCAGCGAAGGCGGTGTGTCAGTCGAAATCAATGCTGACTGATATGCCCTCATCGCTGGCAAGCCAGCTCCCACAGGGGATCGTGGCGGATGCCGATCTTGTGATCGAGCTCAAATCTCTGTGGGAGCTGGCTTGCCAGCGATGAGGCCATCAGCCACACCGCATCACCATCACACCTATTGCCAAATCCCCACGTGCTGGAAGAAAATGAGAGTCATTATCAAATATCAGCGTGTCGAGCCGTCTCCATGTCCTCTGTCGATCTCTCCCACCAACATGCCGTGCAGACGCTCTACGAAGACCATCACAGCTGGCTGTGCAGCTGGTTGCGTCGGCGTCTGGGTTGCAGTGACCACTCGGCGGACCTGGCCCAGGACACCTTCATCCGCGTCCTGACGCAACGCAAAACCCTCGAACTGCGTGAGCCTCGGGCCTACCTGAGCACCATCGCCCGCAGCCTGATGATCGACAGTTTCCGCCGCCGCTCCCTCGAGCAGGCCTACCTGGAAACCCTCGCGCTCAGCCCTGAGCCGTTGGCGGTTTCGCCGGAAACCCGCGCGCTGATTCTCGAAACCCTGTTTGAAATCGACCGCTTGCTCGACGGCCTCGGCGAGCGCACCCGGGAAATTTTCCTGCTGGCCCAACTCGACGGCCTGAGTTACGTAGAGATCGGCCGCCGTCTGAACGTCTCGGTCAATACCGTAAAGAAACACGCAGTGCGCGCGCTGACCCATTGCCTGCTGCTGGCCGAGGACTGAGGTGAGACCGCCCGGCATGGACCACGCGACCCTGGAAGCCGCTGCGCGCTGGTACGTCGACTTGCGCACCGACGCGCCCGACGCGGCGCTGCGTGAGGCGCACCGACGCTGGTTGGAGTGTGATCCGCGGCATGTCCAGGCCTGGGAGCGGCTGACGCGCCTGCAGGACAAGTTCGGCCAGCTCGCACCGGGCATCGCCCGGCCGACCTTGAGCAGCGCCCGGGCCAAGCGCCGTGACGTGCTCAAGGTGTTGTCGGTGTTGCTCGCAGCGGGCGGCGCCGGCACCCTGGCCTGGACCAGCACGCCCTTGCCGTCCCTGATGGCCGACCAACGCACCGCCACCGGCGAGCGCCGTCGTCTGCAACTGGACGACGGCAGCCTGCTGCAACTCAATACCGCCAGCGCCGTGGACATTCGCTACAGCGCCAGCGTGCGGGAGATTCGTCTGCTCAGCGGCGAAATACAGATCCAGACCGCCGCCGATCAGCAGGCCCGGCCCTTTATCGTGCACACCCCCTCCGGCAGCATCCGCGCCCTCGGCACCCGTTTTGTGGTGCGCCATGACAGCGATCGTAGCCAGGTCAGCGTGCAGGAACACGCGGTCGAAGTGCGCAGTGCCAGCGGTTTTGCTCCGGCCGTGCGGGTCGAGGCCGGGCAGCAACTGAGCTTCTCCAGGGATCAACTGGGGCCGGTGCAGCGCGCCAATCCGCAGGTCGACGCCTGGACCCGCGACATGTTGGTGATCGACAACTGGCGCCTGGCCGACTTCATCGCCGAGTTGCAGCGTTATCGCCCGGGTCATCTGGGCTGCGCGCCGGCGGTGGCCAATCTGCGGATTTCCGGGGCCTTTCACCTGGCCAGCAGCGACGCCATCCTCGACAACCTGACCTCTACCTTGCCCGTCCGCCTGCGGCGCTTCAGTCGTTACTGGACCCGTGTCGAGGCCGCCTGAGGTTTTTTTTCAGATAATTGTTCGAGGGTGTTGTCGATTTTGATTCTCGTTCGACTTTGTAGATAGAGGCGCACACAGACGCCGTCATTTACTGCCATCGGGCGCAAGGAAATCGCATGACCCCCCGTCACTCACAATCGCAAACACCCTTGAGCACACCTGCCATCAAACCACTGAGCCGTGCCGTGCATGTCGCGCTGCTGGGGATGGCGCTGGCCTTGCCGCTGGGCCTGGTGCTGCCCGCACAACCTGCCTGGGCCCAGACCAGCAACGAAAGCAGTTTCGACATCCCGGCCGGGCCCCTGGGTGCAGCGCTGACGCAGTTCGCCGCCACCGCCGGCGTCACCGTTTCGTTCGACCCGGCCAACGCCGCCGGGCAGACCACCACCGGCTTGCAGGGTCGCTACAGCACCGATGCCGGCCTGCAAAAACTGCTCACCGGCAGCAGGCTGCAAGCGGTGCGCCTGGCCAGTGGCAGCTACTCGCTGTTGCCAAGGGTGGAGGGCGCCGCGCTGCAGTTGGGCGCCACGACTATTTCCGGGCAGGTTGTCGAGTCGGCCTATGGACCGGTCGACGGTTATGTCGCCTCGCGCAGTGCCAGCGCGACCAAGACCGACACGCCGATCCTCGAAATTCCCCAGGCAATCAACGTGGTCACAGCCGATCAGGTGGCGGTGCAGGGCGCCCGAAACCTGACCCAGGCCTTGCGCTACACGCCGGGTTTGAGCACCGGAGGTTTCACCGACCGCAACGTGATCGCCGACGAAATCACCAGCCGTGGTTTTGCCCCGACCCCGTTGTACCTGGATGGCGCCTACATGCCCTATGCCGGCAGCCTCGGCGGCGCACCGCAGATCGATCCATACACGCTGGAACGCATCGAGGTGCTCAAGGGCCCGTCGTCGGTGCTGTTCGGGCAGAACCAGCCGGGCGGCCTGATCAACATGGTGTCCAAGCGTCCCACCAGCGAGCAGCGCAGCCAGGTCAAGCTCGGCGCTGGCAGCTACAACCGGGTCAATGGCGCCTTCGACACCAGCGGTCCGCTCGACGAGCAAAAAGCGTTTACCTACCGCCTGGTGGGCCTCGCCAAGAAAGGCAATGAGCAGGTCGCCCACACCAACACCGAACGCACGCTGCTGGCGCCGAGCCTGACCTGGACCGCCAACGACAGCACCTCCCTGACCCTGCTGGCGCAGCTCCAGCGCGACGATGGCCTGGCCGATTACCAGGCGCTGCCACGGGTCGGCTCGCTGGATCGCGGCCCGACCGGCGAGCACATCAAGCGCGACTTTTTCACCGGTGACTCGCGCTACAACGATTACAAACGCGATCAGTACATTCTCGGTTATGACTTTCGCCACGACTTCAGCGAGGACCTGAGCTACCGCTCCACCGCGCGCTACACCGACGTGCGCGACCAGTACAAGGGCTTCTACCTGCGCAGCTTCGTCAGTGACGATGCCGGGGTGGTCGATCAAACCCGGGCCAATCGGGTCAAGCTTGACTGGCGCCAGCACAACATCGCCTACACCGTGGATAACAACCTCGAATACACCTTCAACACCGGTGCCCTGCAGCACACCACCCTGGCCGGCGTCGACTATCGGCATTTCAGCCGCAAGTACGACGGCTACAACGCCTATAACGTGTTGCCGATCGACCTGTATGGCAAGAACAACTACGACACCTCCAGCGTGACCCCGGTGCTCGATACCAAGTGGGACAACACCATTCGCCAGACCGGCGTTTACCTGCAAGACCAGATCCGGCTCGACCAGTGGATCCTCACCATCGGCGGCCGCCAAGACTGGGCCGAGATCGACAACAAGGACCTGCTGGCCCATACCGTCAGCTCGCAGCGGGACAACCAGTTCACCGGTCGCGTGGGCCTGACCTACGTCACCGACTTCGGCCTGGCGCCTTATGTCAGCTACTCCGAATCCTTCCTGCCGACCCTCGGCACCGCAGCGCCCGAGCGCGGGGGCAAGGCCTTCGATCCGACCGAAGGCGAGCAGTACGAAGTGGGGATCAAGTACCAGCCGTTCGACAAGACCCTGATCACCGCTTCGGTGTTTCAGATCAAGCAGAAAAACGTGCTGACCGGCGACACCGAGTACCCGCAGTACTCGGCGCAAAATGGCGAGGTGCGCTCGCGCGGCATCGAGCTGGAAGCCAAGTCCAGTCTGGATAACATCGACGTTTTGGCGGCGGCCACCTACATCGACTCGATCTACACCAAGAGCACCTACGGCGACCAGGGCAACCGCAGCGAAGCCATCGCCCCGGTGTCGGCGTCGTTGTGGGTCGACTACCACTTCACCCAGGCGACCATCGATGGCCTGACCTTCGGCGCCGGCGCCCGCTACACCGGACGCAAGCCAGGCGACTCGGCCAACTCCTTCGACGTGCTGTCCTTCGTGGTCTATGACACCACCGTCAGCTATGACCTGGGCAAGCTCGACAGTGGGCTGCGTGGCCTGCGTACCAGCCTCAACGTGCAGAACGTCTTCGACCGCGAGTACGTCTCCGACTGCAACTATTCGTTCGGTTGCTACTACGGCCAGGAGCGCGTGGCCTCGGTGGAAATGACTTACGACTGGTAATTCGCTGCAGCACCTGTCGGGTTTGCCTCCTTTGTGGGAGCGGGCTTGCCCGCGATGAGTCCATCAGCCACACCGCATCAACGTCATCGCTAGCAAGCTAGCTCCTACAGGTTCTGTGGCCGTTCACAAGATTTGCATCCACCGTAAAACCCTGTGGGAGCGAGCCTGCTCGCGATGAGTCCATCAGCCACACCGCATCAACTTCATCGCTAGCAAGCCAGCTCCTACAGGGTCTGTGGCCGTTCACAAGATTTGCATCCACCGTAAAACCCTGTGGGAGCGAGCCTGCTCGCGATGAGTCCATCAGCCACACCGCATCAACGTCATCGCTAGCAAGCTAGCTCCTACAGGGTCTGTGCCCGATCACAAGATTTGCATCCAACCCTGTAGGAGCTGGCTTGCCAGCGAAGGCGGTGGATCTGATCTACCGCCTTACTCCACTTCCTCAACCACCCCCTGATCCTCCCCCAGAAACCCGCCACTCTGGTGCTGCCACAGCCGCGCATAGGTGCCGTTTTTCGCCAGCAACTCGGCGTGGGTGCCTTGCTCGATGATCTGCCCGTTATCCATGACGATCAGCCGATCCATGGCGGCGATGGTCGAAAGCCGGTGGGCGATGGCGATCACGGTCTTGCCCTGCATCATCTCGTCGAGGCTTTCCTGGATCGCCACTTCGACTTCCGAGTCGAGGGCGCTGGTGGCTTCGTCGAGCAGCAGGATCGGTGCGTTTTTCAGCATCACCCGGGCGATCGCAATGCGCTGGCGCTGGCCGCCGGATAGCTTGATCCCGCGCTCGCCCACCAGGGTGTCGTAACCGCTGTGGCCCTGGCGGTCGCTGAGCTGGCTGATGAAACCGTCGGCCTGGGCGTTGGCGGCGGCGCGCTGGATCTGCTCGTCGGTGGCATCCGGGCGACCGTAGGCGATGTTGTCGCGGATCGAGCGGTGCAGCAGCGAGGTGTCCTGGGTGACCATGCCGATCGCACTGCGCAGGCTGTCCTGGGTCACTTTGGCAACGTTCTGCCCATCGATGCGAATCTCCCCGGCATCGACATCGTAGAAGCGCAGCAGCAGGTTGATCAGGGTCGATTTGCCGGCGCCGGAACGGCCCACCAGGCCGATTTTTTCCCCGGGACGGATGTCCAGGCTGAGGCCATCGAGCACCTGGCGTTCACCGTTGTAGTTGAAGCTGACGTTGTCGAAACTCACCGCGCCGCCAATCGGCACCAAGGTGCCGGCATTCGGCGTGTCCTGCACTTTTGGGCCCAGGGTCAGGGTCGCCATGCCGTCCTGCACCGTGCCGAAACTTTCGAACAGCGAGGTCATCTGCCACATGATCCAGTGCGACATGCCGTTGATACGCAAGGCCATGGCGGTGATCGCCGCCACCGCGCCGGTGCCGACCTGGCCCTGATGCCACAGCCACAACGCGTAACCGCCAGCGCCCATGATCAGGCCGACCACCAGTGCCTGGTTGACGATCTCGAACTGGCTGACCAGGCGCATCTGACGAAAGCCGGTGACCTTGAAATCCTCCATCGCCGCACGGGCAAAATGCGCCTCGCGCTTGGAGTGGGAGAACAGTTTGACCGTGGTGATGTTGGTGTAGGCATCGGAAACCCGGCCGGTCATCGACGAGCGCGCGTGGGCCTGTTCCTGGCCGACCTTGCCCAGGCGCGGCACGAAGTACAGCATCGCCAGGCCGAACAGCGCGAGCCAGATAATAAAGGGCAGCATCAGCTTCAGGGCGAAGCCGCCGGCGAGGGCGATGATCGCGATGAAGTAGACGCCGATCCCCGGCAGGATTTCGATCAGGGTGAACAACACCTCGCGCACCGCCAGCGCGGTCTGCATGACTTTGGTGGTGACCCTTCCGGAGAACTCATCGGAAAAGAACGACAGGCTCTGACGCAGCATCAGCCGGTGAAAATCCCAGCGCAGGCGCAGCGGCAGATTGATCGCCAGCACCTGGTGCTGAACCATGGTCCGCAGGGCCACCAGGCCAATGCTGGTCACCAGCACGATGCCGATCCCCCACAACACCCGACTTTCTTCACCCGGCGCCGCGCTACCGGTCTGCCAGCCCGCGAGCAGGTCGACCACCTGGCCAAGAAAGGCGAACAGCCAGGCCTCATAGATGGAGACCGCAGCACTCAGCAGCGCCAGCGCCAGGATGTAACCGCGAGCGCCACGGGTGCAGGCCCACAGGAAGCGCACCATCCCCATCGGCGGTGGCGGCGCCTCGTCGGGCGGGAAGGGGTCGAGTCGGCGTTCGAATGCTCCGAGCATGGTGGTCTCCGTTAGACGTGAATGCAGGAGAGTCTGCCATCTAACGGATGTTTTGCGGGATTTGTCGGTAACTGATCTGACGTGATTGGCGCTCGCGGCTTACAGGGGGAGGCCGGAAGTTTGCTCCGAGCTGCGTTGCGATCACGCGCAGCCAAGGTTTGGGGCTGTTCTGCGGTTTGCTGATGCTGACGCTGTTTATCTATAGCGGCTGACAGGATCTGCATCCACTGCATTTTCTGTGGGAGCTGGCCTGCCAGCGATAATGAGACCTCGGTGTGTCAGGATCGCCGCCATCGCCACGGTGCGACGATTCGACAGGCTGGCCCACAGGTTTTGCGGTGAACACAGATCCTGTGAGCAGCGATGATTATCGACGAGCTTTATTCAGTGCTTTCAAGCGCTGGGTCGCGCGTGCCACGGCGGCCATTTTTTCCGGGCGCTTCATGCGTTTCCACTGGCGGATGTCGGCCTTGCTGCGCCCGCAACTGATGCACAGGTCACCGCTGATCTGGCACACCGCGATGCAGGGGTTTTCGATTTCCTTGGCCATGCTCAGTTGGCCCTGGCCAGGCGCTTGCGCCAGTCGCCGGCGTGGCTGCGTTGGCATTCTTCTTCGGAGTCCAGGCGCAGGTTGCGTGCGGACAGCGACAGCTCGAGGTCGGCCTCGCGCAAGGCGATGGCGGTGAGTTCGACAATGCGCGCCTTGGCGTTGGCCTCGGCGGCTTGGCGGTCGGCCAGGGTGTCGAACACCCAGGTGATTCGCAGGGTGTCAGTCAGGGCGTTGAGGTCGGCGGTGTGGGTGAGCCAGGCAAAACCGTGGATTTCACCCTTGGCGGTTTCGCAGGCGTCGGTGAGGGTGCTGATCAACCGGCGTTCGATTCGTGCCAGTTCGCGTTTGCCAGGGGGCATTGAGGGGGCCTATCGAAAATGGGTGGTGGGGCGCCGGGGTGGGCAGTCAACAGATTCGTCGTATGTGCCGACCTCAGCGCCAGCAGCGGAACGCCGCCCGGGCGTCTCCCACATAAGGCACTGTAACCGCCGATGCTGTGATCGACCACAAAACCCTGTGGGAGCTAGCCTGCTAGCGATAGCGGTGGGTCTGTTGGCAGAGATGTTGAATGTGCCGGCCTCATCGCGAGCAGGCTCGCTCCCACAGAGGGCACTGTAACCGCCGATCTTGTGATCGACCACTCTCTGTAGATTCTAACCCTCCTTCGGCGCCATCTGGTGCCCAGCGTGTTGCATGTGCTCCTCGTGGTTCTCCACCGCCACCGGCGGCTCCGGCTGCACGCGTTCGGTTTCTTCGGCGAGGAAGGTCAGCAGGGCGTTGATCTCGATGTCGCCGAGGCGCAGGTTGGGCATCGCCAGGTTGTTGTATTGCGCATACAGCTGCATGGCCAGCGGGTCTTTTTCGTTGAGCATCTGGTCCGGTTCGCGGATCCAGCGCTTGAGCCATTGCGGGTCGCGCTGGCGGGTGACGCCGATCAGGTCCGGGCCGATGCCGCGCAGGCCGGCGTTGGCGGTGTCGCCCAGGGTGTGGCAGGACGAGCAGCGGGTGCGGTAGATCTGCTCACCGGCACTCGGTGGACGCAGGGTCGGCGCGCTGGCGTAATCCTGGGTGTTGGTGCTTGGTTGCTTCCAGTTCTGCAGGGTCTTGCTCAGGCGGTCGGCGAGGATGTAGGGGTTCTCCATCGGTGAGGATTTCATCCAGCGCCCGGTGCTCTGGTTGCCGATGATCAGACTCAGGTTGTGGTCCTTGTTGCGGCCGTTGTCGATGCCGTCGATGAACAGCCCGAGGTTTTTGCGCAGGGCGGTGATGTCTTCCTTGTTGCCGGTGAGGAACTGCCAGCCCGGGCCGATGCGGAATTTCTCGGCGTATTTTTTCAGTACTTGCGGGGTGTCGGTTTCCGGGTCGATGCTGATGGAGTAGAGGAACACGTCCTTGCCGACCCGGTCGCCGAGGATTTTCTGTACCTGCAGCAGGCGCGCAGTTTCCAGCGGACAGGAGTCGGTGCAGGAGGTGAAGATGAAATTGATCGCCACCACCTTGTCTTTGATCATGTCATCGAAGAAGTGCAGGGTCTGGCCGTCCTGATTGATCAGCGCGGTGTTGGGGAAGTAATCCTTGCCCCAGGGCGTGCCCGGGTCGCCGTCTTCGGCGGCACTGACCCAGCGTGCGAAGCCGAGCAGGAGCAACAGCAGCAGGCGGATCAGCGTGGTCGGTGCGGTTCTCATGATGTGCGTCCTGTGCAGGTACTGAAAAAGCCTTGCACCCCGACCGAGGTGCAAGGGGAGTCGCGATCAGCGCACCGAGACCGGGGCGGTGATGGTCTTGCCGGAAGACGACTTGATCGTCACGCTCGCACCCGCCGCCGGGGCATTGCCGGTGGTGGTGATCGAGACCCGCCAGCGTGCGCCGGTGGGGGCTGACGACAGCGTCGCGGTGCCGAGGCTGACCGGTCCGCCGGTGGTCGCGGCGGTCACCGTCAACACCGAATTGGTCTTGGACGTGGTGCCGGCCAAATCCCAGGTGTAGCGACTATTGCTGCGCGCGGTCACGGTGGCGCTGGTCACCTGCAGGTCCTCGTTGCTGGTGGCCGCTGCCGGCACGTTGACGGTCACCGTACCTAGTGTCGCCGATATCCCGCCCTTGGCGTCGCGAAGGTCATAGGTGAACACCGCGGTGAAGCCCTCGGTCACCGTGGCCGGCGGGGTGTAGGTGATGGTCGTGCCGTTGGTGGTGGCGACGCCCGTGCCGGAGTCCGGTTGACTCAAACCGACCACCGACAGCGGCAGGTTGTTGTCCGGATCGCTATCGTTGGCCAGGACGTTGAGGGTCACCGCCACGCCCGCCGTGGTGCTCGCACTGTCGGCGCCGGCAATCGGTTTTTTGTTCTCGCTGCCGTCGTCGCCCCCTTCGCCTTCTTCTTCATCGTCCGGGTTGCCGCTGCCCTTGCCGCCGCTGCGGAAGGTTGGCAGTGCAGCTGTGGCGACGTATTCGACGCCATCCCAGCTCGGCAGCGGGGTGGGCATCAGCTCGAACTGGCCAGGGTGCTCGATGTCCCAGCGCAGCAACATCGACGAGTCTTCGTGCTGGGTGTTGTGGCAGTGCTCCATGTAGGTCCCGGCAAACTCGCGGAAACGAATGGCCATGGTCACTTCAACCGAGCTGTCGACTTCCGGGCCGATGCGGAACACGTCCTTGCGCGCCCATTTTTCCCAGTCCGGCGGCGCCTTGCCGTCACGGTCGAGAATCACCCCTTCCTCGAAGTGCACGTGCACCGGATGGCTCCAGCCGTTGCCGCCGTTCTTGATCTTCCACACTTCCAGGGTGCCGTCGCCGCTGAAGCCGGCGTCGGTCGGACCGGTGGACAGGGTGGCGGCGGCGGTCAGCTGGCGTGGGTCCATGCTGTAGCCGAAACCGTCGTCGGTCTTGATGGTCCAGGGCGCCAGGTCGGTGCCGTCGGAGCGGCCGAAGGTGAAGCTGCGATGGCGCGCCAGTTCGAGCTTGGCCTTGTCGGCGGCATCGTCGCGGTTGATGGTCAGCGGGATCATTTTCTTGCCTTCGGGCTTGCCGGGTTTGGCCGGCTCGTAGGCGACCGGGTCCATGCTCTGGTCCTGGCCGGAGTAGGCATTGACGATCAATTGCATGAACTTGCCCACCACCGGGTCACCCTTGTCCCATTTCGGGCCCTTGCTGCTGTCCTTGAGTTCGGCCTTGTACTTGCCGGACAGCACGTCACCCAGGGGCACCGCGTCTTTCTCCGGACCCTTGCCGGTCTTGTGCTCCATCACGTTGACGAAGTACAGCTTGTCGCCGGTCTTGATCCCGTGTTTGGCGAAATTGATGATGATGTCGTAGCGTTCGGCGATGGCCTGGGTCGGCAGGATCGCGTTGTTGTTCTTCAGGTCGCCGTCGCCATCCAGGTCCAGGGTGCCGTCGAACGGCACCGCGTGCTCCATGATGTTGCCGTCGTTGCCGATCATGTGGAACGGCACCCGCGCATAGGACACACCGGAGCCTGACGGGCCCTGGAATTCACCGCTGGTGCCCTTGATTTCGCGGACCACCGCCAGCTTGAAGTAGCGCGAAACGGAGCCGTTGAGGATGCGGAAACGGTAGCTGCGTGCGCGCACGTTGAGGAACGGCTGGTACTGCCAGTTGACCAGCATCTGGTCGCCGAGGAAGCCGTCGGTGTTGAACGGGTTGAACCACAATTGGCCGTTGGCGTCCCAGGCCTTGTCGCCCAGCACCAGGTTGACGTCGTAGTCGCGGTTGCCCCAAGGCATGGCGCTGCCGCTGGGAAAACGCAGGTTGACGCCGTCTTCGAAGGTCTCGTTGCCGCGATCGATGGCGCTGTAGTAGTTCATCATCACCGCGTTGCCCTTGTAGACGTTTTGCGCGGTGAAATCGAGCATGTGGTCGTGGAACCAGTGGGTGCTCATGGTTTCGCGCCAGTCGCCACGGATCTTGATGCTGCCGTTTTCGCAGGTCTTCTTCGACGGCGCCATGTCGTTGACCCACAGGGTCTCGCCGGGCGAGCAGGGGAACGCCGCGCGCGGGTCTTCGGCCTTGGTGTTGATGGTGTCGTAGCCGGCCAGCTGCACCGGCCAGCGGTAGTCGTAGTACTGGCCGGGGAAGAAGAAGGCGTTGGCATAGCCGTCACTTTCGGCCGGGTTGTGGCCGTTGTGTTCGTGGGTGGAAATGGTGTGCAGGCCGAAACCGTTGTTGGCGGCCGGGTCGATCGGCAGGGCGTTGTAGTGCCGCATCAGCAGCGGCTGGCCGTAGCGCACCATCAACAGTTTCGGCGGCAGGGTGCCGTCGAAGGTCCACACCGAGTTGTGGTTCTGGATCGGCATCTTCGGATGGATACGGATGTCGATACCCTTGGTCGTGCCCTTGGTGGTGGGGATGTCCGAAGTCTGGTAGTAGAGCCCGCCCGGGCCGAACTCACCCTTGGCGTAGCCGTGCATTTGTTTGTTGTCGCGCAGGCCGAGGTTCTGCCGCGCACCGGCTTGCACGGTCTTGAACGCGGCCTGCGGGTAGAACTCGTTCCAGCGCTGGTGCGACCAGCCCTTGCCACCGGGCCGGCCTTCGGCAGGCGAGCCGACCGGGGCGCGGTTGAGGAAGGCTTCGATTTGCGCCTTCCACGGGTTGCGGTCCAGCACGTTGGAGTATTGGGTGGGGTAGGGGGTCAACCCCGGTTGGCGCAGGAAGGCTTCCAGCGCCGTGCCCGCTGGCCCGCTGCGGGCGATGCTGTTGGGGTCCTGGCCGGGCATTGGCCCGACGGTCGGCACCGGGAAGGTCATGGTTGCCGGCGGGGTTAGCGGGTCGAGTTTTTCCGGACCGAACTCCTCGAACAACAGAATCTGCTGGGTGAACGGCTCGGCGCCGAACAACGGGCTGGGCTTGCCGTTGGTGGGGAAGTTGAACGAGGTCTGCAGCGCCGGCGGCAACACGTTGTCGGTGCGCGGCGTGTTGCGGTCGCCCTGGCCGCCATTGGGCAGGGACAGCGAGCCGTGGTTGGCCTCGGGCATGCCCCTGATTTCCAGCAGCGCGGCGGCCGGGTCGGCGGGCTGCGGCCGGTAGTAGGACGGGTCGGTGGGAGAGGGCTGGCTCTCGTCGTCCATCGGCGATGCGCTGGCGTCTACCAGACACAGCGCGAGCAACAAGGCTGACGCAAGGCGCGAACGCTCCATAAAGGGCGACGCTGGGGTGGGTTTGATTTTCATCCGGTTCGCCTCACTGCATGCGGTGGGTGTGTACCGGGCATACTTCGTGTCGAGGGTGATGTTGTTCTGTGGGTGGCTTTCTTCTGTGGGAGCGAGCCTGCTCGCGAAAAACCTCAGGACACCGCGTTCATTCAGAATGTCCGCGTAATCCTTAACGTTCTTCGCGAGCAGGCTCGCTCCCGCAAAGGAGAGAGCCCCGCATAGAGTCACCGGGTCGATGGCACTTTGCCCTTCGCTTGGGCATGGGGCAAAGTCCGTGCCAGCGTGGTTTTAGGCCTGTTCTGCCGCGCTACAGAGCCCTCAGCCACGGGCCTCCCGGATCCGCCAAGTGGATCCAATCAGTAATGGCCATAAGCCGGGTATTGGGGGGGATTCGGGGGGGAATTGGGGCCAGGCCGCGCTTGCAGGAAATCAACGGCGAGACTATATTTCAACATAATGTTGAATTATTGGTCGCGCTTCCATGCTGCTTGATACCACCCACGAACGCCACACCACCCTGCAGGTGCTGCGCGCCGCCATCAGCGCCCTGTCCAGTGTGATCGGGCGCAATACCGAAATCCTCCTGCACGACCTCGAGCGCCCGCAGCAGTCAGTACTGGCGATTGCCAACGGGCATATTTCCGGGCGCAAGGTCGGCAGCCCGATCCTCGGCGGCCCGGAGCAGGACAAAGGCTTTGCCGCCGTCACCGCGGCCACGGCCGCCAGCGACGGCTGCGACCCCGTGGTCATCCCCGACTACCCGACCCTGGTCAACGGCCGCCACCTGCGCAGTGCCACCGTAGTCTTTCGCGATCGCAACGGAACCCCCTTCGCCAGCCTCTGCATCAACGCCGACCTCACCGGCCTGAGCGTCGCCCAGGCCTTCCTCGAACAACTGCAACCGATGCTCCAGCCCGCCGGCGAACCGGCGGCCGAACCGGGGGATATGGAAGTGCTGATGGCGCAGATCATCCAGGACTCCCTCGCCACCCTCGGCCTGGGCAAGATGAACAAAAAAGCCAAGGTCGAAGCCGTGCGAGTGATGCAGGAGCGCGGCCTGTTCATCGTCAAGGGCGGCGTGGAAAAAGCCGCCACGGCCCTGGGGGTAACCCGCTTCACCATCTACAACTACCTCGAGCAGTTGCGCGGCGATAACGCGGCGCAACGCTGAATCTTTTTTCAGGACTTGACCCTCATGCCCCTGCACATCAACACCCCGCTGATCGAATCCCGCCCCCTGAGCATCGCCGCCGATTGCACGGTCGACCTCAAGCTCGACGCGTTGCAACCCTGCGGCTCATTCAAACTGCGCGGCGTCGGCCACGCCTGCGAAATCCATCGAGCCAACGGCGCCCAGCGTTTCATCTCGTCGTCGGGCGGCAACGCCGGGCTGGCGGTGGCCTATGCCGGGCGCAAGATGGGGGTGCCGGTGGTCGTAGTGGTCCCGGAAACCACCACCGAGCGGGCCAAGGAACTGCTGGCGCTGGAAGGCGCCGAAGTGATCGTCCACGGCAGTTCCTGGCAGGAAGCCAACCAACTGGCGCAAGGGCTGATCAAGGGCAACGACGCCTTCATCCACCCGTTCGACGACCCGCTGCTGTGGACCGGCCACGCCAGCCTGATCGATGAAGTCGCCGCGACTGGGCAAAAACCCGATGCGGTGGTGCTGTCGGTCGGCGGCGGTGGTTTGCTTTGTGGCGTGATTGAGGGCTTGCAGCGCAATGGCTGGCACGACGTACCGGTGATCGCCGTGGAAACCAACGGCGCGGCGTCGTTCCACGCGGCGACCCTGGCCGGTAAACCGGTGCAGCTGGAACAAATCACCTCGATCGCCACTTCCCTGGGCGCCAAGCGCGTGTGCGATCAGGCGGTGAACTACCTCGGCAGCCATAGCATTCACAGCGAACTGGTGACCGATCAGCAGGCGCTGGAGGCTTGCGAGCGCTTCCTGTTCGATCACCGGATCCTGGTGGAACCGGCTTGCGGCGCGGCATTGGCGGTGGTCTATGAGGGCGCGGCGCTCAAGTCCTTCAGCAATGTGTTGGTGGTGGTCTGCGGCGGGGCCACGGCTTCGCTGGAGCAGATCCGCCTGTGGGCGCAAAAAACCGCGAACACCCCTTGACCCTGTAGTGGCTTCAGGCTGTTGAATGGCGTCCGCCTACCTCTCGAAAAAGGATTTCACCGGATGCCCCCGTCCTCTTCACAGCCTCTCCCCAAGGGCTGGTCGCTGCTGCTGATTGCCTGGCTGCTGGCCCTGGTGTCCAGCCTGATTGTGTTGTTCGTTGGCGAAGTCATGGGCCAGGCGCCCTGTGTTCTGTGCTGGTTCCAGCGGGCATTCATGTTCCCGTTGGTGGTGGTGCTGGGCGTCGCCTGCTGGGTCTCCGACACCAGCGTCTGGCGCTACGGCCTGCCCCTGGCCGGCGCCGGCTGGCTGCTCGCGTTCTTCCACAACCTGCTGTATTTCGGCTTTATCACCGAAAGCCTGCAACCCTGCGGCGCCGGCCCGTCCTGCGCGGGCGCCGACATGACCATCCTCAGCGGCCTGCCATTGCCGTTGCTGTCACTGGGCGTTTTCAGCCTGTTGATCATCCTTCTCGAAACCGTCCGCCGGAGAGTCACCCCATGAGTCGTCGTACCCTGGTCATCGCCATCACCGCCGTCGCGGTGCTCGGCTTCAGCGCCGCTGCGTTCTACTACAACCGCGCCACCACTCCTGTGCAAGTCACCGCGCCGGTGCAGGACAGCAGCGCCTTGGTGCGCTTCAACGCGCCAAGCTTCGGCCCGGCCAAAGCCTCGGTGACCGTGGTCGAATTCTTCGACCCATCCTGCGAAAGCTGCCGCGCCTTCTACCCCATCGTCAAACAAATGATGGCCAAACACCCAGACGACATCCGCCTGGTGCTGCGCTACGTGCCCCTGCACGTCGGCTCCGAACAAGCCATCCGCCTGCTGGAAACCGCCCGCAAACAAGGCGTCTACCCGCAAGTCCTGGAAGCCGTCCTCGAATCCCAGCCGCAATGGCACGACGACGCCAACGCCACCGCCGCCTGGACCGCCGCCATCCAGGCCGGCCTCGACGAAGCCAAGGCCCGGGAAATCCTCATGTCCGCGGACATCACCGCGACCATCGCCCGCGACGCCGCCGACGCGAAAACCCTCGGCGTCAGCCGCACCCCAAGCTTCTTCGTCAACGGCAAGCCCCTCACCAACTTCGGCGCCCAACCGCTGTACGACCTGATCCGCAGTGAAATGAGCACGCCACGATAACCACGTCTTGAGGTGAATATGAACACACGCCTGCAACAGGCCATTGATCAAGCGTTCGCCGAGGCCCGGGCTGCCATGGAGCTGGGTGACATTCCGGTTGCGTATCGCTGGCTGGAGCGGGCGCATGTGTTGACTCAGCGGATGCCTTTGGCGCATGCGAAGGCGCATTGGTGGATGTTGCGGGTGGGGTGGTTGGATAGGGATTGGCGGGAGGTGGCGGGGCAGGTGCCGCGGATTTTGGCGGCGTTGGTATTTTCGAGGGTTTGGGTGCCGGTGGGGAATACGGGGAGGGCGCGGGTGAGTGCGTTTAGGGTGATGGGGGTTGAGGGGGAGGTGGAGGAGTTGTTGCGGGGGGATGGGTAGGGGGGATTTGGTTAATTGAGAGTCGGATTGGGCGGTTGAATTACTTGCGTTTTGAGCGAATTGTGCCATCGCATTGTATGGGAGCACAGAAGATGAATGACCTTAAACAAAAAATCTACGCCTGCCAGTGTAAACAGTGCCGTGCGCTATACAGGCTGATTGAGGAGTTCGGGGCAAATCTTGTTATTTCTGAAAGCAGGGCAGGGCGTCTCTGTGAGTTGGCGGTAGTGGCTGCCGAGGGAGCTAATGGGATGTGTGAAAGCGTTGTCGTCGAAGCAAGAAGAATATATGCACTGCATCTCAATTTGAATCTTACAGGTCCGACGAGTAACTCCGATCGGCCAGTTCATATTCAGTGGGCAGTGAAGAATTCGAATCACAACCTGAAAGCAGGTAATAGAATAAATATTGGGGGCGCTAAGGCGTTTTATCGGGATGGCAGATATTTTCTATAGTGGCTTATATTTTATAAGTCACTGAGTTCGCTAAATTTGGTATTGATCTCTTCAGCTTATTCATCTGAAGCCTAGGATTTGAGAGTATGAATCTTTCCCGTCTATCAATATCTGAGCTTCTAAAACTTCACGCTAGCGCGATTGATGAGCTAAAGAGTCGCGGCGTACTAAGAACAAAGAATAATCCTGTTGGTGATTACGCCGAATGGTTAGTTTCGTATGCGTTAAACCTAACTCTTGCTGGAAATTCAGCCGCGGGCCACGACGCGGAGTCCAGCGACGGTAAGAAGATCCAAATTAAGGCGCGTCGAGTAACGGAGAACAACCGCTCAAGGCAGTTAGGTGTTATACGTAATCTCGAAAAGCGAGATTTTGATGAGCTTATAGTGGTGATCTTCAATGAGGTGTACGAGATTATTGAGGCTTACTTGATCCCTCACTCGATTATCTCAGAGTATAGTTCTTATAGGTCGCATGTTAACGGTCATGTTTTGCATGTGCGGGGAGCCTTACTACTAGATAAGCGAGTTTTAAATATTGGCGCAAAACTACGTTCGTCTAACATGTTGCCGCTGTTGATGGCGGTGCCTGATGGTGCCGGCGAGCAATAATTGGAGGCCCGGGCAGGGTTTGCTCCGTATAAAAGGAGCCCTCTTGATGTGGTGGTCTGATTCTGCGCCTGCGAGTACTACATTCGACCTGAGAATTGAAACGATCGTGAGACGTGGGAGCGTCCAAAATTAACCACTAAAAAATACCTCCCCTTCGGTTATCAAGACGACCGTCTTGGCTAATTCCAAGCGGTTCAATCCGCAACGCGCTCTCGAATGAACCCTTACCCCGACACACTCGGCACACCAAGCCCAACCTTCACCCTGTCCAACGCCACGATGGTCTTGAACCAGGTCACGTTGGCGTTTTCGGCAAACAATCTCCGCGCCAGCGCCTGGTATTCCTGCATGCTGGCAACGGTTAACACCAGGACGAAATCCACTTCACCGGTGACGTAGTAGCACTGCTGAACTTCGGGCACCGCGAAGTGTGCCTTCATCGCCTCCAGCGCCTCGATGCTGGTGCGCTCGGCCATCACTTCGACAATGATCGTAATCGGCCGTCCGACAGTGGTGGGATCGACGATGGCGACGTTGCCAGTGATGACTCCCACTTCTTCCATTCGCTTGATACGGCGCTGAACGGCGGCCGTGGAAAGATTGACCTGTTCGGCCATAAGGCGCAGCGGCATGGTGTTGTCGCGCTGGACGAGGTCGAGGATGGCACGGTCGAATTTGTCCAGTGATTGAGGTGCAGCGTCGGTTTTTGCCATGGTCGATCCGTGAGAAATTTTCTCGAAAACTATCAGAAAACTGCGGCCCTTTATCTGGCCAAGCGAAATATTATTTTGCCAGCAGTCTGCATACGCAGCCTTGGACGAGAACACACTCAGGATATTATTGGCATGCTCGCACTGTTCCATCTTTCCCCGGTCCTGTTGGTGACCGCCATGCTCGTCGTGCTGCGCCGGCCACCCGTTCACGCCGCCCTTGCCGGCACTCTATTGGTCATGGTGCTCTGGTTCGCCGGCGCTGCCGACGCGTGGCGCCTGGGCAGTATGGTGGCCGCTGCGCAAGATACGGCGGTGCTGTTCGCAAGTACGGCGTTCGTGATCGTTCCAGGTCTGCTCTTCGTGATTTTTATTGAGCGCATGGGCGTCAACCTGGCGCTTAGCCAATGGGTGCGGTCACTGGGGCTTGGACGCGGCGATCAAGTGGTGTTTATCGTCCTTGGACTGGCACCGTTGCTTGAGGCGATGACCGGGTTCGGCGTGTCGTTGATCGCGACTGTGCCGCTGTTGCTCAGTCTCTTCGAACGGCGGGTCGCGCTACGCATCGCACTGACCGGCATGGCAATCATGCCCTGGGGAACGCTGGGCCTGGCAACGGTCATTGGTGCTTCGTTGGTTCACCTGGACGCCCCCGCGCTGGCATCGACCTCGGCACTGACCAGTGCACCGGTTTTTTTCGCCCTCAGTGCAATCGCGCTCTATCTTGCAGGCGCTCGTGACGCGCGGGAGTGGAGGGTGTTGGGCGCTTTCTGGCTGCTGTTTGTGGGCGTGCTTTACAGTGCCAGTCGGTGGCTGGGGCCGGAAGTGGCCGGCGTTGCCGCGGGCCTGGTGACGGCAGCCGCGGTACTCTCTGCCGGGCTGTGGCGCCTGCGCCGCAACGATAGCGAGCGCGGTGCGGTGCAATGGCCGCGTCAGGCATGGCCGTATCTGCTGCTGATTGTCTGCATTGTCGCGTTGAAGATGGTGTGGACGATCACCTCCTGGCAGGATCTCTGGGTTGTCCAGGGTGCCCAGGTCACCTGGAAGCCACTCGCCTCACCCGGCCTGGCACTGGTTCTGGTGCTGATCGGGCTAGGATTTCACACGCGCAACGCCCAACGCCAGACAGCACTCGAGGTCAGCATCCCTGCTGCGCTGCTGGCGCGGGCGAAGCGGCCACTGTTGACCATTTTCTTCTTTCTCGCGATGTCGCAGATGATGGTGAAGGCCGGCTTCCTCGCGGGCTTGATGCAACTGCTGACAGGCCTGTCGCCCACCGCCGCGACGTCGCTGGTGGCCCTGTTTGGCGGGCTCTCAGGCTACATGACCGGGTCGAATGTCGGCGGCAACGCGATCTTCATGCCGGCCATCGCGATGCTGCCCGAATCCTCTCGCCTATTGTTGGCTGCCGTCCAGAACAGCGCGGCAGGGCATGCAGCGCTGGGCTCGCTGTCGATTGTCATGCTAATCCTGGGACTGGCGAAAACCCAGGCCAGTGAGGAGGGCGAACTGGTGAGATTTGGCTTCATGCTGGTCTGCCTCAATACTGCGTTGGTCGCGTTGGGCGCAGTGTTGCTGAGTGGATGGTTTGGGTAGCAGGGTAGTGGCGGATGGGCACCCCAACGAGACCGGTCATCTGTACGCCTCGAACGGCTAGCAGCTCGTGAAAAGGCGTGGGTGGCCGCACAAACCAAGTAAGTCCTGATGTTTTGAGCCATACACACTCAGGCTTTAAACAGACTATCCGTGATTCTTCCTGAAAAGGTCTTTTCCACCGGTCCGGTGAGAAAGACGGTGCCCACGCCATCCCATTGGACCGTTACAGCTCCGCCGTCGCATTCAACCTCAACACAATTGTCTAACAAGCCTCGACGCATTCCGTTAACCGCGGCGCCGCAAGAACAGGAGCCTGAACCCAGTGGAATACCACCTCCGCGCTCCCAAATACGCAACCGGATGTGCTGTCGGTCAATGACCTGGACGAAATGCACGTTCGTCCTGAGAGGAAACAAGGGGTTGGTTTCAATGGCTGGTCCAATCGTCGCTATTTCAATAGCGGTGAGGTCATCGACAAAATAGGTGCAGTGCGGATTTCCCATGCTGCACGCAGTTGGGTCACCGGCAAGTGGTAACACTGAAGTATCCACTTCCAAAGCCAGAGGAATATCCGACCAGCTGAAAAGCGGCTTTCCCATGTTGACGGAAATGGCACCGGTTGAAGTACGTTCGCAAGTCAGGAGGCCACGGTTGGTTCGCAGCACTAACGAAGTCTTATTGGATTCGCGCATCAGCATATGCGCGGCCCCCCGCGTTGCGCTGCCGCAAGCGTCGAGCGTTGAGCCATCGGCATTCCAGAACATCAACCGCGCATCTGCATCATCGCAGTCGAGCAACACCGCGAGTTGATTGAAGCCGACGCCTCGGTTCCGATCTCCCATTCGCCGAGCCACATTGCTGGTGATGGGATTGGGTGAATTTCGCGAGTCCACGATAACGAAATCGTCGCCATTAGCATGCATTTTATGAAAGCTCAGCGGCATAAATAGACCTGGCGGCGAGACATGATGGGTTGAGGTTTTTAAGCGTTCTATCCCTATCTGGATGACTTTGGCAAGCTTGGTGGACGCTCATGCGGCGACTCTATGTAGCAGATTCGACCATTGTTGTATTTGATTCGTCAGCGGGACCGCAGCACTCACTCAAGCCGCTGAAATTTCCCCCCTGCAGCAACTTTCGCCTTGCTCAGCGGAGCATTTTGCCTATTCTCAGCTTCAGTCCATCAGATCGGAGTGTTTCCATGGGTTCTTTCCTGTACGACCTTGTCGCTTTCGCCATTTTTGTCGTAGATATCTGGGCGATCATTCAGGTCGTGAAAAGCAATGCTGAAGGCCTGAAGAAAGTGCTCTGGGTCGCACTGATTGCGTTGCTTCCGGTGATCGGCCTGATCATTTGGGCCATCGTTGGTCCCAGGGCTAAAGCTAGTCTTTAGCCTGTCCGCACTCCATCAAGGCGATCCAACCCGCAGCGCCCGCCAATCAGCGGGCACTGCCTGTCACCGATCCTTACCAGTTATAACTAACCTTCGCCGTAATCTCCCGTCCCGGGTTGTAGTAGTTCGCCGTCCCCGACCCCACCACATGCTGTTCATCCAGCAAATTACTCACATTCACCGCCAGGTCCGTCCCTTTGGCGATCTTGTAGTTGAAAGCAGCATCAAACAGGGTAGTCCCATCACTCTTGCTGGTGTTCTGCGCATTCATGTAATAAGCCCCGACATACCGCGCCCCCAGGCCAACACTTACATCAGTGCCTGGCTCATCGTAGTAGCTCCACAGCGAAGCCGAGTGCTTGGGTGCGGTGGTGAATTCGTTGCCTTTGAGGGAGCTGCCGTCGTACAGGGTGCCGCGCAGGACTTCGGATTCCATGTAGGAGTAGCCGCCGATCAGGCTGAGTTCCTGGGTGATTTGCGCCTTGGCTTCGAGGTCGAGGTCGAGGCCGCGGACGCGGGATTCGCCGACGGTTTGTTGTTCGATGATGCCGCTGGGCAGGACCACGGCGATGGTGACGTTTTCCTGGGTCAGGTCGTAGACGGCGGCGGAGAACAGGGCGTCCATGGCCATTGGCGAGTATTTCACGCCGACTTCGTATTGGCGGCCGGTCTGGGGTGTCACGCCGACTTGGGGTGGGGACACGGATTTGACCATGCTTACGTAGGTGGAAACTTCGTCGTTGACGATGTAGGTCAGCGCGCCGCGGTAGGAGGTTTCCGAGAAGTTGTCTTTTTCCTTGGATTGCAGGCCCTTGCTGGTCGGGTCCATGGAGTCGTTGCGCATGCCTGCGGTGGAGCTTTCCTAGTCGACTAATAGAGATATTCGACACCCACCAGGCTGCTGCTGTCGATGTTCTCGAGGCGGGCATCGTATTGCAGCATCAGGTTCCAGATCGATCCTACACGCTTCTGGGAATCATCTGATTCCATCAGTTATCACCTTCGTGAAAGCCTTCCAGCGCTTGAACGAGGGTAGGAAAAGTTCTCCTTGCGCCCTTGAACAAGCACAAATCCGTGCCCTGAACCCCACGGATTCCCTGCCTGATTCTTCGTAAAACAAGGAGTGACACTCAACATGGCCAGTTGGCTTTCTTTCTTTTTCGGCCTCCCCGATGTGCCCAAGAGGGCGCCCACCGATCGGCCAAAACCGCGAATCCTGCCCATCCGGGACAACGGCCTCAACCCCAAGTTGCCCGACACGCCCAAGCTGACCCCGCTGAAAAACTGGAGTCACCCGTTCAAGGACAGCCGTGACCCGCTGCAGCAACTGACCCACATGGCCAAGGCCGCCGCCGGCTACTACCCGCTCGGGCGCAATGGCATGTTCCATGGCGGCGTGCATTTCGACGGCGGCACCGCCGGCACCCTGGATCAGTCCAGCGTGCATTGTCTGGCGGACGGTGAAGTGGTGGCCTACCGCGTTGACAGCCGCTCGCCGACCACCCGGTATTTCGTCGAGGGCATCACCGTCGACGTGCCTTTCTCGCGCAATTTCGTGCTGGTGCGCCACCACATGCAGGCGCCGCACATCACCGGCAGCCCGGACGTACCGCCGAGCCTGACCTTCTACAGCTTGTATTTGCACCTGCAGGACTGGGCGGTGTATCAGGACAATCGCGCACACGCACGGCCACCGTTCTGGCCGCAAAGTCCGATCCGCCGCGTCAAGCAGACGGCCAACGATGGACGCCCCGGCCACCCCGAAGAGACTGGTCTGAACGTGCGCAACGCCGACTATCAGGGCAAGGTCATCGAGCTGTTGCCGCGCGGCACCGAGGTGGTGGTCAGCGGAAAAGGCTATTACCGCAAGCTGGAAAATCGTCTCGGCCCAAGCGCGCTGCTCGACGCCGACGGCGCATTGCTGGGCTACATCGCCGCCAGCCTGCTGCGCCCTGAGGCTGATGGCGAGTACCGCATCGTCTCCTCGAGAGAGCGGGTCAATGTGCGTGCCGAGCCGGATATTTCCAGCGAGGTGCTGCTGGAATTACCCACCGGCAGCGTGCTCAGGGTCAGTGGTGAAGGCGATTTCCGCAAGTTGGAACGGGTCAATCAGTACCTGTACTTCGCGGAGCTGGAAAGCGAGCCCGCGCCGCAAGCGGTCGATCAAATCGTTGTGCTGGAGCAACCGGTGCCAATCAAGGCCGGCGCCCTGATCGGCCATATCGGCGACTATCAGGACGGCTACGTCGAACGCCCGGAACAGCGACTGCACCTTGAGGTCTTCAGTGGCGATGACATCGACCTGTACTTCGAAGCCAGTCGTGCCTGGGCCCAGCGTTTGCCCGCCAAAGAAAAAACCTGGCTGAAACTGGTCAAGGGCACCGCCGTCGTGCCCCATCGCGACGATGTCACCGGGCCGCTGCTCAGAATCTGGAGCGAAACCAGCCCGCTCAGCGACGCCGACCTGCTGATCCCGCGAAGCCTGCTGGACAGCTTGCCCGCCGAGAAAAAATTCCACGTGCCCGGCCGCGATGGCCGCAACGACCGGCGCTGGTACCGCCTCGACGGCCTGCTGCACGACGCCGAGCAAAACCTGCTCAACGGCTGGGTCTGCGAAGAGGTTGGCGTCACCCCGACCGTCAGCCCCTGGGCCTGGGAAGGCTACGACGTGCTGTTCGACTACAGCACCCCACGCCACAACACCGCCTCGTTCTTCAGCGTCATCGGCGAATTCACCGAAGCCCAATGCCAACGCTTCAAACCCCTGGCCGACAACGACAACGCCGGCCCGATGAAACAACGCCTCTACGACATCATCGACCGCAACCGCGACGGCCATATCACCGGCGATGAACTGCAAGCCGCGCTGCAACTGCCGGCCCATGCGCAGGCAATTTCACAGATGGTCCTGCGCAAGGAAAGCGAGTGGTTTTACACCCGGGAGAAGTGGGATGGGGTGGATGAACTGATGGGGCACTGCGGGTCAACGCCGGAGTTGAACTGGGTGGCTGAGAAACAGCGGATCGAACAGCTTGGGTGGTGGAGTGAGGTGGCGGAGAGGGTGGGGTTGCCGAGTTGGGGGAGGCCTTATCACTTTCATCCGATTGGGTTGGTCGGGGCATTTTCAACTTTAAATGACGATAATGATCTTCGTTGGCTGAACGTGCCATTTGGACAGCTTACCTTCGATGTAGAAGGTAATGATCACGAAGATTCGTCACATACCGGACATCGATTTTTTAGTCGAAAGATTCACTGGCCCGGCGGCGCTTCGGGCGTAACTATTGGACGAGGGTATGATTTGGGGCAGCGACCTTCACCGCAGGAAGACTTGCAGTCCGCAGGAATAACTGAGCCATTATTGAGTTGGCTGGTTGGCGCCAAAGGACTCAAAGGCCAGGCAGCGATGATCTATTATGAAAGTGCCAACAACGAAATAAAGAGTGCTGTCATATCGCGCAAGCAGCAGTATGATCTTTTTATTCCTATCTATGAGTTCATGAAATCGGAAGTTTTGCGAATCTCACGAAAGGTGGATGTTGAAAGAAAATATGGCAATGTAGATTGGGAGGTGTTGGATGAAAAGATTCAGGATGTGGTCGTGGATCTAATTTATCGTGGCGACTATGCCGGAAGCACTAGGGAGATAATTCAATCATATATTGCTGATAATGATCTTGCTGGTTTTTCTTCAGTTATATGTGAGCAAAAAAATTGGCTCTCGGTGCCAGCAGACAGGTTTTCAAGAAGATCTCGATATGTGAGGGGGCTGAGATGAGCGTTTTTCTTGGTGTTTTGTTTTTAGTGGTAGCATCGGTTGGTTTTTCGCAAGTTAGCGCTGCCGACTACTCAAATGCGTCTGAAATCAATTCAGGCAGAAGCGGCGATGTGCCGGTGCGATATATCAAATCATTTAATAATCAGTGCCTAGTCGTCGAAGTACTCGATGTCAAGCGCGAGGTTGAGGTGCTAGATAGGCTTAACCTATGTAGCTTTGAAGGTAAAGACTTCTCGACCGAGTACGCTGATGTTGGGTTCCAAGATTTATCTTTTGGACAAGACGGACTTCAATTTGTACTAAGCATAACGCCGTTGGAGCCCACTGGAGAGCAGTTAAGGAGGTGCGTTGTGCCGATAAAAGGAAAAGTTCTCGGAAGCTTGAAGTGCTTTGAGCGACTTAAATAATTGGCGCTTTTTTACGTGAGCTGGCATGGGCAGTTTTTTTAATATTTATCAGTGCGGGCCGAACCGGCGGCCAGGTTGTTGCCGGGGGAAGTAATGGGTCGCGGCGTGCAAAAAAAGCCATGCTATTTTCAATTGCGTGCTGAATTGACGTAACTGTTATGTCGCACCATCACGTGGGCAATACCCCTTTATAAATCGTGGTGCCCGCTAAACAGCGGGCACCACTTTTTTCCGTAAAAATCCCTACCAGTTATAACTAACCTTCGCCGTAATCTCCCGTCCCGGGTTGTAGTAGTTCGCCGTCCCCGACCCCACCACATGCTGTTCATCCAGCAAATTACTCACATTCACCGCCAAATCTGTCCCCTTGGCGATCTTGTAGTTGAAAGCAGCATCAAACAGGGTAGTCCCATCACTCTTGCTGGTGTTCTGCGCATTCATGTAATAAGCCCCAACATAACGCGCCCCCAGGCCAACGCTGACGTCAGTGCCTGGCACATCGTAGTAGCTCCACAGCGACGCCGAGTGCTTGGGTGCGGTGGTGAATTCGTTGCCTTTGAGGGAGCTGCCGTCGTACAGGGTGCCGCGCAGGACTTCGGATTCCATGTAGGAGTAGCCGCCGATCAGGCTGAGTTCCTGGGTGATTTGCGCCTTGGCTTCGAGGTCGAGGCCGCGGACGCGGGATTCGCCGACGGTTTGTTGTTCGATGATGCCGCTGGGCAGGACCACGGCGATGGTGACGTTTTCCTGGGTCAGGTCGTAGACGGCGGCGGAGAACAGGGCGTCCATGGCCATTGGCGAGTATTTCACGCCGACTTCGTATTGGCGGCCGGTCTGTGGGGTGACGCCGACCTGGGGCGGGGACACGGATTCGACCATGCTGACATAGGTCGAGACTTCATCGTTGACGATGTAGGTCAGCGCGCCGCGGTAGGAGGTTTCCGAGAAGTTGTCTTTTTCCTTGGATTGCAGGCCCTTGCTGGTCAGGTCCATGGAGTCGTTGCGCATGCCGCCGGTGACGATGAAGCGCTCGTAGAACGACAGGTTCTGCTGCAGGAATACCGCCTTGGTGGTGGCGTCACGCTTGTTCACGGCGTAGGGCGTGAGGTCCCGTGAAACCCCGGTGAACACCGGGTTGGCGATGTCGATCGGGGCGGTCAGGGCGTAGAACGAGCTTTCCTTGGTCGACGAATCGAGGTACTCGACGCCCACCAGGCTGCTGCTGTCGATGTTTTCGAAGCGGGCATCGTATTGCAGCATCAGGTTGCCGTTGAACTGGTCGGCTTCGCTGTCCGTGCCGAACAGATAACGGTCAACCGTGGTGCCGACGCGTGTCGGGCTATCGCTCAAGTACACGTAGCCGAAATCATCGGTCAGGGTGCTGTAGCGCATGTTGCTGCGCAGCACGAAGCCGTTGTCGAAGTCGTGGGTGACGTTGCCGCTGAGGTTGGTGCGTTCTACATCGTGGAAGTTGTAGCTGGGCTCGCCGAAGAAATCGCTGCGGTCGTATTCCTTGTCCAGCGGGTAGCCACCGCTGTTGGGCGAGCTCTGGGTTTTCAGGTAGTCGAGGACCATGGTTGCCGAGGTGTAATCGGTCGGCGCCCAGGTCAGGCCGCCCATGAACAGCTGGTTGTCGTCCTGGGAGTGGTCGTACTCGCGGTCGCTGTTCTGGCCTTTGGCGGTGAAGCGCCCGGCCAGGGTTTTCTCGTCGTTCAGCGCGTCGCCGACATCGATGCCGGTCTCGACATGGTTGAAGGAACCGTAGGTCACATAGCCCTGGCCAAACTGTTCGAAGCGCGGTTGTTTGGTGACGAAGTTCACCGAGCCGCCGGGGTCGGCCGGGCCGAAGAGGGTGGAGTTGGCGCCCCGCAGAATTTCGATGCGCTCGTAGGCGAACGGGTCTTCGCGCATGCCACGCATCGAGCTCAGGGTCAGGCCGTCACGGTAGGTGGTGGCCTGGAAGCCGCGAATCTGGAAGTAGTCGTTGCGGTCGTCCGAACCGTAGAAGTCGCTGATCACGCCGGGGGTGTATTGCAGCGCCTCTTCGGTGGTGCTGACGCTGCGCTGTTCCATCTCTTTGTTGGTCACTACCGACACCGAGGCGGGGGTGTTGAGGATGCTGGTGGCGACTTTGCCGCCGACCCAGAGCTCCTTGGCGACCACCGAAGTGTCGTCGTCATCGGCGCCGGAGCGAACCTTGGCATTGATGATCACGGGCCCGAGGCGGTAGTCCTCGACGTCGGTGGCGTCCAGTTCGAGCGGGCCGGCCGCGGCGGGGCGCGGGGTCAGCAGGTAGGCGTTCGGGCCTTGCTGCTCGAACTGCAATTCGCTGCCCTGCAGCAACGAAGACAGGGCGGACGCGGTGTCCAGGCTGCCGTTGACCCCTTGAGTGGTGCGGTTAGCCACGCTCGCCGCGTCAAAGGACAGGCTGATGCCGGCCTCGCGGGCAAAGCGGTCAAGCGCCGGCGCCAGTGGGCCGGGCGCGATGTTCCACTGCTGGACCTGGCTGCTGTGCCCGGCGCTCGAGGGTTGTGCCAGCGACGGCAGGGCGTAGCTGCCGACGAACAGACCGAGGATCGCGGCCTGTAGGGCACGACTCAATGGATGGCGCTGTGGAACAGGGGACAAACGCATTTTCTCGCTCCGAGGAAGGGTGTTGGCTGACTGGCCTGTATTCCGGCCTTCCTTACAGGTCGAACGAGAATGCGAAAGTCCCTCATTATATTTTGCAAATATGCTCAGAGGGCGACGAGGACTCAGCTGGGGGCGGTCAAGGTCACCCAGTAGCGGGTTCGGTAATCGATCTGCAAGCGCAGGGATTGGGCGACCAGGGTCAGTACCTGGTCGTTGTCGGCCAGTTGGAAGGTGCCGGACACGCGGCGTTCGGCAACCTCGTCGGCGCAGCGCAGGACCCCGGGGCGATAGCGCGACAGCTCGGCGATGAAATCCGCCAGGCGCATATTGCGTGCGCTGATCACGCCATCGCTCCAGCCCCAAGGGTCGAGGCCGTTGTCCTTGAGGTCACGGCTGCCATCTGAGGTGAACAGCAGTTGATTCGTGGCCTGCACGGGAGTCTGACCCGACCCGGGAAATACCGTCGCCGCGCCGCCCTGAATCGCCAGCAGGGTACCGTCGTCACGCTCGCGGGCGAGCAGGCGGCTGCCCTGGGCGCGAATCAGCCCGTCGCGGGTTTGCACCCAGAGCGGGCGGGCTTGCGCGGCGTGTTGATCGGTGCCGACATCGACGATGAGTTCGCCACGACGGAGAATGATCAGCCGGCGCTGCGGGGTGAAATCGCTGTCGAAGGCGCTGTCGCTGTTGAGCTGGACCTGGCTGCCGTCATCGAACTGGAAGCGCCGCTGTTCGCCGGTGTCGCTGCGCTGCTCGGCCAGCATGGCGGGCAGGGGGGTGTAATCGCGGCCGAGCCAGGCGGTGCCGCCAACCGTGGCGAACAGGGCCAGCAGCTTCAGGCCTTCGCGGCGACCCATGCCCCGGTGGCTGCTATCGAGGGTTTGCCGGGCCAGTTGCGCGGGGATGCCGGCGAAGTCATCGCTGAGGGATGCCACGCGCTGCCACGCCAGTTCATGCTCCGGGCGTTGTTGCAGCCAGTGCTGGAAATCGCCCTGGGTACGCTCATCGGCCTGGTTGAAGCGCAGGCGCACCAGCCAGTCGATGGCCTGGTCAACCACTGCCGGGTCCAGCGCCTGCGACTCACGCATCGACATAGCGCAGGCGATAGCAGTGTTGCAGGGCCTTGGCCAGGTCGCGTTCCACCGTCGAGATGGAAACGCCCAACTGGTTGGCGATTTGCCCGCAGGTCAGGCCGTCGAGCTGGGCCAGCAGGAAGGCCTGGCGCACCCGTGGCTTGAGGGCGTCGAGCATGCGGTCGATGCGCTCAAGGGCATCGAGGATCAGCATCCGGCTTTCTTCCGATGGGACGTCCTGGCGCGGCAGCAGCGCGACACTATCCAGGTAGGCCCGCTCGAGTTCGCGCCGGCGGTACTGGTCGATCATCAGCCCGCGGGCAATGCTGCTCAGGTAGGCCCGGGGTTCGCGCAGGGGGCTGGCCTGGCGGGTTTTGAGCAGGCGGACAAAGGTGTCCTGCACCAGGTCCGCGGCGCGGTCGTGGCATCCGGTGCGTCGGCTCAGCCAGCCGTGCAGCCACGAATGGTGGGTGCGGTAGAGCAACCCGAGGTCTGCAGTAGCGGGGGAATCGTTGCTGACCATCGGCATCCCGGAAGTACATGATTGATAATTAATCTCATTCTACTCGGGGGATGGGGTTGCAGGCAAATGGCCTGTGGGGGTGGGCTTTCAGGGGCTTTGGGTGTTGGATGTCAGGGCCTATTCGCTGGCAAGCCAGCTCCTACAGGGATTTGAGCTGCTACCCAGTATTTGTGTCTGGCCCGATACCTGTGGGAGCTGGCTCGCCAGCGATGGGGCCATCAGCAACACCGCATCAGCTTCATCGCTGGCAAGCCAGCTCCCACAGGTTCTAGGTACATCCTGAATCCTGCGACCAGCCGAGCCATTAAAAAACCCACCCCTCAGACCACAGATCCATCGTTTCACCCCCCGCGCGCATTTCCCTATATTGCCCCCCATACCCGGCGAGTGACTCAACGCTCGCCGTCTTTAATGCGGGAAGTCTTCATGAATAAAAAAACTGACAGCACAGGTTTGCCGAATGCCGGTGTGGGGACGCGGGTGGTGTGGGGTGGGGAGCAGGTGCGCCATCCGTATAACGCAACGCAGACGCCGATTGTTGCCAGTGCGGCCTACGGCTACGACGACATCGACCACTGGTACGACGTGGCGCTGGGCAAGGAGCCTGGTTTTATTTATAGCCGCATGAGCAATCCGACGGTCGAGGTGCTGGAAGCGAAGATTTGCGAGCTGGAGCAGGCCGCGTCGGCGGTGGCGTTCAGCACCGGCATGGCGGCGATCAGCAGCGTGCTTTACACCTTTCTGATGCACGGCGACCGGGTCGTCTCGACCCGCGACAGCTACGGCGGCACCAATAAAATTTTCGAGGAGTTCCTGCCGCGCATGGGCGTGGCGGTGACCTTGTGCGAGACCTTCGATCACGAGCAGATCGAGGCCGAGATCGCCAAGGGTTGCAAGGTGCTGTACCTGGAAACCCCGACCAACCCGACCCTGAAGATTCTCGATATCCAGCGTCTGGTGACGGCGGCCAAACGCGTGGGCGCGCTGGTGGTGGCGGACAATACCTTCGCCACACCGCTGAACCAGAACCCCCTGGCGCTGGGCGTGGACGTGGTGATTCACAGCGCGACCAAATTCCTCAGCGGTCACGGCGATGTGCTCGGTGGCCTGGTCTGCGGCAGCGAAACGCTGATGGCCGAGGTGCGGCATTACCGGGAAATCAACGGCGCGGCCCTCGATCCGTTCTCGGCGTTCATGATCATTCGCGGGATGAAAACCCTGGTGCTGCGCATGCGTCAGCAGCAGCACAGCGCGCGCGCCCTGGCGGATTTCCTGTGCACCGAGCCGTTGGTGGAGTCGGTGAATTACCCGGGGCTGCCGAGCCATCCGAACCACACGATTGCCTGCGCGCAGATGCGTGGTTTCGGCGCCATCGTCAGCTTCGTGCTGGTGGGTGGCATGGACACGGTCAAGCTGCTGCTGCCGCGTCTGCGTTACGCCCATTGCGCGGGCAACCTCGGCGCGGTGGAAACCATCTACGGCCCGGCGCGCACCACCAGTCACGTCGAGAACACCCTGGAGGAGCGTCAGGCCCTGGGGATTTCCGAAGGTTTGGTGCGGGTATCGGTCGGCATCGAAGACACCGACGACCTGCTCGAAGACCTGCAGCAAGCCTTTGCTTTTGTCCGCCGCTCGCGCGAACCGCAAGCGTCGGCCGTCACCCGGTCCGCCGTCCAGCAGCCTTGCCCCGAGACCGCAGGCTGACCCCGGTGTACCCCAACCCACGGCACCTTGCGCCGTGGGACTTCATGAAGAGCGATAACAATAAAACGTAGCGGCGACCTGTTTTTCCTCTGCCAGGTAACTCGCGCAGACGCGTGCCCTAACTACTTTCATGAGAACCATCATGTCCAGACAAGAACAACAAACTCATCCGCGTTCCGGATTCAAACAGGAAATGCAGACCCGGCATATCGTCATGCTCGCCCTCGGCGGCGTGATCGGCACCGGGCTGTTCCTCACCTCCGGCTACACCGTCAACCAGGCCGGGCCGATGGGCGCGGTGATCGCCTACATCATCGGCGCGCTGATGGTGTACATGGTGATGATGTGCCTCGGCGAACTGGCGGTGCAGATGCCCGAGACCGGCTCCTTCAGCACCTACGCCACCCGCTTCCTCGGCCCTGGCACCGGCTACACCGTGGCCTGGCTCTACTGGCTGACCTGGACCGTAGCCATCGGTTCGGAATTCACCGCCGCCGGGATCCTCATGACCCGCTGGTTCCCCGACACCCCGGTGTGGATCTGGAGTGCGATGTTCGCTTGCGTGGTGTTCCTCACCAACGTGATTTCGGTGCGACTGTTCGCCGAAACCGAGTTCTGGCTGTCGTTGATCAAGGTGGTGACGGTGATCGTGTTCCTGATGATCGGCGGCGGGGCGATTCTCGGCCTGCTGGACATCGAACAGGCGCACAGCATCGGCCTCGGCAACTTCACCCGCGAAGGGCTGTTCCCCACCGGTTTCATGCCGATTGCCATGACCCTGCTGGCGGTGGCCTTTGCCTTCTCCGGCACCGAGCTGATCGGCATTGCCGCCGGTGAAACCAAGGACCCACAGCGCAACGTGCCACGGGCGATCCGCACCACCGTGCTGCGCCTGGCGATCTTCTTTGTCGGCACCATCTTTGTCCTCGCGACCCTGTTGCCTCGGGAACAGGCCGGCCTGGTGGAGAGTCCGTTCGTCACGGTGTTCACCTACATCGGCATCCCGTACTCGGCGGACATCATGAACTTCGTGATCATCACCGCGCTGTTGTCGGCGGCCAACTCCGGTCTCTACGCCGCCTCGCGGATGCTCTGGACCCTCAGCGATCAAGGCCACCTGCCCAAGCAGTTCTCGGCCCTGACCCGCATGGGTACGCCGCTGAATGCGATCATCGTCAGCATGGCCGGTGGTGCCGCGTCCTTGCTCAGCAGCGTGTTCGCCGCCGATACCATCTACCTGGCGCTGGTATCGATTTCCGGCCTCGCGGTGGTCGTGGTGTGGATGAGCATCGCCGCCAGCCAGATCGCCTTCCGCCGACACTACGTGGCCAACGGCGGTGACATCAACGACCTGAAGTTCCGCGTCCGTGGTTATCCATGGGTGCCGCTGGGCGCGCTGGTGTGCTGCAGCCTGGCCTGTGTCGGCATCGCCTTCGACCCGGAGCAACGCGTCGCCCTGTACTTCGGCCTGCCTTTCATCGCCTGGTGCTACTTCGTGTATTACATTACCCGCAAAAGCCGCGAGCGCCGCTTGTCGCTAGCCCCGGTGGTCTGATGCTCTTTGTGGGAGCGAGCCTGCTCGCGAAGAACGATGACACTGGCCTCCTGAATGCACGCATCTGCGACGTTTTCACCAGCCCATCGCTCGCTCCTACAACCACCGCCCCGAGCCCCCACCCATGAAACAAAAACCGCTCCCCCCCTCAACTGGCTACGTGCCTTCGAGGTCTCGGCCCGCAACCTCAACTTCACCCACGCCGCCGACGAGCTGTTCCTGACCCAGGGCGCGGTCAGCCAGCAAATCCGCCAACTGGAAAGCCACCTCGGCGTCGCGCTGTTCAAGCGCCTCGCCCGGGGCCTGGCGCTGACTGAAGAGGGCCAGGCCTACCTGCCGGTGGTGCAGGATGCGATCACCCGGCTGGCGGTGGGCACCAACGAGATTTTCGGTCAGCACCAGCGGCGGCCGATCAAGGTGCGCGGCAGCCTGTCGTTTTTCGTCCACTGGCTGGCGCCGAAGCTGGTGAGCTTCCAGCAGGCCCATCCGCAGGTGGATATCCGCTACATCAGCAATATCTGGGTCAAGGAGCTGGACGGCGAAGACGACATGGAAATTCGCTGGGGTCACGGGCAGTGGCCGGGCCTGGTGGCGCAGCGCCTGACCTGGGACAGCCTGGTGCCGGTCTGCTCGCCGGCGCTGATGGCCCGCTCGCCGATCAAGGAGCCCAGCGATGTCGCCCAGCATCGGCTGCTGCACGTGCTGGGTTACGAAGAGGGCTGGGGCTACTGGGCGAATATGGTCGGCGCCCAGGGGGTCGACCCGTCGAGCGGCATGCAGTTCGACACCCTGATTTCCACTTTGCGCATGGCCGAGCTGGGGCAGGGGATTGCCCTGGCGCGTTCGTCGATGGTGGTCGAGTTGCTGCGCGAGGGGCGGCTGGTCGAGCCGTTCCAGCAGCGCATCGAGGCCAGCGAATCGTTTTACCTGGTGCGCGGGGCTGGCGCCGACCAGCACCCCGACGCCGTGATGTTTGCCACCTGGTTGGTCGAGCAGGCCCACCGCTTCAAATAAATGGCCGGAGCCCAACATGCGTTATGTGAGTACCCGCAGTGCTGCAATCAGCGCCGATTTCGAACAGGTGGTGTTGTCCGCCATCGCCGCCGACGGCGGTTTGTTCGTGCCGGTCGAGCTGCCGCGTTTCAGTCCGCAGGAGATCGCCAACTGGTCGACCCTGGCTTATGACGAACTGGCCTGGCGGGTGATCAGCCGGTTCGTCGGCGAGGCGATTCCCGAGACCGACTTGCGCGGGCTGCTCAAGGCCGCCTGCAGCTCATTCAGCCACCGTTCGGTGGCGCCGTTGCATCAGGTCGACCGCAATGAGTGGGTGCTGGAACTGTTCCATGGCCCGACCCGCTCTTCCAAGGATTTTGCCGCCCAGTTGCAAGCGCAGCTGGTGCAGTACTTTTTGCGCAAACGCCAGCGCCGCGCCCTGGTGCTCGGCGCTACCAATGGCGATACCGGGCTGGCGGCGATCGAGGCATTCAAGGACTGC
Source organism: Pseudomonadaceae bacterium (assembly GCA_965284505.1). GTDB lineage: Bacteria > Pseudomonadota > Gammaproteobacteria > Pseudomonadales > Pseudomonadaceae > Aquipseudomonas. The sequence continues at coordinate 677,464 of OZ260094.1, read as the reverse complement.
GCGGACGCCGAGCTGGTGCTGGTTTATCCCGGGACCGGCATCGCGCCGCAGCAATGGCAGCAGTTGCAGGCGGTGGATCAGCCGAGGGTGCATCGCCTGGTACTCAATGGCAGCTTTGACCAGTGCCAGACCCTGGTCACCGAGGTGTTCCGCGACTGGCCGTGCGCCGAGTATGAGGCGGTGAGTTTCAACTCGAGCAACTGGGTCAGCGTGCTGGCGCACCTGGTGTTCTATTTCCATGCGGTGTTGCAGCTGGGGGAGGGCAGCGGCCGATCGGCTTCAGCGTGCCGGCGGCGAGTTTTGCCCAGGTGTATGCCGGCTATATCGCCGAGAAGATGGGCCTGCCGATCACTCAGATGATCGTCGCCACCAATCGCAATGACGCCCTGCATCAGCTGTTTCTGAAGAATCACTACTCCCGCGGACCGGCCAACAGCACTTTGTCGCCGGCCATGGACCTGTCGATTTTTTCCAACCTCGAACGGTTTCTCTGGGAGCTGTATGGGCGTGACGGCGACGCGGTGCGGGCGCTGATGGAGCGCTTCGAGGCCTCGGGCGAGATGAGCATGGCCAATGAGTGCTGGTTGCAGGCACGGATGATCATCGATTCTTACTCGGTGAGCGATGCCGAGACGGTGGAGGAAATCACTTCGCTGCACCGTGACACCGGTTATGTGATCGACCCGCACACCGCCACCGGGGTGCTCGCGGCACGTTTGTACCGACGCAGTCTGGTGGCGCCGATGGTGACCCTGGGCGAGATTGCGCCGGGCAAATCGGCGCGGTTGCTGGCGGAGTTGGGGATTGCTGTTGCGTCGGTCGGGGAGGTTGAATCGCCGCCCTGTGGCTCGCGCTTGCATGGCATTGAAGCGGATGATCTTCGGGCGATTCGTCAACGTTTGCAGGGGCTGCACCAGGAGGCGTCATGAAGCGCATTCTCGACCCGCTGGACGAGCGGATCATCGCCGAACTGCGACTCAACGCCCGCGCCGCCCATGCCGAGCTGGCGGCCAAGGTCAACCTGTCGCGCAACGCCGTGCGCCAGCGTATCGAACGCCTGGAGCGCGACGGCGCGATCCAGGGCTACACGGTGCGCACTGGTGAGGGGCTCGATGGCAGCTCGCAGATCAATGCGGTGATCTTCGTCTACCGCTACGACCGCATGCGCGGCGCCGAAGTTTTGCAGGCCCTGCGGGCGATGCCGGAAGTCATCCAGTGCGACGTCATGAGCGGCGAATTCGACCTGATGCTGCGCGTCGGCGCCGCCACCCCGGAACGCGTCCACCGGGTATGGAACCAGATATCGGCCTTGCCGGGGGTGGAAAACACCGTGACGTCGTTTGTGTTGTCGTCGGTGGTGTAGATAGCTCCTTTCTCTAATGTGGGAGCAGCCCGGGCGGCGCTCCGCCGCCATCGCTAGCAGCTAGCTCCCACAGGTTCAGCGCCAAACCTCAACCCAGCATCCGCCGCAGATTCTCTGTGGGGCTAGCCTGCTAGCGATGCAAACAACTCGGTTCATCAGGCCCACCGCCATCGCTAGCAGCGGAGCGCCGCCCGGGCTGGCTCCCACAGAATCAGCGGCAGGTCACACGACTCGCATCCACCGCGAACCTGTGGGAGCTGGCTTGCCAGCGATGCAGGCACCTCGGGGTGTCAGGCACACCGCCATCGCGGGCAAGCCCGCTCCCACAGTTGTTCGGGTTGAACGGAAATTGGTAAGCACCACACCCTGGTCAAAACGCTCAATAAATGAAGCAAATTGGCCTATTTCACTGCCCGACCCCCGCACCTAACCTAGTGCCCAACAACCCACTCATCTGGATCAAGGGCCTATAACAATGACTGAATATAAACTCGCGCTGGTCGGCTTTGGTGGTGTCAACCGTGCCTTGGCGCAGTTGATTGCCGAGCGTAATCAACAGTGGAAAACCGAGCTCGGTTTCACTTTGAAAATCGTCGGCGTGACCGACCTGTTCCTCGGCTCGATCATCGGCCGCGACGGTCTCGACGCCGCGCAACTGGCCAGCCTGCCTGCGGCCAAAGGTGCCTTCGCCCAGTTGCCCGGCGGCCATGCCGAAGCGTTGAATGAAGCGGTGATCAAAGAGTCCGGCGCCGACATCATCGCCGAAGCCACCTTCACCAACCCGGTCGACGGCGAGCCGGCCACCACCTTCTGCCGCTGGGCGCTGGAAGCGGGCAAGCATGTGGTCACCACCAACAAGGGGCCGATTGCCCTGCACGCCGACGAACTGAAGACCCTGGCACGACGCAACAACGTTTCCTTCGAATACGAAGGCGCGGTCATGAGCGGCACCCCGGTAATCCGCCTGGCCAAACAGACCCTGGCCGGCAGCGAAATGAGTGGCTTCGAGGGCATCCTCAACGGCACCTCGAACTTCGTCCTGACCCGTATGGAAAGCGGCCTGGCCTTCGCCGAAGCAGTGCGCGAAGCACAAGAACTGGGTTACGCCGAAGCCGATCCAAGTGCCGACGTCGATGGCTATGACGTGCGCCTGAAAGTGGTGATCCTGGCCAACGAACTGCTCGACGCCAAGCTCAGCATCAGCGATGTCAGCTGCCGTGGTATCAGCGCCCTGACCCTGGCCGACATCGACCATGCCCGCGCCGACGGTGCCCGCTGGAAGCTGATCGGCGCCGCCTCGCGCAACGCCGATGGCTCGATCAACGCCAGCGTCGAACCACGCCTGCTGCCCAACGCCCACCCATTGGCTGGGATCAGCGGGGCGATCAACGCCGTGTCGTTCAACACCGGTCTGCTCGGCGCGGTGACTGTCTCCGGACCAGGCGCCGGACGCACCGAAACCGCCTATGCGCTGTTGTCCGACATCATCAGCCTGCACAACACCGTAGCCTCTGCCCAGGAGTAAGCCTGTGAACGTATCGCGTCTGGCCCTGGCGGTCGTCGAGCCACAAATCGACGTATTCAACCCGTTTGACGGCAGCGTCATTGGCCGTGTCGACCAGGTCTGTGCGACCCAGGTCCCGCAACTGTTGGAGCAGGGCCGCCAAGGCGCGCGGATCTGCGCCGGCCTGCCGCGCCATCGCCGGGCGCGGATTCTGGAGCAGGCCGCGCTGGACATTGAGCGTGACGCCCGGGTGTTTGCCCAACTGATCGTCGACGAAGCCGGCAAGACCCTGGTGCAGGCGCAGAAGGAGGTCAAACGCTGCGTCAATACCCTGAAATTGTCGGCCGAAGAGGCCAAGCGCAACGCCGGCGAAGTGGTGCCTTTCGATGCCTACGAAGGCTCGGAATCGCGCCAGGGCTGGTTCACCCGCGAGCCGTTGGGCCTGATCGTCGCGATCACGCCCTACAACGATCCATTGAACCTGGTGGCGCACAAGCTCGGCCCGGCGATTGCCGGCGGTAATGCGGTGATCCTCAAGCCATCGGAATTGGCGCCGTTGTCGGCCCTGCGTCTGGTGTCTTACCTGGTGCAGGCCGGGTTGCCGGAGTCAGTGGTGACCGTTGCCACCGGCGGCGCGGAACTGGGCAAGGCGCTGGTGGCAGCCCGTGAGGTGCGGATGATTTCTTTCACCGGCGGCTTCGTCACCGGCGAACAGATCGCCCGCACCGCCGGCTTGAAGAAGCTGGCGATGGACCTCGGCGGCAACGCTCCGGTGATCGTCATGGGCGACTGCGACTTGCCGGCGGCCATCGACAGCTGCGTTTCCGGAGCCTTCTGGGCGGCGGGGCAGAACTGCATCGGCACCCAGCGGCTGCTGGTCCAGGCCTCGGTGTACGAAGCGTTCCGCGAAGGTTTTGTGCGCCAGGCCGCGGCGCTGGTGGCCGGCAACCCGGCGCTGGCCGGCACCGATATCGGGCCGATGATCAGCGTGCAGGCCGCACAGAATGCCGAGCAGGTGGTCAACGAAGCGATCCGTGACGGCGCCACCTTGCTCTGTGGCAACCAGCGTCAGGGTTCGTGCTACTCGGCGACCGTGCTGGAGAATGTCAATCACGCCAGCCGTGTGTGGCGCCATGAAGTGTTCGCGCCGGTGGTGGTGCTGCAGCCGTTCGACAGCTTCGAGGAGGCCATCGCCCTGGCCAACGAGCCGGAATACAGCCTGCACGCCGGGATCTTCACCGGCGACCTCGACACCGCCCTGCGCGCGGCGCGGCAGATCGAGGCGGGCGGGGTGATGATCAATGATTCGTCCGACTACCGCTTCGATGCCATGCCGTTTGGCGGCTCCAAGTACGGCAGCCTCGGCCGCGAAGGCGTGCGCTTCGCTTACGAGGAGATGACCCAACCCAAGGTGGTGTGCCTGAACAGCCTTGGGTAAGGCTTGATACGCGCTTCGAGGTCGTTTTGGCACCGGTCAGGTTTGGTCACCCGCCGGTGCCTTTTTTTTGGTTGTCGTACCACCTCCGCGAACTATAACTGCACAAAACAAGCCCGAAAGCCCCAATAACCATGGTTATGAAGGGCCTTTCGGGCTTTTTTCATGGGCCTGAAATCAGTCGGTTTTGGTGATTGCGAAATCAGAAAATCGCATGTCATACTACGTCGTACAACAACTGAGAGGCGCTAGACGATCCTCCGAAGATCGTTAGTGCACCTCCAAGGAAGGCGGGTATTTCATGAGTTTTGAAAGTCAGCGCGTCAAACAGATTTCCTCTTCTCCCAGCATGATCATCTCCATGCGTGCCAAGGAACTGGCCAACGAGGGTCGCGACATTGTCGATATGAGCCTCGGCGAACCGGACTTCGATACCCCCTCCCATATTGTCGACGCGGCCGCCCAGGCCATGCGCGACGGCCATACCCGCTACACCGCGCCGCAAGGCACCCTGGCCCTGCGCCAGGCGATCGTCGGCAAGTTCCAGCGGGAAAACGGCCTGGCCTACAGTGTCGACGAAATCACCGTCGGCAACGGCGCCAAGCAAGTCATCTTCAATACCTTCATGGCCACCCTCGAAGCCGGCGACGAGGTGATCATCCCCGCGCCGTACTGGGTCTCCTATTCCGATATCGTCACCCTCAACGGCGGCAGCCCGCAGGTCATTCCCTGCGGCATCGAGGCCGGTTTCAAGCTCACCGCCGAGGCGCTGCAAGGCGCACTGACCGAGAACAGCCGCTGGCTGATCCTCAACTCGCCGTCGAACCCGAGCGGGGCGATTTACACCAAGGCCGAACTGCAGGCGCTGGGCAAGGTGCTCGAGGACTTCCCGCGAGTACTGGTGATGTCCGATGAAATCTACGAGCACGTGCTGCTCGCCGACCAGCCCTTCGTTTCGTTCGGCAATGCCTGCCCGCAATTGCGCGAGCGCACGCTGCTGATCAATGGCGTGGCCAAGGCTTATGCCATGACCGGCTGGCGCATCGGCTACGCGGCCGGGCCCAAGGCATTGATCGCGGCGATCAGCAAGATCCAGTCCCAGAGCACCTCGGGTGCCAGCGCGATTTCCCAGGAAGCGTCGCGCGCCGCCCTCGAAGGGCCGCAGGATTTCGTCAGCCGCAGCGCCGCCGAGTACGCCGAGCGCGGTCGCGTATTGGTGGAGGGTCTGCGCCAGTGTGAAGGGTTGCGCCTGAGCGCACCGGCGGGGGCGTTTTATGCCTTCCCTGAGTGCAGCGCGTTGTTCGGTCGGGTCACCCCGGAAGGGCGGGTGATCAGCGATGACGTCGAGTTGTCGTCCTACCTGCTCAACCACGCCGGGGTGGCGGTGGTGCCGGGCCTGGCATTCGGGTTGCCGGGTTACTTCCGGCTGTCGTTTGCCACCTCGCGAGAAAAAATAGAAAAAGCTGTCGTCAATATCCGCGAAGCGCTGTCAGCCCTGCGCTGAAGCCTTCGCCTTTTGCTGTGCCCAAGCTGCCATAACAATAGTCGGAGATCCCCATGCTCGATAAAAAGAAACAGCTGCTCGCCCTGGTCATTGCTGCGTGCCTGGGCACCAGCGCCGCACAGGCGGACGAACTCACCGGAACCCTGAAAAAGATCAAGGAATCGGGGACCGTCACCCTCGGTTACCGCGACGCCTCGTTGCCGTTTTCGTACCTCAATGACGCGCAGCAACCGATCGGCTACAGCATTGATTTGTGCCAGAAGATCGTCGACCAGATCAAGGTCAAGGTCGGCGAGCCGAACCTGAAGACCGAGTACGTCTCGGTGGTCGCGGCTACCCGTACGCCGCTGTTGATCAACGGCACCATCGACCTCGAGTGCGGCGTCACCACCAACACCGTCGAGCGCCAGAAGCAGATCGGCTTCCTGCTCACCAGCTACGTGGCCAGCGCCAAGTACGCGGTGAAGAAAACCGCCGGGATCAACAGTGTTGACGATCTCAAGGGCAAGGCGGTGGTGGTGATCACCGGCGGCAGCGGCGAGTGGATCACCAAGAACCTCAACCGCGACAAGCAACTGGGCCTGAAAATCCTCAACGCCAAAGACGGCGGCGAAGCTTTCCTGATGCTGGAAACCGGTCGCGCCGTGGCCTACATCAACGACGACGTGCAGCTGATGGCGACCATCGCCCAGAGCCGCAACCCGGACAACTACAGCTTGCTGCCGGAGCCGATGTCGGCCGAACCCTACGCCATCGGCATTCGCAAGAACGACCCGCAGTTCAAGACCTTTGCCGACGATGTGCTGCGCAACCTCTACAGCAGCGGCGTGATCAACAGCCAGTATCCGAAATGGTTCGAGCAACCGATCCCGCCGAAAAACGCGGTGATCAACCTGCCAATGAGCGACGCGTTGAAACAGGCGATCGCCAACCCGAACGACACCGGGGTCTGATCACGGCGGGTTATAGAGCTGATCTCCACTTCGGATCTTCGGTCCACCGTTTTTCCCTTGTGGGAGCTGGCTTGCCAGCGATGGCGCCAGCACTGGCAATACAAGGCTCAGGGCAGCCATCGCTGGCAAGCCAGCTCCCACAGGTAAAAATCCGCGGTGAAATCAGCACGCAAGCGTTCCGCTTTCTCGCAAAGGTTGGTGTTTCATGGATTACAACTGGAACTGGAACGTGTTCTGGGATTTTGCTCCCGGAGAATCGTCCTCGTATCTGCATTGGCTGGTGACGGGTACCAGCTGGACCATCGCCACTACGCTCGCGGCGTTCATCCTCGCATTTCTCATCGGTGGTCTGGTCGGCACTGTGCGTACCAGCACGCTGCGACCGCTGGTGTGGCTGGGCAACCTGTACACCGAGGTGTTCCGCAACATCCCGCTGCTGGTGCAGATGTTCATCTGCTTCTTCGTCGTGCCGGAGCTGTTGCCGGTGTCGATGGGCGATTACCTCAAGCAGGATTTGCCCTATCCGTCATTCTTCAGCGCGGTGGTGGCCCTGACCCTGTTTACCTCGGCCAAATTGTCGGAGCTGTTCAAGGCCGGCATCGAGTCGGTGGCGGCCGGGCAGCGGGGCGCGGCCTTGGCCCTGGGTCTGCGGCCGACGCAGATGTATATGCAGGTGTTGTTGCCTCAGGCGTTGCGCGTGGTCTTCCCGCCGCTGACCTCCGAGGCGCTGAACACCCTGAAGAACTCGTCGGTGGCGCTGACCATCGGCCTGATGGAATTGACCGCGCAGGCACGCAACGTCAGCGAATACTCGTTCAATACCTTTGAGGCGTTCACCGCCGCAACCGTGATCTACGTGGTCATTTCGTTGCTGGTGACCTTCGTCATGGGTCGCATTGAACGTTCCCTGGCCCTGCGCGGCGCGACGAGGTAGTCATGTTTGATCTAGACCCAAGCGTCATAGTGCGGGCCATGCCGGCCCTGTGGAACGGCCTGAAATTCACCCTGATGCTGACCCTGGTGGCGATGTCGGTGGGCATTGTCGCCGGCACCGTGCTGGCGCTGATGCGCCTGTCGGCCAACCGGGTGCTGCGCGGCTTTGCCCTGGGCTATGTGACGGTGATGCGCAGCATTCCGTTGGTGCTGGTGATTTTCTGGTTCTACTTCCTGATGCCGTTGCTGTTGCAAATGGCCTTCGGTACGGAACGGCCGGTGCAGATCGGCCCGGTGGTCACCGCCTTCGTCACCTTCTGCATGTTCGAAGCGGCGTACTACAGCGAGATCATTCGTGGCGGTATCCAGAGCATCAGCGGTGGCCAGCGGCAAGCGGCGGCGGCCCTCGGCTTGCGCCCGGCGCAATCGATGTTCTACGTGATCCTGCCCCAGGCCATGCGCCGCATGACCCCGTTGCTGCTGACCCAAACCATCATCCTGTTCCAGGACACCTCACTGGTGTACGTGCTGTCGATCGCCGACTTTACCGGCGCCGCCAGCAAGTTCGCCCAGCGTGACGGGCGCCTGGTGGAACTGTACCTGTTCGTGGCCCTGGTCTACCTGGTCATCTGCTACCTGCTGTCCAACCTGACCAAGCGCCTGAAAAGAAATGTAGGGAGAACCGCATGATCCAGATGAAAAACCTGAGCAAATGGTACGGCAACTTTCAGGTCCTGAAGAATTGCACCACCGAGCTGTCCAAGGGTGAAGTGATGGTGGTCTGCGGGCCGTCCGGTTCGGGCAAGAGCACCTTGATCAAATGCGTCAACGGCCTGGAGCCGGTGCAGGAAGGCGAGATCTTTATCGAGGATCAGCCGGTCACCGGCAAGGGCGTCGACCTGCCCAAGCTGCGGGCGCGGGTGGGGATGGTGTTCCAGCATTTCGAACTGTTCCCGCACCTGAGCATCATCGACAACCTCAACCTGGCGCAGATCAAGGTGCTCGGTAGGGATCGCGACACGGCGACCAAGAAGGGCATGGCGCTGTTGGAGCGGGTCGGGCTCAAGGCCCATGCGCACAAGTACCCGATCCAGTTGTCCGGCGGTCAGCAGCAACGGGTGGCCATTGCGCGCGCCCTGGCCATGGACCCGATTGCCATGCTGTTCGACGAACCGACTTCGGCGCTGGACCCGGAGATGGTCAACGAGGTGCTCGATGTGATGGTGCAACTGGCCCGCGAAGGCATGACCATGATGTGCGTCACCCACGAAATGGGCTTCGCCCGCAAAGTCGCGGACCGTATCGTGTTCATGGACGGCGGCGAGATCATCGAGGACGTCAAGTCCGAAGAATTCTTCGGCGCCCCGCGCTCGGACCGGGCGCGGAGTTTTCTGTCGAAGATCTTGCAGCATTGATGGGGTGATCGGGGTCATCCCGATCCCTTGTGCCTGACCCACCGCCATCGCTGGCAAGCCAGCTCCCACAGGGATCTGCGGTGGAAGCAGATGTTGTGATCGGCCGCAGTTCCTGTGGAAGCTGGCTTGCCAGCGATTGCTGCACCGCGGTATGTCTGTCACACCGCCATCGCCGGCAAGCCGACTCCGACAGGGATCTGCGGTGGAAGCAGATGTTGTGATCGGCCGCAGTTCCTGTGGGAGCTGGCTTGCCAGCGATTGCTGCACCTCGGTATGTCTGATGCACCGCCATCGCCGGCAAGCCGACTCCCACAGGGATCTGCGGTGGAAGCAGATGTTGTGATCGGCCGCAGTTCCTGTGGGAGCTGGCTTGCCAGCGATTGCTGCACCTCGGTATGTCTGACCCACCGCCATCGCCGGCAAGCCGACTCCCACAGGGATCTGCGGTGGAAGCAGATGTTGTGATCGGCCGCAGTTCCTGTGGGAGCTGGCTTGCCAGCGATTGCTGCACCTCGGTATGTCTGTCACACCGCCATCGCCGGCAAGCCGACTCCCACAGGGATCTGCGGTGGAAGCAGATGTTGTGATCGGCCGCAGTTCCTGTGGGAGCTGGCTTGCCAGCGATTGCTGCACCGCGGTATGTCTGATGCACCGCCATCGCCGGCAAGCCGACTCCCACAGGGATCTGCGGTGGAAGCAGATGTTGTGATCGGCCGCAGTTCCTGTGGGAGCTGGCTTGCCAGCGATTGCTGCACCTCGGTATGTCTGACACACCGCCATCGCCGGCAAGCCGACTCCCACAGGGATTGCGTCGATCAGCCAATCACCGCCGATCCAGCCACACCGTCTGTGCATTGCAGAACTCGCGGACGCCGAAGTGTGAAAGCTCACGACCAAAGCCGCTTTTCTTCACCCCACCAAAACTCACCCGCGGGTCGGAGGCGCTGTAGCCGTTGATGAACACGCCGCCGGTTTCCAGTTCGTCGGCAAACTGCTGCGCCAGTTCGGCGTTGGCGGTGTACACCGTGGCCGTCAGGCCGAATTCGCTGTCGTTGGCCAACGCCAGGGCGTGGGCCGGGTCGCGGGCGGTGATGATCGAGGCGACCGGGCCGAACAGTTCCTGCTTGAACGAGGTCATCTTGTCGGTAACATCCCCCAGCACCGTCGGCTGATAGTAGTTGCCAACCCCCTCAACCTTGCCGCCGCCGAGCAACAGCGTCGCGCCTTGCTCCAGGGTCTCACGCACCTGGCCATCCAGCTCCTCGCGCAGATCGGCGCGGGCCATCGGCCCCAGGTAGGTGGCAGCCAACGTCGGATCACCCATCACCAGCTTCTGCGTCTGCTCGACAAACTTGCGAGTGAATTCTGCGACCACCCCTTGCTCGACAATCAAGCGCTTGGCCGCCGCACAGACTTGCCCGGTGTTCTGGTAGCGGCCGATGACTGCGGCCTTGACCGCCTCGTCGAGGTCGGCGTCGTCGAGCACGATAAACGGATCACTGCCGCCCAACTCCAACACGCATTTCTTCAACGCTGCGCCGGTCTGGGCGCCGATGGCGATGCCGGCACGGACGCTGCCGGTCAGGGTCACGGCGGCAATCCGAGGGTCGGCAATCGCTGTCGACACGCCTTCCGGAGTGACGTTGATCACCTCGAACACACCGGGAGCAAAGTCGGCCTGCTGGAACACATCGCGCAGCAGATAGGCGCTGCCCATCACGTTCGGCGCATGCTTGAGCACGTAAGTGTTGCCGGCGAGCAAGGCCGGGACGGCACCGCGCAGCACCTGCCAGATCGGGAAGTTCCACGGCATCACCGCGAGGATCGGCCCCAACGGACGGTATTCGATGCGCGCCTTGCCGCCTTCGACCTGGGTCGCTTCGGCGCTGAGCATGGCCGGACCGTGGGCGGCGTACCACTCGCAGAGCTGGGCGCATTTTTCGATTTCGCCACGGGCCTGGGTGATCGGCTTGCCCATCTCCAGGGTGATCATCTCGGCCATGGCCGTCGCGTTGTCGCGCAGGGCGCGGGCGAGGGCGAGCAGGGCGTCGGCGCGTTGGGCCAGTGGCTTGCGGCGCCACAGGGCGAAACCGCTGGCGGCGCGAGCCAGTGCCGCCTGCAACTGATCGGCGGATTGGTAGGGGTACTGGCCGACCTGTTGCCCGGTGGCCGGATTGATCGAAATAGCGTGGGTGAGGCTGGATACGTCAGTCATGGCACCGTCCTGCGGGGTGGGGATGGGCGCAGATTACGCTGGCGTATCCGTACTGAAAACTGAATAATCCTGAGCCTATCGTTCACGTTTGGAGAATGAAGTGGATCTGGTTCAGTTGGAAATCTTCAAGGCCGTGGCCGAGCACGGCAGCATCAGCGCCGCCGCCCAGCAGATCCACCGGGTGCCATCGAACCTGACCACGCGCATCAAGCAGCTGGAGCAGGACCTGGGTGTCGACCTGTTTATACGCGAGAAAAGCCGCCTGCGCCTGTCGCCGGCGGGCTGGAGTTTTCTCGATTACGCGCGGCGCATTCTCGATCTGGTGCAGGAAGCGCGGGCCACGGTGGCGGGCGAAGAACCCCAGGGCGCGTTTTCCTTGGGCTCGCTGGAAAGCACCGCAGCGGTGCGCATACCCGGACTGCTGGCGGCCTACAACCAGCAATACGCCAAGGTCGAGTTGGACCTGTCCACCGGACCTTCCGGAACCATGATCGACGGCGTGCTCTCGGGACGGCTGGTGGCGGCGTTTGTCGACGGCCCGGTACTGCATCCGGCGCTGGAAGGAGTGCCGGCGTTCGAGGAAGAAATGGTCCTGATCGCACCGCTCAACCACGCGCCGATCCAGCGCGCTCGTGACGTCAACGGCGAAAGCATCTACGCCTTTCGCGCCAACTGCTCGTACCGTCATCACTTCGAAAGCTGGTTCAGCAAGGACGCTGCGGTGCCCGGGCGGATCCATGAAATGGAGTCCTATCACGGCATGCTCGCTTGCGTCAGTGCCGGTGCCGGGCTGGCGCTGATGCCGCGTAGCATGCTTGAAAGCATGCCCGGTTGCAGCACGGTGAGCATCTGGCCGCTGAGCGAGGCGTTCCGCTATTTGCGCACCTGGCTGGTGTGGCGCCGGGGCACGGTGTCGCAGAGCCTGACGATGTTTGTGCGCTTGCTCGAGGAGCGCGGGGTGGTTCAGTCCAAGGCCGCCGAGTCTCAATAACTGTGCGCCTCGACCACCCGCCGCACCGTTTGCAGCGCGAGTTCGAGACTGTCCAGCGGCAGCGAACCGAGGGCCAGGCGGATCGCGTGGGGCACAGCGGTTGAGGTGGCAAACGGCTCGGCGGTCGACACCGAGACATTCTCCTCCATCAACGCCATCGCCAGCTGATCGGCGCGCACGTCCTCGCCCAGCTGCAACCAGATGAAGTACGACTGCGGGTGGCTGATGCAAGCCAGGCCGTGGAGGATCCGCCGGGCCATGGCCTGGCGCTGCGCGGCATCCTCGCGTTTTTGCTGTTCCAGGCGCGTGACGGTGCCGTCGTCCAGCCATTGGCAGGCAATGGAAGTCATGACGCCGGGGGTGTTCCATACGGTGGCGCGGATGCTGCGTTCCAGAGCAGGAATCCACACCAGGGGCGCGGCGACAAATCCGACCCGCAGGCCAGTGGCGACACTCTTCGACAACCCCGACACGTAGACGCAACGCTCAGGTGCCAAGGCAAATACGGGCGCTGGAGGCTGCTCGGCAAGAAAGGCGTAGGCTGCATCCTCAATGATCAGCAGGTCATGCTCGCGAGCAATCTGCACCAGCTGTTGGCGCCACGCCAGGCTGGCAACCCAGCCCAGCGGGTTGTGCAAGGTCGGCATGCAATAAACCGCCCGCACCTTGCGTTGCCGGCACAGGCGCGCCAGGGCCTGCAGGTCGGGCTCGCCATCGGCTGCGGGAATCGGTGCCAGCTCCAGACGCTGGGCCTCGGCCAGCACCTTGAATCCGGGGTAGGTGAGGGCATCGGTGGCGACCAGATCGCCGGGGCGCAGCAGGCCCATCAGGGTCACTGCCAGCCCGTGCTGGGCGCCGCTGACCAGCAGCACCTGCGACTCGTCGACCGTCAGTCCTCGGCACTCAAGATGCCGGGCGACCGCGGCGCGCTCATGGGGCCGTCCGCCGTGGGGCTGGTAGCGCAGCAAGGCGTCCAGATCGCCGGCGCTCGCCAGTTGGCGCAAGGCACTGCGCAGCAATTCGGCCTGGCCGGGCAGCGCCGGGTAATTGAAATTCAGATCGAGCAGGCCCGAAGCCACAGCGTGCTGGTCGACACCGAGGCCGGCGGGCAGGGCGGTCTCGCGGACGAAGGTGCCGCGCCCGGCTTCGCCGCTGACCAGGCCCATGCGTTCCAGCTCGGCGTAGACCCGGGTGGCGGTGGCCAGCGCCAGACCGTGCTGGCCGGCCAGCTCGCGGTGGGTCGGCAGGCGCGTGCTGGGGGCCAAACCACCGCTGCGAATATCGGCGGCGAAGGCGTCCACCAGCGTCTTGTAGCGAGAGCGGGCCATGGGCTTGTATCCAGTACAATTTTTTGATTGTCCTGATTATTCGCCTTAGCCTGAGCCGACACAACTGCCCCATAAAGGAAGAGCCGGCCATGCACATCGCTATCGTCACCTTCGAAGGTTTCAACGAACTCGATTCACTGATTGCCCTCGGTGTGCTGAACCGGATCAAGACCCCGGGCTGGCGGGTGTCAATTGCCAGTCCGACGCTGCGGGTGCGCTCGATGAACGGGCTGTTGATCGAGTCCCAGTCCACCCTGCAGGAAGCCACTGCCGCCGATGCGGTGATCATTGGCAGCGGCGCGCTGACCCGCGAAGCCGTGGCCGACTCGGCGTTGATGGCGCAGTTGCAACTCGACCCCGAGCGTCAGTTATTGGCGGCCCAGTGTTCCGGGGCGCTGGTGTTGGCCAGGCTCGGCCTGCTGCACAACGTGCCGGCCTGCACCGACCTGACCACCAAACCCTGGGTCCAGGCGGCGGGCGTGGAGGTGCTGAACCAGGCGTTCTTCGCCCAGGGTAATGTCGCCACCGCCGGCGGCTGCCTGGCCTCGACCTACCTGGCGGCGTGGATCATTGCCCGCCTGCAGGGCGAAGAAGCGGCGCGCAACGCCGTGCACTACGTCGCGCCGGTGGGCGAGAAGGAGCACTACGTCGAGCGCGCCATGGCCCATATCACGCCGTACTTGCAGGCAAGTGCTTGTGCATGATGATCGTGCGTTCGGCGCCGTGGAACTGCTCGCCCTGAGCTTCGTATCCGAGCCTGCGGTAAAAGCCTTCGGCGGTCAGAGAAGAGGGCACGCGCAGGGTGTCGATGCCGGCCAGCACGGCGGCTTCATGCAGCGCCCACATCAATTGCCGGCCGACGCCGCTGCCCTGATGCCGAGGGTCGACGAACACACTGCGCACCACCTCGCGGTCGAGGCTGGCGGTGGCGATCACCTGCTGATCGTTGGTCGCCACAAAAACCTGGCGTTGCTCGAGCAAGCCGAGAATCGCCGTCGGCGAGAAGTTCGCGGAGACCTGCTCAATGATTTCCGGCGAGTAATCAGCGGCGTTGGATTCACGCAATGCGGCCACAACCACATGGCTGATGGCGCTGGCGTCGGCGGCGCAGGCCAGGCGAATCTGCGGGTTCATGGCTGTTCTCCCTGAGGGAACTGCCAGTCGGCACTGCGCACCCGCCGGCAGAACGGCCCGGCCAGGGTCGCATTGTGATGGGCGATGATCGCCTCGGCGCTGAGTGACGCGGTGTCGCTGCAACCATGGGCGTCTTCCACCAGCAGCGCGTCGAAGCCCAGGTCGCGGGCGACACGGCAGGTGCTGTCGACGCAGTACTGGGTCTTCATGCCGGCAATCAGCAGCGTCGATACGCCGAGCTCACACAGGCGCTGGGCGAGGTCAGTGCCGGCAAAGGCGCTGGGGCGGTTTTTTTCAATGATGATTTCGTCGCCCCGCAACGCCAATTCCGGGATCAAACAGGTCAACGGGCTGCCGGGCTCGATCGGCGAGCCGAGCGGCCCGACATGCATTGCGAGAAACACCGGCGCGCCGGCCTGATGGGCCTTGTCGAGCAATCGATTGATGTTGCCCAGCAGGGCTTCACCGCGCCAGGGCGCGTCGGGGCCGTGGAACAGGCCGACCTGCATGTCGAGGATCAAGAGTGCGTGCATGGTGCATTTCCTTGCAGTAAGGCCAGCGACAGCAGGGCAACAAAAAGGCCCCGTCCATTGCTGGCGGGGCCTTTGAGGTCACTGTGCCGGTTGGCTCACAGCACCTCTCACGACCCGCCGGGGGCGGTCGTGGTAAAGGTGGTCGAGGTCACGCGGGCTTGGTTCATGGGTTTGACAGTAGCGTCCGGCTGGCGTGAAGGCAAGCGCGGTTATGCTGAAATGCCAGCAACCCTCGGCGGGGCGCTGGCATTCATGCAGGGCTTAGCGAATAAACGCCTGTAAGTCGCTGTTGAGTTTGGCGATCGCCGCCTTGAAGTCGTTGGCGGTGATTTTCTGGCTGGAGTTCTCCAGGGTTTTGCCGAACAGTTTGCGCACGACCCGAACCACGGTCTGGTTGGTTTTCGGGTCCACCAGTTCGGCCTCGATGAACAGCGTGGTGTCCTGGTCGCGGTGACCGGTTGCCGCGCTGGTGGCGCCCACTACGGCCGCGATGGGGACCACTTCGTACCACTTCATGCCTTCGTTCGAGGCGCTGACGCCGGTAATTGCCGCACGCAGGTTGAGGACTTTGGCGCCGGCGGGAGCCGACTGGGCGTTGGGGACAATGCGGTACTTGGTGCCCAGCGTGGCCTTGGCCCCGTTGGACATGTAGTTCTGCAGTTCAGTCAGGGTCTGGCGGTTGACTCGCTCGTCCGGCTTGGGAGTTGGGTAGAACTCGAGCTTGTTGAAAGCCACGGTGTCATAGGCGTTGGGGTTCCACGACGGGCTGACCCAGCGCAGGGCGGTGTCGCCGCTAGGGGTGGTCACTTCCTCCATGTTGTTGTAGTTGGACAGGAACCCGGAATATTGCTCCTTCTCGGTGATTTTCGAGGTGCAACCGCCCAGCAGCAGGCTGGCCAATGCGGCGCCGAAGATCAGTTTTCGTGACACGCTCATAGCATTTGACTCCATGTTTTAAATTGCCTTTGTTCAGATGTAATGGGGGGCGTCAGAAGCGCCAGGTCATGTTGCCGGTCACGGCTTGAATCCAGGCGCTGTCGAACTGTCCCGAAATTCGATCGCCCGACAGGGATTTGCTCTGGTCCACCGGCATGTCGCCGAGCCAGACCATGGCCCAGCTGAGGTTGATGTCGGTGTCCTTGTTCAATGCGTAAGTGGCGCCGGTCGCCAGGCGCCAGGTCTCGGCCATCGGCACTATCACCGAGCGGTGGCTATCGGAAACGGCGCTGCTGTCATAGGCCACGCCGACATTCCACAGCCACTCCTTGCTCGCCTGGTATTGCGCGCCGAGTGCCAGTTGGTAGGTGTCCTTGTACTTGGCATCGACGGTGGTCGAGCGCGAGCCCGTTGCAGCGGTGTCGACCTCAACGCCGATTTCGCCGAATTCCGACCAGTCCTGCCAGTTCACCGAGGCGAGCAACGCCCATTGCTGGTCGAGTTGCTGGAACAGGCTCAGGGTCACGGTCTGCGGGACTTGCATCGACAGCTGGGTGTCGGTGCCATCGAGGCGATCGAGCACCGCGCCATTGCCCTTGACGTCGAGGTTGTCCTTGAAGTCGAGGTCGACCTTGCTGGTGTAGGCCAGGCCGATACGGGTACCGGGTTGCGGCGCGTAGATCACCCCGACGTTGGCGCCGTAGCCCCAGTCGCTGTCCTCGTATTTGTACTGGCCGTCGCCGCGATCGAGCAGGCCCAGCGGCGAGCGGTCGATGGCGGTCTGGGCCTGGAGCATGCCGTACATGGCCTTGACGCCGACGCCCACCGACCATTGATCGTCGAAGCGATAGGCCACGCTGGGCACCAGGGACAGCCCGGCGATGCTGGAATTCTGCGCGAAGTAGCGTCCCGACCAGTCGTTGTCGTAATTGACGGCCAGGCCGAAGTCGCCGTAGGAGCCGAAGCCGACGCTCCAGTTGTCGTCGAGCTGATGACTGATGAAAAAGCTCGCGCCGGGGATCGGGTCGAGGGCGTTGCCGCTGTTGCTGCCCGCAACGTTGGTATTGCCGTCGCGGCTGAAACTGATGTCGCCATACAGCACCTGCAGGCCGCCGGTGATCTGTGTGCCCGACAGATAGCTCATGCCGGCGGGGTTGCTGGCGATGGTCGAAGGGCCCTGGGCGCGAGCGGCGGCCCCGGCATTGGCCAGGCCAACGTTATCGGTGCCGATTTCGTAGAGCATGATGCCGCCCGCCTGGGCCTGCTGGGCAGCCGCCAGCGACAGCAGGGTCAGGCTCATGAACGAGACACGCGGACGGCCGAAAAGCATGAAGACTCCTTCCCCTTGGGTTTCATGACGCTACTGATTCGAAATAGCACTACTGGAGGATTAGCGTAGGTAGCTATATCGAATTATCCAGTAATGTAATGAATTTTCATGACCGAAACTTGTCGCCCATCAACGGCTTTGCCGGTTGCCTCAGCGGTACTGGATGACAATCGCCTTGAGCTTGCGCCCGTCGATCTGCTGCGCATCCCGTGCCCAGAGCGGGCCGTTGACGTAAATGCCCACCGGCTGGATGCGGTCATACACCACCACCGCCGCGTCGCCGCCGATCTTTGCCGCTTCTTCACGCAGCTTCTGTTCGACATCGGTAATCGGTGGCGCCGGGTCGACGCTGGCGTCGATCAGCACCTCGCCCAGGCGAATGTGCGGGCGCAGCGGCTCGCTGCGCAGGACCTGGACATTCGCCGCCAGGGTCGGTGCCGGATGGGGTACGCCGACGTAGGCGGTGGTTTGCGCATCGATGCTGGTACAGGCACTCAACGCCAGCAACGTGGCACCCAGTGCCGTGGCACAGAGCGAGGCTTTGACGCGGGTGATAAACGGCAGCGCTGGGGTCGACATGCTGGAGTCCCTCTGAGGGTTGAGAGCAATCGGGTGCATTGCTGACGTTAGCAGAGCTTGGGATATTTTCAGCCCGGGTGGACCACGGCCTGAAAAGGATTATTCAGCGGCGACATTAAACAGCCTGAAACAACTTGCCGCGCCGTCCAGGAAGGGTTTTACAGAATCCTCCTACAGCGCTCTAACCCAGGGTTTGCGGACAATTAGCCGGCTAATCGCGGCGGATGTCCTGGGGATCGACTGCTTCAAACGCGACAGCCCTTGAGTTTAAGGGGGCCTTTGTCTGTATCCCTTGGTAACATCGAGCACATCTATATGAAGATTTAATGTCTGGAAGCATTCTTGTGAAGATTATTCGTCACTGGTTGCAGCGACCCCGTGCACGCCTCGCTGCCCTGATCGGCCTGGTGTTGGTGGTCCCGCTGTGCCTGCGCGCGGCCCTGGGCTGGTCAGACCCGATGGGCTATCTCTCGGACCTGGGCATCGGCAGCCTGCTGGTGCTGGTGCTGCATCGTCGTCCGCTGTGGCTGAGCGTGCCGCTGTTGCTGGTCTGGGGCCTGTTCAACATCGCCACCGCCGAGCTGGTCAGCGCCGTTGGCCGCCTGCCGAACGCCGCCGACCTCAATTACCTCATCGACCCACAATTCCTCGAAAAATCCACCAGCGGCAGTTTTGCCCAGCCATGGCTGGCGGCATCGCTGGTGCTGGCGCTGCTGGTGTGGCTGGCGACCCAATGGCTGGGCCGTGGCACGCCACAACCGCGTCTGCCGCGCAGTGCCTGGGCCGCTCCCGTGCTGCTGTTGACCGTGCACTGGAGTGCGCAATACCTGCACCCGAGCGAAGCCGATCAGTGGCGTCAATTCAATCTGCCGCACCAGTTGCTCGCCGCCGCCATCGGTGATCTGCAGATGCGCGGCGAAGAGTGGCTGGAAGGCGATGTGGTCGACGTGCCGCCGCAAATGGCCGGCCTGACCCAGCTCGACCTCGACGGCGAAAAACTCCTGGCCGCACCGGGCCGCGCGCGCAACGTGCTGATCATCACCCTCGAGGGGATTCCCGGGGCCTATGTCGGGGCCAACCGCGAGGCGCTGCACAGCAGCTATCAGGAAAACCTCATGCCCAACCTCAGCCGCTGGGCCGAGCGCGGCATGAACACCCCGGACTACGTGCTGCACAGCCACCAGACCATTCGCGGCCTGTACGCCATGCTCTGCGGCGACTACGACAAGCTCGACAATGGCACGCCCAAGGGCGTCGAGATGCTGACCCAGACCGAACGCAACCAGGCCTGCCTGCCGGCGCAGTTGCACAAGAACGGTTTCGCCACCCATTACCTGCAGGGCGCCGGCCTGCGCTTCATGGCCAAAGACAAGATCATGCCGCACATCGGCTTTGACGCGACCCATGGCCTGGAGTGGTTCAGCAACAGCAACTACCTGGAATTCCCCTGGGGCAAGGACGACAAGGCGTTCTTCGAAGGCGCGCTGGACTACGTCAGCGGCCTGAAGAAACAGCAGCAGCCGTGGATGCTGACGCTGCTCACCGTCGGCACCCACCAGCCGTACTCGGCGCCGGAAGACTATCTGCAGCGCTATGACACCGCCAAGCAGGCGGCCGTCAGCTACCTCGACGACGCCCTGGGCGCGTTTCTCGATGGCCTGGAGCGCGAAGGCGTGCTCAAGGACACCCTGGTGGTGATCACTTCCGATGAATCCCATGGCATCGACGGCGTACGCCTGGCCTCGTCCTGGGGCTTCAACCTGACCCTGGCACCGGAGCAGGCAGAGCTGCCGAAGATCAAGCACGGGGTCTACGGCCACGTCGACCTGAGTGCCTCGATCCTCGACTATTTCGCCTTGCCGGTGCCGTCCGCCCTCAGTGGCCGCTCGCTGTTTCGCGACTACAGCACCGGCCGCGAAATCATGTCGTACACCAACGGCAAACTACGCTACCACGACGGCCAGGGCACCCTGACCGAGTGCGATTTCCAGCAGCGCTGCCGCTACTACACCAGCGAGGGTTTCATTGCCGAGCGCGCCAGCTTCATCGGCCAGTACGGCGGCCTGCGCGCCCGCCAGATCACCGCCCGGGCCACGGCCCTGGACCGAACCCTGCTGCGCACCCCGCTGAACCAGCACTACCAGTTCGGCAGCCCGGCGATCATCCCGCTGCAGGCGCAGATCAAGGATGACTGGGCCGACAACCTGATCGGCGCGCAGTACCTGGAAATGCCCAAGGGCTCCCATACCCGCGTACGCCTGACCGTGCGCGCGGTTGACCCGCAGGAAACCGCGTACATCCTGCTCAAGGCCAAGGAAATGGAACAGGACGTGCCACTGGGCCTGCCGGAAGAAATGGTGGTGACCAGCGACCAGCCGCTGCAGATGGACTTCAGCTTCGACAACCCCGAGTCGCGCAAGGCGTTCTCCTTCCACCTGCTCGGTTATGGCCTGGGGGCCATTGAAGTCAGTGACTTCACGGTGATCACCGAGGACCCGAGCCAGCCGGAAGTGCTGGACGACTTGCCCGACGAGGGCATTGTGCATTCGAGTTGAGGCAGCAGACGCTGGCGGTGCTGTTCACCGCCAGCAGCGTCGACCGATATCAGGCCAGCAACCCGGCACTCTGCAAGAGTGACTGCAACCCTTGCGGCACCAGCGGCGACTCATCGGTGAAACTTGAACTGTCCTGCCAGGTAGCCCGGAACGGCGCGCCGTTGCTTTCGTGGCCGTCGAGGTGCGGCTGTTCGTAGCGGGTTGGGTCGCTGAATTGGCCATCGTAGACCATGACAATTTCGTGGCCGGGTTTGTCGTTGTAGACGAACAGGCTTTCGAGAGTGCCGAGCAGGCGCAGGTGGTCGATGGGCAGGTCCAGTTCTTCGTGGATCTCGCGGACGATGGCCTGGGCGCTGGTCTCGCCAAACTCGATCCCACCGCCCAGCGGCCGGTACATGCAGCGTCCGGTGACCGGGTCGTCAAAACGATTGACCAGGATCCGGCCCTGGTGATGGAACACACACAGCGCGAGCGCGCGGATGCGGGGAGGGGGCATGGGGGCAGTCCTTTTGCGAGAGGGCGCGCATCATACATGAGCGGGTTTGTTTGATGCGGTGTTGCTGATGGCCTCTTCGCTGGCAAGCCAGCTCCTACAGTTCGCGGTCGATCACACATCTGGTGATGCATGCAGAACCTGTAGGAGCTGGCTTGCCAGCGAAGAAGCTGATGCGGTGTTGCTGATGGCCCCTTCGCTGGCAAGCCAGCTCCTACAGTGGGTTTATGGCGATCACACATCCCGTGATGCATGCAAAGCCCTGTAGGAGCTGGCTTGCCAGCGAAGAAGTTGATGCGGTGTTGCTGATGGCCGCTTCGCTGGCAAGCCAGCTCCTACTGTGGTTTGTGGCGATCACACATCCCGTGATGCATGCAAAACCTTGTAGGAGCTGGCTTGCCAGCGAAGAAGTTGATGCGGTGTTGCTGATGGCCGCTTCGCTGGCAAGCCAGCTCCTACTGTGGTTTGTGGCGATCACACATCCCGTGATGCATGCAAAACCTTGTAGGAGCTGGCTTGCCAGCGAAGAAGCTGATGCGGTGTTGCTGACGGCCTCATCGCGGACAAGCCCGCTCCCACACGGGTCAGTATTGCGCGCGCAGGGTCAGGGTCAGGTTGCGGGGTTCGCCGTAGAAATTGGTGCCCCATGAGGCATCCACCCGGTCGTAGTACTTGCGGTCGAACAGGTTGTTGGCGGTCAGGGTCGAGGACAGGTTTTCGTTGAAGCGATAGCCGACCTGGGCCGTGGCGACGGCGAAGCCGCCTTGTTCGAATTTCACTTCGCGCTGGTAATAGGTGTCGCTGACTACCCGTACACCACCGCCGACGTTGAAGTCCTTGAGCGGGCCGTCGGTGAAGTCGTACCTGGTCCACAGGTTGAAGTTGTGCCGTGGGGTGATGGTGCTGAAGGTCTGGCCTTCGGTGCCGTCATCGGCCTTGAGCATCTTGGTGGCGGTGTAGGCGTAGCCGGTGACGATGCTCCAGTTGTCGCTCAGGTTGCCGCTCAACTCGGTTTCCCAGCCTTCGCTGCGGGCCTTGCCCTGGGCCATGTAGGAGGCGGTGCTGTTGTTGTACTCGGCACGGTTCTCATCGTAGATGCGGAACACCGCCACGCTGGCATTCAGGCGCCCGTCGAAGAACTCGCGCTTGAGGCCGATTTCATACTGCTTGCCCTTGCGCGGTCCGATCGGCTCATTGTCCGAGCCGATCTCGCTCTGCGGCTTGAACACCCCGGTGTAGCTGGCATAGGCCGACAGCTCCGGGGTCAGCTTGGCGATCAACGCACCGTACGGCACCACCTTGCGGTTGATGCTGGTGTGGGCCTCGCCGAAGTCATTGAAGAACGGGTTGGCTTTTTTCGCGTCGCTTTCATACCAGGTCACCCGGCTGCCGCCGACCACATCCAGCCAGTCGGTGACGTTGAATTTGGCGCGGGTGTAGAGCCCGTACTGATCGGACTTGGACCAGTTGCCGTTGTTCTGCTCGTAGTTCTGCTTGGGGATATCGATGCTGCCCGGATCGAAGACGTTGATCGGGAAGTAGTCGCCGCCGCCATAGGTGAAGTCCTTGTCCAGGTGCTGGTATTCGGCACCGACGGTGAATTCGTGACTGCGGTCCATGGCTTCGAAGGGGGTGGTGACGAAGCTGTCGACGCCGATGGTCTTGATGTGGGTGTAGTAGTTGTACGCCACCGCCCAGCTATCGCCGTTCTCCTCGACCGCACCGTCGGCCCAGGTGAAATTGCGCTGCGGGGTCTCGGCATCGCGGTAGGTGAGGGTGGTCTTGAACTGGCCACCGTTGTCCAGGGCGTGGTCGACTTCGGCGAAGGTTTCCCAGACTTTTTCGTTGAGTTCGTTCCACTTGGCATCGACGAAGGTCGAGCGCGGCACATCGAGCAGGTTGCCGTTGGCGTAGGCCGGCAAGCCGAAGGCCGGGGTCGAATGGTTCTGCTGATAGGCGCCGCCGACCGACAGGGTGGTGGCCGGATCGAGGTCGAACTCCAGACGCCCGTAAGCCATCGGCCGCTCGTTCTGCGCGTAGTCGACGAAGGACTTGTTGTTCTCGTAGGCGGTGATGAAGCGCCCGCGCACGTTGCCCTGATCGTTCAACGGGCCGGTGACGTCCACCGAGGAGCGGTAGTGATCGTAGGAACCGGCGGCCAGTTCGCCGCCGAGGGCAAACTTGTTCAAAGCGCGTTTGCGCACCACGTTGATCGTGCCGCCCGGTTCGCCGGCGCCCTGGTACAGGCCTGAAGGGCCGCGCAGGACTTCGATGCGGTCGTACATCGCCAGGTCGAAACTGGTGGCCATATCGCCCTGGCCGGTGGGTTG
Source organism: Pseudomonadaceae bacterium (assembly GCA_965284505.1). Classification (GTDB taxonomy): domain Bacteria; phylum Pseudomonadota; class Gammaproteobacteria; order Pseudomonadales; family Pseudomonadaceae; genus Aquipseudomonas. The sequence goes on along the minus strand of OZ260094.1, from coordinate 653,933 downwards.
CGAGACGCCGTCGACCTGCACCTGATCGACCAGAAAACCGCGCATATACACGTCATTCAGGCTGGAACCGGAGTTGTAGGTCTTGATCGTCACCCCGGTAACCTGGCGCATCGCGTCCTGCAGGCTGTTCATGTTCTGGTCGTCCATGCGCTGGCGCGTGACCACCGACACCGACTGCGGGATGTCCTTCAATTTGATGTTGCCCTTGCCGATGCTCACTTCATCGGTGGTGTAGGAACGCGTGCCCTCGGTGGTCACGCCCAGGCCCTGGCCGGTGACCGAGGTCGGCGCCAGTTGCAGGGCATCGGCGTTGGCCGAGCGCACCAGGGTGTAGCTGGCGTCGGCGCGTTGCTGCAGGTCGAGGCCGGTGCCGCTGAGCAGACGGGTCAGGCCTTCAAGCGGCGAGTAGCTGCCGCTCAGTCCCGGGCTTTGCTGGCCGTCGGTGAGGCTCGGGTCGAAGGACAGGGCGATGTGGCTTTCGGCGGCGAAGCGCGAGAGTGTCTGCCCAAGGTTGCCGGCCGGGATCTGGTAGCTGCGTACCTGGCTGCTGGTCAGCGCCTGCGGCTGTGCTGCCCAGGCCTGGGTGCAGGCGCCGCTGATCAACAGGCCAAAGAGCGCGTAGGCGGTGCGACGAAAGGGCGGAGTAGTAGCAGGGACAACGGGCATCGAGAAGTGATCCTGTGGGCAAGGGAGAAGGAGTGTTATTCCCTTGCCAGCCGAGCGCGAAAAAAGTGTCAGGCCAATGTGAAAATATTTTTGCGCGGGTCAAACGGGCGCGATCGTCACCCAGTAACCCCCCAGGCGCGAGGACACTTGCACCGGGTAGGTCTGGCCGAGCATGTTCAGCGCACGCTGGCTGTCGTCCAGCGGAAACGCCCCGGACACCCGCACCTGAGCAACGGCCGGATCGCAGCGGACGATGCCCGGGCGATAGCGCGCCAACTCGGCGGCGAATTCGCCCATGGGCATGCGGTCGGCCACCAGCATGCCTTCGGTCCAGGCGATGCGACTGGTGTCGGTGCTGCTCAGGGCGCCGATCGCGCTGGCGGAAAACGCGCATTGCTGGCCGGCCATGAGCACACTGGGCGTCGCTTGCGGACGCTCGGACAATTCGATCTGCACGCGCCCTTCGAGGACCGCCAGACGGGTCAGGCCAGCCTCCTCGCGCACACTGAAGACCGTGCCCAAGGCCTGCAATCGTCCCTGGGCGGTACTGACCCGCAAGGGCCGGGCGGGCACCTGAGTGTCGGCGGCGCTGCGCAGCAGGATTTCGCCCCTGAGCAAGTGCACCAGGCGCTGCTGGCCATCGAAGGCGACATCGATCGAGGTGTCGGTGTTAAGAGTCACCTGGCTGCCATCGAGCAGGGTCAGTTGCCGGCGCTGGCCAATCGGCGAATGGTAGTCGGCGCTCCAGCCCTGGCGTTCGTTCAGCTGCCAGCCCAGCCAACTGGCCGGTGCCAACGCCATGAGCGCTGCGAGACGGGCGAGCATGGCGCGGCGTTGCGGGCTGGCCGGGCGATCGAGGCTCGACAGCGCCAGGTCCGCGGGCAAGCCGCCAAGACTGCCGAGCAGACGTTCGGCACGGCGCCAGGCACGCTCGCACTCGAGGCTGCTGGTGCGCCATTGCTGCCATTGGCGCAGTTCCTCGCTGCCGAGGTTGCCTTCTCCGAGGCGCATCAGCCACTCGGCGGCTTCGTCGAGGATCAGCGGATCGATCTGCGTCGGGCTGCTCATTCGGGCATCAACTGCAGGCATTGCAGGAAGGCCTGCTTGATGTAGCGCTTGACCGTGGTCAGGGACAGCTCCAGTTGCAGCGCGATATCGTCGTATTTCATCCCGCTGATCTGCGACAGCAGGAACGCGCGCTTGACCAGCGGTGGCAAGGTGTTGAGCAGGGTATCCACTTCATGCAGGGTTTCGAGGATCAGGTAGCGCTGTTCCGCCGAGGGCGCCAGGGCCTCGGGCACTTGCGCCAGCGCCGCCAGGTAAGCGCGTTCCAGCGCCTGGCGCTGATACCAGTTGATCATGATGCCCTTGGCCACGCAGGTCAGGTACGCTCGCGGTTCGGCCAGGTCGGGAAGCGCCTTGGCCGCGAGCACCCGGGTGAAGGTGTCGTGCATCAGGTCCGCAGCGTCCACCCGGTTGCCCAGCTTGCGTTGCAGCCAGGCGTACAGCCAGCCTTGATGGCCGACGTAGAGGGCTTCGACACTGCGTAGGTGCTGCTGGTGCATGGCCGCTTGGAGTTCGCTCATCACGTCGGGTTTTTTGTTAGTGAGAATTATTAGCAATTGTATCCATGGGATATCAATCCCGGCAAGCGTGAGAATTCCGGCCAGCGCCCGGCGCGCGCTTGGCTACACTCACCAGCGTCGAATCCGCTCACTCATGAACAGGCGTCTGCTTATGCTTGAAACCCCGTTGCTCAACCTCGCGAGTCAATTGCAGGCTCTTGCCCCTGGCTCGGAAGGGGCGGTGTAGGCGGTATGCCAGACAGACTTTCAGGGAAGATAAATCTGCGCCGGTTGATCTTGCTGTTTGCCTTGGCGACGGCACTCATTACGCTCATCAACAGTTTCTACGCCGCGTACCGGGTGCAGCGAACCGTGCTGGTGGAGAACGCGCTGGAGGCCAATCGGGCCTACGCGGCCAAGGTGGCTTCGAGTATTGGCGAGTACCTGCAGGCCTCGCAGCAGCAACTGGCGTACAGCGCGGTGATTCTCGGCCGGGACTTCGACAAGCCGGCGGTGCTGGATGCCGAGGTGCGTCGCCTGCGCGAACAGGACGCCGGTTTCACCAACATCGCCGTGGTCAACACCAGCGCCATGGTGCTGCGCGCCGCGCCGGACAGCCTGCAACTGGAACACACCACCCTCAACATCGATGGCGTGCGCCGCGCCCTGCGTGAGCGTCGGCCGCTGGTCAGCCGCGCTTATCATTCATCAGCGGGGGAGTTGGTGGTGTTCATTTCCCAGCCGGTGCTCGACCCCTATGGGCGCTACCTGGGCTTTGTCGGCGGCGCCATCGATCTGCGCAAGGCCGGGGTGCTGCACACCCTGATCAGCAACCACTTCTATCGCGAGTCGACCCAGGCCTACGTGGTGGACAGTTCGCGGCGACTGATCTATCACCCGGACATGCAGCGGGTCGGTGAAGTGGTCGGTAGCAACCCGGTGGTCGATGCGGTGATCCAGGGCCAGAGCGGGGCGATGGACGCCCTCAATTCCCAGGGCGTGGAGATGCTTGCCGGCTACGCCAGCGTGCCAATGGCCAACTGGGGGGTGGTCTCGCAACGGCCCAAGGCGCAGACCCTGGAGACCCTCGACCAGTTGATGAGCCAGATGCTGCTCGGCGCAGCGCCCTTGAGCCTGATCGGCCTCCTCGCGATCTGGTGGGTCACCAACCTGATTACCCGGCCGCTCAAGCAACTGGCCGAAAGTGCCGGGCAGATGGATGCCCCGCACACCGCCGAGCGGATCCACGCGGTGCGCGCCTGGTACGTCGAGGCGCAAGCGATCAAGCAGGCGCTGCTCAAGGGCTTTGGCCAGGTCCAGGAAAAACTCGGTGGCCTCAGCCGCCAGGCGCAGACCGATCCCCTGACCGGCCTGTTGAACCGCCGGGCGATGGATCAGGCGTTGGAGACACTGGAAGCCAAGGCGCAGGCATTTGCAGTGATTGCGCTGGATATCGACCACTTCAAGCAGGTCAATGACACCTACGGCCACGACGTCGGCGATGTGGCCTTGAGCGTGGTGGCGCAGTTGATGAAGGGCTGTTCGCGGGAGGTTGACCTGGCGTGTCGGGTCGGCGGCGAAGAGTTCTTGCTGTTGCTGCCGGGGGCCTCGTTGAGTGTGGCCGGTGAGGTGGCGGAGCGTTTGCGCCAGTCCGTGGCGCAGACGCCGATCGAAACGGTGGGTCACCTGACCATCTCCCTCGGCGTGGCGGTCTGGACGGGCAGCGGCGGCGAGATCACCGAGGTGCTCAAGCGCGCCGACGAGTTGATGTACCAGGCCAAGCAGCAGGGACGCAATCGCAGCGTGGTGCAGCAGGCGTAGACGCCTCTATCCGGCCAGTTCCCGTTCTTCCAGGCGCAGTTGTTGCCCGTGCACCCGATTGACCCACCAGCCGAAGCCGGCGGCAGTGAAGAACATGATCAGGCTGTAGATGGCCGCCGGAATGGCCATGGTCGAGTTGTTCAGCAGGCTCGGGCTGAGGGCCAGGGCGATGGCCAGGGTGCCGTTGTGGATGCCGATTTCCATGCCGATCGCCACCGCCTGACGTCGCGGCAGGCGCAGCAGGCGTGGCACGCCGTAACCGATGGCCAGACTCAACAGGTTGAACAGCAGCGCGGCGAGGCCGACGACGGGGGCGTAGTCGACCACGGTCTGCCAGTCCTTGACGAAGGCCACGGTCACGGTGGCCACCAGGAACAGCGCCGAGACGATCTTCATCGGTTTTTCCATGCGCCCGGCGAAGGCCGGGGCGAAGCGGCGCACCAACATGCCCAGGGCCACCGGCACCAGGACGATGGCGAACACCTGCAGCACCTTGGCAAATTGCAGGGGAATGGCCTGGTCGGCGGACATGAAGTACAGCAGCGACAGGTTCACCAGCAACGGCATGCTGAGGATCGCGATCATCGAGTTGACCGCCGTCAGCGTCACGTTCAAGGCCACGTCGCCGTGGGCCAGGTGGCTGTACAGGTTGGCCGTGGTGCCGCCGGGGGAGGCGGCCAGCAGCATCAGGCCGACCGCCAGGACCGGTTCCAGCTGGAAGCCCTTGGCAATCAGGAAGCAGAAGAACGGCAGCACCAGCAACTGGCAGACCAGGCCGATCAGCACCGGCTTGGGGTATTTCACCACCCGCGCAAAGTCGGCCAGGGTCAGCGACAGGCCGAGGCCGAGCATGATGATGCCCAGGGCGATGGGCAGGAAGGCGGTGAGCAGGGGCGTGGCGGTCATTGTCAGTCGACTCGAGGGCAGAGAGGCTCACAAAGGTGTAGCACGCAGGCTGCACGGCGCTGCCGGTAGTTGTTACAAAATATCGCCGGATTGCCCGGGCTCTTTGCTGGGTCGACCACCGCTGCACGCGCAAACGCCCCTGCTTAAAACCGCTCAGCCATGTCCGTCACCATCAACATCTGCTCGAACCGCTCGAGAAACACCGACTTGGCCCGGGTCAGTTTCTGTTCGCGGTTCCACAGCAGGTAGACGTTGATATCTTCGAATTCGACCTGCGGGAACTCAAGGTGAAACTGGGCGAGGAATTCGTCGTAGCTGCGCGACTGGATGCGGCTGATGGTCAGCATGGGGTTCTGAAGTAAGGCCCGAAACAATTCAGCCCCTGTGGGAGCGGGCTTGCCCGCGATGCAGAGTGTCAGGCGCTGCAGCGCTTGCACGTGCTGCCACCCCAGAACCCTGTGGGAGTTGGCTTCCTCACGCACTTTCCCGCTCAATCACCTCGCACTGCAGCAAATTCAATCGCTGCACCTCGTCTTCGACCGGCAACACCCCCAGGCTCTGCAGGACCCGAGTCGCCGCCAGCACACCGATCTCCAGGGCTGGCGGGCGGATGCTGCTCAGGCTCGGCAGGAGCATTTCGGCGAAGGGGTAGTCGCCGAAGCCGAGCACCGCGCAGTCTTCGGGGATTTTCAGGCCGGCACGTTGGCCCGCCAGCAAACCGCCGGCCGCGAGGTTGTCATTGGCAAAGATGATGGCGTCGGGTGGCGCCGCACTGTTCATCAATGCCTCCATGGCCTGTTTGCCCGCGTCGAACGGCGGCCTTCCGGCATCCGGTGCGAACACCCAGGGCTGCAGGCCCAGCCCTGCAAGGCCGGCGGCATAGCCGTCGCGCCGCTCCAGCGCGCTGAAGTCGCCGGTGGCGCTGTTCTGCACAAAGGCGATGCGCCGATAACCCTTGCCATGTAAATAACGGGCGGCGCTGACGCCGACTTCATAGTGGGAAAAACCGATCTGCAGCGGCCCGCGCTCGGGCTGGTAGTCCCAGGTCTCGATCACCGGAATATCAGTCTCGCTGATCATCTTCTCGGTGCCGGCGCTGTGGAAGTGGCTGGTCAGCACCAGGGCCGCCGGCGACCAACCGAGAAAGGCCCGCACCGCGTTCTCTTCCTGCTCGGTGCTGAAATAACTCGAGGCCAGCAGCAACTGGTAGCCGTGCTGGCTGAGGGTGTCGCTGAAACCCTGGATGGTGTTGGCGAAAATCGGCCCGGAGATGTTCGGAATCACCATGCCGACAATCTTGCCCCGCGCCGAGGCCAGGCCGCCGGCCACCAGATTCGGCACATAACCCAATTGCGCCACCACCGCGGCGATCCGCTCCCGGCGTTCGGGCGATACCTGCTCCGGCTGGTTGAAGTAGCGCGACACGGTGATCGCCGAGACACCGGCCTGGCGGGCCACGGTATCCAGCGTCACGCGTCCGGCGCCACGGCGCTTGCGGGGTTTGTCCTGATCCAAGGCGTGCATCCTCGATAAAACCAAAAGGCATATAAAGCTAATTTATAAGTATTTGACGATCTATGAGCGGCTTGTCGATACTGATGATGTTAGCGCTAACAAGGCGCGTTGTCTGCTACTCGCTCGAGCGAATGCCCACGACACATTCAAGGCGCTGCCGTCATTGAACGACAGCGGATCAGGGCACATTTTCGAGTGGTCAGACCATGCACAGATTTCCTCGCCAACCCAAGCACCTGGCGCAATCGATTCGCGCCGCCAGTTGGCTGTTCGCCGGCCTCGCAGCCTTGCCAGTGCCAACCGTGTTCGCGGCAGGCAGCGGCGAGCAGGAGGCCACGCTGCAAGCCGTGACGGTCACGGCCACCCGCCGCGAAGAGTCGCTGCAAAAGGTTCCGGTAGCGGTCTCGGTGATCGATGGCGAGCAACTGGAACGCGATAGCCGCAACAGTGTGGCGACGATCGTCCAGCAAGTGCCGTCGTTGAATTTTCGCACCGGCGCCTCGAACAAGGACACCTCGTTGTTTGTCCGTGGCGTGGGCACCATTTCCACGTCGCCAGGGGTCGAGCCGACTGTGGCGACGGTGATCGATGGCGTGGTTTACGCCCGTCCCGGCCAGGCCACCCTCGACCTGATGGACCTGCAGCGGGTCGAAGTCTTGCGCGGCCCGCAAGGCACGCTGTTTGGCAAGAATGCCTCGGCCGGGGTGTTGAACATCACCAGCAAGGCGCCGACCGCTGAGACCCACGGCTATATCGACCAATCCTATTTCAGCGGCAACGAAAGCCGCACCCGTTTCGGCCTCGGCGGCAGCCTGATCCCGGAGACCCTGAAAGGCTCGATCACCACGCTGTTCGGCAGCTACGACGGCAATGTCGATAACCAGTACAACGGCCAGGAAGTCAACGGCTACAACCGCAAGGGCGCCCGGGGCAAACTGGAGTTCACGCCCAACGATGAGCTGACGTTCACCTTCATCGCCGACTACATGCAGTCCCACGACGACGCGCCCAACGGGGTGGTCAGCCAGGCGCTGACCCCGGCCTTCGCCAGTGCGCTGAACCCGGTGCGGGCCAGCAGTGATAACCGCAAGATCAACACCAATACCCGCACCCACGTCGAGGACGTCAACAAGGGCCTGTCCGGTCAACTCGACTGGCAACTCGGCGACTACACCCTGACCTCGATCACGGCCTGGCGCGGCTGGGACAACACCCAGTACCAGGATGGCGATCGCCTCGGCACCATCACCGTCGCATTCCCCGGCACTGCCGACAAAGGCGACCTGGCGTTCGATCAGTACTCCCAGGAGTTGCGCCTGGCCTCGCCGAAAGGTGAGTTCCTCGAATACGTGGGCGGCCTGTTCTACATGCACGGCAAGGACGACGAGACCTACCAGCGCACCCTGACCACGCCCACCAGCAGCAACCGCGGGATCGCCGACTACAACACAACCAACGACAGTTACGCGGTGTTTGGCGAGAGCACCCTGAATTTCAGCTCGGACTTTCGCGGGATCGCCGGCCTGCGCTTTACCCACGATGACCTGGAATACGATCACCGCCGGGTCTCGACGTCGGCCACTACCGTCAGTGGCATCCAGCCGGCCACCAGCAGCTCCGGTTCGGTGGACGAGGACGGGTGGTCCGGGCGCCTGGGCCTGCAGTACGACCTGAGCGATTCGGTCACCAGCTACCTGACTTATTCACGCGGCTACAAAGGCCCGGCCTATAACGTGTTTTTCAACATGCAGCCGCGCGACACCGAAGCGCTCAAGCCGGAAACCTCCAACACCTGGGAGGCGGGGATCAAGGCCACGACCTGGAACAATCGCCTGACCACCAACCTGGCGGTGTTTCACAGTGAATACGACAACTACCAGGCGAACTTCTTCGATACCGTTGCCGGGCAAGTGGTGACGCGCCTGATCAATGCCGGCAGTGTCAGCACCGAAGGCGTGGAACTCGATTACGCCCTGCAGGCCACCCGCCAACTGAAACTCTCCGGGGCGCTGGCCTACACCCATGCGCGGATCGATCAGTTCGACTGCCCGGCCGGCGCGGCGACGTCGTGCAATGTCGATGGCCAGCCACTGCCTTACACCCCGGACTGGAAAAGCTACGTGCGGGCCGACTACAGCATCCCGCTGGACAACGGCCTGGATATCGAACTGGGCACCGACTACAGCTGGCAGAGCGAAGTGCAGTACGACATCAGCCAGAACCCCGACACCAAACAGGGCGCCTACGGCCTGTGGAATGCCAGCGTCGCCCTGGCCGATTACAGCGAGGGCTGGCGCGTCGCGCTGCTGGCGAAGAACCTCACCGACAAGTCGTACTCGCCGTTGCTGGCCAGCGGTGGCAGCTACATTTACCGCGCCGTCCCCCGTGACGACGAGCGTTACTTCGGCGTGCAACTGCGCAAGGATTTCTGAGCATGAGTCGACAACTGAAACTCGGCGCCTTCCTCATGGCCACCGGGCACCACGTCGCGGCCTGGCGCCATCGTGACGTGCCGGCCAATGCCGGATTGGATTTCGCCCATTACAAACGCCTGGCGCAAATCGCCGAGGCAGCTAAATTTGACACCCTGTTCGTCGCCGACAGTGTGGCGGCGCCGACCCAGGACATCGCCAGTCGCATGGCCCGCTCCGATCACTTCGAACCGCTGACGCTGCTGTCGGCATTGAGCGCGGTGACCGAGCGCATCGGCCTGATTGCCACGGCCACCACCAGCTACAACGAGCCGTACCACGTGGCGCGCAAGTTCGCCTCGCTGGATCACCTGTCCGGCGGGCGGGCAGGGTGGAACCTGGTGACCTCGGACAACGCTGCCGAGGCGCTGAATTTCGGCCGCGATCAACACATTGGCCACGCTGAGCGCTACAGCCGTGCCCGGGAGTTCCAGCAGGTGGTCACAGGGCTGTGGGACAGCTGGGAAGACGATGCATTTGTCCGCGACAAATCCAGTGGCAGTTACTACCACCCGGACAAGTTGCACGTGCTCAATCATGTCGGTGAGCACTTTCGCGTCAAGGGGCCGCTGAACGTGGCGCGCTCGCCACAAGGGCGACCGGTGATTGTCCAGGCCGGCTCCTCGGAAATCGGTCGCGAACTGGCGGCGCAAACCGCCGAGGTAGTCTTTACCGCACAGACCTCGCTGGCCAACGCCCAGGCGTTTTATGCCGACCTCAAGGGTCGCTTGAGCAAGTACGGACGCAGCGCTGATTCGCTGAAGATCATGCCCGGGGTGTTTGTCGTGGTCGGTGCCAGCGAAGCCCAGGCCCAGGAGAAATTCCACAGCTTCCAGCAACTGGTCGAGCCCGAAGTCGGGGTCGCGTTGTTGGGACGCATGCTCGGTAACTTTGACCTGTCGGGCTATCCGCTGGACGGACCGCTGCCCGACTTGCCGCTGACGGACAGTGGTCAGCAAAGCCGGCAGAAGCTGCTCACCGAGCTGGCCGGTCGCGACAACCTTAGCCTTGCCGAACTGGGGCGCAGGATTGCCGGCGGTCGCGGCCATTACAGTCTGGTAGGCACTGCCGAGCAGATTGCCGATCGATTGCAGGAATGGTTCGAACAGGGCGCCGCCGACGGTTTCAACGTGCTGGTGCCGCACCTGCCCGGTGGCCTCGAGGATTTCGCCAGCCAGGTGGTGCCTGAACTGCAGCACCGCGGATTGTTCAGAACAGAATACGAAGGCCGGACCCTGCGCGAGAACCTCGGCCTGGTTCGCCCCGCTAACCGTTTCGCCCAATCTTCGAACTGACTTCAGCAGAGGACTCACCATGACCTATACCGCCGCTGCAAACCGCTACCAATCCATCCCTTACCGTCGCGTCGGCCGCAGCGGCCTGGTGCTGCCGGCACTGTCCCTGGGCCTGTGGCACAACTTTGGCGACAGCACGCCCATCGACACCCAGCGCGCGTTATTGCGCACCGCGTTCGACCTGGGCATCAACCATTTCGACCTGGCCAACAATTACGGCCCGCCCTACGGCAGCGCCGAGATCAATTTCGGCCGGTTGCTGCGGGAAGATTTCAAGCAGTACCGCGATGAGCTGATCATCTCCAGCAAGGCCGGCTGGGACATGTGGCCCGGCCCCTACGGCCAGGGCGGCGGCTCGCGCAAATACGTGCTGGCCAGCCTCGACCAGAGCCTGCAACGGTTGGGTGTGGATTACGTCGATATTTTCTACTCGCACCGCTTTGATCCGGACACCCCGCTGGAGGAAACCGCCAGCGCCCTGGCGACGGCGGTGCAGCAGGGCAAGGCGCTGTACATCGGCATTTCGTCCTATTCGGGGGTGAAGACCCGGGAGATCGCCGCGCTGCTCAAGGAATGGAAGGTGCCGCTGCTGATTCATCAACCGGCCTACAACCTGCTCAATCGCTGGGTAGAAAGGGACTTGCTGGACACCACCGAGGAACTCGGCAGCGGGGTGATTGCCTTCACCCCGCTGGCCCAGGGGCTGCTCACCGACAAATACCTCAATGGCGTGCCGGCGGATGCGCGGGTCAATCGTCCGGGGGGCGGGTCGTTGCAGGCGTCGCACCTGAGCGAGGCCAATCTGGCCCATGTGCGGGCACTGAATCAGATCGCCCAGCGTCGCGGCCAGAGCCTGGCCCAACTGGCGCTGGCCTGGACCCTGCGCGATCCGCGGGTGACCTCGGCATTGATCGGCGCGAGCCGGCCGGAACAGATCATCGAGAACGTCGGGGCCTTGGCCAATCTGCATTTCAGCGACGAGGAGCTGGCCGAGATTGATCGGTTTGCCCAGGAGGGCGGGATCAATCTTTGGGAAAAGCCATCGACGGCTGAGTGATTTTTTCTAACCAGGCCCCGCGAGCGGTCGTTGAACAGTGAGACAGCAATGAGAGTGCGCAAAGCGTTGTATACCGGCCTGGCCCTGCTCAGCCTGAGCAGTGTGGTGCTGGCGGCAGATCCCGCCAGTGTGCGAATCGGCTATCAGAAAGGCTCCATCGCCTTGATCCTGGCCAAGGAGCACGGGCTGCTGGAGAAGCGTTTCCCGCAGACGAGCGTGCAGTGGATCGAGTTTCCCGCCGGGCCGCAGATGCTCGAAGCGATCAACGTCAATGCCCTGGACGTCGGCTCGACCGGCGACATTCCGCCGTTGTTCGCGCAAGCGGCGGGTGCCGACCTGGTCTACATCGGCGCCGAGCCGCCGAAGCCCGAAGCGGAGACCATCCTGGTGCGTGGCGACAGTCCGCTCAAGGACGTCGCCGACCTGAAAGGCAAGAAAGTCGCCTTCCAGCGCGGCTCCAGTTCCCACAACCTGATCCTGCGGGCGCTGAACAAGGCCGGCTTGAATTACCAGGACATCCAGCCGATCAACCTGCCACCGGCGAATGCGCGTGCAGCCTTCGAGCAGGGCAGCGTCGATGCCTGGGCAATCTGGGAGCCTTATGCCTCACTGGCCCTGAGCCAGGGGAACGTGCGGGTGCTGGCCAACGGGACGGGGCTGCAACTGTCTGGCCCGGTGTACACTGCACGCCGCGATTACGCGCAAGCCAATCCGGCCTTTGTCGAAGCGCTGTTGCAGCAACTGACCGCCGCCGAAGCCCTGACCCGCAGCGAGCGGCAAGCCAGCCTCGAGGTGGTGAAGAAATACATGGGCCTGCCCGATGAGGTGATCGTCCGTTATTTCGACAACCGCCCGGCGTCACCGATCCTGCCCATCGACGACAGCATCATCCAGGCGCAGCAAACCACTGCAGACCTGTTCTATCAGAACAAGCTGCTGCCCAAGCCGATCGATGTCAGCGCGGCGGTGTGGCGCAAGGCGGATTGAATGTGGGGTGTGAAGGGGAGCAGCGCGTTCCCACAGGGTAAGCTCCAACTCAGGCGGCACGTGGCGTTCAGTCAAACCCCAATCAATCCAGGACACACTCGACGGGCAACAGCGCCGGCGGCAGCTGTTCATTCCCCAGCGCCGCCAACACCTCGCGCTCCAGGGTGCGCAGGATGGCGTTGCACGGCAGATCGTTTTCATCAAAACCGAACGGGTCTTCGAGGTCGTCGCCGATTTCGTCGAGGCCGAAGAAGGTGTAGCTGACGATGGCAGTGAACACCGGCGTCAGCCAGCCCAGCGGTTCTGCCATGGCGAAAGGCAGGAGGATGCAGAACAGGTAGATGGTGCGATGCAGCAGCAGAGTGTAAGGAAAGGGCAAGGGCGTGCTCTTGATCCGCTCGCACGAGGCCTGCACCTGGCTGAGGCTGACCAGTCGGGTTTCCAGTTGGGTGTAGCGCCATTCGCTGATCTGGCCGTCCTCGGCCAGGCGTGAGCAGCGGGCGCCGATGCGTTGCAGCAGGCGGTCGCTGAGATTGGGGTGCTGCAGGTCGTGGCTGACGTCGGTCCAGGCGGCGATGGCGCGGGCTTCGTCTTCGAGGCGCAGGCGGGCGATCAGGCCATGGGCAAAGCCGCACAGTTCGCGCAGCAACCCCTCGCGTTCATCCGCATCCTTAAAAACCTGGGTTTCGCGGATCAACGAGCGCACCTCGATGATCATCTGCCCCAACTGCTTGCGCCCCTCCCACCAGCGGTCGTAGCAGGCGTTGTTGCGAAAGCTCATGAAAATCGACAGCGACAGGCCCAGCAGAGTGAAAGGCGTGGCGTTGACCTTGGAGAAATACGCCGGATGCAGGGTTTCAATCAGCACGATGACCGAGGCCAGCAAGGTCACCAGCAGACTGCGCAGGGCAATGCGTTTGGCAATCGAGCCCTTGAGGGAGAACAGGATGGCGAACAGGTTGGGTTTGGGGCGAACGATCATCGGGTGGGGTCTTCAGCTCATTGACTGGCGTTTGCGCAGTGATGGAAGGCTAGAAGGCGGGGGGCGGGGTGTCCAATTGTTCTGGCTGACGGGGTGATTGATGGGGTCTATGAATACAATCCCGGACCCTGTAGGAGCTGGCTTGCCAGCGAAGGCGGTGTGTCAGCCACCTAAAATGTTGAATGTGCCGGCCCCATCGCCAGCAACGGAACGCCGCCCGGGCAGCTCCCACAAAAGCCCTCCACAAAGGCCTGATCTCTCTCTCGAGAACAAAAAAAGCCCCGCGACCGAATGAGACGCGGGGCCAAAAATTGGTTGGTTGCGGCCAACCAAAGGAGCACTGTTAAGTCTAGTTGCTGGCCAGGGTTTCGGGTTGCCAGCCGCCGCCGAGGGCTTTGTAGATGGCGACGATGCCACGGTACAGATCGACCTCGGCCTGGGCCTGGGAGTCTTCTGCGGCGAGGCGTTCGCGTTGGGCGTCGAGCAGCACCAGGAAGTCCACCGTGCCTTCGCGGTAACGAATTTCGGCAAGGTCGGCGGCGGCGCGGCTCGATTCGCTCTGGCGAATCAACGAGATCAGCCGTTGCTGGCGTTTGCTGTAGTCAGAGAACGCGTTTTCCGATTCCTCCAGGGCCAGCAGCACTTGCTGCTCGTAAGTCGCCAGGGCGCCATCGGCGTTGGCATCGGCGGCGCGCAAGCGAGCCCTGACGCTGCCCAGGTCGAAGGCCGCCCAGGTGATGCTCGGGCCCAGCGCCCAGGCATTCGCCGCAGACGAGCCGATCTGCGAACCCCGCCCGGCGGTGAAACCGAGGAAGCCGCTGAGGCTGACCCGTGGGAATAGGTCGGCCTTGGCTACGCCAATCCGCGCGGTGGCGGCGGCCAGTTTGCGTTCGGCGCTCTGGATGTCGGGGCGACGTTGCAGCAGTTGCCCCGGATCACCAATCGGCAGGGCCTTGGCGATCGCCGGCAGGCTCGCCGGGCTGAGGTCGACGCTGAGTTTGTCCGGGCGCTCGCCGAGCAGGGTGGCGATGCGGTTGCGCTGGCGGATCTGCACTTCCTGCAACTGCGGCACGCTGGCTTCCACGGAAGCCAGGCGGGCGTCGGCGCGGACCACGTCGAGCTGATCGCCGACCCCGGCATCGCGCAGGCTGACGGTGATCTTGCTCGACTCCTGCTGGTTCTGCAGGTTGGCCAGGGCGATTTTCTCCCGCAATTGTGCGCCGCGCAGTTGCCCGTAGGCGTCCACCAGCTCGGCAATCATCGTCACCTGCAACTGATAGAGATCGGCCGCTGCTACCTGAGTGTCGGCGTCGGCCGCTTCCAGGTTGCGCTGGATGCGCCCGAACAGGTCGACCTCCCAGGCCATGTCCAGGCCCAGGTCATAGCGTTCGCTGCTGACCCGGTCGGTGGTCTGGCCGGGGATCTGCCCCTTGGCCAGGTCACTGCTGACCCGGCTGGTGATCACCGGCATGGCGTCGTTGCTGACGTCGTCGCGGAACGCCCGCGCCGCCCGCAGCCGGTCAAAGGCCACGCGCAACTCGCGGTTGCCCTGCAACGAGGTGCTGACCAACTGGTTGAGGATCGGGTCGTCGAATTGCTGCCACCAGATGCCTTCGAAGCGCGAGCGGTCGAAGTTTTTCTGGCCGTTGGCACCGTCAGTCGCGGCGGTGATGTTGGCGGCCTCGGTGGTGGGCGTTTGGTAGTCCGGGCCGACGGCGCAGGCACTCAGGGCCAGCGCCAGCAGGCTCGGCAGGAAGGCTTTCAGGCTCATTGTTGCGCCTCCAGTTTCAGGGCCTTGTTGGCTTTGCGCGCTTCACCACGCTCCACATAACGACGGATCAGCAGGTAGAACACCGGCGTCAACAGCAGGCCGAAGAAGGTCACCCCGAGCATCCCGGAGAACACCGCGACACCCATGGCATGGCGCATTTCGGCACCGGCGCCGCTGGAGAACACCAGGGGCACCACGCCCATGATGAAGGCGAACGAGGTCATCAGGATCGGCCGCAGACGCAGGCGGCAGGCTTCCAGTACCGCGCTGAGCGCGTCCATGCCTTCCTCTTGCTTGTCCTTGGCGAACTCGACGATCAGGATCGCGTTTTTGCACGCCAACCCCACCAATACGATCAGGCCGATCTGGGTAAAGATGTTGTTGTCACCACCGGACAGAATCACCCCGGTGATGGCCGACAGCAGGGTCATCGGCACGATCAGGATCACCGCCAGTGGCAGGCTCCAGCTCTCGTACTGCGCCGCGAGCACCAGGAACGCCAGCAATACGCAGAGCGGGAACACCAGCAGCGCGGTGTTGCCGGACAGAATCTGCTGGTAGGTCAGGTCGGTCCATTCGTAGGTCATGCCGTTGGGCAGTTCTTCCTTGAGCAGCTTCTCGATGGCTTTTTCCGCCTGGCCCGAGCTGTAGCCAGGGGCCGCGGCACCGTTGATTTCAGCGGTAATGAAGCCGTTGTAGTGCATCACGCGGTCCGGCCCCGAGGTGTTGCTGACCTTGATGAAGGTCGCCAGCGGGATCATCTCGCCCTTGTTGTTGCGCACTTTCAGCTGGCCGATCTGCTCCGGTTCGAGGCGGAACTGCTGCTCGGCCTGGACGTTGACCTGATAGGTGCGACCGAAGCGGTTGAAGTCGTTGGCATACAGCGAACCCAGGTAGATCTGCAGGGTGTCGAAGATGTCGCTGACGGCGACGCCGTGGGTCTTGGCTTTTTCACGGTCGATGGCAGCATCGACCTGCGGCACGTTCACCGTGTAGCTGGTGAACAGCCCGGCCAGTTCCGGCACGTTGTGGCTCTTGTTGATGATGTTCATGGTTTCTTTGTACAGCTCGTCGTAGCCCAGGTTGCCCCGGTCCTCGATCTGCAGACGGAACCCGCCAATGGTCCCCAGGCCCTGTACCGGCGGCGGTGGGAAGATCGCCATGTAGGCTTCCTGGATATCCGCGAACTGGCCGTTCAAGGCACCGGCGATAGCGCCGGCGGACATGCTCGGGTCCTTGCGCTCATCGAACGGCTTGAGGGTAACGAACACGATCCCGGCGTTGGGGCTGTTGGTGAAACCGTTGATCGACAGGCCGGGGAAGGCCACTGCGCTTTCCACGCCCGGCTGTTTCAGCGCCAGGTCGGACATGCGCTTGATCACGTCTTCGGTACGGTCCAGGCTCGCGGCGTCCGGCAGTTGGGCGAAGGCCACCAGGTATTGCTTGTCCTGGCCGGGGACGAAACCGGTCGGGGTGCTGGAGAAGCCGAAGAAGGTCAACACCATCAGGCCTGCATACAGGACCAGAGCGATGCCGCTGCTGCGGATCACCCGGGCCACGGTGCTGACGTAACCATGGCTGGCGCGGTCGAAGAAGCGGTTGAACGGACGGAACAACCAGCCGCCGAACAGCTTGTCGAGGATCCGCGAGAAACGGTCCTTCGGCGCGTCATGGGGTTTGAGCAAAACCGCGGCCAGGGCCGGCGACAGGGTCAGCGAGTTGAAGGCCGAGATCACGGTCGAGATGGCGATGGTCAGGGCGAACTGCTTGTAGAATTGCCCGGTGAGGCCGGAGATGAAGGCTGCCGGGATAAACACCGCACAAAGCACCAGCGCCGTGGCGATGATTGGGCCGGTCACTTCACCCATGGCCTTTTTGGTCGCATCGAAGGGATTGAGCCCCAATTCAATGTTCCGCTCGACGTTCTCCACCACCACGATCGCGTCGTCCACCACGATACCGATCGCCAGCACCAGGCCGAACAATGACAGCGCGTTGAGCGAGAAGCCGAACAGGTGCATCACTGCAAATGTACCGATCAAGGATACCGGCACCGCCACCAACGGAATGATCGAGGCGCGCCAGGTCTGCAGGAACAGGATCACCACCAGCACCACGAGGATCAGTGCTTCGAACAGGGTGTGGACCACCGCTTCAATGGAGCCGCGAACGAAGATCGTCGGGTCATAGACGATGCTGAAGTCCATGCCTTCGGGGAAGTTCTGTTTCAGCTCGGCCATCTTCGCCCGGACTTCGTTGGAAATCTCGATGGCGTTGGAGCCTGGACGCTGGAAGATCGGGATCGCCACCGCCGGCTGGTTGTTCAGCAGCGAACGCAGGGCGTATTGGCTGGAGCCCAACTCGACCCGGGCAATGTCTTTCAGGCGGGTGATTTCACCGTTATCGCCGGAGCGAATAATGATGTTCTCGAACTCTTCTTCACTGACCAGACGGCCCTGGGTGTTGACCGACAGCTGGAAGCTCTGCGCATTGGGCGCCGGGGGCGCACCGAGGGCACCGGCGGCGACCTGGCGGTTCTGCTCACGAATCGCATTGACCACATCGGTAGCGGTCAGGTTGCGCGAGGCGGTCTTGTTCGGGTCCAGCCAGACCCGCAGCGAGTAGTCGCCCATGCCGAACAACTGCACGTCACCGACACCGCCGAGGCGCGCCAGCTCATCCTTGATATTGAGGATCGCGTAGTTGGACAGGTAGAGCATGTCGTAGCGTTTGTCCGGCGAGGTCAAGTGCACGACCATGGTCAGGTCGGGCGAGGCCTTGTCGACGGTGATACCGATGCGCGTCACTTCCTCGGGAAGCTTCGGCTCGGTGCGGGTCACGCGGTTCTGCACCTGCACCTGCGCATTGTCGAGGTCAGTGCCGAGGGCGAAGGTGATGGTCAGGGTGATCTTGCCGTCGGCGGTGGACTGCGAGGACATGTACAGCATGTTCTCGACCCCGGTGATCGCCTGCTCAAGCGGCGCGGCAACGGTTTCGCCGATGACCTTGGGGTTGGCGCCGGGGAAGTTGGCACGCACCACCACGGTCGGCGGCACCACTTCCGGGTATTCGCTGATCGGCAGCTGGAACAGCGAGATGGCCCCGGCGATCAGGATCAGCAGCGACAGCACCGCGGCGAAGATCGGCCGGGAAATGAAGAACTGGGAAAAATTCATTGGAGTCTGTATCCCTTAACCGCGTGGAGTCGCAGCGGCGAGCTTGACAGCCGCACCCGGCGCAACCTTGGCAGGCGCGACCTGGGGCAGGTTGCTGGCTTCGAGCGCCTGGCGTTGTTGGGCGAGGGCGGCGAGGGTTTCCTGGCTGGCCATCTGCACCACTTCAGGGGTCACCGGCGCGCCTGGACGCACCCGTTGCAAGCCCTTGACGATGATGGTGTCGTCCTTGTTCAGGCCGCTGCGCACGATGCGCAGGCCTTCGATCTTCGGCCCCAGTTCCACCGAGCGATAGGCGGAGTTGTTGTTGCCGTCGAGCACCAGCACGAACTTCTTGCCGAGGTCAGTGCCCACCGCTTCGTCGGTGATCAACACCGCCGAGTAAGTGCCGCTGCCCACCAGTTTCAGCCGTGCATAAAGGCCCGGGGTGTATTCGCCCTTGCTGTTGTCGAACACCGCGCGACCACGAATGGTGCCGGTCTTGGGGTTGACCTGGTTGTCGAGGAAGTTCATCTGGCCCAGGTGCGGATTGCCGTCTTCGTTGGACAGACCGAGGTACACCGGGGTGGTCTGGCCGCGCTGACCCTGGCGGGCGAGCTGGCTGTATTTGAGGAACACCCGTTCATCGGCGTCGAAGTAGGCGTAGACCTTGTCGGTGGAGACCACGCTGGTCAACGCGGTGACGTCGGCAGTCACCAGGTTGCCGGCGGTGATTTCCGCACGGCTGACGCGGCCACTGATCGGCGCGGTGACCCGGGTAAAGCTCAGGTTGAGTTTGGCCAGATCCAACTGCGCCTGCACCGCACCCACGGCAGCGCGGGCTTCCTGGGCGGCGCTGGTACGCGAGTCGGCCAGTTCGGCGGAGATTGCGTTGCTGGTGCGCAGGCGCTCACCACGCTGGGCTTCGTTTTCACTGCGGGTGGCGTTGGCACGACCCTGGGCCACCAGCGCTTCAAGACGGCGGACTTCAGCCTGGAACGGCCGCGGATCGATCTGGAACAGCAAGTCGCCCTTTTTCACCAGGGCGCCTTCGCTGAAGGCCACCTCATCAATCTGCCCGGAGACCCGTGGACGGATCTCCACGGTTTCCGGCGCTTCGAGACGACCGGTGAACTCATCCCACTCGTTGACCGGCTGCTCCAGCACCTTGGCCACACTGACCTTGGCCGCTGGCATCGAACCGGCTGTTTCCGGGGCTTTGCCGCAGGCGCTCATGACCAGCACGGCAAGGGCGGCCAAGGGCAAGCGCAAATGTTTGAGAGACTGTTCCATGGATAACTCCGCCACTGTATTGAGATGGGCGGATAATGCGTCGCGAGGCTCTATCTCACGAATCGAATGAGGCGAAGGTAACTATCATCCGGAATGATATAAGCCCCGGGGCAGGGCGCTGATACGCAATCCTGTGCGGGGCACAGTTCAGTGGCGATGCTCCCGTACGAGCGGCACGACTGGCCCGGCGGCCGGCAATTGCGTAACATTCACCGCCTATTTTGCCTCATCGCCCGTGACCGCATTCGCCGGTCCTTTATTCCAGGTAAGCCATGAAACTCAATCGTCTGCGCGCCGATGTCCTGGCCGGACTCACCACGTCTTTTGCCCTGATGCCGGAGTGCATCGCCTTCGCCCTGGTGGCCCACCTCAATCCGCTGATGGGGCTCTACGGCGCTTTCATCATCTGTACCCTGACCGCGCTGTTCGGCGGCCGGCCGGGCATGGTCTCCGGTGCCGCCGGTTCGATGGCGGTGGTGATCGTCGCGCTGGTGGTGCAGCACGGCGTGCAGTACCTGCTGGCGACGGTGCTGCTGGGCGGACTGATCATGATGATCTTCGGTCTGCTGCGCCTGGGCAAGCTGGTGCGCATGGTGCCGCACCCGGTGATGCTCGGCTTCGTCAACGGCCTGGCGATCGTCATCGCGCTGGCACAACTGGAGCATTTCAAGGACGGCGAGGCCTGGCTCAGCGGCAAGCCGTTGACCCTGATGATCGGCCTGGTGGCGCTGACCATGGCGATCGTCTACCTGCTGCCGCGCCTGACCCGCGCCGTACCGCCGGCGCTGGTGGCGATCCTCGGCGTAGGCCTGGGCGTCTACCTGCTGGGCCTGCCGACCCGCACCCTGGGCGACATGGCGCACATCGCCGGTGGTTTGCCGAGCCTGGCCTGGCCCGACCTGCCGTGGACTTTGGAAACCCTGCAGATCATCGCGCCTTATGCCTTGGTGATGGCGATGGTGGGCCTGCTGGAAACCCTGCTGACCCTCAACCTGACCGACGAAATCACCGAGAGCCGTGGCTTCCCCGACCGTGAATGCGTGGCGTTGGGCGCGGCGAATATCGTCAGTGGGGCCTTCGGCGGCATGGGCGGTTGCGCGATGATTGGCCAGACCGTGATCAACCTCAGCTCCGGTGGCCGCGGGCGGCTCAGCGGCGTGGTGGCTGGGGTGATGGTCCTGCTGTTCGTGCTGTTCCTCTCGCCGTTGATCGAACGCATTCCGCTGGCGGCGCTGGTGGGGGTGATGTTTGTGGTCTCGCAGCAGACGTTTGCCTGGGCCTCGCTGCGGGTGCTGAACAGGGTGCCGTTGAACGATGTGCTGGTGATTTTTGCGGTGACCGTGGTCACGGTGTTCACCGACCTGGCCGTCGCCGTGCTCTGCGGGGTGATCATTGCCGCGCTCAACTTCGCCTGGCAACAGGCCCGTCAGCTGTATGCCGACGGCCATATGGAAGCCGACGGCAGCAAACTCTACCGCGCCCACGGCACGCTGTTCTTCGCCTCGACCACGACCTTTCTCAATCAGTTCGACACCGCCGGCGACCCGGCCCAGGTGACCCTCGACTGCCGTCACCTGAGCTTCGTCGATTACTCGGCCATCGCCGCCCTCGATACCTTGCGCGAGCGTTACAGCAAGGCCGGCAAACACCTGCGGGTACTGCACCTGTCCGAGCGCTGCAAGAAGTTGCTCAAGCGCGCGCGGGTGCATCACGACTGAGGGTGACGACTGATCCATGCTCGAAAAAAAACCGACGCCGGTCACAGGTGTCGGTTTTTTTTTAATTTCACGCGTCGTGTTGTTCAGGCGTTGTTGCGGTTGACTCTCCCCCAAGGGGGCGGGTTTATCTTCGGCGCACTCACACGGATGGCGGTAACAGCGAGGTGTCATGAGTCAGTTATGTCTGGTGACGGGGGCCAATGGGCACCTGGGCAATACCCTGGTCAGGGCGTTGTTGGCCCAGGGATATCGGGTGCGGGCGGGTGTTCGCGATGTGGCCAATGCACCGGCGCTGGACGGCCTCGACTGCGAGCGGGTGTATGCCGAGCTGCTCGATGAAGGTGCGATGTTCGAGGCGCTGCGTGGGGTCGAGGTGTTGTATCAGGTGGCGGCGGTGTTTCGGCACTGGGCCAGAGACCCTGTGGCCGAGATCATCGAGTCCAACGTCCAGGGCACGCGGCGGGTGCTGCGGGCGGCGGCGCGGGCTGGGGTGCAGCGGGTGGTGTATGTCAGTTCCGTGGCGGCCGTCGGGCACAACGGCCAGCCCCTTGACGAGCAGCACTGGAATGACGAGCAGGAGAATGCCTATTACCGCTCGAAAATCCTTGCCGAGCGCGCCGCTTGGGAGATGGCGCGGGCTCTGGATTTGTCGATGGTGGTGGTGTTGCCTTCGGCGATGATTGGGCCGAACGCCGTGCGCCTGACCGACAGCATGGGATTTGTCGAGTCGATTCGGCGGCGCCAGGTGCCGCTGGATCCGGGCTTTCATTTCAATTTTGTCGATGTGCGTGATGTGGCTGAGGGCATGATTCTCGCCGCGCAGAAAGGCCGATCCGGGCAGCGTTATATTCTGGCCAATGAGCGCAGTTCTTCGCTGGCGCAGATTATCGAGGCGGCGAACGCGGTGGTGCCTGGCTACCATCTGCCGCCACCGGCACCGCGTTGGTTGTTATGGGCGGTGGCCTGGGCGCAGGAGTTGTGGGCGCGGGTGAGCGGGCGACCGGCGCAGATGGTGCGCAGTCAGGTGCGGCTGTTTCATGGGGTGGCGCAGGAGTATCGGATCGACAAGGCCCGGGATGAGTTGGGTTTTGCGCCGAGGGCGCCGGAGGAGGCGTTGCGGGGGGTGTTTGGGTATTTGCGGGGCAGATAGGCTTGCGGGCCGCGTCTCAGATGCACACGTGGACCCATTCACTGTAGGAGCTAGCTGTGTAAACCCACTAGGTTGTTCACGGAAGCTATCCGGCTAATCGGCGGTAAATAACTCAGGCTGGCATGCGGGCGATGCCAGTTGTACTCATGCAACCACGCTGGCAAGTAAGCCGCGCGTTGATCTGAGCTTTCATAGCTTTTGGCGTACGCCCATTCGCGCAGAGCGGTCTGGATAAATCGCTCTGCCTTGCCGTTCGTACGCGGTGTGTAGGGCTTGGTATAGATATGTTTCAACCCTAAGCGCCGGCATAGCCGCTTGAAGCGGCCGGACTTGTAGCAGGGACCGTTATCGGTCATTACCCGCTCGAAACGAACGCCCAGGCTTGCGTAGTAACGCAGGGCCTTAATCAGCGCGAGACAGGCGCTACGTCCGCTCTGGTCTGGGTGCAAACTGCTGTGCGCCACCCGACTGTTATCGTCGATGGCAACATGCGCGTACTCCCAGCCCACGTGATAAGAGCGACCTTTCAGGCGGTCTTTTGTCACCCGATGACCAGGCTTGTAAAAGCGTCCCAGCTTCTTGATATCCAGGTGTAGCAAGCCTCCAGGCCGAGGATATTCGTAGCGAATGACTGCGACGGGCGGCTCCAGGTAAGCCAAACGATTAAGACCCGCGCGGCTCAAAATCCTGCCGACAGTGCTATTTCCCACCTTCAAAAACTGGCTGATTTGGCGATAGGTTTTTCGCTGATGGCGTAGCTCAATCACTTGTTCTTGGCACTTTGCAGGAAGAGCGTGCGGACAAGAGTTGGGGCGTGACGAACGATCCTGTAGCCCTTCCTCGCCTTCTGTTCGATAGCGGTTAAGCCACTTGTAGGCAGTGCGAACACTGACTCCCTGGGACTGGGCTACCTCAACAGGTCTCAGGCCTTCCTTGACGATTCTTTGAACAAGAAGAGCTCGACCAGAAACGGTTAATCGGGCATTTTTGTGAGTGTTCACTCGGGGCCTCCCGGAGCTTGGTTTGGTTCGCACCTCCAATTTCCTGGAAAAGCCCCGAGTGAACAACCTACAGAGAGATCACAGCTAGCCTGCTAGCGATGACGGCTTAGCGGAGTACATATTTCTCCCTGCGGAAACACTCGCTCCACTGTGGGAGTTGGCTTGCCAACGATGGCTATTTGTCGGTGTACATATCCATTCCTGCGGTAACGGCGACTTATGGTTTCGCTCTTACAGCGAGTCCCTTTTGCAAACGCCGGAATGCCGGCCCAGCCAAAAGGAACCAAAACGCTTTGCCCCAACGTCCGGCCCCCTCGCCTAGGCTCGGCGTACCTTCGCTCCGGCATCCATCCGTGGGTCATCGCCTCCGGTTGGCTTCGCTGCACCTCCTCTCGATGACTGCGGCTGCGCCGCAGCGCGCTACGCGCTCCCCCCGGATGAATGCCTCCACTCAGCCTCCCGTAACGGGGCCGGTGAATCAAGATCAAGATCACAAGCCAGATCAAGAGCCAGATCAAGATCAGGAGCTGCAGGCGAGCTAACGCTCGGCCTGATGGCGTCCGGAAAAATGCCGTTGGTCGGCTTTGGGCAAGCCAAACAGTAAAACGTCCGGGCCGGCGGGTTCGTTGATGTCGACTGTACTATAAAGATCTTCGTGACCTGTCCTGCCGCATCGTGCCTTCATCAAGCTTGGGCACAGGCACCCCAAACAGCGCTATTGGATGAGCAGCTTTGGGACCTTATCTGTTCAAATCCAGGACCGCTCAGAATGAATGTGACTTACACCATTGGGGTGGGCAGATTTCTGTTGACGCTCTGTGCCAGCGTCGCGCTAAGCGGCTGCATGAGCGCTGCCGAACAAACCGCCGAAGATCGACAGTCCTGCGCCGGCTATGGTTTCACTGAGGGTTCTACGGAGTTCGCCAATTGCATGATGGTCTCGGATCAACGCCGCAAGAAAGCCCAAGCTGATTGGCAAGCCGAGGAAAACAAAGAGTGGAATGAACAAATCGCCAAGCCCGCCACGCAGGAGTGCAATACCACGCAAAGCGTCGATGTTCAGGGCGATCCTTCGGTGGACGGAAAAAGCACCACTCGGACCAAAAGCAAAACGGTGTGCATTGGACAGTGAGCCTCGGTGAATTGAGGCCCCGTGTCGAAAAGATCGTGCTGGTCGCAGACCTGGCCGGTACGGCGGTATTTTCCATTGAAGGTGCGATTACCGCGATGCGCGCCGGCCTCGACCTGCTCGGGGTGATGGTGATCGCTTTCCTTGTCGCCTTGGGCGGTGGCGTCACCCGCGACGTGTTGATCGGCGCTACACCACCCAATGCGGTAAAAGACTGGCGGTATCCAGCCCTGGCGTTTTCCATGGGTGCCCTGGCGTTCATCTTTCATCAGCAAGTACTGGGATGGTCCGGCTCGACGTTGATCGTCCTCGATGCCGCGGGGCTGGCATTGTTTGCCGTGGCAGGGGCGCAGAAGGCCCTGAACTTCGGCATCACGCCATTTGTCGCGATGCTGATGGGCACCATCACCGGCGTAGGCGGTGGAGTACTGCGCGACATTGTGCTGGCACGGGTGCCCGTGGTGCTGGAGACCGACCTGTATGCGAGTTCGGCGTTCGTCGGCGCCGCAACGTTGATCATCAGTCGGCGCCTGGGCGTACCACCGGTGACGGCGGCGCTGTTGGCAGGGGGCGCGTGTTTGATGTTGCGGATGTTGTCGGTGCATTTTGGCTGGCAGTTGCCGACCGTGATGACGGTGCAGTGACCTTTTTGGCGCTGAAATCGACCCCGGATTCTTGCATCGCCAACACCAACGCCTTCGCCGGCAAGCCGGCTCCTACAGTGCGGTGTCGCGAGCAGGCGCGCTCCTACAGATTTGACGATTCACCCTCGACCCCATACCAACCAACCCTCTCCTCAACACAACCCTGCCGCTGCTTGCCGGGCTGTACCGGACTGTCCAGGCTGGCCACCGTAATCGAAATCCAGTCCGCAAAGCGGCCACGCGTATCCGACCAGAACAGCGATGATCCGCACGCGCTGCAAAACTGTCGGATCACACCGGGAGACGACTCATAGCCTTTCAACACGCCCGGCTCGGCCTCGATTTCCACGCTCGAGATCGGTGCACTGGCATAGGTGGCAAACGCCGCGCCATGGGCTTTCTGGCATTTGCGGCAATGGCAGTGAGTGAAGGCTTTCAATGCGCCGTTGACGCGATAACGAACGGCGCCGCAAAGGCAGCTGCCGTGATGTGATTCGTCCATGTGTGAGGTTTCCTGACTGTGTATTGTGCGGCTCAAAGCATGACACTCAGCAGCCACCCGGCCAAGCCGCACGCCAGTACCACCGCCCAGGGCGGGGCTTTGCCGAGCGTCAGCGCCAGCAGTGCAAGCAGCGCGAGGGCACAATCTTCGACGCTGAAGATCGCGCTGCTAAAGACCGGTCGATACAGCGCGGCCAGCAGCAGGCCAACCACCGCCGCGTTGATCCCGAGCATGGCCGCCTGCATGCGCCGATTGGCCCGCAGTTGTTCCCAGAACGGCAAGGCGCCGAACACCAGCAGGAACGACGGCAAGAAGATCGCCAGCAGCGCCAACAGGCCGCCGAGCCAGCCGTTCTGCGGGCCGTGCATCGACGCGCCGAGAAACGCGGCGAAGGTGAACAGTGGGCCGGGCATCGCCTGGGTGGCGCCGTAGCCGGCGAGGAAGGTCTCATTGCTGACCCAGCCGTTGGGCACCACTTCGGCCTGCAGCAGCGGCAGCATCACGTGACCGCCACCGAACACCAGCGCGCCGGTGCGGTAGAAGGCGTCGAGCATGTTCAGGGTCGGGTTGGCGAGCGATTCGGCGAGGATTGGCAGGGCCAGCAGCATGATCACGAACAGCCCCAGCCACAACGCCCCCGTGCGTCTACTCAAGGTCATCGGCAATGGCTCGTGCACCTGTGGATGGGCCGGTTTGAACAGCAGCAGGCCTGCGACGCCGGCCGCGACAATCACCGCCAACTGCATCCACGCCGCGGGCATCAGCACCACGGCCGTCGCGGCGAGCAGCATCAGGCCGATGCGCGGCAGGTCCGGGCAGAGCACCCGCGCCATGTTCCATACGGCCTGGGCGACAATCGCCACCGCGACCACTTTCAGCCCATGCAGGATGCCCATCGGCAGGGCGTCGCCGTAGTCGTTGAGGCCGAGGGCGAGGAGGATCAGCAGCAGCGCCGAGGGCAGGGTGAAGCCGCACCAGGCCGCCAGCGCGCCACGATAACCGGCTTGCGACAGCCCCAGCGCAAGGCCGACCTGGCTGCTGGCG
Source organism: Pseudomonadaceae bacterium (assembly GCA_965284505.1). Lineage (GTDB taxonomy): Bacteria > Pseudomonadota > Gammaproteobacteria > Pseudomonadales > Pseudomonadaceae > Aquipseudomonas. The sequence continues at coordinate 627,264 of OZ260094.1, read as the reverse complement.
GGGCCGGGGAGAAACTGGCAGAGCGTCACCAGTTCGGCGTAATTGCGCGCGCTCAGCCAGTGCCGGCGCACCACGAATTCCTGGTGAAAGTAGCCCAGATGGGCCACCGGACCGCCGAAGGAAGTCAGGCCCAGGCGCAGGAACAGCAGGAAGATCTGCCAGGGGCCAACGCTGTCGCTGCGAATAAGGGGCATGCGGGTGGGCGTCTCTGCAAAAGGCACAGTCTAGCAGCGGCTTCAGCTGCCACTGAACAACTGGCGGATCAAGTTCGGTGTGCTGCCGGTCCAGCGCTTGAACGAACGCCGAAAGTTCGCCGCATCGTTGAAGCTCAGGTAGGCCGCCACTTCCTCGTTGTTCAGGCCCTTGACCTGATACAGATAGAGCGCCACGTGCTTGCGCACCAGGTCCGCCTGCTGCTGAAACCCCGTGTCGTGCTTGTGCAGTTTGCGCTTGAGGGTCGCCGGGCTCATGGCAAAGGCCTGGGCCACCTGCTCGAGGCTGGGGGCCTGGCGCACGTGGGTTTGCAGGTAGCGGTAGAGGCAGCCGAGGAAGCTTGAGGCAAAGCCCAGTTGTTCGATTTGCTCCTGGGCTTGCTGACGCGCGACCTGGCCGGCTGTGGCCGAGGCGCCGGGCCAGGGTTGCGCCAGGTATTGGCGGGGGATGCGCATCATGTCCAGCGGCCGCTGGAATTGCGTGTGCTCCCCCAGATGCACCCAGTACTGCTCGACATAGCGCGGCTCGGCAAAGCTCAGGCTGCATTCCCAGGGCAGGCGCTGGCCGCTCAGCCATTGGCTCATGGCGACCAGCGAGGTCATGCTCGCTTCCAGCAGGAAACGCCATTGCTCGGCGGCGCCGCAGGTGTCCTGCCAGCAGAGGTAGGCGTGGTGCTCATCGAGCAACAACTGCGGGGCGGCCAGCGGACTGAGCAGGGCCTGTTGCTGGACCAGGGTGTCGAGGGCCTGATGCAGGTTTTGCGCGTGGCGCAAGGCATGACTGGCGGGGCCGTAATGCCCGGGCAGCAGGCGCTGGCCAAACAGGAAACTGCTGTCGTCGGCATCGAGCAGGCGCCGGCTGTTGCCGATCAGCGCGAGAAACTGCTGGGGACTGAGGCGCGTCTGCCCGGCAAGGATGTCCTCGTGGAACAGGCCGGTGCCGCGCAGCAGGCGATGGCTGTCGATGTCCCGCGACAGCGCGAGGTCGATCAGGGTTGCCGGTTGGTAGTGCCCGGGAATGAAGCGGCTGTCGGTTTCGTACCAACGGGTTTTCACGGTCATGGCGCGGCCTCAGGCAGTCTTGGCCAGCGGTCGCTTGGCCCGGGCCAGGGCCAGGTTGAGGCGCTTTAACAGCTGTTCCGGGGATTCATCCATGGCCATCACCACCGCCGTGCTCGCCGCCAGGTGCAGGCGCTCGCCGTGTTGCCGGGTCTTGTGCGCCAGGCCCTGGACCGCTTGCTGCAACTCCAGCGCCAGCAGGCGCGCCTGGCTCTCCCCGGTGTTGGGCAGCAGCACCACGAAACGGTCGCCGGCCAGGCGGCAGAGCAGGTCCTGGCGCCGCAGGTTGAGCAGCAGCAAGTGACTGAGGGCCTGCAACACTGCATCGCCTTCGGCATGCCCGTAGGCCTGGTTGATCGCGGCGAAGTGATCCAGGTCCAGCACCATCAGCGACAGCGGTTGCTGCTGGGCGAGGCTTTCTTCCAGGCTGCTGCTCAACTGGCGCTTGAGGTAGTCGGCGCCGCCCAGCGGGGTCAGCTTGTCGAACAGCCGGTGCTCGCGGAACAGCCGCTCACGCTTTTCCATTTGCGCGCTGATCGCCAGTTGTTCGCGGTGCCAGTGATAGATGCCCAGGGTCAGCAGGACCATGCCCACCGGCATCGGCCCGGACTCCAGCCAGTGGTCCCAGGTGATGCTGTCGGGCAGGCGGATGAACTCGTCGAGGCTGTCGATCCACCAGGAGAAAAAGATGCAACCCAGGCCCAGCGCCAGGTAGTTGGTGACCCGCCCGGCCGGCCGGCTTTTCAGTACCAGGCCCAGCCAGACCAGGGCCAGCAACGCCGAGCCGCCTTCACCGACGATGTCCAGCCAGACCCATTCCTCGACGCTTTTCAGCTCGCCGCAGGCCAGGTGCAGGAGCAGGCCCAGGTTGGCCGCCAGCAGCAACAGCGTGAGTTTCCAACGGTGGGGTTTGAGCACTGAAAACATGGCCGTGATCCTTGGGCGAACAAACGATGCGCGCCAGCACAGCAGATCGATGTGACGGTGGGATGACAGGGCCGGGAGGTCAAATTGGCTCACCGTGCATGGGCCTGTTTCGTCGTTGGCGCGGCCGATCAGCGCTCGTGGCACATGCCGACGTAGCCTCTGCGGCCAGGGATGTTCCTCAACACAGGTCAAATCAGCTCAATCAGCCCCTCGATCCCCGGCAAAACCCCGGTTTACAGGGCTCACGGCCCAAGCCTGTCACAGAACCGTCATTCGCCACCCCTAGCTTGCCCTCCCAGTTGCCGGGCCTCTTGCCTGGCGTCACCGGACTTTTGGGGGGACCACCATGTACCAGCGCAGCAGCCACCGCCATCGCGGCACCGCCGGGCTCGTCAGCTTTACCCTGACCGCCCTGGCCCTGGCGATTGCCAGCGAGCGCCTGCAGGCCGCCGGCCAGACCGAACACGTCGATGTGGTGGGGCAGGCCGCGAGCATCAGCCAGGCACTCAAGGAGCAGCGCGCCTCCGACAGCATCGAGAGCGTGGTGCACGCTGACGGCATGGCTCAGTTGCCCGACGAGAACGTCGCCGAAGCGGCGCAGCGCCTGCCGGGGATCAGTATCGAGCGCGATCAGGGCGAGGGCCGTTTTGTCAGCGTGCGCGGCCTCGGGCCGGACCTCAACAGCGTGACCATCAACGGCACCCTGGTGCCCTCGCCGGAAAGCGAACGCCGTGCGGTGGCCCTCGATGTATTGCCCTCGGAACTGGTGCAATCGCTGTCGGTGATCAAGACCCTGACTCCGGACATGGACGCCAACTCCCTCGGTGGCACGGTCGATGTGAAAAGCCTCTCGGCCTTCGACCATCAGGGCCTGTTCTACACCGGCAGCAGCGAGGCCAGCTACGACAAGAACACCCGCCAGACCAGCCCGAAATTCTCCGGGGCGGTCAGCGACCGTTTCAGCCTCGGCGACGGCATCGACAACTTTGGCGTGGCTGCGGCGCTCAGTTGGCAGAAGCGCGACTTCGGTTCGGACAACGTCGAGACCGGTGGCGCCTGGGACTTTGAAGACGGGCCACGGCTGCAGGAATTCGAGCAACGCGACTACGACATCCGCCGCGAGCGCAGCGGTGGTGGCCTGAACTTCGACTACAAACCCGATGACCTGAGCAGCTATTACCTGCGCACCCTGTACAGCCGCTACAAGGACAGCGAGACGCGCAACTCCACCAGCATCGAGTTCGCCGACCCGCTGGCGGCGGGTGAACTGGGCGACGCGGAAACCAAGCGCAAGCTCAAGCAGCGCGAGGAAACCCAGGAGATCCAGTCCTACGTCTTCGGCGGCGAACGCACCCTCGGCCTGTGGACCCTCAGCGGCCAGACCGGCTACAGCCGCTCCAGCGAAGACAGCCCGGGGCACATCGCCAATGCTGCCTTCGACGCCGCTGACGACTTCGCCGACAGCGGTTTCTACGACCGCGACAAGCCCCGGCCGATCATTGGCCAGGGCTTCTACGACCCGAGCAACTTCAGCCTGGACAAGGTCGACTGGGAAAAACAGAAGACCACTGACACCGAGAAAAACCTGCGCCTGGACCTGGCCCGGGAATACGACTTCAACGGCTACGCCTCGCAGTTCAAGTTCGGCGGCAAACTCAGCCGCCGTGACAAGGACAACGACCTCGACGCCTGGGTCTACGAGGATTTCGCCGACCTCGGGTTCAGCGACGAGCAGCTCAACCTCAGCCAGTTTCAGAAAGGCAAGGTCGACTACCGCCTGGGCAATTTCGGCCCGGGCATCAGCGGCAGTGGCATCAAGCAGTTGATTGGCGGCCTCAACCGCGATGACTTCTACGACGAGACCGAATCGCGGGTCAACGACTTCACCATGAGCGAGGACATCAACGCCGGCTACCTGATGAACACCCTCGATCTGGATGACTGGCGCATTATCGTCGGCATGCGTTACGAGGGCACCGAGTTCGAGGCCAAGGGCACCGGGGTCGACGATGGCGCGTTCAGCGCCACTGACACCAAGCGTGACTATCACCACTGGTTGCCGGGGCTGCATGCGCGTTATCAGTTGGACAAAAACACCCAGGTGCGCGCGGCCTGGACCAAGTCGGTGGTGCGCCCGACCTTCGGCCAACTGGCGCCGGGCTTTGTCATCGAGGACGACGAGGCGACCTTCGGCAATCCCAATCTGAAGCCACTGGAATCGAGCAACCTCGACCTCGGCATCGAGCACTACATGGGCCGCGCGGGCACGGTGTCGGCGTTTGTGTTCTACAAGGACATCCAGAACTTCGTCTACAACACCGACCTCGCCGGCACCGGGGCCTGGGTCGATTTCTCCGAGGCCCACACCTTTACCAACGGCGACAGCGCCAAGTTGTACGGCCTGGAACTGGCCTACTCGCAGAAATTCGACTGGCTGCCGGCACCCTGGAATGGCCTGCTGCTGGGGGCCAACGCCACGTTCAGCCGCTCCGACGCCGAGATCGAAGGCTTTGATGCCGCCAGCGGACGCAACCTCAAGCGCAGTATCGACTTGCCCAGCCAGTCCGACACCGTCGGCAACCTGATGCTCGGCTGGGAGAACGACAAGCTCAGCCTGCGCCTGTCGGCCAACTACAAGTCCGACTACCTGTATGAGCTGGCGGCGATCAACGACGCGACCCACGACCTGCACGTCGACTCGCAGACCTTCGTCGACTTCAGCGCCAACTACGCCCTGACTAAAAACCTGCAGCTGAATTTCGAGGCGCAGAACCTCACCGACGAGTCGTACTTCGTCTACACCGGCCATCGCCCCTACAACGCCCAATACGAAGAATACGGCCCGACCTTCAAGCTCGGCCTGACCTTTACCCACTTCTAAGCCATGGGCCGCCGCGCGCTGCCCCGATGCCTGCACGACAAAGGATTTGCCCCGTTGAAGACTCTTTCGTTGATATCCAAACGCGGCCTGCTCGCCGCCATGATCGGCCTCAGTGTCGGCCCGGCGCTGGCCGCCGCCCCGAGCCTGAGCCTGAAACCCTGGGCGTCGAACCTCAAGCTCGAGGCCGCGAGTTTTGTGCCAGGCGTCGCCGGTGCGGAGCGCCTGGCGATCAGCGCCGGTGACGGTTTGCTGTTGCTCGACGGCCAGGGCCAGACGCTGGCGTCATTGCCCGGCAGCTTCAGCGCCTTGGACAGTCGCGCCGCTGGCCAGCAGGTGCTAGTCGCCAGCCTCGATAACCAGCGCCAGCAAGCGATGTTGGTCAGCCTCGATCCGCAAGCACGCCGTTGGGGCAAGCCGCTGTACCTGCCGCAGCGGGACTTCCCGGTCAATGGCCTGTGCCTGTACCGCGATGAGGCGAGCAACCTGTTCCTGTTCCTGGTGGGCGAGGAGGGCAAGGGCGAGCAGTGGCTGCTGGGCAATGGCGCGCAGTTGAACCCGCAAGCGCAACGGGTGCGCGGCCTGCCGTTGCCGCCGTCGGCGCAGTTCTGTCAGGTCGATGACGGCGCCGGGCAACTACTGGTCAATGAAGAAAATGTAGGGTGGTGGGCCTATCCAGCCCAGGCCGAAGCCGACGTGCTGCGCCTGCCAGTAGCGCTGCGCCAACCCTTTGGTGACCTGACCGAGCAAGCCGGTGCCATGGCGCTGGTGCCCGGCGGGGTGCTGGGCCTCGACCCCAAGGCCGGGCAACTGCACCTGTATCAGCAACAGGACGACGCCTGGAAACCGCAGCCTGCCATCGCTTTGAGCGGTTTGCAGGAGCCGGAAAACCTCGCCGTGCGTACCAGCGCCAACGGCTTGCAGGTGCTGGTGCGCGACGATGAGGACGGGCGCGTTTATCAGGGCGAACTGAACTGGCAGCCCAAACCGGTGCCGCTGGCGCCGGTGCTGCCGAATGTCGCGGCGCTGGTGCAGAGCGAACCGGTGGGGCGCCAGGGCGATGCCGCGGACGATCCGGCGATCTGGATTCATCCACAGCAACCGGCCCTGAGCCGAGTGCTCGGCACCAACAAGAAACAGGGCCTGCTGGCCTACGACCTGCAAGGCAAGTTGCTCCAGGAACTGCCGGTAGGTCGCCTGAACAACGTCGATGTGCGGCCCAATTTCAAGCTCGGCGCGCAGACCGTCGACCTCGCGGTGGCGAGCAATCGTGATCACAACAGCCTCAGCCTGTTCAGCATCGACCGCAGCAGCGGCGCGTTGCGCGAGGCCGGGGAGATCCCGACGCCGCTCAAGGAAATCTACGGCATCTGCCTGTTTCAGCCGGCCAGTGGCGAGATCTATGCGATCGCCAACGGCAAGGACGGCAGCTTCCTGCAGTACCGCTTGAGTGCGCCAAACGGTGCGGTGCAGGGCGAGTTGGTGCGCCAGTTCAAGGTCGACAGCCAGCCGGAAGGTTGCGTCGCCGACGATCAGCGCCAGCGTCTGTTTATCGGTGAAGAGGACGTCGGCGTCTGGGCGGTGGATGCCCGCGCCGATCAGCCGGCGCAGTTGAGCAGCGTGATCAAGGTCGGGCCGCAGTTGCATGCCGATGTCGAAGGCCTGGCGTTGTACCAGAGCAGCGGCCAGGACTACCTGGTGATCTCCAGCCAGGGCAACGACAGCTATCTGGTGCTGGATGCCGAACCGCCGTTCGCTGCTCGCGGCGCCTTCCGGGTCGGCCTGAATGCCGCCGCCGGGATCGACGGTGCCTCGGAAACCGACGGCCTGGAAGTCACCTCGGTCAACCTCGGCGGCGCCTGGAGCCAAGGGATGCTGGTGGTTCAGGACGGGCGCAAGCGCATGCCCGAGCAGACCCAGAACTTCAAGTTCGTGCCCTGGGCCGAGGTCACCCGGGCGTTGAAGCTGCCCTGATTGCGAACGTCATCATCCTGTCATTTGTATTTCATCGAATAGCCCCTCGGCCGTTGCACCGCAGCGGTGCGAGGGACGCCCAACAAGGAGTTTCACCATGCAGGCCACACTCGAACACATGACCGTCTGGGGCTTGATCAGCGACGCCAGTCTGCTGGTCAAAGCCGTCATGCTCACCTTGCTGCTGGCGTCGCTGCTCAGTTGGTACCTGATCCTGGTGCGCAGCAGCGTGTTGAAGCGCCGCGAGCGTCGCCTCGATGGCTTCCTCCAGCGCTTTCGCGGCGCTGCGGACCTCGCACCGCTGTACCGCGAAAGCGCGCAAAACACGGATGCCGATGCCGGTGTCGAGCCGATCTTCCAGGCGGGATTCCAGGAGTTCAATCACCTGCGCCAGGCTGCCGGCGGCAATGCCGAGGCGGTGCAGCAAGGGGTGGAACGGGCGCTGTACGTGGCGATCAGCGAGCAGGAAATCCAGCTCGAAAAAGGCCTGCAATTTCTCGCCACGGTGGGTTCGGTGAGTCCTTACATCGGCCTGTTCGGCACCGTCTGGGGGATCATGAATTCCTTCCTCGGCTTGTCCCAGGTGCAACAGGCAACCCTGTCCACCGTCGCCCCGGGAATCGCCGAAGCGTTGATCGCCACTGCCATCGGCCTGTTCGCGGCGATTCCGGCGGTGATCGCCTACAACCGTTTCTCGGCGCGCAGCCAGACCTTGCTCACCCGTTACTACGCCTTTGCCAATGAGCTGCAGGTACGCCTGCACCGCAAGTTGCACGGCAGCGCCTTGAACCTGGCCACGGCCGCCTGAGCAGGAGAATGCAGATGTTAGTCAGGTCGCAACGCAAGCACGGGCCCAAGGCCGAAATGAACGTGGTGCCTTACATCGACGTGATGCTGGTGCTGCTGGTGATCTTCATGGTCACCGCGCCGATGCTCACCCAGGGGGTGAAGATCGAACTGCCCAAGGTCGCCAGTGAAGCCCTGGCCACGGACGGCCGGCAACAGATCCTCACGTTGTCGGTGAAAGCCGAGGGCGGCTACTACTGGAATCTGGGCGGCGAACTCGACACCCAGCACCAGACCGACAGCGCGGTGACCCTGGAGGAAATGCGCGGCAAGATCGCCCAAGTGGTCAGCGCCCGCAGCGACACCCAGGTGTACATCCGCGCCGATCAGGACGCCGGCTACGGCAGCGTGGTGGCGGCCATGGCGGCGCTGCAACAGGGCGGGGTGAGCAATCTCGGACTGGTGACCGAGGCGCCACAATGACCAGCATGACGTTGTCGACCCCGAGCCTGAATCTCGTGCCTCGCGTGCCCGCGCAGTTGCGCCGTAACAGCCTGGCTGCCGGCGCGGCGCTGGCGCTGCACGGCGGAGTGCTGGCGGTGCTGATGCACACCTGGTCGGTCAGCCCGCCAGCGCCTGCTGCACCGGCGGTGTTGCACACCCAACTGGTGATGCTGCCCCCTGCACCGACACCGCCGGTGGCCGAGCCGCTACTGGCCGAGCCGGTGCCGGCGCCTGCGGTGGTCGCGCCGCCGCCGGAGCCGGTCAAACCGCGGGTCGATCCTCAGGTCCAGGCGCAGAAACTCGAACAGGCAGCCCTGGCGCGCAAGCGGGTCGAAGAAAAGAAGCGTGAGCAACAGCTGGAGCAACAACGTCAGCGCGAGGCACAGGACCAGCGCCAGCGAGAAGCCGAGCAGCAACTGGCGCAACAGCAGGCCCAGCGCGCAGAGCAGGCGCGCGCGGCGGCCGAGCGTTCACGCCAGCAAGCCCTAGCGGACAATCGCCAATACCTGCCGTTGAGCAAGCAAGCGCCGGATTATCCGCAGCGGGCGCTGGACAAAAACCTCGAGGGCGACTGCTCGGTGGAGTACACCGTCAACCCTCAGGGCAAAGTGGAAAATCCCAAGGTGCTGGACGGTTGCCATCCGCTGTTCATCCGCCCGTCACTGGCGGCGGCCAACACCTTCCGCTACCAGCCACGGATTATCGACGGCCAGGCGGTGGCGGTGCCTGCGGTGCGCAATACCTTTCACTATCGGATCAAGTGAGGGCAGGGCGGCACGTGACGGCGTTACTGCGGCCATTGTTCCAGCAGGATCGATACGAACTTTTCGGCAGCCGGCGACAGCGATGCACCACGGCGGTAGACCAGCCCCAGTGAGCGATTGACCACCGGTTCGATCAACGGAACGCTGACCAGGGTCGGGTGATCCACCGTCGGCATCGCCAGGCTCGGCATCGCCGAAACGCCGAGGCCGGCTTCAACAAGGCCCAGCGACGTCGACAAGTGCTGCACCTCGTAAAACCACTGCGGACGCCAGCTCAAGCCGGACAGGGCGTGGTCGAGCAACATGCGGTTGCCGCTCAGGCGACCGACCCCGATCAGCCGATAATCGCTGAGTTCCGACCAGGTCACCGCACTGCGCCTGGCCAACTCGTGATCGCGTCGGCAGGCGAGGACGAAAGGCTCGTTGACCAGAGGCACGAACTCGATGTCCGGGTGCTGGCCGCTCATCATGTTGATACCGAAATCGGCTTCGCCCCGCAGCACGGCTTCCAGGCCTTCGTTGGCGCTGAGGTCGAGCAGGCGGATGCGGATTTTCGGGTAGCGCTCGTTGTACAGGCGAATCACCGACGGCAGGAAATAGAACGCCGCCGTGGGGATGCAGGCCAGTGTCACCCGGCCAATCTGACGCTCGGCCAGTTCACGGATGTTGAGGATCGAGTCGTCGAAGTCATCCAGCAGGCGCCGCGCCTTGGGCAGGAAATCCCGGCCAACGCTGGTCAGGCTGACCTTGCGCGTGGTGCGGTCGAGCAGGGCGGTGCCCAGGCCTTCCTCGAGTTTCTTGATGCGCCGGCTCAACGCTGGTTGGGATAAGTGCAGTGCGTCAGCCGCTTCGTGAAAACTCCCCAGCTCGGCGATTTTTACGAAGGAGCGGATATCTTGAAGTTCGTAATCCATGTGCAGTCATACCTGTAGGGCCTGATCCACCAGCCGGTTTAATTCATTCGTCAAACGCAATAATAGCTCTGATCTTTGCATTGGAAACACTTTTCAATCTTTGTCACTCTTGTGTCCAGAACATCAATTATCCCGATTGATCAACAAGAGTCAGAGTTCATGCAACGAATTCCTTGTGTGTTAATGCGCGGCGGTACCTCCAAGGGTCCTGTGTTTCTCGCTTGGGATCTGCCGGTTGCCATTGCCGAACGTGACGAGTTGCTGCTGAACCTGATGGGTTCCGGCCACGAACTGGAGATCGACGGGATCGGCGGTGGCAGCCCGCAGACCAGCAAAGTGGCGATTGTCAGCCCATCGCTGCACCCGGAGGCCGATGTCGACTACCTGTTCGTCCAGGTCATGGTCTCCCAGCGCCGGGTCGACACCGCTCCGAACTGCGGCAATATGCTCTGCGCGGTCGGCCCGTTCGCCATCGAACAAGGCCTGGTCAAGACTACCGGCGACACCACTCGGGTACGCATTCGCAACCTCAATACCGGCACCCTGATCCACTCCGAAGTCCAGACCCCGCGGGGCAAGGTCAGCTACGACGGCGACACCGCCATCGATGGCGTGCCTGGCACCGCCGCACCGGTGCAACTGACCTTCCTCGACGCGGTGGGCAGCAAGACCGGCAAGCTGTTCCCGACAGGGCAGCCGCAGAACCTGATCGACGGCATTGCCGTGACCTGCATCGACATGGCCATGCCGATGATGATTGTCGAGGCTGGCCAGTTGGGTAAACGCGGCGACGAAAGCCCGGCCGAACTGGATGCCGATAGCGAGTTCCTCCGTCGCCTGGAGTCCTTGCGCCTCAAGGCCGGCCTGGCCATGGGCCTGGGCGATGTGCGGGACAAGGTGATTCCCAAGCCGGTGCTGGTGTCCCCGGCGCGCAAGGGCGGGACTATCGAGGTGCGTTATTTCATGCCGCATAACTGCCACCGTGCGCTGGCCATCACCGGTTCGATCGGTCTGGCGACTGCTTGCGTCACCGAAGGCAGCGTAGTGGCGCAGTTGCTGGGTGGGGTCAGCGAACCCCGCATGGAGCATGTAAGAATTGAACACCCTGGCGGTGGGATTGATGTAGTCCTGTCCTACACCGGCGACAACGGCGACACTATCCGTGCTTCGGTAGTGCGTACTGCCCGCCGCTTGTTTTCCGGTTTCGTCTACGCCCGCTCGACACGACGACGTGCCGGCTAGCCTGCCGTAGTTCCAGTCCCTTGCATCAGAACAATTCCAAAAATGGGTGATGCCATGAAAGTTGTAAAGTCGCTCTACTTCCAGATTATCTGCGCCGTGGTGCTGGGCGTGGTCGTCGGCCACTTCTGGGGGCAACAGGCGATCGCCTTGAAGCCGCTGGGTGATGCCTTCATCAAACTGATCAAGATGATGATCGCCCCGGTGGTGTTCTGCACCATCGTCACCGGGATCGCCGGCATGAGTGACAAACGCTCTCTGGGTCGCCTGTTGAGCAAGACCATGTTGCTGTTTCTCGGCTTGACCGTGATCAGCCTGATCATCGGCCTGGTGGCGGTCTACGTGTTCAAGCCGGGGGCGGGGATGAATATCGACCCCTCGCAGTTGAGCACCCAGGGCCTGGCGCAATACACCGACTCGGCGGCGAAGCTGGGGGTGGTCGAGTTCTTCATGCACATCATCCCCGATACCTTCATTGGCGCCTTCAATAAAGGTGAAGTGTTGCCGGTGCTGTTTATCGCGGTGCTCTGCGGTTTCGCCCTGTCGTCCCTGGGCGAACGCGGCAAGCCGGTGCTGGACGTGCTGGAAGCGGCCTCGCACATGGTCTTCAAGATCTTCTCGTACCTGATGCGCTTCGCCCCGATCGGGGCCTTCGGTGCGCTGGCATTCACTGTGGGGCAGTACGGGATCACCTCGCTGGGTTCATTGGCCAAGCTGATCATGACCCTGTACATCGCTTGCGCGTTCTTCGTCTTCGTGGTGCTCGGCAGTATTTGCCGGGCCCACGGTTTCAGCCTGTGGAAGCTGTTGCGCTACCTGCGCGAAGAGTTCCTGGTGGTACTGGGGACTTCGTCCACCGAGCCGGTGATGCCGCGCATGCTGGAAAAACTCCAGGCGCTGGGTTGCAAGAAGGGCGTGGTCGGGCTGGTGCTGCCGACGGGCTACTCGTTCAACCTCGACGGCACGGCGATCTACCTGTCACTGGCGGCCATCTTCATTGCCCAGGCCTGCAACATCGACCTGACGCTGGGGCAAACCGTGACCATGCTGGCGATCATGCTGTTGTCGTCCAAGGGCGCGGCGGGTGTCACCGGCAGTGGTTTCGTGGCCCTGGCCTCGACCCTGACGGTGATCCACGACATTCCCCTGGCCGGCCTGGCGCTGTTGATCGGCATCGATCGCTTCATGTCCGAAGCCCGCGCGCTGACCAGCCTGGCGAGCAACGCGGTGGCGACGGTGGTGATCTCCATCTCGGAAAAAGCCTGCGACCGTGAAGTCCTGCTGCGCACCCTGGAGGGGCATGCGCCGCTGGAAACACCCGTCAGTTCCACTTGGGATCAACTGCCCCGCGACCAGGCGCCTCTCGCCGACAACCGCTGACCGCATAACACCCCGTTCTCGCTTACTCCCACCGCCCGGCGCCCTGCAAGGTGCCGCCTGGCGGAGCGGGGAGCGTGTGCCTGAACGGCAGCCATTCTACTGATAACAACAAGAGAGAAAATCTATGCTCGCTTTCCTCGGACTGGCCATGGTGGTGGTTTTTACCTACCTGATAATGTCCAAGCGCCTGTCACCGATTGTCGCCCTGACGGTGGTGCCGATCGTCTTTGCCGTCATCGGCGGTTTTGGTGGAACCACCGGCAAAATGATGCTCGATGGCCTGAAAATGGTCGCGCCATCTGCCGCACTGCTGCTGTTTGCGATTCTGTTCTTCGGCCTGATGATCGACGCCGGGTTGTTTGACCCGCTGATCCGCAAGATCCTCAAGCGCGTCAATGGCGACCCGATGAAAATCGCCATCGGCACTGCATTGTTGTCGCTGGTGGTCGCCCTCGACGGTGACGGCACCACCACCTACATGATCACCTGTGCGGCAATGTTGCCGCTGTACAAGCGCATCGGCATGAACCCGATGATCCTGGCGATCATCGCCATGCTGTCCTTGAGCATCATGAGTGGCATGACCCCATGGGGCGGGCCGGCGACCCGGGCTATCGCTGCCTTGGGCCTGGATGCCGGGGACTACTTCGTGCCCCTGCTGCCGACCATGATCGGTGGTGCGGCGTGGGTAGTGTTCACCGCGTTCCTGCTGGGACGTGCCGAGCGCAAGCGCATCGGTAATATCCAACTGCAAAGCGGCGGCGGTGACTGCTACATCAAGGCGATTCTGGAAGACACGCCACACAAGCGGCCAAAACTGGCCTACATCAACCTGCTGCTGGTGATTGCCGTGATGGTGGCGCTGGTGATGGGCCTGGCACACTCGGCGATCCTGTTCCTGATCGGTTTTGTCCTGGCACTGATGATCAATTACCCGCAACTGGACATTCAGAAGGAGCGCATTCTCGCTCACTCCGGCAACGCGATGACCGTGGTGCTGCTGGTGTTTGCCGCCGGTATCTTTGCCGGGATCTTCTCTGGCACGAAAATGGTCGACGCGCTGGCCCAGACCCTGGTGGACTGGATCCCGCCGTCCTGGGGCCATCTGTTCCCGCTGGTGGTGGCGATTACCAGCATGCCGTTGACCTTCGTGCTGTCCAACGATGCCTACTATTTTGGCGTGGTGCCGATCCTGGCCAACGCCGCGGCCGCCTACGGCATCGACCCGGTGGAAATCGCCCGCGCCTCGATCCTCGGCCAACCGGTGCACCTGATGAGCCCGCTGGTGGCCTCGACCCTGCTATTGGTGGGGATGGTCGACCGCGACATCGGTGATTTCCAGAAAGCCACCTTCAAATGGGCGGTGCTCACCTCCCTGGTAGTGACCGCGCTGGCGTTGTTGACCGGGGCCATCAGCCTCTTCTCCTGATCCACCCGATACCTGCTGCCGACATTGCACGCGCCTCGCTTTCGAGGCGTGCGCCGACCTGCACTCTCAATAACAACAATGAGTGGTTTGATATGAGCATTTTGCTTTCCCGTGGCACTGTGTTTTCCCTGCTGGGCTTGTTGCCCCTGGCCAGCGCCAGTGCCGAAGGGTTCATCGATGACAGCAAGCTCAAGCTGCAATTGCGCAATGTCTACTTCAACGAAAACTTTCGCGACGAGCACGGCATGAGCGCCCGTGCGGCGCGCACCGCGAAGAGCGAACGCACCGAGTGGGCCCAGGGCTTCCTGCTGGACTACCAGTCCGGCTTCACCCAGGGCACTGTCGGTTTTGGCGTGGATGCCCTGGGCCTGCTGGGCGTGCGTCTCGACTCCGGGCGTGGGCGCAGTGGTACCGGCCTGCTCCCGGTCGACAGCGATGGTCGCGCCGCCAGTGAGTTCTCCAGCGCCGGTGTCACCGCCAAGGCGCGCCTGGCCAAGACCACGGTCAAGTACGGCACCTTGCTGCCCAAGACCCCGGTGCTGATCTACAACGATGCGCGGCTGCTGCCACAGACCTACGAGGGCGGGCAGTTCACCAGCAATGACATCGCCAACCTGACGCTGACTGGTGGATATCTGGATCGCTTCAAGCTGCGCGATTCGAGCAATAGCATGCCGATCGTGCCCGATGGCTACAGCGGTGATCAGTCAGGGGATTTCAGCTACGCCGGTGCCGAATACAAGCTGGGCAAGAACATTCGCCTGAGCTACTTCTACGGCGAGCTGGAGAACTTCTACCAGCAGAATTTTGCCGGTATCCAGCACGACCTGCCTTTGGGGGCGGGCGTCCTGACCAGCGACCTGCGCTACTTCAACAGTGCCGATTCGGGCGCTGCCCATGGCGGCAAGATCGATAACCAGATGCTCAGCGGCCTGCTTAGCTACGCCGTCGTCGGCCACACCGTCAGTGGCGGCTACCAGACCCTCAGCGGCGATGCCGGCCTGCCGTATATCAGTGGGGCGACCGTGTATTCCTTCAGTAACGTCGGCATTGGCAAGTTCATCGAGGAAGACGAAAAGACCTGGATGCTCGGCTATGGCTACGACTTTGCCCGCCTGGGTGTGCCCGGATTGACCTTTAACACCCGCTACCTGAGTGGCAACGATGGCAAGTCCGACAGCACGGTCAAGGAATGGGAGCGCGATGCCGAGATCGCCTATGTGGTGCAGGGCGGCACGTTCAAGGGCCTGGGGGTGAAAGTGCGCAACTACGTGTATCGCTCGGACTTTGCCCGGGGGCGTGACAGCAACCGGATCTATTTCACTTACGACATTGCGCTGTGGTAGGGGGCAGCTCGCGTTGCAAGGACGCCCGCTGAGCGCCCTTGCAGTGCGGCTTACTTGAGGTCGGACAACGCCGGCGTACGTGGCGGGATCAGCCGTTTGCTGCCGGTGGACTCGAAGGCCGCGGCAAACTGCAGCAGTGCCGAGTCATCATAGGCGCGACCGGCGAAGGTCAGGCCGACCGGCATGCCGATGTCAGCCATCACGCCCATCGGCACGCTGACGGTGGGCACGCCGAGGTGACGGATCGCCAGGTTGCCGTTGGCCACCCAGACCCCATTGCTCCAGGCTATGTCCGCCGCGGCCGGGTCGATATCGGCATTGGCCGGTGCGACGTCGGCGACGGTGGGGAACAGCACCGCGTCAAGGCCGAGGCGGTCCATCCATTCCTCGAGGTCGATACGTCGCGTCTGTTCCAGGCCACGCAGGCCGTCCGGCACGCTGCTGATCTGGTCCCACGGAGTGATGCCGCGTTCGGCCATGCGCACGTATTCGTCCATGCCGGCCACCAGGTCGCCTTCACGGTTGGGCAGGGTGCCCGGGTCGTGGGGGAAGATCAGTGCGCCGTCGACGTCCACCAGGCGGTTCAATGCCGGGTCGTTGTTGGCCTGGAGGAAATCGTCGAAGGCCCAGGCGGTCAGGTCCCACAGTTCGTGGTGGAGGAATTCCTTGGTCACCAGGCCACGGGTGAACACGGTCGGCGCGCCGGGGCGATCGCCTTCGCAGTTGGACACCAGCGGGAAATCCACTTCGATGACTTCGGCGCCAGCGGCTTCGAGGGCCTGGCGCGCCTGTTTCCACAGATCGATCACCGAGTCGCGGGTGACGATGCGCTGGCCGGTCGGGCCACCGATGCCCGGGGCTTCGCTGGTGCCGGCGTCAGGGTCGGCATTGATGTACATGCGCGGCACGCCGAAGCGCTTGCCCGCCAGTGCGGCGGTGCCATTCGCCAGCGCGGCGTAGGAGGGCGGGCGCACCGCATCGACATCCGGGATCGGCACCCAGGGCTGCAGGCGCCACAGGTCGCCGCGTTTGTCGGGGTCGGGGGCGACTACGACGTCGAGGACTTCCAGCAGGTCGGCCATGGTCCGGGCGAAGGGCACGACCACGTCCATGGTCGGGGTCAGCGGCCAGTTGCCGCGCACCGAAATGATTCCGCGCGATGGGGTGTAGGCACACAGGCCGTTGTTCGAAGCCGGTCCACGGCCGCTCGACCAGGTTTCCTCGGCCAGGCCGAACGCGGCATAGCTGGCAGCAGTAGCGGTGCCGGCACCGTTGGAGGAACCGGAGGCGAACGGCGCGGTGAGGTAGGCGGCGTTATACGGGCTTTCGGCGCGACCGTAGACGCCACGCTGCATGCCGCCGTTGGCCATCGGCGGCATGTTGGTCTTGCCCAGGCAGATCGCCCCGCCAGCGCGCAGGCGCTCGACGGTGAAGGCATCACGCTGGGCGACCAGTTTGGCGAACGCCGGGCTGCCGGACGCGGCGGTGAGACCCTTGACCAGGTAGCTGTCCTTCGCGGTGTAGGGAATCCCGTCCAGCGGCCCAAGGGTCTGGCCCTTGGCGCGACGGGCATCACTGGCCTGCGCTTCGGCCAGCGCCTCGGGGTTGGCCACCACCAGCGCATTCAAGGCGGTAGGGGTATCGGCGCCATCGTAGGCTTTGATCCGCGCAAGATACGCCTCCACCAGCTCGACCGCCGTGGTCGCCCCGGACTCGAGCGCCGCACGCAGTTGCGCGATGGAAACCTCGGTGACCTCAAAATGCTTTTTCATATCGGTTCTCGTTGCACTGTATTACCCGACAGGGTTCGGGCTCGCACCCTGGGGGCTGTATTTAACACCAAGCGCACGGCAAAAGAAGCAGTGGGGTGTGTGGGTGTGTCGGGAGCCGAATGCCCGGCTGGTGGCTGGCAACCATCGGCATGGCAGGCTAAGGTAGGCGGTTCGCGCCTGGCAGCAGTCTGCAGGCCATGGACGGCAGCCATTTCACAAGGATGATCCAGTGTACCCAGCGGCATTTCCCCACGACCCCATCGTTGCAATTTTCGAGAACGTTTACCTGGTCCACGGCAGCATCCGCATCGGCCCGGGCATGCGCATGAATCGCAATATGTTGATCATTCGCCATGGCGCCGAGCTGACCCTGATCAATCCGGTACGCCTCGACGACGCCACATTGCAGACGCTGGACGTCCTCGGCCAAGTGCGGCACGTCATGCGCCTCGGTGACTTCCACGGTCTCGACGACCGGTTTTATGTGGAGCGCTATCGGGCGCAGTTCTGGTGCCAGCCTGGCTCGCAGACCTATCAGGTGCCGGCGGTCGATCAGCCGATCAGTGCCGGGAGCTTGCCGCCGATGCCCAACGCGGAATTTTTCATCTACGAAAACGCCCGATTCCCCGAGGCCTGCCTGTTGCTGCGGGAGCACAAACTGCTGATCTGCACTGACAGTATTCAGCACTGGGCCGATTGGCGTTACACCACGTTCCTCACTCGTTGCGTGCTGCGGCTGATGGGGTTTCGCCTGACCTTGCTGATTGGTGGACCCTGGCTGAAGCGGGTGACGCCGCCTGGCGGATCAATGGCCGCCGACTTCGAGCGCCTGCTGGCGCTGGACTTCGAACACCTGGTTGGCGCTCATGGTCAGTTATTGCGCGAGCGTGCCAAGCCGTTGCTGAAGATCGCCATGTCCCGGGCGTTGAGCAACTGACCCTGCCCTTAACCTCATCAAGGAACAAGCATGTCGCTGATTTCGCAACGCGTCGCGCTCGCCCGCCAGGGTGCCAACGATAAAGTCATCTGCAAAATGGCCTCTGGCTGGGCGGTCATGGGCGATGTGCAGTTTCTGCCCGGCTACTGCCTGCTGCTGCCCGATCCGGTGGTGCCCAGCCTCAACGACCTGGATACCGACGCCCGATCCCTCTATCTGCTGGACATGGCGCGCCTCGGCGATGCAGTGTTGCAGGCCACCGATGCACTGCGGATGAACTATGAAATCCTCGGCAACTCCGAGCCGGAGTTGCACTGCCATGTCTTTGCGCGCTACGCCTCGGAGCCAGAGGACAAACGCAGGATGCCGGTGTGGTTCTATGACTGGAAAACGGCCACGCCATACAGTGAGGACGTCCATGGCGAACTGCGCCGGGAAATCGCCCGGTTGCTCCAGGCCTGAGTACCCAGTTTGCTGCATCACCCGCTTATCGATTAATATACGAAACATATACATTTCATAGCGGGTGATTGCAGTGGGTATCGTGAAAATTTCCGAGGGCATGCATGAGAGTCTGCGACTCGCGAGCACGGCCCTCAATCGTTCGATCAACGCGCAAGCCGAGCACTGGATGCGCATTGGCATGCTGACCGAGTTGCACCCCAACCTGGATCACAGCGACATCTGCCGCTTGCTGATCCGTGCCGAGCAGGAGGGCGGGCTGGACTTGAGCCGGCTGTGTGCCGCGGATCTGGCGACGGGAGCGCGAGCATGAGTGCGAAGGTTCCGTTGAACAGCCCGGCGCAGATCGCCCAGTCGCGCACTGCCGGCATGCTCGCCGCCGAGGTGCTGGCGATGATCGTCCCGCACGTCAAGGCCGGGGTCACCACCGATCAGCTGGATAAGCTCTGCCACGACTACATCGTCAATGTGCAGCAAGCCATTCCCGGTAACGTCGGTTATCACGGCTTCCCGAAAACCATCTGCGCTTCAGTCAACGAGGTGGTCTGCCACGGCATTCCCTCGGGCAAGGTGCTGCGGGACGGCGATATCGTCAATATCGATATCGCGGTGGTCAAGGATGGTTGGTATGGCGACACCAGCCGCATGTACTTCGTCGGCGAGCCGAGCGCCGAAGCGAGGCGCCTGGTCGACACCACGTATGAAGCGATGTGCGCGGGGATCCGCAGCGTGCGTCCCGGCGCGACCCTGGGTGATATCGGCCACGCGATCCAGAGCGTGGCCCAACGCGAAGGTTTCAGCGTGGTCCGCGAGTATTGCGGGCATGGCATCGGCAAGGTCTATCACGATGAACCGCAGGTCTTGCATTACGGCCTGCCGGGGCAGGGCATGAAACTCAAGGCCGGGATGATCTTCACCATTGAACCGATGCTCAACGCCGGCAAGGCCCAGACCCGCACGCTGAGCGACCGCTGGACGGTGGTGACACGTGATCAGTCGCTGTCGGCGCAGTGGGAGCACATGGTGGCGGTGACCGAGGACGGGTTTGAAGTGTTGAGCCCGTGGCCGGATGGGGTGGCGGGGTATTTGCCGGTTTAATTGCGGGATTCAAATCCCTGTGGGAGTGGGCTTGCCCGCGATGGCGGCGGCACATTCAACTGCTGCAGCGCCTGACACTTCGCATCGTGGGCAAGCCCACTCCCACAGGATTGAGGGCAGTAGCGGAATTCGGGCTGCCCCCGGAAAAAACTGAGAACGCTGCCTACAATCAGAATGCGCGTGTCATCGTTGACGTTTTCGGGAGCAGGCTCGCGCCCTCATGAATGTAAATCGTGCCCCAGAAGTTGGGGTCAACCCCTCCGAGTGCATCCCATGCCCCACCACGTCCTGCGCGCAGACCTCGGCAGCCTCGATAAAATCGCCGGCCTGTTCGATGCCTATCGCGTCTTCTACCAGCAACCCTCGAACCTGCCGCAGTCCTGGGCGTTCCTTGCCGAGCGCCTGTCTGCCAATGAATCGGTGATCTTCTATGTGCAGACAGCTGAAGGCCAGGCCCTCGGCTTCGTCCAGCTGTACCCCACGTTCTCCTCGATCGACGCCCACCGCACCTGGCTGCTCAGCGACCTGTTCACCGACTCCGCCGCCCGTGGACAAGGCGTTGGCACGCTGCTGATGAACGCCGCCCGCGACTTCGCCCTGTCGACGGGGGCCAAGGGCATGGTGCTGGAGACTGCGATTGATAACCACGCCGCGCAGCGGTTGTATGAGTCATTGGGGTACAAACGGGACAGCGGGTACTACACCTATTGCCTCGATTTGCGTTGATAACCGGGTAGGTCGGCCTGTGACCTGTAGGAGCTGGCTTGCCAGCGAAAGCGGCCCATCAGGTACACCGCAGCGCTTCATTCGCTGGCAAGCCAGCTCCTACAGGGTATCCTGCGTACACCCGATACCCCGGCAAAATGGACCCCCCATGCAAATCCCCGCCACTCCACGTCCGCTCTGGAAAACCTACCTGCTGTTCCTCGCACCCATGGTGCTGTCGAACTTCCTGCAGTCAATGTCCGGCACGGTCAACAGCATCTACATCGGCCAGATGCTCGGCACCCAGGCATTGGCGGCGGTGTCGGGGATGTTTCCCATCGTGTTCTTCTTCATTGCCCTGGTGATCGGCCTGGGTGCCGGCGCCGGGGTGTTGATCGGCCAGGCCTGGGGCGCGCGGGAGCCGGCGACGGTCAAGGCAATTGCCGGCACCACCTTGCTGCTGGGGGCACTGATCGGGCTGTTGGCGGCGGTGCTCGGCAGTGTGTTCGCCCATCAGGCCTTGCAAGGCCTGGGGACGCCGGCGGATGTGCTGGAAGACGCAGTGGCCTACGCCCGGGTGATGATGTGGACCATGCCGCTGCTGCTGGTGTTCGTGCTGTTCACCCAGTTGCTGCGCGGGGTCAGCGATACCCTGTCACCGCTGCTGGCACTGATTGTCTCGACCTGCATCGGCCTGCTGCTGACCCCGGCGTTGATCCGTGGCTGGTTCGGCTTGCCGCCGATGGGCATCCAGAGCGCGGCCTACGCTGGCTTGCTGGGGAATCTGCTGGCGATGCTGATGCTGGCCTGGCGCTTGATCCGCAAGGGGCATGTGCTGGCGCCGGATCGCGCGCTGCTGGCGGCCATGCGTCTGGACCGGGTGATCCTCGGCAAAGTGCTGCGCATCGGCCTGCCCACCGGGCTGCAGATGGTGGTGATTTCGCTGTCTGAGCTGGTGATCCTCGCGCTGGTCAACCAGCACGGCTCCCAGGCCACGGCGGCCTACGGCGCGGTCACGCAGATCGTCAACTACGTGCAGTTCCCGGCGCTGTCGATTGCGATCACCGCCTCGATCCTTGGCGCCCAGGCCATCGGCGCCGGACGCATCGAGCGCATCGGGCCGATCCTGCGCACCGGCCTGCTGATCAACGTCTGGCTCACCGGCGGCCTGGTGCTGCTGGGGTATCTGCTGTCGCACTGGCTGCTGGGCTTGTTCATCACCGAGGCGGCGACCCAGGCCCAGGCCGAGCACCTGCTGCATATCATGCTCTGGAGCATGCTGGTGTTCGGCTTCCAGTCGGTGATCGGCGGGATCATGCGCGCCAGCGGCACGGTGCTGATGCCGGTGGCGATTTCGGTGTTCTGCATCCTCGGCGTCGAGTTGCCGATGGCCTATCTGCTGGACGCGCACTTCGGCCTGCCGGGCGTTTGGATGGCCTTTCCGGTGGCTTACCTGAGCATGCTGGCGCTGCAATCGGCGTACTACAACTTTGTCTGGCGGCATCAGAAAATCGAACGTCTGGTGTAACGAAAAACGCCCGGGCTGGAGCTCCAGACCGGGCGTTTTCCGTTCATCGATCTACTTCGGTGCCGGGGTAGTACGCAGGTAAGGCAGCTTGATTTCCAGGCTGCCGTATTTCTCCCGGGCCTGTTCATCGTTGAGAGCGAGGGCGACGATCACATCCTGGCCCACCGCCCAGTTGGCCGGAGTCGCCAGCGGTACGTTGTAGGTCAGTTGCAGGGCATCGAGGGCGCGCAGCACCTCGGCGAAGTTGCGCCCCACCGACATCGGGTAGGTCATCGACAGCTTGAGCTTCTTGTCCGGGCCGATGATGAACACCGAACGCACAGTGGCGGTGTCGGCAGCGGTGCGGCCATCGGGCAGGTAGGCTTCGGCCGGCAGCATGTCGAAGGCCTTGGACACCGCCAGGCTTTCGTCGGCGATGATCGGGAAGTTGGCCTTGGCGCTGCAGACTTTCTCGATATCGGTCTTCCAGCGGCTGTGGGAGTCGGCGTTGTCGACTGACACGCCAATTACTTTGGTGCCGCGCCTGGCCCATTCATCCGCCAGTTGTGCCACGGCGCCGAATTCGGTGGTGCACACCGGGGTGAAGTCCTTGGGGTGGGAGAAGAGGATGGCCCAGCCCGAGCCGATCCAGTCGTGAAAGCGCAGCGGACCTTGGTCGGTCTCGGCGCTGAAGTCGGGGACGAGGTCGTTGATACGCAGTGCCATGGCAATCTCCTTGTGGGGTTTCAGGAACGGGTGAGCCTGAAACAGCCTAGTCGGGATTTGCCAGCGTGTGAGCCGACGTGCCGAGGGCAAGGGCCGCAGCCCTTGCCGGTCGGGTTTGGCTTAGCTGCGACGACCGCCGCCGCTAGGTTGTTGACCACCTTTCTTGCTGCTGTCCTTGTTGGCATCGTTGGTTTTCTGCCGATCATTGCCGCCGGAGGCTTGTCCGCCTTTTTTCCCGGCGTCGGTGGCTTTTGCTTGATCCTTGGACATGTTGCCTGGGTTGGAATTTCCGGTATTAGCCATGATTCTCTACCTCTCGATCAGTGGGTGTGCTTGCGAACTGCTGCAAGCATTACTTGAGAGAACCCGGTATCGCGGAAGTTGAAAAAAGTTCGCGGTTGATGCGACGAATGGCATTCAACCGCCGCTGACCTTCCAGTGCTTGATGTCTTCGGCGAACACCACCTGCTTCACCTCATGGGCAATTCCATAGGCCAGCGATTCGTGGGCGGCGATGACTTTTTCCTCTGCCGACAGGCACTTGAAAATATCCAGTTGGGTATCGGCCTCGGCGGTTTCGATCTCGTAGATCTTCACGTAACGCGCCAGGTCGTTGTCCAGGCTCGACAGGTATTCGCGCAGGCGCTGGTGATCCACCGAGTTCTGGCTGAAGTACCAGTTCATCGGGTGGATCAGAAAACGTGAATGGGGGGCGGTAATGCGGTGGTTGGCGGCGAGGAACATGATGATGCCCATCGACTCGATATTGCCTGCGTTGATCGCGCACAACGGCACCGGCAAGGACTTGAGAAAGGTGTAGAGGGTGAAGCCGAAGTTGGTGCTGCCGCCGATGGTCGACAGGTTCAGCAGCAGCGAACTGGCACCCTGGTCGATGGCTTCCAGGCAGCAGTCGCGGAAGCGCTCGGTGGTGCCCTGGTCGATCTGGCAATGAAAATGCACGATGTGCTCGGTCATGGATGACTCCCTGTTTGAGCTGCACAGACGTGTTGGGTATCAGTCGATTGAGTGTAAAAACCCGGCAGAAGTTTCCCGGCCCGAGGACTGCACCGTTGGTCATCTCGCCCGCACCGCCGTCGATGGTCACCTTCCAATGAGTACGGCCCGGATTCTCCGGACCTCGACCGCCGAGGTGCGTATGTCCACTGACTCAAGCTTTGCCGATAAACCGCTCAAGGATGATCCCCGCGCGGCGGATCCCGATCCCGATGTGGATCTGGACAACCCCCTGCGTGACGACCCGCTGGCGCGCCCGGATGTGATCCCGCGCAAACACGAGGAAAAGTGGAATGAGCCCAGCGAGGGGGATGGCATCCCCGGCGACAAGGACATGCCGCTGCCTAATGATTGAGTAGCTGTGTTCGGACCCCGCATTGGGCGGGGTTCTCTGATCAATTCAAGCCTGATTGAGGTGCATCATGCATAGTCCTAATGAACCGAGCCCCAGCGATCCGCCCGATCCCACCCGCCAGCATGACCCGGTGACCGACCCGAATGTGCGTGACCCCGGTCGCCGCGACCACAGCGATGTTGAGCGTCCAACGGACCCGGATGCCCCTGGCACCAACCCGCAGGTGCCACCGGCGAACGAGCCGAGCCCGTTGTCCGACGACCGGCGTTAGGGTGTGCCGAACATCGCCGTCCAGTAGATGCCAGCGTCGCTCTTCGGATCGACCG
Organism: Pseudomonadaceae bacterium; assembly: GCA_965284505.1. Classification (GTDB taxonomy): domain Bacteria; phylum Pseudomonadota; class Gammaproteobacteria; order Pseudomonadales; family Pseudomonadaceae; genus Aquipseudomonas. Next base: position 602,950 of record OZ260094.1, on the reverse strand, counting down.
CATAGGCGCCACCCAGCTCGCTGAATTGCGGGTTCATCAGGTTGGCGCAATGCCCTGGGCTGGCCAGCCAGCCGTCGAGGACCTTGCGCGCGGTGTCCTGGCCGGCGGCGATGTTTTCGCCGACGCCTTGGCCGCTGTAGCCGGCCAGTTCTGCACGGTCGCCGGGGGTGCGACCGTCGCGGTCCTTGTGATCGAAGAAATTGTTGTTGGCCATGACCCGTGTGTGGGCTTCGGCGGCGCTGGCCAGTGTTGCGTTCCAGGTCAACGGGGTGGTCGCGGTGAAGGCCTGGGTGCCGCACTGTCGTGCCTGGCTGCGGGCGCCGTTGATCAACTCCAGCAGCTTCTGGCCTTCGGTCTGCCAATCCCCCAGGCCGCCTGTCAGCAGTGGGCGCGCCAGGACGATGCGCCAGGCCGGTCCGGTGTGGCTGACGCCGATATCGACAAACTGCGGGTCGAGCACCACGTGGCAGAAACTTTCCTGCACTGCCTTCATCGCCGCCTGGGCATTCAGCGGGCCCTTGAGGGTGATCGCCTGGACATTGACCATCGGGTATTTGGCCTGGGCCATGGCCTGCTGCAGGTCGCCAACGTTGCGGTCCGGCGACAGCACCAGGCGTGGATCGGCCGCCAGCGGTGGCAGCTCACCGGAAGCCTGGTCGGCACACTTCTGGATCTGGCTGCGGTAGGCGTTGATCGATTCCACCAGTTGGCTTTCTTCGCTCGCCAGGGCGCTGTTGGCGCAGCCGATGGCCAGGGCCAGGGTGGCTAGACGCAGAATGGATGACAGGACGCGCATGGAGTTCTCCCCAGGAATGACTGTGCGCATGATGCGCGATATCCCCCGGTGTCGTGCAAGGCTTTATACGTTTATCCGAGCGTGCAAAAGGCTATCGTGCAGTCTGCCCGAACCCCGGAAATTTTTTCCGGCCGTCAGTGTCCACTGCTCAGGGCCCGTCGCAGCGTCGCGAGGGCAGTCACAGCAGGGTACAGCCATGCGCCTTTTGTTGGTGGTCGGGGGTGTCTTGATGGTGTTGCTCGGTGGTCCGGCGTTCGCGACTGACGCCGAGCCGAAAGCGGCGGCGGTGGAGAACAAGGCCGAAGTGCTGGAGCAGAAGGTCGCGGACAAGGCGGGCGCCGCGCCGGTGCCCAAGGTCGAGACCATCACCCCGAGCGAAGTGCAGGCGGTCGACCCGGCGGGCAAGGCGCCGCTGGACGATGCGATCACCTGCTTGTCGCGCAGCATTTACTGGGAGGCCAAGGGCATTTCCAGCGCCGACATGGAGGCCGTCGCCAGTGTGGTGATGAATCGCCTGGGCCATGAAGGCTTTCCCGATACCGTGTGCGGCGTGGTCAAGCAGGGGGTCGAGACCCGCGCCTGTCAGTTTTCCTGGTGGTGCGACGGCCGCTCCGATCAGGTCCAGGAGGAGGGCGAGTACACCGAGGCCAAGGAAATCGCGCGCAAGGCGCTGAACCAGCAACTCAAGGATCGGACCAAGGGCGCCCTGTATTTCCATGATCGCAACGTCAAACCGTCCTGGGCGAAGCAGTACATCAAGACTGCGGAAACCGCCAAGTTCATGTTTTATAAGCCGCGTAATGGCACTGCGCAATAATGTTGCAGTTCGTTGCGCGCGGCACCTGAGGTAGAATGCCGCAGCACGGAAGCTCGCGGCACAGCGCCGCGAAGCGGTTTTACGAGCGTGTTCCAACTGGCGGGTCTAATCTGTCTAATTGTGCGCTCCAAGTTGTATACGAGAATTAGCGTCACCCAAGTTGCTGAAGCCAATGACTAATAAAAAGTCAGCGCGGGAGGGGCCTAAACGTGAAGTCGACAGCGTGTGTCGGCTTTATATGTTCACCCATCAGTGTTCTTGAGTGCGGGGTTCGGCGGCCAGTGTGTCGTCAGCCAGGGCGCCTTGGGATCACCCGTGCGGGTGAATGGCGTTCTATCCTAGGTAATACCGAATGTTAAAAAAAATGAACAAGGGGCTACTCGGCCTGGCCATGTCGATGGTCTTTATGCCTGTGCATGCAGCTGAGACAAAGAAAGTCGACGTCGTGTTGATCGGCGGCGGCATCATGAGTTCGACCCTGGGCGTGTGGCTCAACGAACTCGAACCGGGCATGTCGATGGAGATGGTTGAACGTCTCGACGGCGTCGCCCTGGAAAGCTCCAACGGCTGGAACAACGCCGGTACCGGCCACTCCGCCCTGGCCGAGCTGAACTACACCCCGGAAGACAAGAACGGCAAGGTCGAGATTCCCAAGGCCATTGAAATCAATGAAGCCTTCCAGATCTCCCGTCAGTTCTGGGCCTGGCAGGTCAAGAACGGCGTCCTGAAGGACCCGCGTTCGTTCATCAACTCCACCCCGCACATGAGCTTCGTGTGGGGCGATGACAACATCAAGTTCCTGAAAAAACGCTACGAAGCCCTGCAGGCCAGCCCGCTGTTCGCCGGCATGCAGTACTCCGAAGATCCGGCGCAGATCAAGCAGTGGGTGCCACTGATGATGGAAGGCCGCGATCCGAGCCAGAAGATCGCAGCCACCTGGTCGCCGCTGGGCACCGACGTGAACTTCGGCGAGATCACCCGCCAGTTCGCCGGTTACCTGCAAACCAAGCCGAACTTCTCGCTGAAGCTGTCGAGCGAAGTCGAAGACATCGCGCGCAACGAAGACGGCTCCTGGCGTGTCACTTACAAGAACTTGAAAGACGGTAGCGAAACCCAGACCGACGCCAAGTTCGTGTTCATCGGCGCCGGCGGCGGTGCCCTGCACCTGCTGCAGAAGTCGGGGATCCCTGAGGCCCGCGAATACGCCGGTTTCCCGGTAGGTGGCTCGTTCCTCGTGACCGAGAACCCGACCATTGCCCAGCAACACCTGGCCAAGGCCTACGGCAAGGCGTCGGTAGGCGCACCGCCGATGTCCGTACCGCACCTGGACACCCGCGTGCTGGATGGCAAGCGCGTGATCCTGTTTGGCCCGTTCGCGACGTTCTCGACCAAGTTCCTCAAAGAAGGCTCGTACTTCGACCTGCTGACCAGCACCACCACCCACAACGTGTGGCCGATGACCAAGGTTGGCATCGAGCAGTACCCGCTGGTGGAATACCTGGCCGGCCAGTTGATGCTGTCGGACAAGGACCGCATGAACGCCCTGAAGGAATACTTCCCGAACGCCAAGGATGAAGACTGGCGCCTGTGGCAAGCCGGTCAGCGCGTGCAGATCATCAAGCGTGACGAAGAGAAGGGCGGCGTGCTGAAACTCGGCACCGAGATCGTCGCTTCGCAAGACGGCAGCATCGCCGGCCTGCTGGGCGCCTCACCAGGCGCTTCGACTGCGGCACCGATCATGCTCAGCGTGCTGGAGAAGGTCTTCAAGGACAAAGTCGCCAGCCCGGCCTGGCAGGAAAAACTGCACCAGATCGTGCCGAGCTACGGCACCAAGCTGAATGACGACCCGGCCCGTGTGGCCGAGGAATGGGCGTACACCAGCAAGGTGCTGCAACTGGACCCACCACCGGCCATCAACCCGGCCCTGGCTCCAGCAGCAACCCCGGCAGCCCCGGCCAAGCCGATCCCGAGCAATCCTGCTGCGGATATGGCGTTGTAAGCAAAGTCGCATAAAAAAACCCAGCCAAGCGCTGGGTTTTTTTTGTGCTGAAAATCCTTGGTTGGCATGGTCACACGATCCGCCTACGACACAAAAACCTGTAGGAGCTGGCTTGCCAGCGAAAAGGCCGGCACATACAACATCTGCAGTGCCTGATACACCGCTTTCGAAGGCAAGCTGAAGTGGTCAAGTAATCTTGGACACCGATTAAGGTTTCACGCCGCCAACTTCTCCTGAGCGACTGGTGACCGATAGTCGTTGTAGCTATGCGGCCTGGTGGTGTTGTAGCGCGATACATAGCGCTGCACATCCGCTCGGGCCTCATGCTCCGACCCGTAGCCTGTTTCTGGCACCCACTCTGATTTCAAACTTCCAAAGAAACGCTCCATCGGAGCGTTGTCCCAGCATTCTCCTTTACGGCTCATGCTCTGCCGGAGTCCATGTTCCAGCAGTTCATTTCTGAATTTATGGCTGGTGTACTGGCAACCTTGGTCAGAGTGAAACAGTACGTCTTTTGGGTGAGCGCGTAGTTCAATCGCCATCCGCAAGGCTTCGCAGGTCAGCGTGGCATCGGAGATCATCGAAAACGACCAGCCCACGATCCGACGAGCGAACAAGTCCAGAACCGCCGCGAAATACAGCCAGCGCTTGCCGACTTTGATGTATGTCACGTCCCCACACCACACCTGATTGATCGCCGTAACATCAAACTTGCGCTTGAGCACATGCGGTGCCACCAACGCTTCTACGCCGGGTGACTTGTACTTATGGCGCCGACGTTGACGGCTGACGATGCCTGCTTCTCGCATCAAGCTGCGCGCCATGAACCGCCCGACCGCATGCCCACCGGCTTGCAGCTCTTTAGCCAAGGTGCGAGCGCCCGAAGACTCTCTCGACGCCCTGTGGTGCTTGACCAGCATGGCCTTGAGCTTCTCTCGCTTAGGGCTCACTTTGCCTTGGCGCTGACGCCAGGCGTAAAAGCTACTGCGGTTTATTCCGAACACCCGACAGCAATCGTTAACGCCGTACTGCTCGCCCAGCTCACAGATCAACGAGAGTGATCTTTGGCGTCCAAAAGCAGGAGAGCACTGGCCTTTTTTAGGATTTCGATATCCCGGTCTCTTTGCCTGAGCAAGGCTTTAAGTTCCTGGATCTCTCGCTGATCCGCGGTAATCGCCTTGGCTCCCACCGGGGTCGAGCCCAAGCGCTCCTTGCGAACCTGATCAACCCAGCGGCGCAAGGCTGTAGGGCCAATATCCAAACTGGCACAGACCTCGGGAACCGACTGCCCCTCGTCCAGCACCATGCTGGCAGCCTTGAGTTTGAACTCACTTGAATAAGATTTACGCATATCCAACCACCTCAGATTTGGGCGCCATCATAGCGCCCGATTGAGGTGTCCAAAATCATTAGGCCAGTTCAAGCCAGCTCCTACAGAGGGCGTTTGTGTCAGGCCAAATACCGCTTGAACCACTCCAGCGTCCGGCTCCACGCCAGCTCTGCCGCAGCCTTGTCATAACGCGGCGTCGAATCGTTGTGAAAGCCATGGTTAACCCCGGGGTAGATATAGGCCTCGTAGGTCTTGCCATTGGCTTTCAACGCTTGCTCATACGCCGGCCAGCCCTCGTTGATGGGCTTGTCCAGCTCACCATAATGCAGCAGCAACGGCGCCTTGATTTTTGGCACGTCCTTGGCGTCTGGCTGGCGGCCATAGAAAGGCACGGCGGCGGCCAGTTCCGGGTAGGCGACGGCGGCGGCATTCGACACGCCGCCGCCATAACAGAAACCGGTGATCCCGACTTTGCCGGTGGCATCCGGGTGTTTTTTCATCCATTCGATGGCGGCGAAGAAGTCGTTCATCAGCTTGCCCGGATCGACCTTGGCCTGCAGCTCCTTGCCCAGTTCATCGTTGCCCGGGTAACCGCCCACCGACGACAGGCCATCGGGCGCCAACGCGATAAAGCCGGCCTTGCCCAGGCGCCGTGCGACGTCTTCGATATAGGGATTGAGCCCGCGATTCTCATGCACCACCACCACCGCCGGGACCTTGCCGCTGACCTTGGCCGGGCGCACCAGATAGCCGCGCACTTCGCCATGGCCCTCGGGTGACGGATAAGTGACGTACTCGGCGAGAATATCCGGATCGGTAAAGGACACCTGTTCCGCCAACGCATAATTGGGGCTCAGGGCCGCGAGCAGGGCGCTGGCGGTGAGTCCGCCGAAGGTGAACAGTGCGGCGCGGTCGAGAAACTCGCGGCGGTTGATCCGGCCATGGGCGTAGTAGTCGTAGAGTTCCAGCAATTCCGGGGCAAAGTCTTTGGCAGTGAGTCGGCTCATCGGTGCGCTCCCGTGCAATCGTTCGGCAAGATGTGCGAGCCTCGGCCCGCAGGGACATCAGGGCAGCATAGCAGGGTGAGCGCACGCGACTTTACCGGGGGTCTGTTTCCCTGGGCGCCTGCGCCGGTGCGCTGTACCACTGGTCCCTGGGCACGCGTTTTTCCTGTTCGGGATCGCCCAGGTAGTGCGGCGACATGATCTGCACGTCGTACTCGTTGAACACGTCCTGAATGTTCGCGTGCAGCATGCTCAGCAACACCGCGCGCGGCCGTGGCTGGGTGGGGATGGCCTGGGCCACCAGACGATACTCCGGATAGAAGTCCGACAACGCGGTCTGGAACACTTGCGCCGGCGGGTCTTCAAGAATCCCCGGCGTGCGCCGCGCCGCCTCCAGCAGCATCGCCTCGACCTGGCGCCACGGCGTGTCGTAGCCGATGGTTACCACCGTATCCACCACATAGCCGGGACCCTTGACGGTGCGCGAATAGTTTTTGGTGACGGTGCCGGTGATCAGCGAATTGGGCAGGGTCAGCACCTCGCCGAGGCCGGTGCGGATGCGCGTGGTGAACATCCCCAGTTCGGTGACCGTGCCTTCGTATTCGCCAATGCGCACGAACTCGCCGGGGCGCAGGGTGCGGGTGTAGGTCAGGATCAACCCGGCGGCGGCCTGGCCGACCACGCTGCTGGCGCCGAGGGAAATCATCAAGCCGATCAACACCGACAGGCCCTTGAACGCATCGGTGCCGGCGCCCGGCAGATACGGGTAGGCCATGGCCAGGGCGAACAGCCAGATCGCCAGCGACGTCAGGCGCTGGGTCGGTTGCAGGGTTTCCTGATTGAGCCAGCTGAGGGTCCCGGGAATCGCCATGCGCCGCAGGATGCGCCGGGTAAACGCCGTGGCACCACGGGCAATGAAAAAGATCGCCAGGGCCACGCCCATGCCGGGGATCGCTTCGACTATGGCTTGCAGCAGGTAGGTGGCGAGTTCGATCAGGTAGTTGTTGAGGCTCTCGCCCCAGGGCCGGGTATAGGGGAAACGCGACAGGACGAAGCCCAGCCACTCGTAGCTGAGCAGCAGCACCACCACCCAGCGCAAGCCTTCGAGCAGGCGACTGACCAGTGGGTACAGGTAGTTGGCGTCGATCACCTGGACCCGTCCGACTTTCAGCGCCTGAGTGTGCCGGTGCATCAGCTCCGGCAGTTTCACCAGCAAGCGCCGGCGCAGGTAGCCCATGCCCCAGAGCAAGGCGAGGTAGATGGCGGTCGCCACGGCCACCGCCAGCAGCGCCCGGCCCATCAATTGCAGGCTGCGCGCCTCGCGGGTTTCTGCCACCACCTGGCGCAGTTTGTCGGCGGCGGCTTCGGCGGCCTGGCGCACCGATTCGAACTCGACGCTGTCGACATCCCCGGGGGCGACGATAAACGCGCGCTTGGCGCCGATCAGCACCAGGTAGTTGTCCTGCACGGCGTCGATGGATACCCGAGGCTCGTCGTTTTCATCCAGCGCATCGGTGATCACCGCGCGTGCGCGCTTGACCCGTGACTCGGGCGCCTCCCCCAGCAAGGTGCTGCGAAACACCACCACGCTGCGATTGGCAATCTTTAATTCGGCGCTGGCCGGTGCCTCGGTTTTTGCGCTCTCGTCAGCCCAGCCTGGCAGCGCCAGCCACATGCCCAGCACCACCATCAATACAGCGGACAACGTCCTGCCCATGCTGGGATTCCTTCCACCAACGGCTTTAGATAAAGGCTACGTATCGCAGCGTAGTCCAGCGATGAACGGTTGTCAGATGCCGGCAGACCTATGTGAATCTGGTATCAGTGCTATCCAATTCGTGCGGTTTATCGATGAATTCCTCAGGGGTAAGGTGGCTGCACACTGACCTGAACGGACACCTGCTCATGAAAAACACCCTGATCGGCCTCGCCGTCTGCGCCGCCGCACCCTTTGTCGATGCTGCCGGTGCCGCCGGTGAGACCCGCAGCGAACAACAGATCAACCGCGCGGGCAGCCAGGCCGCGATGGCCGGGCCGGCGGATTATTTCACCGGGCGGGTACGAGTCGATCCGTTGTTTGTCGCCAGTGACGAACTCAACGCGTCCGCCGCCTACGTCAGCTTCGAAGCCGGTGCGCGCTCGGCCTGGCACACCCACCCGGCAGGCCAGCGGCTGGTGGTGACCTCGGGCATTGGCCTGGTCCAGGAATGGGGCAAGCCGGTGCAGCAGATCCGCCCGGGCGATGTGATCGTCTGCCCGCCGGGGATCAAGCATTGGCACGGTGCGGCCCCGGCGAGCGCCATGACCCATCTGGCGGTGACCGGCAGCGTGGACGGCAAAAACGTCGAGTGGCTGGAGAAAGTCACGGATGCCCAATACAACGCCGACCGTCCTGCCGCGCCGGCGCCCGCTGTCGCCTCCGAGACGTTATCGGCGAAACAGCAGGCGATTCCGTTGATCGCTGCGGCCATGGCGGTGAGTGATATGCCGAGGTTGAACGCTGCGCTGAATCAGGGACTGGACGCCGGCCTGAGTGTCAGCGAGGCCAAGGAAATTCTGGTGCAGCTCTACGCTTACAGCGGATTTCCGCGCAGCCTCAATGCCCTGGGCGAACTGATGAAAGTCACCCAGGAGCGGCAGCAGCGGGGCATACAGGACACTCCGGGCGTTGAACCGGGTCGGGTCATCCCCACGGGCAACGAGTTGCTGGCGGCGGGCAAGGCCAATCAATCAATAATTGCCGGTGGACCGGTGCAGGGGCCGCTGTTCGATTTCGTTCCGGTGATCAATCAATACCTGCAAGCGCATTTGTTCGGTGACGTTTTCGAGCGCGACAACCTCGACTGGCACAGCCGCGAACTGGCGACGGTCGCTGCACTGGCGGCGACACCCGGCGTCGAGTCGCAATTGCGCTCGCATATCGCCGCCAGCCTGCGAGTCGGCTTGAGCGCCGGGCAGTTGCGGCAACTGGCGCAGTTGCTGGCCGAACAGGGCGCCGTCGATGCTTCTCGGCGTGCCAGCGAGGCGCTGGAGCAGCAGTTGGCGGCGGCGCGTTCCTGAGACGGCTTCAGCCCGGGTAACGCAGGGCTTCGCGCAGCAAGGTAAAGGCTGGCGAGCTCTGGCGCCGGCTCGGGTAGTAGAGGTGATAGCCGGAGAACGGTTCGCACCAGTCGGCGAGCACGCGGATCAAGCGGCCGGCAGCGACATGTTCGCGCACCAGGTCTTCGGGCATGCAGGCCAGGCCCAGGCCCTGGAGCACGGCCTCGAGGCGCATCGAAATGTTGTTGAAGACCATCTGCCCTTCGATGCGCACGTTGAGGGTCTGGCCGTTCTTTTCGAACTCCCAGGGCAGCAGCCCGCCGTAGGTCGGCATGCGCAGGGTGATGCAGTTGTGCTGCATCAGCTCCGACGGCTGGGTGGGTTGCGGGTGGCGGGCGAAGTAGGCCGGCGAGCCGACCACCGCCATGCACATGTCCGGGCCGATGCGCATGGCGATCATGTCCTTGGCTACCTGCTCGCCGAGGCGCACGCCGGCGTCGAAACCCTCGGCGACGATATCGGTGAGGCCGTAGTCGACGATGATTTCGATATGCAGGTCGGGGTTGTCCGGCAGCAGTTTGCCCAGCACCGGTTGCAGCACCGTGATCGCCGAATGTTCGCCAGCGGTGATACGCAGCTTGCCGGCGGGCTTGTCGCGGTACTGGCTGAGAAGGGCCAGTTCGCTGTCGATTTCCTCGAAGCGCGGGGCGATGACGCGCAACAGATGTTCGCCGGCCTCGGTCGGCTTGACGCTGCGGGTGGTGCGCGAAAGCAGGCGCACGCCCAGGCGTTCTTCCAGTTGGCGCATCGCTCGGCTCAGGGCAGGCTGCGACATGCCCAGCTTGGCGGCGGCGCGGGTGAAGCTGCGCGCCTGGGCGACGGCGGCAAAAATCGCCAGTTGATCGTAGCTGTCAACGCTCATTGATACGCCCCTGATATGAACCAGGCTCGATTATGTCATCACTGCGAGGTAATGGCGGCGGCTGACCTGTCGTCAGTCACCGCGTTGGTATCGCTGCGGGCCTGCTAGTTTCAGTGGGTCATCAAGCGCTTGAAGGAGGTGCGCCATGCAACGATTCAACGGCGGTTGCCTGTGCGGCCAGGTGCGTTTCGAGGCGCTGGGGCAGCCGTATCGGGTCGGGCTTTGTCATTGTCAGGACTGTCGCAAGTTTCACGGCGCGCTGTTCAATGCCTGCGCGATATTTGCCGAGACGGCGGTGACGGTCAGTGGCGAGACTGGCGAGTATCGCGGACGGCATTTCTGTCGGCAGTGCGGCTCGTCGGTGTTCGCCCGCAGCGCCGATGAAATCGAAATCAACCTGGGCTCCCTCGACGCCCCCAATCAGTTGATCCCCACCTATGAAAGCTGGACGGTACGCCGTGAAGCCTGGTTGCCGGCGTTTGCCGTGGGCCACCACTACGTACACGACCGCGAGGGTCAAGGGCGCCTCGAACCCTAGAGGCGCCCCGGTGGTTACTGGCTGGCGTCGAGCACCACTCGATAACGCGCCTTGCCACTGCGCAGGTGCTCGATGGCCTCGTTGACCCGGCTCATGGGGAAGTGCTCGACCTGCGGCACAATTTGATGCCGGGCGCAGAATTCCAGCATGCGCGCGGTGGTGGTTGGTGAGCCGACCGGTGAGGCGGACAGGCTTTTCTGCTGCGGGATCAAGTCGAACACGTGTACCGGAATCGCATCGGGGACGATCCCGACAAAGTGCAGGTGGCCCTTGCTGCGCAGGGTGGCGAGCATGGCCGACCAGTCGAGGTTGGCGTTGGCGGTGACCAGCAGGAAATCCAGGGTACCGGCGATTGCCTTGAGCGCTTCACTATCGGTGGAGGCGACCACATTGTGCGCACCGAGACGCCGCGCTTCGTCCTCCTTGCTTAGCGATGAGGTGAAGGCGGTGACCTCACAACCCCAGGCGTTGAGAAAGCGCAGCGCCAGATGCCCAAGGCCGCCGATGCCGACCACGCCGACCCGGTCGGTGGGCTTGACGCCGAACTCCACTAACGGATTGAACACCGTCGAGCCGGCGCAGAACAGCGGTCCGGCGAGGGCCGGGTCGATGCCGCCGGGAATCGGCAGGGCCCAGGCCCAGTGCGAGCGCAGGCGATCGGCGAAACCGCCATGGCTGCCGATAATGGTCGGCTGGGCGGTACCGCACAGGTTGTGCGCACCGCCGATGCACGAGGCGCAATGCATGCAACTGCCCTTGTACCAGCCGATACCGACGCGTTGCCCGACCTGCAGGCCGCGCACCCGGCTGCCGGTACGGACGATCTTGCCCACCACTTCATGGCCGGGGATGAACGGGTAGTTGCTGATCCCCCAATCGTTGTCGATCAGCGACTGGTCGGAATGGCAGACGCCGCAATATTCCACGGCCACTTCCACCTCTTCGTCGCCCAGCGGGCCCGGGTCGTAGCTGTAGCGTTCCAGCGGCGCGCCGGCGGCGGTGGCGGCCCAGCCGGTGAAGGTGGTCAATTCGGTGCTATCGGTCATGGGGTCAACTCCGGATCGGCAGACGGGAATGGCGCAGCGGGGGAGTGTAGCTGATGGATCAGATCGGGCTTTGCCGCTCGGCCACCAGCAACAGGGACTGCGGTTGCGGGCTTTGCGGGTGCTGTGGCTCCTGCAACTCGACCAGGTGCAAACCGGCCATGTCCAGCGCCCGCAGCCAACTGGACAGGGTGCGGTAGTACCAGGGCATGGGCTGCCAGTGGCCCGCGAAACCGGCAAAGGACTCGCTGCGCCAGCCATCCTGATACTCGCCGGATGCCACGCTCCAGGGGTGCAGGGTCTGGATCAGCAGCGCGCCGCCGGGTGCGAGCAGGGTTTGCATGGCGGCGAGCAAAGGAATGATGTCCTGATGCAGCAGGGCGAAGTTGGCGCAGATCAGCGGGTAGTCGTAGCCAATCTCGACCTTGGCTTCTGCCAGTTCGGCGTAGCTTGCCTGATAGACCGACGTTGATCCCGCCGCACGGGCGGCCTCCACCAGTGATGCATCGCCGTCGACGCCAATCGCCTTTATGCCGCGCTCGCTGAGGGCGCGCAACAGCCAGCCTTCGCCGCAGCCGAGATCGAGCACTCGCTCGGGCTGACGGGCCATTATCGCCAGCAGGATCGCCTGATCCGTCACCTGGCGCCGACTCTCGATGGCGCCGCTGCGTACGGCTTCGGTCCAGGCCTGGGCGTTGTGCTGCCAGCTGCGGAGCAGGGCAACTTCCGGGTCGTCGTCGCTCACGGCTATTGCGCCTTGGCTGGCTTGATGTCGCCGCAGAACAGGTCGAGATTGCCGTCGGTGGCCGCCGAGCGCACCACGATCGAATAGTCGCCCGCCAGCAGATCGGACATGGCAATCGGCGCGCTGCGGGAGAAGGTCCAGCCGGCGATGGCCGCGCGTTCGGTGTTGACCCTATCGTTCATGGCAAACGCCACCTCTCCCGGCTGAGCGCAACTGCCCTTGTAGATAAAGGTAGAGACACGCAGCGGCAGCACGGTGCCTGTGGGCACGCCGCTGATGAAGAAGTTGAAGCCGGTCTGGTGATCCCAACTGGCCAGGGTGGTGCTACCGATCTGCCCGGTGTTGTGCCGGGTCGCCTGCAACGTGATCGATGTGCCCGGTTCGCTGGAGCGGGTGCAGCCAAGTAGGCTGGCGCCGATCAGCAGGGCTGCAATGGCGTGGCTGGTTTTCATGGACGACCTCCGGGGAGGAAGGGTTGTCGGGGGAATAGTGGGTATAGCTCATGGGTAGAAGTGAGGGCTGAAAACCTTGTAGGAGCAGCCGGACGACGCTCGGATGCTCGCGAAGATCCATAGACCGCCGCGTACATTCACGCTGCACTCGTCATCGTTGACGACCATCGCTGGCAGGCCAGCTCCCACAATGATCGTGGTTGATCACAAAGTCTGCATCCAGCGCCGAACCCTGTGGGAGCGAGCCTGCTCGCGATGACAGTGTGTCAGGCGATGCACAGGTTGGATGTGCCGGCCTCTTCCCGAGCAGGCTCGGTCCTACAAGGAATTTGTGGCTGATCACAAGCTCTGCATCCACCGCAAACATTGTGGGAGCTGGCTTGCCAGCGATAGCATCACCTCGGATTACCTGCCAAACCAAGGTGTCTGCATCGCTGGCAAGCCAGCTCCTACAGGTCAGTCACATGATTTACCTGTTCAACTGCCTCAATGAACAATCTGCGCCAGAAACGCCTTGGCCCGTGCACTTTGCGGGGAGTTGAAAAAGGTTTCGGGCGGGGCGTCTTCAATGATGCGGCCGCCGTCGAGGAACAGTACGCGTTCGGCCACTTGCCGGGCGAAGCCCATTTCGTGGGTGACGCAGAGCATGGTCATGCCGCTGCCGGCGAGCTTGACCATCACGTCCAGGACTTCGCTGACCATCTCCGGGTCGAGGGCTGAGGTCGGTTCGTCGAACAGCATGATCTTCGGCTCCATGCACAGCGCCCGGGCGATCGCCACCCGCTGTTGTTGACCGCCGGAGAGCTGGCTGGGGTATTTGCCGGCCTGGCTGGCAATGCCGACTTTTTGCAGGAAGTGCTGGGCCAGTTCCTCGGCTTTTTTGCGGCTCAGGCCGCGTACCGAGATGGGTGCAAGGGTGCAGTTGTCGAGCACGCTCATGTGCGGGAACAGGTTGAAATGCTGGAACACCATGCCGATTTCGCTGCGTACCTTGGCCGCTTCGCGGGTGGTGTGGGCGAGGTCGGTGCCGTTGACCAGGATCCGGCCTTTTTCGGCGATTTCCAGCTGGTTGATGCAGCGGATCAACGTCGACTTGCCGGAGCCGGAGGGGCCGCAGAGGACAATGCGCTCGCCTTCGCGCACTTGCAGGTCGACGTCGTGCAGCACATGGAAGGCACCATAGAACTTGTTCAGGCCGGCAATATCGACCACCACCTTGCGGTTGTCGGCACGGGTGTGCGGCGCGGCATCTTTAACGGCAGAGAGAGCAGACATGAGGAGTCTCCGACAATCAGTGGAAGCGCTCGGCGCTGTAAGGAGTTGGGTCGGTGAAAGGCGCGGCGCCGGTCATCATTTCCGCCAGCAGGCGCCCGCACACCGGGCCCAGGGTCAGGCCGTGGTGGGCGTGCCCGAAGTTGAACCACAGGCCCTTGTGCCGAGGCGCCGGGCCGATCACCGGGCACATGTCAGGGAGGCATGGGCGACGACCCAGCCACGGTTCGGCGTTCAGCCGTTCGCCGAGGGGGAAGAAGGCGCTGGCCAGTTCCTCGCAGCGGCGCAGCTGGATTTCGTTGATCGGGTCATCGCTGTCGGCGAACTCGATGCCGGTGGTCAGGCGAATCCCGCCGACCATCGGCGCCAGCACGTAGCCGCCCACCGGATCGAGCAGTGGCTGCTGCAGGCAGGCGCCGGGCAGGGCGGCGTAGTGCATGTGATAGCCGCGCTTGATCGCCAGCGGAATTTTGTAGCCCAGCGGCTCGAACACACCACGGGCCTGCGGACCGAGGGTGACCACCGCTTCATCGGCAACCACCAGGCCCTGTTCACTGAGCACTTCCCACTTGCCGACGCGTTGATGCAATGACAGCGCATCGCCGAGCACGAACACCCCGCCACGGGCGACAAACAGGTCGGCATAACCCCGGGTCAGGCCGCCGGGATCGCTGACGGTCTTGGGGTCCAGCCAGTGAATGCCGCCGATCACATCCGGGTGCAGGCCCGGTTGTTTGGCGTGCATCTGCGTGCGGTCCAGTACTCGGTAATTGAGGGCAAAGTCCTTGAGTGCTGCGGCATCCTGCTGGGCCTTGGCGAAGGCGACGGGCGAGCTGTAGGCCTCGATCCAGCCACTGGTCTGGATCAAGTGCTCCATGCCCGCCGGCTCGGAAAGCTGGTCGTGTTCACTGACGCAACGCTCCACCAGCGGCAGCATCGCCCGGGTCGCGGCAGCCAGGCCCTTGGCCCCGGAGTGACGCCAGTACTGCAGCAGCCACGGACCGGCCTTGGGCAGGTGTTTGAGGCTGTAGCGCACGTCGGATTGCTGGTTGCCGGCGTAGCGCAGCAGGCTCGACAGCTGGCGCGGGAAGGCATAGGGAATCACGCTGGCACGCTCGATCAGCCCGGCGTTGCCATGGCTGGTGCCGTTGCCCGGCTGTTGCTGGTCGATCAGCACGACCTTGCGGCCACGGGCCTGCAGGTGCAGCGCGGTGCTGACGCCGACAATCCCGGCGCCTAGAACGATGGTGTCGCAATGCATGGGTAGATCCTTGATACAGGGGGCGGCCACGGCAGCCCGAGTCAATTCGCGTTACTGCAGGTGGCGGCCGAGACGGCCTTCGAGCGCCTTGAGGCTGCGCCGCACCACTTCGACGATGATCAGGTAGAGCACCGCGGCCCACAGGTAGATCTGGAAATCGAAACTGCGGGAGAACGCCAGTTTGGTCACGCCCATCAGGTCGTAGATGGTCACCAGCGAAGCGATCGCACTGGCCTTGATCATCAGGATCAGTTCGTTGCCCAGCGGCCCGATGGCCACCAGCAGCGACTGCGGCAGGATGATTTTGCGGAAGCTGGTCCAGCGTGACAGGCTCAGGGCTTTCGAGGCCTCGCGCTGACCCTGGGCGATCGACAGGATGGCGCCGCGCAGGATTTCCGCCTGGTAGGCGGCGGTGTTCAAGGTGAACGCCAACAGCGTGCAGAACCAGGCGTCGCGGAAGAACCACCACAGGCCGACGTCCTGCCAGAAGCCCTTGAACGAGCCGAGGCCGTAATAGAGCATGAACAGTTGCGCCAGCAGCGGCGAGCCACGGAAGAAGTACACATAGACGCTTGTAAAACGATTGAGAAAGCGGTTGCTCGACAAGCGTCCAAGGGCCAGCAGCAAGCCGAGCAGGGCGCCGAGGGTGAAGGAGATCGCCACCAGCTTGGCGGTCACCAGCAGGCCGTCGATAAAGCGCGGGCCGTAGCGTTCCAGCAAGTCGGGGCTGAGGAACATCTGCTGCAATTCCACCAGGCTCATGTCCGTGCGCTCCGTTGATGGCGGCTGAAGTACTGCTCCAGGTACTGGAACAGGCGACCGGACAGCGCCGAGAAAAACAGGTAGCCGAAGCAGGCCACGGTGTAGAACAGCATCGGTTCCTTGGTCACGCTGACCGCCAGGTTGGTCTGGCGCATCAGGTCGACCAGGGAGATGGTCGACACCAGCGAGGTGTCCTTGAGCAGCGACAGCCAGTTATTCGACAGGCCGGGCAGGGCGATGCGCACCAGTTGCGGCAGCACCACCTTGGTGAAGGTGGTCCACTTGGACAGACCCAGCGCTGCAGCGGCTTCGAACTGACCCTTGGGCACGGTCTTGAAGGCGCCGAGCCAGATCTGGCTGGAGAACGCGGCGAACACCAGGCTGAAGGCGATCATCGCGGCGACAAAAGGGTTGATCGCCACTTCGGCTTCGTAGCCCATGGCGGCCAGCAGTTTCTGTGCGCCGATCTGGCAGCCGTAATAGATGATCAGCAGCGTCAGCAATTCCGGCAGGCCACGGAACACCGTGGCGAACACCGTGCTCATGGCGCGCGGCCAACGCCGTTTCGAGCGTGCGGCCAGTGCCAGGCCCAGACCCAGTGGCAGACCGATGGGCAGGCAGCTCAGGGCCAGGACGATGGTCACCAGCGCACCCGCGAGCAGGGCCGAGCCCCAGCCGCCGCTGGCGAAAGACAGTAATGATAGATGTTCGAACATGCTCGAACCCTCTGCAGAAATTAAGCTCGCACGCAGCACCGCGCCCGCCGGGGCAGGAGGCGATGGGTCGGCATGGAATGCCCCTCAGGCAGGCCCGAGGGGCGGGGGATCAGTAGATATCGAAGTCGAAATAACGACTGGAGATCTGCTTGTAGGTGCCGTCGGCGACGATTTCGTCCAGCGCCTTGTTGAAGCGCTCGCGCAGGGCATCGTCGCCCTTGCGCACGGCGATCGAGGCGTCGGCAGTGGTGCCGTTGACGTCGCCGATGATCTTGCAGCAATCCTTGCCGGCGGTGTTGAGCCAGGCCAGCAGCGGGAATTTGTCGGCGATCACACCGTCGACGCGACCGGCCGCCAGGTCACTGTTGGCCTCATCGAGGGTCGGGTAGAACTTCACGTCGGCACCGGCCGGCGCGTAGTGATCTTCGGCGTAGATGGCCTGGGTCGACGACGCCTGGGCGCCCACGGTCAGGCCCTTGAATTGGGTCTGCGCGTCGGTGATCGGCGAGTCCTTGGGCACCGCCACCGACAGCGGGGTGCGGTAGTAATGCTGGGTGAAATCGATCTTCTGCTTGCGCTCGTCGGTGGCAATCATCGACGCCACCACCGCATCGTATTTCTTCGCCATCAGCGCCGGGATAATGCCTTCCCAGTCCTGGGCGACGATGCTGCACTCGACCTTCATGCGCTCGCACAACGCATTGGCGATGTCGACATCGAAACCGTGCAGCTTGTTGTCCGAGTCCACGTAGTTGAACGGCGGGTAAGCGCCTTCGGTGGCGATCTTCAGTACTTCAGCCTGCGCGCTGCTGCCAGCAGCCAGGACCATTGCGCATGCACCGGCAAAGCGAATGACGTGTTTCATCCAGCACCTCGTTTTATTGTTTTGAGCTTGGTGACGATGTGTATCCAACGAACTCGTTGTGCAGCGCCGCGATGGCTTCCAGACGCTTTTCAACGGCTGCGGGCATTTGCTTGCAGACGTCGTTGACCAGCAGGTGGACCAGCGACAGCATTGCCGCGGTCGATTCCCAGAACAGGTTGAATTCGGTGGGCACGCGGAACACCTCGTCGGCGTTCTGCTCGGCCCAGTCGCAGAAGGTGTCGGTGACCAGGGTCACCGGGATCCCGGCTTCGCGGGCCTTGCGGCACAGGGTCAGGGCGTGGCGCGAATAACGCCGCGCTTCGAACACCACCAGCGCGCTGTCCTCGGGAACGCTGAGCAGCACTTCGGCGTAATGCCCGGCGGCGCCGTCGACCCAGTGCACGTCATCGCGCAGGTACTGCAGCAGATGGACCATGGAGGCGGCGATACCGCGCTCGGTCTGGAAGCCGGCGACGAACACTTTGCGCCGGGTCGCCAGGCGCTGGCTGACGGCGTGCCAGGCTGGGGTCAGGCTGTATTCGTAGACTTTGACCAGCGCCGCCACTTCTAGCTCGAAACTGCGCGGCAGGCCTTGCGGGCCTTCGCTGGCTTGCTGGCGGAATTCCTGCAGGCGGTCGCCGACCAGCCACGGGCCGTCGCCGAGGTCGGCTTTCAGGTCGTTTTTCAGATCCTTGAAATGGCTGTAGCCGATGGAGCGGCAGAAACGCCCGACACTGGATTCGCTGACGTTCAACTTGGCGGCGATATCGGCAGCGGTCTGGAACGGCAGTTCATAGAGATTGGCCAACATATAGCTGGCAATCGCCCGACCGGACGCGGCGGCGGTGGACAGGCTACTTTCAAGGCGTTGTTTGATAGGCTGGCTCAAGGCTGTTTCCTGTTGTTATTCAGCGCTTGCGGCAGAAAATGGATGTTTTCTGTCATAAAGTCAATATTTGACAGATAGCTGTCATCGCTGGATAGTTGCTTGCACCGCCTCATACTCATAAAAACAACTCGATTGGAGCCTTCGCATGTCCCAACCTACTGCCGCCCCGGCGGAAATGGCCGCCATCTCGTTCGCCGACCTGACGCTGTTGCTGCAACAGATTTTCGAACGCCACGGCACCTCGAGCGACGTCGCGAAGGTGCTGGCCTACAACTGCGCGAGCGCCCAGCGCGACGGCTCCCATAGTCACGGTGTATTCCGGATTGCCGGCTACCTGTCGTCGCTGGCCAGCGGTTGGGTCAACGGCCAGGCAGTGCCAAAGGTTGAAGACGCTGCTTCGGGTTTCGTGCGGGTCGACGCGGGTGGCGGTTTCGCCCAGCCGGCCCTGGCGGCGGCCCGCAGCCTGCTGATCGAGAAAGCCCGCAGCGCCGGTATCGCGGTGTTGGCAATTCGCAATTCACACCATTTCGCCGCACTCTGGCCGGACGTAGAACCCTTTGCCGATGAAGGCCTGGTGGCCTTGAGCGTGGTCAACAGCATGACCTGCGTGGTGCCCCACGGCGCGCAACGGCCGCTGTTCGGCACCAACCCGATCGCCTTCGCCGCGCCGCGTGCCGGCGGTGAGCCGATCGTCTTCGACCTGGCCACCAGCGCCATCGCCCACGGTGATGTGCAGATCGCCGCGCGCAAGGGTGAGTTGTTGCCCGAAGGCATGGGCGTCGACAGCCAGGGCCAGCCGACCCGCGACCCGAAAGCCATTCTCGGCGGTGGCGCGCTGTTGCCGTTTGGCGGACACAAGGGTTCGGCGTTGTCGATGATGGTCGAACTGTTGGCGGCGGCGCTGACCGGCGGCAATTTCTCTTTCCAGTTCGACTGGTCCAAGCATCCTGGCGCGCAAACGCCGTGGACCGGCCAGCTGATTATCGTCATCGACCCAAGCAAGGCCGGCGGCACCGGGTTTGCCAGTCGCAGCGAAGAACTGGTGCGGCACATGCGTGAAGTCGGGCTGCAGCGTATGCCCGGCGACCGACGCTTTCAGGAGCGGGCCACCGCGTTGGCGCACGGCATCGCCCTGCCGGCCGCCGAGCTGGCGCGCTTGCGTGAATTGGCCGGCTTAGGCGGGCGCCCTTAGAGCAGGTTCCAGGTGACGCCGACATACGCCGCCAGGCCTTCGCCGGGTGTCGAGCGGGCGGCGTCCAGGCCCTTGTCGTCGTAGCCCGGGGTGACGGTGGCGGCGTAGTGCTTGTCGGTCAGGTTGCGCAGGTCGAGCCAGGTCTGCCAGTCGCCCTTCGGCGCGTTCCAGCCGAGGGTCGCACCGAATAGCGCATAAGGATCGGCGTAATAGCTGTTGGCGTAATCCACCGCGACCTTGGACACCAGTTGCGTGTTGAGCGCAGCGAAGAAACCCTGCGTCCAGTCGTAGCGCAGTTCACCCTGGTAGTAGTGCATCGGCAGGCCCGGCAAGCGGTTGTCGCCGAAACGATCGTCGTCGCGGTAGTGGAAGTCACTGAAGGTGTAGCTCTGGCGCAGGCTCAGCTTGCCGCCATCCGCCGCTGCCCACAGCGCACTCTGCAAACTGGCTTCGACGCCCTGGTGCACGGTGGGGCTGGCGTTCAGTTCATAGGGCGTGACGGCACTGGCGTCGGGCAGCACCGAGAGCAGTTCATGGCGCACCTGGGCGTAGTACCAGGCCAGACTCCATTGACCCAGCGCCGCGTCGCCACGACCGCCGAGTTCGAGGGTGGTCGCGGTCTGGTTCTGCAATTCGATCGGCACGCGCTGGGTGCCGGTGGCCGGGCCGCTGCCCGCTGGAAAACGCTGGTTGGCGCTGTAGATCAGCGACCACGGATGGGGCGCCTCGACCGAGCGGCTGAGATTGCCGAACACCTGCACCTCGGGCGTCAGCTGGTAGCGCAGGCCGATGCGCGGGGCGTAATCCCAGTCGCTCATGCTGGTCTTGCCGCCGCCGTCCGGGTAGGTCACCGCGCTTTCGCGGCGGGTGTAGATCGCCGCGAGGCCGGTGGTCAGCCACAGGTCGTCGGCGATTTCCAGGTCGTTGCTGGCATGCAGGACGTTGTCCGAACCCTGGTAAGTGAAATTGCGCATGGGGGTGCCCGGTGCGTAGCCGGCAGTGTTGCCGCCGGGGATGCGCACCCGCTCACTGGCACCGGCATTCGGTAGGTGTTTGGTACTGCGCAGGCCCAGGGTGCTGTGGCTTTCCAGACCCCACAGGGTATCGCGACGCTTGTAGTCGAAGGTGCCGCTGACGTCGGTGTAGGCGACCTTGAGGCGGTTCGGGCCTTCGCGCAGGTCCATCGGATAATCGTGATAGACCAGGCCTGCCTGCACGCTGGAATCGTCGTCGATGTAGTAGGTGGTCTTGTTGCCGATAAAGGTGCTGCCGGGCTGTTTGCGGCTGTCGTCCCGGGAGACGTAGGCCGGGTTGGCGGCCCGTGGATCGTGCTCGATGGAATGCTTGGTTACTCGCCCGGCGAGGTCGTTATCGGTTTCGCGGTAGCGCATGTAGAAGCGCGTTTCCAGCTGCGGGTTGAAGCGATAGCCGACGTTGGCGATCAGCCCCTGGCTCTCGCTGGCGGTGTGATCCTGATAGCCATCGGCACTGGCGTCGGTCAGCGCCACGTAGTAATCGAGATCCCCCAGCACCTGCCCGGAACTGACCTGGCGCTGCACATAACCGTGACTGCCCATGGCATAGCGCACCTGCAACTGCGGCGCGTTGTAGCCGGTGTGACTGACATAGTCGATGGCGCCACCGAGGGCCAGCGCGCCGCGATCAAAACCATTGGCGCCGCGCAGCACTTCCACATGATCCAGCCACAACGGTTCCAGCAGCTCATAAGGCGTGCCTCCCGGCCCGGTCAGCGGCAGGCCGTCGAGCATCGCGTAGATCCCCGAGGCATGGGCCCCCGGCGCGCGGTTGATGCCCGAGCCGCGAATCGAAATCTTCACCCCTTCATTACCCGACGACTGCGCATAAATCCCCGGCTGATACGCCAGCACATCCTGATTACTCGCCACCCGACCCTGCAGCGGCTGACGCATATCCACCACATTGCTCCCCCCCGGCACCTGCGCCAACCGCGCCTCGGCCTCGGCCAGGCTCTGGTCGGCACCCTCCAGCCCCGGCGCATCAATCAACACCTGCCCCAACTCCAGCCCTTCGGCATGCGCCAGGGCCGGACAGGCGAGGGCCAGCCCGAGGAGTGCGGTGGGCAGGGATTTGGGTGAGGGCATGGGAGAACTCCAGACGGCTATAAGCGGGCAATGAACAGTGCGACGTTTGAAAAGACGAGGGGAACACATGGGGATTTCGGTTTATTTGCCTGGAGGTGGTTTTGCTGGTTGGCGGGTTTGGGCGCGGCGCATTGCAGCGGGTTTCGGGCGGATCGCCAAGGGGGGAATTGTGGCTTGAAGTTAAGGGCCTGAGATGCCCGGAACAGCGTCACAGATTCGCTGTTGCCGAGTGCCCGTCACGCAATTCCGATGACGGCCGCTGTACACCAGAGGCTCTGGGAGGAGTGGGGGATTCATGTCGTTTGATTGCGGAAACGTCTTGCAACGACTGCGGACACATCCTGCATCTATTGGAGTTTCGAGTCTTCACACTGGCTCCTCATCTCGGGGCCATTGGTTGAAAATCGGCGGCTTCATTACTCGAAAAGATCGATCTCAGGGACGGAATCACTATGCAGGTACTTCACCTTGGGAGGAGGGCACTCTCATGCTGGATGCTGGCCGGTGTGAGTGGCCTGAATGTGGCCCAGGCAGCCGTCGAGCCGTACCCAGGCGAGCAGGGCCTGATTCGTGAACGCCAGGAACGGTTGCTCGAAGAGCAGCGTCGGCGACTCGAACAACTCAAACAGCTGCCAGGCACAGCCCCTGTTTCGGTAGAGCCAGAGCTGCCTGGCGAAGCACGCTGCTTTGTCATTGGAGAAAATCTGCTTGAAGGCGCCGAGCATCTCGGTGAATCAGCACGCAAGCAGTTGCTGCAGCCTTACCAAGGCCAATGCCTGGGAACCGTGCGGCTCAATAATCTGCTTAAAACCATCACCGACCACTACCTCGACCAGGGTTTCGTCACCAGTCGTGCCTACCTGCCACAGCAGGACCTGGCCAGCGGTCAACTCAAAGTCCTGGTGGTCGAGGGCCGTCTGGAAAAATTGCGGGCCGTCGCGGATTCCGGTTTGTCCACCGGGGAACTGGTCATGAGCTTTCCGGGGCGCGAGCGTGCGTTGCTCAACCTGCGCGAAATAGAACAGATGGTCGATCAACTCGATCGTCTGCCGTCGAATCAGGTGCAGATCGCATTGATCCCTGGACAGGCAGCCGGCGGTAGTGAGGTGCTGATCAGTAATGCTGCGCAAAAACCTTGGCGTGCGTCGCTGTTGCGTAGCAACGATGGCCAGAAGAGTACCGGTGAGCAGCAATGGGGCACCTCCCTGGACTGGGACAGTCCGTTGGGTTTGGCCGACCAGCTTGTGCTGCGCGGCGGACATGATGCCGTCAGTGATCACCAGCGCTCGTCGAGTAACGTCTACGCAAGTTACACCCTGCCTTACGGCTGGTGGACCTTCAATTACAGCTACAGCCAGAGCGACTACCGATCACAGGTCGAGGCCAGTGGTTTCGCTTTCAAGCAACGCGGTGAAAGCCAGAGTCATCAGTTGCACGCTGAGCGTGTCATCCATCGGGACGCCTTGAGCAAGACCTCGCTGAGTGCCGGGCTGTCCTATATGCGCAGCGAACATTTCATCGAAGACAGCAAGCTGGTGCTCAGTAGCAACCGCATCAGCGAAGCGCAACTGGGCGTCAACCATGGTCGCCGGATCGGCAATGCCTATATCAACCTCGATCTGGGGCTGCAACAGGGTATCGGTGCATTCGATGCCCAGGGCAATCATGACCCGGCGCCATGGGCACCCAATGCGCGGTATCACAAGTACAGCGCGACGCTGAGCTACTTGCAGCCATTGAGCCTGTGGGGCGAGTCCGTGAGCTTCAGCAGCTTGGCTACCGGACAGCGCAGCGAAGACGTGTTGTTCAGCTCACAGCGCATGAGCCTGGGTGGCTTGGGCTCGGTTCGTGGCTACAAGGACCAGTCCTTGTCGGGTGACAGCGGTGGCTACTGGCGCAACGACTTGCGCTGGAGCCGTCCGGTGACCGGGTCAATGTTGCGCCCCGTGCTGGCCGAATACGGAGTCGGCCTGGGCTACGACCTCGGCGTGATACAGCACGACCGTTACAACGGCGTTCAGCATGGGCGCGTGTCCAGCAACTCCTTGGAGTTGTTCGCCCGCGGTCGACACCTGGCCGTGGGTGTGACCTTCGCTCATTCACTGCAACGCCCCGACGTGCTGCGCGAGCGTGAAGCGCCGATGTATTTCAGCTTGAGCGCTTTTCTCTAGTCATTCCGGGCTCTCTTTTTGCGCGGTGACGCGCTTTTTTTGGAAGTTGCACATGGATGTTCGTCAATTTGCCTTGCTGGCTCGCCAACCCTCGGCCGCGTTATTGCCCCGAGAGCAATTCTGCGGCATGCCCAAGCGTGGGCTGGCGTTCCTGCTGGCCAACGTCATGTTTTGGCAACCGCTGTGGGCGCAGGCGGACGGCATTGCTGTCAGCGGTCCCGGTACGTCCCTGGGGCAAGCCGGCAACGGCGTGCCGATCGTCAACATTGCCGCGCCCAATGCCAGTGGCCTCTCGCACAACCAATTTCGCGACTACAACGTCGGGGCCGAGGGGCTGATCCTCAATAACGCCACCCAGCGCACGCAGAGTACGCAGTTGGGCGCAATCATCCTTGGCAACCCGAACCTCGGTGGCCGGGCGGCCAGCACCATCCTCAACGAGGTCAATGGCGGCAGTCCCAGTCAGTTGCGCGGTTACACCGAAGTGGCGGGGCAGTCGGCGCGGGTGATTGTGGCCAACCCCTATGGGATTACCTGCTCCGGTTGCGGCTTCATCAATACGCCACGCGTGACCCTGACCACTGGCAAACCTGTGCTCGATGGTGCCGGTGCTCTCGACCATTACCAGGTCGACGGCGGCAACGTCACGATTGACGGTGTCGGACTGAATGCCAACAACATCGACCGTTTCGAGATCATCACCCGCAGCACCCGGCTCAACGCCGACCTGCAAGCCAATAACCTGGCGATCATTGCCGGGCGCAACGACGTTAACGCCGAAACCCTCGCGGCGACACCACGGGCCAATGACGGCAGCGCACCGCCGCAACTGGCGATCGACAGCTCGGCGCTGGGTGGGATGTACGCCGGGGCGATCAAGTTGGTCGGCACCGAGGCCGGGATCGGTGTGCGTCTGGCCGGTAACCTGGCTGCCAGTGCCGGCGATATCCAGCTCGATGCCAACGGCCATATGACCCTGGCCCAGGCCGCGTCGGCCAAGGCGATCAACATTCAGGCGGCCAGCCTCGATGCCCAAGGCCCGGTGTATGCATCCACTTCGCTGACGGTGCAAACCCAAGGCGCGCTGAACAACCAGCAAAGTCTCGCCGCACGTGACCGCATTAACCTGAGCAGCGCCGGTCAGCTAAGCAATAACGGCATCATCGAAGCTGGCGTGAATGCCGACAACACCCGCAATGCCACGGGCGACGTCAGTCTCAACGGGCAGAACCTGCGCAACGCCGGCAGTGTGGTCGCCAGTCGCAACCTCGATCTGACGTCGAGTCAGAGCATGGACAACCGCGGTGGCACCCTGAGTGGACAAAGCCGTATCCAGGTCAATGCGACGACCCTGGACAACCGTCACCAAGGCCGACTGCTCAGCAGCGATAACCTGACATTGAGCGCCAGCCAGGTCCTCAATAACCAGGGCCTGATCAACAGCCACGGTGCGCTCGTGGCACAACTGGGCTACCTGGATAACAGCGCTGGCGAGTTCTCCAGTCACGCCGCGGCGTACCTCACGGTAGCGGCATTGGACAACGTCGCTGGCCTGCTTATGGCCGGGCAGAACCTCAACCTGCTGGCCAGCGGCGCGGTGAACAACCGCAATGGCCGGCTGGGCGCCAACCAGACCCTCAGCTTCACCGGCAACACACTGGACAACAGCCAGAGAGGCCTGCTCTCGGCGGGCAGCACACTCGACCTTGACCTCGTGTCCCTCGATAACCGCGGTGGTCAGCTCAATGGTGGTGCGGCCACGCGCCTGACCGTCACCGACGTGCTCAACACCCAGGGACGGATCGCCAGTCAGGCGGATCTGCTGGCCAACATCAGCCACCTTTCCCAGCAGGGCGGGGAGCTGGTGGCCCAAGGCAACCTCAGCCTCAGCGGCGCGACCCTGGATAACCGCAACGGCGGGCTGGTGGGTTCGGCCCAGGCGCTCAGCTTGAACGTGGGCAACGTGGATAATCGTGGTGGCGAACTGTCCAGTGCGGCGGCGTTGTCCCTTGGCGGACAGCAACTGAACAACAGCGATGGCGGCAAGCTGCTCGCCGGCAGCGACCTGCTCCTGACCATCAGGCAAGTGATCAACCAGAGCCAGGGGCTGATTTCCGCCAAAGGCCAGGCCACGATCACGGGCCAGCAACTGGACAACGGCGGCGGTACGCTGAGCACCTTGTCGGCCTTGAGCATTCAACTCGACGGCGCCTTGAGTAACCTCGACGGGCTGATCAGCAGCGAGGGCACGTTGACGGTTGGTGCCGCCGGCTTGAACAACCGCCAGGGCCGCCTGTCCAGTGCTGGCCTGCTGAGCCTGAACAGTGTGGGGGCGATCGACAACCAGCGCGGGCAATTGCTGACCGATGCCGGCCTCGACCTGCACAGCGCCAGCCTGGATAACAGTGAGTCCGGGTCGATCAGCAGCCAGGGTCCGCTGCACGTCACCACCGGGGCAATCGATAACAGTCGCGGTGGTCAATTGACCAGCAGCAACACCCTCGACCTGACGGCCACGCAATCACCAACCGGGACAATGGCCGCATCGCCAGCGACCAGGCATTGACTGCCAGCATGACCGGCCTCGACCAGCAAGGCGGGTCGCTGTTCAGTAACAGCAGCGTCAAGCTGAACCTCAATCACGGCCTATTGAACAACCAGAACGGCCTGATCACCGCCCCAGTGCTGGTGCTCGACAACCTCAATCACGTCAACAACCAGGGCGGCGAGATCTCCAGTGCCCAGGCGTTTACCCTGGCGGCTGACAGCCTGGACAACGGCAACGGCAAACTGCTGAGCAACCAGGCGCTGACCCTGCGCATCAATCAGGCGCTGGGCAACATCAAGGGGCTGATCGCCGCTGCGGCGCTGGACATGCAGGCAACCAGCCTGGACAACAGCGGCGGGACCCTGACCAGTCGTGGCAACCTCGACCTCGGCGTCAGTGGTCTGCTGGATAACCAAGGGCAAGGGCTGATCAATGCAACCCGACAGCTGACGATCAACAGCGCCGGCCTGAACAACCAGAACGGCACCTTGATCGGCAATGCCATCACCCTGGACTTTGGAGCGGCCACCGGTGACCTGAATAACATGGCTGGCTTGATGACCAGCGACGGTCAACTGTCGATCCAGCATCTGCGTGATTTGAACAACCAGGGCGGCGAGATCTCCAGCCAGCAGAGTTTTTCGCTTACCGGGCGCAACCTCGATAACCAGTCCGGCAAATTGATCAGTAGCCAGCGACTGGAGGTCAACGCAGGGAATCTGAATAACCAGGCGGGCCTGATTTCCGGCTGGGGCCGTCTGCAAGTCAGCGCGGCTGACCTGGACAACCGCAACAATGGCACGCTCTCCAGTCGCAATGGTGACCTCTTGCTCGACGTGAGCGGCAGCCTGCTCAATAGCGGTGGCGGTGCGGTGGTCACCCAGAAGCAGTTGATCCTCCACGCCGGCGACCTCGACAACAGCCAAGGCGGGATTCTCTCCAGTGGTGGCAACCAGACCTTGTCCGTTGCCGGCCTGCTCAACAACAGCCAGGGCGGCTCGATCGACAGCGGCGCTGAGCTGACGCTACAGACCACTACCCTGGATAATCGCAGCGGGACGCTCAATGCCCGCCAAGCGCTCGCCGTCACGGCTACGGCAGTGGATAACCGCCAGGGCAATCTGATCGGTAACGGCGCCGTCAGCCTCACCCTCCTGCAAACGCTGATCAACAGCAATGGCAAACTGGCGAGCGGCGGACCGTTGCAACTGCAGGTGCAGCAGGTCGATAACCAGGGCGGCCAATTGGTCAGCAAAGGATTGTTGACCGTGCTGACCGGCGGCCTGGATAACCGCAATCGCGGCACAGTCGCCGCCAATGACCGACTGATCGTCAACGCCAGCGGGGCAGTGGACAACGGCGCAGAGGGTTTGATCTCCAGCCAACAGGGTGACCTGAGCCTGCGAGCGGCCAGCTTGGATAACCAGCAGGGCACGCTGCAAAGCCAGGGCGCGCTGACGTTGGAGGTGAGCGGCGATATCGATAACCAGCGCGGTAGCGTGCTCGCCCAGGACGCTGAACTGAAGCTCAACGCCGCCAACCTCGATAATCAGGGTGGCGTCCTGACCAGCCTGCATGCGAACTTGACCGCGTACCTGAGCGGTTGGCTGCGCAACGGTTTGGACCTGCTGAACCAGCAAGGCGGGATCACCCAGGCCGAGAGCCTGAACCTCACGGCACTGGCCGGGATCGACAACCAGGGCGGACGGATCGCCGCGCAAGCCGGCGATGTGCAGTTGACCACCGCGAGCCTGGATAACCGCAGTGGGGGTTTGTATGCCGCGCAGCGGATCAACCTCAGCGGCACCGACCTGCATAACCGCAGCGGGCAAATCGCCGCGCAGCATATTGACCTGAGCCTGGCCGGTGCCTTGAACAACGCTTTGGGTATCGTCGAAAGCGACAGCACCCTGAGCATTGGCGCCGCCAGTGTCGACAACCAGAACGGACAACTGCGCGCCCTGGGCCCCAGCGGTGCCACGGTTTTCCAGATTGGTGGCCTGTTCGACAACCGCAACGGGCGGGTCGAAAGCGCCAACACCGATATTCGTCTGGCCCTGGGTGGCCTGCTGAACACCGACGGCACGCTGCTGCATGTCGGTGACGGCACCTTCGACATTGCCACGGCCAACGTCATCAATGCCGGGGGCAGCCTGATCACCCGCGGCGGCCTGACCCTGAGCGCCGATAACTGGACTAACAGCAGCATCATTCAAGCCGGGCGCTTGAACGTCAACGTCAACCACTTCACGCAAACCGCCACGGGGCAGTTACTGGCCGGCAACAGCCTGGTCGGCATGGGCGTGAGTTGGAGCAACGATGGTCTGATCGCCAGTGACGGCAGCCTCGATCTGGGCTTGAGCGGCTTGTACAGCGGCAATGGACGACTGAGCAGCCGGGGTGACTTGAGCCTGTCTGC
This sequence comes from Pseudomonadaceae bacterium, assembly GCA_965284505.1. Taxonomy (GTDB): domain Bacteria; phylum Pseudomonadota; class Gammaproteobacteria; order Pseudomonadales; family Pseudomonadaceae; genus Aquipseudomonas. Next base: position 574,047 of record OZ260094.1, on the reverse strand, counting down.
CGGGCAAGTGGATCTGGCTGAGCCCGCGAGCATTGCCAGTGGTGGCAGTAGCCTGATCAACGTCGGTGGTCTGTTGAGCAACCGTGGCCGACTGACCTCCGCCGCCGACCTCACCCTCAATGCCGGCAGCGTGAACAACTACGGCACCCTGGGCAGTGGACAAGACCTCACGCTCACGACCTCTGACGTGCTCAATGACCACGGTCTGCTCTTCAGCGGTCGCGATATGGGCCTGCGGGTGGACTCGCTGACCAACAGCTACGCCAGTATCTACAGCTTGCGCGACCTGGCCATCGACCGTGATGGTCTCGGCGGCTGGGCGACCAGCCTCGTAAACATCTCCGGCCTGATCCAGAGCGACGGGACCATGAGCCTGGCGGCCAGCACCCTCCATAACATCCGTGCCCTGTTGACTGTCAGCAATGGTGGCATCTACACCGCCAAGATTAAACAGATCCAGTGCATCGGAGGCGTCAATGCCGGTGACTGCAGTGTTAAGCAAAACCGTGTCTGGGAGATTACCCAGCGCGACAAGCTCGAAGTCACCGCCGCCAGTGCAGCGTCAAGCATCACCGCCGGCGGCAACCTGACCATCAACGGCGGCGACTTGCTCAACGCCAGCAGCACCATCGCCACCGGTGGCAACTTCACCGCCACGCTGAACAACCTGAGCAACACCGGCGTGGAAACCTCCGACACCGAAACCGTGCGCGTGTTTGTCAGCCAACGCTCCAACGGCGATAGCTGGTCGGGTCCGGCACAGGATTTCACCGACCGTTACTGGTTCGAAAGCAGCGACTATGACGCCAATAACCTCGGCGGCCTGACCGCCGACATGAGCCGTTTTATCGGCACCACCGAGTCCGAGTTGCTGCAGTTTGCCCGCACCACGCAACTCGCTGCGGGCGACCAGAGCTATGCCGCGATCATTCAAGCCGCGGGCAACGTCAACATCACCACGCAAAACAACTTCGATAACAGCGTGGTACGTGGCAGTTTTAATTACGTGGGTAGCGGTCCGCGCACTGACACCACAACGCCGAATAGCGAGTTCTCCACCCGCATCACCCTGAATCAGCAATTGCCGCCAGACCTGGCCCAGCAGCAAGTCAATCCCTTGGCCTTGCCGGGCTTTGAACTGCCCACCGGGCAAAACGGCTTGTTCCGTCTCAGCGCGGAAGACAGCACTCAGGGGGCCGGTGGTCCCAGCGGTTGGACCCTGAACGGGGCCAGTGTCGACGCAGCACAACGTCAGCAAGATATTCCCGGCACGTCAGGCCGTGGCATCGTCAGCAACGCCCCCGCCACGGCGGACCTGACGGGCCCATCAAGCGTGGCCAAGGTCCAGGGTCTGCCCAGCAGCCAGGGGCACTCCAACCCGCAAAAGTACTTGATTGAAACCAACCCGGCGCTCACCGACCTCAAGCAGTTCATGAGCTCGGACTACCTGTTGGGCAGTCTCGACTACAACCCGGACGACAGTGCCAAGCGGTTGGGGGACGGGTATTACGAGCAGTCACTGATCCAGCAAGCCGTGGTCGCACGGACCGGCCAGCGTTTTCTCGATGGCCTGACCTCCGACGAAGACATGTTCCGTTACTTGATGGACAACGCGATTGCCAGCAAGGACGCCTTGCACCTGTCACTCGGGGTAAGCCTGAGCGCCGAACAGGTGGCCGCCTTGACCCACGACATCGTCTGGATGGAGACGGTGGTGGTGAATGGCGAAGAGGTGTTGGTGCCGGTGCTGTACCTGGCCCAGGCGAAGAATCGCCTGGCCGCCAACGGCGCGCTGATCATGGGCAAGGATGTCAACCTGATCGCCGGCAAGGACCTCAGCAACGCCGGCACGCTCAAGGCCAGCGAAAACCTTGCAGCGCTGGCCAGCAACAACCTGTTCAACAGCGGCCTGGTGCAGGCCGGTAACCGCCTGGACCTGCTGGCCGGCAATGACCTGAGCAACAAGGCGGGCGGCATCATCGCCGGGCGCGACGTGAGTTTGACCAGCACCGGTGGCGACCTCCTCAACGAACGCAGCGTCACCGGCTTTGACAGCAGCAATGGCTTCAACAGCCAGCACCGCGACTTCGTCGACAACGCCGCGCGCATTGAAGCGGCCAACGACCTGAGCCTTCAGGCGGGTCGCGACTTCAGCAATATCGGTGGTGTGTTGCAGAGCGGGCGCGACACCCGCATCAGTGCGGGTCGTGACGTCACTCTCGGTTCAGCGACCGCGAGCGACAGCAATAGTCATGGCAGCCACAACCGCGACCAGAGCATCAGCCAGAACGGCTCCAGCCTGGACGCCGGTCGTGATGTGACGATCAGCGCCGGGCGCGATCTTGCGATCGTCGCCAGCGAGGTAAATGCCAAGCGTGATCTGGCCCTCACGGCGACGCGCGACCTCACCGTAGCCTCGGCCACGGACGAGGAGCACAGCTACAGCAAGACCAAAAAAGTCGAGGCGCAGGAAGACCACGTCAGGCAGGTGGGCTCCATGCTCACGGCTGGGGGTAATGTGTCGCTGAAGGCCGGTCAAGACCTGACGCTGATCTCCAGCAAGGTCAACGCCGGTGACGAAGCCTACCTGGCGGCCGGTGGCAAGCTGCAACTGCTGGCCGCGCAGGACAGTGATTACTCGCTGTATGACATGAAGAAAAAGGGCGGGTTTGGCAGCAAGAAGACCCAGCGCGATGAAGTCACCGACGTGAAAAACATCGGGAGCGAGATCAAGACTGGCGGTGACCTGAACCTGGTCAGCGGCGGTGATCAACGTTATCAGGGCGCCAAGCTCAACAGTGGCAACGACCTGACGCTGGACAGTGGTGGCGGCATCACCTTCGAAGCGGTCAAGGACCTGCATCAGGAGAGCCACGAGAAGAGCAGCAGCAACCTGGCCTGGCAGTCGGCCAAAGGGAAAGGCAACACCGATGAGACGCTGCGCCAGAGCGCACTGGAGTACCAAGGCCAACTTATCATCAAGGCCGTCGATGGCTTAAACATCGACATCAAACAGATCGATCAGAAGTCGGTGAGCGAAACCATCGATGCCATGGTGCAGGCCGATCCGAGCTTGGCTTGGCTGAAAGACGCTGAAGCCCGCGGCGACGTCAATTGGCAGGTCGTGAAAGAGCTACATGACAGTTGGGATTACAAAAGCTCAGGTTTGGGCGCCGCTCCAGCGCTGATTATTGCGATTGTCGCCAGCTATTTCCTCGGCCCGCTGTACGGCGCGATAGCCAGTAACTTTGCGGTCGGTACGATCAATGGTGGTGGTGATCTGGGGGCAGGCTTTTCCACGGCCACCAGCAGTGACGCACTCAGAGACTATGCGACCCAAATGGCGACGATGTACGCCATGGGTTACATGGACAGCTACGTTAAAGGTTGGAAAACCGACGGTGGGATGATTCTCAACGGTAACGGAGTGAATAACCCCGGCTACTCATCGAGCATGCTGGATTGGAACACGGTTGCCGACAATGTGCTGCGCAGCGGAGCACACGCATTGCTTGCCGGGAGCATCGACACTGCGATTAACGGTGGCAGCTGGAAAAACAACCTGGGCAATGCTGGTGTCTCCGAAGGGCTCGACCTCACCGCTGCCTTTGGCAACAAGCAAGTAGGTGATCTAGCCGACTACTTGAAGGTGGATCCAGGGTCCGCTTCAAAGATTCTGATGCATGCCATCTTGGGCGGCTCACTAGCCGCGGCCAAAGGCGGCGATTTCACCTCGGGCGCTCTGGCCGGGGCTGCCGCCGAAGGCTTGACACAGGCGACATCAGACGCTCTGGGCCAGTACCTGGGTGAGCGCTTTGCTACCGATGACCAGTTCAAAATCGCCACCGCACAAATCATCGGTATTTTGGCCGGGTCTTTGGGCGGTGACGATCCAGCAACCGCGAGTTGGGTGGCCGGTAATGCCGAACGCTATAACCAACAAGTGCATCGAGAGGCCGCAGCCCGTCTGGAGAAAGGCTTCGCCACCCTGCATGAACAAAATCAGTTTGTGGATCTGAAGCCGCAGGATGTATTGGCTGATCTGCAAAAAATTGCGGATGGTGAGAAAGACCCCTCGAAGTTGAGTCCGAGAACCGTTGAATTTCTGAATCAATTTTCTCCGGCAGAGCTGCGTGAGATTTTCTTTGAGCCGACCCTGACAGAGCAAATCGTCGGGTTGGGAATCGATCTGTTTTTCCCAACGCCGACTGGCAAGGCGAAGGCGGCTGTTACAATATCGGAGGCCGTCAGCAAAGAAATTTTGGAGTCTCTGGAGAAGAAATTCGGTGCAGCATTGGCCGAGGGGACGTCAAAAGGTGTTTCTGACGCAGCAGCTATCGGCGGAAAGACTTGTGTCTATAGCTGTGTTGTTGATGGCATGACTCGTTACGTAGGAATAACTGACGACATTGTTAAACGCGGTCAGGCTCACCTAAGAGAAAAAGGTATAGTAATTGAAGGTCTTCCGGGATTGGAGAACCTTTCACGTACTGATGCTCGGGCAGTTGAGCAAACACTGATCGATTACCACGGACTGGGCAAAAATGGTGGAGATTTAATAAATAAGATTAACTCGATATCTACGATTAAAAACCCAACCAAGTATGAGCAAGGTTTGATTCGCGGTGCTGAGCTGCTGAAAAAAACTGGATATGAAGGATTTTAGATGGCTAAGAAAGTTAAATTGGGCGACATTTTGCAGGTGCTTACTTCACAAGGTGTCGCATATGCGCAAGTTACTCATAAAAATCCGGAGTACGGATTTCTAATTCGTGTTTTCCCCGGGTTTTATAATCAACAACCAGTAGATTTTTCGTCGATGGTAGAGGGTGAACCTCAGTTTTCTGCATTTTTTGTTGTTCAAAGTGCGGTGAATCAAGGTCTGCTGACCGTTGTGGGGAATGTTCCAGTCCCCGAACGATTACAAGTGTTTCCTATGTTCCGCTCTAGGGCAGGAGGACCGGGAGGCTCCCTGTGGCTGTGGAATGGAAACGAGTTAACTCGATTGGAAAGAGAGATAAATTCAGAGGAGCAGAAATATCCAACAAGAGGAATAATCAGTGCCCCATTGCTTGTTGAGCGTATTGAAAAGAATTACAGACCAGAGACTCATGAAGTCTGGTGATTCATAAATAAATCGGCTTGATCTTGATTTGCTAACACCGACCTCGCGTCGATATCGTTTTATCGATCAAGCTTTTGATTCCTTTCGGATCACCGCCTTACGCTCTTTAAAAACATCGCGCTTTACAGTTTCCACCTCGCAAAACGCTATCGAACAGTATCCATAGGGTTGACATAGATAGTGTTGTCACGGGCTGAAACCCGCGTCAGGGAGTTTTTTTGCCGCGACCGCGTTTCGGCTTGACCGGCCGGCGTGCAGGCCGCAGCCCGTCTGGCGTTGCGCGCCACAACAACGAAATTCGCGTCGGGCGATTCCCTCGCACAAAAAGGGCAGCTTTGGCAGCAAAAAGACCCAACGCGACGAAGTGACGGATGTGAAAAACATCGGGAGCGAAATCAAGACCGGGGGGTGACCTGACCCTGGTCAGTGGGGGTTATCAACGTTATCAGGGTGCCAAGCTCAACGGTGGCAACGACCTGACCCTGGACAGTGGTGGCGGCATCACCTTCGAAGCGGTCAAGGACCTGCACAATGAAAGTCATACCAAAAGCGTCAATGACGCTTTCTGGGTTTCGGCCAGTGGCGAGGGTCATACCGACGAAACCCTGCAGCAAGTCAGTTAGTCGCGGGTGGCAACATCTCAATCAAAGCGATGGGATGTGCCGCTATGAAGATGTTATCAGTCGAGCAGCTAACCCCGGTTCGGGACTGATACCAACCGCCTCGGGGCAGTCCCAATGCCCGCTCATGACGCCATTACCTCCAGGGAAATGGTGACGACCTGTCGATTGCGCAGCGCTCCGTTCGACTATCTACACGCGAACGAAAACAATCGTCCCCACCGACACCCCGGAGCCCCCCATGCGCCCCCTCACCGTCGCCACCTTCCTCAGCCTCGACAACGTCATCCAGGCCCCCGGCGGGTCCACCGAGGACACCCGCGACAATTTCCCATTCGGCGGCTGGATCGTGCCCTACGCCGACGAAGTCTCCGGCCGCGCCATCCAGGAACTCTTCGCCCAGCCCTTCGAGCTGCTGCTGGGGCGCCGTACCTACGATATTTTCGCCGCGTACTGGCCGGGCGTGACGACCGGTTCCCGCCATCAATCCATCGGCGACAAGTTCAACAACGTGGCCAAACACGTCGCCACCCACAGCCCCGACACCCTGGAGTGGAACAACAGCCATGCCCTGCAGGGCAATGTAGTGGAAGCAGTGTGCGCATTGAAACGCCAGGACGGGGCACCGCTCTTGACCCAGGGCAGCGGCGATCTGGTGCGGCAATTGTTGGCGGCGGGGTTGGTGGATGAGTTGCGCTTGATGACGTTTCCGGTGTTGCTCGGTCGCGGTCAGCGTTTGTTCGGTGATGATGCCCAGGCGGCAGCGTTCAGGCTTGAGCAGGTCACCAGCACACCCAGCGGTGTGCTGATTTGCCGTTATGTGCGCGCTGGCGAGGTGCGCACGGGGTCGTTTGCCGAGTGAGTGCGATCAACGCTCGCCCGACCGATGCAACGCCGCTTCCTGAGCGGCAATCTCCGCCTGGCGCTTGAGGATCATGTCGCCCATGGGCGGGCCTTGGAAGCGCCGGGCTTCGAAGGCGAACCAGATGATGGCGGTCAGCACCAGGAAGCCGATGGTGATGTACAGCGCCCACTCATTGGGTGGCTGGATGCCGATGATGAAGATCAGCACCATGGACAGGACCGACAGCACGGCGAACAGCGAATACAGCCCGCGCCCCATGTTCCAGGGGCCCATGGTCGGCCATTTGGCGGTGCCGTAGGTGAACAGGCCGAGGACGATGGGGATGATGAAGGAGAAGAACAGGAAGATCACCGTGCAGGAGACGACGATGGTGTAGACCGGGGTTTCGCCGATCGACACCAGGGACGAGCCCCAGACGAACAGCACCGCCAGGGTCGCGCCGGTCCAGATCGCCGCCACCGGGCTGCGATGGCTGGGGGAGACGCTGGCCAGGGCTTTCGAGCAGGGCAGGCCGCCGTCGCGGGAGAAGGCGAAGATCATCCGCGACACGGAGGTCACGGTGGCCAGGCCGCAGAGAAACTGCGAGACGAAAATCGCCACGTACAGGGCCATTTTCACGTTGGGGTTCATCTGCGTGTCCATCGCCCAGAAGAATACGCTCCAGCCATGGGTCGCGGCTTCGTCGAGGCTGGGTAGCATCAGCACGAAGGAGCTGAGCATCAGCCAGCCGAACAGCAGTGACCAGATCACCGACATGACCATGCCCCAGGGCACCGAAGTCGCCGCCTGGCGGGTCTCTTCGGAGGTGTGCGCCGAGGCGTCGTAGCCGGTGATGGTGTAGATCGGCAGCAGCAGTCCGAGCATGAACACCCAGCCGTTGGACACCTGCGGCCAGACGTTGCCGCCAGCCTCGCCGGAGTAGTTGCCGAAGGTTACCAGGCGGGCGAAGTCGTAGCTTGGCGCGGCGATCAGGCAGGCGATGGTCAGGGCCAGGGCGGTGGCGAAGATCAAGTAGCCGGAGAAGTCGGTGAGCTTCGCGGTCAGGCCAATCCCCAGGTGATTACACATGGCCTGGATGCCGGTGAGGATCGCCATGAAGATCACCCGCGTGGTGATGGTGTCCTCCATGCCCAGCGCCGGGCCGAAGGCGCCGAAGAAGAAGTAATAGGTGCCGACGTTGATCGCCCCGAGCACCGTCACCAGCCCCAGCAAGTTGAACCAGGCGGTGAGCCAGCCGGTGAAGCGATTGCCGAGGATCGAACTCCAGTGATACAGCCCGCCCGCCGTGGGGTAGGCCGAGGAGATCTGCGCCATGGCCAGGGCGAACACCCCGGAGATCAGGCAGCCGATCGGCCAGCCGATGCCGATGGCCGCGCCGCCTGCGCCCGAGGTGCCCTGGGCCAGCGAGTTGATGCCGCCGGAGAGGATGCAGATGATCGAGAAGGAAATCGCGAAGTTGGAGAACACCCCCATGCGGCGCGACAGTTGCTGGGCGTAGCCCATGCTGTGCAACGCCTTGACGTCGTCGTCATGGGCGGCGGATTCGGGCTGGCTGGCTGGATTCATCACGTGTGCCCCTGCAGGTTTGATTCACAACCACGGCGCCGGTGGGACGCGATGGTCTGGCGTTCAACACCCTGTTGTACTGCTCCTGAAACGTGCTTCGCCTGGCGTAGGCGCTAGAGACGGCCATGCCAGGCCGCGTCGAAAATCCCGATGGCGTCATCCCGGCTCAATGTCAGCGGATTGCCGCTGGCGGACGGGTCGATGATCGCCATGTCGGCAATCAGCTCGACCTCGGGATCGCCCACCACCAGCTCGCGCAGGGTGTGGGGCACGCCGATGTCCTGGCGCAGCTTGAGGACAAAGGCCAGGAAACTGTCGAAGCCCGGGTTGGGCAGGCCCAGGTAGGCGGCGAGGCGGGTGATGCGTTCCTCGATGGCCGGCCGGTTGAACTGCAGGATGTAGGGCATCACGGTGGCGTTGGTCATGCCGTGGTGGGTGTCGTGCAGCGCGCCAATCGGATGGGACAGCGCGTGCATGCCGCCCAGGCCTTTCTGGAACGCGGTGGCGCCCATCGCCGCGGCGGCGAGCATCTGTGCGCGGGCGTCGAGGTCGGCCGGGGTGCGGACCGCGCGCACCAGGGCACTGGCGACCAGGCGCATGCCTTCGACCGCAATGCCGTCGGCCAGCGGGTGAAAGCCCGGGGCGCAATAGGCTTCCAGGCAATGGGCGAAGGCGTCCATGCCGGTGCCGGCAGTGATTTTCGCCGGCATGCCGACCGTGAGGGCCGGGTCGCTGATGACCACCCGCGGCATCATTTTCGGATGGAAGATGATGCGCTTGGTGTGGGTTCGTTCGTCGATGATCACCGCTGCACGCCCGACTTCCGAGCCGGTGCCGGCAGTGGTCGGTACGGCGATCACCGGGGCGATGGCGCTGTCGTCGGCGCGGGTCCAGTAGTCGCCGATGTCTTCGAAGTCCCAGACCGGGCGGGTCTGGCCGCTCATGAAGGCGATCAGCTTGCCCATGTCCAGGCCGCTGCCGCCGCCGAAAGCGACCACGCCGTCATGCTGGCCGGCACGCCACGCTTCCAGGCCACCGGCCAGATTTGCTTCGACAGGATTCGGTTTGAGGTCGCTGAACATTGCCACACCGAGACCGGCATCGCGCAGCGCATCGACGGCGGCAATGGTGATCGGCGCGCGGGCCAGGCCACTGTCGGTGACCAGCAGCGGGCGCTGGATCCCCTGGCTGCGACAGACCTCGGCCAGCTCATTGATACGCCCGACGCCGAAACGGATGCTCGTGGGGTAATTCCAGTTTCCGCGCAGGTTCATGTGCTACACCTCGTGCCGCAGGTGGAAGGATTTGGCTCGGGTCAGGTGTTCGTAACCCAGGCTCGACAGGGTGATCCCGCGCCCGCTGTGCTTGACCCCGGTCCAGGCCAGCGCCGGGTCGAGGTAATCGCAGCGGTTCATGAACACCGTGCCGGTGGCGATCTCGTTGCCCAGGCGTTCGGCGGCGGCCAGATCGCGGGTCCAGAGCGAGGCGCTGAGGCCGAACGGGCTGTCATTCATCAAGGTGAGGGCGTGTTCGTCATCGTCCACCGGCATGATGCCGACCACCGGGCCGAAGCTTTCTTCACGCATGACTGCCATGCGGTGACTGACATCCACCAGCACCTGCGGTGCCAGGTAGGCGCTGCCGGGCAGGTCGGCAGGAAAGGCGCGGGCATCGATCAGCGCCGTTGCGCCTTGCTTCACAGCCGCGTTGATCTGCCCGCGCACCGCGTCGGCGGCACCGGTGGAGACCAGCGGGCCGAGGGTCGTCGCTTCATTCAGCGGATTGCCAAGCACGTATTCGCCGGTCAGGGCGACGAAGCGCTCGACGAAGGCCGGGTAGAGTTTTTTGTCGACGTAGATCCGTTCGATCGCACAGCAGCTCTGCCCGGAATTGAAGTAGCTGCCATCCACCAGGTTTTCCACTGCGTGTTCGAGGTTGGCGTCGGCGCGCACGTAGGCCGGATCCTTGCCGCCGAGCTCCAGGCCGACGCCGATAAAGCGCCCGCTGGCGGCGTTCTCGATGGCGCGCCCGGCCTCTACCGAACCGGTGAAGTTGACCTGCTGCACGCGCCCCGAGGCAATCAGCGCAGCAGTCTGCGTGTGATCCAGCAGCAGGTTGTGAAACAGCCCGGTTGGCAGATTGGCCTGTTGCATGGCCTGGGCAAATCGCTCGCCCACCAGCAGGGTTTGCGTGGCGTGCTTGAGGATCACCGCGTTGCCGGCCATCAGCGCCGGGATGACGCTGTTCACCGCCGTCAGGTAGGGGTAGTTCCAGGGCGCGACCACCAGCACCGTGCCCAGCGGTTCGCGCTTGATGGTTCGACGAAAACCGGCGATCGGTTCGGGCTCGATCGGCGCCAGGGCCTGGGCGGCGATGCCGATCATGTAGTGCGCGCGTTCGGCAAAGCCGCGCAGCTCGCCGGCGCCGTAACGCACCGGCCGACCCATCTGCCAGGCCAGTTCCAGGACGATCTGCTCCTGCATCGACAGCATTGCCTGCACCGCCGCGTTGCACAGCGTGGCGCGCTCGTCGAGGGTACGTCGGCGCCAGAGGATCTGCGCGGCGCTGGCGTCGGCCACGGCCTGGTCGACCTGTGCCGCATCGGCGCACTGGCGTTCGACGTAGACCCGGCCATTGACCGGGGAAATCAGCTGGACCTTGGTTGTCATGCCGTTCTCAATAGCGCTCGAAGCCGCGCTGCAGTTCCCAGTCGGTGATCCGCCGGTCGTACTCTTTCTGTTCCCACTCGGCGGTGTGCACGTAATGCTCGATCACCTCGTCGCCGAACGCCTCGCGCAACATGCTCGAGGCCTTGAGCGCGGCGCAGGCCTCGCGCAGGGTCTTGGAGACTTCCGGCAGTTGCTCGTTCGCGTAGGCATCGCCCTCGTAAGGCGCTGTCAGTTCGAGCTTCTCGTCGATGCCCGCCAGGCCGGCAGCAATCAGCGCGGCGAAGGCCAGGTAGGGGTTGAGGTCGGCGCCACCGATCCGGCATTCGATACGGATCGATTTGCTTTCTTCGGCGCACAGGCGAAAGCCGGCGGTACGGTTGTCGCGGCTCCAGACTGCTCGCGTCGGGGCAAAGGTGCCGGCCTGGAAACGCTTGTAGGAGTTGATATAGGGCGCGAGAAAACAGGTGATGTCACCGGCGTATTTCAGTTGCCCGGCGACCCAGGCGCGCATCAGCTTGGACATGCCGAACTCGGCCTTGGCCTCGAAGAACAACGGCTTTTTGCCGTTCTTGTCCCACAGCGAATTGTGGATATGGCTGCTGGAACCGGCGGCGTCGTAGCGCCACTTGGCCATGAAGGTGATTGCCTTGCCCTGCAGCTGCGCGATCTCCTTGCAGGCGTGCTTGATGATCACGTGGTGGTCGGCCATGGTCAGCGCGTCGGCGTAGCGAATGTTGATTTCTTCCTGGCCCGGGCCCCATTCGCCCTTGGAGTTTTCCACGGGAATCCCCGAGGCCTGCAGGTGTTTGCGAATCGCCCGCAGCACCGGTTCCTCGCGGGTGGTCTGGAGGATGTTGTAGTCCTCGATGTAATGCCCGGCGGTCTTCGGCGCGTGGTAATTGCGCTGGTGGATGGCTGCGTAGCTCTCGTCGAACAGGTAGAACTCCAGCTCCGAGGCGAACATGCCGGTGTAGCCCCGGGCACGCAGGCGTTCGATCTGCTTCTTGAGGATCGCTCGCGGGCTGTGGGGCAGGTCCTGGCGGTGGTGGTGATCGAGCACGTCACACAGCACCACCGCGGTGCCTTCAAGCCAGGGCACGCGGCGCAGGGTGGACATGTCGGGCTTGAGCACGAAGTCGCCGTAGCCCTTGCTCCAACTGGCGGCGGCGTAGCCGGGTACCGGCTCCATGTCGATGTCATCGGCGAGCAGGTAGTTGCAGCAATGGGTTTCCTGGTAGCCGCTGTCGATGAAGAACTCGACCTGGAAACGCTTGCCGACCAGGCGGCCCTGCATGTCGACCATGCACACCAGCACGGTATCGATTTCGCCACTGGCAGCGGCGCGCTTGAGTGCATCAAAGCTGAGAAGAGGCTCGGTCATCGGGTCAGTCCTGCGCGAACGGATTAGTCCTGTCTGAGGCAGCTGTTGCAGACGCTCTCCAGAAAACCATCCAACCCTGCAGATACGAGCATCGTGAGCAATGAGCTGCTCAAAGCCTAGCCTATAGTTGGAAGATGCAAGTTGCGGATCGCAAAACTTTGTTACATCGAGGAACCGGACATGACGCTCACTCTGTATTACCACCCGCTGTCGTCCTACTGCCACAAGGTGCTGATCGCGTTGTATGAATATGGCGTCGAGTTCGAGCGCAGGATCATCGATCTGGGCAGCAACGCTGATCGCCTCGAGCTGCAGTTGTTGTGGCCAATGGGCAAGTTTCCGGTGATCCACGATCCACTGCGCCAACGTGATGTAGCGGAGTCGAGTGTGATCATCGAATACCTCGACCACTACTACGGCGGGCAGCATCCGTTGTTGCCCAGCGATTGGGGCAGGGCACTGGACGTGCGTTTCTGGGATCGCTTTTTCGACAACTACGTGCACAGCCCGATGCAGGAAATCGTCGCCGATCGGCTGCGCGGCACCCAGGCGGACCTGAGTGCAGCCCGCAACACCCTGGCCACCGCCTACGGCATGATCGAGCGCCAGCTCGCCGGCAAACCCTGGATCGTTGGCGACGATTTCAGCCTGGCCGACTGCGCCGCCGCCCCGGCGCTGTTCTACGCCAGTACCCTGGTGCCGTTTCCACCAGAGTGTCGGGGCCTGAGTGCTTATTTCGAACGCCTGGCCAGCCGGCCTTCGTTCGCGCGGGTGATCGACGAGGCCAAGCCGTATTTTGGTTTTTATCCGTTTGCCGAGGCGCTGCCGCAGCGCTTTCGTTAGCGGCTTACCCGGCCACCTTGAACCGCAGGCACACGGACGTGCCCTGGTGTTCGAAGGTGCTCAGGCTGACCTCGCCGCCAAAGCTCTGCATGATCTGCTTGACCATCACCAGGCCGATGCCCAGCCGGCCCTGCTTGGTGGTGTAGAAGGATTTGAACGCCATCAGTTCCTGTTGCCGCGACATGCCCTCGCCGCTGTCGGCGATGATCAGGTCCAGCCATTTACCAGCTTGATCGTGGCGCGCGCTGATGGTCAGGGTGCCGCCGCCGTGCATGGCTTCCATGGCATTGGCGATCACGCTGTTGAGGATCTGGGTCAGCAGCAGCGGGTGGCTGATGATCAGCGGCAGTGGCTCCGGCTTGAACTCGACCCGTACCGCCGCCAGGCTCAGTTGCTGGCTGAACTGGGTCAGCGCGGCCTGGATGATCGGCAGCGGCGCCAGCGGTTGCGGTTCGCCGCGCAGCGGTCGCAGGCACACCAGCAGGTCGTGGACCCAGCCGGCCATGCGATCGACCTGGCCGATGATATCGCCAATGTTCTGTTTCGCCGGCTGGCCGGGGGTGTCATGGGCCAGTTCGGCGCTGGTACGAATCACCGCCAGTGGGTTGCGCAGGTTGTGGGCGACGGCGGAGGACATCTCCACCAGGCCGACGTAGGTCTTGTTGGCGACCAGCTGGTTTTCCTGCGCCGCCAGTTGCATCGCTGCCCGGCGCACGATCCAGAACAGGCCGAAGTACAGGAGCAGGCCGCCGACCGCGGTGGACAGCCAGATCCACGCATAACCGCGGTCGATACGCTCGATCAGGTCCAGCGGCTCCTTGTAGATCTCCACCACCGCGAGGATGTTGCCGCGGTCATCACTCAGGGGGATGTAGTTCTCGATGAAGAACATCTTCGGTTCACGGAGGAATTTCTGTTCGGGGCGCTGCTCGTCCAGTTCGTTGTAGCGCACCCACACCGGTTCCCGGCCATTGAAGGTGGCATCGAGGGCGGGGTCGTCATCGATCCTGTGTCCGATCAGCTGCGGGTTGCTCGACCAGATCACCCGGCGTTGCGGCGAGTAAATGTTGATCAGCAGTGTGTCGGGCAGGTTGGCCAGGTGATCGAAAAACTCCGAACGGGCGCGCACCCGGTTCTGCGCGATCTCCGGCGACAGCATGACGTAGTCCACCGGGGCGAGGATGTCGCCCATGCGCATCCCCGATAAACCATGGTGCCGGACTTCGCCCTTGGCCAGGCTCTGGATGAATTGCGCCGACAGCATGGCGTCGCGCTCCAGGCTTTCGTTGATCAGGAAGCGCGTGGAAATCGAGCCCAGGCCGAAGGCGATCGCGCTGATCAGGACGAAACTGATCAGCGAGAACCAGCGCAGCAGGTCGAAGTGGCGTGTCGGGGCGATGGTGTCTACCGATCCGCGCGGCAGGACGGTTGACCAGACGGATTTCAGATTCATGACGAACACCCTGCGCACAGTCCGTTGATGGCGGCATGCCATGACTTTTGAGCTTAGGTGAACATTGGCCAGGCCGTGGCAACTTCATCGCCACGATTCGCCAGGCTACTTCAACCCCCTGTAGGAGCTGGCTTGCCAGCGAAGAGGGAGTGTCAGCCACCGATGATGTCGGCTGTGCCACCGCCTTCGCTGTAGGAGCTGGCTTGCCAGCGAAGAGGGAGTGCCAGCCACCGATGATGTCGGCTGTGCCACCGCCTTCACTGTAGGAGCTGGCTTGCCAGCGAAGAGGGAGTGTCAGCCACCGATGATGTCGGCTGTGCCACCGCCTTCGCCAGCAAGCTGGCTCCTACAGTGGGTGCCTGGCAACGAATCAGAACACCGGGGTGTATTTGACGCTGAACATCAGGTTGCGCGGGTCGCCGAAGTTGTTGTTGCCGTCGAGCTGGTTGTAGCCGGCGACGTAGTAGTGCTTGTCGAACAGGTTGTAGGCGTTCAGCGCCAGGTCGACTTCTTCGCTCAACTTGTAGCCCAGGCGCGCGTTCCACACCGTGTAGCCGGGCACTTCATAGGTCCGCTCGTAGCCCAGTGTGTGGCTTTGTGTGGTGAAGCCAAGGCCGGCATTGACCCGACTCCAGTCGCCTTTGAACTGGTAGTCGCTCCACACCCGCAGCATGTGCTTGGGCGTCCACTGGCTGAACGTTCGACCTTCATTGACCGGGTCGTCGAGGTACTTGGTGGTGTTATAGGTGTAGCCGGCGAACAGGTTCAGGCCGTCGAGCACTTCGCCGCTGACTTCTGCATCCAGGCCCTGGCTGCGCACCTTGCCCGAGGCGGTCGAGCAGTACCAACCGTCGCAGGCAAAGCCCGAGGCGACGTCATTCACCGCGCGGTTTTCCTGGTCGTAGCGGAACAATGCGAAGGAGGTATTGACCCGGCCATCGAGCAATTCGCCCTTGAGGCCGACCTCATAGTTGCTGCCCACCACCGGCTTGAGCACGCTGCCGCTGGCGTCGCGCTCGCTCTGCGGCTGGAACACATCGGTGTAGCTGGCGTACACCGACCACTCGCGGTTGAGGTCGTAGATGGCACCGAGAAACGGCGTGACTTCGCCGTTTTCGCTCATGGTGCTGGGGTTTTCCACCGCGATGTCATGGCTGATGGCGAACTCGTTGGCGGCGGTGTAACGGTAGTCGTACCAGCTGACCCGGCTGCCGAGGATCAGGGTCAACGGCTCGATCGGCTTGACCCGCCAGGTGCCATACAGGCCTTTCTGGCGAATGTCGTACTTGCTGCTGGTGCCGCGCCCGCCCGGTGTGTTCAGCAAGCTGTCGTAGCTGATGGCGGGGCGGTGATGATCGATGTCAAAGATGCTATCTGTGCTGTCGTTGAAGGTCCGGGCGATGCGGTCGTCGGAGGTGAACTTGGAGTAGTTGCCGCCGACGACGATTTCCTGGGCCATGTTGAAGGCGTCGAAATGCCCGACCAGGTTGGCGTCGACGCCGACTTTGGTTGAATCGAAATCGGTGACCCAGTCGGCGTACTGCACGCCAGTGCCATCGAGGTTCAGGCCGTCGCCGCTGCTCTGCACCCGTTGCTGAGTCGAGTCGTTGTTCTCGCTCATGCGCACCGCGCCGACCTTGGCGATCCAGTCATCGTTGAAGCGGTGCTCGAGGTCGGCATAGACCGTGGTGACGTCGATGTGCGAGCGGTTCCAGTCGGAACCGGTGAAGGTCGAGCGCGACAGATCCACCGTCTTGCCATTGGCGTAGCGTGGCAGGCCGCGAACCATCGGCCGGGCGCTGGCGTCGGAGTTGCTGACGGCCAGGCCGAGGGTGGTGTCGTCACGCAGGTCGACGTCCAGGGCGCCGTACAACGAGTGGGTCTTGCTCCAGTCGTAGTCGATGAAGGAGTTGCTCTGATCCTCGTCGGCAACCAAGCGTCCGCGCACCGTGCCGCTGCTGTTCAGCGGGCCGCCGGCGTCCAGTTGCAGGCCGTAGTGATCCCAGGTTCCGGCCTTGGCGGTGAGGGCCACGGTCGGCACGTTCTGGCCGCGCTTGCGCACCAGGTTGATCGCGCCGCCGGGGCTACCGGCACCTTGCAACAGGCCGGAAGCGCCGCGCAGCACTTCCATGCGGTCGAAGAAAATCAGGTCCTGAGTCGCCCAGTTACCCAGCGCGTAGGTGTTGCGCGGGATCGGCACGCCGTCGTACTGCCAGTCATCGATCTGGAAGCCGCGCGACGTCAGGATCATGCCCTTGCCGACACCCTGCACACCCACCAGCCCGGTGGTCTGGTTGGCTGCGTCCTTGAGGTCGGTCAGGCCCTGGTCGTCCAGCTGCTTGCGGGTCATCACGCTGACCGACTGGGGGATTTCCCGCAGGCTGTGGCTGCCCTTGCCGATAGTCACTGCGCGCGCCGCGTAGGAACCGGAGTCCTCGGTGGTGGCGTCGGCGCTCTGCTCGACGATGCTGGTGACTCCCAGCTGCACCGCGCCGCTGTTGTCGGCAGCCGGCTCGACGCTGAAATTGCCCTGGGCGGTCACCCGCAACTGCAGGCCGCTGCCCGCCAGCGCGGTGTTCAGGGCTTGCTCGGCGGACATCCGGCCGACTACGGCGGGGGCCTGTTTGTCCTGCACCAACACCGGGTTCAGCGAAAGAATCTGCCCGCTCTGGCTGGCGATGGCGTTCAGGGTGCGGGCGAGGGGGCCGGCCGCCAGGTTGAACGACAGGTCTTGCGCCTGCACTAGGGCAGGGCTGGCCAGGGTCGCCAAGGCAACAGCGGCGGAAAGGGCAGTGGGCAGCGGGTTAAACACAGCGTTCTCCTGATCGTGTGGAAGTGTTCAGGAGATAGGTGGGATGAGAAATGAAAACCGGACACAAATAAGAATGTTTTTCATAAATATTTTTTGCGGCCGGCTTATTGCGAGCGAATCAGGGTCAGCCACGGGCTGTAGCGCTCGACCCGGATCGGCAGGGTTTCGGCCAGTGCGGTGAAGGATTTCTGCGGATCGTCGAGGGGGAATACCCCTTGCACGCGCAGCTGACGGATCTGCGGATCGACCCGCACGTAGCCGCGACTGTAGGGCCGCAGGGCCTCGACCACTTGTTCCAGCGGCTCGTCGAGCACGTTAAGCCGGCCGTCGAGCCAGTCGGCGCGCTGGCGTTGATCGCGCTCGAGGGCGACGATCCGTTGTGGGTAGAGCAGCGCGGCCTGGCCTTCTTCGAGGACCCGTTGGCTGCCGTCGAACAGCCGCGCCTGCACCGAGTGCTGCAGCACCACGACGCGGCTGGCGTCGCGCTCCTGAGTCACCAGGAAGCGCGTGCCCAGGGCTTGTACTTCGCCCTGGGCGGTGCGCACCCGTAGCGGTCGTCGTGGGTCGGCGGCGACCTGGATCAGCAGTTCGCCGTGGCGCAGGATCACCAGACGCTGGCGCTCGTCGAATTGCAGATCGACTGCGCTTTCGGCATTCAGGCTCAGGCGGCTGCCATCGGCCAGGGTGAAATTGCGCCGTTCTGCGCGCCCGGTGTGCAGGTCCGCCAGCAGGCTGTCGCCCAGCGGACTGCGGGCGCCGAGCCAGAGGCCGCCACCGAGCAGGCCGAGGCCGGCGATGACGCGCAAGGCATCGCGGCGGGTGCCCTGGGGTTGCAGCAGCAATTGGCGGGCGGCCCCGGCCTGGCCGGGCACACGGCGGTCGAGGGCGCGCAGGGTGTTGAACGAGCCACCGAGACGCTCCTGCATCGTGTTCCAGACCTGCAAGTGCGCCGGGTCCTGCGCCAGCCAGGCGTTGAAGCGCTCTTGCAGTTGCGGGTCGGGCTGGCCGGCGCGCAACTTGACCATCCAGTCGATGGCTTGCTCGCTGATGGGGTCCAGGCGTGGCGCGCTCACAGGGCCATCTCGCTCAGGTAGCACTGGCGCAGCGCCTGTTTCATGTAGCGGCTGACGGTGCGTTCCGACAAATCGAGCTTGCGCGCGATCTCGACGTAGCTCAGACCGTCGAGTTGGCTGTACAGGAACGTGGCCTTGACCACCAGCGGCAGGCCGTCGATGGCGCGGTCGATGGCCACCAGCGCTTCGATCAGTTGCAGTTGTTCTTCAGGGGAAGGCGCCAGCAGTTCCGGCAGTGCCGACAGGCGTTCGAGATAGGCCAACTCCAGCTTGCGCCGGCGGTGGCGGTCGAAGATCAGGCGTCGGGCAATGGTCGACAGGTAGGCGCGCGGTTGTTCGATGCTGTCCGGATCGACCCGCGCTGCGAGCATCTGGCAGAAGGTATCGGCAGCGGTGTCCTCGGCGTCCGCATGATTGCGCAGACGGCGCTGGATGTGCTGCAACAGCCAGCGGTGATGATCGCTGAAAAAGAAACCCAGCTTGCTGCTCGGAGGAGATTGCACCGGTCGGCTTTCCAGATGTTAGTGTGAATCGTTCTCAATTGTAGCGTTGAGAGGATCCAGACTGCAATCTTTGCCGGAAGGAGGCATTACAAACCTGTAGGAGCTGGCTTGCCAGCGAATGCGGTATATCGGTCACCGCCTATGTTGGATGTTCCGCCGCCTTCGCTAGCAAGCTAGCTCCTACAGTAGTTTTTCCAGAGTGCTTACATCTTATGGTCAGCCTCGGTCAGCGCCCGCACCGGCGCTTCCACCTGAACCGACTCTTTCTCGCCCTTGGCGTTCTCGATGATCAGGGTCAGCGGCACCTTGTCGCCTTGCTTCACTTGCGCCACCAGGTCCATCAGCATCACGTGGTAACCATGGGGATCGAGGCTCACTGCCTTGCCGGCAGGCAGGTCGACCGACTTGACTTCGTTCATTTTCATCACGTCGTTGTGCATGCTCATCTGGTGCACCTGAACCAGCTTGGCCGCTGGCGATTGCACTTCGATCAGCTTGCTGTCAGTGCTGGCGGTGAGGGTCATGAACGCGCCGGTGGCCTGTTGGCCGGCGACGGTGGCGCGGACCCAGGCGTCATCGACCTGGGTCTGGGCCGACACCTGGAAAGCCAGGCCGAGCAGGGCGGCGCCAAGCAGCAGTGGGCTGAAACGGGATTTGGCGAGCGTTGCGGTCATTAGCAGACCTCCATGACGGTGAGCAGGTCTTCCGTGCACTCTTGTGCCGAAAGCGACTGCGACAGGCCCAGGCGCAAGGTGCCCCGGGAGTCGAAAACAAAGCTGGTGGCGGTATGGGACAGGGTGTAGGTCGAGCCGCTCGGGACCTTCTCGTAGAACACGTCGAATTCCTTGGCCGTGGCCGCGGTTTGTTCGAGGGTGCCGTAGAGCGCGACAAACGACGGGTCGAAGGCCTTGACGTAGGCGTCGAGCACTTGCGGCGTATCGCGCTCCGGGTCGAGGGTGATGAAGATCACTTGCAGACGGTCGCCATCGCGGCCCATCAGTTTCTTGATCTTCGCCGCACGGGCCAGGGTGGTCGGGCAGATCGCCGGGCATTGGGTAAAGCCGAAGAACACCATCGGCATCATGCCGCTGAAGCTCGACAGGGTTTGCACTTCGCCGTCGGTGTTTTTCAACTTGAAGGTGCGCCCGAGGATCTTGTCGCTCAGGTCCTTGCCGTACTTGTAGGACAGCTCGCCGCGACTGTCACAGCCGGTCAGCAGGCCCAGACTCAACAACCCCATTCCCGCAATCACCTGGCGGCGATTCAACAAAACACTCATGCGTTAGCGCCCTTTGGCAGCCTGGCAGTCGACACGACCTGGCAGGTAGTCAGCGTAAAAAATGCGAGCATCCTAACAAAATGCCGCGACGCCGTGCCGCACACTGGACAATTGGTCGCAGGCAAGCGCGCCGGCTCAGGGAAAAAATTCCCCGGGCGTGGCGCCCAATTGCTGACGAAAGGCGGCGATAAAGGCCGAGGTCGAGTCGTAGCCGCAGGCCAATGCGACATCGGTGACGCGTTCACCCTGTTCCAGCGGAGTCAGCGCGCCCAGCAAGCGCAAACGCTGGCGCCAGGCGCGGAAGGTCAGGCCGGTGTCGCGCACAAACAGGCGGCTGAGGGTTTTCTCGGCGACGGCGAATTTTCCGCTCCACTGCGCCAGCGTGGTCTGTTGCTCCGGGTGCGCCTGCAGGCTCTGGTAGATCTGCCGCAAGCGACTGTCCTGGGGCAGGGGCAGCATCAGGTCGATAGGCGGCGCTTCAGCCAGTTGATCGAGCAGCACCTGGACCAGCCGCCCGTGGGCGCCGTCCTGCTCATACTCCACCGGCAACTGGCTGAAGCTGCGGATCAGTTCGCGCAGCAGGTCGCTGACCCCCAGCACATGGCAACGCGGTGGCGCCCAGGCGGTGACGCTGCAATCCAGGTACAGGCTGCGCATTTCAGTGCGCGCCGAACTGAACACCCGATGGGGCACGCCGGCAGGAATCCACACCGCGCGCTGCGGCGGGGCGACGAAGCGGCCGACGCTGGTCTGCACTTCCAGAACGCCTTGGATCGCATAGGACAGCTGCACCCAGGGATGGCTGTGACGGCGGGTCAGGGCCCGATTGGGCAGCGATTCGGTGCGCCCGTACACCGGTCGCGGCAGGCTTGGCAGCCCCGGCACGCTGCGACGGTAGCTTTTTTCCTGTCCTTTAGGCGGCATCTGCTGGCTCTTTGGCGTTAGTCGGTCATCGACAGGCACGTTAGAGTCAACCCCATGTACTTGGCAACCCCCGGATAAACCCCATGACTCGTCCCCGTTTCCTCCCCGATAACTTCACCCTGACCCTGGTCGGCGTGGTGCTCCTCGCCAGCGTCCTGCCCGCCAGCGGTCAGGTCGCGGTCGGCTTTGGCTGGCTGACCAACATCGCGATTGCCCTGCTGTTTTTCCTCCACGGCGCCAAACTGTCCCGCGAGTCGATCATCGCTGGCGCCGGCCACTGGCGCCTGCACCTGTTGGTGTTCGGCCTGACCTTCGTGCTCTTCCCGCTGCTTGGCCTGGCGCTCAAGCCGCTACTGTCGCCGCTGATTGGCGCGGACCTGTACATGGGCATGCTTTACCTGTGCGCTCTGCCCGCCACCGTGCAATCGGCGATTGCCTTCACGTCATTGGCCCGGGGCAATATCCCGGCTGCCATCTGCAGTGCAGCAGCCTCCAGCCTGTTCGGGATTTTCCTCACGCCACTGCTGGTGACCTTGCTGCTGGACGTGCACGGCGACGGCGGTTCGACCCTCGATGCGATCCTGAAAATCAGCGTGCAATTGCTGCTGCCGTTCATTGCCGGACAGATCGCCCGACGCTGGATCGGCGCCTGGGTCGGCCGCAACAAGAACTGGCTGCGTTTTGTCGATCAGGGTTCGATTCTGCTGGTGGTCTACGGCGCGTTCAGCGAGGCGGTGATCGAAGGCATCTGGCACAAGATCCCCGTGCTCGACCTGCTGGGGTTGGTGGTGGTCTGTTGCATCGTGCTGGCGCTGGTGCTGGTGGCCGCGACCTTGTTGGGCAAGGCCTTTGGCTTCAATCAGGAAGACCGCATCACCATTCTGTTCTGCGGTTCGAAGAAGAGTCTGGCCACTGGCGTGCCGATGGCCCAGGTGCTGTTCGCCGGCAGCACCATCGGCGTGCTGATCCTGCCGCTGATGCTGTTCCACCAGATTCAGCTGATGGTCTGTGCGGTGCTGGCCCAGCGTTACGCCAAACGCCCGGAGTCGGTCAGCGAACTGATGGGCCAGGTCGATCCATAATCGTTGCGCCCCGGGTGGGGCGCAGGCTGATCAAGCCCGGCGCAATTGCGCGCCGGCAGCAGGCGGTTGCAGCAGGGCGAAGAGGTTTTTCGGGTCCTGCAACTCCGGCACCAGCGCGATCTCGCTGCCGATGTCCAGGGCCTTGGCCACGTCCAGCACGTAGCGCAGGGCCGAGTAGTCTTCCAGGGCAAAACCCACCGAGTCGAACAGTGTTACTTGCTCGGGATTCTGGCGACCCTGCACCTGGCCGTTGACCACCTGCCAGAACTCGGTCACCGGCGAATCGGCCGGCATGTGCTGGATTTCCCCTTCGACGCGGCTTTGCGGTTCGTACTCGACGATCACCCGCGCACGCTCGACGATTTCGCGATGCAGCTCGGTCTTGCCCGGGCAGTCGCCGCCCACGGCATTCAGGTGCATGCCTGGCTCGATCATCTCCGGGGTGAGGATGGTCGCGTAGGCTTTGTCGGCGGTCACCGTGGTGACAATGTCGGCGCCGCGCACTGCGTCGGCGACGCTGGCCGCAATGCTCACCTTGAGGGCCGGGAAGGCGTTGAGGTTGGCCGCCAGTTTGGCGCTCGCCGCCGGGTCGATGTCATACAGGCTGACCTCGGTGATGCCCAGCAGGGTATGGAAGGCCAAGGCCTGGAATTCGCTCTGCGAGCCGTTGCCGATCAGCGCCATGCGTCGGCTGTCGGGGCGCGCCAGGTAGCGTGCGGCCAGGGCCGAGGTGGCGGCGGTGCGAATCGCCGTGGTCAGGGTCATCTCGCTGAGCAGCACCGGTTTGCCGGTGTCGACGTCACCCAGGGCGCCGAACGCCATGACGGTCAGCATGCCGTGGTGAGTGTTTTTCGGGTGGCCGTTGACGTACTTGAAGGCGTACAGGGACGCGTCCGAGACCGGCATCAATTCGATCACGCCATCCGGCGAATGGTTGGCCAGGCGCGCACATTTCTCGAAGTCGTCCCAGCGCAGGTAGTCCTGGCGAATGTACTCGGCCATCTCGCTCAGGCAGGTGGCCAGGCCTTTTTCCTGGACCAGGCGGCTCAGGTCTTGGACATCAACGTAACGGGTCATGGGCGTACCTTTTTATTGGCAATGGAGGGTAGGGCGCAAGGTGCAGTGATGGCTCTATTGTCGGGGTTTGCGGGTGTTCATCTCGGCCATTGCGCGCCTCCTGCGCAGCCGCGGCGGTCGAAATTGAGACCTCGACAGCCGATTCGGCTGGGGCGTTTTGAAAGCGTCATGACTGTCGTAAAAACGACCTGTTTACCCTAAACGCGCAAGCCTTACACTTTTCTGTTGAACGACTGTTCAGTCTCAACTATGTTGTTCCGACCTTCTTCCCGGCTGGTTGCGGGCTTGCGTTTCTTCTTCTTGAACGAGGCACTGGCATGCGGTTTTCACCCTTCGTTGAGCGAATCCGTGGTCAGGGTGCGATTGCCCGGGAACTCCATCCTGCGGCGCTCGATATCGCTGGTGGTGAATATCGGGCAGCCAATCTGCTGCACGTGGCCGGGCCGCAAAACGCCTTGCTCGCCACCGCGCTGTGCCTGCTTACGGCCGGCGACGAAGTGCTGGCCCTCGATCCCATGCCCTTGCAACATCAGGCCGTTCTGCAGGCCAGCGGGGCGACTCTGGTGCGGGTGCCGTGCAGCCCTGAGGCCTTTTCAACGTTCGACGCCGCGCTGTTGGCCAAGGCCATTTCCCCACGCAGCCGGGCGATTGTCCTGACCCATCCGCCCGCCAACAGCGGCATTCTGTTTAGCCCTGAGACTCTGCAAACCATCGCCGACCTGGCCATCGCCCATGACCTGTGGGTGGTGGTCGACGTCGGTGATGCAGGCCCTGTTTTTGACCATGAGCAACCGAGTTTGGCCGCGCTACCGGGCATGGCCGAGCGCTGCGTGGTGATCGGCAGCCAGGGTCTGAACGGTGGACGCTTGGGCTGGCTGGCCGCTGATCCGGCGCTGCTGGCCCATGCCGAACAGGTGTTGCTGAGCCTGGGCCACGAACTGCCGGTTGTGCGGTTCGATGAGCCGCCGAAACCGGCTGCGCCTCGGGTCAGTGTCGAATCGTCCGCGCCCACCCGGACCATGATCGAAGTCGATGGCCTGCATAAAAAGTTCGGCAATATCGAGGTGCTCAAGGGCGTCTCGCTGACCGCCCGCGAAGGTGAGGTGATCTCATTGATCGGCGCCAGCGGTTCGGGCAAGAGCACCTTGCTGCGCTGCATCAACATGCTTGAAGTGCCCGATCAGGGGCGGATTCTGGTGGACGGCGAAAGCATCCGCCTCAACCATTCGCGACCTGGCGCGCCGCTGGTGTCCGACATCAAGCAGCTGGTGCGCATCAGGTCCAGCCTGGGCATGGTGTTCCAGAACTTCAACCTCTGGCCCCATCGCACGGTGCTGGAAAACCTCATCGAAGCGCCGACCCAGGTCCTGCGCGAAAGCCGGGCCGAGGCCACCGAACGGGCCGAGGCGCTGCTCGAGCGTGTCGGCCTGGCAGCCAAGCGCAACGAGTACCCGGCGTTTCTGTCCGGGGGCCAACAGCAACGGGTGGCCATCGCCCGGGCCCTGGCCATGCGGCCCAAGGTCATGCTGTTCGATGAACCCACCTCGGCACTCGACCCGGAACTGGTCGGCGAAGTGCTGCGGGTGATCCGCTCGCTCGCCGAAGAAGGCCGGACCATGATCCTGGTGACCCATGAAATGGCCTTCGCCCGCGATGTCTCCTCCAAGGTCGCCTTCCTGCACCAGGGGCTGATCGAGGAAACCGGTTCGCCGGACGAAGTGTTCGTACACCCACGCAGTGAGCGTTGCCGACAGTTCGTCAATGCTCATCAGACTCGCTGACCAACAATAAAAACACGGGGCAACATCATGGGAAATCGACGTTTGGCAAACTGGATGACAGGCGTGGCCTGCGTATTGCTGGCCGGCATGAGTGCGGCGCAAGCCCAGCCGATCAGATTCGCGGTGGCCGCCGAACCTTATCCGCCGTACACCGAGAAGCAGGCCAACGGTGAGTGGAAGGGTTTTGAGGTGGACCTGATCCACAAGCTCTGCACGCAGATGAAGGCCGAGTGCGAGATCAAGGAAGTGGCCTGGGACGGGATCATTCCGTCGCTGCTGGCGAAGAAGATCGACGTGATTTTCTCCTCGATGTCGGTGACTGCCGAGCGCGAGAAGCAGATCGCTTTCAGCAAGGCCTACTACGACTCGGCAGTTGCCTTGGTCGGCCCCAAGGGCACGACCGTGAGCAAGTACCCGGATGACCTCAAGGGCAAGATCATCGGCGTGCAGAACTCCACCGTCAGTGCCAGCTACCTGAAGGCCTATTACGAAAAAATCGCCGACGTGAAGTACTACGACACTCAGGACTCGGCCAACGCCGACCTGATCGCCGGGCGCATCGACCTGATGATGGCCGACGGCACGGCGATGAGCGAGTTCGTCAAAACCCCTGACGCGAAGAACCTCGCGTATCTGGGCAACGTGCCCTATGACCCGATCTTCGGCAAAGGCGTCGGCGCCGGGTTGCGCAAAGACGACACCGCACTCAAGGCGCAGCTCGACCAGGCGATCGAGACCTTGTTGGCGAGCAAGGACTATGACGACCTGTCGCAGCGGTATTTCGGGATCAATGTGAAGCCGGCGTTTTGAGTGTGACTCGGTTTGGACTTCTGTAGGAGCGAGCTTGCTCGCGATGGGGCCATCAGCAACACCGCATCAACTTCATCGCCAGCAGGCTGGCTCCCACAGGGGATCGGGTGTGCTCAGGCATATCAGGTCCCAAAGGGTATTGCGGTGTGTCTGGCTTTTCGCGATGTCCTGGCGTCCTTCGCGAGCAGGCTCGCTCCTACAAAAAACGCACAATGATTGGGCTGTGCTGAGAGGGAGTCGGTCATGCCGGCAATGTTCGAATTAATCGGCTTTGGCGATCAGGGCTGGGGCGGGGCGTTGTTGCGGGGGTTGTGGATGACCCTGCAGATCTCGGCCGGGGCCTTTGTGGTCGGGATGTTGATCGGGCTGGTGGTGGCCTGTCTCAAGCTCGGTGCGCCGAAGCCGATTGCGGCGCTGATGCGCACCTACACCACGCTGTTCCGCGCCGTGCCGGAATTGCTGCTGATCCTGTTGCTGTACTACGTCGGCTCGATGCTGCTCAACGCGCTGCTGGCTCACCTGGGTTATGACCCGCTGGACCTCAGTGGCCCGCTGGCGGCGATCCTGGTATTGGGTCTGGTGCAGGGCGCCTACGCCTCGGAGATTTTTCGCGCGGCGATCCAGGCGATTCCCTTTGGCCAGATCGAAGCGGGCAAGGCTTTCGGCCTACACGGTTTTGCATTGTTCCGCCGCGTTACCTTGCCGATCATGGCGCCGTACGCGCTGGCCGGCATGGCCAACCTGTGGATCAACCTGATCAAGGACAGCGCCCTGATCAGCGTGGTCGGCACCAACGAGCTGCTGTACACCGCCAAGCAGGGCGCGGGTTCGACCCGGCATTACCTGCTGTTCTACCTCACGGCCGCCGCGCTGTATTACGCGGTGACGCTGCTGTCCAACTACCTGTCGGGACGGCTTGAGCGACGCATTCGTCGCTGGATGCCTTTGGCTGAGTGAATGCAATGATTCCAGCATGGATAGTCGAATATGCGGCCTTATTGGGTCGAGGCCTGCAAACCACCGTCAGCCTGTTGTTGATTTCCAGCGTGATCGGCTTTGCCCTGGCGGTGCTGGTGGCCCTGGCGCGGATCTCGAAAAACCGCGTGATCGCCAAGGCCAGTCTGTTCTACACCAGCCTGTGGCGCGGCACGCCGTTGCTGATCCAGATCTACATCTTCTATTACGGCCTGGGCAGCCTCTTCGCCCAGTTCCCGCTGATTCGCGGCAGCTTCCTTTGGCCCTATTTGCGCGACGGCTACTGGTACATCGTGTTCGCCCTGGTGCTGTCGGTGGGTGCTTACGTCGGCGAGGTGATCCGTGGTGGTCTGTTGGCCGTGCCCAAAGGCGAGATGGAAGCTGCCTCGGCGTTTGGCATGACCGCGCGCCAATCCCTGTTGCGCGTGCGCTTGCCACGGGCGATGCGCTTGCTGTTGCCGACTCTGGCCGGGGAGAGCGTGATGCTCCTCAAGTCCACCGCGCTGGCCTCGACCATCGCCGTGATCGACCTGCTCGGCGCGGCCAACGTAGTGCGTGCGCAGACCCTGCAAGTCTATGAACCCTTGCTGCTGGTGGCTGGGGTCTATGTCTGCCTGACGTTCCTCATCGAAGGCTTGTTCGCCTTCGCCGAGCGGCGCGGTACGCCCGTGCGCAGGTCAGTCTGATGAGCGCGTCGCGGGTCGACCGCTCGCTGCAAGGCATTGGCCTGTGCACCCTGGGCTACGCGTTCCTGGCCCTGCAGGATGCCGCGATCAAGTGGCTGGTGGCCGATTATTCGGTGGTCAGCATACTTTTCTGGCGCAGCCTGGTGGTGGTTGTCGCCTGTCTGCTGGTGGGCCGCAGCCAGTTGGTGCGACGGGCCTGGCGCTCGCCGAGCCGGCGCTTGCTGGTGGTGCGCGGCCTGCTGTCGATTGTCGCCTGGCTGCTGTACTACACCGCCGCCCGCGACCTGACCCTGGCGGAGATGACCACCCTGTACTTCTCGGCGCCGATCATGGTCACGGTGCTGGCGGCGGTGATCCTCAAGGAGCGCGCCAGCGGCTGGCAATGGTTCAGCCTGATCATCGGCTTTGTCGGGGTGATCATCGCCTGCCGCCCCAGCGATATCACTAATCCGCTGCCCATCGTGCTGACCCTGTTGGCGGCGATGTGCTGGGCGTTTACCTATATCCAGTTGCGCCAGGTCGATGAGCAGACCTCGGTGCTGGAACAGATGCTGATCACCAACGTGGTGTTTGTGCTGTGCATGATGGTGGCGCTGCCCTGGACCCACACCCAGGCGCCGACTCCTGCGTGGCTGGGCATGCTCGCCGCCGGGCTGGTGGGCGGGATTGGCCAGTTCCTGCTGTTCGCCAGCTTCCAGCGCGCCACCGCGACCCTGCTGGCGCCCTTCGAGTACACCGGATTGATCTGGGCATTCGCGCTATCGAGCCTGGTCTGGGGCACGCTGATGGACACTTCGCTGATCATCGGCGCCGGGTTGATCGCCATCAGCGGCACCCTCGCCATGATTTTTGGTCGTCACGCCGAGCAGGATGTGGTGGGCGCCGAATGTTCGGTGTCGCAGCCGCTGTATCCGCCGCAGGGTGATGAGGCGGACGTGGAAGCCGATGCCGTGGAGCCACGTTCGCAAGGCTGATGACGATGAATTGAATGGGGAGGCGGGCGGATGGCGCGGGATATTTCCTTCAATGTGCGCAACAACAATGGCGACCCGCTGCGGGTCGGCGCTTGGCGCTTCGACGGCAGTGGCGAGGGGCCGACGGTGCACCTGCAGGCCGGGGTGCATGCCGATGAAATCGCCGGGATGCTGGTCTTGCATCTGCTGCTGCCCAAGCTGCAACAGGCTCAAGACGCCGGGCGACTGAAGGGCTCGGTGACCCTGGTGCCCCAGGCCAATCCCCTGGGCATCGGCCAGTTTCGCCAGGGGCGGATTCTCGGCCGCTTCCATGACGCCACCGGGCACAACTTCAACCGTGGCTTCGATCAGTCGGCGGCGACGGAGGGGCCGGGCAGTGTGGTCCAGCACTGGCAGAAGAGCCTGGTGCAGTTGGCTGCCAGCGCCGACATCGTGCTCGATCTGCACACCGATGACGAAGCCTTGCCCTATCTCTACGTGCACCGCAGCTTCTGGCCCCGTGGCCGTGAGTTGGCCGCGGCGATGCAGATGGACCTGGCGATTATCTGGGATGAAGGCGGCGACGGTTCCTTCGAGGAAACCGTGATCGCGCCCTGGCTGCGTGCCGGGGTCAATTCGCGGCAGATGGCGGCCACCCTGGAGCTGCGCGGTCAGGGCGATGTCAGTGATCGTTATGCCGAACAGGACGCCAATGGCTTGTACGCCTGGCTCTGCGCCTGCGGGGTGATCGATGAGGCGCCTGCCGTTGCCGACTGGCCAGTGCAGGCGCTGGAAATGGGCCAGATGGAAACCATCATTGCGCCGCAGCCCGGGGTGTTGGTGTTTGAAAAGGAGCTGGGGGATTTTGTCGAAGAGGGGCAGCGCTTTGCGCGCATCCTGCAGCGCCCCGGTGATCCCTCGTCGGAGGTGGTGCTGTACGCCGAGCAGGCCGGGCGCCTGGTCACCCGCTACCGCGATCGCTTGATCGCCCAGGGCATGGCGGTGGCGAAATTCACCGGCAGCCGGGTCTCGCGGAATTGGCGGGGTGGGTTGCTGGATCCGAATTAGTGGCAGGCGGTGTCTCTGGTGTACAGCGGTGGATTCATCGCTGGCAAGCCAGCTCCCACAGGTTTTGTGCGAGGCAGAAATCTCTCGGATGTGCACAAAACCCTGTAGGAGCCGGCTTGCCGGCGAAGGCGGCCGCCTGTTCGGCGGTGATTTCAATGGCCCCATCGCGAGCAGCGGAGCGCCGCCCGGGCTGCTCCTACAGTGGGTTTATGTCGATCACAAATCCTGTGAAGCTTGCAGAGCCCTGTGGGAGCCAGCCTGCTGGCGATGAAATTGATGCGGTATGGCTAACCCCTCACAGCCCGGCGCTTTGCTCGGCTTCGGTTTTCGGCTTGCCGTAATGCCACTCGTAGACCACAAACTTGAAGTCCTTGAGGTCGCCTTTTTCATCGAAGCTCAGGTCGCCGGTGGGAGTCTTGAAGGTGCCCGCATGGATCGCTTCGGCGACTTTCTCCGGGTCTTCACTCTTGGCCGCGACGATTGCCCCGGCAATCACGTCCACCGCTGAATAGGTCGGCAGAACGAACGGGCCGCTGGGGTTTTCCTGTTTGGCATTGAAAGCAGCGACCAGCGCCTGGTTGGCCGGATCCTGGTCGAACGACTTGGGCAAGGTCACCAGCATGCCTTCGGCGGCATCCTTGGCGATTTGCGAGATCGAGTCGTTGCCCACACCTTCAGGCCCCATGAAACGCGCAGTCAGGCCCTTTTCCTTGGCCTGGCGCAACAGCAGGCCCATTTCCGGGTGGTAGCCGCCAAAGTAGACGAAGTCGACATTGGCCTGCTTGAGCTTGGTCAGGATCGACGAGTAGTCGCGCTCGCCGACGTTGATGCCTTCGAACATCGCGACCTTGATGCCCTCCTTGCCAAGGATCTCGCGCACCGAACTGGCGATGCCTTCGCCGTACTGCTGCTTGTCGTGCAGCACCGCGACATTCGCCGGTTTCAGACCGACGATGTAGCGCGCCGCCGCCGGGCCCTGGGCGTTGTCCAGGCCGATGGTGCGAAAGATCATCTTGTAGCCCCGCGCGGTGAGTTCCGGGCTGGTAGCAGCCGGGGTGATCATCACGATGCCTTCGTCTTCATAAATGTCAGAGGCCGGCTGGGTGGAGCTGGAGCACAGGTGCCCGACCACGTATTTGATCCCGTCGTTGACCACTTTGTTGGCCACTGCCACGGCCTGCTTGGGGTCGCAGGCATCGTCGTATTCCACGGCCACCAGTTGCTTGCCGTCGACACCGCCCTTGGCGTTGATCTGTTCGATGGCCATGCGTGCGCCGCTGAACTGCATGTCGCCGTACTGTGCTACCGGCCCGGTTTTCGGGCCGGCGATGCCGATCCTGATGGTGTCGGCAGCCAGCGCATGGCAGGACAGGCCGGCCAGGATCATGGCGCCGAGCAGTTGGCTGGTCTTGTTGTTGATGCGACTCATGGGGTTCCACTCCTGTGGGTAATGACTCATGAAGGTGTTGCGGATTTGTCAGCGATTCCAGGGCGCCTCTGGCGCAGGATCGGGGCGGTAGCGGCGGATCGCCTCGGCAAGGATCTGCGGATCGAGGCCATCGTGGTCCACCAGGCTTTTCAGGCCGGCGAGGACAATGCTGTGGCGGTCGACCTCGAAGAACTGGCGCAGCGCCTGGCGGTTGTCACTGCGCCCGAAACCGTCGGTGCCGAGTACGGTGTAGGGTGCCGCCAGGTATTGGGCAATCAGTTGTGGCCAGGCGCGGATGTAGTCGCTGGCAGCGATGATCGGTTGCTTGCCCGCGAGGTATTTATCCAGTTGCCCGCTGCGTTGCTCGTGGGCGTCCAGGCGGTTGTCGCGCTCGATCTCACGGGCCTCCCGTGCCAGCTCGCTGAAGCTGGTGGCGCTGAACACCTCACTGGCGATGCCCCAGTCTTCCAGCAACAGCGCGCTGGCGGCGATCACCTCACGCAGGATGGTCCCGGAACCCAGCAGGCGCAGGCGAATCGGTGCCGTTTCGCTGCTGCGCGAATAGCGATAGAGGCCGCGCAAGACATCGGCGTGGTGCGCCGGGTCGAGGCTCGGCTGCGGGTAGTTTTCGTTCATCACCGCGACGTAATGGAACTCGTCGCATTGCTCCT
This sequence comes from Pseudomonadaceae bacterium, assembly GCA_965284505.1. Lineage (GTDB taxonomy): Bacteria > Pseudomonadota > Gammaproteobacteria > Pseudomonadales > Pseudomonadaceae > Aquipseudomonas. Next base: position 542,402 of record OZ260094.1, on the reverse strand, counting down.
CCAGCAAGCGCCGTGCGGCGTGGTCGAGGATCACCGCCAGTTCGCCGGCAAAACACGGATCCCAGGCCCGGCAGTTGGGCACCATCGACGCCATCACCAGGCTCGAGCCGTCCTGGTGCTGCAAACCTTCGCCGCCGAGCGTAGTGCGTCCGGCGGTAGCGCCGAGCAGTATGCCCCGCGAGCGCTGGTCGGCGGCGGCCCAGATCAGGTCGCCGACGCGCTGGAAGCCGAACATCGAATAGTAGATATACACCGGCAACATTGGCTCGCCATGCACCGAATAAGAAGTCGCCGCCGCGACCCAGGACGACAGCGCGCCGGCCTCGGTGATGCCTTCCTCCAGCAGTTGGCCGTTGCGCGATTCGCGATAGGAGAGGATCGAGCCGCTGTCTTCCGGTTCGTACAACTGGCCGTGGGGCGAGTAGATACCGATCTGCCGAAACAGGCTGGCCATGCCGAAGGTCCGCGCTTCGTCGGCGACAATTGGCACCACCCGTGGCCCAAGTTGTGGCGCCTTGAGCCAGGCATTGAGGATGCGCACGGCGGCCATGGTGGTGGACATTTCCTTGTTCTCGGCCTGCAACGCAAAGCCGCCGGACTGCTCCAGCGCCGGCACCGGAATCACCGGCGCGGTACTTTTGCGCGCCGGCAGCGGTCCGCCGAGGGCCTGGCGGCGCGCGCGCAGGTAGCGCATTTCCGCGCTGTCCTCGGGCGGGCGGTAGAAGCGCAGTTGCTCCACATCCTCGTCCGACAGTGGCAGCTTGAAGCGGTCGCGGAAGGTCAACAGGGCGGCGACATCGAGTTTCTTCGCCTGGTGCGCGGTCATCCGCGATTCGCCGGCAGCGCCGATGCCGAAGCCTTTCTTGGTCTTGGCCAGGATCACCGTCGGCCGGCCCTTGCAGGCTTTGGCGGCAGCGAAGGCGGCGTAGAGTTTGCGGAAGTCATGGCCACCACGTTTCAGGCCGTTGATCTCCTCGACACTCATGTGCTCCACCAGGCGCCGCACGTGCGGGTCTTTCTGGAAGAAATGCTCGAGGTTGTAGGCGCCGTCGTGGGCGCCGAGGGTCTGGTACTCACCGTCCGGGGTCGCGGCCAGGCGCCGGAGCAGGACGTTGTCGGTGTCGCGGGCAAACAGCCCGTCCCACTCCGAACCCCACAGCACCTTGATCACATTCCAGCCGGCGCCAGCGAACAGCGCTTCCAGTTCCTGGATGATCTGGCCATTGCCGCGCACCGGACCGTCGAGGCGTTGCAGGTTGCAGTTGACGATAAAGGTCAGGTTGTCCAATTGCTCACGGGCCGCCAGGGACAGCCCTGCAATGGATTCCGGCTCGTCCATCTCGCCATCGCCAAACACGCCCCAGACGTGCCGGCCCTCGGTCTGCGCCAGACCACGGTGCTGCAGGTAACGCATGAACCGCGCCTGATACACCGCGCTGATCGGGCCGATGCCCATGGAGCCGGTGGGGAACTGCCAGAAGTCCGGCATCAGCCACGGGTGCGGGTAGGAGCACAGGCCGGGGCCGTTGATTTCCTGGCGGTAGTTGGCCAGTTGCGCCTCGCTCAGGCGGCCTTCGAGGTAGGCCCGGGCATACACCCCGGGCGCCGAATGGGGCTGGAAAAACACCAGGTCGGCATTGCGTTGGCCGCTGTCGCCATCGCCACGGAAAAAGTGCTGGAAACCGACCTCGAAAATCTCCGCCGCCGAGGCGTAACTGGCGATGTGGCCGCCGAGCTCGCCATAGGCGTGGTTGGCGCGGACCACCATGGCCAGGGCGTTCCAGCGCAGCAGGCCAGTGATGCGTTCTTCCAGCAACAGGTCGCCGGGGTAGGTGCCTTGTTGCTCCAGCGACAGCGTGTTGCGGTACGCGGAAAAGGCCTGGGCGTCGCGGTGGATGCCGTGCTCGCTGGCGTATTCTTCCAGGCGCTTGAGCAGGTAGCGGGCGCGCTCCGGGCCGCAGGCGGCGAGGGTCGAGGCGAGGGCGTCGAGCCACTCGCGCGTCTCTTCGGGGTCCTGGTCCTGGGGCGCGGCAGGGCCGTCGTTGATCGCATCGGGTGTGCTCATGCGCAGGCATCCAGGGCTTGAGTGACGTCGGCCAGCAGGTCGGCGATATCTTCAAGACCCACAGACAACCGCACCAACCCTTCGGAAATCCCGTGTTCCGCACGCTGCTCCGGGGTGTAGGTGGAGTGGGTCATGCTCGCCGGGTGCTGCGCCAGGGATTCGGCGTCGCCGAGGCTGACTGCCCGGCTGAATAATTGTAGTGCGTTCATGAATTGCCGGCCGGTGGCCAGGCCGCCTTTCAGCTCAAAGGCAATCATCCCACCGGGTAGCTTCATTTGCCGCGCCGCCAGTTCGTGCTGGGCGAAGGACGGCAGGCCGGGGTAGGTCACCCAGGCCACGGCGGGATGGGCCTGAAGGTATTCGGCGATGACCTGGGCATTGCTGCAATGGCGGTCCATGCGCAGCGCCAGGGTCTTGAGCCCGCGCATCAGCAGGAACGCGTCCTGCGGCGACATCACGGCGCCGGTCAGGTCCTTGAGCCCTTGCAGGCGAATGCGGGTGGCCAGGTCCTGGGAGGTGACGACGATGCCGGCGGTGATGTCGCCGTGGCCGCTGAGGTATTTGGTAGCGGAATGCACCACCAGGTCAGCGCCCAGCTCGAGCGGGCGTTGCAGGTAAGGCGTGCAGTAAGTGTTGTCGACCACCAGGGTCACGTCCGGGTGCCGGCGGCTGATGGCGGCCACGGCGGCGATGTCCACCAGTTGCATGGTCGGGTTGGCCGGGGTTTCGCAGTAGATCATCCGCGTGGACGGGGTGATCGCATCGCGCAGTTCGGCGAGGTTGGACAGGTCGACATGCCGCACCTTGACCCCGAATTCGGCGATGCCGTGATGCAGCAGGGCGAAGGTGCAGCCGTACAGGGTGCGATCGACGATGACTTCGTCGCCGGGGCGCAGCAGGGTCCAGAACGTTGCGGAAATTGCGCCCATCCCGGAACTGAAGGCCACCGCCGCTTCGCCGTTTTCCAGGGTCGCCATGCGCGACTCCAGCAGGGCCAGGGTCGGGTTGGAAATACGTGTATAGAAGTGCCCGCTTTCTTCTCCGGCAAAACAGCCGGCGCCGTATTCGGCGGTGGCGAAGGTGAAGGTCGAGGTCAGATAAATTGGCGGGATCAACGCGCCCTGATGGTCCTGCGGGTTGTAACCGTGATGGATGGCACGAGTCGAAAATCCCAGTTCATTGTTTTTATTGTTCATGCTGAACGCTCCTTGATTTCCTACAATGCTATGCTCAAATTCAACGCGAAAAATTCCAAATATCCTGGGAAATAAACAGCGAATTGGAATGAATCAACAGAACAACAAGAATTCGAGGCAAAACATGCCCAATGCGCTGGACCGTACCGACAAAGCCCTGCTCAATTCCCTGCAGGGCAACGCCCGCCTGACCGTCGCCGAACTGGCCGACCAGGTCGCGTTGACCACGTCGCCGTGCTGGCGGCGGGTGAAAATCCTCGAGGAAAGCGGGGTGATTACCGGCTACCAGGCAATCCTCTCGCCCAAGGCCCTGGGCTACGGCGTGACTGCTTTTGTCAGCGTGATGATGGAATCCCACAACCAGGAAATGGCCCGCACCTTCGAGCAGCGACTGCTGGAAATTCCCGAGATCGTTGCCTGCCACAACGTCTCCGGTCGCTACGACTTTTTGCTGGAAGTGGTGGCCAAGGACCTGGAGTCCTTCGGCGAATTCGCCCGCGAAGTGCTGCAAACCCTGCCGGCGGTGAAGGAGATTTACTCGAGCTTTTCCTTCAAGTCGGTCAAGCCGTCCAGGGTGATCCCGGTGCTGGGCTGAGTCAGCGCTTGCACTGCGCCAACACCACCTTGCAGGTGTTCGGCGTGCCCCCGGAGCGCCCGGCGTAGCGGATGCAATTGTTCATCGACTTGCTGCGCGCCACCCCCAGACTCGACCCCCAGGCCAAGCCGCCTTCGCCGACCGTGGGTACGGCCTTGGCGTAGCAGTTGGAGGCGGAAGCGTATTGGGTCGACTGTTTTTTGCTGGAACAGCCGGCAATGAGCGCCAGGCTGAGGGCCAGCAGGATGAGCCATGACGAGGGGGCGCGCGTGTTCATCCCGGTAGGCCTGTGGCGGTGGGGTGGAGCGGATTATCGACTGTGTGAGCATGGAGCGGGGGTGAGGCCGACTGACGGTTATCGACTTTATTTCTTCCGCAAGCGCTACTCGTTTTTTAGCTGATGGAAACCAATTTTAAGAAACCTCCTACTTTGCGCGCAGATTCTTCTTATTTCCTTCCGTATCGCCTTCATGAAAGCCTCCTGGCGCTCGATCTTGGGTTGGATAAGTCCTCCCCGAGTACCTTGAAAAGTCCAGGAGGGATGCATCTTGCTCACAGTACCGCCAGATTATTCAGTCACACCCAGCGCCATCACGGTCTCGATCCGCAACGCAAACAGCGGTTTGCTGCGTAGTCGAGGAGCCTGACCCATGAGCCAGCCAGAATTGCCCGTCGCCACACTGCGCTGCAGCAGGAAGGATCCCGTCGCCGTTGTCTGTCACCAATCTGCGCAGTGCTACTTCCGCCCGGATACCGAAGAGTTGATTTTTATCGACGACGATCATGCCGATGAGTTTGACCTTCATTGGCAAGACATGAATGCGCGCATGGACGCCTTTCATCGTGCCAACGCCAACTATTCAACTGCCCTGGAACGCTACGCCGTTGCCGCGTCGAAGGCAGCACTGCCTCACGGTGAAACAGAAAAGCGCCAGATGGCGCTGACCGAGGCCGAGCAAGCGCTGGAAAAAAGCCGCGCCGCGATCAAAAAAGAACTCGGCGATTTTTCCCTGAGCTCGATGAGCTACGACGATGTAATCGAACTGATCCCGGTGGTACAGGGAAAAGATGGCCGCAACGGCAAATCGAAACCCTTTGCCTACGTCAAAAAAGGCTACTTCAGTCAGACCTAGGCCGGCAGGAAGCTGCATAACGTGTCCCTGAAAGGCAAGGACAAACGCTCGGCGCAAGCCAGCATCTACAGCAAGGATAAAAACGGTAAAACCGTCATATCGGGCAGCAATCTGGCTGAACAGGTGATGGCCCTGGAGTGGCCGAAGATCAAACTGGAATTGCGCGACGTATTGAAGTGGTCCGGCTCGGATTTCGATCTGGACAAACTTAAAAGCGATTTCGTGCTGTTTGATTGGGCCGAGAGCTGGAGCAACAGCCAGTTCTCCGGCACCAGGGAGCTGAACGAGAGTCTCGACCTGAGCCGTGGCGCGCAGTTCATGCGCTTTGCGTCCAACGTCGGTGCCAGTGGCGAGTTTGACGTTGCCAAGGGCACCGCTGCGTTCAAGGGCGAAGCCACCGCAGCGCTGACAGTGGCCACGGGCAAGGTCAGTTACACCGCCTATGTCCCCGATCGCTGGGTTGGGCCCTGCGCTATACCGACGACCGCGGCAATGACTTCAACATGGGCCTGCTGCGCCTGTGCCTGACCCCAGAATTGACCGGCTTCGTCGGCGCCTCGGTACAGATCGAAGGCCAGCTACAGATCGCCCGCAGCGGCGACCAGCAAGTGCTGATGGGCCAACCGGGTGGGCGCCTGCCGCGTTTCCACGAACGAAAAACCAGGGGCGCGGCGTTCCATCAACAAATGGCCGCCGCAGACGAAGGCCTCAGCGTCTCCGCCCAAGCCTTCGCCGGCGCCCGTGTGGAAGGCAGCCTCAAGGGCAGCCTGCAATGGCTCAAACCCACTCCGCCACGTGACCTCAATCCCAACGTCGCCGGCCTGTTGCAATCGACCGTCAAATACACCGACTTCTGCACCATCGGCAGCAGCATGGCGGGCCTGGCGGGCGCGGGGGCTGGCGGCAAGTTCTATTGCACTTTTATCAACGGCAAGTTCTGTTTCCACGTCGCCGCCAGCTTGTGCTGGGGCGCTGGCGCGAAGGGCGGGGTTATTTGTGCGGTGGGGACTAATACTATTGCGGAGTTTGGAGCGTGGTTGATTTATCAGTTGTATCGGTTGGATTTTGGGTTTTTTGATTTGGTGGATGTGGAGGCTTTTGAAACTTATAGCCAGTATTGTGTGATGCAGATGGCGAGTATGGGTGAGGACTTATATGAGTTGTATGGTCGAAAAAAGAGTGGTTTTACGTCGATTGCCGCTGAGTATAAAAGTTTTATGGAAGATATTTTAGGTGAAAGCACTAAGGGGATGGAAGCATCTAAGCGAAGGAATCACCTCGCGAGGCATTTAAATTCTGATCCTGAAAGGTTGCTGAGGTATACCCCGGAGTCTAAAGGGATGTTGCTTTACCTACTAACTCGTCACGGTGTCTGGGATCATCTGGATTATGAGAATCGTGGAGATGGCTTTGTTCTCGATATTTACAGTGAGCGTAAAGAATCCTTAATCTGGGTGCTTAAGAGTATTCAGACGGTCTCAGAGTGGCGCAAAGTCATGTGTAGAATGACTCGGGATGGAAGGGTTCTGGCCAGTAAAGATGGTGAAGGTGTAGCGGTTGTGGAGAGTGAGAGGCATTTGGAGAGATTTCTTTAAGAGGGGATCAGTCGCGATGATGATATGTACAAAGCCAAGGCTGAGCTTGTCGCGATTTACCAAGGCTTAAAAAGCGAAATAGCTTGGGGTTATGCGCTTGCTATGAGTGATACAGCCTATTACCAGCTAAACTCTGCATCTAATTTTTATTATCCGGATCGTTGCGGCTTCTGGCCATGTGAGGGGCAATTGGTTGATTATGTTTAAAGGTGTTTAACGGGTATGAGTTTAACTCGAGTAATCAACAGTATTATTTGTCTTTTGTTGTTGGTAGGGTGTGAGGGCGCGTCGGAGACGAAGGGCAATCTAGCCCGAAACGAAAGTAATCAAGCACTGCTGAAATATGTTAATGATTTGAAGCTTGATCTGGTTTTTGTCGAGGGAGGTGATTTTTTAATGGGGGATTTTGGCGCAGACTATGGTCCTGAGAATTTGCCTTATGATACTGACAAGGACAGTAAGCCCCTGCACAAGGTGAGGTTGGATAGTTATTCTATTCAAAAAATAAAAGTAACGAATGAGGCTTATCAGTTTTATCTGAGGTTCAATGGTTTGGAGTTAAGGGTTGTAGATGCAGGCAATCAAAAAGATTGGAGTGATATGAATAGTGCGCCGAGAACGCCGGCGCATATGGATTGGTTTGAGGCGGAAAGGTATTGTGGGTGGCTAGCGGTAGTGAGTGGCCTCCCGTTCGCTCTGCCGACGGAGGCTCAATGGGAATATGCGGCGCGTAGTCGTGGTCGATTTTTGATGGTGTCTACCGATGATGGAACTTATAGGGTCGCCCATGAGCGAGTTCAGGGGGAGTACGGCCTGAGAGGGCTAAATATATCTTCGACATGGAATCGTCGCGCATTTGCGGATGAAATGAAGTGGGCGACTGAAGGACTTACTCCATTGCCTGTAGATTATTTTCAGCCTAGTTCTTTGGGTTTGTACTCAATGTCAGATAATGGTTTGGAGTGGGTTAGTGATTGGTATGATGAGGATTACTATAATTATTCTCCCGTAAATAATCCGCAAGGGCCGAGTGAGGCTGTAACCAAGGACTACTTCGGTCGCGGCACTAAGGTGGCCCGTGGTCAGGCGTTTGCTGATCCTGCGTGGGGCGGTGGAGTGAATATTTACAGGACTTCGGCGGAGCCGCATGGCTATGTAAATGAAGATGATTTTGTCGTTTTAGGGGATAAAACTGTACGTTGTGTAGTTAATAGCTCCGTGCCGGTGAATTGATCGATTTTCAACTATTTATGGTGTGGCGTGGGCGAGTTTGACCCTTGTTTGCGGGGCGCTGACTGATGGGTATCCAATCACGTTGGACGCTCACTCAGTTCCACAACGACACCGTATTGGCTCTTCAACTGCTCATCATGGGTGACGATGATCAGGCACCGTATATTGCGCGCCAGCCACTCGACCATTCTTCGCGCCGTGCTCTCGTCCAGCGCTGCCGTTGGCTCGTCGAGAATGACCGTCGACTTTCCCCTGAGAATCGCTCGGCCAATGGCGATGCGCTGTCTTTCACCGCCACTGAGGCCGCTGCCGGAGAGATCGATGGCGGTGGCGAGCAGCTCATCAATGTCTGCATGCTTGCGGGAGAAGCCGAGAAGTTCGGCGACTTCCCTGAGTTCGTGGGGGCTGACGTTCTCGGCGCCATACAGCAGATTGTCCCTGAACGTACCCGGTATCAGGATCGGTTTTTGCGGGGCTACCGCAACTTCGGACAGAATGTACTCACTCAGCGCGGCATTGATTCGCTGTCCCTGGTAATACGCATTGCCGGTGTATTCCTCCTCGAAACCCAGCAGCGTGTTGATCAGCGTGGTCTTCCCCGCGCCGGAGCCGCCGGCAATGATATTGACCCCGGGGCCGAACGCGCACTCGATGTGGTCGAGGATGACGCGCCCGTCTTTTGTCAGTGACACGCCTGCAAGCACGAACCCTCGGTGGTCCTGACGCTGCTGTGGAAAGTGCGACGCCTGGACCGGCTCTTCGATGTATTTGATGCCGGCGTCCAACGACACCAGGTGGGCCTGGAGGTTGATCAGGGTTCCGGCCAACAGATGCAACTGCAGGGTGAAGAGGGTGATGTAGCCCACCACCATGACAAAGTCGCCAGCGGTGAAGGTGCTTCGATAATGCAGGCCTGACAGGATAACGAAGAACGCCAGCACCGCGCCGATCGCCAACCCCTGGCAGGCGATGCGAATGCCCATGTGCAGATTGGCATGCCTGATGGTCTTGACGTAATGCTCGAAGAATTCGCGGCCTGCGGCAAACTCCTTGGCCTGGGTGTTATTGAGCTTGATGTCATAGACCCGGCCCAGGCGTTCGACGGTGTAACTGGAAAGCTTGTTGTCTGCTTCGAAGATTGACGTGTGGATGTGCGAACTGGAGTTGGCGATGTAAATGGCCAAGGCGCTCAGGAGGATGCAGGCGAGCAGAAACAGGAGCGCGTAGAGCGTGCCCATGACCGTAAACGGCGATCTCCACGGCGATCGGCACCAGGGTCCAGAACACCCCAACGGTGACCATGCTGAAACTGCCGGCAGAGCGATTTATTTCAGCTACCACATAACCGGGATCGAGCCTTTGCTGCTTGTGGTGCGAGTAGTTGAAGATTCTGCCGATGATGGTTTCGTAAAGCGTCGCATCGCATTTGGCGAGTATCCACGCGGAAAATACCCCGCGGATGTTGGAGAGCACTTGGGATAAGGTCCATAACGCCGCGTAGCAACCGGCGAAGAATATGAACTGCGCTTGAGCATTATCGGTTTCGCCAAAGGTGTTCGCGGCATTTCGCAAGAGCACCGGGAGGAATGAACCGAGCACGCTGCAGAGGATGAAGAGGGCGGATACCCCGGCAAAGTACAGGCTGAAGCCGCGATAGTTGGCCGAGATAATCCTGAAGCTTTTGAAGTAATGGCTGATCCAGTTCATCTGTGTAGATAGTCCTTTATTTGAAGCGCCATTCCATTGTCGACGCGGCAGGCACTCTGCCTGTTTTTTCGCTCGCTGTCTGTCAGCCCGGTACTGCATCGCGTTCGTTATCTTCTCTCAAACTTAAGCGCTGATGCCTGAGCACGACTAGACCTTTTCCTACACCTATCGCAATATACAAAACTATACAGCGATATCACTGACCCAAAGGAATGAACCGTGACAGCAGCCCTGAGCAACAAAGAAGCCGTCGGTGAGCGCTACGTGCTGGAGTCGATGCGCCATGCGCAGCAGATGACCTGGAAAGCCATCGAGCAGATTGCCCAGGCCATAGTCCCGGGAATGCACGAGTCGCAAGCCGTGGCGCTGGGCAAGGGGATCCTCGGCGAACTGGGCATGGACCGGATCTGGCATCCGCTGCTGATCCGCTTTGGCGCCAACACCCTGAAGACCTTCAAGCAGCGCTCGGAGGGCGATCCGGTGCTGGGCGCGGACGATATCTTTTTTATCGACATGGGCGTGGTCTGGCAGGGGCATGAAGGCGATGCGGGGCGGACGTTTACCACCGGCAACGACCCGCGAATGGTTGCCTGCGCGGAAGCCGCCCGCGAGCTGTTCCGGCGGGTCGAGCGGCAATGGCGGGAGGCGCAGGTCGATGGCGTGGCGCTGTATCGCTATGCCCACGAGCAGGCCGAGGACATGGGCTGGACCCTCAACCTGGACATCAAGGGTCACCGCGTCAGCGATTTCCCTCATGCGATTCATCGCGGCGGCGACCTTGGGGATTTTGCCCAGTACCCGAACACCGGGCTGTGGATCCTGGAAATCCAGATCGCCCACCCGCAGTTGCCCTATGGCGCTTTCTACGAAGATTTGCTGATCTGAGCCTTGATCCGCTAACCCATGACATCGGGCGTGAAGAAGTAGGCCAGGCCGAGGATCAGGTAGACGCCGAGCAGCTGCACGCCCTTGAGCCAGTCCGAGCGTCCATCGCGGCGACTTGTCCGGTGATCAGCACGGCCAGGAGGATGCTCAGGGTCAGGCCGTTGGAGAACGCCAGGTCCATCGGCACCGCACTGATGAAATAGCTCGCCAGCACCAGCACCGGTGCGACGAACAGGGCTACCTGGACGCTGGAGCCGATGGCGATGGAGAGCGACAGGTCCATGCGGTTTTTCATTGCCGCCGAGATTGCCGAAGCGTGTTCCGCTGCGTTGCCCAGCACCGCCACCACAAACACGCCGACGAACAGGTTGCTCAGGCCCAGCTGGCGCGCGCTGGGCTCGATGGCGCCGACCAGGATTTCGCTGATCCAGGCGATCAGCGCGGTGGCCACGCCGAGCACCAGCAGCGCCTTGCGAAGTGACCAGGCACGCTCGCGGGTGTCATCGGGATCCTTCGGCGCGCCGGAGAACTGGCCCCTGTGGGTCACCAGCGAATACACCAGGAACAAGCCGTACGCCAACAACAGCACCAGCGAGATGTACAGGCTCAATCCCTGCAAGCCGCTGGGCGCACGCTCGGACACCACCCCGCTGTAGGCCGCCGGGATCACCAGGGCAATCGCGGCCAGGGTCAGCAGGGTCGCCTGGGAGCGGGCGGCGCTGGTGTTGTATTGCTGCTCATGAAAGCGCAAGCCGCCGGCGAGCATGGCGGCCCCGAGTACCAGCAGGATGTTGCCGACGATCGAGCCGGCCAGCGAGGCCTTGACCACATCGTGCAAGCCGGCACGCATGGCGCTGAGGGCGATGGTCAGTTCGGTGGCGTTGCCAAACGTCGCATTGAGCAGCCCGCCGACGCCCTCGCCGGAGCGCTCCGCCAACTGCTCGGTGGCTTTGCCCAGCCAGCCGGCCAGGGGAATGATCGCCAGCGACGCGGCGAGGAACACCCACAGATGCTCGGTCGGCGCGATGAATTCGAGGAGGATTGCAACGGGAACAAAGACCAGCATCCATAAAAGCATCAAGGCTTCCCCACACTGATGAGAACTGATCCACGGCGCCAATCCCACTAAGGATGGTGGGTGGTTGGCGTCTCGTCAAAAGCCTGGAGCACCGAATGTCGCCATGCACTGATCGATCGCAGTAAAAGGTCAATTTGCCTGCGCGAGTTCCGACGGATGCCCGGCGTAATGGCAGGTTCCCTGCTATTAATCATCAAGTGTTCGAACGTATATCGGGAGCGCCTCATGAGTCCATCCATCCGCATCGGCATTGTCGACGATCATCCGATGTTGCGAGAGGGGGTGGCCAATACCCTGAAAAAACGTGCGGACCTGCAGGTGGTGGAGCAGGGTGCCAGTGCCCAGGACGCGATGGACATTGCCCAGCGCGAGCGTCCGGATGTGATGCTGATGGACGTCAATATGCCCGGCGATGTGTTCGCTGCCGTGCGCTTTATTGCGACTGAGCTGACGGATATCAAGGTGCTGATGCTGACGGTTTCCGAGTCGGAAAACGATGCGTTCCTGGCGCTGGAGGCCGGGGCGCGTGGCTATGTGCTCAAAGGCATCAGTGGTCCGCAGCTGGTGCAGGCGATCCGCTCTGTGGCCAAGGGCGAAACCTTCGTCACCCCCGAGTTGGCCGACAAGCTATTGAGCCATATCAAGAAGCATGAAGCGGACGTACAGAAGTTCGACCTGACGCCACGGGAAGAGGAGGTGATCCGCGAAGTGGCCAAGGGGCTGACCAATCGCGAGGTGGCGGATCTTCTGGCGATCAGTGAAAAAACCGTCAAGCACCACATGTCCTGCGTGATGCAGAAACTGAACGCGCGCAATCGCGTCGAAGCCGTCACGGCCCTGCGCCGATACTGGGAGCACGAGGCGATCGGCCGTCTGCACCTTGGCGCCGATCCCCGCAGCTAGAGCCTGAACTGGGCGCTGACCGAGGTGCCCGAGGCGCCAGAGTCGATGTTGAACAAGCCACCCAGGGATTCCACCCGATAACGCAACCCGGCGAGGCCCAGGCGGGTACGTCCGGCTGTCTTCGGGAGCATCGCGTCTTCCACCATGCCCGGACCACTGTCGCGCACGCTGATGTCCAGCAGCCCATTGACGTAGCGCGCCTGAATCACCTGGCCTTCGCCATTGGCATGGCGGTAGGCGTTGTTGAGGGTTTCCTGGACAAACCGGTACAGACACAGCTTGAGTGGCAGCGGTGCAACCTTGGGCAGCGGCCCCATTATCAGCTTGACCCCGGTACCGGTGCGTTGCTCGTGCCGTTGCGCCACCAGTTGCAACTCCTGCACCAGGCTCAGGTCGTTGATTTCCGGGAGCGCCAGGCCGCGTGACAGATCACGAACTTCGCGCAAGGCATCGGTGGCGGCGCCGCGAATGGTTTCCATGGATTCCTGGTCGACCGCCGAGCAGTTTTCCGCCAGGTCATCGAGGCGGATCAGGATTAAGGTCAGCAGCTGCGCCGGGCCGTCGTGCAGGTCGGCACCGATGCGACGCAAGGTCAGTTCGTTGACCCGGGAGAACTCCTGGGTCGCCGTCGCCACTTTATGCTGGAGTTCGGCATTGCTGGCGTGCAGGCGGGTTTGTTCCTGCAGCCGTGCTTCCAGGGCCACTTGCTGGCGCTGGATGATCTTGTCACCGCGGCGGACGATGAAAAACAGCAGGGTCAGCATCGCCAGGGTTGCAGCGCCGACCACCGCCCAGACTTGCTGGCGCACGCGGTTGATCTCGCGTTTCAGGCTGCCGGCTTTCTCGTAGAACTCACCGACGGCGATGACTTTCATCGAATTCGAGTCGCGCAGCGGTGCGTAGATCTCATAGAGCGGCATCTCCAGTTTGCGCTCGTACTCGTTCTCATCCTGGGTCAGCCCTTCCAGATCGGTGACCACCTTGCCCTTGAGCGCCTCGACGATTTCATCGGGCGGAAACTTGTGGTTGGTGATGGCTTTGTTGGTGCTGTAGACCACCGTACCGTCGGCGCGCCAGATCTTGATCGAGACAATGTGCTGTTTCATCGCCCGGCTTTGGGTGAAGCGGTCCAGCGCCTGGACGCTTTCCGGCGACAGTGTGTTGTCATCGCTCATGTCCTGCACGTAGGGCTCGAGGAAGGTGTCCATGTACTGCGCGCCGGCCTCGGCGGCGCTCTGCACCGCGGCATTTTCGATGCGCGCGCTGACCAGTTTGCCGACGAAGAACATGGTCAGGCCGAGGATCACCGTTGCAGCTATGACGAATTGAGTCGAGTGGCTGAGCTTTTGCGCGTGGCCGCTGAACCAGCCATGGCGCGCTGGCAGCTGTTCTTGCGCAGCGGCGTTGTCTTGAGGGATTTTTGCGTGTCGGGTCATCGTCGGTCATCCGCAGACTGACAGGAATGAGCGTAAAGGGTTTGTGCTCAATCAAGACGATAGTTGGTTTCTCGGCCGGCAGACATCCAGGTAGTGCGCGTCATCGTTGACGTTTTTCGCGAGCAAGCTCGCTCCTACAATGGGCGTGGCGATCACACGATCTGCATCCACCACAAATTCCCCCTGTAGGAGCGAGCTTGCTCGCGAAGAACCTGAGGACGCCACGCACATCCAGACAGCACGCGTCATCGTTGACGTTTTTCGCGAGCAAGCTCGCTCCTACAATGGGCGTGGCGGCCACACGATCTGCATCCACCAGCAATCCCCTTTAGGAGCGAGCCTGCTCGCGATGAGCCTGAGACCGCCGCGTACATTCAGACAGCATGCGTCATCGTTGACGTTCTTCGCTGGCAAGCCAGCTCCTACACTGTGCGTGGCCATCACACTATCTGCACCGAACACAAATCCCCCTGTAGGAGCTGGCTTGCCAGCGAAAAAATCTCAGACCGCCACGTTCATCCAGACAGCACGCATCATCGTTGACGTCCTTCGCCAGCAAGCTGGCTCCTACAGGTTCTCCACCAACCACTCACTGAAGCTTTTGGCCAACGGATTATTCTCACTGTCGCGATGGGTCAGCAGCGCCCAATTCGGGCCGCGAATGGTTTGATCGACCAGCGGCTGCAACAGCCCGCTGTCCCGCGCCTGGCGGCTCAATAACTGGCTGACCAGGGCGATGCCCAAACCGCTACAGGCGGCGTCCAGCAGCAGGCCGGGGTCGGAGAAGTTGAGGCCCTGTTCCTGTTGGCCGACGTCGACTCCGGCCTCCACCGCCCAGTGGTTCCAGTCCATTTCCCGTTCGCCGTGCAGGGTGGTGCGCTGATCACGCGGCTGCGCCAGGACGCTGGGGTGGCAGGCGGGGTAGAGGCGGTCGCTGTGCAGCACTTTGAAGCTGCATTCGGCCTGGGAGCTGATGTCGTCGCGCACGGCGAGGTCGATGGTCTGGCTGCTCATCTCCGGCACTTCATCGGTGCTGAAAATCCACAGATCGACTTCCGGGTGCTGCCGGCGGAAATCACCGAGGCGCGGCAGCAGCCAGTGGCGGGCGAAGGCCGGGGTGGTGTTGAGCACCAGTTGGTTGGGTTTCTGGTATTGGCCCAGGCGGCGGATGCCCACCGCCAGTTGCTGCAGCAGGGCCTGGGTGGTGCTCAGCAGGTCGTGGCCGGCATCGGTCAGGTACACCGCGCGTCCGCTGCGGATAAACAGCGGTTGTTCGAGGTAGGCCTCGAGGCTGCGGATCTGCTGGCTGATGGCCGACTGGGTCAGGCTCAACTCGGCGGCGGCCTTGTGGAAACTGCCAAGGCGGGCAGCGGCTTCAAAGCCGCGCAGGGAACTGAGCGGCGGCCAGTGCTTGAGCATATTGATAAGTTCCTCTAATCACTTTTCTACTAAATCCATCGTTTGTTTGCCGGTTTTCAGCGCCGTAGCATGCATGCCAGCACCCAGCAGACTCTTTTCATTGAACACAATGACTTAACTCAAAGGTACTTGTCATGCAGCACAACAACAATCACAACAGCGCCTGGATGATGCCCGCCGAGTGGGCCCGACACGCCGCGACCTGGATGGTCTGGCCGCACAATCAGGTATTGTGGGAGTCGGGTTGGGGCGTGACCCTGAGCCAGGTGCAGGAAGATTTCGCCCGCGTCGCCAACGCGATTGCCCGATTCGAACCGGTGAAAATGGTCGTTGATCCCTCGGCGGTGACCCGGGCCAAGGCCTTGTGCGGGCGGAACATCGAGCTGATCGAACTGGCCGTCAACGACAGCTGGTGCCGCGACTCCGGCCCGAGCTTCGTCTGCCACCCGCAACTGGGCCAGGCCGGGGTCAGCTGGCGCTTTAACGCCTGGGGCGGCAAGTCGGCCCACGATCTGGACGAAAGCCTCGCTCGCCGTGCCCTCAATAACCTCGGCCTGGAATGCTTCGGCACCGCCCTGAGCAACGAAGGCGGGGCGATTCACGTCGACGGCGAAGGCACGCTGATCACCACCGAATCGGTGCTGCTCAACCCCAACCGCAACCCCGGCGTGAGCAAGGCCGAGATCGAAGAAATCTTCAGTCGTCTGCTGGGCGTGACCAAGACCATCTGGCTGCCGGGCGATCCGGACTATGTCACTGGCGACATGACCGACGGCCACGTCGACGGCGTTTGCGCCTTCGCTCGCCCCGGCGTGCTGCTGGTGGATGCAACCCGCGACCAAAGCTCGGTGTACGCCGAAGTGGTGCGCGAGAACCGCCGCGCCCTGCAACTGGCCCGGGATGCCAAGGGCCGCTCGTTCGAACTGATCGAGCTGTACGAAGCCAGCGAAGCGGTGGACACCGAAGCGGAAGTGTTCTGTGCCTCCTACACCAACTTCTACATCGCCAACGGCGCGATCATCATGCCGGCTTACGGCATCGAGGCCGACCACGCGGCGGCCGAAGTGCTGGCGCAGGCTTTCCCCGGTCGCGAAATCGTCCCGGTTCAGATCAACCATCTGGCCCATGGCGGCGGCGGGGTGCATTGCATCACCCAGCAACAGCCAGCCTGGCCGCTGGAGGGTTGATGCCATGAGCCTGCTAACCATCGCCACCACCCAGATGCCGTGCTCCTGGGACCTGCAACATAACCTCGACCAGGCCGAACAGCTGGTGCGCGAGGCCGCGGCCAAGGGCGCCCAGGTGATCCTGCTGCAGGAGTTGTTCGCCACCCCGTATTTCTGCATCGAACAGCGTCACGAACACCTGGCCCTGGCCCAGGAATACGGCGCTAGCCCGATCCTGCAACGCTTCGCGGCGCTGGCCAAAGAGTTGGGCGTGGTGCTGCCGCTGAGCTGGTTCGAGAAGGCCGGCAACGCCTATTTCAATTCATTGAGCGTGGCCGATGCCGATGGCCGCCTGCTGGGGGTGTATCGCAAGACCCATATCCCCAACGCCATCGGCTATCAGGAGAAGGAATACTTCAGCCCCGGCGACACCGGTTTTCGGGTCTGGGACACCGCGTTCGGTCGCCTCGGCGTGGGCATCTGCTGGGACCAGTGGTTCCCCGAGACCGCCCGCTGCCTGGCGTTGATGGGTGCCGAGGTGCTGCTGTTTCCCACGGCCATCGGCTCGGAACCCGGTTGCGCCGACCTCGATTCCCGCGATCACTGGCAGATGACCATGCGCGGCCATGCGGCAGCGAACATCCTGCCGGTGGTGGCGTCGAACCGGGTCGGCAATGAAGTGGCGACCAGCGATGCGGGCCTGCAGATGAAGTTCTACGGCTCGTCATTCATCTGCAACCACAAGGGCAAGCTGCTGGCCGAAGCCGACCGCGACAGCACCGGTGTACTGCTGCACGGCCTGGATCTGGCGGCGATGCGCGAAGAGCGCCTGAGCTGGGGCATCTACCGCGACCGCCGGCCGGAAATGTACGGCGCGCTGCTCAGCCACGACGGTCGTCAACTCAATGCACGCTGGAACACCCAGGGGGTTTGATATGCGCATGTCCCACAGCCTGTTGCTGGCGGCACTGATTGCCGCCGCACCGACCTTGCACGCAGAAGAGAAAACCCTGCGTCTGTACAACTGGGCCGACTATTTTGCCGAGGACACCCTGAGCCGCTTCGCCAGCGAAACCGGGATCAAGGTGATCTACGACGTGATGGATGGCAGCGAGACCCTGGAAGCCAAGATGCTCGCCGGCAACAGCGGTTACGACCTGATCTTCCCCGGTGACACCGTGGCCGAACGGCTGATGCGCGCCGGCAGCCTGATGCCGCTGGATCCGGCGAAACTCACCGCGCTCAATGACATCGAGCCGGGCTTGCAGAAGCTGCGCAGCCACTACGTGCATTCGAACCAGGCCACGGTGCCCTACACCTGGGGCACCATCGGCCTGACCTACAACGCCGAGCAGATCAAGCAGCGCATGCCCGACGCGCCGGTCAACAGCCTGGACATGCTGTTCAAGCCGGAACTGGCCAAGCAGTTCGCCGATTGCGGGATCTCGATCATCGATTCGCCGGACGAAGTGCTGGCCGTGGTCCTGCATTACCTGGGCCGCGAGCCGCGCAGTGGCAAGCGCGAAGACCTGGCGGCGGCCAGTGAACTGCTGGGCAAACTGCGGCCCTATGTGCGCAAGTTCCAGTCGCAGCCGGTCACCGACCTGGTCAACGGCAACCTGTGCCTGTCCCTGGGGTATAGCGGTGACATGACCCAGGCCCAGCGCACCGCCGACAGCGCCGGCAAACCGGTGCACTTCCAGTACCGCGTGCCGCGTGAAGGCACCACGGTATGGATGGACACCATGGCGATCCCGGTGGACGCGAAACACCCGGAATACGCCTATACCTTTATCAACTTCGTGATGCGCCCGGAAAACATGGCAGCCATCAGTAACTTCACCGGCTACCCGACCTCCAACGCCAAAGCTCGGCCGGAAGTCGATGCAAGCATGCGCAACAACCCGGATATCTACCTCGATGAGGCCACCTATGAGCGGCTGATTCCGGGCCAGGACATCCCCCAGGCCGACATGCGCGCCCGCATGCGCACCTGGACCAAATTCAAGACGGCCACCGGCCAGTGAACATCGATCAACAGTCAAGGGAACAACAGATGCCGACGCGTCGACACTTCATCAAACAGGTCTCGGTCGTTGCCGGGCTCGGCGCCATGGCGGCCAGCGGCCTCGGCCTCGGTCTATCGCCACGCGCGGTGCTGGCCGCTACCGGCAGCCAGTGGTACATGCCCGACGAAGGCGAGCGTCACCAGCAGGCGTTCATTGCCTTCGGTGCCCAGGATGCGATCTGGGAAGACTTCACCGGCGACGTGCAAGCGGTCCTCGGACGGATCGCCCGGGCAATCGCCGACTTCGAACCGCTGACCGTGTTCTGTCGTAAAAACGAACGGGATCTGGCCGAAGAACACTGCGGCAGCCACAACGTCACTTACGTCATCACCGAGCTGGACGACATTTGGATGCGTGATATCGGCGCCAACTTTGTCGTCGACGGCAAGGGCGGCCTGGGCGCAGTGGATTTCAACTTCAATGGCTGGGGCAACAAGCAGCAGCATGCCGACGACGCGCACGTGGCGCGGCTGGTCAGCGACACGGTGGGCGCGCGTTACCTGAGCACCGAGCTGGTGGGCGAGGGCGGTGGTATCGAGGTCGATGGCCGTGGCACCGGGATCATGACCGAAAGCAGCTGGATCAACCGCAATCGCAACCCGGACTGGAGCAAGGCCGAGGTCGAGCAGGAGCTCAAAGAACGCCTGGGCCTGCGCAAGATCATCTGGCTGCCGGGCATCAAGGGCAAGGACATCACCGATGCCCACGTCGATTTCTATGCGCGCTTCGTCGCCCCCGGGGTGGTGATCGCCAACCTCGATACCGATCCCGACTCCTATGACCGCAAGGTGACCCTGGCGCACCTGGAGATTCTCAAGCAGGCCACCGACGCCGATGGCCGCAAGCTGCAGGTGCACACCGTTTCGCCGCCGCTCAAGCCGCGCAGCAGTCGCTTCAGCAAGAACAACCCGGACTTCGCTGCCGGCTATATCAACTATTTCGTGATCAACGGCGCGGTGATTGCTCCCGAATTTGGCGACAAGAAGGCTGATACCGCGGCCTATGACCTGCTGTCCGAGCTGTACCCGGACCGCGAGATCGTCCAGCTGAATATCGACGCGATCAGCGCCGGTGGCGGCGGGATCCATTGCGTGACCAGTCATCAACCACAGGTTTGAGGCAACGCCGTTCGCGCCCGGTTCACACCACCGGGCAGCGTACGGGTGCCGGTCAGGCGATTCACCGGTACAATGCTCGGCTCGACCGTGACAGCCTGACTAAAAAAATATGTCCTTGCCCAAGCATCACCTGGAATTGCTCAGCCCTGCCCGCGATGTCAGCATCGCCCGCGAGGCCATTTTGCATGGCGCCGATGCCGTGTACATCGGCGGCCCGAGCTTCGGCGCACGCCACAACGCCTGCAACGAAGTCAGCGAAATCGCCCAGTTGGTGGAGTTCGCCCGTCGTTACCATGCCCGGGTCTTCACCACCATCAACACCATTCTCCACGACAACGAACTGGAGCCGGCGCGCAAGCTGATCCACCAGTTGTACGATGCCGGCGTCGATGCGCTGATCGTCCAGGACCTGGGCGTGATGGAGCTGGACATTCCGCCGATCGAGCTGCACGCCAGCACCCAGACCGACATCCGCACCCTGGCCCGGGCCAAGTTCCTCGACCAGGCCGGTTTCTCGCAGCTGGTATTGGCCCGCGAGCTGAACCTGCAGGAAATCCGTGCGATCGCCGACGAGACCGACGCGGCCATCGAGTTCTTCATCCACGGTGCCCTGTGCGTGGCCTTCTCCGGGCAGTGCAACATCTCCCACGCGCAGAACGGCCGCAGCGCCAACCGTGGCGATTGCTCCCAGGCCTGCCGCTTGCCGTACACCCTCAAGGATGACCAGGGGCGTGTCGTTGCGTTCGAAAAACACCTGCTGTCGATGAAGGACAACAACCAGAGCGCCAACATCCGCGCCCTGGTCGAGGCCGGCGTGCGTTCGTTCAAGATCGAAGGGCGCTACAAGGACATGGGCTATGTGAAGAACATCACCGCCTACTACCGCCAGCGCCTCGACGACGTGCTCGAAGACCGCCCGGACCTGGCCCGCGCCTCCAGCGGTCGCACCGCGCACTTCTTCCTGCCGGACCCGGAAAAAACCTTCCACCGCGGCAGCACCGACTACTTCGTCAGCGACCGCAAGATCGACATCGGCGCCTTCGACACCCCGACCTTCACCGGCCTGCCAGTGGGTGTGGTGGAGAAAGTCGGCAAGCGCGACATGCAAGTGATCACCCACGAGCCGCTGTCCAACGGTGACGGCCTCAACGTGCTGGTCAAGCGCGAAGTGGTGGGGTTCCGCGCCAACATTGCCGAAGCCCGTGGCGAGTTCCTCGATGACGGCGAAAAGCGTTATCGCTACCGCGTAGAGCCCAACGAGATGCCGCTTGGTCTGCACAACCTGCGACCGAACCATCCGCTGAGCCGCAACCTTGATCACAACTGGCAGCAAGCCCTGCTCAAGACCTCCGCCGAGCGTCGTATTGGCCTGGAGTGGGTGGCACGCCTGCGCGAAGAGCGCCTGGAACTGACCGCCACCAGCGAGGAGGGCATCCGTGCCAGCGTCGCTCTGGAAGGCCCATTCGGCGCGGCCAACAAGCCGGAGCAGGCGCTGGAACAACTGCGCGATCTGCTGGGCCAACTGGGCACCACCGAGTACCACGCCACCGACGTGAAGCTCGACGCGCCGACGGCGTTCTTCGTGCCCAACTCGCAGCTCAAGGCGTTGCGCCGTGAGGTTATCGAGGCGCTGACCGCCGCCCGGGTTGCCGCCCATCCTCGGGGTGGACGCAAGGCCGAGACTTCGCCGCCGCCGGTGTATCCGGACTCGCACCTGTCGTTCCTGGCTAACGTCTACAACCAGAAAGCCCGGGATTTCTACCATCGTCACGGGGTCAAGCTGATCGACGCGGCGTTCGAGGCTCATGAGGAAACCGGTGAAGTGCCGGTGATGATCACCAAGCATTGCCTGCGCTTCTCGTTCAACCTGTGCCCGAAACAGGCCAAGGGCGTCACCGGCGTCAAGACCAAGGTCGCGCCGATGCAACTGATCCACGGCGACGAAGTGCTGACCCTGAAGTTCGACTGCAAACCCTGCGAAATGCACGTGGTGGGCAAGATCAAGGGCCACATCCTCGACCTGCCGCAACCTGGCAGCGTGGTGGGTTATATCAGCCCGGATGACCTGCTCAAGACCATCCCCCGCGCTCCGCATTGATCGACGCATGACCCTGTAGGAGCTGGCTTGCCAGCGAAAGAGCTGATGCGGTGTGGCTGATGGCCCCTTCGCGAGCAAGCTCGCTCCTACAGGTTCTGTGTTGGGCACACATCCTGCGAATGTCCACAAACACTGTAGGAGCTGGCTTGCCAGCGAAGGAGCTGACACGGTGTGGCTGATGGCCCCTTCGCGAGCAAGCTCGCTCCTACAGGTTCTATGTTGGGCACACATCTGCGGATGTCCACAACCCCCTGTAGGAGCTGGCTTGCCAGCGAAAGAG
The DNA here is from genome assembly GCA_965284505.1 of Pseudomonadaceae bacterium. Taxonomy (GTDB): domain Bacteria; phylum Pseudomonadota; class Gammaproteobacteria; order Pseudomonadales; family Pseudomonadaceae; genus Aquipseudomonas. The sequence continues at coordinate 520,426 of OZ260094.1, read as the reverse complement.
CTGGTGCGGTGTGGCTGATGGCCCCTTCGCGAGCAAGCTCGCTCCTACAGGTTCTGTGTTGGGCTCAAATCCTGCGGATGTCCACAACCCCCTGTAGGAGCTGGCTTGCCAGCGAAAGAGCTGGTGCGGTGTGGCTGATGGCCCCTTCGCGAGCAAGCTCGCTCCTACAGGTCTTGCGTTGGGCTCAGATCCAGCGAATGACCACAACCCCCTGTAGGAGCTGGCTTGCCAGCGAAAGAGCTGGTGCGGTGTGGCTGATGGCCCCTTCGCGAGCAAGCTCGCTCCTACAGGTTCTGTGTTGGGCTCAAATCCTGCGGATGTCCACAACCCCCTGTAGGAGCTGGCTTGCCAGCGAAAGAGCTGATGCGGTGTGGCTGACGGCCCCATCGCGAGCAAGCTCGCTCCTACAGGTTCTGGGTTGGCCACAAATTCTATTACCGCCACCCATCCGGCCAACAATAATGGCCATTTCGATCCCCTTTTGGCCAACCCCCCACTGTGTTCCCGTGCCGGCCTCGGCAAGAATCAGACCCAAGTGGCCGATTCGAGCATGCGCACGCGTGACAACAACAAACCGCATGCCCGGCCCTTGGCTATCGTTTAACCCGCTGCCGTTCATAGAACATAAAAACCGTCGAACTGACGCCGCACTTGGGGAAGCCATTCATGGTCACGATCAAACGTATTCTGGGCGCCACATTCTGTGGGCTGACGCTGCTGGCCAGCGCCGTGCAAGCCGAGCAACGGGAGTTGAGGGTGTACAACTGGGCGGACTACATCCTGCCCTCGGTGCCCAAGGACTTCGCCAAGCAGAGCGGGATCAAGGTCACCTGGGACACCTTCGACACCAACGAGTCGCTGGAGGCCAAGCTGCTCACCGGCAACTCCGGCTACGACCTGGTGGTGCCGTCGAACCAGTTCCTCGAGACCCAGATCAAGGCCGGGGTGTTCCAGAAACTCGACAAATCCAAGTTGCCCAACTGGAAACATCAGGACCCGCAGTTGCTCGAACTGTTGGCCAAGAATGACCCCGGCAACCAGTACGGCGTGCCTTACATGGTCGGCACCGTGCTGATCGGTTTCAACCCGGCCAAGGTCAAGGCAGCGCTGGGTGAAAACGCCCCGGTAGACAGCTGGGACCTGGTGTTCAAGCCCGAGAACATGGAGAAGCTCACGGCTTGCGGCGTAGCGATGCTCGACTCGCCCACCGAAATCCTGCCGCTGGCCCTGCATTACCTGGGTCTGGACCCCAACAGCCAGAACCCGGATGACTACGAAAAAGCCAAGGAACTGATGCTCAAGGTTCGCCCCTACGTGACCTATTTCAACTCGGCCAAGTACATGACCGACATCGCCAATGGCGATATCTGCGTGGCCATCGGCTACTCGGGCAGCTTCTATCAGTTCGGCAATCGGGCCAAGGAAGCCGGCAACGGTGTGGTGGTCGACTACCGCCTGCCAAAAGAAGGCGCACCGATATGGTTCGACACCTTCGCCATTCCAAAGAGTGCGAAGAATGTCGCCGAAGCTCATGAATTCCTTAACAATCTACTCGACCCGAAAGTCATCGCTCCAATCAGCGACTTCCTCGGCTACCCCAACGCCAACAAAGACTCGATTCCGCTGATCAACAAGGAAATCACCGGCAACCCGAACCTGACCCCAATCCCCGAGGCGCTGAAAAAATTGTACGTGGTGCAGCCGCTGCCGCAGAAAATCGAGCGGGTGCGGACCCGGGTCTGGACCAGCATCAAGTCCGACAAGTAACCCCGGACGCCAGGCCGCCACACCCGCTGGTGGCCCGAGGCTCTGCACAAATGTTCTAAACGCCACCGGGCAAATCAGGCACAGTGGGCCCGGCGCCTATTGCCGCGCAGGACCTTTGGTGGAGTTACCGTGAACGATCAGCACTGGATCGAACTGTCACAAGATGCCGATACCGGGATCGAGTCGATCCGTGCCCATTTCCAGGGCCACGCCTACGACCCGCACTGGCATGACAGCTTTCTGGTGGGCGTCACCGAGCAGGGGGTGCAGCAGTTCAACTGCCGGCGGGTGAAGCATTTGAGTACGCCGGGCAAGGTGTTCATGCTCGAGCCCGGGGAAATCCACGACGGCCATGCGCCGACCGAGGAAGGTTTCACCTATTCGATGCTGTATTTCGATCCGGATTGGCTGGAGCGCGAACTGCGCAGCTTGTTCGAGCAGGCGCCGGCCAGCGCGCAGTTGGGCTTCGCCGACACCTTGAGCCAGGATCCACACTTGGCAATCGCCATCACCCAGGCCTTCCAGGCGCTGCATGAGGGCGATTTGCGCATCGTCCGCCAAAGCGCCACCGATAACCTGCTGAGCGCGATGACCCGGCACCTCGACTGGCGCCAGCGCCTGACGCTCGACCCGCGTCTGCCACGGGTGGCGCAAGTGGCTCGCGATTACCTGCAGGCCCATGCCTTTGAAGATATCGGTCTCGATCAATTGGCGCAGGTCTGCGGGGTCGATCGCTTCCGCCTCAGCCGCGCATTCAAGGCCGCCTTCGGCCTGGCGCCCCATGCCTACCTTATCCAGTTGCGCCTGGCCAAGGCGCGACTGTGGCTGGCCCGTGGCGAGACCCCGGCGCAGGTCGCCAGCGCCCTCGGATTTGCCGATCAGAGCCACCTGGGGCGCTGGTTCCGCCGGGCCTATCGGCTGACCCCGGCGGATTACCGCAAGCGCTGCTCAAACCTTCCAGACTGAAACACCGCCGGCGGCGAACATGGACTCCTGTCTGTTCAAGGAGCCTTTGCCATGCTGTCATTGCTGCCATTTCTGTTGTTCGCCTTCGTGGCCTCCATCACCCCGGGCCCGACCAATATCCTCGTACTCAGCCACAGCGCCCGCCGCGGCCTGGGGGCGACGCTGCCATTGATCGTCGGCGCCTGCGTCTCGGCGGCGCTGGTGGTGCTGGTGGTCGGGCTGGGCCTGGGGGAAACCCTGCTGCGTTTTCCCAGGGTGCAACAGGCGATGACCTGGGCCGGGGTGCTCTGGTTGAGCTGGCTGGCCTGGCAGATTTTCCGCAGTCCGCCGCCGTCCTTGCATGCAGCTGACGCAGAGGACCGGGGCCTGAGTGTGCTGGCGGGCGCCGGGTTGCAGGTGATCAACCCCAAGGTGTGGATGACGGCGGTGGCGGTGGCCAGCGTGTTTGCCGGCGACGGCGAGCAGACGGCGCGCCTGCTGCTGTTGTCGGCACTGTTCCTGATGGTCTGCCTGCCGTGCATGACGGTATGGGCGCTGCTGGGGGTGGGCAGCGCCCGGGTGTTGAGTTCGCCTCGAGCGTTCAAACGGATGAACCATGGGCTGGCGCTGTTGCTGCTGTTGTCGGCCTGGCTCGGGGTGCTGGTCTAGAGGCCGAGCACCTCGCTGCAGACTTGCCGCAAGCAGGTGCGCAACCAGCGATGGGCCGGGTCGGCATCCATCCGTGGGTGCCAGATCATCGACAGCTGAATGGTCGGCGTCGGCAGGGGCAGGGCGAAGCTGAAGAGGTCGTTGCGCAAGTGCCGGGTGTGGCGCTCGGGCAGCGTGGCGATCAGGTCCGTGTCGCGGGTCAGCGCCAGGGCTGCGGAAAATCCGCTGACCAGGCTCACCACCTCGCGCTGCCAGCCCTGCTGGTTGAATGTCTCGTCCAGCAGTCCGGTGGCCAGTCCCCGCCGCGAGACCAGAATGTGTTGGCCGTTGATGTAGCGTTCGGCAGTGATTGCGCCCTGGCTCAGGGGGTGGCCGTTGTGCACCACGCCGACGAAGCGATCCCCGAACAGGATGCGGCTGTGCAGTTCCGGGCTGGTGGCGGGATCGACCACGCCGGTGTCGAGGTCGACGCTGCCATCGCGTAAAGGTGCGCTGTCCTTGTTGAGTTTTTGCAGGAAATACAGGCGCACGCCGGGCGCTTCTTTACGCAGGCGCTGGATCAGCGCCGGGCCGAAATTTTCGACGAAGCCGTCGCTGGTGCGCAGGGTGAAGGTACGCACCAGTTGGCTGAGGTCCAGTTGTTCGACCGGCCGCAGCACACTCTGCGCTTCGTCCACCAGTCGTTGCACCCGTTCGCGCAACTCGATGGCCCGGGGCGTCGGCACCAGGCCGCGACCGGCGCGCACCAGCAGCGGGTCGCCGGTGGCCGTACGCAGGCGTGCCAGCGCCCGGCTCATGGCCGAGGGGCTCAGGTGCAGGCGCTGGGCGGCGCGGGCGACGCTGCCTTCGGCGAGCAGGGCATCGAGGGTGATCAGCAGGTTCAGGTCGGGAATGGGCATAGCGCAACGGTAGCACGCTTGGCGATAACATGGCGTTGTATGCAGCTATCAAGTGTAACTGCTGCGTCTTCCGCCTGATGAATGCCGGGCATAGGCTGTGATTGAAAGCCTTTGTGGAGTCTTCCGGCATGAACAACATCACTTCAACCACGGCAGTCGACGACGCGCGGCTTAATCCATCAAGCCGCTGGATCCTCGCCAGCCTCGGCCTCTCTACGTTGCTGCCGTCCCTGGACACCAGCATCGCCAACGCCGGATTGCCGGTGCTGGCCCGCGCATTCGACGCCTCCTTCACCCAAGTGCAATGGGTGGTCCTGGCCTACTTGCTGAGCATCACCGCGCTGATTGCTGGCGCCGGTCGCCTGGGCGATCTGCTGGGCCGGCGACGCCTGCTGCTGATCGGCATTGGCCTGTTCAGCGCCGCTTCGCTGCTCTGTGGCCTCGCGCCGAACCTCGGCTGGCTGTTGGCCGGGCGGGCGATCCAGGGGCTGGGCGCGGCGATCATGCTGGCGCTGGGCATGGCGCTGGTCGGCGATGCGGTGCCCGAAGCCCGGCGCGGCCGTGCCATGGGCCTGCTGGGGTCGATGTCGGCGCTGGGCACGACGCTGGGGCCATCTTTGGGCGGGGTGTTGATCGCCACTGTGGGCTGGCAGGCGATTTTCCTGATCAACCTGCCGCTGGGGCTGTTGAATGCTCTGCTGGTGTGGCGCTACCTGCCGGTCGATGGGCCGCGAACTTCGGCGGGCTTTGACCTGCCCGGAACCTTGCTGCTGGCGCTGACTCTGGGCTGTTTCGCGCTGGCCATGACCTGGGGGCAGGGTGCCCTGCTAATGCCAGCGGCAGTGGCGGCGGTCCTGTTTATCTGGCGCCAGGCGCAGGCCCAGGCGCCGTTGATTCGCCTGCAACTGCTGCGCAGCGGCCAACTCAGTGCCGGTCTTGGCATGACGCTATTGGTGTCGACTGTGATCATGTCGACCCTGGTGGTCGGACCGTTCTACCTCAGCCAAGGCCTGGGACTCAGTCCGCTGGCGGTCGGCCTGGCGTTGTCGGCGGGGCCCTGCGTCGCTGCACTGTGCGGGGTGCCGGCGGGACGCCTGGTGGATCGCCGTGGTGCCCCCGCCATGACCCGCGCCGGCTTGCTTGGCATGGCCTGCGCTTCAACCTTGCTGGCCTTGCTGCCGCTGGAGGTCGGGATCATCGGCTACCTCGCGCCGATCCTGCTGCTTACCGCCAGCTACGCACTGTTCCAGGCCGCCAACAACAGCCGGATCATGGGCGCGATAGATGCGCAGCAACGCGGCGTGGTGGCCGGCTTGCTCAGCCTGTCGCGCAATCTGGGATTGATCAGCGGGACGGCGATAATGGGCAGCGTCTTTGCCCTGGGCACCGGCACCCGCGAGCTGATCACCGCCGCGCCAATCACGCTGGCCACGGGGTTGCATTGGACGTTTGCGCTGGCGGCGGGGTTGATGGTGCTGGCGCTGGTGATCGGATGGCGGCCGTCGGACCTGCGCCCCGGTCGCATCTGATCCGCTTTTTTTCAGCACAGCTGCCGCTGTTTTCAACACAGTCAAAGCCTCACACTGCACGGGCAACCTGCGATCAATTGTGTGGAGGCCACATGCTCAAGATGTCGATTTTCCTCGGTGGATTTCTGGTGTTGACCGTCCTGATCGGCGCGCTGGCCACCATCTCCCCGGTATAACCAGCGCCTGGCCGGCGCCTTGGTCGAGGGGCCGGCTGTCAAACCTTGTAATAACTCCGCTATCGGAAAACACTGATAGCACTGTAGGATCATGGGCCGAAATAAACCAAAGGTCCGTATGAACACCCTCCTGGAGCCTCCCAGTCCCGCGTTTCACCCGCTCAATCTGCTTTTCCCGGTCATCGCCCTCAGGCTTGAACCGCTCACGTTGAACGTGCGCCGTTCATTCGCCGCTTTGCGCACACAACCCTTTATCCAGACGAAAACCGCCCCTACCTTCCGTAGCAGAGCGTCGCAGTGTCGTGCGCGTCAATCGTTCAACCTGATTCGAGAGAGCAAATAATCCCTATGGAATGGATTGCGGATCCCACGGCCTGGCTTGGCCTGTTGACCCTGATCGTGCTGGAGCTGGTGCTCGGTATCGACAACCTGGTGTTTATCGCCATTCTTGCCGACAAGTTGCCGCCCCATCAGCGTGACCGCGCCCGGGTGATCGGCCTGTCGCTGGCGCTGCTGATGCGCCTGGGCCTGTTGGCGAGTATTTCGTGGATGGTCACCCTCACCGAGCCGTTGATCGAAGTGTTCGACAAGGTGTTCTCGGGTCGCGACCTGATCATGCTGTTCGGTGGTGTGTTCCTGTTGTTCAAGGCCACCATGGAGTTGCACGAACGCCTCGAAGGCCACGTCGCCGTGCGGTCGGGCAATGCCGCCTACGCCATGTTCTGGCCGATCGTCGCGCAGATCGTGGTACTCGACGCAGTGTTCTCGCTGGACGCGGTGATTACCGCGGTGGGCATGGTCGAGCACCTGTCGGTGATGATGATTGCGGTGGTGTTCTCCATCGGCCTGATGATCATCGCCAGCAAGCCGCTGACCCGTTTCGTCAACAGCCACCCGACCGTGATCATGCTGTGTCTGGGCTTCCTGATGATGATCGGTTTCAGCCTGACGGCCGAGGGCCTGGGTTTCCATATTCCCAAGGGCTACCTGTACGCCGCCATTGGCTTCTCGATCCTGATCGAGCTGTTCAACCAATTGGCCCGTTCGCGTCGCAAGAAAAGCCTGCAGGGCCATCGGCCGATGCGTGAGCGTACCGCCCATGCGGTGTTGCGCCTGATGGGTGGGCGCAGCATCAACGCCGATGAAGTGGGCGAGGAAATCGCCGACATGCTCGAGGGTGATGAGCCGGCGCAGGTCTTCGACCGTCGCGAGCGGATCATGATCAGCGGCGTGCTGCAGTTGGCCGAACGACCGATCCGCAGTGTCATGACTCCGCGTGCCGAGGTCGATCACATTGACCTGGGCGACAGCGCCGAGGACATCCGCACCACGCTGATGCACTCGTCGTACTCGCGCTTGCCGCTGATCCGCGAGGGTCGCGTCGACGAGCCGCTGGGCTTCGTGCACAAGAAGGAACTGTTGAAAGAGTTGCTGGCCGGTAATCAGCCGGACCTGGAGGCCATGGCCCGCAAGGCGATCAACCTGCTGGACAGCTTCTCGATCCTCAACGCCCTGGAACAGATGCGCAAGGAGTCGACGCACATCGCCTTCGTGGTCAACGAGTTCGGTGACTTCATCGGCATCCTGACCATGACCGACATCCTCGAATCGATCGCCGGCGAGCTGCCCGATGCCAGCGAAATCGAGGGCCCGAACATCGTCACCCAGGACGACGGCTTCCTGGTCAGCGGTGCGCTGAACCTCAATCAGGTGCGCCAGCACACCGGTTTCCAGGCCAAGGCCACCGATGATTATCAGACCCTGGCCGGGCTGGTGATGAGCCTGCTGGACCGCCTGCCGATGATTGGCGACACCCTGACCTGGGAGGGCTGGACCCTCAAGGTGGTCGAGGTCGAAGAGCGGCGGGTAACCCGGGTCTTGCTGAGCAAGGCGTGAGTGCCAGGCCATTGCAGCCGCTGATATTCGTCAGCGGCTGCAACATTCAACTACTTTAAGGGAGAGAAACAGCCCGCCACGTCACTTCAGCGACCGGACCAGGAGGCATGCCCATGCTGACCCGCGCCATTCCCAGCAGCGGCGAGCCGTTGCCTATCGTCGGTCTGGGTACTTATCGCGGGTTTGATGTCACCCGGGCCGATCCCGCCTATCGACCCTTGGCCGAGGTGCTTGAAGCGCTATTTGCCAAGGGCGGCACCCTGATCGACAGCTCACCGATGTACGGTCACGCCGAACAGACCAGTGGTGAGTTGCTGTCGATTCATGAGCCACGTTCGCCGGCATTCCTCGCCACCAAGGTCTGGACTCGGGGCCGTGAGCAGGGCATCGCGCAGATGGAGCAATCCTTCCAGCGCCTGCAAACCGAACGCATCGACCTGATGCAAATCCATAACCTGCTGGACTGGCAAGGCCACCTGCCGACGTTGCGTGAATGGCAGGCTGCCGGGCGCATTCGCTACATCGGCATCAGTCACTACTCGGCATCGGCCTACGACGAGATCGAAGCGCTGCTCAAGGCCGAGCGCGTGGATTTCCTGCAAATCAACTATGCCGTGGATGATCGGACGGCCGAGAAACGCCTGTTACCGCTGTGCCGCGAGCGCGGTGTGGCGGTGATCTGCAATCGGCCGTTTGGCGGCGGTGATCTGTTGGCGCGGCTCAAGGGCAAGCCGCTGCCGGGCTGGGCCGGGCAAGTGCAGGTGACGACCTGGGCGCAACTGGCGTTGAAGTTTGTCCTGTCCCATTCGGCGGTGACCTGCGTGATTCCCGGGACTCATCGACCACGGGCGATGAGTGAAAATGCCGGTGCCGGGTTCGGCTCGATGTTGACCGGGGCGCAGCGCGAGCAGTTGATCGACCTGATCCGTTGACTGTGCTGAATTCGTCATCGCCTTGAGCTAAACCGATCAAGCCTTGCACGGTGCAATGGGCGAGGCTGGACGGTCTGTTCAAGGAGCTGACTATGATCCGACTGTCCCTGGCTGAAGCTCGCGAGCTGGCCGAATCCATTCTGCTGCACAACGGTTTTAATCCTGCCCACGCCGCTGCGGTGACCGCCACGGTGATTGCCGGCGAGCGCGATGGCTGTGCCTCCCATGGCTTGTACCGGATTCTTGGCTGCGTCAATTCACTGCGCGCCGGCAAGGTCTCGGCCGATGCCGAGCCACGGGTGATCGACCAGGCACCGTCGATTGTGCGGGTCGATGCCGGCGGTGGATTCTCGCAGCTGGCGTTCCAGGCCGGCTTGCCGCTGCTCGAGGAAAAGACCCGGGCCAACGGCATTGCGGCCTTGGCAATCAATCATTGCGTACATTTTTCCGCGCTCTGGGTCGAGATCGAGCAACTGACGGCGGCGGGACTGGTGGCCCTGGCTTGCAACCCGAGCCACGCCTGGGTCGCACCCGCCGGCGGCAGCCAACCGGTGTTCGGCACCAACCCGATTGCCTTTGGTTGGCCGCGGGTAGGCAAGGATCCGTTTGTCTTCGACTTCGCCACCAGCGCCATTGCCCGTGGCGATATCGAACTGCATCGGCGTGCCGGCAAGGCGATTCCCGAGGGCTGGGGGGTGGACGCTCAGGGCCAGCCGAGCACCGACGCCAATGTGGTTCTCGACACTGGGGCGATGCTGACCTTCGGTGGGCACAAGGGCTCGGCCTTGGCGGCCATGGTCGAACTGATCGCCGGGCCGTTGATCGGCGACCTGACCAGCGCCGAGTCGCTGGCCTATGACGCCGGCAGCAAATCGTCGCCGTACCATGGCGAACTGATTATTGCCCTGGATCCACGGCGCTTTCTGGGGGATGCCACGGAACAGCATCTGGCCCGGGCTGAGGTGTTGTTCGAGGGTATTGAAGGGCAGGGCGCGCGTTTGCCGTCGCAAAGGCGTTACCAGGCGCGGGCGCGCAGTTTGGCCGAGGGGGTGCAGATTCCAGAGGCGCTTTATAACGATTTGAAGGCGATGTTGGGGTGCGATACAGCGGATGGTCGATGACCTCTGTAGGAGCTGGCTTGCCAGCGAACCAAACGACGCGGTGTATCAGAATCACCGCCTTCGCCGGCAAGCCGGCTCCTACAGAGATTGTGCAAGCACCACAGCATTTGTGTTCGACACAACACCACTGTAGGAGCTGGCTTGCCAGCGAAGAGGGTGTGTCAGTCACCGATGATGTCGGCTATGCCGCGGCCTTCGCCGGCAAGCCGGCTCCTACAGGAGCCGTGTCGCACATAAATCCAACCCATGCCCATTGGGTGGCCGTTAGAGGTGCATAGGTCCAAGCTCCCTGCGCCCATCCACCAACCGCTCAATCCCCAATGGATTGGCATTCTGCAGCGCTTCAGGCAGCAATTCATCCGCGCAGTTCTGGTAGCACACCGGACGCAGGAACCGATCGATCGCCAGGGTCCCGACCGAAGTGCCACGGGCATCCGAGGTAGCCGGGTAAGGGCCGCCGTGGACCATGGCGTCGCACACTTCAACGCCGGTCGGATATCCGTTGAACAGGATCCGCCCGACCTTCTGCTCCAGCAGCGGCAGCAGCATCGCAAAGACCTTGAGGTCGCCTGGTTCAGCAATCAAAGTCGCCGTCAGTTGCCCGTGCAACCCCTGTAGCGCTTGCAGCAATTCGGCCTGATCGGCGACTTCCACCAGCACCGTGGTCGGGCCGAAGACTTCTTCCTGCAACAGTGGATCGCCCTTGAGCAACACGCTCACATCGGCCTGGAACAGCTGGGGCTGCGCCTGATTACCTTGCTGTGCAAACCCGGCCAGGTGTTTGATCTGCGGATGCGAGTGCAACGCCTGGACGCCTTTGGCATAACTGGCGAGGGTGCCGGCATTGAGCATGGTTTGCGCCGGTTGCTCGGCCATCCGCGCGCTGAGTTGCTCGATGAATCCGCTGAACTCTCCGCTGCGAAGACCGATCACCAGACCCGGGTTGGTGCAGAACTGTCCGCAGCCTTGCACTACCGAAGCCGTCAGTTCACTGGCGATTTTCTCGCCGCGCACCTGCAGGGCTTCAGGCAACAGCAGCACAGGGTTGATGCTGCTCATCTCGGCAAACACCGGGATCGGCTGCGGCCGGGCGGCTGCCATGTCGCACAGGGCACGACCGCCCTTGAGCGATCCGGTGAAACCCACGGCCTGGATTGCCGGGTGCTTGACCAACTGCTCGCCGACGCCGGCACCGTAGATCATGTTGAACACGCCCTTGGGCATTCCGGTCTGTTCGGCGGCACGAATGATTGCATCGGCCACTTGCTCGGCGGTCGCCATGTGGCCGCTGTGGGCCTTGAACACCACCGGGCAGCCGGCGGCCAGCGCAGCGGCGGTATCGCCACCGGCAGTGGAGAAGGCCAGGGGGAAGTTGCTCGCACCAAATACCGCGACCGGGCCAACGCCAATTCGGTATTGGCGCAGGTCGACCCGTGGCAGCGGCTGGCGCTCGGGCAGGGCACGGTCGATGCGCGCGCCGTAGAAATCGCCACGGCGCAGGACCTGAGCGAACAGACGCATCTGGCCGCTGGTGCGCCCACGTTCGCCCTGGATGCGGGCGTTGGGCAGTGCGGTTTCGCGGGTGACCAGGGCCACGAAATCATCACCCAGTGCGTCGAGTTGGGTGGCGATGGCGTCGAGGAAATCGGCGCGGCGGCTGGCCGGTAGATTGCGAAAGGCCGGGTAGGCAGCGGCGGCAGCCTGGGCGGCGGCATCGACCTCGGCGGCGTTGGCCTGGATGAACGCGTAGGGCAGCGCTTCACCGGTGTGGGCGTCGTGGCTGTGCAGGGTGAGGGTGCCGGCGGCACTGCGGGTGCCGCCGATGTAGTTGTGGCCGAGGATGTCGGGCATGGGGGAACTCCGATTGCAAAGGGGGATGTCATGCAATCACCCCCTTTGTGGGAGCGGGCTTGCCCGCGATTCAGGCGACTCGATTTCGCTGGGATACCGAGGTGAGGCCATCGTCGGAACGCCGCCCGGAGCAAGTCCGCTCCCACAGGGGGTGGTGAAGGGGCTGAAACGGGTTCAGGCCAACGAATCAGCCCGACGAGTACTGCCGTTCGCAGGCTCCAGCGCCGCTATCCGCGCCGCCGCCTCGGCGTCCACCTGATGCAGCGACTTGCCGCGGGTCTCGCGGGTCAGGCCGACGGCGACGATGGAGATCAGCGCGGCGCCCACCAGGTACCAGGCGATGGGTGTGGAGCTGTGGTACTTGTTCAGCAGGGTGATGGCGATCAGCGGTGCCAGCGAACCGGCGAAGATCGGCGCGACCTGGTAGCACAGAGACAAGGCGGTGTAGCGCACGTGGGTCGGGAACATCTCGGCCATCAGCGCCGAGTAGGGCGCATAGGTCATCGATTCGATGGCCAGGCCGAGGGTAATGGCCGCCATGATCAGCCAGTTGTTGCCGGTGTCCATCATCGGGAAGCCGACAAAACCCCAGAACGCAGTGAGCACGGCGCCGACCAGGTACACCGGCTTGCGTCCCACCAGATCCGACAGATAGCCCATCAGCGGAATCAGGAAGAAGTGCAGCAGGTGCGCACCGAACATCAGCAGCAGGATTTCCGAGGTGTCCTTGTGCACCACCAGCTTGAGGTAGGTGATCGAGAAGGTGACCACGGTGTAGTAGAGGATGTTTTCGGCGAACCGCGCACCGATCCCCACCAGCACCGCGCGCCAGTGATGACGCAACACTTCAACCACGCCCAACTGCTGTTGCTTGGTCTGTGCCTGACGCGCCTGGGCTTCCTTGAAGATCGGCGCGTCATCGACGCTGGTGCGGATCCAGTAGCCGATCAGCACCACCACCGCCGAGAACCAGAACGCCACGCGCCAGCCCCAGGCGAGAAAATCCTCTTGCGACAGATTCGACGACAACAGCAGCAGCGCCACGGTCGCCACCAGGTTACCGGCCGGGACCCCGGCTTGCGGCCAACTGGCCCAGAAGCCGCGACGATTGTCCGGACAGTGTTCCGACACCAGCAAAATCGCGCCGCCCCATTCGCCGCCAAAGGCGAAGCCCTGGATCAGTCGCAGCAGCACCAGCAACACCGGCGCGGCGTAGCCGATCTGGTCGAAGCCGGGCAAACAGCCCATCAGGAAGGTGGTGATGCCGACCACCACCAGGCTCAGTTGCAGCAGGCGTTTGCGGCCGAATTTGTCGCCGTAGTGACCGAACACCAGGCCACCCAGCGGCCGGGCGAGAAAGCCCACGGCGTACAGGGCGAAGGCGGCGATGATGCCGTCGATGGGGTTGTCGGTCTGGCGGAAGAACAACTGGCCGAAGACCAGTGCCGAAGCGGTGCCATAAAGGAAGAATTCGTACCACTCGGCAACGGTGCCGGCCATGGCGGCGGCGACGACACGTTTGAGTCCGGCGGGGCTGGTTGCGCTATGGGTGGGTTGAGCGTTGGGCATGCTGGCGTTTCCTGTAGGGGCGCAAAAACAGGCAGCCGGGCCGGACCTGCGAGGGTCCGCCCGGCACTCACTCAGAGACCGACGTCCGGCAACTGCGGACGGTTGGCCAGGGCCTTGGCCATGATCTGTTCGACGAACACCCGGTCGGCTTCCGGCAGGGCCAGGCGTGGCGGACGGGTCAACGCGCTGCCGCGACCGGCAATGGCTTCACAGAGCTTGATGCACTGCACCAGGTCGGCACGGGCATCGAGGTGGAGGATCGGCATCAGCCATTCGTAGATCGGCATGGCTTCGGCGTAACGGCCGGCCTTGGCCAGGCGGAAGATGGTTTCGCCTTCTTTCGGGAACACGTTGGACATCCCCGAGACCCAGCCTTCAGCGCCGACCGCGAGGCTTTCCAGCACCACATCGTCGAGGCCGGCGAACAGCACGAAACGGTCGCCGACTTCATTGCGAATGTCGATGAAACGCCGGGTGTCGCCGGAGGAGTCCTTGAAGCACACCACGTTGTCGCAGTCGGCGAGGGCAATCAGGATGTCCGGGGTGACGTCGTTTTTGTAGATCGGCGGGTTGTTGTAGACCATCAGCGGCACGTCGGCGTTTTTTGCCACGTAGCGGTAGTGCTCGGCGGTCTCGAACGGCTTGGAGCCGTAGACCAGCGCGGGCATCAGCATGACGCCGTCGACCCCGACCTTGCGCACTGCATTGGCGACTTTTGCCGCCTGCACGCTGGTGAACTCGGCGACGCCGCAGATCACCGGCACCCGGCCGCGAGAAGCATCCACCGCGACTTCGGTCACGGCGATTTTTTCTTCAGCGGTGAGCGAGGTGTTTTCCCCCACCGAACCGCAGACCACCAGGCCCGAGACGCCGTCACGGATCACGTTGGAAATCACTTGGTGGGTTTTTTCCAGGTTGATCGAGAAGTCATCGTTGAATTGGGTGGTGACCGCAGGGAATACACCGCTCCAGTTAATGCGCTTGCTCATTGTTGCCTCCGGTTTGTGTTTTGTATTTCGTATACGATATTTGAAATGACAATGTTGGGATAGTGCTTTTTGCAAAATAAACAGGGGTTTCAGGTGCCGTTGGTCAGCGCTTGCGCTCAGGCACCGGGCCAGGTGTCCGACAGGCGATAGCCCTGGGGCCAGGGATCGCTTGGATCGAGCAGCAATTGGTGAGTGCCAGTGATCCAGGCGCGGCCGCTGATGCACGGGTAGATCGCCGGACGTCCGGCGACTTCGGTCAGCGAGTCAATGCGGCAGTGGAACTCGGAGCCGAGGATTGAGCGCCCGACAAAACGTTCGCCAACCCCCATCAAGCCCTTGGCGTGTAACACCGCCATGCGCGCCGAGCAGCCGGTGCCGGTGGGCGAGCGGTCGATCTTGCCCGGCTGGATCACCACCGCGTTGGCGCCTGTGGCTACGCCGTTTTCGTGGACGATGGGCGCGGCGATCTGGCAGAACGAAATATGCGACCAGCCGGGGTTCAGCGGATGGACGAAGCCCAGTTGCTCATTGGCCGCGCGGGTGATTTTCAGTCCGGTCGCTACCAGGTCCGCCGCTTCATCCGGGCGAATCGAGAAGCCCAGGGTCTGCGCATCGGCGATCACAAAGCTGTCGCCACCGTAGGCGGTGTCGACTTGCAATGAGCCCAGGCCCTCGACCTCGATCCAGGCGTCGAGGCGGTCGGCGAAGGACGGCACGTTCTTGATCTCCACGCGCTCGACCTTGCCGTCGCGGCAATCGGCCACCGCTTCGATCAGGCCGCCGGGCGCCTCCAGCACCAGCCGGGTTTGCGGCTCGGTCATCGGCAGGATGCCGCTGTCGAGCAACACGGTGGCCACGCACAGCGAGTTGGAGCCGGACATGGGCGGGGTGTCCGCCGGCTCCATGATGATCCAGCCCATCTGTGCCCGTGGGTCCTTGGCCGGCACCAGCAGGTTGACGTGGCGGAACACCCCGCCGCGCGGTTCGTTGAGGACGAAGTTGCGCAGGGTTTCGTCCTGTGCGATCCAGCGTGATTGTTCCCACAGGGTGGCGCCGGGCGGGGGCGCGACGCCGCCGACGATGACATCACCGACCTCGCCTTCGGCGTGGCAGCTGACGATGTGGATGATCTTGGATGAGCGCATGGATTCCTCCTTGTTCTTGTGGTGTCTGTCAGGGCCTCATCGCGAGCAGGCTCGCTCCTACAGGGCAGCGTAATCACTGTAGGAGCGAGCCTGCTCGCGATGGCGGCATCGGCTACTTAACCGACTTGAGAAACGCTGCAGTTTCAGGCTGCATCGGATTGCCAATCACCTGATCCGGCGAGCCGATCTCGTGCACCAGGCCATTGCGAAAGAACGCCACGCGGTCGGAGACGTCCCGGGCGAAGCGGATTTCGTGGGTCACCAGGACCATGGTCATGCCGTCTTCGGCGAGCATGCGCATGGTGTCCAGCACTTCGCCCACCAGTTGCGGATCGAGGGCCGAGGTGGCTTCGTCGAACAGCATGTAGTCCGGCGACATGGCCAGGGCGCGGGCGATGGCCATGCGTTGTTGCTGGCCGCCGGAAAGCTTGCCGGGGAAGGTCTTGAGCTTGTCGCCCAGGCCGACGTGGGTCAGTTGCTGCACCGCCAGCGCCTCGGCCTCGGCCTTGCTTTTACCCAGCACCTTGCGCGGCGCGAGCATGACGTTTTCCAGCACGGTCAGGTGCGGGAAGGCGTTCCACTGCTGGAACACGATGCCGATCTTCTGCCGCAGACGGTTGAGGTCGGTGCCGTGGCCGTGGACCTCGACGCCGTCGACGCGGATGCTGCCTTTCTGGATCGGCTCCAGGCCGTTGATGCACATCAGCAGGGTGGATTTGCCGGAGCCGGAGCCGCCGATGATCGACACCACCTCGCCCTTGTTCACCGTCAGGCTGACGCCCTTGACCACTTCCAGATCGCCGAAGGATTTGTGTACGTTGTCGATCTCAATCATTTTCTTGCCACCTTCTTTCCAGACGAGCGCCCAGGCGAGCGACCACCAGGCTCATGACGTAGTAGATAAGGCCCGCGATGCACAGCACCAGTAACGGCTCCTGGATGCGGGTGACGATGGTTTGCGAAGCGCGCAGCAGTTCGACGATGCCGATCCACATCACCAGCGCGGTGTCTTTCATCACGCTGAGCACCAGGTTCAACCACCCGGGGAAGGCCACGCGGGTGGCGATCGGCAGGACGATCCAGCGCAGGTCCTGCAGGTAGCTCAGGCCCAGCGAGCGACTGGCGCGGCGCAGGGTGAACGGCACCGAGAGCACGCCGCTGCGCACGATCTCGGTGAAGTACGCGGCGGTGTAGGCGCCGAGCACGATGCAGCCGACGCTGAAGGCGCTGATGTTGAGGCCGACGATGCTCTTGAACGAGTTGAACAGCACGAACTGGATCAGCAACGGCACGCTGCGGAATACGTCGAGCACCCAGGCCAGCGGCAGGCTGGCCCGTGGCAGCAGGGCGCGCAGCAGGCCGAAGAGCAGGCCGGCGAGCGTACCGAGGATGATCGACCAGAACGTCAATTGCAGGGTGACCCAGGCACCGTCGAGCATGAACAGCAGGTCATTCCAGGAAAAACTGGTGGTAAACATGGGCACGTCCTCAGTAACGGAACAGCCGCCAGGCCATCAGCCGGGCTACTGCGACGATCGCCTTGGCAATCAGGTAATACAGCACTGCGGCAATCGCGAAGTACTCGAAGGTACGGAACGTCTTGACGTTGTAGTCCTGGGTCACGCCGGTGAGGTCGTTGTTCAGGCCGACGATCACCCCCAGCGAGGTCATCAGCACCGCCCAGACCATTTGGTTAGTCAGGGGGTAGAAGACGATCCGCAGCAGTTGCGGGACGATGATCAGGCGATAGGCCTGGAAGGCGCTCATGCCCAGGGAGCGGGCGGCGCGCACCTGGGTATCGGGCACCGCCTTGAGACCACCGCGAAAGTTCTCCGCGAGGTAGCCGGCGTTGTTGAAGGTGATCCCCGCCAGCAACGCCAGCCAGGAACTGACGTGCAGCCCCAGTGAACCGAGGCCGAAGTAGAGGATGTAGATCTGGAACAACGACGGCGTGTTGCGCGCAATCGACACCCAGCCGTTGGCCACGCCCCGCAGGAACGGGTTGCGCGCTTCGCGCATGACGGTCAGGGCGAGGGCGATCAGCACCCCGAAAATCATCGACAGCGCGGCGGTCTCGAAGGTCACCAGGGCGCCGGCCAGCATGTCGGGCAGGGCGCGCAGGGCTGCGCGCCATTGGAAGCTGTAATCAAACATGCGCAGGGTTCTCGAGCAGGGTGGCGGGTTGCAGCCAGGCCGGCAGACGCCCGCTGGCCGTGGCGCTGCAGGCGGCGTCGACGCATTCGGCAAGACTGGCGAAGTGCACCTGGCGCCCGACCAGGCCGGGTGCGTAGTGGGCGTACTTGCCCGAGTTGGTCATCAGGGTTGTAGCGGCAGGCGGAATCACCGGTTCGCCGAGCATGCACCAGCAGGTGTCGGTGACCAAGGTCGCGCCAAAGGCTTCGATCGGCGCGATGTACCCGGCCGCCTGCGCCTGTTCCAGCACCGCGCGACCACAGGTGATTGCCAGCACCACCTGCGGATGAATCCGCCGGCCGGAGCACAGGCGCGCCAACTGCGCGAATTCGGTGAGCGAAAAGTGCGGGTTGCCCAGCGACACCACGTCCACCTTCGGCTCGCGGGCGCTGTTGAGTTCGCGCCAACTGCCGAGCAAGTCCAGCAGGCTGATGGTTTGCACCTCTATCTCGACACCGGGTTGCAGCACCTGCGCCGGGTCGATGGCCTCCGGCGTAACCCCGGCGATATGAAACAGCGGCGCCGCCGAGGTGGTGGCGAAGGCCGCACCGAAAGCCTTGAGGTCATCCAGGCTTGGGGCGTGGCGTTGCAGGCCGAGCACCAGTGGAATGCGGCTGCCGGTGAGGCTGCCGATGTGGTAACCGAGCAATGGATAGAACGCGTCGTCGAGCTGCTCGAGGTCGGGCAGTTCGATCTGCACCTGGGCCTTGCGTTGTGCATCGAGGTGACAACCAATCAGCGGCGCACGGCCGGTGAGGGCGATGCAGATGTCCAGGTAGTCCGGGTATTTCAGGGTACGCGCGCCGAGCACGCTGTTGGCGTAGACCACCGCATTGGATTCGGCCCAGACGATCTGCTCGCCGGCCTTGGGCGCGCTGTCGAGCAGGTAGGGCGCGCAAGTGAAGCTCAGTTGCGCGCCCATCGCCATGTAGGCATCGCCCAGGGCACTGGCCGGTTCGCCGAGTGCCGGATCAATGCCCAGCTCACGCCAGCGACGTTGGTCGACGGAGATTGAGTTGAGGGTGGTCGGCACCCGTACCTGGGCACCCCATTGCACCAGTTGTTCGGCGAAGCGCAGGCTCGCGGGGCCGGTATAGATGCAGCCATCGATGTGCGCCTGGGTGACATCCACCAGGCTCGGTGCGCCCTGAAGTTGGGCCATGCGCAGGACGATCTGCATCGCCACTTGCGCAGCCTTGCCGTGCTGGCCGTCGAGCAGGGCCCGGTCCTCTGTGGAGAGGCTGATCGAGCCGGCGGGTTCAGTATTGGCCGACGCCTCGGCGGGTGCTTGCCAGCCGTCGTCGGGACGTTGTTCGAACAGGTTCAGGGATGCGCCATCGACCCGCGCAAAGGCCTTGCCGCGCAAGGCGGCGAAGGCCTCCCTGCCGATGCACAGCACCGGCAGGGAACGCTGGAAAATGGTCTGCGCGACCAGCACACCCAGGGTCAGGATCTCATCCGGCTCGGCCAGCACCAGCGCTGCCGGGGCGTGGCCGTTGCTGATCAGTTCCATCATCACGCTGCTGCCGGTGCAGGAGCCGCGGCCGCTGGGAATGGCCAGCACCCGTCCGGCCAACTGTTCGCCGCTCAAGGGGTGGTGACGGTCGATGACCTCACCGCTGTACGGGTCGACCCCGCCCCAGAAACTCAAGCCGACATCGGCGAACAGCAGGGCGCCTTGCGCGGCGCCCGCGACCAGGCTACGCCCGGTCAACGCAGTGGACCCAGGCATGCCAGGCACCTCAGTAGTAGACCTGTGGCACGGTCAGGTTGGTTGGCGGGATATCAGTGCCGACCCACTTCACGAACAGTTCCTTGTAGCGCCCGGTGCGCACCTGCTGGTTGACGAACAGGTTGAGGTAGTTCAGCAGGCCGTACTCGTTACGCTTGGCCCCCAGCGACACGTAGTCGATGACGTACGGCGCATTGCCGGCAATTTTCAGGTTCTTGTATTTGCCCGACTTGATGGTGGCGGCGGCCACGGTATTGGTCACCACGGTGGCGTCGATATGGCCCTGGGCGACGGCCAGCAGGGTGTCGTTCTGCGACTGGTAGGCGCGGAAACTGCCGCTGCCCCAGTTCTTCACGTCTTTCTCCAGGGCAATCGCTTCATAGGTGCCGCTGGTGTTGCCGACCGGCTTGCCCTTGATGTCGTCGAAGCTGTTGATGCCGGTGTTGTCGCGGGTCAGCACGACCATCTGGAAGGCGAAGTAGGGCACGGTCAGGCCGACGGTCTTGGCCCGTTCCAGAGTGTCGGAGGTGGAGGCGACAATCACGTCGGCACGCCCGGAGACCAGCGCCGGAATACGGTCAGGGAACGGCGTTTCCACCACTTCGGCCTCGACCCCGAGGATTTTCGCCAGGTCACGGCAGTAGTCGACGTCGAAGCCTGCCGGGTTGTTGCCTTCATCGCGGAAACCCATGGGTGGGAAGTCAAGGGTCACGGCGCAGCGCAGTTTGCCGGAACCAATAATGTCGTCGAGTTTGTCGGCCTGGGCGGTGGCGACAAAGGAGGAAGCGAGAACAGCGCTGAGGGCTACGGCAAATGCTGGGTTTTTCATAGAGGCCTCGTGGTGGTGAAGATGCTGTTGGATATCGTATTGGGGATTTCGTATACGATATTAACGATAGCAAGCAGCGTGCCCGTTTCCAGTCGATAGTTGGATTTTTCTTTCAGGCCTTGCCGTAGACGTCCTACGTCGATGCAGATTGCGACCGATGTGCGTGGGAGTGACGGGCGGGGTGTTACATATGGGAGCAAGGGTGTGGTGGGTGCCCCTTAAAGGAACACCCGATTGGGCAGGTCAGCGTGGGTTGTCGCGATACTGGCTCGGCGACAGGCTGGTCAGGGCGCGGAACTGCCGGCTGAAGGCGCTGTGGTCGGTGTAACCACAGCGCAGGGCGATCTCGGTGATCGGCAGGTCGCTGTCGAGCAGCAGGCGCGAGGCCTCTTCCAGCCGGGCCTTGTGAATCATCTGCCGGGGAGTGAGCTGGAACACCCGTTTGCAATGACGCTCCAGTTGCGCCACGGAAAAACCGGCGATGGCGGTCAGTTCGGCAAGGCTGATGGGCCGGGCGAAATGGCTACGGATATGGGCGTCGACCGCTGCCAGTTTTTGATAGGCCGGGTGGCTCGACTGCGGGGTTTGCAAGTCGCGGGAGATGCCGGCGAGGCCGACGATCTGGCCCTGCTGATCGCGCAGGGCGAGCTTGTGGGTCAGGCACCAGATCGGCTGATTGCCGTAGTACAGGTGCAACTCAAGCTGGTCGGCCAGCTCGCGACCACTGTCCAGCACCCGCCGATCCTGGGCGGTGTAGAGCGGGCCGAAGCGTTCGGGAAAGACCTGCTCGGCAGTCAGTCCAAGCAGTTGGGCGCATTGCTTGAATCCGCAACGGCGGGCCAGGGTCTGGTTGACGAAGGCGTAGCGCGCATCCAGGTCCTTGATGAAAAACACCACGTCCGCCAGGGTGTCGAGCAGCGGCGCGATGGGCTGCAGGCTGCCGAGCAGGGTCGGCAGGTCGCAGGGCTGGAAGCTGTTGAGTGAGGGGTACATGGCGCTCAGGGTCCGTTGGCGACCTCGGGATCATAGTGACTCGCAGCGGTCGCCGAAAGTCCCGGGGCGGATTCAGGCAGGTGGAGTGTCGTCGAGGCTCATCAGGGTCTCGATGCGTGCCGGACTGAAGGGCGGGCGCGGCGCGCCAGCTTGCCAGCCAAACAGATGCTGCAATGCGCCGCCACAGACCCGGCCCTGACAGGCGCCCATGCCGCAGCGGCTGGCCAATTTGGCGGCGCGCCAGTCCGGCTGGCCGGCGAGGGCGGCGTAGGGCACGTCTTCGCAGCGGCAGACCAGGGTGTCGGCAGCGGGCAGCGATTTGAGTTGGGGATTCAAGCGGAACGCATGGTTCAGGGTATTGGCAAAGCCTTGCCAGCGCGCCCGTCGTGGCCACAGCTGGCGCGCAGCCTGTTGATCGCCAACAGCGGCGTGCCCGGCGATCGCGCCTTCCACCAGCGCCAGTTCGCTGCCACCGAATCCGGTGCATTCGCCGGCGGCATAGTGATCGGCAAGGCTGCTGGCCTGCCAGGCATCGACCGCCAACGCCTGACCATTGAGCGCGTAGCCCAGGGCCTGGCCCAACTGGGTATTGGGGATCAAGCCGAAACCACAGGCCAGGCGCTGGCATTCCAGCTCGACGATCTTGCCGTGTTGTTGCAGGCGTACACCTTCGAGACGATCGCTGCCCAACGCGGCCAGCACGTGGCTGCCAGTGCGGTAGTGCGGGTCGAACAGGCTCAGCGACTGCAACCATTTGCCCGGCCAGCGCGGCAGTTGCGCAGCGAAGCCGGCCACCGCGCCACGGGAGGCTTGTTCGGCGATGCGCAGGATTTGCGCACCGTGTTTTTTTGCGGTGGCGGCACTGGCGAGCAACAGCGGCCCGCTGCCGGCGATCACCACGCGCTCGCCCTGAACCGGCAGGCCACCTTTGATCAACGCCTGCAAACCGCCAGCGCCGGTGACGCCAGGCAAGGTCCAGCCCGGAAACGGCAGCAGCAGTTCACGGGCGCCGGTGCAGAGGATCAGTTTGTCGTAGCGGATCTGCCAACCTTGCTCTGGGCTTTCCAGCAACAGCTGTTTGGGCGCGACGCAGGCGATGACTCGGGTCTGGGCGTGATGGCGGATATTGCTGCATGCCGCGACCCGCTGGCGCAGACGCCGCGCCTGAGTGGGCAGGCTGGCCTGGGGGCCGTCGCGCCAGATCTGGCCGCCGGGCAGCGGGTTGTCGTCGAGCAGCACAATGCGCGCGCCACTGGGGGCGGCGGCGAGTGCGGCGGCGAGGCCAGCGGGGCCGGCACCGATGATCAGCAGGTCGGCGTACTCGATCATGGCCGGGTCTCCACGTGCATGCCGTCTTGGCACAAGGTCTGGCAGGCCAGGCGTCGGCGGCCGTCGATGGTCACCCGGCATTCCTGGCAGATGCCCATGCCGCACAGCGGTGCGCGGCGCTGGCCGCTGACCGAGGTGCGGCTGCAGCCATCGCCGCCCAAGGCAAGGGCGGCGGCGACGCTGGTGCCGGCGTCGACGCGCAGGACGCGGCCATCGAGGGTCAGTTCAGGCATACAGCGGCTCCCCAAGAAATCGTTGCGGTAAATAGGCCTCGGCGGGCAGCGGCGCAGGTTCGTTGAACAGTTGCGCCAGCAGCAGGTCGGCGGTGCCGGGAGCGGTGGTCACGCCCAGGCCTTCGTGCCCGACCGCCAGCCACAGGCCATTGCGTTGCGGATGTTGACCCACCAGCGGCAGGCCGTCGGGGCTGGCCGCACGAAAGCCGGTCCAGGCCCGAATGCCGTTGAGTTGGGCCAGGCCGGGCATGTATTCGGCGGCGCGCTTGAGCATTTTCGCCAGCATCCAGCCTTCGACCTCTGGGTCGGTGGTACCAAACTGGCGTGAGGCGCCGATGAACAGTTGCCCTGTCGGCCGCGGCTGAATGTTGCACGCGGTCGAGGGGCCGCTGGCGTTGTGGGCGCTGGTGACGTACCCGAGCTCCACCAGGGTGTGCTGGACCAGGCCGGGGTAGCGGTCGGTGATCATCAGGTGGCCTTTTTTCGGCTCGATCGGCAGTTCCGGGCACAAGTCAGTGGCCTGGATACCATTGGCCAGGACCACGGCCTCGGCGCGCAGCCAGCGACCGTCATCAAGACGCACGCGGTTGCCCTCGACTTCGCTGACCCTTGCCCGACGTTGTTCGATGTTTGGTGTGTCGAGCATCCAATTGGCGGTGGCGGGCGCATAGAGAATGCCGTCGCCATTGATCAGCAAACCGCCCTCCAGACCTGCGCGCAATTCCGGCTCGCGCTGGCGCAGGGCATGGCCGGTGACCAGTTCGCAGGCCACGCCTTGGGCCTGCAAATTGAGGAATTTACTGTGGGCGACGGCCATCTCTTCGGCGTTGGCCGCCAGCCACAGCGTGCCGTTGCTGCGGTAGGCACAGGCGTCAGGCAGCTGCGGCGCCATCTCGCGCCAGCGCTGCAGGGAATATTGACTGAGGGCCAGTTCGGCCGGGTTGTCGTCGAGCACCAGCAGGTGCCCCATGCCGGCCGCCGTTGCGCCGTGCAGACCGGCGTCGAGCACCAGCACCCGCAGGCCACGGCGGGCGAGGGCCTGGGCGCAGGCGGCACCGATGATGCCGGCACCGATGACGATGACATCGGCCACCAGGCCCTCGGTCATGGGCGAATACCCCAGGCGAACGGATCGTCCTGTTCGATGATCAGGCTGGCTTCGGCACTGATGAACGCGCGGCCACGAATGGTCGGGACGATGCGTTCGCCTTGCCATTCATAGGAGCCTTCAAACTCGCTGCCGATCACGCTGGCCTGGCGCCAAATTTGTCCGGGTTGCAGCTTGTCGTCGGCGGCCAGGCACGCCAGCTTGGCGCTGGTGCCGGTGCCGCAGGGGGAACGGTCGTAGGCCTTGCCCGGGCACAGGACGAAGTTGCGGCTGTCGGCCTGCACGTCATCGGCGAACAGTTCGATATGGTCGATCAAGCCGCCGTCTTCGCCGCGCAGGCCCTGGACTTCCAGCGCCTGTTGCACGGCGTAGGTGTAGGCGGTCAGGGTGTCGAGGTTGTCGCCGGCAACCCGCAGGCCATGATCGGCAATCAGGAAAAACCAGTTGCCGCCCCAGGCGATGTCGCCGACCACCAGGCCGACGCCCGGGACCTGCACTTCGACGGCCTTGCGAAAACGATAGGACGGGACATTGCGCACGCTCACCGAATGGTCCTCATGCAGTGTCGCCTGGACTGTGCCCACCGGGGTCTCGATGCTGTGTACGCCGGGACCGATCTTGCCCAGGTGCGCCAGGGACGCCACCAGGCCGATGGTGCCGTGGCCGCACATGCCGAGGTAGCCGGTGTTGTTGAAGAAAATCACCCCGGCACAGGCGCTCGGGTCCACCGGTTCGCAGAGCAGGGCGCCGACCAGCACGTCGCTGCCACGGGGTTCGAGCACGCAGGCGGCGCGCCATTGATCGTGGAGCTCGGCCAGGCGCTGGCGCCGCTCGGCCATGCTGCCGCTGCCCAGGTCAGGAAAACCGGCAGTCACCAGGCGGGTGGGTTCGCCGCCGGTGTGGGAATCGATCACGGTGATGCGTTTCATGGGAGGGCCACGTCCGTTCAGATAAGTGAACGAAAGAGTGGCCCGGGGAGGGGTGTGACGGCTTGATGGATTTACCCGGTGTCGATGACGAAATCAGCACAGTCAGTGAGCGTGGGGCAGGTGCTCGAACAGGGTCTGGCAGACGCCGGCAATGTGTTCGTCGAGCAGCTTCACCGCCAGGTCGACGTCGCCCGCACGGCAGGCGGCGAGGATTTCCCGGTGCTCGTGGTCGGCGCGGTCCTTGCCGGCGGACAGGCTCATTTGCATGCGCAGGTAGCGCTCCAGTTTGTCGTTGACCGAGCGGATCAGGCTCACCAGGAACGGTCGTTGCGCCGGTTCATAAAGGCAGGCATGCAGCTCCCAGTTGAGTTCGGCCCAACGGCCGACGTCGTCTTCGCCGATGAACTCCTGGCAGATCGCCTCGGCACGAGCGAAGGTGGCCTCGGTCATGTTCGGGATGGCCAGGCGCAGCACCTTGTCTTCGAGGAGCATGCGCACTTCGAACATCTGCGCCAGTTCGGCATCGGAGATGCGCGTGACCATCGCCCCGCGATTGCGCTGGAACATCACCAGGCCCTCGGCCTCGAGGCGCTTGAGGGCCTCGCGCACCGGGATCTTGCTGACGTTGAATTGGCGGGCGATGTCATCCTGACGAATCGGCTCATCTTCGGCGAAATGCCCGGCGACGATGGCATCGCGCAAATGGCGGGTGATGATCTCCGAGGTCGACGGCGTGTTGCCGAGGTCGGGGGCGTTGAGTCTGGATAGGGTCACGGCGGCGAATCTTCAGAATGAGGTGCTTACAGGGTATACGAAATTCTATTGTTCTTCCTTGGGCAACAGGATGGCCGGCTGTTGTGTGTGAAATCTCGGCCGAGGCTGGGCGGATCAAGCGCTGCATGTTCCAATGGCGCCCGCTTTGCCCTCGATTTGGAAACTGCCGATGAAATACACCGCTCGCCTGACCTTTGCCTGGATGTTCAGCCTGGCTTTATTCAGCCTGCCCGCCGTTGCGGGTGACATTGAAGCCGGTGCAAAAGTATTCAAGCGCATGTGCAGCGGCTGTCACCAGATCGGCGAAGCGGCCCGTGCCTCGTTCGGCCCGCAGCTTAACGGGGTGATTGGCCGTCACTCTGCGAGCACCGGCGACTACCAGTATTCGGACGCGATGAAAGCGGCCAACCTGGTCTGGGACCGCCCGACCCTGGTGGCCTATCTCGAAGCGCCAAAGACCGTGGTGCCCGGGACCCGGATGATTTTCTGGGGGCTGAGCGACGAGGAGAAAATCGATAATCTGCTGGCCTATCTGCAGACCTTTCAGGGCCAGTAAGCCTCATTCCTCTGGCATCCGCGCCCGACCAGTCTGCTTGAGCCACACGCCGAATTCCTGCATCACAGCCACCACCGGACGCATGCGATTGCCGTCCTCGGTCAGCTCGTACTCGACCTTGACCGGCACCGTCGGGTAGACCGTGCGCTTGATCAGCCCGACTTCCTCCAGGGCGCGCAGGTCGAGTGTCAGCATTCGCTGGGAAATGCCCGGCACATCCCGACGCAGTTCATTGAAACGCTTGGGCCCGTCCAGCAGGTACGACACCAGCAGTAGGCGCCAGCGCCCTCCGAGCAGGCGCATGGCTTCTTCTACCGAGCAACCGGTCACGTTGTGTTTCATCGCGTCGCCCCTTGGTGCAGGTATATTTTATGTACCTAGATGATAAAAAAGTGCCTTCTTCCGTTTATATACCTGATCCACAAGAATAGTGTTTCGGACATTTCAGGAGAGGGTCATGAAGCTCTATTACATTCCCGGCAGTTGCTCGCTATCGCCCCATATCGTCATTCATGAGCTGGGGCTGGACGTCAGTTTGCTCAAGGTCGATCACCGCCAGCACCGCGTGGAAGGCGGGGGCGACTATTACGAGATCAATCCGCTGGGTTATGTGCCGATCCTCGAGCTGGACGAAGGCACGCGCTTTCGCGAAGGTCCGGTGATCGTGCAGTACCTGGCGGACTTGCGTCCGGATGCCGGATTGGTTCCGGCCCAGGGCACGCTCGAGCGTTACCGCCTGCAGGAGTGGTTGAGTTTTCTGACGTCGGAGATCCACAAAGGCTTTATCCCGCTGCTTTACGCCGGTCTGGCGGGCAAGTATGTGGACACCGTGAAACCCAAGCTGGCCCAGCGTTTTGCCTGGATTGACCAACAGTTGGCGGAGCGTCCGTACTTGCTGGGCGAGCACTTCAGCGTGGCCGACGCCTACCTGTTTGCGCTGATTGGCTGGGGCCAGGCGCAATGGCTGCGCTCCTGGTACAAGGCCGACATTCACTTTGATGGCTTGTGCCATCTGGAGGCCTGGTATGCGCGGGTCTACCAACGGCCGGCGGTGAGAAGGGCGCTGCTGGAGGAAGGATTGGAATGAAGGAGTGCCCGCTTGCGGTTTTGCCAAGCGGGTCCCCGTTTATGCCAGGACGTGTGTGTCGGACGCATGCCCGGGCTGGGCACACAGATCGATACCCAGCGCGTGAATCACCCTGAGCACGGTATGGAAACGGGGCTTGGCGCCGGGCGCAAAGGCCTTGTACAGGCTTTCACGGCCCATGCCCGAGGCCTTGGCGACGTGGGTCATGCCACGGGCCTTGGCGACGTAACCCACGGCGCGAAGGAATTCTTCATGGTCGCCGTCGGCCAGTACCTGGGTCAGGTATTCGCTGATGGCTTCGTCGCTGTCGAGCAATGCAGCCATGTCAAAGGGCGTCAGCAGTTGGCTCATGTTCAAAACTCCCTTGCCAGTTTTCTGGCCAGTTGAATGTCGTCCTGTTGTGAGGACTTGTCGCCACCGGCCAACAGGACGATGACGACGCGATTGCGTACGGTGAAATACACCCGGTAGCCAGCCCCCGTATCGACGCGCATTTCTGAAACACCTTCACCCACGGGTTTCACGTCCCCCAGGTTGCCGGTATAGGCACGGTCTATGCGCCGGCCGATGGCGATCCGGGCGCGCAGATCACGCAGTGAGTGGTGCCAATGGGCGAAAGTACGGGTTTGCTGGATTTCGTAAGTCACAGGCCCTCAATGTATCCATATGGATACTGTTTGGCAAGAGGCAAAACACAGGCAGGGGCGGTGAGAATGAACAAGCAGGGGAATGGCAACAAGGCGACGTCAGCGGTGTTTTGTCAGCAGCTATTGCGGTTGCACAGGGGGCTGTAGGACGCAGCTGATAGTGCCTGTAGGAGGCCCATGCTATAAAACCCGTTCGAACCCACAAGGAGGTAACACCCATGACCCAGACCCTGCCGCCGTCCGCTTCACTTGCACTCGACGGCGCCAGCGAAGTCGGCATGGACGCCTGGACCCTGCACTGGCTTGAAGCCTGCGGCAGCCTGGCGGACGTTCGGCACGAGGTCAGCGGTGAGTTTGCCGCGGCCTACCAGAGCATCGCCGGGCTGCTCCCGCCACCGCGCCTGGATATCCTGATCCAGCACTTGCCCGGCGAGACCCTGCCGGAAATGGGCCTGGTCGGGCGCGCCTATCGCAGCAGCATGTTCAGCATGACCCTTGACCCGGACAACCCGAATTTCCCCGCGAGCCTGCGCGACGGTGCGCTGCATCGGCATATCGTGCATGAAGTCCATCACTGTCTGCGCATGGCCGGGCCGGGGTATGGCTGGACTCTGGGGGAAGCGCTGGTCAGCGAGGGATTGGCCGGGCAGTTTGTCCGGCGCTTGCTGGGTAGCGAGCCGGAGCCGTGGGAGCAGGCCATCGTCCGAGAGCAGCTGCTGCGCGCACCGGCCGAGCTCAAGGCGCTGGAGTCCAATTACTACGATCACAATGCGTGGTTTTTTGGCGGCAGCGACCAGCCCAAATGGCTGGGTTACTCGCTGGGTTATCAGATGGTCGGTGACTGGCTGGAAGCCGCGGGTGATATCGACGCTGATACCTGGGTCAATGTCCCGGCGCGCGAGGTCATTGCCAACGCGCTGGAACAGGGCCTGGTGGCCAGTCAGGCGTAAGCCCGGGGCGCAGCTGACGATGATCCAGGCTGCTCAGGTCGTGCGCTTGCGGTTGCGCCGACTCGCCACTGAGGTCCGCTAACACACGGCTGACCAGCGATCCTTCCACCGTGCCCTGTAACTGCAGCATTGTCGCCAGGGCCATGACCGTCGACCAATAGCGATGCACCAGGCGATGGGCGCGGGCAATGGCGCGGCGCTCGGCATCGAGCAGCTTGCGCGGTGGCAACAGACAAATCAGCTCCTGCGCCCGACGCAGATCGCCACGACCGCTGCCTTTGAGCAGCCGCTCGGTCCGGGCATGCCGATAGATCGCCTCGGCCACCGGCCCGGCGAAACAGTTGAGAAGGTCGCGCTCGATCGCCTCGACCATCGACGGCAGGTACTCGGCAACTCCGGGCACCTCCGCCGCCGGGCGCAGGACAAAATAGTCGGCCTCGATCAAGCCCTCGACCGCGTGCAGGTTGCCGCGCAGATCGACCATCGGTCCGCTGCGCGCCTGCGCCCGAGTGCGCACGCTGATGCGCTCGATGTGTCGAGCATTCCACCAGAAGGCCAGGGCATGCCCGGCTTCATGACAGGCGGTGGCACGCGGGCAGTGGTTCATGCTGGCAAGCCCTCCCGTTGACGGGGTCGAGGCCTTCATCATGCTCACGACGCGGGCACTGCCGATAAGAGATTATCTCTATCGCCGAACAATACTTCGGCTATTTGCCGTGTACAGGGCAGGGGTCTAGCCTTATGCGTGCGTTGGCGATAGCCCTCCCGAATCGGCGTTGACAAAGCGGGCCGGCTAACTGGATGAACTCCATCAAAGGTAGCTCACACATGGCAACTGAATCGAAATGCCCGTTCAATCACGCCGCTGGCGGTGGCACGAAAAACCGCGACTGGTGGCCGAATCAACTGAATCTGAACATCCTGCACCAGCATTCCTCCCTATCCGATCCACTGGACCCGGGCTTCGATTACGCCCAGGCCTTCAAGCAACTCGACTTCGATGCCGTGAAGCGCGACCTCACGGCGCTGATGACCGACTCCCAGGACTGGTGGCCGGCGGATTTCGGCCACTACGGCCCGCTGTTCGTGCGCATGGCCTGGCACGCCGCCGGCACCTACCGTACCGGTGATGGGCGCGGCGGGGCGGGCTCGGGGCAGCAGCGTTTCGCCCCGCTCAACAGCTGGCCGGACAACGTCAGCCTGGACAAGGCGCGCCGGCTGCTGTGGCCGATCAAGCAGAAGTATGGACGCAACCTGTCCTGGGCCGACCTGATTGTGCTGACCGGCAACGTGGCGCTGGAGTCCATGGGCTTCAAGACCTTCGGCTTTTCCGGTGGTCGCGCCGATGTCTGGGAAGCCGACGAGGATGTGTACTGGGGTTCGGAAAACAAATGGCTGGGCGGTGACAGCCGTTATGGCAAGGATCAGCAAGTTACCCAGCCACCCGGCGACGGCACGCTGGTGGCCGAGCCCGCCCTGCACGGTGAGGAAGAAAGCCGCACCGACCAGGGACGCAATCTGGAAAACCCCCTGGCCGCGGTGCAAATGGGCCTGATCTACGTCAACCCGGAAGGTCCCGAGGGCAATCCTGATCCTTTGGCATCGGCCAAGGACATCCGCGAAACCTTCGCGCGCATGGCCATGAATGACGAAGAGACCGTGGCGCTGATCGCCGGTGGCCACGCCTTCGGCAAGACCCACGGTGCCGGCCCCGCCGACCATGTTGGCGCCGAACCGGAAGCGGCCCCCCTGGAGGCCCAGGGCCTGGGCTGGAAAAGCACCTTCGGCAGCGGCAAGGGCGCCGACACCATCACCAGTGGCCTGGAAGTGACCTGGACCACCACGCCCACCCGCTGGAGCAACAACTATCTGGAAAACCTCTTCGGCTTCGAGTGGGAACCGAGCAAGAGTCCTGCGGGCGCCAACCAGTGGACGGCGAAAGACGGCGCCGGCGCCGGTATCATTCCCGACGCCCATGACCCGTCGAAACGGCGCAATCCGACCATGCTGACCTCGGACCTGGCCCTGCGCTTCGACCCGATCTACGAAAAAATCTCCCGACGTTTCCTGGAAAACCCCGAGCAGTTGGCCGACGCCTTCGCCCGCGCCTGGTTCAAGCTCATTCACCGCGACATGGGCCCGCTGTCACGCTATCTCGGTCCGGAAATGCCCAGCGAAGAACTGCTGTGGCAAGACCCGATCCCGGCGCTTGACCACGCTCTGGTCGATGACCAGGACATCGCCGGGCTCAAAGGCAAGATCCTCGCCTCGGGCCTGAGCGTCGGGCAACTGGTGTCGACAGCCTGGGCGGCGGCTTCGACCTTCCGTGGCTCGGACAAACGCGGCGGCGCCAACGGTGGACGCCTGCGCCTGGCGCCGCAGAAATTCTGGCAAGCCAACCAGCCTGAGCAGTTGGCCAACGTGCTGGGCAAACTGGAAGGTATCCAGCGTGAGTTCAACAACAGCCAGGCCGGTGGCAAGAAAATTTCCCTGGCCGACCTGATCGTGCTTGGTGGCAGTGCCGGCGTTGAACAGGCGGCGAAAAACGCCGGTCATAGCGTGACAGTGGCTTTCACCCCGGGGCGCATGGACGCCAGCCAGGAACAGACCGACGTCGAATCGTTCGGCTTTCTCGAACCCATCGCCGATGGTTTCCGGAACTACCTCAAGGGTCGCTACCGGGTCTCGGCCGAGTCGCTGCTGATCGACAAGGCGCAACTGCTGACCTTGACCGCCCCGCAAATGACCGTGCTGATCGGCGGCCTGCGGGTACTCGAGACCAACGTCGGGCAAACCGCCCATGGCGTCTTCACCCAGCGTCCCGGTGCGCTGACCAACGACTTCTTCCGCAACCTGCTGGACATGGGCGTGGAATGGACACCGACCTCCGACTCCGCCGAAACCTTCGAGGCGCGCGATCGCAACAGCGGTGCAGTGAAATGGAGCGGCACCCGGGTTGACCTGGTCTTTGGTTCCAATGCGCAACTGCGCGCCCTGGCCGAGTTCTATGCCAGCAGCGATGCCGAGCAGACCTTCGTCAGGGACTTTGTGGCGGCGTGGACCAAGGTGATGAACCTGGACCGTTTCGAGTTAACTCGCGGCGTCTAGAGGAGATGTTGTCATAATGCTGGCATTACCGGCAAAAAGTGCCTCGGCTCGCCCTCCGGCTCCTACATCCGCGGAGGGCATCCAGCGACCATAAACTTTGGCGATCATGGTCCAGTCTTTGTGGCCGAGTTGCTTGGCTACCCACATTGGATTCTCGCCCGCAGAAAGCATCATCGAGGCATAGGTGTGGCGACTCTGATAGGGTCGCCGCCACCTAACACCTGACTTCTTCATGGCTGGCATCCAGATTACCCGGTAGATGTATCCGGCATGCTTCCAGGGCTCCCCGGTAATTGTGTTGAGAAACACCTTACCGCCAGCGAGGAAAGTCAACTCCTTCTGTTTCATCAACGCTTCTCGCGCCGGAGCCAGCAACTTCACGGTGCGCCTCCCAGCTAACGTCTTGGTCGACTCAGGCTCTTTTGCAGCCCGCGTCTTGGCCCTGACGATCCTTATCTCCCCCGCGATCCAATCGATATCCCCCCATTCCAAAGCGACCAGCTCACTAGGTCGGAGACCCGTCCAGAAAGAGAACTGTAGTTGTGGCCACGTTTCGCCCCTGGCTGCTGCCAATATCGCCAGTTGCTCTTCGCGAGTGAAGGGATCGACTTCATCCTCCTCCTTGGGCTGTTCGCGGTTCTTATACGCCCACCCGGAGAGCGGGTTGCTCTCCAATAGTTCATCCTCAACGGCGTCATTGAGTGCAGAGCGCAGGCAGCTCTGTACGTTCGTGAGAGTTTTGTTGGACACCTGATAGGCCGACATCTTTTCTCGGATGATCTTTTTGGATAATTCACTTAGAGGTAGGTCGCCGAACATTGGCTTGAGAGTTGCGCGGATGGTAGTTTCATAGAAGGCGACGGTGCTTGATTTGAGCGTCGGAGTTTTCCTTTCCAGCCATTCCGATAGGTAACTCCCAATAGTCTGGCTGGCATCGGAGCACTTGAACGTGAAAGCGCGCTTCGAATCTGGGAACGTTGCGGCGTAA
The DNA here is from genome assembly GCA_965284505.1 of Pseudomonadaceae bacterium. Classification (GTDB taxonomy): domain Bacteria; phylum Pseudomonadota; class Gammaproteobacteria; order Pseudomonadales; family Pseudomonadaceae; genus Aquipseudomonas. Next base: position 487,482 of record OZ260094.1, on the reverse strand, counting down.
TCGAAAGTACCGTTCGCAATCGAATACTCGATAGCAGCTTTGTGTTGCTCAGCCCTTTTCAGGTTAGAGGTGGTGGGCTTGAGTGCGATGCGCTCGCGGCACCTGACACCCTGGTATTGGAACGTGATCTCGATACTACTTGCAGATGCGGCGCGGACGCCTCCCCCATCTCGACCCATGTGTAATACCCTTCTACGTCTATTAAATTTCTTCCGTCTGGCGCTTTCCGCCAAACAAAATGCTTTGGCCATTTGCCGTCACGGATTTTGGTTCTGATGGCATCGGGTGTGTAGCCCGACTCCCTAGAGAACTGCTCTATGGTCTTGTACTTGACCAAGTTCGATGCTCCATGCCGCGCGTGGTGGCAGAAGGTGGGGAAGGGGTTATGCTGCTTTGACTTGTCGTTTGTGCATACATAGGGGGACCTCGCCGGCTGGCGTGATTCGTTGACGTGGTCTATTGGTTGATGACCCGGCATATGGCTGGTTTAATGAGGTTAAAATGCTCAAGAAACCAAGCAACAAACTGATTGCAGAAGTATGACCTTCCTCTTCGATTCCGCTTGCCGGAATGTCCAGCCAGGCTGTCCGGCGCCGCGCGCTGGTCAGCTTGTTGATCCGCTTCAATGACCGGCACCGTAGTAGGCGAACAGGGTCAGTATCAGCGCGGCGCCGACAGTCCAGCGCAGCAGCGCTCGGGCAAAGGTCTTCGCTGCCGTGCGCTTGGCAGCGAAGAAGTCAGCGTTGTTCTCGAGTTGCTGGGCGAGCTGACAGGCATTGTCGTGACCGAACCGCTCACCCTTGCTTGCCCCGGTTGAGCGCTCGACAACCTCGAAGGTGTTGCTGCCGATCGGCACAACTTTGAAGCGCAGCGCACAAACTGACTCTTCGCGCCCGATCTTTTGGTACATCTCCGCGGTGGGCATTGAGAGACGATCATGCAACACCTGCAGGACCGCTTGTTTTTGGCGAATTGTCTGGTTCATCACGATTCCTTCATGTGGGTTACGGTTATTCGTCAGCACTCTGGTCGTATGCGGGTTGCCAGTGGGCGCGGAGGGGAGTGCTGAGGGATAAAGGCAGGCGAAAAAAAGCCCGAGTATTCCCGGGCTTTTATGGTGCGTCACACAGACCTCCCTATGTGAGCGCTGGTGCCGCCATTGGGCGGGCTTGGGGATCCATTACATGGCTGCCAATCCTCCTTGCGATGTGAGTTAGGGAATGCAGGTGGCCGGTATAAGCCGGAGTTTCGTCCGCATCGGTGAATCATCTTTCGGTCTTGCGTTGCTGTTACCGGGTGACTCCCGAAAGCTCCGGTAAACACTTGCCATTTTTCTTTACCGCTGTTGGCGCTGACGGGCGCCGATCTAGGCCTGATTCACGTAAAGATGATTCCCGATGCGGCCTGGTGCTGGGGAGGACCAGGTGATCGGGCAGTTAGCGACAGGCTGTCGTTTTTGCGCTGGTTGATTCTTTACTGGGACTTCGCCAAGGCCGCCTGAATCCGCTGGGAAATCTCATCTCGATGTACCGGGACATCCTTGGGCGCGCTCGTTCCGATGCGTACCTGTTTGCCACTCACACCCAGCACAGTGATCGTGATGTCATTACCTATGTTGATGCTTTCGCCTTCTTTACGAGTCAAAATCAGCATTGTCCATTTCCTTGCGTTAGTTGGTTTCCCAATACCGCCTTGCAAGAAGCGACATCAGTGAAACGTCATTGCATTGCGCGGCAACCACGCGCCGTCAACCTTGACCGTGCAGCCGACAAAGGCGGCGTAGCGGGTCTCTCGGTCAGTCTGGAAGCTGTAGCTGGAGCAAGTGGCACGTGAGGCCAGACTGCTCAGCAGCATTCAGCCCACGATCAGTACGAGCAGGATCAGCAGAACTTTTGTCGCGTACTTCACGCCTCGATACCGTAGTCAGCCAGGCGAAGACCGAAGTGCATGCCGATCTCCTTCAGCACCACCATCTCTGCGGCCTTGATCTCTCCGTCAGCCTGGGCTACTGCAAGAATGTTTACAAAGGCTTCCTCCGCGTCGGCCGGAACGTTTTTGATGTCGGCCAGTTCGCGCTTGATTGCCAGCCGACCTACCTGGAAATTGGCGTTCAACTGCCCGATGAAGCGATTGATGGTTTCGGAGATCTCGCTGCCGAAGTGCGTCAAATTGGGGTTGGAGCGAATCAGCTCGTCCAGCTTGGAAACCTCACTGGCTTCAATCTCACCATCAGCCGCGGCGACCAATAAGCCGCCACCGACAATGGCCTGCATCAAATCGCGGTTAACGACTTTCTTCATTTCGGCCTGGGCGTTGCCGACTTGCTTACCGAAGATCTTTTTCATTCCGAACATGGTGATTCCTCTGGGTTGGGTTACATCCCGCTGCACCCTGTCGCCAAGGTGCAGCAGTGATGCTTATTCAGCCTGGAGAGCGTCGATTGCCAGCCGGTACTCGGCGGCGTTCAAGCGGTTGTTTGCGGCGCTTTCGTACTCACCTTCGCTCTCCTGGATTGCTGCGTTGTTCTCGCAGTTGGGAGGCGTGGATTTCGAGCTGGGCGATTGCTGCTTCGTGCTTCATGGGACATTACCTGTCGGTTGTCATCCCAAGCAGCCCTCGAGAGAAGGCTGCTCAGTGATGCTGTCCGTCCTATTGCCGCCGGAGAGGCGGGGCGCATTGCTTGCCGGGTCATTCACACGGTTCTGGCGTTTCACCATCGAACAGCCGTCCAGGTTGTTCCTGTCGTTGGCAGGCTTTCGGGCCTGTCTGAACGCCGGTCGCTGGTAGAGGCAATGCGTTCTGTTGTTTGTTGCGCTGACTGTTAAAGAGCGGCGGGAGATCCCGTATCGCCGGGCTGTTCTGTGGCGACGACTTAAATATCTCCCTAGGAGTTATTTAAGTCAACTCCCCAGGAGATAAATATTCCGATGGATATAAAAAAACCCGCATTGCGCGAGTTTTTTGGCGATCAGATATTGGCCGGGAGGCTCCAGGAGACGCGTACGGCGTCGTCTTTTTCTCGACTCAACGTTACGTTCTCGGTATCGGCTATGTCCTCAAGGAGTCGCTTCCAATCCTCTGGGCATTCATCTGAGGTTTTACAGATGACGGCCGTTTTTCGTTTTTGGGCGGAAGGGGAGCTGATTATTTTTTGGACGCGGAGTCCGAGAAGCTCAAACGAGTTTGGCGGTGTTAGTTTGTTTTGTGGTTTTGCCATAGCACTGCTCCTTTTATGTATGGATATACAGTGAATGGCTTGCTGCATAAGCGCTAAGGATTAATGATTAAAAACAATCATTTAGCGGATAAAAACCCGCAATTGGCGGGCTTTATTAGGGGGGGTGGGGGCATTGAAGTCAAATTGAACGGCTCAAATCTAGATTCGGCCTAACACTTTACTGGGGGCAAGAATTGCACCTACATAATGGATTTTCTCGATGTCAGCCCGAGCTATGGTAAGTCGTTCGCCGTAAGCTGAGTTGATCGACATGAGGCTGACTTCTTCTTCGTTTTCGAAGAGGAGTTCTTTAACCATGCTCTGCCCATCAATGGTGGTGACCATCACATACTCACCTGGCACTAGGCGGTGATTGGGCTCGCAGACAGCGACCCAACCGCTGCGGATTGCCGGAGCCATTGAGTCTCCCTTTAGCTTGAGTGCGTAAGCGTCCTCATCCCTGGAGTAGGTCTCAACCCAACCAGCAGCCTGATCAAGGCTTATCCAGTAGCCGTCCTGACCGAGCTGTGCCGTTCCAACAATATCGATTCGTCGAACGGGGCTAGTGATCGGCGGGCCAGGTTCGACGTTCGACTGCAACGGCTCGACTATCGGAACAGCATTGGCAGCAATCGCTAAGTCAGAGATTTCTTTTGCGATACGGGGGCTGAATCTCTCTACGGGTATGCCGAGTATTTTAGCTATCTCAGCTGCCATTTCCTTGTTAAGCGCTCGGTTACCGTTCAAGTGACTGCTAAGCGTGCCTTGGCTCATGCCCACTGAGAGCGCAATGTCTTCTTGAGTCAGTCTCTCGCCTTTAGGGGCGCGTGCGTTGTAGGAGGCCAGCTCTGCCTTTAATGCGGCGCACTCTGCCTTTTCCCACTCAAGCAATGGTCGTCTGTCGATTTTCATTTCCGAAGAGTATTCCCGGTGGAGATACTTATCCATCTCCTTTGGAGTTGATTAAAAAAGCTCCTTAGGAGATATTATCGCCTCAGGTACACCACCGGAGATCGGACCGTGCGTCGAATCACCCTCAGCCAATTTGCTACCGAGAAGGGGCAGACCAAAGCCGGAATATTGTTAGGCATGACCCAAGGCTCAATAAATAAAGCCCTTCAAGTCGGTCGTGACGTTTTTGTAACTGAACACGCAGATGGCTCTTTCACTGCGGAAGAGCTTAGACCGTTCCCGGTTCTGAGCGCGAAAAGGACGCGTCGCCGGATGCTGCCCATCTAATGGGCTCACTTTGAGCGCCATTGCGCCGAGAGAAAACTAGACAATGAAATCGCCAGTACTAGAAACCCGCCGTGCGGTGGTGATCGAGGTCGCTAAGAACTACCCAGGCGGCCAGGTATGCGCTTCAGCCCGCCTCAGCCTTGACCTGAAGCGCTTCAAAAATCAGGTCTATGAGAGCGGCGGTGTTGTTCCTCTTAGCGACGAGGAAATTTACGTCCTCGAAAGCGAGCAGGGCACCTCGCATTTACCTGACTACATCTGCGCGATGTACGGCGGCGTGTTTGTTCGCCTGCCTGAGGTTGGCGATTTGGACAACGTAGACATGCACCAACGCACTCTGCGCACTTCTGTGAAGCGCGGCCGGGTTGATCAGCTTCTTGCCCTGGCGCTGGAGGACGGTGAAATAACTGCCGTGGAAGCATCAGAAATTCTGGCTTTGCATGCCAAGCACTTGGCTGCGCGGCACGAGGAGGTGACGGCATTCATCGAGTTGCACAAGTCGAAGCGTCGAACCCGACCGTCAGGCGAGAAGGGTTGATATGCAGTACACCATCTCGATCAACCAAGTGAAAGCTCTGGAGTGGGGGCTGAACTCGCAACAGGCGCTGCTGTTTTCCTTTGTGTACGAGTGTCCTAGCTGGGCCAAGCCAATCAAGACCGATAACGGGATTTTCTTCGCCTTGAGCAAGGCAAAGATCGTTGAGGAATTGCCCCTGCTCACCGACAAGCCTGATACCGCTTACCGACTTCTCAAAGGGCTCGAGTCTGCAGGGCTGATCGAGCTTTCGCACACGGCAAACATCTCGTTGTTCCGTTTGACCGACAGGGCCAAAGAGTGGAATCGGAAGCTGGACGGGTCGGAAAAATATCCGACCTCTGAGGCATTTGAGGGTCGGAAAAATCTCCGACCGACCTCGGAAAAATCTCCGAGTAAGGTCGGAAAAATATCCGAACAGGGTCGGAAAAAAATCCGAGAGGGGTCGGAAAAATCTCCGACAAATCAGGGTACCAATAATCAGGGTACCAATCAGGTAACCAGTAATCAGGGAAAGCAGGGCGCTAACGCGCCGAGCAAATCGGCAAAGTTTGACCCGCTGACGGCCAAACCGGACAACGTCAGCCTCGAGGTTTGGGCCGACTGGTGTCAGCACCGCAGGGAAATCCATAAACCCCTCACCGCCAAGACCTGCGAACAACAAGCCAAGGCTTTGGCAAATCATCCCACTCCTGATTCCGTGTTGGTCCTCTCGATTAGCAACGGATGGACAGGAATCTTCCCCGACAAACCGGTCAGCACGCCTCCTGCAGCTGCGGTCAGTCGCCACTCGGGCTTCGACAATCGGGATTACAAAGCGGGCACCAAGGAGAACGCCAATGGCACCTTCCGTCTCTAACCTCGGGGCCCAGATGGAGCGAAAATTCGGCTTCATCGGCCGTCAGCCAGCGACCTGCCTGAATCATGGCGATTTCTCGGCGGTCATCCTCAAGGGCGGCACTCTGTCGGGCTGCCCGATCTGCGCCAGCAACAAGCGCGACATGCTGGAGCTCGAAAGCAAGCGCAGTCAGTTTCGGATTGTCCAGCAATCAAGTGCTCGGATTCCGAAGCGTTTCGCGGAAAAAACCTTCGCCGATTTCGTCGTATCGAGCTCTGCCCAGCAAGTTGCCCTGGAGGCGTGCGCCGACTACGTCGACAACTTTCCGAAGCATCGCCGAGAAGGTCGCTGCATGTTGCTGTTGGGTAAGGTCGGCACTGGCAAGACCCACTTGGCTATTGCTACGGCCAATCATTTGATCAACGAATGCATGGTCAAGGCGATCTACCGCACGGTGGGCACACTCATCGGCGAGATCCGGGCGACGTTCAATGAGCGCTCAGGCGAGTCCGAGGCGCACATCCTGCGCGAGGTGATCTCCGCTGATCTGCTGGTGCTCGATGAAGTCGGCGCGACCAAGCAGAGCGAGTTCGAGCTGGCCACCCTGTTCAGCGTCATCAATGGGCGTTACGAGCAATGCCGTCCGACGATCATCGTCAGCAACCTATCTCCCGCCGAACTGAACGATGCCCTTGGCGCACGGTGTGTCGACCGCATCCGCGAAAACGGCTGCATTGGCGTCGCCTTCGAGTGGGAATCTCAACGCGGTAAGGAGGGCTTCTGATGAACGCTTCCAAGCAACAAAACCTGCTCGCCGGGCAGTCGTCGCTCGCTCGCAAAGTATTTCAAGTCGTGCCCATCCAGGAGCGCTGGAGTGCCCACGATATTTTCAACTCGTTGATGGTCGCCCAATCCACGGGGGCGCAGTTTCCGGCGGTCCGTCGCGGGCTGGCTGAGTTGAAGGAGACAGGTCTGATTCGCGAACCCGTGAACGGACACTTCCAACGCACCTCCATCACTATCACGCCCTCGAGAGAACATCCCATGTCGAAAGAAACCAAGACATCCGATACCACCATGCCATCCCAAGGCAGCGCTCTGGATACATTGGCGGTGCTCTCTGGCGAAGTCATCAGCTTTGCAGAGGAGGTCGGACAGCGCATGAAAAAGCTCGCGGCACGTATCGAAGAAGTGGCGCTTTCGGTTGAGGCAGAGCGCGAGGTCACCGCTGAAACGCTCAATAAATTCAAGCTGCTGCAATCGCTGCTGAAGGGGGGCTGATGGGTAATCGCATAGGGATCAGCATGGAGATGCTTGATCGCTACTTGGCTGTACCGAATCCGGCAAACTTTCGGTTTGCCGTGTTCTGCTGCGCGTACAAGATGGACTTGGGCAGCACCCCCGAACACGCACTGGCGCTGTTCGCTTACCCGGCAATGGCCGTGCGATATGGCGCCTGGATGTGGCCGACCACATTCCGGGTCGTTGATCTCGACAATCCCACCGGTGCTCGAACATGAACGCCTTGGTGAAAACCCTGACGGTCAAACTTTCGGATGCCGAGATCGCACGCCATGCCAGTAAGCTGCACGTGCGCGACCTGCGCGACGCCAGCCACCCGGCATTGCACTTTCGCTTTGCGAAGAATCGTTGCCGCGGCTCCTGGTACTTGCTCAGTAAACGCACCTGGCACCGTATCGGTGGCTTTCCCGATCTGAGCACCAGGCAGGTGGTCACGGCACTGCCCGCGGTGCGTCTCCGGGTGGCAGCCAACGAAGGGTCAGTGCTGTCTAAATGGATGGCGACCCGCGAACTGTTGGAGTGGTACGCCGACCGCATGGCTCGCGATCGCAGCCTTTCCATCAAGCGCAAGAGTACCGCCGCTTCCGCGATTAAACGTCACTTGATGCCGCTTCTGGGTGATCTACCGCTCAACGATATCAACAAGGCCACACTCGACAGCCAACTGATGTGGCCGTTGCAGGAGCGCTACTCCACTGGCTTTGTGCAGCTGGTGTTCAAGCTTCTGGTCCAGGCGATGCGCCAAGCGTTCAAACTCGGTCTGATCACGACCAATTCGATGGCGGGGATCAAGTTCAGCGACTTCTCTCAGGCCAAGGTCGGCGCCAAGCCTTCACGGCTGCGCGGCGTTCAGCTATCGGAGCTGCTGGAGCAACTGTCGCAGGTCATGTTGACGGCTCCGGCTGACGCGATGTTGGCGTTGATGATGCTCTGTCACGGCACGCGCATCGGCGAGACCCGGCAGACACGCTGGTCGCACATCAGCTTGGCTGAGCGCGAGTGGTTCATCCCGGCCGAGCACACCAAGACGGGCGTCGAGCATCACCTGCCGCTGACTAACCAGGTGCGCTCGATTCTGATCCGCTACCGAGAGATCCAGCAGGCCAAAAGGTACGACGGTCAGTTTTTGTTCCCGGCCCGAAATGGCAGGGCGCTCAGTGAGGGGCAGGCCAGTGCTGTTTTCACCCGGTTAGGGCAGGGCGAGTGGACCAGCCATGACCTGCGCAAGGTGGCCCGCACCGGCTGGGCTGATATCGGCATTGACCACCTGATCGGCGAGCTGCTGATCAACCACGCCATGGGGCACAACGTGAAAGTGTACATCCAGTCGGACGTGATGAGCCGCAAGCTCGATGCTCTGGAACAGTGGCACGGCCATCTAGATCAGAAGGGTTTTGCCCTGATTCACGGGTTGACCGGTGTTAGATCCGGAGATTCCGATAATTCTCTGGAGACCTTACAGGACAAGGCCTGCGAGGCGCTTCAAGAAACAACCATAGGAGAGGATTTAAAAGCATGAAAAAGACTCTCCATCCTGAGTTCTCCCGCCGGCCAATTCCGATGGCTGTCTGCAACGAGTGTCGAGGAGCGGCCACGGTGAGCGGGCTCTACGGCCCGCGACCATGCATGACGTGCCGTGTCTCCGGCTGGGTATCGATCGACACTGGAGAGGTGTTGCCGCTTGAGGATCTGGTATTTCAATTGAGCCTAAAACTGCAGCAGGCCCAACAGCAGATCGACGCATTGACACGCATCACGCCAGTTTCTGGCGCTGCTGCGCAGTACCAAACCAATAACCGCCGCGGCGCTGGCGGGGCAAATTTTACTGGGGATTGAGCAAATGATGATTCGCAAGCCAGCAGGCCGACCATTGGGCGATACGGAGTATCTATTGGAGCAGTGGGGGTGGTGGCGCCTGGATGGGACAGGGGTTCCTGCATACGTCTCTCCAACGCTTGCACTGATGCGTCAGGCAGTGCCGCAACCCGCTTCGAGTAAAAGCTACTGCATAACGGATGATTGGGCGATGGCTATCGATGAGGCTATGGCCAGTCTCTTACTTCGTGATCAACAAATGGGCGACATCATATGGCTCTACTACGGTACTAAGTGGCCAATGGTGCGTGTGGGCAAACATTACGGAATCAGTGAGGGCAAAACTAGGGAGCTGGCAAGAGCGGGAGTTGCCTGGATCGATTGCGCTATTGGGGCCATGAGAGAGGCAGCATAATGCTCAATTAACTATTGGAAACGTTCGACATAATGCGCTCTATACAGGCTTACAGTGAGGGTAGTAGAAGGCGTCTCAGTGTCGAGCGGTTAGTCGCTTGAAGCTCGCTTCGGTTGAGACCGATTTTGGTACTTGGTGGTATATCAAATTGCACTTGCGAAGCGAGATGTCGTTTATGTAATCTTTAATCCGGTCCTCCCTGATAATCGAAATCACTTGCTTGGGGCGAACGATGTACTAAGATTTCGAAGTTCTTCAATCTCATCAACAATCAGAACCTCAGCAGCCGTCGACTGCGCAATACTTCTGCGAGTCAACGGCCGCTAAGAGCTATGATTGTAGCTACGAGGCGGTCTGATCCGTCGTCAGGTATCTAGCTGTTGACCGACTTTGACATGAGTTCCCATGTGGATGTTTTGTAATGTGATATTGAGAAAGCTCATGATATTTCTGCTCAGCAGAAAGGAGAGCTCAAATGTCCTCTTTGCAAGTCGCGTAGTGCATCAAATATGTTCGACTTGAACTGTAGGTCATTCAGTTCAATTTGATCTTGCAAGCCTGAAAGAACTGTTTCTGTAGTGTCAGATTTTGCATCTGCGAAGGAGCCCGAGATAATCGCTTCAAGAATGGAAATGCTTCGCCAGCGTTTTCCGAGATCATTTTTTGCGCTGTCGATAAATTTTACTAGAGAACTGACTGTCTCTGTGTCAATGATTCCTTGAGCTACGGATATTATGGCTGCATATCCCTTGTGTGTCTCATTCTCATATAGCTTAGGTGTAATCCATCTGGATATGGCTGTCGGCTTATAACCCTGCATGCAGCAGTAAGACATAACCTTAAGTGCCTCTTTGTTGTCTTTGTTGTTGTACAAGAAGTTCTCGATCGATCGGCTCAGTCGCTCACTAATATGGCTTGCCGTCTTATACTTTCTATTCTTCAGGGCGTCGAAGATTTCATGCATTATAGGCATGCTCCAAGCTTCGTCAGGAATCACCTCAAGTACAGTAATCTGAACCCAGGTTTCATCAGCTGATTTGATGAGTTTGGGCAGTTCTTTGAGTTGCGTTGAATCAATTTCTAGTGTCGCAGCTCCAGAGCACGTAAGTGCAAATAAATACTTCCCTATGAGTGCTTGCTTGTTAGCCGCACAGCTTGTTTGTTCTATTATTTTAAAGAGTGCCGCACCAAGATCGTCTTCGTCATCTCCATCGTCCCCATGAAAAATCGAAGCACCTCTTCCTTTCGCGGGAATGCCTATTTTCCCAACACTCATGTCATACGGTAGACCTGATTGAGGGGTGTAGTCAAAATCAGCTATCGTTACATGATTTTCAGACCAGCGGGAACTGGCTTCCGCCCAAACATTACTATTGCCTAAATTTCCAGATAACGCGTGCGCGCTATAATGCATCAGGTCCGTCGCGTTATTTACGTTGCAAAGACAGGATGCTATTGGCCATGGCATATGCCAAATCCATTCGCTCAACGTATAATGATCGAAAGTTGGATGTATTTCATTAAGCTCCGAAAATAATCCGGAAAACTCCTCTAGGCTGAAGTTGTCAGTTATAAACAAGCATCTGAAAAACCATTTCCATAAAGGATGGGCATTGTCTGGAATTTGAGGTGGGCTGTCATTTACTCTATCTTTGTCCATTATTAATCTAAAGCGTTTAGGTACTCCTTGTACTGTAACTTCCATTCTTTCATTTTTCCTGGAGCAATATTTTTCCAAGAACTCAATCCACTTTGGAGCAGGCTCCCCCAATAGCTTATATTTGTTGGTTATGCTTTCAATGTCGTCAAGGCTTATGTCTGCTAGACAGGAGCCCTCTACTGCCTTGTAATATTTTTCAGTAAGAAAGGTGCTTGCTGATGGCTCTCGCATAGAGCGAAGGATCTGAAGCGCGCTAGTATTATCGCTTGGCCAGTACTTCTTCGCAGCGTCATGTGCCCAGCCAATCTTCTTGGAAACCAGCTCGAGCAATATGTGCCATGAACTATAAAATCTTAAGGTCCCCTGCTCGCGTAGGGACGGTAACAGACTTTCCTTATACATGTCCTCAAGACAATCTTCGTAGAGCCAAGCTATTCTCTCGTGACTCGAGTTGGGCGGGAGTTCAAGAACTCTCATGGCTAAACGTAAAAAGATTCTTCGCTGGCCGGGCTGATTTGTAATTGCTCCGTCCTCGAGAATGTCTATAGCAAGTTGGCTGCCTGCGAGTATTTTACTGGGTAGCCTATTTTCACTTTGGTTAACGGAAATCTCGTTTAAATTTAGACATATAGCTAATATATTGTCTCTTAGGTGTTGTCTTTCGTAGAAGCATCGACCAGCTGCGAACAGGAATACATTTCTCCAGTGAGATGCATGCGCAATCGCCTGAAGTCGCTTTACTACTGCCTCATCTTTTCCATTCATCAAGGCTTGCGCAGCCATAAACTCCTGGAGCGAACGAATTTCAAAGCCGACCCTATTTTCTTGAGGTGCTACGAGAAATACTAGCCGTTCCAGTGCCGCTCCAAGGATCTCCGAACCTAATCTTGCCCGCTCCTCTTCTGAATGACCCTCCGCATTCAATCGAAACTCTATGATTTCCGAAAACTGCTCTAGTGTAAGTAATGCGTCAGTGGTCCCACTCACCTCTGATTGGATTTGAAGGCTTTTACCTACCTCGTGATGGATAGCATCAATATCCGCTTGGAACGTATTTAAAAGCTTTGCGGCAGGAATCTCTCGCTCTTTCTCTCTTCTATTGATTACTTGATAGTATTCATTGAATAAGCGCCATCGCTCCTTTGGTGGCTCGCCTAAACTTTCTACCAGTAATGCCATGATAGTTACTTGTAGTGGGCTACGCATTAATCTTGCCGTAGAAGGCTCTTCACTAGCACGATTGATTCTCTGTAGGAAGAGCGCTGCTTTCTCATCATTTCCCCCCCAGCGGCGAGAAATGAGTCTTTCCGCATAGTGAAGCGCGTTTAGGCGGGAAAGAGGAGCTAGCACCAAATGGCAATAATACTCCTCGGCAAAGTCATCGTTATAACCTTGTGGCCGGCTCGTCGCTATAATAAGCAGATCGGCATTGCACTCTTGCGCATCAATTAGGAAGTCGTCAATTTTTTGAAGAACTTCGATACGGTTAGATGATGCAGGCACCTCATCGAGTCCATCCAATGCTAGGATCCAAGGGTATGATGATAGCCAGCTTCTCAAGTCGTCAGTTAGAATCTCTCTGTCGCATCGACGTTTTACTAACGCTACAATGTAAGATAGCAGGGAAGTTGTCTCCCCTTTCGCTAGGGCTGACGCAAAACGATTTAATTCAATTCTGACCGGGAAACGGGGGATTAGGGGAGGGGGCAAGCTCTCAGTTTTGCATTGTTCCACTATCAGAGTATGTGCGGATCTTAACTCTGGAGTCATGCCGTCGCTGTTGTTTTGCGCTAGGAGGGCAGCTCTGTGCATTTGACAAAAAAACTGAGACAGGGTGCTCTTACCTTGGCCGGGACCACCAATAAAAACTATACGGCCAGGGGTTTGGAGAGTCGAATCACCTTCGAAAGATGGTCGGTGAGCGTAGGACAATGGATCTAGACGTTGATTCGAAACAAATAATAGATTTTTAATCGCGCTATAGTTTACCTTCCGTCCCGTTCTTGATTCTCGCGGAATTGATCCCCTTCCGGGGCGATGTTTATAATCAGATGAGATCGGTGCGTGTGTAGGTATCTTCGCGCCATTGATTGGAACATCTACAAAAACACAAGCCAGCGGAATTTTATCTTCGGTAATGCTTCCAGCTTGTCCAAGATTTACATATTGGTCGGATATTAGTTCTTTTCTGACAAAATTCAGCATGACGCTTTTAAAGTCCGGGCGCGCTGAAGACATTCTTTTTAAAACTTCTGCTAGAACATCGCCGGGAGTTATCCAGGCAGTGTACGAGGTTCTAATGCTAGAGTGTAAATCTAAGAATGCACATATTTGATCGCGATCCCAGACTCTGAAATCTTTAATGCCAATTTTTTTGCAGTAGTCCTGTAGGGTTTTATGTACGCGATCCTTTCCGCCACTTCCGGCGGTCGGTGTTAAAGTAACGTTTGTTGCAAATATGTAATACTCGGGCTTCTTTAGATTTCTATCTTTATCCAGAAACTTAGCCAAGTCTTTTTTGAGCTCTGTCACAGCCCAGTCGCCATCTTTTTGACCTGGTTTTTGTCGGAACTTGGCTTGGATGACACCGTACCCATTCCATGATTCCTCTGAACTGGGATATGCCACCCGTCCCTCGAATGTAGCTTCTCTGGCGCCATCTGGCCCATCGCCAAAAATACAGACTCCAGGACCTATCGTTGCGACTGCTATGGCTTGCGTAAGCTGCTCGAAGGATCGCGTAGAAAGTCTGGAAAAGTCATAATCCATTACGTTAGCTCTTAGTTAAGTTGATGTGCGCAGTGTTCATTTCGGTCGCTATGCTTGAGTTTGCCTGACCGATGTCTCGATTTCATTCACGCTCAGAATGCCCACTGGATCTGCCCTGATCAGGAGTGATGGCTCATTGTAATCATATAGCTTAACCGCGTCCGCATACCATTCGTTTTGGGTAATGCCGCTAGGTGGATCGTTGTTGATTGGAGCAGAAAAAGTCGGGTTATCAAGCCGAGGCAACGAACCTGCGGGGCAACGGTTTCAGGTGCCAGCGTAGGTATGTTGAAATAGGCTAATGAATACTGATAGTGGAGCCCCAAGAGCTGCGTGCCTCGCTAGCAGACATGCGTCCGCCAGCGGTACCGTTGAACTCATGGCGTCAGGCAGGAAAGCGGCGTTTCTGAAGACCCAGCGCAAATCAACTGTCTTGCTTTCTGAGGATAATCACGTGATCCGACGACCGTCATTCCGGGCATTGGATAGGTGCATGGTGTTTGTTGCCTGCCAGCACGTGTCATTCACTCGCATCTAATGCGAAAGATCATCCAATGCGGTTTAAGGATCAGATTCACGCCTTCGGATATTTCGGTTATCAGATTTTTAGGGGCTGCGCGAATAAAGGTTTTCCGCGCGGAATAGATCTGTTTTTATAGCAGCGTGAATTGCTGTGAATGCAGCTAACGCCTTTTGACGCCCGACCATGGAGTCGGGCTTTTTTGTACCCCGGCGCCAAGCAAATTCAGGATGCGCAACGATTCCGCGCCTCTTGGAATAGACCAAATCTTTTAGCCTCGCCTCGTGCGGGGCTTTTTCGTTTCTGGCCCCGCCACACCCATCGCGCCAAGCTGGGAGTGCTGTTGGGGCCGACCTATCAATGACACCACCAGCGAGAGCCGGGGAGTGCCCATGCGAGTCACCATCATGTCGGAGCCCGGCCCACTCACCGCTGCGGGCGGTATCGCGCTGTACAAACTGGGTGCGCTGGGTTGCGTTTCCGCACTCGCTGCTTTGGTTGTCATGGCCATGACCTTACCGAAAACTATTCGTGAGTTCAGCGTGGCCCTGATCAGTACCGTCATTTCTAGTCTCTGCGGAGGTGCGTTTGTTATCCGCTGGCTTGAGGTTGGGCATTGGGCCAACGACGACCTGGGCATGATCGCCCTCGGCGGCGTGGTTTTTTTGTGCGGCCTGCCTGCCTGGGTATTGGTTCGTGCGTGGTTCAAATGGACAGAGACCCGGCGCGACAAGGATCTCGGTCAGCTCATCCAGGACGTGGCTGAACTTCGAAAAGATCTGCGGGACGAGTGAATTCTTGTGCTGAGTCGCCCTTGGGAGCTACTCGCCGCCCACTATTCAATGTTGAGATTCTTAAAATGGCCTACACCCACTACGACACCATTGTCGCCAATACTCCCGCGGAACTGGTAGCCAAACTGACGCAAGTAATGACCGAGGGGTGGCAGCCCTACGGCAGCCCCGTCTCCATCACTGAAGGCTTTCAGGTGCTTCAGGCTGTGGTGAAGGGATTGGGTAATGGCGGTGGCGCATCAGGTGACATCACCTCGGACAGCATCACAGATGCCTCGGATGTCGGTAAGGCAGTACTGGTGAGCGTCGATGCCGCGGCGGCTCGTTTGGCTACGGGTAGTGGGACTTCCGACTTCTCGGGCAGCTACAACGATCTGATCGACACGCCGGTTATTCCTGCGGCTCCGCTCGAGGGGGATGCCAGCATGCTCGAAGCGGGCACGGACCTTGTCGCACGCATCTGGTCGGCCAAGACGATCCATGACGAGATTGCCCGCCAGTTGGCCTCGACGCCTTGATTAAGTTTGCACAGGGTTTTCCCCGTGCGCCGGGGACCCTGGCAACTTCCAACGAATACGGGGCATAAGACTCGCGAGAAAATGTTAGCGGCAGCGCTCACAAGTTAGTTAACTGGTTAACTCGGGGGGTAACTTGGCTGAAGCCTTTGCAGTCCGTGGCCTGTAGCCCGGTTAACCGAGGAGTTAACCAGGTTAGCTCGGTTAACTGCCAGTTGGCCTCAAAGCCAGACAGGCCGGGGCTTTGCGCTTAGTTAACTCAGGAGTTAACCGACGGCTTTACTCGGTTAACTCCCTACGTCACCCGAAATTGGCCTACAGACCGCACGGGCCGGGGCATTGAGCGGCTCTCTGATTAGTTAACCGACTAAATCACTCGGTTAACTCATTGAGCAAAAACTCGCGCATTTCCGGGTAAAAGTCGCGCCTTTCCATGAAAAACTCGAGCCTTTTGGAGAAAAACTCGAGCACTTTTGCGAAAAGCTCGAGCCGTTGAACGCAAAATTCGACTCCCCGCGCGTGCGCTTTTTTGCTTTTTTTCAGTTCAACCAACCTCGGCATCTGCCGGGGTTTTTCGCTTCTGCTATGAGGCAAAACGAATAAGCAGGCTAGGACAGATCATCCGAACGACGACGGTTGAGCTCGGCCTACGCTTCTGCCTGCTTACCTTTCGAAGGCCAGACAATGACCACAGTTACCAAGGCGGAATACGCCCAACGCCAAGGCTGGTCCAAGGCCTACGTGTCCAAGCTGGCCAAGAATGGGCGGCTAGTGTTGGACACCGACGGCATGGTCGAAGTCGAGGCGACCGATCGGCGCCTGCTCGACACGGCGGATCCCAGCAAGACCAATGTCGCCGCGCGGCATGAGCGCGAGCGGGCTGAGCGCGGCTCTGAACTGCCCACCCCGGCAGTACCGCTGGATCACCCATCGGGTGAGGACATTCCGGACTTTCAGCAGTCGCGGGCGTTTCGCGAGTACTTCGACTCCCGCCTCGCCGAAAGCGAGTATTACAAGGATCGCGGTGCCCACGTGGAGCTGGCCGCAGTGAAAAGGGCCGCCTATTCCACCGGGCGCACCTTGAGAGATTTGCTGCTGGGCATGCCCCCGCAGTTGGCCCCCGAGCTGGCCGCCATGAGCGATCACTGGGAAATTGAACGCCATCTGACGGCGGCGCGCCGCGTCCTTGAAGATGCTGAGCGGATGTCCTCGGCTGACCTTACACAAGCTTTGACACCAGCGAGTTAAACCATGTCAATGGAAATGCCTGACGGTGAACAGGTGTACTGTCAGGATTTCTACCGCGGCTTGAAGCCCGAACCCGACGTGTGGATCGATGTCTGGGCTGATGAGTACATGCGCATTCCACGCGATGCCGGCGCTGCCGAACCTGGCAAATACCGCACGGCGCGGACTCCATATGCTCGTGAACCGATGCGCTGCCTGTCACCGGCGCACCCGTGTAAGCGCGTGGTGACCATGGTTGCCTCGCAGTTGATGAAAACCCAGATTGCCTTGAACTGGATCGGCGGTCTGATTCATATGGCGCCGTCGAACATCTTGACCCTGCTGCCCAGCCTCGGCTTGGCCAAGCGGGTCTCGTCGCGTATCGGCAAGACCATCAAGGCGACCCCGGAGTTGCGCGAGCGGGTGGCCGCCAACCGTTCGCGTGATGCTCGCAACACCATGGACACCAAAGAGTTCGAGGGTGGCTCGCTATACATCACCACCGCCGGCTCAGCGGCGAACCTGTCGGAGCTGTCGGCACGCTACATCTATGGTGACGAAGTAGATCGCTGGGTGGTGGACGTGGGCGAGGAGGGTGATCCGATCGAGCTGGCGGAAACTCGCGGCAGTACCTTTGGCCGTAACGCCAAATTCTACTTCTCCAGCTCGCCGACGATCCGCGGCGCGTCGCGCATCGCTGATTTGTTCGAGACCAGTGACCAGCGTTTTTACTACGTGCCATGCCCGCACTGTGGGCACATGCAGGTTTTGGAGTGGGAACGCCTGCATTACTCGGCGGATTACACGCTGGTGCATTATCAATGCGTCGGGCCTGAGTGCGACGTGCTGATCGAGGAACACCACAAGGGCGAAATGCTGACCAAGGGCGAATGGCGCGCCCATGCCCAGGGTGATGGTGAAACCGTGGGGTTCAACCTCAATGCCCTGTACTCGCCACCCGGCTGGACCGGATGGGGCGCACTGGCCAAGCAGTTCGAGAAGGCTAAAAAGGCCATGTCCCGCGGCGATCTGGAGCCTATGCAGGTGTTTTACAACACCCGTTTGGCCAAGGTCTGGGACAGTGCCCAGGAGCAAACCAAAGCCGATGTCCTGATGGCGCGTGCGCGGTTGGAGACTTATGGCTTGGGAGAGATGCCGTTCGGCGTGCTGATGCTCACGGCGTCGGTGGACGTGCAAAACAATCGCCTGGAGTTTCTGGTGGTCGGCTGGGGCCCAGGTATGGAGCGTTGGATCATCGACTACCAGGTGATCTGGGGTGACCCGTCCGATGAGCGGACTTGGGCGATGCTGGATGACAAACTCAAGGGGCGTTATCCCCATCCGTGTGGTGCGCAGCTCACCATCCGAGCGGCCGGCATCGACTCCGGCGGGCACCACACTGATGAGGTGTACCAGTTCTGCCGGCTGCGCCGGTGGCGCAATATCTTTGCAGTCAAGGGGGCGAGCAAACCCGGCCGACCGGTGATCGCCCAGCGGCCATCGATGGTGGATGTCACTTGGAAAGGCACCACGGAACGCAAAGGGGTGGGGCTGTGGATGATTGGTACCGACACCGCCAAGGACTGGATCTACAACCGCTACACAGTGGAAGACGGTCCTGGTGCTTTGCACTTTGCCAACGACCTGCCAGACGATTTTTTCGAACAGTGCGTCGCCGAGCGCAAGGTCACCCGCTACCTCAAAGGCTTCAAAAAGATCGAATGGGTCAAGGGCAAGGCCGAGCGCAACGAGGTTCTGGACTTGATGGTGTACAGCCTGGCCATGGCCCATTACCTGGGTCTTAATCGCTACAAGGCGCATGAGTGGGAGCAGGTGAAGAACGCGCTGCTGCAGGCCGCGCCCGGTGACAAGTCCGTTTCGGCCGAGCGTGTTCGTGTGGCCACGGTGCCTGAGCAACAGCCGGTCCAGCCGACAATGTCCTCACTACCTGTTGCAGCGGTAGCTCAACGCCCCACACCAGCACCTGCAGTTCTCCCGCAACGCCGAAGCTCCAGCAGTGGTTACCTCAAGAAACGACGCTGACTCACCGCGGACGTCACAGTTCACAACACTCAGTTTTATTTTTTAGAGCGATCCCATGGCCTTCACCCAAGAGCAACTCGCTGCCGTCGAGAAAGCCATCGCGCGCGGCGAAAAAATCGTGCGGTACGCTGACCGCAACGTGGAATACCGCGACATAGATGAGCTGCTCCGTGCGCGCGACGAAATTCGCACGTCGCTCATCGCGGCAGCGGGACCACGCTCGCGCATCGTGCGGCTTTACCATGGAGGCAAGGGTCTGTAATGGCGCATCCATTTCCTACCCTGGGTCGCGGTGGTTTCCTGTTGCCGTCGAACATCAGGGCCAGTTATGAAGGGGCGGCCGAAGGGCGGAGGTCAGCGAGTTGGGAGGCGCCCGCCGCAGGCTTCAACAGCCTGGCGATTCCGGCGCTGAACAACCTGCGTGCGCGTTCGCGGGCGGCAGTGCGCAACGATCCCTATGCCTTCAACCTCATCGACAAGCGGGTCAGCAACCTGATTGGCACCGGCATCACGCCGCGCCCGAAAGTTCAGGATGATCAGTTACGTCGTTTGTTGCAGGAGCTGTGGGCCAATTGGGCTGAAGAGTCTGATGCTGATGGCCTGACTGATTTCTATGGTCAACAGGCGTTGATCGCCCGCACCGTGGAAACGGCCGGTGAGTGTTTTGTCCGCCTGCGTCCGCGCAGTCGCGACGAAGGCCTGGCGGTGCCGTTGCAGTTACAGGTGTTGGCTCCGGAGTTTGTGCCGCATGACAAGTTCGAAGCAGCGCGCAACGGCAACACCATCCGCGCCGGTATCGAGTTCAGCCCGGACAATCGCCGCGTCGCCTACTGGATGTATCGCATGCACCCCGGGGATGCCTCCTCGTTGAACAGTGGCTACAACCAGTTGGTGCGGGTACCGGCCAGCCAGGTGCTGCATGTTTTCGAACCGGTCGAGCCCGGCCAGTTGCGCGGACTACCGCGCTTGTCTCCGGTACTCAAACGTCTGCGCAGTCTCGATAACTTCGATGACGCGGTGTTGTTTCGCCAGGAGGTGGCCAACCTGTTTGCCGGCTTCATCAAAAAGCCATCGCCCGATGACATCCAGACCCCGGTAGACCCGGTGACCGGCGCGCCGTTGAACCTGGCCTCGGATGGCTTCACGCCCATGGTCGCTCTGGAGCCGGGAACCATGCAGGAGCTGCTGCCGGGGGAGGAAGTCGAATTTTCCTCGCCGCCGGACGCCGGCAACCACTATCCGGACTTTATGCGTCAGCAATTGATGGCCGCCGCGGCAGGGACCGGGATGCCCTACGAGATTCTGACCGGCGACATGCGTGAGGTGAACGATCGTGCGCTGCGCGTGGTGCTGACCGAGTTCCGCCGGCGTCTGGAGCAACTGCAGTTTGGCGTTTATGTGCATCAGCTGTGTCGCCCGGTGCGGGCAGCTTGGATGGACATGGCGGTTCTCAGTGGCGCGGTGGTATTGCCGGAGTATGCCCAGCGCCGGCGCGACTACCTGCGCACGCGTTGGGTGCCCCAGGGTTGGGCCTACATCCATCCGGTGCAGGACGTGCAGTCCCGCACGATGGAGGTCAATGCAGGATTTGCCTCACGTAGTGAGATGGTTTTACGCACCGGCTACGACGCTGAAACGGTGGACGAAGAGAACGCCGCCGATGCCGATCGGGCGCGGGGCAAGGGCCTTAATTACAGCACGCTCGTCGAACTGCTGCAGGCGTTCGACGACAAGGAGCAAGCATGAGCAAACACGCGTCGCCGCGCATTTACAACAAGGCCGGCCGGCAGGTTCAGGTGCCGGAAAAGACCTGGTACGCGATGCACGCCAGTGGCGAAGCCAGTGAGAGGGTGATTGAAGTTTTTGTGTATGGCGAGATCGGCACCTGGGGGATCACCGCCAGTCAGTTCATGCAGGACCTGCGCGCCGTGGATGACGGCGTGTCGCCGGTGATCGCGGCATTCAACAGCATTGGCGGCGACCTGTTTGATGGGCTGGCCATGCACAACACCCTGGCGCGGCTGGGCGAGCGTTGCACGGCACGGATCGATGCCTTGGCTGCGAGCGCCGCCAGTGTCGCCGTGTGTGGTGCACACAAGGTGGTGATCGCGTCGAACGCCATGCTGATGATTCACAACCCGTGGACCTATGCGGCGGGTGACGCCGAGAGCTTTCGCAAGGTAGCCGATGTCCTCGATCAAACCATGGAAGCGATCATCGCCGCGTACAAGGCCAAAGCGCCGGACATCGATGAAAAGGACCTGCGTGACATGGTCGCCGCCGAGACCTGGTTGACCGCCAGCGAGGCGGTGGCTCTGGGACTGGCCGATGAGGTGGGCGACGGGGTGCAAGTCAAGGCGTGCCTGGGACTGGGTGGGGTCATGCAGCGCTATCAGCACACCCCCGCAGAACTGCTGGCCCAGCTCGATGAGCCTGCGGAAACCGATCCAGAGCCGGAGCCGGAGCTGTCTGAGCCTCCCGTGGTCGACTCGGCCAAGCTGGCGTTACTGATCACCCAGGGCTGTACCCACGCTGGTATTAGCAACTTGATTACCCCGTTAATTCAAGCCACCGGGCTTAAGGATGAATCCACCGTGCAGGTGGCACTTACTCACGCTCAGGCAGTGAACGATCTCTGTGTCGCCGCGCGGTTGCCTGAGCTCTGCGCCGAATTTGTGAGCGCCGGCCTCGATGAGTCTGCGGTGCGTGCGCGTCTGTTCGACAAACTCGTTAGCAGCGGCAACGGCTTCGAAATCGACAACAGCCTGCCTCTCAATCCCGAGCCTGCGCCGAAAGTGCAGGCCAAGCAGCCGGATGCCCCGTCGATCTGGGCAAGCCGCCAAGCCAAAATTGCAAAAGGAGCACGCGCATGACCGTAAAGTACGAAATGCTGCACGCTGGCGAGTTTCTGCTCTCCGAAGGGGCCGGCAAAATCTCTCGCGAAGCCATCATGGTGGCCGCCGGTGCCGCACTCAATGCGGGCCAGGTGCTGGGGCTGGTGACGGCGACCAATGAATTTGCTCCGTACGACCCCGTCGCCACCGACGGTACCGAAGTGGCGGCGTGCATCCTCTACGGGCCGCTGGGCGAATCGGCGGAAGAACGCCGCGCCAGTGCCGTAGTGCGCCTGGCCGAGGTCAGCACCGTGCACCTGACCGGCCTCGATGCCGCCGCCGAGGACGCGTTGGCCGCGCAGTTTGTGATTGCTCGCTAAGCCAACCCCTTTACATCCCAATCCCGCCCAGTGCGGGGTTTTGCTTTTCTGGAGAGTCCCTTTATGGCCGACATTGGCATTTTTAACGACGATGTGTTTTCCGTTTCTTCGCTGACTGCCGCAATCAACGAGCAGGAATACCTGCCGGGACGCATCAGCAGCCTGGGTTTGTTTCAGGAAGAGGGCATTACCACCCTGACGGTGCAGATCGAAAAAGACGGTGACACCCTGGCTCTGGTCCCGGCCGGCGAGCGTGGCACCTCGGGTCTGGTGGTCGGTGCCAGCAAGCGCCAGATGATCCCCTTCAACACCGTGCACCTGCCGCAACGTTTCACCATCAAGGCCGACGAGATTCAAGGCATTCGTGCCTTCGGCACGGCGACCGAGCTGCAGGCGGTGCAAGGCGTAGTGAACACGCGCCTGAGTAAAGCCAAGCGGCAGCTGGATGCCACTCATGAGTTCCAGCGCATGGGCGCACTCAACGGCCTGATTCTGGACGCCGACGGCTCGACAGTCCTGTTAAATATTTATCAGGCCTTTGGCGTGGAGCAACAAAGCCTATCCATGGGCCTGAACGACTCCGCGACCAAAATCCGGGTCAAGTGCGCCGAAGCGCTGGATATGCAGGACGATGAACTGGGCAGCGTCACCAGTTCAGGCGCGCGAGCCCTGTGCGGCAAAAACTTCTGGAACAAATTGGTGACGCACAAATCGGTCGAGGAAACCTACCTCAATACCATCCAGGCCGCGGCGTTGCGCGGTGATGCACGGGAAAGTTTTGAGCTGGGTGGCATCACTTGGGAACGCTACCGCGGGCGTATTGCCGGTGTGAACTTCATCCATGATGATAAGGCGTTGCTGATCCCTGAAGGCGTTCCGGACCTGTACATCTCCTGCTTTGCCCCGGCGGACTACATGGAGACCGCCAATACCCAAGGCCTGCCCTACTACAGCAAGCTTGAGCCTTTGCCCTTCAACAAAGGCATGGCCGGCGAAGCCCAGTCCAACCCGCTGCACCTGTGCACGCGGCCACGGGCGCAGATCCTGTTGACGCTCTGATCATGGCCTTTCGAGACCTGGTCGCGGAGATCGACAGCGTGGTGTTCGACACCCTGGCCGATGTGGGCTACATCGATGGCCGTCGAGTGCTGGGTATGTTCTCGGCACCCTGGTTGCAACCCAAGATCGGGCGCTTGAACACCGGATTGCGCGAGCCGTGCTTTCACATCCGAGTGGCCGATACCGCAGGCGTCGAGAAAACGCAGACGGTGCTCATCGAGTTGCCCGCGCTGGACGGAGGTGGCGAGTACACCCTGATCCACCTTGAGCCTGCGGGTGATGGACTGGTGGCCTTGTCATTGAGGTTAAAAGCATGAGTGCCGTGCCGGTGTCGCTACAATTGTCTACCGACGATATGCAGGCTTTTAAACAACTGGCCAAAGTGGTGCCCAAAGCTGCAGCCGCGGCGCAGCGGCGGGCCATTAACAAAACGTTGGGCTGGTTGGCCACACACATGGCGCGCGATGTCAGCAAGCAGGAGCGCATCGCCGTCCGTGCGGTGCGTCAGCGCCTGCGCAGCTATCCCATCCAAGGTCAGGGGCAGTTGGGCAAACTTTGGTTTGGCACCAACCCTTTGGAGGCCAGCCGAACCGGGCAGGCGCGCCAGACGAAGGCGGGCGTCTCGGTGGCGGGGCGGCGGTATCAGGGCGCCTTTTACAAACGTGTGTATGGCAACAAGGCCGACATCTGGATCCGCACGTCGAGTAAACATTTCAACCCGGACGACTATCCCGGCAGCAGCGTGTCCGCCGGCGGTGGGACGAGTTCGGGCTGGATCGCGGAACACGACAACCGTTTTCCATTGGCCAAGGCCAAGGTCTCACTCGAAGACGTTGAAGGTCCGTTTTACACCTGGGCCAACAGGGCCGACGAACGTCTGCTGGTCGTGTTCAGGCAAGAGATGAATTTTGAACTGCATAAGTACCTGAAGGGGAGTGCCCGTGGCTGATCCTGCCTTTTCGCTGGATGCCTTGTATGCCGCGATCGAGGACCACATCCGCCAAGCGTTGCCCACGGTGCGGTTTGTCGCGACCTGTCCGGATATTCAGGACCGCGTAGCGTTGCCGGCGGTGTTTATCGAGCCGGTTGAGTTCGAACCCGGGCAAGACATCGGTACCGGTGAAACCGTGCTGGTCCAGCGCTTTGAAGCGCGGATCATTGTTGCGCCAGAATTGCCCCGTCATCAGCAACTCGGCGTCCAGTTGGCCGCACAACTGGCCATTCTATTACGGGCACAGACCTGGGGCCTGAACAACGTCGAGCAGGCGCAGTTTGTGGCGTCGCGTCAGGACTGGACCAAACCGGAACTCGATGGCTACACCGTGTGGACGGTGGAATGGACCCAGCAAATCTACCTCGGCGAGGTCGAATGGCTGTGGCCTGTGGAGCCGCCGGGTAGCCTGTACCTGAACGTCGATGGCTGCACCGGTACCGGCAACGAAGACCACTACTTTCGGCCGGAGGATCTCGAGAATGGGGTATCCCAGCGCTGAGCATGACCGGATGATTGCCGCCATGCTGTTGCCGTGTGTGGTGGTCGGCGTCAATCTTGAGGCCGGGCGGGTTCGAGTCAAGGCCGGCACTTGGGTCAGTGCCTGGGTGCGCTGGCACAGCCTCGCCGCCGGAAAGGCCCGTCACTGGCGGGTGCCGAGCATGAATGAGCAGGGCGTTTTGTTCAGTCCCAGCGGTGAACCGGCCATGGGCACCTTTATTCCGGGGCTGTACGGCAATGCCGGGACGCCACCGGACACCCGTGATCACGTCGAAGCCTGGTACTTCGAGGATGGCGGCTCACTGGTCTACGACTGGCAGGCGGGGAGCTACACCATCGATTTACCCAGCGGCACCCGTGCCACGATCACCGTCGGTGGATCGCTGGTTGAGGTGACCCCGGATCACGTCCGTGTGAGCGCAGCCCAGATTGCGCTGATGGGGGCCGTGAGCATCGACGGCGCGTTGACTGTCTCCGGTGACATCACCGGCGCCGGCACGATCATGGACGCCGGCGGCAACAGCAATCACCACACACATTGATCACTCAACTGCAGCCCGCCGCGTGCGGGCTTTTTTATGCCTGGAGCAAATCATGACGAGCAAAATCAACGGCACCGCCGTGTCGCCCGAAGAGCCTGATGCCAGCCCACCGAAGCCGGCCACCTCGGACGCGGTCCGGGTATTTCGCGACACGCTCTATACCTCAAGGGTGTTGATCCTCCCTCAGGGCGGCGGCACGTTGCGCGTGGCCAAGGGGCAGATCAAGGTGGCGTCCAACGATTCCGTCGCCGTCGATTACCTCGAAGGCCGCCCGGACTTCGTCGCGGTCGAGGGCTGATCTGATGATCGGGATGATCGGGCTCGACCGCCGTACCGGCCAGCTCATTTCCGGCCTCGATCACCTGCGCCAGTCCATCGAGGACGTTCTCTCCACCCCGCTGGGCAGCCGGCGCATGCGCCCGGAATACGGCAGCAAGCTACGGCGTTTCGTCGACCTGCCGGTTAATGATGGCTGGAAAAGTGCGGTACAGGCCGAGGTGGCCAGCACCCTGGGCCGTTGGGAGCCTCGCCTGAAGTTGGGCCGGGTGCGCGCCGTGGCCATTCTCGATGGGCGGATTACGTTCGAGCTGACCGGACAATATCTGGGTGGCGACGTATTGCTGGAGGTGACCGCATGACCATGGAACTGGCGGCCCTGCCGCCACCGCAAGTGCTTGAGGATCTCGACTTCGAAGTGGTGTACCAGGAGAAGCTCGAAGCCTTCCGCCTGAGCATGGGTGACAACTGGAACGCGGCGCTGGAGAGCGATCCGGTGCTCAAGCTGATCGAACAGGCCGCGTACGGGGCGGTGCAGAACCGAGCGCGAGTCAACGATGCGGGTAAGGCCTTGCTGTTGGCGCATGCGGTGCGCGGCGACCTCGATCACTTGGCCGCCAACGTCAACCTCCAGCGCCTGGTGATTCAGGTGGGGGATCCGAGCACAGTGCCACCGACGCCGCAGGTGCTCGAAGACGACGATGCCCTGCGCGAGCGCATTCAGCTGTCGTATGAAGGGCTGACCACCGCGGGGCCACGTAACAGCTACATCCTGCATGCGCGTAACGCCTCCGGCTTGGTGGCCGATGCCACCGCGGAAAGCCCGTCACCGGCCGAAGTGGTGGTCAGTGTGCTGAGCCTGGAGGGCAGTGGCGCCGCTTCGCCGGAGCTGCTCGAGCAGGTTCGCCTGGGTCTGAATGACGAGGACGTTCGGCCGGTGGGTGATCGCCTCACCGTGCAGAGTGCCGTGGTGATTGATTACGCCATTGAAGCCGTGTTGTACCCGCAGAGCCCGGGGCCGGAAAACGAGGCCTACTTGGCTGAAGCCCAGAAGCGTCTGAGCGAGTGGATCAACCCGCGGCGGCGCTTGGGGCTGGAGGTGGCGCGCTCGGGGATCGATGCCCAGCTGCACATCCCCGGGATTTCCCGGGTTGAGCTGCTGGACTGGACCGATATCAGGCCGAGCAAGGCCGGGGCGGCTTACTGCACCGGCTACACCGTGACGTTGGGGGCCTGATATGAGCACGCATCTGCCGCTCAACAGCACGCCGCTGGAATTGGGCCTGGAGGCGGCCAACTACGAAAACACGCTGATTCCTCTGCGCAGTTTGTACAACGCCGACACCTGTCCCGAACATTTGCTGCCGTATCTGGCCTGGTCTTGGTCGGTGGACCGCTGGAACAACGCCTGGACATCGGACGCCAAGCGCGCGGCGATACGTGCGGCGTATGACGTGCATGCGCGCAAAGGCACCATCGGTTCGCTGCGCCGGGTGGTCGAGCCTTTGGGCTACCTGATTGCCATCGTGGAATGGTTCGACACCGTGCCGGAGGGCGTGCCCGGGACCTTTGCCCTGGAGGTCGGACTGAATGACGCCGGAATCACCGAAGAACGCTACGAGGAGCTGACGTGGCTGATCGACGACGCCCGGCCGGTCAGCCGGCATATGACGAACCTCGCGCTCAGCCTGCAGACGAGCGGGCAATTGGGCATAGCCGTGTGTGTGCAAGAAGGCGAAGAGATTGACGTGTATCCCCCGGCGCCGAAAGACATCGACGTGACCGGCACCTTTGGTCCAGCGCTCTGCGTTGATGAAACCGATACCTTGGATGTTTATCCCTATGATTGATAAGAGCAGTCAGTTTTTTGCGATCCTCACCGCGGTGGGTGAAGCCAAACACGCCAACGCCATCGCCATGGGCCTGGACTGGATGTTTACCGAAATGGGCTTGGGCGATGCCAACGGCACCGATCCGATTCCGGACCGTCTGCAGACCCAGTTGATCAACGAGTGGCGTCGCGCGCCGATCAACCAGATCCGCGTCGATGCTGCCAACCCCAACACGGTGATCACCGAACAAATCATCCCGCCAGAGGTGGGGGGTGAATGGATTCGCGAGATCGGCCTGTACGATGTCGACGGCGATTTGGTGGCGGTGGCCAACTGTGCGCCAAGTTACAAACCGTTGCTCGACCAGGGCAGTGGCAAGACTCAGGTCGTGCGGATGAATTTCATCGTCAGCAGCTCGGCGAACATCATGCTGAAGATTGATCCCGCGGTGGTGCTGGCCACCCGCGAGTATGTCGACACCGCGATCACTGAAGCGCTGAACAAGCTCGACAGCAAGCAGTCGGCGCGTGTCGCCACCACAGGCGACATCACGCTCAGTGGTGCGCAAACCCTTGATGGTGTGGATGTGGTCGCCGGTGACCGTGTTCTGGTGAGGGCCCAGGCGCAGCCCCAGGACAATGGTTTGTACCTGGTAGGCACCGAGGCCTGGACCCGAGCGGCGGATGCCGACAACAGTCTGGAAGTGACCCCGGGTTTGTTTATTCATGTCGAACAGGGCACCGTCAACGGCGACAGCCTTTGGCAGTTAATCACCGACGCGCCGATTACCCTGGGCACCACTGGTTTGCAGTTCGAGCTGATTGCCGGAGGCAGCGGGGAGGGCGTGGGCACATTTCGCAGTGTCACCGTGGACGCCCTCGGGCGCGTGATCGCCGGCACCAACCCGACTACTCTGGACGGCTACGGCATCACTGATGCCTTGGCTGTAGATGAAAACCTCGCCGATCTGACGGATGCGGCCGAGGCACGCGGCAACCTGGGGCTGGGCAGCGCGGCGACGGCGGATGTGCAGACCGATCTGGATGACGCCACGGTGGATGCGCTGATGAAGGTCGGCGCCTTTGGCTTGGGCGGCGCCGGAATCAGCCTGGAAGCCGGTACCGACCTCAACACCATTCTCACTGCGGGTTTCTATCGCCTCGAAGGCGCGCCGGTAAACGGGCCATCGGGTGGCACCAACTCAGTAATGATTGTCGGCGTTGGTCGCGACGTGGCATTGCAGATGGTCGTGCAATTCAACACTGGGGTGTTATTCACACGCGGTGGCAGTGGTTCCGGTTCAACCTGGTCCGCTTGGAAAACCCAGTGGGACAGCGGCTCGCTGGTCAAACAAGGGAACTCCACAGACGCCACGGCAGGCCGGGTGCTGCTAACTGGGGCCTTCGGGTTGGGTGGTATTGCGCCGAATCTGCCGGGCGATGATTTCAACGCCGCTCAGGTAGGTGGGTTTTACACATTCGTCGCCGACACCTTGAATCGGCCAACACTGTCGAGTGGAGCTCACGGTTTGATGATGCACCAGGAGCGTTCCTTTGGAAATCTCGCCTATCAGGAAGCCTGGGTTATCGACAGTCCACCATGCTATCGCTACCGCACCGGTGATTTTGCGACCGGCACTTGGGGCGATTGGCAATATCAGTGGGATTCCAGCAACCTCGCCAAGCAGACCTCCGCGAGTGATGACGCTCCCGGCCGGGTACTGCTGAGTGGCGCCTATGGTTGGGGACAGGGCGGCATTGTCCTTGCCGACGGCACAGACCTCGACACGATTCTCAGTGCTGGGGTTTATCGGGTGAACACAGGACCCAATGTTCCTGAGGGTGGCCAATACTCGCCTATGCTAGTGATGGTCGCCCAGGACGTCGTCACGCAAATGATCATCACTAGCCAGAGCGGCACGATCTATACACGGGGGATGATTACCGACATGGTCGGCTGGGGGGCCTGGAATTCATCACAGTCCGCGCTAGGTTTTACTCCGGTGCAGCAGGGTGGTGGCGTTAATCAAGCGGCCAACAAGATTCACATCGGCTTCAAGGCCACGCCGAGCACCATCGGGCTGCAGGTCGACAGCTCCGATTTCGGCGACGTCTGGTGCGATAACTATGGCATCCACAAGGTGCGTAATTGTGTCGTCGCCTTTGTTGTCGGCGAGGTCGGCAGCTATGCCATGTTTCGTGTGCACAATGGCGTAGGTACCACCCCCGGCACCTTGGTTGCCGGCGGAAATTTGATCTTCACCGATGCGGGGGCGCAGTCGTCCCATGGCAATCCAGGAGGCACCTGGATGTTGATGGGCGGCCTGCAAAACGCTGATGGTACCGATGATGATTCTGCGGTTATTTGCCTGAGGGTGGCTTGATGAATTACTCCGATGCACTGAGCCCGCAATGGGCCAACGCCGAGCACTCCGCAATAAACGTGCAACTGGTCACCGAGACGCTTGCGGCCATGCCGTTTACGGCCACCCCTGAGGACTCGACGGACTACGGACCGGAAATCTATCAGCGTGCGGTTGCGGGTGACTTTGGTGAAATTGCCGCCTATGAACCGCCGACGGAAGCCGCCTTGCTTCCCGCGGCGCGCGCTCAACTGAAACGATTGATGCAGGACGCCGGCCTGGTTGTGGCGCCTCTACAGGACTCGGTCGATCTGGGTGTAGCCACTGAAAGGCAGGTTGAGCAGTTGAGTGCCTGGAAGTTCTACCGCATCGAGCTCAGTGAGGTTCCGCATCAACCTGGGTGGCCGAGCAGCATTGTATGGCCGGTCGTGCCAATGACCCCGTAACGTCTCCACCGAACCTCCCTACAGCCTCGCATTTGCGGGGCTTTTTTGTATCCGGAGCATCACTCTATGAGTTTCTTTCACGGCGTTACCGTGACGTTGGTTGATACCGGCGCGCGGCATATCGCAACCCCGTCCGCCTCGATCATCGGCCTGTGCAATACCTTCAGCGAAGGCCCTAACGTGTCCGCCAAGTATAACCAGTTGCTGCTGATCACCCGCGAAAGCGAGGCGGTTGCCGCCTGGGGCGCGGACGCGGCCATCACCCAAGACTGCAGGGCCATTTTCAAACGCGCCAAGGCGGTCATCGTCGCGGTCGGCGCGCCCGAGCTGGAGGACGCCGATGAGCAGCTTTCCGCGATCATTGGCGGCGTGTGGGCCGATGGCACTCGCACCGGCATGCAGGCGCTGCTCGATGGAAAAAGTAAATTCAACGCCCAGCCGCGGCTGTTGATTACCCCGGGGTATTCGTCATCGCTTCCGGTGGCCACCGAGCTGATCGCACTGGCCGATAAGTTGCGCGCCATGGCGCTCATTGATGGGCCGAACACCACTGACGAGGCCGCGATTGCCTATGCCACCAACTTCGGCAGCAAGCACGCCTACCTGGTGGATCCGGGCGTGCAGTTCTGGGACACCGGGAGCAGTGCCACGGTTAATGCGCCGGCCTCGGCCTGGACTGCCGGCCTGTTCGCCTGGACCGATGCCACCTATGGTTTCTGGGCGTCACCGTCAAACAAGGAGTTTGTCGGGGTCACCGGTACCACGCGGGCGATTGAGTTCCTCGACGGTGACCCGTCCTGCCGCGCCAATGTGCTGAACAACGCCAATATCACCACGATCATTCGGGATGACGGCTATCGCCTGTGGGGTAACCGCACGCTGTCCAGCGATCCGAAATGGGCGTTTGTCACCCGCGTGCGCACCCTGGACATCGTCATGGACGCGATCCTCTACGGGCATAAGTGGGCGGTTGACCGCTCGATCACCTCGACCTACGTCAAGGACGTAACCGAAGGCCTGCAAGCGTTCATGCGTGACCTGAAAAATCAGGGAGCGATCATCAACTTTGAAGTCTATGCCGACGAAGAGCTGAACACCTCCAGCGAGCTGAGCCAGGGCAAGGTGTACTGGAACATCCGTTTTACCGATGTGCCGCCAGCCGAAAACCCCAATTTCCGCGTGGAGGTGACCGATCAGTGGATCACTGAAGTGCTCGACACCGCCGCCTAAGGAGGCCGTTTTATGATTCCGGAAGTGCTCTACAACACCAATCTGTTTGTCGACGGTATCAGCCTGCAGGGCGATGTGCCGAGCCTGACCCTGCCCAAGTTGACGCTCAAGACCGACGATTACCGAGCCGGCGGCATGGATGCGGCGGTGGAAATCGACATGGGTACCGAGAAGCTCGAGGCCAGCTTTACCACCCACGGTGTGCGCCGTGAGGTGCTTAAGTTTTTTGGTCAGGCCGACCTGACGGCGTTCAACGCATCGTTTCGTGGTGCCTTCAAGGGGCAGAAAGGCGCTGTGAAATCGGTGGTCGCGACCTTGCGTGGCGGCCTCAAGGAAGTCGACCCGGGGGAATGGAAGCCCGGCGAAAAAGGCGAGTTCAAGTATGCCGTCGCCGTGACCTATTACAAGCTGGAGATCGACGGCAGCGTGATGTTTGAAATCGATCCCCTCAACTCGATCCGCGTCATCGATGGCACCGATCAACTGGCCGCGGTGCGTGCCGCCCTGGGCATGTAAGGAGCAACATTATGAGCAACAAGATCAACAGCCAAGCAGAAGCCGCATTGCCTAAATGGCTGCAACTGGGCGATGGCATTGCCACCGTCATGTTATCCAAGGCGAGCGAGGCCAATGGCATCAAGGTCGACAAACTGACCTTGCGTGAGCCGACGGTGCGCGAAATGCGCGCGGCCACCCTGCACGGCGGTAGCAACGAAGAAGAGCAGGAAATGACCCTGTTCTGCAGCTTGGCGAGCATTGGCCGTGCGGATCTGGAGGGGCTGCTGATGCGTGATTATCGTCGTCTGCAGACCGCCTATTTTCGTCTGGGAGCAGACGACGGGGTTTAATCCACGCCTGCAAAAGACCCTGGCTAAACGATTGGCGGTGGAGCTGAATTTTTCGGCGGCCGAGATTCAGGGGCTGTCGTTTTCCGAGATGGTCTGGTGGCTCACGGACTGAGCCCATCCACCATTGAGCACAGGTATCCTGCATGACGAACAAACTCTCGCTCGGGTTGGTGATCGGCGGTGCCGTCGATTCGTCGCTTGGCGCCGCTTTCAAGAACGTCAGCAGCGAAATGAAAAAGCTGGAGGCGCAAACCACGCGCGCCAAAGGCCTGCAGAAAGTCATCGGCGAGACCGTGCGTCTGCGTGATGAGTGGAAAAAAGCCCATGACAGCGGCGCGGCCAATGCTGACGCCTTGCTGCGCAAGTTGGAGACCAACACCAACAGCCTGCGCAAGCAGGGTGTCGAGGTCGGTCGCTTGCGTCAGGAGTACCTGGCGCTCGGCAAGGTGGTGCGCAGCGCCGAGTTCAAGGCTAAGGGCCTGGGGCAGGTAGAAGAAGGGCGCGAAAGCCTGCGCAGTGGCTTTGGCACGGCAGTGGCCGGCACCACGCTGGCGGCGGTACCGACCAAAATCAGTGCGGATTTTCAGGCGATCATTCGTGACATTGCGATCAAGTCGGGAACCGCCAATACCCAGCAGGAAGTGAACACTGCCCGCGACATCGTGCAAACCTCGAAAGACACCGGTATGGCCAACACCCAGGTGGCTGAGTTGGTGAACCAACTGGTGGGTGGCGGCATGGACCTGACCGATGCGTTGAAGTATGCCCCGGTGGCTGCGAAATTCGCGGTCGGACAGGGTGCCTCAGGCACCGATACGGCGAAGATGATCCTGGCCATGCAGAACAACGCCAAGATCACCGATCCCAAGAAAATGGAACAGGCCTTGGCATCGGTCGCGTTGTTGGGCCAGCAAGGCAGCTTTGAGGCTGCCGACATGGCCAAGTGGTTTCCCGAACTTTTGGCCCAGATGGCCAGCAGCGGCATCACCGGCCAGGAGGCGGTCAGTCAGTTGGGCGCCATGCTGCAGGTGCAGATCAAAAGCGCCGGCAGCGCCGATGAAGCAGCGAATAACCTGAAAAACTGGATTGCGAAAATCGGTTCGGGGGAAACGGTCAAAGGTTATGCCGATGCTGGCATCGATTATCAGGCCTCGATGAACGCTGCCATTGCCAAGGGCTTGTCGACCGTCGAAGCCAGTTTTGAACTGGCGCGCCGGTATGTGGAAAAGACCGACCCGAAAAAGGCCCAACAGCTGCAGCAGGGCCTGAGCCAGATCAACCAAGAGACCGACCCAGCCAAGGCGCAGGCGATGGCCGACGCCCTGGCCGCGACCCTGCGTACCGGCGATCTGTTCGCCGACATGCAGGTCAAAACTGCCTTGATGGCCTACACCCAGAACAAAAAGCTGTATGCGGATCTGAAAAAAGACGCCTCAAACCCCGACGGCCAGCGCAAGGACATTCTCGACAAGAACCTCAGTGAACGGCGCGAAGCCTCGTCACAGCGCTGGGCGGAAACCGGGCAGGCGTTCAACGATTCTTTACGTGCGATCGGTGATGCATTGCGTCCGGCGACCGATGCGCTGGCCACCGGGATCGGCTCGGCAGCGCGTGGGTTGACCGCCTTGTCCGAGGAAGCGCCCAAAGCGGTGTTGGGCCTGGCGGCACTGACAGCCGGAGCGTTGGTGCTGGGCAAGGCCTGGGCCGCGCTGAAGATCGGCCGGGGGCTGGCGAATATCGTTCGAGGTGCGTCGGGTGACCGGTCCAACATCGTGCAGCGGGTGTTCGTCACCAACGCGGATGAAGGCGATGATGACGGGCTGGATCCGGGCAAAGACGGGCCGGGCAAAAGCGCTAGAGGTCGTGGGAGCAAGGGCGCACGCGTGATGAAAGTAGGCGGGGCACTGGCGGCAGTCGGTGCTGGTGTTCTGGCGTTGGACACCTACCAGAACGCGACCACTCGCGATGAGAAGGCCGAAGGTTACGGTGAGGCGGCAGGAAGCCTGGCTGGCGGTTTGGCGGGGGCAGCGGCCGGTGCGGCCATCGGTTCGATTATCCCGCTGATCGGAACTGCAATTGGCGGAATGATCGGTGGCGCGCTGGGCGCCTGGGGCGGTGGTGACATAGGCGCGACCATGGGCAAGGTCTTGTTCGGTGGGCCGGAGAGTTCGAGAAATTCGCCGATCGGCGGCCAAGGAGTGGGCGCAGTCGTGCGCTCAATGGACAGTGCCCCCGCGGCACCGATCATGGCTGCGTTGATGGCCCAGAGCGGACCCGCGACACCGCTGGCCTCGTCGAAGGTTGATCAGCAATTCACCTTCGCCCCGGCGCCGGTTATTACCGTGCAAGGCGATGTAAAAGACCCGGCGCAGCTGGCTCAGGAATTGATGCCGTACCTGCGCCGCCAATTCGAGGACTTCGCCCGGCAAGCCCGCGATCGCCAGTTGTTTGATGCGCCCCATGTGAATTGAGGAAATGATATGGCGGATGAGAAGACTTACCTGCAGCACCTGCAGGGGGGGCTGAAGTACCTGGTGG
This sequence comes from Pseudomonadaceae bacterium, assembly GCA_965284505.1. GTDB lineage: Bacteria > Pseudomonadota > Gammaproteobacteria > Pseudomonadales > Pseudomonadaceae > Aquipseudomonas. The sequence continues at coordinate 452,754 of OZ260094.1, read as the reverse complement.
ACGCGGGGGAGGCTGGCCGCACCGATATCGAATCCATGAGTGGCCCCATGAATGGCGCGCTTAATGAAATCAGTGGGGCAGCCGACGCGCTGGAGGGGCTGCCCTTTATCAGCGAGGACCTCAGCGACAAGACTCGGCGCCTGCAGGATGCGATCAACTCGGCGCAGGCCAAGATCGGTAAAGTGGCCAGCCTCTACAACCAGACTCAGCGCGCGCTGGCCCAATTTGACGAGCACTTCTCCGCCCTGACCGAACAGATCGGCCGCTTTGGTGCCGCCTTCAACAAGGTTGCCGGCAAGGCCAATGCTGCCTTGGGCAACATCTTCCCCACGCAATGGTTCGCCGGCGACATGTCCGCGATTCCCGACGCGGTAAAGCCGTTCCCGCACCTGTTGATTCTCTACCCGCTGAAAGCCAATGAGCGCCCGTATTACTTCAACCTGGATACGGCGGCCTTTGATGAACTTCGCCGGCAGACGGCGTTTCGCTGGGCTGCACAGGAACGGCTGAGCCGGCGTCCGGCACAGCAGGCGGTAGGCTTGGGTGATGAGAAAATCACCCTCAAAGGCGCGATTTATCCGAGCTTTAAAGGCGGGCTGAAGCAGCTGGACACGCTGCGCAGCATTGGCGCCAAGTTGCTTCCACTGAATTTGACCACGGGGTATGGCGAAGTGCTGGGCAACTGGTGTTTGACTAATATCGAAGAGGAGCAAAGCGCCTTGCTGCCCGGAGCGATCCCTCGCAAGCAGGGTTTTTCATTGGAGTTTGTCCGTTATGGCGATGACCTGCAGAACGGCTGAAGGGGACTTACTCGACACCCTTTGCCACCACTATTACGGCCACCTCAACCGTTGCGTCGAGGCAGTGCTGGCGGCCAACCAAGGCCTGGCCGATGAGCCACAACCGTTCCGGGCCGGTCTGCTGATCACGCTGCCGGACCTGGTGGTGGAGCCGGACAGCGTCATTTCTTTGTGGGATTAATCCCATTATCAGGCCCGCCAGATGCGGATTTTTTCTTTTCTGGAGTACAGACATGCAACCGTTGTTTCGCATCGTCGCCGATGGTGCCGACATCACCGCCCTGATCAATGATCGGCTCGTCTCATTGCAGCTCTCCGACCGGCCCGGAATGGCTTCGGACTCGTTTGAGCTGCGCATTGATGATCGTGACGGCGCGGTGGCGTTGCCTGAGCGTGGCGCGAGCATCGAGGTTTACCTGGGCTATGCCGGCGCCGACCTGACGCGCATAGGCCGCTACACCGTTGACGACGTAGCAGTGTCAGGCCCGCCGGAGACACTGGTGATCAGCGGCAAGGCCAGCGATATGCGCGGCAGCGGCAAAACCACACGCAGCGGCAGTTGGGAGGACGTCAGCCTGGCGCAGATCGTTGGCGATGTGGCAGCGCGCAACGGTTGGCAGCCGTCGTGCCCGGTCGACGCGTGGGTACCACGCATGGATCAAGTCAATGAATCGGATTTCAACTTCATCACCCGTGTAGCGAAAAAGCATGACTGCACGGCCAAGGTAGCCGATGGCAAGTTGCTGGTTCTGCCTCGACAGGGCGGGCAGAGCGCCAGTGGTCGGACGTTGGCGGTCATCACCCTGCAGCGCAGCGATGTGACCCGCTGGCAGTTTCGCTTGAGCGACCGCAGTGCGCACCAGGGCGTCAGCACTCAATACCAGGACCCGGCCAGCGGGGAATTGTTGGTATCGCACCTGGACAATCCGAATGTGCCGGAGGGCCTGCCACCGGTGCACACCGACCGACATCTTTACCCAGACAAGTCGGCCGCCGACGAAGCAGCCAAGGCGCGTCTGGCGGCGTTCAACCGCTCCACCGCCTCGGTGCGTCTCGACATGCCGGGCCGCACTGACCTGTTTGCCGAATGCATGATCAAGGCGCAAGGCTTCAAGCGTGGGCTCGATGGTGAATACCTGGTGGAGTCAGTCGATCACACTTTCACCCCGTCCGGGTGGACGGTGTCGGTGGAGTGCAATGGTGGCAAGGAGGGAAAGGCCAAGGCCTCTGGCAAACCGCAGAAGGTCGTGCTTGAAGTGCCGGATTGATTGCTCGAGCGAGAGAATCGCGGAGTCAGAAATTTCATCAGTCAAAGTTAAAAGGAGCGGCCAGGCTGGATGCGTCAACATCCAGCTTGGCCACCATCCCCGCAGATTGTCCCTGCAAGTCCAGCCAAGGCTCCTGCTTCGTGCACAAAGCGGAGCGAGCTTAGCACCTGTTTATTTATACAGTAAAGGTCTTGCTATCCATGTCTACACCCATCATCCCCTGGATGGGCGGCAAACGCCGCCTGGCCGATCGCCTAATCCCGCTTTTCCCACCCCACGAATGCTACGTCGAAGTCTTTGCCGGCGGTGCGGCGTTGTACTTCATGCGACCCCAGGCCGCGCCCGTCGAAGTGCTGAATGACATAAACGGCGATCTGGTGACGCTGTACCGCGTAGTGCAGAACCACCTCGAGGAATTTGTGCGCCAGTTCAAATGGGCGCTCAGCTCGCGCCAGGTGTTCGAGTGGCAGAAGATGACCCGCCCGGAAACCCTCACCGACATCCAACGTGCCGCGCGATTTTTCTACCTGCAGCACCATGCCTTCGCCGGCAAGGTGACGGGGCAGACGTTCGGCACCGCGACCACTGGCCCGGCGATCAACCTGTTGCGGATCGAGGAAAACCTTTCAGCCGCCTGGCAGCGCCTGTCTGGCACCTATGTCGAAAACCTGCCCTGGCTGGACTGCGCCGAACGCTACGACCGAGCCCATACCTTCCACTATATGGACCCGCCGTATTGGCAGACTGCAGGGTATGGGGTCGATTTTCCGTTCGAGAACTATGAGCGCATGGCCGATTTCATGCGTCGCTGCAAGGGCAGGGTCATGGTCAGCATCAACGACCACCCGGACATCCGTCGGGTGTTTGAGGGCTTTCATTTTGAAACGCTGGATATTCGCTATACCACCAGCAACCAACGGCAGGGTAAGGCCGAGGTCAGTGGTGAACTGGTGATTATGAACTGGGAGCCTGCAGCGTTGGGAGGGCTGTTTTGACACGGCTGCTTTCATCATTGACGTTGAGCAAGGGCAGAAATCGTCCATTTGCTGCCCTTCACCATTGGCAAACTTCGGCCAATTTCAGCCATTGCTGACCCGCAACTTCACGCCCTGCAGAATTCAGTCAACCTCAATCGAGATTCCTCTGGAGCGGTGAACCACGCTTCCTCAAGGCATTCACCTAGGCGGTTTCAACGCTCAACCCTGCGCCACTGGACAATGGCGATATGAATACGGGTGGCGAACACCGACCACCCGTTTACCCGACTGCTTACTTTGCCATCTCCGCCCGGGCCGCAGCGATCTTGGCTTTAACCGAATCGAGGTTGAAGCTCGCGCCTTTTTGCATCGGCGGGAACTCGATAGCGGTTTCCGCCAGCTTGGCGACTTGCTGCTGGACGAACACGAAGCGCCAGAACTGGTACTTGAACCAGTCGAAATACTGCTGCGAACCTTGCGCGGCCTGATTCTCCGGCCAACCCATACGTTCGAAGGGATCGAGGCGCAGGTTGGTCAGGATCGGCACGTCGACCGCCACCTTGGCGCCCATCCAGCCGCCTGGCTGGTCAATAAAGCGATATTTGTAGTCGCCTATTCGCACCGCACCCAGCGCACTCTCGCCAAAATAGAAAATTTCGTTACGGGTCGACGGCCCCTTGCCCGTGATCATCGGTGTCTGGTCGTAGCCGTCAAGATGCACCTTGTAGGTTCGGTCGCCCAGTTGTTTGCCTTTGAGCAGTTCCTGAGTGATGTTCGGGTTACCGGCCGCCGCGACAAGGGTCGGGAACCAGTCCATACCGGACATGATGCCGTTGGCAATCTGATTGGCCGGTACCTTGCCAGGCCAACGAATGATCGCCGGAACACGGAATCCACCTTCCATGATGGTGCCTTTGCCCATGGCGAACGGCGTGGTGCCGCCATCCGGCCAAGTGAAGTTTTCCGCGCCATTGTCAGTGGTGAAAATGACAATGGTGTTGTCATCCATACCGTCTTTTTTCAGCTTGGCCATGACGTCACCGACGATATCATCGAGCTGTGCCATGCCGGCTTCCTGTTCCGACCAGCCATTTTGCGAGTTGCGCATGGCTTCATACTTGTCAGACAGGTGCGTGACGATGTGCATGCGGGTCGGGTTCAGCCAGAGGAAGAACGGTTTGTTGTCCTGCTTGGCCTTGTCGACGAAGGCGAAGGCTTTGTCGCGAATCTCGTCGTCGACGGTTTTCATCCGTTCCGGATAGAGCGTGCCGGCATCTTCGATTTTCTGTTTGCCGACCTTGCCCCAGCGCGGCATGACCGTGGTGTCATCGGTGGTGGTTGCCCAACTGTGGACCATATTGCGCGGGCCAACGGTGGCAAGAAGCTCCTGCGGATAGTTGGGGTGCGCCGGGTCTTCCATGGCGTCGAGGTGATAGAGGTAGCCGAAGAATTCGTCGAACCCGTGCACGGTGGGCAAGAATTCGTTGAGATCGCCCAGGTGATTCTTGCCGAACTGGCCCGTGGAATAGCCCATGGATTTCAGCGCTGTAGCGATGGTCACGGCTTCGGCGGGAATACCAATGGGAGAACCGGCCTGTCCAACAGTGGTCATCCCGGTACGGATCGGCAGTTCGCCGGTGATGAAGTTGGCCCGCCCGGCGGTACAACTGGCCTCGGCGTAATAGTCGGTAAAACGCATGCCTTCAGCCGCGAGCTGGTCGAGGTTGGGTGTTCGACCGGCCATCATGCCCTGGTTGTAGACACCGATGTTGGACCAGCCAATATCGTCACCCATGATGACTACAATGTTAGGGGCTGTTTTGTCGGCGGCTTGAGATAAGCCGGGGAAAACCATTGCAGACAACAGTATTGATGCAGCGAACGCCGTTGATAACTTTGTCCGGTTCATGTTGAGCTCCTGCGTACTTGCGTGAGTACCCTGAGACGAGCCCCCGACCGTCCTTAAAAATTGGATCCCCCGCAAAGAGCGTAGGTACGAATTGCTAATTATCCAGAATTTAGTTTCTAGACTGTAAGCTCTTGTTTCATGGGTTTTACAGCTGGACCGTCAGATCGATGGTGGCACCTCATCCATCCAGGGTCCGCGTATCTAGGTAAAGATAAATCGTCTTCTCGCATCATCGAGCGTCTTCAATGGGTCGTTTCTTGCCTTTCGAGAGCGTCCGCTTGTACCCAAAGCCCTCCTTCAATTCTGCGCGCATTGATCATGTACCGGTGCTCGCTTGTGATCAGTGACTTACTGAAAACCCTTGACCTAACAATTCTGGGAAACTGGCAGTAGAAATTTTACGATTAATTTACGGGGTCTTGAGGCTGGGTATCTGATACTGCGCGGTGCTAATTTTAAAGGCTCTGTTATGTCCCTCACAGCGATTCGGCTTATCGGATTCATCCTAGGCATTTTTCTGATCACGCTGGCCGTAAGCATGGCTTTTCCCATGATCACACTGATGGCCTATGAGCGGAGCGATGATCTGTCGGCCTTTCTCTGGTCGAGTTTGATTACCCTAATCTGTGGCTTGTTGTTGATCGTGGGGGGGCGCCCGGATGCTGCCCAGCTCCGCCCCCGGGACATGTACTTACTGACGACTGGCAGTTGGGTGGTTGTGTGCACCTTCGCAGCCTTGCCAATGGTGTTCATTAGCCATATCAGCTACACCGACGCATTTTTTGAAACGATGTCTGGTATCACAACCACTGGCTCGACTGTACTCTCCGGTTTGGATACCTCATCTCCCGGCTTATTGATCTGGCGCTCGATGCTGCATTGGTTGGGAGGTATCGGTTTTATCGGCATGGCTGTGGCGATCCTGCCACTCTTACGAGTAGGCGGTATGCGTCTGTTCCAGACAGAGTCCTCAGACTGGTCAGAGAAAGTTACGCCACGTTCCCATGTGGCAGCCAAGTACATTCTTTTGCTTTATCTGACGCTTACTGGCATCGGAGTACTGGCACTATGGCTCGCTGGAATGACGCCATTTGAAGCGGTCAATCACTCAATGTCGTTGATCTCTACCGGGGGATTCTCAACGTCAGACGCCTCACTTGGGCACTGGACGCAACCAGCGATTCATTGGGTGGCAGTGGTCATCATGATTACGGGAAGCCTGCCTTTCACCTTGTACGTAGCGACATTGCGGGGCAATCGAGGTGCGCTGATCAAGGATCACCAAGTGCGCGGATTCGTTGGATTCTTGCTCGTCATATCGCTGGCGGTGGGTACCTGGCTGTGTTTTCACAGCGACTACGGATGGTGGGATGCGTTTCGTATCGTCGCAGTCAATGTGACCTCGGTCGTCACAACCACCGGAATTGCAGTTGGTGACTACACCTTGTGGGGCAGCTTCGCTGTCTTGCTCTTTTTCTATCTTACGTTTGTCGGTGGATGCTCCGGCTCCACGGCAGGCGGTCTTAAAATCTTCCGTTTTCAGGTGGCTGCCGCTCTACTGGTCAGTAGTTTGAAGCAGTTGATCCATCCTCGAGCCGTGATTCAGAAGAAGTACAACGGCCATCCCATAGACGAGGAGATCTTGCGCTCGCTTTTGACCTTTTCGTTTTTCTTCACCATCACTATTGCCGCTATCGCCCTGGGCTTGGCTCTAATCGGACTTGATTGGACAACCGCATTGAGCGGTGCCGCTACTGCGGTTTGTAACGTTGGGCCAGGGCTCGGCACGATCATTGGGCCAGCAGGTAATTTCTCATCATTACCTGATGCTGCCAAATGGCTACTGACCGTTGGAATGCTTCTAGGAAGACTAGAAATTCTGACTGTGCTGGTGCTCGTCACTCCCGTCTTCTGGAGATACTGATCCCACCTTGTCCGGCTCTGAGTATGAGAGGTGCATGGGTGGCAGTCGAATGGCTTGCCGTTGTTTTACGTAAAGTTCAGCGACAATGTTGCATCTTAGAAACACGCTAAAGATAAAGTCCACGACTGCTGTTGGCGGGTAGCAGTCCTCAGCGAAAGGCAGCTTCGGATTTTGCCTTAGTGACAGATATCAACCGGCCTACAGCAGCAGTGCTCAATGTCGGGTCGGAGATCCACTTCAAATCGAGCGCTGGTTGACCCGCGCCATTAGTTGCTCTGCACCTTCTTTGCGCTCGGAGTAACGGTCGACGAGGTGAGCCTGGTGACCACGCAACAACAGCGTGAACTTCACCAGTTCTTCCATTACATCGACGACACGATCGTAGAACGGCGACGCCTTCATCCGTCCAGCCTCGTCGAACTCCATATATGCCTTGGGCACCGATGACTGATTCGGGATGGTGAACATGCGCATCCAGCGCCCCAGCACTCGCAGTTGATTGACTGCGTTGAACGATTGCGAACCACCGCAGACCTGCATCACCGCCAAGGTTTTGCCTTGGGTAGGACGGACGGCGCCTAGCTCCAACGGGATCCAGTCGATCTGCGCCTTGAACACGGCCGACATTGCGCCATGTCGTTCCGGCGAACACCACACCTGGCCTTCTGACCAAAGCACAAGGTCACGCAACTCCTGCACTTTGGGATGATCGACCGGGGCGTCATCCGGCAACGGCAAACCGCTGGGGTTGAAAACTCGAGTCTCGGCGCCGAAATGGTCAAGCAAACGTGCCGCCTCCTGCACCAGCAGGCGGCTGTACGAGCATTCACGGTTAGACCCGTACAGCAATAGGATGCGCGGCTTGTGAACGTCCGCTGCTGCGGTGTGCGCGCCGTCGAAAAGGTTCAGATCCAAGTTGGGTAGATGCTCTGACATAAAACCTCCTTAGAGCGCGCCGATTCGATCGAGCTCGTTTTTAAGCTCGTCACGATTGAGAGTGCCGAACGGCAGTTCAAGGAAGACTTTGCAGCGTCGCTCGATGCGCGCGAGCGTGGCACGGAAGGCAGCGTCAATCGCCGCTTCTTCTCCTGTCACGTAGGACGGATCTTCCAACCCCCAATGGGCTTTCAGAGCCGGACCGAAGTAAACCGGACAGCTTTCGCCGGCAGCCTTGTCACACACCGTTATGACGATATCCGGCGGATTGCCTTCGAAGGCGTCGTTGCCCTTGCTGTACAAGCCGTCAATCGGGATTCCGGCTTGTTGCAGGGTCGACAGGCTGCGCGGCAGCACCAGGCCCTTGGGGAAACTCCCGGAGCTCATCGCCTCAAAACCCTGCGGCGCCAGGTGATTGAACATGGCTTCTGAAAGAATGCTGCGGCAACTATTGGCCGTGCACATGAACAGGACTCGCATGGATTGCTCCTACCGCTTTTGGGCGGACGTCAGAGGCTCAGGCGCAGGGCCAGTGCCGAAAGAGTGATCAAGAGGACTGGGAGAGTCAGCAGGATGCCGACCTTGAAGTAGTATCCCCAGGTGATGCGCATGCCTTTACGCTCTAGCACGTGCAACCAAAGCAGCGTGGCAAGACTGCCGATGGGGGTGATTTTCGGGCCGAGGTCGCAGCCGATGACGTTGGCGTAGATCATCGCTTCGCGAACCAATCCGTGAGTGTCACTGGCCTGAATCGATAGCGCGCCGATCAGCACACTGGGCATGTTGTTCATCACCGATGACAGCAGTGCCGACAACAAGCCAGTGCCCAGGGCAGCGCTCCACAGGCCCCACCCCGCCAGGTAGTCCAGCAGTCGGGTGAGCAGATCTGTCAGACCAGCATTCTTCAGGCCATAGACCACCAGGTACATGCCGAGCGAGAACACCACGATTTGCCAAGGCGCTTCGCGCAGCACGCGACGAGTCGAGATTTTGTGACCTTTGGCTGCAACGGCAAAAAGAACCGCCGCACACGCTGTTGCCACGGCGCTGACTGGGATGCCCAGAGGTTCTAGCGCGAAAAGCCCGAGCAGCAGTATTAGCAGCGTCCAGCCTCCGACTATGAACGTGGCGCGGTCACGGATCGCCGCACTGGGCTCACGAAGCGCATCCAGTGCGTAGCTTTTCGGTACGTCTTTTCTGAAGTAAGCAAACAGCACCAACAAGGTTGCGGCAACACTGGCCAGACTCACCGGCACCATCACAGAAGCGTATTCGGTAAAACCCAGCCGGAAGAAGTCTGCGGACACGATATTGACCAGGTTCGATACCACTAGAGGCAAGCTCGCAGTGTCGGCAATGAAGCCGGCCGCCATGACAAACGCTAGAGTCGCGCCCGGTGAAAAACGCAGAGCCATCAGCATCGACATGACGATGGGAGTAAGGATCAGTGCCGCCCCGTCATTGGCAAACACTGCCGATACCGCCGCCCCGAGCAGCACACAGAACGCGAACAATCGATGACCGCTGCCTTTTGCCCAGCGCGCCACATGCAGTGCAGCCCATTCGAAGAAGCCGGCCTCATCCAGCAGTAAACTGATAACGATGATTGCGATAAAGGTGGCTGTCGCGTTCCATACTATGGCCCAGACCGTGGGGATGTCCTGCAGCGATACGGCGCCGGCTGCCAGCGCAAGCACTGCGCCAAGTGCGGCGCTCCAACCGACGCCAAGTCCTTTGGGTTGCCAGATGACGAGAATGAGTGTGAAGACGAAAACAGCTGTAGCGACAAACATTCAAAGTTCACTCGATCAGGGTTCAGCAGCAGGCGGCTTCGCGCACGGGACGGCCATCCATGTTCTGCAGACGGGTGGCGTTGTTCTTGAGCCAATTGGAGTTAGCTCTGGAAGTCACCTTCAGGATTTCGTGAACCCACTCGGGAAGATCCGGATTGAGGCGGTAATAGACCCACTGGCCTTGGCGGCGATCGAGCAGTAAACCGTTACTGCGCAATTGCGCTAGATGCCGGCTGATTTTCGGCTGGCTGTTATCCAGAGCGCACATCAGCTCGCAGACGCACAACTCACCCTGCTCGGCAATCAACAGGGTGGCGCGGACACGGGTTTCGTCTGCCAGGCTTTTGAAGACTTCGGGGGGAGTGATCATGGGCGCACCATACATATGGAAAATCGAATATACGGATATCCATATGCAAAGAGCAAGAGCTTGTTTGTTTGGTTGAATGTTTGTGGTGGATGACTGCTCATGGTCGCTTTCTGCTCGTCGCGAAAGGCAGAAATCGGCCAGTACCGGACTTTCGATTTCTTCCGCTCTGAAAGCGGCCACTCAGAATGCAAGCGCCCAACGAACCGCCCAGAGCTGCATAACGGCGAGCGCCCTGCGCAGGGGCTCGTCGGATATCTGGATAGGACCGTGAAATGGCACATCCATGTCCAATACAAGATAAACAGAAGCCGCAATGAGCAAGGACGAGATGATGAACATTCCAATCACCATCGAATTGCGGGGAGCACGGAACCCAAAACTGGCGAAGATGAGTGTTAACCAAGCAACCAGCATACCAATCAAAGGGCCCGGAATCGCTCCCTCTGACTGCTCGACGATCCTCCAGCGTTGCTCAATGAGCGAATGGTATTGCTGCCGGATATCCTGAAGCTTCGTTTCATGGAAGCGATCTGGAGGCTTTATACCGGTCAAAGACTTGCCTATGTCATCCAGGTATTGAGCCGCTTCGCTGTTTCGATGCTGCAATGCCTCGTCACCTCGATACGCGGTCTCGATAGCGCGTTCAAGATAGGTTATCAGGCGGTTGCGTGTTTATTGTGTCGCATCTCCATAGCCTCGTAGCGTGCGGTCAAAAATAATAAGGCTGGTTGCATACCCATGGAAGTTTGCATCAATGGACTCAAAGGATTTAGCGTAGCAAACCGACCGGGACCGATTTCGTCCATCATCACGCAGAATGTGCGGACAAACTCCGAAATTGCAGCCCACGGCTATGCGCCAGGTGAGCATAAAAAGTACATTGGCTAGTACACTGAATTCGTAGCGTCTGGATAAAGGTACGCAAATACTGGAAATTATTGCGTTATTTAGGTTCCGGCCTCAAACAGAAGTTCACTGGCTGGGTTAACGGCAAGTATCTGCGCGAAGCCGCCGGCCCACCGCAAGGTGCCACCTCCAGCAGCGATGCCACGGGCTCGCTGCCTTGCGCGACAGCGCTCGGTCAGCCGAGCAGCGTCTGTCCTTTTCGCACGACTCGTGGCCTTGGCGGCAATGCTGACGTGTGGATAGCGCTACCGACAGGCAAGGAACGCTACATCGAATTTCGCGAGGGCAAGCCGATCGGTACCGACCCGGGGCTCACGCTGAGTTTCGAGCGCAGCGGTGACCTGAGTTTGATCCGTATTGGCAGCGTCGAACGCTACGAGATACCCGACGCGCTGATTTTTGGCGGCTAGACCACCCCGAGCCATTCGCACGGTGACTCACTACAGCAGCGAAGCCAATGGACAAATTCAGGATCCATCGGCTGCTGAGCGACGCAACTATGAAGCTCTGCCTTTCTGGCGAATTCCCAGCCAGCACCGGTGCCCCCGTGCTGGTGCGATACCCGACGATTTCACCGGATGGGAGCCAGGTCGCCTTCGCCTATGACGATCTGGCGGATTCTCTCCATTGGCGCCGAAGCGGTGTCGTTGCTCGCCGCCCGAAAATGCCTTGCGACTCGGCCCAGCACTGCTACGGTGAACTGCGGCGTGGAGTAGTTCCCATGCCTTTGGTACTTCACGTCGGAGGGAGGCCACCTATGGATAACTGCAAGCAGCCAACAGACCATGACGAATCCGGGGCGGATGAGCGCTTCCACTGCCTGGAGTACCTCGATGACGACTTCCCCTACTACAACGGCAAGCCCGTGGGCCTTTCAGGCAAACAATGGCTGCTGCTGATGCTTGGGGTGCTGGCCGGGTTCCTGGTGTTGATAGCGCCGTTGCCATTGTTTGCGGGAAACATTGGGCAGTTCATTCCCGCAATCCTGTTCTTCGCCATTCCGCTGACGACGCTGGCATGTATCACTCCGCAACATTGGATGGCACTGTTCCACAGGGTCACGGGCCGCGACATCAAATGGATGATACTGTTCGCGCTGCTCAATATCGTGGTCACCATCGTCATAGGCCTGGTGGTCATGAAGACCCTGGGTACGCACTCAAACCCGGTTTTCGCAGGGATGGCGACGCAAACACCCGTCGAGCACCTACTGTTCTTTCTCAAGACGCTGCCGCAGTTATTGGGCGAGGAGGAGCTGACGATCTTGCCATTCCTTGCACTGATGACGTTCCTGAACGCGCGGTTGCACTGGTCACGCAGGGGAACGATCGTCGGAGCCTGGCTATTGTCGGCTCTGCTCTTCGGCGCGGCGCACCTGCCGACCTATGATTGGAACATGGTGCAGGCGTTCGTCGTTATCGGCAGCGCTCGGCTGGTCCTGCTGCTGCCCTATATCATGACGAAGAACATCTGGGTCTCCACGGGCGCCCATATACTCAACGACTGGACGCTCTTCATCATCGCCCTGTTGGGCGCCATACCCCTTGGGCACTAAGGTCAAGCCGAGTTGCGCGATCGGCCGGGCCAAGCTCTGTGGGTCTGCCGGCCGCGCACGCAAGGGGCGCTTGGATGCATCAGAGGTTGCCTTCAGACCCGGTGTAACTTGCACCCTGGACTTTGCCACTGGCACTGGACAGGCACGACCAAGGCGCGTCCGCCTCAGGTACGCTGATCGTCACGCCAATTCCTGCTTCGGCGGTCATGACGTCGGTCACCGAAAGTTTGCTGACGGCCACACCGGTTTTCTTCGCCACCTCGGCCAGGCAGGCCTTCTCCGCCTTGATGGTGGCAGATGTGCCACTGTTGCTATTGGCACTCACAGCGCCCGATGTCGCTAGCTGGCAAACCCCGTTAGCCCCACCTTTACCGGTATAGGATACGTCCCATGATTCATCTGGATTGCGCGTGAGGGAAATCGCCACGCCAGAGCCCCTGGCTTCATAGGCGTTGTCGTTGAATTTCTTCAGTTTGGCCTCCTTGCCATTGATAAACACTGGCCCGCCCTTATCCGCGTGCACGGCGATATTGGTCGGGCACTCGTAGTTGAGCTGCGGAATATCAGCACTGGCCGCGGTGGCAAACAGTAAAGTGGTGGCTCCCAACAAAAACCTGTTCATGTTCATGCGACGTTCTCTTTCCGTTTGAGAGTGGTTGGGTTTACTGCACAAGCATCATTGTCATGCGACAGCGCACGCAAGGCCGAAGCTAGCTGAAACGACTTGTCTCCACCTCGACGACACGGCTTCGGCAGTATAGGTGGTAGTGGGCAGTTTGAACGGCCACACGCTCACGGCCGGATCTAATTGTCGGGTAGTCAGAAGCGGTTGCCCGCATCCCCCGGACATGCGAGTTTCCCAGCACACGGCTCAAGCCTCTGCTAAGGCACCATTGGGCACCCGGTTTTACATCGTAAACATTGGCGAATTGCACATCCCTTGGGCAACGCAGGTGGTAGATCTCAAGATGTGCGGCCGCAGCTGTCCCGCCATAACTCAGCTTCACAACATGCCGGCTGTGCCATGGTGTGTCTTTCGTGACCGGTTCAAGGCATGCGCAGCTTATGAGTCCGGGCATCACGCCTTGCGTAATAAGACCGGTTGCCACTTATGCGGCAGCAACTCGTCAATCTCACTCACCCGCTGAGTTGGCAGTCGCTTGAGAACGTCCTTCAGATAGGCACACGGATCATAGCCATTCAGCCGCGCAGACTGGATCAAGCTCATGATCGCTGCCGCCCGCTTGCCGCTGCGTAACGACCCTGCGAAGAGCCAATTCTTGCGTCCAAGAGCCCATGGTCGGATCTGGTTCTCGGCCCAATTGCCCTGCGGGGCAGTTACTAACCAGGCGGCATTCGTCGATGGAAGACGGCATATTATTGCATTGTTACTACTTCTCGGGCTGCCAGTCCTGCTCAATGCAAAAGCAATGTACGACGGGAAAGGAGCGCCGTGTGAAGCGCTGGGAACATGAGGCTGTAGTCGACGCGATGCAGGTTCGGCTAGAACATGATCCAGCGATGATGAGGGTTCATCGACAGACCGTTGAACATCCTTTTGGAACGCTCAAGTACTGGATGGGAAGTACCCACTTCCTGACCAAAACCCTGCCGAGGGTGAGCACTGAGATGAGCCTTCATGTGCTCGCCTACAACCTCAAACGAATGATGAGCATCTTCGGCATTGAAGGACTGCTTGAGGCGATCAGGGCGTGAATCCAGCCGTTTGGCTCGCCAGTTAGTAGCCGTTTGGGCCGCTGACTCGGCCCAAACGGCTACTAACTTCTATGTCACTGACTAAGCTGATTCGCGCTTCCGCCCGCTGATTCCACAGGCAACCCTCGCAACTTTCAGTTTTCGACGTGTTTAGTGCGTTTTCACACAGCCTGGCCCCATAGCTGCCGGACATTTCGGTCTGAAAAGTCAAGTGGACTCACAATCCATTGCGGGCAGTCTGGCTTTTCTATACACCAGGGCCGATTCAATGCGAACGAAATTGATCATTGCTGCACTTAGCCTCCTTACCGCTACTGGGGCGTGGCAGAGTCGAGTAAGGCAAAGCAATGCGATGGATCGGCCTCATCACTCTTCTTCTCTGAGTGCATTGATCCGCCCTGATTTTTCTGCAGTTATCAGCGCGGCATGATCTTTCGCATTTTGATTGGCATAGGCGATGGAAAATTTGCCAATGGCCTGGTCGAAGGAGTCCAGCTTACCTAGGTAGCCACTGATGATCGCCGCATCCCCGGATTTGGCATGGGCGCGGGCGAGGGTATGACCACACCACTCTGCGTACATCTTCATCCGTGCGGCGGAAATGCCTTCGATAGGCGCTGACATTTTCATGTCTCGCAACTGGCGCACAAAGAAATGACGGCCATTTTGCCCACGTGTCCAGCCCAGAAAGATGTCACTGGAGGACTGCATCAGTCGCTGCCCAGTGACAACACGCTGCCCCTGGTTCTCGTAGTCGCTCTTGCCTGCATAGGGCGCCAATACCGAAGGACAGGCTTCTTTGAATTGCAGGAGCAAGGGGTGGTTTTCCGCGGAAAAGAACAGACCAACGAAACAATAGGTTCCCACGCTCCCGATCCCGACAGCTTTGACGGCAATGTCTTCGAGACGGTAACGATCGAAGAGAACGCGCCGTTCATGGGGCAGCGACAAGCGATAATCGTGCAATGCGATACGGACTCGCTGATTGAAGCCCTTTTCATACACATGAAAAAGCAAGGGTGGTTGATCGATCAGTCGCCGCCGCCCGCCAACTTCGCTGCTGATCTTGGGATAGAGGTAGTCACCGAGACGCGTCCTGGCCTTTGCGATCACTTGCTCGCGAATTTTCTTGATTTCAGCATTGGGCGCCATGTCGATGATCGATTGGCCATCCAAGCGGTCATACCAGACATCCAGTGGGCCCATTTTCGAGAATTTGCGCATGCTCTGGCGGTAAGCACAGACGCATTTGACTGCAATGCTCCGTGCCTCTTTATCGTTGAGTCGGTTATCGCGTGCGGCCACGGCAAAACTGATCGCTAGGCGTTTGACATCCCATTCCCAGGGGGCCGGGAGCGTTTCGTCGAAATCGTTGATGTCAAAAATCAGATTGCGCTCAGGTGTTGCGAACAACCCGAAGTTCATCAGGTGGCAATCCCCGCAGGCTTGCACGTGAATGCCAGTGGTTGGGGTCGTGGCCAGGTCATACGCCATCAAACCCGCAGAACCACGTAAAAAAGTGAATGGACTACGCAGCATGCGCCCGTAGCGCAACGGCACCAGGTTGGGCAGTCGGTAGCGGTTGGACTCTTCAAGAAGTTTGATAGGATCGCGGTGTTTGCTGGGTGGTTTCCATTCGGCGTGAACCGAATGTGGCAGACGTTCGCGTAATTGCTCACCTGCGAACAGACGCTCCTTGCGCGAGAGAAAGATCGACTCGTCACCGCTGCCGGCAGGCTTGCTTTTACGGGGGGCCATGTCCACTCCTTTGCTCAACGAAGTCTGACTCCCTCAGGCACAGGATCTGGTAATGCGACTGTTCCATCAGCCCCCGGGGCGCGCGTGCACTAGCATCCAGGAAAGAGTCGAAGTTGTTTTTGAAGCGTAGCAGCTCCGATCCTGGATGCTGTATTGCCAGTATTGAATGGGCGCTGGATTCGGAGAACTATTCGAATGACTGTGTTCGACTTGAGCTTACCCGCGAAAGCTTCACCGCGGGCAGCCCGATTTATTGCGCAACCGGGATTGAGTCAAAACCGCTTATATAGACATGGGGTGTTACTCCATCGACTGTTTCTCGCCGATTACGGTGTGCGAAGGACTGCAATTGGCCGATTGCTGCCTGTTGGGAGGGTGTCTCCCGATCGCGGTCATTTGCAGAAAGTGTGAGTTGGTATCACTCCGGAGTCATGAGCACGGCCAGTGTCAGCTTGATGAACTCCTCATTACGGTCGATGGTGTCCAGGGCACCACGCACGTTCTCGGCCACCTCCGGTGACCCGTGCTGCTCTACCCAGTTTGAAAGCTCCATGATGGCGGCTTCAAGGGCGAGCTGGTTTTCGTTGAGTTTGTGAAGCAGGGATGGGAGCAGGTCGGTGTTCGGCATCGCGAATCCTCCGTCGAGTTTTCAGCGTAGCAGAAGGCTTGGGAGTGGGCTCGGTTGGCAGGGCCGCAGGAGGGGGCGTCAGGCTGGCATAATGTTGTCATTACATAGCCAAACTGAGCCATACAAACCCCAAAGAGGGCTTTCTGAGGGCCTGAAAGCCGCAGCCTGCGCGGCCCTCAGGGATGTCCTTCAAGATGATGAACCTGGATCGTTTCGAGCTGGCTCGCGGCGTCTAGCCAAGCCCGACATGGCGGCGCGCCCTCCACTGAAACAAGGGGGGCGCGCTGGGGTTCAGATCGACTCATGACGATAAACCGCCACGCTCCAATACTGGCTGCCACCGCGCTGCTGGCGCACCCATCCTTCCTTCACCAGTTGCCTGGCGATCATCCGATTCATCACACCATGACCGAGCAGCAGCACAGGCCCTGCAACTGCCAGGGACTGCAACTTTCGCGCTGCCTGCGTGGCACGCTTGCTGGCGGTGGTGGCGGTTTCAACGCCGCCTGAACGACCACATAGCCATAAAAGCCGAAAGATGAAAGCCCAGGTGAAGGGCGATAGCCGTGGGCGTTTCCAGTTTGCCCAAGGGAGCTGCGCTTCGCAGAAGACGGCGTCGACCAGCTGCGGTTGCAGGCCCAATGCCAGGACCGATGACAGCGCACGCGGCGCGGTGCTTGAAACAACCACCCTGGCCGTTGCGGCGAGTTGCACACTGGCCTGCGGAATCGGCTGGCGGTCGATTTCGGATCGGTTGTAGTGCTCAATCCACTCCTTCATTTGCCGCGCCGACACTTTGGTGCGATCTACCCGGGCCGGCTGGCCGTGTCTCATCAGCATTATTTCCCTGTTCACTGTGCATCTCCTTGAAAACAGTTGGCGCGCCTGAAGGCCGATCAGCTTGATCGAGGCGAGCATGAGGCTTTTCAAACCAGCCGTGATCGCGGTACCAGTCGATGGTGTCCGAAAGGGTCCGCTCCAGAGGGCGGAACACGAGGCCGAGCTCTCGTTCACTTTTGCGCGGATCGAAGCGCGTGCGATTCTCCTCTCGTATCATCAACCGTAACGTCGCCATGCTTAGCAGAATGGGTTTTGTCGTCAGGCGTGCGTAGATCTCCTGCATCGCCGCCAGCGTGTATAGCACGGGTAACGGCAGTTGCCGTGTGGGGGGCTTGACGCCTGCGATGCGTCCTATGAACGGGACCAACTGGCGCATGGTCATTTCCCGGCCCGCCGCCAGATAGCGCTCTGCGCGTCGGCCGAATTGGTCGGCGGCGATCAGCGCCAATGCCACATCACGGGCGTCCACCAGGCTGAAGCTGCCGGGAATCAGTCCAGGCAGCTTGCCTTTCACGACATCATTGACCAACTGCCCGGACGACGTCGGCCCCCGGTCACCGGGCCCCCACATCCAGCCCGGCAGCACCATGCAAGCGTGCATCAGGGGGTGAGCGTCGAGGAACGACAGGACGACACGATCGGCGAGGATCTTGCTGCGGTAGTAATCGTCGGCATCGGCCTCGGCCCGCAGGCAGGTCTCGTCAATGGAGGTCCCCGGGGCGCCGTCCAGCACCGCAATCGAAGAAGTGTGGACGAACCGTCGTATCCCGGCCCGGTACGCGTGCTCGAGCAAATCCCGGGTGCCCGACACGTTGATTTGCATAAGCTTGTGCCAGTGCTTGCCGCCTTTATAGTTGTCGCGAAAGAACGCGGCGGTGTGGAACACCGTATCGCAGCCGTGCAGCGAGGCCGCAAAAGCCTCTACGCGCGCCATGTCGCCGATTATCAACTCGACGCCTGGCACATCATGGAACTGTTGTTCGCCTTTGGCTCTGCAACGGACCAGCGCTTTGACCGCGTAGCCACGGGCAGCCAGCTCACGTACCAGGTTGTTGCCTAACAGGCCGGTTGCCCCCGTGACGAATGGAGTGCGCATCGTTCAACCCTCGTTCGGTGTAGCAGAGGAGGGCATCAACACCGACGTGTCGAAGAAGGCCTCTTCACGTATCGCCAGGCCGTTCCTGAAGGTGAAGTGTGCGGCGTAGTGGATAGTGACAGGGCGGCCATGGGACGGGATCACCCGATCCGCCAGCACCAGCGGGGCGCTGAAACGGCCAGTGAGCAGCGCCGTCAATGCCAGGCGATCGTCCGCGACGAGGAAAGGGGTCAGGCTCACGCGGGCATCGGGCAGCGCGTCGAACAGCGCCTTTTCTCGCTTACGCATGGCTTCGCGACCGATTTGCAGGCCCATGCCATCGAGGTAGACAAAGTCCTCGCTGACCAGTGCGACCATCGCCTCTATGTCGCGGTGATTGAAGGCGTTGGCGGCGCGTGTCGCAAAGTCGTTGGAGGCAGTTTTCATCAAGACGTTCTCGGCGGTTGCAGGGCCGGCAGATATACCGTTCAGTGCGCTTTGCAAAAACAGTCACTGCTGCATAATGGCTTTGCATATCTGCACATCACGGAGGATAGAGGCATGGCAGTGCAAGCGAATTGGGACGATCTTCGTCTGCTGTTGGCCGTCTCACGGCGTGGCAGTTTCCTGCAGGCCGGTCAAATGCTGGGTATTGCAGCGTCGACGGTGTCTCGTCGCCTGACCCAACTTGAGCTCGCACTCGGCGAGCCGCTGGTGGAGCGCGGCGTCGAGGGCTGCTGGCTGACCGCACGGGGCCAGTCCCTGGTGGAGGTCGCCCTCGCGGCGGAGGCGGGGTTGCGCCGTCAAGCCGGGGTTGGCGCGTCCGAATCAGGGGCAGTGCTATCGGGCACTATTCTGGTGAGTGCGGGCGAGGGCTTCTGCGCCCCGGTGCTGGAAGCGGCGCGTCGCATGACCGCCGAGCATCCGCAGTGCTCGGTAGAATTGCAGGTCAGCGCCGAGTTCCACAAGATCGTCCGTGGTGTGGCCGATGTTGCAGTGCGTACTGTGCATCTGGGTGAGCCATCGCTGATTTATCGGCCCATCGGCAGGCTTGCCTATGGTGTTTTCGCCGCGGCCGATTACCTGCAGCGCTGCGCCTGTGTGAATCCTGGCACCGTAGCCAGTGTCGCCTTGCTCCCGCCAATGGACATGCTGGAGCAGATGCGTGCAGCGAAGGCCGCCGGCCTGGTGCGGTCGCAGATCAGTGTGAATTCTTTCGCCGCACAGCTCGAATCAGTGAAGCGAGGGATGGGGGTGGCCGTGTTGCCTCGAATCCTGGCCCAGGATCTGATCGAAGTGTTTGCCCATATCCAGCTTCCCGACATGCCGATCTACCTGGTGACCCGGCCCCAGGCCCTGAAGCAACCCCATCTCCAGTGCTTTTTCGCCATCCTGGAGCAGGTGCTGCGAGACGCGCTGCGCCTTGAACAGGACGAAAAGCACGCCGCAAGTCGCGCAGGGCACGCAGTGGTGGGCTGAGCAGATGGCCTCCCGGCACGCAATCAGGCGCTTCACATTCTGTTGCTGCGTCTGCCTTGTACAACTTGTATCCTTGTACAAGGCGAGGACATACGCCTGCTTGGTCTGCCTGGAACCGGACTTTCCATTGGGTACTGATGTGAGACGTGACCTTCATCTTGTTGTGCTCCTGCTGCTGATTGTCGGCTGTTCATTGGCGTCGCTGACCCTGTGGAAAGTCATGGACTCCCGAGAGCGTGTGCTGGATGAGGCGAATATCCATGGCTTGAACCTCACCCAGGCGCTGTCCACCTACAGCGATGGCATTGTCCGCCAGAGCTCCTTGCTGTTGCTCGGGCTGGTCGAGCGCCTTGAAACCGAAGGCAGCGACCCTGCGCACATCCAGCGCCTGAACGTGCTGGTCAACCGCCAGCAGCCGTTGATGCCGCAATTGAGTGGCGTGACCATCTACGACCGCCAGGGTCGCTGGTTGATGTCCTCCAACCGACCGACACCGGTGGGTGCCAACAGCAGCGACCGCGCTTATTTCATTCATCACCGTGCCGACCCTTCGCGCGAGCCGTTCATTGGTCCGCCGATCCGCAGTCGCTCCAACCAGGAGTGGGTGATCACCGTCAGCCGGCGCTTCAATGATGCCCAAGGAGCATTCGCGGGCGTGGTGGCGGTGACCCTGGGTGTGGAAAACTTCCTGCGCCTGTTCGGGCAGATCGACGTCGGGCAGGACGGCGCCATTGGCCTTACCGACGCCGATGGCACGCTGCTGGTGCGCTATCCGTTCCGCGAGCAGGACATGGGCCGCAACTTCTCGCAGTCACCGATCTATGCCAAATACCTGGTGGACCACTCGATCGGTACCGCGTCCTTCACCTCCAGCCTGGATGGCGTGGATAGGCTCTACGCGTTTCGCAAGAGTGACAGCCTGGGCCTGGTGACCACGGTTGCCCTCGGCAAGCGCGAAGCCCTGACGGCGTGGCGCCAGGAAGCCCTGCTGTCGACAGGGTTGGTGATCAGCCTGCTGACCCTCACCGGCATTATCGGCTGGCAGTTGATCCTGCACATCCGCCGGCGCATCAAGGTTGAGTCCCAGTTGTTGAGCACTCAGCAGCAGTTGCTCGACTCCAATCGGCAACTGGAAATGTTGGCGATGAAGGATGCGCTGACCGGCCTGGCGAATCGGCGCTGCTTCGACGAAACCCTGCTCATCGAAGCGCGCCGTGCGCAGCGTGATGACGCCTCACTGGGGTTGTTGATGATCGATATCGACTATTTCAAGGGCTTCAACGACAGCCTCGGGCACGTCGCCGGCGATGCGTGCCTGCAGGCGGTCAGTCGCCTTATCGAAGCCAGCGTGCGACGCCCCTCGGACCTGGTGGCGCGCTACGGTGGTGAGGAAATGGCGGTGATCATGCCCAATACCGGCCGTAACGGTGCGCGAGTGGTCGCGCAGTTGATCCTCGAACGCCTGCAGCAGGAAAACATTGCCCACGCCAGCAGCCCGTTCGGCCAGGTGACCGTCAGCATTGGCATTGCCACTGCCCAGGGGCCGCAACTGGCTCACCCACAAGCCTTGATTGAGGCGGCGGACCAGGCGCTGTACAGCGCCAAGTCCGCGGGGCGCAATCGGGCAGTGGAGCAGGGCGCGGCCGTCGGCGACGTGCCTGCTGTCACGACAGGCTGACGCGTATTTACAGTGGGCAGTGCTGCAGCCCGCTCCGATACATGACCGCAGATCACCCATCCATTGACGATCCATCCTTTGTAAAGCCCCTTGCCCTTGTCGCTTAATCGCCGCCGACCGCGATCCGCGCGGCCTCATGCGCTCACTACAATAACAAGGGGATGTCATGCACGAAGAGGCGGGTTTACTACTGATATTGGCGGCGGCCATCGGCTTGATTGTGCTGCTGGTGGTCAAGTTTCGGGTTCATTCTTTCCTGGCGTTGATGCTCGCCAGTTTTGTCGTCGGCGCCGGTGCCGGCATGCCGCTGGCGAGCATCGCCGACTCGTTCGAAAAGGGCATGGGCGGCACCCTCGGCTTTCTCGCGGCCGTGATCGGCCTTGGCAGCATCCTGGGCAAGATGCTCGAAGTCTCAGGCGGCGCCGAGCGTATCGCCAAGACCCTGCTCAGCACCCTGGGCGAGCAGCGCGCGAGCTGGGCGATGATGCTGGTGGGGTTCATCGTCGGCATCCCGGTGTTCTTCGAAGTCGGTTTTGTGCTGCTGATTCCGTTGATCTACGTGGTGGCCAGGCAGACCCGGCTGAATATCCTCTACATCGGGTTGCCGCTGGCGGTGTCGCTGATGACCGTGCACTGCATGTTGCCGCCCCATCCGGCAGCGATGGCGATTACCCAATTACTGGGGGCGGATGTCGGCAAGGTGATCGTCTATGGCCTGATTGTCGGTTTGCCGACGGCGATCATTGCCGGGCCGCTGTGGGTCAAGCTGGTGTGCCCACGGCATGCTCCGGCGGATGGACCGGGCCTGGACGCGCAAGCCGGACAGCTGACTGCCAACCGTGCGATGCCCGGACTCGGCCTGACCCTGCTGGTGATTCTGCTGCCACTGCTGCTGATGGTCGGCAAGACTTTGGCGACCATGGGCCTGCCCCACGAGAGCGGTCTGTATCGACTGATGATGTTTCTCGGCAATCCACTGACCGCCCTGGCCATCGCGGTCATTTTTGCCTACGCCACGCTCGGTCTGCGCCGTGGCTTGTCGATGGAAGAACTGCAGCGCCTGACCGGGCAATCCTTTACGCCGCTGGCCAATATCCTGTTGATCATCGGCGCTGGCGGGGCCTTCAATGGCGTGCTGATCGACAGTGGCGTGGGCAAGGTCCTGGCCAGCACGCTGGCGCAGTGGGACCTCAATCCGATCCTGCTGGCGTGGTTTGTCGCCGGGCTGATGCACCTGGCGGTGGGTTCGGCAACCGTGGCCATGGTCAGTGCGGCCGGCATGGTCCTGCCGCTGCTGGATGCGATGCCTGGGCAGAACCGTGAGATTGTGGTGATTGCGATTGGCGCCGGCGCGATCGGCTGGACCACCGTCACCGACTCGGCCTTCTGGGTGGTCAAGGAATACCTCGGCGTGTCGCTGGCCGATGCGCTGAAAAAATTTACCGTTGCAACCCTGCTGGCCTCGGTTGTCGCCCTGGGAATGACCCTTTTGGTGGCGCGCTGGGTCTGAACCCGTCGGCGACGCTGTCCACTGTCTGGAGTAGAAGCATGATTCACAGCAAAACCCTCGAACAATGGTGCCAAAGCCATCCCTTGATCGCGCCGCTGGTGCGTCTGGAACCTACCACCTGGTTCAATCCGGCGCTGGCGCCGACCGCGCAGGCCATGGGCGATGTGCCGCTGAGCCTGGCCGATGTCGATGACGCCAGTGCGCGGTTGGAGCGCTTTGCCAGTTTCATCCAGTCGGCGTTCCCCGAGACCCGGGCCAGCGCCGGCATCATCGAATCGCCGCTGATCGCCTTGCCACGCTTGCAGGCCGTGCTGTGTGCCGAGCAGTCGCTTGCACCGCAGGGTGCACTGTGGCTGAAGGCCGACAACCTGCTGCCGATTTCCGGCTCGATCAAGGCCCGAGGTGGGATCTACGAGGTGCTCAAGCACGCCGAGGACCTGGCGCTGGCCGGTGGCCTGCTGCAGCCCGGTGAGTGCTACAGCAAGCTGGACAGCGATCAGGCGCGGGCATTCTTTGGTCAATACAGCATCGCCGTCGGCTCCACCGGCAACCTCGGGCTGTCGATCGGCATCATGAGCGCGCGCCTGGGCTTCAAGGCCAGCGTGCACATGTCCGCCGATGCCCGGCAGTGGAAGAAGGATCGCTTGCGCGCCTGCGGGGTGACGGTGGTCGAGTACGAGTCCGACTACAGCGTGGCGGTGGAGCAGGGCCGACGGCAGGCCGAGGGCGACCCGAGCTGCCATTTTGTCGACGACGAGAACTCGATCAACCTGTTCCTCGGCTATGCCGTGGCGGCGCGTCGCTTGCAGAAACAGTTGGTGGCCGAGGGCATTGTGGTCGACGCCGAGCACCCGCTGTTCGTCTACCTGCCGTGCGGCGTAGGCGGCGGTCCTGGCGGCGTGGCCTTCGGCTTGAAGCAGATCTTTGGCGACGCGGTGCACTGCCTCTTTGCCGAGCCGACCCATTCGCCCTGCATGTTGCTCGGGGTCTATACCGGCCTGCACGATGCGGTCAGCGTCTACGACTTCGGCATCGACAACCGCACCGCCGCCGATGGCCTGGCGGTGGGCCGGCCCTCGGGTTTCGTCGGGCGCTCGTTGCAGCGCCTGATCGACGGTTACTACACCCTCGATGACGATCAGATGTACCGCTTGCTGGCACTGCTGCACGCCGAGGAAGGGCTGAAGCTGGAGCCTTCGGCGCTGGCCGGGGTGCCGGGTATGTTGCGGGTGTTGCAGGAGCAGCAGGGCTATCGCCAGCGCCTGGGGCTCGATGCGCAGCGGATGAGCAACGCTACGCACCTGGTGTGGGGCACCGGCGGCAGCATGGTGCCGGCGCAAGAAATGGACGCCTATTTGCACCAGGGACGTAAACTGTTGGCCTAGCCAATAATCCCGGGACCTGGGTCCCGGGATTCTCGCCGTGGAAACACCGATGCTGAATTTGCCTCCGCGACTGAGCTCGCGCCTCAACAGTGCGCAGTTCGCCAACCTGCACACCTTCCTGGTGGCCGCGCGGCACCTGAGTTTTGCCCTGGCCGCCGAGGAATTGTGCGTCACCCCCAGTGCGGTCAGCCATCGCATCGCCCGGCTCGAGCAAGCCCTGGACTTGCGTTTGTTCGAGCGCCTGACCCGGCGTGTGCGCCTGACCTGCGAAGGGGAGCGGGTGTTCGCAATTCTCGAAGGGGTGATGGGGCAACTGACCGAGGCACTGCAGCAGTCACCCCAGGCCGAACTGTCCGGCTCGGTGGCCTTGTACGCCCGGCCATCCGCCGCGCAATGCTGGCTGGTGCCGCGCCTGGCCGACTTTCACCAGCGTTACCCGAACATTGCCCTGGACATCCGGGTCGGCAACGACGCCATCGACTTTCGCACGCAAAACATCGACCTCGCCTTGCTGTATGCCAATGGCGAGTTTCCCGGGCTGGTCAGTCACCCGCTGATGAGCGAGACCATTGCCCCGGTCTGCAGCCCGCGATATGCCGAGCGCCACGGTTTGCGCGACACCCCGCACAACCTGCGGCACTGCACCTTGCTCCACGATGCACTGGCCTGGGACAACGCGGTGTATGACGCCGAATGGCAGCTCTGGGCGCAGCAGCAAGGGCTGCTGGACTCTCTGCCGCAACGCGGCCTGACCTTTGATCGCTCCGACCTGTGTGTCACGGCGGCGATCAACCATGCCGGGATCGCCATCGGCCGCCAACGCCTGGTGCAGAGTCGGGTCGACCAGGGCGAGCTGATCCTGCCCTTTGGCGGTTTCACCCAGCCCGGTCGCTACGATTACTTCCTGGTTCATCCCCATCGCCAGCCCATGCCGCAACGGGTGCAGGTACTGATCGACTGGCTCAAGGAATGTGCCGGGCAAGGGTTGCCCGGCTGATCAGGCGGCCTGACGACGCATGGTCATGATGGCCGTGCCGAAGAAGATAAAGGTCGAGCCCACTATCCGATTCAGCCACCGGGAAAACACCGGGCGGGTCAGCACGCCTTTGGCGCGGGAGGCGAGTTGCGCATAGAGGCTCAGGGAGAGCAGCGACAGCGTCATGAAGATCAGGGTCAGCACCAGGAACTGCGGCATCAGGGCTGCGCTCTGGTCGATGAACTGGGGAAACAGCGCGGTAAAGAAAATCGTCGCCTTGGGGTTGGTCGCGGCGGTGAGGAACGCTGATTTGTAGAGCTTGAAGCGCGAGGGCGCCTGGCTACCCGATGCGCCTTCGATCGGTTCGCTGATCAGTGGGGTCTTTTTCAGCAACTGCTTGGCACCGAGATAGAACAGATAACCGGCGCCGGCGATTTTCACCGCGTTGAAGATCAGCTCGGAACTGGCGATCAAGGCGCCCAGGCCGAGCATTGCGGCGGCAGACATGCAGAACAGTCCGCTGACATTGCCCAGGGACGACCAGAGGGTGGACTTTGTGCCATAGGCCAGGCTGTTGTGCAGTGCCATCAGGGTGGCGGGGCCGGGGCTGGCGACGGATATGGCAGCGACCAGGGTGTAGGCGAGGATCGAGTGAACTTCCATTTTCTGAACTCGTAAGCGTAAAGACGCTGATTCTACGTGCAAATGCCTGTGGGACAACGGCTAATTACACGTCAGATTCACCGCCTTGGCCGCACGTTGCAGTTCCAGCTTGATGTCGACCGGAATCCGCTGCTTGACCAGGCGTTGTTCGAGAAACACCTGCTCGCCGCGGGTGTCCACTTCGGCATCCAGCGCCGCGACCTGGGACTCGATGGCCGCCGCATGGGCGTCGATCACCGCATTTACCTCCGCTTCGCCGTGGGCACTGTCCAGCGCCTTGATCAACGCCGCCACCTTGGCTTCCTCCTCGCGGGTGTAGCCGTCGATCGACAAGCCCGCCGCCATCGCCCGCGCGCGGATCTCCACGCCCTTGAGCGTCTGTCGGGCATCGTTGCACAGCACATCGTGACTGGGCGGCGCCAGCACAATCCACTGCAGCAGCGCAAAACCCAGGGTGCCAACCGCCAGCAAGCTGACGCCCACGACCAACCGGCGCGTCATGCTCGCGCCCTCGAATAACCGGGGATTGCGGGTTCAAAGTGCATCGCGTGGACTCTGCTGGCCGAAATCCAAGCGTAGCATCGCCATGGCCCGGTCTCGATCGTCTTCGCTCAGTGGTCGTTTTCAGATCAGCAGATCGACGGTCTGCAACATGCGTCGATACGGTGACTGGGCGTGGCCCATTTCGAAATGAATGGTCTCGACCAGGCACTCGAGGAAGCGCTCGGCCGCCGGGCGCAAGGGCTGACCGCTGCGGCTGATGGCGCCCACTGCGGCGCTACCGATCGGCTCGCGCAGGGGCAGGGCGGTGAGGCCTTCGCGCTGGGCGCAGAACTCCACCAGGGGCCAGGGAAATACGCTGAGCATGTCGGTATCGCGCAGCAGGCTGAGGGTGATCGACAGCGAGTGGGCGAAATGCACATGGCCCTGGGTGGAGATCGTGCTGTCCTGCTGTGAGGTCATGATCCAGTCAGCCGCCGCCAGTTGCGCCATGCTGCGGCTGTCGGCCAGTGGGTGTTGCTGGCGGGCGACCACCGCGCAGTCGGCGGTAAACAACGGCAGGTAGGTCAGGTCGCTGCTGGAAAAGCGCGTGTCCAGGCGGCCGATAAACAGGTCGACGCTGGCATCGCGGACCATCGGGCAAGCCACCGACGACAGGCCTTCGTACAGCTCGAGCTGGACCTGCGGGAACAACTGGCGAAAGCGCACGATCGCCTTGGGCATCAGGGTCATCGCCAGCCAGGGCGTCACCGACACCGACAAGCGTCCCACCAGCTCGCCGCTGCTGTCGGCCAGCACCTGGCGCGCGCTGACCATCTGCGCCACCAGCAAGCGCGCCTGGATCAGCAGTTTCTTGCCCAGCTCGGTGAAGGCGATTCCCGAGGTGTTGCGGATCAGCAACTGGGTCGCGGTGTCGGCCTCGAGTTTCTGCAGGGCCTTGGTCACGGCGGCCGGCGAGGTGTCCAGGCGTTTTGCCGCGCCGCGGATACTGCCGGCGTCCGCCACGGCCACCAGCGCGTTGAGTTGATAGAACTTCATGCTTGCCCCCGCTGTTAACCCTGGGTTGCCCTGTTGACTTTCGATTGCCTGTTGGCCGCGGCCCGCTCGTTTTAAGCTCGAACCCACACCGAGCAAGCCCGCGAGCCTGACCAGGGGCTGCCAGACCGTAGCAGAAATCGCCTTGGCACTTTGCGCAAAAGTTGCCTGGCGTTCAACAAGGATCGAGCCCGCCATGCCCCAGTCCATCCCGTTGTTGCAAGAGATCGAGCAGGAAATGCGTGAACTGCGCCAGCAGATCCACGCCCACCCCGAACTGGGGTATCAGGAGGTCGAGACCAGCGCCCTGGTGGCCGAGCGCCTGACCCGTTGGGGTTACCAGGTGACCCGGGGGCTGGCCGAGACCGGCGTCATTGGCACCTTGAAAAAAGGCACCAGTTCACGGGTGATCGGCATTCGCGCCGACATGGACGCGCTGCCGATCCTCGAGAAGACCGGCTTGCCCTATGCCAGCAAGATCCCCGGAAAAATGCACGCCTGCGGGCATGACGGGCACACCACGATGCTGCTGGCGGCGGCCTATGCCCTGGCCCACGACCACCCGTTCGATGGCACCGTGCACCTGATTTTCCAGCCGGCCGAGGAAGGCCTGGCCGGCGCCCGGCGGATGATCGAGGAGGGCGTGTTGCAACAGTTTCCCTGCGACGCGGTGTTTGCTGCGCACAACATGCCGGGCTATCCGGTGGGTAAGCTGGGCTTTCGCGCCGGGCCGTTCATGGCCTCAGCCGACCAGGTCACGGTGACCATCCACGGTGTCGGCGGCCACGGCGCCATGCCGCACCTGACGGTCGATCCGGTGGTGGTCTGCGCCAGCATCATCCTGGCCTTGCAGACCATCGTTTCACGCAACGTCTCACCCCAGGACATGAGCGTGATCACGGTCGGCTCGATCAACGCTGGCAAGGCCTCCAACGTGATTCCCGACAGCGCGCAGATGCTGATCTCGGTGCGCGCCTTGAACAACAGGGTGCGCGACCGCCTGGAAAGCCAGATCAAGCAGTTGATCCACGCCCAGGCGCAGGCTTTCGGGGCGACCGCCGAGATCCATTACAGTGCCGACTACCCGCTGCTGATCAACGACGCCGAAATGACCCGCTTCGCCAGCCAGGTCGCCACCGATTGGCTGGGTGAAGGCGAAGTGCTGAACGACATCGTGCCGTTCAACGGCAGCGAAGATTTCGCCTACTTCCTGCAGAAGTGCCCCGGCTGCTACCTGATCATCGGCAATGGCGACGGTGAGAAGAGCTGCATGGCCCATGACCCGCGCTACGACTTCAACGACGACATCCTGATTCGCGGCGCTGGCTTCTGGGTCAAGTTGACCGAAGCCTTCCTACCGCTGAACCCTTGAGCAACGACCCGGAAAACCGTGAATAACCAATAACAATGAGGTCAACATGCAGCTATCCAGACTTTCCCTTCGCGCCCTGTTGCTGGGGCTGATCATCACGCCGCTGGCCCAGGCACAACCGGTGATCAAGTTCGGTGTCGATCCCAGTTACCCGCCGTTCGAGCAGAAACAGCCGGACGGCTCCCTGAGCGGTTTCGATATCGACCTGGGCAACGCCCTGTGCGCCGAACTGCAGGTCAAGTGCATCTGGGTCGAGCAGAATTTCGACGGCATGGTCCCGGCCCTCAAGGCACGCAAGTTCGACGCCATCCTCTCGGCCTTCAGCGCCACCGCCGTGCGCCGCCAGCAGGTGGATTTCAGCGACAAGATCTACACCGCGCCATCTTCTCTGGTGGCGAAAAAGGACAGCGGCCTGCTGCCGACCGCCGAATCGCTGGCCGGAAAATCGGTGGGCGTGGTGCAGGGCACCCTGCATGAGAGCTTCGCCCGGGCGCAGTGGGGTAACAAAGGCGTGAACATCCACACCTACCAGACCCAGGACCAGGTGTTTTCCGACCTGATCAATGGCCGTCTCGATGCCAGCTTCCAGGCTTCCGTACAGGCTGATGCCGGCCTGCTGCAAACGCCTCAGGGCGAGGGTTTTGCCTTCGCCGGCGAGCCGATCACCGACAAGAGCATTATCGGCGACGGCGTGGCCATCGGCATTCGCAAGAACGAACCGCAGTTGAAGGAGCAGTTGAACACCGCCCTGGCGAGCATTCGTCAGTCCGGCGAATACGACCAGATCGCGAAGAAGTACTTCAATTTCGACATCTATGGAGAGTGACATGAGCCGACTCGACGACCTTGGCTTTGCCTGCCCGATCGGTGACGAAGCGGTGCGTGCCTTCCAGGCCCACGGCGCGGTGTGTATTCGTAATGCCTTCAGCCCGGAGCAGATCAGCCTGTTGACCCGTGGCATCGAAAGCAACCTGGCCAGCCCTAGCCCGCGCGCCAAGGTGGCGAGCAGTGCCAACGACCCGGGCTGGTTCTTCGAGGACTTCTGCAACTGGCAGGAAAACGCCGATTACCGGGACTTCATCTTCAACTCGGCGCTGGCGCCCATCGCCGCGGCCCTGCTCGGCAGCCGCCAGGTGCGTTTGCACCATGACCACTTGCTGGTCAAGGAACCGAACACCCGCCAGCGCACGCCCTGGCACCAGGACCAGCCGTACTACAACATCAGCGGCTCGGACACGGTCAGTTTCTGGATCCCGGTGGACGCGGTGCCCCGGGCCTCGACCCTGGAATTCATCGGCGGCTCGCACAAGGGCCCGTGGTTGATGCCGCGCTCGTTCCTCGACAGCCAGGCCAAGTGGTTTGCCGAAGGAACGCTGGGGGAGTTGCCGGACATTGAAAACCATCGTGAGGATTTTCCGATTCTCGGCTGGGAATTGGCTCCCGGGGACATGGTGTGCTTCAACATGCTGACCTTGCACGCTTCGTCGGGAGTCGGCGGGCAAAACCGTCGCCGAGCGTTTTCGGTGCGGGTGATCGGTGACGATGTGCGCCACGCACCACGCCCCTGGACCACCTCGCCGGAGTTCCCGGGGTTGCGCGAGGCGCTGGCGGCGGATGTGCCACTGGAGCATCCACTGTTCCCGACCCTGTGGCAGTTGGAAAACCAACGATAAGGCAATTTGCTGGCCCCCGGCCCTGAAACATTTCGCCAAAATCGCTGCAATTCAGGCGGTTAGACGGAACTAGTAATGCGAAATGTAATGAGTGCATTGATCCCGTTTGCCTTGGCCGGCGTCGCGGTTTCTGCCCAGGCCAAGGAACTGCCGGCCAATGACCGCTATGTCTGCAGTTGGGGCGCAGGCACCGCGGCCCGGGCGCAGGAGCTGAAATTGTCGGGGGTGTCGCTGTATGCCGCGCGGCAGAAAATCCAGGCCTACAAGTTCAACAAGCCTTGGATGCGCATGATGGCGTTAGGGATCACCGAGCAGACTTATGACAGTCAATCGCGGATGAAACCGGCGGCGGTGCGGGAGATTTTTTATGGGGATTGTGTGAGGTATAAGGTGGCGCGCAGGTGAGGGTGGGGCCTTGCTTCAGCCCTGCGGAAACACTCATAAATAACCCTGTGTGAGCCTGCTAGAGATGGCATTTTTCCGGTGTACATATCCGTTCCTGCGGTAACGGCGACTTATGGTTTCGCTCTTACAGCGAGTCCCTTTTGTCAAACGCCACAAAAGGAACCAAAAAGTCTTGCCCCAACGTCCGGCCCCCTCGCCTAGGCTCGGGGTACCTTCGCTCCGGCATCCATCCGTGGGTCATCGCCTCCGGTTGGCTTCGCTGCACCTCCTCTCGATGACTGCGGCTGCGCCGCAGCGCGCTACGCGCTCCCCCCGGATGAATACCTCCACTCAGCCTCCCGTAACGGGGCCGGTGGATCAAGATCAAGAGCGGCAGGCGAGCTAACGCTCGGCCTGTTGAGTGGTTACGGCAACCGAGGCGGCCTGCCGGCCGACCTGGTTTTTCAGGTTGGTGCGGAGCCCTGTAGGAGCGAGCCTGCTCGCGAAAAACCTGAGACCGCCGCGTACAACCAGGACAGCTGCGTCATCGTTGACGACCATCGCGAGCAGGCTCGCTCCCACAATGTTCATGGTCGATCGCGAAATTTGCGTGCTTTGCAATCCACTGTAGGAGCGAGCTTGCTCGCGAAAAACCCGAGGGCGCCGCGTACATCCAGGACAGCTGCGTCATCGTTGACGATCTTCGCTGGCAAGCCAGCTCCTACAGTGAGTCCCGCGTTGTCCCAGGATTGGATAGGTACACCCCCAACCTCACAACCCCTACATCTCCTCCCGCCCATGCGCCGCCGCCGCCAACCGGCCAGTATCCACCCGCACAAACACCGAATCGCCCACCGCCGTCAGCACATCCCCGGCATAAATCTCACAGATCACCCGGGTCTTGCGTCCGACTTCGCCTTCAACCCGCGCCTTCAAGGTCAACGGCACACCCATCGGCGTAGGTTTGATGAATTTGATGCCGAGGTTGCCGGTGACGCAGTCGATGCGCGGCAGGCTGCCGGCTTCGCGTTGTTCGGCGCGGTAGTGATAGGCCATGACGGTCCAGTTGGAGTGGCAATCCACCAGCATGGCGATCAGCCCGCCGTAGACCAGGTCTGGCCAGCCGCAGTATTTTTCGTCCGGCAGATGCTCGGCCACCACCTGAGAGCCATCCTCATCCCAGCGGCTCTTGATGTGCAGGCCGTGGGGGTTGCGGCCGCCACAGCCGTAGCAGACGCCTTCTGGGGCAGCGAGGTCTTGCAGGGGGGTGTCGAGCATGGGCATTTCCTGGGTCCTTCCTGGGTAAGAAAAATCCCAGACTAACGGATTTCAGGGCTTATCAGAACCCGTGGTTGGGCTGTTGTCGTACGGCTGCAGGGTAAAGCGGCAGACGTGCCCCCCACGCACCATGCACTCGCTGTGCTCGACGGCGGCCCCACCCAGAGTGCCGATCAGTGCCAGGTCGAGTTCGCAGACCACTGGGTGGGCCTCGGCGAGGCGGTGGAACACGCAGTTGTGGGCGACGATCTGTTGCTCACCGGACGAGCGAAAAAACACTTCCGCTTCGTAGCCCGCCTGGTTCATGTGCTCGACAATGCGCACTACGTCGACCACCTCGTGCTCACGGTCCTGCGCCAGCTTGCGGCCCATGCTGCGCATCAGGCTGGCCAGTTGCTCGGGGCCGACGATGCTGGCGACTTCGTCGATCAGCACACTGGCAAGCAATTGATACTGGCGCGGGAATTGCTCGCGGCCATGCTCGGTGAGCCGATACAGCTGCTCCGGACGCCGGCCTGTGGGGCGGGTGGCGCCGCGCAGGACCAGGCCGTCACGCTCCAGCGCCGCCAGGTGCTGGCGAATCGCGGTACGGGTGACGGCCAGGTGCTCGGCCAACTCGTCAATGCTCATGCCGCTTGCCTGATGCAGCAAGGCGTTGAGCAACTCCTGCTGGGTACGGCCCAAACCTTCGAGCATGCAATGTCCTCTCGGGGTCTTAGAACTTGTCGGGGAATTGCTTGACCAGGGCCGCCGTCAGCGCATCGGCCAGGGTCAGTATATGGCCGCGCATCATCGCCCAGGTCTGCGCTTCGCCAGCATAGTCATGGGCGGCGAGTTGATCGATCTGGTTGATATGGTGACCGCCATGGGCGCTGAGCAGGGTCACCAGGGTCGCTTGCGGCAGAAACGGATTGGCGCCGGAGAGAAACACCGCAATCGCCTTGGCATTGCTGGTTAGGTCGGCCACCGCCGCTTGCTTGGCTTTTTCGTCCTTGGCCACGCTGGCGTCGCTGTAGTGTTTCACCGCGCCCCAGTGCCCAGCCAGCAGCTTGAGCAACTGGTCGGCAGCGGGCTGGCCATAGAGCGGGGCGATGCTGTTGGCGATCTGTGTAGCGTTGGCCACTACCTGGTCGGCGGCGACCTTGGCTTCGGCCTTGTTCGCGGCCTGATTGGCGATGGCGTAGTTGCGGATCCAGAAAATATGTTCCACCCACAGATCACGCAGGGCCAGGCGCGTGGTCAGTGCCGGGCTGTCGGCGACGGCTGGGGCGGGGCTGGCAGTCTGACTCCAGGCAGGTTGGGCGCAGAGCGCCAGCAGGATCAGGGCCACGGTTCTGATGTTCATGACGACACCCTCTGAGTAATGGGATTGTCCAACAATATCAATTAAAGCATGTAAATATGTCTTTATCGGGCAAACACAGCTTCGCCGATCAACGGTGCAGGGCGTTTTTCTTCAATACAGGGCGAACCCGGACCCTTAACTTGGGCACCGGGATGTCCCCAAGTGTGTGGAGTACGCAATGAACCTGATGATTTCCATGGCCGCCTTTGCTCTGGTCGCTTCCATTACCCCAGGGCCGGTGAACATCGTCGCCCTGAGTTCGGGGGCGCAATACGGTTTTCGTGCCAGCCAGCGGCACGTCGCGGGGGCGACCCTGGGCTTTGTGTTGTTGCTGGTGTTGATGGGGCTTGGGCTGCATGAGTTGTTGCAAACCTGGCCGGCGCTGACCCGGGTGGTGCAGTGGGCCGGGGTGGCGTTTCTGTTGTTCATGGCCTGGAAGCTGGCGGCCGACGACGGGCGACTGGGCAGTTCCAAAGACGGCAAAGCGCCGAGCCTGTGGTATGGCGCCTTGATGCAGTGGCTCAACCCGAAAGCCTGGCTGGCCTGTGTGGCCGGGATGGGGGCCTTTGTCGCGGACGGCGAGGCACGATTGGTCTGGCAGTTCGCGGCGATCTACCTGGTGGTCTGCTACTTGTCGGTGGCCTGCTGGGCCTATGCCGGCACGTTCCTGCAGCACTACCTGAGCAACGCCGCCGGCATGCGCCTGTTCAATCGCCTGATGGCCGCCTTGCTGGCAGGCAGCGCCGGCTATCTGCTGTTGTCGTAACCCAGGGCTCAGCCGCGATACTGCCCGGGGGTTGCTGCCAGGTGCTGCTTGAACGCCCGTTGGAAATGCGCCTGGTCGGCAAATCCGGCCTCCAGCGCGACGTCGGCAATCAGCCGGCCCTGGCGCAGTTGCTGGCGGGCGAACTGGATGCGCCGGTTGACCAGATACGCGTGGGGCGTCATGCCGTAGCGCAGCTTGAAGGCGCGGATCAGGTACGACGCCGACAGCTGCGCCGCCGCGCAAATGTCCTCCAGCTTCAGCGCCTGGGTGCAGTGTTCGGTGATGTATTCGGCGGCGCGCTCGAGCTTGAAATTGGGTTCGGCGACTTCAATTTCGGACGGATTGAGGCGGATCTGCACGTCGCTGAAAAAGGCCACCGCCGTGCTGTGTTTGTGCAGGGTGCTGGCCTGTGCATCCACCAGCACTTCGTATAGCTGATTGAGGCCTTTGAACAGCTCGGTATCGGTGCTGTGGGTGCTGCTGAAGCGGCGAAAGTCCAGGTCAGCGGCAAAGCCCAATTGATGCTGCAGGTCGGTCAGCCACGGCGTCTCGACATACAGCATGCGATAGGACCAGGGTTGATCGTCGATCGGATTGCAGGCATGCACGTCGCCCGGATTCATCAGCACCACGGTGCCGGCGCTCACTTCGAATGTGCATTGCTCGTGCAGATAGGTACTGCGCCCGGCGGTGATTGCACCGATGGAAAAATGCTCGTGGGAGTGACGCGAATAGCAGACCTGGCGACCATCGGCGATGGCCCGGGCCTCGATGAAGGGCAGGGCGTCGTCACGCCAGAAACGTGGGGCCTGGTCGGCATTCCGGGGGCTGGCGTGGTTCATCGGTCGCGGTCCTTTGGCGGTGCAGAGGGGCAGTGTATGCGCTCTGTCGGCTAAAGGCTCGTGGCAAAAGGAGGGAGCCGCACGCCGCCCGGGGAGTGGACGACGTGCGGGCGTTGCTAGCTTAGAAGTCCCACTTGGTGGTGAGCGTCAGGTTGCGAGGCTCGCCGTAGAAGGTGGTGTCGAAGTTGCCCAGGCCCGACAGGTACTTCTTGTCGAAGACGTTGTTGGCATTGGCGGTGAAGCTCAGGTGCTCGTTGACCTGGTAGCGGGTCATCAGGTCGACCAGGGTGTAGCCACCTTGCTTGATCCGCGTGTAGTCGCCCACGGTCGGGCTGTAGATGTTGCCGTAGAACGCGCTCTGCCAGCTGACGCCGCCGCCGACGGTGACCTTGTCCAGCGCGCCTGGCAGGCGGTAGGTGGTGAAGGTGCGGATCACGTGTTCCGGTTTCGAAGTGGTCAGCGGGTAGCCGAAGATCCGCTGCTCGTCCTGGTCGCGGGTGCGCGCATAGGTGTAGCCGGCCATCAGGTTCCAGCCGTCCTGCAGTTCGCCGGCCAGTTCCAGTTCGATGCCCTGGGTGGTCGCGCCGTCGATGGCCTTGTAGATGCCTTCATTGGTCACCGGGTTGGTGCCGATCGACTCGGCGACGTTGTCCTGCTCGATGCGGAACAGCGCCAGGCTGGCGTTCAAGCGGCCATCGAGGTACGCGGCCTTGAGGCCGGTTTCGTAGCTGTCACCCTCGACCGGCGCCAGGGTCTTGCCGTCGCTGTCCTTATAGGTCTGCGGCTGGTAGATCGAGGTGTAGCTGGCGTAGACCGAGTAAGTGTCGTCGAGGTCATAGACCACCCCGGCGTACGGCGTGACCACCCCGTGTTCCTTGTAGCTGGCGTGGGTCGGGTCGAGGCCGGCGCCCGGGTAGTAGCTGTAGTCTTCGTTGTATTTGAAGGTGCTCACGCGACCGCCGAGGATGAACGACAGGTCATCGGTAGGGCGCAGGCGGGTGGCCAGGTACACGCCGTTCTGGCTCTGGGTGCGCTCGTACTTGCCGTTTTTCGGGAAGTTCTGATACGGCAGGTCGCCGTCCCAGTCGTAGATGCTGCCCGGCACCTGGGCGAAGGCGCTGGTGTCGTAGGTGGCGCCGGTCTGGCGCGAGTGCGAGGTCATCACGCCGGCCACCAGGTCATGCTCGCGACCGCCGAGGCTGAAGGGGCCCGAGACATTCACGTCCGCGGTGTTCTGCACCCGATGACCTTCCCAGCGGCCCCAGTACAGGAACATCCCTTCGCCAGTGGCGCGGTCCGGGTTGCCACCGCTGGCGGAGGCCAGGCGGGTGTCGTGGTCGGTGGTCTTCTGATCGAGGCTGACCTTGAGTTTCCAATCGTTGGCGAGTGCCTGCTCCAGGGAGGTGAAGTAGGTGATGTCGTCGAAGTCGCGACGGCTCCAGTCGGCACCCGGGTTGAAATGCCGCGAGAAGTCGGTACGCCCGCCGTCGGCGAAGTAGGTCGGATTGCCGGTCCAGGAGGTGCCGCGTGGGGTGACACTGGATTTGTCAATGCCGACGGTCAACAGGGTGTCCGGGGTGAGGTCAGCTTCGAGGATGCCGTAGAACAGGTCTTTCTTCTGGCTGTAGTGGTCCAGGTAGGAATTCTTGTCCTGGTAGGCGCCGACAAAGCGCCCGCGCACGCTGCCGCTGTCGTTCAACGAACCGGAGATATCGCCTTCGGTGCGGTAGGCATCCCAGGAACCGACGGTGCCGCTGACCGACGCCTTGAACTCCTTGGTCGGCTTCTTGCGCACCAGGTTGACCGTGGCGGACGGGTCGCCGGAACCGGTCATCAGGCCGGTGGCACCCTTGATCACTTCGACGCGATCCAGGGTAGCGGCGTCGACGTTGGTCGCCGCTTCGCCGTAGACCCCGTCGTAGGGACGGTTGATGCCGTCGTACTGGTAGTTGGTGATGGCGAAGCCGCGCGAGGAAAACTCCATGCGGTCGCTGTCGTAGGCCTGCTGGGTGATACCCGGGGTATTGCGCAGCAGATCGCCGACGTCCTGGGCGCCACGGTCGTCCATTTGCTGGCGGGTGATCACGGTCACCGATTGCGGCGTCTCGCGCAGCGACAGCGGCAGGCCGGTGGCCGACGAGGTCGAGCCGGTGGTGTAGGAGTGGGTGTCCTCGGTGGTCGCGCCGAGGGCCTGGCTGCCGGAGATGGTCGTGGCGCCCAGCTCCAGGGTGCCGTCGCCCTTGGGCGCCGGTTGCAGGATGTAGCCGCCGTTGTCCAGGGCCTGGGCTTGCAGGCCGCTGCCCTGCAGCAGACGTTGCAAGGCTTCCTGGGCGGTGAAGTTGCCCTTCAGCCCGGCGCTGCGTTTGCCGCTGGCCAGGTCGTTGTGCCCGGCGAGGAACACCCCGCTTTGTTCGGCAAAACTGTTCAGCGCCGTCACCAGCGAGCCGGCCGCGATGGCGTACTGGCGCTTGCTGCTGGACTGCTCGCTGGCAGCGGTTTCAGCGGCATGGGCGGCGGCCGGGGCGAGGCTCAGCAGAGCGGCCGGCAAGGCCAGCGCCAGGGGGCGCAAGGCAAATCGAAAACGGGCGGCGACGTGGTGCGGCATGGAGGTCCCTTTGGATCATGTCGATCGGCAATTGAAGTGCTTCTGTGGGGTTAACCGAACGAGCGACGGAAAAGGGAACCACGAGCGAAGAAATATTTTCGTCAGGCGCTTTGTTCAGCTTTTGGCACCGACATTGACCCACCACGGCAGCGGTGTTTCGACGCGGATCGGCAGCGCTGCCGCCAGCAGTCGCAGGGCCTGGTCGGTGTCCTTGAGGGGGAAGGAGCCCATCACCGGCATCTGCGCCACGACCGGGTCGCAGCCGAGGTGGCCATGGCGGTGGCGTCCGAGTTCTTCGAGCAATTGCCCCAAGGGCAGGTTGTCCGCCAGCAGCACGCCACGGCGCCAGGCTTCGCGGGCGGGGGAGACCGGTTGCAGCGGGCCGAAGGTGCCTTGCGCGAAACGCAACTGCTGACCGGCCTTGGCGACCTGCACCTGGTCGTTGGCCAAACGCACCTCGACGGCGCCGGCAAACACGCTGAGCTGGGTGTGCCCGTGGCTTTCGCGGACGCCGAAGCGGGTGCCCAGGGCACGCAGGCGGCCGTGCGGGGTGTCCAGCAGGAACGGCCGTTGGCTGTCGCGGGCGGTGTCCACCAGCACTTCGCCGAGGCGCAGTTCGAGCAGGCGCTGACGGCTGTCGAAGCGCACATCCACCGCGCTCAGGGCGTTGAGCCAAAGGCGGCTGCCATCGCTGAGCAGGTTCTCGCGGACCTCGGCGGTGCCGGTGGACAGGTCGGCGGTCCAGCGGTTCAGG
Organism: Pseudomonadaceae bacterium; assembly: GCA_965284505.1. Lineage (GTDB taxonomy): Bacteria > Pseudomonadota > Gammaproteobacteria > Pseudomonadales > Pseudomonadaceae > Aquipseudomonas. The sequence goes on along the minus strand of OZ260094.1, from coordinate 414,053 downwards.
GTGTCCGGCAGCGGCGTCTGGCGCCACGCGCTCCAGCCCAACAAGCTGCCACCGCTGAGCACCAGCAGCGACTTGAGGGTCTGGCGCCGCGACACGCGGCTGCGTCCACCGCCGCGCAAGGCCATGCTCGCCGCCTGTGACTCGCCGTCGCCGTGCAGCGGTGCGAAGCGCTCGCCGACCCGTTGCACATAGCGCCAGGCGTCCTGATGCTCGCCACTCTGGTCCAGCCAGGCTTGCCAGCGCAGGCGTTCCTGTTCGCCGACCTGTTGATCGTGCAACTGCACGTACCAATGGGCCGCCTGTTGCAGGCTGGCGTGACTGAGTTTATTCAAGGCGGCGGCAGGCATGGGCGCTTACTCGATCAACAGGCCGTCGAGTTCGGCCTCGAGCAGGGCGCAGTGCAGCAGGGCCTGGGCCAGGTATTTCTTGATCATCCGTTCGGACACGCCGATTTCCACGGCGATGTCCTTGTAGGGCATGCCGTGCAGTTGCGCGAGGATGAACGCCTCGCTGACCCGCTGCGGCAGGCGCTGCAGCATCGCGTCCACTTCGTGCAGGGTTTCGACGATGATCGCCCGTTGTTCGGGGGAGGGTTGCAGGGCCTGGGGCTGTTGGCTCAAGGCCTGCAGCCAGGCCTGTTCCAGTTGCCGCCGACGCCAGTGATCGATGCACAGGCCGCGGGCAATGGTCGCCAGGTAGGAGCGGGCATGCACTTCACAGTCGAACTGCTGTGGACGCTTGAGCACGCGAATGAAGGTGTCATGGGCCAGGTCGGCCGCATCGAAGGCATTGCTCAGGCGACGACGCAACAGCTCATACAGCCAGCGGTGGTGGCTGGTGTAGAGGTGCTGCACAGGTGAGGTTTCGACGACCATCATAAAGAGCGCATATCCATACGGCTGAGGCGGTGCAAATGGGAATTGGTCGCGATTAAAGCAAATGGCCGCTATTGGCGCAAATGATATTGGTTTGCTTTTAGGCGGGTGACCGGCCCACAGCCGGGCTTGACCGGTGGTCGCGCCACCCCGGATGTGGGGGGAAAGTGCGCTTGACTCAACACACCAGACGAAGCGCGCGTAGGCCCTTGGCCACAGCGTCGCTCACCCGTGACCCTGCAGGAGATGGCCGTGCTGACGTTCAATATCAATGGCAACGATCAACCCCTCGACGTGCCCGATGACATGCCCTTGTTGTGGGTCCTGCGTGATGTGGCGCAACTGACCGGGACCAAGTTCGGCTGCGGTATGGCGCAATGTGGCGCCTGCACCGTGCATGTCGATGGCACGCCGCTGCGCTCGTGCATCACCCCGGCCGGGGCGGTGGCCAAGGGGCAGAAAATCCGCACCATCGAAGGCCTCTCCAGCGACGGTTCGCACCCGGTGCAGCGGGCCTGGGCCGAGCTCGACGTGGTGCAGTGCGGCTACTGCCAGTCCGGGCAGATCATGGCCACGGTGGCCTTGCTCGAGAAATTCCCTTCGCCCAGCGACAACGATATCGACCAGGCGCTGGCGGGCAATATCTGCCGTTGCGGCACCTACGTGCGGATTCGCGCGGCAGTCAAACGCGCCGCGCAGTTGCGGGAGGCCTGATCATGAAGGGTTCTTTCGACAGCTCGCGGCGCACCTTCGTCAAAGGCAGCGCGGTGCTCGGCGCCGGCCTGGTGGTGGCGTTCGTCATTCCCGGCGGCAACCGTTTTGCCCGCGCCGCCAACGCTGCGGACGGCATCTTCGCGCCCAATGCCTTTCTGCGCATCGCCCCCGACAGCAGCGTGACCATCCTCCTCGGGCACTCGGAAATGGGCCAGGGCATCTGGACCGGCCTGAGCATGCTGGTGGCCGAGGAGCTGGATGCCGACTGGAACAGCATCCGCGTCGAGCACGGCCCGGCGTCTGCAGCGGATTACGGCTTGCCGGGGTTTGGCGGGATGCAGATCACCGGTGGCTCGACCTCGACCTGGATGGAGTTTGATCGTTATCGCCTGGCCGGCGCCACGGCGCGACTGATGCTGATCGAGGCAGCGGCCAAGCGCTTCAATGTCGCGCCGTCGCAGATCCGCACCGAGCCTGGGGTGGTGATTGCCGGCGAGCAACGCGCCACCTACGGCGAGTTGGCCAACGATGCCGGGCAATTGCCGATGCCGGATCCGGCATCGATCAAGCTCAAGGAACCGAAGGACTGGACCCTGATCGGCAAACCTACCCCGCGCCTTGATACCCCGGAGAAAATCACCGGCCAGGCGCGGTTCGGTATCGATGTGCAGTTCGACGGCTTGCTGACTGCCATGGTTGCCCGGCCACCGGTGTTTGGCGGCAGCGTTGCCTCGTTCGACGCCCAACCGGCGCTGGCGGTGCCCGGGGTGCGCAAGGTGCTGCAGGTGCCGACGGGGGTGGCGGTGGTGGCGGACCATTACTGGGCCGCCAAACTGGGACGGGACGCGCTGAAAATCGACTGGAATCCCGGGCCCAACGCCGGGCTCGACAGCGTCAGCTTGCTCCAGCGTTTTCGCCAGTTGGCGACCACACCCGGTACACCGGCTGGCCAGGCCGGTGACGTCGACGCCGGATTGGCCACGGCGAGCAAAATTATCGACGTCGAGTACAGCGTGCCGTACCTGGCCCATGCGCCGATGGAACCGCTCAATTGCACGGTGAAAATCACCGATCAACAGTGCGAGATCTGGACCGGCACTCAGTTCCAGACCCTCGACCAGATGGTCGCGGCGAAGATCACCGGGCTCAAGCCTGAGCAGGTGGTGATTCACACCGAGTTTCTCGGCGGCGGCTTCGGCCGGCGCGCCAATCCGACCTCGGATTTTGTCAGCGAGGCGGTGCAGGTGGCCCACGCTGCTGGCGCTGCGGTGAAAACCATGTGGTCGCGCGAAGACGACATTCGCGGCGGTTATTACCGTTCGGCCTTTCTCCATCACGCGCGCATTGGCCTGGGTGACGATGGCATGCCTTTGGCCTGGAAGCAGGTGATGGTCGGCCAGTCGATCATGGCCGGTACTTCGCTGGCGGCGACCATGGTCAAGGATGGCATCGACAAGACCTCGGTCGAGGGCGTGGTCGACAGCCCGTACCTGACGGGCCTGGCCGATCACCAGGTGCAACTGCATTCACCGCAGACCGGAATCAGCGTGTTGTGGCTGCGCTCGGTGGGGCACACCCATACGGCTTTTGTCATGGAGTCGTTGGTCGATGAACTGGCGGCAGCCGCTGGCAAGGACCCGGTGGAATATCGCCGGGCCTTGCTCAAGGATCATCCGCGACACCTGGGGGTGCTGAACCTGGCGGTGGAGAAAGCCAACTGGCAGGCGCCATTGCCGGCTGGGCATGCGTTGGGGGTGGCGGTGCATGAGTCCTTTGGCAGCTACGTGGCCCAGGTCAGCGAAGTGTCCCAGGACAATCTGAAGATTCGCGTGCACCGGGTGGTCTGTGCGGTGGATTGCGGGATCGCCGTGAACCCGCTGAGCATCGTTGCGCAAATGGAGTCGTGCATCACCTTCGGCCTCGGCTTCACTCTGCACAGCAAGTTGACCATCAAGGACGGTCAGGTCGAGCAGTCCAACTATCACGACTATCAGGTGCTGCGACTCAACGAAATGCCGCAGGTCGAAGTGCACATCCTGCCCAGCAGCGAAAAGCCCGGCGGGATCGGCGAAGCCGGTGTGCCGCCGACCGCGCCGGCTGTTGCCAATGCGGTATACGCCCTGACCGGGCAGCGCCTGCGCGAGTTGCCGCTGCAACTGGAAGGAGTCTGAGATGAGCCGTCATCTGGTGTTGGGCACCTTGTTGTTGCTGGGGGTGGGCGGTTATCACTCGGAACTGTTCGCCGAGGACCAGGCCGCGCTGGATGCTTTTGCCACGGTGCAAAAAGTGTTTCAGAGCCCGCGTTGCCAGAACTGCCATATCCCCGGCGATGCACCCTTGCAGTTCGATGCCGGGTTGCGCCATGGGATGAACGTGGTGCGTGGTCCGGACGGCAAGGGTGCGGTGGGTTTGCCGTGCGCCAGCTGTCACGCGCAGAGTAATCCGCCGGACAGCTACGGCCCGCACGCACCGCCCGGTGCCCCGCACTGGAGCCTGCCGCCGCCGGCGCACAAGATGGCCTGGATCGGTTTGCCGGCGGATCAGCTGTGCCAAATGATCAAGGACCGGGGGAGTAACGGTAATCGCGACTTCGCCGCGCTGATCAAGCACATCAGCGACGACAAACTGGTGCTCTGGGGCTGGAATCCCGGGGGGATCGTGCGCCGGTGCCGGTGGCGCATGACGAGTTTGTCAGCCAGTTCAAGCGCTGGGCGGGGGCGGGTGGGCCTTGTCCGGTGGTGGGGGGGTAATTCCTCTGAAGGAGCCAGCTTGCTGGCGATGAAGTTGATGCGGTGTGGCTGATGACCCCATCGCGAGCAGGCTCGCTCCTACAGGGGATTGGCGTCGATCACAAATGCTGTGAAGTATGCAAACCCCTGTGGGAGCTGGCTTGCCAGCGATGATGACACTGCGGTGTGGCTGACGGCCCCATCCCTAGCAGGCATCACTTGGCCGGCTTTGCCGCCCTGGGCTTGCCCTTGGCTGTCGGGGCCGCCTTGCCCCTGGTTGTTTTGCGTTTTTTCTTCCACGGCGTCGCACCTTTACCCGCTGGGCTCGCCGGGCCGCTGATGGTCAGGCGCAGGCCGCTGCAGCGGCCGACCTGTTTACTCATCCACGCAGCCTGCTTGGCGACGAATTCTTCCAGGCTCATTTCGCCGCTTTGCACCATGTCCAGCGCCTGTTCCCAGATTGCCGTGGTGCCGGGGTCGGCGATGGCCCGGGGCACGGCGTCGATCAGGCTGAAGGCCGCCGGGGTGGCGGCCAGGGCCTTGCCGTTCTTGATCAGGTAACCGCGATCCAGCAGACCCTGGATGATCCCGGCACGGGTGGCCTCGGTGCCGATGCCGGTGGTGTCCTTGAGTTTCTGCTTGAGCAGCGGGTCCTCCACCAGTTTGGCGACGTTCTTCATCGCCTTGATCAGGTCACCCTCGGTGAAGGGTTTGGGTGGCTGGGTCCAGAGGTCCTTGAGGTTGACCCCGGCCACCGCATAGTCGTTGCCCTGGGTCAGCGGCGGCAGGTTCTGCGGGGCCGGGGCTTCGCGGCCCTTGGCCGGTGCCAGGGCTTCGGGCAAGGCGCGTTTCCAGCCCGGCTCGACCACCTGTTTACCCACGGCGCGCAAGGCCTGGCCGGCACAGTCGAAATCCGCCTGGGTGCGGTCGTATTCGTGATTGGGTAGGAACTGCGCCAGATAGCGCGCGCGAATCAGGGTATAGACCGCACGATGCTTGCCGCTCAAGCGCTCGAAGTTTTGCGCAGCGGCAGTGGGGATGATGCCGTGGTGGGCGCTGACCTTGGCGTCGTTCCAAGCCCGCGAGCGGCGCTGCGGCTCAAGGTGCTTGAGCAGGGGCGCCAGGCTCGGATCGGCGCGACCGAGGGCATCGAGAATCGCCGGCGCTTCGCTGTGTTGGCTCAGCGGCAGGAAGCCGCAATCACTGCGCGGGTAGGTGATGACTTTGTAGGTTTCGTACAGCGCCTGGGCAACGTCCAAGGTTTCCTGGGCGCCGAGACCGAGTTTTTTCGAGCAGATCTCCTGCAGGGTGCCGAGGTCGAACGGCAACGGCGCCACCTCGCGAACCCGTTCGGTGCGCAACTTGATCAAGCGCGCGCTGGCAGCATTGCGCATGGCCTCGGCGGCTTGCCGGGCGAGCTCCTGGTTCAGGCAGCGGTCATGTTCATCGCAGACATCCGCCGCCGCTCGCCATTGCGCGGTGAACGGCGTGCCCTCATGGAGCAGTTGCACATCGATCGCCCAGTAGGGCACCGGCACGAAGTCGGCAATGCTGCGGTCACGGTCGACCACCAGGCGCAAGGTCGGGGTCTGCACCCGACCCACCGGCAATACCCCCTGATACCCGGACTGACGCCCGAGCAGGGTGAACAGGCGACTCATGTTCATCCCGATCAACCAGTCGGCCCGTGAGCGCCCCAGCGCAGAGTGATAGAGGCTGAAGGTCTCGGCGCCGGGCTTGAGCGCGGCCAGGGCCTTGCGGATCGACGCGTCGTCCAGCGCCGACAGCCACAGGCGCTGGATCGGCCCGCGATAACGACAGTGCTCCACCAACTCGCGGGCAATCATTTCGCCCTCGCGGTCGGCGTCGGTGGCGATCACCAGTTCCTGGGCCTCGCCAAGCAGTCGCTTGACCGCCTTGAACTGGCTGGCGGTCTTCGGTTTGACCAGCATCTTCCATTTTTCGGGAATGATCGGCAGGTCTTCCAGCACCCAGCGTTTGTAGCGCGCGTCGTAGGCATCCGGCGGTGCGGTTTCCAGCAGATGACCAATGCACCAGGTGACGGTGATCCCCGAGCCCAGCCAGCAACCGTCGCCACGCCGGCTGGCGCCGAGCACTGCGGCAATGTCCTTGGCCTGGGAAGGTTTTTCACACAGATACAGCCGCATAACCACCATCAGTCACAAGGGTTGAAAGGTGCACAGCATGCGCGGTCTGGCGCTGTCGATCAATGATTATCTGTATGAATGTACAGTGCCGATGTTGCCGCTGATGTCAGCGACCTGCGGATGACGGAATTGTCATTCGCCGCTCATCTTCGCGTTATCTCGCCCTTGCCACGATAGCCCTTGGCGGATTGGGGCCACTGCGCCCGACACCAGAACAAGAACTCCGCCAGTGGAACCTTTGCCGTTCTGCCAAACATTCAGGAGCGAAACATGAGAACCACAACAACACTCACCGTGGCGGCCATTGCGGCGCTACTCGGTGCCGGCTCGTCGCTGGCAATGGCGCAAGAGCAGGCCGAAGGCTTCGTCGAAGGCAGCAGCCTGACGGTGCTCAACCGCAACTACTACTTCAATCGCGATTACCGCAAAGGCCAGTCCGCGCCGAGCGGCAACGGTTACTCCGAAGCCTGGGCGCACGGCATCATTGGTCGTTTCGAGTCGGGATTCACCCAGGGCACGGTCGGCGTCGGGGTGGATACCTTTGCCATGCTCGGGCTGAAACTGGACACCGGCGATGGGCGCAACGGTGGGCGCAGTTCGTTCGATGTGCTGCCGGTCAACGGCGATGGCGAGGCCAGCGATGAATACAGCAAGGTCGGTGGCGCAGCGAAGATTCGCGCGTTCGACACCGTCGTCAAGATTGGCGACGTGTTTCCTGCCACGCCCGTCGTGGCCGCGGGCGACTCGCGGTTGCTGCCGGAAAGTTTCACCGGGGTCACCGCCAGCAACACCAGCCTCGACGGCCTGACCGTGCAGGGCGGGCGTCTGCATGCGATGAGCCAGCCGACCTCGAGCGACATGCGCGACAACTTCGAAACCTTTTATGCCGGCCCCGTGGATTCCCCGTGGCTGGCCTATGGAGGCGGTGATTACGTCCTCAACCCCAACGCCAGTTTCAGCCTCTATTCGAGCCGGCTCAAGGACGCCTGGAACCAGTACTACGCCGGCACCAGCCTGAGCTATCCGTTGAGCGATGACCTGTCGCTGTTCTACGGCTTCAACTATTACAAGGCGGTCGACGAGGGCAAACAACTGCTGGGCGCCTTCGACAACAACATCTGGAGCACCCGCACCGGGGTCAAGTTTGGCGCCCACAGCGTGGCGTTGTCCTATCAGCGCAACAACGGCAACGATGACTTCGACTACCTGCGCCAGTCGGACTCGATCTTCCTCGACAACTCGATCCAGTACAGCGACTTCAACGCGCCCAAGGAGCGTTCGTGGATGCTGCGCTATGACCTCGACATGACCAGCTACGGCATCCCCGGCCTGAGCTTCATGAGCCGCTACGGGCGTGGCAGCAATGCCGACTACGCCAACGCCAATGCGGTGTACATGCGCCGCGACGCCGAGGGCAATCCGTTGACCGACCAGAAGCGCTGGGAGCGCGATATCGAAGTCAAATACGTGATGCAGGCAGGCACGCTCAAGGACATGTCGTTTCGCGTCCGCCAGGCGACGACCCGGGCCACGGCCTTCGAATCGGACCTGGACGAAGTGCGGCTGATTGTCGAATACCCGATGTCGATTCTCTGAAGTTGAAGATGTCAGCAATGTAATGTTGCGCCCATGCTCCTGTTAACTTGGCTTTTTTATAATCACCGGGAAGCCAAGAACTTGAAGGCAAATATGCCGCCAAGTGACCCCGATGATTGTAAGAGGATGCCTGCCATGAAACTGCTCAAGGTTATGTTGTTGACTGCACTCACCGCTACCAGCGCCAGTGTTTTTGCCGAAGGTGGTGCCGAACGCTCGGCGCAATACCTGGCCCAGTTCAAACTGAGCCAGGAGCAGATTCATGGCGCGCAACAGGCGCCAGATGCCCAGGTAACCGCTAAAGCGGATGCTGCGGATGTACAGAAGTCGGGCACAAACTCCGAAGGTTGATCACGTTTCACAGTGTGGCCATTCACCTTTGGTAGCGCCTTGCTCCTTTGGAAGAGGTGAATTTTTCAGCGTCCTTCGGGACGCTTTTTTTTGCCCTTGAAAAAACGCCTTGATGCCCGCCCGCTTTGGTCGCGGGCAGGCATCAACTGGATCAGCCGCGGGTCCGGCACTCGCCGGCGACGGTGTAGCGTAGGGTGGTGAGCTGGCCGCTGGAATCTTCGTAAGTCATCTGCGCCGGGACCACACCGCAGGACTTTATCGGGCGGCTGACATTCACCACTTTGACCACATCCAGCGGCATGCCATAGGCATAGTCCTTGGTCACTGGCGGGTTCTTGCCTTGTTGCAAGGCGTAGTTGTCCATGGCTTGCCGGTTGTTTTGCATCATCCGTTCAAAGGTGGCATCGCCGCCACTTTCCGCCAACACCGCAGAAGAACTTGATAAGACGCCGACAAGGCTCAGTAGTTTGATGGTTTTCATAGTCATTACCTCGAATAAATACCGCTGAAAGTTTATCAATCGCTGCCTTTCATCGAAGTGGCACGCAGATGACAGTTGCGTCATGGGCATAAAAAAACCCGCCGTCATTCATGAGGGCGGGCTGTTAACGGGGCGACGGACTAGTGTTCGCTTACTTGCTCTTCATCACGTCGATGAGCCCAGTGGTACAGCGCCGGCAATATCAGCAAGGTCAGCGCGGTGGAGGACAGGATCCCGCCAATCACCACAGTCGCCAGCGGGCGCTGGACTTCGGCGCCGGTGCCGGTGGCCAGGGCCATCGGGATAAAGCCCAGCGAAGCCACCAGGGCCGTCATCAACACCGGGCGCAAGCGGGTGAGGGCGCCTTCGTTGACCGCAATGCCCAGTGGGCGACCTTCTTCGCGCAGGTTGCGGATAAAGGCAATCATCACCAGGCCGTTGAGTACCGCCACACCGGACAGCGCGATAAAGCCCACGCCGGCGGAAATCGACAGCGGAATGTCCCGCAGCCACAACGCCATGACCCCGCCGGTGAGGGCGAAGGGAATCCCGGTGAACACCAGCAAGCCGTCCTTGAGGTTGTTGAACATCATGAACAGCAGGGCGAACACCAGCAGCAACGCCACCGGCACCACAATCTGCAGACGCTCGGCCGCCGATTGCAGTTGCTCGAACTGGCCGCCCCAACTGGTCCAGTAACCGGCCGGGACCTGCACTTGCTGTTCGATCAGGGTGCTGGCTTGCTCCACGAACGAGCCGATGTCACGGCCGCGCACGTTGGCGCTGACGATCACCAGGCGCTTGCCGTTCTCGCGGCTGACCTGGTTCGGTCCCAACTGCAAATCCAGGCTGGCGACCTCCGACAAGGCGATGAAGCCGATGCTGTTGGCGTTGCCATTGAGTAGGGCCGGCACCGGGATCAGCAGCTTCGACAGACCGTCGACGTCCTGGCGCATGGCATCGGACAAGCGCACCACCATGTCGAAACGCCGGTCGCCTTCATACAGGGTGCCGGCCTGGCGTCCACCGACCGCCACTGCGAGGGTGTCTTGCACGTCGCCAACATTCAGCCCATAGCGCGCGGCCTTGTCGCGGTCGATGTTGATGGTCAGCACCGGCAGGCCGGAAGTCTGTTCGACCTTGACCTCGGACGCACCCTCGACCTTTTGCAGGGTCGCGGCAATCTTCGCTGCGGTGCTGTTGAGCACCTCCATGTCATCGCCGAAGACCTTCACCGCGACATCGCTGCGCACCCCGGAAATCAGCTCGTTGAAGCGCAACTGAATCGGTTGCGACAGCTCGTAGTTACTGCCCGGCAGCAGTGCCGTGACCCGCTGGATATCGGCAATCAGTGCCTCGCGGCTTTTGCCCGGATCCGGCCATTGCGCCTGGGGCTTGAGCATCACATAGCTGTCGGAGATGTTCGGCGGCATCGGGTCGGAAGCGATTTCCGCGGTGCCGGTGCGCGCAAACACTCGCTGCACTTCAGGGACTTTCTCCAGCAGCAGGGTTTCCAGGCGCTGTTGCATGTCCACCGATTGGCTGAGGCTGGTGCCGGGCACGCGCAGGGCCTGCAGGGCAAAGTCACCTTCGCTGAGGCTCGGCACGAACTCGCTGCCCATGCGGCTGGCGACCACACCGCAAACGCCGATGGCTGCCAGCGCCAGGGCGAAGGCCAGGGTGCGATGGGCCATGACCCAGTCCAGCGCCGGCGCATAGGCCCGACGCGCACTGCGCATGACGATGTTTTCGGTTTCCTGGACCTTGCCGGTGACAAACATGGCGATGGCAGCCGGCACGAAGGTCACCGAGAGCAGCATGGCGCCGAGCAGGGCGATCACCACGGTAAATGCCATCGGGTGGAACATTTTGCCCTCGACCCCGGTGAGGGCGAAGATCGGCAGGTACACGACCATGATGATCAATTGGCCGTAGATTAGCGGCCGGCGTGCTTCCCTGGCCGCGGCAAAGACTTCGTGGAATCGCTCGGAACGGGTCAGCACCCGGCCGTGGTGTTGCTGGGCATGGGCCAGGCGGCGGATGGCGTTTTCGACGATCACCACCGCACCGTCGACGATGATCCCGAAGTCCAGCGCGCCGAGGCTCATCAGGTTGGCGCTGACCTTGTTGCTGAACATCCCGGTGAAGGTGAACAGCATGGCCAGCGGAATCACCATGGCGGTGATCAGCGCGGCGCGGATGTTGCCGAGGAACAAAAACAGGATCGCGATCACCAGGATCGCGCCTTCCACCAGGTTTTTCTTCACCGTGGCGATGGCCTTGTCCACCAGGGTGGTGCGGTCATACACGGTCACCGCGACCACGCCCTTGGGCAAGGTGCGGTTGATTTGTTCGAGCTTGGCGGCGACTGCCTGGGACACCGTGCGACTGTTCTCGCCGATCAGCATGAACACCGTACCCAACACCACCTCACGGCCATTTTCGGTGGCGGCGCCGGTGCGCAGTTCACGGCCGATGTCGACGCTGGCGACGTTCTTGATGCGGATCGGCGTGCCGTCGACATTGGCCATGACGATATTGGCGATGTCATCCAGGCTCGCCACTTGCCCCGGCGCGCGGATCAGCAACTGTTCGCCACTGCGCTCGATGTAGCCGGCGCCGACGTTGGCGTTGTTGCGCTCCAGCGCCGTCACCAGGTCGGCCAGGGTCAGTTTGTAGGCGGCTAGGCGCTTGGGGTCGGGGGCGATCTGGTATTCCTTGGCATAGCCGCCGATGGTGTTGATTTCGGCGACCCCGGGGACGTTGCGCAGTTGCGGCTTGATGATCCAGTCCTGGATCACCCGCAGGTCGGTCGGCGTATAGGGCGTGCCGTCGTCCTTCACCGCGCCGGCTTCGGTTTCCACGGTCCACAGGAAAATCTCGCCGAGCCCGGTGGAGATCGGCCCCATGACCGCCTCGACGCCTTCGGGCAGTTGCTCACGAGCCACTTGCAGGCGCTCGTTGATCAATTGCCGGGCGAAGAACAGGTCGGTGCCTTCCTTGAAAATCACCGTCACTTGCGACAACCCCGAGCGCGACAACGAGCGGGTCTGCTCGAGTGCCGGCAAGCCGGCCATCGCCGTCTCGATCGGGAAGGTGATGCGTTGTTCGGTTTCCAGCGGCGAGAAGCCGGCGGCCGCGGTGTTGATCTGTACCTGGACGTTGGTGATGTCCGGGACCGCATCGATCGGCAGTTTCTGGTAACTGGCGATGCCGAGACCGGCCATGAGCAGGACCGCGAGCAGCACGATGATGCGCTGCTCGATGGCGAATTGAATCAGGCGTTCGAACATAAGGACCTTCTTGTGCCAAGGGCGGATCAGTGAGCGTGCTCGGCCGAGGCCTTGCCCAATTCCGATTTGAGGATGAAGCTGCCGGCCGTGGCCACCTGTGCCCCGGCGGCCAGGCCCTGGGTGATTTCCACCTGGTCAGCGGCGCGGCTGCCGAGTTGCACCGCCTGGGCCTTGAAACCGTCGTCGGTGCGCACGAAGACGCTGGGCTGGTCCTCGACGGTCTGGATCGCGGTGGCCGGCACCGCGACCGGAGTCTGGCGGGTGTCGGTGGTGACCCGGGCGGTGACGAACAGCCCCGGACGCCAAGCGCCTTGCGGGTTGGCCAGCGAGACACGGACGGTGGCGGTGCGGGTTTGCTCGCCCAGCAGGCTGCCGACGTAGGACACCGTGCCGGTCACCTGGGCATCCAGTTCCGCGGCGCTGATGCTGACCGCCTTGCCGACCTGTACGCTGTTCAGGTCCTTGGGCGAAACGCCAAACGTTACCCAGACCTTCGACAGGTCGGAGAGGGTCAGGACGCTGGTGCTGTCGTTGACCACTTCGCCCAGGGTCAGGTGTTTTTCCACCACCACACTGTCGAAGGGCGCGCGCAGCTCATAACGATTGCCGCCGATGGCGGTGCTGTTGCCGCTGAGCACACTGACTTTCTGTCGGGCATTGTTCAGGGCGATTTCAGCTTCCTGCAGGGCCTGGCGCGCTTGCAGCAAGTCCTGCTCGGCGGAGATCTGCTCCTGCCACAATTGGCGCTCGCGTTCGTAGGTGGTGCGCGCCAGTTCGACCCGGCGCTGGGCTGCGGCCTGTTCGCTGCGCTGCTCGGAGATCTGCTGACTGGCAATCACCGCCAGCAACTGGCCCTTTTTCACCGGCTGCCCGAGGTTAACCAGCACTTGCTCGACCACGCCGGGGGTGCGCGGTACGACGTGGGCGGTGCGGTCTTCGTCGAAGCGCACTTCGCCGGGAAACGGCAGTGACAGGTCCATGGCCAGCGGTCCGGCTTGGGCCAGTTGGATTCCGGCAGCGCTGATCTGCTCGGCGCTCAGGGTCAGGTGACCTTCTTCTTCGGCCTCGCCCTCGGCATGTTGCTCGGCGCTGGCCGAGGTTTCGTCGCCGTGGTCGGCGTGGATGGCGGCTTGCGCCACCGGCGCGGTTGCCCGAGCGGTCAGCCACGAACCGAGGCCGGTGCCGGCGATCAGCGTCAAGGCGATGGCCAGGAGGTTTTTCTTGTTCATGCAGACTCCCTGCGTCCCGTGCGCGGCACGGGAGCGAAAAAGGTGGGGTTCAAGGGGTGCGGGCGAGGGCGCGGGTGTCGCCATACAGGCGCTCGATGCGCACCCAGGCGTCGGTGGCGTCGGCCGTGGCCTGGATGAACTGGCTGCGGGCGTCGATCAGGGTGCGCTGGGCGTCGAGCACTTCGAGGAAGTTGAATTTGCCCATGGCGAAACCACGGGTGGCGGTCTCCACCGCGCTTTGTGCGGCCGGCAGGATCACCCGGTTGAACGCCTCGACTTCGCTATTGGCGGTGGTCCATTGATCGAGGCTCGCCTGCACTTCGGAACGCAGACGCAGTTCGCTGGCGTTGCGCAGGTCGCGGGACTGATCGGCACGGCGCGCGGCGGCAAGGATGTTGCCCTGGTTGCGGTCGAACAGGGGAATGGGCATCGACAGGCCCACCACGTTGACCCGTTCGCGATCGGTCTCGCTGTACTGGCTGCCGACGCTCACCGTCAGGTTGGGAATGCGCTGGGTTTTTTCCAGGCCCAGGGCCGCTTCCTTCTGGATGATCTGCAACTGCGCCAGGCGCATGTCGGCCGTCTCGGGCAGACGGCCAAGGAGGATGGCTGAGCCAGGAATCGCCGGCAGGGCGCTGCCGGGTTCCTCAACGCGGGCAAAGCTGGCCTGCGGCGCACCGGTGACCTGCGCCAGTTGCTGGTAGGCATCGGCGCGATCGCGCTCGGCCCGGCGTAGTTCGAGGCGTACCTGGGACAATTGCACCTGGGCCCGGGTGGCTTCCACCGGCGACGACTTGCCGGCCTTGATGCTGCCTTCGGCAACGCTCACTCCACGCTCGGCCAATTGCACGGATTGCTGGGTCAGTTGCCAGCGTTGCTGGGCGGTGCTGGAGCGGTAGAAGGCCTGGATCACATCGGCGCGCAAACCGTTGCGCTGGCGCTCCAGCTCAACGTCGGCGGCATCTTGCGCACGGCTGGCAACTTCGATGCGCGCGCCACGCTTGCCGCCCAACTCCAGCGGCTGGCTGAGCGACACAGTGGTGGTGCGCGATTCGCTGCGGGTGTCCTCGGCCTCCCAGGACACCTCCGGGTTGGGGATCAGCCCGGCTTGCTGGCGATCGCCTTGGGCAATGCCGATTTCCCGCTGGGCCGCGGCCAGTTCCGGGTTATTGGCGAAGGCGCTTTGCAGCGCCTGGTCGAGGCTCAATACCGACCCTTGCGCGATGGCGGGCGGAGTATTGATGGCGAGTAGCACACTGACCAGCAACAACGCGCAAGCCCTGCGTCGAGTTCTGATCCTAGGGGGGATGACCACACTTTCATAACCCTGCACTTGGTTATTCCTTAAGTACGAAACCGGTGATGGCGACAATGTAGTGGTCGGTACTTATCAGAAAGGTGGCTGGATAATTACAAATGCGTTATCCACCGCTGCGTCGGTAAGTTGTGCATTAGGATAGAAAGTGTCGAGCGGCGACTGCGCAATATGGCGAAACAAATAACCAAGTTAATCCGCTCGAATGCACTTGTTCACCGGATAATTCCATGATGTTCAGCATCCAACGGGGTATCCGACTGCGGCAAATCGTCGCGAATCCCTCTGGAATGGGCTTCTTTCGATTGACCCTGTAGCGACTACAGGCTTTAGCGTTCGCACCGATTCAACCAGCAAGTTCAATAACTACTCACTCTGGCTGGCGGTCTCTTCTACTGTCTTTTTATTTGTAAGGGTGAAAACTTATGCGAATCCTTGTCATCGAGGACGAGCTGAAAACTGCCGAGTACTTGCATCAGGGCTTGACTGAAAGTGGCTATGTGGTGGATCGCGCGGATAATGGCGCCGATGGACTTCACCTAGCCCGACAACAGGCTTATGAGTTGGTCATACTGGATGTGAATCTTCCCGAAATGGATGGCTGGGAAGTGCTGGAAAATATTCGCAGCAGTGGCAATACGCGGGTAATGATGCTGACCGCCCGCGGACGCCTGGCCGACAAAGTCCGCGGGCTGGACCTGGGGGCTGATGACTATCTGCTCAAGCCCTTCGAGTTTCCCGAGCTGTTGGCGCGAGTGCGCACCCTGCTGCGTCGCAGCGAAAATATTCCGCTGCCCCGGGTGCTGAAGGTGGCCGACCTGGAGCTGGACCCCGGGCGGCATCGGGCGTTTCGTGGCGAGCAACGCATCGACCTGACCACCAAGGAATTCGCGCTCCTGCATTTGCTGATGCGCCAGTCCGGTGAAGTGCTCTCGCGGACACAGATTATTTCCATGGTGTGGGACATGAATTTCGACTGCGACACCAATGTGGTCGAAGTCTCGATCCGGCGCTTGCGGGCGAAAATCGACGAGCCGTTCGACAGCAAGTTGATCCATACCCTGCGCGGTGTCGGTTATGTGCTGGAGGCTCGGGAATGAAGCCTGCGAGCCTGTCGATGCGACTGGGGCTGACGGTAAGTGTGATGGGCGCGCTGCTGGTGGTGCTGCTGGCGATCCTCGCGTTCCTGGCGCTGACCCATGAACTCGACTCCCTGGCCAAAAGCAGCCTGGAAAAGAAAATGCAGCAGATCCAGCACAGCCTGGCGGCGGACCTGAGTGTCAACGAGATCGCGCGCAAGCCGCACTCGCTGCTGGACCAGGTGCTGGGTCACGACAATCTGAACCTGACGATTCTCGACCGGAATACACCGGCAACCCAGTTGCTCAGTGTCGGCAGCCCGCTGCCGCCGCTGACCCAGGCCATTGCGCCGAGTCAGGAACGGCTCAGCTATTTCAGCCGTTCGGATGGCGAGGGCCAGCACTTTCTCACCGCGAGTCAATCGATGCGCTTGCCCAATGGCGAGTCGGTGGCGGTGTTGCTGTCGATCGACCGTGGCAATGACGAGGCCTTGCTCAGCGCCTATTTGAGTTCGACCCTGATTGCCCTGCCATTGCTGCTGATCCTCATCGGCCTCGGCGCCTGGGCGATTGTCCAGCGCGGCCTGGCGCCGCTGCGCGAATTTCGCAAGGTGGCGGCGATGGTCTCGGCGCAGGACCTGAGTCATCGCCTGGCGGAATCGAACATGCCCCAGGAACTCAGTGAACTGGCCCACGGCATCAACTTCATGCTGCATCGCCTGGATAACGGTGTGCAGCAGCTCTCACAGTTCTCCGACGATATCGCGCACGAACTGCGCTCACCCATCAGCAACCTGATGGGCAAGGCCCAGGTGACCCTGTCGCGGGAACGCCCGAGCGAGGAGTACAAGGCGGTGCTGGTGTCCTGCACCGAGGAGTTGACCCGGGTCACGCGCATCGTCAACGACATGCTGTTCCTCGCCCAGGTCAGCCATCCGGCGGCACTGGTGCCGTTCGAGCGAATCGAGCTGGCGGACGAGGCACACAAGGTCGCCGAGCTGTTCTCGCTTTCAGCCCAGGACAAGCACATCAGCCTGCAGGTATCTGGTGTCGGCGCGACCCTGGGTGATCGGCTGATGATCCAGCGAGCGATATCGAACCTGTTGTCCAATGCCATTCGCCATTGTCCACCCGGCCAATCCATCTCCCTGGCCGTCGAGGACCTCGGCGAACAGGTTGCGGTACGGGTCGTCAATCCCGGACCGGGGATTGGCGAAGAGCATTTGCCGCACCTGTTCGAACGCTTTTACCGGGTCGATAACAGCCGCTCGCGGGCACAAGGCGGTACGGGATTGGGGCTGGCCATCGTGCGTTCGATCATGAGTCTGCACCTGGGGGCGGTCCAGGTGCAGAGTACGCCTCATGGCCTGACGCAGTTTGAGCTGGTGTTTCCCGCCGGCGATAAAAGCTAGAACCGCAGCGTGGCACCGGTGGTCAGCCACTGTTGCCGTGTATCGGTCAGCTCGCGACCAACCAGCAGATCGAGGTCCAGGCGTTCGCCGAGATGCCAGCGCGGCCCGGCCTGCCAGGCCTGTTGCGCACCGCGTTGGCCGAAGCGCTCGGCGATCAGCGTCAGCGGCTTGGCGAGGTCGTATTCCACGCCGCTGCCCCAGGTCCAGCGCTGGTTGCGTTGTCCGGCGTCATAGGCATGACGCCAACCAGCGTTGAGGTTCAGGCGCAAGGCCGGGGTCGGACTGAAGGTCAGCGGCACATTCCACTCGGCGCCGTCGAAGGCATGGGCCCGGTCCAGGGCAAAGCTTGCATTGGCCGCGAGGGCCAGTTGCAAGCCAAGGTCGGCCCGGCTCAGCAGTTGGGCCTTGAGTTGTGGCCCCAGCAGGTTGTGCACGCCATCGTCCTGGTCATGGGCGTGTTGCCAGGTCGCCCCCAGTTGAATGCCGGGCAGGTCCCTGAAGGTACAGGCCGGCGACAGCACGCGCTCATGGCTGGCGCCGGCATGTCGCAGGTTCTGGTTCCACAGGTCGAGGGTGCATTCCCCCGGTTCATTGATGCTGGCGTCATCCACCACATAGGCACCACCGGCCGCGTGAGCGCCGGAGATCAGTGACAGGCAGCCGATGATGGTCAAGGTGACTGCGGTGAACGCCAGGTTGCGCCGCAGACGGCGGCTGTGAGCGGCTGGCAGGTCGCCGGTCAAGGCGTGCAGGTGGCGACGAAAATCGTACTTTGGCATGCGGTTCTTCCATGTTTTTTCGGCGATGCTGCCACCACGCCTCAGCGTGGTGGCCTTGCGTTGCAGGGTGGGCTCAGGCACTCAGTACCATTGCTTGAAGCGGCGGATGTAGAGGGTCTTCATCAGTTGCGCGACCACGCAGTAGCTCAACAGGGTGCCCACCAGCCAAGGGAAGTAGGACCACGGCAGCGGCTCCAGGCCGACCAGGTTGCCCAGTGGCGAGAACGGGATGTAGATACCCACGGCCATCACCAGGCCGGTCATCAGGATCACCGGCCATGCGGCCGTGCTCTGGAAGAACGGGATCTTCTGGGTGCGCAGCATGTGCACCACCAGGGTCTGCGACAGCAGCCCTTCAATGAACCAGCCGGACTGGAACAGGGTCTGCATTTCCACGCTGTTGGCCGAGAACACGTACCACATCAGGGCAAAGGTGGTGATGTCGAAGATCGACGAAGTCGGGCCGATCCACAGCATGAAGCGACCGATGTTCTTCGCGTCCCACTTGCGCGGTTTGCTCAGGTATTCCTTGTCCATCTTGTCCCACGGCAGGGCCAGTTGGGAGATGTCGTACATCAGGTTCTGCAGCAGCAGGTGGATCGCCAGCATCGGCAGGAACGGAATGAAGGCGCTGGCCACCAGCACCGAGAACACGTTGCCGAAGTTGGAACTGGCGGTCATGTTCAGGTACTTCATGATGTTGCCGAAGGTTTCGCGGCCTTTCAGCACGCCTTCTTCGAGGACCATCAGGCTCTTTTCCAGGAGGATGATGTCCGCCGATTCCTTGGCGATATCAGTGCCGCTGTCCACCGAGATGCCCACGTCGGCATCGCGCAGGGCCGGGGCGTCGTTGATCCCGTCACCGAGGAAACCGACGGTGTGGCCGTTGGCTTGCAGCGCCTTGATCACCCGCGACTTCTGCAGTGGTGTGAGCTTGGCGAATACGCTGCGCTCCTCGACCTGCTGGCGCAGGGTCTGCTCGTCCATGCCTTCGATCTCGGGGCCGAGCAGGGGAGTGCCGGGCTCCAGGCCGACTTCGCGGCAGATCTTGCTGGTGACCACCGCGTTGTCGCCGGTCAGCACCTTGACGTTGACCCCCATGTCACGCAGTGCGGCGATGGCCGGGCCGGCGGTTTCCTTGGGTGGATCGAGGAAGGTCAGGAAGCCGCGAATCACCAGGTCATGCTCGTCGCTGGCGGTGTACTGCACCTTGCTCTGGTGGCGCGGGATTTTGCGGGTGGCGATCAGCAGTACGCGAAAGCCGTCTTCGTTGTACTGGCTGGCGAGCTTCAACAGTTGCGCGCGACGCGGACCGTCGAGGGTCACCACCACGCCATCCTCATGGATGTGGCTGGCAATGCCGAGCATTTCCTCGACAGCGCCCTTGCACACCAGCAAGTGATCGTCGTGGCTGTCCTTGACGATGATCGACAGGCGCCGACGGACGAAATCGAACGGCAACTCATCGACCTTGCTATAGGCAAAGGGCTTCTTGAAGGCGCGATTGCCCTTGGCAAATTGCACCACCGCCTGGTCCATCAGGTTCTTCATGCCGCTTTGGTGATAGCTGTTGAGCCAGGCCAGTTCGAGGATGGCATCATCGCGCTTGCCGTCGACGTCGATGTGATGCTCGAGAATGATCTTGTCCTGGGTCAGGGTGCCGGTCTTGTCGGTGCACAGCACGTCCATCGAACCGAAGTTCTGGATCGCGTTCAGGCGTTTGACCACCACCTTGCGCTTGGCCATGGCCACTGCGCCCTTGGCCAGGTTGGCACTGACGATCATCGGCAGCATTTCCGGGGTCAGGCCGACGGCCACGGCGAGGGCGAACATGAAGGCGTCGCCCCAGTCACCCTTGGTGAAACCATTGATCAGCAGCACCACCGGGACCATCACCAGCATGAAGCGGATCAACAGCCAGCTGACGCTGTTGACCCCGCGGTCGAAGGCAGTTTGTGTGCGCGAACCGACGATCGCCTTGGCCAGCGAGCCGAAGTAGGTGCGCGGGCCGGTGGCGACCACCACCGCGCGGGCGGTGCCGCTGACCACGTTGGTGCCCATGAAGCAGATGTTGGAGAGGTCGAGTAGGTTGGATTGGTCGGCCGCTTCGGTGGCTGATTTCTGCGCGACATTGCCCAGGGTGTCGTACTTCTCCACTGGCAGGGCTTCGCCGGTGAGCACCGCCTGGCTGATGAACAGGTCGCGGGACTCGATCAGGCGAATGTCGGCCGGGATCATGTCACCGGCAGACAACTGCACGATGTCCCCGGCCACCAGTTCGCGCATCGGCACTTCACGCAGGACCGCCTCGCTGCCCGGTTGCTCGCGGCGCAGCACGGTGGCGGTGGTGCGGACCATGGATTTCAGGGCTTCGGCGGATTTGCCGGAGCGGTATTCCTGCCAGAACCGCATCAGGCCGCTGGCCAGGACCATCACCAGGACGATGATCACGCCGGTGAGGTCGGTTTCTTCACCCGCCTGCAAGGGTAGCCAGAAGTCGGTGACGAAGCTGATCAGGGTCAGGGTCATCAACACGTAGATGAACGGGTTGTTGAAGGCTTTCAGCACCTGGACCAGGGCATGGGGCGGCTTGTCGTGTGCCACCTCGTTGTAGCCTTCGCGCAGCAGACGGCCTTCGGCGTCGAGTTCGGTCAGGCCGGCGCTGCTGGATTTGACGTTGGCCAGGGTTACGGCCAGGCCATTTCGGGCTTCGCGGGCTGCACGCATCGACAGTTTTTGTTCGTCGTTGCTGGCGCCCTGTAGCGGTGTCTTGCGGTTTTTTACAGTGCTCATGTCGAGTGCTCCTGCCGCAGGCTTGCGGCACGGCACGGCAGCTCCCGACTAATTAAAGGCGAGCGAAGTCATGGCGAAGCGCAAACCGGCGTTCGATTCAGGGAAGTGTGGTTGCCGGGTGTTTAACGTTCGCTGCCTATCCACGTAAATGGGGTAGGTAGCGAACCGTCTACTGTCGTCGTCCATAGTGTTTCTCGCTTTTCACAGGCAATAGAAAGTTGCCGAACACCTGAGTAAGGAGTTCGCTGTTTTAACGCTTTAATGAAACTTTCAGTTCAACTGAAAGTGCGCACGCCGACACACAGGCCGAGCTGTTGCATCAGCGGCGCGAAGTATCGACTCGGGGGTTCCAGGCGGGCATCGACTGCCCAGCATTGCTGCAGTTGCCTGCTGCTGGGACAGATGCGCCAATGGGCCTGCAGGCGAGGCTGCTGGCGCATGGAAGAAGAGGGCTGCTTCGAGCGCGCAAGCACTGTGGGCTCGGGGCACAGCTTGATTGGCAGCGCCTTGCTCAAGGCGCGTAATCCTGGGATCAGCGTGTTGATGAAATACATGACATGCCTCGCGACCGGACTGGCACCGGGCGGGCAGGTCACGTCGGAGCTCAGGCTCTGGCGCGGCGTGCCTGACCGGAACCTGGGGTCCCGTCAGTTGCTTGTGTTAAAGCCCGGCCTTGTATATTCACAAGGGCCGGGCCGCGTCTAGATACTGTGTCCATTGAATTCTTTATTCAGTTGAAAAGAGGTTGGGCTGGCCAACCCGCGCAATGTACTCAGGCGGGTTTGCAGAGTCAAACCTTTAGTGGGTTTTGTTTGGCGTTTAGACAGGTAACAAAAGATTTCTGAAAGTTGTTCCGTGTATGTGACCGTTATATGACAGATGTGGAGGTTAATTGTAGGAGCGAGCCTGCTCGCGATGGTCGCCAACGATTACGCGCATTGACTGAATGTACGCGCTGTCTGGTCTACCATCGCGAGCAGGCTCGCTCCTACAGTTCAATGCACATCAGTTTTTTTCCAGGTCGACATCCTTGGTTTCACGCAAACACAACATGCCCACCACCAGGCTCACCGCCGTAATCAGCACCGGGTACCACAGGCCATAGAAGATATCGCCGGTGTACACCACCAGGGCAAAGGACACCGTGGGCAGGAAACCGCCGAACCAGCCGTTGCCGATGTGGTAGGGCAGGGACATCGAGGTGTACCGGATGCGCGTCGGGAACAGTTCGACCATCAGCGCCGCCAGTGGGCCGTAGCACATGGCGGAAATGATGATCAACGCGACGATCAGGGCGACGATCATCGGTTTGTTCACTTGCTGGGCGTCAGCGGCCTGCGGATAACCGGCCAGCGTTACCGCACCGCGCAAGGCGGCTTCGTCGTAACCGTCGATTTTGATCTCGCCGATGCTCACCTGAACGCCGCTGCCGGCAGGCGCCGCCACACTGCTGTAAGGCAGGCCCTGCTTGACCAGGAAGGTCTTGACCTTGTCGCACGGGCTGTCGAAACGCGCCTTGCCCACCGGGTCGAACTGGAAGGTGCAGGTGGCTGGATCGGCCAGTACGCTGATCGGTGCCTGCTGGCTGGCGCGGTCGATGGCCGGGTTGGCGTAATGGGCCAGGGATTTGAAGATCGGGAAGTACAGCACGGTGGCCAGCAGCAGGCCGAGCATCAGGATCGGCTTGCGTCCAACCCGGTCGGACAGCCAGCCGAAGAAGATGAAGAACGGCGCGCCGATCACCACGCTGACAATCAGCAGGGTATTGGCCAGCGCCGGGTCCATCTTGAGGAACTGGGTGAGGAAGAACAGCACGTAGAACTGCGCGGCGTAGAAGGTCACGGCCTGCCCGGCGTTGATGCTGAACAGGGCAATCAGCACCACCTTGAGGTTCTGCCAGTTGCCGAAGGACTCACGGATCGGCGCCTTGCAGGATTTGCCTTCCTCTTTCATTTTCAGGAACGCCGGCGACTCATGCAGGCTCAGGCGGATCCAGGTGGAAATGCCCAGCAGCACGATCGACAGCAGGAACGGGATGCGCCAGCCCCAGACCTCGAACTGGTCGCCGGTGAAGTAGCGGCAGCCGAGCACCACCAGCAACGACAGCAAGAGGCCGAGGGTCGCGGTAGATTGAATCCAACTGGTGTGGAAACCGCGTTTGCCCATCGGTGCGTGCTCCGCCACGTAAGTTGCGGCGCCACCGTATTCACCGCCCAGGGCCAGGCCCTGGAGCATGCGCAGCACCACCAGGATGATCGGTGCGGCAATGCCGATGCTGGCGTAGGTCGGCAGCAGGCCGACGGCGAAGGTTGCCACGCCCATCAGGATAATGGTGGCGAGGAAGGTGTATTTGCGCCCGATCATGTCACCGAGGCGGCCGAACACCAGCGCGCCGAAGGGTCGCACGACAAAGCCGGCGGCGAACGCCATCAGCGCGAAGATGAAGGCCGTGGTGTCGTTGACTCCGGCGAAGAACTGCTTGCTGATCACCGCCGCGAGGGCGCCGTAGAGAAAGAAGTCATACCACTCGAACACCGTCCCCAGGGACGAGGCGAAGATGACTTTCTGGGTTTCCTTGCTGGTGCCGGTACTGAGCGTGCCGGCGGCGGCTTGCGCGTGCTCTGTCATATCGATCCCTCACAGTGTTTAGTTATTGTTGTTTCACTGGTGTTGCGTGCTCTTTGCAGGTACGGATGGATTTCTATCTGTTAGACCGTCATCGCGGGCAAGCCCGCTCCCACATTGGGGGTGAGTACAGTTTGGGTGGCGAGAATCAGTTGGGCGGCTTTTTCGGCGATCATCAGCGTCGGCGAGCAGGTGTTGCCCGAGGTGATGCGCGGCATGATCGAGGCGTCGGCGATGCGCAGGCCGGGGATGCCGTGGACTCGCAGCTGGGCGTCGACCACCGCATCGGCGTCCTGGCCCATGCGGCAGGTGCCGACCGGATGGAAGATGGTGGTGCCGATTTGCGCCGCGGCTTTGTGCAGTTGCTCTTCGGTTTGCAGGGCGGCGCCTGGCAGGTATTCCACCGGCTTGAACGGTTGCAGCGCAGGAGCGGCGACGATGCGCCGGGTCAGGCGGATAGCGTCGGCGGCGACACGCAGGTCCTCGGGATGGCTCAGGTAATTGGGCTGGATCAGCGGCGCCTGCTGCGGGTCGGCCGAGCGGATGTCGATGCGCCCACGGCTTTGTGGGCGCAGGTCGCAGACCGAGGCGGTGAATGCCGGGAAGGCGTGCAAGGGTTCGCC
This sequence comes from Pseudomonadaceae bacterium, assembly GCA_965284505.1. GTDB lineage: Bacteria > Pseudomonadota > Gammaproteobacteria > Pseudomonadales > Pseudomonadaceae > Aquipseudomonas. Next base: position 389,991 of record OZ260094.1, on the reverse strand, counting down.
GAAGCGCTCCAGGGACAGCGGTTGCACGTGGTATTCAAGGTTCGCCGAGGTCTGCTCGGGGCCGGAGCGGGCAAAGGCGCCGAGTTGGCTGGGGGCCATCGACAGCGGGCCGCTGCGGTCATACAGGTAGCGCAGGCCCATGCCCATCTTGCCCCACAGGCTGCCGGCGATCTGGTTCAGGGTGCGGGCATTTTCCAGTTGATAGATCAGCCGCAGTTGCAGGTGATCCTGCAGGTTGCCGCCGACGCCGTTGAGAGGGTGCACAACATTGATCCCCAGGCGCTTGAGCAGGTCGACAGGGCCGATGCCGGAGCGCTGGAGAATTCCCGGTGAACCGACGGAGCCGGCGCTGAGGATGATCTCCCGGCGCGCGCCGAAGCTTCTCGACTGGCCTTGCCAGCGCGCAACCACCTTGCTTGCCCGGCCGTTTTCCAGCACCACCCGGTCAACCTCGACCCCGGTCAGCACGGTGAGGTTGGGGCGCTGGGCCGCCGGTTTGAGAAAGGCCTTGGCGGCGTTCCAGCGCACCCCGGCTTTCTGGTTGACCTGGAAATAGCCGCAGCCTTCATTGTCGCCCCGGTTGAAGTCGTCGATGCTGGCGATGCCGCTCTGTTCGGCGGCGGTGCGGAAGGCATCGAGGATCGGCCATGACAGGCGCTGGCGTTCGACTCGCCACTCGCCACCGGCGCTGTGAAACTCTGAGTCGCCGGCAAAATGGTTTTCGCTCTGGCGGAACAGCGGCAGCACCTCGTTCCAGCTCCAGCCCGGGTTGCCGTCGGCAGCCCAACGATCGTAGTCGCCGGCCTGGCCGCGCATGTAGATCATGCCGTTGATCGACGAGCTGCCGCCGAGCACCTTGCCCCGTGGGTAGCTCAGGCTGCGGCCCTGCAGGCCGTCCTGCGCCTCGGTCTTGAAGCACCAGTCGGTGCGCGGGTTGCCGATGCAGAACAGGTAGCCGACCGGAATGTGAATCCACGGATAGTTGTCGCGGCCACCGGCCTCGAGCAGCAGCACCCGGTGCTGCGGGTTGGCGCTGAGCCGGTTGGCCAGCAGGCAGCCGGCGGGACCGGCGCCGACCACGATGTAATCGTATCCATCAACGGCAGGTTGCATCCATGACCTCACTGCATATTGTTCTTATTGCGCTTGATCCTAGTTGTTAGTTTTCGACAAAAGAATGTTAGTTTTTGCGCAGCCGCTGTGCGTTTATAAACAACCACCTTCAGACGTGACTCAAGGAAGGCCCATGTTCGACTGGAATGACCTGCGGTTTTTTCTCGAATTGCAACGCAGCGGACGCCTGCTGACCGCCGCCAAACGCCTGAAAACCACGCACGCCACGGTGGCACGGCACATCGAGGCGATCGAACAGAGCCTCGGCACCGCGTTGTTTGTCCAGCACGCCCAGGGTTACCAACTGACGCCGGCCGGCGAGGCCCTGCTTAAACACGCCGAAGCCATGGAGAACGTGGCCTTGTTGGCCCAGGAGGAAATCACCCAGTCGAGCGCGCCCCTGGGCAAGATTCGCCTGGGGGTGACCGAAGGCCTGGGCATCATGTTTCTCGCCAGTCGCATGCAAGGGCTGTTCGAGCGTTATCCGGGGTTGGAAGTGGAACTGGTGGCGGTGCCGCGCTTTGTCAGCATTCTCAACCGCGAAGCCGAGATCAGCATCCACCTGGAGCGCCCGGCGGCGGACATGCTGGTGACCCGCAAACTCACCGATTATCGCCTGGCGCTGTATGCCAGCCAGGCCTACCTCGACCGTGCGCCGCCGCTGCGCAGTCGGGATGACCTCGGCCAGCATGCCTGGATCGGTTATGTCGACGACCTGCTGTACAGTCAGGAATTGATGTTCCTCAACAGCTTCTGCCGCAACCCCCGAGTGGTGTTCCACAGCACCAGCGTGATCGCCCAGCAACAGGCGGCCCGCGCCGGCCTGGGCATCGCGGTGCTGCCGTGCTACCTGGCCAGCGGCGACCCGCAACTGCTGCCGTTGCTCCCTGCAGAACGCATCCAGCGCAGTTACTGGATGAGCACCCGGCGCGAGTTGCACAAGTCGGTGCGCCTGCGCCTGCTCTGGGACTACGTCGTGCAACTGTGTGACCAGGAGCAGGGCCTGTTGCTCGGGCCGGACCTTTAGTCGCGGATTTCGAAGGCGGTGCTCGCCAGTCGCTCGCCATTGACCATGATGTGCACCGCATGGCTGCCAGCGTAGTGCTTGCGGGTGGTCATGTCGCGAATCTGCTGGGCGCGGCTCAAAGTCTGGCGGGCATGGGCGGGCAGGGCCAGGCCCTTGAGCTTGAACACCTTGGCCGAGGTCGCGCCGGAGGCCTTGACGTACTCGATGGCGTAATCCACCACCAGGCGCTGGTCCTGCTCGGCGGTGGACTGGAGCTCGAAGGACAGGGTGATGCCTTGGCCGAGGCTGATCACCGCCGGTTCGACCTTGAGCCGATGGATTTGCACCTGCGGTTTGGCGCCGGCGCCGATGATCGTCAGGGCCCGCAGATCGCCCTGTTTGATCAGGCTGCGCAGCGCGTGCTTGGCTATCCACGCCGTGCGCGGGTCCTCCAGTGACCAGCCTTCGATAACGTCGAGCACCCAGGCCGGATGGTCCTTGGTGATGTCGTTGAGGTGGTTGGCCACCGATTTGCGCACGTACAGGCTGCTGTCGCGCTTGAGGTTGTCGAGGATCGCTGCTGCCAACGATGGATCGGCCTGCACCGCTTCCAGGCGAAACGACCAGGGCAGGCGCGGCCGGCTGCCTTCGCTGGCGAGGCGACGGACATGCTCGTTGTCGTCCAGCGACCACTCATGCATCAGCGCCAGGCCGCGCTGCAAATCGCTGCGCAGGAAATGCCGAACGGCAAATTCGGAAGAGCCAAAACGCGTGAAGTACTTCAGTGCTTCCATCGAGCGGGCGAAGTCATGGGCGCCGTAGCTTGCCACGTAGTCGGCGAGGAACATGCTGACGAAACCGCTGTTGAGCCGTGGCGCCAGGGCCTCCAGCACCTCAAGCGTCTGCTCATAGCCCAGGCCCAGCACGCTGTGCAGGCATTCACTGGTGCGCGCCATGCGTTGCATCACCGAGCGCTCCGTCAGGCCGTCATTGGTCATGGCGAGGAACGCCTGGCTATCGAACGACGGGTAAACGGCGCGCACTTCAGTGGCGATATGGGCGAAACGTTCGGCGTTGAAGATTTCCTTCAGCGCCGGCGCAGACTGGCTGTCACTCATGGGGGGCTCCCTGGCAGGTGGCGGGTCACAGGCGTTTGCCGGCATCGTCCTGGACCTGGTCGGCCTCGAACAAGCGTGCCAGCTCGGCGCGGGACTCCTGGGCGGTTTGCAGCACCTTGGCCGCGTCGTCATAGATCGCGTGCTGGGCTTCCAGGACCTGTTCATCGTGATGGGTGAACAGCTTGATCCGCGCGTCGGCCTGGGCCTGGCTCAAACCCAGGCCGCGCAAGGTGCGGCGGCTCATTTCCAGGCTGGAGTAGTAGGTTTCGCGCACGGCGTCGGCACCGAGGTCCATCAAACGGTGGACGTGCTGGCGGTTACGCGCGCGGGCGATGATTTTCATGTGCGGGTAGAGCTTGCGTACCAATTCGGCGGTCTTGATGTTGGTTTCCGGGTCGTCGGTGGCGATGACAAAGAACTCTGCCTCGCCGACCTTGGCCGCGCTGAGGATTTCCGGGCGCATCGGGTCGCCGTAGAACACCGGCACGCCGCCGAAGCTGCGGGACAGCTCGATGGTTTCCACCGAGGTGTCGAGGGCGACGAATTCGATTTTCTGCGCCCGCAGGATCCGCGCGACGATCTGCCCCATGCGGCCCATGCCGGCAATCACCACCCGCGGCGCGTCGGTGTCGATCTCGCGCAGGTGCGGCGGCACGGTCACCGGTTCAACCTTGCTTTTCGCCAGGCGCGCGCACATCAGCATCAGCAACGGCGTGATCGCCATCGACAGGGTGATGGTCAGCACCTGCATGTCATACAGCCGGGCATCAAAGAGGTTGTGGTCGCGGCCCATCTTGAACACCACGAAAGCGAACTCGCCGCCGGCAGCCAGCACCACCCCCAGGCGCACGGCGCTCAAGCGGTTGAGACCGCCGGCCAGGCTGCCCACCAAGTAGAGCAGCGGCAATTTCACCGCGACCAGCAGCAGGGTCATCCCCAGTACCGCGAGCGGGGCGCTGAACAGCAAATCGAGGTTGGCGCCCATGCCCACGCTCATGAAGAACAGCCCCAGCAGCAGGCCCTTGAAGGGCTCGATCTGCGCTTCCAGTTCGTGGCGGTACTCGGAGTCGGCCAGCAGCAAGCCGGCGAGGAACGCACCGAGGGCCATCGACACACCCACCTCATCCATCAGCCAGGCGGTGCCGATCACCACCAGCAAGGCGGTGGCGGTGGAGACTTCAGGCAGGCCGCTTTTGGCGACGATGCGGAACACCGGACGCAGCAGATAGCGCCCGCCAACCACCACCACGGCGATGCTGCCAAACACCTGCAGGGCATGGTTGATCTCTTCGGCCGTCGTGGTCGTATCGCTTCTGCCGGCCAGCGCCGGGACCATGGCGATCAGCGGGATTGCCGCAATGTCCTGGAACAGCAGGATGGCAAAGGCAAGCCGACCGTGAGGGCTGGTCAGTTCCTTGCGCTCGGCCAGGCTCTGCAGGCCGAGGGCGGTCGACGACAACGCCAGACCGAGGCCAAGCACGATGGCACTGTTGAGCTTCTGCCCAAACACGTAGAACGCCAGCACGCCGATCAACGAGGCGGTCAGCAGCACCTGGGCCAGGCCGACGCCGAATACCGCCTTGCGCATCACCCACAAGCGTCGCGGCGACAATTCCAGACCAATGATGAACAGCAGCAACACCACGCCCAGTTCGGAGATGTGCATCACGCTTTGCGGATTGCCGATCAAGCCGAGCACCGCAGGCCCGATGATCACGCCGGCCAGCAGGTAACCGAGCACGGCGCCCAGTTGCAAGCGTTTGGCCAGCGGTACGGTGAGTACGGCGGCAAACAGAAAAACCACGGCGGCCTGCAACAGGCTTCCTTCCTCGTGCATCGGTCACTCCTGGGGGGCTTGAAAAAGTTCTGCACGGAACAGCTTCCGTGTACGTCGAGGCGCAGTGTAACGGCGTGTTGCATTCACTGCATGGTTGTCATTTCGCAACATCAAATTACCGGCGACTGCCATTCACACTAGACTTGATTCATTACAGGGTGGTTTTGTCCATCACTCCCGAGGAGATTGGCGTTATGCCAAATCTGTCTGGTGCACCGCAGTCGCAGCAACAGCCGCCTGAATATATGTCGGCGCACTTCGGTGGACCTGCCTTGCTGTTTGGGGCCTACCTGTTCTTTTATTCCTGGCTGCTGCTGTTCAACTACTACAGTACCTTCGGCATTTCCCTGGTCTCGCTGGACATGCCGGTCTATTTCTACCTGACGTTTGCCTCGACAGCCGTGGAGTACTTCGGCATTTGGCTATTGGTTGCGTTAGCGCTGGGTGCGTTTTTTTATGTTTTGCTCAACAGTGCCTGGCCCTGGGATCGAAAGCCCTGGGTGCTCATGCTGCATAAATTCCTGTTTGCGGTGCTCCTGGCGATCGGGTTCTGGGTGACATCGTTCATGGCGCAGCAGCAGGGCCAATTGCAGGCGCAGCAAGTGCGCGATGGCGGGGTGTTGCCGGCGATCCGCCTGGTCTTTGAAAAAGACCGGGGCGAACTGTTCCCGAATATTCTGAAAGCGGCCAAACAAACCGCCGACAGTGGTGTGGAAGAGGCGGTGCTGCTGGTCGAGACCAAGTCGGTTTATTACGTGTTGGTGCAGAAGGTGCTGCGCGATCGCCAGTCAGCGCAGACTCGATACGATTCCATGGGCGTGGTGTACCGAGTGCCAAAGAAATACGTGAGTTACGCCGAAGTGGACGTAGCCAACACCGAACGCCTCGAAGGATATTTTGCGCGATTTGCTGACTGGGGAACGCTGCTCGACCCAGCGAAGCTGAAGGAGGCGGGATGGCCCGGCTACTGATGTTTGTGCTATTGGCACTGCAGGTTTGCACCCTGCACGCCGAACAAATCCTGCGTCTTGGCAGTGGCGAACGTTATCTGGGACGCGAAACCGCCGATAACTCGGGAATCTTTGTCGATTGTCAGAAAAAACAACACAAAGTGGCGGACGGCGTGATTCTGCCAACCACGCAATCCTGCGAACGCTCGAATGTCCCCAATCCATCCCAGGCTTCGTTGATTACCCTGTCGCCCATGGAAGTGGTGGCGGTCAATCCTGGCAACAAGACCATCGTGGTCGAGGCCGATGACAAGAAGCAGACCCTGGATATGCAGAGTTTTCCAAACTTCGACTTCGGCCAGTTCAGTATCGGCAAGACGATCGGCATCGTGACCGATAAAAACAGCCGGTTCGCCAAGTGGATCAGCCCCGACGCCATCTTCGACTCCGACTTTGCCCTGGAGGCCAAGGCCGCCCATGATCCGGACAAACCGGATCCCGACAAAGACATGTGAGGTTGCCAACTGCGCGGTTTTCTGGGAAAACCCTGCGCCAATGCCCGGCAGGGCCAGCGCACAGACGAGAACGGCAATGAACGAAGAACTACAGAGCATCGACCTGCAAGTGGGCGAGGGCAAAAAGGCCGTCAAAGGCGCGTTGATCACCACCCAGTACCGTGGCTGGCTGGAAGACGGCAGCGAGTTTGATTCCTCCTGGAGTCGCGGCAAGCCGTTCCAGTGTGTGATCGGCACGGGCCGGGTGATCAAGGGTTGGGACCAGGGCATCATCGGCATGCAGGTGGGCGGCAAGCGCGAACTGCGGGTGCCGGCGCACCTGGGTTATGGCGAACGCAGCGTGGGCAGCATCCCCCCCAACTCGAACCTGAGGTTCGAAATTGAACTGCTGGAAGTGCTGACCCGCGACGATTGAGATTGACGCTGCGCGTCTCAGCGACTGGCCGAGGCCATCAACAGACCAAATCCGGTGAAGGTCACGCCCGAGACTTTCGCCGTGATCCAGGCGCCTTTTTCGCTCGACAGCCAACCTTTGGCGGCATTCGCCAACACGGCGTAGCCGCTGTGTACCAGGATCACCACCGCCGCGTACGAACCGACCAGGGTCAGGAACTGCGGCCGAAAGGACTGGCCTGGGTCGATGAATTGCGGAAATACGGCAAGGAAAAAGAAAATCGCCTTGGGATTGAGGAACTGGATCGACGCCGCCTCGAGGAACCGATAACCAGGCCGGGAGGGACGCGTTTGCAGACGCGCACTGAAGTTGCCACCACGCCAGCTTTTGATCCCCAGGTACAGCAGGTAAGCGGCGCCGGCATACTTCAATACGGTAAAGGCCTGGGCCGAGGTGCTGAGGACCAGACCGACGCTGGTGGCACTGATGGCCGCGACGATAAAGGCGCCAGAGGCAATGCCGAGGATTCCCGGTAACGCGCCGGTGAAACCATGGCGCAGGGCATTCGAAAGGGTCAGCAGCACCCCAGGGCCCGGGCTGAGAACCGTCAGGGTGGCGAACAACAGAAACAATCCGTAGCTGTGCATGATGAGCTCCTTGAACGATGGCGAGTGGACGCAGGCACAGTGGCGATACCCGCAAGCGCTGACAAACGCTTTAAATGCGCGGCATATGTGACTAAATTAGACACATGAATCCATTACCCCCCTTGAATGCCGTTCGTGCCTTCGCCGTTGCTGCGCGTCACCAGAGCTTCAGTCTGGCGGCCGAGGAGCTACATGTGAGCCACAGCGCGGTCAGTCGTCATATCAAATTGCTGGAAGAGCACCTCGGTGTGCTGCTGTTCGAGCGGCGCGTGCGTCAATCGCTGCTGACGCCGGCCGGCCAGCACTTTTATGAGCAGGTCAGTGCCGGTCTCGAACAGATTGCCCAGGCGGCGGCAGTGCTGAAACAGCAGGCGGCGCGCCCGACCGTGAAGATCAACGTCCGACCATCTTTTGCCTTGCTGTGGCTGGAGCCCCGGTTGCACGATTTCACCGCACGCCATCCGCACATCAGCCCGCAGGTGATTACCCAGACACTGGCCCCGGATCAGGCGCGAGATGATTTTGACGTGGTGATTCGCCGCGGTCGCGATGACTGGGCCCCCGGGCTGGATGCCCAACCCTTGTTTACCGACGAACTGGTGCTGGTGGCAGCGCCTTCGCTGCTGGCCAATCAGGGCCTTGCAGATTTCAACGCCCTGGCGCAGCACCGTTTGCTCACGGCCAAAGCCCGTCGTGAGGATTGGCACAACTGGGCGATGTACTTGGGGCAGGCCCGTCCCATCGGCCAACAAACGCGCCAGTTCGAGCACATGCACCGGGTGCTGGAAGCCACGGTCGAGGGGCAGGGCGTGGCCTTGTGTCCGACCTCATTGCTCGGCAGCCATCTGGCCAGCGGCCGGCTGGTCTGTCCGCTGCCGGCGTTGCGCATGCCGCTGCCGGACTATTTCTACGCAGTTGCCGGTTCGGGATCGGCGCAGGCACGGCTGTTTGTCGACTGGCTTGTGGCCCAGCCGGTCTGCCTGGAGCAGGTTGGGCAAGGTTCAATGCAACCCGCGCAGCCATAAAAAAGCCCGCCCGACGCAAGCGCGAGGGGCGGGCTTTTCAGCGTTTCGAGCGTTGCTTAGACCTTGACGATCCAGCCCGCTGGCGCTTCGACGTCGCCGGTTTGCACGCCGGTCAGCTCTTTGTAGAGCTTCTGGGTGATCGGGCCGACTTCGGTTTCGCTGTGGAACACGTGCAGGTGGTCTTTGTAGCTGATACCGCCGATTGGCGTGATCACCGCGGCAGTACCGCAGGCGCCGGCTTCCTTGAAGTCCGACAGCTTGTCGATCAGCACGTCGCCTTCTACCACTTCCAGGCCCAGGCGCGATTTCGCCAGTTCGATCAGCGACAGGCGAGTGATGCCTGGCAGCACCGACGGCGACTTCGGCGTGACGAACTTGTCGTCGTGGGTGATACCGAAGAAGTTGGCCGAACCGACTTCCTCGATTTTCGAGTGGGTCATCGGGTCGAGGTAGATGGCGTCGGCGAATTTCGCCTTCTTCGCTTCCGAACCTGGCATCAGGCTGGCAGCGTAGTTACCACCGACCTTGGCCGCACCGGTGCCCTGGGGAGCGGCACGGTCGAAGCTGGAGATCAGGAAGTTGTGCGGGGTCAGGCCGCCCTTGAAGTAGGCGCCGACCGGGATGGCGAAGATCGAGAAGATGAACTCGGGTGCGGTGCGCACGCCGATGTTGTCACCGACGCCGATCACGAACGGACGCAGGTACAGCGCGCCGCCGGTGCCGTAAGGCGGAATGAAACGCTCGTTGGCACGAACCACGGCCTTGCAGGCTTCGATGAACTGTTCGGTTTCGACGAACGGCATCAGCAGGCGCGCGCAGCTGCGTTGCATGCGTTGGGCGTTCTGGTCAGGGCGGAACAGGTTGATCGAGCCGTCCTTGCAACGATAGGCCTTGAGGCCTTCGAAGCATTGCTGGCCGTAGTGCAGGGCGGTGGAGCCTTCGCTGATGTGCAGCACGTTGTCGTCGGTCAGGCTGCCTTTGTCCCACTCGCCATTGCGAAAGTGCGACAGATAGCGCTTGTCAGTCTTGATGTAGTCAAAACCCAGCGTGTCCCAATTGATGCTCTCGTTACCCATGACACCCTCTATCACTTAACAATCGCCTGAGTGGCTCAAGCTTCTGACGTTTTTCTGGATGGGCACAACAATACTTCATTCCGAGCCGGTTTCGCAGCCCGGACTAATGGATGACGGGCAGATAAATTGCGTTGGCCTCAGGAAATCGCGAGCAGGCTCGCTCCTACAGGGGCAGTGCAAATCCAATGTAGGAGCGAGCCTGCTCGCGATGAGGCCCTCCCAGTCACCCTGATGCTACAGATGCAACGCATGCCCCAACGCCCGCAACGCCGCTTCCTGCACCGCCTCACCCAGCGTCGGGTGGGCATGGATGGTGCCGGCGATGTCTTCCAGGCGTGCGCCCATTTCCAGGCTCTGGCCGAACGCGGTGGACAATTCCGAAACCCCGACACCCACCGCCTGCCAGCCGACAATCAGGTGATTGTCGCGACGGGCGACCACGCGCACGAAGCCGCTTTTCGATTCCAGGGTCATCGCCCGGCCGTTGGCGGCGAACGGGAAGTTCGCAACGATGCAGTCCAGGCCGGCGGCCTTGGCGTCGTCCGGGGTCTTGCCGACCACCACCAGCTCCGGGTCGGTGAAGCACACCGCGGCAATCGCCGTCGGGTTGAATTCCCGGGACTTGCCGCTGATCAGCTCCGCGACCATCTCGCCCTGGGCCATGGCGCGGTGCGCGAGCATCGGTTCGCCACTCAGGTCGCCGATGGCGTAGACGTTGCGCATGCTGGTCTGGCAACGGTTATCGATCTGGATCGCCGCGCCATTCATCTGCAGGTTCAAGGCTTCCAGATTCCAGCCCTGGGTGTTGGGCTTGCGACCCACGGCCACCAGCACCTGATCGGTTTCCAGGTTCAAGGTGTGGCCATTCTGATCCAGAACTTGCAGGGTATTATATTTTGAATCAAAGCCTTGAACGCTGTGCTTCAAGTAAAGTTTCACGCCGAGTTTTTTCAACTCTTCCTGTACCGGCTGGGTCAGTTCAGCGTCATAGGCCGGCAGGATGCGCTCCTGGGCTTCGACCACGCTGACCTCGGCGCCCAGCTTGCGATAGGCAATCCCCAGCTCCAGGCCGATGTAGCCGCCGCCGACCACGATCAGGCGTTTTGGCAGGCTTTTCGGCGCCAAGGCTTCGGTAGAAGAGATGATCGGCCCACCGATCGGCAGCATCGGCAGGTTGACGCTTTTCGAACCGGTGGCCAGCAGCAGGTGCTCGCACTGGATCCGCGTATCGCCAACATCGACGGTCTTGCCGTCGACTACGTTGGCCCAGCCATGAATCACCTGGACCTTGTGCTTTTTCAGCAGGGCGGCGACGCCGGTGGTCAGGCGATCAACGATGCCGTCCTTCCACTCGACGCTTTTGCCGATGTCCAGGCTCGGCGCGCCGACTGTGATGCCAAGCGCCGAATGCTGGTTGTGCTTCTGGGTCTGGTGAAACTGTTCGGCGACATGGATCAGCGCTTTCGAGGGAATGCAGCCGATGTTCAGGCAAGTGCCGCCCAGCGCCTGGCCTTCGACCAGGATGGTGTTGATCCCCAACTGGCCGGCGCGAATCGCCGCTACATAGCCGCCAGGACCGCCGCCGATGATCAGCAGCGTGGTGTTCAGAGTCTGCATGCCTTACTCCACAAACAGCGTAGCGGGTTGTTCGAGCAGGCCGCGCAGGGCCTGGATGAAGAGCGCTGCGTCCATGCCATCGACCACCCGGTGATCGAAGGAACTGGAGAGGTTCATCATCTTGCGAATGACGATCTGGCCTTTGATGACCATCGGCCGCTCGACAATCTTGTTGACCCCGATGATCGCCACTTCCGGCAGGTTCAGCACCGGCGTGCTGACGATGCCGCCAAGGGCGCCAAGGCTGGTCAGGGTAATGCTCGAACCCGAGAGTTCATCGCGGCTGGCCTTGCCGTTGCGCGCGGCAGTGGCCAGACGGGTGATTTCCGCGGCGCTGTCCCACAGGCTGCGGGCTTCGGCGTGACGCACCACCGGCACCATCAGGCCGATGTCGGCCTGGGTCGCGATGCCGACGTGCACCGCGCCGAGACGGGTGATGACCTGGGCTTCGTCGTCGTAGCGCGCGTTGATCTGCGGGAAGTCGCGCAGGGCGACGACCATGGCGCGCACCAGGAACGGCAGCAAGGTCAGCTTGCCGCGGCTGGCACCGTGTTTTTCGTTGAGGTGCGCGCGCAGCTCTTCCACGGCAGTCACGTCGATTTCCTCGACATAGCTGAAGTGCGCCGCGCGCTGGGTAGCGTCCTGCATGCGCTGGGCGATCTTGCGGCGCATGCCGATCACCGGGATCTGCTCCTCGTCGTGCCGTGCGCTGTAGCTCGCACCGCCCGTCGAAGCGCTCACCGGACCCTGAGCCAGATAGGCGTCGAGGTCTTCGTGGAGAATGCGCCCGGCCGGGCCGCTGCCCTGCACCAGGCGCAGCTGGATACCGGCATCCAGGGCGTGCTTGCGCACGGCCGGGGAGGCCAGCGGACGCTCGTTGGCTTCTCGTGCCACCGGCGCCTGAGGCGCTGGACGGCAGGCGGCTGCCGGCTTGCTGACGGCTGGCTCGACCTTGGGCGCCGGAGCGGCTTTCGGCGCCTCGACTTCGGCCTTGACCACTGGTGCTGCCACTGCCGGTTGCGCGGACTCCTTATAGTTGCCCGCACCTTCGACTTCGATGCTGATCAGAATGCTGCCCACGGCCATGACTTCGCCGGGCACACCGCCCAGGGCGATCACCTTGCCATGCACCGGCGAGGGAATATCCACCATCGCCTTGTCGGTCATGACATCGGCCAGCACCTGGTCTTCCACCACCATGTCGCCGACCTTGACGTGCCAGACCGACAGTTCCACTTCTGCAATGCCTTCGCCAATGTCCGGCATTTTAATAACGTGCGTGCCCATTCAGACCTCCATGACCCGTTTCAACGCCGCGCCCACTCGGGACGGCCCTGGGAAATACGCCCACTCCTGCGCGTGCGGGTAGGGGGTGTCCCAACCGGTGACGCGCTCGATCGGCGCTTCCAGGTAGTGGAAGCAGTGCTCCTGCACCAGCGATACCAGCTCGGCACCGAAACCGCAGGTGCGGGTCGCTTCGTGGACCACTACGCAGCGGCCGGTCTTTTTCACCGACTTGACGATGGTCTCCAGGTCCAGCGGCCACAGGCTGCGCAGGTCGATGACTTCAGCGTCGATGCCGGCTTCTTCGGCGGCCACTTGCGAGACGTAGACGGTGGTGCCGTAGGTGAGGATGGTCACGGCTTTGCCCGGACGGGTAATCGCCGCCACGTCCAGCGGTACCGTGTAGTAACCGTCCGGAACCTGCGCGGCCGGGTGTTTCGACCAGGGGGTTACCGGGCGGTCGTGGTGGCCGTCGAACGGGCCGTTGTACAGGCGCTTGGGCTCGAGGAAGATCACCGGGTCATCGTTTTCGATGGAGGCGATCAGCAGGCCCTTGGCGTCGTAGGGGTTGGACGGCATCACGGTGCGCAGGCCGCAGACCTGGGTGAACATCGCCTCGATGCTCTGGCTGTGGGTCTGGCCACCGTAGATGCCGCCGCCGCACGGCATGCGCAGGGTCATGGGCGCGGTGAATTCGCCGGCCGAGCGATAACGCAGGCGCGCGGCTTCGGAGATGATCTGGTCGGAGGCCGGGTAGACGTAGTCGGCGAACTGGATTTCCGCCACCGGACGCAGGCCGTAGGCACCCATGCCGACGGCGACGCCGACGATGCCGCTTTCCGAGATCGGCGCGTCGAACACCCGCGAGGTGCCGTATTTGTTCTGCAGGCCCTCGGTGCAGCGGAACACGCCGCCGAAGTAGCCGACGTCCTGGCCGAACACCACGACGTTATCGTCACGCTCAAGCATCACATCCATGGCCGAGCGCAGGGCCTGGATCATGGTCATGGTAGTGGTGGTCATGGCGGTTTCCAGCTCGATGTGGTTGTTGTGATCGTTCATTTCAGATCCCCAACTCTTGACGCTGGCGCTTCAAGTGCTCCGGCATCTCTTTATAGACGTCCTCGAACATGGTCGCGGCGCTCGGAATCTGCCCGCCGGCGAGGGTGCCGTACTGCTCGGCCTGTTTCTGCGCGGCGATCACTTCGGCTTCCAGCTCGGCGCTGACGGCGGTGTGTTCCTCTTCGGACCACTGGCCGATTTTCACCAGGTGCTGCTTCAGGCGGGCAATCGGGTCGCCCAACGGGAAGTGGCTCCAGTCGTCGGCCGGACGGTATTTAGAGGGGTCGTCGGAGGTCGAGTGCGGGCCAGCGCGGTAGGTGACCCATTCGATCATGGTCGGGCCGAGGTTGCGCCGTGCACGCTCTGCTGCCCAGGCGGAAGCGGCGTACACCGCGACAAAGTCGTTGCCGTCGACCCGCAGCGAGGCGATGCCGCAGCCCACGCCACGACCGGCAAAGGTGGTGGCTTCACCGCCAGCAATGGCCTGGAAGGTGGAGATCGCCCATTGGTTGTTGACCACGTTGAGGATCACTGGCGCGCGGTACACGTGGGCAAAGGTCAGGGCGGTGTGGAAGTCCGACTCGGCGGTGGCGCCGTCGCCGATCCAGGCCGAGGCGATTTTGGTGTCGCCCTTGATCGCCGAGGCCATGCCCCAGCCCACACCCTGGATGAACTGGGTGGCGAGGTTGCCGGAAATGGTAAAGAAGCCGAAATCCTTGACCGAGTACATGATCGGCAGCTGGCGGCCCTTGAGCGGATCGCGCTCGTTGGACAGCAACTGGCAGATCAGGTCCACCAGCGGCACCTCGCGGGCCATCAGGATGCTTTGCTGGCGATAGGTCGGGAAGCACATGTCGTCGATGTTCAGGGCCAGGGCCTGGGCGCTGCCGATGGCTTCTTCGCCAAGGCTCTGCATATAGAACGACATTTTTTTCTGACGCTGGGCGACCACCATGCGGTTGTCGTAGATCCGTGTCTTGAGCATGGCACGCATGCCTTTGCGCAAGATCTCGGACGGCACACCTTCAGCCCAAGGGCCAAGGGCATTGCCCTGGTCATCGAGCACGCGAATCAGGCCACGGGCCAGATCGGCGGTGTCGGCCGGTTCTACGTCGATGGGGGGCTTGCGCACCGTGCCGGCGTCAGTCAGGTGCAGGTAGGAGAAGTCGGTTTTGCATCCAGGACGGCCCGAGGGTTCAGGCACGTGCAGACGCAGCGGTTCATACGCTTGGGTCATGGCTTCTACGCTCGATCTTGTGAATTTCTTGTAGTGAGCTGACAGGTATTCTCTGTGTTGGAGAAATCTTGTCCTACAACAATCATAGGCCCGCCGCAGAAGAATATTTATCTCTGTTTCGTTGCATGAAAGATCATTTGAGGATAAAAAAACTGCATAAACATAAAAAACAGGTGATTTCGTCTCATGCGCAAACTGGACCGTACCGATATCGGCATTCTCAACAGCCTTCAAGAGAACGCACGCATCACCAATGCCGACCTGGCCCGCTCGGTCAACCTGTCGCCAACCCCCTGTTTCAACCGGGTCAAGGCCATGGAGGAACTGGGGCTGATTCGCGAGCAGGTGACCCTGCTGGATGCCGACCTGCTGGGCCTGCACGTCAATGTGTTCATCCACGTCAGCCTGGAAAAGCAGGTGGAAGAGGCGTTGCAGCATTTCGAAGAGGCGATCGCCGACCGCCCGGAAGTGATGGAGTGCTACCTGATGGCCGGTGACCCGGACTACCTGATCCGGGTGCTGGTGCCGACCATTCAGTCGCTGGAACGCTTCATGATGGACTTTCTGACCAAGGTGCCGGGCGTCGCCAACATCCGCTCCAGCTTTGCCCTCAAGCAGGTGCGCTACAAGACTGCGCTGCCGTTGCCGGCCAATGGCATGACCTTGGGCAATTGAGTGCCACGCCGGTCAGATGTCGGCGTAGCGATAGTCCAGGTTTTCGCTGAACAGCATCTGGCGAACAGTGTAGGTGCCCGGCCAGGGCGCCGGTTCGTTGGCAGGATTGAACACCAGTACGGTTTCACCGAAGTCAGGTTGCCCAGGTTGCTCTGGGAAGGACGGAACAGTGGGGTGCTGCAGCTTCCAGCGCTCCCACAGTAAGTCGAGATAGCAGTGATGCAGGAAGAATAAAGGATCGTTGGGCGAGGAAGATGACAGCATGTCGCCACCGATCCAGGCGTGCACCGGGTTATGAAGGTCTGTTTCGGAAAAATTCTCCCAGCCATTCTCCGGGCTCCAGTAAGGCGTCCGGTTCAGCGTTGCAATGATCTGTTCCTGCGACGGTAAATAACCGGCGGCCCCAAGATTGCGGCGGATCCCCGTGTTCCCGATGCCTTCGTCCCATACCGCTACGGTGAATTGCGAGTGCTCCCGGGAGAAGGGCCCACCCGTTACCCGCTGTTCCTGGGTGTTGTCGCCGTTGGCACCCATGAAGTTCATGGTGAAGGGATTGTCCGCGCCGGTGAGTTGCCAGTTCCAGTAAGGCAGGGTAATGGCCGGGTTGCTGGCGGCGGTCTGCAAGGCCACTTCAAACTGCCGCAGGAACGCTCGGTGCCAAGGGTAGAACAGGGGGCTGCGATGCGGGTGGGGGACCAGCGGATTGCCCAGGCCCATTGAGTTCTTGTGAATTTGCACGAAGTCGTCGTAACGACTTTGCAGGCCTGGGCGGAGCACGCTGTCGACGTTGTTTTTCAGCAGCAGGATGGCATCGATGAAGAGGGTTTTCTGTTGCGGTGTCATGTCACGGTGATTGATACGAAGATCCATATCGGCAAAGCTCCATTGATTGTTTGGCCAATGGAGTGTGTGCGCATGTGTCCTTCATTCCAAGTTCACCGATGTCGCCAGAGTAGATGGGAAATGTTACTTGTCAGTAGGTTAGACGACTTTTCTCATATGGAATCGAGAGGGATCTTCAGGTATCTCACCCCATTTTCCTCAGTAGGCGGTAAATTCCCGGCCCTGACGTTGACCTGAATCGCCGGCAACAACAGCGTCGGCATCCCCAGCCCGGCATCCCGCTGAGTGCGCATTTCGACGAATGTCGCTTCATCGATGCCGTCATGCACATGAATGTTATGTGCCCGCTGTTCGGCCACGCTGCTCTGACACTGCAGTTCACGACCGGACGGTGGATAGTCGTGGCAAACGTACAGGCGGGTGGCGGGAGGGTAGGCCAGCAGGCGCTGGATCGAGGCGTAGAGCTGCCGGGCATCGCCGCCGGGGAAGTCGCAGCGGGCGGTGCCGACGTCCGGCATGAACAGGGTGTCGCCGACCAGGATCGACTCATCCTCGATCAGATAGGCCATGTCCGCCGGGGTGTGGCCAGGCACATGCAGGGCCTTGGCTTTCAGGTTGCCGATGGCGAATGTTTCGTCAGGGGTGAACAGGTGGTCGAACTGCGAGCCATCGACTGCAAACTCCGCTTCCAGGTTGAACAGGCCCTTGAACACCTTCTGCACCGTGCCGATTTGCTGGCCAATGGCGATCCGCCCACCGAGTTCGCGGCGCAGGTATGGCGCGGCGGACAGGTGATCGGCATGGGCGTGGGTCTCCAGCAGCCATTGCACCTGCAGGCGATGCTCGCGCACAAAACGGATCACCCGGTCAGCCTCGCCGGTTCCGGTGCGGCCCGAGGCCGGGTCGTAGTCGAGCACCGGATCGACGATCGCGCAGGCAGCGCCATCGTGTTCATAGATCACGTAGGTACACGTCTTGGAGGCGTCGTCGAAAAACGCTTGAAACAAGGCGGGCATAAGGTCCGCTCCGGTCAGGTCAAGCCCAGAGGTTAGTAGGATTTTCACTCGATTGACCAGTTAGACGGCATAACCGCAGGTAAATCAGTGGAGCGGGATTTAGACTGTCGTGCATCGATACCGGGCGCTCCCGGCTTTTGTCCCTGAAAGACGAGTGTTTTATGTTGCTGGCAAGTCTGTTTGGCGTGGTGATGGGGTTGGTATTGGGTTTGACCGGGGCCGGTGGTGGCATCCTCGCCGTACCGGCACTGGTGCTCGGACTCGGTTGGAGCATGACCGACGCGGCCCCGGTGGCCTTGTTCGCAGTGGGCAGTGCGGCGGCGGTGGGCGCCATCGACGGTTTGCGCCACGGCCTGGTGCGTTACCGGGCGGCGCTGTTGATTGCCCTGCTGGGCGCGGTGTTCTCGCCATTGGGCATTTATTTAGCCCACCAACTCTCGGAAAAAATCCTGATGATCCTGTTCAGCCTGCTGATGCTCCTGGTGGCTGGGCGCATGCTGCGTCGTGAGCGGCTGGACGCCGGACCGAGCGACCACGGCCATGCCAACTGGGGCCAGAAGAATTGCATGCTCGACCAGCAGACCGGGCGCTTTTCCTGGACCGCCAAATGCACCGCGACCCTGGCCACCCTCGGCGCGGTGACGGGTGTGGTCTCGGGGCTGCTGGGGGTGGGCGGCGGTTTTCTGATCGTCCCGGCGTTCAAGCAACTGACCGATGTGCAGATGCGCGGCATCGTCGCCACCTCATTGATGGTGATCAGCCTGATCTCCGCCATCGGGGTGATCGGCGCCTTGCATGCCGGCGTTCGCATCGACCGACTGGGCGTGGCCTTTATTGTCGCCAGCATCGTCGGCATGGTGCTCGGCCGCAGGCTTTGCGCCCAGGTTCCGGCCCGCGCCCTGCAATTGGGCTTCGCCAGCGTCTGTGTACTGGTGGCGGGGTACATGGCCTTCAAGGCCGCTTACTGAGTCGTGGGTCGCTGCCTCCCAGTGGCCTAAGTCCAAAGTCCCGGGCCCCGACGCGGCCCGGTCTTGGGTCGAAATTGCCGCGCACCACCGGCCCGCCCAAAGCACCCGCAAACCGCCTCCAAGGCAGCGTAGGCCGCCGTCTGTCCGCTTTCGATAATCGCCTCCGACATCACGTCCCCCCGTCGCGGAGCGCGCCATGCACAACAATAAGAATTTCCAGCACCGTTTCTTGCCAGCCTTTATCGCCACCGTGTCCAGCCTCGGCCTGAGCTCCGTCGCACAAGCCGAGATCATGCTGTACGACAAGGACCAGACCACTTTCTCCACCGACGGTTACATCAACGCCTTCTATGTGAACAGCGATGTAGACCGTGAGGGCGATCAGTACGACCGCCGTCAGTCGCGGGTAAAGATGGGCTTTTTGCCCAACTACCTCGGTTTCAACATGGGCAAACAGGTCGATGACCTCAAGCTGGGGGCCCGGGCCTCGTTCTGGGTGACCATCAACGACAGCGAAACCAACGGCACCGACACCGCCATCGACGTGCGGCAGTTCTACGGCACGGTGGCCAATCCGGAGTGGGGCGAAGTGCTGATCGGTAAGGATTTCGGCCTGTTCGCCCGCTCCAACATCCTGCTCGACGAGTTGCTCGCCGGTTATGGCCAGGTCAGCGACACCCTGGGCCTGGTAGATGGCGGCGGCGTGTCGTTCGGCAACATCGGCACTGGCTACCCGTACCCGTTCCCGACTTCGCAGATCACCTACCGCACCCCGGTGATGGACGGCTTGCGGGTGGCCGTGGGGATCATGGACCCGGTCGACACCAACGACAGCAGCCCGACCGGCAAGGCCTACCAGGAAAATCCACGGACCGAGACCGAGATTACCTACCAGTTCGACCTGGCGGGGGCGAAGATCTATAGCTGGGTCAACGGCAGCTACCAGACCTCGGACAACACCGATTCCACGGTCGACACCGTGACCTCCAAGGGTGTCGGTTATGGCGTGCAGGCCAAGATGGGCGGCCTGTCGCTGACCGGCTCCGGGTTCCAGGCCAAGGGCATCAACCCGTTCTATACCAACAACGCCGGCGAGCCGACCCTGCGCAACGTCGACAGCGATGGTTATCTGCTGCAGGGCTCGTACAAAGTCGGCAAGAACCGCGTGGCGCTGTCCTATGGCAAGACCAATGACGACGGCAACGGTGTGGTCGGTAGCGGCGCGGACTACGAGACGCGCGGCATCGCGTTGTTCCACGACGTCAACGACAACCTCAAGCTGGTCGCCGAGTACAACCAGTTCGAACTCACCGGCCACGACTCCAGCGCACAAAACGAAGACACCGATACCTTTGCGGTGGGCGCGGTGCTGACCTGGTAAACCCTGCACAGCACCCCCGGGCAGCGGTCGCGCATCGGCCGTTGTCCGGGGGACACTGTGCATTTGCTGTGACTGAAGATGTTGTTATCGCCCCCAATCCCCTGTGGGAGCGAGGCTGCTCGCGAAGGCGGCGGCACATTCGGCATCTGATTTGAGTGTGCTGGCCACTTCGCGAGCAAGCTCGCTCCTACAGGGGAGCGCATTACCAGGTGGCGATTTTTCATCCCATCGAATCCCCCGACCGCTACCCAAGTAGCATAGGTCGCGACCCGGCGCCTTCGTACACTCTCCACTCAATCATGCGCACCTGCCGGAGGCGACCATGCAGCAGGTTCCCAATGAAGGCGTTGTCAGTGCCATGTCCCAGGCCGCTGATGCCCAACAGGCCGCCCAGGAACTGGCGCGGCAGTTGTTGCATCCACACCTGGGCTTTGTGCTGTTCTTCTGTTCTGCCGAATACGACCTGCAGGCGCTGGGCCAGGCCTTGCAGGACAGCTTCGGCGGGATTCGCCTGGTGGGCTGCACCAGCGCCGGGGAAATCACCCCTCAGGGCTATGGTCGCAACTGCGTCAGCGCCGTGGGCTTTGATCATCGGCACTTCTCCATTTCTACTGCACTGATCGACGAGATGGAGCACTTCAGCCTGATCGACGCCCAGCAGATGGTCGAGCGCCTGGTCAGCGGCTGTCGCAGCAACACCCTGGCGCCGATCAAGGGCAACAGCTTTGCCCTGACCCTGCTCGACGGCCTGTCGAGCCGCGAAGAAATGGTTCTCGCGGCCCTCAGCGCGGCCCTTGGCGACATTCCGCATTTCGGCGGCTCGGCCGGGGACGACAACTACCTGACCCACACCCACGTCTATTTCGGCGGTGAATTCCACAGCGGTGCGGCGGTGGTGGTGCTGGTCAATACCTGGCTGGATTTCGAAGTCTTCACCACCCACCACATCCTCCCGCGCGAGGAAAAACTGGTGGTGACCGGTGCCGACAGCGCCTCCCGGCGGGTCTTCGAACTCAACGCCGAGCCCGCCGCCGAGGAGTACGCCCGGCACATCGGCGTGCCGGTGGCCGAGCTCGATCACCGGATCTTCGCCGCGCACCCGTTGGCGGTGCGGATCAACCAGCAGTATTATGTGCGCGCGATCCAGCAGGTGCATGCCGACCTGAGCCTGAGTTTTTACTGCGCCGTGGAAAACGGCATTGTCCTCACCGCCATGACCCCCGGGCCCATGCTGCCGAACCTGGAACAACTGTTCGATGGCTTGCAGGAGCGCCTCGGCGATCTGCTACTGACCATCGGCTGCGACTGTTTCCTGCGCCGCCTGGAGCTGCAGGACACCGGCAGCCTGGAACAGATCGGCGGGTTTCTGCGCGAGCAGCGGGTGATGGGTTTCAACACCTACGGAGAACAGTTCAATGGCATGCATATCAACCAGACGTTCACCGGGGTTGCCATTGCCCGTGGCCGCGCTCCCGGACACCGCTGAGCTGCAGGCGCAGATTGCCGAGCTGCAGCGTGACAAGGCGAAATTGCAACGGATCAACAGTGCGCTGATCGAGCGCATCGAGTCCGGCAGCACCCGTGGCAACGACCCCTACGCGGCGTTCCAGCATTCGGTGGTACTGGCCGAGCAGGTGCGTGAGCGCACCGATGCGTTGAACCAGGCAATGGCCGAGCTCAAGGCCGGTAACCACCTGCTCAGCGAGGCACGCTTGCGGGCGGAGACTGCGCACCAGCACCTGATCGATGCCATCGAAAGCATCTCCGACGCCTTCGTCCTGTTCGACGCCGACCAGCGCATCGTGCTGTTCAACAGTCGCTTCAAGGCGTTCTGGAGCAACAGCCGGGCGCGGATAATTGCCGGCATGCGCCTGAGCGAGGTCAAACGGTTAATGGCAGGCACCGGGCTGTTCAGCGAGGAACCGCGCGGCCACGCCGACGAGAACCTCCTGTATCGCCTGCAGAATGGCCGCTGGCTACAAGTCAGCGAACGGCCGACCCAGGAAGGCGGGCGGGTGATCCTGTTCACCGACATCACCGACGTCAAACTCAATGAAACCCTGCGCCGCGAGCAGGCGGTGGCGCAGAAGTCCCACCTGTTGCAGCGGGCGGTGGACAACCTGTCGCAAGGGGTGGCGATGGTGAATGCCGAGGGCATCCTCGAGCTGTGGAACCGGCGCTTCCTCGAACTCAGCGGACTGGCGCCAGTGGCGGCCCATCGGCCGTTCGCCGAGGTGATTGGCGACAGCGAACTGCAACTGCTGACCCCGGCCAGCCGCGACCACAACGGCCGTCCGGTGCAGGAATGCGAACAGCGCCTGTACGATGGCCGGGTCCTGGAAATCCGCACCCATCCGTTGCCTACCGGCGGCTTCGTCAACACCTTCACCGACATCACCGAGCGCTACCAGCACGCCGAAGCGCTGGCCGAAAGCGAACGCTGGATCCGGCTGATTACCGACCATGTGCCGGCACTGATCGCCTACCTCAACGCCGACCTGGTCTACGAGTTCACCAACAAAGTCTACGAGCAATGGTACTGCTGGCCACGGGGCGTGATGCTCGGCCAGAGCCTGCGCGAAGTGCACAGCGAACAGCACTATCAGCGCCTGGAATCCTACGTGGCGCGGGCGCTGGCCGGGGAGAGCGTGACCTTCGAATTCGCCGAAACCAACATCAACAATCAGGAGCGCTACATGCTGCGCTCCTACGTGCCCAATCGCCTGGCCACCGGCGAGGTGGTGGGGATTTTCGTGCTGATCCGAGATATCACCGAGCGCCGGCGCACTGCCGAGGCGCTGCACCAGGCCTATCAGAGCCTGGAGTTGCGGGTGCGTGAACGCACGGCGGAACTGACCACCCTCAACGATCAGCTGCGCAGCGAAATCGACGAGCGCCGCCGCGTCGAGTCGCGGCTGCGCGAGGCAAAGCTGGACGCCGAACGGGCCAACCTGTCGAAGACCAAGTTCCTCGCGGCGGTCAGCCACGACTTGCTGCAACCGCTGAACGCCGCACGGCTGTTCACCAGCGCCTTGCTTGAGCGCCGCGAGCCCGTGGCCAATGAAAACCTGGTGCGTAACGTCAGCAATTCGCTGGAGGATGTGGAGAATCTGCTGGGTACCCTGGTGGATATTTCCAAGCTGGATGCCGGGGTGATCACCCCGGACATCGCGCCCTTTGCCTTGAGCGAACTGCTGGAAAATCTTGCCGCCGAGTACACCCAGGTCGCCCGTAGCGAGGGCCTGGCCTTGCATTTTGTCGGTTGCTCGGCGCTGGTGCGCAGCGACATACAGTTGCTGGCGCGGATCCTCCGTAATCTGCTGAGCAACGCCATTCGCTACACCTACAGCGGGCGCGTGGTGCTGGGCTGCCGACGTCAAAACCAGCGGCTGTCGATCGAAGTCTGGGACAGCGGCATGGGCATCGCCGAAGAACGCCTGGAAGAGATTTTCCAGGAGTTCAAGCGCGGCGACGTTCAGCGTCCCCATCAGGACCGGGGCCTGGGTTTGGGGCTGGCGATTGTCGAGAAAATCGCCGGGATTCTTGGCCACCGGATCCACGTGCGCTCGTGGCCGGGCAAGGGCTCGGTGTTCGCCATCGAAGTTCCGCTGAGCGCCACCGCGCCCAAGGCATTGCCCAGCCTGACCATGAGCGAACCGATGCTCGAGCGCCTGCGCGGGGCGCGGGTCTGGGTGCTGGATAACGACGCAGCGATCTGCGCCGGCATGCGTACCTTGCTCGAAGGCTGGGGCTGTCGGGTGGTGACCGCGCTGTCGGAACAGGACCTGGCGCGGCAGGTTGATAATTACCACGCCGAAGCCGATCTGCTGATTGCCGACTATCATCTGGACGATGAGCAAAACGGTGTCGATGCCGTGGCGCGGATCAACGCCCGGCGTGGTTCAGCGATTCCGGCGATGATGATCACCGCCAATTACAGCAATGAACTCAAACAGCAGATCCGCGAACTGGGGCATACCCTGATGCACAAGCCGGTGCGGCCGATGAAGTTGAAGACGGCGATGAGTCATTTGTTGGGGCGGCCTTGAGGTGGCGCCATACAAAACGTGGCGCTGGCGGGTATTCTTGGCCAGCCAAAATGTGAACTCCACCACGATACTGTAGGAGCTGGCTTGCCAGCGAAAAACCCGAAAGCGCCGCGTACATTCAGGATGCTCGCGTCATCGTTGACGTTTTTCGCTGGCAAGCCAGCTCCTACAGGGGGGTGAAGGGTTGCCGAGTAAGGAGGAGAGTATCGAACATGGAAAAAGTCATCATCATCACCGGAGGCGGACGCGGGATTGGTGCCGCCACGGCATTGCTGGCCGCCGCACAGGGCTATCGCATCTGCATCAACTACCAGGCTGATGAAGCGTCCGCGCACAAGGTGCTGGAGCAGGTCCGCGCCCTCGGTGCCCAGGCAATTGCGGTGCGTGCCGACGTCAGCATCGAAGACGAAGTGGTCAGCCTGTTCCAGCGTGTTGACCAGGAACTGGGCCGGGTCACCGCGCTGGTCAACAATGCCGGCACGGTCGGGCACAAATCCCGGGTCGAGGAGATGTCCGAGTTCCGCATCCTCAAAATCATGAAAACCAACGTCCTGGGGCCGATCCTCTGCGCCAAGCATGCCGTGCTGCGCATGTCGCCCAAACACGGCGGGCAGGGCGGCAGCATCGTCAACGTCTCGTCGGTGGCCGCGCGCCTCGGTTCGCCGGGCGAGTATGTTGATTACGCGGCGTCCAAGGGCGCGCTGGATACCTTCACCATTGGCCTGTCCAAGGAAGTCGCCGGCGAAGGCATTCGCGTCAACGCGGTGCGCCCGGGCTACATCTACACCGACTTCCACGCCCTCAGCGGCGATGCCGAGCGGGTCAGCAAACTCGAGTCGGCGATTCCCATGGCCCGCGGCGGGCGTCCGGAAGAAGTGGCCGAGGCGATCATCTGGCTGCTGTCCGACAGGGCGTCGTACTCGACCGGAACCTTCATCGACCTCGGCGGCGGTCGCTAGAACGAGCGCACGATGCGACCGAGGGTTTCCATGGCCTTTTCGCTGTCCTCGGTCCACGGGCTGCCGTAGTTCAGGCGGATGCAGTTGCGAAAGCGCTGGGTTGGCGAAAAGATCGGCCCCGGCGCGATGCTGATGCCCTGGGCCAGGGCCATCTGGAACAACTTCAACGAATCCATCTGCGCCGGTAGTTCCAGCCACAGGAAGTAGCCACCGGCCGGCTGGCTGACCCGGGTCTGCGCCGGGAAATAACGAGCGATCGCCGCGAGCATCGCACTCTGCTGTTCTTCCAGGGCGTAACGCAGCTTGCGCAGGTGACGATCGTAACCGCCGTGTTGCAGGTAGTCGGCAATCGCCGCCTGGGCCGGCATCGAGGCGCAGAGCGAGGTCATCAGTTTCAGCCGTTCGATTTTTTGCGCATAGCGTCCGGCGGCGACCCAGCCGATCCGATAGCCGGGCGCCAGGCTCTTGGCGAACGAACCGCAGTGCATCACCAGCCCTTCGGTGTCGAACGCCTTGGCCGGCTTGGGCGCCTGTTGCCCGTAATAGAGCTCGGCGTACACGTCATCTTCAATCAGCGGCACCTGGTGGCGGCGCAGCAGCTCTACCAGTTCCTGCTTCTTCGCCTCGGGCATGGTCGCGCCCATCGGGTTCTGGAAGCTGGTCATGCACCAGCAGGCCTTGATCGGATGGCGCTCGAGGGTTTGCGCGAGGACCCCGAGGTCGATGCCGTCGCGCGGGTGCACGGGGATTTCCACGGCCTTGAGTTTCAGCCGCTCCAGCACTTGCAGGCTGGCGTAAAACGCCGGGGCCTCGATCGCCACCAGATCGCCGGGTTCGGTGACCGCCTGCAGGCACAGGTTCAGGGCTTCCAGCGCGCCGTTGGTGATCAGCAGTTCTTCCATGGGCAACATCAGCCCGCCGACCATGTAGCGCAGGGCGATCTGGCGACGCAATTGCGGGTTGCCCGGCGACAGGTCGGTGACCACCATCCGTGGGTCCATCTCGCGGCTGGCGCTGGCCAGCGAGCGTGCCAGGCGTTGCAGCGGGAACAGGGTCGGGCTGGGAAACGCCGAGCCGAAGGGCACGGTGTGCGGGTCCTTGATCGAGTCGAGCACCGAGAACACCAGTTCGCTGACGTCGACTTCGGTGGACTCGTTGACCTCGCTGCTGATCACCGGCTCCGAGAACGGGCTGGGCGCGTGGGTGTTGACGAAGTAGCCGGAACGCGGACGGGCGCGGATCAGCCCACGGCGCTCCAGCAGGTAGTAGGCCTGGAACACTGTGGACGGGCTGACGCCGTAGGTCTGGCTGGCGTAACGCACCGACGGCACGCGCTGGCCGGGGCCAAGCACCCCGGAGCGGATCAGTTCGGCAATGTCGTCAGCGAATTTTTCGTAGCGTTTCATTGAGGGCCCGATGGGTGTCATTCAGGGAAATCGCGGTGCTTGTTTCGCGGGCGGCGTTCCGCTGCTCGCGAATGCAGCACCGCAGTGTAATGGCTCAACGATTGGTCGGCGCAACAAACCGGCTTTTCGCCACGCTGTTGACCTCGGGCTCGTCGCTGTCGGTCACCTTGAAGTACAGGCTCTGCGAACTGCTGTCAGCCTTGTCGGCCAGCATCGCCACCGACACCGGCACATCGAGGATCTCGCCCGGCGCCAGGCTCAGTTCGGTCTTGCCCTGGAGGTGGAAGCCCTCGGCGTCCACCAGCGACAGCTGATAGTCCTGGCGTTGCTGGGTCTTGTTGATGACCTTGAGGCTGTAGATGTTCTCGATCTGGCCCTGACTGTTTTCACGGAACAGGCCACGGTCCTTGCTGACGTCCAGCGACACCATCGGCCGCTCCATCAGCGCCAGCACCAAAGCGCCGATCATCACCAGCAGCACCAGGGTATAGCCCACCAGTCGCGGACGCAGCAGGTGGGTCTTGCCGCCCTGCAACTGGTGTTCGGAGGTGTAGCTGATCAGGCCAGGGGCGTAGCCCATCTTGTCCATGATCGAGTCGCAGGCGTCGATGCACGCCGCGCAGCCGATGCATTCCATCTGCAGACCATCGCGGATGTCGATGCCGGTGGGGCAGACCTGCACGCACATCTGGCAGTCGATGCAATCACCGAGGCCGACGTCAGCCGGTTTCACCTCACGTTTGCGCGGGCCACGGTTTTCGCCACGGGCAGTGTCGTAGGAAATGGTCAGGGTGTCCTTGTCGAACATCACGCTCTGGAACCGCGCATACGGGCACATGTGCATGCACACCGCTTCGCGCAGCCAGCCGGCATTGATGTAGGTCGCGGCGGTGAAGAACAGCACCCAGAACAGACTGACTCCGGCCATCTGCAGGGTCAGCAGCTCTTCGGCCAATGGCCGGATCGGGGTGAAGTAGCCGACGAAGGTCAGGCCGGTCATGACGCTGATCGCCAGCCACAGCGTGTGCTTGGCCGAGCGCCGCAGCAGTTTGTTCAGGCTCCAGGGGGCCGCTTGCAGCTTGATTCGCTGGTTGCGTTCGCCCTCGGTGACCTTTTCGCACCACATGAACAGCCAGGTGAACGAGCTCTGCGGGCAGGTGTAGCCACACCAGACCCGCCCGGCGAACACCGTAATGGCGAACAGGCCGAAGGCGCAGATGATCAGCAGCGCCGACAGCAGGATGAAATCCTGGGGCCAGAAGGTCGCGCCGAAGATGTGGAATTTGCTTTCTGCCAGATCCCAGAGCACGGCCTGGCGCCCACCCCAGTTCAGCCACACGGTGCCGAAAAAGGCCAGGAACAGAAAGCCCGCGCCAGCCACGCGAAGGTTACGGAACAAACCGGTGAAGCTGCGGGTGTGGATCTGGTTGTCGCTGGATTTGGCCTTCATCTTTGGGCGCGAAGGCTCGAATGTTTCTACTAATCGGACGGGGATTTTTTCGCTCATGGTCTTTCGCTCATCAGCCTCCATCAGGCCGATGCACTATGAGCGCGCAACTGTTTGCATAACAGACTCAGGTATTGGATTAAAAAGCGGATCAGATGCGTCTCTGAGTTGCCCCTGCGACAACTTGATGCACCCCGCCAGGCGTGCCGCGAGCGCTTGGCACAGGGCGCTCGCGTTGGTTGTGATCTGTATCAGTCAAATCACCGAATCACTGTCGGTGGCCCGCAGGTGTCGGCGTCCGTCGGTGGCGCCTGCTACGGTCAATGCGTCGGCTTCTGCTTCGGTGATGAACACGCGCTGGCCGTCGAGGTCGACCGCCGACATCGATTTTGCGCCGTCGGTGATCACCGTCACGTCGGCTGCCAGGCGAATTTCTTCGCCGCTCTCGGTGGTGAAAAAACAGGTCTGGTTTTCGATGCGTACGGGCATGGGATTCTCCAGTTGGGCGGACCTGTTCTTTAGGGGCCAGGCGGCGGGCATCGTTCGCTGCAACCGATTAGCGGTCGGCGCTGTCCATCGACTATCCCTGTCCTTTCCGAGGAGCGCCCCATGGACGCCTGGTGGCACCAAGTCTGGATAACCCTGCAAGGCGAGTTCGCCGACATCGGCGACGCCGCGCAATTGACTCGCATCACCGTGCGCCTGCTGATTGCTGCGTTGCTGGGGGCCATCCTCGGTTTCGAACGCGAGCACAAAGGCAAGGCCGCCGGCGTACGCACCCACATGCTGGTGGCCATGGGCGCGGCGCTGTTCGTGCTGGTGCCGCAGGTTTCGGGTGCCGAGTCGGACGCCATGAGCCGGGTGGTCCAGGGCGTGATCGCCGGCATCGGCTTCCTCGGCGCCGGGACCATCCTGAAAAACAAGGACGGTGACGAAAGTCATGTGAAAGGCCTGACCACCGCCGCCGGCCTGTGGATGACCGCCGCCATCGGCGTCGCCGCCGGTTTGGGACGGGAGTCGACGGCGGTGTTGAGTACCTTGTTGGCGTTGGCGGTGTTCAGTGTGATGCCGGTGATTGTGCGGTGGTTGGAGAGGGGGGACGGAGATCAATGAGCGAGACAGTATCGCCGGCCCATGTTCACTGTCTCCCACGACATGTCAACGAACTGCGTCAAGGCTCATTTACGACTAATATGGATCCGCCAGCCTCTTACAGATCTGCATTGTTTTTTCGTCGGTGGGTGACGGGGTATTTTCTGTCGCCGCGAGTTCAGCCTGTTCGAGCAAATCTAATACGTAGTGGGCATTCCATTCCAGGCTTTGGTAAAAGTCAAGATCTTCCAGGGTTATGTTGTTGAACTGCCGAAGTTGGTCGTTTTCAGAGGATGGGGATGTGACGTTGTTAAGTCGCAGGTAGATTTCGGCTGAGCACCGTTGCAACAGTAACAGCCTGTTGAGTCGCGCGTTTGAGGTTTCCCAAGCTTCATTTTTTTCTGCATCAGCTTTTTCTTTTTCTGCTTTGAGTCTTTCTGCCTTTGCCTTGGCTTCTTCTTTTTCTCTCGCTTTTTCTGCGTCTTTCTTTTTCTCTTCTTCTGTATAGGCGATGATCCAACCTACGTAATTCATGTCGAAACTTTTTTCTTCGCCATCAATGATCACCTCGCACCTCAAGGAGTCCATGGAGTAACTTTTGAGTGTGCCGATCTTTATGTTCTCATCATGGGAGTTCTGGGCGGTCACCATAGCTTATTTTGCATTCATTGCCTACACCAACTAAATCAAACTTCGCTTTGACGCCGGCGCTGGAGATTGTATTGCTTTCATTTAGCATGATGCGCGTCCTTGTTAAAGTGTCTCGGCCTGTATGTATAGGGTGTCACTTGCTGGGTGAGCATAGATCTGAAGGTCAGGCATTGAACCTGTCATAGTTGACAGTTAATTAAGCTGATTGGAGATAAGCAGAGGGGTTTTTATAGATAAATACAAAGGCGCGGACAGGCACGGTGTGTGGTGACATTCGTCAAGTTTTTATCGACCCTGAGACCCTGACTGTCACCTTCCCTGGCGACAATCAGCTCATCCGTCACACCCGTATCGGCGGCTCCTCCGGCGGTGGATCGCCCACCGGCGGCATCGTACCCGGTGGCACCGGGTCTTTTTCCGGGACGGGCTCGGGGTCGGTGGGCGGCAGGATCGGTTGGTCGATGTTCGGGTCGGGCGTTTCTGGTGGGATCGGGATACTCATCGTGGTGGCCTCTTTTGTGCTTGGCTTAGTGCGATGGACCGCAGGCACCGCGAATTGATTCCACCGCCGGGCGGATTGCAGATCCGGCTGAACTTTTCCCGGGACCTGGCGTTCGGAACCTTAAGTGGGTCACACAGGCACTGAAATCAGGCACAGGAGCGTCCATGGGGCGTAAGGGGTGATGCTCGATGACGACCGAACTACCAACGCAATTGACGCAATTGCACGATGATTCCCAGGACCACAATCCGCATTTGCCCTTGGCCCAGGCCTTGCTGCTGCCGCGCATTGCCATCGAGAACACCCAGCCGGTGCTCGATGGGGGGCAGTTTGCGGTCAAGGCGGTTGCCGGGCAGACGGTGACGGTGCGCAGCAAGGTGTTTGCCGACGGCCACGACAAGCTGGCGGTGCGGGTGCGCTGGTGTAATGAAGCGACCTCGATCTGGCACACCGATGTTATGAAGGACCTGGGCAACAACGCCTGGCAAGGTCAGTTCAAGGTGCTTGCGCCGGGCCGCTACCGCTATTGCATCGAAGCGTGGGTCGATCAGTTCGCCAGCTTCTGTTACGAGCTGGAGAAAAAGCATGTCGCCGGGGTGCCAGTGAGTCTTGAGTTGCAAGAGGGCCGGCAACAGGTGCAGCACGCGGCCGAGCGCAGCGACGGGGCCTTGAGTGAGGAGCTGGCGGCATTGCAGCATCAGCTTGAAGGGCTGCTGGAAGCCGAGCAGGTGGCGCTGTTCATGCACCCCCACAGCCGCTGGTTGATGGCGGCGGCCGATCATCGGCCTTATCTCAGCCTCAGTCCTGAATACCCATTGGATGTCGAACGCAAAGCGGCGCAGTTTGCCAGTTGGTATGAGCTGTTTCCCCGCTCGATCACCGATGACCCGGCGCGCCATGGCACCTTCAACGATGTCCATTCGCGCCTGGCGATGATCCAGGATATGGGTTTTGACGTGCTGTATTTCCCGCCTATCCACCCGATCGGCCGTAGCCATCGCAAGGGCCCGAACAACTCCCTGACCGCCGGCCTCGACGATCCGGGCAGTCCTTATGCGATTGGCAGCGAGGAAGGCGGGCACGAGGCGATTCACTCGCAACTGGGCACGCGCGACGATTTTCGGCGGCTGGTGGCAGCGGCCAACGACCACGGCCTGGAAATCGCCCTCGACTTCGCCATCCAGTGTTCCCAGGACCACCCCTGGCTCGAACAGCATCCCGGCTGGTTCAACTGGCGGCCGGACGGCACGATCAAGTATGCGGAGAATCCTCCGAAGAAGTATCAGGACATCGTCAATGTCGACTTCTACGCCGCCGACGCCATCCCCAGCCTCTGGCTCGAACTGCGCGACATTGTGGTCGGTTGGGTCGAGGAGGGGGTGAAGATTTTCCGCGTCGACAACCCCCACACCAAGCCCTTGCCGTTCTGGCAGTGGTTGATTGGCGACGTGCGCGCCAAGCATCCCGAGGTGATCTTCCTCGCCGAAGCCTTTACTACGCCGGCGATGATGGCGCGGCTGGGAAAGGTCGGTTACTCCCAGAGCTACACCTACTTCACCTGGCGCAATACCAAGCACGAGCTGGCGACCTACCTGACCGAACTCAACCAGTCGCCCTGGCGCGAGTGCTACCGGCCGAACTTTTTCGTTAACACCCCGGACATCAACCCAGGCTTCCTGCACCAGTCCGGCCGCGCCGGCTTCCTCATCCGCGCTGCGCTGGCGACCATGGGTTCGGGGCTGTGGGGCATGTACTCGGGGTTTGAACTGTGCGAATCGGCACCGGTGCCGGGCAAGGAAGAATACCTGGACTCGGAGAAATACCAGATCCGCGTCCGCGACTTTACCGCGCCGGGCAACATCATCGCCGAAATCGCCCAGCTGAACCGCATCCGCCGGCAAAACCCGGCGTTGCATACCCACCTCGGCTTGCAGGTGTACAACGCCTGGAACGACAACATCCTGTACTTCGGCAAACGCACTACAGATGGCAAGAACTTCATTTTGGTCGCCGTCAGCCTTGACCCCTTTAACGCTCAGGAGGCGCACTTCGAATTGCCGTTGTGGGAGATGGGCCTGGCCGATGATGCGGCGACCCAGGGTGAGGATTTGATGAACGGCCACCGCTGGACTTGGTATGGCAAGACTCAGTGGATGCGGATTGAACCGTGGCATCAACCGTTTGGGATATGGCGGATATCGGTTTGAGGGGCGGCGGACCAGCTTTTGATCTGGCTCTTGATCTGGCTCTTGATCTGGCTCTTGATTTTGATCCACCGGCCCCGTTACCGACGGCTGAGTGGAGGCATTCATCCGAGGGGAGCGCGTAGCGCGCTGCGGCGCAGCCGCAGTCATCGAGAGGAGGTGCCAGCGAAGCCAACCGGAGGCGATGACCCGCGGATGGATGCCGGAGCGAAGGTACGCCGAGCCTAGGCGAGGGGGCCGGAGGTTGGGGCAAGCCTTTTTGGTTCCTTTTGTGGCGTTTGACAAAAGGGACTCGCTGTAAGAGCGAAACCATAGGCCGCCGTTACCGCAGGAATGGATATGTACACCGGAAAAAAGCTTTCGCGAGCAGGCTCGCTCCCACAGTGGAGGGAGTGTTTCGGCAGGTAGGGATATGTGCGCCATTAGGCCGCCTTCGCTGGCAAGCCAGCTCCCACAGTGGAGTGAGTGTTTCGACAGGAAGGGATATGTGCACCGTTAGGCCGCTTTCGCTGGCAAGCCAGCTCCTACAGTGGGGCGGTGTTTTAGGTAGGGAGGGATATGTGCACCGTCAGGCCGCCATCGCTAGCAGCCGCAAGCGGGAGACCGCTCCTACAAAGGACGGCAGCAACACCGCTCCACCCCAAATTCGAGCAGGAGATTTTCATGGCGAAGAAACCCAGGTCAGCCACCTTCAACAACGACCCGCTCTGGTACAAGGACGCGGTGATTTATCAGGTACACGTCAAATCCTATTTCGACTCCAACAACGACGGAATTGGCGACTTCCCCGGCCTGATCAGCAAACTCGACTACATCGCCGATCTCGGCGTCAACACCATCTGGCTACTGCCGTTCTACCCCTCGCCACGGCGTGACGACGGCTACGATATCGCCGAATATCGGGGCGTGCACAGCGACTACGGGACCATGGCCGATGCCCGGCGGTTTATCGCCGAGGCCCATAAGCGCGGGCTGCGGGTGATCACCGAACTGGTCATCAACCACACCTCCGACCAACACCCGTGGTTCCAGCGCGCACGCAAAGCCAAGCCCGGCTCGGCGGCGCGGGATTTCTATGTGTGGTCCGACGACGACCAGAAATACGACGGCACGCGCATCATCTTCCTCGACACCGAAAAATCCAACTGGACCTGGGACCCGGTGGCCGGCCAATACTTCTGGCACCGCTTCTACTCGCACCAGCCGGATCTCAATTTTGACAACCCACAGGTGATGAAGGCAGTACTGTCGGTGATGCGCTACTGGCTCGACATGGGCATCGACGGCCTGCGCCTCGACGCCATTCCCTACCTGATCGAGCGCGACGGCACCAACAACGAAAACCTCCCTGAAACCCATGACGTGCTCAAGCAGATCCGCGCCGAGATCGACGCCAACTACCCGGATCGCATGTTGCTGGCCGAGGCCAATCAATGGCCGGAAGACACCCAGCTGTACTTCGGCGATACCCACGGCGACAACGGTGACGAGTGCCATATGGCGTTTCACTTCCCGCTGATGCCGCGCATGTACATGGCGCTGGCCCAGGAAGACCGCTTTCCGATTACCGACATCCTGCGCCAGACCCCAGAAATTCCGGCGAACTGCCAATGGGCGATCTTCCTGCGCAATCACGATGAGCTGACCCTGGAAATGGTCACCGACCGCGAGCGCGATTACCTGTGGAATTACTACGCCGCCGACCGTCGGGCACGGATCAACCTGGGTATTCGCCGGCGTTTGGCGCCATTGATGGAGCGGGACCGCCGCCGGGTCGAGCTGCTCAACAGCCTGCTGTTGTCGATGCCCGGTACGCCGACCCTGTACTACGGTGACGAGATCGGCATGGGCGACAACATCTACCTCGGTGACCGCGACGGTGTGCGCACGCCGATGCAGTGGTCGATCGACCGCAACGGCGGCTTCTCTCGCGCCGACCCGGCCAGCCTGGTGCTGCCGCCGATCATGGACCCGCAGTACGGTTACCTCTCGGTCAACGTCGAAACCCAGGCCGGCGACCCGCATTCACTGCTCAACTGGACCCGACGCATGCTTGCCGTGCGCAAGCAATCCAAGGCGTTTGGCCGTGGCACCTTGAAAATGCTCTCGCCGAGCAACCGGCGGATCCTCGCCTATACCCGTGAATTCACCGGCGAGGACGGCCGTCAGGAAATCATCCTCTGCGTCGCCAACGTGTCGCGCAGCGCCCAGGCTGCTGAACTGGACCTCTCGGCCTTCGTCGGTATGGTTCCGGTGGAGATGCTCGGCGGTAATGCCTTCCCGCCCATTGGCCAGTTGAATTTCCTGCTGACCCTGGCGCCCTACGGTTTCTACTGGTTCGTCCTCGCCGCCGAAAACCAGATGCCCAGCTGGCATGCGGAGCCGGCACAAAGCCTGCCGGACTTCATCACCCTGGTCCTGAAAAAGCGCATGGAAGAGTTGCTCGAAGCACCTTCGCGCACCTTGTTGGAGCAGACCGTGTTGCCGACTTGGCTGACCAACCGCCGCTGGTTCGCCGGCAAGGACGCCGGCATCGATTCGGTGCACATGGCCTATGGCGTGCGCTTTGGTGATGCACAGCACCCGGTGCTGCTCAGTGAGATCGAGGTCAGCAGCCAGGGCCAGGTCAGTCGTTATCAATTGCCGTTGGGCTTTCTCGCCGAAGATCAGGTGGGGGCGGCGCTGCCCCAGCAGTTGGCGTTATCCAGAGTGCGGCGCGGACGGCAGGTCGGTCTGGTCACTGATGCCTTCAGCCTGGAAAGCTTTATCCGTGCGGTGTTGCAGGGGTTGCAGGCGCAGACGGTGCTCAGCTCCAGTGACGGTGAAATCCGCTTCGAACCCACACCGCGCCTGGCCGAACTGGGCCTGGGCGCCGAGTCGGACGTGCGTTACCTGTCGGCGGAGCAGTCCAACAGTTCGGTGGTGATCGGTGGCAGCCTGGTGCTCAAGCTGATCCGCAAGGTCGCCAGCGGCGTACACCCGGAGCTGGAAATGGGCGCCTACCTGACGGCCGCCGGCTTCGAGCATATTTCACCGTTGCTTGGCTCGGTGGTGCGACGCGATGCCCAAGGCGACGACAATCTGTTGATGATTGCCCAAGGCTATTTGAGCAATCAGGGCGATGCCTGGGAGTGGACCCAGAACAACCTCGAGCGGGCGATTCGCGACGAACTGGCCGACGCCATGTCGGAACAGGACCAGCACTACAACGCCCTCGGCGAGCTGCAGGACTTCGCCGCCATGCTCGGCCAGCGCCTGGGGGAAATGCACTTGCTGCTGGCGTTGGCCAGCGACGATCCGGCATTCGGTTGCGAGGTCACCACGGCCAAGGACCAAAAAGCCGCAGGCAAGGCCATTGGCGCGCAGGTGGAACGGGCCTTGTTGCTGCTGGAGCAACACCAGTCGCAACTGACTGCTGCTGATCAGGCACTGGTCACGCAATTGTTGAAACAACGCAAGGTCATACTCAGCCAGGTGCAAGTCCTGGCCGAGGCGGCGACCGGCGGTTTGCGCATGCGCGTCCACGGCGATTTGCACCTCGGCCAGGTGCTGGTGATCAAGGGCGATGCCTACTTGATCGACTTTGAAGGCGAACCGGCGCGGCCGTTGCATGAGCGTCGGGGTAAGCACAGTCCGTATAAGGATGTCAGCGGTGTGCTGCGTTCGTTCGACTACGCGGCGGCGATGGCCCGCAGTGTGCAAAGCGTGGACAGTACTGGGCAGGGCGACGCGGCGCGGCAGCAGGTGACACAGCGCTACCTGCGTGAAGCCAGGCAAGCATTTGTCCAGGCGTATCGGCTGGCAACGGCTAGTCTTGGCCATGCCTGGCAGGCGCCGGGGGCCGAAGACGCCGCGCTGGCGTTGTTCAGTCTGGAGAAGGCGGCGTATGAAGTGGCGTACGAAGCGGAAAATCGTCCGGCCTGGTTGCCAGTGCCGCTGCACGGGTTGCATGGATTGTTAAATGAACTCAAACCCTTTTCCGAATCAGGTGGAGAGCAGTCATGAAGGAACAGGGACTACCGGAGGCGCTGCTGCCGGCAGCGCGTGATATCGAGGCGCTGGTGCGCGCCGAACATCAGGATCCATTTGCGGTACTTGGCCCGCATGCCGACGGCGCGGGCGGTCAGTTCATCCGTGCTTTCCTGCCGGATGCCTTGAGCGTGCAGGTGATCGATCGCGACAGCGGGGAAGAACTCGGTAACCTCCAGAGCAGCAATGTGCCGGGGCTGTTCGTCGGGCATTTCCCGCGTACCGGCGCCTACCGGTTGCGCACGCAGTGGGCGGGTGGTGAACAGATCGCCGAAGACCCCTACAGCTTCGGTCAGTTGCTCGGGGAGATGGATTTATACCTGTTCGCCGAAGGCAATCACCGCGATCTCAGCGCCTGCCTTGGCGCACAACTGATTAACGTCGAAGGCGTCGACGGCGTGCGCTTTGCCGTGTGGGCGCCGAATGCCCGGCGGGTGTCGGTGGTGGGCGATTTCAACAATTGGGACGGCCGCCGCCACCCGATGCGCCTGCGTCATCCCTCAGGTGTGTGGGAACTGTTCGTCCCACGGCTGCAGGCCGGTGAGGCCTACAAGTACGAAATTCTCGGCGAGCACGGGATCCTGCCACTGAAGGCCGACCCGATGGCCCTGGCCACCCAGCTGCCGCCGGACACCGCGTCGAAAGTTGCCGAACCGCTGCAGATCGACTGGCAGGATCAGCAGTGGATGCAGGCCCGCGGCGAGCGCCAGGATCCGAAAGCCGCCTTGTCGATCTATGAACTGCACGTCGGTTCCTGGCGTTGCGAAGTGGACGATGCCGGCGAGGTGGCGCGCCAGTTCAGTTGGGGGGAGTTGGCCGAACAGTTGATTCCGTACGTCCAGGAACTGGGCTTCACCCATATCGAACTGATGCCGATCATGGAGCATCCCTTCGGAGGCTCCTGGGGCTACCAACCGCTCTCGCAGTTCGCCCCGAGTGCGCGCTTCGGTTCGCCGTCCGACTTTGCCGCCTTCGTCAACGCCTGCCACCTGGCCGGGATCGGTGTGATCCTCGACTGGGTGCCAGCGCATTTCCCCACCGATGCCCACGGCCTGGCGCAGTTCGATGGCACCGCGCTGTACGAATACGGCAACCCGCTGGAAGGCTTTCACCAGGACTGGGACACGCTGATCTACAACCTCGGGCGCACCGAAGTACATGGCTTCATGCTGGCCTCGGCGCTGCACTGGCTCAAGCATTTCCACGTCGATGGGCTGCGGGTCGATGCGGTGGCGTCGATGCTCTATCGCGACTACTCGCGCAAGGCCGGCGAGTGGGTGCCCAATCGCCACGGCGGCCGGGAGAACCTTGAAGCCATCGATTTCGTCCGTCACCTCAATGACGTGGTCGATCTCGAAGCCCCCGGCGCGCTGGTGATTGCCGAAGAATCCACGGCCTGGCCAGGCGTCAGCCAAGGCACTCAGCAAGGTGGCCTGGGTTTCGACTACAAATGGAACATGGGCTGGATGCACGACTCCCTGCACTACATCCAGCAGGATCCGGTGTACCGCGCCCATCATCACAACGAGTTGAGTTTCGGCCTGGTCTACGCCTGGTCCGAGCGCTTTATCCTGCCGATTTCCCACGATGAAGTGGTGCACGGCAAACACTCGCTGATCGACAAGATGCCCGGCGATCGCTGGCAGAAATTCGCCAACCTGCGCGCCTACCTGAGTTTCATGTGGGCCCACCCGGGCAAGAAGCTGTTGTTCATGGGCTGTGAGTTCGGCCAGTGGCGCGAGTGGAATCATGACCAGCAACTCGACTGGTACCTGCTGCAGTATTCGGAGCACAAGGGCGTGCAGCAACTGGTCGGCGACCTCAATCGGCTGTACCGCGACGAGCCGGCCCTGCACGATCAGGATGACGTGCCGCAAGGCTTTCAGTGGCTGATCGGTGACGATGCAATCAACAGCGTCTACGCCTGGCTGCGCTGGAGCAAGGACGGCAAGCCGGTGTTGGTGGTGGCTAACTTCACCCCGGTGCCGCGCGAAGCTTACCGGGTTGGCGTGCCCTTCGCCGGGCAGTGGGATGAGGTGCTCAACAGCGATTCGGCGATCTATGCCGGGTCCAATTACGGCAACGGCGGCGGGGCGCTGGCCGAGGAGGTGCCGAGTCATGGGCAGGCAATGTCGCTGGCGTTGAATCTGCCGCCGTTGGCGGTGTTGATCCTGCGTCCGCAGGGCTAGGCATCAGCTACAGCGGGTCGGCAGGGAATTGCCCGGTCGGCCCCATGAGCCGGAGGGTGGGCAAACAGCTCCCCGTGCCTTTGTGCCAGGCGATCACCAGCGCATGCGCACACCCAGGCTGCCGATCAGGCCATTCAAGTCGTTGTCGTCGACATCGCTGCTGTAGTCGGCGCTGACGTACAGGCTGACCGCCGGAGTGACCTTGGCCACCAGGCCCAGGCCCAGCTCGACGGTTGACGAGTTGCGGCTGCTGCTGATCTTGTCGACCTGATCCAGGCTCACCGTGGCGCTCGTGTTGACCGTGTGCCACAGGTTGGTACGCACATAGGGTTCGACCGGCAGGCCGTTGATGTCGTAACTGCCTTTCAGGCGCGCGCCGACACGCCCACTCCACGAACTCATGTCGCTGGATTGTGCATTGCCGTTGCCGGCGTTGTTACTGTCCAGGGTGATGCGCTGGTTGATCAATTGCGCCTGGGGTTCGATCACCCAGTTCTTGCTGATACCGATGGGAAACCCGCCTTCGACCGACAAGGTCACGGCGCTGCCCTCGGTGGCTTGCCGCTCGCCCTCACTGTTGCGGCTGAAACCACTGACCCGGCCGCCACTGGCACTGAGGTCGACATGCCAGCCGCTGGCGCCGGTCAGGCTCCAGTAGGCACCGAGGCTGTCGCCCTGCACATTCAAGCTGTCGCTACCAGGATCGGCAAGCGCCGGACCGATCAGCACGCCATTGCTGTTGCCCTGGATCTGCTGGCTGCCGCCGATCAACCCGACCCGCTGAACGCTCCCGCCGTTGCCGTGCAGGGTCAGCAGCGCAGGGCTTTTGCCAGTGGGGGCGGCGAGGGCGGCGAAGGGGGAGTTGAGGATGTCGTGTTCGGCCTGGGCGGCGGGTTGTCCGTAGACTCGTTGCCAGGCGGAAGGCGCGGCTTGCTCGATGCTCAGCCGTTGATTGTCGATACCGGGTTGGCTCATGAAACGGCCGGTTTGCAGGGGTTGCGTGGCCGGGAAGGTGAAACTGGGCACGTCTTGCCGATACCAGGGAATGGCCTCCTCTTCAGGGGCAGCGGCCAACACCTCCATGGACGTACAGAGCACCAGCAGTGTGCTGGATACGGTGAGGGTCAGGGTTAACTCATGCTGGAAAGAGGAGGTGTTCATGGCGCTGTACCTTGCTGGCAGTGCACGTGTTGGCGTCTCTCCTACCCCGATTGAGGGGCGACCGATTTCATCGAGACAAACCCTGGCGGCCCGCGGTGGCGGGAGTTGAAGGCCTGCCCCAGGTGTGTTTGCGGGGGGTAGTAAGCTGTAGCTAAGAAGAC
The DNA here is from genome assembly GCA_965284505.1 of Pseudomonadaceae bacterium. Taxonomy (GTDB): domain Bacteria; phylum Pseudomonadota; class Gammaproteobacteria; order Pseudomonadales; family Pseudomonadaceae; genus Aquipseudomonas. The sequence goes on along the minus strand of OZ260094.1, from coordinate 350,377 downwards.
CGTGGGCGCTGCGTCAAGAAATTGAACGATGAGCGGTATGCCAAAAATCAGGGCGGGTAAATGCCTGAAAAATGGCGATTCTCCAAGGTGTTGTTTCTGCGCGAAATCACCTGTGAAGCGATTCTCATAAGCCTTTGTGGGAGCCAGCTGGCGATGAGGTTATCAGGCACACCGCATCAACTTCATCGCGGGCAAGCCCGCTCCCACAGTTCAATCGTCGGCCGATCACAAATCCGCGATCACCGCGAAACCTGTGGGAGCTGGCTTGCCAGCGAGAGGCCATCAGCGACACCGCATCAACTTCATCGCGGGCAAGCCCGCTCCCACAGTTCAATCGGCGGCCGATCACAAATCCGCGATCACCGCGAAACCTGTGGGAGCTGGCTTGCCAGCGAGAGGCCATCAGCGACACCGCATCAACTTCTTCGCTGGCAAGCCAGCTCCTACAGGGGGCGGTGGCGCTCAGATCAATGCCGGATTACAAATGCACCTCCACCGCCAGCGGCAAATGGTCGGAGAGATGGGTCCAGGGTTTGTTGCCGAGGATTTTCGGTTCGTGGCTGCTGGCGTTGCGCAGGTACACGCGGTCCAGGCGCAGCAGGGGGAAGCGTGCGGGGTAGGTTTTTGCCAGCTGGCCGTGGTGGCGCTCGAAGGCTTCGTGCAGGTCGTTGCGCCGGCCGAGGGTGAGGTTGCCGTGCATCTGCCAGTCATTGAAATCGCCGGCGATGATCACCGGTGCATCCTCGGGCAGCGATTCGATCAATTGGCAGAGCAGGGCCAACTGCAGCTGCCGATGGCTTTCCAGCAGACTCAGGTGCACGCAGATCGCGTGGACTTCGGCGTGCCCGGGCACATCCAGTACGCAGTGCAACAAGCCGCGCCGCTCAGGGCCGGTGATCGAGACGTCGAGGTTGCGATGATGGCGAATCGGGTATTTCGACAGCAGGGCATTGCCGTGGTGGCCGTCAGGGTAGACCGCGTTGCGTCCATAGGCAAAGTCGCTCCACATGCTGTCGGCGAGGAACTCGTATTGCGAGGTGGCCGGCCAGTTACTGTGGCGGTTGGCGTGGCGGTCATGCTCACCCAGCACTTCCTGGAGAAACACCAGGTCGGCCGACGTACTGCGCACCGCCTCGCGCAGTTCGGGCAGGATGAAGCGCCGGTTGAACGCGGTGAAGCCCTTGTGCGTATTGACCGTCAGGATCCGCAGGCGATGCACGTCTGGCGCCGTACCCAGCGGAGTGGGCCGGGTCGGTTGCCGTTCTGGGTCGGGGTTCACAAGCTCTCCTCGAAAGTCGCGACGGGTTATCCATGCGACTCGTGCTTTGCCCGGCAGTTCAGACTATTGCGGATTTTTCCTGCCGCCGAGCGACCCCTTATTCGTCCTCCTCCCGCTGCAACTCGAACAGCAACAGCGAGCGCCCGGTCACCGAGTAGACGTGGTCGAAGTCGAAGCGCTCCTGGCCACGAATCGCTGGCTGGTTGGTGTCGAGCATGCAGGTCCAGAAACTGCCGTCGGGGACTTCGGGCAGCTGGAAATTGACCACGTCGTGATGGGCATTGACCACCAGCAGCAAGGTCGCATCGCCGCCCTTGCGGCGGATTCCGGTTTCCTGGGCGCGGCCGTCGAGCAGCATGCCCAGGCAGCGGCCATGTCCGTCCTGCCACTGCTCGGTGGACATCTCGCTGCCATCCGGCGCCAGCCAGGTGACGTCCTTGACCCCGATGTCCTCGTTGTAGTTGCCCACCAGGAAGCGCCCACGGCGCAGGATCGGATACGCCAGGCGCAGCTTGATCAGGCGCTTGACGAACTTGAGCAGGGCCTTGCCGTCTTCGCTCAGGTCCCAGTTGACCCAGCCGATCTCGCTGTCCTGGCAGTAGGCGTTGTTGTTGCCGTGCTGGGTGCGGGCGAACTCGTCGCCGGCCACCAGCATCGGCGTGCCCTGGGCCAGCAGCAGGGTGGCGAAGAAATTGCGCATCTGCCGATGGCGCAGGGCGTTGATCTCGGGATCGTCAGTCGGGCCTTCGACGCCGTGGTTCCACGACAGGTTGTTGTTGCTGCCGTCCTGGTTGCCTTCGTCATTGGCATCGTTGTGCTTGTCGTTGTAGGATACCAGGTCATTGAGGGTGAAACCGTCATGGGCGGTGACGAAGTTGACCGATGCATAGGGCCGCCGTCCACGCTGGTTGAACATTTCGCCGGACGCGGTCATGCGTGCGGCGAAGTCCGCCAGTTGCCCGTCGTCGCCTTTCCAGAACGCGCGCACGGTGTCGCGAAAACGATCGTTCCACTCCATCCAGCCGGGTGGGAAACCACCCACCTGATAACCGCCGGGACCGCAGTCCCAGGGTTCGGCAATCAACTTCACCTGGCGCAGCACCGGATCCTGGCGGCAGGCCACGAGGAAGCTGTGGCGCTCGTCGAAGCCGTCGTGATAACGCCCAAGAATGGTTGCCAGGTCAAAGCGGAACCCGTCGACGTGCATTTCCGAGGCCCAGTAACGCAACGAGTCGGTGACCATCTGCAGCACGCACGGATGACTCAGGTCGAGGGTGTTGCCGGTCCCGGAATCGTTGATGTAGAAGCGCTTGTCATCCGGCATCAGGCGATAGTACGAGGCATTGTCGATGCCGCGCATCGACAGGGTCGGGCCCTGTTCGTTGCCTTCGGCGGTGTGGTTGTAGACCACGTCGAGAATGACTTCGAGATTGGCTTCGTGCAGGTGCGCGACCATCTCCTTGAACTCGGCGATCTTGCCGCTGGCCAGGTAGCGCGGATCGGGGGCGAAGAAGGCGATGCTGTTGTAGCCCCAGTAGTTGGTCATGCCCTTGTGCAGCAGGTGCTGGTCGTTGACGAAGGCGTGGATCGGCAGCAGCTCCACCGACGACACCCCGAGCTTGCGGATGTGCTCCAGCAGGTCGTCGACCATCAGCCCGGCAAAGGTCCCGCGCAGTGCCTCGGGCACGGACGGGTGGCGCATGCTGATGCCGCGCACGTGAGTCTCATAAATGATCGTCTTGTCCCACGGCACATTGACCCGGTGGTCGTGCCCCCAGGTGTGCGCCGGATCGATCACCTTGCACTTGGGCACGAAGGGCGCGCTGTCACGTTCGTCGAAACTGAGGTCGGCGTCCGGGTGGCCGATGGTGTAGCCGAACAGCGCTTCGGACCATTTCAACTCGCCCACCAACTGCTTGGCGTAGGGGTCGATCAACAGCTTGTTGTGGTTGAAACGATGGCCGTTCTGCGGGTCGTAGGGGCCGTACACCCGGTAACCGTAGATCAGCCCCGGATGGGCATCGGGCAGGTAACCGTGAAAAATTTCATCGGTGTATTCGGGCAGCTCGATGCGCTCCAGTTCGACCTCGCCGGCCGCGTCGAACAGGCACAGTTCGACCTTGGTGGCGTGGGCCGAGAAGATCGCGAAGTTGACCCCAAGGCCATCCCAGGTGGCGCCCAGCGGGAAGGGCAGGCCTTCACGAATCCGCGTCGGGTCCACGGTGTGCGGCTCTGTTGCGGTTTGCTTGTGCGTGGGCATGGAAACTCCTGTTGCGCGATTCCGATATCAGTCAGTGCGAGCTGTCGCTCAGATCGTCGGCTTGCGTGGAGCCCGTGGCTTTTTCACGGCAGCGGGCTTTTCACCGGGCGGCGTCACCACCTGGGCGGCAGACGTCTTGGCCTTGCTCGCGGGCTTGGCGCTGGTTTTCGCGGCGGCTGGTTTATCGCTGGCGGCTCTACCGGCCTTGGGTGGTTTGCTCGGGGCCAGGGCCTCGGCTTCCGCCAGTTTGCGCGCCATCTCCCAGTGGCGGGCTTCCTGCCCTTCGGGTTTGCCCTCGGATTCCCAGATCTGATAGGCGAATTCACGTATGCGTTTGTCGTCGTTGCTCATGGTGATACTCCTGGGTCGAATTCAAGCCTGGATAAACACATTGACCGTGAAGTCCCCCAGCGCGGTGCTGATCGGCAGCTCTGTTGGGTGTGTGACTTCGACGGTGGAAAAAAGTCCATTTAGTTTTTGCCGGTGTGGGCTGAACGGTAAGGTCACCCGGGTATCGTCCCAGCACGGGGCAGGCACCTGGGGCGTGGCACTGCTTTGCAGCAGACTGGCAACCCGCACCGGCACCACGACCACCAGCCATTGCCCCTGGAACTCGCGGGCGAACGCCAGCACGCGATTGGCCTGGCTGCCGTGCACCGCCAGCGGCAGATAGCGCCCGTGCCGGAACAGCGCTGGATGCTCGGCGCGCAGGGCCAGGGTGCGGGCGATCAACGCCTGCTTGATGTGCCCGTTGCGCCAGTGCTCCAGCAACCCGCGAGGGTCTGCCTCGGTGTGCAGCGCGTGCCGGCGTGCGGGGTAATCGACTGGCCGACGGTTGTCCGGGTCGACCAGGCTGAAGTCCCAGAACTCGGCGCCCTGATACAGGTCCGGCACCCCCGGCACGGTCATGCGCAGCAAGGTTTGCGCCAAGCTGTTGAGCGCACCGCCGACGGTGATTGATTGGGCGGCTTCGGCAATCTGCCGGCGCAAGGGCAGTCCTTCGAACGAGCACAACAGGCGTTCGGTGAAGGCTTTGGCGGCCTGCTCGTAGGGCTCGTTGGCGGCGCTCCAGCTGGTGTTGAGCTTGGCTTCGCGCAGGGCCTTTTGCTGCCACTGCCAGATGCGTTCGCCGTAGTCGGCCAGGGCCGGCGCGTCGTCGCTGCCCAAGTCCAGCGGCCAACTGCCAAGCAGGCTCTGGTAGAGGATCAGTTCGTCAGCCGCCGTAGGTGCCTGGGGATCCTCGCGCAAGTCCTCGGCCATGACGCGCCAGGCCTCGACCTGATCGGCATACCAGGCGCTGCGTTCACTGAGCACTGCCAGACGTGCGCGGCTGTCTTCGCCGCGCTTGTGATCGTGGGTGGCGGTGGCCAGCAGGTTGTCCGGGAAGCTCGCCAACCGCTCGCCGTTGACCCGGTGGAACGCACTGAAGGGCGCGCTGAATTGTTCGCTGTTGAAGCCCACGTCGTTGCGCGACAGCAGCACCCCACTGCGGTAGAACGCGGTGTCTTCGACCGCCTTGGCCGCTGCCGGCGAAGTCAGTTGCTGGAAGCGCACGCAGGCATGCTTTAGGATCTTGCGCGGGCGGCCCAAAGGGCGTTCACGCCACGGCTGGCCGCCCAGCCACTGGGCGATGTTGTCCAGCACTGGCCAGTCGGCTTCGCTCAGCGTCAGGCGGGCGCCCTGCAAGGCCTGCTGGAAAAACCCGTCGTCCTCGGCAGAACGTCCGCGGGCGCTGATGTAGGTGCGGTACACCGAAAAATTCACGATCAGCGCCTGCAAGGCCCGGCGGATTGCGCCCAGGGTCAGGTCGCGGCTCATCACATCGTCGCGCGCCACTTGCAGCAGGGCCTGGGCCACACTCTCGAAATCGCTGCCCAGCGAGCCCTGGAGAATCTGCTCACGTGCCAGCCGTGCTTCTTCGATAAAGGCCGGGGTGCGACCGCTGTGGCGCTGCCACAAGTCACCCAGGGCCTGCGCGCCCTGCGGGTCGTGTTGCAGCAGCGACAGCTGGTTCATGAATTCGTAACCGGTACTGCCGTCGACCTGCCAGTCGCGGCGCAGGCTTTCGCCTTCACCGAGGATTTTCTCGACGTAGATCGGCAGGTGCCTGCCGGGTGCCAGGGCATCGACCCGGCGCCGCAGTTTGCGGCAGTAACCCCGGGGGTCGGCCAGGCCATCGATGTGATCGATGCGCAAGCCGTCTATCAGGCCGGCGCCAATCAGCTCGAAGATCTTGCGATGGGTGGCCTCGAACACCGCCGGGCGCTCGACCCGCAGCCCGCCCAGTTCATTGACATCGAAGAAGCGCCGCCAGTTGATATCATCGGCGGCGGTGCGCCAACTGGCGAGACGGTAGCTCTGGCGCTCCAGCAGGCTGTGCAGTCGGGCAAAACCTTCGGGCTGACGGCCATCGTGACGGGCCAGGTTGGCCTCGATGCAACGCGCGATGACCGGGTCTTCGGCCAAGCGTTGCAGCGCCTGCTTGAGGGCTCCGGCGCGGGCATGGGCGTCGGTCTGGTAGTGCAGGGTGGTGAACTGATCGGCGAGGGCTTTCAGCTGTCCGGCCTGGTCACGCTCCAGATCGCCTTCGGCCTGCAGCAACAGCCCATAGTCGCTGGGACAGATGGGGAACTGGTGCTCATAGTGCTCGGCATAGAAGCGCCCCTGCCGTGGATCGAACTTCAGCGCCAGGCTGCCGTCCTGCAGGGCGATGCCGTAGTCACTGCCGAGGAACGGCAGCAGCAACTGGCCTTCGAGCAACGGGTCTGGCGAGTGCCATTGAATGTCGAAGAATTCGCTGTAGGGACTCAGGCGACCCCATTCCAGCAGGTCGAGCCACCAAGGGTTATCGGCCCCGCCGACCGCCATGTGATTGGACACGATGTCCAGGATCAGCCCCATGCCCCGGGCGCGCAGGGCCTCGCCCAGACGGCGCAGGGCCGGTTCGCCACCCAGTTCGGGATTGACCTGGCTCGGGTCGACCACGTCGTAGCCATGCATCGAGCCGCTGCGCGCACTGAGCAGCGGCGAGGCGTAGATGTGGCTGATGCCCAGTTCGGCAAAGTACGGCACCAGCGGCACCGCATCGTCCAGGGTGAAACCCTTGTGGAATTGCAACCGCAGGGTCGCGCGCACAGCCTCGGTCATTGATCACGCTCGCTGGCCTGCAGTCGCGCACAGGCGAGCATTTCCAGGCGCCGCGCGGCGTCGGCGTCATCCAGTAGCTGGTCGCTGGTGGCGGGCAGGCGCCGGCTCCAGTTGGGGTGGGTGTCGATAGTGCCCGGCAGGTTGGCCTGCTCATCCAGGCCCAGGGCGTCCTCCAGTGGCAGCAACACCAGCGGCGCGCGGGTGTGACCGAGAAAACGCACGCTGGCGTCGAGCACCTGGTCGGTCTCGTGGCTTTCCTCGCGAAAGTTCTGCGGATCCTGGCTGAGGACGCTGCGCAGGCCGTCGCGCTCGCGCTGGCGATGTTGGCGCCAGTGTTGTTCGCCGTCGTGATCGATCATCTGCAGGCGCAGGTTCCATTCGATATCACGGCCGTGCCACCAGCCGTTGAGCGTCGGCAGGTCGTGGGTGCTGGTGGTGGCCAGGGCATTGTCGGGCCAGTCGAGAATCGGCCGGAAGCGGGTGTTGTGGTCTTGCTCGAACAACAGCACGCGCATACCGAGGATCGAGCGGGCCGCGAGTTTGTCCCGCAGGCCGTCGGGGACGGTGCCGAGGTCTTCGCCGAGGACGATCGCCTGGTGCCGGTGGGATTCGAGGGTCAGCAGGCGCAACAGGTCATCGACCGGGTAATACAGGTAGGCGCCATCGCTGGGCGGCGCACCCAGGGGAATCACCCACAGCCGCTGCAGGCCCATCACATGGTCGATGCGCAGGCCGCCGGCGTGGGCGAAGTTGGCCCGGAGCATCTCGATGAACGCGCGAAAACCGTTGCGCACCAGGCCTTCGGGGGAAAACGCGGAGATGCCCCAGCCCTGGCCGGTGCGGTTGAGAATGTCTGGTGGTGCGCCGACGGTGAGTTCGGCGAGCAATTCGTCCTGGCGACTCCAGGCCTGGCTGCCGCCGCCGTCCGCACCCACCGCCAGGTCGGCGATCAGGCCAATGCCCATGCCGCTGCTGCGGGCGACGTTCTGCGCGCGTTGCAGGCAACGGGCGATCAGCCACTGGCAAAAGGCGTAATAGCCGATGCGCCCGCTGTTTTCCTCGGCGAAGGCTGCCAGTTCCGCGCTGCGTGGATTGCGCAGGGGGTCTGGCCAGTGGCGCCAGTCGAGGCTCTCGCCACGGGCGGCACAGGCTTCCTGCAACGCTTCGAAGCGGCAGTGGTTTTCCAGGGCCTCGCCACCGCTGTGGCGAAAGCTGCTGAAGTCGGCGTGCAGCGGGTGATCGCCCTGGCTGAAGTCGGCGTACAAGGCTTCGAACACCCGTTGTTTGGCCCGGGCCGCGCGTGGCCAGTCCACCAGCGGCTGATCCTCGAGCTGCTTCAACTCGTCGCCCAGTTCGGTGGCCTCGATGGCCAGGCGCAGGGCGCGCTCGCCGAGAATTTCCCCGGGGGCTGCGTACAGGCTGTTGAGGAACAAGCGGCTGGAAGGCGAGTAGGGGCTGTAGCGTTCGGCGTCATTACTGAACATGGCGTGCATCGGGCTGATCGCCAGGGCATCGGCGCCACGCTCGCCAGCAACCCGAGCGAGAATTTCCAGGGCCTGGGTGTCACCGAAGCCGCCATCCCCGGCACGACGCAAGGCATAGAGTTGCGCGCTCAGGCCCCAGGCCCGAGGCACTTCGCAATCTACCGCGGCAGCGACGCTGTGGCACTGCAGGGGGGCGACAGCGAGGGTGAAGTACTGGCCGGCAATGCTGACGTCCTGATACCCCACCGGCAGCAGGCCGGGCAGCACGGCTGCATCGTCGAGTTTCAGGTTGAGGATCGCGCCGTCCTCGAGCTGGATTTCGCAGGGGGTTTGCCCGGGAAAGTAGCGGCTCAGGTCCAGACCGCTGCCGACGTCGACGGTGAGCATCGGCGGCAGGTGGTCGAGCGCCTGGATTTGCTGCAAGGCCAGCAGGCTGGCGTCGATTTCCTGGGCGCTGCCGGCCGGGTGGCCAAGGCCGTTGAGAATCGTGCGCAAGACTGCTGGCTGGACTTTCTGTGGTCGCCCATTGGCGTCGATCCAGTCCACCGCCAGGCCGGCTCGGCTGGCGAGGATTTCCAGTTGCGCATCGCTCATGGGCGCTCTCCTGCTGGGGGTTGCAATGACGTGGCGGGGGTGAGGGTGACGATCGCGGTGTAGGGCATCAGTTGGCCTTGCTGCAAGTGTGCACGGGCGTGATCGGGGTATTCGAAGAGGGTCCGTGCCTGCGCTTGAGAGGTATGGGCAACGGCGTCGGCGCCAAGGTTCAACTCAATGCACAACAGGCTGCCATCGCCCAGTAGCCAGCGCGCGCACAGCGCCTGCGGTCCGAGGACGCTGGCACCGAGGGCATGGGCGCCGGGCAGGCGGGCGGTGAGTTCGCGTTGGCGAATCAGCAGCAGTTGCCGGTACAGCGCCTGGGTGCGATGGCCGGACGTGTAGTCGCCAGGTATCAAGCGGGCGCGCGAAGCATCGAAGGTGGCCTGGGCATTGGGGTCGGGAATGCGCTGGCGTACCTGCGGATCGGCAAAGTCCTTGAACGAGGCGAACTCATTGCGCCGTCCCTCGCGCACCGCCTCGGCCAAGTCACCGTGATGGCTGGTGAAGAACAGAAAGGGCTCGCGGGCGGCCACTTCGTCGCCCATGAAGATCAGCGGAATCATCGGCGACAACAGCAACAGCACCGTGGCGGCCTGCAAGGCGGCCGGCGGGCAGAGCTGTTGCAGGCGCTCGCCGAAGGCGCGATTGCCGATCTGGTCGTGGTTTTGCAGAAACAGCACGAACGCGCTGGGGGGCAGGTGCCCGCTCGGTTCGCCACGCGGCTGGCCGCGACGATCGGGCTGGCCCTGGAAGACAAAACCCTGGCTCAGGCAGCGAGCGAGCTGGGCGCAAGGCTGTTGGCTGAAATCAGCGTAATAGGCCTCGGTCTCGCCGGTCAGCAGCACGTGCAGGGCGTTGTGGCCGTCGTCGTTCCACTGGGCGTCGTAGCCCTTATTCAGCAGGCTGGCCTGATTGTGTTCATTTTCCACGGTGAGCCACACATGCCGGCCCGGGTCGACCTGCTGGCGAATGCGCCTGGCCAGTTCCTGGAGAAAATCCGGGTCGTCGATGGCGTGCACCGCATCCAGGCGCAGGCCGTCAAAGCGGTATTCGAGCAGCCACATCAGCGCGTTGTCGATGAAGAACTCACGCACTTCGCGCCGGCGAAAGTCGATGGCCGCGCCCCAGGGGGTATGGCGGTCTTCGCGAAAGAAACCGCTGGCGTACTGGTGCAGGTAATTGCCGGCGGGGCCGAAGTGGTTGTAGACCACGTCGAGGATCACCGCCAGGCCCAGGCCATGGGCGGTGTCGATCAGCTGCTTGAGCTCGGCCGGCGAGCCATAGGAGGACTGGGGGGCAAAGGGCAGCACGCCGTCGTAGCCCCAGTTGCGCTCGCCGGGAAACTGCGCCAGGGGCATCAGTTCAATGGCGGTGATTCCCAGTTCCACCAGGCGTACCAGGTGGCTGCGCACCTCGCTGAATCCGCCCAGCAGGCCGACGTGCAGTTCGTAGATTACCGCCTGATGCCAGGGCCGGCCTTGCCAGGCGGTGTGTTGCCAGCGATAGGCCAGCGGATCGACCACGATGCTGTGGGACTCCGGTCCGCGGACCTGGGCCCGGGATGCCGGATCGGGAACGTCGTGCTCGCCATCGATGTTGAAGCGGTAGCGGGTGCCGGCCGGACAGCGTGTGTTGAGTACAAACCAGCCGTCGACCTGGGGCAGCATGGGCAGTGACTGCCCATCCGCCCATTCGACGCTGACAGAAAATGCATCGGGCGCCCATAACGCGAAGCGGGTGTGCTGTGCGTCCTGCATGACGGCGCCGTGAGTCCAGGTATCCTGCGTCCTTAACGGCATTCAGGCCTCCTTATTGATGCTTGACCGACCTGCCCAGGGCCTTGGCCACCAGTTGCTCATAAAGTTCGGCGTAGGGTTCGACCGCCTTGCACCAGTTGAACGGCGCGGCCATCGCCCGGCAGCGCATGGCGTTGAGCAGGTCGGGGTAGGCGAATACCTTGAGTGCTCGGCTCAAGGCTTCTTCGTAGCTGGCGACGGTGGATTCGTCGAACAGAAAACCGGTCACGCCATTTTCGATGGTGTCGGCGAGGCCGCCGGTGTTGCGCGCCACCGGCAATGAGCCAAAGCGCTGCGCATACATCTGGCTCAGGCCGCAGGGCTCGTAGCGCGACGGCATCAGTAGGAAGTCGCTGCCGGCGAACATGCGTCGGGCGTCGGTTTCGTTGAAGCCGATGCGCACCCCGATCTGTCCCGGGAAGCGCAGGGCCAGGTCGCGCATGGCCTGTTCTTCCTCGGGCTCGCCGCGGCCGATGATTGCAATCTGCCCGCCGGACTTGACGATGTACTCGGCCACGCCCTGGGTCAGGTCCAGGCCTTTCTGGTAGACCAGCCGCGAGACCACGGCGAACAACGGCCCGGCGCTGTCGGCCAGGCCGAACAGTTCGCGCACCTGGGCGGCGTTGGCTGCCTTGCCGTCCCAGTCACCGATGCTGAAGGGGCACGACAGGTGTGGGTCGGTGGCTGCGTCCCAGCTTTCGTCGATGCCGTTGGGAATGCCGCTGAGCAGGCCCTGCTGGGTCTTGCTGGCGAGAAAGCCATCAAGGCCGCAGCCGAACGCCGGGGTGGTGATTTCCTGGGCGTAGGTCGCGCTGACCGTGGTGATGTGGCTGGAGTAGGCCATGCCGGCCTTGAGAAACGACAGCTTGCCGTAGAACTCCATGCCTTCCTGCTGCAGGGCGTGCTCGGGAATCCCCAGCTCCGGGCACGAGGCCAGGCTGACCACACCCTGATAGGCGAGGTTGTGGATGGTGAACAGGGTCGGGGTGCGCTGACCACGCCAGTGCATGTAGGCCGGCGCCAGGCCTGCTGGCCAGTCGTGGGCGTGCACCAGATCCGGGCACCAGTGGATCTGTGCCAGGTTGGCGGCTATGTCGGCGGCGGCCAGGCCCAATCGAGCGAAACGGATATGGTTGTCTGGCCAGTCGCGACCGTTGTTGGCGCCGTAGGGCGAACCCTCGCGCTCATACAGTTCGGGGCAGATCAGCACATAGATCACCAGGCCGTCGGGCATGTCCATGCGCCCGATCTTGCACGGGGGCAGGGCCGCGTGGCCGCCCAGTTCGCCGATGATGTGGATCGGGTTATCGCTGTGCAGCACTTGCGGGTAACCGGGTATCAGCACCCGGACGTCGTGCAGGTGGGCCATGGCCCTGGGCAGTGCAGCGGAAACGTCCCCGAGGCCGCCGGTCTTGACCAGATCGGCGATTTCCGACGTCACGAACAGGACTTTCTTCTTGTTCGGATTCTGACGTGGAGTGGGCAGTACCGTTTTTGCACCCGGGGCCAGGATGGCCATGGACGTCGAGTCGCCCTTGGCCTGGTGACTCAGCTCTCCCTGGATTTCTAAAGCGGCACTGTTCATGTGTTTCTCCCGTTTTATTGATCTGATTCAGGCATTTCATCGGTACTGCAAATGACCACTTCCTGTGGCCGGGCGCGAAAGCGCCACACATCGCTGCACAATGGTGCGGCGGCGCGGTGGACTACCCAGGCTGTCGAGAACATTGCAAGGATTGCACCAGTGACCCTGACCCCTCCTATCACCTGACCTGTCGCGCTTGCGGAAAGTTTCGATTATTTCCCCGCAATATGACCGACCGGTCGCACTGGGCGAAAGTGAGTCTAGGCCAGAACCTAGAGCGGGGTACGCGGGTTTTTCAATTGTTCGACAATCGGTTTTGTTGCACTCGAGACAACCGGAAAATTGTGACAATTGCACCGACGAAGGGCAGGTACTTCAGGGTGATGTGCAAAAAAAGCCAGGGGAATCGCCTGCGCAGGAAGCGCGGCAGAAGGAGGCGTGCACCGAATCAGTGCCTGCTCAGGACTGCCAGCCCAGGGTCGCCCAGGCCAGCACGGCATAACGGGCGCCCTTGGCCAGGGTGACGATCAGCAGGAAGCGCCCGAGGGGTTCGCGCATGACGCCGGCCACGAGGGTCAGAGGGTCGCCGACGATCGGCAGCCAGCTCAACAGCAGCGACCAGTGGCCGTAGCGGCGGTAGTGCTGGCCGGCCTGTTCCAGGCGCGCGGGGCTGACCGGGAACCAGCGGCGGCCCTTGAAGCGCTCGATGCCGCGGCCCAGCCACCAATTGACCAGCGAGCCCAGCACGTTGCCGGCGGTGGCCACGGCCAACAGCAGCCATAAGCCGTGCTGGCCATTGAGTAACAGGCCCACCAGCACGGCCTCGGACTGCAAGGGCAGGAGTGTCGCGGCGCCGAAGGCCGCGAGAAAGAGTCCGAGGTAACCGACTGGCATTACTGGGCGGGGTAGTCGGCGATCACTTGATCGCTGCCGTCCTGAGTCACGCCGATCACCTGATAGGCGTCGACCCGGTCGCCCATTTCCATGCCGGGCGAGCCGGTGACCATGCCCGGTACCGCCATGCCCTTGAGGTCGTCGCGCTTGCTCAGGGCCAGCACCTGGTCGGCGGGAACATGGCCCTCGACGAACTTGCCGTTGATCACGGCGGTATGGCACGACGCCAGGCGTGGCGCGACGCCGAGCTTCTGCTTGACCGAACTCATGTCGGTTTCGACATGGTCGGTGACCTTGAAGCCGTTGTCTTCCATGTGGCTGATCCAGGCCTTGCAGCAGCCGCAATTGGCATCGCGGTGCACATCGATCGGAATCAGCTCCGCGGCCAGGGCCTGGGAGCTGATGAACAGGGCGCCGATTGCGGCGGCCAGACGAAGGGGGGAAGTGAGCATAACGGGTCTCTTTGTCGATCTTGCGTTCAGGGGGCTCAGAACCACAGCCGCACACCGGCGACGAAGCGCGCCTCGCTGCGCTTTTCGCCATCCTCGCCAGTGTAGTCGGCGGTGTTGCCGTAGGAACTGCTCCAGGTCACGCCCAGGTAAGGGGCGAACTCGGGGACGATTTCATAGCGCAGACGCAGGCCGACTTCAGTGTTGGCCAGGCCCGAACCGATGCGTCGCGCGGGGTCGTTGCGGCTGTAGACATTGGCCTCGGCGCTGGGCTGCAGAATCAGGCGGTTGGTGAGCAGAATGTCGTACTCGCCTTCCAGGCGGAGGGCATTCTGACCGTTTTCGCCGAAGAAGGCCGTGGCTTGTGTTTCAAAGTTATACAGGGCCAGGCCCTGCACACCGAATGCGGCCCAGGTTTGCGGCGAGCCTGGCTGGAAATCCTGACGCAGGCCGCTGACCAGGTCCCACCAGGGGCCAATGGCGTGGCCCCAGAGCGCCTGGACTTCGGCCTTTTCCGTGTGGCCATTGCTGCGCTCGCCTTCGGAGCGCAGCCACAGCCGGTCGATGTCGCCGCCGACCCAGCCGCTCATGTCCCAGTTCAGGACACTGGCGTCGCTGGCGTCGCTGGCGTCCTGGTATTCCAGTTGATCGATCAGCCAGAAGCTGTTGAGGGCCTTGTCGTGGACTTCGTGGCCCTTGACGTCGGGGAAGGCGGCGCGGCGATCGGCGTCGGTCAGCGTGGGGATTGGCGTGCGGCTGCGGGTCGCTGGCATCTGGCCGTGATCCATGCCTGGCATCGAGCTGTGGTCCATGGTTTCGGCGGCCTGGCTGGTGCCCAGGTAGAGGCCGAGCAGGGCGCTGAACATCACCTGGATTCTCATGACGGACTCCCTGCTTCTTCGACCCGGACTTCACGAAACATTCCGGTTTCCATGTGCAGCAACAGGTGGCAGTGATAGGCCCAACGCCCCAGCGCGTCGGCGGTGACCCGATAACTGCGGCGAGTACCGGGGGGCATGTCGAGGGTGTGTTTGCGCACCTGGAACTGGCCGTGCTCGTCCTCCAGGTCGCTCCACAAACCGTGCAGGTGGATCGGGTGGGTCATCATGGTGTCGTTGACCAGGGTGATGCGCAGGCGCTCGCCATACACCAGCCGCAGCGGCTCGGCATCGCTGAACTTGATGCCGTCGAACGACCAGGCGAATTTCTCCATGTGCCCGGTCAGGTGCAGTTCCAGGGTGCGCGACGGCTCCCGACCATCGGGATCGGCGAAGCGGCTCCTGAGGTCGGCGTAGGTCAGCACCCGACGGCCGTTGTTGCGCAGGCCGATGCCCGGGTCGGCGAGTTTCGGGCTGGGGTTCATGGTCTGCATATCGACCAAGGGGTTGTCGGTTTCCGATGCGGGGTGGCGTTGCATCGTCGCGGTCATGGCCGCCATGTTGCCGTGGTCCATGCCGCTCATCTGGCTGTGGTCCATCCCGGCCATCCCGGCCATCGGCGCGCCACTGCCGTGGTCCATGCCCATGTCGGCCATGCTGATCAGCGGTCGCGGGTCGACCTTGGGCACGGCGGCGCTCAAGCCCTGCTGTACGGCCAGGGTGCCGCGGGCGTAGCCGCTGCGGTCCATGGCCTGGGCGAACAGGGTATAGGCCGCAGCGCCGCCGGGCTCGACGATCACGTCGTAGGTTTCGGCGACGGCCATGCGCAATTCGTCGACGCTGACCGGCTGCACGTATTGGCCGTCAGCGGCGACCACGGTCATTTTCAGGCCGGGGATACGCACATCGAAGTAGCTCATGGCCGAACCGTTGATCAGCCGCAGGCGCAGTTTTTCACCTTGGGTAAACACACCGGTCCAGTTGCTGTCGGCGGTCTGGCCGTTGAGCAGGTAGCGGTAGGTGACGCCGCTGACATCCGCCAGATCGGTGGGGCTCATCTTCATCTCGGCCCACATCGTCCGATCGGCAACGCTGGCACTCCAGCCGTCGCGGGCGACATCGTCGATGAAATCACCGACCGTGCGCTTGTGCCGGTTGTAGTAGTCGGACTGCTTTTTCAGGGTGTGCAGCAAGTGCTCGGGCGGCTGGTCGCTCCAGTCACTGAGCATCACCACGTAGTCGCGGTCGTAGACGAAGGGTTCCGGCTCGCGGGCCTCGATCACCAGCGGGCCATAGACCCCGGCCTGCTCCTGCAACCCGGAGTGGCTGTGATACCAGTAGGTGCCGTTCTGCTGCAGAGTGAAGCGGTATTCGTAAAGGCCGCCGGGGGCGATGCCGGCAAAGCTCAGGCCCGGCACGCCATCCATGTTGGCCGGTAGGATGATGCCGTGCCAGTGGATCGAGGTGTCCTGTTGCAGCCGATTACGGACGCGGATAGTCACCGTGTCGCCTTCGCGCCAGCGCAGCAGGGGGCCGGGGATCCCGCCGTTGATGGTCATGGCGGTGCGTGGCGTGCCGCTGAAGTTGACCGGCGCCTCGCCGATCCACAGGTCGAACTGGCTGCCGCGCAGCGCCGTATCGTCATTGACGGCCCAGGCCGTCGGTCGCCACAGCCCGGTGCCCGCCAGCAGAGCGCCGGCGCCGAGGCTTTTGAGCAGGGATCGTCTTGAAGGAGTGCAAGGCATGGTCACGTCTCGTCGCAGGTATGACGAGACTTTGCACAGCCGGCGCTGTCAGCCAGCTGAGGGGCGCATTACAGTTGTGTCAGCCGGGGCATCCATCGGTCCGCACAGCGCATGCGAGCCAAATGCCACCGTGGCCTGTACCATGTGGGCGCGCAGGCAGTCGCGCTGCGCCGCACACCGGATTCATCTTTCAAGTTCAGGAACCCGCAATGACCCAGTCGCAACGTTTGAAATACTCGATTCTGATTTCCCTGCTGGTCCTGGCGATCATGCTCGGGCTGTCGTATCTGCAGAACGCCGGCAAAATCAGCGAGCAGCTGTTCCAGTACATCGCCATCGGCGTGGCGGTGACGGTGGTGGTGATCAACGGCGTGATGCGTCGCAAGGTCAAACCCTGAGCGACGCCCCCGTTCAGTCGAAGCGCTGCAGCAGGGCGATGGCCTCGGGGTGCAGGCTGTAGCTCTTGTCCGGGTTGAGGACGATCACGCCTTCGCTGCACAGGCGCTTGAGCACTTCGCGCACGCTGAGAAAGGACAATGGAATGTCCAGTTCCAGCAGGTGAGTGTGTACTCCGCGGACCCCGACCGGGTGGCCGCTTTCGGCGGCCGCCAGCAGCGCGTCGATGACTTTCAGGCGGATCAGGCTGGTGCGCAGGCCAAAGTGCTTGAGCAGCTGTCGAATCCGCTCGTTGCCGTGGCGCTCGGCGCCCTTGCCGAATACACCCATGTCCTGACCCAGGGAAACACCTTGCGGCATTGGTTTACCGTCCGTTGGTAGCTGCGAGTTGTACATGCAAAAAACTCCTTTTCAGAGCCTGATCAGGAAATTGTGATAGGTGCTCTCTGTCATTAAGACGAATGAGCGACACAAATCATGAAGGCTTGAATGTAGAAATTTTGTCGAAAACACGTCAGCGAAGGGTTAGACGTCGGCAAATCGGGCCAATGGCCTGTAAATTATTTTCCGCTGATTCGTTTCCATGGCAAGCCACATTGCGGTTTTCGCTCCCAGTGGTCGTTTCCGGGGCCAGCGCGTGGCTGTCCGGTTATCCAGTTCTTCGCCATCAGGAGTCAGCGTGATTATTTCCAGGCAGTTGCCCAGGGTGTGCCTCGGCGGTGTGTTGCTCGGCGTGGCCCTTGCGGCCCAGGCGCAGGGCCCGAACGTTGGCAGCAGTGCCGATATTCGCCGCACCAGTTTTGGCGTGCCGCACATACGCGCCGACAACGAGCGCGGCCTGGGCTACGGCATCGGCTATGCCTATGCGCAAGACAACCTGTGCCTGTTGGCCAATGAGGTGGTGACGGTCAATGGCGAGCGCTCACGTTACTTCGGGCCTGAGCAACTGACCCTCGAGCAGCGTGAAAACAGCCTCAGCGATGTGTATTTCACCTGGCTCAACAACCCGCAGGCGGTGTTCGGCTTCTGGCAGGCGCAGACCCCGGCGGTGCGCGATTTGCTCGAAGGTTATGTGACCGGCTACAACCGTTACCTCGGAGAGCGCCGCGCCGAGGGCTTGCCGCAGGCCTGCAATGCCGACTGGGTGCGACCGATCACGGCGCTGGACATGGTCAAGTTGACCCGACGCATGGTGGTCGAGGGCGGGCTTGGCCAGTTTGCCGAAGCGCTGGTCGGCGCAACGCCACCGCAGGCAGTCAGTCAGGCCGCCCGCTCGACCTCGGCCTTCGAGGTCGCCGCCAGCCGCCAGCAGCGTTTCGCCCTGGACCGCGGCAGCAATGCGGTGGCGGTGGGCAGCGAACGTTCGTTCAACGGTCGCGGCATGTTGCTGGCCAATCCGCATTTCCCGTGGATCGGCGGCATGCGCTTCTACCAGATGCACCTGACCATCCCGGGCCAGCTCGATGTGATGGGCGCGGCATTGCCGGGCCTGCCGATGATCAACATCGGGTTCAACCAGCACCTGGCCTGGACCCACACCGTCGACACCTCCAAGCACTTCACCTTGTACCGCCTGCAACTCGATCCGCAGGACCCAACCCGCTACCTGCTGGATGGCAAATCCCTGCCGCTGACCCAGCAGACCGTGACCTTCAAGGCGCGCCAGGCCGACGGCCAGTTCGCACCGGTCAGCCGGGTGGTCTACAGCTCGGTGTTCGGCCCGGTGGTGCAATGGCCGGGCAAACTGGACTGGGATCGCCAGTTCGCCTACAGCCTGCGTGATGCCAATCTCGAGAACGACCGGGTGCTGACCCAGTGGTACGCGATGAACCGCGCCCGATCGCTCAAGGAGCTTGAGGCGTCGGTGCATTCTGTCCAGGGCATCCCGTGGGTCAACACCCTGGCGGCGGACGATCAGGGCCAGACCCTGTACATGAACCAGTCAGTGGTGCCCAACGTCGGCGCCGACAAACTCAAGGCCTGCAGCGATCCCCGTGCAGGGCTGGAGCTGATTGTGCTCGACGGCTCGCGCAGCGCCTGTGCCTGGGACATCGATCCCAAGGCCGCGCAACCGGGGATATATGCCGCCGCGCAACTGCCGCAATTATGGCGCAAGGACTTCGTCCAGCATTCCAACGACTCGGCCTGGCTGGCCAACCCGGCCCAGCCGCTGACCGGCTATTCGCCTTTGATCAGCCAGGACGGCCAGGCATTGGGACCGCGCACGCGCTTCGCCCTGGGCAGGCTCGCCGCCAGCGGGCCGCTGAAAGTCGCCGATCTGCAGCAGATGGTGATGGACGACGAGGTGTACCTGGCCGGACAAATGCGTCCGGACTTGCTGCAACTTTGCGCCGGTGAGCCGCAGTTGGCGGCGCTCTGTGCCAGTCTCAAGGACTGGGACGGCAGCGCCAACCTGAACAGCGGCCTGGGTCTGGTGCATTTCCAGAACATCATGCAGGCGTTGGGGCAGGGTACTGATCTCTGGCGCGTGGCTTTCGATCCGCAGGACCCGGTACACACGCCGCGTGGTCTGAACATCGATCAACCGCAGGTGGCCCAGGCCGTGCGCGCGGCGATGCTGGCATCGCTGGAGCAGGTCAAGGCCGCCGGGCTCGAACCACAGCAACGCTGGGGCGAGATCCAGCAGGTCAGCGCCGGTGGGCAGGCCATTGGCATCCATGGCGGACCGGCGGAGCTGGGGGTCTACAACGCGATGCAAAGCGTGCCGGGGCAGGGTGGCAAGCGCGAGGTGGTCAGCGGCACCAGCTACCTGCAGGTGGTCAGCTTCAACGAACAGGGGCCGCAGGCCCAGGGCTTGCTGGCCTTCTCGATCTCCAGCGACCCTGCCTCGCCCCATTCGAAGGACCAGACCCTGGCGTTTTCACGCAAGCAGTGGAGTGTGCTGCCGTTTACCGAGGCGCAGATCAAGGCCGATCCGGCTTATCGGCTGCAGACCCTTCGTTGAGTGAGGTGGTTGAAACCCGTAGGAGCGAGCTTGCTGGCGAAGGACGTGAACGATGACGCGAACAATCTGGATGAACGCGGCGTTCTCCGGTTTTTCGCGGGCAAGCCCGCTCCTACGCGGATCTGTGGCGCTCACAAAATCCTGCTGGCGATGCGGTGTAGCTGACGCCGCTATCGCGAGCAGGCTCGCTCCTACAGTGGGGTGGTGTTCACACAATGGATTTCAGCGCTTCTCGGGTTTGACCGGTAGCGAGTTGAGGATCGGGTTGCCCTCGGCGTTGCGGCTCAGGTAGACCGGCAACACCTGCGGCAGTGAAGGCACCAGGCTGTTGAGCTGGCTGATGTTGTAGACGCCGCCGATGCGGATCATCCCGGTGTCGTGGTCGGCGAGCATGACTGGGGTCTTCAGGTAGCGGTTGATCAGTGGCAGCGCGTCGTTGAGCGTCAGGTTGTCCAGCACCAACCGGCCATCGCGCCAGGTCAGCGAGGTGTCATTGGTGTAGGTCTGGTTGATCTGCGGCTGATAGTCGCCGCCCTTGTAACGGGCCTGCATGCCCGGTCCAAGGCGAAAACCGTCGCCGCGCAGGGCGTCGTTGCTGGTGACCAGCACCGAACCTTCGACCAGGGTGACCCGCACCTGGTCCTGGTATTTCCAGACGTTGAACTGAGTGCCGGTGACGCGAATCTGCCCGTCTGCAGCCTTGACCACAAAGGGGTGAGTCGCATCATGGCTGACCTTGAAGAAGGCCTCGCCCTGTTTCAGGGTGACCCGGCGCTGGTCCTTGTAGTTGCTGTAGGTCAGCACCGTGCCGATGTTCAGCTCAACCTGGCTGCCATCGTCGAGGGTCACCTGACGCAACGCTCCCGGTGCCTCGAAACGTTGGTAGGAATCCGGCACCCAGCCCAGTTGCCAGCCACTGTAGGCCGCCACCGGCAACGCCGTGGCGCAGACCGCCGCGGCAATCGCCAGCCGTTGCCAGGCCGGCCGGCCCAGGGGTTTGCCAACTGCCGACAGGGGTTCTGCGCGCGGCAGGTGCTCACTGACCTCCCAGATCTCCAGCATCGCTTCATACTCGAAGGCATGCAGCGGGTTGGCATCGCGCCACTGGATAAACGCCTGGCGCTCGGCCGCCGTGCAGTCATTGGCGTGCAGGCGCATGCACCAATGCGCCGCAGCGTCGGTGACGGCGTCGAATTCGGCTGGCGTGAGGGGTTGCTGGGTCATTGAGGCTTCCTGATTTCCTACATTCTAACCTTCGTGACCCGCTGGCGAGAACAACCATCATGGCGATTACACATCAATGAACGAATTTTTTCGTTTATTCACCACCCCGATCGGGACCCGGCCGGGCATTGACCTGATCGAGGGGGATAAGCACGCGCAAAGAGCGTTCAAGTCATGGACACGGTCTACGGCCCGGGAGCCGCAGGAGCCGCATCAAGCTGGCGGCCCATCTCGCAGATCATCCGCGCCACGGAGTCGGCGTTGCGCAAAATTGTGTCGATCCGACGGTCTGCAGAGCCGGTATCGAAAAATGCCGTGCGCGCTGCGCCCATGTCCTGACCACCGGTAGCCTCCCGGATCACCTTGCGCAACTGACGGATCCCCGAGGTCTCGTCGAAGTCCTCCCAGGCTTGCAGTTCGTGGTTCCACAGCGCGAACAGCTCCTCGGCGGGCGTGGCGAGCGACAAGGCCCGGCGCTGAAATGTCTCAAGCGATTCCTTGAGCTCCCGGTTTTCTGGCTTGACGGTGGAAATCAGGTCGCTGAAAGGTCGCCTGGCTTCCAGGGTGGCGATGTCCCAGGTGTTCGAGTACAGGTGCGAAAACTCATGGATCAGGGTGGCTGCCTGGGCGTGCGCGAGGATATCAAAGTCCTGCGTCAGGGTTCCGTTGTACTCCTCCAGCCCCTGTTTGAAGAAGTGTTCGGTGAAGTGCACCGTCTGCAGTGCGTCTTCGGTGACCACAAACGCGATCACCCCGGCCTCCGGATAGCGGTTGGCGCCCACGACAAAGCGCTTGTGGTCGAGCTGATCCAGGGCGGGATCCACCAGTGCCTTGCACAGCGGGACGATGGCGTGCTTGATTTTCTTCACCACGGGTTCATTGACGATCGCAACATCGAAGAACGACCGGATGAACGCCTCCAGCCGCAGGTTCCGGGTGAGCGGGCCAAATTGCGCCAGGTTATGCAAACTGTTGAAGGCATAGAACCGGGCCAGGTCCAGGGACTGGACAATTTGCCTGGCGCGCTCGGGGTAGATCTGGCGAATGGCGTCCATGCCGCGCGCCTCGACATTGATAAACCGGTTCACTTCGGTTCGCGTCACATACCGGTTATGCAACGTCGACATGACCTTGCCGTAATGCACGCTATGGAGATCAGGGTCCAACGCCCATTGCCCGTCGTGGCGCTGCAGCCAAGGGCCGGCGTGGTCGCCCCGGACGATGCGCGGCACCACGGCCTTGTGCTGGAACTGATAGACCTTGCCGTGTAGCGCCACGTAACTGAGGTTGCTGATGGCGTCAATGCACACTCCATCGGCGTTCGCCGCCGCCAGCTGCTTGAGCTCCACAGTGGTGGTTTCGAAGGCGTGCAATTGAGTACGCGCGGGGGACGTGGCCTCGAGCAGCGGATAGTCCTGAGGATTATCGCTGGCGGTGGTGGAACCGGCCGAGTCGGGCATGACCTTGCCCAGCGCGACCATCTGCGAGACGCCGTTGATGAAGCTGTACAGCGCGGCTTTCCAATGATGCGTCTGCAGCGCCTCGGCCGACTGCTTGAAAGCGCTGTAGCTGTGCCAGAGCAGCAACGGCATTGCCAGCTTCCCGGGCAGGAAGCGCAGCGCGAAGTGTACCCCTTTGCCGAACAACCCCGTCATCGCCTGCCAATTGGAGTGTTCAGCCGGATGCCCGTGACCGCTCAGCATCTGTGACAGCAGGGCCGCATTATCGTCGAACAACTGCCACAGCAGGTTGCCCTGGATCGGGTGGTCGGCCAGCTCGATTCCACGCTTGGCGGCATTGGCCAACAGAGCCCGGCAGGTGCTGCGGTCCGGTTCGGACAGGCGCCGGATCAGCAGCGCCTGCAGCGGCCCGTCAGTGCTCAATTGGTCAAGCAGCGCGCGTTCATCGGTGTACTCGGTAATCGCCAGCTCGGTTTCATAGGGCGCGTAAAGTACCTGCCGGCCGTTGCTGCCTTCAGCCACCAGGTACCCCCCCGGAACTTTGATCGCCCCCCCCGCATCACTCGTCAGCAACTCCAGCGGTCGCACGCTCGCCCTGGCACCGTCGACTGTGGCGCGGGCAACGGCATCCGGCATGTCAAACACCTGTTGCAGCAGGTTGTAGCCGTGGGCGGTGAGCTTGCCCTGCAGCTTCAGCGTGTGGGCGTGCAGCAGTAATTGCCAGGGCAGTTGCCGCGAGAAGCGCTCGCGCCGAGATGTAACCTCGGGGGTACTGCCGAGCAGCCGGTCGCTGAGGATCTTCTGGTAGGCGCCAGGGATATCCAACTGTAAGACCAGGGCACGCACGGTGCTCACATTCAGGGCGGCCGGCAGTGCCGCGGACTGGCTCGAGGTGATGCTGAAGTCGGTCGATTCAATGAACCGGGCAGGGTTCAAGGCAAACTCGGTCAGGGTCTGCGCCGGCAGATTCAGCGACGGTGAAGGGGTGAGCCAGATCAGGTCAGGATCCAGCTCGGCCCGCGCAACGGGTCGATGCCCGCCAGGTAGTCGAGGCCTTCGTCCGTGCTGAAGCGCACTTGTTCGAGCAGTTCGACATGCCGCTGCAGATCGACGTTGCTGGCGGTTGCCAGCCAATGCGGCAGCCCTTGTCGCGTGATGATGGCCTGGGCAATCGCGGTTGTTCGCGGCACGTTCAACTCAGTGCTCAGCGGCGAGTGTTGTTCGCCCTCGGCGAGCGTCGGGTCCGCCGCCTGTTGTAACGAGCGGCGATGGGCGCGGTCGTCCAACAGCAGCTCGATGGCCGATTGCTGACGGTCTTCAAGCACATTGCGTTCAATCAGACGCAAGGCGCCCAGGCGATAGGCACCGTCCTGTTGGTAGTCGCTGCGTGCAAGATTTTCCAGCAGCATCAGGCGCTCGAGTGGGTGCGCCAGGCGCTTGCGCAAGAGGTCTCTGGCGGCGTCGAGCGAATTGAAAGTCTCCAGCCCCATGCCCGGCGTCCACACAATGGCGCGGCCGGAAGTGGAGGAGTCCTGGCCGCCACGCTCGGTCAACAGCAGGCAATTGGCCAGGGGAATCAGGTCGGGCGTGCTCGAGTGCTCGAGGGTCAGCGACCAGGCATCCGGGCGAAAGCCGTTGAGCAGCCGACGTCGGGCACGGGTCGGTTGGTCTGGATTGAGTACCGTGTCGACAATCGCCTTGTCTGCGATGCGCAGGGTTCTGCCCAGCACACGCAAGCGCGCCTCGCCACGAATCCCCACGGACATCGCCTGGGCCAGGTCTGGCTTGATCGACTGCAGGAAGGCTGCATGCTGCTGTGTCGTGCCTGCCGGTTGCGCAGCCGCCTTGAGGTCAAGCGCGGCCTGCAGGCTTTGCAGTGTCTTGATCTGCAAGGCCGCCTGCAGGGCCAGGACCAGTGAGGTGCGCGGGTCGTTGGCGGCCACCGACTGCACCTGCCAGCGCCCGCCGCCGGCAGTGCCGAGCAACTGGCTGTCGACCAGGCCGCGTACATCCAGCGCCTGGTCGAACAGCGCCTGGACATCGAAGGCGCCCGCGCTGTTGCGCCAGCTGTGCAACGCATGTTCGATGCTGTCCTGCTGCTTGGCGATGATGTCGTCGAGCATGCCCACGAACACTGGCCCGGAGATCGCTGCCTGGGAGACCCGGGGCTGGTCGAAACCGAGAAACAGATCCCTTTCGCGCAGGCTCAGCAGGCTGCACAACTGATCGGCATGGCCATCAGTGACAACCATGGTCGACAAGGTCTGCTGCAGATCGGCGAGACTGTCCAGTACCTGCAAGCCACTGGCCTGGGTATACAGGTAGGCGTTCTCGTCATCGATCACCATCAGGCTGGCGGCCAGTTCCGCGTAGTGCCCGGGGGTCTCCCACAGGCGCACCTTTTGTGGCTGCCCCAGGCTGGATCCTGCGCTCGCGCCTTGGCGGCCCAGCCCCAGGCGCTCACTCAACGCCAGACTCTGCTCGGGGCTGATGATCTCGCTCTGGCGCTTGAGCAGCAGGTCGGTGCGGGTCTTGTCACTCATGAGCTGGGCAAACAGCTGCCGACGGTCCATGCCGTAGCCGGCCACGGTTTTCCAGTAGCCTTGCAGCTCCTCTGCGAGTGTCGCCAACAGCGTGGAGGACAGCTGCTTGAGGGCCTGCTCCCATACGCCCTGGTTTGACGCATCGTCACTGGCAGGCAGCCGATGAGGATGGCTGAAGCGTCTGCCAGGTGGCATCTTCCAGGGTTGATGCAGGTAGTCGCGCAGCACCGCGGCAGTGAAGGGTTCGTCGGGCAACAGGGATGAACCATTGCCATAGCTGACGCGCGTGTCGGCTTGCTCGACCCCCGGCATTGCCTGGCGCAGCGCCTGGTTGGCGAACTGCTCGAGCATCGTCGTCAAGGTCGGCAGCTGCTCCAGTTGTCCGAGCAATTCTTCAGCGTTGGCGCGTTGGTTTTGCCTGAGCAGATCGGCCTGGGTCTCGAACACGAGACCCTCGATGACTTCGCCGCTCAGTTGCAGCGCGCTGTCGTCCTTGAGTGCCGAGCGCCGTGAAATGGCCATGAATGCGCTGAGTTCGCTGCGGGACGTGGCGGCCTTGAGCTGACTCTGCAAAGTGCTCAACAAGGCCTGGCGGTCATCGAATTTCACCAGCCCGCCGTAGGGCGTATAAAGCACGGCTTCAGCGCCATCCGCTGCGGGGTACATCATGAAACTGCCAGCCAGGGGCGCAGGGTCGCGGCCAGGCAGGTTCAGCAGGATGTTTTCCACCGTCATCGGCGGCGTCTGGGCCGAGCGTTGCGCGTGGCTGGCCAACTCCACGGTACGCAGCCATTGCAGGTCGGCAAGGGAGAATGCCAGCGCACGCAGGCGTGGCGTGAGGACTTGCAGGTCCTGCAGGGCCTCGGGGAAAAACAGCGGCAGGGAAGGTTCGGTCATGGTGTTGTCTCTGTGTTCGGCGACGACAGTGGGTCGTGCCTGGGAGAGACAACGCTAAGAGCCCGGCAGGCGGGCAGGGCGGTAGATAGTTGAATGCAGGGATGCAGGGTGGCGAGCGCGATGAAGTTCGCTCGCCACAAGGGCGACGGTAGGGGTTAACGGCGTCCCAGCAGCAACCCCACGACCAGGCCGAAACCGGCGGAGATCGCCACGGTCTGCCATGGATGCCCACCGATATAGGTCTCGGTCGCCTCAACCACCGGCTGGGTGCGCTGTCGCACGCTGTTCACCGAGTCGCTGGCTTGTTGCAGCTTGAGGGCGATCTGCCCCCGCAGGGTCTCGGCTTCCTCGCCGACCAGCGAGGCACTGCTCTTGAGCAGTTTTTCCGATTCTTCGATCAGCACCTGCAGCTCGCTGAAGGCCTGGTCCTTGATTTGCTCATCCTGGGCTTGTCTGGCGGTTTTTCGGGCCATCGGGTGACTCCTTGTGGGTGTGAATGAAGATGAACAATGGAGTGTAGGCAATCGGAAAAAGTTGCAGCTTTTTTGCGCTGAATCTTCAGCGCAAAGGAAATCCGTCTCTGGAGATTTCTGCCTACAGTGTAAGATGTCGCCTATTTATGCAGCAGGTAATGCCCCCATGAGCTTCAATCTGGCCAACAAATCCCTCGCCGAGCGCGCCGAACTGGAAGATGAAAAGTCTCGCCTGTTCGACCTCTGGCAGAGCAACCTGGGCAAATCCAAGGGCGAGGCCGCGCGCCTGTTCGGTGAGCGTGCCAAGCGCAAGGGCAAGTGGGCCGAGTGGGTCCGTGCGGAACTGGATGGCATGTCGCCACCGGAATTTGCCAATATGGTGCGCAGCGAAGTCAATCGCCTGATGGCGGCCAAGTAAGCCTCAATTGCGGTTCAGCGACTGAAACTGGCGACAATCGCTTCGCGCACTTTCAGCAGCAGCGGATCCAGTTGGCTGCTGGTGCGCCAGCCCAGTTCGATTGGGTAGCGCGGCAGGTCCAGGGGGCAGGGCAGTAGCGCCAGGCCGCCCAGCTCGGCGATGGCCTGTGCGGCATGCCCGGGAATGGTCGCCACCGCCTGGCTGCCCTTGAGCAGAAACGGCAGCGCAGCAAAATGGCTGGTCGAGGCGCATACCCGGCGCCCCAGGCCCAGGCTGGCCAGGCCCTCATCGGTGATGCCAATGAACCCGCCCGACGACACCAGAATGTGCTCGCGCCGCACAAACTCCTCCAGCGCCAGTGTGTGCTGCCCCGGCGCCAGGCTCAAAACGTCCACCAGGCACTGGTAGTCGCCCTCACCGAGGACCTGCCGGCTCAGCAGCCGCTCGCTGAAACCCCCGGCACAGATCGCCATGTCGAGGCTGCGGTCCATCAGGGCCTGGGCGACGATCTGGCTGTGGCTCTGACGGATGATCAGGCGCAACTTTGGTGCCCGCCGGGCAATTTCCTCGATCAGGCGGCGACCGTAGGCGATCTCGAAATCATCCGACATGCCGACAATCACCGAGCGCCCGTCATAGTCCTCGGTCGCCGGATCGACCATGGCCAGGCTTTGTCGGCATTTGTTCAGGGCGTCGCTAAGCACCGGTTTCAACTGGTTGGCCCGCAGGGTCGGCGCCAGGCCACGGCCGGTGCGCACGAACAACTGGTCACCATAGACCTCGCGCAAACGTCGCAACGCCGCGCTCACCGCCGACTGGGTGACCCCCAGGCGCAGCGCCGCACGGCTGGCGCTGGACTCGTCATGCAGGGCTTCGAAGACTTTCAGCAGGTTGAGGTCGACGTCGGCGATATTCATATGGTTCATATCATTTAGCAGTGGATGGGGCTTTATTGATGATCCATGGCCGCCTGAGAATGAGCAATACCTCGTTATCAGGGAGTCACCGTCATGCCCAAGTCCATTGTTGCCGCACTGCAGATCGGTTCCTTGCCAGGCGGCAAGGGCGAAACCCTGGAGCAGATCCTTGCCTACGAACAGGCAATCATCGACGCCGCTGCCGAACTGGTGGTAATGCCCGAAGCGCTGCTCGGCGGCTACCCCAAGGGCGAAGGCTTCGGTACGCAACTGGGGTATCGGCTGCCGGAAGGTCGCGACGCCTATGCCCGCTACTTTGCCAATGCCATCGACGTACCAGGGGCGGAAACCGAGGCCCTGGCGGGATTGAGTGCGCGCACGGGGGCCTTTCTGGTGCTCGGGGTGATCGAGCGGGACGCCAGCACCCTGTACTGCACCGCGCTGTACTTCGACCCACAAAAGGGCTTGGTGGCCAAGCACCGCAAGTTGATGCCCACCGGCACCGAGCGGCTGATCTGGGGCAAGGGCGACGGCTCGACCCTGCCGGTGCTCGACAGTCCGCTGGGGCGAATCGGCGCCGCGGTGTGCTGGGAGAACATGATGCCGTTGCTGCGCACCGCGATGTACGCCAAGGGCGTGGAACTGTGGTGTGCGCCGACGGTGGATGAGCGCGAAATGTGGCAAGTCAGCATGCGCCATATTGCCCATGAGGGACGCTGCTTTGTGGTCAGTGCCTGCCAGGTCCAGGCTTCGCCCGCAGCCCTCGGCATCGAGGTCAGCAATTGGCCGGCAGAGCGGCCATTGATCGCCGGCGGCAGCGTGATCATCGGGCCGATGGGCGATGTGCTGGCCGGTCCGTTGCGCGATGGCCCGGGTCTGCTCTGCGCCGAAATCGACACCGATGAACTGGTCCGCGCCCGCTATGACTTTGACGTGGTCGGGCACTATGCGCGCCCGGACGTGTTTGAGCTGAGCGTCGATCAGCGGGCCAAACCGGGGGTGCGCTTTATTTGAGGCTACGCCATTCCTGGCGGGTGATTTCCCAGGTCTCACGGGCATAACGCCCGCCGACGAAGTCATCGTCGTCGACCCGAATCAAACGCATCCCGCTGCGCTCCGACAAGCGACGCGATGCCAGGTTGGGCGAGGCCTTGGGCACTCGCAGGCAATCGCGGCCAAGGTTCTCGAACCAGTAGCGGGTGACCTCCGCACAGGCTTCCGCCATCAGTCCCTGGCCTTGCCAGGGCAGGCCCATCCAGAAGCCGCGATTGTTGTCCTGCTCGTCCATCAGACTGATGTTGCCGATCAGTTGTTCGGGGGCGGACTTCAGGCGCAGCGACCAGTGCCATTCCTCACCCCGGGCAATCGCTGGCAGGGCGATGTCTTGCAGGTAGTGCAGGGCGCCATCCTCCGGGTACGGCCAGGGCACCATGGCATTGAGGTAGCGCACCACCTCCCAGTGGGCGAACTGTTGCTGGATCGCCTCGGCGTCCGCCAGTTCCAGCGGTTTGAGAATCAGGCGCTGGGTGTACAGCGTCGGGTAATCGGCCATGGGGCAATGCTCTTCCTTGAGACAGTCAACGGGGGGCGGGCAGCGGATTGGCCAGGCTCAACTGGCCGCTGTCGACAAACCGCTGGGTGCCGAACAGGCCGCCCGCCAGCTTGCCGCGCAGCACATAGGGCAGGTTGTCGAGGGATTGGGTCTGGCTCAGGCCGAGGGTCTGGCGCATCACTGAAAAGGCCGAAATGCTCACCGGCACCGTGACCACCGCCTCGGAAAACCGGCCGATGCTGCCGCGTTGATCGCTGACCCCTGACGCCAGCGGCTGGCCGTTGACCTCAAGGTTCAGGGCCACGCCGTTGTAGTCGATCGGGTTGTCGTTGGGGTTCTGCACGCGGATCTTCACCGCGAAACGCACTTCCATGCCCTGGCTTGTCAGCGGTTCGAGGCCCACCACATTGATGTTCAGCGGGTCGCGGTCGGGAAACAGCGCGCAACCGCCAAGGCTCAGGAGCAACAGGCACAGGCCTGAAAAAAACAGTCGACGCATGAACGGGCTCTCGTCAGTAAGGGTCGAACCCTCATGGTTCGACCCTGCTGGCGTTAGCCGTTCAGTGACGCGATCCGTGAGGGGGGACGTCCGGATTTTCCATGACCTGCAAGACCGACGCTTCAGGGTCGAAGTCGTCCTCTTGCAGTTCGATGAACTCTTCCGGGAGGAACATGTTCAGCACGATAGCGCACAACGCACCGACGGTGATCGGCGATTCGAAGATGTTGTGCAGCGCCTTGGGCAGTTCGCGCAGGACTTCAGGGACTGCCGCCACGCCCAGGCCCATGCCCAGCGAGATCGCCACGATCAGCATGTTGCGTCGGTGCAGCCCGGCTTCGGCGAGGATCTTCACCCCGGCCACCGCCACCGTGCCGAACATCACCAGTTCGGCGCCACCGAGCACCGGCTTGGGCATCAGTTGCAGCACCGCGCCAATCATCGGGAACAGCCCCAGCAGCACCAGCAGGCCGGCAATGAAGAAGGCCACGTAGCGACTGGCGACGCCGGTCAGCTGGATCACCCCGTTGTTCTGCGCGAAGGTCACCATCGGCATGCTGTTGAACACGGCGGCCATGGCCGAGTTGAGGCCATCGGCCAGCAGCCCGGACTTGATCCGGCGGATGTACACCGGGCCCTTGACCGGCTGCTGGGAAATCATCGAGTTGGCGGTCAGGTCACCGGCGGCTTCCAGCGGCGAGACGAGGAAAATCACCGCCACTGGAATAAACGCCACCCAATCGAAGTTGAAGCCGTACTTGAAGGGCACCGGCACGCTCATCAGCGGCACTTCGGTCATGTTGGCGAAGTCGACGTCGCCCATCAGCCAGGCCACCAGGTAGCCGAGGGACAGGCCAATGACAATCGCCCCCAGGCGCAGGAACGGTACGTCGACCCGGTTCAGCACGACGATGGTGCCCAACACCAGCGCGGCCAGGGCCAGGTGATGGGCGCCGCCGAGGTCGGTGGCGCCAAAGCCGCCGGCGATGTCGGTCATGGCCACCTTGATCAGCGACAGGCCCATCAAGGTGATGATGGTGCCGGTGACCACCGGGGTGATCAGCATGCGCAACTTGCCGATGAACTGGCTCAGCACCACTTCGATAAAGGCGGCGAAGAAGCACACGCCAAAAATCGTCGAAAGGATTTCGTCGGTGCCGCCACCCCGGGCCTTGACCATGAAGCCGGCGCTGAGAATCACGCTGATAAAGGAAAAACTGGTGCCTTGCAGGCACAGCAGGCCGGAACCGATGGGGCCGAAGCGCCGCGCCTGGACGAAGGTGCCCAACCCGGAAACAAACAGCGCCATGCTGATCAGGTACGGGATTTCACTCTGCAGGCCCAGGGCGCTGCCCATGATCAGGGTCGGGGTGATGATCCCGACGAAGCTCGCCAGCACGTGTTGCAGCGCGGCAAAAATGGTCGCGGTGAAGTGCGGGCGGTCGTAGAGGCCGTAGATCAGGTCGGAGCGCGGGGCAGTTTTTGCGTGGTCGGATGAGGTCACGGGAAAGGTGCCGGTAAGGTCTGGTCGGAAAAAGGAGGCGCAGGATGCCAGAAAGGTCTACTCATCGACAGCGACAACCGACTAAAGCATTGAAAGTTATCCATGTTTTGATCGATAGCCTACTGATCGAAGGCCGCCAGCAAGTCTTCCTCGAAGGCCAGTTGCGCATCCCCCGGCAGTTGAGCGCGATGCCGGGCCAGGTGAAAGGTCACTTCGAAACTGTGCTGCGGCTGGCCGATGGCCTTGAGCAGGCCCAGGTCCTGCCAACTGCGGGCGAAATGCTCGGGCAGATGACCGACATGTTGGCCGCTGAGGATAAACGCCAGGGTGCCTTCGACCTGTTCCGAGCGCGCTGAACCGGCCCGGCTGTGCAGGGGCAGGTCATTGCGCAGGAAACGGTAGGGGTGCTCCACCAGGTCGCTGGCCGCCAGCGCGGCGGCGTCCGGGTCTGGCAGGGTAAACAGTGGATGCCCGGCGGCGCAGTACAGGTGCTGGGTTTCGCTGAACAGTGGGCGGTAGTCGAAGGCGCTCTGGGCCTGAGAGAAGTAGCCGATGGCCAGGTCCAGGCGTTGCTGCAACAGCAGGCGCTCCATTTCCCCGGGCATGGCGCTGAGCAGTTCCAGGCGCACGGACTCGTCGCGCTGGCGAAAGCGGCTGATAGCCCGGGCCACCCGCTGCACCACCGAGGGGTCGAGGGCTTCGGAGAGTCCCAGGCGCACCTCACCGATCAAGCGTCCAGCGACGCCGTTGGACTGATGGCGAAAGGTCTCGATGGATTCGAACAAACCTCGGGTCGCCAGCAGCAATTGCTCGCCTTTGGCCGTCAATTTGAAGCCGCCCTTGCCACGGCTGCACAGGCGATAGCCGAGGCGGGTCTCGAGCCGGGCCATGTGCTGGCTGATGCTCGACTGGCTCAGTCCCAGTTCACCCTGGGCGGCACTGAAGCCGCCGC
This sequence comes from Pseudomonadaceae bacterium, assembly GCA_965284505.1. Taxonomy (GTDB): domain Bacteria; phylum Pseudomonadota; class Gammaproteobacteria; order Pseudomonadales; family Pseudomonadaceae; genus Aquipseudomonas. Next base: position 318,463 of record OZ260094.1, on the reverse strand, counting down.
ACTCGACGACGCTGACAAACAGGCGCAGCAACTGCAGGTCGAGGTCGTGGAGTTGGCCGAGCATCAAACATTACTCCCGCATAAAGTCAGGGTGATTAACTTGAGATTTTAACGATGTATCTTGCCCTGCATCCTGCAAGCACTTCAATGGCTCCAGGTGCTGGTCATGGCTCTCAAGTGTGCATTTCCCGCGTTGCTGCTCGCGGTGGCGGTCTCGGCCCAGGCCGAGGAAAAAGTGCTGAATCTCTACAGTTGGGCCGATTACGTGGCGCCGCAGACCCTGCAGCGCTTCGAACAGGAAACCGGAATCAAGGTGCGCTACGACACCTTCGACAGCCCGGAAGTCCTGGAAACCAAGCTGCTCACCGGCGGCAGTGGCTATGACGTGGTGGTGCCGTCCTCCAGCGTGCTGGCCCGTGGTGTGGCGGCTGGCGCGTTGCAGGCCATTCCCCATGACTCGCTCAAGGGCTACGCCAACCTTGATCCGGACTTGCTGGAAAAACTTGCCGCCGTCGATCCCGGCAACCGCTTCGGCGTGCCCTACACCTGGGGCACCCTGGGCCTGGGGATGAACGTCGAGGCGGTGAAAAAGCGCCTGCCGGACGTGCCGCTGAACAATCTCGACATCCTGTTCAAGCCTGAATACGCGAGCAAACTCAAGGACTGCGGGATCGCCATTATCGATTCGCCGCAAGAGGTGATTGGCCTGGCGCTGCATTACCTGGGTAAAGACCCCTACAGCACCGACAAGGAAGATCTGGCCGCTGCCCAAGCCTTGCTCCTGCAATTGCAGCCGTCGGTGCAGTACGTTGCCAGCGGGCGGCAGATCAACGACCTGGCCAATGGCAGCGTGTGCCTGGCTTTGGCCTACAACGGTGATGCGAGCATGGCCGCCGATCAGGCGCGCAAGGCGGACAAACCCTTTGAGATCGCCTACCGCATTCCGACCCAGGGCACTCTGGTGTGGCAGGACAACCTGGCGATTCCCAAAGATGCGCCACACCCCGAAGCTGCCCGCGCCTTCATCGAATTCATGCTGCGCCCTGACTCCGTGGCCGCGCTGACCAACAGCCTGTTCTTTGCCACAGCCAACCAGGCCGCCACACCGCTGGTGGATGAGGCCGTGCGCAATGACCCCGACATCTATCCACCGCCCGCCGTGCGCGAGCGGCTGTACGCCGACCGCAGCATGAACCTCAAGGACATGCGCCAGCGTACCCGCCTGTGGACCACCTTCCGTAGCCGCCAATAACAAGGATTTGCCTGATGGACATTTCTGAAGACAACGACCAGGCCATGACCCGCGACAGCCTGTACGGCACCGCCGCCGAAAGCACCTACGCCGGCATCACCAGTTTCATGCGCCGGCGTTACACCCGCGATCTGCGTGGGGTGGATGTGGTGGTCAGCGGCGTGCCGTTCGACACCGCCACCAGCAACCGTCCCGGTGCGCGTTTCGGGCCACGGGGGATTCGCGCAGCGTCGACCTCGATGGCCTGGGAGCGGCATTGGCCCTGGACCTTTGACCCGTTCGACCACCTGGCAGTGATCGACTACGGCGACTGCAACTTCGACTACGGCTCGCCCCTGGACACCCCGGCTTACATCGAGGCCCACGCCGATAAAATCCTCGACGCCGGTTGCGCAATGCTGACCATGGGCGGTGATCACTTCATCAGCTACCCGTTGCTCAAGGCTCATGCGTGCAAGCACGGTGCGCTGTCGCTGATCCATTTCGACGCCCACAGCGATACCTGGGCGGACGAAGAGGGTGGTCGCATCGACCACGGCACGATGTTCTGGCACGCGGCAAGGGAAGGCTTGGTAGATCCGTCGCGCTCGGTGCAGATCGGCTTGCGCACCACCAACGACGATCATCAGGGCTTCGCCGTGCTGGATGCGCGACAGGTTCATCAGCGTGGCTGCGCGGCGATCGTCGAGGCAATCCGCGCCCGGGTCGGGGATAACCCGGTGTACCTGACCTTCGACATCGACTGCCTCGACCCAGCTTTCGCCCCCGGCACCGGCACCCCGGTATGCGGCGGCCTGAGCACGGCCCAGGCCCTGGAAATTCTCGGCGGTTTGCGTGGGATCAATCTGGTGGGGATGGATGTGGTGGAGGTAGCGCCGGCCTATGATCATGCCGACATCACCTCATTGGCAGCGGCGACCCTGGCCATGGAGATGCTGTGCCTGTATGCGGCAAGGCATAAGGTGGATCGCTAACCCCTGTAGGAGCAGCCCGGGCGGCGTTCCGCTGCTCGCGATGGGGCGGTGTTGCTGATGGTCTCATCGCTGGCAAGCCAGCTCCCACATAAACCTGTGGTTGATAGAGTAATTTATGGTCACCGCAAAAAAACATTGTGGGAGCTGGCTTGTCGGGCCGCCGCATCGCAGCGATGAGGCCAGCAGGTTCACCGCAAAATCCAATGGTGGCAATGCTGCATGCAATAATGGGTGTTTTATCCAATCACCCAAGGGCCAGCATGACCTTCGACTCGCCCCTCAGCGCCTATCAATACGCCATCCACCAACAGGGCTTCGTCACCGACGCTGCGCAAGAGCGTGCGGTGCAAGCCTTGCAGCAGTGCCACCAAGCGCTGCACCAGGGCCAATCACCGATCACCGGGGTTTACCTGTGGGGCCCGGTGGGGCGGGGCAAGACCTGGTTGATGGATCAGTTCTACCAGACCCTGCAAGTGCCAGCGCGACGCCAGCATTTTCATCACTTCATGGGCTGGGTGCACCAGCGCTCCTTTCAATTGACCGGCACTGCCGACCCCCTGCGCGCACTGGCCCGCGAGCTCAGCGCCGAGGTGCGGGTGCTGTGTTTCGACGAGCTGTTCGTCAACGACATCGGCGATGCGCTGATTCTCGGTCGGCTGTTCCAGGTCATGTTCGACGAAGGCGTTGTGATGGTCTGCACCTCCAATCAACCGCCGCAGCAGCTCTACGGAGACGGCTTCAACCGCGAACGCTTCCTTCCGGCGATTGCCGCGATCGAGGCGCACATGCAGGTGGTGGCGGTGGACGGCGGTGAGGACCATCGCTTGCACCCCGGGGTCGATGTGCAGCGTTACTGGGTCCAGCAACCCGAGGCCATTGCGCAGGTGTTCGCCCGCTTGACCGAGGGCCAGCAGGTCTCAAGTGAGCCGCTGGCCGTGGGCTACCGCACCGTGCAGGTGATCAAGGCCAGCGCGCACGTACTCTGGTGCCGCTACGCCGATCTGTGCGAGCAGCCGTTCGCGGCAATGGATTTCATGGCCCTGTGTGATCGTTTCAGCGCCATCCTGCTCAGCGAAGTGCCCAACCTCAGCGCGCAGCAACGCGCGGGTCGCATCGCCCGGGGCACCGAAGACGCCAGCGCGCAGGTTGAGGCCGGTGATCGCGAATTGCCCCAGCTCTCCGTGCACGACGACAGCGTGCGACGCTTTATCGCCCTGGTCGATGAATGCTACGACCGCAAAGTCCCGCTCTATCTCGAAGCCAGGGTGCCGATGGATCAGCTGTACACCGAGGGCTACCTGGAGTTTGCGTTCCGCCGCACCCTGAGCCGTTTGAAGGAAATGCAGTTGCAACGCTTTGCCAACGCCTGAAGCCGTGGGGCAGGGTTGTGGGCCGGCGTGGCGCACGTTACTGTCGGTGGCCCCGGGCGAAACCCGCAGGGACGCACACTTATTGATCGAGGGAACGCAATGGAATCCGCAGACATCCTGGTGCTCCAGGCCAGCTACAGCAACCCGATCCACGCCGAGGCGATCTGCCTGGTGCTCGACCACTACGCACAAGACCCAATGGGCGGCGGCCACCCGCTGCCAGCCGACGTCCTGCAGCAATTGCCAGGCGAACTGGCCAAGCGTCCTCACGCGTTCAGCGTGCTGGCCTTCGTCAACGGCGAGCCGGCGGGGCTGGTGAACTGTTTCGAAGGTTTTTCGACATTTGCCTGCCGACCGCTGGTCAACGTGCATGACGTTGCGGTGGTCGACAAGTATCGCGGTTTGGGCCTGAGCCAGAAGATGTTGCACAAGGTCGAGGAGATTGCTCGTCAGCGCGGCTGCTGCAAGATCACCCTGGAAGTGCTGGAAGGTAATGACGTGGCACAGGCGGCCTACGCCAAGTTCGGTTTCAGCGCTGGGATGTTCGACCCGGCACATGGGCGGATGCTGTTTTGGGTCAAGGGGCTTTGAGGCGAGCCCGATGACACTGTAGGAGCCGGCTTGCCGGCGAAGGCGATGGATCAGCCACCGAAGATGGTGAATGTAATGGCCCCTTCGCTGGCAAGCCAGCTCCTACACAAGCCAGCGCCTACAGTTGTGTATCCCTTGTAGGAGCCGGCTTGCCGGCGAAGGCGGCGTATCTGATGTACCGAGGGCCAGCTCCTACATCCGATAATCCAGGCTCAACGTCACCGTCCGCGGATCACCCCAGAACACGCCGTTGTAGAAACCAACGTTGTCGTAGTACTTCTCGTCAAACAGGTTATCGACGTTCAACGAGGCGCTGAGGTTCTTGTCGATCTCATAGCGCGACATCAGTTTCACCACCGAATAGCTGCCCTGATTGATGCGGCTGCGCTCGGTGATGATTCTGCCATTGGCGTTACGCCCCACCGGACGGTTGGCGGTGCCGTAGATATCGCTCTGCCAGTTCACCGCGCCACCCACCGTCAGTGCACTCCATTCCCCCGGCAAGCGATAGGCCGTGGACACCCGCAGCATGTTCAGCGGTTGCGCGGTGTTATTGCGCTTGTCTTCACCGTCTACGGAGTGGGTGTAGGTGTAGCCGGCAGTCATGTTCCAGCCTGACGAGACTTCGCCGGACACCTCGGCCTCGAAGCCATTGACCTTGTTGCCCTTGCCGCCGGACTTGTAGAACTCTTCGCCGGTCTGTGGATCCGGTGGCACCGAGTCGTCGAGTTCGGCGACGTTGTCCTGCTTGCTCCAGAACACTGCAGTAGCGATGTTCAGGCGCTCGTCCAGCAGGCTGCCCTTGAGGCCCACTTCGTAGTTCTGACCAACAATCGGTTCCAGGTATTTACGGCTGGAATCGCGTTCGGTCTGCGGCTTGAAGATGTCGGTGTAGCTGACGTAGGCGGTGTACTCCGGGGTGATGTCATAGAGCAAGCCGGCGTAGGGGGTGAAAACGTCGTTTTCCACCTGGCTGCTGTGGTCGTTGCCGGTGCGTTGATTCTGGTCATCAAACGAATAGTAGTTGCTGCTGGTTTTCCAGCTGCCGTAGCGACTGCCCAGTACCGCGTGCCATTGATCGGTCAGGCTCAGGCGGGTGGCCAGGTAACCGGCTTTCTGCCGGGTGCTGTCGTTGGAGCCCTCGATGCCGGTATCGGTATCGCCGAACTTGGGAATGTTGCCCATGTATTTCCAGTCGGGAATGTTGTCGTAGTTTGGTGGGGTTGGTGAATCCACCAGGTACGGGCTGGAGGCGCTGCGTTCGGCTTCGCCGTAACCCACCATCAACTCGTGTTCGCGGCCGAGCAATTGATAAGGGCCGGCAAAGTTGAAGTCATAGACCTCCATCTTCTGCTCGCCCTTCATGTGGCTGCGGTAGGCCACCATGCCGCTGCGGTCGTCATTGGGGTAGCCGCCACCGCCGTAGTAGACCTTGCCGTCGGTGTCGCTTTCGCGGTGGGTGTAGGCGGCCTTCATGTGCCAGCCGTTGCCCAGGTTCTGGTCGAGGTTGGCAAAGGCGGTCTTGTCCTTGAGCGGCCAGGAACTCCAACTGGTCGCCATGTTGGTCGAGCGCGGCAGGTTGGCCTTGTCGCCATTGGAATTCCAGTAGGGCACGGTGCCCCAGGACGTGCCCTGGACATGTTTGTTCTGGTAGTCGTAGCCCACCGCCAGCACGGTGTCATCGGTCAGGTCGGCTTCGAGGATGCCGTAGCCGACTTCGCGCTGCAGTTGGTAGTGATCGCGGAACGATTTACTGTCGCGGTAAGCCAGTACGCTGCGGCCGCGCAGGCGACCATCGAAGGCCAGCGGTCCGCCGACGTCGACGTAGCTGTAGTAATCGTCGTAGCTGCCGCCGCTGACACCGGTCTTGGCGGCCCATTCCTGGGTCGGGCGCTTGCGCACCATGTTGATGGTTGCGGACGGGTCGCCGGCGCCGGTGGTCAGGCCGGTCGCGCCGCGCACCACTTCGATGCGGTCATAAATGATGGTGTCGGAATCGGACTTCATGCGCCCGAAGGTGTTGAGCATGCCATCGATCTGGAAGTTGTTGATCGAGTAACCGCGGGACGAATAGCTGACCCGGTCGGAGTCGTTGTGCTGGACGACGACGCCGGTGGTCTGGCTCATGGCTTCGGACAGGGTCGACAGCTTGAAGTCGTCCATCTGCTGGCGAGTGACCACCGAGACCGACTGTGGGGTTTCCTTGATCGAAAGATTCAGCCGAGTCGCGGTGCTCATCGCACCGGTGGTGTAGGAATCGGTATTTTCGGTTGTACTACCGAGCGCGAGCGCATTGACGTTGGTGGTGTCCAGCTCGAGTGCCTTGGCGGCCGGCTCCTGCTGTTTTTCGGTGTCGGTTTCCGCATGGGCGGTAGGGCACAGGGCAACACTGCACAGGCCCAGGGTCAGGGTCATGGAACGGGTGATAGGCGCGAACATCGCAGCCGACTCCTTGTCTTCGGGTGGAAAAAATCCGTTTGCTCAAAGACGAAAGGAGAATTAGAGAATTTAGTTTAATTGCGAATAATTATTAATATTCTTTCCGTCGATGCCTGCAGGGCTGCAAGCCCGACGGAAGGAAAGGGGGGGCTGCAACCCGCCCCCGAGGTGAAAACTACTGTTTGACCACGGCCGCGGCAGGCGCCTTGGGCTTCATCAGGCTGAAGTCGATCAGGGCTTTCTGTTCGACCTCGTAGGGATTGCCGATCAGCAATGGACGTGGCTTGAAGCTGTCGCTGACCAGGCTTTTGCTGCGATCCAGCTCGTCGAAACTCAGCCCGGCGAGGTCAGCCCAGGTGTGGATCAGGTGCGAACTGCTGTAGGGCCGCTGCAAGTCACCGGCAAAGTTCCAGTCGTGGTTTTCGCGCCATTTCGGCGAGGCCCAGGCCATGAACGGAATGGTGTACATCGGCGCAGTCGGCTTGGCTTCGTTACGGCCCAGGGTGTTGTGGCCGGCCGAGTCGAACACGTCTTCGCCGTGGTCGGAAAGGTACAGCAGGAAGCCGTTCGGATCGGTCTTGGCGTAGTCCTTGATCAGGCTGGAGACCACGAAGTCGTTGTAGCGCACCGCGTTGTCGTAGCTGTTATAGGTCGGCAACTGGTCATCGCTGACACCGGGCGGTACGCCCTGACGATCCTGGAAAGTGTCGAAGGTCGGCGGATAGCGATACTGGTAGCTCATGTGCGTGCCCAGCAGGTGCACCACGATGAACTTGCGCGGCGCGCTGTCGGTCAGGGCCTTGGCGAACGGCTCCAGCACGTCGCCATCATACTGGCGGGCGTTCTGGTTGCGGTTGTTGTTCAGGTACACCTGTTCATCGGCCTGCTCGGAGAAGGTCGTGAGCATGGTGTTGCGCTTGGTCATGGTCTGCTGGTTGGTGATCCAGTAGGTCTTGTAGCCGGCCTGTTTCATCATGCTGACCAGCGACGGGGTCTTCAGGTACAGGTCCGGGTTCTCTTCATCGGCAAAGGTCAGGACCTGTTGCAGCGCCTCGATGGTGTAGGGGCGCGGGGTGATGACGTTGTCGAACACCGCCAGTTGACCCTTGAGCTTGTCCAGCTCAGGCGTGGTCTCGCGCGGATAGCCGTACAGGCTCATGCGCTGGCGGTTGGTGGATTCGCCGATCACCAGCACCAGGGTCGCCGGCTGGTTGGCCATGGCGTCCTTGAAGTTGTGCAGCGGCGGGACCTGGCTGGCGTTGTCGAGCATGCCCTGCATGCTGGCCAGGGTTTCCCCATAGCGACGGTAGGCCACCAGCATCTGCCACGGCACCGCAGGTTCGATGCGGGTTTCGAATTTCTCGTAGCCGGCGGCCAGGCTGCCGGTGCGCATGGTCTGCTTGACCAGCGGGTAACCGACCACGGCCACCACAATTGCAGTGGCTGCCAGCAGCGCCTTGCCACGGGACAGGTAGACCGGACGCAGGCGGCTCCAGAGGAACAGCGCGACCAGGGTGTGAGCGAGGAACGCGGCGACCATCCACCAGGCGAAGTACTGCGTCATGTATTCGCCAGCTTCCGAGATGTTCGACTCGAACATGATGAAGATGACGCTCTGCGAGAACTCCTGCTGGTAGATGAAGAAGTAACCGAGGCTGGCCATCGAACAGGCCCACAGCACAACGCCTATCACCGCCGCCAGCACCCGGGTACGCGCCGGGAACAGCAGCATCGGCGCCAGCCAGATGGCGCTCATGACGAAGGCCTGGCGGAACCCGGTAAAGCCCGATGTACCGGTCAGCAGGATCAGAAGTTGGGTGATTCCGGAGAAATACCAGAAAAACAGGAACAGCCAGCCGAGGCCAGCCCAATCAAAACCTTTAGCAGGCGTACTGCTGCGTTCTAACGTCGCCATCCAGCGCTCCAGCATGATTCATGACTTCCAACGCGGCAAAGCGTCAGGCGCCAATGACAAAAAACGCCCGAAAATCGAGCGTCAACAGTGCCTTACAGTATCTGTAAGGGAATGTGAAAAGTTTGTGAACAGCGTCGCGGGGATAAAGGACTACCGCACAGCCGGCCGCTGATTGGCATTCCATCGAGGCAGTGCAGGCGAGGGCGCCTGCCATGCCAACAGGACGTTGCGATGACCACCACAGACCTATCCCCCCCGGACTATTCCGACACCCTGGCCCAGGCCGTCCAGGCCGAGTTCAGCGACCGACCGATCCTGGCCAGCGTGGCCCTGAAACAGTTCAGCCGGGCGCTCGACAACCGCTACCCCGGCCTGAACATCGATGTACTCACGACTTCACTCAACTCGCCGAACTGGGTCGCTGACACCGCCGTTGCAGCCCCACGGATTGACGGCTACAGCACCAGGCCGCTGTTCGAAATCATGCTGCAGGCGATGACCGCCAGTGCCGACCTGCTGTTCACCTCCGAGCATTACCTGAGCGACGGGCAAAACCGCCGCATTGCCTTGTCAATGCGCGAGGTCGAAGACCTGCTGCGCCGCCTGCCCGATGTGATGATGGCCGCCATGCAAGAGTCGCTGACCGACTACTGGAACGAACCCACAGTCGACGGCAGCCCGCGCTGGCAATGGCTCAGCGATGTGCTCAGGAGCGCCGTGCTGGTGAGCATGGGGCCTTTGGCCAGCGCTGAGTTTCTCGATGCAGCCCAGGCCGACACCGTGCTGCAAGTGCTGCACTGCCCGGTCAAGGAGGACCGGCTCAAGCTGTACGGCACTGACTGCACCCGAGTGTTTCTGATGGACTTGCACACCCGCACCGGGCGCAACCACAGCGCTCACCTGGCCGTCGATCTGCTGGCGGTGCGCACCGTTGGGCCAAGAGAGGTGGTGCTGGCGATCAGCGCCAGTGGCGTGATCGAGGCTTACGACAGCCTGCAGGCGTTTGCCGATGCCGAGGCCGACAAATGGGGGCGCCGGCGCGAAATCGACGCCCTGAGACTGCAGCCTTACGAGTCCTATGGGGATGTGTTCGTCACCCAGGTCCAGGCGCTGCTGAACAATCAACTGGAGGGGCTGAATTTCTTCGGCAGCTTCGTAGGCCAGGATCTGGGCGTCCTCGAAGAGCGTTTCGCCAGGCTGACCGATCTGGCGCCCCATCTGCTCAAGCAGAATCCCGGGGTGTACGAGCAAAGGCTGTACAGCGAGGTCAGCGGCCAGTTGCCGGACTGGCTGATCGACGCCAGCCCGAGCCAGGCCCAGGCCTACAGCCGCTACCTGTTTCGCCTGGGGGCGCTGCAGCAGGCGAGCAAAGGCCAAGCCTATAACCACGATATTCCAGGGGCCGAGCAGTTTGCCCGGGACACCTTGCAAGCGCATATGGCGGTGTATGGCGAAGTGGTCGACCCTGACCTGATCGACATCACCCAGCACCGCAACGAAGACGGTCTGCTGGTGATTGTCGGACCGGCCACCGGTCGCCTGGTGGCCGAGACCCGCAGCCTGACCCAGCGTGCCCTGAGCAACCTGGCCGGCGTGCCGTTCCTCGCGTCCGAGTTCAAGCGCCGCGACGGCTCCCCAGCCCCGGCGTGGATGAATCTCGACACGGTCAGGGCCTTGATCAGCGCGGCCGATATCGGTAAGGCCTACCCGGCAGAAATCCAGCGCCGGCTGCTGGATGATCCGATTGAACGGACCGCGCGGCAAAGCCTGTTCGCCGGGCAACTGCGTATCCAGTTGCCGATGCTCGCCCTGGAGAACTGCATTCGCGAACAATCAGGCTTCAGCGATGCCGGCTATCGTTGCGTCGCCGCTGCATTGGAGCAGGATCCGCAAGCCAGCCGGGTCAGCGGCCAGGCAATGGTCGCCCGATCACTGGCGTTCGAGGCCGATGTGTCGAACGACCGTCACCCGGTGAGCAACATGTTCGTGTTCGGGCCCGATGACGCGAGCACCGGCCCCCATGTCCTGTACCGACCGCTGTACCCGGAACCGCTGATCGAGTTTGCCTCGCTGCAGGCGCTGATGGCCGAGATTGTCGGCGACAAGGCGCGCGGCACCCGTGAGCAGGGTATATCGGTGCAAAAGAGCATCCTTGACTGGATGACCCCCGAGGGCCGGCGAATGTTCGGCAATGGCGGCTTTGTCGAACCCCATCCCGTTGGCGTGCTGTTCGGCACCGAATTACTGGCCTCACACCCCGCCAGATTCGCCCTGACGGCCCTCGAGGGCGATATCACCGGCCATTTGTATACGGCCAATGCCGAGGTGCTGGCGCAGTTGGCGGATGAACAGACCGTCTCCAACGCCGAGCATCGCTGGAGCACCCTGCAACAGCTGGGCGAAGGGATTTTCAATGGCCTGCTCAACGCGGTACTGCCTTTTGTCAGCGGGCCGATTGCCGCCGTCGGCTGGCTGTTGACCCTCGAGACCTCGGTGCTGCAAGCCCTTGAGCCGCTGGCCACGGGGGACGCCGAACCGGCCAGGGACTTGCTGTACAACCTGCTGATCAATCTGGCGGTTGCGGTACTGGTGCACCGTCTGGCGCCAAGTACGGGCGCCTCGGTCAAGGCCTTCGAGCACCATTCGACGGTTGCGCGCCCGGGCGTGGTGCCGCTCAGCGCGTCGATCAAGAGCCCGATCGGGCCAGGCGCGGCCAGTGCCATCCGCGACAGCGTGCTGGACTTCAGCACCCCGGTCAGCGCCGACTCGCGCCAGTTGCTCGAGCGCTTTCTGAACACCACCCAGGCGGGGCGCGGCGCGGTCGTCACTACGGCTGCCCCACAAGGCGTGGTGGTGGTTGATGGTCGCTGGTATGTGCAGGTGCCGGCGCGCCTGCGGGGTTATGGCTGGGCCAATGTCGAGCCGGCGGAGAACGGCAATGTGGTTGTCCTCGATCATCTCGGGCAGCGAATCGACGGCCTGCAACTCAGCCACCTGGGGCAGGGGCGCTGGGAGATCGCGCCAGAAATGCGCGTGCGTGGCGGCGGGCCGGGGATGAGTCGCTACCTGTCGGATGTGTTTGCCGACTCGGCGCTGCGGGCACGGCGTGCCGAGATCGCACTGAAGGTCAGAAAGCTCCAGGCGCGCCAGCCGGAGATCCAGGCCAGCATTGCCCAGGCCCTGGAAATCGGTCAGGCGGCGCACCGCAAGGGCCAGTTGCTGGCCAATGAAATCGCCCGGCAGACCGAGGCCATCGAGGCCGCCACCGGCAGCGAGCAACAGCGACTGCTGGAGGAGCGGGTGGTGATGCGCAAAAAACTGCATGCCATCGATATTGATTACAAGAAGAAGGCCAGGGTCTACATCAACGGTTATCTCGACCAGAGCCGGCTAGGGGAGGAAATTGCCAACCTGTTGGCCAAGGACCCGGACTATCAGCGTGAGGCGATCCTGGAAAACCTCCAGCAGTTGGTCGCCTGCTACGGCGCGATCGATGAGAACCTGATCAAGGTCTCGGCGGTCTGGTGGGAATTGGGCTTGTCGGTGCGTAGTTTGTTTCCCCTGGCGTTCGAACAGCGCACGGTGATTACCGATGTGCCCTACAGCGTGTTGCTCGAAGCCCGCAAGCGGGTGATCAATGCCTTTCCCGAGCGCATTCGTATCAGTGGCCTGCTGGAACAGAGCATGAGCGACCTGGAAGCACTCGATCGCAGCACGCGCAAGGGCCTGCTGCAACGAACCGGCCATCTGTCGCCGGAAACCCAGAGGATCAAGGCGATTCTCGACGAGCGGGAAAAAACCACCGACTGGCTGATCCTCCACGAGTTGATGTGCTTGCGCGGCGCCCTGGCCGGCGACGCGGCGCTGGTGCCCAGCCTGGCGGAAGTCGCCGGCCTCGAAGGCCTGGGCAAGGCGCGCCTGGGGGCGGTCACTGATGGCGTGCTGCGTGTACGCGCGACCCAGGGTTTTGACGCCGGGGAGCGAGTCGAATTGCTCCAGGACGCGATCAACGTCTACAACGACGCACAACTGATGGCGGCCAATCTGCGCAAGGTGGGCGATCGTCCCAGCTACGTGGCGCAGGTGTTCCTGGAAAAATTCCTTGAAGCCCTGGCGCGGATGCGTGCCATTGCCGAAGCCGAACTCGGCGAGTCGATCAGTGAAGACATCCAGCACACCTCCGGCGACCAGGAAGAGCCGGCGGCGGTGGCACAGCCGGCGAAAAAGACCCGCAAGCGCATCCGCCGCCCCAATGAACGCTTGATCAAGACCGCGGAGGGTTTTCGCGTCGGCGATGTGCAATCGAGCAGTGACAGCGAGCCGGAAGAAACAGTCGTGGTCCAGGACGGGGCTACCGAGCAGCCAATCATCTTCTACAAGGACAAGGATCAGGACATCTACCGCCAGCGCCAGCAGGCAACTGCCGAACCTGTACTGCCCACAACGCCGGCACCGGGCATGCAGTTGCTGCTGGGCAAGGCTGAAAAGATGCTGGAAGAGCTGCCGTTGCTGATCGCCAACTACAAGAAAGACGCCTCTCGTTATCGTGAGCCCGCCAGCCTCGAGGACCGCTTTTTATCCCAGGCGAAAAAATTCACCGACCTGGCGCAGCAGGTCAACTCGGCCATGCAGGCGCTGAAAGGCGCGGAGCGCGGCAACGCGGTCAAGGTCTACCAGGACCTCGGCAATGCCGGCAAAACCTTGACCCGAGAAGGGCGCAAACTGCGCATCGAACTGACCAAACAACTGCCACCCAACGCCGGAAGCTTCGAATACCTGCTGGGCGAGCGGGAAGTGCGGATCGAAAATCCGCTCTGGACCGACAAATCAACCTCCACCCAGGCGGACTTCCTGCTGGAGTACGAAATTTTCGACAATGGCAGTCGCGGCTCGCGCAAGGTGCTGTGGTACGCGCATTTCCACGGCAGCGCGCGAGCCACCCAGCGCTTGACCACCGGCCACCTGAAACTGGCGCGCCTGCGCTTCGTCACCGTGCGAGATCAGGTGCTGCATCCCGATCAATATGGGGCAACGGTGGTGTATCCGGGGGGTATGAAGATGGCGTTCGCCCAGCAGCACTTCTTTGATGTGCTGCCACCGGACGCCTGACAGGGGAGCAAGCGACCGGCAGTGTGGTTCAGCCCAGGGCGCATACCGGCTGTACGCCATCAGCCTGCAGCTGCTGGCGCAGTTGCGCGACTTCCTTGAGCAGGCGCTCGCGGTCGGCCTTGAGTTGCGCCAGTTCGTCACGACGGATGGTGACGTACAGGGTTTGTGGCGGCAGTGCGTTGACGACGGTGGCCATTGTTTACCTCGCTGTCTGACCCGGTGGTCGAGCACGGAAAACCGCGTTCGAGAGCACTTTCGGCGCCAATTCTGATTTCTTTTGCCAGGCAATGGAACTTTTTTATTTTCCGGTGTCCTTGTGTCTTCTTCATCGTTTGCGACGTTATCCCTGTAGTTCAGGCAAAATGCCCGGAAACTATGTTGCAGCGCTCTGGACTAAGCTTGACTGAGTCCGGGGCGCTATTGACCTTTTGACACACATTTATTCGCAGTAAGGAGCATCAGCACATGCAATTGGGGATCATTGGACTGGGCCGCATGGGCGGCAACATTGCACGGCGCCTGATGCTCAACGGGCATAGCACTGTGGTCTATGACCGCAACACCGCGTTCGTTGACACCCTGGGCAAGGAAGGCGCCACCGGCGTTGCCGACCTTCCGGCACTGGTCGCCGCCCTCGAGCCGCCACGCGCGGTCTGGGTGATGCTGCCCGCCGGCGCACCGACTGAAGACACCATCGACGCCCTGAGCGAGCTGCTGGACGCCGGTGACGTGATCATCGACGGCGGCAACACTTTCTACAAAGACGATATCCGCCGGGCGAAAACCCTCGCCGAAAAAGGCCTGAAGTACATCGACGTCGGCACTTCCGGCGGCGTCTGGGGCCTGGAGCGCGGCTACTGCATGATGATCGGCGGCGATGCCGAGCAGGTTACCCGCCTGGACCCGTTGTTCGCTGCACTGGCCCCGGGCATGGGTGACATCCCGCGGACCAAGGACCGGGTGTCGAATGACGACCGCGCCGAACGCGGTTACATCCACGCCGGCCCAGCCGGTGCCGGGCACTTCGTCAAGATGATCCACAACGGTATCGAATACGGGATGATGCAGGCCTTCGCCGAAGGCTTCGACATTCTCAAGACCAAGTCGTCGGAAATCCTCCCGGAAGACCAGCGCTTCGACCTGAACGTCGCCGACATCGCCGAAGTGTGGCGTCGTGGCAGCGTGGTCTCCTCGTGGTTGCTCGACCTGACCGCCGATGCCCTGGCCAGCGATCCGAAGCTCGACGGTTTCTCCGGCTCCGTGGCCGACAGCGGTGAAGGTCGCTGGACCATCGAAGCCGCCATGGAGCAGGCGGTGCCGGTGCCGGTATTGTCCAGCTCGCTGTTCTCCCGCTACCGCTCGCGCCAGCAGGGCGCCTACGGTGACAAGATCCTGTCGGCCATGCGCTTCGGCTTTGGCGGCCACGTCGAGACTCCGAAAAAATGACCGTGATCCGCAAGAAGTCCAAGGTACAACCCGCCCCACCGACCACGCTGTTTCTGTTCGGTGCTCATGGCGACCTGGTCAAGCGCCTGCTGATGCCGGCGCTGTACAACCTGAGTCGTGACGGGTTGCTGGGGGACGGCTTGCGGATCATTGGCGTTGACCACAACGCCAGCACCGATGGTGAATTCGCCGACAAGCTCGAAGCGTTCATCCGCACCGAGGCGGCGAACAAGGTCGGCAACGGCCATGACTCGCTGGATCCGGTGCTCTGGGCCAAGTTGGCCAAGGGCATCAGCTATGTGCAGGGCGATTTTCTCGACGACAGCACCTACCAGGCGCTGGCGGCGAAAATCGCCGCCAGCGGCACCGGCAACGCCGTGTTCTACCTGGCGACGGCGCCGCGCTTCTTCAGTGAAGTGGTGCGCCGGCTCGGCGCCAATGGTTTGTTGGAGGAGGGCCCTGAGGCCTTCCGTCGGGTGGTGATCGAGAAACCCTTCGGTTCTGACCTGCACACCGCCGAGGCCTTGAACGCTTGCCTGCTCAAGGTCATGACGGAAAAGCAGATCTACCGGATCGACCATTACCTGGGCAAGGAAACCGTGCAGAACATCCTTGTCAGCCGGTTCTCCAACAGCCTGTTCGAAGCGTTCTGGAACAACCACTACATCGACCACGTGCAGATTACCGCTGCCGAAACCGTTGGCGTGGAAACCCGGGGCAACTTCTACGAACACACCGGCGCGCTGCGGGACATGGTGCCCAATCACTTGTTCCAGTTACTGGCGATGGTCGCCATGGAGCCGCCCGCGGCTTTTGGCGCCGATGCGGTACGGGGTGAAAAGGCCAAGGTGGTCGGGGCGATTCGTCCCTGGTCGGTCGAAGAAGCGCGGGCCAACTCGGTGCGCGGCCAGTACACCGCCGGTGCAATTGCCGGCAAGCCGGTGGACGGTTATCGCGAAGAACCGAAGGTGGCGGCTGACAGCAGCACCGAAACCTTCGTCGCCTTGAAAGTGATGATCGACAACTGGCGCTGGGTCGGGGTGCCGTTCTATCTGCGTACCGGCAAGCGCATGAGCGTGCGCGACACCGAAATCGCCATCTGCTTCAAACCTGCGCCCTATGCGCAGTTTCGCGACACCGAAGTCGACGAGTTGCAACCGACTTACCTGAGAATTCAGATTCAACCCAATGAAGGCATGTGGTTCGACCTGCTGGCCAAGCGCCCGGGACAAGCCCTGGACATGGCCAACATCGAACTGGGCTTTGCCTACAAGGATTTCTTCGAGATGCAGCCCTCAACGGGCTACGAAACGCTGATCTACGACTGCCTGACCGGCGATCAGACCCTGTTCCAGCGCGCCGACAATATCGAAAACGGCTGGCGTGCGGTGCAGCCGTTCCTCGATGCCTGGCAGCAGGACGCCAGTGTGCAGGCCTATGCCGCCGGCGAAGACGGCCCGAGCGCCGCCGATGAACTGCTGACCCGCGACGGTCGAAGCTGGCATCGCCTCGGCTGAACCCCACAAACCCCGGCGCGAACGCCGGGGATTGTCGTTTACAACCAGTAACTCACCGCGTACCAGCCCAGTACGCCCATCACGCAGGTGTAGGGCAGGGCCATCCACACCATGCGCCCGTACGACAGGCGGATCAGCGGGGCAATCGCCGAGGTCAGCAGGAACAGGAATGCCGCCTGGCCATTGGGCGTTGCCACGCTGGGCAGGTTGGTGCCGGTGTTGATGGCGATCGCCAGGGTCTCGAAATGTTCGCGGCTCATGCTTCCGGACGCAAACGCCTGCTTGACCTCGGTGATGTAGATAGTCGCGACGAACACGTTGTCGCTGATGGCCGAAAGCAGGCCGTTGGCGATGAACAGCATGCCGGGCTGCTGGTCTGCCGGCAGCGCCAGCACCCACTGGATCAGCGGCCGGAACAGTTGCTGGTCATGAATCACCGCGACCACGGCGAAGAAAGTCACCAGCAACGCGGTGAAGGGCATGGCGTCCTTGAACGCGCTGCCAATCCGGTGTTCGTCGGTGATCCCGGTAAAGCTGGTGATCAGCACGATGACCATCAGCCCGATCAGGCCGACTTCGGCCACGTGCAAGGCCAGGCCGGCAATCAGGATCAGCGCGGCAGCACCTTGCACCAGCAGCGCCGCGCGTTGACGTGAGGTGCGTTCGGCGTTGTCCTGGGCGGCATAGGCCGCGAGCACGGCGCGCACGTTGTCCGGCAGCAGGGTGCCGTAGCCGAACCAGCGCACTTTCTCCAACAGCACGCAGGTCACCAGGCCCGCCGCCAGCACCGGCAGGGAAACGGGCGCGACCTTGATGAAAAATTCCGCAAAGTGCCAGCCCATCTCATGCCCGATCAGCAGGTTCTGCGGCTCGCCCACCAGGGTGCAGACGCCGCCCAGGGCAGTGCCGACGGCGCCGTGCATCAACAGGCTGCGCAGGAAGGCGCGGAACTGTTCCAGGTCGCCATGGTGCAGTGGCGGCAGGTTCTGGTCGTCGCTGAACTCGCTGTCCTGGCGTGGATCATTGCCCGAGGCCACGCGGTGATAAACCGAGTAGAAACCGACGGCGGCACTGATGATCACCGCCGTCACCGTCAACGCATCGAGGAATGCTGAAAGAAACGCCGAAAGGAAGCAGAACATCAACGCCAGCATGGCCTTGGAGCGCACTCCCAGCAGCAGGCGGGAGAACAGGAACAGCAGCAGGTCCTTCATGAAGTAGATCCCCGCGACCATGAACATCAGCAGCAGGATCACCGGGAAGTTGTGTTGCAACTCGTCGTACAGCGCCTGGGGCGTGGTCATGCCGAGCAACAGGGCCTCGACGATCAACAGCCCGCCGGGTAGCAACGGATAGCATTTGAGCGCCATCGCCAGGGTGTAGATGAACTCGGCCACCAACAGCCAGCCAGCGGCGACCGGGCCTGCCGTCAATAGCACCAGCGGGTTGAGAATGAGAAAAGCGAGAATGCTCGCCTTGTACCAGCGCGGTGAATGCCCGAGGAAATTATCTGCAAACGCCTGGGCCATTGAACCGGACATCGGCGACTCCTTTGTTTAAGAAGCGCGCAACTTGCCGTAACACTCGGGGAAGATCAAGTTATTGAGTTTTATTGTTGATCATGAGTCAGCAAATATCAGGTCAGGTAACGCACCAGCACCGCGCGATAGTGGCCGTCCAGTGAATAGCCGGCGACTACCACGCGCTGATCATCCTGCAGGACCACTGCCGTCGCGGTGTCGAGGCTGCGCCCGAGGCGCGTGCGTACCCAGCCATTGCCGTCGGCGAACGCCTGGTCCGGACGGCCGTCCGGCAGGTGGCGGGCGACAATGAAATCGGCGTCGATGCCACCGATAGTGGCGCCCACCGTCCATACACTGCCATCGCTGCAACCACAGGCGGCAGTCCACTGGCTGGGGCTCTGGCCGATGTTCGTCAGCAGCGGGTGACCGGCGTTGCAACGATGATCCGGTCGGCCGTCGCTGCGCACGCTGAACGTCAGGCTGTGCATCGGGTCGCGGCTGCTGCCCACACACAGTAACTGTCCGTTGGTCTGTTCAATCACCCGACTGACATGGGCGCTGCGCCCGTCGACGCGGAAACTCAGGAAGCCATGCTCGGCAAAGCTGGCATCCAGCTGTCCGTCCTTGTCGAATCGCGCCAACAGGCCTTCCTGGGGAAAGTCGATGGCGCCGGCGACCACAATCGCCCCGTCTTTCTGGATCAGCAGGCTGGACAGCCAGGTATTCAACAGCAGGTGGCGGACCATGGCAAAGCCACGGCCATTGAAAGCGTTGTCCAGTTCACCCGTTGCGGTCAGGCGGATGACGATGCCGACATGATCGGAGAATTGGTACTGATGGTTGGCCAGCAACAGGATACGGCCGTCGGCCTGGACCTGCACGTCGCAGGCCTCGGCCCCTGGCACGCCGGGCGGCAGCCACGGATCACGCGCACCCTGGGACAGGTTGCCGGGCAGGCGCACCACCTGCACGCCGGCAGTGCCGAACGCGGGGTCCAGCCGGCCCTGTTGATCGAAGAGGGCGAGGGCGGGCAGGGTGTGCTGTGGGTCTTCGTACATCAGGCCGCAGAGCAGGATGCGGCCGTCGGGCAGCAGGTGGATTTTGCCAGCGGTGGATTCGCGGCCGTTTTCGAACTGACCGACCACCTGGCCATGGGTGCCGAAGCTCAGGTCGGTCGAGCCGTCCTGGTGCAGGCGCATCAGGCCAAATTGGCAGCCCCGTTCGCCCGCCACCTTGGCCGCGACCAACAACCGGCCTTGCCGGTCGACGGCAACATCATTGGCCATGCTCCACAGGCTGTCCGCAAACTCGAGCCAGGCTTTGCCATCGCGGCCAAACTGGCTGTCGAGTTGCCCCGCGGCTTCGAGCGGGGCACAGACGGCAACTGCGTGATTGATGAAATGGACGGACATGACGCTTCTCCTTGCGAGTCGACCAGATCCAGTACCGAGGAGGTGGCTACACGAAGGAATCATTCAAGCGCTGATTCGAATATTGCACAACTGTCAGAAATTACAGGCGGTGCGGCGTTATGTGCCAGAACAGTGTCTTTGTAACCCGAAGTTGCAAGGCGGGGGTGGTAACTGCGATTTGTTGTTGACTGGCAATTAAAAACAGCGGATCACTGAGCAGTGATCCGCTGTTTTACTTAGTGCGGCATGGACCAGCCTTGCAATTGATGACCTTGTTTTTCAAGTTCACTGCGCGCTTCTTTAATCAGTAGTTCAAACTGATCCGCATCAATGTTGAGGCTGGACAACCGTTTTTTGACGAGAGGCGTACTGGTACGGTCGATCACGGTCAGGCTCAATTCGTCGGTGCCATTTTGAGGTGTCCAAGCCACACATTGCAGGGGAGTGAATGCGTGATTGGCGATCAAAAGAGCTTCGTTGAAACGGAGCGGCGCGTTCATGGGGTCTTCTCTCTCAAGTGCCCAATCAAGTCAGATGATGCGCCGGCGGTTGGGCTTACCGTGCGGCTGGTTACTTGTACTGATGCGCGCAACAGGGGGGCGGGTCACACATATTCCGAATAAATTTCAACTTTCTTTCGATGGCACCTCAATAGCGGCTAATTTGAAAGCTTGGTGAAAGGTTTGTTTCTTCCTATGTAGGAGCGAGCTTGCTCGCGAAGAACCTGAGGGCGCAGCGTACATTCCTCTCGACCGAGTTATCGTTGACGTCCTTCGCGAGCAAGCTCGCTCCTACAAAGAACTGCTTATAACTGAATGTTCATTAACCTTATAGTTAAACGATACAAGCCAGTGTCAAGTTCTTGCTAATGTTACACCCAGGTCTGCCAAACGACTGTTTCTAATAACTTTTCCGACTTTTGGCGCCAAGGAACAGTCATGATTGAAACGCCTGCAACGCGCCGTCTACTGGTGGTCGATCCCTGCGAGGATTGCCATCAGTTGCTGCCTGGCTTGCGCGCCATTGGCTGGGATGTCGACAGCTGCAGCCTGGAAAATGCCGGCGATCGCAGCTGCGATGTCGGTTTGCTGCGCCTGCAGCCGTTTCACCTCGAGCGTCCCGAGGCGGTCAAGGACCTGATCAGCCGCAGCGGCACCGAATGGATCGCGGTGCTCAGCCCCGACGTACTGCGCCTGCAGAACGTCGGCGACTTTGTCTGCGAGTGGTTCTTCGATTTTCACACCTTGCCCTTCGACGTCTCCCGGGTCCAGGTCACCTTGGGCCGAGCCTTCGGCATGGCGCGCCTGCGTGGCCAGGGCACCATTCATGTCGACCAGCCGGAACACGAACTGCTGGGTGACAGCAAACCGATTCGCGAACTGCGCAAGTTGCTTAGCAAACTGGCGCCCACCGAGTCCCCGGTGCTGATCCGCGGCGAAAGCGGCACCGGCAAAGAGCTGGTCGCCCGGACGTTGCATCGCCAGTCGCAGCGCCACAGCAAACCCTTTGTTGCGATCAACTGCGGGGCGATCCCGGAGCATTTGATCCAGTCCGAGCTGTTCGGCCACGAGAAGGGCGCGTTTACCGGCGCCCATCAACGCAAGGTCGGGCGGATCGAGGCGGCCAACGGTGGCACGCTGTTTCTCGATGAAATCGGCGACCTGCCGTTGGAACTGCAAGCCAACTTGCTGCGTTTTCTCCAGGAAAAACACATCGAGCGCGTGGGTGGCAGTCAGCCAATCCCGGTAGATGTACGGGTGCTGGCCGCGACCCACGTCGACCTTGAGGCGGCCATTACCGTCAAACGTTTTCGCGAAGACCTGTATTACCGGCTCAATGTGCTGCAGGTGGTGACCGCCCCCCTGCGTGAGCGTCACGGTGACCTGGCGATGCTCGCCAGCCACTTTTCCCACTTCTACAGCCTGGAAACCGGACGCCGACCGCGCAGTTTCAGCGAAGATGCGCTGGTAGCCATGGGCAAGCATGACTGGCCGGGCAACGTTCGTGAACTGGCCAACCGGGTGCGACGTGGCCTGGTGCTGGCCGAGGGGCGGCAAATCGAGGCGCGAGACCTGGGCTTGCTCAGCCAGCAGGCAGTGGCGGCGCCCATGGGCACCCTCGAAGACTACAAGACCCGCGCCGAACGCCAGGCACTGTGCGACGTATTGAACCGCCACAGCGACAACCTCAGCGTTGCCGCCCGGGTGCTCGGGGTGTCCCGGCCAACGTTCTACCGATTGCTGCACAAGCACCAGATCCGCTAGGGCGCGGTAAAGTGAAAGGCCCGCTGCGAGAGGATCGCAGCGGGCCTTTTGCTGTGTTGCGGGTCAGAAGTAGTACGGGAATTTCAGGCTGAAGGTGAAATCCGGGGCGTCGTCCGTCAGACCGATCGACAGGTTGGGCACGATGGTCAGGTTGTCGCTGGCGGCCACCGTCATGCCAACGTTGAAGTAGCCGGCGTTGGCATCGCTCGAGGTAACCGACTGCCAGTCGCCGCCATCGGCCTTGAGCTTGCTCTTGCGTTGCACCAGGTCGGAGACCGAGAACGACATACTCATTTTTTCGTTCAGGGCAAAGGCGATACCGGCGCCGATCTGGAAGCTGTCGCCCAGGCGAACTTTGCCCGGAGTATCGACGTTGACCGTGGAGCTGATGTCGTCAAACGATTCTTCCAGGTTGTGGGTGTAGGACAGGGAGCCGAACAGCACCGCCGGGTCGAAGGTCTTGACCAGCGAAACGCCCGGGGTGATCGACCAGACACCGTTACCGGTAGGCAGGTCATCCGGGACGAACAGGTTGTTGTTGCTGTCGACCTGACGCAGCTTGATGCCGAAGGGCTCCTTGCCGGTTGGCGCCTTGACGCGCAGGGTGAACACCGCGTCCGGAGAGTTGACCGACTCGTCGAGGAACTTGTAGGCAACACCGAAGTTGACGTCGCCAATGGTCGGATCCTGGGTAACGGTTTCCTCGGACGTCACGTTCGCCGCGCCACCGGATGCGCCGCCGGACTGGTAGGTCGATTCGCGATAGACAATGGGCACGTTGAGGTCGAACTGCCAGCGATTGTTCAGGTTGTAGCGGCCGGTGATGTCGAAGGTCCAGTTGTCGGCCTTGATCCGGTCGAGGTTGATGTTGCCGAGGAAGATCGAATCCAGGGCCAGGAAACCGTTGAGAATCAGCGTGCGGGTGTCGTAGCGGGCATAGGTCACGCCGGTCTCGACGCTGAACTTGCCGCCACCGAAGAAGCCGCTGGCCTCGTCATACAGGTTGGAAACGCTCTGTGCCGGTTGGCTGTCATCTGACAGCGATTGGCCGTAGGAGCTGCCCGTAGCCCCGGCGCCCCCTGCTGCACCCCCCGATGCCGCTGCTGCCCCAGTTCCCGCAACCTGGGTGTTGCCGCGCATGTCGGCAGGTGATTTGGCAAGACGCTTTGGTGGTGGTTCGGCGGGTTGCTCTTCAACCTGGCGGACCCGTTGTTCCAACACCGCCAGGGCCTTTTGCTGTACTTCGTAGCGTTGCTTGAGCTCCAGAAGTTCTTGTTTTAGGGCCTCTACTGCCGGATCGGGCGCTGCCTGCACCAGTGCCGCGGGAAGTAGAGTACTCAGACATACAACCGTGCGAAGTGACACCGATCGATACATGAATCAAGCCGTCCCTTTGAGCCCAATGGTCGAAAGTCAGCGTAGTTCAATATCCCATATTGCGTAGGCCTTTGAGTTGGCTCAGGTTGCAATCCAAAGCGCCAGGGCTTGGGCCATTGTTATTGAGTACCACGTTGAGCTGAGTCAGGTTGTTCACCATATTGCTGTCGCCCAGCAGGCGAGTGTTCTGCAGCAAGCCACCCTGGGCGACCTGTTGCAGGGCGCTGCCCTGGTTATTGTTGGCCGCGATGGCCATCTGGATACCGCCACTGTTGGCCGAAATGGCAATGGAACCGGCGGCGTTGCTGGCATTGATGGTGTTACCAGCGGTCAACACCTGGCTGCCAGGAGGTGGAGCGAGTTGTGCGGGGGCGCTGGACGCTTCTTTCACGTCAATCGCCACATTGTTGTAGGCGGTGTTGCCGTCGCCGGCGGCGCGCACGCTTTGCGTTACGCCCTGGCTGGTGCTCAGGGCTGCGCCACCGTAGATGTTGCCGGTGCCCTGGGATTGGGAATGGCCTTTACCGCCTGAGCCCGGCTCATTCACGGTTGACACATAAAACTGTGGTTTGACCGTGGAAGACTGAATCTGCATCGAGGTCGACGCCCCGATGATGTCACCGCTGGCATTGCGCCAGGTGCTGCTCATGACCACGCCGAAGCTGATGATCCGTCCTGGCATGACGTAGCGACCGCGCAACTCGGAGAGTTCCGAGTCCTTGATCTCGATGGGCTTGAAACCTGCGTGGGCAAGCGACGGCAAACTCGCAGCCAAGCATGCGGCGACCACCCAATGTGAAGTTTTCATCTTCGGCTCCTGGAGCGTCCAACTGCTCCTTTGTTTTTGTGAGCGCCTAGAAGAAATCGCTCTGAATAAACCCGAAATCCATCAGCTCGGCATCTTTGACCGGGTTGAAGTTATCCAGCTTGTTCTTGGCAGTCAGCGGAGCCGGTGGATCGAGCAAGGCGTTGGCCTTGTCGTAGCCGGGGCCGATGATGGCAAACACAATGCCGTTCCAACCTTTCACAAAGTCATCGTGGGAGTAGCGTTTATGGCCCAGGACCGGATCACCGATGTACACCCAGTCTTTATCGGCCCGCTGCAGCACCACGAAGTGCTTGTAGCCGCGAACATCCATCAGGACCACCACCGGAATCGACACCGATTCAAGCTTCTCCGCCGGGATGCGATAGCCCCGGGCACGCATACCGATGCTTTCGATGTAGCGCTTCATGTCGAGCATGGAAAAACCCTGGGTACGCACCAGGTCCTGGTCAGCGTTGACCAGCATGCCTTTGATGATGTGCTCTTCATCGACATCCAGCCAATAGGCCTGGCGCAGGATGGTTGCCAGAGTGGCAGCACCGCAGCTGAAGTCGGTTTTCTGTTCGACCAGGTCGGCAAACTTGCGCTCACGCAGGCTTTGCACTTCCTTGTAGACCATGACACCGCCGGGTAGGGCGGCCACGGGCATCTGTGCGGCCTGAGTCAGGCCAGACAGGCAAAGCAGGAGGGAGAGGGCAGCAACTCGCATGGTCTTCACGCCTTGTGGGGTCAGAAGAAAAGCCCCGTTGCCGGGGCTTTCAGGGTCGTTGCAATCAGAACGCGTTGCCGCCTCGGCAAGCTTCGCAACCTGCAGCGATGGACAGCGAGTTGCTTTGTTGGTTACCCACGCCGGCTGCGACGTTGGCACCACCGTTACCCGAGAAGCCATTCATCGAGTTGGTCATCGATGCATTGTTCACCACTGGGTTTTTCCAGCCATCTTTGGTCAGCACTTGCTGGGTCCAGTAGCCAGCCAGTTCAACACTGCCTTGTTCCTTGAAGGTGAACTTCTGATCTTTGTCCTTACCGCCACCGTAGCCACGGTCATCATGACCTTTTTTGTCGCCTTCGATGGTGCCATAGCCGGTGCCTTTGTAGCTGCCGCTGGCTTTGAAGCTGCCTTTGAGGTCAACCACTTTGTTCACGCGATCTGCTTTGTTGTCGACGTTCAGGCCGGTGGAGGTCTGGGCTGCTGCGGCGCCGGCGACGGCTACGCGGCCGCCCGATACGGCGATGGCGAGGTTGTTTTTCTGTTGGTTGAAGTCGCCAGCCGCCACGTTGATGCCGATGTTGCCCGAACCGTTGTTGCCGGCGTTGTTGAGCGAAGCGACGTTTTGGGTGGAGCGGTTGGTGACCGAGTTATCGGTGTTGTTTTGGGTGGCGCTGGTGCCGGCGATGGCGCTACCGAAGATGAAGGATTCATCCGCGGTGGCGATGGCGGCGGCGTTGTCTTGTTGGTTGCCGCTACCTGCTGCAACGTTGGCGCCCATGTTGCCGTTCGAGCCATTGAGCGAGTTGTCAGCCTTGGCGGTGTTCTTGGTGCCTTGGTTGAGCACGCTGTTTTCCGAACTGTCCTGCTGGTCAAGGACGAATGCCCCCGCACCGGCGGTGATGGACAGCATTTGATCCAGGGTAGGACCTTGTGGTTTTGATGGTGGATGATGACGTTTGCCGCCATCGGCCTGAGCCGCAATTGCCATGACCGCTGCCAGAGCGAAAACCAGTGGTTTCAGAGCTGTTGTAGGTTTCATGGTGTTTCTCCGTGCTTATTAGTTGGTTAAGTGTTGGTACTTTCTAATTGCACTGCGGGATTTGGGTCAGTCTGCGACCCGGATGCTCAGGGTGTTAGCCATGCGGTTCCCCACCCCAGCACTCTGGTTCACCTGAATCACTCCTCGGCTGCCGGTGAAGGCCTGGTCGCTTGTCACGACCTGGCGACTGCCTTGCGAAGTGCCAGTTGCTCCTGAGTTTGGTAACAGCGCCACGTTCTGTTGCGACAGGGCGCTGTCGTCAATGCTCTGCGGCGCGGCGCTGACGCTGATCCGCATGGCATTGATCATTTGGTTGTTGGCTCCGGCCGACTGGTTCACGCCCAGTACGCCGTTGCCATTGCTGAAAGAGCTGCCACCGATGGAGCTGGTTGCGTTCATCGAACGATCGGCGGGCGTGGTGATTTTCTGACTGAGACTGCCGGTGGCCGAGGCTTCTGTGCCAATGGCAATGGCCCGGCTGTTGATCTGTTGCTGTTGGTCGCCGGCGGCCTGGTTCATCATCAGGTTGCCTTTGTAGTTGGCGCCGGAGTTGTCCAGGTTTGCGTTGTTGACCGTGTTTACACCGGAGTCAGCCATGGCGGCGGTGCTGCCCAGCAGGGCGAGGAAGATCAGCGTCCGATTCATCTCACTTCCCCATGTTGGTCAAAGGTGAAAGGCCGATGTTGATGGTGCGCGTGATGGTCCCGGAGATCGCGTTGCCGCTGCCGCCGCCGTGGCCCGACTGCATGCCCGGCAAGCCGTTGGGGTTGGTCACCACGTTGAGGCCGGCGCCGCTGTTGGCGCTGGGTACGATGTTGCGATTGATGGTGCCGCTACTGACGCCGGCAAAGTCACCATCGCTGAGTTCATGGTTGGTGGCCTGAATGACCTGTGCCGACGGATTGGCGTTGACGGTAGCCGGGTAGGGGTCTTTGGCGAACGGTTGGCGGCCAATGGCACGGGGTTGCACATCGCGTTGCAGCACAATCACCCCATTGCCTTCGGCGTGCACCGGCAGGCTGAGCACCGAGCTGAGCGCGCATCCGAGCATCAGCAGGCGGGTTGTGCCTTTTTCGATAGTCCCCATCTGTGCTCTCCTTCTCAAATTTGCCGCTGGCCCTGTCAGCGTTGTGAGGGAGAGAGCAGGAGCTGTGCCGCTTTTTATTTTTATCGAGAATTCAATGGTTTGGAATTTCTGGACGAATTTCCCCGGCGCAAGCTGTTTCAGCCGTGAGACAGGCACGAGGGCAACTGGACCGCTGTTAGCCGGCTAACAGTGTTCCGGTGCTCTGGATCAAGGGTTGGAGAGAAGGTGTTTCAATTGCTTAACAATTGCTGTGTCAAGCGGATGAACCCCTTGCACGCAGGCCGTTAGACCGCCGCGCAGTGTTTCAGGATCGGACACTTGAGCCCCCAAAACAGGGGAAATATGGGGGTAAGACGTTGTTTTAGGGGGCTAAAACTTGAGCAATTGCTCTACCGACAACAGTGCCTGACGGCGTCTTTCGCTCCAGTCGCCTTCAATAACCTGCAGCGGCCGCTGGTGCCGGTGCAGCCAATCGCAACTGGCCTGGAAAAATGCCTGGCGTTCACTCAGTTGAGGCTGGCAGCGCTGGCCATCGTCGGTCCATTCCACCATTTGCGGGGAAAGCACCAGGTGCAGGTCGTAATGGCGGGCCAGCAATTGCTCCTCGATCCAGGCGGGGCAGGCGCCAAACAGGGTCTGGCTCCAGAGCATGTTGCTCAGCAGGTGGGTGTCGAGGATCAACAGTGGCGGTTGCTGCGCGCGGGCGCGGTCTTCCCAGGCCAGTTGCCCATGAGCGATGGCCGGGATATCCGCCAGGCAGGTGTCGCGCGGGTTCTGCTCGATGAAATGGCGCACGTATTCGCCCACCAGCAGCCCGCGGAAGCGCTGCTGCAATTCGGCCGACAGCCAGCTTTTGCCACTGGATTCCGGGCCGCAGAGCACCAGCACCTTCATGTGCGCAGCGCCGGATCGGCACGCCACTCACGCAGGCCCTGGACGGCCAGCGCAGTAAACACTGCATACAGCGCCGCCGTCAGGTACAGGCCCTTGTAGAGGAACAGGCCGACGAAAATCACATCCACGGCAATCCACAGCGACCAGCATTGCACGCGTTTTTGCGCCATCCACCACTGGGCGACCAGGCTGAAACCGGTGAGGGCGGCGTCCAGCCACGGCTGGGCGGCATCGGTCCAATGGGCCATGGCCGCGCCCAACAGCAGGCTGCCAAGGGCGCCAAGACCGAGATCGCGCAGCACCGTACCAGCGCCCAGGCGGCTGACTTCGCGGCCATGAAGACTGGCGCCACCGCGGGTCCACTGCCACCAGCCGTACAGCTGCAGGCCGGCGTAGACCACCTGCAGCAGCATGTCCGAATAGAGTTTGACCTCGAAGAAAATCCAGCTGTAGAGCAGCACCATCACCAGCCCGATGGGCCAGCACCAGGGGTTCTGCTTGACCGTCAACCAGACAGCGATCACGCCGAGCGTGGCGGCAAACAGTTCAAGCCCGGACATGCAGATTCCTTGGTCAAGTCGAAGAGGGCGCCGATTGTACCCAGAGTGGGCAGCGAGGCGTTAGCGCCCTCAAGGTGGCAGTCGTTACACCCGGAACTGCTTGAGCAAGGCATTGAGCTGTTCGCTCAGTGCCCGCAGGTGTTCGCTTGCGGTGCTCGATTGTTCGGCCGCCAGCGCGGTGCTGTGGGACAGCCCGGCCGCCTGGGTGACGTTCTGGTTGATGTCTTCGACCACATGCGCCTGTTGCAAGGTGGCGCTGGCAATCGAGGCGTTGAGGCCGTTGAGGTTGTGCAGCGCCTGGCCGATGGCACTGAGGCTGGCGCCGGCCAGGCCGGCTTGCTCGATGGTCAGTTGCGAGGCGCGGCTGCTGTCGCCGATGACTTTGACGGCAGCCTCGGAGTGGTTCTGCAAACGCTCGATCATGCCCTGGATCTCGGCGGTCGACTTCTGGGTGCGCTGGGCCAACAAGCGCACCTCGTCCGCCACCACGGCAAAACCACGCCCCTGTTCGCCGGCCCGCGCCGCTTCGATTGCGGCATTCAGGGCCAGCAGGTTGGTCTGCTCGGCAATCGAGCGGATCACCTCGAGCACACTGCCGATCTGCGTGCTTTCGGTGGCCAGGGTGCGGATCACCTCCACCGCCTGGTCGATGGTCGAGGACAACTGATCGATCTGCTGCAGGCTGCCGTCGATGTTGACCTGGCCTTGCCGGGCCTGGACTTGCGCGTCACGCATTTCGCTAGCGGCGTGTTCGGCATTCTTCGCCACGTCCTGCACGCCGTACGTCACCTCATTGATCGCAGTCGCTACCAACTCCATCTGCTGCGACTGCTGCTGGCTGCGCGCCTGGGCCTGGGCGGCGTTCTCGCCCAAATCACTGGAGGATTGCCCGAGGGCGCTGGCGGACTGCTGCAACTGGCCGATGACCCCGCGCAACTTGGCGGTGAAGGCGTTGAAGTGTCGGGCCAGTTGGGTGACCTCATCCTGGCCGTGGGTATCGAGGCTGCGTGTCAGGTCGCTTTCACCGCTGGCGATATTGGCCATCGCGTCGACGGTTTCCTGCAACGGACGAACGATGCTGCGGGCGATCACCATGACCAGTAGCGCCATCAGCACGGCAATGCTCAAGCCAACCAGCGAGGCCTGGCGCACCTGGCTCTGGAACTCGACCTGCATGTCATCGATGTACACGCCCGAGCCAATGACCCAGCCCCAGGGTTCGAAGAGTTTGACGTAGGAAGTTTTCTGCACCGGCTCGCTGGCCCCGGGCTTTGGCCAGCGGTAGTCGACCATGCCGGCGCCCTTGGCCTTGGCGATGGCGACCATCTCGTTGAACAGCGCAAATCCGTCTGGGTCCTTGATCGACGACAGGTTCTGCCCGTCGAGCTTGGGATTGGTCGGGTGCATGACCATCACCGGCGTCAGGTCATTGATCCAGAAATAGTCGTTCTGCTCGTAGCGCAAGCCACGCACCACGCTCAGCGCCTGTTGCTGGGCGGCCTCGCGGGTGAGGGTGCCGGCCAGTTCCAATTGACGGTAATAATCCAATACGCCACTGGCAGCCTGGACCACGTGGCGAGTCTTCTCGGCCTTGGCCAGGTACAGGTCCTGGTGAATCTGCTTGAGCATCAGCAGGCCCAGGGTCAATAGCATCAGCACAGCCACCACCAGGATCAGCCACAACCGCCGGCTGATCGACATACTGCGCAAGCTATTCATACCGTGTCACTCCCGTTTCTTGTTCTTGTCATAAAGCGTTGCCAGCATTCAGGCATGCTTTGGCCACTACGCCAATGCGACTGAAGTCCTACAAGGGCGCAGCGTTGTCAGGGCATGTCTGATAGGATTTCGGCCGCACGCGGGAGAACCTGAGCCCGTGTTGATTTTTCACGGGATTTTTACCGTTTTCGGTGGATTCTGTGCGCCTTGTCCTTCAGCTACGCTGATCGCAGTGAACACTCAAAAAATATTAACGGGGCATGCCTGGGGGCATCGCTTCATGGGGGATTGATGGATCTTTGGACGGCCGCACAGGCTTTGATTCTTGGAGTTGTAGAAGGGCTGACGGAGTTTTTGCCCATTTCCAGTACCGGGCACCAGATCATTGTCGCCGACTTGCTTGACTTCGGTGGCGAGCGCGCCATGGCATTCAACATCATTATTCAGCTCGGGGCGATTCTCGCCGTGGTCTGGGAGTTTCGCCGCAAGATCCTCGATGTGGTCGTCGGCCTGCCGACCCAGAAAAACGCCCAGCGTTTTACCGCCAACCTGCTGATCGCCTTTATGCCGGCAGTGGTGCTCGGAGTGATCTTTGCCGATCTGATCCACCACTACCTGTTCAACCCGATCACCGTGGCCACTGCGCTGGTGATCGGCGGGTTCATCATGTTGTGGGCCGAACGCCGGGTGCACACCGTGCGCGCCGAAACCGTCGATGACATGGTCTGGACCGATGCCCTGAAAATCGGTCTGACCCAGTGCCTGGCAATGATTCCGGGGACCTCGCGTTCCGGCTCGACGATCATCGGCGGCCTGTTGTTTGGCTTGTCACGCAAGGCGGCCACCGAGTTTTCGTTTTTCCTGGCCATGCCGACCATGGTCGGTGCCGCGGTGTACTCGGGTTACAAGTACCGTGACCTGTTCCAGGCCTCCGACCTGCCGGTATTCGCCATCGGTTTCGTTACCGCATTCATCTTCGCCATGATCGCGGTCAAGGGCCTGCTCAAGTTCATCGCCAGCCACAGCTACGCGGCGTTCGCCTGGTACCGGATCGCCTTCGGCCTGCTGATCCTGGCGACCTGGCAGTTCGGCTGGATCGACTGGGCAGCGGCCAAGCCGTGAGCCTGGAGATCCAGTATCCACGGCTCAAGGGCCTGATCTTCGTCGCGCTGTGTGCGCTGCCGGGGATCGGCTCGACCCTGCTGTGGCTGCGCGGCGGCTCGCTGATCCCGCTGGCGGCCTACGGGCTGATGAGCGTGGTGGCGTTCCTGCTGTACTGGAGCGACAAACGCAAGGCACGCGCCGAGCAGTGGCGCACCCCGGAGAGCGTCCTGCACGCGCTGGAACTGGCGGGTGGATGGCCGGGCGCGCTGCTGGCCCAGCAGCTGTTCCGGCACAAGACCCGCAAAGTCTCGTTCCAGCTGCTGTTCTGGCTGATTGTGTTGGTGCACCAGGTGTTCTGGATTGACCAGTTGTTCCTCGGCGCCGGATTGTTCAGCCTGTTCTAGAGCAACAAACCGATTTGCACGCGCTTGGGCAACTTGCTCACCATCAGTTGATGGGAACGTTGCAGCAAGCCTTGCAACTCGTCGGCGCCCAGCGGGTGGGGCAGCTGCATGATGATCCACTGGGCCCGCGCCAGATACGGCGCCGGGCTTATGCCGGGACGGTCGACATGGCCGAGGAACAGGTCCTTGTCGACCTTGAACGCCAGAGAGTCGCCCCGCAGATTCTGCAGGGCGAACATCTTGTTGCCAGCCACGGAAAACACCCGTACGCCGCCCCACTTGTAATCTTCCCGCGCACCCGGCACCGCCAGGCAGAACTGCGCCACGGCGTCCTCGGTCATGCTTGCAGCCTTCATATCAGGCGATCCCCGCAGCTGTTGAACGACTCGGCCAAATGCTCGATCCAGGCGCGTACCGCCGGCAGTACACCCCGTCGATGAGGGTAGACCGCCTGCAGCCAGCCGCCGGGCAATGACCACTGGGGCAACAACTGCACCAGTGAGCCGTTGGCCAACTCCTCCTCGCAATACATCATCGGCAGGATGGTGAAGCCCAGGCCCGCCAAGGTGCAGGCCTTGCGCACCACGAAATCGTCGATGCCCAGGCGCGCTTCCAGGCTCAGGTCGCAGGTCTGTCCCTGTTCGCCAATCATCCGCAGGTGTACCAGGCGATCGGCCTCAAGGGCACCGAGCACCGGCACCTGTTTCAGGTCGTCCGGGGTGTTGATCTGGCGTTCGCGGACGAAGCTCGGCGCGGCGACTATTACTGTCTGTGCCTGGCGCAGGCGGCGGGTCACCAAAAACGGATCTTCATCGCCGAGCTCGCGCACCCGCAGGGCAACGTCTATGCCTTCGGTGACCAGATCGACCCGACGGTTGATCAGTTGCATGTCCAGCTGCACCAGGGGGAAACGCTGCAGAAAGCTGCTGATCACCCCCGGCAGGAATTCGTGGGCCAGACCCACCGGGCACGACACCCGCAGCCGTCCGCGCGGTTCGCTGGTCATGCTCGCCACCGCCTCGTCGGCCATCTCGGCTTCCAGCAGCATCGCCTGGCAATGGCGCAGGTAGCGCTCGCCGACGGCGGTCAGATTGAGCTGGCGGGTGGTGCGCTGCAGCAAGCGCGCGCCGAGGCGTTCCTCGAGTTCGGCAATGCGCCGTGACAGGCGCGACTTGGGAATGCCCAGCAGGCGGCCGGCGGCAGCAAAACCACCGGCTTCGACCACCTTGGCGAAGTAATAGAGGTCGGACAGATTTCGGGCGGTGCCCTCTGTCAATGTCATGAAAACTCGCCTGTTCATTGGAAAGGATAGGCGGCCGATCAAACGGCCCGGCGCTAATGATCCAACAAATTCAGGCGAGACGTCACTCAGGAGTAAACAGCACGTGGACCTTGTGCCACGGTGGACGGGTGATCCAGCGAATGTTGGCGTGCGACCTGTGCCTGGACTACGGCAACCGCATCGAGCACTTTCTGCGCCCAGTGCTCGTCCTGCGGATCGACCACCACCACACGAAAACCGTAGTCCTGGCCTTCCATGCGCACACCTTCGGAATCATCGACGTGCAGGTCGATATCGAAGGCCGGCGGCAGCTTCGACGGCGAGTTCGACAAACCACGCGCCGCCAGGGCTTCGTTGTGCAGCACGCTATTGACCACACCGTCGACGCGGATCCCGTACAGCAGCAACCAGCGGCGGATGTAGGACGGCGTGCGCCCCGATGAGGTGTAGACCCAGATACTGCAGCCCTGGCGACGCAGCTCGCGGGTCAGGGCGCGGGTGCCGATGCGCAGCGGTTCAGTCAGCGAGCTGTGCAGACGCTCGGCCAGCCAGTTCGGCTCGACGTCGCTGTGCTCGGGTTGGCAGGCCAGGGTGTCGTCGATATCGAACGAAATGCGGATGCGCGGGGTTTTCGCCGCTGCGCCAGGGACAGCGCGCTGCATGGCTTCCCAGCCACGGGAGGCGGACAACCGGCATTTTTCGAGCAGTGGATAGCCGTTCATCAACGGCCTCCCTGAGAGATCGGCAAGGGCTTGTTCATCAGAAAAAACTTCTTCGGATCAGGTGCCTGATCTTCCAGGAAAGCGGCGTACTTTTTCTTGATCTTGGGCAACTCGTACAACGCCTTGACTCCATGTTTGGCAGAATTTCGGATCACCGACGACGGGTTGAAGTAACCCTCGGCGTTTTCCAGCGACAGCACGAACGGCGGCAGGCCGTCGCGCATCAGCAGATAGCTGACGATCAGCGAGCCGCTGCGGTTGTTGCCTTCGATAAACAGTTGCGGCTTGCTGAGGATGCGCACATAGACCCCGGCGGCGCGCTTCCACACTGATTCACCGTGGTGCTTGCAATACCAGGTGTGGAGATCCTTGATGCCACCCTCGACGTTATTGAAGAAGTGCTCTTCGGTCGCCGTCAGGTGCTGGGCGAATTCCAGGCGACGCGCCGGGTCGTTGCCGCAGAGCACGGTGGCGTTGATTTCCAGCATCAGGTCCAGGTGCTGCAGGTCGAACAGGTCAACGCCCCGGGCCACATACTCGTCAACCAGGGCGTAGCCTGCGATCACATTTTCCAACACCTCGTCGGTCATGGGATCGCGCTGCTCGGTGAAGTGCAGGCTCAACTCGTCGAAGCGAGCCTGGACTTCACGCAGGGCGCGTTCAACCGCGACCAGATCAAGACGACGCTGGCTTGGCATCAGCTGAACTTGCCGCTGATGTAGTCGCTGGTCATTTGCTCGCGCGGATTGTCGAAAATCTGCGTGGTCGGGCCCATTTCCACCAGGTAGCCGGTGCGGGTGCCCTGGGAAATGTCCACCGAGAAGAACGCCGTGGTGTCGGCCACCCGGATCGCCTGCTGCATGTTGTGGGTGACCAGGGCGATGGTGTAGTCCTTCTTCAGTTCAACCATCAGTTCTTCGACCCGGCGGGTGGCGATCGGGTCGAGGGCCGAGCAGGGTTCGTCGAGCAGCAGCACTTCCGGCTCGGTGGCGATGGCGCGGGCGATGCACAGGCGTTGTTGCTGGCCACCGGAGAGCGACAGGCCGCTGACCTTGAGCTTGTCCTTCACTTCGTCCCACAGTGCGGCGCCTTGCAGCGCGTGCTTGACGCGGTCGCCCAGGTCGCCCTTGTAGCGATTCAGGCGCAGGCCGAAGGCGACGTTGTCGAAAATGCTCATCGAAAACGGGTTGGGCTGCTGGAACACCATGCCGATGTAGCGGCGCACCACGACCGGGTCGACACCCTTGCCGTAGACGTCCTGGCCGAGGAAGTGCACGTGGCCTTCGAAGCGGAAGCCTTTGACCAGGTCGTTCATCCGATTGAGGCTGCGCAGCACCGTGCTCTTGCCGCAGCCGGAAGGTCCGATGAAACCGGTGATCTTGTTCTTTTCGATCGGCACATGGCTGTCACGGACCGCCAGGAAGTTGCCGTAGAAAATCTTGTCCAGCTTGCAGTCCATGACCACAGGTGCCGGGGTGAGGATAGGAGCAGCATTCAGTTGTGCAGTTGAAAGGTTCAAAATTCAGGTGCTCCCGTTCTCAATACTTGGGCTTGCCGAAAATCCGGCTGACGATATTCACGACCAGCACGATCATTACCAGCACCAGCGAGGCCGCCCAGGCGAGCTCCAGCTGGTTGTCGAAAGGCATACCGGAGAAGTTGTAAATCAGCACGGCAAGGGATGCCGTCGGATTCATCACGGCCAGGTCGCCGTCGTGGAAGATCCAGTAGTTGCTGAACAGCGCGGTAAACAGCAGGGGGGCGGTTTCGCCGGCGGCACGTGCTACCGCGAGCATGACGCCGGTGAGGATCGCCGGCAGGCCGGTTGGCAGGACGATCTTCCAGATCACTTGCGAGCGGGTGCAGCCCATGCCGTAGGCCGCGTCCTTCATGATCTTGGGCACCATCTTCATCGACTCTTCAGCGGTCAGCACGACGATCGGCAGCATCAGCACGGCGAGCGCCACGCCACCGGCTGGTGCCGAGTAGGTGCCAGTGGTCATCACCACCAGGGCGTAGGCAAACACACCCGCCAGAATCGACGGCAGGCCGGTGAGCATTTTCGCCGCGAAGCGTGCGGCATTGGCCAGGCGGCTGTGGGGGCCCAGTTCGGCGAGGAACACCGCCGCCATGATGCCTACCGGCACGGCGATGGCGGCGGCGATACCGACCATTACGAAGGTGCCGGCCATCGCGTTGCCGAAGCCGCCACCGGTTTCAAAGCCGGTAGGAGGCAATTCGGTAAAGACTTCCAGGCTCAAGCGGGCACCGCCACGGGTGATCAGCATGTACAGCACGGAGATCAGCGGCACGCTGGCCAGCAGGGCACCGGCCCAGACCAGCGTGGTCAGCACCAGGCTGCGCAGGGCACGGCCTTCGAACTTGCGCTGCAGGCTCGGCAGGGCGGCGACAGGGGAAGAGAGGTCAGTCATCATTTATTACCCCGCTGGGCGTAGAGCATGATCATCGAGCCTAGGACGTTCACCAGCAGGGTGATCATCATCAGGACCAGTGCGGCGTACATCAGCACTTCGATCTCGTTCGGCCCGGCTTCCGGGAAGTTCAGCGCCAGCAAGGCGGCGAGGGTGTTGGCCGGGGCGAACAGCGACAGGGAAATGTTGTTGGCGTTACCCACCAGCATGGCCAGGGCCATGGTTTCACCCAGCGCCCGACCCAGGCCGAGGACCAGCGAGCCAAAGATGCCGGTGGCAGCGGAAGGCACCATGACCTTGAGAATCGCTTCCCAGTGGGTGGTCCCCATGCCGTAGGCGGCCTGTTTGGTTTTCATCGGCACGGCGGTCAGGGCGTCCTGGGACACCGCGGCGATGGTCGGCAGAATCATGATGGCCAGCACCAGCGCTGCCGGAAGCAGTCCGGGGCCACTCAGTGATGTGCCGAAAAAAGGGATCCAGCTGAGTTCGGTGTGCAACCAGGTGGTCAGCGGGCGGATTGCCGGAATGACCACGTAGATGCCCCACAGGCCATACACCACGCTGGGGATCGCTGCGAGCAACTCGACAATGGTGCGAAAGACGGCGGCGAGCTTCGCCGGGAGGAAATCCTGAGTCAGGAAAATCGCCATGCTCACGCCGAAGAAACCGGCGATCAGCAACGCGATAAAGGCGCTGTACAGCGTGCCCCAGATGGCTGGCAGGATGCCGTACTTGCCCTGGTTGACGTCCCAGACGCTGCCAAAGATCACGTCAAAGCCATGCTTTTCCATGCCCGGCAGGGCCTTGCGTCCTACTTCGAAGACCAGCGCAAAGACTAACGCCAGCACCAGCACCACGCCGACGCGTGCAAACGCACGGAAGGTACGATCAACGAGGAAGTCTTTGGTCGAAGGCGGCTGGCAGGCGGAGTCCGGGTTAACCGGTACGCTGAATGGTCTGTTCATTGGCTCATTCCGGAACAAATAGAGGGGAAGCGCTCCCGGCGTGGCTGACAGCGCACTCCGGAAGCAACCTCGCGTGCCTTACTGGATGTTGGCGGAAGCTTTGCGAACCTGATCGATCACCGATGGCGGCAGCGGGATGTAGCCCATCGAGTCGGCGATCTTCTGACCTTCGGTCAGGCTGTACTCGACCATGTCGCGCATGGCCTTGGCCTTGGCCGGGTTGCCGTTGTCCTTGCGGAAGATCATCCAGGTGTAGGAAGTGATCGGGTAGGACTTGGCACCGTCCGGATCAGGCAGCCAGGCCACCAGGTTTTCCGGCATCTTCACCGCGGCCAGGGCCTCGGCACCGCTTTCGGCGTTAGGTACGACGTACTGACCGGCCTTGTTCTGCAGTGCGGCGAAGTCAACCTTGGCCAACTTGGCGAAACCGTATTCGATGTAGCCAACAGCACCCGGGGTCTGACGCACGGTAGCGGTCACGCCATCGTTCTTCGGCGACTTGATGAACTTGTCGCTGGCCGGCCAGTTGACGGTGTTGCCTTCACCCAGCGTGGTGTTGAACTCGGGGTTGATGGCTGCCAGGTGCTTGGTGAACACGGCGGTAGTACCGCTGGAGTCGGCACGCACGACAACGGTGATCGGCATGTCAGGCAGTTTCAGGTCCGGGTTGGCTGCGGCGATCTGTGGATCGTTCCACTTGGTGATCTTGCCCAGGAAGATGTTGGAGTACACCTCACGTGGCAGCTTCAGGCCTTTAGGATTGCCTGGCAGGTTGTAGGCCAGAACGATTTCGCCGGCAGTCATCGGCAGCAACTGTGCACCTTCGGCTACTTTGGCAATGTCTTCGTCTTTCATCGCCGAGTCGCTGGCGGCGAAGTCGACGGTCTTGTTCAGGAAGTCCTGGACACCCGCGCCACTACCCTTGGATTGGTAGTCGACGGTGACGCCTTCGGTCTTCTTGCTGAAGTCCTTGAACCAGGTGAGGTAGAGCGGAGCAGGGAAGCTGGCACCAGAGCCGGTCAGGCGAACACTCTCGGCAGCGAAAGCGGAACCGGCACAAAGAGTGGCTGTAACGGCGAGGGCAACGGACTTCATCAAGCTTTTCATCGAAGGACTCCTTGTGATATCGGGCTCGCGCACTGTGCAGCAGTTTTGTTACTGTTTTATGACTGGCGTTTAAAGCGCGGCGAAATGCCACCTCTGGAAAGCCCTCGTAAGCCAACAGCGTGCTGAGTCGTACGGCACTGTCCTTCAGAAGAAACGCAGCTATTGTCCTATCAGTAGGACGAACCATCACAGTTCTGCTGACTTATCTTTGATTGGTCGCATCTGTAGGATTGTTCCTACTTGATCGCCCCGTGGCGGTCCTCACTTGGAGATCCCACATGAAACTGCTGCACATCGATTCGAGCATCCTCGGCGACAACTCCGCTTCCCGTCAGCTGAGCCACGACGTGGTACAGGCCTGGACCGCCGCAGAGCCTGAAGCCGTGGTCACCTACCGCGACCTGGCCAGTGATGCCATCAGCCACTTCAGCGCTGCGACCCTGGTAGCCGCTGGCACCAGCGCCGACCTGCGCAACGCCGCCCAACAGCACGAAGCCGACCTCAGCGCATCGACCCTGGCCGAATTCCTCGCCGCCGATGCCGTGGTGATCGCCGCACCGATGTACAACTTCTCGATTCCAACCCAGCTCAAGGCCTGGATCGACCGCATCGCCGTCGCCGGCCAGACGTTCCGCTACACCGAAGCCGGTCCTGAAGGCCTGTGCGGCAACAAGAAAGTCGTGGTGGTATCGACCGCTGGCGGCCTGCACGAGGGCCAACCAACTGGCGTCGGCCACGAGGAATACTTGAAAGTCATGCTCGGTTTCATCGGCATCACCGACGTCGAGTTCGTCCGTGCCCATGGCCTGGCCTACGGTGACGAAGTGCGCAGCAAAGCCATGAGCGAGGCGAAAACCCGGATCAGCGAAGCGTTGTTCGTCGCGGCCTGAGTCTGACTGCTGTAACCACTGGACTCCGCGCCCGGATCGAGAGTAAAACGATCCAGGCGCGGAGTTTTTTCGTGGGTGGTCTATATATGTCACGTCTGTGTGCAGTGTTTTTGCTCTGCCTGCTCGGCAGCCTGGGTTCAGCGTACGCCGCGCCTGCGCCGCAGCAGCACTGGAGCGTTGGCTACCACCACCTGAGCTTTCTCGACCCGTTGGATCTGCAGCCGATGGGCGCGATCGCCTTTTATCCCTCCACCGGTATCGAGCATGCGAGCACCCTTGAGGGGTATCAGGTGCAGGCCACGCAAGACGCGCGGGTCGCCCTGGGCCGCTTCCCGATGTTGATGCTGTCCCACGGCAACACCGGCACGCCGCTGGCCCTGCATTACCTGGCCACTTCACTGGCGCGCAAAGGCTTCGTGGTGGTGGCAGTGATTCACCCCGGCGACAACTCCACTGACCACAGCCGCCTCGGCACCTTGAGCAACCTCTACGGACGGCCGATCCAGATTTCCGAAGCCATCACCGCGACCCTCGCCGATCCGTTGCTGGCACCTTTCGTCAATCCTGAGCAGGTTGGGGTCATCGGCTATTCCGCCGGCGGCGAAACCGCGCTGATCCTGTCCGGCGCCACCCCCGACCTCGACCGCCTGCGCCGCTACTGCCAGGAGCGGCCGAGTGATCACGACGCCTGCAACACCCAGGGCGAACTCATCGTCGACCGCGACGACCTGCAACCCGTGGCCGACCCCAGGGTCCATGCCTTGATGCTAATGGCGCCGCTGAGCCTGAAATTCGGTCGCCAGACCCTGTCCGGCGTGCATATCCCGGTGCTGCTCTACAGCGGCGACGGCGACCAACTGGTAGCCCTCGACAAAAACGCCGCCGCCCTGGCACGCAAGCTCCCAACCGCCCCTAACTTCAAACTCCTCGCCGGCGCCGGCCACTTCATCTTCATGGCCCCCTGCAACGAAGCCCAAACCCAAAGCATGCCCGCCCTGTGCACCGACCCCGACGGCGTCGACCGCGAAGACATCCACCGCAGCCTTATCAATGAAGCGGGTCATTTCTTTACGCATGCGTTGGTAAGGCCGAATAGGGCGGGGATGCAGACGGCGGATCAGTAAAACAAAAGAAGCCGACCGTAAGGTCGCTGTGCGTTGGCTTTGGCTTTGGCGTTGGCTCTTGATCTGGCTTTTGATCTTGATCCACCGG
This sequence comes from Pseudomonadaceae bacterium, assembly GCA_965284505.1. Lineage (GTDB taxonomy): Bacteria > Pseudomonadota > Gammaproteobacteria > Pseudomonadales > Pseudomonadaceae > Aquipseudomonas. The sequence goes on along the minus strand of OZ260094.1, from coordinate 278,319 downwards.
CCCCATTACCGACGGCTGAGTGGAGGCATTCATCCGAGGGGAGCGCGTAGCGCGCTGCGGCGCAGCCGCAGTCATCGAGAGGAGGTGCCAGCGAAGCCAACCGGAGGCGATGACCCACGGATGGATGCCGGAGCGAAGTTACGCCGAGCCTAGGCGAGGGGGCCGGACGTTGGGGCAAAGCGTTTTGGTTCCTTTTTGCTGGGCCGGCATTCCGGCGTTTGAAAAAGGGACTCGCCGTAAGGGCGAAACCATAGGTGGCCGTTACCGCAGGAATGGATATGTACACAAAAAAAATGCCTTCGCGAGCAGCCGCAAGCGGGAGACCGCTCCTACAGAAGAGCGGCGTTTCAAGCAGGAATGGATATGTACACCGATAAAATGCCTTCGCTAGCAAGCTAGCTCCTACAGTGGCGTGAGCGTTTCCGCAGGGAGGGATATGTCCACCGACAAATCGCCATCGCCAGATATCAAATCCCCTGACTGCGCCGCATAAGCAACACCGTCAACCCCAACCCCCCCACCGACAACACCGCCGCGCAAAAGAAAATCCACGAATACCCCAAATTCAACGCCACCGCCCCCATCAACGGCCCGGCAATAGCCAGCGCCAGATCAAAGAACACCGCATAGGCACTCAACCCAGCCCCCCGACTGCTGCCAGGCACCTGCTTGATCGCCTCAACCCCAAGCGCCGGATACACCAGCGACAAACCAAAACCCGTCAACCCAGCCCCAATCAAGGCAAACCCGGTCGAAGGCGCAAACCACAACAGCGCCAGGCCCAGGGTCTCAATACTCATGCAGGCAATGGCCGAACGGTAACCACCAAAGCGATTGATGCTCGAGATAAACAGCAGCCGCGCCACAATGAAACACACGCCAAACACCGTCAGGCAATAAGCCGCACCCGCCCAGCCACGGTTGACGTAATACAGCGCAATAAAGGTGGTCAGGGTGCCGTAGCCAATCGACGCCAGGCACAGGCTCGCCCCAAAGGGCGCGATCCGGCCGAACACCGACCAGAACGGCATCCGCTCACCGCGAATCACCGGCACCGAAGGCTTGTTGCGAATCAGCAGCAGGGCACCGGCGGCCAGGACTGAAAGGGCAATCCCCAAACTGGCGAAGCCCCAGGCATCGATCATCACCACCCCCAACGGCGCCCCAATGGCGATGGCGCCGTAGGAGGCAATGCCGTTCCAGGAAATCGAACGCGCAGTGTGCTCGACACCGACCTTGCCCATGCACCAACTGATGGTGCCCACCCCGATCAGCCCCTGGGCAACCCCCAACAGCAGCCGTCCGGCAATCAGTACGCCGAGGCTGAGCAGCGGCCAGCTTTCCAGAAAAGCCGAGAGCAACGTCAGCAGCCCGCTGAGGGCAATCCCCATCAGGCCGTAAACGATGGCGCGCTTGGTTCCGACCGTGTCGCAGGTGCGTCCGGCCATGGGTCGGCTGAGCAGGGTGGCCAGGTACTGCGAGCCAATAGTCAGCCCCGCAACCACCGCGCTGAAGCCCAATTGCTCATGCACATAGCCGGGCAGCACCGCAATCGGCAGGCCGATGCAGATGAACGCGATAAAGGTATAGAAAACGATGGAGACGATCTGCAGGGTGATCGCCATGGAGGTGACGTGGGGGGCTTGCTGCGCAGACATGGTGGCTCATTCGCGGGCGGGCGGTAAGCGGCATCATGGCGCGGCTCTGGAGCAAAGGAAAGCAGGCTAACGATTATTTCAATCGATCCGGTCGAAGCGCTGGCTCAGCCATCCTTCGACCGGATCAACGCACTCAGTTCAGACCCAATTTACCGCGCAGCGTCGACAGATCCTCAGCCAGGGTATTCACCGGCCCAACCAAGGCCTTGCGGTCGTTCGGCTTGACCTTGTCGTAAGTCTCGAAGCCACCGTCAGCGGTTTTGTACTTGGCGAGAATCCCGTTGACGCTGGCAAAATTCTTGTCGACCTTGGCGACGAAAGCCTTGTCCTGTTTCTCCAGTTGCGAGCGGAACAGATCGACGATTTTTTTCGCGCCGTCGATGTTGCCCTGGAAGTCGTAGAGATCGGTGTGACTGTAGCGATCTTCCTCACCGGAAATCTTGGTCGCGGCCACTTCCTCGAGCAACGCGGCAGCGCCGCCGACCACTTTCTCCGGCGGGAAGGTCAGACCGGCAACCCGTGCCTGCAGGTCCTTGACGTCCTTGTCCAGGCCATCGGCCAGGGCGTCCAGTCCCTGGGTGCTCTTCTCGGCAAACAACGAGTACTCGATACGGTGGAACCCGGTGAAGTCTTCGGCCTTGACGCCTTGCTCGTGGTCATCGACCCGCGAGTCGATAGAGGCGTCGAGGTCACTGAACAGCTCGGCAATCGGCTCGATCGACTCGTAGTAGACCCGCGTTGGTGCGTAGAGCTTTTGCGCGGTGGCGAGGTCGCCTTGCTTCACCGCCGTGGTGAAGGCCTGGGTGTGACTGGCCAGCTCATCAAGCTGTTCGGTGACGTAGATCTTGTAATCGGAAATCGGCCCCACCAGGTCCAGCGGCGCAGTGGCGGCGAAGACAGTAGCGGGGGCGTGCAGCAAACCAAGGGTGACCAGCAAAGCGAGAGACGACTTTTTCATGGGACTGTTCCGCGGGTGGGTGGGAAATTACGCTGTGGCATCAAGCAACGAACGGCCAATAAAATCCTTGTCATCAATCACCCCAGGCAGCGTGAAGAAATACCCGCCGCCAATCGGTTTCAGGTACTCCTCCAGAGGCTCGCCATTCAGGCGGTTCTGCACGGTGATAAAGCCTTTGCGCAGATCGGCCTGGTAACAGATGAACAGCAGGCCCATCTCCAGTTGACCGTTCTTGCTCAAGCCGTTGGAGTAGTTGAACGGCCGGCGCAGGATCAGGTTGGTCTGGGTCTGCGCCGTGCGCGGGTTGGCCAGGCGGATATGAGCATCGAGTTTGGTCAGCTTGCCCTGGGGATCGTTGGCGTAATCCGGGACCTGGCTTTCATGCTTCAAGCCAATCGGTGCGCCACTGGTTTTCACCCGACCCAGAATACCTTCCTGCTCCTGCAGCGGCGTGCGGTCCCAGCGTTCCACCAGGTTGCGGATGATCCGCACCGCCTGATAAGTGCCATGCCTGGCCCAGGCCGGTTCTTCGCCGCCGGGCTGGACCCACACCAGCTTGTTCATCAATGGCTGGTCGTTGGAGTCCGGGTTGGCCGAACCGTCGCGAAAGCCCAGGTAATTGCGTGCACTCTGCGCCGGCTCGCCGGGCTTGCGCGGCGCCTGCGGCGGCACGCTGCCTTCCTGTTTCCAGCGCACCGCCAGCAGGTCCGGCAGGTTTTTCAGGATGTCGCGCAGGGCGTGGATATTGGTGTCGATGCTGTTGGCGCAAAACTGCAGGCTCAGGTCGCCGTGGCACCAGTCCGGTTGCAGCGCATCGTTGGGGAAACCGACCATGCGTATCAGCCGCTTGGGCTTGGCAGCGGCCAGGCCGAAGCGTTCGTCGAACAGCGACTCACCCACCGACACGGTGATGGTCAGGTTGTCCGGGGTCACCACCGGGCCAAGAATGCCGGAATCCACGGGCGGCAGTTTCGGGTCGACCTCGGCCACCGGTCCGCCGTGCATGAGAAAGGCAATCCGTTGATCGAGGGTGCGGAACAGGCGCTCCAGATCCTTACGGTCAGTGGCCAGCACATCGAACGACACCAGCATGCCCGAGGTCGGGCGCGGGGTGACGATGCCGCTCTGGTGCCGGCCATGATAGGCCCGGCGCTCGTGCGTCTTCTCGCTGCTGGGGGCCACGGTGACGGGCGCCGGATTGGCGGCCATGGCCGGGCAACTCAGGCTGCTGCCGGCCAATGCCACGCCGGCGGCACCCATGCCGAGCAATACACGGCGGCGTTGGGCGTTGATTGGGTCTGCATCGTTCATCGGTAGGGAGTCTTCTGCTTACAGGCCGGAAAGGCCAAGGGCGGGATCGATTGCATCGAGGGCGTCGGCCAATGTCCGGGCCTGGTCGGCGATGCGCTTGCGCGTGTCAGGGCCGACGCTGTCGTAACGGCTGTAACCGTCCTTCAGCCGCAGGCCGTTGAGTTCGGCATCTAGGGCCGTGGTGCTGCGGTCGATCTGTTCCAGTAGCGGGCCGTTGCCCTTGCTCAACAAGGGGCGCAACAGGGCGAAGACTTTGCGGCTGACCTCGAGGTTGGCGGCGAAACCGTTGAGGTCGAGGTGGCTGTAGCGTTCCTCTTCGCCGCTGGTAGCGCGCACATCCGCCAGGCTGCGCAGGTTGCGCACCACACTGCTGACCAGTTGCTCGGGGGGCAGCGATTGCGCCAGCAGTTGTTGCTTGAGTTGGCTGACATCGGCCAGCAAGCGCGCGGCAACAGGGTTCAGGCCTGCCGTGCTGTGCAGCTGGAACAGGCCGTATTCGAGGCGATGGAAGCCGACAAACTGCGGGTCCTGCTCGCGCTGCTCGAAGTAATCGGCGCGGGCATTGATCGCGTTGTCCAACTCGGACAGGCGTTGCGCCGCCGGCGCCAGGCGTTGATAGGCCACCCGCGCCGGCAAATACAGCGCCTGCGCCTGGCTCAGGTCGCCGGCATCGACGGCCTGCTGCAAGGCGCTCACCGCCTTGATCAGCGCATTGCTTTGGCCATTGAGGTACACGCGGTATTCCGACAGCGGGCCAACAAAGGCCACCAGCGACGGTCGGGCCTTGGCCGCTGCGTCGGACGCCTCGGTCGGGGTGACATGCAAGGTACCGCGCGGGTTGCTCAACAGGCCGCAGGTAATGCTGTAGTCGCCCGGTTGCAGAGTGGCATTGATCACCTGGCTCAACCCCGGGGCAATGTTCTCCCGTTCTTCAAGCACCAGCACGCCGTCGAGAATCTCCCATTCCACCGCGCGTTCGGAGTGGTTGACGATGCGAAAACTGCTGCGGCCCGCCGGAACCGAGAGGGCGCTGGGCTCGCAGCTGTGGGGATTGATATTCACGGTGATCTCGCCCAGATGGGCCTGGCGCTTGGCGGCGGCCATGTTCGAGGCGTAGTAGAACAACCCGCCGGCAGCGATCATCACGATCACCGAACCGGCCAAAGCCCAGCGCATGGCGCGCGCCGGTGGTGGGGAAAGCGGGGGCTGGCTGGTCATGAGTGCCCTTGTTCACGGGAAACGGAAGAAGTCGGGGAGGCCGCAGCGCCGGCTGGCAAGAAGAACATCAGCAGCGCCACGGCCAGGTAGATCAGGTAGGCACCCAGGGTGCTGACGGTCGGCGCATCCTGATAGCCGAACATGCCGGCCAGCACCGAACCCAGCGGACCATCCATGGGCAGACTGGCGCTGATGTCGAAGACCACGCCTTGCAGCTGATTCCAGACCCCGGCTTCATGCAGGGCCTGGACCGAACTGGCGAGAATCCCGGCGGCCACCACCAGGATGAACAACCCGGTCCAGCGAAAGAACGCGGAAAGATTGAGGCGCAGGCTGCCGCTGTAGATCAGCCAGCCGATGGCGATCGCCAGCACCAGGCCGAGCAGGGCGCCGATCGGCGCGCCGGGGCCTTCGCTTTGCTGGAATACCGCCAGCAGGAAGAACACGGTTTCCAGGCCTTCGCGGGCCACGGCGAAAAACACCATGGCGATCAGCGCCGTAACCTGATGCCGTGAGCCGGTCATGGCCGCTTCCAGCGACACCTGCAGCGAATGTTTGATCGAGCGCGCGACCTTGCGCATCCAGAACACCATCGAACTGAGGATGGCCACCGCCACCAGGCCGATCAGCCCTTCGAACAGTTCCTGCTGTTTCTGCGGGAATTCGGCACTGAGCAGTTCCAGGCCGCCGCCCACCAGCAGTGCCAGCGCGGCGGCGAGAAATACGCCGATCCATACCGCCGGCAGCCATTGCCCGCGTCCCGTTTGCTTGAGGTAACTGGCAATGATGCCGACGATTAACGCCGCCTCGACGCCTTCGCGCAGCATGATCAGAAAGGGAACCAGCATTGAGCACCGTGTTTTGCAGGCAGCAGATAATTTGTAACTTAATGATACGCATTGCTAATCGAGGTTGATTGGCATTTATCTGAACGAACGCTGAACAGCGTCGCGATCGGCATCCTGCAGCGCTTTAGCCTTAAGCCGCGTAGGGATTCATCCGGCCATCCGTTAAGATGGCCAGCAAACAACAACAGGGCCTTGCACGCGTAATGTCGGAAAAAGACACCATTTCCATGCAGCTGGTACGTGAAGCGCTGCTGCAAAGCTGTACGCCTGCGGCCAGTGGCGAGGTGCTGCTCAAGGTCGGCATCGACCCGCAATGCCTGCAATTGCCCGACGCCCGGGTTCCGGCCAGCGCCTACGCGCGGCTGTGGCGGTTGCTGGCACGGCGTGGCGACGACGAGTTCTTCGGCATGGACCCGCGCCAGTTGAAATCCGGCAGCCTGGCGTTTCTCTGCCAATGCGCCATGGCCCAGCCAACCCTGGCGGCGGGCCTCAACGCCGGCCTGGGCTTTCTGTCGTTGATGCTCGAACGCATGCCGGCCCAACTGGTGCATCAGCAAAGCCTGGCGGAAATCGTCTTGATGGAAGACGAGCATCCACCCCGGCGCGCCTTCACTTATTTCACTTATTGGATGATTGTCCACGGCGTGGCCTGCTGGCTGGCGGGGCGGCGGATCCCGATCCTGGCCATCGAGTTGCGTTGCCCTGAACCGGATTTCTGCGACGACTATCAGGTGATGTTCTCGCAGAACCTGCGGTTCGACCGGCCACGCACGCGGATGATTTTTTCCGCCGACTGCCTCGACCTGCCGATCAAACGTAGCCCCGAGGAACTCAAGCGTTTCCTCGCCCTGGCCCCGGCCAACATCCTGGTCAAGTACCGCGACCCGCAAAGCCTGGCCAGCCGGATCAAGCTCGACCTGCGGCAACTGCCCGCCGAGCGCTGGCCGGAAACCGAGAGCCTGGCCCAGCAACTGTGCATGTCGGCCTCGACCCTGCGCCGCCGCCTGGCCGAAGAAGGCCAGACCTATCAGGGTTTGAAGGACAGTGTGCGCAAGGAACTGGCCATCGCCTGGCTGGCCGAACCGGCAATCAGCTTCACTGAAATAGCCGCGCGCCTGGGCTTCGCCGATACCAGTTCGTTCTACAAGGCCTTTCGTAAATGGTCAGGGTCCAACCCCGGCCATTACCGCAGCCTGATTCTCAGCGAAGCCGACTGAGGGAGGCCCGGGCCAGACGCCTGCCGGCAGGTTTTGCGCGGTGGGCGGGCTTGGCCAAAGCAGTCACGCAACTTGAAAGCTTTGACCATTGTCGCGCGCGCCGGTCAGAGCGAGTATTTCAAGGATTCTCGAGGTTCCCCCAACCAATAAAAAGTACAGAGGGATTCTGGTAATGCGCGACTACCTGTCTGCAACTTCTCAGTTCAACTATCAACACACTGTCGATGCGGCGCTCCACGGCTCGTTGACGGCACTCAATGCCTGTGTCGAATGCTGCGACCGGCATGTATTGCCCGGGCGTATCGCCCTGTTCTGGGAGGGGCGCGACGGTTCCAGCGCGACCTACACCTTCAGCGACCTGCAGGACAAAGCCGCGCGCTTTGCCAACTTCCTCCAGGCCCAGGGCGTGAAAAAGGGCGACAAGGTCGCCGGCCTGCTGCCGCGTAACGTCGAATTGTTGATCGTGGTGCTGGCGACCTGGCGCATCGGCGCGGTGTATCAGCCGCTGTTCACTGCATTCGGGCCCAAGGCCCTGGAGCACCGCCTGGGCAGTTCCGGTGCGGCTGTGGTGGTCACCGACGCGGTGAATCGGCCGAAACTGCTGGAAGTACCGGACTGCCCGACCACGGTCACCGTCACCGGTGCCAAAGGCCAGGGCCTGGTGCGGGGCGATTTCAGCTTCTGGGCCGAACTGGCCAATCATTCCAATCAGTGCGAACCGGTGCTGATGAACGGCGAAGACCCGTTCCTGCTGATGTTCACCTCCGGCACCACCGGCCCGTCGAAAGCCCTCTACGTACCGCTCAAGGCCATGGTTGCGTTCCAGAGCTACACCCGCGACGCGGTCGACCTGCGCCCCGAAGACGCGTTCTGGAACGTCGCCGATCCGGGCTGGGCCTACGGCATCTACTTCGGCGTCACCGGTCCGTTGAGCATGGGCCACCCGATTACCTTCTACGATGGTCCGTTCACCCTCGAAAGCACCTGCCGGGTGATCAACAAGTACGGAATCACCAACCTGACCGGTTCGCCGACCGCGTACCGCCTGTTGATTGCCGGTGGCGATGAATTCGCCAAGAGCATCAAGGGCAAGCTGCGCATCGTCAGCAGCGCCGGCGAGCCGTTGAACCCGGAAGTGATCCGCTGGTTCGCCGACAACCTCGGCGTCGTCATTCATGACCACTATGGCCAGACTGAACTGGGCATGGTCCTGTGCAACCACCACGGCCTCGAGCACCCGGTGCATGTCGGCGCCGCCGGCTTCGCCTCGCCGGGCCACCGCATTGTGGTGCTGGACGACAACTACAATGAACTGTCGGTGGGCCAGCCGGGGATCCTCGCCATCGACCGCAGCCAGTCGCCGATGTGCTGGTTCCCGGGCTATGAAGGTGCACCAACCAAGGCCTTCGTCGGCAACTACTACCTGAGCGGCGACACCGTGGAGCTGAACCCGGACGGCAGCATCAGCTTCGTTGGTCGCAGCGACGACGTGATCACCACCTCGGGCTACCGGGTCGGCCCGTTCGACGTCGAGAGCGCGTTGATCGAACACCCGGCGGTGATCGAAGCAGCGGTGGTCGGCAAGCCCGATCCGGAGCGCACCGAACTGGTCAAGGCCTTCGTCGTGCTCAGCGCCCAGTACCTGGGTTCGCCAGCGCTCGCCGAAGAGCTGCGCCAACACGTGCGCAAGCGCCTGGCCGCGCACTCGTACCCCCGTGAAATCGAATTTGTCAGCGATCTACCGAAAACCCCAAGCGGTAAATTGCAGCGCTTTATCTTGCGCAACCAGGAAATCGCCAAGGCTCAAGAGGCCGCGGTTAACAAGGCTACAGCTTGAATTAAGGAAACAATGATGCAGATCGAGAACAAGGTATTTATCGTCACCGGCGGCGCCTCCGGACTGGGGGCGGCCACCGCCGAACTGCTGGTTGGCGCCGGCGCCAAAGTGATGCTGGTGGACATGAACGCCGAAGCCGTTGCCGCCCAGGCCCAGCGCCTCGGTGCCCACAGCGTGGTGGCCGACATCAGTAATGAAGAGGCGGCCCAGGCGGCGGTCCAGGCCACGGTCGAGGCCTTTGGCGCGGTCAACGGGCTGGTCAATTGCGCGGGTATCGTGCGTGGCGAGAAGATACTTGGCAAAAACGGTCCGCATCTGCTCTCAAGCTTCAGCCAGGTGATCAACGTCAACCTGATCGGCAGCTTCAACATGCTGCGCCTGGCTGCAGCCGCCATCGCCGAAACCGCGCCCGATGCCAATGGCGAGCGCGGTGTGATCATCAACACCGCCTCGGCCGCTGCCTTTGACGGGCAGATCGGCCAGGCGGCCTACGCCGCTTCCAAAGGCGCGATTGCCAGCCTGACCTTGCCGGCCGCCCGTGAACTGGCGCGTTTCGGCATCCGCGTGATGACCATCGCCCCAGGCATTTTCGAAACGCCGATGATGGCCGGCATGACCCAGGAAGTCCGCGATTCCCTGGCCGCCGGTGTGCCATTCCCGCCACGCCTGGGCAAACCATCCGAGTACGCGGCGCTGGCACGCCACATCATTGAAAACAGCATGCTCAACGGCGAGGTGATCCGTCTCGACGGTGCCTTGCGCATGGCCGCCAAATAAGGAGTCATGAACATGACCACACAGAACGATCCGATTGTCATTGTCAGCGCCGTACGCACCCCGATGGGCGGTTTCCAGGGCGAGCTGAAAAGCCTGACCGCGCCGCAACTCGGCGCTGCGGCGATCCGCGCGGCAGTCGAGCGTGCCGGTGTTGCCAGCGATGCAGTGGAAGAAGTGCTGTTCGGCTGCGTACTGCCGGCCGGTCTTGGCCAGGCCCCGGCGCGCCAGGCAGCCTTGGGCGCTGGTCTGGACAAGTCGACCCGTTGCACCACCCTCAATAAAATGTGCGGCTCGGGCATGGAAGCGGCGATTCTCGCCCACGACATGCTGCTCGCCGGCAGTGCCGAAGTGGTCGTCGCCGGTGGCATGGAAAGCATGTCCAACGCCCCGTACCTGCTGGACCGTGCCCGCAGCGGCTACCGCATGGGCCACGGCAGCGTGATCGATCACATGTTCCTCGACGGCCTCGAAGACGCTTACGACAAGGGCCGCCTGATGGGCACCTTTGCCGAAGATTGCGCGCAGGAACACGGCTTCACCCGCGAGGCCCAGGACGCCTTTGCCATTGCCTCGACCACCCGCGCCCAACAGGCAATCGCCAATGGCAGCTTCAACGCCGAGATCGTGCCGTTGCAGGTGATGGTTGGCAAAGAGCAGAAAACCATCAGCCATGACGAACAACCGCCGAAGGCCAAGCTGGACAAGATCAGCAGCCTGAAACCGGCGTTTCGCGACGGTGGCACGGTAACGGCCGCCAACTCCAGTTCGATTTCCGATGGCGCCGCGGCCTTGCTGTTGATGCGTCGCAGCGAGGCGCAAAAGCGTGGCCTGCAACCGCTGGCAGTGATCCACGGCCATGCGGCGTTTGCCGACACCCCGGGGCTGTTCCCGGTGGCACCGGTGGGGGCAATTCAGAAATTGCTGAAGAAAACCGGCTGGAACATCGACGACGTCGAACTGTTCGAGATCAACGAAGCCTTCGCCGTGGTCAGCCTGGTCACCATGAGCAAGCTGGAAATTCCCCACGACAAGGTCAACGTCCACGGCGGCGCCTGCGCCCTCGGCCATCCGATCGGTGCATCGGGTGCACGGATCCTCGTGACCCTGCTCTCGGCCCTGCGCCAGAAAGGTCTGAAACGCGGCGTTGCCGCCATCTGCATCGGCGGCGGCGAAGCCACGGCGATGGCCGTTCAATGCCTGTACTAACGGCCGATACAGGAGCTGTCCATGTTACCCAATGACGAACAACTGCAAATCCGTGAAGCCGCCCGGCAGTTTGCCCAGGAGCGCTTGAAACCCTTTGCCGCCGAGTGGGATCGCGAGCACCGTTTTCCCAAGGAGGCCATTGGTGAAATGGCCGAACTGGGCTTCTTCGGCATGCTGGTGCCGGAGCAGTGGGGCGGTTGCGACACCGGTTACCGGGCCTACGCCATGGCCCTGGAAGAAATCGCCGCCGGTGATGGCGCCTGCTCGACCATCATGAGCGTGCACAACTCGGTGGGCTGTGTGCCGATCCTCAAGTACGGCACCGATGAGCAGAAACAACGCTTCCTCACACCGCTGGCCAGCGGCGCGATGCTCGGCGCCTTCGCCCTGACCGAACCCCAGGCCGGTTCCGACGCCAGCGGCCTGAAAACCCGTGCCCGGCTGAACGGCGATCACTACGTGCTCAATGGCTGCAAGCAGTTCATCACTTCCGGGCAGAACGCCGGGGTGGTGATCGTGTTTGCGGTGACCGATCCGAGTGCGGGCAAGCGTGGGATCAGCGCGTTTATCGTGCCCACCGATTCGCCTGGCTACACAGTTGCGCGGGTCGAAGACAAGCTCGGCCAGCATGCCTCCGACACCTGCCAGATTCTTTTTGAGGACGTGAAGGTGCCGGTGGCCAATCGTCTGGGCGAGGAGGGCGAAGGCTACCGCATCGCCCTGGCCAACCTCGAAGGCGGACGCGTCGGCATTGCCTCGCAATCGGTGGGCATGGCCCGCGCCGCGTTCGAAGCCGCCCGCGACTACGCCCGCGAGCGCGACAGTTTCGGCAAGCCGATTATCGAGCACCAGGCGGTGGCCTTCCGTCTGGCGGACATGGCCACGCAAATCGCCGTCGCCCGGCAGATGGTGCATTACGCCGCCGCCCTGCGTGACAGCGGCCAGCCCGCACTGGTGGAAGCCTCGATGGCCAAGCTGTTTGCTTCGGAAATGGCCGAGAAAGTCTGCTCATCCGCCTTGCAAACCCTCGGCGGTTACGGTTACCTGAGCGACTTCCCGTTGGAGCGCATCTATCGCGACGTGCGGGTCTGCCAGATCTATGAAGGCACCAGCGATATTCAGCGCATGGTCATTTCGCGCAATCTTTGAACAAGGAAACCTTGCATGAGTTACGAAACGATTTTGTTGGACGTCCAGGGCCGTGTCGGCCTGATCACGCTGAATCGCCCGCAGGCGCTGAACGCCTTGAACGCGCAGATTGTCAGCGAGTTGAACCATGCGCTGGACGGCCTGGAAGCTGATCCGCAGATCGGCTGCGTCGTGATCACCGGTTCGAAGAAAGCCTTCGCCGCCGGCGCCGACATCAAGGAAATGGCCGAGCTGAGCTACCCGCAGATTTATATCGACGACCTGTTCAGCGACAGCGACCGCGTGGCCAACCGCCGCAAGCCGATCATTGCAGCGGTGAACGGCTTCGCCTTGGGCGGCGGTTGTGAACTGGCGCTGATGTGCGACTTCATCCTGGCGGGCGACAACGCCAAGTTCGGCCAACCGGAAATCAACCTCGGCGTGCTGCCGGGCATGGGCGGCACCCAGCGCCTGACGCGTGCGGTGGGCAAGGCCAAGGCCATGGAAATGTGCCTGAGCGGGCGTTTGATCGATGCGGTCGAAGCCGAGCGTTGCGGCATCGTTGCGCGCATCGTGCCGTCGGATGAACTGCTGGACGAAGCGCTGAAAGTCGCCGCAGTCATCGCCAGCAAGTCGCTGCCGATTGCCATGATGACCAAGGAAAGCGTGAACCGCGCCTTTGAAGTCAGCCTGTCCGAAGGTGTGCGCTTTGAACGCCGGGTATTCCACGCCGCCTTCGCCACCCAGGATCAGAAAGAAGGCATGGCGGCCTTCATCGCCAAGCGCGCGCCGGAGTTTGTGGGTAAATAATCGCTTCATCTGCGGCGCACTCACGCTGCAATTTGAACTGTAGGAGCTGGCTTGCCAGCGAAGGCGGCCTTGAACCTTGCGCGGTCATTGCTAACGCCTTCGCCGGCAAGCCGGCTCCTACAGTTTCAGGCTTGTCACACCATCCGTGATGTACCCGCAACCCTGTGGACCCCGGTGTATCCCTGTGGGAGCGAGCCCGCTCGCGAAGACGCCAGCACATCCAGCATTTGCGGTGACTGACACTCAGCTTTCGCGAGCAGCGGAACGCCGCCCGGGCTGCTCCCACAGTGTTTTGTATGCTCCACAGCATGTGTGCCTGACCCAAGACCTGTGGGAGCTGGCTTGCCAGCGATGAGGCCATCGCCGGCAATCCCATTACTACCGGGACTTACACCAGATAGTTCTTCAATTCCCGCGCAATCACCATCCGCTGAATCTCGCTCGACCCCTCGTAGATCTGCGTGATCCGCGCATCGCGGTAATAGCGCTCCACCGGATAATCTTCCAGATACCCATAACCGCCGTGAATCTGAATCGCCGAGGAACACACCTTTTCGGCCATTTCCGAGGCGAACAGCTTGGCCTGTGAGGCTTCCGACAGGCACGGCTTGCCGGCGCTGCGCAGGCGGGCGGCATGGAGGATCAGCAGGCGGGCGGCGTTGAGGCGGGTGTGCATGTCGGCGAGCATGTTGGCGATGCTCTGGTGCTCGATGATCGGCTTGTCGAACTGCACCCGGTCGCGGGCGTAGGCCAGGGCCGCTTCGAAGGCCGCGCGGGCGATGCCCAGGGACTGGGCGGCGATGCCGATGCGTCCGCCTTCGAGGTTGGACAGGGCAATCGCCAGGCCCTTGCCGCGTTCGCCCAGCAGGTTGGCCTCGGGAATCACGCAATTGTTCAGGGTCACTGCGCAGGTATCGGAGGCGCGAATGCCCATCTTGTGTTCACTGCGGTCGACGATAAACCCCGGGTTATCGGTGGGCACCAGGAACGCCGACAGGCCTTTCTTGCCCAGCTCCGGGTCGGTGACGGCGAACACGATCGCCAGCTTCGCGCGCTTGCCATTGCTGACAAATTGCTTGGCGCCGTTGATCACCCATTGGCCGTCACGCAGTTCGGCACGGGTGCGCAGGTTGTTGGCTTCGGAGCCGGCCTGGGGTTCGGTCAGGCAGAAGCAGCCGATGGTCTGGCCGCTGGCAAGGTCGGCCAGCCAGGTCTGTTTCTGCTCTTCGGTGCCGTAGTTGAGCACCGGGCCGCAACCCACCGAGTTGTGGATGCTCATCAGTGCACCGGTAGCGCCATCGCCGGCGGAAATCTCTTCCACCGCCAGCGCATAGGCAACGTAGTCGACGTAGGTGCCGCCCCATTCCTCGGGGACTACCATGCCCAGAAGGCCCAACTCACCCATCTTGGCGACCAGGCCGTCGTCGATCCAGCCGGCCTTTTCCCAGGCCTGGGCATGCGGGGCGATTTCGCCACGGGCAAAATCCCGGGCCATGTCGCGGATCATCACTTGTTCTTCGGTCAGTTCGATATCGTGCATGGCTCAGCTCCCGCTCTGGGCAAAACCGCTGAAGAAACTCGCCACGTGCGCGGCATCCAGTGCCTGCACGGTCGGTGGATTCCAGCGTGGGTTCTTGTCTTTGTCGATCAGCAGCGCGCGCACGCCCTCGATCAGGTCACCGCGCTCAAACCACTGACGGTCCAGGTGCAACTCCAGGGCAAAACACCGCTCCAGGCTCAGCTCACGGCCCCGACGAAGCATCTCCAGGGTCACGGCCATGGCCAGGGGCGAGCGGGTCTGCAGCAAGTCGGCAGTGGCCAGCGCCCATTCGCGGCTGTCGCCAATGCTGACGGCGCGCAGTTGTTCGATGATGCTCGCGACGTCGGGCAAGGCAAAGAAATGATCGATGGCCGGGCGCAGGGCGTGCAGCGGTGCTTCTGGTAATTGCTGCACCGCCAGTTGCGCGAGCAGGCCTTGCAGGTCCTTGAGTGGGGTGTCGCGCCATTGCAGTTGATCGAGGCGCTGGTCCAACTCGGTCAGCTTGGCGCTGTCCAGGCACCAGTCGGCCAGGCCGCAGTACAGCGCATCGGCGGCACGAATCTGCACGCCGCTGACACCCAGGTAGATCCCCAGCTCGCCGGGAATGCGCGAGAGGAAATAGCTGCCGCCGACATCCGGGAAGTAGCCGATGCCTACTTCCGGCATCGCCAGGCGGCTGCGTTCGGTGACCACGCGCAAGTCGGCGCCCTGGACCAGGCCCATGCCGCCACCGAGGACGAAGCCGTCCATCAGCGCCAGCACCGGCTTGCGGTAGTGGTGGATGGCGAGGTCGAGGGCATATTCCTCGACGAAGAAATCCTGGTGCAGGGTGTCGCCGTTCTTGAAGCTGTCATGCAGCGAGCGGATATCGCCACCGGCGCAGAAGGCTTTCTCGCCGGCACCACGCAGGACCACGGCATGCACCTGGGCGTCGGTGGCCCAGGCATCGAGTTGCCGGTGCAGATTGCGCACCATGTCCAGGGTCAGGGCATTGAGGCCGGCGGGGCGATTGAGGGTCAGATGGCCGATATGGTTGCGGACTTCGGCGAGGACTTCGTTCTGCGTGGCGTCCAAGGGCTGGATTGCCGGAGATGTAACCTGAGCAGTCATCAGTAACTCCCTGCTTTTATTGTTCTTTATAGACAAACCCGCGCACGGGCGATGGTCGATCGTACCAGTGCAAATTTGCGATGTACAACCCGGAAGATTGCAGGTCTGGTGTGCATTTTTGCAGTACTGAACAGCGTCCTTTGAGGCGGTATCGTCCAGCACGACAGATTCGGCTGATAGGCAGCCGATATCAGCATATTTGTGCTGTCAAATACCTCCGTAACGACACCTCGCCCTTCCAATCCGTTGGCATTCTGCCCGACCACATTGCCCGATCTCGTATACGGGTTGAAGGTTACAGGGCCATTGGTGACAATGCTTAGAAGAGCCAATGGCCACAGCATAAATCTGTGGCGCGATTTCCATCTCGGCGCTTGAAGGGAGGCAAGACAACTATGGCGGACATCCGCGACCTGACGATTGTGCTGGATCGGATCGATCAGGCGATCATCGAGGTGCTGCGCCACGATGGGCGCATCACCTATCAAAAGCTCTCCGAGCGCGTGCACCTGACGCCCCGGCCATGTCTGGAACGGGTGCGCAAACTGGAACAGTTGGGCGTCATCCGCGGTTACGGGGCGATTCTCGACGAAAAGAAACTGACCCCGGGCCTGTCTTTGCTGGTGTTGGTGGCCTTGTCCAACCAAAGCGGTCGGGCGGCGCAAAAAGCCTTCGAGGCGACGGTGCGCGCCTGCCCGCAAGTGCTGGAGTGCCAGTTGATCAGCGGTGCCTTCGACTACAGTCTGCGCATGCGCTGCCGGGACATGGAGCACTACCGGGTACTGACTGAACTCTGGTTCGACGACCCGGAACTGCACATCGACAAGCTGGTCAGCCACCCCGAACTGGCGATGGTCAAGACCTCAAGCCCAACCTGACTCAAGCGCTGCGGCTGAGTACATCCCCGATGCTGCGGCGCTTGGCGTGACGCTCGCTGGCGTGGATCAGCTGTTCAAGGTCTTCGGGGGTGACGTCGAAGAAGGCCTCGAGGTTGGCCAATGCGGCTTTCAGGTCCTCGGCATTGATCGCCTGGCTGTCGATCGGTGTGCGCAGTACCTGCGGCACTGGTTCGGCGGCACGCTTGGGGTAGTGCACGCGGGTCAGGTTGTTGTAGGCCAGGGCAAAGAGCAGCATGGTTGAAGCGCCGAGCATCACCGAGCCCAGGGCCTTCCAGTCCAGGGCGATGGTCGCCGGATCCGCCAGCACCATCAGCAACGCCAGGGCCCCAGCCGGCGGATGCAGGCAGCGCAACCAGCACATCAGCAGCAGGCCCAGGCCGGCCGCCAGGCAAGCGCTGCCCAGGTTACGGCCGAGCAGATGCGCCACCAACAGCGCCACCAGCGTGGCACACAGGTAACCGCCGATGATCGACCAAGGTTGCGCCAAAGCGCCCGACGCCACCGCAAACAGCAGCACTGCCGAGGCGCCCAATGGTCCGATCAGGTGCAACGCCACTTGCATGCCGAACACTTGTGCGCACACCCAGACACTGAGCAGCGTGCCCAACGACATGCCGATGGCGGCACGGCTCCATTCGGTGGGACGGGTATTGATGGCGGCAGGAATCCAGCGAGCGAGCATGGGCAGATTGGTCCAGTGACAAAGGGCGGGCAAAAACAAGGGCTTGTCCGGAGCACCGGAAAGCCCTTCAAACGTTCCAACATTTGGGGGAGGAACCAACACAGTGTGCCGCCCTGTATCGGTGCTGACAAATTCATATTAGTGCAGTTTCAGTGCATTAATTTTGAGGTATGCACTGATTCAGGGCGTCATCGGCAGGTGCAACAGCAGGTAGGGGTCTTTGTCGAAGGTGCCGCTGAGTACCGGTTTCAGGGAGGTCAGCCGAGGATCTTTCAAGGCGGCAAAATCACTGTTATCCATCACCACCCAGGCAGGACCGACAAGCTGTTGCAGTTGCTCCTCGCAGTGAGTGAACACCGGGAGAAGGTCCTGATCGAGGTTGACCATGAACTTGATCGCCTTGGCGTCCTTGCCCATGCCATGCAGCACCACCGGCGCCGGATCCTGCTGGATCAGGGCGAAGGCGGCGCGGCTGAAGGTGCGTGTGTCGTACAGGCTGCGCACGCCAGGCTCGATCACCAGGATGTAGCTCGCCCACACCGCCAGCACCGCGTTGAAGGCCAGCCCGACCGTGCGCGCTCGCGGCTTGCACAGCAGGAGCAGGGCAAGCACTTGTAGCAGCGCCAGTATCCCGAGGATCCACCCCGGCGAGACGAGCAACTCCGGGAAACGCTGCCGGGCAACCAGCACGCCGACCATCAACAACCCCGGAATCACCAGCCACAACCCCTGGATCAGCCGACGCATCCAGCGCCACACCGGCAGCGAACTGCCGTGGAACGGATAGCCAGCAATGATCGCCGCCATGGGCAGCATCGGCAGCAGGTAACGGGCTTTCTTCGCCATGGGGATCGACAGGCCGATCATCACCAGCAGTCCGGCTCCCAGGCAATAGACGACCAGGCGCTGCACCGGGCCTCGCTCCCGACGGCCAAACAGCAGCAGCGCAATCAGCACCAGCACGGCCAGCGGATAGGCCAGCGCATAGTTGCCCAGGGAACTGGTGAAGTAATACAGCGGCTCACTGGCGCCCTCACTGCCGTCCATGCGCCCCATGAACTGCATGCGGATCACGTCCGCGACGAAGTGCGGCGCGCCGCTGATATGGGCCAGCCACAGCAACACACCGATGCCCAACGCCAGCAACATGGCGCCTTGCACACCGAACAGGATCATCCGCCGCCACTGCCCGCCAAGCAGGTAGTAACTGCACAACACGCCAGTGGGCACCACCAGGCCGATCGGACCGCGAATGGCGAAGCCCAACAGCAGCAGCGCAAGGATCAGCGGCAGGCGCCGCGGTGCCTGAAACTGGTCATGGGCGTATCCCAGGTAAAACACTGCGAAGGTCAGCGCCGCGATCATCAGATCGAGAGACACCCCACGGGTCTCGCTGATAAAGGTATTGCTCAGCAACATCAGGGCGATGCTGCACAGTGCCCACGTGCGTGAGTAGGGCGCCAGCAGGCGGTAGATCAGCGTGACAATTAGCGCCGAGGCGAGGGCACTGGGCAACCAGGCGGTCAACGCATTGACCTGGCCAAGCGGCAGCGACAGCAGCCAGATGAGCAAGGTCGAAGTGGCCGAGTAATCGGCGTAGGGTTGGCCATAAGTGGTGGGGAAGAACCCAGGCCCATGGCGCAGCATTTCCTCGGCAAACAGCACGAAGCGGCTATCGAAACCAATCGCGCTTTGCTGATAGACCCCGGCACAGAACAGCAGCAGGGCCAACAGTCCCAGGCCCAGGGACTGTTGGCGTATCGTGGTGCAAGGCACGCTGCAGACTCAGGCGGCGTCGGCCTTGGCCCGTGGTTGTTGCGAGACCGGAAGACTGCGCGAGTCGCCGCGTCCCATGGGGAAGTACTTGAAGCCCGCGCGAGTCAGGCGGTCGGCATCGTACAGGTTGCGCCCGTCGAAGATCACCGGGGCCTTGAGGCGCTGCTGGATCAGGTCGAAGTCCGGCGCCTTGAACTGCTGCCAGTCGGTGCAGATGATCAGCGCATCGGCGTCCTTGAGCACCGACTCCGGCGTACCCATCAGCAGCAGGCGGCTTTCGTCCGGGTACAGGCGCTGGGTTTCCTGCATGGCCTCGGGATCAAAGGCGCTGACCGAAGCACCGGCTGCCCACAGCGACTCCAGCAGCACTCGGCTCGGGGCGTCGCGCATGTCATCGGTATTGGGCTTGAAGGCCAGGCCCCAGAGGGCGAAGGTGCGACCCTTGAGGTCGCCGTTGTAGAACGCCTTGATCCGCTCGAAAAGCTTGTGTTTCTGCCGCTGGTTGATCGCCTCCACCGCCTGCAGCAGGTCACTGGAACAGTTGGCCTGCTCGGCGCTGTGGATCAATGCGCGCATGTCCTTGGGAAAGCACGAGCCACCGTAGCCGCAACCAGGGTAGATGAAGTGATAGCCGATGCGTTGATCGGCGCCGATGCCCAGGCGTACCGACTCGATGTCGGCCCCCAGGTGCTCGGCCAGTTCGGCGATCTGGTTGATGAAGCTGATCTTGGTCGCCAGCATGCAGTTGGCGGCGTACTTGGTCAGTTCGGCACTGCGCAGGTCCATGAACAGGATGCGGTCATGGTTGCGGTTGAACGGCGCGTACAGGTCGCGCATGACCTCACGCACTTCATCGCTGTCGCAGCCGACGATAATTCGATCCGGGCGCCGACAGTCGGCTACTGCGGAGCCTTCCTTGAGAAATTCCGGGTTGGAGACAATGTCGAACTGCAGGCTGCGCCCGGCGGCCTGTAGCTTGGCCTCGATGTGCGCGCGAAGGGTGTCGCCGGTGCCCACTGGGACGGTGGATTTTTCCGCGAGAATCAGCGGCTGTTCGCGATACCGCGCTACGGCGTCACCGACCGACAGCACGTAGCGCAGGTCCGCCGAGCCATCGTCGTCGGAGGGGGTACCGACGGCGATGAACAACACCTGGCCATGCTGGATCGCCAGTTTTTCATCACAGCTGAAACGCAGCCGGCCGCACTCCATGCCCTCGCGCACGAGGCTCGACAGCCCAGGCTCGAAAATACTCACATGGCCCTGTTGTAGCAGGGCAATCTTTTTCTCGTCGATGTCCATGCAGACTACGTCGTGGCCGACCTCGGCCAGCACTGCGGCCTGGACCAGACCCACGTAGCCACTGCCGATTACACTGATTTTCATGAGGCGTTCCTGACGTCTGAAGGGCGATTGCCGCGCAAATTGATGGTCAGGACCCCGAGGATGACCAAGGCCACCCCCAGGGTCCGGGACAGGCTGAAGGGTTCGTTGAACAGCGGCAGGCTGGCTGCCAACAGGTAGACCAGGGCGTAGCTGACGCTCAGCAACGAATAGGCGCGGCCCAGTGGCAGGTCGCGCAGGGCCAGCAGCCAGCAGAGCATCGACAGCGCATAGGCCAGGATCGAGGCCAGCACCACGCCGACCGCCAGCAGGTCTACCGCACCTGATTCCAGGGCCGCCAGCCACTGCGTCGGCAGCGGCAAATGGCTCATGCTCCAGCGCATGCCCAATTGGGCGGCGCTGACCAACAGCACGCTGCCGAGGGCAAAACCTATGCCGCGCTGACTCATAACTGCGCTCCGAGCAACGCCACGCCGCTGATTACCAGGGCCACACCCATCCAGTGCCGGCGATCGATGGTTTCGTTGAAAACGAAGCGGGCAATCAGGGTGATCAGTACAAAATTCAGGCTGAGCATCGGATAAGCCACGCCGACTTCCAGGCGTTGCAGCACCAGCAGCCACACCAGCAGGCCCAGGCCCAGGCTCGCCAGGGCCAGCCATAGCCACGGCGAGCGCAGCTTGGCCAGCAGCGACGAAGGCTGGTCGCGCCAGCTTTCCACCGCATACTTCTGGGCGACTTGGCCGAGGCAGGTGAGCAGGCAGGCGAGGATTACCCATAACAGGCTCATGGCTGACTCTTGGCGAAAATCAGGATCACCAGGTTGCCCTGGTCGTAGCGCTTGAAGTCCTGGGGCAGCATGTCGATCTCGTAATGTTCGTCACCGTTGATTCGCATCACCACCCCGACCTGGCCTTCCTTGCGTGCATCGCTCATCCATTCGCTGACCTTGAGGAAGTCGACCCGCTTATGCAGGGTGTCAGGATACGCCAGGCCATATTTCACTTCGCCGACGGTGTTGTAGAGCGCCACGTCCGGACGCTTGAGACGCCAGGCAAGGGCAGACGCTGCACCGAGGTCGTTGCTCAGCAGGCGGCTGCTTTGGCTGAGTTCGGGCACGTGATCGATGATGAATTGGTCCGGGGTCTTGTTGTAGACCACCGAATTGGGCAGCCCCGCCGGCACCAATGCGACAAACAACCAACTGCCCAACACCGGCGCAGCCCATAGCTGCAACGGCCGCATAGCTTGCACGGCACTGCAGAGGATCCAGCCGATCAGCGCGACAAACACCAGTACCAGGTGCTCTGGCTCATTGTGGTACAGCGGTTTCTTGATCTGGAAATACACCAGGGCCAGCAACACCAGCAGGCCGAGCACCAGGTTCAGCACGCCGTTGAGGCTGAAGGCCCGAGTTTTTCCGGCCGCCAGGCGATCCACCAGGGTGTGGCCCATCAGCAGGGCCAGCGGCAGCAGGCAGGGGAAGATGTAGCTCGGCAACTTGCCCTTGGCGATGCTGAAGAACAGCAGCGGCATTAGCAGCCAGATCAGCAGGAAGCCGGTGCTCACCTGGCGGCGTTCTTGCCAGGCCTGCTTGAAGGCCACCGGCAGCAGCGCGACCCATGGCAGGCTGAAAGCGACCAGCAGCGGCACGTAGTACCAGAAGGGCTCGGCGTGTTGCGCATCCTCGCCAGAGAAGCGGCGGATGTGTTCATGCCAGAAGAAGAAATTCCAGAAGTCCGGCTCCTGGGCGTGGATCGTCAGGGCCCAGGGCAGGCTCACCAGTACCGCGACCAGCACGGCGATGCCGCCGTAGGTCAGCAGTTCACGCAAGCGTTTTTGCCAGAGCATATAGGGCAATGCCACCAGCACCGGCAATAACCAGGCGAGGAAGCCCTTGGTCATGAAACCCATGCCGCAGGCGAACCCGGTCAGCGCCCAGAAGCCGATGCGCGCACGCGGCGTCTGGCTGTCGAAAGCAAACCACAGCCCCACCAGGCTCAGGTTGACCCAGAAGGTGAATTGCGGATCGAGGTTGGCATAGCCGGCCTGGCCGACCACCACGCAGAAGCTCATGTAGAGCAGGGCGCAGGTCAGACTCTTGCGTGGGTCATTCCACAGGCGCCGGGCAACGAAGTAGGCGAGCAACACGCTCAGGCCAGTGCTCAGCCCGGAGGCGATGCGCACGCCGAACAGGTTGTCGCCAAAGATGGCCTGGCCGATGGCGATCATCCAGTAGCCGGCCACCGGTTTTTCAAAGTAGCGGATGCCCATGAAATGCGGCGAGGCCCAATGTCCGGTCAGGAGCATTTCCTGGCTGATCTGCGCATAGCGGCTTTCGTCGGGAATCCACAGGCCGTGGGTGACCATCGGCAGCAGGTAGAACAGGCCGAAGGCCAACAGCAGAAGGGGCAGCGCCCAGCGTCTGGTCATGCGCCTTGCACTCCCAGCCAGCCTTCACGGCCTTCGAGGGCACCGCGCAGCACCTGGCCGGTGGGCAGGCTGGCTGGGGCGGTGGGCAACAGCTGGCCCAGAGGTTGGAACTGGATGTCACGCGCACGGGCGTCCCTGAGTAAATTGCGGAAATGCTCAGCCATCAGAATCCCTTCGACCTCTGCGTGGATGGTGTAGACGTTCAGCTTCTTGGGGCTGAAGCGCTCGAGAATAAAAGTGTTGAATGCTTCTACGGATACCAGCGGACCGACCACTTCATCGAAAGTCGGGAGGTCCACCGGAATCTGCACGGCGCCACGGCTGCCGTCTGCCAGCCGTGGCTGGAACAGACTGTGGCCGCGACAATCACTGTTGTAGCGAAAACCGAAGCGCTGCTTGGCTTCGATCACCCGCTGATCGGCACGCCAACCGGCCGCCGCCGAGCACTCGACGGGCTGACCAAGAATGTCGCTGAGGGTCTCGACCCCACGCCGAATCTGCTCGCTCAACTGTGCGTCACTCCAGCGCCCGGCATTGGCCTGCCAGCCGTGGTGATCCCAGGCGTGCAGGCCGACTTCGTGCCCAGCGGCAGCGGTCTGGCGCATCAGGTGGCCGAGATCACGACCAATCGGTTTGCCCGGCCAGGCGGTGCCGGCCAGCAGGATGTCCAGGCCATACAGGCCGACCGCATTGGAGCGCAGCATCTTCCAGAGAAATTGCGGGCGGATCAGGCGCCACAAGTGGCGCCCCATGTTGTCCGGGCCGACGCTGAAGAAAAACGTCGCCTTGACCTGAGCTTCGTCCAGCAGCTCCAGCAACCGCGGGACCCCGTCACGGGTCCCGCGGTAGGTGTCGACATCGATGCGAAGGCCCGCCTGCATCAGCGCTGGTCCGCGATTTCGAGCATGGCTTCGCGCAGGAAGAAGTCCAGCGTGTTGCCGATGGTCTCGCTCATTTCAACGGTTGGCGTCCAGTCCAGCAGGCGCTTGGCGTTGGCGATGCTCGGCTTGCGGTGCGCCACGTCCTGGTAACCGGCGCCGTAGAACGCCTTGCTTTCGACTTCGCGGAAACCGGCGAAGGGCGGGAAGTTGCTGCGCAGCGGATGCGCCTCGAACTGACGCAGCAACTCTTCACCCAACTGGCGAATGCTCGCTTCGTTGTCCGGGTTGCCGATGTTGATGATCTGGCCGTTGCACACGCCGTTGTCGTTGTCGATGATCCGCGCCAGGGCTTCGATGCCGTCGGCGATGTCGGTAAAGCAGCGCTTTTGCTCGCCACCGTCGAACAGGCGGATTGGCGTGCCTTCCACCAGGTTGAGGATCAACTGGGTGATCGCCCGGGAACTGCCGATGCGTGCCGAATCCAGGCGGTCCAGGCGCGGGCCCATCCAGTTGAACGGACGGAACAGGGTGAAATCCAGGCCCTTCTGGCCGTAGGCCCAGATCACCCGGTCGAGCAGTTGCTTGGACACCGAGTAGATCCAGCGCTGCTTGTTGATCGGCCCGACGATCAGGTTGGAGGTGTCTTCGTCGAAGTTCTGGTCCTGGCACATGCCATAGACTTCGGAGGTCGACGGGAAAATCACGCGTTTGTTGTACTTGACGCAGTAGCGCACCAGCTTGAGGTTTTCCTCGAAGTCCAGTTCGAACACGCGCAACGGGTTGCGGGTGTATTCGATCGGCGTGGCGATGGCCACCAGCGGCAGGACCACGTCGCATTTCTTGATGTGGTACTCGATCCACTCCGAGTGAATGCTGATATCGCCTTCGACATAGTGGAAGTTGGGGTGCTTGCGCAGGCGCTCGATAGCGTCGCAGCCAATATCCAGACCGTAGACTTCGTAGCGGTCGTCACGCAGCAGGCGTTCGGACAGGTGATTACCGATGAAACCGTTGACGCCGAGGATCAGCACCCGCGTGCGGCGTGGCTTGCGCCCGGATTCGGCACCGCGCAGCAATGAACCGTCGACCAGCCCCAGTTCGTCGGCCAGTTGCGGGCCGCCGAGGAACAGGCCGTTGTCGTTGCGCTGCCCGGAAATGATCTGCAGCGAGTCTTCGCCGCAGGCGATGCGCAGCGGCTCGACGCTGATCACCCGGCCCGGCGCCTGGCCTTCGTTGCCCTTGATCACCTCGGCGCTCCAGACAATCAGCTTGTGCTCGCCCACCGCGCAAAAGGCGCCTGGGTAAGGCTGGGTCACGGCGCGCACCAGGTTGAACAGTTGCTCGGCCGGCAGCTTCCAGTCCAGCTTGCCATCGGCCGCAGTACGGCGGCCGTAGACGCTGGCCTTGGACTCGTCCTGCGGGGTTTCAGTGGTCTTGCCCTGGATCAGCAGCGGCAAGGTGTCGCCCAGCAGGCTCGAGGCCGCTTCACGCAGCTTGCCGTGCAGGCTCAGGGCGCTGTCCTGACGTTCGATGGCGACCTGTTGCTGGGCAACGATGGCACCGGCATCGGCCCGCTTGACCATGCGATGCAGGGTTACGCCGGTAACGCTTTCACCATTGACCAGCACCCAGTTGGCCGGTGCCCGGCCACGGTAGGCCGGCAGCAACGAGCCGTGCAGGTTGTAGGCACCTTTGCTCGCGGTGGCCAGCAGCGCTTCGCTCAGCAGGTTGCGGTAATAGAAGGAGAACAGGTAGTCGACGTTGAGCTTGGCGATGCGCTCCACCCACAGTGGGTGATTGGCATCGTCCGGCGCATGCACGGTAATGCCTTTGCGCGCACACAATTGCGCGACCGAGCCGTAGAAGGTGTTTTCCTTGGGATCGTCGGCGTGGGTGAATACGGCCGCGATCTGGATGCCGGCGTCGAGCAGGGCCTGAATGCCTGCGCAGCCAATGTCGTGGTAGGCAAAAACAACAGCTTTAGTACTCATGGCGCAACCTGGTCAGTAGGAGAGGAAGTCAAACCGTCGACGGTGACAGCGGGCGCTCGCGTAGCCGGTTGGCTGCGCAGGACCTTTTCGATAAAGAAGCGTGGGCGCGCGCGGACATCGCCATACATGCGCCCCAGGTATTCACCCAGCAGGCCCATGCCAATGAACTGGCCACCGGTGAACACGAAGAGAATCGCGAACAGCACGAACATGCCGTCGCCGGCCCAGTCGGCACCGAACACCAGGCGCAACACGATCAGGCTGAAGGCGAATAGCATGCCCAGTGCGGCCATGCTGAAACCGATGATGCTCAGCAGGCGCAGGGGCGTGGTGGTCATGCAGGTGATCAAATCGAACATCAGGTTGATCAGGCGCATGGCGCTGTATTTCGATTCGCCGTGCTCGCGCTCGGCGTGCTGCACGAGGATTTCGGTGGTGTGCCGGGCAAAACTGTTGGCCAGGATCGGGATAAAGGTGCTGCGCTCGCGGCAGGCGAGCATGGCGTCGACCACCGTACGTCGATAGGCTCGCAGCATGCAGCCATAGTCGCTCATGGCGACGCCGGTGGAGCGCTGCACGGCGAGGTTGATCAGCTTCGAGGGGTAACGGCGCAAGGCCGAGTCCTGGCGATTGTTGCGCACCGTGGCGACCACGTCATAGCCCAGTTCGGCCTGGGCCACCAGCCGTGGAATTTCTTCCGGCGGGTTCTGCAGGTCGGCGTCCAGGGTAATCACCACGTCGCCCCGGCATTGTTCGAAGCCGGCCATGATTGCCGCGTGCTGGCCGTAGTTGCGGTTGAGGATGACCGCTACCACCTTGCTGCCCTCGCGTTCGGCGGCGTCTTCGAGCAACTGCGCCGAGGTGTCGCGGCTGCCGTCATCGACCATGACGATTTCGAAGTCCTGCTTGAGTTGCTGGCACGCGGCTTCAGTGCGCCGCAGCAACTCGGGCAGGCTTTCCTCTTCGTTGTAGACCGGGATGACGATCGAGACGCAATGGATTGGATATGGCTTCAATGGCTTGGGTCCTGGGTATGTTCAAGGGCACCGCTGACAGCGGTGTGCCGAGTTCCATTCGGTGTCGGGCATTGGGGCACAGTGCGGCAGGTGGCTGCGCGTGACACGGGCGTTATCCCTTACGACTTTGTTTAAGAAAAATAATTCATATCAGAGGTTTAGCCGATTCTTGTGAAAATGCACATTAATTGACTTTGAGTTCATGGCGGCGGCAATGGTGTTATTCGGCCAGTTGTTGCGGTGGCGCTGAGAGTAAGCGCAAAAATGTGAAAGTGACATGAAAAAACAGTGTTGGAATCGTTTAGCGTAGGGCTTTACAGCAAGTGTTCAGACTGGCGCCGGTTGTCGGGTGTTTTATCGGAAATTTCCGACAGATAGGGGCTGTCGCAGACAGCATCGACTCCCCCGGTTTATCCTTGTCGACTGTCTGTTGTTGTCAATCAACGCTCGAATCCATCCGAGCCATGTTCATTGAAGGTCCTTTTCGTTTGTCAGAGTTGCCCGATACCCCCGTCCACCAGGCCCCGCGCGCCAATCCCCTGTCTCTTTACCTGGCGCGTCTCGCCCCCTCCAGCCAGATGACCATCCGCTACGTGCTGCAGGATGCCGCTGACCGCCTGGGTTTTGATGAACTGAATATCGAAGACATTCCCTGGCATCAGTTGCAGCCCGAAGACGTGGTGGCCCTGGTGGCGGCGCTGCGCAGTGACGGTTACGCGCCCAATACCTCGTCGCTGTACGTCAACGCGGTGCGCGGGGTGATGAACGAAGCCTGGCGCATGAGCCTGATCAGCCAGGATCACCTGCTGAAGATTCGCTCGGTCAAGGGCATCGCCGGCACGCGCCTGTCCCAGGGGCGCAACCTCAAGCGCACGCTGATCCACGACCTGATGGCCGTGTGCGCCGCCGATCCACGGCCCCAGGGCAAGCGGGATGCGGCGGTGATTGCGTTGTTGTATGGCTCGGGGATGCGCAAGTCGGAATCGGTCAACCTCGACCTGGCTCAGGTCGATTTCAACGAGCGCAGCCTGCAGGTCACCGGCAAGGGCAACAAGCAGTTGATCAAGTACGCGCCGACCTGGGCGTTCGACAAGCTTGAAGCCTGGCTGGAGCTGCGCCGTTCGTTCCTGGTCGAAGGCCAGGAAGACGATGGTTTCCTGTTCAATCGCATTCGCCGTGGCAGCCACATCACCCGCGAGCGCATCACCAAGCACGCGATCTACTACATCGCTCGCCAGCGTGGGACCCAGGTCGGGGTGAAAATCATGCCCCACGACTTCCGCCGCTCATTCATCACCCGGGTGATCGAGGAGCACGACCTGTCGATCGCGCAGAAACTGGCGCACCACAGCAACATCCAGACCACCGCCAACTACGATGTGCGCGATGACAACGAGCGGCGCCGCGCGGTTGATCGCTTCGATCTTTAGATATTGGAAACAATAAGTTACTGATGCTTCATAACGTAACTTGTGAAGTGATGGGTTCATTGTCATGCACCACGCTGTCAGCCAGCACATGGGCGTCGCCCACCGCCGATATGTGCACCGTGCTGCCGGTGGGCGGTGCGCCGATGCCTGAACTGCGCACCAGCAGCGAGCGATTGCCGGGATGGCCGTGCAGCGGACACAGCCGGGTGTGCAACTCGACGGTCAAGGTGCAGACGTTGCCGCCGAAGTCCCGGTCAGTCACCACCCCCAGGCAGCCATTGGCCTGATGCGCCGGCCCCGAGTGCGGCACCAGGTGCAATTGTTCGGGACGCAGCATGATGTGCGCCGGACCGCGATGCAGCGGATTGTTGACCTGGATTCGGCCGAGGTCGCAGGTGGCCCAGCCGTCTTCGACCCGCGCCGGCATCACCACCGCGTCGCCGAGGAAAAACGCGGTCTGGCTGTCATGGGGGCGCAGGTACAGGTCCATCGGCTGAC
Source organism: Pseudomonadaceae bacterium (assembly GCA_965284505.1). Lineage (GTDB taxonomy): Bacteria > Pseudomonadota > Gammaproteobacteria > Pseudomonadales > Pseudomonadaceae > Aquipseudomonas. Next base: position 249,751 of record OZ260094.1, on the reverse strand, counting down.
CGGCCTGCACCAGTCGACCGTGACGCATCACCGCCAGTTGGTCGGCGAAGGACAGCGCTTCGGCCTGGTCGTGGGTCACCAGGATGGTGGTCACCCCGGCGTCCGACAGCAGCTTGGCGACCATCTTGCGCATCGACGCGCGCAAGCCGGTGTCCAGCGCCGAGAACGGCTCGTCCAGCAGCATCAATCGCGGTCGCTGGGCCAGGGCCCGGGCCAGCGCCACCCGCTGTTGCTGGCCGCCCGACAACTCATGGGGCCAACGCTTGGCCATGTGCGGCTCGAGCACCACACTTTCCAGCAGTTCCTCGATGCGTTGCTGTTTCGCCGCCGCCGTGCCGGACAAGCCGAAGCCGATATTGCCTGCCACCGTCATGTGCGGAAACAGCGCGCCGTCCTGGGGCACGTAGCCGATCGAGCGCTGGTGGGCCGGCACCTGGGTGGTCGCATCCACCAGGGTCTGGCCGCTGAGTTGGATGCTGCCGGCGTCGGGAAACTCGAAGCCGGCGATCATCCGCAGCAAGGTGGTCTTGCCCGACCCCGAGGGGCCGACAATCGCGGTGCGGCTGCCGGCGGGCACCGAGAGACTGACATCGTCCAGCGCCGGCAGCTTGCCGAAGGTCTTGTAGAGCGCGTTGAGTTCGAGGGCGTTCATCGGCCTGCCGTGCGTTTCGATTGGTGATAGAGAAGGGCGGTCAAGGGCAGCGACAGCAGGATCATCATCAGCGCATAGGGCGCCGCCGCGGCGTAATCGATTTCGCTGGTCATCGCCCAGAAGCCGGTGGCCAGGGTGCGGGTGCCGCTGGGTGACAGCAGCAGGGTGGCGGTCAGCTCATTGCTGATCGCCAGGAACACCAGCGCCGCGCCGGCAGCCGCACCCGGTGCCGCCAGGCGCAAGGTGACCAGCCACAGCGCCTGGCTCGGCGAGCGGCCGAGGCTGCGGGCGATGTTTTCCAGTTCCACCGGGGCCTGGGCGATGCCGGCGCGCAAGCTGACCAGGGCTCGCGGCAGGAACATCAGCAGGTAGGCCAGCAGCACGGTGACGGTGGTCTGGTAGATCGGCCGGGCGTAGTGGATGGTCACCGTGACCAGGGCCAGGGCGACCACGATCCCGGGCAATGAACTGGTGATGTAGTTGCAGCTTTCCAGCAGCCGGTGCAGACGGCCGGGGGAGCGGATCGACAGCCATGCCACCGGCACCGCCGCGACCGTGGTCAGCAACGCGCCGAAGCTGGCCAGCAGCAGGGTCTGCTTCAGCGCCGGGAGGATTTCGGCCATGCGCCAGACTTCGCTGCCGCCAGCCATCAGCCATTGCGCCAGAGTGATCAAGGGCACGCCGAGGGCCACCAGGCTGGTGAAGATGGGCAAGGACAACGCCAGGTAGCGAGTTCGGCCACGCAACAATTGCGTGCGCTGGGTGCGCGCACTGCCGGAACCGACCCTGGCATACCGCGCCTTGCCCCGCGCCGCGGATTCAACCGTGAGCATGACCAGGCAACACAGCGCCAGCACCCCGGCCAGCATATTCGCCGCCGGGCCGTTAAAGGAGGACTGGAACTGATCGAAGATCGCCGTGGTGAAAGTGTCGAAGCGGATCATCGCGTACAGGCCGTATTCGGCGAGCAGGTGCAGGCCCACCAACAGCGAGCCACCGCAGATCGCCAGGCGCAATTGTGGCAATACCAGGCGCACGAACACCGCCCAGGGTTTCAGTCCGAGGGATTCGCCAACGTCTTCGATAGCCGGGTCGAGCCGGCGCAAGGTCGCCGCCACCGGTAGGTAGAGGAACGGGAAATAGGCGATCACCGACACCAGCACCCCGGCAAACAGCCCGTGGATCGGTGGCACCAGGCTGACCCAGGCGTAGCTGTGAACGAACGCCGGCACCGCGATCGGTGCAATCGCCAGCACTGACCACAGGCGCCGCCCCGGCAGATCGGTGCGCTCGGTCAACCACGCCAGGGCCACGCCCAGGACAATGCACAAGGGCAATGTGATCAACACCAGCAAGGCGGTGTTGATCAGCAATTCGCCGACTCGCGGGCGAAACACCAGCTGGACGATGGTCGCCCAGCCGGTTTGCAGCGAAACGCCAATGACGAATGCCAAGGGGATCAACGCCAGCAATGACACCAGGATCGACGCCGCGATCACCCAGCTGCCGACGCGCTGCCGGGAAACCGGACGCAGGGTCACAGGCGTGTGGGCAACGTCGCGGTTATCTGCTAGCGATACGGGCCTGGACATGGGCTTACAACAACCCGGCCTGGGTCATCAACTCAACCGCTTTCTTGCTGTTGAGCCGGGACACATCAATGGCTGGTGCGTCCAGTTGCGCCAGCGGCACCAGTTTCGGGTTGGACTGGGCGTCCTTGCCGACCGCGTATTCAAACGACTTGCCGTCCTTGAGAATCGCCTGGCCGTCCTTGCCGGTGATCCACTTGAGGAACGCCTGGGCTTCTTCCTGATGCTTGCTGGAGGCCAGCACACCGCCGCCGGACAGGCTGACAAAGGCGCCTGGGTCCTTGTGCTTGAAGTAGTGCAGGGCGGTGTTCTTGCTGTTCTCCCCGGTTTTGTTCTGGTCGACGAAGCTGTAGTAGTGGTAGATCACGCCGCCGTCGATCTGCCCGGCATTCACCGCCTTGAGCACCGAGCTGTTGCCACGGTAGGCGGTGGCGTTGGCCTTCATGCCCTTGAGCCACTCCAGGGTGGCCGCTTCGCCCTTGAGTTCCAGCACTGCGCTGACGATCGCCTGGAAGTCGGCGCCGGCCGGCGAGGCGGCCCAGCGACCTTTCCAGGCTGGGTCGGCGAGATCCATCAGGGACTTGGGCAGCGCGGCTTCATTGAGCTTGCTGGTGTTGTAGACGAACACCGTCGAGCGTGCGGCGATCCCGACCCACTTGCCATGGGCTGGACGATAGGGCGCGCCGACTTGCTCCAGGGTTGCAGGCGCTACTGGGGTGAACAGGCCGGCATTCTCCACCAGCACCATCGACGGCGAGTTTTCGGTGAGGAACACATCCGCTGGCGACGCCGCGCCTTCCTGCACCAGTTGGTTGCCCATCTCGCTGTCATCGCCGTTGCGCAGGGTGACCTTGATTCCGGTTTCACGGGTAAATCCTTCGACCCAGGCCTTGGTCAAGCCTTCGTGCTGGGCGTTGTAGACCACGATCCCTTCAGCGCTGGGTGCGGCAAACACATGACCGGCGCCGAGCAGGGCGGTAACGAGAACGGCGGCCTTGAGGCGCGCGGGGAGGCGAGGATTCATAAGCGGACTAGCTCCTGCGGTGGTTATGGAATCGTTGGCGAGCCTCACATCCCGTTCCGCAGTCCGTGCAGCTTGCGCAAAAGATGCGAATCATTCGCATGAATTTCGTGGGCTGGCAATTTAGTGTGGGTGATCAGAAAAAAACGTCAAATAAATCGTTAATCAATGTTGTTTGTATTTGCATTCGATCAATTGGCACACGAGTGCGAATGGGAAACACTATTATTAATGTTTATTTCCGTTTAACGATCCCCTAGACTCCGCCCCCGTGTGGACCAAACGGCCATCAACGAATGGCTCATAACAAAATGTCGCGGGGGAGCAGGGCGTGTATTTCAAAAAGAACACCATCACATTGGCAATAGGCTCGGCACTGCTGCTCGGCAACAGCGCCTGGGCCGCCGAACAAGGCGCTGCGCTGGAACTGGATTCGGTGATGGTCACCGGCGAGAAGATCAACCGCACCCTGGAGCAGACCCAGTCCAGTGTGGTGGTGGAAACCGCCGAAGACCTGCACACCCACGGCGACAAGAACCTGGTGGACGTGTTTGCCCGTACCCCCGGCGTGTTTACCCAGGCCGGAAACGAAAACTGGGGCATCCGCGGCGTGCCGGTGTCGGGTTTCGACGACCAGGGCCCGGCGACTCTCAACGGCGCCGTCTCGGTGTTCATCGACGGCGCCCAGCAGCCCAACCGCGCCTTGACCTTCAGCCCCAACCAGCTGTGGGACACCCAGCAGGTCGAAGTCTTCCTCGGTCCGCAGTCCACCACCCAGGGCCGTAACTCCCTGGCCGGTGCGGTGGTGATCCAGACCAACAACCCGACCTTCGAACCAAGCTTTTCCGCCCAGACCAACGTCGGCAATTACGGTGAACGTGGCCTGGCCGTCGCCGGTGGTGGCGCCATCGTCGACGACAAGATCGCCGGACGGATCGCCATCGACCGTCAGGACGGCGATGGCTACATCGACAACGAAGCGCGCGATGACGACGCCAACCCACACCGCACCAGCAACGCCCGCGGCAAGCTGCTGGTGCTGCCGAACGACGACACCGAGGTGTTGCTGACCTACGCCCACAGCGAAAACCGCCAGGGCGACAACTCGGTGGTGCGTGAAGGCGGCCGGGTGCGTTACTACAAGAACCAGTCCAACACCGAACCCTATGACAACCTCAAGCAGGACACCCTCAGCGCCAAGGTCGACTATCGCCTCAACGACGCCTGGACCCTCACCAGCCTGACCGCCAACACCAGCTCCGACTACAGCGCGCGCCTGGACTTCGACCAGGGCGCCGATGCCAATGACGTGATCCTGCGCAAACAGGACGGCGACCTGTTCAGCCAGGAACTGCGCCTGGGCTACCAGGACGACACGGTGCGCAGTTTTGTCGGCGCCTACTACGGCCACACCACCAACAACTTCCACGATCGCTTGTTGTTCGACGGTGAGCTGTTCGGCACTGCCAAGGGCGATACCACGATTGAAAACCAGGCACTGTTCGGCGAGATCAACTGGACCTTTGCCCCGCGCTGGACCCTGATCACCGGCCTGCGTTTCGACCACGAAACCAACGACACCGACATCAAGGAAGACGACTTCTCGGCGCCGGCCAAGGTCAGCAATTCGTTCAATGCGGTCCTGCCCAAGGGCGGTATCGACTACGAACTGGCCACCGATCAGTACGTCGGCTTCATGGTGCAGAAGGGCTATCGCGGCGGCGGCGTCAACGTCCGCGCCGGCAGCGGTCACCAGGCCTACGACCCGGAATACACCACCAACTACGAGTTGTCGTACCGTGGCGCGTTCCAGGAGAAGAGCCTGCGCGCTCGCGCCAACCTCTACTACACCGACTGGAAGGACCAGCAGGTCAGCGTGGTCAGTCGCGACGACGACCGCTTCGTCAATGTGTTCAACGCCGGGCGCAGCGAGATCAAGGGCCTGGAAGTGTTTGTCGAGAAGGACCTGAACGAGCAACTGACCCTGAACGTTGGCGCGGCCTACACCGATGGCAAGTACAAGGACTTCGTCACCGGCGACGGCCAGGACATGAGTGGTGAATCCTTCCTGTATTCGCCCAAGTACAAGGCCACGGTCGGCGGTACGTATCGCTTCACCAATGGCGTGACCTTCAACAGCGACATCGTCTACCAGGATGGCGCGCCGTCGCAGTACGAGTTCGACGACAACGGCCAGGTTTCGGGCCAGCGTGACAGCGCGGCGTATGTGCTGGTCAACTTCAACACCGAGTACCAGATCACCAAGAACGTCGCGGTGTCCGGCTACCTGAAAAATGCCTTCGACCACGAATACATGACCAACAACCGCGCCGGCAACACCGTCGACGTCGGCGCACCGCGCACCATGGGGTTGGTGCTGCGGTACGACATGTAAAGGTGATCGCCTGCTGGCCTGCGGGGATTGTGCAGGCACCACAGCCTCTGTGATCGACACAAACCCACTGTAGGAGCTGGCTTGCCAGCGAATAGGGGGTGTCAGCCAGCGATGATGTCGGCTGTGCCACCGCCTTCGCTGGCAAGCCAGCTCCTACAGGGGTTGCAAGCAGGCCCACCTCTATTGACCACCAGGAATAAACGCCACCGTCCCTTCCTTGCGCGGCGAGAGCAGTCGCTCGCCGTTGTCCGGCCGGCTGACCACGACCTGATGATCAGCACGCAGGTAATCCAGCGGAAGCGGCTGATCACGGCGCATCTGCGTGACAATCACGGTCCGTTGCGGATCCAACGCCAGCCCACTGGTCCTTTCCAGCCATGCGATCAACTGCGCGCTACTGCCCTCGCGGGGATAGTCCTGTCCGGCGTCGACGTAATAAAACGGCGCACCGTGGTTTTGCAGGGCCAGCGGCACCTTGTTGTCGACATCGATCATGACCATCCGCCACTGCGCCCAGGGAGCAATGCGGCTGGCTTGCTGCCTGACCTCCTCGCCGAACTGTGTGACCCCACCGCCCAGGTTGCTCCAGGGCGCTATCACCCCAAGCACCAGCAACAACAGCGCCGTGGTGGTGACGATGCCGATCCGCAGGCCCTTGCCCTTCACCTCACCGGCGTTCGCCTGCAGGGACCAGCGGCGGGTGATCCACCAGGCGGCCAGCAATTGCGCAAATGGCACCAAGGGCAACACGTAGTAGCTGCGGCGACTGCCACTGGCCGTGAAGAACAGGAACAACCAGCCCAGGCCGAGGACCAGCCAGCGCGCATTCGGCTCCAGAGTGCGCCAGTTGCGCAGGGCGACCCACAAGCCCAGCAACCAGAACGGCGCCCACGGCAAGGTGTAGACCGGCAAATAGATCAGGTAGGTGTAGATCGGTCCGAACTGATCGAATGGCTGGAAGTAGCGTACGACGTTTTCCCGGAACACCAGTTCCAGGCCGCTCTGCTGGTAGGTCGGGGCGCCATACACATGGGACAGCCAGAACGGCACGGCGTAGATCAGCGCAGCCAGCAGCACGGCGGCGCACAGGCGCAGATTGAGGTGGCGGCGCCAGCGGCCCTTGCTCAGAAGGTGGGGGAGCAGCAGCAAGCCTGGCAGGATAAAACCGATCAGGCCCTTGAACAGCGAGGTCACGGCGAGCAGCAGGCAGAACACGCAATAGCGGCTCAGTCGCGTGTCATCCGGCCCGCGCCAATACCACCAGACGGCGGCGAGGACACCGCACAGGGTCAGGATATCGGCGGTCGCCACCCGCGCCCAGAACACAAAATAGAAGGTGGTCGCGAGCAGCCAACCCGCCACCCGCCCGGTGCCTCGGCGGAACAGTTGTTCGCCGAGCAAGTACACCAGCCACACGCTCAGCCACGCCGCCAGCACCGACGACAGGCGCAGCGACCAGTGTCCGAGGCCGCCGGTGAGCCAACTGCTGGCGGTGATCAGCCAGTAGGAGGGCAGGGGTTTGTCGTAGTAGGCATGGCCCATGAGGGTGGGGTCGAAATAGTTGCCGCTTTGCAGCATCTGCAGGGCGATGTTCGCCCAGCGAGTCTCCGGCCCCCACAACTCGCGGGTGCCGAGTCCCAGCAAAAGCAACAGGGCGCTGCTGGCGAGCAGGAGCAGCAGGGCGCGCCGATCACGGTGGTGAGCATTTCGCAAGTTCAAGGCACTCGGCTGTCAGGGCTGTCTGGGGAAAATCAGGATCTGCAGGTTGCCTTCCCGATAGCGCAGGCCGTCGCTGGGCAGCAGCAATACCTCCTGTTCCTCCGCCACACTGTTTACCCGCATCACCACCCCCACCGAGCCCAGCTTGCGTGCCGCGCTCATCCATTGCCCGATTCCGGCCAGATCGACTTTGCGCGCCTGGGCCTCGGGAAAAGAGCTGCCGTACTTAAGTTCGCCCACGGTGTTGTAGAGCGCGACCTGCGGCCGATTCAGGCGCCATGACAAGGCGGAAGCAGCGCCCAGATCGTTACTCAGCAGAGAACTGGTTTCACTCAATGCCTGTCGGTGTTCGGCAATGAACTGGTCGGGCATTTTGTCGTGCACCAGCGACGCCGGCATCGACGCTGGCAGCAGCGCCACCAGCAGCCAGATGCCCAGTGCCGGCGCGGCCCAGAACTGCAATGGCCGCAGGGCCTGCAGCGCGTTGGCCAGAATCCAGCCCACCAGCACAATAAAACCCAGTGACAGGGTGAACATTTCCCCGTGGCCGAAGATCGGCTTGCGCAGTTGCAGATAAATCAGGCCCACCAGCGCCACAGTGGCAATCGTCACGTTGAGCAGGCCGTTGATACGCAGTACTCGACCTTGACCCTGGTTGATCCGCTCGATCAGGCTATTGGCCATCAACAACGCCAGCGGCAGCAGGCAGGGCATGATGTAGGTCGGCAGCTTGCCCTTGCTCAGGCTGAAAATTCCCAGCGGCAGCAGCAGCCAAAGCAACAGGAAGCCGACCGCGGATTGCCGTCGGTTGTGCCAGGCCTGTACCAGTGCACCCGGCAGCAGCGCGGCCCAGGGCAGGCTCGCGACCACCATGATCGGCAGGAAGAACCACCAGGGCCGGGCGTGCTGAGCATTGTCGGCGGCGAAACGGCGAATGTGTTCGTTCCAGAAGAAGAAGCGCCAGAAGTCCGGTTCCTGACTGTGTACCGCCAGCGCCCAGGGCAGGCTCACGGCGATCGCCACGGTCATGGCTACCGGCCCGTAGCGCAACAGTTCGGCAAAACGTCTTTGCCAAATCATATAGGGCGCAGCCACCACCACCGGTAGTAACCAGGCGAGAAAGCCCTTGGTCATGAAACCCATGCCGCAGGCAATGCCGACCAATGCCCAGGCAACCAGTCGGCCACCTGACGTGGAGTTATTCAGGGCCAGCCACAGCGCCACCAGGCTCAGGTTGACCCACAGGGTGAATTGCGGATCGAGGTTGGCGTAACCGGCCTGGCCGGCGACCAGGCCAAAACTCATGTAGAGCAGGGCGGCGGCGAAAGATTTGCGCGGGTCGTGCCACAGGCGACCGGCCAGCAGATAGGCGAGGCACACACTCAACCCAGTGCTGAGGGCAGAGGCGATGCGCACGCCGAACAGGTTTTCACCGAAAATCGCCTGTCCCAGGGCAATCATCCAGTAACCGGCGGCGGGCTTCTCGAAATAGCGCAAACCCATGAAGTGCGGCGCAAGCCAATTGCCGCTATGGAGCATTTCCTGGCTGACTTGTGCGTAACGTGGCTCATCGGGAATCCACAGGCCGTGGGACATCAAGGGCAACAGGTAAAACACGGCGAAGGCCAGAAACAATCCGACTATCGCCCAACGCAGGACGACGTCCTGTTTTTGCAAAGGTTTGAACGAGATGTACGTGCTCATTATGAGACGACCTTCAGCGGGAGAACAAAAAGTCCTCGCGCAGTTGGCAACTGCACGCAGGACAAAGTGGGTGACGAGAGTCTAAAAGGCGCAAACTGTCTGAACGCTGTAAGCAATGGTTACAGTTCAGTGCTTCACAACTTCTTTATTCAGCAATAAAGGCCAGTCCTCGGTATTTAAAGTGCCGAGCACCTGAAGTTGGCCATCCGCTTTTATCGATACAAACAACGCACTGGTATAGGCCGCTTTCAATGCATGACGGAATCCGCTCTGTGCCTCGAAGTCGCTGATGCAACCGCTGTGGGTGACCAGCACCAGATTGCGCCGGGCAGACTTGTGCGCCACCACTTCATCGCGCAGGGTCTTGCCGCACTCCACCAGCCATTGCTGTTGACTGACCTGCCCACCAAACATCGAATGCGCGGTTTGTGCCGTACGGGTGGACGGGCTGCTGTAGATATCCGTCTGCTGCAAGCCCAGCACGCTGAAGGCTTTGCCCAGCTCGATCGAGGCTTGCTCACCGACCTGGGTGATACCGTCCGGCGGGCCCAGGCAAGGGTTGCTCGACTGATCGCAGCGCTCGGCGTGGCGGATGAGCACTGCCAGATCGCCTGCCTGCCACTGCTCGACCAGCCGCGCTTCGCTCAGGCGATTGCCCTGCGCCAGCAACAGAGGTGAAGACGGCCATCCGACAAATCCCATGACCAGCACCGCAACGCCGAGCACGGCTATCGGCAGCAGCCATTTCAATAATGGATGTTTGCGAAGTGTTTGCAGGAACGTCTTGGGTAACTCGCTGTTGATCACGCGATTCACCAATCATTAGTTATACATGGAGGGCTGCGCCATGACTGGCCAGATACTGTTGGCGACTTTGCCGGGCGGCGAGTGGCGCGCGGGTGAAACTAATGTGAAAAAATCGAAAGAGCGATTGTTCAAGTATTGAAGGATGTGAATCATTTCAATTGACTCAGTGCCGTTGGTCGGTCACTTGTCAGCGGCTGTCGAATCATGATCGTCGCGCTCGACTAATCCATACCCCCCCTGAACCAGGAGAAACCCCATGTCCTACTTCGATGGTTTTGTGATTGCAGTGCCCACCGCCAAACGCGAGGCGTTCCGTCAGCACGCCTCGCGCATGGCGGTGATCTTCAAGGAAAATGGCGCGCTGAATGTCAGCGAGTGCTGGGGCGATGATGTGCCGGAAGGCAAGGTCACGTCGTTCCCGATGGCGGTGAAGCGCGAGGAAGGGGAGACCGTGGTGTTCTCCTGGATCCTCTGGCCCGACCGCCAGACCCGTGATACTGCCATGGCCAAATTCATGGCCGACCCGCGCCTGCAGGCCGAGGGCAATCAAATGCCGTTCGATGGCCAACGGATGATCTTTGGCGGGTTCGAGCGGATTGTGAATGTCTGAAAACTGCGCTGCGGGCCGGCCACCGAGCCGGGCCCGCGTACGATTATTCCGGCGACGTTATCCGGCAACTCTTGCGATTGCGGATCTCATTATCTGATGGCCGCTGCTTGACGAATTCGAAGCGCGGTTCGCCTTCGTTCCAGGTGACCAGCCAGCCCCAGTCCAGTTCCGATTCATCCTGGCCGGGTTGTGGCGGCACGGCCCACCAGGGTTCCTTGCTGAGTATCTGGCGCATCGATACCTCCTGCTTATCCCACCGGTTCGAGGTTACAGATGACAGAGGGCGAGCCTGGCCGGTTCAACATGGCCAGAGCGCCGTTCTGCCAGAAACTGTAATTGTCCTCGTTGCCCTGGTTACTGTAGCGCGTGCCAGTTTCACTCGAGACCTGGCTCAGGGTGATCGAGGTGTCCGCCCACTTGAGGTAGACCACGTTCGGCCCGGCATTGAAGTAAGTGGCGGTGATGGGCGCATGTTGTCCGTTGCAGCGAAACGCCACCGGGCCTTCGGTCAGGCGATCCGGGTCTTTGGTGCGGACGATGGCCGAGCCGCGGCGCAACTCGAACGCTCGTTCGGCATAGCGCTCGATGGTGCAGACCTTGGGATAGATGGCATTGGCGCACTGATCACGGGCCAGCAGCCAGAAACGCTGGTCAGTGACAATCTTGTCCGGCGGCGGCTGCGAGCGCTGGTCGGTGAGGGCCAGGCGATACAGGCGGATCATTTCCAGATTCATGCGCGCCAGTTGCGGATCGCGACATATCAGCTTTTCGATGTTGATGGCGGTCACGGCGCAGTCGTAACCGGTGTTGTAGTACCGGTTGTTGACGGCAGCACTGGCCCAGTCACTGCACAGGGTGCAGGCAAATATACAACTACCCAGGGATGTAAGCGTTTTCATACTGGCATCACTCAGATCAGTAGACGCTACCGGCGTGGCGAAGGCCGCCCTCGATCCGTTGAACCGGGTCTATCAGTGTACGTCAGCGCTGAAAACTTGCCAGAGCCGCCGCGTTTCTGTGGCCAGTTGTACAAAGTTGTAACAGGGCCGACGGATTGCCTCCTTGTCTCACCAATTAATTCATGCAAATCAATCACTTAATCAATTCCGAAAGCTGTTACAGCGGATTTTGACGGCGATTGCCGGCTTACTGAACACTCGTTTAGTATGACCTCAAGTCGCAGCACCTCACGCTAAACACAATAATTCGAGGATTCCCATGACTACTCAGTCGTCCCTGCTCAGCCAGGTCGAAGCAGGCGTTGCCTGGATCACCCTCAATCGTCCCGCCCAACGCAATGCGCTGGATATCCCGAGCCTCAAAGCCTTGCATGCCTTGCTGGATGCCCACAACGCCGACCCGGCCGTGCGCGTGGTGGTGTTGACCGGCAGCGGCCGCAGCTTCTGCGCCGGCGCCGACCTGGATGAATGGGCCGAAGCCGAAGCTCGCGGCGCCCTGGAAACCTACGGCTGGACGCAAACCGCCCACGCCCTGATGACCCGCCTGCACAGCCTGGAAAAACCCACCATCGCCGCGATCAACGGCACGGCGGTAGGCGCCGGGATGGACCTGACCCTGTGCTGCGACCTGCGTATCGCCGCGCAATCGGCACGTTTCAAGGCCGGCTACACCGGCATGGCCTATTCGCCGGACGCTGGCGCCAGCTGGCACTTGCCGCGGTTGATCGGCAGCGAGCAGGCCAAGCGCCTGTTGTTCCTTGACGAACTCTGGGGCGCCGAGCGTGCCCTGGCGACCGGTCTGGTAGGTGAAGTCTGCGCCGACGAGCAACTGCAGACTGTCGCCGGTGAGCTGGCAGCTCGCCTGGCCAACGGCCCGACTTTCGCCTTCGCCCAGACCAAGAAACTGATGTGTGAAGGCGCCGAGCGCAGCCTGGCCGAGCAACTGCAAGCCGAATTGGCCGCCGGCCTGCTCTGCGGCCGCAGCGAGGATGGAAACGAAGCCCTGCGCGCCGCCATGGAAAAACGCCCCGCACGTTTCATAGGTCGCTGACACGCCCCAGATCCCGTAGGAGCTGGCTTGCCAGCGAATCTCTGAATCTTGCTCTGAACAACAGGTAACCGCATGAATTTCCAACTGACCCAAGAACAAGAAATGTTGGTGGAAGCCGTCCGCAGCTTTGTCGCCAAGGAGTTGCTGCCCCATGAAGAAGCAGTGGACCGGGCCGATGAAGTCTCGCCCGAGCTGGCCGCGCAGATCCGTGGCAAGGCGATTGCCGCCGGGTTTTACGCCTTCAACATGCCCGAAGAAGTCGGCGGTGGCGGCCTCGACTACCTGTCCCAGGCGCTGATCGAGCGCGAGCTGTCCAAAGTGTCGTGGGCCCTGCACGTATTCGTCGCGCGGCCGTCGAAAATCCTCATGGCCTGCAAGGACGAGCAGATCAACGACTACCTGTTGCCGTGCATCCAGGGCGAGAAGATTGACTGCTTCGCCCTCACCGAACCGGGCGCCGGCTCCGATGCCAACGCGATCAAGACCCGCGCCGTGCGCGAGGGCGACGATTTCATTCTCAACGGCAGCAAGCACTTCATCAGCCACGCCGGCCACGCCGATTTCGCCATCGTCTTCGCCGTCACCGACACCTACGAGCACAACGGCCGCAAACGCAACGCCGTGACCTCGTTCCTGGTGGACCGCGACAGCCCGGGCATGACCATCCGCCGAGGCCCCAAATGCGTGAGCAACCGGGGTTATCACACCTACGAGATGTTCTTCGATGACTGCCGGGTGCCGGCGTCCAAAGTCCTCGGCGAAGTCGGCAAGGGTTGGGAAGTGGCCAATGCCTGGCTGACCGCGGGCCGGGTGATGGTCGCCGCCAACTGCGTCGGCCAGGCGCAACGGGCACTGGATGTATCGCTGCAGTGGGCGGCGGACCGGAAACAGTTCGGCCAGCCGATCGGCAGCTATCAAGGCGTGTCGTTCAAGCTGGCGGACATGGCCACGCAAATCCGTGCGGCCGAACTGCTGACCTTGCACACCGCCTGGAAAATGGACCAGGGCAGCATGACCGACGGCGAGGCCGGCATGGCCAAGCTGTTCGCCAGTGAAGTGCTGGGCCGTGCGGCCGACGAGGCGGTGCAGATTTTCGGTGGCATGGGCCTGATGGACGAGGGGCCGGTGGAGCGCATCTGGCGTAACGCGCGGATCGAGCGGATCTGGGAAGGCACGTCGGAAATCCAGCGCCACATCATTTCCCGCGAGCTGCTGCGCCCACTGCTGCGTTGATCGGTTCCGGAGAACTGCCATGACCCAGACAATTCGTGACAACCTCAAGCGCCTGCTCGCGCCACAGCACGTGGCGTTTGTCGGCGGCCGCAGCATGGCCCGCGCCCTCAAGCGCTGTGCCGAAGGTGGCTATGCCGGGCGCATGTGGCTGGTCAATCCGCAGCACGACAGCCTCGAGGGCGTGCCGTGCGTGCGGACCATCGCCGAGCTGCCGTGCGGCCCGGATGCGGTGTTCATCGCCACCAACCGCGAGCTGACCCTGACCTGCGTCGCCGAACTGGCGGCCATCGGTGCCGGCGGCGCGATTTGCTACGCCTCGGGCTTTGCCGAAACCGGCGCCGAGGGCCAGGCCCTGCAACAGCAATTGCTCCAGGCCGCTGGCGACATGGCCTTGCTCGGCCCCAACTGCTATGGCCTGCTGGATTACCTGCACAGCTCGGCGCTGTGGCCGGTGGCCCATGGCGGCCAGGCGGTGGAGAAGGGCGTGGCGGTGCTGACCCAGAGCGGCAACTTCGCCTACAACCTGTCGATGAGCGACCGTTCGCTGCCGGTGGCCTACATGGCTTCGGTGGGCAACCAGGCGCAACTGGGCGTTGCCGAATTGATGGACGTGCTGCTCGACGAACCGCGCGTCACCGCCATCGGCCTGCACCTCGAGGGTCTGAAAAACGTCCCCGGGTTTGCCCGCGCCGCGCACAAGGCGCTGGAGAAGGGTATCCCGATCATCGCCCTGAAAACCGGGGTGTCGCAGATCGGCGCCGAGCTGGCCCTGAGTCACACCAGCTCGCTGTCCGGCTCCGATGCCCTGTATGACGCGCTGTTCGAGCGCCTCGGGGTGATCCGCGTTAGCGGTCCGGTGAGCTTTGTCGAAACCCTCAAGGCGGCGGCCTGCGGCAATCTGCCGGCGGGCAACAGCCTGATCGCCCTGGCCTGTTCCGGTGGCGATGCCGGGTTGATCGCCGATTACGCCGAACGCAATCAGCTGGATCTGCCCAAGCTCGACAATGGGCAAGTCGCCGACCTGGCGCAGGTGCTGCCGAGCTACGCCAACCTGGTCAACCCGCTGGACTTCACCACCGCAATCTGGGGTGACGGCGAGGCCCTGAATCGCATGCTCGACAGCGCCCTGCGCACCGGGGCCGACGCGGCGATGCTGGTGCTCGATTACCCGGCTGAATTCACCGGCGAGCGCAAGGAATGCGACCTGCTGCTGGACCTGTATTGCCAGGCGCTGGTACGCCACGGCAAGACCGGTTTCGTCACCTCGGCCTTCCCCGAACTGCTGCCGCCTCACGCCCGAGAACGCCTGCACGGCCAAGGCGTAGCAGCGTTGCAAGGGGTGGAGGACGGTCTGGCGGCCTGGGGGCGGATTGCCGGTTATCAGCAAAATCGTCAGGCCTTGTTGGCGCTGGGCGAATCGGCGCTGGTGCCGCTGTGCCCGTCAGCGCTGACCGGCGAGGGTGAACTGCTCAATGAGTGGGAGTCGAAGCAGGCGTTGCGCGCCTTTGGCCTGCCGACGCCGAACGGCGTGCTGAGTACGCCGGCCAATGCACTGCAGGATGCGCAAAAGCTCGGTTATCCGTTGGTACTCAAGGCAGTCAGTGCGCAACTGCCGCACAAGACCGAGGCCGGTGCCGTCGCGCTCAACCTCAAGGACGAAGCTGCGCTCCAAGCGGCCCTGGAAAAGATGACCGCAAGCATCAAAGCCTATGCGCCTGCCGTGGCCTTCGACCAGTTGCTACTGGAACCGATGGCGACACCACCGCTGGCCGAGCTGATTGTCGGGATCAAGCGCGAGAACGATTTCGCCCTGGCCCTGGTGATCGGCGCCGGCGGCGTGCTGGTGGAGTTGCTGCAGGACAGTCGCTGCCTGTTGCTGCCGACCACCGACGGGGCGATCCGCAACGCGCTGTTGAGCCTGCGCAGCGCCGCCTTGCTGCAAGGCTTTCGCGGCCGGGAAGCGGCGGACTTCGACAGCCTGGTCACGGCGATCCGCGCGGTTGCCGACTATGCCTGCGAAAACGCCGGGCAGCTGCTGGAACTCGATGTGAACCCATTGTTGGTCGGCGCCACTGGCACGACTGCGGTCGACGCGTTGATCCGCCTCGGCCATGCGTGAGGAACTGAACATGCAACAGACAACCTTGACCGGCGGCCAGGCCCTGGTGCGCCTGCTGGCCAATTACGGGGTCGACACCGTCTTCGGCATTCCCGGGGTGCACACCCTGGAGCTGTATCGCGGACTGCCCGGCAGCGGCATTCGCCACGTCCTGACCCGCCACGAGCAGGGCGCCAGTTTCATGGCCGACGGCTATGCGCGCGTCAGCGGCAAACCCGGGGTGTGTTTCGTCATCACCGGCCCCGGCGTGACCAACGCCGCCACCGGGATCGGCCAGGCCTACGCCGACTCGATCCCGATGCTGGTGATTTCCAGCGTCAACCACACCGCCAGCCTCGGCAAGGGCTGGGGCATCCTCCACGAGTGCCAGGATCAGCGCGCCATGACCGCGCCGATCACTGCGTTCTCGGCGGTGGCCCTGACCGCTGAAGACCTGCCCGAATTGATCGCCCGCGCTTATGCGGTGTTCGACAGCGAGCGTCCGCGCCCGGTGCACATTTCCGTGCCGCTGGACGTGTTGGCGGCACCGATCGCCCGCGACTGGAGCAATGACGTCGTGCGCCGCCCAGGTCGCGGCACGCCAGCCGCTGCGGTGCTTGAAGCGGCCGTTGCCAAGCTGCAGAACGCCAAACGGCCGATGATCATCGCCGGTGGCGGCGCCTTGAATGCCGCGGCGCAATTGCAGGAACTCAGCACTCGATTGGCCGCGCCGCTGTTTACCAGCGTCGCCGGCAAGGGTCTGCTGCCACCGGATGCACCGCTGAACGCCGGTTCATCGCTGTGCGTGGAACCGGGTTGGAAGCTGATCGCCGAAGCCGATGTGGTGCTGGCGGTCGGCACCGAGATGGCCGACACCGACTTCTGGCGCGAGCGCTTGCCGGTCAATGGCGAGGTGCTGCGGGTCGACATCGATCCGCGCAAGTTCAACGATTTCTACCCCTGTGCCGTGGCTTTGCACGGCGACGCCGAGCAAACCCTGTCCGCGCTGCTCGAGCGCCTGCCCGCGCAGGTGCGTGACGCCAGTGCGGCGATTGCCTCTGTAGCGGCGTTGCGTGAAACGCTGAACAGCGGCCACGGCCCGTTGCAGGCGATCCATCAGGCGATCCTGCAACGCATCGCCGCCGAGCTGCCGGACAACGCTTTTATCAGCACCGACATGACCCAACTGGCCTACACCGGCAACTACGCCTTCGATTCGCGGGCCCCGCGCAGCTGGTTGCACCCGACCGGCTACGGCACCTTGGGCTACGGCCTGCCGGCGGGGATCGGCGCCAAGTTCGGCGCGCCCGAGCGTCCCGGCCTGGTGCTGGTGGGGGATGGCGGCTTCCTTTACACCGCGCAGGAACTGGCGACGGCCGTCGAGGAACTGGACAGTCCACTGGTGGTGCTGCTGTGGAACAACGACGCCCTGGGGCAGATCCGCGACGACATGCTCGGCCTCGATATCGAGCCGATTGGCGTGCTGCCGCGCAACCCGGATTTCGCCGCGTTGGCCCGTGCTTTCGGCTGCACCGTGAGCCAGCCACAAAGCCTGGCCGAGCTGCAGACCGATCTGCGCCACGGCTTCAAGCGCAACGGCGTGACGCTGATCGAACTCAAGCACGCCTGTGCCCATTGATCTGAGGAGGACACCCGCATGCGTTTTTCCGATCTGACCCAACGCATCGCCGGCGACGGCGCGGCCGCCTGGGATATTCACTACCGCGCCCTGGACCTGCGCAGACAGGGCCAGGACATTCTGCTGCTGTCGGTGGGCGACCCGGACTTCGATACCCCACAGCCGATTGTCCAGGGGGCCATCGACAGCCTGCTGGCCGGCAACACCCATTACGCCGACGTGCGCGGCAAGCCTGCCTTGCGTGAAGCCATCGCCCGCCGGCACCAGCAACGCAGCGGTCAGGCGGTCTCGGCGGAGCAGGTGACGGTACTCGCTGGTGCTCAGTGCGCGCTGTTCAGCGTCGCTCAATGCGTGCTCAATCCAGGCGATGAGGTGATTGTCGCCGAACCAATGTACGTGACCTATGAAGCAGTGTTCGGCGCCTGTGGCGCAGTGGTGGTGCCGGTCCCGGTGCGCTCGGAAAACGGCTTTCGGGTGTTGCCCGAAGACGTCGCCGCGCGCATCACCCCGCGAACCCGTGCCCTGGCCTTGAACAGCCCGCACAACCCGTCGGGGGCGAGCCTGCCGCGCAGCACCTGGCAGGCGCTGGCCGAGCTGTGCATCGGCCACGACCTGTGGCTGATCAGCGACGAGGTCTACAGCGAACTGTTGTTCGACGGCGAGCACGTCAGCCCGGCAAGCCTGCCGGGCATGGCCGAGCGCACCGCGACCCTCAACAGCCTGTCGAAGTCCCACGCCATGACCGGCTGGCGGGTGGGCTGGGTGGTGGCGCCGCCGGCACTGGCCAGCCATCTGGAAAATCTGGCGCTGTGCATGCTCTATGGCTCGCCGGATTTCATCCAGGACGCGGCGGTGATCGCCCTGGAGAGTGATCTGCCGGAACTCGCCGCCATGCGTGACACCTATCGCCAGCGCCGCGACCTGGTTTGCGCCAGCCTCGCCGACTGCCCCGGCGTGCGTGCCCTGAAGCCCGATGGCGGGATGTTCGTGATGGTCGATATCCGCGCCACCGGCCTCAGTGCCCAGGCATTCGCCGATCGCCTGCTGGATCGCCACGGCGTCTCGGTGCTTGCCGGTGAGGCCTTTGGCCCCAGTGCCGCGGGGCATATCCGCCTGGGGCTGGTGGTGGGTGAAGCGCCGTTGCGTGATGCCTGTCAGCGCATCGCCCGGTGTGCCGAAGAATTGATGGAGGCAAAGCTGGATGCTTAATCACACCACACTGTTTATCGATGGCCGCTGGCAAACCCCGTCGGGGCAGGGCATCGCCGAGGTGATCAACCCGGCCACCGAAGAAATCGCCGGCAGCGTGCCGCTGGGCGATGAGCGTGATGTCGACGCCGCCGTAGCGGCTGCACGCAAGGCGTTCGCCAGTTGGTCGCGGACCCCGACCAGCGTGCGCGCCGGCTACATTCGGGCGCTGGCCGAGCAACTGCGCAGCCGTGCTGGTGAAATGGCGGCGGTGATCACCGCCGAACTGGGCATGCCAGTGCAGTGGTGCCGCTCGGTGCAGGTCGAGGGGCCGATTGCCGGGCTTGAGCAATACGTCGAACTGGCGGGGCTGATGGACGAAGTGCGGGAAGTCGGCAACTCGCTGGTGATCCGTGAAGCGGTGGGCGTCTGCGCCTTCATCAACCCGTGGAATTACCCGCTGCATCAGTTGATCGGCAAGCTGGCCCCGGCTTTGGCCGCTGGCTGCACCGTGGTACTGAAGCCGAGCCAGGAAACCCCGCTGCACGCGTTTCTGCTGGCGCAGATGATTGCCGACATCGGCTTGCCGGCCGGGGTGTTCAACCTGGTCAGCGGACCAGGCTCCAAGGTCGGCGAAGCCCTGGCCAAACACCCGGACATCGACATGCTGTCGTTCACCGGCTCCACCGGCGCCGGGGTGCGAGTGGCCCAGGCCGCTGCGCCGTCGGTCAAGCGGGTCTGCCTGGAGCTGGGCGGCAAGTCGCCGCTGCTGATTGCCGAGGACGCCGACCTCGCTGCCGCCGTGCGTTATGGCGTGCAGGACGTGATGATCAACTCCGGGCAAACCTGCACCGCCCTGACTCGCATGCTGCTGCCGGCCAGCCGTTATGCCGAGGCCGTGGATATCGCCCTGGCCGAAACCCGCAGCCTGGTGATGGGCGATCCGCTGGATCCGCAGAGTTTCCTCGGGCCGATGTGTTCCGCTGCACAGCGCCGCAGCGTGCTCGACTACATCCGTATCGGACAGGAGGAAGGCGCACGCCTGCTCTGCGGTGGCGAGACCCCGGCGGCGTTCGAGCGCGGTTACTACGTCAGCCCCACGCTGTTCGCCGACGTCGACAACCGCATGCGCATTGCCCAGGAAGAAATCTTCGGCCCGGTGCTGTGCCTGATTCCCTATGCCGACGAGGCGCAAGCGATCCAGCTCGCCAATGACTCGCCGTTCGGCCTGTCCAGCGCGGTCTGGGCCGGGAGTGCCGAGCGCGCCCTGCAACTGGGCCGGCAACTGCGCGCCGGGCAGTGCTTCCTCAACGGCGCGGCATTCAATTACCAGGCGCCGTTCGGTGGCTACAAACAGTCCGGCAATGGCCGGGAATGGGGAGGAAGGACTCAACGAATTCGTCGAAGTGAAGGCGATTCAGGTGTGACAGTTTACCCATCGAAATGCATATGCACCGGGCCCAGGCCCGGTGTCTTGCGTGCTGCCAATTTCATTTAGCGTGTGATCAGGGGCAATCCAATGAGCGATAACAACAACAAAATTACTCAGCAATCCGCTTTCCCGCGTCGCGACTTCCTCAAATACAGCGCTGCAGCGGCCGCCGTGGCCGGGGCGTTCTCCATGGGCCTGCCAGTCGGCGCCTTCGCCGCAGAGGCTACGCCGAAACCGGGCGGTGTGCTGCGCCTGGGTCTTGCCGGCGGCAGCACCACCGACTCCAGGGACCCCGGCTCCTGGGCCGATACCTTCACCTTCGTCGGCTTCTCGGCGGTCTATAACACCCTGAGCGAAATCGGCGTCGACGGCACGGCGATTCCCGAATTGGCCGAGGGCTGGACCTCGACCCCGGATGCCCGGGTCTGGACCTTCAAGCTGCGTCCGGGGGTGACCTTCCATAACGGCAAGAGCCTCGACGCTAGTGATGTGGTGGCCTCGATCCAGCATCACCTCGGTGAAAAATCCACTTCGGCGGCCAAGACCGTGCTCGGCGATGTGGCCACCGTCAGTGCCAATGGCAGCGACAGCGTGGTGTTTGAACTGAAGTCGGGTAACGCCGATTTTGCCTATGTGGTCGCCGATTACCATCTGGTGATCATGCCGAGCAAGGACGGCCTGCCGGACTGGCAGGCAGGCGTCGGCACCGGTGGTTACCGGCTCAAGGACTTCGAGCCGGGCGTGCGCATGACCCTGGAGCGCAGCCCGGATTACTGGAAGCCCGGTCGCGCGCATTTCGCCAGCGCCGAGCTGATCGCCATTGCCGACGGCGCCGCGCGGATCAATGCGCTGGTCACCGGGCAAGTGGATGTGATCAACAAGGTCGACCTGAAAACCGTGGCGTTGCTCAAGCGCAATCCGAACCTGGTGATCGAGGAGACCAAAGGCGCCCAGCACTACACCTTCCCGATGCTCACCGACAGCCCGGTGTTCCAGAACAACGACGTGCGCCTGGCGATGAAACACGCGATCAACCGCGAGACCCTGCTGGCCTCGGTGTTGTATGGCTACGGCCTGGTGGGCAACGATCACCCGATCCAGCCCGGCAGCCGTTTCATCAACACCGCGCTGGAACAGCGCAGCTACGACCCGGACAAGGCGCGTTTCCACTTGAAGCAGGCCGGGCTGGATTCGCTCAAGGTGCGGCTGCAAGCCTCGGATGCGGCGTACACCGGCGCAGTGGATGCCTCGGTGCTGTTCAAGGAGCAGGCGCGTGCGGCGGGGATCGAGATCGACGTGGTGCGCGAGCCGGCCGATGGGTTCTTCTCCAACGTCTGGATGAAGCAGCCGTTCACCACCTCGTTCTGGTACAGCAGCCTGACCGCCGACCGCATGTTCAGCATCGGCTACGCCAAGGGCGCAGCGTGGAACGAAACCCACTGGGACAACCCGCGCTTCAACCAGTTGCTCAACGCCGCCCGTGGCGAGATGAACGACCCGCTGCGCCGTGAGATGTACAACGAAATGCAGGCGCTGTGCAGAGACGACGGCGGGGCGATCGTGCCGCTGTTCGCCAGCTCGGTGGCCGCGCGTTCCAATCGCGTGGCCCACGGCGGCCAGACTGCGCCCTATGGCGAGCTGGATGGGTTGCGGGTGATCGAGCGGTGGTGGCAGGCGTAAGCAAATCGCCAAACCCATGAAGATCCCTTGTAGGAGCTGGCTTGCCAGCGAAGGCGTCTTCATTGTCAGTGCAAAACTTCAGGCCGCCTTCGCTGCGATGCGGCGACCCGACAAGCCAGCTCCTACAGGGGTAATTCGCAGTCTTCAAAGGCCTGCCCATTTCAAGGAACTGCACAATGAACAGTATTTACAAACTGCTGGCGCAGCGGCTGGCATTGGGGTTGTTGTCGCTGTTTGCGGTCTCGGTGATCATCTTCCTCGCGGTCGGCATGCTGCCGGGGGATATCGCCCAGGCCATGCTCGGTCAATCGGCGACGCCCGAAACCGTGGCCGCGTTTCGCGCCCAACTGGGCCTGGACATGCCGCCACTGACCCGTTTCGGCCACTGGATCTGGCAGCTGCTGCAAGGCGACCTCGGCGTGTCGCTGGCCAACCGGCGGCCAATCGCCGAGCTGATCGGCGCGCGCCTGGGCAACACCTTCAGCCTGGCCTTGCTGGCAGCTGCCGTCTCGGTGCCACTGGCGCTGCTGCTGGGGATGCTCGCGGCGTTGTACCGCAACAGCTGGTTCGACCGCCTGCTGAATACCTCGGCCCTGAGCGCCGTGTCGTTCCCCGAGTTCTTCGTCGCCTACATCCTGATCCTGGTGTTCGCGGTGAAACTCAACTGGTTCCCGAGCATCTCCAACCTGGCACCGGACGCCTCGTTCGCCACGGTGCTGGAGCGTTCGATACTGCCGGTGGCGACCCTGAGCCTGGTGGTCATCGCGCAGATGATGCGCATGACCCGCGCCTCGCTGATCAACCTGCTGGCCAGCCCGTACATCGAAATGGCCCGGCTCAAGGGCATCAGCCAGTCGCGGATCATCTTCCGCCACGCCTTGCCCAATGCCCTGGCGCCGATCGTCAACGTGGTCGCGCTGAACCTGGCGTACCTGGTGGTGGGTGTGGTGGTGGTCGAAGTGGTGTTCGTCTATCCGGGGCTCGGCCAGTTGCTGGTGGACTCGGTGGCCAAGCGCGACATCCCGGTGGTCCAGGCCTGCAGCCTGATCTTCGCCGCCACTTACATCCTGCTCAATACCACGGCCGATGTGCTGTCCATCGCCAGTAACCCACGCCTGATGCATCCGAAGGGGTAGCCCATGAGCCTGTTCAAACAATTGCTGCGGGCGCCGCTGAGCGCCCAGTTCGGCCTGCTGGTGATCCTCGCCTACATTCTGGTGGCGCTGTTTGCGCCGCTGCTGGCGCCCTTTGGCGAAACCCAGGTGGTGGGCGAGGGCTTCGCACCCTGGGGCGGTGAGTTCCTGCTGGGCACCGACAACCTCGGGCGCGACATGTTCAGCCGCCTGGTGTACGGCGCGCGCAATACCCTGGGCATCGCCTTCCTGACCACCGTGCTGGCGTTCCTGCTCGGCGGCCTTGGCGGCCTGGTGGCGGCGATCAAGGGCGGCTGGGTCGACCAGGGCCTTTCGCGGGTGGTGGACATCCTGATGGCGATCCCGCAATTGATCTTCGCCTTGCTGATTCTCAGCGTGGTCGGCACCACCGCGACTTCGCTGGTGCTGGTGATCGCGCTGCTGGATGCGACCCGGGTGTTTCGCCTGTCGCGAGCAGTGGCGATGAACGTGGTGGTGCAGGACTTCGTCGAGGCGGCGCGCCTGCGCGGGGAAGGCCTGTGGTGGCTGGTGACCCGCGAAGTGCTGCCGAATGCCGCGGCGCCGTTGATTGCCGAGTTCGGCCTGCGCTTCTGCTTCGTGTTCCTGTTCATCAGCGCGCTGTCGTTCCTCGGCCTGGGCATTCAACCGCCCACTGCCGACTGGGGCAGCATGGTGCGAGACAACGCGGTGCTGATCACCTTCGGCGACATCAGCCCGTTGCTGCCCGCCCTGGCCGTGGCCCTGATCACCGTCAGTGTCAATTTCGTCGTCGACTGGATGCTGCACAAATCCAGCGGTCTCAAGGAATGCTGAGCATGACTACTGCCAAACCTTTGCTGGAAATCCGCGACCTGCACATCGAAGGTCACCACGACGACGCCTGGCACCCGCTGATCAAGGGCATCGACCTGACCCTGCAACGCGGCGAAGTGCTGGGGCTGATCGGCGAGTCGGGGGCCGGCAAGTCGACCCTCGGCCTGGCCGCCATGGGCTATACCCGTGATGGCTGCCGAATCACCGGTGGCTCGGTGCAGTTCGACGGCATCGACCTGCTCAAGGCCAAACCCGAAGCCCTGCGTAAGTTGCGCGGGCTGCGTATTGCCTACGTTGCGCAGAGTGCTGCCGCGTCATTCAACCCGGCCCATCGGCTGATCGACCAACACGTCGAGACCGCCGTGTGCAACGGCAACATCAGCCGCGCCCAGGCCGAAGCTGAAGCGGTGGAGCTGTATCGGGTACTGCAACTGCCCAATCCCGAGCAGATCGGCCAGCGCTATCCGCACCAGGTCTCCGGCGGCCAGTTGCAGCGAGTGATGACCGCCATGGCCATGGCCTGTCACCCGGACCTGATCATCTTCGACGAGCCGACCACCGCACTCGATGTCACCACCCAGATCGAAGTGCTGGCGGCGATTCGCCAAGCTGTCGCCACCTACGGCATCGCTGCCATCTACATCAGCCATGACCTGGCCGTGGTCGCGCAGATGGCTGACCGGATCATGGTGTTGCGTCACGGCAAGCTGGTGGAAGAAGCCGAAACACGCAGCATGCTCGGCAATCCCCGGGAGGACTACACCAAGTCGCTGTGGGCGGTGCGCAGCTTCCGCACCGAACCCAAAGCCCTGCCGCAGCAAGAGCAACCCTTGCTGGAACTGCGCAACAGTTGCGCCAGCTACGGTCAGCATCCGGTGCTGCATGACGTGTCGCTGAGCCTCTATCGGGGCCAGACCCTGGCGGTGATCGGCGAATCCGGCAGCGGCAAAAGCTCCACGGCGCGGTTGATCACCGGGCTGCTGCCACCGACCTACGGCGAGGTGCTGTATGACGGCCAGCCGCTGCCGGCGGACTTTCGCCAGCGCAGCAAGGAGCAACTGCGGCGAATCCAGATGATCTACCAGATCCCCGACACCGCCCTGAATCCGCGCCAGCGCATCGTCGATATCATCGGCCGGCCCTTGACCTTCTACCTGGGTCTCAAGGGCAAGGCCATGCGGGCGCGGGTTGCCGAGCTGCTGGAAATGATCGAGCTCGACCCGGCGATCTACATGGAGCGTCAACCCCGGGAACTGTCCGGCGGACAGAAGCAGCGAATCTGCATCGCCCGGGCCCTGGCGGCCGATCCGCAGTTGATCATCTGCGACGAAGTGACCTCGGCCCTCGATCAACTGGTGGCCGAGGGCGTGCTGAAGTTACTCAACCGCATCCAGCAGCAGTTGGGCGTGGCCTACCTGTTTATCACCCATGACGTCGCCACCGTGCGGGCGATTGCCGATGAAGTGCTGGTGATGCAACGGGGCAGGGTGGTCGACCACGGCTCACGCCAGCAGATCTTCACGCCGCCCCATCAGGATTACACCGGTTTGCTGTTTTCGTCCGAACCGCAAATGGACCCGGACTGGCTCGACCGCTTGCTCGCCAGTCGCACAGCTCAACCGTCTATCTCTTCGCTGGAAAAAGTCTAAGGAATCACCATGAAAGTATTGATCGTTCACGCCCACCCGGAAGCCCAATCCTTCACCGCCGCCTTGCGCGACCAGGCCGTGACCACCCTTCAAGCCCAGGGCCACGAAGTGCAGGTCAGCGACCTCTACGCGATGAACTGGAACCCTGTGGCCAGCGCCGCCGACTTCACCTCACGGGAAAACCCCGAGTACCTGGTCTACGCCCTCGAGCAACGGCTGGGGGTTAAGAAGCAGTCCATTGCGCCGGACATCCAGGCCGAACTGGACAAGCTGCTGTGGGCCGACCTGCTGATCCTCAATTTCCCGATCTTCTGGTTCTCCACCCCGGCCATCCTCAAGGGCTGGATCGACCGGGTGCTGGTGTCTGGGGTCTGCTACGGCGGTAAACGCTTCTACGACCAGGGCGGGCTGGCGGGCAAAAAGGCACTGGTGACCGTGACCCTGGGCGGGCGCGAACACATGTTCGGTGAAGGCGCGATTCATGGGCCGCTGGAGGATATGCTGCGGCCGCTCCTGCGTGGGACGCTGGCGTATGTGGGGTTCGATGTGCTGGAGCCGTTTGTGGCCTGGCATGTGCCGTACATCAGCGATGAGGCGCGTCAGCAGTTTCTGCTTGATTATGGGCAGCGGTTGCAGCAGTTGAGTGATGATCGGCCGTTGGTGTTTCCAAAACTGTCGGAGTTTGATGAGCGGCTCTACCCCCTTAATCGATAGATTGTAGAGCCATGGGATCCATGGTGTGCCATCGATCCCATAGCTAAAATAGTCTATTTAGAATATCTCGCGGCGGCCTGGAATTTTCCCCCGAATTCTACGCGCCTCCGCCCTTTCTAATATTGTGTTGATGAGTTCCGATCCGATTCCCTTGTCATTTGTTGCAAAGTCATGAAGTTTATCGAATGTTTTGTCCGTCGCGTCATTCGCATGGGGGAGAAGCCCCGAATTCATTTTTCTAAAGCGAGTATAATACTCATTATAAGCGTTGGGATAAGAAACTGTTGGCTTTGGCAGCGGAGGCTCAAACATACCTCTGTATAGCGGCGGAGAAATGTATTCTATTGGGTGCCCTGCCCATAGTTGCTCCAGCATTACATCTCTTCCGATATCCTCTACAGGTACACGTTTCCGGCCTGGAGTATTATTTCTGGTTTGATATGGAAGTTCCTTGTCTACAATCTTGATTTGATTTCTAACGAGATCAGTTTTATCCACTCTATTGTAGTGGTTTAACATCTTTGCTTTCAGATTCTTGATTTCTATCGATCTATTGAGTCTGCGCATTACTTGTCGTAGAAGCCGGAAATGCCCGGTCGGATCCACAAAGTTGATCGGATCTCCCTTGCAATACCCATACGCATTCAACCCGCCCTTGCCAAACGGACTCATACTGTCCGGACCAATGAATCGCATCAACACAGGATTGAACGCGCGATATCCATTGCCCAACAAATAATGCCCAGTCACGGGATCAGGCCGTTGGCCGTTAAACCCCAGCAAACTGCTCAGCCCACTCTCGGCGCTGTGATGACCATAGGGTGAATAAGCAATGGCTTGGCGCTGGATTCCAGCGACTGTGTGCAGCACTGAACGTTGCAGGTCGGTGGCAAGCAACCGAGTTGTGATGGCCGAGTTTTCATGCCGCTGCTCAGCCAGCAAAAGATTTTCGTGTTGGATGATGGAGCGCCCGATCCCGGCCTGTATCTCGGTGGCCAAGCGGTTTTTACAATAGAACTGCTGGCGTACTGGGGTATTTGGGAAGTTCTGGCTGCTAAGCGAATCTAGCGCGTCGTAGCGGTACTCGCACAGCGTGGTTTTGATTAAGGTGGACATTGGCTGTACTCCGGGCAAGCAAGTTGCGGACCTAGGTGAGTATCGACCACGCTTCCAGATGAGTGAACTAGCAGAACTGATAGTCAAGCTCTATGTGGGAGCGGGCTTGCCCGCGATAATCGTCAACGATGACGCGGATATCCCGACTTAACGCGGCGTACCTGCGGCAATCGCGAGCAGCCGCAAGCGGGAGACCGCTCCTACAGGGGCAGGTTCAGGCCAGTACCCGCAGCAACTTTTGACCCCGATCAACACCGGCTTCCTCCAAAGGCGCACCCTTGGGTCAATACTTGAGGCACACGACCCAGGAGTCAGACCATGAGCCAGTACCAACGCCTGTTGCTGATCATCAACCCGGCCCTGCGCCTGTCGCCGACCATTCAGCATGCCGGGGCGCTGGCGCGGGCCAGTGGCGCGAGCCTGCATGTTGTTGCGCTGGTCAAGTCGCCGGGGATTCTGAGCCTGCTGGAAGACGACAACTGGGCCACGGCGCGGGAGGAGTATCTGCAGGAACAGCGTGTCTGGCTCGAGCAGCAGGTGCAGCAGCTGCGGGGCGAGGGTGTCGAGGTGACGCACCAGGCGACCTGGTCCGATGATCTCAAGCGCGACATCCTCGACTACGTCAATGAATGGCAACCCGACCTGCTGATCAAGGAAGTGCAGCAGGAACCGCTGCTCAAGCGCACCTTCTTCACTCCGATGGATTGGCACCTGTTGCGCTATTGTCCGGTGCCGACCTATCTGGTGGGCGATCGCGCTTGTACCTTGCCACGCAAGATAGTGGTGGCGATCGACAGCGCCAATGAGTCGGCGCAGAACCAGCAACTCAATGAGCGCATCGTCAAGCAGGCCGAGCGTCTGGCGTTGCAGTGCGACGCCGAGCTGCATCTGGTCAGCGCCTGCGATATTGCCGCCGACTTCCTCGCCGGAGTCAGCGCCGCCGGCTTGACCCTGGGCGAGCTGACCCTGTCGCTGCGTCAGGACCTGGAAAACGCCTTCATCCGCGCCGCCGAACATTTTGGCGTGCCCACCGAGCGGCGCCACTTCATTTCCGGTGACCCGGTGCGGGTACTGGCCGAGTTCGCTCACCAGCATGACATCGACGTGCTGGTGATGGGCCGCAATCAGTCCCGGGGCCTGGAGAAACTGATCGGCAGCACCACGGAGCACCTGTTGTACCAGGCGTCCTGCAGCATTCTCGCCGTCTGATGAATGAAGATCGCGTGTAGGAGCGAGCCGGCTCCGGGCGGCGTTACGACGATGGTGGTCAACGATGACGCAGTTGCCCAGGATGTACGCGGCGACCTCGGGTTTTTCGCGAGCAGGCTCGCTCCTACAGGGTATTAGCGCTTACCCCCATTCGGGGTATGGTGCCGCGCTCCCATTGCGCCAATAGTAGGGACGTCCGCTCATCCAGAGCAGAGCCTGCTTATAAGGTGGAATGTGCAATGCGCAAGGCACTTCGAGTGTGGTCCAGTCTGTTGCTTGCTCCCTTGTCCCTGGCGGTGCATGCCGCCGATGTCAACGATGCCAAGACCCTGCGGTTATACAACTGGGCGGATTACATCGGCGAACAGACCCTGGCGAATTTTGAAAAAGCCAGCGGCATCAAGGTCATCTACGACACCTTCGATGCCTACGAGACGGTACAGGCCAAGCTGCTCACCGGTCACTCCGGCTACGATTTAGTGGTGCTCAACGCCTCCCTGGTGCCGCCGCTGATCAAGGCCAAGGTGTTCCAGCCGCTGGACAAGCAGCAACTGCCGGGCTGGAGCAACCTCGACCCAAAAGTCCTGCAGGATCTGCAAGGTTATGACGCCGGTGTCGCCTATTCAGCGCCCTACACCTGGGGCAGCAATGGCATCACCTACAACGTCGACATGATCAAGGCGCGCATGCCCGATGCGCCGATCGGCTCGCTGGCGATGATTTTCGATCCCAAGGTCGTCTCGCGTTTTGCCGACTGCGGCGTGACCCTGATCGACGCCCCCACTGAAGTCATCCCCCTGGCCCTGACGTATCTGGGACGCGACCCGCGCAGCGCCGCGCCGGCCGACCTCAAGGCCGCCCAAGAGGTATTGATGGCGGTGCGGCCGTACATCAAGAAGTTCGACTCGGTGAACTACCTGACCAGCCTGCCCAACGGTGACGTGTGCATGGCCATGACCTGGTCCGGCGACTACGCCACCGCCCAGGCGCGGGCCGAGGAAGCCAAGCTGAAGATCAACCTGGCGTACTTCATTCCCAAGGAAGGCTCGCTGATCTGGTTCGACAACATGTACATCCCCGGCGACGCGCCCCACGTAGCCAACGCCCACAAGTTCCTCGAGTACCTGCTGCAACCGCAGGTCATGGCCGACGTCACCAACTACATCCACTACGCCAACAGCAACAGCGCCGCGACCGCCCTGGTGAACGCGGATGTGCGTGACAACCAGGCGATCTACCCCGACGACGCCACCCGCGCCCGGCTGTTTGCCCAGAAGACCCAGGACGCCAAGGACATGCGCGCGATCACCCGGGTCTGGAGCACGGTAAAAACCGGGAAGTAAGGGCGACTGCCTGCTGACCTGCCGACTTTTCTTTTTGCGAGTACTTATTCATGGCGATTCCAACCGACGATTTTTTTGCCCACTTCGATCAGGCCAAACTGGTCAAGGCCGACAAGGCCCACCACATGCACGGTTACCACGTGTTCGATGAGCATGCCGAGCAGGGCGCGCTGAACATCGTCGCCGGCGACGGCGCCTACATCTACGACACCGAAGGCAACCGCTTCCTCGATGCCGTCGGCGGCATGTGGTGCACCAACATTGGCCTGGGCCGCGAGGAAATGGCCCTGGCGATTGCCGACCAGGTGCGGAAACTGGCGTATTCCAATCCGTTCTCCGACATGTCCAATGCGGTGGCCATCGAGCTCTGCGAAAAGCTCGCCAGCCTGGCCCCCGGCGATCTCGATCACGTGTTCCTCACCACCGGTGGCTCGACCGCCGTGGACACCGCTTACCGGCTGATCCAGTACTACCAGAACTGCCGCGGCAAGCCGGAGAAGAAGCACATCATCGCCCGCTACAACGCCTATCACGGCTCGACCTGCCTGACCATGTCTATCGGCAATAAGGCCGCTGACCGGGTGCCGGAGTTCGATTACGCCCACGAGCGCATTCACCACATCTCCAACCCCAATCCGTATCGCGCCCCCGAAGGCATGGACGCCGCGCAGTTCCTTGAGTTTCTGGTGCAGGAGTTCGAAGACAAGATCCACAGCATCGGCGCCGACAAGGTCGCGGCGTTCTTCGCCGAGCCGATCATGGGTTCCGGCGGGGTGATTATTCCGCCCGAGGGCTACCTGCGGCGCATGTGGGAGGTGTGCCAGGCCCACGACATTCTGTTCGTCGCCGACGAAGTGGTGACCTCGTTCGGCCGCCTCGGCACCTGGTTCGCCTCGGATGCGGTGTTTGACGTACAGCCGGACATCATCACCACCGCCAAGGGCCTGACCTCGGCCTATCTGCCGCTGGGCGCGTGCATTTTCTCCTCGCGCATCTGGAAAGTCATCGCCGAGCCGGGCAAGGGCCGTTGCTTCACCCACGGCTTCACCTACAGCGGCCATCCGGTGTGCTGCACCGCGGCGCTGAAGAACATCGAAATCATCGAGCGCGAGCAGTTGCTGGCCCATGTCGGGGACGTCGGCAGTTACCTCGAGCAACGCCTGGCGACCCTGCGTGACTTGCCGTTGGTGGGCGATGTGCGCTGCGTCAAGCTGATGGCCTGCGTCGAGTTCGTCGCCAACAAACAGAGCAAGGCACTGTTCCCGGACGAAGTGAATATCGGTGAGCGGATTCACGTGCGGGCCCAGGCCAAGGGCTTGCTGGTGCGGCCGATCATGCACCTCAACGTCATGTCGCCGCCGCTGATCATTACCCACGCCCAGGTCGATGAAATCGTCGAGACCCTGCGTGAGTGCATCATTGAAGCGGCCGAAGAACTGACGGCGAACGGTTTGTACGACGGCGCATGAGCCAGCGCCTCGGGGCTTTGCCCGGCAGAAGCTCTCCCGCTAGACTGCGGGGCATGAGCAAAGCCCACGACCAGACTCTGATCGCCTTGCCCTGGCGTGCCCTGCATCAATGGCACGCCGGGCTCCAGCAAGCCTTCGCCCACATCGAACAGGACGATGCCCTGCGCTATCTGGCGCAGGCCATCGGGCACCTGGTGTCGATCGAGTCGGTGATGATCAGCCTCGAACGCAAGGACCAGCCGCCATTGTCGCTGTACCTGCAAGGGATTCCCGAGCAGTACCGTGACTCGGTGATTGGCCGCTATTTTTCCGTGGGCTATTTGCTCGACCCGTTCTGCCTGGCGGTGGAGCAAGGGCTGGCCGAAGGGTTTTATCACCTGGAAGAAATCGCCCCGGATCACTTCTTCGACAGCGACTACTACAAGACCTACTACCTCAAGGCCGGCTGCTCGGAAGACAGCTATTTCATCGTCGACGTCGGCAACCAGAGCAAGGTTTCGTTGAGCCTGTTCCAGGGCTTTGGCGGCGAGACACTGAGCCACAGCCAACTGGATGTGCTGCGCGCGGTGGAACCGATGGTCGCCGAATTCATCCGCGAGTTCGCCCGGCGCAATACGGCCCTGGTCGAGCAGGGCGCCTCAGGCGCTCGCGCGCAGACCGATATCAAGCGCAGCGTCCAACAGGCCTTCGAGCATTTCGGCTGCGATGTGCTGACCGAACGGGAGCGGCAAGTGGCGCACATGATCCTGCGCGGCCACTCGGTGAAATCCACCGCGCAGCAGATGGGCATCGCCATTGAAACCGTGCGCATGCACCGCAAGAATCTCTACCTGAAGCTGGCGATCAGTTCGCAGTCGGAGTTGTTTGCGTTGTTTATCGAGTGGTTGCGTCAGGAGTGAGAGCTGGGGCTCGGTTCCAGCTGGCTGATTTCGATCTGTTTTGTTGTCTCGCCCGATTCTGCAATGGCCTTGGCGGAGGCCGCCAATTCGCCAAAGGATGACGAGGCATCGACGTAGCGCAGCGCCGACTTGACGTCCTTCCAGCCGACGTAACTCATGATCGACTTGATATCCCAACCATTGGCCGCCGCCCAGGTCGCAAACCCACGACGCAGGGAGTGGCTGGTGTAGAGCTGCGCCGATACACCGGCACGCTGGAACACTCGACGTAGCACCGGGATCAGGCTGTTGCTGTTGAGTCCGTCCTCGCCCAGGTTGCCCCAGCGGTCAAGCTTGCGAAACAGCGGACCGTAGGCAATGCCTGCCGCGCCGATCCAGTTGGAATACGCCTGAACCGGGCACAACTTCTTCAGCGCCGGCGTGCGAAAGGTGGTGCCCAGGTGTTGGCGGTCGCCTTTGCTGTGGGGCAGGTAAAAGGTGATGCCGGCGCCGGGCTCGACCTGGATGTGCTCGACCTGCAGGCGTGACAACTCATCACCCCGAAAGCCACGCCAGAAACCAATCAGCACCAGGGCGATATCCCGTCGATTGCGCATCACGGTGCCATGGTCATGGCGCGCCGCTGCCTGCTGCGCCTCATTCTCCAGCCAGTTCACAGTCTGTTCCAGATGCTGCAGGAGCAGCGGCGGCGCCTGTTTTTCCTGAGCCGGGTGCAGGGTGCGGATGCCCTTGATCATCTGCCGCACGCTCGGGGTCTTGGTCGGGTCGGGGAAACCCTGGGTGATGTGCCATTGCGCCAGCGCCGCCAGCCGCTGTTTCAGGGTGCTGACGGTGTGCTGGTCGGCGTATTCGGCCAGGTAGCGCAGGATGCTATCGCCCGTGGCCGGCAGGAATCCGCCCCAGGTCACCTCGAAATGCTCAACCGCCGCACGATAACTGCGCCGGGTGTTTTCCCGGGTACCGGCCTTGAGGTAGCGATCGACCTTGTTCAACGGGGGCGTTCTCCGGCAGGGGCGTAAGAGGGTGGTTTGCAGGGTGAAAGTAGAGCGCAAATCCATGAAAACAGCAAAAAACCTTTGAAAACAAGAATTTGTGCCTGGTTTTCGGCATTTTTTGGCGCTGGCTGAGGCGTTTTGATTACACTATATATCGTACGGTATGTACCATGTAATTACGTACTGGTCTGTGTTCGCTATTTGTACAAATCTGATGAGTTGCTAACATTGAATAATTGAGCGTTATCGCATGTTAAGGGCGGAAATGGTGCTTTGTGGCTGTACTGAAGTTTGAACTTGCACAGAAACAGCAGGCTCAAACCTTTGTAGGAGCGAGCTGGCTCCGGGCGGCGTTCCGACGAAAAGCCAGAGACCGCCGCGTGCATCCAGACAGCCCGCGTCATCGTTGACGTGCATCGCGAGCAAGCTCGCTCCTACATGGGCATGAACCCCACAATCACTGTCCGCCGTCTGACCTTCATTCAAGGAGACACCCATGAACCGTACGGCCCTCACCGGCATGCTCATCGCCATCACCACCCTGGCATCTCCCGTCTTCGCCTCCGACCACGATCTCTGCACCCTCAAACTGCAAGAACTCAGGGACAAGGTCACCACCTTGCCCGCCACCTCGGAAAGCAACGCCACCCAGGTCCGGCAGATGCTGGCCGACGCCGACGCGGCCAATGCGGTGAATGACGACAAGAAGTGCATCACCCTGGCCACCCAGGCCATCACCCGCGTCGACAACATGTCGAAGGAACCGAACCCGTAATCCACGGCATCCCACCAAAGCCCGGAGCACTCAGGGCATTGCTGTTCGCTCAAGTTGTCCCTTAAAGGGGACATCCCCATTACCGCGCTCCGCTTAAAGTCATCTCCACTTGCGCACCGGCTCACGCCCATAACCATAAAAACCGGAGATGCATCGCGATGCACACACCCCTTGCCGAGCCACGCCGCTCGATTTATTTCGATTACCAGGTGTTCCCTGCCCACACCGCCAGCGTCGGCGTCGAGCCGGTCCAGCGTCACCCGGTGGTGATCGTCGGCGCCGGGCCGATCGGCCTGACCACCGCATTGGACCTGGCACGCCACGGCATCCCCTCGATCGTGCTGGAGTCGGAACGCCAGGTCAGCGAAGGCAGTCGCGCCATCGTCTTCACCCGCCGTTCTCTGGAAATTCTCCAGCAGGTCGGGGTCGCCGAGCGCGTCACCGAAGCAGGCCTGGGCTGGCGCTCGGGCAATTCGTTCTATCGCAACCAGCGGGTGTTCCGCATGGAAGCGCCCCATGATCCGGACGATCGCTTCCCGCCTATGACCAACCTGCAGCAGCCGTGCCTGGAACAATTCCTGGTCGAAGCCTGCGAGGCCAATCCGCTGGTGCAACTGCGCTGGGGCAACAAGGTCGAGGGCCTGACCCAAGCCGCAGACCACGCGACTCTTGAGATCGACACGCCGGCGGGCGCCTATCAACTGCAAGCCAACTGGGTCATTGCCGCCGACGGCGCGCGCTCGGCCATTCGCAGCCTCATGGGCCTGCAACTGGAAGGCGCTTCCTATGAAGGGCGCTTCGTCATCGCCGACATCAAGATCGAACTGGACCTGCCGACCGAACGCCTGGCCTATTTCGACCCGCACTGGAACCCCGGCAACACCGTGTTGATGCACCGCGAGCCGGGCAACATCTGGCGCATCGACTATCAATTGCCCCGCGATGAAACGCCCGAGCAGGCCCTGTCGCCCGAGTCCCTGTGCGAGCGCATCAATGCCCAGCTGAAGATTGTCGGCGTGGAAAATCCGCAGTGGGAAATGGACTGGTGTTCGGTGTATTCAGCCCGCGCATTGACCCTGCCGGACTACATCCACAACCGCGTGATCTTTACCGGCGACGCCGCGCATCTGCTGCCGATCTTCGGCGTGCGCGGGGCCAACACTGGCTTCCAGGACTGCCACGACCTGGGCTGGAAGCTGGCGCTGTCGATCAAAGGCCTGGCCGGCCCGAATCTGCTGGCGTCCTACAGTGAGGAGCGGGTAGGGGCCGCGCGAGAAATCATTGCCGAAGCGGGGAAGAGCACCCGCTTCATGACACCGCCGACCGCGGGCTATCGGCTGCTGCGTGATGCCGTGCTGTCGCTTTCGTTGACACAGGAGTTCGTTCGCCCGCTGTATCACTGGCGCACTTCGCGGCCCCATGACTATGTGGATTCCGCCCTCAACTGCCCGGGCGACGACAACCCGCGCTTCAGCGGAGGACCGCATCAGGGTGCGCCTTTGCTCAACATCAAGCTGGCAGACGAGACGTTTCTTTTCGACAAGCTGGGTGCCGCGTTCTGCCTGCTGTATTTCACCGATGGGGCGCAGTTGCCGAGCGAGATCGTGCTGCAAGTGCAGGCCTTGCGCGAACGCGGTGTTCCGTTGCAGGTATTGGCCGTGGCCAGCGCCGGACAACCCAGTGTCGCCGGCGCCGACTCGGTGATCAAAGACCACAACGGCCACTTCAGCGAAAAATACGCCGCGCAAGCGGGCACGGCCTATCTGGCGCGCCCCGACCAGCATGTCTGCGCACGCTGGCTGCTGCTCGACGGCGACGCCTTGCGCCGAGCTGTCGATGTAGCCCTGGGTCATGAGTGAGGACAATAAAATGATCAAAGCCGAATTGAGCATCACCGACGTTGAACAGATCTACGATCACCTGGCCGAAACCCTCGCTCACATCGCCGAGGACCAGCGTCAACTGTTCCTGGTCAAGCTGGCACTGCTCAGCGCTCGGGAAATAGGCGAGGGCAGGGCATTCCTCGAACTGACCCGCCAGGCCGCGCTCGACCTCTGACCTTCGTTCTATCGCCGCCGGCCCCCACCCCCAGGCCGGCGCGCCTTCCTATAACAACAATCAGGAAGTACCTCGATGACTCACAGTCATATTGCCTCTGCGGTTGCCTCGGCCGCGGCCGGCGCCCACGATCGCTGCCAACAGGTGAGCAAGAAAGTCTCCCGGCGCTTGCTGGCCTTTCTGTTCGTCTGCTTCGTGCTGTCGTTCCTCGATCGCATCAACATCGGCTTCGCCGGCCTGACCATGATGGGCGACCTCGGCCTGAGCGGCACCCAGTTCGGCCTGGCCTCGACCTTCTTTTATATCGCCTACATCTGCTGCGGCATTCCCAGCAACATGGCGCTGGCCCGGATCGGCGCGCGGCGCTGGATCGGCAGCCTGATGATCGCCTGGGGCCTGGCCTCCACCTGCACCTCACTGGCCACCGACGCCACTTCCCTCTATTTATTACGCACCCTGGTCGGCATCACCGAAGCCGGGTTCCTGCCCGGCGTGTTGCTGTACATGACCTTCTGGTTTCCTGCTGCCTACCGCGCGCGGGCCAACGCGCTGTTCATGATCGCCATGCCATTTACCGCTGGCTTCAGCTCGGTGCTGTCGGGTTTGATCCTGGGCATGGACGGTATTTGGGGCTTGAAAGGCTGGCAGTGGCTGTTCGTGCTGGAAGGCTTGCCCTCGGTGCTGATGGGTTTCGTGGTGTTTTATTACCTCGATGACCGTCCGCAGCAGGCCAAGTGGCTGGACCGGGAAGAGCAGCAAGTGCTGGCCCAGGCGCTCGCCGCCGAGCGCAGTGATGCAGGGCAGGGCAGTGAAGGGCGCCCGCGCAGCCTCTGGGCCGAGCTGCTGTCGCCACAGATCCTGCTGTTTTGCGTGGTGTATTTCTGCCTGGTCAACACGCTGGCGATGATCGCGGTCTGGACGCCGCTGATCGTCAAAAGCTTCAACAGCGCCAGCAGTAACGGCGTGATCGGTTTGCTGGCGGCCATTCCGCAGGTCTGCACCATTATTCTGATGGTGGTCTGGGGCCTGCATTCGGACCGCACCCGCGAACGACGCTGGCACCTGGTGCTGCCAATGTTGCTGGCAGCGGCGGGGTGGATACTCACCGCGCTGTCGAGTTATCCGCCGTTGCAACTGCTAGGTGTGTGCATGGCGGCCAGCGGATCCTACACGGCCATGTCGATTTTCTGGACCACCCCTGACCAAAGCCTGAGCTTCCAGGCCCGAGCCGTGGGCATCGCGGTGATCAACGCCATCGGCAACATCGGTTCGGCGGTCAATCCGCTGGTGATCGGCTGGCTGAAAGACCTGACCCAGGGCTTCGGTTCCGGCTTCGCCTATGCGGCGATCCTGATGATCCTCGGTGCCTTGTTGGCGTTGCGTTTGCCGATCGGCGGACGAGTCGGCGTGCAGGCTGCACGCTGAAGGGTGGTAAAGTCGCGCTTTCGTGCGCGCAAGATCCTCAGGTAAATCGTCATGCAGTATTGGCCATTACGCTCCAGCAGCAGTGATCACAGCCTGAACATGGGGCACGCGGCCAATCTGCTGGCACGGATCGGCCTGAACCGCAGCAAGTTCCTCGCGGCGGACTTGCTGCAAGTCATTGGGCCCAGCGTACCGCTGGCCCAATGCACCATCTTCGCCTACCCACAGCGACGCAATCCGCAGGTTTTCTCGTTCGCCGACCGCGCACGAGAAGTCTCGCTACCGGTCATCTCCAATAAATACGCCCAGCGGTTCTATGCCCAGGATGGCAATCAGCAGGCGATGAACCAGGGCGCGCCAGGCACCAACATCATCGTCCAGCGCCAGGCCATCGACGACATCAGCCACGGCGAATACCGGCGTATCTGCTACGAACAACCGCAGATTTCCGAGCGCGTCGCCTTGCTCACCCATTGCGAAAGCAACCGCTGGCTCTCGGTGAATTTCTACCGCGGCCGCGAGCATGGGCATTTTTCAGCAGGGGAGATGCACTACCTGGAAACCATCGCGCCCTTGCTGATCCAGGCCGTGCGTCTGCATTACCACGCTTATCTGCAAGCCAATGAACTGCCGTTGTTGCTGACGGAAAGGGTGATTCGGCAACAACACGTCGAGCTGACCTATCGCGAACAGGAACTGCTGCGGTTGATCATGTGTGGGCTTGAGGTGGAAGACATTGCAGAGCAGTTGGGCGTAAAACCGATGAGTGCGACGACCTATATCAAGCGTTTGTATCGCAAGTTGGGGATTGGTGGGTTGCGGGAATTGTTTGGGTTGGCGACGAGGGCGGAGTGGGCTTGAGGGATGCATTACATATAACTCAACTAAATGGTTGTTTAGTTGAGTTATAACTAAAATGGATAGATAAAGGGCAGGGTACAGACCCCGACACTCATGCAGAGATCAAACACATTACCCACGGAAATTGCCCGGTTCATTGGCGATTGCGCACTAACCGCCGACGAAATCGGTGAATCGCCAGCAGAGGTTTTCAGCTTCGAACGTGGCAGAGAACGTTTTTTTCTCAAAACCAGCGCTGTAGCGTTCGCACCCACGACTTATAGCATCCTGCGCGAAGCCCGCGTCCTGCAATGGCTGGATGGCCGGTTGAACGTCCCGAAAGTTGTAGTTGTTGCCGACAATGACCAGGGCGAATTCATGATCACGCGCTGCGTACCTGGTGAACCCATCCAAAATCGCCTGCACAATCAAACCGTGGCCCTGGAGATGTTTCACGAAGCGCTGCGGCAACTGCATTCGGTGTCCATCGTTGATTGCCCATTCGACAGTAGCGCTACCGTACGCCTGACAGAACTCGAGTATTTACTTGCACATGACCTGCACGCCAAAGAACACGACCTCAACCAATGGCCGAACCTGAATACACCCGAACAACTCATGGCTCATCTACGCGCCACAATTCCCAATGAGCAACCGGTGTTCAGCCACGGCGATCTGTGCGACGCCAACGTCTTCGTCGATAGCACAGACCAACTGCATTTCATCGACCTTGGCCGCGGCGGCATCGCTGACCGTTGGCTGGACATCGCATTTATCCATCGCAACCTCTGCGAAGACACCTCACGAAACGCCGCAAAGATTTTCCTTGAAGGTTTGGGTGAGTGTGATGAACCAGCAAGGCGAGAGTTCTTCGAACAGCTGGATGAGTTGTTCTAGATTTGTGGTTGAGGGGAATTGAGATGGGGTTGGGTGGTTGCAGATTGCAATCTGGGCTGCACGATGGAGTAAAAGACCACTGATCGCGCCGTGCTGACTCCATCCTCCAGCTATGATTAACTTTCAATCACAGTTAATCATTGTGATCTAAAGCATTCGCTGACAGGATCACGATTGCCCATTTGGCCCCAGGTCCCTTCATGGAGTACTTCTCATGGCTACGCCCACCAAAACACGATCTGTCACGGCTCATGTACCTGTGCAGCTTGCGGAAAAGATTGATTTGATGGCGGAGCGCCTGGAACGCTCCAAGAACTGGATCGTCAAACAGGCGCTGTCTGCCTGGATCGACCAGGAAGAAGAACGCAGTCGCCTGACCCGCGAAGCATTGGTCGATGTGGAGGCTGGTCGCGTCATCGATCACCAGGCCGTCCAGGCGTGGGCCGACAGCCTGAGCACCGATACGCCATTGCCGGCACCGCGTTGATGGAACTGAAATGGACCAACAAGGCGCTAACCGACATAACCCGACTCTACGAGTTTCTGGCCGCCGTGAACCAACCGGCTGCGGCTTATACGGTACAACAACTCACCACAGCTCCAACCACATTGCTGGCCAACCCCCGTATCGGCGAACGTCTGGAAGAATTCGAGCCTCGCGATGTGCGCCGAATTATCGTTGGCCACTACGAACTGCGCTACGAAATTCAGCAGTCCACCATTTATGTGCTGCGTCTGTGGCATACCCGTGAGAACCGCTGACGGCAACAGACCATTCCACGTTGCAGTAAATCTTTTCGAATGTATCGGTGTGATGCAAGAGCGGTGGCACGCTCAGGAACTCGTTTGCCAAGAACGAGGGTGCGCTGGCGCGCAAATGCCTGGCATTGAGAATTGAGGCACATCCCATCGTTACACGTTGAAATCTGGCTTGGACTGGCCCTGATATGAATATCTGTTACTTCGCATAATGTATATTATGTTAAACTAGGTGCTATGTTAGAAATGTTCATGAGCCTTGTAAGGCACTGATTCGACAAACCCGCTTCTGACGTCCACTCTCTCAAAGGGCCATGTGCTTTAGGTTCATGGCGAGTCATTGAATGAGGTGGCTGCCGATGAAGCTGATTCAATGCCGTTACTCTTCAGTATTGATGACGCCATCTTGGCCTGCCAATTCGAATCGATTCTGGCTTTACTGGACGGTTACGCCATTTGGCTCCAAAGCGGCCGCCAAGCCGACAACCTGGTCGCCCGAATCGGCAAGGCTAAAACGGCACCTTTTCCGCAGATCGATCCGCGCACCCGTGACCAGTACCTGCGGCTGCTGAAGCAGTACCTGTCCTGGTGTGTCACCCGTTACATCCCGCGCGCCCGTCAGAACTCAACCACCTTGGCTAACATCGAGACTGTATTTGCAGATGTCGCCGACGTCATTGAACGGCGCTTTGAGAGCCATATCATCAATGCTCGGCCGGACCGCAGTCGTTACCGCAGCCTGACAGATACGCAACTCCAGATCATTCACACCCTGATTCGCCCGGGCGACTCATAAAATCCGTTTCCGGAACGACTGCAGTTGCGCAATTTGCTAATGATTGAATTGCTGCTGGAGACCGGTATCCGTCGCGGAGAGCTTCTGAAGCTCTACACCACGGATATCAATCAGGGTTCTCAGCATGCCTATGTCAGCATCAATGACCGCGAACATGACCCAGGCGACCCGCGCGCTGAAGAGCCTGCGCTGAAAACCCACGGACGGACAGTAGGTATCTCCGCACAGTTGTATGAGGTCTACGAGCACTATATCCAGGGCGAGCGGCGCCCTCTGCGTAACGGCAAACCAATGAAATTGCTGTACCGATATTTGTTCATCTCTGACCGAGGTCGCCCGCTGTCGATCTGTGCATTGTCTAACGTCCTTGATCGGCTGTTTCTGACCATTGAACTGGCTCATCCGGGGTTGTTGCCTACACTTTCCGCGCATGACTTTCGCCACACCTTTGCCGACCGCTTTTTGGCTTACCTGGTCGAGAAGCGTGGGCATGACCTGGAGCGCGCCACGGACGAACTCCGACGAGTCTGCGGCTGGTCTGATACTTCGGCGATGCCACGCCGTTATGCAAGTCGTTATCTAACCGAGTCGGCCAACCTCCACAACGCCCAGCGCGCCTCGGCAGCCTGGAGCCGACTTGACAGTTAAGGAGGTTCATCGTGACCAAATCAGCCGATCAAGAACACGCGTCACCCTCCTCCTCTTTTCCGGCCTACGTGTTCGAGGGGCCGGCTCAGGTTGCTATTCGAACTCGCACTAATGACCAGCCAAGGTACGTCGATACTCGATTGAGCGTTTGGACGTGGTACGACGGCGGAACGGCTATGAAAATAGATTGGGCTGCGCTCCACCTGAATCCTAACCTCATGCAAATCGCCAAAGCGTTCGTGGCCTATGCACTGGAAAAGTATGCACCGGTAACGGCATTCAAAGCATCCGGGGTGTTCGGGTGACTAGCTGAGAGCGATATCTCAGCCAAGTTCCCTTGGACGCGGCAAGATTTGGTCACGACTATAAGTACTTGGGCGAAATTTCGTGAGAGCACTATTTTTTTTAGAACGTTTTATCGCTGGGCCCCTAATCGAGGAATATTGGGCTTTGACAAAGAAACATATCTAGCACTTAAAGAAATCAAGACGAGCCGCCTTGATCCGTACGAACGTATATTTCTATCCCAGTCCGGTTTAGCTCTTGATGAAGAGATCCGGCTACTGCAGCGAATTGAGCGCGATATCCAGACCAAAGACTGGAGTGAAACTCAGCTCAACATGATGCTCCACTTAAGTTTCGAATTAGGCCCGCGTTCGATTCAATTCCATTCGCTTGACATTGCGGATTTTGAGTTCATCGAAAGCACTGATCATGAAAGGTACTACACCCTCTGGCTACCCATGGCCAAAAAGGTCGGTCAACGCAGACCTGAGCGACGGCCCCGCAAAATAACAACCAGGCTGGGGGAGAAAATCTCGCAGCATTTTTCGGAAATGCGACGCCGCTTTGGTGGCGACTGCGAACCATTGTTTTTAAGTCCTAACGGAAGACGCATGTCTGTAACCGAAATCGGTGTAAGCCTCAAACACGAGCTACGTAAAGCTGGGATAGACAAGCCCAACCAGGTAACCATGTTGTTGCGTCATCACCTCGGACAAGGTTTGGCTGATCAGGGTACTCCGGCAGACATGATTGCCGAGCTACTCGGCCACAACAGCACGGTTGCGGCGCGTGCTTACGTAACGGCAACCCCCAACATTGCCCGGATTAATGAGAAAGCACTCGGAAAGAGCCCTAGCTATCAACGCATCATGCGTAGCTTATTGACCGGGGAAATCGTCCAGCGCCACGATACGCAGCCCGAAAGATCCATCCGCGGCGTCATCGATACGCAGTACATTGGGGACATCGGTGACTGTGCCCTCCCAGTTCATACGCACTGCCCCTACAATCCCGTGTATGCCTGCTACACCTGCAAGAAGTTTCATCCCTTTGCTGACGGCCGCCATGAGCAGGTGAAAGAGGCGTTGCAACGAGAAGCCCAACGGTTCATTGACATGGCAGAACAAGCCGGAGACCTCATTCACAACCGGCCCCTCGCCCAGCATCAGACAACCATCCTGGCGGTAAGCGCTACGATCGAGCGCTGCCGGCAGCACACGGAGGATGCCGCAGATGACGCTGTCTAGGGCAAGGCAGATCCTTGAGGGCTTTATTACACAGGAACAAGCGATTTTTCAGTCGTTACCAATTTCAACACCGTGGGCATCACCGGTGTGGGGCGTCGGAAGTTGGTTGCCACAACGGGATAAACAGAATGCACTTACCTTCGAGACACACCGGCAAGCGCTCGAGAAGACAGGCTATCCCGCCCCGCCTAAGGGGCCACTCCCCTTCACTTTCCAGGATTTTAGTAAGGCCTTGATTGTGTATCTGCAACGCACCCGGAATCTGAAGTTTTCGATGGTTGCGGCCTACAATATTGCTGTCCGGCGGCTGTACAACCCTTTGTTTGAACGCGGCGTATCGGACCCCACACAGTTGACGCGAGGCGATTTTGATCGCGTCGTAGGCTTTCTCCGCGAAAGTGGCTACAAGAACCTCTATGACGCGATCTCTCATCTTCAAGTAATAGCGGATGCGATTGATAATCTGCAATTAACCGAGATCGCCGCCATCCACTTCGAGCATGATGCAAAACCAGAGAAACGCCGCCACGACTACATTTCATTGCACGATCCTGATCGTGCGGTAAGACAGCGTAAATCTGATGACAGGTTGCCTTCTCGTGAGGCGATGGAAGCCTACGCGTTATGCTCGAACCACCCGATCAGTGAGGGCGAAGAAATTTTGCTGCGTGTGATCGATTTGTTGATCGCGACTGGGCAACGGGGTAATGAGGTAACAGTAATTCCCTATGACTGTTGGGTCGAAAGGTCGATCAAAGGGACGGCAGGAAAGGTGGTTGTAGATGCCAATGGTAATCCCATAGTCGAATTAGGTTGGGCGTCTCGACCCCAGTTGGATGTTGATCGGCACGTATCCCGACGCGCCCAACAGGTTCAATCATCAGCGCAGACCAAACCCCATCCGCTTTAACTCCTCGACGA
Source organism: Pseudomonadaceae bacterium (assembly GCA_965284505.1). Lineage (GTDB taxonomy): Bacteria > Pseudomonadota > Gammaproteobacteria > Pseudomonadales > Pseudomonadaceae > Aquipseudomonas. The sequence continues at coordinate 205,962 of OZ260094.1, read as the reverse complement.
GCTGTTCACGCCCATGCAGGCTCGAGGCGTGTTGACGGCGACGCCGAATTGACCCACATGCTGACGCAAGACTGCCCCACCTCCAACTCGGCACGAATCCAGCAAAGACGATGGATCGCGAGGAATCAGAACTGGGTCAGTGAGATCTCGGCAACTGGGTCAATTCGGCGTCGGCGACAACAAGCAAGGCGCTCACAAACCTCCAACTCCAAATCCCGGGTGGGATTTCTGACGAGTTTGTTCACGAGGGTCATTGTTTCACCCCTATAGGGATCGCTTTTTTTCTCGCAAAGTCGGATCACCTTTTTGTTGTCTGCCCTCAGTACTTTCGTAACGGCTTCAAAAAGTGTGGTTTTGCCGGCTCCCTTGGGCCCATCTAGAGAAACAAACAGCGGACGATTCATTCTTCACATAACGATTGATATACGTTTTTTTTTGCCCTGTTCGTTCGCTGGAACCGCTTGGCGCGACTACGCGAATCGAGTGGAGAGCCCTTATGAACAGACATTGATGAACACTCTAACCCGGTTTCTGGCTAACGGGTCTCAAAATCCAGGGTTACAGCCGCTTATGAACATCGGTCATCGCCCATAAGTTAAATTAGGTATTACGGTAGATATGTTCATGAGCTATTGTCCGTCTCCACTACCCCCCGGTCGCCTTTCCACAAAACCCGTTTGCTGAAAAATCATCCGTTCACGCTCCATCCTCATTCGAATCTCAGCGCATGCAGCAAGCAGGACTCTTTGCTGGAACATCGTAGCGCTCGCGATAGAATGCTGGCTCACTGGATTCAAAGGAGACGCAGAGTGATCAGGATGATTTTCGGGTTGATCTTTTGGGTCGTCGTGACCCTGATGGTCTTGGCTGTGATCTTCACTCCATTGGTGATATTGATCTTGTTCGCCCTGACGATGCTCGGTGGCGACGACAGCCTGGTAAGCCCGTTGGTTATGTACGGTGTCTTCCCAGCAGCGCTCATCATCACCGCGTATCTCATGTACCGATATGGTCGGAAGATCGGCGCTTTGGTCCAGTCCATCTCGCTATAAACGTGCATACCCGGAGAAAACGAAAGTCATTCCTCAGACCAAACTTCTCACCCCACGAGGAGTCCTCTCTATTAGCGGACAAGCATTGCGCCGCGACGCAAGACAACAGCTCCCCACTAAGGAACGGTCATGACTTTCTTTATCTTCCTCTTGGCCTGCGCCGCCGCGGCCAGTACAGGTTTCTTTTTCAAACCTGGCCCGTGGTACGAGTCCCTGTCCAAACCCAGCTTCACGCCCCCCGGCTGGGCGTTTCCGCTGGCCTGGACGATCATTTACCTGTTGCTCGCCTGGGCTGGCTACCGCTTGAGTTTGATTCCGGGAAGCCAACTGGTATTGGCCTTGTGGGCGGCGCAGATTGCGCTGAATACGCTGTGGACCCCGGTGTTCTTTGGGGCGCACCACATCCTCGCCAGTATGCTGATTATCGTAGTGCTCTGGCTGGTGGTCGCGGCAATGGTGGTGATGGCCCTGCGGCTGGACCTGATAACGGGCTTGATCCTGTTTCCGTACCTGGCCTGGCTGTGCGTGGCATCCGCGCTGAATTTTTCCATTCTGCGCGATAACCACTCAAGCGCGTCGAATCGGGAACACCAGGCTGAAACGGGTGCCTGACTGACGGCTATCGACGGTCACTTGCCCGCCATGCAATTGCATGATTGAGCGAACAATCGCCAACCCCAGGCCACCGGAATCATCTGGCTGATTGCGTGACGGGTCGCATCGGTAGAAACGCTCGAACAGTCGCGGTAGATGTTCGGCTGCAATCGGTTGGCCCTGGTTGTGAACTGATACGGCGATGCCCTCCTCGCTTGCCAGGCTGCTGATGATCACTTGCGTAGCAGGTGCTCCATAACGCAGCGCATTGGACAGCAAGTTGGCCAATGCGCGACGGACCAGGACTGGATCAGCCCGCAACTCACCCTGGGCCTGATTGATCAGAGTTACATCGCGCTCTTGCGCGACGCCTTCGAAGTACTCACAGAGTTGCTCGACCAGGTCATGGAGGTCGATGACCTGGTCACTCAAGGCTACGTTTGAATGCTCGGTGCGCGCCAGAAACAACATACTGTCGATCATTCGTGCCAGCCGCTCGTATTCTTCCTGATTGGACACCAGCAGGTTCTGATAGTCCTCGATCGAGCGGCTGTACCTCAGGGTTTGTTGGGTGTGCCCCATCAGGTTGCTGAGGGGCGTGCGCATCTCGTGGGCGAGGTCTTCGGAAAAGCGTGATAGCTGGGCGAAACCATCTTCAAGGCGCGCGAGCATTTGGTTTAGCGCATTGCTGAGCGCTTGCAGCTCACTCAGTTGATTGAATTCATTCAGGCGTAGATGCAAGTGTTGTACGTCAATTGCAGCCGCGTGCTTGGCCAGCATCCGCACTGGCCGCAAGCCTCGCCGACTGACCCAGCCGCCCAGTACAAAAGCCAGCAGTGCGCCGACCGACATGGCGAGCCAAAGCTTGAGTCGGTAAGCCGCCAGCATCTGCTCGCGCTCGCTCAACAACTTGCCAGCAATCAGGGTCAAGCCACGACCTTCCTGGGTGACATCTTTCCAGGCCAGTCGTACTGGCAACGACGAGTTACCGTCCCCCAGAAGGGCCAGGGCAGCAGCAGGCAACTTGGGCAAGCTCATGTTTACAGGGTTGATTTCGATCAACACCCGACCACTGTCATCAACAATCCACAGTAGATTGTCGCTGTTGCCCAGCATGTTTTCGTAGAGCTTGGGCCGATTGCGCAGTTGCTCAATGCTGGCGCTGTCGTTGATCAACGCTTGCACGCGCTCCAGGCGACCCAACAAGGCCTGATCATCGCGCCAGGCAATTTCTCGCTGTAACGACTGATACAGATAAAAGCCGATAGAGCCCAGCAACAGCACACTGACCAACGCGAACATTATCGCCAGGCGCAGGCTCAGGGCATGCGGATAGAGTTTCAGGATTGCACCTCGAGCATGTAGCCGATGCCACGCACGGTATGGATCAACTTGAGTTGGAAAGGATCGTCAACCTTGGCCCGCAGTCGGCGAATGGCAACGTCGACCACGTTGGTATCACTGTCAAAGTTCATGTTCCAGATCTGCGAGGCGATCAAAGAGCGCGACAGCACTTCCCCTTCACGACTGACCAGCAAATGCAGCAAGGCAAACTCCTTGTTGGTCAGGACCAGGCGCTCACCATTACGCGTGACTTTGCGTTGCAACAGATTCAGGCTCAGATCGGCAACCAGAAAATGCTCAACTTCACGTGGCGGGCCACGGCGCAACAAAGTGCGGACGCGGGCCAGTAATTCGGCATAGGAAAAGGGTTTCACCAGATAATCATCGGCCCCCAGTTCCAGCCCTTTGACCCGGTCATCCACCGAATCGCGTGCGGTCAGAAACAGCACTGGGGTTTGCCACTTGCGCCGGATGATTTGCAGCAATTGCCAACCGTCCAGGCCCGGCAACATGACATCCAGAATGATCAGATCGAACTCACTCTCCTGCACCAGATGCTGGCCATCCAGCCCGTCAAGGGCGATTTCTACCGAATAGCCTGACTCACTCAGGGCTTTTCGCAGGTAATCGGCCATTTTCGTTTCATCTTCAACCACCAGGATGCGCATTTTTCCCTCCAGGACTGGCGCATAGGCTAGCCCGGTTCGCTGATTGCTTTCATTACATGTTGGTAATCATGGGGTAATCATCCTGACGGGGTGGGCTGGTCATGATGCCCGGCAATGACTCCAACCGACCAAACCTGGTTCGTGGTGTGTCAGGCACATCGCCTTCGCCGGCAAGCCGGCTCCTACAACAAGGAAAAAGCATGCGTACCCGCCTATCGACTTCATTGCTGATCCCCCTCGCACTGACCTGCGGATTCGCCGTTGCAGCCCCGGAGCAAATTGCCCAGCGCAAGGACGTGTCACTGGCGCTGGCCAACGATTTGCTGACGGCCGCGCTAAACGCCTGTCACGCCGATGGCCGCACAGCCGTGGCCGCCGTGGTTGACCGCGGCGGCAATCTGGTTGCCGTGCAACGCGATGACGACGTCGGCCCGCACAACACGTTGGCTGCGCAACGCAAAGCCTTCACCGCCCTGTCGACCAAGACTTCAACGCGAGTGTTGGCAGAACGTGCCCGCGCCAATCCAGATGCTGAAAACCTCAACACCCTGGATGAGTTGCTACTCCTGGGTGGCGGCGTGCCCTTGACGTTCGAGGGGCAGGTGATCGGCGCCATCGGCGTAGCCGGTGCCGGCGGCGCGGCAAACGATGAAGGCTGTGCAGAGGTCGCGATCAACAAAGTCTTACCTGCCGTTAAACACTAAGGATCACCATGACTGTATTCAAAAGTTTGTTCGCGGGCGCGGTATTGAGTGCCATTTCATCCCTTGCCCTCGCGGCCGCCAATCCATTGAGCGTGCATGTGCTCAACTTGCAGGATGGCCTGCCCTCGCCTGGCGTCAATGTCACCCTGGAAAAACAGGACGGGAAAAACTGGGACATGCTCAACAGTGCGGCCACCAACGAACAAGGTCGCGTCACCGGGCTGTATCCGGAAGGTCGGGGCCTGGAGAAAGGCACCTACCGTGTCACCTTCAAAACCGGTGAGTGGTACAAGGCTCACAATACGTCCAGCTTCTTTCCTGCAGTACCGGTCATATTCGAGGTGGACGGCACCGTCCCGCACTATCACATCCCGTTGCTGCTCAGCCCCTACGGCTTCTCCACTTACCGAGGAAACTGAGCGTTGACGCCGCCCTGGTCGCCAGGGCGGCAGCGTTGCCGACAGCACGCTAGCGACAATACACCGTCCAGAGCTGATCAACCCGCGTGGTAAAGCTCTGGCTCATCATCTCCCGGCGCATCCCCCAATCCGGATCAGTCGGCACACTCGCAAGACGCACCGTCCCCCTGCCCCATTTCCCATTGATCGAATCCAGCACGCCCATGACTTTTTCAGTAGCGACCGGCTGCGAGATCGAAAACAGGTCATCGGTGTACTCGCCTTTCTGGCACAGATTGACCAGCAGCACCTCCGCTTTGCTGTAGTTGAAACCCGGCCGGAATACCCGATCCACGGCTTCAACAGCGGCCCTTGTCATCAATCGCACATCGTCACTCGGGTATGGAAGTTCGACCAGCACGCCGTTGGCGTACTTCGCTTCGTCCGGGTTGAACATGCCGGTGCGAATGCTCACCCTGATTTTCTTGCACAGGGATTTCTGCGCCCGCAGTTTCTCCGTGGCTCGCATCATGTAGGTGGCGACGGCTTCTTTAATGGGTGCGATCTCGGTGAGGCGTTTGCCGAACATCCGGCTGCAGCAGATTTCCTGCTTGGGTGGATCAGGTTCATCCAGTTCCAGGCAGGCTGTGCCGGCCAGTTCACGGGCGGTCTTTTCGATCACCACGCTGAATTTCTTGCGCAGCATCCAGGGATCGCTTCTGGAGAGGTCCCAGGCCGTCTTGATACCCATTCCCTCAAGGTGCAGCGTCATCTTTCGCCCGATGCCCCAGACATCGGACACTGAACATTTTTTCAGCACCCACTCGCGTTTGGTGTGTTCCCGAAGATCGACCACGCCGCCACTCTGCGCCTGCCACTTCTTGGCCGCGTGATTGGCCAGCTTGCTCAGGGTTTTCGTAGCGGCAATACCGACGCCGACGGGAATGCCGGTGGATTGATACACCTGGGCGCGTAGTCGGCGACCGAGTGCGTCGAGGTCACCCGGGACGCCGGACAAATCAGCGAAGGCCTCGTCGATGCTGTAGACCTCGACAGCCGGCACCAGCGACTCGATCACACTCATCACGCGCTCGCTCATGTCGCCATACAGCGCATAGTTCGACGAGAAGGCGACGATGCCGTGCTGCTTGAGTGTGTGTCTGATCTGGAAGTATGGCTCGCCCATTTTCACGAACGGCTTGCTGTCGGCGCTGCGGGCGATCACGCAGCCGTCATTGTTCGAGAGGACCACGATGGGCGTCTTGGCCAGGTCGGGACGAAACACACGCTCGCAGCTCGCATAGAACGAGTTGCAGTCGATCAGGGCGAATACCGGATCAGGCTTTCGGATCATGGGTTCGCACACTGAAGGTCACTACGCCCCAAATGATCAACTCGTCGCCCTCGAGAATATAGCGAGGTGGATAGCCGACATTCTCGGACATCAGGATGATCCCGGGCCCGCGCTTGGACAGGCGCTTGCACACGGGCTCGCCGTTCACGGCGGCAATCACGATATGCCCATGCTCGGCGGTGATAGAGCGATCCACCACCACCAGATCGCCGTCGAAGATGCCTGCCCCTTCCATGCTCCGGCCTTCGATGCGCACCAGGTAGATATGCGGCGCACGGATATCCAGCAACTCATCGAGGGATATGTGCCCTTCGAGATGGTCGGCGGCGGGCGATGGAAAGCCGGCAGGCACCTTGAAGGAGTAGAAGGGCAACTGCACTCCCCCTTCCGCCAGGGGGCCGAGGATGGTGACGCTCATGAGGATGCCTCAGGATCAAACTGTATGTATATACAGTTAACGTCGAAGGCCGCTTGCGGTCAATGGCAGATGTGACAATTTGCGACCGGAGGATGTGCTGCAGGGCACCTCAAAGCACTTTATAGATCTCGGCAACCACCTGCAGCGTCGCCTCCTCGACCGTCCCCTCGTTACGGCACAAGACCCAAGCGTTATCGGCAACGGCGCGCTCGAACGCACGGGTACAGGCGACATGTTCTTCGAGCTTGTGGATCACCGTGCTGCTCAGCCCACGCCTGCGCGCCGCAGCCCTCGCCCACGAAAGTTCAGGGTCGGTGACGACTCCGACATGCAGGTCGGGCACGCGTACATTGCGCTCTAGGTTCAATTGCAGAATCTCGGAAAACGGTAGCAGCCGGCGGAATGCGGCATCCGATGGGTACCAGCGATCAATCAGGATGATGCTATCGAGCGGCTGTTTTGCCAGCACGTGCTCGGAGATCCAGGCGCGACTGTCGGCAAAACGCTGACAAACTTCCCGTTCCAGATCCCGGCAGGGATCTCTGACGAGTCGGTTCACGAGGGCCATGGTTTCACCCCTGAAGGGATCGCTTTTTTTCTCGCAAAGACGGATGACCTTTTTATTGTCGGCCCTCAGAACTTTGGTCACGGCCTCCAGCAATGTGGTTTTACCGGCACCCTTGGGGCCATCCAGGGAAATGAACAGCGGACGATTCATGGTTCACATAACGATTGATAGGCGGGAGTTTCCTGTTCGTTGATGAACAGGCGAGGGTAAACACTTTAACCGCATTGACCGGTTTCCTGCTGCTCTACCCTGCACCGTCGTTTAAATAACCCGCTGGGTCGACAGGTCAGTTGAACGCCGGGACAATGGCGTGATCACGACATCAGAGGGAGAAATCCATGAAAGTAGTTATCGAGGACTGGGATGGCGACGGTGCCATCCGCATACCGGATGAGGCCTTGCAAGAGCTTGAACTCGATGTGGGCGATTCCCTCTACCTGATCGAAGAGTTCATCGGCAACACGCGCTGCCTGGTCCTGTCCAAGACCCCCAGGATTGCGGATCGGATGGATGAACTGATGCATCCAGGGGGCAAGTAAATACCGGCCATGAAACTTGTCAGACTGATTCGCCACGCGCAAAGCGCCGCAAACGCCGGTCTCGCCACCACCGCACCCGCCACTATTGCACTGACAGACGAAGGCCAGCGTCAAGCTCGGACACTGGCGGCCTCCATTGCATCTACCCCCGACCTCATCATTTCTTCTGCGTTTGAACGCGCCATGGCAACGGCATTGCCTACAGCCCAGCGCTTCCCCCAGGTTCCCTGTGAACAATGGCCCGTGGAGGAGTTCACCTATTTGAGCCCCGATCGCTTCGCCGCCACTACCCAGGCCGAGCGCAAACCCTACGCAGACCGCTACTGGGATCAGGCTGATGCGGCGATGACCGATGGGCCAGGCGCCGAGTCGTTCGACCATCTACTCGGACGCGCCGCCACGATGCTCGACCAACTTGCCAGACATGACGCCGAGGACATCCTGGTGTTCAGCCACGGACAATTCATCCGGGCTGTCGCCTGGTTGATCAAGCATCAGCAAAAGGCTCGTACTCCGGCATTGATGAGTGAATTCAGGGCCTTGGAAGTGCGGGAACCGTTGAGCAATTGCTGGAGTTATCAGTTGGTATGTGGCGAAGGTCGATGGACCGTCGAGTGCCTGGTCGACTCATCTGGCAACGAGCGATTTATCGACGCTTTCTGCTCACCACAGCGCTGATCCGTTATTGCTCTATATGAGCAGTCAGACGCGTCGAAACCTTCCCGCGCATCACCGGCCACCACCTGCTCCCTTGTCCTGGACACAAGCCCTGCACTTCAGAAACCAGGCTCGTCATCGGCTCCAATACAAACAGCGCGGATTGCTGTTGAACACATGTTCAGCTATAACCCTGTGCATTCACCCTTCCCACCGAACTGGAGGTCCCTGATGCGCAATCCACTGTTCAAGACCCGAATCACCGAAATGCTCGGCATCGCCCACCCGATCCTGTGTGGCGGCATGGGGCCTGGGGTGTCGGATGCTGATTACGTCGCAGCGGTGGTCAACGCCGGCGGCATGGGATTTATCGTCGCAGCCGGTTTTCCCGACCCGGATGAATTTCGTGAGCAACTGCGCCGGTGTCGAGCGCTGACGTCAGGCAAGGGCTTCGGTGTGAATCTGTACGTCTCTCGGCAATCCACGGGCCTCGAGCGCCTGCGCAAGCAGATGCAAATCGTCGCGGAGGAAGGGGTATTGTGCGTGGAAACCGCGGGGGCCAGCCCGGAGAACGTGCTGCCGCTGATGCGCGATGCGGGGGTCAAGGTCTTGCATAAAGTGCCGGCGATTCGCTATGCGCGCAGTGCGGCACGGCTGGGTGTGGATGCGGTGATCGTGGTGGGCAACGACTGCGGTGGGCATCCTGGTATCTATGGCATCAGCAGCATGGTCCAGGCGGCCCAGGCGCCCGGCGAGCTCTCTGTTCCTGTGGTTATCGGTGGCGGAATTGGTACCGGTCGGCAACTGGCGGCAACCTTGATGATGGGGGCCGATGCGGTGCTGATGGGCTCACGCATGCTGGTCAGCGAGGAGCTGTGGATACATCGCGATTACAAGGATCTGCTGGTGCAGAGCGACGGCACTGACAGTGTCATCGTGAAAACCGCACTCAAGGACCATCACCGTGTGTTCAACAATGACAGTGCCAAGGCCGTCGCGGCACTGGATGCAACGGGCGTGAGTGACTTCGAGCTGTACCGTTCTCACGTCACGGGCGCGCTGGCCACCCAGGCCTATCAGTCGGGTGACAGCAGGCTGGGCATGCTCGATTACGGCCCTGCGGTTGTGTTTGCCGACGGCGTTAAACCGGTAGACGCGATTTTCGATGAGATACTCGATGATGCACGGCTGGCGCTACAGCGTCTGGATCGGCTGCAACTGACCTGAGGCAACCACAGGACCCTGTAGGAGCCAGCCTGCTGGCGATCAAGTTGATGCGTTATTGCTGATGGCCCCATCGCGAGCAGGCTCGCTCCCACAGGGTGTGCGGTGACCGCAGATTTTGTGGGCGGCCGTAGAACCTGTAGGAGCCAGCTTGCTGGCGAAGGTCGTGAACGATGACGCGATGAACCTGATGCCGCGTTTTTTTCGCTGGCAAGCCAGCTCCTACAAGGGTTTCTCAAGCAAATCCAAGAAACGACGCAACGATGGCGATGACCACTACCAGGCCAATGATGTAGATGATGCTGTTCATGAGTATTACCTCTCTATGGCAAGCAAACAGGCGAAGGCTTTCGCCTCGCTATGGATATCGACAACAGGCCGCCCGGCTCCGTTTCATCACGAAGTGCCCAAGCCCTTGGACAGGTCCGCCGCCGAGGCGGTGTGGGTGTCTGGCGTAGGCGAACTGGCCTGCGCCGTCTGCTCGGTGGTCTTGGTCACGGTGTCGCGCACCGCTTCATACCCTTCGCGGGCCTGCTGTTTGACCTTGTCGGCCAGGCCGGCGCTGGTGCGTCCCATATAGCGCTGTTCGGTCTGGGTGCTGGGCAGCGCGGCACCCAGCAGGGCGCCGAGGGCGATGCCGGCGGCCGCCACCATCAAGGGTTGCTCTTTGAGCATCCGGTTGAACTGCTGGCCGACCACCTGGGTGTTATGCGCCAGGCGGTCGCTGGCCTCATGCATGGCATGGCTGATGCCCTCGCCGGCTGCGCCGAGATTTTCCCCGAGGCTGTCACTCAGGTGCGACGCCGATCCTTTGAGCGACTGGTAACCCTCCTTCAACGAATCACCGGTCTGGTGCAGGTGCTCTCTGGCGCTGTCAAAGGTGTCCGCTACGCCGTCGGCCCACTGCCCGGCCCGGTCCTCATCCGGCCCCGAACGATAGCTGGGTTGGCGTACCGGCGGGCGGTTCTGGCTCATCATCAGCCACAACAGCCCCACCGAGGTCAGCACCGCTGGCACCGGGTTATTACGCACGCTGGTGCCCAGGTTGCTGACGAAGGTCGAACCGTTGTTCTGCAGCATGCCCCAGGCCTGGTCGAACATCTGGCCCGGGGTGAATTTGCTTTCCAACTGGTCGACGATGTTGCCGATACTTGCCCGCTGCGCGTCGATTTCCCGTTCGATCTGTTCGGGGCTTTTTTGCGCTTCGATATCCAGTGGCGTGCTCATGAGACTTTCCTCCGCAGGGCTTCCTGATCCTTGTTCAAGGCATCCAGGGTCCGGTCAGGCTTGAGGTTGGACGGCTCGAATTGTTTTTTCCCCGACTGCAGCATGGCGAAGCCGATGATCATCACCACCACGCCGACAATCAGCGCGGCGAGCCATGGCGCCATGAACATGCTCAGGCCATAAACTGCGGCCATCAGCAGGATGATGAAGCCCGCCAGTAGCACGATTGCCCCGCCTGCCACCGCCGCCATGCCGGCTTTCAGGGTGGTGAGGCTCGATTGCAGCTCGGCCTTGGCCAGCGCCAGTTCCTTGGTGAACAACGCAGGCACTTCCCGCGACAGTTGCCGCAACAGGCCGACCACCGAGGCGTCATCAGGGTGGGCGATGGGTCTGCCATGCAGATCGGTTTCGTCTCTGTTCATCACCGTTCTCCTTCTGGGGTGGGCGCGGCCGGGGTGATGCCAGTGGCCAATCCCGGACTCAAATCGGCAAACGAGCTGACGGACGACTCATAGGGCCGATGGGCGCCAAATCCGCCGGCGGGCGGTGTTGAGCTGCCTGCTGCCGGGTCAGACTGCGCACTGACCGTGGCCGTCACCGAGGTGCCGGCCTTGAGAAACCGCGACAGACCAAAGCCCAGCGCAATGCTGCCGGCAATGAACAGCGTCGGGTTGCTGCGGGCCATGTCGGCCGCGTCATGCAGCAATTGCTCGGCGCTCTTGCCGCGCAGATTGCCTGCCAGCCCGCTCATGGACTGCGCCATGTCGCTGAGGTAGTCGGCCATGCCCAGGGTGTCCTGGCCCTGCAATTCGCCGGCGAAACTTTTCGCGCCTTGCGCCAGCGCCTCGATTTGTTCGGCGGCGCTGTCGCGGTATTCGCCGAATTGCGCATCAGCTTGCTGCCGCGCGCCCGCCAGCGTTTCGCTGACGTCGTCCTTCAACTGATCGAACCCCTGCTGCGGCTTGCCGCCTGCCGGATCGTCGGCCTGAAAGCCTGCCCTGCTGTCTGAAGTGCTCATGACGTCCCTCGCTTAGCCAGTAAAAACATGGCGGGACTGCGCGGCAGGATTGCCCTGAGCCCCTCATAGCAAGGGACGAAGGCGACAAGAGCAGAGTTCAAAGCTATTGATAAGAGGTACGGCAGATTCTTCCATCAGGCGCGACCAGCACCTGCCAACTAACCTTGACCGTGAATTTATGGTTTAACTAGATAGTTACCTATCTATATACTCACCGCCTCATTTCAACGGGACATTCAACGTGAAGCACAATCAACGCCTCTCGGGCGTAGCGAAATTCATCGTGATCGGGCTGGGGCTGATCATCGCCCTGCTCGGCCTGGCACTGGCGGCGGGCGGCGTGAAGCTGGTCAGCCTGGGCGGGTCCTGGTACTTCCTGGTGGGTGGTCTGGTGATGGCCGTTGCCGGTCTGCTGGTCGCCCGCGGCAAGCCGGCCGGCGCCTGGCTGTTCGCCGCGTTCCTGCTGGGCACCGCGATCTGGGCGGTGAGCGATGCCGGGCTGGTGTTCTGGCCGCTGTTCTCGCGCCTGTTCATGTTCGGCGCGGTGGGCCTCGCGGTGACCTTGGTCTACCCCCTGCTCAAGCGCGCCAACGGTGAGGCTGGCGGGCGCGGCGCCTATGCCGTCGCTGCCGTATTGGCGGTTGCCCTGGCGGTGGCTGCGGGCAATATGTTCGTCGCCCACCCCACTGTCGCCGCCACTGGCACCGGCCCGGGCCTGACGCCGGTCGAGCCGTCCCAGGCGCAAAAAGACTGGGCGCATTACGGCAATACCGAAGGCGGTAGCCGGTTTGCCGCGCTGGACCAGATCAATCGCGGCAACGTCGACAAGCTTCAAGTGGCCTGGACCTACCACACCGGTGACGTCGCCGAGAGCGATGGCAACGGTGCCGAAGACCAGCTCACCCCGCTGCAGATCGGCAACAAAGTGTTCATCTGCACCCCGCACAACAACCTCATCGCCCTCGATGCCGACAGCGGCAAGGAGCTGTGGAAAAACTCGATCAACGCCCAGTCGAAAGTCTGGCAGCGCTGCCGTGGCATGGCGTATTTCGATGCCACTCAGCCGATCGTGCAGCCGAGCAACTCGACCATCATCGAGCCTCAACCGGCGGCGGCCGCCAACTGCCAGCGCCGTTTGCTGACCAACACCATCGACGCCCGCCTGATCGCGGTCGATGCCGACACCGGCGAGTTCTGCCGTGGTTTCGGCAACAACGGTCAAGTCGATCTCAAGGCAGGCCTGGGGGATGTGCCGGACAGCTACTACCAGCTGTCTTCCGCGCCGCTGATGGCCGGCACCACCGTAGTGGTCGGTGGTCGTGTCGCCGACAACGTGCAAGCCGACATGCCGGGCGGCGTAATCCGTGGTTTCGACGTGATCACCGGTGCCCAGCGCTGGGCCTTCGATCCGGGCAACCCGCAGGATCGCAATGCCCCGGCCGACGGCAGCACCTACGTGCGCAGCACCCCGAACAGTTGGGCGCCGATGTCCTATGACCCGACGACCAACACCCTGTTCCTGCCAATGGGCAGCTCGTCCACCGATATCTATGGCGTCGAGCGCAGCAAGCTCGACCACACCTACGGCGCCTCGATCCTCGCGCTGGATGCCAGCAGCGGTGAAGAACGCTGGGTGTACCAGACCGTGCACAACGATCTCTGGGACTTCGACCTGCCGATGCAGCCGAGCCTGATCGACTTCACCAAGGACGGCAAAACCGTGCCGGCGCTGGTCATCGGCACCAAGGCCGGGCAGATCTACGTGCTCGACCGCGCCACCGGCAAACCGCTGACCGAGGTCAAGGAAGTACCGGTCAAGGCCGCCAACATCCCCAACGAGCCTTACTCGCCGACCCAGCCAAAATCGGTCGGCATGCCGCAGATCGGCGCCCAGCACCTGAGCGAGTCGGACATGTGGGGCGCAACCCCGTATGACCAGCTGCTGTGCCGCATCGACTTCAAGGGCATGCGCTACGACGGCCTGTACACCGCGCCGGGCACTGATAAATCCCTGAGCTTCCCCGGCTCCCTGGGCGGGATGAACTGGGGCAGCATTTCCACCGACCCGGTGCACAGATTCATCTTCGTCAACGACATGCGCCTGGGCCTGTGGATTCAGATGATTCCGTCGCAGAACAAAGGCCAGGCGGCTGGCGGCGGCGAAGCGCTGAACACCGGGATGGGCGCGGTGCCGCTCAAGGGCACGCCCTATGCGGTGAACAAGAACCGCTTCCTCTCGGTGGCCGGCATTCCTTGCCAGGCGCCGCCGTTCGGCACCCTGACGGCGATCGACATGAAGACCCAGCAAATCGCCTGGCAAGTGCCGGTCGGCACCGTTGAAGACACCGGCCCCTTGGGCATCCGCATGCACCTGCCGATCAAGGTCGGCCTGCCGACCCTCGGCGGCACCCTGTCGACCCAGGGTGGCCTGATCTTCATCGCCGGGACCCAGGACTTCTACCTGCGCGCCTTCAACAGCGGCAATGGCGAAGAAATCTGGAAAGCCCGCTTGCCTGTCGGCAGCCAAGGCGGCCCGATGACCTACGTCTCGCCGAAGACCGGCAAGCAGTTCATCGTCATCACCGCCGGTGGCGCACGCCAGTCGACCGATCGTGGCGACTACGTCATGGCTTACGCCCTGCCGTAAGCCGCTGTGCCCGCCTGGCTGGCGGGCATCCTCTCTGCAATCTGCGCGGCACCTGCGGGTGCCGCGTTGCATTGCGCTATCGCTGAAGATTGGATCTGGAAGATTTTCATGTTTTTCGCTGTTCGCTTTTCGACTACAGGCCTGCTGATCGGCCTGACCTGCACCACTGCCCTGCCCGCTTTTGCTGCCAAGGATGCGCGCAGCACCCTGAGCGGTGACTGGGGCGGCCTGCGCCAGCAAATGGCCGAAGATGGCCTCACATTGACTGGCGACTACAGCGGCGAGACCGCCTATAACGCCAATGGCGGCCTGCACCGGTCGGCGCGCTACTCGCAGAACATCAAGCTTGGCGCCCAGTTCGACCTCGACAAACTGTACGGCCTGGATAACGCCGGCAAGGTCCAGTTGACCATCAACGACCGCCGCGGCCAAAGCGCCTCCGAGGACCTGGTGGGCAACCGCTTGCCGATCCAGGAAAACTACGGCGGGCTCTATACCCGCCTGTCCGAACTCAGTTATGAGCGCAGCCTGTTTAGCCCGGCGCTTAACGTGAAACTGGGCTACATGGCCATGGGCAACGACCTCGGTGGCCTCGACAGCGGCATCCTCTGCAACTTCATGAACGCCGGTTTTTGCGGGCATCCGCTGAACATGTCCGGTGGCAGTGGCTGGACCAACTACCCCAATGCCCACCTGGGCGTGCGGGTCAAATACGACCTGTCGCCGGCCTGGCAGTTACGTGTCGCGGCGTTCAATGTCGACCCCGAGAGCAACGGCAACTCGAGCCGCGCCTGGCACCTGGGGCCCAAGCACAGCACCGGCACCGTGGTACCCATCGAACTGGTGTACAAGCGCGCCGGCGAATTGCCTGGCGAGTACAAGGTCGGCTATTACTACGACAGCTCCGACGCCCAACGCATCGGCAGCGATGATCAGGTCTCCAGCCGTGGCGGCCATTACCTGCTGGTGGATCAAGCGCTGTGGCGCTCGCCAGCGTCCAGCGCTCGCAGCCTGCACGTCTTCGGGCAGTACTCGGCCGCCAGCGCCGCCGCCTCGCCCTTCAGCAAGTGGTACGGCACCGGCCTGGTGCTGTACCAACCGTTCGCCAGCCGCCCCCGCGACACCCTCGCCCTCGGCTACGGCCGCGCGGTGCCCAATCCACGCAGCCGCGATGTCCAGCAAGAGACCGCGCAAGCCAACGGCACGGCGTTCCCGAACCTGGACAGCGCCGAACAATTGATCGAACTGGGCTATGGCTACCAGGCCACCGCCTGGCTGACCTTGCGCCCAAACCTGCAGTACATCATCGAGCCGGGGGCGTTTTCCGGACAGGACATCGACAATGCACTGGTGTTTGGATTGCAGGTAAAAGCGGCGCTGTAACCCCCCTGTAGGAGCAGCCCGGGCGGCGCTCCGCTGCTCGCGATTCAGGCGCCGCGGTGGTTCAGACTCACCGCCATCGCGGGCAAGCCCGCTCCCACAGGTTTCCCTCACTGCAACTGAGCAAGCAATGCCTTGGCCACCGCTTCGGAGCTGGCCGGGTTCTGGCCGGTGATCAGCTTGTCGTCTTCAACAACGTAGGGTGCCCAATCGGCGCCCTTTTCATAAAGCCCGCCCAGACGCACACATTCATCTTCGACCAAAAATGGCACGACATCGGTCAACTGCACGGCCGCTTCCTCGCCATTGGTGAAACCGGTGACCCGCCGCCCCTTGATCAGCGGCTCGCCATCCGCCGCCCGCACATGACGCAGCGCTCCCGGCGCGTGGCAGACAAAACCGATCGGCTTGCCCGCCCGCTCGAACGACTCGATCAGGTCGATGGAGGTCTGCGACTCGGCTAGGTCCCACAGAGGACCATGGCCTCCTGGGTAGAACACCGTGTCGAAGTCCTTAGCGCTGACCGTAGCGAGCTCGACCGTATTGGCCAATGCCTGCTGGGCGGCCGCATCGGTGTTGAAGCGCCGGGTCATCTCGGTCTGGAAATCAGGTAGCTCACTCTTCGGGTCCAGCGGCGGTTGACCGCCAGCAGGCGATGCCAGGACCACCTCGGCACCGGCATCCTTGAACACGTAGTAAGGCGCGGCGAACTCTTCAAGCCAGAAGCCGGTTTTCAGACCGGTGTCACCCAGTTGGTCGTGGGAGGTCAGAACCATCAGCACTTTCATGGGGTGTTCCTCTTCGATTGGCGATTGCTCGACGCAGGTGTCGAGACTCCTGAGCCGGTAGACATCGCCTAGGGCTGAACGCTCGCAAAATTTTATGAGGGTTTCGGCCATTGCAGATTTTCAAGCCCTCTGTAGGAGCTGGCTTGCCAGCGAACCAGACACCTCGGTACATCAGACACACCGCCTTCGCCGGCAAGCCGGCTCCTACAGAGTCATGCGTTTCACATTTATCCAGCGTCCACCGCAGAACCTGTAGGAGCTGGCTCGCCAGCGAAGGGGGAATCAGCAGCACCGCATCAACTTCATCGCTAGCAGGCTCCCTCAACCTCGGGCTTACCGAAGTACCTGGCGGCCTGCCAAATCAGCATGGGTCCGCAGCTCCTCCTCGATAAACGCCGCGATCATCGCCCGGTAGACCTTCTCCACCACCTCAGGCGAGGCGCCGGTTTCGTCGGCCAGGGCACGAACCTTGTGGATCACCTGCTCCACCCGGGCCGGTGCACGTACGTCATCGGTGGTTTTCTTGAAAGCCGCCGCCTGGGTGACGAACTTGCCGCGCTTACCCAGTAAAGCCACCACCTCGCGGTCGATTTGATCGATGTTCCGACGTACGTCCTCAATCGATGTGCATTCAACGTCCATTCTGCGTTCTCCCTTTTCCATTGTTGTACAGCCTATGCCGGAACATCCGGCTCTATCGCATCCAACTGCCCGCTCGTGCGGTGCAGGAAGCCTATCCCCGCGGCGGTCTCTGGTTTTTCGTCGCAACGCCGCCCGGAGCCGGCTTGCTGCTGCGGGGCGCTGCGCACTGTCCAAATCATCCAGCCAGGCTGAAGCCTGAGGACATTGTCGGGGCCGCTGGGCTGCGAGACTATCGATTCTCCGCGATCGGGCGCTGCGCCGCTATCATGCCCCGGCAAAATGGACATGGAACCCAGGAGTCAACGTGGCAGAAAAAACGCTGTATTGGGAAGACCTGACGCTGGGTAAAACCTGGACCGCCAGGCAATCGGCCCCCATCACCACCCAACAGATTATCGCCTTCGCCGTCGAGTACGATCCGCTCGACATGCATATCGACCCCGACCTCGCCCGCACCAGTCCGCTGGGCGTGCATTGCGCCAGCGGCATTCAGACCTTCGCAATCTCACAGCGTTTGATGTGTGATGCCCTGCTGTTGCAGACCCATGTGGTGGCAGGTGGCAAGATCGATGGCGTGAGGATGGTCGCCCCAGTCGTGGCGGGTGACCGCCTCGAGCTCTCCACGCAAGTTGTTCGCGCGTTGCCACACGCCCGCAACCCCGAACGGGGATGGACGGTGTTCAAGGTTGAGGTCGCTACTGCCGAGGGGAAAATCGTTTTGGTCTACGAGGTCACGATACTGGTACTGCGCAGTGACGAGCATCGGCATTGACCGGAGCCTGTAGAGGGCGAGGGATAACCGACCTCGCCCCTGGTGAGCGAAGGGTCAGGCGCTCGGATGGGTGTGGTAGATCTTGCTGACGATCGTCCACTTGTCTTCGACTTTCAGCAGGTTGAAGAAGTCAGTGAAACAAAATCCCGAAACGTTGTCGGTATCGATCCGGGCACTGGCGGCAGTTCCGACAATGTCGATGCGCACGATGGCCGCCTTGGCGTGCGGCGAGGGGCGGAAAACGTTGTCGATCACGTCGTACAGATTCTGAATGGCGCCGCCGGTGAGCTTGCCTGCGTCGACTCCGAAGATAGTCGCCTGTTCGTTGAACGCGGGCTTCATCAATGCGCTGTCGGCCTTGGCGCCCCCTTCGTTGTACTGGCTCAGCACCTCGACGATCGCGTTGTATTCCGCGACGTAGGTTGGGTTACTCATGATCTACTCCTGATGGCATGTTTCCCGCGCGCCGTATGGCCGAGGGGATATGGAAATACAGCTGGCAATCACTCTCGATGCTCGACTGAGGACGTCGCGTCAGGCTTTTTGCGTCAGCAGGTCCAATCGGCAGGGCTCCAGGGCCTCCCTCTCCCACCTGGCAATAACCAGGGGCGCAACGGCATTGCCCAGCACGTTCAAGGTCGTGGTCCCGCTGTCGATAATCCTGAAGATCCCTGCAATCAGCGCGACCCCTTCCAATGGAAGACCGGCGGAGGCCAAGGTGGCGGACAGGATGATGATGGCAAAACCCGGTACCCCGGCAGCCCCTTTGGAGGTCAGCACCATGGTCACCACCAGCAGAATCTGTTGCGACAGCGACAACTCGATGCCATACAGTTGCGCGACAAAAATCGTCGCTACGCCGAGGAATATCGACGCGCCATCCAGATTGAAGGCGTAACCCACCGGCACCACAAAGCTGACGATGCGCCGTGGCACGCCATAGCTTTCAAGTTTGCTCATCAACTGCGGCATGACAGCTGCCGACGCGGCACTGGAGAACGCAAGGATCAGTTCATCGCGAAAGTACTTGATCAACTTGAAGATGTTCTCGCCAATCAAATAGCAAATACCGCCCAGTACCACCAAGGCAAATACAATCAGTGCCAGGTAGACCACGCCAATCAGCTTGAGCAAGGGCAGTAGCGAGGCAAAGCCAAAGGTCGCGACGGTCGCGCCGATCATGCCGAACACACCGATTGGCGCGTACGCCATGACGATCGAGACAACCTTGAACATCGCATCAGACAGGCTCTGGATTACCGCGATGAAGGGCGCACTTTTTTCCCGTGGCAGCGCGTTCAATGCCAGGCCCAACAGGACCGCGAAGAACAATACCGAGAGCAGTTTCGCTTCCGACATTGCGACCACGACATTGTCAGGGACAATGTTTTGCACGATCACCAGGGCGCCCTTGGACGGCTCCAGGGTAATTGCTGCAGCGCCATGGGATATCCCCGATATATCCGTGCCCGTACCGGGTTCGAACAGGTTGGCGAAACATAAGCCGATAACAATTGCCAGGCCGGTGATCGCAAAGAAGTACGTCAACGACTTTGCTCCCATACGGCCAAACGACTTGTTATCGCCGCCGCCAGCAATGCCAAGGATCATGCAACAGAATACGATCGGCACGACCACCATCTTCATCATCTTGATAAAGATATCGCCAAGAGGCTTCAATAATTCTGCACTTACCCACGCTTGATACTGCGGGTGCGTATTGAAGTACCAACCGACGAGCACGCCAAGCAATAGCCCGGCAACTATTTGCCACACCAGGGGAATACGTTTCATGTCTAGCCTTCTTGTTTGAATGAGAGGACTGCGTTATTTGCAGTTGCTAGAGTCATGAGCTTCCAGCTCACTAGAGATTCAACGGCACAGCAGCGCTGTGCCGAGTGTTTTTTGATTACTTGGCGAACAGCTGGCTCATATCCTTGAATGCCTTGAACTCCAGGGCGTTACCGCACGGATCGAACAGGAACATGGTGGCCTGCTCGCCGACCTGCCCTTTGAAACGAATGTACGGTTCAATCACGAACTCGGTCCCGAAGGACTTCAAGCGTTCGGCGAGGGCCTCCCATTGTTCCCAACCCAAAATCACACCGAAGTGCGGGACTGGCACGTCGTGGCCGTCGACCGGATTACTGTGGACACTCTCTTGCGAAGCGGTCTTTGGATGTTCATGAATAACCAACTGGTGACCGAAAAAGTTGAAGTCGACCCATTGGCTGCTGGAGCGACCTTCTTCGAGCCCGAACACTTCACCATAGAAAGTGCGTGCGCCAGCAAGGTCGTAAACAGGGATTGCGAGGTGGAAAGGCGAGAGACTCATCAGAACTCCAATCGATTTTATTGTTGGTGAGGAACCGCGCATAACGCGACGTTTAACGTTCCGCCGCCCACCGACATCAGCAACAGGCTCGTCAGCTGCCGGGGGACAGGTGCATCGTAGGACGGGCCACCCAGTAAAAAAATCAATATATATTTCTTAGAAACACAATTAATATTTGTGAATGATCAAAGAACTCAAGACACTCATTGCCGTTGCCCGGGAAGGTACTTTCGCCGCGGCGGGCAGCAGGATCGGCCTGACCCAGGCGGCTGTCAGTGCGCAGATCCAGCGCCTGGAAAGCGAACTCGGCTTCGAGATTTTCGACCGCAAGGGCCGCTCGGCGCACCTCAACCGGAGGGGCCATCAAGTACTCCTGCAAGCGCAAGACCTGCTTCGCCTGTATGACAACCTCGGCACGAGCACGACAGGACCGGCTGCCAGCGTCCTGGTGAACATCGGCGCCATCGCGTCGGTCCAGCGCTCCTATCTACCGGATGCCCTGGCCAGGTTTCATCGACAATGCCCGCAGTGCCGCACGCGGGTAATCCCCGGCCTGTCGATGGAGTTGGTCAACCTCGTGGACGCCGGCGAAATCGACATGGCCGCGATCATTCGCCCGCCCTTCACGCTGCAGAGCGACCTGCGCTGGACCACGCTGGCGCTTGAGCCCTACCGCCTGATCGTGCCGCGCGAGATGTCGGGAGAAGATTGGTCGACCCTGCTCTGCACCCAGCCATTCATTCGGTACGACAGGTCGTCCTTCGGCGGCAGGCAGGTCGATCGTTTTCTACGCCAGATGCATTTCACCTTGCATGAGGTGTGTGAGCTGGATGAGCTGGATGCCATCGTCAAACTGGTTGAAAACGGCCTGGGGGTAGCGCTGGTGCCACAGACAGTACCCCATCAGGACTGGGCGCCAGGGGTGCGCGCGCTCGATCTCGGCCCCCACACCTTCCACCGGGATATCGGCTTGGTGCATCGATCCCGGCAGACATTGACCGAGCCGGTGCGGCTCCTTGCCGAGCTCATTGCTGATCAGATAAAGATCGATCTTGAGCAGAACACCGGTTGTTGAGAGGGCCTGGAGCCGTTTTCAGCTAGCCCTGAACATCCGGCTCTATTGCATTCACCGCATCCAACTGCCCGCTCATGCGGTGCAAAAAGCCAATCAGCAGATCGACCTCCTCTTCCTTCAAGTCCGCCAGCAATTGCTCCTCGCGCTTGAGCGCAACGACGAGCACCCGGTCATGCAACTCACGCCCGGAGTCCGTCAGCGACACCGTGTAGCGCCGCGCGTCCTTGGCATCGACCACAGTCGACACATAGCCGTCACGCTCCAGCGCCTGCAACGAGCGGCTGACCGCGCTCTTGTCCAGGCCCACCACCTGCACCACTCGATTGGCGCTGATCCGGTCTTCGACCGCGAGCATCGACAACACCCGCCATTCAACAATGCCGATGCCGAAATGCTTGCGGTAGCAGGCCGACGCGCCACTCGACATCTTGTTGGTGAGGAAGGTCAGGAGCGCGGGAACATAGCGCTCCAGATTGAGGGGCGAGGCTGGGGTCATGACAAACGGTTCCTGGACGTCGATTGAATTAGTTGACACCGCAACTAAAAAGCTTAGGATGACAATCACACCACGATTGCGCGCCTGCATCATAAGCGCGCCGTACAACAATAAGAACTGCGAGGTTCCCTGCCATGACTTGCCTGCTCCCTCCTCCGCCGTCCTGATCTCACTCCCCCGCTAATCCCGGCACACCCTCCATAGCCTTTAAAACACTGCACACCTGCGGTGGGGTCACACTCATGCTCGAAGTTTATGTCTCTCGCAAAACCCCTGAAGCTGACGGCGTCTGCAGCTTTGAACTGATCGCGGCCAATGGCGCAGAACTGCCGGTCTTCAGCGCCGGCTCCCACGTCGACGTGCAGGTCGCACCCGGCCTCACCCGCCAGTATTCACTGTGCAACCCGCCCCACGAACGTGGTCGCTACCTGATTGCGGTGCTGAATGAGCCGGCCTCCCGCGGCGGATCCCGGGGCATGCATAACGACATTGCACAGGGTTCGACACTCACCATCAGCGCCCCGCGCAACCTGTTTGACCTGGACCTCAGCGGCGAGCGTTATCTGTTGTTCGCCGGCGGCATCGGCATCACCCCGATCCTGGCAATGGCCCACGCCCTGATCGCTGCCGGCAAACGCTTCGAACTGCACTACTGCGGGCGCTCCCTTGAACGTCTGGCGTTTACCGGTCTGATAAACAACGACCCCTTCGCCACACACGTCCAGGTGCATGTCGACAACGGCTCGCCGGAACAGCGTCTGGACGCTGCACGAATCCTCGTCTCGCCAAGCCAGGGCGACCAGCTCTACGTCTGCGGCCCCTCAGGTTTCATGGCGCACATTCAGAACACCGCCAAGGCCTGCGGGTGGAACGATGAGCAGATCCACCGCGAAGACTTCGCCGCCGCGCCGCAAGTGCTCGAAGGTGATCAGCCCTTTGAAATCGAGCTCTCCCGCTCAGGCCGAATCCTGCAGGTTCCCGCGCACCAGACCGCCCTCGAAGTGCTGCTCGAACACGACGTAGAGATTGAAAGCTCCTGCGAACAAGGCATCTGCGGCTCGTGCATCACTCCGCTGCTGGCCGGTGAGCCCGAGCACCGCGATCAGTGGATGAGCGCCGCGCAACACGCCCGCAACGACAGTTTCACCCCCTGCTGTTCGCGCTCGCGCAGTCCACGGCTGGTGCTGGACCTTTGACTGCCCATAACAACAATCCTGATCACTGGAGATCGTCATGAGTACATCGACACTCGCATACGAAGTTGCAGCACCCGCCGCGCTGCCCAAGTTTCCGCTGAACCAATGGTACGTCGCCGGCTTTGCCTGGGAGCTCAAGGACCAGCCGCTGGGTCGCACCTTGCTCGGCAAGCCGCTGGTGTTGTTTCGCACCGCCGATGGCCAGCCGGCCGCCCTTGAGGATCGCTGCTGCCACCGAGCGTTGCCGCTGTCCCACGGCACCCTGGAGGAGCGCGGCGTGCGCTGTGGTTACCACGGCCTGCTGTTCAACGCGCAAGGCCAATGCCTGGAAGTGCCAGGCCAGGCGAAGATCCCGTCGAAAGCCAAGGTCCCGGCCTACCCGGTGCGCGAGCGCGATCAACTTATCTGGGTCTGGTTCGGTAACGCCGATCAGCCGCAGCCAAACTGCGAGCCGCCGGCCTACGAGTTTCACAGCTACGACGACTACCTGTTCGAAGGCGGCGCCTATCACTACGACGCGCCCTATCAGCTGATCCACGACAACCTGCTGGACCTCAGCCACCTCGGCTACGTACACCTGCGCACCATCGGCGGCAACGCCAGCATCCATATGAATGCGCAGATGCGCGTCGACAGCGACGACACCCACGTCAAGGTCACCCGGCACATGCCCGGTTCGCAGCCGCCACCCACCTACACCGCCGCCTACCCGTTCGAGGGCAAGGTTGATCGCTGGCAGGAAATCGAGTTTCACGTCAGCCACCTGCGCATCTGGACCGGCGCCGCCGATGCCGGCACCGAATCACTGGATGACCCGCAACGTGGCGGCTTCCACATGCGCGGTTTCCACGGCGTGACCCCGGAAAGCGAAACCACCAGCCACTACTTCTGGACCATGGCCACCAACCCGAAGGACAACCGCGAAGCCATCGCCGCCAAAGTGGTCGAGCAGACGGTCCTGACCTTTGACGAGGACAAGGGCGTGATCGAAGCCCAGTACAAGAACATGCTCGAGTTCGGTGGCCGGCCGATGGTCGATATCCATGTCGATGTCGGCGCCAATCGCGCCCGGCGGATTATCGAGGCGTTGCGTCTGAAATCCTGATGATCAAGCGATCGAGCAGATGAAGCCGGCGACAAGGCCAATCAACACCTTGTCGCCGCGGCGTCTTTTATCTCCACATCCCGCCAACTGTTTGACGTCGTCACCCTCACTGCGATGAATTCGCAACCATGTTGTAAACCCTCAGAAAACTCCTACGCTCCATCTGTCCGCTAGCGGGCATGACTATCAATGGAATGGTTTACCGCGCAGTTCGAGGGCCACACGATGCAAAAGTCAGAGCGTCCAGTTTTCGCCGCCCATTTGCGTCCACAGCGTCAGGCGCTGGCCCTGGAACCGCGAATTCTGTTCGACGGTGCGGCGGCCTCGGCGGCCACCGACCAGACCCACTCCGACCCCAGCGCACCGGCCCCGACCGACGCCCATATTCCCCAAGCCACGGCGACCGAAGGCCGTGCCGCCACGGAGCAAGCGCCATCGGCCGCGCGCAGCCTGCTGGTGCTCGACAGCCGTATCGAAAACCGCGACCAACTGCTGGCGCAACTGCCGGGCAACGTCACGGCCATTGTGGTGAATAGCGGCGAAGATGGCCTCGCGGCGATTTCCGCGGCGCTGGCGCAGTTGGGCAAGGTCGACTCGATCCAGGTTATGTCCCACGGCGCTGCCGGGCAGTTCACCCTGGGTAATCGTACGGTCACTGCGGACAATATCGGTCAACTGGGACAAACCCTCGAGCAATGGCGCAGCAACCTCAACCAGGGTGCGGACATCCAGCTTTATGGCTGTGACGTTGGCGCTGGAGCCGCCGGCAAGACCCTGGTTAGCGAACTCGCGCGCTGGACCGGCGCCGACGTCGCCGCCTCCAGCAATGACACCGGCAGCGCTGCTGCGGGTGGCGACTGGACCCTGGAAACCCGGGTCGGCGATATCGACAAAAGCATCGCCCTGAGCAGCCTCGCCATGGCCAACTTCGATGGCCTGCTGGCCGATGCCGCGCCCAGTGCAACCCTGGATACCAGTGGCAGCGACGTGTTGCTCGGCGACACCTTCACCTTCACCGTGAACTTCAGCAACACCTCGACCCAGGTCGGTTTTGCGCCCTTTATCAACCTGGCGCTGCCGGCCACCGGGCGCGACGGTGATGACGGCGTCAACTTCATCTCCGCCAGTTACCTGGGGCATAACCTGATCACCCATTCGGTGACCTTCGATGCCGCCGGCAACGCCACCCATCCCCTGGCCAAGGACGCCAGCGGCAATTTCATCATTATTAATGCCGCGACCTACGGCATGCGCGCCGGCGACACCCTGGTGGTCATCGAGCTGCCGTTCGCCAGCGTCAGCAATCTGCAACCGGTGATCCCGGTACAAATCACTGCCAGCCTGAGTAATCTGGCCGATACCAGTTTCTCCGACGGCAGCCCGGACCTGACCATTCGCGCCAGCGGCGGCTTCGAGTTCGGCAACGACGCGCTGGACAACCCGCTCAACGACCCGAGCCTGATCGAAGCGGCGACTGCGGCCTTCGTCGTGCATCCGACGGTGATCACCTTCGACCAGACGCTGAACACCCCGGAAGGTGAAACCGCCACCGGCCCCAACTATGGCCGCACCTTGACGGTTACCGTGACCCCGGCACCAGGCCAAACCCTGACCAATGTGATCGTCACGCAACCGCTGCCGGACAACATCCAGGTCACCGCCATTACCCCAGGCCCCGGCGGTCGCCTGACCTCGATAACCCTGCATGACGGCACCGTGGTCAGCAATCCTGCGGAAATGGCCCTGCTGATCGCCGCCAATGACGTGTTCATCGACTCCTTCACCGTGCAATACGACAGCCTGGCAGCGCAGACCGATACGGTGGTGGCGTTCTATGTGCCGGAAGTCGATGCCGATGGCCAACCCATCATCAACCCGGTGTCCGGCGACGCTGTGACCATCACCCTGCCCGCCCCGAACGCCTCTGGCCAATGGGTACCGTTGGACCCACGGGACGTCACCGCGCCCAACACCACCATCGACTTCAGCGGCACCGGCGACCCGGTGCAGTTCATCGCCAAGTCCATCACCTTGCTCAAGACCGCCACCGTGCAAGTCGATGTCGGCCATGCCGGCATCACCCCGGGCGACACCCTGCAGTACAGCCTGAACCTGGCGATTTCCGACTACTTCGCCTTCGGCAAGGACTTCTTCAACGACGGCCAGTTGATCGTGCGTGACCAGCTCAGTGACGGCCAGACCCTGACCGGCACGCCGACCATCACGGTGACCATCAATGGCGTGGCGCAGTCGATCGCCCTGGTCACCAGCAGCGTGATCAACGCCGACGGTACTAGCTCCATGGTGTTCGATATCGGCCAGTCGCTGCGCAATGCATCTTTCAACATACGCGGCTGGCTCAACGGCGACCTGGCCTTCGACACCACCCTGGAGGGCGCGGTGCTGGCGGTGCTCAGCTATTCGGCAATTGTCGGCCAGACCTACAAGCCGCCATCGGGTGCCCCGCATTCGGAGATCAACGAAGGCGATGACCTGGGCAACAGCGCCGTGGTCGACGGCACGCTGCTGCTGGATCCATTCAACCTCACCGGCGAGAGCGAAACCGACGGCTCCGCCACCACCAGCACCATTCCCACCAGCACCGTCGATATCAGCCTGGTGGAGGTCAACGACAACCCGCCACCCGGCAATGGCGAACTGCGGCCCGGCGATGAAGTGACCTTCGAACTCAGCTACGACCTGGTCACCGGTGACTACGAGCAGTTCAAACTCACGGCTTACTTGCCTCTGCCGCTGTTCGATGTCACCGGCCTGACCTGGACCACCGGCAGCGATGTCGGGCAATGGCAGGTCGGCCCCGGCAACACCAATGCCGGGCCGGTGCTCAGCGTCATCAGTGGCGTCGGCAACTCGCTGGTGTTCGACTTCGGCAGCTTTGTCACTGCCGACACCACCGGCAGTCGCATCGTCGTGCGCTTTACCGTGCGGGCGATGGACCTGGACCTGTTCTTCGACTTCCTGGCCATGCGCCTCAATGGCCCGAAAGCCGATGGCAAGCGTCTCTCGCTGAACTTCGACTTCACCGACCTCAAGCAGCAGTACTCGGTGGAAATGGAAAACGGCGTGCTCAACCACACCGAAGGCGTCGTCGCCAAGGATGCCGATGCCAAGGTCACCCTGACCCGCGATACCTTGAACAAGATCGTGTTGAAGGAAACCACCTTGAAAGACGCGCTGGCCTCGGGCGATATCAAGGTCGATGGCACCCAGGGCAAGCTGGAGGAACTGGTGTCCTACATGGATGACTTCGACTTCTGGTTCAACATCGTGACCCCTTGACCTGAGCAAGCGCCTTGCAGCGGCGACTGGAACCGCCGCTGCAGGTCGCTGATTCGAGCTTTTGGTTTTCTACGAACGTGCCTTTCTGGCGTCAGCCCCCGGGCCGTTCGCTTCAGCATTGTGAAAGTGGAGCTTTCTATGCAGTTCAAGTCATTCGCGGCATCCATGTGTGTGTTGTCCCTGGCGCTCTCCGGCTGTGCCAGCAAGTACGTGGAACCCGAGCAGTATTCGGGCTTCCTCAAGGACTACAGCGTACTCAAGGAAGAAAAATCGCCCTCGGGGGCCGAAGTCAAACGCTGGATTCAACCGGGCGTGGACGTGAGCCATTTCAGCAGTGTCTACGTTGAACCCAGCCAGCTGTACCCCAAACCACAAGCCACGGAAAAGATCCCTCAGAGCGCTTTGAAGGGCATCACCGACTACTACGACCAGACCCTGAAAAACGCCTTTGCCAAAGAACTGCCACTGGCTACCGGACCAGGCCCCGGGGTGCTGGTGGTGCGTCCGGCGATTACTGCGGTCAGCGCCGAAACCAAAGGCTTGCGACCTTATGAAGTGATCCCGATCGCCCTGCTCGCAGCGGGTATCAGCACCGCCACCGGCATCCGCGATCAGGACACTACCCTCGCCACCGAAGCGGCGTTCCTCGACGGCAGCGATAACAAAGTGGTTGCCGAAGTGGTCCGCAAAGGCGCCGGCGCTGATCTGGAGAATGCCGATCAGGTACTGGAGGCCAAGGACTTCAAGAAGGTGCTGGATGTCTGGGCCCAGGACATCGTCAAGTCCTACGCGCAGTTGAAAGCCAAGTAAGTTTCGAAAGCGGCCATCGGCATCGATCTGCCGATGGCCGAATGCCCGACACCTGCCCACCGCCTGATCCCTGGTGTGGTTGGGCGACATGGAGGTCGAACAGACCAAGGCGCGCACTGGCGAAACCTTGTCGGGCAGCTATAAAGACGCGGCGCTGCACATTGTCGGCGCGGGCGCTACCTGGCGATTCTGATGCGTTGCGCACCGCCCGTTGCAGCCGGAAAAACTGAAACGGGCGTTACCCTCACTCCTCATGCAATACATGCACCCGCCCACTCTGCGCAGCCTTGAGCAGCTGCGCGTGGTCGCGTTCGGTCTGGTCGGCATAGAGCAAGGCAAAGTCACCCACCGCTTCGTCGAACACCTCGCTTTTACCCAGGTAGCCGGAGATGGTCGCCGCGTCGCCGGATTTCGCATGGGCCCGTGCCAGGGTCAACGCGCACAGTTCGGCGTAGCGTTCCAGCTGGGTGGCGCTGATGTTCTCCAGCGGCACCGACATCTTCATGTCGCGCAACTGCCGCACGAAGAAGTCATAGCCCGCCGGGCCGCGCACCCAGCCAAGGAAAATGTCGCTGGAGGACTGCATCAGCCGCTGGCCCATCACCACCCGCTCACCCTGATTGTCGTACTGGCTTTTGCCCGCATAAGGCTCCAGCACCGAGCGGCACGACTCCTTGAACTGCAGGATCAGCGGGTGATTTTCCTCGGAAAACAACAGCGCGATGTAGCAGCGTGTACCGACGCTGCCGATGCCGACCACCTTGAGTGCGGCATCCACCAGGCGATAGCGATCGAGCAGCACCCGGCGCTCGTCGCTGAGGCTTTGCCGATACGCTGCCACCCCCTGATGCACCCGCACCATGAACTCGGGATCGGCGACGTGCTGGATCACCGGCGGCTGGTCGACGATGCGCGGCTGCCCGGCGACCTGCCCGGCGATTTTCGGAAAGACGCTTTCCATGACCCGCTCGCGGGCTCGCTCGAACAGTTGCTGGCGAAATTTCAGGGCCTTGGCGTCGGGCGCGGTGTCCAGCAGCGTCTGGGCATCTAGACGGGAATACCAGACTTCCAGCGGTTTCATTTTTGAAAAATGCCGCAGCTGTTCGCGATAGGCCCCTGCGCAGGCGATCGCGATCTTGCGCGCACGGGCGTCAGTCGCCCCGCCGTCACGGGCGGCCACGGCAAAACTCACCACCAGGCGCTTGATGTCCCACTCCCAGGGCGCCGGCAGGGTTTCGTCGAAGTCGTTGAGGTCGAACACCAGGTTGCGCTCGGGGGTGGCGAACAGGCCGAAATTGAGCAAGTGACAGTCGCCGCAGGCCTGCACCGTGACGCCGATGTTCGGCCCTTTGGACAGGTCATGGGCCATCAGCGCCGCCGAACCGCGGAGGAAGGTAAAGGGGCTGCGCAACATGCGTCCGTAGCGAATCGGCACCAGTTCCTGCAGGCGGTCACGGTTGGATTGCTCAAGGATCGCCACGGCGTTGCGCTGTCGCCCGGGCGTCTGCCACTTGGCGTGCGCCTCCCTGGGGACCTTGTCGCGCAAGCGTTTACCGTCAGCGAGGCGTTCATCGCGAGAACGGAATGTGGGAGGCACTGGGTCTTTGACTGCGGTTTTGCGCGATGCCTTGCGGGTGGATGCCATGGTGCAGTCGTCTCCGATGCGCGGCGTGAATAGCCCGCCCTGACTGGGCGCGAGCTGTATCTGTGGTTCCTTCACGCTAGCTGAAACTGGTGTTTTCACCAGTGAACGGCAAACGTGCCGGTGTCGATATCAGGCACAGCAGTGGCGCGCTCAGGTAACTGAATTGGCGGACAAGCCGGGTAAGGTGGCGCGTCCCTTCATCCTGTGCCGGTGAAGGGTTCGATAAGAACAGCAGTGTTCAGGGCGCCGCCTTCCGTTGGTGTGACAGCGATGATCGCGGCCCCTGTGCTTGAATGTCGGTCACCTGAGAAAAAAGCCAATGATCAGCCCCAGCTCCAAGGATTCGAGTAGCCAATTGGCGCAGGGCTTCAAGCCTCGTCACGTCACCATGTTGTCGATCGCCGGGATTATCGGCGCCGGTTTGTTCGTCGGTTCCGGGCATGCGATTGCCGCCGCCGGCCCGGCCGTCTTGCTGGCCTATCTGTTCTCCGGCCTGCTGGTGGTGCTGGTGATGCGCATGCTCGGCGAGATGGCCGTGGCCAATCCCGACACCGGTTCCTTTTCTACCTATGCCGACCAGGCCATCGGCCGTTGGGCAGGCTTCACCATTGGCTGGCTGTACTGGTGGTTCTGGGTGCTGGTGATTCCCATCGAGGCGCTGGCTGCCGGGCATGTGTTGAACCAGTGGTTCCCGCAGATTGACGCCTGGCTGTTCGCCTTGGGCTCGATCATTGTGCTGGTGGTGACCAACCTGTTCAGCGTCGCCAAGTACGGCGAGTTCGAATTCTGGTTCGCCATGGCCAAGGTGGTGGCGATCATTGGCTTTATCGGCGTCGGCTTCGCGGTGCTGCTGGGCTGGATCCCCGACCGCGAAGTCAGCGGCTTGAGCGGCCTGATGGCAGCCCACGGTGGCTTCGCCCCCAACGGCCTGTCGGCGGTGGTCGGCGCTTTCATCACCATCATGTTCAGTTTCATCGGCACTGAGGCGGTGACCATCGCCGCCGCCGAGTCCGACAACCCATCGCAGAACATCGCCAAGGCTACCCGCTCGGTGATCTGGCGGATCGGCGTGTTCTACCTGCTGTCGATTTTCGTGGTGATCTCGGTGGTGCCCTGGAACGATCCGCTGCTGGCCTCGGTCGGTTCCTACCAGCGCGCCCTGGAAATCATGAATATTCCCCACGCCAAGTTCATGGTCGATGTGGTGGTGCTGATTGCCGTGGCCAGTTGCATGAACTCCTCGATCTACATTGCTTCGCGCATGCTCTACTCCCTCGGCCGGCGTGGCGACGCGCCGAAGACGTTGAAGGCCACCTCGTCCGCAGGCGTGCCACGGGCGGCGGTGATTGCCAGCTCGGTGCTGGGGGCGGCGATTACCGTGTGGAGCTACTTCATGCCGTCGGGTTTGTTCGAATTTCTGCTGGCCAGTTCCGGGGCGATTGCCTTGCTGGTGTACCTGGCGATTGCCGTCTCGCAATTGCGCATGCGGCGGATGCTGCGCCGGCAGAACATCGAACTGACCTTCCGCATGTGGCTGTTTCCCTGGCTGACCTGGCTGGTGATCGTATTCATCTGCGCGGCACTGACGGTGATGATGATCTCCCCGCAGCACCGCACCGAAGTCAGCACCACCATTGGCCTGGCGCTGGCGATTTCGCTGATTGGCCTGGTGACCTCACGGCAGTCCGATCGGCGTGAGAGATCGAATACAGTCGGGGCTTGAGCAAAGGTGAATCAGGGCGCAAATCCTCGTTGACTTCCCTCAACGAGGCTGCGCATTATCCGGCAACACATTTTGGCAAGCGATCCTCCATGATCCGCATCACCGACTCCCTGCTGACCGCCCCGGGCTTTTCTGCCCAGGCGTGCGCATGCGTGTCGGTTGCCAATAAATCGAAGAAACAGTCGCTCATTTGACCGGGGCGCTGTCCCGTCAGATGAGCTGACAGGACACAAAGCACCCGGCGACCCCTCCCCCTGCTTGATTCCCATCACTCCTCTGACGACGACTAATCGGTCTGACTTGGGAGTACATGCATGTCTGATTTTCGCGGGATCTGGGTAGCACTGGCCACGCCGTTTCGTGGCGGGCAAGTCGATGTCGAAGCCTTGCAGGGCTTGGTCGAGAAGCTGCTGGCGGATGGTGTCAGGGGCCTGGTGGTGTGTGGCACCACCGGTGAAGCGGCAGCCATGAGCGAGGATGAGCAGCTCGCGGTGCTGGATGCGGTGTTGCAATGGGCGCGGCCCGAGCAGGTGATCATGGGTCTGAGTGGCAGCAATCTGCAGGACATCCTTGCCTTCGGGCAGCAGATCCAGCGCCGTGAATTGGCTGGTTTGTTAGTGCCGCCCCCCTATTACATCCGCCCTTCGCAGCAAGGCCTGGAAGCCTTTTTCAATCGGGTGGCGGACGCTTCGACGGTGCCGCTGGTGCTGTATGACATCCCTTATCGCACCGGTGCGCGGATCGAGCGCGAGACCCTGCGGCGGATCGTGCGGCATCCGAACATTGCGGCGGTGAAGGACTGCGGCGGCGATATCGAGACCACCTTGGCGCTAATCGCCGACGGGCAAGTCGAGGTGCTGACGGGCGAAGACATTCAGATTCTCGGCCACCTGGCCCTCGGCGGCGCCGGGGCGATTTCGGCGTCGGCCAATGTCCATGCTGATCGGTATGTGCGGTTGATGCAGCAGATGGAGCGCGGTGAATTGGCCGAGGCACGCGCCAGCTTTCGCCAGTTGTTGCCGTGGATCCAGATGGCCTTCGCCGAACCCAATCCGGCGGTGGTCAAGGCTGCGTTGAGTGTGCAGGGATTCATCGCCAACGAAGTGCGGGAGCCGATGCAGGTGTGCAGTGCGCTGACCCTGGAGCGCCTGCACCCGGTGTTGCAGGGCTTGCACAATACCCTGTAGGAGCCAGCCTGCTGGCGATGAAGATGATGCGGTGTGGCTGATGGCCTCTTCGCTGGCAGGCCAGCTCCCACAGGTATTTGGGCTAGGCACAAATACTGTGGCGCCCACAAATCCCCTGTGGGAGCTGGCTTGCCAGCGATGAAGTTGATGCGGTGTTGCTGATGGCCCCATCGCTGGCAGGCCAGCTCCCACAGGTATTTGGGCTAGGCACAAATACTGTGGTGCTCACAAATCCCCTGTGGGAGCTGGCTTGCCAGCGATGAAGTTGATGCGGTGTGGCTGATGGCCTCTTCGCGAGCAGGCTCGCTCCCACAGTATTTGGGCTAGGCACAAATACTGTGGCGCTCATAAATCCCCTGTGGGCTTGCCAGCGATGAAGTTGATGCGGTGTGGCTGATGGCCTCATCGCTGGCAAGCCAGCTCCCACAGGGAATTGTGGCCAGGCACAAATGCAATAATGCTCAATCCGAACCCGCCTTCGGTATCGCCATCCGACTCCCGGCCTTGACCTCGCGCAGGGCCAGGCTGGACTGGATCGAGGCGATGCCGACCTGGCGCCGCAGAACCTGTTCGATGAAATCGCTGTAGCTGTCGAGGTCTTCGGCCAGCACTTGCAGCACATAGTCGGAATCGCCGGTGATCTTGTGGCAGGCCAGCACTTGCGGCAGTTGCTTGATCACCGCTTCAAAGGCATCGGGGGCATGGTCGGCGTGGGTGGAAAAACGGATATGGACGAACGCCATGATATCCAGCCCGAGCATCCGTCGATCGAGGTTGGCCTGATAGCTCTTGATCACCCCCGCCTCCTCCATCCGCTTGCGCCGGCGCCAGCAAGGCGTAAGGCTCAACGACAGACGCTCGCTGAGCTCGGCATTGGAGATGCTGGCGTCTTCCTGCAACAGTTCAAGAATCGCCAGATCAGTTTCGTCGAGGCTGATTCGTTTGGAATTTCTTTTCTGCATGGCCCTATCCGTTAGAAAAATCGCCCTCAATACCTGCTTAAGCCTAAAGATAAAGCAAAGAAAGCGCACCTCGAGCAGAACAAAATAGTTGCACTGGCTCACAACAATGGATGCGCACGATGTTTACAGTTTTCAGCGATTCCCACCGCCTGCACCACGGCACCGAGTTGAAAGACGGCGTGCTCAAGCCGTCCTTCGAACAACCCAGCCGCGCCGACACCGTGCACGCCCGGGTCAAGCAGGTCGGCTTGGGGCAGATCATCGAACCGCGCGTGTTCGACCGTGCCTGCTATGTCAACGCCCACAGCGAGCGCTACGTCACCTTCCTGGAAAACGCCTGGACCGAGTGGACCGCCACCGGCCGCACCCACGATGCCCTGCCGCTGGTGTGGCCGGTACGCGACCTGGCCAACCAGCAGGTGCCGCAATTCATCGACGGCAAGCTGGGCTTCTACGCCATGGACGCCGGCTCGCCGATCACCGCCACCACCTGGCGGGCGGTGCGAACCAGCGCCGATATCGCCCTGACCGGCCTGGCCTTGATCGACGAAGGCCATGACAGCGCCTTCGCCCTGTGCCGTCCACCCGGCCACCACGCCGCCCGCGAGTACATGGGTGGTTATTGCTACCTGAACAACGCCGCCATCGCCGCCCAACAGGCGATCACCCGTGGGGCGAAAAAGGTCGCGGTGCTGGACGTGGATTTCCACCACGGCAACGGTACGCAGAACATTTTCTACGGGCGCAATGACGTGATGTTCGTCTCGCTGCATGGCGAGCCGGCGGTGTCGTATCCGTATTACTCGGGCTACCGCAACGAAGTCGGCAGCGGCCAGGGCGAAGGCTTCAACCTCAACTACCCGTTGGCGAAAAACACCAGCGGCGGCGCCTACCGCGAAGCGCTGGTCGATGCCTGCCGCAAACTGCAGCAGTTCGCTCCCGAAGTGCTGGTGATTTCCCTCGGCGTCGACACCTTCAAGGATGATCCCATCAGCCACTTCCTCCTCGAAAGCGAAGACTTCATCGGCATCGGCGAGCTGATTGCCGGCGTCGGCTGCCCGACGTTGTTTGTCATGGAAGGCGGCTACATGGTCGATGAAATCGGCATCAACGCGGTCAACGTGCTGCACGGATACGAGAGCAAACGCGGCTGATCCAGGCCGCCGCCGTGATCCGCCATTCCAACAATAAAGCGCTTCCAACCCCCTACTGCCAAAACTCAAAATCATAAAATCAAGAGGTTTTGCAATGAACACAACCACCTCCGGCCGGGCTGAACAGCCTGCGCTGCAGCGTACGCTGAGCAATCGTCATATCCAGTTAATGGCCATGGGCGGCGCGATCGGCACCGGCCTGTTCATGGGCTCCGGGAAAATCATCGCGCTGTCCGGCACCTCGATCATCCTGATCTACATGATCATCGGTCTGTTCGTGTACTTCGTCATGCGCGCCATGGGCGAACTGCTGCTGTCCAACCTCAACTTCAAGACCTTCGCCGACTTTGCCGGCGCCTACCTCGGGCCTCGCGCGGCGTTTTTTCTGGGCTGGTCGTACTGGCTGAGCTGGAGCGTTGCGGTGATCGGCGATGCAGTGGTGGTCGGCGGTTTCTTCCAGTACTGGTTTCCCGACGTGCCGGCGTGGATCCCCGCAATCGGCATGCTGATGACCCTGTTCGCCCTCAACGTGCTGACCGTACGGCTGTTCGGTGAAGTGGAGTTCTGGTTTGCGATCATCAAGATCATTGCCGTGTTGACCCTGATCGGCGTCAGCCTGGTGCTGATCGCCAGCTCCTTCGTCTCGCCGACCGGTGTCACCGCCTCGCTCAACCACTTGCTGGATAAACAGGCGGCCTTCCCCAACGGCCTGTTCGGCTTCTTCGCCGGCTTCCAGATGGCGATTTTCTCGTTCGCCGGCACCGAGCTGATCGGCACCGCCGCCGCGGAAACCCGCACCCCGGAGAAAACCCTGCCCAAGGCGATCAACTCGATTCCGCTGCGGATCATCCTGTTCTACGTGTTGGCCCTGGGCTGCATCATCGCCGTGACGTCCTGGCAGCAGGTATCGCCAAGCAAGAGCCCATTCGTTGAACTGTTCCTGGTCGCCGGCTTTCCCGCCGCTGCTGGCATCGTCAACTTCGTGGTGCTGACCTCGGCGGCGTCCTCGGCCAACAGCGGGGTGTTTTCCTCCAGCCGCATGCTGTTTGGTCTGGCCTCCCAGAACAACGCACCACGGATTTTCCGGCGCCTGTCCGGCAACAGCGTGCCGCTGCTGAGCCTGGCGTTCACCACGCTGCTGATGCTGATCGGCGTGCTGATGCTGTTCATCGTGCCGGAAGTGATGACCGCCTTCACCATCGTCTCCACGGTGTCGGCGATCCTGGTGATCTTCACTTGGTCGACCATCCTCGCCTCGTACATCGCCTACCGCAAACGCCGGCCCGACCTGCACGCGCAGTCGATTTACAAAATGCCCGGCGGCGTGCCGATGGCCTGGTTCAGCCTGGGGTTCCTCGGCTTTGTCCTGTGCCTGCTGGCGCTGCGCCCGGACACCCGGATCGCGTTGATGGTAATGCCCGGGTGGTTTGTCTGGTTGGCGATTGCCTACCAGTTGACGCACTCGCGCAAGGCCAGGGGCGTGGCCGGTTCTGCCGGGCAATTGGGCTGAGTTGAAACCTAGGCCGTGTGCACCGGGCTCAAGCCGCTTTTACGCAGCTGACCCGGTGCCACGCCATAGAGCTCCTTGAATTTCTTGCCGAAGGCGGCCTGCGATTGATAGCCCACCTGGCTGGCGATGTCGGTCAGGCTCAGCCGGGTTTCGTTCAACAGTCGACAAGCCAGCTCCATCCGCACGCGGGTCAGCAGGACCCAGGGCGACTCGCCCGCGACCTTCTGGAAACTGCGCATGAAGGTCGCGCGCGCCATATTCGCCAGTTGCGCCAAGCGGTCGACCGTCCACTCCTCGGCCGGATTCTCGAGCATCGCATTCCAGGCCTTTCCCAGGCGCTTGTCGCTCAACAACGCCAGCGTGCCGACCGTGGGCGGCGATTGTTGCAGATGGGCACGCACCACCAGCGCGAACAGTGCCGAAGACAAGGCGTCCACCAGAAAGCGTGCGCCGACCTGATTGCCATCGGCTTCGGCGCGCAGCAAACCGACCAGCGCTGACAATTGTTCAGTGGACTGCGGGTAGTTGCTGGACACTTTCAGGCAGTCGGGCAAGGCGCCGAGCAGCAACGAATCGCGCTGGTAGAGAAAGCGCCCGCAGAGCATATCCAGCTCGCCCGTCTCATTGCCGATTCGATGCACAGGCAGCAGCCCGCCACGGGTCACGCGCGGACGACTGGGCGCACTCTCCCCGCCTGCACTGCGCAGGGTGTGCGGCTGGCCAGCGGGAAACAGCAGAATATCGCCGGCCTGCAAGATCACGGTTTGCCCATCGGGCACTGCCGCCCGGCAGGTCCCCGCCAGCACCAGGTGATAGCTCGCCACGCCAGCGCTTTCCTGCTCGTGCTCCAGCGCCCAGTCGCCCTGAAACTGACAACGCAGGTCAAGGTTGCCCCTGACGCCGGCCAGTTGGATGAGTTTGTCGATCGCGTTCATGTGTGCTCGTTCAAACGCCCGCCGCGCAGGCTGGATGAGGGCGCATGTTACCCCCATCCGGCCCCTGCGCAGAGGGGCACGCTGTCGCAGCCATCTGAGCGTTATCGACTACAAACCGAGCGCAACCAACAAGAGCGGGATCGACTCGATCGAGACAATGATCAGGCCAATTACGGATAACGGATCGAGAGGTTCCCATGAGAGTTTCAACCACCCGCCTGCTGCAGCAACTGGGTTCATTCGACAAGTTTGGGGTGACCCTGATGCGCCTGGCCATCGCCGCAGTCTTCCTGTGGATCGGCGCGCTGAAGTTTGTGCCCTATGAGGCCGACAGCATCACCCCGTTCGTGGCCAATAGCCCGTTCATGTCGTTCTTCTACGAGCAGCCCGAGGCCTACCAGGATTACCTGACCCATGAAGGCGAGCTGAATCCCGAGAAGCGTGCCTGGCAGACCGCCAATCACACCTATGCCTTTTCCTTCGGTCTCGGCGTGGTGGAAATCGCCATCGCCCTGTTGGTCCTGGCCAATCCGCTGTCGCGGCGACTGGGCTTGCTCGGTGGTCTTCTGAGTTTCGGCACGCCCCTGGTCACCCTGACCTTCCTGATCACCACACCTGAAGCCTGGGTCCCTGCCCTGGGCGACGCGCATCACGGTTTCCCCTATCTG
This sequence comes from Pseudomonadaceae bacterium, assembly GCA_965284505.1. Classification (GTDB taxonomy): domain Bacteria; phylum Pseudomonadota; class Gammaproteobacteria; order Pseudomonadales; family Pseudomonadaceae; genus Aquipseudomonas. The sequence continues at coordinate 167,867 of OZ260094.1, read as the reverse complement.
TCCGGGGCCGGGCGACTGGTGCTCAAGGACGTCCTGATGCTCGCCGGCGGGGTCCTGATCGTCGCCGACTCGGCCCGCGGCCTGTTGCGCACATCGCGTTGATCCCGTCTTTTTTTGGAGTCTGACCATGAACAAACTGCTGACTGTATTGCTGATTGTCCCCTTCATCGCGGCGTGCGGCGCGATCAGCTCGATTCACCGAGTGGACGTGGCGAAAGTGATTTCCATCAAGGCGCCCGAGACCGGCTGTGGCATCTTGCCGGCGACTATGATCTACGAAGATTCCCAGGGCGTGCAGCACACCCTGGACTATCAGATGTGGGGAACCGATTGCCCGGGTGACTAACTGATCCGGGGGTGGCCGCACGCAATGCGGCCATTCGAAACAGGCATTCAACGAATTTGGGAGTCCACCTTTAATGTCCGATAACATCAGCACCGCTGCGGCCTATGGCTCGCCGCAGATAGCGGCCCGGGAAGGCAAGCTTGGTTATTTGCCGGTGGCGCTGTTTGGCTCGGTGATGGGCCTGGCCGGATTGTCCTCGGCCTGGCGTTTGGCCGGCCAGCTGTACGCGCTGCCGCAGTGGATAGCGCCACTGTTCGGGTTTTTCGCCCTGCTGGCCTTTGTCCTGGTGGCCGGTGCCTACGCGGTCAAGGCCGTCACCGCGCCCCATGCGGTCAAGACGGAATTCCTCCACCCCATCGCCGGCAACCTGTTCGGCACAGTGTTCATCAGCCTGCTGCTGTTGCCGATTGCCCTCGCTGACTACAGCTTGATGCTTGCCCGGGGTTCCTGGGTTATCGGGGCGGTGGGCATGCTTGGGTTTGCCTGGGTGATCATGTCCCGCTGGCTCAGCCAGCGTCAGCAGGCGGCGCACGCCACGCCGGCGTGGATCGTGCCGGTGGTGGGCTTGACCGATATCCCGCTGGCGATGCCGCTGTTGCACTGGGACGGTCTCGGCGACATCGGCTTTTTTGCCCTGGCGGTGGGGCTGTTCTTCGCGGTCCCGCTGTTCACCCTGATTTTCTCGCGCCTGCTGTTCGAAGAGCCGATCGGCGTCGGTCTGCAGCCGTCGTTGCTGATCCTGCTGGCGCCCTTTGCCGTGGGCTTTTCGGCCTACGTCAGTCTCACCGGCGAGGTGGACCGCTTCGCCAGCGCGCTGTACATGCTGACCCTGTTCCTGCTGGCGATCCTCGCCGGACGCCTGCGCCATCTGGCGCGCAGTTGTCCGTTTCGGCTGTCGTGGTGGTCGGTGGGCTTCCCCTTGGCAGCGGCGGCCAGTTGCGCGTTGCGCTATGCGGTTCATGCGCCGGGGTTGTTTACCCAGGGAGTGGCTGTTGTGCTGTTGGCGGCGGCAACCCTGGTGGTGTCGGGGATGGCTGTGCGCACGTTGCTGGGCGTGGCGCGGGGGCAATTGCGGGCGTTGGCGGGGTAGTTGTCGGCGATGACGCGGGCTGTCTGGATGCGCGCGGTGCTCTTGGGTTTTTCGCGAGCAGGCTCGCTCCTACAGGTTTTTTGTGATCGACACACGTCCACTGTAGGAGCTAGCTGCCTGCTAGCGATGAGGACATCAGCCACACCGCATAATCTTCATCGCCAGCCTGGCACCTACCGGCGCAGACACTCAGAGAATCAGGCAAGTATTCCAGCGGATTGCGCTTCAGCGCACAGGGAGGGTTCTGGACAATGGGCGTCAGTCAAACACCCCGCTGCACAGGATTCAAACCATGCCCCAACACGCTCATCCCAACGCCCAGTCCTCCTGGGGCGCGGTCTTCGCCATGTCGCTTGCCGCCTTTGCTCTGGTAGCTTCGGAATTCATGCCGGTCAGCCTGCTGACCCCGATTGCCACCGACCTGCAGGTCAGCGAAGGACAGGCTGGCCAGGGCATTGCCGTGTCCGGATTGTTCGCCTTGATCACCAGCTTGCTGATTGCTGCGGTGGCGGCTCGGGTCGATCGCAAGAAGCTGCTGCTGTCCCTGACCCTGCTGATGATCGTTTCCGGCAGCGTGGTCGCCTTCGCCCCCAACTACACGATCTTCATGCTCGGCCGTGCATTGATCGGGATCGCCATCGGTGGCTTCTGGTCGCTGTCGGCAGCCACAGCCATGCGCCTGGTCCCGGCCGGCGAAGTGACCCGGGCCCTGGCCATCGTCAACGGCGGTAACGCCCTGGCGACGGTGATCGCCGCGCCGCTGGGCAGCTACCTCGGTGCATTGATCGGCTGGCGTGGGGCATTTCTATGCGTGGTCCCGGTCGCCTTGATTGCGAGCCTATGGCTGCTAGTGAGCATGCCGGCGATCAAGACCCCGACCGTGGCAGCCAGCGGCAACCTGATGCGCCTGATGAAACGCCCGCCGGTGGCCTTGGGCATGCTCGCGGTCAGCCTGTTCTTCATGGGCCAGTTCATGTTGTTCACGTACTTGCGACCGTTTCTGGAAAACGTCACCCAGGTCAGCGTCTCGATGCTCTCGCTGATGCTGTTGGTGCTCGGGGTTGCCGGCCTGGCGGGGACTTTTCTGATTGAAGCCTTTGTCAAAACCAGCCTGTTTCGCACCCTGGCGGTCATCCCGTTGCTGATGGCGGTGATTGCCCTGGCACTGATTTCGTTTGGTAGTTCGGCACTGGGCACCACCCTGCTGCTCGGCCTTTGGGGTCTGGTGGCCACCGCCGCGCCGGTCGGCTGGTGGACCTGGCTGGCCCGCACGCTGCCGGATGATGCCGAAGCGGGCGGCGGGTTGATGGTGGCGATTATCCAGTTGGCGATTGCCGCCGGTGCCACTGTGGGTGGGTTGTTGTTCGACTTCAGCGGCTACCGCGCGACCTTCGAAGTCAGTGCGCTGTTGCTGCTGATCGCCGCCGGACTGGCAGTGCTGGCGGGGCGTGCGGTGAAGGCCTCGATGCCTGCACGGCCCCTGCCAGCCGGCGGCTGAGTCAGGGTCAGGGTGGTTCAGATTTACAAAGCAGCGGTCGTCAGCTTCGATGCATAGGCATCGGGCGACCTTTACTCATCCATACCACCATGATCGCCAGCGCGGTCAAAGGTAACCCATGGAATAAAACGATCACCTGGGCCGGAGTCCAGACCACATAGAAAGGACCGACCAACAGCATCCCCACGCCGAAGCCGGCCATCTGGATCAACGTCAAAAGACTGAACAGCGGCAAACGCAAGCTTTCGGCTTCACTTTGCGCACGTGAGATCAATGCCACCTCGGATAGACCATCGCCCAATCCCGCCCAAACCACCAGCAGCAGGGCCAGCCACAGTTCGCTCTGCTGGAAGGTCAGGATAAATCCGCTCGACATCAGCGCCACCCCCGCCATGAACAGTCGTTCCATAGCCTGGATGCCGCGGCTTTTGAGCAGCACACTGGCCAGGCGCGCGCCGACAAACTTGCCACAGGCCCAGACTGCAAGCAGATAGCCCATCACCGTATTCGCGGTATCCGCAGCGATATGCTGCGACAACACCGGCCAACCCACGTTATGCGCCGCGCTGCCGAGGGTGTCGAGCATACTGATCAACAACATGGCGGCCAGTACCGGCGCACCGCGCAGTCCATTGCGCAATGCTCGCCATTCCTGCGCAAGTCCCTGCTGGTTACCAATGGCGACCGTATATAACGCACGCAACGGCATGATCAGGCAAGCGGCTACCACGTAAGTCGCGATGTTGACGGCAAACACCGCGTCAAACCCCCCAGTGGCGATCAGCAGCCCGGAAAGCAAACTGCCGAACACCGCGCCGGTGGCCGCCGCCGAGGTGATCCACGCATTGGTGCCGACGCGCTGCTCGAGTGCCACCCAGTTCGGCATCTGACTATTCAGGCCGATGGCAAACAGTGAATTGCACAAGCCGATACCAAAGGCGAGAAAGGGCAACACGCTGAGTTGATGTGCCGGAATCATCACCAGCAAGGGCATTAGCAGCGATGCTCGGGCGAGGTCCAGCGCGGCCAGGGTTGAGCGCCCGGAAAAGCGGCGGAAGAAAGGAATGCCGAATAGGCTGGCAACGATGCCACCGGTGACCCGGCACGCCAGGAAGATACTGACGAACATCACGCTTTGACTGAGCCAGTAGACATAGGTGGACAACGCCACCATGTTGAGGAACGCGCCAAAATCCGAAATACCTCGAGCAAAGATGATCAAGCGTGCGTTGCGAATCGACAGGTTCAGTTGCGGGTCGTGACTCATGCAGTTTGCTCCGTTTCATCAGTGCCTACGCCGTGCAGGCTCACCAGCAACACGTCGCGCCAGGCCGGCGTCGAGTCAACCCGTTGGCGCACTTCACCGGCCCGATGGTAAAGCTCATGGTCATTGATCACGATGGTTTCAAGAAACCGCTCCATCGCCACGTTCAACACCCGGCTGCCCTCGGTTTGCCCGGTGAAGATCTCCGAAACCACCGGTTGAGTGTTGTGTTGTCCAATGAAGTGCATGAACACCCAGTCCCGGCCATCCTGGTGAATGCCCGAGGTGGTGGGACTGACCGCTTGTCCATTCGCCCGTACTCGGAATTGATGGATATCGACGGTGTACGCCTGCTCGCTCAAGTGCGGGCCAATCACCGCAAGATCCGCGGCCAGCAGCTTGCGCATGACGGGATGTTCGATAAAACCCTCCTCGCAGTAGCTCAGGTGATTCACACCCTGGCGATAGTTGATGGCATAGGTGACGGTCGACTTGAACGCAGGATCCCTGTTGATCTGCAACTCGCCCGCAGGTGATAACCGATAGCGCAGGATGCGGCGTTCACGGTGGGTGTACTCCTTGAACGCCGCGTCCCGCACCAGGTTGGCCCAGTAGGCTTGAAAGCTCTGTTGCTGTTCGGGCGCGATGCTGAGTAAATCGCCAAAGTCGCGACAATGGCAGTAACGATGCTCGTGTAGTTGCGCTGAAATAGGTGGGATGTGCATATCGCTACTCTGCCACCGGTTTTTCGATGACCACCTGCAGGTGTTGGCCTACCGCATCATGCAAAGCGTGAGCGTGTACCGCACCGTCGACCCTGGCCCAGCATTTGACCAGACAGTGCTCTTCGATATCGGCATCAACGTAATGGCCGGGTTCCTGCAGGGCATACTCCAGCACCGCCGCATTGTGCTCCAGAAACTCCGCACCGTTTATGCCCTTGAAGTGGCCACTGTGCTGCGGATAAACCGCCAGCATCGCGTAGTGCTGCCCAGTCTCGGCGACCTTGAGTGCTCCCGCTTTCAGCTGCTCATTGATGCCCTCTTCGCCCAACAGCAACGACAGATAGAGTTGATAAGGATCAATGGCGGCCAGGTCACGGAACGCCGCATCGACATAAAGCCCGCCCAATCGCGGGTTGATTTCAATAGCCACCGGCCCCTCGTCCGTCAGGCGGAACTCGAAATGCACCACGGCGTTGGTCAGGCCGACAGCACGCAGGCAATCCACGGCGTACCGGCGTATCTGCTCGCACTGGGCCTGGGAAAATGAAGTCGGCGGGGAAATCAGCAGATTCTCGAGGACCGTGCCACTGCGCTCGGTCAACAACAGCTTTTCATTGATCAGCAACGGATGAATGCGATCGCCGGCGACCACACATTCCACGCTGCCTTCGGTTCCGGGGATGAAACCTTCGAGCAGGATGCTGCGTCCCGGCACGTATTCCAGCCGCTGCCCGTTCTCTTCTGGCAGCGTATGCGCAAAACCATAGAGATCCGCATAGGCGGATGAGCCGTGTTTCGTGAGGAAAAGTCCATAATGCTCACGCAACTCAGCCCAGTTTGAGCACTTCTTGATGAATGTCGAAGCGGCGCCAAAGGGTGGCTTGGCGATCAGCGGATAACCCACCCGCTGCGCCCCTTGCTGAAGTTGCCGTTCGTCATTGCATAGGGCAAACGGCACGGAACGAAGCCCATGCTTTTTCAGAGCGCTGCGCATCAGGAATTTGTTGTTGCACACAGCAACGGCATCAGCACTGTTATGGACCAAGCCCAGTAACATGCAGGCCTGCGCAACAATACAGCCGACCTCCCCCTGCGCCGATGGATGCCCCGCGTGGCAAAAAATCGCGCGAATTTGATAGCGCCCATCAAACTGGCCAACCAGGTCGAGGATAGCCTGCACGCTGAGTGTATCGAGCAGGAACACGTCATCACTGTCGTCCCTGAGTCGTTGCAGGTGTTTGCGCCCTGCCACGGCCGCCGTCAAACACACCAGGCCGCGAGCGCGGGCGACTGCGAAGTGCGGTTCACGACAGGTATAGCGAACAGTTTCACTGTCATCGACATCAATGAAAAGAATGGCGTCTTTATTCATAAATCAAATAGCCTCAGTCCGTAAGTTGATTCAGGCATCCTGCCAAGTGCACCAGTGACCTTCCCAGTTGCGGAATCGGTAATGCCGTTGCCCATCGAGAACTTCAAAGCGAGGTAGATCCTCAGGCTTCTCGAAATCGAGCAACGGAACGGTAAACTTGCCTTGCGCATGGGGCAGCACATATTCGGGCATGGCAATATTGGAGACCCGCCGCTTGAGGTGTCCCATGATAGCGATGACCTGGCTTATCGAAGCCTTGTAGGCCGACGCACCGGGAGAAAAAGGCATGAAGTGATACAAGTAATAAGGTTTGACCCCCAGACGGTAAAGATCAATGAACAGTTTATGCAGCGTGGCTTCATTATCATTGACACCCCGCAACAGTGGCATATTGGAAAATACAATCGGCACAACCGCCTGAATACGTTTGAGTGCCGTTGCGAACTCTTCACTGAGCTCAAGCGGGTGACAGACATGAACCCCAAAAGCATTGACCTTGTACGTGTCGAGCATCGCGATCAATTCATCGGTCACGCGAAACGGATTGAAGCTCAAGGCGCGCGAGTGGACACGAATCAGCAGGTCGTCACTTATCGCGCGCAGCGCTGCGAGCATTTCTTCGAGCTTGCGGTCGGCGAGCATCAACGGGTCACCACCGCTGAGAATCACTTCCTCAATCGCCGGATTGCTGCGGATGTACTCCACCGATTGGCTGAAGGAGTCCTTGCTGGCGTTGGCTTCGTCAGTGCCCACCTGCAGCGTGCGTAACGCCTCAAAGCAGAACTGGCAATAAGCATTACAGGTATTGGTGGTACGAAGGATGACGCGATTGTCGTACTTGTGCTGGCAGATCGGCGTTTTCATCTCATGATCGAGCTCCCAGTTTCCGACGTTCCATCGTACTCATCCCGCCCCAGTTCGCTCCAGTACGGCACTACCTGGCGCCACAGTGGATGTTCAGTTACTCCATCGGCATTGAGCGAACGCATGATCAGGTCTATGTAGTAAGGCGTAACTTGCATCTTTCGATCCCGCAAGTTCCTCTCTATAGACGCCGTAACATCTTCACTCCAACCACCACATGCCGCGCGAAGTGCGGGCTCATCACGAACAGCGTTCTTCTGCTGCCAGCGCCAATCAGTCCATTGATTCGTATCCTGAATATTTCGTTCGAAGATCGTCATATATCAAGTGCCTCCTGCAGAGCCATGTAGAAGTGGCCGAGGAGACTAACAAAAACGTCGAACATTACATCTGGCGATCTATTTCCCGATGCTACTTGTTTAAAATTTCAAGTAACAACCTACAGTGCTTGACGACAAACCCTACAGCAACATTCGCGAAATGCTTGCTTATGCTCATACAATCTATGCCGATCGAGTCAGCCGAGGCTGACTCAGGGCTTGGACGATTTCACTGTTGCAGGATAAAACTCGCGAGCTTTTGCAGTTCCTGCGCACTCAGCTGACTGAACGGCGGCATGGCCATTTCACCCCACTTGCCGCTGCCGCCCTGGGTGATGCTGGACATGACCTTGGCCTGGGCCTGCGGGTCCTTGGCGTACTTGGCCGCCACGTCGCGATAAGCCGGGCCGACTACCTTGTTGTCGGTGGCGTGGCAAGCCAGGCAGCCGTTGTTCTGCAGCAGTGCGCTGGCATCCAGCGCGGTGGTCGGTGCGGGCGGCTGGGAGGCCGCTTGCACCTCGGCATCGCTGGCCTTGGCGCTGCCGTAGGTGGCCGCCAGGTAGGCGCCGATGATCCGCACATCGTCGTCGCTGATCGGCGCGCCGTAGACGTGCTGCATCTTGCCCGCCTCGCCGGTCCACTGCGCCAGGCTCATGCCCGGTGGCTGGAAGTTGATGTAGTCGGCGGAGTGGCAGGTCGAGCATTTCTGCTGGGCCAGGGCATAGCCCGGTAACGGGCTGGGTTTGAACACGGCGGTTTCCGCCGGCAGGGTAATCGACAGCGGCGCCGCATTCACCGCACCCGCCAGGCACACCGGCGCCAGGCACAGCCACTGCATCAGTCTTGGAAATTTCATTGGGCGCTCCTCAGGCAATGGTCACGTGGCTGCTTTCCACCACATGGCGGCGGTAGCCACCGGGGTTCCAGTCAGCGCGCAGCGGCTGGGTTTCGCCGGCGCGGTTGCTGGCGCGCACCATCAGCAGCGTCGCGCCCTTGCTGGCAAAGCTGATGGGCAGGGTCCATTCGCGGAAGGAGTAGCGACCAAGGTCTTCACCAAGGGTTGCCTCGCGCCAGCTCTGCGCGCCATCGATCGAGATTTCCACCTTGTTCACTCCAGCGCCGCCGTCGAAGGCGATGCCCTTGAGCAGCAACTCCGTACCCTGCGGCAGGACATCGCCGGACTTGACGCTGGTGATGAAGCTGCGCACCGGCAAGGTGGAGATCGGCCGGGTGCTGGTCGGCGTGGTGCCGGGGGCGATGCACTGGCAATCGTTGTCCGGCACGCGGTAACCCTTGGCCATGAAGAAACCTTCGTAGGTGTGGTCGAGGACTTCGATCTCACTCAGGTGCTTGACCCAATACGTGCCGAAGTAACCCGGCACCACCAGGCGCAGCGGATAGCCGTTGAGAAATGGCAGGTCGGTGCCGTTCATTTCCCAGGCGAGCATCGGCTCGCCGTCCAGCGCATGGCTGATATCCAGGGCCTTGATGAACTCCGGGGTGCTCGCCAGCACCGGCTTGTCGAGCCCGCGAAAGGTCACCTGGCGCGCGTCGGCCTTGACCCCGGCGTGCTGCAGCACGGTCTTCAGCGCCACCCCGCGCCAGCGCGCATTGCCCATCGAGCCATTGCCCAGTTGCGCACCGAATACCCGCGGCATCGAGAAGCCGCGGCTGTTGCCCGAGCACTGATTGACCGCCACCACTTCGATGGGCTCGGCGAGTTGCTTGAGTTCGGCCAGGGACAGCGACAATGGCCTGTCGACCGCACCTTTGATCGCCAGCCGGTAGGTGTCCGGGTCGATGCTGGTGGGGAAATTGGCCAGGTGGTAACGCACGAAGAAGGCGTCGTTGGGGGTGATCGGCCCTTCGTTGAACACCGCGAAGGGTGTCTCCAGGTGCGGCGGGCGGGTGGTGACCAGGGTCAGCGGACGCTTCTGCGGGTATTGCACCAATGGCCGGGGCCCGGCGGCGAAGGTCACTTCTTCGGGGTTGTCCTCGGCGGCGTTGGCAATACTCGCCAGGGGCGATGCCGCCAATGCCAGTGCAACGGCGTCGCGCAGCACCCGGCGCCGGCTTGGGTGGCTGTCTTCGACAAAACGGAACTTCATTCTGCGCACTCCTTTGTTGTTTTTTTGAGATGCCACTGGGCTCCCCCCTCAGGGCACACAGGCAGGGGGATTCACGGGTCAGTGGGTTTTGCTTCACTGCAAGACTTCGCTGAACGGATCAGTATCGTCAGTCGGTGGTTGAGGGCTTCGCATTGCGCGACAGGGATTTGGCAATTGGTGACAGCGGGGCATGGTTACTGATACACCGCCATCGCCGGCAAGCCGGCTCCCACAGGGATATAGCGGCGAACACAGGATGTGATGCCCACCAAAATCAACTGTGGGAGTGGGCTTGCCCGCGATTAGGCCATCAATTGCAACGCAACGGTCGACTGACACACCGCTATCGCCGGCAAGCCGGCTCCCACAGGTTCGTACGTCCACCATAGTTATGGCGCCGAGTCGCCCCGCCAGCGTTTACGCGCATGCAGGTAGGCCGCCAGATCGCTGTAGCCCAACTGCGCGGCGATCTGCGTGCGGCTGTTGCCTTGCAGCTCGAGGTACTGTTCCAGTTCGGCGCGCACCTGGTCCAGCAACTGGCGAAAGCTCAAACCCTGTTCTTCAAGACGCCGGCGCAAGGTGCGTGGGCTCTGGTGTAGGGCCTGGGCCTGAGTTTCCAGGCTGGGGGCCTGGCCGGCCAGCAGGTTCTGGCGGATGCCCTGCGCCACCCTGCCCGCCCAACCGCTGAGGCGCTGCTGCTGTGCCAGGCGTCGATCCAGTTCCTGGCGCAGTACCTCCATCATCCCGGCATTGTGGGTGTGCAGCGCCAGCTTCAAGCTCGAACGCGGGTAGTACAGGCGGTTGTACCCGCAGTCGAACTGGACGTTGTCGCCAAACCATTGCGCATATTCGGCGTGATAAGCCGGGCGCGGATGGGCGAAACAGGCGCGCGCAGGCATCAGCGACACGCCGGTGCCGATGCGCAACACGCTGAGGGACATCACGCAGTAGTGCTCAACCACATACCGCACCAGACTGGGCGGCGCATCGATGCGCAATTCCACCCCCAACTCGTCGCCGTCCTCGATCAACACCAGGCTGTCCATGTCCGACGCCAGTGGCGCATAGCGCGCCCAGAAGCGTATCGCCTCTTCATGGGTGGCGCTGTACAGGCAGGCATGGGCCAGTACGTGCCAGTCCTGGCGACTGAAATGGCCGAACAGGTGCAGGCCGATCGCCGGATCGTGCACGGCGGCCCTGACCCAGAGTTGCTCGAGGGCGACCATGCTGTAGTTACTGCGCTCTTGTGCGCTGCGGCTTTGCAGATAGCGCTCGAGCACCCGGCCCAATGGACCACGGTGAAAGCGCTCAGGCGAGGGGTTGGCCGGTTCTCGGGGGATTCTGTCCGTTTCGCGCATGGCGGGTGCAGGGCTCATGGTTTCTTATTGGAGGGCATTGCCATTATCGGCCGCAACCAGAGAGTGCCATGAATACAACAACAATAACCAACAGTCCGATCCCGATCATCGCCGCCATCCTGATCGCTTTTATCCTCCTCGAAATCGCCTGCGCCTGCTTTCGCCAACCCCGTGGCCAACGGCGTGACGTGATCATCGAAATCCTCGGTTCCGGCTTGCTGATGGGCGTGACCCTGCCCTTGGTGACCTTCCTCAGCGCTGCCCTGCTCGGCTATTTCGCCCCGCAACTCAAAGACAGCCTCAGCGGCCTGCACTGGGCGCTCGGCCTGGCCCTGTTCCTGGTGCTCGACGACATGACCCAGTACTGGTGGCATCGCCTCAGCCACAAGGTGCCGTTCCTTTACTCGCTGCACCGCGCCCACCACTCGGCGCCATACATGAGCATCCGCATCGTCTACCGTAACAACAGCTTTTATTACCTGTTGATGCCCGGCCTGTGGTTCTCCGGCGTGCTGCTGTACATGGGCCTGGCCCCGGTGTATTTCGGCTACCTGATCGTCAAGATGCTGGTGATTTTCGCCGCCCACAGCAGCGTGCCCTGGGACGACAAGCTGTACCGCATCCGCCTGCTGCGCCCGCTGATGTGGCTGCTGGAACGGACCATCTCCACCCCCGCCACTCACTCCGCCCACCACGGTTTGAATGCCGACGACGGCGTCACCCACTACAAGGGCAACTTCGGCAACCTGCTGTTCTTCTGGGACGTGCTGTTCGGCTCGGCAAAAATCACCCGCCGTCGCCCCGAGCACTACGGCATTGAAAACATGCGCCCGGTCACCTGGCAGGAAGAACTGTTCTGGCCGCTGGCCCGGCGGAAAAAAACCAAGGTCCAGAAAGCCCCCGCAGGAGAACTGGCCAAATGAGCCTGAACATCGTGTTGATCGCCGGTTCCAGCCAGGTCGAAAGCCAATCGGCAAAAGTCGCCGACTACCTCGCCGGACGCCTGCAAGCCCTGCAACTATGCACCACGCCGACGATCATCGACCTGGGCCGCGCGCCGCTGCCGTTATGGCCGGCCAAGGACGAGCGCGGCATCTGGGCCGACCATGGTGCCCTGCTCCGCGAAGCCGATGCACTGGTGGTGCTCAGCCCGGAATGGCACGGCATGGCCTGCCCGGCGCTGAAAAACCTGTTCGTCCACGCCGGCTACCGCGAGTTGGGCCACAAGCCGGCGCTGCTGGTGGGGATTTCCGCGGGCCAGGGCGGCGCTTACCCGCTGTCCGAGCTGCGCGCGTCGAGCTACAAGAATTGCCGGATCTGCTACCTGCCCGAGCAACTGATCGTGCGCCAGGTGGAAGCGGTGATGAACGGCGCCGAGGCTGTCGATGTCGAAGATCAACGGATCCGCCGCCGTGCCGACTGGTCGCTCAAGGTCCTCGCCGAGTACGCCGCGGCAATGGCCGGGCTGAATCAACGGCTCAAGCCGGAGGATCCGGAGTTCGCCAACGGCATGTAAACAGGAGCACCGATGAAATACCCCAGCACCCCCGACGGGCGTTACTTCGTGGTCAAGGGCCAGCTCTGGCGCTGTTCCAATCCGGCCCTGGATGAAGCGCTGCGCCAACAGTTGGTCAATGAACTGATGGACGCTCGGCGGGCGGTAAAGGCGGCGAAGAAGTCGGAGGATCCCGAACAGCTGGCGGCGGCACGTGCTGCAGTGGATAAGGCCAAGGTCGCGCTGGGGGAACGCGGGCCCGTGTGGTGGGACGATGGCAGCCCTGACTTCAACCAGCGTCAGGTACGCCACACGCCCTACGCCGAGTGGTACCAGTCACTCGGTCTTTGAAGCACCGCGTTCGCGAGTGGCCAGCCAGCAGATCAGCGAGCCCACCGTCACCAGCACGGCGCCCTGCCAGAATTGCATCGTCAAGCTGGCGCCCAGCCACACGGCGGCAAAGGCCGACGACAGCACCGGGGCTGAATAGGACGCGGTCGCCAGCAAGGTCAGGTTGCCGCGAATGATGCCGATGTTCCACAACGCATAACCGCCCGCCATGGCAATCCCGGCGGCCAGCAGTTGCAGGCAGCCGCCCAGGGTGAAGGCCGGCAGCACTTCGCTGCTGAAGCCGTACTTGGTCCATAGCAACAGCGCCGTGATGATGAAGAACAGCACCACCAGGCTTTGCCCGCCGGCATAGCGCCGGGTGACGTTGCAGTACAGGGCGAAGGTGATCGCGCAGGCCAGCGCGAGGCTGTAGCTCAGTGGGTTGGACTGCACATTGGCGACGATCCCGGACAGCGACAGGCCATTGCCGCTGACCACCCAGACAATCCCGAACAGTGCCAGCGCCGTCCCCGGCACGATGATCCAGCGCGCCTTCTGCCCGTTCATGACAATCGCCAACAACACCGTCAGGCACGGCCACAGGTAATTCACCACCCCGAGTTCGATCGCCTGATTGCTGTTGCTCGCATACCCCAGGGCCAACGACAGGCACACCTCATAGGCAACGAACAGTGCGGTGCCGACGATCAGGTAGAAGGTCGAGGTCGAACGCAGGCGCGGGCGTCCGAGGAACATCACCAGCATTATCGCGCCCAGGCTGTAGATCAACGCCGCCCCGCCCAAGGGGCCGAATATCTCGCTGACGCTCCTGATCAACCCGGATGCCGTGCTCCATAAAAGAATCGCGACCAGTCCACAGGCGGTGGCGGCGCGTTCACTTTTGATCTGCATAGGGTCCTCTGGGCAAAAGTGAATGAGTCTATCAAGTCGCCGGTGGCGTCGGGCGTACTTTAATCAGCCTGATCTAGACTCAGATGACCCGCCCCTGACAAGGACACCCGAATGCCCGGTCGCAAGCCGCCAGCACCCAGTCTCGATCCTCTCAGCGTACCTACTCACGGCAGACCCATCAGGGGCCGAGCCACCTTCCGCCTGATCGTCAGTTTCATGCTGGCGGTGATCATCGCCTTCCTCGCCGTCGAAGGTTGGCGCACCTGGCGCGACTACCGTGCCGCTTTTGCCACAGCCCGCGACTCGGTGACCAACCTGGCGCGGGCCACCGCCCAGCATGCCGAAGACACCATCCGCCAGATGGATGTGCTGACCGCCGCCCTGGCCGAGCGAGTCGAGGGCGATGGCTTGCAGGGCATGGATGTGGCGCGCATCCACAAATTGCTGGTCTTGCAATCGACCATCATGCCGCAGTTGCATGGCCTGTTTATCTACGGCCCGGATGGGCAATGGATCGTCACCGACCAGGAGACGATTCCCGATCCGGCGAACAACGCCGACCGCGATTATTTCCAGTACCACCGCAGCCATGACGATCGCCGCATGCGCATCGGCCAGGTGGTCAAGAGTCGCTCCACCGATGACCTGATCATTCCGATCTCGCGGCGCCTGAACAATCCCGACGGATCTTTTGCCGGGGTGCTGCTGGGCACGGTCAAGGTCAGTTATTTCGTCGACTACTACGGCGATTTCAAGATCGATGACAAGGGCGCGCTGGTATTGGCCCTGCGCAACGGCACGATCCTGGTGCGGCGGCCCTTCGTGGCCGACGTGGTGGGCAAGAGCCTTGCGCAGAGTGAGATCTTCCAGCGCTACCTGCCGCTGGCGGATCAGGGCTTTGCCGAAGTCAAGGCGGTGACAGATGACACTGAGCGCCTGTATGCCTACCGCGCCCTGCAGTCCTATCCACTGGTGGTCGAGGCCGGGCTGTCGCGCGAGTCGATCATTGCGCCCTGGCGCGAGGACCTGCTGAAGACCGGAATCGTCCTGCTGTGCCTGATCATCGCGTTCGGCATTTTCGGCCTGATGGTGCTCAGCCAGTTGCGGCAGAGGATGCGCATTGCCCGGGAACTGCGCCGTGCCCATCAGTCCCTGCACGACATGGCGTTGACCGACAGCCTGACCGGCCTGGGCAATCGACGCTGGCTCGACAGCGCACTGGACGATGAGATTCGCCTGGCGCAACGCAACGGCTCGGCGCTGTCGTTGATCATGCTCGATGTCGATCACTTCAAACGCTACAACGACTGCTACGGTCACGCCGCCGGTGACGACTGCCTGAGCGCGGTGGGTGGTGCGATCCACGAGGCGATCAGGCGCCCGAGCGACCTCGCCGCGCGTTATGGCGGCGAAGAATTCACCGTGCTGCTGCCCAATACCGACAGCAGCGGCGCGCTGCAGGTGGCCGAAGATATCCTGCAGGCGATTCGCGCCCTGCAGATCGAACATGCCGGACACCCCTTGAGCAAAGTCACCGCCAGCGCCGGCGTCGCCACCTGCCAGCCAAGCCGCGAAAGCGTCAGCCCCGCCTCCCTGCTGAAGGCCGCGGATGCCTGCCTGTATGCGGCGAAACGCGCCGGGCGTAATCGTTGCTGCGCGGATGCCGCCTGAAGTCGACACAAACCCTATGGAAACGCCGCCCGGGTTCACCCGGATGCTGTGACCGACGCAGTTCCCCTTGTAGGAGCGAGCCTGCTCGCGAAGACGTCACTACTGACGGAGCAAGGCTCAAAATCGCTACGCTGGGCAATGCGCTGTGTTTTCCTGCAGCAACTAGGCTATAAATCCTACGCCACCCATCAGCAGGCCAAGGAACGAGAGCTCGATGACACTGAACACAAGGATCTTGCCAGGTCTGGCGATAGCGCTGGCAAACATGCCCGCGTTGGCGGATGACGGCGGCATCAGCTTCTGGCTGCCCGGGCAGTTCGGTGCGCTGGCCGCAGCGCCGACCACGCCGGGCTGGAGCCTGCCGCTGACGTACTACCACGTCAGCGCCAGCGATGATCGTAACAAGGCCGTGCCACGGGGCGGCCGTACCACCTTTGGCCTGGATGCCAGCGCCGACCTGTTGTTCGCCAGCCCCACCTACACCTTTGCCGAACCGCTGCTGGGCGCCCAGGCGGCGATCTCGGTGATTGCTGCGGTGGGTCGCAGTGAAGCCAGCGTCGACCTGACCCGCACCGGGCCCGCCGGGCGCGGTTTCTCCGGCGGCACCGACGATTCGCTCAAGGGCAGCAGTGATATTTATGGCCTGGGCACGCTGAAGTGGAACTACGGCGTGCACAACCTGATGGTCTACAGCATGGGCAACCTGCCGGTGGGCGCCTACGATCCGGATCGCCTGGTGAATATCGGCCTGGGCCATGCGGCGCTGGATGCCGGTGGTGGCTACACTTGGTTCGACAAGAAGAACGAGTTCTCGGCGGTCATGGGCATGACCTACAACTGGGAGAACGCCGACACCGATTACCAGAACGGCATCGACGCCCACCTCGACCTCAGCGCCTCGCACTTCATCACCGACCAGACCCAACTGGGGCTGGTGGGCTATGTGTTCCACCAGGTCACCGGCGACAGTGGCAGCGGTGCCACCCTGGGCGACTTCAAGTCCCGCGTCAGCGGCATCGGCCCCCAGGCCGGGCATTTTTTCAAGATTGGCAAGGATATGTGGTACGTCAATCTCAAGGGCTATTACGAGTTTGATGCGCAGAACCGGCCGGATGGCTGGAACAGCTGGTTGACGCTGGTGGTGCCGTTGGGGGATTGAGGGGTGTTTCTTGTTGCATCACCGCGATCCCCTGTGGGAGCGGGCTTGCCCGCGATGGCAATCTATCTGATGCGCCGCCATCGCCGGCAAGCCGGCTCTCACAAGGTTTTTTGTCGATCACACAATCGGCGTCACCGCCAACCCACGGTCTGATTCACACAACCAACCTGCCAATCGATCCATCAACCGATCACAAGCCGCCATCTGCTCAATGCTCACAAACTCATCAGGCTTATGCCCCTGCTCCATACTCCCAGGCCCACACACCACCGCCGGGATTCCAGCCTGGTCAAACAACCCGCCCTCGGTGCCAAAGGCCACAGTGCCGAATTCATCGCTGCCACACAGGTGCGCCAACAGCAGCGCCGCTTCACTGTCAGCGGCAGTGGCCAGGCCCGGGTAGGCCGACAACGGCTCAAAGCGAATCGCGGTGTCGGCCTGCACTGTCTGCATCACTGGCAACAGTGTCGTCTGGGCGTAGCGCTGCAGTTCATCGACGACAGTCTGCGGCGCAAAGTCCGGCAAGGCGCGGATCTCGAAATCGAAACGGCAGTCGGCGGGCACGATATTCAGCGCGGTGCCGCCCTCGATCACCCCGACCTGAACCGTGGAATACGCCGGATCGAAACGTTCATCCCGCAGTTCTGGTGCGGCCAGGGTGTTGCCTATCGCGTCGAGCCGACCGATCAGCCGCGCCGCCTGGGCGATCGCATTCACCCCATAGGGCGCATAGGCCGAATGGCACGCAGCGCCGCGCACATGGCAACGCATCGCCAGCTTGCCCTTGTGCCCGAGCACCGGCTTGAGTTCGGTGGGCTCGCCGATCAGGCACAGCGCCGGTGCGGCAATCCGCTGCGGCAACACTTCCAGCAGACTGCGTACGCCGAGGCAGCCCACCTCCTCGTCATAGGACAACGCCAGGTGCACCGGACGGCGCAACTCACTGGCGAGAAACAGCGGCACGGCGGCCAGCACCGAGGCGATAAAACCTTTCATGTCGGCAGTGCCACGGCCGTACAACTTGCCATTGGCTTCGCTCAGGCAGAACGGCTCGACCGTCCAGGCCTGGCCGTCCACCGGCACCACGTCGGTGTGCCCGGACAGCACCACCCCACCGGCCACGGCCGGGCCAATCGAGGCCAACAAGTTGGCCTTGGTCCGCTCGGGGTTGTAGATCAGCTCGCACGCCACGCCCAGGCCGTGCAGATAATCGCGCACGAACTCGATCAGTTCCAGGTTGGAATCACGGCTGACCGTGGCGAACCCCACCAGTTTTTCCAGCAACGCGCGACTGCGCAGCTCACTCATCGCCCGGCACTCCGTAACTCGGCGCCAGGGTCGGGTTGAGGGCACGGGTCAGGTAATCCTGCAGTTGCGGCTGGTAGGCGCGCCACAGCTCGGCCAATTGGCCGATGGGGTCCTCGTCGGCCCAGTCCACCCGCAGGTCGACGATCGGCCAGGTCAAGTCCTCGACCACCGACAGCGCCGCCGAATGCACCTCGCCGGCCTCGCCTCCAGCCGCCTGGCCAGCTTGCAAGGCGCTCAGCAGCCGTGCAGCGAGACAGCCTTCGCTCTGTTCGAATGCTGCGACCATGGCCCCGATCACCGCCCGCTCAGCCAGCAAGTTGCCGGCCGCCACGCACTGCTCGCCGGCCAGCGCATGGTGGGCACCCAAGGCCTGGCTGCCGCTGAATAGCGCGGTGCGGCCCTGGGCATCGATCACTGCGACCTGGCGAAATTGGCTGTAGCCATTGCGCGTGAGTGCCTGATCAAGCGCCTGGGCCGGCGCCGAGCCAGCGGCCAGGCCGTCGAGGATCTGCGGGCCCAGCGCCGGCAAGGTGATGTTCTGGCTCGACACCGCGCCCACCCCGGCCCGCAGCCAAGGGCAACGGGCGCCGACGGCGATACTGGAAGAACTGATGGCGATCCCCAGTTGCCCGGTTTCGGCACAGCGGCCGACGATGGAAAACGTCATATCGAACTCCTTATTCGGGGATCACCGCGATCACATCGATTTCCATCAGCCACTGCGGCTGGCCGAGGGCGCTGACCACCAGCCCGGTGGAGATCGGGAACACGCCCTTGAGCCACTTGCCGACCTCCTGGTACACCGGCTCGCGGTAGCGCGGGTCGATCAGGTAGGTGGTGGTCTTGACGATGTGACTGAGGTCGCTGCCCGCCTCCTCCAGCAACTGCTTGACGTTGCGCATCGCCTGTTCGGCCTGGGCCCGGGGGTCGCCGAGGCCCACCAGTTGGCCGTCGAAATCGGTGCCGACCTGGCCGCGCACGTACACCGTATTGCCGGCGCGCACCGCCTGGCACAGGTCGTTGTCGAGGGTCTGGTTGGGGTAGGTGTCTTTGGTATTGAACATGCGGATGCGGGTGTGAGTAGGCATCAACGGACTCCCATGAGGCTGGCAGGCTGCATCAGTGAAATGATCGATTGTTCGGCGTCGGCCTGGCGTTGTTCGGCATCGCGGTAGGCCAGGTAACTGCGCTGCTTCACGATGTGGTCGGCAATGTGCTTGGCGTCGTGCCAGACGCCCCAGATGAATGCCGAGCCCCGCCGCGACTGCCATGGCAGGCCGACAAAATAGACCCCGGGCTCGCTCGACACGCCGCGTTGGTGCTGCGGTTTGCCGTTGTCCTTGAAGGCATCGACCTGCAGCCAGCTGTAGTCGACTGTGTAGCCGGTGGCCCAGATGAGGGTGCTGATGCCGGCCGCGTGCAGGTCGAGTTCGAGGATCGGCTGGGTGATGCAGGCGGGATCGGGCAACATCCGACGCGCTTGCGGCTCCAGCGGCAGGTCGAGGCCATTGCGGGCGATGTAGGCGTCGGCGGCATCGAGCAGCGCGAGGTAGTTTTCGTCGCCGCGCGCGATGTTTTCGGCCAGGTTATCCGCGAAGCTGACCACACCGCCGTCGAAGGCGCGGGTCAGGCCGACCAGGGTCATGCCCTGCTGGGCCAGCCGGCGGAAATCAATGGTCTCGCCGCCGCGAGCGCCACTGACAGCGATGGTCACGTGCTCCTTGCCCGGTTGCATGGCTTCGGCGTCCCAGTCGCCGAGCACCCCAAGCCACCAGCAGAAATCGCGGTTGCGATAACTGCGCGGCGGACGATCATGAGCGCCCACCGAGAGGTACACCTGCTTGCCGGCGCGCTGCAGTTCATCGGCAATCTGCACCCCGGACGAACCCGCCCCCACCACCAGCACCGCGCCCTCGGCCAGTTGCCCGGGGTTGCGGTAGTCGGCGGAGTGAATCTGGGTGACCCCGGCTATTTCGCCGGCAATTGGCGGAATCACCGGCCGCTGGAAGGGTCCAGTGGCGACCACCAGGTGCCGGGCCTCGATCACGCCATCGTTGGTCTGCACGGTAAAGCCGGGACGCTGGGCATTGCGCTGGACGTTCTGCACCTCGACCCCGGTGCGAATCGGCGCGTTGATTTTCCGCGCGTAGGCTTCGAAGTACTCAGCCACTTGCTCTTTGGCGGCGAAGGCATCCGGGTCGAGGCCGGGAAATTCCAGGCCCGGAAACCGGTCGTGCCAGGCCGGACCATTGGCTACGAGCGAGTCCCAGCGCGCCGTGCGCCAGGCCTCGGCAATGCGCTTGCGCTCCACCACCAGGTGCGGCACGCCAAGCTTGCCCAAGTGCTCACTCATGGCCACGCCGGCCTGGCCGGCACCGACAACGAGGGTATCGATTTGGATTTTTTCAACTGTCATGTCTGCGCACTTCTGAAAGTTGGTGGGGGGTTGGGCGCATTCTGTTCGGGGCGGGGGATTAGCGAAATGATGATTTATGTAGTTGGGGGCAAGGAAAAAGCTGGGGGGTGGTTGCTGCATCGCGGCGATGGCTGCCTGATGGTGGACACGATTGCTCAACTGTGTGGCTTGCCAGTGATGGCTGCCTGACGGTGTACATATTCATTCCTGCGGAAACACGCACCACTGTGGGAGCGAGCCTGCTCGCGAAGGTCGTCAACGATGACGCAGCTATCCAGGATGCACGCGGCGCTCTCAGGTTCATCGCGAGCAGGCTCGCTCCTACAGTGGATCTGCGACGCATGCAGATTTTGCGCTCGACCACAGACATTGTAGGAGCGAGCCCGGGCGGCGTTCCGCTGCTCGCGATGGTCGTCAACGATGACGCAGCTATCCAGGATGCACGCGCCGCCCTCAGGTTCATCGCGAGCAGGCTCGCTCCTACAGTGGATTGAACTGCGACGCATACAGATTTTGCGATCGACCACAGTGGAGCTGGCCACACCGCAGGAATGAACAGGTACATCGTCAGCGCGCCCAAATCGAATTCCCCCACCCCACCCGTTGTCACAGGATGAACAGAGGATTCCCCGATGAATTTCGTCCTGTGGCTGGCCGTCCTGGGCATGGTCCTGTTGACCCTGGCCTTGACCTCCTCCTGGTTACGCTGGCTGCCGGTCACCACCTCGGCGGTGTGCCTGCTGCTGGGCGTCGCCATCGGGCCCGGCGGCCTGGGCTTGTTGCAGTTGGACCTCAAGGATGCCGCCTTCTGGCTCGAACACCTGAGTGAAGTCGCGGTGCTGTTTTCGCTGTTTGTCGGCGGACTCAAACTGCGCCTGGCCCTGGGAAAACGCGCGTGGCGGATTGCGTTCGGGCTGGCAGGCCCGGTGATGCTGCTGACCATCGGTGCGGTGTGCCTGCTGCTGCATTACGCGCTGGCGCTGCCCTGGGGTGCGTCGATGTTGATCGGTGCGATCCTGGCGCCCACCGACCCGGTGCTGGCCTCGCTGGTCCAGGTCAACGACGCCAAGGACTACGACCGGGTGCGCTTCGGCCTGTCGGGGGAAGCGGGCCTTAACGACGGTGTCGCGTTTCCGTTCGTGATCCTCGGTCTGTTGCTGCTGCGCCACGAGCCCGGCGACAGCGGCTGGCTCAGCGATTGGATTCTGAGCGACCTGCTCTGGGCGGTGCCGGCGGGCTTGCTGACCGGTTACTGGATGGGCCGCGGTCTCGGGCGCCTGACCCTTTCTCTGCGCCTGCGCAACGACGACAGCACCTCCTCGCCCAACGACTACTTGAGCCTGGCCCTGATCGCCCTGGCCTATGTCGCGGCCGAGGCGATCAACGGTTACGGGTTTCTCTCGGTGTTCGCCGCCGGCCTCGGCTTGCGCCAGGCCGAAGTGGCCCTGACCGGCGCCCACACGCCCTCCGAACATCTGGTGCAGCCGGTGGTGGGTCACCAGCACGTGGAGCCCGAACACGCGATTCACGGTGATCGGCAAAACCTCGAGGACAGCCAGGTGGCGGCCGGGATCATGATGGGGGACATGCTGGCGTTCGGCAGCATTGTCGAACGGGCCATGGAGGTGTTTCTGGTGACCTTGCTGGGGGTGGTGTTGCTCAATCACTGGGACTGGCGGGCCCTGCCGGTGGCGCTGGCGTTGTTTGTGTTGATCCGTCCGCTGAGCGTGCTGGCCATGCCCTGGGGCACGCTGTTGGACCGCCGGCAACGGCTGCTGGTGGGCTGGTTCGGCATCCGTGGGATCGGCAGCCTGTTCTACCTGTTCTACGCCCTCAACCACGGCCTCGACCCTGGCATCGCCAACCTCTGCACCGGTTTCACCCTGTCGGTGGTCGCCTTGAGCATTTTGCTGCACGGCCTGAGCACCCAGCCGCTGCTCGTCGGGTATGAGCGCTACAAGGGAAAAAACTTGAACCCCTGAAGACTGCCTTGCATCCATACGCTAAGACGACCCTGTTCGCCCTGTGCAACCTGGAGGCAGTCATGCAACCGCTCATCGTCAGACTCTTCACCCATCCGATCTACGCCTGGAACGATATCCGCGACGAGGAAGAACAGCATCCCCGTCACTACCTGGCTCACCTGCTGCTGTGGGCGCTGTTGCCGACCCTGTGCCTGTTCATCGGCACCACCTGGGTCGGCTGGAGCCTGGCGGAAGACGAAACAGTACGCCTGAGTTTCAACAGCGCATTGCAACTGTGCCTGCTGATGTACCTGGCGATGCTCGCGGGCACGGCGCTGATGGGCGGGTTTATCCGCTGGATGTCGCGCTCGTTCGAGGCGCGGCCGACGCTCAACCAGTGCATCGGTTTTGCCGCCTATGTGGCGACGCCGTTTTTCCTTTCCGGGATCACCGCCCTGTACCCCAGTCGCTGGCTTGCCGTACCGGCGTTGATGGTCGCCGGCGCCTATTCGACCTACCTGTTGTTCGTCGGCCTGCCGCGCTTCATGCGGATCAATCAGGACCACGGCCTGCCCTACGCGGCCTCGGTTTGGGGCGTCGGCCTGCTGGTGCTGGTGACCATCATGGTCAGCATGATCCTGTTCTGGCTCGATGTGCTGTCGCCGGAATACCTGCGCACAACGCTGGGGTCCTGAATCAGGACATCGCCTTGTTGAGGATTTCCATCAGGCCCAACTGATTGAACGGCTTGGCCAGGCGCGGCAAGTGGGCGACGAAGCCGTCGAGACGCTGGGCGAAGCCGGTGGCGAGGATGATCGGGAAGTCCGGACGCAGCACGCGAATCGCCTGGGCCAGTTGTGCGCCGTCCATCAGCGGCATGGCCATGTCGGTGATCACCAGGTCGATATCGTCGCGCTTCTTGAACACCTGCAAGGCTTCAGTGCCGGAAGTGACGCAGATCACCTGATGCCCGAGGTCCTCGAGCAGCAACGAGGTACTGGTCAGCACCAGATGGTCATCGTCCACCAGCAACACCCGCAAGCGCTTCGGCGTCGAGACCTCGGGTTGCACACCCGGGGTGGAAGGCGTCGCCGCCGCAATCGCCTGCGGCAGCCAGAGCTCGGCGCAGGTGCCCTGCCCCGGTTCGCTCTTGAGCACCAGGCAACCGCCCAATTGCTCGGCCAGACCATGGACCATCGACAACCCCAGGCCGGTGCCCTTGCCTACACCCTTTGTGGTGAAGAACGGGTCGGTCGCCTGGGCCAGAGTGGCGTCATCCATGCCCTGGCCGTTATCGCTGATCGACAGGCAGACGTAGGGTTTGTCCTGCAGACCGTCGGGGAGCGCCTGGCCCCGTTGCGAATCGACCGCCTGGATCAGGATCCGCCCGCCCTGGGGCATGGCGTCGCGGGCGTTGGTCGCCAGGTTGAGGATCGCCAGTTCCAACTGGTTGACGTCAGCCAGGATCGGCGGCAGGTCCGGTGGCAAGTCGCACTGGATGGTCACCAGGTGCCCGAGGGAGCTGCGCAACAACCCGGTGATATTTTCCAGCAGACGCGGCAAGGCCACCGACTCGGCCTTGAGTTCCTGACGGCGGGCGAAGGCCAGCATGCGCTGGGTCAGGGACACGCCGCGCTGGGCGCCGAGGGCGGCGTTGTCCAGCAGTTGCAGGACCTTGGGGTCGTCGCCGGCGCGCTTGCGCAGTAATTCCAGGTTGCCGAGGATCACCGTCAGCAGGTTGTTGAAGTCGTGGGCGATGCCGCCACTGAGTTGGCCGATGGCCTGGAGTTTCTGCGACTGGAACAGCGCTTCGCGGGCCTTTTCCAGTTCGCGCTGGGCCTGGGCCGATTCGCTGATGTCGCGGGTGATCTTGGCGAAACCCAGCAGCTTGCCGGTCTCGCCGCGAATCGGGTCGATGATCACATGGGCGAGGAATCGAGTGCCGTCCTTGCGCACGCGCCAGCCCTGCTTTTCGAAGCGGCCATCGCGGATCGCCACTTCCAGCGCCCGCTGCGGCTCGCCGTTCTCGCGGTCCTCGGGGGTGTAGAACAGGGAAAAATGCTGGCCGACCACCTCATGGGGCATGTAGCCCTTGATCCGCTGCGCCCCCAGGTTCCAGTTACTCACCCGGCCTTCCGGGTCGAGCATGTAGATCGCGTAGTCGGTGACGCTCTGCACCAGCAGGCGGAACTGCTGCTCGCTCTGCTTGAGGGTTTCCTCGGCGGCCTTGCGCTCGGTGAGGTCGCGGGTGATCTTGGCGAACCCGAGCAAGGTGCCGTCGGGGCTGCGGATCGGGTCGATCACCACGTGGGACCAGAACGGCGTGTCGTCCTTGCGCAACCGCCAGCCTTCGCCTTCGAAGCGGCCTTCTTCGACCGCCGTGCGCAGGGCCCGCTGTGGCAGGCCGTTGCGCCGGTCTTCGGGGGTGTAGAAGCAGGAAAAGTTGGCGCCGAGAATTTCCGCCTCGGTATAGCCCTTGATCCGTGCCGCGCCGGCGTTCCAGCTGGAGACCACGCCTTCGGGGTCGATCATGTAGATGGCGTAGTCCACCACCGAGTCAATCAACAGCTTCAGGCGCGATTGTTCCAGCGGGTTCTTCGGTTCGTCGCTCATGGCAGGTCGCATGCAGGGTTCCGAGGTTCTTAGAATAGATGACAAGCCCCGGCTACGGCAGCGGATTGCCCCCGGTCACACCAAAAACTTCGCCGGTGATGTAACTGGACTCCTGGGACGCCAGGAACACATACAGTGGTGCGCATTCT
The DNA here is from genome assembly GCA_965284505.1 of Pseudomonadaceae bacterium. Classification (GTDB taxonomy): domain Bacteria; phylum Pseudomonadota; class Gammaproteobacteria; order Pseudomonadales; family Pseudomonadaceae; genus Aquipseudomonas. The sequence goes on along the minus strand of OZ260094.1, from coordinate 142,905 downwards.
GCGGGCTGGCCGGGGCGCTTCATAGGGGTGTGACCGCCGAAGTCGGCGTTTTTTTCCCGGGGCTGGCCGCCGCTCGGTTGCAGCACGGTCCAGATCGGCCCCGGCGCCACCGCATTGACCCGGATGCCGTGCTCGATCACCTGCTTGGCCAGGGCCTTGGTCATGGCGACGATCGCGGCCTTGGTAGTCGCATAGTCGAGCAAGGTTGCCGACGGCTGATAGGACTGGATCGACGCGGTATTGATGATGGTCGCCCCGGCCGGCATCAGCCCGACCGCCGCCTGGCACAGCCAGAACAGCGCGTAGACGTTAGTCTTGAGGGTGGCGTCGAACTGCTCGCTGGTGATCTGGCGGATGTCCTTGCGCGCCACCTGCTTGCCGGCGACGTTGACCAGAATATCCAGGCCGCCCATGTGGTGATGCGCCTGTTGCACCAGCCCGACGCAGAACGCCTCGTCCTTCAAATCCCCGGGCAGCGCCTTGACCGAGTGCCCTTCGCCTTCGAGCAATTGGATCAACGCCTGGGCGTCCGGCTCCTCCACCGGCAGGTAATTGATCACCAGTTGCGCGCCTTCACGGGCGAAGGCGATGGCCGTGGCCCGACCAATCCCCGAATCGGCACCGGTGATCAAGGCCTTGCGCCCGGCCAGTCGACCAGAGCCCTGATAGGTTTTTTCGCCGTGGTCCGGCTCCGGGATCATCTTGCTGTCCAGGCCCGGTGCCGGTTGTGGCTGGTCGGGAAACGGTGGCTGAGGGTACTGCGTGAGGGGATTTTGCATCGCGTATTGATTGCGTGAGTGGTGCGCTGACATGGCCGACCTCCGGGTCGTTAGCGTGATAAATCAAAGCCTGTACAGGTAGGAAGCGAGGTGGTGCCGAAGGTTTGGAATTTTTGCTCGATGGCCGACAGACGGGGCACCCAGCCCGGCGCAAAGAATTTGAACTCCGCAAATGACCGCCTCTCACAATGCATATGCAGGCACAGCCGCCGCGCAGTTATTTGGGAGGTAGGGATGATGGGCGTATCGACTGTGCAGGACGCCATGAGCCGGCTTGAGCAACTGCTCGCTGAATTCGCCGGGCGCTCGGCGCCTCTGGAACTGGACCGGCGTCTGCCCGCGTTAATGCACGCTTGCATCAAGGCAGGCCACGCCGACCTGCCCCTGCCCGGTCATGGCCAGACCCTGCAACGCTGGCGCAGCCTGGCCCAGGTGGCCGGCTGCGACCTGGCGCTGCTCAAACTGTACGAGGGGCACACCGATGCCCAGGCAATCCTCGCTGAACTCCGGGCCCAGGCACTCAACCAAACGGGGATCTGGGGCGTGTGGGCCGCTGAACCGCCGAGCGCCAAAGTGCGCATCGTCGCCCGTGATCAGGGCCGGGTGCGCCTGAGCGGCACCAAGGCCTGGTGCTCCGGCGCGCTGCAGATCGAGCACGCCGTGCTCACCGCCTGGGATGAACAACAGCGGCCGCAGTTGGTGGCGCTGACACTCGAGCAACCGGGTGTACATCTGCGCAGTGATGACTGGCAGGCCCGTGGCATGGCGCTCACCGCCAGCGTTAACGTCGAGCTGGATCAGGCGTGGGCGGATTGCGTCGGCGGCACTGGCGCCTATGTCCAGCGGCCGGGTTTCTGGCATGGCGGCGCGGGGATCGCTGCCTGTTGGTATGGCGCGGCGCAGGCGCTGGCCGAGCGTCTGCGCAGGCAGTGCAGTGGTCCGCGCGAGGATCCACACGCCCAGGCGCACCTGGGCGCAGTCGATGCAGCCCTGAACGGCGCCGCCGCCAGCCTGCGTCAGTGCGCGGCGTGGATCGATCACCAGCCCGACGCCGATGCCGAGCTGACCGTGCGCCGCACTCGGGCCCAGGTCGAAGCGGCGGTGGAGCAGGTGCTCTGGCACGTCGGCCGGGCACTGGGCGCCACACCTTTTTGTCGCGATCCCCAGTTCGCCCGCCTCAGTGCCGACCTGCCGGTGTTTATCCGGCAAAGCCATGCCGAGCGTGACCTGGCGCAATTGGGTCGACAACTGGCCGCCGATGGGCGCCAGGGGTGGGGCCTATGAGCGCGGATGTCGACAAATCCTTTTACGGTGCCGGCACCACCCTCGCCCAATGGCAAGCCTCAAGGGCCTTGCAAGCGGTGCCGAACATTTCCCGCGACCTGTTGTTGCCCGCCGGCCGGCGGCTGGTGGTGGTGGCGCCGCACCCGGACGACGAGGTGCTGATGTGCGGCGGCCTGCTGGCCCATCTGGCAGCGGATGACAGCGAGTTGCTGTTGATTTCGGTGACGGACGGCACCGGCAGTCATCCTGGCTCGGCGCTGTGGCCGGAGGAAAGGCTGCGCGTCGAGCGGCCGAGGGAAAGCGCCGATGCCCTGTCGCGCCTGGGCTTCGATCCGCGCACGGTGCAATGGCTGCGCCTGGGCCTGGCCGACAGCGCGGTCGCCGACAGCCATGACGCCTTGCTGCAGCAGCTCTGCGCCACCCTGCGCAACGGCGATCGCCTGCTCACCACCTGGCGCCACGACGGCCATTGCGATCACGAAGCGGTCGGCCGGGCCTGTGCCAGCGCCGCCTGGCAATGCCAGGCGCAACTGCTCGAGGTTCCGGTGTGGGCCTGGCACTGGGCGCACCCCGAGGATTCGCGCCTGCCCTGGCTGCGCGCGCGCAAGCTGGCAGTGCCGGCACACCGGCTCAAGCGCAAACGCGCGGCCCTCGCCGCCCACCGCAGCCAGGTGTCGGCCGACCCCAGCACCGGGCGCCCGGCGATTCTGTCGCCAGCCACCCTGGAGCGCCTGCTGCAACCTTTCGAACTGGTGTTCCTATGAGCCTGGACGCACCGTTTTTCGAGCAGCTGTTCGCCGCCAATCCCGACCCCTGGGCCCTGCGCAGCCGCTGGTATGAACAACGCAAGCGCGCCCTGACCCTCGCCGCGCTGCCCCGGCAACGTTATGCGCGGGTGTTCGAGCCGGCCTGTGCCAATGGCGAACTGAGCGCTCTGCTGGCAACACGTAGCGAGCAGCTGCTGTGCATGGACGCCAGCGCCAGTGCCGTGGCCTTGACCCGCCAGCGCCTGCACACGCAGCCGCAGGTCGAGGTGATTCAGGGGCATTTGCCCGTTGACTGGCCCGAGGGCCAGTTCGACTTGATCGTCCTCAGCGAGTTTGGCTATTACCTCGACAGCCGCGACTGGCAGCAGGTGATCGACCAGGCCCAAGCCAGTCTCGGCCCCCAGGGTTCACTGCTGGCCTGCCACTTCCTGCAGCCCATGCCCGAGTGCCCACAGACCGGACAACAGGTGCATGAGCAGTTGCAGACGCGACTTCAGCTGACACGGGTGGTGCAGCACCAGGAAGCGGATTTCCTGCTCGAACTCTGGAGTCGCCAACCCGGCGGCATGGACCTTGAGGAGCAATGCCTATGATTGGCGTCGTGGTGCCCGCGCACAATGAACAAGCCCTGCTCAAGGACTGCCTCGAGGCGCTGCGGGGTGCGGCCGACGAAGCCGGTGAAGAAGTGCGGATCCTGGTGGTATTGGATGCCTGCACTGACCGCTCCCGGGACATCGCCCGCGCCTGCGGTGTGCAGACCCTGGCCATCGACGCCGGCAATGTCGGCTACGCCCGCCGCGCCGGTGCTGCCCACCTGCTGGATCAGGGCGCACGCTGGCTGGCCTGCACCGACGCCGACAGCCGAGTGCCACGCAACTGGTTGCGCCAGCAACTGGCGTTCAATGCCGATGCGGTGTGCGGCACGGTGAGTATCGAGGAGTGGGACCCGCAGCATTCAGCCGAGGTGCGCCAGCGCTACCAGAGCCTGTACCAGTGCGGTGAAGGGCATCGGCATATCCACGGCGCCAACCTTGGGGTGTGCGCCGAAGCCTATCGGCGCGTGGGTGGCTTCCGGCCGCTGGCGGTGCATGAGGATCGCTACCTGATCGAGGATCTGCAACGCAGCGGCGCGAGCATTGTCTGGACCGCGCTCAACGGTGTGCGCACCAGCAGCCGCCTGGATTGCCGGGCCCATGGCGGTTTCGGCGATTACCTGAAGGCGCTGGCGCTGGAGGGTCAAGCTTAAGGGCTGAGCCGGTTCAACGGCGGCGAACCACCCGCACCTTGCCGCTGTTGCCACCGCCACAGAAAAACCGTTCGCCGCCATCCGACTCCAGCCCCGACACGCCAACACCTTCAGGCAGGCGCAGGCTCTCGAGCACCTCGCCAGTCTGCGCATCGATCCGGCGGATCTCGCTTTCCTCACCCTCCCAGGTGCCGTGCCAGAACTCACCGTCGACCCAGGTCACCCCGGTGACAAAACGGTTCGACTCCAGGATGCGCAGGATCTTCCCGGTCTGCGGGTCGAGCTGATGAATCTTGCGATCCTGGTACTGCCCCACCCACAGCGAACCCTCGGCCCAGGTCAGCCCGGAATCACTGGCGCCCGGCGCCGGGATACTGCTGAGTACGTTGCCGGTCTGCGGATCGATCTTGAGGATCAGGTTCTCGGCGATCTGATACAGGTATTTGCCATCGAAGGCAGTGCCGGCATCGGCGGGCATGGTGAAGTTGCGCTGGGTCTTGCCGTCCTGCGGATCGAAGGCAGTGAGTCCCTGATTGTTGGCGAACCACACGCGTTCCCCGTCCCAGGTCACACCGTGGACACTCTGCACACCCTCGAAGGGGCCGTACTCTTTATCGATTTTTGCGGCTGACTGTTTCATCTGGACATCCTCGTCTGGGCTTGAGTCTGCAGCCTAATCACTGGGCAGCGCCGGCGTGAGTAACAATGTCGTCGCGAATCCCGGCAGCGGCGGGATCAACCAGCGCCCTGCCCGCCCCCGTCCGAACGCCTGCACCCTGCCGGCGCTGGACAGGCTCTCAAGTGCGCGCTGCACGCTGCGTTGACTGATGCCCAGCGCCAGCGCCAGGGCCGAACTGGACCAGGCCTGGCCGTCCATCAGCAGGGCCAGGACTTCGCCGTGGGCACTGTCTTGTGGCCACGCCAGTACCGTCACTTCAGGTTGACCCCGGGTGATCAAGGCGTAGCCGTGGTCAGTGGCGCTGACCTCGGCCAGGGGTTTGAGCAGCACCCGCAGGCGGCCGATTTCTACCCGCAGGCGGGCGCGGTGGGACTCGTCGCTGAGCTTGAGATTGAAGGCGCGGGCGATCAAGGTTGCCCTGTCCACTGCGTCCGGCCAGGCTTCGCCCAGGCTGCGCAGCAATGCCATCAACACCGGGCGCCCGGCCAGGGACACTTGATGGTGGGCATCTCGCAGCAGCTGCCGGCGGTCATCGATCACCAGTATCGGCGAAACCAGCAACGCCTCGATCTGTTCCAGCAGCAACAGGCGTTGCGCGCCGGGGCCGGTGATGCGCGCCGCCGGGGTGTGGAGCAGTTGCCAGGCGTCCTGCACTTCGGCGCTGAGGGCCGGGATGTGGGCCTGGTGTGCGGCGGCGGTGGCACTGGTCAGGGCACTGTGGGCGGTGGCGATGTCCAGGCGGCGGATCGCCAGGCCGGCGCGGGTCAAGCCGTGAATGGCCTGCAGCGAGGCGGGCAAGCGGGTGGGATCGATTTCGCCGAGTTGTGCCTCGGCTTGCTCCAGGGCACCGAGTAGCAGCAATCGGCGAATCGCCACGAATCGGGCATGGGCGGCATTGACCCAGTCGCCGTGGCGTTCGAGCACGGCGCGGGCAGCGTCCAGGGTGTTGTCGGCGTTGGCGAGATCACGGGCGGCAAAAGCGATTTCCGCCTCGGCCACTACGCAACGGGCCCTGGCCAAGGCCTGCTGCGGCCCGAAGGTCCGGGCGGCGCTGCGCAACAGGGTACGGGCTCGGGGGAAGTCGCCGAGTTGCGCCATGGCGATGCCGCGCAGGGCCAGTGCCGGCGGGTCGTCGCGCAGGGCCACGCGGTCCAGCGCGCCCAGCGGATCACCGGCCGCCAGTGCGCGGGCGGCGGCCGTGATCAGTGCGTCCATGTCGAACCCGGCACAGCAGGCACTCCTCGGTGTGGGCTGTGCCGTGCAGTCTAGCTGGCGATCGTCGCTACGCCGCTGGCAGGCTTGGCGCCAACACGCCCTGGCGTTTGCGGTGGATGATGAAGTACGCGCCGTAGCACAGGGCAATGAAGCCGAAGCCCCAGTACAGCGACGGCCGCTGGGTTTCATCCAGCGCGAGGAACACGAACAGCGAGCAGCACAGGGCTATGCAGGTCAGCGGCAGCACCGGGAACCACGGCGCGCGGTACTTCAGGTCGCTGAGCTGGCCACCGTCACGCAGGTAGGCCTTGCGGAACTTGTACTGGGCCAGGGCAATGACGATCCAGGTCACGGTACCGGACATGCCGCTGACCGCCATCAACACCATGAACAGGGTGTCGGCGGCGATGAAGCTGGTCATCAGCGACACCAGGGCAAAGCACAGGGTGATGCTCAGGGCGCGCAACGGCACACCGCGTTTGCTCAGGGGCGACAGGCTTTTCGGCGCCATGCCGGTTTTCGACATGGCCCAGAGGATCCGCGTCGAGGCGTACAGGCCGGAGTTACCCACGGACAAAATCGCGGTGAGGATGACGAAGTTCATCAGGTCGGCGGCGTAGGGAATGCCGACCATGTCGAACACCTGGACGAATGGGCTTTCCATCAGGCCCGCCTGCTGCCACGGGACAATGGCCGAGAGCACGACGATCGCCAGCACGTAGAAAATCAGTACGCGGAACACCACGTTGCGCACCGCGCGGGGAATGCTTTTTTCCGGCTGGTCAGTCTCACCTGCTGCCACGCCCATGATCTCGCAGCCCTGGAAGGCATAGACCACGGTCATCATCACCGCGAACACGGCGGACAGGCCGTTGGGGAACAGCGAATCGCCGATCAGGTTGTTCATCATCGGCGCCGGTTCACCGCTGGTCAGCGGGATCGCGCCGAAGATCACCAGCACCCCGACCACGATAAAGCCGAGAATCGCCGCGACCTTGATCCCCGAAAACCAGTACTCGGCTTCACCGAAGGCGCGGGTCGCCAGGGCGTTGAGGCCGAACAGCACCACCACGAACAGCGCCGACCAGTACCAGATCGGCACCTCGGGGAACCAGCGCACCATCAGCATGCCGGCAGCGGTGAATTCCAGGCCGACGGTGGTGGCCCAGCTCATCCAGTAGACCCAGCCGATCATGAAGCCGGTGGCCGGGCCGATGAATTTCGTGGCGTGGGTCTGGAACGAGCCTGACACCGGCATCTGCACCGAGAGTTCGCCGAGGCAGACCATCACCAGGTACATCAGGAATCCCGCCACCAGGTAGGCCAGGATTGCCCCCACCGGCCCGCCCTGGTTGATCGTCACCCCCGAGCCCATGAACAACCCGGTGCCGATCACACCGCCCAGGGACAACATGAAAATGTGCCGGCTTTTCAGGGCGCGGGTCAGGTGGATGCCGTTGCGTTCGTTTGCTTCGCTCATGTCGGCTTTGCGGCCATTCATTATTATTATCTCCAATAAGCTTCGAAGACCGCGCTGGGGCGGTTGCCTCGATTATTGGAAGGACATGTAAGGCGCTGTTGACCCTGAGGATCGAAGTTGTGCGAAGTCGTAACAAAGATGTAGGGGGTTGATACAACCTGGACTATTGCACGCTCACTGTAGGAGCTGGCTTGTCGGGCCGCCGCATCGCAGCGAAGGTCGTCAACGATAACGCAGCTATCCTGGATGCCCGCGGCGGTCTCAGGTTTTTCGCTGGCAAGCCAGCTCCTACAGTTCAAACGCGATGCAGCAGAATGAATCGATCCCGGAGGGAGCGAGCCTGCTCGCGATGGTCATCAACGATGACGCAGCTGTCCTGGGTGTACACGGCGCTCTCAGGTTTTTCGCTGGCAAGCCAGCTCCTACAAGGGGTTGATCACAGGTTCTGCGGTCAACGCAAACCACCGTAGGAGCTGGCTTGCCAGCGAAGGTCGTCAACGATGACGCAGCTGTCCTGGATGCACGCGGCGGCCTCGGGTTTTTCGCTGCGATGCGGCGACCCGACAAGCCAGCTCCTACAGGGGCGCCGCCGGGACACACACTCACATCAACCCTTCCAACACCTCCAGCGCCCGCTCCATCTGCTCATTCACCCCAGACGCCAACGACTGCACCCGGGCCTCGGCGTTGGCCAATGCCGCTTCCTCCAGCTCCCGCAGCACCCCAGCCAACCCACGCAATCCCAGCGAATCGCTGCTCCCGGCCAATCGGTGGGCCAGGTGCGCGACTTCGGTGCAATCGTCCGCGGCAATGGCTTCAGCGAGCGCTGTGCGATGGGCAATGATCGAGGTGTGCAGCACCCGCAACAGGCCCTGGACTTTCTGCTCGCCGAGCAACAACCGATGGTTATTCAACAGCGGCCAGTCAACGGCCGAATCAGTCGCTTCGACATTCGCTGCGGCAGGCTCGCCGGCCAGTGCCCGGCGCAGATCATCGAGGCGCAGCGGCTTGGCGAGCACCCCGTCCATCCCCGCCTCCAGGTAACCACGCACCGCCGCCGGTTGCACGCTGGCGGTCAGGGCGAAAATCCGTGTGGTCGCGTTTGAACCGCCGCCGCTGCGGATCCGCTGGCACAGTTCGACGCCACTGAGCCCCGGCAAATGCACATCCAGCAGCATCACATCGAAGACCTGTGCGGCGCATTCGGCCAGGGCCTGGTTTGCTTCCTCGGCCAACCACACCTGATGCCCGTCGCGCTGCAGCAAACCACTGACCACCTCGCGATTGAGTGCCACGTCCTCGACCACCAGAATCTTCAGGGCCGGCCCCGGCGTGCTGTCCACCGGAACGTCGGCGACGGCCGCAGCCGCCTGCAGATCGAGCTCGAACCAGAAACAACTGCCATGCCCCGGCTGGCTGTCGACGCCAATCACCCCGCCCATCTTCTCCACCAGGTGTTTGCAGATCGCCAGGCCCAGCCCGGTGCCGCCGAACCGTTGCGCCACCTCTTCGCTGGCCTGGGTAAATCGCTCGAAAATCTTCACCTGCATGTCTTCGGCAATACCGATGCCGTTGTCCGTGACGCTGACTCGCAGGCGCTGCGCCTCCGGCTTCCCGGCGCGCGCCAACAGCTGCACCCGCACACTGACCTGCCCGCCTTCGGTGAATTTGATTGCATTGGCCAACAGATTGCTCAGCACCTGTCGCAGGAACTGCTCGGCGCCCAGGTGGCGCTGACTGAGCAACGGATCGACCTGGCAATCCAGTCGGGTGTGGTTGCCCAAGGCCCGAGGTTCGAGCAAAGTCAGCACCTCGTCGAGCAACTGGCGCACGGAAAAATTCACCGGCTCCGGATGACTTTCGCCCTCCTCCAACCGGGCGAAGTACAGCACTTCATTGAGAATCGCCAACAAGCCTTCGCCGGCCTTGTACAACGCATCCAGGCGCTTTCCGTCGCGCTCATCCAGACTCGCACCGCGCAGCAACTGGGCCATGCCGAGGATGCCATTGAGCGGCGTGCGCAGTTCGTGGCTCATGGTCGCGAGAAAGCGCGACTTCGCCAGGTTGGCCGCCTCGGCCTCTTCCTTGGCATGCATCAGGCTGGCGGTGCGCCGCTCGACCATGCGCAGCAGCTCGTCACGTTTGTCCTGCAGGGCCAGGCGGTCGGTTTCGCGGCGCTCGATGTCGCTGAGAATCGCCCGGCGCATGTCATCCAGGGCATGGGCCACGGTGTCGATTTCGTCGGCGACACGGCTGCGGCTCTTGTCCAGGTGCAGCGGTTCCTGCCATTCGCCCGCGGCAATCCGCCGGGCAAACTCGGCCATCACTTGCAGGTGCCGCGTGACCAGGCGATAGAACAACCCCGACAGCGCCACCGCCAGGCCGCACAGAAACACACTCATCCACAACAGGCTGGTGAGGCCGGTGGCGTACAGGCGCTGGTGCACCGCGCCCAGGTCAGTGCTGACTTCCAGCTCACCCAGGTGACGTTTTTCGCCGCTGGGCGGTTGGTAATCCAAGGAGAATCGCTCGATGCGCAGCGGCCCGGCCGGCGTCGGATTGCCCTGCAGCAGGTCGAAGTCAGGGCTGCTCAGGCGCACCCGGGCGACGTCGGAGAAATCCACCAGACCGCGCAGTTGCACGTTGAGCTGTTCCTGGTTGAGGTCCCACAGGCTGCGCTCGAGGCTGGCCAGGTAGCCGGCGCGGATCAGTTCCATGCGCGCGTCGATGTCGCGCATCTCGCGGCGGTACTCGAAATACAGCTGCACACTGCTGGCGAGCACGGTGAAGCACAGGCTGAACAGCAGGATAAACAGCAGCAGCCGACGCAGCAGGCCAGCGGGTTTGGCGCGGATCATCGGGCGTCCGCCGGCAGGCTGATCATGTCGCGGTAGGTGACCTCGCTTTCGTTGAGCCAGCGCTCGATGTCACCGGCCTCGACCATGCGTTGCAACTGCGCGTCGATCCGCGGCATCTGGCTGGCCAGGGCCGAGCGGCGCGACACCGCTACCCGCAGATAATCCACGCTCAGGGCCTTGGGCAAGGCGACGATATCCTGCGCCCCCGCCAGGTGCTCGACATACAGTTCGCCGGTGCGTCGCTCCTGGGTAATGAAGTCGATGCGTCCGCGAATCAGCTTGCCGAAATTCTGCCCGCTGTCGGAGACCCATTCGATGTTGTCGTTTGCGGCGACCATGCGATCGAACTCCACGCCGTAGCTTTCACCGAACAGCAGGCCACCGCGATAGCGCGCCAGGTCTTCCAGCCGTTCGAACTGCACCGGATGCTGGCGATTGATGAACAGTGCGACTTCTTCGCGCAGCACCGGCACGCTGGAAAACACCAGGCTTTGTTCGCGTTGCGCGGTGCTGTAGGCCAACACCACGTCGACCCGGCCTTCGGCGGCGTCCAGCAGACAACGCTTCCAATTGCCGAGCACGACGATCTCGACCTGATACCCCAGCTCGGTAAACAGCTGCTTGACCACGCTGGGCGCCAAGCCGCGCACCTGCTTGCCGTCGCTCCAGGAAATCGGCGGGTACACCGGGTAGTCGCAATAGCGCACGGTCTCTTGCGCCAAAACGTTGCCGGCCAACAGCGCCAACCACAGGCCGAACAGACCGCGCATGGAACTCAGGCCGCCACGCTGGCGGTAAACAAGTAGCCGGCGCCGTGGATGGTGATGATCAATTGCGGTTCAGCCGGGTCGTCATGCAGCTTGCGCCGCAGGCGGCCGACCAGCACGTCGATCGAACGATCGTTGGGCACCCATTCGCGGTTGCGGATCTGGTCCATCAACTGATCGCGGCTCAGGGTGTGGCCGCTGTTGCGCAGGAACACGCTGAGCAGTTGATATTCGCCGTGGGTCAACAGGGTTTCGCCGCCGTCGGGGTCGATCAGGCGTCGGCGGTCGGTGTCCAGGGCCCAGGCGGCGAACTGCTTGACCGGCTTGACCGCGGCCACAGGCGCTTGCGGGGTTTGTGCATGCCGCACCCGGCGAATCAGGTTCTTCGCCCGAGACACCAGTTCCCGTGGGTTGAGGGGTTTGATCACGTAGTCGTCGGCGCCGCATTCGAGGCCGACGATGCGGTCGATCTCGTCGTTGCGCCCGGTGATCAGGATGATCCCCACTTCCGAACGCACCCGCAGCTCGCGGGTCAGGGTCAGGCCGTCCTTGCCGGGCAGGCGGATGTCGAGCATCACCAGGTCGACCGCCTGGCTCGCCAGGAAAGTCTCCGCCAGTTCCGCCGTGGCGGCGCAGTGGACCTCATAGCCTTCCTGGGACAGGTAGGCGTGCAGCAGTTCGCGAATCAGCGGATCGTCATCGACGATCAGTACCCGAGGAGTCATCGCCTGGTGTCCTGCGTGTGGCCGTAGGCCTGTTTCTTATTAGAGGGGTGAAGCGTACTGGGCTAGATCCTATCCATTGCTGAACAAGTGATCAACAGCTAACGATCGGCAGGCAGAAACGCTTCCTGCCGCCGGCCTGCAGACCGTCGACCCAGGCCTCGCAGATCTGGATGCCCTGCTCCGGGCTGAAGGTTCCGGGGTTGAGCCCGGACTCCAGCCACAGGCCATCGAGCAAGGCGCTCAGGCCAATGGCCGCGAGGTCGGCGTCGAACTGCTCCCAGCCCTCTTCCTCGGCCAACTCGCTGAGCACCTTGCGCAGGATGCTGCGGTATTCGCCGTAGGAGTGTTCGTGGGCCTGGTTGATCGCCTCGGCGGTTTTCACCGCGCCCCAGAACGCCAGCCACGCGTCGATCAGTTGCGGATCGAGCAATTCGGCGGAAAACGAGCCGCGAAAAAACGCCGACAGCCGCTCGCGGGCATTCGGCGCGGCCTCGGCCATGGCCTCGCGCAGCAGGCTCATGACCCGTGCGGTGATCGAGCGATAGGCCTCGGCCACCAGTTCGTCCTTGCCAGAGTAGTGATGGCTGATCAGCCCCACCGACACCCCGGCCTCGGCGCAGATCTTGCGGATCGACGCGCCCTGAAAGCCGTGTTGCTGCAGGCACACCAGCGTCGCTTCGATCAGCTTGGCCTTGCGCAGCTCCGGCTCCATGCGAGAAAAACGGGCTTCCTGATTCATCCGCGACACGCTCCTGGTTGTAATCGTGGTGCTCGCGATGAGGGTGGCGAGCTGAACGACTGTACAGCAGGATGAGGGGTTTGTGGATGGTAAAAAATCTGCGTGCCAGCGAAATCCCCCGTAGGAGCTGGCTTGCCAGCGAAGGCGGACAGACAGCCAACATCGATGTTGAATGTGCTTACGCTTTCGCTGGCAAGCCAGCTCCTACAGGGTCATCAACAATACCCAGAATCACCCTTCAATCCCGATACCCCGGCGCCACCCGATCCAGCAGCCGCAACATCGCCGCCCAGGCCAATTGCATGCCATCCGGATCACTCAACTGCCCTTCTTCCAGCGGCCGCCCCGGATCATTGAACTGACGCTCGGTGTGCGCGCACACCTCATGGGGTGGCAGCACCAATTCCCCGGCCGCCTGCGCCGCCAATTGAATCTCGCAGGCCTTTTCCAGGTAATACATGCGCAGGAACGCCTGGCTCACCGTTTCGCCCACCGTCAGCAACCCATGGTTGCGCAGCATCAACACCGACTTGTCGCCCAGGTCCTGGACCAGCCGTTGCTGTTCGCTCATGTCCAGCGCCACGCCCTCATAGTCGTGATAGGCGACACGGCCGTAGAACTCCATGGAAATCTGGTTCACCGGCAGCAATCCACACTTCAAGGCCGCCACCGCACAACCGGCCTTGGTATGGGTGTGCAGTACGCACTGGGCATCGTCACGGGCGCCATGGATCGCGCTGTGAATCACGAAACCGGCGGGATTGACCGGGTACGGCGACGGTTCCACCGCGCGGCCTTGAAGGTCGATCTTGACCAGGTTGGACGCGGTGATTTCGTCGAACATCAGGCCATAAGGGTTGATCAGGAAGTGATGCTCCGGCCCCGGCAGGCGCACCGAGATATGGGTGAAGATCAGGTCGGTCATGCGAAAGTGCGCGATCAGGCGGTAACAGGCCGCCAGTTCCTCGCGCAGGTGTTGCTCTGTGGCATTGTTATTCATGGTGCTCCCCAGTCTGAACGGCAGGCGCAGACAGTAAGGCTGGACGCACAGGCTCGTCCAGTCGCTACGAAGACCCGCTGCAGAGAAATTAACTTACAGGACTGGCCACGACCGAGCGCAATCAAGCGCCTATCGTGGCCACCCCCAATGTTCGGAAACCGTCGACATGTCTGACTCGAAACGCGCTTCCCTGGCCCTCGCACTGGCGGCTTTGACAGCCACCTGCCTGTGCGCCTTCGCGGCAGACTTGCCGAGCGACAGGCCTGGCATCATCAGCGCGAAGCATCCCATCTGGCTGCTCGAGCAGCCTTATACCGACAATCCCCTGCTCACCGCCCGCACCCCTGGCACCAGCGCTTATGGTGATCATCAGGTTCACGCCACCCTGCAAATCAGCTGTCATCCGCAGACTCGTGGCGCCAGCCTCACCCTGCAAATCGATCCGCGTGCACTGGGTTTCGATTACCACGCCTTTGAGGGCAAGGATGCCAGTGCTCACGGTCCCTTGAAGCTGACGATGGGCGATCGTGCTTTCAGCGATCAGTGGGTAGCCGGTATGTGGGCAGCCGGCGGTGCGCTTCAGGTCGGCAGCATTTTTGCCATCGCCACCGGTATTCCTCGCGACGAGTTGGCCTATTGGGCAGACGATGCTTCAGCCGGCCAGACGCTGAAGCTCGTGCTGGCGTCGGCAACCGCGGATAGCTTGCCACTCACTGCGGTTTTCGGATTGCCGCAAAACAACCTTGGTCTGCGGCAGGTGATTCAGCCTTGCCTCGATCGATAACGGCAAGGCTGGACGCCAGGCGCGTCCAGCCTTGCGGGCTTACTTGCTGGCCCAGGCGTTGAAGCGCTCCTTCAGTTCCTCGCTGTGATCGATGGTCATCTGCTCGCTGTCAGCCGGTGGCGACAGGCTTCGATCCTTGGCGCACCCGCTGAGGCTGACGAGCACGCCGAGCAGTGCTAGGGGCATTTTTTTGATCATGGTCGGGTCCTTGACTCGCTCACTGTCGACCTTCGGCGGCCAGGCGAATGGCTTCGAGCTTGCGGAAATTGGGCTCTGCACGTCCATCCGACACCACGCTTCCGTCGGGATAGGTGAAGCGGATGTGGTTGCCCTTTTTCTTTTCCTTTGGCCCCACGGAGGTGACCAGAAAATCGGAGTGCAGGATGGGTTCGAAATACACCTGTCTGGCCTGCAGGGCTTCGTACATCAAGTAGATATCTCCCGCACCTGCCAGGCTGACCCGTTTCCTGTACTCGCCCAAATAGCTTTCTTTAACCCACGGGTAATAGTCCTTCTTGATGCGTAAATCGCCCTCCGTTCTAAACGTGTGACCACCACTTATGGAGGGTCGGTTATGGTCAAACATCACCACCACGCCCCCTCCCGCTCCATATCTCACGTTCTCACCAAATCGGCCGGGATCGGCATAGGCGACACCGAATATCACATTGCTCAAATGCCATTGACAGGCACCGCCACCATCCATCGGCAGCTTGACCTGGAACAAATCACTTAGTCCCACTCGCTGCAACTGCACATCGATGCCGTGATAACCCTCCAGCTCTACGCGCTGGCCGCTCGCGCCATGGGTGATGTACTTGCATACCGCCGAGCGATACATCGCGTTCAGGGTTTCCGCCTCAAGCGCCTCGGGCACTTTGACGGTGATGGTCATCTGCTCGCTGTCAGCCGGTGGCGACAGGCTTCGATCCTTGGCGCAACCGCCCAGGCTGATGAGCACGCCGAGCAGCGCAATAGGCATTTTCTTGATCATGGTCAGTTCCTTGGAGTGCTCACTGTTTCCCTTCGGCGGCCAGGCGAATGGCTTCGAGCTTGCGGAAATTGGGTTCTGCACGTCCATCCGAGACGACGCTGCCGTCGGGATAGGTGAAGCGGGTGTAGTTGCCTTTTTTCTTTTCCTTGGGTTCGACGGAGGTGACCAGGAAATCGGAGTGCAGGATGGGTTCGAAATACACCTGTCGGGCCTGCAGGGCTTCGTACATCAAGTAGATATCTCCCGCACCTGCCAGGCTGACCCGTTTCCGGTACCCGCCCAGAAAGCTTTCTTTAACCCACGGGTAATAGTGCTTCTTTATACGTAAATTGCCCTCCGTTCTGAAAGTGTGCCCACCACTTCTAGAGGGTCGGTTATGGTCAAACATCACCACCACGCCCCCTCCCGCTCCATATCTCACGTTCTCACCAAATCGGCCGGGATCGGCATAGGCGACACCGAACATTACATTGCTCAAATGCCATTGACAGGCACCGCCACCATCCATCGGCAGCTTGACCTGGAACAAATCGCTTAGTCCCACTCGCTGCAACTGCACATCGATGCCGTGATAACCCTCCAGCTCTACGCGCTGGCCGCTCGCGCCATGGGTGATGTACTTGCATACCGCCGAGCGATACATCGCGTTCAGGGTTTCCGCCTCAAGCGCCTCGGGCACTTTGACGGTGATGGTCATCTGCTCGCTGTCAGCCGGTGGCGACAGGCTTCGATCCTTGGCGCAACCGCCCAGGCTGACGAGCAGGCCGAGCAGCGCAATAGGCATTTTCTTGATCATGGTCAGGTCCTTGTGAGCGCTGCACATTCAGCTGTAGGTACGTTCGTAGCTGTCCCGGGGATCTGCGACCGCATCGAAACGTTGCAGGGCCTGGGCGCCGCCGTCGACCAGAAGGGTGCTGCGCAGGGTCGCACTGACCATGCCCTGCAATTCAAGGAACACCTGGTTGCGTGCCCGCTCGTCGTCGACCAGGTGGGCGTACCATTCGGCGGTCTCTTTTTCGAATTTCTGCCGGGTCCGTTGGCGCTCCAGCAAAGGCGTACGCGCCGGGTTGAGCGCCTCGAGCAGCTGACCATGAATGTACGGCTGGTAGTCGTTCATCAGGTGCTTGCCGATCCCCAGGATCCGCCCTGCCCTGGGGTTGGCGAAAGGCGGAAAAAAGGTCGCCCGACTCTCGGCGGTCAGTGAGCGGGTCAAGCGTTGCTGGGATTGTTCTGCCTGCTGGTCTTCGTCGGGGCTGAGGCTGGGCACCAGGTACAGCTTGGTTTTTTCCATGAGGCGCCGGGTGACGGTGGTGTAGTACGGCGCCCCGAGTCCTTCCTTGTTGCGGTAGGCCGGGTAGCGCGAGCCCTGCTCGCTCATGTGCTGTTCGGCGCGGAAAAACATGGCGATTTCACCGTGATGACAGAAGGGGTCGCCATGTTTGAAGACCTGGCTGGCGAGCAGTTGCAGCAGCGACCAGCCGAACCCCAGGGTCGTACCGAGGGGGCCGTAGAGGTCGTACAGATGGTTGTCCAGCGCCGCTTCGGGCGGCACGCTGGGGATCGGGTCGATGTCGTTGACATGACGAAAATGCACGATCTCGCTCAGTCCCTGGACGGCCTTGAGGGTGAAGGTGCGGGGCATGCCGTAGGTGTATAGAAGCGGGTTTCGCGCTTTCAAAGCGGCCGCATGGACCAAACCTAGGGCGCCGCCGAGACTGTGGCCGCAAATGAACAGGTCTTTATTGAATGACTCAGAGTGAATTATTTCAGCCAGATCCCTGGCATAAATCCTATTTGCCAAATCAAACGCGTCGCGAAAACCCAGGTGCACACTGCCTTCGGGCGTCAGATCGGCACAGCGCGCCTTGGGCTCGCACAAACTCTCTACTTGCGGCTGGACCGGGCGGAAGGTTGCGTCGGTTTTCAGATCGGCGAAGCCATCCATTTCCGTGCCGCGCCAGGCCACCAGCACCTGGGTGGCGCTGATGGCATAAAACAGCTGGGTATCCCCCTCGGGCGGCACCGCCTTTTTCGTGTCGAGCATCAACCCTCTGGTGTAGCGCTGATTGAACGGTACATCGGTGACGATACACAGCAGGTTCTGGCCGTTATCCCAGACCCGTGGCGTGCGCGACAGATCAAGGCACTGCTGCAGGAAGAATTCCTCGGCCGAGCCGAGACTGTCTCGCTCCATGGTGCTGTAGGCCAGAATGCTCATCAATGCCAGGTTATAGGCGTTGACCAGGCTGTAATTCGGTTGGTGGTGCAAGGTCAATGACCAGGCGCGCAGCGGACACAGCTCCAGCAAATGACGACGATCCAGGCCTTCGTAATCGACGGTAAAACCACTGAAGCCTGGGTCGGGAAAATGGTAGCCCGGCAACTGCGCAGGGTCGGTCAGAGGCGGGTCGAACTCCGGCAATCCATCGCAGACCTGACCGATCCGCAGGTAGTGATACGCCTGCCCGGCAGCGCTGGCCTGCGCTTCCAGGGGCGAAAACCCCGGGCGTTGCGCTTGATGCATAGGGAATCGATGACTCATGTTGGGCCGATCCGGCTCCGGACGCACGGCACGCAGGCGGCGGCCTTGCAGCAGTTCGGCCAGTGGGTTGGCCTCCAATAGCAAGGTCAGCGGAATCGGGAACAGGCCCTCGATTCGAATCACGCCTTGCGCATCGCTGCGCCCTGTCGACTCTTTCGCAAGCCCCACACAAGTGGCTTCGTTCACCGCGCGGTAAGGAACATTCGCCAGGGGCTCGCCCAATTCGTCCAGCAGTTGAAACTCTATCCAGTGCTTGATTTGTTTGCCGCAGATGACCGTCTTGAACGGGTTCAGGGTGTCCGTACGGTGGTGGGTATCGTTCATATCAGTCCTTGAGTCCGCAGGTGTCCATGCAGTGGTCAGGGTGACTTGAATGGGACAAAGGCCCACTCCGGCAACCTGAAAGGGGAAGTTCGAAACGGCCGGGAGTTTGAACATGAAATGCCATGACGGCATCCCCTTACCCTGCGATCCAGACAAGGACTACGCGCTTATCAGAAACTTCCTGCATGCGAGAAATGGTCATACTAGTAAATAAATAGGTTGATTTTTTACTGGCAGTAAATTTCTATAGGCGAAAATAACAACAACCTGATGTCTGCGGCTGATGCTTCTGCTTTTTGTGGGTGCGAGCTTGCTCGCGATGAACGTTAACGATTACGCGTGCTGCCTGGTTAAACGCGTCGTCTGTAAGTTCATCGCGAGCAGGCTCGCTCCTACAGGAGGAAACGCCTGCCTGACTGGAGTATTCCCATGTCGTCCACCGCTTTCGCTCACCTGTTCGAACCGCTGCAGATCCGTGGCAAGCGCCTGAAAAACCGGATCATGTCCAGCGGGCACGACACCTCGATGCCCACCGACAACCTGGTCAACGAGCAACTGATCGCCTATCACCGGGCACGTGCCGAGGGTGGTGTCGGGTTGATTGTGTTGCAGGTGGCCGGGGTGCATGACAGTGCGCGCTACACCTCCCATGTGCTGATGGCCACCGACGATGCGTGCATTACCGGTTATCGAGCATTGGCCGAGACCTGCCATGCCCACGGCACCGTGGTGCTGTCGCAGATTTTCCATCCCGGTCGGGAAATCATGGAGTCCAGCGATGGGCTGCTGGCGGTGGCCTTCTCGCCGTCGGCGGTGCCCAACGAGCGTTTCCGGGTGATGCCGCGTGCGCTCGACCAAGAGATGATCGATGAGATCGTTGCCGGTTACGGCGCTGCAGCCCGGCGTCTGCATGAGGCCGGGATCGATGGCGTCGAGGTGGTTGCCAGCCACGGCTACCTGCCGGCGCAATTCATCAATCCACGGGTCAATCGGCGCACCGATGGCTACAACGGCGACCTCGAACAGCGCCTGCGTTTCCTGCGGGAGGTGATCGCCTGCGTGCGGGCCAACACTGACGAACAGTTCATCATCGGCCTGCGGATTTCCGCCGACGAGCGCGATCCCGAAGGCCTGACCGAAGACGAATCGTTGCTCGCCGTGCAAGCGCTGCAGGGTGAACTGGATTACGTGCACATCGTCGCCGGCACCTCGGCATCGTTGGGGGGCGCGGTGCACATCGTGCCGCCGATGGCCATCGAAGCGGCGTACCTGGCCCGGGAAGCCGGAACCTTCAAGGCGAGTTTGTCGATTCCACTGTTCGTCACCGGCCGCATCAACCAGCCCCAGGAAGCCAAGTTGATCCTCGCCCGTGGTCAGGCCGACGTGTGTGGCATGACCCGCGCGCTGATCTGCGATCCACAGATGCCGAACAAGACCGACGCCGGCCGCGCCGAAGACGTGCGCGCCTGCATCGCCTGCAATCAGGCGTGCATCGGCCACTTCCACAAGGGCCTGCCGATCTCCTGCATCCAGCACCCGGAAACCGGCCGCGAGTTGATCTACGCGCAGCGTCAGCCGGCGCAACGACGCAAGCGGGTGATGATTGCCGGCGGTGGTCCGGCGGGGATGAAAGCCGCTGCCGTTGCTGCCCAGCGTGGGCATGAGGTGACGCTATATGAAGCCAGCGCGCAACTGGGCGGCCAGGTGCTGTTGGCGCAACTGCTGCCACGCCGGGCTGAATTTGGCGGCGCCAGTACCAACCTGCAGCGTGAGATGGAATTGGCCGGGGTGCGTGTGGTGCACAACACCCGGGTCGAGCGGGCGCTGGTGGAGCAGCAGAAACCCGATGTGCTGATCATCGCCACTGGCGCCCAGCCCTATTGGCCGCCTTTCGAACGCGGCGGAGAATTGCAGGTGGTGGATGCCTGGCAGGTGCTGCGCGATGAGGTGCAGGTCGGTCGCTCGGTGGTGGTGGTCGACTGGCGTTGCGACTGGATCGGCCCCGGCATCGCCGAACGCCTGGTGCGCGCAGGGCATCAGGTGCAACTGGCGGTCAACGGCACCCATTGCGGGGAAAACCTGCCGCTGTACGTGCGCGATCACCTGGCTGGCGAGCTGCACAAACTAGGCGTGCCGATCACCCCCTACGCCCGGCTATACGGCTGCGACGACAACACGGTGTACCTGCAACACACCGCCAGCGGCGAGCCGATGCTGCTGGAAAACATCGACACTCTGGTGCTGTGCCAGGGGCATCAGCCGGTCGACAGCCTCGGCGCCGAGGTGCAAGACCTGGTGGAAATCCGCCGGATCGGCGACTGCCTGGCCCCGCGCACGGCTGAAGAAGCGATTTATGAAGGACTGAAAGTCGCCTGGGAGCTTTGAGGCTGTTTATACTCCGGGGCTTTGTGGGTTCACCTCCAGTCCTGCGCAACCACACAAACCTGTGGGAGCTGGCCTGCCAGCGATGAGGCCAGTACAGTCAATATTTCTGTTGGCTGGACAACCGCCATCGCGAGCAGCGGAACGCCGCCCGGGCTGCTCCTACAGGGGTTTTGGGTTGTTCACAGGATTTGTGTTCATTACAAAACACTGTGGGAGCTGGCTTGCCAGCGATGAGGCCAGTGCAGTCAACATCTCAGTTGGCTGTACAACCGCCATCGCGAGCAAGCTCGCTCCTACAGGTTTTCGCGCAGCGTAGCCTCCGGTACGGAATCCAGCATGAGCAACACCACCACGACCCAACTCGACAGCGCCTCACCGCACTTCCTCGGCACCCGCATCCGTGGCCTGCGCAAGCGTCGGGGCATGACCCTGGCGCAGTTGGCGCAGCTGAGTGAATTGACCGCCGGCTACATCAGCCAGCTGGAGCGCAACCTCGCCTACCCGTCGATCCCGGCGCTGTTCAATATCGCCCGCAGCCTGGGCGTGACCATTCAGTGGTTCTTCGCCAGCGAAGCCAATACCGCCCCCGAAGACGACGGCGTGGTGGTGCGCAAGAACAGCCGCCTGAGCGTGCATTACGAAGACGGCATCGTCGACCAGTTGCTCACCCCGCAACCCAACCGCCAACTGGAAATGCTCCACTCGCGCTTCCCGCCCGGCACCTACAGCCAGCAAAGCTACAGCCACGAAGGCGATGAAGCCGGCTATCTGCTGTCCGGTACCTTCGAGCTGTGGGTGGGCGAGCGGCATTTCCAGCTCAGCGAAGGCGACAGCTTCAGCTTCCCCAGCCAGCAGCCGCACCGCTACGGCAACCCGGGCGAGGTGGATGCCGTGGTGATCTGGGTGATTACTCCGCCGACTTTCTAACGACGCCCCCTTCCCGCGACCTGCACCACCGGCGCGCGCTTGAGGGTGTCGCTGGGCAGTTCCTGGAACAACGCTCGGTAGCTGCTGGAAAAACGCCCCAGATGCCAGAACGACCAGTGCATCGCTACTTCGGCGACGGTGGTCTGCTCGGGGTCGCGGCTGAGCAAATCGCGGCGCGCGCTGTTGAGGCGGCGCAGGCGCAGCCATTGAGTCGGAGCCATGCCGGTGAACGTCTTGAAGGCGTGCTGCAACTGACGCAGGGACACCCCGGCGACACTGGCCAGTTCCAGCAGGTTGAGGTTTTCTTCCGGGGTGTCGGCCGCCCACTCGCCGACCCGCTGCATGATCACCCGCTCCCCGGCGCGACGCTGCAACGCGCCCGGGTCGAGACGCACGCAGGCGTTGTCGAGGATGAACAGGCAGTCGTCCAGCAATTGCTCGGTGAGGACTTCGCGGCTGGGCGGGTCGAGGGTCTCTGAGAGTCGGGTCAGGGTGCCGCTGAGCCAACGACTGAACAGTGCGTTCTGCTGGCAATTGAGCGGCGCCAGGAACAATCCTTCCAGGCGTTCGCTGGACAATCCATGGCGCTGCACAAACTCGGGACCGAACACCACGGCCACTTCCTGGTAGTTCTCCGGGGTGATCCAGATGTTGCGGCTTTCGCCATTCAACACATACAGCGCGTTGTCACTGCGATCAAAACAGAACGCCAGCGCCCCCGGCGGCGCGCTGAAATTCTGCTCGACCCGGGTGTTCATGCACTCCTCGTAGATTTCCACTCCCTGCAGGTCGAGATAGCGCACCCGGCCGGCAAAATGCCCCGGCGACATCTGCTGGTAATGTTGGACCCAGCCAGGGGTGGCACGGATCTGGTCGGCGACATCGGCGGTGGTGAAAGCCTGCACGTGCAACGGGTTTGGCGCTGTCATGAGAAAGTCCGCGCACTCTTTTGGTGCGCTTTGCGGCTGCGGAAAGTGGATAGATAAGGACCATAACTGTCGCCCAAGATAGACCTCAACGCGCTTCAGGGGAAGCCTCTGTGCAAAGCCTGCCGGACCCTGGCGCGGTATAAAACCAATAACGAGGTCTTTATGAACGCCCCTTTCGATCAGCTCTCCACCTGGCTGAAAGATCACAAGATTACCGAAGTCGAATGCGTGGTCAGTGACCTGACCGGTATCGCTCGCGGCAAGATAGCGCCCACCAACAAGTTCCTGCATGAGCGAGGCATGCGCCTGCCGGAAAGTGTGCTGTTGCAAACGGTAACCGGGGATTTTGTCGACGACGACATCTACTACGACCTGCTCGATCCGGCCGACATCGACATGGTCTGCAAGCCGGTAGCCGACTCGGTGTACGTGATCCCTTGGGCGATCGAGCCGACCGCCATCGTGATCCACGACACCTTCGACAAGTTCGGCAACCCGATCGAGCTGTCGCCGCGCAACGTGCTGAAGAAAGTCCTGCAACTGTACACCGACAAGGGCTGGCAGCCGATTGTCGCGCCGGAAATGGAGTTCTACCTGACCCAGCGCTGTGAAGACCCGGACTTGCCACTCAAGGCGCCGCTGGGCCGTTCGGGGCGTGCGGAAAGTGGTCGGCAGTCGTTTTCCATCGACGCCGCCAACGAATTCGACCCGCTGTTCGAAGACGTCTACGACTGGTGCGAAGCCCAGGGCCTGGACCTCGACACGCTGATCCACGAAGACGGCCCGGCGCAGATGGAAATCAACTTCCGTCACGGCGACGCCCTCGACCTCGCCGACCAGATCACCGTGTTCAAGCGCACCCTGCGCGAAGCGGCGCTCAAGCACAACGTCGCCGCGACCTTCATGGCCAAGCCGATTGGCGATGAGCCGGGCAGCGCCATGCACCTGCACCAGAGCGTGGTGGACATCGTCACCGGCAAGCCGATCTTCGCCAATGATGACGGCAGCATGAGCGAGCTGTTCCTGCACCACATCGGCGGCTTGCAGAAGTACATTCCGAAATTGCTGCCGATGTTCGCCCCCAACGTCAACTCGTTCCGCCGCTTCCTGCCGGACACCTCGGCCCCGGTCAACGTCGAATGGGGCATGGAAAACCGCACCGTCGGCCTGCGCGTACCGACCTCCAGCCCGGAAGCGATGCGCGTGGAAAACCGCCTGCCCGGCGCCGACGCCAACCCTTACCTGGCCATCGCCGCCAGTTTGCTCTGTGGCTATCTGGGGATGGTCGAACAGATCGAACCGAGCGCCGCCGTCGAAGGCCGCGCCTACGAACGCCGCAACCTGCGCCTGCCAATCACCATCGAAGACGCCCTGGCGCACATGGAAGACTGCGCAACCATCGAACGCTACCTGGGCAGCAAGTTCGTGCGCGGCTACGTGGCGGTGAAACGTGCCGAGCATGAAAACTTCAAGCGGGTGATCAGCTCGTGGGAGCGTGAGTTCCTGATGCTCAGCGTCTAACCCAAGCCAACCCCGATCCCCGTAGGAGCTGGCTTGTCGGGCCGCCGCATCGCAGCGAAGGACGTCAACGATAACGCGTGCTTTCCGGAGACGCTCGGCGCCCTTGCGATCTTCGCTGGCAAGCCAGCTCCTACAGGTTCGGTGAACACCCCAGACCCACCCATAATTCCAAGAGGTGTCGTTATGCGTCTATTGAAAACCCTGGTTCCCGCCACTCTCGCGCTGCTGTGCAGTGCAGTGGCCCAGGCCCAGCCCAGTGTCAGCGTGTACAACTGGACCGACTACATCGGCGAAACCACCCTCGCCGACTTCACCGCGAAAACCGGGGTCAAGGTGGTCTATGACGTGTTCGACTCCAACGAAACCCTGGAAGGCAAGCTGCTCGCCGGCCGCACCGGCTATGACGTGGTGGTGCCTTCCAACCATTTCCTCGCGCGCCAGGTGAAGGCCGGGGCGTTCCTCAAGCTCGACCGCGAACAGCTGCCGAACTGGAAGAACCTCGACCCGAAACTGCTGACCCTGCTGGAGAAAAACGACCCGGGCAATGCGCACTCGGTGCCGTACCTGTGGGGCACCAACGGCATCGGCTACAACGTCGACAAGATCAAGCAAGTGCTGGGGGTCGACCATATCGACTCATGGGCGGTGATGTTCGAGCCGGAGAACCTGAAAAAACTCAGCCAGTGCGGCGTGTCGATGATGGACTCGGCCGACGAGGTCTACCCGGCGATCCTCAACTACATGGGCATGGACCCGCGCAGCGAGAAAGTCGAAGACTACAAGAAAGCCGAAGCCAAGCTGCTGACCATCCGCCCGTACATCACCTACTTCCACTCCTCCAAGTACGTTTCGGACCTGGCCAACGGTGATATCTGCATCGCCTTCGGTTACTCGGGCGATGTGTTCCAGGCCGCCAACCGGGCCAAGGAAGCCGGGAACGGCGTCAATATCGCCTACGCGATTCCCAAGGAAGGCAGCAACCTGTGGTTCGACCTGCTGGCCGTCCCGGCCGACGCCGGCAACCCGCAGCAAGCCTATGAATTCATCAACTACCTGCTCGAACCCGAGGTGATCGCCAAGGTCAGCGCCACGGTCGGCTACGCCAACCCGAACCCGGCGGCCAAGCCGTTCATGGATCAGGAGCTGGTGAACAATCCCGAGGTCTATCCGCCCCAGGCCGTGCTCGACAAACTCTACATCTCGACCACCCCGACGCCGGAGATCATGCGCCTGATGACCCGTTCCTGGAGCAAAGTGAAGTCCAACAAATGAACCAGTTGACCCAACTCAATCCGGCCCAGGAGCACGCGCGCTCCTACTACGCCGCAACCGCCAACGGCCTGCAGCAGCGTCCGTCGCTGACCGGCGAACTCGATGCTGATGTCTGCGTGATTGGCGGCGGTTTTACCGGGGTCAACACCGCCATCGAACTGGCCCAGCGCGGGCTTTCGGTGATTCTCCTGGAAGCCCGGCGCATCGGCTGGGGCGCCAGCGGGCGCAACGGCGGGCAGTTGATTCGCGGCATTGGCCATGACGTCTCGGGCTTCAGCCGCTATGTCGGTGACGAGGGCGTGCGTTATCTGGAACGCGCCGGCATCGAGTCGGTGCAGGTGGTGGCCGACCGTATCAATGCCCACGACATCGATTGCGACTTGCGCTGGGGCTTCTGCGAACTGGCCAACACCCCGGCGCAGTTTGCCGCCTTCAAGGAGGAGCAGGACAGCCTGCGGGCTCAGGGCTATGCCCATGAAACCCGCCTGATAGGCCCGCAGGATATGCGCCAGGTGGTGAATTCGTCGGTGTATGCCGGCGGCCTGGTGGACATGGGCTCAGGACATCTGCACCCGCTCAACCTGGTGTTGGGTGAGGCGCAGGTCGCCGAGGCGCTGGGCGTGCGGATCTTCGAGCAGAGCCCGGTGCTGGAGATTGTCCATGGCAGCACGGTGCAGGTGCGTTGTGCCACTGGCACGGTGCGCGCCGGGCATCTGGTGCTGGCCTGCAACGCGCATCTGGAAGAACTGGAGCCGAAACTCAGCGGCAAGGTGTTGCCCGCCGGCAGTTACATCATCGCCACCGAACCGCTGACGCAGCAGCAGGCCGATGAGTTGATCCCGCAGAACCTGGCGTTGTGTGACCAGAAAGTCGGGCTCGATTATTACCGGCTCTCGGCGGATCGGCGCTTGCTGTTCGGCGGCGCCTGCCACTATTCCGGGCGCGATCCGGCGGATATCGCGGCGTACATGCGTCCGCAGATGCTCAAGGTGTTCCCGCAGTTGGCCAATATCCGGATCGACTACCAATGGGGCGGCCGGATCGGCATTTCCGCCAACCGTTTCCCCCAGGTCGGTCGACTGCAGGCGCACCCCAATGTCTATTACGCCCAGGGTTATTCCGGCCACGGCCTGAACGTCACCCACTGGTGCGCGCGCCTGCTCGGCGAGGCGATTCACGCCGGCCACAGCCAGGGCCTGGATGTGTTCAGCGCCGTGCCGCACCTGACGTTCCCCGGCGGCCGCGCGTTGCGTACGCCGCTGCTGGCGTTGGGGATGGCGTGGTATCGGTTGAAGGAGATGCTGGGCTGATGGCAGCAACCCGTAGGAGCTGGCTTGCCAGCTCCTACAGGGCCCTGCAGATGAGCGGTCTACAGGGTTTACCCTAACCAACACCCACCGACCACCACCCCGGCAACAACCGCTGCACCTTCGGCTCGGCAAAGCGGTCATCGATTAACATCACCACGCCCTGGTCCTGTTGGGTGCGGATCACCCTACCGGCCGCCTGCACGACCTTTTGCATACCCGGATACAGATAGGTGTAGTCATAGCCGGCGCCGAACATCGTCGCCATGCGCTGCTTGAGCTGTTCATTGACCGGGTTCAATTGCGCCAGCCCGAGGGTCGCGATAAACGCGCCGATCAGCCGCGCCCCTGGCAGATCGATGCCTTCGCCAAACGCCCCGCCGAGCACCGCAAAACCTATGCCCTGGCTGGACTCGGTGAACTGATCAAGAAACCCCTGGCGGCTGCCTTCGTCCATGCCCCGCGACTGCGACCACAGAGTGATGTGCGGGTAGCGCTGGACGAACAGCTGCGCCACCTGTTGCAGGTAATCGAAGCTGCTGAAAAACGCCAGGTAGTTACCCGCCTGCGCTTCGAACTGGCGCGCCATCAACTCGACGATCGGCGCCAGCGACGCCTGGCGATGGACGAACCGCGTGGAAATCTGGCTGACCACCTGCACCTTGAGTTGCTCGGCGCGAAACGGCGATTCGACGTCGATCCACACCGTGTCCGCCGGCAGCCCCAGCAGGTCGGCGTAATAGCGCTGTGGGTTGAGGGTCGCGGAAAACATCACCACGCTGCGCGCCGCGGTCAGCCGTGGACGGATGAAACCGGCCGGCACCACATTGCGCAGGCACAGCTGCGACAGGCTGCGATTGCTCTTGAGCTCACGCTTGCTGATGTCGAATAGGAACTGCTGGTCAAATAATTCGGCGACCCGGTTGAACTGCAGCGCGTCGAAATAGAAGCGTTGCACCTCGCCGTCCAGGCCCTGGGGATGGTCATTGAGGTAGTCACCAATGGCTGCGGTGCACAGCGACAAGGCCTGTAGCAGCTTGTCCGGTGGCTTGGGGTAGGCCTGATAGGCTGCGACCTGCTCCTTGTGCACCGCGTTCCATTCTCGGTTGAGCCGTTGCAGGCTTTTCTTCAACGCCTCGGGCGCCAGCTTGCGCATGGCATTGAAACTGCCCTGATCGAGGCTCGCGCTGTACATCTGCCGGCCGCGCTCCACCAGGTTGTGCGCCTCATCCACCAGCACCGCAACCTTCCACTGGTTGGCCTGGCCGAGGCCGAACAGCAGCGCACTGAAATCGAAGTAATAGTTATAGTCGGCGACCACCAGGTCGGCCCAGCGCGCCATTTCCTGGCTCAGGTAGTACGGGCAGATCTGATGCGCCAGAGCAATCTCGCGCAGCGCCGCCTGATTCAACAGCGTCACCTGGCTGGCGGCCTGGCGCGCAGCGGGCAAGCGGTCGTAAAAGCCCTTGGCCAATGGACAGGATTCGCCATGGCAGGCCTTGTCCAGGTGCTCGCAGCTTTTGTCCCGGGCAACCATTTCCAACACCCGCAATGGCAGCGTTTCGGCGCTGTCGACCAGCACCTGGGCGGCGTCCAGGGCCAATTTGCGCCCCGGAGTCTTGGCGGTGAGAAACCACAGCTTGTCCAGTTGCTGCGGCGCCAGGGCCTTGAGCATCGGGAACAGGGTGCCGAGGGTTTTGCCGATGCCGGTGGTGGCCTGCGCCATCAGGCAGCGCCCGGTGCTGACCGCCTTGAACACCGATTCCGCCAGGTGCCGCTGACCGGGGCGAAAGTCCGGGTGCGGGAAACGCAAGCCCTGCGCCGCCTGATCACGCGCCGTGCGGTGGGCCATTTCCTGCTCGGCCCAGTGCAGGAACCGCTCACATTGCTGCTGGAAAAACACCTGCAGGTCTTCGGCACTCCAGCTCTCGACCAGGCTGGTTTCCTTTTCACTGACAATGTCGAAGTACACCAACGCCAGATTGACCGCCGGCAATTGCAGGGTCTGGCACAGCAAGGCGCCGTAGATCTTCGCCTGGGCCCAGTGCAGGTGACGGTGGTTGGCCGGCATCCGTTGCAGGTCGCCACGGTAGGTCTTGATTTCCTCCAGGCGGTTTTGCTCGGGGTCGTAGCCATCCGCCCTGCCCTTGACCGTCAGCTCCCGGTATTCACCCTGCAAGGGCACTTCGTTCTGGTAGCTGGCGCTGCGCCGTGAAGCCACCGTGCGATGCCCGGCAATACCCTCCAGGGCGGTGGGCGATGGGGTGAACCGCAGGTCGAGGTCGCCGGCCTTGGCGGTGAACTCACAGAGCGCCCGCACAGCGATGCGGTACGTCACGCGGCGGGTTCCGCCCACTGCACATAGCACACGGCAATCGGCATCTGGTGCTCCTGGCAGAACTCCAGCCAGCGCAATTGGTTGTCCTGCAGCCGGTCGCCCGGGCCCTTGACCTCGATCATCCGGTAGCGGCGTTGCTCGGGCCAGAACTGGATCAGGTCGGGCATCCCGGCGCGATTGGCCTTGATGTCCAGCAGCAGGCGCTCGAACCAGTGTTTGAGGTGTTCGGCGGGCAGGCAAAGCAACCCCTGTTCCAGCAGTTCTTCGGTCAATACGCCCCAGAACACGAAAGGCGACTGCACCCCAGCCTTGTCGCGAAAGCGCTGGCGCATTGTGTCGCGGTAGCGGCCATCGTCCAGCTCCGCCAGACAGGCCTGGAACAGTTCGCTGCGTCGGCTCTGGAAATCCTCGCTCAACAGGTCCACCGGCCCGCGCTGGAACGGGTGGAAAAAGGCCCCGGGCAACGGCGCGAAGATCGCCGGCCAGCACAACAGGCCGAACAGCGAGTTGATCAGGCTGTTCTCGACGTAATGCACCGGAGCGTCCGGTTGATGAAGGTGGGCCTGCACATGAAACTCCACCGACAGTGCCGGGTCGGCCCGCAGCAGGTCGAGGTCCAGGCGCTCCATTTGCCGGGCCTTGGGCCGTGGGGTCGGCGGCCCGCCGAGCTTGCGCCGCAAACGGGGCAAAACCCGCGCCAGTTGCTGCAACTCGGCAGCGCTCTGGGGCGCCTGCTCGGCCTCGGTGGCCAACTGCAGCGCCAGCTCATACTCGGCGCAGCGCTCCAGCACCCGGATCAACCGCCCCCGGGCACCGGGGTAGGCACTCTGCCGGTAGAGGCCGAGCGCCGCAGGCCAATCGGCCACCCGCTCACAATGCTGACCCAACTGGAACAGCAGTTTGCCGCGACGCCGCTCCAGCCAGGGGTTGGCGGTGTCCAGCGCGATGATTTGCGCCACCACCTCCTCCAGCGCTTCGCCTGCCTCGAAAGCCTGCTGGCATTGATGCAGATAGAGAAACGCGTCGACGTCATCCCGGCTGCGCAAGCCCCGGGACTCGCTGCAGATCTCGACCTTTTCGTAGGTGAAGATACCGAGATCAGCCAGCACGAACTCCGACCAATCCTGATAGAGATTGCCGAAGAACATCAGCCGCAGGCGATCGCACAGCGCCATGATCGTCAGGCTGAACAGCCGATCGTCCAGTCCCGGGTACCAGGCTTTCAGCGCCTGCGGTGGGTCCAGGCGCAAGCGCAGGTCTTCCAGCCATTGGCTTTTCTTCGCCTTGGGCTGCTCGATGGCGGTGCCGAAACAGGCGAGAATTTCCGCCTTGAGCAACACGTCGAATAGCTGGTCGAGGCTCAATGGCGCCTGTTCGTCGACCCACCCCAGCGCCAGCAAGGGCTCGATCGCCAGCGCCGGATCGCCGATTTCCGCGTACTGCAGCTTGCCCAGGCGAAAATGCTCGCCCTTGCGCATGACCATCCGCACCAGCAGCGCCTGGGACGCACGGGGCAGCTCGGCAAAACTGTTGATGAAGGCTTGTTCCTGCGGGCTCAGCACGTCGGCATAGCGCTGCTCCAGCCAGGCAAGTACCTGCCGGAAGTTATTCAGGTAGTAGAACGGATCTTCGAGCGGATTGGCGGTCACAAGTAGAAAGGGCCATGGCGAATTGAATACTGGTTATGCATACAGATACCAGCTTTCACGCCAGGCTGGCAACCGCAAAGGGATCAATGGCGGGTTCACCTGCGTTTTCAGGGGGTAAGCGAACTTTCCTGAATAACTCAGGACCAATCAGTCAGACGATATTCAGGCAATGAGAGATTACGACATGAACATCCGCACACTCAGCGTGCCCCTGGTCATCACCGCCCTGCTGGCGCTGGCAGGCTGCTCGACCCCGACGGTAGTGACCCTGCAGAACGGCACCCAGTACCTCACCGAGGACATGCCCGAGACCAGCGACGATACGGGCTTCGTCGAGTTCCGGGACATCTCCGGGGCGAAGGTCAAGGTCAAGGCGGATGATGTGGCCACCATCCGCAAGGAGGATTGAGCGGTAACTTGAAAGCCGCCACTGATGAGTGTGGGCGTGTCGGACTGCCGGCCGCCCACTAGATTTTTGTAATCTGGACCTTTGCCACTTTCCCACTGCATTCGACGCAGCGATCGAAGCTACTGAAATCTTCCCGCATGATCCGTTTGAATTCCAGTGCGTTTAGATCTATCCCGCCACTGCCATCGTCCAGCACGAGGGCAGCGACATCTTCGTCCGCTCCTGTACTTCTGGCCGTGGGCGGGGAGTAAGAAGACATAGCAGGTATCTCTTTGTAGGGGTCATCGCTATCAAAGGTCTCTTTTCCATAGTGATAGGCCATATTCTTTAGCTGCTGTGCGGAGAGAACTGGGTCGGTAGCACGAGCAAGGCCAGCAATAGTTGCCCGGTCATAAAATTCTTTTACCAGTTTGTCGAACTCCATGGTGTTTTTGGCACTACCCAGGCTGATTGTAATCTTCCACTTCCCGCGATTTGAGCCACGTAATTCGACGTTGAGCGTCCGAATGGGCATCCCCGTGAATTGATCTGCCCATGCTTTGAGCAGCACCCTGACATTACTCTTCAATTGATCCAGAGTGTCGCTGCCAACTTCTCCCATGTGAGGGTCCATAATCGCTCTCCGCTTTGCTGGATGGAAAGCGCATTATGTGGACCTCACTCAGGATCAAGACACTGTCAGTATTGACAGTTTTTAATACCCATTCGAAATAACCCCGCCAGTTCGATAAGCCTTCAGCGCATCTCCGCGTCGAAGGTCAAGGTCAAGGTCAAGGTCAAGGCGGATGATGTGGCCACCATCCGCAAGGAGGATTGACTCCACTCAACTGCCGGTTCGGATCTTGTTCCACAAGCGCGTACGAATCCGGTCGATATTCAGCGGCATGGCTTCCAGGGCAAACAACTTGCCCATCATTTCCGGGCTTGGGTAGACCTTGGTGTCGTTCTTGATCGCCGGGTCGACCAGGCTGTCGGCGGCCTGGTTGCCATTGGCGTAATGCACGTGATTGCTGATGCTGGCCATCACGTCCGGGCGCAGCAGGTAGTTCATGAAAGCGTAGCCGGCCTTCTCGTCCGGCGCGTCTGCCGGCATTGCCACCATGTCGAACCAGATCGCCGCGCCTTCCCTGGGAATGGCGTAGCCGATTTCGACGCCGTTGTTGGCCTCTTTGGCGCGGCTTTCCGCTTGCAGGATGTCGCCGGAGAAGCCCACCGCAACGCAGATATCGCCGTTGGCCAGGTCGCTGGTGTACTTGGATGAATGGAAGTAGCTGACGTATGGCCGCACTTTCATCAGCAGGGCTTCAGCTTTCTTGTAGTCCGCCGGGTCCGTGCTGTGGTGCGGCAGGCCGAGGTAATTCAAGGCCGCCGGTAACAACTCAGGGCCGTTGTCGAGAATCGCCACGCCGCATTTCTGCAGTTTCTGCATGTTCTCCGGTTTGAAGATCAGGTCCCAGGAGTCCACGGGGGCGTTGTCCCCCAGTACCGCCTTGACCTTGGCCACGTTGTAGCCAATCCCCGTGCTGCCCCACAGGTACGGGAAGCCATGCTCGTTGCCCGGATCGTTGGTCTGCAAGGCCTTGAGCAGCACCGGATTGAGGTTCTGCCAGTTCGGCAACTGGCTCTTGTCGAGTTTCTTCAACGCCCCGCCGGCAATCTGCCGTGCCATGAAGTGGTTGGAGGGAAACACCACGTCATACCCGGACTGGCCTGTCATCAGCTTGCCATCCAGGGTTTCGTTGCTGTCGTAGACGTCGTAGCTGAAACCGATGGCGGTTTCTTTCTGGAAGTTTTTCATCGTGTCCGGCGCGATGTAGTCCGACCAGTTGTAGACCTTCACGGTCTCGGCCGCCTGGCTGAAGGTGGCGGCCAGGGTCAAGGGTGCAAGCAACAAGGCTGCGTAGGGCAAGCGGATCATGATTCGAGTCCTGTATGGCGTTGTTATTGGCAGGTTTCGGGTGATCAGAGGATCAGAAAATCAAGACGTAGGTCTTGCGCACGGTTTCCTGGATGTCCCAGATACCGGTGCTGTTAGCGGGCAACATCAGTGCATCGCCCGCTTCTATGTGCAGGGTTTCGCCGTTATCCGGAGTGAAGGTGCAGCGGCCCTGGATGAAATGGCAAAACTCCTGGGCGACGATCTGCCGCCGCCAGCGACCCGGGGTGCATTCCCAGATGCCGGTTTCGACGCCATCGCTGCGTTCGACACTGGTGCTCGAGGCAATGGCGACCGGCTCGCCCAGGGGTACGGCAACCGGCGCCGATTCATCCAGGCTGACGTGGGAGGTGTTCTTGAACTGGGTAATACTCATGCTGATACCTGTCGTTGAATTGAATGCGTTTAGTGCATGAAACCTTCCATGAACCCCGCCACCCCCATCGCCAACTTGCGCCGCCACGGCGCGCTGTCAGGATTGGCCAGAACCTGGTCTTCATGGACAAAACTGCGAATGATCGCGTTGTAGCCCAGCCAGCGCAGCGGCTCGGGTTCCCAGGCGCGTAGCGCATCGAGACCGCCCTGGGGGATGACCCAGGGCTGGTGGACTAACTCACTGTCGCGGCCCAGGATCAGGTCGGCCAGGGTGCGGCCGCCGAGGTTGCTGGCGCCGACGCCCTCGCCGCCGTAACCGCCTGATAGCGCGATGCCGCTGCGCTGATCACAGAGCATGTGCGGCTTGAAGCGGCGTGACATGCCCAGGTTGCCGCCCCAGGAGTGAGTGATCTGCACGTCCTTCAACTGCGGGAACAGCTCACCAAACAGGTAGCGGCGCAATTCGATTTCACTGGTGGTCAGGTCGAAGTTGTGGCGCAATTTGCCGCCGAACTGGTAACCCCCACGGGCACCGAACACCAGGCGATTGTCGGCGGTGCGCTGGCCGTAGGTGACCTGACGGCTGCTCTCGCTGAACGCCTGCCCCCGCTCAAGGCCGATGGTTTCCCAGGTGGCTGCCGACAGCGGTTCGGTGGCCACCAGCAGGCTTTGCACCGGTAACTGATAACGGCCCAAGGATCCCAATGACACGGCATAGCCCTCCACCGCTGGCACCACCCAACGGCTGCGCACGCTGGCTTTGGCGGTGCGCACGCTACCGGACTGCCAGGCCGTCACCGGGCTGTTTTCATAGATCTTCACCCCCATGCGCTCGACCGTACGGGCCAGGCCGCGCACCAGTTTGGCCGGGTGGATGGTGGCGCAGTGTGGGGCAAAAATGCCGCCGTAAGGCTTGGCGACGCGCAGTTGCTGCTCAAGCTGCTCGGGAGTGAGCCAGCGGTAGTCGGCCTCGTTCAGGCCCTGCGCGTACAAGGCATCCAGATAGCCGCGCAGACTGTGTTCCTGCTCCGGGTAGCGCGCCGCGCAATACAGCACTCCGCCCTTGCGATAATCACAGTCAATGCCTTCACGTTCGATGACGATCTCTACTTCATCGGGAATGCTGTGCAGCAGATCGAAGGACTCGCGCCGCTGTTCGGCAGGCAGCCCGGCCAACAGCCGGTCTTCGCCCAGCAGATTGCCCATCAGCCAGCCGCCGTTACGGCCAGAAGCGCCAAAGCCGGCGGTTTGCGCCTCGATGATGGC
Source organism: Pseudomonadaceae bacterium (assembly GCA_965284505.1). Classification (GTDB taxonomy): domain Bacteria; phylum Pseudomonadota; class Gammaproteobacteria; order Pseudomonadales; family Pseudomonadaceae; genus Aquipseudomonas. The sequence continues at coordinate 108,408 of OZ260094.1, read as the reverse complement.
GATGTTCAACTCGGGCGCCTGGCGCTTCAGGTAGTAGGCAGTCCAGAGCCCGGTGTAACCCGCACCGATGATCGCCACATCGACGTCCAGGTCGTGCTCCAGCGCTGGCCGCGGCAGCAACGGCTCTTCGAGCTGGTCCATCCATAAACTGATTGAGCGCCACGCTGGCATGCAAGTCTCCGCCACTGAAGTTTCGATGGCGTTGATCCTAGTGCCTGGCCTCAGGGCTTGTCTTGCGCGCGTGCACGCAAGGAAATCTGCTGCACATAGGCCTTGGGTGACAGGCCGGTGTGCTGGCGAAAACAGCTGTAGAACGCCGACAGTGAATTGAAGCCTGCGGCGAAGGCCAGTTCGTCGGTGCGCAGCGGCGGCGTGGCGTGTTCCAGCGCGGCCAGCAAATGGCGTAAGCGCGCCTGATTGACGTAGCGGTAGAAACTCTGGCCCAGCACCTGATTGAACAGATAGGACAGCTGGTTGCGACTGTAGCCACAGGCTTCGGCCACCCGTTGCAGGTCCAGTTGCGGGTCGAGATAGGGTTGCTGGCGCTCGAAATACTGCTGCAGGTCCTGCGCCATGAAGCTCAGTTGCCGTGGCGACAATCCCAGCCGACTGGCCGCCGGGCGACGGCTGGCCGGCGCCTGGCTGGAAGGCTGCTCACGGACCAGCGAGGCGTATTCATTGACCTGCCAGATCAATCCGTCGCGCACGGTGATGGCTTCGCTGGAGCGAAACGACACCAGCCCTTCGCCACCGCGCAGGGTCATCCGGTATTGAATAAAGGCGGTGTCACCGTCGAGGCGTATCCGGTCCGAGTGCTCCAGCGCCTCCTGCGGGTCGCGCGGCATGCTGCTGCGCACGTACTCGCGCAACTCACTGAGACCGAGCACGAGGTTCTGGAAAAAGTCGTGGTACTGGATGTCCGGGTGGTAGAGCGCCATCACGCCGTCGAGGTCACGGTGCTTCCAGCACAGGTGATAGCGCAGCACGGTTTCGCCGGTGGCCTGGGTTTGCAACGGGCCATCTTCAGGGACGGACATGGGGTTCTCAATGAGGTAAATGGCGAGCTTGCCGAGCGCAATCACAGCACGGAACGTGATGCAGCGCAAAGAACCGCAATCTATCGCCAATCGAGCTTAAAAACCCGGCAACACTCTTGAGAATGAATGCTATTTTTGATCATTCAAGCAGTTGGGCCATTGATGGCACTTCTCTCCTCCCATGAGCTAACGGAAGGGCTCCATGACGAAGGTGGGCAACACATGAACAGGGCTTCGTTCAGCAAGGTGACATTCCCCAACGCCTGCCAGTTGATGCGCTGGCATTTCCATCCCGTGGGCTTCGAGGCCCATATGGATGCACCGGGCAGCATGATTGCCCGGCTGTTCGATCGTGTCAGTGGCGAGACGTTGATTGCGATTGCCGGCATTCCCTGCGCCACGGTGATGAATGCCGCTGACGTCGAGCGCATCATCGAAGCGGTCGAGGATGAACTGGAAGCGTTCATTCCCCCTGTTGCGCTCAGGCACATTGCCTGAACACTAGCGTTGCCGTCCCTGGCGCGCTGGCTCGCTGCCAGTAGTGCGCCGATCCTCAAAGAACGGCTTGCCGGCAGGGATTCGGTCAGAGGCCTTGGGCATATTCACTGCCGTGCCCTCCTGACCATCCACGTACCAATGGCAATGCTTCACCGCCCGGGTAATCCCGACATAGGCCAGGCGCAGGATCTCGTCTCTTTGCGCGCTGTCGTACGGCTCGGCATCACCGTCCTTGCCCAATCCCGCCATGCGATAGACCTGGTTCTTGTAGGGCGAACTGGTCAGGTGCTGGCAATCGCCCAGCAGGAATACCGCATCGGCCTGCAGGCCCTTGGCGCTGTGGTAGGTCAATTGCTTGAGGCGGCGCTGCGGGTACGGCAAGCTAGAATCAACATTAACTACAGATGAAATATGCTTCTCTATCAACAGCTTATCGCTGCTTTTTCGATACAACATCAAGATTGAATCGCCGTTTCGGTAGTGCTCGGCCAGGCGCTTGCCCAGTGCTTCCTCGTCTCTGTCGTGAATGTTGACCGGCCACAGTTCACTGAAGTCGCCGCACGCCTTGGCCTTCTTGCCGGGGATCGCCGGCGCCGCACGCACGATGTGTTCGGCGGCGTCGATGATGTGCTGGTGGCTGCGGTAGTTGTCGCTGAGCATCACCCGGGTGGTGCTTGGTGACGGGAATTCCTTGTTGAACTCCATAAAGTACTTTGGCGAACTGCCGCGCCAGCCGTAGATCGATTGCCAGTCATCGCCGACGCACAGCAACGAGGAGCGCTGGGCCCCGCGGCCGACATGCATGGACGGCCCGCGCCGGCGGATCTCGCCAAGGGTGGCGCGAATCCACGAGACAATCTGCGGTGAAACGTCCTGGAATTCGTCGATCATCAAATGCGACATCGGCCGCAGCAGCTCATCCGCCAACAGCTTGAGGTTTTCCGGCGAATGCTCGCTGAAGAGCGCGAACATGCGGTTATAGGTCATGACCGGGGGCGACTGGTCCAGCAGATGATCCTCGAAGGCGCGCCAGAACAGGCTCAGGGCCTCGAAGAAGAACCGGTCCGGATCGTCCTTGGCAAAGGTCATTTGGCCGACTGCGGCGGGCACGTCGAGGCCGAGGTTCTCGATGAAGCTTGCCGCCGCGACAAAACAATCGAGCAACGGCGCGCTGGCCAGCTCGCCTTTGACCTTGTAATCGAAGCCCGGACCGGCGCTGGCATCCCCGGCCAAGGTGCCGAGCACACGCCTTGATGACTCATAACTATCTAGCCAAATCAGAGGCTTACGACAGAAAGCTTGAAACAGGGTACGCTTCACCGCCCATTCCGCGCGCACCGTCAGCTTGGCATTTGGCCGGCAGAGCTGCGGGTTTTCCCGAGGGTCGAAGCCCAGCACCACCCAGGCATCCAGCGTTGGGATGTAGCCGTGGCAATGGAAGGTCGCGCCATTGATCTCGAAGGTCTGGCGCTTCGGTTCAATGCCCTTGATTGGCCAGGCTCCGGCGCGCAGCCAGAGATCCTCGACGGTGTCGCAGAGTTCTTCGTCGCGCTTGGCCGCCAGTTCGGTCACTGCCATGCGCTTTTGCACGTCCGGATGGTCGCGCTCCAGCTCCTTGAGTTGCAGGGCATGGCGCGACAGTGGAGTAATCAGTTCGCGAAAGCGCTGATTATCGGTGAACAAGCGATAAAAGCAGGCGTTGAGGCGCTGACGCTGGGTGTCGTTGATGCGCAGGTCAAAGGGATTGCTGTCGCCTTCGCCGTCGTCGAACAAGGTACGTTCACTGAGGTTTTCGAAGGCTTGCAGGCGCTCGAAACCCGGCAGGCTGCGCACCATCGGCAGAATGCGCGAATGGAAAGTACGCACCAGCTCCCGCGCCGTCTTCTGTTCCAACGGGCGTTGCCACAAGGCAAACAGCTCGATCAGCTTATTGATGAAGTCCTTGCGCGATTCGCGAGTGAAGGTCACCACGGTCAGCGAATCCAGCTCGAAACCGAGGTAGTGCACCAGTAATACGATGCGTAGCGCCAAAGTGCTCGACTTGCCGGCGCCTGCCCCGGCGATCACCGAGGTTGACGGCGTATCGCTGAAAATCATTTTCCATTGCGCCGTACTCGGCTGCCCGCCCGCCGGCAGCAAATTCGCCACATCGGCCTTCATGCGCTTCTTGATCTCGGCCGTCAGCGGCAGGCGCCAATCATCGAACAGGTGCTCGTCAACCGTGGGCGCCGGGTGCTCGGTGCAGCGGCTGTCGCGAATCAGCAGCACTTGCCGCCCTTCTTCCAGGCCTTCGGCCTTGCCTTCCTTGAAACCGTAGTCGACACCGGCGGTATGCCCGCTGCGAAAGCCGTCGGCCTGACCGTGCAACCAGGACGCCCGATGCTGGGCACGCAGGCGCGTCAGGCCATGGCCGAAGAAGCGCGCGGCCAGGCGTTTGAACCAGGGCATCTCGGCCAGGGGCAAAAGCTCGGGAGGAAGATCGGGGATGGGACGCGGCACGCTGACTCCAGGGTGTGAGGCTGTTGCTGGCTATGGTGTCTGCATTTGCCGTGGAGTTCTAGTCAAATGCTTATCGATCATTGGTTTAAGGGATGAAGTGAAGGTGTATTGCCCTATTTATCGCAACCAGCTAGATCGAACGATTCGATTGATTTGACGCAGTTTTTACGCTTTTTATCGATTATTTGTTGATAGATGATGCTCGCCATCAACCACGGTTCTCGATCGCTGACGAACCTTTTCAGGAGACGATCATGCTCGAACTCAGACCCTTTGCCTCCCTGGGCGGCGCCAACCACGGCTGGCTGGATGCCCACCATCACTTTTCGTTCGCCGAATACTACGACCCAAACCGCATGAACTGGGGCAACCTGCGGGTGTGGAACGATGACGTGATCGCCCCGGGTACCGGATTCCCGACCCACCCGCACCGCGACATGGAAATCATCACTTACGTTCGCGAAGGTGCCATCAGCCATGAAGACAACCTCGGCAACAAGGGTCGTACCGAGGCTGGCGATGTACAGGTGATGAGTGCCGGCACCGGCATCGCCCACAGCGAGTACAACCTGGAGTCGACGGCGACGCGAATCTTCCAGATCTGGATCGTGCCCAATCAGACCGGCCTGGCCCCTTCGTGGGGCGCTAAACCCTTTCCAAAAGGGCAACGTGAAGGTTTCGTGACCCTGGCCAGCGGCAAGGCCGGCGACGACCAGAGCCTGCAGATCCGTGCCGATGCCCGTTTGGTGGCAGCCAATCTGAAGGCTGGGGAAACCGCCGAGTATTCACTGGATGCCGGACGGCGCGCCTACCTGGTGCCCGCCACCGGGGTGATCGAGGTCAATGGCCTGCGCGCTGAAGCCCGGGATGGTGTGGCGGTGGCTGAAGAGCGGCTGCTGCGGGTGACGGCGATCGAGGACAGTGAGATTGTCCTTGTCGATTTGGCCTGATTCTCTGATGGCGATGGCGGCCGGTCATTCAGCGGTGAATGTTCCGGCCTCATCGCCAGCAGGCTGGCTCCCACAGGGGTTTCGCATGATTCACAGAATTTGTGATCCCCCTGTGGGAGCTGCCCGGGCGGCGCTCCGCTGCTAGCGAAGAAGTTGATGCGGTGTATCTGAATCAGGCCAACTGCTGCGCCCGATTGATATTGGCCATAAAGCCCTCCGCCGGCAGCGGATGCCCCAACAGATACCCCTGCAACGAATCACAGCCCAACTGCGTGAGAAAATCCTGCTGCACCCCGGTTTCCACGCCTTCGGCGACAATCCGCAAGCCCAATGCCTGACCGAGGGCGACGATGGCCGAGACGATTGCTGCGTCGTCGCTGTCGCGTTCCAGATCCCGCACAAAACCACGGTCGATTTTCAACTCGTTGGCCGGCAGGCGCTTGAGGTACATCAGGCTGGAATAGCCGGTACCGAAGTCATCGATGGACAAATCCACGCCCATATCCGACAACTGCTGCAACACCGCCATACTGGCATCGGCATCGCTCATGGCGGTGGTTTCGGTGATTTCCAGGGTCAGGCTGTTGGCCGGCAGACCATGGGTGGCCAGGGCCATGGCCACGCTCTGCACCAGACCCGCATGGCAGAACTGCAAGGCCGACAGGTTCACCGCGATTCGCCAGTGGCTGAAACCTTGCTGGTGCCAGATGCGCATCTGCCGACAGGCTTCGTTGAGCACCCATTCACCCATCGGGATGATCAACCCGGTTTTTTCCGCCAGTTCGATGAACTTGTCCGGCATCAGCAGGCCCTGGGTCGGATGCTCCCAGCGCAGCAAGGCCTCGGCACCGACCGGCTGACCGTTGCTGGCGTCGAACTTGGGCTGGTAATGCAGGCGGAACTGCTGCTGCTCGACCGCGCTGCGCAGGTCCTGCAGCAACTGCAGGTGACGCCGGGCATCAGTGTTCATCGATGCATCGAAAAAGCGGTAACCGTTCTTGCCGGTGCCCTTGGCGTGGTACATCGCCGCGTCGGCGTTCATCAGCAACTCTTGCGGGGTCAGGCCGTTGCCCGGGAACACCGCAATACCAATGCTCGCGGAAATCTGCAGGTCATGCTCACCGACCCGGAATGCCTGGGAGATCAGCCCCACCTGACGTGCCGCCAGGCGCAAGGCATCGGTGGGTTCATTGAGTTGCACCAACAGCACGAACTCGTCACCGCCAATCCGCGCCAGGGTGTCGTGACTGCGCAAGTCCTCGCGCAGGCGCAGGCTGACTTCGCGCAGCAACTGGTCACCCATGTGGTGGCCAAAGGCATCGTTGACTGGCTTGAAGCCGTCCAGGTCAATAAACATCAGCGCGAAACAACCGCCCTGCTCCTGGGTCAGGTGCATGGCCTGGTCGATGCGGTCGGCCAGCAGGATGCGATTCGGCAGCCCGGTGAGGGTGTCGTGCAGGGCCAGTTGAGTCAGCTCGCGGTTGGCCAGGGTCAGGGAATTGGCCAGTTCGGCGGTGCGCGCTTCGAGGCGGGCGTCGAGAATCGAGGTCAGCAAGGCGATGCTCAACACCGCCAGGGTGGTGACCAGTACCAGATTGTCCAGGCCCTTGCCGCTCAGGCCATCGAGCGCCGCACCACAGAAACTGCCGTCGGCAAAGCGCGCCGCGGCCATCCCGGTGTAATGCATGCCGACGATGGCAATACCCATGATCACCGCCGCGCCGCCACGGGCAAAACGCACGTAAGGGGTGTTCTGCCGCAGGCGGAAGGCGATCCACAGCGCTGCGGCCGAGGCGCCGACGGCGATCAGCAGCGAGGCGCCGAACAGACTTGGGTCGTAGTCGATCCCCGGGGTCATGCGCATCGCGGCCATGCCGGTGTAATGCATGGCGCTGATACCCGCCCCCATCACCAGCGCGCCGAACCCCAACTGCCACGCCGGCAACTGCGGCTGGCTGACCAGCCACAGGGCAAAACCGCAGGAGCCGATGGCGATCAGCAGCGACAAGGCGGTGATGCCGAAGTCATAGCCCAGGTCGATCGGCAGGCTGAAGGCCAGCATGCCGATAAAGTGCATGGACCACACGCCCACACCCATCGCCAAGGCGCCGCCGGCCGTCCATAGATGCACCGCGCGCCCCTTGGCGGTGGCGATGCGTCCGGTCAGGTCGAGGGCGGTGTAGGAAGCCAGGATGGCCACGCAGAGCGAGATCAAAACCAGGGCGGGTGAATAGTTACCGATGAGCATCAGACTTCTCGACTATGCCTTGCCGTACTGCGTCCGTGCGCGTGGGCGAAAGCCGACGATTGTACTGATTCCAATGGCGAACGCACCTGCTAAGTGAGCAAAATGCCATTAGTGTGTGGGAAAGATGTAACAGGGTGGTGGGTTGGCAGGCACTGTGTCGGGCCAACATGTGCGCACACCGCAAAATCCTGTAGGAGCCAGCTTGCTGGCGAAGGCTCAGGGACAGCCGACATCATCGGTGGCTGACATACCCTCTTCGCTGGCAAGCCAGCTCCTACAGAGATTGTGCGAGCACCACGGAATCTGTGGTCGACGCAAAATTGTAGGAGCCAGCTTGCTGGCGAAGGCGCAGGGACAGTCGACATCATCGGTGGCTGACATACCCTCTTCGCTGGCAAGCCAGCTCCTACAGGGATTGTGCAAGCACCACGGAATCTGTGGTCGACGCAAAATTGTAGGAGCCAGCTTGCTGGCGAAGGCGCAGGGACAGCCGACATCATCGGTGGCTGACATACCCTTTTCGCTGGCAAGCTCCTACAGGGATTGTGCAAGCACCACAGAATCTGTGGTCGACGCAAAATTGTAGGAGCCAGCTTGCTGGCGAAGGCGCAGGGACAGTCGACATCATCGGTGGCTGACATACCCTCTTCGCTGGCAAGCCAGCTCCTACAGGGATTGTGCAAGCACCACAGAAACTGTGGTCGACGCAAAATTGTAGGAGCCAGCTTGCTGGCGAAGGCGGTTGTTCAGTCACAGGTTGGTTGACTGACCTGGCCTCTTCGCTGGCAAGCCAGCTCCCACAGGGTTGGCGTTCATTCCTACAGGTCAGGCTCCAACTTGCCATCCCAGCCACCGCCCAGCGCCGCAATCAGATTGACGCTAGCGATCAGCCGGCTTTGTTGCAGGGTCAGGACGCTGCGTTCATTGCTCAGGGCCGTGGCTTGGACCACTACCACGTCGAGGTAGGCAATCAGCCCGGCCTTGTACTGATTCTGGGTCAGGCGCAGGGATTCGCGAGCGGCGTCCAGGGCCTGCTGGCGAACCACGGCTTCGTCACCCAGCACCCTGAGCTGCACCAGGTAGTTTTCCACTTCGCGGAAACCGTCGAGCACGGTCTGCCGATAGGTGGCGACGGTCTGGTCATACAGCGCTTCGTTGCGGTCGACTTCCGCCGAACGCTGGCCGCCGTCGAACAGCGGCAGGTTGAGTTTTGGCCCCACCGACCAGAAGCGGTTGGGCAGGCTGATCAGGTCGGTCGAGGTACTGCTGCTGTAGCCGCCGGACATGCTCAGGGTCAGGTCCGGGTAATACGCGGCCTTGGCCACGCCGATATTGGCATTGGCAGCGATCACCGAACGCTCCGCCGAAGCGATGTCCGGACGGCGCTCCAGCAGTTGCGACGGCAGGCTCACCGGCACCTCGGGCAGCACTGGAATGTCCTGGGTTTCCGCGAGGCTGAAGGCGGCCGGGGCTTGGCCCATCAGCACGGCAATCGCGTTTTCGAACTGCGCGCGCTGCCAGATCAGGTCGATCATGTCGGCCTGGGTGCTTTTCAGCTGAGTCTGCGCCTGGGCCACCGCGTCTTTGCCGGAAACCCCGGCGCGGTACTGGTTCTCGGTCATTTTCAGTGAGCGCTGGTAGTTTTCCACGGTGGCTTGCAGCAGGCGCTTCTGCTGGTCGATCACCCGCAGTTGCAGGTAGTTCTGCACCAGCTCCGATTGCTGACTCAGGCGCATCGCCGCGAGGTCGGCAAAACTTGCCTCGGCGCTGGCTTCATTGGCTTCCAGGCCACGGCGCAGCTTGCCCCAGATGTCTGCCTCCCAGCTCACCCCAAGTTGCGCGTTATAGGTATCTCGGATACCGCTGCTGGAGCTGCTCAGGCTCGAACTGCTGCTGCCGGTGCCCTGGCTGGAGCGGGTTTTGCCGGCGCTGAGATCGACCGTGGGGTAAAACGCCCCACGCGCACTGGCCACCAGTGCCTGGGCCTGGCGGTACTGGGCTTCGGCTTGGGCCACAGATTGGTTGGAGCTGTTCAGTTGCTCGACCAGGGCATTCAGCTGACGGTCGCCATACAACTCCCACCAGGCACCGCGGGCCAGGGAATCGCTGGGGTTGGCCTGGCGCCAGCCCTCGGCCTGCTTGTACTGCGCCGGTTCCGCCACCGTTGGCCGCTGATAGTCCGGGCCGACCGCACAGGCGCTGAGCAGCAGCGCACTGAGGGACAGGCTCAGCAGGCGCGAACCACGGGCCGCGAGCACGCGCTGGTTGAAGGGATAACGGTCAGTCATAGCGCAGTTTCCAGAGCAGCATCGGTACGAACCCCACGCCAGCGGTTGACCCGGTGGCGCAGACGGTCGAGATAGAGGTAAACCACCGGGGTGGTGTAAAGCGTCAGCACCTGGCTGAAGATCAGCCCGCCGATAATGGTCAGGCCCAGAGGCTGGCGCATTTCCGCGCCTTCGGCACTGCCGAGCAGCAACGGCAAGGCACCCAGAATCGCCGCCAGGGTGGTCATCAGGATCGGCCGCAGACGCAACAGGCAGGCGCTGCGGATCGACTCCAGCGGCGCCATGCCCTGATGCCGTTCCAGCTCCAGCGCGAGGTCGATCATCAAGATCGCGTTTTTCTTCACCACGCCGATCAACAGGAACAGCCCGAGCAAGGAAATCAGACTGAACTCGCCGCCCAGGGCATAGATCGACAGCAAGGCGCCGACCCCGGCCGACGGCAGGGTCGAGAGGATGGTCAGCGGGTGCACGTAGCTTTCATACAGCACCCCAAGCACCAGATACACCGCGAGCAAGGCGCCGAGAATCATCAACGGCTGGCTTTTCTGGGTCGCGGCGAATGCATCGGCAGTGCCGGCCATCTTGGCGATCACTTCTTCGGGCAGGCCGAGCTTGGCAATCGCCCGCTCGATGGCTGCACCGCCCTGCTCCACCGTGACCCCTTCGGCCATGTCGAAAGAAATGCTCTCCGAGGCGAACTGCCCTTCGTGGCTGACCCGGTCGTTCTCCAGGCTGTTTTCGTAGTGGGCAATGGTCGACAGCGGCACCCGCGCGCCATCCGCCGTGATCACCTGCACCTGATTGAGGGTAATCGGGTCGCGGGCGTACTTCGGATTGACCTCCATCACCACCTGGTACTGGTTGAGGCTGTCGTAGATGGTCGAGATCTGCCGCTGGCTGTAGGCGTTGTTCAGCACCGACGTGACCATGGCCATGTCGATCCCCAGGCGCTTGGCCTGGTCGCGGTCGACCACCAGGGTGACTTGCGCCGCGCCGCTGCCTTCGCGGGCGTCGATCGCGGTCAGTTCCGGCAGGGCCTTGAGCGCCGTGACCACCTTCGGGTACCACTCGCGCAACGCGGCCAGATCACCGCTTTGCAGGATGTAGCTGTACTGCGACGACTGCTGCTCGCGGCCACCGCCGAACTGCAGGTCCTGGTCGGCCATCAACATCAGTTGCGCGCCGGGCACCTTGGGCATTTCCTTGCGCAGGCGTTCGATGACCTTCTGCGCCGAGATATTGCGTTCCTTGATCGGCTTCAGGCGCACCAGCATGAAAGCGTTGTTGGTGCCGTTGCTGCCACCGATGAAGCCGGCAACGCTTTCCACCGCCTCATCCTTGAGCACCGCACGGCGGAAGGTTTCCATCTTCGGCTGCATCACCGTGAACGACAGTCCGTCGTCGCCGCGAACAAAACCGATCAACTGCCCGGTGTCCTGCTGCGGCAGGAAGGTCTTGGGCACCACCACGTACAGCGCGACGTTGACGCCAATGGTGATGAACAGGCTGAACAGGGTCAGGCGCGGATGGCGCAGGACCCAGTCGAGGCTGCTGGCGTAATGCTTGACCATCCAGTCGTTGGCCTTGCGGCTGCCGCGTTGCAGGCGGTTTTCCTGGCCCGGAGTGTGGGGTTTCAGCCAGCGTGCGCAGAGCATCGGGGTCAGGGTCAGGGACACCACCAGCGACACCACGATGGACGCCGCGAGGGTGATCGAGAATTCGCGGAACAGGCTCTCGATGATCCCGCCCATGAACAGGATCGACAGGAACACCGCCACCAGCGAGACGTTCATCGACAGCAAGGTAAAGCCGACCTCCTTCGCGCCCAGGTACGCCGCGTTCATCGGCGCGATGCCGTCGTCGATATGCCGCGAGATGTTCTCCAGCACCACAATGGCGTCGTCCACCACCAGCCCGGTGGCGAGAATCAGCGCCATCAGCGACAGGTTGTTCAGCGAGAAGCCGTAGAGGTACATCACCGCAAAAGTACCGACCAGCGACACCGGCACCGCCAGGGTCGGGATCAGCGAGGCGCGGAAGTTGCCGAGGAACAGGAACACCACCAGGATTACCAGGGCCACGGCAATCAGCAGGGTCATCTCCGCCTCGTGCAAGGTGGCCTTGATCACCGGCGAGCGGTCCATCGCCAGGTTGAGCTTGACGCTGGCCGGCAGCACCGCCTGCAACGCCGGAAGCTGTGCCTTGATCTCGTTGACGGTCTCGATGATGTTGGCGCCGGCCTGTCGGTTGATCACCAGCAGCACGGCCGAGTCGTCATTGAAGAAGCCGCTGTTGTAGCGATCTTCGACGCCGTCGCTGACCTTGGCCACGTCACTCAGGCGCAACGCCGAGCCGTTCTGGTAGCGAATGATCAGCGGTTCGTAGTCCTTGGCCTTCTCCAGCTGGTCGTTGGCTTGCACCTGCCACATCCGCTGATCGTCCTCGATCGAGCCCTTGGGCCGGCGCACGTTGGCATTGGCAATGGTGGTGCGCACTTCATCGAGGGCCACGCCGTACTGGTTGAGCAGTTGCGGCTCGAGCTCGATGCGCACCGCCGGCAGGGAGCTGCCGCCGATCTGCACTTCACCCACGCCCGGCACCTGGGACAGGCTCTGGGACAGGATGGTCGAGGCCAAATCGTACAACTGGCCCTTCTCCAGCACATCGGAAGTCAGCGACAGCACCATGATCGGCGCCTGGGACGGGTTGACCTTCTTGTAGGTGGGCATGCTGCGCATACCGCTGGGCAGCAGGTTGCGCGAAGCGTTGATCGCCGCCTGCACTTCCCGCGCCGCGCCATTGATGTCGCGGTCGAGGTCGAACTGCAGAATCACCCGGGTCGAGCCCTGACTGGAACGGCTGCTCATGGTGTTGACCCCGGCGATGGCGCCGAAGGAACGCTCCAGCGGCGTCGCCACGGTGGACGCCATGACCTCGGGGCTTGCGCCGGGCAGGCTGGCCTGGACCACAATCACCGGGAAATCCATCTGCGGCAGCGGCGATACCGGCAGCAAACCGAAGCTCACCCCGCCCAGCAACATGATCGCCAGGCTCAGCAGCATGGTGGCTACCGGGCGCTTGATAAAGGGTCCGGAGAGGTTCATGGCTGTTCTACCGACTCCAGAGGCTGCGGCGCGGGCCGCCAGCGCCGGCCCAAGCGATCGAAGTACAGATAGATCACCGGCGTGGTGAACAGGGTCAGCACCTGGCTCACCAGCAACCCGCCGACCATCACCAGGCCTAGCGGCTGGCGCAGCTCGGCGCCGGAGCCGCTGGCGAGCATCAGCGGCACCGCACCGAACAGCGCTGCCAGGGTGGTCATCAGGATCGGCCGGAAGCGCAGCAAGGCCGCCTGGTAGATCGCGGTTGCCGGGTCCATGCCCTGGTTGCGTTCGGCTTCGAGGGCGAAGTCGATCATCATGATCGCGTTTTTCTTGACGATGCCGATCAGCAGGATAATGCCGATGATCGCGATCATCCCCAGGTCATTGCCGCTGAGCAGCAATGCGAGCAAGGCACCGACCGCCGCCGAGGGCAAGGTCGAGAGGATAGTGATCGGGTGGATGTAGCTCTCGTACAGTACGCCGAGCACGATGTACATGGTCACCACCGCCGCGAGGATCAGCAGCAAGGTGCTCGACAGCGACGCCTGGAACGCCTCGGCCGCGCCCTGGAACTGGGTCTGCACGCCCAGCGGCATGCCGATGTCCTTCTGCACCTGCTCGATCAGTTCCACCGCGTGTCCCAGGGCAACGCCGGGGGCCAGGTTGAACGACATCATCACCGCCGGGAACTGGCCGATATGGGCAATCGACAACTGCGCCTGGCGTTCTTCGATGCGCGCCAGGCTCGACAGCCGCACCTGGCCGCCGTCGGTGGTCTTGACGTAGATCTGCTCCAGCGCCTGCGGGCCGATCTTCTCGCCGTCCTTGGCCTGCAACACCACGCGGTACTGGCTGGCCTGGGTGTAGATGGTCGAGATCTGCCGCTGGCCAAAGGCGTCGTACAGCGCGTCGGTGATATTGGCCACCGACACGCCGATGCGCGAGGCGGCGTCACGGTCGATCACCAGGTACACCTGCAGGCCCTTGTCCTGCAGGTCGCTGGCAACGTCGGTGAGTTGCGGTTGCTGCTGCAGGGCCTCGAGCAGGCGACCGCTCCACTGGCTGAGCAAGGCGGCATCGGGTGACGACATGCTGAACTGGTACTGGGTGCGGCTGACCCGGTCCTCGATGGTCAAGTCCTGCACCGGTTGCATGAACAGGCGGATGCCCACCAGTTTGTCCAGTTGCGGCTGCAGGCGCGCGATCACCTCGGTGGCACTCAGGTCGCGTTCCTTGTGGGGCTTGAGGTTGATCAGCAGGCGGCCGCTGTTGAGCGTGGCGTTGTCGCCGTCGACGCCGATATAGGACGACAGGCTTTGCACTGCCGGGTCCTGCAGGATGATGCTCGCCAGTTCCTGTTGACGCTGGCTCATGGCGGCGAAGGACACCGATTGCGGCGCCTCGGAAATGCCCTGGATGACCCCGGTGTCCTGCACCGGGAAGAAGCCCTTGGGCACGATCATGTAGAGGAACACGGTGAGGCCGAGGGTCGCGATGGCGACCATCAGGGTCAGCGGCTGGTGCTTGAGCACCCATTGCAACTGACGCCCGTAGGCGGCGATCAGCCAGTCGATCCAGGCGCCGCTGGCGCGGTAGAAACGCCCCTGCTCTTCCGGCTTTGGCTCGCGCTTGAGCAAGCGCGCGCACATCATCGGCGTCAGGGTCAGGGAGACCACCAGGGAAATCAGGATCGCCACCGCCAGGGTAATCGCGAATTCGCGGAACAGCCGCCCCACCACATCGGCCATGAACAGCAGCGGGATCAACACCGCGATCAGCGACAGGGTCAGGGAGATCAGGGTGAAACCGATCTGCTTGGCACCCTTGAGTGCGGCCTGCAGCGGGCTGTCGCCCTCCTCGACGTAGCGCGAGATGTTCTCCAGCATGACGATCGCGTCGTCGACCACGAAGCCGGTGGCGATGGTCAGGGCCATCAGGGTCAGGTTGTTGACCGAAAAGCCGGCCAGGTACATCACACCGAAGGTGCCGATCAGCGACAGTGGCACGGCAATCGACGGGATGAGGGTAGCGCTGGCCCGACGCAGGAACAGGAACGTGACCATCACCACCAGGGCAATGGCGATCAGCAATTCGTGCTGCACATCGGTGACCGAGGCGCGGATGGTCTGGGTGCGGTCGGTGAGGACCGTGACGTCGAGGCCAGCCGGCAGGTTGTCGGTGATGCTCGGCAGCAGCGCCTTGATCCGGTCGACCACCTCGATCACGTTGGCCCCGGGCTGGCGCTGGATGTTCAGCAGCACCGCCTGGTTCTCATTGGCCCAGGCCGCCAGGCGCTCGTTCTCGGCGCCGTCGACGATGGTCGCGACGTCCTTGAGCCGCAGCGGCGCGCCGTTGTTGTAGGCGAGGATCAGTTCGGCGTAGTCCTTGGGCGAGGTCAACTGGTCGTTGGCGTCGAGCATCGAGACCCGGGTCGGGCCGTCGAAGTTGCCCTTGGGCTGGTTGACGTTGGACGCGGCGATCAGGGTGCGCACGTCCGCCAGGTTCAAGCCGTTGGCCGCCAGGGCCTCGGGGTTGACCTTGATCCGCACGGCCTGGCGTTGGCCGCCGGCGATGCTGACCATGCCGACGCCGCTGATCTGGGCGATTTTCTGCGCCATGCGCGTGTCGACCAGATCATTGAGCTTGGGCAGCAGCATGGTTTTCGAGGTAATCGCCAGGGTCAGTACCGGGGTGTCCGCCGGGTTGACCTTGTTGTACACCGGCGGTGCCGGCAGGTCGCTGGGCAGCAGGTTGCTGGCGGCGTTGATCGCGGCCTGCACCTGTTGCTCGGCGACGTCCATGTTGATGTCGAGGTTGAAACGCAGGGTCAGCACCGAAGCGCCGCCGGAACTGGTGGAGGCCATCTGGGTCAGCCCGGGCATCTGCCCGAACTGGCGCTCCAGCGGCGCGGTGACCGCGCTGGTCATCACGTCCGGGCTGGCGCCGGGGTACAGGGTCATGACCCGGATGGTCGGGTAATCCACCTGCGGCAGTGCCGAGACCGGCAACAGGCGATAGGCAATCAAGCCGGCCAGGACGATGGCCAGCATACTCAGGGTGGTCGCGACCGGTCGCAGGATGAACAGGCGAGAGAGGTTCATGCGCCGCCCTTATGCGCCTTGCCGTTGGCCTGGGCCGCTGGAGCGGTATCGCCGGCCTGGCTGTGCAGATTGTCGGCCGGGGTGGCCGGGACCTGGTTGCTGTCGTTGACCACTTCCACCTCACTGCCCTCCTTCAGGCGGTCGGTGCCTTCCAGGACCACGCGGTCGCCGGGCTTGAGACCCTCGGTGATCACCGTGTTGTCACCGTCGCTGGCGCCGATTTTCAGTGGTCGGATGGTGACCTTCTTGTCACCGTCCATGGCGTAGACGAAGGTGCCGTTGGTGCCGAACTGAATCGCCGCCGATGGCGCAAGAATCACTGACTTCAGGGTGTCGGCCAGCAGGCGCACGTTGACGAACTGGTTGGGGAACAGCGCCTGGTCGCGGTTATCGTAGCGGGCCTTGAATTTCAGGGTGCCGGTGGTGGTGTCGATCTGGTTGTCGAGGCTCTGCAACACGCCGTTGGCTTGCAGCTTGGTGTCGCCACGGTCCCAGGCTTCGACCGGCAATTTGGCGCCGCTGCGATAACGGGCGAGCACCACATCCAGGCTGTTCTCCGGCAGGGTAAAGGCGACGCTGATCGGCTGGGTCTGGGTGATGATCGCCAGGGCGGTGGTGTCGTTGGCCGCCACCAGGTTACCGATGTCCAGTTGGCGCAGGCCGACGCGGCCGGTGATCGGCGCGCGGATTTTGGTGAATTCGAGGTTGAGCTTGGCGTCGTTGACCGCCGCCTGGTTGGTTTTCACCGTGCCCTGGTACTGCCCCACCAGCGCCGCGGCGGTGTCCAGGGTCTGCTTGGCGATGCTGTCTTCGGCGTACAGGCCGCGATAACGCTCAAGGTCTACCAGGGCGTTTTTCAGCTGCGCCTGATTCTGCAGCAAGGTGCCTTCGGCCTGGAGCAAGGCGTTCTGATACGGACGCGGGTCGATCTCGGCCAGTAGGTCACCAGCCTTGACCATCTGCCCTTCTTCGAAGCTGATCTTCACCAACTCGCCGCCGACCCGGCTGCGCACATTGATGGTGTTCAACGCGGTCACGGTGCCGAGGGCCTTGTAATACAGCGGGAAGTCACCCACCACTGCCGGCGCCACGCGCACCGGTACCGCGCCCGCCGCGCCGCCGAAACCGGGGCGCATGCTCCCCGAGCGGCCGACGTGACCGCTCGCCGCCTTTTGTCCAGGAGCTTCTTTGCTGGCGCTGCCGGCCGGCCAGAATTTCCAGCACAGGACAGCGATGACCAACAGGACCAGCAGGCCGAACAGCCAGCGACGTGATTTACGGGAAGCGGAAGATTGCATGGAGTGATTAACCATTGGGCGCGTGGGCATCTTTATACGGGAGGCTGAACGATAAGCACTGGCGGCCAAATAGCAAAGCGCCTTTACCGGCAATTTACCTTCAGCCTGTTTTTTGCGTGTGATTGCTAAATGACTGAACCACAAATGAAAACGGCCTGGACAGAGCCAGGCCGTTAATAATTGTAATGCCTGTTACTTGAGCACGGCCAACGCTGCTTCGTAGTTCGGTTCGTCGGCGATTTCCGCGACCAGTTCGCTGTGCAGCACCTTGTCGTTTTCGTCCAGCACCACCACCGCACGGGCGGTCAGGCCCTTGAGTGGACCGTCGGCAATGGCCACGCCGTAGTTCTGGATGAATTCGGCGCCACGCAGGGTCGACAGGTTCTGGACGTTTTCCAGGCCTTCGGCACCGCAGAAACGCGCATGGGCGAATGGCAGGTCGGCGGAGATGCACAGCACCACAGTGTTGGCGTTGTCATTGGCCTGGGCGTTGAACTTGCGAACCGAAGTGGCGCAGGTCGGGGTGTCAACGCTTGGGAAGATGTTCAGGACTTTGCGCTTGCCAGCGAAGTCTTTCAGGGTAACGTCGGACAGGTTGCCAGCAACCAGGGAAAAGGCTGGCGCCTGGGAACCGGCTTTTGGCAGCTCGCCGTTGACTTGAACCGGACCGCCTTTGAGAGTGACTTGAGCCATGATCAGTGTCCTTATTAGTAGTGGGTGTAATGAACCATCGAAGGATCTCGCAAGGAGGCGAAGTTAACCACGAATGGGCGGTCGAGCCTATCTCGACGTTTAGATAGATATTTCCGAATTCATTGAAATAATTAACCTTCTGACTGGCCGTAACCGAGCTGACTGCTAACTTGCTTAGTTGAACCTTACATCTCGAAGGCATACGTCCTACATCACAACCAACGATTTCCGACGATCAGCTCTAGCCATGCCCACGCTCACCCACAGGATTGTGCAATGACCCGATTGACCCCGACTCGCCTGCTGCTGGGCGGACTTTGCCTGTTATTGAGCGCTACCAGTTGGGCGGACTTTACCGCCAGCCCCGCAGAAGCCCGCGGCATCGCCAAGGAAGCCTACCTGTACGGTTTCCCGGTGGTGGAGATGTACAAGACCCTGTATGCCCAGGCCGTGGACAAGGGTGGGCCGAGCTTCAAGGCGCCGCTGAACCATATCGGCAACACCGCCCGGGTGTTCACGCCCAAGGACACGGCGGTCATCACCCCCAATTCCGACACGCCCTACTCCTTCGTCTGGCTGGACCTGCGCGCCGAACCCGTGGTGCTGACCTTGCCGCAGATCGCCGAAGAACGTTACTACTCGGTGCAGCTGATCGACCTCTATACCCAGAACTTCGCCTACCTGGGCACCCGCAGCACCGGCAATAAAGGTGGGCATTTCATGATTGTCGGCCCGGACTGGAAAGGTCAGCAGCCGGTTAACATCGATCGCCTGGTGCGCAGCGAAAGCAACATCGCCTACGCGCTGTATCGCACTCAGCTGTTCGGTGAGAAGGACCTGGAGAAGGTCAAGCGCATCCAGAATGGCTACAAGGTCCAGCCCCTCAGCCAGTACCTCAAGCAACCGGCAGCGCCGGCGGCGGCGAAAATCAACTGGCCCAAACCCAGCGCCCACATGAGCGACAGCCCAGAGCTGTTCAAGTACCTGAACTTCATGCTGGCCTTCGCCCCGGCCGTTGATTCGGAGCGGGAGGTGCTCGCACGCTTTGCCAAAATCGGCGTCGGCGCCGGCCAGCCGTTCGACCTCAAGACCCTGAGCAACGAACAACGCCAGGCCCTGGAAGACGGGATCAGCGATGCCCAGGCCGAATTCGCGACGTTCAAAAAGGAAAAAATCGATACTCATCAGCTCAGCAGCGGTGACTTCTTTGGCACTCGCGACCACCTGCAGAACAATTACCTGTACCGCTACGCCGGCGCCAACATCGGGATTTTCGGCAACTCCGCCGATGAAGCTGCGTACATGGGCTATTTCGTCGACAACAGCGGTAAACCACTCAATGGTGCCCGACGCAGTTACAGCCTGCACTTTGCCAAGGACCAGTTGCCACCGGCGGACGCCTTCTGGTCGCTGACGATGTACGACGGCAAGACCAAGCTGCTGGTGCCCAATCACCAGAATCGCTACCTGATCAATTCGCGCATGCTGCCCAAGCTCAAACGCGACGCCGACGGCGGAGTGACCCTGTACCTGCAGCACTCGGTGCCGCTCAAGGACCAGCGCAGCAACTGGCTGCCAGCGCCCCACGGCCCGTTCTACGCGGTACTGCGCCTGTATCTGCCAAAACCCGAGGTCGCCAATGGCCAGTGGAAACTGCCGGCGCTGACCCCGATCAACTGATCGCCCCATTGCAAAGGATCGCCCCATGACTGCGCTGACTGATATCAATGCCCTGCAAGCGAACATCGCCGAGGCGGTACTCGGTCAGGATCAGGTGATCCGGCAGATCATGCTGGGCCTGCTGGCCAACGGGCATTTGCTCCTCGAAAGCCTGCCGGGGCTGGCCAAGACCCGCACGGTCAAGGCCTTGGCCAAACACCTCGACGCGAAGATGAGCCGGATCCAGTTCACCCCCGACCTGCTGCCCTCGGACATCACCGGTGCCGAGGTGCTGCACCAGGTCGACGGCCAGAACCAGATCCTGTTCCAGCCGGGGCCGCTGTTTGGCAACCTGATCCTCGCCGACGAAATCAACCGGGCGCCGGCCAAGGTCCAGGCGGCGCTGCTCGAAGCCATGGAAGAACGGCAGATCACCGTGGCCGGCAACAGCCATGCGCTGCCGCAGTTGTTCATTGTGGTGGCCACGCAAAACCCGATCGAACAGGAAGGCACCTACCCGCTGCCCGAAGCGCAGATGGACCGGTTCCTGATGAAAGTGCTGCTGGACTACCCCAGCGCCGACAACGAGAGCCAGGTGCTGCGTCTGTTGCGCGATGAAGAACAGGCACAGTCTGGAAAATCCGCAACGACGCCGGGGTTTCAACTGCCACAGGAGGTGATCTTCGACGCCCGCCGTGAAGTCAGTGCGGTCAGCGTCGCGCCGGCCATCGACCGCTACCTGATCGACCTGATCAACGCGACCCGCCACCCCGCCGATTACGATGCCGACCTGGCGCGCTGGATCGCCATTGGCGCCAGCCCCCGTGGCGGCATTGGCCTGGATCGCTGCGCCCGCGCCGATGCCTGGCTGCAGGGCCAGGATTTCGTCACCCCGGACAACGTGCGCAGCGTGGTCCACCCGGTGCTGCGCCATCGCTTGCAATTGAGTTACGACGCGGTGGCCGACGGAGTCAGCGCCGACCAGGTGCTCGACCGTCTGCTCGACACCGTCGCCATTCCCGCCTGAGGCCATGCCGATGAACACTCAGGAACTGGATGGCCTGGTGTACGTATCGCTGGCACAGCTGATGTCCCTCGAGTTCAAGGCCCGTGACCTGAGCTTCACCGCGCGCCAGCCCCAGGGCAGCATCCTCGCCGGCAATCATGCGTCACGCCTGCGCGGGCGCGGCTTGAACTTCGATGAGCTGCGCCGCTATCAACCCGGCGACGATCTGCGCCACCTCGACTGGCGGGCCTCGCTGCGCACCGGCAAGCCGGTGGTGCGCACCTTTACCGAAGAACGCGACCGCCCGGCGTTGATTCTTGTCGACCAGCGCATGTCGATGTTCTTTGGCTCGCAGCGCAGCTTCAAGTCGGTACTGGCGGCCGAGTTGGGGGCCTTGGCGGCGTGGATGGTATTCAACGCCGGTGACCGGGTTGGCGGCCTGGTGTTCGACGATCAGGACATCGACAGCGTCGCCCCGTTGCGCAGCCGCAAACGCCTGGAAGCGCTGTGCACGCGGATCGCCCGGCAGAACCAGGCGCTCAGTGCCGGCAATCCGGATCGCGAAGGCGAGGATCAATTGGACAAGGTCCTGCAACAGACCCTGGCGGTGGCCGGGCACGATCATCTGATCTGCATCATCAGCGACTTCGCCGGCGCCGGCCAGCGCACCTTGCAACTGATGCGCCAGCTCAGCGCGCACAACGATGTGATCGCCATGCAGGTCTACGACCCGCTGGCCCTGAAACTGCCGAACAACGGCCAGGTGTTGGTGACCCAAGGGCAATTGCAGGTCGAGCTGGCGGTGGGTCAGCGCCAGGTACACCAACCGCTGGGGGATTTTCTTGGCGGCCGTTTGAAAGATGTCGCCACCTTGCTGCGCCGCAGTCGGGTGCCGCTGATGATGTTCAGCACGGCCCTGCCGGCCCATGAGCAATTGCGCGCGGAGCTGGGCAAGCTTGCGGGGGGGCGGCGATGAGCAGCCAGGTGCCGAGTATCGATCAACTCAAGGAAATGGCCCTGCCGGCGCCGGTGAGTTATATGCCGCAGACCTGGGGCTGGTGGTGCCTGCTGGGGCTGCTGCTGGTGGGATTGCTGGTGTGGGGGGCGCGGCGTTATTGGCAGTGGCGGCGGGATGCTTATCGGCGCGAGGCGCTGGAGCGGTTGGCTCAGTTGCAGCAGCGCAGCAGTGATTTGAATGCGTTGCGCGAGTTGCCGGAGTTGCTCAAGCGTGCGGCGCTGTCGATGCCAACACCCATACCCCCTGTAGGAGCGGTCTCCCGCTTGCGGCTGCTCGCGATGACGGTGTGTCAGGCGCCGAAGAGGGTGAATGTGATGACGCCATCGCGAGCAGCCGCAAGCGGGAGACCGCTCCTACAGGGGCCGGGGGCGTTGGGGAATGATGACTGGCAGGCGTTTTTACAGCGCCACAGCCCCACGCAGCTGCCGGCCGATTTCAGCCGGCAACTGGCAACGCTGGCCTACGCCCCGCAGGCGACGCTGCTGGCGATGCCCGATGAGCAGCGCCAAGCCCTGTTCGCCACCTGCAAACAATGGCTGGAGCAGCATCATGTGGCAGTTTGATTACCCCTGGCTGTTGCTCCTGCTGCCGCTGGTGTGGCTGGGTTATCACTACCTGGCGGATTACCACGAAGCGCGCAGTGCGCTGCGGGTACCGTTTTTTGCTGCCATGAGCCGAGCAATCGGGCAGACGCCGAACCAGTCCGGCGGGCGTGGCAATCGCCTGCAGTTGTTCCTCAACTTGCTGGTCTGGGCCTTGCTGGTCGTGGCCGTGGCGCGTCCGGTGCTGGTGGAAAAACCCATCGAACGCCAGCAGCCGGTGCGCGACCTGATGCTCGCCATCGACATCTCGCAGTCCATGGAAACCGCCGACTACACCGACAGCAACGGGCAGAAGATCAATCGCCTGGCCGCGGTCAAGGCGGTGGTCCAGGGCTTTATCGAGCGGCGCAAGGACGACCGCCTGGGCCTGATCGTGTTCGGCAGCGGCGCCTACCCGCAAGCGCCCTTGACCCTCGATCACGCCAGCCTGGCGCTGCTGCTGGACGACACCGGGATCGGCATGGCCGGGCCCAATACCGCAATTGGTGACGCCATCGGCCTGGCGTTGAAGATGCTCGACCAGGCCCACGAGCAGGAAAAAGTCCTGATCCTGCTCACCGACGGCAACGACACCAGCAGCGCCATCACCCCAGACCACGCGGCGAGCATGGCCGCCGCCAAGGGCGTGGTGATTCATTCCATCGGCATTGGTGACCCCGGCGCCAGCGGCGAGGCCAAGGTCAACCTGCAAGGGCTCGAGCAAATCGCCAAGGCCACCGGCGGACGCTTCTTCCGCGCCGAAGATCGCCAGGCCCTGGACCAGGTCTACGCCACCCTCGACCAGATCACCCCGCACCGGGTCCAGACCTTCAGCCATCAACCCAAGCGCGAACTGTTCTGGCTGCCGCTGGGCGCGGCCATCGGCCTGCTGGCGCTGTATCACCTGATCGCCCTGCTGTGGCCGCGACTGCACGCGGGTCGCCAACCCGAGGAGGCTTGAGATGGAGATCAACCTCAGTGACTTTCACTTCCTGCGCCCGGCCTGGCTGCTGCTGGCGTTGTTCGGCGCGCTGCTGCCCTGGCTCTGGCGGCGCAGTCGCGACCTGCAACGGCATCTGCGCGGGACCATCGCCCCGCATCTGTTGCCACACCTGCTGATCACCCCCGACGACCCCCACCGCTGGCGCCCGGTGCACCTGACCTGTGCATTGCTGGTGCTCGGCGCGATAGCCGCCGCCGGGCCGACCTGGGAACAGGATCGCCCGGACTTCCTGGAAAACCGTGCGCCGCTGATCGTCGCCGTCGACCTGTCGCCATCGATGGACGCCAGCGATGTCGCACCGACCCGTCTCGAAGCCGCCAAGCACAAGCTGCATGATCTGCTGCAACGGCGCAGCGGCGCGCGCACCGCCTTGCTCGCCTATGCCGGCAGCGCCCACTTGGTGTTGCCGCCCACCGACGACCCGGCGCTGCTCGACAGCTTTATCCAGGCCCTCGCTACCCAACTGTTGCAGAAACCCGGCAAAAACGTCGCGGCGGTGATCGACCAGGCGAAAACCCTGCTGCAAGCAGAGAAAACTCCGGGCACCCTGCTGCTGATCACCGACGGCGCCGACACCGGGCAATTGGCCGGACTGGACAAGCACCTGGGCGACAGTCCGCTGCAAGTGCTGGTGCTGGCCGTGGGCAACAGCGCTGGCGGCGTGGTCACCGACGCCAACGGCCAACCACGCACCGACAGCAACGGTCGGCCGGTACTGGGCAGTTTTGATCAGGCAGCGCTCAAGCAACTGGCCTCGGCACTCGACGCGCCGCTGGGCAGCCTGACCCTCAACGACGACGATCTGGACTGGATCGAACTGCACGCCCAGCAACATTTCCAGAGCGCCAGCGCCGAGCAGCAGCAACTTCACTGGAAAGACGCCGGCTACTGGCTGTGCTGGCCGCTGCTGCTGTTGGCCTTCCTTGCGGTACGTCGCGGCTGGAGCCTGAACTGGACCGCCGCCCTGCTGCTCGGCGTCGGGCTCGCTGGGCAACCGGCAGACGCCGAGGCCAACGCCCTGACCGATGCTTTTTTCAGTCCCGACCAACAGGGTCGCTGGGCCTTCGAGCACGAGCATTTTCCCAAGGCAGCCGCGCTGTTCGAGGATCCGTACTGGAAAGGCATTGCTGCCTATAACGCCGCCGACTTTGACCTGGCGCTGGCCACCTTCGCCCGTCTCGACACGCCGCAAGCCTACTTTTACCTGGGCAATATCTACGTGCGCCGCTTCAAGTTCGATGCGGCCATCGCCGCCTACACCCAGGCCCTGAAACTGCAACCGCAGTTCCCCGAAGCCACTGCCAACCTGGCACTGGCCCAAGCGCTGCTCAAAGACACTGAAAGCGCCGAGGAGAACGCCCCCGAGGTCAAGCCAGACGAGGTCAAGTACGACAAACCGGCCGGCAAGGGCCAGAGCAAGGTGGTCAAGACACCGCAGGCAGCGTCCGATGCGCAATGGCTGCAAAATTTGACCACCTCGCCGGCGAAATTCCTCCAGCAAAAATTCCGTATCCAGGATCAGGCGGGCCAACCATGAAAACCCTATTGATCACTGGCGGCCTGCTGTTCGCGCTATCAGCGACAGCCGCCGAACCTGACCTGCGAGTGCAAGCACGCCTGCAGCCCGCCGAGCCGGTGATGGTCGGTGGCCTGGTGCGCTTGCAACTGGAAGTGCTGACCGACACCTGGTTCACCAGCGCCCCCAGCCTGCCAGAGCTCAAGCTCGACGGCGCGTTGGTCATGCCACCCAACGGCGAGTCCGAGCACACCACCCAGACCCTCGACGGCAAATCCTATTCGGGCATGCGCTACAGCTACCTGATCACCCCTAATCAGGCCCAGGCCTTCGACATTCCGGCGCTGACCGTACGGGCGACGCCGGGCCAGGCCAGCCAGGCACTCAGTGCGCAAAGTCAGCCCTTGCAGTTTCGCGCCGAACAACCGCCGGGATTCGCCCCGGGGGAAGCGGTACTGGTCGCCCAAAGCCTGCGCCTGACCCAGGTGATCCAGCCTTCGGCAACGCCGCTCAAGGCCGGTGACAGCCTGACTCGACAACTGACTCTGCAAGCCGACGGCGCCCTGGCCATGGCCTTGCCTGCGCCGCAACTGGGCGACGTCGAGGGCCTGAGGCGCTACCTGAAAACCCCGCAGGTGAGCAATCTCGACGATGGCCGTGGGCATCTGAATGGCGGCCAGCGCATCGACAGCGCGACCTATCAGGTGCAGCGCCAGGGCCGCTACAGTCTGCCGGCAATTCAGCTGCGCTGGTGGGACGCGGCGGCCGGGCAAATACGGGTGGCCGAAGTGCCGGCGGTGAACTTCGAGGCTGCGGCCAATCCTGGCTATAAACCGGTGTTCTCGATCACCGAAGACCTCGAGCGGCTGGGCCAGAAAGGTCGCCTGCACCTGTCGCGGCACGGCCTGCTCTGGACCGCAGGACTGTTGCTGGCGGTGATCGCCGGTTACCTGCTCAAGCCCTGGTGCCAACGAGCCTGGCGCGCATGGCAGGCACGCCGCCAGTCCCGGCACGCCGCCTGGCTGGCGTCCGCCGACTACGCCTGGCAGCAGATTCCCGGGCAACTTGAAGGTCAACCGCCACAGTTCAGTGCCTTGTATCTGTGGGCGCGGCGCAGCGGCAAGGGGCTCAAGATCGGTGTGCTCGGCGGCTCGGTGCAACAACTGCTGCGCCGCTGTTACGCACGCGAAGCGAACGATCAGCAAGCGCTGACGCAGTTCAAGCCAACCTTGACTACGCTACAGGCTCAGGCCGAAGCGCAGCGCGCATCCGAACCCCAGGCCTTGCGTCCCCTCAATCCACGTCACGAGAAGGATCACTCATGAATTACTCGATTGCCCGGCGCCAACACCCTGGACTCAAGTTGCTGCTGGCTTTGGCGCTGAGCCTGCCGTTGCTGGCCAGCGCGGCCGACGCGTTGCCCTCGTGGAACGATGGACCGACGAAAAAGAACCTCATCGAATTCGTCCAGGCGGTGACCACCCAGGGCTCGAAAGACTACGTCAAGCCCGAGGAGCGCATTGCCGTGTTCGATAACGACGGCACTTTGTGGAGCGAGCAACCGATGTACTTCCAGGTGCTGTTCGCCCTGGAAGAGGTCAAGCGCATGGCGCCGCAGCACCCGCAATGGAAAACCGAACAACCGTTCAAGGCCGTGCTGGAAAACGACCACCAGGCCCTGGCCGCCAGCGGCATGGACGGCCTGATGAAGATCATCGGCGCGACCCACACCGGGATCACCACCGCCGCCTTCATGGACAACGCCGAGACCTGGCTGAGCCAGGCCCGTCACCCGAAAACCGGCAAGCCCTACACCGAGATGATCTTCCAGCCGATGCTGGAAATGCTCGACTACCTGCGCAGCCAGGACTTCAAGACCTACATCGTCTCCGGCGGCGAAGTCGAGTTCATGCGCGCCTTCGCCGAGAAGGTCTACGGCATCCCGCCTGAGCAGGTGATCGGCACCACCTTCGCCACCCAGTTCCAGTTCAACGGCAACGACGCCTCGATCCTGCGCCTGCCCAAGCTCGCCCACAACGA
Source organism: Pseudomonadaceae bacterium (assembly GCA_965284505.1). Classification (GTDB taxonomy): domain Bacteria; phylum Pseudomonadota; class Gammaproteobacteria; order Pseudomonadales; family Pseudomonadaceae; genus Aquipseudomonas. Next base: position 81,869 of record OZ260094.1, on the reverse strand, counting down.
CGACGGTCCGGGCAAACCGGAGAGCATCCAGCAGGTGATCGGGCGCCGGCCGATCCTTGCCTTCGGCAACTCTGACGGTGACCTGCAGATGCTCCAGTGGACAGCGGCCGGGCCGGGTAAAAGCTTCATGGGCCTGGTGCATCACACCGATGCGAAGCGCGAATGGGCCTACGATCGCCAGTCGAGTATCGGCCGCCTGGACAAGGCGCTGGATGAGGCCAACAAGCGCGGCTGGAGCGTGGTCGACATGAGCAAGGAGTGGAACCGCATCTACCCCTTCGATGCCCCAGGCACCGAGCAGAAGCAGTAATCTTCAACAGCGCAGTCAATTCCCGTCCCGGTCCTGTACAAGGCAATGCCCATGTCTTCACGTGTCGCCAGCAAGTCGTCGGCCATCACTGCCCCTCACTCCCACGCCCCTGCCCTGTTGATCCCGGCCTTGCTGCTGGTGGTCTCGGGCGCTGCGGCGCTGGTGTATCAAGTGCTGTGGATCAAACAGTTGTCGCTGGTGGTGGGGGTCGAGGTTTATGCGATCACCACTGGTATCAGCGCGTTTTTTGCCGGCCTGGCTGTTGGTGGCTGGCTGTTCGGGCGCCTGGCTGATCGTTTGCAGCGCCCGGTGCTGCTGTACGCCGGGCTGGAAGTGCTGGTGGCGCTGCTCGGTGTGGCAGCGACCCTGGGCATGAGCCAGGCGGCCGCGCCCTTTGCCTGGCTGGAACAACAGATCGGTCTGGCGGCCTGGGTGTTGCCGTTCGCCCTGGTGGGGATTCCGGCAGTATTGATGGGCGGCACCTTGCCGGTGCTGGTCCGTGCACTGGCCGCTGATCCCCGGCAATCGAGCACGGCCGGCGGCCAGTTGTATGCGGCGAATACCTTGGGGGCCATCGCCGGAACCCTGTTGGCGGCCTTTGTGCTGATAGCCACCCTGGGGGTGCGCGGCAGTGCGATTTTCGCTGCCATGCTCAACCTGCTGGCGGCCGCCGGTGCGCTGCTGTGGTTTCAGCGTCAGGGCCCGGTGCTCGCTGAGTCAGGCTCGGACGAACCCGCAGCGCCTGCCGCCCCGGCACGTCTGGCGCTGTGGCTGTACGCGATTGCCGGTGGCGTGGCGCTGGGTTACGAGGTGGTCTGGTCGCAGTCCATCGTGCAGTTTATGAGTACCCGCACCTATGCCTTCGCCGTAGTGTTGGCGACATACTTGCTCGGGCTGTTCCTCGGCAGCGTGTGGATGGCCCGTCGTGTCGAGCGGGTGCGCGATCCCTGGGGCTTGTTCGGCTTGTTGATCGCCGCTGCCGGGCTGCTGGCCTTGCTGGAAGTGGCGCTGCTCGGGCGTTGGCTGGTGTTGCTGCAGACCCAGGGCGAGGCGGTCGCCCTGGCCATGGGCGCCAGCGAGCTGATAGCGATGAGCGTGCGTTTTGCCGTGGCGGCGCTGTGCATCGTGTTTGTCCCGACCGTGCTGCTGGGCGCGGCCTTTCCCCTGGCCCTGCGCCTGTGCGTGGGCCAGGACCGGGTGGGCCGGGATGTCGGGGCGGTGGTGGCGTTCAACACCCTGGGCGGGATCATCGGGGTGATGCTTTGCGGCTTCCTGTTGATTCCGTTGCTGGGACTGGTGCGCACTCTCGGGCTGCTGGCGCTGATTGCCGCAGCGGTCGGGGTGATCGCCATCAGCCGGGGTCGGGCGCTCAACAAAGGCACGCGCCAAGGCGTGATCGCGGTCGTCGTCCTCTCGCTGGGCGTCGCCGTGCTGACCCCGGTCGACAAGCTGGCGAGCCTGCTGCCCGGCGCGCGCAATGGTGAATTGGCGTTTTATCAGGAGGGCCGTGGCGGCACCGTCGCAGTCGTCACCCAGGGCAAGCAACCACGCACCTTCCAGCGTCTGTATATCCAGGGCGTCTCGAACACCGGCGATGCCATGCCGTCGCTGCGCTACATGCGCATTCAGGCGCTGCTGCCGCTGTTGATCCATAACGGCGAGCCACGTTCGGCACTGGTGATCGGCTTCGGCACCGGCATCACCGCCGGCGCCTTGTTGCAGTATCCCGGGCTTGAACAGCGGGTGGTCGCCGAACTGTTGCCGGCGGTGGTGCAGGCGGCGCCGCTGTTCAAGGGCAACTTCAACGCCGGCGCCAACCCGGCCCTCGACGTGCGCCTGCGCGACGGTCGCCAGGAGCTGCTGCGCAGCGATCAGCGCTACGACCTGATCACCCTCGAACCGCCGCCGCCCTCGGCCGCCGGCGTAGTCAACCTGTACTCCCGGGATTTCTACCAACTGGCAGCGCGGCGACTCGAAGCCAAGGGCCTGGTGGCGCAGTGGCTGCCGTTGCCGACGCAGAACATCGACGATTCGCGGGCGCTGGTGCAGAGCTTTCTCGACGTGTTCCCCTACGCCAACGTCTGGACCAGCGAGTTCCATGAGATGTTGCTGGTGGGCTCCCTCGAGCCGATCGAACTGGACGCCGCGCGCATCAGCCAGCGCTATGCCCAGGACAGCGTGCGCAGCGCCCTGCAGGAGGTCGGGGTGAGTTCGGCGCCGGCTTTGCTGGCGACCTGGGTCACTGATCGCCAGGGCTTGCAGCAGTTCGCCGGCCAGGCGTTGGCGGTCACCGATGACCAGCCGCGCATCGAATACGCGCCGTGGGTGCGGGCCAAGGAAATCAGCCGAGTGCTGCCCGCCCTGCTCGACCTGCACCGCGCGCCGCCACTGCTCAACGCCGATGCGGCCTTCACCGAGCGGATGAACATCCACCAGCAGCGCCTGATGCAGTTTTATCGCGCCAGCCTGCATGCCTACGACGGCGACCGCCAGGCCTGGGCCCGGGATATTCGGGAGGTGATGCGGGGGGATTCGGCGAATCCGTATTATCGGTGGTTTGTGGGGGAGTGAGGGATGTGCAGGGGCTTTAGACCGCGTTGGATTCTTCGCTGGCAAGCCAGCTCCTACGGGTTTTGTGTCGATCAGAAATCCTATAGGAGCTGGCTTGTCGGGACGCCGCATCGCAGCGAAGGCGGCCACACACACCACAAAAATCAAGATGACAGCGCCCCGCCCAACCGTTACAACCTATTGCTGTAGACGCTCATCGCCTCCGGACCATGGAAGTCGCAATGCCCATCACTAAAAACAAAAACACCCAGCCTGACCCTGATTCCAAACCAAGCCCGATGTCCCGCTACCTGTTCCCGACCATCGCCGGCCTCCTGCTGCTAGTGATGGCCGGGCTGGGCTGGTTTCTGTTCGCCAGCAAACCCACACCCGCGCCCTATGTGGCGCCCAGCGTTGCAGCCGTTCCGGCACCCAAGCCTGCACCTGCAGCGGCGCCGCTGCCGCCGGCGAGCATGGTCGACGAGCAGCAATGCCAGGGCTGCCACAGCGAACAGGTCAAGGACTGGCAAGGTTCCCATCACCAGTTGGCAATGCAGGTCGCCGATGCGCAGACAGTGCTGGCCGACTTCAATGACCGCCGCTTCAAGGCCGAGGGCGAGAGCAGCCGGTTCTTTCGCAAGGACAACGCTTTCTGGGTCAACACCCCGGGCGCCGATGGCAAGAATGCTGACTTCAAGGTGGCCTACACCTTCGGTATCGCACCGTTGCAGCAGTACCTGATCGAAGTCGGCGAAGGCCGTCTGCAGGCCCTGGGCGTGGCCTGGGATACCGAAAAAAACCGCTGGTTTCACCTCTATCCCGGCCAGGGCGTGACCTTCAAGAACCCGCTGCACTGGAGCAAGCCAAGCCAGAACGCCAACTTTATGTGCGTCGAGTGCCACACCACCGGTTTCAAGCGCAACTTCGATGCCGCCATCAATACCTTCGCCAGCCAGTGGAACAGTCTCGGCGTCGGCTGCCAGGCCTGTCACGGCCCGGCATCGAATCACCTGCAATGGAGCGCAAAAAAAACCGACCTGATCCATGCCGGTTTCGACGTCGATCTCAAGGACCGCAACGCCACCACGGAAATCGAGACCTGCGCCCGCTGCCACTCCCGTCGCGCGCCGCTGGGGGATGGCTACACCGTCGGCAAGCGGCTGATGGACGACTACCTGCCCAGCGTGCTGACCCGCGAGCTGTATGCCCTGGATGGCAAGATCAAGGATGAAGTGTTCGAACACGGCTCGTTCCTGCAGAGCAAGATGTTCGACAAGGGCGTGCGTTGCAGTAATTGCCACAACCCCCACAGCACCGAACTCAAGACCCCCGGCAACGGCGTCTGCCTGCAGTGTCACAACACCGCGGGCAAGACTGCGGTCGATGGGGTCGATGGCAAAGGCCTGCAAGCGAAGAACTACGATTCCATCGAGCACACCCGCCACACCATGGGCCAACCGGGTTCGCAGTGCGTCGATTGTCACATGCCCGGCAAGTTCTACATGGGCAACGACTTCCGCCATGACCATAGCTTCAGCATTCCCAACCCCGAGCGGGCGAAAAAACTCGGCACCCCGGACGCCTGCCTGACCTGTCACCAGGGCAAGGCCGGCGACAAGGTTACCGAGCAGTTCAAGCTGTGGAACGCCAATCCCGCCGCCCAGGCGCCGCGTTACGATGAGAGTCTGTGGCAGGTGCGCAATGGCCAGCCGGGTGCCGCGCAGGTGCTGTATGAGCAGTTGCAGCGCAGTAATCTCCCGGCGATCCAGCGCGCCACCCTGCTCGCTGAACTGCCGCAGTACCCCAGCGAGCAGGCGCTCAAACTGGCCAGCAAGGATCTGACACACCGCGAGCCGCAGGTGCGCGAAAGTGCGATCCGCGCGGTCAGCGCCTTCCTCCCGGCACCGGAGCGCGTGGCCTTGTATGCGCCGCTGTTGAGTGACCCGGTGAAGGCCGTGCGAATCGCCGCCGCCCGGGATCTGCTGAGCGCCGCCAACAATCTGGGCAGCGCGCAAGCCAACTGGCAGGCGGCGATCAACGAGTACGAGCAGGTGCAGTTGAGCCTGGTCGAACGCGCCGAAGCCAACCTCAACCTGGCGATGCTGTACCAGGCCAGCGGGCGCGGCGCCGAGGTCGAGCCGCAACTGCGTGCGGCGCTCAAGCGTGACGGCGATTTCTACCCGGCGCTGGTGACGCTGGTGCAGTGGCTGGAATCCCAGGGCCGGACTGCTGAAGCCCAGGCGCTGTTGCTGCAAGGGCTCAAGGAGCATCCGGATGCGGCGTTGCTGCAGCATACCCAGGGCCTGGCGCTGATCCGCGCTGGCAATCGTGAGCAGGCCATGCAGGCCTTGCGTGCTGCCGTGAAGCTTGAACCGCAGAACCCGCAGTACAGTTATGTGCTGGCGGTGGCCCTGCATGAGCAAGGAAAAGTCGATGAAGCCTGCGCGCTGTTGGAGAAACTGATCGAACAACAACCGACCAACCGCAGTGCGCGACTGGCGCTGATCCAGTACTACCTCAACAGTAACCAGGAGCCGAAGGCGCAGGTGTTGTTGCAGGGCTGGAAGAAGCTCAATCCGGGGGATCCGGCGTTGAAGGGATGATCAACCTGCAGGAGCGAGCCTGCTCGCGAAGGGGCCGGCACATTCAACATCGGCAGCGCCTGATACGCTGCCATCGCGAGCAGGCTCGCTCCTACAGGGGATCTGCGGCGACCGCAGATAGTGTGTTCAGCAGATAAAACTGTGGGAGCTGGCCTGTCGGGCCGCCGCATCGCAGCGATGGCGGTGTGTCAGGCTAGGTATGTGCCGGACGCACCGACCTCTTGCCGAGCAGGCTCGGTCCCACAGAGATCTGCGGTGGTTGCAGACGGTGTATTCAGCAAATAATCAACTGTGGGAGCTGGCCTGTCGGGCCGCCGCATCGCAGCGATGGCGGTGTGTCAGGCGAGGTATTTGTCGGATGCACCGGCCTCTTCCCGAGCAGGCTCGGTCCCACAGAGATCTGCGGTGGTTGCAGACGGTGTATTCAGCAAATAATCAACTGTGGGAGCGGGCTTGCCCGCGATGGACGTCAACGATGACGCGGCCATTCTGGGTGACGGCGGCGGTCTCGGGCTTTTCGCTGGCAAGCCAGCTCCTACAGGGGGTTGTGCACCCCACCATGATCTGCCAAGGCCCTACCCCCTCCGCCGAAACAGCGGCCGGGGTTCGATCACCGAGCGTCCGTACAACACACTCATCCCGGCCAATCCCTTGAGCGCATCCTCGGGGCATTTGTCGGCGCGTAGGGCGAAGGCATCGAAGCCGCATTGGCGCATGTGGCTGAGCTGGTCGCGCAGCACGTCGCCAATCGCCCGCAACTCCCCGGTCCAGCCCAAGCGGGTGCGCAGCAGGTAGGCCTGGCTGTAGGCGCGGCCATCGCGGAAGTCGGGGAACTGCAGGGCGATCAGCGGCAGTTGGGCGAGCCAGGGCTTGAGGCTTTCGACGTCATCATCCGGGCCCAGCCACACCGCATGGTCACTCGAAGCCTCCGTCAGCCAAAGCGCCAGCGGCAACAGCAAACGCCCTTCGCCCCACTCAGCCTCGGCCGTATCAATCAACCTCCAGCGATCCTCCCGGTCCAACTCCGCCACCCCATCGCGCCAGCGCAGCAGATTATTCATGCCACACCCTCCACAGTTTTCGCGTAGACCCGCTCCTTGAACGGCTCCAGACCAATGCGCTGCACGGTGTCGACAAACAGCTCCTCCGGCTCGCGATAGCGCACGAAGGTGGCGATGATCTGCTCGATCACCTGCGGCACCTCGGCGGCGCTGAACGAAGGGCCAATCACTTTGCCCAGCGCGCTGTGCTTGCCCTGGGCGCCGCCGAGGGTGATCTGGTACCACTCGCTGCCGTTTTTATCGACGCCGAGGATGCCGATATTGCCGATGTGGTGATGACCGCAGGCATTCATGCAGCCGGAGATGTTCAGGCTGATCTCCCCCAGGTCGTGCAGGTAGTCGAGATCCTCGAAGCGGGCCTGGATGCCCTGGGCAATCGGGATCGACTTGGCATTGGCCAGGGCACAGAAATCGCCACCGGGACAGGCGATGATGTCCGTCAGCAACCCCGCATTGGCGCTGCCCAGCCCGGCCTCGCAGGCCAGCCGCCACAAGGCGTAGAGCTGCGCCTTGGGCACATCTGGCAGGATGACGTTCTGCTCGTGGGCAATGCGAATCTCGCCGAAGCCGAACTGCTCGGACCAGGCTGCCACCGCGTCCATCTGCAGGTCGCTGACATCGCCGGGTGGCGCCGCACTGCCTGGTTTGGTCGAGAGCACCACGCTGGCGTAGCCCGGCACCTTGTGCGGCTGCACGTTGCGCGCCACCCAACGGGCGAAGGCCGGGTTGTCCGCCAGGCGCGTACCGTGCTCCAGGCAGGTGTCGGCGAGTGGCGCATAGTTCGGCGCAACGAAGGCACTGGCGACCCGCTGGAACTCGGCCTCGGTCAACTGCGCCGGGCCGTCCTTGAGGTGCTGCCATTCCTGCTCGACTTCCCGGGCGAACGCGTCGATCCCCAACGCCTTGACCAGAATCTTGATCCGCGCCTTGTACTTGTTGTCACGCCGTCCGTAGCGGTTGTACACCCGCAGCACCGCCTCGACGTAGGACAGCAGGTGCTGCCAGGGCAGGTCCTGGCGAATCTGCAGGCCGAGGATCGGCGTGCGCCCCAGGCCGCCGCCGACAATCACCCGCAGCAGCATCTGCCCGCTGGCGTCGGGGTAAAGGTAGAGGCCGATGTCGTGCATCATGATCGCCGCGCGGTCCTGTTCGGCGCTGCAGATGGCGATCTTGAATTTGCGCGGCAGGAACAGGAATTCCGGGTTGATGGTCGACCACTGGCGGAGGATTTCTGCCAGCGGACGCGGATCGATCAACTCGTCCGCCGCCACGCCGGCGAAGGCTTCGGTGGTGATGTTGCGCACGCAATTGCCAGACGTCTGGATCGCATGCATCTCGACCTCGGCCAGGCGCTCGAGGATGTCCGGGACTTCGGCCAGCTCGATCCAGTTGAATTGCAGATTCTGCCGCGTAGTGAAGTGCCCGTAGCCGCGGTCGTAGTCCCGGGCAATCGCCGCCAGGGTGCGCATCTGCCGCGCGCTCAAGGTGCCGTAGGGAATCGCCACCCGCAGCATGTAGGCATGCTTTTGCAGGTACAGGCCGTTCTGCAGGCGCAGCGGCAGGAACTCCTCGTCGCTCAGGTCGCCCGCCAGGTAGCGCTGCACCTGATCGCGAAATTGCGCGACCCGTTCAAAGACCAGGGCCCGGTCATAATCATCGTATTGATACATGTCGCTACCTCATCAGCAGGATCGGGCTCTACGGCGCGTTCGAAAGGACGCTGACTATGGGGCAACGGCGCAGTGCGTTACAGATTCAGCTAAATCCGAAAAAACCATATCAGCCACCTCCGAGTCGCAGCCGGCAGGCGAAATATCTGATCTGCATTTATGGCGTTTTTCTGAGCCTGTTTTGTTTCCGGCCGGTTTCCTACAGTGCGACCCATGCCAGGCCGGGTGGCCTGGCAAGACTTTGCAACCGTGGAAGCAATGACCATGAGCACAGCAACAATCGGGCAGGCCTATAACTACAAGGTCGTCCGCCAATTCGTCATAGCAACAGTGGTATGGGGTGTGATCGGCATGGCCATGGGCGTGTGGATCGCCTCGCAACTGGTGTGGCCGGAAGCCAATCTCGATTTGCCGTGGACCACCTTCGGCCGGCTCCGGCCACTGCACACCAGCCTGGTGATTTTCGGCTTTGCCGGCAGCGCGCAGTTTGCCGCCAGCTATTACGCGGTGCAGCGAACCTGCCAGGTGCGTCTGTACAGCGACAAACTCGCGGCCTTCACCTTCTGGGGCTGGCAATCGGTGATCGTGATCATGCTGGTGACCTTGCCGCTGGGCTACACCACCACCAAGGAATACGCCGAGATCGAGTTCAGCGGCGCGGTGTGGATGACCGTGGTCTGGGTGGCCTACGCCATCGTGTTTTTCACCACCGTGGTGCAGCGCAAGACCAAGCACATCTACGTCGGCAACTGGTTCTTCGGCGCGTTTATCGTGGTGATCGCCATGCTGCACGTGGTCAATCACCTGTCGATCCCGGTGGACTGGTTCAAGTCGTACCCGGTGTATTCCGGAGCCACCGACGCCATGGTCCAGTGGTGGTACGGACACAACGCGGTGGGCTTCTTCCTCACCACCGGTTTCCTCGGGATGATGTATTACTTCGTGCCGAAACAGGTCGGACGGCCGGTGTATTCCTATCGCCTGTCGATCGTGCACTTCTGGGCGCTGATCACCCTGTACATCTGGGCTGGCCCGCACCACCTGCACTACACCGCGCTGCCGGACTGGGCGCAATCGCTGGGCATGGCGATGTCGCTGATCCTCCTGGCGCCGAGCTGGGGCGGGATGATCAACGGCATGATGACCCTCTCCGGTGCCTGGCATAAGCTGCGCACCGACCCGATCCTGCGCTTCCTGGTGCTGTCCCTGGCGTTCTACGGCATGTCGACCTTCGAAGGGCCGATGATGGCGATCAAGACGGTCAACGCCCTCTCCCACTACACCGACTGGACCATTGGCCACGTACACGCGGGCGCCCTCGGTTGGGTGGCGATGATCACCTTCGGCGCCACCTACCACATGATCCCGAAGATCTTCGGCCGCGAGCAGATGCACAGCGTCGGCCTGATCAATGCGCACTTCTGGCTGGCGACCATCGGCACCGTGCTCTACATCGCCTCGATGTGGGTCAACGGCATCACCCAGGGCCTGATGTGGCGTGCGATCAACGACGACGGCACCCTCACCTACTCCTTCGTCGAGGCGCTGCAGGCCAGTCATCCTGGGTTCATCGTGCGTTTTGTCGGCGGGGTGTTCTTCCTCAGCGGCATGCTGCTGATGGCCTACAACACCTGGCGTACGGTACGGGTTGCCGACGTGCGCCTGGCCGAACGTGAAGCGCAGATCGCCTGAGGCAAGGAGCCGACCATGATCGACATGCTGATGCTGGGCTTCCTGTGGCTGGCCATTGAGTGCTGCCTGCGGCACCAGACCGGCGAAAGTCTGGACGACGCCAGTCTGATTCCGTTTGCCGATGACCCCGAGGTCGCACGGCGGGTGGAACAGGCCACCGGCAAGCGCATCGATGCGGTGGCGCCGGAGGTGGCCAGACCGGGTTGGGGCAACGTCGACGCCTGAACCTTGCGCATGGCTTGCGGACGGGCGACAGTGTGGGTCGCTCGTCAACCATCCACTCCAGGGAAGAATCACATGCGCACCATCGGCCTTATCGGCGGCATGAGCTGGGAATCCAGCGCCGAATATTATCGTTTGATCAACCAGCAGGTCCGCGACCGCCTCGGCCCGCTGCGCTCGGCGCAACTGTTGATGCACAGCGTCGATTTCGGCCCGGTGGAACAGGCCCAGCACGCCGGGCGCTGGGACGATGCGGCGCAGATCCTGGTGAATGCCGCCCGTAGCCTGGAAGCCGGCGGCGCCGAGTGCGTGGTGCTCTGTACCAACACCATGCACAAGGTCGCCGGGCAGATTCAGGCGGCGATTTCCGTGCCCTTCCTGCACATCGCCGAACCCGCCGGCCAGGCTGCGCTAGCCATCGACGCTCGTACCGTTGGCCTGCTGGGCACCGCCTTCACCATGGAACAGGACTTCCTCAAGGAGCGCCTGACCGCCCAAGGCCTGCAGGTACTGGTGCCCGACGCCGACGACCGGCAAGCCGTGCACCGGATCATCTACGACGAGCTCTGCGTCGGCGTCATCAACGACACCTCCCGCGTCCGCTACCAGCAGGTGATCGAGAAACTGGCCGCCCGTGGTGCCCAGGCGATCATTCTTGGTTGTACGGAAATCAGTTTGTTGGTCAAACCCGAGCACAGTGAATTGCCGCTGCTTGATACCACTGAGTTGCATGCGCGGGCGGCGGTGGCGTTTGCCCTCGGCGATTGACTCAACCCGCTTCTGAACCGTGGCGCAAACGCGCCTTGGTTCCGAGGCGTCGACATGCCGGCCACCCCATCCCGTGTTGAGCGAACCTGCACCTGACTAGCAGATATGACACGAGACTCAGAGCGTGGACGACACGTTTGAATCGGCGAAGTGCTGACCATTGAGATCAAATTCGGTCTACTGAGATCAAGTTCAGTCGAGCGGCAGAAATTGATGAAGCTGGACCTAAAACCATCAGGATTATATCAATAAATTTAGAGTCACTATCAGTTCTGTTAGTTGCAAATCCCAGGAGAACGTTCAAAATCAAAAACACTGGGAAGCACATCTCAACCCATAAACTAATGGAAGAAAAAAATGAGCGAGCGCACAGCGGTTTATAGAGTCAAACGCGAGCCAACCAATAGCAGCGGTATATATAAAATTTCCAGGATAGCTAATACCACTTTGAAAGGCCCAGAGGCAATGCTGGAAGCAAGCACCTTGTGCCCCGAAGAGGTGCAAGTGGGATGGTATTACAACGAAAACACCAACACTTTTTTAAGTCCAGAGCAATACGAGACACCACAAGATGCTGGTCATTTTATTATGCCACCACCCAAGTACGAAGCAGATCGCAACCCTAGTCATGAGCCCCAAGAGCGCATTTTCGGCACTGAAAATCTGGGCACGCGTGACGACATAAAACTTTAGAACTATCCACTACCAAATGGTTGCCAAGACTCGAAACGCTCATAAAACTTGGCAACTATGACTTCAAACTCTGAACTTACACTACCGCACAATCCGGCTACGTTATCAATGCTCAAACCAGCACTTTCACTCAGGTTGGCTGACGATTGTGATCACACGCGGCCCTCGGCTACTGACTCACCCCGCCTCATGACCATGACGCAGACGCGCCATGGCCAAGGCGTCGATACTCCCGCCACCCCACCCCTTTATTGAGCAAGTTTGCGCTTGCGTAAAGCGCGTATTCGTCAATGGGATTCAAAGTGCGGCCGACTTTTTACATCCGTCGAGCGACAAGGATGGGTGAAGTTCGAGCTTAAAAACCATCAGAATTATTCCGATTCGGCTGGAAGAACTATCAATTCTGTTAGTTGCCAAACCCAGAAGAACCATCAGAATTAAGAGTGCCTAAGCACATCTCGGATCACATGAAAAGGAAATAACAAATGAGCGAACGCACAGCTGTCTACAAAGAAAAACTCAACTCCCGCTTCGGCGGCACTTACAAAATCTACAGGATATCTGAGACGCGATTGTTGGGACCTGCTGCAATGAGTGAAGTAGGAGCGCCCTGTCCCGACTGGGTTCAAGTGGGGTGGTATTATAATGAATCGAGTAATGTTTTTTTAAGTCCGGAGGAATATGAAGAACAACAGAAACCGAAGGAGCCTTCATTAATTAAAGGTCCGGAGGGACCATTAGGAGGTAGTGAGCCTCCGGAATGGGTAAAGAACCCACCAAAGTCACCCTTTGAAAGACCCTGAGCGGTTCGTATACTACCGCGCAGTCCGGCCACGTTATGCACGCACACGCCGTCACACTGATTCAACAACGTGACGATTGTGACCTCACGGTGTCCCGACCACTTCAGCAAGCCTCATGACCATGGCGCAAACGCGCCATGGCCAGCGCATCAACATGCCGACCATCACGCACCGCGTACTGGCGCAACAGCCCCTCCGTCTCGAAGCCGAACTTACGGTACAGAGCAATCGCCGCCTCGTTATCCGCGTACACCGTCAATTCAACGCGGCTGACGTTCATCCAGTTGTCCGCCAGATCCAGCACTGTCGCCAACAGCCGCGAGCCCAGCCCCTGGCCCTGCCACGCCTGCGCCACACCCATGCCGATGTGGGCGCAGTGGCTGCGACGGATCCGGCTGATTTGCTCCAGGCCGATGTTGCCGATGACTTGTCCCTGGTGCAGCGCCACCAGTTGCACCGCGCGTTCGTTGTCCGGGGCCAGGCGTTTGCGCCACACGGCGCTGGACTGAAACGGCATTTGCAGGACCTGCCGGGCCACGGCGGGATCGTTGTAGAGGGCGGTTACGCCTTCGACGTGGGTTTCGGCGAAGCGTTCGATGATGATGTTCGGCTCATGTGAGGCCATGGGCGCTCTTCCTTGATGGCGACTGGGCATCTGAGTCTAACCCCTGGCGCGCGCTGTCGATAGCCGACGAGCACTGGAGTATTCTGGCCGTCCCATCGGCACAGGAACTGGCGACCTTGGAACTCCATGTTGTAATCAACGGCCGCAAGGACCTCGCCGGCCAGCTGTACCGGCAACTGCGCGAAGCCATCGAGTCGGGCAGGTTGGCGGCTGGAACCCAACTGCCCCCCAGCCGCCTGCTGGCGGAGCAATTGGGGGTGTCGCGCAAGACCGTTTCCGACACCTACGCGCTTTTGACCTACGACACCTACCTGACCGGCATGATCGGCAAGGGCACTTTCGTCAATGCGCGTCCGCCGGGCAGCGTGCGCAAGCAGCATCACTCGCAACTGGCGAGCGCCGCGACCGTCGAGCGCTGGCGCAATCTGCCGGTGTTCCTGCGCCATCCGAGCCTGCAAGGTTCGTTGCGCTACGAGTTCATTGGCGGCGCCACCACCAAGGGCCTGTTTCCCCAGGACGAATGGCGCCGCTGCACCGCGTTTGCCCTGCGCCAGATGGCCGGTGCCAAAGGGTTCTACAGCGAGCCGGCGGGTTTGCCGGCTTTGCGTTCGGCGATCGCCGGGCATATCGCCTTTTCCCGGGGCGTGGTCTGCGAGGACAGCGACGTGGTGGTGTGCAACGGCGCCCAGCAAGCGCTAGACCTGATCGCCCGGGTGCTGATCGAGCCCGGCTGCCGGGTGGCCATGGAAGACCCGGGTTATCCGCCGGCGCGCCTGTTGTTCGCCTCCCACGGCGCCGAGGTGGTCGGGGTGCCGGTGGATGAGCACGGGATCCAGGTCGAGCAGATTCCCGAGGGCACCCGGCTGATCTATGTCACCCCCTCGCACCAGTTTCCGCTGGGTCTGGCCATGTCTCAGGCACGCCGCGAAGCGCTGCTGGAGCGGGCCCATGCGCTGGGGGCGATCATCATCGAGGATGACTACGACAGCGAGTTTCGCTACGAAGGGCGGCCCACCGATTCCCTGCAAAGCATGGACCGCCATGGGCTTGTCGCCTATGTCGCGACCTTCTCGAAAACCCTGCTGCCCGAGCTGCGCCTGGGCTACGCGATCCTGCCGCCGGCGATCCTCGAAGCGGTGCAGCGGGCCAAGCAGTTGACCGACCTGCACACCTCGACACTGCCGCAGTGGGCGCTGGCCAGGTTCATCAGCCAGGGCTGCCTGCTGCGACATATCCGCCGCTGTCATACGGTGTATGCCGGACGCCGCGAACGCATCCTCAGCCGGGTCGCCACAGATCTGTCGCCCTGGCTCGAAGCGATTCCCAGCTCTGCAGGATTTCACCTGGTGCTGCTGTTCAAGGTCGAGGTGGACGTGGCGCTGGTCATCGACCTGGCGAAAAAAGTCGAAGTCGGGCTGTACGGTCTCGACGATTTTTTCTACCAACAAGCTCCGCGCAACGGGCTGCTGATGGGCTTTGGTGCGATCGAGACGCTGGACATCGACATCGCCCTCGACCGCCTGCGCGAGATTCTCCTGCACGTCGCCTGAGGTCTATGGGCGCATGTCTGTTACTGCCAATTGGCTGTTGGCCGCTGGCGCCCAGCGGCCTATGCTGGGCAGGCAATGCCCTGCCCAGCGAGAGGACCCGCACATGACTGAGCAAAAGTTGGCGACCGGCGCCTGCCCGGACGCGCTCGGCCAGCACCTGCAGCAGATCGTCGACAGGCTGCGCCAGGCCCAGGACGGTGACGGCTGCCTGCTGGATCGTTGCCCCGAGGACGATAGCCACTGGCTGGAAAGTATCCGCAATCCGACGCAAACGCCCCTGCGTTCGCCCCTGGACTGCCCGGAAGCACCAGGTTTCATCGATTCCCTCGACAGCCGCCTGGCCGGCATTGAATAACCATCAGGCGTGCATTGGTCTCCTCGCCTTCCTCGAGATTGGCTGTTTGTTGCAGCGGCAATCGGGCTTACCGTAAGGCCTGACGCTGCACAACGTTCTCGAAGGTGCCCCCCATGAAAATCCAGACACTGCTCACATCGGGCCTCACCGCCCTGACCCTGGCGCTATCAACCGCCGTCTTCGCCCACGACAGCGGCGCCCCCGCAGAAACCGTCAAGGTGCTGCAGGACCAGATGCTGCTCAATGCGCCCGGTAAAAAGGCCCTGATGATCGAAGTCGACTATCAACCCGGCCAGGCCTCGGTCGCCCACAAGCATCAGGGCACGGCCATGGCCTACGTGCTGTCCGGGCAGATCACCTCCCAGGTCAAGGGTGGTAAAGCGATCACCTACAAGGCTGGCGAGTACTGGTACGAGCCGGCCGGCTCCGAGCACCTGGTGTCGAAAAACGCCAGCAGCAGCGCACCGGCCAAGCTGCTGGTGTTCATGGTGCTGGCGCCGGACGAGCAGATTCTGATCCCGCTGGAAAAGCCTTGAAGCACCCTGTCGCACGCCGATACGCTTGTCCCGCAACAGGACACCGAATCAGGGGTATTTTTGCACCGCTCGCACTGATGCGAGCATACCCCTCGAATACACGGAGTCTTTATGGACAGAGACCAGCAACGTTCATTCATCGCCCGCCTGACCTGTGACGGGATGAACCTGACCTACTTCGACAACATCATTACCACCTTCGAAGTCTTCAATCGTCACACCGGGAAAATGCGCCGCACGGCCAATAACAACACCACGGCAATCGTCGTGCACTTTCGCTGCTACGACGATTACTACAACCTGCAGATTCTCAGCGAACCCTTCTACCTGAAGTACTTCAGCAAAAACCCCGACGGGATTCTTGGCGCTTTCCCGGCGGCGGGCGGCGATACCACCTCATACAATATGCTCGATGGCGACCATGACCTCATCACCCTGGATGACTTCGCTCCCGATACGTCCAGGGTGTATCTGAAAGCGCGCAATGCCAGACTCATCCGCAAGTCCATCTTGCCGGAGCCGATTCTCAAGTCCTGCTTTACCGACACCGAAGGCGATGTCGTCGAATTCCGCCTGGAGATTCTCGAGACCCAGGTCGGTGTACCTTCCAGTGCCATGCCTTTCACCTGATGCCCAGATAACGCGCAAAAAAAACCCGCATCACTCGATGCGGGTTTTTTCATTCAGCGCCTGATCAGGCCGCCGGTTCCAGCGCGGCGGCAGCCGAGGCCGGGACCACCGCCTGGCCGCTCAGGGCCAGGTCCAGCAGTTCGCGGTTGGCCACCGCATACATGGCGTAGTCAGTGCCGCTGGCGGCACGGATTTCCACCAGCATGGCGCGCCAGCGTTCGAGCATCGCTTCGTGCTGACCCATCCACAGGGCCAGGCGTGCTTCCACGTCCTGGCTGCCATCGCCCTGTTGCAGGACCGAGATGGTGATCGCGCGCTGTTGCCAGTCGACGTCATCGCGGAACGCTTCACGGGCCAGGGCCTGCCAGTTGTTTTCCACCGGCAAGGCACTGATCTGCTGCAAGTACCAGGTGATGTCCAGCTTCTCACCGACGGCGAAGTAGGCCTTGGCCACCTCGGCTGGGTCCTGGCCAGTCACATCGGAAGCTTCGATCACCGGCAGCAGGGTGTACAGGTGCGAGGTACCCGCCACCATCCGTGCCAACAGCTCCGGCACGCCGGCTTCGACGTACGCCTGATAACGCTTCTGCCAGCCTTCGCGGGTCGGGCCTTCCAGCAATTCGTCGAGCTTGAGGCCCAACTCCTTGAGGTGCGGACCGAAGTGCGCGACGTCACGGGCAGCGTTCTGCTCGTTGCGCCGGGTGCGCAGGAACCAGCGCGTGGCGCGACGACCGAGACGCATCAGCTCGTCCATCATTTCCAGCTGGACGTCAGCCGACACCTTGTAGTCCAGGGCTTCGATCTGACGGAACCAGTGCGGGAGGTGGAAGATGTCACGCACGATCACATAGGCGCCGGCCACGTTCGCCGGGGTCATGCCGGTCGACTCTTTGAGTCGCTGCACGAAAGTGATGCCCATGTGGTTGACCAGGTCGTTGGCGATCTGGGTGCTGACGATCTCGCGCTTCAGACGGTGACGGCGCATGGCGGCGGAGAACTTGCTCACCAGGGTCGGCGGGAAAGCGGTTTCCATGTCGCGGGTCAGGTAGTCGTCGTCCGGCACCAGGGAGCCCAGCAACTGCTCCTTGAGGTCGATCTTGCTGTAGGAGATCAGCACCGACAGCTCGGCACGGGTCAGGCCATGGCCCCCCGCAACACGCTCGTTGAGAGCATCTTCGGCTGGCAGGAACTCGATAGCGCGATCCAGCTTGCCGCGACCTTCGAGGTCGTTCATCAGGCGCTTGTATTCGGCAATCCGCGCATAGGCACGACGGGCTGCCAGGGACAGGGCCTGGGTCTGCTTGTAGTTGTTGCCCAACACCAGGCCGCCGACTTCGTCGGTCATGCTCGCCAGCAACTGGTTGCGCTGCTTGTCGGTCATGTCACCGGCCTGCACCACTTCGTTGAGCAGGATCTTGATGTTCACTTCGTGGTCGGAGCAGTCCACGCCACCGGCGTTGTCGATAAAGTCGGTGTTGGAGCCGCCGCCGTTGAGGCCGAACTCGACACGACCCAGCTGGGTCATACCGAGGTTACCGCCCTCGCCCACGACTTTGCAGCGCAGTTCGTTGCCGTTCACGCGCAGTGCATCGTTGGCCTTGTCGCCGACATCGGCGTGGCTTTCAGTGCTGGCCTTGACGTAGGTGCCGATACCGCCGTTCCACAACAGATCCACTGGCGCCTTGAGCAAGGCGTTGAGCAGTTCGGTCGGGGTCAGTTTGTCGGCCTGAATGTCGAAGCGCTCTTTCATCTGCGGGGAAATCGCGATGCTTTTCGCGCTACGGGAGAAGATCCCGCCGCCTTCGGACATGATGCTGGTGTCGTAGTCCGACCAGGCCGAACGCGGCAGGTCAAACAGGCGCTGACGCTCGGCGAAGCTGTTGGCCGGTTGCGGATTCGGGTCGATGAAGATGTGCAGGTGGTTGAAGGCTGCGACCAGTTGCAGCTTGTCGGACATCAGCAAGCCGTTACCGAACACGTCACCGGCCATGTCGCCGACGCCCACTACCGTGATGCTGTCTTCCTGGACATTGATGCCGCGCTCGCGGAAGTGACGTTGTACGCCAACCCACGCGCCCTTGGCGGTGATGCCCATCTTCTTGTGGTCGTAACCGGCCGAACCACCGGACGCAAAGGCGTCACCCAGCCAGAAGCCATAGTCGATGGCGATGCCGTTGGCGATGTCGGAGAAGGTTGCAGTGCCCTTGTCCGCTGCTACCACCAGGTACGGGTCGTCATCGTCGTGGCGAACCACGTTCAATGGCGGAACCAGCGCGCCGTCTTTCAGGTTGTCGGTGATGTCCAACAGGCCGGAAATGAAGATGCGGTAGCAGGCGATGCCCTCGGCCGCGATCTCGTCACGGCTGCCACCCAGCGGCAGGCGACGCGGCAGGAAGCCGCCCTTGGCGCCCACCGGCACGATCACCGAGTTCTTCACCTGCTGGGCTTTTACCAGGCCCAGGACTTCGGTGCGGAAGTCTTCTTCACGGTCGGACCAGCGCAGGCCACCACGGGCAACGTTGCCGAAGCGCAGGTGCACGCCTTCGACGCGCGGCGAGTAGACGAAGATTTCGAACTTCGGTACCGGCTTCGGCAGCTCCGGAATCGCGTGCGGGTTGAACTTGAAGCTGAAGTACGACTTGTTCTGGCCGTTGGCGTCGGTCTGGTAGAAGTTGGTCCGCAGGGTGGCCTTGATCAGGTCCAGGTAGCGACGCAGGATGCGGTCTTCGTTGAGCACCTGGACGTCGTCCAGGGCGCTGAGGATCGCTTGTTCCAGGCGCAGCTGCTTGTCGTCGAGGTCTTCGCTGGTCAGCTTGCGCGCCAGGTAGAAACGGGTCTTGAACAACCGGGTCAATTCGCGAGCGATGTCGGTGTGGTTGTTCAGGGTGCTGGCGATGTAGCCGAGGTCAAAGCCCAGGCGAATCTGCTTCAGGTAACGGGCATAGGCACGCAGCAGCGCAACGTCGCGCCATGGCAGACCGGCGGTCAGCACCAGGCGGTTGAACGCATCGTTCTCGGCGTCGCCGCGCACGATGTGCACGAACGCATCCTGCAGGGTGTCGTTGAGTTGCTGGATATCCAGGTCCAGGCCTTCAGCAGCGGTGAAGGCGAAATCGTGAATCCAGAACTCGCGGCCGTTGGTGTGACGCAGGCGATACGGGAACTCACCGAGCACGCGCAGGCCGAGGTTTTCCAGGATCGGCAGGACGTCGGACAGGGCCAGCGGGGTGTCGGCGTGGTACAGCTTGCAGTGCAGCTCACGCTGGCCGGAGACCTGGCCCAGCGGCTGGTAGAAGCTCATCACCAGCGGATTTTTTTCGTTGAGGCTCAGCAGGTGCTGCATGTCGACCACTGCCGAATGCGCAGCGAAGCGCTCACGGTAGCCGGCCGGAAAGCCTTTCGGGAAGTCGGCCAGCACGTTGGTGCCGTGGGCTTCGCCGAAGCTTTCGACGGTCAGCGCCGCGTAGTCGTCCTGCCAGCTGCGGCAAGCCTGGACCACTTCTTTTTCCAGCAGCTGCGTGTCGATGTCGAGGCGATTTTTCGGGTCGACGCGCAGGATCAACTGCACGCGGGCCAGTACCGACTCGGAGAAGAAGGTCCAGAACTCGCAGTCGCTGGCCTTCAGGCGATCCATCAGCACTTGCTGGATCTTCTGCCGCACTTCGGTGGAGTAGATGTCGCGCGGCACGTAGGCCAGGCAGTAGCAGAAACGACCGTACGGGTCTTTGCGCAGGAACACGCGAATCTTGTTGCGCTCCTGGATCTGCACGATCGACATCACGGTGCTGAACAGTTCGTCGACCGGGGTCTGGAACAGGTCATCACGGGGCAGCACTTCGAGGACCTGGGCCAGTTCCTTGCCCAGGTGCGCCTTGGCCTGGAAGCCGGAGCGCTGTTCGATCACTTCGACCTTGCGGCGGATGTACGGAATCACGCGCACGCTTTCGCCATACACCGAGGAGGTGTACAGGCCCATGAAGCGGCATTCCTTGATCACCTTGCCGTCGGCATCGATCTGACGGATCGACACGTAGTCAGGGTACGCCGGACGGTGCACACGGCTCGGGTGCGCAGCCTTGGCGAACGACAGCGGGGTCGCTTCGCGCAGGTAGTTCACCGCGTAGTCTTCGATGCGCAGGTCTTCGGCGGTGAGGCCGGCGCGCAGCAGCTTGGTCAGGCCGAGGAAGGAGTCCTGGTCATATTCGATATGACCGCCCGCCTGGTCTTCACGCACCACGAACTCTTCGTAGCCGAGGAAGGTGAAGTGATTGCCCACCAGCCACTCGAGGAAGCTCTTGATCTCGCCCTTCTCGTCAGCGGCGATGGTGAACTGGCTGTTGTCGACGCTGTCGATCAGCGCCTGGACCTTGGCCTTCATCGGCTCGAAATCAGCAACGGCAACCCGCACTTCACCGAGCACCTGCTCCAGTTCCTTGCTCAACACGTTGAGTTCGGCGGCGTTGGCGCAGCGGTCGATTTCCAGGTACATCAGCGATTCTTGCAGAATGCCTTCGCCCTGGGTGCCTTTAGGCAGGATTTCCAGCAACTCGCCCTTGGCCCCGCGACGCACGCTCAATACGGTGGTCTGCAGGGTGTGGATGCTGTAGCCGCGACGGTTCAGCTCGGTGCGGACCGAGTCGACCAGGAATGGCAGGTCATGGTGCAGGACTTCGACCGCGGTGTGGGTCGACTGCCAGCCGTGGCGCTCGTAGTCAGGGTTGTAGACGCGCACTTGCGGTTGCGCGTGATCAAAGCGCTCAAGCAGGCGCCAGGCGGAAAGCGTGCAGCCGGCGAGGTCGGACAACCGGCGCTGAGTCAGTTCATCAAGGGAAATAATGCCGAAGAATTGTTCAGCGAACAGCGCCACTTGTGGCAGTGCCTGTTCACTGATGTGCTGCGCCAGTGCCGCTTGCAGTTGGTGCTGGAAGTCGGCTTTGCTGGCTGCGGTGAAGAACGCCATCTGTGGTACTCCGCTAGGGCTTGTTATTGATGGAAGCTCGCGTGCAAAACCCCTTGCGGGGCGCTGCGTCACCCTGGTCCTGAAACTCGGGCAGAGGTCGACAGGGTGACAGGTGGGTGAAGCTGGACGCGGCGTTCGCGTCACATTCACGTGTCACGATGGGCATCTGCAAAAACGACTGCCCGCCATCGGGCAATGCCTTTACAGGTGTCCATCCGTTGCGCAGCTTAACGAGAGCGGCAAGGCCCGTGCTTGCGATGCTGCGACATATTCGGTCATCGGTACGCTGCTGCGCGCCGCTGCATCGAACAACACTAGCAGGCGTGGGTGAAAATGGCGGGTTTATGGGCAGATTTTCCGGGCTTGCGTACTGGAAGTGACCGGTTTGCCGGCAAGCGTTCACGACATATTTTTTGACATTTGAGTCAGGAGTGGCCGCCCGTTGCCCACCAAAAATCAATCGATCAGCTCATAAAACGCCTGATACCGGCTCAAGGTGCCGCAGTCGTAACACAGGGTTTGCACCTGCACCTTGTCCATCCGCAGATCGACATTGGTCGAGTCGCACTCGCGACAGAACAACACCATCCCTGACTCGTCCTCGCTGGCGAGGGAGAAAAAGCGCGGCAGCAGGTCTTCTTTCCAGTAACGCCCAGGGGCCTTGGTGTAGCCGGCACTGCTGTCCTTGAGCACCACGTCATACAGCAGTCGGTGCAATGCCGAGCGAGGAACCCGGGCATCACGGCTGACGCAATTGCGCCAGCCTTCCTCCAGGGCACGCTGCGCCGTATTCAACATCCGGTTGGGAATCGTATTGGCGGCGTGGTTTTTGCCCTTGGCATTGCCGGTTGCATAAAAATGCACGGCATTTTTTACCGCCAACTTGGCGAAGTAGTGGACTTCGCCGACCGAAAAGTCCTGCAAGAGCTGTCCCAACACCAATTCGGCCTTGTGTTCAGCGCTGAAGATAAAATCCACTTCACTGGCCAGTACCCGGATATAGCTCAGGGATTCGGCACGGGCCAGACTGAACAGCAAGCCGTGCAGTTCGGCCTTGCAGGCGTGCGCCACGCTGCCGGACAAGTCCTGATACAGCGCCTGGTAAAGCGCCTCGCAGGTACTTCGCCGCCCCGTTGCGAACACCAGATTGGGCTGCCAGCGCACCGCGCCGTAATGCTGGATGCGGTAGTCCGCCGTCCGATCGAAGGCTTTGATATCCGAACTGGCATCCACCCGCAAAACCTCGCTCTCGTAGAGGTTTCTCAGCAAGTCTTCGGCACTCTCGGCACTGCTGGCCAGTGGTTCGTTGCGCGTCGGTGCGTCGAGGGGCGCGATACTTTCACAGGCGGACTCACCCCCTTCGAGCAAGGCCAGCAGCGTCAACTTCTGCACGAAGCCCAGACTGGAATACGCCACCGGCTGGCCACCCAGAGGGTAATGCCTCAATAACGCTTCGCGATCGCGCCCGGCCTGGGCAGCCAGCTCCTGCTGGTGGGCCTGGTAGCAACGGGTGCAATTGCACGAGCTGCGTCTGCCGTAGTGTCCGAGCGGCAGATGGCGATGCTCGCAGCGCACACACTGGTAGGTCGGCCGCTGGGAGGCCGGGGTACCGCGGGCGTGGCGCCTGGACCACATTGGCAGGTCGCAGTAGGGGCATTTCAGGTCTTTGCTGAGTAGAGGTGGCAAGACTTTGAGCAAACTGCGCACTGTCTTTGAGATCTTGTACTCGGCCAGCAGATCGCTGGTTTTCTCGCCGGCCAGATAGCGCTGGTAAAGGTGTTCGATAGCCTCTTCATCGAGGTGCCTGACTTCGGCCAACAGTTCGAAATATTGAGTCATTACAGAGGTTCCTTATTCAATCGGATCACCCCGTCATCCTTGACATGGAGAGCCGAGAAAATAGAGGCAAAAACCACTGAAAAACAACCAATAAGTGCCGAAATCCGTGATTTTCCTACACCCTCCTGTTCTCCTACCGACCCTGCGGAAATATCGCCGATCGCAAATACCCACTCCCTTCGGAAAAGACCTACATAGTCGCTCATCGATCTCAAACTCAGGAAAAACCAGCGCAGCAAAAAATGCCCGAGGCTGGCAAAATCCCTCCTTTGCCCGCCCCGCACCAGGACCCCCTCGATGAAAATGACCACCGCCCACCTGATCGCCAACCCCTGCGACGACGAAGAAGACAACCTGGCCATGCTCTGCTGCCACAGCGATCAGGGCGAGATGTTCCTGATGACTCGCTACCCGGACGAAGACGAACTGGAGATCACCCTCGACGGCGAGCCTTCGACCCTGGACGGCGTCAAGGTCACCTTCAGCGCTACCCGCCTGCTGCTGGAAATCGCTGCCGCAGACGCCGATGCACTGAATGGCGAAGACCACCTGGAGATTCAACACAAGACCGCAGCCGCTGATTTGGCCGAGGTGGAGTTGACCCTGCAGAACATCCTCAAGGGCACTGGCACCTACGTCAGCGAGCTATGAGCCGGCGCTGATTTCTTGACAAGCCATCAGCCCCCGGGCATTGTCTGACAACCTGACTTGCGAGCCACCCAACCCCATGTTGCAGCTACAACGCCCCGACACCTTGGTCGAACGCGTGGTCAATGCGATCCGTGAAGAAATTGAATCCGGACGCCTGACCGCCGAATCGCGCCTGCCCACCGAGCAGCAACTGACCGAGCAACTCAACGTCAGCCGCTCCGTGGTGCGCGAGGCCGTGGCGCAGCTCAAGGCCGATGGCATTCTCGTCAGCCGGCGTGGCCTGGGTTCGTTCATCTCGCAAAACCCCAACGGCAGCGTGTTCCGCTTCCCCAGCACCAAGGGCCGTACACCGGACCTGGTCCAGATGTTCGAAATGCGCCTGTGGATCGAGACCCAGGCTGCGTCCATCGCGGCCCAGCGGCGTGACGAGGCGGACTTGTTGCGCATGCGCACGGCCCTGCAGGAAATGCACGATCGCCGTAGCGATTTCGCCGCCGCAGCCCTGGCCGACGTCGAGTTTCACCGGGCCATTGCCGACGCCAGCAAGAATGACTACTTCGTGGCCTTCCACGACTTTCTGCGCGGCCAACTGGCCGAGGCGCGCCGCACCGCCTGGGAAAACTCCGCAGCGCATTCGGTGGGCGGCTCGGCCGATGCCGGGCGCGAACACCAGGCGCTGTACGAAGCCATCGCCCGTGGCGACCGTCAACAAGCCGCTGCCTGCGCTGAAGCACACCTGCGGGCCGCGGCCCTGCGCTTGAAAATCGACCTGCCCAGCATCGACTGAAACACCGCATCACAGGCGCCGCTTGCCGGCGCTTTTGTTTGGAATACTTTGTCTGACAACCTGATAAGCAGACTCTCTGCCACGCAATCCAAGGTGACACCTGCATGATCTACGACTATTGCATCATCGGCGGCGGCATCGTCGGCCTCGCCACCGCCATGGCCCTGCTGGAGCGGCAGCCTGGCGCGTCGCTGCTGATCCTGGAAAAGGAAAACGTCCTCGCTCGGCACCAGACCGGCCATAACAGCGGCGTGATCCATGCCGGCATCTACTACGCGCCGGGCAGCCTCAAGGCCGACCTGTGCAAGCGTGGCGCCAAGGCCACCAAGGACTTCTGCACCGAACACAAGATCAAGTTCGAGGTCTGCGGCAAGCTGCTGGTGGCCTCGACGCCGCTGGAAGTCGAACGCATGCATGCCCTGCATGAACGTTCCAAACAGAACGGCCTGAAGGTCGAGCAGTTGGACGCCACTGAACTGCGCCGCCGCGAGCCGAACATCGTCGGCCTCGGCGGTTTATTCCTCGATGCCACCGGGATCGTCGACTACAAACAGGTGTGCCAGGCCATGGCCCGGGTCATAGAAGCCGGCGGCGGCGAAATCTGCCTGCAGACCACCATCACCGCGATCCAGGAAAGCGCCGACCAGGTCACCATCAGCAGCCACGACCGCGTCTGGCAGGCCCGACAACTGGTGGCCTGCGCCGGTTTGCAGTCCGATCGCCTGGCGGCCATGGCCGGGGTCAAGATCGATCACCAGATCATCCCGTTTCGTGGCGAATACTTCCGCCTGCCCGCCAGCAAGAACCAGATCGTCAACCACCTGATCTACCCGATTCCCGACCCGGAGCTGCCGTTTCTCGGGGTGCATCTGACGCGGATGATCGACGGCAGTGTCACCGTCGGCCCCAACGCCGTACTGGGCCTGGGCCGGGAGAACTACAACAAGTTCTCGATCAATTGGCGCGACGTCGCCGAGTACGCGCGCTTTCCCGGCTTCTGGAAAACCCTCTGGAACAACCTCGGTTCCGGCACCACGGAAATGAAGAACTCGCTGTTCAAGCGCGGCTACCTGGAACAGTGCCGCAAGTACTGCCCATCGCTGGAAGTCGACGACCTGCTGCCGTACGAGGCCGGGATCCGCGCCCAGGCGGTGATGCGCGACGGCACCCTGGTCCACGACTTTCTGTTCGCCGAAACCCCGCGCATGGTCCACGTGTGTAACGCGCCCTCGCCGGCCGCGACCTCGGCCATCCCCATTGGCCAGATGATTGCCCAACGGATCTTCAACGCCCGCTGAACCCTGCTGCATGGGTGCCCGACACCCACTTGAAAAATAACTACAAAGACCCACAAGGAACGCTCTAATGTCGGTACATCACGCGGCTCCGACCGCCCACGAAACCCCGCAACAAAAGCAAAAACGCCTGCGCAAGGTCGCGGCGGCGACGATCTTCGGCTCGATGCTGGAGTGGTACGACTTTTACCTGTACGCGACCATGGCGGCGATCGTCTTCTCGAAGATCTTCTTCGACCCCAGCAACCCTGCCGTTGCCTCGCTGCTGGCATTCTCGACCTTCGCCATCGGTTTTATCGCCCGCCCGTTCGGCGGCATCTTGTTCGGCTACCTGGGTGACCGCTTCGGCCGCAAGCAGGTGCTGGTCATCACCTTCTGCATGATGGGCGTGTGCACCACCCTGATCGGCCTGATCCCCAGCTATGCCTCGATCGGCATTTGGGCGCCGATTATTCTGGTCTTCGTGCGGATCATCCAGGGCCTCGGCGCTGGCGCCGAACTGTCCGGTGCGGCGGTGACCTCCTACGAACACGCCAGTGAAGGCAAGCGCGGCAGCCAGGGTGCCTGGCCGGCGTTGGGCCTGAACCTCGGCCTGTTGCTGTCGTCGCTGACGGTCTATGCGCTGACCATGAACGGCAACGACTTCCTGCTGGCCGGCGGCTGGCGCATCCCGTTCATCTGCAGCATCGTGCTGGTGGGTGTCGGCCTGTGGGTGCGTCGCAGCATCCCGGAAACCCCGCAGTTCGAGAAACTCGACAGCACCCCGGAAAAACCCCAGGTGTCGCCGCTCAAGTTGCTGTTCAAAAATGACCTCAAGGGCCTGACCGTGGTGTTGTTCGTCGCCATCGGCTACAACGCCCTGAGCTACATCTTCAAGACCTTCTCCCTGGCCTATCTGACCCAATTCAAGGGCGTCGAAGCCCATGTCACCTCGCTGTCGGTGACCATTGCCAGCCTGGTGGCGATTGTCGCGGTGCCGTGCTTCGGCTGGCTGTGTGACAAATGGAGCAGCAAGCAGGTGCTGATGCTCGGCGGCGTGCTGTCGGCGCTGTTCGCCTACCCGTTCCTCAGCCTGCTGAACACCGGCGAACCGATGATGATCTACCTGGCCATCGCCATCGGCACCGGGATCCTCGCGCCGATGATGTTTGCCCCTCAGGGTTCATTCCTCAGCCGCCAGTTCCCGACCCAGACCCGCTCTTCGGGCTTCGGCACCGGCCGCGAAATCGGCACCGCGATTGCCGGTGGCCTCGCGCCTTTGGGTGGCCTCGCGCTGGTGGCCAACTCGGCGACCCACTCCACTGACGGCGTGGGCCTGATCCTGCTGATTGCCGGGATACTGGTGGTGGTGTTCGCGTTCTTTGACCAGGGCCGCAAGCACTCCAGCTTCAAGAACTGACCTGCCACACCTGCGCGGGAGCCCGCCCATGGGCTCCCGCCGACCGCCGCCATGGCGTTTATTTGCAGATTTTGCCCGGTGCCGTTAGTCGCCGAGGGCCCGGATAGATTAAAGTAGCAGCCCCCGACCGGGCGCGTTACGGCAAGACAGCCCGGCCCTCTTCCAGGAACACACGACGATGGAACACCGTGAAGCGCTGCTGGCGCTGCGAACCTTTCTCTCCGCGCAGATTCTCGGCCAGGAAAAGCTCATCGAGCGTTTGCTGATTGCCCTGCTCGCCGACGGCCACATGCTGGTCGAAGGTGCACCGGGCCTGGCCAAGACCAAGGCCATCAAGGAGTTGGCCGAAGGCATCGAAGCGCAGTTCCATCGCATTCAGTTCACCCCCGATCTGCTGCCCGCCGACATCACCGGTACGGAAATCTATCGTCCGGAAACCGGCAGCTTCGTGTTCCAGCAAGGCCCGATCTTCCACAACCTGGTGTTGGCCGACGAAATCAACCGCGCACCGGCCAAGGTCCAGTCAGCCCTGCTCGAAGCCATGGCCGAACGCCAGGTCAGCGTCGGGCGCAGCACCTATGACCTGTCGCCACTGTTCCTGGTGATGGCCACGCAGAACCCGATCGAGCAGGAAGGCACCTACCCGCTGCCCGAAGCCCAGCTCGACCGCTTCCTGATGCACGTAAAAATCGGCTTCCCGGATGCGGCGGTCGAACGACGAATCCTGCAACAGGCCCGTGGCGAAGCGCTGAATGGTGAAACCAAGCCGGAACGGCGGGTCAGCCAGCAGGCGATCTTCGCCGCGCGCAAGGAAATCCTCGGCCTGTACATGGCCGACGCCGTGGAGGAATACCTGGTGCAGCTGGTCATGGCCACGCGCACGCCGGGCAAGTTCGACCCGGAGATGGCCGAGTGGATCGCCTACGGTGCCAGCCCACGGGGCTCGATCGCCCTCGATCGCTGCGCCCGAGCCCACGCCTGGCTGGCCGGGCGCGACTTTGTCAGCCCCGAAGATATTCAGGCGGTGCTGTTCGACGTGTTGCGCCACCGGATCATTCTGTCCTTCGAAGCCGAAGCCGCCGGGATCGACCAGGATCGAGTGGTCCAGCGGATTCTCGACGTCGTCGCCGTCGCTTGAGCCCGATGAACACACCGGCCGCGGAACCCGGCATACGCGTCAGCCTCTCGGAACTGATCGAGATGCGCCACCGTGTGCGCGAAGTGCAGCTGTTTTCCACCCCCAGCCAGCGCAGCCCGTTGATTGGCCTGCACCACTCCAAACTGCGCGGACGCGGGGTGGACTTCGACCAGGTGCGGGTCTACCAGGCCGGCGACGACGTGCGCACCATCGATTGGCGGGTGACCGCGCGCACCCAGGAACCCCACACCAAGCTGTTCCATGAAGAGCGCGAGCGACCGATTTTTATCATGGTCGAGCAAAGCCGCCGGCTGTTTTTCGGTTCGGGGCTGATGTTCAAATCGGTGATGGCCGCCCAGGCGGCGAGCCTGATTGGTTGGGCCGCGCTGGGTCACAACGATCGGGTCGGCGGTCTGGTCTACGGCGACAACCAGCACTACGAAATCAAGCCACGGCGCAGTAAGCAAAGCCTGCTGCAGCTGCTCAACCGTCTGGTGCGGGTCAACCAGACCCTGAGCACCGAAAGCGAGCCGGCCGCCGACGACCTCGGCCTGGCCCTGCGCCGCGCCCGCGAAGTGCTGCGCCCGGGCAGCCTGGTGATCGTGATTTGCGACGAGCGCGCCCTCTCCGACGGTGCCGAACAACAACTGAGCCTGCTGTCGCGGCATTGCGACCTGCTGTTGCTGCCGCTCTCCGACCCCCTCGACCACGCCCTGCCCGCCGCCGGCCTGCTGCGTTTTGCCGAGCGCGGCGCGCAACTGGAACTCGACACCCTGAATTTCGACTTGCGCCAAGCCTATCGCGCCCAGGCCGAAGCCCGCATCGCCCGCTGGGAACTGTTGGCGCAAAAGCTGCGGGTGCTGCTGATGCCCCTGAGCACCCAGAGCGAGATGGTCGAACAACTGCGCGAGTACCTGAACCCGCAACGTCCGGGAAAAAAACAATGAACGGCCTCGAACAGCTGCAACCGCTGATGAGCCCGCCGCCCATCCCGTTCTGGCCGCCGGCGCCCGGTTGGTGGCTGATGCTGATCCTGTTGCCGCTGCTGGGCTTCGGCCTGTGGAAGTTGCGCCGGTTTATCCCGATCAAGCGTCGCGTGGTGCGCGCCGAACAGCCGTTGGACCCGTTACGGGTGGCGGCCCTGGCCGAGCTGGCGCAGATGCCCAAGCCCTACGACGGCGCACCTGCCGGGGCCTGGCTGCAGCAGCTCAACGGCCTGCTCAAGCGCCTGTGCCGCAACGATTACCCCTACAGCCAGAGCCACACCCTCAATGGCCGCAAATGGCTGGCGTTTCTCGACAACCGCTGCCCGGCGGCGGGCCTGACGCGCTGGATGATCCTGGTCGAGGGCGCCTACAAGCCGGAATGCAAACTCGACGACAAGGCCATCGCCGGCCTGACCCAGGCCGTCGACACCTGGATTCGCAAACATGTTTGAGTTCGCCTGGCCGTGGATCTTCGCCCTGCTGCCCCTGCCGTGGCTGATGCGCATCCTGCTGCCCGCCGCCGACAGTGGCGAGCCGGCGCTCAAGGTCAGTTTCCTCGGCGACCTTGAACAGCTCGCTCGCCGTCGCGCTCGCGCCAACCTGCCGACCTGGCGGCAACAGGCGCCGTTCATCCTGCTCTGGCTCCTGCTGCTGACGGCTGCCGCCCGCCCGCAATGGCTTGGCGAACCGCTGCCGATTGCCGCCAGCGGCCGTGACCTGCTGGTGGCGGTGGATGTCTCGGGCTCGATGGACTTTCCCGATATGCAGTGGCAAGGCGAAGAGGTCAGCCGCCTGGCGCTGGTCCAGCACCTGCTGGGGGATTTTCTCGAGCAGCGCGACGGTGACCGGGTCGGCCTGATTCTGTTCGGCAGCCAGGCCTATCTGCAGGCCCCGCTGACCTTCGACCGACGCACGGTGCGCGTCTGGCTCGACGAAGCGCGGATCGGCATCGCCGGTAAGAACACCGCCATCGGCGACGCCATCGGCCTGGCGCTCAAGCGCTTGCGCCAGCGTCCGGCGCAAAGCCGGGTGCTGATCCTGGTCACCGATGGCGCCAACAATGGCGGCGAAATCGCGCCCCTGACTGCGGCCCGCTTGGCGGCCGAGGAAGACGTGAAGATCTACCCGATCGGCATCGGTGCCGATCCTGAGCAGAGCGGCTCCCTGGGCTTTCTCGGCGTCAACCCGAGCCTGGACCTCGACGAGCCGGCACTCAAGGAAATCGCCGAGGTCACCGCTGGCCGCTACTTCCGCGCCCGCGACGGCGCCGAGCTCGAAGCGATCCGCCAGACCCTCGACAAGCTGGAGCCGGTCAACCAGCAACCGACCCAGGCCCGTCCGGCCCAGGCCCTGTATAGCTGGCCGCTGGCAGCGGCGCTGCTGATGAGCCTGTTGCTGGTGGTGCGCGAGCGCTGGCCGAACAACCCGCTGCAACGCCTGCTCAGCCGCTCGCACTTCCTCCAGCCGCACCCTGACTGGCGAGAACGGCTGAAACGCCTGCGACTGCGGAGGCGTCGATGATCGCCCTCTGGCCCCATTGGTTCCGTCCGTTCTGGCTGCTGTTGTTGCCCGTGCTCGGCTGGTTGCTCTGGCAACTCTGGCACCGGCAAAAGCGTGCCGGGCGCTGGCAGATGATTTTGCCGCCGGCCTTTCATGCGGCCCTGCTGCAGGGCGGCAGTGGTCGCGAAAGCAAGGCGCCGTGGATCGTCCTCGGCCTGGCCTGGCTGCTGGCGCTGTTGGCGCTGCTCGGCCCCGGCTGGGATCGAGTCGAACAGACCGCGCAAAAACCCGCCGACCCGCTGGTGGTGCTGCTCGAACTGACCCCGGAAATGCTCGCCACCGACGTCGCGCCGACGCGTCTGGAACAAGCGCGGCGCAAGCTGCTTGACCTGTTGCAGAGCCGCAGCGACGCGCAGACCGCGATCGTCGTCTACTCCGGCAGCGCCCACACCCTGGTGCCGCTGTCGGATGACCTCGCCACCAGTCGCAACCTGCTCGAAGCCCTCAAGCCGTCGATCATGCCCGAGGCCGGACACCGGGCCGACCTGGCCGTGGCCAAGGCCCTGACCCTGCTCGAACGCGGCGCCCTCGGCCAGGGCCGGATCCTGCTGATTGGCTCGTCTCTCAGCGAGCAGGAACGCCAAGGGATTCGCCAGGCCCTGCGCGGTCAGGCGCCGCAGTGGTTGATGCTGGGCATCGGTACGGCGCAAGGCGCGCCGGTCACTGCCGAGGACGGCAGCTTCCTCAAGGATGAGCAAGGCGCAATCCTTGTGCCGCGCCTCGACAGCCCGGCCCTGCGCGCCTTTGCCAATGACCTCGGCGGCCGCTATCGCCAGGCCCGGGTCGACGACAGCGACCTGCGCGGCCTCGGCCTGTTCGATGCGCCCCACAGCGTGCGCGAGGATGGCCAGACCCTGCGCCTCGACACCTGGGCCGACCAGGGCTACTGGCTGTTGCTGCCGCTGTTGCTGCTGGCCGCCTGTGCCGGCCGGCGTGGCTGGCTGCTGTGCCTGCCGCTGTTGTTCCTGCTGCCGCAACCGAGCTACGCCTTCGAGTTCAACGACCTGTGGCTGCGCGCAGACCAGCAGGGCCTGCGCCTGCTCAAGCAGAAGCAGCCGCTGGCCGCCGCCGAGCACTTTGACGACCCGCAATGGCAAGGTGTGGCACTCTATGAAGCCGGCCAGTATGGCGCCGCCGCCGAGCGCTTTGCCCAGGGCAGCGATGCTCGCGCCCACTACAATCGCGGTAATGCCCTGGCCCGCAGCGGCGAACTGGAAGCCGCCCTTGATGCCTATGACCAGGCCCTGGAATTGCAACCCGACCTGCGCCCGGCGCTGACCAACAAGGCCCTGGTGGAGGCCCTGCTCAAACAGAGCCAGCCGCAACCGCCCGCCGAGGAGCAGCCGCCCGAGGAACAGCCCGCGCAAGCCGCCGGGCCAACCACGCCGCCCGGCTCGACCAGCGAACCGCAAGGCAACGAAACACCGCCGAGCGAGAGCCAGACCGAGCCAGGTGAGCCACCCGCCACCGCCAAAAACGACACCCCGGCGGATCAGCCAGGCGCGACTGACCCGCCGCCACAACCGGGCGATAATGAAGTACCCGGCAGCGAACTGGGGGATGAGCAAACCACCGTGCCGCCGATCAGCGACGCCGATGTCGACCTTGATGGCGAACACCGCGAAGCCCTTGAACAATGGTTGCGCAAGATCCCCGATCAACCGGGTGAACTGCTCCGGCGCAAGTTCTGGTACGAACAGCAACAACATCAGGATCAGGGAAAAACTCGATGACCCGCTTCACCGCACTCTCGCTCAGCCTTCTGTTCTGGACGCTCAATGCCCAGGCTGCCGGGCTGGGCGCCAGCGTCGATCGCAGCCAACTGAGCGCTGGCGAGACGGTCGAGCTGACCCTCGAATCCAGCGACGTCACACTGTTCGGCAAGCCCGACCTGAGCAGCCTCGAGCCGCTGTTCGAAGTGCGCGGCACCCGTCAGGTCAACCAGCCCACCACTCTCAATGGCGAAACCCAGGCCACCACGCGCTGGATCATCACGTTGTTGCCCAAACAGACTGGGACCGTGGTGATTCCGGCGCTGCAACTGGGGGAATTCAGCAGCGAGCCGATTGAGCTGCAGGTTGCTCCCGATCAGGTCCAGGAGTCTCCGAGCACCCTGGCGCCGGTGTTCATCGAGGCCAGTCTCGACCAGGACAGCGTGTACGTGCAGGCCCAGGCCATCCTGACCTTGCGCGTCTATCACTCGGTGTCGCTGTACGACGACAGCAGTGTCACGCCGCTGCAGATAGCCGAGGCCCGCGTCGAACAACTGGGCGAGTCGCGCACCTATGAAAAACTGATCAACGATGTGCGCCATGGCGTAATCGAAGTGCGCTATGCGATCTATCCGCAACACAGCGGCGTGCTGAACATTCCACCCCAGGTGTTCAGCGCGACGCTGGTCGACACGCAGTCAGGCCAAGGGCCGAAGTCGGGCAAGCTGCTGCGCATCACGACCCCTGAAACCAGCCTTACCGTCAAGGCCAAGCCAACTGACTATCCGCCCGACACTCCGTGGTTGCCGGCGCGCAGCCTGACCCTCGGCGAAAGCTGGAGCCCGGAGCCCGACCGCAGCCAGGTCGGCGACTCGCTGACCCGCAGCCTGACCCTCAAGGCCGAAGGCCTGGCCAGCTCGCAATTGCCGCCCTTGCCGGCGACCGACGTCAGTGGCCTGCGGCGTTACCCCGACCAGCCGCAACTGAGCAATCAGAACGGTGATCATGGCCTGATCGGCAGCCGCGAGGATCGCGAAGCGCTGGTCCCGACCCGCAGCGGCGTGATCGAATTGCCGGCGGTGGACGTCACCTGGTGGAACACCCAGGAAGATCGCCTGGAGCACAGCAGCCTGCCGGCGCGAACCCTGCACATCCTCAACAACCCGAGCCTGATGGTCGACACACCGGCGGGCAACCTCAGCGCGCAAACCCCAGTGGACAGTGAAGAGCTGTGGTACTGGAAACTCGCGACGCTGATCCTTGCCTGCACCACCGCACTCGGCTTCGGCCTGTGGTGGCGCGCGCGCTGGCAACCGGCGATCCTGCGCGCGGCGCAGACCGGTCCGAGCCCGCGCACGGTACTCGACGACCTCAAGCGCGCCAGCCTGGCCAACGACCCGCAAGCCACCCGCCAGGCCCTCGACGCCTGGGCCCGCCAGCAACCGGAAACCCTGGCCGACATGGCCGCGCGCTTCGTGCCGCTGTCCGACGCCCTGGATGGCCTGAACGGCGCGCTGTACAGCGAAAGCGGGCAGTATTGGCAAGGTGAAGAGCTGTGGCGCGCGATCCGCGCCATTCCCACTGCCGAAGGGATCCAGGCCCCACAGGGCGACAGTAGTTTGCCGCCGTTGTACCCCAAATAATCGGATATGCCTCTGTAGGAGCGAGCCTGCTCGCGATGGCGGCCGCTCATTCAACGCTGAATGTGCTGGCCTCATCGCGAGCAGGCTCGCTCCTACAGGGATTTGCGGTGAATGCACACATTGTGATCGACCAAAGGCTGCCCATACAGCGCACCCATTCATCAATTCAACGGAGTCCGCCTTGCGTCTGTTTCACACCTCCGACTGGCACCTGGGACAAAACCTCCACGGCCAGGAACGCGATTTTGAACACGGCTGTTTCCTCGACTGGCTGCTGCGTCAACTGGCGCAGGAACAGCCTGACGTCCTGCTGATCGCCGGCGATATCTTCGATACGGTCAATCCGCCGGTCAAAGCTCAGGAACGGCTCTACGACTTCATCGTCAGCGCCCACGAACAGCAGCCATTGCTGACCATCGTGATGATCGCCGGCAACCACGATTCCGGCTCGCGGATCGAGTTGCCCGCGCCGCTGATGCGCCGTTTGCGTGCCCATGCCCTGGGTCGCGTGTTGTGGCTCGATGACGGGCAACTGGATGCCGAACGCCTGCTGATCCCCCTGCCGGACGCCTCGGGGGCGATTGCCGCCTGGTGCCTGGCCCTGCCCTTCTTGCGCCCGGCCGAAGTCACCGGCGCGCACCTGGGTGACAACTACTTGCGCGGTATCGGCCAGGTTCACGAATGGCTTATAGAGGCGGCCAACGCTAAACGCCAGCCAGGCCAGGCGCTGATCGCCATCAGTCATGCGCACATGGCCGGCGGCTCGGTGTCCGAGGATTCCGAGCGCAGTCTGATCATCGGCAACGCCGAGGCCCTGCCCGCCAGCCTGTTCGGGCCGAGCATCAGCTACGTCGCCCTCGGTCATCTGCACAAGCCGCAGAAGGTCAACGGCGAGGAGCGCATCCGTTATTGCGGCTCGCCGATCCCGCTGTCGTTTTCCGAAATCGGCTATCAGCACCAGATACTCGATGTGCGCCTCGACGGCGAGACCCTGGTCAGCGTCGAACCGCGGCTGATTCCGCGCGCGGTCAATCTGCAACGCATGGGCCCGGCGCCGCTGAACGAAATCCTCGGACAGATTACAGAGCTGCCGGACATCGACCTGCTCGCCGATGTCCAGCGCCAGCCCTGGCTGGAAGTGCGAGTGCGCCTCGACGAGCCGCAACCGGACCTGCGCCAGCAAATCGAAACTGCCTTGCAAGGCAAGGCCGTGCGCCTGGTGCGGATTGCCGCCGAGTACGCCGGCAGCGGTAGCCGCGATGGCAGCGACGACAACAGTCAACTGATTGAGCTGGACCAGCTCACGCCCCACGAACTGTTCAGCCGCGCCTGGCAGGACACCTACGGCAGCGCTGTCGACGAGCAGACCCTCAAGGACTTCGCGCAACTGCTGCAGGACGTGCAACAGGAGAGCGAACAGCCATGAAAATCCTCGCCATCCGCCTGAAGAACCTTGCCTCCCTGGCCGGGCCTTTCGAGATTGATTTCACCCGTGAACCGCTGGCCAGCTCCGGCCTGTTCGCCATCACCGGGCCCACCGGCGCCGGCAAAAGCACCCTGCTCGACGCCCTGTGTCTGGCGCTGTTCGGCGCCGTGCCGCGGTTGAACAACACCGGACGTGACGCCAAGGTGCCCGACGCCGACGGCGAAATCGCCACGGGCGACCCACGCACCCTGCTGCGTCGTGGCACCGGCGAAGGCTTCGCCGAAGTCGATTTCCTCGGCATCGACGGCCGTCGCTATCGCGCCCGCTGGGAAGCCAACCGCGCCCGGGAAAAAGCCAACGGCAAGCTGCAAGCCAGTCGCCAGAGCTTGCGTGACCTCGACACCGATCAACTGCTGGCCAGCCAGAAAGGCGAATACAAGAGCCAGCTCGAAGCGGTGCTGGGACTCAACTTCGAGCAATTCACCCGCGCGGTGATGCTCGCCCAGAGTGAGTTCAGCGCCTTCCTCAAGGCCGATGACAACGACCGCAGCGAGCTGCTGGAAAAACTCACCGACACCGCGCTCTACACACGCTTGGGCAAGCGCGCCTTCGACAAGAGCAAGGAAACCCGCGAAGCCCACAAGCAGCTGCAGGACCAGGCCAGCGGCATTACCCCGCTGGCGGCCGAGGCCCGTGCCGAGCTCGACCAGCGTGTGACTGACGCCCAGCACCAGTTGCAGAACGGCCAGGGGCAACTCAAACAGCTTGAACTGCAACACAGCTGGCTCAAGGAGCTACAGCAGATCCAGGCGCTGCACCAGGCTGCCGGCGAACAGCTGCAACACGCTCAACAGGCCGTCGACGCCCAGGCCACCGACCGCCTGAACCTCAAGCGTTTGGAGCACCTGGCACCGCAACGGCATCAGTTTGCCCGACAGGCCGAACTCACCACGCAACTGACCCCGCTGGCCGCACAGATCCACGAGCACAGCGCCCGACAAAGCACGCTTCAGGCGCGCCAGGGCGAACTCGAACAAAGCCTGGCCAGCGCCAGGTCAGCGCTGCTCCAGGCGCAGGAGCAACACAGCAGCAGTGCCCCGCGCCTGCGCCAGGCATTTGCCGAGCAAGCCAACCTGCAGCGGCTGGTCGAAGCGCTCAGCGTCTCGTCCGAACACAGCCACAGCGCCGAACAGTCCAGCCTCGAGGGCCAACAGGCCATTGCGCAGATGCTCGAACGGCAACAACGCGCCGCCGAGCAACTGGCGAACATTGCCAGCCAGCTGGAACACAGCCAACACCTGGCGCCGGTCTGCGAGGCCTGGCGCCTGCACCGCGAGCGTCTGCAGCAGCTGATGCTGGTGGGTAATCGGCTGAAACAGGGCGAGGCTGAACTGCTTGCCCTGCAACAGCGCGCCAGCGACAGCGCCACTGACCTTGCGCAACAGCGCCAACAGTTGGCGGTCCTCTACAGCGAGGCCGATGTCGAGCCGGCGGCGGTCGCCGAGCAGGTGCAGATCCTCGGCAGCCTGCTGCAGGACAACCGCAAGCAACTGCGGGCGATCGAAGAACTGAGCCGCCTGTGGGTCAGTCAGCAGCAACTGCACAGCCGCGGCCAGGCGCTGCAAGAGCGCTTGAACAGCGTACACGGCGAGCGCGAACGCCTAACCCGTGAGGGCGTGCAGGCCAAGGCCGAATTGACCCTGGCCGAACAGACCCTGCAAGTCACCCGGGAACTGCTGGAGCGCCAGCGCCTGGCCCGCAGCGCCAGTGTCGAAGAACTGCGCGCTCATTTGCAGGACGATCAGCCCTGCCCGGTGTGTGGCAGTGCCGAGCATCCCTATCATCAACCCGAAGCCTTGCTGCTGAGTCTCGGCCGGCATGATGAAAGTGAGCAGGCCCAGGCCCAACAGGCGGTCGATCAGCTCAAGGAAAAACTCGGCGAGTTGCGTGCCGAAGTCGGTGGCCTGATCGCCCAGCAGAAAGAACTGCTGCAGCAACAGGAACAGCTCGCCGTCCAGCAACAGGGCCTGACCCCGGAGCTCGATGCCCATCCGCTGGCTGCCCAACTGTTCGCTGAGGACGAGGCGCGTCGCGAGGCCTGGCTGAGCCAGCAGAACCAGCAATTGCAGCAGCGCATCGCCCAGGACGAACAACGCCAGGGCGCCCTGCTCACCGTGCAACACGAGGCTGCACGCCTCAGCCAGGCCCTGCGCAGTGCCGAACAGGCCAGCCAGCAGGCGGCGCAACAACTGAGTTTGCAGCAGCAGGAACTGGGCAACGACCGCCAGCGCCTGGAAGACGAACTCGCGGCCTTTTCCAGCCTGCTGCCCGCCGAAATCATGGCAGGCCTGCGCCAGGAGCCGGCCGCGACCTTTATGCAGCTCGATCAGCAGGTCAGCCAGCGCCTGGAACAATTGGCGCAACAACGCGAGGAGCTGGAAGAGCAACAGCAGCGCCAACTCCATCTGGACAAGGAACAGGAACGGCAACTGCATCGCGGCCAGCAACTGCACGCCGCGCAGCAACAGCACCAGGCACTCGCCGAACAACAGCAGACAGCCCGGGACAGCCTGGGTGAGTTGCTGGGTGAACAACCGAGTCCCGAACAGTGGCAGCAGCATCTTGAGCAGTCGGTCGAACAGGCGCGTCAGGCGCAAGGCCAGGCCGAGCAGCAGTTGCACGAGGTTGCCCGTCAGCTGATTCAACTGGCGGCCGAACTCAAGGCCGCGCAGCAACGCCAGCAGGGCCTGGAGGCCGAAAGCACTGAGCTGGGCCAGCGCATCGCCGCCTGGCGGGCCGAGCACCCGCAGCTGGACGACGGTGGCCTGGAGCTGTTGCTGGGCTACAGCGACGAGCAGGTCAGCCAGTTGCGCCAACAATTGCAGTTGAGTGAGTCGGCCATCGAACAGGCCAGGGTCTTGCTGCAGGAGCGTGAACAACGCTTGCTCGATCACCAGGCGCAACAGACTGACGCACTCGATGCCGAGCAACTGGCCGGCGCCCTGGCCGCGGTGCAGCACGACAACGCCCAGCGCGAACAGCTCTGCGCCGAACTGCGTGCCCAGCAAGCCGAAGACCAGCGTCGCCAGGACGCCAACCAGGCCCTGGCCCAGCGCATCGAGGCGGCTTACAACGAGTGGCAACGCTGGGCGCGGCTGAACGCGCTGATCGGTTCGGCCAGCGGCGATACGTTCCGCAAGATCGCCCAGGCCTACAACCTCGACCTGCTGGTGCACCACGCCAACGTGCAGTTGCGCCAACTGGTGCGGCGCTACCGGCTCAAGCGCGGCGGCAGCATGCTCGGCCTGCTGGTGATGGACACCGAGATGGGTGACGAACTGCGTTCGGTGCACTCACTGTCCGGCGGCGAGACCTTCCTGGTGTCACTGGCGCTGGCGTTGGGGCTGGCGTCGATGGCCTCGAGCACGCTGAAAATCGAATCGCTGTTTATCGACGAAGGCTTCGGCAGCCTCGATCCGGAATCCCTGCAACTGGCCATGGACGCCCTCGATGGCTTGCAGGCGCAGGGGCGCAAGGTTGGGGTGATTTCCCACGTGCAGGAAATGCATGAACGGATTCCGGTGCAGATCCAGGTCCGCCGCCAGGGCAATGGCCTGAGCACTCTGGAGGTGAAATGAACACCCTGTATTCGTTCCGCCGCTGCCCCTACGCCATGCGCGCCCGCCTCGCCTTGCGCTACAGCGGGGTGGCAGTCGAAATCATCGAAGTCAGCCTCAAGGCCAAGCCCGCCGCCATGCTCGCCCTGTCGCCCAAGGGCACAGTCCCGGTGTTGAGCGTTGACGGGCGGGTGCTGGATGAAAGCCTGGACATCATGCGCTGGGCGTTGCAGCAGCACGATCCGCAGGACTGGCTGCTCAAGAACAACCCGGACGCACAGCCCTTGATGGCGGCACTGATCGAGGAAAATGACCAGTCATTCAAGCTGCAGCTAAACCGCTACAAATACGCCGAGCGTTATCCCGAACAGCCAATGGAACACTACCGCACCGAGGGCGAAGTGTTCTTGCGCAAGTTGGATCAATTGCTGCAGCGCCAGGACTATCTCCTGGCCGCACACCCGAGCCTGGCCGACATGGCCCTACTGCCCTTCATCCGCCAATTCGCCCACGTCGACCGCGACTGGTTCGCACAGACGCCGTATCGGCATTTACAGGCCTGGTTAGAGGGGTTGTTGCAGTCGGGGTTGTTTGCGGCGGTGATGGCCAAACGGTAATGCAAATCCATTGTAGGAGCGAGCCTGCTCGCGAAAGCGGTGTGTCATCCAACAGTGATGTTGAGTGAACGGGCCTCTTCGCTAGCAAGCTAGCTCCTACAGGGTCTGTGGTCGGTCACGAGATCTGCGGTCACTGCAACCCCCTGTAGGAGCGAGCTTGCTCGCGAAGAGGCCATCAGCATCACATCCAAAAATCTGCTCTCACTGCTGACCCTTATGATCCAGCGCCGCATAAAAATTGGCACTCTGCTGCAGGTACTTCTGGGTGTAGCTCTGGGTGGCGGATTTTTTCGAGTTGATTTCGACGCTGGCACCGGCTGGCAAGACCACGCTGGCGGAGATGGCGGAGGCGGCGATGACGGAGAAGAGATTGAAGTTCATGGCGGTAACCCTCGTATGCAGTTGGCTTGCTTGCCTGTGTAGGCCGTGAAGCAAACTTACGCCCGAGGCGTGGGGCGCTTGAAATCTTTTGTAGCATTAGCCGATATCACTGCGATTAATACAGGCTGGCAGGCCCCGATTTCCGGGGCCTGCAGTCTCACTGGGCGGACAGGAACTTGATATCACTTGGAGCATCGAACGGCAGTTTCTGCACGGTCTTGCCCAGCAAGCCCGTCTGCCGGTCACGCTCGACAACCACGATCTGGTTGCTCTTCTGGTTGGCCACCAACACGAACCCTTCGCTCGGATCGAGACTGAATTCGCGCGGGTGATCGCCCTCCACCGAACGCCGTTGCAGCTCTTTCAGCTCGCCAGTGACCGGATCAATGGCGAACACCAGCAGCTCATTGGCGCTGCCACGGTTACTGACGTAGAGGAATTTACCGTCCCTGGAGGCATGCAACGCGGCAGCGGCCTTGTTGGCTGGCGGCTGCCCGGCGGCCAGGTCGACCAGTTGACGCTGGGTCAGCTGCCCCGCCTGATAGTCGAACACCGCCACCTGCGCGCTCATCTCCATGCTCAGGTAGGCGTGCTTGCCATCGGCGCCGAACAGCAGGTGGCGCGGCCCACTGCCGGGCGGCAGTTGCACCGAGGCCGGAGTCGCCGCGTTCAGCGGATGCTCCGGGTTGGCCTTGGGCTCGTAGCGATAAACAAAAATCCGGTCGGCTCCCAGGTCGTTGGAAAACACGTACTGGCCGTCGGGCGAGGACACCGTCGAATGCACGTGCGCCGACAACTGTCGCTCAGGATTGACCCGACTCGCCGGATGGCTGCTCAGTTGCACCGGTGGCGATAACCGGCCCTCGGCATCCACC
This sequence comes from Pseudomonadaceae bacterium, assembly GCA_965284505.1. Classification (GTDB taxonomy): domain Bacteria; phylum Pseudomonadota; class Gammaproteobacteria; order Pseudomonadales; family Pseudomonadaceae; genus Aquipseudomonas. Next base: position 40,915 of record OZ260094.1, on the reverse strand, counting down.
GGCAACACCGCCAGACTGCCACCCGGATCTTGCGCCACCGAATAGTTGCTGACGAACAGGTAGCGTCCATCAGCACTCAGGCTCGAATGGGTTGGCTCGTTGCCCAGGCTCTGCACCTGATTCACCGGGCTCAATTGCCGGGTCTTGGGGTCGATGACATAGCTGCTGACCCGTCCCACCACATCGCGCTGCCCTGGGCCATTTTCGTTGACCGCGAACAGCCAGCGCTGATCCGCCGACAAGGTCAGCCACGAGGGGTTGGCGCTTTTGATCACCTGCAGCGGCGTGGCGTCGAGTTGGCCGTTGCGGCTGTCGAAGCTGAGCCGATAAATGCCCTGGCTGGTGCCCTGGGTGTAGCTGCCGATCAGCAACTGATGAGTGTCAGCCGCGGCTGCCGGTCCGCTCATGGCACCGACACTGCCGGCCATCAACAACGGCCAGAGCTTAGGCATCCGCATGCTCGTCATCCTCATCATTGCTGCCACTGAACGCGCTCAGGCATACCAGGCGATGCTCGCCGGCATCGCTCGAGAGGGTCCAGCTTTGCAGGGTGGTATCGAACACTGCTGACTGAAGCTGGGCCGGGCTGAACTTCCAACGCTTGTTGGCGCGACCGTCCATGCACTCGATGTGCAGGTTGTCGTCCTCGTCCAATGAGAAATCGAAGGCGTGCAGGCCGTCGATCTCCAGCATGTCGCAGGTGTCCAGGGCGTTGCGCAAGGTGTCGGTTACAGCAGTCATGGCGATCAATCTATGCATGGGAAAGCGCCCATCATACCCCATTGCGATCTGCGCCAAGGCAGGCACGTTTGGCCCGAACCAGGGCGGTAGCGTGCTATCTCACCGAGGCTTGGCACGGGCTGCATGCTGGCAACGAACCCGCATTTTTTTGCCGCAGAAAGGAATCCGCCATGCACAACCCCTCCACCGAAGCACCTGCCCAGGCAGTCGCCCGGCGCTTCGCAAGCCGACCGACGCTGCGCCAGGTCGTCGCGCACGTGCTGCAAGCCAGTATTCTCGAGCAATACCCGACTCTGCCGGTCAATCTGGAAGTCACCCGGCTGGCCACCCCCAACCAGAGTGGCGGCTGGGATTTTCGCCTGCTGCTCGACGTTGCCCTGGAGTTCCTTGCCACCGACACCCGCCTTGATCTCAGCGCCGAAATCGACAGTCGCCCGTATTTCCTCAGCAACCAGATCCCCTCACGGCTGTATTACGAGGCGCAGGGCCCAAGGCGACCGGCAATGGCGGTGATCCAGGAGCGGATCCTGGCCCTGGCTGGCACCCTCGGCACCCACTTGCAGAACGCGCTGAGCGACTACTGGAACCAGCAAGACGAACGCGGCTGCAGCCACTGGCAATGGCTCGGTGACCTGTTGGCCAGCGGCCTGAGCAGCGCCGCCAGCCTGTTGCCGGTGGAGCAGGCCGCAGCCAGGGACGCGCTTTATGAGCTGGCCCGCCACCCCGACCGCCGTCAGCGCGAGGCCGTGCCCTACCCCGAGGGTTTCGTGCATGCCTGGTGCCTGGAAACCCGCTTGCTCGACAATGACCAGCGCCACTCGTTGATCACCCCGGATCTCCTGCTTGTCCAGGCTGATCGGGTGTATTTGTACCGCGCCTCCGGGCGCCTGGAGACGTACACCGACCTGCCGGCCTTCTATGAAGCCTGGGGGCGCGAGGTGGCGAGCCAATTCGTCAGCGAGACCATCAGCATCGATCGCACGGAGCCGGACGGCAATATCTTCGATACCCAGGCCGCCTTGCTGCTGGAGCGCCAGTTGCAAAGTCTCGAGGCCTTGCGCTTTCCAGCCCAGCTGGGCGTAGCCGCCCTGGAGCAACGCGTCGCCGCCTGCACCGACCCGAGCCCGTTCTTCAGCCATGCGCCTGCCCCCGCCGCGCCTGTCATCGAAACCATCCAGGCGGCCCTGCCGCAATGGCTCAAGGATGCGAGTGACAGCCATCGTGTCGAGTACCGCCGCTTGCTGGTGGAGCAAGCGCGCCTGCAACGGCTGACTGCGGGAAAATCGTTCCTCGAGGGCATCGACAACCTGCAGGCCTTCACCCTCGATGCGTTGCGCACCCAGTTACGCCTCGATCACCCCGAGGTCGAAAACCAGCCGCAGGATCTGCTGCTCAACTTCCATGTGCCGGTCGGCGATCTGGGCAGCAGTTTCATCACTCGCGTGCCGATGACGCTGAGCGAACTGGCGATCCGCAACCTCAGCGCCATGCCCACGCGCAACATGAGCGTCACCGACAGCAGCGGCAAAGCTGTACCTGACTGGCTCAACGCCGACTACATCCTCGGCGTACCGGGGTTGTTCAGCAGCACCGAAGGCCTGGTCAGCCGGGTCAACATTGGTGAACGCTACCCACAGCGGATCAGGGCCTTGCTGCTCGACGACGCCAGCGAAGCAGCCCGCCGCGCCGGCCTGTTTGGCCAGACGCTCAAGGTCCAGTTGCCGCTGCAGGCACTGGAGCAGGCGATTCGCGGCGAGCATGGCCTGAACGCCGAGGGTTACCGCTGCATCGAGGCCGTGCTCCACACCCAGGCGCCCGAACGCGTGGTCGACGGCCAGGACATCGTGATCCGCCCGCTGGCCTTCGTTCGCCAGCCCGGCGCGAGCGCGGATGTGGTCGACAATATGTTCATCATCGAGCCGCGTGACACCGCCATCGGTCCGCACATCCTCTATCGTCCCGTCTACCAGGACACCCTGCTGCAGTTCGCCAGCCGCGAGGCCCTGTTCCAGGCCATCGCCCAAGCCGGCGCCCTGCAAGACAGCGTCCTGAGTTGGCTGTCGGACAAAGCCCGGCCGATCTACAGCCACGATGGCTTCAACAGTCCGCATCTGCTGCGCTTCCTGCCTGGGGACGACAGCGTGCGCTGGGAACAACCGCAGCCGGCCAAGTTGGCTCCGGACACCAGTGCCCCGCCGCTGCCGGGTTCACTGGCCGAAGCCCTGGCCAGTGGCGACCTCACCCACTACCTCTACACCTGCAACGCCCGGGCGCTGGTCGACCTGGCCGACCGGGAGTCGGTGTCCAACAGCGAGAGTCGCTGGGCGATTATCCGCGAGGGTGGCTGGCTGCTGTTCAACGCCATCCTCCTGCCGGTGCTCAGCGGTCCGGCGATGCTTGCCGGATGGATGCTGCAACTGGCAGTCAGCCTCAACAACGACATGGCGGCCCTGCACAGTGATGACCCGACCGCCAGGGAGCTGGCCTGGGTCGACCTGTTGCTCAATATCGGCCTGGTCCTGATGCACTTCTCTTCTCGCGGCCATCCCGCCGAACCGGCACTGGCGGTGCCCGACTCGATAGACCCGCCGCTGCACCTCGCTGCCTTGCGGCGCGCCCCCGAAGCTGGCGCCAGCACCGCCATCATCGAGCAAGTGACAACCAGCCTGCCCGCCTCACCGCCAGCTGGCGATAACACCCAGATCGACTTCATTCACTCCAGCGCCCGGGATTCGTCGAACCGGCGCCTGCTCAATGCCTTGCTGGAATTGAAGGTCGACTGGCCCGTGCCAGCGCCCGAGCCGGTGGAAATCGGCCTGTTCAGGGGGCTGTACCGTTTCGACGATCAATGGCACGGGTCGGTGGCGGGCCTGCTGCTCAAGGTCAGCGTCGACGCCGTGACCGGCGAGGTGTATATCGTTCATCCGCAAAAAAACCACCACCCCGGATTCAAGCTCAAGGGTGACGGCCAGGGCCGCTGGACACTTGATCGCGGGTTGAAGCTGCGAGGTGGCGGGCCAAAAAATCGCCTCAAGAGCAAGCTGGCGGAAATCGAAAACAAACGCCAGCAGGCCGGCGACCAGATCAATCGAATCGGCGACAACGCCTCGCAACTGATACGCCAGGCCAAGGATCTGGATCAGCAACTGGGCGTCGCCCAAACCGCCTACGAACGGCATCACAATGACCTGGGGCGGGCCCGGGAGCGTCTTCGTGCATCACCCGAGGATCGGCAAGTCATTGATGATCACCGGCAAAAGGTGCTTGCGCGATCGCGTAGCCGCCTGGATGTCCAGGTGCTGCAGGAACGCGAGGAGATCGTTATCGATCAGTTGATCCAGGCCCGGCGCGATCTGATCGAAGCCTTTCGAAAGCTCAGGGAGGTCGACGTCCACTTTGACTTCGAGGGCATGGCGACAGATGAATACCACAAGATCCTCGGTTCACATGTGTTGCGGATTCATCGGCTGTCGGACCTGTACCTGGCCAGCTTCATCTCCGAACAGGGCGAGCCGCTGATCGAGATGCAACACAAGGTCAGCGACGTTGAAAGCGCGCAGCGCATGTACGATGTGCTGGAAAGCCATTTCGCCGCCTCCGAACGCTACACAGGTGCAATGATCGCCTTCGATGACGTCCTGGCGGAGCTGGCGCGGGACTTCAAGACCGGGCCGGCAGCCCGCCTGAAGTTCCTCAGGGACAACCCCCGCACCCGGTTCTACAATCGCGACACCGCAACCCTCGAATCGCTCGACGTGCTCAACACCCTGAGCATCGACTTTTTCGGCGACGCCGCTACACCGCAGGAGCAGTTTTTCCTCAAAGCCTACGAGGAGCGGCGGGACAACATGGTGGCGTTTGAGAACTCCCACCTGGACCTGATGAGCACCGATGGTTTTACCCCGCAAGAGCGCAAGGACGTCCTGGGCAATGTGCTCAAACACTACGAAAGGCGCCTGGAACTCAACCGCCTGCTGCAGGATCTGCAGTCGCCGCTGGTTCGCCAGCCCTTCATGGACCTGCTGATGACCCGCCTGGAAACCGCGCGCGGCAGTGCCGAGGCCGAACTTGCCGATCTGTTGCGCGAGGATGAGTTCCTGCCGCCTTTGCCGGTCACCCTGAAACCAGTGAAAATGCCTTCAAGCACCAAACGCGTGTTCAAGTCGCGAGACAACGGTGCCCTGGTCGGCGACCTGCAGCCGGCAGATGCCGATACACCGTTTACGACACTGGTCACCCGCAATCCGGTGACGCTGCAAGTCGGTGGACGCTACATCGAGCATCCCAATGAAGGCTGGGTGAGGATTGTCGACGCCGAACCGGCACGGCCTGCTGCAGCCACGAAGCCGCGCAGTTTTGCGACATTGCGTGCAGAAGGCCAGCGGCTGACGGCGCAAATCCCGGGTATCGAGCGTTCGATCGAGTTCCAGAAAAAGAAGCTCGGCGACCCGCAGCGCCGTGATCAACTCAACCCCCGCGACTGGAGCGATATGCTGGAGTTTCAGGCTCGGCAGCTGGAAACCCTGGCCAATGAACTTGAACGCGCCCATCCGGATCACCCGCAACTGCCCAGTGAACTTCAGGCGCTGCGTGACAACGCCGCACAAACCCGGTTCAAGGGCCAGCAAGCCTGCATCGAGGGCTACAAGGCGCAGCGTCCGCGCCAGGACAATATCGAGTACCTGGTGAAACACCAGGCGGTGGACATTGGCCTGGTCCAGGCGCTCAAGCGCACGGCCGCCAAGGACTATCTTACGGAGTTCGCCATTCGCGAGAAGAACTCGGTGAAGGTCCTGTGGTACGCGCACTTTCATTACGACCAGGCGACGTCCTCCACCTACAGCGTCGCCCACCTCAAACGCCCTGAACATCGCTTCATGATTTTCAAGGACCTGATTGCCCAGGCCGGAGCCGATAACACAGTGATCGTCCGGGATCTCTACAGCCCCATCACCGCACCCGGGGATCAGCGCCTGTTCCTGAGCCTGCTGCCGGGTTGAGCGCCCCATCTGAAACGCCGAAAGCCGCGCCTGTTGAAGGGCGCGGCTTTCGTACTCAGTACAACCGAGGGATCAGTGGGCGAACAGCGAGTTGCCCTTCTGCCCCGCCAGTTTCTCCGGCTTGATCAGGAAGCGTGCCAGTGCCGGCAGCAGCCACAGGGCACCGAACATGTTCCACAACAGCATGAAGGTCAGCATCAGGCCCATGTCGGCCTGGAACTTGATGGCCGAGAAGATCCAGGTGCACACGCCGATCGCCAGGCACAGGCCGGTGAACAGCACGGCTTTACCGGTGGATTTGAGCGTCTCGTAATACGCCTCTTGCAGCGGCAAGCCGGCACGCAGGAAGCTTTCCAGGCGGCTGTAGATGTAGATGCCGTAGTCCACGCCAATGCCCACGCCGAGCGCCACCACCGGCAAGGTCGCGACCTTGACGCCGATGCCCATGAAGGCCATCAGGGCATTACCGAGCACCGAGGTCAGCACCAGCGGCAGGACGATGCACAGGGTCGCCGCCCACGAGCGGAAGGTGATCATGCACATGGTGGCGACGCAGATGTAGACCAGGATCAGAATCGTCAGCTCCGACTCCTTGATCACCTCGTTGGTCGCCGCCTCGATCCCGGCGTTACCCGCTGCCAGGATGAATTCCAGGCCGTCCTTGTTGTTCTCCTTGGCAAACTCCTGCACTGCATGCACCGCACGGTCGAGGGTTTCGGCCTTGTGGTCGTTGAGGAACACCAGCACCGGCGCCAGCGAGCAGCTGTTGTTATACAGACCGTCGGCACGGGCGATGGAGTTGTTCAGCACGTCCGGGTTGCGCGAGAGGGTCTCCCATTTCAGGTTGCCCTCGTTCATGCCCTTGATCATCTGCTTGGACACGGTCACCAGGGAAATCGCCGACTGCACGCCCTCGGTGTTCTGCATCTTCCACATCAGCTCATCGATCGGCGCCATGGCTTCATGACGCGAACAGCCTTCGGCCTTGGTCTTGACCATCACCACCAACACGTCGGAACTGGTGGAGTAATTACTGATGATGAAGTTGTTGTCCTGGTTGTAGCGCGAGTCCGGACGCAGCTCCGGCGCGCCCTGGTCGAGGTCGCCGATTTTCAGGTTCTTGCTGTACCACAGGCCGCCACCGAAGGCGACCAGGGCGATCAGGATCGACACCGGGGCGACTTTCGAGCTGGCGAAGTTCGACAGCAGGCGCCAGAACGGATGCTCGCGGGTCGCGTCCTTCTTGCTGCGGGCGATCGCGCGCTTGCTGATGCCGACATAGGAAATCGCCACCGGCAGCAGGATCAGGTTGGTGAAGACGATTACCGCCACGCCGATCGAAGCACCGATGGCCAGCTCGCGGATCACCCCGATATCGATGATCAGCAAGGTGATGAAGCCCACGGCGTCGGCCAGGATCGCGATCATCCCCGGCAGGAACAACTGGCGGAAAGTGCGCCGGGCTGCGGTCAGGGCGTTGTCGGCCTCGCCGGATTGCAGGGCGATACCGTTGATTTTCTGCACACCGTGGGAAATACCGATGGCGAAGATCAGGAACGGCACCAGCATCGAGTACGGATCGAGACCAAAGCCGAAGGCATGCATCAGCCCGAGTTGCCAGATCACCGCCACCAGGGTGGTGATCAGTACGGCCACGGTGCTGCGCACGCAGTTGGTGAACCACAGCAGCAGGATCAGGGTGATGACGAAGGCCACGCCGAAGAACAGCACGACCATGATCAGGCCATCGATCAGGTCACCGACTTTCTTGGCGAAACCGACGATGTGGATCTTGATGTTGGGGTTCTGTTTTTCGAATTTGTCGCGGATCTTCTCTTCAAGTTCGTGGGAGAACTTCTGGTAGTCCAGGGCCAGCAGCTTGCCCTGGTCCTGCGGGTCCGGGTAGGACTCCAGCAGCGGGATATCGACGATGCTCGACTTGAAGTCGTTGGCCACCAGGCGCCCGACCTGCCCCGACTTGAGCACGTTGTTGCGCAGCAGTTCGAGGCTGTCGGCCGAGCCGTTGTAGCTCTGCGGGATCACCTCGCCGCCGGCAAAACCTTCCTCGGTCACTTCGGTCCAGCGCACGCTCGGACTCCACAGCGACTTCAGCCCCGAGCGATCGACACCGGAGATGTAGAACACCTCGTCGTTGATCTGGCGCAGGGTCTCCATGTACTCCTTGGAGAAGATGTCGCCGTTGGTGGCTTCCACCGAAATCCGCACGGTGTTGCCCAGGTTCGCCAGGTCGTTGCGGTGCTCCATCATTTTTTCAATGAAGGGATGCTCCAGCGGGATCATCTTTTCAAAGCTGGTGGAAGGCCGGATCAGCGTCGCCTGCCAGAACAGGAAAATGCTCACCAGCAAGCAGATCACGATGACTGCCGGGCGGTTGTTGAAAATCAGGCGTTCGAGAAAAGTCGCCTTGTCTTGGTGGTGGCTGCTCATGGATGTCATTTCTCCGCCTTCTTATTATGTGCCCGGCTCATTTGCTCAACTCAGCGCCGGTTGGCATCGACACGCGAACGCCGCCCTGTCCGACCAGAATCAGGTTGCCATTGCCTGCGGCGGTCACGCCCGAGACGGAGATCCGGTCCGGTCGGTTGAACACGCTGAAGCTCTGGCCATCGTCACTGCTGCGCACCACGCTGCCACCGTTGCCGACGATGACGATGGAGCCGTCATCGAGCAGGGTCGCGCCCGCCAGGCCAAACTCCAGCGCACCCCGTGCGGCCTTGAGTTCGACCGGCTCCCAGGTGCTGCCAAAATCAGTTGAGCGAAACAGGTTGCCACGCAGGCCGTAGGCCAACAGGGTCGCCGGCTGGGCGGTACCGATCACGCCAAACAGCGAGCCTTCATACGGCCCTTCGACGTGTTCCCAGGTCTCGCCCCAATCGGCCGAGCGGAACATGCTGCCCTGCTCGCCGACGATGAACAGCCCGGAATCCTTGACCGCGGCAATGCCGTTGAGGTGGTACTGGTCTTCGTTGTCCAGGCGGTCGCTGACGTCTTCCCAGGTCTTGCCACCGTCGGTGGTGGTCAGCAGCGCGCCATAGGCACCCACGGCAAAGCCGCTGCTGGTGTCCTTGAACCAGACATCGAGCAACGGCGCCTCACGCTTGAGGTCTTCGAATTGTTTGGTCCAGGTGATGCCGCCATCGGTGCTGGCGAGGATCTGTGCGTCGTGGCCCACGGCCCAGCCGTGCTGCTCGTCGACAAAGAACACCGAGGTCAACAGTTGCCGGGTTGGCACCTTGGCCTGGGTCCAGGTGACGCCCTGGTCATTGGAGTAGAGAATGTGCCCGCGATCACCGACCGCGATCAGCCGATTGCCGGCGTGCACCACATCGAGCATCAAGCCCTTGGCGGCCTTGGCCGATTCGATTGAATAGACGGTTTCGACGGCGGGCGTCGCGGCCGCCAGCACCGGGGCCGACAGCACTGCAGTCGCCAGCAGCGAGAGCCCTGTAGCCAGCATCGCGAATCTGCGCAGCGCCGGCGGGCGGCCAATACCCACACCCATGACAGGCTCACTCATAGACCTTTCTCCCATTATTATTGTCAGGTCGTTCAACCCTTGGGGCGCCGTTCATGGGCTCTTTTTAAACAGTTTCAACACACTGCTGAAACCTGCCGTCTAGAGCCCCTTCTGCGGGCTGGCTTATCCTATCCAGCTTTGGAATCGCCTGACAATCAACGCCACGTTATGTTTTGTTAACCTGTGGGATTGAGGGTAGATGGTGAATGAGTGGGTATTCGCGGGGATGATGAAAAAAGGCTCGCGGAGCACGGTGCTTGCTGGCAAATAATATGTAGGAGCCAGCTTGCTGGCGAAAAACCTGAGAACGCCGGGTGCATTCAGGACACACGCGTCATCGTTCACGACCTTCGCCGGCAAGCCGGCTCCTACAGGATTTGTGGCATCACGCACATATCGCAAACACCGCAGATCCCTGTAGGAGCTGGCTTGCCAGCGAACCAGACGCCGCAGGACATCAGACAGACCGCCTTCGCCGGCAAGCCGGCTCCTACAGGGGGTCGTATGCATAATCCAGGCAGGCGAATAACCTGTAGGAGCCAGCTTGCTGGCGAATGACTTGAGAGCGCCGCGTGCAGTCAGGATGCCCGCGTCATCGTTCACGGCCTTCGCCAGCAAGCTGGCTCCTACAGTGATCTGCGTCGCCTGGTTGAGCATCAAGCCAGGCTTTTGCTGACCACCTCAAACACATCGCTGGACAACTCACCGGAGGCACGAATGCGCTCCAGCTCCGCTTTCATCAACGCCTGACGGGCGCTGTCGTATTTGCGCCAGCGGGTCAGCGGCGCCAATTGGCGGGAGGCGATCTGCGGGTTGAAGCCGTTGAGTTCGATCACCAGATCCGCGAGGAAGCGGTAGCCGGAACCGTCGGCGGCATGGAAGTTGATCAGGTTTTGCCCGGCGAATGCACCGATCAGCGCGCGCACCTTGTTCGGGTTCTTGATGGTGAACGCCGGGTGCTGCATCAGCGTCTTGACCCGCTCCAGGCCACCGGGCAAGGTGCTGCCGGCCTGCACGCTGAACCACTGGTCCATCACCAGCGGGTTGGCCTTGAAGTGCTCGGCGAAGCTCGCCAGTGCCTCGGCCTTCTGCTCCTCAAACGGCGAATTGACCAGCACCGCCAGCGCGGTCAGGCGCTCGGTCATGTTGTCGCAATGCTCGAACTGCTCGAGGGTCGCCGCCAGTACTTCCGGCTTGCCGCTGAGCATCAGGTACGACAGCGCGATGTTCTGCAGGGCGCGCCGGGCGAAATGCTCGGCTTCGGCCACGTATGGGGTCTGCCGGGACAGGTCGCGATTGGCCTGGTAACGCAGCCACAGCCCTTCAAACAAGGCGTCTGCCAGTTGCTTGCGGGCAAATTCGCGGGCGTTGTGGATCGCCTCGACGTCCGCCACTTCGCTGATTTCAGTCAGGTAGGCCTCACCCGGCAGCGAGAGCATTTCAGCGACCATGGCCTGGTCCAGCGATTCATCGGACAGCACGGTTTTCAGTGCCGTTACCAGCCGCGGATCGAGCACCAGCGCCTCGCCCTTCTGCTGCTGGGCGATCAATTCCTGCAACACCTGCACCGCCAGTTGCTGGCCGGCGTCCCAGCGGTTGAAGCCGTCGCTGTCGTGCTGCATCAGGAACATCAGCTGGTCGCGATCGTACGGGAAGCTCAGCTTGACCGGCGCCGAGAAGCCGCGCAGCAGGGACGGCAGCGGTTGTTCGGCGATGTCGACGAAGGTGAAGGTCTGCTCGGCTTCGGTCACCGAAATCACCCGGGAAGTGCCTTGGGCCGCCGCTTCGCCGCTCAGGCGCAGGGCAATCTCGTTGCCCTGGCTATCCAGCAGGCCGAGGGCGACCGGAATCACGAATGGCAGTTTTTCTACTTTGTCCGGGGTCTGCGGGCAGCTCTGGCGGAAGGTCAGGCTGTAAGTCTTCGCGGTGGCGTCATAGGACTCGCTCACCGCCAGGCGCGGCGTACCGGCCTGGCTGTACCAGCGCTTGAACTGGCTCAGGTCGGCGCCGTTGGCATCTTCCATGGCCTTGATGAAGTCATCGCAGGTCACGGCCTGGCCGTCATGGCGCTCGAAGTACAGGTCGCTACCCTTACGGAAACCCTCGGCGCCGAGCAGGGTGTGAATCATGCCAACCACTTCCGAACCCTTCTCGTAGACGGTCAGGGTGTAGAAGTTGGAAATCTCGATGAAGCTGTCCGGGCGCACGGCGTGGGCCATGGGGCCGGCGTCTTCGGCGAACTGGTGGGTGCGCAGGAAGGCCACGTCCTGGATGCGCTTGACCGTGGCCGAGTTCATGTCGGCGGAGAAGCCCGAGTCGCGGAACACGGTGAAGCCTTCCTTGAGCGACAACTGGAACCAGTCGCGGCAGGTCACGCGGTTGCCCGACCAGTTGTGGAAGTATTCATGGGCGACGATCGCTTCGACCCGCTGGTGCGCGGCATCGGTGGCGGTTTCTGCGCGGGCCAGCACGGCGCTGGAGTTGAAGATGTTGAGGCCCTTGTTCTCCATGGCGCCCATGTTGAAGTCGTTGACCGCGACGATCATGAAGATGTCCAGGTCGTACTCGCGGCCATAGACTTCTTCGTCCCAGCGCATGGACTTCTTCAGGCTGTTCATGGCGTGCTGGCACTTGTCGATGTTTTCCGGCTCGACGTAGATGCGCAGCGCCACGTCGCGCTGGTTCATGGTGGTGAAGCTATCTTCGACGCACCACAGGTCACCGGCCACCAGGGCAAACAGGTAGGCCGGTTTCTTGAACGGGTCTTCCCAGGTCGCCCAGTGCCGGCCGTCTTCGCCAGGGCCGGAGGCGATCGGGTTGCCATTGGACAGCAACACCGGGTAGCTGTGCTGCTCGGCGACCACGGTGGTGGTGAAGGTGCTCATCACATCCGGGCGGTCGAGGTAATAGGTGATCTTGCGAAAGCCTTCGGCTTCGCACTGGGTGCAGAACATCGTGCCGGACTTGTACAGGCCTTCCAGCGCGGTGTTGGTTTCCGGGTGGATGCGCACGCTGGTGTCGACCGTGAAGCGGGTGCTGGTCGGCTGCAGGGTCAGGTGGCTGTCGGTCAACTGGTAGTCGCCGGCGTCGAGCGCCTGGTCGGCCAGGCTCACCGCCAACAGCTCCAGCTGCTGGCCGTCGAGCACCAGCGGCGGCAGGCCCGGGCCACGCTCGGGGTTGCGGCGCATCACCAGTTGCGCGTGGACCAGGCTGTGGTCCTCGAACAACTCGAAGGTCAGGTGTGTTTCGTCGATCAGGTACTCGGGCGCCTGATAGTCCTTGAGGTAAATCATCTTCGGTTGTTCGGTGCGCATGCTGGAGTCCTTACTGATGCACGGCGAGCTGGTAGGCCGTGTACTTACGAATATTGATCACGCCGGTGTCAAAGATCAGGTACTGACCCTTGATGCCCATCAGCGTACCTTCGGCAATCGGCTGCTTGTCCAGGTTGAAACTGACGATCTTGGCCGGGTACTGCTCGACCGGATAACGAATTTCCAGCGGCGCGACGTCGGTTACTGTCTGGATCGCCTGCAGGCCAAATCGTTCCTGCAATCCCTGCAAGCCGTCGGCACAACTGGCGAACAACTGATCACGGACCTGGGCCAGGTCCACCGGCGCGGCATCGCCCTTGAGCAAGGCGCGCCAGTTGGTCTTGTCGGCCACCTGGCTGCGCAACAGGTCTTCGACGAAGCCCGATTGCTGGCGAGTGGCGACGCGCATGATCGGCAGCGCCTGGCTGGCGCCCTGGTCGATCCAGCGGGTCGGCAACTGGGTGGCGCGGGTGATCCCGACCTTGACCCCGGAAGAGTTCGACAGATAGACGACGTGATCGGTCATGCAGAACTGTTCGCCCCACTGCGGGTCGCGGCAGGTGCCGGCGTCGTAGTGGCAGCGTTCCGGGCTCATGATGCAGAGGTCGCACTGGGCCAGTTTGGTCATGCACGGGTAGCAGTAGCCCTGGCTGAAACTGGTCTTGGTCTTGCGTCCGCAATGGGTGCAATGGATCGCCCCCAGGTATTCCAGGCGCACGGTGGTGCCGATCAACGGATTGACCGGCACCTCGCTGTCGCCCAGGCGGAAAGCGTATTGCACGTTCGGCCCGTCAAGGCGCGCCGACATTTTGCTGATTGCACCGCGGCCAATCTCGATCAATGGATGGCATCCGACTTGAACAGGATATTCGGCACTTCGATCGACTTCGAGCTGCATTCCTGCGGGCCCATGTAGCCGGTGCGCTGGTCTTCCGGCAGGTTCTGCAGTTCCCAGGCGATCATCGCCTGCAGGGACAGTTCACGCTGCTCGGTGGTCAGTTTGCCGCCGTCGGACCACTTGCCGATCTCCACTGCCAGTTTCAGGCTCTGGTAGATCTCGGGGGTGATATTGCTGATCATTTCGTTGAAAGAGGACATCAGGGTCTCCGTGCTCTTCAGTGACGTAACAGAATTAGAGGGCGATTTTACGGCGACTGTACAAGCCGCCCAACAAACCGCTGAGGCATCCGACGAGTAACCCGCCGACATGGGCCGCGTTGGCGATTTCGCCGAAGCCGATCATCGACATCAGCCCGGACATGCACAGCGCCAGCCACACCAGCATCATCACCAGCACCCCACGGGGCAAGCGGTACGCCGGGTTCGGCGACAGCCACTGGTAGATCCAGCAGTGCCCGAGCAAGCCATACAGCACCCCGGACAGGCCGCCAAACAGCCCCGGACCGCCGTAGTAATATTGCGCGTAGTTCGACACCAGGCTGAACAGCAGGGTCAGGCCCAGCAGGTTGATCCCGCCCTGGCGCGCCTCGATGCGCCGCCCCAGCTCCCAGTACCACATGCCGTTCATGGCGATGTGCAGGAAGCCGAAGTGAATCAGCATCGGCGTCACCAGGCGCCACCACTGCCCCGCCGCCAGGCTTTCGGACAGCGGGGTGAACTGGATGTATTCGCCCGTCACCCGGTATTGCAGGAAGGAAAACCATTCCATGGTGTCGAGGTTGGAACCCAGCAGCGTCAGGCCGCCGACGATCAGGGTCGCCAGCAGCACCAGTGCGGTCATCGGGCTGTGGCGCAGTTGCTCGACGAAGCCGGGGCGCTGCGAGCGTGCGGCGGGTGGCAGGTCCAGTTGCTGATCGGGATCGCCCGCCGGGAAGCGCTGATACAGCGAGCGCACGTCTTCGCTGATCGCCTCCGGCGCCCACAGCACCTGCTCGCCCGCCTCTTCGCTGACCCGATGGGGCACCTGCATGCGCTGCAGCAATTTGACGAAACCGCTGAGATCAACACTCAGCGGCAGGCGCAGTACGGCAACAGCAGTCATTGCGGGGCCTCCGGCCGTTCAACATCGACCCAGACGAACTTGTTCGGGTCGAGGCGGGTTTCCTGGTCCAGGCGGTAGGCGACCAGCTTGCCGTAGAGCACGGCGCTGTAATCCAGGCACGCCAGGTTGGCGCGGATCGGTGCCGGCGTGCCGCTGCGCCAGTAGTGGCCGACAAACAACAACGGCTGTTCGGCGTCGTAACGCAGCAGTCTGTTTTTTTCCACCGGCGACAGCAGGGTCTGCGCCACCGGATCGGGTAAGGCGTCTGGTTGGAACACGATATCGCCGTAGGTCTGCGGGTTGTCTTCCCAGAACTTGGTGCGGAAGAACGCGCGCGTCAGGCCATCACCGCTGGTCATGGTCTGGCCATGGGGCAGGCGCATGTCGGTGCCGCGCAGCAAGCGATCGAAAGCCATGCAGGCAAAGCTGCCGGGCACCGCGGCGGCCTGGACGAAATGCTCGTCGACCCGGCCCTCCGGGTACTGTTGACGCAGCACGTCGATCAGCGCGCCGTCCCAGCAGGCATGCACCACGCGGAAACGCCCGGCGTCGACGAACAGCGGCATCTCGTAGAACCAGGCGAGGAAGTCGTGCCAGTCCCCTGGATGGTGGGCAAACTGAGTCAGGGTTTCATCGATCAGGCGCGCGTGACGTGGGGTGTGTTCGCGCACGTATTCCTTGCCACTGCCCGGTGGCGCCGGGGTGGACCAGCCCAGTGCGTTGAATTCATGGTTGCCCATGATGCACAGCGCCTGCCCCGCTTCGACCATGTCGTGGACGATGTGCAGGGCCTCGCGGATCCGCGGGCCACGGTCGATCACATCGCCGAGGAACACCGCCATGCGCCGGGCGTGACGCCACACGCCGCTGTGCTTCTGGTAACCGAGCCGGTCCAGCAGATGCTCAAGGGTATGAGCGCAACCGTGCACGTCACCGATCAGGTCGTAGCTACGCGCGGGATCGAGCATCAGTCGCCTCCACCACCCAAGCGGCTGCCCCAGCCCAGCTTCGTCCGGCAGACTTCGTAGTAGTTGTGATCCAGCGGATGGATCAGGCGCAGTTTCTGCGCTTTTTTGCTGATGGTGATGGTGTCACCGGGGGCGCAGGTAAAGTGGTTCTGCCCGTCGCAGGACACCTGCGGGTAGATCTGCATATCCTTGGACACGACGATTTTCAGCTCGCTGTTGCCATCGACCACGATTGGCCTTCCGGACAAGGTATGGGGGTACATCGGCACAATCACAATGGCATCGAGCTTGGGATGCATGATCGGCCCGCCAGCGGACAGCGCGTAGGCGGTGGAACCGGTGGGGGTCGAGACGATCAGGCCGTCGGCCTTCTGGCTGCAGACGAACTGGCCGTCGATGTACAGCTCGAACTCGATCATCCGCGTCGATTTGCCGGGGTGCAGCACCACGTCGTTGAGCGCATCGCCCTGGCCGATGGCTTCGCCATGGCGGCGGACTTCGGCTTGCAGCAGGAAGCGGTTTTCCACCAGGTAATGGCCGTCGAGCACTTCGGCGACCTTGGTTTCCAGCTCATCGGGGCGGATGTCGGTGAGAAAGCCCAGGTTGCCGCGGTTGATCCCCAGCACCGGAATGTTGTGGCGGGCCAGCGCGCGGGCGGCGCCCAGCAGGCTGCCGTCACCACCGACGACGATGACCATGTCGCAGACTTCGCCGAGCATCTTGCGCGACGAGGTTTGCAGGCCGTGGCCGGGCAGGACTTCGGCGATGGTGTCTTCGAGAATCACGTGCAGGTGCCGGTCGAGCAGGAATCTTTTCAGTCGGCGAACGGTATCCAGCACCTGCGAACTGCCCAGGCGACCGATGATGCCGATATTGCGAAATTGCTCCATGGGGCTCCTAGCATGAGTCGGTTGACCGTGGGGGCTGTGCCGCCCCGGTCGGCAGGCCCTGAGGTCTGCGACGGCGAAAACCCCGATTATGGGCGAAAGCGCGCCGTAGACAAAATCCTTTCAGCGGCAAGGGGCCACTGCGGTTTGCGGCTATGCTCGCAAGATGATCCTATTTCCCGATTTGCTGCAGTTGCCCCAGCAATTACGCCACCCTGAAGTGCGTGACCTGGCGTGGGTGATCCTCGCCCCGCCGATGCTCTGCGCCACGCCCTGGCCGCAGCGCCACCCGCTGGCCGGCAGCGACTGGGTGCGCGACCCGCAGCGCCTCGAGCACTGGCTGCGCCAGCTGGACCGCGACAGCTACGCGCTGCTGCACTGGCTGTCCCAGGCCCGCACCCGGCGCCTTGGCCTGTATTACGAGCGCTTGTGGCAGTTCGCCGTGGAACAGGCGCCGGGCATCGAGCTGATTGCAGCCAACCTGCCGATTCGCCGCGAAGGCCATACCCTGGGTGAACTGGACATGCTGCTGCGTGACCGTGACGGTGTGCATCACCTGGAATTGGCGATCAAGCTGTACCTGGGGCCGCAGCACGGCGATGGCGCGGATCCGGCGCAGTGGCTGGGGCCCGGTTGTCATGATCGGCTGGACTTGAAACTGGCGCACCTGAGCCAGCACCAATTGCCGATATCCGCCCGCCCGGAGAGCCGCGACGCCCTGGCAGCGCTGGAGGTCGAAGACTTCAGCGCCACCTTGTGGCTCGGCGGCTATCTGCTCTATCCCTGGCCGGGCCACGCCGCCGCACCTGCCGGCGCCCATCCGCAGCACCTGCGCGGCAGTTGGCTGCACCAGCAGCACTGGCCGGCCTTCGTCGCCCAACGCCCGCCCGGCCGCTGGCAACCCCTGCCCCGCCACGCCTGGCTGGCCCCGGCGCACTACCCGGCGGAACAGACCTGGGAGGCTGAACAATTGCAGGACTGGCTGGACCACCTCGACCCATTGGCGCCGGCGCAACTGCTGGTGCGCCTGAGCGAGAACGCCCGGGGTGATTGGGAGGAAGCCGAACGGCTGTTCCTGGTCTCGGACCGCTGGCCGAATGTGCCGGGGAATTGATGCCGTTCAAAACCCTGTAGGAGCTGGCTTGGGTAGGAGCTGGCTTGCCAGCGAAGCTTTATAACGCTCTCAAGGACGCCTTCGCCGGCAAGCCGGCTCCTACAATGTCGGCGCAGTTCAAACCTCTGTAGGAGCTGGCTTGCCAGCGAAGAGGCCAGCCGCTACACCGCCTTCGCCGGCAAGCCGGCTCCTACAGGGTGTTGTCCATTCTCAGGATCCCACCGTCAACCGCACCGCCAACGCCGCCAGCGTCAGCAGCAACACCGGCAACGTCAGCACAATCCCGACCTTGAAGTAGTACCCCCAGCCAATCAGGATGCCCTTGCGCTGCAGCACATGCAGCCACAGCAAGGTCGCCAGGCTGCCAATCGGGGTGATTTTCGGCCCCAGGTCGCTGCCGATCACGTTGGCGTAGATCATCGCCTCCTTGACCACCCCGGTCGCCTGGCTGGCATCGATCGACAAGGCGCCAATCAGCACCGTGGGCAGATTGTTCATCAACGAGGACAGCAGCGCCGTCAGTAACCCGGTGCCCATCGCCGCGCCCCACACGCCCTGGCGGGCGAACACGTCCAGCCAACCCGCCAGGTAGGCGGTCAGCCCGGCATTGCGCAAGCCGTAGACCACCAGGTACATGCCCAGGGAGAAAATCACGATGTGCCAAGGCGCCTCCTTGAGCACTTTGCGCGTGGAAATCCTGTGGCCACGTCCGGCAACGATCAACAACAGCACCGCGCACACGGCCGAAATCGCACTGATCGGAATCCCCAGCGGCTCCAGGGCAAAACACCCCAGCAGCAGAATCACCAGCACCACCCAACCGGCATAAAAGGTCGGCTTGTCGTGGATCGCGTTCTTCGGCTCATCCAGTTGCCCGGGGTCATAGGCCAGCGGAATGTCCCGCCGGAAAAACCCCATCAGCACCACCAGCGTGGCCGCGACCGCCACCAGGTTGACCGGCACCATCACTGTGGCATAGCGGTTGAAGCCAATGTGGAAAAAGTCCGCCGAGACGATATTCACCAGGTTCGACACCACCAGCGGCAGGCTGGCGGTGTCGGCGATGAACCCGGCGCCCATGACAAACGCCAGGGTCGCCGCCGGGGA
Organism: Pseudomonadaceae bacterium; assembly: GCA_965284505.1. Lineage (GTDB taxonomy): Bacteria > Pseudomonadota > Gammaproteobacteria > Pseudomonadales > Pseudomonadaceae > Aquipseudomonas. The sequence goes on along the minus strand of OZ260094.1, from coordinate 22,244 downwards.
AAAACGCAGGGCCAGCAACATCGACATCACGATCGGCGTCAGGATCAACGCCGCGCCATCGTTGGCAAACAGCGCCGAGACCAGCGCGCCCAGCACAATCATCCAGGCATACAACCGCCGTCCCCTGCCCCGCCCCCAACGCGCCACATGCAAGGCCGCCCAGGCAAAAAAACCGGCTTCGTCCAGCAGCAGGCTGATGATGATCAGCGCGACAAAGGTCCCGGTGGCATTCCAGATGATCTCCCACACCAGCGGGATATCGCTGAGGTGCACCACGCCACTGAGCAACGCCAGCCCGGCGCCGAGCATGGCACTCCAGCCCACCCCCAGGCCGCGGGGTTGCCAGATGACCAGGGTGATGGTCAGGAGGAATATCGATGCGGCGATCAGCATGCGTGGGGCCCAGGACAAGGTTGAAGGTGCATCACCTATCCATTGGCCGGTGCGTGCTGTCAATACTCGCCACCGGCATCGACGATGGGATTGGACACGCAGCGGTCTCGGGAACCAGGCGAATATCCACGCGGCGATTTTCCAGGCGCCCGGCTTCGGTCTCATTGCTGGCGACAGGTTGCTGGGCACCAAAACCCTGGATCGCAAAACAGCTGCCGGGAATATCACCCATGCGCTGCATCCAGTCACGCACGGCCACGGCGCGGGCCTCGGACAGTTGAAGGTTGCGCGTAGGGTCGCCGGAGTTATCCGTATGCGCGCCAATGACGATCAGCCACCCGGGACGGGCCTTGATGTTGACCAGGGCATTGACCAGCATTCTGGTCGACTCCGGCCGCAGTTCGGCGCTGCCTGGCGCGAACAACAGCAAGCTGTCCAGCCGCACCGGCGCGGGCACTGGCGGCGCTTGCTGGAAGGCCACGGCGAAGCGCTGCATGCCCTCGACCGTCAATCCTGAGCCGGCCCAGCCGAGCATCAGCCCCGTAACAGCCGCCACGCCCAGCCACAGGCCGACCCTAGGTTGGCGCCGCTTGACTGGCGGCGTCGGGGTGGCTGGCCAGATGACAACGCCCTCGCCACGAGTCATTCACCTGAAGTTGACCTCAAACCTTCTTGTGCTGCTCAACCCACTGCGCGTACGCATCGATAAAACTCTGCAAAAACGGCTGGACCTTGTCCGAGAGCTTGCCCGACTCATCAAAAAACGTCCCTGCCCCACCCAGATAAGCCTCCGGTTGCTGCAGGCAAGGGACGTTGAGAAATACCAGGGACTGGCGCAGGTGGTGGTTGGCACCGAAACCGCCAACGGCGCCGGGAGAGACGCTGATCACTGCGCCCGGTTTTCCGCTCCAGGCACTTTTACCGTAGGGCCGGGAGCCGACGTCGATGGCGTTTTTCAGCGGCGCCGGCACCGAACGGTTGTATTCCGGGGTGACGAACAGCACTGCGTCGGATGAGCGCACCTGCTCGCGGAAAGTGCTGTAGGCTGCCGGCGGTGTTTCGTCGATGTCTTCGTTATAGAGCGGCAGGTCGCCGATCTCGACGATGTTCAGCTTCAGGTTGGCCGGCGCCAGTTCCGCCAGCGCCAGGGCGACCTTGCGGTTGATCGACTGTTTCCGCAGGCTGCCTACCAGGACAGCGACCGTATGGACCTTGCTCATGGGAATTCCCGACTATCTGGCTAAAGGAGCCTGTAGTTATAGATGATCCGTGAGCACTTCAGCGGGCTTCGGCGCACGCAATCAGGGCAAATCGATATTTTTTTCCGGACGGAAAACTTCCCGCGCCTGTCGAAGGTCTACAGAGCCGCAAATTGAGTGAATTATCTCCAGAGGTTCTAAGCAGATGGCAGCAGTACTCGTCGGACAATTCCATGCAAGAGACGCGCAAGGCCGTGTCTACTCGGTGCATGAGTTCCAGGAATCCACCCCAGCGGTCGACAGTTTCGACGGATCCGCACCGGTCATGACCTACAAACTGGCGATCGGAGACCGGGTCAATAAGGTCGATGACAACCAGTTCGTGCTGGTACAAACCGGCGTTACGCTGATTCGCGAGCCCGAATCCGTGGTCAGCGCCTGAGCAATCCCATGACCCGTTGAAGTCATGGTCGCGGACTTGGGTTAGGATTCAGCCACTCCCCCTCACCCGCTGAACATGGACTTCACGCATGCGTCTACGCCATATCGAAGTGATCCAGGCGCTCCTGCAAACCGCTCACGTCGGTACCGCAGCCGAGATGTTGCAGTTGCCGGTAGCCGAGATCGAGGGGATTTTGCGCGAGGCCGAGGATCAACTCGGCTTCATGCTGTTTGCCAGCGTTCGCGGACGCTTGCAGGCCACGCGCGAGGCGCGGCTGTTGCAGGTGCAGATCGCCAACGTCTATAGCGCCTTTGAACCCGTGCAACGCCTGGCCGCCAGTCTGCGCCAGTACCATGCGCCACCGCTGCGGGTGATAGGCACGCCACCCCTGGCGCACCAGTTGTTGCCGCAAGCAATCGCCCAGTTGCGCCGGCGCTTCCCCGATGTGCCCTGCTCCCTGCAGAGCCAGCCCACCGTCGATATCGTCAAGAGCCTGTTGCTGCGCGAAAGCGACCTGGGATTGAGCCTGCATGACCCCGAACACAGTGACATCCAGTGCCAGATGCTGGCCCAGGGCAAGCTGCAACTGCTGGCCCCCCATGGCTGGCTGCAACCGCGGCAGAAGTACATCTCGGCCCAAGACCTCGCCGGCCAGGCGCTGGTCGGGCTGGAAGGCCACGACCCGCTCAGCGTGCTGTTCGACAGCAAGCTGCAGGCGCTGCGCCCCGCGCCGGTGGTGCATACCCGGGTGCAGACCCACCAGATGATGCGCAGTATGGTCGAGGCCGGCGAAGGCCTGGCGATTGTCGATCCATTCACCGCCCTTGGCGCCAAGGCGGCCGGGCTGGATGTGTGCCCGGTGTCGCCGGCGGTGCCGATCAGTCTTTACGCCCTGAGCCTGAAGACTGTCGAGCCAACCCCGGCGCAGGAAGCGCTGCTGGAGATCATCACGACGAATGCCCTGGCGCTGCTGACGGGCTGATCACAACGGCTTCGTCAAACAGTCGATACCAGAACAACGCCACCTCTTGCGTGCGCGGATCGATCCCGCGATAGCGCAGGTGATCGATGCCACCCAACACGTAGCCGCAGCGCTCGTACAGGCGACAGGCGCCGAGGTTATTGTTCTGGGTCTCCAGCATGATCCCCGGCAGCAACTTCTTCTGGCTCCAGAACTGCGCCACGTCGAGCAAGGCCTTGGCCACGCCATGGCGTCGGGCCGGGCCGTGCACCGCCAGCTCGTCGATATGGGCCAGGCCATTCCAATTGGTACTGACGACGATGTGCCCTACCGCTTGATCATCGAGGTAGGCCATGAAAATCGCGCTGTCGGGCGCGTCGTGGAAGCTGGCGAACTCGGCGGCGTCGATGCCATAACATTTGCGGTAAGGCGTGACGGCGTGCAGAGGCCACTGCGCCACCGGTCTGTCGATACTCGCACTGATATAGGCGCTGATCTCAAAGCTGAAATCACTGGCGCAGATGTAGGCGGCAAAACCCTGGTCGGCGACACGCACCGCCAGGTTCGGCTGTCGGGGGTTACTCAGCGGTTGCATGGGGAAAACGTCCTCAAGTACGGATGCAGTCGACGGTGTAACAGCGCCCGCTGCCCGCGTCTTCGTGTTGCAGGCCGTGCACATCGGCGACGAACCCGGGAAAACTGATATCGAAGGTACGGGCGAAGGCCAGGTAGTCGATGATCGAGCGGGTCGCCTCGGTGAAGCGCTCGCCGGGCATGATCAGCGGAATGCCCGGCGGATACGGTACCAGCATCACCGCGGCGATGCGCCCTTGCAGTTGATCGATCGGCACCGCTTCGACTTCGCCGCGCACCAGATGGTCATAGGCGTCGGCCGGTTTCATCGCCACTTCCGGCAGCACGGTGTACATGCGCTTGAGGTGTTTGGCGGTGGCATTGCTGCGGTAACAGGCATGCAGTTGATCGCACAGGTCGCGCAGGCCCATGCCCTGGTAACGCGCCGGGTCGCACTGGGCCACGCACGGCAGGCAGGCGGCGAGGCTGAGGTTGGCGTCGTAGCTGCGCTTGAACTCCAGCAACTCGGTGAGCAAGGTGCTCCACTTACCCTTGGTGATGCCCATGGAGAACAGCACCAGGAACGAATACAGCCCGGTTTTTTCCACCACCAACCCGCGCTCCCAGAGGAACTTGCTGACCACCGCCGCCGGAATCCCGCGGTCGCTCAAGGCGCCGCCAGCGGTCAGGCCAGGCATCACCAGGGTGACCTTGACTGGGTCCAACAGCACGTAATCCTCGGCCACATCGCCGAAGCCGTGCCAGTCCGCCTCGGGTTGCAGTAGCCAGTCGGCAGTGGCGATGCCGGTCACCTGCGGCGGTTGCCAGATCGAGAACCACCAGTCGTCGGCATCGATGTGCTGGCGCAGGTTGGCCAAGGCCCGGCGAAAACTCAGGGCTTCGTCGAACATTTCCTGCAGCAGCGAACGCCCGGCCGGGCCTTCCATCATTGCCGACGCCACGTCCAGGGACGCGATGATGCTGTACTGCGGCGAGGTTGAGATGTGCATCATGAACGCTTCATTGAAACGGTCGCGATCCAGTTGCCGGGCACCGCCGTCCTGCACATGAATCATCGAGGCCTGACTGAACGCGGCCAACAGCTTGTGTGTGGAATGGGTAGTGAACACCAGCGGACTGGTGGCCGAGCGCGAGGTGCCCATGCCGTAGCGCCCGGCGAAGAACTCATGGAAGGCCGCGTAGGCGTACCAGGCCTCGTCGAAATGCAGGACTTCGACGCTGTCGCCCAGGGTCTGCTTGATCAGCTCGGCGTTATAGCACAGTCCGTCGTAGGTTGAGTTGGTCACCACCGCCAGTTTGACTTTGGCTGGCCGTCCACGGGTCAGCGGACTGGCGTCGATTTTCGCGCGGATCGATTCCGGGCTGAATTCACTCAGGGGAATCGGCCCGATGATCCCCAATTCGTTGCGTTCGGGGCACAGGTACAGCGGGATCGCACCGGTCATGATGATCGAGTGCAGTACCGATTTGTGACAGTTGCGATCCACCAGCACCAGGTCGTCACGGGCGACCATGGCCTGCCAGACGATCTTGTTGGCGGTGGACGTGCCGTTGATCACGAAGAAGGTGTGGTCGGCGCCGAAATTGCGCGCCGCCCGGGCTTCAGCTTCGGCCAATGGGCCGGTGTGATCCAGCAATGAGCCAAGCTCCGGCACCGAAACCGACAGATCGCAACGCAGGGTGTTCTCGCCAAAGAACTGGTGAAACGCCTGTCCCACCGGGCTCTTGTGATAGGCCACTCCGCCACCATGCCCCGGGGTGTGCCAGGAGTAATTGGAGTCGGCAGTGTGCTGTACCAGGGCCTTGAAAAACGGCGGCAGCAAGCCATCCAGGTAACTGCGTGCCGCCCGCGCCACCTGACGTGCGAGAAAGGCCACGGTGTCCTCGAACAGATAAAGAATCCCGCGCAACTGGTTGAGCTCGCTCATGGCATCGGCGGGCGCGTTTTCCAGGGTCACTTGCTCGCCGAGGGCAAAGATCGGCAGGTTAGGTGCGCGGGCGCGGGCGACCCGGATCAGTTCGACCATGTTCTGCAGCAGGTGGGTGTTTTCCCCGGCGCCCTCGGCGGCGATCAGCACGCACGCCAGGCCGTGGTGGGTGGCCGCAACCAGGCGGCCTTCGGCGTAGTCCACCGCCGAGAAAATGCTGAAGCCTTCCTGCTCCAACTCGCGGGCGATACCGCGTACACGGTCGCCGGCGACGGTGTCGGCCTTGATGTCGCGGTGAACGATAAGGACCGGGAATTTCAAGTCTTTATACATAGGGGGCGGCGTCCTGAGACGGCAGCCTGGCCCTGAACCCATCAATCAACGACTTCTGTAGGAGCGAGCCTGCTCGCGATGGACTCAAGTACGCCGCGTGACCCAATCAGGGCGCGTTATCGTTGACGACCATCGCGAGCAGGCTCGCTCCTACAGTTGATCCCCATCGCTCAACTGATCGGCACTGGACCACACCTGCCTGAATACATTCAGGGTAGAAGGTCAAACACCATGTCGCGAGGCCGCGTGTATCAGCCCTGGCTCTGCGCTTCGGCCAATTGGGTCCAGAGCGCCGGGGCGCCGGCGGATTTGGCGATGATTTCCAGGCGTACGGCGTGCTCGGCCAGTTCCGCTTCGCTGGCGCGGATGATCCGTGTCGGGGTGCGGTCGGTCGGCAGCCGACGGATTTCCGTAGACTGGCCACCAGAGCCATCACCGGCACCGTCGGAGGCGTTACCCGCCAGCGACAGGCTGGTCTGGCCGCCGGTCATGGTCAGGTAGACGTCGGCGAGAATCTCCGAGTCGAGCAAGGCGCCGTGCAGTTCACGGCCGGAGTTGTCGACGCCGTAGCGTTTGCACAGGGCGTCGAGGCTGTTGCGCTGCCCGGGGTGGCGCTCACGGGCCATCAACAGGGTGTCGAGAATCGAGCAGTGCTGGGTGATGTCGGCCAGGTCGTGGCGGCCCATCAGCGCGAATTCGTTGTTGATGAAGCCAACGTCGAACGCCGCGTTGTGGATGATCAGCTGCGCGCCCTTGATGAACTCGAAGAACTCTTCGGCCACTTCAGCGAAGCGCGGCTTGCCCACCAGGAACTCGTTGGTGATGCCGTGGACGCCGATCGCGCCCTCGTCACTTTCGCGGTCTGGCTGCAGATAGACGTGGAAATGCCGGCCCGTCAGGCGTCGACCGAGCAACTCGACGCAACCGATCTCGATGATCCGGTGGCCATCGGTCACCGGCATGCCGGTGGTTTCGGTGTCGAGCACCACCATCCTTTGAGCCATCTTGTTTCAACCCCTCATCGTGCCGTTTTGCGTAGGGGCGCGATCTTATCACAGAGCGTACGGGGCACGCCGACCGGGTCGATCGGCGTGGATTCAGCCCTGGTCGCCGCCGCCGACCGGCATTACCAGCCCGGTGATGTAGGCCGCATCATCGGAGGCGAGGAACAGGATCGGCTCGACTTGCTCGTCGATGGTGCCGTAACGCTTCATCAGGGTGCTCTCGACGGTCTGGTCGACGATCTGCTGGTACCAGATCTTTTCCTCGGGGCTCTGTTCGGCGCTGTTGCGCGGGATGCGTCGCGGCGGTACTTCGGTGCCGCCTGGGGCGGTGGCGTTGACCCGGATGCCGCGCCCGGCGGTTTCGAACGCCAGGCAGGCGGTGAGCGCATTCACCCCGCCCTTGGCCGCGCCATAGGGCACGCGGTTGACGCTGCGGGTGGCGATCGACGAGACGTTGACGATCGCCCCACTGCCCTGCTCGACCATGAACGGCAAGGCGGCGTGGCAGCACCACAGGGTGGGAAACAGTGAGCGGCGAACTTCGGCTTCGATCTGCTGTGCTTCGTAGTGTTCGAAAGGCTTGGCCCAGATGGTGCCGCCGACGTTGTTGATCAGGATATCGAGCCGGCCGAAACGCGCTACAGCGGCCTGCATGACCCGGCTGCACTCGGCGTATTGCTCGAGATCGGCGGTCAGGGCCAGCACCTGGTGATTGCCGGACAGTTCGGCTTCGAGCTCGAACACCAGCTCTGAGCGGTCGACCAGCACCAGCCGCGCGCCCTCTTGCGCCAGGCGCTCGGCCACCCGCCGGCCGATGCCTTGGGCGGCGCCGGTGACCAGGGCGATTTTGTCTTGGAATCTGTGCATGTTTGGGTTCCTTTGAATCATGGATACCTGGCTGGACAGCGCCCCCTGTAGGAGCCGGCTTGCTGGCGATGAAGCTGATGCGGTGTGGCTGATGACTTCATCGCGAGCAGCGGAACGCCGCCCGGGCTGCTCCTACAGTGGGATTGAGCCGATCACAAATGCTGTGAAGCATGCAAAACCCTGTAGGAGCCAGCCTGCTGGCGATGGCGGTGTGCCTGATACACATCGGTGTTCCTATCGCTGCGATGCGGCGACCCGACAGGCCAGCTCCCACAGGTTTTGTGTCAAGCCTGAGATCACGCCGCGCTGGCAGCGAATTTCTCGTAGTAGAAGTTCTTCGGCGCAATGCCCTGCTCACGGATGTACTGGCTGACCGCTTCGACCATCGGCGGCGGACCGCAGAGGTAGACGTCGACGTCGCCTTCGTTGAGGTGCTGCGGTTCAATGTGCTGGGTCACGTAGCCCTTGAGCGGATGGGCGCTTTGCGGGTTGGCGACGCAGGCGCTGAAGCTGAAGTTGGGGATGCGCGCCGCCAGGTCCTGCAGGCGATCCAGTTCCACCAGATCGAAATCGTTGGTCACCCCGTAGATCAGGTGCAACGGATGGGCACTGCCCTGTTCGGCGATTTTCTCCAGCATCGCGGTGAACGGCGCCAGGCCGGTGCCGCCGGCCAGCAACAGCAGCGGACGCTGGATCTCGCGCAGGTAGAAACTGCCCAATGGTCCGGCCAGGCTCATGCTGTCGCCGGCCTTGGCGATGCCGGTGAGGAAGCTGCTCATCAAGCCGCCAGGGACGTTACGGATCAGGAAGCTGACCTCGCCGTCGCGCTGCAACGAGCTGAAGGAATAGGCACGGGTCTGCTCGCTGCCGGGAATCCCCAGGTTGACGTATTGCCCCGGCAGGAACGCCAGTTTGCTCAAGGCCTCGCCCTTGATCGACAGGGCAATGGTGCTGTCGGACAACTGCCGCACCTGGCTGATGGCGGCGCTGTAGCTGGCCTGCTGGGTCCGGCAGACGTCCGAGGACGCCGGCACCCGCACCACGCAATCGCTGAGGGCGCGCATCTGGCAGGTCAGCACGAAGCCCTGCTCGGCTTCTTCCGCGCTCAGGGCGTCTTCGATGTACTCCTCGCCCAGCTCATAGCGCCCGGCTTCGGCAAAGCATTTGCAGGTGCCGCAGGCGCCGTCGCGGCAGTCCAGCGGGATGTTGATGCCCTGGCGGTACGCGGCATCGGCCACGGTCTCGCCCGGTTTGGCGTCGACGAACCGGGTCACGCCATCTTCGAAATTCAGTGCAATGGAATGCGTCATGACCGTGACCTCACAAATGGTAGACATCGATGACCTGGCGAACGTAGTCGTTCTTCAGGATCACTTTCTTGGCCTTGATCAGCGGGCTGTCGCCGCGCACGTCGAGGGTGTAGAAACTGCAACCGAAATAGCTGTCGACGGTCTTGTAGCGAAAGCTCAGGGTGTGCCAGTTGAAGCGCACCTTGCACAGGCCGTCGGCTTGCTCGAGCAGCTCGATGTTGCTGATGTTGTGGGAGGTCCGGGTGTCCGGCACGCTGGCGCTGGAACGCTCGGTCTTGATCCGGAAGATACGGTCTTCCAGGCCCATGCGGTTGCCGTACCAGATCAGCGAAATTTCTCGCTGCGGATCTTCGGTCAACTCGTCGTTGTCATCCCAGGACGGCATCCAGAAACTGGCGTCGGCGGCATACAGCTCGAGCCAGTTGTCCCAGTCCTTGTCGTCGAGGAAACGCGCTTCGCGGTAGAGGAAGTCGCGCACGGCGTCGTAAGAAATGCTCATGCCAACTCCTCCACCTTGATCAAGGCCGACTGCTCTGCGGCCAGGGCTTTGAGCATGGTTTCCTGCCAGTACTTGTGCTGCAGCACGAACAGGCCTTCGTCTTCGGTGCGTACGCCGCTGAGCAGTGGCTGCAGGTCAATCTCTTTGGCCGCCTCGTCGGCGCCCTCGACCCAGTGCTCGGCGCCACGGGACATGTCGTTCCAGGCGGTGTTGCTGCCCTGGTAGCCCATCTGGCAGGAGCGGAACTCCTCCAGGTCATCCGGGGTAGCCATGCCGCTGACGTTGAAGAAGTCTTCGTACTGGCGGATCCGGCTGGAGCGCGCGGTGTCGCTTTCGCCTTTGGGGGCGATGCAGTAGATGGTGATTTCCGTGCGGTTGACCGAGATCGGCCGGGCGATGCGGATCTGCGAACTGAACTGGTCCATCAGGTACACGTTGGGGTACAGGCACAGGTTGCGCGAGTTCTCGATCATCCAGTCGGCGCGGGCCTTGCCAAAGTCGCGGGCGAGTTCGTCGCGGCGCTCGTACAGCGGCCGGTCCTCGGGGTTGGACCAGCGGGTCCAGAGCAGCATGTGGCCCTTGTCGAAGGAGTAGAAACCGCCGCCCTGCTTGGCCCAGGTGCCGGCGCTCATGGTTGGGTTCTCGTCGCCGCATTCGCGTTGCTTGCGCTGGTTCTGGGTCGCCGCGTAGTTCCAGTGCACGGAGCTGACGTGGTAGCCGTCGGCGCCGTTTTCGGCGGTGAGTTTCCAGTTGCCTTCGTAGATGTAGCTGCTGGAACCGCGCAAGACTTCCAGGCCGTCGACCGACTGATCGACAATCATGTCGATGATCTTCGCCGACTCGCCGAGGTGCTCCACCAGCGGCACCACGTCGGCCTTGAGGCTGCCGAACAGGAAGCCACGGTAGGATTCGAAACGCGCCACCTTGGTCAGGTCGTGGGAGCCTTCGCAGTTGAAGCTCGCCGGGTAACCCGCAGCCGCTGGATCCTTGACCTTGAGCAGCTTGCCGGAGTTGTTGAAGGTCCAGCCATGGAACGGGCAGGTGTAGGAACTCTTATTGCCGGTCTTGTGCCGGCACAGCATGGCGCCACGGTGGCTGCAGGCGTTGAGGAAAGCGTTGAGCTCGCCGTCCTTGTTGCGCGCGATAAAGATCGACTGGCGGCCCATGGTGGTGGTGTAGAAGTCGTTCTTGTTGGGGATCTGGCTCTCGTGGGCGAGGTACAGCCAGTTACCCTCGAAGATGTGTTGCATCTCGAGATCGAACAGGCGCGGGTCGGTGAACATCTCCCGCTTGCAACGGAAGAGGCCCTGTTCTTTATCGTCTTCGAGCAGGGATTGAAGATATTCGGGTCGCAGGGTCATGGCCGCCGCCTCCATTGTTATTGTTCAGGCAAGGCTCATGCTAGAACGGGCGCCGGAGGGGCAATATCCACTGCGTGCAAAGCACTATCCGTTTTCTGCAACCAGCTCGATGCGCGCGGACGGCGCGCATCGAGCGCCGATCAGTGGCGGCGCTTGAGGGTGTCCGACGGCAATTCGCCGAACTGTTTGCGGTAGCTCTCGGAAAACCGGCCCAAATGCAGGAAGCCGTAATCCATGGCCAGTTCCGTGACGTTGCGCACGGTGCAGGTGGGGTCGCTGAGGCAGGCGTTGACCCGCTCCAGCTTCTTCTGCCGGATGTAGTTCTTCGGCGTGGTCGCGGCATGCCGCTCGAACAGGCCGTACAGCGAACGCAGGCTCATGCTGGCCTGACGTGCCAGCTCCTCACTGCAGATGTCCTGCTTGAGGTTGTGTTCGATGTAATCAGTGATCCGCTCGAAGCTGGCGGTCTGCGAACCGAGGCCGGCGCGGCTGACGTTGGTTTTCATCAGGCTGAGCATCTTGCTGACGATGATCTGCGCGTAGTGATCCTGGACCCGCGGCATGCTCTCGAACGCCTCGGCTTCCTGGCAAACCATGCCCAGCAGGTTGACGAAGCCTTCCAGCTCGTCCAGTTGGTAGCGGTTTTCGAGGAAGCGCACGCCCTGCCCCGGGTGCAACCAGCGCTGCTCCTGACACACTGATTCCAGCAGGCTGGCGGGCATTTTCAGGATGAATTTTTCGCAGTCGTCAGAATAGGTCAGGTCCACCGGATCGTCCGGATTGATCAGCAACAACTCGCCGGGCGCGAAGTAATGTTCCTGCCGATGACCGCGCCACAGGCAGTGGCCGCGCAGCAGGACTTGCAGGTGGAAGATGGTTTCCAGGGCTGGCGAGGTGACCCGCACGCTGCCGCCGTAGCTGATACGGCACAGGTCCAGGCTGGCGAATTTGCTGTGATTGAGACTGGCCTGCGGGCTGCCGCTGCTGGGCAGGCGGATGCAGTGGTTGCCCACGTGCTGATTGACGTAGTCCGACACCGCATAGGGGTCGGCCTGGGCAAACACGCGGCTGCGCTCACTCAATAGATGCGCTTGCATAACCGTCTCTCTCATTGTTGTTATGGGTACAGCGGACCTGACTATTGTAGGCCAGGTGCCACAACGGCAAAAACCACGAGATAAACGGTGGTTTATCTCGTGGTCGGTGAGCCGCGCGTGATCAGTCTTCCAGGGCGCGAACTCGCTCGTGACGCTGCTGTTCTTCCGGCTGGGCGGAAGATTGCAGGGTGAAATCGAACTCGATTTCGGCGAATTGCCCGCTCACGCCGTAGGCTGCGGCGCGTTGCTGATCGTCGCTGAAGGTGATCTTGGCGATCAGTTCGTCACGGGTGGCGTAGGCAAAGTCATCGTGCAGGTACTTGTCGCCATCCAGGTTGATCTGGGTGGTCAGGTGACGATGGTCGTCCGCCGAGATGAAGAAGTGGATGTGCGCCGGACGCTGGCCGTGACGGCCCAGTTGATCGAGCAGTTGCTGGGTCGGACCGTCCGGTGGGCAGCCGTAGCCCGACGGTACGATGCTGCGGAAACGATAGCGACCTTCGGCATCGGTGACGATGCGGCGACGCAGGTTGAATTCCGACTGGCTGCCATCGAAGTACGAGTAGGTGCCGCCGGTGTTGGCGTGCCAGACGTCGACCACGGCGTTGGCCAGTGGCGTGCCGTCGGTGTTTTTCACCTGGCCTTGCATGAACAGCACCACACCCGGGTCGACGCCGTCGTCCAGGCGCGCTTCGCCGGTGGACAGCGGGGCGCCAGCCACGTACAGCGGGCCTTCGATGGTGCGCGGGGTGCCGCCGGATTTGCCGGCCTGCTCGTCTTCGGCGTCCATCAGCAGGTCGAGGTAGTGTTCCAGGCCGAGGCCGGCTACCAGCAGGCCAGCTTCCTGGCGTGCGCCGAGAACGTTCAGGTAGTTGACCGCTTTCCAGAACTCTTCCGGAGTCACGTTGAGGTCTTCGATGATGTTCACCGAGTCGCGCAGGATGCGGTAGATCAGCGCCTTGGCGCGCGGGCTGCCTTCATCGTTGTGCAGGCCGCTGGCTTCTTCGAGAAACTTCTGGGCAGTGGCAGTGTGGGAAATTTTGGCGTTCATGATTATTCCTCATCTTGTATTTATTAGAGTGCAGTACAGGCGACGCCGGCTCAGCGATCGTCCTGATGAATAGAAGAAGGATGCCTGCACATTGCGTTCACTTCGATGGCCATGTACGGGTACAGCGGCAGTTGCATCAGGGTGTCGTGCAGTTCCTGCACGCTGTCGACGTCGAACACGCTGTAGTTGGCGTACAGCCCGGCGATTCGCCACAGGTGCCGCCACTTGCCCTCTTCCTGCAGGCGCTGGGCCAGGGCCTTTTCATCGGCCTTGAGCTGGGCAGCCCGCTCGGGATTCATGTCGACCGGCAGGTTCACGGTCATTTTTACGTGGAACAGCATGCGCATCTCCTCAGGCGGAATACAGGGTGGTGGCGGTTTTGTCACGGCGGAAGAACGCCAGGCGCTCCTCGTCCAGACTCAGGCCAAGGCCGGGTTCGCGTGAAACGTGCAGCTGGAAATCACGGTACACCGGCGGCTCGCTGAGGATGTCTTCGGTCAGCAGCAGCGGGCCGAACAGCTCGGTGTCCCAGCTCAGTTTGTTCAGGGTCAGGAAGGCATGGGCCGAGGCCAGGGTGCCGATTCCGCCTTCGAGCATGGTGCCGCCGTACAGGCCGATCCCCGCTGCTTCGGCAATCGCGGCGGTGCGCAGCACGGCGCGCGGGCCGCCATTCTTGGCGATTTTCAGGGCGAACACCGACGCCGCGCCTTCGCGGGCCAGGTTGAAGGCGTCTTCGACGCACTCGATGGACTCGTCGGCCATGATCGGCGCCGGGCTCATTTCATTCAGGCGAACCATGCCGGAACGGTTGTTGCGCGAGATCGGCTGTTCGATCAGATCGATGCCGTTGCCGCCGAGAATCCGGCAGGCGCGCAAAGCCACGGCCTCGTCCCAGGCCTGGTTGACGTCGACCCGCACGCTGGCGCGATCGCCCAGGGCTTTCTTGATGGCGATCACGTGGGCCAGGTCGCGGTCAACTTCACCGGCACCGATCTTCAATTTGAAAATCCGGTGACGACGCAGGTCGAGCATCTGTTCGGCTTCGGCGATGTCCTTGGCGGTGTCACCGCTGGCCAGGGTCCAGGCCACCGGCAGCGCATCACGCACGCGGCCACCGAGCAACTCGCTGACCGGCAGGCCAAGGCGCTTGCCCTGGGCGTCGAGCAAGGCGGTTTCGATACCGGACTTGGCGAAGGTATTGCCACGGATGCTGCGATCCAGGCGCAGCATCGCGGCATTGATGTTGCAGGCGTCCTGGCCCAGCAGCAGCGGGGTGAAGTGCTGGTCGATGTTGGTTTTGATGCTGTCCGGGCTTTCGTTGCCGTAGGCCAGGCCACCGATCGTGGTCGACTCACCGATGCCTTCGATGCCGTCGGCGCAACGCACGCGGATGATCACCAGCGTCTGGTTCTGCATGGTGTGCATCGCCAGCTTGTGCGGGCGGATAGTCGGCAGATCGACGATGATCGTCTCGATCGATTCAATGGCAGAAGAAAGCATGTCCATACCCATCAGGTTCTTGAAGTTCTGGGATCGATTCTCGTACGGCTTTTTTCCGGGTTCCAATATAGAATTGGTCTGAATCGATACCTTTTAGGTATCAACCTTGGAGAACATATGGAACTGCGTCACTTGCGTTACTTCCAGGTGCTGGGGCAAACCCTGAATTTCACCCGCGCCGCCGAGCGCCTGCACATCGCCCAGCCGCCGCTGAGCCGGCAGATCCAGCAATTGGAAGATGAGTTGGGCGTTGTGCTGCTAGAGCGTGGGCGGCCGCTGCGCCTCACCGAGGCCGGTCGGTTTTTTCTTGAGCACTCCACGGCGCTGCTGGAGCAGCTGCACAAAGTCTGCGACAACACCCGACGCATCGGCTTGGGCGAAAAAACCTGGCTCGGCATCGGTTTTGCGCCTTCGACGCTCTACGGCGTGCTGCCCGAATTGATCAGGCGCCTGCGTAGCAATGACGCGCTGGAACTGGAACTGGGCTTGTCGGAAATGACCACCCTGCAACAGGTACAAGCGCTCAAGGCGGGTCGGATCGATGTCGGTTTCGGGCGGATTCGCATCGATGACCCGGCGATCATCCAGACCGTGCTCAACGAAGACCGCCTGGTCGCCGCCCTGCCCGCCGGCCATCCGCTGCTGGCGCGGCCCATCAGCCTCAGCGAACTGGCCAACGAGCCTTTCGTGCTGTATCCCGGCAACCCACGGCCGAGCTACGCCGACCATGTGATCGGATTGTTCGAGTCATACGGGGTGAGTATCAAGGTGGCGCAGTGGACCAACGAACTGCAGACGGCGATCGGTCTGGTGGGTGCGGGGATCGGCGTGACCCTGGTGCCGGCCTCGGTGCAATTGCTGCACCGCGACGACATCGGCTTCACTCCGGTGCTGGAAAACAACGCCACCTCGCCGATCATTCTCAGTCAGCGAATTGGCGATGTATCACCGGGGTTGAACCACTGTTTGCGGTTGATCGACGAATTGCGCAGCTTTTCAGCCGATCAGGCCTGCTTGTAACCGCGCACATCATCGACGCCGCGGTTGGCTAGCTGGTCGGCGCGCTCGTTGCCCGGGTGGCCGATGTGCCCGCGCACCCACTTCCAGGTCACGTTGTGGCGATTGACCTGTTCGTCCAGTTGCATCCACAGGTCGGCATTTTTTACTGGTTCCTTGGCCGCGGTTTTCCAGCCACGTTTTTTCCAGTTGACCATCCACTCGTTGATGCCCTTCATCACGTACTGCGAGTCAGTCACCAGCAGCACGTCGCAGGGACGCTTGAGCTCTTCCAGGCCACGAATCGCCCCCATCAACTCCATGCGGTTATTGGTGGTGTTGGCTTCGCCGCCCCAGAGTTCCTTTTCCACGCCCTTGCACACCAGCAATGCGCCCCAGCCGCCGGGGCCGGGGTTGCCCTTGCAGGCGCCATCGGTGAAGAGTTCTACGCTATCGCTCATGCAATCTATCCAGAAATAAGTCGGTGGCTTGTCGACCGCGGTCGACAATACCAAGGCCGGGCGAACCCGGCCGTAGTAATAAGGAAGGGGGTTACGGCTTGCTGTCGCGCCGATTGACCTTGGCCATCGGCAGCGGGATCAGCTTGCCCATCGGTTCACGGCGGACCTGGCGCACCGGACGCAGGCCGACGACGATCTTGCGCGCGACCAATAGATAGAAGCCGCCGCCCGACAGTTGCCAGTTACCCGCCCTGCGCTCCCAACCGGCCAAACGAGTTTGCCAGGCAGCAGACGCGAGCGGCGGACGATAGCACCCGAAGCGGCGTTTCTCCAGCGCGAAGCCCAGCAGGTTGAGCCAATCGGCGACCCGCGACGGCGAAATGCAGCGCGCCTTGCGCATCCCGTCAGAGGCGAACACATGGCGCATGCCCCAACTGCTCCAGGGGTTGATCCCGACAATTAGTAAATGCCCGCCAGGGCGCACGGCACTCGCGGCCTCGCGCAGCAGGCCGTGGGGTGACAGGCAGAAATCCAGGCCGTGCTGCATCACCACCACATCGGCGGCATGCTCGCTGATTGGCCAGGCCTGTTCTTCGCAGACAATCTCCACCCCCGGCAACGGCGCACCGAGGCGCACATTGCGTTGCACCTGCGGGGCGTTGGGCGGGGTTTCGGCCGAGGGCCCGTAATGCACCAGGTAGCCGCCGAAGAAGCGCCCGAGTTCGTCTTCGAGCATGCGCCGCTCTTCATCCAGCAGAAACTGGCCGATGGGCCCGGACAGCCACTCGCGGGCGGCGCCGATCAATTCCAGCCACTGCGGATCGGCCTGCGCGAACGCTTTATCGGTCATTGCATTCTCCAACTCGCCAGGAAGCTCTAAGATGCGCCAATGTATTCCGCTTGGCGAATTCCGTAATGATACCTATCCGTGCCCTGCCCGCCTTCACCGACAACTACATCTGGTTGTTACAAGATGAAGCAACTCGCCGCTGCGCCGTAGTCGATCCGGGCGATGCCACGCCGGTCCTGGCCTGGCTGGCTGAAAATCCCGACTGGACCCTCAGCGATATCCTGGTGACCCACCATCACCATGACCACGTCGGCGGCGTCGAAACCCTCAAGCAGGCCACCGGCGCCAAGGTCTTCGGCCCTGCCAGCGAAACCATCCCGGGGCGCGACGTAGCGCTCAAGGATAACGACCAGATCAGCGTACTCGGTCATACCTTCGACGTGTATGCGGTGCCGGGTCACACCCTCGGCCACATCGCCTTCTACACCCCGGGCGTGTTGTTCAGTGGCGACACCCTGTTCGCCGCCGGTTGCGGCCGCCTGTTCGAAGGCACGCCACAGCAGATGCATCACTCCCTCAGCCGGCTCGCCGCCTTGCCGGACCAGACGCTAGTGTATTGCACCCACGAGTACACCCTGAGCAACCTGCGCTTTGCCGTTGCTGTCGAACCGAACAATCCGGACATTGCCGAACGATTCAAGAACGTCTCGCAGTTACGCGAGTCGGGGCAGATCAGCCTGCCGTCAAATCTGGCGCTGGAAAAGCTGACAAATCCTTTTCTGCGCACCGGAGAAACATCTGTTAAAGAAATATTAGACGAACGGAGTGACCCCAAAGACCGGGCGCCGAGTGAGGTTTTTGCGGCACTTCGGGCTTGGAAAGATAGGTTCTAAACAGGGCGAGCATAGGTCGAAAGATTCTCAAAGGTTGACCGCACCGGGTGCCCTTTCTAGAATCGCCCGACATTTTTGCCCGGAACTTACTTCCAGCCAATGTCGTCATCTATACGTAAATCCATCAAATCAGACGCATTGACCCGCCTGGCTCAAGCCATCGCGGTGGCTGTGTCCGCCACCCTGGCGGGCTGCAGCAGCACCGGTCAAGTGCCGCAAACCGATGCGGCCCACACCCTGGCCACCCGCGCCAAGCAGAAGCCGATCTGGCTCAGCGAAAAACCCACGCCAGAGATTCCACAGGATGTCTGGGAGCGCATGCGCCAGGGCTTCCAACTACAGGACGGCCTGGGCGTCAACCCACGCATCGAGCAACAGCGCCTGTGGTTCGCCAGTAATCCTTCCTACCTGGAAAGCGCCGGCGAGCGCGGCAGCCTGTACATCCATTACATCGTCGAGCGCCTCGAAGAACGCAACATGCCGCTGGAACTGGCGCTGCTGCCAGTAATTGAAAGCTCCTACAACCCACTGGCCTATTCACCGGCCAATGCTGTGGGCCTGTGGCAGTTCATTCCGTCCACCGGGCGTTACTTCAACCTGCGCCAGACCCGTTTCTATGATGGTCGTCGCGACATCACCGCTTCGACCACCGCAGCCCTGGACTACCTGACCAAGCTGCACGACATGTTCAACGGTGACTGGCTGCTGGCCCTGGCCGCCTACAACGCCGGCGAAGGTACTGTCAGCCGGGCCATCGAGCGCAACGAAAAGCTCGGTCTGCCCACCGACTACTGGAACCTGCCACTGCCGGCGGAAACCCAGGCCTACGTACCCAAGTTGCTCGCCCTGTCCCAGGTAGTGATCACCCCGCAAGCCTACGGCGTCAACCTCAACCCGATCGCCAACGAACCCTACTTCGAAGTCGTCGAAATCAACCAGCGCATGGACCTGTCCAAGGTTGCCGCGGTGGCCAACATCGACGAAGACGAGTTGTTCCAGCTCAACCCGGCCTTCAAGCAACGCACCACCATCGACGGCCCCCAGCATTTGCTGGTGCCCACCTCCAAGGCGCAGTTGCTGACCGCCAGCCTGTCGACCATGAAGCCTGAAGAGCTGATCAGCAAGCGCCCGCTCAAGCCGGTGTTCGACGGCGCCGACAGCCCGGTGATTGCCGGTGCCAAGCGCAGTTATCGGGTCAAGCGTGGCGACAACCTGACCGCCATCGCCAAGGCCAACAAGGTTGACGTCAAAGACCTGCAGCGCTGGAACAACCTCAGCGGCAAGCACCTCAAGGCTGGCCAGACCCTGGTCATGCAGGACACCCGCCGCAGCAGCGGCCGCACCACCACGACCCTCGCCGCCAACAGCAAGAAGCAGACGAAGTACAAGGTCCAGCGCGGTGACTCGCTGTACATGGTCGCCAAACGCTTCAATGTCGAGATGCAACACCTCAAGCGCTGGAATCCGCGGGTTGGCCAGGCATTGAAGCCGGGGCAACTGCTCACCGTCTCCTCGCCGCGCTGAGGGATGGCCTGCTCGACACAAGACCTGTAGGAGCCAGCTTGCTGGCGAAGGCGGTGGGATAGCCGACATCATCGGTGGCTGACACGCCCTATTCGCTGGCAAGCCAGCTCCTACAGATGACCGTGCCACTCATAACACCGGTACAAACCATTGCAGCTTGGGATTTGAACAACCCCTCCCCCGGCTTTTTCCTGTCAAGACAAGCTGTTACTGTACGAACCATGTAGCCCAAGCCGCCTGGATCGAACCCCTGACTTGAAGCCTGTCTTGCCCCTCCTGCTGATCAGCCTGGCCTTGAGCTTTCCCGCAAGCGCAACCCTCAGCGAAAGCCACGGTTATGCGCAGTTCGGCACACTCAAGTATCCGGCCCGCTTTACCCACTTCGACTGGGTGAACCCGCAAGCGCCCAAGGGCGGCACCTTGCGCTTGATGGCATTCGGCACGTTCGACACCCTCAACCCCTACACCTTCAAGGGCACCAGCCCGGTTGCCACGCCCAATTTCCTGCAATACGGCATCAACGAGCTGAATGAGCCGCTGATGGTCGGCACCGGCCAATACGCGCCCTCCGGTGACGAGCCGGCGTCGAGCTACGGCCTGATCGCACAATCCGTGGAATACAGCGAGGACCGCAGCTGGGTGGTGTTCAACCTGCGCCCCGAGGCGCGCTTCCACGACGGCAAAGCCATCACCGCCTACGACGTGGCTTTTTCCTATCGCTTGCTGCTCAAGGAAGGCCACCCGCGCTACCGCACCAGCCTGCAGGAAGTGCAACGGGTCGACATCCTCAACCCGTTGCGCATCCGCTTCGTCTTCAAGCGCGCCGGCAACCCGCTGCTGATCCTGCGCCTGGGCGAGCTGCCGGTCCTGCCGCAACACTACTGGAAAGGTCGCGACTTCAAGGCCACCACCTTCGAGCCGCCGCTGGGCAGCGGGCCGTACCGCATCACTCAGGTTCAGCCGGGTCGGCAACTGCAGTTCGAACGGGTCAAGGACTACTGGGGCAAGGACCTGCCGGTCAATCGCGGCAAATACAACTATGACAAGGTCGAGGTCGAGTTCTACCGTGACAGCGATGTCGCCTTCGAAGCCTTCAAGGCCAACGAATTCGATATCTACATCGAGCACCAGGCGAAGAACTGGGCCAATGGCTACAACTTCCCTGCGGTGCGCCGGGGCGAAGTGATCAAGGCGCAGATCAAGCACCAGATCCCGACCCAGACCCAGGGCCTGTTCATGAACACCCGGCGCAGCACCTTCGCCGACGCCAAGGTGCGCCAGGCCCTGGGCCTGATGTTCGACTTTGAGTGGACCAACCGCACCCTGTTCAGCGGCGCCTATCAGCGGGCCATGAGTTACTACCCCAACAGCGAATTCTCTGCCAACGGCCTGCCGGTCGGTCACGAATGGCTGATGCTCTCGCCCTATCGCGAACAATTGTCCGCCAAGCTGTTTACCGAGCCGTTCAGTCTGTCGCGCACCGAAGGCCGCGGGATTCCCCGCGAGACCCTGCGCCAGGCCCTCGGCCTGCTGGCCGAAGCGGGCTGGAAGCTCAACGGCCAGCGCCTGCAGAACGCCGCCGGCCAGCCGTTGCGTCTGGAGATCCTGCTGGTCAATCCGAACCTCGAACGGATTCTCCAGCCCTACGCGGAAAACCTCGCCAGCATCGGCATCGATGCGCGCCTGCGCACGGTCGACCGCGCCCAGTACAAGCAGCGCCTGGACCAGTTCGACTTCGACATGATCCTCATGACCCTCGACCAGACCCTCAGCCCCGGACTCGAGCAGTGGCAGTACTTCCATTCGAGCCAGGTCGCGGTCAAGGGCAGCAAAAACTACGCCGGCGTCGCCAACCCGGTGGTCGATCACCTGCTGGAACAGTTACTCGCGGCCCAGTCCCGCGATGAACAACTGGCCGCCGGCAAGGCGCTGGACCGGGTGCTGCTGTGGCAGCACTACATCATTCCCAATTGGTACATCAATTATCACCGCCTGGCGTACCGTAACCGGTTCGCCTTCGTGACCACGCCGCCCTACACCCTGGGCCTGAATGCGTGGTGGCTGAAGACTTCGGAGAAAGCTCAATGATGCCTGTGCGTACCCTCCTCGGCCTGCTCCTCGCGGGTGTGGCCTGTATCGCCCACGCGGCGCCGCAACATGCCTTGACCCTGTACGACGAACCGCCCAAGTACCCGGCGAATTTCAAACACTTCGATTACGTCAATCCGGACGCGCCCAAAGGCGGGACCTTCCGCCAGGCCGGCTTCGGCAGCTTCGACAGCCTCAACCCCTTCATCAGCAAAGGCGTGCCAGCCAACGACACCGACCTGATCTACGACACCCTGGCGCGGCAAAGCCTGGACGAACCTTTCACCGAATACGGGCTGATCGCCAGCAAAATCGAGAAAGCCCCGGACAACAGCTGGGTGCGCTACTACCTGCGCCCTGAGGCGCGCTTCCATGACGGCCATCCGGTGCGTGCCGAAGACGTGGTGTTCAGCTTCCAGACCCTGATGAAAAGTGGCGCTCCGCTGTATCGCGGCTATTACGGCGATGTCGACCAGGTGGTCGCCGAAGACCCGCTGCGGGTGCTGTTCACCTTCAAGCACAACAACAATCGCGAGTTGCCGCTGATCATCGGCCAATTGCCCGTGCTGCCCAAGCACTGGTGGGAAAACCGCGACTTCACCAAGGGCAACCTCGAAGCGCCGTTGGGCAGCGGGCCGTACAAGGTCAGCGAGGTCAAGGCCGGGCGTTCGATCCGTTACGAACGGGTCAAGGACTACTGGGGCAAGGACCTGCCGATCAACCGCGGCTTCTACAACTTCGATGTGATGAGCACCGACTATTTCCGCGACAACACCGTCGCCCTGGAAGCTCTCAAAGCTGGCCAGTTCGATTACTGGCTGGAAATTTCCGCGAAAAACTGGGCCAACGCCTACAACATTCCGGCGGTCAGTGAAGGTCGACTGATCAAGGAACAGATCGTCAACGGCAACTCCACCGGCATGCAGGGGTTTGTCTTCAACCTGCGCCGGCCG